>NZ_CM195534.1:585000-4794383 GCF_043194795.2 Xanthobacter pseudotagetidis | reverse complement strand
GTCCGCGAAGCCCTCGTTGAGCTGCGTGCCGGTGCGGTAGTGGCACATGTGGATCAGCACGTCCGCGTCCTCGGCGAACGCGCGCATGGGCGGAGTGGGTCCGCTGTCGCCAGAATAGACCAGGGTGCCCTCGGCGGTCTCGATGCGGAACGCCAGCGTCTCCAGATAGGGCGAGAAGTGCTCGGCGCGACCCGCCGTCAGCCTCCAGCCGTCGCCGGTGACGACGTCTCCGGCGGTGATCTCCGTGACCTCCGGGCTCGGCCAGCGGCGCGGCAGGGCGCCGCCACGCGCCTCGTAGATGCCGAGGCTGCAGTCGTGATGGGTGCGCGCCACGAGGTCGGGCCCGTAGACGCCGTCCTGCGAGAACAGCTGGCCGGTCATGCGGGCAAGCGGGGCGGGGCCGTAGACCTTGAGGTCGCCTACCTGGCCGGCGCCCTGGTCCCAGCGCGTCAGCACCATGCGGCCATAGTCGCCGCAATGGTCGTAGTGCAGATGGGTGAAGAACAGGTGGGTGACGCGGGTGGCGGGGATGCCCAGCTCCAGCAGCCGGTGATGGGCGCCGAAGCCGTGGTCGAGGACGATCACGTCGTCGCCGATCTCGACCACGTAACCGGAGGACATGCGGCGCAGGGATGGCGTGGGCGTGCCTGTCCCCAGAAGGCGGATACGCATTTAGCAGGCTCCAAAGCACTATATAGTGTTTAGACTGAAGCCGGCGAAACGCGTTGTCAAGACGGGACGATGCCTGTCTCGGGTGCGGCATGCCTTCTCTCCCGCTGGCGCCCGCACTAGACTGAACGCCCGTCCTCCTTCGCGCGGAGCCATGCCGCCCGTGAGCGCCCCGACCCGAAAGCCCCGCGGCCCCCGCCCGCTCGCCGACTACGTTGCGCCGGGCATCGCCGAGATGTGCGGCAAGGCCGGCATCTCGGTGGTGGAGGTGGTCACCAACTGGGACGAGATCGTCGGCCCGGACCTCGGCCCCCGGTCGGTGCCGCTGAAGCTGCAATGGCCGCGGCGCGGCCCCGAGGGCACGCCCGGCGAGCCGGCGACCCTGGTGGTGCGCGTGGAAGGCCCCTACGCGATCGAGATGCAGCACGCCGCCCCGGTGGTGCTGGAGCGCATCAACGCCTATTTCGGCTGGCGCTGCGTCGGCCGCATCGCCCTGCGGCAGGGGCCGGTGCCGGCACGCACCGCCCGCGCGCCAGCCCCGCCGCCACCCGCCGCGGAAGCGGTGGCAACGGTGCGCGGCGAGATCGGCCGGTTCGAGGACGAGGCGCTCGCCGCCTCCCTCGCCCGGCTCGGCGCCCTGGTGCGGCGCGAGCGGCGCGGCTGAGGTCGCCCGGCGGCGGCCGGGCCGAGTTGACCAAGCCGTGATCGGGACCCCGTTTGCCGCCTTGGATGCGCCATGCTAGAGGCCGATCATTCCTTCCCGGAGCGCGGTGCGGCTCCCGATCCATACTGAATTGGCCTCCAGAGCGCCGATGCGACGTCCCTTTCCGAGCCGCGGCCGGCACCGGCCGCGTGGGGCGCCCGTGATCGCTGCGTCGATGGATTGGCCGGAGACCTGTCCGATGATGCTCACCCGCCGCCGCTTGCTCACCGGCGCCGCCGCCTTCGCCCTCGCCGCCGGTCTCGGTCTGCCGCTTGCTGCGGGCGACGCATTCGCGCAGTCCGCCGACGGCCGGCCGGTCGATGCGGCGAAGGTGCTCGTGCCGGATGCCAGTCCGCTGCCGGTGAAGGTGCTGGGCGACGCCAACGCGCCGGTGACCATCGTCGAGTACGCCTCCATGACGTGCAGCCACTGCGCCGCCTTCCACACCGGCACCTTCCCGGAGCTGAAGAAGAAGTACATCGACACCGGCAAGGTGCGCTTCATCTTCCGCGAGTTCCCGTTCGAGCCGGTGGCGACCGCCGCCTTCATGCTGGCGCGCTGCATGCCCGACGACAAATACTTCCCCATGGTCTCGACCCTGTTCGAGACCCAGAAGACCTGGGCGTACGGCAATGACCCGGCCGCCGGGCTGCTCCAGGTGGCGCGCCAGGCCGGCATGAGCCAGCAGGACTTCGAGAAGTGCCTGACCGATCAGGCGCTGGCGGAGAAGGTTCAGGCGAGCGCGCTCTACGCCAACAAGGAGCTGGGCGTGAACGCGACCCCGAGCTTCATCATCGACGGCAAGCTCTATTCCGGCGCCCTCTCCATCGCCGACATGGACAAGATCCTCACCCCGCTGCTCGCCGCCAAGTGAGGCTGGCCGCCAAGTGAGGCTCGCCAGCGGGTGAGGCTCGCCAGCGAGTAAGGTCGCGGCCCGAGCCCTCCGCTCGGGCCTTCGCCCCGCTCAAGCCGACGGCGCGGCCTTGAGGCGCGCCTCCTGAACGAGCGCGGCATGACGGTCCTGGCGATGCCGGCGACGATCACGTCGAGGGCGAAGGAGGCGTGCCCTTGTCGGCGAGCGGCTGGCCGTGAACCAGCGCGCCGCCGGCACCAATGCGAGTCCCGGGCAGTGGGCCGGTTTGAAATTGAGAGCTGGCGTTGCTCCCTCTCGCGCTTGCGGGGAGGGTTCGTGGTGTTCCCGGACCAACGACGGGATTTCAAACAGACCCGCTGCCGAGCCCCGGCCCGCCTTGCGCCCCGCCCGCGAGGCGGCTAAGCCTTGGGCCTATCCTGCCGATACCGGACCTGCCCTGCGCCTTGTCCCTCACCGTCTGCACCTGGAACATCAATTCGGTCCGCATCCGCCTTCCCATCGTGCGCGAGGTGGTGGAGCGGCTGAAGCCGGACGTGCTGTGCCTGCAGGAGACCAAGTGCCAGGACGACAAGTTCCCGCTCGGCGCCATCCGCGACATGGGCTTTGAGCACATCGCGCTCAATGGGCAGAAGGGCTGGCACGGGGTCGCGACGTTCTCGCGCCATCCCTTCCTCGACATCGCCAGGGGCGACTTCTGCGGCAAGGGCGACGCCCGCCACGTGAGCGTCACGATCGGCCCCGAGGCCGGGCTCGGCAAGCCGGTGACGGTGCACAACTTCTACGTCCCCGCCGGCGGCGATGTGCCGGACCCGGACCTGAACCCCAAGTTCGCCCACAAGCTCGCCTTCCTGGACGAGTTGACAGCCTGGCCGGTGCTGCGCGCCGACGCGGCGGACGCCGAGCGCCATGCGGTGGTGGTGGGCGACCTCAACATCGCGCCGCTGGAAACCGATGTGTGGAGCCACAGGCAGCTGCTCACCGTGGTCAGCCACACGCCGGTGGAGGTCGGGAAGCTCGATGCCTTCCAGGCCTCCGGTCCTTGGGTGGACGTCATGCGGGACATCGTGCCGCCGAACGAGAAGCTGTTCACCTGGTGGAGCTACCGTTCGCCCGATCCCACGGTCAACGACCGCGGCCGCCGCCTCGACCATGTCTGGGCCAGCCGTTCGCTCGCGCCCCGCGCCCGCGCCATGACGGTGCTGAAGGAGGCGCGCTCCTGGCAGAAGCCCTCCGATCACGTGCCGGTGGCGCTGACCTTTGGGTGATGTGGTAACAGGTTGATTTTCAAAGTCTTGCAGAAAGCGCCCCGACGAAGCCTCAGCCGTTTCCGCTCGCCTTCGGCGGCAGGGCCTGTATCCTGACGCCGGCGCGATCGGGAGAGACAGGAATGATGCGGCGACGCGACGTGTTGGCTTTGGGCGCGGCCGCGCTCGTGGTCGGCGGCGAGGCCGGCGCCCAGGGAATGCCGGGCGCGGCGGCGGCCGCTCCTCCGGCGCCTGAGGGCGCCTGGGACGACGGCCTTGCCCATCCCATCCCCTACGAGCCCCGTCTTGGCGCCGGCAAGCAACGCGGCCTTGTGCTCGGCGGCGGCGGCGCCTACCTCGCCTCGTGGATGGCGGGCTATTTCCACGGACTGAAGGCGAAGGGCGTCGACCTCGCCACCGCGGACATCGCGGTCGGCACCTCGGCCGGCTCGGTGATGGGCGCCTCGCTGCTCGGCGGCCACCTCTGGCGGCTGTCGGCGGAGCTGGACTTCCTGGGCCGGTTTCCGAGGCTGTTCGCAGATTTGATCCCGACCCAGGCGCCCAATGCGAGCCAGCTTCGGGCGCGCGCCGCCGCGGACGGCGCCACCGCGGCCGATCCGGCGACCATCCAGGGGATCGGGCGCGCCGCCATGGCCGCGCGCAACCCGGCCGGTCCGGACCAGTATTTCACCACGGTCAAGCACCTGATCGGCGAGGAGAGCTGGCCCTCGCCCAAGCTCCACACCACCGCCATCGACTGCTACACCGGCGAGCGGCTCGTGGTGTCGGCCCAGGCCGGCATCCCCATCAACGTCGCCTGCGCCGCGAGCTCGTCGCTTCCCGGCTCCATGGGGCCGACCTGGCTGAAGAACCGCCTCTGCATGGACGGCGGCATCTGCCAGACCAGCACCCATGCGGACGTGGTCGCCGGCGTCGCGCGGGCGCTGGTGATCTCGCTCTCCGACGGCGGCGAGGACGCGGTGAAAGTGGGCCTGCGCACGTCGGGGCTGCCCAACACGCTGCAGCAGGAGGTGCGCACGCTGGAGGGCCAGGGCACCAAGACGGTGCTGAAGGTGGTCGGTCTCCTGCCCGGTGTCAGCTCCGTCGACAGCCTGATGGATCCGAAGTGGATCGAGCCGTGCCTGAAGAACGGGCATGAGCGGGGTCTGGCGGACGGTGACGAGATGAAGGCGTTCTGGAACGCCTGAGGCCGGCCTGCCTCAGCGCCGTCGCGGGCCGAGGCCCTCGCTCTCCAGCCGCTCGGCGATGGTCCCGAGCGCGCCAAGCGTCTCCTCCAGGCGCGCGGCGAACATCTTGCGCATGCGCTGTGCCACGTCCGGAAAGCCCTCCAGCGTGCGCACGAAGGTGGAGCGCGACAGGCGCATGAGCACGCATGGTTCCGCCGCCACCGCCGTCGCCGGCCGCTTGTTGGCGAGGATGAGCGCGGTCTCGCCGATCAGCGCCACCGGCTCCAGCACATGCAGCAGCTCCGGCTCCGCGCCCTCGCGGACGAAGTGGATGACGCCGGACGCCAGCACGTAGCCGCAATCGGCGTCGTCCCCGGCCTTGAACAGGACGTCACCCGCGGCGAGCACCTTCTGCTCCGAGCTGATGGCGAGGATGCGCAGCGCCTCCCCGTTCAGGATGTCGAACGTGGGCACCTGCCGGAGCAGGGCGATGTCCGTCTCCAGGCTCAAGGGCGGTTCTTTCGGCGGGCGGGCATCGGGGCGGCCTTCTTGTCAGGGGACGAGCTTGTATCCCCCGGCCTGGGTGGCGAGAAGCGTGGGGTTGGAGGGGTCGGGCTCGATCTTCTGGCGCAGGCGGTAGATGTGGGTTTCGAGCGTGTGGGTGGTGACGCCGGAATTGTAGCCCCAGACCTCCTGCAGCAGCGTCTCGCGCGGCACCGGCGTCTTCCCGGCACGGTAGAGATAGCGCAGGATCGCCGTCTCCTTCTCGGTGAGGCGGATCTTCGAGCCGCGCTCGGTGAGCAGCAGCTTGGCGCCGGGCCGGAAGGAATAGGGGCCGATGGCGAACACCGCGTCCTCGCTCGCCTCATGCGAGCGCATCTGGGCCCGCAGCCGCGCGAGGAGCACCGCGAAGCGAAACGGCTTCACGATATAGTCGTTGGCGCCCGCCTCCAGCCCCATGATGGTGTCGCTGTCGGTATCATGCCCGGTCAGCATCAGGATAGGCGCCTTGAATCCGTTGCGGCGCATCTGCCGCACGGCATCGCGCCCGTCCATGTCGGGCAGGCCGACATCCATGATGACGAGATCGATGGCGCCGTTCCTGGCGGTATCGATGGCAGCCTGGGCGGTCTCCGCCGGCACCGGCTCGAACTCCTCCTGGATGGTCAGCTGCTCGACGAGGGCGTCGCGCAGCTCCGGGTCGTCCTCGACCACCAGGATTTTCCAGGCGTTGGCCATGTCAATCCTCCTGCGCCCCATAGGACGCGCGAAGCGCGCCCTTATGCGCCCCACGGGACACGCGAATCGCGCAAGTACAGCATGCCGGCGCGAGCATGCAAATTTCCCGCCTCTCGGGCGAGGTTTATAGGTAAATTAATGTGGCATGAAGGGTGAACATCCTGTGGGCATCTCGCACATCCTCGTGCGCCGCCGGCCGGGCGGGCGCCATCTCGGCCTTCTGGTCGCCGGCGGCCGCGCCATTCCCGTGGCGCTGGGCCGCGCCGGCCCCTCAGTCCGCAAGCGGGAAGGGGACGGACACACCCCTGTCGGCCGCTACCGGATCGTCAGGGCGCTCTACCGCGCCGACCGGGCGCCGCCACCCCGCACGCGCCTGCCGCTCGCGGCCATCCGCCCCGACGACGGCTGGAGCGACGATCCCGCCGACCGGCGCTACAACCGCTCGGTCAAGCTACCGGTTTCGACCTCCCACGAGCGCATGTGGCGCGACGATGCGCTCTACGACCTCGTCCTGGTGATGGATCACAACAGCCGGCCGCGCGTTCCCGGCCACGGCTCGGCGGTGTTCATCCATTCCGCCCGGCCGGGCTTTCGGCCGACCGAGGGCTGCGTGGCGCTGCGGCCGGCGGATCTGAGGTGGCTGGTGGAGCGCCTGGCCCCTGGGGCGGTGATCGAGATCATGCCCTGAATCCGGGCGCCTCGGCCGGCCAGTGCCCGCTCGCTTTCCGCTCCATGTCCTCCGGTGCTATAGGATCATTCCAAAGAGCGGGCCTTCGCGGGCGTCGGCCCCGCGTCTTCCCGCTTCCGGCTCAATGGTCCCAAGGTCCCCCATGGTCCCTCCCTCCCCGACCGAGACGGACGCGGGCAAGGCGCCCCGCGTCGGCCTGTTCTGCACCTGCCTCGTGGACACGCTGCGGCCTTCCGTGGGTTTCGCGGCCGCCAAGCTCCTGGAGGATGCCGGCTGCGAGGTGGACGTGCCGCGCCAGACCTGCTGCGGCCAGCCGGGGTTCAATTCCGGCGACCGCGCCACCTCCCGCGCGCTCGCCGAGCAGGTGATCGCGGCGTTCGAGAGCTACGATTACGTGGTCGCCCCCTCGGGTTCGTGCGCCGGCATGATCAAGACCCACTATCCCGAGCTGTTCGTCGGCGATTCGCATTGGGTGGGCCGTGTGGACCGCTTCTGCGCCAAGGTGTTCGAGCTGGTCTCGTTCCTGGTGGACGTGCGCGGCGTGACGGCGGTGGAGGCCGCGTTCGAGGGCACCGTCACCTATCATGACAGCTGCTCCGGCCTGCGCGAGCTGGGCGTGATGCGCCAGCCGCGGGCGCTGCTGGCCTCGGTCGAGGGGCTGCGGCTCGCGGAGATGGAGGAGGCCGACACCTGCTGCGGCTTCGGCGGCACCTTCTGCGTGAAGTATCCCGCCCTCTCGGGCGCGATCGTCGAGCGCAAGGCTGAGCACGTGGAGGCGACCGGGGCCGGCACCCTGCTCGCCGGCGATCTCGGCTGCCTCATGAACATGGCCGGCAAGCTCCAGCGCCGGGGCAGCCCGGTGCGCGCGCGCCACGTGGCGGAGGTGCTGGCGGGAATGGGCGACGGCCCCGCCATCGGCGAGCCTGCCCCGTCCGGGAAGGCGTGAGACATGAGCCTCGAGATCACGACCCCCGCCTTCAAGCAGAATGTCGCCGGCGCGCTGGAGGATGCCAAGCTCCAGGACGCGCTCATGAACGTGCGGTCGGGCTTCATCGGCCGGCGAAGGGCTGCGGCCGAGAAGCTGCCCGAGTTCGAGGCCCTGCGCGACAGCGCGCGGGACATCAAGAACCATACCCTGGCCCATCTCGACCTGTATCTGGAGCGGTACGAGGCCAAGGTGAGGGAGATGGGCGGCCACGTGCATTTCGCCGTGGATGCCGCCGAGGCGCGCGACATCGTCACCGACATCTGCAAGCGCCTCGGCGCGAAGACGGTGACCAAGGGCAAGTCCATGATCTCCGAGGAGATCGGCCTCAACGACCACCTCGCCGCGCGCGGCATCGAACCGGTGGAGACCGATCTCGGCGAGTATCTGATCCAGATCCGCGGCGAGGCGCCGTCCCACATCATCGCCCCCGCCATCCACCTCACCAAGGACCAGGTGGAGGCGGACTTCCGCCGCGTGCATTCCGACCTGCCGCCCGAGCGCGACCTCTCCGAGCCCACCGCGCTGCTGGCTGAGGCGCGCGGCAAGCTGCGACAGCGCTTCCTGGCCGCGGACGTGGGGGTGACGGGGGCGAACTTCCTGGTGGCGGAGACCGGCACCTCCATCATCGTCACCAACGAGGGCAACGGCGACCTCACCCAAACCCTGCCCAAGGCCCACGTCGTGCTCGCCTCGATCGAGAAGCTGGTGCCGACGCTGGAGGACGTGAGCCAGCTGCTGCGCGTGCTGGCGCGCTCGGCCACCGGGCAGGAGATGAGCGTCTACACGACCTTCTCCACTGGTCCCCGGCGCGACGCCGACGCGGACGGTCCGGGCGAGTACCACGTTGTGATCCTCGACAACGGCCGCTCGGGCATGCTCGCCAGCCAGCTGCGCGAGATGCTGCGCTGCATCCGCTGCGGCGCCTGCATGAACCATTGCCCGGTCTACCACGCCATCGGCGGGCATGCTTACGGCTGGGTCTATCCCGGCCCCATGGGCGCCGTGCTCACCCCCGCGCTGATCGGCATCGAGAAGGGCGCGAACCTGCCCAACGCCTCCACCTTCTGCGGCCGCTGCGAGGAGGTGTGCCCGGTGCGCATCCCGCTGCCGAAGCTGATGCGCCATTGGCGCGAGAAGGAGTTCGAGCGCCACCTCACCCCGGCGCCGCAGCGCTACGGCCTCGGCATCTGGGGCTTCTTCGCCAGGCGCGGCTGGCTCTACCGGCCGGCGACGCGGCTCGCCATGGGCGCGCTGGCGCTCTTGGGCCGCAGCAAAGGCCGCTTCTCCAGCCTGCCGCTGGCAGGCGGATGGACGAAATATCGCGACTTCCCGGCGCCGGAAGGCGACACCTTCCAGGCGCAATGGCGCAGGCGCAAGGAGCGCGAGGCGCTGGCGCGCGCCGAGGCGGCCGCCGCAAAGGGAGATGCCGCATGACCTCGTCCCGCGACACCGTCATGGCCTCCGTCCGCCGGGCGCTGGGCGTCACCTCGAAGGAGGCGCCACGTCGCTTCGAGGTCGAGCAGCGCATCGCCCGCCATCCCCGCGGCGTCACCCCCGCCCGCGCCCAGCTGCCGACGGACGAGCGGATCGCCTTGTTCGAGAAGATGGCGCTCGCCGCCGACGCCAGCCTCGATCGCCTCGCCGCGCGTGATGACGTGCCGTCCGCCATCTCTGCCTATCTCCGGGCGCGCAACCTGCCCTCCAGCATCCTGCGCGGCGCCGACCCGCGCCTCGCCGACCTGCCGTGGCAGAATGAGCCGAACCTCGACGTCTGGATCGGCCCTTCCGACGGGCGGCAGCTGGTGGGCCTCTCCCACGCTTATGCGGGCGTCGCCGAATCGGGCACGCTCGTGCTGCTGTCCGGCGCCGATAATCCGAGCACGCTCAACCTTCTGCCCGACCACCATCTGGTGGTGCTCGACGCCGCGGACGTGGCCGCCGACTATGAGAGCGTGTGGGATCGGGTGCGCGGCGTGTTCGGAGAGGGCGTGCTGCCCCGCACAGTGAACTGGATCACCGGCCCCTCGCGTTCAGCTGACATCGAGCAGACCCTGCTCCTCGGCGCCCATGGGCCGAGGAGCCTGCACATCCTGCTGGTGGGATGATCCACGTTTCGGCTTGAGCGGGTCAGTTGTCTGTGCGGTGGCTCCAAATGCCCACGGCAAGCCCAAGCGTCAGGCTCACGAAGACTGCTATCGCGATCGTCAGGTACCCGCCGAAGACAAGGCCCGCGATGGCGCCGGAAACGCCGGACAGAAGCGCGACGATGAGAATGCCGCCGGGCGGCGTAACAGGCGATGCGGCCCCCCTGTGCATCGGGCTGCGCTGTTCGCCGTCCTTATCGCCCTGAAAGCCGAGATTGGCCAGGATCTGACCAATCCTTTGTTCTTTTGTGTCTTCTCGTAGGAGGGAACCGTCCCAATAGGCGTACGTCACTCAATCCTCCTCACCCTGACTTGAGGGGTTGTATTCCGAACGGGTTGGCAGACTACGCAACCCTAAGTGCAGGTTGGTAACATTATAATACCTAAGTTCGCCAATGCCGAGCTTGATCTGCCGATTGATGCAGAAGTGCCACGGCGCGGGCCTAAAATCAGGTTGCCGTTGGGGATTGTTGCGCCGGGCAAACACTCACCTGTTGCCCCGGCTCGCTTTTGACGGCAGAACTCGGACGCCATCTGGAGCGGTGCCCCTCATGATGTCAGCTTTGCGCCATGCCTCCGCGCTGATCGTTGCGCTCTTCCTGTCCGTCAGCTTTGCGACCGGCCCTGCCGCGGCGCAGAACACTGGCCATGTGTACCTTCTGCGCGGGCTGGCCAACGTGTTCTCGCTCGGCATGGATGACCTCGCCGAGAAGCTCAATGCGCGGGGCATCACCGCTACCGTTCACGAATACGGCGCCTGGCCCCAGCTTGCCGATCAGGCCGCCGCCGCAAGCCGCGCCAACCGCAACGCTCCCATCATCATCGTCGGCCATTCGCTGGGCGCCGACGCCGCCATCGAGATGGCGCAGCGCCTGACGGCGCTTGGCGTGGCGCCGCGGCTGGTGGTGACCTTCGATCCGGTGGGCGTGACCAGCATCGGTCCGTCCGGCGGCCGGTTCGTGAACTACTACCAGTCGAACAACGGCTACGGGAAGCGCCTCGCCACCGGGCCCGGCTTCAAGGGGCGGCTCGACAATCGCAATCTCGACGCCTCGGGCAGCATCGACCACTTCAACATCGAGAAGTCGCCGCGGCTGCATTCCGAGGTGATCGCGGCAGTGCAGGCGATCACCGCGCGGCCCAAGCCGAGGCCAAGGCCCGTGGAGCCGGCCCAAGCCAAGCCCGAGGCGGCCTCGCCCGGCGCGGCCAACGCCATCGCGCCAGCGGTGACCGGCAGCGCCAAGCCGCTCTGAGGCGCGCGGCGCCTGAGGGCCTCTGAGCGGGGCAGGGGTCTTTTGCTCCGCTCCGGCGACGGCGCCTGCCGGCGGCGGGCGGGAGACGGGGGAGGGCCATGCTCGATATCGTCGTCCGCATGGTCTCCTATCTCGCTTCGTTCGGCATCCTCGGGGGCTTGATCCTCGCTGCGGTGGCCGCCGGCGCGCGGGTCAAGGCGCGGCGCGTCGCCGGCTGGCCTTCCATCAAAGTCCATATCGTCGAAGCCCCGGCGCCGCCGGGCGCCTTCGGCTCGCTCGCCCGTGGCCTGCGCTACCGCTACCAGGTGGACGGACGGCTCCACGAAAATGCGCGCCTGACCCTGCTCGATTGGCCGGCCGGCGTCTGGCCTGATGCCGCCGCCTTCGCACCGCGTTATCGGGCGGGCGGCTATGTGGACGCCTTCATCAACCCGAAGCTTTCGGACGACGTGCTCCTGGACCGCACCATGCCGCCCGCGCGGGCGGTGCATCTCGGCCTCACGGTGGCGATCGCCTGCACGCTGGTCGTCCTCGCACGGCGGCTGCTCGTCTGAGCCCCGCGCGCTCCTCGGAGGCAGCGATCCCGGAACATTTCATGTCTTGATCGAAGCGTACGCAGCGCCGGTCAGGTGGTTGGCGCGCGCGTCGGCAGCCGGTGCCCGCAACGGCGCGCTTCCGGGACTGTCGCATCCGATGCTTGATCTGGGCGAAGGCCTGCTCGCCTGAGGCCGGGCGATGGGGGCTCCGGGGCGGTGTGTCCCCGGTGGTGGGCGTGCGCGCCGGACGCGGCCCGGCGCGCCGCTCTCACATGTGGATGGCGCGCTTCTCCACCGCCATGGCCGCCTCCTTCACCGCCTCGGAGCGGGTGGGGTGGGCATGGCAGGTGCGGGCGAGGTCCTCGGACGAGCCGCCGAACTCCATCAGCACCGCGCATTCGTGAATCATCTCGCCGGCCTCGGGGCCGATGATGTGGGCGCCCAGCACCTTGTCGGTGGCGGCGTCGGCGAGAATCTTCACGAATCCGTCCGTGGTGTTGTTCACCTTGGTGCGGCCGTTGGCGGTGAAGGGGAACTTGCCGACCTTGTAGGCGACGCCCGCGGCCTTCAGCTCCTCCTCGGTCTTGCCCACCGAGGCGACCTCCGGGAAGGTGTAGACCACGCCGGGGATCACGTCGTAGTTCACGTGCCCGGCCTTGCCGGCCAGCATCTCGGCCAGCGCCACGCCCTCGTCCTCTGCCTTGTGGGCGAGCATGGGGCCGACGATCACGTCGCCGATGGCATAGATGCCCGGCACGCTGGTGGCGAAGTGGGCGTCGGTTACGACCCGGCCGCGCGCATCCTTGGCGACGCCCGTCTCCTCCAGCCCGAGGCCGGCGGTGTAGGGGGTGCGGCCGATGGCGACCAGAACCACGTCAGCCTCGATCACCTCGGCTGCGCCCCCCGCGGCGGGCTCCACCGATACCTTGAGCGTCTTGCCCTTGGAGTCGATGCCGGTGACCTTGGTGCCGAGCTTGAACGCGAAGCCCTGCTTGTCGAGGATGCGCTGGAAGCTCTTCGCCACCTCGCCGTCCATGCCCGGCAGGATGCGGTCCAGGAATTCCACCACGGTGACCTGCGCGCCGAGGCGGCGCCACACCGATCCCAGCTCCAGGCCGATGACGCCCGCGCCCACCACCACCAGCTTGCCCGGAACCTTGGGCAGCTTCAGCGCGCCGGTGGAGGAGACGATGCGCTCCTCGTCGATGGTCACGCCCGGCAGCGGGGCAACGTCGGAGCCGGTGGCGATGACGATGTTCTTCGTCTCGAGCGTCTCGACCTTGCCGTCGGCGTTGAGGGTGACTTCCACCTTGCCGGGGCCGAGGATCTTGCCGGCGCCCATGTAGACGTCGACCTTGTTCTTCTTCAGCAGGAACTCGACACCCTTGACGTTGCCGTCCACGCCCTTGTCCTTGAAGGCGAGCATGGCGGGCAAATCGAGCTTGGGCGAAGGCACGCCGATGCCCATCTCGGCGAACTTGTGGCCCGCCTCCTCGAACAGCTCGGAGGCGTAGAGCAGCGCCTTGGAGGGGATGCAGCCCACGTTCAGGCAGGTGCCGCCATGGGTGCCGCGCTTCTCCACCACCGCGACCTTGAGGCCCAGCTGGGCCGCGCGGATGGCGCACACATAGCCGCCGGGGCCGGTGCCGATGATGATGAGATCGTAGGACATTGAGAAAGTCTCCAGACCCCAACCAAAGCCGCTGTCCGCTCCTGGGACCGCATCAGTCACGATACCAGCCGACCGGCTCCAATTGAGGTGATATGGGCTGCCTTCAGCCCGGAAAGAGGAGCCGGCGCGGGCCGGCCGACAGGAAAAGGGGAGCCAAGCGGCCCCCCCTCACGTCCTCACAGGTCCAGCACCAGCCGCGCCGGGTCCTCCAGGGTCTCCTTCACGCGCACCAGGAAGGTCACGGCCTCGCGGCCGTCGACGATGCGGTGGTCGTAGGACAAGGCGAGGTACATCATCGGCCGGATCACCACCTGGCCCTTGATGGCCACCGGGCGCTCCTCGATGCGGTGCATGCCGAGGATGCCCGACTGCGGCGCATTCAGAATCGGGGTGGACATCAGCGAGCCGTAGATGCCGCCGTTGGTGATGGTGAAGGTGCCGCCCTGCATGTCCTCGATGCCGAGCTTGCCGTCGCGCGCCTTGCGGCCGTAGCCGGCGATCTGCTTCTCGATCTCGGCGACCGAGAGCAGGTCGGCGTCGCGCACCACCGGGACCACGAGGCCCTTCTCGGTGCCGACCGCGATGCCGATATTGTAGTAGTTCTTGTAGACGATGTCGGTGCCGTCGATCTCGGCGTTCACCGCCGGAAGATCCTTCAGCGCCGCGATCACCGCCTTGGTGAAGAAGCCCATGAAGCCGAGCTTCACGCCGTGCTTCTTCTCAAACGCATCCTTGAACTGGGCGCGCAGGGCCATCACCGGGCCCATGTCCACGTCGTTGAACGTGGTGAGCATGGCGGCGGTGTTCTGCGCGTCCTTCAGGCGCCGCGCGATGGTCTGGCGCAGCTTGGTCATCTTCACCCGCTCCTCGCGGGCGGCGTCATCGGCGCTGGAGGGAGCGCGTGCGACCACCGGGGCCGGGGCGGGCGCGGCGGGAACGCCGGCGGCGATGGCGGCCAGCATGTCGCCCTTGGTGACGCGGCCGTCCTTACCTGAGCCGGCGACGGACGCCGGGTTCACGCCGCTCTCGGCGGCGATGCGGGCCACCGCCGGGCCGTTGGCGCCGGCCGCGACCGCGGCGGCGGGAGCGGCAGGGGTGGGCGCGGGCGCCGCGGCGGGCTTCGGCGCATCGGCCTTGGGAGCGGCGGCGGGAGCGGCGGCCGTCGCGCCGGCGCCTTCGCCGATGGAGCCGAGCAGCGCGCCGACGCCCACGGTCTCACCGTCCTTGACGACGATCTCGGCCAGCACGCCGGAGGCAGGGGCGGGGACCTCGACCGTGACCTTGTCGGTCTCGAGCTCCACCAGCGGCTCGTCGGCCTTCACGGCCTCGCCGGGCTTCTTGAACCACTTGCCGATGGTGGCCTCGGTAACGGACTCGCCCAAAGTGGGCACGCGGATCTCGGTCGCCATTCTGTTCGTCCCCTTTGGGGACCTCCCTCAACGTTCGTCGCCCGCCGGGGCAGCGCCCCGGTTCAGGATGAGAGACGGAACCGGCATCACCTCATAGGCGAAGCCCAGTCCCGCCGCGATAATCGGGTCCGCGTCGGCGAGCGCCTTCGCGTGACCTTCGTCGTCCACGTCCACCAAGGCCATCCCCCAGATGCCCGCGGGATCGGCCACCGGACCCACCGCCAGAGCGGGTCCGCCTTCGGCGAGCTGGTGCCAGTAGGCCCCGTGCGCGCCCATCGCCTCCATCTCCGCGCCGCTCGCATCCTCGGGGAAGCTCGCGCGCGGCGGCTGCAGCCGCAGCAGGAAATGGGCCAAAGGTGCCTCCGTCCTGGTCGTCGCCTTTCTCCGCCGCGCGGATCAGCCCAGAGCCTCGTCCAGGAATGCCTTCAGCTGCGCCAGATGCTTGGACATCAGCCCGGTGGCGGTGGCGGCGGACGCCGGACGGCCCGCATAGCGCGGCCGCTTCGATGCGCCGCCGGCCTGCTCCAGCACCCATTCCAGATAAGGCTGGACGAAGAACCAGGCGCCCTGGTTCTTCGGCTCCTCCTGGCACCAGACCACCTCGGCGTTCTTGAAGCGCGAGAGCTCCTGAACCAGCGTCTTGAGCGGGAACGGATAGAGCTGCTCCACGCGCATCAGGTAGACGTCGTCGACGCCGCGCTTCTCGCGCTCCTCGAACAGGTCGTAATAGACCTTGCCCGAGGACAGGACGACGCGGCGGATCTTGTCGTCCGCCACCAGCTTGATGCCGTCGGGCGTGGGGTGCGACTGGGCATCGTCCCACAGCACGCGGTGGAACGAGGTGCCGGTCTCCATCTCCGACAGCGCCGAGACCGCCCGCTTGTGGCGCAGCAGCGACTTCGGCGTCATCAGGATCAGCGGCTTGCGGAACTCGCGCTTTAGCTGCCGGCGCAGGATGTGGAAGTAGTTGGCCGGGGTGGTGACGTTCGCCACCTGCATGTTGTCCTCGGCGCACAGCTGGAGGTAGCGCTCCAGGCGCGCGGAGGAGTGCTCCGGCCCCTGGCCCTCATAGCCGTGCGGCAGGAGGCAGACGAGGCCGGACATGCGCAGCCACTTGCGCTCGCCCGAGGAGATGAACTGGTCGAACACCACCTGGGCGCCGTTGGCGAAGTCGCCGAACTGGGCCTCCCAAAGCACCAGCGTGTTGGGCTCGGAGAGCGTGTAGCCGTACTCGAAGCCGAGCACCGCCTCCTCCGAGAGCATCGAGTTGATGACCTCGTACTTGGCCTGGGTCTCGGAGAGGTGATTGAACGGCTTGTAGCGCGCCTCGGTGTCCTGGTCGAGCAGCACCGAATGGCGCTGGGAGAAGGTGCCGCGCTCCACGTCCTGGCCGGAGAGGCGCACCGGGTGGCCCTCCATCAGCAGCGAGCAGAAGCCCAGCGCCTCGCCGGTCGCCCAGTCGATGCCCTGGCCCTCCTCGATCGCCTTCTTGCGGTTGTCGAGGAAGCGCTGGATGGTGCGGTGGACCTTGAAGCCCTCCGGCACGGTGGTGATCTTCTCGCCGATGGACTTCAGCAGGTCGGCGGGAATGCCGGTGTTGCCGCGGCGCGGGTCGTCGTCCTCCTGGGCGGCCTTCAGGCCGGCCCAGCGGCCGTCCAGCCAGTCCGCCTTGTTGGGCTTGTAGGCCTGGCCGGCCTCGTATTCCGCCTCCAGCCGGTCGCGCCAGGCGCCGCGCATGGTGTCCACCTCGCCGGCGGTCACCACGCCCTCGCTCTCGAGCTTCTTGGAATAGAGCTCGAGCACGCTCGGGTGCTGGCGGATCACCTTGTACATCTTCGGCTGGGTGAAGGCCGGCTCGTCGCCCTCATTGTGGCCGAAGCGGCGGTAGCAGAACATGTCGATGACCACCGGCTTATGGAAGCGCTGGCGGAACTCGGTCGCCACCTTGGCGCAGAACACCACCGATTCCGGGTCGTCGCCGTTGCAGTGGAAGATCGGCGCCTCGATCATCTTCGCCACGTCGGACGGATAGGGCGAGGAGCGCGAGTAGCGCGGATTGGTGGTGAAGCCGATCTGGTTGTTGATGATGAAGTGGATCGAGCCGCCGGTGCGGTGGCCCTTCAGGCCGGAGAGGCCGAGGCACTCGGCCACCACGCCCTGGCCGGCGAAGGCGGCGTCGCCGTGCAGCAGCAGGGGGAGCACCTTCACGCGCTCGGCGTCCTGCATCTGGTCCTGCTTGGCGCGCGACTTGCCGAGCACCACCGGGTCGACGATCTCCAGGTGCGAGGGGTTCGCGGTCAGCGACAGGTGCACCTTGTTGGCGTCGAACTCGCGGTCGGACGAGGCGCCGAGGTGGTACTTCACGTCGCCCGAGCCTTCCACCTCGTCGGGGGCCCACGAGCCGCCCTTGAACTCGTGGAACAGCGCCCGGTGCGGCTTGCCCATCACCTGGGTGAGCACGTTCAGGCGGCCGCGATGGGCCATGCCGAACACGATCTCCTTCACGCCGAGGTTGCCGCCGCGCTTGATGATCTGCTCCAGCGCCGGGATCAGGCTCTCGCCGCCGTCGAGGCCGAAGCGCTTGGTGCCGGTGTACTTGACGTCGAGATACTTCTCGAAGCCCTCGGCCTCCACCAGCTTGTTGAGGATGGCGCGCTTGCCCTCGCGGGTGAACGACACCTCCTTGTCCGGACCCTCGATGCGCTCCTGAATCCAGGCCTTCTCCTCGGGCGAGGAGATGTGCATGAACTCGACGCCGATGGATGAGCAGTAGGTGCGGCGCAGGATCGTCACCATCTCGCGCACGGTGGCGAATTCCAGGCCCAGCACGTGGTCGATGAAGATCTTGCGGTCGAGGTCGGCTTCATAGAAGCCATAAGAGGCCGGGTCGAGCTCGGGCGCCTCGCGCGGCGGGGTGAGGCCGAGCGGGTCGAGGTTGGCGTGCAGGTGGCCGCGCATGCGGTAGGCGCGGATCATCATCAGCGCCTTGACCGAGTCGCGGGTGGCCTGCTGCACCTCGGTGGGGGAGAATTCCACGCCCGCCTTCTGGGCCTTGGCCTTCACCTTCTCGGAGATGGCCTTCTCGACCTCGATCCACTGGCCATCCATGGCCGAGACCAGTTCGCCATTGGCGTGCACCGGCCAGTTCGGCTTCTTCCAGGAGGCGCCGCGGGCATTCTCGATCACCTGGGCGGGATCGTCCTTGAGCGCGGCGAAGAAAGCCTGCCACTCCTGTGGCACCGCGTTCGGGTCGGTCTCGTAGCGGGCGTAGAGGTCCTCGATCCAGGCGGCATTGGCGCCATAGAGGAAAGAGGTGGAGAGGAAAATGTCGTTCTGATCCGCGCGCGACATGGGCTTCTTCCCGGATGGTCGTGGGCGCCGCGCGGCCCTGCGCTGATCCCGCCTCCTGGCGAGCGCGAAGGGAAGCCGCGGCCCCAAGGCCTCGTCATGTGCCACAATCGAGCACCCGGCCGGAGCCGGACGCCCCTTTCACCGCTGCTGGGCTCGTGGCGGCCTGCGGCAGCGGTGCCTTGAAACCTTCGCCTCCCGCGCCGGGCCGGCGCGCGCGGGTGGTTTGCCCGCTGGCCACGCCCGTCGCCGAGCTTTGCGGCGAAAATGGGTGCGTGGCCGGCGAAACGCAACGGCCACGGCACTTTCTTCATACCTGCTTCCCTTCCGTCACACCTCTTCGCGGGACGCGCGGGAGCCATGCGGAAGGGTGCGGGAAGGGAAGCCCTTCCCGCACCGGGCTCAGCCCTTGAGCACGTCCACCAGGGTCTTGCCGAGGCGGGCGGGGGAGGGGGACACGGTGATGCCGGCCGCCTCCATTGCGGCGATCTTGTCCTCGGCGCCGCCCTTGCCGCCGGAGATGATCGCCCCCGCATGGCCCATCCGCCGCCCGGGAGGCGCCGTGCGGCCGGCGATGAAGCCAACCATCGGCTTCTTGCGCCCCTTCTTGGCTTCATCCGCCAGGAACTGCGCCGCGTCCTCCTCCGCAGAGCCGCCGATCTCGCCGATCATCACGATCGACGTGGTCGCCGGGTCGGCCAGGAACATCTCCAGCACGTCGATGAACTCCGTGCCCTTCACCGGGTCGCCGCCGATGCCCACCGCCGAGGTCTGGCCCAGGCCCTCCTGAGAGGTCTGGAACACCGCCTCGTAGGTCAGCGTCCCCGAGCGCGAGACGATGCCCACCGAGCCCTTCTTGAAGATGTTGGCCGGCATGATGCCGATCTTGCTCTCCCCCGCCGTGACGATGCCCGGGCAGTTGGGACCGATGAGGCGCGACTTCGAGCCGGACAGCGCCCGCTTCACCTTCACCATGTCCATCACCGGGATGCCCTCGGTGATGCAGACGATGAGCGGGATCTCGGCGTCGATGGCCTCCAGGATCGCGTCGGCGGCCCCCGGAGGCGGCACGTAGATCACCGAGGCGTCGGCGCCGGTCTTCTCCTTGGCCTCGATGACGGTGTCGAACACCGGCAGGCCGAGATGGGTGGAGCCGCCCTTGCCGGGCGAGGTGCCGCCGACCATCCTGGTCCCGTAGATGATGGCCTGCTCGGCGTGGAACGTGCCGTTCTTGCCGGTGAAGCCCTGGGTGATGACCTTGGTGTCCTTGTTGATGAGCACGGACATCACGCAGCTTCCTTCTTCACCGCGGCCACGATCTTCTGCGCCGCATCGTCCAGATCGTCCGCCGGGATCACGTTCAGCCCGGACTCGCGGATGATCTTCTTGCCTTCCTCAACGTTGGTGCCTTCGAGGCGCACCACCAGCGGCACCTTGAGGCCCACCGCCTTCACCGCGGCCAGAACGCCGTTGGCGATGACGTCGCACTTCATGATGCCGCCGAAGATGTTGACCAGGATGCCCTTCACGTTCGGGTCGGCGGTGATGATCTTGAAGGCCGCCGTGACCTTCTCCTCGTTGGCGCCGCCGCCCACGTCGAGGAAGTTCGCCGGCTCCTCGCCGTAGAGCTTGATGATGTCGAGCGTCGCCATGGCGAGGCCGGCGCCGTTCACCATGCAGCCGATGGTGCCGTCGAGGGCGATGTAGGCGAGGTCGTACTTGGACGCCTCGATCTCCTTGGCGTCCTCTTCCGTCAGATCGCGCAGCTCGGCGAGCTCGGGATGACGGAACATGGCGTTGGAATCGAACGTCACCTTGGCGTCGAGAACCTTCAGCTGGCCGTCCTTGGTGACGATCAGCGGGTTGATCTCGAGCATGGCCATGTCGGTGTCGGTGAAGGCCTTGTAGAGCACCTCCACCAGCTTGCCGGCCTGCTTGGCGAGATCGCCGGACAGGCCGAGGGCGTCGGCCACCTTGCGGCCGTGGAAGCCCTGCACGCCGGTGACCGGGTCCACCGAGAAGGTGACGATCTTCTCGGGCGTGGCATGGGCCACCTCCTCGATATCCATGCCGCCCTCGGTGGACACCACGAAGGCGACGCGGGAGGTGGCGCGATCGACGAGCAGCGAGAGGTAGAATTCCTTCTCGATGTCGGAGCCGTCCTCGATGTAGAGGCGGTTCACCTGCTTGCCGGACGGCCCGGTCTGGATGGTGACCAGCGTCCGGCCCAGCATCTGGGCGACGAACTGCTTGACCTCGTCGATGGACTTGGCGAGGCGCACGCCGCCCTTCTCGCCGGCCTCAGGCTCCTTGAACTTGCCCTTGCCACGGCCGCCGGCGTGGATCTGGGACTTCACGACCCAGAGCGGGCCGCCCAGCTCCTTCGCGGCCGCTTCCGCGTCCTCGACCTTCAGCACCGGCACGCCGCGCGAGACCGGAGCGCCATATTTCTTCAGGAGCGCCTTGGCCTGGTACTCGTGAATATTCATCAGCTTCGTCCCCTAAAGGGTTGCGAAGTGCCCCCTCCCCCCGCGGCGGATCGCCGTACGGACCCGTGCGGTCCGGCCGGCCACGGCCCGCCACCATCCCAACAATGAGCGCACGGACCGCACGCCAGGGAGCGGAACATTCGTCTCCTCACCTTTCCGGAGCGGAAAGCCCCGGCATGAAGGCGGCACCCCTTCCGGCGTGCCGCCAATCCCGTGAACGATCAGCGCCCGAGGGCGGGCGCGATCTTCAGGCAGGCATCCACCAGCGTTTCCACGGCGGAGACCGATTTTTCGAACTGCGCCCGCTCGGCGCGGTCGAGGTCGACCTCCACCACGCGCTCGACGCCGCGCGCGCCGATCACCGCCGGCACGCCCACATAGATGTCCTTCAGGCCGTACTCGCCCGACAGGTAGACCGCCGCCGGCATGAGCCGCTTCCTGTCCTTCAGGTAGCTTTCCGCCATGACGATGGCTGCGGCCGCCGGAGCATAGAAGGCCGCGCCGGTCCGCAGCAGGTTGATGATCTCGGCGCCGCCGTCACGCGTGCGCTCCACCATGGCGGCGAGGCGCTCCTCGCTGGTCCAGCCCATGCGCACGAGATCCGGCACTGGAATGCCGCCCACCGCGCAGTAGCGCATGAGCGGCACCATGGCATCCCCGTGGCCGCCGAGCACGAAAGCGGTGACGTCTTCCACCGAGACGTCGAACTCCTCGGCGAGGAAATAGCGCAGGCGGGCGCTATCGAGCACACCGGCCATGCCCACCACCTTCTGGGGCGGCAGGCCGCACCAGCGCTGCAGCGCCCACACCATGGCGTCGAGCGGGTTGGTGACGCAGATGACGAAAGAGTCCGGCGCATACTTGCCGATGCCGGCACCCACCTGTTCCATCACCCGCAGGTTGATGGCGAGAAGGTCGTCGCGGCTCATGCCCGGCTTGCGCGGCACGCCGGCGGTGACGATCACCACGTCGGCGCCCTCGATGGCGTCGTAGCTGTTGGCGCCAATGATGCGGGCGTCGAAGCCCTCCACCGGAGCCAGCTCGGCGAGGTCCAGCGCCTTGCCCTGGGGCACGCCCTCCACCGCGTCGAACAGCACGACGTCGCCCAGCTCCTTCAGACCGGCAAGAAGGGCGAGCGTGCCGCCGATCTGGCCGGCCCCGATGAGGGCGATCTTGCTTCGGGCCATCCAACTGTCCTCGGGGAGGCTCCTGCACAAGTGGTCGCAGGGGCCGGCGCTTGACTACTCCCATCCGCAAGGGGGTTCAAGCCGGCCGCGCTGCACAAATAGTGGCATGCGCGCCATTTCAAGGCGGTATCGTGTCGCCATGGGACGATTTGGTCAGCCCGGATCGGCCGTCGCGCGGCAGCGTGGGGATCGCCGCGCCTCGGTCCCTGCCGCCGGGTGGGCGCAAGGGAGGCGCCGGGCTGAGATACCGGTTTGGCCGGTGCGTCGGGGCGTGTAGTTGGGGGCGCTGGTCGCGTCAGGCGTGCAGCGCTGCCCTCCCTTCGCGATCGCCGGCCGAGCCGGCGCTCAAACAATGGGAACCTTCGCAATGCCAGGAAAAAGTATGCGAAGGGAGGGCGGCGGCCGCCCCCGCGGGAGCGGGGACGGCATCCGGGTAGGCTCGGGCGCCCGCCGGGGCGCGCCCGCGCCTGAATTTTCTGCCCTCCCCTCGCATCCGCCAAACGGCGGGGCGATCAATCAACGGGAACCCTCGCAATGCCGGATCAAACAACAGCGAGGGGAGGGCAGCCAATCCGCCTGGTCCGGACCGAAGCCGGAGCCAAGCGGTGGTGTCCGTGGGCCTCCTAGCTCCCCGTGAGGGAGGATAGGGGGACGAAGGCGGGCGTCGGCTTGGGGGCCGGCGGCCGGTTGGGATCGTTCTCGCGCAGCACCTTGAACACGCGCTCGGCAATGGGGCTCGAGGCGCAGAAGTCCTCATAGGCGCGCTCGAGATTGGTCTTCGCGGCAGCGAAGACCTCCTCCTCGCCGAGGCCCGTGAAGTCGGTCGACACGAGGTACTGGCCCATGCGGCGCAGGATGTGCAGGCGCGCCACGTGAAGGATCTGCGGCTCGTAGGCGACCCCGAGGGTGTCGAAGAACTCCTCCGCGCTGGAGAGCTTCTGCAACCGATCGAGCACCGACATCTCAAACCTCCGGAACTTTACATCCAACCCTTGCTGCGCCGTCCTCAGGCCGCCGCGTCGGCCGTGGGGCCGCGCGTCCTGTGCAACTCGCCCTGGAGATGGGTCAGTCGCGCTTCCAGGAACTCGATCCGGTCCAGCAGCGAGACGATGGCCTCGCCCACCGGGTCCGGCATCAGATGGTGCTCGAGGTCGATGCGCCCGTCGCCGAGCTTGCGCCGCTCGGAGAGCGCCTTCACCACCTTGCCGGGAATGCCCACCACGGTCATGCCCGGCGGCACGTCGTCGATCACCACGGAGTTGGCGCCCACGCGGCAGGCCGCGCCCACCGTGATGGGGCCGAGGATCTTGGCGCCCGCGCCCACCAGCACGCCGTCCTTCAGCGTCGGGTGGCGCTTGCCGGCGGTCCAGGAGGTGCCGCCCAAAGTGACGCCGTGATAGAGCGTCACGTCGTCCCCCACCTCCGCGGTCTCGCCGATCACGACGCCAGCGCCGTGGTCGATGAAGAAGCGCCGGCCGATGGTGGCGCCGGGATGGATGTCCACATTGGTCAGGAAGCGTCCCAGCCAGGACAGGAAGCGCGCGGGGAACTTCACCCCGCGCCGCCACAGCCGGCTGGCGAGGCGGTGCCAGATGATGGCGTGCACGCCGGGATAGGTCAGCACGATCTCGACCGTGTTGCGCGCCGCCGGATCGCGCGCCTTCACGCAGGCCACGTCCTCGCGGATGAGCTGCCAGGTGGAGGCGGAGGGGGATGCGGCGGCCGGCGGCGCCGATACCGGCGCCGCGACGGCGAGGGGCTCGGCGAGGGCGGCGGGCGGAGGCACCTTCGTGCCGCGCCATCTGCGGTGACCCATGATCATCCCCTCAGGCTCCCATGACGGCGGCGTGGCGGCGGCGCAGCGCCTCCTCGGTGAAGCTGTCCTCGTAGAAGCGGCGCAGCACATCGGGAGAGACGCCCTGCTTGGTGCGGGTGGCGAACTCGCGCACCCGGGCGAGGATCGCGCGCCCGCGCGCCTCGTCCACCGCCAGGCCCTCGTCGGCGAGCGCCTTGGCGATGGCGGCGAGGCCCGAATGCTTGCCCAGCACCACCCGGTGGTCGCGGCCGAGCAGCTGCGGGCTCAGCGCCTCGTAGGTGGCACGGTCCTTCAGCAGGCCGGAGACATGGATGCCGGATTCGTGGGTGAACACATCGTCGCCGACGATCGCCTTGGAGCGGGCGAGCGGGCGGCCGGAGGCCCGCGCCACCAGCTCCGCCAGCGGCCGCAGGGCGACGGGATCGAGGCCGGTCTCGGCCCGCGCGGTCTGGCGCAGGGCGATGGCCACCTCCTCCAGCGCCGCATTGCCGGCGCGTTCGCCGAGCCCGGTGACGGTGACCGAGCAATGGCGCGCCCCGCCCGACACCGCCGCCAGCGTGTTGGCGGTGGCAAGGCCGAGGTCGTCATGGGCGTGGAACTCGATCTCCAGGTCCGTGGCGTTTGCCACCCGCCGCACCAGCGCATAGGCCGAGAACGGGTCGAGCACGCCCAGGGTGTCGGCGAGGCGCAGGCGGAAGGCGCCGGCCTCGCGCGCCGCCTCGGCGATGCGGCACAGGAATTCCTGGTCGGCGCGCGAGGCGTCCTCGCAGCCCACCGCCACCGAGAAGCCGAGCTGGCGCGCGAGGCCCACCACCCGCCGCAACGTGCCGAGCGCCCAGTCGCGGTCGCGGCCGAGCTTGCCCTTCAACTGCCGGTCGGAGGAGGGGATGGAGAGATTGACCGCGGTGACGCCCGCCGCCACCGCGGCCATCAGGTCGTCCTCGCTCATGCGGCACCAGGCGACCACGCGCGTGGGCAGGTTCAGGGAGGCGATGGAGCGCAGCGTCTCCACCTCCTCGTCGCCCATGGCGGGAGTCCCGGCCTCGATCTCCGGCACGCCGGCAGCAGCGAGCGCCTCGGCGATCTCGATCTTCTCCCGGCGGGAGAAGGCGACGCCCGGCGCCTGCTCGCCGTCGCGCAGCGTGGTGTCGTTGAGCAGCACGGTGCGCGTCGTGCCCGGTTCCAGCGTGGTCGCGGACGGGGCGGCGCGCTGGGACTGGCCGGACCGATTCGACGGAGACTTCGCGAGCATCCTGCCCTCCCTGCCGCCCCTGCGGCGGCGCGACGACCGACCCTTGCCTCAGCTGAAGGATTTTCCGCAGCCGCACTGGTTGCTGGCGTTGGGGTTCTCGAACACGAAGCCGGAGGAGTGCAGGGACGTGACGAAGTCGATCCGCATGCCCTGCATCATCTGCTGCGAGCGCCCGTCGATGAAGAGCTTCACGCCCTCCTGCTCCAGCACCAGGTCATCCGCGAGCGCGGCGGCCTCCAGCTGCATGGTGTACTTGAAGCCGGCGCAGCCGCCCTCCTCGACGCGGACGCGCAGCCCCTCGACCATGTCGGGCGACTGGGAGATGGCGGCCTTCACGGCCGTCGCGGCATTATGGGTGAGGGTGATCATCGGTCTCGTCCCCAAAACGGCGATAGGTTTCTGGACGAACACTTCGCAAGCCGTGTGCCAGAATTGAAAATCAAAAAGATTCAAATGTTTGACAGCTCCGGACCTGATGTCGCGATTGCGACAGGGGGCAGGCGGAGCTGCCCCCTTGGCGGGTTCGCGACAGATTTCCCGCCTGCCATTTACGTATAATTACGTAGTGGATTGTGCTCTATTGCGCGGCTCGATTGGCTTGCTGTGAAAGCTATTGAAACGTTGCGGTAGAAGCCGCGCGCAGGTGCTATGCGCGATCGGTCCGTGACTGGCTTGCCGCAGGCGGGAACGCGGGCGTGGGTCGACACCTTGAGGCGCGTCACGCCCCGTCGTGGGGGCCCGGGGCCCGGACGCTCGCCTTCCGGCGGCGGCCTCCTTCCCGCTCAGGCCGGTGAGATGGTCACCTTCACGTCGGCGGGCTTGGCCCAGTAGGGCGCGGAGGTGACGAGCACGCGCGCGCCCGCCGACACGTAGTCGGCGGCGTTGGCGGCGTTCACCCCGCCCGCCGCCGCCACCACGGTGGGCTGCCCGGCGCCGGCCACCAGCGCGCACACGGCGCGGATGTCATCCGGCGTCATCTTCTCGCACTGGAGCACGTCGGGCATGGCGGCGAGCGCCGCGCGCGCCTCCTCCAGCGAAGCGACCTCCACCACCACCTTCTTCTCCGGCACCGCGAGGCCGAGCGCGGCCACGGCGGCGGCCGGATCGGCGAGGAAGGCGCGATGCTCGGGAAACACCAGCAGCGTCTCCGACAGTCCCAGGCGGTGGGGCAGGGCGCCGCCCGCCTTGATGGCGGCGATCATCATGCGCTTGGTGCCGGGGAAGGTCTTGCGCGTGGTCACCACCGCCACGTCCGGGTCCACCGCCCGCGCCGCGTCGACGATGGCGGCGGTGGCCGTGGCGATGCCGGACAGGTATTCGACCAGCGTCTGCGCCACCTTCCAGGCGACGAGGATCGGGCCGGCCTCGCCCTGCGCCTCCAGGATCGGCGTGCCGGCGGCGACGCGGGCGGCGGTGGCGGTCAGCACGTCGGCCTGGGCGCCGGCCCTGGCGAAGATGTCGGCCGCAAGCTCGACGCCGCACACGGTCGCGTCCGCGCGCATGGCCATGGAGAGCCGGGCCGGGACATCGCCGATGCCGAGCGCCTCTGTGGTGAGGTCGCCGTGGGGCGCGTCCTCCTGAAGAAGCTGCTCCACCAGCGCGTCGGTCCACCACTTCACGGCCATCTCACCCGCTCCCTGCTGTCCGGCCCCGGCTGCGGCCTGAAGCTGTATCCCTGACGACATAAAGCCGAGCGGGCAATCCGGGAATGTCCCGCCGCGACGGATGGGCGCGGGCCGCTTCGTTCCGAAGGCGAAAGGCTTGCTGGTGCCGGCCGCGCGCCGTTTGCGACACGGCGCGTCCGGGTTCGTTCATGCGGCGTCGCAAAAGCGACAGGAGCACTGCCGCACCTGCCGCGCTTGCCCGGAATGACACGCATTTTCGCCCGCCCGCGGGCTGGCACGCTGCTTGCGACCCTGGTGCCGACAGCCAGGCCCGGCGCGGCGTCACGGCCGACCGGGTCCCAACCATCGGAGTGACCCCTCATGCTCGGCATCGGCAGCCCTCTTCCCGACTTCTCCATCACCGGCGTGAAGCCCGGCTTCAACCTGCATGAGGAGAACGGCGTCTCGGCGTTCGAGACGCTGACGAAGGAGAGCTTTCCCGGCAAGTGGAAGGTGATCTTCTTCTATCCGAAGGATTTCACCTTCGTGTGCCCGACCGAGATCGCCGAGTTCGCCCGCCTTGCCGGCGATTTCGCCGACCGCGACGCCGTGGTGCTCGGCGGCTCCACCGACAACGAGTTCGTGAAGCTCGCCTGGCGGCGCGACCACAAGGACCTCAACCGCCTGCCCATCTGGTCGTTCGCCGACACCAACGGCTCGCTCACCGACGGGCTCGGCGTGCGCTCGCCGGACGGGGTGGCGTTCCGCTACACCTTCGTGGTGGACCCGGACAACGTGATTCAGCACGTCTACGCCACCAACCTCAATGTGGGCCGCAATCCGAAGGACACGCTGCGGGTGCTCGACGCGCTGCAGACCGACGAGCTTTGCCCCTGCAACCGCGAGGTCGGCGGCGACGTGCTCAAGGTCGCCTGAGGCGCGGAGGCCCTTATGTCCATCGACGCCCTGAAGGACCAGATCCCGCCTTTCGCCAAGGACGTGAAGCTCAACCTCTCGGCGCTCGGCCGGGAGGAGAGCCTCACCCCCCAGCAGCTCTACGGCCTGCTGGTGGCCTGCGGCATCACCACGCGCAATGCCGACGTCGCCCGCGCGCTCGAGGCCGAGGCGGCGCCGCATCTGTCGCCCGCCGCCATGGACGCGGCCAAGGCGGCGGCGGCCATCATGGCCATGAACAACGTCTATTACCGCTTCACCCACCTCGCCTCGAACAAGGCCTATGAGACGCTGCCGGCCAAGCTGCGCATGAGCGTGATCGGCGCGCCGGGGGTGGACAAGGCGGACTTCGAATTGTGGTCGCTTGCGGTCTCGGCCATGAACGGTTGCGGGCGCTGCATCGACGCGCACGAGAAGGTGCTGCGCGAGGCTGGCATCCGCGAGGACCAGATCCAGGCGGCGGTGCGGGTCGGCGCGGTCGTCGCCTCCGCTGCCGTGGCGCTGGAGACGGTCCGCCCGGGCCTTCCCGCCGCGGCAGAGTAAGGGGAAGGGGCTGCCGGGCTCAGGCCCGGCCGTCCGCCACCACGCAGCCCGCGGGCGGAGCCGCGCCCTTCAGCACAGCGGCAACGCATTGCGCGGCGATCAGGTTGCCGCGCGCCAGCGCCTCGCGGCTCGATCCGGCGGCGTGAGCGGTGGCGACCACCTGCGGCAGCGCCGCCAGCGCCTCGGCGAGCGGGCGCAGCGCCGCGTCATCCTCGGCCTCGAACACGTCGAGGCCGGCGCCGGCGATGTGGCCGGAGGCGAGCGCCGCCTGAAGCGCCCCATCGTCCACGAGGCCGCCGCGGGCGGTGTTTACCAGGATCGCGCCTTTCCTCATGGCGGCGAGCGCGGCCGCATCGATCATGTGGCGGGTCTCGGCGGTGAGCGGGGCGTGGACCGAGACCACGTCGCTCTCGCCCAGAAGCCGCGTGAGCGGGACGTGGGTGACGCCGGGCACCGGGCCGTTGAAGCGTGGCGCCGCCACCAGCACGCGGCACTCGAATCCCGACAGGCGCCGCGCGACGCCCTGCGCGGTGCGGCCGAAGCCGATCAGGCCGACGGTCTTGCCCGTGAGGTCGGCGCCGGCCGATACGCGCCAGTCGCCGGCGGCCAGCGCCGCGTTGTTCTCCTTCAGCCGCCGCAGCACCGCGAGCATGAGCGCGAGCGTGTGGTCGGCGACCGAGGCGTCGTTGGCGCCGGCGGTGATGGTGACCACCCGCCCGAGCGCGCGCGCGGCGTCCGCATCCACCCGGTCGTAGCCGACGCCGCGCCGGGCGATCACCCTAAGCCCTGGATGAGCCGCAAGAATTTCCCGCGTCACCGCCCGCATGCCGACGATCCAGCCGCCGACGCCGTCGAGCAGGCGGGACAGGACGTCGTCGGGAATAGCGCGGTCCAGCGCGTCCGGCGGCAGGCCCGCGGTGACGACGGCAAAGCCTTGCTCTTCAAGGAAACGGGCGGCACCGGCATCGAACAGGCGGGTGGTGACGAGGACCCTGGGTCGCAGATCGGGCACGGGGAGGTTCCGGGAGGAAAAGAGCGTCTCTCCTGGCCCCTGGAGGCGGCAAGATCAAGGCCCCATATCAAGGCCCCATGCGGGTCGGCCGCCCATGAGAACGGCGGCACCGGGGGGTGCCGCCGAGATCGGGACCGGGACCAGGACGCGCCCGAATCCCGTCCCCTTCGCCGCCAATCCCGCGTGGTCCGGTCCCGCCGCCGCGCCGGCCGGTGCTGCGGCGGGGCCGGGATGCCACGCGGGCCTCAGGCCGCCTTGGCGGCCTCCGCCGGAGCGGCCCCGGCCTCGATGGCCTTGGGGCCGGCGACGGTGTTGATGGCGATGTGCCGGGGCTTCTTGGCCTCGGGAATGTTGCGCACGAGGTCCACGTGCAGCAGTCCGTTCTCGAGCACCGCGCCCTTCACCTCCACATGGTCGGCGAGCTGGAAGCGCCGCTCGAAGCTGCGCGCCGCGATGCCGCGATAGAGCAGCTGGGCGGTCTCGCCGTTCTGCTCGGCCTTCTTCTCGCCGCGCAAGGTGAGGGTGTTCTCCTTCACCTCGATGTCGAGGTCGGCATCGGTGAAGCCCGCCACCGCGACGGTAATACGATAAGCGTTCTCGCCGGTGCGCTCGATATTGTAGGGCGGGTAGGTGGGCGCGGCATCCACGCCGCCCACGCCGTCCAGCAGCGAGAACAGACGGTCGAACCCTACGGTATTGCGATAGAGGGGAGACAGGTCGTAAGTACGCATGGCATATCCTCCTTTGAAGCGACATGCGGGACCCGCATCAAGCCGGGCCCGGGTAAGGCGCCGTCACCAGGACCGGCGCCTCACCTGATCTGGGAAGCGCCTCGCCGGCCGTCAAGACCCTTGCCGGCAGGTCCCGGGAGTGGTGCCGGGAGGCGGCAGATGAACGGCACCTGAACGGGCGCGTCGGATTGCGTTCAAGCGGGTGCATTAGGATGATGACGCCGCATCCCGGCATTTCGGGCCTGCGGCATCCGGAGGGGGGCTATCCGGATCTGGCATCGGGATTCTCGGCGGGTCTCGGGGAGAAAGCAGATGGTGCGAGCCGGCCATCTCATCGCTGCAGTGATGGTCACCTCCTCGCTTTCGGGCGGGACGATCGCGACTGCCCAGCCGCCCGGTGCGGCGCTCGTCATCAAGGGGGACGACGCCGCGCTCCACCACGTGGTCGACCTGACGCCGCCCGAGCCCTTCCAGCCTTACATGCGCCACCCGCCCGAGGGCACCCGTCCGGTGGAGCCGGACCAGGTGGCCGACAGCCTGATGCGGCGCGGCTTCCGGGATGTGAGCGTGGTGCGCCAGCGCGGCGGCGCCTATATCTGCGAGGCCACCGGCCCGCGCGGCGAGCGCGTGCGCCTGGTGGTGGACGCCATGAGCGGCGACATCAGCGGCATGCAGGTGATCGGCTACAAGGGCAAGTGATTCGGAGCCCGTGGTCCGCCCGGACGCGCAAGGGTCGGCGCGTGCGCCTTCCCGACGTTGGAGAGCGCCCCCCCGATCGAAGGGATTCGCTTGGATCGGAGCGCGCTCTAGCCGTGGAAGGCCCGGATCGCCGCCGCCACGGCCATGGCGGCGATCACCGCCAGGAAGTCGCTCTTCGTGAGCTTGGCCACCGCCAGCGCGGCGGCGAGGCCCGAGAGCATGGCGGTGTCGCCGCGCACCGCGTTCGGCACCAGCAGCGCCACCAGAACCGCCCCCGGCAGCGCGTCCAGCACCCGCCGCACGCGCTGCGTCACCGGCACGAGGCGCATCAGGAAGAAGCCCGCGGTGCGGTTGAAGACGGTGGCCGCCGCCATGACGCAGATGGCGAGCAGCGTTGCCGGATCAACGCTCGTCATCGGTGAATCCCCCGGCGAGCGCGCCCGCCACCGCGCCGATGGCGATGAACCACCAGCCCGGCAGCAGATAGGAGGCGGCGAGCGAGGCCACCGCCGCCGTGCCCCAGCCCACCGCCTCGCGCCGGCCGCGCCAGTTGGGCAGCAGCATGGCGATGAAGAAGGCCGGCACCACGAGGTCGATGCCGATGGCCTTGGGGTCCGGCACGCCGCCGCCCACCACGTGCCCGGCGGCGGTGGAGACCACCCACAGCACCCAGGTGACGAAGCCGCCGCCGACGAAATAGCCCGCGTCGGCGCCGCCCTCGGCGCGGTAGCGCATGGATGCGGCCCAGTTGTTGTCGGCGAGCAGCAGCAGCGAGGCATAGCTCTGCCATGCCGGAAGCTGGCCGAGCCAGGGCCGCATGGAGGCCGCCATCAGCACGTGGCGCAGGTTGATGGTGAAGGTGAGCAGGCCGAGGGCGATGAGCGAGGAGAAGGTCCAGTTCCGGGTCCAGCCTTCGAGCGCCACCATCTGCGCCAGCCCGGCGAAGACCAGCCCGCTGGACAGGCACGCCTCGGCGAGCGTCAGCCCCTTCTGCGCCGCGGCGGCGCCGAACGCCATGCCGAACGCGGCAAGGCCCGGCATGAACGGGATGGTCTCGCGCGCCCCCTGGAGGGCGCCGGCCGGCGTGAGCGTGACGGGAGATTTGGCGGCGGGCATGGGACCGGCTTGTGAAGGAGCCTCCTTATGGCCGAGCGCCGGCAAAGGGCCAACCCGATTTGCGCGTGGCGGGCTGCCCGGCCATGCGCTCAGCGCAGGGCGCTTTCTGGAAGGGAGAGGGATTGGGGGTGAGGAGGCGCCTGAGATCGGGAGCGAGCGCCGACACCTCTCACGCTCGCCCTCTCCTGCAAGGGGAGAGGGAAGCCGCCCTTTGTGCACCAGGTCGCGGCCGGCCCTGTCGTTCCGGCGCGGCTCCAAGGAGCCTCGCGCCCGCCCCTCACGCCGCCGCGCGGGTGTCGAACAGGTGCTCCAGGCCCTGGTCCCAGGGCGGCACGGTGCCGTAGAGGCCGGTCAGGTGGTCGATGAAGACGCGCACCTTCTGCGGCAGGAAGCGGCGCGAGGGATAGACCGCGAACAGCCCGACCCGGTGCGAGGCGCGCCATTTCGGCAGCACCACCTTGAGCGCCCCCGAGCGAAGCTCCGGCCCCACGTCCCATGTGGAGCGCAGGGCGATGCCGATGGAGGCGAGCGTCGCCGCCCGCACCACCTCGTTGGAATTGGTGCGCAGGGGCGAATGGGTGCGCAGGGTGATCGGCCCATCCGGCCCCTCGATGCGCCAGGGGTCCTGGCTGTGGGTGGCGAGCAGCACGTGCTGGGAGAGATCGCCGATGGACTTCGGCTCGCCCGCCCGCTTCAGATAGTCCGGCGTCGCGCACAAAACCCGGTGCACCGGGGCGAGCCGGCGCGCCACGAGGCTCGAATCGTCGAGGTCGGCGATGCGCACCGCCACGTCGAAGCCCTCGCCGACAATGTCCACGAAGGCGTCGGACAGCTCCAGGTCGACGGTGAGGTCCGGGTTCGCCGTCAGCAGCGGCCCGAGAAACGGCGCGATGTGCAGGCGGCCGAACGAGGTCGGCGCCGCCACCCTGAGCAGCCCGCGCACCTCCGAGGACTTGCGGGCGAGCTGGTTCTCCGCCTCCTCGATGGAGGCGAGGATGTTCACCACGCGCTCGTAGAAGCCCTGGCCGGCCTCGGTCAGCGTCACCTTGCGGGTGGTGCGCTGGAACAGGCGCGCGCCGAGCCGCTCCTCCAGGCGCTGGATGCGCTTCGACACCACCGGCGGCGACAGGCCGAGCTCCCGCCCGGCGGCGGACAGGCTGCCCGCGGTGACGATGCGCGCGAAGATTTCGAGGTCGCCCAGATTGCCGATCATCGCTCAGGTCCAGCGGGAGGGGCGCCCCCTGCCGCAGGGGCCGATCTTTTCCCGTTTCGAAATGACTTTATCCCATGGGGCAACAATGAGCGACAGCTTTTGCCTCCCGACCGATTATAGTGGCGCCAAATAGAACCGTTAAAGGATGCCGCCATGACGGGCCTCAGGCTGCCGGAAGCGGACGAGCGGGTATTGGCCCGCCGGGAGGAGATCGTCGCCGACCTCAAGGCCATCGTGCCCGGCGAAGGGGTGATCGCGACCGAGCGCGGCATGCGGCCCTACGAGTCCGATGCGCTGACGGCCTATCGCCAGCTGCCGCTGGTGGTGGTGCTGCCGTCCACGACGGAGCAGGTGGCGGCGATCCTCAGATACTGCCACGACAACGAGATCCGCGTGGTGCCGCGCGGGTCCGGCACCTCGCTCTCGGGCGGCTCGCTGCCGCTCCAGGACGCGGTGCTGCTGGGCATGGGCAAGTTCAACCGCATCCTGGAGGTGGACTACGCCAACCGCTGCGCCGTGGTGCAGCCGGGCGTGACCAATCTCGGCATCACCCGCGCGGTGGAGCAGGACGGCTTCTATTACGCCCCCGACCCGTCCTCGCAGATCGCCTGCTCCATCGGCGGCAATGTGGGCGAGAATTCCGGCGGCGTGCACTGCCTGAAATACGGCCTCACCACCAACAACGTGCTGGGGGTGGAGCTGGTGCTCATCACCGGCGAGATCGTGCGGCTCGGCGGCAAGCACCTGGATGCCGGCGGGCTCGACCTGCTCTCGGTGGTGATCGGCTCGGAGGGCCTGCTCGGCGTCGTCACCGAGGTGACGGTGCGCCTGCTGAAGAAGCCCGACACCGCCCGCGCGCTGCTGGTGGGCTTCCCCACCTCCGAGGATGCCGGCGACTGCGTGGCGCGCATCATCGGCCAGGGCATCATCCCCGCCGCCATCGAGATGATGGACCGCGACGCCATCGCCGCCGCCGAGGCGTTCGTCAACGTCGGCTATCCGCTCGACGTGGAGGCGCTGCTGATCGTCGAGCTGGACGGCCCCGAGGCGGAATGCGCGCACCTGCTCGGCGAGGTGGAGGCGATCGCCCGCGACTGCCGCGCCGTGACGCTGCGGGTGTCGCAGAGCGAGGAGGAGCGGCTCGGCTTCTGGGCCGGCCGCAAGGCCGCCTTCCCGGCGGTGGGCCGCCTCTCGCCCGATTATCTCTGCATGGACGGCACCATCCCGCGCAAGGAGCTGCCGCTGGTGCTCTCGCGCATGCGGGAGCTGTCGCAGAAATACGGCCTCAGGGTCGCCAACGTGTTCCATGCCGGCGACGGCAACCTGCACCCGCTGATCCTCTACGACGCCAACAAGGAGGGCGAGCTCGACGCGGCGGAGGCCTTCGGCGCCGACATCCTGCGCCTGTGCGTGGAGGTGGGCGGCGTGCTCACCGGCGAGCACGGCGTCGGCATCGAGAAGCGCGACCTCATGCCGGAGATGTTCGACGAGGTGGACCTCGCCCAGCAGCTGCGGGTGAAGTGCGCCTTCGACGACAAGGGCCTGCTCAACCCCGGCAAGGTGTTCCCGACCCTGCACCGCTGCGCCGAGCTCGGCCGCATGCATGTGTCGGGCGGGGTCCTGCCGTTCCCCGATCTGCCGCGCTTCTGACGCCGCGGCTTTCCCCTCTTTCGAACTTCGGACGGCGCGGCTCGACCATGGAAACCACGTCTGGCGACACCAGCGGCGACATCATCACCCCCTATGACGAGGCCGGCGTCGCCGACGCGGTGCGGGCCGCGCTCGCCGACGCCAAGACGCTGGAGATCGCCGGCCGCGGCACCTTGCGCGGCCTCGGCCGGCCGATCCAGACCGCGCGCACGCTCGACCTCTCCCAGCTCGCGGGGGTCACGCTCTACGAGCCCGAGGAGCTGGTGCTGTCCGCGCGGCCGGGCACGGCGCGGGCGGAGATCGAGGAGATCCTCGCCGCGCGCGGGCAGATGCTGGCGTTCGAGCCCGCCGACCTCGGTCCGCTGATGGGCGGAGCGCCCTGCGCCGGCACGCTCGGCGGTATGTTCGCGGCGAACCTCGCCGGCCCGCGCCGCATCAGCCACGGCGCGGTGCGCGACCATGCGCTCGGCGCGCGGGCGGTGTCGGGGCGCGCGGAGCCGTTCAAGTCCGGCGGCCGGGTGGTGAAGAACGTCACCGGCTACGACCTGCCGCGGCTCCTGTGCGGCTCGTTCGGCACCCTCGCCGTGCTCACCGAGATCACGCTGAAGGTGCTGCCGCGCCCGCCGGTGGAGGCGAGCCTGCTGGTCGCCGGCCTCTCGCCCGCCCGCGCGACCGAAGCCATGAGCGCCGCCATGGGCTCGTCCTGCGAGGTCTCGGGCGCGGCCTACCTGCCGGAGGCGGTCGCCGCGCGGATGCCGGGCATCGCCGCCGGCAGCGCCGTCTTCCGGCTGGAGGGCGTGGGGCCATCGGTGCGGGCGCGGCGGGAGATGCTGGCGGCGGTGCTCGCCCCGTTCGGCGCCTGCGCGGTGATCGAGGAGGAGGCGTCCGCCGCGCTCTGGCGCGCGGTGCGCGACGCCGCGCCCTTCTGGGGCACCGGCGAGCGCGCGGTCTGGCGCATCTCCACACGGCCCACCGCCGGCCCGCTGCTCGCCGCGGACCTCGCCCGCGACCTCGGCGCCGAGACCTATTGCGACTGGGCGGGCGGCCTCGTCTGGGCGCTCCTGCCCGGCGCCGCGAGCCATGCGGACGCGGTGCGCGCGGCGCTGGCGCCCCACGGCGGCCATGCGACGCTGGTGCGGGCCGAGGCGGCGGAGCGCGCCCGCGTGCCGGTGTTCCAGCCCGAGGCGCCGACGCTGGCGGCGCTCTCGGCGCGGGTGAAGGACAGCTTCGATCCGGCGCGGGTGCTCAATCCCGGCCGCATGCATGCGGGGGTGTGAGATGGCGTCGACCATGGCCAGCGCCGTGACACCCCCCACCCCATCCCTCCCCCACGAGGGGGGAGGGGGAGCGTTGTGCAAGTGGTGGGGCGCGGCGATCCCTTGCGCCGCAGAACCCTCCCCCCCTGTGGGGGAGGGATGGGTGGGGGGTGCCGCCCCCGCGACCTTCCGCGCCCCGACCGCCTCCTCGTGCCACGGCTGAGTCATGCAGACCCACTTCTCCCTCGCCCAGCTCGCCGATCCGCGCGTTTCGGAGGCGAACGACATCCTGCGCAAGTGCGTGCATTGCGGCTTCTGCACCGCCACCTGCCCCACCTACGTGCTGCTCGGCGACGAGCTCGACAGCCCGCGCGGGCGCATCTACCTCATCAAGGACATGCTGGAGGGCGGCCGCGCCGCCACCGAGGAGGAGGTCAGGCACATCGACCGCTGCCTCACCTGCCTGTCCTGCATGACCACCTGCCCCTCGGGCGTGAACTACATGCACCTGGTGGACGGGGCGCGGGTGCATATCGAGACCACCTACCGGCGCCCGTTCGCCGACCGCGTGATCCGCGCTCTGCTGGCGAATGTGCTCCCCTATCCGGCGCGGTTCCGCTTCGCGCTGCTCGGCGCCGCCTTCGGCAAGCCGCTCGCGCCGCTGCTCGAGAAGGTGCCGGGCCTGAAGCCGCTCGCCGCCATGCTGCGCCTCGCCCCCGGCATGCCGCACGGGCCGAGCCGGAGCGAGCTGCCCGGCGCGACGCCGGCCGAAGGGCCGCGCCGGGCGCGGGTGGCGCTGCTGAAGGGCTGCGCCCAGCCGGTGCTGCGCCCCGGCATCGATGAGGCGGCGACGCGCCTCCTCACCCGGCACGGCGTCGAGGTGGTGCGGGTCGCGGGCGAGGGCTGCTGCGGCGCGCTCGTCCACCACATGGGCCGCGAGGAGGAGGCGCTCGACTTCGCGCGCCGCAACGTGGACGCCTGGATCGCCGAGATGGATGGCGAGGGCCTCGATGCCATCGTCGTCACCGCCTCCGGATGCGGCACGCCGATCAAGGACTACGGCCACATGCTGCGGCTCGACCCGGCCTATGCGCAGAAGGCGGCGCGGGTCTCGGCCATCGCCCGCGACGTGACCGAGTTCGTCGCCACCCTCGACCTTCCCGCCGCGCCGACGCCGCTCGGCCGCCGGGTCGCCTATCACGCCGCCTGCTCGCTCCAGCACGGCCAGAAGGTGAAGGCCCCGCCCGCGCTGCTCAGGCGCGTCGGCTTCGAAGTGGCGGAGCCGTTCGAGAGCCACATCTGCTGCGGCTCGGCGGGCACCTACAACATGCTCCAGAGCGACATCGCCGCCGGGCTGAAGGCGCGCAAGGTGGGCCATATGGAGGCGCTCAATCCCGACATCATCGCCGCCGGCAACATCGGCTGCATGACCCAGATCGGCTCGGGCACCCATATCCCGGTGGTCCACACGGTGGAACTGCTGGACTGGGCCACCGGCGGTCCGGCGCCGGAAGGCGTCGCGGACGGCGGCGCGGCGGCGCGGGCGGCCTGACCATGCGCGCGGCCGCGACATTCTTGCCATTTCGATGGAAGCCATGTTCCGTCCGGACAATAGATGTCGCCGCGTGCGGTGTTTTCCGCCGGCGGGGGTTCGGCTAGAGCACGCGCCGATCGGCTCGCACCGCAAGCTGACCGGATAACGCGTTCTCTATCCTTAAGTTAGAGGGCGGGACGGGAACCCTCTCCCCGACGGGGAGAGGGCAGGGTGAGGGGACGTCGGCCGGGCATGGACGCGCCCGGCTGCCTCGGCTCCGAACCCTCACCCCACCCCTGTCCCCCGGGAGAGGGGGCAACGCCGGGCCATGGGACGCCTCCTTCCCGGTGGGGAGAGGGCGCAACGGGGCTCAAGCGGGCGTGCGAAGCGCGCTCCGGCAGGCGAGGAATTCAGGAGCCGATCATGCCCCACGCCTTCGACCTCACGCTCTACCTCGTCACCGATCCGCGTCAGGTGGCCGCGCGCGGTCTCGCGGCGACGGTCGAGGCGGCCGTGGCCGGCGGCGCGACCCTGGTGCAGCTGCGGGACCCCGACGCCCATGGCCGCGACCTGGTCGCGCAGGCGCGCGCGCTGAGGGCGCTGCTCGCCCCGCGCGGCATTGCGCTGATCGTCAATGACCGGGTGGATGTCGCCCATGCCGCCGGCGCGGACGGGGTGCATCTCGGCCAGGATGACCTGTCGCCCCAGGCGGCGCGCGCCATCCTCGGGCCGGATGCCATCGTCGGCCTCTCGGTCGGCACGCCCGCCGAGTTCGCGTCCTCGGACCTCTCCGGCGTCGACTATCTCGGCGTCGGCCCGGTGCGCGCCACCGGCACCAAGGCCGATGCCGGCGCCGCCATCGGGCCCGAGGGCGTCGCCGCGGTGCGCCGGCTCACCGCGCTTCCCATCGTCGGCATCGGCGGCATCGACGCGGCCATCGCCGGCGCGGTGATCGGCGCCGGGGCGGACGGCGTCGCCGTGGTGTCCGCCGTCTGCGCCGCCGCCGATCCAAAGGCCGCCGCCGAGGCTCTGCGGGCCGCCATTTCCGCCGCCCGGGCCGGCGGATGATCGCCCGCCGCGGGCGGCGCCTGGCCGGGCGGCCCGCCGGCCCTCACGCGGCGCAGGCGGCGCCGCGGCCCGAGGCGATCTCGCCTTTCATCGCCGCGATGACGGCGCCATAGTCGCGCGCGCCGAAGATGGCGCTGCCGGCGACGAAGGTGTCCGCGCCCGCCGCCGCGATGGCGGCGACGTTCTCCACCTTCACGCCCCCGTCCACCTCCAGGCGGACGTCGCGGCCCGAGGCGTCGATCAGCGCCCGGATGCGGGCGAGCTTGCCGAGCGCGCCGGGAATGAAGGCCTGCCCACCGAAGCCGGGATTGACCGACATGACCAGCACCAGGTCGAGCTGGTCCAGCGTGTGGTCCAGGACCGAGAGCGGCGTCGCCGGATTGAGCACGAGGCCCGCCTTCACGCCCCGGGAGCGGATGAGCTGGAGCGAGCGGTCCACATGCTCGGACGCTTCCGGATGGAACGAGATCAGGTCCGCGCCGGCCTCCGCGAACGCCTCGATCATGGCGTCCACCGGCTTCACCATCAGGTGCACGTCGACGGGGGCCGCCGTGAGCGGCCGCAGGGATTTGAGCACCAGCGGGCCGATGGTGAGGTTGGGCACATAGTGGTTGTCCATCACGTCGAAATGGATCCACTGCGCCCCCGCCGCCAGCACGGCCTCCACCTCGGCGCCGAGCCGGGCGAAGTCCGCCGAGAGGATGGAGGGGGCGATCACTGGATCGAGCCGGGCCATGGTGCTTCTCCTGGGGTCTTGGTCCCGGGGGACCGTCATGCCCGGGCGCGTCCCGGGCATCCGTGCCGTGCCGCTTGCGCGGCGTGGGCGGTCCGGCGCCCGGCCGCCTGGCGTTCATGGCCGGGCCATGACGGCGCGCGGGCCGTGGCCTTCCGCAAGCCACCTGGATCGGTGCTCCATCTGGCTTAGTGCACCACCTGGCTGAGCGATCCGGAGGCGTAGCGCCTCGCCATGTCGTCGAGGTCGATCGGCCTGACCTTCTCCGCCTGTCCCGCGGCGCCGAACGCCTCGAAGCGGGCGATGCAGACCTTCCGCGCCTCCTCCATGGCGGCGGCGAGGAACTTGCGCGGGTCGAACTCGGAGCCGCTCTTCGCCGCCACCCGGCGCATGCCGGCGGTCATGGCGAGGCGGATGTCGGTGTCGATGTTCACCTTGCGCACGCCGTGGCGGATGCCCTCCTGGATCTCCTCCACCGGCACGCCGTAGGTCTCCTTGATGTCGCCGCCATGGGCGCGGATCTCCTCCAGCAGCTCCTGCGGCACGGACGACGAGCCGTGCATCACCAGATGGGTCGTCGGAATGCGCTGGTGGATCGCCTTGACGCGGTCGATGGCGAGGATGTCGCCGGTGGGCTTGCGGGTGAACTTGTAGGCGCCGTGGGAGGTGCCGATGGCGATGGCGAGCGCGTCGCACTGGGTCGCCTTCACGAACGCGGCCGCCTCGTCCGGGTCGGTGAGCAGCTTGTCGCGGGAGAGCGCGCCCTCGGCGCCATGGCCGTCCTCGGCCTCGCCTTGGCCGGTCTCCAGCGAGCCGAGGCAGCCGAGCTCGCCCTCCACCGAGACGCCCACGGCGTGCGCCAGCTCGGCGACGCGCGCGGTCACCTGGACGTTGTAGGCATAGTCCGCCGGGGTCTTGCCGTCCTCCTGCAGCGAGCCGTCCATCATCACCGAGGAGAAGCCGGAGCGGATGGCGCCGATGCACACGGCGGGGGAGGCGCCGTGGTCCTGGTGCATCACCACCGGGATCTCGGGATAGGCCTCCACCGCGGCGGCGACGAGGTGGCGCAGGAACGGCTCGCCGGCATATTTGCGCGCGCCCGCCGAGCCCTGGAGGATCACCGGCGCGGCGGCGGCGCGGGCCGCGTCCATGATCGCCTTGATCTGCTCCATGTTGTTCACGTTGAAGGCCGGCAGGCCGTAGGAATGCTCCGCCGCATGGTCGAGCAGCTGGCGCATGGAGACGAGGGGCATCGGTTCTTCCTCCTTGGGGTCGCGTGCCGTGTCGGCGCAGCGCGCGTTTCCGCCCGCTGTCGTGGTCTCCCTCTCCCGCTCGCGGGGGAGGGCCGGGGAGGGGGAAAGGGCGCTTGCCGTCTCCCTGCGGCGGCTTGGTCCTGGCGGGCCGGTCCCCTCCCAACCCTTCCCCGCAAGCGGGAGAGGGCTTGGCGCAATGTCCTGGCCGGCCGCGCCCCCTCTCCCCGACGGGGAGAGGGGGCATCCAGGCAAGAGGCGACGCGCTCATCCCAGCGCCCGCTTCACGGCCTCGACGATCTTCTCAACCGTCAGGCCGAACAGCGGCCACAGCTCCTTTTCGGGGGCGCTCTCGCCGAAGCGGTCGATGCCGAGGGCGATGAGGCCGTCGCCGCGGGTGCCGCACAGGCCGCGCCAGCCGCGCGTGACGCCGGCCTCCACCGTCACCACCGGCACGCCGCGCGGGAACAAGGCGGCGCGCGCGGTCTCCGGCAGCGCCTCGAAGCGCTCGCGGCAGGGCATGGAGACGATGCGGGTGGCGATGCCCTTCACCTCCAGCTCTTCGGCGGCGGCCACCGCGAGGCCCACCTCCGAGCCGGTGGCGACCAGGACGCAGCGCACGCAGCCCTCGCCCTCGCGCAGCACATAGGCGCCGTCGGCGATGGCGGCGGCCTGAGCGGCCGTGCGGGGCTGGCCGGGCAGGTTCTGGCGCGACAGGATGAGGGCGGACGGCCCGTCCCGGCGCTCCAGCGCGGCGCGCCAGGCCTCCAGCGTCTCCACCGCGTCGCACGGGCGCCAGACGTCGAGATTGGGGATCAGGCGCAGGCTCTCCACATGCTCCACCGGCTGGTGCGTCGGCCCGTCCTCGCCGAGGCCGATGGAATCGTGGGTGAGCACGTAGACCACCCGCTGGCCCATGAGCGCGCTCATGCGGATGGCGTTGCGGGCATAGTCGGAGAACACCAGGAAGGTGGCGGCGAAGGGGATGAAGCCGCCGTGCAGCGCCACCCCGTTGGCGATCGCCGCCATGGCGAACTCGCGCACGCCGTAGAGCACCTGGTTGCCGGCCGGATCGCGCGTCACCGGCCGGGAGCCGGGATAAAGGGTGAGGTTGGAGTGGGCGAGGTCCGCCGAGCCGCCGAGCAGCTCGGGCACGATCGGCGCGAGGGCGGCGAGCGCCTGCTGGCTCGCCTTGCGGGAGGCGATGGTCTCGCGCTTCTCCATGGCGGCGTCGCGCGCCGCCGCGAACACGCTCGCGAAGCCCTCCGCGAGGTCGCCCGACAGCCGGCGGCGGAGCTCCGCCGCCTCGGCCGGATAGGCGCGCTCATGGGCGGCAAGGCGCGCCTCCCAGGTCGCCTGGCGCGCGGCGCCGGCCTTGCGGGCATCCCACTGGGCATAGACCTCGGCGGGCACCTCGAACGGCGCGTGGTCCCAGCCCATGGCGGCGCGGGCGCGGGCGATCTCGTCCGCCCCGAGCGGGGCGCCGTGGGTGTCCTGGTGGCCCTGCTTGGTCGGTGCGCCGCGGCCGATGGTGGTGCGGCAGCACACGAGGGACGGCCTGCCGGTTTCGGCCAGCGCGGCGGCGATGGCGGCGTCGATGGCGGCGGGGTCGTGGCCGTCGACGCGGATCACCTGCCAGCCATAGGCCGCGAAGCGCGCCGGGGTGTCGTCGGCGAACCACTCCTCCACCTTGCCGTCGATGGAGATGCCGTTGTCGTCCCAGAACGCGACCAGCTTGCCGAGGCCGAGCCGGCCGGCGAGCGAGCACGCCTCGTGGCTGATGCCCTCCATGAGGCAGCCGTCGCCCAGGAACACGAAGGTGCGGTGATCGACGATGGCCAGCCCCGGCCGGTTGAACTGGGCGGCCAGCGTCGTCTCGGCGAGCGCCATGCCGACCGCGTTGGCGAGGCCCTGGCCGAGCGGCCCGGTGGTGGTCTCCACCCCCGGCGTCAGGCCGTGTTCCGGGTGGCCGGGCGTGCGCGAATGGAGCTGGCGGAAGCGCTTCAGCTCCGCGACCGGCAGGTCGTAGCCGGTCAGGTGCAGCAGCGCGTACAGCAGCATGGAGCCGTGGCCGTTCGAGAGCACGAAGCGGTCGCGGTCGGGCCAATGGGGATCGGCGGGATTGTGCCGCAGATGACCGCGCCAGAGCGCGGCGGCGATCTCCGCCATGCCGAGCGGGGCGCCGGGATGGCCGGACTTCGCCGCCTCCACCGCGTCCATGGCGAGCGCGCGCAGAGCGGCGGTGACGGGCCAGCCGAGCGCGCCCGGCGCGCGGTCGACGGCGGGGGGCGGGGCGGCGAGGGCCTCGGCGCTCGATGCGGTCATGGCGTTCCTCCTCCTGTAGGTCCGTGCGGGGGAGGGACACCCCCACCCCTGCCCCACCCCGCAAGGGGGAGGGGTTCTCGTTGCGCTGTGGTCTTCCCTCCCCCTTGCGGGGAGGGGCGAGGGGGTAGGGGTGCCGCGACGCCGGGCGCGCGCGACGTGCTCGCCTCACCCCGCCCGGTGCTTCCGGTCCATGAGCTTCAGGATCAAAGGCGTGAGCAGGAGCTGCATGGCGAGGTCCTGCTTGTTGCCGGGGATGACGATGGAGTTCGCCCGCGACATGAAGCTGTTCTGGATCATCGACAGCAGGTACGGGAAGTCGATCCCGCGCGGGTTCTTGAAGCGGATCACCACCATGGACTCGTCCGGCGTCGGTATCCACCGCGCCACGAACGGGTTCGACGTGTCCACCGTGGGCACGCGCTGGAAGTTGATGTCGGTCTCGGTGAATTGCGGGCAGATGTAGCGCACATAGTCCGGCATGCGCCGCAGGATGGTCTCGGTGACGTCTTCGGTGGAATAGCCGCGCGTCGCCTTGTCCCGGTGGATCTTCTGGATCCATTCGAGATTGATCACCGGCACCACGCCGATCTTCAGGTCCGCGTGCCGGGCGACGTCCACGCCCTCGGTGACGGAGGCCCCGTGCAGGCCCTCGTAGAACAGGAGGTCGGTGCCGGCCTCGATGTCGCGCCAGTCGGTGAAGCGGCCGGGCTCGGCGCCGTAGAGCTTCGCCTCCTCGGCGTCGTGGATGTAGTGGCGGGTGCGGCCGGTGCCGCCGGCGCCGTAGTCGGCGAACAGCGCCTCCAGCTCGGGGAGGAGGTTGGTCTGCGGCGAGAAATGGCTGAAGTGGCTGTTGCCCTTCGTGCCCTCCTCGGCCATGAGCGCGCGCATCTCGAAGCGGTCGTAGCGGTGGAAGCTGTCGCCCTCCACGAAGGCGGCCTTCACGCCCTCGCGGCGGAAGATCTGCTCGAAGGTGCGCTTCACCGACGTGGTGCCGGCGCCGGACGAGCCGGTGACGGCGATGATGGGGTGCCGGACGGACATGGGGCTCTCCTTCCGGCTCAGATGAACAGGCCGCGCCGCGCGAACAGCGGCGCGCGGTCGGCCTCGCCCGCGGGGGCGCGGTGATAGCGCACCACGCGCTCCACCTTGTCCTTCGAGCCGAACACCAGCGGCGTGCGCTGGTGGACGGCCCCGGCGGTCAGGTCGAGGATGGCGGTGCCGCCGTCGCTCGCCGCGCCGCCCGCCTGCTCCATCAGGAAGGCGACCGGGAAGGCCTCGTAGATGAGGCGAAGCCGGCCCTGGCCGTAGCCCTTCCGGGCGTCGCCCGGGTAGAGATAGACCCCGCCGCGGCGGAAGATGCGGTGCGCGTCCGCCACCATGGAGGCGACCCAGCGCATGTTGAAGTCGCGCTCGCGCGGGCCTTCGCGGCCGGAGATGCAGTCGTCCACATAGAGCCGCACCGGCGCATCCCAGTGGCGGTAGTTGGACATGTTGACCGCGAACTCCGCCGTGCCCTGGGGCACCCGCGCCGCCGGGTCGGCGAGGCGGAAGACGCCGTCGGCGTCGAGCACGAACTGCCAGGTGCCGGCGCCCACCGTGAGCATCAGCGCCACGTGCGGGCCGTAGATCACATAGCCGGCCGCCAGCAGGCTGCGCCCGTTCTGGAGGAAGGCGGCGGGGGCGGCGCCGTCGATGCCCTCCGGGCACGGCAGGACCGCGAAGATGGTGCCCACGGAGAGGCAGGTGTCGATGTTGGACGAGCCGTCCAGCGGGTCGAGCGCCACCAGCAGCGGCGCGCCGGCCTTCAGCGGCACCGGCAGCTCGTCCTCCTCCGAGGCCACCGCCGCCACGGGCGCGGCATGGAGCGCGGCGATGATCAGCTCGTCGGCGATCACGTCCAGCGCCTTCTGCCCCTCGCCCGCCTCGCCCGCCGACAGCGTCGCCCCGAGATCGCCGCCGAGCGGCCCCTCGGCGATGCGCCGGGCCAGCGCCGTGCAGCCCCGCGCCAGCGCGGCGATGGTCGAGGCGACATCCTGGCGGCGGGCATCCTCGCCGGCCCAGTCGTCGAGCGCGGCGGCGAGCGTGATGCCCCGGCACAGGCCGGGCGCGGCACGGGTCTGGGCGGTCTTCTCCAGCATGGCGGTCTCCCTGAGGGTTGTCCTCCGCGCGGCCCGTTCGGCGGGCCGTCGTGGTGTTCGGGCGACGGCCCGCCGGGCGGCGGATCGTCGGGGATCTGGCGGCCGGGCTCAGCCCGGCGCGGCCGGCGCATCGATGCCGCCCGCGAACACGCGGCTCGCGCGCACGTCCTCGGCGCGGATCGCGGCGAGGACGGCGCGGTCCACGCTGCCCGCCTGCTCGAACAGGCGCAGCGACTGGCGCAGGCGCATGCGGTCGAAGGCGTTGCGGATGGACCGGGCGTTGGCGAAATTGGGCTGGCTCCGGCGCAGCCGCACATAGTCGGCGAGCGCGGCCTCGGCCTCGGCCTCGAAGGCGTAGCCGGCACCCTCGGCCATGGCCTTGGCGATCCGGACCAGCTCATCGTCGGCATAGTCCGGGAAGTCGATATGGTGGGCGATGCGCGAGCGGAAGCCGGGGTTGCTCTCGAAGAAGCGGTCCATGCGGTCCTTGTAGCCGGCGAGGATCACCACCAGGTCGTCGCGCTGGTTCTCCATCACCTGGAGCAGGATCTCGATCGCCTCCTGGCCGTAGTCGCGCTCGTTCTCCGGCCGGTAGAGGTAGTAGGCCTCGTCGATGAACAGCACGCCGCCCATGGCCTTCTTGAGGATGTCCTTGGTCTTGGGCGCGGTGTGGCCGATATACTGGCCGACCAGGTCGTCGCGCGTCACCGAGACCAGGTGCCCGCGCCGCACGTAGCCGAGCCGGTGGAGGATGCCGGCCATCTTCAGGGCGACCGTGGTCTTGCCGGTGCCGGGATTGCCGGTGAACGCCATGTGGAGCGTCGGCGCGCCGGAGGCGAGGCCGACCATCTCGCGCGCGCGGCTCACCACCAGATGCGCGGCGATCTCGCGGATGCGGCGCTTCACGGGCTTCAGGCCGATCAGGTCGCGCTCCAGCTCCTCCAGGAACTGCGGCACCTCGCTCTGGGTGAAGAGAGCGCCGAGGTCGAGCCCTGCCGGCGCAACGCTTGCCGGCGCCGCAGCGGTCGGAGCGGAAAGGGTTGCGGTGGACATGGCTCGAACCTCGGCAAGGTTGCGCGGTGGGAACAGCCGCGCGGGTGAAGCTCTCGAAACCGCGGATGCCTGGACTGCTGCGCGCAGTCCCGCATCCCTTGGGCGTCATGGCCGGGCTCGTCCCGGCCATCCGTGCCATCCGACCGGGCGCAGCCCTCGCAACGGGGCGCCAGCGGCCCGGCGTGGATGCCCGGCACAGGGCCGGGCATGACGCCCTTTCCTGATCATGCACCGGCGCCGGCGCGGTGGCGCAGGGCGTAGCGCTGGGTGCGGCCGTCCCACTCGGTGCGGTCGAGGTGAAAGCCCCGCTCCTCGGCCGGCCGCTGGACGATGAAGGAGAGGCGCACCGTCTCCCAGCCGCGGGTGGAATCGAAGGCGTTCACGCGCACATAGGCTGCTGGGTGCGCCGCCTTGCAGGCCTCGATCTCGCCCATCACGCCGGCGGCGTCGGCGAGGTCGAACATGGGCGGGCCCCACATCTCCCAATAGGTGTTGCGCGGGTGGGGATCGTCGGTGTGCTCCACCGAGACCGCCCAGCCGCGGTCGAGGCAGTGCTGCACCTGGGCCGCGACCTGCGCCGTGGAGAGGTCCGGCAGGAACGAGAAGGTGCCCTGGGTGATGCGCATGGTGTCCTCCTCAGGCGACGGACGCGGTGGGGACGAAGTCGGACGTGTCGGTGGAGGCGTAGTCGAAGGTGACCTCGCCCCAGGTGTCGAGCGCGGCGCGCAGCGGCCTGCACCATTTGGCGGCCTCGATCAGGATCTCCGGGCCTTCCTTGGCGATGTCGCGGCCCTCGTTGCGGGCCAGAACCATGGCCTCGAGCGCGACGCGGTTGGCGGTGGCGCCGGCCTGGATGCCGTCCGGATGGCCGATGGTGCCGCCGCCGAACTGCAGCACCACGTCGTCGCCGAACAGGTCGATGAGCTGGTGCATCTGGCCGGCATGGATGCCGCCCGAGGCGACCGGCATCACCTTGCGCAGACCCGCCCATTCCTGGTCGAAGAAGAGACCGCGGGTGTAGTCGGTCTTGGTCGTCATCTCGCGGCAGACGTTGTAGTAGCCCTGCACGGTCATGGGGTCGCCTTCCAGCTTGCCCACGGCGGTGCCCGCGTGCAGGTGGTCGACACCGGCGAGGCGCAGCCACTTGGCGATGACGCGGAACGAGATGCCGTGGCCCTTCTGGCGCGTGTAGGTGCCGTGCCCGGCGCGGTGCATGTGCAGCACCATGTCGTTCTCGCGGCACCAGTTGGAGATCGACTGGATCGCGGTCCAGCCGACGATCAGGTCCACCATGACGATGCAGGAGCCGAGCTCGCGCGCGAGCTCCGCGCGGCGGTACATCTCCTCCATGGTGCCGGCGGTGATGTTGAGGTAGTGCCCCTTCACCTCGCCGGTCTCGGCCTGGGCCTTGTTCACCGCCTCCATGCAGTAGAGGAAGCGGTCGCGCCAGTGCATGAAGGGTTGCGAGTTGATGTTCTCGTCGTCCTTCACGAAGTCGAGGCCGCCCTTCAGCGCTTCGTAGACCACGCGGCCGTAGTTCTTGCCGGAGAGGCCGAGCTTCGGCTTGGTGGTGGCGCCGAGCAGCGGGCGGCCGAACTTGTCGAGGCGCTCGCGCTCCACGACGATGCCGGTGGGCGGGCCGCGGAAGGTCTTCACGTAGGCGACGGGGAGGCGCATGTCCTCCAGCCGGCAGGCCTTCAGCGGCTTGAACGAGAACACGTTGCCGATGATCGAGGCGGTCAGGTTGGCGATGGAGCCTTCCTCGAACAGGTCGAGGTCGTAGGCGACCCAGCAGAAATACTGGCCGCTCTGCCCCGGCACCGGCTCCACCTTGTAGGCCTTGGCGCGGTAGGCGTCGGCGGCGGTGAGACGGTCGGTCCACACCACGGTCCAGGTGGCGGTGGAGCTTTCGCCGGCGACCGCGGCGGCGGCCTCCACCGGGTCGACGCCCGCCTGCGGGGTGACGCGGAACAGCGCCAGGACGTCGGTGTCCTTCGGCTGGTAGTCGCCGTCCCAATAGCCCATCTGGGCGTATTTGAGCACGCCGGCGGCGTATCTCTTCTTGGCGTCCTTGATCTGCCCGATGGCGGCGTCGGCACCCATGACGGAGGCCCTCCCTCGTCGTTGCTGTCTTGTTGGACGAAGGTTGCAGGGCGCAGGTCTTCAGGTAAATTTCAATGATGTGAACTCTTGCTTCAGGAAATCTGAACTTGCCCGTCCACTGGACCCTCCGCCAGCTCAAGATCGTGGCCCTGGCCGCGCGCTCCGGTTCCTACGCCAAAGCCGCGCAGGACATGGGTTTGAGCCCGCCCGCGGTGACCGCGCAGATGAAGCAGCTGGAGGAAGGGCTCGGCCTTCCCCTGTTCGAGCGCCGCGACGGGCGGCTGCGACCGACTGCCGCTGGCCGGGAGCTGGTCGCCGCTTTTGGCCGGGTGGAGCTGGCGCTCGCGGAGGCGGAGCGCTCCATCGAGGCGATCCGCAAGCCCGGCGAGGGCTCGGTGGTGGTGGGCGTGGTCTCCACCGCGAAGTACTTCGCCCCCATGGCGCTCGCCGCCTTCCGCGCGCGCCAGCCGCGGATCGAGCTGAAGCTGGTGGTGGGCAACCGCGAGGACATCGTCGCCGGGCTCGAAAGCCTGGAGCTGGACCTCGCCGTCATGGGCCGCCCGCCGGCGGCGCTGGAGGCGGAGACGCTGGTGATCGGCGACCATCCCCATCTCATCATCGCCCCGCCGGGGCACCGCCTCACGGCACGGCGGCTGAAGCCCGCGAACCTCACCCGCGAGCCGTTCCTCATGCGCGAGGAGGGCTCGGGCACGCGCATGCTGATGGCGCGCCTGTTCGAGGAGCGCGGCGCCAAGCACCCGCCGCGCGCCATGGAGATCGGCTCCAACGAGACCATCAAGCAGGCGGTGATGGCGGGGCTCGGCCTCGCCTTCATCTCCGCCCACACGGTGGCGGCGGAGCTGGCGGACGGGCGCCTGGTGGCGCTCGACGTGGAAGGCCTGCCCATCGTGCGGCAGTGGCTCTGCGTGCGGGCGAAGGAGAAGCGCCTGATGCCGGCGGCGCTGGCGCTGATGGAGTTCCTGGCGCGCGAGGGCGGCACCTTCCTGCCCAAGGTGCCGTAGGACCGCCGGTTGCGAGAGGAAGCCACACGGCGCTGCGGGAAAACCCTCTCCCCGCGGGGGAGAGGGCAGGGTGAGGGGGGTGCGGCGGTCGCCCATTGGCGGCGAGCCCCTCACCCCCCGCCCTCTCCCTCAGGGAGAGGGAGCCCGCTTATGTCCGGCCACCAACGGGCGCGCGCCACGTGGCGCTTCGGGAGAACCCTCTCCCCGTGGGGGAGAGGGTAGGGCGGGGGGTGAACGCGGCGGGAGAAGGGGCGCCCTCAGCCGGGGTCGACGATGGCCCGGCCCGCCGCGTCGAAGAACGGGAACGGCCCGGGATAGGCGCCGATCTGGCTCACATGGCTCACCAGCCGCCCGCCCGCCCACAGGTGGAGCGCCAGGGCCGGCGGCTCCATGTGGAAGGTGGCGGGGCCGTCCGGGGCCAGGTCGAGGCTCACCACATGGGCCGGGGCGGGGGCGATGGTGGCGGCGACGCCGGCGAACGTCGTGGTGATCGCCCGGTGGACGTGGCCGCAGGCGAGCCCCACCACCTGCGGATGGCGGCGGATGACGGCCTCCAGCGCCGCGCCGTCGCGCAGGTTCTGCGCGTCCATGTGGGCGATGCCGGTGAGGAAGGGCGGATGGTGGCCGAACAGCAGCGTCGGACGCTCCGGCGCCTGCGACAGCGCGGCGTCGAGGAAGGCGAGGCCCTCCGCGCCGAGCTCCCCATGGGGGGCGCCCGCGACCGAGGTATCGAGCATCAACAGGCGCAGCGGGAACGCGTCATCGACATGGTTCGCCCGCGGCCCGCCGGCGCGCGCGGCCACCTCCGGGAAGGCGGCCAGCAGCCCGGCGCTGGAATCGTGATTGCCGGGAATGGGCAGCACCGGCATGGGCAGGCGCGCGGCGAGCGCGCGGAAGCGGGCATATTCCGCGGGCAGGTCGAAGTCCGTCAGGTCGCCGGTCACCACCACCACGTCCGGGCGCGGATCGAGCGCCAGGATGTGCGCCACCGCCGCCTCCATGTGGCGGGCGGTGTCCACCCGGCCGTAGGCGAGCGCGCCCTCGGGGCGGATATGGGTGTCGGTGAGCTGGGCGATGAGCATCGGGGTCACGCGAGGCTGAAGCGGTTGGGATCGAGGGCGAGGCCGAGCAGCATGCCCGGCGCGAGGTCGAGGTCGGGCGGCGTCTCCACCACCACGCGGGCGCCGTCCGGGCTCAAGAGCGTCACCTTCTGGCGCGCGCCCTGGAACTGCGCCTGCTCCACCTTGAGCACCAGCCCCGCGGCCGGATCGGGGACCAGGGAGGCCGCTTCCGGGCGGAACAGCAGCGCCGCCGCCGGATTGTCCGGCGCGTCGAGCGCCGGGGACAGCTCCATGACACCCGCCGCGCATTCGAAGCGTCCGTCGCGCACCACGCCCTCGATGCGGTTGGTGGTGCCGACGAAGGAGGCGACGAAGGCATCCGCCGGCTGCTCGTAGACCTCGCGCGGGGTGCCGAGCTGGGCGATGGCGCCCTCGCGCATGACGGCGATGCGGTCGCCGAGCGCCAGCGCCTCGGCCTGGTCGTGGGTGACGTAGACCGCGGTGATGGAGAGGCGGCGCAGCAGCGCGTCGATCTCGCCGCGCAGGTGCTCGCGCAGCGCCGCGTCGAGCGCCGCCATGGGCTCGTCGAGCAGGATCGCCTTGGGCCGCACGGCGAGCGCGCGGGCGAGCGCCACGCGCTGGCGCTGGCCGCCGGAGAGCTGGGTGACGCGCCGCTCGGCCAGCGCCTCGATGCGCATCATCTCCAGCACCGCGCGGGCCATGCGCTCGCGCTCGGCGCGCCCGACGCCGCGCACCCTGAGGCCGTAGGCGACGTTCTCCAGCACGTTCATGTTGGGAAACAGGGCGTAGGACTGGAACACCATGCCCACGTTGCGCCTCTCGATGGGAAGGGTGGTCACCTCCGTGCCGTCGAACAGCACCCGCCCGCCCGCGTCCGGGCTCTCCAGCCCGGCGATGATGCGCAGCAATGTGGTCTTGCCGCAGCCCGAGGGGCCGAGCAGCACCAGCGTCTCTCCCGCCGCCACCGCAAGATCGAGCGGGGCGAGGGCGCGGGTGCCGTCGGCGAAGGTCTTGCCGCAGGCGGACAGGGTCACGGCGGCGCCGGTGCGGCTGGTCATGGCCGGGCTCCTTTGGCGGCGGCGGCGGGCAGCGCGCGCCCGAACATCTGCAGCGCCACCAGCAGCGGCACGATGAGGACGAAGAAGATGAGCGTGTAGGCGCTGGCGATCTCCAGCCGCATGGAGGCGTAGCTGTCGGCGAGGCCCACGGGCAGGGTCTTGGTCAGCGGCGTGTGCAGCATCCAGGTCAGGTTGAACTCGCCGATGGAGAGCGTCACCACCATCAGCGCGCCGGCGAGGATGCCGCCCTTCGCATTGGGCACCACCACGTGGAAGAAGCGCTGCAGCGGCGTCGCGCCGAGCGAGGCCGCGCCCTCCTCCAGCGCCCTGATGTCCACCGCCGCGAGCACCGCCATCACCGCGCGCAGCATGAAGGGCAGCGTGTAGAGCACGTGGCCGACGAGGATGAAGAGCGGGCTCATGCGGAACTCGCGGATGCCGCCATAAGCGAGGATCAAGGCGAGGGCGAGCGCGAGGCCGGGGATGGCCACCGGCAGCGTCACCACCTCCTCGACCAGGCGCGAGAGCCGCGAGGGCTTGCGCGCCAGCGCCCAGGCGGCGGGCACGCCCAGCGCCAGCGTCACCGCCAGCGTGCCCAGCGCAATGGCGATGGAAAGGCCGATGGTGCCCGAATAGAGCGCCAGCACCTCGCCGATCCAGCGCAGCGTGAGGCCGGAGCGCAGGCCCTGGAAGTAGCTGGCGGTCACGCCCGCCAGCATGGAGGCGAGCGCCGGCACCAGCAGGAAGGCGGCGCAGGCGAGCGTCACCAGGAGCTGAAGCAGGAAAGTGAGGCGGTGCGGGATCATGGCGCTACCCCGCCGCCGCGACGCCGGAGCCGGCCATGTTGCGGGTGAGCGCCAGCACGCCCCAGGTGATGAGGCCGAGCGCCAGGGAGAGCGACGCCGCGGTGGCGAAGTTCGCGTTGAGGGTGAACTCGGTGTAGATCGTCATCGCCAGCACGTCGATGCGGGTGGCGAGCGTGAAGGCGGTGCCGAACGCGCCCATGGCGGTGGCGAAGGCGATGGCGCCGGAGGCGATCAGCGCCGGCGACAGGCCGGGCAGCGTCACGTCGCGCAGCACCGCGAGCCGGCTCGCGCCCAGCGAGCGGGCGGCCTCCTCCAGCGCCGGATCGAGCTTCTCCGCCGCCGCCATCAGCGTCACCAGCACGCGCGGCAGGGAGAAGTAGAGATAGCCCGCGAACAGGCCCGCCATGGAATAGGCGAAGACGATCCTCTCCATCCCGAGCGACTGGGAGAAGGCGCCGAGCAGTCCCTGCCGGCCGGCGAGCAGGATGATCATGAAGCCCACCACCACGCCGGGAAAGGCGAGCGGCAAGGTGAGCGCGGACACCAGCAGCGCCCGGCCGGGAAAGCGCGTGCGCGCCAGGAACAGCGCCACCACGGCGCCGAGCGCGAGGGTCGCGAGCGTCACGCCCGCCGACAAAGCGAGGGTCGCGGCCAGGGTCCGGGCATGGCGCGGATTGGCGAGGATGGCGAGATACTCCGCCGCCCCGTTCGGCCCCGATCCCGCCACCAGCACCAGCTCCGCCATGGGCAGCACGAAGAACGCCGCCGCGAACGCGAACAGCGGCGCGAGGAAGAGGACGGCGAGGCGGTCGGCGCTGCGCATGGCTGAGGTCCGGTCGGGTGAGGTCTCCCCTCCCCCTTGCGGGGAGGGGCGGGGGAGGGGGTGTCGCATCGCCGGGACATCCGCCGGGGCGGTCACACCCTTTGGCTCGTCGGCTTCGTGGCCCTCTGGTGCTGGTCGCATCGCCGGGACATCCGCCGGGGCGGTCACACCCCCCACCGCCGGGGCGGTCACACCCCCCACCCTGTCCCTCCCCCACAAGGGGGGAGGGGATCGCGTTGGGCCACGCCTTACTTCACCTCGTTGAGATAGGCCTCGGCGAAGCCCTTCTGGGCCTGCTCCATCTTGGCGTAGTCCACCGGCTTGGCGCGGGCGTAGTCGGCGGCCGGCAGGAAGCGCTCGGCCACGTCCTTCGGCAGCTCGATGGCGCGCGCCGGGCGCAGATAGGCCTTCGCCCACATGGCCTGGCCCCTGTCGGAGAGCACGTAGTCGAGAACCTTCTTCGCCGCCTCGGGGTGGGGCGCGTTCTTCACCATGGTCATCACGTAGGGCACCACCACCGTGCCCTCGCAGGGGACGACGAACTGGAAGTTGCCCATGTCCGAATAGCGGGCGCGGTAGGCGTTGAAGTCGTAGTCGAACAGGATCGGGATCTCGCCGGAGAGCACGCGGGCGTACGAGGTCTGCTTCGGCACGATCGGCTGGTTCGCCTGCAGCTTCTTGAAGAAGGCGATGCCCGGCTTGAAGTCGTCGAGCGTGCCGCCCATGGCGCCGTTCACCGCCACCGCGCCCACATAGCCGACGAAGGCGGAGGTCGGGTCGAGATAGCCGACGAGGCCCTTGTATTCCGGCTTCAGCAGGTCCGACCAGCAGGCCGGCACCGGGGTCTTGCCGAGCGCGTCCTTGTTCACGAACAGGCCGAGCGTGCCGGAATGGATGGTGAACCAGTGTCCCTCGGGGTCCTTGAGGCCCGTGGGAATCTCGGCGAAGCCCTTGGGCTCGTAGGCCTGGGTGACGCCGGCCTCCTTCGCCTTGATGCCGAAGGTGACGCCGAGATAGGCGACGTCCGCCACCGGGCTCGCCTTCTCGGCGATGATCTGGGTCAGCGACTGGCCGGAATTCTTGTTGTCCTGCGGCACCTCGATGCCGGTGTCGGCCTTGATGGCCTTCAGCATGGAGCCCCAGTCGGCCCATTCCGGCGGGCAGTTGTAGCAGATGGCGTCGGCCGCGCGGGCGGGGGCGGCGGCGCAGAGCGCGGCCGCGAGCGCGCCGGCGAGAAGCACGGAATTCATCAGGCGAGGCATGTGCTTGGTCCTCATTCGGATGGCGTTTCAGGAGACGCGGATTGAGACGGACGCGCATCGTCTTGCCGGCGCGCGGGCGCGCCGGGGGAAGCGTCCGGGGCCGCCGCGAGCGTGCCGCCGGGACGCAGCTCGAAGGGCAGCCGCTCCAGGGTCGGCGCGGCCGCTCCGTCCAGCAACTCGAAGATCTTCTCCACCGCCCGCTCGCCCATGCGGCGGGTCGGCGTGTCGACGGTGGCGAGCGCCGGGAACGCGGCGCCGGCGAGGGCGATGCCGTCGAAGCCCGCCACCGAGACGTCCTCGGGCACCCTGAGCCCGAGGACGCGCAGCGCCCCCATCACCGAGAGCGCGAGCAGATCGTTGGAGCACAAGGCGGCGGTGGGCCGGCCGGGGGGGCCGAACACGCCGGCGATCGCCGCGCCGTGGCCGGCGGGGTCGGCGAGATAGTCGAGCTCCAGCGGCGGCTCGGGGGCGAGCCCCGCCGCCTCCATGGCCGCAAGATAGCCGAGATAGCGCGTGCGGGCGCGGTCCGAGGTGGCGAAGCGGCCGGCCAGATAGACCAGGCGGCGGTGGCCCTGCGCGATCATCGCCTGGGCGAGGGTGAAGGTGGCGCCGGCATTGTCCACAGAGACCGCGGCGCGCTCGGCCCGGCGCGGCTCGTTGTAGACCAGAACGTAGGGGATGCCCTCGGCGTCGAGGCGGTCGAGGGTGGGGTTGTCGTCGGCGTCGGCGACCGTGAGCACGAGGCCGGCGACGCTCTGCGCCACCAGCGTCTCCACCACCTCCGGCTCGCGGGCGGCGTCGTAGTCGGTGGCGGTGAGCAGCAGGGTATGGTGGCGCCGGCGCGCCTCGGCCTCCATGCCGGCGACGGAGGCGGCGAACACCGGGTTGGTGAGGCTCGGGATCACCACGCCGAGGGTGCGCGTGCGCAGGGTCTTCAGCGAGCGGCCGATCTCGCTGGGGCGGAAGCCCAGTTCCTCGACCGCCGCGCGCACCCGCGCCTCCACCTCCGCGCTGGTGCGGGCCGAGCCGTTGATGACCCGGCTCACCGTGGCGATGGAGCAGCCGGCGCGCTCGGCGACGGTGCGGATGGTGACGACGCGCGACAATGGCATCTCCTCCGACGCACCTGTCGGCGCGTCGATCCCTGTCGTCCGGAAACGCTGAGAACGGGAGCCCTGGCGGACCTGAAACCGTTTTCACGGCTGTTCTAGGGGCCGCGTGCAACGCGCGTATGACAGGGAGCGGGAGGCGTGCCGGCAGAAAAGGAAACGGCGGGCGCCGAAGCGCCCGCCGCGGGGAAGGGAAGATCAGGGCGGCGAGTTTCCCTTCCTTCCTGGAGCCTCGGCGGAGCCGAGGCGATCGGGGCTCAGCCGCGCGAGCGGGGCCGGGAGCCGGGGCCGGGCGCGCCGGTAGGGACCGGTCCCGGCGGAGGCGGCGGCATCAGCAGCGGCTCGATGTGGGCAAGGCGGGAAAGCTGGTCCGGGGTGAGGCGGCCCTTCAGGGCCTCGACCGCGGCGGCGAGCTTGCCGCCGGCCTCTCCATTGGCCTTGGCACGGGCGGCGACGTCCGCCGACCAGGCGAGCGGCGCCGGCGGGTCCTTGGCATCCTCGGGCGGCGGCGGCGCCATCACCGCCTGGAGGGCGTCGGTGTAGGCGCGCCAGATGTCCAGCTGGTCGGCGCGGATTCCCACCGCGGTCTCGGCGACCGTGAGCGTGCGGGCGAGCCGAAGCGGGTCGGGCGGACCCATGAAGGGTCCCATCGGAGGCTCCCGGGGCGGCCCGCCGAACGGCGGCCCCATGCCCACGTCGAAGCGCGGGCCCGTCGGCGGCTCGCCGGGCGGCCCGCGCCGGTCATGAGGCGCGCCCATCGGCGCGCCGGCCACGGGCCGGTCGAGCCAGGCGACCTTGACCGGCCGTCCGGGCGCGGGCGAGGTTTCCGTCTGCGGCAGACGGTCCTGGATCTTGTCGGCCGGGCCACTCGCTCCGATCGCCGCCGGGACGGCAAGGGCGAGAAGGCCTCCGGCGAGCAGAGCGGCCTTGAGCATGGGGCGCGACATGGCGGTGTCCTTCTGGACGGTTTCGATGGCGCCACCATCGCCCGGCCATGTTGCCTCCCTAGGTCGCGTTGTATCTGAAGTTCGCGTCGTCACGGCAATTTGTATCCCAATGTTGCCGCGCGGGCCGGAGAAACCGGCGGTCACAGGCCAGGTGTCCTCGCGCGTGCAAGCGCGCTCTATGTGGTCGGCGAAGGAGCAAGAGGCGCGTGGAAGGCGGTCCCCATATTCTCGTCGTCGACGACGATCAGGAAATCCGCCGGCTGCTGGGGCGCTATCTGGTGGCCCAGGGCTTCCGCGTTTCCTTGGCCGCGAGCGGGCGGGAGATGGAGGAACTGCTCGCCACCCACCGCATCGAGTTCGTCGTGCTCGACCTGATGCTGCCGGACGCCTCGGGGCTCGACCTGTGCCGGGCGCTGCGCGCCCGCTCTTCGGTGCCCATCATCCTGCTCACGGCGCTGAAGGAGGACGTGGACCGCATCATCGGCCTGGAGATCGGCGCCGACGACTATCTCGGCAAGCCGTTCAACCCGCGCGAGCTGGTGGCCCGCATCCGCGCCGTGCTGCGCCGGACTGCCGGAGCGGAAGCGGAACGCAAGCCCGCCGAGGTCCGCGCATTCCGCTTCGCCGGCTTCCGCGCCGAGCCGCAGACCCGCACCGTCACGGACCCGGCCGGCGCCGAGGTGCCGCTGACGGGCGCCGAGTTCGACCTGCTGATGGCGTTCCTGGAGCGGCCGGGGCGCATCCTCTCGCGCGACCAATTGCTCGACATCACCCGTGGGCGCGAGGCCGGGCCGTTCGACCGGTCGGTGGACGTCCTCGTCAGCCGCCTGCGGCGCAAGCTCGGCGACAGCACCTTCCACATGCTTAAGACCCTGCGCAACGGCGGCTACCAGTTCTCGGTGAAGGTCGACGCGGAGGAGGAGGCGTGAAGCTCTTCCGGTCGCTCCGCGCCCAGGTCTCGGGCCTGCTTGTGCTGGCCATGCTGGCGGTGGTGCTGGTGGCGAACGGGGCATCCTTCTTCCTCGTCGGGCCGCCGGGACCACCCCCGGACGCCGCGGTCGACCTGGCGGCGCGGCTCGCCTTCACCGCCGACCTCGCCGCGCGGCTGCCGGATATCAAGGAGGCCGGCGGCCGGGACAGGAGCATCCGGCCCGACCCGCCGGAAGGGCGCCTGGAACCGGAGGCGACGCGCCGGCTGGCCGAGGCGATGGCGCGCATCGGCGCCCGCTACGAGGTTCGGGTGATCCTGCCGGAGGGCGGCGGCCTGCCCGTGGTGGCGCTCGCCTTGCCTGGGCGCCGCTGGCTGGTGGAGCGCGGCGGCATGATGCCGGTCTTCGGTCCGGGACCGGGTCCCGGACCGGCATCGCCGCGCTTCACGCTCGGAATCGCCACCTGGATCGCGCTCATGGGCGCCGGCACCACCCTCGCGGTGGTGCTCTCCGTGCGGCGCCTCATGAAGCCGCTGGCGCTGATCGAGGAGGCGGCGGCGCGCATCGGCCCGGACGGCGAGCCGCCGGTCCTGCCGGAGGAGGGGCCGGCGGAGGTGCGCGCCGCGGCCGCCGCCATCAACCGCCTGTCGGCGCGCCTCAAGGGCGCCATGGACAGCCGCATGCGCATCGTCGCCGGGGCGGCGCACGATCTGCGGACCCCGCTCACCCGCATGCGCCTGCGGGCCGAGTTCATCGCCGACGAGGAGGAGCGGGTCCAGTGGCTCGCCGACCTCGCCGAGCTCGACCGCATCGCCGACAGCGCCATCCGCCTGGTCCGCGAGGAGGTGGAGGGCGCGCCCGAGGAGCAGGTGCGGCTCGATCGCCTCGCCCGCGCGGTGGTCGACGAGGCGCGCGAGATGGGCCTTCCGGCGCGCCTCGTGGCGGCCGAGGGGGCGCTGGTGTCCGGCCGGCCCCTCTCGCTGCGGCGCGCGGTGCGGAACCTGGTGGTGAACGCGGCCACCCATGGCGCGGGCGCGCGGGTGGCGGTGCAGCGTGCCGGCGATTTGGCGGTGCTCGCCATCGAGGATGACGGGCCGGGGATTCCCGACGCGCTCATGGGGCAGGTGTTCGAGCCCTTCTTCCGCGTCGACCCGGCGCGGCAGGCCAGGATCGGCGGCGCCGGGCTCGGGCTCGCCATCGCCCACGAGATCGTCACCCGCCATCACGGGCGCCTGACCCTCACCAACCGGCCGGGGGGCGGGCTGCTCCAGCGGGTGGAGCTGCCGCTCGCCGGGACGGACGAGGCGTAGGCGCGATCGCGCTTCAGGGCCACTCCCGACGCTCGAGGTGCGCGAGGAGCGTGTGTGCAGGGAGATGCCGTCATAGCCGGGCTTATCCAGGCCATCCGCGCTCCGCGGCGTGGCGTGGACATCGCGAGCGTGGCGCGAGCGGCACGGCGTGGATGCCCGGCAGGAGGCCGGGCACGACGGCGCGAAGCGCGCCTCCCGCATGACAGAGCGGAATGCCGTCTCGCCGCGCCGGCCCTGATTGTCGGTCCGTCCCCGGCGTCGTCCACAGGGCGCCGTGACAGCGCCGCGCGCCTGCGCTAGAGCACGCGCCGATCAGCTTGCGCTGCAAGCTGGTCGGATAACGCGTTCTCTATCCTTAAGTTAGAGGGCGATTCGCCGATCAGATTGTTTCAATTTGATCGGATCGCGCTCTAGGACCTGCGACCCCTTGCGAGGAGAGCGCCCATGGCCGCCGAGGACATCGCCCGCATCATCGCCGTCGAGATCGGCGCGCGGTCCGCCCAGGTGACCGCTGCCGTGGGGCTGATCGACGAGGGCGCCACCGTCCCCTTCATCGCCCGCTACCGCAAGGAGGCGACCGGCGGCCTCGACGACACCCAGCTGCGCACCCTGGAGGAGCGCCTCGCCTACCTGCGCGAGCTGGAGAGCCGCCGCGCCAGCGTGCTGTCCTCCATCGAGGGCCAGGGCAAGCTCACCGAGGATCTGAGGGCGAAGATCGCGGCCGCCGCCACCAAGGCGGAGCTGGAGGACCTCTACCTCCCCTACAAGCCCAAGCGCCGCACCAAGGCGGAGATCGCCCGCGAGAAGGGGCTCGGGCCTCTCGCCGAGGCGATCCTGGCGGATCGCTCGATCGTCCCGGCCGAGCGCGCGGCCGCCTTCCTCACCGATCAGGTGGCGGACATCAAGGCGGCCCTCGACGGCGCCCGCGACATCCTGGTGGAGACCTTCGCCGAGAATGCCGAGCTGGTGGGCCGCTTGCGCGCGCACCTGAAGGCCAATGCCGTGCTCAAGGCGAAGGTCGCGGAGGGCAAGGAGGAAGCGGGCGCCAAGTTCCGCGATTATTTCGACCATTCGGAGAAGTGGGCCACCGCTCCCAGCCACCGCGTGCTCGCCATGCTGCGCGGGCGCAACGAGGAGATGCTGACCCTCGACCTCGTGGTGGACGAGGACGCGACCACCCCGGTCAAGCCCGCCGAGCGCATCGTCGCCCAGGCCTACGACATTCCCCTCGCCAATGGCGCGCCGGCGGACGGCTTCCTGCTGGATGTGGCGCGCTGGGCGTGGCGGGTGAAGCTCTCGCTGCACCTCACCGTCGAGCTGATGGGCGAGATGCGCGAGCGCGCCGAGGAAGAGGCCATCCGCGTCTTCGCCCGCAACCTCAAGGACCTGCTGCTGGCGGCGCCGGCCGGCTCGCGCGCCACCATGGGCCTCGACCCGGGCATCCGCACCGGCGTGAAGGTGGCGGTGGTCGATGGCACCGGAAAGCTCATCGCCACGAGCACCGTCTATCCCTTCCAGCCGCGCAACGACGTGCAGGGAGCGATGGCGGAGCTGGCGAGCCTCATCCGTCGCCACCATGTGGAGCTGATCGCCATCGGCAACGGCACGGCGAGCCGCGAGACCGACAAGCTCGCCGCCGACCTCCTCGCCGCCCTGCCGCCGGACGCCGATGGCAGGAAGCCCATCAAGGTGGTGGTGAGCGAGGCCGGCGCCTCGGTCTATTCCGCATCCGCCACCGCCGCCGCCGAGATGCCGGACATCGACGTGTCGCTGCGCGGCGCCGTCTCCATCGCCCGCCGGCTCCAGGACCCGCTGGCGGAGCTGGTGAAGATCGAGCCCAAGGCCATCGGCGTCGGCCAGTATCAGCACGACGTGGACCAGGCGCGCCTCGCCAAGGCCCTCGACGCGGTGGTCGAGGACGCGGTGAACGCGGTCGGCGTCGATCTCAACACCGCCTCCGCCTCCCTGCTCGCCCGCGTCTCGGGCCTCGGCGCCTCGCTCGCCGAGGCCATCGTCGCCCACCGCAACGCGGTCGGCGCGTTCAAGACTCGCAAGGAATTGCTGAAGGTCGCCCGCCTCGGCCCGCGCACCTTCGAGCTGGCGGCCGGCTTCCTGCGCATCCCGGACGGCGCCGAGCCGCTGGACGCCTCCGCCGTGCATCCGGAGGCCTACGAGGTGGCCAAGAAGATCGTCGCCGCCTGCGGGCGCGACGTGCGCCAGCTCATGGGCGACACGGCGGCGCTCAAGGCGCTGGACCCGCGCGCCTTCGTCGACGAGCGCTTCGGCCTGCCCACCGTGCGCGACATCCTCACCGAGCTGGAGAAGCCCGGCCGCGACCCGCGCCCGGCCTTCAAGACCGCCACGTTCGCGGACGGGGTGCACGAGATGAGCGACCTCAGGCCCGGCATGGTGCTGGAAGGCACCGTGACCAACGTCGCCGCCTTCGGCGCCTTCGTGGACATCGGCGTGCACCAGGACGGGCTGGTGCACGTCTCGGCGCTCGCCGACCGCTTCGTGAAGGACCCGCACGAGGTGGTGAAAGCGGGCGACGTGGTGAAGGTGCGCGTGCTGGAGGTGGACGTGAAGCGGAAGCGCATCGCCTTGTCCATGCGCAAGGACGACGGCGCGGCGCGGCCTCCGGGCGGGCGCGGCGACGCGCCCCGCAGCGACGACGGACCCCGCGGGCCCCGGCCGGGCGGGGGACCGTCTGGCCGCGGTCAGGACTCCGGCAAGGGCGGCAGGCCGGGTGCCGGCCAGGGGGCCTTCGGCGCAGCGCTGGCCGAGGCCATGCGGCGCAAGGGCCAATAGCGCCCCTCCACGGGACGCGATGCCGCGTCCCGCGCGCCATTCCGGCGGCGCGCGGGAAGTGCTAGCCTTGAAAAAAGAGCACAGGAGGCGGCGCGCATCATGAGGCTGCACCGGCACATGCGGGGCGTCGTCGGCCTGCTGGCGGCCTATGGCCTCGTGGCGCAGGCGTTCGTGCTGGCGCTTGCCCTGGGCGCCAGTGCCGCATCCTCAGCCGCCCCGACGCTGTGCATGCCGTCCCGCGTCGTCGCGGGCGACAGTGGCGTGCCGTCGAACGACGCCGCGCACCTGCCCGATTGCTGCGTGGTCGGGAACTGCGGCGTGGCCGGGGCGCTCAATGGATCTCCCGCGCCTGCCACGGCGGCCCCCGTCGCCTTCGTGCCGGCCGACTACGGGCGTGCGGGCCGTGCCGACGCGCCCCGCGGATCGCGCCTGGGCGCGTGGCAGGCCCGGGCACCGCCCGTCGCCTGATCTCCTGCATTCCTTTTGATCGAGGCGGCGCCCCGCGGGTCGCCTGCTCGCCGCCTGTCCATGGCGGCCCGTCGGCGTCGCGCGCCGGCTCCTCTTTCGCCGGCCGGCCGCACCGCGGCCGGGGCAAGACCAATCCTCAAGGAGACCGTTCCATGATGCTGTTCCGTCGCTCCCGCACTCCTTTGGCCAAGGCTGGCCGTCCGGCCTTCGGCTCGTTCGAGGAAAAGCTCGCGCTCGCGGTGTTCGCCGCGGCGCTCGCCCTGTTCACCGCGCAGGGCGCCCGCGCCGACGAGGTGAAGATCGGCAATCTGTCCATCGACGATCCCTTCACCCGCGCCACGCCCGACGGCGCCAAGGTGGGAGCGGGCTACATGGTGGTGAAGAACAAGGGCGCCACCGCCGACCGCCTGATCGCCGCGACCGCCGATGTCGCCGGCCGGGCGGAGATCCACGAGATGGCCATGAGCAACGGCGTCATGACCATGCGGCCGCAGCCGAACGGCGTCGCCGTTCCGGCCAACGGCGAGGTGGCGCTGAAGCCGGGCGGCTACCACATCATGTTCCTGGACCTGAAGGCGCCCATCGCGCTCGACAAGCCGGTGACGGGCACGCTCACCTTCGAGAAGGCGGGCACGGTGAGCGTGACCTACAAGGTGGTCCCGGTGGGCGCGTCCTCCGCGGGTGGCGGCCATTCCGGCGGCCACGGCAAGTAGCCCCGGAGCCATGCGCCAGCCGACCTGAGCGCGCGCCGGAAATGGCGCCTGATCAGAAGCGTGCGGTGCCAAACAAAAAGGGAGGCCGCGCGCCTCCCTTCCCGGGCGATCCGCGATCGTGCCCGTCCGGATCGTGCCCGTCCGGATCGTGCCCGAACGGCTCAGCGCCGGGCGCGCACCCGGACCGGAGCCGGACGGAGCCGCGCGAGCGGGGCGCGGCGGCCCTTCGGCGGCTGGTCGTCGTCCCCCATCAGCATCACGGCAAAGCCCATCTGCACGCTGCCGAAAGTGATGCCGAGCGCGCAGGTGAGCACGGCAAGCGCCAACAGCCCGTCGGGCGAGCCGCGCATCAGCGCGCCGAGATGGAACACGTCGAAGGCGGCGAGCACGCCGACGAACATGGCGGCGACACCGATGCCGATGGCGGCATGGCGCAGAAGAAAGCGGACGAGAACGGGCATGGCCACAAGCCCTCCACTCCGGCGACGCGAGCGGCAGCCACCGCGCGCCAGCGCGCATCAGGTTCGTCAAATCGTCTCATGGGCCGGTCGGGCCGGCAATAGCTCCCTCATGGTCAATGCGTCGCATTCACACTCTTGCATGCGCGCCGAACCGGCACACCTTTAGGAGAGGCCGCCGCGCCTTGAGCGAACGCAAGGCGCGCCGTGCCCGCCGGTCCATGGTCGAGGCGCGGCGAAACCGCCGAGACGGCAGGAGCGTTTCCCGTTTCGAAGCCGTCGGGCCGATGCGCCGGGGATTTTGTCGGATGCCTGGAGGTTCACAAATGCCGAATGCGGACAAAGCCAATCGCCTGGTGCTGGTGTGCGACGGCGCGAGGGCGCTCCTTCTGGCCGACAGCGGCATCGCGCCGAAGCCGCGGCTCAAGGTGCTGGAGACCATCAGCGCGCCGAGCGCGCCCACCGCGCAGCTTGGCACCGACCGTCCGGGCCGCGTGCATGAATCGAAGGGCGCCGCCCGCAGCGCGGTCGAGATCACCGATCTCCATGCGCTCGCCGAAGCCGAGTTCCTGCGCGGCCTTGCCGGCCGGCTCTCGGAACTGGTGCAGGGCGGCGCGGGCCGCATTCTCATCGTCGCGCCCCCCAAGGCGCTCGGCACCCTGCGCGAGGCCCTGAGCGCGCAGGTCAAGGCCGTGGTGGACGGGGAAATGGCCAAGGACCTCGTGAAGATGCCGATCGACGAGATCGAGCGCCACATCGCCGCCTGAGGGATTGAAAGGCACGGCGACGGACAGCAAAGCGCCAACCGTGAGTGGGGAGCATGCCATGGCGTCTGGCGTTTCCGGATCGGCGTCCTGGCCGCTGCGCCTCGCCGTCTGCGCCGTGCTGGTGGCCGGGGTGGCGGCGCTCGGTTCGGCGGCGACGGCGCCGGAAATCCCAACGTGGTACCGGGGCCTCGCCAAGCCGTTCTGGACGCCGCCCAACTGGCTCTTTCCCATCGCCTGGACCACGCTCTACGCGCTCATGGGCGTGGCGCTGTTCCGCCTGTGGGGCCGCCCGCCCGGCACGCCGGGATGGCGGCGCGCCATCGGCCTGTTCCTGGCGCAGCTGGCGCTCAACGCGGCGTGGTCGCCGGTATTCTTCGCGCTCCATGCCCCGGTGCCTGCGCTGGCGATCGTGCTGGCGCTGGTCGCCGTGCTGGCGCTCGCTTTCAGGGCGGCGCTGAGGGTGGACCGGATCGCGGGCTGGCTGCTGCTGCCCTATCTTGCCTGGGTGTGCTACGCATCCACGCTCAATGCCGCCATCACGGTCATGAACTGACGATCGCGCCCCCCCCCCCGGCAAGCGCCGCGCAGGTGCCTCATGCTCCACTGGTCCATCTATCTCTTCATCCCCTTCGCGCTGTTCCTGGTCGCGGGGGTGCTGCTGCTCGGCCTCTTCAACTTCGCCTCCGGCGGCTCGCCGCAGCGCTCGCAGACGCTCATGCGCCTGCGCGTGCTGTTCCAGTTCCTGGCGCTGGTGCTGGTGATGATCACCATCTACGCCATGCGGCATTGAGGCCGGGGCCATGGTGAAGCTGAACAAGATCTACACCCGCACCGGCGACGACGGCACCACCGGGCTCGGCACCGGCGCGCGGGTGCGCAAGTACGATCTGCGGGTCGCCGCCTACGGCGCGGTCGACGAGGCCAATGCCGCCATCGGCATCGCCCGGCTGCACCTTGCGGGCGAGCCGGCGCTCGCGCGCATGCTGGAGCGGGTGCAGAACGACCTGTTCGATCTCGGCGCCGATCTGTGCACGCCGCCGGACGACACCGACGCGGTGGGCGCCGCGCTGCGCATCGTCCCGTCCCAGGTGGCGCGCCTGGAGGCCGACATCGACACGCTCAACGCGGAGCTTTCGCCGCTGACCTCGTTCGTGCTGCCCGGCGGCAGCGCGGCCTCGGCCTACCTGCATCTGGCGCGCACCATCTGCCGGCGGGCGGAGCGGGACATGGTGGAGCTCTCCCACTCCGCCCCCAATGCCGTCGGCGCCCCGGCCATCGCCTATGTGAACCGGCTGTCCGACCTTCTGTTCGTGGCCGGCCGCTACGCCAACGATCGCGGCAAGGGCGACGTGCTCTGGGTGCCGGGGGCGAGCCGGTAGCGTCCGGCGGCGGCGCGTGCCCGGCGGCAAGGGCCTTGGCGCCGCGACCGCGCTTCCGGTAGATTGCGGCGAGATGGGTCTTCAGGGCGCGGTGCCGCAGCCCGCCGGGATAAGCCGCGCCGATGTTCGTTCCCCTGCACGACACGAATCCGCTCGAGCACGTGGTGCGTCCCTACGTCACATGGGCGCTCATCGGCGTGAACCTGTTCGTGTTCCTCGCGTTGCAGCACGGCGGCTTCGGCGAGGTGAGCGAGGCGGGGGTGCTCGCCTACGGCACCATTCCCGCGGTGGTGACGGGGGCGGCGGTTCTGCCCGAAGGCTATGAGCGCCTGCCGGCCGAGCTCACGCTTCTCACCTACATGTTCCTGCATGCCGGCTGGCTGCACCTGATCGGCAACATGGCCTTCCTGTGGGTGTTCGGCGACAACGTCGAGGATGCGCTCGGCCATGCGCGCTTCCTCGCCTTCTATCTTCTTTGCGGCATCGTCGCCGGCGCCGTGCACGTGTTCGCCCAGCCCGGCTCGGAGGCCCCGCTCATCGGCGCCTCGGGGGCGGTGGCGGGCGTGATCGCCGCCTATCTGGTGCTTCACCCCCATGTGCGCCTGTGGGCGCTGGTGTTCATGAAGCTGCCGCTCAGGGTGCCGGCCTTCTGGGTCATCGGCCTTTGGATCGCGCTCCAGGTCTACCAGGTGGTGGTCGCGGCGGACGAGGAGACCGCCTGGTGGGCCCATATCGGCGGATTCGTCGCCGGAGCGCTGCTGGTGGTGATCATGCGCCGGCCGGGCGTGGCGCTGTTCGACCGCGATCCCTCGGGCGTGCCGACGCCGCGCGGCATGCGGGAAGGCGAGCGTTGACACTCATTCTAGCCGCTCCTACGTTGCCGGCCCCAAGGTTTTGCTGCATTGCAGGGAGCCTTGAGGACACGAGGGTTCCGCCCTGGAGCGCGGGTCCCTCGGATGCCGGAGCGACTGCCGGCGTCCGATGGTCCGGCCCGCCCCTCCCCAAGACCAGACGACCGCCCCCGGCGCGCCGATGCCGGACGAGCGGACGCGTGGCCTGGGGCGCGGTGCCCGCGGCGGGCCGGAACGCCCGCAAACTAGACGCGGCGGGCACAAAGCCCGCAGGCATATGTTCGGCGCATGCACGCAGCCGGACCTCAGGTCGGGAGATGGGGAGCACGCCTCGATGAAGATCCTTGTGCCCGTGAAGCGGGTGGTGGATTACAACGTAAAGGTCCGGGTGAAGTCGGACGGGTCGGGCGTGGAGCTCGCCAACGTCAAGATGTCCATGAACCCGTTCGACGAGATCGCCGTGGAAGAGGCGCTGCGCCTCAAGGAAGCCGGCAAGGCCACCGAGGTGGTGGTGGTCTCCATCGGTCCGGCCCAGGCCTCCGAAACCCTGCGCACCGCGCTCGCCATGGGCGCCGACCGCGGCATCCTGGTGAAGGTGGACGGCGTGGTCGAGCCGCTGGCGGTGGCCAAGATCCTCAAGGGCGTGGTGGGCGAAGAGGCCCCCGGCCTCGTCATCCTCGGCAAGCAGGCGATCGACGACGACTGCAACCAGACCGGCCAGATGCTCGCCGCCCTGCTGGGCTGGCCCCAGGGCACCTTCGCCTCCAAGGTGGTGGTGGAGGACGGCGGCTTCGCCGTGACCCGCGAGATCGACGGCGGCCTCCAGACCGTGACCCTGAAGGGCCCGGCGATCGTCACCACCGATCTGCGCCTCAACGAGCCGCGCTACGCCTCGCTGCCCAACATCATGAAGGCCAAGAAGAAGCCCATCGACGAGAAGGCGCCCGACGCCTACGGCGTCGACGTCGCCCCGCGCCTCACGGTGCTCAAGACCGCCGAGCCCGCGGGCCGCAAGGCGGGCGTGAAGGTGGGCTCGGTTGCCGAGCTGGTGGCGAAGCTCAAGGACGAGGCGGGGGTGATCTGATGGCGACCTTGCTCATCGCCGAACACGACAATTCGGCTCTCAACGGCGTCACCGCCAAGGCCCTCACCGCCGCGAGCGCGCTCGGCGCGCCGGTCCATGTCCTGGTCGCCGGCCAGGGCGCGAAGGCGGCGGCGGATGCCGCGGCCAAGCTCTCCGGCGTGGAGAAGGTGCTGCTCGCGGACGACGCGCTCTATGCTCACCGGCTCGCCGAGCCGCTGGCGGCGCTGATCGTGTCGCTCGCGGGCTCCGGCTCCTACGACGCCATCGTCGGCCCCTCCACCGCCATGGTGAAGAACGTGCTGCCGCGCGTCGCCGCCCTGCTGGACGTGATGCAGATCTCCGACATCATCAAGGTGGACGCGCCCGACACGTTCGAGCGGCCGATCTATGCCGGCAACGCGATCCAGACCGTGAAGTCGGGCGACGCCAAGAAGGTGATCACCGTGCGCACGGCCTCCTTCGCGGCGACGCCGGAAGGCGGCGCGGCGCCGGTGGAGGCGGTCTCGGCCGCCGCCGACCCGGCGGTGTCCACCTTCGTCGAGGAGAGCATCGCCGCCTCGGACCGTCCGGAGCTGACGGCGGCGAAGATCATCGTCTCGGGCGGCCGCGCGGTCGGCTCGCGCGAGAAGTTCGCGGAGCTGATCGAGCCGCTGGCGGACGCGCTCGGCGCGGCGGTCGGCGCCTCGCGCGCGGCGGTGGACGCCGGCTACGCGCCGAACGACTGGCAGGTGGGCCAGACCGGCAAGGTGGTGGCGCCCGAGCTCTACATCGCCCTCGGCATCTCCGGCGCGATCCAGCATCTCGCCGGCATGAAGGACAGCAAGGTCATCGTCGCCGTCAACAAGGACGAGGAGGCCCCCATCTTCCAGGTGGCCGACTACGGCCTCGTCGGCGACATCAACACCGTGATCCCCGAGCTGAAGGCGGAAATCGCCAAGGTTAAGGGTTAGGATCATTCTGGCTGCGGCCGGCGGTTTCGGCCGGCCGCAGCTTCGGGGACGCCCGCCCCGGTCACCGGCAACAAGGCAGAACGAGAGAACCATGCCGCTCGAGATCAAGAAGGTCGGGGTCATCGGCGCAGGCCAGATGGGCAACGGCATCGCGCATGTCTGCGCGCTGGCGGGCTACGACGTGGCGCTCAACGACGCCGATCCGGACCGTATCCGCTCCGGCCTCGCCACCATCAACGGCAACATGGCCAAGCAGGTGTCCAAGGGCACCGTCTCGGAGGAGGACCGCCAGCAGGCCCTCGGCCGCATCGCCGCCGCCGACAGGATCGAGGACCTCGGCGACTGCGACCTCGTGATCGAATCCGCCACCGAGCGCGAGGAGGTGAAGCGCAAGATCTTCTCCTCGCTCTGCCCGGTGGTGAAGCCGGAGGCGCTGCTCGCCTCCAACACCTCCTCCATCTCCATCACCCGCCTCGCCGCCGCCACCGACCGGCCGGAGCGCTTCATCGGCATTCACTTCATGAATCCGGTGCCGCTGATGGAGCTGGTGGAGCTGGTGCGCGGCATCGCCACCGACGACGACACGTTCGAAAGCTCGAAGCAGTTCGTCACCCGCCTGCACAAGACCTACGCGGTGGCGGAGGACTTCCCGGCCTTCATCGTCAACCGCATCCTGCTGCCGATGATCAACGAGGCCATCTACACGCTCTATGAGGGCGTGGGCTCGGTGGACTCGATCGACCGCGCCATGAAGCTCGGCGCCAACCATCCCATGGGGCCGCTTCAGCTCGCCGACTTCATCGGCCTCGACACCTGCCTCGCAGTGATGCAGGTGCTGCACGAGGGCCTCGCGGATTCCAAGTACCGCCCGTGCCCGCTGCTGGTGAAGTATGTCGAGGCCGGCTGGCTCGGCCGCAAGACCCAGCGCGGCTTCTACGACTATCGCGGCGAGAAGCCGGTTCCCACCCGCTGAGCCTTGAGCCCGCGCCCGCGGGCTGCGATCGGAACGCGCGAAAGCCCTGTCCTCCGGCCGGAGGACAGGGCTTCTTGCATTCCCGGCTTTCGCATTCGTGGGACGGCCCCGGTCCCCAGGCTTTACTCCGCCGCCGCGCCGAGCGGGGCCGGCTTCACCCAGCGCAGCACCGGGGTGCGGGCGGCGCGGGTCTCGTCGAGGCGCCGGCGCGGGGCGTGGTAAGGCGCGCCGAGGAAGCGCGCCGTGTCGCCCGCCTTCGCCGCCATGGCGAGGTCGCGCAGGGTGGCGATGAACAAATCGAGCGCGGCCTTGGATTCGCTCTCGGTCGGCTCGATCAGCATCGCCCCGTGCACCACCAGCGGGAAATAGACCGTCATGGGGTGGTAGCCCTCGTCGATCAGCGCCTTGGCGACGTCGAGCGTCGAGATGTCGGTGCCGGCGAGCCAGGTGTCGTCGAACAGCGCCTCGTGCATGGCCGGGCGGTCCGGGAACGGCACGCTCATGAGGTCCTTGAGGCTGGCGCGGATGTAGTTGGCCGAGAGCACCGCGTCCTCGGAGGCCTGGCGCATTCCGTCCGCCCCGTGGGAGAGCATCCAGGCGAGCGCGCGCACGAACATGCCCATCTGGCCGTGGAACGCGCTCATGCGGCCGAGCGCGCCTTCGGCGCCGGCCGCTCCCCCGTCCTCCACCAGGGTCAGCGCGCCGTCGCGCGCCGCCACGCACGGCACCGGCGCGAACGGCGCCAGCGCCGGGGAGAGCACCACCGGCCCGGCCCCCGGCCCGCCGCCGCCGTGCGGGGTCGAGAAGGTCTTGTGCAGGTTGATGTGCATGGCGTCGACGCCCAGGTCGCCGATGCGCACCTTGCCGAGGATGGCGTTGAAGTTCGCCCCATCCGCATAGAAGTAGGCGCCGGCGGCGTGCACCGCCGCGGCGATCTTCACCACGTCCGGCTCGAACAGGCCGCAGGTGTTGGGATTGGTGAGCATCAGCGCCGCCACCTCGGGCGAGAGCGCCGCCTTCACCGCCTCCACGTCCACCGTTCCGTCGGCGCGGGCGGGGATCGCGCGCACCTCGTAGCCGATCAAAGCGGCGGTGGCGGGATTGGTGCCGTGGGCGCTCTCGGGAACCACGACGATGTGGCGATGGCCCTGGCCGGCGGCCATGTGGGCGGCCTTGATCGCCATCATGCCGCACAATTCGCCATGGGCGCCGGCCTTGGGCGGCAGCGCCACGGCGGCCATGCCGGTGAGCTCCAGCAGATAGCGCGACAACTCCGCCATCAGAGCGAGCGCACCCTGGACGGTGGAGACCGGCTGCAGCGGATGCAGATCGGCGAAGCCGGCAAGGCGCGCCATCTTCTCGTTGAGGCGCGGATTGTGCTTCATGGTGCACGAGCCGAGCGGGAACAGGCCGCTGTCGATGCCGTAGTTCATGCGCGAGAGGCGCACGTAATGGCGCATGGCCTCGGGCTCGGACAGGCCCGGCAGATCGGGCGCCACCTTGCGCTCCAGGCCGCCCAGGCGGGCGCGGAACTCCGGCGGCTCGGGGATGTCGACGCCGGTCACCTCGGCGCGGCCGATCTCGAAGATCAGGCCCTCCTCCAGGTCCAGGCCCCGGTTGCCGGTGAAGGTGGCGGGCGCCTGCGAGGCGCTCCCGGTGGTTGGGGCAGTGGCGCCCCGGCCTTCGCGGTTCATGCCAGCACCTTGTCGAATGAGCGGACCATGGCGGCTGCGCGCACGCCGATTCCCTCTCCCGCTTGCGGGGGAGGGCTAGGGAGGGGGAAGAACAGGGGAGGGCTAGGGAGGGGGAAGAACAGGGCAGAGCTAGGGAGGGGGAAGACTATCGAAACGGCGTCGGCGCCGCCGTGGGGATGGCGCCATGCCCCCACCCCGACCCTCCCCCGCAAGCGGGAGAGGGAGGCCGCGCTGCCAGCGCTCGGAAGGATCCGGTTCATGCCAGCACCTCCTTCAGCGCGGCGGCGAAAGCAGCGCGGTCGTCCTCGGTCGTGGTCTCGGTGGCGGCGACGAGGATCAGGTCGTCGAGGCCCGCCTTCGGCGCGAGGCGCGAGTACGGCACGCCGCCCAGCACGCCCTTCCGCGCCAGCTTCTCGATCACGTCCGCCGCCTTGCCCGGCACGCGGATGGTGAACTCGTTGAAGAACGTCGCATTCAGCACCTCCACCCCCGGCACCGCCACGAGGCGGTCGGCGAGGTCGCAGGCGCTGGCATGGTTGAGGCGGGCGAGCCGCGTCAGCCCCTCGCGACCGAGCAGCGACAGGTGGATGGTGAAGGCGAGCGCGCAGAGGCCTGAATTGGTGCAGATGTTGGAGGTCGCCTTCTCGCGGCGGATATGCTGCTCGCGGGTGGAGAGCGTGAGCACGAAGCCGCGCCGGCCCTCCGCGTCCACGGTCTCGCCGGCGAGGCGGCCGGGCATCTGGCGGATGAATTTCGGCCGGGTGGCGAACAGGCCCACATACGGGCCGCCGAAGTTCAGCGCGTTGCCGATGGACTGGCCCTCGCCGACGACGATGTCGGCGCCCTGGGCGCCCGGCGGCTCGACGAGGCCGAGCGACACTGCTTCCGTGAACACCGCGATCAGCAGCGCCCCCTTCTCGTGCGCCCTGGCGGCGATGGGCTTGAGGTCGACGAGGTTGCCGAACACGTCCGGCGACTGCACGACGATGCAGGACACGGTCTCGTCGATGGCCGACAGCAGGTCCTCCCCGCCCGCCGGCACCGGCGCCAGCGCCGTCACCTCGTCTTCGGCATAGCGCGAGACGGTCTCGATGGTGGCGCGATAGTGCGGATGGAGGTTGCCGGCCAGCACCGCCTTGCGCCGCCGGGTGACCCGGTGGGCCATGAGCACCGCCTCGGCGGCCGCGGTGGAGCCGTCATACATGGAGGCGTTCGCCACCTCCATGCCGGTCAGTTCGGCCACCTGGGTCTGGAACTCGAACAGGTATTGCAGCGTGCCCTGGGCGATCTCGGGCTGATACGGCGTGTAGGAGGTGAGGAACTCCGAGCGCTGGATCAGGTGGTCGACGCTCGCCGGCACGTGATGGCGATAGGCTCCCGCGCCGACGAAGAACGGCACCGATCCCGCCGGCACGTTCTTCGCGGCGAGGCGTGCGAGCTGCCGCTCCACCTCCAGCTCGCCTTTCGCACGCGGCAGGTCGGGAAGCTCGGTCTCGCGCTTGTCCTTCGGAATGTCGGCGAACAGCACGTCCACGGACGCGATGCCGATCCGCGCCATCATCTCGGCGCGGTCGTCGGCGGTCAAAGGCAGATAGCGCATGATGCGTCTTTCTCGATCGAACGGGGCCGGCGGGGGCGCGCCGGCCTCAGCCCAGCGTCTCCAGGAAGGCCTTGTAGGCGTCGGCGTCCATGAGGGCGTCGAGCTCGGACGGGTCGGCGAGCCTCAGCTTCAGGAACCAGCCCTGGCCCTCGGCGTCGGTGTTGACGAGGCCGGGATTGCCCTCCAGCTCCGCGTTCACCTCCACCACCTCGCCGGAGAGGGGGGCATAGACCTCGCTCGCGGCCTTCACGCTCTCGACGACGGCGGCCTCCTTGCCCTTCTCCACCGTCTTGCCGATGTCGGGCAGCTCCACGAACACCACGTCGCCGAGCTGGCTCTGGGCGTAGTCGGAGATGCCGACCACCGCCACCGCGCCGTCGAGGCGGATGTATTCGTGGTCCTTGGTGTAGCGCACGCTGGTCATGTCTTGAGGCCCCCGGTTCAGGATTTGCGGTGGTAGCGCGTCGGCACGAAGGGCAGGGCGACGACCGAGGCGGGAAGCGCCTTGCCGCGCACCAGGACCTCCAGCGCCGTGCCCGGCGCGGCATAGGCCGGCGGCACGTAGCCCATGGCGATCGGCGCGTTGAGGCTCGGCGCGTGGCCGCCCGAGGTCACGGTGCCGACCACGGTGCCAGCGGCGGCGATCTCGGCCCCCTCGCGCGCCGGCTGGCGGCCCTCGATCCTCAGGCCGACGCGGATGCGGCCCGTGCCCTCGGCAAGCTCGCGCTGGATGCGCGCGGCGCCGGGAAAGCCGCCCTCCAGCCGCCGGCGCTTCTGGATCGACCAGGTGAGCGCGGCCTCGACGGGGGAAGTGGACAGGTCGATGTCGTGCCCGTAGAGGCACAGCCCCGCCTCCAGCCGCAGGCTGTCGCGGGCGCCGAGGCCGATGGTCTTGACCTCCGGCTCGGCCATGAGGCGTGCCCAGAGAATGGGCGCCTCCAGCGCCGGCAGCGAGATCTCGAAGCCGTCCTCGCCGGTGTAGCCGGAGCGCGACACCTGCATGGGGAAGTCGTCCACCAGCAGCACGCTTGCTTCCATGAAGCCGAGCAGCAGCGCGTCGGGGCAGTGGCGCTCCATCACCATGGCGGCCTCGGGCCCCTGGAGGGCGATGAGGGCGCGGTCCTCCACCACGTCGAGGCGCACGGAGGAGGGCAGGCGCGCGGCGATGTGGGCGAAGTCCACTTCCTTGCGGGCGGCGTTCACCACCAGCAGCAGGCGCCCGTCATTCTCGTGGCCCGCCGGACGGGTGACCATGAGGTCGTCGATGATGCCGCCGTCGTCGGCGGTGAGCTGGGAATAGCGCTGGCGGCCCTCGGCGAGGTTCAGGATGTCGGCCGGGACCAGCGCCTCGAGTGCGCGGGCGGTGGCGGCGTGGTCGCGCCCCTGCAGGATCGCCTGGCCCATGTGGGAGACGTCGAACAGGCCCGCATGCTCGCGGGTCCAGTTGTGCTCGGCGATGATGCCGTCGGCATACTGCACCGGCATCTCGTAGCCGGCGAACGGCACCATGCGGGCACCGAGCTCGATGTGTTCGAGGTGAAGCGGGGTCTTCTGGAGGGGACCCGCATTTTCGTCCGGCTGCGCCATAACAGGCTCCCGACAGGATGCGCCAATCTGGCGGCCCCGTGTCCGGGTCCGCGCGGCGCCCCCTCTGTCCGGGAAACCTGAGAGATTTCGCCTCGCCTCGTGGAAGGGCGCGGCTTACTCCTTCGGTGAGCGCGAAATCCCGCTCGCGCGGGGGGCGCTGCTTTCCAGAGGCTCGTCCCCCTGCGGCCCTTTTGCCTGAGCGGTTCCGGGGCGGTTGCGCCTTCGGCGCCGGCCGCGCCCCGAAAGGCCGCCGGTCTCTCCCGCAGGGATCGTCCGATGGCCGCGCCACCCCTGAAAGGCGAGTCGCACGGCCGAGGCGCAGCATAGGCGATAAGGCGGGGGCGTCAATGAGCCGGGGCGGGGGCAGCCCGACGCCGTCCGCCGTCCGGGAGCAACACGCGCCGCCTTTCTGTGTCATTCTCGGTCAAGTCGCCTGATTTGGAAGGCGCTGCGGTGGCGCCAACGTAGTTATCCGCGCGCCCGTGGCATCAAGCGGATAGGGACATGGACATGAGGAAATCTTCGTCTTTGAGGCTGTGATTCTGGTTGCAATTCTATTCACGGAATGGCTCCTTCCCCGGCGCGGGGTTCGAAGTGGTCGAACGGGATAGAGATTCAGCATGCGCCTGAGCCGTATTCTTCTCATGTTCCTCTGCGTCGTATCGGCGCCCGCGCTCGCCGCCGAGCGCACCATGATCGTCCTCGATGCCTCCGGCTCCATGTGGGGCGCCATCGACGGCAGGCCGAAGCTGGAGATCGCCCGGCAGGCGCTCAAGCAGACGCTGGCCAAGCTTCCGCCCACCGCCGAGGTCGGGCTCATGGCCTACGGCCACCGGGAGAAGGGCAACTGCGCGGACATCGAGCTGGTGGTTTCCCCGGCGGCGGGCAGCGGCGCGGCCATCGCGGCCGCCGCGGACAAGATGCGCTTCCTGGGCAAGACCCCGCTCACCGAGAGCGTCCGCCAGGCCGCCGCGGCGTTGCGCTCGACCGAGGACAAGGCGACCGTCATCCTTATCACCGACGGCGTGGAGACCTGCCAGGCGGACCCGTGCGCGCTGGCGGCCGAGCTGGAGAAGACCGGGGTCGACTTCACCGCCCATGTGGTCGGCTTCGGGCTGACCCGGGAGGAGGGGCGGCAGGTGGCCTGCCTCGCCGAGCGGACCGGCGGGCGCTACATCCGCGCCGGCAACGAGGCGGAGCTGAAGGACGCCCTCGCGCAGACGGTCGCCGCGCCGCCCGCGCCGAAGACCACCGCGCCGAAGACCGCCGCGACCCAGGCGAGCGTGAGCGTGCCGCAGGCGACCATATCCACCCCGGCCAAGCCCGGCATCGGCGCGGGCTTTCTGGTGAAGTGGACCGGCCCGGCCGCCACCAACGACTATGTGGATCTCGTGCCGGCCGGCACGAAGGAGATCGGCGGGGAGCTGTCCTACGCCTATGTGGAGAAGGGCAAGGACGCGGAGCTGCGCGCGCCGGGCACGCCCGGGACGTACGACATCCGCTATGTCTGGAACGGCCCCGACAAGCGCCGGGTCCTGGCGACCGGCAAGGTCGAGGTCGTCGACAGCAAGGTGGCGCTGGTCGCGCCGGCCAGCGTGCCCGCGGGCTCGGCGTTCGAGGTCACCTGGAAGGGACCCGGGCAGGCGCGCGACTATGTGGACCTCGTCCCCGCCGGCCATAAGGAGGCGGCGGGCGAGATCGCCTATGCCTATACCGAGCAGGGCAACCCCGCGACGCTCAGGGCGCCGGGCGACGTCGGGAAGTACGCCCTGCGCTATGTCCTGGAGGCCGCCGGCGGCCGCCAGGTCCTCGTCACCGTGCCGCTGGAGGTGACGGCCGCCTCGGCCGCGCTCGCCTTCCCGCCGAAGGCGCCGGCCGGCTCCGCGCTCACGGTGAACTGGCGCGGGCCGAAGGGCGCCGGCGACTATGTGGACCTCGTCCCGGCCGGCCACAAGGAAACGTCGGGCGAGACCGCCTATGCCTATGTGGACCAGTCGGAGGACGGCGAGACCGTGGAGCTGCGGCTGCCGGTGAAGCCCGGCGCCTACGTGATCCGCTACGTGCTGGAGGGGGCGGGTGGCCGCCGCGAGCTGGCGCGCGTGCCGTTCACCGTGGAGGAGGTGGCGCCCGCGACCCTGACGGCACCGGCGCACGTCGCGCCCGACGCAGCCATCGCGGTCGAATGGTCGGGGCCGAATGGCGACGGCGACTATGTGGACCTCGTTCCCGCCGGCAAGGCCGAGACCAGCGATGAGCTGTCCTACGCCTATACCCGTCACACCGACGGCAAGACCGCCTCCCTCACCGCGCCTGGGACGCCGGGGCGCTACGAGATCCGCTATGTCCTGCAGGGGGTGGATGCGCGGCGGGTGATCGTCCGCATTCCGGTGGAGGTGCGCTGAGCGGCCCATCGGGCGGGCGCGGCCTGCCCGCCCGATTGGGGTGCCCATCGGCCCCGCCTCTGATATATGCCCCCTCCGATCGAGGCTTCAGACGAAGGGGCGCAACCCATGGCGAACGTCACCGCTTTTCCCGACAAGGCCACCATCGCCAAAGAGACCGCGCGCATGCTGATCGAGGTGGAGGCGGTGCGCTTCTCCTCGGGCGAGCCCTTCATCTTCACCTCGGGCTGGGCGAGCCCGGTCTATGTGGACTGCCGGCGCCTGATCTCCTTCCCGCGCGTGCGCCAGACGCTGGTGGACTTCGGCATCTCGACCATCTTCCGCGAGGCCGGCTACGAGAAGTTCGACGCGGTGGCGGGCGGCGAGACCGCGGGCATCCCGTTCGCCGCCTGGGTGGCGGACCGCCTCATGCTGCCCATGCAGTACGTGCGCAAGAAGCCCAAGGGCTTCGGCCGCAACGCCCAGATCGAGGGCCATATCGAGGAGGGCCAGCGGGTGCTGCTGGTGGAGGACCTCACCACCGACGGCAAGAGCAAGGTCCTGTTCGTGAACGCGCTCCGCAACGCCGGCGCCGAGTGCGGCCACTGCTTCGTGTTCTTCTATTACGACATCTTCGCCGAATCGGCCGGCATCCTGAAGGACGCCGGCCTCACGCTGCACCGCCTCGCCACCTGGTGGGACGTGCTGGCGCAGGTGAAAGAGATGAACACCTTCCCCACCGAGCAGGTGGCTCAGATCGAGGCGTTCCTCCACGATCCCCACGCCTGGTCGAAGGCCCACGGCGGCGCCGCGACCACCGGAGAATGAGCGCCACGTGATGGACCTCTACGCCCTGCTGCGGCCGGCGCTCGGCCTCGTCTCCCCGGAGCGCGCCCACGAGCTGGCGCTGGCGGCGCTGAAGCGCGGGCTGGTGCCGCCGGCGCCCCAGGGCGGCGACGACCCGATCCTGGCGACCACGGTCTGGGGCCTCCGCTTCCCCAACCCGGTCGGGCTCGCCGCCGGCTTCGACAAGGATGCGTCTGCGGTGGACGCCATCCTCGGCCTCGGCTTCGGCTTCGTGGAGGCGGGCACGGTGACGCCCCGCCCGCAGCCGGGCAACCCGAAGCCGCGCCTGTTCCGCCTGGACGACGACGAGGGGGTCATCAACCGCTTCGGCTTCAACTCGCAGGGGCTCGACCCGTTCGTGCGCCGGCTGAAGGCGCGCCGCGCCGCCGGCCGGCCGGGTATCGTCGGGGCGAATGTCGGGAAGAACAAGGAAACGGAGGACGCCGTCGACGACTATTCGGCGGGCATCGCGGCCACCTGCCGGCTTTCGGACTATCTCGTCTGCAACATCTCCTCGCCCAACACGCCGGGCCTGCGCTCGCTCCAGGCCAGGGTGGAGATGGAGACGCTGATCGCCCGCGCCATCGCGGTCCGGGACGCCGCCGTCGCCGATCCCGCCGCCCGCCCGCCGCTCCTGGTGAAGGTGGCGCCGGACCTTGACGATCAAGGGCTTTCAGACGTGGCGGAGGTGGCCTTGGAGACCAGGGTGGACGGCCTCATCATGGGCAACACCACGCTCTCGCGCCCCGGCTCGCTGAAGAGCCGGTTCAAGGGCGAGACCGGCGGCCTGTCGGGCAGGCCGCTGTTTTCCCTTTCCACGGAGCGGCTTGCCGCGCTTTACCGGCTTACCGGAGGCCGCATTCCTCTGGTCGGGGTGGGCGGCATCGCCTCTGGCGCGGACGCCTATGCCAAGATCCGCGCCGGGGCGAGCCTGGTCCAGCTCTATTCGGCCCTGGTGTTCGGCGGCCCGTGCCTGGTGGCGCGGGTCAAGGCCGATCTTGCCAAGCACCTGAAGAGAGATGGATTTTCCTCAGTCGCCGCCGCGGTGGGTGCCGACGCCCGGTGAGGCGGCCTCCGCCTTCAGCAGGTCGCGGATCTCGGTCAGCAGCACCTCGGTGGCGGTGGGCGGAGGCGGTGGGGCCGCCGCGGCGCTCGCCGCCTGCTGCCGGCGCAGATGGTTGATGCCCCGGACCAGCAGGAACAGGATCGCCGCGACGATCAGGAAGTTGATGGCGATGGTGATGAAGGAGCCGTAGGCCAGCACCGCGCCCTGCTTCTTGGCGTCGGCGAGGTTCTCCGCCGTGACCGTCGAGGACAGCGGGATATAATAGTTGGAGAAGTCCAGGCCGCCGGTGACGGCGCCGATGACAGGCATGAAGATGTCGCCCACCAGAGAGGAGACGATGTTGCCGAAGGCGGCGCCGATGATGACGCCGACCGCGAGGTCGACGACATTGCCCTTCACCGCGAAATCCCTGAATTCCTTCAGCATGTTTGTCAGCATGGACCACCTCCGTGTCGCCTCGGCGCGGGTCCCCGGATGGGCGGCCGATGCCTGGCTGGAGCCGCGATTCACCGGCTCCCCGGCGCCAGCTTAGCCTGAATGCGGCGGGAAGACGCCCCGGGGGCGCGACTTATCGTGCGCGTGACGCTTTCATGACTTTGAGCGCGCCCCTGCCTATGTTAGGGAGTGCCGCCCTCGTCCGCGGGGGCGGGCCTTCGGGCTCGATGGAAACGACCCTTCACGGGCCCAACGACCCTTCACGGGCTCTCTTGGCCGATATGACGGGCAGCATGGCGAAACCGGCGAGAATGGCGGAACGGCAGACCAGCTTCGGGTATGAGGATCTCCTCGCGTGCGGACGTGGCGAGCTGTTCGGGGCCGGGAACGCGCAATTGCCGCTGCCGCCCATGCTCATGTTCGACCGCATCTCCGAGATCTCGGAAACCGGCGGCGAATTCGGCAAGGGCATGGTGCGCGCGGAGCTGGACGTCAATCCGGACCTCTGGTTCTTCCCCTGCCACTTCAAGGGCGACCCGGTCATGCCCGGCTGCCTCGGGCTCGATGCCCTGTGGCAGATGGTGGGCTTCTTCCTCGGCTGGCTCGGCTCGCCCGGGCGGGGGCGGGCGCTCGGGCTCGGCGAGCTCAAGTTCTCGGGCCAGGTGCTGCCCAGCATGAAGAAGGTGGTCTACGGGGTGGACCTCAAGCGCGTCATGCGTTCCAAGCTGGTGCTCGGCATCGCCGACGGCTGGCTCGAGGCCGACGGCACCGTGATCTACCGGGCCAAGGACCTCAAGGTCGGCCTCTTCCAGACGGACATGGCCCCGGGGTCGGCAGGGGCCTGACAAGGCCTCGCCACGATCCCACGCCATAACGTCTCAAAAGCAATGGGGGACGGGTGACATGCGCCGCGTCGTCGTAACCGGGATGGGCATCGTCTCGTCCATCGGCAATTCCACGCAGGAGGTGCTCGCCAGCCTGCGCGAGGCCAAGAGCGGCATCTCCTTCGCGGACGACTACGCCAGGCTCGGCTTCCGCTCGCAGGTCCACGGCGCTCCGACGCTCAATGCGGAAGAGGTGGTGGACCGGCGCGCCATGCGCTTCCACGGCGGCGGCACCGCCTGGAACCACGTGGCCATGGACCAGGCGATCCGCGACGCGGGGCTGGAGCCGGCCGAGATCTCCAACGAGCGCACCGGCCTCGTCATGGGCTCGGGCGGCTCGTCCACCAAGACCATCGTCGACGCCGCCGACATCACCCGCGAGAAGGGGCCGAAGCGCGTCGGCCCGTTCGCGGTGCCGAAGGCCATGGGCTCCACCGCCTCGGCGACGCTCTCCACCTGGTTCAAGATCAAGGGCCTGAGCTATTCCATCTCGGCCGCCTGCGCGACCACCAACATCTGCATCGGCAACGCCTACGAGCTGATCCAGTACGGCAAGCAGGACATGATCTTCGCCGGCGGCTGCGAGGACCTGCACTGGACGCTCTCGGTGCTGTTCGACGGCATGGGCGCCATGTCCTCGGCCTATAATGATCGCCCGGCCATGGCCTCGCGCGCCTATGACAAGAACCGGGATGGCTTCGTCATCTCCGGCGGCGCCGGCGTGCTGGTGCTGGAGGAGCTGGAGCACGCCAAGGCGCGCGGCGCCCGCATCTATGCCGAGGTCGCCGGCTATGGCGCCACGTCCGACGGCGCCGACATGGTGGCGCCCTCGGGCGAGGGCGCGGCGCGGGCCATGAAGCTTTCCATGGCGGGCATCAAGGCCCCCATCGACTACATCAACCCGCATGCCACCTCGACCCCCATCGGCGACCTGAAGGAGATCGAGGCCATCCGCGAGGTGTTCGGCGCCAAGTGCCCGCCCATCTCGGCGACCAAGTCGCTCACCGGCCACTCCCAGGGCGCCACCGGCGTGCACGAGGCCATCTACTCCATCCTCATGATGCAGAACGGCTTCATCTGCGAGAGCGCCAACATCGAGGAGATGGACCCGGCCTTCGCCGACATGCCCATCGTGCGCGAGCGGGTGGACAATGCCAGCCTCGGCCACGTGCTCTCCAACGGCTTCGGCTTTGGCGGCACCAATGCCTGCCTGGTGCTGAAGCACATCGACGCATGAGCGCGGGCGAGGGACGTTTAGCGGTGGTGGCGCCACCCGGCGAGGTGTGCGAAGGGCGCCGACGAAGCTGCTCTAAGGGTGGGCGATGCAGGATGTGATGAAAGGCAAGCGTGGTCTGGTGATGGGCGTCGCCAACGACCACTCCATCGCCTGGGGCATCGCCAAGGCGCTGGCGTCGCAGGGCGCCGAGCTCGCCTTCACCTATCAGGGCGAGGGCATGGCGAAGCGCGTGCGCCCGCTGGCCCAGGGCCTCGGCTCCGACTTCCTGATGCCCTGCGACGTGGAGGACCTCGCCAGCGTCGACCAGGTGTTCGCGACCCTCAAGGAGAAGTGGGGCTCCATCGACTTCCTGGTGCATGCAGTCGCCTTCTCCGACAAGTCGGAGCTGAAGGGGCGCTATGCCGACACCAGCCGGGAGAACTTCTCCCGCACCATGGTGATCTCCTGCTTCTCATTCACGGAGGTCGCCAAGCGTGCCGCGGCGCTGATGCCGAACGGCGGCTCGCTGATCACGTTGACCTATGGCGGCTCCACGCGGGTGATGCCAAACTACAACGTGATGGGCGTCGCCAAGGCGGCGCTTGAGGCCTCGGTGCGCTATCTCGCGGCCGATTATGGTCCCTCCGCCATCCGGGTGAACGCGATCTCCGCCGGCCCGGTGCGCACGCTGGCAGGCGCCGGCATCGCCGACGCGCGGCTGATGTTCAACTACCAGAAGCGCCACGCCCCGCTGCGCCGCACGGTGAGCATCGAGGAGGTGGGCGGCGCGGCGCTCTATCTCCTATCGGACCTGTCCACCGGCGTCACCGGCGAGGTCCACTTCGTCGATTCCGGCTACAACATCATCTCGATGCCGCATCCCGACGTGCTCAAGACCCAGGAGGACGCGGAAGCGAAGCTCGCGGGGGAAACCCCTGGCGAGGCCGCCGAGTAGGCTGCAAGGAGGCCCTCGCGATGTCCGGCGATGACCGAAATGCCGGGCCTTCGCGCCGGTTCCTGCTGCAATCCGCCGCCGCGGTCCTGGCTGCCGGGCTGCCCGCCGTAGCCCGCGCGCAGGCCGTGGTGCCGCGCCCGCTGACGCCGGAGGCCGCGGCCAAGCTCAATGCCCTGCCGGGCAAGGCCGTTCTCGGCGCGCCCGGAACTCCGCCCCGCATCACCGAGCTGGTGGATTTCAACGCCGCTGACTGGCGTCGCTCGGCGCTCGACATGCGCGAGCTGCTCGCGGCCGACGCGCGGCTCGCCTACGCGGTGGTCCAGGCGCCGCGCTTCGATGTCCGCTCCCTGGAAGCGGCGCGGGTGGCTCTCGCGGTGCTCGGCAAGGGGCTCGGGCCGTTCGAGACCTTCTATCTCGATCTGGCGGAAGGCACGGGGCCGATCGACGGCGTGGTGGCGCTGGCCGCGGCCCAGCGCGCCGAGCTCGACCGCTCTCAGGTGTTCAACCTCTCGATCCAGCCGCAACACACCGAAGACCTTTCGCGGGCGGCGGCGCTCGCCTCCGCGCTCGGCATCATCGACACGCCCGTCTATGTGATCGGCGGGCAGGTGTTCGCGGGCTATCTCGATCTCGCCCGCAAGCGCGCTCTGCTTTCCACTGCGAAACCTTGAGCGGCGCGCCAGTCTCTGCTTAAGGAGTGGATATTCCCTCCGTCAGTCCTGATTCCATCTCGGATGCCCGGCGAGCTGTTCCATGTCCTCCGTCCTGGTCGCCCTGATCGTCTTTCTGTCGCTGTTCGGGGGCGCCATGCTCGGCATGTGGGTCGCGCGACGGCTCGCCGAGCACCATCTCGCCAAGGAAACGCAGGATGCGGTGAAGCTTGGCGTCGGCATGGTGGTGGCGGTATCGTCGCTCATTCTCGGTCTGATGACGGCATCGGTGAAGGGCAATTTCGACGCCACCTCCCGCGACGTGCAGCAGTTCGCGACCTATCTCATCACCCTCGACGGCACCCTGCGCGACTACGGACCGCCAGCCGAGCCCGCGCGCGCCGCGCTCCTCGGCTTCACGCGCCACCTTTTGGCGGCGTCCTGGCAAATCACCGATCCGCTCGCGGACGGGCGGCCCAAAGTCGTGCTGGACAAGCCGGACCCCTGGGCGCAGGTCGCGTTCTCCGGCGTCATCAAGGCGATCCGGGCGCTGGCGCCGGGCACGCCGCTCGAAGTCGACCTGAAGGCGGAGGCGCTCGAACGCGGTCGCACGCTCTCCGTGCTGCGGTGGACCGTGATCGAGGAGAGCGTGACCACGGTGCCGCCCATCTTCACGGCGGTGCTGATCGTCTGGCTCACGCTCATCTTCATGAGCTTCGGCTTGTTCGCGCCGGTGAACCGGGTGTCGGTCGTCGCCTTCATGCTCTGCGCCGTGTGCCTTGCCGGGGCGATCTTCCTCATCCTGGAGATGAGCTCGCCGTTCGACGGGCTGATCTATGTCTCGCCCGCCTCCATGGAGCATGCGCTGGCGCAGATGATGAAGCCGGCATAGGCCGGTGCCCGCCGCTCAGCCCTTCCTGCGACCGGTTGCCTTGCGCGGGCCGTCGGGCAGCGGCGCGGCGGCGGCGGCGAAGCCGCCCCAGGGATCGGCTGCGGCAAGCCGCGCCGGCGCGTTCGCCACCGTGAAGTAGGCCGGGCCGATGGCGGGGCCGAGCTCGTCCCACGCCAGCGGCATGGAGACCGCCGCGCCCGCCCGCGCGCGCGGCGAGTAGGGCGCGACGGCGGTGGCGCCGCGCTGGTTGCGCAGATAGTCGATGAGGATGCGTCCGCGCCGCTTGGCCATGGCGATGGTGGCCACATAGCGTTCCGGGCTGTCCGCCGCCATGGCGTCGGCGATCATCTTCGTGAAGGCCTTGGCCTGCGGCCATTTCGCCTTCGGCGCCAGCGGGGCGACCACGTGCAGGCCCTTGCCGCCGGTGGTCTTCACGAACGGCACGAGGCCGGCCTGCCTCAGGCGCTCCGCCACCTCGGCGGCGGCGGCGAGGGTGGCCTCCCACGGCACGCCTTCCCCCGGATCGAGGTCCATGACGATGCGGTCCGGCGCCTCCCAGTCCGTGAGCGCCGACCCCCAGGGATGGATCTCCAGCGCCGCCGCCTGGACAAGGCCGAGAAGGCCGTCGAGGCGGTCGATGCTCACCAGCGGGCTGCCGGACGGGTCCTTGGGGTCGCGCACCGGCACGATGGCGCGGCGCGCGCCCTGCCACAGGTGCTTCTGGAAGAAGCGCTCGCCGTCGATGCCCTCCGGGCAGCGCACCAGCGCCAGTGGCCGGCCGGTCAGATGGGGCGCGGCGCGGGGGTAGGCCTCGGCCCAGTAGTCGGCGAGGCCCTGCTTGGTGACGCCGGCGTCGGGCCAGTAGATCCGGTCGGGATGGGTGAGGGCGATGGCCGCGCGGCGCGGCGCCCTGTTGTCGGTCTCGGTCGGCATCTCGCGCACCACCTCGCTTGCCGGCTTGTCGTCGCGCAGCCCCCGGAAGGCGGCGTGGCGCAGGTTGCCGTCGGCCGTGAAGCCGCGGAACTCCACCTCCGCCACCAGTTGCGGATCGACGAAGCGCACGCCGCGCGCCGCCTCAGGCGCCAGGGGCACGGCAAACGGGCTCCTCGCCACCGCCAGGGCGGAAAGGGTGCGGAAGAGCGCGCGCGCCATGGCGGCGGAAAAGCCTGTGCCGACCCGCCCCACGGGCGCCAGCCGCCCGTTCTCGTAGACGCCGAGGACCAGCGCGCCGATGGCGTCCTTCGCCACCGAGGAGAGGGTGAAGCCCGCCACCACGAATTCCTGCCGCGCCGTGCACTTGGTCTTGATCCAGTCGCGCGAGCGCCCCGACCGGTAGCGGCCGTCCGCGCGCTTGGAGACGACGCCCTCCAGCGACAGGCGGCAGGCATGGGCGAGCACGGTGGCGCCGTCGTCGGCGAAATGGGCGCTGAAGCGCAGGACCGGCGCGGCCTCCTTGAGCAGGGCCTCAAGCAGGCTCTTGCGCGCCGTGAGCGGGACGTCGCCGAGGTCCGCGCCGTCGAGATGGATCAGGTCGAAGGCGTAGAGCACCAAGCGGTCGGCGCGGCTCTCGGACAGGTCCTGCTGGAGGGCGGAGAAGTCGGACGCGCCCGAGCCGGTCTCCGCCACCACCTCGCCGTCGATGAGCGCGGCGCGCACGGGCAGGCGGGCGAGGGCTTCCCTCAAGGCTGGACCGAAGCGGTCGGTCCAGTCGAGCCCGCCGCGGGTGAGGAGCCGCGCCTTGCCGTCTTTGATGCGGGCGAGGACGCGGTAGCCGTCGAACTTGATCTCGTGGACATAGGCGTTCCCCTTCGGCGGGGCGGCGGCGAGGGTCGCCAGCATGGGCGGGACGAAATCCGGCAGCGGGCCGGGCTTCGCGCCCGGCAGGGCGAGCGGGTCCGCGCCGGGCGGTGGTGCCGTGACGGCATCGGCCGCGGCCGTCCGCTTGGGCCGCGCCCTGGTCTTCGTGGGGGATGCGGGCGCCGGGTGAGCTTCCGGCTTCTGCTTTCGCTTGGCCGCCGGCGTCGCCTTCGGCTCGGAAGCCGGATCACCGATCGGCCCGCCGGTCCTGGAGGACCAGCCCGGCGCCTCGCCTTCAACCGCCTCGATCGGGCGGCCGGTCGTCACCGAGAGCGGCTCGCGCTCCACCAGCGGCGGCGCGTCCGGCGCGCGCGCCTGCGCATCCTCGCCCTTGATGAGCAGCCAGTTGACGCGCTTCTCCCGCGTCCGCGGCGCCATGCGCACCAGATGCCAGCGGCCCTTGAGCTTGTCGCCGTGGAGGGCGAATTCCAGGTGGCCCTTCTTCAGTCCCGCATGGGGATCGCCGATCGGGCTCCAGGTGCCGCGATCCCAGACGATGACGGTGCCGCCGCCATATTCGCCCCTTGGGATCGTCCCCTCGAAATCCCGGTAGTCCAGCGGATGGTCCTCCACCTCCACGGCGAGGCGCTTGTCCGCCGGGTCGAGGCTGGGCCCGCGCGTCACCGCCCAGCTCTTCAGCACCCCGTCGAGCTCCAGGCGGAGATCGTAATGGAGCCGCCGGGCCGCGTGCTTCTGGATCACGTAGGCGGCGCCCTTCGCCTTGCCCGCCGCGCCGCGCGGCTCCGGGGTGCGGGAGAAGTCGCGCTTCCTGCGGTAGGTGGCGAGCGGCATGGCTCAGCCCGCCTTGCGCCGGGGCTTTGAGGTGGAGCCCTTTGCGGCGGCCCCCTTTGCGGCGGCCTTGCCCTTGGCGCGCGCAGGCGCGGCCTTCCTGCTCCCCTTGGCGGCGGGCTTGCCGCCGGTGGCCTTGGCGCTGCGGCGGAGCGCGTCCATGAGGTCGATCACCTTGCCGCCGGACGCCGCCCGGGCGCGCTTCAGCGGCTTGCCCGCCTGCTTCGCCTTCACCAGCTCGGCCAAGGCGGCCTCGTAGCGGTCCTCGAAGCCGGCCGGGTCGAAGCGGCCGCGCTTGGTGTCGATGATGTGCCGGGCGAGGTCGAGCATCTCGCCCTTCGCCTTCATCTGCGGGACGTCGGAGAAGGCGTCCGCGGCGGAGCGGACCTCGTAGTCGAAGTTCAGCAGGGTGGCGATCAGCCCCTCGTCCTGCGGCCGCACCAGCACCACCCGGAAGCGCCGGAACAGCACCGCATGGGCGAGCGCCGCCGTCCTGGCCTTGCGCAGGCCCTCGCGCAGCGCCACGAACGCCGCCTGGGCGCCGGCGTCGGCGGGGGCGAGGTAATAGGAGCGGTCGAGATAGATCTCCTCCACCTGGTCGCAGGGCAGGAAGCCGGTCACGTCCAGCGTCTTGTCGCTCTCGGGGACGGCGGCCGCCACCTCCTCCGGCTCCAGGGTCACATGGCGCCCGTCGGCGATCTCGTAGCCCTTCACCTGGTCTTCCGCCGGCACGGCGTCACCGGTAATGGAATCCACGAATTCGCGCCTCACGCGATGGCCGGTGGCGCGGTTCAGGGTGTGGAAGGCGATGCGCTCGGAGGTGGAGACGGCGGTGAAGAGCGCCACAGGGCAGGTGAAGGCGCCGATCCTGAGGACACCCTTCCATTGCGCGCGCGGTGCCATCTCGCCCCTCCGCCCCTATCGCCCCTCCGGGGCGCAAAACGCCGCCCGCCCTGCTTTCGTTCCCAAGCTGTCACGCCAGCCCCGCCTCTGCCAGCGCCGCCTGCTGCCGCGCGGCGAGGGCGGCCGGATCGAAATCGCCGATGGCCGCCTCGAACAGCCGGTGGAAATTGAGCTCCGCCTTCAGGTGCAGGAACACGGCGCCGAGGCCGATGGCGGCGCGGTCCATGAACACGAATTCGCGCGGCACCGTCACCGGACCGAGCGCCTTGAGCGCGGTATGGACCTGGAACGCCTCGCGGCGCCCGTACTGGCCCGGCGCGACGCCGTCGGCGATGGTGCGCACCCGGTCGTCCATCAGCGGGCCGTAGATGAAGCGCGCCCAGATGTTGAGGACGTCGATGACCTCCCGCCCGAGGCCCCTGAAGCCCCAGGTCTCGTAGGCGCCGACGATGCGCGCCTCGTCCCCCGCCATCAGGCCGCGATAGAGCTCCACCACGCCGGCGACGAAGCGCGGCGGGAAGATGCGGATGCAGCCATAGTCCAGCAGGTTGATCCCGGCGGGACGGTCCTGGTCCCGGAACACGGTGTAGTTGCCGAGATGGGGATCGCCGTGGATCACGCCGAAGCGGCTGAACGGCACCCACCAGGCGGCGAACATCGCCTCGGCGAGGCGGTTGCGCGTCTCCAGCGGGTCGTCCACGAAGGCCAGGATGCGCTCGCCCTCCAGCCATTGCAGGGTCAGCAGACGCCCGGTGGACAGGTCGGCGCGCACCCGCGGCACCCGGACCCGCGGCTCGTCGGCGAGCATGGCGGCGTAGAGCGCGGCGTGCTTCGCCTCGCGGCGATAGTCCAGCTCCTCGCGCACCCGCGCGCCGATCTCGACCGCGATCTCGCGGGTGTCGATCACCGCGCTCAGGCGCCGGTGGAGCGAGAACAGGAGGTCGAGCTGGGCGAGGTCCGCCTCCACCGCCGCCTGCATGTCGGGATACTGGAGCTTCGCGGCCACCTCCTGGCCGTCGAGGGTGGTGGCGCGGTGGACCTGGCCGAGCGAGGCGGCCGCGGCCGGCTGGTGCGAGAAGGCGGCGAACCGGCTTTCCCAGTCGCGGCCAAGCTCGGCGCTCATGCGCCGCTTCACGAACGACCAGCCCATGGGTGGGGCGTCGGCCTGAAGTTTCTGCAGCTCGGCGGCATATTCGGGCGGCAGCAGGTCCGGCACGGTGGCCATGAGCTGCGCCACCTTCATGAGCGGGCCCTTGAGGCCGCCGAGCGCCGCGGCGAGCGCGGCCGCGTTGGCTCCGCTCTCGCCGCCGACGAGCCGGCTCGACGCCATGCGGGCGGCGACGCCCCCCATTCCCGCGCCCACCCGCGCATAGCGCAGCGCGCGGGCGGAGAAGCGGTTCCTCTCCTGGTCGCTCATGTGTGCGGACAATCCTCGTTCACCCGTTTCCCGTCAGGTGGGGTCGCGGCGCCCTGAAGTCCAGGTGAGCGCGAGCAGCACCAGCAGCGCGAGCGGGGTCAGCATGTCGGTGTAGAGGATGGGCCCGGCATTGCCGCTCGCGAGATTGCCGGTCTTGGCGATCTGCACCAGATGGCCCACCGCCGCGCCGCCGAGGAAGCCGGCGCTCACCACGGCGACCGCCGCCCGGAAGCCCCAGCTGCGGTAGAAGGCGCCGATCACGCCTGCGAGGCCGATGCCGAGATTGGCGACGCCCACCTCGAACTGGAACGGGCTCGTGGCCCAGCCGATGGATTGCGCCGACTGGACGGGAAAGGCGATGTGGCCGAGCGCGGCCCACAGCCCCATCAGCCCCACCGGGAACAGGCAGATGCCTGCCGCGAGGCGTTCCGCCCAGAGCGCGGCGGGGCGCGGCGCCGGAGCCTTCAAGGCGGTGAGGAGGGCGAACAGGAGGGCCGCGCCCCAGCTCAGGATGGGAACCCAGAACACCATGGCCGTCTCCTCGGACCGCGCGCCCTGGGGGCGGGCCGGGAGCCACGGTGCCAGAAGGCGGCGGCGCGCGGAAGGCCCCGATGCGCCTGTCCCGGGCGCGGATCAGCGCGGCTCGACGCCGTCGCGGATGGCGCGCAGCCGCGGGTAGAGCTCGGGGAAGCTGTCGAGCGGCGTCACGCCCACCATCCGCATGTAGCCGGTGGTGCCGAAGCGCATCCACTGGACCACCTTCACGGGAGCGCCGGTGCGCATGTCCACGCCCTTGGCCATCACCTCGTAGCCCATGTGGTTGGCGAGCCGCAGCGGCTCGGCGCGCTCGACCTGGATGTCCTTCACGCCGGGTGTGCCGGCCAGCGTGCGCACCGCGAAGCGGCCGCGCTCGTCCTCGCGCGGCGCGCCGCCGGCCACCGTCACCACGAAATAGGGCTGCTCGGCGCCGTCCACCACATTCTTCGGCCCGTCGGTGAGGATCACGGTGGAGCCGCCCAGCGTGCGCACCACCCGGAAGCCGGCGAGGTCGTTGAGGGTGTAGGGCAGCGCCTCCACCTGCTCGCGGGCGGAGCGGAAGGCGAGGGTGGAAAGCGCCGCCCGCACGGTGGCGTCGGGATAGGCCACAGCCGCGCTCTCGGGCACCTGGAAGGTCACCAGCGCGGTGAGCATGTCGTTGCCGGCGAGCAGCACCCACTTGCGCAGCGTCACGGCGCCGGCGGCCTGGGTGCCGGTGACGAGAATGCCCTTGGCGCCGGTCACGGGGAAGTTCACGCGGGTCTCGACCTTGATGCCCTTCTCGGCCAGCGCCGCGTCGGTGAAGCTGGCCTCCAGCTGCGGGAACGCCTCGGCCGGCATGTCGACCAGCAGCAGCGCGGCGTTCTTGTCGCGGTCCTCGAAGCCGGAGAATGTGCGTCCCTCGCTCATGCCCTCCGGCGGCACGAGGCCGATGATGGAGCCGCGCGGAAACTCCACCTCGGCGGCGGCGGCACCGGACAGCGCCGCGGAGAAGGCGAAGAGCACGGCGGCAAGGGCAAGGCGCATCAGGCAGGCTCCGCTGGGGACCGGACCGGGGGCCGGGACATTCGGCTTTTGTGGTTCAAAGGGGGCCGAAGCGTGACGAATCAAGCGGAAACCGTCACCCGGCGCAAGGTGAGGTTGATGCGCCCGCCGCCGTCGAGAAGGCTGGATGAGCCGGCGATCACCCGGTCGACGCCATGGAAGGCGAGCCGGCTCGCGCCGCCGAGGCGCAGCACGTCGCCGGACGAAAGGCGCGCCGAGCGGGTGGGATCGGTGCGCGCGGCGCCGCCGATGCGGAACACGGCGGTATCGCCCAGCGAGACGGACAGCACCGGCGCCGTGAGGTCGTCCTCGTCCCGGTCCTGGTGCAGGCCCATCCGTGCGCCGGCGTCATAGACGTTGACGAGGCAGGCCTCCGGCGGCGGCGCGCCCGCCGCATGGGCCGCCCACAGGGCGAGGAGCGAAGCGGGCATGTCCGGCCAGGGCCGGCGGGTGTCCGGATGGAAGGACTGGTAGCGGTATCCGGTCTCGTCCGACACCCAGCCGAGCGGACCGCAATTGGTCATCCGCACCGAGAACGGCTTGCCGGTGCGCGGCATGCGCGGGGTGAAGAGCGGCGCCTGAGCGATCACGGCACGGATGTCGGCAACCAGCTGTTCCTGCGCCGCCCGGTCGAGCGCGTCGCGGAACCACAGGCATCCCGGTGCAATCTCCAGGCTGTGGTCAGAAGCTTGCATCAGAGACATCGGCGATATCCATGTCCGTGAGGGGTATTCGAACGGTCCAAGCCGTCCCTCTATCATGGTGCCATTGCCGCGAAATCGCGGCAAACTTCTGTCGAATAGCGTTCGTCATACTTGAGCATGGCCGCGGTCTGGAACTTTTTCTTCGCTCGGCTGTCCTTGTCTTCAGGTGGGCAGCCAAGAGGAGTTTGGATTATGAGACATGGCAAGGCTCTCGGCCTTTCGTTGTTTCTGCTGGCCGCCGGCACCGGCGGCGCGCTGGCTCAGGCGACCATCGTCACTCCCGTCCAGCGGGAATACATCACCGCCTACGTGGCGCAGAACCCGGTTCCGGCCGCCACGTACGGGTCCGACTACGACCCGGTCGTGGGCTCCGTGGTTCCCGAAACCGTGGTCCTGAACCAGTTCGTGGTGCGCCAGGAGCAGAACGGCAACTGGGACGGCGGCCAGGACGCGGTGCGCTCCATGCTGTACTTCGTCACCCCCGCCGCGCAGACCGTGCTCGTGGAGCCCGGCTCGCGCCGCGTCGTGTACGTGGTGCAGTAGGCCTCCCCCTAACTTTTGTCGGCAGAACGCGGTATCCGGTCAGCTTGCCGCTGCAAGCTGGCCGGCGCGTTTTCGGTGCGCGCCACGAACGGGAGGTCTCATGGCGCCGCACGGAAAATTCTACTGGAACGAGCTTCTGACCGACGACGTGGAGAAGGCCAAGGCCTTCTACGGCGCGACGCTGGGCTGGAGCTTCGCCGAGATGCCGATGGAAAGCGGCGGCACCTACTTCATCGCCATGCTGGGCGACGAGGCGGTGGCCGGGATTATGGACAAGACCGACATCGTGCCGCCTTCGGTGCCGCCGCACTGGTTCAGCTACATCAATGTGGACGACCTGCCGGCGCGCCTCAAGCTGCTGGAGGCGGAGGGCGGGCGCATCCTGCGGGCGCCGTTCGAGGTTCCGGGGGTCGGAGCGTTCGCCATCGTCATGGACGCCACCGGCGCCCCGCTCGGCTGGATGAGCGCGCAGGACGCCTGAGGCGGAGCGGGAGCGGGTCCGCCCGTGCCCGGGCTTGCCGTCATCCCCCGCCTTGTGCGGGGGGCCACCCTGCGGCAGGGCCGGCGCCCTCCGTCCCAGGCGCGCGGCGCGGCCCGGTGGATGCCCCGGACGAGCCGGGGCATGACGGAGGAACCCCGAGGCGGATGATGCAGCCGTGGACCGCGGCGGCGGGCGAGCCATGGCCCGGCAGCCTCCGGCCGCGCGTCAGGCCGCGAGGTCGTCGAGGCGCACCCGCCGCACGCCGGCCGCGGCCATGTCGGCCCAGGCCTTGTCCAGCGAGCCGTCGAGGTCGATGGCGCGGCAGCAGTCCTCCACCACATGGGTCGAGAAGCCGTGCCGCGCCGCATCCACCGCCGACCAGGCGACGCAGAAGTCGGTGGCGAGGCCGGCCAGATAGACCGTGTCGATCCCCCTGTCCTTCAGGTAGCCGGAGAGCCCGGTGGGGGTGGTGCGGTCGGCCTCGTAGAAGGTGGAATAGCTGTCGATGGCGGCGTGCACGCCCTTGCGGATGATCAGCTGGGCGTGGGGGATGTCCACATGGGCGGAGAAGCGCGCCCCCGGCGTGTCCTGGACGCAGTGGTCCGGCCACAGCACCTGCGGGCCGTAGGGCAAGGCGATGGTGTCATAGGGCGCGCGGCCGGGATGGCTGGAGGCGAAGGAGGCGTGGCCCTGCGGATGCCAGTCCTGGGTCAGCACCACGTTGCGGAAGCTGGCGGCCGCGCGGTTGCACAGGCCCAGAACCTCGTGGCCGCCCGGCACGGCGAGCGCGCCGCCGGGCAGGAAGTCCACCTGCAGGTCCACCACCACGAGGACGGAGCGCGGGTCGGAGCCCGGGGCACGGCCCCTCGGGTGGCGGTCGGTCATGGCGTTCTCCTCGCAGCAATGTGAAAAACGACGGAAGCGGCGCAGTGGACGCCTTGCGGCGCCAAAAGGCCCCCCCTATATGCGCCTTCGATCGTCGTTTTCGCGACGAACCCCAATTTCGTAAAGGGGGCCGGCGGATCGCCGCGGGAGGGGCCCGTGGGTATCCCCAGCGGACGCCGAAAGGGTCCGGCCGGTCTGCCGGCAAGGAGAAACTATATGGCCAAGATCATCGGCATCGACCTCGGCACCACCAATTCCTGCGTCGCGGTGATGGAGGGGGCCACCCCCAAAGTCATCGAGAACGCCGAGGGCGCGCGCACCACGCCCTCCATCGTCGCCTTCACGGAGGACGGCGAGCGTCTGGTCGGCCAGCCCGCCAAGCGCCAGTCCGTCACCAATCCCGAGCGCACCTTCTTCGCGGTGAAGCGCCTCATCGGCCGCCGCTACGACGACCCGACCGTCGAGAAGGACAAGAAGCTCGTGCCCTATTCCATCGTGCGCGCCGACAATGGCGACGCCTGGGTGGAGGCGGACGGCAAGAAGTATTCCCCCTCGCAGATCTCTGCCTTCATCCTCCAGAAGATGAAGGAGACCGCCGAGGCGTTCCTGGGCGAGAAGGTGGAGAAGGCGGTCATCACCGTCCCGGCCTACTTCAACGACGCCCAGCGCCAGGCCACCAAGGACGCGGGCAAGATCGCCGGCCTCGACGTGCTGCGCATCATCAACGAGCCCACCGCGGCGGCGCTCGCCTACGGCCTCGAGAAGAAGAATTCCGGCACCATCGCGGTCTATGACCTCGGCGGCGGCACGTTCGACGTGTCGGTGCTGGAGATCGGCGACGGCGTGTTCGAGGTGAAGTCCACCAACGGCGACACGTTCCTCGGCGGCGAGGACTTCGACATGCGCCTGGTGAACTACCTGGCGGATGAGTTCAAGAAGGAGCAGGGCATCGACCTGCGCAACGACAAGCTCGCGCTCCAGCGCCTCAAGGAGGCCGCCGAGAAGGCGAAGATCGAGCTGTCCAGCGCGACCCAGACCGAGATCAACCTGCCCTTCATCACAGCGGACGCCTCCGGTCCGAAGCATCTCACCATGAAGCTCACCCGCGCCAAGTTCGAGGCGCTGGTGGACGACCTGATCCAGAAGACCGTCGAGCCCTGTCGGCTCGCGCTCAAGGATGCCGGCCTCACCGCCGGGCAGATCGACGAGGTGGTCCTGGTCGGCGGCATGACCCGCATGCCCAAGGTGCAGGAAGTGGTGAAGCAGTTCTTCGGCAAGGAGCCTCACAAGGGCGTCAACCCGGACGAGGTGGTCGCCATCGGCGCCGCCATCCAGGCGGGCGTGCTCCAGGGCGACGTGAAGGACGTGCTGCTGCTCGACGTGACCCCGCTGTCGCTGGGCATCGAGACGCTGGGCGGCGTGTTCACCCGCCTCATCGACCGCAACACCACCATCCCCACCAAGAAGAGCCAGGTGTTCTCGACGGCGGAGGACGGCCAGACCGCGGTGACCATCCGCGTGTTTCAGGGCGAGCGCGAGATGGCGGCGGACAACAAGCTCCTCGCCCAGTTCGACCTCATGGGCCTGCCGCCGGCGCCGCGCGGCGTGCCGCAGGTGGAGGTGACGTTCGACATCGACGCCAACGGCATCGTCAACGTCTCCGCCAAGGACAAGGGCACCGGCAAGGAGCAGCAGATCCGCATCCAGGCGTCGGGCGGCCTCTCCGAGGGCGACATCGACAAGATGGTGAAGGACGCCGAGGCCCACGCGGCCGAGGACAAGAAGCGCCGCGCCGCGGTGGAGGCGAAGAACCACGCCGAGGCGCTCATCCACTCCACCGAGAAGGCCCTCGCCGAGCACGGCGAGAAGGTCGGCGCGGCGGAGAAGGGCGCCATCGAGGCGGTCGTGGCGGATCTCAAGGGCGTGATGGAGGGCGGCGACGCCGAGGCCATCACGGCCAAGACCAACGCCCTGGCCCAGGCCTCCCTCAAGCTCGGCGAGGCCATGTACGCGGCCCAGCAGGGCGGCGAGGCCGGCGCCTCCAAGCCGGCGGACGACGTGGTGGACGCCGAGTTCACCGAGGTCGACGACGACAAGAAGAAGTCGGCGTGACGCGATGCAAGGCGCGCCGCTCTTCCCTGGCGGGACGGGCGGCGCGCACGATTGTTTTGACGGGGTGGGTGCGCTGAGATCGTTGGCTTCGACGTGGCCCGATTCCCGCAGTCGCCCTCCGGCTTGACCGGAGGGCCCATTTCCCTGGCGTGGCGGATGGATGCTCCGGTCGAGCCGGAGCATGACGGCTTAAACCTGAAAGGACGCTCCCTTTCGCGGGACCGGCGGCGGGTGAAGACGCAAGATGGCGAAGCGCGATTATTACGAAACCCTGGGCTGCGACCGCGGCGCCGATGAGACGGTGCTGAAGACCTCCTACCGCAAGCTGGCCATGAAGTGGCATCCCGACCGCAACCAGGGGGATGCCGAGGCTGAGATCCGCTTCAAGGAGGTCAACGAGGCCTACGAGGTCCTGAAGGACCCGCAGAAGCGCGCCGCCTACGATCGCTTCGGCCATGCCGCGTTCGAGAATGGCGGCGGGGGAGGCCCTTCCGGCTTCGGCGACATGGCGTCCACCTTCGCCGACATCTTCGACGATCTGTTCGGCGGCGGCATGGGCCGCGGGCGCGGCGGCGCCGCCGGTGGCGGGCGCGGGCGCGGCGCGGACCTGCGCTACAACATGGAGATCACGCTCGAAGAGGCGTTCTCCGGCAAGACCGCGCAGATCAAGATACCCACCTCCGTCACCTGCGAGGCCTGCTCGGGCTCCGGCGCCAAGCCCGGCACCCAGCCCAAGGCCTGCCGCACCTGCGGCGGCGCGGGCAAGATCCGCCACGCCCAGGGCTTCTTCACCCTGGAGCGCACCTGCCCCACCTGTCAGGGCCGCGGCAGCGTGATCGAGGACCCCTGCGGCGCCTGCGGCGGCGCCGGCCGGGTGACGCGCGAGCGCACCCTGTCGGTGCAGATCCCGGCAGGCGTCGAGGACGGCACCCGCATCCGCCTCGGCGGCGAGGGCGAGGCCGGCGTGCGCGGCGGCGCGGCCGGCGACCTCTACATCTTCCTGTCCATCGAGCCGCACGCCTTCTTCCAGCGCGAGGGGGCCGACCTCTATTGCCGCGTGCCCATCTCCATGGTCACGGCGGCGCTGGGCGGCCAGGTGGAGGTGCCCACCATCGACGGCGACAAGACCAAGGTGAAGATCCCCGAGGGCACCCAGTCGCAGAAGCGTTTCCGCCTCTCCGGCAAGGGCATGCCGATCCTGCGCACGCGCTCCCACGGCGACATGTATGTCCAGGTGGTGGTGGAGACGCCGCAGAAGCTCACCAAGCGCCAGAAGGAACTGCTCGCCGAGTTCGACAAGGAGAGCTCCGGCGAGACCCATCCGGAATCCGCCGGCTTCTTCTCGAAGGTGAAGGAGTTCTTCCAGGGCGCGCCCGGCGAGGGCGCCTGAGGCGCATCGTTTGCCCTGCCCCAGCGACAGCCTCGGGGAGGCGGTCGGGGACATGTCCGGGAGCGGCTATTCCGTTACGACGCCTTTGCCGGTGGGGCGAGGGAGATGTGCTTCGGCCGCCAGCCCAGCTTGACCCCCACTGGTTTCCCGTCTAATCGCCTGCCATCCCCCCGGGGGCGCCGAGGTATCCATGCTTCATTCTCACGACCAGCGCAGGGCGAGCCGCAAGCTGACGCTCGGGAAGCCGCCGCTGAAGGACGAGGTCCGCTTCCTCCAGTCGTGGTTCCAGAACCCGCTCAAGACCGGCGCGGTCTCGCCCTCCGGACCGGCGCTGGCGAAGATGATGGCGCGCTATCTCGACCCGTCCCACGATGGTCCGGTGATCGAGCTCGGCCCGGGCACCGGGCCGGTGACGAAGGCGCTGCTGGAGCGCGGGTTCGCGCCCGAGCGGCTCTATCTCATCGAGTACAACCCCGATTTCTGCGCCCTGCTGCGCCTGCGCTATCCCGGCGTCACGGTGATCCAGGGCGATGCCTACGCGCTCGGCAGGACGCTGGCCGGCAAGCTGCCGGGACCGGCGGTGGGGACCATCTCCTCGCTGCCGCTGTTCACCATGCCGCAGCCCGAGCGCCATCGCATGGTCAACGAGGCGTTCGACCTCTGCCAGCCCGGCGCGCCGTTCGTGCAGTTCACCTATGCGGTGGTCTCGCCGGTGCCGCTGCTGCCGGGCAAGATCGAGGGCGAGGTCTCCCCGCGCGTGTGGCGCAACCTGCCGCCCGCCCGCGTGTGGGCCTATCACCGCCCGTGAGGGCGAGCGCGCGGCCCCATCCTCTCGCCCGCGCGGCGGGGTGCCGGCCGTGACGCGCTTTGTCTATCTCACCCATCCCCAGGTCCGGGTCGATCCGGCGGTGCCGGTGCCCGAATGGGGCCTCTCCGAGATCGGCGCGGCGCGCACCCGCGCCTTCGCCGCCCAGCCGGGGCTCGCGGCCTTCCGGCGCGTCGTCGCCTCCACCGAGGTCAAGGCCAAGGAGGCGGCGCAGATCCTCGCCGGCGCGCTCGGTATCGTGGTCGAGGTGCGCGGCGGCATGCACGAGAACGACCGTTCCGCCACCGGCTATCTGCCCGAGCCCGAGTTCCAGGCGGTGGCGGACGCCTTCTTCGCCAATCCGGAGGTGAGCGTGCGCGGCTGGGAGACGGCAGCGGACGCGCAGGCGCGCATCGTCGGCGCGGTTCAGGCGGCGCTCGCCGCGGCGCCGGGCGTGCCGACCCTGTTCGTCGGTCATGGCGGGGTGGGGACCTTGCTTCTGTGCCACCTGGCGGGCTACCCCATTTCCCGGGTCCACGATCAGCCGCCCGTGGGCGGCGGCGGCTGGTACGCGGCCGATGCCGGCGCGCCGCCCCGCGGCTGGCGTACCATGGAGGAGGGGCTGAGCCCGTGAGCGACGCTGAAATCTCTCCCCGCGACCGCCTGATCGTGGCGCTGGACTTCCCCAATGTCGCCGCCGCCGAGGCCCTGGTCTGGCAGCTGGGCGACGACGTGGCCTTCTACAAGATCGGCCTCGAGCTCACCATCGCCGGCGGCCTCGACTTCGCGTCCGAGCTCATCAAGTCCGGCAAGAAGGTGTTCCTGGACCTCAAGCTGCACGATATCGGCAACACGGTCGAGAAGGCCACCGCCGCCGCCGCCGAGCGCGGCGTCAGCCTGCTCACGGTCCATGCCTATCCGCAGACCCTGAAGGCGGCGGCCAAGGGCGCGCAGGGCAGCGCGCTGAAGGTGCTGGGCGTCACCGTCCTCACCTCCTATGACGATGCCGACCTCGCCGCCGCCGGCTATGCCGCCGGGGTGGAGGAGATGGTGCGCCGGCGCGCGGCGAGCGCGCGCGAGGCCGGCGTCGCCGGCGTCATCTGCGCGCCCACGGACGCGGCCATGGTGCGCGCGATCGTCGGTCCGGCGGGCCTGGTGGTCACGCCCGGCGTGCGCCCGGCGGGCGCCGACGTGGGCGACCAGAAGCGCATCGCCACGCCCGCCGATGCGCGGCGCGCGGGCGCGGACATGATCGTGGTGGGCCGGCCAGTGACGGCGGCAGCCGACCCGTTGGCGGCGGCGCGGGAGATCGTTGCGGAGCTGGCCGGCGCTTGAGCGGCAAGAAGGGGGGCGAAGGGATGGCGAAGGGCTACTGGTTCTTGAACCTCGACGTGGTCAACCCGGTCGATTTCATCACCTATCGCGACGCGAACCTCGATTACGCGCAGCGCCACCACACTCCGTTCCTCGTGCGCGGCGGCGACTTCGAGCAGATGGAGGGCATCAAGCGCCACCGCAACGTGCTGGTGGAGTTCCCCTCCTTCGAGGCGGCGGTCGCCGCCCATTCCTCGCCCGAATACGCGCCGATCGCCAAGCTGCGCGGTTCGACCGCCATCTGCGACCTGGCTGCGGTGGAGGGGTTCGACGGGCCGCAGCCTTCGCCCGCGCCGCCGAAGCCTGTGGCCGGCCGCCCGCTCGGCTACTGGATGGTGCGGATCGATGTGAGCGATCCGGAGCGCTACAAGGACTATGCGGCGGCGGTGGCCGAGCCGTTCGCCGCGTACGGCGCCTGGTTCGTGGTGCGGGGCGGGCGCAACGCGCTGCTGGAGGGCAAGGGCCGCCAGCGCTACGTGGTGCTGGCCTTCACCGACGTGGAGACGGCGCGCGCCTGCTACTTCTCGCTCGGCTATCAGCGCGCCCTCGCCATCCGCAAGGAGGCCGCGGAGGCGGACTTCGTCATCATCTCCGGCTTCACCGGCCGCGAGACCTTCTCCGCCTGACGGACGGCGCGCCCGTCCCGCAAAACCCGGAGCACCAGTCCTTGTCCGATCTGCGCATCGTCATCTCGGGGGCCGGCGGCCGCATGGGCCGCGCCCTGATCTCGGCCATCCTCGACACGCCCGGCCTCGCCTTGGCCGGGGCGCTGGAATATGCCGGCAGCAGCCATCTGGGCGAGGATGCCGGCCTCATGGCCGGCGGCCGGGCCACCGGCGTGAAGGTGACGAGCGTCGATGGGGACCTGCCCTCAGCCGACGTGGTGGTGGACTTCTCCACCCCGGCGGCCTCGGCCGGGCTCGCCCGGCGCCTCGCTGCCGCCGGCACTCCGCTGGTGATCGGCACCACCGGCTTCTCGTCCGAGGACGTTGCGGCGCTTCGCGAGGCGGCGGGCGCCATCGCCATCGTCAAGTCCGGCAATATGAGCCTCGGCGTGAACCTGCTCGCGGCCCTGACCCGGCGGGTGGCGCAGACCCTGGACGAGAGCTTCGACATCGAGATCGTCGAGATGCACCACAACAAGAAGGTCGACGCGCCCTCCGGCACCGCGCTGCTGCTCGGCGAGGCGGCGGCCGAGGGCCGCGGCCGCGATCTGGACGACTGTTCCGATCGCGGCCGCGACGGCGTCACCGGCGCCCGCAAGGCCGGCAATATCGGCTTCGCAAGCCTGCGCGGCGGCTCGGTGGTGGGCGAGCATGTGGTGATCTTCGCCGGCCCCTACGAGCGCATCGAGCTCGCCCACAAGGCGGAGGACCGCCAGATCTTCGCCCGCGGCGCGCTCGCCGCGGCGCGCTGGGTCAAGGGCCGTCCGCCAGGCCTCTATTCCATGGCCGACGTGCTCGGCCTCGCCGATTTCTGAGGAGCAAGAAAAAGATGTCCGACCGCGTCCTCGTCCTCGTCCGTCACGGGCAGAGCGAGTGGAACCTCAAGAACCTGTTCACCGGCTGGCGTGACCCCGGCCTCACCGAGCAGGGGGTCGCCGAGGCGAAGCGCGCCGGCGCGCTGCTGAAGGCCGAGGGCCTGGCGTTCGACGTCGCCTTCACCTCGGCGCTCACCCGCGCGCAGAACACCTGTCAGCTGGTGCTGGGCGAGATGGGCCTCGACAGACTGAAGACCATCCGCGACCAGGCGCTGAACGAGCGTGACTACGGCGACCTCTCCGGCCTCAACAAGGACGATGCCCGCGCCAAGTGGGGCGAGGAGCAGGTGCATGTCTGGCGCCGCTCCTACGACGTGCCGCCCCCTGGCGGCGAGAGCCTGCGCGACACGGTGGCGCGCACGCTGCCCTTCTACATCCAGGAGATCCTGCCCTGCGTGCTGCGCGGCGAGAAGACCCTGGTGGCGGCCCACGGCAACTCGCTGCGGGCGCTGGTGATGGTTCTGGAGCGCCTGTCGCCCGAGGGCATCATGAAGCGCGAGCTCGCCACCGGCGCGCCGATCCTCTACCGCCTCGCCGCCGATTCCACGGTGATCGAGCACCGCGACCTGATCGCCTGAGGCGGGTAAAGGGCGCGGTCTGGCTCTCCGGCAGTTCGGAACTGGTGGCGACGGTGCGTCATGACGGCGCGCCCGCGGCGGCGCCGGACGGCGGGGCGCCGCATCCGGGGGAGCACAAGGTGCTGCGGTCGGGAGGCGGGATATCAGGCGCCTTCGCAGACATCGCCGCTATCGACGGCAGCCTCGAGGCGCGGGCGCGCATCAGCGGCGGGACGGTCATCGTCTCTCTCGTCCCGCGGGCCGACGCCGCCACGCCGCCGGCGAAGTAGCGCGGGCGAAGCCGGCCGTCCCGACGCCTCGTCTCAGGAACTGCGGACCGATATCTTGGGCGGCGGATGTCTTCATTTGGAAATACGCTTGCTATGCGTTCTGTTTACGCTTCGACAACCAAATGTTCATCGCCCATTAAGAGAAGTAAAAACTCTTTTCTCTCCGCCCTTTAGAAAATTTTCATGCGCTGCTGTCACGCTCATTCCGGGTTGGGAACGAGTAACAGGTGGCGTACCGATGACCGATGCCTATCGGGCCAGAGTTAAATACGTGATCGGGCCGGACGGGGGACCGCTGACCATTGCGGATCTGCCGCCGCCGGATACGCGACGCTGGGTCATCCGTCGCAAGGCGGAAGTGGTGGCGGCCGTGCGCGGCGGCTTGCTTTCCCTGGAGGAAGCGTGCAAGCGCTACACGCTCACCGTGGATGAATTCCTTTCCTGGCAGGCTTCCATCGACCGTCACGGCCTTCCGGGCCTGCGCACCACGCGCATCCAGCACTACCGGCAGTAGGCGACGCGCTCCAGCGCCGCGGCGATGAAGGCGCGGAGCACCTCGCCCCCGGCCTCGGGCGATCCCACATTCTCGATCACCAGGTCCGGCGCCACCTCGGCGTCCGGCGCATGGGCGAGGCGCTCGGCGATCTGCGCCGCGCTTTCGCGCCCGCGCCGGGCCAGCCGCGCCGCCCGCACCTCGGCAGGGGCTGTGACCAGCACCACCCGCACCCGCGCGAAGCGTTCCCGCGCCAGCGGCAGGCTGGCGCGCGAGCCGTTGGCCACCACCACGCCGCCGTCGCGGATCATCGCTGCCACCTCCGGCCCCAGCGCATAGCCGAGCCCGTGGGCGCGCCAGGAGAGCGGGAAGCACCCCGCCGCGCGGCCGGCCTCGAACTCCGCCTCGTCAAGCCTGCCATGGGCCTCGCCCTCGCCCGGCGGGCGGGTGACCAGGCGGCGCGCGAACAGCACCCGCCGCTCGCCTGACAGGCGCGAGCGCGCCACGTCGATCAGCGTGTCCTTGCCGGCCCCCGAGGGGCCGACCACCAGCACCAGCGTGCCGGGACCGATCGGCGGCCCGCTTGCTTCGGTTCGGTCCGTTCCTGGCATGCTCATGCCACCCTGATCCCCTCGCGGCGGACCTCGCGCGCCACCGGCATGTCGCCGACGAGCCGCACGCGGACGAGGTCGGCGCGCTGGCCCGCGGCGATCTCGCCGCGGTCGTCGAGGCCGGTGGCGCGCGCCGGGGTGCGGCTCACCATGCGCACCGCCTCGGGCAAGGCGATGGATGCCACCCGACGCGGCAGCTCGAAGGCGGCCCACAGCAGGCTGGAGGGCACGTAGTCCGACGAGAGGATGTCGAGCATGCCCTCGCGCGCCAGCGCCTCGGCGGCGACGTTGCCGGTGTGGGAGCCGCCGCGCACCAGGTTGGGCGCGCCCATCAGCACGCGCACGCCGGCGGCGTGGGAGAGCTTCGCCGCCTCATGGGTGGTGGGGAACTCGGCCAGCGCCACGCCCTCGTCGACCGCCTGCGCCACATGGTCGGCGGTGGCGTCGTCGTGGCTCGCCAGCACGCAGCCATGGGCATGGGCGAGCGCGACGAGCCCCTGGCGGTTGGCGCTCGCATAGCGCTCCTGGAAGGCGAGGCGGTGGGCGATGATCTCGTCCATCTCCTGCGGGCTGATGCCGCCCTTCTGCATGTAGTAGCTGGCGAACTGCTCCACCGAGGCGAACTGCCGCTGGCCCGGCGTGTGGTCCATGAGCGAGATCAGGCCGACGGGCGCGATCTTCATGACGGCGGCGGCGTCGTCCACCACGGTCTGCGTCGGCACCTCGCAGCGCAGGTGGATCAGATGGTCGGCGCGCAGCACCCCGGCCGCGCGCGCCTCGCCGAGCGCCGCCACCACCCGCGGCAGGTCGCCGTCGAGGCTGGAGACGCCCCTGTCCGGCCAGATGCGCAGGCTGTCGAACACCGTGGTGATGCCGGAGGCGGCGATCTGCGCGTCATGGGCCATGGCGGCGGCGAGCGGGTTCCAGCGCACCTTGGGGCGGGGCGAGAGGTGGCCTTCGACGTGGTCGGTGTGCAATTCGACGAGGCCGGGCAGGAGGAAGTCGCCCTCCAGGTCCTGCGCGCCCGAGGGAACGGCGCCCGTGCCGACGGCGACGATGCGCCCGTGCTCGATGGCGACGTGGCCGTGGACCACCTCGTTCGCGAGCACGAGGCGGGCGTTGGCGAGCACCTGTTGCGTCATGTCGTCCCCGTCTGGTCTGGAGCAGGCGCTGCGGCCATGTGGACCGTGCGGTCGGCGACCGCGGCGCGCGTCTCGGCGTCGTGGAAGATGCCGAGGATGGCGCAGCCCTCCCGTCGGCGTTCGCGGATAAGCTCCACCACCACGGCGCGGTTCTCGGCGTCGAGGGAGGCGGTGGGCTCGTCGAGCAGCAGCAGCTTCTGGGCGCCGAGGAAGCCGCGCGCCACGTTCACCCGCTGCTGCTCGCCGCCGGAGAAGGTGGCGGGCGGCAGGCCCCACAGGCGCTCCGGCAGATTGAGGCGCGCCAGCATGGCGCCGGCGCGCGCCTTGGCCTCGCGGTCGTCCGTCCCGGCCGCGCGCAGCGGCGCGGCGACGATGTCGAGCGCCGACACGCGCGGGATCACGCGCAGGAACTGGCTCACATGGGCCATGCGCTCGTGCCTCAGGCGCAGCACCAGGCGCGGCGCGGCGCCCGCCATCTCGGCGAAGCCGGCGCCGTCGGCGATGCGCACCGAGCCGTTCGCGATCCGGTAGGCGCCGTAGATCATCTTCAGCACCGAGCTCTTGCCCGCCCCCGACGGCCCGCCGAGCGCCACGCACTCGCCGGCGCCCACCATGAAGGAGAGGCCGGCGACCGCCGGCAGCCGGGCGCCGCCCTTCAGGTGCAGGGTGAAGGTCTTGGCGAGGTCTTCCACCGCCAGCAGGGGCGGGTGTGCCGGTTCGGCGCGGGCGGTCATGGCGTCAGCACCGAGGATACGAGGAGCTGGGTGTAGGGCGCCTGCGGGTCGTCCAGCACCTGGTCGGCCAGCCCCTCCTCGATCACCCGTCCGTGGCGCATGACGATGATGCGGTGGGCCAGCAGGCGCGCCACCGCGAGGTCGTGGGTGACGATCGCCACCGCCAGCCCCATCTCCTCCACCAGCGCGCGGATGAGGTCGAGCAGGCGCGCCTGCACCGAGACATCGAGGCCGGAGGTGGGCTCGTCCATGAAGACGAGGCGGGGCCGGCTGACGAGGCTGCGGGCGATCTGGAGCCGCTGGCGCATGCCGCCGGAGAAGGAGCGGGGGTCCTCGTCCATGCGGGCGGGATCGATCTCCACGCGGGCGAGGAAGTCCGCCGCCTCGGCGCGGATGGCGCCGTAGTTGCGCCAGCCGGTGGCCATCAGCCGCTCGCCCACGTTTCCGCCCGCGGAGACCGCCATGCGCAGCCCGTCCTCGGCGCGCTGGCGCACGAAGCCGAAATCGGTGCGCATGAGGAGGCGCCGCTCCGCCTCGGGCATCAGCGCAAGGTCGGCGAGCACGCCGTGGCGGCGGCGATAGAGCACGCGCCCCGCGCTCGGCGCGTGCGCGCCGGAGAGCAGGCCGAGCAGCGTCGACTTGCCGGAGCCGGATTCGCCGACGATGGCCAGCACCTCGCCCTCGTGCAGCGCGAGGTCGACGCCCCGGCAGCCGATGCGGGCGCCATAGTCGCGGCCGAGCCCCTCGGCGACGAGAAGGGGTTCGTCGGCGGTCATGGCGCGTCCCATCCGGTGGCCCTGCCGCGCCGGCTTGCCTCTCCCTCAGCCGCGACGCTCGCCACCGGGCCACCCTCCCCCCTTGCGGGGGAGGGCAGGGTGGGGGGTGGGGCCTCAGCGGTTGGCGCGGCGACGGGATCGGCGGCGGCCTCACCCCCCACCCCAACCCTCCCCTGCAAGGTGGGAGGGGGTGCGTCGCTCAGGGTGGCGGGAGCGCCCAGTTCGCCCACATGCCCGGCCTCGCGACGGCTCGCGCAGTGGTCGGTGTCGGAGCACACGAACATGCGCCTGCCGGCGTCGTCGAGGATCACCTCGTCGAGATAGGCGCCGGTCGCCCCGCACAGCGCGCAGGGCGAGGAGAAGCGCTGCACCTGGAACGGGTGGTCCTCGAAATCCAGCGAGCGCACCGCCGTGTGCGGCGGGATGGCGTAGATGCGCTGCTCGCGCCCGGCGCCGAACAGCTGCAGCGCCGGGGAGCGGTCCATCTTCGGGTTGTCGAACTTCGGGATCGGCGAGGGGTCCATCACGTAGCGGCCCGCCACCTCCACCGGATAGGCATAGGTGGTGGCGATGTGGCCGTGGCGGGCGATGTCCTCGTAGAGCTTCACGTGCATCAGCCCGTAGTCGGCGAGCGCGTGCATGCGCCGGGTCTCGCGCTCGCGCGGCTCCAGGAAGCGCAGCGGCTCGGGGATCGGCACCTGGTAGACCACCACCTGACCCTCCCGGAGCGGCGTCTCGGGCAGGCGATGGCGGGTCTGGATCACGCTCGCCTCGCGGGTGCGCGTGGTGGTGGCGACGCCCGCCGTGGCGGCGAAGAAGGCGCGGATGGAGACCGCGTTGGTGGTGTCGTCGGCGCCCTGGTCGATCACCTTCAGCACGTCGTCGGCGCCGAGGATGGCGGCCGTCACCTGCACCCCGCCGGTGCCCCAGCCATAGGGCATGGGCATCTCGCGGCTGGCGAACGGCACCTGATAGCCGGGAATGGCGATCGCCTTGAGGATCGCCCGCCGGATCATGCGCTTGGTCTGCTCGTCGAGGTAGGCGAAGTTGTAGGAGAAGGCCGGCAGGCTCATGGCTCGTCCTCCCCGGCTGGCGCGGCGGCCGCATGCTCGGCGCGCATGCGGCGGATCAGCTCCAGCTCGGCCTGGAAGTCCACGTAGTGCGGCAGCTTCAGGTGCTCCAGGAAGCCGGTCGCCTGCACGTTGTCGGCGTGGGCGAGCACGAACTCCTCGTCCTGCGCCGGGGCGCGGCGCTCCTCGCCCAGCTCTCCGGCGCGCAGCGCGCGGTCCATGAGCGCCATGGCGATGGCCCTGCGCTCGCTCTGGCCGAAGGCGAGGCCGTAGCCGCGGGTGAACTGCGGCGGCGTGGTCGGCGAGCCTTTGAACTGGTTCACGCTCTGGCACTCGGTGAGGGCGATGTCGCCGAGCGGCACCTCGAAGCCCAGCTCCTCCGCGAACATCGACACCTCCACCGCGCCGAAGCGGATCTCACCGACGAAGGGGTGGGTGCGTCCATAGCCGCGCTGGCTGGAGTAAGCGAGCGACAGCAGGAAGCCCTCGTCGCCCCGTGCCAGCGCCTGCAGGCGCAGGGCCCGGTCGGCGGGAAAGGCGAGCGGCGCGCGGGTGAGGTCGGCGGGTGGCGTGCCGTCGTCGGCGGGCGCGGGCTCGATGAGGCCGTCGGCGGCGATGAGGTCGGTGACGCGCGGCATGGGGGTGGACGCTCGGTCCGGGAAACCCTCCCCCCTTGTGGGGGAGGGCAGGGTGGGGGGTGTCCCACCCATGGCCGTTGGGGCAGCGGCGGCTTGACCCCCCTCCCCATTCCTCCCCCACAAGAAGGGAGGGGGCGCGTCCTGAGTGGGAGGGGGCGCCTCGTGCGGCGGCGCTGCGTCGCCGGCGCGCGTCATGAGCCGCGGATCCAGCAGGCGGTGGGTGTAGTCGAAAGTGGGGCCGAGCACCTGGCCGCCCGGCACGTCCTTGAAGGTGGCGGAGACGCGCCGCTCCGCCGCCATGGCGCCGGTGTTCACCGGCACGCTGGCGCCGAAGCGGGGCAGGGTCGCGCGGAAGGCGCGGGCAAGGAACACCGCCTCGATCAGGTCGCCGCGTGCCTGCTTCAGGGCCAGGGCCGCCAGCTCGCGGTCATAGAGCGAGCCTTCCGCCATCACCCGGTCCACCGCAAGCGCGAGCTGCTCGGAAATCTGGTCGAGCCCGATCTCGGGCACGGCCGGATCGCCGCGCCGCCGGTCGTCGAGCAGCGCGTGCGCGGCGCGGATGGCCTTCTCCCCGCCCTTTGCCGCCACATACATCAGCCGCCCTCCACGAGCCGCACAGAGCGCGGCAGCGCCGCGATCCGTCCCGGCGCCGTGAGCACGATGTCGACGCCCAGCGGGAAAAGGCACCCGTTGGCGGCAAGGCGCGCGGAAAAGTCCGCCGGCAGGGGCGACGCGCCGAAGTGGCGCCGGCCGGGGATGCCGGGGCCTTCCAGCTGCAGCGGGCCTTCCTTCAACTCGTCCATCGCGACGATCAGCGTCGCCGACCGGTCGGGATAGTCCGGCTCGCCTTGGGCGAAGGCGGCGAGGTTGGGCAGGTTCGCGCCGTCGCGCAGCAGGGCGAAGCTGGCGGCCGCGGGGTCGGCGGCGATCGGCGCGCCGGTGTGGAAGGCGAGGAAGCCGCGCACGTCATCGCTCGCCGCCAGCGGCGGGTCGAGGAACAGCGGGGTCTCGAAATCCGCCAGCGTCAGAGCGAGCGCCGCCAGCTCGGGCGTGAGCGGCGCGGGCGGGGCGAGCGGAGCGGAAAAAGCGAAGACGCGTCCCGGCTCGGCCATGGCCGCCATGAGCGCGCGGAAGGCGCGCTGGGTCTGGTGCACAGGGTCGGAAAAGCCGGGCGCGAGAAGGGCGGCGGCGGACATCAGTCCTCCCCCCGCGCCAGCGTGAAGAAGTCCACCTTGGTGGCGGCGGTGCGCGCCCCGCGCTCGGCCGCTTCCAGCGCCAGGCGCCCGGCGAGCGGCGCCAGCGCAGCCTCCACCGCGTCGCGACGGGCGGTGTCGTGCCACAGCGCGTCGAGGATGGCGGCGGCGCGGGTCTCCTCCGGCGCCCGGCCGAGCCGGTAGCCGAAGCCGGTGGCGCCACCCTCCAGACGCACCGCCGCGCGGGTGGCCGTGGCCTCTCCGAGATTGAACGGCGCGCCGTCGCCGCCGATACGCCCGCGCACCATGACGAGACCGATCTCCGGCGTGCGCAGGTCCTCCACCGCCGGCACTGGCGCGAGGCGTGCCAGCGCGGCATCGAGCTCCGCGCGCCGGGCACGGGCAAGAAGGCCCATCACGGCCTTGCGGCGCCGGGCGGCATCGGGCGGGGAGGCGTGGTCCGGCATGGCGTTCATGAGGCGGCGGCCCTGACGGCGGCGGCGCGGGAAGCGTCGCAAAAGGTGTACATGATTTGTATAGTGTTCTATACAAATGTACAAGGCCGTCTGGGGAGCCATCGATGTCGGAGACGCCGCGCAGCCTGCACGCCGAAGGTCACGCTCCTGTGACGGAGGAGGCGGCCGGCGTGGAAAGGGGCAGCGGCATCACGCTGTGGCGCCAGATCGCCGAGCGCATCGAGCAGGAGATCGCCACCGGCGAGCGCGCCGCCGGGGCGCGGCTGCCGGTGGAGACCGAGCTTGCCGCCACCTTCGGGGTCAACCGCCACACCTTGCGCCGGGCGCTCGCTTATCTCACCGAGCGCGGCCTGATCGAGGCGACCGCCGGGCGCGGCACGTTCGTCAAGGAGCCGCCGCTGCGCTATCCGATCGGCCCGCGCACGCGCTTCTCGGAGATCGTCGCGGCGGGCGGGCGAGAGCCGTTCGGCCGTTTCCTGGGCTCGGCCGTGGAGCCGGCGGATGCGGAGGTGGCGCGCGAGCTGGGGCTCGCCGAGGGCACGCCGGTGCTGCGCATCGAGAGCGCCCACGAGGCGGACGGGGTGCCCATGTCGGTGGGCTCGTCCTGGTTCCCGCACGGGCGCTGCCGCGACCTCGACCTGGTCTATGCCGCCACCGGCTCGCTCACCCGCGCGCTCGCCACCCTCGGCATCGCCGACTACCGGCGGCGGGAGACGCGCGTCACCGCCCGCCCGGCGACGCCGCAGGAAAGCGATCTGCTGAGCCTGCCGCCCGGCCGCGCGGTGATGGTGCTGGAGCGGCTCGACACCGAGCTGAGCGGCGCACCGCTCCAGTTCGGCCGCTCCTCCTTCGCCGCCGACCGGGTGCAGCTGATCCTCAAGCCCTGAGCGCGGACTTTGCCTCCTCCCCGCGCGCGGGCTACATCGCAAGCGGGCTGGCGTCGTCGCGCACGGCCTCAGCGCGGAGGACATCATGGCGGAGACGGCGGACGGACGGACCTATGACGACGTGAACGAGAGCGTGCACGCGTCCACCGGCATCGTCGCCGCGCCCCACCATCTGGCGGCTGAGGCGGGCCGTGACGTGCTGGCCGAGGGCGGCAACGCCGTCGAGGCGGCGCTTGCCGCGGCCGCCGCCATCGCCGTGGTCTACCCCCACATGAACCATCTGGGCGGCGACGGCTTCTGGCTGGTGCGCGAGCCGTCCGGCAAGGCGCGCTACATCGAGGCCTGCGGCTTCGCCGCCGGCGGCGCCACCATCTCCCATTACCGAGATCTCGGCTATGACGCGTTGCCGACGCGCGGGCCGCTCGCCGCGCTGACCGTGCCCGGCGCGGTCTCCGGCTGGGCCGCCGCCGGGGCCATTGCCCGCGCCCATGGCGGTCGCATGAGCCTGCCGCGCCTGCTGGAGCGGGCGGTCCACCATGCCCGCGAGGGCGTTCCGGTGTCGGCATCGCAGGCGCGCCTTTCGGCCGAGAAGAAGGCGGAGCTGGAGAACGTGCCGGGCTTCGCGGACGCCTTCCTGCCGGGCGGCAAGGTGCCGGAGGCGGGGACGATCCAGCGCCAGGCGCGGCTCGCCGACACGCTGGACCATCTCGGCCGCGCCGGGCTGCGCGACTTCTACGAGGGCGACGTCTCGCGCGAGCTGGCGGCGGACCTGGAGCGCATCGGCAGCCCGCTCCGGCGCTCCGACCTTGCCGCTTTTGCCGCCGTCGAGCGGGCGCCGCTGAAGGTGAAGGTGGACGCCGCCACGGTCTACAACGCGCCGCCGCCCACCCAGGGCCTCGCCTCGCTTTTGATCCTGGCGTTGTTCTCCCGGCTTGGGGTGAAGCGGGCGGAGGGCTTCGAGCACCTGCACGGCCTGATCGAGAGCACCAAGCGCGCCTTCATGATCCGCGACAGGGTGGTGTGCGACTTCGACCATGTGCCGGAGGACCTCGCCGCCATCCTCGCCGACGCGCGGCTCGACCAAGAGGCCGCCGCCATCGATGCGCGCCGGGCGCTGCCCTGGCCGCGGCCGGCGAAGAAGGGCGACACCATCTGGCTCGGCGCCGCCGACAAGAGCGGGCTCGCGGTATCCTACATCCAGTCCATCTTCTTCGAGTTCGGCTCGGGCTGCGTCCTGCCGGCGACCGGCGTGCTGATGCAGAACCGCGGCGCCAGCTTCTCGCTCGATCCCAAGGCGCTCAACCCCTTGAAGCCGGGGCGCCGGCCGTTCCACACGCTGAACCCGGCGCTCGCCGTGCGGGGCGATGGCCGGGTGATGGCCTACGGCACCATGGGCGGCGAAGGCCAGCCGCAGACCCAAGCCGCGGTATTCTCGCGCCATGCCCTGTTCGGCGTGCCGCTGGGCGAGGCCATCGCCCGGCCGCGCTGGCTGCTCGGGCGCACTTGGGGGAGCACGGTCACCAACCTGCGGCTGGAGAGCCGGTTCGACCCCGAGGTGGTGGACGCGCTGGCGCGCGCCGGCCACGATCTGGAGGTGCTGGGCGAGCCGTTCTCGGACACCATGGGCCATGCGGGCGCGGTGGTCATCCACACCGACGGCCACCTGGAAGGCGCGCACGACCCGCGCGCCGACGGCGGCGCGGCGGGGGTGTAGCTCGCCGGGAAACGCCGGCCTGGACGGGCGGGCGACAGGGAGCATGGCCGTGATCCGACGTCGAACTCTCGTGGCCGGTGCCGCCGGCCTGCTGCTCGGGGCGGCGGGCCTGAGGCCCCGCTCCGCCTCCGCACAGCCGGCGACGCCCACCGCCGGGGCGGTGCAGATGACGCCCGACCGGGTGCTGAACCAGAACGCCGTCCCGGTGTTCGGCTATCGGGTGGTGAAGGTCCACCCGCACGATCCTTCTTCCTATACCGAGGGGCTGGTGAGGGTCGGCGGATCGATCTTCGAGGGCACCGGCCTCTACGGCCGCTCGCGCCTGCTGGAATGGGACCTCGAGAGCGGGCGCGTCCTGCGCCGGCTCGACCTCGATCCCAACTATTTCGGCGAGGGCGTCACCGTGCTCGACGGGCGCGTCTACCAGCTCACCTATCTGGACAACCGGGCCTTCGTCTACGACCAGGCGACGTTCCGCAAGGTCGACCAGCTCGACTACGGCACCCAGGGCTGGGGTCTGACCCATGACGGCGCCCACCTGATCATGAGCAACGGCTCGTCCATGATCGAGTACCGGGACCCGAAGACCTTCAAGCGGCTGCACCGCTTCTTCGTGTCCGACGCCGTGGCGCCGGTGGGCTTCCTCAACGAACTGGAATTCGCGCGCGGCCGGCTCTACGCCAATGTCTGGCAGACGCCCTACATCGCCGTCATCGATCCCACCGCCGGCAAGCTGGCCGGATGGATCGATCTCAGCGGCCTCAACCCGGACCCCAGGTCGCTGAAATATCCCTATGTCCTGAACGGCATCGCCTTCGACGAGGCGAGCGGCAACCTGCTGGTCACCGGCAAGTGCTGGCCCCATGTGTGGGAGATCGCCTTGGTGCCGCGGGGACAATGACCCCTCGATGGCAAGGGGCGCTCCCGGCCGGAACCGGGAGCGCCCCGCAACAAAGGTGGGATCGAAGTCATCCGGCCATGTCAGCGGCCGGCGCGGGGATCAGCGGATCGTTCCGCCGCCGTGCCGCGTCGATCCGGTTCAGCGCTGCCGCTCGTCGCGGCGCTCGCCGTGCTGACCCTGCTGGCCGCCCTGCTGCTGGCCGCTGTGCTGCGGGTTGCCGTGCTGGCCGCCGTGCTGACCGCCCTTCTGGTTCTGGCCCGGCATCTGCGACTGCTGCTGGTCGCTCTTGTGCTGGTCGCTCCGGCCCGGATTCTGCGGCTTCTGGCCGGGCGTCTGCTGGTGGCGTTGATCCTGATCGCGATTGGTCATGACCTGGTTCCTCCAACCAGCCCCGCCCGCTTAACGTCCAGGCTGCGGGAAGGTTCCGGCGGGGCGGCTCCGACAGGACCGGCGCGGCGTCGCAAAAAGCAAAGGCCCGGCGCTGGGGCCGGGCCTTGACAGGGGGGGCGCTCTGGAGAAGGGGCCGCTCAGGCCGCCTCTTCCGCTTCCATGTCGCCGTCGAGGTCGGCCTCCTCGGCCGCCTTGGCGGGACCGCGGCGCGGGCCCTTGAGCAGGTTCTGCTCGATCAGCTTCACCGCCTCGGTCTCGGTGATGTTCTGCACCGCCGACAGCTCGCGCGCCATCCGGTCGAGCGCGGCTTCATAGAGCTGGCGCTCGGAGTAGGACTGCTCGGGCTGGGCGTCGGAGCGGTAGAGGTCGCGAACCACCTCGGAGATGGCAACGAGATCGCCGGAATTGATCTTTGCTTCGTATTCCTGCGCGCGGCGGCTCCACATGGTGCGCTTGATGCGGGCGCGGCCCTGCAGGGTCTCCAGCGACTTCTCGACGATGTTGGTCTCGGAGAGCTTACGCATGCCGACGTTGGCGATCTTGGACAGGGGTACCCGCAGCGTCATCTTGTCCTTTTCAAACGAGATCACGAAAAGCTCGAGCTTGAACCCGGCGACTTCCTGTTCCTCGATGGCCATGATGCGGCCCACGCCGTGCGACGGGTAAACGATATGCTCGCCCGTCTTGAACCCGAGACGGGCCTGCGCGCTCTTCTTCGTCGACATGCTCTGTGCACTCCTGATCCGGCCCAGAGATATGAAGCCCAGGGCCGAACCTGTTGGCGCGGCGTTCGCCCGGTCCGGTTACCGGGGCGAGGCGCGCCTTGCGCTGCGGACTAGGATCGCGGCCGGAACGCCCGTCGATCCCATGATCCAGTCGATGGCGACGGAAAGCCGTCATGCCGAGCCGGTATTACCGGCGGGCACGCAAATTCTCGCCCCTGTGTTCCCGAGAATGCGCCACTGGCGGGCACGATGCGGCTGAGGTGGAAGCAATCGACTGTAAAGGTTCATATATCACAATTTTCATCAGAATCAAAGCATCCGACTTGTAAACCTTACCGGACGACATCTTACCCAACGATAGATGGGTGCGGCTGCGCCCAGGCGCAACCTCAAGCGCGCCGGGGCCGACGCGCCTGGTGGCGCGGCGCATCGGCGCAGGCTGCCAGTGGCATATAAGGATTTCTTTATATCATTATTGCCGCTGGCCTGCGTCCGTGCTAGAGGCTGCGCGCCCGGAGCGCATCGCGGCCCGGCGGATGACGCGGCCTTGCGCGGCGCGGCCTTGGCGGTCCCGGCATGGCCTGGCGGTCTCAGCGGAGAGGATCCATGAGCAACGATTACGTGGTCAAAGACATCAACCTCGCCGATTGGGGCCGCAAGGAGCTCGACATCGCCGAGATCGAGATGCCCGGCCTCATGGCCACCCGCGCCGAGTACGGCCCTTCGCAGCCGCTCAAGGGCGCCCGCATCGCCGGCTCGCTGCACATGACGATCCAGACCGGCGTGCTGATCGAGACCCTGAAGGCGCTCGGCGCCGACGTGCGCTGGGCCTCGTGCAACATCTACTCCACCCAGGACCACGCGGCCGCCGCCATCGCCGCCGCCGGCACCCCGGTGTTCGCCGTGAAGGGCGAGACCCTGGAGGAATACTGGGAGTACACCCACCGCATCTTCGAGTGGGCCGACGGCGGCGCCCCCAACATGATCCTCGACGACGGCGGCGACGCCACCCTCCTGGTCCACCTCGGCAAGCGCGCGGAGGAAGGCGACACCGCGTTCCTCGACGGCGCCACCAACGAGGAGGAGGAAGTCCTCTTCGCCGCCATCAAGCGCCGCCTCAAGCACAAGCCCGGCTGGTACTCCAAGCTCGCCAAGTCGATCCAGGGCGTGACCGAGGAGACCACCACGGGCGTGCACCGCCTCTACGAGATGCAGAAGAAGGGCATTCTTCTGTGGCCCGCCATCAACGTGAACGACAGCGTCACCAAGTCGAAGTTCGACAATCTCTACGGCTGCCGCGAATCGCTGGTGGACGGCATCCGCCGCGGCACCGACGTGATGATGGCCGGCAAGATCGCCATGGTCGCCGGCTTCGGCGATGTGGGCAAGGGCTCGGCCGCCTCGCTGCGCAACGCCGGCTGCCGGGTGATGGTCTCCGAGATCGATCCCATCTGCGCCCTCCAGGCGGCGATGGAAGGCTATGAGGTGACGACCATGGAGGATGCCGCGCCGCGCGCCGACATCTTCGTGACCGCCACCGGCAATCTCGACGTGATCACCGTCGATCACATGCGGGCCATGAAGGACCGCGCGATCGTGTGCAACATCGGCCACTTCGACAGCGAGATCCAGGTCGCGGCGCTGAAGAACTTCAAGTGGCACAATGTGAAGCCGCAAGTGGACGAGGTGGAGTTCACCGACGGCAAGCGCATCATCCTGCTCTCCGAAGGCCGCCTCGTGAACCTCGGCAACGCCACCGGCCATCCGAGCTTCGTGATGTCGGCGTCGTTCACCAACCAGACGCTGGCGCAGATCGAGCTGTTCACCAAGCCCGGCCAGTACGAGAAGAAGGTCTACACGCTGCCCAAGACGCTCGACGAGAAGGTGGCGGCGCTGCACCTCGACAAGATCGGCGTGAAGCTCACCAAGCTCTCGGACCAGCAGTCGGCCTATATCGGCGTCGGCAAGCAGGGCCCCTTCAAGCCCGAGCACTACCGCTACTGATCCGTTCCGAGCGGGGGAACGCGAGAGGGCCGGCCGTGAGGCCGGCCCTTTTCGTTTGGGGCGACCCGGGGGGCGACGGTAGGGGAAGCAGGGCGCGGCATGGGAGCACGCGGCGGAACGGAAAAGCCGGCGGTCCCCTGCCCAAGCCGCCGTCATCCCCCGGCTCGTCCGGGGCATCCACCCCGCCGTCTGCGGGTGGCCCTGAAAATGAAGCCCTGGACCGGCCGCTGTGTGGATTCCCCGGACAATCCGGGGGATGGCGGCGGGTGGGAGGGCGAGCATGGGAAAAGACCCTACGTCAGCCAAGAAAACCGCCGCCATGCTTCGGCTTGACCGAAGCATCCATCCGCCTCCCGGCGCTGCGCCTGGCCGGACGGGTCCTCGCGTCGAGCCGGAGGGCGACGGTGGGTGGGGATGGCGGCGGTCTCCGCGCACCCGATCCCCCGCCGCCCCATCCCGCGCATTGTCTTCCCTCGCGATCAGAGCTAGGTGTTAGCGGATCTGGCGTGGTGACGCTGGGGAATGTGCTGCGGGGGCTGCCTTGGCAAGTTCGGAGCGAGGGTCCCGGGACGCCCGGCGTGCGGACCGTTGCCGGCGGCGTCGCCCCGTCCGTGTCGTCCCGCCGGGCATCCGGCGCCGCGCCCGACCGGCGCGCTGAAGGGCCGCCCCGCGCCATGCTCGCCAGCCTCCGGGACCGCACGCGCGTTGTGCCTTTCGCGGCCGAGATCGGCGCCCTCGGCGTCGTGTTCGGCGATATCGGCACCAGCCCGCTCTACGCGCTCAAGCAGGGCGTGCTGGCGGTGGGCGGCACCAATTTCCTCGCCACCGACGTGCTGGGCCTGCTCTCGCTCATCACCTGGAGCATCATCCTCTCCGTCACGGTAAAATACGTGATGCTGGTGCTGCGCGCGGACAATGACGGCGAGGGCGGCATCCTCGCCTTGGTGACGCTGCTCGACCTGCACCGCTCGGCCATCGGCCTCAGGTGGTATCTTCTGGCGGCCGGCCTCCTGGGCGCCGCCATGCTGATCGGCGACGGCGTGCTCACCCCGGCCATCTCCGTGCTCTCCGCCATCGAGGGCCTGCAGGTGATCGAGCCGGAGCTGGAGCACTGGGTGGTGGCGCTGACCGTGCTGGTGCTGGCCGCGGTGTTCCTCTCCCAGCGGCTCGGCACCGAGCGCATCGCGTCCTTCTTCGGGCCGATCATGCTGGCATGGTTCGGCTCGCTGGCGGCGCTCGGCATCCACGGCATCGCCCAGGCGCCGCAGGTGCTGGCCGGGCTCGACCCGCGCCACGGCATCGTGCTGATGCTGGATCATCCCGGCCTTGCGGGCGTGATCCTCGGCGCCTGCTTCCTCGCCATCACCGGCGGCGAGGCGCTCTATGCGGACCTTGGCCATTTCGGCCGCAAGGTGATCGCGCGCGCCTGGCTCGCCATCGCCATGCCCGCGCTGCTGCTCAATTACTACGGCCAGGGCGCAATCCTGCTGGTGGACCCCAACGCCGCCCGCAATCCGTTCTACGACCTGTCGCCGGACTGGTTCGACGTGCCGCTGCTGTTCCTCGCCACCGCCGCCACCGTGATCGCTTCGCAGGCCATCATCACCGGCGTGTTCTCGCTGGCGAAGCAGGCCATCGAGCTCGGCTACCTGCCGCCCATGCGCATCCGCTACACGTCCGAGCACAACGAGCAGCACATCTATGTGGGGCGCCTGAACTGGCTCTTGATGATCGCCTGCATCGCCGTGGTGCTGGGCTTCGAGGCGTCCGAGAAGCTCGCCTCCGCCTATGGCATCGCCGTCGCCTTCGCCATGGTGACGACCACCATCCTGTTCATCGCCCAGGTGCACCGCGCCTGGAACTGGCCCGCGCCGGCGGTATGGGCCATGGCGGTGGCCATGCTGGCGGTGGACCTCTCGTTCGCCGCCGCCAACATGACCAAGATCCACGACGGCGGCTGGCTGCCGCTCTCCATCGCCGCGCTCATCATCCTCGTCATGGTGAGCTGGCGGCGCGGCCTGGAGGGGGTGGTGGCGCAGCAGGTGCGCTTCACCGAGCCCCTGGACGGCTTCGTCTCCCGCAAGGACCGTTCCGGCGACGTGGAAAGCCCCCGCACGGCCATCTTCCTGTCGCGCGCCGGCGCCATGACGCCGGTGGCGCTCTCGCGGCTGTCGGAGCTGCTGAAGATCCGCTTCGACAAGTCGGTGATCGTCTCCGTGTGGATCGCCTCGCGCCCGCGCGTGTCGGTGGAGGACCGGGTCAAGGTCACCACCATGGATGCGAGCTTCGTGCGGGTGGACCTGCGGTTCGGATACATGCAGCAGATCGACGTGCCCTCCGTGCTCGGTCCGGCCCTTTCGGCGCGCGGCATCGACCCGGAGGCGGCGGTCTACGTGATCGGTCACGAGCGCATCATCCCGCCCGACGAGGTGACGCGGCCCAAGGACGTGCTGGCGCACGCCTTCGCCTTCCTGGCCCGCAACGCCGAGCGCTCGGTGGACCGCTTCGGGCTGCCACGCGCGCGCACGGTGGAGATCGGCTATCCGGTCAAGCTTTAGGTCGCATTTCGGCTGGAACGGGGCAGGAGGCTGAAGGCCGATGTCCCTTCCTCGCCGGCATTGGAACAAGGAAAAGCTTTCACCTCATGCGAAAACCGTGCTGAGGTGCCGGGAGCCCGGGGGCGGCAATGGGCGGTCCTTCTTAAAGGGAGCGTCCTAAATCAATGGGGTTCGAGGGCGATCTGCCGGAGGAAGGCGCGCGGCCGCGGCCAGCGCCGGTAGAGGTCGTGCTCTGCGGGGGGAACGGTGGCGCATGGGACTGAAAGAGGGAGTTTCGAAAGCGTGGGCTTTTCTGCGTGATCGCGTCGGCCTGCATGGCCTCGGGTTTATCGCCAGTCTGGCCGTCATCGCGTTCGCGGCGGTCGTGCTCTACAACATGTTGCACGATCTCAAGCTGTCGGACGTCACGGACGCGCTGAAGGAGAAGAACCCGGCGCATGTGGTGGCCGCCTTCTTCCTGGTCGCCGGCGCCTATGTGACCCTCACCTTCTACGACTGGTTCGCGCTCAGGACCATCGGCAAGGACCACGTGCCCTACCGCATCGCCGCGCTGTCGGGGTTCTGCTCCTACTCCATCGGCCACAATGTGGGCTTCACCGTCTTCACCGGCGGCTCGGTGCGCTACCGCATCTATTCGGCCTGGGGGCTCGGCGCCATCGATGTCGCGAAGATCTGCTTCGTGGCCGGCCTCACCTTCTGGCTCGGCAACATCGCCGTGCTCGGCCTTGGCATCACCATCCATCCGGAAGCGGCCACGGCGGTGGACCGGCTGCCGCCGGCGCTCAACCGTGCCATCGGCATCGGCGCCTTGTGCCTGCTCGTGGGCTATGTGGCCTGGGTGTCCGCCCGCCCGCGCACCATCGGCCGCTCCTCCTGGTTCGTGACCCTGCCCAAGGGCCGCTCGACCCTGGTGCAGATCGGCATCGGCATCCTCGATCTGTCGCTGTGCGCGGCGGCCATGTACATGCTGATGCCAGCCGAGCCCTATATCGACCCGATCTCGCTGGCGGTGATCTTCGTCACCGCCACGCTGCTCGGGTTCGCGAGCCATGCGCCGGGCGGTCTCGGGGTTTTCGACGCGGCGCTTCTGGTGGCCCTGCCGCAGTTCGACAAGGGCGAACTGGTGGGCGCGCTGCTGATCTTCCGGCTGTTCTACTACATCGTGCCGTTCGCGCTTTCGCTGACGCTGCTCGGGCTGCGCGAGCTGACCCTGCGCGGCGTCGGCGCGCCCGCCGGCGCGGGCGAGCCCGGCGAGGCTGCATCGCCCGGCCTCGGCGTCGCGCCGCCTGCCCGCGAGGCTCCGCCAACGGCGGGGCCGGCCAACGACCGCGCCGTGGCCAAATAGGAGCGTGCGGCCAAACTCGCCCGGAAGGCTGCCCGGTGGCTCAGCGCGGCACGGCCATGGCCGGAGCGCCGCCGCCGAGGCCCGGCAGGCCGAGGGCCCCGCCGAGCTTGCCCTTGGGCACCTTCACCACCTGGGCTCCGGCGGGCAGCGTGAACAGCTTCGGGTCCTGCGGCGCGCGAGCCAGCTCGGTGACCTCGTAGATGGTGGACTTCTTCCCATCCACCTCGACCTCGGTGCGCAGGGCGATGCCGTCGGCGGTGATGCAGGCATAGGTGGTGGCGCTGGTGAGGTTGGCTTGCGGGTCCACCTGCCACACGTCGCAGGTCTCGCCCGCAGCCTGCGACTGTCCCACCTTGGTCCCGCTGCCGGCGAGCGCGCCCACCGAATATTCCTTGGGGATGTCTATCTCCATCGCCATGTTCGGGACGCTGGGCAGCATCATCACCATCTTGCGGGCGTTGAGGTCGATGAGCCCGAGGATCGGCGTCGGCACGTTGGGGTTGGTCATCTCCACCCGCATGCGCGACTGGCTGTGGGCGAGCGAGAGCGTGCCGCCCCGCTTCATGCTGGCCGTCAGCGCGAAGTCGACGCTCGGCATGGGCAGCGGGTCCGCCAGCGCCGGGCCGCACAGGGCCGCTGCCGACAAGGCGGCGCCGGCGAGCGCCGCGACGTTGCGCGCGGGCAGAACGGGAGCGGGCAGGAGCATGGGCCTTGTTCCTCAGGTTCGGCCGTTCATAGCAGATGATGGCGGCGGATCATCCCCTTCGCGGGCGGTCGTCCGGATCACATCCGGTTGCCCGAATGATAGGTTCATTTCGGAAGGCAAGCTGGGGGTGCGGTCGCTGGCGGCCCTTGAATGCCGCATGCAGGGGCGCCGCGTCGGCGCCGGCATGGGGCGCGGTCAATGCCGGGTGGGCGCAACGCCACTTCCAAGACCTCTCCGCGGTTTGGCGGCGTGGCGGCTTTGTCGTAATGGCTTCGTTAAGGCGCACCAGCATGGCCGATCAAGGCTTGGCGCAGCGATTCGCCGCACCGGGCGAGGGGCAAAGGACGGAAAGGTCATGGCCGGGGAGGAAGGCGCCAGCACCGCGCGGCCGGGCAAGCGGGAGCGGGGAGGGTGATGAGGCGGCTGTGGTCTCTCCTCCATGGGCAGGCTGCGGAGCGGCCTGCTGGCGGGCGCGTGCTCGCCTGGGGCCTGTTCGCCCTGGCGCTCCTGTGTGCGCTCGGCATCAGTTTTCAGCTCATGAACCCGGTGCTCGCGCTCGCCATAGGCGCGGTGCTGGTGGCGCTCGCGGCGCTGGTTCCCTCCACGCCGCTGCCGCCCGCGAGCGAAACCCTCTTCGAGCCGCTGCTTCCGGCAGAGCCGGCCGCGATCCGCGACCGGCGCGTGGAAGCGCTCGTCTCGGCCCTGCCGGAGCCGGCGCTCCTGCTCACCCCGGAGGGCGAGATCGTCACCGCCAACGCCCGTGTCGCCCTTGCCATCGGCCCGGCGCGGGTGGGCGATCCCCTCTCCTTCCTGGTGCGGGTGCCGGAGGTGCTCGACGCGGTGCGTGCCGCCGCCAGGGATGGCTTGCCGCGCCGCGTGGAATTCGCCGAGCGGGTACCGCTCGACCGCTGGCTGGAAGCCCATGTGGTGCCTTTGCACCTCGAACCCGGAGCGGAGGCGCGCGGCGGGCCGGACGCGGTGCTGCTCACCTTCCGCGATCTCACCCAGCAGCGCCGGGTGGAGCAGATGCGCGCCGACTTCGTCGCCAACGCCAGCCATGAGCTGCGCACGCCGCTCGCCTCGCTCTCCGGCTTCATCGAGACGCTCCAGGGCCCGGCGCGCAACGATCAGGCGGCACGCGAGCGCTTCCTCGCCATCATGGCGGCGCAGGCGCGGCGCATGTCGCGCCTGATCGACGACCTGCTCTCGCTCTCCCGCATCGAACTCAATGCCCATGTGCGGCCGGAGACGCCGGTGGAGCTGGGCGCCATCCTCGCCCATGTGCGCGACACGCTGTCGCCGCTCGCCAGGGATCGCGGCGTCGCCATCGAGATCGTCAAGGACGCGCCCGAGGTGAGCGTGCGTGGCGACCGCGACGAACTGATCCGCCTGTTCGAGAACCTGGTGGAGAATGCGCTCAAATATGGCGCCGACGGCAAGAGGGTGACGGTGAGCCTCGCTCTGGAGGGGCCGCCCGCCGCGCCGTCCGCCGTTGTGGCGGTGCGCGACTACGGTCCCGGCATCCCGCCCGAGGACCTGCCGCGCCTTACCGAGCGGTTCTATAGGGTGGACGTGGCGGCGAGCCGGGAGCAGGGAGGTACCGGCCTCGGCCTGGCCATCGTCAAGCACATCGTGGTGCGCCATCGCGGCCGGCTGTCCATCGACAGCGTGCCCGGCGAGGGGGCGGTTTTCGTGGTGCGTTTGGACGCTTTGCCGGAAAAGGAAAAAAGTGTAGACTTATCCGTCAGTTGAGCTGTCATCTCTGTGTCACCGGTGCGTCATAGAACCTTGGCGCGCGGGGGCTATGACTCCCCGGCCCAATGTTGCGTCGCGGCCGCAAGCCGTAAGGGCGCTGCGAAATTGGCAAGGAGAGATATCGTGAAGCTCACCACCGCTCTCGGCGCGATCGCCGTGGCCACCCTCATGGCCGGCTCCGCCCAGGCCGTCGACTTCAACGGCGCAGGCGCCTCCTTCCCGGCCCCCGTCTACCAGTCGTGGGGCGCGAAGTATAAGGAGAAGACCGGCAACGCCCTGAACTACCAGTCCATCGGCTCGGGCGGCGGTCAGAACCAGATCATCAACCGCACTGTGGACTTCGGCGCCTCCGACGCCGTGGTGCCGAGCGAGAAGCTCGCCGCCAACAAGCTGCTCCAGTTCCCGACCGTGATCGGCTCCGTGGTCGCCACCGTCAACCTCGACGGCGTCGAGACCAAGAAGCTGAAGCTCACCGGCCCGATCCTCGCCGACATCTATCTCGGCAAGATCACCAAGTGGGACGATGCCGCGATCACCAAGCTGAACCCCGACATCAAGCTGCCCTCGCAGGCGATCGTGCCGGTGTACCGCTCGGATTCCTCGGGCACCACCGCCATCTTCACCGGCTACCTCAACGAGGTCAGCGCGGACTGGAAGTCCAAGGTCGGCTCCGCCACCTCGGTCCAGTGGCCCGTCGGCGCCGGCGCCAAGGGCAATGAGGGCGTCACCGGCACCGTCAAGAACACCAAGGGCGGCATCGGCTACGTGGAGTACATCTACGCCTCCGCCAACAACCTGATCGTGACGCAGCTGCAGAACAAGGCTGGCAAGTTCGTGGCCCCCGAGGTCGCCGGCTTCCAGGCCGCTGCCGCCTCCGCCGACTGGAAGGGCGCGAAGGACTTCGCCGCTTCCATGATCAACGCCCCGGCCGAAAACGCCTGGCCGATCGTCTCCCCGACCTACGTCCTCCTCCCGAAGGACCCGAAGAACATCGAGGCCTCGCGCGAGACCATGAAGTTCTTCCTGTGGGCCTACACCAAGGAAGGCGCCGAGATCGCCGAGAAGCTGCACTACATCCCGCTGCCCGCGGACGTGGTGAAGCAGGTCGAGGAGGCCTTCAAGGCCGAGATCAAGACTCCGGACGGCAAGCCGGTCCTCTGATCTGACAGGTTGCGGCGCCTCGTCCCTCCGGGCGGGGCGCCCGCCATCTCCGGCTCGGCCGGACAGCACGGAATACCGGGCCGCGCTCAAGGCGCCGGCTCGCCGATACATCTGATTGACGTAACCGGTTGACGCGGGGCGTGAACCGGCGAGGGTTGGCCGGCAGGGCCGCCGCATCGGACACTTCAGCCGCTCGGCGCGGCGCGCGGGGGAAAGGCATCCGAATGGACGCGACGATGGACACGATGGGGTCCGGCCAGATTGAGCCCATCACCAAGGCCAAGGCGACCGGTGCGGTCTCCGACCCGATCTTCATCGGCCTTTTGTGGGCGAGCGGCATCTTCGTCCTGATCCTGCTCGGCCTGATCATCGCCCAGCTGTTCCTCGGCGGGCTGCCGGCGCTGCGCCATTTCGGTCTCGACTTCATCTGGACCGCCAGCTGGAACCCGGTGACCGAGAATTACGGCGCCCTGGTCATGATCTACGGCACGCTGTTCAGCGCCGTGATCGCGGTCGTGGTGGCGCTGCCCTTGTCGTTCGGCATTGCCTTCTTCCTCACCGAAATCTGCCCGCAGGCGCTGAAGCGCCCGATCGGCGTCGCTGTGCAGCTGCTCGCTGCCGTGCCCTCCATCATCTACGGCATGTGGGGCTTCTTCATCATCGTCCCGCTGATGGCGGCCTACGTGCAGCCGCCGCTGATCGAGACGCTCGGCCAGCTGCCGGTGCTCGGCCTCCTGTTCGCGGGCCCGCCGCTGGGCTCGGGCATGCTGACCGCCGGCCTGATCCTCGCCGTGATGATCCTGCCCTTCATCACCGCCATGTTCGTCGAGACCCTGGAATCGGTCCCGCCCATGCTGAAGGAATCGGCCTACGGCGTCGGCGGCACAACCTACGAGGTCTACAAGAACGTCTCCATTCCCTATGGCCGCACCGCCATGGTGGGCGCCATCATGCTCGGGCTCGGCCGCGCGCTGGGAGAGACCATGGCGGTCACCTTCGTGATCGGCAACGCGACGCGCCTGTCCGCCTCGCTGTTCGCGCCCGGCGCGACCATCGCCTCCACCATCGCCAACGAGTTCCCGGAGGCGCCGATCGGCTCGCTCAAGCTCACCTCGCTGCTGCAGCTCGGCTTCATCCTGTTCGTGATCTCGTTCATCGTGCTTGCCCTGTCCCGTGCGCTCGTGCGCTCGCGGCTCGACTGAGGGGAACCCTGAAGCCATGGCCTCTCTCGCCGCCCGCCGCGCCAAGGACACCACCGTCAAGGCGATATCCACCATCTTCGCGATGTTCGCCATCTTCCTGCTGGGCTGGATCCTGTGGACCCTGCTCGCCCGCGGGCTTCCGGCCCTGAGCCTCGGGGTGTTCACCAACGTGACCATGCCGCCGGGCCAGAACGGCGGCCTCGCCAACGCCATCGTCGGCTCGCTGATCCAGATCGCCATCGCCATGGCCATCGGCGGACCGATCGGCATCTTCGCCGGCACCTTCCTGGCGGAGAACGGCAAGGGCACGAAGATCGGCGCCGCCGCCCGCTTCGTGAACGATATCCTGCTCTCTGCGCCCTCGATCCTGGTGGGCCTGTTCATCTATGGCTTCCTGGTGGTGCCGTTCGGCGGCTTCTCCGGCTGGGCCGGCGCGCTGGCGCTGGCGATCCTGGTGATCCCGGTGGTGGTGCGCACCACCGAGGACATGCTGAACCTCGTGCCGGTGGGCCTGCGCGAGGCCGCGTTCGCGCTCGGCGCGCCGCAGTGGAAGGTGGTGATGCTCGTGACCTGGCGCGCCGCCAAGGCCGGCATCGTCACCGGCGTCCTGCTCGCCATCGCCCGGGCGGCGGGCGAGACGGCGCCGCTGCTCTTCACCTCGCTCGGCAACAATTCCTGGTCCCTGGACCTCTCCAAGCCCATGGCCAGCCTGCCGATCGCCATCTACCAGTATGCCGGCAGCCCGTTCGACGACTGGGTGGCGCTCGCCTGGGCCGGCGCGCTCATCATCACGGTGGGCGTGCTGGTGCTGAACGTTCTCGCCCGCCTGTTCCTGGCGCGCACGAAATAGCCTCCGCTCCGGGGCCGGGCGCCCGCCGCGCCGCCCGGCCCTGGAACGGAAAGACCCAAGGAATCGCTCGCGGCCGGGACGCAAGCCGGGCGCTTCAGGATCCAAGTGAGGCTCAGATGAACTCTGCCGTCGATCCCACCTTCAATCTCGCCTCGGCCGTCGCCGCCAAGCCCGACGCCCCGCAGGCGCCCGCCAAGATCAAGGTGCAGAACCTGCAATTCTACTACGGGCAGAACCATGCCCTGAAGAACATCAACTTCGAGATTCCCGAGAAGCGCGTGACCGCGATGATCGGACCGTCGGGCTGCGGCAAGTCCACGCTGCTGCGCGTGTTCAACCGCATGTACGACCTCTATCCCGGCCAGCGCGCGGACGGCCAGGTGATGTTCGATGGCGTGAACATCGTCGGCAAGGAACTGGACGCCACCATCGTGCGCACCCGCATCGGCATGGTGTTCCAGAAGCCCACCCCGTTCCCCATGTCGATCTACGACAACATCGCCTTCGGCGTGAAGCTGCACGAGCGCCTCTCCAAGGCGCAGATGGACGAGCGCGTGGAATGGTGCCTGCGCAAGGCCGCGATCTGGGACGAGACCAAGGACCGCCTGCACACCTCGGCGCTCGGCATGTCCGGCGGCCAGCAGCAGCGCCTGTGCATCGCCCGCACCATCGCGGTGAAGCCCGAGGTGATCCTGCTCGACGAGCCCACCTCGGCGCTGGACCCGATCTCCACCTCGAAGATCGAGGACCTGATCGACGAGCTGAAGCGCGAGTTCACCATCGTCATCGTGACCCACAACATGCAGCAGGCGGCGCGCTGCGCGGACATCACCGCCTTCTTCTATCTCGGCGAGCTGATCGAGGTGGCGCCTTCGGACGTGATCTTCACCAATCCGAAGGAGATCAAGACCCGCGACTACATCACCGGCCGCTTCGGCTGAGCGCGCAAGGAACATCGAGATGCCCGAGCATACCGTTTCCTCCTTCGACGCCGAGCTGAAGGAGCTCGGCCGCAAGGTGGTCGAGATGGGCGGCCAGGCCGAGCGCCTGGTGGCCGACAGCGTCACCTCCCTGATCCGTCGCGACGCCGCCCTGGCGCAGCGCGTGGTGCTCCTGGACGCCACTTGCGACCAGATGCAGCGCGAGATCGAGGAGAAGGCCATCCTCGTCATCGCCAAGCGCCAGCCGGTGGCCGGCGACCTGCGCGAGGTGGTGGCCTCGATCCGCATCGCCAACGACCTGGAGCGCATCGGCGACCTCGCCAAGAACGTCGCCAAGCGCGTGATCGCCATCGAGGGCGAGTATCATCCTCAGAAGCTGGTGCGCGGGGTGGAGCACATCTCCGACCTGGTGCTGGAGCAACTGAAGGAAGTGCTCGACGCCTATGCCGGCCACAACGAGGCCAAGGCGGTCGAAGTGTGGGGCCGCGACGGCGCCATCGACACCATGTACACCTCGCTGTTCCGCGAGCTCCTCACCTACATGATGGAAGACCCGCGCAACATCTCGGTCTGCACGCATCTTCTGTTTTGCGCGAAGAACATCGAGCGCATCGGCGACCACGCCACCAACGTGGCGGAGATCGTCTACTACATGGTCACCGGCCAGAACCTGCCGGAGAGCCGCCCCAAGGCGGACGCCTCCAGCGAGACCACGGTGGCCTTCCCCGGACGGACCGTCCAGGGCTGAAGCCGGGAGCGCCGGGCGGTCCCGCGCGGGCCGCAGGCGCTTCCTTTCGAGGCGCGGCGCCGGGCCACTCGGCTCCTGCGCCTGTTGATGACAGTCGGATGAGAGACCCGTGCCGGCGCGTATCCTGATCGTCGAGGACGAGGAACCGTTGACCCTCCTGCTCCGCTACAACCTGGAGTCGGAGGGCTATGGCGTCGAGGCCGTCGCCCGCGGCGACGAGGCGGAAACCCGCCTGCGCGAGAGCGTGCCGGATCTGGTCATCCTCGACTGGATGCTGCCTGGCCTCTCCGGCATCGAATTGTGCCGGCGCCTCAGGACCCGCCCGGAAACCGAGCGCCTGCCAGTGATCATGCTCACAGCCCGCGGCGAGGAGACCGAGCGCGTGCGCGGCCTCTCCACCGGGGCGGACGACTATGTGGTGAAGCCGTTCTCGGTACCCGAGTTGCTCGCCCGCGTGCGCGCGCTGCTGCGCCGGGCCAAGCCGGAGCATGTGGCGACGCTGCTGCGCGCCGGCGACATCGAGCTCGACCGCGAGACCCACCGCGTCCACCGCTCCGGCCGCGAGGTGCATCTCGGGCCGACCGAGTTCCGGCTGCTGGAATTCCTGATGCAGAGCCCCGGCCGTGTGTTCTCGCGCGAGCAACTGCTCGACGGCGTGTGGGGCCAGGACGTCTATATCGACGAACGCACCGTGGACGTCCATGTGGGCCGCCTGCGCAAGGCGATCAACCGCGGCCGCCAGTCGGACCCCATCCGCACCGTGCGCGGGGCCGGCTATTCCTTCAACGAGATGTTCGCGCGGGCGCACTGAGCGCTACGCTGATAGCCGGCCGCCGTGCCGGAAGGCCGCGAATGCTCCGGTCGAGCCGGAGCGTGACGGTGTTGCTGTTGGATGACGCCGGCCTGCCTCACCCCCGTCGCCCTCCGGCTCGACCGGAGGGCCCATGCCAGTGCCGGGCAGCGCGCGCGCCCCGTCTTTTCAGGCGAGGTAGGCGAGGCGCCGGTCGCGCCGGCGGTCCTGCACCGGCTGGTAGGCGATGCGCGCGTGATGGGCGCAATAGGGCAGGCCCTGCTTGGACTTGCCGCCGCAGAAGTAGAAGCCGTCCGTGCCCGGCTCGCCCATGGGCCAGCGGCAGGTGCTCTCGGTCAGGTTCATGATGGTGCAGCGCTGGCCGATCGGTACCACGTTGTCCGCGGACTGGGGAGCCGGGGCGGGAGCCTCTTCCGCCATCTGCTCCAGTTCGGGGGCGAGCGCCGTGGCGCCGTGGGTCAGGGGACGCTGCGGACGCGCGTCGCGCCGCGGCTCGGCCTCGCGCGCCGGCTTGCGCGGGCGCGCCGCCGTGGGGGCGGTCTTGGCCCGGCCCGAAAGGCCGAGGCGGTGCACCTTGCCGATCACCGCATTGCGAGTCACCTCGCCCAGCTCCGCGGCGATCTGGCTCGCGGAAAGGCCGTCTCCCCAAAGCTTCTTCAAAAGCTCGACGCGCTCGTCGGTCCAGCTCATGGCTCGTCTCCCATCTGCCGCATCTCGAGTGGCGCCGGAATAAGGGCGCCGGACGCTGTGCCGCGGCGCCGCCCGGAAAAGCCGGACTCCTCCCGCGAGCCCCCGCGCGACATTGCGCGGGAGTCGGCCACAATCACCGTCCCGAGGAAGAGTGGCGCACGATATGTCGTGGCCAACTGAAAATTAACCTACAATATGCACGCCCCCGGCGACAGAGTCCCGATTCGGCGCCCGGGTCGTTTTCCCCAGGTCGTTGCACGCGGGACTCACCTTCCTGTGGATCGTCAAGGCCGAAAGGGCACTCTGGCGGCCTGTGTAGGCGCGGCGGCGATGTTGACCTCGCGCGCGCGATCATTAGTATTGCGAAAATTGTCGGGCCGCCCCCGGTTGGGCGGCCCTTTTTAATTTCCGGCCGCCTGCGAGCCGGCTCAGGGGAAGCTCCACCCGCACGGGTCTTGAAGGCAACGTCTCGAACGAAACGGGGTCTGGAAGGCACGGGCGGCGGGTCAGCCCCCCGCACTGGAGGAAGTCGTGATCTCCGCCGTCCTGCCGACCTATGCGCGCATCGACCTCGAATTCGAACGGGGAGAGGGCTCGTGGCTCGTCACGACGGGCGGGCGACGCTTCCTCGACTTCACCGCCGGCATCGCGGTGAACATCCTCGGCCATGCCCATCCTGGCCTCGCGGCCACGCTCGCCGAGCAGGCGGGCAAGCTGTGGCACGTCTCCAACCTGTTCCGCATTCCCGGTGGCGAGCGCCTCGCCGAGCGCCTCACCGCCGTGACCTTCGCCGACACGGTGTTCTTCACCAATTCCGGCGCCGAGGCGCTGGAGTGCGCCATCAAGATGGCGCGCAAGTATCATTACGCGTCGGGCCATCCGGAGAAGAACCGCATCCTCACCTTCGAGGGCGCCTTCCACGGCCGCACCCTGGCGACGCTCGCCGCCGGCGGCAGCGCCAAGTACCTCGAAGGCTTCGGGCCGGACCTTCCCGGCTTCGACCAGGTGCCGTTCGGCGACCTCGACGCGGTGCGCGCGGCGATCACGCCTCAGACCGGCGCCATCCTGGTGGAGCCGGTGCAGGGCGAGGGCGGCGTGCGGGTGCCCCCGCATGCTTTCCTCAAGGGCCTGCGCGCGCTCTGCGACGAGCACGGCCTGCTGCTGGTGCTGGACGAAGTGCAGTCCGGCGTCGGCCGCACCGGGCGCCTGTTCGCCCACGAATGGGCCGGCATCACGCCCGACATCATGGCGGTGGCGAAGGGCATCGGTGGCGGCTTCCCCATGGGGGCTTGCCTCGCCACCGAGGAGGCGGCCAAGGGCATGACGCTCGGCACCCACGGTTCCACCTTCGGCGGCAATCCGCTCGCCATGGCGGTGGGCAACGCGGTGCTCGACCACGTGCTCGCCGACGGCTTCCTCGACCACGTGAACAAGGTCGCCGGTCGCTTCGCCCAGCGCCTCGCGGAGGTCAAGGACCGGCATCCCGCCATCATCGCCGAGGTGCGCGGCCAGGGCCTGCTCATGGGCCTGAAGGCCAATGTGCCCGCCGGCGACCTGGTGGTGGCCCTGCGCGAGGAGGGGCTGCTCGCCCCCGGCGCGGGCGACAATGTGGTCCGTCTCTTGCCTCCGCTCACTGTGAGCGAGGAGGAGGCGATGCTGGCGGCCGACAAGATCGAGGCCGCCTGCGTCAGGCTCGAGAAGAGCTTCGCTCCGGCGAGGGGGGCGGCGGAATGAAGGCTGGGGCGAAGGCCAAGGGCATGGCTGCGGGCGGTAAGGCCAACGGCCACGGCAAGGCCAACGGCAAGGCGCTTGCGGCGCCGGACGGCGTGCGCCATTTCCTCGACTTGTCGGACATTCCCGCCGGCGAGCTCAGGCGCGTGCTGGAGCTCTCCAAGGACCTCAAGGCGCGCCGCCGCGCCGGCGACGAGGCGCGCCCGCTCGCCGGCAAGTCGCTCGCCATGGTGTTCGACAAGCCCTCCACCCGGACCCGCGTTTCGTTCGACCTCGCCATGCGCCAGCTCGGCGGCGAGACCATCATGCTCACGGGCCAGGAGATGCAGCTCGGGCGCGGCGAGTCCATAGCCGACACCGCCCGCGTGCTATCGCGCTTCGTCGACGCCATCATGATCCGCATCCTGGAGCACGGCGACCTGATGGAACTGGCGGAGTATGCCACCGTCCCTGTCATCAACGGTCTCACCCGGCTGTCGCATCCCTGCCAGGTGATGGCGGATGTGATGACCTTCGAGGAGCACCGCGGCCCGATCACCGGCCGCCAGGTGGCCTGGACGGGCGATTTCAACAATGTGCTCGCGTCCTGGATCCATGCCGCCGAGCGCTTCGACTTCGCGATGAAGGTGGCGACCCCCAAGGAACTGCCGCCCAGCCCGGCGATCAAGGACTTCGTCAAGCGCACCAAGGCGAAGGTCACCTTCATGCGTGACCCGGAGGAAGCGGTGGAAGGCGTGGACTGCGTCCTCACCGACACTTGGGTCTCCATGGGCGACGAGGAGGCCGAGCGCCTGCGCCACAATTTGCTGAAGCCCTATCAGGTCAACGCCAAGCTCATGGCGCGCGCCCACAAGGACGCCATCTTCATGCACTGCCTGCCCGCCCACCGCGGCGAGGAAGTGACCGACGAAGTGATGGACGGGCCGCAGTCTGTGGTGTTCGATGAGGCCGAGAATCGGTTGCACGCGCAGAAGGGCATCCTCGCCTGGTGCTTTGACGCGGCCGGCAGGTGAGCTCGGGGTGAGGTCTCGTCATGGGTGCTGATCGGTCTCGGGACGCCTCGGGCGTGGCGACGGACGACATCATCACCCCGTTCCAGGTGGACGCGCTGGATTTGCGCGGCCGCGCCGTGCGGCTCGGACCGACCCTCGACGCGGTTCTGGCGCACCACGATTATCCGCCGGCGGTGAAGCGCGTGGTGGGCGAGGCGGTGACGCTCGCCGTGCTGCTCGGCTCGTCGCTGAAGTTCGAGGGCCGCTTCATCCTCCAAACCCAGACCGACGGGCCGGTGGACATGGTGGTGGCGGACTTCGTGAGCCCGGACAAGATCCGCGCCTATGCCCGCTACGACAAGGAGGCGCTCGCCGAGGCGGAGACCCGCAACGCCACCTCGCCAGCGGCGCTGCTGGGCAAGGGTCACCTCGCCATGACCATTGACCAGGGCATCTCCGCCAACCGCTACCAGGGCGTGGTGGCGCTGGACGGCTCGGGGCTCGAGGCGGCGGCGCACGAATACTTCATGCAGTCCGAGCAGATCCCCACCCGCGTGCGCCTCGCCGTGGGCGAGGAGGTGCGCGCCGGCGGTGCTGCCTCCTCGTGGCGCGCCGGCGGCCTGCTCGCCCAGTTCCTGCCGCAGGACGCCAGCCGCGCCCGCATGGCCGACCTGCCGGGCGGTGACGCGCCCGAGGGCGCCGAGCCCCACGCTTTGGCCGAGGACGACGCCTGGGTGGAGGCGCGTTCGCTCGTGGGCACGCTGGAGGACGTGGAACTGATCGACCGCGACCTCTCCAGCGAGCGCCTGCTCTACCGCCTGTTCCATGAACGCGGCGTGCGCGTGTTCGACACCCTGGCGGTGGCTGCCCACTGCTCCTGCTCACGCGAGCGGGTGTCCGGCGTGCTCGCTTCCTTCACCCGCGACGAGCGGCGCGACATGATCCAGGACGACGGCAAGGTGAGCGTCACCTGCGAGTTCTGCGGCCGTGTCTACGGCTTTTCCGCCGAAGAGGTCCTGGGCGGATCGGACTCCTGAGCCAGCCGCCGCGACCGAGGCCTGACGGCTGCGGGTGCCCGGAGGGGGAGGGGTGGCAACCAGGGATTGAATCGGCCGCCGGATCGCCGGTGTTTCGGGCACATGCCACGGAGCCGGCAGCGGAATTCCCTCTGGCGTCGGCGCCGGGCAGCAGGCACCATTCGCAGGCTGCTTCGTCGTGCCGAGGGTAGATGAGTCGATGATGCGGGGCCGGGACGATCATCGAGACGCCGACGCCTCGTCTACGGCGAGCGAGCCCCGGCTGACGCCGCTGGGCGGGGAGTTTGCCGATCCCGCCCTGGAGCGGCGGTTCCGCTTCGACCGCTTCGCGGATCTCCGCCGCAACGCGCGCCTTCTGTTCGCGCTGTCGACCGTGCTCAACACCGCTTTCCTCTTGAGCGACTGGCGTTTCGCCGGCACGGACCATTTCTATGTCGCCGTCACGGCGCGCCTTGTGGTGGTGGCGGTTTCGCTCCTCTGCCTGGCGCTGGCGCAGGCCGCCGTCACCGTGCGTGCCATCTACACCATCTCCATCCTGTGGCAGTGGGTGACGGCGGCGGGCGTCGCCGTGCTCGTCAGCTCGCGTAGCGACCTTGCCCTGTTCGTGGTCCTGCTGCTGCCCACGGTATTCTACCTGACGGTGCCGCTGCCCTTCGCCTGGACGGTGATCGGCGGTGTCGGCGCCAGCGTCCTGCTGCTCGCGGGCTACATCGATCCGGCCGCGGGGTGGCGCCTGGCCACCGGACTTGCGCTCGCGCTCGCGGTGCTCAACTGGGCGCTGCTGCTCATGGTCCTGCGAGCCAACCGGCTGGACCGGCGCCAGTGGGCCGCGATCCAGGCCGAGCGCCGCGCCAATGAGCGTCTCACCGAGAGCGAGAACGTCCTGGAGAAGACGTTTCAGGCGGTGCCGGTGCCTCTGGTGGTCACGACCCTGAAGGACGGACGCGTCCTGCGCTACAACGACGTCGCGGCGCGTTTCTACGGCGCCCCTGCGAGCGAGCATGTGGGCACCAGCATCCTGAGGGTCTACGACGATCCCAGCGTGCGCGCGCGTCTCGTGCGCCAGCTGGAGGAGGAAGGGTCCCTGAGCGGGTTCGAAACCCGCATCCGGCTGGAGGACGGAAGCGTCCGCGATGTGCTGCTCGCTGCCCGGCTGACCGAGATGGAGGGCGCGCCCTGCATCGTCGCTGCTGTGATCGACCTTTCGGAGCGGCTTGCGGCCGAGCAGAAGGCGCGCCACGCCGCGTCGCACGACGCCCTCACCGGCCTGCCCAACCGGGCCGCGTTCCAGGAGCACCTGGAGCGCGCGTTCAAGGAGCGGCGGCTCGAGCAGGGCGTGTGCCTGCTGATGGTGGACCTCGACGGGCTTAAGGACGTCAACGACACGCTGGGGCATGATGCCGGCGACGTGCTGATCATGGAGACCGCGCACCGCCTGTCCCTCGTGGTGGGCGAGCGGGCGACGCTGGCACGCTTCGGGGGTGACGAGTTCGTGGTGCTGCTGCGCGCCCGCGAGGCGCTCGCCGCCGGCCAGCGCCTGGCCCAGGCCATCATCTCCGACCTGCGCCGGCCGGTGCAGCACGAAGGGCGCCAGCTTTCCACCCGCGCCAGCATCGGCATCGCCGCCTGCCCCGAGCACGACTGCGCGCCGGCGGAGCTGATGAAGGATGCCGACCTCGCCCTCTACACCGCCAAGCAGCAGGGCCGGAACCGCTGCGTGGTCTATGCGCCTGCCATGCGCCACGCGGTGTCCGAGCGCGTCGCCCTCTCGCGCGACATCGGGGCCGCTCTCGCCCACGATCAGATCGTGCCGTATTACCAGCCCAAGATATGCCTCGGCACGGGACGCCTGATCGGCTTCGAGGCCCTGGTCCGCTGGCAGCGCGATGCCCAGACGGTGCTCGCTCCGGCGGCCTTCAGCCTTGCCATGGAAGATGCCGAGCTGGCGTTCATGATCGGCGAGCGCATGGCGCGGCGCGTGGCGGCGGACGTGCGAGGCTGGTTGGAGGCGGGCCATGGCATCGGCCGGGTGGCGCTCAACGTCTCGCCCGCCCAGTTCACCCACCGAGAGCTCGGCACTGCGCTGCTGCGCCATTTCCACGCTGCGGGGGTGGAAGCGCACCATTTCGACGTGGAGATCACGGAGACGGTGTTCCTGGGGCGCAATTCCGACTTCGTGGCGCCGATCCTCGACGAGCTCTACCGCGCCGGGGTGCGCATCGCGCTCGACGATTTCGGCACCGGCTATGCCGGCTTCACGCACCTGAAGCAGCTTCCCATCGACACCATCAAGATCGACCAGAGCTTCGTGAAGGACATCGAGCAGGACGCGTTCGACACCGCCATCGTCTGCGCGGTGATCGAGCTCGGGCGCAATCTCGGCATGCGGGTGGTGGCCGAGGGCGTGGAGACCGTCGGTCAGGCACGCTTCCTCAAGGCGCGCGGCTGCGAGTTCGCACAAGGCTATCTGTTCGCGCGCCCCATGCCCGCCACCGGCGTGTCGGCGTTCCTGCGCGCGGAGTGTTCCGAGACGGCCGCCGCGCGCCTCGCCCTCATCGCCTGAGGGTCGGTCGATTGTCGCGACTGCGACAGGGCTTCCATCGCCCGAAATTCTGAAAATTTATTATTTTCAATTACTTGACCTTTTCTGGTCCAGCGGCCCCGATCTTGCTCGACCGCTCCGGTCCTCGGAACTCGGTCCGCGTGGTCTCTACCGTGCCGCGGTTCCTGGCTCCGTCATCGGGGGAGGTGTCGATCGATATCTCCCTTCGGCCGGACGGCAGACGCTGCGCTCCTCCGCATTCAGTGCAAGAGCGATCGCGTAGTCCTGTCGGACGGCTTCGACTCCGGTCACGCCGTGCAGAGGCCGCAGCGGCCCGGCGGCGTGCGGACGATTCCCCGCATGTCGGCGCGGGGAAGGGGGAGGACGTCCGGGGGGAAGGCGGGGGGCGGCTCACGCGGCCTCCCGCCGGACCGGCAAGCCGTCAGACATTCGTCGCAGGTGCGCCGCCGCTACCCGTGGCCGCAACCCGTTGAAGATGCGGCATTGTGACGTCGCAAATGGGGAATGTTCACGACTGCCGGCGGCCCTAAGCCAAATAAACAAGCAATATCAATATAAGCCCAATTAATAGGCTGGCGTGCTGCTACGATGAGCACGACATGCGAATAAATCTAAATCAAAGTGTCCGTAATCAGACAAAAGCCGACGGAGGGAGCGCACTGGGGTGACGGAGGCCGTGCCATGATCGAGGACAAGACCCTCTCTTCCGCGCGTGATGTCGGCGCCCTTGCGAACGCCCAGGCGGGCGCCTGCTCCAGCGCCACGTCTTCCGGTGGTCACGTGCCGCTGGTCGCCCTGAGCGACGTCGCGCTGACCGGCATCTATGAGATCTCGAAGATCCTGACCGCGCCGAACCGGCTTGAGACGACCCTCGCCAGCGTGGTCAACCTGCTTTCCTCCTTCATGCAGATGCGGCACGGCGTGATTTCCCTGCTCGCCGACGACGGCATTCCCGACATCACGGTGGGCGTGGGCTGGAACGAAGGCACGGACGATCGTTATCGCGCCCGCCTGCCGGAAAAGGCCATCGGCCAGATCGTCGCCACCGCGGTGCCGCTGGTGGCGGAGAACGTGGCGAGCCATCCCGCCTTCAGTCCCGCCGACGCCATGGCGCTCGGGGCCACCGACGAGGTGCGCGTCTCCTTCATCGGCGTGCCGATCCGCGTCGGCGGCCGGGTGATCGGTACCTTGACCATCGACCGGGTCTGGGACGGGCGCTCCGTGTTCCGGCTCGATTCCGACGTGCGCTTCCTCACCATGATCGCCAACCTGATCGCCCAGACCGTGCAACTGCACCGGGTGGTGACGCGCGACCGCGAGCGCCTGATGGCCGAGAGCGGGCGCCTGCAGAAGGAATTGTCGGCATTGAAGCCGGCGGTGCGCGAGCGCCGCAAGGTGCTGGTGGACGGCATCATCGGCGAGAGCCCGGAGATCCGCCAGCTGCTCGACAAGATCATGATCGTGGCGAAGTCGCACTCCCCGGTGCTGCTGCGTGGCGAGAGCGGCACCGGCAAGGAGCTCATCGCCAAGGCGATCCACGAGCTTTCAAGCCGCGCCAAGGGGCCGTTCGTCAAGGTCAATTGCGCGGCCCTGCCCGAGAGCGTGCTGGAGAGCGAGCTGTTCGGCCACGAGAAGGGCGCCTTCACCGGCGCGGTCGGCGCGCGCAAGGGCCGCTTCGAGCTGGCCGACAAGGGCACGCTGTTCCTCGACGAGATCGGCGAGATCTCGCCTGCCTTCCAGGCCAAGCTCCTGCGCGTGCTTCAGGAGCAGGAGTTCGAGCGGGTCGGCGGCTCCCAGACCATCAAGGTGAACGTGCGCGTGGTGGCCGCCACCAACAAGAATCTGGAGGAGGCGGTCTCCAAGAACGAGTTCCGCGCCGACCTCTATTACCGCATCACCGTGATCCCGATCCTCGTGCCCTCGCTGCGCGACCGGCGCTCGGACATCCCGCTCCTGGCGGGGGAGTTCCTCGGCCGCTTCAACAAGGACAACGACCGCGAGTTGTCGTTCGGGCGCGACGCGCTCGAGGTGCTGATGGGCTGCGGCTTTCCCGGCAACGTGCGCGAGCTCGAGAATTGCGTGCAGCGCACCGCCACCTTGGCGCAGGGCGCCTCCATCGGTGCGTCCGACTTCGCCTGCGCCCAGAACGAATGCCTGTCCGCGCTGCTGTGGAAGAGCGCGCCGCCGCCGGCCTCGCGCCGGCCTATCGACATTCCGCTGCCGGTGGTGGCCCGGCCCGGTGTCCGTCCGGCGCCCATCGAGCCCGGCGAGGCCGCACCGCTGCCTTCCGACTCCGGCGCGGCGGTTGTGCGCCTGCCGATGCCTGCCGCCGCGGCGCTTCCAGGCGCGCCGGCGGGAGATGGAGACGCGGGCGAGCGCGAGCGCCTCGTGGATGCCATGGAGCGTGCCGGCTGGGTGCAGGCCAAGGCCGCGCGCCTGCTCGGCCTCACGCCGCGCCAGATCGGCTACGCGCTGAAGAAGCACGACATCGAGATCAAGCGCTTCTGAGCGGGGCGGCTGTTCGCGCCGTCATCTCCTGACTTGTCCGGGGGGGGGGGCGTCGCGGCCTGGCTGCGACTGGCCCTTCAAGAGCGGGACGGCCCCCATGGGGGAATGCCTCGGACCAGCCGGGGCCTAATGGCAAGAGAGCCGATCACCGGCTCCGGCTCTCGGCCTTCTGCTGTCGCACTTGCGACACCGTGTCGGGGCCGCGACAGCGCCACTTTCCCGCAGCTGCACCGTTTTTGTTTTAAAATCAACTAATTACAGTCTGGCACGAGGCTTGAAAGAGGATCTTGTCCGCCATCTTCTGCACATGCGGGGAAAGCCAATGGCCTACAAGATCGTCGCCTCCCAATGCACCGTCTGCGGCGCCTGCGAGTTCGAGTGCCCCAACGCCGCCATCTCGCTCAAGGGCGACATGTACATCATCGATCCGAAGAAGTGCACCGAGTGCGAGGGCGCGTTCGACACGCCCCAGTGCGCCGCCGTGTGCCCGGTCGAGAAGACCTGCATCCCCGCCTGAGCGGAATACCGCACGCCTGAGCCGGCCCGAGCGCGGGCCCGGTCCGGTGCGGGCAAATGGCAGGTTCGGGCAAGTACAGGTCCAGTTGAACGGAGGATCGGATGGCCGCGGTACAAGAGACGATCGAGCAGGTCCGCCTCATCGACGTCGATCAGTACAAATACGGTTTCGAGACCCTGGTGGATACCGACAAGGCGCCGAAGGGCCTCTCGGAGGACATCATCCGCTTCATCTCGGCCAAGAAGAACGAGCCGGACTGGATGCTCAAATGGCGCCTCGACGCCTATGCGCGCTGGCTCACCATGCAGGAGCCCGACTGGGCCCGCGTCGCCTATCCGGCGATCGACTACCAGGACCTCTATTACTATTCCGCGCCCAAGAAGGGCGGCAACGGGCCGAAGTCGCTGGACGAGGTCGACCCGGAAATTCTGAAGACCTACGAGAAGCTTGGCATTCCCCTGCGCGAGCAGGAGATTCTCGCCGGCGTCGAGCGCCCGGAGGGCGAGCAGCGCAAGATCGCCGTCGACGCGGTGTTCGACAGCGTGTCGGTGGCCACCACCTTCAAGGAGGAGCTGAAGGCGGCCGGCGTCATCTTCATGCCCATCTCCGAGGCCCTGCACGAGCATCCTGAGCTGGTGCGGAAATATCTGGGCACCGTAGTGCCCACTACCGACAATTATTTCGCGACGCTGAACAGCGCGGTCTTCTCCGACGGCTCCTTCGTCTACATCCCCAAGGGCGTGCGCTGCCCGATGGAGCTGTCGACCTACTTCCGCATCAACGAGAAGAACACCGGCCAGTTCGAGCGCACCCTCATCATCGCCGACGAGGGCTCGTACGTGAGCTACCTTGAGGGCTGCACCGCGCCCATGCGCGACGAGAACCAGCTGCACGCCGCCGTGGTCGAGCTGGTCTGCATGGATGATGCGGAAATCAAGTATTCGACCGTCCAGAACTGGTATCCGGGCGACGCCGAGGGCCGGGGCGGCATCTACAACTTCGTCACTAAGCGCGGCGACTGCCGGGGCAGGAATTCCAAGATCTCCTGGACCCAGGTGGAAACTGGCTCCGCCATCACCTGGAAGTATCCGAGCTGCATCCTGCGCGGCGACAATTCGAGCGGCGAGTTCTACTCCATCGCCATCTCGAACGGCCGCCAGCAGGTGGATTCCGGCACCAAGATGATCCATCTGGGCAAGAACACCACCAGCCGGATCATTTCGAAAGGCATCTCGGCGGGCAAGTCGCAGAACACCTATCGCGGCCTCGTCTCGGCCCACCGCAAGGCCACCGGCGCGCGCAATTTCACCAACTGCGATTCCCTGCTGATCGGCGACCAGTGCGGCGCGCACACCGTGCCCTACATCGAGACCAAGAATCCGCAGGCGCAGTTCGAGCACGAGGCCACCACCTCGAAGATTTCCGAGGACATGCTGTTCTACGCCATGCAGCGCGGCCTCAGCCAGGAAGAAGCGGTGGCCCTCGTGGTGAACGGCTTCGTGCGCGACGTGCTCCAGCAGCTGCCCATGGAGTTCGCCGTGGAGGCGCAGAAGCTCATCTCCATCAGCCTCGAAGGCAGCGTCGGCTGACCCCGGCGCCCCATTCCCGACAGAGGATCACCGACATGACCCCCCTGCTCGAAATCGAAGACCTGCACGCCGAGATCGAAGGGGGACGCAAGATCCTCAACGGCCTTTCGCTGACCGTGAATCCGGGCGAGGTTCACGCCATCATGGGTCCGAACGGGGCCGGCAAGTCCACGCTGTCCTACGTGCTGTCCGGCAAGCCGGGCTATGTCATCACGGGTGGCTCGATCAAGCTCGCCGGGGCGGAGCTGTCCGAGCTCGCGCCCGACGAGCGCGCCGCGCTGGGCCTGTTCCTCGCCTTCCAGTATCCGCTGGAGATTCCCGGCGTCTCCACCATGGCGTTCCTGCATGCGGCCGTGAACGCGCAGAAGAAGAAGCGCGGCGAGCAGGAGATGACCTCTCCGGAGCTGCTGAAGCGCGTGCGCGAGATCGGCAAGAGCCTCGACATCAATGCCGAGATGCTGCGCCGGCCGCTCAATGTGGGCTTCTCCGGCGGCGAGAAGAAGCGTAACGAGACCCTGCAGATGATGCTGCTGGAGCCGAAGCTCTGCGTGCTCGACGAGACCGATTCCGGCCTCGACATCGACGCGCTCAAGGTGGTCTCGAACGGTGTGAACGCTTTACGCTCGCCGGAGCGCTCCATGGTGGTCATCACCCATTATCAGCGCCTGCTCGACTATATCGTGCCGGACGTGGTGCATGTGCTGGCGGCGGGACGCATCGTCCATACCGGCGGCAAGGAGCTGGCGCTGGAATTGGAGGCCACCGGCTACGCCCAGTTCCAGAACGAGGCGGCCTGAGCCATGGCCGCCGCCGTCCACCTCATGAAGACCCCGGCGGAGCTGACGCTGGCGGAGACCTTCGCTGCCGCTGAGGGCCGCCTGCCGGGCACGGCTGAGATCATCGGCGTCCGCGCCGCGGCATTCGCGCAATTCGCGGCGCGCGGGCTGCCGCACCGGCGGGTGGAGGCCTGGCGCTATACTGATCTGCGCACCCTCATGCGCGAGGCCGCCCCGCTTGCCGCGCCGCCGGACGCGGAGGTCAAAGCGCACGCCGAGGACAAAGGCGCGCTGTTTGCCGGCGTCGATGCGCGCCGGCTCTATGTGGTGAACGGCGTGTTCGTCCCCGAGCTCTCTGACCTTGGCCCCGAGCCGGGCCTTTCCATCCGTTCCATGGCCTCCGCCTTGGCGGAGGGAGATCCGCTGATCATCGCCCATCTCGGTCAGGTGGTGCCCTCGGATGACGCGGTGCTGGCGCTCAACACCGCGCTCATGGGCGACGGCGTGGTGATCCACGTATCGAAGGGCGCGGCGCTGGCGCGGCCGATCCACATCGTCCACGTGGCCGACCTTTCCGCTCCGGCGGCGCTGGTCGTGCGCTCGCTGCTTGTGGCGGAGGAGGAGGCGATCGTCAGCCTGCTCGAGACCCACGAGGGGCCGGACGAGGTGGCTTATCAGGTGAACGGCGCGCTGGAGATCGTCGCCGGCGACGGCGCCAAGGTCTCGCGCGTGAAGGTCACCGCCGAGGGCGCGGGCGCGCTCCACATCGCGAGCCTCAATGCTCGCGTGGGTGCCGAAGCGGCCTTCAGCGAGGCCGGCTTCGTGCTGGGCGGCGCGGTGGTACGCAATCAGATCGCCATCCGCCTCGACGGCGCCGGCACGGTGGCGCATGTCTCCGGCGCGAGCCTGCTCTCGGGCCGCCAGCACGCCGACACCACGCTCGCCATGGAGCACGCGGCGCCGCGCTGCGAGAGTCGCGAGGCGTTCCGCGCCGTGCTCGACGGCGACGCCCGCGACGTGTTCCAGGGCCGCATCAGCGTGCGCCAGGCGGCGCAGAAGACCGACGCCCGCATGATGAGCCGCGCCTTGCTGCTCTCCGACAAGGCGGAGGCGAATGCCAAGCCGGAGCTGGAGATCTTCGCCGACGACGTGCAATGCGGCCATGGCTGCACCGCCGGCGCACTCGACGCCAACCTGAAGTTCTATCTCATGGCTCGCGGCATCCCCGAGAAGGAGGCCGAGGCGCTGCTCATCGAGGCGTTCGTGGGCGAGGTGGTGGACCAGATCGACGATGAGGCCGTGCGCGACGCGCTCATGGGCGCCATGCGCGCCTTCCTGATGGCGCGGCCATGAACAGCCCGGTGGTCCTGCCTCCGGGCGCCCTCGCGCTCCACCCGGCTGTCGCCGATGGCGGCTACGACGTGGAGCGGATCCGCAAGGACTTCCCCATCCTCGACATGGAGGTCTACGGGAAGAAGCTGGTCTATCTCGACAACGGCGCCTCGGCCCAGAAGCCGCTCGCGGTGCTGGACCGCATGCGGTTCGCCGAGACGCGCGAATACGCCAACGTGCATCGCGGCTTGCATTATCTCGCCAATGCCGCTTCCGAGGCCTATGAGGGCGCGCGCGAGAGCGTGCGGCGCTTCCTCAATGCCGGCCGGCCGGAGGAGATCATCTTCACCCGCTCCGCCACCGAGGCCATCAACCTCGTCGCCGCCACCTGGGGCCGCGCGAACATCGGCGCGGGCGACGAGATCGTCCTCTCCATCATGGAGCACCACGCCAACATCGTGCCCTGGCACTTCCTGCGGGAGGAGAAGGGCGCGGTGCTGAAATGGACGCCCGTGGACGAGGACGGCAACTTCCTGATCGAGGAATTCGAGAAGCTCCTCACCGACCGCACCAAGCTCGTCGCCATCACCCAGATGTCCAACGTGCTCGGCACCACCGTCCCGGTGAAGGAGGTGGTGAAGATCGCCCATGCCCGCGGCATCCCGGTGCTGGTGGACGGCTCGCAGGGGGCAGTGCATCTCGACGTGGACGTGCAGGACCTCGACTGCGAGTTCTATGTCGTCACCGGCCACAAGCTCTATGGCCCCACCGGCATCGGCGCGCTCTACGGCAGGTACGACCTGCTCGCCGCCATGCCGCCCTTCAACGGCGGCGGCGAGATGATCCGCACCGTCACGCGCGACACCGTCACCTACGGCGATCCGCCCCATCGCTTCGAGGCCGGCACGCCGCCCATCGTCCAGGCCATCGGCCTCGGCGCGGCGGTGGACTACATCGCCTCCATCGGCAAGGCGCGCATCCGCGCCCACGAGAGCGCGCTCACAGCCTACGCGCACGAGCGGCTCGGCGAGCTCAACACGCTGCGCATCATCGGCCGGGCGAAGGAGAAGGGCGCCATCGTCTCGTTCGAGATGGCCGGCGGCCACGCCCATGACTTCGCCACCGTGATCGACCGCGCCGGCATCGCCGTGCGCGCCGGCACCCATTGCGCCATGCCGCTATTGGAGCGCTTCGGCGTCACCGCCACCTGCCGCGCCTCGTTCGCGCTCTACAGCACGCGCGAGGAGGTGGACGCGCTGGTGGCGGCGCTTCGGAAGGCGCAGGACCTGTTCGGCTGAGGATAGGGGAAGCGCCCGTCCTCCGGGTTCTGCGCGTGCCGTCGATTCCTGGCGCGCCGTCGCCCTGCGGCTCGACCGGAGGGCCCAAGCGGCGGCGGCGTCAAGCGCAAAGCACGGCGATCTCCGGCACTTATGCGCTGCGCAGGGATGCTCCGGTCAAGCCGGAGCATGACGGCGGTTGGGTGCGCCCACCCGGCCTCAGGCCGCCAGCGCCGTGGAGGCGTCGCGGCGGATGCGCTCGACCATGGAGCGCAGGCCGTTGGAGCGCTGGGGCGTCAGGTGCTCCTTGAGGCCCAGCTCGGCGAAGAAGGCGAGGGCGTCGGCGGCGAGGATCTCGCGCGCCGGGGCGCCGGAGAAGCGCGCCAGCAGGATCGCCACCAGGCCGCGCACGATGTGCGCGTCGCTGTCGCCGACGAAGGTCAGGACCGGCCCCGCGCCGGCATCCCGAACCTCGGTGAACAGCCACACTTGGCTGGCGCAGCCCTGCACCTTTGTGACCTCCGTGCGCAGCGCGTCCGGCATGGGCGGCAGCGCGCGGCCGAGCTCGATCACATAGCGGTAGCGGTCGTCCCACTGGTCGAGCAGCGTGAAGTTCTCGGCGATGTCCGCCACCGGCGGCAAGGAGGCGGTGCAGGGGCCGGTGGTGCTCGATGCTGTCATGGTCGCTTTCCCCGGATGCGCGGGCGGCGCGCGAGAATCCGGGATCAGCCAAGCAAGCTCCATACCGTCGCCGCGCAATCCGGCGCGACCTACGTAAATATCCGGAGTTACGCCATTTCTTCTTTAGGACGCGGCGCGCACATCTTGTCCCGTTTCGGACAGGGCCCCGCGGCTCCTGTCCCGCCGCAGCGCCGGGATGTCGGGTTCTGAACATGCCCGCGGAAAGCTGCTGTGGTCTCCTATCTCATTACATTTGAACGATTTTCAAGAACAAAAAATCGTGGCACGCGGGTTGCTTAAGTCCTTCTCGGGTGCTCCGCGACCGCCGGCGCGCCCTGGTGGGGAGAGGAAGATCCGCACCTGCGCCGCGGTCCGGGGACGATCAGGATTTTGCCCGCGCAAGGTTAGCCGCGCCGGGCGCGCATCAGGTCTAAGGAGAGCAAGATGTCGCTGAGACAGATCGCGTTTTACGGGAAGGGGGGCATCGGCAAGTCGACGACGTCCCAGAACACTTTGGCCGCGCTTGCGCAGATGGGTCACAAGATCCTGATCGTGGGCTGCGACCCGAAGGCGGATTCGACCCGCCTGATCCTGCACGCCAAGGCGCAGGACACCATCCTCTCGCTGGCGGCGAACGCCGGCTCGGTGGAGGACCTGGAGATCGAGGACGTGATGAAGGTCGGCTTCATGGACATCAAGTGCGTGGAGTCCGGCGGTCCGGAGCCGGGGGTCGGCTGCGCGGGCCGGGGCGTGATCACCTCGATCAACTTCCTTGAGGAGAACGGCGCCTACGAGGACATCGACTACGTGTCCTACGACGTGCTGGGCGACGTGGTGTGCGGCGGGTTCGCGATGCCGATCCGCGAGAACAAGGCGCAGGAGATCTACATCGTCATGTCCGGCGAGATGATGGCCATGTACGCGGCCAACAACATCTCGAAGGGCATCCTGAAGTATGCGAACTCCGGCGGCGTGCGCCTGGGCGGGCTGGTGTGCAACGAGCGCCAGACCGACAAGGAGCTGGAACTGGCGGAAGCGCTGGCGGCGAAGCTCGGCACCAAGCTGATCTACTTCGTGCCGCGCGACAACATCGTGCAGCACGCGGAGCTGCGGCGCATGACGGTGATCGAGTATGCGCCGGAGAGCCAGCAGGCGCAGCACTACCGCAACCTTGCGGAGCGGGTCCACAACAACGGCGGCAAGGGCATCATCCCGACGCCGATCACCATGGACGAGCTCGAGGACATGCTGATGGAGCACGGCATCATGAAGGCCGTGGACGAGAGCGAGGTCGGAAAAACCGCCGCTGAGCTCGCCGTCTGACACCTGAACGGCCGGCCCCCGACGGGCCGGCCCACGCCCTCTAAAGCGAGAGATCCAAGATGAGCCTGGCTCAGTCCCAGAGCGTCGCCGAGATCAAGGCGCGCAACAAGGAAATCATCGACGAGGTCTTGAAGGTTTACCCTGAGAAGACCGCCAAGCGCCGCGCCAAGCACCTCAACGTGCATGAGAGCGGCAAGTCGGACTGCGGCGTGAAGTCCAACATCAAGTCCATCCCGGGCGTGATGACCATCCGCGGCTGCGCCTATGCCGGCTCGAAGGGCGTGGTGTGGGGTCCGATCAAGGACATGATCCACATCTCCCACGGCCCGGTAGGCTGCGGCCAGTATTCGTGGGCCGCACGGCGCAACTACTATATCGGCACGACCGGCATCGACACCTTCGTGACGATGCAGTTCACGTCGGACTTCCAGGAGAAGGACATCGTCTTCGGCGGCGACAAGAAGCTCGCCAAGATCATGGACGAGATCCAGGAGCTGTTCCCGCTGAACAACGGCATCACGGTGCAGTCCGAATGTCCGATCGGCCTGATCGGCGACGACATCGAGGCGGTCTCCAAGGCGAAGTCCAAGGAGTATGACGGCAAGACCATCGTGCCGGTGCGCTGCGAGGGCTTCCGCGGCGTGTCCCAATCGCTGGGCCATCATATCGCCAACGACGCCATCCGCGACTGGATCTTCGACAAGATCCCCGCCGACGCGGCGCCGCGCTTCGAGCCCTCGCCGTACGACGTCGCCATCATCGGCGACTACAACATCGGCGGCGACGCCTGGTCCTCGCGCATCCTGCTCGAGGAGATGGGCCTGCGCGTGGTGGCGCAGTGGTCGGGCGACGGCTCGCTCGCGGAGCTGGAGGCCACCCCGAAGGCCAAGCTCAACGTGCTGCACTGCTACCGCTCGATGAACTACATCTCGCGCCACATGGAAGAGAAGTACGGAATCCCGTGGTGCGAATACAACTTCTTCGGTCCCTCCAAGATCGCGGAGTCGCTGCGCAAGATCGCCAGCTACTTCGACGACAAGATCAAGGAGGGCGCGGAGCGCGTCATCGCCAAGTACCAGCCGCTTATGGACGCGGTGATCGCCAAGTATCGTCCGCGCCTCGAAGGCAAGACCGTGATGCTGTACGTGGGCGGCCTGCGCCCCCGTCACGTCATCGGCGCCTACGAGGACCTGGGCATGGAAGTGGTCGGGACGGGCTACGAGTTCGCCCATAACGACGACTACCAGCGCACGGCCCAGCACTACGTCAAGGATGGCACCATCATCTATGACGACGTGACGGGCTACGAGTTCGAGAAGTTCGTCGAGAAGATCCAGCCGGATCTGGTCGGCTCGGGCATCAAGGAAAAGTACGTCTTCCAGAAGATGGGCGTGCCGTTCCGCCAGATGCATTCCTGGGACTATTCCGGCCCCTACCATGGCTATGACGGCTTCGCGATCTTCGCGCGCGACATGGACATGGCCATCAACAACCCGATCTGGAAGATGACGCAGGCGCCCTGGAAGGCGGCGCCCAAGCCCACCCTCCTGGCGGCGGAATGAACCTTCCGCCGCGCGGCCCCCGCCCACGGGCGGGGGCCAGCGGGGCGGACCTTCAGGCTTCGAATATCAAAGGGGTTCGTCATGCCTCAAAGCGCTGACAACGTGCTCGATCACTTCGAGCTCTTCCGTGGTCCCGAGTACCAGCAGATGCTGGCCAACAAGAAGAAGATGTTCGAGAACCCCCGCGATCCGGCCGAAGTCGAGCGCGTGCGGGAATGGGCCAAGACGCCCGAATACAAGGAGCTGAACTTCGCCCGCGAGGCGCTCACGGTGAACCCCGCCAAGGCCTGCCAGCCGCTGGGCGCGGTGTTCGTGGCGGTGGGTTTCGAGGGCACGATCCCGTTCGTGCACGGCTCGCAGGGCTGCGTCGCCTACTATCGCTCGCACCTCTCGCGGCACTTCAAGGAGCCCTCCTCCTGCGTGTCCTCGTCCATGACCGAGGATGCGGCGGTGTTCGGCGGCCTCAACAACATGATCGACGGCCTGGCCAATACCTATTCGATGTACAAGCCGAAGATGATCGCCGTCTCCACCACCTGCATGGCGGAAGTGATCGGCGACGACCTCAACGCCTTCATCAAGACGTCCAAGGAGAAGGGCTCGGTCCCGGCCGAGTTCGACGTGCCCTTCGCCCACACGCCGGCCTTCGTCGGCAGCCATGTCACCGGCTACGACAATGCGCTCAAGGGCATCCTGGAGCACTTCTGGGACGGCAAGGCCGGCACTGCGCCGAAGCTGGAGCGCCAGCCCAACGAGAGCATCAACTTCATCGGCGGGTTCGACGGCTACACGGTGGGCAACACCCGCGAGGTGAAGCGCATCTTCAACCTCTTCGGCGTCGACCACACCATCCTGGTGGATAATTCCGAGGTGTTCGACACGCCCACCGACGGCGAGTTCCGCATGTATGACGGCGGCACCACGCTGGAGGAAGCGGCGAACGCGGTCCACGCCAAGGGCACCATCTCCATGCAGGAATACTGCACCGAGAAGACCCTGCCCATGATCGCCAATCACGGTCAGCAGGTGGTGGCGCTGAACCACCCCGTGGGCGTCGGCGGCACCGACCGCTTCCTCATGGAGATCTCCCGCCTCACCGGCAAGGAAATCCCCGAGGAGCTGGCCCGCGAGCGCGGCCGCCTGGTGGACGCCATCGCCGACTCCAACGCCCACATCCACGGCAAGAAGTTCGCCATCTACGGCGATCCGGACCTGTGCCTGGGCCTCGCCGGCTTCCTGCTGGAGCTCGGCGCCGAGCCAACCCACGTCCTTGCCACCAACGGCAACCAGAAGTGGGCGGACAAGGTGCAGGCCCTGTTCGACACCTCGCCGTTCGGCGCCAACTGCAAGGCGTATCCCGGCAAGGACCTGTGGCACATGCGCTCGCTGCTGTTCACGGAGCCGGTCGACTTCCTGATCGGCAACACCTACGGCAAGTATCTCGAGCGCGACACCGGCACGCCGCTGATCCGCATCGGCTTCCCGGTGTTCGACCGCCACCACCACCATCGCCGGCCGGTGTGGGGCTATCAGGGCGGCATGAACGTGCTGATCACGATCCTCGACAAGATCTTCGACGAGATCGACCGCAACACGAACGTGCCGTCCAAGACCGACTACAGCTTCGACATCATCCGCTGATCGAGGCTCCTTGAAGAACGCCCGGGCCGTGCGCCCGGGCGATCCCCCACGGAGAGACCATCCGCCGACCCCGGCCCGCGCGCCGCGGGCGCGACCGACAGACATCCGCGCGCAGCCACCCGTCCGCACGACGCCAACAGCTCGATGAAGGAGTGAGACCCATGAGTTCGCTCTCGGCCACAATCCAAGAGGTCTTCAACGAGCCCGGCTGCGCGAAGAACCAGAACAAGTCCGAGGCCGAGAAGAAGAAGGGCTGCACGAAGCAATTGCAGCCCGGCGGCGCGGCCGGCGGCTGCGCCTTCGACGGCGCGAAGATCGCGCTCCAGCCCTTCACCGACGTCGCCCACCTGGTGCACGGCCCGATTGCCTGCGAGGGCAATTCCTGGGACAATCGCGGCGCCAAGTCCTCCGGCTCGAACCTCTGGCGCACCTCCTTTACCACCGACATCAACGAGACCGACGTGGTGTTCGGCGGCGAGAAGCGCCTGTTCAAGTCGATCCGGGAGATCATCGAGAAGTACGACCCGCCGGCGATCTTCGTCTACCAGACCTGCGTGCCCGCCATGATCGGCGACGACATCGACGCGGTCTGCAAGGCAGCGAAGGAGAAGTTCGGCAAGCCGGTGATCCCGGTGAACTCGCCCGGCTTCGTGGGGCCGAAGAACCTCGGCAACAAGCTCGCGGGCGAAGCCATCCTCGACCATGTCATCGGCACCGAGGAGCCGGAATACACCACCCCCTACGACATCAACATCATCGGCGAATACAATCTTTCCGGCGAATTGTGGCAGATCAAGCCGCTGCTGGACGAGCTCGGCATCCGCATCCTCGCCTGCATCTCCGGAGACGGCAAGTACAAGGACGTGGCCTCCTCGCACCGCGCCAAGGCGGCGATGATGGTGTGCTCCAAGGCCATGATCAACGTCGCCCGCAAGATGGAGGAGCGCTACGGCATCCCGTTCTTCGAGGGCTCCTTCTACGGCATCGAGGATTCGTCGGATTCCCTGCGCGAGATCGCCCGCATGCTGATCGAGCGGGGCGCCGACGCGGAGCTGATGGAGCGCACCGAGGCGCTCATCGCCCGTGAGGAGAAGAAGGCCTGGGACGCGATCGCCAAGTTCAAGCCGCGCTTCAAGGGCAAGAAGGTGCTGCTGATCACCGGCGGCGTGAAGTCCTGGTCGGTGGTGGCGGCGCTCCAGGAGGCCGGCCTCGACCTCGTCGGCACCTCGGTGAAGAAGTCCACCAAGGAGGACAAGGAGCGCATCAAGGAGCTGATGGGCCAGGACGCCCACATGATCGAGGACATGACGCCTCGTGAAATGTACAAGATGCTCAAGGACGCGAAGGCCGACATCATGCTGTCCGGCGGCCGCTCGCAGTTCATCGCGCTGAAGGCCGCCATGCCCTGGCTGGACATCAACCAGGAGCGCCACCACGCCTATATGGGCTATGTGGGCATGGTGAAGCTGGTCGAGGAGATCGACAAAGCGCTCTACAATCCGGTGTGGGAGCAGGTGCGCAAGCCCGCCCCCTGGGACAATCCCGACAACACCTGGCAGGCGCGCGCGCTTGCCGAGATGGAGGCGGAGGCTGCCGCGCTCGCCGCCGACCCGGTGAAGGCGGAAGCCGCCCGCCGGGCGAAGAAAATCTGCAACTGCAAGAGCGTCGACCTCGGCACCATCGAGGGCGCGGTCAAGGCCCATGCGCTCACCACGGTGGAAGGCGTGCGCACGCACACCAACGCCTCCGGCGGGTGCGGGGCCTGCAGCGGGCGGGTCGAGGAGATCTTGGAGGCACTGGGCGTTGTCGCCGCCCCGCCTCCCGCGCAGGCTGCCCCGCTTGCGTCCGAGATCGCGCCCGATCCGCTCGCTGCGGAATTGAAGCGCCGCGCCCGGAAGGCCTGCGGCTGCAAGAGCGTCAGCGTCGGCGCCATCGAGGACCTGGTGCGCGAGAAGGGCCTGAAGAACATCGCCGAGGTGCGGGCGGCCACTGAGGCCAATACCGGCTGCGGCAATTGCAAGGAACGTATCGAGAGCCTGCTCGATGACCTGCTCTCTCCCGCCCTCGAAGCGGCGGAGTAGGGCCATGGCCATCGTCACGGTCCCCAAGAAGTCCTGCGCGGTGAACCCGCTGAAGATGAGCCAGCCGATCGGCGGCGCGCTCGCCTTCATGGGGGTGAGGAAGTCAATGCCGCTGCTTCACGGCTCGCAGGGCTGCACCTCGTTCGGCCTTGTCCTCTTCGTGCGCCACTTCAAGGAAGCAATCCCCATGCAGACCACCGCCATGAGCGAGGTGGCGACCGTGCTGGGTGGCTACGAGAACGTGGAGCAGGCGATCCTCAACATCTACAACCGAACCAAGCCGGAGATGATCGGCATCTGCTCCACCGGCGTCACCGAGACCAAGGGCGACGACGTGGACGGCTACATCAAGCTGATCCGCGAAAAGCACCCGCAGTTCGCCGACTTCCCGATGGTCTATGTCTCCACGCCCGACTTCAAGGACGCGTTCCAGGACGGCTGGGAGAAGACGGTGGCCAAGATGGTCGAGGTGCTGGTGAGGCCGGCGGCCGACAAGGCGAAGGACAAGAGCCGGGTCACCGTGCTGCCCGGCTGCCATCTCACCCCCGGCGACCTCGACGAGCTGCGCACCATCATCGAGGATTTCGGGCTGAAGCCGTCCTTCCTGCCGGACCTCGCCTCCTCGCTCGACGGACACATTCCCGAAGACTTCTCGCCCACCACCATCGGCGGCATCGGCGTCGAGGAGATCGCCACCTTGGGCGAGGCGGCCCACACCATCTGCATCGGCGCGCAGATGCGCCGCGCGGGCGAGGCGATGGAGAAGAAGACCGGCGTGCCCTTCACGCTGTTCGAGCGCCTGTGCGGGCTGGAGCCCAACGACGCCTTCATCATGCACCTGTCGAAGATCTCCGGCCGGCCGGTGCCGCTGAAGTATCGCCGCCAGCGCGGCCAATTGGTGGACGCGATGCTGGACGGCCACTTCCATCTCGGCGGCCGCAAGGTCGCCATGGGAGCGGAGCCGGATTTGCTCTACGACGTGGGCTCGTTCCTGCACGAAATGGGCGGGCACCTGCTCTCCGTCGTCACCACCACCCAGTCGCCGGTGCTGGAGCGCCTGCCCACCGACGAGGTGCTGATCGGCGACCTGGAGGACCTGGAGACACGGGCAAAGGAGCGCGGCTGCGACCTGCTCCTCACCCACTCCCACGGCCGCCAGGCCGCGGCACGCCTCCACATCCCGTTCTACCGCATCGGCATTCCCATGTTCGACCGCCTCGGCGCGGGGCACCTGCTCTCGGTGGGCTATCGCGGCACCCGCGACCTCGTCTTCCACATGGCGAACCTGGTGATGGCCGACCACGAGGAGAACCACGAGCCGACCCCGGATACCTGGGCCGGCGGCGACGCGCACGGTCACGCCGCCGCGCACACCTCCCACTAGTCGAGCGTGAAGGGGACGAGCTTATGAAAGTCGCTTTCGCAACCCAGGACCTCAAGCGCGTGGACGCGCATTTCGGCTGGGCCAAGAACATCGCCATCTACGAGATCGGGCCGGACGGCCATCACTTCGTCGAGGCCATCGAGTTCGACGGCGACCTCAAGGAGGACGGCAACGAGGACAAGCTCGCCCCGAAGATCGAGGCGATCAAGGACTGTGCCATCCTCTATGTGGCCGCCATCGGCGGCTCCGGCGCCGCCCGGGTGGTGGCCAACAACATCCACCCCATGAAGGTCGCCCAGCCCGAGGACATTTCCGACCTGATCGGCAAGCTGGAAGGGGTGCTCAAGGGCAACCCGCCGCCCTGGCTGCGCAAGGTGATGGGCAAGGGCCAGGAGCGCAGCTTCGACTTCGACGAGGAATGAGGAAGACACCATGTCCGACGCGCCGGTTATCGATAAGGACGCTGCCCGGGAAGCCGCCATCGAGGCGGCCAAGGAGCATCCCTTCGTCAAGGAGCTGATCAAGATCTGGCGCGCGCAGGATTCGCACGGCGCCTGGGAGGGCAAGGCGGACCTGGAACTGCTCGAGCCCTATATCGTCGACAAGGAGGCGCGCCGCGCGTTGCCCATCATCGGCGATCCCGATCCGGACACAATCTGGCGCATGGAGCTGTTCTTCAACGCCGTGTGCCTGTCCATCGAGAAGGCCACCGGCGTGATGATCTCGCCCATGCTGAAGATGAGCCACGAGGGCTTCGGCCGCATGGTGCTCATCGGTGGCCGGCTGATCGTCGTCAACAAGCAGCTGCGCGACGTGCACCGCTACGGCTTCGACAATCTCGCGAAGCTGGCCGAGGAAGGCGAGAAGTTCGTCAAGTCGGGCATCGAGATGATCGAGAAGTTCCCGACGGTCGCCAATTACTGATTTGTTCTAGGAAAAGGTGCCCCATGAGCGATGTGGAAGCCCTCAAGGCCGAGCTGAAGAAGCTCTCCGCCAAGGCCACGCAGTCCAAGATGGACCTGCATGACCTGTCCGAGGAGCTGCCGATCAACTGGCAGCAGATCATGGACGTGGCGAAGAAGGCCCATGACGCCTTCGCCGAGCTGGAGCAGAAGCGCGCCCAGCTGAAGAGCCTGGAAGCGGCCTGACCGGTCGGGCCCGGCCGTCGCGGTCCGGCCCGGCCCGCCTCGATCCTGAACGCAAGTCCCCACGGCGGTCCGGACTGGAGCGGACCACCGAAGGCAGAGCTTTGGAAAAGGCTGAAGACCCATGTCAAACGAAACCCGCGACGGGCGCGCCTGGCAGCCCGATTACTTGTTGGACATCGACAAGAACAAGTGCATCGGCTGCGGCCGCTGCTACAAGGTCTGCGGCCGCGACGTGATGATCCTGAAAGGGATCAACGAGGACGGCGACCTCGTCATGCTCGACGACGACGAGGACGACGAGATCGAGAAGAAGGTCATGGCCATGAATGACAGTGGTGCCTGCATCGGCTGCGGTGCCTGCGCCCGCGTCTGCCCGGCCAACTGCCAGATCCACGGCCCGGACCGCGCCGCCGCCTGAGGAGGGAGCCATGGTCGCCGCCGACGTCTATCGCGCCTTGATGGACACGCCGACCGCCTCGGCGTGCGACCCGTTCGACCGACACGTGGTGGCCGCCATCCTGTCGCTGGCGCTCGCCGAAGCAGACGCCGGCGGCAGCGCGCTCGCCGGGCTCGGGATGGAGCGCGGAGCGCTTCTTGCGCTGGTGGGCGAGATGTTTCCCGAGAAGGTCGGATACATCGCCGAACGGGTGCGGGAAGATGCGGTGGACGTGGACGAGGAGGAGCGCAACATCCGCGACATCCTCGCTATGTACGCGTCGAGCGCCGGCAGCCTGGAGCGGGGGCTGGTCTGCCTGATCGCCCGTCGCGCTCGCGCGCCCCATCATCTGTGGCAGGACCTCGGTCTCAGAAACCGCGGCGAGCTCTCGGAGCTGATGGCGCGCCACTTCGCGCCGCTCAAGCGCAAGAATTCCAACGACATGAAGTGGAAGAAGTTCCTCTACCGCATGGTCTGCGGCTCGGCCGGCTTCACGCTGTGCACCGCGCCGGTGTGCGCCGAGTGCGACGACTTCCACGCCTGCTTCGGCGCCGAGGACGGCGAATCGCGCCTTGCCATCGCCCGCAACGGCGCCGCTCTCGGTCTCGCCGCACCCCAGGTCGCCTACGCGGCCCAGGTCGCCCACGCCCCCGAGCGGTGAGGGGCGCGGCGGAGTACATGTCCGGGATTATTCGATGCCCTGCTCGCGCGCCTTCCACATGGCGGCGATGCGGAAGCGCTCGTTGATCGCGGCCGGGCTCTTCAGGATCTCCGCCTCCGCCTGCTTGAAGGCCTCGAGCACGGCCTCCGCCTCGCCCTGCGTCAGCGGCACCCGGCCGGCGATGTGGGTCGCCTCCGGCATCGCCTCCCAGATCCTGCTGCGGTTGGGATGCTGCTTCACCTCGATCAGCTCGAAGGCTTCGAGCTGGCCGTCGAGCAGGATGGCGAGGCCGGCCACTTCGAGCCTGCGGCCGTCCTGCGTGGTCTTGATCAATGTCGGCATGGGCTTGGCTCCTGTCAGGCGGCGATCGGCGTGTCGTCGGCGAGGCCCCATTCGGCGAACGAGCCGTCATAGACCGCCGCTGGCCGGCCGATGAGGTGGAGCGCCAGCGCCAGCACGCAGGAGATGGTGCCCGAGGCGCAGGTGGCGACGACCGGCCGGTCGATATCCACCCCCGCCGCCGCGAAGCGCGCGCGGATCGCCTCCGGGCCGGCGAAGGCCCCGGTCTCGGTGATGAAGTCGCCCCAGGGCACGTTGAGGCTGCTCGGAATGTGCCCGGGCTTCTTCACCGGGAACACGTCCTCCTGGCTGCCGTCGAACTTGGCGGGGCCCCGCGCGTCCAGCACCTGCTCGGCACCGGTAAGGAGGTTGGCCTTCATGTCGGCGAGCGAGCGCACCAGTTCGGGACGGAACGCGGCCTCGAACGCGGCCGGCTCGGGCCGCACCGGCGCCATCTCGGCCGGCTTCTTCTCCGCCTGCCACTTGGCGTAGCCGCCGTCGAGCAGTGCCACGTTGTCGTGGCCGAATACCCTGAACATCCACCAAACCCGCGCCGCCGCCGAGCCGCCGAACAGACGGTCGTAGACGATCACCCGGTCGGCATTGGAGATGCCGAGCAGACCCACCTTCTTCGCGAACTCCGCCGGCGACGGCAGCATGTGGGGCAGGGGGCTCGACTTGTCGGCGATGTTGTCGATGTCGAAATGCACCGAGCCGGGCAGGTGGCGGCCGCGATACTGGGTGCGGCCGTCGAGATTGGTCGAGGCATGGTGCCAGGTGCAGTCCAGGATCTTCACGGCGGGATCGCCGAGGTGATCCGCCAGCCAGTCGGTGCTGACGAGGGTGCCGAGGTCGGCCGTGGCCATGGGCTGGATCTCCTGTCGAATGTCCGACAGCCGCGCGCGCCGGCAGGCGTCGTGCCAGCCCGCGGGTCTGCCGTGAACGCCTGCGCTCAGAACACCTTGGGCATGGAATAGCCGGGCCGCGGATGGGCGTCGTAATAGTCCGGGCGCTCCGGCCAGCCGCCGTCGGTGTCGACCTTCAGGCTCACCACCCGGGTAGGGGCGCCGGGCGAGCAGGAGACCTCGGCGAGCTTGATCTCGCGTGGGCCGGGGCCGACGGAGAAGTCCGCCACCGTGGTGCCGTCCGCCTTGCGGGCGCGGGCGAAGCCGGGCGTGCCGACGCTGTTGGCCGTCACCGGATTGGCGACAAAGGCCGGAGCCTCGAACCCGTCGGCAGAGGGACCGAAGGCGGGTGAGGCGAAGGTGAAGGTGGCGAGCACGGCGCTGCGATCCACCGCGTGGTCGGCCGACACCGGGCGGGCCACCGAATAGATGGTGAGGGTCCCACCGTCGAGCAGCGCCTTGATCTCGTCCAGCGAGGATTGGGCGAATTCCGACGTCACGTTCATTGCAAACTCCTATGGGATCGGGCGTCGGAGCGTGCGGATCAAAAATCGTGCCAAGAGATTACTGGGGGAGAACAAGCAATTCCGGAGGAGAATCGGCGTTGGAACGCCTTGCTCCAGGCCTGGCGGCCACCGGGAGCGACGCCGGGCCGCGCGGAAAGACAGGGCGGCCCCGTCGAACTCGCGCGATTCTTGCACGGCCAGTCTGGAACTGTTCGCCTTTCAGGAAAGAGCCATGCTGGAGACGGCCATCATCGGCGGCGGGCTTTCGGGGCTGGCGCTCGCGCGCCAGCTCGCGCGGCGCGCCCAGCCTTTCCGTCTGTTCGAGGCAAGAAGCCGCCTCGGCGGACGCATTCTCACGGCACGCTGCGCCACCACGGGGGCGATGCTGGACCTTGGTCCCACCTGGTTCTGGCCCGACACGCAGCCGCTCATGGCGCGCCTGGTGTCGGATCTCGCCCTGTCGCGGGTCGAACAGAACGACGGCGGTGTGACGCTCCACCTCAACGAGGCCGACAAGACGCCGAAGCGGATCGAGGGCCAGACCTTCCACGATGGCGCGTTTCGGCTCGCCGGGGGGATGGCGGGGCTGGCCGAGGGGCTGGCGCGCGAGATCGGGCCGGAGCCCCTCACGCTGGGCCATGCGCTGACCGGCGTGCGCGATGCCGGCGATCATCTGGTTCTGACCTTCCGCGCCGATGAGGCCGAAGTGGAGGTTCTCGCCCGCCGCGCGGTGCTGTGCCTTCCGCCGCGGCTCATCGCCGCCAGCGTCGTCTTCGAGCCCGCGCTCGATCCCGAGACCATCGAGGCCATGGAGAACACGCCCACCTGGATGGCGGCCCAGGCCAAGGTGGCCATCGGCTATGCGGACGCCTCCTGGCGCGCGGCGGGCCTCACCGGCAACGCCTTCGTCACCCACGAGCAGGCGGTGCTGGGCGAGATCTACGACGCGAGCGGTGAGGGCGGCGCGCCCGCGGCGCTCGCCGGCTTCCTCGCCCTCGGCCCGCAGACGCGGGAGGCGTTCGAGGCCGGCCTTCCCATGCTGATCTCAAGCCAGATGACGCAGGTGTTCGGCCTGCCGCTGGAGGCGGGCGAACCGCACTACCAGGATTGGGCGCGGGCGCCCTTCACCGCCACCGCGCGCGACCTTGCCGAGCCGCAGGCCGAGCATATCGCGGTCTCCCACCCGCTGCTGCGCCGGTCGCTGATGACGGGAAAGCTGCACCTCGCCGGCTCCGAGACCGCCACCACCGCCGCCGGCTACCTGGAAGGCGCGCTCGACGCGGCCCGCCGGGCGGAGCGCGCGCTCGCCCGCGCTGGCCTGGAGGCCGCGCCCGGTCGCGCCGAGGGCCTTTCGGGGGCAGACCTCAACGGCGCGAGCCTTGCCGCGTTCGGGGCATGGGTCGCGGGGCAGACCGAGGCCGCGTTCGACGACTACCGCGTGCGCCTGGTGCGCAGCCTCTCCGCCCAAGAGCGCGACCAGCTCACCCAGTGGGCCGCGCTCGGCGCCATGGAGGAGCTGTTCCGGCGGGCGCTGGCGCGGCTGGAGGCGGCGGCGCTCGATCTTGCCGGCGTGCCGGTCGAGGAGGGGCGCTCGGGCCTCATGGCTGCGGTGCAGGCGCCCTTCGGCGAGCTGCTGCGGCGCTTCATGGACGATGTCGCGGCGTTCAACCGCGCCTCGTGCGCGCTGTCGAACTTCCCGGAGGAGCACCATCTGTCGAAGGCCTATGAGCAGGCGATCCTGCGCGACATCGCCGCCGCGTGGCGCGAATTCCTGCTTGCCGCCAATGGCGCCCTCCTGGCGCGGACGGCGGGCGCCGCTGAGCGGGCGGGGCTGGCCGCCCGCTCAGCGGTCCAATGACGATGGCCGCCGCGAACGCCGATCCCGCGCCCGAGCCGGGCCGCCCATCGAACGAGGACACCATGGCTGCCGACATCGCCTATGCCATCTGCGCCCTGAGCGACATTCCGAGCCAGAAGGCGCGCGGCTTCCAGCTGGTGCGCCTGGACGAGACCGGCAAGGAGGTGCCCTGGAGTATCTTCGTCGTGCGCTGGGGCCGCCAGGTGTTCGGCTATGCCAACAAGTGCCCGCACGACGGGGTCAATCTCGACTGGGAGCGCAACCAGTTCCTGGACCCGAACGGCATCCGGATCATGTGCGGCAAGCACGGCGCGCTGTTCGAGCTCGGCACCGGCATGTGCCTGGAGGGACCGTGCAAGGGCCGCGCCCTCACCCCGGTGGCGCTGGAGGTGCTGGACGGCGACATCTGCGTCACCGGCGTGACGTTGGCGGAGGACGAGCCGGCGGCGTCGTTCTGCGACGACGAGGAGGCGTGAGGACCTGCGGCCTGAGAGGACGGCGTGAGGGGCTCGTCGCGCCCCTCTGCCGGCGGCGCCTGCGGATCAGACGGGGCGGTTCTCGTTGCGGTTCTTCACCGGCTCCATCACCGAGACGCCCTTCTCGAAGCTGATGGGCTCGTAGTCGGCGCTCCAGTCCAGCGCGGAATCGAGCACGTAGTCCAGCTTGCCGGCGGTATCGAGCTTCTTGATGTCGTTCTTGTCGATGCCCATGAGGTCGAGCATCTCCTTCCACACCGTCGACTCGTCACAGGGCAGCACGTAGAAGGTCAGCCCGCCGTGCGCCACCTTGTATTTCGCCAGAAGGTCGATGTTGTTGCAGAAGATGAAGTACTTGCCGTCCGGCCCGAGCAGCGGGCCGAGCACCTTCGTTACGTCGTCCAGATAAGCGAAGTTGTGCAGGTAGCCGGCCATCACCGGAATGGTGCCGGCGCCTTCGGGGGCGACGGTGAGCACCTGCTCCATGCAGTAGTCCGGCGGGCGCTTCTCGTCGGCGAGCTGGGCTTGGAACTTCAGGGCGATGTCGCCGCGAAAGCCGAAACGCTCGCCTTTGGTGGTGGGGCTCTTCAGAACCGCATTGAGAAGGCGACCCTCCTGGTCCAGCTTGCCCAGGGCGGTCTTCTCGATGGTCGTCATAGGGGGTCTCCGGGGATTGCGCTCAGCCGCGCCCGAAGGCGCCGCACGGCGCTTCATGCAAAGCCCCTGCCGCTTGCCCGCTGCGCCAGGTGGACAGGACGCCGCGCCGCCTGGGCGGACCCGTGCATCCGGCGCGCTCCGGTGCCGGAGAGCGGCGAGGTATGGAAAAATATTAGCTGATACAATTGTTTGGGCGGACAGAGCTGCGGTGGCGGGGCGCGCCGGCCTGCCGCGCCGGCTGTGGGAATGCGACCGCCCGAGCGTGGGCTTGCGACATCGCTCCCGATCCTGTCCGAAACCGGACACGCGTCGCAAACGCAACATCCGCGGCGCGGAAAACCATTATATTCTAAAGCATTATAGTCTGGCACAGCTCTTGCCAGTTGAAGCTCGACCCGTTTTCTCAGTGAAGGTCGAGCGATGATCAATCTGACGGACAGCGCCTTGAACGCCGTTCGCAGCGCCATCTCCGGAGCCGACAAGCCGGTGGGCGGCCTGCGCATCATGGTCGAGGCCGGCGGATGCGCCGGCTACAAATACATGATGGGCCTCGTGAACGACGCCGACCCGGACGACACGGTGATCGAGCGCGACGGGGTGAAGGTGTTCGTGGACAACAAGAGCCACGAGCTGCTCGCCGGCACGGTCATCGACTTCGTGGTGGCGCTCGAAGGCTCGGGCTTCACCTTCGAGAACCCCAACGCCACGTCGAGCTGCTCCTGCGGCAAGTCGTTCGGCTGACGGCCTTTCGGCCCCACCCCGCACCCGAAAAGAGGACCGAGATGCTGCAGGAAACCGAACAGCGCGCCCCCGCGCCCCGTGCCGAGACCGACCGCCTGGCGCTGATCCAGGAGGTGATCGAGGAGATCCGCCCTAACCTCAAGCGCGATGGCGGCGACTGCGTCCTCATCAATGTCGAGGGCTCGAAGGTGTTCGTGAAGCTCACCGGGGCCTGCGTGTTCTGCAAGCTCGCCAGCGCCACCATGGAGGGCATCCAGGCCAAGCTCATCGAGCGGCTCGGCGAGTTCGTGCGCCTCGTGCCCGTGGCCGGTCCCGCGGCGCCGATCAAGGTCGCCCAGTAGCGGCGGGCCTTCGGGCCTCAACAGGGAGGCGTCGTCCCGTGCGGCCGGTCTATCTCGACAACAACGCGACGACGCGCACCGATCCGGAAGTGGTGGCGGCCATGCTGCCCTACTTCTCGGACGAGTTCGGCAACGCCTCCTCCACCCATGCCTTCGGCGCCAACGTGGCCGAGGCGGTGAAGGGCGCGCGCAAGGGTCTCGCCGCGCTGCTCGGCGCAGCCTTCGACCATGAGGTGGTCTTCACCTCCGGCGGCACGGAATCCGACAATGCCGCATTGCTCTCGGCGCTGGACGCAATGGAGGCCGAGGGGCGCAGCGAGATCGTGACGACGCAGGTGGAGCACCAGGCCATCCTGGCGCCGGCGGCGCATCTGCAGAAGACCCGCGGCGTGAAGGTCCACTATGTCGGCGTCGACGCCGCCGGGCGCCTCGATCTCGACGCCTACAGGGCCGCGCTCGGCCCGCGCACCGCGCTCGTCTCGGTGATGTGGGCCAACAACGAGACCGGCACGCTCTTCCCGGTGGCGATGCTCGCCGACATGGCGAAGGCCGCCGGCGCCCTGTTCCATACCGATGCGGTGCAGGCGGTGGGCAAGGTGCCCATGGACGTGAAGGCCACGGCCATCGACATGCTGTCGCTGTCCGGCCACAAGCTGCATGGCCCGAAGGGCATCGGCGCGCTCTATGTGCGGAAGGGTGTGAAGTTCAAGCCGCTGATCCGCGGCGGCCACCAGGAGCGCGGGCGCCGCGGTGGCACCGAGAACGTGCCGGCCATCGTCGGCCTGGGCAAGGCGGCCGAGCTGGCGCTCGCTCATCTTTCCGACGAGGGCACGCGGGTGCGCGGCCTGCGCGACCGGCTGGAGCAGGGCCTCCTCCAGCGCATCGAAGGATGCCGGGTGAACGGCGACGGCGAGAACCGCTTGCCCAACACTGCGAACCTCGCCTTCGACTACCTGGACGGCGAGGCGGTCCTGAACCGGCTCGACCGCGCCGGCATCGCCGCCTCCACGGGTTCCGCCTGCACCTCCGGCTCAACAGAGCCCTCCCATGTGCTCAAGGCCATGAACCTGCCCGCCAAGGCGCTCCACGGCGCGCTGCGCCTGTCCCTGTCGCGCGAGAATGCCGGCGCCGACGTGGACCTTGTGCTGGAGGCGCTGCCCGGCATCGTCGCCGCGCTCAGGGAGATGTCGCCCGCCTGGCAGGCGCGCCAGCCGGAGCCCGCCGCCCATGGCTGATCCCGTCTTTCCCCGACATCGCGCCGTCCGCCGGCGGCGGCGTGCGACCCTTCATCCAGGAGCCCCCTCATGAAAGTCATGATCCGCCGTTCTCCCGAGACCGGCCTGTCCATCTATGTCCCCAAGAAGGACCTGGAGGAGCCCATCGTGGAGTTCGAGCACGAGACCCTGTGGGGAGGCTGGATCAAGATCGCCAACGGCTGGGTGCTCGACCTGCCGGAGATGGCGCCGGGCACCAGCCTGCCCATCACCGTCAACGCCAAGAAGCGCGGCAGCGAGGAGGAGTGACGATGAACGCCCCGGTCTCGACGGCGGATATCCTCAGGCTCGCGGACGCAGAGGCGGTCATCGCCAAGGCGGCCGCCGGGCTCGATGCGGGCGCGGTGGTGCCCTATCTCGGCCCCGGTGTCGCCGCGCTCGGGGCGACGAGCGTGCCCATGACGCCGGAGGCGCTCGCCGCCTTCTTCGGCACCAAGGTGGCGCTGCCGAAGCGCGCCAAGGGCAATGCCTGGGCCTCGGCCCAGCACATCGAGAGCACCAGGCACCGCAACACCGTCTCCGCTTTGATGGCGGAGGCGTTCGCGACCCCGGTGCCGCCGACCGCGCTCCACGCCTATCTTGCCGGCCTCAAGCTGCCGATGATCGTCGACACCTGGTACGACGGCGCCATGCGCGCGGCGCTGGCCGATCGCGCCGATTGGGGCGAGGTGCAGGGCATCACCCGCGCCGGCATCGGCGAGGACCGCTGGTACCGCTTCTACGACGCGGCCGGCACCGAGACCGACAAGACGGTCGCGCCGTCCTGGACGACCTTGCTCTACAAGCCCCACGGCGGCGCGGTGCCGGCGAAGAACTTCCTCATCTCCGATGCGGACTATGTGGAGGTCCTGACCGAGATCGACATCCAGACGCCGATTCCGGACATCGTCAAGGACCGCCGCACCGAGCGGGGCTTCCTGTTCCTCGGCTGCCGGTTCCACGACCAGCTCCTGCGCAACTACGCGCGGCAGATCATCAAGCGCTCCGGCGGCCCGAACTACGCCGTGGTGGACCCGGAGGCGCTGACGAAGAACGAGATGCGCTTCCTGTTCGGCCACGGCATTATCCCCGTGGCGGTGCCGCTCGCCCGGGCGACGGAGATCCTGATCGCCGCCTGACGGCTCCAGCCCCATTGCGCCTTCCCAGCGCCGGCGACCTCCCATGGAGGCCCGCCGGCGTTCGGATTCGGCGCGGCGCATTGATCAAGATCAAGAGACGCGCCGAAAGATCTGTTCCGGGGCCGCGAACATGTAACCTTTCCAACATGTCGGCGGCGTTCCGGTTTGTCCCGTGTGCGCAACGCGACAGCGCAGACTGGTCGATAACTGGCTGATACTAATGAGATAATTTCATTTCGCGCGGGTGGCACGCCGGTTGCTCACGTCTCCTCAGGATGACTGGATCCTGCTCGACACGAGGAGCACCAAACATGGACGCGACGACTGAGCATGTGGGAGACGCCGTCGGGACCGCCGTCGACATGGACGACCTGATGCAGAAGATGGCCGAGCACAAGGGCTGCGGCACGTCCGGCGGCTCGGGCAAGGCGAGCTGCGGCTCGGGCGCGGGCGAGAACGACCTGCCGACCGAGATCTGGGAGAAGGTGAAGAACCATCCCTGCTATTCCGAGGAGGCCCACCACCACTACGCCCGTATGCACGTGGCCGTGGCGCCAGCTTGCAACATCCAGTGCAACTACTGCAATCGCAAGTATGACTGCGCCAACGAGAGCCGGCCGGGCGTGGTCTCCGAAAAGCTGACCCCCGAGCAGGCGGCGAAGAAGGTGCTGGCGGTGGCCTCCACCATCCCGCAGATGACCGTGCTCGGCATCGCCGGCCCCGGCGACCCGCTGGCGAACCCCGAGAAGACCTTCAAGACCTTCGAGCTGATCTCGAAGACTGCCCCCGACATCAAGCTCTGTCTGTCCACCAACGGCCTGGCCCTGCCCGATCACGTGGACACCATCGCCAGCTACAATGTCGACCACGTCACCATCACCATCAACATGGTGGACCCCGAGGTCGGCGCGCAGATCTATCCGTGGATCTTCTGGAAGCACAAGCGCTACACCGGCTACGAGGCGGCCAAGATCCTCACCGATCGCCAGCTCCAGGGCCTGGAGATGCTCACCGAGCGCGGCATCCTGTGCAAGATCAACTCGGTGATGATCCCCGGCATCAACGACCAGCACTTGGTCGAGGTGAACAAGGCCGTGAAGTCGCGCGGCGCGTTCCTGCACAACATCATGCCGCTGATCTCCTCGCCCGAGCACGGCACCGTGTTCGGCCTCAACGGCCAGCGCGGCCCGTCCGCCCAGGAGCTGAAGGCCCTGCAGGACAGCTGCGAGGGCGAGATGAACATGATGCGCCACTGCCGCCAGTGCCGCGCCGACGCGGTGGGGCTCTTGGGCGAGGACCGCTCCGCCGAGTTCACCACCGACAAGATCATGGCGATGGAAGTGAACTACGACATGGAGGGCCGCAAGGCCTACCAGGCCATGGTCGAGGAGGAGCGCGTCGCCAAGGTGGCGGCGAAGCAGGAGGAATTGGAGACCCTCGCCGGCGAGCAGAGCGACATCAAGCTGCTGATCGCGGTCGCCACCAAGGGTTCCGGCCTCATCAACGAGCACTTCGGCCACGCCAAGGAGTTCCAGGTCTACGAGCTCTCGACCGCCGGCGCGAAGTTCGTCGGCCATCGCCGCGTCGACCTCTACTGCCAGGGCGGCTACGGCGACGAGGACTCTCTCGAGACCGTGATCCGCGCCATCAATGACTGCCATGCGGTGTTCGTCGCCAAGATCGGCGGCTGCCCGAAGGCGGACCTGCAGAAGGCCGGCATCGACCCCGTGGACCAGTATGCCCACGAATTCATCGAGAAGAGCGCCATCACCTGGTTCAAGGACTACCTGGACAAGGTGAAGAGCGGCGAGATCGAGCACACCGTGCGCGGTGACGCGGAGATCCGCCAGGGCGCGCTCATCAGCGCGGCCTGAGGCGAAGACAAGGATCACATTCCATGACCCTCAAGATCATCGCCTCCCAGTGCACCTCCTGCTCAGCCTGCGAGCCGGAGTGCCCGAACGTCGCCATCTCCGAGAAGAACGGCACGTTCGTGATCGATCCGAAGAAGTGCACCGAGTGCCTCGGCCACTTCGACGAGCCGCAGTGCGCCGCCGTCTGTCCGGTGGACAACACCTGCGTCATCGACAACGCCTATCCGCGCTACCAGCTTCCGGCCTGAGGAGGAGACGATGAACTTTACCATCACCCCCAAGGCCGAGAAGTTCATGCGGCTCATGGTGATGTCCGACGGCGGGCCGGGGGCGGGCTTTCGCCTCGCCGTCTCGCCGGGCGGCTGCTCGGGCCTCAACGCCGACATCTGCGTGCTGCGCGAGCCCATGCCGGGCGACGCGGTGGTGCAGAAGGGCGCGGTGAAGCTGTTCCTCCCAGCCGAGAGCCGCATCCTGCTCGACGGCGTGACGGTGGACTTCACCGACACCGCCGCCAAGACCGGCCTCGTGTTCCATGATCCCAAGGCAACCACCTGCGCCTCCCACGGCCAGGCGCTGCCCGCGGGCCTGTGAGGAACGGGGCGACCATGGCCGCGCGCCCGCATCAGAGCGAGCCGTCCGCCTTCGCGGAAGACGGCCTGCTGGCGAGCGCGCTCCTGGGCGGGGGCCTGCCGGAGGAGGCCAACTGGCACCTCTGGCAGGCGGGCCTGTCCTATCACCTCGGCGAGGTGGCCGAGGCGCACTTGAGGCAGGCGGAGGCCATCGCGCCGGGCCATGCCGCGGTGCTCATCGGCCTCTATCGCTTCTATTTCTACAAGGGCCGGCTCGCCGAATGCCTGGAGGTGGCGCGCATCTGCCTCGCCAAGGCCCAGCGCGAGACCAACCTGCCGGCGGACTGGCGCGACGTGGCGCCGGAGGACGCGCTGTTCGGCCGCTACGAGGAGCTGATGCCGCGTTTCTTCCTCTTCACGCTCAAGGGCTACGCCTATCTCAACATGCGGCTCGGCAACCTCGATGAGGGCCGGGCGGCGGCGGAGAAGCTGCTTCAGCTCGACCCCACCGACAAGATCGGCGCGAGGCTCCTCATCGACGTCCTGAACCGCGCGGGTGAGGGCGATGACTGACGAGATCGACGAGGCCATCGACTGGCGCGGCCAGGAAATCCAATGCGGCGCCTGCATCCACGACGCCATGCGCGCGGAAGGCCGGTGCCGGCTGAGGCACGCCTGCGTCAACGACCGCTATGCGCGGCGCATCGACCGGTTCTTCAGCTGGAATCCCGAACTGGCGAACACGTACGTTCATCACGAGCATTTCGAGGTGCGCGCCATCGCCGCCAAGCATGCGGACGTGTTCCTCCTGCCGCCGCTGCTCGACGATCCCGAGGAGACGGTGCGATGGAACGCGGCGCGGCGCCTGCCCAAGCGCTTGATCCTGCGCCTGCGCCACGACCCGCACCGGGAGGTGCGCATCCGCATCGCATCGCTGCTGGACGACGCCGAGCTGGTGCCCATGCTGGCGGACCCCGATTACTACGTGCGCATCGTGGTCGCGCGCCGCGTCGCGCCGCCGCTGCTCTCCCGGTTGATGGACGATGCGGAGGTGGAGGTGCGCCGGGTCGTGGCTCAGCGCCTGCCGGCCGAATGGCTGCTCCGCATGGCGGACGACACCGCCGCGAGCGTGCGCCTGGAGGCGGCGCAACGCCTCGCGCCTGACCTCCTGGCGCGCCTGAAGGCCGATCCCGACTGGCGCGTGCGCTACGAGGTGGCGAGCCGCGTGCCCGCCGGCCTGCTCGGCGACCTCGTCGACGACAAGGACGTCATGGTGCGGGAGATGGCGCGTTCGCGCGGGGCCGTCGGCGACGAAGGCGCGGAACTCATGAGGGAGATGCCGAGATGAGCAACATCGTCCGCGACAGCGAGGTGGTGGAGATCACGGAGCCGCCATACTTCTCCTTCGGCGAGAAGGTGAAGGCCAAGCGTACCATCCGCAACGACGGCACCTATGCCGGCAAGGAGATCGGCGAGATCCTCGCGAAGAAGGGCGAGGAAGGATACGTGGTCTCCATCGGCACGTTTCTCCAGCAATTCTACATCTACGGCGTCGAATTCATGGAGAGCGGCAACCGCGTCGGCATGAAGAAGAAGGAGCTCGACCCGGTCATCAGCCGCGACGAGGACATCGATTTGCCCCTGCCGAGCGTCGGAGGGCTGGCGCGATGATGTTCGAGCCGCGTACCCCCAAGTATCAGTGGGGCCAGAGGGTCAAGACCCTGATCGAGCTGCGCAACGACGGCGGCTATCCGGACGTGCCGGAGGACGCGCTGCTGGCGGCCGAGGGCACCACCGGCGAGATCGTCCAGGTGGGCATGCACACCGACAGCAACACGCCGATCTATCTGGTCGAGTTCACTGAACGCCTCGTGGTCGGCTGCCTCGAGGAAGAGATCGAGCCGGTGTGATGGGAGCGAGCCATGGCGGCGACGATGCTCGGCATGTCCATGGGCGGCAAGGCCCAGCCGAACGATCTCGACAAGCGCCGCGTGGAACGGGCGCTGAAGACGCGGCGGCGCTACCGCTACGTGGAGCCGGCGGTGCTGCCGGTGCCCGGCGGCTACCGGATCGAGAGCGCCTGCTGCTCGCGCAACATCGATCCGGATGGCGGCATCGTCGATATCGCGCTGCTGCTGTTCGACGAGGAGCAGGGCCAATGGGACCTGTTCCGCAAGGACCACGGCAAGGGGCTGTGGGAATGGGATTGCCGGCATCTGCGGCTGTCCGCCGTGCTCGACGTTCTGACCTTCGACGAGCACCGCAAGTTCTGGCAGTGAGCCCGCTCCCGCGGGCGCCTTGAGGGAGTTGAAGCCATGGCGCTGAACGAGGACGATCTTGGCGTGATCGCCGGCATGCTGGCGGCGCCGCCGGCGGACGGGCAGGTCTTCCCGGCCCTGCGCGCGCGCTTTCCCGGCTTCACCTTCACGCGCTGCGACGCTTCCGACGTGGCGGAGACGCCGTTCCGCACCATCGGCGCCTACGACCTGCACCTGATGGACGCCCGCGACCACTGCGTCCAGCTCACCGACGATCCCGCGCGGGCCACCGGCCTCGTGCTCGCCAGAAGGAGCGATGCGCCATGAGCGAGCCTGCGGTGATGGGCGACGATCTCGATGAAGCCCCGGGCTTGCCCGAGGGCCGTTTCATTCCGCTCTCCGACCCGGACGTGACGACGGCCGAGCTTGCCGCCATCGACGCGGTAATCCGCTCGCCGCGCCTGTCCGCGGGTCCGGTGATGGAGGCGTTCGAGGCCTCCTTCGCCGCCTATGTGGGGCGCGCCTACGCCGTCGCCGTGCCCTCGGGCACGCTCGGCTTGCTCCTGGCGCTGAAGGCCTACGGCATCGGCCCGGGCGACGAGGTGGTGTGCTCGGCCTATTCCTTCCGCGAGACCACGCATGCGGTGACGCTCGCCGGCGCGCGGCCGGTGTTCGCCGACATCGACTACTGGGCCGGAACGCTGGTGCCGGAGAAGGCGGCGCTTAAGATCACCGACAGGACGAAGGCCATCGTCGCCGCCAACGCCAACGGCCATCCCGCCGCCTGGGACCCGCTGCGCGTGCTCGCCGAGGAGCGCGGGCTGATTCTGATCGAGGATTCCACCGAGGCCATCGGCTCGCGCTACAAGGACCGGCTCGTCGGCTCGTTCGGCGACGTCGCGGTATTCGACTTCTCCCAGCCCGGCCCCCTGGTGTGCGGCGAGGGAGGCATGGTGGTGACCGACGACGTGGACATCGCCATGGCGATGCGCCGCCTGCGCTCCCACCGGCTGGAGGAGCGCTCTTCCGTGGTGGTCTCCATGAACGCGCCTTACCAGGCGCCGATCAGCGACCTCACCGCCGCCTTGGGCCTCGCGCAATTGAACCGGATCGACGAGATCCTGGAGCGCCGGCGCCTCACCGAGCAGCTCTATTACCAGTATGTGCAGTCGTTCGAGGGCATCAAGGACCCCTATGTGGGGCCGGACGTCACCGAGGTGCACTGGTTCCTCTATCTGGTCCATCTCGGCACGCGGTTCTCGAAATCGAGCCGCGACGCCATCGTCGAGGACCTCGGCGTCGAGCGCGTGCAGGCGGCCGCCTACGCCAACCCGCTGCACTTGCAGCGGCACTATTTCGACCTCGGATATCGCAAGGGCGACCTGCTGGTCACCGAGAAGGTGGCCGACCGGGCGGTGGCGCTGCCGTTCCATGCCCACCTCGCCGAGGACGAGATCGAGTTCATCGTCGCGACGATGAAGGACGCCTCGGTGAACGTGGGGGCAGGCGCCGCCATCTACTGAGGCTTCACGGAGCCGACCAAAACGGCAAGTCAAGCCAAGAAGATCGATACAACGGAGCAGGACAATGTCCACGGTTACTGTCACGGTTCTTCCCGCCAGCAAGAGCATCGAGGTGCCTGAGGGCACCAATCTTTGGGCCGCCATCCGCGAGGTGGTGCCGACCCTGCCCGAGCAGAGTCCGGAGAATTGCGGCGACGCGGCGCACATCTTCGTGCTGGAGGGCCGCAAGGGCATCTCTAAGACCACGCGCGAGGAGAACGAGAAGCTCGACACCATCGTCGGCGTCGGCTCGAAGTCCCGCATCGCCTGCTACGCGCAGGTGCTGGGCACCGAGAACGTGAAGGTGGAGCTGCTCGGCGAGTTCTCCGGTTTCTGACGCCCCCAATGCGGGGAGGCGCGGAGCGCCTCTCCCGCTCACCCGACGGAGTGACCCATGGACGCCCAGACGACGGAAATCCAGACCGCGGAAACCAAGGTTCTCGTCCACGCCCGCTTCGCGCCCGATGCCACGGTGGTGGAGATCGGCGAGCGCCCGTCCGGGCTGACGCCGCAGGAATGGTTCTTCTACCTGCGCGAGAAGTCCGACCCGTCCTATTTCCAGCCGCTGTCCGGCGGGCGCGGCGTGTTCCGCATTCCCCGCGCGGAGTTCGACGCGCTGAAGACGGCGGTCTCCACCGGCGTCGCCTGATGATCCGCCCTCAGCCGGCCGCCGCCGGCTGGGGCGCCGCGCCGCCCAGGCGGGAGGGGTCGTAGCCCTCCTCCTTCAGCACGCGGATCACAGCCGGCCGGCCCAGCAGCCGCCGGTAATGGGCCAGCAGCGGCGCCGGCAGCGCGATGCCGGTCTTGTCGGCCCAGAACTCGGCATAGAACAGCACCGCGTCGGCGACGCTGAAGGCGCCGGCGACGAAGTCGCGGCCATCCATCTGGCGCGCCAGGACCGCGAACCCCTTCTCGACGATCAGCCGGCCAAGCGCCTTCACGCTCTCCTGCTCCGACTGCGCACGCGAGAAGGTGGGCGTGGTGAACAGGCGCGCAAAGCCGTGGCCGTGGATCGTGCCCGCCACATGGCTCATCGTCTCGATGGCGCGGGTCTCCCCTTCCAGGTCCTGCGGCCACAATCGCCCACGGCCCCGCGCGCGGCCGAGCCAATAGGCGATGGCCACCAGCTCCGTGAGCGCGCTGCCGTCCGGACGCACCAAGGCGGGAATGGTGCCCTTGGGATTGATGGCGAGATAGCCCGGCTTGAAGTTGTCGCCCGCCGGCAGGTTGACGACGTGGGCCTCGAAGATCTCGTCCAGCTCCTCCAGGATGATGTGGATGCCGGTCGAGCACGAGCCCGGTGTCATGTAGAACTTCATCGCCGCCATGGGACGCCCCTGTGCGCGCGGCCCCTGCGGCCCGCGTCGGCATGCTTCATGCAAATATCGGGACAATCTGTGTTTTCGCGCCTTTGCGCGGACAAGGCGCGCGGTCGCCGTCGCGTTTGCGACAGGCGGGCGGATGCCGGAGGCGAAAGCGGACGCTCCGCCGAACCGAGGGAAGGGGGCCATGACATCGTCCGGCATCGAGGTCTTCGCCATCTGCGAGGCGGAGAGCATTCCACCCGGCGGCGCGCAGGCCTTCAGCCTGTCGCGGCTCAGCCATGACGGCGAGGCGCGGCCCTTCCGGATCGTGGTGGTACGCGTGCGCCCGCGCGAGTTCGTGGGCTACGTCAATGCCTGCCCGCACGGGAAGGTGTGGCTCAATATCGGCGATGGCACCTTCTTCACGCCCGACAAGGCCCATCTCAGGTGCGGCCGCCACGGGGCGAAATTCGACATCGCGAGCGGCCTGTGCCTGGAAGGCCCGTGCGCGGGCGCGAGCCTGGAGCCGATCCCGCTCGCCCTCATGGGATCGGACGTATGCCTGTGCGGCATCGCGCTCGTCGAGGACGACAGCGCGAGCGGCTATGACGGGCACGACGAGACCATGGAAATCATGATCCACCCAGGCTGAGGCGAATGGCTTCCATGTCTTCTTCTTCGGGCAGTGCTTTGTCGATGGCCGATCTGGCCTGCAGGGCCGCCGATTGCCGCTATTTCCTGTCCTACACGGGGGTGCGGCTGCCCTTCAACCTGGTCAGCCCCATCCCCGAGGAGGGGCTTGGCCATCGCAACACCTATATCCGCGCCTATTACGACGACGCCGGCCGGCTGACGGGGTTCGAGAAGGTGGTCTATGGCGAGGTGGAGCTGACCCACAGCTACGGCTATCACGCCAACGGCGTGCTGCGCCGCGCGGTGGTGGCGATGCTGGACGAGGAGCCGTCCGAGCTGATCTACGACGAGGCGGGCCGCCTCGTCGGCGGCGGCTGAGGGGGGCCGTCATGACGGTCGCCCAGCTCCTGGAGGCGCTCGCCAAGCTGCCGCCCGAGGCGGTGGTGCTGATGGAGAGCGATGGCGGGCTCTCGCTGGTGAGCGCGCTCGATTTCGTCGCCGCCCAGGGTCCGGGCGCGCCGGCGGAGGTCATCCTCCTGCCGAACATGGAGGAATAGCGGTGCATCCGGCACCGCGGGAAGGATTGGCATGAGCGAGGCGGTTCAGGAGATCAGCATGTTCGAGCGCCTCGGCGGTGTGGCGGTCATCGACCGTCTGGTCGAGGCCTTCTACGACCGCATGGATCGCCTGCCGGAGGCGGAAGGCATCCGCGCCATGCATCCGGACGACCTCGGCCCCATCAAGCAGGTGCTGAAGCGCTATCTCACGGAATGGACCGGCGGGCCGGCGCTCTACACGCCGCAGAAGGGCCATCCGCGCCTACGCCAGCGCCACCTGGGCTTTCCCATCGGCAACGCCGAGCGCGACGCGTGGCTCCTGTGCATGCGCGGCGCGCTTGACGAAACGGTCGCCGACGCGGCGGCGCGGGACGCCATGTATGCGACCCTCGCCAAGCTCGCCGACTGGATGCGCAACACGGCCGGCAATCCGCACGACGCCGGCCACCGGCCGGGCGGCTGATCGATTCATTCAAGGATTTGCACGAACGTCCCGGTGTCGCGCCCGAGGGCGGCGGCGCTTGCTTGCGCGCCGCCACGGCCGGGTCGTTCCGCCTGACATGTCCCGCAACTCCCGGCGGCCGGGCATGACGGTGGTCGATACGGTTCCGCCATCCGTTGCTTTCACTGGGCCGGGGCGAGAATCCCCTTCTCGGCCAGCAGCGCCTGGAGCTCGCCGGCCTTGAACATCTCGCGCACGATATCGCAGCCGCCGACGAACTCGCCCTTCACATAGAGTTGGGGAATGGTCGGCCAGTTCGAGAATTCCTTGATGCCCTCGCGCACATAGGGGTCGGAGAGCACGTCGAAGCTCGCGAACGGCACCCCCGCCTGCGTCAGCACCTGCACCACGGCGCCGGAGAAGCCGCACTGCGGGGCGGCGGGAACCCCCTTCATGAACAGCACCACGTCGGCGCCGTCGATGATGGACTTGATGCGGTCACTGGTGCTCGCCATGGCAATGCTCCTTGAAAAATCCTGTTGCGGATAAAGACGGGTCCCGCCGACGACCCGGGTCAGGCGGGCGCGATGGTCTCCAAGGCGAGGGCGTGGAGAACGCCGCCCATGTTTCCCTTCAGCGCCGCATAGACCATCTGGTGCTGCTGCACCCGGCTCTTGCCCTTGAAGGCCTGCGAGGTGATGCGCGCGGCATAGTGGTCGCCGTCGCCGGCAAGGTCCACGATCACCACCTCGGCGTCCGGAAACGCCGCCTTCACGAGTTCCTCGATGTCGGCTGCCGCCATGGCCATTCGCTGTGTCTCCCTCAAGATTGCGCTGGCTCATGCAAGGTCGAAACCAACTGGGGCATCCGCGGCGGCGCCGTGGCTTCTTGGCCCGGATGGCGCTCCGCTCGAGGCCGGCGGCAGGGTTGAGCCGGCCGCGGGTGTCGGACATGCGACAGGCGCGGAGGCGCGCTGTCGAAGATGCGACGCGCGCACTGAAAGCGTTCGCTACCGCCGGAAACAGCGCTGGGGCGACGCTCGGCAGCGGGAAGAAGCAAAACGGCCCGGCTCTTGCTTCTCGGCATCAGCCCAGTCGAGGAGCGCACATGAGCGACACGAGACAGGGGAGCCGGCGCGGGCCGCTTCCGCCCTTCGCCGTCATCCTCGGCACAAACGAGATCGCGTCCGCCGTGGCGGTCCACCTGTTCTGGGCCGGCCACGGGGTGGTGCTGTCGCACGATCCCATGCCGCCGGTGATCCGCCGTCGCATGGCGTTCCACGATGCCCTCTACGATGACGCGGCCAACGTCGCCGGGGTGGTGGCCGGCCGGGCGGAGACCAGCATTGAGGTCCGCGACCGGCTGACCGCCGGGGCGGGGGTGACGGTGACCGAGCTGGGCCTGCTCGACCTCATCGTCATCGGCGCCATCGACATCCTCGTCGACGCCCGCATGCACAAGTACGAGGTGACGCCGGACCTGCGGCGCCTCGGCCGTCTGGCGGTCGGCGTCGGGCCGGGCTTCTCCAGCGGCTTCAACTGCGACGTGGCGGTGGAAACCCGGCCTGGCCTCGCCGGCCGCGTGATCGCGCACGGCTCCACCGAGCCGCCGGACGGGGTGCCTTCGAGCCTTGGCGGCCAGCTCGCGGCCCGCTTCGCGCGCGCGGAGGTGGCGGGGCGCTGGCATACGGCGATCGAGATCGGCACACGGGTCTACAAGGATTTCATCGTCGGCTATCTGGGCGGGACGCCGGTGCGCGCGCCGTTCGATGGCTTCGTGCGCGGCGTGGCGCGTGACGGGACCGAGGTGCCGCAGGGCGTGAAGCTGCTGGAGATCGACCCGCGCGGGCGCACCGCCAGCTGGACCGGCATCGACGCGCGCGCCGGCGCCATCGCCAAGGGCGTCGTGCGCGCGCTCGCCCGTCACAAGGCGGCGCGGCGCCTGTCGACCCCACAGGTGCATCTCATCAAATGAGCAGGGGCAACGCCGCCGGGCAGCCACTGATCGAGCTGCGCTTCTCGCCGGACACGATCAATTTCGGCGACCTGCCGGAGGAGATCGACGCCTTGCTCCAGCAGGGCGTGGTCGCCTACCGCAAGGACCGGGCGGCCGCCGAGGCCTTGTTTCGCAAGGCGCTGGACGCGGCGCCGCAGGCCCTGCCGGTCTATTTCTGCCTCTACAAGATCCACACCTACCAGGGCAATCTCGACGAGGCCCTGAGCGCCGCCCGGCGCGGGCTGGAAGAGGCGGCCCGCCAGGCCGGCTGGAGGTCCGACTGGCGCGCCTGGACGCCCGGGCCGCTCGCCGCCGACGGCGCCGCGCGCTTCGCGCTCTACACGCTGAAGGCGCTGGCCTTCATCCACCTGCGCCGCGAGGAGCCCGACGCCGCCGCCGAGATGCTCCGCGCGCTGAGGGTGCTCGATCCCTCGGGCGCGGTGGGCTGGCCGGTGGTGGCCGAGCTGGCCGAGGGGCTGCGCTGAGGCCGCGATCCCGCCGATCCTGCGTCATCCGGTCCCGTATCCGCCGCATGGCATCGTGCTTGCAACGTTTTCGGCACGAGACCGGAGGCGTCGCAGTGTCCTGCCCCGTTGGGATGGCAGGCGCCGCCACGACCGCTCCGGAGCCCATGGACCGGCCCTCGCGGGCGCCTCGCGGCGCCAGAAAGGCTGCAGGATATGACGGAACTCGACATCGCCACGATGGCTCCCGACACGCAAGCCCCAGACACGCAGGCCATGACCGAGCGCGTGATCGCCGCGCTGCGCACGGTGCACGACCCCGAGATCCCGGTGAACATCTACGATCTCGGCCTGATCTATCGGCTGGACTGGCTGAGCGAGAGCTCGGTGGAGATCGATATGACCCTCACCGCGCCGGGCTGCCCGGTGGCGGGGCAGATGCTCACCTGGGTGGAGGAGGCGGTGCGCACGCTGCCCGAGATTGCCGAGGTGAAGGTCAATCTGGTCTTCGACCCGCCTTGGGATCGCTCCCGCATGTCGGAAGAGGTGCAGCTGGAGCTCGGGCTCCTGTAAAGCGGGGGACTTGGCATCGATCATCCCGGCGTCGCCTGCCGTTATATGCAGATTTATATTACGTCTCATGGCACCCAACATGCATGAGATCAGTGTTCGCCAAAGTGGCGCGCGACGGCGCCGGGCGAACGCCAACCCATGAGGGCTGCCATGATCGAACTGACTGCGAGTGACGCCCAGACCTTCTGCGCCTATCGGGCGGACCCCTCCGAGGCGCCCAAGGGCGCCGTTGTGATCCTGCCCGAGGCGGGGGACCGCGAGGACGGCATGCGCAAGATCGCCGACGGCTTCGCCGCCGAAGGCTATGTGGCGGTCGCGCCGGCGCTGGCGCCGGACGCCGACACCGCCTGGTCGCTCTCCGCCGTCCAGGCGACGGTGGACGCGGTGAAGGATGCGGGCAAGGTGGCGGTCGTCGGCTATGACCGTGGCGGCTATCTCGCCTTCCTCGCCGCCAACGAGGTGAAGGGCATCGCCTGCGCCATCGGCTATTATGGCGACGGCGTCTCCGGCACCCAGCGCGGCAAGTGCAAGGTGCCGACCCTGATGCATTTCGGCGAGGCGGACGAGGTGATCCCGCTGGAAGAGGTGACGCAGTTCCGTTTCGTTCGTCCGGACGTGAGCGCCTTCACCTATCCCGGCGCCGGTCACGGCTTCGCCACGGAGGGCGCGCCCGGCTACGACGCCGAGGTCGCCGGCATGGCGCAGGCGCGGACCCTGAACTGGATCGCGCAATATGTGCAGGGCCAGCCGCCCGTGACCATGAAGAATGCCGGCGCCTATGCGCTCGCGAAGACCGACAAGAAGGGCAAGAAGAAGGACGCCGACATGGGCCCGCCCATGGACTGACGGGGGGCATGGACTGACGGGGGCGGGCGCCGGACGCGGAGGGCCGTGGCATGAGCGTGATCGAGCACGATTTCGGCGCCGAGAAGCGCCGCAAGGAACGGCGCTTCCGCACCCTGCTCAGCCTCGATGCCCTGCACGAGCAGAACGTGCGGGCCAATCCGCTGCCCTATCTGGAACGCGCCAGCGAGCGCATCTTCCAGCTGGAGCGCGCCTTGTTCGAGGCTGCGCTCGCCGGCCGCCCCGATGCCGGCGCGCCCGGCCCGGAGCCGGGGACGCTGGTGGTCGAGGCGGGTGAATATGCCCGCCTCAGGGCCTGCCATGCCGCGGTCGAGCAGGCGCTCGCGGCGCTGTGCTCCGACGCGGAGGAGGACGGCGCGCCCTGACCGCCTGTCCGGAAATCGACGCGCCGCCGCGCCGCATGTGGCATTCGCGACGCGTGCCGCCGGACTTTCCATGCTCGCGCCCTTGGCAAGCTCCTTGCTGCGTCCGGCGCGAGAGCGGGACATCGCAGTCCCGGCAGCCGGGGAGGCGCTTGATGTCGAGCGGGTATTTCGTGGATTGGGACGGCAACGTGCGCAGCGTGGATGACCCCGGCGGCGGCTATCTGTGCGAGGCCGACCTGCCGGCGCGCTACGTGGCGATCACCACGAAGACCGGCGCGCTGGTGCACGAGGCGACGTTCTATAAGAGCCTCGCCGACATCGAGAAGGCGGGCATCAAGGCCGGCCTCGTGCCGGGATCGCACCCCTGGGGACGCAAGCAGGACGGCTTCTGAGGCGCGCGGGGAAGGGACCGATGGTCCCGCCCGGCGCCGGCTGCTGGAGGAGAAGGGACCATGCTGCCCACCACCATCCTCGTGGACGAGACGCCCCGCTGCGTGGTGCGTCCCAACGACACCAAGGCGCTGAACCGGTTCCTGCGCAATGCGCGGCCCTATCTTCTGGGCGACCTGGCGGATGGGGCCATCACCCATCGCCAGGCGAGCGAGGCCGAGCTTTCCCGCTGGCGCAGCGCCCTCGCTTTGCACGAGGCCTGGGGCGGGGCGGACGAGGATTTCTTCGGCGTGCCGCTTTAGAGCCCGCGCCGATCGGCTTGCAACGCAAACTGGTCGGATAACGCGTTCTCTATCATTGAGTTAGAGGGCACTTCACCGATCAAATTGATTCAATTGGATCGGATCGCGCGCTAGAGCATTGCGCTGCCTACCTCACTCCGCCGCCGGCCGTTCGTCGTTCGCCGCAACCGGCAGCGCCGGCGTTGGCTCAGGGGGCGCCTCGAACTCCAGCTGCTCCAGCCGCGTGCCGCGGCGGGCGATCTTGTCGGCCGAGACGAGAACCTTCGCAACGTCGTCGCCCGCCTGGGCGAAATGCCTGCCGAGGTCGCCGACGCGCTCGCGCAGGCGCGCCACGTCCTCCACCAGCGCCCCGACCTCGGCGCGGATGCGGTCCGCCTGCTCGCGCATGCGCGCATCCTTGGCGATCGCCTGCACCATCTGCACGGCCAGCATGAGCAAGGAGGGGGAGACCAGCACCACGCGGCGGCGGAACGCCTCCTGCACCACGGCGTCGAAATGCTCGTGGATCTCGCCATAGACCGATTCGGAGGGCACGAAGACAAGGGCGATGTCCTGCGTCTCCCCCGGCACGAGGTAGCGCTCGGCGACGTCGCCCACGTGCTTCATCAGGTCCGCCCGCAGGCGCTGGGCGGCGGCCTTGCGCGCTTCCGTCGTCGTCGCCTCGCGGAACTGGGTGACGCCTTCCAGCGGGAACTTGGCGTCGATCAGCAGCGGGCGCGGGTCGCCGGGCAGGAACACGGCGCAGTCCGGCCGCCGGCCGCTGGCGAGGGTGTGCTGGAAGGCGAAGCTATCCTTGGGCAGGCCGTCGGCGACGATCGCCTCCATGCGCGCCTGCCCGAACGCCCCGCGCGCCTGCTTGTTGGCGAGCGTCTGGCGCAATGACAGCACCTGGGAGGAGAGGTCGGAAAGGCTCTTCTCCGCCTGCTCCACCAGAGCGAGGCGCTCGGCGAGCCGGGCGAGGCTCTCGTGCGTCGCGCGGGCGGCGGAGGACATGCTCTCGCCGAGCCGGTGCGAGGTGGCGTCGAGGCGCTCTGCCACGGCGCGGGCGAGCTCCCCCTGGCGGTGGGCCAGCACCTCGCCCATGGATTGGACCCGCCCCGCCGTCTCCGCCTGGATGCGGGCCAGCTCGCGCATGCGCCGCTCCAGCTCCAGCGCCCGCACGGCATCCTCCGCATGGGCGACGGCGCGCGCGCGGGATTGTCGCCACAGGGCGAAGAGGAGGAGAACGAACAGCACAGCCACCACCGCCGCGCCGGCGGCGAGCGCCTCGGCAGGGGTCACGGCACGGCCGGCAAGGACGAAGAGCACGTCGGACATGATCTCTTCTACTGCATCATGAAGCGTGAACAAAGTGCGAACATATTGACCATCCGCACGGCATCGCTTATCTGCCGCTTATGTCCATCCGGCCCATCCTCATCCTTCCCGAGCCCAAGCTGCGCGCCATCTCCAAGCCGATCGAGAAGATCGACGGCGAGGTGCGCAAGCTGGTGGAGGACATGTTCGAGACCATGTACGACGCCCCCGGCATCGGCCTCGCGGCGATCCAGGTGGGCGTGGAGCGGCGCGTCGTCACCATCGACACCGCGCGCGAGGGCGAGGACAAGAAGCCCATCGCCCTGATCAATCCAGAGATCGTCGCCGCCTCGGACGAATTGTCGGTGTACAGCGAGGGCTGCCTCTCCATCCCCGAATATTACGAGGAGGTTGAGCGCCCGGCCCGGGTGGCGATCCGGTTCATGGATCTTGAGGGCAAGCTGCGCGAGATGGAGGCGGACGGGCTGTTCGCCACCTGCGTCCAGCACGAGATCGACCACCTGAACGGCGTGCTGTTCATCGATCACCTCTCGAAGCTGAAGCGCGACCGCGTCATCAAGAAGTTCACCAAGCAGGCGAAGCGCGAAGCCGAAGGCTGAGCCGGCGCCCCGCCGCCCGTCGCCGCCGCTTCCGGCCATAACGGACGAGACCTGAATGCGCATCGTCTTCATGGGCACGCCCGATTTCGCCGTGCCCACTCTCACCGAGATCGTCGCGCGCGGCCACGACGTGGTGGCGGTCTATACCCGCGCGCCGGCGCCGGCCGGGCGGCGCGGGCTCGACCTCACGCCCTCGCCCGTGCACCGCATCGCCGAGGGCTTCGGCATTCCCGTCCGCACCCCGCGCTCCCTGCGGAGCGAGGAGGAACTGGCCGCCTTCCGCGACCTCGCGCCGGAGGTGGCGGTGGTGGTGGCCTACGGCATGATCCTGCCGCAGGCGATCCTCGACGTTCCCGAGCTGGGCTGCCTCAACCTGCACGGATCGCTGCTGCCGCGCTGGCGTGGGGCGGCGCCGATCCAGCGCGCCATCATGGCGGGCGACGCCGAGACCGGCGTCGCGGTGATGCGCATGGAGGCGGGGCTCGACACCGGGCCGGTGGGCCTCGTGGAGCGCATCCCCATCGGGCCCGACATGACCGCGGGCGACCTGCACGACCGCATGATGCTGGTGGGCGCCGACCTGATGGCGCGTGCGCTCGCGGCGCTGGAGCGCGGCGCGCTCATCTTCACGCCCCAGAAGGCGGAGGGCGTCGCCTATGCCGCCAAGATTGAGAAGGCCGAGACCCGCATCGACTGGTCCCGCCCCGCGCGCGAGGTGCACGATCGCATCCGCGGCCTCTCGCCCTTTCCCGGCGCCTGGTTCCCCCTGGGCGCGGAGGAGGCGCGGGTGAAGGTGCTGCGCTCAACCCTCTCCGAGGGCGCCGGCGAGCCGGGCACGGTGCTGGACGAGGCGCTGACCATCGCCTGCGGCGAGGGGGCGGTACGGCTCCTGGAGGTGCAGAAGGCGGGCAAGCAGCCGGCCGGCGCCCAGGCCTTCCTGTCCGGCAACAAGGTGCCGCCGGGAACGCGGCTCGCTTGACGCGCCGCCGCCCGCCGCGTCCCATCGGTCATGCCCCGCTACAAGCTCACCATCGAATATGACGGCACCCCGTTCTGCGGCTGGCAGGTCCAGGCCGGCCAGCCGACCGTGCAGGGCGTGCTCATGGAGGCATTCGCGCGTTTCTGCGGCGAGGAGGTGACCGTCTCCGGCGCCGGCCGCACCGATGCCGGCGTCCATGCCACCGGCCAGGTGGCGCATGTGGACCTGTCGCGGGACTGGCGGCCCGACCAGGTGCGCGACGCCATGACGGCGCAGCTGCGCCCCCATCCGGTGGCGGTGCTGGCGGCGGAGAAGGTGCCGGGCGACTTCGACGCCCGCTTCTCAGCCGTGAAGCGGCACTATCTCTACCGCCTCGTGAACCGCCGCCCCGACCTCGCGCTCGACCGCGATCGGGCCTGGCGGGTGCCGAAGCGTCTCGATGCCGCCCGCATGCACGAAGCGGCGCAGCGGCTCCTGGGAAAGCACGATTTTTCCACCTTCCGCGCCGCCGAGTGCCAGGCCGCCTCGCCGGTGAAGACGCTGGACCTTCTGGATGTGGCGCGGGAGGGCGATGCCATCCGCATCACCACCTCGGCCCGCTCGTTCCTGCACCACCAGGTGCGCTCCATGGTGGGCTCGCTGGTGCGGGTGGGGGAGGGCGTGTGGAGCCCGGACGACCTGGAGGCGGCGCTCAAGGCCGCCGACCGCCGGCGCTGCGGCCCCATGGCGCCGGCCTGCGGCCTCTATCTGGTCGGCGTCGACTACCGCATGGACGAGGCGCAGGCCGGCTGAGGCCCACGTCAAAAGGGCGCCGCGGCCAAGGCCGGGCGCCCCAATGTGCTCATGATCGGCTCACGCTCATCGCCAACCGGAGTGGCGACGGCGAGGGCTCAGATGGCGGCGTTGATCCACTGCACCAGCTTCGCCTTGGGGGCGGCGCCCACCTGGCGGGAGGCGATCTTGCCGTCCTTGAACAGCAGCAGGGTCGGGATCGACATGATGCCGTACTTGGACGCGGTGTTGGGATTCTCGTCCACGTTCAGCTTCACGATGCGGACCTTCTCGCCCAACTCGCCGGAGACCTCGTCCAGGATCGGCGCCACCATGCGGCAGGGGCCGCACCACTCCGCCCAGAAGTCGACAATCACCGGCGCGGACGACTTGAGCACGTCCTCGTCGAAGCTCTGATCGGAAACCTTTTCCACGGCCATGGCATACCTCGTAGGCGGCGAAGGGGCGAAATACCCGATGTTGATGCCGAACGTAGGGAGGCGCTCCCCATCCCGTCAAGGCACGTCACGCCGAGGTGAGCCCCAAAAGGCGGGAAAGCGCCGCATCGAGCACGGCCTGCGGCACCTCGATCACGACCGGGCCGGCGGTATAGACGAGGCGGGCGGCGATGGTCTGCCCCGGCATCGCCCGGCCGAGGACGGCGGCATAGGCGGCCAGCTGGGCGATGTAGGCCGGCTCAACCGCCGCAAGGCTTTCCGGGGGATTGCGGTCGGTCTTGAAGTCGGCGAGCAGCACCCGCCCGGGCGCCGGCACGAGCCGGTCGATCCGGCCGTTGACGGACAGGCGCGTGCCGTCGGCGGCGGTCAGGACGCCGACCACGGGCACCTCGGGCAGGCCGTCGCCGCCGAACAGGTCCGCGAGCGGCGCATGACGCAGGACGACCAGCGCTTCGTCCAGGATTTCGGCATGGTCGTCGTCCCGGGAGAGGCGGGGGGCGGCGTGGGCGAGGAAGCGCAGCCCCGCCTGCTCGCGCACGGCGTCGGCGACGGCGGGCAGCGCCGCCAGCAACCGGTGGACGAGATCGCCCCGGACCAGCGCCGACAGGGCGGGTGATTCGCGTTCCTTCCCAGGGCCTTGCAGCGCCGGCCTGGCTGCGGTCCGGGACGGCCGCAGGGGGCGTGGGGCGGCTTCCGGCGGCGGCGGGCCGAAGCGCGGGAGCGCCTGCGGCGCCGGCGCCTCCGCGGGTCCCTCGGCGGCATCGGCGCGGCCGAGGCCGGGCCCCCGGCGCCAGCGCAGCACCGTTCCCTCGAAGCCAAGTGCCTGGACTTCCTCGGCTTCATCGACCAGCGCATCCCGCACGAGGTCGTACCAGCACCCCTCCGGCCGGGCATGGGCCTTGCCCTTGGCCGGCTGGCGCGTCTCCGCCCCGCACACCACGAGCGCGTCCTCGGCGCGGGTCAAGGCGACGTACAGGAGGCGGTGAAGCTCCTCCTGGTCCCGTCCAAGTGCGCGAGTCCTGGCCGAGTCCAGTACCGGCGTATCCTCGGCCTTGCGCGGCGCCAGAATCGGGATCGGCGCGCCGCCCCCCGCGGGCAGCTTCAGGAAGCCGCCCTCGGTCCTCGGCTTCGGCATGTCGACCGTGTCGGCGAGGATGACCAGCGGCGCCTCCAGTCCCTTGGCGCCGTGGACGGTCATGACGCGCACCTCGTCGCGGGCGCCCTCCATGTCGCGCTTCACCTCGGCGCCGCCGCGCCGCAGGAAGGCGAGGAAGCCGGGCAGGCTCGCCGCCTCCCACTGCTCGTAGGTCCGGGCCAGCGTCATGAATTCCGAGATCGCGTCCGCCGCCTCCGGGCCGAGCCGGGCGAGGAAGGCGCGCCGGCCGCCGTCGCGGCCGAGCACGCCGGCATAGAAGTCGAACGGGCGCAGCGTCAGCGCCTCGCCGCGCCAGCGCGCGAGGCGCTCCAGCGCGGCCGTGAGCCGCGGATCGCCGCCGGCGCGGGCCGTGAGCGCGTCCATCAGGCGCCCCTGCCGGCCGGGGCACCAGGCCATCAGGTCGTCGTCGGTGAAGCCGAACAGCGGGCTCTTCAGAACGGTGGCGAGCGCGAGATCGTCCTCGGGCGAGAGCAGAGCGTCGGCGAGCGCCATCAGGTCCATGGCGGCGATGTGCTGCGCCACCACCAGGCGGTCCGCCCCGGCGACGGCGACGCGGGGGTCGCCCAGCTCCTTCAGCGCCCGGATCACCGCCTCGAAGATCTTGCCGCGCCGGCGCACCAGGATCAGCACGTCGCCGGCCTTCAGCGGCCGGCCGCCACGCGAGGGCACGCCGACGCCCGCCGCCACCGCCGCCTGCACGAAGCGGGCGATGCGGACCGCGAGCGCGTTCACCGGGTCGTCGGCGGGCACTTGGTCGAGCGGCCGGCGCCAGTCGTCCACCTCGGGCCTCGGCGCGGGCGTGGTGGTGGGCCACACCTCCATCAGAGCCGGCGCCCCGGCGCGGATGGGCGCGTGGGCGGGAGCGACGTTCTCCAGCGTCAGGCCGCGATGGGCGGCCTCGCTCCTGAACACCGCGTCCACCGCCTCCAGCACGCCGGGCGCGGAGCGGAAGGAGTGCGGCAGCTCCACCCGCGCGAACCGCTCGCTCCCGGCCTTGCGCTCGAACGTGGACCGCATGCCGCCGAACGCCGCCGGCTCCGCCCCCTGGAACGAGAAGATGGACTGCTTCTCGTCCCCCACCACGAACACGGTGCGGGTGACGTCCTCGCGCGCGCCGGCGCCGGAGAAGAAGTCGGAGGTCAGCCCCTCCACCACCTTCCATTGCGCCGGGCTCGTGTCCTGCGCCTCGTCCACGAGGATGTGGTCGATGCCCTGGTCGAGCTTGAAATGGACGAAGGAGGCCGGCACCGCATTCAGCAGGCCGGAGGCCTTCTGGATCAGGTCGTCGAAGTCGAGCAGGCCGCGCGCCGCCTTCTCCGCCTGGTAGCGTGCGCAGATGCGGGCACCGAGCGCGTGGGCGGAAAGCGTGCGCTCCAGCGCCAGCGCGCCGCGCAGCTCCTCCTGGAGCGCGGCGAGGCGGGCCTGCTCGTCGGCGAGCTGCCGGGCGAGGTCCGGCTCGGCGGCGGCCGCCGCCTTGGTGAGGAGCGCGGCGCGCGGCTCGCCCTTGTCGGTGAAGAACACGTCCAGATAGGCGGCCAGCGCCTCGGCGTCGGTCTCCGCCTCGGCCGCCGCCAGCAGGGTGGCGGCGCGCTTCCTGTCATTGGCGCTGCCCGCCGCGTCGATGGCCCCGGCCGCGCCCCTCCAGGCGCCGCGCGGCAGGTGCGGGCTCTCCAGCATGGCGGCGCGCACGCCCTCGCTGGAGGTTCCGGCGGGCAGGCCGAGCGCGGCGGCGAGGCCGGCGCGGCGGCTGGCCTCGGTCGGCCCCAGGGCCTCGATGCCGGCGCGGTGCGCCACGGCGGCCTCCAGCATCGCCGTCAGGCTGGCGTCGGACATCTCCGCCATGAGGCGGAACAAGGCGCGGCCGAGCGGCCCCTCGGGATCGGCCGCCGCCTCCATCACCAGGTCGGCGCGCAGCCGGCCCATGATCTCGGCGCGGCCGGCATCGTCCAGCTCGCGGAAACCGGCCGCGACCTCGGCCTCGAATGGGAAGCGATGCAGCAGCGCGCCGCAGAAGGCGTGGATGGTCTGGATCTTGAGCCCGCCCGGCGTCTCCAGCGCCGCCGCGAACAGGCGCCGCGCCCGCGCCCGGAGCGCCGCCGTCACCGGGCCGCCATGGGCGGCGGCGATGGCGGCATCGAGCCCCGCATCGTCGAGGCGGACCCATTCGCCGAGGATCTTCAGCACCCGGTTCGCCATGTTGGCGGCGGCGGCCTTGGTGTAGGTCAGGCACAGGATGCGCCCCGGCGGCGTGCCGGCGAGCAAGAGCCGGATCACCCGGCGCGCCAGCACGTGGGTCTTGCCCGAGCCGGCATTGGCCGAGACCCAGGCGGAATGCGCCGGCCGCGAGGCCAGCTCCTGGCGGCGCGTCGCCTCGGCGAGCGGGCCGCGCGCGCCGTCCTGCGCCTCGGAGCCGGGCGGGGGCGCGCTCATTCGTCCTCCTCCCCGCCCAGCGCCCATTCGCGCACCCGGGCGAGATGGTCGTAGTCGCCGAACCGCCCGCGCCACTGCGGCGCGGCGAGCGAGCGGTAGCCCTGCGCCGGGTCGTCGAAGGCGGCGAGCAGGCCCGTCAGGCCGGCGAGGGCGTCGTCCGCAAGCTCCGCCGCGCCCTTTCTGCCGGTGACGGGCTTCACCTCGCCGCCCGCGGCGCCGCCCTTCAGCTCCACATAGGCCAGCTCGCCCACCTCGGCCGCCGGCACGTCCCTGAAGGCGCCCTTGCGCACCATGGCCGCCTCCAGGGGCAGCTGGGGCGAGAGCGAGGCCGCCTGCCGGGCGGTGGGGGCGGTGCCGGTCTTGAAGTCGAGGATGTCGGCGCGCCCGTCCGCGCGCAGCTCGATGCGGTCGGCGCGGGCGGCGAGCTCGAACGGGCCGGCGGGAAGATCGAGCGTCAGCGCGCCGGATGTCTCCGCCACCACCCGGTCGAGCGCCGGCCTGCGCTCGCGCTCCAGCGCCACCAGGAAGGCGGCGGCGCGCTCGAAGCGCGCCCACCACAAGGCATGCTCGGCGCCGAACGCCTCCAGCGGGCGGAACGCGGCGCGGCCGTGGTCGAGGAGGCGTGCCAGCGCGTCGGGCGGCAGCTCGCGCGGGAAGTCGCGGGCGAAATTGCCCACCGCCTCATGCAGCGCGCTGCCGCGCTCGGCGCCGCCCGGCGCCGCGTCCAGCGGGTCGAGCGGCGCGAGGCCGAGCACGTGGCGGGCATAGATGGAATAGGGATCGCGCAGCAGCGTCTCGATCTCCGTCACCGTCAGGCGGCGCGGGCGCAAGGCCAGCGGCGGCGCGGGCGCGGGGCGGGAGAGGCGCGGCACCGGCGGGGCGACGTCGAGGGCGGCGGCGGCCACGCGCCAGCGCGCGCCGCGCGCCAGCGCCTCTTCCCAGAGCGCGGCGCCGGCGACCGTGCGCAGGCGCTGCACGAAGCGCGAGGGCACGCTCTGCGCGCCCGCGACCTTGGCGGCATAGGTGAGCACCACGTCCTTGGCGGCGAAGCCCTGGACGAAATCGTGCGCCGACAGGCCGATGCGCCGCTCCGGCAGATCGAGCCCCAGCTCCGCGCGCATGGGGCGGCTGAGCCAGGGGTCGGTCTCCGGCAGGGCCGGCCAGGTGCCCTCCACCAGGCCGCCGAGGATCATGCGGTCGAAGGCGAGCAGGCGCGCCTCCAGCGGGCCGAGGATACGCAGGCGCTCCGGACCCCGCGCGAGCGGGCGCACCATGGTGTCGCCGAGCAGGGTGACGGCGGCATCCGCATAATCGGCGAGCGTGAGGTCCGGCCCGTCCGCCGCGCCGTCGGCGATCTCGACGAAGGCGGCGGCGAGCGCGGTCTCGGCGGGGTCGTCGGCATCGGGGTTGAGCGGGCCGGCCACCGCCTCGACGGCGGCGCGGTGGGCGGCGACGAGGTCCGCGAACGGCTGCGGCTCCCGTCCGGCGCGCGCCAGGAGCGGCGCCAGCGCGTCCGCGAGGCGGCGGGCGAGGTCCTTGGCCGGCGCAAGGCGCGCGGCGCCCACCCGGCGGCGCGGATCGCGCGGATGGAGCGTGCCCTGGTCGAAGGCGTCCAGCGCGGCGATGAGGCCTGCGGCGCCGGGGCTCGGGCGCGGGCCGCGCAGCACCGCCAGCTCCAGCGCGGAGAGCGCCTCGGCCTTGGCGTCCGGATCGAGCCCGAGCGTGGCGCGCGGATGGGACAGGAGCGCGAACAGCGGCACCGGCGCGAGGTCCGCCGCCGCGGCGTCGGCCACCAGCCGGGCGAGGCGCCCGAGCGCGGTCTCGCCGAGCGGCGTGCCGGCGGAATCGTCGACCACGACGCCGAACCGCTCCAGCTCGGCGGCGACCCGCCGGGCGAGATCGCGGTCGGGGGTGACGAGGGCGGCGGTCTCGCCGGGCCGCTCCAGGGCGTCGCGCAGGAGGAGGGCGATCGCCAATGCCTCCTCGCGCGGGTCCTGCGCCTCCACCACGCTGACGCCGGCCATGGCCTCGGCCCGCGCCGCCGGCGGCAGGCGCGCGTCGAGGCGCGCCCAGGCGTCGGAGGTCTCCGCCTGCCGCAGCGCCTCGCTGGCGAGCAACTCGCGGGCGGGGCGCGCGGGCGCGGCGAGCGGGATCACGTCGGCGCGCCCGATCTCCAGGAATCCGAGCAGGCGCGCGAGGCCGTACTGGGGATGGTCCGGCGCCCCGTCCCCGGCCCTGGCGAGGCAGGCGAAGGCGGCATCCTCCGCCATCCGGTCGAGGCCGGGCAGCACCACGGCGCCGCGCGGCAGGCGCGAGATCGCCTTCAGGAGCCGGGCGGTGGCCGGCAGCGAGCCGGTGGAGCCGGCGGCGATGACCGGGCCGGCGTCCGCGCCCAGCGCCTGAAGCCGGCCCGCCTCCGCATCCACCAGCGCGTCGCGGCGCTGGGCCGGCTCCACCATGCCCTTTTCGGCGAGATGGGCGGAAAGGCCGGCGCGGGCGATGCGCAGGAAGTCGAGGCTCAGCTCGAAATAGGGGTCGTGCTCGCGCGGCACCAGGGCCTTGAGGCGCTCGGGCGCGATGCCGGCGGTGGTGAGGTCGTCGAACAGGTGCGCCAGCGCGTCGGCGAGCGCGAAGGTGGCCGCCGGCCCCGCCGCCACCGCCGCCTGGCCCGCCCCTGCCGCCAGCGCCGCGCGCCAGCGCGCCACCAGAGCGGCCAGCGCGATGCGCCGGGCGGTGGGGCTCATGGCGTGGGGCGCGGCGAGCAAAGGCGCGTCCTCGGAGAAGGCGAGCGCGTCCTCGTCCACGTCGCCCAGCGGCACGATGCGCGGCAGCAGCAGCGCCTCCCGGCCGGAGGCCGCGAGCAGCGCGTCGGCGAACGCGCGGCAGGCGCGCCGGGTGGGCAGGAACACGGTGGCGCGGGCGAGCGCCAGGGGATCGCCGCGCGGGGCGAAGCCGTCCACCACCGCGCCGTCCATGAGGCCGTGCGCCAGCGCCGGCAGGAAGTCGGCGGAGGGGGGAAGGGTCAGCACCCGGGCCATCGGCGCCGCGCCTCCGCTCAGTCGCTCGAGCGCCGGATCGCCTCCTCGGCGAGGGCGATGGCGTCGGGCGTGCCCACATGCATCCAGACGCCTTCCAGGCGGATGCCGCTGAGGCGCCCCGCGGCGGCGGCGGCGTCGAACACGCGGTTGAGGGAGAAGCGCTCCTCCTTCATGCCGGCGAACAGGTCCGGCGAGAGGATCGCGGCCCCGGCATAGACGAAGGGCGAGACCATGCGCTCGCCGCGCCGCGCGAGCCGGCCGCCGGTGTCCATGGTGAAGTCGCCGAGCCCGTCATAGCCGATGGAGAGCGCGCTCGGCGCCACCAGCAGCAGCGCGTCCATGCGCGCGGGATCGAAGGTGTCGGCGAGGCGCGGGATGTTGGGCTTCAGGCCCTCGATCCAGATGGTGTCGGAATTGATGGCGAGGAACGGCTGGTCGCCGATCAGCGCCAGCGCCCGCACTACGGCGCCGCCGGTCTCCAGCAGCGCGTCGCGCTCGTCCGAGACGACGATGCGCGGCGGCCCCTGACGGGTGGCGAGGTGCGCCTCCATCAGGTCGGCGTGATGGTGCACGTTGACGATGGCGGTGCCGATGCCGGCCTCCGCGACCCGGTCGAGCACGCGGTCGAGCAGGGCCCGTCCGGCGACCTTCAGCAGCGGCTTCGGCATGGTGTCGGTGAGCGGGCGCATGCGCGTGCCGAGGCCGGCGGCGAGCACCATGGCGGTATCGATGCGCGTCACGGGATGAGGTCCCCTCACTGGGTCGGGTCTTTGCCTGCGTCCGTCGTCTGGTCGGCGCCGCCGGTCCGGGTGAGGTCCTTCGCCGGCAGCACCGCCTCGTACCAGGTCTTGAGCGACCTGAGGTCCGGATGACCGAGGCTGCGCGCCAGGTAGCCCCGGATTCGCGGCAGGTGCCTCAGGTAATGGGGCTTCCCGTCGCGCCGATCAAGCCGGGTGAAGATGCCGAGGACCTTGCTCGCCCGCTGCGCCCCCATGGTGGCGTAGGAGCGGGCGAAGCCGCGGGTGTCGAAGTCCGGGTCCTGGGCCCGGCGCTGCTTCACATAGTGGCTGACGAGGTGCAGCTCCAGCGCCTCCGGCACGTCGACGCGCGCGTCCTGGGTGAGCGAGACCACGTCATAGGCGGCGGGGCCGAGCACCGCGTCCTGGAAGTCGATGAGCCCCACCTTGCGCAGGCCCTCGCGCTCTTCCATCCAGATCAGGTTCGGCGAGTGGTAGTCGCGCAGCACCCAGGTCTTCGGCTCGGCCAGCACCGGCACCAGCGCGCCGCGCCACAGGAGGCGGAACTCCTCGCGCACCACCGCGTCCACCGGCATGCCGCGGAACGGCAGGTACCAGTCGAGCATCAGGTCCAGCTCGGCGAGGAAGGCCTCCTTGTCGTAGGACGCGAGCGCGTGGTCGATGCGCGGCACCACGGGCAGGAGGTCCGGCAGCACGCGCCCGTGCAGCTCGGCCAGGACCTCGATGGCGGCCTCGTAGCGTTCCCTGATCGGCGCGGGCGGGGTGCCTTCGACCACGCCCTCCCGGCCGAGGTCCTCGATCACCAGCAGCCCGGCGTCGAGGTCCGCCGCTTCGATGGCGGGGGCCGACAGGCCCTGGGAGATCAGCGCCCGGTCCATGGCGACGAACGGCTTCACGTCCTCGGCGAGGTGGACGAGACGGCTGTAGGAAAGGCCGCGCGCCACCGGCGGGCCGTCCGGCCTCTGGGGGGCGTTCATGAGGATGGCGCGGCGCTCCGGCAGCACCAGCTGGGTGTAGGAGCGCGCCGAGGCATCGCCCTGGAGGAACCGCCATTCGGCCTCGCGGAAGCCGCTCGCCTGCGCCAGATCCTCGGCGATGGCGAGCCGGCGCAGGCGCTCGCCGAACGCGCCGCGGGCGGCGAGACGCGCGCGCCGCGCCTCCGGGCCGAGGTCGGGCGCCGGCTCGATGGTGATGTCGAGGCGCTCGGGCGCGAGCCGGCCGCCGGCGCGATCGGCCCATTCCACCAGCAGGAAGGCGTCGTCGCCGATCTCGTCCCAGCCGATCTCGTCCAGTTCCTCGTCGGAGGAGATGCGGTAGAGGTCGGCGTGCACCACGCGGCCGCGCGGCAGGTCGTAGCCGAGGATGATGGGAAAGGTCGGGCTCGGCACCTCCATGTGGCGCTCGCCCGCGAAGGCGCGCACGATGGCGCGCGCGAGCTCCGTCTTGCCGGCGCCGAGGTCGCCCGAGAGCGTGATCGTGTCCTTCACCCCGAACCAGGCGGCAAGGAACGCGCCGAGGCGCGCGACCGCCGCGACGTCCGGAAGATCGACCTCGTAGACATTGGGCCGGCCGGGGACACGGTGGAAGCGCGTGCTCATTCCGCGGCCTCTCCCGCGGCGTCCGGGCGCGCCGCGCCGCGCGTGGGGAACAGGCAGGCCGCCAGCGTGCCGCGCCCGCCCGCCGCCTTCACGCTGACCGAGCCGCCGTGCAGCTCCACGAACGAGCGCACGATGGCGAGGCCCAGCCCGACGCCCCGGTGGCGCGGGCCGGCGCTGCGGCTCTCGAAGCGGTCGAACAGCGTCTTCTCCACCTCCGCCGGCACGCCCGGGCCCTCGTCGCGCACGCTGAGCACCAGGCCGTCCGGCCGCCGCTCGGCGCAGAGCGTCACGCGCGCGCCCTCGGGCGAGACGGCGATGGCGTTGGCGAGCAGGTTGAACAGGATCTGGCGCACCCGCCGCGCGTCGGCGGTGAAGCGGCCGACATCGGCGGGCGCGGTCACCACGAGGCGCACCTTGGCCTCCTCCGCGAGCGCGCGCACCGCCTCGGCCGCGCCGGCGAGGGCCTCCGCCACGTCCACCTCGGCGAAGTCCAGCTCCATGGCGCCGGCATCGATGGCGGCGAGGTCGATCAGGTCGTCGATGAGCGCCCGCAGGGCGTCGGAGGACTGGCGCATATGGTCGAGATAGTCGCGCTGGCGCGTGCTGAGCGGGCCGGCGATGCCTTCGCGCAGCATGTCGGCATAGCCCACCAGCGTGTTGAGCGGCGTGCGCAGGTGATAGGAGACGTGGCCGACGAAGGCGTTCTTCAGCTTGTCCGCCGCCTCCAGAGCCTCGTTGCGCTCCACCAGCGCCCGCTCGCGCTCGGCGCGGGCGCGCTCGATCTGCGCGCTGTCGGTGACGTCCCGGAAGGTGACCATGGTGCCGCCGTCCGGCAACGGCTGGGCGCTGCCGTCCAGGACCCGCGCGTCGGGGCGCTCGATGCGGAAGCTCAGCGGCTCGCGCCGCTCGATCGCGGTGATCACGCCGCGGATGCGCGAGAAGGCCCGGCTCTCCCCGTGCAGCGGCCGGCACATGGCGGCCACGGTATCGATGTGGGGCTTTTCGCCCAGCACCTGGGCGTCCAGCGACCAGAGGGTCATGAACGCCTCGTTGTAGAGGTCGAGCCGCCCGTCCGAGCCGAACACCGCCACCGCCTCGGCGAGGCCGTCCAGCGTCTCGCCCTGGATGCGGATCAGGCTGTTGTAGCGGCTCTCCAGCGCCATGTGCTCGGAAAGGTCGTCGAACAGGTAGGTGACGCCGCCCTCGGCGTTGGGGGTGATGACGACCCGCAGCATCTGCCCGCCCGGCAGGTGCCAGAAGTCGTTGATCGGCTCGATGGCGCGGTAGGCCTCCTTCAGCTGGGTCCGCCAGGCGCTGAAGTTCGCCTGCTCGGGCACCTTCCGGCGCGCGCGAAGATCGGCCAGGATCTCGCCGTCGGAAGGCCGCTGGTCCAGGAAGGCGGGGGCGAGGTCGAACAGGCGCTCGTAGGCGGCGTTGTGGAACACGAGCCGCTCGTCGGCGCCGAAGATCGCCACCGCCGTGGTGAGCTGGTCGAGGGTGCGCCGGTGGGCGGCGATGGTGCGCGCGGTCTCGGCGCGGGCGGCCTCGGTCTCGGTGGCGTCGACGGCGCAGCCCGAGGTGCCGAACGGGCCGGAAACCTCCAGCACGTCGAGCTGGCAGCGCCGGCCCTCCGCCACTGCCTTCACCCGGCCGCGATAGGTCCCCGTGTCCCGCAGGGCCGCGGACGCTAAGGCGCGCGCCTTGTCATCCAGCAGGTCGAGGCCGGAGGCCTGCGCGGCGTCTGGCGTCGCGGCGCCGACCATGCGCAGGAAGGCGGCGTTGGCAAAATCGAGCGTGCCGTCCGGCCGGCGCTGCCAGACCGGCGTCGGCAGGGCGTCGAGCAGCGCCTTCAGCCCCCCCTCGGACGGCGCGGCGTCCGCCAGGGCGCGCAGCAGCAGCACGCCGGCGCCCGCGAGCGCATGGCCCTCCAGCGCGAGCGGGCGGCCGTCCGCAGCCGCGAGGGTCCGCGCGACATGCGCCGGCCCGGCGGCGGCGCGCAGGGCCGCGAGCGCGGCTTCGGCCTCCGCCGCCGCCTCGGCGCCGAGGAGCGGGGCGAAGGAGGGCTGCTCCAGGCCGAGACCTTCCGGCGCCTCGTCCGGCGCCGACCAGACCAAAGCATGGGGCGCATCGCCCGAGAGCAGGGCCTTCAGCGTGCGCAGCTGGGCGCGCGCCCGCGCCGCGGCGGCGCTGTCCTCGCGGGCCCGCGCCTCGGCCCGCGCCAGCGCCAGACGGCTGCGCCGGCGCAGCCCCAAGGCCACGAGAACGCCGACGAGGACGCCGGCGCCCGCGCCGGCCGCAAGCCACGCGATCCCGTGGGCCGGCGGCACCCATCGGGAGAGCAGCTCAGGCGCAAGACCCTGCGCCGCGGCCTCGGCCGGCGCGGCGGCGAGGCCGGCGAGAAGGGCGGCGGCGCGGCCGCATGGGATTGAAGGGGCGCCGGGCAGACGGCGCCGGGTCGCTTCGGACGCGGGTGGTGGGTTGGCGGCCCGGGGCTTCCGGCCGGTGTCCGGGCCGGTGTTCGGACTGCGCGGTTGCCGCGTGCGCCCCGCCATCAGACCCGGTGTCCTTTCCTCGACGGCGGGCGCGCCGATGGCGCCGCGCGAATCACCGTCCGACTGTAACGGACCCCCCGCCGGCATTGAAGTGGGATGGGCATTGGGTGGTGGGTGCGTTTGAAATCCCGTCGTTGGTCCGGGAACACCACGAACCCTCTCCCGCTCGCGGGGGAGGGCAGGGAGGGGGAAATCCTCGCCGGCAGGCCGGACACCGGTGAATCGCCCGCAGCTTGCTCCCTCCCCAACCCTCCTCGCAAGCGGGAGAGGGAGCAACGCCAGCTCTCAGTTTCCAACCGACCCACGACCGGGCCTTGGCATGCGGGGCGCCGGCGCCGGCGCGTCGGTCATCGCCCTGTCGCCCCGCGCGGTTCCATTTGGGTCCCGCTGTGCCATAGTCGGCGTCAACAGTCGCCGGCGGCTGCCGTTCACAACAGCGGTTCACCGCGCAGGTCCTGATCGATCGGCGTGGATCGCATTCCAGGGAAAGCGGGGAGAGCCCATGGCGCGCGTGGTGGATCCATTCCTGAAGGTATCTTCGCCCCGCATCTTCCTCGTGCGGATCATCGTCTTCCTGCTGCTGTGCGCGGCGCTCGCCGCCGTGCTGCACCGGCAGATCCTCGAAGCCTTCATGAACAATCCCGGCCTCAACGGGGTGATCTTCGGCGTGCTCGCGGTGGGCATCATCCACGCTGTCCGGCAGGTGGCGCGGCTGTTTCCCGAGGTGGACTGGGTCAACTCCTTCCGCCTCGCCGATCCGGGCCTCGCGGTCTCGCGGCCGCCGACTTTGCTCGCGCCCATGGCTTCGCTGCTCGGCGACAGGATCGGCCGCATGGCGATCTCCCAGTCCACCATGCGCTCGATCCTCGATTCCATCGGCACCCGCCTCGACGAGAGCCGGGAGCTGGCGCGCTACCTCACCGGCCTGCTGGTGTTCCTCGGCCTGCTCGGCACCTTCTGGGGCCTCTTGGAAACCGTCTCCTCCATCGGCGCGGTGATCGGCGCGCTGCAGGTGGGCCCCGATTCCGGCTCGGTGTTCGAGGACCTGAAGACCGGCCTCGCCGCGCCGCTCGGCGGCATGGGCATCGCCTTCTCGTCCTCGCTGTTCGGCCTGTCGGGCTCGCTGGTGCTGGGCTTCCTCGACCTGCAGGCCGGCCAGGCGCAGAACCGCTTCTACACCGACCTCGAGGACTGGCTCTCCACCACCGTGCGCGACCTCGACCAGGCGCCGGTGCCCGCCCGCGAGGCGGCGCGCGCGCCGGAGCGCCTGCCCCCCGCCGCCGAGCGTGCCGCCGCGCCCGCGAGCCCGCCGCCGCCGTTCGCGTTGCTGCCGCCGCCGGCGCCCATCGACATGGATCCGCTCATCGCCGCCATGGGCCGGCTGGAGAAGACCATGACCGAGGCCGGCTCGCAGCGCGTCACCACCGCCATGGCGCAGCTCGCCGAGAGCCTCCAGGGCCTCGTCACCCACATGCGCGCCGAGCAGGCGCTGCTGAAGCAGATGATCGAGGCCCAGGGCGGCCAGCAGGAGGAAGTGCGCCGTCTCGTCGAGCGCATCGACGCCGCCTCCGCCGAAGCGCGGCGGAGGGTCTGACGCCATGGCCCTCGGACGGCGCGGCGCGCGCGAGCGCGGCATCGACTACTGGCCCGGCTTCGTGGACGCCTTGTCGACGCTGCTGCTGGTGTTCATCTTCCTGCTGTCGGTGTTCATGCTCACGCAGTTCTTCCTGACCCAGGAGATGTCGGGCAAGGACAACGTGCTCCAGCGCCTGCAGGCGCAGATCCGCCAGCTGACCGAGTTGCTCTCGCTGGAGCGCGCCAGCGGCCAGAACATGGAGGGCGAGCTCTCCGCCCTGCGCGCCGGCCTGGAGGCCGCGCAGGGCGAGCGCGACGCGCTCCAGCGCGCCCAGGCGAGCGCTCCGGCCGCCCCCGACGCCGGCCGCGAGGACGCGCTCCGGCGCGAGCGCGACGCCGGCCTCGACGCCGCCGCCCGCGCCGCCGACCAGATCGCGCTCCTCAACCAGCAGATCGCCGCCTTGCGCCGGCAGATGGCGGCGCTGGAGGAGGCGCTCGGCGCCTCCGAGAAGCGCGACCAGGAGAGCCAGGCGCGCATCGCCGACCTCGGCCGCCGCCTCAACGTGGCTTTGGCCCAGCGGGTGCAGGAGCTGACCCGCTTCCGCTCGGAGTTCTTCGGCCGCCTGCGCGAGATCCTCGGCAACCGGCCGGACATCCGCGTGGTGGGCGACCGCTTCGTGTTCCAGTCCGAGGTGTTTTTCGATCCCGGCTCGGCGGTGCCCAAGCCCGAGGCGCTGCCGCAGCTCGACAAGCTCGCCTCGGCGATCCTGGAACTGGAGAAGAACATCCCGCCCGACATCGACTGGGCGCTGCGCATCGACGGGCATACCGACAACCGGCCCATCGCCACGGCGCAGTTCCCCTCCAACTGGGAGCTGTCGGCGGCGCGCGCCATCGCGGTGGTGCAGTATCTCATCAGCCGCGGCGTCAGCCCGCGCCACCTGATCGCCGCCGGCTTCGGCGAATACCAGCCCCTCGACACCGGCACCTCCGACGAGGCCCGCGCCCGCAACCGCCGCATCGAGCTGAAGCTGACCGAGCGGTGAGCCCTTCCGCCGAGGGTGGCTGAGCCTTAAGCTGGGACCATGAAGAAGATGCTGGAACTTCTGGTGGAGCGCCTGCCGGACTGGCCCGAGAAGGCCCAGGAGGAGGCGCTGCGCCGGCTTGCGGAGATCGAGCGGGCGCAGGTTCCGCCCTATCGGCTGACGTCGGCGGAGCGGACGGCGGTGGACGAGGCCCTGGCCGAGGTGGAGGCCGGCGACTTTGTCGGCGACGCCGAGATCCGGGCGCTGTTCGACCGTTACACCTCCTGACGCGCCGGCGGTGAGCGTCCATGGCGCGCCGGCTGCTTTTCAGCCGTAAGGCCTCGGTCGACCTGCGCTCGATCCTCCAGTTCATCGCCAGGGAACGCCCCGAGGCCGCTCGGCGCGTGATCGGCGCCATTGAACGCGCTGTCTGGATTCTGGTGGACCATCCCGAGAGCCGCCGGGCCACGGACCGCCCCGGCGTGCGCGTCCTCACGGTTCCGCGCCTGCCGTTCCGGGTGTTCTATCTCCTGGAGCGCGATGCGGTCACAATCCTTCCACGTGCGGCACACGGCCCGCCGATCCTGAGCCCGCTGCCATGACCTACGCCCTCGACGACGCCCGCCCGGATCTCCTGCCGCAGATGATCGACCTGTGGGTCGCGAGCTGGGCCAGGGCCATGCCGGAGATCGACTTCGAGGCGCGCCGCCCCTGGATCGTCGAGCATCTGGGAAAGCTCGCGGCGGGCGGGGCGCGCGTGCGGATCGCGCGCGAGCCGGCGACCGGCGCGCTCGCCGGCTTCGTCGTCATCCACCCCGGCACCGGCTATCTCGACCAATTGGTGGTCGGCCCGGACTTCTGGGGCCGGGGCGCGGCCGAGGCGCTGATGGCCGAGGCGCGGGCGATCTCGCCCACCCTGGTCGCCCTCGACGTGAACCGGGACAATCCCCGCGCCGTGCGCTTCTACCAGAAGATCGGCCTTGCCATCGTCGCCGAGGGCGAAAACCCGCTCTCCGGCCGGCGCACCTTCCGCATGGAATGGCGGCCGTGACGGCCGCGCGGCCGCGCCTTACGTGGTCTGGCTGAACTGGAGCGTGGCGAGGCGGGCATAGAGCCCGCCCTTGGCCACCAGCTCCGCATGGGTGCCCTCGTCGACGATGCGCCCATCCTCCATAACCAGGATGCGGTCGGCGGACAGCACGGTCGCGAGCCGGTGGGCGATGACGAGGCTGGTGCGCCCGGCCATGGAATGCTCCAGCGCGGTCTGCACCAGCTTCTCGCTCTCCGCGTCGAGGGCGCTCGTCGCCTCGTCCAGCAGCAGGATCGGCGCCTCCCGCAGGATGGCGCGGGCGATGACGATGCGCTGGCGCTGGCCGCCGGAGAGGGTGACGCCGCGCTCGCCCACCGGCGTGTCCCAGCCCTGCGGCAGCTTGGCCGTGAACTCGTCCACCAGGGCGGCGCGGCCGGCTGCCTCCACCTCGGCGTCGCTGGCCTGCGGGCGGCCGAGGCGGATGTTGGCGCGCACCGTGTCGGCGAAGATCACCGCCTCCTGCGGCACCAGCGCCATCTGCCGGCGCACCGCCTCGGGGTCGCAGCGGCGGATGTCGTCCTCGCCCAGCAGGATGCGGCCGCCCTGCGGGTCGTAGAAGCGCTCCAGCAGCTGGAACACCGTGCTCTTGCCGCCCCCCGACGGACCCACCAGCGCCACCCGCTCGCCGGGGCGGATCGCGAACGAGACGCCGCGCAGCGCCCGCGTATGGGGGCGGGTGGGGTAGGCGAAACTCACCTCGTCGAAGCGGATGGCGCCGGAGACCCGCGCCGGCAGCGCCAGCGGCTGGGCGGGCGCCTTCACCTGCGGCTCGGCCTTGAGCAGCTCGCCGATGCGCTCGGCGGCGCCGGCGGCGGCGGAGACCTCGCCCCAGGTCTCGGACAGGTTGCCGAGCGAGGCGGCGGCGAGCACCGCATAGAGCACGAACTGCGACAGCTCGCCCGAGGTCATGGTGCCGTTCAGCACCGACTGGGCGCCCGCCCACAGCACCGCGACGATGCTGGCGAACACCAGGAAGATGGCGATGCCGGTCAGCCAGGCGCGCGAGCGCGAGGCGGCGAGCGCGGCACCGTAGGCGCGCTCCACCTCGTCCTCGAAGCGGGCGCGCGCGGCGCCCTCGGCGCTGGAGGACTGGAGCGCGCGCATGGCGGAGACCGCCTCCGCCGCATAGGCCGAGGCGTCCGCGAGCGTGTCCTGGGCGAGGCGCGACAGCCGGCGCACCTTGCGGCCCGAGGCCATGAGCGGCAGGACGATGACCGGGATCGCCACCAAGACGAGGCCCGACAGGCGCGGGCTCGTCACCACCATCATCGCCACGCCGCCGAGGCACAGGACGAGGTTGCGCAGGGCGGTGGAGGCCGAGGCGCCCACCGCCGACTTGATCTGCGTGGTGTCGGCGGTGAGGCGCGAGGTGAGCTCGCCCGCGCGGGCCTGGTCGTAGAAGGCGCCATCGAGGGAGACGAGGCGCGCGAAAACAGCGGTGCGCAGGTCCGCCACCACGCGTTCGCCGAGCGTGGTAACAAGGTAGTATCGGGCGGCCGAGGCCGCGGCGAGCACCGCAACCACCGCCACCAGCACCGCGAAATAGCGGTCGATCATGCCCTGGTGGTCGACGGCGAAGCCGAAGTCGATCATGCGCCGCACCGCCACCGGCAGCGCCAGGGTCGCGAGCGCCGCCGTCAGGATCGCGGCGAGCGCCGCCGCCATGCGGCCGCGGCAGCGCGACACGTAGGGCCAGAGGCCGGCGAGCGGCTTCAGGTCGCGCCGCGCCTTGGGCGCTGCGGGGGCGGGGGCTTCGGGCTCGCGCGCGCCGGGCGCGAGATCGGTGGAGAGGCCGGCTTGTGTCAAAGCATGCACTCGGCTATAGACCCGCCACTTCCGGCAGGAACCGAAATTGAGCGTCGCGGCGCCCTGTGAAGGGGCACGACGCGGCGAAAAGGATTGAACCGATGAAGAGCGACATCCATCCCGACTATCACTTCATCAAGGTGGTGATGACGGACGGCTCGGAGTACACGACCCGGTCGACCTACGGCAAGGAGGGCGACACCCTCCAGCTCGACATCGATCCGCGCACCCACCCGGCCTGGACCGGCGGCAGCCAGCAGATCATGGACCGCGGCGGCCGCGTTTCGCGCTTCAAGAACAAGTTCGGCGCGCTTCTCAAGAAGTGAGCCGGCAGGCCCGCCTGCGCGCGCACGCCGCAGGCAGCCGCCTCCGGCGCGGGTCAAGCTAAGCGTCCTCGCTGCCGACCAGTCGGAGCCGCGGGCGGCCGGAGGGCCGCCGTCGCGGCTCTTTGCGTTGGGACAGGGCGTGCTGGGACGGGGCGTGCTGGGACGCGGCGCCCGCAGAGGCGCCGGCGATGGCGTCCTGGGCCGCGAGCGCCCGCCGCAAGCCGGAAAGGCGCGCGGCATCGGCCTGAAAGGCGGCGGGCCACAAGGCGGCTCCGGCGGGGCAGGGGGACAGCCGATCCATCTCGCGCCGGGCGGCGGGCGCGCCGAGGTCGCCCTCGCGCACCGCCCGCAGAAGCAAGGCCGCGAGCGCCGTTTCCTCGACCAGGCGCGAGAATGCGGCGCGCATGCCGCCATGCGGGTCCGGCCCGGTGTCGGCCGCGCCGGCTGGAGCGCCGAGGCGCGCCAGCGTCCGCCGCGCCTCGGCGGCGGCGTGCAGCACGTCGGCGACGAGCCGCGCCAGCCGGTCCGCCTCCTCCCGTGTCGGTCCCGAACGTCCCATGGTCCTTCGCCAGCCCTGCCGCCGGCCAGGGCGCCGGCAGCGATGGCGCAGGCATGCGCCGGGGCACGGCCGGGGTAAAGGCGGCGGGCGGCGAAATAGCGGGGATTGCGGGGGCGGCGCTGCGCGCAGGAGGTGTGCGCCGCAAAGAAGAGCCGCCTTTCGGCGGCTCTATAGTCTGACAGGGAGAGTTGCCAGATGTCCGGGAGAATCACCTTCGTCGGACAGAAGCGATTATGGGCGGCGAAAATTAACGGGAGATTAACGGCTTGGGGATAAAACCCCCGCCCCCGCGCGCGCTGCCGTACCGCGCTGCCGCTCCTGTCCGCATGCCGCCGCCCGCCGGGCCCGTGTCAGAACTTGAAGGCCGCGTTCGCCGCGTCCAGCGACGCCTTCTTGCGGGCGAGCGTCTCCTCCAGGCGTACGATCTCCGCCTTCAGCTGGCCGATGCGCGTCTCGATCTCGGCCACCGAGAGCCGGGACAGGTCGCCGCCGGCCAGGGGCTCGGCAGGGGGAGCGGGACGGTCTTCCTCCATGATCGCCTCCTTCGGATGTCCGGCGCGTCGGCCTGAGCGCCCGCCATTGTGCCGCGACCGCCGGGCCGAGGAAAACCCCGGCCATGCTGCTGTCGCTCGTTCACGGGTTCGTGAGCGGGCGGTGCCCATCCTGCGGCCATGGCGCGCGGCTGCCTATGGGAAAGGCGAAAAAGGGATTCCCGCCGCGGTCCGTCCCGCTTAAGGTGCCGGTCCAAGGACGCACGTCCGCCCCCGGCGCCGGGGGCGGCGCGTCATCGGACGGGGAAGCCGGCCCGGCTCGGGCGGGCTGCCTTGCTTCGGTCCAACCGCGTGGATACAGCACACGCTTCGGCCGGCCGAGTGCGCACCTGTGCGCCTTCGGCCGCGTCTCCATCCGCCGGCGGGTGCTGGCCCGCGGCGGCGGATGGCCGCGCAAGGAGGAAGCGGCCCGGTTCCCGATCGCCGAAGGCGCGGTCGGCCAGGCGCTTCGAGCACGCGGTCCGCCAGGCGCTTCACGGCTGGTGCGGCCCGAAGACTGGTCCGGCCCGTCCGGACGGCGGGTGCGGAGGCCCGGATTTGCAGGTTTTCCTTGTCGTCCTGCTGGCGATCGCCGCTTTGTTTGCCGCGCCCGGCGATGCCCGGGCGGTGGACGCCGTCGCCGTGCGCCTCGACGCGAACCTGATCGACCTGCTGCCCGCGGTGCAGCGCCAGACCACCGACAGCGACCGCATCCAGCTTTCCACCGCCCCCGATTCGGAGGGCGTGGTCCGCCGCATCGAGGTGCGCAGCGCCGACGGGCGCAGCCAGGTGGACTGGATCGCCTTCGCGCTCACCAACAACACCGACGAGCAGGTGGACCGCCTCATCGTCGCGCCCTACTACCGCATGGTGGGCTCGGGCCTGTTCTGGCCGGACCTCGGCAACCGGCGCCTGATCTCGCTCACCCCCAGCCAGGGCTTCAAGCCGGAGCGGCAGGCCTCGCCCGACGCGGACGTGTTCCTGGTGACGCTCGATCCCGGCTCCACGGTGACGTTCGTCGCCGAGCTCGGCGGGCCGAACCTGCCGCAGCTCTACATGTGGAAGCCCGACGCCTACAAGGACCGGGTCAACGCCTTCACGCTCTACCACGGCATCGTCATCGGCATCGCCGGCCTGCTGGCGCTGTTCCTCACCATCCTGTTCGTGGTGAAGGGCTCCGTCATGTTCCCGGCGGCAGCGGCGCTCGCCTGGGCGGTGCTGGGCTATATCGGCCTCGACTTCGCGTTCTGGTCGAAGGTGTTCGGCCTCTCGCCCATCGCCGAGCAGTTCTGGCGCGCGGCGGGCGAGGCGATCCTCACCGCGACGCTGCTGGTGTTCCTGTTCGCCTATCTCAACCTCAACCGCTGGCACGTGCGCTACGTGCACGTGGCCGCCGGCTGGCTGACCTTCCTCGCGGCGCTGGTGGTGCTCGCCATCCTCGACGCGCCGGTGGCCGCCGGCATCGCCCGCCTGTCGCTGCTGGCGGTGGCGGTGGCGGGCCTCGCGGTGGTGGTCTGGCTCTCCCAGCACGGCTACGACCGCGCGGTCCTGATCATCCCCACCTGGTCGCTGCTGGTGGTGTGGGTGCTGATGGCGGGCCTCACGGTGGCCGGCATCGTCACAAACGACCTCGCCGCGGCGGCGCTCTCCGGCGGCCTGGTGCTGATCGTCATGCTGATCGGCTTCACGGTGATGCAGCACGCCTTCGCCGGCATCGGCGGGGTGCAGGGCTCGGCCTCGGAGCTGGAGCGCCGCGCGCTGGCGCTCGCCGGCTCCGGCCTGATGGTGTGGGACTGGGACGTGGACACGGACCGCATCTACACCTCGCCCGAGGCGGAGGAGGCGCTCGGCCTCAAGCGCCATTCGCTGGAGACCGAGGCGGCGGGCTGGCTGGAGGTGCTCCACCCCGCCGACCGCGACCGCTTCCGCGCCACGCTCGACGGCATCATCGACCAGCGGCGCGGGCGCATCGACCAGGACTTCCGCCTCCGGGCCATCGACGGCCACTACCTCACCTTCAACCTCAAGGCCCGCCCGGTGGTGGGCGCCGACGGCGAGGTGGTGCGCTGCATCGGCACGCTGACCGACGTCACCGGCGCGCGCATCGCCGCCGAGCGCCTGCTGCACGACGCGGTGCGCGACAACCTCACCGGTCTGCCCAACGGCGAATTGTTCCTCGACCGGCTGGAGCAGGCGCTCACCTTCGCCAAGCTGGACGAGAAGGTGAAGCCCACCGTGATGGTGATCGACCTCGACCGGTTCAAGGAGGTCAACGTCAAGGTGGGCATGGCCATGGCCGATTCCATCCTGCTGACGGTGGCGCGGCGCCTCATGCGCCTGATGAAGCCGCAGGACACGCTGGCCCGCATGTCCGGCGACCAGTTCGGCCTCATCCTCATGTCCGAGCGCGACCCCGAGCGCATCACCACCTTCGCCGACACGCTGCGCCGCTCGCTGCGCGCGCCCATCACCTTCGCCGACAAGGAGGTGTTCGTGACCGCCTCCATCGGCCTCGTGCTCTCCGGGCCGGAGGTGGGCAAGCGCGACGAGGTGCTGAAGGACGCCGAGCTGGCCATGTACTACGCCAAGCGCATCGGCGGCGACCGCATCGAGGTGTTCCGCCCGGCCATGCGCCAGCAGAAGATCGACCGCGTGGTGCTGGAGGCGGAACTGCGCCAGGCGCTCACGAAGAACGAGATCTCGGTGCGCTACCAGCCGGTGGTGCGCCTGGAGGACCGGGCCATCGGCGGCTTCGAGGCGTTCGTGCGCTGGAACCATCCGCGCCTCGGCGAGCTGGCGGCATCGGAATTCTGGCGCCTCGCCGAGGAGACCGGCCTGGTGCTCGACCTCGGCCTGTTCGTGCTCGACCGCGCCGCGCGCCAGCTCGGCCAGTGGCAGCGCATGCTGCGCGTCGACCCGCCGCTGTTCATGCACGTCAACGTCTCCTCGCGCCAGCTGCTGCGGCACGATCTGATCCAGGACCTCAAGTCCGTGCTCGCCCGCAACGCGGTGGCGGTAGGCTCGCTGAAGCTGGAGGTGGCCGAGAGCCTGGTGATGGAGAACCCCGAATACGCCGCCGTGGTGCTGGCGCGCATGCGCGAGCTGGGGGCGGGCCTGTGCCTCTCCGACTTCGGCGCCGGCTATTCCTCGCTGCCCTATCTCCAGCGCTTCCCGGTGGACGCCATCAAGATCGACCAGAGCTTCGTGCGCGACAGCGCCAAGGGACCGGCGCGGGCGGCGCGGCCGATCATCGTCGGCTCGCTGGTGGATCTGGCCCACGACCTCGGCATGGACGTGATCGCCTCGGGCCTCGAGCGCGAGCAGGAGGCGGTGGAGATGGCGGAGCTGGGCTGCGCCTACGCCCAGGGCCTCGTCTTCGGCGAGCCCTTCACCGCCGAGGAATGCCGCGCCTTGATCGAGCCGGCGCCGGTGGAGCCGAAGAAGCGGCGGGCGGCGGCGGAATAGCCGCGGCACCCCCGCGATTCCGCCCGCCCTCGGTCGGACCGGCCGGCGAAAGAAGTCCGCAGCTCAAGAGGGCGGGGGGGCAAGAGGGCCAGGCTTCACCGGGCCGGCCGCTCGGCGGCCGCGCCGGAACAGCCCGCTCACGCGGCCCGCTCCGGCCTTGGCACTTGAGGCAGTCCGCTCACGCGGCCTGTTGCGCTGTCTTCCTCTGAAACAGCCCGCTCACGCGGCCCGCTCCGGCCTTGGCACTTGAAGCATCCCGCTCACGCGGCCTGCTTCTTGGGCTGCACTTCCGCCGTGTAGGCATCCATCAGCTGGTGGGTGATGCCGGTGGGGGTGAAGGTCCAGTCGGCGATCGAGCCGACCGGGGTCACCTCGGCGGCCGTGCCGGTGATGAAGCACTCCGAGAAGCCCGAAAGCTCCTCCGGCTTGATGTGCCGCTCCACCACCTCCAGGCCGTGGCGGCGCGCGAGGTCGATCACGGTGCGGCGGGTGATGCCGTCGAGGAAGCAGTCCGGCGTCGGCGTGTGGATGACGCCGTCCTTGACGAAGAACAGGTTGGCGCCGGTGCACTCGGCGACGAGGCCGCGATAGTCCAGCATCATCGCGTCGGCATAGCCGCGCCGCTCGGCCCGGTGCTTGGAGATGGTGCAGATCATGTAGAGGCCGGCCGCCTTGGCGCGGCAGGGAATGGTGGCCGGATCGGGCCGGCGCCACTCCGACAGATCGAGCCTGAGGCCCTTCTGGCGCTGCTCGGGGTCGAAATAGCTCGGCCATTCCCACACGCCGACGGCGAGGTGGATCTTGTTGTTCTGCGCCGAGACGCCCATCATCTCGCTGCCGCGCCAGGCCACCGGGCGCACATAGGCGTTGGTGAGGCCGTTCTTCTCCAGCGTCAGGCGCTTGGCGGCGTCGATCTCGGAGATGGTGTAGGGGATCGTGAAGTCCAGCATCTCCGCCGACAGGCGCAGGCGCTCGGAATGCTCCGACGACTTGAAGATCTCGCCGCCATAGGCGCGCTCGCCCTCGAACACGGTGCTCGCATAGTGCAGGCCGTGGGAGAGCACGTGCAGCTGGGCATCGCGCCAGGGCACCAGGACCCCGTCGTACCAGATGTAGCCGTCACGTTGGTCGAAGGGGACAGACGCCACGCTCATGATGAACACTCCTCCTCGGCGCGGAAAACGCGCCGCCTCCCCACCGGACCGCATTTGCTTTGCAGCGGTGCCACATGGAGATATCTTTACGCCCGCTAAGGAAGCTGGCAACACCGCGAAAGGATCGAACGTCTGCGATACCGTCGGCGACCGATCATTTCGCGAAACCGAGTTCCTGCGTAACGATCACACCGAAAAAAGTCAACATGGCTGACATAAACATTCTCGCCGCCCATCCCGCCCAAGCCGAGCGCGCCGCCCCGGCCGAGCGCGGCGACGAGGCGCCGCTGGTGGATCTGATCGAGCTTTTCTTCTTCGCCTACAGGGATTTCGTGGGCGACCCCGACGAGATTCTGGCGCCCATCGGCTTCGGCCGCGCCCACCATCGCGTTGTCCATTTCGTGAACCGGCACCCCGGCATGCGCGTCACCGACCTGCTGGACATCCTGCGGATCACCAAGCAGAGCCTCGGCCGGGTGCTCAGGGAGCTGGTGGACGAGGGCTTCGTGGAGAGCCGCGCCGGCGCCTCGGACCGGCGCCAGCGGCTGCTGTTCCCGACCCCCAAGGGGGAGACGCTGGCGCGCCAGTTCACCGAGATCCAGAGCCGGCGCATCGCGCGCGCGCTCGATGCCTGTGGGCCGAACGGGCGCGAGGGGGCCTACCGCTTCCTTCTCGCCATGATCAACCCCGATGATCGCGCCGCCGTGGAGCGGCTGATCCAGCGCGCCGACCGGGCGCGGCGCGCCTGAGGCCGGCCGTCCGCGCGCATAGACCAGACGACACCCCGCGCGCGGCGCGGGCGCCGGGAGCATCTGCATGTCCGAGACCAGCACCGTCCTCTCCGCCCAGGCGCGCCTGCCGGACGATGCGCCCCATCTCCTGGTGGTGGACGACGACAGCCGCATCCGCACCCTGCTCATGCGCTTCCTGAGCGAGAACGGCTACCGGGTCACCACCGCCGCTTCCGCCGCCGAGGCGCGCGGGCGGCTCGACGGGCTCGCCTTCGACCTCCTGGTGCTCGACGTGATGATGCCGGGCGAGAGCGGCGTTGACCTCGCCCGCTCGCTGCGCGCCACCTCCAGCGTGCCGATCCTGATGCTCACCGCCCGATCGGAGATCCAGGACCGCATCAACGGCCTGGAGGCCGGCGTCGACGATTATCTCGGCAAGCCGTTCGAGCCGCGCGAGCTGCTGCTGCGCATCGGCTCGATCCTGAAGCGTGCCGCCCCGCCGCCGCAGAAGGCCATCGAGAGCGTGAAGTTCGGCGACTTCACCTTCCATCTCGACCGCGGCGAGCTGACCCGCGCGGGCGAGGTGGTGCGCATCACCGAGCGCGAGCGCGACATGCTGCGCACGCTCGCCACCGAGCCCGGCGAAACGGTGCCGCGCCTGGCGCTGGCGGGCGGCGGCGCCATCTCCGAGCGCGCCGTGGACGTGCAGGTGAACCGCCTCCGCCGCAAGATCGAGCGCGATCCCGCCAATCCCGCCCACCTGCAGACCGTGCGCGGCATCGGCTATCGCCTGGTGGTGACCCCTTGAGCACCACCGACATGGGCCTCGGGGCCCTCAAGAGCCTCGGCGCCCGGCTCACGGAGGCCAACGCGAAGTTTTCCGCGTGGCTCAACCGGGTGATGCCGAAGGGGCTCTATCCGCGCTCGCTGCTCATCATCGTCACCCCCATGGTGATCCTCCAGTCGGTGGTCGCGTTCGTGTTCATGGAGCGCCACTACAACACCGTCACGCGCCGGCTCTCGGCCTCGGTGAGCCAGGACATCTCGGCGGTGGTGGCGCTCTACAAGGTGCTGCCGCCGGACCGGGACCACGCCGTCCTGCGCCGCATCGCCTGGCGCAACCTGCTGCTGAACGTCGAGGTGCTGCCGCCCGACCCGCTGCCGCCGCAGGGGCCGAAGCCGTTCTTCTCGATCCTCGACAGCGCGCTCTCGCGCGAGATCGGCAAGCGCGTCAGCCAGCCGTTCTGGATCGACACCGTGGGCCGCTCGGACCTGATCGACGTGCGCATCCAGATGGACGACGCGGTGCTGCGCATCTTCGCCCCGCGGAGCGCCGCCTACGCCTCCAACTCGCACATCTTCCTGTTGTGGATGGTCGGCACCTCGCTGGTGCTGCTCACCGTCGCCATCCTGTTCCTGCGCAACCAGATCCGGCCGATCGAGAACCTCGCCGACGCGGCCGAGGCGTTCGGCAAGGGGCGGGACGTGGAGAACTTCCGCCCCTGGGGCGCGCGCGAGGTGCGCCGGGCGGCGATCGCCTTCCTGGAGATGAAGCGGCGCATCGAGCGCCAGATCGAGCAGCGCACCACCATGCTCGCGGGCGTCTCCCACGACATGCGCACCATCCTCACGCGCTTCAAGCTGGAGCTCGCCTTCCTGCCCGAGGGCCCGGAGGTGGACGCGCTCAGGAAGGACGTGGACGAGCTCCAGGGCATGCTGGAGGCCTACCTCGCCTTCGCCCGCGGCGATCCCGGCGAGCAGACGCAGCTCACCGACATGAGCCAGCTGATCGAGGACCTGCGCCTCAATGCCGAGCGCGACGGCGCGACGGCGCGGGCGAGCTTCATGGGGCCGCCGCTGGTGGAGGTGAAGGCCGAGCAGCTCAAGCGCTGCATCGGCAATCTCGTCGGCAACGCCGTGCGCTACGCCAAGACGCTGGAGATCACCGGCACGCGCGACGCGCGCTGGCTCCTGGTCGGCGTCGACGACGACGGGCCGGGCATTCCGGAGGAGATGCGCGAGGAGGTGTTCCGCCCCTTTCTGCGCCTCGACGACGCGCGCAACCAGGACGCGTCCGGCACCGGCCTCGGCCTGTCCATCGCCCGCGACATCGCCCGCGCCCATGGCGGCGACGTGACCTTGTCCGACAGCCCGCTCGGCGGGCTCAGGGCGACGCTGCGGCTGCCGGTCTGATCGCGCCTCACCCCGCCGGCGGGGTGGCGGCCCCGTCGCCCGCCGTCGCCCGGTCGCGCTCGGCCAGCGCGGCCTCCAGCTCGGCGATGCGGGCGCGCATGGCGTGGACCGACGGGGCGAGATCGGCGGCCGTGTAGCGCGGCGTGATGTGCTGCGGGCAGTTCCAGTCGAACGCCTCGACCGAGATGACGAAGACCCGCTCCACGCGCGCCTTGTAGGCGGCATCGCTCAGCAAGGCGACGAAGTCCGGGTCCGCGCCGGCCTCCACCGCGCGCATCCGCCCGAGCAGCTTCAGGCGGGCGCGGCGCGCATAGTCCATGAAGAACAGCGCGACGCGACCGTCGGCGCTGGCGTTGCCGAGGCTCACATACTGCCGGTTGCCGCGGAAGTCGGCGAAGCCGATGGTGGCCGGATCGATGATCCTCACGAAGCCCGGCGGGCCGCCGCGATGCTGCATGTAGGGCCAGCCGGTCTCGGTGACGCTCGCGAGATAGAAGCTGTCGCGCGCGGCGATGAAGGCGGCCTCCGGCTCGCCCAGGCGGTCCGGTCCGTCGGCGCCGAGCCGCCCCGCGAGGGCCTCGCGGCTGCCATTGGCCGCCTGCGCGGCGCGCACGGCGGGCGTGAAGACGGTTTCCAGGAAGCGTGCTGTCATCGCAGAAGCTCCTCGGGCAGGTCGGCCAGCATCAGGCGGAAGGGCTCCGGGGAGCCGAGGGCGCGGGAGACGACCAGGCTGCCGTGGATCATCATCACGGCGCGCATGGCGCGGCGGCGGGCGATCCCGGGCGGGTGGCCGGCCTCGGCCGCGAGCGCGGCGAAGGCGCCGACGGTGCGCTCCAGCGCCCCCTTGAGGCGGTCCGCGAACGGGCCGTCCTCCAGCCCGCGTGGCGCCAGCATGTTCAAGAGGCAGGACCGGCCGCCGCCGGCATAGAAGCGCTCGAGGCCCGCCAGCGCCGCGTCGAGCCGCGCGCGCGGGGCGCCCGGTCCCTCGAGGGGGGCGAGCACCTGGGCCTGAAACCCGCGCCCGGAGGCATCGAGCACCTGCTCGGCCATCTGCTGCTTGCCGCCCGGAAAGCGGTGATAGAGGCTCGCCTTCTTGAGGCCGGCCTCCTGCGCCAGCCGCTCCAGCGAGGCGCCGGAGAAGCCGGTCTGCCGGAACACCTCCGCCAGCCGCGCCAGCAGCGCGGCGTCATCCGTGGTCTGGGGCCGTGCCATCGTCCCATCTTTTCCGAACGTTCGTTCTGGAACTATCTGCCACCAATCCCGCCGCCCTGCAAGCGGGCGCGGCGGCGCCGGCGGCAGGGGTCCCATGCGCGCGATGCAGGATCGCGCGGCGCCGCGCCCCGAACCGGACGCCGTCGCGGCTCAGAACAGGCGGCCGCCGTCCGGCACCTTCACGGAGGGCGAGATCAGCACCACGGCGCCGTCCGCATCCGGAAAGCCGAGGGTGAGCACCTGCGACATGAATGGGCCGATCTGGCGCGGCGGGAAGTTCACCACCGCCGCCACCTGCCGGCCCACGAGCTGCTCGGGCGTGTAGTGCACGGTGATCTGCGCCGAGGAGCGCCTGGTGCCGATCTCGGGGCCGAAGTCGATGGTGAGCTTGAAGGCCGGCTTGCGCGCCTGCGGAAACGGCTCGGCGGCGACGATGGTGCCGACGCGGATGTCCACCTTCAGGAAGTCGTCGAAGGAGATGGTCCCGCCCGCTGTGTCCTCGTCCGCCATCCTCGCCTCCCGGATTGAAGGCCGCGAATAAGGCGTCCCGCGGCAGCCGGGTCAAGGGGCGGCCCTTCTTCCGTCGCGCTCCCGAACCCCTCACCCCACCCCTCTCCCCGCCGGGGAGAGGGAGCCCATCTCGGGCGCGGAGACCCCTCTCCCCGGCGGGGAGAGGGCAGGGTGAGGGGGAAGCCGCCGGACGTCCCGCCCGCCCGCTCACTCCAGCGCCAGGATGACCCCCTCGTTCGGACGCAGCGCCAGGGCGCCGTCCGCCCTCTCCCCCTCCCGGTCGCAGAAGGTGGAGAGCAGCACTTCGCCCTTCGGCCCGCCGTCCGGAAGGGCGAGCAAGAGCTGGTCGCCGCCGAGATTGAGCGCCACCAGCAGGTGCTCGCCCTCGGCCTCGCGGACATAAGCGAGCAGGTCGCCCTCCGCGCCGAGGCTGCGATAGCTCCCGCGCGCCAGCGCCGGCCGCGACCGGCGCAGCGCCAGCAGGGCGCGGGTAAGGGTGAGCATGGAGAACGGGCTCGCTTTCTCCACTTGGACGTTCACCTCGGTGAAGTCCGCCGCCAGCGGCAGCCAGGGCTCCACCGTCGAGAAGCCGGCGAACGGGCCGCCGTCCCACTGCATGGGCGTGCGCGCGCCGTCGCGTCCCAGGCCGAGGCCGGGCACGCGCTTTTCCCATGGGTCCATCACCCGACCGGGCGGAATCTCCACCTGCGCCATGCCGATCTCGTCGCCGTAATAAAGCGTCGGCGTGCCGCGCAGGGTCAGGAGCAGCATGGCCGCCACCCGTGCCTGGTTGGGTCCGACGCGGCCGGCGACGCGCGGGCGGTCGTGGTTGGAGAGCACCCAGTTGGGCCAGGCGCCCTCGGGCAGGCTCGCCTCGTAGCGCGCGATCAGGTCGTCGAGGGCGCGGGCCGTCCACGGCGCCTCGATCAGCGCGAAGTTGAACGGCAGGTGCACCCCGCCGCCGTGCTTGCCGTGATAGGCGGCGAGGCGGTCGAACGGCAGGTAGGCCTCGCCGATCAGCAGGCGCTCGGGAAACGCGTCAGCCACCTCCCGCATGCCGGCGATCACGCTGTGGACTTCCGGCGTGTCGGCGGTGTGGAGCGCGCGCAGCCGGCGATAGGGGTTCATTCCCTCCCGAAAATCGGGGTCCGGCGGGTTGTCGCGAAAGCCCTCGTCCTTCATCACGTGCCACAGCGCGTCGATGCGCAGCCCGTCCACCCCGCGCGCGAACCAGAAGCGCATCACCTCGTGCATCGCCGCCGCCACCGCCGGGTTGCGCCAGTTGAGGTCCGGCTGCTCGGGCAGGAAGGCGTGGTAGTAATATTGCCCGCTCGCCGCATCGCGCGTCCAGGCGCTGCCGCCGAACTCGGAGAGCCAGTTGTTGGGCGGCCCGCCGTCCGGCGCCGGATCGCGGAAGATGTACCAGTCGCGCCTGGCGCTTGTGGGGGAGCCGAGCGCCTCGCGGAACCAGGGGTGCCGGTCCGACGTGTGGTTCGGCACGAAGTCGAGGATCACCTTCAGCCCGAGGGAATGCGCCGCCGCGGCCAGCGCGTCGAAGTCGGCGAGCGTGCCGAACAGCGGGTCCACGTCCGTATGGTCGGCGACGTCGTAGCCGAAGTCGGCCATGGGCGAGGGATAGAAGGGCGAGATCCAGATCGCCGCGACGCCGAGCTCGGCGAGATAGGGCAGGCGCCGGGCGATGCCGGAAAGGTCGCCGACGCCGTCGCCGTCCGTGTCCTGGAACGAGCGCGGATAGATCTGGTAAATGACGCCGTCCCGCCACCACATGGGCCTCTCCCGGACTCTTTTCGTCCCATCATGGGTTCGCGCTCGCGCAGGCGGGAACCTTGCCGCCGCGCGAGCGTTGGCTCGGCAGTAGCCGGCGCCCGGCGCGCCGGCCGCGTCATCCGTTCCCGCCCCGTCCCGCCAGGAGCTGCCCGATCTTGCCAGCCCCGTTCCTCCGCCCGCCTCTCCGCTCAGCGCCCATCCCTTCCCGCGAGGAGCAGCGCGCCCCGGCCAGCTTCAGCGGAAGGGGGCGCGATCATGGCTGATCCCGTCACCGCCGGCGACGACCCGCTCTGGTACAAGGACGCGATCATCTACCAGCTGCACGTGAAGTCGTTCTTCGATGCCAACGACGACGGCATCGGCGATTTCAAGGGGCTGATCTCGCGCCTCGATTATATCGCCGCGCTCGGCGCCACCGCGGTCTGGCTGCTGCCCTTCTACCCCTCGCCGCGGCGCGACGACGGCTACGACATCTCGCTCTACGAGGGCGTCTCGCCGGACTACGGCACCATGGACGAGGCGCGCCGCTTCATCGCCGAAGCCCATGCGCGGGGGCTTCGCGTCATCACCGAGCTGGTCATCAACCACACGAGCGATCAGCATCCCTGGTTCCAGGCGGCGCGGCGCGCGCCCAAGGGCAGCCCCGAGCGCGACCTCTACGTCTGGGCCGACAACGACGCCGGCTATCCCGGCGTTCCCATCGTCTTCTGCGACGTGGAGCCCTCCAACTGGACCTATGACGCGGTGGCCGGCCAGTATTACTGGCACCGCTTCTACGCCCACCAGCCGGACCTCAACTTCGACAATCCGCAGGTGCTGGAGCGCGTTCTGTCCATCATGCGCTTCTGGCTCGACCTCGGCGTCGACGGACTGCGGCTCGACGCGGTGCCCTACCTCGTGGAGCGCGAGGGGACGGACTGCGCCAACCTGCCGGAGACCCACGCCGTCCTCCACAAGATCCGCGCCCATCTCGACGCCCACTATCAGGGCCGCATGCTGCTCGCCGAGGCGAACCTGTGGCCCGAGGACACGCAGCAGTATTTCGGCGCCGACGCGGACGAGTGCCACATGGCGTTCCACTTCCCGCTGATGCCGCGCATGTACATGGCGATCGCCAAGGAGGACCGCTTCCCGATCACCGACATCCTGCGCCAGACGCCGGAGATTCCGCCCACCTGTCAGTGGGCCATCTTCTTGCGCAACCACGACGAGCTGACGCTGGAGACCGTCACCGACGCCGAGCGCGACTATCTGTGGAACGTCTATGCGGCGGAGCGGCGGGCGCGCATCAATCTCGGCATCCGCCGCCGCCTCGCGCCGCTGATGGAGCGCGACCGGCGCCGCATCGAGCTGATGAACGCGCTGCTGCTCACCATGCCCGGAACGCCGGTGATCTATTACGGCGACGAGATCGGCATGGGCGACAATATCCACCTGGGCGACCGGGACGGGGTGCGCACCCCCATGCAGTGGTCGCCCGACCGCAACGGCGGCTTCTCCAAGGCGGACCCGGAAAAGCTGGTGCTGCCGGTGATCCAGGACCCGCTCTACGGCTTTTCCGCGCGCAATGTGGAAGCCCAGCAGCGCGACCCCTCCTCGCTGCTCAACTGGATGCGGCGGGTGCTGGCGGTGCGCAAGCAGCACCGCGCCTTCGGGCGCGGCACGTTCCATGCGCTCTACCCCGCCAACCGGCGCATCCTCGCCTTCGTGCGCGCCTACGGCGACGAGCGCATCCTGTGCGTCGCCAACCTCTCGCGCACGCTCCAGGCGGTGGAGCTGGACCTGTCCGAGTTCGAGCGCCGGGTCCCGGTGGACCTCATGGGCGGCACGCCTTTGCCGCCCATCGGCCGCGCGCCCTATGTGCTGACCCTGCCGCCCTACGGCTTCTATGCCTTCGCCCTCTCCGCCGAGGCGGCGGAGCCCGACTGGCGCGCCGGGGCGAGCGAGCAGCTGCCCGAGTTCGCCACCCTCGTGGTGCGCGGCGGCCTCATGGACGCGCTCTCCGACCGGCACCGCGCCACGCTGGAGGTGGAGTGCCTGCCGCCCTATCTGGCGCGCCGCTCCTGGTTCCCGCTCCAGGACACGCCGGCGGGCGCCGCGCGCGGCGCGGCGCTGCCGCAGGCGCGGATCGCCTGGGTGGCGGTGCTTCCGAGCGCCCGGCGCCCGGTGGCGCTGACCGAGATCGAGGCCCGGCGCGACGGGCGCACGGAACGCTTCCTGCTGCCGCTCGCCGTGGTGTGGGAGGACGAGGCGCCGCCGGCGCTGGTGCCGCAGCTGGCGCTGGCGCGGGTGCGCCATGGCCGGCGTGTCGGCTACCTCACCGACGGGGTGGCGCTGGAGCGCTTCGCCCACGGCGTCGTCCGCGCGGTGCGCGAGAGCGGAAGCCTCGCGCTGCCGGACGGCAGCGCGCTGGTGTTCTCGGCGACGCCGGGCCTCGGCGCGGCCGCGCCGGACCAGGACGAGCCCTCCGAGATCGTGGAGATCGAGGAGCCGAGCGGAACCCTCGCCGCCGCCGGGGACGTGGCGGTGCGCCTGTTCCGCCGCGCCGATCCGGCGCGCGGCACCCAGGCGGAGATGGCGCGCCGTCTCACGGAGGCCGGCTATCCCCATATGCCCCCTCTGCTGGGAACCGTGCTGAGGTGCCGCCCGGACGGCACCGCGACGCCGGTGCTGCTGATCTCCCGCCGGGTGCGCCACCAGGGCAACGGCTTCGCGTTCGTCGCCAACCAGCTGCGCCGGGCGCTCGACGAGGCGGCGGGCGCGGGCGAGGCGGGGCGCCGGCGCTTCGACGAGGAGGTTTCGGGTCTCGTCCCCTTCCTGCGCGGCATCGGCCGGCGGCTCGCCGAGGCCCATGTCCTGCTCGATCCGGCCGCTTCGGGCGGTCCGGTGGCGGCGGCGGGCGAGACGGAGGCGGAGGCCTGGGCGCTGCGCGCCATGCGGGCGGCGGATCGCGCCGGCGAGCTGCTGGCGCGGACGCCGGAAGGGGCGGCCGCCATCGCGCGCCGTCCGGAGGTGGCGGGCCGCATCGCCGAGCGGGGCGCCGCGGCCCTGGGATCGCCGGTGTTCCCGATCCATGGCCGCTTCGGCCTCGACCGGGTCCTGGTGGCGGCGGGCGAGGCGGTTCTGGTGGGCTTCCAGGGCGCGCGCTCCGACATCGTCGCGGCGGCGCCGCCCGGCGCCCTGCCGGCCGACAGCCCCTGGCAGGACGTGGCGGCCCTCCTTGCCTCCCTGGAGCTGGCAGCCGCCGCCGTGTCCGGCGAGGGGGAGGGAATGGCGGGCCTCGACCGGGCGACGCGGCGCGAGCTGCTCGACCAGTTCCGCGCCCGCGCCGAGCGGGCCGGTATCGCCGGCTATCTGGAGGCCGCGCCCGGCCGCCGGCTCGACCGCCCGCTGCTCGACCTGCTGCTGCTCGGCGCTCTGCTGGACGCCCTGGAGCACGGCGCGGCCGCCTCCGCTCCGGCGGCGGCCGCGCTGGGACGGCGCATCCTGGAGATCGCATCGCGCCTCGCCGACGGACGCAGCGAGGAGGCGGACGCGGAGGCGGCGCCCGAGCCCTCGTAGGGGGCAGGGGGCGGGCGGATGCGCCGAAACGGAGCGTCCTGGCGGCGCCCGGCCTCGCTTGCCGCGCCGTCCCGGCGGGGGCGGGGAACGTCCGCATCCATCGCGCGGGCTGGCCTGGGCAAGGCGGGCGGTTGCGCAGCTGTGGGTATTCGCCTTTGCGCGCATGGATGGCGCAGCCTGGTCGCGCGCCACGTCGAGAGCTTCCTCAGTAGAGCGGCGGCAATGCGATAGTACCTCCGAATCAGCGCTCCATAGCAAAGTGTCCGGTATCCTGCTCTTCCTTTCTACGCATGGAAGGGTTGTCAGAATCCAGTTCTCGGTCCGGGCAATCGCGACTAGGATAACATCGGGATGTCATCTGCCCCGCGTGCGGCAGAGCGATCGTTTCCAAGATGAACAACGGCCGCGTCGGGGGGCGCGACAAGGACGGGATAGGCGAGAGTGGGCGTCAGGTATGCCGAAGAGGCTGGATGTTATCGCGTGGAGAGGGCTCCCGCCGCTGGAGCGGTGACGCTCGGATGCGGGGCGGGAGGACCGGCGCAGGCGGCGACGCGTGCCGTCGTCCGGCGCGGCTGCCGCCCATGAGCCAGCTCTTCAAGATAGACCCCTTTGCGGGGACCGAGGATGCCGAGGGGCCGCTGCCGCTGGGCGCGCCGACCCTCGCGGGCCTCGGCACCGCCGTGTTTCCCACGCCGCTGCTGTGGCGCGACGGGCTCGCCAGCGTGCCGCGCGCGCTCTACCGGCTGCGCTTCCACAAGGGCTTCCCGCTCGAGGCGGCGATCCCGCTCGCGGGCTATCTCGCCGATATCGGCATCAGCCATGTCTGCGCCTCCCCCCTGCTGCGCGCGCGGCCGGGCCGGTGGCAGGGCGCGAACGTGGTGGATTTTTCCGCCATCGATCCGGACCTCGGCGGCGCCCGCTCCCTGGAGCGCCTCGCGGGCGCCCTGCGCCGGGCGCAGGTCGGCCTGCTGATGGACCTCGCCCCGGGCCACATGGGCATCGGCGGCGCCGACAACGAGGCCTGGCTCGACCTCCTGGAATGGGGGCGCGACAGCGCCTTCGCGTCGTGGTTCGACGTGGACTGGCGCGCCGGCGACATCGACCTGCGCAACAAGGTGCTGGCGCCGTTCCTGGACCGTCCCTACTGGGAGGCGATCTGCGACGGCAGCCTGAGCCTCGTTTATGACGCAGGCCTCGCCGGCTTCGTGGCGCGCCACCAGGAGCACGTCTTCCCCATCTGCCCCACGGACTGGGCGACGATCCTGGAGCAGGCCGACACGCCGGCATTCGCCGGCATGCGTGACCTGTTCCGCTCGCTCTCCGGGGTGCGGCCGGACCGGGAGGAGCTGCGGTCCGCCAAGTACCGCCTCCTCGCCCTCGCGGAGACCGAGGAGGGCGTGCGCGCCATGCGCGGCGTCCTGTCCGGCTTCGACGGGCGCGCCGCGGACGGGCGTGCCCGCCTCGACCGGCTGCTGGAGAAGCAGAACTATCGCCTCGCCTGGTGGCGCACCGCGAACGACGACCTCAACTTCCGCCGCTTCGTGGAGACGCCCGGCCTCATCGGCCTGAGGCTCGAGCGGACGGACGTGTTCGAGGCGGTGCACGCTTATGCCTTCCAGCTCTATGCCGACGGGCTGCTGGACGGCTTCCGCGCGGTCGGTCTCGACCTCATGGCCGACCCCGCCGCCTATGCCCGGCGCCTCACGCTGAAGCTGCGCGACCTCTCCGCGCGCCGCCCGCAGGAGGCGCTGCCGCCCGTGGGCTGCGTCGGCCTGCCGCCGGAGCTGCTCGCCGACCGGCGCCCGGCCGGCGCTTCGGCGCCCGCGCCCGAGACCGCCCCCGGCGAGGACGCCATGGCGGAGGCGATCTCGCTGGCGATGCACGACGCGCTGGCGGCCCCCGCGCTCAGCGAGCTCTGGGGCAGCCTGTCCGGCGACCGGCAGCCGTTCGAGGCGGTGCGCGACCATTGCCGCCGCACCCTTCTGGAGGAGACCTTCAGCGCCGAGCTGCAGGCCGCCGCGCGCGCGCTCCACGACGTGGCGCGCGGCGCGCCCGAGGGGCGCGACGTCACCTTCGCGGCCCTGAAGCGCATCGCCCACGAGCTGGCGGTCGCCTTTCCCGCCCGGCGCGCGTTCGGCGACATGGACGGCCGCACCGCCGAGGACGCCGCCCTCTACGCCGCCGCCTTCGCCGGTGCGCGGCGAACCATCTCCCCCGTCGATCTGCCGGTGGTGGACCTGGTGGAGCGCTGGCTCGGCGGCGAGGCGCCGCGCGCGGTGCCGGACTTCGCCCAGAGCGGCGCCCGCGCCCATGCCATCGCCCGCTTCCAGCAGCTCACCGCGAGCCTCGACCGCGCGGTCGATGAGGGGATGCTGGGCGAGCGCTATGCCCGCCTGCTCTCGCGGGTCGAGCGCGGCGCCGACCCGGCGCTGATCGGCCTGCGCGCCGCCGCCGTCCACGCGCGCGTCGGCGCGCTCGGGGAGGCCTGGCCGGCGGCGCCCGTCGTCACCGCCGGCACCGGGCACAAGCGCGGCGAGGATGCGCGCATGCGCCTCGCCGTGCTCTCCGAGGTGCCGGGCGAGTGGGAGACGCTGCTGCGCCAGCTGATGGAAGCGGCCGAGGCCCTGCGCACCCGCACCGAGGCGGGCCCGTGCCCGCTGCCGGCGGACGAGGCGCTGCTCTATCAGGGGCTCGTCGCCGCATGGCCGCTGACCCTGCGGCTCGACGACGCCCCGGCCCTCGCCGATCTCAAGGCGCGGGCGGCGCGCTGGTTCCCCGATGCGGTGCGGCGCGCGCGGCGCGGCACCCGGCCGCTGTTCGGCGACGAGGCCTACGAGGCCGGCTGCGCGCGCTTCCTCGACGCCCTCTTCGACGCCGCCGAGGCGGCTCCCCTGCGCCGGCTGCTGGCGGACTTCGTGGAGCGGATCTCGCTCGCCAGCGTCATCAACGGCTATACCCAGGCGGTGCTGAAATGCACCCTGCCGGGCATTCCCGACTTCCACCAGGGCACGGAATTCTGGGACTTCGCGCTGGACGACCCGGACAATCTGCGCGCGGTGGACTTTCCCGCCCGCACCTCCGCCCTCGGCTCGGGCCTGGCCGCCGAGGTTCTGCTCGGCACGTGGCCGGACGGACGCGCCAAGCAGGCGCTCATCGCCCGGCTGCTGCGCCTGCGCGCCGCCGAGCCGGCCCTGTTCGCCAAGGGCAGCTACGAGCCGCTCCACATCGAGGGCATGCGGGAGGGAAGCGGCTTCGCCTTCCTGCGCCGCCACCAGGGCAAGGTGGCGATCGTGGCGGTGACGCGCCTTGCCGCGCATCTGGTCGGGCCCGATCCGATGCCGCCGCGCGTGCCGACGGTGCGCTGGGGCGATACCGGCTTCGTGCTGCCAGAGGGGCTTGGCGACGCGTTCCGCGACGCCATCACCGGCCGCCGCGCCGAAGCGAACATGGGGCGGCTGGAGTTCGGCGACCTGTTCGCGGCCTTCCCGGCGGCGGTGCTGACGCCGCTTGCCTAAGGGTTGGAACCGGGCGCGGCGCGGCCGCGTTCATTTCCGAGAGTGTGCCCGCGCATCGGGCGCGCATGGCGGGGCGCGGGCGGCCCAATCCGCGCCGCCCCGGCTTGCGCCATTTCAGCCCGCGCCGCCATGACCGGAGACCAGCCGTGACCCGTTCCCCCTCCACCGAGAAGGCCCGCGCCGAGAAGGCGCAGATCGACCGGGAGCTCGACCTGGCGCTGGAGCAGAGCTTCCCGGCGAGCGACCCGCCCTCGCCCGTCCGCGACGCGTCGGCCGAGAAGGCCGCCGACGCCGAGGAGGATGCCGCCGCGCGCGCGGAGGCCGGGCGCCGCGACCGGCAGCTCGATGAGGCGCTGGAGGAGACCTTCCCCGCCAGCGACGCGCCCGCCGTCACCCAGCCCTATGGCGGCGAGACGCCCAAGACCTGAACGCCCAAGACCTGAATGCTCAAGACCTGAGCCTCACCCGGCCCGGGCCCGGACGCCCCGCTCACGGCCGCGGCTTCTGGGCGCGCGGGCGGCCGGGGCCGTCCTCGGGCGCGGGGATGAACTCGTCGTGGTCCATGGGGATGAGGTCGAACCGGCCGCGCCGCCAGGCGTCCTTGGCCTGGTCGATGCGGTCGAGGTCGGACGAGACGAAGTTCCACCAGATGTAGCGCGGCCCCTCCATGGGCTCGCCGCCGAGCACCATCACCCGCGCCGGCTCCAGCGCCTTGACGGAGGTGGCGACGCCGCGCCGGATCACCAGCATCTGGCCCGCCGGAAAGCGGGTTCCGTCCACCTCCACCGCGCCGCCCAAGGTGAAGAGCGCGCGGTCCTCGTGCGTGGGGTCGATGGGCAGCCGCGCGCCGGGCGCCATCTGCGCCTCCACATAGAAGGAGGGCGAGGCGAGGGGTACCGGCGAGGTGGCGCCGAAGGCCGAGCCCAGCACCACGCGGGCGCGCAGGCCGCCATCCTCCACCACCGGCAGCGCCTCGGTGCCGGAATGGTGGAAGCCGGGGGCGCATTCCTCGTCGTCCCTCGGCAGCGCGACCCAGCTCTGGATGCCGAACAGCGGCCCCCCGCGCGCCTTCACCGTGGCGTCGTGGCGCTCGGAATGGACGATGCCGCGCCCGGCGGTCATGAGGTTCACCGCGCCCGGCTCGATCACCCGCTCGGTGCCGAGGCTGTCGCGATGGATCATGGAGCCCTCGAACAGGTAGGTCACGGTCGAGAGCCCGATATGGGGATGCGGGCGCACGTCCTCCGCCTGGCGGGCGTCGAAGCGCACCGGCCCCATGCGGTCGAAGAAGATGAAGGGTCCGATCATCTGCCCCTCGACGGACGGCAGCACGCGCGCCACCTCCATGCCGCCGATGTCGCGGGCGCGGGGGATGATCACGGTCTCCACGGCGGCGCAGCTCGCCGCGTCTCCGGGCACGGGGTCGGGGCAGGGAACGAAGCTCAAGGCAAACCTCCTCGCGGACGCGCCGCGGGCAGAGCCTACCGCGTCCGGACGGCGGGCGCGGCATGCGCCCCCATCAACATGAAGTCATCGTCCAGGCGCAAGGCTCCTGCGCGAACGGCGATGGCGGCAGCCTTGCCAGCCGGGTGCGCCTGGACCACAAGCGTGGCGGCGGATCGCGCGCCGGCGCCGCGGGCGGCCGGCAGGCGTGACCGGGGCAAGGAGAACCGCATCGTGCTCGACATCCAGCAGCAGACCTATATCGAGGCGCGGCTTGCCAATGAGGGGCCGAGCCCCGCGCTGGCCTATTTCTTCTGGCTGTTCCTCGGCATCGTCTCCGCGCACCGCTTCTATCTCGGCCGCACGGGCACGGCGATCCTCCAGATCGTCTCCTATTTCTTCGTGATCGGCGTCTTCTGGTTCCTGCTGGATGCCTTCCTGCTGCCGGGCCTGGTGCGCGAGCGCCAGAACGAAGTCCGGCGCCGCCTCGCGGCCGAGCTCCTGGGCCAGAGCGCGCCGGTGGCGCCGCGGGCGTGAGCCGCGCTCCGGGCGCGTCCTCAGGCGTGCCCGGCCTCCGATGAGAGCATGCCGGGGTCGATGCCGAGCTTGCGCAAAGCGAGGTCGTATTTCGTCTCCGTGCTGCCGCCGAACACCAGGTCGAAGTCGGCCGCGCAATGGAGCCAGCCATTGGCCTGGATCTCCATCTCCAGCTGCCCCGGCGCCCAGCCGGCATAGCCGAGCGCCAGCACCGCGCTCTTCGGCCCGTGGCCGCCGGCGATGGCCTTGAGGATGTCGAGCGTCGCCGTCAGGCAGATGTCGTCGTCGATGGGCAGGGTGGAATTCTCGATGAAATAGTCCGCCGAGTGCAGCACGAAGCCGCGCCCGGTCTCCACCGGGCCGCCGCGCAGCACCCGGATCCCCTCCGCGCGCTTGGGCAGCAGGATGCGGTCCGAGGCCGGCACCACGTCCAGCTGCACCAGAAGCTCGGCGAAGTCGATGTGGCTCGCCGGCTGGTTGACGACGATGCCCATGGCGCCCTCCGCCGAGTGGGCGCACAGATAGATGAGCGTGCGGGCGAACTGCTCGTCGCGCATGGCCGGCATGGCGATGAGCATCTGGCCGTCGAGGAAGTTCGGATCCCCTTCCGACGATCCGGGCCTGGAGATATCGATCATGGGGGAAGGCTACCGTGCCGCGCCCCTTTTGGGAATGCGCCACGTCCGCCATGTGTGCTTCCACGCGCGCTTCGCGCGGGGCCCGGGGCCTTCCGGCGCCGTCCGCGGGCGGCGGCGTCACGGGCTTGTGCTCACGGCGCCTTTGCGCGTGGCGCCGGAAGAGGCTACGCCGCTTGGCCATGATCTGCGCAGGCCTCCGCCCGTCCCGCTCCGTGCTTCCGGCGCTCGGCGCCGTGCTGGCGGCGCTGCTTCCGCTTCCCGCCGCGGCAGGCGAGAGCGCGCCGGTGGCGGTGCAGGGCGCCGAGGTGCGGCTGATCGCCGGATCGGTCACCGGCGAGGTGGCCCAGGCGGGCCTGGACGTCAGGCTCGCGCCGCACTGGAAGACCTACTGGCGCTATCCGGGCGATGCCGGCGTGCCGCCGCAGATCGACTGGGCCGGCTCCCACAACGTGCTCGGGGTGGAGATGGCGTGGCCGGCGCCGCGTCGCTTCGCCGACGGGGCGGGGGTCTATTCCATCGGCTACAAGGGCAACGTGCTGTTTCCGCTGGCGGTGCGGCTCGCCGATCCGAAGGCGCCGGCGCGGCTCCATCTCAAGCTCGATTTCGCCGTCTGCGAGGCGCTGTGCCTGCCGGCCCAGGCGGAATTCTCGCTCGTCATCGACGGCAAGGACGCGGCCGGCGTCGATGCCCGCATCGCCCAGGCGCGCGCATTGGTGCCCCAGGCGGCGGCGCTCGGCGGCGCCGAGGCGCCGGCGGTGACCTCGGTCGCCCTCGACCGCTCCAAGAGCCCCGCCGAGCTGGTGGTGGAGGCCCGCGTCGCCAACCCCAAGGCCGACCTCTTCGTGGAAGGGCCGGACCCGCGCTGGGCGCTGCCGCTGCCGCAGAAGACCGCGTTGCCCGACGGCAAGGCGCGCTTCGTGCTGGCGGTGGACGGTCTGCCGCCCAATGCCGGCATCGAGGGCGCGCGCCTCACCTTCACGCTCGTGGACGCGCCGCGGTCGGTGGCCGTGGAGCACGTGATCCCGCCGCCCTGAGCGCCGGTGCCGCAACGGATGTCGGCGCTTTCCTCCTCCGGAAAACTACGTATTGTCGCGCGGCGGCCGAACCCGCCGCAATCCATCGGAGCGCCCCATGCCCATCTCGGTCGGTGATACCCTTCCTTCCGCCACCTTTCGCCTGATGACGGCCGACGGCCCGGTGCCGAAGAGCGGCGACGAGATCTTCAAGGGCAAGAAGGTCGTGCTGTTCGCGGTGCCCGGCGCCTTCACGCCCACCTGCCACAAGAACCACCTGCCGGGCTATCTGGCCGAGGCCGAGGCCATCAAGGCCAAGGGCGTCGACACCATCGCCGTGGTGTCGGTGAACGACCCCTTCGTCATGGGCGCCTGGGAGAAGGCGACCGGCGCGGACGGCAAGATCGTGTTCCTGGCCGATCCCGACGCCGCCTTCGCCAAGGCGCTCGACCTCACCTTCGACGGCTCGGCCGCCGGCCTCGGCGTGCGCTCCAAGCGCTTCGCGATGCTGGTGGAGGACGGGGTGGTGAAGGTGCTGAACATCGAGGACGTGCCCTCCAAGGCCGACGTCTCCAGCGCCGCCGCCATGCTCGGCGCGCTCTGAGGCGCGGTCCGGCTCAGGGGCGGCTGCGCGAGACGCCTCGCCGACCCGCGCCGGAGGGCCGGGCGCCATAGGCGATGACCCGCCGGGCTTTCAGGCGCTCACCGCCTCCGCTCTCACTACCGTCATCCCCCGGCCTGTCCGGGGGCCACGCGGCGGTTGGGCCGGCGCTTCATTTTCGACCGCCCGCAGGCGGCAGGGTGGATGCGCCGGACAAGCCGGGGCATGACGGTGCTTTTCCGGTTGCCTTGGTGCCACTGCCGCCGCCGCCCCACCCCCCGCCGTCGCCCTCCGGCTCGACCGGTGGGTCCAGGAACGTCGGCCGCGGACGCCACCCCAGGCGCATGGATGCTCCGATCAAGTCGGAGCATGACGGCGGTTTGGGTTTCAGCGTCCTGTCATTTCTGTCACCGCCGTCATCCCCCGGCTTGTCCGGGGGATCCACGTCGCGGACGGGAGGGCGGTTTCGGCGTTTCGCGCGGCCGGCACGGGGCTGGCGTGGATGCCCCGGACAAGCCGGGGCATGACGGCGCGCAAGGGCGGCGGCGCCGGGGCGGGCCGACCCTCAGGCGATGATGTCGGGGAACAGCTCGTCCTCGACCTGGCTGATGCGGTCCTTCAGCTGCAGCTTGCGCTTCTTCAGCCGCTGCACCTGGAGCACGTCGGAACCCGCCACCGCGGTCAGCGCCTCGATCGCCGCGTCGAGATCGCGATGCTCCTGCCTGAGGCGCTCCAGAAGGGCCTTGAGGTCCCGCTCCTGCTCACGATCATCCTGGCTCGTCATGCCCTCATCCGTCGCCCAGCGGCGCATCGCCGCATCCTGATACCTTTGACGGCGGTGCGCCGACTCGACCGGGCGCCGCACCCTGGAAGTCTTCCCGACTATGGCACGGGCGTGCCGCACCGCAAGGCGGCGCTTCGTCCGGGGGTGGGATCAGGCCGCCGGCAGGCTCTCGCCGCCCTCGACGATGCGCCCGTCCACCACCCGGACCTGCCGGTCGGCGCGCGCCGCCAAGGCGAGATCGTGGGTGACGATCACCACCGCCCGCCGCTCCGCGTCCACCAGATGGCGCAGGATGGCGAACACCTGCTCGGTGGAGTGGGTGTCGAGGTTGCCGGTGGGCTCGTCGGCGAGCAGCACGGCGGGGTCGTTGGCGAGCGCGCGGGCGATGGCGACGCGCTGGCGCTGGCCGCCGGAGAGCTGGTCCGGGCGCTTGCCCGCATGGGCTTCGAGGCCGAGCGCCGCCAGCAGCGCCAGGCCACGCGCCGCCATGGCCTCGCCCTTCAGCCGGCCGAGCGCGCGCATGGGCAGCAGCACGTTCTCCAGCGCCGTGAACTCCGGCAGCAGGAAGTGGAACTGGAACACGAAGCCGAGCTTCTCCAGCCGGATCGCGGCGCGCGCGTCCTCGGAGAGCCGGCTCGTCGCCTGCCCCTCCACATAGACCTCGCCGGTGGTGGGCAGGTCCAGCAGGCCGAGCAGATAGAGCAGCGACGACTTGCCGGAGCCGGAGGGCCCGGTGATGGCCATGAAGGTGCCGGGCGCGACCGAAAGGCTGGCTTCCGAGATCAGCGTCGCCGGCACCTCGCCGGCGATCACCCGGCCGAGATTCTCGGCGCGGATCAGAGGCGGCGCGCTCACGAGGCGCCCCTGATGATGTCCACCGGCTGGAGCGAGGCGGCCTTGCGCGCCGGCAGGTAGGCCGCGACCAGCGAGGCCGAGAGCGCCACCGCCCCGGCGAGCGCGTAATGGAGCGGCGAATAATGGATCGGCAGGTGGGTGGCATCCATGAACGGGCTCTTGATCGCCACCTGCCCCATGGCGAGGGAGAGGGCGTAGCCGAGGGCGAAGCCGAGCGCCGTGCCGGTCAGTCCGATCACCAGCCCCTCCAGCACGAAGATGGCGCGCACCAGGGCCTCGGTGAGGCCGAGCGACTTCAGGATGGCGATGTCGCGCGTCTTCTCGTGGGTGATGGTGGAGATGATGTTGTAGGTGCCGAACGAGGCCACCAGCAGGATCGCGCCCACCACCATGTACATGATGAGGTTGCGGATCTCGAAGGCGGAGAGCAGGTCCTCGTGCGCCTCCTGCCAGGACACCGACTTGTAGCCGGTCTCCGCCTCGATCCGCGCGGCGATCTCGCGCGCCGCCATCACGTCCTGCGCCTTCACGCGGATCTCGTTCACGAGCCCGGTCTGGCCGGCGAGGATCTGCGCCGTCTTCACCAGCACATAGGCCTGGCTGTCGTCGGCGGAGGCGACGCCGGTGTGGGAGAAGGCGACCACGGTGCACAGCAGCACCTGGCCGCTGCCGCCGGTGACCGACACCACGTTGCCCACCCGCGCGCCGATCTTGCCCGCGAGGCCGTCGCCGAGAATGATGGCGTTGGAGGCGCGGTAGAGGTCGGCGAGCGTGCCCTCGCGGATCTGCGTCGGCAGCTTGGACACCTCGCCCTCGCGCTTGGGGTCGATGCCGATCACGCTCGCGGTGCGGTCGCGGCCGGCGAAGCGCACCACCGCCTTGGCCTGCACCGAGGGCGCCACCGCCCCGTCCACCCAGCCCGAGATGGCGGCCATGATGGCGTAGGGGTTCTTGATGCCGGGCCGGATCGCCTTGGTGGTGAGGCCCTGGATGACGGCGGCGTCATAGGCCTCCTCGGCCGGCTGCGGCGAGGGATTGCGCCGCTCGTCGCTGACGAGGATGTGGGGCAGCGCGTCCACCAGCTGGGTGATGAAGTCGCGCTGCGAGCCCTCCATCAGCGCCGCCATCATCACCGAGAAGCCGACGCCGGTGGCGACGCCCAGGACGCCCACCAGCGTCTGCCGCGCCCGGCTGCGCACGTGGGTGAGGGCGATGGAGAGCGCGAGGCCGGCGCGGCCGCTCACGGCGCCGCCCCCTTCGGCGCGCCCTCCGTGCCGGTGGCCGCGCCCTGGTCGAGGATCGTGCGGCCGAGCACGCGCACCCGCTCGCCGTTGCGCATGTCGCCGGTGGCGGGGCTCGCCACCAGGTCCCCTTCCTTCAGCCCGGCCAGTACCTCCACCATGCGCGTGCCGCGCAGGCCGAGCCTCAGCTCGGTGCGCGCGAGGCGCCGCCCCTCGACGCGGAAGGCGACGTCGCCGATCAGCGCCTCGCCGGGCACCAGCAGCACGTTGTCGTGCTCGGCGACGACGATGTTCGCCTCCACGCTCATGCCGATCGAGAGCGGCGTGTCGTCGGGCAGCGAGAGGTAGACGCGGAAGGTCTTGTTGACCGGGTCGCCCTTGGGGGTGATCTCGGCAACCGTGGCGTCCAGCAGCTGGTCCTTGTAGCCGTCGTTGCGCAGCAGCACCTTCTGGCCCACCTTCACGCGCGGGATGTCGTCCTCGTTCACGTCGGCGACGATGCGCAGCGGCTTCGGCTCGCCGATCCAGAACAGGGTGGTGTCGCCGGTGGTGGCCAGCACCTCGCCGACCTCGCCGTCCTTGCGCAGCACCACGCCGTCCATGGGCGCGCGCAGCTTCAGCTCCTCGATCCGCTGCTTCTGCGCCTCGACGCGCGCCTCGTACTCGCGCAGCTGGGTCAGCACCTGCTCGTAGGTGGTCTGGCTCGCCACCTGCCGGTCCATGAGGCTCTTGGCGCGGGCGACATCGCCTTCGAGCCGGGCGCGGCGCGCCTCCATCTCGGCGAGCGTCGCCTGCTCCACGCTATCGTCGAGCTGGGCGAGCACGTCGCCCTGCTTCACCCGCCGGCCCTCGCAGTCGCAGATGGAGACGATGCGCTGGCGCTGGAGCGTCGACACCTTGGCCCAGCGGCGCGGCTCCACCACGCCGGTGGCATAGACGATCTCCGCCGCCGTGCCGCGCCGCACCTCCACCGCCCTCACTTCCGTCAGGTGGGTGAAGCGCCACGCCGCCACGCCCGCCGCGGCGACGAGGAGGACCAGCAGCACGCGAAGCCAGCTCCGGGCTTTCATGGGGTGGCGATGCTCCGCATTGGGTTCCTTCCTCAGAGCACGCGCCGTTCAGCTTGCAACGCAAGCTGAACGGACAACGCGTTCTCTATCATCAAGTGAGAGCGCGATTTACCGATCAAATTGATGCAATTTGATCGGATCGCGCTCTAGGGGGACGTCCAGAAGAAAGGTTCGAACCTCGGGTCTGTCCTTGCGCTCGCGCAATGGAGGAATTCGGCCATATCCCCCTTCAGGGATTGTGAAGGGCTTTGCTTGCTAATCGAAGATATGGGCGAAGGCACGTTTCGGTTTGAAACGAGATGCAACGGCTCCGGAGGTGCGGCATGGCCATGAGCGACCAGGAGAAGGCCGCCCGCGCGGAAGGCGCGCTGCTCGCCGCCGCCGCCCCGGACGTGGCGCGCGCCGCGCGCGCCTGGCTCGACCGGCTGGCGCACGAGCGCCGCCTCTCGCCCAAGACGCGCGAGGCCTATGCCCGCGACCTGTCCGTGGTGCTGGCGCGCCTCCGGGAGCATCTCGGCGCGCCGCCGCGCCTTGCCGAGCTTGCCGCCCTCGGGCCGGCGGACGTGCGCGCGGTGCTGGCCGCGCGCCGCGCCGACGGGGTGGCGCCGCGCACCCTGGTGCGCCTGCTCGCCGCCGCCCGCTCCTTTGCCCGCCACCTGGAGCGGGAAGGGGAGGGGCGGGTCGGCGCGCTCGCCGCCGTGCGCGCGCCCAAGGTGGGCAAGACCCTGCCGAAGCCGGTGAGCGTGGACGCCGCCCGCGCGCTCGCCGACCCCGCGACCCGCGCCGGGGAGGACCGCGCGCCCTGGGTCCTCGCCCGCGACGCCGCCGTGCTGGCGCTGCTCTACGGCGCGGGCCTGCGCATCTCGGAGGCGCTCTCCCTTACCCCGGCCATGATCGAGGGCGACGCGGACCAGGTCACCATCCTCGGCAAGGGCGGCAAGGCGCGCATGGTGCCGCTGATCGCCCCGGTGCGGGCGGCGATCGCCGACTACGCGGCGCTGTGCCCCTATGTCCTGGCGAAGGACGGCCCGCTGTTCCGGGGCGCCAAGGGGGCGAAGCTCTCGCCGCGCATCGTCCAGGCGGCGGTGGAGCGCATGCGCGGCGCCCTCGGCCTGCCGGCGAGCGCGACCCCCCATGCCCTGCGCCACTCCTTCGCGACCCACCTTCTGGCGCGCGGGGGCGACCTGCGCTCGATCCAGGAGCTGCTCGGCCACGCCTCGCTCTCCACCACCCAGATCTACACCCAGGTGGACCAGGCGGCGCTGATGACCGCCTACAAGGCGGCCCACCCGCGGGCGTGAGGAGAGCTGCCGGCGGGGGCGCGTGACGGCGACAGCGCCGCGGCCTGGAGCGCGCGCCGCCCAGCCGCCACCGCGGTTGAGCGGAAAGCGCGCTCTTTTTCTTGAAGCCAGAGGGCAATTCACCGGTCAAATCGAGCCGATTTGATCAGATCGCGCTCCAGTGTGCGAACAAGGCGGTCCCAAGCCGCCTCATCACCCGGCCGCCGCCTCACCCCATCCGCTCGAACCACTCCTCCTCGCTGATCACCTCCACCCCGAGCCCGCGCGCCTTCTCCAGCTTCGAGCCGGCGCCCGGCCCGGCCACCACCAGATCGGTCTTGGCGGAGACGGAGCCGGCCACCTTCGCGCCCAGGCGCTCGGCCATGGCCTTCGCCTCGTCGCGGGTCATGCGCTCCAGCGATCCGGTGAAGACCACGGTCTTGCCCGCCACAGGGCTTTGCGCCGCCACCTGCTCCAAAGGCTGGGGCTCCACCTGCGCCAGCAGCGCCGCCACCACGTCGCGGTTCTTCGGCTCGGCGAAGAATTCCACCACCGCCTCGGCCACCACGGCGCCGATGCCGTCGATGGCGGTCATCTCGGCCCAGGCCTCGTTGCCCTTGGGGTGCTCCTCCCCCGGCATGACCGCCGCGAGCGCCCCGTCGCGCAGGGCCTCCACGGTGCCGTAATGGCGCATCAGGCGCCGGGCGTTGGTCTCGCCCACATGGCGGATGCCGAGCGCGAACACGAAGCGGTCCACGGCGACGCGCCGCCGCGCCTCGATGCCGGCGAACAGGTTCCGGACCGAGGTCCTGCCCCAGCCGTCGCGGTTCTCCAGCCGCTGGAGGCCCTCGGCGTTGCGCGCCTCGAGCGTGAAGATGTCGGCGGGGGAGCGGATGAGGTTCCATTCATGGAGCGCGGCCACCTGCTTCTCCCCCAGCCCCTCGATGTCGAAGGCGTTGCGGGAGACGAAGTGGCGCAGCCGCTCCACCGCCTGCGCCGGGCAGATGAGGCCGCCGGTGCAGCGCCGCACCGCGTCCTCCTTGCCGGTCCTCGGGTCCACCTCGCGCACCGCGTGGGAGCCGCAGGCGGGGCAGGTGTGGGGGAAAAGGTAGGGCTTCGTGCCCGGCGGGCGATGCTCGACGAGCACCCGCACCACCTGCGGGATCACGTCGCCCGCCCGCTGCACCACCACCGTGTCGCCGACGCGGATGTCCTTGCGGGCGATCTCGTCCTCGTTGTGGAGCGTGGCCGAGGAGACCACCACCCCGCCGACCGTGACGGGGCGCAGCTTCGCCACCGGGGTGAGCGCCCCGGTGCGCCCCACCTGGATCTCGATCTCGTCGAGCACGGTGGTCGCCTGCTGGGCCGGGAACTTGTGCGCCAGCGCCCAGCGCGGCGAGCGCGAGACGAAGCCGAGCCTTCTCTGCAGGTCGAGCCGGTCCACCTTGTAGACCACGCCGTCGATGTCGTAGCCGAGCAGCGCCCGCTCCTGCTCGATCCGGCGGTAGTGGGCGATCAGCTCCGCCGCATTGGTGGCGCGGATGGTGAGCGGGTTGGTGGGAAAGCCCCAGCGCGCGAACGCCTCCACCATGCCGAGCTGGGTGTCCGCCGGCAGGAAGGAGGCCTCGCCCCAGGCATAGGCGAAGAAGTTCAGCGGCCGGGCGGCGGTGATCGACGGGTCGAGCTGGCGCAGCGAGCCGGCGGCGGCGTTGCGGGGGTTGGCGAAGACCTTTTCGCCCGCTTCCGCCTGCCGGGCATTGAGGGCCGCGAAGTCGGCGGCGGACATGTAGACCTCGCCGCGCACCTCCAGCACGTCCGGGACGGGATCTTGCGGGACTTGCGCGGGATCGGCCGGGATCTGGGCGGGAATGACGGCAATGGTGCGGACGTTGGCGGTCACGTCCTCGCCCTCCTGCCCGTCGCCGCGGGTGGCGGCCACCGCGAGGCGGCCGTTCTCGTAGCGCAACGAGCACGACAGCCCGTCGATCTTGGGCTCGCAGGTGAACGCCAGCTCGTCCTCGTCCTTGAGGTTCAGGAACCGGCGGACGCGCGCGACGAACTCCTCAACCTCCTGATCGGAAAAGGCATTCGCCAGCGAGAGCATGGGGATCGCATGGGTCACCTTGCCGAACTTCTCGGAGGGGGCGGCGCCCACGGTCTCCGACAGGCTGCCCTCGCCCTTCAGCTCCGGGAAGCGGGCCTCGATGTCCTCGTAGCGGCGGCGCAGGAGGTCGTATTCCGCGTCGCTGATCTCCGGCTCATCCTTTTGATAATAAAGGGAATCGTGGCGGCGAATCTCGTCCGCCAGCGCCGCGTGCTCGTTCGCGGCCTCGGACATCGTCAGCGCCGCCACGGCAACGGAGCGCGAGGCGGGGGCGGGTTGGGGCGCGGTCATGGCAGGTCCTCTGGTCCCCCTATGTGGCAAAGCCGGCCCGCCCCGGCAACTCGCTCCAGGCCGCCATCCTCCGCGAAAGTCCGGGCTGCAACGGCGTCGCTATTTTGTAAGATGTCCAAGCTAGGGCTAAGACACGATTCTTTCGCGCCGCGGCCCGGAAGGGCGGGCCAGACAGCCCGGGAGTCGGTACCAAGGGGGCAGGAATGCGCAGGATTATCAATATCTTCAGCGCGCTCGTCGCGGGCGGCATCCTCGCCGCTGGCCCGGCCTCGGCCCAGCCGGCGGACGACGCCGCCCTGATCGCGCGCGGCGCGTATCTCGCCAAGGCCGGCGACTGCATGCCCTGCCACTCGGCCGATCCCAAGTCGAAGCCCTTTGCCGGCGGGCTCGGGCTCAACACGCCGTTCGGCGTGATCTTCTCGCCCAACATCACCTCCGACCGCTCGACCGGCATCGGCGATTGGACCTACGACCAGTTCGTGAACGCGGTGCGCAACGGCATCCGCGCCGACGGCGCCTATCTCTACCCGGCCATGCCGTTCGACGCCTATACCGGCATCTCGGACGACGACATGAAGGCGCTGTGGGCCTATGTGCGGCAGATCCCGCCGATCCCCAACACGCCGCCGGAGAACGGCCTCGCCTTTCCCTTCAATGTCCGCCTCGGCATGCTGGCCTGGCGCGAATTGTTCTTCGACGAGAAGCGCTTCGCCCCCACAGCCGGCAAGAGCGAGGCGTGGAACCGCGGCGCCTACCTTGCCACCGCGCTCGGCCACTGCTCGGACTGCCACACCCCGCGCAACCTGATGGGCGCCACCAAGGCCAAGCACCTGTTCCAGGGCGCCGAGATCGACGGCTTCTGGGCTCCCGACATCGACACCGCGTCGCTGAAGAAGAACGGCTGGACCGACGACAGCCTCTCCGCCTTCTTCAAGAGCGGCTCGGCCACCGGCAAGACCTCGGTGTTCGGGCCGATGGCGGAGGTGGTGCACGATTCGCTCACCTTCCTCACCGACGCCGACCGCACCGCGCTCGTCACCTACCTGCTCGACGCCCCGCCGCCGCCGGACCGCCCGGCGCCGCAGGCGGCCTCGCCGCTGTCGCCGGCCGCCTATGCGCGCGGCTCGACGCTCTATGTGGACAATTGCATCGCCTGCCACCTCGACAAGGGCCTTGGGCGCGCCGGCACCATCCCGCCGCTCGCCGGCAACCCGGCCGTGGTGGCGGCCGAGCCCTACAATGTGATCATGGCGGTGCTCGGCGGCCTGCCGCCTGGCGGCACCTACGGGTCCATGCCCTCCTTCGCCGGCCGGCTCGACGACAGCCAGATCGCCGACCTCGCCAACTACGTGCGCACCTCCTGGGGCAATGCGGCGCCGGCCAACGTGACGGCCGGCATGGTCGCCGCCTGGCGCGCCACCGCCCACGTGCCGGACTACGGCACCCAGGCGGCCTCCGCCTTCTCCTGCCCGGACGTGGGCGGCGCGCCCGGCGCCGACGGCCCCGACCCGAAGGCGGTGGCCGCGCTCTCGTCCATGATGGCGGGGGGGCAGCGCTCCATCCCCATGATGGTGGACACCTACAAGGCCACCAATGCCGACGCCGGCAACGGCACCATCGTCGACGCGCTCACCGCCGCCTATTGCCCGGTGGTGGCCAAGAGCAAGGCGCCGGACTGGCAGAAGTACGCGGAGCTGCGCCGCTTCACGCTCCAGGCGGCGATGGAGGTGTCGCGCCGCACGGTGTCGGGCCCGGTGGACAGCCAGCCCATCATCTGGGCGCTGCCGGTGGGCGCCTCGCTGGTGGTGAAGGAGCCGGCCTCGCTCGCCGCGGCGCTGGCCTGCCCGGCGGACGACGGCAAGGCGGTGCCGGCCGACCTCTCGGCCGCCGCCGCGAAGGCGCTGGGCAAGCCCAAGCCGCCGGTCTCGGGATCGACCGCCTCCTCGCTCGCCACCACGCTTGCGGCGCAGGCACCGACGGCCAAGCGCGCCGACGTGGCGAACGCGCTCATCGTCGCCTATTGCCGCGTCGTGGCGGCGCTGCCGGCGACGTCGGTGGCGGAGCAGAACGCGCTGCTCAACGGCTTCGGCCAGCAGGTGGTGCAGGCGCTCCAGCTCCTGCCGCCGCCGAAGGTGGCGGCCGCCGCGCCCAAGTCCGGCAAGAAGTGAGCGCCGGCAAGACGTGAGCGCCGGCAAGACGTGAGAACCGGCAAGACGTGAGCGGCGGGGGCGCGCTCCGCGAGGCCTCAAACCGCCGTCATGCCCCGGCTCGTCCGGGGCATCCACCCGGCGGCGTGCCCCGCGCGCCGCAATCAGACGCCCGCCCAGCGGCGAAGTGAATCCCCCGGACAAGCCGGGGGATGACGGCAGGACCGATAGTGCACGGCGGGGGAAGCCAGCAGCGCGGCAGGGCAGGGCAAGGCAAGCGCGGCCGGCGGAGGGCATCACTTGCCCCGGCGGGGCGCCTTTTCGGACGCCAGGGAGCGGCGCAGGGCCTCGGTGATGTCGACGACGTTGCCGCCGGCGGCGGGCGCGGCTTCGGCCCTTGCCGCGGGCGCCTTGCGCGGGCGCCGCGCGGCGCGCTTTCGCGCCGCGATCAGGTCCAGGAGGCGGTCCTGCACCGGGTCCTTCACCAGCTGGTCGGACCAATCCAGCATCTGGCCGGAAATGAGCTTGCCGATCAGCGCCATGGCGTCGCGCGACGGGGCAGGGGCCCCCGCGAGGTCGGCGAAATAGGCGTCCTCTGGCCGCACCTCGTTGCCGAAATGCAGGGTCCACAGCACCATGCCCCGGCCCTCGGGCCGCAGCAGCACCGCGCGCTCGCGGCCATAGAGCACGAGGCGGGAGACCGCGGCGGTGGCGGTGGCCGCCATGGCGTCGCGGATGACGCAGAACGCCTCCTCGCCCACCGTGTCGGCCGGGGTCAGGAAATGGGGCCGGTCGTACCAGATCCAGCCGATGCTGCCGGCGTCGACGAAGCGCTCGATATCGATGGTGCGGGTGCTTTCAAGCCGCACGGCGTCGAGGTCGGCGTCCTCGAGCGTGACGTAGGCGTCCTCGTCCACCGGGTAGCCCTTGACCGTGTCGTCCTCGTCCACCGGCTTTCCGGTCACGGCGTCGACGTAGCGGGCCGCGACGCGGTCGCCGGTCTTGCGGTTGACGGTGTGGAAGCGAACCTGGCCGGCGCCGCTGGTGGCGGGCGTCATGGCCACGGGGCAGGTGACGAGGGAGAGCTTGAGATACCCGGTCCAGAAGGCGCGCGCCGCCATGGTGTGACCCTCCGTCCCTCGGGCCGCGCGGCGCGCGGGCCGCCGGCCCCGATACGTGAGCCCCGCCGCCGGGGCAGGCCCTTTGATCGTCAACGGGTTACAGGAGGGCTGGTTCCGCGCTCAGCGGCGCTCGTTCAGCTCCGCCTCGTCGAGGGCGCGCGCTTCGTCCGCCAGCATGATGGGGATGCCGTCGCGGATGGGATAGGCGAGGCGGGCCGGGCGGGAGATCAGCTCCTGGCGCGCGCGGTCGTATTCCAGCGGCGCCTTGGTGAGCGGGCAGACCAGGATTTCCAGGAGCTTGGGGTCCACGTCCTGGCCGGAGCGCGGGGGAATGGCCATGTGTCTCAACCTTGGTCCTGCAGCCGTGAGGCGGGTCGCCGGCACCATAGCCGCCGCGCGCCCGCCCTTCACGCGGTTTTTTCGCCGCCCGAGCCCGGGATGAATCTCCCGCGCGGTGGATGCCGCGGCATGGGGGGAGAGATCCGGCGGGGCCAGGGCGGCTTCAGCCCTTCAGGAGCGCCCCCAGCTCGCCCACGAACCGGTCCGCTTCCGCCGCCGTCAGGCACAGCGGCGGTCGCACCTTCAGGGTGTGGCCGAGCGGGCCGGCGGCGCCGATGAGGATGCCCCGTTCGCGCAGGCCGTTGATGAGGCGGCCCGCCGCCTCGGGGTCGGCGCGGCCGTCCGCCGCCGAGACGATGTCGATGCCGAGATAGAGCCCGGCGCCGCGCACCTCGCCGATGGCCGGGCAGGCGGGGCGCAGCGCCGCCAGTCGCTCGGCGATATGCGCGCCCACCGCCCGCGCATTCTCCATCAGGCCATCCTCGGCGAGCGCGTCGAGCACCGCGCGCCCGGCGGCGCAGGCCACCGGATTGCCGCCGAAGGTGTTGAAATAGCCGAAGGCGCCGGCGAACTGCGCCAGCAGGTCCGGCCGCGTCACCACCCCGCCGAGGGCGATGCCGTTGCCCATGGGCTTGCCCAGGGTGACGATGTCGGGCACCACGCCATGGCGCGCGAAGCCCCACATGTGGGTGCCGGTGCGGCCGAAGCCCGGCTGCACCTCGTCGGCGATGAACAGCCCGCCCGCCCGCCGCGCCGCCGCCACCGCCGACGCCAGCAGGCCCGGCGGGTCGGCATGGACCCCGTCGGAGGAGAAGATGGTGTCCACCAGCAGCGCCGCGAAGGCATGCCCGTCGGCCTCCAGCGCGGCGACGGCGTCGGCGACGGCGTGGGCGAAGCCGCCCGCCACGTCCGCTCCGTAATGAGCGGGATGGGGTGGCGGCACGGCGCGCACGAAGGCCGGTGGCCCGCCTTTCTTGTAGGAGGAGGGCGAGACCTCGGTCACGGCGGCGGTGTTGCCGTGATAGGCCGTCTCGGTGACCACCACGCCGATGCCGGAGGTCGCGAGCCGGGCGAGGCGCAGGGCGAGGTCGTTGCTCTCCGATCCGGTGCAGGTGAGGGCGACCTGGGTGAGCGGCGCCGGGAAGTGCGCGAGCAGCCGCTCGGCATAGTGGTCGACCACGTCGATGATATAGCGCGAATGGATGTTGAGGCGGCCCACCTGGTCGCGCACCGCCTCCACCACCTTCGGGTGGCCATGCCCCACCGAGGGGACGTTGTTGTAGAGGTCGAGATATTGCGTCCCGTCCGAGGCGGTCAGCGTCGCTCCGCGCGCGCCCACCACATGCAGCGGCCGGTCGTAGAACAGAACCGAGGTGGCGCCGAAGCTGCGCCGGCGGCGCGTCACCATCTGGTCCAGCGCTGCGGGCAGCGCCGCGCCGCCCCCTGGCGCGAAGGCGTTGAGGGCGAGGATTTCCTTCTTCCCGTTCGATCCCATGGCCTTCGTCTCCGGGCCTTCTTCTCCAGGCCCACCTTTTTGGCCGGGGCCTTCCTCAGCCGTGCCGGCCGAGGAAGGCCTCCGCGAGGGCGAGCGTTCCGTGCGTGTAGGGGATGCCCATGGCCTGCGCGGTCGGCGTCTCGGCGTGGGAGGCGATCCAGGCGGTGAGGAGGATGCGCCGGAGCATCACGTAGAGGTCGAGCTGGCCGTCCGCCTCGGCCCCGAGCGGGGCCTGCGCGCGGTAGCCGTCGAGCCAGGCCGCGCGCAGCGCCGGCACGTAGGGCTCGTGCTCGATGAAGGAGATGGCGGCGGCGAAGTCGTAGAGGAACCAGGAGAAGCCGCAGTCGTCGAAGTCGATGAGCGCGAGCCGGTCGCCCTCCACCAGCAGGTTGGCGAGGCGCAGGTCCGCATGGATGAGGCCGAAATTCTCCGGCGCCTCCAAGGGCGCGAGCCGGCGCTGGAGCACCTGCGCCGTGCGCTCCAGCAGCGCGCGGCCCGGCGCGTCGAGCCCGAGGCCGGCGCGGAAGTCGCCCCAGAGCGGCGCCGCGCCGAGCGTGCTCTCGAAGTTCCACACCTTGCGGGAAAAGCCCTCCGGCCGCGCCCAGCGCCGGGAATGGGCGTGGAGGCGCGCATGGATGGCGCCGAGCTCGCGGAACCAGCCGTCCAGCCGGTCGCTCTCCTGCGGCTCCCGGCCGGGGAAGAACTCGAACGCCACCACGTGGCGCGTGGTGGAGCCGTCCGTCAGGTCGGCGATGAGCCCGCCGTCCTTCAGCGGCACCGGTCGCGGCGTCGCGACCACGCCCTCGGCCCTGAGCGCGGCGATCCAGGCGAGCTCGGAGGCGATCTCGGCGCGGGTGTGGTAGCCCGGCCGGTGGACGCGGAACACGAGGTCGCCCTGCCCGGTGCCGGTGGCGCGGAAGGTGGCGTTCTCGGAGATGGTGAGCAGCTCCAGCCGCGTGTCCGGCGCCACGTCCCACAGGGGCAGCGCCGCGCCGAGCCCGTGCTGGACGCGCGCCAGGAAGGCGTCGTCATACAGCACGGCCGGCCTCCGGGCGGGGCGTGCCGTTCCGTTTCCGCGCGGGGGTCCGCGTGTCCATCCTCGCTCCTTCACAAGATCGGTCCGGCGATGCACTCTTGGGCATGCCCAATATCGCGCCAGAGCGCGGGGCTGCACAAGAACCGGCCGGCGGGAAAGAGGAGCATCGCATGCTGAAGGCGCTCGAGGGGCGGACGGTGGTGGTCACGGGCGGCAGCAAGGGCATCGGCAAGGGCATCGCCCGCCGCTTCGGCGCCGCCGGGCTCAACGTGCTGGTGGTGGCGCGCCGCCTTGCCGACGCCGAGGCGGCGGCGGCGGAGATCGGCCCCAACGCCTCCGCCTTCGCCGCCGACGTGGCCGACCGGGCGGGGTGCGATGCCTTCGCCGCCGCGGCGCTGGAGCGCTACGGGCGGCTCGACATCCTGTGCGCCAATGCCGGCATCTTCCCGGCCGCCCGGCTCGACGCCATGACGGACGAGGACTTCGACCGGGTGATCGGCACCAACCTGAAGGGCACCTTCCATTCGGTGGCGGCGGTGCTGCCGGCCATGAAGGCGGCGCGCTGGGGGCGCATCGTCGTCACCTCCTCCATCACCGGGCCGATCACCGGCTATCCCGGCTGGGCGCACTACGGCGCCTCGAAGGCCGGGCAACTGGGCTTCATCCGCACCGCCTGCCTGGAACTGGCGCCGTTCGGCATCACCGTGAACGCGGTGCTGCCCGGCAACATCCGCACCGAGGGCCTCGACGGGCTCGGCGCCGACTATCTGGAGAAGATGGAGGCTTCCATCCCGCTGAAGCGGCTCGGCAGCGTCGACGACATCGCCAACGCCGCCTTGTTCTTCGCCTCCGAGGAGGCGGCCTACATCACCGGCCAGACGCTGGTGATCGACGGCGGGCAGGTGCTGCCGGAATCCCTCATGGCGCTGGAGGAGATGGGGAGCGCGGGGTAGGGGGAAGCCGCAAGGGCAAAAGCACGCCCGATGCGGCCAGTGTTCTTCATCGCGGCGGAGATGACGGAAGCCTGACAGTGATATCCCCGGCCAATAACGCTCCCGCCGAAGGCTGCTCAACCAAGTCGGTGGCTGCGGTTCCGGGCAAGCCGAAAGGCGTGGCGGACTGGGCGGGACCGCCGAGGCCAACGGCGCGCGGCTGTGGTTCCTGCTGGACTATGGGGCGGTGTCCGACATCGCTGCGGCGGGCGTCTTCACATGGTCGCTGATGGACAGCGAGGACGACGGCAAGGTGAACCTCGGCAAGCGCGCCGCCGATGCCTGGGAGTGCGTGAACCAGTGCGTGAACGCCAACGGCGGGTGAAGGGGCGGGGGCAGGCTAACACCGCGTAAGTCCCGAACCGCTGCTCCTCAGCCGCCGTCATGCTCCGGCTTGACCGGAGCATCCACGCCCGCCTTCCAGCATCGCGTCCGGCCGCAGGATGGGCCCTCCGATCAAGTCGGAGGGCGACGGCGGTGAGAGGGGCCAGGACGGTGAAGAAGAGCCTGCGACAGCCCGCCCAACCGTCATGCTCCGGCTCGGTCGGGGCATCCACGCCCGCCTTCCAGCATCGCGCCTGGCCGCAGGATGGGCCCTCCGATCAAGTCGGAGGGCGACGGCGGCGAGAGGGGCAGGACGGTGGAGAAGAGCCTGCGACAGCCCGCCCAACCGTCATGCCCCGGCTCGGTCGGGGCATCCGCGTCCGCCTTCCAGCATCGCGCCCGGCCGCAGGATGGGCCCTCCGATCAAGTCGGAGGGCGACGGCGGCGAGAGGGGCAGGACGGTGGAGAAGAGCCTGCCGCAGCCCACCCAACCGTCATGCCCCGGCTCGGCCGGAGCATCCACGCGCCGCCGCTTGTCCAGCGTTCAGAAGCGGCGCGCCCCGGCTGCGGGCCGTGGCTGGCCGGGTCGAGCCCGGCCATGACAGGGTGGAGGCGGTCCGCGTTCTCCGAATGGCACCTGCTTCCGCCGGGGCCATGACGGTGCCTCAGCAGATTCGTGGCAGCTGGTCGCCCACCAGCATGTCCACCACCCGGGCGCCGCCGAACCGCGTCTCCATGACCACGCGGCCCGGCCGCCCGTCGCTCACCCGCCCGATCGCCGCCGCGTCCCGGCCCAGGGGATGCGCGCGCAGCGCGGCGAGGGCCGCCTCGGCGTCCTCGGGCGGCACCACGGCCACCAGCTTGCCCTCGTTGGCGAGATAGAGCGGGTCGAGGCCCAATATCTCGCAGAAGCCGGTCACCTCGGGGCGGATGGGAAGGTCCAGCTCGCGCACGGCGATGCCCACCCGGCTCGCCTCGGCGAGCTCGTTCAGCACCGCGGCGACGCCGCCGCGCGTCGCGTCGCGCATCATGCGCACGCCGGGGGCGGCGGCGATCAGGTCGGCGATCAGGCCGTGGAGCGCCGCGCAGTCGCTCGCGATGGCGGTCTCCAGCGCCAGGTCCCCGCGCGCATTGAGGATGGCGGCGCCGTGGTCGCCCAGCAGACCGTTCACCAGCACCACGTCGCCCGGCCGCGCCTTGTCGATGCCCATGTGGAGCCCGGCGCGCACCACGCCGATGCCGGTGGTGGTGACGAACAGCTTGTCGCACGCCCCGCGCGCCACCACCTTGGTGTCGCCGGTGGCGATGGCAATCCCCGCCGCTTGCGCCGCCCGCGCCATGGAGGCGGCGACGCGGCGCAGCACCTCCACCTGAAGCCCCTCCTCGACGATCACCGCGCAGGAGAGCGCCACCGGCACCGCCCCGCCCACGGCGAGGTCGTTGACGGTGCCGCATACGGCGAGCGTGCCGATGTCGCCGCCGGGGAAGAACAGCGGGTCCACCACGAAGCCGTCGGTGGTGAAGGCGAGCCGGTCGCCCTTCGCGGCGAGCGCGGCCAGGTCGAAGCGCGCCTGGTCCTCCGCCGCCGGCAAGGCGCCGTCCGTCGCCGCGAAGGCGGAGCGGAACACGCCGTCGATGAGGTCGCGCATGGCGCTGCCGCCGCCGCCATGGGCCAGCGTCACGCGCTCCGGCAACGCGCGGCGGGCGGGGGCGAACGGCGCGCTCACGCCGCCGCCCCCCGCACGCCGCCATACTGGTAATAGGCGGCGCAGGAGCCTTCCGAGGAGACCATGAGCGCGCCGAGCGGGGTTTCCGGCGTGCAGCCGGTGCCGAATTCCGGGCAGGCCCAGGGCTTCACCGCGCCGGTGAGCACCTCGCCGCAGCGGCACTGCGCCGGGTCCGCCACCTGTGCCTCGGCGAGGGCGAAGCGCTTCTCGGCGTCGAAGGCGGCGTAGGCTTCGCGCAGCCGCACGCCGGAGCCGGCGATGGCGCCGAGCCCGCGCCACTCGAAGCTCTCGCGCGGCTCGTAGACTTCGTTCACCGCCTTCAGCGCCGCCGGGTTGCCGGCGTCCGGCACCACGCGGGCGTACTGGTTCTCGATCCGCGCGCGCCCCGCCTCCATCTGCCGCAGCACCATCAGCAGGGACTGCAGCAGGTCGATGGGCTCGAAGCCCGCCACCACCAGCGGCTTGCCGAACTCCTCGGCGATGAAGCGGTAGGGCGCGGTGCCGATCACCATGGAGACGTGCCCCGGCCCGATGAAGCCGTCGATGCCGAAGTCCGGCTGCTCCAGGAGCGCCCGCAGGGTGGGGATGATGGTGATGTGGTTGCAGAACAGGGAGAAGTTGGAGGCGCCCTCGCGCGCGGCCCTGAGCACGGTGAGCGCCGTGGAGGGCATGGTGGTCTCGAAGCCGAGGCCGAAGAACACCACCTCGCGCTCCGGATTCCTCTTCGCCAGCGCCAGCGCGTCGAGCGGCGAATAGACCATGCGCACGTCCGCCCCCTCGGCCTTGGCCTGGAGCAGGCTCTTCCTGGAGCCCGGAACGCGCATGGCGTCGCCGAAGGTGGCGAAGATCACCTCGCCGCGCTCGGCGATGGCGACGCAGTCGTCCACCCGCCCCATGGGCAGCACGCACACCGGGCAGCCGGGGCCGTGCACGAACTCCACGAGGTCCGGCAGGAGCCCCTCGAGCCCGTAGCGGAAGATGGCGTGGGTGTGCCCGCCGCACACCTCCATGACCGCGAGCGGCTTCTCGCGCCCACGCTCCAGGCGTGCGCACACGGCGCCGATCTCCTTCACCAGAGCGGCGGCGAGGGCGGGATCGCGGAATTCGTCCACGTAGCGCATGGCGCGTCTCCTCACATGGTCGCTTGATGGTCGAGGCCGAGGCGCAGGGCCTCCATCTCGGCCTCCGCCTCGCCGATCTCGGTGAGCACCTTCAGGGTGGCGGCGGCCTCGTCCTCGTCGATGACGCTCATGGCGAAGCCCACATGCACCAGCACCCAGGCGCCCACGAGGTCGTCGAGCGGCCGGCCGGGCGCGGCGACGCAGGCGACATCCACCGCCCGCCGCACGCCGGAGACGTCGACGGTGCAGAGCATGGCATCGGCGTCGGCGACGGCGACGATCTGTCCGGGAATGCCGAGGCACATGGTCTGGCTCCTAGAGGGTCTTCAAACGGCGTGCTCCCTCTCCCGCGTGCGGGGAGGGCCGGGGAGGGGGCATGGCCGGGCGGCGCGCTCCGGGAAAGAGGGCGCGCCTGCAGTCGAGGTCGCTTTCCCCCTCCCAACCCTCCCCCGCACGCGGGAGAGGGCTTTCGCGCGGGGCTTCGGGAGGCAACGTCATCCATCGTTCCCGCCCCTCAATGCGATTTCGCGAAGGCGCCGCCGCGGGCGATGCCGTAGCGGTCGAGCTTGGCCCGCAGGCCGACGCGAGAGAGCCCCAGCTCCTCGGCGGCGCGGCTCTTGTTCCAGCGGCAGCGCACCAGCGTCTCCATCAGGATGGTCGCCTCCATGCGCTCCACGCGGTCCTTCAGCGGGCCGGTATCCGGCATGGCGATCGCGGCGGCCTCGCGGGTGGCGGCGGCGGCGTCGCGCACCACGTGGGGCGAGAGCAGGTCGGCCGAGAGCAGGTCGGCGCGCGCCAGAACCAGCATGCGCGTCACCTCGTTCTGCAGTTCGCGCACGTTGCCGGGCCAGTCATAGGCCTGCATGCAGGCCAGCGCCTCCTCGGTGAAGCCCCTGGCCTTCTTGCCGTGCTGGGTGGCGAGCGCGTCGAGCAGGCTCTGCGCCAGCACCGGCACGTCGTCGCGTCGCTCGCGCAGCGGCGGCAGGGTCAGCACCATGGCGCACAGGCGGTAATAGAGGTCCTCGCGGAAGCGGCCGCGCGCCACCTCGCCGTTGAGGTCGCGGTGGGTGGCGGCGATCACGCGCACGTTGACGCGCTTCGCCTCGTTGGAGCCCACCGGGCGGATCTCGCCCTCCTGCAGGAAGCGCAGCAGCTTTACCTGGAAGGCGGGCGAGACGTCGCCGATCTCGTCCAGCAGGATGGTGCCGCCGTCCGCCTGGTCGAGCAGGCCGACGCGGGTGACGTGGGCGCCGGTGAAGGAGCCCTTCTTGTGGCCGAACAGCTCGGATTCCAGCAGTTCGTCCGGGATCGCCCCGCAATTCACCGCGAAGAACGGCTTGTCGGAGCGCAGCGAGGAATAGTGGATGGCGCGCGCCAGCAGCTCCTTGCCGGTGCCGGTCTCGCCGGTGACGAGGACCGGCACGTCGAAGGTCGCCACCTGGGCGGCCCTGAGGCACGCCTCGCTCAGCGGGCTGCCGGGCGTGCGCACCAGAGCGTCGAAATGGAAGCTCCGCGCCACCTCGGCCCGGCGCGCGGCGATGCGCGCCTCCGCCGCCGGCAGCGATAGCTTCATCTCCAGGCTCAGCCGCTCGTGCTCGCGCTGGAGGCGGAACAGGTGCGCGGCGTTGCGGGCGGCCAGCAGCAACTGGTCCGGATGCCAGGGCTTGGTGATGAACTGGTAGATGCCGGCCTCGTTGATGGCGCCGATCATGTCCTCGGGCTCGGTATAGCCGGTGACGATGATGCGCAGGATGTCGGGCCAGCGCTCGCGCACCTCGGTGAGCAAGGCGACGCCGGAGGTCTTCGGCATGCGCTGGTCGCAGAAGATCACCTGGATCCATTCCTGCTCCAGGATGCGCCGCGCCTCCTCCGCGCCGGAGGCGGTGAAGACGTCGAACTCCTCCTCCAGCACACGCGCGATCACCTCCACCGAGCGCGGCTCGTCGTCCACCACCAGGATCGCGGGGCAGCGCGTCATCGCGCGCCTCCCGCCGCGCGGAGCGCGCCGGCTTTCGCTTCGGCCGCCGCCGCGAGCCGGGCGAGGCGGGCGGCGCGGGCCTCCTCCAGCCAGCCGAGCCAGGGGGCAAGGCCCCCTTCGGCGCGGCTCGACACCTGGAGGATCGTCGCCTGCGGGTTGATGCGGCCGATGTTGCGCGCCAGCACCTCGGGGTTCGAATCCACATAAGGCGCGAGGTCGGCCTTGGTGATGAGGACGAGGTCCGCGCTCTCGAAGATGTCGGGATATTTCAGCGGCTTGTCGTCGCCCTCGGTGACCGACACCAGCGTCACGCGGTGGGTCTCGCCGAGGTCGAAGTCGGCGGGGCAGACGAGGTTGCCCACATTCTCGATGAACAGCACGCCGCCGGGCGGCAGGGGCAGCCTGTCGAGCGCGTGGCCGACCATGTGGGCGTCGAGGTGGCAGCCCTTGCCGGTGTTGATCTGCACCGCCGGGGTGCCGGTCTCGCGGATGCGGCGGGCGTCGTTGTCGGTCTGCTGGTCGCCCTCGATGACGGCGGCGGGCAGGCGGCCGGCGAGCGCCCTCAGCGTCTCCACCAGCAGCGTGGTCTTGCCGGCGCCGGGGCCGGAGAGCAGGTTGAGCGCGAACACGCCGCCCTCGGCGAGGCGGGCGCGGTTCCTCGCGGCCAGCGCCTCGTTCTTGGCGAGGATCGAGGTCTCGATCTCCACCATGCGCGCCTGGGAGAGGCCCGGCGCATGGGCGCGGGCGGGGCCGGCGCCATAGTCCAGCGTGCGGGGCTCGCCGCGATGCACATGGTCGTGTGCGTGGGCATGGGTATGGCCGTGGTCATGGTTGTGATCGTGGACGTGCGTGGAGCCGTCCGCGTGGGTGTGGGCGTGCCCGTGGCTGTGCGGATGCCCATGGTCGTGGTGATGGCCATGCCCGTGCGCATGATCGTGCGCATGGTCGTGATCGCGGGCGAGCGTCTGCTTGCTCTGCCCGTCGGAGAGGGTGGCGCCGTCACCGCCGCAGCCGCAAACCGTGCACATCAGGTGACCTCCAGGTCCTTGATCTTCATCTCCGTGCCGCCGTTCGGCACCAGCCGCTCGCCGCCGCAGCGCGGGCAGGGGGCGAGGCGGTGCGCCAGCGGCACGGTCTCGCAGCAGTCGAAGCACCAGCCGGTGCCCTCCTCCTCCAGCACTACCAGCTCGGCGCCCTCGGCGGGCGATCCGGCCATGACGATGTCGAAGCCGAAGCGCAGCGCCTCCACCTCGACGCCGGCGAAGCGGCCGATGGCGAGGCGCACCCGCGCCACCTTCGAGAAGCGCTCGCGGACGGCGGCCTCCTCGATCGCGCTGCGCAGGCTCTCGCACAGGGCCATCTCATGCATGGGCCGCCTCCGCCGGAAGGAAGGCGACAGGGACGCACGGATTGACCGCCGACACCAGCAGCGGCGCGAGCCGGGCGCCCTCGGCCCCGGCGGGCAGGGTCGCGAGCGCGCGCTCCAGCAGGCCGCCGGGGGCGAGGTTCCAGGCGCTGGGCGAGACCACGCGATAGGCGGCGACGCGCCCCGCCTGAAGGCGCGCGCCATGGGCCAGCAGCCCGCGCGCCGCATAAGCGAGGCCGACGCCCGCGGGGGCGGGAAGCTCCGGCTCCGGCGCGCCGGCGAGCGCGAGGAGGCAGTCGGCCAGCCGGGCGATGAGGCGGGCGAACAGGGTCGGTCCTTCAGCGGCTAGCAAGGCGCGGCACAGGGGGGTGCCCGCGAGGCGCGCCAGCGCGCCGGTCTCGAAATGGAGAGCGGGCTGTCCAGCGCAGATGAGGTCCCCCTCTCCCGCTTGCGGGGGAGAGATGGGGAGGGGGCCCGGGGGGGAGATGGGGAGGGGGCCAGCCCCGGCATCAGCTTCGCGCGGCGCGCGGGCGGACGAGGCCCTTTCCCCCTCCCAACCCTCCCCCGCAAGCGGGAGAGGGCCTCGCGCGCCGGGCTCCGGGTGCCGGGCGTCTGCCCCGTCCGGCTGGTCGCCGCGCGCCCCCTCCCCCCTTGCGGGGGAAGGCAGGGTGGGGGGTGTCGCGCCCGAAGAGGTCAGGGCGGCAAGGGAGGCCGAGGCAGCTTCACCCCCCACCCCGTCCCTTCCCCACAGGGGAGGAGGGGGCGCGTCGGGGGAGGTGTCTATCATCGTGGCCAGCACCTGCGGCGTGAGGAGCGGCAGTCCGGCGCGGCCGAAGGCGGGATCGGTCTCGTGGCGCAGGCGGGCGAGGAGGCGGACGGTTTCGGTTTCACCGGCCGCGAGCCAAGCGTCCAGCTCCGCGGGAGAGAAGGCGCAGAGCTCGCCGGCGTCCCCCGCCAGAGCGCGCGCCAGGGCCGGGGCACCGTCCGGCCGGGCGAGGAGGCCGAGGCTCGCGCGGTCGGGCGCGGCGCCGAGCGCCTGCGGCCAGTCCACCAGCATGGCGCGGGCATGGTCGCGGGCGCGCTCGCGCGCCGCCGCCTGCGCCGGAGCGTCCCGCTCCGCGGGGAGGCCCAAGGCGGCGGCGGCGGCGCGGGCGTGGGCGGCGCCGCAGAGGTTGAAGATGAGGGGCGCGAGCCGCGCCGCCTCGCCGGGCGAGCGGCCGACCAGCACCCGCGCCGGGTCCGCCGTCATCCGCCGCGCCATGCGCCATCCCCCGCCCGCAACGGCCGGCGCGATGGCGATGGAGGCGAGCACGGCGGGCGCGTGGATCATGGCGTGCCGGCCTCCGGCGCATCGGTGCGGGGGCCGAAGATCATGGCGCGGCGGGACAGTTCGGCGGGCGCGGCGGCAGGCGGTGGCGGCCCCTCCGCGCCGTCCTCCTCCGCCTGCGCCTGCGCCAGCTCGGTCTCGCGGCGGCGGCGGATCTCGCTTTCGCGCGTGCCGTCCGCGCGGTTGGCGGGATCGAGCAGAGCCGGGATCACGGCGACGGCGGTCTCCACCGCCTGCAGCATGGAGGTGAAGCCGAACATGGGCGAGAACAGCGAGCAGGCCCGGTAGGGCCCGGTCTCCGGCCGGTCGGCGGCGAGGAATTCGTAGCCGCCGGAGGGAAAGGCCACCATGCTCTTCTCGCCGGTCTTCGCGCCGGACCAGTCCTCGTCCGGCCCCGGCAGCAGGATCAGGTTCATGAACCAGGGCGTCACCAGCACGCCGAGCCCGCGCCCCTCATGCGTCCGGAAGCCCACGGCCTTCACCCCGAGCGTCTCGTTGACGAACGGCACGCCCTTCATCTTGCCGGCATGGATCTCGCGGAACGCCGCCTCGAAGCGGGCCGGCGCCTCGGCCACCAGGGCCGCGAGGCGCGGGTCAATCTCGGGTACCGCCGGCGCGGGCGCGGCCTCCGGAGGCACGCCGGGATCGAGCACCATGAACTGGGTGCGCTCGCCGTCGCACACCGGGCAGCGCCAGTCATCGGGCAGCGCCGCGAACGGCGTGCCCGGCGGCACGTCCCAGGTGTCGCAGCCCCGGGCCGGGTCGTAGACGTGCCAGCAGATCTTGCACTCCAGCCGGGCGGTGGGGGCGAGGCGGGCGTTGTCGCCCATGTAGGAGCCCTCGAAGCCGCGATGGAGGGCGAGGTTCGCGGTGCCGCTCATGGCGCGCCTCACGAGATCGCCGCCAGCACCTCGGCGAGGCGCTCGGCGGAATCGGCGATGTCCTCTGGCGCGGCCAGCGCCACCTCCGGCACGTCGGAGACCTCGATGGTGTCGAGGATCAGCATGTCGGTGGAATTGTAGTAGCGCACGCGCCAGACATCGCGCGTCGCGGTGGCGTCGATGCGGCAGTTGCCGTAGCCGCGCGAGAGGATGGTGGTCGCCCCCTCGCCCAGCGTCCGCTCGATCAGCGCCAGGTCTTCCGGCGTGTGCGGCAGCAGCGAGAGGTTGATGACGTGCGGCGCCGCGCCCGGCGCCCGCGCGCCTGAGCGGTGGGCGATCTCCACCAGCAGCGGCGGGGCGTTGAAGATGCCGGGCATGGGCGCTTCCAGCGCCTTCAGGTCGATGTCCCAGCGTGGCGGGAAGGCGCGCAGCAGCGCCCCCTTCGGGAACGCGCCCACCTCCACCCGCTCGGCGCCGTCGGCGGCGCGCAGCCGCCAGACGCCGGCGAAGGTCGCCTCCTGGATCTCCACGGCGCGGCCCTCGCCGGCGACCTTCACCGCCACCTCGCCCTCGCCCAGGGTCTCGTTCACCAGCGCCCGGTTGGCGGCGTCCAGATGGGCGAGCGGGACGGTGGCGGTGGTGCCGGGCGTCCAGTCGCGCAGCGCCGCGAGGATGTCGGCGACCGCCTTGAGCGCGGGGGCGAAGCGGGCGCGGTCCTCCACCTCCGGCAGGTGGGCCGAGAAGGTGCGCATGCCCGAGGGCAGCGGCATGTATTCGAGGCCGTCGTCGGCGCCGAGCTGGCTGCCGGGGCCGAAGCCGACCGGCGGCTGGGTGGCGAAGGGGCTGGAGGGCATCGCTCGGTCCTCAGTGGGTCGCGGGGGCGGGCGTGTCGAGGACGGCGCCGAGCCGGGCGAGATAGTCGTCCCAGTCGCGCATGCGGGCGACCGAGCCGATGGCCTCGCCGCGCCGCACCACCACGAGGGCGGGCACGGCGAGCTGGAGCCTGTCGCGCAGCGCCGCCTCCAACTTCGGCCCGGCCACCGCGCCGCCGATGCGCTCGGCGCCGCCCAGGGCGGCGATCAGCTCCGGCAGCACCACGGCGATGTCGGGGGTCTCCAGGTGCGCCTTGCCGTAGGCGGGCAGGAACAGGACATGGTCGCGCCCGTCGAGGCCGGCCAGGGCGTCGTCGGTCTCGGCCAGGGCATAGCCGCGATCCTCGATCAGCCGCCGCACCAGCGGGTGGAGGGCGGTACCGGCGGCCGCGCGGGGCGCGGGGGTGTCGAGGGTGGTCATCAGGCTTCCTTTCGGCCGGCGGCGAAGGCGGCGGCGAGATGGGGCGGCAGCGCGGGCTCGCGCGCCGCGAGGTCGGCGAAGGCGGCGTCGATCGCGGCGGCGTCGGCGGTGCCCGCCATCAGCGCCGCGACGCCTTCGAGCGCGGCGGCGACGAGGCGGGCCTCCTCGGCGTCCATGAGCCGGCGCGCGGCGCCCTGGAACACGAGGACGTGGTCGCCCGGCGCCGCCTCGGGCACCAGGGACAGGTCGATGGCCGCGACGCGCCCGGCGGCGTCGGCGCAGCGGGCCGAAAGGCCGTCCGCCGAGACCACGCGCATGGGGGTGCCGATGCACATGGCCGGCTCAGCCGCGCGCGCCGGCGAGGACGCGGGGATCGCCGATGCGGCACGCCTCCTCGGGCGAGGGGCGGCCGGCCTCGTAGGGCGCGCGGGCGACCGCTTCCGTGATGAGGGCGTCGCGGCCCGGCGCCGGGCGCGGCGCGGGATGGATGGCGAAGTCGCGCGCCAGCACGGCCAGCACCTCGGCCGCCGCCTCCGGCACCCTGGCGGCGACGATGTCGGTGAGGCCGCCGCCGTAATCGTCCAGCAGCGCCGGCTGCACGCCCACCAGCACCATGCGGCGCGGCGAGCGCCCGCGCAGCGCCAGGAGCGCGAGGATCTCCTGGAAGCCGGTCTGGTGCAGGCTCACCTTGCGGGCGGCGAGCACGGCGGGCACGTCGGCGTCGGCGAGGATGTGGAGGGTGCCGGGCGCGAGGCCGTAATCCACCGCGTCGACGATCACGACGCCGTCGGCCTCCTCCAGATAGGGCAGGAGGTAGAGGCCCTGGGTGCCGCCGTCGAGCAGGCTGACGCGGTCGGGAAAGTCGTGGCTGGCGTGGAGCGCCTCGATCACCCGGACGCCGAAGCCCTCGTCGGCCCACAGGATGTTGCCGATGCCGAGCACGAGTATGCGCTCGCCGTCCATGGGCGCTCTCCTCCCTCACGCTTCCTCCGGCGGTCTGCCGCCGCCTGTCTGGAACAGCTCAATTCAAGGAGCGTGCCACAAGCGGAATCGGGCTCCGGGCCGAGCGCAAGGCTTTGACTTCGGCTGCACGCCTTCCACGCCGGCAGCCCGGCAACTCCGTCAAATTTGGAAGAATATTAATCGAAATCCGGAAAAAATGGAAAGTATCCGGTCAAATGGTGCCCAGGTTCCCGGTCGCTGAGCGCCCGGCGCGAACGCCCCCGGCTTCGCCTTGCCGCACCCGTCCGCGGCGGCGGCATCCTCATCCATTCAATCTTTGCCGTGCAACGCATTCCTGCTGCATCGCGAGCCGCGCCTGGATCGATGGGGCTGCGATCCGGTGAGCGGGCGCGGGATTTGTATGCAAAGTGGCATCCGGTGGCGCCGGGCGCGGATCCCGCGCCCGCTGCCGCGATGGCCGGTGCGGGGCTGATGGCCGCCTCAGCGGCCGCTCCACGCCGGCTTGCCCTTCTCCAGGAAGGCGCGCACGCCCTCCTGGAAGTCGGCGCTGCCATAGGCGGCGCGCACCAGGTCCTCGCCCTCGGCGCGGCGAGGAGGCGGCGTCGCCCGAAGGCGCGGTGCGGGTGCGATGTGGCCATCCGGCTTCATATGTGACAGTATGGCGACGGCTCTGGGGGCGGGGTGGCGCGGCGGCGCGGCGGACGGGCCCGATCGCAATCGGCCCGGAGACCCCCCATTGCCTGAGGATTGTCTGCCGTTCGTGCGCGGCATCCTGCGCGTTGCGCTCTATGCCGGCATCACCGCCTTCCTGTTCCTGCTCATGTACATCGATGCCGTGACCACCGGCACGTTCGGCGAGACGTCGCTGGTGGAGATCGCGCAGTCGGTCATCCTCTTCGTCATCACCGCGATCTTCGTCTCGTGCGCGCTCAGGGTTTCCGCGCTGACCCGGTCCGCCTGGCTGCTCGCCACCTTCGCCGCCGCCTCGCTGATCCGCGAGAATGACATCTGGCTCGACATGCTGCATGAGGAGGGCTGGCAGATTCTGGCCACGCCCGTCATCGCCGCGGGCCTGTTCTACACCTGGCGCCACCGCGCGGCCTTCCTGGCCGAGCAGCGGGTGTTCACGGAGAGCATGTCGTTCGGCCTGTTCGTCAGCGCGCTGATGACGACCTATGTGTTCTCCCGCCTGTTCGGCATGGGCCGCTTCTGGCGGTCCGTGATGCAGGACGACTATCTGCGCCCCATCAAGGACATGAGCGAGGAATGCCTGGAGCTGTTCGGCTATGGCCTGATGCTGTGCGCGGCGATCGAGTTCATCGCCTTGGCGCGGCGGCTCGCGGCGGAGGCCCGCGCCGCCTGAGGCGACGGCCGGCCGGGGCATGCACGCCCGGCCGGCCCGCGGCTCATTCCGGATCGTCGTCCTTGAAGGAGCGGTAGCCGCTGGTCATGGCCGAGACCATGGACTGGCGGGACATGATGTCCTCGCGGATCACCGAGTAGACGTGGATGATGACGAACAGGATGATCACCCACATGCCGAGATGGTGCAGCGTGTGCACCTGCATGGAGCCGCCGAGCAGCGGGATCACCCAGCCGAACATCACGTCCTGCCACGAGCCCGGCCCGGCGCCTTCCGAATAGAGGGCGAAGCCGGTGACGATCATGAAGGCGAGGCCCACCACCATCACCCAGAACATGAAGAACTGGGCCAGCGGGTTGTGGCCCACGAACTTCAGGGGCCGCGGCTTCAGGAACGCGTACCACTGGATCTCGGTGAAGAAGCCGCGCCAGAAGTCCGATCGCCAGAAGCGGAAGGTGAACAGCTCGCGCGACCACTGGTTGCCCACGAACGCCCAGGCGATGCGGCCGAGGAACGCCACGGCGAGGATGTAGCCGGCCGAGAAATGCACGAACCGGATGGTGCCCATCAGATAGTGGGAACTCGCCTCGCCCGACAGCGTCGGGAAGGGCGAGCCGATGAAGTAGCCGGTCACGCACAGCACGACGATGGAGAGCGCGTTCACCCAGTGCCACAGGCGCACCGGCGCCTCGTAGACATAGACGGTGGTGAGTCTGCGCCCACCCGCCGCCGCGCGGGCGACGGCATCGGCGCCCGGCTTGGGGCGCCCGTTGGGCCGGGCGGGGGGAGCGGCGTCCGCGGAGGGAAGGGTGGCGTCGGTCATCTTCGCCTCCCTTAGCGCACGGTGACGCGGGCGAGTTCCTCGCCCTCGGGGGACATGACGTGGGTGGAGCAGGCGAGGCACGGGTCGAACGAGTGCAGCGTGCGCAGGATCTCCACCGGCTCCTCCGGGCGCTGCATGGGCGTGTTCATGAGGGAGGCCTCGAACGCGCCGATATTGCCCTTGGGATCGCGCGGGCCGCCGTTCCAGGTGGTGGGCACCACGCACTGGTAGTTCTCGATCCGCCCGTCCTTGATCTTGATCCAGTGGCCGAGGCCGCCGCGCGGCGCCGCCACCGTGCCGACCCCCTTGGCCTCCTTGGGCCAGGTCGAGGGGTCCCACTTCTCCATGTTGGCGGTCGCGGTGTCGCCGGCCTTGATGTTGGCGATCAGGGCGTCGAAGTCGTCCAGCATCATCTTGGCGCAGTAATGCGCCTCCAGCGCCCGCGCCAGGGTGCGGCCGATGGTGGAGGGCAGCGCCTGCTTCGCGGTGAGGCTCGTGCCGGCGAGCGCGTTGAAGCGCCCGAGGCTCTCGTCCACCTGGCCCTTCACGTAGTCGACGCCCTGGGCATAAGCGAGGATGTAGCGGGCGAGCGGGCCCACCTCCACCGCATTGCCCTTCCAGCGCGGCGCCTTGATCCAGGAATACTTGGCGTTCTCGTCCACCGCCTCGATGTTGGTGCGGGTGCCCTTGGCGGCGGGGCCGAGCTTGTACTGCGGGTCGGTGACGCCGTCCCACGGGTGCAGGCCCTTGTCGTTGTTGCCCTCACCGTAGGTGTACCAGGAGTGCGCGACGAACTCCTGCACCTGCGCCGGGTCGCGCGGGTCGATGGGATGCACCTCGTTCCAGTTGCCGTTGAGGATGACGCCGCCGGGCAGGCGGTCGGTCTTCTTCTGGCCCTGGATGGCCTCGTAGTCGCCGTAGTCCATGACGTTCTGGCCGGAGATGCCGCCGCCATAGAGCCAGCCCTTGTAGAACGAGGCGATGGCGATCACGTCCGGCACGTAGACGTTCTTCGAGAACTCGAACGCCTCCTGGAGCTTCAGCTTGACGAAGTTCAGCCGCTCCATGTTGAGCGGCGCGCCGGCGGCCATGTCGCCGTTCATGTTGATGGCGCAGGGCACGCCGCCGACGAGGTAGTTCGGATGCGGGTTCTTGCCGCCGAAGATGGTGTGGACCTTGACGATCTCCTTCTGGAAGTCGAGCGCCTCCAGATAGTGCGTCACCGCCATGAGGTCGGCTTCCGGCGGCAGCAGGTAGGCCGGATTGTCCCAGTAGCCGTTCTTGAAGATGCCGAGCTGGCCGCTCTCCACGAACTTCTTCAGCCGGTTCTGCACGTCGCGGAAATAGCCGGCGGAGGCCATGGGGTGGGCCGGCGAGACCATCTGCTGCAGGTCGGAGGTGGCCTTGGGGTCCGCCTTCAGCGCGTTGACCGGGTTCACCCAGTCGAGCGCGTGCAAATGATAGAAGTGGACCACGTGGTCGTGCCACTGCAGCACCTTGGCCATGATCTCGCGGATCAGGAAGGCGTTGTTGGGGATCTTGATGGCGAGCGCGTCCTCCACCGCCCGCACGCTGGTCAGCGCGTGGCAGCCGGTGCACACGCCGCAGATGCGCTCCACGAACGCCCAGGCGTCGCGCGGGTCGCGGCCCTTGAGGATCACTTCCAGCCCGCGCCACATGGTGCCGGTGGAGACCGCGTTGCGGATGACGTTGTTTGAATCCACATTCACCTCGCAGCGCATGTGGCCTTCGATGCGGGTGACCGGATCGACGACGATGCGCTTGCCGGAGGTGTCGAGGGAAAAGCCGTTCGGCGTCTGGATGGTCACTTGTCGCCTCCCAAGGAAACGTTCTTGTGGGCGCCGTTGTCGCTGTTCTTGGCTTGAGCGCGCTTGAGCGCGGAGACCGCGGCATGCGCCGCCACCGCGCCGCCCACGACCCCGGCGGCGACGAGACCCACCTGGTCGGCGTTGGCCTCGACCCCGAAGCCCGAGCCCTTGAGGTCGGCGAGGCGGGCGTACCAGGAGCCCTTGTCCCAGAAGCCATCCTCCGAGCAGCCGATGCAGCCGTGGCCGGCCTGGATCGGGAAGGAGACGCCGTCGTTCCAGCGCACGGTGGAGCAGGCGTTGTAGGTGGTCGGACCCTTGCAGCCGACCTTGTAGAGGCAATAGCCCTTGCGCGCGCCCTCGTCGTCGAAGTGCTCCACATACTGGCCGGCGTCGAAGTGGGGCCGGCGGTAGCACTTGTCGTGGATGCGCTGGGAATAGAACATCAGCGGCCGGCCCTGGCGGTCGAGCGCGGGGAGCTGGTCGAAGGTGAGCATGTAGGTGATGACGCCGGTCATCACCTCGGCGATGGGCGGGCAGCCCGGCACCTTGATGATGGGCTTGTCGAAGATCACCTCGTGCACCGGCGTGGCGCGGGTGGGGTTCGGCCTTGCCGCCTGCACGCAGCCATAGGAGGCGCACGAGCCCCAGGAGATGACGGCCTTGGCGTCCTTCGCCACCTTCTTCAGCTGGTCGACGAACGGCTTGCCGCCGATGATGCAGTACATGCCGTCCTCGTTGAGGGGCGGGTTGCCCTCCACGGCGAGGATGTAGTTGCCTTTGTACTTCTCCATCACCTCGTCGAGGATGGCTTCCGCCTGGTGGCCGGCGGAGGCCATGAGCGTGTCGTCATAGTCGAGCGAGATCATGGAGAGCACCACATCCTTCACCAGGGGATGGGCGGAGCGGATGAAGCTCTCCGAGCAGCAGGTGCATTCCAGGCCGTGGAGCCACAGCACCGGGGTGCGCGGCTTGGTCTCCATGGCATGGGCGATCTGCGGCGCGAACTCCGGCCCGAGGCCGAGCGCGGCGGCGGTGAGCGAGCAGTATTTCAGGAACGAGCGGCGGGTGATGCCCTGCCGCCGCATGACTTCATAGAACGTCTCGAGGGCCATCTGCGGCGTCCCCCCATGGGTTGCGCTTTGCGTTGCGCCCCGGCGCGCGTCGAGGCGCGCGGGGATGGGGAGAGAATGGCAAGCGCCGTGCCAGGGCCGGCGCGCAGGCTGGAAACGTTCTAGGACAAGGGGTTGGGGGCGCGCCTGCGTGTGGGGGGTGGATGGGGTGTGAGCGGTTGGCGGAGGGAGTGGAAAGGGGGTTGTCGAGGTCGGCGGCGGATCAGCCGCTCGCCTCGGGGCAGGTCCGGACGGAAGCGGTTCCAACGCGCCCGGTCTCGGGTCTTGGTCCGACGTCTCGTTTCCATTCCCCGCCGTGCGCCTGCATCCATTGCGGATGGATGCTCCGATCAAGCCGGCGCATGACGGCGGTTATTGGGGCTGTCGCTGGGCGTTTTCTCCACGGCCGCACGCGCTTCCCCGCTGCCGTCGCCTCCCCTCTCCGCTGCCGTCGCCTCCCCTTCCCGCCGTCGCCCTCCGGCTTGACCGGAGGGCCCATCCTGCGGCCGGGCGTGAGGCGCGGAGGTCGCTTGGATGCTCCGGTCAAGCCGGAGCATGACGGCGGTTATTGGGGGCTGTCGCTGGGCGTTTTCTCCACGGCCGCACGCGCTTCCCCCCCGCTGCCGCCCCTCACCGCCGTTGCCTCCCCTCACCGCCGTCGCCCTCCGGCTTGACCGGAGGGCCCATCTGGCGGCCGGGCGCGAGGCGCGGAGGTCGCTTGGATGCTCCGGTCAAGCTGGAGCATGACGGTGGTTTTTGGGGATGCGGTTGGGCTTCTCCGGCCACCTTCGGCCGCTGTCGTCACTCTCACCGCCGTCGCCTCCCCTCACCGCCGTCGCCCTCCGGCTTGGCCGGAGGGCCCATCCTGCGGCCGGGCGCGAGGCGGGGAGGGGGCGTGGATGCTCCGGTCGAGCCGGAGCATGACGGCGGTGAGGTTTTCACGCGTCCCGTTGACCTTTTCACCACTCTTGCCCCTTTCCCGCCGCGCCCTTCGACTGGAGCGGCCGCGCTCCCGCGCCCTGGCCCCCGCAACCGGGCGCAGGGCGCCGCGCCGCTATTCCGCCGCGCGGGGCAGGGCGCCCTTGGCGGCGGCGGCGAAATGGGCCATGGCGGCGGCGACGCCGCCCTTCCGGTGCGGGATGCCGGCGAGCTCCAGCCCCATCTCCACCCCCGCCAGGGCGCCGAGGATGGTGAGGTCGTTGGTGTCGCCCAGATGGCCGATGCGGAACACCTTGCCGGCGAGCCTGGTCAGCCCGGTGCCGAGCGAGATGTCGAACGCCTCCAGCGCCCGGGCGCGGAAGGCGTCGGCGTCGTGCCCGTCCGGCACCAGCACCGCCGTGAGCGAGGAGGAATAATGCTCCGGCACCCGGCACAGCACCTCCAGGCCCCAGGCCTCCACCGCCGCGCGCGTCGCCGCCGCGTGGCGGTCGTGGCGGGCGAACACGTTCTCCAGCCCCTCCTCGTGCAGCATGTCGATGGCGGCGTCGAGCCCGTAGAGCAGGTTGGTGGCCGGCGTGTAGGGGAAGTAGCCGTTGCGGTTGGCGGGCAGCATCTCCTCCCACGACCAGAACAGCTTCGGTAAGCGCGCGGCCCTGGCGGCGGCCAGCGCCTTCTCGCTCACGGCGTTGAAGGACAGGCCCGGCGGCAGCATCAGCCCCTTCTGCGAGCCCGCCACCGTGACGTCGACGCCCCATTCGTCGTGGCGATAGTCGATGGAGGCGAGCGAGGAGATGGTGTCCACCAGCAGCAGCGCCGGATGGTTCGCCTGGTCGATCGCCTTGCGCACCTTGGCGATGGGCGAGACGCAGCCGGTGGAGGTCTCGTTGTGCACCACGCACACCGCCTTGATGGCGTGCGCCTTGTCCTCGGCGAGCGCCGCGCCGATGGCCTCCGGGTCGGCGCCCTGGCGCCAGTCGGAGCCGATGAACACCGGGTCGAGCCCGAGCTTGCCGGCCATGTTGCGCCAGAGCGTGGCGAAATGCCCGGTCTCGTACATCAGCACCCGGTCGCCGGGGGACAGGCAGTTGGCGAGCGCCGCCTCCCACGCGCCCGTGCCCGAGGCGGGATAGATGACAACCGGCGCGCGGGTCTTGAAGATGGTCTTCACATTCTCCAGCACCCGCCGGCCGAGCTTCTGGAACTCCGGCCCGCGATGGTCGAGCACCGGCATGTCCATGGCGCGCAGAATGCGGTCCGGCACCGGGGTCGGGCCGGGGATCTGCAGGAAATGACGGCCCGCGACGCGGGCGGTGTTGGACGGCATGGACGGCCTCCGAATGCGGGGTGGTTCCCTTCTGGCTTGCCAAAATGAATTATGAATGCAAAAAACAGTCAAGAATACTTTTCTGGGGAGCGCTCCGGCGATGGCTGCGACCGTGGCACGGACAATGGCGCCCGGCCTTGAGCGGCGCCTGAAGGCGGAGCTTGCGGGCGAGGTCCTGTTCGACCGCTTCAGCCGGGGACGCTACGCCACCGACGCCTCGGCCTACCAGCAGATGCCCGCCGGTGTCGTCGTGCCGAGGACGCGCGCCGAGGCCGAGCGCGCCGTCGCCATTGCCCTGGAGGAGCTGGTGCCCGTGACCGCCCGCGGCGGCGGCACCTCCCAGTGCGGGCAGACCATCAACACCGGCCTGATCGTCGACTGCTCGCGCCACCTCACCGCCATCCTGGAGCTGGATGTCGCCGGCCGCCGCGCGGTGGTGGAGCCGGGCATCGTGCTCGACGAGCTGAACCGCCAGCTGCGGCCGCACGGCCTGTGGTTCCCGGTGGACGTCTCCACCGCCTCGCGCGCCACCATCGGCGGCATGGTGGGCAACAATTCCTGCGGCGGCCGCTCGCTGCGCTACGGCACCACGCGCGACAACGTGGTCGCCATCGACGCGCTGCTGGCGAGCGGCGCCAAGGCCCGCTTCGGCGCGGTGAAGGGCGACCTCTCGGACCTGCCCGCGACCGCGCCGCTGCGCCCGCTCGCCGAGGCCCTCGCCGCGCTCGGCGTGCGGGAGGCGCACGAGATCGCGGCACGCTTCCCGAAGGTGCAGCGCCGGGTGGGCGGCTACAATCTCGACGCGCTGGTGCCGGCCGCCGAGATCAATCTCGCCCACCTGCTGGTGGGCTCGGAAGGCACGCTCGGCTTCTCCACCGCCATCGAGCTGAAGCTGTGGCCGCTCATGGGCCGGCGGGCGGTGGGGGCGTGCCATTTCGGCTCCTTCCATGCCGCCATGGACGCCGCCCAGCACATCGTGAAGCTCGGCCCCATCGCCGTGGAGCTGGTGGACCGCACGCTGCTGGATCTTGCTTCCGACATCGCCATGTTCCGCCCGACGCTGGAGGCGTTCGTGCGCGGGCGGCCGGAGGCGATCCTGCTGGTGGAGTTCGCCGAGGACGACGCGGAGAACGCCCGCCGCCTGGCGCGCCTCCACGAGCTGATGGGCGACATCGGCCTCGGCTGGGACCAGGCGGGCGCGCATTGGGGCGGGGTGGTGGATGTCATCGAGCCGGGGCTCCAGGCGGCCATCGCCGACCTGCGCACCTCCGGCCTCAACATCATGATGTCCATGAAGGACCAGGGAAAGCCGGTGTCCTTCGTGGAGGATTGCGCGGTGCCGCTGGAGCACCTCGCCGACTACACCGCGCGCCTGACCGACGTGTTCGAGAGGAACGGCACGCGCGGCACCTGGTATGCCCACGCCTCGGTCGGCTGCCTGCACGTGCGCCCGGTGCTGAACCTGCGCCAGGACCTCGACGTGAGGCGCATGCGCGCCATCGCCGAGGAGGCGTTCGCGCTGGTGCGCGCCTACAAGGGCTCGCACTCGGGCGAGCACGGCGACGGCATCGTGCGCTCGGAGTTCCACGAATTCATGTTCGGCGGGCGCCTCGTCGCGGCGTTCGGCGAGGTCAAGCGCGCCTTTGATCCGCGCGGCCTGCTGAACCCTGGCAAGATCGTCGACGCGCCGAGGTTCGACGACCGGACGCTGTTCCGCTACGGGCCGCATTACCACCCCGTCGAGGTGAGGACCCATCTCGACTGGTCCGCCTTTCCCGGCGCCTCCGGCGGGCTCCAGGGCGCGGTGGAGATGTGCAACAACAACGGCGCCTGCCGCAGGCTCTCCGGCGGCACCATGTGCCCCTCCTACCGGGTGACGCGGGACGAGAGGGACGTGACGCGCGGGCGCGCCAACACGCTGCGCCTCGCCCTGTCCGGCCAGCTGGGCGAGGACGCCTTCACTTCCGACGAGATGATGGCGGCGCTGAAGCTGTGCGTCTCCTGCAAGGGCTGCCGCCGCGAGTGCCCGACCGGCGTCGACATGGCGCGCTTCAAGATCGAGGCGCTGGCGGCGCGCGCGGCGCGCTTCGGCCACTCTGTCAGGGACTATCTGGTCGGCTTCCTGCCGCGCTACGCGCCGTTCGCCGCCAGGGTGCCGGCGCTCCTGAACCTGCGCGATGGGGTGCCGGGCCTGGCGAGGCTCGCCGAGCGCATGACGGGATTTGCCGCCGAGCGGGCGCTGCCGCGCTGGCGCCGCGACGTGTTCGACGATGCCGCCTTCGCCTTCGGTCCGGTGGGCGGGCGGCCGGTGATCCTGCTGGCGGACACCTTCAACCGCTATTTCGAGCGCGAGAACCTGGACGCCGCCATCGCCGTGCTCGCCGCCGCCGGCTACCGGGTGGAGATCGCGCGGCCGAAGGACGGCTCCGCCCGCCCGCTGTGCTGCGGGCGCACCTTCCTCTCCATCGGCGCGGTGGAGGAGGCGAAGAAGGAGGCGCGGCGGGTGCTCGACGCGCTCGGCCCGCGGCTGGAGGAAGGGGTGCCGGTGATCGGCCTGGAGCCGAGCTGCCTGCTCTCGTTCCGCGACGAGGTGCCGGCGCTCCTGCCCGGCAAGGCGGCGGACAGGCTCGCCGCCGCCGCGCTGCTGTTCGAGGAGTTCCTCGCCCGCGAGGCCAAAGCCGGCCGGCTCAGGCTCGACCTCGCGCCGGTGGCGCCGCGCGCGCTGCTGCACGGCCACTGCCACCAGAAGAGCTTCGCCGCCATGGGCGCGGTGGAGCAGGCGCTGCGCCTGGTGCCGGGCCTCGCCGTGGAGACGGTGGAGACCAGCTGCTGCGGCATGGCCGGGGCGTTCGGCTACGGCGTGGAGACGGTGGCGGTGTCGAAGGCCATGGGCGAGCTGTCGCTGCTGCCGGCGGTGCGGGCGGCGGACGCGGACACGCTGGTGGTCGCCGACGGCACCTCCTGCCGCCACCAGATCGCCGACGGCACGCCGCATCGCGCGGTGCACGTGGCGCAGGTGCTGGCGCGCGCGGTCGCCGCCGCCAAGGCGCGGCCGGCGCTGAAGGAGGCGGCGGAATAGCCGCGGGGCCCGGCCCGGGCGCGGAATTCGAGGACCGACGGAAAGGCTGCGCTTGCGGGTCCAAGTCGAAACTGCATAATGAATTCAAATGGCGAGAAACGCCGTATCCAAGGAGAGGAAACATGCTCGGGAGACTTGTCTTCGGTAGTGCCCTCACGCTCGGCCTGGCCATGGCGGCCGTCCCGGCCTCGGCGGCCTGGGAGCCGCAGAAATCGGTGGAGATCATCGTCGCGGCCGGCGCTGGCGGCGCCTCCGACCAGATGGCGCGCATGCTCCAGGCGGTGATCCAGAAGCATGAGTTCATCAAGAAGCCGGTGGTGGTGTCGCTGAAGGGCGGCGCCTCCGGGGCCGAGGCGCTCATGGACATGAAGGCCTCCGCCAACGACCCCCACAAGTTCGTCATCGCCTATTCGCTGATCTACACGCTGCCGCTCGCCGCCAAGATCCCCTTCAACTGGCGTGAGCTCAGCCCGGTGGCGATCGTCGCCTTGGATGAGTTCGTGCTGTGGACCAATGCGGAAGGCCCCTACAAGACGGTCAAGGACTTCATCGACGCGGCCAAGGCGGCGAACCCGCCGCTCAAGATCGGCGGCACCGGGTCGAAGCGCGAGGACCACATCATCGTCGCCTTCATGGAGAAGAAGACCGGCGCCAAGTTCGCCTACCTGCCCTACAAGTCGGGCGGTGAGGCGGCGACCCAGCTGGTGGGCAACCACATCGCCGCCAACACCAACAACCCGTCCGAGAACCTCGAAGTGTGGCGCGCCGGCCAGGTGCGGGCGCTGTGCGTGTTCGCCAACGAGCGCATGGGCTACACGGCGAAGGTGACGGCCACCCAGTCCTGGTCCGACATCCCCACCTGCAAGAGCGAGGGGCTGGACGTCTCCTATTCCATGCTGCGCGGCATCTTCCTGCCGCCGGGGGCGAGCGCCGAGCAGATCGCCTGGTACCAGGACCTGTTCAAGAAGATCAGCGCCACGCCCGAGTTCAAGGAATACCTGGAGAAGCAGGCGCTCAAACCGGTGTTCCTGACCGGCGCGGCGATGACCGACTTCCTCGCCAAGGACGAGGCCCTGCACAAGGACCTTATGACCGCCGCGGGCTTCGTCGCCAACTGAACCCGACCCTGGCGGGCCGCGCCCGGTGCGCGCGGCCCGTTCCGTTCCGAGGGGCCTGCCATGAGCCAGGACGAGATCAACGTGACCCAGGGCGCGCCGGACACGGTGCGCATCGCCGAGCCCGATCGTCCGCTCATCGGCTCGCGCCTGGTGGAGGCGGTGGTGATGGCGCTGCTCATCGGCCTCGCCACCGTGCTCGGCTGGGACAATGTGCGCACCGGCATCAGCTGGCAGCCGGACGGGCCGGAGGCGGGATACTTCCCGTTCTACCTTTCCGTCCTGCTCGGCCTCGCCGCGCTCTACGGCCTCGGCGAGACGCTGCTGAAGTCCGCCGCGGGCGAGGCGTTCGTGACCAGGGCCCAGTTCGCCCGCGTGCTCCAGGTGTTCGTGCCCTCGGTGCTGTTCGTTGCCGCGACCCAGTATCTCGGCATCTATGTGGCGAGCTTCGTGCTGGTGGCGGGCTTCATGCGGATCGTCGGCGGCATCTCTTGGTGGAAGTCGCTCGTGACCGCGCTCGTGTTCGCGCTGGTGATCTTCCTGACCTTCGAGGTCGCCTTCAACGTGATCATGCCCAAGGGACCGCTTGAGGCCGCGCTCGGCTTCTGATCCCGCACCGGGCGGCCCTTCGGGCCGCCCGGTCACGAAGATTCAGGTGGCGGCCCTTTGGGCCGCCCGGCCATGAAGATTCAGGCGGCGGCCCTGCGGGTCGCCTCGCCACGACGACGCAAGCATTCGGGGATTTGGGGCATGGAAGCGTTCGACCTGCTGTTCCAGGGCTTCGGCGTGCTGCTGACGCCGGACAAGATCAGCCTGATGATGCTGGGCCTCGTGCTCGGCGTGTTCGTGGGCGTGCTGCCGGGCCTCGGCGGCCCGAACGGGGTCGCGATCCTGCTACCGCTCACCTTCACCATGGACCCGACCTCCGCCATCGTGATGCTGTCCTGCATCTACTGGGGGGCGCTGTTCGGCGGGGCGATCACCTCGATCCTGTTCAACATTCCCGGCGAGGCGTGGAGCGTCGCCACCACATTCGACGGCTATCCCATGGCCCAGCAGGGGAAGGCGGCGGAAGCATTGACCGCGGCCTTCACCTCGTCCTTCATCGGATCGCTGGTGGCGATCCTGCTCATCACCTTCCTGGCGCCGAGCATCGCCAGCTTCGCCCTCAAGTTCGGGCCGCCGGAATTCTTCGCCGTCTACTTCCTCACCTTCTGCTCGTTCGTGGGCCTCGGCCGCGAGAGCCGGCACAAGATCGTCATCTCGCTGTCGCTGGGCTTCCTGCTCGCCGGCATCGGCATGGACACGGTGTCGGGCACGCTGCGCATGACCTTCGGCACCACCGAGCTCTTGCGCGGGGTGAACTTCCTCGTCGCGGTGATCGGCCTGTTCGGGGTCAGCGAGATCCTGCTCACCATGGAGGAGCGCCTCGCCTTGCGCGGCCATGTGGCGAAGATCAGCCCCAAGGTGGTGCTGAAGGTGTGGCTGGACCTGCCGCGCTACTGGCTCACCTTGCTGCGCTCGTCCGTCGTCGGCTGCTGGCTCGGGGTGACGCCGGGCGGGGCGATCGCCGCCTCCTTCATGGGCTACAACCTCGCCAAGCGCTTCTCCCGCAACCCCGAGAGCTTCGGCAAGGGCCGCATCGAGGGCGTGTTCGCGCCCGAGACGGCGGCCCATGCCGCCGGCACCGCCGCGCTCCTGCCCATGCTGGCGCTCGGCATTCCCGGCTCCGGCACCGCGGCGATCCTGCTCGGCGGCCTGATGGTGTGGGGCCTCAATCCCGGCCCGCTGCTGTTCGTGGAGCAGAAGGACTTCGTGTGGGGCCTCATCGCCTCCATGTATCTCGGCAACATCATCGGCCTGTTCCTGGTGCTCTCCACGGTGCCGGTGTTCGCCGCGGTGCTGCGGGTGCCGTTCGCGGCCATCGCGCCGATGATCCTCGTCTCCTGCGCCATCGGCGCCTTCGCCATCCAGAACGCCATGTTCGACGTGTGGATGATGCTGGGCTTCGGCGTGGTGGGCTACGTGTTCAAGAAGATGGACATCCCGCTCGCCCCGCTCACGCTCGCGCTGGTGCTGGGCTCGCGGGCGGAGGATGCGTTCCGCCTCACCATGATCGGCTCGGGCGGCGACTTCCGCGTGTTCTGGTCCAACGGCCTCGTCGGCACCATCATGACGCTGGCGCTGATCATGCTGTTCTGGCCGCTCATCTCCGCGCTGAAGGACCGGCTGATGCCGCGCGGCGCACACCTCCAGGCCCGCTGAGCGGCCATGGACGAGGTCCCCGCCGCCCGCCCGCTGCCCCTGGAAGGGGTGCGGGTGCTCGACGTCAGCCAGGTCATGGCCGGCCCGGTCTGCGCCATGCTGCTGGGCGACCTCGGCGCCGATGTGATCAAGATCGAGCCGCCGGGCACCGGCGACCAGACCCGCTCCGCCATGGGCTTCAAGCTGAAGGGCTCGGACAGCCTCGGCTTCCTCAACATGAACCGCAACAAGCGCTCGGTGGCGCTGAACCTGAAGAGCGAGGCCGGGCGCCGCGCCTTCTATGCGCTCGCCGACGGCGCCGACATCCTGGTGGAGAACTACCGGCCGGGCGTCACCCGCAAGCTCGGCATCGACTACGAGACGCTCGCCGCGCGCAACCCGCAGCTGGTCTACGCCTCCATCTCCGGCTTCGGGCAGTCCGGGCCGTGGGCGGAGCGGCCGGGCTTCGACCTGATGGCGCAGGCCATGTCCGGCGTCATGAGCGTCACCGGCCATCCCGGCATGCCGCCGGTGAAGGCCGGCGTGCCGGTGGCCGACATCGGCTGCGCGCTGTTCGCCACCTATGCCATCCTCTCGGCCTATATCGGCCGCCAGCGCACCGGCATGGGCCAGTTCATCGACGCCAGCCTGTTCGACGCCGCGCTCGCCTTCTCCATCTGGGACGTGTGCGAATACTGGGGCACCGGCGTGGTGCCGGGTCCGGTGGGCACCTCCAACAAGATGAGCGCGCCCTACCAGGCGGTGCGCTCCAAGGACGGCTGGTTCGTCATGGGCGCCACCAACCAGCGCCTGTGGACGCGCCTGTGCGAGGCCATCGGCCGGCCGGAACTGCTCGCCGACCCGCGCTTCGCCGACAATCCGGCGCGCCTCAGGAACCGCGAGGCGCTGATCGCCGCGCTGGAAGAGACCTTCGTCACCCGCAACTCAGAGGAATGGGTTGGGGAATTGCTCGCCATGGGTCTTCCCGCGGGCGCCATGCACACATACCCTGAAGCCTTCGACAGCGAGCACGGGCGGCACAGGGGGATGCGCATGGAGATCGATCACCCGATCGAGGGCAGGGTGCCCAATATCGGCTTTCCGGTGAAGCTCACCGGCACTCCCCAGCAGGTGCGGCGGCATCCCCCGCTGCTCGGCGAGCACACGCGCGAGGTCCTGGCCGAGGCCGGGCTCGACGCGGCGGCGCTCGCGGCGCTGGAGGAGGCCGGCGCGTTCTCGCCGGATGCGGCATGAGCGGCGAGGCAGCAGCCCGCGCGGAGGGAACCACCCGCCTCGCCATCGCCGACGGCGTCGCCCGCATCACCTTCGACCGCCCGGCCGCCCGCAACGCCATGACCTGGCGCATGTATGAGGAGCTGGCCGAGGCCTGCGCCGCCATCGCCGCCGACCCGAGCGTGCGCGTGTGCGTGCTGCGCGGGGCCGGCGGCAAGGCGTTCGTGGCCGGCACCGACATCTCCCAGTTCGACGCCTTCGCCTCCGGCGAGGACGGCATCGCCTACGAGAAGAAGGTGGAGCGCTTCCTCGCCGGCATCGAGCAGCTTTCCGTGCCGACGCTGGCGGTGGTGGAAGGCGTGGCCGCCGGCGGCGGCATGGCGATCGCCAATGCCTGCGACCTGAGGGTGGCGGCGGCGGGCACGCGCTTCGGGGTGCCGATCGCCTCGACGCTGGGAAACTGCCTCTCGGCGGCGAACCTGGCGCGGCTTTCCGCCACCCTGGGGGAGGCCTGGGTGAAGCGCATGCTGCTGCTCGCCGAGATGCCCACCGCCGAGGAGATCGCGCCCACCGGCTATCTCGCCGCGGTGGTGCCGCCCGAGGAGCTGAACGCCAAGGTGCGGGTGCTGTGCGCGGCGCTGAAGAGCCACGCGCCGCTGACCATGGCCGCCACCAGGGCGGCGCTGCTGCGCCTGCGCACCGACCTCACGCCGCGCGACGAGGACCTGGTGCGCGCGGTCTATGGCAGCGCCGACTTCAAGGCCGGGGTGAAGGCCTTCACCCAGAAGCGCAAGGCCGAGTGGGAAGGCCGCTAGGCGGAGGGAAGGGCGGCCGGGCCGGCCGCCGCGCATGTGTCCACCCGTCCACCCGTCCAGCCGTCATGCCCGGGCTTGACCGGGCTTGACCGGGCTTGACCGGGCATCCACGCCACGCCGCTGGAGACGGCGTGGGCGGACACCCTCGGTCCCCGGCTTCGGGCATCGTGCCGGGCCTGTCTCCCGAGGGGCGCCGCGGGCGCCGCGGGCGCGGCGGACGGCGGCGGGGGCTGCGAAGGCGCCCGGCAAAGGCGGGCCTCGGGCAAGTAAGGTTCAAGTAAGAAATGCTTCCTGATCCTTCGGCGCGCAGCTACCGCCGAAGGCGCCGGCGTACCGCTGGCGCGGCGACGGGATGAGATTTTCGCGATCAGGCGCGAATTGGGTTCGACTCTTTGCCATCTCCGTGACAGTCTTCATGTCCACGCGTTGCAGACAAGGAGAGGCACTTCATGTCCATCCAGTCGCACCTTGACGAACTGAAGCGTCGTCACGCGGCCATCCAGCAGGAAATCAACCGGGAGCTTGCCTATCCGGGCTCCGATCCGCTCCGATTGGCGGAACTGAAGCGCAAGAAGCTGGTGCTGAAGGACCAGATCACGCGCACCGCCGCAACGGTCCACTGACCTCCTCAAAACCGGGTATCGATCGGGCGCAGGCTCCGGTCCCTTGCGGGGCTGGCGCATCGCCCGATGTCGCCCGGCCGGAGCACGATCCGGCGCCGGAGCGTGCGCCCCGATCCGCGCGGCGGGCCGGGGCGCTGCGCTATGCCGGCGCCGCATCGTTCAGGAAGAAGCCCACGGAGAGCGCCGCCACCGGCGGCTGCCAGGCGTGGGGGCCGTGATACTCCATGTAGGTCAGGTCGTAGCCCGCCGCCTTCAGCAGGCGCGCATGGGCACGGCCGCTGCGGTCGATGGGGATCTGCGTGTCCTCGATGCCGTGGGAGAGGAAGACCCGCGGCGCCCCCTCCTGCAGGTGCACCGACATGAAGCCGGCGGACGAGACGATGACGTGGGTCACGAACCGCCCGTTGGTGAGCCCGAGCGAGAGCGCGTAGCTGCCGCCGTCTGAATGGCCGGCAAAGGCGATGTGCGCGGGATCGAGCGTGTAGCGGGCGGCGACCTCGGCCAGCGCCTGGTCGAGCCGCTCGCGGTCCGGGCCGTTGCCGGCGATGACGATGTCCCAGGTGGGAAAGAGCGACTGCGGCACCAGCAGCAGGAAGCCGCGCGACACCGCATGCTGCTCCATCATGGGCAGGATCTTCTGCGCGCTGCCGCCGCCGCCGTGGAACAGCACCATCAGCGGGGTGGGGGCGGCCGGGTCGATGCCCTCGGGCACCACCAGCAGCGCGTCGCGCTCGGCGAACAGGCCGAGGTCGTTCCGTCCGGCCGGCAGGGCCGGCCGGGTGCGCGGCGCGTCGGGCGTGAAGGAGAGGCGACCGGCAAGGCCGGGGTCGAGAGCGCCGTCGAGCATCGCGTTTCCCTGGTCGACCGGATACGGAACACCCGATCCATTGCCGCCGCGAGCCGGGACGTCAAGGGCCTGGACGCCATGCCGAGGATTCGCTGCCGGGACTTCCGGGCGGTCCCGCGGCCACAGGCGCCTCAAGCGCCTGCGGTCGTTTCATCCGCCTCCAAAGCGCGGCGCAGGACGACCAGCTGCCGGCGCAGCCCGACCAGCTCGTCCAGGGACAGTCCCGACGCCGCGAACAGGCATCCGGGCACCGTCGCGGCGCGCTCTCGCAGGGCCAGGCCCTGGTCGGTGAGGCGCACCCGCACCACCCGCTCATCCCTGGAATCGCGGGCCCGGACCACATGGCCCATGGCCTCCAGGCGCTTCAGGAGCGGGGTGAGGGTGCTCGATTCGAGCCCCAGCGCCTCGCCGAGCTCCCCCACCGTCCGCTCCCCCTTCTCCCACAGCGCCACCATGGCGAGATACTGCGGATAGGTGAGCCCGAGCGGGTCGAGCAGCGGCTTGTAGAATCGTGTCATGGCATGGCTTGCCGCATAGAGCGCGAAGCACAGGAAGTCGTCGAGCGGGGGGATGGCGGCGGCCCCTTTGGGGCGGTCCGGCGGCTGAGGGTGCGGCATGGCGGAGGGTCCTGTCCGACCCCGCCGTGACGGCGGGAGCGGCATGGTGGATGCGGGCGGGGCCGCGCGGCACCGAAAATAATTATCGCACGATATAATCGCAAGCATTGACACGCGGGTCGCCATCGAATAGAAAAATCGTGTCCGATTAAATCGCTCACGATTATAAACCCGCGAGCGACCCAAGCCAGGAGAAAATCAATGTCCGTCAACGTCCTGTACTCCACCTCCGCCCGCGCCAATGGCGGCCGCGATGGCCGTTCCGCCACCCTCGACGGGGCGCTGGACGTGAAGCTGTCGCGCCCCAAGGAGCTGGGCGGCGCCGGCGCCGAGGGCGTCAATCCCGAGCAGCTGTTCGCCGCCGGCTATGCCGCCTGCTTCCTGAGCGCCATGCAGTTCGTGGCCTCCCAGGGCGGCACCGCCAAGGTGCCGGCGGACGCCACCGTGACCGCCACGGTGGGCATCGGCCCCCGCTCGGAAGGCGGCTTCGGCCTAGAGATCGCCCTCGCGGTGAGCCTGCCCGGCGTCGAGCGCGCCGCCGCCGAGGCGCTGGTGGAGAAGGCGCACCAGGTCTGCCCCTATTCCAACGCCACCCGCGGCAACATCGACGTGAAGCTCTCGGTGGTCTGATCGCGCGGCGCCCCTCCCGACGGAGGGGCGCATGCCCGCGACTTGAAGGACCTCCGGCTTGCCGGCTTGCCGGCTTGAAGGATTGAACACCGCCCCCGGATGCATTCATAATTCCATCGGGCGAAGCAGCCGGCGCACGGGCGCCGCCGCCCGGCGGAGCGTTCGACGGTGTCCGAAGCGGGATTGATCTCACGGCGCAGCCTGCACGACGAGCTCGTGGACCTGCTCCACGGCATGCTGCTGCGGGGCGAGCTGCGCGCCGGCGACAAGATCAACGAGCAGGCGCTGTGCGCGCGCTTCGGCGTCTCCCGCACCCCCTTGCGCGAGGCCTTGAAGGTGCTGGCCTCCTCCGGCCTCGTGGTGCTCTCGCCCAATCGGGGCGCGAGCGTCGCCCGCATCACGCCGCAGGAGGTGGACCAGCTCTTCCCCATCATGGGCGCGCTGGAGGCGCTCGCGGGCGAGATCGCCTGCGCCCGGATCACCGATGCCGGCATCGCCGAGATCCGCCGCATGCACGACGAGATGGTGCGTCATTTCCGCGAGGGCGATCCCGCCGCCTACATGAAGCTCAACCGCGCCATCCACGACGCCTTCTTCGCCGCCGCCGGCAATGCCGAGCTGACCCAGCTCTACCAGACCCTCCTCGTGCGCATCCACGCGGTGCGCTTCACGGCCAAGAAGTCGCCCGAGCGCTGGGCCGAGGCGGTGCGCGACCATGAGGAGATGATGGCGGCGCTGGAGCAGCGCGACGGCCCGCGCCTCGCCGCGGTCCTGAAGGAGCACCTGAAGCACAAGTCGGGCATGGTGCACGAATCGCTCGGCGAGGACGCGCCCGCCGCCGCCGAGTGAGCATGCCGCCCGCACGGCCCGGCGATCCGGTCGCGGCCATCGACACGCCGGCTCTGCTGGTGGACCTCGACGCGCTGGAGGCCAACATCGCCGCCATGGCCGCCTTCGCGCGGCAGGCGGGCCTCGCGCTGCGCCCCCACGCCAAGACCCACAAATGCGTCGAGATCGCCCGCCGCCAGCTGGCCGCCGGCGCGGTGGGCCTGTGCTGCCAGAAGGTCTCGGAGGCCGAGGCGCTGCTGCCGAGCGGGGTCGGCGACCTCCTGGTCTCCAACCACATCGTGGGCGTGGAGAAGCTGGCGCGGCTCGCGGCGCTGGCGCGGCGCGCGCGGGTGACGACGCTCACCGCCGATGCGGCGCACGTCGCCCTGCTCTCGGCGGCGGCCATCGCCCATGGCGTGACCTTCGAGGTGCTGGTGGAGATCGATGCCGGAGACGACCGCATGGGCCTTTGCGCGCAGGATCTCCTGCCGGTGGCGCGGGCGGTGGCGGCCACGCCCGGTCTCGTCTTGCGTGGGCTCCAGGCCTATAGCGGCCCGCTCCAGCATGTGCGCGACGCCGGCGCGCGGGCGGCGGCCGCCGCCGAGACCGCGCGCCGCGCCGCGCGCGCCCGCGCCATCCTCGAGGCGGAAGGGCTGCCGTGCCCGCTCATCACCGGCGGCGGCACCGGCAGCTTCCTGGATGACGGCACGGCTGGCGTGCTCAACGAGATCCAGCCCGGCTCCTACGTCTTCATGGACGCAGACTATGCCCGCAACCGCGACCGGGGCGGCGGGCCCTACAGGCCCTTCGCCCAGAGCCTGTTCGTGCGCACCGCCGTGCTTCGGGCCCGCTCGGACGGCGTGAGCTACGTGGATGCGGGCGCCAAGGCGCTCAATCTCGATTGCGGCATGCCCGAAGTGGCAGGCCGCGGTGACCTTTCATTCACCAAGGCGAGCGACGAGCAGGGGCGGATCGAGGCCGCGGACCCGGCGCTGGCCCCCGCCCTTGGCGAGGCGCTGGACCTCGTTCCTTCCCACTGCGACCCGACCGTGGCGCTCTACGACACAGTGGTCGCCATCCGCCGGGGGCGGGTCGAGGCGCTGTGGCCGGTCGAAGGGCGCGGCGCCCGGACGTAAGCCGTTCCAACGCTTCCCGAAGGGCAAGTAAAGCGTCGGCTGTACTGTTGTCGCCCTCTGAAGTTGTGGGATTACTCGTATGCGCGAGCTCCACAAAATTCCGAAAAGTAAGACAATGTTTAAAGTCCTCGTCGTATTGTGGTCGCAATGGGGCAAGCATGGTTACCTCGCGTTAAATAATCGCCACAGACACGCCGTGTTTGATTTTTCGGGTGTGGCGCTTCGGTTACAGACGCGGGGGGCTGATCTGGTTAGTTATTGCGCCATCGTCGGGGTCGCCTTTGCGGGGCGGGCCGACACCAACAAGAAGGTAACTGTCATGTTCAAGCGTACCCTTCTCGGAGTTTCCGCCCTCGCGCTGATGGCGGCCTCGGCTTCCGCCGCGGATCTCGCGAACCGCTATCCGGTGAAGGCGGCGGTGGTCCCGGTGCAGGTGTTCTCGTGGACCGGCTTCTACATCGGCGGCAACGTGGGCTATGCCTGGGGCAACAGCTCGCTCGACTACACCCCGTTCCTCGGCCCGACCTTCTCCTACGGCCTCGGCAACGCCGACGGCTTCACCGGTGGTCTGCAGGCCGGCTTCAACTACCAGTTCGCGAACAACGTGGTGCTCGGCCTCGAGGCCGACCTCCAGTTCGCCGACATTGGCTCCAACAACCTGCTGATCGGCGGCCCGGTGGGCGGCGCCTTCGCCTCCCAGAGCCTCGACACCTACGGCACCATCCGCGGCCGCATCGGCTACGCCATGGACCGCTTCCTGCCGTACTTCACGGGCGGCGCCGCGTGGGCCAACACCTCCTACACCGGCCCGTTCGGCTGGACCGCGGACAGCACCCACTGGGGCTGGACCGTCGGTGGCGGCCTCGAATACGCCGTCACCAACAACTGGACCGTCAAGGGCGAGTATCAGTATCTCTCCTTCGACGGCGACAGCTTCACCTACCTGAACGGCGACACGGTGAAGACCAACTACGACATGAGCGTCCTGAAGGCCGGCGTGAACTACAAGTTCTGATCGCCTGCAAGGTCCCAGGCTTCAGGGCCCCCGGCATCGCCGGGGGCCCTTTTGCTTTCCGAAGGGTCGGCACACGCCCTCGTGAGCGGTGCCACCACCATGCCACGGCTTTGCCCTTGACCGGCCATCGCCGCGCCGGCTGCGGCTGCCAGCTTGCCCGCCGATCGAACAAGAGGTGGGTCATGAAGCGTGTCGTGCTCGCGGGGGCGGTGCTTTCGGTGCTTTCGGCGGGTCCGGTCCTGGCGGCCGACCTCGGCCGCGCGCCGGCGCCGGTCACGAAGGCACCGGTCGTGGTGCCCGCGCCGGTCTTCTCGTGGACCGGCTTCTATATCGGCGGCAATGCCGGCTATGGCTGGGGCAGCGGCAAGGATACGCTGGACCTCGCCGGGATCAATCCCTCCGGCTGGTCGGCCGGCGGCCAGGTGGGCTTCAACTACCAGTTCGCGAACAATGTGGTCGCCGGCATCGAGGCCGACCTCCAGGGCGGCGACATCTCGGCCTCCACCGGCGGCCTGTCCAGCAGCCTCGACATGCTCGGCACCGTGCGCGGCCGCCTCGGCTACGCCTTCGGACGCGTGCTGCCCTATGTCACCGGCGGCCTCGCTTATGGCAACAACAGCGTCGACAATTTCGGCTGGAGCCAGTCCCAGACCCATGTGGGCTGGACCGCGGGCGCCGGCATCGAATACGCGCTGACCGACCACTGGACCGCCAAGGCCGAGTATCTCTACACCGACCTCGGCTCGAAATATTACGACAATATCGGCGCCGACGCGGGCGTGACCGCCCAGACCGGAAAGATCGGCATCAACTACAAGTTCTGATCCGCCGAAACGTTGCGGGGGGAGGGGGCCGGTTCCGGAAGGGGCCGGCCTTTTCTCCGTTGGAGCACCGGCCGAATCGGCCTGCCGCCCATCGACACGGCGGCGCCGGCGCGGCATAGCGACAGGAATGTCGCTCCTCGTCCGTACCTCGCTCGTCTCGGCCGCGACGCTCGGCTCGCGCGTGCTCGGCTTCGTGCGCGACGCCGCCACCGCCGCCGTTCTCGGCGCGGGTCCGGTGGCGGACGCCCTGGTCGCGGCGCTGGCGCTGCCGCTGCTGGCCCGGCGCCTCTTGGCGGAAGGCGCGTTCAACCTCGCCTTCATCCCCGCCTTGGCGCAGGCGGAGGAGCGCGGCGACGGCGTCGGCGCGGGGCGTGGCCTCGCCAAGGCCGCCTTCGTGCTCCTCTCCGGCGCCCTGCTGGTCGCGGCGGTGCTGGCGGCGCTGTTCATGCGCCAGGTGATCGGCCTGCTGGCGCCCGGCTTCGAGGCCGGCGGCGCGCGCGCCGAGGTGGCGGTGCTGTGCGGGCGCGTCGCCGTGCTCTATCTGCCGCTGTCGGCCATGGCGGCCGTCTTCGGCGGCATCGCCAACCGGGCGCACCGGGTGCTCCTGCCGGCGCTCGCGCCCATGGCGGCCAACCTGACCGTGCTGGCGGTGATCGCGGCGCTGCTCGTCGAAGGGCTGATGGAGAGCGACACCGCCGCCTTCGCCATCGCCGTGGCGACGGTGGCGGCCGGCCTCGCCCAGCTGGCGCTGATGATGGCTTCCGCGCGCGGCTGCCCGCCGGCCCGCTTCCTCGGCGCCACGGCGGACTGGCGCGGCGGGCTCGCGGTGCTGCGGGCGGCCTCGCCGGCGCTGCTGTTCGCGGGCATGAGCCAGTTCCGCCTCATCATCATCATCGCCCTGGTCTCCGCCGTCCCCGGCGCGGTGGCGGCGCTCAACTACGCGCAGCGGCTGATGGATTTGCCGCTTGGCCTCGTGGGTGCGAGCGCGGGCGCGGTGCTGCTGCCGGCGCTGGTGCGCGAGAAGGGCGAAGGGGCATCGGCCGGCAGGGCGCTGGTGGCGGCGCTCGCCTTCGCCCTGCCGGCGGCGGCGGGTCTTGCCGTGCTCGCCGAGCCCATTGTCGTCACCCTGTTCCAGCGCGGCAGCTTCGATGCCGGGGATGCGCGGGCGACGGCGCTGTTCCTCGCCGTGCTCGCGCTCTCGCTGCCGCTCCAGGGGCTGGAGCGCATCCTCGCCGCCGCCGCCTCGGCGGCGGGCCTCGTGGGTGCGGCGGAAGGGATCGCGCTGCTCTCGCTCGCCGTGTGCCTGGGCGCCGGGGCGGCGCTCGGCGCGGCGTTCGGGCCGGCGGGAGCGGCGGGCGGCGCGGCGGTCTCTGCGGGCTGCTCCATTCTTGCCCTGGGCGCGCTCCTGGCCCGGCGCGGGGCGCTGCAGCTTGACCCGGCTCTGTTTCCCGCGGCGGCCGGCATCGCCGGCGCGACGCTCGCCATGGCGCTCGCTGTCCATCTCGGTGCCGCTGCCTGGCCGGCGCCCGAAGGCGCGGGCCTTGCGGCCGCCTTGCGGCTGGGCGCGCTCATCGGCGCGGGGGCGCTCGTCTACGGCGCCTGCCTGCTGCCGCTGCGCGCGCTCCTGAAGCGGCGCGCGAACGCCTGAGCCCCCAAGGCGCGACCGCGCCGGCCTTGCGCCCGGCGCCACCGGCGTTCTATGACGCGCCACGCCCGGACGGGGCGAACGGTTTTGAGGCGGTGTGCCGCCATCGAGGAGGTCGCCATGGCGGCGGTGGTTGAGCGGGTGTTCTCCGGCGTGCAGCCCACGGGCAACCTGCACCTCGGCAATTATCTCGGCGCCATCAAGCGCTTCGTGGAGCTGCAGAAGACCCACGACTGCATCTATTGCGTGGTGGACCTGCACGCCATCACGGTCTGGCAGGACCCCGAGGAGCTGCGTCGCCACATCCGCGAGGTGACGGCCGCCTTCATCGCCTGCGGCATCGATCCCAAGGCGCACATCGTGTTCAACCAGAGCCAGGTCTCCGGCCATGCGGAGCTGGCCTGGATCTTCAACTGCGTCGCCCGCATGGGCTGGCTGAACCGCATGACGCAGTTCAAGGAGAAGGCCGGCAAGGACCGCGAGAATGCGTCCGTGGGCCTGTTCGCCTATCCGGACCTGATGGCCGCCGACATCCTGCTCTACCGCGCCACCCATGTGCCGGTGGGCGAGGACCAGAAGCAGCATCTGGAATTGACGCGCGACATCGCCATGAAGTTCAACAATGACTTCTCGGCCTCGATCGCCGCCAACGGCCATGCGGACGGCTACTTTCCGCTGACCGAGCCGCTGATCGCCGGCCCCGCGACCCGTGTCATGAGCCTGCGTGACGGCGCGAAGAAGATGTCGAAGTCGGACCCTTCCGATTTCTCCCGCATCAACCTCACCGACGACGCCGACGCCATCGCCACCAAGGTGCGCCGGGCCAAGACCGATCCCGAGCCGCTGCCCTCCGAGGAGGAGGGCCTGAAGGGCCGGCCCGAGGCGGACAACCTGGTCGGCATCTTCGCCGCGCTCGCCGACAGTTCGAAGAGCGCGGTGCTGGCGGACTACGGCAACGCTCAGTTCTCCACCTTCAAGGGCGCGCTGGTGGACCTCGCGGTTGCCAAGCTCGGCCCCATCGGCGCCGAGATGCAGCGCCTGATGGGCGACCTCTCCGCCATCGACGCCATCCTTGCCGACGGCGCCGGCCGCGCGCGGGTGATCGCCGACGAGACGATCCGGCAGGTGAAGGATATCGTGGGTCTCGTGCGGTCCTGATCTTTCCGCTGGAGGCGGGCATGGACGACGACGCCTTCACCGACGCGGAGCGCGCCGCGGTCTATCGCTGCATCGAAAGCCGCCGCGACGTGCGCCGGGAGTTCCTGCCCGACGCGATCCCGGACGCCGTGGTCGCGCGCCTGCTCGCCGCCGGCCATGCGGCGCCCTCGGTGGGCTTCCTCCAGCCCTGGAACTTCCTCCTGGTGCGGCAGGCGGAAACCAAACGGGCGCTCCATGCCGCCTTCACCCGCGCCAATGCCGAGGCGGCGGCGCTGTTCGAGGGCGAGCGGGCGGACCTCTACCGGTCGCTGAAGCTCGAAGGGCTGCTGGAGGCGCCGCTGCTCCTGTGCGTCACCTGCGAGCGGAGCCGCGCCGGTCCGGTGGTGCTGGGGCGCACCCACCAGAGCGAGGTGGATGTCTACTCCACCGTCTGCGCGGTGCAGAACATCTGGCTCGCGGCGCGGGCGGAGAATCTCGGCGTCGGCTGGGTGTCGATCCTTTCGCTCGGGGATCTCAGGGCGATCCTCGGCATTCCGGAGCACATCCTGCCGGTGGCGTTGTTGTGCGTCGGCCGGGTCTCCGGTTTCGCCGGCACGCCGGACCTGGAGCGCGCCGGCTGGCGCGAGCGGCTGGCGCTCGACACGCTGGTGTTCGCCGAGCGCTTCGGCACGCCCTGGCGGCCCGGGCCATGAGCGCCGGCGAAATCGGGTGGGCGGTGATTGCCGGCTCTGCTGGAATGCGCCAAGCTCGCTTGAAGGGAGATGCCCTGTGCTGGCGCTCGATGCCCCGTTTCCGTCCTCGCCGACCGCGCGCCGCCCCATGACGGCGAACCCCGCGACGCAGCTGGAGATCGCCGCCAGCGACTACGCCGTGGTGCGCCAGGCCGTGGCGTACATCTCGCTTCACGTGCGCCGCCAGCCGGAGGTGGAGGAGATCGCCCGCGCCGCCGGCGTTTCCCCGCGCGCCCTCACGGACCTGTTCCGCCGCTGGTGCGGCCTCACCCCCAAGGCGTTCCTCCAGGCGGTGACGCTGGACCGCGCCCGGCGCGTCGTCGCCGAGAGCTCCAACGTGCTCGACGCGGCGCTGGAGCTGGGCCTGTCCGGCCCCGGGCGGCTGCACGATCTGTTCGTGGTGCACGAGGCCATGTCGCCGGGCGAGTGGAAGACCGGGGGCGCCGGGCTCCTGATCCGCTACGGTTTCCATCCCTCGCCTTTCGGCATGGCGCTCGCCATGGCGACGCCGCGCGGCCTGTGCGGCCTCGCCTTCGCCGACGCGGGGGAGGAGGCGGCCGCGCTCGACGACATGCGCGCGCGTTGGCCCAACGCCGCCTTCGTCGAGGACCCCGCCGCCACCGCGCCGCTGGTGGCGCGCATATTCTCGGCCCAGGCGTGCCGGGACGACCAGCCGCTGCGCATCGTCTTCATCGGCACCGATTTCGAGATCAGGGTGTGGGAGACGCTGCTGCGCATCCCCATGGGCCGCGCCACCACCTATTCGTCCATAGCCGAGCACGTCGGCAGCCCCAAGGCGGCGCGGGCGGTGGGCGCGGCGGTGGGCAAGAACCCGATCTCCTTCGTGGTCCCCTGCCACCGGGTGCTGGGCAAGAGCGGCGACCTCACCGGCTATCACTGGGGCCTCACCCGCAAGCGCGCCATACTGGGCTGGGAAGCCGGCAAGGTGGCGCCGAAGGCGGGGTGAGGGGAGGGGGGCTCACGCCCGCTGCTTCGCCTTCACATACGCCTTCAGCACGTTCTGCATGCGCGTGAGGTGACCCTTGCCCTTCGCCTCGGCGAAGAAGAAGTCGAACACCTCGGGGTCGAGCTTCAGGTGCACCGAACGCGGCTTGCGCGGCGGTTCAAGCGTGGCTTCCGTCCAGAAGTCAGGGCCGAGGCTTTCGCCCTCGGGAGCGTTCGGATCGTGAAAAAGCTCACCCCTTTCCTTCATCTTCCGGATTTCCGCGAGCGAGGCTCGCTTGATATGAGGATCGCTCATGGCGACCTCCCTTCCATGCGGTGATAAGGCGAATGCCGCCATCCCGCTCCGTGTAAACGACGACGAAACACTCGTCTTCGATCATGCCAATGGAGATTTTGCGCTCTTCGCCGTAGTCCTTGCGGCTGTCGATCCGCGTCAGGATCGGGCCATCGAAAATCAGCGCAGCGTAGAGAATGTCGACAGATCGTTTGCGAACAACGTCCTGTCGCTTGGATTCATCCCATTCGAAGTCCATGGTGAAAAAATCCTCAAATTAAAGGGTTGCATTGGCTGTCTCCATTTCGATTTGAGATTGATTTCACAAAATAAATCAGAGTTTAGCTTGTCTTGGCTGATTGGTGCTGCTTAGGGCGTATCGTTCGTTGATGCGTCTGCGATGCCTTGTGTGTATCTAAAAAGTGTACACTTTGCAACCTCCTCGCGGATGCACTTTTTCTGGTTGCGCCCCCTACCCCACCCACCCCATCAATTCCCGATCCACCACCGCCTCCAGCACCCGCATGCCCTCGGGCGTGGCGTTGAGGCAGGGGATGGCGGCGAACTTCTCGCCGCCATGGTGCAGGAAGATCTCCTTGTTCTCGCCGCCGATCTCCTCCAGCGTCTCCAGGCAGTCCGCCACGAAGCCGGGATTGAAGATGGCGAGGCGCTTCACGCCGCTCTCGGCCAGCGCCTTCACCGTCATGTCGGTGTAGGGCTGGAGCCACTCCTCGCTGCCGAAGCGGGACTGGAAGGTGAGGCGCAGCTTCTCCTCGCTCATGCCGAGGCGGGCGCGCAGCAGGCGGGCGGTCTTCACGCACTGGCAGTGATAGGGGTCGCCCTTCATGAGGTAGGATTTCGGCACGCCGTGGAACGAGGCGAGGATCACCTCCGGCTCGAAGTCGAGCGCGGCGAGGTGCTGCTCCAGCGCGGTGGCCACCTGGTCGATATAGACCGGGTCATCGTGCCAGGGCGGCGCCACGCGGATGACCGGCTGCCAGCGCATGGCCTTCAGCGCGTCGAACGCCTTGTCGCAGACGGTGGCGGTGGTGGCGGCGGAATATTGCGGATAAAGCGGCACGATGAGGATGCGCTCGCATCCCTGTGCCTGGAGCGCGGCGATGCGCTCGGCGATGGGCGGCTTGCCGTAGCGCATGGCCCAGTCGACGACGATGCGCGGGTCGCGCGCCGCGAGGTGCGCGGCGAGCTTCTCGGCCTGGTCGCGGGTGATGGTCTTCAGCGGGCCTTCGTCGCGCTCGGTGTTCCAGATGCTCGCATAGTCCTTGCCCTTGGGGCCGGGACGCTTGGTGAGCACGATGGCGTTGAGCACGAACCACCACACCACGCGGTTGACCTCGATCACCCGCCGGTCGGAGAGGAACTCCTTCAGGTAGGCGCGCATGGACCAGTAGTCCGTGCCCTCGGGGGTGCCCAGATTGACGATCAGCACGCCGATGCGGCCATGGGCGGCCTGCGGGTGGTCCGGCGGAAAGTGGGAGGCGTCGGGCGTGAAGGCGGCTTTTGGGCTCGTGTTCATTGGTCTCACCTCGGCCGGGCGGGGCTACCCCCATTGGGGCAAGGGGATGGGCGCGTCAATGCGCGGTCGCGGACGATACGCAACGGCGCTGCCGGCAGATGCGCGCGCCGTTGCCGCAGGGCGCCCCGGAAGGGGCGGTGCTTGCCGGCGTCGAACGGGTGGTGAGGGATGGTGGGCGCGACAGGGATCGAACCTGTGACCCCTACGATGTCAACGTAGTGCTCTCCCGCTGAGCTACGCGCCCCTCCGCAGGAGCGGCCTCTATATCGGCTCCTTTCGCCGGAGGCAAGGCGGGGGACGAAGCGAGCGGTGGACGGCTTGCGGCGGCTCCGGTTTGCCCCCGGCGGCCACGCGGCGTATTGCTTTGGCCGCAAGGAGGCGTCCCATGTCGCAGGCCCAGCCGACCGTCGATCCCGCCGAGGTCGCGCGCTTCGACGCGCTCGGAGCGCAGTGGTGGGACGAGAAGGGCAAGATGGCGCCGCTCCACGCCATGAACCCGGCCCGGCTCGCCTTCCTGCGCGACGTGCTGGTGCGCCGCTTCGGCCGCGACCCGCGTGCCCTGCGTCCGCTCAAGGGGCTCTCGGTGCTGGACATCGGCTGCGGCGGCGGGCTTCTGAGCGAGCCGCTCGCCCGCATGGGCGCGAAGGTGACGGGCATCGATCCCGCCCCCGGCAACGTGGACGTGGCGCGGGCGCATGCGGCCGAGGCTGGGCTCGACATCGAGTATTTTCCCGTCACCGCCGAGGAGCTGTTGGCGCGCGGCGCCCGCTTCGATGTGGTGGTGGCGCTGGAGGTGGTGGAGCACGTGGCGGACGTGGGGCTGTTCGTGCGCACCGCCGGCGCGCTGGTGGCGGAGGGCGGCGCGCTGGTGCTCTCGACCCTCAACCGCACGCCGAAGAGCTTCGCCCTCGCCATCGTCGGCGCGGAGTACGTGCTGCGCTGGCTGCCGCCGGGCACGCACCGCTGGGAGAAGTTCATCACTCCGGACGAGCTGGAGGCGACGCTGGCCGGCGCCGGCTTCGCGGTGAGCGAGAAGGCCGGCATGGTCTACGACCCGCTGAGGAGCGCCTTCCGCCTGTCGCCGGACACGGACGTGAACTACTTTCTGGTGGCGGAGCGCATTTGAACTGAGTGCAAGTTCAATTCCGATCCTCCGGCACCACAGGCAGCGGAAACACCTCCACCTCGTCCTCGCGCAGGGCCTTCACCTCGTCGGTGGTCGCCTCGCCATAGATGGAGCGGTGCTCCAGCTCGCCATCGTGCATCTTGCGGGCGAGGTCGGCGAAGTCGGCGCCCACATAGTCCGCGTTCGACACCACATGGTCGCGCAGCCGCCGCAGCAAATCGGCAAGCTCGCCCTCCGGGCGGCCCATGAGCGCCATCGGCGTCGCGCTATCGCGGGCCGGCTCGGCGGGGGCGGCCGCAGCCTGAGGCGCGTCGCGGCCCGGCTTGTCGGTGCGGGCGACGGCGGGCGCCATCACCGCCTTCTCCACCGTCGTGGCGTTGCAGCTCGGGCAGGTGACGAGGCCGCGGGCGCGCTGGCTGTCATAGCTGGCGGAGGAGGGGAACCAGCTCTCGAAGGCGTGGCCGCAGGTGCAGTTCAGGGTGTAGCGGATCACGACGAGGCCCCGACCACATGCAGGCGCCCCGCCTGTCCCGGGCTGGCCACCTCGAAGCGCCGCCCGTGGGTGAGCGAGGGGATGCGCGCGCGGGCGGAGGCGACCTCGGCGAGGTCGATCTCGGCGAGGATCACACCCGGATCGGTGCCGCCCTCGGCGATGACGCGGCCCCAGGGGTCGACGATCAGCGAATGGCCGTAGGTGTCGCGGCCGTTCTCGTGGCGTCCGCCCTGGGCGGCAGCCAGCACATAGGCGCCGTTCTCGATGGCGCGGGCGCGCAGCAGCACGTGCCAGTGCGCCTCGCCCGTGGGGCGGGTGAAGGCGGCGGGAACCGTCAGCACCTTCGCGCCGGCCTCCGTCAGCGCCCGGTAGAGCGCCGGGAAGCGCAGGTCGTAGCAGATGGTGAGGCCGAGCGGCACCGCGCCCGCTTCCGCCAGGACGGCGCGCTCGCCGGGACGGTAGGCGGTGGATTCGCGGTAGCTCTCGCCATGGCCCAGATCCACGTCGAACATGTGGATCTTGTCGTAGCGCGCGGTGATCTCGCCGTCCGGATCGATCAGGAAGGCGCGGTTGACGGCCCGGTTCTCCGACACCTTGAGCGCCAGCGAGCCGATGTGCAGGTGAATCTTCAGCTCGCGCGCGGTCTCGCGCAGGGCGGCGAGCGTGATGTCGTCTCCTTCCGCGGCGAGCTTGTCGAACAGCAGCGCGCGATCGAGCTCCATCAGGTTGGTGGTCTCGGGCGTCTGCACATACTGGGCGCCGTCGCGCGCGGCCTCGCGCACCAGAGCGCGCGCCGCCTCGAGGTTGGCGCCGGCTTCGCGTCCGGAGCGCATCTGCACCAGGCCCACCCGCAGGGTGGGCGGCGTGTCGGAAGAGGTCATGCAGCGATCTCTCGATGGGGAGCGGGGCGCTCGCGCCGGCCGCCTTCGCCCCCATGACTAGCGAAATCGGCGCACCGAGTCACGGCGGCCCGCGCCGCGGCCGGGCGCGTCTGCGGTCAGGCCGCCATCAGCGGATCGAGCTTGCCGGCCTCTTCGAGGGCATAGAGATCGTCGCAGCCGCCCACATGGGTGTCGCCGATGAAGATCTGAGGCACCGTGGTGCGCCCGCCGGCCCTGCGGCTCATGTTCTGCTGGCCCTCGGCGTCGGTGGTGACGTCGATCTCAGTGAAGGTCCAGCCTTTGCGGCGCAGCAGCTCCTTCGCCGCATGGCAATAGGGGCAATAGCTCTTGGTGTAGATGACGATCGGTTTCATGGGGCGGTCACAGGGGTCTCGCGATGACGGGACGAATGCCGTCACGAAAGCGTCGCATCATAGGGACTCAGCCCGTTTCCACAACCCGCGCGAAGGTCAGGGCATCCACGCGCGCCGCGCCGGCGCGGCTGAGGGCGCGGGCGCAGGCGTCCAGCGTCGCCCCCGTGGTGTAGACGTCGTCGACGATCACGACCCGCGCTCCCGCCACCAGGGATGCTGCAGTGCGGCGAACGGCGAAGGCGCCGGCCACGTTGGCGCGGCGCTGGGTACGCGAGAGCGCCGTCTGTGACGGCGTGACGCGCGTGCGGGCCAGGAGATCGGCGCGGACCGGCACACCGCTCTCGCGCGCGATGTGCCGCGCCAGCAGCGCCGCCTGGTTGAAGCGTCGCCGCCACAGGCGGAAGGGATGCAGCGGCACCGGCACCAGCATCTGCGCGTCGGCGAGAAGCTCGCCGCCGGCCTGCCGCATCAGCCGCGCCATGGGCCGCGCCAGGTCGAGGCGGTCGGCGTATTTGAGATTGTGGACGAGGTCGCGGGCCACGCCCTCGAACAGCACCGCCGCCCGTGCCCGGTCGAAGGCCGGCGGGTCGGCTGCGGCCGCGGCGGAAAGCATGGCGCCGGTATCGTAGGGAAAGGGCGCGCCGGTGCGCGCGCAATAGGGCCGGGTGACGAAGGCCATAGTGCCCCAGCACTGGCCGCACAGGCCGCCGGCAACGCCAGTGACGCCGCCGCAGGAGATGCAGGTCGGTGGCAGGGCGAGTCCGAGCACCCCGTCCCCCAGCCGGCGCAGGGCCCAGGCGGCGCGCGCGAAGTGCGACGACGACAGGCCCATGGCCCCCCCTCCCACGGCAACCATGAGTGGAACCGGCGCGGCTGTAAAGCCGAAGGCGACGCGGGAGCCGGCCCGGCGGCTCCCGCACCCCGCTCAGTGGGCGAGATGGCGCGGCAGCGCAGCGGCGCCCCAGGCGCGGATCGAGGCCCAGGTGCGGCGGTCGAGCTGGAACCGGTCCACCGGCACCGAGGCGCCGAGCGCCTTCACCCGGCACAGGCCGACGCCGGACCACTGGAAGCCGCACTTCTCCAGCACCCGCCGCGAGGCCGGGTTGACCACCCGCGCGGCGCCGATGAGCTGCGCGGTCGAGGTCTCGGAGAAGGCGTAGTCGATCACGGCGCGCACCGCCTCGGTGGCGACGCCGAGGCCCCAGAACGGCTCGCCGATCCAGTAGCCGATCTCGGGGGCGGGCTCGGGCGGGCGCCGGCCGAACGAGCACATGCCGGCGAAGGCGAGGTCGCCCTCGCGCTTCAGGAACACGGCGAAGGTGGCGGCATCGGGGGCGGCGCCCAGCGTCTCGACGAAGGCGCGGGCATCGGACGCCCGGTACGGATAGGGCAGGTTCGCGGTCATCTCCGCGATCTTGCGGTTGTTGGCGAGCTCCGCGACGGCGGCGACGTCCTCGATGCGCGGGGCGCGGAGCACCAGCCGCTCGGTCTCGAGGACGGGGATACAGCTTTCCGCGAGCGGCGCTCCGGGCGTGGTCTCGATGGTGGTCATGGCGGGCTCCTGTCGACGTCGGGTGCGACAAAACGAAAGACCGGGAAGGCGTGCCGCCTCCCCGGTCTTTCGGGAGCCCAGATGCGCGATGCGCGGTCCTGGTCAGGCTCCCCCCGGTTCGACGACACCGGCGGGACCCTGCATTTTCAGGTCTCGCCGCTTACTCGGCCGCCTCAGCGGCGGCGGGAATGACGGATACGTAGGTTCGGTCGTTGGATTTGGTGCGGAACTCGACCTTGCCTTGCACCAGGGCGAAAAGGGTATGGTCGCGGCCCATGCCCACATTGAGGCCCGGATGCCACTTGGTGCCGCGCTGGCGCACGATGATGTTGCCGGCGATCACGTCCTGGCCGCCGAAGCGCTTCACGCCGAGGCGCTTGCTCTCGGAATCGCGACCGTTACGCGAGGAGCCGCCTGCCTTTTTATGAGCCATCTTGCTCTCCTAAGTCTTGTCTTCAGGCCTCGTCCGCGGCCGTTCGGCCGGCGCGGCCTCTGGGGAATAAGATGCGGCTCAGGCGCCGCGAATCTCGGTGATGCGCACGGTGGTGAGCTCGGCGCGGAAGCCGCGCTTGCGGCGCGAGTTCTGCCGGCGGCGCTTCTTGAAGGCGATGACCTTGTCGCCCCGGCCCTGCTCCACCACCTCGGCGGTCACGGCGGCGCCGTCCACCAGAGGCGCGCCCACGACGACGCTCTCGCCGCCGAGCATGAGCACCGGGAAGGTCACGGAGGCGCCGGCCTCGGCCTCGATCTTGTCAACCGTGATGACGTCGTTGGCGGCGACGCGGTACTGCTTGCCGCCCGTCTTGATGACCGCGAACATTCTTGTCTCGCTCTGTTCCGCCGCGCCTCGAAGGGCGGGCTTCTTCCGGTCGGAAATTTCAAAGGATGCGGGCGCAAGCGCCCACGCGAAGCGGGGTCCTTACCCGAAACGGCGGCGATTGGCAATGCTGCGGCCATCGCCGGTCGTTCGGCAGCCGGGATTTCGGCCTATTTCACATCCACCGGCATGAAGGTGAACGGCTTGGCCGCCTCGAACTGCGCCGCCGCGTTCCCCGCATAGACCTTGCCGCCCGTGAGGGTGAGCTTCTTCACCGGCGCGCCCGGCTTCAGGTCGAGGTCCGCGAGCGGTACCCAGAAGCTGTTGGGACTGGTGGAGCTATCGAAGTAATAGACCTTGTTCTTCTGGTCGCTCACCGTGCGCCAGATGGTCTGGGCGAGATTGGGCGCGCCGGGCATGGTGAAGCCGAGCGGTACGCTCACCGCCCGCATCACGCTCGCCACCGAACCCACCGCCTGGTTCTCGTAGCTCTGGTCCGGCACCGCCGAGATGATGGCGGGCTCGGCCTTGGTGGGCAGCGACTTGATGAAGAAGCTCGCGCGCGCGAACCGGTCGGCGGCCCGGAAGGTGCCGGGCAGGAACACGTCGCCGCCGATCTGCTGCCAGTAGGCGTCGAGGGCGAGCTGCTGGTCGAAGCTCGGCGAATTGGTCATCACCTGGTACTGCCGGCCGTGATGGATCACCAGCTTGCCGCCCAGATACTCGAAGATGGCGCTGTCGCCCGAGGCGTCCGAGATGGCGAGGTGAAGCTGCGCCGCCCGCCCGTTGGGCAGCACGGCGGTGCGCACCACGAAGGTCTCCTTCGAGAGCGCCGCCACCGCCTCGGCGACGGTGGCGAAATTGTCGAGCACGTATTGCGCCCACAGGGCCATCGACAGCACCGGCTTGCCGTCCGCCGCCGGGTATTCCGATTCGGCGAGGTAGAGCAGGTTGGCGACGAGGCCCTGCTCGTTGATGCCGTCCGCGGTTCCCACGTCGTAGCCGGAGGCGATCAGGCTGCCGTACTTCGAGGTCCATTTCGGCGTGTCGCCGCCGGCGGCGCCGGTGCGCGCGATTCCCGCCGGGAACGCCCAGAGATTGGTGCGCATGTCCTCGGCCCAGTCCATGGTCCGGCCGGTGATGTTCACGCCGCCGCTGCCGAGATAGACCGCGCGGGTGCAGGCTTCCGCCTGGCTGATGCCGAGCATGCCGAGCAGCGCAGCGCCCGCGATCCCGCGCAAGGCGCTGGTCCACCTGCTCCTGCGGTCAAGGACGCGGTGGGCCCGGCGATAGATCATGGCGGTTCTCCTCGGCCAAGGGAGCCGACAGACAGCGTCGTGCGCTCCGATCGGCCTGAACACGTGGCGTCCGGATGGGTGCGCCATCACAAGCATAAACCGAAGGCGTCGGGTTTCCATGTCCCGCCCCCGCGCGATTGCTGCGCGGCGCGGAAGGAAGGAAATTTGGCTGTGCGCGGTCGCGAATTTGTCTAATTCGGTGGGACGACAGCCTCACCGTTCGGAAATCGGCGCCCGCGCCTTCGTGGAGACGTTCATGCACGACAAGGAGTCGAAGATGCCGCAAGGCATTCCGGTGATCCGCACCATCGCCATGCCGGCGGACACCAATCCCAACGGCGACATCTTCGGCGGCTGGCTCATGTCGCAGATGGACCTCGCCGCCGGGAACGTGGCGGCGCGCCGGGCGCGCGGCCGCACCGCCACCGTGGCGGTGGAGGCCATGAGCTTCCTCTCCCCCGTGGCGGTGGGCGACGAGGTGAGCCTGTTCGCCAGCATCGTGAAGGAGGGTCGCACCTCGCTGCGCATCGAGGTGGAGGCCTGGCGCCGCGCCCGCGCCAGCGAGGAGACGGTGAAGGTGACCGAGGCGGTGTTCACCTTCGTCGCCATCGACGAGAACGGGCGCCCGCGCCCCCTGCCGCCTGCGGAGTGAGCCGGGCTCAGCCCAGCGCCACCATGTGGTTGTCGTAGCGCGGGCCGCCGGTGCGCCGGGCGACGATGGCGACGCCGTCGCGCGCGGCGGCTATGCGCACCACCTCGCCATAGCCCGAGGTGGCGACGAAGGTGCTGGCCTCCGGTCCCGCCGCGAGGCCGCAGCCGTCGTTCAGCGGCACGAAGCCGAGATAGCGCCCGTCCGCCTGCCACACCGACACCCGCCCGCCGCGCGGGCTGGCGCAGGCGACGAAGCGGCCGGAGCGGTCATAGGCCACCGAGCCCACATAGCCGCGCAGGGCGCGCCACGCGTTCTCCGGCGCGTCGAACGGGGCGAGGGCGCCCGTGGGGCCGATGGAGAACAGGAGCGGGCGTGCCACGCCGTCCTTCAGCAGTTCCTGCGCCGCCACCACCGTGCCGCCGCGCCCGTCGCGGTCCAGGTGGCGCAGGGACAGGCTCGCAAGGTCGGCGGAAAGGCGGCCCTCGCCGATCGCGGCGCCGGTGGCGGGGTCGAGCAGCGTGATGCTCGACCCGGTGGCCTCCGCGTCGCCCGCCTCGGGCGTGTTCGGCTCGACGCCGCCATTGGCGATCATCAGCGCGGCGCCCGAGCGCATGAGATCGTGCGGGCCGTCGCCGCCGCTCGGCCATTCGGCGACGATCCCGAAGCCGGCGTCAGCGCGCCGCACGGCGACGACGCCGCGCCCCATGGTGGGCATCGGGCCGCCGGCCGGCCGCTCGATCTCGTTGGTGAGGAACAGCGCGCCGTCCGGCGTGAAGCGTCCGTGGCCGGAGAAGACACGGCCGGCCCCGGGGGCGAAGCGCGCCGCCTCGCCGCCATGCCGGCGGTCGAAGACGATGGCGACGTGCCCCGGCCGGCGCCCCACCGCCACCGCGAGGGGGCCGGTGGGGCTCGGCTCGATGCCGTGGAGGCGGTCGGGGGAGGCGGCCCGTTCGGCGGCGGCGAAGTCGCCGTCCACCGCCACAGCGGCAAATCCCGCGTCAGTCCCGGCTGTGGTGATCCAGCCGTCCTCGATGGCGTGGTCGAGGGCATGGAGACCACCTGCGAAGGCCCGCCCCGGCAGGGCGGCGAGCGCCCCGGCGGCAAGGAGGGAACGGCGCGAAATTCCTGCCATGGCGCGCCTCAGTCGCCGTCGAGGGCGTTGAAGCCCAGCGAGATGCCGAAATAGGAGGCGATGGGCTTGTAGACCGTGATCTGCGCGCCCTTGAACGCCTTGATGGCGGCCTGGATCGCCGCCGCGCCGGAAGCGGTCTGCGCCGCCGCGCCGAGGTCGGCGGGGAACGCCGCCGCGGCTTGGTCGGCGGCGCCGGCGGCCTTGTTGACCACGAATTGCGGCCGGCTCGGCAATTGCAGCGCGATCGCCCTCAAGAGCGCGTCGGCGCTCTCGATCATGTTTTTGACCACCCGGCCCGAGCGGCCCGAGCGCCAGCTGTCGGCGAGCGCGGGCTTCGCCTCCGCCGGGCCGGAGCCGAGCACCGGCATGATCTTGGTGTCGGTGACCCGCTGGAAGGCACCCGAAAGGTCGGTGAGGATCAGGCCCGGCAGCGCGCCGACGTCCGCGAACAGGGCCGGGTCGCCCTTGCCGGAGACGATGGCGCCGAGCGCGCCCGAGGCCCGGTCGCCCCAGCCGGCGCGGATGTCGGCGGCGATGGCGGCGAGGTTGCCGGCGATGGCGACCCCGAGGGCGCAGCGCCGCGCGGCTTCGTCGCCGGAGACCAGCGCCGCCTCGGCGCCCTGGTCGAACAGCAGCCGCTCCAGGGCCGGCAGGCCCTGCACCGCCGCGCTCGCCTGGGCGAAGCGCGCGGGGGCGAGCCGGTCGGCATCGTCGTCGCCGATCAGGTCCGCCATGGCGCGGGCGATGGCGTTGCGCCGATCGGGGAAGAAGGAGAAGCGGTCGGCCCTGAGCGACAGCGTCACCGGCCCGAAGGTGATGAACTCCACCGCGTTCCAGGCGTCCGCGGCCCTGCCGTAGGCCTCCCTGAGGGCGCCCACGCCCGCCGCCTCCGGCTTGGCGCAGAAGGCGCCCCAGGCGTCCTTCTGGGTGGCGGCGGCGGCGGCCAGCGCGTCATAGCGCGGCAGCAGCCAGGTCTCGATCAGCGGCACCGGATCGAGGCTCGCGGCGGCGGCCGGCACAGCCGGCGCGCCGATGGCGAGAGCCAGCGCGAGCGCGGCGCGGCGGACGAGGGCGAAGGGGCTTTGCTCGGTCATTCCGCGCGGCTCCGGACAATGGACGCGGCCAGCCAGCGGCCCGGCGTCACCTGATCATTATAGCGACGACACATAGGCGATGAGCGCGGCCTTCTCGCGGCCGGACAGCGCGTTGAAGCGCCGCACGGCGCCGGCCCCCTCGCCGCCATGCCAGGCGATGGCCTCGGACACGTCGCGGGCGCGGCCGTCATGCAGCAGGCCGGTGTTGCGGGCGAGCGCATCGGAGAGGCCGGCGAGCGGCGCGGTGCGCCATTCGGACGGGCCGATGCCGGGCTCCTCCATGCCGTCCTTCAGTCTCTCGCCCATGTCGTGGAGCAGGAGGTCCGAGAACAGCCGCGCCCCGTTCGCCCCGGCGCCGATCTCAGGCCGGTGGCAGGTGGCGCAGCCGGTGCCCGCGAACAGGCGCGCGCCCTCCCTGGAGGCCGGCGCGTCCAGCACCCGCACCGGGAGCGAGGCCACATAGGCGACCACGCGGGAGAGGATCGGCTCGCCGATCTCCAGGGCGTTGCCCTCCGGCCCGCGGGAGCCCTCGCCTTGGCCGTGGGGCGCGTCGCGGCATGCGGTCTGGGCGGCCGTGCAGTCGCCCCAGGGCTCGCCGTGGAGGGGATTGGACATGCCGAGGTCGAGGAAGAAGGCCTCGGCCACCTGCTCGCGCAAGGTGGGGTGGGCGGACTTCCAGCCGAAGCGGCCGATCTCCACCCGCCCGTCCGGCCGGGCGACGCGGCGGGCGCGGCCGGAGACCTCGCCGCCGGCGCGCGCCTGCTCGGCCTCCACCGCCAGGATGTCGGCGTCGGCGACGCGCGCCATGGCGCCGCGGCCGTAGAGGTCCGGCGCGACGCGCAGCGACATCCCGCTCGCCGGGGCGAGCGGGCCGTAGCCGAGATCGCTCAACTGGGGATGCCGCGCGCGGCGGCCGTCGGGGAGGGTTTCGTCGCGCGCGCCGAGCACGCCCTCGGCGCGGATGCCCGGCGCGGCGTCGATCTGGAACCTGCGGCCATAGACCGGATCGCCCGCGCCGTCCGGCGTGCCGATCATCAGCACCACGCCGCGGCCTTCCAGGTGGCCCTCGGCATCGAAGCGGGCGGCGGCGCGCCCGTCCCGCGGATGGCAGGAGGCGCAGGAGCGGGCGTCGAACAGCGGCCCGAGCCCGTCGTCGCCGCGCGTGGAGGCGGGCGCGGGCACCCAGAGGCGCTTGAACAGGGCCTTGCCGATCTTGATGTCGAGCGGGTCCAGCGCGCCCGCCGGCTGCGCCAGCAGCAGGAGCCCGAGCGCGCCCGCGGCGGCGAGGAGGCGCCGCGCGTTCATGCGATCCTGAACCAGCCCATGAGGCCGGAATCCATGTGTTCCAGGATGTGGCAGTGGAACACCCAGTTGCCGCTGGTCGCCTTGAAGGCGATCTCCACGGTTTCGTTCGGCTCCACCAGCACCGTGTCGGCGAGATATTGCGGCATCTTCTTCCGCGACGAGGACAGCACGCGGAAGATGTGGCCGTGCAGGTGCATGGGGTGGGGGTGCTTGGTGACGTTGGCGATGGACAGGATGTAGCTCTGCCCGTCCTTGAGCGTGTCCAGCGGCGGTGGCAGGCGCAGATCCGCCCCCGCGCCCCAGGAATTGCGGTTGATGGCCCAGAAGGTCTTGTCGCCGACGCAGACCGATTCGATCAAGGCCTTGGCGAGCGGGTCGTCCGGCGGCAGCGGCGGCGCGACTGCGATGGCGCCGGCCGCCGTCTGAACGAGGAAATCGAGACGCTGCGCCCGCTTGAGGTCCGGCAGCGGCACCTCCTTGGCGATCGGCAGGGCCAGCGGCTTGAACGGGCGCTTCTTCCGGCCCTTGTCCACGGCCACCAACGTGGTGAGCAGATAGGGCTCGGCGGTGCGGTAGTCGTAGATCTTCACCTCGGCGCCGGGCCCAGGCATGCGCACATGCACGTCGAGCCGCTGGGCGGGGCCCATGCGCCAGATGCCGTCCGGCGCCGTGTCGAGCAGGATCGGCGGGATCGCCTGGCCGTCGCAGGCGAGGATCGCCGCCTCCTCGGTGTCGCAGCCGAAATCGATCACGCGGGTGGAATCGGCGACGATGGCACGCACCCGGACGTCGCCATGGGCGGGCGCCTCGATCCGGGGCGGAACCACCGAGCCGTTGGTGGCGCGCACGGTGCCGAAGGTGCCGGCGGTGGAGGCGCCCTCGTTGGTGAACATCTCCATGAACTGGCCGTCCTCGCCGAGGCGCCAGTCCTTCACCACGATCACGTGCTCCAGGTCGAACGGCACCTTGGCCTCGGCCGGATCGTCCACCAGCAGCAGCGCCACCAGGCCCCGGCCCACCTGGCCGGTCTCGTCGCAATGGGGGTGGAAGAAATAGAAGCCGGGATCGGGCAGCGGCACGTCATAGGCGAAGGACGCGCCGGCCGGGATCGGCTCCTGGGTGATGGGCGCGACCCCGTCCGAGAGGTAGGGCACGCGCACGCCGTGCCAGTGGACCGTGGTGGCGCTTGGAAGGGCGTTGGTGAAGTCGACCCTGAGGCGGGTGCCGCGCGGCGCCCGCAGGCGCATCAGCGGCGTGCCGTTATAGGCGCAGAAATGCCGCGTGACCGGCTTGTCCGCTCCGAGCAGGGGCACATCCATCTCGGCGGCGGTCAAGGAAAGGTGCCGCACCGGCGCATCGGCGGGCAGGGTGTCGACGGGGCGCGGCATCTGCCCCGCGGCGGAGGGGGAGAGCGCCAGCGTTCCCGCCGCCGCTCCCCCGAGAACGAATCCCCGCCGCGTGATCATCAGCGCACCCCCGCCGGCCTCACTTCTTCTCGACCTTGCTCGGGTCGTCGAGGCTGTCTGAGCCCTCCATCTTGATCTGGAGCTTGAGCACCGCGACGCCGCGCTCGATGGCATGGGCCTGGGCGACCAGGGCGTCGACGCCGTCCTGGATCAGCTTGTTGCCGGCGGTGTTCCCCTCGGCGAGCATCATGTCGTAATACATCTCGCCGCTGTCACCCAAGTCCTTGATCTTCTTAAGCGCCGCGAGGGCGGCCTCGGACTTGGCGTCGATCTCGTCGGCGACTTTCGGGTCGGCGGCGCGCACCAGGTCGGCGACCGACGCGCCGGTCACCTCGGTGCCGTCCGCCTTCTTGTAGCGGCCGTAATAGACGTCGCGGATGCCGACCTCGTCGAAGTAATGGGAGTTGTGGGTGTTGTCGGAGAAGCAGTCGTGCTCCTCCTCGGTGTCGTGCAGGATGAGGCCGAGCTTCATGCGCTCGCCGGCCAGCTCGCCATAGGAGAGCGAGCCGATGCCGGTGAAGATCACGGCCAGCCCGGCCTTGTCCTTCTTCTTCAGCAGCGCGGCGCGGGCCTTGCCCTTCGGACCCCAGTCCTTCGCCATCTCGTCGAGGTCGGCGACCAGCGTGTCGGTGGCGACCTTCAGGAACTGGGCGCGGCGCTCGCAATTGCCGTGGGTGCAGGCCTTGGTGTCGTAGTCGGTATAGGGCCGCTCGCCGGCGCCCTTCTCGGTGCCGTGCAGGTCCTGGCCCCAGAGCAGGAACTCGACCGCGTGCCAGCCGCTGGTCACGTTGGCCTCGACGCCGCCGGCGGAGTTGAGGTCATGCAGCAGCTTGGGGGTGATCTTGGAGACGTCGATGGTCTTCTTGCCGACGCGGATCGACTTCGAGGCGATGATGTTGGCGGTGTAGAGCGGGTTCTCGTCCGACGTCTCGCCGTACGACTTCTTCTCCACATAGTCGATCAGGCCCTCGTCGAGCGGCCAGGCGTTCACGTTGCCTTCCCACTCGTCGACGATGGGGTTGCCGAAACGGAAGGCCTCGGTCTGCTGGTAGGGCTCGCGCGCCTTGCGCCAGGCATCGCGGGCGGCGTTGAGGGTGTCCGCGCTCGGCGCGGCGATCAAGGCATCGACTTTCGCTTGCAGCTCCTTGGCGGCGAGCGCCGAGCCTTCATACATGACCTGCGCGAGGTCGGCATAATGGACAATCACGTCGCGTGGCTTGGGAGCCTTCGGCGCCTCAGCGACGGCCGGCAAGGCGAAAGCCGAGGCGCCGATGGCCGCGGCAAGGGCGCCAATCATCATGTGGACGCGCATCGACCTGTCTCCTCGAGAAAGCGCGTTTGAGAAAGGGTGGGCGCAATCGGCCCGCGCCGCGACCTTAGGGAGCGCCCCCCGGCGCGGCAAGACAGGCATTCAAGAATAGAATGGTTCCATATTCTGAATTCGCCGGCCAATCCGTGCATTTGAAAGATGAAATGGGCCCGTTTCACCCGGGTGTGTCAAATTATCATCGCGCCGGGGGCGCAGCGATTTCTTCGGCTTGCGAACCGGTGGACGCTGCAGGGAGCGCTTGTCGTCCCCTGCGCATCCCGGCCGACGGATTTACGCCGTGTGAGCGGCTATAAGATGTAATTATTCCAAATCTAATGAATGCCGCCGGCGATGACAGGTCCATCGCCCAGGTGTAGGACTCGAGACAGAAAGAGCGAGTTTTACCGCTCTTACGCAAGGTCAATTTATTCTGCCATTTGGTTTCCATCCGGCGGACGCGAGTATTCCGCCGCTCCCGGCCGAGTTGATGCCCCGGCGCAGGCCGCCGGGCGGTTCGTGGGAGAGCGTTTCGAGGACCTGAGCCATGCTTGCAGCTTTGCTGATCGTGTTCCGGGAGGTGCTGGAGGCCGGGCTCGTGGTGGGCGTGGTGCTGGCGGCCACCGAAGGCATACGCGGCCGCGGCCTCTTCATCACCGGCGGCCTCGTGGCCGGCGTGCTCGGCTCGGGGCTGCTGGCGCTGTTCGCCGACCAGATCTCGGGTCTGTTCGAGGGCTCCGGCCAGGACGTGCTGAACGCCGCCATCCTCTCGGTGGCGGTGGTGATGCTGGTGTGGACCGTGGTCTGGATGGCGAGCCACGGGCGCGAGATGGTGGCCGAGATGAAGGCCGTCGGCCGCGACGTGAAGGAGGGCCGCAAGCCGCTCACCGCGCTCGCCGTGGTGGTGGGCATGGCGGTGCTGCGCGAGGGCGTGGAGATCGTGCTGTTCATGTACGGCATCGTCGCCACCGGCGCGGAGACGGCGCAGGACGTGGCGCTCGGCGCCGGCCTCGGGTTGCTCGGCGGTGCGCTGGTGTCGTTCGTGCTCTATCGCGGGCTCGTGGCGATCCCGCTGAAGCATCTCTTCAAGGTCACCGCCGTCCTTATCACCCTGCTGGCGGCGGGGCTGTCGGCGCAGGTGGTGGGCATCCTGCAGGATGCCGGCTTCATCCAGTCGCTGGCCGATCCGGTGTGGAACTCCGGCTGGCTGCTCGCCGACGACAGCGCCGTGGGACGGGTGCTGCGCACCCTGGTCGGCTATCGCGCCGAGCCCACCGGCATGCAGCTCATCGCCTACGCTTTGACGGTGGCGGTGATCGTGGCGCTCTCGGCGCTGGTCAACGGCCGTATCGCCCGCGCCAAGCCGCAGGCGGCCAAGCCGGCCGGCGCCGCGCGCGCCTGAGCGCGCGTCCAGCCCGGGAAATCGGTCGGATCAGGAGGTCGTGCCCTCGTCGGCATGGCGCATGGCCAGCGGCATGCACCCCGTGGCCAGCAGCGAGCGGTAGCGGCGCCGCGCGTCGGCGGCGGTGCCGTTGTCGGAGATGGCGGCTTCCTGGAGCTCGGCCAGCGCCCAGGGATTGGGCTCCATCGGCAAGGCGGCGATCTCGGGGGCGTTGCGGGTGGTGATGACGACGATGTCCTGCGGCGTCAGTGCCTGCAGCGCATGGGCGGCGAGCTGGCGCTGATAGGCGCGCCGTTCCGGGGCAAGCTGCTCCCAGGGCTCCAGCAGCGGATAGCGCTGCCGGGAAAACGCGTGCATGGCACGCGCCACGCGTTCCACCATGTCCGCCGAGACCATCCCGCCCTCGCACACGAATTCCCAAACCCAGGGCAAGCATGGCGCGCGCCCCTTTCCCGAACGTTGCTTGCGCCCACTTGTTGGCATCATGGTCAATGAAGCCTTAAAAGGGCCTCGCCGTCCCTCGACGCTTGCGAAGGTGTGGTATGGGGGCAACGGCGGCGCGTTGCGCCGGCCCGACCGGTTCCCTGATGGAGCATCCCATGTCCGTGACGCTGAAGGATCTCAAGGTGAAGCTGTTCACCGACGGCGCCGACAAGGCGCAGATCGTCGAGATGGCCAAGCAGTCCTTCATCGCCGGCTTCACCACCAATCCCTCGCTGCTGCGCAAGGCCGGCGTCACCGATTATGCCGCCTATGCCCGCGACCTCGTCGCCGCGGTGCCGGACCGGCACATCTCGTTCGAGGTGATCTCCGACGACATCCCCGAGATGCGCCAGCAGGCGCGCCTGATCGCCACCTGGGGCGAGAACGTCCACGTCAAGCTGCCGGTATGCACCACCCGCGGCGAGGCCTTGTACGACCTCGTGCGCGACCTGGCGCAGGACGGGGTGAAGGTGAACCTCACCGCCATCTTCTCCGAGCCGCAGGTGGAGGCGGGCGTCGCCGCGCTCGCCGGCGGCGCGCCCTCCATCATCTCGGTGTTCGCGGGGCGCCTCGCCGACCTCGGCATCCCCTACGAGCCGGCGGTCACCAAGGCGGTGACGCTCGCCCGCGCCACGCCGAACGTGGAGGTGATCTGGGCCTCCACCCGCGAGGTGTGGAACGTGATCGAGGCCGACCGCATGGGCTGCCATATCATCACCGCCCCGGCAGACGTGCTGAAGAAGCTGCCGGCGCTCGGCACCAAGACCGCCGAGGACCTCGCCCTCGACGCGGTGAAGGCGTTCCGCTCCGACGCGCTCGCGGCCGGCATCACCCTCGACGCCTCAGGCCGCGCCGCGGCGGAGTAGGCCCGGCGCCGCCCGGGCGCCGGCCCATCCTTTTTCCCCGCGACGTTGCGCCGCCGCCACAGGCTGTTAGACTGACCCCAACGCGGACGGCAGCCGCTGCGCCGGTCTGGCAGCGGCGGCAGCCGTGGCAAGGGGACAAGAATGAAGGACGAGGCGCACGGATCCCTCGCGGGGCCGGAGCCGTCTTGCCGCGAGGGGTTCGGCCGGGACCGCGTTCCATCGGAGCGCGGGCTTCAGGACAGCGGTCGCATCGATCGCGGGCAGGCGCCCGACGAACGGAGCCGCGCATCCGAGGCGACGCGCCCCGGCGCGCCGGCGGGTCCCTACGCGGCCATCGATCTCGGCACCAACAATTGCCGCCTCCTGGTGGCGCGCCCGACCCCGCGCAGCTTTCGCGTGGTGGATGCCTTCTCGCGCATCGTGCGCCTGGGCGAGGGCCTCTCCAGCACCCGCCGCCTCAGCCCCGCCGCCATGGACCGCGCGGTCGCCGCGCTCGACATCTGCGCCGGCAAGATGGTGTCGCGCGGTGTCGCCCGCGCCCGCATCATCGCCACCGAGGCCTGCCGGGCGGCGGAGAACGGCGAAGAGTTCCTCGACCGGGTCGAGACCCGCACCGGCCTGAGGCTGGAGGTGGTGGACCGCCGCACCGAGGCGGGGCTCGCCGCCGCCGGTTGCGCGCCGCTCGTCGACCCCCATTGCGACGGCGCTGTCCTGTTCGACATCGGCGGCGGCTCCACCGAGGTGGTGTGGCTGAGCCGCCGCTCCGCCGGCGACGACGGCCCGCCCCGCGCGCGCATCCGCTCCTGGGTGTCGCTGCCGGTGGGCGTGGTCTCGCTCTCCGAGCGCCACGGCGGGGTCAGCGTCTCCTGCGAGATGTTCCGCGCCATGGTGGACGAGGTATGCGCCATGCTGGAGGGCGTGCGCCAGAGCTGGGGCGTGCGCGCGCCCAACCGCATGCACCTCATCGGCACCTCCGGCACGGTGACGACGGTGGCGGGCATCCATCTCGGCCTGTCGCGCTACGACCGCACCCGCGTCGACGGCGCCTGGCTCGGGGTGAAGGACATCTGCGAGGTGGTGGACCGGCTCATGGGCATGAGCTTCGAGGAGCGCGTCTCCAACCCCTGCATCGGCGCCCAGAGGGCCGACCTGGTGCTGGCCGGCTGCGCCATCATGGAAGCGGTGCGCGAGATGTTCCCGGCCGAGCGGCTGCGGGTCGCCGACCGCGGCCTGCGCGAGGGCATGCTGGTGCAGCTCATGCGCGCCGACGGCGTCTGGCGCCGCGCCGGCCGGCCCGAGGGACAGGAGACCTCTGGAGACACGGCGCAGGATTCCTGCTCGTGAGCGGCGAGACACGCGGTCCGGACGGCCGGCCATTGAAGGTGCGCGTCAAGAATGCGCGCCGGCGCACCACCTCGTCCCAGAAGTGGCTCCAGCGCCAGCTCAACGACCCCTATGTGGCCCGCGCCAAGCGCGAGGGCTGGCGCTCGCGCGCCGCCTTCAAGCTGATCGAGATCGACGACAAGGCCAAGCTGCTGCGGCGCGGCCAGCGCATCGTCGACCTCGGCGCCGCGCCCGGCGGCTGGAGCCAGGTGGCGGCGAAGAAGATCGGCCTCGACCAGGGGCAGGGGCGGATCGTCGCCATCGACCTCCTGGAGATCGACCCCATCCCCGGCGTGATCTTCGAGCAGATGGACTTCCTCGCCGACGACGCGCCCGCGCGCCTGCTCAAGCTGCTCGACGGGCCGGCGGATCTCGTCATGTCCGACATGGCGGCCAACACCACCGGCCACAAGAAGACCGACCACCTGCGCATCGTCGGCCTGGTGGAGCTCGCCGCCGACTTCGCCCGCAAGGTGCTGGCGCCGGGCGGGGCATTCCTCGCCAAGGTGTTCCAGGGCGGCACGGAGGGCGCGCTGCTCGCCGACCTCAAGCGCGACTTCGCCCAGGTGCGGCACATCAAGCCGGCCGCGAGCCGCGCCGATTCGGCCGAGCTCTATGTGCTGGCGACCGGCTTCCGGGGCGCTGCGGGCGATCCGGAGCCGGCCGGGGACTGACCCCTCACGGCGTGTTCGGGACCTCGGCGCGCGGGTCCGGCAGGTCCGGCTTCTTGGCCGAGAGCGAGGCGCCGGCGTCCTTCGGCAGCACGATGAAGAACAGGAAGCTCACAGCGCTCACGCTCGCCACCACCAGGAATGCCATGGTGAAGTCGTCCAGCGTCACCATCTTCTCCCCGCGCGCGCCGCGCATCAGCTCCAGCACGAAGCCGGCGAGCGCGACCCCCATGGAGAGCGAGACCTGCTGCGCCACGCTGGCGAAGGAGGTGGCGCGGCTCATCTCCTCCGGCTCGACGTCCGCATAGGTGAGCGCGTTGAGGGCGGTGAACTCCAGCGAGCGCAGGAAGCCGCCGAGCAGCAGCACGCTCATGATCACCCAGTGCGGCGTGCCGGGCGTGAAGACCATGTTCAGGGCGATGAAGCCGGCGCACAGCAGCGAGTTGACCACCAGCACCCGCTTGAAGCCGAGCCGCCGCAGGATCGGCGCGGCGGTGAACTTCATCACCATCGCGCCCGCCGAGGCGGTGAAGGTGAGCAGGCCCGAGGCGAAGGCCGAGAGCCCGAAGGCGAGCTGGAACATCAGCGGCAGCAAGAATGGCATGGCGCCGATGCCGACCCGGAAGAAGCTCGCCCCCACCACGCCGGCGCGGAAGGTGGGGTAGCGCAGCAGCCTCAGGTCGATCACCGCGTGGGGCGTCACCCGGGCGTGGAACCAGTAGAGCACGAGGCTCGCGAGGCCGATGGTCGACACCACGCCGGCGATCCAGGCGGGCACCAGGTGCTGGCCCATCACCGCGAAGCCGAAGACGAGGCCGGCGAGGCCGACGCCGGAGAGCACGAGGCCCTTCAGGTCGAGCGGCGGCACGTCCTCCTCGCGCACGTTCTCGATGAAGCGGGTGGCGAGGAACACGCCCAGCACGCCGATGGGCACGTTGATGAAGAAGATCAGCCGCCAGTCGAAATAGGTGGTGATGAAGCCGCCGAGCGGCGGGCCGAACACCGGCCCGAGCAGCGCCGGGATGGTGAGCCAGGCGAGCGAGGAGACGAGCTCGGTCTTCGGCACCGAACGCAGGATGACGAGCCGGCCGACCGGCACCATCATCGCCCCGCCGAGCCCCTGGACGATGCGGTAGAGCACGAAGTCCAGCAGCGAGGAGGACAGCCCGCACAGGATCGAGCCCAGCGTGAAGATGACGATGGCGGAGCGGAACACCGTGCGCGCGCCGTAGCGGTCGGCCGCCCACCCGCTCGCCGGGATGAACACCGCGAGCGACAGCAGGTAGGAGGTGAGCGCGAGCTTCAGCGCCACCGGGTCCTCGTTGAGGTCGGCGGCGATGGCCGGCAGCGAGGTGGCGATCACCGTCGCGTCCACCTGCTCCATGAACAGGGCGCAGGCGACGATGAGCGGGATCAGCAGGTGCGGCGGCAGAGACAGGCGGGGGGTGAGGCGGGCCATGGCGGCTCCCATCGGGCCGGCCATCCTTAAGCCATTGCCGGCGCGCGTTGAAGAGGGCGAAGCCGCCATCGCGGCGAGGTGAATGCGGCCACGCTCGCCCCTCTCTCCGCCCTCGCCCCTCTCCCGGCGCGGCCTTCTCTACCACCGTGGCCCCTTTCCCCGCCGTCGCCCTCCGACTTGATCGGAGGGCCCATTTCGCGGCCGGGCGTGATACCGGAAGGTGGCCTGGATGCTCCGGTCAAGCCGGAGCATGACGGCGGTTTGGGTTTTCAGCGCCCTGTCGCCCCTGTCACCGGCGTCATCCCCCGGCTTGTGGCTCTTCCCCCGCCGCCGTCCCAACCCGCCGTCGCCCTCCGACTTGATCGGAGGGTCCATTTCGCGGCCGGGCGTGATGCCGGAAGGTGGCCTGGATGCTCCGGTCAAGCCGGAGCATGACGGCGGTTTGGGTTTTCAGCGCCCTGCCGCTCCTGTCATCGGCGTCATCCCCCGGCTTGTGGCTCTTCCCCCCGCCGCCGTCCCAACCCGCCGTCGCCCTCCGACTTGATCGGAGGGCCCATTTCGCGGCCGGGCGTGATGCCGGAAGGTGGCCTGGATGCTCCGGTCAAGCCGGAGCATGACGGCGGTTTGGGTTTTCAGCGCCCTGCCGCCCCTGTCACCGGCGTCATCCCCCGCTTGTCCGGGGATCCACGCAGCTTTGACCGCGGCGCCGGGCCCCGTCCCTTGCGCGCGGGAGAACCGGGCCCATATGCACGTTCGGGCCTCAAAGGAGGGCCTTCGCGCGCCATGGTCTACATTCTCGCCGCTCTGCTTCCGCCGCTCGGCCTGCTGGTGAACGGGCAGCCGATCTCGGCGCTGGTGAACTTGGTGATGATCGTGCCGTGCATCGTGCTCGGGCTGATCTTTCCTCTGTTCTTCCTGGTGCCGTCGGCCCATGCGGTGATCGCGGTGCACATGAAGCGCACCGATCGCCGCCAGCGGGAGATCGTGGATGCCATCGAGCGTCATGGCCCGCCGCCTCCGGGCTGGCGTCCCTGACCGCAGAAACGAACGCGGCGGCCCGAGGGGCCGCCGGTCGGTCGATCGAAGGCGCGCTCCGTGTCGGAGCGCGCTTTTTTCGCCAGCCTCAGAAGAAGCGGCGGGTCGCCTCGCGGTCTTCCTCGGCCGGAGGAGCGGCCTCGCGCAGGCGGATGGTGCTCTCCTCGCGGCGCACGAAATCGGCGAAAGCGTCGAGCGGATCGGGCTCCTCGGCGGCGGGCTCGCCGTGCAGGGCCACGGGCTCCGCCGGGGCGGGGCGCAGGTCGCGCTCCTCCTCGTCCACCGGGATGGCGCGCGAGGAATCGGTGGTGCGGGTCGCCTTGGCGTCCAGCCACGGCAGAGGATAGGGCGAGGCGATGTAGGCGACGCCGTCGTCCTGCTCCCAGGCGACCATGTAGACGGCCTCGTCCGCCGGCATGCCGGGCAGCGAGAACATCTGCGGCATCTCGCGCGCCCGCCCGCTCCAGCCCAAAGTATGAGCCAGCTGGAAGGCCTCGTCGAGGAAGGCGCTCACCGCCGCCAGGCGATCCGCCCGCAGGCCCTGAAGAAAATCCACGTCCAGAAGGTGGCGCAGATAGGCCTCCACGCTGTCCCCCGCAGCCCACTGGGCTCCGGTGGCGAACTGGTAGACATAGACGCGCGGGCTCTCCATTACGCTACTCCGGCTGTTCGTCGCGACATCGCTCGAGGCAGGCAACGGCACCCGAGGCGCCGCGTTCCCGTCTTTGCGACCAGTCTCTTTATATTTCAATGCCGCCGGTTAAGACAGTGTGCCTTGATTGCAGGCGGAAGCCCGCCGGTGGCGTGCGCCTCCGCATACCGCTGCGGCATTTCTTTTCAAAGGGTTATGACGTTCGCGCCGGCGATCATGGTTAATCATCGGTGCATGCGGTGCGGTATGATGCGGCGCCGATGCCTCATGTCGGCTCACGCGAGCGGCTGCGCATCCCGCAGGATCGCCTCCGCGGCAGCGCTCGGCCGGCCGTCCCCGCCGGCGAGCACGAGGCCGGGAAGCAGCGCCGGCGGCGTGCGCCGGCCCTTCAGCGCCCGCACGATCAGCCGGGCCGCCGGCGCTCCCGGCGCGGGAAAGAGCGGGATCAGCTCCACGGCTCCGAAGCGCCCGGTGAGCGCCGCGAGAATCTCCGCCAGCGCCTGTGGCCGGTGGATCAGGCACAGCGTGCCGCCCGCCGCGAGGCAGCGATAGGCGCTCTTCACCCAGCCTTCGAGTAAATCTGACGTTGCGTCATGCGCCAGCGCGCGCCCGCCATGGGGCGAGACATTGTGCGTGGCGCAAGCGTTGTAGGGCGGGTTCATGAGCACGAGGTCGGCGTCCCCCGCCGCCACGTCCGGCGGGCCGGCGGGGCGGCCGAGCGCGGTCACGTCCGCCGGGACCGCGCGACAGCGTGCCGTCAGGCCGTTCGCGGCCGCATTGGCGCGCGCGAGGTCCGCCAGGGTGGGATCGATCTCCACCAGAACCCCCTCCGCCTGCCGGCAGCGGGTGAGGAAGGCGAGCCCCGCCGCGCCGACACCGGCGCCGAGGTCCATCATGCGGCGCGCCGCGGCGGGGGCGGCGGCGGCGAGCAGGATGGCGTCGTGGCCGACCCGGTGGCCGGCCTTCGGCTGCGTCAGCATCAGCCGGCCGCCGAGCACGGCGTCGTGCGTGGTCTCGCCGGGCGTGGGCTCAGCCATGGCGCCCTCAGCCCGCGTCCAGCAGGGCATAGGCCCAGCCGGCATCGGCGAGCAGGCGCCGAGCCCGGGGGGCGTCCTCGTCCACCACCAGCAGGCGGCGCGGCAGGATGCCTATGGAGCCTTCGAGCGCGCTGATATGCGCGTCCGCCACCATGTGGCCGATGTCGGCGGCCTCCAGGAGGGCTTCCATGGCGCCGAGCAGAACGATGTCGTTGGTCCGCGCCAGCTCCTTCATCCTGGCCCTCTCGCCTCGCCCGCCGGCAGGCTTGCGGCGGTGCGCCGCTTGCACCCGACCCCCCGGCGTCCCTATGGTGCGGCAACTTATCGAATGGAGACGGACCCGGCTTTTAGACGATATCGCCCCGCGATGGCGTCCAAAAGCATCCGGCTCTGAGAAAGACAAGCGGGAGCGCATTTTGGCCCTCGTCCTACCGTTCGAGCCCAACGAGCCGTCCATCGAGGCCCTGGTGCGCCTTGTTTCCGCGGACATGAACCGCGTCAACGCGACCATCCTGTCGCGCACCGGCTCCGACGTTGCCATGATCCCGGAGGTGGCGAACCACCTCATCTCCTCCGGTGGCAAGCGGCTGCGCCCCATGCTGACGCTCGCCTGCGCCGCTTTGTGCGGCTACCAGGGGGAGGGCCATGTGAAGCTCGCCGCCGCGGTGGAGTTCATGCATACCGCCACCCTGCTCCATGACGACGTGGTGGACGAGAGCGACATGCGGCGCGGCAAGCTGGCCGCGCGCAAGCTCTGGGGCAACGAGGCGAGCGTGCTGGTGGGCGATTTCCTGCTCGGCCAGGCGTTCAAGATGATGGTCGAGGTGGGCTCCATGCAGTGCCTCGACATCCTCTCCAACGCCGCCTGCGTGATCGCCGAGGGCGAGGTGATGCAGCTCGCCGCCGCCAAGAACACCGCAACTTCAGAGGACGACTACCTCGCCGTGGTGCGGGGCAAGACGGCGGAGCTGTTCGCCGCCGCCTGCGAGGTCGGGGCGGTGCTGGGCCAGCGCTCGAAGACCGAGCTCGGCGCCTGCCGCTCCTACGGCATGAATCTCGGCATCGCCTTCCAGCTGGTGGACGACGCGCTCGACTATGGCGGCAGCCAGGCCAAGCTCGGCAAGAATGTGGGCGACGACTTCCGGGAGGGCAAGATCACCCTGCCGGTGCTGCTCGCCTTCCGGCGTGGCGACGGGCCGGAGCGTGCCTTCTGGCAGAAGTGCCTGGAGAATGGCGAGGTCACGGACGCCCACCTCGCCCAGGCCATCGGCCTGCTCACCAAGCACCGCGCGCTTTCCGACACCCTGGAGCGCGCGCGCCACTACGGCGCCATCGCCAAGGACGCCTTGGCCCTGTTCCCGCCGAGCGCCGCCAAGGACGCGCTGATGGAGGCCGTCGACTTCTGCCTCTCCCGCGCCCATTGACGGGCGGGCGCCCCTCTCCTTTGGGAGAGGAAGCCGCGTCGTCCGGGAGGAGAACCCTCTCCCCGTCGGGGAGAGGGCAGGGTGAGGGGGCGGGACGCCTGTGAAGCTGGCCCCGTCTCGCCCGGCAGTGGAACCCCTCACCCGAGCCCTCTTCCTCGGGGAGAGGAAACAGCGTCGCCTAAAGGGCGATCCCTCTCACCGCAGAGCCAGCCGGTACCTCTGGGGGAATGGCGTGCCGCCCATGTCCACCGGGCCAAGCGGCCGGGCGCAGGGGTGCTTCAGCACGCTCTTGACGATCTCCGGGATCATCGCCGCGCCCACATAGCGCCCGAGGCATTCGTGGTGGCCGAAGCCGAAGTGCAGGTAGGCATGGCTCGCCCGGTCCGGACGGAAGGCGTCGGGCTGCTCCACGAAATCGGGATCGAACATGGCCGAGAGGCTCAAGGGGAGCACGCTGGTGCCCTTGCCGATCACCTTCTCCCGCCCCGTCCCCTGGGCGATGGTCACCGTGGACGCCGCATGGCGGAACATGAAGGCGACGATGGGCGAGAAGCGCAGCGCCTCCCACACATAGCCGGCCACCAGCGCGTCGTCGTCGGCCTGCGCCGCAGCGCGGGCGCCGGCCAGCGCATCGGGGCGGGCGAACAGCTCGGCCAGCGCGTTCACCACCGCCTCGGCGGTGGTCTCGATGGCGCCGATCAAGAGCCCGCCCACATTGATCACCACCCGGTCCATGCCGAAATGGTCGGCCGCCGGCAGGTTGAGGCTGAGGATGCGGGTGAGCATGTCGTCGGGCGCGGTGCCGGCCTTGATCTCGGCGAGGCGCGCCGGGATCAGAACCGCGAACAGCGCCCTGAGCTTGACGCGCGATTCCTCCGCCGCCTGGTGGATGGCGTCGGCATCCGGGCGCCCGTCGAAGGGCAGGTTGTTGAACTGGTCCATCTGGTTGGCATAGGACCACTCGAGCAGATCCTGGTCCGGCCCGTTGATGCCGAAATAGCGCTGGACGACGCGCATGGGCACGAAGCGGGCGAGCTGCGACACCACCTCGATCTCGCAGCCGGCCGCCTCCAGCGCCGCCTCGGCCACCTCGCGGACCATCTCCCGCACGCGCGGCAGGTCGCCGAAGGCAAGGATCGAGCGCATCACCGCCTTGTCGCGGTAGTTGATCTCGGTCTCGTCGAGGGCGAGCATGAACTCGCCCATCTTCGGCTTGTAGAGGTCCACCGTGAACACGCGCGGCATGGAGAGCACCTCCATCACGTCCGCGCGCTTGGCGATCAGCGTCACCTCGCAGGTCTCGTAGATCGGCGCGTGGGCGCGCAGCTCGGCGAAGAAGGCGCGCGGCTCGCTGGCGATGAGGTCGCGGGCGAGCGGCCAGCGCTGCGCGGGCGGCAGCGCAGCCAGCCGGTCGAGATAGGGCGTGTTCGGCTTGACGTCCGCCTCGGCGCGCGCGGTCATCGCGGTCCCTCCAGGATCTTCAGATATTCGATGATGGCGTACCGGTCCCGCGGCTCCAGCCGCGGCTCGGGGAAGGGGTGGCCGGCGTTGGAGTTGCCGGGCAGCGTGGTGTCGAAGCGGAAGGCCTTGGCCTTCTCGGCGGCGGCAAGCTCGTCGTCCGAGGAGACGAAGCCGAGCTTCTTCGGGTCGTAGCGCGTCGCGCCCACATAGAACGCCTTGGGCCGCTCCTCCTCGGGCGAGAGCAGGTCGTAGACGGTCGGCACCGAGCCGTTGTGCAGGAACGGCGCCGTCGCCCAGATGCCGGCGAGCGGGCCGGCCTTGTAGGCGAGCGGCGCGCTCCAGCCCGCCTGCGGCTTGTCGGAGCCGGGGGCGAAGCGCCAGCCGAAATAGGCCTTGCGCGCATCGCCGGTGATGCCGCGGGCGCGCAGGTCGTTCTCCACCATGGCATTGACGGTCAGCAGCAGGATGCCGCCCGCCGGCACAAGCGGCGCGCCGCCGAAGGCGGGGGCGAGCACGCCGGTCTCGGCGGTGCGGCCGGCGAAGTTGGTGAGCATCTTCGGGTCGGTCTTCACCACCTCCTGCGGCACCATGGTCACGGCGAGCCAGCGCCGCCCGCCCTCGGTCTCCTCGGGGGCGGTCAGGCGATAGTCCGGCCCGCCGTGGCAGCCGGCGCAATGGGCCTTGAACAGCCCGGCGCCGGTGGCGGCGAGCATCGGGTCGACGGGGCCGAGCAGGTTCTGGGGATAAGGCGGCGGCTTCAGCGCCGCCGCCCAGTCCTCCAGCTGCTTCAGGTTGTCGATCAGGGCCGCCGAGGAGAAGGCGGCGACATTGCCGCCGGAAAGGTTCGCATGGCCGAACACGCCCAGCACCTCGCCGACATTGCGGCCGATGGGATTGCCGGCGACCCCGTTCCACTGCACGTAGCGCTGGGCCGGCGTGGTCCACAGGAAGGGATAGCTCACCGGCGCGTCGGGGATGCGGAAGTTGGCGTCCTGCTGCAGCGCCTCGGCCGCCACCGCGTTGAGGATGTGGCCGAAGGCGTCGAGCCGGCCGCGCCCGTAGGGATGCGGCGTGTAGGCCGCGGCCTCGATGCGCCGCAGCTCGGTGGCGGTGGCCTCCAGCAGCGGGCGCACCGCCTTCGGCTCCTGCTTCAGGCGCGCGGCGAAGCGGGCGAACTTGGCCGGATCGGCGAGCGTGGCGTCGAGCGCCTTGGACAGGCGCGTCATCAGCATCTGGAAGTCGCCGAGCGCCGCGCCGCCGTCGATCCACACCCGCGCGCCGGGAAGGGTGATCTCGCCGGTGTGGCAGGCGGCGCAGGTCAGGCCCGCCATGGGGCCGGCCGGGCCGCCCGGCGCCGGGTCCCTGGCGAAGCCGACCGGGAGCCGGTCGGGGTTGCGCGGGGTTGCGGCGGGCGAGGGAAGGAAGCCCATGGCGGCGATGTGCCGGTCGTCGAGGAACAGCGCCTCCTTGTCCGGCTGCTCCAGCGCCAGGAGGAAGGCATAGGGCAGCAGCCGCGAGCCCTGGGGCGTGTAGTAGAACGCTTCGCGCATCTCGCCCGACCAGCCCTGGTCGAGGAAGGTCGGCGGCAGGAGCGCCGTCTGCTCGTCCGGCGGCGCCGGCGGGGGCGGCGACGGGCGCGTGAGAAAGAGCTCGACGCCCGCCACCACGGCGCCGACGAGGAGGATGACGGCGATTGCGCCGAAGATCCGTCTGGCCATTTTCGTTGTTCCCCCCAATTCTTCCCCTCGAGGGCGCCGCGGCCAGGGCGGCGCGCGCCGGACATTGCTGCGGCGGGCGTTGCCGCCGGCCGGCCTTCGAGGGCGCGCCCTGCCGCCTGCGGCCGGCAGGCGGGGATACCGCGGTCCCTTGAAGGGCGTGTTGCGCCGCGCGCGGCGGCGGTCGCCCGCGCTTCAGGCGAGCGTGAGGTCGAGGCTCTCGCGCAGGCGCGCCACCAGCTCGCCCTGGCGGCGGGTGTCGCTCTTCTCGTAGAGCGCCTTGAGCTGGCTGCGCACCGTCGACATGGCGACGCCGCGCTGCTCGGCGAAGTCGGCCAGCGAGGCCCCCACCGCCAGCGCCGCCGCCAGAGCCGCCTCGGCGGGGGTAAGCGAGAAGGTGGTGGCGAGGCGCCGTGCCGCGTCCGCAGCACCCCGTCCCGGGGCGCGCACCACCACGGCGATCTGCGAGCGCAAGGTGAGGTTCACCTTGCCCTGAACCTGCGGCAGGGGATGGAGCGAGACCCGGTAGGGCGCCTCGTCGGGGTCCGCGCGCCCGATCTCCATGTGGTCGGCGTGGGCCAGGTCCGCCTCGCCCCGGCGCGCGGCGAGCGCCTGCGCCACCGATTGCGCCAGCTGGCGCGTGGCGCGGGCGTCGCGCAGAGCGAGCTTGCCGGAGCGGATGGCGATCTCGCCGCCCTTCAGCATCTCCTCGCCGGCGCGGTTCACGTGGGCGATGCGCAGGTCGGCGTCGGCCAGGAAGATGCCGGCGTCGACGATGTCGAGCGCGGCGCCGATGTCGTCCACCTTCGCCTTCGCCTCGTCGAGGATGGCGTAATACTCGAACGCCCGCCGCAGATGCGGCACCACGAGCCCCAGCTTCTGCTTCTCCGGCGCCCCGAACGGCCCCTTGGCCCGCCCGCGCATGGCGCAGATGGTGGCCATGACGTCGGCCTCCTGCGCGAAGTAGGAGACCAGCGAATGCTCGATGTCCATGGGCTCCACCACCTCGCGGAACAGCGCCGAGGCGCGGAACTGGTCGGCGTCCACCCCGTCCTCGCCGCAGATCACGCGGCCGGGGTTGGAGAGGATGTAGGACAGGCGCGGGTCCTCGGTCGCGTGGCGGTAGAGGAAGGTCCGGTAGGCCATATGATCGTGGCCCCATACGCGCCAGGTGGGCTTGCGCTGCTGCTTCAGGCTGAACACCGCCAGCTGGCCGACGCGGCCGTCGATGAAGCGGGTGACGCCCTCCAGCAGGATGCCCCATTGCCCGGGGTCCACGCTGTATTCGTAGACATCGTTGAGAAGACGGGAATATTCATCCAGATCGCTCATGACCGCCCCTGTCTGGCGCACGTCGGAGCCCGCTCTCCGAAGTGCTTCATGGTCGAACGTTAGTCAAATACAATTTCAGGCTGCACCGACGGTTGCCCGCCGTCCGCCGCCGGACCTGCGCGACGCGGATGCCGGCGGAGGATGCCGCTTGGGCCCGCATTGCGCAACGGTCCGAAGGTGCGGAGCCCCGGGCACGGGGTCATCCCCCAAATGCATGATGCCCCCGTGGCCGTCCCCGTGCTCGCTTGGTCATGCCGCGCGATGGCGCCCGCTCCAGGGTGGCGCTCCCCGGCGGAGACAGCGATGACGGTGAAGACGAGGCGGGAGACCATGGACCGCGATCCCCTGCGGCCGACCATCAAGGACACCATCGGCGAGCGCGTGCGCTCGCTGGCCTTGGAGGCAGGCGCGCGGCCGCGCGAGAAGGGCTTCTCGCGCCTGTTCCCGCAGCTCGCGGCGCCGGCGCACCGGCTGCCGGAGGGGCCGCGGACCCTCGACGCGCTGATCGGCCTCGCGGAATCGATGGCGGAAGGGGACGTCATCCACCGCGAGCCGCGGCGCAAGTGCGACGGCGACGGCGATCTGCCCGCGGCCTACACCTATCTGACGGAATTCGTGCTCAACGACCTTGTCTGGCAGCGTCGCTCCGCCGTGCCGCCGGCGCGCCCGTCGGAAAGCGCGCCCATGGAGAGCCTGGACCTGCTGGTGAACCGGCGCGCGGGCGTGCTGGAGCTCGAAAGCATCTATGATGCCCCGCGCGATCCGCAGGACGTGCGGCTGATGCTGCTCGGGCGGGTGGCGCCGGCGCCCGCCGGCCGCGCGCGGCCGCCGCGCAAGGCTGCCGCCAACGACCTGCCGCGCCACCCGCGCAGCATCGATCCCGGCCGCGACAGGATCGCCCGCGCGGGCGATCCGCGCAGCGACGCGATGCTGGTGCTGAACCAGCTCCATGTGGCGTTCCTGAAGGCCCACAACCGGCTGGTGCGCGACGGCCTCGGCTTCCAGGAGGCGCGGCTCGCGCTGCGCGAGCGCTACCGCTGGATGGTGATGAACGACCTCCTGCCGCGCCTGTGCGATCCGCAGGCCCTCGACGAGGCGCGGGCACGCCCGGCCGCCGGCGTCCGGGCGCGGGGCTCCATGCCGGCGGAGTTCGCCGCCGCCGCCTTCGTGCTGGCGCCCGCCATGGCGCGATCGAGCTACGACTACAATGCCGGCTATCGCAACGTGGAGCGCGGCGCGCTGGCGACGCGCCTGGTGCTCGGCGCCGCCGGGCGCGGCTATGACGCGCTGCCGGAGCACTGGATCATCGCCTGGGAAGGCTTCCTGCCGCTGGAGGGGCTGGCGCCGCAGCGCGCCCGCGCCATCGACACCCGCATCGCCGGAGCGCCGGTCACGGCGAGCACGCTGGCGCGCCGGCACCTGCTGGAGGGCTACCGGCTCGGCCTGCCCACCGGGCAGGCGGTGGCGGCCCATCTCGGGCTCGGGCCGCTCGCGGGCGAGCGGCTGCTCGCCGCCTTGCCGGAGGCCCAGCGCGACGCCGCCGCTCCGTTCGCCGATGCGACGCCGCTGTGGTTCTACGTCCTCGCCGAGGCCGGGGACCCCGCGGGCCCCGCCGGCGCGCGGCTGGGCCCGGTGGGCAGCCGCATCGTCGCGGCGACGCTTTATGGCCTGCTGGGTCCGGAGCCGCAGGCGTCCGGCGCGCCGGGCCGGCCGTTCGAGCATTTCACCCTGAGCGACCTGATCCTGCTCGCGGCGGACGAGGACCTGTTCGCGGCCTAGGACCGATCGGCATTCACGGCCGGGGCCGCGGCACGGCCTTTCGCCCTGGCGAGCGAAAGGCCCGTTCCGCTACAGCGCGCTCCGATCAGTTGTATCAATTCGATCGGTGAATCGCCCTCTAACTCAAGGATAGAGAACGCGTTGTCCGATCAGCTTGCGTCGCAAGCTGATCGGCGCGTGCTCTAGCGCGCCGCGTTTGGCCCGCCATAGGTCAGCACGAGGAGGGTGATGTCGTCGAACTGCGCCGCGCCCTGGGCGAACCGCTCCACCGCGTCGAGGACGTGGTCGACGAAGACGGTGCCGGCCGTCTCCCGCGCCGCCTCGGTGACCTCGCGCAGCCGGTCCTCGCCGAACGGGTTGTCGGCGGGGTCCGCGGCGTCCGGCAGGCCGTCCGTGAACAGGAACAGGCGGTCGCCCGGCGCAAGCGTGATGCGCTGGGCGCCGAACCGCGCCCGGTCGAGGATGCCGACCGCCATGCCCACCGGCGGCAGGATTTCGGTGGTCCCGTCCCGGCGCAGCACCATCACGTCCAGATGGCCGCAATTGCAGTAGTCGAGCGTCCCGTCCTCGAGGTTCAGGACGGCGCTGAACAGCGTCACGAACATGCTCTCGCTGTTGGTGGCGCAGAGCAGCTCGTTGACGATGCCGATGGCGGTGGCGAGGTCGCTCTCGCGGCGCAGCACGTAGCGCAGCGCGGTCTGGGTGGCGCTCATGAACAGCGCCGCCGGCACGCCCTTTCCGGACACGTCGCCGACGCTCATGACGAGGCGGCCGTCCGGCAGCAGGAACATGTCGTAGAAGTCGCCACCCACCTCCTTGGCGGGCCGCATGCAGGCCTGGATCTCGCCCCGGTGGCCGAGGTCCGCCGGCTCCATCGGCTCAGGCAGCATGGCGCGCTGGATCGCGGTGGCGCTCTCCATCTCCCGCCGGAGCGCCTGGCGCACCATGATCTCCTCGGCGAGGCGGCGGAACGAGGCGGCGAAATTGGCGAGCTCCGGCAGCGGGTTGCGCAGATCGTCCAGGAGCCGCATGTCGAAGTCGTGGCGCTCCAGAGCGTTCAGCGCCGTGGAATAGAAGCCCACCGCCCGGTTGAAGGTCTCGAGCCGGCCGCCGATCTGCCGGAGCGCGGCCTCCAGGAACGGCGGATGGGCGCGGCCGGCCTCCTTCAGCGCCTGGGCGCCGATGCGCACGGCGCGGATCGCGTTCACCGCCTGCACATGGGCGGTGCGCGGCACGCCGGTGAAGGCGGCGACCTCGCCCACCACCGCCGGCCCGTGGACGTCGGCGAGGTGGACGTCGCCGTAGGGCGTGTCGATGAAGACATGCGCCGTGCCCTCGACCAGGAGCAGCGCGAAGTCGCTGGTCTCGCCCCGGCGCAGCAGGAACTCGCCCGGCGCGAAGGCGGCCAGCGCCCCGCCCGCGACCAGATCGGCGAGCGCGTCCAGGGGCAGGGTTCCCATGATCGGATGTCCGCCGACGAGGGCGGCGACGCGGCGTGCCTCGTCGGGCGGGAGCCGCGGCGGCACGCTGTCCTCGGGCGGTGGAAGGTCCGATGCCTGCGTCATGGTTTTGTGCTTACCGTGCCTGAGCGCCGGCGGCAAACGTCGTCTTGGGCCCGCCCGGCCGTTTCGCTGCCTCCGCCCGTCCGCGTTCGCATTGATCTCCGGGCGTATCTGTGTATTTTGCGCCGCAACACTCCCCCATCGAAGCGGGCCCGAGCACGTCGGACCCGCGTTTTTGTGCTGGACGGCCCATGAAGCTGCGCAACATCGCCATCATCGCCCACGTCGACCACGGCAAGACCACGCTGGTGGACGAGCTGCTGAAGCAGTCGGGCTCCTACCGCGAGAACCAGCGGGTGGCCGAGCGCGTGATGGATTCCAACGACCTGGAGAAGGAGCGCGGCATCACCATCCTCGCCAAGGCCACCTCGGTGGTCTGGAAGGATACCCGCATCAACATCGTCGACACCCCCGGCCATGCCGACTTCGGCGGCGAGGTGGAGCGCATCCTGAACATGGTGGACGGAGCCATCGTGCTGGTGGACGCTGCGGAAGGCCCCATGCCGCAGACCAAGTTCGTGGTCGGCAAGGCGCTGAAGATCGGCCTCAAGCCCATCGTCGCCATCAACAAGGTGGACCGCTCCGACGCCCGGCCCACCGAGGTCATCAACGAGGTGTTCGACCTGTTCGCGGCGCTCGACGCCACCGACGAGCAGCTCGACTTCCCGATCCTCTACGGCTCCGGCCGCAGCGGCTGGATGGCCGAGAGCCCGGAAGGCCCCATGGACCAGGGCATGGCGCCCCTGTTCGACCTGGTGCTGAAGCACGTGCCCGCCCCCACCGTCCACGAGGGGCCGTTCCGCATGATCGGCACGCTCCTGGAAGCCAATCCCTTCCTCGGCCGCATGATCACCGGGCGCATCACCTCCGGCGCCATCAAGCCCAACCAGCCCATCAAGGTGCTGGCGCAGGACGGCTCGCTGGTGGAGCAGGGCCGGGTCTCCAAGATCCTCGCCTTCCGCGGCATCGAGCGCCAGCCGATCGAGGAGGGCGTCGCCGGCGACATCGTCGCCATCGCCGGCCTCCAGAAGGGCACGGTGGCCGACACCTTCTGCGCGCTCGACGTGACCGAGCCCATGGCGGCGCAGCCCATCGACCCGCCCACCGTGACCATGACCTTCATCGTCAATGACTCGCCGCTCGCCGGCACCGAGGGCGACAAGGTCACGAGCCGCGTCATCCGCGACCGCCTGCTGCGCGAGGCGGAAGGCAACGTGGCGCTCAAGATCGAGGAATCCAGCGAGAAGGATTCGTTCTTCGTCTCCGGCCGCGGCGAGCTGCAGCTCGCGGTGCTGATCGAGACCATGCGCCGCGAGGGCTTCGAGCTGGCCGTGTCGCGCCCGCGCGTGGTGTTCCAGAAGGACGAGGCCACCGGCGCCGTGCTGGAGCCGATCGAGGAAGTCCTCATCGACGTGGACGAGGAATATTCCGGCACCGTGGTGCAGAAGATGAGCGAGCGCCGCGCCGAGATGGTGGAGATGCGCCCCTCCGGCGGCAACCGCCAGCGCCTGGTGTTCTACGCCCCCACGCGCGGCCTCATTGGCTACCAGTCGGAGCTGCTCACCGACACCCGCGGCACCGCCATCATGAACCGGCTGTTCCACGAATACGCCCCCTACAAGGGCGAGATCGCCGGCCGCATCAACGGCGTGCTGATCGCCAACGAGCCGGGCGAGGCGGTGGCCTACGCGCTGTGGAACCTGGAGGATCGCGGCCCGATGATCATCGAGCCGGGCTGGAAGGTGTACCAGGGCATGCTGGTGGGCATCCACAACCGGGACAACGACCTGGAAGTGAACGTGCTCAAGGGCAAGAAGCTCACCAACATCCGCACCACGTCGAAGGACGAGGCGGTGCGCCTGACCCCGCCGATCCGCATGACGCTGGAGCGCGCGCTGGCCTGGATCCAGGACGACGAGCTGGTGGAGGTGACGCCCAAGTCCATCCGCCTGCGCAAGCGCTTCCTCGACCCCAACGAGCGCAAGCGCAACGAGCGCAAGAGCGTCAGCGAGATGGCCTGAGGGCACGCGCCCGCGCCGCTCGGCCTACGTCTCACGCCTCCGCCTCGAAGGCCCCCGGCACGTGCTCGGCGGCGCCCGAGCGCGCCAGGAGCACCGCGTCGAAGCGCAGGTTCATCCCGTCGAACTCGGGATGGGCGGCGAGGTAGGCCGCGGCCGCGGCGGCGATGCGCCGGCGCTGGCGCGGCAGCACCGCGAAGGCGGCGTCCTCCAGCCCCGCGCGCAGCTTCACCTCGCAGAACACCAGCAGGTCGCCGAGCCGGGCCACGAGGTCGATCTCGCCGGCCTTGGTGCGCACGCGCCGCGCCAGCACCTCGAACCCCCGCGCCTCCAGCAGGACCGCGGCGCGATCCTCCGCCGCGAGCCCGCTGCGATGCGCGGCGCGGCGCTTCTCGGTGCCGTTCGGCGGCGCCTCAGCCACCGCCGTCTCCGGCCGGATCGTCGTCGGCGCCGTCGCGCGAGCGCGCTTCCGACAGGGCCAGCGCGCGGGCGTAGACCTCGCGCTTGGGGCGTCCGGTGAGCGCGACGACCTCGGCCACCGCGTCCTTCACCGAGCCCTGCGACAGGGCCCGCAGCAGCGCCGCGTCCACCGCCGCGTCGTCGGCGGCCTCCTCGCGCGGCGGGCCCACCACCACGACGATCTCGCCCTTCGGCGCCTCGCGGCCGGCATAATGGGCGGCGAGCGCGTCGAGGTCGCCGCGCCGCACCTCCTCGAACGCCTTGGTCAATTCCCGGCAGACGGCGGCGGGCCGCGCGCCGAGCCCGCTGGCGAGGTCGGCGAGGCTCTCGGCGAGGCGCGGGCCGCTCTCGTAGAGCACGAGGCTCGCCGGGATGCGCGCCAGCTCGGCGATGCGCGCGCGCCGCTGGCCGCCCTTGGGCGGCAGGAAGCCGTCGAACAGGAAGCAGTCGGTGGGCAGGCCCGCGACCACCAGCGCCGCCAGCAGCGCCGAGGCGCCGGGGATCGGATGCACCTTGTGGCCGGCCTCCAGCGCCTCCACCACCAGCTTGTAGCCGGGGTCGGACACCAGCGGCGTGCCGGCGTCCGAGACCAGAGCGAGGCGCGCGCCCTGCTCCAGCCGCGCCAGCAGCTTCGGCCGCGCCGAGGCGCCGTTGTGGTCGTGATAGGGCACGAGCTGGGTCTCGATGCCGTAGCGGTCGAGCAGCCGGCGGGTGATGCGCGTGTCCTCGCAGGCGATGGCGTCGGCGCCGGCCAGCGTCTCCAGCGCCCGCACGCTGACGTCGCCGAGATTGCCGATCGGCGTCGCCACCACGTGGAGGCCCGGTGCCAGAGGCGGCACCGGCACGCGCACGCCGGCGATGAGGAAGCTTTTGGGCGCCTCGCCCGTGCGGGCGGAGGCTGAGGACGGAACGCTCATGCGCCGAACATAGACCCGGCCGCGCGGACGGGAAACGGCACGGCGGCGGCGGGCTTTGGAAATGTCCGCGCCGGCCCGCTTTCCCGCCGCCTTTGCCTTCCCCTCGTCAAATTGCCGCCCCAAGGGGTACGAGGTCCTGCGCGGGGGCGCGGGCTGCGGGGAGACAGGCGTTGAGGCAGGACGGGAACGGGACGGCGGGCGCCGTGGCGGAAGGCGGGGTCTCGCGGCGCGCCGTCCTTGCGCGCTGGGCGCGCGCGGGCGGCGGCTTCGGCGCGCTGGGCCTGCTCTCGGCCTGCGCCGGCGGCGATCTCGGCGACGCGCCGCAGGTGGCGCCCGCGCCGCCGCCGACCACGCAGCAGCTCGGCGCCGGCGGCACGCTGGTCGCGCTGCTGCTGCCGCTCGGCGCGCAGGGCAATGCCGGCATCGTCGCCCAGTCCATGAAGAATTCCGCCGAGCTCGCCGTCGCCGAGGCGGGCGGCGCCGACATCCGCCTCATCGTGAAGGACGACCTCGGCACCGCCCAGGGCGCGCGCATGGCGGCCGAGGCGGCGGTGGGCGAGGGGGCGAAGGTCATCATCGGCCCGCTGTTCGCCCATTCGGTGGCCGCGGCGGCGCAGGTGACGCGGCCCCTCGCCATGCCCATGATCGCCTTCTCCACCGACGCGAACGTGGCCGGCAACGGCGTCTTCCTGCTGAGCTTCCTGCCCTCGGGCGACGTGGAGCGCATCGTGCAGTTCGAGGCGTCCCAGGGCCGGCGCTCGTTCGCGGCGCTGCTGCCGGAGAGCGCGTACGGCACGGTGGTGGAAGGCGCGCTCCAGCAGACGGTGGCCTCCGCCGGCGGCCGGGTGGCGGTGATGGAGCGCTTCGGCACCGACCGCGCCAAGATGGGGGAGGTGGCCCGCCGGGTCGCGCCGTCGCTCGCCCAGGCGGACGTGCTGTTCATTCCCGACACGCCCGACCAGGCGCTGCAGATGGTGCAGATGCTCGCCGCCAACGGCGTCGACCTGAAGCGCCTGCGCCTCGCCGGCACCGGCCTGTGGGACGACCAGCGCCTGTTCTCCGATCCGCTGTTCGAGGGCGCGCAGTTCGCCGCGCCCGACCTCTCCGGCTGGCGCGCGTTCTCGGACCGCTTCCGCGCGCGCTTCGGCGCCGAGCCGGTGCGCACCGCGACGCTCTCCTACGACGCGGTCTCGCTCGTCACCGCCGTGGTGCGCGCCACCGGGCCGGACGGCGTGACGGTGGCGGCGCTCTCCAGTCCCTCGGGCTTCTCGGGCGTCGAGGGCACGTTCCGCTTCCGCGCCGACGGCACCATCGAGCGCGGCCTCGCGGTGATGGAGATCAAGGCCGGGGCGGTGCAGGTGGCGAGCCCCGCCCCGCGCTCCTTCGCCCAGCTCTGAGCGGCGCCGTCAGGCGATCCTGAGGTCCGGCCGGGGCAGCATGGAGCCGGTCTCGCGCGCCCGCGCATGCCAGGAGAGCGCCTCCTCGATGACGTGGGGCGTATGGCCGCCGCGGGCATCGGCGCGCGCCACATAGTCCTCCAGCGCGTCGCGATAGAGCGGGTGGGCGCAATTGGCGATGATGAGCCGCGCCCGCTCGCGCGGGGCGAGCTCGCGCAGGTCCGCGAGCCCCTGCTCGGTGATGAGGATGTCCACGTCGTGCTCGGTGTGGTCCACGTGGCTCGCCATGGGCACCACCGAGGAGAGCGCGCCGCCCTTGGCGATGGACTTGGTGACGAACACCGACAGATAGGCGTTGCGCGCGAAGTCGCCCGAGCCGCCGATGCCGTTCATCATCTGCGTGCCGCCCACATGGGTGGAGTTCACGTTGCCGTAGATGTCGAATTCCAGCGCCGTGTTGATGCCGATGATGCCCAGGCGGCGGATGATCTCCGGATGGTTCGAAATCTCCTGCGGGCGCAGGATCAGGCGCGGCTTGTAGTCGGCGATCCTCGGCATCACCTCGTCGTGCTTCTGCTTCGACAGGGTGATGGAGGAGCCGGAGGCGAAGTTCAGCTTGCCGGCGTCGAACAGGTCGAAGGTCGAATCCTGCAGCACCTCCGAATACATGGTGAGGTCGTGGAACGGGCTCTTGATGAAGCCGTGCATCACCGCGTTGGCGATGGTGCCGATGCCGGCCTGGAGCGGCTGCAGGCGCGAGGTCAGCCGGCCGCGCCGCGCCTCGTGCTCCAGGAACTGCATCAGGTGGCCGGCGATGGCCGCGGTCTCGTCGTCCGGCGGCAGCACATTGGAGGCGCTGTCCAGCTTCCGCGTCACCACGATGGCGGCGATCTTCTCCGGCGGGATGGCGATGAAGGGCAGCCCCACGCGGCTCTCGGGCGTCACCACCGGGATCGGTTCGCGGAACGGCCGGCGGGTGGGAATGTAGATGTCGTGCAGCCCCTCCAGCTCCGCCGGCTGGGTGAGGTTGATCTCGACGATCACCTTCTCGGCGAGGATGGCGAAGGTGGCGGAATTGCCCACCGAGGTGGTGGGGATGATGCCGCCGTTCGCGGTGATGCCCACCGCCTCGACCACCGCCACGTCGATGGGGCCGAGCATGTTCGTGCGCAGGTGCTCCACCGTCTCGGAAAGGTGCTGGTCGACGAACATCACCTCGCCGGCATTGATCGCCTTGCGCAGCGCCGGGTCGGACTGGAACGGGATGCGGCGCGAGAGCAGGTGCGCCTCCGCCATCTGCTTGTCGAGGTCGTTGCCGAGCGAGGCGCCGGTGATGAGGGTGATCTTCAGCGGCTCGCCGCGCCCGTGCGCCTGCCTGGCGCGGGTGGCGAGCGCCATGGGCACCGCCTTGGCCTCGCCGGCGCGGGTGAAGCCGCTCATGCCGACGATCATGCCGTCTTGTATGAGGTCCGCTGCCGCCTCCGCGGAAACGATCTTCTCGTGAAGCTGGCCGAGGCGGATGCGGTCGTGCGGCATGGGGACTCCAAGCAGGGTGCTGGCTTTGCGCGTCGCTTGGGCTGTCGCAATAGGAAGCCCGTCGCTCCATAGGATATTCGACTTAAGGCCGTCCCGCCTCACGCATGGATGGCGAGGCGCAGGCCGAACGGCTCCGCCCCGGGTGGATCGGGAAATCGCAAACCCTTGCCGTTCAATGCCCCGCGCGCGGGCCGGAGGCAGGCGCCCGCGCCCGCCCCATGGCCGAGCCCCGCACGGAACGCATGGGCCGTCCGCGCTGAGTGCGCATCGAAGGCATCCCGGCGGCGGTCCGGCCCGGTCAGTCCTCGCCGGGCTTCGCCTTGGGCAGGGGGATGGTGGAGGCCTGGGGCACGGGGGCGGTGTAGTATTTGCGCGCCGCCACGGAGCCGGTGACCGCGGGGCCGTGATCGCTCGGCGCGTAGGACATGGGCGGCGGGCGCTGACCCTCCGGCCCGACGATCCAGCCCGGCGGGAGATTGCCCGGGGGCGCGGCGCCGCGTGCCGGCACGTCGCGTCCCGGCCGCGGCGGCCCGCCATAGAGTGCGCCGGGCGGCGCCATGTCCGGCGCCGGCTGGCGCACCACGTCGGGCGCGGCGACCGGCGCCGCCGGGGGCGGAGCCGCCGGAGCGAGCGGCGGCCGCAGGCTGGCCGGCTCCGGCGCGGCCGCAGGATAGGCGAGCGGCGGATAGGACTGCGCGGGTTCCGGCGCCTTCACGGCGATCAGCGGCGCCGGCAAGGGCCGCGGCGCGGGCTTGCAGATGGCGCGGCCGGAGGTGCGGCGCATCAGGTCCACATGGATGTGGTCGTAGTGGAACACGTTCGAGCCCGGCGCGAGCACGGTGGTGAACAGCTCGCACGCGCCCGCCTGCACCTGGAGCAGGAAGCCGCGCGCGTCGGCCGGCCCGCGCCAGCCGTCCTTCACCGTCACCCAGCGTCCGTCGGCGAAGCGGAAGGCGCCGATGTCGAGGGCGTTGCCGAAGGCGTGCTCCGAGATCTTGGCGTTGGGATCGCCGTTCATGCCGCGGCAGGAATAGGCCGACATGTGGCGGATGGCGGTCACGGGCTGCCCCATCCAGGCCATGGCGGCGGGCTGCACCACCTGCGCGAGCCAGCGGTCGGTCTCGCGGATCACGGGGCAGGCGAGCTTACCGGTGGGCTCCAGCACCACGTTGCCGTCGGCGAAGGCGTTGACCTGGAACGGATGCTCCATGCCGCAGGCGCCGGAGCCGTTGAGCGCGGAGAGCGGCTCCATGAAGGCGGAGGCGACCACGCCCTTCTCGGCAAGGCACTGCTCCTCGGCTTCCGCACGCCAGGCGTCCCGCGTTTCGAAGTCGAAACGACAGCCGGTGAGCAGCCCCGTGAGGACGAGCGAGGCTACGAGAAACAAGGATACGCCGCGCGCCATGGCGGGCATCCTGGCGCAGTGGCGTTGCGAAGGGGTTAAGGGCGGATCGCGCGGGCGGCGGGCGGCGCGGAAATGCACCCGTCGTCTCGCCCACCCCGGGCCTGCGCCCGTGCGGGCGCGCCGAAACGCACATCGGCCAGCTTGCAGGGCAAGCCGGCCGCGGAAGGCGCGCTCCTCATCCAAGCGCAAACGGGCGAGGTCAGTGGGCCTCTCCCGCCGCGATCAGCGGGCGCGGCGGGCGCGCTTTATTCGCCGTCGGTCTCGCGGCGCGCCGGCTCCGCGGGGCCGGGCTCCGCCGCGGGCGTCGGATCACGCTGCTCGAAGGCGGACTGGAGCCGCTCGGCAAGGCGCATCAGGTCGTCCGGCACCTGCTCGCTGGTGTAGCCGTCGAACAGCTGGCGCAGCTCCCGGCCGATGAGGTCCTGGCGCGCGGAGATGTCCCGTCGGTGAGGCGTTCGCATGCCGCCGGTCTCTTTCTGGTTCTGCGTCGTCGCGGAGGTCGTGTCCAAGGGGAAGGCGCGCACCGTTCGCATGGCTCTTCATCAAGGCAGACGCATGCGGAAGCGCACATGTGGCATCCGCAAGCGTGCGTTGCAACAAGGAAAGGCGGCGCGAGCGCCCCGCCTTCGGCAAAACCGGCATGCCGCGGCCGAGCCGGCCCTCATTCGCGGAACAGCCGCGAGGGCTTCGCCTCGTCGTCTCCCGGTTCCGCGTCCCACGGCAGGTGGCCGAAGGCGTCGACATCGGCGCGCTTGACGTCGGCGCCGACGAAGGTCGCCTCCACCTCCCGCAGGAGCCGTCGCTCCTCGTCGACGATCCGCGGCCGGCGCGCGCGCCCGGACAGTGGTCCGCCGGAGCGTGATGACGAGCCTGGCTTGGCCGTCGATGCCCCGATCTCGGTGTGTCGCGGCTCGGTCATGGGGAGGGTCTCCGCGCTTCCATCCGCCGGTCAAACGCGGGCCCGCGGAATTTGTTCCAGTGGAAAACAGAAGCGGATCGACTCCTGCGCCCGCGGCGGCGGCGCAAAAGAAGAGCGGGCCGGGGGCACCGGCCCGCTCATGAAGTCGAACTCAGAGGTTCGGGAACTCTACAGCCAACAAGGTAAACGAAGCCTTCCCAGGCGGAGGCGGCGGGCCAATGAAAAAGGGGCGCCGGAGCGCCCCTTTCATCACCTCCGGCGCACGGCCCTCAGGGGCACTGCACGCGGTACTGGTTGCCGTAGCGGTCCTTGGCCCAGCAGGCGCGCGGCGTGGTCTCGGCGCCGATGATGGCGCCCGTGCCGGCGCCGATGAGGCCGCCCACAAGCGCGCCGGTGCCGGTGCCGGTGGCCGCCGCGCCGATGAGCGCGCCGGTGCCGGCGCCGATGGCCGCGCCGCCGACCGCGCGGTCGGAGCGCGAATATTCGCTGCACCCGGCGAGAGCGAGCGCGAGGGCGCCCGCGATGAGAACCGCTTTCATCCTGATCTCCTGCCCCTTCTTCCGGCCGGGAGGACCGGAAGAGCGTCCGCGCGATTGCATTTGCCCCGCTGGGCGGCCGGCGGACGACGCCGCCCGACGAGGCGATCCGGACGGCCGCCCCCGCGGCACCGGACCTAAGGTCATATACCATGCAGGTTCCCGGCCGGCCCATCCTTGCACCTCATCAAGCGCGAGCGGGGGCTTCGGGTTCCGGCCGGCGTCGATGGTTCAGGGGCTGCGCGCGTGCGGCCGCGCCGGTCCCTGCGGCCTTGGGGAACGGCGGTTCCGCTTGCCATGTCAGGCTGTCCCGCGGCGGTCCGGGGGCGCATGCGCCCGCGAATCACGCCTGGCCGCTGGCCGGAGGAAGTCGGGAGGTGTGGCTTCCCGGTCACGAAATACGGTATTTAAAGACCGCCGCCGAATGCGGTGATTCGTCCCTGGCGCCACTTTCGCGCCCGACCAGCGACAAACCGGCGCCCAAAAGGGAACCGTCGCCGCGAACCCGGCGTTCTACCGCATAGCTCAAGAGAGGTCGTGTTTGATGCAGCCATCCGCCGCGCGCGTGCGCGCCTTCGAACCCCGCCGCGCCACCCTTCTGGATCCGGGAACCCATGCCCTCTTCCTCGATGTGGACGGAACCCTCATCGACATCGCGCCCCATCCCGATGCGGTGCGGGTGCCCGAGGGGCTGGTGGGGCTCCTCGGCAGCCTGTCCACGCGCTTTGGCGGCGCCCTCGCTCTGGTGAGCGGGCGGACCGTGGCCCGGCTCGATGCGCTGTTCGCGCCGCTGGCGCTGCCGGCGGCCGGGGTCCACGGGGCGGAGATCCGGCTTGATGCGGGCGGGCCGGTCACGTCGGCCGTGCCGCCGTTCCCCGAGCGGCTGCGCCAGGGCCTGAACGATCTCGCGCGCCGCTTCGACGGCGTGTTCACGGAAGACAAGACCTGCGCCGTCGCCGTCCACTACCGGGCGGCGCCCGATGCCGGCCCGCTCCTCGGCGCCGAGATCGCCGCTTTGGTGGAGGCTTGCGGGCGCGGCTATGGGGTGCTGGCGGGGCAGATGGTGTTCGAGGTGAAGCCCGAGGAGCACGACAAGGGCTCGGCCGTCGCCGCCTTCCTCACGCAGCCGGCCTTTGCCGGACGCACGCCGGTGTTCGTGGGCGACGACGTCACCGACGAGGCGGGGTTCCTCGCCGCGCGCGCTTATGGCGGAGCGGCGGTGTCGGTCGGCCGGCGGCTGCCCGACGTGGACACGGTCCTGCCCGATGCCGGGGCGGTGCGCGACTGGCTGGCTGGCTTGGCCGCCGGGACGGTTCGGTGATCGGGCTGGCCGAGGAAGCGATGGGGGGCGGCGCGTCCCGCATCGTCGTGGTGTCGAACCGGGTCGCCGTTCCCGACCCGGCGCGGCGCGCCCAGGCCGGCGGCCTGGCGGTGGCGGTGAACGCGGCGCTGAAGGAACGCGGCGGCATCTGGTTCGGCTGGAGCGGGACGATCTCGCCCACGCCCTCGGACCATCCGGCCGTCACCACGCAGAAGCGCATGACCTACGCGGTGATCGACCTGAAGGAGGACGATTACCAGGAGTACTACAACGGCTTCGCCAACCGGGTCCTGTGGCCGATCCTGCACTACCGCGTCGACCTCGCGGAGTTCGCCCAGGCGGACCTGTCCGGCTATATCCGGGTGAACCGGAACTTCGCCGACCACCTCGCCAAGATCATCGGGCCGGACGACGTCCTGTGGATCCACGACTACCACATGATGCCGCTCGCCCAATACCTGCGCGAGCGCGGGCACAGGAACCGGATCGGCTTCTTCCTGCACATCCCCATGCCGCCGCCCGACCTGATCCAGGCCCTGCCGAAGCACGGGGAGATCGTCGGCGCGCTCGCCTATTACGACCTCGTCGGCTTCCAGACCGAGCAGGACAAGGAGAACTTCGCCCGCTATCTCGACACTCGCGGCGGCCAGTCCTCGGCGGACGGTCGCAGCTACGACGTGAGCGGGCGCAGGGTGAAGCTCGGCGCCTTCCCGGTGGCGATCGAGACCGAGGCGTTCGCCCGCCGCGCCCGGCACGCGAGCCGCACCCAGTTCGTGAAGCGCTTCAAGGACAGCCTGTCGGGCCGCAAGCTGATCGTCGGCGTCGACCGGCTCGATTACTCCAAGGGCATCCCGAACCGGCTGGAGGCCTACGAGCGGTTCCTGCGGAGCGCGGACGACTGGCACGACCGGGTCGCCTATGTGCAGATCACGCCCAAGAGCCGCACCGAGGTGCCCGAATATGCGGAGATGGACCGGTTCGTCTCGCGCAAGGCGGGGCAGATCAACGGCCTCTACAGCGACGTGTCGTGGACGCCGCTGCGCTATGTGAACCGCACCTATTCGCGCTCGGAGCTCGCCGGCATCTACCGGGCGGCGAGCGTCGCCATGGTCACCCCTTTGCGCGACGGCATGAACCTCGTGGCCAAGGAGTTCGTCGCCGCCCAGGACCCGGACGATCCCGGCGTGCTGCTGCTGTCGCAGTTCGCCGGCGCCGCGCACGAGCTCTCCGCCGGCGCGCTGATCGTCAATCCGCACGATCTCGACGGCATGGCGCAGGCGCTGCGCCAGGCGCTGGAGATGCCGCTCGCCGAGCGCTCCGGCCGCTACCGGCGCATGATGGCGGTGCTTCAGGCCAACGACATCGACCGCTGGGCCAAGCGCTTCCTCGCCGAGCTGACAGACGACCGGTCCCTTCCCGCCATGTCGCTGCCCGCGGCGGCGGTGCGCACCGTGCGCGGCCGACCGGACTGGCGGCCGGATCCGGCGCCGCGCAAGGCATGACGCGTTCCGCCCGACGTCCGGCGGATCAGCCGGCCCAGCGCGCCTCGGCGAGGATGGGCATCTCCCGCCGGCCGGCGGCGCGGCCGCGGATGGCGATGTCGCTGCCCTCCCGAAGCGGGCCGGGCGGCCGGTCGAGCGTCAGCGCGATCGCGAACCCGCTGGCGCCCGTGGCGCCGGGATAATGCTCGGGCACGTCGGGGCGGTCGATCCGTTCCACGGTGAAGGCCTCCACCGCCGCGCCGTCCACCACGACCGCGAAGGTGTCGATGGGCGCGCCCTCGGCGCCGAACGCCCAGCCCGTCAGGCGCATCGCGCCGCCCTCGATCTCGCACCGGTCGAGATGTCCCGCCCCCAGGGGCGGGAGTGTCGGCGACCATTCGGCCAGCTGCTGCCGCTGCTCCGGCGTGAGAAGGGGAAAGAGGGCATCGATCCGGGCCAGCAGCGGATCGATGCGCCGGCGGAACAGGCGGCTCCCGAGCCAGGACGTGCCGGCGACGTGGCGCGCGTAGCGGCGCCGCAGCCTGGCCGTCCGCGAGAGCAGGGCTGCGTGCGGGATGTCCCCGACGTCGTTGGTGTCGCGGATCTGGAGATAATGCAGGTCCTTCTGCCGCGACAGCAGCGCGGCGCTGGCCTTCAGCCGCTTGCGGTGGAAGAGCTCCTGCCGCGACTTGACCGGATAGTGGCTCAGCCGCACCGGCGCCCAGACCACGTCCTGCGACGCGCCGGGACCGATCTCGGGGCACGCGCGCATCTGCCGCCCATCGGCATGGACAGAGCGCAGCCCGTCCCGGAGCACGAAGGTGTGGGGGGTGATGCAGGCGAGGCCCGCGTCGCGCCGCAGCAGCGTCTTCCCGTGCGGGCTGATCTCGTGGAGCCGCTCGCTGCGGTGCTGGAAGCGCTCCAGCACCGGGCGCGGGCGGAGGCGATCTCGCCCGCGCTGCCATAGGTGCACCAGTCGAGGCCGATGGCGCCGAGGCCGGGGTCGGCGGCGAGGGCGCCGATCCAGCCTTTCAGGTCGAAGCCGGCGCGCGCGGGATAGATGAACTCGCCGGCATCGATGAAGGCCACGAAGTCCGCCCACGCCGGCCAGATTTCGAGCATGCGCGCATAGGCGCGGGGCTGGGGCGCCGACGTGGCGTCGTCCGGGAAGGGGATGCGGGTCAGGAAGCGAGGGTCGAGAGGCTGTCGAGCAGTTCCGACGTGCCGTCCCGGCTCTCGTTGTCGAAGACGAAGATGTGGTCGAAGCCGAGGGCGCGATGGTGCGCGACCCATTCCAGCACATAGGGCGCCTCGTCCCTGACTATGGCGCAGATGGCGATCTTCAAGCCCGGGCTCCGCGCGCGGCGTTCTCGACCGGAAGGCGCCTTCGGGCTCAGTCGAACAGGCTGGAGACCGATTCCTCGTGCGCCGTGCGCGCGATCGCCTCGCCGATGAGGGAGGCGATGGAGACCACGCGGATGTTGCGCGCCACGCGCACCGCCTCGGTGGGCTGGATCGAATCGGTGATCACCAGTTCCTTGAGCTTGGAGGCGGTGATGCGCGCCACCGCGCCGCCCGAAAGCACGCCGTGGGTGATGTAGGCCGTGACTTCCTTGGCGCCGCGGGCGAGCAGCGCCTCGGCGGCGTTCACCAGCGTGCCGCCCGAATCGACGATGTCGTCCACCAGGATGCAGGAGCGGCCTTCCACGTTGCCGATGACGTTCATCACCTCGCTCTCGCCCGGGCGCTCGCGGCGCTTGTCGACGATGGCGAGCTGGGCATCGATGCGCTTGGCCAGCGCGCGGGCGCGCACCACGCCGCCGACGTCGGGCGAGACCACCATGAGGTTCGAGACGTCGAACCGTTCCTTGATGTCGCGCACCATCACCGGGGCGGAATAGAGGTTGTCGGTGGGGATGTCGAAGAAGCCCTGGATCTGCCCGGCGTGCAGGTCCAGCGTCATCACCCGGTCGGCCCCGGCATGGGTGATGAGGTTCGCCACCAGCTTCGCCGAGATGGGGGTGCGCGGGCCGGGTTTGCGGTCCTGGCGCGCATAGCCGAAATAGGGCAGCACGGCCGTGATGCGCTTGGCCGAGGCGCGGCGCAGCGCGTCGATGATGATCAAAAGCTCCATCAGGTGGTCGTTGGCGGGGAACGAGGTGGACTGCACCACGAACACGTCCTGGCCGCGCACGTTCTCCTGGATCTCGACGAAGATCTCCATGTCGGCGAAGCGGCGCACCACCGCCTTGGTGAGCGGGCTGGCGAGGTATGCGGCGATGGCTTCGGCGAGCGCGCGGTTGGAATTGCCGGCGACGAGCTTCATGGGACCGTTCTCGGATGACATTTCGTGCTCCGCCCGACGCGCAGGGCCTCCGTGCTGGAACGTCCAGATAGGCGGGCGGTCGGGCCTTTGTAAAGGCCAAGTCGGCCGGTGGAGTGCCGCGCGGCGCGTGCGCTAGCGCGCGGCGTAGCCGAGCGCCGCGCCCGAGGGCGCCTCGGCGCCGAGGCTCGCGGACCGCTCGGGGGCGGCGGGCGCCGCCGCGGCGATCGCGGCCGATGCCGGCGCGCCCGATCCGCCGAGCGCCTCGGAGAGGCCCGCCATGGTGGTTTCGGCGATCTGGGCGAGGCAGGCGTCGGTGCAGGCGGCCCAGGCGTCGGACCCGCGCGCGGCCGGGACCGCCTGTTCGCCCGAGACGCGCGCGACCCGCTCGCGATCGCGGCCATAGACGTCCCAGACATAGGCGACCGAGGCCTTGCCGCCCTCCTGGTGGACCGAGAGATAGCCCTTGACGCGATAGGGCGCGTCCTGCTGGCGCGAGACCACCTCGACCTTGCGGGCGTCGGCGGCGCTGGACAGCTGCGTCACCAGCCGGTCGAAGCTCTGCGGCGGCGGGCCCTCGATCCGGTCGAAGGCGAGCGCGCCGCCGCCGGAGGACAGGCCGTCGGTCTGGCAGCCGGCGAGCATCAGGCCCGCGCCGAGCAGGCCGGCACCGGCGAACGCCTTGAGGGCGCGGGCATATCCAGCTCCGCTCGACCGCTGCGCCGTCATCCGTCCCCGCTAAGGTTTCATTAACGCCTCAGGGGTAGCGGCAAACGGCGCGGCGGTCCATGGGAACGGTTAAGGAACGTTTAAGATTCCGCCTTCAGCGCGCGCAGGAAGCCCAGAAGGCGCATGGAGCCTTCCGGCCAGGGCCCGAACCCCGCCTCGGCGTTCACGTGGCCGGCATCGCCCGCATCCACCAGCGCCGCGCCCCAGTCGAGGGCGAAGCCCTCCGCCTGGTCGTAGGCGCAATAGGGGTCGGTGCGGCTCGCCACCAGCACCGAGGGGAAGGGCAGGGGATCGGTGGGCACCGGCGCGAAGGAGGCAAGCTCCGGCGCGCGCGCCGCCGCGAGGTCCGGCGGCGCCACCAGGAAGGCGCCCGCCACCTTGCCCTTCGGGAAGGATGGCGCCGCATGCACCACCGTGGGCACGCCCAGGGAATGGGCGACCAGAACCACGGGACGCGTGGCGCGCGCGACCTCCTCCACCAGGCGGGCGGTCCAGGCGTCGCGGTCGGGCGCGTCGAAATCGGCCTGCGCCACGCGCCGGGCGGTGGAGAGCGCGCGCTCCCAGCGGCTCTGCCAGTGGTCGGGGCCGGAGCCCTGCCAGCCCGGCACCAGAAGGATGTCGACGTCGGATGACTTCATGGGCGGCGGTCCTCAGCTTCAGCCGAGCGCGATGGCGGCGATCAGCCGGCCGTAATCGGGTTCCCGCCGGTGGGTGGCGCGGCGATAGGAAAAAAAGCGCTCGGGGTCGGGATAGGTGTCGAGGCCGAGGTCCTCCACATGGCCGACGCCGGCTTCCCTGAGACGCAGGGCGATGAAGCCCGGCAGGTCGAACAGGGCATGGTGCGCGCGGTCGGCCGGGGCGAAGAACTGGACGAAGGCCTTGTCCGCCTCCAGGAAGCGCTGGACGAAGTCCTCGCCCACCTCGTAGCTCGGCTGGCGGATCAGCGGGCCGATGGCGGCGCGGATATTGGCGCGGCGCGCGCCCTGCTGTTCCATCAGCGCCACGGTCGCGGCGATGACGCCGCCGAACGCGCCCTTCCACCCGGCATGGGCGGCGCCCACCACGCCCGCCTCCGGGTCCGCGAACAGCACCGGTCCGCAATCGGCGATGGAGACGGCGGCGGCGATGCCGCGCGTCCTCGTCACCACCGCATCGGCCTTGGGCGCGTCCTCGCGGCTCCAGGGGGCGGTGGCGAGCACGGCGTCGGGCGAATGCACCTGCCAGCAGGCGACGAGGTGGCCGGCCTCCACCCCCAGCGCCTTGGCCATGCGGGCGCGGTTCTCGGCCACGCTCGCGGGGTCGTCGTTCGAGCCCTGGCCGCCATTGAGGCTCTCATAGATGCCGGTGGACACCCCGCCGCGCCGGGTGAAGAAGGCATGGCGGATGCCCGGCAGGCCCTTGAGCGACGGCGCTTCCACATACATCAGCGGACCTCCTCGGCGGGACCGAACGCGACCGGCGCGCCGAGCCCTTCATGGGCGATCACCATAGCCTTGAACAGCGCGCCCATCTGCCCTTCCTTCGTGCCGGCGAGGCGCAGGGCGGCGGCCTCCACCGCCGCCTGCGCCGCCGTGTCCTTGCCGGCCTTCAGCCGCTCGGCGCGCTGGGCGAGGCCGAGGCGCAGCAGGAATTCCCCCTGGCCGACGGGCCCGAAGGCCCGCGCGCCTTCCCCCCGGGCGAGCCGCGCCAGGGCGGAGAAGTCCACATGCGCCGTGAGGTCGGCTTCGCCCGGATCGGCGAGCGGATCGGCGAAAAGGTGCGCCTTGAGCGCCTGGAGCGTGTCGCCATAGCCGCCCGCATGGCCGTAGTCGATGACCAGCGCCGCGCCGCCCGCGCCGGCGATGCGGCGGGCGAGCGCCTGGGCGGGGCCGGGCTCCATGCGCTCCAGCACCGCGCCCTCGGCGGGCGGCCCAAGCGGCGCGGCCAGGGCGGCGGCCTCCGGCGCCGGCATGGGATGGAGCCCGAAGGCGAGCGCGCCGGCGGCGTCGAGCCCGATCCTGCGCGCGTGCCAGCGGCCGGCCTGGAACACGAACTGGTCGATGGGGAGGGCGTCGAAGAACTCGTTGGCGATCACGATGACCGGGCCGTCAGGCACCTCTTCCAGGCGGTCGTGCCAGAGCGGTTCGGCGGCACCGAGGGCGCGGGCCTGGACGGCGCGCAGCGCCGGGCTGGTCTCCACCAGATGCAGCCGGGCGGCGGCGGCGAAGTCCGGCACGAGGCGCGCGGCACGCAGCGCGTCCGCCATCAGCGTGCCGCGGCCGGGGCCGAGCTCCACCAGGCGGAAGGGGGCGGGCGCGCCCATGGCCTGCCACTGCGCCACTGCCCACAGGCCGATCAGCTCGCCGAACATCTGGCTGATCTCGGGCGCGGTGACGAAGTCGCCGGCCGCGCCGAGCGGGTCGCGGGTGATGTAGTAGCCGTATTTCGGATGGCCAAGCGCCAGCGCCATGAAGCGGCGCAGCGGCATCGGCCCCGAGGCGGCGATCTGCGCCCTGATCTCGTCTTCCAGCTCCCGGCTCACGGCGCGGGATGCCTCTTGAGCGCATAGAGGAGGAGCGCGAGGCCGGCCAGAACCACCGGCACCGAGAGCCACATGCCCATGGTGGTGCCGAAGGCGAGGTAGCCGAGCTGGGCGTCGGGCTCGCGGAAGAACTCGCCGGTGATGCGCCCCAGCCCGTAGCCCATGCCGAAGATGCCGGCGGCGACGCCCGGCCGCTTCAGCCCGCCGAGCCGCACCACGAGGATCATCACGAGGAACAGCACCACCCCCTCCAGCGCCGCCTCGTAGAGCTGGCTCGGGTGGCGCGGGATGTTGCCGCCGGTGGGGAAGATCACCGCCCACGGCACGTCGGCGGGCCGGCCCCACAATTCGCTGTTGATGAAGTTGGCGATGCGCCCGAACAGCAGGCCGAGCGGCGCCACCACGCCCGCCACGTCCAAGAGCGAGAGGATGCGGATGCCGCGGGCGCGGGCGAACAGGACCAGGGCGACGATGGTGCCCGCGAGCCCGCCGTGGAACGACATGCCGCCCTTCCACACGGCGACGATGTCCGCCGGGTTGGCGGCGAAATAGGCGGGATTGTAGAACAGGACGTAGCCGAGCCGCCCGCCGAGGATCACGCCCAGCGTCGCCCAGAACAGCGCGTCGTCGAGGTCCTGCGGGCGCATGGGCGCGGTGCCGCCCCAGAGCGCGGGGCGCGAGACGAGCCAGCGGCCGTAGAGCCAGCCCAGCACCAGCCCGGCGATGTAAGCGAGCGCATACCAGCGGATGGCGAGCGGGCCGATATGGACCAGCACCGGATCGATGGCGGGGAAGGGCAAGGCGAGGGTCGGCATCGGCACCCCGGGGCTGCGGCGGCCGCCATGTGGCAAGCCGCGGGCGTCGCCGTCAAGCCGGCCCGGCGCAGGGCAGGGTCCATTCTCCAGCGGCCCCCGCCGCTGGCGGGACGGCGCCGCGCCCTATAGATAGAGCAACGTTCGCAAGGCCCGCGCCCCGCCGCGCCGGGCGCCGGAGATGGTCATGGCTCTCAAGGTCGCGGTCCAGATGGACCATATCGCCCGCATCAACATCGCGGGGGATTCCACCTTCGCGCTGCTGCTGGAGGCGCAGCGGCGCGGCCACGCGCTCTACCACTACACCCCCGAGCGCATGGCCATGCGCGACGGCGTGGTGTTCGCCACCGTCGAGCCGCTCACCGTGAAGGACGAGGCCGGCGCCCACTTCACGCTCGGCGAGAAGGCGCGCGTGCCGCTCGGCGAGATGGACGTGGTGCTGATGCGCCAGGACCCGCCCTTCGACATGGCCTATGTGACGGCGACCCATCTGCTGGAGCGCATCCACCCGAAGACCCTGGTGGTGAACGACCCGGCCCATGTGCGCAACGCGCCGGAGAAGATCTTCGTCACCGAGTTCCCGGAGCTGATGCCGCCGACCCTGATCTCGCGCGACCTCGACGAGATCAAGGCGTTCCGCGCCGAGTTCGGCGACGTGGTGATGAAGCCGCTCTACGGCAATGGCGGCGCCGCCGTGTTCCGGCTCGCCGCCGACGACCTCAATTTCGGCTCGCTCTACGACCTGTTCGCCACCACCTTCCGCGAGCCCTGGGTGATCCAGCGCTTCCTCCCCGCCGTGAAGCACGGCGACAAGCGCATCATCCTGGTGGACGGCGCGGCGGCGGGGGCGGTGAACCGGGTGCCGAGCGAGGGCGACCTTCGCTCCAACATGGTGCGCGGCGGCGCGGCGCGGCCCACCGATCTCACCGATCGCGAGCAGGAGATCTGCGCCCGCATCGGCCCGTCGCTGAAGCGGATGGGGCTGATCTTCGTCGGCATCGACGTGATCGACGGCAACCTCACCGAGATCAACGTCACCTCGCCCACCGGCCTTAGGGCCATCAAGCGCCTGGGCGGCCCGGATATCGCCGCTGAGATCTGGGACAGGATCGAGGACAAGCGCGCGGCGCGCTGATTGCGGAGCATCACCCCATGGCCCAGCCCTTCACCGCCTCGGTTCCCCACAAGCTCGGCAAGGACGAGGCGACACGCCGGCTCCAGTCCGGGCTCACCACGGTCCGCGACCGCTTTTCGAGCCACGTGGAGATCGTCGAGGAGCGCTGGACCGACGGCCACCTCGACTTCCGCGTCGCCGTCATGGGCCAGCACGCCTCCGGCACGCTCGACGTGCTGGACGAGGCGGTGAACCTCTCGGTGGAGCTGCCCTTCTTCCTTTCCATGCTGGCCAACAAGGCCAAGGACCTGGTGATGAAGCAGGGGCAGATCCTGCTGGAGAAGAAGTAGGTCTTCCCCTTTCGCTCCGCCGGCTCCCCCATCCCCACCGTCATCCCCCGGCTTGTCCGGGGGGCCACCCTGCGGCCGGGAGCGCCCTACGCGCCGATGCGACCCGGCCAGCGTCGGCGTGGATGCCCCGGACAAGCCGGGGCATGACGCGGCTGAAAGGGATGACGGTGGGACAGAGGGGACCCGTGTCAGAGAAAAGCCGACCGCCGCTCACACCGCCTTCAGCACCAGAGTGAGCGTGTCGAGGGTGAAGGTGCCGTCGGCCTCGATCTCGAAGTGGCGCTTCACCTCCTGCGGCGCGCCCTCCTGGAGCGAGCGGATGGCGGCGGCGTGGACCGGTCTGGTGCCGATGCGGGTGATCCATGGCCCGTATTCGAGCCGCAGCCGCCGCGGCGTCTCGCTCTCCACGGTGAAGCCCGCGCCGTGCGCGAAGGCGCGCCACTGGCGCGCCGCATAGTCGCGTACGTGGGAGGGGTCGCGCAGCATCTCGACGGTCTGCAGGAAGGTGTCGAGCAGCGCGTCCTCGGCCGCGACCACGTCCATGAACACGCAGAGGCCGCCCGGCTTCAGCATGCGCCGCGCCTCGCGCACGCCCGCCGCCGCGTCCGCCCAGTGGTGGGCGCTGTAGCGCGAGGCGACGATGTCGAAGCTGCCGTCCTCGAACGGCAGGCGCTCGGCGACGCCCTGCGCGGTGGCGATGTTGCCGAGCCCGCGCCTGGCCGCCTGGCCGGCCACCGCCGCCAGCATCTCGGCGGAAAGGTCGTAGGCCACCACCTCCTTCACGTGCGGCGCGGCGGTGAAGCTCACATGCCCCCCGCCGCAGCCGAGGTCGATGAGGCGCGCCGCGCCGTGGCCTTCGAGCAGGCGCGCGAGCGCCTCGAGGTCCTCGCCCTGGGCGTGGACGGCGCTCGCCACATAGGCCTCGGCCTGGGGGCCGAACTGGCGCGCCACCAGGTCCTGGATGGTGGCGGAAGGACTTGAGGACATGGGCCGGCTCCGGTGCGCGCGCGGGGGCGGAATCTGGGGGCGGGATTTCAGCCCGGCCCGGCGCCGGGCGCAAGGCGCCTGGACGCAGGGCTCCTCAGGGAGCCCTGCGGTCGCGGTCCGGGCGGTGGAAGGCCAGCATCACCACCACCGACGACAGGGCGAGCGCCGCCATCAGCAGGAAGCCGTCCGTGAACGAGCCGCGCAGATGCAGCACCCATCCGGTGAGCGCGGGGGCGAGGAAGCCGGCGAGCGCGAAGGCGAAGTCCATGATGCCGAGCGCGGTGGCCGCCCGCTCCGGCACGATGTCGACGTTGACGGCGTAATAGGCCGCGTTCGCCCCCATGGAGGCGGCCACCGCCACCGTGATGCCGGCGATCGCCACCAGGAGGTTGTCGGCGAACGCCACCGGCACCACCGCCAGCGCCGCCACCAATTGGCTGCCGGCGATGACGTAGGAGCGCGCCACCCTGAGGCGCCCGGTGGTCTTCAGCAGGTGGTCCGACAGGAGGCCGAGCGCCCACAGCGCCGCCGCCGCCGCGAGCCACGGCACCACGGTGAAGGCGCCCACCGTGGTCAGCTCCAGCTTGTAGACGCTGTGCAGGTAGCTCGGCAGCCAGCCCATGAAGAAGAACAGGAAATAGCCGAACACGAAGAACGCCCAGTAGTTGGCGAGCAGCGTGCGGTTGGTCAAAAGGGCCCGCAGCACCGCGCGCTCTGGCCAGACGCTCCTCGCCGGCGGCGGGGCGGAGGCGGTTCCGGCGCGGATCTCCGCAAGCTCCGCCGCGTTCACGTGCGGCGACTGCGCCGGGTCGTTCCGGAACAGGAGGAACCACAGCGGCACCCAGGCCACCGACAGCGCGAACAGCACGCCGAAGGTCCAGCGCCAGTCGAGCAGCGCCAGGAGCTGGGTGACGATCGGCCCGCCGATGGCGAGCGCCACCGGCACCGCCAGCAGCGCGTAGCCGTGCGCGCTCGCCTGCTGCGCGGGCGGCAGCCAGCGCGCCAGGGCGCCCGTCATGGCCGGGAAGTTCGGCCCCTCGGAGACGCCGAGCAGCGTGCGCGCCAGATAGAGCGTGAGGAAGCCCGAGGCGACGCCGGTGAGGCCGATGGACAGGCTCCACATGACCGCGGCGATGGTCAGCACCAGGCGCGCGCCGTAGCGGTCCACCGCGAAGCCGCCGATCAGCGTCGTCACCGCATAGCCGATGCCGAAGGCGCCGAGGATGGTGCCGGCATCGAGCTTGGAGAGGCCGAGCTCGGCCTCCATGGCCGGGATGGCATAGGAGATCGCGGCGCGGTCCACATAGTTCACCACCGTGATGATGAAGAGCAGCAGCACCACCACGTAGCGAAACCGCGTCGCCGCCATGCGTCCCTCCCCCGGCACCACCCGCGCACCCTAGGCGCGGTTGGGCGGCGAGGGAATGGGTCACGGATGTTCTCAATTCGTTCTTGCGCCGCCTCGCGTGCTCCGCTAGCCTTCCGCAATCAGGGGCTTCAGGGGGCGCGCATGATCCAGCGCGTGGCGACGGTGGCGTTCGAGGGGGTGGAGGCGCGCCCCGTGGACGTGCAGGTGCACGTGGCCGCGGGCCTGCCGGCCTTCACCATCGTCGGCCTGCCCGACAAGGCGGTGACCGAGGCCAAGGAGCGCGTGCGCGCGGCGCTGATCGCCTCCGGCCTGGCGCTGCCGGCGCGGCGCATCACCATCAATCTCGCCCCCGCGGACCTGCCGAAGGAAGGCTCGCACTATGACCTGCCCATCGCCCTCGGCCTCATGGCCGCCATCGGCGCCATCCCGGCCGATGCGCTCGCGGGCTTCACGGTGGTGGGCGAGCTCGGCCTCGACGGCACGCTCGCGGCGGTGGCCGGGGTGCTGCCCGCCGCCATCGGCGCCAATGCGCGCGGGCACGGGCTCATCTGCCCCGCGCCCTGCGGCGCCGAGGCGGCCTGGGCGAGCCCGGACATGGACATCCTCGCCCCGGTCTCCCTCATCGCCCTCGCCAACCATTTCTCGGGGCGGCAGGTGATGGCGCGCCCCGAGCCGCGCATGGGCGAGCCGGCGCTGGCGCCGCTCGACCTCAGGGACGTGCGCGGCCAGGAGGCGGCGAAGCGCGCGCTGGAGGTGGCCGCGGCCGGCGGGCACAATCTGCTGTTCGTCGGCCCGCCGGGGTCGGGCAAGTCCATGCTCGCCCAGCGTTTGCCCTCGATCCTGCCGCCGCTCTCGCCGGCCGAGATGCTGGACGTGTCCATGATCGCCTCGGTGGCGGGCACGATCGAGAACGGCGCGCTCATGGACCGCCGGCCGTTCCGGGCGCCGCACCATTCCGCCTCCATGGCCGCCATGGTGGGCGGCGGCATCAAGGCGCGGCCGGGCGAGGTCTCGCTCGCCCACAACGGCGTGCTGTTCCTGGACGAGCTGCCCGAGTTCACGCCCCAGGTGCTGGACAGCCTGCGCCAGCCGCTGGAAAGCGGCGAGGTGCTGATCGCGCGCGCCAACCACCGCGTCACCTATCCCGCCCGCTTCCAGCTCATCGCCGCCATGAATCCCTGCCGCTGCGGGCGCGCCGGCGAGCCGGGCTTCACCTGCAAAAGGGGGCCGCGCTGCGCCGACGAGTACCAGGCGCGCCTCTCCGGCCCGTTCCTCGACCGCATCGACATCCATCTGGAGGTGCCCGCGGTCTCGGCCTCGGACCTCGTCCTGCCGGCGCCGGCGGAAGGCTCGCGCGAGGTGGCGGCGCGGGTCGCCATGGCGCGGGATATCCAGGCCGAGCGCTACGGCGCCCTGGGGCGGCCGGACGTGCGCACCAATGCCGAGGCTTCCGGCCCGCTGCTCGACGCGGTGGCCCAGCCGGACGGGCCCGGCGCGGCGCTGCTGAGGGACGCGGCGGACGCCATGCGCCTCAGCGCGCGCGGCTATCACCGGGTGCTGAAGGTGGCGCGCACGCTGGCGGACCTCGACGGCGCGGACGGGGTGGGGCGGCGCCACCTCGCCGAGGCGCTGGCCTATCGCGTCGCCGCCGAGCGCCCGCGCGCGGCGGCGTAAGCGTCCGCAACGGGGCGGTCGTGACGGCCGCCGTTGGGGCCGCCGTTGGGGCCGCCGTTGGGGGCGCCATGAAGGCCGCCTCGGGACGCGGAGCCGCGGCGGGCGGAGCGGATGCGGGCCGGCGCGCCATGGGCGCCGCCCGGGCGCTCACCGACGCGGCGCTCGCCTTCGCCCGCTCACCTGCGCCCGGTCATCAACGCCCGCTCACTGCACCGCGTTGACGGTCAGGCCCTCGAAATAGGTGATCTGCGCCAGGTCGCCGGGCGAGACCTGCTGCAGGTCGCCGAGCACCTTGGGATTGGTGGAGGCCATGGTGCGCACGGTGCCGTCGGGCGCCTCGAAGGTGACGGTGCCGGCGGCCCTGTCGATGCCGACGAAGATGGTCGTGATCGTCACCTTGCGCACGCCGAAATCCTGCGGCCAGCCGGGGAGTCCCGCGTCGAGCACCTCTTCCGCCAGCACCTCGCCCGGCTTGCCCTGGTGCGCCTTGCCGAGCGCGGTCACCTCGCCGGGCAGGACCCGGATGACGAGGTTCTGCCCGACCGGCATGCTCAGCACGTCGGCATAGAGCGCCGGCACCCGCACCGACCAGCGCCGCCCGTTCGGGGTCTCCAGCACCACCCGGCGTGTCGCCGGATCGCCGGAAACGAAGGCGGCGTTGTAGGTGAGGATGTTCACCGGCCCGACGCCGGGCAGCGTCACCGAGGTCACGTTCGCCGGGGTCGGGCGCGGCTGCGCCTGGGCCGGCGCGGCGAACGCGAGAAGGCCGGCCAGCAGCACCGCGGCGGCACGGACGGAAGAGATGCAGCAGGATGTCATCGGGGATGCCCCATGGAGAATGCGGGTATCAGAGCGCCGGTGCCGCGAAGCAGGCAGGACCGCGCCGTGGCACCAGAGCGCGATCCGGGTAAAATTGGAATGGGCTGCCCGGCGAATTGGCCTCTAACGTCAAGGCAAAGAACGTCTTTCCGACCATCCCGCGGGCCGTGCGGCCGGCGCGTGCTCTAGCATTGGCGCCGCCGCGAGGCAACGCGCGCCCGGGGCGGCCGGGCTTCTCCGGCCCGGCGATCGGTGGTGTCTCCGTTTGGATGTCGCCCGGGCCAAGCTCCCCTTTCCGCTTGCGGGGGAGGGTTCCCCGTGGCGCCCGGCGCGGCATTGGGAATTCAAACTGACCCATCACCCGGCGATCCGGTCGGGCGACATGCCCTTGGGTCAGTGCTAGGATGCGCGCTGCCTGGCCCGCATCGCTGGCCGGGCGGAAAGCGCGTTCTCTTCATGGTCGGAGCGCGTCCGCCGCCATCGGTGGAAGAACGGGCGGGGCGGCAGAGATTGTCACACGGGCGTTGGAAAACTATGGTGTTGCTCTCGATCACCCGGCGCAAGGCGGGTCCCGGGACGGGTTCTGAGGGCAGTGCCGGCCGGGGCATGCGGCGGGATATGGGGATGCCCTCGGAAGCGAGGAGAGGCGAAGGGCGCGGGGCCGCGCAGGTCGCCCGCAGCGGCCCGAGGGAGGGGGCGTTGCAATGAAACGCAGCGGACAGAACGAGCCGGGCTTCGATTTCCCCGCCTTGGTGGGGCGCGGGATCGACGTGGCCAAGGAGAGCCTCGCCAAGTGGCCGGGCCTGAAGCCGCCGGCCGGAAGGCTCGGCGAGGGGGCAATGACGCCCGGCGCGCCCTTGTTCGCGCAACCCTGGTTCGGCAAGGACACGGCATTGCCGTTCCTGTCCGACCGCCACGGCGGCGACGCGCCGGTGAAGCCGCTCCTGCCCGACCCGCAGAAGTTCGTGACCGACCTGCGCGCCTATTCCGGCATCCGCCACCGCGAGGCGGTGCCGCTCAAGGACAGCGTGGTGCTCGGCCGCCTCGGCGCGCTGGAGGTGCGGCTCGCCCGCACCGCGCGCGACGTGCGCCGCGCCCAGCGCCTGCGCTACAAGGTGTTCTACGAGGAGATGGCCGCGGTTCCCGACGCCGCCGCCCGCCTCGCGCGCCGCGACATGGACAGCTTCGACACCATCTGCGACCACATCCTGGTGCTCGACCACGAGGCGGGCAAGATGGTGCTCGGGCGCCGCAAGCCCAAGGTGGTCGGCACCTACCGGCTGCTGAAGCAGGACGTGGCCCAGCGCCATGGCGGCTTCTACACCCAGGGCGAGTTCGACGTCTCCGGCATCATCGCCGCCCATCCGGGCCTGCGGTTCCTGGAGCTCGGCCGCTCCTGCGTGCTGAAGCCCTACCGCAACAAGCGCACGGTGGAGCTGCTCTGGCACGGCGTGTGGACCTACATCCTGCGCAACAAGATCGACGTGATGTTCGGCTGCGCCAGCCTCGAGGGCACCGACCCCGACGCGCTCGCGCTGCCGCTCTCCTTCCTCCACCACAACGCCCGCGCGCCCGAGGAATGGCGCGCCCGCGCGGTGGAGCGCCGCTACACCGCCATGGACCGCATGGCCAAGGCCGACATCAATCCCAAGGCCGCGCTCCACGCGCTGCCGCCGCTGATCAAGGGCTACCTGCGGCTCGGCGGCTATGTGGGCGACGGGGCGGTGGTGGACCACCAGTTCGGCACCACCGACGTGCTGATCATGCTTCCGGTCTCGGCGCTGAGCCCGCGCTACGTGGAGCATTTCGGCCCCTCCGCCAACCGCCACGCCATCTGAGGCGGCGCAGTCCGGCCTACCGGCTGCGAGCAGGGGGACCGGGCGCGGCGCGCATGCGCGATCCGGGCGGACCGCCTATGCTGGCGCGGCCCGGAACCGCCGAATCATGATCGAGATCTCGCCCCGCATCCGCATCCCCGAGGAGGAGATCGTCCTCGCCTTCGTGCGCGCCTCCGGGCCCGGCGGGCAGAACGTGAACAAGGTGTCGAGCGCGGTGCAGCTGCGCTTCGACGTCGCCGCCTCCCCGAGCCTGCCGGAGGCGGTGAAGGCGCGCCTTGCCGCGCTCGCCGGCCGGCGCCTGACGCGCGAGGGCGTGCTGGTGATCCAGGCCCAGCGCTTCCGCACCCAGGAGCGCAACCGCGAGGACGCGATCGAGCGCCTCGTCGAGCTGGTGCGCGCCGCGCTCAAGGTGGACCCGCCGCGCCGTCCCACCCGCCCGACCCTCGGCTCCAAGACGCGCCGGCTGGAGGCCAAGGCGCGCCGCGGGGCGGTGAAGAGCCTGAGGCAGGACAAGCCGGGCCAGGAGTGAGCGCGGGTCGCCGCCGACCTGATTCGCCGGATGCATCCGGCCGGAAGGCATCGGCTGCCAGGCGGCAAGTTCAAGGGGCCAAGTTCAAGGGGCCAAGTTCAAGGGGCCAAGTTCAAGGGGCCAAGTTCAAGGGGCATCCGGCTTGGAGGCTTCCGGGCCCTTCCAGCAGCGCGCCATTCCCTCTCCCGCTTGCGGGGGAGGGCCAGGGAGGGGGCAGCACGGCTCGGGCCGGAAGGGCCGCACGGGCCGGCGCGCGGGCAAATCCGAGCCGCAGGAGAGGCTTGAGCCGTGCCGTGGCGTCCTTGCGCGCGGCCTTCCTCAGCCGCCCAGAATTCCTCCCTCCCCAACCCTCCCCGGTTCCCCCTCCCCAACCCTCCCCCGCTCGCGAGACCTCTGCGAAATGACGTGAGCTTTGGGTTGTGATTCACTGCGTGTGAGGGGGATGCGGTGATGGATCAACAGAGCTTCCTTGACGCATTGTTGCCTGCGGGGTTTGGGCGCAATGCGCGGCTCGAGCGGATCAGCGGTCTGCTCGACTGGACGCGGATCGAGGCGCTGGTGGTGGCGGTGCGGCCCGGCGAGACCGGGCGTCCGCCGTACAGCCCGCTGTCGATGTTCAAGGCGCTGCTGCTGCAGCAATGGTACGGCCTGTCCGATCCGGGCCTGGAGGAAGCCCTGCTGGACCGGGTGTCGTTCCGTCGCTTCTGCGGCCTCGCCTTGGATGCCGCCACCCCCGACGAGACGACGCTGTGCCGGTTTCGCAACGCGTTGAAGCAGGCGGGCCTGGGCGAGGCGCTGTTCTGCGAGGTGCTGCGCCAGCTGGAAGCGGCGGGCTTCGTGCTCAAGACCGGCACCCTGATCGACGCCACCCTGGTGCAGAGCGCGGTGCGCCCGCCGCCCTCCCGCTCCACGCCGCGGGAGCAGGAAAGCCGCTCGCCGCAGGACCCGGACGCGAACTGGACCCGGCGGGGGACGGCGCGCACCCTGTTCTTCGGCTACAAGGTCCATATCGGTGTGGACCAGACCTCTGGCCTGGTGAGAAGCCGGGTCCTGACCCCGGCCAAGGTGTATGAGAGCGAGGTCGCCGATCGCCTGATCCTGGGCGACGAACGGGCGGTCTATGCCGACAAGGCCTACGAGAAGAAGGCGCGGCGGCAGGCCCTGAAGGCGCAGGGCATCAAGGACCGCATCCAGCACCGCCGGAACAAGCACCAGAAGGGGCTGCCCCGCTGGCAGGCGGTGCGCAACACGCTGATCGGCCGGGTGCGCTCCGGCGTCGAGCGCACCTTCTCCCAGCTCAAGGGGCGCTACGGCCTGGGGCGGATGCGCTACACCGGCCTGCTCGCCAACGCCTTCCACCTGGACCTGATGCTCATCGCCTTCAACCTCAGGACCCTGACCGGCAAGGCCGCCTGAGCGCCACAGGCGCTCGCCCGAAGCGTCCGCGCACTCCCATCGCTTCGGTGCGCAACACCCTCGGAACACGCCAAACGCTCAATCCCAGCCGTGACGCGATGTTTCGCAGAGGTCTCGCAAGCGGGAGAGGGAGCGCGGCGGCTTTTCGTCTCGGAGGTGTCCCGGTCTCTGAGGCTTCCCGATCTCTGAGGCTTCCCGGTCTCTGGGGCTTCCTGGCCCGCCGGCGCCTGCCGGCTTCCGGCGGCCCGCTCGGGGCTTGCCTACCGTGCCGTCTTCAGCAGCCGGTCCGCGGCGGCGCGGGCCTCGGCGGTCACGGTGGCGCCGGCCAGCATGCGGGCGATCTCCTCGCGCCGGTCGCGGGTGCCGAGCACCGCGACCGAGGTGGTCACCGGCGCGTCGTGATCGGCGGCGCGCGCCGCGTCCTGCGCCGCCCCCTCCCGCGCGCCCTTGGCGATGAGCAGGTGGTGGCGCGCCCGCGCCGCCACCTGGGGGGCATGGGTCACGCACAGCACCTGCACCCTGTCGGCGAGCCGGGCGAGGCGCTGGCCGATGGCGTCCGCCACCGCGCCGCCGACGCCGGTGTCGATCTCGTCGAAGACGAGCGTCGGCGCCGAGCCCTTGTCGGCGAGCACCACCTTCAGCGCCAGCAGGAAGCGGGCGAGCTCGCCGCCCGAGGCCACCTTCATGAGCGGGCCGGGGCGGGTGCCGGGATTGGTGCGCACCCAGAATTCCACCTGGTCGTAGCCGTCGGGGCCGGCGCTCGCGGGGTCGCTCGCGACCTGGGTGATGAAGGCGGCGCGCTCCAGCTTCAGGGGCGCGAGCTCCGCGCCCACCGCCGCGTCGAGGCGCCGGGCGGCGGCGTTGCGGCCCTGCGAGAGCGCGTCGGCGGCAGCGCGGTAGGCGGCCTCGGCGTCGGCGGCGACCTTCTCCAGGCCGGCGAGATAGGTCGCGCTCTGGTCGAGCCGCTCCAATTGGCCGGCGAAGCGGGCGACCACCGCCGGCAGGTCGTCCACGGGCGAGGCGTACTTGCGGCCCGCCGCGCGCAGGGCGAACAGCCGCTCCTCGATGCGCTCCAGCTCCGCCGGCTCGAAGGCGGCGTCCGCCAGCGCGCTCTCCAGGTGGCCGCGCGCCAGCTCCAGGGCGTTGAGCGCCTCGTCGATGGCCGCCACCGCCGGCCGCACCAAGTCCTGCGCCTCGCCGGCGCGCCGCTCCAGACGGCGCACCGCGGCGGCGAGGGCGGGGATGGGCGAGGCGCCGCCCGAGACCGCGTCGAGCGCCTCGGAAAGGTCGCCGGCGATCTTCTCGGACCGCATCATGGCGGCGCGGCGCTCGGCGAGCTGCGTCTCCTCGCCGGCCTTGGGGGCGAGCGCGCCCAGCTCCTCCACCGCGTGGCGGATGAAGTCGGCCTCCTTCTCGGCGGCGACGATGCGCGCGCGCTCGGCGCGGGCGTTCTCCAGCGCCTCGCGCCACAGCCGCCACAGGCTGCCGAGGCCGGCAGAGGCGCCGGAAAGGCCGGCGAAGGCGTCCAGCAGCGCGCGATGGCTCGCGGCATCCACCATGGCGCGGTCGTCGTGCTGGCCGTGCAGCTCGATGAGGCTCGCGCCGATGAGGCGCAGCGTCTGCACGCTGACCTGCTCCTCGTTGATGCTGGCGCGGGTGCGCCCGTCCGCCATCTGGACCCGGCGGATGACGAGCGGGCCCTCGTCCGGCAGATCGGCGCCGGCGAGGATGTCGTGGGCGGGATGGTCGGCGGAAAGGTCGAAGACCAGGGTCACCTGGCCCTTCTGGGCGCCGTGGCGCACCAGGGCGCCGTCGCCGCGCCCGCCGAGGGCGAGCGACACGGCATCCAGCAGGATCGACTTGCCCGCTCCCGTCTCGCCGGTGAGGACGGTAAGCCCGTCCGCAAGGGAGAGATCGAGCTTCTCGATGAGGACGATGTCCCGGATCGAGAGCGAGGAGAGCATGGACCTTTAGCCGAGCCCCATCTTCTTGAATGCCTGGCTGATCCAGGACGCCTTGTTCTCCTGGGGCGTGGCGCCGCCGGCGGAGACCAGCTTGTAGGCGTCCTTGTACCACGGGCTGTCGGGGAAGTTATAGCCCAGAACCGCGGCCGCCGTCTGCGCCTCGCTCACCACGCCGAGCGCCATGTAGCACTCGGTGAGGCGCATGAGCGCCTCCTCCACCTGGCGCGTGGTCTGGTATTGCGTCACCACCACCTTGAAGCGGTTGATGGCGCCGGTGTAGTTGCGCTGCTCCATGTAGTAGCGGCCGATCATCATCTCCTTGCCGGCCAGCTGGTCGCGCGCCACCTCGATCTTCCTCTTCGCCGTGGCGGCGTATTCCGTGTTGGGATACTTGCGCACCACGTCCTCGAGCGCGTCGAGCGCCTGGCGGGTCTTGCGCTGGTCGCGGGTGATGTCGGGAATGTTCTCGTAGAGCGAGGAGGCGACGAGGTATTGGGCGTAGGCCGCGTCCTGCGAGCCGGGATAGAGCGCCACGTAGCGCCGGCCGGAGGCGATGGCCTCGTCGTACTTGCCGGCCTCGAAATAGGAATAGGTGGCCATCAGCAGCCCCTTGCGGGCCCATTCCGAATAGGGATGGGTGCGGTCCACGTCCTCGAATCGCGCCGCGGCCTGGTCGGGCTGCTGCTTGCGCAGCAGGGTCAGGCCCTCGTTGTAGATCTTCTCCGCCGGCTCGTCGGGGGGGAGCACCTCGTCCTTGTCGCTGGCGCAGGCGGACAGGAGCAGCGCGCAGGCGAGCGAGACGGCGCACAAAGCGGCCCTGAGGCCCCCGCGCAACGTGTGAGCTTCGGTCGAAGATGGCATCACGATCCGTTTCCGTGCCGCGCCGTTCGGCTGCTGCGTTTCTATAGAAGCCCGCGGGTTAAGGAAATCGCGTCGCGATCGCCGCCCCCCGGCTCTGCTCTCGGCCTTCGGCCCGCCCGCGCCTCGCCGCAGATGCGGGTAGGGGATTTTTCGGCCGGTATTGTGGCAGCATCCGGCCGGCAAAGCATTTCCTTTGGCGGGGCGTGTCGCCGGGGCCACACCGGCGCGCCCCGGTTATTCGCGCCCCGGTGATTCGCGCCCCGATCATTCGAGCCCCGATCATTCGAGCCCTGGAGGTGATCGCCGGGACCCCGCGGACGAAAGGGGCTCCGGCGGCCTGAGGGGCCGGACCGGACGGGGCGCAAAAGGAACGCCCGGCGGGAGGACCCGCCGGGCGAGGAGGTTCAAGCAAACAAGATCGGGCGCAAGATCGGCGAACGAGATCGGAACGATCAGACGTCCGGCGCGAACACCGGCACCGGCGCGGCGACGCCGAGGTCCACGCCCACCGTGTCGCGCACCGGCCGGGCGGCCTCCTCGACCACGGCGAAGGCCGAGCGGTCGGCCAGCAGCGCGTCCACCACCGCGAAGTTCAGCTTGTGGCCGCCGCGGAACGAGCGGTAGCGGGCCAGCAGCGGCAGGCCGGCGAGGGCCAGGTCGCCCACCGCGTCCAGCGCCTTGTGGCGCACGAACTCGTCGTCGAAGCGCAGGCCCTCGGGATTGATGATGCCGGCGTCGTCGAGGCAGATGGTGTTCTCGAGCGCCGCCCCGCGGGCATAGCCGGCCGAGCGCAGGCGCTCCACGTCCTTGAGGAAGCCGAAGGTGCGGGCGGCGGCCAGCTCGCGGCGGAACACGCCGGGGTTCATGGTGGCTGCGAAGCGCTGGCGGCCGATCATCTCGTGGGAGAAGTCGATCTCGACCTCGAGGCGGAAGCCGGCGTCGTAGGGGAGAAGCTCGCCGAAGGAGGCGCCGTTCTCGACCCGGATGGGCTTGAGGACCTTCAGATACTTGCGGCGGCCGCGCAGCTCGACCACGCCGGCGTCGTCGATGGCGTCCACGAAGTCGGCGGCGCTGCCGTCGAGGATCGGAACCTCGGGGCCGTCGATCTCGACCGTCGCGTTGTCGACGCCGAGGCCGGCGAAGGCGGACAGGAGATGCTCGACGGTGGAGACGAGGATGCCCGAGCGGTCGCCGAGAACGGTGGCGAGGTCGGTGGCCTGGACGGACTTGTGGGAGACGGCGGCCTTGCGGGGCGACTGGTCGGCGAAGGAACGGACGAAGACGATACCGGTATTGGCGCTCGCGGGCTTCAGGGTGATGGTCGCCTCGACCCCGGCGTGGACGCCGGCCCCCTTCAGGGTAATCTCTCGCGCGAGCGTGGTCTGCATCTTCCGCACCGTTCTTCAGGGAACGGGCCACCCGAAGGCTGCCCACTTCCCTCCCCCAAAACATCACCTTGCGTTCCTACTTTCGCCGATCTTTCCCGAATAATTCGGAAACGGCGGAACCGGGAATCGCCCGAGGCGTTGGGTGAACCGTAGTCGGATGAGGCTGCGGCGCCAAATCACGCTTGCTTACCGCCTGTTACCATCGCGGTAATTGAAATTATCATTAAATATCAATGAATTGGAGCCGCGTTGATGGCGCGGCTCCAGGCCTTTGTTACGTCCGTGACGGGCCGGTCAGTTGGCCTGCCGGCGCAGGAAGGCGGGAATCTCCAGCTGCTCGTCCTCGTCGTGGGGCATGGCGCGCTGGGGCACCTCGGCCGCCGGGCGGGGAGCGGGGCGCTTGGCGAACTCGGAGACCGGGTCGCCAGGGCGCTGGGGCAGGGTCGGGCGCTGGTCGCCCATCGGCCGCTCACCCATCGGCCGCTCGCCCATCGGCCGCTCGCCCTGGGGCCGCGGACGGCGTTCGCCGGCGCGCGGGTCCATGGGGCGGTTCTCGGCCGGCGGCGCCATCGGCGGGCGCTGGCCGCGCGGCTCCATCGCGCGGGCCTCGGGACGGCCCTCCGGGGGGCGGCCGGGGGCGCGCATGCTGGGCTGGTCGCGGCGCTGCTGCGGCTCGGCCTCGGGCTCCTCGCGGCGGCCCACATTGGCGAGGCGCTGGAGCAGGCTCATGCGCTTCTTGTCGCCCTGGCCTTCGGCCGGGGCCTCGCCGCGCTGGGCGCGGATCTGGTTCTGGGCCGGAAGCGGCAGCTCCTCCAGGCGCGGCATGCGCGGCGGACGCGGGCGCTGGCCCTGAGGCGGAATGTAGGGGGCGAAGTCGTCCTCCATCGGCGCCGGCGCCGCGGGCGCGGGCTCGGGCTCGATGAAGAAGGACGGCTTCGGCGCCGCCTCGCGGATGGTCACGTCGTCGATGGCGACGGCGCCGCGCTCGGGCATGCGCTCCTGCCGGGGCGGCTCGGGCGCGAAGGCGTCGGGCTGGCCGAGCAGGCCGGCGGTTTCCGTCTCGAGCCCGACCAGGTCCTCGGCCGAGATGGCGGCCACCGCGCTGCGGATCTGCGCCTCGCGGCTCGCCTCAACGGCGGCGCGGCCGGCATTGGACATCTTGCGGCCCTGGAGATCGGGGAAGCGGTCCGCCGGGATCACCTGCTCGGGGATCACCGCCGGATCGATGCCGGTGGCCACCACGCTGACGCGGATGATGCCCTCCAGGCCCTCGTCGAAGGTGGCGCCGAGGATGATGTTGGCGTCCGGGTCCACCTCCTCGCGGATGCGGGTCGCGGCCTCGTCCACCTCGAACAGGGTGAGGTCCTTGCCGCCGGTGATGGAGATCAGCAGGCCGCCGGCGCCGCGCATGGAGGTCTCGTCCAGCAGCGGGTTGGCGATCGCGGCTTCGGCCGCCTGCAGGGCGCGCTTGTCGCCCGAGGCCTCGCCGGTGCCCATCATCGCCTTGCCCATGTCGCGCATCACGGCGCGCACGTCGGCGAAGTCGAGGTTGATGAGGCCTTCCTTCACCATCAGATCGGTGATGCAGGCGACGCCGGAATAGAGCACCTGGTCCGCCATGGCGAAGGCGTCGGCGAAGGTGGTCTTCTCGTTGGCGACCCGGAACAGGTTCTGGTTCGGGATGACGATGAGCGTGTCGACGCTCTTCTGCAGCTCGTTAATGCCGTGCTCGGCCACACGCATGCGGCGGGCGCCCTCGAAGTGGAACGGCTTGGTCACCACGCCGACGCACAGGATGCCGAGCTCGCGCGCGGCCCGCGCCACCACCGGGGCGGCCCCGGTGCCGGTGCCGCCGCCCATGCCGGCGGTGATGAACACCATGTGGGAGCCGGAGAGGTGGTCGCGGATCTCGTCCAGGACCTCCTCGGCGGCGGCGCGGCCGACTTCCGGCTGCGAGCCGGCGCCGAGGCCCTCGGTCACCGCCACGCCCATCTGCACCACGCGCTGCGCCTTGGTCAGCGCCAGCGCCTGGGCGTCGGTGTTCGCCACCACGAACTCGACCCCGTTGAGGCCCGCCTCGATCATGTTGTTGACGGCGTTGCCACCGGCGCCGCCCACGCCGAACACCGTGATCCGCGGACGAAGCTCACGAATGTCGGGCATCTGAAGATTGATCGTCATGCTGTTGCTCCGTCGAACCCGACCCTACGCGGCCCGCGTTTACGAATCGTGCCTGGGTTAATTTCTACGGCACCGTTCGTTAACCATGTCTAAAAGCTGTCCCTCAGCCAGCGTCCCACGCGGCCGAAATATCCCGGCGCCTCGCCGCTGGCGGCCTGCCGGCGGCGCGGCTCGAAATGCTCGAGCCCGGCCACCTGCGGATAGACGAGCAGGCCCGCCGTGACCGCGAAGGCGGCCCCGCGCGCGGCTTCCGGAAGGCGCGACACGCCCAGCGGACGGCCGATGCGCACCTGCGGCCCGACGACGCGGGCGACGAGGTCCGGCAGCCCCTGGAGCTGCGCCGCCCCGCCGGTGAGCACGATGCGCCGGCCGGCGTCGGAGGCGTGGCCCGTCGCCTTCAGGCGGTCGCGAATCAGCTCGACGATCTCCTCGGCGCGCGGGCGCACGATGGTGACGAGGCGCGACTTCGGCACCATGTGCGGCTGGTCGCGCGGCTCGCCGGAGAGCGGCGGCACGGTGAGCATGTCGTGGTCGTCCGAGGACACCGCCACCACGGCGCCGTGCAGCGCCTTCATGCGCTCGGCGTCGGCGAGGCGCGCGGGCAGCCCGCGGGCGACGTCGTTGGTGATGTGCTGGCCGCCGATGGCGATGCCGTCCACGTGGATGCAGTGCCCGCCCTGGACGATGGAGAAGGTGGTGGTGCCGGCCCCCATGTCGATGAGGGTGACGCCCAGCTCCATCTCGTCGTCGGTGAGCGAGGACAGCGCCGCCGCATAGGGCGCGGCCACCATGGCCTCGATGGAGAGGTGGCAGCGCTCGATGCACAGAACGAGGTTCTTCAGCGCCGTGAGGTCGGCGGTGATGACGTGCATGTCGACGCCGAGCTCGCGGCCCAGCATGCCGCACGGCTCGCCGATGCCGCGCCGGCCGTCGAGCGAGTAGCCGACCGGCAGCGCATGCATCACCGCGCGGCCGTCGCCCACCCCGTAGGTGGAGGCGGCCTCCAGCACGCGGCGGATGTCGAATTCCTCGACCGCCGGGGCGGTGAGGCGCACCGCCGCCTCGTAATGCTGCGAGGCGAGGCGCCCGCCGGAGACGCCCACCACCACGGAGGCGATCTGCACCCCGGCGGCGCGCTCGGCCATGTCCACCGCCTGGCGGATGGCGAGCTCGGCCTTCGCCATGTCCACCACCGCGCCGCCCTTGATGCCGTGGGCGCGGGTGTGGCCGATGCCGAGCACGTCCACCGCATGGGTGCGGCGGGTGAGTACGTCGGAGGCGCCGCGCGGCTTCAGGCGGGCGATGGCGCACACCACCTTGCCGGTGCCGATGTCGAGCACGCCGACGATGCCGCTCTTGCGCCGCGGCAGCGGACGCATCTTGGGCGCGAAGCCCTGGGCGAGCCTGTGCCTGCTCATGTGGCGCCTCCCTTCCTCGCCTTGGCCCTGGCCTTGAGCATCTGCGCCCGCGCGTCCGCCGCGGCGTCGGAGAGGCGCACCGCCACGCGGTCGGGAAGGCGCAGGTCGATGATGGTGATGTCGCGGGAGAGGAGCTTCTTCTCCCGGTCGAGGTCGGCGAGCTGCGCGAGGGCGCCTTCGAGCCCGTCCTCCGGCAGCCGGACGTCGATGCCGTTGCGCATCTTCAGCGTCCAGCGCCGCTCGGCGACGAGGATGGCGGCGCGCACCTGGTCGGCGATCACCGGCATGCGCGCCAGCACGTCGACGATCTCGCCCACCTGCCGGTCGGCGCCCTCGCCGACGACGATGGGCAGGTTGATGTAGCGCGGATCGTCCGAATAGGGGGCGATGATGCGCCCGTCGCGGCCGATCACGTTGATCTCGCGGTTGATCTGCCAGAGCGCGAACGGAACCCGCTCGGTGATGGCGATGTCGATGCGGTCGGGATAGAACTTGCGCACGCTCGCCGACTGGATCCAGGGCATGGCCTCGAGGCGCGCGCGGGTCTCGTCGGCGTGGACGAACAGGATCGAGGTGGAGGGCTTGATGCCGGCCGCCTCCAGGATCTCCGCCGGGGTGACGTGGTTCTGCCCCGACAGGTTCACCTGCACCACCTTGAAGCCGGCGATGTTGGCCGCCGCGTCGGCGATGTCGAGGCCGATCTCCTTGGCCTCCTCCACATGGCCGCCGATGACGGTGCCGTAGAGCGAGAAGCCGCCGATCACCGCCACCGTGAGCATGCTGGCGCCGCGCCGGCCGAGGCTGGAGGCGGCGAGGCGAACGGAGAGGCGGCGCAGCAGCAGGGAGAGGCGGCTCGCGGGCCGCGGCTCGGGCGGCAGGCGCTTGTGCCGGTCCGGCGGCACCGGCGCTGGACGCGGCGCCGCGGGCCTCTTCGGCTTCAGCGTTGGAGCGACGCGTCCTCGACCATCCATTTGACCAGCTCGCCGAACGATATGCCCGCATGGGCCGCCATATCGGGCACGAGCGAGGTCTCGGTCATTCCGGGCTGGGTGTTGACTTCGAGGCAGACGAGGCCGGAGAGATCCCCCGTGCGGTCGTCAAATCGGAAGTCGGATCGCGACACCCCCCGGCAGCCGAGAGCTCGGTGCGCCGTCACGCTCAACATCCGCACATGCTGGTAAACTTCAGGTAAAATCCGGGCCGGAAGGATGTGGACCGAGCCGCCCGGTGCGTACTTGCTTTCGTAGTCGTAAAACTTGTGCGCCGACTCGATCTCGATCACGCCGAGGGCGTCCTCGCCCATGACGCCGCAGGTCAGCTCCAGGCCGGGAATGAAGCGCTCCGCCAGCAGGAGCTCGCCATACGACCAGTCGTCCCGGTTGAGCTCCTGGGGCGGGTGGGCCTGGTCCTCGCGCACGATGAAGACGCCGAAGCTCGACCCCTCGCAGATCGGCTTCAGCACGTAAGGCGGCTCCATGACGTGGCCGGCCGCGGCCTCGGCGCGCGAGACCGTGCGCCCCGCCGCCACTGGCACGCCGGCCGCGGCGAGGGTGATTCGCGCCTGCGCCTTGTCCATGGCGAGCGCCGAGGCGAGCACGCCGGAATGGGAATAGGGGATCTGCAGGATCTCCAGGATGCCCTGGATGGTGCCGTCCTCGCCGGGACGGCCGTGGAGCACGTTGAGGGCGCAGTCGGGCTTGAGGCGGGCCAGCACCTCGGCCACGTCGCGGCCGACATCGACGCGGGTGACGCGGTAGCCCTCGCCTTCGAGCGCGGCGGCGCAGGCCGCGCCGGACCTCAGGGACACCTCGCGCTCGGCGGACCAGCCGCCCATCAGCACCGCCACGTGTTTCGCCATCTCGTCTCGTCCTTCATGCGCCGCGCGGGTGCGGCGGTGCCCGATGCGCCGGGCCTGGCATTGCAGGGGCGTGCGGAAGCGCGCCGAAGCCGGAGCCGGCCGGCGGGAGCATTCCACCGCCGAACCCTCTCCAAATCCATAATGGGCCGCGCGCGGTGTTGCCACTGTTCGCCGGCCCGGCCGTGGCCCTGGCCGCGGAGCGCCAAGATTTCCAGGCCCCGCCCCTCCCGCTTCCGGGGCCACCCTTGTGGGGAGGGGCAGGGGTGGGGTGTCCGGAACGCGCGGAAAAAAGCGCCCCTGAAGCCTCGATGTCGCGCGACCCCCACCCCCGCCCCTCCGGGGAGGGGCGGCGGTTCCATGGGATCGGACGGTGTGGAAAGGGCTTCGGCAGCCGGCAACACCACCGTCATGCTGCCGCCAACACCGCCGTCATGCTCCGGCTCGACCGGAGCATCCACGCCCCCTCCCCACCATGCGCCCGGTTGCAAGATGGGCCCTCCGGTCAAGCCGGAGGGCGACGGCGGGACTGCGGAAGCGGCCCGCCCCATCCCAAACCGCCGTCATGCTCCGGCTTGACCGGAGCATCCATGCCCCCTCCCCACCGTGCGCCTGGCCGCAAGATGGGCCCTCCGGTCAAGCCGGAGGGCGACGGCGGGACTGCGGAAGCGGCCCGCCCCATCCCAAACCGCCGTCATGCCCCGGCTCGTCCGGGGCATCCACCCTGCCGCCTGCGGATGGCCCAAAATGCTGCGCCGGACCAGCCGCTGCGTGGATCCCCCGGACAAGCCGGGGGATGACGGTGGTGACAGGAACGGCAGAGCGCTGAAACCCTAACCGCCGTCATGCTCCGGCTTGACCGGAGCATCCACGCCCCGCGGCAGATCGCGTCGCTCGCCTTGTCATGGGCCCTCCGGTCAAGCCGGAGGGCGACGGCGGGACTGCGGAAGCGGCCCGCCCCATCCCAAACCGCCGTCATGCCCCGGCTCGTCCGGAGCATCCACGCCCCGCGGCCGGGCGCGCCGCGCGCCTTGCCATGGGCCCTCCGGTCAAGCCGGAGGGCGACGGCGGGACTGCGGAAGCGGCCCGCCCCATCTCAAACCGCCGTCATGCTCCGGCTCGACCGGAGCATCCACGCCCCGCGGCCGGGCGCGCCGCGCGCCTTGCCATGGGCCCTCCGGTCAAGCCGGAGGGCGACGGCGGGACTGCGGAAGCGGCCCGCCCCATCCCAAACCGCCGTCATGCCCCGGCTCGTCCGGGGCATCCATGCCCCGCGGCAGGGCGCGCCGCGCGCCTACCCCGCTTTCGGCACGCCGATGCGCTTGATCTCCCACTCCAGCGTCACGCCGCTGGTTTCCTTCACGCGCCGGCGCACCTCCTCGCCGAGGCCCTCGATGTCGGCGGCGGTGGCGCCGCCGAGATTGATCAGGAAGTTGGCATGCAGCTCCGAGACCTGCGCGTTGCCGACCACCAGCCCGCGGCAGCCGGCGGCGTCCACCAGCTTCCAGGCGCTGGTGCCGGGCGGGTTCTTGAAGGTGGAGCCGCCGGTGCGGCTCTTGATGGGCTGCGTCGCCTCGCGGCTCTCGGTGATCTTCGCCATCTCGGCGGCGATCACCTCCGCGTCGCCGGTGCGGCCCTCGAAGGTGGCGCGGGTGAAGATCATGTCGTCCGGCACCGACGAATGGCGGTAGGAATAGCCCATGTCGGCGTTGGAGAGCGTGACCTTCTCGCCCTTGCGGGTCACGGTCTCCACCTCGACCACCACGTCCCTGGTCTCGCCGCCATAGGCGCCGCCGTTCATGCGCAGCGCGCCGCCGATGCAGCCGGGAATGCCGCGCAGGAACGAGAAGCCGGCGATGGCGGCATCCCCGGCCGCGCGGGCGACCTTCACGTCCGGCACCGCCGCGCCGGCGGTGATGCGGGTGCCCTCCACCGCGACCTCGGAGAAGCCGCGCCCGAGGCGGATCACCACGCCCGGAATGCCGCCGTCGCGCACGATCAGGTTGGAGCCGAGGCCGATGACGGTCACCGGCACCTCGCCCGGCAGGCGGGCGAGGAAATAGGCGAGGTCGTCCGCGTCCGCCGGCAGGAACAGCGCCTCGGCGGGGCCGCCGACCCGGAACCAGGTGAGGTCCGCCAGCGACACGCCGGCCTGGAGCGACCCGCGCAGGTCGGGCATCGCCTGCTTGAGGTCGGTTGCGAGATCGGAGGCCGCCAAGCTTTGATTGTCCGTCACTTTGGATCGTCCCGTGATGCCGGCCGGCCCGGCGCGTGCGCCCTCGCCGGGATGCGTGCCGGAAGGGCACGGATGCGCCCGGTGCCAGGCGCATCGCGACAGGGCTGCCCTCTCCCACATGCGCGCCGGAAGGGCAAGCGCGGGGCGGCCGGGCTGCTCCCCTCCCCCTTGTGGGGAGGGGTGAGGGGGCGGGGGCGCCGCGACAGCGCCCCTCCCCGCAAGGGGGAGGGGTTTCGCGCCGCCGCCGGCTCGCCGGGCATTGTGAAAACAAGGCTGCACGCGCCGTGCTACTCTTCGCGGGACACCGCGGCCTTGACCCGGAGGATGCCATGACCGACCTCGTCGACGCCGGCCCGCCCGAGGGGCTGCCGGAGGACACCAAGCTCACCCGCACCAAGCTGCGCTGGGCCAAGGAAGGCCGGTTCCTCACCGGCCGCGTGGCGCGGCCCGAGAGCGAGCGCCTGCCGCCGGGCCAGCATCTGGTGAAGGACTGGCCGGTGCTCGACCTCGGCATCCAGCCCATGGTGCCGCCCATGCGCTTCCGGCTCGACGTGTCGGGAGCGGTGGAGAATCAGGTCTCGCTCGACTGGGACGCCTTCCTGGCGCTGCCGCAGAAGAGCTTCGTGAGCGACATCCACTGCGTCACCACCTGGTCGCGCTACGACAATGCCTGGCAGGGGGTCTCCACCCACGACCTGCTCGACCTGGTGATGCCCGCGCCCCATGCGGCGGCGGTGATGCTGCATTCGTTCGACGGCTATTCCACCAACCTGCTGCTGGAGGACTTCGCCGCCGAGGATGCGCTGCTGGCCCATTCCTGGCAGGGCGCGCCGCTCACCCGCGAGCACGGCGGCCCCATGCGGCTCGTGGTGCCGCACCTCTATTTCTGGAAGAGCGCCAAGTGGCTGAAGTCGATCGAGTTCATCGCCGCCGACAAGGCCGGCTTCTGGGAGGAGCGCGGCTACCACATGCGCGGCGACCCCTGGGCCGAGCAGCGCTATTCGGACGACTGAGGGGCGCCCATTCCGGCCTCCCTTTTCGTGCCGTCATGCTCCGGCTTGACCGGAGCATCCATCTTCTGCGTCGCGGGCGTTTCCGGCGTTCCGGCACCCCCACCCCTGCCTCTCCCCCCAAGGGGGAGGGGGTTTTCACGTCGCGGTTGTCGTTGGCGGCTCCCCTCCCCCTTGTGGGAAGGGGCGAGGGGGGAGGGGGTGTCGGGACCTGAGGACATCGCCCCCCGCCTCACTCCTCCGCCTTGTGCGCCGCCGGCGCCGGCATGGCCGGGGCGCCGTGCCCGGCCGGCTCGGCGGCGATCGGGGCCGGGCCGTGCTGGGTCAGCGGCCGGTTGCCGGAGAGCGCGCGCAGCATCACGTAGAACACCGGCGTCAGGAAGATGCCGAAGAACGTCACCCCGATCATGCCGGAGAACACGGCGATGCCCATGGCCTGGCGCATCTCGGCGCCGGCCCCCGCCGACAGCACCAGCGGCACCACGCCCATGATGAAGGCGAGCGAGGTCATGAGGATCGGCCGCAGCCGGAGCCGGCTCGCCTCGATCGCCGCCTGGATGGGCGTCCGCCCGGCGAACTCCAGCTCGCGCGCGAACTCGACGATGAGGATCGCGTTCTTGGCCGACAGCCCCACCAGCACGAACAGGCCGATCTGGGTGAAGACGTTGTTGTCCCCGCCCGAGAGCCATACCCCGGTCATGGCGGCGAACAGCCCCGTCGGCACGATCATGAGGATCGCCAGCGGCAGCATGAGGCTCTCATACTGGGCGGCGAGCACCAGGAACACCAGGAAGATGGCGAGCGGGAACACGTAGATCGCCGAGTTGCCGGCGAGGATCTCCTGGTAGGTCAGCTCGGTCCATTCGAAGTCGAAGCCCTTGGGCAGGGTCTCGCGGGCGATGCGCTCCACCGCCGCCTGGGCCTGGCCGGTGGAGAAGCCCGGCGCCGCGCCGCCGTTCACGTCGGCGGTGAGGAAGCCGTTGTAGCGCATGGCCCGCTCCGGCCCCGCCGCCGCGCGCACCTTCAGCAGCGCCGAGAGCGGGATCATCTCGCCGCTCTGTGCGCGCACCTTCAATTGCCCCACGTCCTCGGCGCGGGCGCGGAACGGCGCGTCGGCCTGGACGCGCACCGTGTAGGTGCGGCCGAACTTGTTGAAGTCGTTGACGTAGGTCGAGCCCAGATAGATCTGCATGGTCTCGAACACGTCGGTCACCGCGACGCCGAGCTGGCGCGCCTTCACGCGGTCGATGTCGGCATAGAGCTGCGGCACGTTCACCTGGTAGGAGGAGAACAGGCCGGCGATCTCGGGCGCCTGCATGGCCTTGCCGAGGAACGCCTTGGTGGCGTCGTCCAGCGCCTTGTAGCCGAGGCCGGCGCGGTCCTCGATCTGCAGCTTGAAGCCGCCGATGGTGCCGAGCCCCGACACCGGCGGCGGCGGGAACATGGCGATCATGGCCTCGGGGATGGCGGCGAACTTCATGTTCAGCGCCAGCGCCAGCGCGTTGCCCGACAGATGCGGGTCGTGGCGCTCCTCGAACGGCTTCAGCGTCACGAAGACGATGCCGGAGTTCGACGAGTTGGTGAAGCCGTTGATGGACAGGCCCGGGAAGGCGATGGCGCTCTCGATGCCCGGCTCCTTGAGGGCGATCTCGCTCATCTTGCGGATCACCTCCTCGGTGCGGTCGAGCGTGGCGCCGTCCGGCAACTGGGCGAAGCCGACCAGATACTGCTTGTCCTGCCCCGGCACGAAGCCGGACGGCACGGCGCGGAACACGCCGACCGTGAGGGCGACGATGACGAGATAGAGGCCCAGCATCACCACGCGCCGCGTGACGATGCGCCCGACGATGCCGCCATAGCCGCGCGAGGCGGCCGAGAAGGCGCGGTTGAAGCCGCTGAAGAACCAGCCGAACAGCGTGTCCATCACCCGCGTCAGACGGTCCTTGGGCGCGTCGTGGCCCTTCAGCAGCAGCGCGGCGAGCGCGGGCGAGAGCGTCAGCGAGTTGATGGCCGAGATCACCGTCGAGATGGCGATGGTGAGCGCGAACTGGCGGTAGAACTGGCCCGTCAGGCCGCTGATGAAGGCGAGCGGCACGAACACCGCCACCAGCACCAACGCGATGGCGATGATGGGGCCCGACACCTCCTGCATGGCCTTGTAGGTGGCGGCGCGCGGGGAGAGACCCTCCTCGATGTTGCGCTCCACGTTCTCCACCACGACGATGGCGTCGTCCACGACGATGCCGATGGCGAGCACGAGGCCGAACAAGGTGAGGGCGTTCACCGAGAAGCCCATCACGTACATCACCGCGAAGGTGCCGACGATGGACACCGGCACGGCGAGCAGCGGGATGATGGAGGCGCGCCAGGTCTGGAGGAACACGATCACCACCAGCACCACCAGCAGCACCGCCTCCAGCAGCGTGTGCACCACCGCGTCGATGGAGGCGCGCACGAACTGGGTGGTGTCGTAGACGATGGCGTAGTCCACGCCCTCGGGCATGTTCTGCTTGATCTCGGCCATCACCCGCTGCACCTCGTCGGCGATGCGGATGGCGTTGGAGCCGGGCGCCTGGAACAGCGGCACCGCCACCGCCTGCTTGTTGTCGAGCAGCGAGCGCAGCGCGTATTCGGCGGCGCCGAGCTCGATGCGGGCGATGTCGCGCAGGCGCACGATCTCGCCGCCGGTGCCGCTCTTCACCACGATCTCGCCGAACTCCTCGACGCTGGCGAGCCGGCCCTGGGCGTTGATGGAGAGCTGGAGGTCGACCCCCGGCTGGGCCGGCGAGGCGCCCACCACGCCGGTGGCCGCCTGCACGTTCTGGGCGCGGATCTCGTTCACCACGTCGGTGGCGGACAGGCCGTGCTCGGCCACCTTCTGCGGGTCGAGCCACACGCGCATGGAATAGTCGCCGGCGCCGAAGATCTGCACCTGCCCGACGCCCTCGATGCGGGCGAGGCGGTCCTTGACGTTGAGCACCGCGTAGTTGCGCAGGTAGGTGGTGTCGTAGCGGTTGTTGGGCGAGAGGATGTGCACCACCATGGTGAGGTCGGGCGACGACTTCACCGTGGTCACGCCGAGGCGGCGCACCTCCTCGGGCAGGCGCGGCTCGGCCTGGGAGATGCGGTTCTGCACCAGCTGCTGGGCCTTGTCCGGATCGGTGCCGAGGCGGAACGTCACCGTCAGCGTCATGATGCCGTCGGTGGTGGCCTGGGAGGACATGTAGAGCATGTCCTCGACGCCGTTGATGGCCTCCTCCAGCGGCGTCGAGACGGTCTCGGCGATGACGATGGGGTTGGCGCCGGGATAGGTGGCGCGCACCACCACCTGGGGCGGCGAGACCTCGGGATATTCCGAGATCGGCATCGCGCGCATGGCGATCAGGCCGGCGAGGAAGATGAGCACCGACAGCACGCCCGCGAAGATCGGGCGGTCGATGAAGAACTTGGACAGGTTCATGGCACCTTCCTCCGTCGGAGGCGGCTGGACGTTGGTTCGGAACGCGGAACGCGAAGGCTCGGCCCGACCGGGCAGGAGCCGCGAAAGGAGATGGGCGAGGGCCGGCCTCCGGCCGGGGGCGGTGGCCATCGGCCAGCCCTCACCCGACCCTCTCCCTGGGGGAGGAGAGGGATTGGGAACTCAGCTCTTTCCCGCCGTCGCCCTCCGGCTTGACCGGAGGGCCCATGCTGGTGGCCGGTATCCCGGCCCCGGGGAATGGATGCTCCGGTCAAGCCGGAGCATGACGGCGCTTCTTTCTGGCGCCGGAGGGGTCTCGCCCTGCCGTCGATCCTTCCCGCCGCCACCGATCCTTCCGACCGTCGCCCCCCGGCTTGACCGGAGGACCCATGCCCGGCCGGGCGTCCTGGGCATCGGCGCCGCTCGCCACCCCTTCCCACAAGGGGGAGGGGAGATGCGCCCGGAGCAGCCGGCGGCCCTATTGTCCCCGCCTCGGGAATGGATGCCCCGGACGCGCCGGGAGCATGACGGCGATGGTTATTTGACGGCGGCGCCGGTCGCGGCCTGCGATACCTGCATGGGCACCGGCTGCGGCGTCACCTCGGCGCCCGGGCGCACGCGGTGGAGGCCGTTGACCACCACCCGCTCGCCGGGCTGGAGGCCCGCGGTGACGACCCTGAGGCCGTCGGCCGCCGGCCCGAGCGTCACCTCGCGCCAGACCGCCTTGTTGTCGGCGCCCACCACGAACACGAACTTCTTGTCCTGGTCGGTGCCCACCGCCCGCTCGCTCACCAGCAGCGCCGGCTCGGGCTTCACCTGCCCCATCTTGAGGCGCACGAACTGCCCCGGGATGAGGATGCCGTCCGCGTTGGCGAACTGGGCGCGCACGCGCACCGTGCCGGTGCGGGCGTCCACCTGGTTGTCGATGAGCTGCATGCGGCCCTCGATGGGGCTGCCGGCGCCGGTGCTCATGAGCACCGGGATGCGCTCGATGCCGCCGTCGGCGCCGCCGAGCGCGGCCAGCGCCTTCAGCACCACGCCTTCGTCGGCCGAGAAGCTGGCATAGATGGGATCCACCGAGACCAGCGAGGTGAGCACCGGCGCGCCTGGGCCGGCGGCCACCAGGTTGCCGACGGTCATCTCCAGGCGGCCGACCCGGCCGGCGACCGGCGCGCGGACCTGGGTGTAGGACAGGTTCAGCTTGGCCGAGCGCAGCTTCGCCTCCGCCGCCCGCAGGGCCGCGCGGGCGGCGCGCTCGGCGTTCACCCGCTCGTCGATGTTCTGCTGGGAGATGGTGCGCGAGTTGATCAGCCGCTCGCCGCGCTCCAGCTCGTTCTTGGCCAGCTCGACCCGCGCCTCGGCGGACGTGACCTGCGCGCTCGCCTCGTCCACCTCGGCCTGGAACGGCTCGGGATCGATGGTGACCAGCAGGTCGCCGGCCTTCACCAGCGCGCCTTCGCGGAAGTGCACCGACTTCACCTGTCCGGCGACGCGAGAGCGCACCTCGACGCGCTCCACCGCCTCCAGGCGGCCGGAGAACTCGTCATAGAGCTGGGTCTGGCGCGGCTCCACCGTCGCCACCGAAACCGGCGGCGGGGGCGGGGCGCTCGCCGAGGCTGCGGCGGGGTCGGCCTTCGCGCCGTGCTCGGGCAGGAGGGTGAGGCTTGTGGCGCCGAGGGCGCCCACGGCGATGCCGAGGAAGAGCAGGCGCTTCAGGGACAAAAGGCGGGTCATGGGTCGTTCCTGGATGCGTTCGGTCAGAGGACGGACAGGGCGGCGGCTTTCCGACGCCCGGTCGCGGATTTGAAGAAGGCGGCGAACAGCGCGGTGAGGCGCGCTTCCCAGGCCGGCGGCGCGGCGGCCTCGCCGTCGAGGCCCTCGGGCCATTCGGTGGGGGCTTCCAGCACCTGGATGGTGGTCGCCACGCCCGCCTTGGCGAGCGCGCGGGCATAGGCGACGCTCTCGTCGCGCAGCGGGTCGTCCTCGGCGCTGACGATCAGCGCCGGGGCAAGGCCGGCGAGCCGGGACGAGGCGAGCGGCGCCGCATAGGGGTGGGACGCCTTGTCGGCGGTGCCGAGATATTTCTGCCAGCCGTCCGCCCACTTGCAGCCGGAAGCGCCGATCTCGGCGTCGCGCCAGGAGGCGGTGGCGAGCGTCGGGTCCAGCATCGGCGAGATGAGGATCTGCCCGGCGAGCGGCGGCTGCTGCTGGTCGCGCGCCATCATGGCGAGGCCGGCGGCGAGGTTGCCGCCCGCCTCGACCCCGGCCACGAACAGCTTCGAGGACTTGCGGGCGATCTCGCCGCGCTGGGCGTAGAGCGCCGCCAGCAGGCCGGCCATGGCGGTCAGCGCGAACGGGAACGGATGCTCGCAGGCGAGCGGATACTCGGCCGAGACCACCACCGCGCCCGCCGCCGCCAGTAGGCGGGCGACGAGGTCGCCGCATTGGCACGACCCCTCGGTGAAGGCGCCGCCGTGCAGGTTGAGCACCAGCGGCGCGCCGGCCGCCGGCCGCCCATAGACCCGCACCGGCACCTCGCCGGACGCGGTGGCGATGCGCCGCTCGGTCCAGGACGGGCAGGAGAGGGGAGATGGGATGGTGCTCATGGTCCTTCGGCCTCGACCCCGCTACGGCAGGGGGGATTTGTGCGATGCACCAAGCTAGTTCCCGCTTTGGATTGGATAAACCGGCTAACTGCGATATCATTATTCACCAATGTGAATAATATGACGAAAATCACAGAGACGGATAGCGTTATGGATCAGCTTGCTGCGATGCGGGCCTTCATGGGGGTGGTGGAGACCGGCAGCTTCACCCGCGCCGCCGAGCGGCTCGCCATGCCCAAGGCGACGCTCACCAAGCACATCCAGCAGCTGGAGGCGCACCTCTCCACGCGGCTGCTCAACCGCACCACCCGCCGCGTCACCGTCACCCCCGACGGCGCCGCCTATTACGAGCGCGCGCTGGCGCTTTTGAACGAGCTGGAGGAGCTGGACGGCTCCATGTCGGCGTCGCAGGCCAACCCGCGCGGGCGGCTGAGGATCGACCTCTCATCCTCGCTGGCCGTCGACGTCCTGATCCCGGCGCTGCCGGATTTCCTCGCCCGCTATCCCGACATCCGCGTCGACGTGGGCTGCACCGACCGGCCGGTGGACCTCCTGGGCGAGAACGTCGATTGCGTGATCCGGGTGGGCGAGATCCGCGACCCGTCGCTGGTCGCGCGGCGCATCGGCCAGATGCCGTTCCTCACCTGCGCGGCGCCGTCCTACATCGCCGCCCACGGCATCCCGCGCCACCCGCGCGACCTCGAGACCGACCATTTCATGATCCGCTATTTCAGCGAGGCGAGCGGGCGCTACTACGACCACGAGTTCCGCCGCAGCGGCGAGGTGGTCGAGGTGGCGGGCCGCTACCGCATCGCCTGCAACGACGGCGTCGCCTACCTCGCCGCCGGGCTCGCCGGGCTCGGCGTGATCCAGGCCCCCGCCTTCATGGTGGGGCCGCACATCGCCAGCGGGGCGCTGGTGGCGGTGCTCGAAGGGTGGGACTTCGAGCCGATGCCGATCCACGTGGTCTACGCGCCGAACCGCCACCTCTCCAACCGGGTGCGGGTGTTCGTGGACTGGGTAGCGGACCGCTTCGCCCGCGCGCAGCTGGCGTGACGGGACCACCCGGGACGACAAGGCGGGACGGCGGCGCGGGACCTGCGCGCCCGGTCCCGTGCCGATCCGGCGTCTATTCCGGCACCATTCCGTTCTGCGCCAGCACCGCGCCGGCCAGATACAGCGATCCCGCGATCAGGACCCGCGGCGGCGGGAATTGCGGATGAAACGACAGTCCGTCCAGCGCCGCGCCCACGTCCGCGGCCACCGAGGACGGGATGCCGAGCGCCTGGGCGGTGGCCGCCACCTCCTCCGGCGACAGGCCCTTGTGATCGCCCGGAACCGGCACCGCCACCGCCGCCCGGGCGAGCCCGGCGAAGGGCGCGAGAAAGCCGCCCACGTCCTTGGTTCCCAGCATCCCGACCACCAGCACCAGCGGCCGGGAATAGCGTTCCTCCAGCTCGCAGACGGCATGGGCCAAGGCCTCGCCGCCGGCGGCGTTGTGACCGCCGTCGAGCCACACCTCCGCCCCCGCCGGGGCACGCGCCACCAGCGGTCCCGCCCCGAGGCGCTGGAGCCGCGCCGGCCAGTCGGCCTTGAGGATGCCCTCCTCGAAGGCGGATGCAGGCAGGGCAAGGCCCGGCACGGTCCGAAGCGCCGCCACGGCGAGGCCGGCATTGGCGATCTGGTGCGGGCCGACGAGGCGCGGCCGCGGCAGGTCGAGCAGGCCGTTCTCGTCCGCATAGGCAAGGCGCCCGGCGTCGTCGGTGATGCTCCAGTGCTGGCCGCCCATGAAGACGGGCGCCCGGGCGCGCGCCGCCGCGCGCTCGATCACCGCCTCCGCCTCGAAGGCCTGGGCGCCCGACACCACCGGGACCAAGCGCTTGATGATGCCCGCCTTCTCGCCGGCGATGGCGGCGAGCGTCGCGCCGAGGAAGTCCACATGGTCGATGGAGACCGGGGTGATGACGCTCACCGCCGGCTGTTCCACCACGTTGGTGGCGTCGAGCCGCCCGCCGAGGCCCACCTCCAGCAGCAGCACGTCCGCCGGCGTCTCGGAAAACAGGATCAGCGCCGCCGCCGTGGTGATCTCGAACAGGGTGATGGGGGCGCCGGCATTCGCCGTCTCCGCCCGCTCCAGCGCCTCGGCGAGCGGGGCGTCCTCCACCAGGCGCCCGGCGAGGCGGATGCGCTCGTTGAAGCGCACCAGATGCGGCGAGGTGTAGACGTGGACGCGCTTTCCCGCCGCCTCCAGGATGGCGCGCATGAAGGCGATGGTGGAGCCCTTGCCGTTGGTGCCCGCCACGTGGATCACCGGCGGCAGGCGCCGCTCGGGATGGCCGAGCGCCGCCATCAGCCGCTCCATGCGCGCGAGCGACAGGTCGATCTTCTTGGGATGCAGCGCGGACAGCCGGTCCAGGATGGAATCCGGCGCCCGCATGGGCTGGGCAAGAGCCATCGTTGTCTTCTTTCGAGGCCCCGCGGCGGCGGGGACCGTCAGGCCGCGGAAGCGGGCGGCGCGGCCTCCGGCGCGGACGGGCGCGGCAGGCGCGCCCTGGGGGGAAGGGCCGGCGCGCGCATGAGCAGCCGGCACAGGCGGCCCAGCGTCTCGCGCATCTGGTGGCGGTGGACCACGAGGTCGATCATGCCATGGTCGCGAAGGTATTCCGCACGCTGGAAGCCCTCCGGCAGCTTCTCGCGGATGGTCTGCTCGATCACGCGCGGGCCGGCAAAGCCCACCAGCGCGCCGGGCTCGGCGATCTGGATGTCGCCCAGCATGGCGTAGGAGGCGGTGACGCCGCCCGTGGTCGGGTTGGTGAGCACGACGATATAGGGCTTCTTCGCCTCGCGCAGCTCCTGGATCGCCACCGTGGTGCGCGGCAGCTGCATGAGCGAGAGGATGCCCTCCTGCATGCGGGCCCCGCCCGAGGCGGCGAACATGATGAAGGGCGTGCCCTTCTGGGCCGCGGTCTGGAGGCCGGTCACCACCGCCTCGCCGGCGGCCATGCCCAGCGAGCCGCCCATGAAGCCGAAGTCCTGCACCGCGATGGTCACCGGCAGCTCCTCGAGCATCCCGGTCGCGACCTTCACCGCGTCCTGGTAGGAGGTCTTGGCGCGGGCGTCCTTCAGCCGGTCCACATAGCGGCGCTCATCGCGGAACTTCAGCGGGTCGATCGCCACCTCGGGGAGCGCGACCTCCTCATAGGCGCCGTCGTCGAAGGTGTTCTTCAGCCGAGTCACCGCGTCCATGCGCATGTGATAGCCGGAGCCGGGGATGACGAACTGGTTCGTCTCCAGGTCCTTGTGGAACACCATCTGCCCGGTCTCCGGGCACTTCACCCAGAGGTTCTCGGGAACCTCGCGCCGCGCCAGGAAGTCGCGGATCTTCGGGCGGACGACGTTGGAAATCCAGTTCACGGGCATCTCCGGCGGATCGGCGCGGCGGCGTGTTGCAGCGCGGCGTGCCACGGCACACCTCTAAAGGCAAGCCGAGCGCGGCGAAAGTGCGGCGTGGACCGCGGCACAGGCTCTACGGTGTCTGGCGGAAGTAGGGCAGGCCCCGCAGGTGCAGGAAGGCGATGGGCAGCGCCATCAGCACCGCCCCGAGCACGAGCGAGCCCGCGAGAAGCCCGTCGGTCAGCACTCCGTCCGCCGCCGCGCGGGCATAGACGCCATAGGCCATGGGATAGAACAGGAGGACCGCGGTGATGGCGCCGGGCGAGAAGCGGCCGCGGGTCCAGATCACCGGCGCCACGTGAAAGAACGTGGCGTTGACGAGCATCAGCGCCGCGAAGACGAGCGGCGCCAGCGGGAAGGTCGCGGCCAGCTGCGCCTGGACGATGCCGAGCACCACCACCACCGAATTGGTGATGTAGAAGTCGCCCCAGTCGACCGGAAGCTTGATGACGGCGCGCGCCCAGTCGCGCCAGTCGAGCATGAATTCCTCGACCATATGGATCGCGTAGGCGGCCAGCGACAGCCACGCCAGTTCGGTCAGCGTCATGATACACCCCCGCTTCAGCCGCCAGAACGGTACCTGAAGCGGGCCGGGCGGAACAGCGTGCCTTCAGCGGCGCACCCCGCGCACCGCGCCGGCCAGCGCGCCGGCGAGCGTCTCCACGGCGGGGAGCGTCTCGGCGGTGGCCTTGCCGTGCGGGTCGAGGCTGGCGCGCACCGCCTCCACCAGGGCCGAGCCCACCACCACGGCATCGGCGCCCTTGGCAATGGCGGCCGCCTGCTCGGGGGTCTTCACGCCGAAGCCCACCGCCACCGGCAGCGCGGTATGGCCCTTGATGCGCTTGACCGCCGCGCCCACCACGTCGGCGTCCGGGGTGGCGGAGCCGGTGATGCCGGTGATGGAGACGTAGTAGACGAACCCGGCCGTGTTCTTCAGCACCGCCGGCAGGCGCTTGTCGTCGGTGGTCGGGGTGGCGAGGCGGATGAAGTCGATGCCGGCGGCGAGCGCCGGCAGGCACAGTTCGTCGTCCTCCTCCGGCGGCAGGTCGACGACGATGAGGCCGTCCACGCCCGCCGCCTTGGCATCCGCCAGGAAGCGGTCGACGCCATAGACGTAGATGGGGTTGAAATACCCCATCAGCACGATCGGGGTGGTCCCGTCGCCCTCCCGGAAGGCCTTCACCATGCCGAGGGTCTTGGCGAGGGTCTGGCCGGCGCGCAGCGCCCGGAGGCCGGCGGCCTGGATCGCGGGCCCGTCCGCCATCGGGTCGGTGAAGGGCACGCCCAGCTCGATCACGTCCGCGCCCGCGCCGGGCAGGGCCTTGAGGATGGCGAGCGAGGTGGCGAGGTCGGGGTCGCCAGCGGTGATGAACGTGACGAGGCCGGGCCGGCCCTCCTTGGCGAGGGCCTTGAAGCGGTCGTCGATGCGGGTCGGGCTGGTGTTCGGGCTAGTCATGAAAGGTCGCCGGATTTTATTGGCCTGCCGCAGGGCAAGCGGGCGCCGCGGGGCGCCGGGGACGGGGCGGCGCGCCGCCAAGGCGGCGCGGTCGGAATGGCGTCAGGACTTCGGGCTGGTGATGGCGCAGTCCGCCGCGGTGGCGCTGACGCCGAACAGGCGCACCTGGTCCTGGCCGGTAACGCCGGGAACGGTCGCGAACAGCGTCGTGGACGAGGTGCCCACCGCCTTGCTGCCGTTCCTGAAGGCGCAGGTGACGACGATCTGGTCGATCACCTGGGAAGAGTTGTTCTTCACCGAGACCGAGATGAAGGCGCCGCCGCTGTCGGAGCGCACCTTGTCGGTCGAGAGGATCAGGCCGGCCGGATCTGCAGCCGCCCCGCCCGCGAAGGCGGCCATGGCGAGGGTCGGGACGGCGGCCGCAAGGCGGAGCTTCGGTCTCATATCTGTGCCCCCAGATGCTCGGCCACCGTGAAGATGTCCTTGTCTCCCCGGCCCGAGAGATTCATCACCATCAGATGATCCTGCGGCCGCTCGGTGGCGAGCTCCAGCACCTTGCCGAGCGCATGCGCGCATTCGAGCGCCGGGATGATGCCTTCGAGCTTCGAGCAGATCTGGAACGCGGCCAGCGCCTCGTCGTCGGTGCAGGTGATGTACTTCACCCGGCCGATATCGTTGAGCCATGCGTGCTCGGGGCCGATGCCGGGATAATCGAGGCCGGCCGAGATGGAATGCGCCTCGGCGATCTGGCCGTCGCCGTCCATCAGCAGGTAGGTGCGGTTGCCGTGCAGCACGCCCGGCCTGCCGCCGGTGATGGAGGCGGCGTGCTGGCCCGAGGCGAGCCCGTGGCCCGCCGCCTCGACGCCGAACATCTCCACCGAAGCATCGTCCAGGAACGGGTGGAACAGCCCCATGGCGTTGGAGCCGCCGCCCACCGCCGCGATCAGGCTATCGGGCAGGCGCCCTTCCATCTCCATGATCTGCGTGCGGGTCTCGCGGCCGATGATGGACTGGAAGTCGCGCACCATCCCCGGATAGGGGTGCGGCCCCGCCACCGTGCCGATGCAGTAGAAGGTGTCGTGCACGTTGGTGACCCAGTCGCGCAGCGCCTCGTTCATGGCGTCCTTGAGGGTCTTGGAGCCGGACTGCACCGGCACCACCTCGGCGCCCAGCATCTTCATGCGGAACACGTTGGGCTTCTGCCGCTCCACGTCGACCGCGCCCATGTAGACGACGCACTTCAGGCCGAAGCGCGCGCAGAGCGTGGCGGTGGCGACGCCGTGCTGGCCGGCGCCGGTCTCGGCGATGATGCGATGCTTGCCCATGCGGCGGGCGAGCATGATCTGGCCGAGCACGTTGTTCACCTTGTGGGAGCCGGTGTGATTCAGCTCCTCGCGCTTGAAATAGATCTTGGCGCCGCCGTCCTTGCCCGCCTTGGCGGCGACCTCGCGCAGATACTCGGTGAGGCGCTCGGCGTAATAGAGCGGGGAGGGGCGGCCGACATAGTGGGCGAGATAGCCGTCCATCTCCGCCTGGAAGGACGGGTCGGCCCTCGCCGCCTCGTAGGCCTTCTCCAGCTCCAGGATCAGCGGCATCAGCGTCTCGGCGACGAAGCGCCCGCCGTGGATGCCGAAATGCCCGCGCTCATCGGGGCCGGTGCGGAAGGAGTTGGGGGCGTTCACGAAATCTCGGCTTTCTCAAGAGGATGCGGTTGACGGGGCTGCACCCTTCATCGCGGCCGCACGGCGCGCCGCTGCGATGAAGGCGAAGATCTTGTCCGGCGACTTGACGCCCGGAGCATCCTCGACCCCCGAGGAGACGTCCACGCCGTCGACCCGCGCCAGCGAAAGGGCTTCGGCCACATTGTCCGCGTCGAGCCCTCCGGAAAGCATGGCGGGGCGGGAAACGTCAAGGCCGGCGAGCAGGCGCCAGTCGAAAGGCCGCCCGTTGCCGCCTGGCAGCGCATCGTCCGGCGCGGGCTTGGCGTCGAACAGCAGACGGTCCGCCACGGCCGCATAGGCCGGAATGGCGGAAAGGTCCTCGCGGCGGGCGATCGGCAGCGCCTTCATGACCGGCCTGCCGAAGCGGGCACGGATGGCGGAGACCCGCTCTGGGCTCTCCTTGCCATGGAGCTGGAGGATGTCGGGGTCGAGGGCCGCCACGAGGGCCGCGAGGGTCGCATCGTCGGCATCGACCGTGAGCGCCACCTTCAGTGCCCGGCCGCGCACCCGCGCCGACAGGGCGGGCAGCTCGGCGACCGTCAGGTGGCGCGGGCTCTTGGGAAAATGCACGAAGCCCACGAGATCGGCGCCTGCCTCCAGTGCCGCCTCGAGTGTCGAGGCAGTCTTGAGGCCGCAGATCTTGATCTCGATGCCCATGGTGTTCCGAAACGTTGTGGCGCGGCCCGGTGAGACGCTGCGCCGGCGCCCCTTCAGGTGGCGAGGCGGGTGAATTGCCCCCCCTTGCGGAAGCGCCAGAGATAGGTGGGTAGCACGGTGGCCAGGGCGGACGGCGCGACGCCGAGGCCCTCAAGCGTGAGGCCCGCCTTCGCCGCCGCCTCGCTCACCACGTTGTCCGAGCGCAGCATCGCCACCTGATCGCGGGTGAGCGGCGCGCCGGGCGCCCAGTCGGTGAGGTAGGCCATGGCATGCGCGAGGCCGAAGGGCAGGTCGATCAGCAGCCGCCTGGCGGCGATCTCGTGCAGCATCAGCTCCATGAGCTCGCGGAAGGTGCGCACCTCCGGCCCGCCCAGCTCGAAGGTGGCGCCGGCCTTGGCCTTGCCGTCGACGGCCGCGAGCACCGCCTGGGCGACGTCGCCCACGAACACCGGCTGGAACCTGGTCGCGCCGCCGCCGATCAGCGGCAGCACGGGGGAGAACTGCGCCATGGCGGCGAAGCGGTTGAAGAACTCATCCTCCTGGCCGAACACCACGGAGGGCCGCATGATCACCGCGTCCGGCGTCAGCTCGCGCACGGCGGTCTCGCCTTCGGCCTTGCTGCGCCCGTAGGCCGAGGGGGAGGTGGCGTCGGCGCCGATCGCCGACATGTGCACCAGCGGCGCGCCCACCGACCTGGCGGCGGCGGCGATGGTGCGGGCGCCGAACACGTGGACCGCATCGAAGCTCTGCCGGCCGCTCTCGGCCAGGACGCCCACCAGATTGACGATCGCCTCCGAGCCCTCCGCCGCGCGGGCGACGCTGTCGGGGAAGCGGACGTTGGCCTGGCTGACCTGAATCTGGCCGACGAAGCCGAGCGGCTGCAGGAAGCCGGCGAGGTCGGGGCGGCGCACGGCGACGCGCACCCGGTAGCCGCGCTTGGCGAGGGCGCGCACCACATGGCGCCCGAGGAAGCCCGAGCCGCCGAACACCGTCACGAGGCTGTCGCTCACCGGACGATCGGTCACCGCCACATCGCTCATGCCACTATCCTCGCTCGCGCGGGGCGCGTGCCCGCTTCGCCTTCAGGCCCAGCACATACGCGAAGGCGCCCTTGGCCGTAAAGCTTTCTCATGGTCGCGCGGCCGGGCGTTCACTCGCGCCCTATATATAGAGAGCGTGTGCCCCAGCCATAAGGCGGCGGGGAGCGGGAAATCGTCGATCGGCGGTCGCCCGTATTGACGCCGTCTCGCTTCCCTCCTATAAGCCCGGCACTTCGCTGGCGGCCAACGCTGCCCGCGTGTTCACCCATTCCAGCGCAGGGCAACGGAGCTGCTAGGGCTCGCATCGCCGTTTGCGCGAAACCACAAGGACGGCCGATGGCCAATACGCCTTCCGCCAAGAAAGCGGCCCGCAAGATCGAGCGCCGCACCGAAGTGAACCGCTCGCGCCGCTCCCGCGTGCGCACCTACCTGCGCAAGCTGGAGGATGCGATCGCGGCCGGCGACGCCACACAGGCCCAGGCCGCGTTCCAGGCCGCCGAGCCGGAGTTGATGCGCGCCGTGACCAAGGGCGTGATCCACAAGAACACGGCCTCCCGCAAGGTGTCCCGCCTCGCTGCCCGGGTGCGCAAGCTTTCCGCGTGAGCGGCAAGTAGATAGATAAGACAATATTTCTGTCTTATGGATGAAGGCCCGAGCGATCGGGCCTTTTTCTTTGCGCGTGCCCGGCAAGCCTTGAGCGCGGCGCGCGGCGATTCGGGTGGCGCGCGCCCTAGGCCGCGGATGCGGTCGCGTCAACTCCACCTTTTCGTGCGGCCAAATTTTGCCGTTGAACCGCCGCTCCAGACCGATCAGGAAAAGAATTGGGCGCTGAACCACTTATGGGCCAAGCGAGAGCGCCGGCTCCGGCGGTCTTCGCGCGGCAGTATCATCCTGCCGACGGGCGGTCGCGGCCCGCTTTCCGTGGCCCGCGCGCGGCGACCTCGAATCTCGTTGGCGGGACAGAGGTTTGCCGACTGACGGAATGCCGAACGTCGCAAAGCGCCCTGCGACGCTTGTGCCCGTTATCCCAAGCGACCGGGAAAGGCGTTGCACCCCCATCGGCCCCTGTGTATGTTCGATCTCACTCCCGGGGCGACACCGGGTCTTCACCGACAGGCCGAAGGTTTTCACGCTCTTCGTGGAAGAGGAGGAGTGTATCATGTTCTATTGCATTGATAACACTCCCGCGTGTGGTGTGCCCTTCCACTGGCGTACTCTGCCTTTGGTCAAAGTTCTGCTCGGATTAGACGAGTAAAGTTTTTCTCCGGCAGCGAAAGAACATAAAATATTCTTGAAATTCTAATGGTCCGCATGGTCTTTTGCACCTGCGGCAGATGGGGCGGCTATGACTTTAGGCACCGAAACGGCACAAGGCGCGGCACCCTTCGCTTCCCTCAAGCCCTTTGTGTGTCTGGTCCCTCCCGCCTTCCGATCCCGTCCCGTGGCCGCGCTGGATGCCGGCCCTTCGTCGGGGTCAGCGGTGGGCGCATGATCGCGCACTGACACCGTCGGCGCCGCTCCGGCGCCTCGCCTCCATCACAACCTCGCGCGATGGCCGCGCAGCCCCAATTTCGGGCGCGACCGGCCGTTGCGCGACAACCAGGGAGCCGCTTCCCCCGCGGCCGGGACCCCTATGTTCAAGTCGCACAATTCCGATGGATCAGAGCCTGGCAAACGCCCCTTCCGTCCCGGCCTCGCCGAGGCGGTGGGCGCGGACGCGGGCGCGAGCCAGTGGGAGCGGGTGCGCCAGCGCCTGCGCGAGGAGTATGGCGAGGAGAAGTTCAGCAGTTGGTTCGTGCGCATGGAGCTGGAGGCGCTCGCGAGCGATCTCGTGCAGCTCTCCGTGCCCACGCGCTTCCTGAAGTCCTGGATCCAGGAGAACTATCTGCCGCGCATCACCGAGCTGTGGGCAGAGGAAAGCGGGGTCACGCGCCGCGTCGACCTGGCGGTGCGCAGCGCGGTGAACCGCACCATTCCGCTCAAGGCCAGCGAGCCCCGCGAGGCGGTGAGCGAGCGCACGGTGGAGCCGCGCGCCGCGGTGGCTGCGCCTGCGCCTGCCGCTGTTCCCGCCGGTGGTGCCGCAAGCCTTGCCGCGCGCGACGTGGCGTCGGGCTCGCCGCTCGATCCGCGCCTCACCTTCGAGACCTTCGTCGTGGGCAAGTCCAACTCCCTCGCCCATGCTGCGGCCCGCCAGGTGGCGGACGCGGCGAGCGGGGCGAGCCCGGTCTTCAATCCGCTCTATCTGCATGCGGCGGTCGGCCTCGGCAAGACGCATCTCCTCCAGGCCGTGGCCTGGGCGGGCGCGCAGAACGGGCGCCGCACCACCTACCTGACGGCCGAGCGCTTCATGTACGGCTTCGTCGCGGCGCTGAAAGCGCATTCGGCGATCGCCTTCAAGGACACGCTGCGCACCATCGACACGCTGGTGATCGACGACCTGCAATTCCTGAAGGGGAACAACCTGCAGCAGGAATTCTGCCACACCCTCAATGCCCTGCTCGATGGCGGACGGCAGGTGATGGTGGCGGCCGACTGTCCGCCCGGCGAGCTGGAGCATCTCGACGAGCGCGTGCGCTCGCGCCTTGCCGGCGGCCTCGTGGTGGAATTGGGCCCGCTGGAGGAGGATCTGCGCCACCAGATCCTGAAGGCCCGCTACCAGACGCTCGCCGAGCAGCACCGCGGCTTCACGGTGCCGGCTGCGGTCCTGGAGTTCCTCGCCCGCTCCGTGGGGCAGAGCGGCCGCGACCTCGACGGCGCGCTCAACAAGCTGCTCGCCTTCAACCAGCTCACCGGCGAGCCGGTGACATTGGAGATGGCCGAGAGCGCGGTGAAGGACCTGGTGCGTCCCTCCGACCCCAAGCGGGTCCGCATCGACGACATCCTGCGCATCGTCGCCAAGCACTACAACGTCTCGCGCGCGGACCTGCTGTCCCAGCGCCGCACCGCCAACGTGGTGAAGCCGCGCCAGATCGCCATGTATCTCGCCAAGGTGCTGACGCTGCGCTCGCTGCCGGAGATCGGCCGGCGCTTTGGTGGCCGTGACCATACCACGGTACTCCACGCGGTGCGCAAGATCGATGGCCTGGTGGCCACGGACCGGGCGTTGGCGGACGAGATCGAGATGCTCAAGCGCCTGGTCCTGGAAGGCTGACCGTCGCGCCGCAGGAAATGCGGGGACGGCGCGTGGGGCGGGTGCGGGTTCTTGTGGATGGGGTCATCCACAGTCCTGTGGAGCGTGCGCGCCCTGGCGCTTGAACGCTGATCGAACGTGATTTTCCATTCCGCCGCCTGTGGAGGGCTGGGCCCTGCACCGGGTGCAGCCTGTGGATGATGCCCGTGGGGCGTCGCGTCTGCCTGTGGACGGATGCGCGCCGGCGCTTCGAATCCTTGTGGATGAAGGCGCCGGGAGGCGTTTCAGCGCACATTTTTTGCTCCTGCCCTTGCTTTGGGCCGGCGCGGGCGGCAATGTCGGCGGCCCGGCGCCCGCCCCAGGGGCGCCCGTCCGCGGCGTGCGCATCGCCGCGAGCGTGAAAATTCCAGAGCGAAGAGTGAACGGGCCAGGGCCATGAAGGTGACCGTCGAGCGCGCCGAGCTTCTCAAGTCGCTCAGCCATGTCCACCGCGTCGTCGAGCGGCGCAACACCATTCCGATCCTCGCCAACGTCCTCATCCGCGCCGGCAAGTCCGGCCTGGAGCTGAAGGCGACCGATCTCGACCTCGAAGTGGTCGAGACCGTGCCGGCCGAGATTGGCCAGGAGGGCGCGACCACCGTTCCCGCCCACGTGCTCTACGACATCGTGCGCAAGCTGCCCGAGGGGGCGCAGGTGCAACTCGAGGTGGGCGGCGAGCGCGGCACGCTGACGGTGCGCGCCGGCCGCGCCCGCTTCCAGCTCCAGACCTTGCCCGAGGCTGACTTCCCGGACCTCGCCGCCGGCGAGTTCTCCCATGCCTTCAAGCTGAAGGCCGCCGACTTCCGGCGCCTCGTGGACAAGACCCAGTTCGCCATCTCCACCGAGGAGACGCGCTATTATCTCAACGGCATCTACCTGCACGTGGCGGAGCCCGCCAAGGGCAAGTCCATGCTGCGGGCGGTGGCCACGGACGGCCACCGTCTCGCCCAGGCGGAGCTGGAGGCGCCGGACGGCGCGATCGGGATTCCCGGCGTGATCGTGCCGCGCAAGACCGTCGCCGAGATCCAGAAGCTGCTGGAGGACAAGGACGCCGAGGTCGCCGTGTCGCTCTCCGCCAGCAAGATCCGCGTCCAGGTCGGGCAGGTGGTGCTGACCTCCAAGCTGATCGACGGCACCTTTCCGGACTATGGCCGGGTGATCCCCCAGGGCAACGACAAGACCCTGTTCGTGGACAAGGGCGACTTCGCCGCCGCGGTTGACCGCGTCTCCACCGTGTCCTCCGAGCGCGGCCGCGCGGTGAAGCTCTCGCTCGCCGACGGCAAGCTGACCTTGTCGGTGACCAACCCGGATTCGGGCAGCGCCACCGAGGAGCTGGAGGTGGACTACGCTTCCGAGCCGCTCGATATCGGCTTCAACTCGCGCTACCTGCTGGACATCACCTCGCAGCTGGAAGGCGACACGGCGGAGCTGAAGCTCGCCGATCCCGGCTCGCCGACGCTGGTGCGCGATTCCACCAAGACCGACGCGCTCTACGTGCTCATGCCCATGCGGGTGTGAGGCTGCGGTGCGCGGCGAAGGGTGAGAGGGCGCGGCGCGTAGCCTGTTGCGCCCGTGGGGTGGCGTGTCCTAACTCTGACCGCCCATGCTCCCCGCCGCGCGAATCCTGAAGCTCCAGCTCACCCGCTTCCGCTCCTATGAAGCGGCGCAGGTCAGCGTCGGCGCCGGCCCCGTCGTGCTCACCGGCCCTAATGGCGCGGGCAAGACGAACGTCCTCGAGGCCATCTCCTTCCTGTCGCCCGGCCGCGGGCTTCGGCGGGCGCAGCTGCCCGATGTGGCCCATGCCGAGGCTGGGGAGGGAACGCCGGCGTCGGGGGGCTGGGCGGTCTCGGCCCTGGTCGAAGGCGCGCTCGGCGAGGCGCGGCTCGGCACCGGCATCGACGGCGGCCCGGACGGCGCCCAGCGCCGCTTCCGCATCGAGGGCGAGACCGTCTCCTCGTCCGCCTTCCTCGACCATCTCAAGGTGGTGTGGCTGACGCCGGAGATGGACGGCCTGTTCCTCGGCCCCCCTTCCGACCGCCGGCGCTATCTCGACCGGCTGGTGCTGGCGGTGGACAGCGCCCATGGCACGCGCGTGAACGCGCTGGAGCGGGCGCTGCGCTCGCGCAACCGCCTGCTGGAGGAGAACGGCGCGCCACGCTTCCTCGACGCGGTGGAGCACGAGACGGCCGAGCTGGCGGTGGCGGTCGCCGCCGCGCGCCTGGAGACGGTGGAGCGCCTCGCCGCCGAGATCGCCGCCCACCGGGACGAAGCCTTGCCCTTTCCCCACGCGGAGATCGCGCTCGACGGGGCGGTGGAGCGACTTGTCGCCGAGCATCGGGCGGCCGGCGCCGAGGACCGCTACCGCGCCCTGCTTGCGGACAATCGCCCCCGCGACCGCGCGGCGGGCCGCACCCTGGAGGGGCCGCATCTCACCGATCTGCTGGTGAGCCACGGCACGAAGCGCCTGCCGGCGGCACGCTGCTCCACCGGCGAGCAGAAATCGCTGATGATCGGCCTCACCCTGTCCCACGCCCGCCTGGTGGCGGCCATGAGCGCGCTCGCGCCGGTGCTGCTGCTGGACGACGTCGCCGCCTATCTGGACGCCGAGCGTCGCGCCGGCCTTTTTGCCGCGCTGGACCGGCTGGGCGCCCAGGTGTGGATGACCGGCGCCGACCCCGCCGCCTTCGCCGCTCTGGAGCAGGCGGAGCGGTTCGTTGTCAGCCCTGGGCGGATCGCGCGGGAAGGATAGCGCGCGGCCGCTCGGGGCCGCTGGCCCTGCCGGTTCTCACAATCCCGCGATGTCCTTTCGTGAAATCCTGTGGCGGCCGCGCCACCCGCGCGGTGGATGCGGGTGCTACGACATTTCGCATCTGCGAAGGCGGCACTGGCCGCGTTTTGCGGCGTTAACCTTAACGCCACCCAAACGCGCTTCAATGTGCGGCGAGAGGGGCGGCGCTGCCGTCCGATGCGTGCTGTGCGCGCGATGGCAAACCCGGAGTTCAGTTGGGCACCATGGTCAGCGATGATCCCATAACCTCCCTGCGTCTTTCCCGCCGCCTTTTCATGCTGGGCGCTCCGCTCGCTCTCGCCGCGTGCCAGACCACGCAGCAGGCGGCGCGTGCGCCGTCCCACCCGGCCTATCTGGTGAGCATGTACGGTCCGGTCGAAGGGGAGCCGCATCCGGTGGACGCGGTCGACCTCGACGAGGTCGATCCCCGGTTCCTGCGCCAGGAAGTGGACTATGACGGCGGCTACGCGCCCGGCACCATCGTCGTCGATATCGACCGGCGCTATCTCTATCTGGTGCAGAAGAACGGCCGTGCCCTGCGCTACGGCGTCGGCGTCGGCAAGCAGGGGTATTCGTTCAAGGGCTGGGCCACCATCCGGCGCAAGGAGAAGTGGCCAGGCTGGACCCCGACCGCCAACATGATCCGCCTCCAACCCGAGCGCTACGGCCCCTATGCCGGCGGCCTGCCCGGCGGCGAGGACAACCCGCTCGGCCCGCGCGCGCTCTATCTCTATGACGGCGACCGCGACACCATGTTCCGCATCCATGGCACCATCGAGCCGTGGAGCATCGGCAAGCAGGTGTCCTCCGGCTGCATCCGCCTGCTGAACCAGGACATCATCGACCTCTACGAGCGCGTGCCGCTCGGCACGCGGGTGATGGTGGTCGGCAGCGGCAGCGCCGGCGCCTGACAACCCCGCTTTCGAACCTGCGCGCCGGGCTGCACGCCGGGCGCGTGATCTCCCGGAGTTGCGCGCTGGACAAGCCTTCCGGCTAATGGTGAGCTTGCGCCAACCAAAAGGCACCTGCGCGCGCCGCCGGTAGGGAGAGATGGTCCAGGCCTCCGTCGTCATCTTCGCGGCCCTCGGCTATATCGGGCTGCTGTTCGCCATCGCGAGCTTCGGAGACCGCATCCGGCCCGCCTCGGCAAGGCGCGCGCCGCGCCCGCTGATCTATTCGCTGTCGCTGGCGGTCTACTGCACCTCCTGGACCTTCTTCGGATCGGTGGGCTTCGCCACCACCCACGGCTTCGACTTCCTCACCATCTATCTCGGCCCGGTCATCGTCATGACCGTGGGCGCGCCGGTGTTCCTGCGCATCGTGCGGCTGGCGAAGGCCCACAACATCACCTCGGTGGCCGATTTCATCGCCGCCCGCTACGGTAAGAACCAGGGCATCGCCGCGCTGGTGGCGCTGGTCGCCATCGTCGGCGCCATCCCCTACATCTCGCTGCAGCTGAAGGCGGTGTCGGCCTCGCTGCTGGCGGTGCTCGGCCATTTCGCGGGCGATGCCTCGCACTTCTCGGTGGTGGGCGACCTGGCGCTGTTCGTCGCCTGCGCCATGGCGGCGTTCGCGGTGCTGTTCGGCACCCGCCACGCCGACGCCACCGAGCACCAGGACGGGCTGATGCTCGCCATCGCCACGGAATCGCTGGTGAAGCTCGCCGCCTTCCTGGCGGTGGGCATCCTCGTCACCTTCTTCCTGTTCGGCGGCCCCGTGGACTTGTGGGACGCGGCGCGCAACGCCCAGGTGGTCGGCCCGTTCGCGCAGGGCCTGTCGCTGGAGAACTGGATCACCATGACGGTGCTCTCCGCGGGCGCCTTCGTGCTGCTTCCGCGCCAGTTCCACGTGGCGGTGGTGGAGAACAAGGGCGAGAGCGAGATCCGCCGCGCGCGCTGGCTGTTCCCGCTCTATCTCGTGCTCATCAACCTGTTCGTGGTGCCGCTGGCGCTCGGCGGCATGACGCTGTTCCCCACCTCCATCGTCGACAGCGACGTCTACGTGCTGGCGGTGCCGCTCTCGGCCGGGATGGAAGGCCTGGCGCTGTTCGCCTTCGTGGGCGGCCTGTCCGCCGCGACCGCCATGGTGATCGTGGAGAGCGTGGCGCTCTCGATCATGATCTCCAACGACCTCGTCATGCCGCTGCTGCTGCGACGCCGCGCCGAGCGGGCGGAGGAGGCCGGCCAGCCGCAGGACATGATGGGCATCGTGCTCCTGGTGCGGCGCACGTCGATCTTCCTCACCTTGCTGCTGGCCTATCTCTATTACCGCACCACCGGCGAGGTGCAGCTGGCGCAGATCGGCCTGCTCTCGTTCGCCGCCATCGCCCAGGTGGGGCCGGCCTTCGCCGCCGGGCTCGTCTGGCAGCGCGCCACCGCCAAGGGCGCCATGGCGGCGATCGTCGCCGGCATCGCCATCTGGGCCTACACGCTGCTCCTGCCGAGCCTCGCCGATGCCGGGCTGATCCCCCGCGGCTTCGTGGAGCACGGGCCGTTCGGGATCGCCTTGCTGCGGCCGACGGCGCTGCTCGGCATCCATGCGGGCTCGCTCGCCCATGGCGTGACCTGGAGCCTCGGCATCAACGCCTTGGTGCTGATCGTCGTCTCCTTCCTCACCCGGCCGAGCCAGATCGAGCGCGTGCAGGCCGGCCTGTTCATGATCCAGAACGCCGACAAGCTGCCGCTGCGCCCGGCGTTCCGGCGCTGGCGCTCGTCGGTGACGGTGGGCGAGGTGATCGCCACCGTCGAGCGCTATCTGGGGGAGGCGCGGGCCAGGGCCGCGTTCGAGAACTTCGCCCGCATGCAGGGCATTCCCCTCGACCTCTCCCGCGAGGCGGACGCCGGCACGGTGCGCTATGCCGAGCACCTGCTCGCCTCGGCGGTGGGCGCGGCCTCCTCGCGGCTCGTCCTGTCGCTGCTGCTCAGGAAGCGCGCGGTCTCCACCAAGGCGGCGCTGAAACTGCTCGACGACGCCTCCGCCGCGATCCAGTACAATCGCGAGCTGCTCCAGAACGCCATCGATCACGTGGGCCAGGGCATCGCCGTGTTCGACAAGGACCTGCGCCTCGTGTGCTGGAACCGGCGGTTCGGCGACATGCTCGATCTGCCTGCGGACTGCTACGCGGTGGGCGTGCCGCTGCACGAGATTCTCGCCAGCGCCCCGGCGGAACGCGAAGGCGCGGTGCTGCGGCCGGAAGAGCGCGTGGCGCGCTACGCCCACGCCAGCACGTCCTTCTCCGAGCGCCTGCACCAGCGCGGCACGGTGATCGAGGCGCGCTCCGATCCCATGCCCGACGGCGGCATCGCCGTGACCTATACCGACATCACCGCCTCGGTGGAGGCCGCGCTGGCGCTGGAGCGTGCCAACGAGACGCTGGAGCGCCGGGTGCGCGAGCGCACCAAGGAGCTGGAGCGCCTCAACCATGCCCTGGAGAGGGCCAAGGCCGAGGCCGACGAGGCCAACATCTCCAAGACGCGGTTCCTCGCCGCCGCGAGCCACGACATCCTGCAGCCGCTCAACGCCGCCCGGCTCTACGTGACCAGCCTCGTGGAGCGCTCGAAGGGACCCGAGGACCAGCGCCTCGCCGGCAATGTCGACGCCTCGCTGGAGGCGGTGGAGGAGATTCTCGGCGCGCTGCTCGACATCTCGCGCCTCGATTCCGGCGCCATGCGGCCGGAGATCGCGCCGTTCCGCATCGCCGACGTGCTGAAGCAGCTGGAGATGGAGTTCGTGCCCCTGGCGCGCGAGAAGGGCATCGACCTCGCCTTCGTGCCCTGCGGGCTTGCGGTGCGCTCGGACCGGCGGCTGCTGCGGCGCCTGTTGCAGAACTTCATCTCCAACGCCATCAAGTACACGCCCAAGGGCAAGGTCCTGGTGGGCTGCCGGCGCCACAGGGGGAAGCTGCGCATCGAGGTCTACGACACCGGCGTCGGCATTCCGAAGTCGAAGCACAAGCTGGTGTTCCAGGAGTTCCAGCGCCTCGACCGCGGCGCCCGCGAGGCGCGCGGCCTCGGGCTCGGCCTGTCCATCGTCGAGCGCATCGCCCGCGTGCTCGACCATCCGGTCGCCATGCGCTCGCAGCCGGGCAAGGGCTCGGTCTTCACCGTCGAGCTGCCGATCGCCGTGCAGGTCCCGGAGGAGGCGCCGGTCCCCGCCGAGCCGGTGCGCGGCGGTGCCCGCCTCGACGGCCTCACCATCCTCGCCATCGACAACGAGCCGGCGATCCTGGAGGGCATGGAGCTGCTGCTCTCGGGCTGGGGATGCGAGGTCATCAAGGCCGCCGACGCGGTGGAGGCGCTGGAACGGGTTCGGGACCTGCGCAAGCAGCCCGACTTCGCGCTGGTGGACTACCACCTGGACGACGGCAACGGCATCGATGCGGTGATGGCGCTGCGCTGGAAGCTCGGCAAGCTGCCGGCGGTGCTGATCACCGCCGACCGCTCCCGCAAGGTGCGCGAGGCGGCCAAGGCGGCCGAGATCACGGTCCTGAACAAGCCGCTGAAGCCCGCCGCTCTGCGCGCGGTGCTGGCGCAGGGACGGCTTGCGCGCACGGCGGCGGAATAGCGGGACGTCTCCGGGCGCGTCCGTCCCGGCTTCGGCTCAGTCGCCCACCACGACCTGCGGCTCGCGGCCGATGAGCTTGGCGAGCTGGCGCAGGCGGCTCATCACCCGCTCGTTGATGAGCGCGGAAAGGTCCTGCGGGACGCCGAGCACCAGCTGATCGCCGTCCACCTTCAGCGGCGTGCGCGGCAGGATGCCGGGCATGGCGGCCGAGAGCAGGTAGGCGACGCGCATGGCCGCGCCGAGGATGCGCGCGCGGTCCAGCATGCCGGTGGAGACCAGCTCCAGGACCCGCGTGCCGTATTCGTCCTCGCCCAGGCCCATGTGGCGGAAATAGACCGCCAGCGCGATGTAGCCGCGTCCGGGATGGTCCACCCCCACGAAGGCGGCATGGGCGATGATGTTGAGGCTCTGCTCGCCGCGATAGTCGGGATGGGCGCGCCAGCCGATGTCCGCCAGCAGGCACGCGGCGCGGCGCAGGCGTGTCTCCTCCTCGCTCTCCTCCAGCACCAGGGACGAAGCGAAGAAGCCGTCGGTCCAGGCCACCAGTTCCTCGCCGTGGCGCGGGGCACGGGAGCGCAGCAGGTTCAGCTCGCCGGCGGCGGCGATGAGGGGGTCCTCCCGCCGCGCCTCGGGGGTGAGCAGCGAATAGAGCAGGCCCTCGCGCACGCCCATGGCCGAGATCACCACCTCGGAAGGGCGGCCGAGCCGCACCACGTTCTCCAGCACCAGCGCGCCATAGGTGAGCAGCGGCCGGCGGGCGTCGGAGACCATGTCGATATGGGCCAGCGCCTCCGGATCGGCGCGGTGGACGATGCGCGAGAAGTCGAGCGCCTCCTTGGCCGGCAGGGTGTAGCCGTGCATCACGTGCAGCGGATAGCCCTTCTGGAACATGTGGAGGCGCGCCAGCGCGCGCCAGGTGCCGCCGACCGCGTAGAAGGTCCGCCCGGCGAGCTGGCTCAGGACGCCGGCCTCGGGCATGGTCTCGCGCACGATCTTCTCGGCCTTGCGCGGCGACTTGGACGAGCGGTCCTCGAGCGCCAGGCCGCCGAGCGGCAGGGTGATGCCGGTGCCGATCTTCTGGCCCTTCACATCCACCAGCTCCAGCGAGCCGCCGCCGAGGTCGCCGACGATTCCGTCCGGCTGGTGCACGCCCGAGACCACGCCGCAGGCGGCGAGCTCCGCCTCGCGCTTGCCGGTGAGCAGCTCGATCGAGACGCCGCAGATGGCCTCGCACTCGGCGATGAAGGCCGGGCCGTTCTGCGCGTCGCGCGCGGCGGCGGTGGCGAGCGCGAGGATGCGGCCGACGCGCATGGCGTCGCAGAGCGCACGGAAGCGCTTGAGCGCCGCGAAGGCGCGTTCCACCGCGTCCTGCGCGAGGCGGCCCGTGGAGAGCACCTCGCGGCCGAGGCCGCACAGGGCCTTCTCGTTGAAGATCGGTGTCGGCGCCCGCGTCAGCCCTTCGTAGACCACGAGGCGCACGGAGTTGGAGCCGATGTCGATCACCGCGATCGGCGGGCCGGAGGCGAGGCGCCCCGGCGCGCCGTGCAGGTCGTCCGGCGCCTCAGCGGCGGACGAGGAGACTGCGCGGCGAAGAATCTTTGAGAGACTTTCCACGTCCAGACAAGCTCGGGTTCGTCATGAAATACTGGTGGGCGTTGAAGCGTTCCTCGCCCGGGCCGGGGACGATGCGCTCGGATGACCCGTCCGGCAACACCCGCCAGCTCTGTTCGTTGTCGATCAGGTTCGCGACCATGATCTGGTCGAGAACCTGCTCATGCACGGTGGGGTTGGTAATGGGGCATAGTGTCTCGACGCGGCGGTCGAGGTTGCGCTGCATGAGGTCCGCCGAGGAGATGTAGACGATCGCCTGCGGGCTCGGCAATCCATGTCCGGCGCCGAAGCAGTAGATGCGCGAGTGCTCCAGGAAGCGCCCGACGATGGACTTCACCCGGATGTTCTCGGAAAGGCCGGGAATGCCGGGCCTGAGGCAGCAGATGCCGCGCACCACGCAGTCAACCTTCACGCCCGCCTGGCTCGCCGCATAGAGCGCGTCGATGATCTCCGGGTCGACAAGCGAGTTGCACTTCAGCCAGATGGCGGCCGGCCGGCCGGCCCGGGCGTGCGCGATCTCCTCGGCGATGTTGCGCATCAGGCGCGGCTTCAGCGTGGTGGGGGATACCGCCATCACGTCCAGCTCGCCCGGCGTGGCATAGCCGGTGATGAAGTTGAAGATGCGCGCCACGTCCTGGGCGATCACCGGGTCGGCGGTGAAGAAGGAGAGGTCGGTGTAGATGCGCGCGGTGATCGGGTGGTAGTTGCCCGTGCCCACATGCACGTAGGTGGCGAGCGCGCCGCCCTCCCGGCGCACCGCCATGGAGAGCTTGCCGTGGGTCTTCAGCTCGATGAAGCCGAACACCACCTGCACGCCGGCGCGCTCCAGGTCGCGCGCCCAGCGGATGTTCGCCTCCTCGTCGAAGCGCGCTTTGAGCTCCACCAGCGCCGTCACCGACTTGCCGGCCTCGGCGGCCTCGGCGAGCGCCTTCACGATCGGGCTGTCGGAGGAGGTGCGGTAGAGGGTCTGCTTGATGGCGACGACGTTGGGGTCGCGGGCGGCCTGGCGAAGGAACTGAACCACCACGTCAAAGGATTCATAAGGGTGGTGAACAATAATGTCCTTCTCACGAATAGCGAGAAAGCAGTCTCCGCCGTGGTCCCGGATGCGTTCGGGAAATCGCGCATTGTAGGGCGGAAACTTGAGGTCCGGCCGATCCACAGAGACGAGCTGCGAGAATTCGTTCATGGCGACCACGCCGTCGATGACGAAGATTTCGTCGTCGTTCACGCCCAGCTCGCGGGCCACGAATGTGCGCAGCTCGTCCGGCATGGCGGCGTCGGCCTCCATTCGGATCACCTCGCCGTAGCGGCGCTGCTTGAGCGCGGTCTCGAACAGGCGGACGAGGTCCTCCGCCTCCTCCTCGATCTCGAGGTCGCTGTCGCGGATGACCCGGAACACGCCCTGCCCCTTCACCGCGTAGCCGGGGAACAGGCGGGTGATGAACAGGCCGATCATCTGCTCCAGCGTGATGAAGCGCGTGGCGCCCGCCTCGTCGGGCAGGCGGATGAAGCGCTCCACCTTGGCGGGCACGCGGATCAGGGCGTTCATGCCCCGCCCATCGCTCTCGCGCACCAGCTGGAGCGCCAGCGAGAAGCCCAGATTGGGGATGAAGGGGAAAGGGTGGGCCGGGTCGATGGCGAGCGGCGTCAGCACCGGGAAGACATGGTTGAGGAAGTGCTTCTCCAGCGCCTCCCGGTCGGCGCCGGTGGCCTCCGCGCCGTCCACCAGCACGATGCCGGCGCCGGCGAGCTCGGTGCGCAGCTCGCGCCAGCGCACCTGCTGGTCGGCGATCAGCTGGGCCGCGCCCGCCATGATCTTCACCAGCTGCTCGGAGGGGGTCAGCCCGTCCGGGCTCGGCGTCTGCACGCCCTCGCGCACCTGCTCCTTCAGGCCGGCGACGCGGACCATGAAGAACTCGTCGAGGTTGTTCGCCGAGATGGACAGGAAGCGCAGCTGCTCCAGCAGCGGGTGGCTGCGGTTGGAGGCCTCCTCCATCACCCGGCGGTTGAAGTGCAGCCAGGAGACCTCGCGGTTGATGAAGCGCTCCGGCGAGGCGGCGAGGGAAATCTCCTCGCGGGCTTCGTCCCCGGCGAATTCCTCCACCTGCGCCAAGGCTGCGACGTCGTTTGCGCTCATGCTGGGTCCCCTTTGCTCGGCCGGACCATGGCCGCCTTGCATGACCACTCTATGACGGCTGGCGGCGTCAGTCCTCGTCTTCGTTTGGCACCAGTTCACCCTGCTCCTTCAGCACCTGCGCGGCGAGCGCGCGCGTCACCGGCCGGGCGGCGGCGAGCGCCGCGGCGTCGATCGCCTCCACCACCCGCTTCGCCCCTGCCACCGAGCGTGGTACCCGCAGCAGGAGGTATTGCACGGTGGCGTCGTCCACCAGGATCTGCCGGTCCGCGAACAGCTTCACCAGCACCGCGGCGAGCAGCGCGTCGTCGGCCGGGGCGATCTCGAACACCGGTACGGTGCGCAGCCGCGAGGCGAGGTCGGCGGTGGCGAGCTTGAGCTGGGCCGGCGGGGTGCGGGCGGTGAGCAGCAGGACGGCATTCTGCTCGCGGGCCAGGTTGAGGAGATGGAATACAGCCGCCTCCTCGAAGCCGCCCGGCTCCAGGTCCTCCAGCACCAGGGCGCCGGTGGCGAGCGCCTCGGGCACGCCGGCCCGGTCGAGCGCCCGCGCCTCGACGATGCGCGCACCCGCCCGCTCGGCGAAGATCGCGGCCAGATGGCTCTTGCCGGCGCCCTCGGGGCCGACGAGGCACACCACCCGCGCCGGCCAGTCGGGGAAGGCGTCGATGAGCGCGAGGGCCGCGGCGTTGCCTGGCGCGGCGAGGAAGTCCTCGCGCCGCAATGCCGGCCGGCCGGGAAGCTGGAGCGGCAGCTGGCGCGGGCGGGACGGGCGGGGCATGGCGCTCAGGGTGCCCCCGCTGGCGGCGGCAGGAGGTCGTCCTCCTCGCCCCGGTAGAGCGTCGAATGCAGGTACTGGCCGATGGCGAACCGCGTCAGCACGCCCACGGCGGCGGTGAGCGGCACCGCCAGCAGCAGCCCGACGAAGCCGAACAGGTAGCCGAAGGCGAACAGGGCGAACATCAGCCACACCGGATGCACGCCGATGCTGTCGCCCACCAGCTTGGGATAGAGCACGTAGCCCTCGATGGTCTGGCCGGCGATGAAGATGGCGACCACGGTGCCGATCATCCCCCAGTCCGGGAAGAACTGCACGATAGCGACGCCGATGGCGAGGATGAAGCCGGTGAGCGATCCCACATATGGAATGAAGGAGATGATCCCCGAGACGATGCCGATCAGCAGGCCGAAATTGAGCCCGACCATGGACAGCGAGACGGCGTAGAAAGTGCCGAGGATGAGGCACACCACCGCCTGTCCGCGCACGAAGCCGGCGATGGCAAGATCCATGGAGCGGGCGAGGTCGTGCACCACCGGGCGGTGCGGGACCGGGACGAGACGGTCCACATAGCCGACCATCGAGTCCCAGTCGCACAGGATGTAGAACATCACCACCGGCGTCACCACCAGCAGCGCGAACATGGAGATCAGCGCCTGCCCGCCGGACCACACCGAGGACAGAAGCCCGAGAAGATAGGTCACGCCCTGGGACATCAGGTCGGAGATCGAGCGCTGCATGTCCGGCAGCCGGTCGCCGACGATGTGGGAGAGCCACTCCCGGTTCTCCTCGGTGACGAGGCCCTGGAGGCGCGTGACGTAGGAGGGCAGGCGCTGGATGAAGTCGAACAGCTGGCTGGACAGCACCGGCAGCAGCACCAGGAAGAACAGCATCACGAAGAACAGCATGATGCCGACGATGACGAGGCTCGACGGCATGCGGCCGATGCCGAGCTTCTCCAGGCGGATCACCACGGGATTGAGGAAATAGGCGAGCACGATGGCGGCGACGAACGGCAGCAGGACGCCGCGCAGCAGCCAGAGGACGAGGATGGCGGCGAGCAGCGCGCCGATCCAGAAGCCCACCTGAACCCTGACGGCCATCGCGCCTCCTTGGGTCATGTGCCGAACCGCATCGATTGTTCCGTATCATATGCCGATACGTCCGGCGCGCGCATCCCCGCGGAATTGCCCGGCGCCGGCTGCCTCGGGACGCGGGCACCCGGCACGGCGGGGCAGATCATTTCGCCATGTGACGCGTCCATTCCGCGAGATAGGCAGCGGCGGAAACGCCCGTCAAGAGACCGACGGCCACCAGGCCGAGCTCCAGAAGCTCCGGAGCCTCGACGCCGAAGCCGGCGCTGGCGAGCACCAGCGCGGCGAAGCAGATCTGCGCCAGCGTGTTGACCTTCGAAACCAGCAGCGGGGCGATCGCCACCGGCCGGCGGAGCACCTGCGAGAGCAGCACCGCGCCGACGATCAGCACGTCGCGCGTCACCACGGCGATGGCGACCCAGCTCGGCACCAAGGCGGTGGCCGCGAGAGCCACGTAGATGGAGACCAGGAGCGCCTTGTCGGCGAGGGGGTCGAGGTAGGCGCCGAGCTCGGTCTGCATGCCGAACTTCTTGGCGATCAGGCCGTCGAGCGCGTCCGAGATGCCCGCCGCCACGAACAGCCAGAAGGCGAGCTGCGCGCGCCCGGAGGCGATCGCCCAGATGACCACCGGCACCAGCAGGATGCGGATGAGGGTGATGATGTTCGGCAGGCTCACGCGGCGCTTCCCGGTTTTTCTCTTGCGGCCAACATAGGGAAGGCGTCGGCTTGGCGGTAGGGCAGGTGGGGCGCCTCAATCCCGGCGGACGGTCATGTTGCCGAAGGTCTGGCGGCTGGGCATGGCCTGGATGCGGTTGATGTTGACGTGGCGCGGCAGGGTGCAGGCGAAGAACACCTGCTCGGCGATGTCCGCCCCGGTCATGGGCTCGGCGCCGGCATAGACCTTCCGGGCGCGCCCCGCGTCACCCTCGAAGCGCACCATGGAGAACTCGGTCTCCACCAGCCCGGGCTCGATATTGGTGACGCGCACGCCGGTGCCGGCCACGTCCGCCCACAGGTTGAGCGAGAACTGCTTCACGAACGCCTTGGTGGCGCCGTAGACGTTGGCGCCGGGATAGGGGAACTCGCCGGCGATGGAGCCGGTGAGCACCACGTGCCCCTGCTTGCGGGCCACCATCGCCGGCAGGCTGGCGCGCACGGTGTAGAGCATGCCGTTGATGTTGGTCTCCACCATGGTATCCCAGTTGGACAGGCTCGCCTGCTGCGCCGGCTCCAGCCCGAGCGCGAGGCCGGCATTGGCGAACACCACGTTGTAGTCGGCGAAGGGGGCCGGCAGGCTTGCGAACGCCGCCTCGGTCGCCGCCGCGTCGCGCACGTCGAGCTCCACCGGCAGGATGTGCTCGCCCAGCTCGTCGCGCAGCGCCTGAAGGCGATCCTTGCGCCGGCCCATCACCACGACGAGGGCGCCGGCGGCGGCAAAGCGGCGCACGGTGGCCTCGCCGATGCCCGAGGTGGCGCCGGTGACGACGACGGTGAGGGAACGGGGGTCGAGCATGGCGGACATCAATGGCTCCTTGGTCGGCGCCTGGGCGGGGTCCGGCCGGCGGATGCTTCGGACGGCGCCCGGCCGGACGCCGCGCGTCGGCTGCGGCCGGTGCGGGAGATGGAGCTGGGATAACGCGCATTAACCACTGCGTCCATCTATGTCAGGATATAGGTAGCAGGGTGGTAATGCGGTCATGCTGATGCCATGATCTCGGAAAAGGGTCATGACCTTGCACCGGAGTGCGGGCGATACGCGCGTGGCGCGTCACGAGCCGAACGTTGTGAATGGCCATGGAAGGGTTCCGATCCCGCCCTCGGGCGGTGGCGGTTCGGAATTGAAGTGGCTAGGGTTGCGGGGAACGTCCGGAGAGTGTGGATGAAGGTGGTCTATCTGGGGGCGGCAGTCGCTTCGGCGGTCGCATTGGGCGGCTGCAGCACCGAGCTTGACGGGTTCGGCGCGAAGCCTTCCGCCATGGACAGCAACCGCGCGATGACGGCGCCGACCGGCGCGGTGGAAAGCTCGTCCGCCCCGGTTCCCGTGTCGGCGGCCGCGACCGGCGCCATCACCACCCGCACCGCCGCCACCGTGCCCCTGACGCCGCCACCCGCCAATCCCGGCGGCACCGCCTATGCTCCGTCCGCCGCCAAGGACCAGATGTCCGGCGCCTGGAACTTCAGCTGGGACAACGGCCGCAACACCTGCCCCTTGACGCTCTCCAACACCCGCGGCCTCAACGGCCTCGCCGCGCAGGCGGACGTGTCCTGCCCGAGCGAGATCTTCATGACCAAGGGCTGGGACATGATGGGGGCCGACCTGGTGCTGCAGAATCACCAGGGCAAGGTCACGGCCCGCCTGCAGCCCGCCGGCCCGAACATGTATGTGGGCACCATCACCGACACCAACCAGAAGGTCGCCCTGGTCCGCTGAGGCGCTCCGCTGAGGCCCCGCGTGAGGCCCCGCGCCCGCGATCCTGACATCCCCCGGCTTTCCGGCCTGCCTCCTGAGGGCTGGCACCCCGCGGCGTCTTCGAGAGATTTCTTTCACGCGCACCGTCATGCGCGGCCTTAATGCCGGGCCTCCACGCCGTGACGGCGGCGCCTCGTTTCGGATATCTGCGCCACGCCGCAGCGCGTGGATGGCCATGACAAGCCCGGCCATGATAAGCCTGCCGTGACAAGCCTGCCATGACGAAGGGCCCGGAACACCGACCCCGGCTGACGATCCGTCCGGGACCCCGGCGGCGCCTCAGTGCGCCTCTTCCCAGTTCCGAGCGGCCCGACCGTCCACCTTCAGCGGCACGGAGAGCTGCACCGCCGGCGCCGGCGCGGTCTCCATCACGTGGCGCACCACGGGCAGGGTCGCCTCGGCCTCGGCCTCGCTCACCTCGAACACCAGCTCGTCGTGCACCTGGAGCAGCATCCGGGCGGATAGCCGCGCCTCGGCGAGCGCGTCCTCCATGCGCACCATGGCGCGGCGGATGATGTCCGCCGCCGTGCCCTGGAGCCGGGCGTTGATGGCCGCGCGCTCGTTGAAGGCGCGGATGGAGGGGTTCTTCGCCGCGATGTCGGGATAGTGGCAGCGCCGGCCGAACAGCGTCTCCACGAAACCGTGCTCGCGGCAGAAGGACTTGGTCTCCTCCATGTAGTCGCGGATGCCGGGGAAGCGCTCGAAATAGCGCTTGATGTACTGCCCGGCCTCCTCGCGCGGGATCGACAGCTGGTTGGCGAGCCCGAACGCCGAGATGCCGTAGATGATGCCGAAATTGATCGCCTTGGCGCGCCGGCGGATCTCCCCCGGCATGTCCTTCACCGGCACGTTGAACATCTCGGACGCGGTCATGGCGTGGATGTCGAGGCCGTCCTGGAATGCCTGCTTGAGCGCGGGAATGTCGGCGATCTCCGCCAGCAGGCGCAACTCGATCTGCGAATAGTCCGCCGAGATGAGGAGATTTCCCTCCTCCGCCACGAAGGCGCGGCGGATGCGCCGGCCCTCCTCGGTGCGCACCGGGATGTTCTGGAGGTTGGGGTCGGACGAGGACAGCCGCCCCGTGGTGGTGGCGGCGAGCGCGTAGGAGGTGTGCACGCGCCGCGTCTGCGGGTGGACATAGTTCGGCAGCGCGTCGGTATAGGTGGAGCGCAGCTTCGCCAGCTGGCGCCATTCGAGGATCTTCTGCGGCAGCTTGTGGCCGGCCTCGGCGAGATCCTCCAGCGCGCTCGCCTTGGTGGACCACATGCCGGTGGCGGTCTTGGTTCCGCCCGGCAGGCCCATCCGGCCGAACAGGATGTCGCCCATCTGCTTGGGCGAGCCCACGTTCAGCCGCTCGCCAGCGAGCTCCGCGATCTCGTCCTCCACCCGCGCCGCGCCCTGGGCGAACTCGGAGGACAGCCGCGCCAGCATGGCCTTGTCGATGGCGATGCCGCGGCTCTCCATGCGCGCCAGGACCGGGATCAGCGGGCGCTCCAGGGACTCGTAGACCGTGGTCCTGCCCTCGGCGGCAAGGCGGGGCTTGAGCACCTGCCACAGGCGCAGCGTCACGTCCGCGTCCTCGGCGGCGTAGTCGGTGGCCGCCTGCAGCTCCACCTTGTCGAAGGTGATCTGGCCCTTGCCCTTGCCCGCCACCTCCGAGAACGCGATCGGCTGATGGCCGAGATGGAGGACCGAAAGCTCGTCCATGCCGTGGCCGTTGCGCCCGGCGTCGAGCGCATAGGACATGCACATGGTGCAGTCGATGGGGGCGACGTCGATGCCGTGGCGCGCCAGCACCAGCTGGTCGTACTTCACGTTGTGGCCGATCTTGAGGACGCCCTTGTCCTCCATCACGCCCTTGAGCGCGGCGATGGCCTCATGGCTCGGGATCTGCCCCGGCAGCAGGCCCTCGCTGAACAGGCCGTCGCCTGCCCCTTGGTGGAGCAGGGGAATGTAGCAGGCCTCGTTGGGCGACAGCGCCAGCGAGACGCCCACGAGGTCCGCCTGCATGGGGTCGAGCGAATTGGTCTCGGTGTCGAAGGCGAGATAGCCCTGGTCCGCCGCCTTGGCGCACCAGGCCTTCAGCTCGGCGATGTCGGTGAGGGTGCGGTAGGCCTTGCGGTCCACCGGCGTCGCGCGTGCCGCCTGGGCGCGGCCGCTCGCCAGCGCGGAGGGGGTCGGCGTGCCCGGCGCGGCCTTCGCCTGCGGCGCGGCGCCCTCCTGCGCTGATGCGCCTTCGGACGGCGCCGCCGCACCCTCGACGCCCGGCTCGGCCCCTGCGGCGGGCTCGAACAGGCCGCCCGAGGGCGCGAGCCGCGGGTCGGCCTCAACCGCGCTTGCCTCGACGCCGTAGGCCTCCGCCACGCGGCGGGTGATGGTGGTGAACTCCATGGCCTTCAGGAAGGCGATCAGGCGCGCGGCGTCCGGCTGCTCCAGCACCAGGTCGTCGAGAGGGACCTCGACCGACACGTCGCGCACCAGCGTCACCAGTTGCTTGGAGATGCGCGCCGCCTCGGCATTGCCGATCAGCGATTCGCGCCTTTTGGGCTGCTTGATCTCGCCGGCGCGGGCGAGGAGGGTTTCCAGGTCGCCATATTCGGCGATCAGCTGGGCGGCGGTCTTGATGCCGATGCCGGGGACGCCCGGCACGTTGTCGGTCGAATCGCCGGCCAGCGCCTGAACGTCGGTCACCTTCTCCGGCGGCACGCCGAAATACTCCAGCACCTCGCCGACGCCGATGCGCCGCTCGGGCCGCGCCCCGCGCCCGCCGCTCTCGCCCGAGGCGGGATCGTACATGGCGACCCTGGGGCCGATGAGCTGCATCAGGTCCTTGTCGGCGGAGACGATGAGCACCTCCGCCCCCGCCTCCACCGCCTGCTCGGCATAGGTGGCGATCAGGTCGTCCGCCTCGTAGCGCGCCTGCTCCACCGGGATCAGGCCGAAGGCGCGCACCGCCTCGCGCATGAGCGGGAACTGCGGGATCAACTCATCGGGCGGGTCTGAGCGGTTGGCCTTGTAGGCGGGGTAGAGCTCCTTGCGGAAGCTGTCCTCCGACTTGTCGAAGATGATGGCGAGGTGGGTCGGCTTGATGCCCACGGCCCCGTCGCGCACGAACTGGAACAGCTTGGTGCAGAACAGCCGCACCGCCCCGGTGGGCAGCCGGTCGGAGCGGAAATTGTACTTCCGGTCCTGGTTGATGGACTGGAAATAGGCGCGGAAGACGAAGGAGGAGCCGTCCACCAGGAACACGCGGTCACCGGGCTGGACGGGTCGGGGCGAAGGAGACATGGGCTTCCGGCGCAAATGGGGATCGACGGCGCGCACGATGCCCGAGGGGCGCGCGGCGAACAAGCCTGCTGGGTAGGCGCGCGGTTCCCCTCCCCCTTGCGGGGAGGGGGGCGCCGCCTTCTAAAGTCCTTGGCCCATGCCGCAGCCATCGCGGCGTCGCGCGACCCCCACCCCCTCGCCCCTCCCCACAAGGGGGAGGGGAACCGGCGCTTGACCTTTGGCGCGCGCGAGTGCTGCTTGTCGGCGCGAAACCCCACCGTTGCGCACGAGGCGAGAATGACCACCGAAGAGCCGCCGCGCATCATGCTGCTCACCGGCGCATCCCGCGGCATCGGACACGCCACGGTGAAACGATTCTCGGCTGCGGGCTGGCGCGTCATCTCCTGCTCGCGCCACGCCTTTCCCGAGCAGTGCCCGTGGGGCGCCGGGCCCGAGGACCACATCCAGGTGGATCTTTCGAGCCCCGTCAGCACCAAGGCGGCCATCGCCGAGATCAAGCGCCGGCTGCCGGACGGCAAGCTGCACGCGCTGGTGAACAACGCCGCCATCTCGCCCAAAGGGGAGGGCGGCTCGCGCCTCGGCACGCTCGATACCGACCTGGAGACCTGGGTCGACGTGTTCCAGGTCAACTTCTTCGCCCCCATCATCCTGGCGCGCGGGCTGGCGGCGGAGCTGGAGAACGCGCAGGGCTCGGTGGTGAACGTCACCTCCATCGCCGGATCGAAGGTGCACCCGTTCGCGGGCGCCGCCTACGCCACCTCCAAGGCGGCGCTGGCGGCGCTGACGCGGGAGATGGCATCCGACTTCGGTCGGCGCGGCATCCGCGTGAACTCCATCGCCCCCGGCGAGATCGACACCGCCATCCTGTCGCCGGGCACCGAGAAGATCGTCGCCCAGATTCCCATGCAGCGCCTCGGCACGCCGGACGAGGTGGCGAAGATCATCTACGTGCTGTGCACGGAGACCTCGTCCTACCTCAACGGGGCGGAGATCCACATCAATGGCGGCCAGCACGTCTGAGGCCGCCGCCGGGGCATGAGTCCGTCGGCTCCGCAGAATTAATAGCTTGTTAACCAAGCTTCTTGCGGGCAGGGGATGCCGTAATTGGCCCCCACATAATCCCATCGTCGTCAAATTCGCGCCCGCTTCTCCGGGCTTCCTTGCCGCGTGCCATAGATGCACGCCCCTCAGGCGGGGTTTGTTTCAGCTTTGTAAAAGTCTGTAACGAGTTCTGCTTGAAATGCGCCGTTTATATTGATGGAGCGTGGCTATGACGATCACCATCAACCTCCCGATCTTCCCGCTCCGCCGGGAGATCGCGGCCCTCAAGCGGCGCCTCGGCCGCAGCCCGTCGAACGCGCCGGCCACCGGCTCTTCCGCCCCGGGCCGCCGGGAGGCGCGCTATTCGCTCGACGGGTTCGAGTTCGACGTCGCCGCTCTGGCGCAGCCGCCCCGGGGCTCGCGCTCCGTCCGCTGAGCGCCCTGCGCGGGCGCGCCGCATGCGGCGCGTCATTCCTGCCGGCGCCGTTTGTGGCGCCGCGCGCCGTCATCCGATAAGGTCCGCCGCCAACACGAACGGATCGTGGCGCCAAGACGGCGCCAAGACGATGACGGACCGACCATGACGGACCCCACCCCCGACACCTTCCGCGACGCGCCCCCCGCCGGCGGGGCGGCCGAGACCCACTTCGGCTACCGTACCGTGCCGCTGGAGGAGAAGCAGTCGCTGGTGGACGACGTGTTCCACAAGGTGGCGCGCCGCTACGACATCATGAACGACCTCATGTCCGGCGGCCTCCACCGGGTGTGGAAGGACGCGCTCCTCTCCAAGGTGCGCCCGCCCCAGAGCGCGCGGGCGTTCCGCCTGCTCGACCTCGCCGGCGGCACCGGGGACGTCTCCTTCCGCGTGGTGGAGGCCGGCGGGCCGGGCACCACCGCCGTGGTCGCGGACATCAATGCCGAGATGCTGGCGGTCGGCCGCGAGCGGGCGGAAAAGCGCGGGCTCGCCGAGCGGGTCGAGTTCGCCGAGGCCAATGCCGAGGCGCTGCCCTTCCCGGACCGCAGCTTCGACGCCGTCACCATCGCCTTCGGCATCCGCAACGTGCCGCGCATCCCGGTCGCGCTCGCCGAGATGCGGCGCGTGCTGAAGCCGGGCGGTCGCGCCTTCGTGCTCGAATTTTCCAAGGTGGACGTGCCGGGACTGGACACAGTCTACGACGCCTATTCCTTCCGCGTCATCCCGGCGCTCGGGCGCGTGGTGGCGGGGGATGCGGAGCCTTATCAGTATCTCGTGGAATCCATCCGCCGCTTCCCCACCGCCGAGGCGTTCGCGCAGCTGATGCGGGCAGCAGGGTTCTCCCGCGTCGACTTCATGCGCATGACCGGCGGCGTGGTCGCCCTCCATTGGGGCTTCCGCATCTGATGGGCCGCCGCGAAGGGCTTGCGTCGTGATCTTCGTCCTCGCCGATGCCGCCCGCCTCGCCCGCGCCGGCTACGTGCTTGCGCGCGAGGGCGTGCTTTCGCTCATGCCGATCGAGCCGGCGCCGCCGCTGGCGCGCCCGTTCCTGCGCCTCGCCCGGATGATCGCCCGGCGCGACGCCGGCAGCCGCGCGGCCCGATTCTCGGCCGCCTTGTCGCGGCTCGGGCCGTCCTATGTGAAGCTCGGCCAGTTCCTCGCCACCCGTCCGGACGTGGTGGGCGCCGCGGTGGCGCGGGACCTGGAGGTGCTCCAGGACCGCATGCCGGTGTTCGGACAGGACGTGGCCGAGGCGACCGTCGCCGCCGCCTTCGAGCGGCCGCTTAGCGAGGTGTTCCCCGTGTTCGGTCCGGCAGTGGCCGCCGCCTCCATCGCCGAGGTCCACAAGGCCGAGGTGCGGGACGAGGACGGGACGAGGCGGGACGTGGCGGTGAAGATCCTGCGTCCCGGCATCGAGCGCCGCTTCGGCGCCGACATGGCGAGCTTCGCCCGCCTCGCCCAGTTCGCCGAGGAGAACTTCCCCGAGGCTCGGCGCCTCCGGCTTGTGGCGGTGGTGGAGACGCTCGCCCGCTCGGTGTCCATGGAGATGGACCTGCGCCTTGAGGCCGCCGCCTATGCGGAGCTGGCGGAGAATACCCGCGAGGATGCGGAGATTCATGTGCCGCGGGTGGACTGGGACCGCTCCGGCCGCGAGGTGCTCACCACCGAGTGGATCGACGGCATCAAGCTCTCCGACAAGGACGCGCTGATGGCGGCGGGGCACGACCTGAAGGCCATCGCCCGCATCGTCATGCAGTCCTTCCTGCGCCAGGCCATGCGCGACGGCTTCTTCCACGCCGACATGCACCCCGGCAACCTGTTCGTCGATGCCCAGGGCCGGCTGGTGGTGGTGGACTGCGGCATCATGGGGAGGCTCGGGCTCAAGGAGCGGCGCTTCCTGGCCGAGATTCTCTACGGCTTCATCACCCGCAACTGGCGCCGCACCGCCGAGGTGCATTTCGAGGCGGGATACGTGCCCGCGCACCATTCGGTGGATGATTTCGCGCTCGCCATCCGCGCCATCGGCGAGCCCATCCACTCGCGCCGCGCCGATCAGATCTCCATGGCCCGCCTTTTGGCGCTGCTGCTGGAAGTGACGGCGCTGTTCGACATGCGCACCCGTCCCGAGCTGATCCTGCTGCAGAAGACCATGGTGGTGGTGGAGGGCGTCGCCCGCTCGCTCGACCCGAAGCTCGACATGTGGAGCACCTCCGCTCCGGTGGTGGAGGAGTGGATCGCCGCCAATCTCGGTCCCGTGGGGCGCCTCCAGCAGGCCGGCGCCGGCATCGGCGAGGTGGGCCGCTTCGCCGCCGACATCCCGGCCCTCCTCTCGCGCACCGCCCGCGTCGTGGAGCAGATGGACGAGGCGACGCGCGACGGCCTGCATCTGTCGCCCTCGACGCTCGACGGCATCGGCCGCGCCGAAGCCAGGCGGGCCTTCTGGGGCAACCTCGCGCTCTGGGCCATCGCCGCCGGGCTGCTGCTGAACTGGCTGCGGTAAGCTTATCCGGGTGACCTCACCGGGAGGTCTCCCCGGGCGACCTCGCTCCACGGCGGCGATTGGGCTAGGATGATTGAATTGCAATCATCGCGGAGGGAGGCGATGGCCAGCATCACCATCCGCAACCTCGACGACGAGACCAAGCGCAGGCTGAAGCAGCAGGCGGCGCGCCACAACCGTTCCATGGAGGAGGAGGCGCGGCAGTTGCTGCGCAGCGCGCTCGAGCTTCAGCCACGCAGGAGCGGCGGGCTGGCCAACGCGATCCGCCGTATCGTCGATCCCATCGGTGGGGTCGAGCTGGCGTTGCCGGTGCGTCTCGAGACGCGAGAGCCTCCGGATTTCAGCGGCCCGGAGTACGATCGATGATCGTGCTCGACACCAACGTCGTTTCCGAGCTGATGAAGCCCGTATTCGACAGCAAGGTGTTCACGTGGGTCGAACGCCTGCCTGTGGAGACTGTATTCTGCACGGCGATTACAAAAAGCGGAGATTCTCTACGGGGTCGAGATCCTTCCCGACGGGCGGCGCAAGCGCGAGCTGCGCGACGCGGTCGCTGCCGTTTTCGAGCGCGAGCTGCGCGGCCGGATACCGCCCTTCGACGATCGGGCTGCCGACCAGTTCGCCGTCCTGCTTGCGGCCCGCAAGAGATCCGGGCGGCCGATGTCGCTGCCTGATGCGCAGATCGGCGCCATCGTCCTGGCGAACCACATGACGTTGGCCACGCGAAATGTCGCTGATTTCTCTCCCAGCGGCCTCACCCTCGTCGACCCCTGGCAGGACACGCCCTGATGCTCGCCGAAAAACGCATCCTCCTCGTCATCGGCGGCGGCATCGCCGCCTATAAGTGCCTGGAGCTCATCCGGCGGCTGAAGGAGCGCGGCGCCAGGGTGCGCGCCATCCTCACCAAGGCGGCGCAGGAGTTCGTCACGCCGCTGTCGGTGGGCGCCATCACCGGCGAGCGGGTGTTCACCGATCTGTTCGACCTCACCGCCGAGCACGACATCGGCCATATCCGCCTGTCGCGCGAGGCCGACCTGGTGGTGGTGGCGCCCGCCACCGCGGACCTCATCGCCAAGATGGCGAACGGCTTCGCCGACGACCTCGCGTCGACCGCCCTCATCGCCACCGACAAGCCGGTGCTCGTCGCCCCCGCCATGAACCCGCGCATGTGGGGCCACCCGGCGACGCGGCGCAATGTGGCGCGTCTGAAGGAGGATGGCGTGCTGACCATCGGTCCCAATTCCGGCGCCATGGCCGAGCGGGACGAGTTCGGCGCCGGCCGCATGGCCGAGCCCATGGAGATCCTCGGCGCCATCGAGGAGGTGCTGAGCCCGCAGCAGCAGATCCTCAAGGGCCGGCGGATGCTCGTCACTTCCGGGCCGACCCATGAGCCCATCGATCCGGTGCGCTTCATCGCCAACCGTTCGTCCGGCAAGCAGGGGCATGCCATCGCCGCCGCCGCCCGCGCGGCGGGGGCCGAGGTGGTGCTGATCTCCGGCCCCGCCGAGGTGGCGGACCCGCAGGGCGTCCGGACGCTGCACGTGGAGAGCGCGCGGCAGATGATGGCGGCGGTGGAGGAGAACCTGCCGGTGGACTGCGCCATCTTCGCCGCCGCCGTCGCCGACTGGCGGGTGGCGGACGCCTCCGAGCAGAAGATCAAGAAGGGCGCGGGCGGCGCGCCCACGCTCCATCTGGTGGAGAATCCGGACATCCTCGCCGCGATCGCCCGGCATCACACCCTGCGCCCCCGCCTCGTGGTCGGGTTCGCTGCCGAGACCGAGCAGGTGGTGGCGCACGCCAAGGCCAAGCGCGAGAAGAAGGGCTGCGACTGGATCGTGGCCAACGACGTCTCGCCCGCCACCGGCATCATGGGCGGCGACCTGAACACCGTGCACCTCGTCTCCGCCGACGGGGTGGAGGACTGGCCTTCCGCCTCCAAGGCCGAGGTGGCGCGGCGCCTCGTGGCGCGCATCGCCGCCGCGCTCGGGGAGGCGGCACGGTGAGCGCGCCGGTCCTGCGCCTCCAGCGCCTGCCCCACGGCGCCGACCTGCCGCTGCCCCATTATGCGAGCGCCGATGCGGCCGGTCTCGATCTGGTCGCCGCCGTGCCTGCCGATGCGCCCCTGGTGCTGGCGCCGGGCGCCTTCGCGGCGGTGCCGACAGGGCTCGCCATGGCGCTGCCGCGCGGCTTCGAGGGGCAGGTGCGCCCGCGCTCGGGCCTGGCGCTGAAGTTCGGCGTCACGGTGCTGAACGCGCCCGGGACGGTGGATGCCGACTATCGCGGGGAGGTGAGGGTGATCCTCATCAATCACGGTCCTGCCGCGTTCACCGTCGAGCGGGGGATGCGCATCGCCCAGCTGGTGGTGGCGCCGGTCGCGCAAATAACGCTGGAAGATTCCGGGGATTTGGGCCAAACTGCACGTGGAGCCGGTGGTTTCGGGTCGACGGGGATCGGCGGCGCCTGAATTCTCAACAAGTCACAGTGCCATGCCGCGTTTATCCGACAAGAGCCTTCTCGCCATTGCCGCCGTGGTGGACGTCGCCGTCCATGCCCGCGGCACGCCGGTTGCCGCCAAGGCGCTGGCCGCGCGCCATGGCCTGCCGCCGCGCCGGCTGGAGCCGGTGCTCCAGGCGCTGGTCCACGCCGGAGTCCTGAAGGGCGTGCGCGGTCCGCGCGGCGGCTACGAGCTTGCCCGCGAGCGCCGCCGCGTTTCCGTCGCCGAGATCGTGCGGGTGGCGGAAGGCGCGGAGGAGGAGCGGGAGATCGTGCTGCCGCCCCTCGTCACCGAGGTGGTGCAGCCCGCCGTCGCCGCGGCCGAGGAGACCTTCGACGCCGCGCTCGACGGCGTGACGCTGGAGGACCTCTGCCGCGCCGCCGACCGCAACGGCCACGGCTCCGAGAACGACCGCATAGATTTCGCCATCTAAAGGACGGGTGCCGCGCCACGCGCCCCCGAACCACAAGAACAGGAGAAACCCCCATGGCTGATGCCGCCGTGAAAGTCGTTCCCAATGCGGGGCCGCGTCCCGGGCGGGGCCGGGTCTATGACTCCATCACCGAGACCGTCGGCAACACGCCGCTGGTGCGCCTGAAGCGCCTGCCGCAGCTGCGCGGCGCCAAGGCGGAGATCCTCGCCAAGCTCGAATTCTTCAACCCCATCGCCTCGGTCAAGGACCGCATCGGCGTCGCCATGATCGACGCCATGGAGGCGGCCGGCGCCATCGACCAGGACACGGTGCTGGTGGAGCCGACCTCCGGCAACACCGGCATCGCGCTCGCTTTCGTCGCCGCATCGCGCGGCTACCGCCTGATCCTGGTGATGCCGGAGAGCATGTCGGTGGAGCGGCGCAAGATGCTGGCGCTGCTGGGCGCCGAGCTGGTGCTGACCCCGGCGAGCCTCGGCATGAAGGGCGCGGTCTCGCGCGCCGAGCAGCTGCTTCGCGAGCTGCCGAAGGCGGCGATGCCGCAGCAGTTCAAGAACAAGGCGAACCCCGAGGTGCACCGCCGCACCACGGCGGAGGAGATCTGGAACGACACCGACGGCAAGGTGGATGCGGTGGTGGCCGGGGTCGGCACCGGCGGCACCATCACCGGCATCGGCCAGGTGCTGAAGGCGCGCAAGCCGTCGCTGCGCATGATCGCGGTGGAGCCGGAGGACAGCCCGGTGCTGTCCGGCGGCCAGCCGGGGCCCCACAAGATCCAGGGCATCGGCGCCGGTTTCGTGCCGGAAGTGCTTGATCGCGCAGTGATCGACGAGGTGGTGACGGTCGGCAACCAGACCGCCTTCGACACCGCCCGCGCGCTGGCGCGCTACGAGGGCATTCCCGGCGGCATCTCCTCCGGCGCGGCCGTCGCCGCGGCGCTGGAGGTGGCGGTGCGGGACGACATGGCCGGAAAGACCATCGTCGCCATCGTCCCGTCCTTCGCCGAGCGCTACCTGTCGACCGCCCTGTTCGAGGGGCTCTGACGCTCCGGCCGCGGGGCGCGCACACCAAAGCGTGAAGGCCTTGGGCTGACCTCCCGGCAACGGGAGCGGTTACTTTCGCGTGCGCGAAAGGACGCTGCTTCCGCCATGCCCTTGACCCGCCGCCGCTTTCTCGAACTTGCCCCTGGCGCGGCGCTGGCCGCGCTGCCGACGGCGTCGTCCGCCCAGCCGTCCGTTCCGCTGGCGCGGGTGATCCCGTCCAGCGGCGAGGCGGTCCCCGCGGTCGGGCTCGGGACCTGGATCACCTTCAATGTCGGCGATGATCCCGTCCTGCGCGGCGAGTGCGCAGAGGTGATGTCGGCATTCTTCGCCGCCGGCGGGACCATCATCGATTCCTCGCCCATGTACGGCTCGTCCCAGCCGGTGGTCGGCTACGGCCTCGCGCAGCTGAAGCCGCAGCGCCTGTTCACGGCCGAGAAGGTCTGGACCAGCGGCGCGAGCGCCGGCGCGGCGCAGATCGAGCGCTCGCGCCAGCTCTGGGGCGTGCCGCGGTTCGACCTCCTCCAGGTGCACAATCTTTTGGACTGGCAGGTCCAGCTGCCACGGCTCCAGGCCATGAAGTCGGCCGGGCAGGTGCGGTATGTGGGCATCACCACATCGGAGGGCCGGCGCCACGCCGAGCTTGAGCGCATCATGCGCGGGCAGCGGCTCGACTTCGTGCAGTTGAGCTACAACGTTCTCGACCGAGAGGCGGAGGCGCGCCTGCTGCCGCTCGCCGCCGAACGGGGCATCGCCGTGCTCGTCAACCGCCCGTTCCGCCAGGGCGCGCTGACCCGCGCGCTGGCCCGCGCGCCGCTGCCGGGATGGGCGGGGGAGATCGGCGCGACCAGCTGGGCGCAGGCGCTGCTGAAGTTCATCCTCGCCCACCCGGCTGTGACCGCGGCGATCCCCGCCACCACCCGCGTCGACCATGTGCGGGAGAACCTCGCTGCCGCCTCCGGACCTCTGCCCGACCGGGCGCTACGCGAGCGCATGTCGGCATATGTCAGGGCGCTGTGATGGGCGAGTGGTGGACCTACAGTCCCGAGGATTTCCTGATGTTCTCGCCGCGCGCCTACTGGCGCATGTTCGCGCTCGCCAACGGCGCGTTCTGGCCGCTGCCGCTCGCGGGACCGGCGCTCGCGCTGGCTGCCGGGCTCCTCTGCCTGCGGGCGGGGGGCAAGCGGTTCGCGCTCGCCATGCTCGCGGTGCTATGGGCGTTCGTCGGCTGGGCGTTCCTGTGGAACCGCTACGCAGTCATCAACTGGGCGGTGTTCTATATCGCGCCGCTGTTCGCGCTTCAGGCCATGCTGCTGGCCCTTGCGGCGAGCGGCCCGGCCGCACCGCACCCGCCGGCGCCGCGGCGGGTGGTCGGCGGGGTCCTGGTGGCGCTCGCCGCCGCCTATCCTCTGTTCGCGCCCCTGGCGGGACGTCCGCTGTCGGAGGCGGAGGTGTTCGGGTCGGCGCCCGACCCCAGCGCCATCGGCACGCTGGGCGTCCTGCTGCTCGCCGGCGGCCGGGCGGTGCTGTGGCCGGTTCCGGTGCTGTGGTGCTTGTTCAGCGCCGCAACGCTGTGGACGCTCGGCACCGCGCAGAGCGCCCTTCCCTTCGCGGCCGCGGTGGCCGCCCTCGCCGCCGCGCTGTTCCGGCGCGGCGGCCCGGCGCGGAGCTGAGCGGCGCCCGTCAGCCGCGCGCGAGGTCGGACAGCAGGCTCGCCGCCAGGGTGAGCTTGGAGAGGCTGAGGCCGGTGGCGGCGATGTCCTTCACCGTCGCCCGCATCCGCTCCACCTCGGTGCGGCGCGCGGACACATAGGCCTCGACCGCCTCCTCGCCGGCGCCGCCGGTGGCCAGCATCTCCACCGTCGCCCGGCGCAGGAAGGTCTCGATCTCGCCCAGCGCGCGGTCGAGGGCGAGGCGGTCGTAATAGTCGGTGGTGGCGATGATGCGCGCCTGGGTGACGAGGTCGTCCACGGCGAAGTAGCGGCCGGCGGCGTAGAAGGTAGAGGCGGCATCGGTGATCGCGCGTCCCGTCGCCTGCGCCACCAAAGCGATGTCGGTGGCGGCCGCGAGCGCGGGCATCAGCACCAGGCGCCGGGCGAGGCCGGCCGGCACCTCCTTCGCCTCCAGCTCGCCGGAGCGCAGGGCGCGGCGCTCGCGCCAGGCTTCCGGCAGGCTCTCCTCGATGGTGTCCACCACCGCGGCGATGCCGTCCGCATACTGCGCCACCACCGCTTCGGCGCCGTCGGCGAACGAGGCGTTGCGCAGGAACCAGACGATGCGGCCGACCAGGAGGTCCTGCACGCTGGTGTAGAGGTCGAGCTGGATCGCGCCCTCCACCTTGTTGTCCAGGGCATCGATGGCGGCCGTCAGCTCCGGCAGGCGGTAGACGTCGCGCACCGTGACGTAGGCGCGCGCCACCGCGCCGGCATCGGCGCCGGTCTGGTCGGCGATGCGGGCGAAGGCGGTGGGCCCGCCCTCGTTGATGAGCCCGTTGGCGAGCCGGGTGGCGATGATGTCGCGCCTGAGGCGATGGTGCTCCACCGCCTCGGGGAAGCGCCGCTCGATGGCGTCCGGGAAATAGGCGGAGAGCTCGCGGGCGAAATAGGGATCGTCCAGCGCCGGGCAGGCGAGCAGGTCCTCGTGCAGCGTGAGCTTGGCATAAGCGAGCAGCACCGCCAGCTCCGGCCGGGTGAGCGCCTCCCCGCGCGAGCGGCGGTCGGACAGCTCCATGTCCGAGGGCAGGAACTCCACCGCCCGGTCGAGGTCGCCGCGCAGCTCCAGCATCTGCATCAGGCGCTGGTCGAAGGCCAGCTCGCCGACGCCGCGCCGCTCGGCCAGCGAGAGCGCCAATGTCTGGCGGTAGTTGTTGACGAGCACGAGCCCCGCCACGTCGTCGGCCATCTCCTTCAGGAGCGCGGCGCGGTCGGGCCGGGTGAGGGCGCCCTGCTCCAGCGGCAGAGCGAGCGCGATCTTGATGTTCACCTCCACGTCGGAGGTGTTCACGCCGGCCGAATTGTCGATGGCGTCGGTGTTGAGCCGCACCCCGCGCCGCGCCGCCTCGATGCGCGCGCGCTGGGTCATGCCGAGGTTCGCGCCCTCGCCGACCACCCGCGCGCCGAGGTCGCTCGCGGCGATGCGCACCGCGTCGTTGGCGCGGTCGCCGGCCTGGATGTCGGTCTCGGCGGAGGCGCGCACATAGGTGCCGATGCCGCCGAAGAACAGGAGGTCCACCTTGGCCTTGAGGATGGCGTTGATGAGCTCGGCCGGCGCCATCTCCTCCCGGTCGACGCGCAGCAGCGCCCGCACCTGAGGCGACAGCGGGACGCTCTTGGCCGAGCGCGCGAACACGCCGCCGCCGGGCGAGATCAGGCTGGCATCGTAGTCGGCCCAGGAGGAGCGCGGCAGGTCGAACAGCCGCTGGCGCTCGGCATGGGCGCGGGCGGGGTCGGCGGGGTCCGGATCGAGGAAGACGTGGCGGTGGTCGAAGGCCGCCACCAGCTTGATGGCGGACGACAGCAGCATGCCGTTGCCGAACACGTCGCCCGACATGTCGCCGACGCCCGCAACCGTGACAGGCGTGGTCTGGATGTCGATGTCCAGCTCGCGGAAGTGGCGCTTCACCGCCTCCCAGGCGCCGCGGGCGGTGATGCCCATGGCCTTGTGGTCGTAGCCCACCGAGCCGCCGGACGCGAAGGCGTCGTCGAGCCAGAAGCCGTGCCGCGCCGAGATGGCGTTGGCGGTGTCGGAGAAGGTGGCGGTGCCCTTGTCGGCGGCGACCACCAGATAGGGATCGTCGCCGTCGAGCCGCACCGTGTCGGCCGGGTGCACGACGGCGCCGCCCTTCAGGTTGTCGGTGATGTCGAGCAGCGCGGAGACGAACACCTCGTAGGCGGCCGTGCCCTCGGCCATCACCGCCTCGCGCGGGCCGGCCGGCAGGCGCTTCGGCACGAAGCCGCCCTTGGCGCCCACCGGCACGATGACCGCGTTCTTCACCTGCTGCGCCTTGACGAGGCCGAGCACCTCGGTGCGGAAGTCCTGCGGCCGGTCGGACCACCTGAGGCCGCCGCGCGCCACCGGGCCGAAGCGCAGGTGCACGCCCTCGACGCGCGGCGAATAGACGAACACCTCGTAGAGCGGGCGCGGCAGCGGCAGGCCCTCCACCTCGGCGCTCTTGAACTTGATGGATATCGCCTCCCGCTCGCGGCCCTCCGCGTCGCGCTGGTAGAAGGTGGTGCGGATGGCCGCGTCCACGAGGTTCACGAACCGGCGCAGGATGCGGTCGTCGTCGAGGCTGGAGACCTTGGCGAGCTCGGCGTCGATGGCCGCGCGCAGCGGCGCCTCGCGCGCCGCCCGCGCCTCGGGCGCGCCGTCGAGCGCCGGGTCGAAGCGGGCGTGGAACAGCGCCACGATGTGGCGGGCCAGCGGCTCGTGGGCGGCGAGCGCCGTCCACAGATAGTCCTGCGAGAACGGGATGCCGGCCTGGCGCAGATAGCGGCCGAGCGCGCGCACGAGGGCCGCCTCGCGCCAGCTCAGCTCGGCGTCGAGCACCAGGGTGTTGAAGCCGTCATTCTCCGCCGCGCCGCGCAGCACCGCGTTCAGGCAGTCCTCCAGCCGCGCGGGCGATGCGGCCATGGAGATGGCGCCGCCGTCGGCGCGCTCCAGCGACATGTCGTGCAGCCAGGAGCGCGCCATGCCAGGGCCCGCCGGCTCGATGCGGTAGGTGCGCTCGTTGATGGCCTTCAGGCCCATGTTCTCCAGCATCGGCACGCGGGTGGACAGCGGCAGCGGCTGGCCGAAGGACAGCAGGCGCAGGGAGATGCGCCCGGCCCCGTCCTCGGGGCGGCGGTAGAAGTCGATGGCGATCGGCCGCTCGTCCGACATCCGCTCCAGGAGGTCGATGTGGGAGAGGGCGGTGTCGATGTCGTAGGCGGCGACGTAGCCGGGGCCGAAGGCGTCGGCATAGCGGGCGGTGAGCGCGTCGGCGGCCTCCGGCGCGTGGCGCCCGGCGATCGCCGCGCCGAGCTTTTCGCCCCACGACATGACGAGGCTCGAAACCTCGGCCTCCAGTCCGGCGCGGTCCACCTGCGGGATGCGGCCGACGCGGCGGCCGATGATGAAGTGCACGCGGGTCAGCGGCACGTCCGGCAGGAACACCGGCGTGAAGGTGGAGACGTGGCCGTCATAGGCGGCGGCGAGCAGCGCGCCCACCGCCTCGCGCACCGCTGAATCGTAGCGGTCGCGCGGCAGGTAGACGAGCACGGACGCGAAGCGGTCGAACGGATCGAGGCGCGGCAGCACGCGCACGCGCGGCCGGTCATAGAGCGAGAGGATGTCGCTGGCATAGGCCAGCAGCGTGTCGGCGTCGATCTGGAACAGGTCGTCGCGCGGATAGGTCTCCAGCGCGGTGGAGAGCGACTTGCCGGAATGGCTCTGCGGATCGAGCCCGGCGCGCTTGAGCACCGCCTCGGCCTTCAGGCGCAGATAGGGAATCTCGCGCACCGAGTGGGTGTAGGCGGTGGAGGTGAGCAGGCCGATGACGCGGAGCTCTCCGGAAAGCCGGCCTTTCTCGTCGTGGATCTTGATGCCCACATAGTCCATGAAGGCGCGGCGGTGCACCCGCGAGCGCAGGCTCGCCTTGGTGAACAGCAGCGGCTGGGGACCTTCCAGGAAGGCGCGCACCTCGGGCGTCGTCACCACCGGGTCGGCGCCGAGGCGCAGCTCGTGGACGGACGGGTCGCGCAGCACGCCGAGCCCGCTGTCGGGGACGGCGACGAGGCCGCCGTCGGCGGCGAGGTCGTAGCGCCGCACGCCGAGGAAGATGAAATTGTCGTCGGTGAGCCAGTCCACGAGGTCGGCCGCCTCCTCGCGCGCGTCCTCGTCGTAGCTGTGCTTCTCCTTCTTGAGGCTCTTGCCGAGCGCGCGCACCTGCTTGCGCATGGCCTGGAAGTCCTCGTTGATGGCCCGCACGTCGGCCAGCGTCTGCTCCAGGGCGCCCTTCAGGTCCGCCCGCGCGGCGGCGCCGAGCGCCCGCACGTGCAGATGGATCAGGCTCTCGTGGCGCTCCCCCTCGTCCTTGCGGGCCTTGCCGGACTGGAGGGTGACGGCGCCGTCCTTGCCGCGCTCCAGATGCAGGATGGGATGGGCGACCAGCGTCAGCTCGACGCCCCGGTCGGCGAGCTCGCCGGCGAGCGAGTCGAACAGGAAGGCCATGTCGTCGTTCACGGTCTCGATCACCGTGACGGCGCCGCCCAGCGCCTCGGGATTGAACACCCGCACATCCGTGGCGCCGGGCGCGGCGACGCGCGCCAGCACGTGCGCCCAGGCGTCGCGCACCAGAACGGCGAGGGCGGAGGCCGGCAGGGGGGCGATGTCCTCCGGCGCGGGGGCGCCGAGGAACAGGTCCACGAAGGCGTCGGGGACCGGCGGCCTGGCGCCGCCGAGAAGCTCGCGCACCCGGTCGGCGCGGGCCTGGGCGTCGATGTCGGTGCCGGCGGCTTGAAATTCGCGGACGTTCATGGCCATTCCCCCTGAGGCTGCCGCCACCCTTGGGGAGGGGTGCGCGGTCGACCCGTCCTTCGGACCCCCGAAGGTGGTCAGCATGTGGTGCGTCACCGCGACGCGAAGATGACGAGGCAAGGCTGATGGCTACGAAAATGCGTGCATCCGGCCGCAAGGGCCAGGAAAACAAGAGCGGCGCCGAAAAAACGCGCACGCCCGAAAAGAAGGCGCCCGCCGGCAAGCCGGCGAAGGCGCCCCGCGCGGCGGCGGCGCAGGCCGCCGGGGCCCCGGCCAAGGCCGTGAAGTCCACCGCGAAGCCGGCCGCCAAGGCCGCTCCCAAGGCCGCTCCTAGCCCCGGCCCCAGATCCGCCGCCGCGCGTGGACGCGACGACCTGCCGGCGATCGCGCTCGGGCTCGCGCCGGCGGAGCTCGACGTGCCGACCCAGGCCTATTTCGACAAGTGTGTGGAGAAGATCGGCTTCGTCCCCAACGTGCTCGCCGCCTATGCGTTCGACATGGCGAAGCTGTCGGCGTTCTCGGCCATGTACAACGATCTCATGCTGGCGCCCTCGGGCCTGTCGAAGCTGGAGCGCGAGATGATCGCGGTGGCGGTCTCGAGCGTGAACCGCTGCTATTACTGCCTCACGGCGCATGGCGCGGCGGTGCGCCAGCTCTCGGGCGACCCGATCCTCGGCGAGCAGATGGTGATGAACTATCGCGCCGCCCGGCTCGATGCCCGCCAGCGGGCGATGCTCGACTTCGCGGTCAAGCTCACCGAGCGCCCGCACGAGGTGGAGGAGGCGGACCGCGACGGCCTGCGCCGCGTCGGCCTCTCCGAGCGCGACATCTGGGACGTGGCCGCCGTGACCGCGTTCTTCAACATGTCGAACCGCATCGCCGCCGCCACCGACATGCGCCCGAACGAGGCCTACCACGCCCAGGCGCGCACGCCGGCGGCCTGAGCGGCCCGGTCTGCGGCGGGGCGGTCGGGTGCCGCGCCCCGTCTCGGCGCCCGGAAGTGGCGGCGCTGTACAGGATCGAAGGTAGCCTATACCTTCGATCCTAAAAAAAATTCATAAGGCAGCCGTGGAATTTCAGGGTGTCGCGGGCGGGTGGTTAGACTAAGGCAGCATGACTTCCAGAATTGCTTCATGCGGCCCGACCGCCTATTGACGTCGGCACGGCGCACCGTGCTACGGTGCGCCGCAATCAGAAGCGCGCCGCTCAAGGTGCCGATCCAGGGATGAGTGCCGTGCGCGCGAGAGCTGCCGGCCGGAACAGCGAGGGCGTACCGCGATCATGGACACTGTCTCAGACGTGCCCTACATCGTTGAAGCAGCAGGTCTCACCAAAGAATTCAAAGGATTTGCGGCGGTCAAGAACGTCGACCTGCGGATTCGACGCCACACCATCCACGCCCTGATCGGGCCCAATGGTGCCGGCAAGACCACCTGCTTCAACCTCATCACCAAGTTCCTGGAGCCGACGCGCGGGACCATCCGCCTGAACGGGCGCGACATCACGCGCACGCCGCCGGCGGACGTGGCGCGGCTCGGCATGGTGCGCTCGTTCCAGATCTCCGCGACCTTCCCGCACCTGAGCGTGCTCGACAACGTGCGCATCGCGCTGCAGCGGCCGATGGGCAACTCGTTCCATTTCTGGAAGTCCGAGAGCGCGCTCGACGGCCTGAACGACCGCGCCATGGCGCTGCTCGCCGACGTCGACCTCACCTCCTATGCCAACCATCTGGCGGTGGAGCTGCCCTACGGCCGCAAGCGCGCGCTGGAGATCGCCACCACGCTGGCGCTCGACCCGGAGATGCTGCTGCTCGACGAGCCGACCTCGGGCATGGGCCGCGAGGACATCGCCCGCACGGCGGAGCTCATCAAGCGCGTGTCCAAGAACCGCACCATCCTGATGGTGGAGCACAACCTTTCCGTGGTGGCAGACCTGTCCGACATGATCACCGTCCTGGCGCGCGGCGAGATCCTCACCGAGGGGCCCTATGCGGAGGTGTCGAAGAACCCGCAGGTGATCGAGGCCTACATGGGCACGGGCGGAGCGCACTGACGATGGCCACCGACGCAACCGCCCTTCTCGACGTCAAGGACCTGCACGGCTACTACGGCGAGAGCCATGTGCTGCACGGCATGACCTTCGAGGTCCATCCCGGCGAGGTGGTGACGCTGCTCGGGCGCAACGGCGCCGGCAAGACCACCACCATGCGCGCCATCATGGGGCTGCTGCGCAAGCGCGCCGGCTCGATCCGCTACGAGGGCACCGAGACGGTCGGGCTTCCGCCCAACAAGATCGCCCGCCTCGGCATCGCCATCTGCCCGGAGGAGCGGGGCATCTTCTCCTCTCTGTCGGTGCGCGAGAACCTGCTGCTGCCGCCGGTGGTGCTGCCGGGCGGCCTCAGCGTCGACGAGATCCACGAGCTGTTCCCGCGGCTCGAGGAGCGCCGCAACAGCCAGGGCACCAAGCTCTCGGGCGGCGAGCAGCAGATGCTGGCGATCGCGCGCATCCTGCGCACCGGCGCCAAGCTGCTGCTGCTCGACGAGCCGACCGAGGGCCTCGCGCCGGTGATCGTCCAGCATATCGGCGAGATCATCCGGACCCTGAAGCAGAAGGGTTTCACCGTGCTGCTCGTGGAGCAGAACTTCCATTTCGCCTCGACCGTCGCCGACCGCCACTACGTGGTGGAGCACGGCCGGGTGGTGGACATGGTGGAAAATGACAAGATCGCGGAAAACGCGGCGCGTCTTGAAGCTTTCCTCGGCGTCTGAGCCGGGCTTCCTTGCACAATCATGCCGGCGGTCAGCCGGCGGGAGGAGATAAGATGCGTCTTGCAGCCATTTTCCTGGCGGCCAGCTGCCTTGCCGGCGCCGGCGCCGCTTACGCGGCCGATCCCATTCCCGTGAAGATCGGCGTGCTCAACGACCAGTCCAGCCTCTATGCCGACCTCGGCGGGCAAGGCTCGGTCTGGGCCGCCAAGAAGGCGGTCGAGGACTTTGGCGCCGCCGCCAAGGGCCTGAAGGTGGACGTGATCTTCGCCGACCACCAGAACAAGGCGGACGTGGGCACCTCGGTGGCCCGCCAGTGGTATGACGTGGACGGCGTCGACGTGATCGTCGACACCCCGAACTCCGGCGTCGCGCTCGCGGTCTCCGGCGTCACCAAGGAGAAGAACAAGGTCTTCATCAATTCCGGCGCGGCGACCTCCGACCTCACCGGCAAGGCCTGCACCCCCAACACGGTGCACTGGACCTACGACACCTGGGCGCTCGCCAACGGCACCGGCAAGGCGATCGTGAAGACCGGCGGCAACACCTGGTTCTTCCTCACCGCCGACTACGCCTTCGGCCACGCGCTGGAGCGTGACACCGAGGCGGTCGTGCTCGCCAACGGCGGCAAGGTGGTCGGCAAGGTGCGCGTGCCGCTCAACAACGCCGACTTCTCCTCCTTCCTGCTGCAGGCGCAGTCGTCGAAGGCGAAGATCATCGGCCTCGCCAATGCCGGCGGCGACACCATCAACTCCATCAAGCAGGCGGCCGAGTACGGCATCGTCGCGGGCGGCCAGAACCTCGCCGGCCTCCTCATCTTCCTCACCGACGTGCACTCGCTCGGCCTCAAGACGGCGCAGGGCCTGAACCTGACCGCCGCCTGGTACTGGGACCAGACCGACGCCAACCGCAAGTTCGCCGACGAGTTCGCCAAGGCCAACGGCGGCAAGCGGCCGACCATGGTCCAGGCGGGCGTCTATTCGGGCGTGCTGCACTATCTGAAGGCGGTCGAGGCGCTGAAGTCCGCCAAGGACGGCGCCGCGGTGGTGGCGGAGATGAAGAAGCTGCCCACGGACGACCCGCTGTTCGGCAAGGGCGAGGTGCGCGCCGACGGTCGCCACATCCATCCCATGTATCTCTACCAGGTGAAGACCCCGGCCGAGTCGAAGGGCCCGTGGGACTACTACACCCTGAAGGCGACCATCCCGGCCAACGAGGCGTTCCGCCCGCTGTCCGAAAGCGAGTGCCCGCTCGTCAAGAAGGGCTGATCCCCTTTGTCCCGGGCCGGCCTTCCAAGGCCGGCCCGCCTTTCCTGAAGAGACGCTCGCGATGTTCGAACTCCTCGGCATTCCGCCTCAGGCGCTGTTCGGCCAGCTTCTGCTGGGCCTGATCAACGGCGCGTTCTACGCCATGCTGAGCCTCGGGCTCGCGGTGATCTTCGGCCTGCTCAACGTCATCAACTTCACCCACGGCGCGCAGTACATGATGGGCGCGTTCGGGGCGTGGATGCTGCTGAACTATCTCGGCATTCCCTTCTGGGGGGCGCTGGTGCTCTCGCCGCTGATCGTCGCCATCATCGGCATGGTGATCGAGCGAACGCTGCTGAGAAGGCTCTACCATCTCGACCATCTCTACGGCCTGCTGCTCACCTTCGGCCTCGCCCTCATCATCGAGGGCCTGTTCCGGCGGCAGTACGGCTCGTCCGGCCTTCCCTATGACAACCCGCTGCCGGGCGGCACCAATCTCGGCTTCATGTTCCTGCCCAACTATCGCGGCTTCGTGGTGGTGGCCTCCCTCGTGGTGTGCCTCGTGACCTGGTACGTGATCGAGCGCACCAAGCTCGGCTCCTACCTGCGCGCCGCCACCGAGCGGCCGGACCTTGTGCAGGCGTTCGGCATCGACGTGCCGCGCATGATCACGCTCACCTACGGCTTCGGCGTCGGCCTCGCCGCGCTCGCCGGCGTGCTCGCGGCGCCCGCCTACCAGGTGAGCCCCACCATGGGCTCGAACCTCATCATCGTCGTGTTCGCGGTGGTGGTGATCGGCGGCATGGGCTCGATCATGGGCGCCATCGTCACCGGCTTCGGCCTCGGCATCGTCGAGGGCCTCACCAAGGTGTTCTACCCCGAGGCCTCTTCCACAGTGATCTTCGTCATCATGGCCCTCGTGCTCATGGTGAAGCCCGCCGGCCTCTTCGGCACGGCCAAGTGAGGGCGTCGAGATGAGCTCTACCCCTGCCACCGCCGCGCCCGCCGCCACCGCCCGGAGCCCCAGCTCCGGCCTGCTCGCCGTGTTCGGCATCGCCGCCGTCGCGGTGATGCTGGTGGCGCCCTTCGGCGTCTATCCCGTGTTCCTGATGAAGGTGATGTGCTTCGCGCTGTTCGCGTGCGCCTTCAACCTGCTGCTCGGCTATACCGGGCTCCTGTCGTTCGGCCACGCCATGTTCTTCGGCGGCTCGGCCTATATCTGCGCCCACACCATCAAGGTGCTGGGCTTCTCGCCCGAGCTCGGCATCCTCGCCGGCGTCGCCTTCGCCGCGTTCCTCGGGCTGCTCGCCGGCCTGCTCGCCATCCGCCGCCAGGGCATCTATTTCGCCATGGTGACGCTGGCGCTGGCGCAGATGTTCTTCTTCTTCTGCCTCCAGGCGCCGTTCACCGGCGGCGAGGACGGGCTTCAGGGCGTGCCGCGCCGGCCGCTGTTCGGGCTGATCGACATCACCAAGGACATCAACCTCTATTACGTGGTGCTGGCGATCTTCGTGTTCGGGTTCCTGGTGATCTACCGCACCATCCACTCGCCGTTCGGGCAGGTGCTGAAGGCGATCCGCGAGAACGAGCCGCGGGCGATCTCGCTCGGCTACCGGGCGAACCAGTACAAGCTGCTCGCCTTCGTGCTCTCGGCCGCGCTCACCGGGCTTGCCGGCTCCACCAAGGTGCTGGTGTTCCAGCTCGCCTCGCTCACCGACGTCGCCTGGCAGATGTCCGGCGAGGTGGTGCTGATGACGCTGGTGGGCGGCATGGGCACCATCCTCGGCCCGATCGTCGGCGCCGCCATCATCGTCACCATGCAGAACTACCTCGCCGGCCTCGGCGAGTGGGTGCTGGTGATCCAGGGCGCCATCTTCGTCGCCGCCGTGTCGCTGTTCCGCCGCGGCATCGTCGGCGAGATCATCGCCATCGTCAGCTACTACAAGAGCGGCAAGCAGCAGCCCTGAGGCGCAGGGCAGGGGGGCGGACAGAGCCCCGCCACCGGGACCGGGGACGCGTCCCCCCTTCCCCCCTGGGCCGGCAGGCGTCGCCGGCCTCCGGCAGGTGCGGCTCGCGGACGCCCTCGCGCTCCGGCCGCGTGACTCTTTTCGTGCGATGCGCTCTGCTGCGACCCCACCGGGACCTTCTGCGCGTCGGCCTCGGCTGGCAGGACGCTTCAGAGGCCACCTTATGAGTCCGACCCATCGCCCGCGCCCGTTCCCGCGCCCATCCTTGCGCGTGGCCCTCGCCGCGCCCGGTCTGGCGCTTGGCCTGGCGCTCGCCGCCTGCGGGCAGAACGGCGCGCAGGTCTTCTCCGGCTACGTGGAGGGCGACCTGCTCTTCGTCGGCCCGGAGGAGGCCGGCCGGCTCACCGCGCTCGACGTCAGCGAGGGCGACAAGGTGACGGCGGGGGAGGTTCTGGCGCGGGTTGAGGAGGACCTCCAGCAGGCCGAGGTGCGGGCCGCCGAGGCGCAGATGAAGCAAGCGCAGGCGCAGCTGGAGAATGCCCGCTCGCCGCTCCAGCGCCCGGAGGAGATCGCCATCCTGGAGGCGTCGGAGATGCGCGCCAGCGCGGCGCTCGACCTCTCGCGCATTGAGCTCGCCCGGCAGAAGCAGCTGGTGCCGAAGGGCGCCTCGTCCCAGGCCAATCTCGACGCCGCCCAGCACGATTACGACGAGAAGCAGGCGGCCCTCGACGAGGCGCGCCGGCGCATCTCCGCCGCCCGCATCGCCTCGCGCGTCCAGGAGATCGACGCCGCCGAGCAGGCCGCCGATGCCGCCAAGGCGCAGCTGGAGGCGGCGCGCATCCGCCTCGCCCGCCGCACCCTGAAGACGCCGCGGGACGGCGCGGTGCAGACCGTCTACTACCGCGTCGGCGAGCTGGTGCCGGAAGGCCGCCCGGTGGTCTCGGTGCTGCCCCCGAGCCTCGTCAAGGTGCGCTTCTTCGTGCCCGAGGCGATGCTGCCCAAGGTGGCGCTCGGCCAGGAGATCGACGTCACCTGCGACGGCTGCCCGCCGATGAAGGCCAGGGTGTCCTTCATCTCCGACGCGGCGGAATATACTCCGCCCGTCATCTACAGCCGCGAGGAGCGCGCCAAGCTGGTCTATCTCGTGGAGGCGCGGCCCACCGACCCGGCCGCCGCCCGTCCCGGCCAGCCGGTGAGCGTGACGCTGGGGCCGAAGCCGTGAGCGTGCCGGCGGCCGACGTCGCCATCGAGGTGGAGGGCCTCAGCAAGCGGTTCGGCGCCAACCTGGTGGTGGACAGCCTCACCATGACGGTGAAGCGCGGCCAGATCTACGGCTTCCTCGGCCCCAACGGCTCGGGCAAGACCACCACCATCCGCATGCTGTGCGGCCTGCTGACGCCCGACGCCGGGCGCGGCACCTGCCTCGGCATGGACATCCTGACCCAGGGCCGGGAGATCCGCGCCCATGTGGGCTACATGACGCAGCGCTTCTCGCTCTACCAGGACCTCTCGGTGAAGGAGAACCTGGAGTTCGTCGCCCGCCTCTACGGGGTGCCGAAGCCGGAGGCCGCCGCCCAGGCGGCGCTGGAGCGGCTCGGCCTCAAGGGGCGCGGGCGCCAGCTCGCAGGCGAGCTGTCGGGCGGCTGGAAGCAGCGCCTCGCGCTCGGCGCCTGCATCCTGCCGGAGCCGGACCTGCTGCTGCTCGACGAGCCCACCGCCGGCGTCGACCCGCAGGCGCGGCGCGAGTTCTGGGCGCAGATCCACGCGCTGGCCGCCGAGGGGCTGACGGTGCTGGTCTCCACCCACTACATGGACGAGGCCGAGCGCTGCCACGAGATCGCCTACATCGCCTATGGCCGCCTGCTGGCGCAGGGCACGGTGGCGAGCGTGATCGCCGCCTCGGGCCTCCACACCTACACCGTGGACGTGAAGGGAGAGGGGGCGCGCGCGGCGAGCCAGCGCATCGCCGATCTGTCGCAGAAGCTCACCGCGGCGCTGGGCGTCGACATGGTGGCGCCGTTCGGCACCTCGCTCCACATCTCCGGCCGCGACGCCGCGGCGCTGGAGGCCGCCATCGCCCCGTTCCGCGCCGAGCCGCACCTGGTCTGGCGCAAGGATGAGCCGACGCTGGAGGACGTCTTCATCGACCTCATGCGCGGCAAGGATGCGCGGCGATGACGGCGCGCACCGGCATCGCCGGCTTCCTCGGCCGGGTCACGGCCATGATCGTGAAGGAATACATCCAGCTCACGCGGGACCGGGTGACCTTCGCCACCATGATCATGATCCCGCTGCTGCAGCTGGTGCTGTTCGGCTACGCCATCAACACCACGCCACGGCATCTGCCCACCGCCGTATTCTCGCACGAGAACACCGATGTCTCGCGGGCGATCCTCGCCGCGCTGCGGAACACCGCCTTCTTCGCCTTCGTGCGCGAGGCGCGCAGCGCCGAGGAGGCCGAGCACCTGGTGCGGGCGGGCGAGGTGCTGTTCTTCGTCGAGATCCCGGCCGGCTTCGAGCGCAGCCTCCGGCGCGGCGACCGGCCGCAGATCCTGGTGGCGGCGGACGCCACCGACCCGGTCGGCTCGGCCAACGCGCTGGCCGCGCTCTCGGGGGTGGTCGGCACCGCGCTGGCGCGCGAGCGCTTCGTCGGCGCCATCGCCCAGGAGGCGCAGGGGCGCGAGGCCACGAGCCAGGACGCGTTCGAGATCGTGCAGCACCGGCGCTACAACCCCGCCGGCACCAGCCAGCTCAACATCGTGCCGGGCCTGCTCGGCACCATCCTCACCATGACCATGCTGATCTTCACCGCGCTCTCGGTGACGCGCGAGATCGAGCGCGGCACCATGGAGAGCCTGCTCGCCATGCCGATCCACCCGGTGGAGATCATGCTGGGCAAGATCATCCCCTACGTGATGGTGGGCATCCTCCAGGCGGTGCTGATCCTCGGGGCGGGCATCCTGCTGTTCTCCGTGCCGGTGGAGGGCAGCGTCATCGTGCTCTCGGCGGCGACGCTGCTGTTCATCACCGCCAACCTCTCCATCGGCTACACCTTCTCCACCCTGGCGCAGAACCAGCTCCAGGCGGTGCAGATGTCGTTCATGTTCTTCCTGCCCTCGATCCTGCTGTCGGGCTTCATGTTCCCGTTCTCGGGCATGCCGGAATGGGCGCAGTGGATCGGCGAGGGGCTGCCGCTCACCCATTATCTGCGCATGGTGCGCGGCATCCTGCTGAAGGGCTCCGGGCTTCCCGACCTGGTGCGCGACGGCGCGGCGCTGTTCGCGCTGATGCTGCTCGCCATGGGCATCGCGGTCGCCCGCTTCCGCCAGACGCTGGACTGACGCCGCGCGGGGCGCCAGGGCGCTTCCCTGTGGTCAAGATTGGAATCGTGATAGGCTGACACGACCGAAGGGATGATTCCCGGCGGGGTCCAGGGGCTGGACTGCGGAGGCGCAATTGCCGCGCGGCAAGATGTCGCCAAGCTGTCGGGACAAAGTCGGGGCTGCCGAGCATGAATATTTTCGGACAGCGGAGAGGCATGTCTCCTGAGCCGGGGCAAGTTCGCCCGACATCGAAGTATGTCCGAAGAACAATCGTCACAAAGTCGTAGCGAAACCGCGACGCGCCGCCGCAGTGCGCATGCGCCACGCGGCCTCACGTACCTTTGACCTGTATCAAGGTGAAAATGGGGCCGCCGCGCATGGTGCGGCCAGGGTTCCAGCGGCCGAGATTCCATTGCTGCGGAGCGAGGGGTTCTGCAATGTCAACCATACAAGATCCGATCCAGGCCCCGGCCAAGTCGATGACGTTCGGAGAGATCGTGGCGCTGGTGGGCTTCTCCGCCTTCGCCTTTCTCTCGATCATCATCGCGGCCAAGGCGTACACGCCTGAGTACGCCTTCCACGCCTATTTGTTCGCGGCGGCGAGCATCGCCAGCGTGTTCGCCATCGGCAACCGCTACATGAACCGCCCGGCCGGACCGGTGCCGCAGTTCATCGACGGCAAGCCGAACTACAATTTCGACGTGGTGAAGGTGGGGACCATCTTCGCCGTGGTGTGGGGCATCGCCGGCTTCCTGGTGGGCGTGATCGCCGCGCTCCAGCTCGCCTTCCCCATGTTCAACTTCGACCTGCCCTGGATTTCCTTCGGGCGGCTGCGGCCGCTGCACACCTCGGCGGTGATCTTCGCCTTCGGCGGCAACGTCCTGATCGCCACCTCCTTCTATGTGGTGCAGCGCACCTCGCGCGCCCGGCTCGCCGGCGACCTCGCGCCCTGGTTCGTGGTGCTGGGCTACAACTTCTTCATCGTCATCGCCGGCACCGGCTATCTGCTCGGCATCACCCAGAGCAAGGAATACGCCGAGCCCGAGTGGTATTCGGACCTGTTCCTGACGGTGATATGGGTCACCTACTTCCTGGTGTTCCTGATCACGGTGCTGAAGCGGACCGAGCCGCACATCTACGTGGCGAACTGGTTCTACTTCGCCTTCATCATCACCATCGCGGTCCTGCACCTCGGCAACAACGCGACGATCCCGATCTCGCTGTTCTCGTCGAAGTCCTACATCCTGTGGTCGGGCGTGCAGGACGCCATGTTCCAGTGGTGGTATGGCCATAACGCGGTTGGCTTCTTCCTGACCGCCGGCTTCCTCGCCTTGATGTACTACTTCATCCCGAAGCGGGCGGACCGGCCGGTCTATTCCTACCGGCTGTCCATCGTCCACTTCTGGGCGCTGATCTTCATCTACATCTGGGCCGGCCCGCACCACCTGCACTACACGGCGCTGCCGGACTGGGCGCAGACGCTGGGCATGACCTTCTCGGTGATCCTGTGGATGCCCTCCTGGGGCGGCATGATCAACGGCCTGATGACGCTTTCGGGCGCCTGGGACAAGCTGCGCACCGACCCGGTCATCCGCATGATGGTGGTGGCGGTCGCCTTCTACGGCATGTCGACCTTCGAGGGTCCGATGATGTCGGTGAAGGCGGTGAACTCGCTCAGCCACTACACCGAGTGGACCATCGGCCACGTGCATTCCGGCGCGCTCGGCTGGGTCGCCTACATCTCGTTCGGCGCCATCTACTGCCTGGTGCCCTGGCTCTGGCACAAGAGGGAGATGTACTCCGTGAAGGCGATCTCCTGGCACTTCTGGGTCTCCACCCTCGGCATCGTGCTCTACATCTCGTCCATGTGGGTGGCGGGCATCCTCCAGGGCCTGATGTGGCGCGCCTACACCAAGCTCGGGTTCCTGGAGTACTCGTTCATCGAGACGGTGGAGGCCATGCACCCGCTCTACGTGATCCGGGCGGCGGGCGGCATCCTGTTCCTCGCCGGCGCCCTCATCATGGCGTGGAACGTCTGGAAGACCATCACCATGCCCGAAGCCGCCGCCGAGCCCAAGCTCGCGCTGGCGCCGGCGGAATGACGGAGGCAGACATGGCGTCCCAAGGAACCTCCACCGGCACCTCGATCTGGTCCAAGCACCAGATCTTCGAGAAGCACTCCTACTGGCTGATGCTGGGCATCCTGGTGATGATCTCCATCGGCGGCCTGGTGGAGATCGCCCCGCTCTTCTACCTGAAGAGCACCATCGAGAAGGTGGAGGGCATGCGGCCCTACACCCCGCTGGAGCTCGCCGGGCGCAACATCTATGTGCGGGAGGGCTGCTACAACTGCCACTCGCAGATGATCCGCCCGCTGCGCGACGAGGTGGAGCGCTACGGCCACTACTCGCTGGCGGCCGAGAGCATGTACGACCGCCCGTTCCAGTGGGGCTCCAAGCGCACGGGACCGGACCTCGCCCGCGTCGGCGGCAAGTATTCGGACCTGTGGCACCTGGAGCACCTGAACAATCCGCGCGCGGTGGTGCCGGCCTCGATCATGCCGTCCTACCCCTGGCTGGCGCAGACCCGCCTGAACGCCAAGCACATCGCGGAAGACATGCGGGTGCAGCAGATTCTCGGCGTGCCCTACACGGACGAGATGATCGAGAAGGCGCAGCAGGACCTGAAGACCCAGGCCACCGGCGACGCCGAGGACGCGGACGGCCTGGAGAAGCGCTACCCCAAGGCGCAGGTGCGGGACTTCGACGCCAATCCTGGCACCCTCACGGAGGCGGACGCGCTGATCGCCTACCTGCAGATGCTGGGCACGCTCGTGGACTTCAAGCTCTACGACAACAAGGCCAACGTGAGGTGAGCCATGAGCGATACCTATAACGCCCTCGCCGCCTTCGCCCAGACCTGGGGCCTCGTCCTGTTCGTCGCCGCCTTCGCGGCGGTGGTGGCCTACGTCTTCTGGCCGTCGAAGAAGCGCAAGAAAGACTTCGACGACGCCGCCCAAATTCCTCTCAAGGAGGATTGATCCGGTGAGCACGACACACGATCACCATGGTTCCGTGGACCCGGCCACGGGCGTCTCCACCACCGGGCACGAGTGGGATGGCATCTCGGAGCTGAACAACCCGCTGCCGCGCTGGTGGCTGTGGGTGTGGTACGCCACCATCGTCTGGGCGGTGGGCTACTGGCTGCTGTTCCCCGCCTGGCCGCTGATCTCCGGCGCGACCCCCGGCCTTCTGGGCTGGAACTCGCGTTCCTCGGTGCAGATCCAGATCGCCGACCTCAACGCGCTGCGCGCGGAGAGCGCGGCCCAGCTCGCCAACGCCTCGCTGGAGCAGATCGAGCAGACGCCGGCGCTTCTGAACCTTGCCCGGGCGCAGGGGCGCGTCGCTTTCGCCGACAATTGCGCGCCCTGCCACGGCGCAGGCGGCGGCGGCGCCACCGGCTATCCCAACCTCAATGACGACGACTGGCTGTGGGGCGGGTCGCTGCCCCAGATCCAGCAGACCATCGAGCACGGCATCCGCTCCGCCGATCCCGACGCGCACCAGGGCAACATGCCCGCCTTCGGCAAGGACGGCATCCTCCAGAGGCCGGAAATCTCGGCGGTGGCGGACTATGTGCGGGTGCTCGCCGGCCTCCAGAAGCCGGGCGCCGACGAGGCCAAGGGCAAGGAGGTCTTCGCCGCCAACTGCGCCGCCTGCCACGGCGACGACGGCAAGGGCAACCAGGAGCTGGGCGCGCCGAACCTCACCGACGGCATCTGGCTCTATGGCTCCGACAAGGCGACCATCGAGCAGGGCATCGTCAACGGTCGCGGCAACGTGATGCCGGCGTGGCACGCGCGTCTCGATCCCACCACCATCAAGGCGCTCACCGTCTACGTCCACTCGCTGGGCGGCGGACGCTGAGCGCCGGTGCCGGCCGGGCCGCAGGGCCCGGGCGGCATTCGGGGGGGGCGCGGCTGGAGCATGCCGCACGCGGCGCTTTCGCCAGGGGCGAAAACGGATGTCAAAAGGTCGCGCGACCAATCGTGGCGCGACGAGATGGCGGCCTGACCGGGACAACATTCTGGTTCATGAATGTTGGAAGAGCCTCAAGGTCTCGGGGTCGTTTCCGGTCGGGTTCCGCCGGTGTCCGCAAGGACATCGGCGAGGCTTTTGGAGCGGTCGTCCCAGGGGGCACGGAGGGCGGCCCGGCCGCGCATGACGGCCAGGATGCGGATCGTGACTGTCCGCAGGTCCACCATGGCACCGCTCCGGCCGATGCGCGGCGGGAGCCAAATTCGGCGATCGACGAAATGACGGCCCTGTCAACCAAGCCCACCCAGAAGAGCGCGACCGAGGTCGCGGTGCTCAAGCAGCCCGCGTCGGACGTGGACGACATTCCGCTCTACGAGGCACGCAAGCAGATCTATCCCCAGAGCGTCCATGGGCGGTTCCGCACCATCAAGTGGATCGTGCTCATCGTCACGCTCGGCATCTACTACTTCCTGCCGTTCGTGCGTTGGGACCGCGGGCCCGACGCGCCCAGCCAGGCGGTGCTGATCGACTTCCCCAACCGGCGCTTCTACTTCTTCTTCCTGGAGATCTGGCCGCAGGAGTTCTACTACGTCGCCGGCCTGCTGATCCTCGCCGCCCTGATCCTGTTCCTGATGAACGCGGTCGCCGGGCGCGTGTGGTGCGGCTACATGTGCCCGCAGACGGTGTGGACCGACCTGTTCATGGCGGTGGAGCGCCTGATCGAGGGCGACCGGCGCGAGCGCATCCGCTCGGACGCGGCGCCGTGGACGCTCGACAAGTTCGCCCACAAGACGCTCAAGCACTCGGTCTGGCTGCTGATCGCATGGTGGACCGGCGGCGCCTGGGTGCTCTACTTCGCCGATGCGCCGACCCTGGTGGTGGAGCTCGCCACCTTCCAGGCGCCGGCGATCGCCTACATGTCCATCGGCGTGCTCACCTTCACCACCTACGCGCTCGCCGGCCACATGCGCGAGCAGGTGTGCACCTACATGTGCCCGTGGCCGCGCATCCAGGCGGCGCTGACGGACGAATACGCGCTCAACGTCACCTACCTCTACGACCGCGGCGAGCCGCGCGCCTCGGTGAAGAAGGCGGCGGTGGCGCGCGCCCACGGCGACAAGGCCGGCGACTGCATCGACTGCGACCAGTGCGTCGCCGTGTGCCCGACCGGGGTCGACATCCGCAACGGGCTGCAGCTCGCCTGCATCCAGTGCGGCCTGTGCATCGACGCCTGCAACAACGTGATGGCGAAGGTCGGCCGCCCCGGCAACCTCATCACCTATGAGAGCGAGGCGAACCTGGAGGCGCGCATCGCCGGCAAGCCGTTCGTCCAGCGCATCATCCGGGCCCGCACGCTGCTCTACGTGGCGCTCATCGTGCTCGCCTGCGGCCTGATGCTGACGGCGCTGGTCGGTCGCTCCACCGAGGGCGTCGCGGCGATCCACGACCGCAACCCGCTGTTCGTGCGCCTGTCCGACGGCGCGATCCGCAACGCCTACACGGTGCGCCTCACCAACAAGCAGCTCGCCGAGCGCACGTTCGCGCTCTCGGTGGAGGGCCTGCCGGGCGCGACGCTGGAGGTGATCGGCGACGAGGCCGACCAGCTCGTGGTGGGCCCCGACCAGACGCGCGAGCTGCGCGTGCTGGTGACCACCCGCGACAAGCTGCCGCCCGGCGCCTCGCTGCCCATCACGTTCGTGCTGAGCGACAAGCACGCGGCCCTGGGCGCCAAGGTCGCAGATCACTTCATCGGGCCTTGAGGAGGGCTTATGAGGAAGCAGGCCATGACGGCAGACCTGGGGCGCGGCCGGCGCCCCCGCGAGATCACCGGCCGCACAGTGCTGTTCGCGCTCCTCGCCTTCTTCGCCGTCGTGATCGGCGTCAACGTGGTGATGGCGCGCCTCGCGGTCTCCACCTTCGCCGGGGTCGAGACCGAAAGCTCCTACAAGGCCGGCCTCGCCTTCAAGGGCGAGGTGGCGGCGGCGGAGCGGCAGGAGGCGCGGCACTGGACCGTGGACGTGGGCCTCAATTCGGCGGGCGAGGACCGCACGGTGCTGGTGCGCGCCACCGATGCCGCCGGCCGGCCGCTCACCGGCCTCGTTGCCGACGGGCGCTTCGCCCATCCCACCGACGGGCGGCGCGACGTGGAGCTCGACCTCGAGCCGCTGGGCGAGGGGCGCTACCGCGCCAAGGCGGAGGCAGGACCGGGCCAGTGGGATCTGGTGATTGATTTCTCGCAAGGCGGCGAGCGGGCCTTCCGGTCCAAGAATCGGGTGCAGCTTCCGTAAGCCCCCGAGGGCGAGCCGGCCCCGAGCCGTGATCCCGAGGGAGCGTCGAGACTGTCGGACGGCACGTCCAGTCACCGGCCGTCCGGGCCTTGGAGTACGATAGGACGGCCGGTTCGTCGCGCCGGCGCGCTATCGTACTCCATCTCTATTTCCCGGCGGCGGGTGCGCATGCAACGCTTCCACCGGGCCGGCCGCCGCAGGCGCGGGCCGCACGTGCAGGAAGGATGCCCGCAGTGGGTATGTCCCAGGCCGCCGACTACTCGATGTTCGTCGCCAAGGGGGAGGACGGCCTTCCCCAGATGAGCCTCGCCGTCGACGGCATCGACTGCGCCGCCTGCATCGGCGACATCGAGAACGGCGTCAGGGCGCTGCCCGGCGTGGTGCGCGCCCGCCTCAACTACTCCACCCATCGCCTCACCGTCGCCTTCGAGGAGGGCGCATCGCCCGCCGAGGTGGTGGGGCGCCTGGAGGCGCTCGGCTATCGCGCCCACCCGTTCGCCGGCCGCGCCGAGGAGAGCGAGGCGCGGCACGCGCAATGGCTGCTGCGCTGCCTCGGGGTGGCGGGCTTCGCGGCCATGAACATCATGCTGCTGTCGGTCTCGGTGTGGTCCGGCAACGTCACCGACATCACCCCCGAGACGCGCGACTTCTTCCACTGGATCTCGGCGCTCATCGCCCTGCCGGCGGCGGCCTATGCCGGCCAGCCCTTCTTCCAGAGCGCCATGCGGGCGCTGCGCACGCGCTCGCTGAACATGGACGTGCCGATCTCCATCGGCGTCATCCTCGCCCTCGGCATGAGCGTGGTGGAGACCGCGCTGAGCCAGGAGCACGCTTATTTCGACAGCGCCATCATGCTGCTGTTCTTCCTGCTGGCGGGCCGCTACCTCGACCACGAGGCGCGCCGGCGCACGCGGGCGGTGGCGGGCAACGTCGCCGCGCTGCGCGGCGAGATGGCCCAGCGCCTGGACGCGGACGGCAGCCCGGTCCGGGTGCCGGTCCAGGCGCTGAAGCCGGGCGACCTCATCCTGGTCGCCGCCGGCGAGCGGGTGGGCGCGGACGGCACCGTGGTGTCCGGCACGTCCGCGGTCGACGAGGCGCTGGTGACGGGCGAGACCCTGCCGCGGGCGCTGAAGGCGGGCGACCAGGTCTATGCCGGCAGCCTGAACGGCGCCGGCGCCGTCACCGTGCGCGTCACCGCCGGCGGCGAGAACACGCTGGTGGACGACGTGCAGCGCCTGCTCGACGGCGCGCTCGCCGCCAAGAACCGCTATGTGCGCCTCGCCGACCGGGTGTCGCGCCTCTACGCGCCCGTGGTGCACCTCACCGCGCTCCTGTCCGCCATCGGCTGGCTCGCCTTCGGCGCCGGGCTGCACCAGGCGGTGATGATCGCCGTCGCGGTGCTCATCATCACCTGCCCCTGCGCGCTGGCGCTGGCGGTTCCGGCGGTCCAGGTGACCGCCACCGGACGCCTGTTCCGCGCCGGGCTGCTGGTGAATGCCGGCGACATGCTGGAGCGCCTCGCCGGGGTCGACACCGTGGTGTTCGACAAGACCGGCACGCTGACCCTGCCCGACCCCGCCTTGCGCCTTCCGGCCGGCGCGGACCCCGCGCTTCTCGGCCTCGCCGGCCGGCTCGCGAGCGCGAGCCGCCATCCGCTCGCCCGCGTGGTGGCGGCGCATGCGGACGGCCCGCCGCTCGCCGACGTGCGCGAGGACAGCGGGGAGGGCGTGCGCGCCATGGCGGACGGCGTCGAGGCGCGTCTCGGCAGCCTCGCCTTCTGCGGCGCCCAGGCGCCCGCCGACCTGCCTGCCACCTGCTCGCTCATCGCCGTCCGCCACGGGGCGCGCACCCTGGTCATGGGCGTCGACCAGGAGCTTCGGCCCGACGCCAAGCCGGTGGTCGACGCGCTCAAGGCGCGCGGCCTCGATGTCATGATCTTCTCCGGCGACCGGCCGGCGGCGGTGGCGCCGGTGGCCTGCGCGCTCGGCATCGCCCGCTTCGAGGCCGGCATGAAGCCGGCCGACAAGATCGCCGCGCTCGACCGGCTCAAGGCCGCGGGCCGCAGCGTGCTGATGGTGGGCGACGGGTTCAACGACGCCCCCGCGCTCGCCGCCGCCGCCGTCTCCCTCTCGCCCGCCACCGGCGCGGCGGTGACGCAGGCGCATGCGGATGCCGTGTTCCTCGGCCGGCGCCTGCTGCCGGTGCTGACGGCGGTGGACGGGGCGCGCGTGGCGGCACGGCTGATGCGCCAGAACCTCGCGCTCGCCGTTCTCTACAATGTGATCGCGGTGCCGCTGGCCATCGCCGGGCTGGTGACGCCGCTCGTGGCCGCGCTCGCCATGTCCGGCTCCTCCATCCTCGTCACGCTGAACGCCTTGCGTGCGGCGCGGCCAGGCCGCAAGGATGAGGCCACCGACGCCACGGCCCTCGAGGAGGTGCCCGCATGAACGTGCTCGTCTATCTCGTTCCGCTCGCGCTGATGCTCGGCCTCGGCGGCCTCGCCGCCTTCCTGTGGAGCCTGAGGAGCGGCCAGTACGAAGACCTCGACGGGGCCGCGGTGCGGGTCCTGTCCGACGACGATCTGCCAAAATGAGACCGGCCGCAGGCGCCGCCCAGCCGCGCGCGGGCATGCTGGTCTGCGTCTGCGACCCGCAGCTTGACGCGCCCGCCAACGACAATGCCCGCGGACCGGCGGGCATCCTGCCGCTGGCGCTCGGCTTCGCCTTCGCGGTGCTGGCGCAGACGGTGGCCTCCGCGGCGCTGCCGCTGGCGGGCGCGCAGCTCGCCCCGCGCGCGGGGCTTGCGACGGTGCCGTTCGCCGCCATGCTGCTGGGCGCCGCGCTCGCCTCCTTTCCGGCATCGTTCCTGCGCGACGCCTTCGGCCGGCGCACCGGCTTCGCGCTCGGCGCCTCGCTGGGCATCGCCGGCGGCGTGCTGCTCGCCGTCGCGCTGGTGCAGCGCCAGTTCGCCTGGGCCTGCCTCGGCGCGCTGTGGCTGGGCATGGCGCAGGGCTTCTCCTTCTTCTACCGGCACGAGGCCGCCGCCGCCTCGGGCCGCCCGGCCGCCGCCACCGCCGGCGTGCTGGCCGGCGGGCTGCTGGCCGCGGTGGCCGGGCCGACGCTGGCGACGGTCGCGGAAGACCTGGTCGCCCCCTTCTTTCTGGTGGGCGCGGCGGTGCTCGCGGCGCTCGCCCACACCGCCTCGCTGGGCGTCGCGGTGCGCCTCGCGCCCGATCCGCTGCCGGTGTTCCGCGCCAAGGAATGCGTGCCGCTCTCGGCCATCGTCGTGCCGACCGCGCTCGGCGCCCTCGCCTGGTTCGGCATGAACGCGGTGATGTCCGGCGCGCCGCTCGGGCTCGTGGGCTGCGGCATCGGCGAGGCGGCGGTGTTCGGCTTCATCGCCCTGCACGTGGCGGCCATGTACGCGCCCGCCGTGCCGCTGGCGCTCGCCGGCGACCGGGTGCCGCCCTACGTCCTCGCCGGGCTCGGCGTGGCGCTGGTGGCGCTCGCGGTGCCGCTCAACCTGATGCGCACGCCGGAAGCGATCACGGCGGCCCTGGTGATGGTGGGCGCCGGCTGGTCGGTGGCGACCGTGGGCGCGACCTCCGCCATCTACGCGGCCGGGCCGCCGGGCCGTCTTGCCTTGGCGCTGCACGACGGCGGCCTGTTCCTCGCCGCCATCCTCGGCGCCCTCGCCGGCGGCCTCCTGGCCTGACGCCGGGGGCGGCTTGCGGTGTGGCGCCCGTCGCTATCGTGGCATCGGCTCCGGTCTGCGACCGGCGTCAGGTGGGCTTGCTCAAGCGCCGGGCGGGCTTGACCAAGGTCCCGTGAGTCGAACTCGCAGGCCCTTGGTATAAGCTGGCCCCGATCCGAAGGGCGCTCCGCCGCCCGCCCCAGCGAGGCGCCCGATGCCCCATCCCTTCTCCCTGTCCGGGCAGACCGCCCTCGTCACCGGCTCGGCCGCCGGGCTCGGCTTCGAGATCGCGGCGGCGCTGGCGCAGGCCGGCGCCCACGTGCTGGTCAACGGGCGCGACGCGGACCGCCTTTCGGCCGCCGTCACAGCCATCATGCGCAAGGGCGGCCATGCGGAGCCGTTCCTGCTCGACGTGTTCGACGCCGAAGCGGTGACGGCGCGCATGGTGGGGGCGCCGCCGATCCACATCCTGGTCAACAATGCCGGCGCGCGCGACCGCCGCGGCTTCCTCGACATGGAGACGGCGGACTTCCGGGCCCTGATCGAGCTCGACCTGATCGCTCCCGCGCACCTGACCCGCGCGGTGGCGCGCGCCATGGCGCAGCGCGGCGAGGGCGGGCGCATCATCAACATCACCTCCATCGCCGGGCCGCTCTCGCGCGCCGGTGACGCCGCCTACACCACCGCCAAGGGCGGCCTGGAGGCGCTCACCCGGGCGCTGGCGGCGGACCTCGGTCCGCACGCCATCACCGTGAACGCCATCGCGCCGGGCTATTTCCTCACCGAGCCCAATGCGGAGCTGGCGCGCGACCAGGCGGTGGGCGAATGGCTCTCGCGGCGCACCTCGCTCGGGCGCTGGGGGCGGCCTGACGAGATCGCCGGGGCGGCGGTGTTCCTCGCCTCGCCCGCGGCCTCCTACGTCACCGGCCACGTCCTGGCGGTGGACGGCGGCTACCTCGCCCACTTCTGAGGCGCTCGCCCGGCCGTCGACCCCGCGGCTCAGCGCATCCAGAAGCGCGGCAGCACCAGCACCAGCACGGTGAGGATCTCGAGCCGTCCCAGCATCATGGTGAGGGTGAGCAGCCAGATGGCCGGGTCGGGCAGGCCGCCGAAGTTGGAGGACGGCCCCACCACGGGGCCGAGCCCCGGCCCCACATTGGCGAGGCAGGCGATGGAGGCCGAGAAGGCGGTGACGATGTCGAGCCCCATGAGGTTGAGGCCGATGCCCGCCACCAGGAAGGTGAAGATGTAGAGGAACACGAAGCCCAGCACCGAGGACACCACGTCGTCCGACACCGGCGCTCCGCCATAGCGCACCGGGAACACGCCGTTGCGGAACGCGACGCGCTTCAGGTGCTGGCGGATGGCCTTGCCGGTGATGGCGATGCGCAGCGCCTTGAGCCCGCCCGAGGTGGAGCCGGTGCAGCCGCCGAGGAACATCACCACGAAGAAGATCGCGTCCGAGAGCGGGCCCCAATTGGTGTAGTCCACCGCCATGAGGCCGGTGGTGGTCATGAGCGAGACTACGGTGAACAGGGCCCCGCGCAGCGCGGTCTCGCCGGAGGCGATGCCCTGGAACACCTGCTGGACGAACGACAGCGCGGTGAAGAACACGATCAGGCCGAGGAACACCCGGACCTCGGAATGGGTGATGAAGCGCCGCGCGTCGCCTGAGAGCGCCCGCACATAGAGCGGGAAGGGCAGGGCGCCGACGATCATGAAGACGATGGCCACATAGTCCACCGCCGGGTTCTTGAACACGCTGAGCGAATAGTCGGAATTGGCGAAGCCGCCGGTGGAGAGCGTCGACATGGCGAGCGTCACCGCGTCGAACAGGTCGAGCCCGGCGATCGCGTAGGCGATCGCGCACAGGAGCGTGAGCAGCAGGTAGGCGGTGAGCAGCCCCTTGGCCACCGCGCCGGCGCGCGGCAGGAACTTCTCCGACTTGTCGGAGGATTCCATGCGGAACAGCTGCATGCCGCCGATGGACAGCACCGGCAGGACGGCGATGGCGATGGCGATGATGCCGACGCCGCCGAACCAGTGCAGCAGCGCCCGCCACAGCAGGATGCCCGGCGCCTGGGCATCGAGGCCCGACATGGTGCTGGCGCCGGTGGTGGTGAGGCCGCTCATGGCCTCGAACATCGCCTTCGTGAAGGTGAGCTGCGAGGGGCCCCACATGAGCGGCAGCGCCGCGAACAGCGTCAGCACGATCCAGACGCTGGTGGTGAGCAGGAACGCCTGGCGCAAATCGAGCTTCTGCACCTTGCGCTCGCGTCCCGACATCCACAGAAGGACGCCGACGAAGATGGTGACGGCCGACGCGCCGATGAAGGCATTCTGGCCGCCCGAGCGGGTCGCGAAGTCCACCAGCGCCGGCAGCAGCATGCTGCCGCCGAGGATGGAGAGCAGGATGCCCAGCGTCGCCGCCACCGGGCGCAGGTTCAGCGTCGAGAGCGCCTGCGCCTCGACGGAGGGAATGCGGGCGGACTGCATCGGGCCCCGCTCCTGGATGGTCAGTTGAGCACCCGCCGCATGTCCGGCACGTCGAGCGAGAACGCCGGCACCTCCACCGAGAACGCCTCGCCGCCCTCGGTGACCATGTCGTAGCGCCCGCTCATGATGCCGGTGGCGGTGGTGAGCGGCACGCCGCTGGTATATTCGAACCGTCCGCCGGGTGGCAGCACCGGCTGCTCGCCCACCACGCCCGGCCCGTGCACCTCCTCGGTGCGGCCGTTGGCGTCGGTGATGGTCCAGTGGCGCGCCTTCAGCTGGACCGTCTCGGTGCCGAGATTGGTGACCTCGATGGTGTAGGCCCAGAAATAGCGCCCCTGGTCCGGCTCCGAGCGCTCGGCCACGTAGCGCGGCGTCGCTGTCACCTGGATCTGGCGCGTGGTCGCCCGGTACATCCCCGCCTCATCCCCCTGGCACGCGGGCATCCGCCCCGCCTGGCGACAGTGGACCGGCGGCCGCCCGGGCGCAATACGCCCGGGCGGCGTCTCAGAGCGCGGCGATGGCGGCCTTCAGGTCGTCGATCAGGTCGTCGGCATGCTCCAGCCCCACCGAGAGCCGAAGCAGGCCGTCCGAGATGCCCATCTCGGCCCGCGCCTCGGGAGTGAATCGCTGGTGGGTGGTGGTGGCGGGATGGGTGATGAGGCTCTTGGCGTCGCCCAGATTGTTGGAGATGCGGATCAGCCTGAGCGCGTTGGCGAAGCGGAACGCCCCCTCCTTGCCGCCCTCCACCACGAAGGTCACCAGCGTGCCGCCGCCGGACATCTGCCTGCGGGCGAGCGCGGCCTGCGGATGGTCGTCGCGGCCGGGATAGATCACCTTGGCGATCTTCGCCTCGCCCGCCAGCGCGTCGGCGATCCTGCCGGCGCTCGCCTGCATGCGCTCGACCCGCAGCGCCAGGGTCTCCAGGCCCTTCAGCATCACCCAGGCGTTGAACGGCGAGATCGAGGGGCCGGTCTGGCGCAGGAAGGTCTGCAGGTGCTCGGTCATGAACTGCTGCGAGGACAGGATGATGCCGCCGAGGCAGCGGCCCTGGCCGTCCACGTGCTTGGTGGTGGAATAGACGACGATGTCGGCGCCGAGCTTGAACGGGTGCTGGAGCAGCGGGGTGGCGAACACGTTGTCCACCACGAGGCGCGCGCCCGCCGCGTGGGCGATCCCGGCCACCGCTTCGATGTCGATGATGTCCAGCGTCGGGTTGGTGGGGCTCTCCAGGAACAGCACCTTGGTGTTGGGCCTGACCCCGGCGCGCCAGGCGTCGAGGTCGCAGCCGTCCACCAGCGTGGTCTCGACACCGTAGCGCGGCAGGAAGTCCTCCAGGATCCAGCGGCAGGAGCCGAACAGCGCCCGGGCGGCGAGCACGTGGTCGCCGGCGGAGAGCTGGCACAGCAGCGCGGCATTGACCGCCGCCATGCCGGAGGCGGTGGCGCGCGCGGCTTCCGCCCCTTCGAGCAGCGCCATGCGCTCCTCGAACATGGCGGTGGTGGGATTGGAATAGCGCGAATAGACGAAGCCGGGGTCCTCGCCCTTGAAGCGCGCCTCGCACGCCTCGGCCGTGTCGTAGACGAAGCCCTGGGTGAGGTAGAGCGCCTCGGAGGTCTCGCCGAACGGCGAGCGCGTGGTCCCCGCGTGCACGAGGCGGGTCTCCGGATGGAGGCTCGCCGGGTCCTTGGGGACGAAGCTGGACGAGGGTTTGGACGCCACCGACATGTCTGCCTCCACGGCAGGCCGGGAGCGTAGACGGGGCGGAAGGCTTGCGCGCGACCTCAAAGTCGCGGCAGATGCCGTGCGCCGCACCGCTCGTCCCCGGCCTTTTAGCTCAAAGTTGTTTAACGTGGCTGCAAGCCGGCCGGCCCAAATTCACCACGAACGGGACCGAGATAAGGTGGGGGCGGCCTTGGCGTCAAGGGATTTGTTCGTTAGATCGAACGAATGAGACCGGGAAAACGGATAAGGGGGCGACCGTGGCCGAGCTTTCCAAGCCAGGGATCCTTCCCGCCGAGGCGATCTCGGCGCTGGTGACTCAAGGCGCCATCGCGACCAAGCGGCCGCTGGACGCCGATCAGATCCAGCCGGCGAGCCTCGACCTGCGGCTGGGCCGAACCGCATGGCGCATCCGCGCGAGCTTCCTGCCGGGCGCCGGGCGCACGGTGAAGGAACGCTTGTCGGAACTCGCTCTGCACGAGCTGGACCTCGGCTCCGGCGCGGTTCTGGAGACCGGCTGCGTCTATCTCGTCAAGCTGTCCGAGCAGCTGAAGCTGCCGTTCGATCTCGCGGCGGCCGCGAACCCCAAGAGCTCCACCGGGCGGCTCGACGTGTTCGTGCGCGTCATCACCGACGGGGCGCGGGCGTTCGACACCATTCCGGCGGGCTATTCCGGCCCGCTCTACCTGGAGATTTCGCCGCGCACCTTCCCGATCCTGGTGCGCACCGGCTCGCGCTTGTCGCAGGTGCGGTTCCGCCGCGGCGTCGCCCGCCTGTCCGACCTGGAGCTGCTCAACCTCCAGGAAAGCGAGCGGCTGGTGGACGCGGCGTCGCCGGACGTGGCCGCGGGGGGCATCGCGCTCGGGGTCGACCTCGCGGGCGAGGCGCTGTCCGGCTTCCAGGGCTTCCGCGCCAAGCGCCATACCGGCGTCGTCGACGTGGACAAAGCCGGGCTGCTGGACGTGGAGGATTTCTGGGAGCCGATCCGCGTGCGCCGCGACGGCGGCACGCCGAGCCTGGTGCTCGATCCCGACGCCTTCTACATCCTCGCCTCGCGCGAGGCGGTGCACGTGCCGGCGGACTATGCCGCCGAGATGGTGCCGTTCGACCCGCTGGTGGGCGAGTTCCGGGTGCATTATGCCGGCTTCTTCGACCCCGGCTTCGGCAGCGCGGTCGCCGGCGGCGTCGGCGCGCGGGCGGTGCTGGAGGTGCGCTCGCGCGAGGTGCCGTTCATCCTGGAGCACGGCCAGACCGTGGGGCGGCTCGTCTATGAGCGCATGGCGGGGCGGCCGAAGCGGCTCTACGGCGTCGATCTCAAGTCCCACTATCAGGGCCAGGGGCTCAAGCTCTCCAAGCACTTCAAGCCGTTCGCCGGGCCCGACGACGGGGCATGAGCCGCCCGGCGCGGGCGCCGGGCGGCAAGGCGCGTTCCCCGTGTGGCGGAGAACGGCAGGTCCGGCCGGATGACCCCCGCGGATCCGGCCGGCGCGTGCCCGGAGCTTTTGCTCAGAGCTTCTCGAGACAGGCGACGGCCGCCTCGGCGGCGGGGCGCGCGTTGCCCATGGACAGGGCGCCGGCCGTGACGAGGCCGCGCACCTTCTCGGTGACGAAGCCGCGCTTGTCGGCGGCGGCGGCGAAGCCCGAGGCGGTCGCCTGGTAGACGGCGCTGGCCTGCGCGTCGAGGCCGGCGGCGCACGCGTCGGCGGCCGCCTTGTCGGCGAGGGCCGGGGTGCCGGCCATGCCGAGCGTCGCGAGGGCGAGCAGTGTCAGGGGGAGCTTGGTCTTCACTCTCTCGTCTCCTTCGGTTGAACGGTGTCTCAGCGCACGCCGACGCGGTTCACGGGGCCGCCGAGATTGGCCGGGGCGACTCCCGGTCCCGGCGCGACGCCAACGCCGGGCGCGCCGACGCCGGGCACACAGCCCACCGGATATCCCGGCCGAGCGCAATAGACCGCCGCGCGGGCGGCGGGCGCCGCCGGACGCGCCACGCAGCCCTTGGGCACGCCGACCGTCTTGCAATAGACCACCGCGTTGGCGGGCTGCGGCGCCGCGCCGAGGAACAGGGCGGCGGCCGCGCCGGCCAGCGCGAGATGCGCGATCTTGATCATGGCTTCTTCCTCCTTGGGCGCCGATGGGCGCCGAGGCCCGCACGCCCCTCGGCATGCCGTGAGGGCGGGCCGGGGGCCGGATACCGACATTGCACGCAGGACGAATCGGGGCAGACCCATCCAGCCGCTGCACTATGGGGCGCCCCCCGGTGGGGCCAATGGCGAACATTTGCTGCATCTGCCGCAGGGCCATTCCGGCCGCCGCCCGGTCGGTAGCGCGGGCGGGCCGGATGGCGCGTTCTCCTTGCTCGGCGCGCGAAGGGAGATTCTCGGAGCAAACGGATTCAATTTGCCCCGATCGCGCTCTAGAATGATCCGACAGGAACGGCGCTTGCCGCCATGCAAGACGGACCGCGCGGCATGCCCCAGCCGACCGGGGCCATGCTCGCCCCCTCCACCGACGCAGCCGAAGGATGGCCGGACTGGCTCGCGGACGGAGCGGGGCCGGGGGCTTGCGCAGCGGTGAAGGCCCATCCGGGTTTCGCGGCCGCCATGCGGGCGTCCGCGCGGGGCACGGTGGAATCCTACGACAACCACCCCCTGCTCAACCGCGTGCTCAGCGACCGGGGGCGGCTGATGTTCAGCTTCCTCGCCCTCTATCTCGATGCCTTGCCGGAGGGCGGCGGCATCACGGCGGCGCGCATGACCGCCTTGTGCCAGGAGACGCGGCTGTGCAGCCACGGGCGGGCCAAGGCCCTGCTCGCCCTCATGCGCTGGAGCGGCTATCTCGCGCCCGCCGAGGGCACGGGCGACCGGCGCGAGCGCCCGCTGGCGCCCACCGAGCGCATGTGGGGCTCGTTCCGCGAGCGCTGGCGCGGTCACTTCATGGCCATGCGCTCGCTTGGCGGCGTGGGCGGCGATGCGGCGGCGGCGCTGGACGGGCTCGGCTTCTGCCGCGCGCTGGCGCTGGCCTTCGGCGAGGCGTTCCGCCACGGCTTCCGCATGCTGGAGCATGCCCCGGCCCTCATCCCCTTCGCCGACCGCGACGGCGGCGTGGTGATCCTGTTCGCCCTGCTGGTGGCGGCGGACCAGGACCGGCCGCCGCCCACGGTGGCGGAGCTCGCGCGCCGCTTCCACCTCTCGCGCACCCATGTGCTGCAGGTGATCCGCGACGCCATGGAGGCGGGCCTGGTGGCGCGCGAGGCGGGCCCGCCGGGCGAGCATCCGGGCTACGGCCTTTCGCCGGCGGGACGCGCCGCGGCGGCGGACTTCTTCGCCGCCTCGTTCGCGCTGCTGGACTGCACGGCGCGGCGGGCCTTCGCGCCCTGCGGGCAGGCGCCGGAGGACGCGCCCACGGTCGCCCGCAAGATCTGAGCGCGGCCGGCAGGCCGCCCGTCGGGCCGTGGCGCGTTTCTCAGGGTCTCGCGGCCTGAGGGGCGCCTCCGCCGACGGCCAGCGCCCGCGCCCGGTTCCAGGGCGCCTGGTCGGAGAGCGCGATGCGCAGCTCGGCGAGCGGGCGCAGCACCGCGTCCGAATAGGCGAGATAGTCGGCCACCAGCGGCAGCGCCTGCTTCACCTGGGGATCGTCGGCGAGCGCGAGCACCATGGAAACCGCCGCTTCCACCGCCGGGGCGGCGGCCGCGTCCTGGTCGGCGCTGGCCTCGCCCAGCGCCAAGGCGAGGGCGTTGAGGGTGCGGGAGCGCGCGGTCTCGGCGAGCGAGACCACCTCCGCCTGCGGCGCCGCGAGGGCCAGGCGCTGGGTCACGTCCTCCAGCAGCGCGAGATAGGTCATCAGCACGTCGAGGGTGGAGGCGATGTTGACCACGTCGCCCGCGGAATGGCCGAACACCTGCTCGGCGCCGAGCTGCGGCACGCGCAGGTCGAGCTGGCGCACCTCGCGCGCCAGCGGCGCCATGCTGACGCGCTGGCCCTGGGCCCGCGGCCACCAGCTGGCGAAGCTGTCGCGGCAGCGCTTCAGCAGCGCGCGCACCTCCGGACGGAACTGGTCGGTGAGATAGACCGGCAGCACGGCGTAGGAGACGACGAGCGCGATGCCGGCGCCGATCACGGTTTCGTAGATGCGCGCGATCATGCCCTGCGGCCCGAGCCCGGCGATCAGATGCAGCCCGAGGATCACCGCGAAGCCGGTGGCGGCGGAGGCGACGTCGTAGCGGTCCTTCTGGGTGACGATGCCGATCATCTGGGCGAACACGCACAGCGCCGCCAGCAGCCAGACATGGGCGTCGAGCACCAGGAACAGGCCCATGCCCAGCGCCACGCCGATCAGCGTGCCCACGGTGCGGTAGCGCACGCGCATATAGGTCTCGCCGACGCTGTTCCCGAGCACGAACATCACCGTCATGGTGGCCCAGTAGGCGTGCTCCAGGTGGAAGGCGAGGTCGAGCGCGGTGGTGATGGTGGTGGCGACCAGGCCCTGGCATGCCACCTTGAGCGGGGCCGAGAACACGCGACGGCCGTCCCGGCCGGGGACGAGCAGGGGAACCGGCGCCGGCGGGGGCGGCAGGTCCTCGTCCGGGTGCGGCGGCGGGAACGGCGCGGTCTCCTGCGCGGCGATGCCCGTGACCACCAAGGAGAGGCGCTCGAAGGCCGTCACCGCGCGCATCAGCGCGAAGCGCGCGACCGGTTCGAGGCGGGGATCGAAGGCCGCCGCCCTGAGCTCCTCGATGGCGCGCTCGAACCGCTCCTCCGCCTTGTCGTCGATGCGGTCGAGCACTTCCAGGCGGCGGGCGATGTGGTCCGCGGCGTTGGCGAACGGGCCCCGCCAGTCGGGCGTGTTGCGTCCGGAGGCGGGGATGCAGCTCGCCAGCAGCAGCACCGCGACGCGAAGCCGGTAGATCTTGGCCCTGAGCTGCTCGAAATCCAGGCGCGCGCCGGGGTCCTCGGCGGAGGCGTTGGCGAGCGCGTTCCACACCCGCGCCCGCGCGGCGCCCACCTCGGGCCCGAGATCGGCGGGGAAGGGTCGGCCCGCCCGCACCGCCTCCGACATCTCGCGCAGATAGGCGGCGAGCATCTCCTCCACCTGGTGGGCGGAGTTCACGAACGCCTTCACCGCCGAGGGCCGCCAGGGGGAGAGCCGCAGGGCCACCATCACCGCCGCCCCCTGGCAGAAGGCGAGCAGGAAATAGAGCGCGTCGGCCCGTGTCGGCGCGAGGATGGTGCCCACCGTCGCCACCACGATCAGCGACAGGCCGAGCCGCTGCCCGTCCATGCCCGAGCGGCGCAGCACCAGAGCGAGGAAGGAGAGCGGCACCAGCAGCAGCTTCTGCACCATCTCGTTGGCGGGCCCTTCCCCCGGGCCGACCGCGATCAGCGTCAGGAGGAATGCCATGGCGAGCGCGAAGATGCGCCCCATGGTGCGCGCCTCGGTGCGCCGGCTGGCGGCCGGGGTGAAGGTGACGAGCACCAGCGCGCCGGCGCCCGCCATCAGCGGAAACGACACGTCGAGCCCGAGGTCGAAGGCGCGCGAGGTGGACACGCCGAGGGTGATGACGATGACGAAGGCGACCGCGAGCTGGAGCGCGCGGGTGGTGTCGATGCCGCCGGGATCGTGGATCGAGAGCCATCGCGCGACCCGGCTGGCGTAGGGGCCGCCGACGGGGGCCTCGCTGGTGCCGGGGGCGGGGGCGGTGGGATCGCTCATGGAGTGCGCGCTCGGGCTCGGGCCGGACGGCGCACCAAGTCATGCTTCGCGCGAGGTGTCCAGAGGCTGGGCCCGTGGGACCGCCGGCCGCTCGCTTGTTGCAGGCGCGGATTGGCTCTAGAAGGAAGCCGCCGGTTCGCGCATCCGGTGCCGCGCCAGGCGGTCGAGACCCCGCCCATCGGATGGTTCATGCCCGAGACGCTTTGCCCGTTCCAGAACATCGCCTTCGTGGCGAGCGCGACGCCGGAGGCGGAGACCGCGCGGCTGACGCTGTCGGAGCGATATGGCGCCGCGGGCGAGGACGAGGCGGACGTGATCGTCGCCCTTGGCGGCGACGGCCTCATGCTCCAGACGCTTCACCGCTTCCGCGACCGCGACATCCCCATCTACGGCATGAACCGCGGCACGGTCGGATTCCTCCTGAACACCTACCGTGAGGACGGGCTGAAGGATCGCCTCGCCAGGGCGGAGCGGGTGCGCATCCATCCCCTCATCATGGAGGCGGTGGACGCGGCCGGGGTGCGCCACCGCGCGCCGGCCTTCAACGAGGTGTCCCTGCTGCGCCAGACCTTCCAGGCGGCGAAGCTGCGCATCTCCATCGACGGCCGGGTGCGGCTCGACGAGCTGATCTGCGACGGCATCATCGTCGCCACGCCGGCGGGCTCCACCGCCTACAACCTGTCCGCCCACGGCCCCATTCTCCCGCTCGGCACGCCGCTCCTGGCGCTCACCCCGATCTCGCCGTTCCGGCCGCGGCGCTGGCGCGGCGCGCTGGTGCCCGACCACGCCCGCATCGACATCGCCGTGCTGGAGGCGGAGAAGCGCAGCGTGAGCGCGGTGGCGGACCACCAGGAGGTGCGCGACATCATCGCCGTTTCCGCGCGCCTCGATCGCACGTCGTCCGTGGATATGCTGTTCGACCCCGATCACGGGCTCGACGAGCGCATCCTGCGCGAGCAATTCGTGTATTAGCGGCAGCACCGGCTCGACATGGTCTTCTCGTCCGTCACCTTCCTCTATTATTTCCTGCCGGCCTTCCTGCTGTGCTACTTCCTCGCGCGCGGCACGCGGACACGCAACTTTGTCCTGCTGGTCTTCTCGCTGGTCTTCTACGCCTGGGGCGGGCTCGCGAACGTCGCCGTTCTCGCGGTCTCGATCGTCGCCAACTACCTGCTGGCGCTGATGATCGACGCGCGCTCGGAGCGCTGGCGCCTGAAGGCGCTGGGGCTCGCGGTGGCGGTCAATCTCGCCGGCCTCATCGTCTTCAAATATGCCGGCTTCCTGGCGCAGAACCTCAACCTGCTGCTCGCGCCCGCCGGAATCGCCTTGCCGGTGGTGCACCTGGAGCTGCCGCTCGGCATCTCCTTCTTCACCTTCCACGCCATCTCCTACCTGGTCGATGTCTACCGCCGCCGGGTGAGCGCCAACGCGCGCTTCGAGGAGATCGCGGTCTACATCACCATGTTCCCGCAGCTGGTGGCGGGCCCGATCGTGCGCTACTCCACCATCAACCGGCGCATCGCCGCGCGGCGCACCACGCTCGGCCGCGTCTCGGCGGGCCTGCGCATCTTCGTCATCGGCCTCAGCTGGAAGGTGCTGATCGCCGACGAGGTGGCGCCGGTGGTCGCGGCCGTGTTCGATTCCCAGGCCGGGGCGGCGCCGAACCTGTTCGAGGCGTGGATCGGCCTGCTGGCCTATGCGCTGCAAATCTATTTCGACTTCGGCGGCTATTCCAACATGGCCATCGGGCTCGCGCTCGCCATGGGGCTGAAGTTCCCGCGCAACTTCAACCTGCCTTACGGGTCGCGCTCCATCACCGACTTCTGGCGCCGCTGGCACATGAGCCTGTCGAGCTGGTTCCGGGACTATCTCTACATCCCGCTCGGCGGCAACCGGCGCGGCCACCTGCGCACCGCCGTGAACCTGTGGACCGTCTTCCTTCTGTGCGGCCTGTGGCACGGGGCGAGCTGGAACTTCGTGATCTGGGGCATCCATCACGGCACCTTCCTGGTGCTGGAGCGCACCCGCTTCGGTGCCGTTCTCGCCCGGGCGCCGCGCGTCGTCTCCCATGCTTATGTGCTGCTGGTGATGCTCACCGGCTGGGTGTGGTTCCGCGCCGACGATCTGCCGCGCGCCGGCGGCATGTTCGCCGGCCTCGTCGGGCTGAACGGGGTGGGCGCCATATCGGCCGGCATCGTCACCACGCTGCAGCTGAGCACCATCGTCGTCATGATCCTGGGCTGGCCGCTCGCCATGTTCGGCTGGCCGCGGCCGGGCGGGCGGCGCCTGCCGGAGCGGACGCGGCTCGCGCTCTACGGCGCCGCCGACACGGCGATGATGGCGGTGCTGTTCTTGCTGTGCGTCATCTCGGTCGGGGCGGCGGCCTACAGCCCCTTTCTCTATTTCCGGTTCTAGGGGAGGTCCGTGCCATGCCGCTGCTGATGGCCTTCCGCCGCTACTGGGCGATCGTCTTCTTCGCGGTGCTGACGCTGCCGACCATCGGCCTGCTGACGCCCGACCTTCCGGCGCCCATGCGCACCGTCATCGCGCCCGAGGCGCGTTGGTGGACCAAGGCGACCGAGCGCCTCGATCCCTACATCAACAACGTCTTCGGCTTCCGCGGCGCGGTGCTGTCGGCCCACAACACCTATGAGAAGTGGATCGGCGGCAGCGGCAGCGCGCGGGTGATCAGCGGCGAAGGCGGCGCGCTGTTCCTCGGCGAGAACCAGGCGCTGGAGCAGTCCATCGGCCAGCTCGTGCGGCCGCAGAAAGTGGAGATGGCGGTGGATCTCGGCGCGCGGCTCGATGCCGAGATGCGCCGGCTCGGCGGGCGCTTCGTCTTCATCATCCCGCCCAACGGCCACACCGCGAACTTCGACCTGCTGCCGGCCTATGCCCGCCACCACAAGCGCACGCCCACCGAATACGACCTCGTCGCCGAGGGGCTGAAGACGCGCGGCGTGCCGTTTGTCGACCTGCGGCCCCTGATCGAGGCCGGCAAGGCCGGCGGGCCGGTCTATTACATCCTCGATACCCACTGGAACCAGCGCGGCGCGCTGATCGCCTTCAACGCCGCCATGGCTGCCGTCGGCCGGCCCGATCTGGAGATCGCCGCGAAGGACGCCATCGGCGCGCCCCGTCCCCGCCTCCAGGGCGATCTCCTGCGCATGAAGGGCGAGACCCGGTCCGACACGCCGGATGTCCTTTATCCTCCGAAGGCGCCCTATGCCGGCGCTACCGACGGCCTCAAGCCGCTCGCCGGCATGGTGAAGGAGAACTCCGCGCGCGACACCGGCGAGAGCGCCACCGGCCGCGACCCGTTCGTCTCCCACGGCTTCGAGACCGGCCATGACGGCCCGCGGATCATGGTGATCGGCGACAGCTTCACCCAGCATTTCTGGGACGGCTACCTCGCCGCCCGCGCCTCCGCCTTCCTGTGGATGCACCACCGGCTCTGCCGCTTCGACTGGGAGGCGATCCAGCGCTTCAAGCCGGACATCCTGGTCTATGCGCCTACCGAGCGCTTCCTGCCGTGCGCCGGCCAGCCGGGCGCGAAGTAGCGCGCCTCCGGCGGCGCCTGGCGCTCACTCCGCCGCGCGCTTCGCCCTGAGGGCCTCCACCATGCCGGGCAGGCTGGCGCGGCTCGGGCGCGGGCGCTCCACCAGGTGCTCGATGGCGGAATAGTCGAGATAGCCGCAGCGGGCGAGCGACTGCACGCGGGCGGCGTCGAAGCGCCCGTCGACGATGGCGGCGTCGTCGATGAACACGCCGACCACCTCGCCGATTACCATGTACTGGTCCGCCTTCCGCCCGTCGCGGCCCTTGAGCTGGATCGTCTCCACATGGACGCATTCGAGCGCGGCGGGGGCGGCGGCGACGCGCGGCGGCTTCACCAGCCGGGACGGCGCCTTGGCGAGGCCCGTGAGGTCGAACTCGCTCACGTCCGGCGGCACCGCCGCCGAGGAGACGTTCACCTCGTCGATCAGGCCGGCGATGGCGAGCGAGCATACGAACTCGCCGGTGGCCTCGACGTTGGCCACCGAATCCTTGCGCGAGGTGGAGGAGAACATGACCAGCGCCGGGTCGTCGCCGATCATGTTGAAGAAGGAATAGGGGGCGAGGTTGGCGACGCCCTCCGGCGACAGGCTGGAGATCCAGCCGATGGGGCGCGGGGCGATGATGGCCTTGAGCGGCGAATGGGGCAGGCCGTGATCGTTCTTTGCGGGCTCGTAGAACATGGGGGCCTCGGCAGGAAGGGGGTGGCGCGCGGCGGTCCGGCGCGGACGGGGGCGCACGATCCTAGAGCGCGATCTGATCAAATTGAAACAGTTTGATCGGTGAGCAGCCCTCTAACTTTAAGCGGGAGAACGCGTTTTCCGCTCAGCTTGCGGCGCAGGCCGGACCGTACCGCGCTCCGGAGCATTCTCGCGCGAGGCGCGTGCCGGCTCCAAGGACCGGTTCCAATGGAAGGCACATGCCCGGAACAAAAAAAGGCCGTTGCGACACTGTCGCAACGGCCCACGGGAGGAAGCGTCTCGCCGCGCGGCGCGGCCTCAGGAGGCCTTGAGGCTCACCACGGCGGCCTCGGTCAGCTCCGGCAGTGCGTCGCGCAGCCTGTCGCGCAGCACCTTGCCGCGGTCGCTCTTCGGCAGGCTCTCGGCGAGGTAGATCTTCTTCGGCACCTTGGGCAGCGGCAGGCGGGCGCGCAGATAGGCGGCGATCTGGTCGCCGGTGACATCCGGGGTCTTCGGCACGACCACGCACACCACCTCTTCCCCATAGATGGGGTCCGGGACGCCGAGGGCCGCGCCCTCCAGCACCAGGTCGGAAGCCATGAGGATGTTGTCGATCTCCACCGGGGCGATGTTCATGCCGCCGCGGATGATGAGGTCCTTGGTGCGGCCGGTGACGGTGATGAAGCCTTCCGCGTCGCGCACCGCGAGGTCGCCGGTCTTGATCCTGAGGCCGCGCACCGGCTCGATGGTGCCGTCCTCGCGCAGGGTGCCGAGCGCGGTCTGCGGGCCGCCGATGGTGACCTCGCCCTCGACCCCCACCGGGCACTCCTTGCCCTCGCCGTCGACGATGACGAACTCCTGGTGCTTGGCGGGCAGGCCCACGGTGCCGAGCTTGGCCTTGTAGTGGCGGTTGCCGCAGATCCAGCCCGCCTCCGACATGCCGTAGAGCTGGAGCAGCTTGATGCCGTACATGGTCTCGAACTTCACCCACTGCTCGGCGCTCAGCGGCGCGGTGGAGCACGTCATGAGGCGCAGGGTGGGGATGTCGTCGGCGGTGTAGCCGAGCGGCTTGTTGAGCAGCATGTTCAGCACGGTGGGAACGCCGGCCGAGAAGGTGATGCCGTACTTCTGGATCCACTCGAAGAAGCGCGAGTGCGAGAAGCGCTTGGCGATGTGGAGCGTGGTGCCCCTCTGCAGGAACGGCATCAGCGACAGGACCTGGGCCGAATTCCAGCCGAAGGAACGGTATTCCAGCGTCCGGTCGTCCTCGGTGAGCCCCAGCATGTCGAGCGTGGAGAGGCCGCTCAGCCAGTAGGCGGCGTGGTCGTAGACCACCGCCTTCGGCCGGTCGGTGGTCCCGGACGTGCAGAAGATCCCGGCCATGTCGGTCGGGCCGTAGCCGTCGGGCAGCGTCGCCGGATCGACGCGCGCCGGAAGGCTGCGGAAGAAGTCGTCGGCCGGATCGCCGGCGCCGTCCTTCTTCCAGGCGCCGAAGCGGATGGTCGGTCCGTCGCCGGCGATGGCGGCGTAGTCGAGGCCGTTCTGGTAGAGCACCGCCTTGGGCTTCAGCAGCGCGGCGAAGTCGCCGATATATTCGTTGTTCAGCTCGATGTTGAGCGGGCACGCCACGGCGCCGATGCGCCAGGTGCCGAGCCAGATCAGGAGCTTCTCCAGGCACTCGTCGGAGAGCAGGAGCACCTTGTCGCCCTTGCCGACGCCGAGCGCCACGAGCTTGGCGGCGATGCGGTCGGTGAGGTCGGCCAGCGCGCCGAAGGTGATGGCGCTGTCCTGGTCGAGGTCGACGATGGCGAGCCGGTCCGGGTCGCGGTCGCGATAGCGTGCCAGAAGCACCGGCACGGACGCGAAGGGGATATCCAGCTGGTGGCCGCTGAAGATGTCGTCCATGGGGGGCCTCCCGCGCCCGAGAATGTCGCCGCACTCGCAATTGGTTTGGAGAAGCGGGCGGCGCGGCCCAGTCCGCCGCGCCGCCCGCCTCCCGAGGCGACGGGTGCGGCTGAGCCGCGCCCGTCCCCGATCCCGGTTTCCGTGGCCTGGACCGGCTCAGTGGCCGGTCTTGGCCAGCAGCTCGGTCCAGCCGCTCATGCGGGCCTGGACCTTGGTGATCTGGTCGCGCGAGAGGAAGTCCTCGAGCTTGACCTTGGAGACCGGATACTGGGGCCGCAGGAAGTCCTCCTCGTAGCCGTAGGGCACGGTGGCATCGATGCCCATGCCGCCCTCGTAGGAGGTGTTGGTGGCGGTCCATTCCTTGTCGCCGGCGGTCATGCGCTCGGCCGGCATGAAGGTCTGGCCGCGCCCGCCGGGGGTGGGATTGAGGATGTCCGTGCGCGGGTTCACGCGGGTGGTAATGCACCACATGATCTCGTCCATGGAGTAGATGTTGGTGTCCTCGCTGACCGCGATGGCCACCCGCATGCCCTGGGAGGTGGAGAGCAGCGCCGAGAGGAAGTTGCGCTGCCAGCCCTCCTCGATGCGGTTGCGCTTCTTCACCTGGATGATGACGCCGCCCCAGTCGGTCATGCAGTAGGGGATGTTCACGTCCTGCACGATGCCGGGCTGGAGCCGGTTGCACAGCTCGAACATGGCCGCCTCGCGGATCGAGGTGTCGATGTTGTGCTCGTCCAGCGTATGGGCGCCCAGGGCGAACACGATCGGCTTCGATTCCGGCTTGCGGGTGGTGATGCCGGTGACGTGGAAGGTGGGGGCGCGATAGGCCTTGCCCATGTAGCCCGCCCACTCGGGATGGAAGTGGTGGCGGCCCTGGGTCTGGTCGGCCTCCGCCTCGGCGGTCTCGAAGCGCTTGTCGCGCGGGTCGATATAGCCCTCGATCACGATCTCGGCGTCGGCGAGCGCGTAGGCGTCCACGGTGCGGGCCTTGACGAGGCGCACCGGGAAGCCCTGCGCGGCGCCGGCGACGCCAATCTCGTCGCAGCCATAGGGCAGGATCACATAGTCGAACGCGGCGCCGGCCAGCAGGGTGCAGGCGGCGGGCACGCCGAAGCAGAAGGTGAGCGGCACGCGCTCATTCTTGCGGTAGGCCTCGCTGACCACCTGCCACATGTGGGAGCCGGGCGAGATCTGGAACGTGCCCACATTGCCCCAACGAAAATTCATGCGGTTGTAGCCGACGTCCGTGCCGCCGCCGAAGGCGGCGCCGGTGACGCAGCGGATGCCCGAGCCGATGGTCATCTCGCTTTCCAGCTCGGTGTGCCGGATCGCCACCAGGAACGGGTTCACGTCGTCCGGATTTTCGATCACCACCTCCTGGCAGGGCGCGTCCGCCTGGGCGATCTCCACCGGCGGCAGCGGGTGGGAGAGGGCATAAGCCAGCTTCTGGGTGCGCTCCTTGTCGGAGGCCCAGCCGAACATCCGGTTCACGGCGCTGATGTCGCCGAACAGGTTGGTGAGCAGGCGGTGGTTCGGCTTGCCCTTCACATTGTTGAAGAGCACCGGGCAGGCGCCGTCCATGAGCTTCTGGAGGCCGGTGAGCTCCAGGTCCGGATTGACCTCCTTGTCGGTCACCACCAGGTCGCCCTGCCGCTCGAGCCACGCAAGCGTCCCGCGCAGGTCCAAAAGGTGCCGGTTGGGGTGGTCCTGGATGCTGGCGGCGTCGCCGGTCGGCTTGTGGGCGATGGTCATGAGCGGCTCCTGATTGATTTGGTAATTTAGCGCGTATTTACGCGTACTCGTAACTCAGCTCTGTGGCTCTAGTGAACGCTTCCGGCGGAACCGGCGCATTGAAATTTCTTCATAGCCCAATGAGCTAATGTGCATTATCGGTAATTTAGTGTGTCAAATCGCCACTCTCCAGTTCATTGGCCAGATAAAATGTATTCAACCTTCGGCTGGACCTATCATGAATTTAGGTATAGGTATGCGATAAATAAGATTTACCAACGGGAAGGCACGCATGGGAGCGGTTCGAACAGGGCTTCAGGTGGTTGCGGGCACGAACGGTCCTGATCAGCAGGCGGCCGTGCGGATCGCCGGGCTGAGCTATCGCCTGCTGGACAGGCAGAAGCGCCAGCTCCAGATTCTCGACCATGTGGACCTGACCCTGAAGGAGGCGGAGTTCGTCTCCATCGTCGGCCCTTCGGGATGCGGCAAGAGCACCCTGCTCAACTTCATCGCCGGCCTGACGCCGGTGCAGAGCGGCGCCGTCGAGGTGTTCGGCGCCCCGCCCGGCGGCGAGGCGGCCCCGATCGGCTACGTGTTCCAGCAGCATGCGCTGCTGCCGTGGCGCAACGTGCTCCAGAACACGGTCATCAGCCTCGAGGTGAAGGGCGTCGCCAAGGCCGAGCGCGAGCAGCGCGCCCGCGAGATGCTGGGCGTGATGGGCCTCGACGGCTTCGAGGACCATTTCCCGCGCGAGATCTCCGGCGGCATGCGCCAGCGCGTCTCGCTCGCCCGCACGCTGGTGGACAATCCGCGCCTCATCCTCATGGACGAGCCGTTCGGGGCGTTGGATGCCCAGACCAAGCTGCTGATCCAGGAAATGTTCCTCAAATACTGGGAGGAGCATAGGAAGAGCGTGCTGTTCATCACCCATGACCTCGGCGAGGCGATCGCGCTCGCCGACCGGGTGCTGGTGATGAGCGCGCGCCCGGGCCGCATCCTCGCCGAGTACGAGGTGGGCATCCCGCGCCCGCGCACCCTCGACCAGGTGCGCCACATGGCGCGCTTCACCGAGCTGCACGACGCCATCTGGGAGGATCTGCGCGGCGAGGCGCTCAAGGCCATGCAGGGGAGGGCTTGATGGACCAGGACAACTCGCGTCAGGTGGCCATCCTCAAGGTGGTGCTGCTGATCGTCATCGTCGGCGGCTGGGAGCTCTCGGCCCGCCTCGGCATCATCCCGGTGTTCTGGACCTCCAGCCCGTCGCTGATCGCGTCTGCCTTCTGGGAGTCCCTGAAGGAGAACGAGATCACCTACCACACCTACATCACCATGCAGGAGGCGCTCGCCGGCCTTGCCGCCGGCGCGGTGGTGGGCGTGCTGCTCGGGCTGGTGCTGGGCGTGAGCCGGGTGCTCGGGGCGGCGCTGGAGCCGTTCGTGATCGCCATGAACAGCCTGCCGCGCGTGGCGCTGGCGCCGCTGATCGTGATGTTCGTCGGCATCGGCTTCGCCTCGAAGTTCCTGCTCGCCTTCTCGCTCGTGGTGGTGCCGATCATGCTGAACACCTACGAGGGCATCAAGGCGGCGGACCCGCAGCTCATCAACATGATGCGGGTGATCCACGCCAAGCGCTACCAGGTGTTCTACAAGGTGCTGCTGCCCAATTGCGTGCCGTGGATCTTCTCGGCGCTCCGGGTCTCCATCTCCTTCGCCATCATCGGCGCCATCGTCGGCGAGTTCATCTCCGCCCGCGCCGGCATCGGCTACATGATCGACAGCGCCGCCGGCGCCTTCGACACCACCGGCATGATCATGCCGCTCATCGTGCTGATGGTGCTCGCCTTCAGCATCGACCGCGCGTTCGTCGCCACCTCGAACCGTCTTCTGCGGTGGCGCGACGAGGCCCTGCACTGAGCCGGCACCGGCCCGCTCCCGCGGGCCGGCCGGATCGGGCGCCGGGGCGCCAGACCAACCGACCAAGCAAGATCAAACCTTGAGGGACAACGCCATGATTGGGGAACACACCCGGCGCCGGTTCGCCGCCCTTGCCATCGCCGCGCTCGGCCTCGCCGCCGCGGTGCCCGCCTCCGCCCAGGAGACCAAGCTCAACATCGGCATCTCGGTGAAGTCGATCTTCGGCCTGCCGCTGGTGGTGGCGCGCGACAAGGGCTTCTTCAAGGACGAGGGCCTCGACGTCACGCTCGAATACTTCGCCGGCGGCCCGCCGGCCACCGCCGCGCTCATGGGCGGCTCGCTCCAGTTCCTCAACGGGGCGCTGGAGAACAACGTGAAGACGGCCAAGGCGAACCAGCCGATCGTCACGATCATGAACATCCAGTCGAACTATGCCGGCGCGATCATCATGCGCAAGGACCTCGCCGACAAGCTCGGCCGCGCGCCCAAGGTCGAGGACCTCAAGGGCCTGCGGATCGGCACGCTCTCGCGCGGCGGCTTCACCGACGTGTCCACGCGCTACATCCTGAAGACCGCCGGCATCGACCCGGAGAAGGACGCGACGCTGGTGCCGATCCGCGGCGCCGACCGCCAGCTCGCCGCCGGCAAGGCGGGGGAGATCGACGCCGCCATGGTGACCGAGCCGTGGGGCCCGATCGCGGTGGAGGGCCTCGGCGAGTGGGTCTATGTGGTGAACACCACCGTGGGCCAGGGTCCGAAGCTGTTCCAGGACATGGGCTACGTGGTGCTGCAGACCACCCGCGACTATCTCGCCAAGAACCGCCCGATCGCCGAGAAGGTGGTGCGGGCCATCGTCAAGGCGCAGAAGTTCATCGCCGACCCGAAGAATGTCGACGAGGTGACCAAGATCGCGCTGAAGGAGTATGGCGACAGCCAGCCCAAGGCGATGCGCATCTCGGTCGAGACCCAGGCCAAGACCTACGTCCCCTACATGAACGAGGCGATGATCGGCAAGACCATGGACCTGCTGGTGCCGAACGGCCTCATCAAGGAGCCGGCCCCCGCCTACAAGGACGTGGTGGACGCCTCCTTCGAGCCGCTGTGGAAGGACTACGGCCCCGCCAAGTAAGGCACGGCTGGCGATCGGCCGGGCCCCCGGAGCGGGGGCTCGGCGCATAAGAGCTGCAAGGCGCCCATCGGCGCTCCTGGGCCGCCGTCTCCGGTTTCGGAGCGGCGGCCTTTTTTCATCGCGCTCTAACTTCATGGGAGAGAACGCGTTATCCGTTCAGCCTGCAATGCGGGCTGACCGGCGCGTGCTCTGGCGGCTCAGCCGACGACCGGCACCTGGCGCTCCACCTCGATCCCGTCCGCGTCGAGGCGGCAGACGAGGCCGATCGCCTCCACGCCGAGCGCCCGCGCCTTGTCGAAGGCGGCGCCGTAGTGGGGATCGAGGTCACGCGCGAAGCCGATCTGCCGCGCCGAGCCGATCTGGCTCAGATAGACCATCACCGCCCGGCTGCCCGTCTGCGCCATGTCCCCCAGCTCGACGAGATGCTTGGCGCCGCGTGCCGTCACGCAGTCAGGGAACTCCGCCTGGCCCGGCCGGCGCATGAGGTGGACGTTCTTCACCTCCACGAGGCATGGCGGGCGGGCGTCGTCCTCCAGCAGGATGTCGATGCGGCTGTTGCGGCCGTATTTCACTTCGCGGCGCAGGCGCTGGTAGCCGGACAGTTCCGGCACGAGGCCGCCCGCGATGGCCTCCGCCACAAGGCGGTTGGGATGCATGGTGTTGACGCCCACCCATTCCGGGCCGGCGCCGAAATCGGCCTCCACCAGCTCCCAGCCGAACGGCAGCTTGCGCCCCGGCGCGGTGGCGGGGGAGAGCAGGACGCGCGCGCCTGGCGTCATGAGCCCCAGCATGGCGCCGGAATTGGCGACGTGGACCGTCACCTCGGTTCCGTCCTCCAGCGCCACGTCGGCGAGGAAGCGCTTGTAGCGGCGCAGGAGCCGCGCCGGCACGAGGGGCGAAGGGAAGCGCATCGCCGGCCCTCAGGCCTTGCCGTCGCTTCGGCCGTCGAGGCGGATCAGCGTCTGGGTGCCGCTGGCGCAGTGGATGCGGGTCCCGCCGGCCTCCGCATGGACGTCCACCCGCACCACGGTGAGGGTGCGCCCCGCGCGCAGGACCACGCCCTCCGCCACCAGCCGATCGCCCTTGCCGGGCGCCATGATGTTGATCTTGTACTCCACCGTCAGCACCGTCGCGTCGGCCGGGAACAGCGAGAAGGCGGCATAGCCGCCGGCCACGTCGGCGATAGCGCCCATGGCGCCGCCGTGGAAGAAGCCATGCTGCTGCGTCACCTTGGCGTCGAACGGCAGGATCACCTCGACCCGGCCCGGGGCGACGGTGCCGAGCGTGGCGCCCATCGTCGCCATGAAGGGCTGGCGCGCGAAGCTGTCGCGCACGCGCGGCTCGAAGCCGGGGTCGGCAGGAACGAATGTGGCGGGGCGCGCGGCGGCATCGGCCATCGGGGCGGGCTCTCCAGGAACGGGGAGGAAGGGGCCGCGAGGATAGCGCATCTCCCGCGCCGCGCAGCCCGCCCCGGCGCGGGAGATGGACGCAGGCGCGCCGTTGACTTCGCCCCCCGCCCGCGCCTCAGTGGTCGATGCGCGAACCGGGGGGACGGCGCCATGAGCTACGCCTATCTGTTCATCGCCATCGTCGCCGAGGTGGTGGCGACCTCGGCGCTCAAGTCGGCCGAGGGCTTCACCCGGCTCTGGCCTTCGGTGATCGTGGTTCTCGGCTACGGCACCGCCTTCTATTTCCTGTCGCTCACGCTCCGGGACATCCCGGTCGGCATCGCCTATGCGATCTGGTCCGGGGTGGGCATCGTGCTCGTGGCCGGCTTCGCCTGGGTGTTTTACCGTCAGGCGCTGGATCTGGCGGGGCTTGTCGGGCTCGGCCTCATCATCGCCGGCGTGCTGGTGGTGAACCTGCTCTCGAAGACCGCCGCCCACTGAGGGCGCGAAGGGGCGCGGAGCGCCGCGCCCCGTGCTTCACGAGCCGGCCAGCTCCGGCTCGGCGCTCTCCGCGTCGGCGGGCAGGAACAGGTCGAACATGCGACCGGTGGCGAGCCTTTGGGCCTGGAGCACGGCGCCGGCGACGCCCTGCGCATCCGCCGCCACCTCGCGCGCCAGCGACAAAGCGGTGGGGAAAGGCGCGGCGAGCGAGGCCACCACCTCGTCGGAATCGAAGCTCAGGTCGGCGTCGAACTTGCGGGCGATCTGCTGCATGCGCCGGTTCTGCGCCAGGCAGTTGAGGCAGAGCGTGCGGATGCCGCGGTTGCGGGCGGTGAGGATGACGCGCTCCAAGAGAAGCGTGCCGAGCCCGTGATTCTGGTAGTCGGGCTCGACGCTGAAGGCGGCCTCGGCCTCGCCCGGCAGCACGTCGCCCATGGGATAGAGCTCGGCGGCGGCGCGCAGCACGCCATCGACGAAGCAGCCGTGCACTATCGCGCCGGAACGGAAGGCGCGGGATGCATAGCGCGTGACGAATTCATCGGATACGGCCGAGCCGAACCGAAACCGGCGGCTCTCCACATCGAGGCGCAGGAGGTGATCGCGGAAGATCTCCGCCTCTCCCGCCCACAGCTTGCGGATGATGCCCGGTGCGACCTGATCGGTCATGGTGGTCTCCACGTTTGGCGTCGTCATCCGGCGCGAGCGGTTTGCTCTCTGCCGGCGGCTCCTCGCCAACGACACCCTGGCCGCGGCGCATGCGCCTCGGCTTCCTCGGATGCCCCCGGGGTTCCTCCGCGGCCGAACTTAGGTGCGTTGCAATAAAGGTCAAGAGAGTTGACCTGAATCAACGAGTGGAAACCCCGGTGCTGACTCTGTGAATCTTACATACAGAATTGATTTATATGTAAAAATTCCATGCCATGCGCGGGGCGCGGCTCTGCTGCGTCGCACAATCGTGGCTTGGCCCTCATTCGGCCGCGATCCGCCGGAGGGCGAATCGGGCGCGCCGCCGGTCGCAGGGCCCAGCCTTGCCGCACCGGCGGGGGTCCTCTAAGACGCCCCCAGCCTTTGAACATCAGGACTCCCGCTTCGCGGGCGCGAGCAGCCATGGCCAAGACCGACAAGCCGAACGACAACAAGCTGAAAGCGCGCCTGCCGCGCGGCCTCGCCGACCGCACCGGCGCCGAGCTGTCCGCCACCCGCGCCATGCTGGAGAAGATCCGCGCCGTCTACGAGCTTTACGGCTTCGAGGCGCTGGAGACCCCGGCGTTCGAATATACCGACGCGCTGGGCAAGTTCCTGCCCGACCAGGACCGGCCCAACGAGGGCGTGTTCTCGTTCCAGGACGATGACGAGCAGTGGCTGTCGCTGCGCTACGACCTCACCGCCCCGCTCGCCCGCTACGTGGCGGAGAACTTCGACAAGCTGCCCAAGCCCTACCGCTCCTGGCGCGCGGGCTATGTCTACCGCAACGAGAAGCCGGGGCCGGGGCGGTTCCGCCAGTTCATGCAGTTCGACGCCGACACGGTGGGCGCGCCCTCGGTCGCCGCCGACGCCGAGATCTGCATGATGGCCGCCGACACGCTGGAGGCGGTGGGCATCCCGCGCGGCGCCTATGTGGTGCGGGTCAACAATCGCAAGGTGCTCGACGGGGTGCTGGAGGCCATCGGCCTCGGCGGCGAGGATAATTTCGGCCGCCGCCTGATCGTGCTGCGCGCCGTGGACAAGTTCGACAAGTTCGGCATTCCCGGCGTGAAGCTGCTGCTGGGCGCCGGTCGCAAGGACGAGAGCGGCGACTTCACCAAGGGCGCCGGCCTCACCGATGCCCAGGCGAGCCTCGTGCTCGCCATGCTGGACGGCGGCATCTCGGCGACGCCCGCGGGCGTCAGCTTCGAGATGGAGGGGCGCGACATCGAGATGGTGGCGCGCCTCGTCTCCAGCGCCGTCTTCAAGGAGGGCATGGACGAGCTGGCGGAGATCGCCGCTCTGGTCGCGGCCGCCGGCTATGGCGACCGCGTGAAGGTCGACCCCTCCGTGGTGCGCGGGCTCGAATATTACACCGGCCCGGTCTACGAGGCCGAGCTCACCTTCGAGATCACCGACGAGGACGGCCGCCCGGTGCGCTTCGGCTCGGTGGCGGGCGGTGGGCGCTATGACGGCCTCGTGGCCCGCTTCCGCGGCGAGAAGGTGCCTGCCACCGGCTTCTCCATCGGCGTCTCGCGGCTGCTCGCCGCGCTGGCGGCCCTCGGCAAGCTCGATGCGGCAGCCGAGATCGGCCCGGTGGTGGTGCTCGCCATGGACAAGGAGCCGGCGCGCATCGCCGACTACATGAGGATGGTGGCGGACCTGCGCGCCAACGGCATCCGTGCCGAGATGTATCTCGGCGGCGCCGGCATGAAGGCGCAGATGAAGTATGCCGACCGCCGCGGCGCCCCGGCGGTGGTGATACAGGGCTCCAACGAGAAGGCGGCCGGCGAGGTCCAGATCAAGGACCTGGTGGAGGGCGCGCGGATTGCCGCCTCCATCGCCGACAATGCCGAGTACCGCGCCGCTCGCCCGGCCCAGCTGGCGGTGCCCGAGGCGGAGATGGTGGCCGCCATCCGCGACATCCTGGAGCGGCGGGCCGAGGGCACGCTGGGGTTGGCGGACTGAGGGCAACGTCGGCGCCAGCCGCGCTTTCCTCCGGATGCTCCGGCTTGACCGGAGCATCCATGCGCGGCCGATGGCGATGCGGCAGGCGGCCCTTGGGCCCTCCGGTCAAGCCGGAGGGCGACGGCGGGAATGCCGAAGCGGCCCGCCCCATCCCGAACCGCCGTCATGCCCCGGCTTGACCGGAGCATCCATGGGCCGCCGAGATCAGGCCGCGCCTTGCGTCGCTCGCGAGCGCCTGGGCCCTCCGGTCAAGCCGGAGAGCGACGGGGACGCGAGAGTGGATGGCTCTGGGGGCAAGGCGCCAGCCAGCCCCCAAATGCTGCACCGCCATGTGTTCGGTCACGATTCCGTGCTATCGGCACATCCGCGACACATTCTGCCCGCGCGGAGAAGCCCTCTCATGTTCCCCACGCCCAAGCCCGTCCTCGTGCCCAACACCTATGCGTACGAATCCGAGCCCATGGTGAAGCCGACCGGCTTCCGTGAATATGACGCGCGCTGGCTGTTCCAGAAGGAAATCAACCTCATGGGCGTGCAGGCCCTCGGCATGGGCCTCGGCACGCTCATGCACGAGATGGGCGTGCGCCCCGAGATCGTCACCGGGCACGATTTCCGCTCCTATTCCTCCTCCATCAAGCTGGCGCTGGTCTCCGGCCTCATGGCGGCGGGGGTGAAGGTGCACGACATCGGCCTCGCCATGTCGCCCATGGCCTATTTCGCCCAGTTCGCGCTCGACGTGCCGGCGGTGGCGATGGTGACCGCTTCCCACAACGACAATGGCTGGACCGGCGTGAAGATGGGCGTGAACCGCCCGCTGACCTTCGGCCCCGACGAGATGACCCGCCTGAAGGAGATCGTGCTCGGCGCCAAGTTCGACCTGAAGGGCGGCGGCGCCTACCACTTCGTGGAGAATTTCCCGGAGGTCTACATCAAGGACCTCACCGACCGGCCGAAGCTGAAGCACCCGATCAAGGTCATCGCCGCCTGCGGCAACGGCACCGCCGGCGCCTTCGCCCCGCGCATCCTGGAGGCGCTGGGGGCGCAGGTGATCCCGCTCGACTGCGAGCTCGACCACACCTTCCCGAAATACAACCCCAACCCCGAGGACATGGAGATGCTCCATGCCATGCGCGACGCGGTGCTGGAGCACAAGGCGGACCTGGCGCTCGGCTTCGACGGCGACGGCGACCGCTGCGGCGTGGTGGACGACGCCGGCGAGGAGATCTTCGCCGACAAGATGGGGGTGATGCTCGCCCGCGATCTCGCCAAGCTCCATCCCGGCGCGACCTTTGTGGTGGACGTGAAGTCCACCGGCCTGTTCGCCACCGACCCGGAGCTGATCAAGCTCGGCGTGAAGGCCGACTACTGGAAGACCGGCCACTCCTACATGAAGCGCCGGGTGAACGAGACCGGCGCGCTGGTGGGCTTCGAGAAGAGCGGCCACTACTTCTTCAACAAGCCGGTGGGCCGCGGCTATGACGACGGCCTCGTCAGCGCCATCGCCGTGCTCGACATGATGGACCGCAACCCCGGCAAGAAGCTCTCGCAGCTGCGCGAGGCGCTCCCCAAGACCTGGTCCTCGCCCACCATGAGCCCCCACTGCGCCGACGAGGCGAAGTATGGCATCGTCGCCCAGGTGGTGAAGTATTACGAGGACCTCGCCGCCAAGGGCGCGCTCGTCACCGGCCAGAAGATCCGCGACATCGTCACGGTGAACGGCGTGCGCGTCACCTGCGAGGACGGCTCGTGGGGCCTGGTGCGCGCCTCCTCCAACAAGCCCGAGCTTGTGGTGGTGGTGGAGAGCCCGGTCTCCGAGGCGCGCATGCGCGAGATGTTCGCCGAGGTGGACGGCGTGCTGCGCACCCACCCGGAAGTGGGCGCCTACAACCAGACCATCTGAGGGAAGCGGTCGCCGTGCTGCGCGCCGGCGGCCGTCCTTTCCGGCACCGGCCTTTCCCACCGTCGCCCTCCGGCTTGACCGGAGGGCCTATCCTGCGGCCGGGCGCGAGGCGGCGAGGGGGCTTGGCCTGGGGCCGTAGGAGGCTGGAGACCACGCAAGGCGCGGCCCGGCATCCGAGGCGCGTGGATGCTCCGGTCAAGCCGGAGCATGACGGCAGTGAGGCTTTCCCGCGCGCCGTCCCCCTTTTCCCCCACCGTCGCCCCTTTTCCCCACCGTCGCCCCTTTCTCACCGCCGTCGCCCTCCGGCTTGACCGGAGGGCCTATCCTGCGGCCGGGCGCGAGGCGGCGAGGGGGCTTGGCCTGGGGCCGTAGGAGGCTGGAGACCACGCAAGGCGCGGCCCGGCATCCGAGGCGCCTGGATGCTCCGGTCAAGCCGGAGCATGACGGTTGGGACATGTGCGCGCGCCGGCAGGCCGGCACGCGCTCTCAGGCGCCGGCGTCGAGGGCCTCGACGATGGCGGTGCCCATCGCGCTGGTGCTGATCGACGGCGTGCCCTTGGGGGCGATGTCGGCGGTGCGCTTGCCGGCGTCGAGCACGGCGGCGATCGCCTTTTCGATGCGGTCCGCCACCTCGCCCTGGCCCAGCGAATAGCGCAGGGCCATGGCCAGCGAGCCGATCATGGCGATGGGGTTGGCGATGCCCTTGCCGGCGATGTCGGGCGCCGAGCCGTGCACCGGCTCGTACATGGACGCGCGCCGGCCGGCCGCGTCGGCCGCGCCGAGCGAGGCCGAGGGCAGCATGCCGATGGAGCCGGTGAGCATGGCGGCGAGGTCGGACAGGATGTCGCCGAACAGGTTGTCGGTGACGATCACGTCGTACTGCTTGGGCCAGCGCACAAGCTGCATGGCGAGGCTGTCGGCGAGCTGGTGGTCCAGCTCCACGTCCTTGTAGGCGCGGGCGTGCAGCTGGGTGACCACTTCCTTCCAGAGCACGCCGGACTTCATCACGTTGTGCTTCTCGGACGAGGTCACCTTGTTGCGCCGGGTGCGGGCGAGCTCGAAGGCGACCGCCGCGATGCGCTCGATCTCGAACGTGTCGTACACCTGGGTGTCGATGGCGCGCTTCTGGCCGTTGCCGAGGTCGGTGATGGTCTTCGGCTCGCCGAAATAGACGCCGCCGGTCAGCTCGCGCACGATCAGGATGTCGAGCCCCTCCACCACTTCGGGCTTCAGCGAGGAGGCCTCCGCCAGCGCCGGATAGCAGATGGCGGGGCGCAGGTTCGCGAACAGCTCCAGGTCCTTGCGCAGGCGCAGCAGGCCGGCCTCCGGGCGCACGTCATAGCCCACGTCCGCCCACTTCGGGCCGCCGACGGCGCCGAAGATCACCGCGTCGGCGGCCTTGGCGAGCGCCATGTCGGCCTCGGAGATCGAAGCGCCGTGCGCGTCGTAGGCGGCGCCGCCCACGAGCCCTTCCTCGATGGCGAAGGAGGCGAGGCCGGCCTTCTCCAGCCAGGCGATGACCCGCTTCACCTCCTCCATCACCTCGGGGCCGATGCCGTCGCCGGCGAGCAGGAGCAGCTTGTGGGTGGCCATGGCGGGTATCCTCGTATCCTTGGGGTCGATGCGGCGTCGTGCCGTCTTCGTGGGGCGTCCGTCCTGAGGGCGGGGTGGGGCGGCGCGGGAGCCCGCGCCGGCGGAAAGGCGCTTCGGCTCTAAGGCGTCGCCGCCGCGAGCGCAAGGGTGCCGCAGGGGTCAGGGCGGGAGAACCCTCTCCCTGGGGGAGAGGGAGCACCAACGCTGGTGTAAGGGCGCCTTATGGGGCAAGGGCCGCGCCGGCCCGGCCGCATCATGCCTGCTTCACGAAGGCGGCGAAGGCGTCCTGGTAGTCCTTGTGCCAGCGCGAGAGCGGTGGGCGGTTCTCGATGATGTCGCCGGCGGCCCAGGCGATGCGCTTCTCGTCCAGGGCGCGCGGCACGTCGTTGTCCGGGCACAGGATGTAGAAGTCGCCCGCCTCCAGCCGCTCCAGCATGAAGGCGACGGTCTGGTCGGCCGTCCAGGCGCCCGCCGGCTTCTCGGCGCGCCCGCCGCCGGCGAGCGGCGTGAACACGAAGCCGGGAATGAAGAGATGGGCCGAGACCGGGCTTCCCGGCGTGTTGCGCAGCTCGTGCTCCAGCGCCTCGGTGAAAGCCTTCAGCCCGGCCTTCGAGACGTTGTAGGCGGGGTCGCCCGGCGGCGTGGTGATGCCCTGCTTGGAGCCGGTGTTGACGATCAGGCCCGGCCGGCCGCGCGCCAGCATCTTCGGTCCGAACACCCGCGCGCCGTGGATGACGCCCCACAGGTTGACGGCCATCACCTTCTCCCAGTTCGCGAGCGGGCCGAACAAGGCGCTGCCGGGCTGCACGCCGGCATTGTTCATGAGGAGGTCCGTGCCGCCGAAGCGGGCGGCGACCTCCGCTTCCAGGCGCTCGATGTCGGCGAGGCGGGAGACGTCGGTCGCGACCGCGAGAACGTCCGCGGCCCCGCCTCGGGCAAGGCCGGAGACGTCGGCGGCGGCGGCCTCCAGCTTCTCGCCGGGAAGGTCGGCGATGACCACCTTCAGGCCGCGCTCGGCGAAATGCCGGGCGGCGGCAAGGCCGATGCCGGACGCGCCGCCGGTGACGACGGCCACGGCGCCGGATGACAAAGCGGGATGGGACATGGCGCTACTCCGTGCAGGATGGCTCAGCGCCGCGTGGCCACATAGGCGCCGCCGACGATGAGCAGGCAGGCAACGGCAAGCGACCATGTGGGGGCGGCAAAGCCCGTCAGGACCAGTAACAAGGTGGAGAGCACCGGCGCCGCATAGGAGGCGACGCCGAGCAGGCGCACGTCGCCCTTCTTCATGCCGATGTCCCAGGCGTAGAAGGCGATGCCCACCGGGCCGATGCCCAGCGCCGCCACCGCCGCCCATTCGCCGATGCCGGAGGGCCACACGGTCTCCTCCCAGGCGAGGTGGCACGCCCCCGCGAGCAGAGCGGTGACGAGGCAGAAGCCGGCCACCGCCTCGGTCGGCACGTCGGCGAAGCGGCGGGAGAGCACCGAATAGGACGACCAGATGAAGGCGCAGGCGAGGGCGGCGAGATAGCCCGGCGCATAGCGCGCCTCGATGCCGCCGAAGCCGCCCTTGCCCATCAGCAGGACCACGGTGCCGGCGAAGCCCATGAGGGCGCCGACGACGTGGACCCGCCTCAGCCCGCCGCCCGGCAGCAGCGCCGAGAGCAGGACGATGAGCAGCGGCCACAGATAGGAGATCAGCCCCGCCTCGGCCGGCGGCGCCCATTTCAGCGCCAGGAAATAGAGGAAGTGGTAGCCGAACAGGCCGCCCACCCCATGGAGAAAAGCGAGCGGGCGCTGCGCCAGCACGCCGAGCCCCGGTCCCCGGAGCGCCGCGCCGAGCCCCACCAGGCCGCCGAGCGCGAAGGTGAGCGCGGTGAGCAGGAACGGCGGCACCTGGCCGGTGGCTGCGGTGAGCAGCGCCAGCGTCGCCCACAGGGCGATGGCGGCAAGGCCGATGCGCGTCGCGCTCGCGGAGGACATGTCAGGCTCTGGGGCGTCAGGGGCCGAGGAGGTCGATGAGCGGCGGGATCAGCGGCGCGTCGGCGGGCGGCATGTCGAGCTCGCGCAGCTTGCCGGCGCGCACCCATCTCAGCGCCTGGTGCTCCTTGCGCTGGACCGCGCCGTCCCAGCGCCGGCAGACCCACAGCGGCATCAGCAGGTGGAAGGTCTCGTAGCCGTGGCTCGCGAAGGTGAGGGGGGCGAGGCACGCCTCCTTCACGGTGATGCCCAGCTCTTCCGAAAGCTCGCGGATCAGCGTCTCCTCCGGCCGTTCGCCGGGCTCCACCTTGCCGCCGGGAAACTCCCACAGCCCCGCCAGCGCCTTGCCCTCCGGCCGCTGGGCCACCAGCACGCGGTTGTCCGCATCCACCAGCGCGCAGGCGACGACGAGAGTGAGCTTCACGAGCGGTAGTCCCCGTTGATCGCCACGTATTCCTTGGTGAGGTCGCAGGTGAGCACGGTGTCGGAGCCGCGGCCGAGGCCGATCTCCACGGTGAGGTCGATGACGTCGTTCTTCATGTAGTCCGACACCGCCGCCTCGTCATAGGCGGGGTCGCGCGCGCCGGCGTGGGCGACGCGGATGGCGCCGAAGGAGATGGAGAGCAGGTCGCGCTCGGCCGGCTCGCCGGCCTTGCCCACCGCCATCACCACGCGGCCCCAGTTCGCGTCCTCGCCCGCCACGGCGGTCTTCACCAGCGGCGAGTTGGCGATCGACATGGCGATGCGCCGCGCCGACTTGTTGGAGGCGGCGCCGTTCACGTGCACCCGCACCAGCTTGCGGGCGCCCTCGCCGTCGCGCGCCACCTGCTCGGCGAGGTCCGCCATCACCGCCCGGAGCGTGCGGCGGAAGGCCCGCAGGCGCGGGTCGGTGGGGTCCTTCGCCGGGCGCACGCCGCGCGCCTTGGCGGCGCCGGTGGCGAACGCGAGCAGCGTGTCGGAGGTGGAGGTGTCGCCGTCGATGGTGACGGCGTTGAAGGTGGTCTTCACCGCCTTGTCGAGCATGGCCTGCAGCACGCCGGCGGCGAGCGGGGCGTCGGTGAAGATGAAGGAAAGCATGGTCGCCATGTCCGGCGCGATCATGCCGGCGCCCTTGGCGATGCCGGAGATGGTGACCGGCACGTCGTCGATCAGCACCTTGGCGGTGGCGAGCTTCGGGAACGTGTCGGTGGTCATGATGGCGCGGGCGGCGTCCTCCCACGGCCCGTTCGACAGGCGCGCGGCGGTGGCCTCCAGCACACCGGCGAACTTGGTCGCGTCCAGCGGCTCGCCGATCACGCCGGTGGAGGCGAGGAACACCTCGTTCGGCTTGCAGCCGAGCGCCTTGGCGGCGATCTCGGCGGTGAGCTTCGTCGCCTCGCGGCCCTTCTTGCCGGTGAAGGCATTGGCGTTGCCGGAGTTCACCACCAGTCCGGTGGCCTTGCCCCGCTTGAGCAGCTCGCGGCACCATTCCACCGGCGCCGACGGGCAGCGCGAGCGGGTGGTGACGCCGGCCACCGTCGTGCCGGGCGTGAACGCCATCAGGAGCACATCCGTGCGGCCCTTGTAGCGGATGCCGGCCTCGGCGGTGGCGAAGGCGACGCCGGGCACGGGCGGCACCTCGGGCAGGCTCTTGGGCGCGAGGGGAGAGACGGTGGTGGACATGATGGCTCCCGGGATCGGCGGCGTCGCGCCACCCTGCGCAGCGGCCGGGCCGGCGGGCGACGGCGAGGGTGTGCCGCAGGATCGGGGCGGGCGCAAGGGCGGGCACAAGGGCAGGCGCGAGAGCGGCCGCTTCGGGCGCCCCACGGCACGGAGCGGTTCCATCCGGCGAGACGTTCCTTTCCCGCCGCGCGAAGCATCCTTGTCGGGTCGCGCATTGATGGCGCGGCCGGGGCGGTCTAGTGATCGCGGCGCCAGAACGAGACCCGCGACCCAGGAAACGCCCGAGCCGGATATGCCCGAGACCAAGACGCCCGCCGCCGCGACAGCCGCCACGATGACCGACCGGGACATCCTGATCGCCTTGTTCGAGAGCGCGCTCGCCGCCGCGCTCCCCGAGGGCAAGTTCAAGCGCCGCCTTCCGGAACCGCCGAAAGGCCGGACCATCGTCATCGGCGCCGGCAAGGCCTCGGCCCGCATGGCGCGCGCCTTCGAAGAGGAGTGGGGACGGCCCTGCGAGGGGTTGATCGTCACCCGCTACGGCCATGGCTGCGAGACCAGGCACATCGAGATCGTGGAGGCCGCCCACCCGGTGCCGGACCAGGCGGGGCTCGACGCGGCGCGGCGCATCCTGGAGATCGCCCGCTCGGCGGGGCCGGACGACCTCGTGGTCTGCCTCATGTCCGGCGGCGCGTCCGCGCTCCTCACCTTGCCGGCGGACGGGCTGACGCTGGAGGACAAGCAGGCGCTCAACCGCGCGCTGCTGAAGTCCGGCGCGCCCATCGGCGTCATGAACAAGGTGAGGAAGTCGGTCTCCGCCATCAAGGGCGGCCGGCTCGCCGCCGCCATCGCCCCGGCGCGGTGCGTGACCTATCTCATCTCCGACGTGCCGGGCGACGACCCCGGCGCCATCGGCTCCGGCCCCACCATTCCCGAGGCGTCCGACCCCGAGGCGGTGCTCGGGCTGCTCAAGGCCTGGAAGGTGGAGGTGGACCGGACGATGGAACAGGTGATCCGCGCCAACCGGGTGGCGGGCGATGCCATCCCCGGCCAAGAGGTGCACATGATCGCCACCCCGCTGATGGCCCTCGAGGCCGCAGCCGTGAAGGCGCGGACGCTGGGCATCGCGCCGATGATCCTCGGCGACGCCATCGAGGGCGAGGCGCGGGAGGCGGGCATCGTGTTCGCCGGCATCGCTGCCTCGGCGGCGCGCCACGGCCTGCCGGCGGCGGCGCCGTGCGTGCTGCTCTCGGGCGGCGAGACCACCGTCACCGTGCGTGGCAAGGGGCGCGGCGGGCGCTCGGTGGAGTTCCTGCTCTCGCTGGCGGTGGCGCTGAAAGGGATTCCCGGGGTCTCGGCCGTCTCCTGCGACACCGACGGGGTCGACGGCACCGAGGACAATGCGGGGGCCTGGTTCGACGCCGCCATCCTGGCTGAGGCCGAGGCGAAGGGAATGAACGCCGAGACCTTCCTCGCCAACAATGACGGCTACAGCTTCTTCTCCGCCCTCGACCGGCTGGTGGTGACAGGGCCGACGCTCACCAACGTCAACGATTTCCGCGCCATCCTGGTGCGGTAGGACCGCGCCGAGGTGCCGGCCGGACGCCGTGCTCAGGGAACGTCATGCCCCCGGCTCGTCCGGGGCATCCACCCAGCCGCTCGCCTTGCGTTCGCAAGCCAAGAGCCAGCCCAGCCGGGCCGTCATCGCCCGGACGAGCCGGGGGATGACGGCGCCGCAGGGGCCCGCGCCTCAGATCCGCACGTTCTCGGCGAGGAAGTCCACGAACGCGCGGATGCGGGCCGAGAGCGGCCCGGCGCCGCCCACATGCACCGCATGCACCTCGGACAGGTCGCCGGGGTTGAGATGCTCCAGCACCGGCACGAGGAGGCCCTGCGCCACCTCGGCGCGGACCTGGAACTCGGACACCCGCACCAGCCCGAGCCCGGCCAAGGCCAGCGCCTTGATGGCCTCGCCGTCGCTCACCAGCGCATTGCCGTCCGGCGGCACGGTGACGATGCCGCCGGCGCCGTCCAGGAACGGCCATCCCTCGACGATGCGGGTGAAGCAGAAGCGCAGCCGGTTGTGGCGCTCCAACTCCCGCGGGGTGCGCGGCATGCCGTGGCGGTCGATGTAGGCGGGTGACGCCACCACGATGTTGCGGCTCTCGCCGAGCTTCTTCGCCACGAGCCGTGAATCGCGCATGGGCCCGACGCGGATGGCGACATCGGCGCGCTCCTCCATCAGGTCGACCACCGTGTCGGTGAGCGCCACGTCCACGCTCATCTCCGGGTGACGGTCGAGAAAGGCGGGCAGAAGCGGCAGCAGGTACGCCATGCCGAAATGCACCGAGGCGTTGACCCGGAGCCGGCCGCGCGGGGCCGCGCCGGCGGCCGCCTCCTGCTCGGCGGCGCCGATCTCGTCGAGGATGCGCGCGGCCCGGGCGTAGAAGGCGGCGCCTTCCGGAGTGAGCTGGAGCTTGCGGGTGGAGCGGTTGAGAAGCCGCACGCCGAGCCGCCGCTCCAGGCGGGCGATCAGTTTCGACACCGCCGAGGGGGTCATGCGCGCGCGGCGCGCGGCGGCCGAGAAGCCGCCCTCTTCCACCACGCGCGCGAACACCTCCATCTCGCCCGAGCGGTTGATGTCCTGGGCCATTGGTGATCTCAATTCATGAATGATGTGATCGGCGGCATGCTAGTTCACGGTCGCCGCGCGGTCCATGTTGCACCGCACATCATCCCTTCGCGGACCACGGACCGAACCACCATGCCCGTCGCACTCTATGCGCTCGCCGCCGGCGCCTTCGGCATCGGCGTCACCGAATTCGTCATCATGGGCCTGCTGCTGGAGGTGGGCGCCGACCTCGGCGTCTCCATCTCCTCGGCCGGCCTGCTCATCTCCGGCTATGCGCTGGGCGTGGTGGTGGGGGCGCCGCTGCTCACCGGCCTCACCGCGCGTTGGCCGCGCAAGAGCGTGCTCGTGGGCCTCATGGTGGTGTTCACCCTCGGCAACCTCGCCTGCGCGCTGGCGCCGAGCTATGGCTGGCTGATGGCGGCGCGGGTGCTCACCTCGTTCGCCCACGCCACCTTCTTCGGCGTCGGCTCGGTGGTGGCCACCGGCCTCGTGCCGGCCAACAAGAAAGCCTCGGCCATCGCCATCATGTTCACCGGCCTCACGGTGGCGAACATCCTCGGCGTGCCGTTCGGCACCTGGCTCGGCCAGATGGCGGGCTGGCGCGCGACCTTCTGGGCCGTGACCCTGATCGGCGTCGCCGCGGTGGCGGTGATCGCGCTCCTGGTGCCGCAGGACCGTCAGGCGCCGGAAGCCACACGCCTTGCCGACGATCTCAAGGTGCTGCGCCGCCCGGCGCTGCTGCTGGGGCTCGCCACCACGGTGCTGAGCTGGGTCGGCGTGTTCGCCGCCTTCACCTATATCGCGCCCATGCTCACCCGCCTGTCGGGCTTCTCCGACGGGGCGGTCTCGCCGATCTTGCTGGTGTTCGGCGCCGGCCTCGTGGTGGGCAACCTCGCCGGCGGGCGTCTCGCCGACCGGTGGCTGGTGCCGACCGTGTTCGGCTCGCTGGCGGTGCTCTCTGTGGTGCTGTTCGCCATGACGGCCGGCATCCGCCACCCGGCGAGCGCGGTGGTCTTCGTCGGCGTGCTGGGCGCCGCCGCCTTCGCCACCGTGGCGCCGCTGCAAATGTGGGTGCTGGAGAAGGCGAAGGGGGCCGGGCAGTCGCTGGCCTCGTCCTTCAACATCGCCGCCTTCAACCTCGGCAACGCGCTGGGCGCGGCGCTGGGCGGGCTCGTGATCGACCACGGGCCGGGCCTGTGGGCGCTGACCCTGGTAGCCGGCATCGTGCCGCTGCTGGCGCTCCTGACCGCCTACGGCGCGGTGCGGGTGGAGGCGGCGGGCGCCGGCGCGCCGGCGCTCACACCCTCGGGACGATGATGAGGCGTTCCACGAGCTTGCCGCCCACCAGATGGGACGCGACGATCTCGTCGATGTCCTCGGGGGAGCGCGGCTGGTACCAGACGCCCTGGGGATAGACCACCATGATCGGCCCCGCCTGGCAGAAGGACAGGCAGCCCGAGGCGGTCATGGCGATGTCGCGCCGGCCGGTGGCCTCGATCTTCTTGCCGAGGCGCTCCCAGAGGGGCTGGGCGCCGTTGGCGCCGCAGGAGCCGCGCGGATGCTGCGGCGGGCGCTGGGTGAAGCAGCAGAAGACGTGGTGCGTGTAGACCTGGGGGATCTCCAGCGCCTCGTCGGCGGCATCGGCGGTCAGGCTGTCGGTCATGGAGGCTCGCGCGGCATCAGGGACGATGCTGGAATGATTCAAGTCCCGTGCCGCCCGCGCGAAATCAAGTTTATCTTTAAATTTCAGTGTTTTGCAAAATAACGGCCAATGGCGCGTATGCGACATCCGTCGCTCGTCCGGCGCAAACACGACAGCCGGCCCCGCGCCGCCGGACGCGCGAAGGGGGACCCGGAAGCCGAAGCAGTGACAGCGGCGGGAGCGGGGGCAAGGCCGACCGCTTCGCTTCGGCGGGCGCTCCGGGCCGGGACGCGCCGCTCCGCGTCATCCCGGCCGCCGCCCTTCTCCGTGCGGGAGAAGGGCGGCGGAAAGGCCTCAGGTGATGTATTGGGCGCCGTTCACCGTCATGGTGGAGCCGGTGATGAAGCCGGCGTCGTCCGCGGCAAGGAACACCACCACGCGGGCGATGTCCTCCGGCTCGCCGAGGCGGCCCACCGGGATGGTGGCGACGATCTTGGCCAGAGCCTCCGCCGGCACAGCGCGCACCATCTCGGTGGCGATGTAGCCGGGGGCGATGGCGTTGACCGTGATGCCCATCCGCGCCGTCTCCTGGGCGAGCGCCTTGACGAAGCCGATCTCGCCGGCCTTGGCGGCGGAATAGTTGGTCTGGCCGAACTGGCCCTTCTGCCCGTTGATGGAGGAGATGCAGACGATGCGGCCGAACTTGCGGTCGCGCATGCCCTCGATCACGTTGCGGGTCATGTTGAAGGCGGAGTTGAGGTTGGTGTTGATCACCGCGCTCCACTGCTCCAGCGACATCTTGTGGAGCTGGCCGTCGCGGGTGATGCCCGCATTGTTCACCAGCACCTCCACCGGGCCGACCTCGGCCTCCACCTTGGCGATGCCGGCCTTGCAGGCCTCGAAGTCGGACACGTCCCACTTGAAGGCGGGGATGCCGGTCTTCTCGGTGAAGGCTTTGGCGGCCTCCTCGTTGCCCGCGAAGTTCGCCGCCACCTTGTAGCCGGCGGCCTTCAGCGCGATCGAGATCGCCTCACCGATGCCGCGGGTGCCGCCCGTGACCAATGCGACGCGCCCCATTGTCTCCTCCTCACCTCTGTTGGCCCGACCTGAAGACAAACCACCAGCCTTCCGAAGCGGATCGGACCACGTCCGGAAGTTGTCTAAGCAATGCTCACTGAAGTTTCGAGCATTCGGAGCCGCGACCTTGCGGCGCGGCCCCGAGCCTCGTTCGCGCCCGGGCGATCAATCCCGCTCGAGGCACATGGCGATGCCCATGCCGCCGCCGATGCACAGGGTGGCAAGGCCCTTCTTGGCGTCCCGCTTCTGCATCTCGTGCAGGAGGGTGACGAGGATGCGCGCGCCGGAGGCGCCGATGGGATGGCCGATGGCGATGGCGCCGCCGTTGACGTTCACCTTCGAGGTATCCCAGCCGAGGCCCTTGTTGACCGCGATGGCCTGGGCGGCGAACGCCTCGTTGGCCTCGACGAGGTCGAGGTCGGCGGCGGTCCAGCCCGCCTTCTCCAGGGCCAGCTTCGAGGCCGGGATCGGGCCGGTGCCCATCACCGACGGGTCGACGCCCGCCTGCGCCCAAGAGGCGATGCGCGCCAGCGGCTTCAGGCCCTTGGCCTTGGCGGCCTCGGCGCTCATCAGCACCACGGCGGCGGCGCCGTCATTGATGCCGGAGGCGTTGCCGGCGGTGACCGTGCCGTCCTTCACGAACGCCGGGCGCAGCTTCGTCATGGCGTCCATGGTGGCGCCGTGGCGGATGTATTCGTCCTGGTCGACGACCACGTCGCCCTTCTTGGAGGCGATGGTGACGGGGACGATCTCGTCCTTGAACTTGCCCGCCTTCTGGGCCGCCTCGGCCTTGTTCTGGGAGGCGACGGCGAACTCGTCCTGCTCCTGGCGGGTGATCTGGAACTCCTTGGCCACGTTCTCGGCGGTGTTGCCCATGTGGTAGCCGTTGAAGGCGTCCCACAGGCCGTCCTTGATCATGGTGTCCACGAATTCGAGGCCGCCCATGCGCTGGCCGTTGCGCAGGTGCGCGGCGTGGTTGGACTGGCTCATGGATTCCTGGCCGCCGGCGACCACGATCTCGCTGTCGCCGTTGGCGATGGCCTGGGCGCCGAGCGCCACGGAGCGCAGGCCGGAGCCGCACACCATGTTCACCTCCCACGCCGGGCTGGTGATCGGCACACCGGCCTTCAGGGAGGCCTGGCGGCCCGGATTCTGGCCCTGCGCGGCGGTGAGCACCTGGCCGAGGATGACCTCGCTCACGGCCTCGGCCGGCACGCCCGCGCGCTCCAGCGCCGCCTTGATCGCGATCGCGCCAAGCTCGTGCGCGGGAAGCGATCCCAGTCCGCCATTGAACGAACCGACCGGGGTGCGCGCCGCACTGACGATGACGACGTCGTCCTTCATGGTGCTCTCTCCTGGGCCTTGGCGGCCTTGGCCTGCCTGTCGCGGCGTGCGCTCCGGCGCCACCGCGTTCGGATGCTAAAGTGGTTATGCCGCCGGCATTGTGTCAATGACCCATGTCAAGGCAACCCGCGAGCTGGAGTTGCCTTTACGTGAGCCGTTGGAGCCGTGCTCCGGCCACGCGCGCGCCATGCGGCGCGACGCGCTGCACATTCCATGCGCGCGGCGCACACAAATTGGTAGCTCTATGTTTGGAAAGGCCCTAACGTGGGTCACCCCAAGGAAAACGGATGACCGGACAATGGCAAAATCGCAAGAGCCAGTCACCATTAAGAAATACGCCAACCGCCGTCTCTACAACACCGGCACGAGCACCTATGTGACTCTCGAAGACCTCGCCAACATGGTGAAGGATGGCGAGGATTTCGTAGTATACGATGCCAAGAACGGCGATGACATCACCCATTCGGTGCTGACGCAGATCATCTTCGAGCAGGAAAACAAGGGCCAGAACCTTCTGCCCATCACCTTCCTGCGCCAGATCATCCGATTTTACGGCGACAGCATGCAGATGCTGGTGCCGCGCTACCTGGAAGCGTCCATCGACAGCTTCACCAAGGACCAGGAAAAGTTCCGCGACCACGTGACGAAGACGCTCACGGGCACGACGCCTTTCGTCGGCCTTGACGACCACGTGCGCCGCAACATGGAGATGTTCGAGCGCGCCTTCCACATGTTCCTGCCGTTTCCCAAGACGGAAACCGGGGAAGGGGCGCCGGCTGCGGGCGCCGTCGGCAGCAGCCCGCCCGCGCCGAGCCCGGCTCCGGCCCCCGAGCCGCGCCCGGATGAGTTCGACGCCATCCGCCGGCAGATGGCGGAAATGCAGGCCAAGCTCGACCAGCTCATGAAGAAGCCCGAAGGCGAGGGCGAAGGCGGCGCTTCGCAGACCTGAAGATCTGGGCCGCGCGACCGCCGTTGCTGCGTCGGTTCCTTGGCCGGTGGTCCACCTTCTGCGTCGCGGGAACCGCGGCGCAGCGGCGATGGCCCCCGCGGATAGCGAGACGTGCCGGGATGGCGCGAGAGCGTCCTATGCGTTCTCGCGTGGCGCGATGGCGAAGTCGCGCTGGGCGACGCGCACCGAGATCGAGAACCCGGCCACCACGTCGAACAGCATGATGCACAGCAGCAGGGCGAACACCGAATTGCCCGCCTGCGGCACCAGCAGGAACTCCGCGAGGCCGATGGCGAACAGCAGCATCGACAGCATGTGATCGATGATCGAGCGCGAGGTGATGCGCGTCGACTTCAGGACCTCGAAGAACAGCACCACCAGGCTGAAGGCGATGAACGCCTCGGCAAGGCTGATGTCCCATTTCGCTCCGGACAGCATCTCGACCATGGTGAGCGAGGTGTCCCAGTCGAGGCCGGGCGTGAGGAAAGCGAGGATGTTGAAGATCGCCAGCGGGATGATGAGCAGCGGAATCGGCGTCAGCATCACATTCTCCTCGACCGGACCTGCCTGCGGCCGGCCGCGCCGCGGCTGCCGATGGGGTCTCAAATCGTGCCAGGAAAGTCACCGCCACCGGTGAAAGGGCGGCAACGGAGAAAACGCTACGCGGACCTCATCCGGAACAGGCCGGACGGGCGGCCGGCGCGTTCCCCGTCCCGCAGCGAGGATACTGCCCGCGCCCCATTTCAATCTCATGTCCCTCGGCGCCGCGGTCCCGGGGCGCGCAGGCGAATCGGCCGCGCGCCGGGGGGCGAAGCACCAGGCCGGCCGCGCTGCGCGGCCGGCGCCCGCTCAGGCCTCGGCCTTGGGCTTCAGGATCTGCCGGCCCTTGTACATGCCGGTCTTCAGGTCCAGGTGGTGCGGACGGCGCAGCTCGCCGGAATCCTTGTCTTCAACGTAGGTCGGCTGCTTCAGCGCGTCGGCGGAGCGGCGCATGCCGCGACGCGACGGCGAAGTCTTTCTCTTGGGGACGGCCATGTCCTAAACTCCTCAAGGCGAGCCTTCTGCCCGCTGCGGTGGTTCGCGCAGGTTATGCCAAACCAGCGATCGAATTGAAGGCGCGCCTTATACAGTCTCTTTGGCGGGAGCGGAAGCCCCGCGCCGGCTGAATCGCCACGCCGCGCCGACGCGGCCCTTCGCCCAGGTCACGATCATGTTGCGGCCGGGGCCTTGTATTGCCAATCGAGGTAAGCGAGGGTGCGCCGCGCTCGCCCCGGCGGGACTTTTTCTTGGCTGGCGCCGCGCCGCCACGGAAAAGCTCCATCCGCCCGCGATGGATGGGCGCAGGCGGCCCCTCCGGGGCCGTTCGAGGGGCACACCCACTTTCCGAGGAAACCGGACCCATGAAGCGTTCCGCCCAAACCGCCGCTCTCGCGCTTGCCCTCGTTGCGGCGACGGGCACGGCCGTCTTCGCCCAGGCCACCGCCACGCCGCCGGCCACCGCTCCGGCTGCCGCCGCGCCCGCGCCCGGCGGCGATCCCGTCCTGGTGACGGTGAACGGCGCCCCGATCCGTGCCAGCGACCTCGCGCTCGCGGCCGAGGAAATCGGCCCCAACGTGCCGCCCGAGCTCCAGGGCCCCCAGCGCCTCGAATATGTCCTGTCCTACCTCACGGACCTGACGCTGCTCTCGCAGGCCGCCGCGGCTGAAAAGCTGGACCAGACGCCCGAGTACAAGCAGCGCATGGCCTATGCCCGCACCAAGGCCCTGGTGGACGCGCTGCTGACCGAGGCGGCGAAGAAGGCCATCACCGCCGAGGAGAAGCGCAAGACCTACGAGGAGTTCGTCAAGCAGCGCAAGCCCGAGACCGAGGTGCACGCGCGCCACATCCTGGTGGACGACGAGGCCAAGGCCAAGGAGATCGCCAAGAAGGCGAAGGCCGGCGCCGACTTCGCCAAGCTCGCCAAGGAGAACTCGAAGGATTCGAGCGAGGACGGCGGCGACCTCGGCTACTTCACCAAGGAGCAGATGGTTCCCGAATTCGCCGAGGTCGCCTTCAAGCTCGACAAGGGCCAGGTCTCCGACCCGGTGAAGACCCAGTTCGGCTGGCACGTCATCAAGGTCGAGGACAAGCGCGAGAGCGCGGTGCCGCCGTTCGAGCAGGTGGAGAACGAGATCGAGCGCTTCCTGGTGCAGAAGTCCCAGGCCGAGCTGGTCACCAAGCTGCGCGCCGAAGGCAAGGTGGAGAAGACCGCCGCGCCCGCAGCTCCGGCCGCTCCTGCGGCCCCCGCGGCCCCGGCCGCGCCGGCGCCGACCAAGCCCTGAGCAGGCCGCCGCGGGGCCTCGCCGCGCGGCAATAGATGACACGCCGGTCCGGACCGTCCGGGCCGGCGTTTTCGTCTGCGCCGCGGCGCGTGCCTCAGCCCTGCGGCACCAGCTCTGCCAGCACCGCGCGCACGTCGTCCGGGATCGGCACGGGCCGCTGGGTGGCGCGGTCCACATAGACATGGACGAAGGTGCCCTGCGCGGCGCAGCTGCCGTCCTCGCCCTGGAACAGGGCGATGTCGTAGCGCACCGAGGAGGTGCCGAGCTTCGCCACCCTGAGGCCGGCGATCACCGGCGCCGGGAAGTTGAGGCTGCGGAAGTAGGTGCAGCGCGTCTCCACCACGAGGCCGATCACCGGGCTGGTCGCCGGGTCGAGCACCCCGGCGCGGATCAGGCGCTCGTTCACCACCGTGTCGAAATAGGCATAATAGACCACGTTGTTCACGTGGCCGTAGACGTCCACGTCCGCCCACCGCGTGGTCAGCGGCAGCAAATGGGTGAAGTCCGCGCGCGTGAAGGGGCTCTCCCGTCCGCCCGATGCGCCCTGTCCGCTCATCGTCTCTCCCTCGTCACCCGAAGTCGTCCGAAGGCCGCGTCCCGCGGGAGCGCGGCCGCTCCCGCAATACGTCGCCGGGCGGCCGGGCTCAAGGCCGGCGCGTCGCCTTCGGGGCGAGCGCGTCGGCGAGGCTCATGCGGGCGGAACCGGGCTTGAGCGGCTTCTGCTGGCTCGCATGAGGCGTCCAGCCGGACAGCCACAGGATCTCGAATGTGGCTCGCACGCGCCCGTCCGGATCGGCGAAGCGCTGCTGGTAGATCTCGGCCGCGCGCAGCAGCGTGGCGCGCTTGAGGGGCACGCGGCGGCGCTCGGCGAGCGCGTTGGTGGCGCCCATGCGGCGCAGGTCGTCGAACAGGGCGAAGGGCGAGCCATAGCGCACCACCACCTTGTCCACGTCCGTCACCGGCAGCGCGAAGCCCGCTCTCTGGAGCAGGCCTCCGAGGTCGCGCACGTCCGCGAACGGGGCGACGCGCGGCGAGAGGCCGCCGGTGGTCTCGCTCTCCGCCTCGGCGAAGGCCTGGCGCAGCTCCGCGAGCGAGCGCCCGCCGAGCATGGCGGCGAGGAACAGCCCGTCCGGCCTCAAGGCGCGGCGCACCTGGGCGAACACGCCCGGCAGGTCGTTCACCCAGTGCAGCGCCAGCAGCGAGACCGCGAGGTCGAGCCGCTCGCCGGCGAAGGGCAGCGCCTCGGGGTCCGCCACCACGTCGCCGGGAGCGAGGCCGGCGGCGATCGGGGCGGCGCGCAGCACCCGTCCCACCGCCGGATGGTCCGCGAGGGCACGGACGGCGGCATCGGTCGGGGTGGCGAGGTCGAGCGTCGTCTCGAAGCGCCGGCTCACCGCGCCAAGCCGGTCGGCGAGGTCCTCGGCGGCGCGGTCGAGCAGGAAGGTCGCCGGCCCGATCGCGCCGGCGCGCGCCAGCCGCCGGCGCAGCAGCGCACGGTCGAACAGGCGCGGACCGGCTTCGGCGGGCGGGGCCGGCGCGGAGAGGGACGCGGAGGCATCGTCGGTCATGCCCCCGCATATAGGCGCTCCGCGCTGCCGGCGCATCATGGGGCATGTCGGCGGTCCGCCGCCGCCCTCAGCCCGGCTCGTCGGGACACAGGGCCAGCGTGACCGGGTCGGCGTCCGCCGGGATCATCCCGCCCATGGGGCGGCAGCGCCCGTTTATGCAGATACGCCAGTCGGCGGTGGCGCCCGAGCGGCGCAGCACCACCTCCTTCAGGGGCATCGCCTGCGGGCGGGCGACGTAGCGACCGCCTTCCATGACCGCGCCCTCGGGCGGCTCCATGCCGGCGCCGGAGCCCTCCACCCGCATCTCCACCACCACGAGGCCATCGGGCGTGGCGCGCCAGTCCTCCTGCCATTCGCTCTTCTGCACCGAGTGGGTCCAGGCAAGCGTGAACGCGGCGCCGAGGCGCACCACCGCGCCGCCGGCGACCAGGCAGGCGAGCGCGCCCACGGACGGCTCAGGCCGCCGCCGCGCGGGCGGCGCGGGTGCGCCAATAGTGCCAGCCGAGCAGCAGAGCGGCGGCGAGGAAGCCCACCTCGTCGGTCAGCCGCAAGGACAGGATCAGCAGCGCCGCCGCTCCGAACGCGATCAGGCGCTCCAGCACGTTCAGCGGGCCGAGCAAATAGCCGGTGGCGGCGCCCGCCCACAGGACGATGGCAATCACCGCCTTCACGAACACATAGACCACCGCCGGCCAGAAGCCGATGGCCGCCGCCATGGGATCGCCGTCCTGGAGCATGAGCGCCGGCGCGTAGACCGCCATGAAGGGCACCACATAGCCGGCGAGCGCGATGCGCGTCGCGATCCAGCCGATGGTCTGCCCGGACGCGCCGGCGATGGGCGCCGCCGCGAAGGCCGCGAGCGCCACCGGCGGGGTCAGGTCCGCCATGATGCCGAAATAGAACACGAACATGTGGGAGACGATGAGCGGCACGCCGAGCTCCAGCAGCGCCGGCCCGGCGATCGAGGCGGTAATGATGTAGTTGGGAATGGTCGGCAGCCCCATGCCCAGGATCAGGCAGGCGATCATGGTGAGGATGAGCGACAGGAACAGCGAGCTCTTGCCCACCTCCACCACGAAGGTCGCGAAGGTGGTGGCGACGCCGGTCAGCGTGAAGATGCCGATCATGGTGCCGACCAGGGCGCAGGCGATGCCCACCGGCAGCGCGTTGCGGGCGCCGTCCGCCATGCTCTCCAGGCTGATGCGCAGCGTCTCGCGCCCGCCCTTGATAAAGAACAGCAGCACGACGAGCGCTAGCACCGCGAAGGCGACGCCGTTGATGCCGTATTCCAGGAAGCTCGCCGCGGCGAGGCCGAGCGCAATCCAGAACGCGACCCGCAGGCCGTAGGGGCCGATCAGCCGTGCAATCGGCGTGCCGAGCACGATGAGGGCGGTGAGGGCGAGGCCGACGGTGCCGGCGAACAGCGGCGTGTAGCCGGAGAACAGCAGCCACACCAGCGCCGCCAGCGGCAGTAGCAGGTACCAGCGCGTGACCAGCGCCTTCAGCGCGTCCGGGCATTCCGCCTTGGGCAGGCCGAGCAGGCCGTATTTGCCGGCCTCCAGGTGCACCATGGCGAACACGGTGAAGAAATAGAGGAAGGCCGGGATTACCGCCGCGGTGGCGATGTCGGCATAGGGAACGTCGATGGTCTCGGCCATGATGAAGGCGACTGCGCCCATTACCGGCGGCATGATCTGCCCGCCCATGGAGGCGGTGGCTTCCACTGCGCCGGCGAAGGCGGGCCGGTAGCCGAACTTCTTCATCAGCGGGATGGTGAAGGCGCCCGTGGTCACCACGTTGGCGACGCCCGAGCCGTTGATGGTGCCCATGAGCGCCGAGGAGATGACCGACACCTTGGCCGGGCCACCCCTGGTGTGGCCCACCGTGCCCATGGCGAAGTCGTTGAACAGCTGGATCATCCCCGCGCGCTCCAGGAAGGCGCCGAACAGGATGAACAGGAAGATGAAGGAGGACGACACATAGGTGGGCGTGCCGTAGATGCCCTCGGTGCCGAGGAACATCTGGTCCACCACCTGCACGAAGTCGAACGAGCGGTGATCGAGCGGCGGCGGTAGGTACTGCCCGAACAGCCCGTAGAGGATGAAGACCCCGCAGATGATCGGCAGCGAGGCGCCCATGAGCCGCCGCGAGCCCTCGAACACCAGCGCGACCGCGAGCACGCCGACGACGACGTCCATGGTGCTGGGGTCGCCCGCCCGCACGATCAGGTCGGCATAGAACACCCAGTGATAGAGGCCGACCACGAAGGACAGGATGCCGAGCCCCCACAGCGCCAGGCGTTCGGTGCCGCTCTTGTGGTTGGCGGCGATGGCGAACACCACCAGCAGCAGGAAGCCCACATGCACCGAGCGCACGATCTGGCTCGCGAGCGGGCTCCAGGCGGCGGTGATGATCTGGAAGGCGGAGAAGGCCACGGCGATCCAGAACACCGCCCGGCCCCAGGCGCCCGGTCCCCAGGTGAGGTCGAGCAGGGCGTCGTCCACCACCACCGCCGCGCCGTGGTTCGGAGCGTTGATGTCGTGGCTGACGGGGGGGATCGTGTCGGGGGTGTGGAGCGATGAGGTCATGAGCGGGCCAAGGCGCTGAAGGTCGGTGAGGCGGCGGCGCGCGCCGGGATGGAGGCGGTGCGGACGGGGCCTGCCGAAACGGCGCCCGCGACCCGTTCGAGAGCAAGCCCGCAGCCCGTGCCGGCTTGGTCGCCGGGCGACCTGCCCGGCATGGCCGCTCAGGCCGCGCGGCGCGCCCGTGCCGGGGGGCGGGGCGGGGAGGGCGCCCCCATCCCGCCCGCCGCGGCGCGCCGGTCGCGCCTCAGGGCGTCACGCCCTTTTCCTTGAAGTACTTCTCGGCGCCGGGATGGAACGGCACCGGCGAGCCCTTCATGGCGTTCTCGACCTTGATGCTCTTGGCCGCCGCATGCGCCGCCGCCAGCTCGGGCAGATTCTCGTAGATCGCCTTGGTGATGGCGTAGACCTCGTCGTCCTTGAGGTCGGCGCGGGTGACGAGGAAGTTCGGCACCGCGGCGGTGGCAACGTCCGCGTCCTGGCCCTCATAGGTCTTGGCCGGGATGGTGGCCTTCAGATACGGCGCGCCGATCTTGTCGATCACCGCGCCCGGCACCTCCACCACCACGATCGGCACGGAGTTCGCGAGGTCCTTGATGGAGGCGACGCCGAGGCCGGCGGACTGGAGCGTCGCGTCGAGCTGGCGGTTCTTCATCAGCTCGACCGACTCCGCGAACGGCAGATACTCGATCTTGCCGAGGTCCTCGTACTTGATGCCGGCGGCGTTCAGGATGGCGCGGGCGTTGAGCTCGGTGCCCGAGCGCGGCGCACCCACCGACAGGCGCTTGCCCTTCAGGTCGGCGATGGTCTTGATGCCGGAATCCTTCGAGGCGACGATCTGGATGTAGTTGGGATAGATGCCGCCGAGCGCCCGCACCTTGGTGAGGGGCGCCTTGAAGCCGGCCTCTTCCTTGCCCGCCGCGCCGTCGGCGAGGCTGTCGGCGAGGGTGAAGGCCACCTCGCCCTTGCCCTGCTGGATCAGATTGAGGTTCTCGACCGACGCCTTGGTGGCCTGCACCGAGGGCCGCGCCCCGGGCACCTTCTCGCCGATGACCTTGGAGATGGCGACGCCGAGCGGATAGTACACGCCCGAGGTGCCGCCCGTGAGGACGTTCACGAATTCCGCATTGGCGGCGACGGGCGCGAGTGCGATGGCCCCGGCGAGCGTCGCCATTACGAGCTTTTTCATTGGCGTCCCTTCCTGCTGATGTGGTTGGCGAGAAGCTACCTGCTTGCCTCACAAAGGCCAGCAGCTTTTTCCTTTCCCGCGACTAAAGTCTATGTGTTTGCCCTCGAAAACGCGAACCATCCGGTGCAGGCGGGCGGACCTGCACCGGATGGTTTTAGTCCACCGGGTTGCCGATGGGGAAGAGATCATTCCGGCTCGATGCCGGCGGCCTTGGTGATCTCGGCCCATTTCTTGGTCTCCGCCGCCACCAGCTTGGCGAGGCCTTCCGGCGTCGAGGAATTGGGTTCGATGCCGGCATTGAGCAGCGCCGTCTGGACGCTCTGGTCGCCCATGGCCTGGACCATCGCCTTGTTGAGCGTGGCGATCACCGGAGCCGGCGTCTTGGCCGGCACGAAGGCCGCGAACCAGGCGGTGAGCTCGTAGCCGGCGATGCCCGCCTCGCGCATGGTGGGCAGCTCGGGCGCGAGCTTGGAGCGTTCCGCGCTCGACACGCCGAGGGCCTTCAGCTTGCCGGCGCGCGCCTGCGGCAGGGTGGTGGAGATGTCGGCGAACATCACCTGGATCTGTCCGCCGAGCAGGTCGCTCACCGCCTGCGGGTTGCTCTTGTAGGGCACGTAGAGGATGTCCACGCCCGCGCCGGTCTTCAGCATCTCCACCGCGAGGCGCGAGGAGGTGGAGCCGGCGCCGAAGGAGAGCTTGCCGGGGTTCGCCTTGGCGTAGGCGACGAAGTCCTGCGTGGTCGCGGCCGGCACGGACGGGTTCACCACCAGCGCGAGCGTGATGGTGCCGAGCGTGGTGACGGGCTCGAAATCCTTGATGTGGTCGTAGGAGAGCTTCTTGTAGAGCGCCTGGTTGGAGGCGTGCGTGGAGTTCGAGGTGATCAGCACGCTGTAGCCGTCCGGCGCCGAGCGGGCGACGTTGCTGGCGGCGATCTGGCCGGTGGCGCCGGGCAGGTTCTCCACCACCACCGGCTGGCCGAGGATGGACGACACCTTCTCGCCCAGCACGCGGGCGAGCGTGTCGGTGGCGCTGCCGGCCGAAAACGGCACGACGAAGCGGATCGGCCGGCTCGGATAGGCCTCCTGCGCCGCCGCCGGAGTGGCGGATGCGAGGAGCGGCGCGGCCGCGAGCGCGGCCAGGGCCGCGAGGATCAGGCGGCGCGGCGGCGTGGGGACGGGGGTCGTCTTGCTCATGGCGGTTCTCATGGCGGTTCTCCCGGAATGTCAGGGTCTTGGTGTTGCCGGGGCGGCCGTGGCCGCCGCCGGAGGCGCGAGCGCCCGGACGAGGTCCGCGGGCACGCGGACCTCCAGGGCGAGGAGCAGGAAGGACAGCGACTTGCCGTGCCCGTCGAGGCCGAGCGAGGCGTTCACCCCGCCGTCCAGCACGTCGTCGAGCACGAAGTTGAAGGCGGCGAGGTTCGGCAGGTCGTAGCGCAGCACCCGGCTCGGCCGGCGGGCGGCGAACAGCGCTGCGACCCGCTCGGCCGTCACCTGCGCGGCGATCAGCGGGACGGCCTCGGGCGTGCGGCAGACGAGCGCGAGGTTCAGCCGGTTGCCCTTGTCGCCCGCCCGCGCATGGGCGAGGAGCCGCAGAGGCACGCGCGCCTCGGCCGGGGCCGGCGGCGCGGCCGTGTCGGGGACGGCCTGTGGGCTCATGGCGCGGCCTCCGGGCCGAGCAGCGACATCTTGGGCGCGACGAGGTCGCGCTCCACCAGGCAGGAGGCGCTGGCGAGCCGCGGCGTCAGGTGCCGCCGCACGCCTGCCCCGCCTGCCGGGCCGGCGCAATAGAGCGCCTCCACCTCGTCGAGCAGCAGCGACAGCGCGGCGGCGTCCGTGCTCTGGGCGGAAAAGCGCAGGCGCACATCCTCGGCGCGGCTCTCGGGAAAGGCGGCGGCCAGCGTCGCCCCGGCCGTGTCGTTGAACAGGCTGGCGATGCCGACGGCGTCCACCCGCACGGCGAGGCCCGGGGCGCGCCGCGCGAGGCGCGCGAGAACCACGTCCGCCGCGAGCCGCGCGCGGCCGGCGGCGCCGGGGCCGGCATAGGATATCTCGGCTTCGGCGAGGACGCCCGCTTCCACGCAGACGGTGGCCTTGAGGGTCTCGGGTCTCGGGCGCCCCCGCGCGCCCGAGACCCGCACCCGGTCGGCCCCCACCTCCGCGACCCGGACGCCGGTGACGTCCAGGACCACGTCGGGTGTGAGATAGGCGGCGGGATCGTGGATCTCGTAGAGGATCTGCTCGGTCACCGTGAAGCGGTCGATGCGCCCGCCGGTGCCGGGCGGCTTGCCGATGACGAAGGTTCCGTCGGCGGCGATCTCGGCCACCGGAAACCCTACTTCGTCGAGGCCGGGCACGTCCTTGATGCCGGGATCGGCGAAATAGCCGCCGCTCACCTGGCTGCCGCACTCCAGCAGGTGGCCGGCGAGCGTGCCGGCGGCCAGAAGGTCCCAGTCGTCGTCGCGCCAGCCGAAGGCGTGCATCAGCGGCCCTAGCGCGAGGGCGGGATCGGCCACCCGGCCGGTGACGACGATGTCGGCGCCGGCGTCGAGCGCGTCGGCGATGGGACGGGCGCCGAGATAGGCGTCGGCCGAGACCGGGGCCGACAGGCCGGCGAGGATGCGCCCACCCACCTCACGCGCGGCGAAACCTTCGGGATCGAGGCGCCCGGCGAGGTTCGCCCCGTCCACCACGGCGATCACCGGCGCATGGCCGAGCGTGCGGGCCATGGCGGCGACGCGGCGCGCGGCGGCCGTCGGATTGGCGGCGCCGAAATTGCCGACGATACGGATGCCGGACTTCAGGCACCGATCGAGAACCGGCGCCAGGAAGCCTTCGAGCGCGGGACTGTAGCCCGCCTCCGGATCGCGCCGGCGCGCGAGCTGGCACAAAGCGAGGGTGCGCTCGGCAAGGGTCTCGAATATCAGGAAGCGCGGGCCGTCGAGGGTGGACAGCATCTCCACCACCGGCACGGCGGCGTCGCGCCGGTCGCCGGCGAACCCGGCCCCGCTGCCGATGCGCACGATCCCGCTCGCGCCTGCTCCCGCTCCCATGCGTCTCCCCGATGTCACGCCCGTCTGGCGCGGGCATGGGGAGAGGCTAGACAGCGGCAATTCATCAAGTCAAATAGCTAAATACGATAAATTATTAGGTTAGAATTATGAATATCACCGTCCGCCAATTGGAGGTGTTCGCCGCCGCCGCCCGCGCGCCGAGCTTCACCGAGGCTGCCGGCCAGCTCGGCATCTCGCAGCCGGCGCTGAGCGAGACCATCCGGCGCATCGAGCAGGAGCTGGGCCTGCGCCTGTTCGAGCGCACCACCCGCAAGGTGGCGCTCACCGCCGACGGGCGCGCGCTCGCCGGCCTCGCCGAGGAGGTGGTGCGCGACGTGCGCTCGGGGCTGAAGGATCTGGCCGAACGCGGCGCCCGGCGCCCGCGCATCGCCATCGCGCTCCTGCCCTCGGTCGCCGCGGCGATCCTGCCGCAGGCGGTGGCGGGGCTCCGGGCACACTATCCGGAGGCGGAGGTCTCGGTGTTCGACGTGCTGCACGAGCGCGCCGCCGCTCTGGTGGAGGAGGGCGTCGCCGACGTGGCGGTGACCATGCGGCCCGCCGGCGACGCGCTCGCCTTCGAGCCGCTGGGCTCCGACCGCGTGCACCTGCTGATGCCGAAGGGCCACCCGCTCGCCGGCCGCAACCCCCTGCCCTGGGCGGCGCTGGCGCCATTCCCGTTCGTGGCGCTCGCCCGCACCACCTCGGTGCGTCGCATGGTGGACAATGCCATGGCGGCGGCCGACCTCGCGCTCGCGCCGCGCTACGAGGTGGAGCAGATCCCCTCCGCCGTGGCGCTGGTGGCGGCGGGGCTCGGCATCACCGCCTTGCCCGAGCTCACCTTCGCCATGTTCCCCCGCAAGGGCGTCGCCGTGCGCCCGCTCCAGGCACCGGTGGTGGCGCGCGGGCTCGGCCTCATCACCCGCGCGGGGCGCGAGCTTCCGCCTGCCGCGACGGCGCTTGCCGCCGCGGTGCGCGCGGCGTTTCGCTCCGCCGGCATCGAGCGCGCCGGCGCGCCGTGACCGTCCGCCCCACGTTCCGTTGAGGCCTCGTCCCCGCCGCGCCGGTGCCTTCGCCTTGCTTAGCGGGAGAAGGGGGCACCGTGCCGCCCTTGGGCGCGCGCTTGCCAGCCGGGCCGCGGGACGGCAATGTCAGGCTGGAAGGACATTCATAGGTTGCATGCCGGCGCGCGCTCTCGCCGTGCGGAAGCCATGGGGAACGGGTAGATCATGGACATGGACGCTGGGAAAGCCGCAGCCGGCGCACGTGACGCGGCCGCTTTGCCGGAGCTTCGGCTGGGGTCCCTCAGCCGCCGGTCGTTCCTCATGGGCTCCGCCCTCGGGCTCGGCGCGCTCTCGCTCGCCGGCTGCGCCGACGGCCTGAGCCTCGCCGAGGCGGAGAAGCTCTATGGGCCGCTGCCCAACGAGAAGTTTCCGATCCCGGCGACGGACATCAGCAAGGTCAACCCGAAATACTTCCGCCGCACGGTGAAGTACGAGACCAAGGAAGCGCCGGGCACGATCATCGTCGATCCCGGCAACTACTATGTCTACCGCATCGAGGATGAGGGCACCGCCACCCGCTACGGCGCCAATGTCGGCCGGGCCGGCTTTCTGTGGCACGGCGACGCCTATGTGGGGCGCAAGGGCGAATGGGCCACCTGGACCCCGCCCAAGGAGATGATCCAGCGCCAGCCGGAGGTCGCCAAGTATGCGGGCGGCATGCCGGGCGGCCTCGAGAACCCGCTCGGCGCCCGCACGCTGTATCTCTACCAGGACGGAAAATACACGCTCTACACGATCTATGCGAGCAGCGACCCGGAATCGATCGGCTCCGGCATCACCAGCGGCTGCGTCGGTCTTCTGAGCCAGGACATGATCGACCTCTACGACCGCACGCCGGTCAAGACCAAGGTGGTCGTGCTGCCAGCGTAGCCTTGGGCGACCGCATCGCCCGTCACGACAGTTACGCTGCGTCCCATCCCCCGCCGGCCGGCGCCGCAGCGCATCGACACGCCAAGGGCGATCGGTTTAGGGAGCATGGGGTTCCTCGCTTCGCTGGCATAGTCAGCGGCCGGGACTCGCGTCATAGTTGAGCTCTCTGGGGAGGGGGCTCCACATGCGACGCATCACCGTGGGATTGCTCGCGGCTGGCTTGGCTGGCTGCGCACCAACGCTGCTGCCGACGCCGATCGACGATCTCGTTCCGGTGGACGTGATCGTGAATACGGTGAAGTGCGAGATCGCGATGGTGGTCACGAACTTCGAGACCCAGAAGCAGGGACGCCTTGTTCCGCTGGGTCAGCCCTTCACGGTCACCTTGAAGCTGAAGACCGTGAACAAGGCCAATGTGAGCGTCGAAGCGGGCGGCGATCTCTCGATTCTCGCCCTGAACAGCTTTGTGCCGTCGCTGACGCTGGGGGCCGGCATCGAGCCCACCGCCACCGTCGACACCACAACCAAGCTCACCGTTCTCGGAACTGCCGACGACATCAGCATCTGCCGCCGCGCGGCCGCGGAGGACAGCATCCTCTCGAACGGCATCGGCTATTTCGCCTATGTGGATGCGCTCGCCCGCAACATAAACCAGGTGGTGGCGGGCAACCCGAAGATGATCACGGACAAAGTCATCTATGATGCGACGTTCGGCGTGACCGTGAGCGGCAGGGGCTCGCTGAAATACGGCTTCGTGCCATTGGCCGTCACGGGCAAGACCGAGGCGAGCTCGAGCCGGACCCAGCAGGTGACGATCGAGTTCGACAACTGGAAGGCGCCGCCCCCGGCAGCGGAGAGCGCCGGAAGCGCGAGCGCTGCGCCGAAGCCGCCGCAGCGCTGCGCCGGAGGCAATTGCCCGGGGGGCGCGGCGCCGGCCTCTGCCGACGAACCCATTCTGATGGAGACCATTCGCAAGCTGCAGCAGAGGGACAGCGCGCCGACGAATTAGGCAGCAGAAGGGCCCCGGCGTCCACTCACCCCTCCAGCTCCTCCTTCAGGATCTCCAGGCGCAGCCATTCCTCCTCGGCGGCGTCCAGCTCCCCCTGCGCCTTCGCCAAGGCGGCCGAGGTCTTCTCGAACTTGCCGGGATCGCGGGCATAGAGGCTCGGGTCCTCCAGGAGGGCGGACAGCTTTCCCATCTCCGCCTTCAGCTTGTCCATGGCGGCGGGCAGGGATTTCAGCGCGTGCTGCTCGTGGAAGGAGAGGCGGCGCCTCGCCTCCTTCGGCGCGTCGTCCCTGGCGCCGACGCGCGCCTTCTCCCGCTCCGGCGCGCCCTTGGTCGCGGCCGCCTTGGCCTGCACCCCGTGGCCGCGCTGGGCCACCATGTCGGCATAGCCGCCGGCATATTCGCGGAAGGAGCCGTCGCCTTCCGCCGCGATCACGCTCGACACCGTGCGATCGAGGAAGTCGCGGTCGTGGGAGACCAGGATCACGGTGCCGGGGAAGTCCGCCACCATCTCCTGGAGCAAATCGAGGGTCTCGAGGTCGAGGTCGTTGGTGGGCTCGTCCAGCACCAGCAGGTTCGCCGGCATGGCGAGCGCGCGCGCCAGCATCAGGCGGCCGCGCTCGCCGCCCGACAGCACCGACAGCGGCGCGTTGGCCTGCTCGGGGGTGAAGAGGAAGTCCTTCAGATACCCCATCACGTGCTTCGGCACCCCGCCCACCATCACCTGGTCCGATCCGCCGCCGGTGAGCGCGTCGCGCAGGGTGGTCGTGGGATCGAGCGCGGCGCGCTTCTGGTCCAGCGAGGCGATATCCAGGTTGGTGCCGAGCCTCACCGTGCCGGTGTCGGGTTCGAGCGCGCCGGTGAGCATCTTCAGCAGCGTGGTCTTGCCGGCGCCGTTGGGGCCGACGATGCCGATGCGGTCGCCGCGCAGGATGCGGGTGGAGAAGTCCTTCACCACCGGGACGCCGCCATAGGATTTCGAGATGCCCTTCGCCTCTATCACCAGCTTGCCGGAGGCCTCAGCCTCGGTGACGGCCAGCTTCACGTTGCCGGTGGCCCGGCGCTCCTCGCGGCGGTCCTTGCGCATGGAATGCAGCAGGCCGAGCCTGCGCACGTTGCGCTTGCGCCGCGCGGTGACGCCGTAGCGCAGCCAGTCGAGCTCGGCGACGATCTTGCGGTCGAGCTTGTGGCGCTCCAGTTCCTCCTGCTCCAGCACCCCGTCGCGCCAGGCCTCGAAGGCGCCGAAGCCCTGGTCGAGCCGACGCGTCGCGCCGCGGTCGAGCCAGACCGTGGCGCGCGAGAGGTTCTCGAGGAAGCGCCGGTCGTGGCTGATGAGCACGATGGCGGACTTCAGGCCCTTCAGCTCGGCTTCCAGCCACTCGATGGCCGGCAGGTCCAGGTGGTTGGTGGGCTCGTCCAGCAGCAGCACGTCCGGCTCGGGGGCGATGACGCGGGCAAGTGCCGCGCGCCGCGCCTCGCCGCCGGAGAGGATCGCGGGGTTCTCCTCGCCGGTGAGGCCGAGCGCCTGGAGCAGATAGGCAGCGCGATAGGCGTCGTCGCCGGGCGCAAGGCCGGCCTCGACGTAAGCGAGCGTGGTGGGAAAGCCGGTGAAGTCGGGCTCCTGCGGCAAATATCGCACGGTGGCGCCGGGCTGGAAGAAGCGCGAGCCGGCGTCGGGCTCGACCAGGCCGGCGGCGATCTTCAGCAGCGTCGACTTGCCGGAGCCGTTGCGCCCCACGAGGGCGAGCCGCTCGCCGGCGGAGACGGAAAGCTCCGCCCCGTCGAGCAGAGGCATGGCGCCGTAGCGCAGGTGGATGTCCTGGAGCAGGATGAGGGGTGGGGCCATGGGGCCCCGCTTATCGTGCCGCGGCGCGGAAGGCAAAGGGGTGGCGTGCGCCCCGCTTGGCCGCTGCTCGCTCTCCCCCCCTTGCCCGGGCCCACTCCCCCTTGTGGGGCAGGGCAGGGTGGGGGCGCTCCGTGAATGGGGAGGGCTCCGCCACAAGGGGAGGTGCGGTGCGCAAAACCGCGCCCTTGCATCGCCCGCGTCGCGGCGCCATGTAGCAGGGGACGGCGCCCGGCGCCGATGGAGGCACCCATGACCCAGACCACGGGCCGCATTTTCGACGAGATGGCCCGCCTCGTGAACGACGCCGCCGGCGTCGCCCAGGGCGTCCGTCGCGAGGCCGAGACGGTGATGAAGGCCCAGATGGAGCGCTTCCTGCGCGACATGGACCTCGTCAAGCGCGAGGAGTTCGAGGCCGTGAAGGACATGGCCGCCAAGGCGCGCGAGGAGAACGAGGCGCTTGCCGCCCGCATCGCGCTGCTGGAGGAGCGGCTCGCCACGCGCTCGTCCGCCGCCGACGAACTGGAAGGCTGAGCGCCCGGCACGGGCGATCGGGCGCGGGGGATGACGCAGACGGCACCCACAATCTGTCGTAGCCCCGCAATGATTCCCCGCGATATACTGATTTTCGTGGCGATTCGTAGCCGGTTCGTCGCGCCGGGGCGCGACGGGGCGTAGCCTTGCCACGGCGGGCCGGTCCGCCGGCGCGCCTTGACGGCACGCCGCGCCGCGCATGCCTCCCCGGGCCTGAGTTGCCGCCCGTGCCGCGTTCGACCCTCTCCGCGTTCCTCACACCGCGAGGTCGAGGCCATGTCTCTCATCGACATCGAAGCCGATGCGCCGGCGAACCCCGTGGACCTCGTGGAGCGGCTCGCCGCCGTCCATGACTGGTCCTTCGAGCGCTCCGACGAGGACGAGATCACCCTTTCGCTCTCCAGCCGCTGGACGGACTGCCATGTCTCGTTCCAGTGGATGGACGAGCTGGAATCGCTGCATCTCGCCTGCGCCTTCGACTTCAAGGTGCCGGAGGGGCGCCGCAACGAGGTGCTGAAGCTCCTGGCGCTGGTGAACGAGCAGATGTGGCTCGGCCATTTCGACCTGTGGTCCCAGGAAGGGGTCATCATGTTCCGCCACGCGCTGCCGCTCTCGGGCGGGGCGACGGCGTCGAGCCGCCAGTGCGAGGCCATCGTCGATGCCGCGCTCGACGCGGTGGAGCGGTATTATCCCGCGTTCCAGTTCGTGGTCTGGGCCGGCAAGAGCGCCCGCGAGGCCATGGACACCGCCTTGTTCGACACGGTCGGCGAGGCCTGAGACGGGGCATCCGCCTTTCGTCGCTGGGCCCAGCCGCCGCAATTCGTGCGCTTGCCCTCCGGCTCGACCGGAGGGCCCATGCCAAGCTCATCCTTCCGCCTTGCGCTGGAGGCGCTCGACGATGCCGCGGGCGATGATGGTGGCGACGCCGATGAAGGTGAGCACCGAGGCCGCGGCGAACGCCCCCGCCACGTTGTAGTCGTGGTACAGCAGCTCCACCTGGAGCGGCAGCGTGTTGGTGACGCCGCGGATGTTGCCCGACACCACCGAGACCGCGCCGAACTCCCCCATCACCCGCGCGTTGCACAGGATGGCGCCGTAGATGAGCGCCCAGCGGATGTTCGGCAGCGTCACCGTGAGGAAGGTGCGCAGCCCCGAGGCGCCGAGCGAGAGCGCCGCCTCCTCCTCGTCCGTTCCCTGCGCCTGCATCAGCGGGATCAGCTCGCGCGCCACATAGGGCGCGGTGACGAACATGGAGGCGAGGAAGATCGCCGGCAGCGCGAACATGATCTTGATGCCCGCCGCCTCCAGCATCGGCCCGAACAGGCCCTGCGCGCCGTAGACGAAGAGGTAGGCGACGCCAGCGACGATGGGGGAGACCGAATAGGGCACGTCGATCAGCGCGATCAGGAGGCTGCGGCCGGGAAAGTCGAACTTGCCCACCGCCCAGGCGGCGGCGATGCCGAAGGCGATGTTGACCGGCACCACCACCAGCGCCACCAGCACCGTGAGGAAGATGGCGTGCAGCGTCGCCGGATCGGCGAGCTTGCCCACATAGGCCGAAAATCCGCCCGAGAAGGCATTGGTGAAGATCACCGCCAGCGGCCCGCCCACCATCAGCGCGGTGACGAGGCACACGAGGGCGATCAGCGGCCCCTTGAAGGCCGGATGTCCGCCCACCGGGCGGCTGGCGCGCCCGGCGCCGTGGTGCTGCTCGCGCGCCATGGCTCAGTCGACCCCCGCGCGGCGCACGTGCCAGGCCTGGATGGTGTTGGTTGTGACCAGCAGCACGAAGGCCGCGGCGAGCATCACGGTGGAGATCGCGGCCGCCGCCGGATAGTCGAACTCCTCCAGGCGGATGAAGGTGAGCAGGGCGACGATCTCGGTCTTCATGGGCTGGTTGCCGGCGATGAAGATCACGGCGCCGAACTCGCCGAGGCTGCGCGCGAAGGCGAGCGAGCAGCCGGCGAGGAAGGCGGGGAAGATGGCCGGGAAGATCACCCGCCGGGCGATGTCGAGGTCGCTGGCACCGAGCGAGCGCGCCGCCTCCTCCACGTCATCGGCAAGATCCTCGATCACCGGCTGCAGGGTGCGCACCACGAAGGGCAGGCTGGTGAAGGCCATGGCGATGGCGATGCCGAGCGGCGTGTACGCCACCTGGAGGCCGAGTTCGGCCAGCGGCGCGCCGAACCAGCCGTTCTTCGCGAACAGCGCGGTGAGCGCGAGGCCGGCCACCGCCGTGGGCAGGGCGAAGGGGATGTCCACCACCGCGTCGAGGATGCGCTTGCCGGGAAACTCGTAGCGCGCCAGCACCCAGGCGAAGGCGAGCCCGTAGACCGCGTTGAAGAGCGTCGCCCACAAAGCGGTGGTGAGCGTCACCGAGATCGCCGAGAGCGTGCGCGCGCTGGTGATGATGGCGACGAACCGCTCGGGCCCGATCTCGGCAGCCTTGAGCATCAGGGCGGCCAGGGGCAGCAGCACGATCGTCCCCAGATAGAGGACGGTGGTGCCGAGCGCGAGGGAGAAGCCGGGAAGAGCGCGGCGACGCATGGACCTTCAGGGGCTTGGAACGGGATGGAGGCGGCGGCCGGCGGCGAGCCGGACGCCGCCGCATGGGCGACCGGGGCGTGGATGCCCGGGACAAGCCCGGGCATGACGGCGTGACGCGCGGCCGGCGACGCTTGACGCTCGGGTCGGCGCTCAGCGCTTCTCGAACAGCTGGTCGAGCTTGGCGCCGGAGGCGAGGTGCTCCTTGTTGATCCTGTCCCAGCCGCCGAACGCCTCCTCGACGGTGACGAGGCGCACCGGCGGGAACTGCTCCTTGTAGTGCGAGACCACCTCGGGATTGTGCACCCGGTTGTGGAACTTCGCGAGGATGTCCTGGCCTTCCGGGGTGTAGAGGAAGTCGAGATAGGCGGTGGCGGTGGCGCGCGAGCCGCGCTTGTCCACCACCTTGTCGACCGCCGCCACGGGGAACTCGGCGAGCAGGCTCACTTCCGGCACCACCACCTGGAACTTGCCGGGATACTGGTCGCGGATGCCGTTGGTCTCGGCCTCGAAGGTGATGAGCACATCGCCCACCTCGCGCTCGACGAAGGTGGTGGTGGCGGCGCGTCCGCCGGTGTCGAACACCGGCACGTTCGCGAACAGCTTGCGCACGAAGGCGTCGGCCTTCTCTTCCGAGCCGAGCTTCTCCTTCGCGAAGGCGTAGGCGGCCAGGTAGGTGTAGCGCGCGTTGCCCGAGGTCTTGGGGTTCGGGAACACGAGCTTCACGTCGTCGCGCACCAGGTCGTCCCAGTTGCGGATGTTCTTGGGGTTGCCGGCGCGCACCAGGAAGGCGGGCAGGGAATAATAGGGCGAGGCGTTGTTGGGCAGGCGCTTCTGCCAGTCGGCGGCGACCAGATTGCCCTTGTCGTGCAGCACCTGGACGTCGGTCACCTGGTTGAAGGTCACCACGTCCGCCTCCAGCCCCTCGATGATGGCGCGCGCCTGGCGCGAGGAGCCGGCATGCGACTGGTTGACGGTCAGGTCCTGCCCGGTCTTCGCCTTCCACTGCTTCACGAAGGCGGTGTTCACCGCCTGATAGAGCTCGCGGGAGATGTCGTAGGAGACGTTGAGGATGGTGCTCGGGCCGGCGGCCTGCTGGGCCGACGCGGGCAAGGCGGCAGCGGCGGCGAGGGCGGCGGCGAGGAGAAGGCGTCGCATGGTGGGGGTCCTTGGCGCGCACGGCGCGAGTTCGGAAGGGATGCCGCGCGTCCCTCCGGCCCCGCCGGAGCGGCTGCGAGGTGGAGGGGAACGCGGCCGGGCGGCTGCTCCAACTAATTCACATAATTTATACGTTTTAATGTCAATTAAAACAATAAATGCACGGTATATTCTATTCGTCAATCCTTTGGCGCGAATTATGCGTACGCCGCATCCGGTCCCGGATTAGCCGACCTTCCGTCCGGCGCCGTCCGGCACTAGAACCGGTGCCGGCGCGTTCCGGGCGCCCCGTTCTTCGATCTTCAAACCCTTGAGGCCTTCCATGTCCGAGCGCGCGCTGTCCTCCCTCACCGGTCCCGTCGTGCTGGTCGGGGCGGGCAAGATGGGCGGGGCGATGCTGGAGGGCTGGCTCAAGCTCGGCCTGCCGGCGCGCCTCGCCGTGGCCGTCGATCCGCACCTGCCGGCCGAGCCGACGGCGGCGCTTGCCGCCAAGGGCGTGCAGGTGAACCCGCCGAAGGACGCCATCGCCACGCCCAGCGTCCTGCTGCTGGCCGTGAAGCCGCAGGTGGCGCCCGAGGTGCTGCCCCAGGTGGCGCCGCTGGTGGGGCCGGGCACGCTGGTGGTCTCGGTGATGGCCGGGCGCACCCTCGGCTTCATCGCCGGCGCCATGCCGGCGGGCACCGCCATCGTCCGCGCCATCCCCAACACCCCGGCCGCCATCGGCCGCGGCGTCTCGGTGGCGGTGGCGAACGGCGCGGTGACGGCGGAAGGCCGCGCGCTCGCGGGCGCGCTGCTGGGCGCCATCGGCATCGTCGAATGGGTCGAGGACGAGGACCTCATGGACGCGGCCACCGCCGTCTCCGGCTCCGGCCCGGCCTATGCCTTCCTGCTCGCCGAGGCGCTGGCCGAGGCGGGCGCCAAAGCCGGCCTGCCGGCGGACCTGTCGGCGCGCATCGCCCGCGCCACGGTCTCCGGCGCCGGCGCGCTCATGGACCAGTCGGACCTGCCGGCGGCCACCCTGCGCCAGAACGTGACCTCGCCCGGCGGCACCACGGCTGCCGCGCTCGCGGTGCTGATGGACGAAAAGGCCGGCTTCGGCCCGCTGCTGACCGATGCGGTGGCCGCCGCCACCCGCCGCGGCAAGGAGCTCGCCGGCTGAGGCCGGGGGGAACGCGCAGACCCCTCACCCCGAGGGAGGGGGAGAAGCGGCAAGGAAGGGCAGGACACCGGTTGGCCTGCCGCCGCGATTGCGCGCTAGACTGCGCGCCGCCCGTCGCCGCGCCGGGCGCGCATGGGACGCAGCCGATGACTTCTGAGACCAGCCGCGAGGCCTGCCTCCACGCCTTCCTCCAGCTTCTGGCGGAACAGCCCTACGGCGCGATCGACCTCGCCGCCGTCGCCGCCCGCGCGGGCGTGCCGCTCGCCGAGATGCGCGCCGCCTTCGCCTCGCGCGCGGACCTGCTCGCCGCCTTCTTCCGCGCCACCGACCGCCGCGTGCTCGCCGAAGGCGGCCCGGACAGCGACGATCTCGCCGGCGAGGGGCCGAAGGAGCGCCTGTTCGAGGTGCTGATGCGCCGGCTCGACGCGCTGGAGCCCCACAAGGAGGCCGTGCGCAGCCTGGTCCGCTCCGCCCGGCGCGATCCGGGGCTGGCGCTGGCGGTCCTGCGCCTGTCCGAGCGCTCGCAGCGCTGGATGCTGGCGGCGGCCGGCATCGGCTGCACCGGGCTTGCGGGATCGGTGCGGGCGAAGGGGCTGGCGCTGCTGTTCGCGCGCATCGTCGGCATCTGGCTCGACGACGAGGAGGAGGGCCTCTCGCGCACCATGGCGGCGCTCGACCGGGAGCTGGACACCGGCGCCAAGCTGCTGGGCATGCTCGACGACCTCGCCTTCATCGCCGTGCCGGGGCGCAAGCGGCGCCCGCGCGGCGCCGAGGCCGAAGCCGAGGCGGCGCCGCCCGCCTGAGAGCCCGTCAGAGCAGGCCGATGGAGATCCACGGCACGGCGGCGATCACGATCAGGCCGATGAACAGCGCCACGAGGTACGGCCAGATGGCGCTGAGCGCCTCGTCGGGCGAGACTTGGCCGATCTTGCAGGCGAGGTAGAAGCCGATGCCGATCGGCGGCGTCATCAGGCCGATGTTCATGGCCGTGACGATCACCATGGAATAGTGGATGTCGTTGATCCCGAGCTTGCGGGCGATGGGATACATCAGCGGCGCCATGAGTACGATGGCGGGCAGGCCTTCCAGGATGCAGCCCAGCACCAGGAACACCAGGATGCTCACCGCCAGGAAGCCCCACGCCCCGCCGGGGAGCGAGCCCATGAAGGAGGCGAGGTCGTTGGCGATGCCGGCCTGGGTGATGGCCCACGCCATGGCGACCGCGCAGGCGAGGATGACCAGGATCGCCCCGGTGAGCGCCGCCGTCTCCACCAGCATGCCGTAGAAGGCGCGCAGGCTGATGCCGCCATAGAGCACCATGCCGACGATGAGGGCGTAGACCACCGCGAAGGTCGATACCTCGGTGGCGGTGGCCGCACCGCTCGACACCGCGCTGCGGATGAAGAAGGGCAGCAGCAGCGCCGGCGCCGCCACCAGCATGGTCTTGACGATCAGCCCGGCGGGTGCGCGCCTGACGCCCTCCATGTCCTCGTGGCGCGCCTTGAAGCGGGCGAGCGCGGCAAGGGCGACGAGCAGCACCATCGCCACCACGAAGCCGGACGTGAACAGCGCGGCGATGGACACGCCCGCCACCGAGCCGAGCACGATCAGGACGATGGAGGGCGGCACCGTGTCCGCCATGGCCGCTCCGGTGGCGAGCAGCGCGATCATCTCCTTCGGCTTGTGGCCGCGCCGCTTCATCTCCGGGAACAGGGCCGGCGCCACGGTTGCCATGTCCGAGACCTTCGAGCCCGAGATGCCCGAGACAACGAACAGCGAGCCCAGCAGCACGTAGGACATGCCGGCCTTCACATGGCCGAGCAGGGAGGCGAGGAAGTCGACGATCGCCTTGCCCATGCCGGTGTGGTCGAGCACGCAGCCGAGCAGCACGAACACCGGCACCGACAGCAGCACCAGCGACGACATGCCCTCGTCCATGCGGCCGATCATCACCAGCAGCGGCACGTGGGTGGAGAAGGCGAGATAGCAGATGGTGCCAATGCCGAAGCAGAAGGCGATGGGCACGCCCGCCACCAGGCACGCCGCCACGAAGCCCACCAGGAACAGCAGGATCGTCACGTTGCCGGCCTTGATGAGCGCCGGCGCGGCGAGCCACAGGGCGCCGAGCGCCGCGGCGACGACGGCGAGCGAGATCAGGATGTCGATGAGCTTCGAGCGCCGGACCGCATGCGCCACCGCCAGCGCCGCCATGCCACAGATGCCCACCGGCAGCGCCGCGGCGCGGAACGAGCCGGCGATGCCGAGCGCCGGCAGGGTGATGTAGGCCTCCTCCGACGCGTAGTCGTAGGCGGGATAGGCGAGCGCGAGCAGGAAGGCGGCCACCAGCAGCAGCGCCAGCGTATCCACGAAGCGCTGCAGGCGCTCGGGCATGGCGCGCACGAACAAAGTGAGGCGCAGGTGCTCGTTGCGGTCGATGGCCACCAGCGAGCCCAGCATGGCGAGCCAGATGAAGGCGATGGAGGCGACCTCGTCGCCCCAGATGATGGGCAGATGCAGCAGATAGCGCGACAGCGCGTTGGCGAGCAGCTGGAGCACCACCACCATCAGCAGGGCGGCGGCGAGCGCCTCCACCGGCCGCATGAAGCGCGAGCCCGCGCGGGGGGCGTCGCTGTCGGCGACCAGCGGCAGGATTTCGTCGGCTGCGGCCATGGCGGAGGTCCTGAATTGGAAAACGCTTGTCGCCCCCCGCCGTGGGGAGGTGTTGGCACCGATTCCCCTCTCCCGCTTGCGGGGGAGGGGCGCAGGGCAAGGGTCAACGGGAACCCCTCCCCCTTGTGGGGAGGGGCAGGGGAGGGGGCGTCAGCGCACAGCGGAGCTGACGCCCCTCGGCACGCTCAGGAGAGCGGGCCGGTATACTTCTCCAGCGTCGCCCAGGCCTCGTCGCCGTACTTGCCCTTCCACTCGGCGTAGAAGCCGGCCTTGCGCAGCTGCTCGCGGAAGCTGTCGACCTTCGGCTCGTTGAAGGCGAGGCCCTTCTCCGCCAGCTCCTTGCGCAGGGTGGCGTTGAGCTCGACCACGTCGGCGCGCTCCTTGACGCCGGCGGCGTTCACGTTCTTGGCGACGATGGCGCGCAGGTCCTCCGGCAGGCGCTCGAACGCGCGCCGGTTGGCGAGGAACCAGAAGCCGTCCCACATGTGGTTGGTGAGCGAGCAGTACTTCTGCACCTCGTAGAGCTTCGCCGTCGAGATGATGGCGAGCGGGTTCTCCTGGGCGTCCACGGCGCCGGTCTGCAGCGCGGTGTAGACCTCGGAGAAGTTGAGCGAGGCCGGGGCGCTGTCGAACGCCTTGAACATGGAGGTCCACAGCGGCGACACCGGCACGCGGATCTTCAGGCCCTTGAGGTCGGCGGCGGTCTGGATCGGCTTGGTGGAGGTGGTGATCTGGCGGAAGCCGTTGTCCCAGATCTTGTCCATGGCGACGATGCCGGACTTGGCGATCTGCCCGCGCACATAGGCGCCGAGCTCGCCGTCCATGGCCTTCCACACCGCGGCATAGTCCGGGAAGGCGAAGCCGATGCCGCTGATGGAGGCGTTCGGCACCAGGGTGGAGAGGATCAGCGGCGAGAGGGTGAAGAACTCGATGCCGCCCGAGCGCAGCTGGCTCAGCATGTCGGTGTCGCCGCCGAGCTGGCTGGAGGGGAACACCTTGATCTCGACCCGCCCGTTCGTCTCCTTCTTGATGGCTTCCACCATCTCGTTGGCACGAATGTTCATGGGGTGCGTGACGGGCAGGTTGTTGGCGTACTTGTAGCTGAATTCGGCGGCCTGGGCGCGGGCGACGTGCGGCGCGGCGATGCCGGCCACCAGAGCGCTCGCGGCGCTCGCCTTCAAAAGGGTGCGACGGGTCAGCGACATCCTAGGGCTCTCCTCCTGACAGGGTCCATCCGGACCACATTATCATTTACGGTCCATGATATGGACCTTGGTTCATGTCCCAATGCTGGCCCGCTTGTGGCGGTTAGGCAAGGGAGATATGGTCTCGCGCCGAACGGTTTGGCCGATCGGCGACAAGAAATCAAGAACTAGGTCCACATGCTGGATCACCATATGCTGGATCGCAGGGAGCAGACGTGGACACGGGTATGCGAACGGGCCGGGCGAAAGGCCTGGCTGGCGAGAGCAAAGCCGCAAAGGCCGGGGCAGTAAAGCCCGCGGTTGTGCGGCCCGCCGCGCCGCGCGCCGCAGACGAGCCCGGTGCAGGGGGCACGCAGTCCATCGAGCGCGCTATCGCGGTGCTGCTGCTGGTCGGCCGCGCCGGGCCCGAAGGGGGCCGTCTGTCCGACATCGTCGAGCGGTCCGGCCTGCCCAAGCCCACCGTGCGGCGGGTGCTGCTGGCGCTGGTGCGGGCGGGCCTGGTGGACCAGGACGAAGCAAGCCGGCGCTATCACATCGGGCCGGAGGCCTATGTGCTGGGCACCCTGGCGTCGGCGCGATACGGCATCCATGCGCTCTCGCTCGGCGCGCTCTCGCGCATCGCCAGGGAGAGCGGCGACTGCGCCTTCCTCACCGTGCCGCGGGATATCTTCGCCGTATGCCTGCACCGGGAGGAGGGCACCTATCCCATCCGCACCCACGTGCTCCAGGCGGGCGACCGGCATCCGCTCGGCGTCGGCGCGGGCAGCCTCGCGCTCCTCGCGGCGCTGCCGGACACGGAGGTGGAGCGCGTCCTCGCCGCCAATGCGCAGGCGCTCGCCGCGCACTACCCCGGCTATGCGCCCGAGCGCCTTCGGCAGGGGGTGAGCGAGGCACGCCGGCTCGGCTACGCGCTCAATCCGGGGCTCTATGTCTCCGGCTCCTGGGGCATCGGCGTCGCGGTGATGGATGCGGAGGGGCGCCCGGCGGGCGCGCTCTCCATCGCTGCCATCGATACGCGGCTCACGGCGGAGCGCCAGCCGGAGCTCGCGGCCCTGCTGCTGCGTGAGGCCCACGCTCTCGAAGCCGCGCTCGGCGCGGCGGCCAGGAGCCGCGGCCCCGTCAGGGCGGCGACGGTGCGCGCCACGGCCAAGGCCGCGTCGGCATGAGCCGACGCCCCGAATTCGTCAGCGCCCGCGCACCCGCGCCTGGCGCTACCTCATCCCTGGAGACCCTCAGATGACAGCCACGGCTCCCGGCACACCCCGCGGCGGCCTCGCCCGTGTCAGCAACCGGGTGATGAACCTTGCCCATTTCCTGCGCCAGGCCGGCCGGCGCTTCCCGCGCGAGATCGGCTTCGTGCACGGCGCCCATCACATGAGCTGGGGCGAGATGGACGCGCGGGTGGACGCCATGGCGGCGGCGCTCGCGGCCAAGGGCGTCGCCAAGGGTGATCGCATCCTGGTGCAGTCGAAGAATTGCCTCGAAATGTTCGAGAGCATGTTCGTCGCCTTCCGCCTGGGCGCGGTGTGGGTGCCGACCAATTTCCGCCAGACCCCCTCCGAGGTCGCCTATCTCGCTTCCGCCTCCGGGGCGCGGGCGATGATCTGCCACGCCGATTTTCCCGAGCACGTGGCGGCGGCGCGGGCCGAGGCGCCGACGATCGATATCCTCGTCGCCATCGGTGCGGCCGATTTCGGGCCGGACTACAACGCCGTGCTCGCGCCTTATCTCGGGACCAGCTTCCGCGACGCGGACGTGGAGCGGGATGACCCGTGCTGGTTCTTCTTCACCTCCGGCACCACCGGGCGGCCCAAGGCGGCGGTGCTCACCCACGGCCAGATGGCGTTCGTGGTCACCAACCATCTGTGCGACCTGATGCCCGGCACCACCCACGCGGACGCCTCGCTGGTGGTGGCGCCGCTCTCCCATGGGGCGGGCGTGCACCAACTGGTGCAGGTGGCGCGCGCGGCCAAGACCATCCTCCTGCCATCCGAGCGCTTCGACGGCACCGAGGCGTGGCGACTGGTGGAGGAATGGGGCGTCACCAACCTCTTCACCGTGCCCACCATCACCAAGCTGATGGCGGAGCACCCGGCGGTGGACCAGTTCGACCACTCCAGCCTGCGCTACGTGATCTATGCCGGCGCGCCCATGTACCGGGAGGACCAGAAGTTCGCGCTGAAGAAGCTCGGCAAGGTTCTGGTGCAGTATTTCGGCCTCGGCGAGGTCACCGGCAACATCACCGTGCTGCCCTGCGCCCTGCACGAGGCCGAGGACGGCCCGCAGGTGAAGCTCGGCACCTGCGGCCATGAGCGCACCGGCATGCAGGTCCAGATCCAGGACGAGGAAGGCACCGAGGTCGCGCCCCTCGCCACCGGCGAGATCTGCGTGGCCGGCCCGGCGGTGTTCGCCGGCTACTACGACAACCCCGAGGCCAATGCGAAGTCATTCCGCGACGGCTGGTTCCGCACCGGCGACCTCGGCCACATGGACGCGGAGGGCTTCGTCTACATCACCGGTCGCGCTTCCGACATGTACATATCCGGCGGCTCGAACGTCTATCCGCGCGAGGTGGAGGAGCAGGTGCTCACCCATCCGGCGGTGGCGGAGGTGGCGATCCTTGGCGTGCCGGACCCCATGTGGGGCGAGGTGGGCGTCGCGGTGTGCGTGCTGCGCGACGGCGCGCGCCTCACCGAAGAGGAGCTGATCCAGTTCCTGGACGGCAAGGTCGCCCGCTACAAGCTGCCCCGCAAGGTGTTCTTCTGGGGCGAGCTGCCCAAGTCCGCCTACGGCAAGATCACCAAGAAGATGGTGCGCGAGGAGATCGAGGCCCGCGGGCTGCTGGAACCGCAGGCCTCGGCGCGGGCGGGCTGAGGGCGGCACGCGGCGCAAAAGCCTTCTCCCGCTTCGGGGGAGGGGGCGAACGGTGGAGCCGGCGCGCGTAGCGAACAAGCGACACAGAACAGGGAGAAGCATCGTGTCTCAGGCAGGAAGCGTGATCGTGACGGGCGGAGCCTCGGGCATCGGGCTTGCGGTGGTTGAGGCGCTCATCGCCGAGGGCTGGCGCGTGGTGGCCGCCGACGTGGTCCAGGACAGCCTCGACACCGCGCGCGCCGCGCTCGCCGCCCACGGGGACAAGGTGCGCTTCGCCCGCGTCAACGTCACCGACGAGGCGGAGGTCGCCAACCTGGTTAAGGACGTGGAGGCGGATTTCGGTCCGCTCATGGGGGTGGTGAACTCCGCCGGCATCGCCGCCGATATCCCGGCGCTCGAGACCACGCCCGAGCTGTTCCGCAAGATCCTCGACGTGAACGTGGTGGGCTCGTTCCTGGTGGCGCGCGAGGCGGCGAAGGCGATGGCCCCGCGCAAGGCCGGCTCCATCGTCAACATCGCCTCGGTCTCCGGCATGCGCGGCAACCTCGGCCGCACCGCCTACGGCTCCTCGAAGGGGGCGGTGATCCAGCTCACCCAGATCCTGGCGGTGGAGTTCGCCCCGCTCGGCATCCGCGTCAACTCCATCTCGCCCGGCCCCATCGAGACGCCCATGGTGAAGGCGCTCCACACCGCCGAGGCGCGCGCCGGCTGGATGCAGACGGTGCCCATGCGCCGCTATGCCAGCCCCGCCGAGGTGGCTGGCGCCATCGCCTTCCTGCTCGACGAGGCGAAGTCCTCCTTCGTCACCGGCCAGAACATCGCCGTGGACGGGGGCTTCGCGGCCGGTGGCCTGATCGGGCTGTAGGACCGGCGCGCGCTCGCGCTTCCTCCGCTCGTGGGTCCAAGGCATGAACCCGATGCGTGATACTCGACGTTCCGTAACGTTCCGGGCATTGTCTGCCGGCGGGCAGAACGGAGAGAGTCGTTTTGGATCAACTAGATACCTCCACCATCCCTATCCATGACTTGGCGGTGATCGGTGGCGGGATCAATGGCTGCGGCATCGCGCGCGATGCCGCCGGCCGCGGCCTGAAGGTGGTTCTGTTCGAGAAGGGCGACCTTGCGTCCGGCACCTCCTCGGCCTCCACCAAGCTCATCCATGGCGGGCTCCGGTATCTGGAGCAGGGCGAGTTCCGTCTGGTTCGCGAGGCGCTGGCCGAGCGCGAGGTACTGTGGACCATCGCCCCGCACGTGGTGCGGCCCCTGCGCTTCGTTCTGCCCCACCATGACGGGCTGAGGCCGGCCTGGAAGCTGCGCCTCGGCCTGTTCTTCTACGATCTTCTGGGCGGGCGCCGGCTACTGCCGCGCAGCGCCGCCGTGACGCTGGCGGGCGGCCCGCTGGGCGCGCCGCTGAAGCCGGAATACCAGCGCGGCTTCGAGTATTCCGACTGCTTCGTCGACGATGCGCGCCTCGTGACGCTGACCGCCCGGGACGCGGCCGACCGCGGCGCGGACATCTTCACCCGGACCGAGGTGGTGGCCGCGCGGCGCGAGGGCGACCTCTGGCGGCTCACCGCGGCGCGGGGCGGCCGGCGCGGGCAGGTGCTGGCGCGCGCGTTGGTCGATGCGGCCGGCCCCTGGGCGGGCGATGTCCTGGGGGCGCTTCAGCTCGACGCCGCGGCCCGGCTGCGCCTCGTGCAGGGCAGCCATATCGTGGTGCCCAGGCTCTACGCGCACGAGCGCGCCTACATCTTCCAGAATGCGGACGGGCGCATCGTCTTCGCCATTCCCTACGAGGGCGATTTCACCCTCATAGGCACCACCGACCGCGATTTCTCCGGCCGGCCGGAAGAGGCACGCGCCAGCCCCGAGGAGATCGCCTATCTGTGCGCGGCGGCGAGCGAATACTTCGCCGCGCCGATCATGCCCTCCGATGTGGTGTGGAGCTATGCCGGCGTGCGCGCGCTCCAGGACGACGGCGCGGGCGCGGCGCAGGACGCCTCGCGCGATTATGTGCTCGCCCTCGATGCCCCGGCCGGGGCGGCGCCGCTGCTCGCCGTGCTCGGCGGCAAGATCACTACCCATCGGCGCCTCGCCGAGGCTGCGCTCGACAAGCTCGCCGGCCACCTTCCCATGACCGCGGGCTCCTGGACCGGGACGGCGGCTCTGCCCGGGGGCGACTTCCCCATCGCCGAGTTCGACACGGTGCAGATGCTGCTGCGCACGCGCTTTCCGTTCCTCGACAAGCGGATCGCGCGCCGCATTTTCCGCGCCTACGGCACGCGGGCCTTCCGCATCATCGGCGATGCGCGCACGCTGGACGATCTCGGGCCGTGGTTCGGTCCCGATTTGTGCCGGCGCGAGGTGGATCACCTGATGGACCGGGAATGGGCCATGAGCGCGCAGGACATCTTGTGGCGGCGCACCAAGCTCGGCCTGCGCATGACGCCCGCGGACGCGGCTGCGCTTGGCGCCTATATGGACACCCGCAGCAGCGGCGTGGCCGTCTGAGGATCGTCGTTCGGAGGTCGACGCTTTCCGGTCTCGGCTCAGGGGATCACGGGGAGGGATTGAGGATGCGGGTTTCTGCCGGAAAGTGGGCGCCGCGGGGGGGCGGGCGCGGCGCGGGCTGGCGTGCGCGCCTTGTCGCGGGGGTCTTTGTCGCCGGGCTCCTTGTCGCCGCGCTTCCCGCCGGGCCGGCGCGCGCCGATGCCGCCATGGCCGCGCGCGCGGCGGCGCTGGGGCCGCAGATCGAGGCCTACGCCATCGCGGGGATGAAGGGCTTCGACGTGCCGGGCGCGGCGATCGCCGTGATGGTGGACGGCAAGGTCGCCTACACCAGGGCGCTCGGCGTGCGCGCCAAGAGCGACACCCGCCCGGTGGACGCCGGGACGGTGTTCCAGATCGGCTCCACCACCAAGGCCTTCCTCGCCGCCACCATGGCCATCGCCGTGGACCGGAAGGCGTTGAAGTGGGACGATGCCATCGTCGACCGGCATCCGGGCTTCGCGCTCAAGGACCCGTGGGTGACGCGCGAGATGCGGGTGTTCGACATCATTGCACAGCGTTCGGGCCTCACCCCCTATGCGCACGATTTCATGACCATGCTCGGCTATGGGCCACAGGCGCTCGTCGCCTCGCTGCGCCATGCCGAGCCCGTCACCTCGTTCCGCTCCAGCTTCGCCTACACCAACATCACCCATCTGGTGGCGGGCGACATCGTCGCCGGCGCGCTCAAGGGCGCCGACTGGAACGCGGTGGCGAAAAAGGAGATCGTCGAGCCCCTCGGCATGGCCTCCACCAGCTTCACCGCCGAGGCCATCGCCGCCGCGCCCAACCATGCGGTGGGCCACCGCTTTGAGCTCGGCGGGGCGGTGGAGGTGCCGTTTGATCCCGTCTTTCCGTATTCGCTGGGCGGGGCAGGGGACATCAATTCCAGCCTCGACGACATGACGCGCTGGCTCGCCTTCCAGATGGCGGGCGGCGTGTTCGGGGACAAGCGCCTGGTCTCGGAGGAGAACCTCAAGGTGACGCGCATGGCGCGCGTCGCCATGAGCGACGTCTCGACCTACGACACGGGCATGGTGACGACGCAGACCGCCAACGGACGCGTTATCTGGCACAATGGTGGCACGATCGGCTTCGGCGCCCATCTCGGCTTCGCGCCGGAGCACGGGGTCGGCGTGGTGGTGCTCTCCAACGCCCAGAACAACGGATTTCCCGACGCGCTCGCCTTCTGGATCTACGGCAAGATGCTCGGCGATGCCGACCTCGACCCGATGAAGGACGCACTCGAGCGGGCAAAGGCACAGGCGGAGACGGCGCAGGCCCGCTTCGTGCCGCCGAAGGCGCCGCGTCCGTCCGGCGACCTCGCCGCGCTCGCGGGCACCTATCGCGGCCCGGTGCTCGGCGCGGCCACGCTGCGGGCGGAGGCCGGCGCGCTGGTGCTGGCGCTGGAGGAAACGGGCGCCCAGGTGCGGCTCGATCCCTTCGACGGCATGGTCTTCACCGCGCGCCTCCTGCCCACAGGGCGCTTCGCCGACGTGGTGAGGCTCAACGGCGACACGCCGCTCGGCTTCGCCCAGTTCGAGGCCGGCGGCGACGGCAGGCTCGGCGCGCTGGTGTTCTCGATCGAGGACCAGACCGTGCGGCTGGAGAAGGAATAGGGCGGAGCGGCTCCATCGCCGCGACCCCGCTGTGGGGTGTTGCTTGCCGCTGGGGTTTGGCGCGGACGGTGTGTTCCGGGAAGCGTCGTCATGGCCGGGCTTGCGCCGGCCATCCACGCTCGGCACCGTGGCGCACACTTGCGGAAACGGGGCGCTGGCGGTTCGGCGTGGATGGCCGTCACAAGGCCGGGCATGACGGCGCGCGGATCGAGGCTTCACCCGTCGCTCGGGGCCCCTCGCTCAAGCCCCGGCGGCGGGCAGGAGGCCGGCGCGCTTCAGGCGGACGATGGCGAGGTCCAGCGCCGAGAGGAAGGCCGAGCGCTCGCGCGGCGAGAACGGCTTCGGCCCGCCGGTGATGGCACCCTGGGAGCGCAGGTCCTCGAACAGGTTCCGGGTGGCGAGCGCCATGCCGATGGAATCGGGTGTGAAAGGCTTGCCGGACGGGGCGATCACGTCCGCTCCTGCCTTCACGCAGCGGGCCGCCAGCGGAATGTCGGCGGTGACCACCACGTCGCCCCGCCGGGCGCGCGCGGCGATGAAGTCGTCCGCCGCGTCGGGGCCGGCCGGCACTACCGCGCGGTGCACCAGCGGATCGCGCGGCACGGCGATGGGCGCGTTCGCCACCACGATCACCGGCACCAGATGGCGCAGCGCCACCTTGTAGGCCTCCTGCTTCACCGGGCAGGCATCGGCATCGATGAACAGGCGGATGCCTTCCGCAGCGGCGGCCGGGGGCGCGGGATCGGTGCTCTCCATGCCCCTGTCTTGGCAAAGGCGCGGGCGCGGTGCAAGGCAGGCGGCGAGCAGCCTCGCCGCGCCGGTGCCTCAGCGCAGCTTGCGGCGCTCGACCGAGAGATCCGCGAGCAGGCTCTCGATGCGCTCCGCATTGCCGCCGAGGTCGTGCTCGCCGTAGCGCGAGGCCGAGCGGGCATCCACCCGCGCGCCCTTGGGGGTCGAGCGGATGCGGATCACCACGTCGGACCGGAAGCCCATGATGGGCGAGGTGGACACCGCCTCGATGCGCCCGTCGCGTCGCGCCCCCCGGGGCGGCGTGGCGTCGATGATGCGCCAGCGCCGCTTCTGGATCAGCCCCAGCAGCGCGTTGAACGCCTCCTCGGGCGTCGCGTTGAGGTCCTGCGGCTTGATGCCGGGATAGGCCGCGCGCTGGGCACCGGGCGGGCTGGTGGGCTGGTAGGCGACCGGGTTCGCCTCGCGCGGGCGGGCCAGGGCCAGCGCATGGAAGCGCGGCGGATCCTCGATATCGGTGGTGATGTCCGTGAGGCGCGGCAGCATCAGGCCGCGCGCCAGCACCGCCGCCGGACCCGCCACCAGCAGGAAGGCGATGGCGACGCTCGCCATGGCCTTGCCGATGCCGCGCCAGCCGCTTTCCCAGATGATGAAGAAGGCCACCGTGCCGAGAACGCCGCCGGCGAGGGCGAGGCCGAGCCCCACCAGCAGGGTCGTCACAGCGGGACGGAACTCCAGCAGGCCGAACCGGTAGAGCGCCGCCGCAAGGACGATCACCGGCACCGAGAATATGACGAGCCGGAAGCTCCACTGCGCGAGCGGAGACTGGCGCTCCTCCTGGTAGAGCCGGCGTTTGATCATCGCGTCCCTGCATCTGGCGGCGTCCGGGCGCCCGGACGATGCCGCCTCCGAGCCAAGGTTTTGCGCGCCGGGGCGGCCACTTGGCAAGTCCTCTCGACAAGTCCTCTCGACAAGCCCGCAGGCCTCCCGCCCGCGGGCTTGCGCTCACCGGGGGAGCAGTGCCGGCAGATCGTCGATGCTGTCCACCACCACGTCGGCATCCCGGTAGAGGTGTTCCACAGGCGCGGGACCCGAACGCACAAGGATGAAGCGCGCGCCCGCCCCGCGCGCCGCGGCGAGGTCGTGGGCGCTGTCGCCCACCACCGCCATGGCATCGGGCGCATGGCCGAGCGCCTCGGCCGCCGCCAGAACCATGCCCGGCGACGGCTTGGAGCCGAAGCCGGAATCGTAGCCGTGCACCAGGGACAGGAACGGTGTGAGGCCGAGCGCAGCGGCCTGCTGGCGCGCGTTCGCCTCGGCGTCGTTGGTGACGATGGCGAGGTCGATGCCCTGGCGGTGGAGGTTCTCCAGAACCGTCCTTGGCCGGCCGATCGCCGTGAGGTGCCTGAGGCCGGCTTCGGCGAAGAGCTGGTCCACGAGGCCCAGGAAATCCGCGCTCGCGTCCCGGCCCAGAGTCTGAGCCCAGAGGGCTCCATAGTGGGCGGAGGAGCCCGCCACCAAAGGCGAGGTGGGCAGGAAGCGCTGTTCGGCGGGCAGAAAGTGGCTCACCGCCTGCAGACGCGCCATGGCGGCGGCATCGCCGTCCGCGAGGGTGCGGATGACGTATCCGGCGGCAGGACCCCAGGTTCGGTCGAAATCCACCAGGGTGCCGTCCTTGTCGAACAGCAACGCCTTCAGGTCCTGCATGGTCGCGCTCTCCGCCTCGGCTCGCGCCGCGCGCGTGTCCGCGTATGGAATAACCCACCGTCCGTGGTTCGTGTAGCGTAGAGGAAGCAATTTGCCGGTGGCCATTCTGCCGCTTCCGTGGCAGTGACCCGCCCTCGCTCCGCCCGCCGTCCGGTCGGCGGCACGGCGGCGCGGGGCCCGCGGGATGCAGTTCGTGTGCGGGGGAAACGGATCGCCGTTTTCCACCGTTGTGGTCTTCATGGATCGGCTTCAGGTTTTCCGCATGGCGCCAGCGACATCGCGATATCCCGGCGGCTTTCGCCGCGCCGCCGCGCTTCGGGTGGTGCTGGCCGGGGTGCTGGTCTGCGCCGGTGCGGGAGGCGCTCCGGCCCAGTCGCCGGCACCCCTGCCACCCGTGAAGCCGCGTCCGCCCGCCGCCGCGCCCGCGGATCCGTACGCCGCGCCGCGCGCTGCGGCCGCGGTGGGGCAGGCGGCCCGGCCGCGCCAGCCGGCCGCCGTCGCTCCGTTGCCGCGTCCGCGCCCCCCGGGGCTCCTGGAGCTTGATGCCGAAGCCGAGCGCCAGCGGCAGGCGAGCGTCGCGCCGGCGCCGCCACCCGAGCCGCCGCCGTTCGCCTTTCCGTCCCTGTTCGGGCCCCCGCCGGCGCCGGCCAGCTTGGCGGATCCGCCATCGGCACCCGCGGCTCCCGAGTCGGCGCCCCTGCCGCCCCCGCCGCCGGGTGCCGGCACGCCGCCGCCGGCCCGGCCAGCCCGCCTTCCCCCAGCTTGCACCGCCTTGGTCCAGTCGGGCGCCATCGCCGCCGAGATCGACGCGGATTTCGTGCCCAAGCCCGGTTGCGGCCTCTCCGAGCCGGTGCGGCTGACCGCCATCCGCCTCGGGGATGGGCGCATGGCGGCGCTGAAGCCGGCCGCCATCCTGCGCTGCGAGACGGTGCTGGCGGTGGCGGCGTGGGTGCGCGAGGACATCGCCCCGGCGGTCGCCGCCCTCGGCACCAAGGTGGAGGCGGTGAAGGTCGCAGCCTCCTATGATTGCCGTTCGCGGAACCGCGTGTTCGGCGCGCGCATGAGCGAGCACGGCTATGGTAACGCGCTCGACGTGGGCGGCTTCGAGGTCGCCGATCGGCGCAAGCTGGAGGTGGAGGGCGGCGGCTTTCCGCTCAGCCTGCGCAACCTGATGAAGGACAGCGCGTGCCGGCGCTTCTCCACGGTGCTCGGGCCGGGCTCGGACGGCTATCACGAGGATCACATTCACGTGGACATCGCCCAGCGCCGCAACGACTTCAAGCTCTGCCGGTGGGAGACCGCCGATAAGCCCAAGGTGGCGGCGCCCGTGCCCCAGCCCAAGCCCGCGGACGGGGCGCAGTCGCCAGCCGCACCGTCCGCACAGGGACAGGCCGCCGTGGCGCCGGTAGACGGTGGCAATGACGCGAAGGTGGCGCGGGAGCCGGCGACCATCGCTCCTTCCCCGGCGAAGGACGCCGCAGGCGAGGGCGCGGCCGGCTCGCCCGCCAAGGGACAGGCGGGGGCCAGACCAGGGGGTGGCAAGTCCCAGGCCGCGCCTGCGACCGGCGCCAAGTCGACTGGCGCCAAGTCGACTGGCGCCAAGTCGTCCGGTGCCAAGTCGTCCGGTGCCAAGTCGTCCGGTGCCAAGTCGTCCGGTGCTGAGCCTGCCACCGGCGCCAAGCCGCCCGCAGGCACGTCATCAGAGGGCAAGTCCGGCGGCGGGAAGACGGGCGGAGACAAGAGCGGCTGACGCAGTCGCCCGCAGCTTGGGGCAGTCCCATGCCGGCCGCTGGTGGCGGAGGCGCCGGCCAGGACGTTCCTGTCGCGATGCAGCCTGAAAGGGCTGCTTGCAGCGCGTGCGGTTGGCGCCGTGCTGCTCCCGTCCCCATTCTTCCGGCGGTTCGGGTGGCGCCGGCCTTGGGGCCACGAACGGTGCGGGAGCTGCACCTGAAACGAAAAAGGGCGCAGCCGATGCTGCGCCCTTAACTTTCGCTTCCGCCGGGTTGGATCAGAGAACCACCACGTCGGCACCGACCGGGGCGCGGTTGTAGAGGTCGATCACGTCCTCGTTCAGCATGCGGATGCAGCCGGAGGAGATGGCCTGACCGAGCAGCTCGGGCTGGTTCGTGCCGTGGATGCGGAACAGGGTGTCGCGGCTACCCTGGTAGAGGTAGAGCGCGCGGGCGCCCATGGGGTTGTGCGGCCCCGGGCCCACATAGGCGGGCAGACCGGAAATGCGCTGGTGGATTTCCGGAGTGGGGGTCCAGCTCGGCCATTCGGCCTTGCGGCCCACCTTGGCCTGACCACGGAACGCCAGGCTCTCCTCGCCCACGGTCACGCCGTAGCGGATCGCCTTGCCGTCCTTCTCAACCAGGTAGAGATACTTGTTGGGCGTGTCGACGACGATGGTGCCCGGCTTCTTGTTGGAAGGATAGTCGACGAAATGCCGGGCGAGCCGGCCTTCCGGCCGCACCTTCGCGTAGGGAGCGGAGGCCAGAAGCTGCTTGTCGCGCGGCTTCAGAACCGATTCCGGCGTGGGAGACATTGTTTCCGACACGCAGCCGCTGAGCATCACGCCGAGCAGAAGTGCCCCAACCGCCCGCCAAATCATCTGTGCCTCTTTATGTCTGTTCCTCCCCGCGGAGGAATCAAAAGGATCGAGAAATCAATTAACCCAAGCCTTCCCGCTCTTGAAGGGGATGCCGTTGGGTCGGCTGCGTCTTCTCAATCAGCGTTGCAGAAATGCCGCACGGCTTAGGTTTTATGCAAAGAATTCGCGAATCCTCAAGCATTTGGCGTCTTGATCGTGGAATGACCTCGTGGGGGCCGCAGCGATTGCACAGTTTTGACGCAGTCGATGGCCATCTAGGTGAGGTCTTGCAGTAAGCGCCTCAGGTTTCGAGGCGTCGGATCAGGAGAGGGACATGTCGACCGAACAGCCGTCGCAAGGGCTCAGCCAGCGTAGCGAGGCCGAACTGAAGCGGGCGCAGCAGCAGCAGGTGCCGCAGTGGGGCGCGATCGGGATTTCCGCCGTGGCCGCCGCCGCGCATCAGAGCAGCGAGAAGCGCGCCGCCGACACCAAGGACGCGGAAAAGCGCATCGTAACCCTTCGCGACATCGAGTATTTCGCCGCCTGATCAGGCGTGTGAACCGCCATATGCCCGAGGCGGCCCGGCCGCTGCGCGGGCATGATCGGACGGAGGCGAAGCGTGCGCGGGGGCGCCGCCAGCCGATTTCCTCCGGACCGGGAGCGAGCTAGTAAGAAGCGCTCCCTGCGGCCCGAGGTCCAGCCATGCTCACAGCCTATCTTCCGGCGAACGGAAGCCTCAACGCGGTCGTCGTGCCCGATGCCGCCGCGCTGCCGCAGGGATTCGTCTGGCTCGATCTGGTCTCCCCCACCGAGGGCGAGGACAAGATCATCGAGCAGGCGCTCGGCATCGAGGTTCCGACCCGCGAGGAGATGGGGGAGATCGAGCAGTCGAGCCGCCTCTATTCGGAAGGTGGCGCGCGCTACATGACCGCCTCGGTCCTCTGCGGCGCCGAGACCGAGGCGCCCTTCGTCGCCGCCATCAGCTTCATCCTCGCCGGCAGCCGGCTGGTGACCGTGCGGTATGGCGATCCGCGGCCCTTCACCACCGTGAAGCACCGGCTCGGCAAGGCCTGCGCCCCGACCATCGACGGCGAGAGCGTGCTGGTCCAACTCCTCGACGCGGTGGTGGACCGGGCGGCGGACGTGCTGGAGCAGATCGGCGCCGACGTCGAGCGCATCTCGCACAACATCTTCCGGCGCGAGCACGGCGGGCGGGAGAGCGCCAACCAGCGCTACCGCGCCATCCTGTCCCACATCGGCCGCAAGGAGGGCCTCGTCTCCTCCGCCCGCGAGAGCCTCGCCTCGCTGCAGCGCCTGCTCTCCTTCCTCGGCACCGAGACCGACGGCGCGTCGGTGACCAAGGACCACCGCGCCTCCATCAAGTCCATGAGCCGCGACGTGTCCGGCCTCTCGGACTACGCCGCCTTCATCGGCGACAAGCTGCAGTTCCTGCTGGACGCCACCATCGGCATGGTGGGGCTGGAGCAGAACAACATCATCAAGATCTTCGCCGTGATCACCGTGGTGCTCATGCCGCCAACCCTGATCGGCGCCATCTACGGCATGAACTTCAAGGACATGCCCGAGCTGGACTGGGGCCTGGGCTATCCCATGGCGCTCGGGCTGATGCTGTGCTCGGCCATCTTCCCCTATCTCTTCTTCAAGTGGCGCGGCTGGCTCTGAGGGCGGCGAGACGCCCGGCATCCTCCCGCATTAGACTTGGCCGCGCGGCCGAGGATTCGCGAAGGCCGCCGGGGAGGCGGCGCATCCATGGCCAAGCGTGATCAGACGAGCTTCGCCTGCCAGGCCTGCGGGGCGGTCTATACCCGCTGGCAAGGCAAGTGCGACGCCTGCGGCGCCTGGAACACCATTGCCGAGGAGGCTGCGGCCGTGGCGCAGGCTGTGCCCGCGGCCCAGCGCGCCGGCCGCAAGGGGCGGGCGGTCGCGCTCGAGAGCCTGGAGGGCGCGGGCAAGCCGGCGCCGCGCCTCGTCTGTGGCATCGGCGAGCTGGACCGGGTGGCGGGCGGCGGCTTCGTGCCCGGCTCGGTGCTGCTGATCGGCGGCGACCCCGGCATCGGCAAGTCGACCCTGCTGGTCCAGGCCTCCGCCGCGCTCGCCCGGCGCGGGCTCAAGGTGGTCTACGTCTCCGGCGAGGAGGCGGTGGATCAGGTGCGCCTGCGCGCCCAGCGGCTCGGTCTCGCCCAGTCGCCGGTCGGCCTCGCCGCCGAGACCAACGCCGAGAACATCATCGCCACGCTGGCCGCCGGGCCGCCGGTGCACCTGGCGGTGATCGATTCGATCCAGACCATGTGGTCCGACAGCGTCGAATCTGCCCCCGGCACGGTGACGCAGGTGCGCACCTCGGCCCAGCTCCTGGTGCGCTACGCCAAGCAGACCGGGGCGTGCGTGATCCTCGTCGGCCACGTCACCAAGGATGGCCAGATCGCCGGCCCGCGCGTGGTGGAGCACATGGTGGACGCGGTGTTCTCCTTCGAGGGCGACGGCGGCCACCAGTTCCGCATCCTCAGGGCGCAGAAGAACCGCTTTGGTCCCACCGACGAGATCGGCGTGTTCGAGATGACCGGCGCCGGCCTCTCCGAGGTGCCGAACCCCTCCGAGCTGTTCCTCTCCAACCGCGACGCCGGCGCACCCGGCACCGCGGTGTTCGCCGGCATGGAGGGCACGAGGCCGGTGCTGGTGGAGATCCAGGCGCTGGTCGCCCCGTCCTCGCTCGGCACGCCGCGCCGCGCCGTGGTGGGCTGGGACCCGGCACGCCTGTCCATGGTTCTGGCGGTGCTGGACGCGCGCTGCGGCGTCCGTCTCGGCGGCCATGACGTCTATCTCAACGTCGCCGGGGGCTTCCGCATCGCCGAGCCGGCGGCGGACCTCGCGGTGGCGGCGGCCCTGGTCTCGGCGCTCACCGGGGCCCCTCTGCCGGCGGATGCCGTCTATTTCGGCGAGGCGAGCCTTACCGGGGCGGTGCGCCCGGTGGCCCAGGGACCGGCGCGCCTCAAGGAGGCCGCCAAGCTCGGCTTCGCCCAGGCGGTGGCGCCGACGGGCGGCGCCGAAGGGGTCGACGGCATCGCCGTGACGCCGGTCGGCTCGCTGGCGGCCCTGGTGGCGCAGATCGCGGCCCGCGCGCCGCGCCGTGCTCCCATGCGCGAGGCGCAGGACAGCGGCGGCCGGCCGGGGCTTCCCCAGCGGCCGGCGCGCGCCGATCCGGAGGCGGGGCAGGGATACGAAAGCGAAGGACAGATCGGGAGATGACGCGGCCGGCCGCGCGGGCTATATGACCCGCGCGGCTCGTCCTTTCGGGGGGCGTGAGGTCGTGTCCCGCGTGGGCGCCTTCGGGGTCCGCGCCCACCACGGATCATAGCACCGATGCCTGTGACCTTGCTGGACATCATTGTTATCTCGGTGATGCTGCTTTCGGGCATCCTCGCGATGGTTCGCGGGCTGCTGCGCGAAGTCTTCAGCATCCTGTCCTGGGTCGTCGCTGCCGGCGTAACCCTTTATTTCTATAAGTCGACCTTGCCTTTCGTGAAGCCCTACATCACGCAGGACATGGCCGCGACCGCGACGACAGTCGCAATCCTGTTCCTCGGCACGCTGCTGATCGCCTCCATCATCACCGCCCGGATCTCGGACATGGTGCTCGACAGCCGGATCGGCCCGGTCGACCGCTCGCTCGGATTCCTGTTCGGCCTTGCGCGCGGCCTTCTCGTCATGGTGGTTGCGTTCATGTTCTTCAACTGGCTTGTCCCGGCGAAGAGCCAGCCGCCGTGGGTTCTGGACGCCAAATCGCGCCCGGCGCTGCAAAGTGCGGGGGATTGGCTCATGGCCCAGTTGCCGGACGACCCTGAAAACACCATTTTGAATAAGCTTAAGAAGTCGCCCGCCGGCGACGAGGGCGACGCGCCTGCCGCGCCGGCCGCCCCGAATGCGCCGGCTCCCTCGGGAGGCGGGCGCAACTAGGGCGCATTCCCTTCGCCCGCGTGCGGGGAGGGACGGCCCGGGATTCTGGGCACGGGGCGCGTCCGGCCGGATTTCTGCGATCCGGCCGCGCCGGCCTCGCCGTGGGGCACCACGATGGCAGCGGGACCTGTCCGGCTGCCGAACGATGCGCGGCGCCGGCCGAGGGCCGCGGAGGTTTGGAATGGACGCGCGATACGAGGCGGCGTCGGACGGGGCGGACCATGTGTCCGCGTCCTATCCGGCGCGTTCGGATTTGGATCTCGACCTGAATGGCGACCGCCTGCGCGAGGAGTGCGGCGTTTTCGGCATCTACAACCATCCCGAGGCGGCGGCCATCACCGTCATCGGCCTGCATGCGCTCCAGCACCGGGGCCAGGAGGCGGCGGGCATCGTCTCCTACGATGGACGGCGCTTCCATTCCGAGCGGCGGCTCGGCCTCGTGGGCGACACCTTCTCCGATTCCCGCGTCATCGCCCGCCTGCCGGGCGACATGGCGGTGGGCCATGTGCGCTATTCCACCACCGGCGAGACCCTGCTGCGCAACGTGCAGCCCTTGTTCGCCGAGCTCGATGCCGGCGGCTTCGCGGTGGGCCACAACGGCAACCTCACCAACGGCCTCACGCTGCGCCGCCAGTTGGTGCGCGAGGGCGCCATCACCCAGTCCACCACCGACACCGAGGTGATCCTCCACCTCGTGGCGCGCTCCAAGAAGCCGCGCTTCATCGACCGCTTCATCGACGCCATCCGGGCGCTGGAAGGCGCCTATTCCCTGGTGGCGCTCACCAACAAGAAGCTGATCGGCGCCCGCGACCCGCTCGGCATCCGACCGCTGGTGCTGGGCTCGCTCGACGGCGCGCCGATCCTCGCCTCGGAGACCTGCGCCCTCGACATCATCGGCGCGCGCTACGTGCGCGACGTGGAGAACGGCGAGGTGATCGTCATCGACGAGGACGGGGTCACCTCCTACAAGCCGTTTCCCGCCATGGCGCCGCGGCCCTGCATCTTCGAGTACATCTATTTCGCCCGCCCCGATTCGGTGGTGGGCGGGCGCTCCGTCTACCAGGTGCGCAAGACCATGGGGCAGGTGCTGGCGCAGGAGAGCCCGGCCAATGCCGAAGTGATCGTGCCGGTGCCGGATTCCGGCGTCCCGGCGGCGATCGGCTTCTCCCAGTTCTCCGGCATCCCCTACGAGCTGGGCATCATCCGCAACCATTATGTGGGGCGCACCTTCATCCAGCCGACCCAGTCGGTGCGGGACCAGGGCGTGCGCATGAAGCACTCGGCCAACCGCTCGGTGGTGGAGGGCAAGAGCATCGTGCTGGTGGACGACAGCCTGGTGCGCGGCACCACCTCGGTGAAGATCGTGCAGATGATGCGCGACGCCGGCGCCAAGGAGGTGCATTTCCGCATCGCCTCGCCGCCCATCACCCACCCCGACTATTACGGCATCGACACGCCGGACCGGGACAAGCTGCTCGCGGCGACCCACGACCTCGAAGGCATGCGGCGCTATATCGGCGCCGATTCGCTCGCCTTCCTGTCGGTGAACGGCGTCTACCGGGCCATGGGCTTCGAGGCGCGCGACCCGGCGCGGCCGCAATTCACCGACCACTGCTTCACCGGCGACTATCCGACGCCGCTCACCGACCGTTCCAGCCAGGTCTCTTCCCAGCAGCTGTCTTTGCTGGCCGAGGCGAGCTGAGCCTTGGTGGAGCTCACCACCTGGCACCGCGGCCGCCTCATCGACCACGTGCAGCTGGTGGTGGGCGACCTGGAGGCTTGCCGGCGCTTCTACGGCGTCGTGTTCGAAGTGCTCGGCATGCCCGTGGTGGACGGGGACGGTTATTTCTTCGCTGACGAGCTGTTCGTGAGCGCGGGCGCGCCCACCACCGGGCGAGCGCACCTCGCCTTCCAGGCGAAGGACCGCGCGGCGGTGGACCGGTTCCATGCCGCCGCGCTCGCCGCCGGCGGGCGCGACAACGGCGCCCCTGGCGTGCGCGGCTATCATCCCGATTATTACGCTGCCTTCGTGCTCGATCCCGAGGGCAACAACATCGAGGCGGTCTATCACGGACCCGCCCGCCGCTCGGCGCCCAGCGTCGAGATCACGGCGGACGGCTGACGGCCGCCCACAGCGCGAGGTAGACGTGCCCGACCGGCCGCTTTCCGAGAAGATCGCCCTCGTCACCGGCGCCACGCGCGGCATCGGCGCCGCCACCGCGGTGGCGCTCGCCGCTGCCGGTGCCCACGTGATCGCCACCGGCCGCACCGAAGGGGCGCTGGAGGAGCTGGACGACGCCATCAAGGCGGTGGGCGGCAGCGCCACGCTGGTGCCGCTCGACATGAAGGACTTCGACGGCATCGACCGGCTCGGCGGCGCGCTCTACGAGCGCTATGGCCGGCTCGATGTGTTCGTCGGCAATGCCGGCGTGCTCGGCCCTCTGACCCCACTCGGCCACGTCTTTCCCAGGGACTGGGACGACATCGTCGCCGTGAACCTCACCGCCAACTGGCGCTGCGTGCGCTCGTTCGACCCGCTGCTGCGCCTGTCCACCACGCCGCGCGCGGTGTTCGTCTCCTCCGGCGCGGCGCACAAGGCGCGCGCCTATTGGGGGCCGTATGCCATCACCAAGGCCGGGCTCGAGGTGCTCGCCCGCACCTGGGCGGCCGAGCACGTGAACGCCAACCTCAAGGTCAACCTGTTCAATCCCGGACCCATCGCTACCCGCATGCGGGCCAAGGCGTTCCCGGGCGAGGACCCGGCCTCGCTGCCGACCGCGGAGGCGGCGGCCGCCGCCATCGTGCCGCTGTGCCTGCCGGCGTGCGAGGAGACGGGGCGCCTCTACGACTTCCCGACCGGGCGCTTCCTCGACTTCCAGATGCCGGCTTGAGGCCCACACCGCGAAATTCCGCACTGCGATTTTGAAGCGGCCGGGCCGCCATGCCATGATCCCGCGAGCACGGGGGCAGGCATGGCGCCGATGAGGGACACGGGCACCGAGGTGGTCTCGCTGGCGCGCGGGCTCGCCATATTACGGGCCTTCCGGGCCATCGACGCGCCGCTCGGCAACACCGAGATCGCCCAGCGCACCGGTCTTCCCAAGGCGACCGTGGCGCGGCTCGCTTATACGCTCTGCGCCATGGGGTATCTGCGGCAGGTGAGCCCGCATGCCCAGTATCATCTCGGGGACAAGGTCTCGACGCTGGGCTACGCGGTGCTGCGCGCGCTTCCCGTGCGGCAGGTGGCCGGCCCGCTGATGCAGGCCATGGCCGACAGGCACGAGATGTCGGTCGCGCTCGGCATCGGCGACGGGCCGGACATGATCTACCTGCACGTCTGCTCCGGCCCCGAGACCATCGCCATGCGGCTGCCGGTCGGCGCGCTGGTGCCCATCGTCAGCTCGGCCATGGGCCGCGCCTACATGTGGGCGCTGCCGCCGCAGGCGCGGGAGGCGCATATGGCGGCGATCCGGGCGGCGGCCGGAGCGTCGGCGGATGCGGCCGAGGAGGGGTTGCGCGCCGCCTTTGCCGAGGTGGAGCGCCGCGGCTTCGCGGTGTCGTTCGGCGACTGGCGGCGGGAGGTCTACGGCGTCGGCGTGCCGGTCTGGCTGGATCGCGGCGAGACCGTGCTGGGGCTCAATTGCGGCACCCGGCGGCGGGACCTCGACCCGGCCCGGTTCCAGGACCAGATCGGGCCGGAGCTGATGGCGATGGCGAGCGAGATCGGCCATCGCATGGACCAGCTCGGCGCAAGCGTCTGGGGCGACTGAGCGTTCCATGAGCGACCAGACCGGAGAAAATCCCGCCTCGTCCCGTCCCGGCGATCCCGCGGCGGCGCCGCGCGAACGCGTGCGCCAGCGCCGCCGGAGCGGCGTGGTCGCCCAGGACCGGGATTTCGTGAACGCGCTGGCGCGCGGCCTTGTCGTCCTGGAGGCGTTCGGCGCCAGTTCCTCCGTCTGGCTCGGGGGCGCGGAGGTCGCCGAAAGGGTCGGCCTGCCGAAGCCCACCACCTCCCGGCTGCTGCAGGCGCTGGCCGGCCTCGGCTACCTGCACTACGCGCCGCGCCGGCGGCAGTACCGCATCGGCGCTGCCGCGCTGGCGCTGGGCTTCGCCGCGCGCGAGCCGTTCAGCCTCGCCGATCTGGTGCGGCCCTACCTGAAGCAGCTGGCGGACACCTTCGCGGTCCATGCCTCGCTCGCCGCGCGCGACCGACTCGACGTGATCGAGCTCGAGGTGTGCCACTCCCTCAACACCCTGGTGACGCTGCGCCTGGAGGTGGGCTCGCGCATCCCGCTCGCCGGCACCGCCACCGGCCACGCGCTCATCGCGCCGCTGGCGGAGGCGGAGCTGGACTATCTCCTGGGCCTGCTGCGCGAGCGCCACGCCAAGCACTGGGACAGCCTTCTCGCCAGCATCGAGACCGGGCGGCGCGAGGTGGCCGCGCAGGGCTTCACGACCGCATCCGCCAGCTGGAACACCGACATCAACGGCGTGGCGGTGCCGCTGGTGGCGCCGGGCGGCAGTCAGGTCTACGCGCTCGCCTGCGGGGCCCCGGCGCGGCATCTGCCGGCCTCGAAGCAGCGCCGGATCGGCGAGCGCCTGGTGGAGATCGCCCGCGAGATCGAGCAGCGCCTGCTGGAGGGGGATGTCCTGGCGTCTCGCGACGAAAAATAAAATTCCGTTCCGCATAGCGGACAAATTCTCGACTCCTCCCCCAAACTCCGCTACCCGTCCCGATGGGTCACACAGCGAGCCGGGGAGGGCGCCGCATGGCGCTGGATCAGGAAACCTTCACGCTCCTCAAGGACGCCGTCCGCCGCTTCGTGGACGAGCGGCTGATCCCGGCCGAGGCGGCGGTGGCGGAGAGCGATGCCATCGATCCCGCCATCCTCGCCCAGATGCGCGAACTGGGGCTCTATGGCCTCTCCATCCCCGAGCAATGGGGCGGCCTCGGCCTCTCCATGGCCGAGGAGGTGGAGATCGTCATGGAGCTCTGCCGCGCCTCCCCCGCCTTCCGCTCGGCGGTGGGAACCAATATCGGCATCGGCTCGCAGGCGATCGTGCTGGCGGGCACCGAGGCGCAGCGCGCGCGCTACCTGCCGCGCCTCGCCAGCGGCGAGCTCGTCGCCTCGTTCGCCCTGACCGAGCCCGATGCCGGTTCCGACGCCGCCTCCCTGCGCACCCGCGCGGTCAAGCGCGACGACGGCAGCTGGGTCATCAACGGCGCCAAGCGCTACATCACCAACGCGCCCGAGGCCGGGCTCTTCACCGTCATGGCCCGCACCTCGGATACCCCCGGGGCGGGCGGCATCTCCTGCTTCCTGGTGGAGCGCGCGGCCCCCGGCCTCTCGCTCGGGCCGTGGGACCGCAAGATGGGCCAGCGCGGGGCACACACCTGCGACGTGCTGTTCGAGGATTGCGTGGTGCCGGCCGATGCGCTCGTGGGCGCCGAGGGGCAGGGCTTCCGCGTCGCCATGCGGGTGCTCGACAAGGGACGCCTGCACATCTCGGCGGTCTGCGTCGGCGCGGCGACGCGGCTCATCGAGCTGGGCGCGGCCTATGCCCGCGAGCGCCAGCAGTTCGGCCGGCCGATCGCCGAGTTCCAGCTGGTCCAGGCGCTGCTCGCCGACAGCTATGCGGAGACCTATGCCGCCCGCGCCATGGTGCTCGACGCCGCGCGCCGGCGGGATGCGGGCGAGACCGTCACCATCGAGGCGTCGGCCTGCAAGATGTTCGCCTCCGAGATGGTCGGCCGGGTCGCCGACCGCGCGGTGCAGATCCACGGCGGCGCCGGCTACATGGCCGACTATGCGGTGGAGCGCTTCTTCCGCGACGTGCGGCTGTTCCGCCTCTACGAGGGCACCACCCAGATCCAGCAGCTCATCATCGCCCGCGAGCTGCTGAACAAGGCCAGGAACTGACGCGCGGCACCCGCGCAGGGAGAAACGGATGACCGACGCCTTTATCTGCGATTTCGCGCGCACGCCCATCGGCCGCTATGCCGGCGCCCTGAAGGACGTGCGGGCGGACGACCTGGCCGCCCATCCCATCCGCGTCCTCGCGGCGCGCAATCCGGGGGTCGACTGGGAGGCGCTGGACGACGTGGTGTTCGGCTGCGCCAACCAGGCGGGCGAGGACAATCGCGACGTCGCCCGCATGGCGGCCCTTCTGGCCGGCCTGCCGGTGAGCGCGCCGGGCACCACCGTCAACCGCCTGTGCGGCTCGGGGCTCGATGCGGTGGGCATCGGCGCCCGCGCCATCATGACCGGCGACGCGGACCTCGTGATCGCCGGCGGGGTCGAGAGCATGACCCGCGCGCCCTTCGTCATGGGCAAGGCGGGCGAGGCGTTCGCGCGCCAGAACGAGATCTACGACACCACCATCGGCTGGCGCTTCGTCAATCCGCTGATGAAGGCGCAGTACGGCGTCGATTCCATGCCGGAGACCGGCGAGAACGTGGCCGCCGACTTCCAGGTCTCGCGCGCCGATCAGGACCTGTTCGCCTACCGCTCGCAGCAACGCACCAAGGCGGCCCAGGCGGCGGGCTTCTTCGCCCGCGAGATCGCGCCCATCGAGATCAAGGGCAAGAAGGGCGCCGTCGTCCGCGTGGAGGCCGACGAGCACCCGCGCGGCGACACCACCCTGGAGCAGCTCGCCGCGCTCAAGGCGCCGTTCCGCAAGGAGGGGGGCACGGTCACCGCCGGCAACGCCTCCGGCGTCAATGACGGGGCGGGCGCGCTGATCCTCGCCTCGGCCGAGGCGGCGAAGAAATACGGCCTCACCCCGCGCGCCCGCGTGGTATCGGTGGTGCAGGCGGGCGTGCCGCCGCGCATCATGGGCATCGGCCCGGCGCCGGCCACCACCAAGCTCCTGGCGAAGAACCGGCTCGCGCTCGCCGACATCGACGTGATCGAGCTCAACGAGGCGTTCGCCTCCCAGGCCCTGGCGGTGCTGCGCCAGCTCGGCCTGCCGGACGACGCCGAGCATGTGAACCCGCACGGCGGCGCCATCGCGCTCGGCCATCCGCTCGGCATGTCCGGCGCCCGCCTCGCCATGACGGCGGTGAGCGCGCTGGAGACGCGGGGGCAGAAGCGGGCGGTGGCCACCATGTGCATCGGCGTCGGCCAGGGCATCGCCGCCCTCATCGAGCGGGTGTGAGCATGGCGACGACCCCTCCCGTGCGCATCGAGCGCCACGGCGCGGTGGCGGTGGTGGTGATCGACCATGCGCCGGTGAACGCGCTCTCGAAGGGCGTGCGCGACGGCCTCGCCGCCGCGGCGGCCTCGCTCGCGGCGGACCCGGGCGTCGCCGCCGTGGTGCTGAGCGGCGGTCCTGGCCGCTTCGTCGCCGGCGCCGACATCCGCGAGATGAACCTGCCGCCGGATGAGCCTTTCGTGCCCGACGTGATCGCGGCGTTCGAGGCGCTGGACAAGCCCGTGGTCGCCGCCATCGACGGGCCGGCGCTGGGCGGCGGCTGCGAACTGGCGCTCGGCTGCGACCTGAGGCTCGCCAGCCCGAAGGCGCTGGTGGGCCTCACCGAGACCCGGCTCGGCATCATTCCCGGCGCCGGCGGCACCCAGCGCCTGCCGCGCCTCGTCGGCATCGCCGAGGCCATCGCCATGATCAGCGAGGGCCGCATCCTCAAGGCGCAGGACGCGCTGGCCCTGGGCATCGTGGACGAGGTGGTGGAGGGGGACCTTCTCGCTGCCGCCATCGCCCGCGCGCCCCATGCGCCCAAGCGGCGGCTCTCGCAGTGCGCCGTGCCCGCGGGCGATCCGGCGCGCGAGGCGGCGGCGGCCGCCGCCGCGCTCAAGGGCGCCAAGGGCGTGCCCGCCATCGCCGAGGCGGTGCGCGTGGTGCGCGCGAGCCGCACCGCGGCCTTCGCGGACGCCATGGCGGATGAGCGCGCCACCTTCCTGCGCCTGCGCGAGAGCGACACGGCGAAGGCGCTGCGCCATCTCTTCTTCGCCGAGCGCGAGGCCGGCAAGGTGCCGGGCCTCGACGGCGCCAAGGCGCGCCCCATCGCGCAGGCGGCCGTGATCGGCGCCGGCACCATGGGCGCCGGCATCGCCGTGGCGCTGGCCGATGCCGGCGTGCCCGTGATGCTGGTGGAGCGCGACGCCGAAGCCGCCGCGGCCGGCATCGCGCGCGTGCGCGAGCTCTATGAGCGGCCGGTGAGGAGCGGGCGCCTCACGCAGGCGGAGGCGGACAGGCGCCTCGCCGCCATCGGCGCCACCGCCGACTGGCAGGCGCTGGCCCAGGCCGACCTGGTGATCGAGGCGGCGTTCGAGGACATGGCGGTGAAGGAGGACATCTTCCGCCGGCTCGATCGGGTGGCGAAGCCCGGCGCGGTGCTGGCCAGCAACACCTCCTATCTCGACCTCGACGCCATCGCCGCCGCGACCGCGCGCCCGCAGGACGTGGTGGGGCTGCATTTCTTCGCCCCCGCCAACGTCATGCGGCTGCTGGAGGTGGTGCGCGGCAAAGCGAGCGCGCCCGACGCGCTCGCCACCGCGCTCGCCTTGGCGAAGCGCATGGGCAAGCAGCCGGTGGTGGCCGGCAATTGCGACGGCTTCATCGGCAACCGCATCTATGCCGTCTACCGGCGGCACGCGGAATACATGGTGGAGGACGGGGCATCGCCGCAGGAGGTGGACGCGGCCCTGGAGGCATACGGCTTCGCCATGGGCGTGTTCGCGGTCTCCGACTTGTCCGGCCTCGACATCGCCTTTGCCATGCGCCAGCGCCGGGCGGCCTCCCGCGATCCTGCGGAGCGCTACGTGGTGGTCGCCGACCGGCTGGTGGAGGCGGGCCGGCTCGGCCGCAAGACCGGCGCCGGCTGGTATGCCTACGACGCGGCGGGCGCGAAGTCCGTCGATCCCGCCGTCTCCGGGATCGTCGCCGCGGCGCGGGCGGGGAAGGGGATTGCGCCCCGCGCCTTCACGCCCGATCAAATCCAGCGCCGGCTGCTGGCGGCGATGGCGAACGAGGCCGCCAAGGCGCTGGAGGATGGCATCGCCTTGCGGGCCTCCGACATCGACCTCGTCTTCGTCAACGGCTACGGCTTCCCGCGGCTCAAGGGCGGGCCCATGTTCGCGGCCGACGCGATGGGCCTTGGCGCGGTGCTCGCGGAGGTCGAGGCCGCCCACGCGTCCGGCGGCGCGGGATCTGAGCCGGCGCCGCTGCTGGTGGAGCTGGCGCGAAGCGGCCGCGGCTTCGCGGACTGGAAGGGCTGACGGGGCATCGCGCCCGCCGCGTCGGCGGGCGCACATTTGGCGTTGCCTCGCGGGCGCGAATGGGCATGTTGCGGGGCAGCGAATTGGCCCCGGGTGGCTGTCACGACCGCTCCTCGGCCGCGATGGCGTGGAGAGGCGGGACGACGATGACGGTTTCGATTGAGGCGCCCGAGCTCAGCACGGTCGCGCCCGGCATCCTCAGGGTCGAGGTGCCCTTGCCCTTCCCGCCGCGCGAGGTGAGCGCCTGGCTGCTCTCGGGCGACGACGGCTGGACGCTGATCGATTCGGGCGTGGACGACGCGCCGACGCGGGACATCTTCACCCGCGTGCTGGCCGACCCGCGGCTCGGCGGAGCGCCGGTGGCGCGGCTGCTCGTCACCCATTTCCATCCGGACCACATCGGCCTCGCCGGCTTCCTGCATCAGGCGACCGGCGCCGAGCTGCACATGAGCCGGACCGAATGGCTCCAGGCCAACGTGTTCCTGCGCGAGGACGCGGACGCCGAGATGGCGGCCCTGATCGCCCATTGCCGGCGCGCCGGGGCGCCGCAGGACTTCCTCGACTTCCTGCCGAAGCGCGGCATGCTCTACCCGAAATGGGTCGGCACCCTGCCGCGCCGCTACATGCGCCTCGCCGAGGGCGACGTGCTCGAAATGGCGGGCACGCAGTGGCGGGTGATGATCGGCGAGGGGCACGCGCCGGAGATGGTGTGCCTGCATTCGCCCGAGCGCGGCCTGCTGATCGCGGCCGACCAGATCCTCGGCCACATCTCGCCCCATATCGGCGTGCAGCCGGCGGACCCGCGCGCCGACAACCTCGCGGCGTTCCTGCGCTCGCTCGCCACGTTCGAGGCGCTGCCGGCGGCGACGCATGTGCTGCCGTCCCACGGCGCGCCGTTCGACGGGCTCCATGCGCGCATCGCCGTGCTCAAGGCCCACCATGCGGAACGGCTCGACCGGCTGATGGCGTTCTGCGCCGAGCCGCGCACCGCCATGGACACGCTTCAGGTGCTGTTCCGCCCGCTGCCCCTGGAGCAGACCGGCTTCGGCCTCAGCGAGGCGCTGGCGCACCTGCGCCACCTGGTGTTCAAGGGCGCGCTGGTTGAGGGCGAAGACGGCGGGGTCTGGACCTTCGTGCGCGCCTGACCGTCACAGGCCGAGGCGGGCCGCCTCCGGCGCCGCGTCCGCGAACGCCGCGGCCTCCGCCAGCGCATGGCCGTAGAGGATGAGGCAGGGCCCTTCCGCCCCTTGCGCGACCGCCTGCTCCACCGCTTCGGCCAGGGTGCCGAGCCGGGCCGGGACGATCCTCTCCTGCGGCCGCGTCACCGAGAACACCGCCACCGCCGGGGTCGAGAGGTCGGCACCCGCCGCGGCGAGGTTCGCCACCAGGTCGGGCAGAGTGCGGCGGGGCATGTAGACCACGGTGGTGGCGGCCGGGTCGGAGAGCGCCTTGAAGTCGAGGTCCTTCGGCAGCTTGCCATCGCGCGCGTGGGCGGTGACGAACTGCAGCCGCCGCGCATGGTCGCGGTGGGTGAGGGAGGCCACCAGCCGGCTCGCCGCGCCCTGGGGCGAGGAGATGCCCGGCACCACCTCCACCTCGACGCCGGCGGCGCGGCAATGGGCGATCTCCTCGCCGGCGCGGCCGAAGATCATCGCCTCCCCGCCCTTGAGGCGCACCACCCGGCGGCCCTCCTTGGCGAGGTCCACCATCAGGGCGTTGATGTCGTCCTGCTTGCAGGAGGGGCCGTAGCCGGTCTTGCCCACCAGCATCTTGCGCGCCTCGCGGCGGGCGAAGTCGAGGATGGCCGGGGAGACCAGGTCGTCATAGAGCACCACCTCGGCCGATTGCAGCGCCCGCACCGCCTTGAGCGTGAGCAGCTCCGGGTCGCCCGGCCCCGCGCCCACCAGCACCACCGAGCCGCGGTGGGGCGCGGCGTCGGCCTTGATGCCGGCGAGCAGCGCGTCGCGGTCGGCCTCGGTCGGCGCGCGGTTCGGCTCCAGCAGCGCGCGGGCGGCGAAGCGCTCCCAGAAGGCGCGGCGGGCGGAGAACGGCAGATCGAGGGCAGAGACGGCGCGGCGCCAGGCCTTGGCCGCCTCCGCCCAGGCGCGGAAGCCGGCCGGCATCAGCGCCTCGATCTTGGCGCGCACCGCCTGCCCGAACACCGGGGCGGCGCCGTCGGTGGAGATGCCCACCACCAGCGGCGAGCGGTTGACGATGGCGCCGAAGGAGAAGTCGCAGAAGTCCGGCTTGTCCACCACGTTCGCCGGCACGCCGGCGGCGCGGGCGGCGGCGGAAAAGCGCTCCGCCTCCTCATCGTTCTCCGCGTCGCAGACGGCGAGCGCGGCGCCTTCGATGTCGTCGGCGTGCCAGGGCCGCACGTGGATCGCCACCGGCCCCGCCGGCGCCGAGCCCGCAAGGCGCCACATGTCCTCGCAGACGTGGGGGGCGACCACCTCGACGCGCGCGCCGGCGGCCGACAGAAGCTCGGCCTTCCAGACCGCCGGCTCGCCGCCGCCCGCCACCAGCACGCGCCGGCCGTGAAGCCCGAAGAACACCGGCAGCCGCGCCAGCGGCTCCATGCGGGCATGCGCCGTCTGCCGCGGGGCGCGGGGGGCGGAATCGGTGGGGCCGGCCTCGGCCATGGGTCAGCGCGCTCCTTGCGGCGGCGCGCCTCCGCAGGGGACCGCGCCGCGCCGTGTCTTCAACCGGCAATCTAGGGTGCGCGCCCGGCGTCTTCAACGCAATGTCGGGGCGGGGTGGAACGGCCTGCCTCCCCTTGCGGGGGAGGGGGCGCGGACCGCTTCCGGCCGTCGCCCCCTTTCCCCACCGTCGCCTCTTGTCCCCACCGTCGCCTCTAGCCCCGCCGTCGCCCCTTGCCCCGCCGTCGCCTCTAGCCCCGCCGTCGCCCTCCGACTTGATCGGAGGGCCCATCTTGCGGCCGGGCGCGGCGCGGGGAGGTGGCGTGGATGCTCCGGTCAAGCCGGAGCATGACGGCGGTTTATACCGGGTGTGTCGGGGCTTCCCCGGCTGCCTTGCGCCGCCTCCGAGCGCGCGGACCGCTCCCGGCCGTCGCCCCTTTGTCCCCACCGTCGCCCCTTTGTCCCCACCGTCGCCTTTTGCCCCGCCGTCGCCCTCCGACTTGACCGGAGGGCCCATCTTGCGGCCGGGCGCGGCGCGGGGAGGTGGCGCGGATGCTCCGGTCAAGCCGGAGCATGACGGCGGCTTATGCCGGGTGTGTCGGGGCTTCCCCGGCTGCCTCGCGCCGCCTCCGAGCGCGCGAACCGCTCCCACGAGGGGGAGGGGAGCGACCGGAGGGATCGCGCCCTCAGGCCGTGCGCCGCCTCCGCGCGCACGCTGCCGCGGCGCGGCCGCTGCGTCTCGGGCCTATCCCCCGCTCACTCCTCGACCTGGGCCTCCGCCACCGCCACGGCGGTCATGTTGACGATGCCGCGCGCCGTCACCGAGGGCCCGAGGATGTGCGCCGGCTTCGCCGTGCCCATGAGGATCGGGCCGACCGGGAGCGCGTCGCCCAGCACCTTGATCATGTTGTAGGCGATGTCGGCGGCGTCGAGGTCGGGCATCACCAGCACGTTGGCGACGCCTTCGAGGCGCGAGTTCGGCAGTGAGCGCTTGCGGATGTCCTCCACCAGCGCGGCGTCCGCCTGCATCTCGCCGTCCACCTCCAGCATCGGCGCGCGCTCGCGCAGCAGCTCGACCGCCATGCGCACGCGCTTGGCCGAGAGCGTCTCGTGGCTGCCGAAATTGGAGTGCGAGAGCAGCGCGACGCGCGGCTCCAGGCCGAACCGGCGCACATGGGCGGCGGCGAGCACCGTCATCTCGGCGAGGTCGGCGGCCGAGGGCTCGGTCTGGATCTGGGTGTCGCAGATGAAGAAGTTGCCCTTGGGCGTGATGAGCAGCGACATGGCCGCCAGCTCCTTCACCCCCGGCGCCAGGCCGATGATGTCGCGCACCTGCCGCAGGTGGCGGGTGAAGCGGCCCTCGATGCCGCACAGCATGGCATCGGCCACGCCGCGATGCACCGCCAGGGCGGCGATCACGGTGGGGTGGGTGCGCACCAGGGTGCGCGCCGCGTCGGGCGTCACCCCGCGCCGGCCCGCCACATCCATGTAGGTGCGCACGAACTCGCGGTAGCGCGGGTCGTCCTCGGGATTGATGATCTCGAAGTCCGTGCCCGGCCGGACCGACAGGCCGAAGCGCTTGACGCGGCTTTCCACCACGCTCGGCCGGCCGACGACGATGGGCTTGGCGATGCCTTCCTCCACCACCGCCTGGACGGCGCGCAGCACGCGCTCGTCCTCGCCCTCGGCATAGATCACGCGCTTCATGGACTGCTTCGCGCGGGCGAACAGCGGCCGCATGATGAAGCCGGAGCGGAACACGAAATAGTCGAGCTTGTCCTCGTAGGCCTCGAAGTCGGTGATGGGCCGGGTGGCGATGCCGGTCGCCATGGCCGCCTTCGCCACCGCCGGCGCGATGCGCAGGATCAGGCGCGGGTCGAACGGCGAGGGGATGAGCGAATCGGCGCCGAAGGCCCGGGTCTCGCCGCCATAGGCGCGCGCCACCACGTCGGACGGGGTCTCGCGGGCGAGCGCGGCGATCGCCTCCACCGCCGCCATCTTCATCTCGGCGTTGATGTCGGTGGCGCCCACGTCCAGCGCCCCGCGGAAGATGTAGGGGAAGCACAGGACGTTGTTGACCTGGTTCGGGAAGTCCGAGCGGCCGGTGCAGATCATGGCGTCGGGACGCGCCGCGCGGGCCTCCTCGGGCATGATCTCGGGCGAGGGGTTGGCCAAGGCGAGGATGAGCGGCTTGTCCGCCATCTTCTTCACCATCTCCGGCTTCAGCACGCCGCCGGCGGAGAGGCCGAGGAAGATGTGGGCGCCCTCGATCACCTCGTCGAGGGTGCGCTTGTCGGTCTTCTGGGCATAGACCTCCTTGTAGGGGTCCATGAGGGTGTTGCGGCCGTCATAGACCACGCCCTCGATGTCGGTGACCCAGATGTTCTCCTTCTTCGCGCCCAGCGTGACGAGAAGGTTGAGGCAGGCGAGCGCCGCCGCCCCGGCACCCGAGGTGACGATCTTCAGGTCGCCGATCTTGCGATTGCCCACCTCCAGCGCGTTGCGCACCGCGGCGCCGACGATGATGGCGGTGCCGTGCTGGTCGTCGTGGAACACCGGGATCTTCATGCGCTCGCGCAGGCGCTTCTCCACCTCGAAGCACTCGGGCGCCTTGATGTCTTCCAGGTTGATGCCGCCGAAGGTCGGCTCCAGGGCGCTGATCACCTCGACCATGCGGTCGACGGTCTCGGCGTCGATCTCGATGTCGAACACGTCGATGCCGGCGAACTTCTTGAACAGGACCGCCTTGCCCTCCATCACCGGCTTGCCGGCGAGCGGGCCGATATTGCCGAGGCCGAGCACCGCGGTGCCGTTGGAGACAACACCGACGAGGTTGGCGCGGATGGTCAGCTCGGCGGCCTGGAGCGGATCGGCGGCGATGGCCTCGCAGGCGGCGGCAACACCCGGGGAATAAGCGAGCGCGAGGTCGCGCTGGTTGCCCAGCGGCTTGGTGGCCTGGATCTCAAGCTTACCGGGCTTCGGCAGCCGGTGATACACCAGCGCGCCGGAGCGCAGATCCTCGGAAATGTTCGACGCCATACCTTCCCCCGTTCGTGTCTTTCCGCTCGCCACCGGTGCGGCGGGAAAGTAGCCGCCACGCTTGCCGATGTCACGGCTCGCGCGCGTTTTCGTCATGCTGCACCGCGGGGAAGCGGGGGCGCGGGCGCGCCGCCGACCGCGCAGAGAGAGGCGCCTTCCGGCACCGAGATGGGCTATGGTGGCCGGGCGCGACGCGTCGCCGCGCACCATGATGCGCGCGCCGCGGGTGCACGCGCCATGGGCCTGCTCTTCAGCCGCCGGCTCCGGGGCCGGGGGTCTCGCAGCCGGAGGTTCTCTTAAATGGGCAAGAAGCTGGCCATCGGCCTCGTCGCCGTCGTCCTGCTGGGGATCGCGGGCTATTTCGGCGTGCGCGCGGTCGGCGAGCGCTCCGCCCGCGCCGAGGTCGAGCGTGCCTTCGAGGAGATCCGGCGCCGGGGCGCCACCGCGCGCTTCGCCGAGGCGAGCGTGGACCCGGCGGCAAGGGCGATCGTCCTGACCGGCATCGAAGTGGGCGCCGCCGATGCCGGCGCCACGGTCAGGATCGGCCGGCTCACGGCCACCGGCGCCCAGCCGCCGCGCGACAACTACGCCGAGGCCGAGGCGCTCGACCTCGAAGGGGTCGAGATCACGCTGACCGGTTCCGCGGCCTTCGGCGGCACGCTCGTCTACGCCATTCCCAAGGTGATGATCGACCGCTACCGCGGTCCCGTGGTGCCCGTGGCCGCCCCGGCCGGGGAGGCCGGGCCGTTCGGCGCCGCGCGCTTCGCGCTGCGCCAGTTCGCCGCCACCAGCGCCGCCAAGATCACCATTCCCGCCATGACGCTGCGTCATCAGCCGGCCGCGGCCGGCGCGGTGCCGATCGAAGCCACCTACGAGGGGATCGCCGCCGAGCAGGTCGCCGCCGGCAAGGTGCGCAGCCTGCTCATCGACAAGCTGGCCTTCTCCGGCCCGGACGAGGTGCCGGCCCGGGATGGGCTGGGGGGCGCCGCTCCCGCCGGCGGCGCGCGGCAGGCGGGCGAGCTCAGCGGCATCGTCGCCGCGCGCATCGACACCGCCCCCTTCCTCGCCGTGCTTGCCGGCGCCGCGCCGGGCGCCGCGCCGGACGACTACCAGGCGATCTACGGCAAGGTCGTGACCGGCCCCTACAAGGTCAGGCACCATGACGGCAGCACCGCGGGCGCCGATTCCCTGCTTCTGGAGCACGTGGGCATCAAGCCTTCCGCCATCGCCCTCGACCGGCTGCTCGAACTCGACGCGCTTTCCCGCAAGGGGCCAGATCTCTCGGTCGCCGAGCTCGGCGAGCTGGTGGAGGAGACCCGGCGCATCATCGACGGCCTCGCCTTCCGCACCTTTTCCATGACCGGCCTCACCGCCGCCAGCGCGGACGAGAAATTGCGCATCGCCGCCGTGCGGCTCGACGGCTTCGCGGCGGGCGTGCTCGACACCTTCGAGCTCGAAGGCCTCGACGGCACCGATGCCGACAAGCGCGCCGTCAAGGCGGGCCAGCTGGTGGTGCGGCGCCTCGATCTGAAGGCGCTCGCGGACCTGGCGCGGGATGCCGACGCGCCGACGCCCGTGGGCCTGCTCGGCCTGTTCAAGGTGGTGTCGGGGATCGAGGCCTCCGCCATCGAGGTGCCCTATGACGGCGAGAACGGGTCGGCGCCGGGCCAGGCGCTGCGCATCGGCGCGCTGACGCTCGGCTGGGGCAGCGTGCTCGGCGAGCTGCCGACCACCGTGCGTTTCGAGATGAAGGACGTCAGCGGGCCGATCAGCGCCGCCGACGGCGAGCCCTTCGTCTACCTCGCCAATGCCGGCATCACCTCGGCGACGATGAGCACGGCGCTCAACATCGCCTATGACCCCGCGAGCGGCGACCTCCAGATCGGGCCTTTGGGCGCGCGGCTCGAGAAGGCCTTCTCGGTGTCGCTCGACACCAGCATCGGCAACGTGCCCAAGGAGGCGTTCGCGGATGCCGCGGCCGCCTTCGGCGCGCTCGGCGACATCACCGCGCGGCCGCTCAAGCTGAAGGTCGAGAATCTCGGCCTCGTGGAGCTGATGCTCCAGCAGCTCGCCGAGGCCGCCGGCGTGACCCCGGACGAGATCCGCAACGATCTCGCGGCGCAGGTGGACGAGATCGCCGCGGTGCTGGCGCAGGTCAATCCCGACGTGGTCGCGGTGGCCGACGCGGTGAAGGGCTTCCTCGCCGCGCCGCGCACCCTGACGATCCAGGCGACGCCCAAGCCGGACACGCCGCTCCTGCCGCTGTTCCTCGCCGACGCGCCGTTCGGCGCGCTCTCCGCCTTCAGCCTGTCGGCGACCGCCGGCCCCTGAGGGCCGCGCCCGGCGGTGCGCGGATGCCGGGTTCCGCCCCACCCAATTGGGTGATGTGCGGGCCATGGTGCCATGCCAGGTTGCGTCAGCAGAGATGTCCCTTGAGGGGATGAATCGATGGCTGGTGCGGCCCGGGAGTTGATCATGGCGTTCCTACCCTTCCGCCTCCCGGGCTTCGGCTTCCGGGTGAAGACGCCCGTGTTCGGCGCGCTCGACGCCTCCAAGACCGTGCGCGAGGCAGCGGTCAATGCCGGGCCGGTGCAGCTCGATCCCAACGTCACCCTCACCAATGCCGACGGCACCGGCTTCGGCGGCGGGCGGCTCACGGTCGCCATCGCCGGCGCCACCGCGGCCGACAGCTTCTCCATCAAGGAGACCGGCGGCATCACGGTGTCGGGGAACGAGGTCTATTACCAGGGCGCGCGCATCGGCACCGTGACCTCGAGCGGGGCCGGCGGCAGCGCGCTCACCGTCGCCTTCGATGCCGGCCCGGTGAGCAACAGCGCGGCGACCGCGCTCGCCCGCGCGGTGAGCTATTCCTCCACCGCCGACGCGCCGGGCAGCGCCGCGCGGGCCGTCACCTTCCTGGCGGTGGATGCGGAGAACACCAGGGGCCCGGGCAAGATCAACCTGAAGATCGCCGCCGACCGCGACGCGCCGGTGGTGTCGGACCTTGACGCCCATGTGACCCGCACGCCGGAGGAGGCGCGCACGCCCAAGGCGGTGGACGCGGACGTGACGGTGCGCAACCCGGACGGCACGGGCTTTTCCGCCGGATCGCTCAGCGTGCATCTCGACGGGGCGACCTCGGGCGACGACCTGACGCTGGCGAACGGGCCGTTCCGCATCCAGGGCACGAAGGTGTATCTGGGCGCGACCCAGGTGGCCAACATCACCTCGAGCGGGCAGGACGGCAAGGACCTGACCATCAAGTTCAAGGGCGCGGCGAAGATTTCCGACGCGCAGATGGCGCAGCTGGTGGAGCAGGTGGCGCACAGCACGTCGGATGCCGCGCCGCCCGAAGGCGAGCGCGCGCTGACCTTCACGCTGACCGACAAGGAAGGCGACGTCACCCGCGCCTCCGTGGGCCTCACGGTGGTGGAGCCCAACCGCGCGCCGGTCGCCACCGCCGACGCGGCGACCACCGCGGAGGACACGCCGCTGGCGATCGCCGTCGCCGACCTGCTGGCGAACGACGCGGACATCGACGGCGACACGCTCTCGGTGACCGGCGTCGGCGGCGCAGTCGGCGGAACCGTTGCGCTGGATGACGGCGAGATCACCTTCACGCCGGATGCGGACTTCAACGGCGCCGCCTCCTTCACCTACACGGTGTCGGACGGCAATGGCGGGACCGACACGGCGACGGTCAACGTCACCGTCTGGCCGGTGAACGACGCGCCGCTGGTCAGCTCCGACGCCACGGCGACCTTTGCGGAGAACGGCACCGGCACCGCCTATCAGATTGCCGCGAGCGACGTGGAGGGCGATGCGCTCACCTACACGCTCTCGGGCGCGGATGCGGACCTGTTCACGGTGGATGCGGACGGCAAGGTGACCTTCAAGGCCGCCCCCGACTTCGAGGCGCCAGCGGATGCGGGCGGCGACAATGTCTACGACATCGGGGTCGAAGCGAACGACGGCACCACCACCACCCGCAAAGCGGTGGCGATCACGGTGACGGACGTGGCAGAGAACGCCATCCCCCGCATCGTCGCAGTGTACGATCCGGCCGTGACCTCGGTTGAAGCGGCGCGGGTCGGCAATGGATACAGCGCCGATTCTCAGTTTTCGCCGGACGGCACCAAGGTGCTGTTCCGGTCCCATGCCAGCAATCTTGTAGAAGGCGACACAAACGGGGACTACGACGTCTTTGTGAAGGATCTTGGAACCGGCGCGGTGACGCTGGTGAATTCCTCCAGCTCCGGGACGCCCGGTAACGCCTGGAGCGCCGGCTACCAGTTCTCTCCGGACGGCACCAAGGTGCTGTTCTCGTCCGCCGCCAGCAACATCGTAGAGGGTGACGCCAACGGAGCCCAAGACGTCTTTGTGAAGGATCTTGAGACCGGCGCGGTGACGTTGGTCAGTTCCTCCGGCGCCGGTGCGCCGGGCAATAGTAACAGCTATGGCCATCAGTTCTCACCGGATGGCTCCAAGGTCCTTTTCCAGTCCTATGCCAGCGATTTGGTGGAGGGTGACACCAACGGATTCCAAGACGTTTTCGTGAAGGACCTTGAGACAGGGGCGGTGACGCTGGTGAGTTCGTCCAGTTCCGGCGTGCCAGGCAATGAATGGAGCAACGGGTACCGGTTCTCGCCGGACGGCACCAAGGTGCTGTTCGAGTCCTATGCGGCCAACCTGGTCGAGGGCGACACCAACGGGACCACCGACGTCTTCGTGAAGGACCTGGAGACGGGAGCGTTGACGCTGGTGAGTTCCTCTGGCTCCGGGACGCCGGGCAACGGCTTCAGTTATGAGGCCCGGTTTTCGCCGGACGGCACCAAAGTGCTGTTCCAATCTTCTGCCAGCAATCTTGTTGAAGGCGATACCAATGGGCGCGACGATGTCTTCGTGAAGGATTTAGAGACGGGTGCGGTGACGCTGGTGAATTCGTCCAGCTCTGGCTCACCAGGCAATGGCTACAGCTACGGCTATCAGTTCTTTTCGGATGGTGCGAAGGTGCTGTTTTCTTCCACGGCCAGCAATCTGGTGGAAGGTGACGCCAACGGGGTCGACGACGTCTTCGTGAAAGACCTTGAGAGCGGTGCGGTGGCCCTGGTGAATTCGTCCAGCTCCGGCACGGCAGGCAACGGTAGGAGCTATGGATACCAGTTCTCACCAGACGGGACCAAGGTGCTGTTCGTGTCGGCTGCCGGCAATCTGGTGGAAGGTGACGCCAATGGAACCGACGATGTCTTCGTGAAGGACCTTCAGACCGGCGCAGTGACGCTGGTGAGTTCGTCCAATGCTGGCGCGCCAGGCAATGGCTGGAGCAGCGGCGTTCAGTTTTCACCAGACGGCACCAAGGTATTGTTCGAGTCCAGCTCAACAAATCTAGTGGATAGCGAATCCAACAGAATCCAAAATATATTTGTAAAGGATCTAAATTCTGGTGAAGTGACGTTAGTCAACTCGTCCAGCTCTGGTGAGCCGGGCAGCGATATGGCCAGTCAATTTAAATTTTCGCCGGACGGCACCAAGGTCCTATTCGTGTCCCGCGCCAGCAACCTGGTGGATGGCGACACGAACGAAACCTACGACGTCTTCGTGAAGGACCTTGCCACGGGCGAACTCACCCTCGTCTCGGCCAGTGCGGACTACGGCAAGCCCCTCGGCCTGTCCGGCTTCCTCACCTTCGAGGACGATGACGCCGCCGACATCCACACCGTGAGCGTCACGCCGGCGGACGGCACCATCGGCACCCTTGTCGCCACCGTCGTGCCGGTGGCGGATGGGCCGGACCGGGTGGAGTATGTCTACCAGGCGGACCGCGACGCCTTCCTCGATCTCCAGGTCGGGGAGACCAAGACGGAAACCTTCACCCTCCTGATCGACGACGGGAACGGCGGCACGGTCTCGCATGACGTGGTGGTGACGCTGGCCGGCACCAACCGCGCGCCGGACGCGGCCGATGACGCCTTGGCGGTGGATCAGGACTACGAAGTGGTGTTCGGGAGCGGCGGCGGCAGCGCCGGCTCGGGCGGCGGCGGCGACCGCATCGCTTTGCCTGCCGGCACCAGCTATTTCAGCCTGGCGTCGCTGCTGGGCAACGACACGGACCCGAACGGCGACCTTCTCACGATCACCGGTGTCGGCGGCGCCGTGAACGGCGTCGTCACCCTCGACGACCAGGGCCGCATCCATTTCCTGCCCGACGACGGCTTCTATGGCGCGGCCTCCTTCACCTACACGGTCGCGGACGGCCGCGGCGGCACCGACACCGCCACCGTGACGCTCGACGTCATCAAGGCGAACACGGCGCCCACCGATCTCGTGCTCTCCAATGCCACCGTGGTGGAGAACCTCGCGGGCGAGACGGTCGGCGTGCTGAGCGCCACCGATCCGGATGGGGATGCGCTTAGCTATTCCATCCAGCCGGGGGGCGACGGCGCGCTGTTCACCCTCGAAGGCAATGAACTGCGGGTGGGCAATCAGAGGCTCGACTTTGAGGCGGCAGCGACGCGCTCCGTCACCGTGCGCGCCACCGATTCCAAGGGCGCCTACACCGAAGAGACCTTCACCATCGACGTGCTGGACCGGCCGGAGACCGTGCTCACCACCGGCACCGACGTGTTCGAGGGCACGGCGGCGGATGAGCAGGTGTTTGCAAACCAAAATACCCTCAATCCCCAAGACCAGCTTTCGGGCGGAGACGGCTACGATATTCTGTTCGTCGATGCGTGGGACGGTGTCGTGAATCTCGCGACGCCGTCGGCCTTCTCTGGCTTCGAAGAGGTGCGGCTGGGCGGCTTTTGGGGTGGCCTGCGGCTTCGGGATGGAACAGACATTCGTGTCGTCAACACCGGTTGGGACAATTCAATCTATCTCTCCACCGGCCGGGAAAACATCAGCGGCGGCGCGGGCTCGGAACGTTTCGAAGCGGATCGCGCCGCGGAGCTTTCCGATGGCGATGTCCTGGACGGGGGAGGAGGAAGCGATTCCTTACGGCTGTCCGGCGGGGGTACTTTCGACCTGACGGTGCCTGACATCCGCAACATTGAAGTCCTGTATATCGACTCATCGACCACCGTGCGCGCGGAAGACGAAGCTCTCTCCGGCTTTCTGGATATATACGGATCGGCCGGCGCCCTGGTCGTCACCGGTGCCGACAGCCTCGACCTTTCCGGCAAGACACTCCACACCGTTTCTGTCACCAGCGACAATGCGTCGGGCACGGTCTTCACCATCGACCGTGCGGCGAACAGCTTCCTTATCCAGGGCGGGTCGGGTAACGACACGCTGGTCGCGAACGGCTTCGCCTACACGGACGAGCAGCGGGCGCTGATCTTCGCCACCACGTCCATCGAAACCATCCAGGACAGCAGCGGAACGCATCCAGGGGCGCGAGACGCGGGAGCCCTTTCCCTCACCCTCGCCAGCGACACCGTCTTTGCCAGCGCTAGCGATCTCACCGTCTACGGCACGGCCGAGACGCTCAGTCCCGGCGATGCGCTCGCCGCCGGCGAGGGGGACGACACGCTGGTGCTCGCCGGCACCGGCACGTTCGATCTTTCCACGCTCGCCGAATTCAGCGGCTTCGAGGAGGTGCAGCTTGTCAATGACTTCGATAGTTCCAATTCCAGTCTTATCCTGCGCGATGGCGCCGACCTCACCGTAACCGGCGGCGCCCACTTCACGTCCTTCTATCTTTCGACCGGCGCTGAGAAAATCTTCGGCGGCAACGGCGGAAACACGTTCTATACGGCGGCACCGGAGGATCTGACAGCCGCCGATGAACTCCACGGTGGTACGGGATCCGATACCCTCTATCTGAGCGGTTACGGGACGACCTACGACCTGCGCGGCATGCAGATCGAGGGAATTGAGCAACTGGGGATTGCAGGTGGGACCGTGATCGTCGACAGTGACGTGCTGGCCTCCGTCACATCCATATACAGCTATGACGGAGGCACCCTCAGCACGCCAGACGCGGAACTCGATCTGAGGGGCGTCGATATGGATCGGGTCTTCGGCGGGGTCACAATCCTGAGCACCAACGCCACCGGCACCACTTTCACAATCGACAACGCTGATATCGCATGGTTTGTCGATGGCGGCGACGGTGTCGACACCCTGGTCGTGTCCGGCCTCAGCCTCACGGACAGCCAGCGTCGGTCCACTTTCACCTACCGCTCCATCGAGATCATCCGCGACGCCAGCGGCGTCTATGGCGATGAGACTGCCAATACGCTCGTCGGCACCGCCGCCGCCGAGATTGTCAGCGGCGGTGGCGGCGCGGACGTGCTAACGGGCGGAGCGGGGGCGGATACGTTCGTGCTCGCCACCGCGGCCGGGGCGCGGATCACCGACTTCAACGCGGTGGGCGGGCTGGTGGCCGACGACGACATCCTCGACATCGGCGCGCTGATCTCGGCCTCCAGCTTCGTCGCGGGCGACGACCTCGCGGACTTCGTGTGGTTCGAGGACGCCGACGGCGACGCCGGCACCTCCGGCGCCTACCTCATGTACGACGCGGACGGCGCCGGCGCCGGGGCGGCGGTGCAGCACACCCAGCTCGACGGGCTGAATGCGGGGGACACGCTGCACCTCGCCTATAACGGCGCCACCTCGGACCTGATGGTCATCCTCTGAGCGGGGGGAGGATGGGGGGAAGGCGAGGCGGGGAAGCCCCGCTTTGCTTGCCTCGCCTTTCCTACCCGGCCCGGAAGGTGCGACGCAGCTGGTCGGCGAGCGGCTTCATGAGATAGGACAAGGGCGTGCGCTCCTGGGTGGCGAGGTGCGCCTCCACCGGCATGCCGGCCACGAGGTCGAGCCCGCCGAGGCGCGCGAGCGCCGCGGGATCGGGCACGATCTCCACCACGTAGTAGCTCGCGCCCGTGCGCTGGTCCCGGGTGACGTCGGCGGACACGCGCGTCACCGTGCCGTCGATCTCCGGCGTCGTCTCCTGCTGGAACGCGCTGAAGCGCAGGCGCGCCGGCTGGCCGGTGCGGACCTGGTCGATGTCGGTGGGCTCCACCTGCGCGTTGACCACCAGCAGGTCGTCCCGCGGCACGATCTTCATCACCTTGTCGCCGGCCGCCACGTAGCTCTTCAGGGTGTGCACGGCGAGCTCGTGCACCGTGCCGGCGCTCGGCGCCCGCACGTCGAGCCGCGAGAGCTGGTCGAGCGCGGCGACGCGGCGCTCCTGGAGCTCGGAGAGCTTGCCCTCCGCCTCGCGCAGCTCGCCCAGCGCGTCGCCCCGCATCTTCTGGTCGATGGCGAGGATCTGCAGGCTGATCTCGGCGATCCGGCCGCGCGCGGCGGCGCTGGAGGCGCGCAGCTGGCCCAGCTCGCCCTCGATGCGGGCGGCCTCGCGGCGCACCGCCGTGGCGCGGCTGATGGAGACCAGCTTCTTGTCCGCCAGTTCCTCCATGGAGGCGAGCTCCACATGGACCAGGGCGATCTCCTTCTCCTTGGCCGCCGATTGCAGCTCCAGCCCCTTCACCTGCTCGTGCAGCTGGTTGATCTGCTCGGAGAGCTGCGACTTCTGCCCTTCCCTCATCTCCTCCCGCGCCCGGAGCAGGCTCGTCTCCCCCGCCCAGACGGAAGCGAGGACGGGGCTTAGCTGATGCTCGGGGGGAAGGTGCGGCTGCGCGGCCATGGCGGCGGCGAGGCCCGCCTCCACCTTGAGCCGGGCGATGCGGGCCAGAAGCTCGTCGATCTGCTGGGTGACGATGGCGAGGTTGGCCTTGGCGAGGGTGTCGTCGAAGCGCAGCAGCAGGTCGCCGGCCTTCACGCTGCCGCCCTCCGCCACCGCGATCTCGGCGACGGTGCCGCCGATGGGCGGCTCGATCGACTTGACGCTGCCCTGGAGCGTCATGGCGCCGCCAGCGATCACCGCGCCGGACAAGGGCGCCAGCGCCGCCCATGCGCCGCCGCCCACCAGGAAGACCGCCACCACGGCGCCGCCGATCGCGAGGTCGCGGCGGGCGCGCTGGAGCGGGCTGGGCGAACGCGGAACCGGCTGCTGCTCCGCGCTCATGGCCGGCCTCCCGCGAGCGGCACGAGCGTGGGCGCGGCGGCGGCCTCGCCATCCCCTCCGGCGCCCTGACGGCCGAGGATCTCGTCGCGCGGCCCGAAGGCGGCGAGGCGGCCGTCGCGGATCGTCGCCACATGGCTCGCGGCGCGGATCACGCTGGCGCGGTGGGCCGCGACCACGACGATGCCGCCGCGCGCCTTCACCCGCTCGATCGCCGCCAGCAGCGCCGCCTCGCCCTCGGCGTCGAGGTGGGCGTTGGGCTCGTCGAGGATGACCAGGAACGGCGCCCCGTAGAGCGCGCGGGCGAGGGCGACCCGCTGGCGCTGGCCGGCGGAGAGGGCGAGGCCGGCCTCGCCGATCCGCGTGTCGTAGCCCGACGGCAGGCGCAGGATGAGGTCGTGGACGCCGGCCTCCCGGCCCGCCGCGATCACCGCCTCGGAATCGCGGTCGGCGTCGAAGCGGGCGATGTTCTCCGCCACCGTGCCGTCCAGCAGGGCCACGTCCTGGGGCAGATAGCCGAGATGGCGGCCGAGCCGGTCCGGCTCCCACTGGTCGAGGCGCGCGCCGTCGAGCCGCACCGCGCCCGCCGCCGGCGCCCACAGGCCGGCGAGCACCTTGAGCAGGCAGGTCTTGCCGGCGCCGGACTTGCCGACGAGGGCCAGCGCCTCGCTCGCGTTGAGGGTGAAGGCGACGCCCTGGAGGATCGGCCGCGCGCCTCCCGGCGCGCCGACGGCAACCGCCTCCAGGTCCAGCCGCTCGACCGGCGCCGGCAGCGCGGTGCGCTCGGTGGCCCGGTCCGCGCGCAGGGCCGCCAGCCGGGGCGCGAGGCGGCGCCAGGCCTCGCGGGCGGCGAGGTAGCCCTTCCAGTGGGCGGCCGCCAGCTCCACCGGCGCCAGCGCCCGGCCCATGAGGATGGAGGCGGCGATCATCACGCCGCCGGTCGCGTCGCCGCGCAGCACCAAAAGGGCGCCGATGCCGAGCAGCAGCGATTGCAGCAGTGCCCGGAAGGCGCGCGACAGCGCCGCGAGGTTGACCGAGGACACCGCGAGCCGCTCGTGCCCGGCGCGGCTCTCCTGGTCCAGCTGCGCGAAGCGCGCGCGCATGTTGCCGACCATGCCCAAGGCGTGGGCCGCCTCGGCGCCGCGCCGCGCGCCCTCGATGAAGCCGGCGCGGCGGGCGGCGACCTCGGTCGCGGCCTTCACGCGGGCCTGCGAGCGCGCCTCGCCGGCCAGCGCCAGGCCGACGATGACGACGGCGCCCGCCAGCGCCGTGAAGCCCAGCCAGGGATGCAGTAGGAAGCACAGGCCGACGAACAGCGGCACGAACGGGGCGTCGAACAGCACCGTCGGACCGGGACCGGACAGGAAGCCGCGCACCTGGTCGAGGTCGCGCAAGGTGGCGGCGAACTCCCCCGGCGCGCCGAGGCGCGCGGTGCGGTGCAGCCCATCCGCGAACAGCTCCGGCGCGAGGCGCTCCTCCACCGTCGCGCCGAGGCGCGCGAGCAGGCGTCCGCGCGCGGCGTCGATCACGCCCTGCACGGCATAGGCGGCGATCACCAGCCCCGTCAGCGCCGCCAGCGTCGGCAGCGAGCGCGAGGGCAGGGCGCGGTCGTAGACCTGGAGCATGTAGATCGCCCCGGCCAGCATCAGGATGTTGACCGCCACCGAGAACAGGCCGATGCCGGCGACGAGCGGGGCAAGATCGCGCAGGCTGAGCGCCGCCGCGCCCCGCCCGCCTTCTCCCATTCCGCCCCGGGCGCGCCGCGTCATGACCCGCCCCGCGCGGGAGCGGTGCCCAAGGGGAGAAAGGAGGCGCCCGGATCATCCATGGCCGCACCCGCCATCAGCCGATCCGCGCCAGGAACCTCAACCTGGATTGCCATGGGGGAAGGCTTGCATGGCCGCCAAGCGCCCGCATCACCCAATTGGGTGGGGTCGCGTCAGGCCGGGCGGCCATGTCATTGCGGCCCGGCGGCGCGCCGGCGTTCGAGCGCGCCGGTCGTGGGATCGCGGGCGCATGCACCGCCTCAGCGGAACAGATCCGCGAGCAGAGGCGCCGCGCCGGCAAGGAGGAAGGCCGCTCCCAGGGCGACGGCGATCACGCCCGCCGCCTTCGACAGGATGGCGCCATGCGGCAGCAGCTTCTCGGCCGCCACATAGATGGCGAGGGCGGCGGTCCAGCGCAGGTCCATCATGGACACCACCAGCATCAGCAGCATCAGCGCCCAGCAGCAGCCGACGCAATAGAGGCCGTGGCGGAAGCCCATCACCATGCTGCCGAGATAGCCCTCGCGCCATTCCGAGAGGATGAAGCCGGACGGGGAGCGGCAGTGGGTGAGGCAGGCCTGCTTGACGCTGGTGAGCTGGTAGAGCCCGGCCAGCACCAGCACGCCGCCGCTGAGCAGGCCGCTGCTGAGCGCCATGTCCGGCCCCACCAGACCGGCATTGGCCATCAGCCAGTGGCCGGCCGCGCCGGCGAGGCTGAAGCCGCCCCACACCGCGAGATAGCCGAGCACGAACACCAGCGTCGGCACGTAGGGATCGCGCCGGGCGCGCCGGCGCTTGGCGATGGTGGCGAAGGCATCGATCATGGGGGCGGCGGAGGGCAGCATCATCGCCACCATCATGGCGTTCCACATGAGGAAGGCGTTGGCGAAGTCCGCGGCGGACCAGGGCCGCGCGCACAATTGGGCGAGGAAGGTCGGGTCGATCGCCTCCATGCCGGCGGTGATCGCCCAGGAGCCGAGCCAGGCGGAGAGCGTGACGAAGGCGAGGGCCGCGGCGATGACGGCGCGTTCGGGGAGGGTGAGCATCGCGCGCCCCGCCTCACTGCTGGTCGAGCGGGCGGCGCCAGGTGAAGGCGCCCGGCCCCTTGTGCTCGAACGGGATGTGCTTGGCCGAATAGGACGACCAGTCCCACTTGAACCCGAAGGCGTCGAGCACGTTCTTGCGCGCCTGGCCGACCGTGATGTCGCCGGGGCCCACCTCCGGCCGGGGGGCGTTGGAGATCTTGCAGACCTGGGCGTTGGGCACCATGAGATCGCGATACGGGCCGCCCTCGCCGTCGATCATTCCGGGCACCACCACCTTCCAGGTCTCGGCGTCGAAGGTCAGCTCGATCGGCACGAACATGACACCGAGCTGGCGGATGGTGAGGTCGCGCCAGGCGGCGAAGTGGCCGCCCACCTGGCCGGTGAAGATCAGCTCCAGCGCGTGGCGCTGCGCCGGGGTGGCGCGGTCGTCCAGCAGGAAGCCGAAATTGCGGTTGCGCTCCAGGACGCCGCCCTCGAAATGGCCCACCAGGATGCCGACGAGGCCGTCGAGCGGCACGTCGCCGTAATGGCCCTCGCGGATGATCCAGGTGAGCACGCCCTCGCAGATGCCCGACGTGGGGTTGGCGCCGAACACGCAGGGGCAGCCCACCGCGCAGCTGCACAGGTCGAACCAGTCGCCGGCGATCCGCCATTGCGGGATGCGTTCACGCTCCTCGGTCATCGGTCCTGCTCCTTTCCGTCCTGGCCGGGCCTGCCGCCGGTCATGACAATCGGTTGATTGGGTGTGGATTGACTTGAATAAAAGGATCGCGCGCCGGCGACCGCCTGCTCCTCGCGCGATGGGTCAGAAGGTTGCGGGGGTGTTGACCCACAGGATGCGGGCGACGCTCGCGCCGACGTTGCGGTAGCCGTGGGGCAGGTTCGAGGGGAAGAAGAAGGAATCGCCGCCCTTGACCACGTACATCTTGGCCCCGACCTGAAGCTCCACCTCGCCCTCCAGCACGTAGCCGACCTCCTGGCCGTCATGGACGATGGTGCCCTCCGAGCCCCCGCCCACGGCGATGATGTGGATGTTGGCGTCCATGAGCGCCGTCTCGCGGTCGCTGATGAGGCATTCGAGGGTCACGCCGTGGCCCGGCCGCACCGAGCTGACCGAGATGTGCGGGCGATCCTGCGGATGGGACACCACGTGGTCGTCGCTGAGCGGCGGCGCGAGCAGGCTGGCGATATTGGTCTCCAGCACGCGCACCATGGCGTGCAGCGTGTGGAGCGAGGGCACCGCCTGGTCGCGCTCGATCTTCGAGAGCATGCTCACGGAGATGCCGACCTGCTCCGCCAGCTCGGCCAGGGTCATGCCCTTCACCTTGCGGGCATGGCGCAGCTTGACGCCGATGGGCGGGGCTTCCCTCACCTCGGACGGCGGGCGTCCGGGCGCAACCTTGGCGCTGTTCTTCCTCGAGGTCTGCCCGCGCGCGCTCATGGTGCGATCCGTCCGTCGGCTGGGTGTCCGGCGACCGGCGCCGGACCGCGTAATGCCTCATTATACCAGTCCCTCAGGATGGCGGCGTAGAGGGCTGTCGCCTCGTCGATGCGATCGACGAGGCAATATTCGTCGGTCTGGTGGGCGAGATCCGGCTCGCCCGGTCCGAGGATCATGGCGGGCGGCGCGCCGAGGGCGGCGGCGAGCACCGAGCCGTCGGTGAAGTAGCACACGCCCTGGGGCGCGATGCTCGCGCCCGCGATGTCGCGCGCGAGCGCGCAGACGCGGCGCACCCAGGGGTGCTCGGGCGAGGTCCAGACGGCGGGCAGGTCCAGCAGCGTCGAAAGCCGCGTCTCGGCGCCCAGGAAGGCGGACATCTGCGCGCGGAGCGCGTCGTGGGACTGTCCCGGAAGCGTGCGGATGTCGAGGCTGACCACCGCGCGGTCCGGGACCGAGTTGATGTTGATGCCGCCGTGGAAGGCGCCGACGCTGAGCGTCGGCGCGCCGAGCACCGGATGGCGCGCGTGGTTGAAGTCGAAGTCCTGGAGCCGCATCACCAGCTCGGCGGCCTTCACCACCGCGTTCACGCCGTTCTGCGGCATGGAGCCGTGGGCGGTGACGCCCTCGGCCGCCGCCTCCAGCCAGAGCGCCCCCTTGTGGCCGACCAGGGGGACGTTGGCGGTGGGCTCGCCGATCAGCAGCGCATCCGCCCGGCCGGGCAGCCCCGATGCCTCGACCACCGCGCGCGCCCCGTCGCAGCCGGTCTCCTCGCCCGCCGTGATGACGAGGGCGAGGCCGTTCTCCCCGTCGCCCCGGCCGCCGTAGTCCCGCGCCGCGGCGACGAAGGCGGCGACGCCGCTCTTCATGTCGCTGGACCCGCGACCGTAGAGGCGCCCTCCGATGATGGCGCCGCCGAACGGATCGACGCTCCAGGCCCGCGAGCCGAGCGGCACCGTGTCCACGTGGCCGGTGAAGGCGAGAACATGCCCGGTGCCGCCCGCTTGCGCCACCAGGCTCGACCGGCCCGGCCCCAGCGGCACCTCGGCGCAGCGGAAGCCCATCGGCTCCAGCTCCGCGCGCAGGAGGCCGATGGCCCGCGCCTCGTTGCCGGGCGGGTTGACGGTATCGATCCGCACCAGGGCGCGGGTCAGTTCGACGGCATAGGAATTGGTCACGACGCGATCACCATGTCTTCTCATTGCGCCGCCCGCGCGAAGGCGCGGACGGGTCGTTCATCCGAAATAGGCCCGCTTCACGTCCTCGTCGGCGGCAAGCGCGGCGCTGGTCCCGGAGGCGGTGACCCGCCCCTGGGAGAGCACATAGCCGGCGTGCGAGATGGCGAGCGTCTGGCGCACGTTCTGCTCGATCAGGAACACGCTCGCGCCCTCGGCATTGAGCCTGTGGATGATGGCGAAGCTCTCCTTCACGAACAGCGGCGAGAGGCCGAGCGAGGGCTCGTCGATCACCAGGAGACGCGGCTCCGCCACCACGCCGCGGCCGATGGAGACCATGGCCTGCTCGCCTCCCGAGAGCGTGCCCGCCATCTGCGCGCGCCGTTCCGCGAGACGCGGGAAGAGGGCGTAGACCCGGTCGAGCCCGCGCGAGAGCCGTCCGCCCTTGGCGTAGGCGCCGAGGCGCAGGTTCTCCTCCACCGTCAGCTTCGGGAACATGCGCCGCCCCTCGGGGATGCAGGCGATGCCGGCGCCGACGATGCGGTGCGTCGGCCAGCCCGCGATGTCCGCGCCCTCGAACAGGATGCGGCCGGCGCGGGCCGGGGTCAGGCCCATGATGGCGCGCACCAGGGTGGACTTGCCGGCGCCGTTGGCGCCCAGCAGGCAGGTCACGGCGCCGGCCCCGATGTCGATGTCGACGTCGGCGAGCACGTCGGCATGGTCGTAGCCGGAGCGGATGCCGCGCAATGAGAGGATGGCGCTCATTCGTCCCCCAGATAGGCGCGCTGGACCAGCGGGTCGGCGACGACCGCGCGGTACGGCCCCTCGCAGACCTTGCGGCCGAAGTTGAACACCACGCACCGGTCGGTGACGCGCTCGATGGTGGCCATGTCGTGCTCGACGATGACGATGGCGAGGTCGCTCATCCCGGCGCGGACGGCGAGGATGTCGTCCATCAGGCGGCGGGTCTCCTCGTGGGTCATGCCGGCGGAAGGCTCGTCGAGCAGCAGCAGGCGCGGGCTGGCCATCAGGGCGCGGCAGACCTCGATGCGCCGGCGCTGGATCATCGGCAGGCCGGCGGTCGCCTGGAGCGGGTCGCGGGCCAGCTCCGGGTCGAACCGCTCCAGCAGCGCGCGGACGTGGGCCAGCTGCGCGTCCATCTCGCGCGCCAGCGCCCGCCTGCGGAACAGGGCGTGGAAGATCCCCCGGTCGAGGTTCTTGCCGTTGCCCAGCACCACGTTCTCGAACACCGACAGATCGAGGCATAGGCGCGAGCGCTGGAAAGTGCGGGCGATGCCCTTCTCGTAGACCTTCTGCGCCGAGGCGGCGGTCAGGTCCTCGCCCGCGAACCGGACCGTGCCGCCGTGGGGCGCGAAGATGCCGGTGACGACGTTGAAGAAGGTGGTCTTGCCGGAGCCGTTGGGGCCGATGAGCCCCAGCACCTCGCCGGACCGGACCGTCACGTCCACGCCGTCGAGGGCGACGATGCCGCCGAACCGCCGCGAGAGGCCCTCGGCTTCGAGCAGCGCGGTCATCGGGCCGCCCCCGCCGAGAGCCGCGCGCCGCGCGGGATCAGCCCCTGCGGGCGGAACAGCAGCACCAGCACCACCAGCGCCGAGAAGATGAGGAAGCGGTATTCCTGAAGCACCTGGAGCTTCTCCGGCACCAGCACCACCACCAGGCAGGCGACCAGCGTGCCCCAGTGGTTGCCGAGCCCGCCAAGGAGCACGATGGAGATCAGGATCAGCGAGTCCTCGAGCGTGAAGTTGGACGGGGCGATGAAGCCCGCCATGAAGGCATAGAGCGCGCCTGAGAGCCCGGCGAGCACGCTGCCGAACACGAAGGCGATCGCCTTCCACACCGCGGGGCGGATGCCGAAGCAGGCGGCCGCGGTCTCGTCGGCGCGCACCATGTCGAGGGTCAGGCCGGCCCAGGAGCGTTCCAGCCGCTGCGCCAGCACCAGGGAGGCGGCGAGCAGCGCCAGCGCCGCCACCAGGTAGACCGCGTATTGCGACACGTCGTACCCGAGCATCTCGAACGGGCGGTTCGGCCGCCAGCCGAAGATGTCGATGCCGCGCACCTGGAGGCCCTGGGGGCCGCCGAGGGCGTCGTTCACCTCCAGGAAGCCCTTGAACAGCATGGCGAAGGCGATGGTGACCACGGCCGCGTAGTGGCCGCGCGCCCGGCACAGAGGCAGCACCAGGACCGCCCCCATCGCGCCCGCCACCAGCGCCGCGAAGGGAAAGGCGAGGATGTGCGGCAGGCCCGACTGCACCACCATCGCCGCCGCATACGCCCCGGCCCCGTAGAGCGAGGCGCCGGCGAAGTTGACGACGCCCGCATCCCCGGTCTGCACGTTGAGGCCGATGCAGACGGTGGCGGTGAGCAGCACGCTCGCCAGCATGAGCAGGTTGAAATGGTCGTCGAGGAACACGAACGCCACGGCCAGGGCGGCGACGATCGCCGCCGCGCCCATGACACCCTCGTGGGCGGTGAAGGCCGTCGCCAGCGGGCGGGCGAGCGCCGGGCGGCGCAGCAGCCAGCCGAGCGCGAGCGCGAGCGCGCCTGTCGCGGCCACCTCCCACTGGTGCTCGCCCTTCAGCAGCAGCACCACCCATGCGGCGCTCGCGGCGATGGCGCCGAGGCCCACCGCGCGCGGATGTCTTGCGAGAAGCTCCGGCATGGTCAGACCCTCTCGCTCGGGGCTTCGGCGAGCAGGCCCGTGGGCCGCCACGTCATGATGAGGATCACCACCGCGAAGGTGAACACGTCGCGGTAGGCGCTGGGGATGGGCAGGGCGACGGTGCCGATGGTCTGGAGCGCGGCGAACAGGAATCCGCCAAGGAGCGCGCCGTAGAAGTTGCCCATGCCGCCGATGATGGCGGCCGAGAAACCGGCGACGCCGAGGAACAGGCCCATGCCGAAATTGATCTCGTTGTAGTAGAGCCCGTTCATCACGCCGGCCACGGCGGCGAGCGCCGAGCCGAGCGCGAAGGTGCCGAGCACCACCAGGTCGAAATTGACGCCCATCAGGCGGGCGGTCTCCGAATCCTGCGCCACCGCCTTCATGGCGAGGCCGTAGCGGGTGCGGTTGATGAAGACGTGCACGGCGATGATCACCACGAGCCCCGCCGCCAGCAGGATGAGGCTGTCATAGCGCAGGCTGACGGCGCCGAGCTCCATGCTGCCCGAGGGCAGCAGGCGCGGGAACGGCTTGGGGTTGGCCCCGTCCGGATAGAACAGGCGCACCGCCTCGCGCAGCAGCGTCCCGGCCATCAGCGTGATGAGCAGCACGTTGAGGGCGGGCGCTTGCCTCAGCGGCAGCACCAGCACCCGGGCGATGAGGATGCCGAGCAGCGCGGTCACGAGGATCGCCCCGGCGAGCGCCAGGGCGATCACCGCGAAGGAGCTGGCGGCGATGCCCGACGCGCTGAGCGCGGCGGCCACGGTATAGGCCGCGAACGCACCCACCATGAGCACGTCGCCGTGCGAGAACTTGATGACGTCGAGGACGCCGAAGAACAGGGTGAAGCCAACCGCCACGAGGGCGTACATCATGCCCAGCATCAGGCTGTTGGTGACGTGCTGGCTCAGCGCCGCCATGTCCATGGAGAAACCGGCTCCGGTGTGAATGCGGGAAGGGTCGGGGCGCCGCCCCCCGCGGGGGGCGGCGGCAGGCTCACGGGCGCTTCTTCAGCTTGCGCTGGCCGGTGGCGTATTCCGATTGCTCCCAGGGAATCCACTTGCCGTCCTGGACGATGTAGGTGGTGATGAGCGCCAGCTCGTTCTGGCCGTCCTTGTCGAAGGTGATCGGGCCGACGATGGAGGCGGCGTCCTTCACGTCCATCAGCGCCTTGACCACAGCCTTGCGGTTGGGGCCGACCTTCTCGATGGTGTCGAGGAGCAGGTTCATGGCGGCGAAGGAGAACGGGCCCCAGATTTCCGGCGGCTCCTTGAAGCCGGCCTTCTCGTACTCGGCCATGAAGAACCGGCCGCCCGGCAGCTTGGCGATCGGTACGCCGGCATGGAAGGCGAGGGCGCCCTCGGCGAGCGGGCCGAGCGTGGCCGCGAAGGTGTCGGAGACGATGCCCGAGGCGCCCTCGAACTGCACGTCGCCGAGGCCGAGCTTGTCCATCTGCGAGCGGATGCGGATGCCGAGCGGGGCGAGGCCGGCGAAGTAGATCACGTCCGGGTTCAGCGCCTTGATCTGGGTGAGCTCGGCGGTGAAGTCCTGCTGGTCCGAGGAGACGCCGAAGCTGCCGAGGATCTTGCCGCCGGCATCGGTGATGAACTTGGTGAAATACTTGTTGTGGCCCTTGCCGTAGTCGGTGGTGTCGTGGATCACGGCCCAGGTCTTGAAGCCCTGCTGCGTCATGAACTTCGACGCGGTGAATTCCTGGCTGAGCATGGTGCCGTTGACGCGGAAGACCTCGTCGAAGTCGTTGCCGCTGGTGATCTCGGGCAGCACCGCGCCCCAGACGATCGCGGGCAGGCCGAACTCGTGGAACACGTTCACGGTGCCCATGGCGACGGCCGAGCAATAGTGCGCCACGGCGCCGATGATCTTCTTGTCGGTCGCCGCCTTGGTGGCCACCTGGATGCCCACGTTCGGCTTGCACTCGTCGTCCAGCGCCACGAGGTTGTAGGTGTATTTCGCCTTGGGGTCCTGGTTGCGCAGGGCGACCGCGAGGCTCGCGGAGTTGCGCGCGCCGATGCCGATGGCGGAGACGCCGCCCGTGAGCGGGCCGATGAAGGCGACGGACACCTCGTCCTTCGCCTGGACCTGGGAGGCGCCGAGCGCAAGGCAGGCGACGGCGCACGCGGCTGCCCGTCGCAGCCGGTCGAGAGCTACGTTCATTGTTCCGATCCTCTGGAAAAGGTGCCCCGTTGGACGGGGTCTGGAAGAACCGGATGTGAGGATAGACAATCATTTTCATAAAAGTCAAACGACTTGAATAAAATTTTCATGGACCGTGGATCATGTAGCTTCAAGCCTTTGCGAGGCCATGTGCCCACATGCGCGGCGGCGAGGCCGGCGGCCGCTGTTGCGCCGCAATGCGATCTCTGGGACAAAGGCGCGTCCGACCATGTCGCGTGGGAGAGACCGCTCGGGCGCCTGCCGCCGGGGCGGCGCCGACGGAGCAAGCGCCCCAGGAAACTCTCAGGCAGAAGGACCGCGCGGCAGGACGATCTGGAGAGAGGCGCTGGCGGGACAATCTCCCGCGGGGCGCCCACCGAAGGGGAAATCTTCCGCCAGGAGCCGCGCGCTCCCGGCGGCGGATTAAGCTCTCAGGTGCCGGGACAGATGGGGCTCGCCGGGGCGCTTCGGCGCTCCTCCTGTCCCCGTGCGCTTCGAGAGGAAGCCATGTCCCATCTCGCCGTCATCGGCGCCGGCATCACCGGCGTCACCACCGCCTATGCGCTCGCCCGCAATGGCCACCGCGTCAGCGTCATCGAGCGCGAGCGCTATCCCGCCATGGACACGTCGTTCGCCAATGGCGGCCAGCTGTCGGCCAGCAATGCCGAGGTGTGGAACCACGCCTCGACCATCGCCAAGGGCCTCAAATGGATGGTGCGCAGGGACGCGCCGCTGCTGCTGAACCCGATGCCGTCCTGGCACAAGTATTCCTGGATCGCGGAGTTCCTCGGCGAGATCCGCAACTACCGCGCCAACACGGTCGCGACCGCGCGGCTCGCGGTCCTGGCACGGCGCCTGCTGATCGAGACCGCCGCGCGCGAGAACATCGACTTCGACCTGGAGCAGCGCGGCATCCTCCACGTCTACCGCGACCGCGCCGGCTTCGAGCATGCGGGCCGGGTCAACGCGCTCCTGGCCGAAGGCGGGCTGGAGCGCCGCGCTGTGACGCCGGAGGAGATGCGCGCCATCGAGCCGGCGCTGGAAGGCGCGTTCCATGGCGGCTTCTACACCCCCTCGGACGCCACGGGCGACATCCACAGGTTCACGCGCGGCCTCGCCCATGCCTGCCGCAGGCAGGGCGTCGCATTCCTGCACGAGGCGAAGGTGGAGGCGGTCACGGCCGATGGGGCGGGCGTGCGCATCCGCTGGTCCCAGGCCGGCCCGCAGGCGGGCGCCGCCGAGGTGCTGGAGGCGGACGGCGTGGTGATCTGCGCCGGCATCGCCAGCCGCGCCCTCGCCGCGCAGCTCGGCGACCGGGTGAACATCTATCCGGTGAAGGGCTATTCCATCACCGTTCATCTCGACGACGCGGAAAGCCAGGCCGGGGCACCGTGGGTGAGCCTCCTGGACGACGCCACCAAGATCGTCACCAGCCGGCTCGGGCGCGAGCGCTTCCGCGTCGCCGGCACCGCCGAGTTCGCGGGCGAGAACCGGGACATCCGCGCGGAGCGCATCGCCCCGCTGGTGCGCTGGGTGCGCACGCTGTTCCCGGGCGTCGGCACCGGGCGCATCCAGCCCTGGGCCGGGCTGCGGCCGATGACGCCGTCCATGATGCCGCGCGTCGGACCGGGCCGCCGGCCGGGCGTCTGGTACAACACCGGCCATGGCCATCTCGGCTGGACGCTCTCGGCCGGCACCGCGCACCTGATCGCAGAGGCCATCGGCGCGGCGCGCTGAAGGCGGCGCGGCCTCGGCGCTCACCCCATGCGGCACGCGCCTGCGCGCGCCGCACCGAGGCCACCGCTGCGCTTTCTGGCCGGTCATGGCAAGCGCGGGGGCGCCGCAGCCGGAGGGGCAGGCCCGGCGCGCTCGTCTTCGAGGCGGCGCGGTGGGGACGGCCCCGATGGGCCGCCACTCCGCCTCGCGGCTCCAAAATCGCATCGATTTCAGGGGGATAAGTGGTGGGCGCACTAGGGCTCGAACCTAGGACCCGCTGATTAAGAGTCAGCTGCTCTACCAACTGAGCTATGCGCCCGTTCCGGGTGGCCCCGGAAGGAGGCGTCCGTTTAGCAAAACGCCCCCGCCCTTACAAGAGCGGAGGCGCACTTTTTTGCCGGTCGTCGGATCGGTCCAGCCGGCACGGCGACGGTACGCCGCCGCGCCGCAAGGCTCACTCCTTGAAGGCCTCCTCACGGGTCTTCTGCACCGAGGGCAGCAGCACCATCACCAGCGCGACGACGGCGAGGATCAGCAGCACCGCCGAGATCGGGCGGGTGAGGAACACCATCGGGTCGCCGCGCGAGATCAGCATGGCGCGCCGCAGGTACTCCTCCAGCATCGGCCCGATGACGAAGCCCAGCAGCATGGGCGCGGGCTCGCAGTCGAGCTTCACCAGCGCGTAGCCCAGCACCCCGAACAGCGCCATCGAGTAGACGTCGAAGGCGTTGTTGTTCACCGAGTACACGCCGATGCAGCAGAAGGCGATGATGGCCGGGAACAGCAGGTGGTAGGGCACGGTCAGCAGGCGCACCCACATGCCGATCAGCGGCAGGTTGAGCAGCACCAGCATGGCGTTGCCGACCCACATGGAGGCGATGATGCCCCAGAACAGGTCCGGCTTCTCCGTCACCACGTTCGGCCCCGGCGTGATGCCCTGGATGATGAGCGCGCCGATCATGAGCGCCATCACCGGGTTCGACGGGATGCCCAGCGTCAGCATGGGGATGAACGAGGTCTGGGCGCCGGCATTGTTGGCGCTTTCCGGACCGGCGACGCCGGCGATGGCGCCCTTGCCGAACTCCTTCGGGGTCTTCGAGACCTTCTTCTCGATGGAGTAGGAGGCGAACGAGGACAGCATGGCGCCGCCGCCCGGCAGGATGCCGAGCACCGAGCCGACCGCGGTGCCGCGCAGCACCGGGGCGATGATCGCCTTGAACTCGTCCTTGGTGAGCAGGAGGCCCTTCACCTTGGCGGCGACCAGCGAGCGGCCGTGCTCGTCCTCCAGGTTGCGGATGATCTCGCCGATGCCGAACATGCCCATGGCGACGGCGACGAAGTCGAAGCCGTCGGCCAGTTCCTGCATGTCGAAGGTGAAGCGCGGGGTGCCGGTGTAGATGTCCTGGCCCGACAGGCCGAGCAGCAGGCCGAGGACGATCATCGCCAGCGCCTTGACGATGGAGCCGGAGGCGAGCGTCACCGAGGCGACGAGGCCCAGCACCATCAGCGAGAAGTATTCCGCCGGGCCGAACTGCAGCGCGAGGTTGGCGAGCGGCGGGGCGAACAGCGCCAGCAGCAGGGTGGCGACCGAGCCGGCGAAGAACGAGCCCAGCGCGGCGGTGGCGAGCGCCGCCCCAGCGCGGCCCTTCTTGGCCATCTGATGGCCGTCGATGGCCGTCACCACCGAGGATGATTCGCCCGGCAGGTTGATGAGGATCGCCGTGGTGGAGCCGCCATACTGCGCGCCGTAATAGATGCCGGCGAGCATGATGAGGGCGGAGACCGGCGGCAGGCCGAAGGTGATCGGCAGCAGCATGGCGATGGTGGCGAGCGGGCCGAGGCCGGGCAGCACGCCGATCAGCGTCCCCAGAAGCACGCCGATGAAGCAGTAGAAAAGGTTCTGGAGCGAGAGCGCGACCGAGAAGCCGAGCTCGAGATTGCTGAGAAGTTCCATGGCGCGCTCCTCAGTATCCGCCGAGCCAGGGGCCGATGAGCTGCAGCGGCAGGCCGAGCCCCTTGATGAAGACCGCCCAGCAGAAGACCGTCAGGATCACGGTGTTGATGATCGCCGACTGGAAACGGAACTTCTGGCTCGCCAGCGTGGAGGCGAAGACCGAGATCGCGAGCGCGGGCACGAAGCCGAGCGGGCGCATGGCGAAGCCGAAGAAGACGATCGCGCCGGTGAGGATGATCAGCGCCCGCCAAGCGATGCCGGAGGGACTTTCCCCGGTGGTGCGCAGGCCGTTCACCAGCACCACCGCGCCCAGGAAGGCGAGGGTGCCAGACAGCACCATGGGAAAGTAGCCCGGACCCATGCGGCTCGATGTGCCGAAGGGCAGGTCGAGCGCCTGCCACGCGAACAGCGCCGCAAGGGCAATGAAGAGGAGTCCCGCAAGGACATCCTTGGGATTTCGCACCAAACTCATAGCCTCCCCTCAGCCACTGGTCGTTCTTGTGATCTTGGGGGCGATGTTGCCCCATGTCCGCGACGTGACGCCGACGCGACGATCACATGCATAAACAATGCGGCTCCCGAGCGCGAGCCCGGAAGCCGCATGACTAAGCGTCAATCTGCAAAGACGCCCGCCGCCTCGATGATCGGCTTCCACTGGGCGATCTGGTCTTGCAGGAACTTCTCGTGGACGGCCGGGCTGCGGCGGTCCTTGGGCTCCGGCTCGGTGCCGAGGTCGGCCATGCGGGCGATCACCTTGGGGTCGTCGAGCGCGGCGTCGAGGGCCTTGTTGAGCTTCTCGACCACGTCCTTCGGCGTGCCCTTGGGGGCGTAGATGCCGTGCCACACCGCCACCTCGACCGGCAGGCCGCCCTCGGCCGTGGTCGGGATGTCGGGCAGCGACTTCACCCGCTCCTTGGTGGTCACCGCATAGGGCTTCACCTTGCCGCCCTTGATCTGCCCGGTGGTGTTGGTGGTCTGGTCGCAGAGCAGGTCGATCTGGCCGCCGACCAGGTCGTTCATGGCCGGGCCCGTGCCGGGATAGGGCACGGTGGTCATGGGCGTGCCGACCTTGGACATGAACAGCATGCCGCACAGGTGCGAGGCCGAGCCGACGCCGGCATTGCCGTAGGTGACCTTGTCCTTGTTGGCCTTCACGTAGTCGACCAGCTCCTTGTAGGTCTTCGGCTCGAAGCCGTTCTTGCCGATGATGGTCATCGGCACGGCGGTGACGAGGCCGACCTCCTCGAAATCGCTGCCGGGCTTGTAGGGCAGCTTGCGGTAGAGCGTGGCCGAGGTCGCCTGGCCGATGTGGTGGAGCAGGATCGTGTAGCCGTCGGGCGCGGCCTTCGCCACCTGGCCCGCGCCGCGGGTGCCGCCGGCACCGCCCACATTCTCCACCAGCACCTGCTGGCCGAGGGTGCGCGACATGCTCTCCGCGATCAGGCGCGCCACGGTGTCCGTGGGGCCGCCAGCGGTGAAGGGCACCACCATGGTGACGGGCCGGGTGGGATAGGTCTGGGCGCCGGCTGCGGACGACAGTCCGACGGCGGCGGCGAGGGCGAGCGCCGCTTTGAAGATGCGCATGGTGTCCTCCTCAACTCCCCTGGGAGCGTTCTGGGCCGTTGCCGGCTACAGCCTTTGAAACGGGCGCGGTGGCGAGCGTCAAGTCTTGCGCCACGCAACGGAGCAAGTTTTGCAGTGCAGCATTGTGTGCGCAGCAGAAGAAAACGGGCTGATCGCCACCTTGGCGTGTGTAGAGCGGCCAAAGACCGGTCAAACGTCGCGGGATTGCGGACTTTTGCCTGTTTACGCGCCAGACAGGCCGCGCGGAAAAGACCACGAACGTTGGACGCCCGGCGACGGGGGAGGAGTGATGCCGGCAGCCGGCGCGAACGGCTCTCGGGGCAAGCCGTCCGCGATGCGCCCTCCGTGACCGGCGCGAGCCGGACGGTGGCTGCGCGCGGCGGCGGCCCCTGCCGGTCCCGGGGAGACGGGCAGGGGCGCGTTGCCGGTCAGCCTGCCGCGCTCTGCGGGTTGAGCGTCTGGCGCTTCATCTGCAGCTTGTTGAGGGCGGTGATGTAGGCCTGCGCCGAGGCGACCAGCGTGTCAGGGTCGGCCGCACGGGCGGTCACGGCCTTGCCGTTCTCCTCCAGCCGCACCGACACCTCCGCCTGCGCGTCGGTGCCCTCGGTGACCGCGTGGACCTGGTAGAGGTCGAGCTTCACATTGTGGGGCACCAGGGCCTTGATGGCGTTGAAGGTGGCGTCCACGGGCCCGTTGCCCTCGGCCTCCTCGGTCCGCACCTCGCCGTCCACCGACATCTTCATGGTGGCGCGCTGCGGCCCGCGGGTGCCGGCGATCACCGACAGGGAGATGAGCTTGATGCGGTCGTGGGCGGCGGCGATGCCCTGGTCCACCAGCGCCTCGATGTCCTCGTCGTAGACCACTTTCTTGCGGTCGGCGAGGTCCTTGAAGCGGGCGAAGGCGTCGTTCAGGGCGTTCTCGCCCAGATCGTAGCCCATGGTCTTCAGCTTGTCGCGGAACGCCGCGCGCCCGGAGTGCTTGCCCATCACCAGGGAGGTCTTGGAGACGCCGACGCTCTCCGGCGTCATGATCTCGTAGGTCTGGGTGTGCTTGAGCATGCCGTCCTGGTGGATGCCGCTCTCATGGGCGAAGGCGTTCCGGCCGACGATGGCCTTGTTGTACTGCACCGGGAACGAGGTCACCGCCGACACCAGCTTGGAGGCGCGGGTCAGCATGGTGGCATCGATGCCGGTGCGATAGGGGAGCACGTCGGCGCGGGTGTTGATCGCCATGACGATCTCCTCCAGCGCCGCATTGCCAGCGCGCTCGCCGATGCCGTTGACCGTGCACTCGATCTGCCGCGCACCGCCGGCGAGGCCGGCCAGCGAGTTGGCGACCGCCATGCCGAGATCGTTGTGGCAGTGCACCGAGAACACCGCCTTGTCGGAGTTCGGCACCCGCTCGATCACGGTGCGGAACAGCCGCTCATACTCGGCCGGGGTGGTGTAGCCCACGGTGTCGGGGATGTTGATGGTGGAGGCGCCGGCCTTGATCGCCGCCTCCACGCAGCGGCACAGGAAGTCGATCTCGGTGCGGGTGCCGTCCTCGGACGACCACTCCACGTCCTCCACGTGGTTGCGGGCGCGGGTGACCGAGGCGACGATCATCTCCAGCACCTGCCCGGGCTCCTTCTGGAGCTTGTACTTCATGTGCACCGGCGAGGTGGAGAGGAAGGTGTGGATGCGCCCGCGCCGCGCGTGCTTCACCGCCTCGGCGCAGCGGTCGATGTCGTTCAGCGCGGCGCGCGACAGGCCGGCGATGGTGGCGTTCTTCGTGCGGCGGGCGATCTCCGCGACGCTCTCGAAGTCGCCGATGGAGGCGATGGGAAAGCCGGCCTCGATAACGTCCACGCCCATCTCGTCGAGCAGGTCCGCGACCTCCAGCTTCTCCTCGAAGGTCATGGAGGCGCCGGGGCACTGCTCGCCGTCGCGCAAGGTGGTGTCGAAGATGATGACCCGGTCCGCCTTGCTCTGGGGCGCGGGTACGGGGGGCGTGGTGGTGTCGGTCATCGCTGCGGTCCTTCTGGCGATCCGGCGGGCCGCCCATCGGCGGGGCGAGGCATGGTGCGGATCATAAGCCGAATGGGGCGCCGGGTCTTCCCGGCGGCGGCGTCAACCCCTGAGTGCCCAGGCGCATGCCCGGCCGGCCCTCAGGGGCGGCTAAGGAGAAGAAGCGCGCGCAGAATGAGAGCGTTGCCCGGAAACCGATCGGTCCGGGGGGCAGAAGCGGCGGTCTTGGTCGTGCGGGACGACACGGGGGCGCTCTACTCTTCGCTCAGATGCTTGGAAGGCCGCTCATACCGGAGTGAAGGCCGAAGCGCAAGGGTCGCGGCCGCCGCCTACCGCCCCGTGGCGAACGAATTCGCAACCCGCGCGGCATAGGCTCCCCTCAACGCGGCCGGGCGGCGATGCCGGGTCCTGCACGCAGGGCTTCAGAGGATCGACCGAACCGGCGCGCCGTCCGGCACGTTCGAACTGGGGAATGACGATGGTATTCGAATTGTCCTTGGGCTTTGTCATGATCATCCTTGCGATGATGCTTCATCTCGGGGCGACGATTCTGATCGTGCGCACGGTCCGCCCGCTTGAAGTTCTGATCAAGTCCTCGCCTTATGTTTTTATTGCCGCCACATTGATGCTGACGAATTTGATCTTTTTCGTAACCCATCTCATCGGCGTGGCCCTGTGGGCGCTCGTTTATCTGTATCTGAACCTGGCCGCTGACTTCTCGTCCGCGTTCTATTCCGCCTTCATCATGAACACGACGCTGGGGCTGGGCCTGATCAACGCGGAGATCGGGACGCGCCTGCTGGCTCCGCTCACGGCGTCCAGCGGAATCATGATGATCGGCTGGTCGACCGCCGTGTACATCTATGTGGTCCAGTCGTATCTGCCGCATATCGCGCGCCACGATTAGGGGCGGCGTCGAAGGGTGCCGGCCGCGCCCTTCGGGATCGGGTGCGGCGTGCAACCGTTTTCATTGCGCCGCACACAACCATCGACGATCCAGCAAACCGGCGGTATAGCTTGCTTCCAAGAGGAGCCGCCGCCCTTTGCTGTCCGTCGTCATCCCCACCCACAATTCCGAGCGCCGCCTGGTGCCCGTGCTGTCCGCTTTGGTCCAGGGCGTGACCGCCGGCGTGCTGCGCGACGTGACGCTTGTGGACAACGGCTCGACCGACGGCACCGCCACCATCGCCGACGGCGCCGGCTGCGCCTTCCTCCAGTCGGTGGGCGACCTCGGCGTGCGGCTGCGCCAGGGGGCGGCCGCCTCGCGCGGGCGCTGGCTGATGTTCCTCACCGACCAGTCGTTCCTGGAGGAGGGCTGGGCGCGGGAGGTGGCGCATTTCATCGAGGCCGCCGAGCGGCGCGGCCAGGCCGAGCGGATCGCCGCCACTTTCCGCCTGGCGGTGGACGGCTACGGCTTCGGGCCGCGCATCGGCGAGGCGGTGGCGGCGGCGCGGCTCGCGCTGCTCGGCCTGCCGAAGCCGGGGCAGGGGCTCATCATCTCCCGGCGGCACTATGACCGGCTCGGCGGCCACCCCTCCGGCGTCAAGGCGGAGCAACGGTTCCTGGCGCGCATCGGCCGGCGCCGCATTCATGTGCTGCGCGCCCGCATCCTGCTCGACGCCGGCTTGGGTGAGGACGAAGGTGCTTTCCACCCCAAATAAGCCCCAGTGTCGGATAAGGTCTTGGCGCGGCCGCGGCGATAGGGCTTGATCTGCCCGCGGCGGAGTGCCGAGGGAGGGGTCCATGGTGCTGGGGCGTCGTCTCGTTCGCGTCGGGTTTGCGTTCGTCCTGGCTCTCTCTTCGGCGGCGGCGCTCGCCCAGACCCCGCCACACCGGCCGCCGGTGCGGCCCGATGCGCCCGCCCCGCTGCCGCGGCCCCAGCCGGCGCCCGCCGCCCAGGCGCCGGCTCCGGCCGCGCCGGTCCGGCCGGCCTCGGCCAAGACCTTCCAGCGCGCGGACCTCTCCACCAATGCGCGGCGCTACGAGCGCTTCCTGCGGCGCGGCGCGGCGCCGCTGGCGCAGCCGCTCGACAGGGTGCGCCGCGACGCGGATGCCGCCTACCAGCGCAACGACGCGCGCGGCGCCGCCCAGCTCTATGCCGCCGTGGTGGTGGCGAGCCCGGACGACGCGACCTCCTGGATGCGGCTCGCCCGCGCGCTCGCGGCCATCAAGCCCACCGAGAAGGAAAGCGCCTTCACCTTCGCCGACAACGCGCTCGGCGCCGCCTATATCGCCTACCGCCGCGCCGGAACGGCGGCCCAGGAGGGCGACGCGCTCGCCTTCATCGCCCGCATCGATGCGAGCCGCGGCACCTGGCGCTCGGCCATCGACACCATGAAGGCGGCGCTCGATCTGCGCGACAATGCGGGCGACCGCGCCTTCTTCGAGAAGCTGAAGGAGGAGCACGGCTTCCGCATGCTCGACTATACGGTCGAATCGGACGCCGCCGCGCCGCGGGCCTGCCTCCAGTTCTCCGAGGACCTGAAGCCTGCCACCGACTTCTCCGCCTTCGTCCTGGTGGAGGGCATGGACAAGCCTGCCGTCACCGCCGAGGAGCGGCAGCTGTGCGTGGAGGGCCTGAAGCACGGCGAGCACTACGAGCTGCGCGTGCGCCCCGGCGTTCCCGCCGCCATCGGCGAGACCACCCGCAAGGGCGCCGAGCTCTCCATCTATGTGCGCGACCGCCGTCCCTCCGCCCGCTTCGGCGGCCGCAACTACGTGCTGCCCAGCGTCGGCCAGAAGGGCATTCCCGTCACCACCGTCAACACCAAGGCGGTGAAGGTCTCCATCCTGCGCATCGGCGACCGCGGCCTCGTGCCCACCGCGCTCGACGGCGAGTTCCGGCAGGCGATCGAATATTATGTGCGCGAGCGCCTGAAGGAGGGCGCGGCGATCCCGGTGTTCGACGGCATCCTGGAGGTGGACAACCCGCTGAACGGCGAGGTGACGACCGCCATCCCCGTCACCGAGGCGCTCGGCCAGCTCCAGAGCGGCGTCTATGTGATGACCGCCGCGCCGGACCCCGCGCCGACCTCGTCGGAGGACGGCGACTACGAGACCGTCTCCACCCAGTGGTTCATCGTCTCCGACCTCGGCCTCACGGCGGTGTCGGCGCGCGACGGCGTGCACGTGATGGTGCGCTCGCTCGGCGGCGCCGAGCCGGTGGCGGGGGTCGAGGTGCGCCTCGTCGCCAAGTCCAACGAGGTGCTCGGCACCCGCACCACCGACGCGAGCGGCCTCGCCCGCTTCGATCCCGGCCTCGCGCGCGGGCCGGCGGGCCTGGAGCCAGAGGTGGTGGTGGCGCAGACGAAGGCGGGCGACTACGCCTTCCTGTCGCTCAAGGACCAGGGCTTCGACCTCACCGACCGCGGCGTCGCCGGGCGCGAGGCGCCGGGGCCGCTCGACGCCTTCCTCGCCGCCGAGCGCGGCGTCTACCGCTCGGGCGAGAGCGTGCATCTCACCGCTCTGCTGCGCGACGCCAAGGGCGATGCCGCCCCCGGCCTGCCCATCACGCTGGTGCTCCAGCGCCCCGACGGCGTCGAGGACCGGCGCCTCGTCTCCGAGGATGGCGGGGCGGGCGGGCGCACGGTGGACCTGCCGCTGCTCAAGGGCGCCATGACCGGCACGTGGCGCGTCAAGGCGTTCAGCGATCCCAAGGCGGCGCCCATCGGCGAGACCACCTTCCTCTTGGAGGATTACGTTCCCGACCGGGTGGAGTTCGAGCTCTCCACCGCCGCCACGGCGGTGCCGCGCGCCGGCTCGGTGGAGGTGCTGCTGAACGGGCGCTATCTGTTCGGCGCCCCCGCCGCTTTGCTCGACGTGGAGGCGGAGAGCGAGCTGCGGCTCGCGGCCGGCGGCCGCAAGGGCTTCACCGGCTTCCAGTTCGGCAATTCCGAGGACGAGGTGCTGGCGGACCGCAACCCGGCCCCCGACGCCCCGCGCACGGATGCCAACGGGCGCGCCAGCATCCGCCTCGGCGCCGGCACCCTGCCGCGCACCGACCGGCCGCTGGAGATCGAGGCCATCGTGCGCCTCGTGGAGGCGGGAGGGCGCGCGGTGCAGCGCACGCTCACCATCCCGGTCGCCCCCGCCGGCAGCCAGATCGGCGTGAAGCCGCTGTTCGACGCCCGCGTGCGCGAGGGCGAGCCGGCGGCGTTCGAGGTGGTGGTGGCCGCTGCCGACGACAAGCCGCGCGCCGCGAGCGGGCTCACCTGGCGTCTGTCGCGCCTGGAGACGCGCTACCAGTGGTACAAGGTGGACGGCGCCTGGCAGTACGAGCCGGTGAAGATCGTCACCCGCGTCGGCGAGGGCCGCTTCGACGTGGCGGCGGACGCGCCCGCCCGGCTCCAGCTGCCCACCGATTTCGGCCGCTACCGGCTCGACGTGACCGGGCCGGGCCTGCCGCTGACCTCGCTGCCGTTCGAGGCCGGATACGGCGGCGGCGCCAGCGCCGACACGCCCGACCGCCTGGAGCTGACGCTTGGGGCGGACGCCTATGCCGCCGGCGACACGCTGGAGGCCACCATCACCGCCCGCGCCCCCGGCGCCGCCACCGTCATGGTCATGAACGAAGGCGTGCTGGCGACCCGTACCCTGAAGGTGGAGAAGGGCGCCAACAAGGTGGCGTTCAAGGTGGAGCCCGGCTGGACCCCCGGCGCCTACGTGGTCGCCTTCTATCATCGCCCGCTGGACGTGGCGGCCGGCCGCATGCCGGGCCGCGCCATCGGCCTCGGCTGGTTCTCGGTCGACCGCTCTGCCCGCACCCTCGGCGTGGAGCTGGGCGGCCCGGCGGAGATCCGCCCGGAGACCGCGCTCGACATCCCCGTCACCGTCACCGGCCTCAAGCCCGGCGAAAAGGCCTATGTGACGCTGGCGGCGGTGGACGTGGGCATCCTCAACCTCACCGGCTACAAGCCGCCGAACCCCGACGCCGCGATCCTCGGCCAGAGGCGCCTCGCGCCCGAGATCCGCGACCTCTACGGGGCGCTGATCGACGGCATGCGCGCCAATGCCGGGCGCCTGCGCTCCGGCGGCGACGGCGGCGAGGAACTGACGCTTGCGAGCCCGCCCACCCAGCCGCCGCTGGCCCTGTTCTCCGGCATCGTCACGGTGGGGCCGGACGGCAAGGCTGCCGTCTCCTTCCCCATCCCCGCCTTCGACGGCACCGCGCGGCTGATGGCCATCGCCTGGAGCGCGGACAAGCTCGGCCACGCCGCCCGCGACGTGCTGGTGCGGGACAAGGTGGTGCTGCTGCCGACCCTGCCGCGCTTCCTCGCCAACGGCGACCGCGGATCGATCCATCTCGACGTGACGCCGATCTCCGCCCCGGCGGGCGACTACCGCCTGGAGGTGACGGGCTCGGGGGCGGTGGCGACGCCGGTGCCCGGCCCGACGCTGAAGCTCGCCGCCGGCGAGCGCCAGTCCGTCCGCCTGCCGGTGGAGGGCAAGGCGGTGGGCGCGGGCGAGGTGGCGGTGCGCCTCGTCGGCCAGGGCATCGAGATCCGCCGCACCTATGCGGTGAACGTGCGCCCGGCCTATCCGGAGATCGAGCGGCGCACGGTGCGCACCCTCGCCCCCGGCGAGAGCATCACGGTCAACGCGGCCCTGGTGCAGGACCTCGTGCCGGGAACCGGATCGGTGGCGGTGAGCGCCGCCCCGCTCTCCACCATCGACGTGCCGGCGCTGCTCTCGGCGCTCGACCGCTACCCCTATGGCTGCTCCGAGCAGATCACCAGCCGCGCGCTGCCGCTGCTCTATTTCAACGAGCTCGCCCAGCTCGCCGGCAAGGACACCGACCCCGGCGCCGAGGACCGCATCCGTGACGCCGTCGCCCGCGTGCTGTCGCGCCAGGGCTCGGACGGCTCGTTCGGCCTGTGGGCGCCGGGCGGCAGCGACACCTGGCTCGACGCCTACGTGACCGACTTCCTCGGCCGCGCGCGCGAGAAGGGCTATGCGGTGCCGGATATCGCCTTCCGCCTCGCGCTCGACCGGCTGCGCAACGTCGTCAATCTCGCCGGCGCCCGGTTCGACGACGCCAGCGAAGGCCTTGCCTATGCGCTCTACGTGCTGGCCCGCAACGGCCGCGCGCCGCTCGGCGACCTGCGCTACCTCGCCGACGCGCGGCTCTCCGACATCTCCTCGCCGCTCTCGCAGGGCCAGGTGGGCGCCGCCCTCGCCTTGCTCGGCGACCGCACCCGCGCCGAGCGGGTGCTGAAGGTGGCGCTCGACGGCCTGCCGACGGCGGCCGCCGCGCCCGAGGCCGGCCGCGCCGACTTCGGCTCAGCCCTGCGCGATGCCGCCGCGCTCGCCGTCCTGGCGCGCGAGGCGGACCTGCCGCGCCTCGCCGACGTCGCCCTCAACCGGGTGGACGTGGCGCGCACCCTCACCGCCCGCACCTCCACCCAGGAGAACGCCTGGCTGCTGCTCGCCGCCCGCGCGCTCGCCGCCAGCGCCTCCGGCATGGCGATCGAGGCGAACGGCTCCCCCCGGCGCGGCGCCTATGGGCGCACGCTCTCGCGCCAGGAGCTGGAGCAGGGGCCGCTGACGCTGCGCAATGCCGGTCCAGAGCCGGTGAAGGTGGTGGTCGCCATCAACGGCGCGCCGGCCCAGCCCGAGCCGCCCACCGCCCACGGCTTCGCCCTGGAGCGGCGCTACTACACGCCGGACGGCAAGCCGGCCGATCCCTCCAAGGCGGTTCAGAACCAGCGCTTCGTGGTGGTGCTGAAGGCCAAGGAGGACGACACGGTGCTCGCCGACGTGCTGCTGGTGGACTATCTGCCCGCCGGCTTCGAGATCGAGAACCCGAACCTCCTCTCCGGCGAGGCGGACGCGTTCGCCTGGCTCGGCGAGACCAGCGAGGCGGGCCATCTCGAATTCCGCGACGACCGCTTCGTCGCCTCGGTCACCCGGCAGGAGGACGATGCGCCGTTCACGGTCGCCTACATGGTGCGGGCGGTGGCGCCGGGCCGCTACGCTCATCCCCCGGCGATGATCGAGGACATGTACCGCCCCGACCGCTTCGCCCGCACCGCCGCCGGCACCCTGGAGGTCGCGCCCGCGCGATGAGCGAGGAGACGCCGCGCGATCCGCTCCAGGCGGGGCCGGGGTCGGCGCCCGCCGAAGACGCGGCCGTCGCGGGCTCCAGTCCCCATCCGCGCCGCGCCGTGCGCGCCGCCGGCTGGGCGGCGATCCTCGCGGCGTTCCTCACCGGCGGCGCCTATGCGGGCCTCGCCGGGCTCGGGAGCGGCGGACCGCTGGCCGACCCGGAGGTCTCGCGCGAGGTGGTGGACCGCGCCGGGGCGCTGCTGCGCCCGTTCGCGCTGAAGGACGGGCGCTGGCGCCTCGATGCGCGGGCCGAGGACGTGGATCCGCGCTTCCTCGCCATGCTGTTCGCCTATGAGGACAAGCGCTTCCGGGAGCATGGCGGGGCCGATCCGCTGGCGCTCGGGCGTGCCGCCCTCCAGGCGCTGGGAACGGGCCGCGTGGTCTCGGGCGGCTCCACCCTCACCATGCAGGTGGCGCGCCTCACCGATCCGCCGCACGCCCGCACGCTCTCGGCCAAGCTGCGGCAGATGGCGCGGGCGCGCGCCATCGAGCGCCACCGCACCAAGGACGAAATCCTCTCGCTCTATCTCACGCTCGCACCCTATGGCGGCAATATCGAGGGGGTGCGGGCGGCTTCCCTCACCTATTTCGGCAAGGAGCCGCGCCGCCTCACCCTCGGCGAGGCGGCGCTCCTGGTGGCGCTGCCCCAGTCGCCCGAGGCGCGCCGGCCGGACCGCAATCCCGACGCCGCCCGCGCCGCCCGCGACCGGGTGCTCGACCGCCTCCTCGCCCAGGGCGCGCTCAAGGCCGACGAGGTGCGCCTCGCCAAGATCGAGCCGGTGCCGCGCGCCCGCCTGCCGCTGCCGCAGCGCGCCCCGCACCTGGCCGAGCAGATGGCGGCGGAGCGCCCCGCCGTCCGCCGCCACGCGCTGACCCTGGAGCGCGACCTCCAGGCGCGCCTGGAGGACCTCGTGCGCGAGCGCACGGCGGCCCTCGGGCGCGGGCTCTCCGCCGCCTTGCTGGTGGTGGACAACGCCAGCGCCGAGGTGCGCGCCTATGTGGGCGGCGCCGATTTCTCGGACGCGAGCCGGGCCGGCGCGGTGGATCTCGCCCGCGCGGTGCGCTCGCCGGGCTCGACGCTGAAGCCCTTCATCTATGCGCTCGCCTTCGACGACGGCATCGCCCATCCGCAGACGCTGATCGAGGACGCCCCCGCGCGCTTCGGCGCCTGGCGGCCGGAGAATTTCGACCTCACCTATCAGGGCGTCCTGCCGGTGAGGAAGGCGCTGCAATTGTCGCTGAACGTGCCGGCGGTGCGCCTGCTGGAGGCCGTGGGGCCGCAGCGGCTCGCCACCCGCCTCAAGGAGGCCGGCGCGCGGCTGGAGTTGCCCGAAGGGGCCGCGCCCAGCCTGCCCATGGGGCTCGGCGGCGTCGGCATCCGCCTCACCGATCTCGCCATGCTTTATTCCGCCTTGGCGCGGGGCGGGCAGGCGCAGCCGCTCAGGCTGCGCGCCGAGGGCGCGGTCGCCGGTCCCGCCAGGCCGCCGCGGGCGCTGGTGGGCGAGGTGGCGGCCTGGTACGTGGCGACGAGCCTCCTCGGCACGCCGGCGCCCGACAATGCGCTTGGCGGGCGGATCGCCTTCAAGACCGGCACCTCCTACGGCTATCGCGACGCCTGGGCGGTGGGCTTCGACGGCCGCCGGACGGTGGCGGTGTGGGTGGGGCGGCCCGACGGGCGGCCGGTGGCCGACCTCACCGGCCGCAACGCGGCGGCCCCGCTCCTGTTCGACGCCTTCGCCCGCATCGTGCGCATGCCGGCCCCGCTGGGCGCGGCGCCGCAGGGGGCGCTGATGGCGGTCAACGCCCGCCTGCCGCCGCCGCAGCGGCGCTTCGGCGCCGACGGCGCGGCCGACCGCTTCGCCGTGATCTACCCGCCCGACGGCGCGCGGCTGGAGGCGGCGGCGGACGCGGACGGGGCGGACGAAGCCGGCCTCGTCATCAAGGTGGAGGGCGGCGCCCTGCCGCTGACCGTGCTGGCGGACGGGCGGCCGGTCGCCCGCTCGCAGGACCGGCGCACGGTGTTCTGGACCCCGCCCGGCCGCGGCTTCGTGCGCCTCACCGTGATCGACGCCACCGGCCGCGCGGACAGCGTGACGGTGCGGGTGGAATAGGACCGGCGCGCTGCGGCGCCTTCCGGGCCGCCTACGATTGCTTTTTGGCCCGCCCGCGCTGGGCCGACCGACCGGAGAACGCAAAAAAAAACCGCCGCGCCGGTAAGGCGGGCGGTTTGGAGGCCCCGGGAGGGGTCGGGAGGAAAGGATGGGGTTTCAGGACGGCAACGCCATCGCCCCTTCACGCCGCGCAGCGCTCGAACTCTATCGCTCGCACGCATGCCGGCACAGAAACCGAAGATGCGGAAAACGAGATCACATGGCGGGACTTAGGGCGGGACCAGCCCGAACGTCCCCTTGTCCGCGCGAAACTCGAGCCGGTCGGCGCCCTGCGTCGACCGGCCTTGAACTTTGACCCTTCGGCCCTCACATCCGCTCCGTCTCCCGCCAGGGTGCGATCAACGGATGGCGGCCGTCGTGATCAGCGGCCGCGAGCGACGACCTGGGGAATGTCCTCGCGGACGAGACCCATCTGGGCGAGCTCGGTGTTGCTCAGGCGGCTCAGATAGTCGTAGCGGTCGGCCATGCGGCGCGCATCGGCGACAGCCGCGAAGAAGTTGGACACGGCCGCGGCAAAACGCCCGAAGAAGCCGGTATCGCGCAGGCCATTGGCAGTGATCGTGGTCATTTTTCCCTCCATTCGATGAGGTGAATATAAGGCCATCGCGTGCGCTGCAACATGGCCGATTGTGCATAGCACCAATGCGAATGCCGTATACCAGCGCGGGTAAGGGAGGGACGCGAATTGGCTCTGGACCGGCGGCGGCGAATTGCGTATAGAGCGCGCCTGCCCGCGCTGGCGGGGCGCCAGCCGCCTCCGTCCCGCGCCGCCGCCGCCCGCTCCGAGGCGGATTGGTGGGGGATAGTTCAACGGTAGAACAGCGGACTCTGACTCCGTTAATCTAGGTTCGAATCCTAGTCCCCCAGCCAAGCAGTTTCCTCTCCTAGAGATTTTGGCGCGTACGGTGATTCCTGCGACGGTGTCGTGGGTTAGCCGGGCGTTGGCGCGACCGCAGACCCGATAGGGGTGATCACGCGCGATTCCTGGGGCGGATATCTCGGTCCGTCTGAGGCCGGGCCTTTCCGAGTTCCGGCCGCATCGTCTTCGGGCGTTGAGGCAGAGACGGGCGTCACCCGTGAGGTCCCATGCTCATCAGGTTTTTTTGGAAGACGTTGGTGGATCAGGCGCCGAGGATGCGCTGCTCCTGCGCGGCCCAGTCGTGGGGCAGCGCTGCGGCCAGGCTGGTGACCGTCAGGTCGGCAGGCGCGTCGCCATCGGCGATGGCCTTGATGAGCTTCGGCGAGAGGCAGGCTAGATAAGCGGTGATGGTTTTCCTTGTCCCATCCGCCATTCATGGCGAGCTTGTTGTCGGCCAGCACATAGGCGCGCTGAACCGCCCCGGGTTTGCGGGAGGCTCCAACTCCTGAGAAGGTGGAGGCATGACGGGCAAGAGGAACAAGTTCTCCCCCGATGTGCGCGAGCGGGCGGTGCGGCTAGAGCATATCGACATTCATCGCAGCCAGATCATGGCTGCGGCGATGTGGATGAAGCCGGTGAAGTGGATTGTCCTGCGGTCATATCTGGTCGCGAAGCGTCGGAAGTGCTTGAGGCGGTTGAAGCAGCGCTCGATCCGGTTGCGCCGCCTGTAAGCCATGACATCGTGGGCGATGAGCACCTTGCGGGTGCGGTTGGAAGGGATCACCGCCGTCGCGCCGATGCCGGTCACGATCTTGCGGAAGGCATTGCTGTCATAGGCCTTGTCGGCGAGCACGGCGCCACCGACCCGGCCCTCCACCAGGGCTGGAGCGGCGGTGACATCGCCTTTCTGGCCGGCCGTGACGATGAAGCGCAAGGGCCGCCCCAGCGCGTCGGCCAGCATGTGGATCTTGGTGGTCAATCCCCCTCGGGAACGCCCCAGCGCCTGATCCTTGGCCCCCCTTTTCCGCTCGCGGCCTGCTGGTGGGCGCGGACGATGGTTGAGTCGATCATCAGATAGCGGTTGTCGTGATCGGCTGTCAGAGCCTCGAACACGCGCTCCCAGACCCCGGCGTGGCACCAGCGGCTGAAGCGCTTGTGGATGCTCTTCCAGCGGCCATAGCGCTCGGGCAGGTCGCACCAGTGCGCGCCGGACCGTAGAACCCAAAGACACCCGTTGACGAACAAGCGGTTATCCGAGCCCGTCCGCCCGGGATCCGTCGCCTTGCCGGGCAACAGCGGCGCGATCTTCTCCCATTGAGCGTCGCTCAATTCATACCGTTTCGCGGCCATGCCGGGGCTCCGTGCGGAAAACACGGTTCCCTATGAATCAGCATTTCAGCGCGCTGGGAATCCTGAATGTCGATCCCGCCTAGGGCGGGATCACATGTGTGAGTTGAACCGCCCCATTGCGGTGTTCCCTGCCCGGCTCTCGATTCCAGACGTTGCAGGCACACTCACCGCGTCCAGGTGGCCAGTCCCTCATCGTTCAGATAGTCGATGCGCATCGACTTGAGCGCGCCGCCACGCCCCTCAAAACGGACCGAGGAGAGCGAACCGTAGGGCGCATTCTCGCTGCGGGGCGCGATCGAGAAAACGTCGCCGTCCCAATGGGTCATCGGCATTGTGATGGCAGCGGGACCCAAGGTGAGGACAAGGCCGTTCTCGCCTTGGGAGATCCGCGCCGGGCCGAAATACGGGCTGTCATAGGTGCCGACATAATCCGCCAGCGGGCGCGCCGGTGCCGGGCGCGCCGGGGCGGTCTCGCCGACGAGATCGCCCACCGGAGCGTAGTTCTGCATCAGCAGCGGATGCATGAGCGCGTACCAGTCGCGGGTCGGCGCACCGTACTGGGCGATGTCGAGGAAATGGCCGGTGATGGCCTCCGCCGCGCCCACCGGCCCGGCATTGGTCAGGACGATGATGGCGAGGCGGGCGGAAGGCAGGAACTGCACGTTGGTGGCGGCGCCGGTCACGAAGGCCCCGGAGTGGCTCATGTCTGGCCGGCCATTGGCATTGACCGACACGTTGAAGCCGAAGCCGTAGAAGCCCGAGCGCGAGCCGATTGTGCCCGCGGGTGCGCTGAATGCCTGAGCGCGCAGGGCCGGCAGCAGAGCGGCGGGCGAGATCATCTCGCGGCCATCGTGCTGACCGTTCGCCAGTATCAGCTTCGCCCATTCGGCGAGGTCGGTCACGTTGGAGGTCACGCCACCAGCAGGAGACTGCTGGTCCGGATCGCGCTTGAGGCCTGCCACGAAGCGGCCGTTCTCCAGCGTGTGCAAGGTTGCCCGGTTCTCTCGCGCCAGGAAGTCGGCATAGCGCGAGCTGGTGGAGGTCATTCCGAGCGGGCCGTATAGCGCCTCCTGCGCGAGGTCGGCCCATGGCTTGCCGGCAGCCGCCGCGACGGCCTTGGCACCCGTGGTGAAGCCGAAATTGGCGTAGTTGTAGCTGACGCGGAACGGATCGAGCGGCAACATCCTCAGCCGTTCGAGAATGGTCTTCCGATCGAAGCCGATGTCTTCCAGCGTGTCTCCCGCCGCGTGCGGCAGGCCGGAGCGATGAGAATAAAAATCGCCCACTGTGCCGTTTGCGGTCACATAGGCGTCCCCGACGGCGAAGGTCGGAAGGTGCCGGATGATCCTGTCGTCCCACTTCACCTTGCCGGCGGTCACCTGCGTGGCGGCAATGGTGGCGGCGATGGGTTTCGACATCGAGGCGATCTGGAAGACAGTAGCGGTGTCGACCTTGGTATTCTTGCCCAGCTCGCGCACGCCGAACCCGCGCGCAAATACTGTCTTTCCATTGTGAACCACGGCCACGGCCGCGCCGGGAACGCCGCTGCGTTTCAGCACGTTTTCGATCTCTTCGGGCAGGTCCGCCAATGCCCTTGCGAACCCATCCCCGGCCAGCGGTACAACGTCTTCGGGCGGAATGGCGCCGAGTGTCAGCGGCACGGTCTGCGTCTGCGCTTGCGCCGGCACGGAAATTGCCGAGCCGAGAAGCAGCACGGCGGAGATCGAAAGGCAGCTAAATCTTGGTCGCGCCGCTGATCCCGCCATTTGCGCTGGTCTCCGTAAAGCGGCTTGCCGAAGAGCCGCGCAAGGATCGGCTAAACTGTAGGCGCGTCCGGCGGATCGATATACCCTCCGGAACTGACCTCTCGGCGGCAGGCTATCGCGCCGCTCGCGACCACCGCAATCGTCCACCCGTCTCACGGCCAGGCATAGAGTGCCGACAACATGACCGATCGTTCTGCTCCCGACGGCGAAGACGATGCAGGACCCAGGATGAATGCCGGACTCTATCGGCTGCGGCGCGTGTCGACGACCGATTTCGATCCGGGTGACCGGTTCGATGCGTGGCGCGAGGCCGCTTACACCATTGCCGATCTCGATGTGCCCCGTGCCGGCGAGGTAGAACTATTCGGCACCAAATATGCCGTGCACGGCGCGAGAGGCAATTTTGCCAGCCATGCGGGATCGATGCACCGCACCGTCATCACGCCGGCAACACGGCTCAGTGGCGCCCTCGATGCCATTATCATCTCGCTGATGGCGGAGGGCAGCGTTGGGCTCGAGAGCCCCCGGCGGCGAGCAACCGATCAGGCCGACCGGCCGTCTCGTCGCCTATGATGCGACGAAGGCGATGCGCTACCACTGGAGCGTCGGCAAGGAAATCTACGTGGTGCTCCCCCGGGCCAAGGCGCTGGAAGCCTTCGGCGGTGAACTGCCCGGCCTCGTGCTGCCGCTCGATACCATCCCGCTCGGGGTGATGGTTCGCGACCACATGGCGGCGTTGGACCTGCAGGCGGAGCACCTCGACCGCAAGGAAATGGCGATTGCGCTCGACGCGCTGCTTACCTTGGCGCTGCTTCTGCTCCAGCGCATCGGGCGCGGCCTCAGCGACCGGGACGAGCCGGATCCGAACGCGCTTTTCCTTGCCGCCAAGCGCTATATTCACGCGAACTACAACGTATTCGACCTGTCACCGGAAGCGATCGCCCGTGCGGTCGGCTGCTCGCGAGCGACCCTGTACAGAGCTTTCACGCATAACGACGCAACCATCATGGACACGGTTCGCGACGTCCGACTCGCCATGTCGCGCAGGCTGATAGAGGCCGGCACGGGACGCAGCATATCCGTCATCGCTTATGATTGCGGTTTCAAGGACGCTTCATCGTTCGGAAAGCTGTTTCGTCGCCGATTTGGCGTCTCACCCAGCGTATGGCGCGAGCAGTTCAGCTGAGCCCGCGCGGCCGGCGGTGTGGCGGGCCGACCTAAGGTCCGAGTGGTTCAGGCGTCTCAACATTGGTCGTGATGTATCAGCGAGCCGTGGATGGCGAGAAAGCTGTTGCGGGTCACGTGACCCTCATGCTTCTCCAAAGATCAGAGGTTGCGGGATACGTGCGACGCCAGGGGCTCAGGCCGCTCAGGCACGCCGGAGGATGCAGACGATGCCGGCTGTTGCGACGCCCCCGATGAAAACGCCGCGATTGACCGTGCGACTGCTCAGAGCGACGGCGCTGTCGACCTTCCTCGGCATGGGGATGACGATCCTCACCGGCCCCGTCCATGCCGCGAACTTCAATGTCGGCAGCGATGCGGATTTGCGCAGCGCAATCAGCGGCGCCGGCAATCGAGGAGCCTTGGGCGGTATTCGACACCACCATCGAGGGCTGGCCCTATTCGCATGAGGCAAACTACGTCTATTTGGACGGGCCGCCAATCATCCTCACCGCGCTGCCCGATGAGCGCTGGCGTGTTTATCTCCGGCCGAGCTCTGAGCAGTCCGACCTGGAGGAGGATGCGACGGGCACCCTCGGTCGGTACGTACCAGATGCGCGTTTCGCGGCGGTGGCGAACCCGACGCGCTTCCGCTGCCACACCAAGGTGGCGGAGAAGTACCGTTCCGGACGCCTGCTGCTCGCGGGGGATGCGGCGCATACCTGCAGCCCGATCCAGGGTCACGGCATGGATAGCGGCCTGCAGGACGCCGTCAATCTCGCCTGGAAGCTGGCACTGGTCTGCAAAGGTTTTTGTTCTGACACGCTGCTGGACAGCTATGAGGCCGAACGTCGCCCGGTTGCGCAGAAATTCACCGCTTCGGGAGATGAAGCCGATCACGCCCAGGTCCTGAAGAGCCCGGATGATCGTCGCGCGCGTGATGCCTTCATCCGCGAGATTTTCGCCAACCCGGCCACGCGCTACCAGGAAGCCGTCGCCGAGGCCGAGTTGAATATCGACTACGGCGCGTCACCTATCGTGATGGGTGCACGGAGCGACGCGCTCGCCCCTGGCCAGCTTTGGCCGAGCGATATCGAAATCCGGTCCGCCGAGGGGATACCTGCCGTGTTCGATGCCGGCGCCCATCCTATGGGGCATATCGCCATCGTCATCGGTGGCGACAAGGCGGAGCCGGACGAACTGAGCGGTCTCCCTGGCATCCTCGAAGCCTACGCCGGAATCCCTATTCTGGAGGCCAGCTTCCTGCTCGCTACGGCCACGGCTCGTGGATTTGCCCGCATCGACCGGACGATCGCGGAGAGACTAGGCGTCAGTGGTGTCGCGCTCTTCGTGGTTCGTCCCGATGGATATCTCGGCCTGCGCGCCGATCAGCACCACGGAGAGGCGCTGGCTGCGTATGCAGACCGGCTCGGCTCGCCTGCGACGCGGGCCTAGGAGCGACAGGCATGGGTGAATTCGAGGTTCTCGCTGCGCTTTATCTGCCCTGATCCAATGACCGGGTGCTTTTGGCAGTGCAGGCAGGTTCGCAAAATGCCGTGCGTCCGGTTCGAACTTTGACACTGCGAATAGTCGGTTGATGCTTGCCCGTCCGGTTTTCGGAGCGGGGGGCGGGCAGAAGCTGTCTCTAACGGTTTGTCTTATGATCCTAGTGCGACAACCGATCGCCAGTGACGGTGTAGAGCCGAGGTGTCCCCGCTGTTAAGAATGGGCATAGCATCCCGCAGTTCTTCATCGCTCCAGTCCCACCAATGAAGTTCCAAAGTCTCGCGATGTCCGCCTCGCCGAAGCGTTTTCGGATTATCTTGGCCAGGTTGCCGCCAATGACGGCGTAGGGCTCCAAATCCTTCGTCACGAGCGCCCAGCGTTCCGATGACCGCGCCGTCCCCAATCGCGATCCCAGGCATGACGATAGCCTCGGAGCCTATCCAGACATCGTTGCCGATCACCGTGTCGCCCGCCCTTGTATCCGTTCTCCGCCCCGGCGAAGGCCGCTGGTCCTCTCGATGGCCGGAACGAACTTCAAGCTGGACTAGCCAGGAGGGGCAACGTCAGACCGGTACGCCTCAGACTGCCTCGTCAGCCAAAATTCGTTTTGAAAATCAATCAATTGATGCGACTGCACAACCCGCGGGGGCGATCCGCCTCCCAGCCCGCGCCGTTCCGCCCGCGTCAGGCGCCCGAGTGCCTTGCCGGCGGCCGCACCGTGCCGCACTCCCGGAAGGCGCGCACGGCGCAGCCGGCGCAGATGTCGGGGTCGAGCTTGGGGTGGATCGCCGCCAGCGCCTCGGCCTTCGAATCGAACACGTGGTCCCGCCCGAGGTGGTCCTCGAAGCCGGTCCGCCGCCACAGCGAGCGCACGTCCTGGCGCGGCTGGTGGAAATAGAGGTCGCCGCCGAGCTGGCGGCGGGCGAACAGCTCGTGCTCCCACACGTCGGAGCCGGCGAGGTCGATGAAGTTCATGCTCTTCACCATGACCAGCATGTGCTTCTGCCCGCCCGAGCGCATCTCGTGGAGGCGGCGGGTGACGTAGCCGGCGGCGCCGAAATAGACCGAGCCCTCGATGCGCACCAGCTTGAGCTGCGGGCATTCGCGCCCCACCCCGCCGATCTCCTCCACCGGCTTGAAGGTGCGCCGCTCGGTGCTGGGGTCGGGCGCCAGGGTGCGCACCGCCGGGTGGGCGGTACGGTTGAGGTAGAGCAGCAGCGACAAGGCGCTGCCGATGATGATCGCCTGCTGGAACGGCAGGAACAGCATGCCGCCGAAGGTCACGAGCGCGACGCCGAGATCGGCGCGGTGGAACCGCGCCAGCCGGCGGAATCCGCCCACGTCCACCAGCCCGTAGGCGATGTAGACCAGCAGCGCGCCGATGGCGGCCATGGGCAGGCGCTCCAGCAGCGGCCGGGAGACGAAGGCGAGCGCCACCAGGAACAGCGACGACAGCACCGCCGCCATGGGCGTCTTCGCGCCCGCGAGGTAGTTCGGCAGCGAGCGGTTCAGCGAGCCGCACGAGACGTAGGAGGAGAAGAAGCTGCCGGCGATGTTGGACAGGCCCTGGCCGACGAATTCCCGGTCGACGTCCAGGTGCTGGCCCGAGCGCTGGGCGATGGCCTTGGCGATGGACACCGACTGGCCGAGCGCGACGATGGAGAGCGCCCCGGCGATGGAGATGAACTGCGGCAGCATGGTCGGCTCGATCCACGGCACCGAGAAGGGCGGCAGCACCGAGGGAATGTCGCCGATGCGCGCCACCTTCTGCCAGGCGGGAAACAGCGCCAGCAGCTCGGCCGCGCCGAAGCCGGCCATGATGCCCATCAGCATGTAGGGCAGGCGGCGCGAGATCTTCGCCAGCGCGAAGCTGACGAGAAGCGTGGTGGCGCCCACCAGCAAGGCGCTGATGTTGATCTGGTCGAGGTGCGCGGCGAGCTTGGTCAGAAGGCCGATGACGCCGCCGCCGGCCTCGATGGCGATGCCGAGGAAGTCGGGCAGGGCATAGAGGCCGATCAGGATCGCGGCGCCGCTGGTGAAGCCGATCAGCACCGCCGGGGAGATGAAGTCCGCCACCCAGCCGAGCTTGAAGCCGCCGACAGCCAGCTGCATCAGGCCGACCAGCGCCGTGACCGCGAGCGCGAAGGCGATGTATTGCGCCGAGCCCGGAATGGCGAGCGGGCTGAGGGCCGCGAACAGCGCCAGGGAATTGGCGTTGGTGGGGCCCGAGACCACGTGGCGGCTCGACCCGAACACGGCGGCGACGATGCAAGGCACCACGGCGGTGTAGATGCCATACTCCGGCGGCAGGCCGGCGAGCGTGCCGAAGGCGATGCCCTGGGGCAGCGAGAGCACCGCGCCGAGCAGGCCCGCCAGCACGTCGGCCCGCAGCGTCGCCCCGGTGAGGGGAAAGTTCAGCACCGGGAACTTGCCTGCCGACAGGAACGCCATCAGGCGCGGCCGTAATAGAGGGTGACGGTGTGCTTCGCCTCGGCGAAGAACAGCCAGCGCTCGACCAGCAGCCCCGCGAGCTGGCTCGCTGCCGCCAGCACCGACACGGCCGCCGCCGCCGGGCCGCCACGCAGGAGGAGGGCGATCACGAGCAGCGCGCCGGGCAGCGCGAAGGCGAGGACGACGGCGATCATCCGCAGCCGCGCGGCGTGCTTGCGGGCGACGCGGTAGCCCATCTCCTTCAGGAGATAGTTGTCCTCCGTGTGCGGCCATTCCACCGAGCGCACGGTGCCGCCCTTGAGGCCGGTGGCGGAATTCAGCGTCGCCGGCATGCCGAGCGCGTCGTTGTGGCGCCAGACCACGACCTTGAGCACCCAGGCGAGCGCGGTGAAGACGAGCGCGGCGGCAAGCCAGGGCAACGAGGGGCGGCCGAACACCTGCGTCAGCGCGTTGAGGAGCACGAGGCCGCTGGTGGCGGCGAACATCAGGTAGGCCGGCAGCGTGAAGCCGCTGTGCCACTGGGCGATCGGCTTCAGCGAGGCATAGATCATCGCCGTCGAGCACACGGTGACGACGGCGCAGGCCGCCGCCAGCAGCCCGCAGACGACGATCCAGGCGCCGGATTGTCCCATCACCGCCCATCCGAGCGCCAGGAGGCCCGCCGGCACGAAGGTGACGACGGCGGCCACGCCCTCGCGCGAGAGCCAGGAGGAGCGCCACTGCGAGAAGGCGCGCCACGCCCGCTCCGGCCGGCCGAGATGGCCGGTGGACGAGAGCAGCCCGCCGCCGATCAGCACGAAGGCGAGGCCGAAGCTCACGAGGCCCGGCACCAGCGCCGGCGGCGTCGCGCCGCTGGCGGCCAGCAGCCCGAGCAGGGCGAGCAGCCCGTAGCCGGCGCCGGTGGCGGTGGTGAAGACGATGACGGAATAAGCGGGATGCATGGCTCGGCCTGTCCTCAGCGCGACAGCACGCGGTCGACCCAGCCGAAGAAGCCGCCGGCATCGCCGACGCTCTCCAGCGCGGGGGCCGCCACCTTCGGGCCGTGGCCGGTATTGGCGCGCGGCGGCAGATAGCGGTTGGTGGGGGCGTAGCCCAGTTCCGGCATCAGCTCGGTGCCGCCGCGGGCGGCCACCAGCTGCGAGACGGGGGAGCTCGGGTCGCCCAGGTCGCCGAAGTGGCGCGCCCCCGGCGGGCAGGCGGCGACGCAGGCCGGCACCCGGTCCTCTTCCTTGAGGTTCTCGTTGTAGATGCGGTCGACGCAGAGCGTGCACTTCTTCATCACGCCCACGTCCAGGTCGAACTCGCGCGCGCCATAGGGGCAGGCCCAGCTGCACAGCTTGCAGCCGATGCACTTGTCCTCGTCCACCAGCACGATGCCGTCGGCGGTGCGCTTGTAGGAGGCGCCGGTGGGACAGACGGTGACGCAGGCCGGCGTCTCGCAATGCAGGCACGAGCGCGGGAAATGCACCGTGCGGCTCGCCCCGTCCACCGCGTGCTCATAGGTGTGGACGCGGTTGAACCATACGCCGTCCGCCGTGCCGCCATAGGGGTTCCGGTCGGTGAGCGGGGCCATGTGCCCCCCGGTGTTCCACTCCTTGCATGAGGTGACGCAGGCCTGGCAGCCGACGCAGGTGTCGAGGTCGATGACGAGGCCGAGGCTCTTCTCGGTCTTGGCGGGCAGGCAGGTCATCGCGCCGCCTCCTTGAACTGGGCGCCGAAGCGGAGCGTGTCCGGCGCGGGCTGAAGGTTGGGCGGCAGGGGCAGCCGGGCGAACTGCGGCTCGGTGAAGCCGGCTTCCTCGGGCAGGCACTTGCGCAGCCGCACGCGCAGATCGAACCAGGCCGCCTGGCCGGTGATGGGGTCGGAGTTGGAATAGCGCTTGCCGTTCACGTCCGGCGGCAAGAGGTCGCCGATGGCGTGGTTGAGCAGGAAGCCGCGGTTGCTCTCGGCCGCGTCGTCCTTCAGCGCCCAGGCGCCGCGGCGCTTGCCGATGGCGTTCCAGGTCCACACGGTGGCCTTCTCCACCCCGTCCACGAGGCGGATCTGGCCCTTCACGCGGCCGTTGATGCTCTCGATCCAGACCCAGTCGTCGTCGGCGAGCCCCAGCTCGGCGGCGAGCTGGCGGTTCACGAACAGCCGGTTCTGGCTGGTGATCTGGCGCAGCCACGCATTCTGCGAGCCCCAGGAATGGTACATGTGCATGGGGCGCTGGGTGAGGGCGTGGATGGGATAGTCGGCGGTGGCGATGGCCGCCTCCTCCAGCGGCGCGTACCAGAAGGGCAGGGGGTCGAAATACGCTTCGATCCGCGCGCGGTCGCCCGGCGGCGGCACCACCGGCCCGTGCCCGCGCGCGGCGAGGCGGAAGCGCTGGAGCGGCTCGGAATAGAGCTGGAACACGATCGGGTCGGCCTTCGGCACGAAGCCCATATGGACGGCGAAATCGAGGTAGGAGCGGTTCGCCATCTTGTAGTAGCGCTGGTCCGGCGACAGCTCGTGGTGCCAGAAGCCGCCATTCTCGATGTAGCGGTCGAGCTGGCCCTCATTGGCCTCGCCGCGGCCGATCTTCTCGCCCTGCGTGCCGCGCCAGCCCGCCAGCGGTCCGACGCCGGGCGCGCGCTCGTGGTGGACGATGTAGTCGGCATAGTCCTTGTACTTGGCCGCGCCGTCCTCGTTCACGAAGCCGGGCAGGCCGAGCCGCGCGCCGAGCTCGATCAGCACGCTCTGGAACGGGCGCACGTCCCGGTCGGGCGTGACGACGGGATGGCGGATGGCGTCGCCCGGCCCGTCCGCATGGCTGATGGGGCGGTCGAGCAGGCTGATGCAGTCGTGCCGCTCCAGATAGGTGGTGTCGGGCAGCACCAGGTCCGCATAGGGCACGGTCTCGGAGAAATAGGCGTCCGAATAGATGATGAAGGGGATGCGGTAGGCGCCGTCCTCGTCCTTGTCGGTCAGCATGGCGATGGTCTCGTCGGTGTTCATCGACGAGTTCCAGGCCATGTTGGCCATGTACATCATCAGCGTGTCGATCCGGTAGGGATCGCCCTTCCAGGCATTGCGGATCACCATGTGCATCATGCCGTGGGCGGCGAGCGGGGCGTCCCAGGAATAGGCCTTGTCGATCCGCACCGGGCCGCCGTCCGCGTCCACGAGCAGGTCTTCGGGGCCGGAGACGAAGCCGAGCGGCATGCCGGAAAGCGGCGTCATGGGCCTGCCGCCGTCCTTGCCGGCGGGCTTGGGGCCGGGCGGGATCGGCTTCGGGAACGGCGGCTTGAAGCGCCAGCCGCCGGGCACGTCCACCGAGCCCAGCAGCACCTGCAGCACATGGATCGCGCGGCAGGTCTGGAAGCCGTTGGAGTGGGCGGAGATGCCGCGCATGGCGTGCATGGCGATGGGCCGGCCGGTCATGGTCTCGTGGCGGCGGCCGGCGGTGTCGGTCCAGGCGACCGGCAGCTCGATCGCCTCGTCGAACGCGACGTGCGCCAGCTCGGCGGCGATGCGGCGGATGGTATCCGCCGGCACGCCGCAGCGCGCGGCGGCGGCCTCGGGGGCGTAGGAGGGATCGAGATAGCGCTCGGCGAACAGCTGGAACACCGGCGTCGCGGTGCGCCCCTCCACCTCGAAGGTGCCCGACAAGGCCGGGCTGAGGCCGGGGTCGTCGGCGGGCGTGGGGCCGCCGGTCGCCTTGTCCCAGGCGAGGATGCGGCCTTCGGCGTCGCGCAGGAGGAGACCGTCCTCGGCGGTGCCGGGCGCCTTGATGACCAGCGCCGGGGCGTTGGTGTGGCGGGCGAGATAGGGCACGTCGATCCGCCCCGCCCGCAGCAGCTCGTGGATCAGCGCCATGACGAACAGGCCGTCGGTGCCGGGGCGGATGCCCACCCACTCGTCGGCGATGGCGTTGTAGCCGGTGCGCGCCGGATTGACCGAGACGAACTTCGCCCCGCGCGCCTTCAGCTTGCCGAGGCCGATCTTGATGGGGTTGGAATCGTGGTCCTCGGCGACGCCGAACAGCAGGAAGTACTTGGCGTGCTCCCAGTCCGGCTCGCCGAACTCCCAGAATGCCCCGCCCACGGTGTAGAGGCCGCCCACCGCCATGTTGACGGAGCAGAAGCCGCCATGGGCGGCGAAGTTGGGGGTGCCGAACTTCGCCGCCCACCAGCCGGTGAGCGACTGGGACTGGTCGCGCCCGGTGAAGAAGGCGAGCTTCTTGGGGTCGGTCGCGCGGATGTTTCCGAGCCGCTCGGCGGCGATGGCGAGCGCCTCCTCCCACTCGATCTCGCGGAACTCGCCGGAGCCGCGCTCGCCGGTGCGCAGCAGCGGCTTCTTCAGCCGTGCCGGGCTGTAATGCTGCATGATGCCGGCGCTGCCCTTGCCGCACAGCACGCCGCGATTGACCGGGTGGTCCTTGTTGCCGTTGATGTAGCGGACCTTGCCGTCCCGCAGGTGCACCTCGATGCCGCAGCGGCAGGCGCACATGTAGCAGGTGGTCTTGGCGACCTCGTCGCCGATCTTCGGCGAGGTCTCCACATGGTCCGGCTCGGCGGGCGCATGGGGGTGGGGCAGGGGCCGCTGCGTGGGCGCGGAATTCGCCCCTCGATAACCGTTGTGCATCATGTGAAATAGATGGACCCCGCCGCGCGGCGGGGTCCAATAGATGTTTTAGATCAATTCCATCTTGCAATGAGATTGATCGCGACGCCCGGGCGGAACCGCAAGGCCGCGTCAGCGCAGCGGGAAGCCGAGCGCCTGGAGCACGCCGGCGAGCCGGTCGCGCCCGCTCAGCGACTGGGGGCCGCGCACCCGGTTGAGGGCGGTGGAGGTCCAGCCCACCTCGGCCATGCCCTCCGCCTTCTGGAACGCGGTGAGCGTCGCGTCATAGTCCGCCACCGCGGCGGCGGGCAGGCGCGCATCGTAGCGCTCGCGGTGGAGCACCAGGGCCTGCGGCAGGCGCGGCTTCACCCGCGCCGGGCGCGCGGGGTCGGGATGGCCGACGCTGAGGCCGAACACCGCCATCACGTGCGGCGGCAGGCCCAGCAGCTCGGCCACCTCCTGCGGATGGTTGCGCAGCGCGCCGATATAGCAGCTGCCGAGCCCGAGGGATTCCAGCGCCACCACCGCGTTCTGCGCCGCGAGCGCGGCGTCGATCACCCCGACCAGCAGCATCTCCAGATAATCGAGCCCTTCCGTGGGCGCCGCGTCTCGGCGGCCGAGCTCCGCCAGCCGCGCGAGGTCGGCGAGCCAGACCATCACCAGCGGCGCCTGCGCCACATGCGCCTGGCCGCCGGCGAGCCGGGAGAGCGCGTGCCGGGTCTCGGCATTCTCCACCGCCACGATGCTGAAGGTCTGCAGGTTCGAGGAGGACGCGGCGGACTGGGCGGCCGCCGCCAGGGTCTCGACGGTGCCGGGGGGCAGGGGGCGGTCGGCGAAGGCGCGGACGGTGCGGTGCGCCAGCAGCCCGGCGATGACGGCGTTCAGCCGGATGTCGGCCGGTCCGCCGGCGGCGCCATAGCGGGCCTGGAGCAGGGATGTGGCGTCGGAAGCGGCAGGCGCGGCGGAAGGCGTGGACAAGGGGCATGCTCCTTATCGTTCGCGAAGAGCGGGCGATCTCGTCCGGCCCGAACGACGGCACGGCCGCGCGCCGGTCGGCGGACCGACGGCAAAGGTACAGCCCGGCCCCGCCCGGCCCAAGTGGTGCGGACGGATCAGCGGTGCATATATAAGAAGATACGGAGGCGGGGTGGTCCTTCACGGCAGGCCGGTTTCGTGACGGCGGCGCGCCGGCGCGAAACCGGAAGGCTGCGAGCTGTGGCTGCCTCGCCCCAGGTAGACATCCGGTGGGAGCCTGTGCATGTTAGCGCCGCCCTCGCCGGGGCGGCCGCAGGAGGGCCGGACGGCGGGATCGGCGTGGAGGTTCGCGTGGTGGATGTCGAGGCGCGCAAGAGACAGGTCCTGGAAGTCATCGCGGAAGAGGCCTCCGTCGACCCGGCCGTCGTGGACGAGAACACCACCGTTTCCGACCTTGGAATCGGCTCGCTCGACCTGGTGGAGCTGATCTTCAAGATCGAGGACCGGTTCCAGATCGAGGTCCCCTCGGAAGGGCCTCTGGAGACCACCGACGTGCCGGTGTTCACCCTGGTCGACCATGTGATCAAGCTCGTCGACGCCAAGGCCGGACGGGCCTCCGCTTCGTCCGCCGGCTGATCGCGAAGCGGGACATTTCCATGAGCCGGCGCGTCGTCATCACGGGCCTTGGGGCGATCTCGTCCATCGGCGCGAACGTCGCCGAGCACCTTGCGAGCCTGAAGGCGGGCAAGGTCGGCATCGGCCCGACCCGCCTCATGGACGGTGCGCAATTGCGCGTGAAGTGCTTCGCCGAGGCCGCCGACTTCAATCCCGACGCCTTTCTCGAGCCGCGCCAGCGCGGTCTCATGGACCGCAATTCCGAGCTCGCTCTGGGGGCCGCCCGCGAGGCGGTGGCGGCGGCCGGCGACGCGCTCGAAGGCGTGGCGCCCGAGAAGGCGGGCGTGATCTACGGCGCGTCCGTCGGCTTCCAGTCCATCGAGGACGGCTATCAGCGGCTCAATGCCACGCCGCCCGGGCGCCCGCATCCCTTCACCGTGCCGCGCTCCATGCCGTCCTCCTCGGCGAGCCAGATCTCCATGGCGCACAGGGTGCTGGGGCCGTCCTTCGCGGTGGCCTCCGCCTGTTCTTCGGCGAGCCACGCCATCGGCCTGTCGTTCCATATGATCCGCTCGGGGCTTCTCGACGTGGCGCTCACCGGCGGCAGCGAGGCGCCCCACACGCTCGGCTTCCTCAAGGCCTGGGAGGCGCTGCGGGTGCTGAGCCCGGACGGCTGCCGCCCGTTCTCCGCCGACCGCAACGGCCTCGTGCTCGGCGAGGCGGGCGGCGTGGTGGTGCTGGAGGAGATGGAGCGCGCGCGGGGTCGCGGCGCCGAGATCCTGGCCGAGGTGGTTGGCTTCGGCATGAGCGCCGACGGCAACGACCTCACCGCCCCCGACGGCACCAGCACCGCGCGCGCCATGCGCCTCGCCTTGGCGGATGCCGGCATCGCCCCCGAGGCGATCGACTATGTGAGCGCCCACGGCACCGGCACGGTGCTCAACGACAAGACCGAGGCCGCCGCCCTGCGCGCCGTCTTCGGCGAGCGGCTCGCCAAGGTGCCGGTCTCCTCCACCAAGTCCATGCACGGCCACTGCCTCGGCGCGGCGGGCGCTTTGGGCGTGCTCGCCACGGTGCTCGCCATGCGCGAGGGCTTCGTGCCGCCGACCATGGGCTACCGGGTGCCGGACCCGGACTGCGCCATCGACTGCGTGCCCAACGCCGCGCGCGACCACGCGGTGGACCACGCCCTGGTCAACGCCTTCGCCTTCGGCGGCCTCAACGCCGTGCTGGCGCTCAAGGCCTGGCATTGACCCCAGCGCTGTTCGAGGTCGACTTCCGGCGCCCGCTCCTGGTGGCGCGCTTTTCCGCGCCCCAGCGCATGCTCTCCTGGTCCATCAGCAGGCCCGGCTTCGTCACCGCCCACGCGGTGGCGATGCTGGAGGTGCGGGACGGCGACCTCGCCCCGGACGTGGACCCGCGCGCGCTTCTGGCCGACCGCCTTGCCGCGGAGGGGCTTCAGGAGGCGGTGGGGCTGATGACGTCCCGCGACATCGCCCGCCACCACCGGGCGACGCGGCGGGTGGACGGCGTCGGCGCCGGGGCGCTGGTCACGCTCGGGCTCAACAATGGCGAGCGCGTGGGCATGCGCGTGCCGTCGCGGCTGCCGGAGCGGGTGGGCACGGTGAACATCCTGGCCGCGCTCTCGGTGCCGCTCACGAATGCGGCGCTGGCGGAGGCGCTGTCCATCGCCGTCGAGGCGCGCACGGTGGCGATCCTGGAGGCCGGCTACCACCGGGAGGGGCAGGACGCGCCGGTCACGGGCACCGGCACCGACTGCGTGGTGGTGAGCGCGCCGGCCGCCGTGCCGGGAACGGCGCCGCACGAATATGCCGGCCTGCACACCGCGGCTGGCGAGGCGCTCGGCGCCGCCGTGCTGTCGGCGACGCGGGAGGCGGCGGCCCAATGGATCAGGGACCAGTCCGCCTCCTGAGCGGCCCGCCCCTCAGCCGATGGTGAGGCGGATCTCGCCCACATTGTCGACGCCGCCTTCCAGCACGTCGCTGCGGGCGATGGCGCCGACGCCGGCGGGCGTTCCGGCGAAGATCAGGTCGCCGGGCGCGAGCCGGAACAGGGTGGAGAGGATCGCGATCATCTCCGGCACCTTCCAGATCATCTGGTTGAGGTTTCCGTCCTGGCGCGTCTCGCCGTTGACCTTCAGGAAGATGCGGCCCTGGTCCGGATGGCCGCAGATGCCGGTGGGCACGATGGCGCTGCAGGGGGCCGATTCCTCGAACGCCTTGGCCACCTCCCACGGGCGGCCGAGCTTCTTGGCCTCGGCCTGGAGGTCGCGGCGGGTGAGGTCGAGGCCCACCGCATAGCCGAACACGTGGTCGAGGGCGCGGGCGACCGGGATGTCCTCGCCGCCTTCCTTCAGCGCCACCACCAGCTCCACCTCGTGGTGCACGTCCGTCGAGCCCTTGGGATAGGGGATGGTGGCGCCCGAATGCACCAGCGTGTCCGGGTTCTTCTGGAAGAAGAAGGGCGGCTCCTTGGAGGGGTCGTGGCCCATCTCGATGGCGTGGTCGGCGAAGTTGCGGCCGACGCAGTAGATGCGGTGGACTGGGAACAAAGCGTCGCTGCCGACGATGGGCAGGGTCGGAACCGCGGCGGGCGAGAAGGCATAAGCGGGCATGGGAGGCTCCGGCGGATGGTCGCCCCTCCATAGGCCTCGCCGCCGCGGGAGGAAAGGGCGGCGGCATCACGAACCGCGGCAGCCCGGCGCCGGGCGGAAAAAGGAGAGCCGGGCCGCATGGCCCGGCTCTCCCAACGTTATTCGGCGGCCACCCCGGTGCCGATCTGGCAGGCGACGCCGGTGCCGCCGAGCCCGCAATAGCCGTGCGGGTTCTTGGCCAGATACTGCTGGTGGTAGTCCTCGGCGAAGTAGAACGGGCCGGCCGCGGCGATCTCCGTGGTGACGGGCCCGAAGCCCTTCGCCTTCAGCGCCGCCGCGTAGGCGGACTTCGCCGCCTCGGCACGGGCGAGGTCGGCGGGATCGTCCAGATAGATGCCCGAGCGGTACTGGGTGCCGATGTCGTTGCCCTGGCGCATGCCCTGCGTGGGATCGTGGGCCTCGAAGAACACCTTCAGCAGCTGGTCGAGCGACACCGCGGCGGGATCGTAGACCACCAGCACGCCCTCGGTGTGGCCGGTGCGGCCGGAGCACACCTCCTCATAGGTTGGGTTCGGCGTGTGGCCGGCGATGTAGCCGGCCGCCGTCACGAACACGCCCGGCACCTGCCAGAACTTGCGCTCCGCGCCCCAGAAGCAGCCGAGGGCGAACACGGCGCTCTTCAGGCCCGCGGGATAGGGGCCCTTCAGCGGATGGCCATTCACGAAATGGTCGCGCGCCGTGGGAATGGCGGCCTCGCGTCCCTGCAGCGCCTCCTCACGGGTGGGAAGCTCCGGCGACTTGCGGAAAAAGAGCATGGCACGGCTCCTCGCGCGCAGCGCCCCGTGCCCGGAAGCGGGGCAGGGCGGTTCGGCGCATCATGAGACAGGACCTGCGGCGCGGCCATCGCAAAGGCAAGGGACCAGATGGCCGGCCAGGACCCCAGATATGGGGAGCCCGGCGCGATTGTGCGAGGGGGAGGGATCAGCCGACCTCGAAGCGCGAGCGCTCGCGCACCCGGCCGAGGGTCATCAGCACGATGCCGAGGACCAGCAGCAGCAGGAAGGCCGGCGCCGACAGCACCGAGGTGAGCACGTTCTCCCAAAGCGCCGGGGACTTCGCCCGCGCCCAGGATTCGAGCGCCGCGAGGCTGCCGGGGGCGAGGGCGTACCAGGCGTCACCCGCCGACATCAGCAGCAGCGAGGAGGCGGCGATCGAGCGCGTGCCGTCGACGATGAGGGCGACGAAGCCGGCGGCCAGCAGCCAGAAGCCGGTGAAGCGCAGGAAGAAGCGGATCATGAGCGAAGGCTGGTCCCTCGGGTTGCGCCGCGGGCGCCATGTCCCGCCGCCGGTCCTGCCCCTTATGTCATGGCCGGCGCCGCGCATGTAGCCCCCGGCGCGCGCGGCCGGCCAGCGCTGCGCGTCGGGATTGGCGGCGGGCCCGGTCGCACGCACCGCCAAACCTGGAATTGGTGCATCTCCGTGCGATGCCCCTTGAAGGGCGGCGCCGGGTTTGCTTCCATCAGGGCATGAGCACGGGCCTGATCGAAATCCGCAGGGCGAAGCCCGCCGACGCGACGGCGGTCGCGGCGGTGCATGACGCGGCGTGGCGCGCGGCCTATCGCGGCCTGATCCCCGGCCTCGAGCTCGAGCGCATGGTGGAGCGGCGCGGCCCCAAATGGTGGGACGCCGCGATCCGGCGCGGCAGCCGCATCTCGGTGCTCCTGGTGGGCGACGACGTCGCCGGCTATGTGAATTATGGCGGCAACCGCGCCAAGAGCCTGCCGTTCGGCGGCGAGATCTACGAGATCTACCTCCAGCCGCTGTACCAGGGGCTCGGCTTCGGCCAGCGCCTGTTCGCGGCGGCGCGGCGCGACCTGGCGCTCGCCCGGCTCGAGGGCCTCGTGGTCTGGGCGCTGGCCGACAACGAGAACGCGGTCGGCTTCTACAAGGCCCTGGGAGGGCAACCGGTCGCATCCTCCACGGAGCAGTTCGGCACGAAATCGCTGGACAAGGTGGCCTTCGCTTGGCAGCGGTAGCCCCGCATGGGCGCGGGCGCCGATCCTGCCCGGGGGCGGCGCCATGCGCCGATCAGCTAGCTTTGCAAGCGGCGCGCCGCGTGCTCTAGCTCATGCGCTCCTGGAGCGCGATCCGGGCGGATTGAGCCAATCTGCCCGGGCCATCGCCCTCTGAATTTCAGGGAGACCGCGCGTTCCGACCGGCCGGACATGCCAGCCGTGCGGCGTGCGATCTCGGCCCAAATGCGAGTGTGACATGCGCATCGATGCGATCCCGATCGGCAAGAACCCGCCCGAGGACGTCAACGTGGTGATCGAGGTTCCGATCGGCGGCGAGCCCATCAAGTACGAGATGGACAAGGCGGCGGGCACCCTGTTCGTCGACCGCTTCCTCTATACCGCCATGCGCTATCCGGGAAATTACGGCTTCATCCCGCACACCCTCTCGGGCGACGGCGACCCGTGCGACGTGCTGGTGGCCAACACCCGCGCCATCGTGCCCGGCGCCTATATCAGCGCGCGCCCGGTGGGCGTGCTGCTGATGGAGGACGAGAGCGGCCTGGACGAGAAGATCATCGCCGTGCCGTCGCACAAGCTCACCAAGCGCTACGATCGCGTGCAGAACTATTCCGACCTGCCGGACATCACGCTGAAGCAGATCGAGCACTTCTTCGAGCACTACAAGGACCTGGAGCCCAACAAGTGGGTCAAGATCGTGCGCTGGGGCGATGCCGCCGAGGCGCAGAAGCTGATCCTGGAAGGCATCGAGCGGGCGAAGCAGGAGGGCTGAGCCGGCCTGCCGCGAAATGACGTAACGGGAGACGACGCAGGGCGCCGCCTCCCGCCACCCCCAGCCCCCCAGCCGGGGACCTCAGGCCGCGACATCGGCCTTCGGTCGGGGTGCGGGCGCCTCAAGGGACGCCCGCGAAAGCAGCGCGCGGATCTCCGGCACGCAGGAGCCGCAATTGGTGCCCGCCTTGAGGGCGCGGCCGACCGCCTCGACATCGGCGCAGCCGGAGCCGATGGCGGCCTCGATCTCCCCCTTCGACACGCCGAAGCAGGCGCACACCAATGGTCCGCTTGCCGCCCCGTGGCCGGCGCGCCGGCCCGCCAGCAGCACGCGGCGGTCCTCCGGCGAGACCGGATCGGCGCCGAGGAGGCCCTTCAGCGCGTCGGCGTTCGGCCGTGTTCCGGCGGGAGCGACGAACAGAGCGGCGGCCAGCCGGCCCGCGGCGTCGAACGCCGCCGCCCGATAGGCGCCGCCGGCGGCGTCGGTCATCTCGATGATGTCGCCGCCGCCCATGCCGCGGAACCAGGACGCCCACGCCTCGGGCCCGACCGTGCCGGAGAGGCGCCAGGCGAAGCCGCCCGCGAGCGCCGCGCGGGCCCACCAGACGCCTTCCGGCGGCGCCAGCTCCGACCGCGCCAGCAACACGCCCTCGAAGGGCGCCGGCACCGGCGCGAGCGACACCGGCGTGGCCTTGGAATCCGGCTGGCCGGAGAAGGGATCGGTGCGCGCCTGCACCACCTGGCCGATGGGGCCGTGGGACGCGTTGGCGAAGCTCCAGTGGATGGGGGCGAAGGCGGTGCCCGCCGGCTGGCGCGGATCGGCGCGCACCTCCAGCACGGTTTCCCCCTCCGCGCTCGTCACGCGCGCGAGGCCGCCATGGGCGAGGCCGAGCCGCGCCGCGTCGTCCGGATGGACGGCGACGAACGGCGCCGGCTCGTGGGAGGACAGGCGCGGCGAGAGGCCGGTGCGGGTCATGGTGTGCCACTGGTCGCGCAGGCGCCCGGTGTTGAGGAGCAGCGGCAGGCCCTCCGCCCCCTGCGGCGGCGCCACCGGCGCCGGCACCACGAAGCGGGCGCGGCGGTCGCCGGTGAAGAAGCCGCCGTCGGCGAACATCCGCGCGGTCCCGGCTGCCGTGTCCGCGGGCACCGGCCATTGCACTGGCTTCAGCGCGTCATAGGCGGCGTCGGACAGCGTCGCGAGGCCGGAGATGTCGAAGTCGCGGGTGCCGCCATTCTCGAAGCCGGAGAGCGCGGCGTGCTCGCGGAAGATGGCCGCGGGCGAGGTCCAGGCGAAGGCATCGCCGAAGCCGAGCCGACGCGCCACCTCGGCGAGCGGCCACCAGCCGTGGCGGACCTCGCCGGGCAGGGGCAGGAAGGCGCGCTGGCGCGAGATGCGGCGCTCGGAATTGGTGACGGTGCCGTCCTTCTCGCCCCAGGCGGCGGCGGGCAGCACCACGTGCGGGCGGCAGGCCGAGGTGTCGTTGGCGGCGACGTTCTCCGACAGGACGAACAGGTCGAGCCCCTCCAGCGCCGCGCGCACCGCGCCCGCCCGGGGCAGGCTGACGGCGGGGTTGGTGCCCATGACCCACAGCGCCCGGATCTCGCCGCGGCCGATGGCGGCGAACATGTCCACGGCCTTCAGCCCCTCGCGCTCCGCCATGCGCGGCGCGGACCAGAAGCGGCGCACAAGGTCCACCTCGGCGGGGGAAAATCCCATGTGGGCGGCGAGCTGGTTGGCGAGCCCGCCCACCTCGCGCCCGCCCATGGCGTTGGGCTGGCCGGTGAGGGAGAAGGGGCCCATCCCCTCGCGGCCGATGCGCCCGGTGGCGAGGTGGCAGTTGAGGATCGCGCCCACCTTGTCGGTGCCCTGGGCCGATTGGTTGACCCCCTGCGAATAGCAGGTGACCGCCTTTTCGGTGGCGGCGAACAGGCGGAAGAAGGCGGCCACGTCCGCCGCGTCGAGGCCGCAGCCGCGCGCGGTGGCGGTCGCATTGGGCGCGAGCGCGCGCGCCGCCGCGAGGGCTTCGGGAAAGCCCTGCGTGTGCCGGTCGAGGAAGGCGGCGTCGAGCCGTCCGGCATCGGCGAGGTGGACCAGAAGGCCGGAAAACAGGATCGCGTCGGTGCCGTGCGCGAGCGGCAGCACCATGTCCGCCTCGGCGGCGGTCTCGGTGCCGCGCGGATCGATGACGACGATCCTGGTGCCGCGCTTCGCCCGCGCCGCTTCCATGCGGCGGAACAGCACCGGATGGCAGAAGGCGGCGTTGGAGCCCACCAGCACGATCAGGTCCGCCGCCTCCAGGTCCTCGTAGCAGCCGGGCACGGTGTCGGAGCCGAAAGCGCGCTTGTGGCCGGCGACCGAGGAGGCCATGCAGAGCCGGGAATTGGTGTCCACATGGGCGGTGCCGAGGAAGCCCTTCGCCAGCTTGTTGGCGACGTAATAGTCCTCGGTCAGCAACTGGCCCGACAGGTAGAAGGCGACCGCGCCCGGACCGTGGCGGTCGATGACGGCGGCGAGGCCGCTGGCCACCCGGTCGAGCGCGGCGTCCCAATCGGTGCGCGCCAGGGGGCCGTCGCCGGCGCGCATCAGGGGATGGAGCAGGCGGGTGCCGAGCCCCAGCGTCTCGCCCAGCGCCGCGCCCTTGGAGCAGAGCCGGCCGAGATTGGCGGGATGGGCCTTGTCGCCTTCCACATGGGCGCCGCCGGCCCCGTCCGGCGCCACCGCGACGCCGCAGCCGACGCCGCAATAGGGGCAGGTGGAGTTCACCGAAGGGGGCGAGGTGAGGGGGCCGTTCATGCCGGTCTTGCCTGAGGCTTGGCCCTGATCGATCCATGCAGGGCGTCGTTTAACACCAGACCTGTCATCCCCCGGCGTGCCCGGGTGATCCACGCCGTGACCGGACCCGGCCTTCACGCGCACAGCTTGCGGCCGGGTGGATGCCCCGGACAAGCCGGGGCATGACGGCGCGCGGATGAGAGCGGGCTGCAGTCCGGAGATGAGGCATCGCATCCCCCATCAGTAGACGTCCGCCTGGAAGCGCCCGGCCTTCTTCAGGTCGGCGAGGAAGGTCGCCGCCGCATGCGGGCCGAGCCCGCCATGGGCCGCCGCCACGTCGGCGAGCGCGCTCTCCACGTCCTTGGCCATGCGCTTGGCGTCGCCGCAGATGTAGAAGTGGGCGCCCGCGTTCAGCCAGTCCCAGAGCTCGGCGCCGGCGGCGCGGATCCGGTCCTGGACGTAGACCTTCTGCGCGCCGTCCCGCGACCAGGCGGTGTCGAGCCGGGTGAGCACGCCCTGCGCCTGGAAGGCGGACAACTCCTCCTCGTAGAAGAAGTCCGTGTCGCGCCGCTGGTGGCCGAAGAACAGCCAGTTCGGGCCCGGCGCATTGGTCGCGGCCCGCTCGTGGAGGAAGGCGCGGAACGGGGCGATGCCGGTGCCCGGCCCCACCATGATGACGCCCTTCGCCGGGTCCTGCGGCAGGCCGAAGCCATGGGCCTTCTGGATATAGGCCTTGAGCTTGGTGCCCTCGGGGATGCGCTCGCCCAGGAAGCTGGAGGCCACGCCCAGCCGCTCCCGGCCGAAGGCCTCATAGCGCACCTTGTCCACGGTCAGCGACAGGCGGCCCGGCGTCGCCGCGGGGCTGGAGGAGATGGAGTAGAGGCGCGGCTGGAGCGGCTCCAGGGCCTCGACGAAGGCTTCCGGATCGGGCCTTATGCCGGGGAACTTCTCCAGCGCCGCCAGGACGTCGAGGCGCGCGGCGTCGCCGTCCGGGTCCTCGCCGGCGGCGAGGCGCTTGGCCGTCTCCTTGCGGGCGCCGCCGACCAGATAGGAGACGAGCTGGAACAGCGCGTCGGGCGGCGACTTCAGGCACGCCTCGTGGGTCAGCACCTCGCGCAGGGTCTTGCCGGCGATCGGGAAGTCTTCCGGCGCGTGGATCGCCGCGATCACCCGGTCCACGAGGGCCGGATCGTTGGCCGGGAAGATGCCGAAGCTGTCGCCCGCCACATAGTCGAGCCCCGAGCCTTCGAGATCGAAGTCGATGTGGAAGGTCTCCTTCTCCGAGCCCTCCCTGTTGAGCTGGCGCCGGCCGAGGAAGGTGACGGTGCCGGGATTGTCGCGCGTGCCGAGAGGTGCGGGCGCGGCCTCGGTCTTGGGCGCGGCCGCAGCGGGGGCGGCGGGCGCCGTGGCGGCGCCTTCGCCCTCGGTGAGCTGCTTGAGCATGCGCAGCGTCTCCTTGCCCCCGGGGGCGCAGAGATTGAGCTTCGGCTCGGCGCCCGCCGCGATGGCGGCGGCGTAGGTCTCGCAGACATAGCCGCACTGGCCGCAATCCTGCTGCGCCATGGCCGCCATCAGCCGGCGCGGCAGCGCCTTGCCTTCGGCGAGCGCCATGCGCTCGGCCATGGGCATGGCGGGATCGTGCCAGGGCGCGCCATCGTCCTCCGGCGCGTCGGCGGCCTTCAGCTCCGGCATCAAGGCGGCGGCGTCGCCGGCCGAGAGCGCGGTGGCGCCGGCCGGCGCCTCGCCGCTGAAGATGCCGGCGAAGAAGCCGTTCAGCCAGGCGCGCTGTTCCGGCGTGAAGGGCGCGCTTTCGGGCAGGAAGGGCACGAGGGGCGGTCGGCTCTGGAGGCTCATGGCGCGACCTCCCGGTCGGCGAGGGTCACGAGGGTGCCGGCATCGAGCCGGCGGGAGAACTGGGCGAAGGTCTCGCCGTCCTCGCGGTGGGCGAGCCAGGCCTTCAGCAGGCCCTCGACCACGCGCGGGGCGTCCTCGGCCTTCACGTCGCGCTTCAGCTCGGTGGCGATGGCGGCATCGGCGCCGAAGCCGCCGCCCACCAGGAGGTGGAAGCCGTCCACCGTGTCGCCGTCGTCGTTGATCGGCACGCGGGCACCGATCAGGCCGATGTCGCCGATATAATGCTGGGCGCAGGAATTGTGGCAGCCGGTGACGTGGATGTTCACCGGCGCGTCGAGCGTGACGCGGCCTTCGCAATGGGCCTGGATGGCGCGGGCGGTGCCCTTGGTGTCGGCGGCGGCGAAGCGGCAGCCCTTCGAGCCGGTGCAGGCGACGAGGCCGGCCTGGAGGGGGCTCGCCTCGACGCTCAGGCCGAGCGCCGCGACGGCCGCCTTCGCCGCCTCGATCGCGGCATCGGGGATGCCGGAGATCAGCAGGTTCTGCCAGACCGTGAGGCGGATGTCGCCGTCGCCGTGGCGGGCGGCGATGTCGGCGAGGCCGCGCATCTGGGACACGCTCATGCGGCCCACCGGCAGGCCGACGCCGAGATAGCTCAGCCCCGCCTGCTTCTGCGGGTGGACGCCGAGATGGGCGAGGCGGTCCGGCTCGGCGCGCGGCGCCACCGCCTCGGCCGGCACGCGGGTGAGGGGGGCGCCGAGCTTCTCCTCCACCTTCGCCAGGAAGCCGTCGAAGCCCATGGCGTCGAGCACATATTTCAGCCGCGCCTTCTTGCGGTCGGAGCGGTCGCCGGTGTCGATGAAGACCCGCACGATGGCGGCGGCCACCCGTGTGGCGTCCTCCGGGCGCACGATCGCCCCGGTGTCGCGGGCGAAATCCCGGTGGCCGGTGATGCCGCCGAGCGCGAGGCGATACCAGACGCCGGGGGCGACGCCGAAGCCGTCCTTCACCTCGATGGCCTGGAAGCCGATGTCGTTGGTGTCCTCCAGCGCGCCGATGCGGCCGGCGCCGTCGAAGGCGACGTTGAACTTGCGCGGCAGGCCGTACATGTCGCGGGCGTTCAGGATGTAGTGGTGCCATTCGCGGGCGTGGGGCCGGGTGTCGAGCAGCTCCTGCGGGTCGATGCCGGCGGTGGGCGTGCCGGTGACGTTGCGGATGTTGTCGGCGCCCGAGCCCTTGGCGGTGAGGCCGAGATCCACCAGCCCTTCCAGCACCGCGACGGCGGCGGTGGCCGCGATCTCGCGGATCTGCAGGTTGGCGCGGGTGGTCACGTCGGTGTAGCCGCCGCCGTGGGCCTCGGCGATCCCGGCGACGCCGCGCAGCTGCCAGTGGGTGAGGATGCCGCCGGGAATGCGCAGGCGGCACATGTAGCTGTCCTGCGCCGGGGCGACATAGAACAGGCCGTGATACTTCCAGCGCAGCATGTCCTGGCCCTTGGGGAATTGGCCATCGCGCGCGTAAGCCTTGATCTTGTCGTAGGAATCGAGGCCCAGCTCCTCGCGCTTGGCCTTCTCCTCGGGGGTGAGCCTGCGCCCCTCCGCCTCCTGTCGCGCCATGGCGCGGTGGCTGGCGGCGTCCGGGCCGGTGGGCTCGGCGGCGGGGGCCGGGGCGCCGGCCGGCGCGAGGCCACGCCCGGCGCGGGCCGCCTGCGCGCCGGAGACGAAGCCCTCCAGGTAGCGCTTCTGATCGAGGCTGAAATCTCCGCCCATTGTCCTGCTCTTTTCCGTTCTCTTGCGGTGTTCGCCCGGTCGCCCCTCAGGCGGCCGCCGGCATGGGGCGGCCGAAGGCCAGCTCCGCGCGCAAGGGGCCGATGGGTGTGCGATCCGTGATCAGTTGAAGGTAATATTTTCCGTCCGCCGTATCGCCGAACAGCACCGCCCCCGCGAGGACGCCGTCGCGGATCACCAGCCGGCGGTAGAGGCCGAGGCGGCGGTCGGCGAGGACGATCTCCTCGGCGCCGTCGCCGCCGATGACGTCGCCGGCCGAGAACACGTGGACGCCGGAGACCTTGAGATTGGTGGAGACCACCGAGCCCTCGTAGCGCGCGTCCTCCCCCGCGAGGCGGCGGGCGAGGACGGCCGCCTGCTCGTAGGCCGGGGCGACGAGGCCGTAGGTGACGCCGCGATGCTCGCAGCATTCGCCGATGGCGAAGATCGCCGGATCGCTGGTGGCGAGCCGGTCGTCCACCTTGACGCCGCGCCCCACCTCCAGGCCGGCGGCGCGGGCGAGGTCGCCATTGGGGGCGACGCCGCAGGCCACCACCAGCAGGTCGGCGGGCAGGGTGCGCCCATCCTTCAGCTTCAGCCCCTCGACGCGGCCGTCGCCGCCGACGGCCGCGCTGAAGGCGGACAGCTCCACCTTCACGCCGCGCGCCTCCACCGCCTGCCGCAGCAGAGCGGCGGCGGGGGCGTCGAGCTGGCGCTCCATCAGCCGGTCCATGAGGTGGACGAGCGTGGTGTCGACCCCGGCGCCGGCGAGGCCCGCGGCGGCTTCGAGGCCGAGCAGGCCGCCGCCGATCACCACCGCGCGGGTACCGGCGATGCGGGCGGCGGCGAGCAGCGCCGTCACGTCGGCAAGGTCGCGGAAGGCGTGGACGCCGGGAAGGTCCATGCCCGGCAGCGGCAGGCGGATCGGATGCGAGCCGGTGGCGAGCACCAGCTGCGCGTAGGGCAGGCGCCGCCCGTCCGCCAGCGCCACCGCGCGCGCGGCCCGGTCGATGGCGGCGACGGCGGTGCCGTATTGCAGCGTCACGCCCCTGTCCCGCCACCATCGGGCGGGCCGCATCTGCGCCTCCTCGGCGCCCATGCGGCCGGCCAGGACCTCGGAGAGCAGCACCCGGTTGTAGGCGAGGTGCGGCTCGGCGCCGATCACGCACACCGCATGGCGCCCGAGCGCGCGGGTGCTCAGCTCCTCGCAGAGCTTCGCTGCGGCCATGCCGTTGCCGATGATGAGGAGCGGCGCGCCCATGGGGGTGGGGTTTCCTCGGGTCTTTGGCGGCGCCGGGCAAGCCGGAACGCCGTGCGGATCGGAAAGGGCCGGGGTGGCGGGTCCGCCTCCCCGGGGGGAAGGCCCCGGCGCGCGGCCGGGGCCGGCGGCTCAGGCGGCCTCGACGAAGCGGTGGCGCTCGTGGAGGAACTTCAGCACCGCCTCGCGGGCCTTGAGGTAGGTGGCGTTGGTCACCAGGTCGAGGCGCTTGCGCGGACGGGCGAGCTTCACCTCCAGCACCTCGCCGATGCGGGCGGAGGGGCCGTTGGTCATCATCACGATGCGGTCGGAAAGCAGCACCGCCTCGTCCACGTCGTGGGTGATCATGAGGATGGTGTTGCCGAGGCTCGCGTGGATCTGCATCACGCTGTCCTGGAGGTGGGCGCGGGTCAGCGCGTCGAGGGCGCCGAACGGCTCGTCGAGCAGCAGCACCTTCGGCTCCATGGCGAGCGCGCGGGCGATGCCGACGCGCTGCTTCATGCCGCCGGAGATCTCCGAGGGGCGCTTGTCCTTGGCATGGCCCATCTGCACCAGGTCGAGATTGTGCAGGGTCCAGCTGTGGCGCTCGGCCTTCGAGCGGGTGCCGGAGAACACCTTGTCCACCGCCAGGCGCACGTTCTCGTAGACCGTGAGCCAGGGCAGCAGCGAGTGGTTCTGGAACACGACCGCGCGGTCCGGGCCGGGCGCGTTCACCTCCCGCCCGTCGAGGATCACGCCGCCGGCGGTGGCGCCGGTGAGGCCGGCGACGATGTTGAGCAAGGTGGACTTGCCGCAGCCCGAATGGCCGATGATGGAGACGTACTCGCCCTTCTCGATGTCGAGCGTCACCTCCTTCAGCACGTTGGTGGAGGCGGACCCGCGGGTGAACGTCTTGTCGATGTGATCGAGCTTCAGATAGGCGCCCATGTCGGCCTCCTCAGGAAGCGGCGGTGCCGCGGGTGACGAAGGCGCCGATGGCGGCAATGATGCGGTCGAGCACGAAGCCGACGATGCCGACATAGATGAGCGCCACGATGATGTCGCCGATGAGCGACGAGTTCCAGGCATCCCAGATGAAGAAGCCGATGCCGACGCCGCCGATCAGCATCTCCGCCGCGATGATCGCCAGCCAGGAGAGGCCGATGCCGATGCGAAGACCGGTGAAGATGTAGGGTGCCGCCGCCGGGATCATGATCTTCAGGAAGAATTCGATCGGATTGAGCCGCAGCACCGCGGCGACGTTGCGGTAATCCTGCGGGATGTTGCGGATGCCGACCGCGGTGTTGATGATGATCGGCCAGATGGCGGTGATGAAGATCACGAACACGGCGGCCGGCTGGCCGTCGCGGAAGGCGGCGAGCGAGAGCGGCAGCCAGGCCAGCGGCGGCACCGTGCGCAGCACCTGGAACAGCGGGTCGAGCCCGCGCATGGCCCAGGTGGACTGGCCGATGAGGGTGCCGAGCGCGACACCCACCACGGCGGCGAGGCTGTAGCCCACCGCCACACGCTGGAGCGAGGCGAGGATGTGCCAGAACAGGCCCTTGTCGAGGCCGCCCCGGTCGTAGAACGGATCGGCGATCAGCTCCCAGGAATTCTGGATGATGGACGAGGGCGGCGGCAGCGAGGCGCCGGGGGCGCTGCACAGCATCTCCCACAGCGCCACCAGGAAGGCGAGCACCAGGAAGGGCGGGATCACGTTCGCCGCGACCATCTTGAGATAGGCCAGTAGCTTTTCGCCCGCCGGAGCGCGCTTCGGCGCTGGGAGCGCGACCACGGCGGCGGGGGCCACGGCGGCCGGCGCCCCCTCGTGCAGTTTGCGGACGGTCATGTTCATCGGGCTCGCTCCGTGTGGCGGCGATCAGGGTGCGGCCGCCCCCCGCGCGGGGGGCGGCCCGGCGGTCACGCGATGCGCTTGATGTCGAGGGTGGCGAGATAGGCGCCGGGGTTCTCGGGATCGAACACCTTGCCGTCGAAGAAAGTCTCCTTGCCGCGCGAGGTGGAGGTGGGGATCTCCGCCGCCGGCACCGACAGGGCCTTGGCCGCCTCGCGCCACAGGTCCTCGCGGTTCACCTTGGCGATCAGCGCCTTGGCGTCGTAGTCGGGCTCGAACTTGCCCCAGCGCTGGTCCTCGGTGATGAACCACAGATCGTGGCTCTGCCAGGGGTAGGACGCGTAGTCCTGCCAGTACTTCATCCACACCGGGCTCTTCTCGACGATCCGGCCGGTGCCGTAGTCGAAGCGGCCCTTCATGCGGTCGATGACGTCGGCGGGCGGCACGTTGATCCACTGGCGCTTGGCGCAGATCCTGGCGACCTCCTCGCGGTTCTCCATCTTGTCGCACCACATCTGCGCCTCCATCACCGCCTTCAGCAGCGCCATGGCCGCCTTGGGGTTCTTGTCGACGTAGGCGGCGCGCATGCCGAAGGCCTTCTCGGGATGGTCCTTCCAGAGCTCGCCGGTGTTGATCGCGGTGTAGCCGATCTTCTGGTTGATGAGCTGGGCGTTCCACGGCTCGCAGACGCAGAAGCAGTCCATGGTGCCCACCTTCATGTTGGCCACCATCTGGGCCGGCGGGACGACGATGGTCTCGATGTCCTTGTCGGGGTCGATGCCACCGGAGGCGAGCCAGTAGCGGATCCACAGGTCGTGGGTGCCGCCCGGGAAGGTCATGGCGGCCTTCACCGGCTTGCCGGAGGCCTTCTTCTTCTCCAGCGCCTCCTTGAACGGCTTGGTGTCGAGGCCGATCTTGAGGTCGATATATTCCTGGCCCACCGAGATGCACTGGCTGTTCAGGTTCAGCCGGGAGAGGATGTACATCGGCGTCGGCACGTTGTTCTGCGTCACCTTGCCGGCGGAGATCAAATACGGCATCGGCGTGAGGATGTGGGCGCCGTCGATGCCGTTGCCCTCGGAGCCGAGCACGAGGTTGTCGCGCGTGGTGCCCCAGGAGGCCTGCTTGGCGACGTTCACATCGGTCATGCCGTACTTGTCGAACAGTCCCTTCTCCTTGGCGACGAACAGCGGCGCCGCGTCGGTGAGGGCGATGAAGCCCAGCGTCGCCTTGGTGGTCTCCGGCGCCTCGGAGGCATAGGCCGCCGGCACGCCGCCGGGGAATGCCATGCGAATGCTCTCGAACAGGGCGGCCGTGCCGAGCGCCGCGGCGGAGCCTTTCAGCAACGAGCGGCGGGACACGCCGTCATCGGCGGAAACGGAACCGGACTTCACCTTCACGTCGTCGCTCATTTCTTTCCCCTCTGGATGGGCTGGCGATCGCAGGACCCGAAACGAAAAAAGCCGCGGACAGCGCGACGGCCTTCGGCCATCGGTGTCAGCGGCTCTGCTGCGGGTCCCGTCATTGGGACGAATTGGGCGGCGCAGTCGTCGTTGACCGCGCTCGGCACTCAATATTCAAAAGGCGTGCCAAACGAGCGGTCAGCCTAAGTATTTGGAATTCATCAATTCCATGAATGATGAAATCTTAGGCGCGAATGAATGTTGCATTCTTTTGCGGCGCACCCTGGCGCCATCTGCCGCGCTATTGTGCGCCGCGCAACGGCGGGAGAAGCGCGGCCGGGGGCTTTTTCGCCCTGTTTTCCGCCGTCATGCCTCCGCCTGACGGAAGGTCCCCCGCGGGGGACGGGCGTCACCCGGCCCGCTCGTCCCGCGCCCGCGCCGCCTCCACCAGCCGGAACAGGCGCTCCGGCGTCGCCGGCAGGGTATCGATCTCGATACCGAGCGGGGCGAGCGCGTCGGAGATCGCGTTGGCGATGGCCGCCGGGGCGCCGATGGTGCCGCCCTCGCCCATGCCGCGGAAGCCGCCGAGATTGTTCGGCAGGTCGGCCTCGATATGGACGATGCCGATGTCCGGCATGTTGGTGGCGACCGGCACCAGGTAGTCGGCGAGGCTCGCGGTCAGCAGCTGGCCCGCCTCGTCGTGCACCACCTCCTCCAGCAGCGCCGCGCCGATGCCCTGCGCCACCGCGCCGTGCACCTGCCCCTCGACGATCAGGGGGTTGATGATGCGCCCGCAATCCTCCGCCACGACGAAATGGGTGACGGTGACGCCGAACGTGTCGCGGTCCACCTCCACCATGGCGAGGTGGGTGGAGGCGCAGGCCGTGCCGAGATAGGGATCGTAGGTCTCCTCGGCGACGAGGTCCTCGCGCTGGTCGTAGGGGATGCGGCCCATCTGCGAGTAGACCGCCCGCGCCACCTCCTTGAAGGTCATGGTGGCGTTGGACGTGCGGGCGCGGATGAGGCCGTTTTCGGCCTCCAGGTCCTCCATCGGCACGTCCATGAGGTGGGCGGCGGCCTTCAGCACCTTGGTCTTCACCACGCGGGCGCTCTTGGTGGCGGCGCCGCCGCCGAGCACCGCCGAGCGGCTGGCATAGGTGCCGGTGCCCATGGGCACCAGGGCGCTGTCACCGTGCTGGATCTCCACGTCCTCGAACCGGCAGCCCAATTCGTCGGCGACGATCTGGGCCAGCGTCGTCTCCAGGCCCTGGCCATGGGAGGAGATGCCGAACGCCGCCGTCACCGCGCCGGTGGCGTCGATGCGGATGGACGCGGTCTCGGTGCCGGTGTTGATGGGCATGCCCGGCGCCACCGCGATGCGCGAGCCGATGCCGGTCAATTCCGCGTAGCTCGCGAGGCCGATGCCCACCCAGCGGCCCTCGGCGCGGGCGGCATCGCGCGCCTTCACCAGCGCCGGATAGTCCGCGCACGCCCCTTCCAGGCACTCCTGGAACGCCGACTTGTCCCAGATGATGCCGGAGCCGGTGCGATAGGGAAATTCCTCCGCCGTGACGAGGTTGCGCCGCCGGATCTCCGCAGGGTCCAGGCCGACCCTGCGCGCGGCCATGTCGATCAGCCGCTCCATGGCGAAGGTGGAGGAGGGCCGCCCGACGCCGCGATAGGGCCCGGTGGGCGGCTTCGGCGTGAGCACGCCGCGCACCCGGCCGCGATAATGCTGCATGCGATAGGGGCCGGGCAGGAAGCTCACCACCTGCACCGGCTCCAGCGCCCCGGTCCAGGGATAGACGGAGTAGGCGCCGATATCGCCGATCACGTCCGCCCGGAGGCCGATGAGCCGGCCTTCGGCGTCCACCGCCAGCTCGGCGTCGATCAACTCGTCGAACGCCTGGCTCATGGCGGTGAGGTCCTCCATGCGGTCGGCGGTGAACTTGATCGGGCGCTCCAGCTTCTTCGCCAGCACGCAGACCAGCATCTCCTCGTGGTTGAGCGAGCCCTTGCCGCCGAAGCTGCCGCCCACGTCCGGCGCCACCACGCGCAGCCGGTTGCCGGGGAGGTCGAGGCACTCGGCGAGCACGTCGCGGACGATGCCGGGGATGTTCGATGAGGTGTGGAGCGTGAGCGCGCGCTTGCGCCTGTCCCACTCGGCGAGATAGCAGCGGTTCTCCATCGGCACGGGCGTCTTGCGCGTCATGCGGAAGCGCGCGCGCACGGTGACAGGCGCCTCGGCGATGGCCGCGTCCACGTCGCCGCGCTGGAACTGGCGGGCGATGATGACGTTGCTGCCCGCCTCCTCGTGGAGGAGCGGCGCGCCGGGCTCCACCGCGTCCACCTGCCTTATGGCGAACGGCAGGGGCTCGTAGGCGATGGCGATCTGCTCCAGCGCGTCCTCGGCGGCGTAGCGGCTCTCCGCCACCACCGCCACCACCGGCTCGCCGGTGTAGCGCACCTTGCCGTCCGCCAGCGGGCGGATGGGAGTCGCGTAGTAGCCGTCCATGCGCGAGGTGGGGATGGCGGGGCGGATGTCGCCCTCGATGTCGCGCGCATCGAAGATGGCGACGACGCCGGGGATGGAGAACGCCTCGCCCACGTCGATGGAGAGGATGCGGGCATGCGGCTGGTCCGAGCGGCGCACCGCCACGTGCAGCATGCCGGGCAGGGCGATGTCGTCCACGTAGCGTCCCGATCCCGTGAGCAGGCGCGGGTCCTCGGTGCGCTTGATGCGCTGGCCGACGAGCTTGGGGCGCAGCTCGACCGAGGCATCGACGCTTTTCGCCGGACCGCTCACTTCAGCGGCCCCCGCTCGCGCGCCAGCTCGCGCACGGCATTCACGATGTGCTCGTAGCCGGTGCATCGACAGATGTTGCCGGAGAGCGCCTCGCGGATCTCCGCGTCGCTCTCCAGCGGATGGTGCCGCAGCATGTCGGTGATGGTCATGAGGAAGCCGGGCGTGCAGAAGCCGCACTGGAGCGCGTGGTTGCTGCGGAAGGCCTCCTGGACCCGGCCGAGCCGGTCCATGGCGCCGAGGCTCTCCACGGTCTCGATGGCGGCGCCGTCGAGCTGCACCGCCAGCAGCAGGCAGGAGCGGGCGCTGCGCCCGTCGAGCAGGATGGTGCAGGCGCCGCACACGCCGTGCTCGCAGCCCACATGGGTGCCGGTGAGGCCGATCTCCTGGCGCAGGAAGTCGGACAGCAGCAGCCGCGGGTCGACCGCGCGGGTGTGGGCCATGCCGTTGACGGTGACGGTGATGGTGATCTCGGTGCGCGCGTTCACTGGGCCGTCTCCCTGGCGCGGGACCAGGCGTCGGCGAGGGCGCGGCGGGCGAGCGCGCCGACCAGGTGCCGGCGGTAGTCGGCCGATGCGTTGAGGTCGGAATTGGGCGAGACCGCCGCCCGCAGCAGCTCGACGGCGCCGTCGATGGCGCGGTCGTCCAGGGCGGTGCCTTCGAGCGCGCCTTCCACGCCGTCCATGCGCGCGGGCATCTCGCCCACCCCCATGGTGGCGACGCGCACGTTGCGGGCGACGCCGCCCTGCCGCTCCAGGACCACGGCGACGCTGGCGAGCGCATAGTCGCCGTGGCGGCGCGCGAACTCCTCGAAGCCCCAGCCGGCGCCGGGCGGCACGGCGTCGACCGCGATGGCGGTGACCATCTCGTCCGGCTCCAGCGCCGTGACCAGCGATCCGACGAAGAAGTCGCGCGCCGGAACGGTGCGACGGCCGCGCGCGGAGGCGATGTGGATCAGGCCGTCGAGCAGCAGCGCCATCATCGGCATCTCGGCCGCCGGGTCGGCATGGCAGACGCTGCCGCAGAAGGTGCCGCGGTTGCGCACGGTGAGGTGCGCCACGTGCTTCATGGCGTGGTGCAGCACCGGCGCGTGCCGCTCCACCAGCGGGTCCTCCGCCGTCATGCGGTGCCGCACCAGCGCGCCCAGCGTGAGCCTGCCGTCCGCGAGCGCGATCTTATCGAGCCCGGCGATATGGTTGATGTCCACCAGCACCGAGGGCTTCACCAGGCGGAAATTGATCATGGGCATGAGGCTCTGCCCGCCGGCCAGCACCTTGCCGTCGCCCCCCGCGCGCGCCAGAATCTCCGCCGCATGGGCGATGGTCTCGGCGCGGACATAGTCGAACCGGGCAGGCTTCATGCGTCGGGTTCCGGCATCTGCGCTTTCATTCCAGAGTTACTTGCATTATTGAACTATGTTAGAGGGTGTCAAGCCGCCGGCCCGCTTCCCGCAGTGGGCCTGCATGCGGAATCCACGGAGGAATTCGCCGCGATGAAGATCAGAGCCGCCGTCCTGCGCCAGATGGGCGCGGAGCATCCCTACGCCAAGAGCGAGCCCCTCAAGATCGAGGAACTGGAGCTGGATCGGCCCGGCCCCGGCGAGGTGCTGGTGAAGATCGGCGCCGCCGGGCTGTGCCATTCGGACCTCTCGGTCATCAACGGCTCGCGCCCCCGGCCCATGCCCATGGCCATCGGCCACGAGGCCGCCGGCACGGTGGTGGAAGTGGGCGAGGGCGTCGAGGATCTGGTGCCCGGCGACCACGTGGTGATGGTGTTCATGCCGAGCTGCGGCCACTGCCTGCCGTGCGCGGAGGGCCGTCCGGCTTTGTGCGAGCCCGGCGCGGTGGCGAACGGCAAGGGGCGGCTGCTCACCGGCGCCATCCGCCTGCACCTGTGCGGGCACGACCATTCCGAGATCCATCACCATCTCGGCTGCTCCGCCTTCGCCGACCACGCGGTGGTCTCGCGCCGCTCGCTGGTGAAGATCGACCAGGACATTCCGCTGCCCATCGCCGCGCTGTTCGGCTGCGCGGTGCTCACCGGCGTCGGCGCGGTCATCAACACGGCGCGGGTGCAGCCGGGCGAGAGCGTCGCCGTGATCGGCCTCGGCGGCGTCGGCCTCGCCGCCGTGCTGGGCGCCATCGCCGCAGGGGCGACCAAGGTGGTGGCGGTGGACCTCTCGCCGGAGAAGCTCGAGCTTGCCAAGGCGCTCGGCGCCACCGCCACGGTGGACGCGCGCGCCCCCGACGCGGTGGAGCAGGTGCGCGCCCATGCGGGCGGCGCCGGGGCCGACTTCGCCTTCGAGTTCGCCGGCTCGGCGCGGGCGCTGGAGAACGCCTACAAGATGACCAAGCGCGGCGGCACCACGGTCACCGCCGGACTGCCGCCGCCCGAGGCGACGCTGCCGGTGAACATCGTCAGCCTGGTGGCGGAGGAGCGCACGGTGAAGGGCAGCTATATCGGCACCTGCGTGCCGGTACGCGACCTGCCGCGCTACGTGGACCTCTACAAGTCCGGCCGCCTGCCGGTGGACAAGCTGATGAGCGGCGCCATCCGGCTCGACGAGATCAACGAAGGCTTCGACCGGCTGCACGACGGCTCGGTGGTGCGCCTGGTGGTGGATTTCGCCGGCTGAGGCCGGCGCCGCGAACGGGAGACGACCTTCATGGACATGACCGGCGAGCAGCGCATTCCGGCCCCGCGGGAAGCCGTGTGGCGGGCGCTGAACGACCCCGAGGTGCTCAAGGCCTGCATTCCCGGCTGCCAGGAGCTGAACAAGCTCTCGGACACCGAGATGACCGCCACCGTGGTGCTGAAGGTGGGGCCGGTGAGCGCGCGCTTCTCCGGCGCGGTGACGCTGCTCGACCTCGACCCGCCCAAGAGCTACCGCATCTCGGGCGAGGGGCAGGGCGGCGTCGCCGGCTTCGCCAAGGGCGACGCCAGGGTGAGCCTGGAGGAGGACGGCGCCGAGACCATCCTGCGCTACGAGGTGGAGGCGCAGGTGGGCGGCAAGCTCGCCCAATTGGGCGCGCGCCTCATCGACGCCACCGCCAAGCAGATGTCCGGCGCCTTCTTCAAGCGCTTCGCGCAGGAGGTGCTGGCCCGGCAGGCCCAGGACGCTGCGCCGAATCAAGCTGCTCCGAATCAAGCCACACCGAATGAGGCCGCGCCCCAGGCGGCTCCTGCTGCCGCGGCTTCGGCTGCTGCCGCGATCCCGCCCGGGCCGGCGGCCGCGTCCGGCGCTCCGGCGCAGCCGCCGCGCGCCGCTCCCCCGGCCGCGCCCGCGTCCGGGCCGCTGCGGCCGCTGGCGATCGGCGTGCTCATGGGCGCCTTCGCCGTCGCCGGGTTCCTGTTCGGCGGCATGTCGCAGGCGGCGGGCGGGGGCTTTCCGGTCTCCGGCGAGTTCTTGCTCGCGGTGCTGCTGATCGTCGTCGCCGCCATCGGCTACCTGTTCGGCCGGCTCGACGGCCGGCGCGGCTGAGCGCGCCGGCTACCTGAACCAGGCGCCGGACCGCACAGCTGCGAGGATGGTCAGGCCGTAGGCGACCAGCGCCACGGCCAGCGCCGCGAACAGCGCCGGAAGCGAGCCGGTGAGCGCGAGCGCGAGCCAGCCCCCGCCCAGCGCCAGCGCGACGCGCAGGAAGCCGCTCGCCAGCGGCCAGAACAGCCGTCCCGCGCCCTGCGAGGCGAAATAGAGCGCCATGCCGAGGCCGAAGAAGCCGTAGGCCGGCCCGACGATCCGCAGATACTGGCTGCCGGCGGCGATCATGGCCGGGTCGTCGCTGAACAGCGACAGCCACGCCTGAGGCCACAGCGCCGCGGCGATGCCGATGGCCTCGGTGACGAGGAAGGCGAGGCCGCCGCCGAGGAGCGCGATGGACAGCGCCCGGTCGCCGCGCCCGGCGCCGATATTGGTGCCCACCAGCGCCACCAGCGGCGCGCCGATGCCGAAGATGAGCGGGATCAGCAGGTATTCGAGCCGCGCGCCGGTGCCGAACCCGGCCACCGCCTCGACCCCGGCCGCCGCGGCGACGAGGGCGGTGGCGCCGGCGATGGTGAGATTGGTCTGGATGGAAGCGATGGCGGAGACCGCGCCGACCTTCAGGATGCCCTTCATCAGCGCCCAGCGCAGGCGCACCCACTTGAAGCGTGCCGGATTGCGCCCGGAGGCGACGCGCCAGGCCATGGCGAGCGTGCCCACGGCGTAGAACAGCGTCAGCGCCACCCCGCCCCCGGCGACGCCGAGGCCGGGGATGGGGCCGAGCCCGAAGATCAGCACCGGCGAGGCCGGGACCAGGAACGTGACGCCGGCGCAGATGACGATGGCGGGAAAGAGCATGTCCCCCGTGCCGCGGATGACGCTGGCGAGCGCGTTCATCACCCACACGAAGACGATGCCCGCGAACACCGTGTTGGAATAGACGAGGGCCGCCTCCAGGGCGCCGCCGGTGCCGCCGAGCGCGGTGTAGATGGGGCGCCCGAACAGCAGGAAGACGAGCGAGAAGGCGGCGCCCAGGCCGGCGTTGATGACCACGGCGTGGAGCACCAGCGCGTCCGCCTCCTCGCGCCGTCCGGCGCCCAGCGCCCGGGCGACGGCGGAGGAGATGCCGCCGCCCATGGCGCCGGCGGAGATCATGGTCATGAGCATCACCGGCGGAAACACGAGCGCCATGCCGGCGAGCGCGTCGGTGCCGAGGTGCGAGATCCACCAGGTCTCGATCAGCCCGGTGGCCGCCTGCGCCACCATGATGAGCATGTTGGGCCATGCCATGGACAGCAGCAGCGGCAGCATGGGCGCCTCCACCAGGCGCCGGGTGCGGCCTTCGAGCGGCTGGGCGGCTGCCGCGCGCGTGGAGGCGGTCGCATCGGTCATGGCTGGGGCCTTTCGTGACGGCTCAGGCGGCTTCGAGGGCAAGGGCGATGCCCTGGCCGCCGCCGATGCACAAGGTGACCATGCCCCGGCGGATGCCGTCGCGCCGCATGCCGTGCAGCAGCCGCGTCACCAGCACCGCGCCGGTGGCGCCGATGGGATGGCCGTGCGCCACCGCGCCGCCCTCCACGTTGACGATCGCCTCCGGCAGGCCGAGCGTGCGCGCCACGGCCAGCGGCACGGCGGCGAACGCCTCGTTGATCTCGATCCGCTCGATATCGCCCAGCGTCCATCCGGCACGGGCCAGCGCCTTGCGCACGGCCGGCACCGGGCCGAGGCCGAACAGGCCCGGCTCCACCGCCGCGACGCCGTGGCCTGCCAGCCGGCCGAGCGGCGCGAGGCCGTTGGCATCGGCGAAGCCCCGGCTCGACACCACCATGGCCGCCGCGCCGCTGTTCAGGCCCGGCGCGTTGCCGGCGGTGATGGTGCCGTCTGGCCGGAAGGCGGGCTTCAGCCGGGCGAGCACATCCAGGGTGGTCTCCGGGCGCGGCGCCTCGTCGGCCTCGAAGCTTTCCACTCCCTTGCGGCCCTTCACCTCCATGGCGACGATCTCGTCCGCGAACCGGCCCGCCGCCTGGGCGGCGGCGAACCGCTCCTGCGAGCGCGCGGCGAAGGCGTCCTGATCGGCGCGGGTGATCTGCATCTGCGCCACGAGGTCCTCGGTGTGCCAGCCGGAATGGGCGCCGGAGAAGGCGTCGTTGAGGCCGTCGGTCAGCATGCTGTCGAGGATGGTGGCCGGACCCATGCGATAGCCCCAGCGCCCGCCGTCCATGAGGTACGGCGCGCGGTCCATGTTCTCCATGCCGCCGGCCACCGCGGCCGCGATGTCGCCGGCGCCGATCTCCTGGGCGGCGGTGAGGATCGCCTGCGCCCCGGAGCCGCACACGCGGTTGACGGTCATGGCCGGCACCGAGACCGGAAGGCCGCCGCCGATCGCCGCTTGGCGTGCCGGGTTCATGCGGTTGCCGGCCTGGATCACGTTGCCCATGATCACCGACCCGATGCCTTCGGCGGCGAGGCCGGCGCGGCGCAAGGTCTCGCGCACCACCACGGCGCCAAGCTCGGTGGCGGGGATGCCCTTCAGCGATCCGTTATAGGCGCCGATGGCGGTGCGTACCGGCTGCGTGATGAGGATGTCGGAGGCGGTCATCGGAAGGTCTCCTTGGTTGCGCGTGCGAGGGGCCTCAGGCGACGGGAAGGGCGCCGGCCTGCGGGCGGTCCGCGAACTGGGCGGCGACCTCGGGCAGGAGCGATCCCTGGTGCGCGCTGGCGGCGTCGAGGCGGGCGAGCTCTTCGCCGGAGAGCGCAAGCGCGAGCGCGGCGAGGTTGCTCTTCAGCTGGTCGAGCGTGCGCGGCCCGAGCAGAGGCACGCTGGGATGGCGCGCCGCCCACGCGATGGCCACCTGGTCCGGCGCCACGCCGCGGGCGCCGGCGATGTCGAGCACGGTGTCGACGACCGCGGAGCGCTGGGCCGTGTTCTCGGCCTGGAACACGCGTCCGCCGAGCGCTTCGGCGCGTCCGGTCTCGCCGCGCCGGTACTTGCCGGTGAGCACGCCGCCGCCGAGCGGCGACCAGGTGACGATGCCGAGCCCGAGCGCGCGGGCGGCGGGAAAGAGGTCGGCCTCGGGTGCGCGATGGACCAGGGAATGCTCGAACTGGGCGGCGGCGATGGGCGCCGCGCGGCCCATCTCGGCGAGCGTCGCCGCTCGGGCGAGGCGCCAGGCGGGAAAGTTGGACAGGCCGCCGAACAGGATCTTGCCGGCGCGGGCGAGGTCGTCGAGGCCGCGCACGATCTCCTCGGCCGGCGTCACGCCGTCCGGATGGTGGACCCAGAGCAGGTCCACGCGATCCGTCCTGAGGCGCCTGAGGCTCGCCTCGATCGAGGCGATCATCGCCTTGCGGCTGTTGCCGGTGACCAGCCGGTCCGCGCCCGCTGCGGCGCCGTTCGCGAACTTGGTGGCGAGCACGAACCGCTCCCGGCGGCCGTCGAGCAGGGTGCCGAGAATCTCCTCCGACTGGCCGAACTGGTAGACATCGGCCGTGTCGATGAAGTTTCCACCCGCCTCGTCGTAGGCATTGAGGATCGCGGCGCCGGTCGCGGCGTCGGCGCCGTAGCCCCAGCCGGTCCCGAAGGTCGCGGTGCCGAGGGCGAGCTTCGAGACCATCAGGCCGGTGCGTCCGAAGGGGATGTGGTCCATGTGTCTGCTTCCACTGGTCCGGGCGTGCGGCGGAGCGGCAGGCCGGCGGTGATGACGGGGGCGGCCCGCCCGGCCCCGAGGCCGCGCGGGCTTGCGAACTGAAGGCGGGCATATACCCGCAAAGCCGTTCGAAACGATGCGTCAGAGGGCTTCGAGGGCCTCTCGCAGCACTTCCAGCTTCTCCGGGCCGAGGCGTTCCTCCACTTTCTTCTGGCAGGCCTGCCAGAGCGGCGTCGCTGCTGCGAGCGTCGCCGTTCCGGCCTCGGTCAGGGAGACCACCGCCTCCCGCTGGTCCTTTCCGCGCGCCGATTTGACGAGCTTCATCCGCTCCAGCACCCGCACGTTGCGGCCGATGGTCGAGCGGTCGAGCCCGGCCGAGGCGCCAAGCTCGGTCAGGCTCATGTTCTTGGCCGCGATTCGGCGCAGCAGCCCGTATTGGGCGACGTTGATCCCGGACGGCGCCAGGCCCTCGTCGTAGAACGCCGAGATCTTCCGTGTCGCCATCCGCATGCGGGCGCAATAACAGGGCGATGTCATGGATGCGGGTATATGCCCGATAACCGCGCTTGTCCAGTCGGCGCGAGGATGTTTCGGCTGAACGCAGCGATCGCCGGCCTGCTCGCGCTCCGCCGGGTGGCCGCGTCCCGCACGCCACCCGGGCCGTCGCCTCAGCCGGGGCGGGTCGCCAGCAGCCGCAGCGCGTTGAGCGTCACCAGCACCGTCGCGCCGGTGTCGGCGAGGATGGCCGGCCAGAGGCCGGTGATGCCGGCGATGGTGGTCACCAGGAACACCGCCTTGAGGCCGAGGGCGATGGCGATGTTCTGGTGGATGTTGCCCATGGTGCGGCGGGAGAGGTCGATCATCGCCGCCACGTCCGTCACCCGGCCGTGCAGAACGGCGGCGCCCGCCGTCTCCAGCGCCACGTCGGTGCCGCCGCCCATGGCGATGCCGATGTCGGCGGCGGCGAGCGCCGGGGCATCGTTGATGCCGTCGCCCACGTTCGCCACCACGGCGCCTTCGCGCTTCAGCGCGCCGACGGCGTCGAGCTTGTCCTGCGGCAGCAGCTCGGCGCGCACCTCGATGCCGAGCGCCGCGCCGATGGCCTCGGCGGTGCGCCGGTTGTCGCCGGTGAGCATGAGGGTGCGGATGCCCTGCGCGGCGAGCGCGCGGATGCCGTCGGCGGCGTCGGGGCGCGGCTCGTCGCGCATGGCGATGACGCCGGCGACGGCGCCGTCCGCCACCACCACCGAGCAGGTCTTGCCCTCGCCGTTGAGGCCGGCGATGCGCGCCTCCAGCTCCGGGCCGAGCGGCGCCAGCGCGGCGGCGGCGCGGGGCGAGACCAGGAACACCTCCCGGCCGTCCACCAGGCCCGAGACGCCCTTGCCGCCCAAGGCCTTCGCCGCCTCCGCGGCGACCGGGGCGATGCCCTCGGCCTCGGCGCGGGAGAGGATGGCGTGGGCCAGCGGATGGCTCGATCCCGACTCCAGCGCGGCGGCGAGCGCCAGCACCTCCGCCTGCGGCCGCGCGGCGGCGAGGATGTCCGTCACCTGCGGCTTGCCCTCGGTGAGGGTGCCGGTCTTGTCGAAGCACACGGCGGTGACCTTGCGCGCCGTCTCCAGCACCGCGCCGCCCTTCATCAGCAGCCCGCGCCGGGCGCCGGCCGCGAGGCCCGAGGCGATGGCGGCGGGGGTGGAGATGACGAGCGCGCACGGGCAGCCGATCAGCAGGATGGCGAGGCCCTTGTAGATCCATTCGTCCCAGCTGCCGCCGAAGGCGAGCGGCGGCACCACGGCCACCAGCGCCGCCACCGCGACCACCGCCGGGGTGTAGTAGCGCGAGAAGCTGTCGATGAAGCGCTCGGTCGGCGCGCGCGCCTCCTGCGCCTCCTCCACCAGGCGGACCACGCGGGCGATGGTGTTGTCCTGCGCCGCCGCGGTGACGCGGATGCGCAGCGCCGCCTCGCCGTTCACCGTGCCGGCGAACACGGTGGCGCCGGGCGCCTTCGCCACCGGCGCGCTCTCGCCCGTGACCGGGCTCTCGTCGACCCCGCTCTCGCCGGACAGGACCACGCCGTCGGCGGCGATGCGCTCGCCGGGACGGACCAGGACGACTTCGCCCAGGACGAGGCTGTCCGCCGGGACTTCGACGGTGGTCGTCCCGCGCTCCAGCAAAGCGGTCTTGGGCACCAGCGCCGCCAGCGCGCGGATGCCGGCGCGGGCGCGGCCGGCGGCAACCCCTTCCAAAAGCTCGCCCACCAGGAACAGGAACACCACCGCCGCCGCTTCCTCCGCGGCACCGATGATCACCGCGCCCACCGCGGCGATGGTCATCAGCATTTCGATGGTGAATGGCATTCCATTACCCGCCGCGGCGATGGCGCGGCGGGCGATCGGCACGAGGCCCACCAGCATGGCGACGATGAAGATCCAGTCCTTCACAGCCGGCAGCAGGAACCCGGCGCCGAACGCCGCTGCCAGAGCCGCCCCGCTCGCCAGCGTCAGGCGCGCCTTGGCGGTGCTCCACCAGCGCCCGTCCACCGGCGCGGCATGCGCATCGCCGCCGGGCGGGTGGGCATCGCCAGCCGCCGCCGTGGCGGCGGCCGGAGGCGTCGCGCCATGGTCGTGGCCGTGATGATCGTGCCCGCAGCAGGCGCCGGCGCCGTGCTGGGCCTCCACCGGGGCGCCGGCGGCGGGGAGGGGGGCAAGCGTGTAGCCCATGGGCGCGAGGCGCCGCGTCAGCGCCGTGAGGTCGAGCCCCTCCGCGTGCCGCACCGAGACCGTGCCGGCCGCCACCGATACGCTGATCTCGGTGATGCCTTCCACCCGCTGGCCCGCGCCCTCGATCTTGGCGGCGCAGGACGCGCAGTCCATGCCCGTGACGCGGAACCGGCTGAGAACCTGCGGAGCGTTCATCCTGCGGCCTTTCTGCTCGCCCTTCCATTCATTCGGCCGGCACCCTAAATGCTCTAGCGACTAGAGGAGCAAGCCCCATGTCCAACCGCACGGCGCGAGCGGCGCACCCAGGCAGAGCGAAGGGGCCACCGGATGCGCTCCTGAGCATCGGCGCGGCGGCGCAGGCGAGCGGCGTGAAGGTGCCCACCATCCGCTTCTACGAGGAGGCCGGCCTCCTGCCGCCGCTGCCCCGCACCGAGGGGAACCGTCGCCTCTACGGGGCGGACGCGGTGAAGCGCCTGGTCTTCATCCGCCATGCGCGCGAGCTGGGCTTCGAGCTCGATGCCATCCGCACGCTGCTGCATCTCCAGGACCTGCCGGACCAGTCCTGCGCCGAGGCCGATGCGATCGCCGGGGCGCGGCTTGTGGAGGTGCGCCGGCGCATCTCGGCGCTCAAGGCGCTGGAGGCGGAGCTCAAGCAGATGGTCCATGCCTGCGCGCATGGACGCGTGGCCGACTGCCGGGTGATCGAGACGCTGGCCGACCATGGCCAGTGCCGCTTTCACGAAACCGGCGCAGCCGCAGGCGCAAGGACCAGCGGGCAGGGCAGGTCCGGGCGCCGGACGCGGGGCTGAGCGCGTTCCGAAGCCGGCGGCTGCGGGCGAAGAGGCGCTATTCCGGCAGGGTGCGGCCCAGCTTGCGCGCGGCGTCCTTCAGGTGGGGCACCAGGGTCAGCGCCTTGTCCAGGGTGAAGCGCGGCAGGGGGCCATGGCAGGCCACGGCCGCCACCACGCCGCCCTTGGCGTCCTTCACCGGAACGGCGATGGCGACGAGACCCTCCAGGAATTCCTGCTCGTCCATGCTGTAGCCGTCGGCGGCAATGCGCTCCAGCTCGGATTCCAGCGCCGCGACGCTGGTGAGCGTGTTGGGCGTATGCGCCTTGAGGTGCAGCGTCTCGATGATGCGCCGGCGCTGCGACGGGCGCATGGTGGCGAGGAAGAGCTTGCCGCTGGCGGTGCAGTGCATGGGCACCCGCGAGCCGACGTCCAGGTGCATGCGCAGCGGCCAGCTCGCCTCCACGCGATCGAGATAGATCGCCTCGCTGCCGGCGCGGGTGACGAAGTTGCAGGTCTCGCCCGCGACCTCGACCAAGGCTTCAAGGATGCTGCGGCGCTCCGAGCTCACGGTGTTGCGCAGCATGTCGAAGCCCATGCGCAGGAAGCGCGGGCCGATGGCGAAGCGGCGGCCATCGGGCTCGCGCACCAGATAGTTCTCCGCCTCCAGCTTCTGGCAGAGCCGGTGCACGGTCGGCTTCGGCAACGGCAGGCGCGCGCACAGATCGGGGACGCTCAAGGCGACCTCGGAGCGCGCCACCTCGCTCAGGAGATCGAGCGCCCGCAGCATCGCCGAGGCGTTGTCCCGCTCCTCGATCCGCGGCGCCGGCACTTCTGCCGCCTCCGCCTCGGGGAGGCCGGCCTGAAGCTCATCCGCTTTGCGCGCCGCTCGTCTCTGCGCCATGTCCGCCGCTGCCATCCGCCGTCTGCGATCCGCTTCCCGGCCACCCTTATCGGCTTGAGGAGGCAAGTCAAATGCAGCCGGGTCCGGTGCAGGTGCAGCATGAAGTCTTCTGCGGCGCACAACAAAAATCTCATTTAATGAGCTATTGTAGCTCAAAATATGATTTGACTCGTCTCATCCCTTCGTCGCATCGTCAGTCCCGCAGAGAGGAAACTGCCAATGCAAGGCGAGGAAACCTTCGACTTCGTCGTCATCGGCGCGGGGTCGTCCGGATGCGTCCTGGCCAACCGCCTGAGCGAGGACGGCAAAAGCCGCGTGGCTCTGGTGGAGGCCGGACCGAAAGACAGCAATCCCTGGATTCACGTGCCGATCGGCTACGGGAAGACCATGTGGAACGACCGCCTGAACTGGCGGTTCCACACCGAGCCGGAGCCCACCATGGGCGGCCGGCGCATCTACTGGCCGCGCGGGCGCGTGCTCGGCGGCTGCTCGTCCATCAACGGTCTCATCGTCATCCGCGGCCAGAAGGAAGACTATGACGGCTGGGCCCAGGGCGGCGCCGACGGCTGGTCCTTCGACGACGTGCTGCCCTATTTCGTGAAGCTCGAGGACAATGCCCACTTCGCCGGCGATCCGCTGCACGGCACCGGCGGGCCGGTGACGGTGAGCTCTATCCCGCGCAAGCACGAGTTGATCGAGGTCATCAAGCAAAGCGCCAGGAAGCTCGGCGTGCCCGAGACCGAAGACTTCAACGGCGCCGACCAGGAGGGCGTCGGCTATTATCAGCTGACCACCCGCAACGGCCTGCGCGTGAGCGCGGCCAAGGCCTATCTCGCCCCCGCCGCCGGCCGCTCCAACCTCAGCATCCTCACCGAGACGCAGGCGCGCCGCGTGCTGTTCGAGAATGGCCGCGCCGTCGGCGTCGAGGTGAGCGTGGGCGGTCAGGTCAAGGCGCTGAAGGCGCGTCGCGGGGTGGTCCTGTCGGCGGGCGCGGTGCAGTCGCCGCAGCTGCTGATGCTCTCGGGCATCGGGCCGGCGGAGCACCTGCGCGCCAACGGCATCGGCGTCTACGTGGACAGCCCCGGCGTCGGCGGCAACCTGCAGGATCACCTGCAGCTGCGCCTGCTCTATCGCTGCACCAGGCCCATCACCACCAACGACGCGCTGAATTCCATTGTCGGCCGTTTGCGCATGGGCCTCGAATACGCCCTGTTCCGGGGCGGCCCGCTCGCCATCGGCATCAACCAGGGCGGCCTCTTCACCAGGGTGCTGCCGGAATCGAAGACCCCCGACATCCAGTTCCACATCGGCACGCTCTCCGCCGACATGGCGGGCGGCAAGGTGCACGATTATTCCGGCTTCACGCTCTCGGTGTGCCAGCTGCGGCCGGAGAGCACCGGCGCGGTGCGCCTCGGCTCCGCCGATCCGCTCGACGCGCCGAAGATCACCGCCAACTATCTCGCCACCGAGACAGACCGCCGCTGCGCGGTGGAGGGCATGAAGTTCGCCCGCCGCCTCGCCGCCACGGCGCCCTTCGCCGACTACGTGGCGGAAGAGAAGCTGCCGGGACCGGGCGTCACCGACGACGACGGCCTGCTCGCCTTCGCCCGCGAATACGGCGCCACCATCTTCCACCCGGTCGGCACCTGCCGCATCGGGCGGGAGGATGACCGCGAGGCGGTGGTGGACCCGCGCCTGCGCGTGCGCGGCGTCGACGGCCTGTGGGTGGTGGACTGCTCCGTGATGCCGCGGCTCGTGTCCGGCAACACCAACATTCCCGCGATCATGATCGGAGAAAAAGCCGCCGACATGATCCGCGAGGACACGCTGAACAACAGCATCGGGCGAGACAACGCCCAGAATTCGATCAATGATGGGAGGACACAACAATGGCTGGGCAAGCGGGAGCTTCAAGTCGTGAACTGAGGCGGGTGGTCGGCGCCAGCGTCATCGGCGCGACCATCGAATGGTACGACTTTTTCCTTTACGGCATCGTCGCCGGCATCGTGTTCAACAAGCTGTACTTTCCGGCCGACGATCCGGTGATCTCGATCCTTCTGGCCTACACCACGTTCGCCATCGGCTTCGTGGCGCGTCCGGTGGGCGGGCTTATCTTCGGCCATTTCGGCGACAAGCTCGGCCGCAAGAGCATGCTCATCATCACGCTGATGATCATGGGCGTCGCGACCGTCGCCATCGGCCTGCTGCCGACCTACGCTCAGATCGGCATCGCCGCGCCGATCCTGCTGCTGATCCTGCGCATCGCCCAGGGCATCGGCATCGGCGGCGAGTGGGGCGGCGCGGTGCTCATGGCGTATGAATACGCGCCCGAGAACAAGCGCGGCTTCTTCGCCTCCATCCCGCAGATCGGCCTCGCGCTCGGCCTGTGCCTCGCCTCCGGCGTCACCGCCATCGTCTCCATGCTGCCGGAAGAGCAGTTCATGAGCTGGGGCTGGCGCGTCGGCTTCATCGGCTCGATCATTCTGGTCTTCGTCGGCATGTACATCCGCCTGAAGGTGCACGAGACGCCGGAGTTCGAGCAGGTGAAGGCCGCCAACAAGGCGCAGGCCATCCCGTTCGTGACGATGATCAAGGAGTATCCGCGCAACATCCTGCTCGGCATGGGCGTGCGCTACATCGACGGCGTGTTCTTCAACGTCTTCGCGGTGTTCTCCATCGTCTATCTCGCGAACTACGTGAAGGTTCCGCGCACCACGGCGCTGTGGCTGGTGACGCTCGCCGCCTTCGTGATGGTGTTCACCATCCCGATGTTCGGCAAGCTCTCCGACAAATGGGGCCGCCCGCGGACCTACGCCATCGGCTCGCTGCTGCTGGCCCTGGTCGCGTTCCCGGCCTTCTGGCTGTTCTCGACCGGCTCGCTGCCGTTGATCGCGCTCGGCATCGTGGTGCCGTTCGGGGTGCTCTACGCCATGTGCTACGGGCCTGAAGCGGCCCTGTTCTCGGACCTGTTCGACGCCCGGGTGCGCTACACCGGCATCTCGTTCGTCTACCAGTTCTCGGGAATCTTCGCGAGCGGCATCACCCCGATCATCGCCACCTACCTGCTCGCCCGCGGCGACGGGCAGCCCTGGCAGGTCGCCGGCTACGTGGTGTTCGCCGCTTTGGTGTCCATGCTTTCGGCCATGGCCATCAAGGCTCCGGCGCCACGCGCGTCGGACATCGCGCAGCGCTCATCGGCGGAAGCCGCGCGCCAGCCCGCACAGTAGCGCTTGTCCGGATCGGAGGCGGCGCGCGGCCGCCGCCTCCTTCTCCCCATTCGTTTCCGAGAGGATTGCTCCGTCATGAAGATGACCACCGAAGAGGCGTTCATCAAAGTCCTGCAGGCGCACGGCATCAACGAGGCTTTCGGCATCATCGGCTCCGCCATGATGCCGGTGTCCGACCTGTTCCCGAAGGCCGGCATCCGCTTCTGGGACTGCGCCCACGAGACCAATGCCGGCCTGATCTGCGACGGCTACACGCGCGCCACCGGGCGCATGGCCATGGCCATCGCCCAGAACGGCCCGGGCGTGACCGGCTTCGTCACCGCCATGAAGACCGCCTACTGGAACCACACCCCCATGCTGCTGGTGACGCCCCAGGCGGCCAACAAGACCATCGGCCAGGGCGGATTCCAGGAAGTCTCGCAGATGGCCATGTTCCAGGACATGGTCTGCTACCAGGAAGAGGTGCGCGACCCCTCCCGCGTGGCCGAGGTGCTCAACCGCGTGATCGAGAAGGCCTGGCGCGCCAGCGCGCCCGCCCAGATCAACGTGCCGCGCGATTTCTGGACCCAGGTGATCGACATCGAGCTGCCGCAGATCGTGCGCCTCGAGCGCCCCGCGGGCGGCCGCCAGGCCATCGCCGAGGCGGCCCGCCTGTTGTCCGAGGCCAAGTTCCCCGTGGTGCTGAACGGCGCCGGCGTGGTGATCGGCGACGCCATCGGCGAGGCCATGGCGCTCGCCGAGCGCCTCGAGGCCCCGGTCTGCTCCGGCTACCAGCACAACGACGCCGCCCCCGGCAACCATCCGCTCTCGGTCGGGCCGCTCGGCTACAATGGCTCGAAGGCCGCCATGGAGCTGATCGCCAAGGCTGACGTGGTGCTGGCGCTCGGCACCCGCCTCAATCCCTTCTCCACGCTGCCCGGCTACGGCATCGACTACTGGCCGCGCGGGGCCAAGATCATCCAGGTCGACATCAACCCGGACCGCATCGGCCTCACCAAGAAGATCACGGTCGGCATCTGCGGCGACGCCAAGGAAGTGGCGAGCCAGATCCTGGCGCAGCTCGCTCCCGGCGCCGGCAATGCCGGGCGCGAGGAGCGCCGCGCGCTGATCCACCAGACGCGCTCGCGCTGGCTCCAGCAGCTCGCCTCCATGGACCACGAGGACGACGACCCCGGCACCCGCTGGAACGAGGAGGCCCGCGCCCGCGACAGCCACCGCATGTCGCCGCGCCAGGCCTGGCGGGCGATCCAGTCGGCGTTGCCGAAGAACGTCATCATGTCCACGGACATCGGCAACAACTGCGCCATCGGCAACGCCTATCCGAGCTTCGAGGATGGTCGGAAGTATCTCGCGCCCGGCATGTTCGGGCCGTGCGGCTACGCCTTTCCGGCCATCATCGGCGCCAAGATTGGCTGCCCCGACGTGCCAGTGTTCGGCTTCGCCGGCGACGGCGCGTTCGGCATCTCCATCAACGAGATGACCTCCATCGGCCGCGAGGAGTGGCCGGCCGTGACCATGGTGGTGTTCCGCAACTTCCAGTGGGGCGCGGAGAAGCGCAACACGACGCTCTGGTACGACAACAACTTCGTCGGCACCGAGCTCGACCCGAAGCTTTCCTACGCCAAGATCGCCGAAGGCTGCGGCTTCAAGGGCGTGAGGGTCGAGACCGTGGAGAGCCTGAAGGAGGCCATCCACACCGCGGCCGAGGACCAGAAGAAGGGCGTCACCACCTTCATCGAGGTGGTGCTGAACCAGGAGCTGGGCGAGCCGTTCCGTCGCGACGCCATGAAGAAGCCGGTCCCGGTGGCCGGCATCGAGCGGTCCGACATGCGCCAGCAGCTCGCGCGCTGACCCCAGTTCGGGCGGGGCGCGCGTCCCGCCCGATCCTTCGTGTCTACCGGGAGGTCCGCCATGCTTGCCCTCGACCGGATCATCGCCGCCGCCCGCGCCGCCCCCCGCGCCATCGTCCTGCCGGAGGGCGCGGACCCGCGCATCGCCGCCGCGGCGCGGCGCGCGGTGCGCGAGGGCATTGCCCGGCCCGTCCTCCTCGGCCCCATGGCCGAGGTGATGGCGGCCCTCGGCGGGGATGCGCGGGGCATCGCCGTCGAGGATCCCGCGACCTCGCCGCATCTCCAGGCCTATGCCGAGGAACTGTACCTGCTGCGCCACGACAAGGGCATGGACCTCGCTGCCGCGCACCGGCGCATCCGCGAGCCGCTGGCCTTCGCCGCCATGATGGTGCGCATGGGCGATGCCGACGGCACGGTGGGAGGCGCCGTCGCCACCACGGCCGAGACCGTGCGCGCGGCGCTCCAGATCATCGGCCTCGCGCCCGAGGCGAGGCTCGTCTCCAGCTTCTTCCTGATGCTCCTGTGCGAGGATCACCACGTCCAGAAGGGCGCCTATGTGTTCGCCGACTGCGGGCTGGTGATCGATCCCGACGCGGAGGAGCTCGCCGACATCGCCCGCGCCTCGGCGGATTCCTTCACCGCGTTGACCGGCGAGCGGGCGAAGGTCGCCATGCTCTCCTTCTCCACCGCCGGCAGCGCGCGCCATGCGCGGGTCGACAAGGTGGTGGAGGCGGCCCGGATCGCCCGCGCGGCGCGCCCGGATCTCGTCATCGAGGGCGAGCTGCAGTTCGACGCCGCCTTCGTCGCCGCCGTGGGCGCGGCCAAGGCGCCGGGCTCGGCGATCCGGGGCGACGCCAACGTGTTCGTCTTCCCGAACCTCGACGCGGCCAATATCGGCTACAAGATCGCCCAGCGCATCGGCGGCGCGCGGGCCATCGGCCCGGTGCTCCAGGGGCTCGCCAAGCCCGCCAACGATCTCTCGCGCGGCTGCTCGGAGGAGGATGCGTTCCACATGATCGCGCTCACCTGCGCGCAGGCCTCCGCGCGCTTCGCCGCCGGCGCGGAAGGGTGCCCCGCGTCGCTGCCCGGCGCGGCGGGCGCCGCCTGGCCGGCGACGTCGGCTGCACCGCTGCCTCCGGCGCCGTTCAGCGAGCCGGACGCCCGTCGACCCCCGGCCTGACCATCCGTGGCGCGGGCCGATCACGTTTGCGCGAAGCGGGGGCGTGGCCGATGGGGAAGGAGGGGCACGGCCCCAGGCGGCTCAGTTTCCGAGCCCGAGCAAGGGCTGGGCGTCCGCATAGGCCTCGCGCCAATAAGCGAGGCTCTGGTCGTCGAGGCGCGGCAGCGGCGCCGGCTTCATCATCGGCCCGGTGCTCGCCGCCGAGGCCAGCAGCGCGGTCAGGAGGATGAGCGGCAGAACCAGCTTCCTCAAGGTGTCATCGGGATACATCGCGCGTCACGTTTCTTGCCAGCCCGCCAGTCGGGGCCCCGGCACGGAGCCCGCTTCGCGCCGGTGCGGGCCGCTCCGAAGGGCAGGCGCGTCCCGGCGCTTCCGTTGAGGCACGATTTTTATCCCAGTTCCAATCGGCCGCCAAAGCGACCAGAGGACGCTGCTGCAGCGATTAGGGTATTATAATACTAGGACATCCACAATATACGTCCCGCGCCGATGCTGGATCGGGGCTCCGGCTCAACCGGCCGGCAGCCCGCCCGCCGCTGCATCCCGCTCCATCACCCGCTTCATGGCGGCGATCAAAGCCAGCATGCGCGGCTGGCCCTCCTGCGCCTTGCGGTAGACGAGGCAGACGGGCGGCACCTCGGGCCGCGGCACCACCGGGATCTCCTGAAGCCGCGCGGCCATGCCCATGCCGTCATAGAGCGAGCGCAGCATCGCGCCGACGCCGTGCCCGTCGGCCACCAGCATCATGTTGGTGGCCGGATGCACCGACATGACCTTGGGCACCGGCGGCACCAGCCCCTCGGCGAGGAAGCGGGTCTCGATGGCGCCGCCGATCAGGCTCGGCGGCCGCGGCAGCACCCAGTCGCAGCCGGCGAGCTCCTCCCAACGGTGCGGCACCATCTGGCCGCGCCCGGCCACCACCAGCAGGTCGTCGCGGAACAGGCGCAGGTGGGAGAACGGCGCCGGCGGCCGGTTGGGCAGCGGATACATGGAGACCACCACGTCGAGATCGCCGCGGTCGAGCGCGTCGAGCAGCCCCGGCACCGCGCCCTCGGTGATGCTCGCGGGGCGGTCGCCCAGCGCCTTCAGCCAGCGCGGCAGCAGCACCAGCGCCACCACCGAGGTGGCGCCGACGCGCAGCGGAGGGTCGAGCGCGGCACGGGCGGTGGTCCGCGCATTGGTCAGCTCCGCCAGCATCACCTGCGCGGCCGAGATCAGGCGCGTGCCGGCCGCCGTGGCCAAGAGGCCGCCGCTGCCGCGCTCATAGAGCGCCACCCCGAAGCCGTCCTCGATCTCGCGCAGGGTCTTGCTGAGCGCCGGCTGGCTCACGCCCAGCTCCTGCGCCGCCCGGCGCAGGCTGCCGGCGCGCGCCAAGGTCACCAGGAATTCGAGGTCGCGAAACCGGAGGCGGCCGAAGCGGTGATCAAGAATCATGATCGGATGATATCAACTTATAACTTTTCGGACTATCCCGCCTTCCCTTAGCCTCCCCTTCGGGTGGAAACGAAAAACAACCCGAAGGGCAGCGATATTTCCATGAAGACAGGCCCCCTGAAGGGCCTGCGCGTGCTCGACCTGTCGACCGTGTTCGCCGGCCCGCTCTGCGCGGCGCTGCTGGGCGACTACGGCGCCGACATCCTGAAGGTCGAGATGCCAGGCTCCGGCGATCCCCTGCGCGCCTTGCCGCCCCACAAGGACGGCATCTCGCTCTGGTCGAAGGTCACCAACCGCAACAAGCGCACCATCAGCCTCGACCTGCGGCAGGCGCGGGCGAAGGAGATTCTCGCGCCCATCATCGCCGCCCAGGACGTGGTGATCGAGAACTTCCGGCCTGGCACGCTGGACCGCTGGGGGCTGACCGGGGCGTGGATGCACGCGCTCAACCCGCGCCTGACGATCCTGCGCATCTCGGGCTTCGGGCAGGACGGTCCCTACCGGGACCGGCCGGGATTTGCCCGGGCGTTCGAGGCCCTGTGCGGCTTCACCCACCTGTGCGGAGAGGCGGACGGGCCGCCGCTGCATCTCGGCTTTCCGGTCTCCGACGCCGTGGGCGGCCTGTTCGGCGCGCTCGGCGTGCTGGCGGCGCTGTTCGAGCTCGCCCAGTCGCCCGACCGGCCGGGACAGGAGATCGACTGCTCCATGTCCGAGGCGATGCTGCGGGCGATGGACTTCGTGATCATCCAGCAGGATCAGCTGGGCCAGTCCCCGCGCCGCTCCGGCAACATCAACACCTATGCCGCCCCGAGCAGCATCTTCGAGACCGCCGACGGCCAGTGGGTGTCGGTGCCGGCCTCCTCGCAGAACCTGTTCGAGCGCCTGTGCGAGGCCATCGGCCGGCCCGAGCTGAAGAGCGACCCGCGCTTCGCCACCAACCCGGACCGGGTGCGCCATCGCGGCGAGATCAACGGCATCGTCGCCGACACGCTGCGGGCGCTGCCCTTCGCCGAGCTGGAGCGCCGGCTCGACGCCCACGGCATCGCTTTTGCGCCGGTGAACGACGCCAAGGCGGTGATGGAGAATCCCCAGTTCGTCGCCCGTGGCGCCATCGTCACGGTGCCGGACCGCGAATTGGGCCAGGTGCGCATGCAGGGCGTGGTGCCGCGATTTTCGCGCACGCCCGGCGGCGTCCAGCACGCGGGCGAGGCGCCCGGCTTCCACACGGAGGAGGTGCTGCGCGAACTCGGCTTCGGCCGGGACGACATACAAGAACTAAAGAATAGGGGGGTGATCTGATGCACCGCTTTCTCTTGACCCTCGCCTTCGCGGCGATGCTTCCGTTCCAGCAGGCATGGGCCGACGCCAAGCCCCTGCGCATCCTGGTGGGCTTCCCGCCCGGCCAGGCCACCGACATGGTGGCGCGTATCCTCGCCGAGAAGCTCCAGGCAAAGCTCGACCGGCCGGTGGTGGTGGAAAACAAGCCGGGGCAGGGCGGCAGCCTCGCTTTGTCCCAGCTCTCCCGCGCCGAGCCGGACGGCTCGCAGATGGTCTTGGGCGCGCTCGCTTCCTATGTCGCCAATCCGCACATCTACAAGTCGGTGAGCTACGACACGCTGACCGATTTCACGCCCGTCGCGCTGGTGGCCGATCTGCCCATGGTGCTGATCGTCAATCCCCAGGTGCCGGCCAAGACGCTGGCGGAGCTGGTCGCCTACGCCAAGGCCAATCCCGGCAAGCTGTCCCATTCCTCGTCCGGCATCGGCACGCTGTCCCACCTCGGCATGGAGCACCTGAAGCGCGCGGCCGGGGTCGACATTCTTCATGTGCCGTATCCGGGCAGCGGTCCGGCGATGCTGGACCTTGCGGGCGGGCGCATCGATGTCGCCATGGATACCCTGGCGGTGGCCATGCCGCAGGTGGAAGCCGGCAAGGCACGGCTGATCGCAGTGTGCACCGAGAAGCGGCTGGCGTTCCTGCCGGACGTGCCGACCATCGCCGAGCTGGGCTATCCCGGCTTCCACGCCTCGGCGTGGCTCGGCACCGTGTTCCCCAAGGGCACGCCCCAGGCGGCCGTGACGCAGATGAGCGATGCGCTGATGGAGATTCTCAAGGACCCGGACGTGCGCAAGCGCTTCAATTCCATCGGCGCGGTGCCGTGGCCCCTGCCGTCGGCGGAGTTCGCGGCGTTCCTCGCGAAGGAATATGCGCGCTGGGGCGAGCTCATCCGCGTCTCCGGCATCCCGCGCCAATGACGGGTGAGGCGGCCCGGCGAGAGCATCGCCGGGCCGCCTCACGCGGCGTCGAAGGCGCTACGGCTGAAACAGCTCGGGCGCGACTTCGGACAGCGCGCCGCGCGTCGCCGCCATCGCCCTCAGGGCGACCTCGGCCGGATCGCTCGCCCGGCAATGGGCGTTGAAGACCTCGACCGAATAGCAGCCCGCATATCCCGTGGCCCTAACGCGCCGCACGAACTCCGCCATCGGCGAGAGGCCCTCGCCCGGAAACAGGCGGTAGTGCCGCGCGATGTCGATGAAGGGCAGGGCGCTGCGCGCAAAGTCCGACAGCTCCACCAGGAAGATCTTGCTCCCGTCGATGTCCGACAGCGCGGCGAGGGGCGTATCGAGGATGAAGCTGTGAAATGAGTCCAGCAGCAGCCCGACCTGGGGATGGTCGGCCGCCCGCACCACCGCCCACCCGTCTTCGAAGCTGCGCACATGCCGGCCCCAGGCGATGGGCTCGTAGGCGATCCTGACGCCGCGCGCGGCGGCAAGGTCGCCGAGCCGGGCGAGGTCGTCCACCATCCGCGCGCGGTCGGCGCTCGCATCCTCGGACGTGTTGGAGGCGACGACCAGAAGCTCCGCCCCGAGCAGCGCCATCTGGTCCATCATCTGCGCGGCAATGCCGCTCTTGTGCGCGCGCTCCTGCGGCGGCGCGCCTTCATAATTGCGCAACGCCTGATAGGCGCTGACCCCAAGCCCGCATGCACGCAGCTGCGTCACGGCGGCATCCGGACCGTCGGGGTGCTCGAACAGGTCCTTGGGCCAGAACTCGGTGGCGCCAAAGCCCGCCGCCGCCATGGCGCGCAGCTTGCCGTCGAGCGCGCCGCCGAAGGTGGAGGTGGTCATGCCGAGCCGCGGCAGGCGGGGCGGGCGGCTGTCGCGGTGGCTCACGGCAGGATCCCCGCGCTTCGGTATCGGGCGAACAGGCGCGCGAACATCTCTCCGGTGTCGACCACCTCGTGGAAACCGTGGCGGTGCGCCTTGACGAGGGAGGGAACAACGTCCCAGGCGAGGCCGAACACGTTGTTCTGCGCGAAATGCCAGTCCGCCAGCTGGTCCAGCGGCAGGGGCTTGAGGCCGCGGCGCGCGGCGAGCCGCTCCCAGACCGGCCCCTTGTCCGCCATGTAGGCGGGCAGGTCGGTGATCCGCACCGGCCCCGGCCGCAGGCCGAAGGTCTCGGCGATCAGGGGCCACACGTCGCGCCAGCGGAAGACGTCGCCGTTGCCGATGTTGAAGGCATTGTTCGCGCAGCTCTCCTCGGACGCGGCCCACAGCATGGCGGAGGTGACGAGGTCGATGTCGGCGCATCCCGTCACGGCATCGAACGCGTCCTGGGAGCCGGGAAACCAGAGGTCGTCCCCCATCTCCTTCAGCAGGCTGGCGAAGGTTCCGAGCATGAGGACGAGGTTGCTCGGACTGCCGGTGGCGAAGGCGCACAGGAAATGCGGGCGGATGGTCGACCAGGTCCAGCCGGAGCGCGCGCAGCGGCGGATCAGGTCCTCCTGCTGGCGCAAGTAGAAGCTCGAATCCGCGTGCGCCGGGTCGTCCTCCCGCGCGGGAATGCGCACGGGACCGACATGGGTTCCGTACCATTTCAGTCCATGCATCAGCTGCACATGCCGCAGATGCGGGGCGCCGTCCGCCAGCGCGTCCAGGAGGTTGGCGAGCATCTCGCCGTTGACGTCGACGTCGATGCCGTAGCCCTTGGAGAGCTCGCGGGCGCAGAAGAAGACATGGGTGATGTCGGCCAAGGCGCTGGCGTGCGCGAGGCAGTGGTCGTGCGCCTTCAGGTCAAGCGACACGTGCGCCGAGCCGGCCACCGCGGGCGGCCGGCGGGACAGGGTGGTCAGCTGCCACCCCGGCGTTTCGGCGACCCGCCGGCAGAGGTTCTCGCCGAGCAGGCCGGAGGCGCCGACCACCAGGGCGCGCCGCGGCGCCTCCGGCCGGATCGCCGTGGCCGAGGCAGCGGTGGCGTCCCGCTTCCGATGCGGGGCGGCGAGGGTCGAGACGACGTCCGCCATGGCTCACGCTCCGACCGGGTCGGGATCGTAGTTGGGCATCGGCCCGGCGATGGGCGGCATGTCCCAGCTGCCCGCGGTCATGCGGGCGGCGTCGGCGGAGACCGCCGCGTCGATCACCGTCGGCCCGCCGGCGCGCAGCGCCTCGGTGATCGCCGCGCCGAGATCGGCGGGTCCTTCCGCCCGCACGCCCTGCGCGCCCATGGCACGCGCTAGAGCGGCAAAGTCGGTGCTTCGGAGGTCGCCGGTGCGCATGTTGCGGAAGCGCGTCAGGAACTCGGCTTGGGGGCCGAGGAAGCCGCGCTGCAGGTCGCGGATGGAGACGTAGCCGCAATTGTTCCACACCACCCAGACGATGGGCAGCTCGTATTCCACAGCGGTGGCGATCGCGCTCGCATGCATGAGCATGCCGCCATCGCCCACCACCGCGACCACGGGGCGATCCGGCATGGCGAACTGGGCGCCGATGGCGCCGCCCACGCCGAAGCCCATGGTCGCTCCGCCGCCCGATTGCAGGAAGCGCCCGCCGCGCCGCATGGGCATCTGCTGGACGCACCAGGAATGGTGCGCGCCGATGTCGGACAGGAGCACGGTGTGATCCGGCACCGCGGCGGCGATCTCCGCCACCACGCGGGCCGGATGCATGGGCGCGCGCTCCTCGCTCGCGGCCTGTCCGCGCACGTCCGCCTGCCAGCGCGCCTTCCAGGATTGCGCTCGCGCGCGCCAGGCGCGGCGGGCGGGGCTGTCGGCGAGGGGACGGGCCTGGGCGCGCTCGCGCAACAGGCGGCAGAACAGCGCCGCGTCGGCCACCACGCCGAGGCTGGTGGGATAGTTGCGGCCCAGCGCGGCGGGGTCGCAATCCACGTGGATCAGGCGCGCCGGCGGGAAATCGTGGGTCACGCCGGGGTGCCAGCTGCTGGTGCCGCGGTCGCCGAAGCGGGTGCCGATGGCGAGCACGAGGTCCGCCTCGCGGGCGGCCCGGTTGGCGGGATAGACGCCGTCGCGTCCCGTCGGCCCGAGATGGAGCGCCTCGTCGTCGGGCAGGACGCCCTTGCCCTGGGGCGTGGTGGCGGCCGACACGCCTAGCACCCGCACGAGTGCCGCGAGTTCGGCGCCGGCGCCGCCGGTGAGGCAGCCGTGACCGGCCAGGATCAGCGGGCGCTCGGACGCCTCCAGGAGATCGAGCGCCCGGTCGAGCGTCTCCGGCGGCGGCGCCGATCGGACGTCCACGCCCCCACGCCAGGCCTGCATGTCGGGCGTGGCGGCGGGCGCGGTCTCCAGGAACACGTTGAACGGCACGTCGAGATGCACTGGTCCCGGCCGTCCCGCCAGCATGGTCCCGAAGGCGTGGCGCATCATGGCGGGCAGCATGTCGGGCCGCGTCGCCTGATAGCTGCGCTTCACGTAGGGGCGCATGGCGGAGACGAAATCCGCCTGGTGGTGGTGGCCGAACTCCTGGAACGGCCCCTTGTTGAACTGCTGGGTGGGGATGTTGCCGGTGATGGCGAGCACGGCGGAGGAATCGAACATGGCATTGGCGATGGCCATCTGGATGTTCACCGAGCCCGGACCACACGAGGTGAAGGTGGCGCCGGGACGGCCGGTGAGCCGGTAATGGGCGTCCGCCGCGAAGCCCGCGATCTGCTCGTTGTGCACGGTGACGGTGGCGATGCGGTCGGACCGCGTCCGGGCCGCCTCCATCAGGCCGACGATGCCGTGGCCGCAGAGGCCGAAAAGATAGGGCACCTGCTCGGCGATCAGGTGCTCGACGATGATCTCCGCGCCATTGCGCTCTGCCAGATTGAGGTCAGCCATGGGCGCGCTCCCCGGATGTGTCTTGTTCGGACGATGACGAAAGTTCCGCCGCGCGCGCCGCCAGCGCATCCAGCGAGAAGAACACCTCGGCGCCGGCGGCTTCCAGGTGCTTGCGCTTGGAATGCAGCGTCCCGGCCTCGCCGAAGGTGAGGGCGCCGGCATGCCCCATGGCGACGCCCTGCTTGCTCTCGCGGCCCGCGAGCAGCGCCACAACCGGTTTCGCGAAGCTTTGGCGGACGAGGGCGTCGGCGAACTCCTCCTCCTCGGTGCCGCCGACCTCGCCCACGAGCAGGATGCCGCGGGTGGCGGGGTCCGCGGCCAAGGGCGCCACGAGGTCGGCGAAGCGCACGCCCTTCACCACCTCGCCGCCGACGCCGATCCAGATGCTCTGGCCGAGGCCCCGTGCGGCGAGCCGGTAGCCCACTTCATAGGACAGCGTCCCGCTCTTGGTGAGCATCGCCCAGTCGCCGGGGTGAAGCGAGATGTCCGGCAGGAAGCCGAGCTTGGCGATTCCCGGCCGCGCCATGCCTGGGGTCGACGGTCCGATCCAGACCGCGCCTTCCGCATCGGCTATGGCCTTCAGCTTGAGGGCGTCGTGCACCGGCACGCCCTCGGCGATGGTCACCACCACGCCGATGCCGGCGGCGATCGCCTCACTGGCGGCGTCGAGCACGTCTTCCGGCGGCACCATGACCACCGAGGCGCGGGCGCCGGTGGCGGCCACCGCTTCGCCGCAGGTGGCGAACACCGGCACCGGCATCTCGTCGATGCCGCCGGCGCGGGCCGAGGTTCCGCCGGCGATGTTCGTGCCGTAGGCGCGCATGAGCGCGGCATGGCGGCGACCCATGCGGCCGGTGATGCCCTGGATGATGACCGGCGTCGACCGGTCGATGGCGAACAGATCGGAAATCATGGGCGGGAGACCGCAATCACGTGCTGGAGGGCCTGGTCGAGATCGGCATAGGTGGCGAGGTCGGGTCGCACCGCCGCGAGATGCGCGCGCGCGGCGGCCTCGCCGGGACCGACGAGCCTTGCGACGACGGGAATGTCGGGTCGCGGAAACCGCGCCAGGGCCTGGGTAAGCAGGCGGGCGAACTCGGAAAGGTCGGTGATGCCGGCGAAGATGTTGACGAACAGCACCTTGAGCCCCGGCTTGGCGGCGAGCCAGTCGAGCACCCGGATCAGGCGATCCGGACGCCCGCGCATCTGCCCCGTGCGCAGGTCGCAGAAATTGAGCGGCCGCCCGCCCCGCGCCGTCAGCTCGTCGATCAGCATCATGGAAAGGCCGGCGCCGGTGGTGACGAGGCCGATGGCGCCGTCGGGATCGAGATCGATGAAGTCGAAGCCCTCGTTCATCTTGCGCCACACGTCTGGATAGACCTCGGGGCGCGCCTCGACGAAGCGCCGGATCTCGCTCTGCCGCGAGATGGCGTTCGCGTCCACGACCACCTTGGCATCGCCGGCGACGGCGCGCCCGGCGTCCAGAAACAGCGGGTTGATCTCCGCGAGCAGCAGCTCGCGCGCGAAGAACAGCTCGGCGAGAGCCGGCGCCACCGTCCGCAGGGCAGCCGCGCTCTGCGGCTCCAGTCGTGCGGCGAGCCGGTCGATCGCCTGTCCGACCGCTTCGGGGTCGGCGGCGCAGACCTCGGTGAGCAGCGCACCGGCATTCCGCGCGGCCGCCTCCACGTCCATGCCTCCCGTGTCGCTGAAGGACAGCCGCGCCGCGCCCGCGGCGGGGTCCACCATCAAGGAGAGATAGGCCTCGACGCCGCTGGCTGCCTGCTCCACCAGGCAGGCATGCACCACATGGCCCAGCAGCGGCTGGTCGAGCAGGCGGGCAAGCGCCTGGTCGACCTCCTGCGGCGTGGCGCAGAAGACCACGCCTCCGGCCTTGCCCCGCCCACCCGCCGGCACCTGGGCCTTCACGAGCCAGGGGCCGTCGCCGGGAAGAGCGGGATGCGCCCCGCCGGTGACGACGGTGCCCTCCGGAATGGGAATGCCGCTGGCCTCGAACAAGGCCTTGCCGTCGCATTCGATCAGCAACATGTCCTGGTCCTCAATGATTGATGACGACGAAGCGCTCTTCCGTCATGTCGCGGATGGCGTAGCGCGGACCCTCGCGGCCGGAGCCGCTGTCCTTGACCCCGCCGTAGGGCGCCTGGTCCGAGCGCCAGGTGGAGGAGCCGTTCAGGATCACCCCGCCGACCCTGAGCGCGCGCGCCAGCTTCATGCCCACGGCGAGCGAGGCGGTGAAGACGCCGGCCTGGAGCCCGTAGCGCCCGCGGTTGATCCACGAGACCGGCTCGGCGAGGTCGTCATAGGCGACGAGGTTCAGCACCGGGCCGAACACCTCCTCGTCGAAGGTCGGCCCGCACGCCGCGTCGAGCCGCAGCACCGTCGGCTCGACCAGCGCGCCGGTGCGTCCGCCGCCGCGCAGGACCTCGGCTCCGGCCTTCGTAGCGGCCGCGATCCGCGCGGCGATGGCCTCGGCCGCCGACACGGAGATCACGGGACCGACGTCGGTCGCCTCGTCGAGGGGATTTCCGGCCTTCAGGCGGTCCACCTGCGCGAGCACCATCGCCGTGAAGCGATCGAACACCGGCCGCGCGACGCATACGTTCTGCACCGAGATGCAGCTCTGGCCGGCGAGGCGCATGGCGTTTGACGCGCACAGGCCGGCGGCGGCCTCGAGGTCCGCGTCGGCGTGGACGATGGTGAAGCCGTTGCCGCCAAGCTCCAGCACCACCGGCTTCAGCGGCACGGCGGCGCGGATGCGCGCGCCGACGGCGGTCGAGCCGGTGAAGGAGACGGCGTCGATGCCGTGCGCTTCCACCAGAAGGCGGCCGGCGGCGTCGCCGTAGATGGTGTTCAGCCAGCCGTCCGGGAGCTCGGCCTCGCGCAAGGCGTCCACCAGCGCCGCGACGGTGGCCGACGCCTGGGGCGCCGGCTTGAGCACCACCGCATTGCCGGCCGCAAGGGCCGGTCCCACCTTGTGGCAGACGAGGTTGAGCGGGGCATTGTAGGGCGTGATGGCCGCGATCACCCCAAGCGGGAAGCGCAGCACCACGCCGAGCTTGCCTGCGCCGATGTCGGTCGCGTCCATGGGAATGTGGGCGCCTTCGATGCGCACCGCCTCCTCGGCGCACAGCTCCAGCGTCTCCGGGCAGCGCGCCACCTCGCGGCGGGCGTCGCGGATCGGCTTGCCAGTCTCCTGGGCCATGGTGAGCGCAAGGCTCTCGGCGCGGGCCCTGACGGCTTCCGCGGCGCGCCGCAGCAGCACGGCCCGTGCGCGGGCCGGCGTCGCCGCCACCTGGGGCGCGGCGGCTCGCGCGGCCGCGACCGCTGCCTCGACCTCGCGCGGGCCCGCCTGCGCCACCTCGGCGAAAGGGGTCTGGCGATAGGGGTCCACGGTCTCGAACACGCCCTCGCCTTCGGTGGGGCGGCCTCCGATCAAGGCGCGCACCCGCCGAACGCCCCCGAGAGGAGCCGGATCTGGCGCTGAAGCTTCCGGCATGGGATCACTCCGCCGGCATGGCGAAGCCCGCCGCCTCGGCTGGGCTGGGCATGCGATGGCCGGGCGCGCTGTAGTTCAGCAGGTCGTCGCCGAAGGTGGTCGCCTCCATGATCTTCTTGCCGATCAGGTCGCGCAGCGTCTCGGAGGTGCCGCCGCCGAGCGAGCCGTAGCGCGCGCCGCGATAGAAGCGCGAGACCGCATATTCGTCGGTGAAGCCGACGCCGCCATGCAGCTGGATCGCCTCGCTGGTGACGCGCACCGACATCTCGTTGCAGGTGATCTTCGCCACCGCCGACAGGAAGGGATCGGGGAACGGATTGGCGCTGGCGCAGGCGCGGTAGAGCAAAGCGCGGCCAGCCTCGATCTCGCGGTACATGTCGGCGAGCTTCCAGCGCACGCCCTGGAAGTCGCCCACCGCCTTGCCGAACACCGTGCGGTCGCGCACGTAGCGGCACGCCTCCTCGAATGCCCCCTCGGCGAGCCCGAGCGAGATGGAGGGGTTGAGGCAGCGCTGGGTGTTGAAGGCGGACAGGAGCTTGCGGAACCCGTCCTCGCGGATGGCGAGGTTCTCGATCGGCAGTTCGCATTCGTTGAACTGCACCTCGTGGAGATTCTCCCCGCCCATGGTGTGGAAGGTACCGGTGACCTCGAAGCCGGGCGTTCCGGGCTCCACCAGGACGCAGCCGATGCCCTCCCGGCCCGGCCGTCCGTCGATGCGGGTGAAGACCACGAACATTCCCGCTTCCGGCGCGCGGCTGATCAGGGTCTTCACGCCGTTGAGCACCACCTTGTCGCCGATCACGCGCGCATTGGTGCGGTAGTTGGCGACATCGGTTCCGGCATGAGGCTCGGTCATGCAGATGGCGAGGATGCACTCGCCGGTCACCACCTTCGGCAGGATGCGCTCGCGGATGGACTTCGGGGCGTAGTGGGCGATCACCCGCGTTTGGACGCCGGCCTCGCCGAGCGCCGCCATGGCCGTGACGTAGCAGCCCTTGGCGATCTCCTCGAGCACCAGGGCGCTGTCGAAGACCGAGAGGCCGAGACCGCCATATTCCTGCGGGACGGACATGCCCAGCACGCCGATCTCGGCGAGCTTGCGGATATTGTCCCAGGGGAAGGTGCCGTCCATGTACCGCTGCGCATTCGGCTTGAACTCCGACTGGACGAGGTCCCGCACCGTCGAGACCATCTGCCTTTGTTCGTCACTGAGGTTCGGATGCATGTGGGGGTCCTTGTGCGCCTGGACGTTCTATTCGGCGGCCCATCGGATGAATCGGAGAGCTCAGCCGGTCTTTGGGGTCGCATGATAAAAACGCTCATCATCCAGATGTGCCTGCTGTCTGAGTTTTTATCATTGAGCGAAGATTTCCATTGTATATAAATAGTTTGTCGGCGTTTCCGGGGCGCCACAAGTCATTTTTCCTCCCGCCACCACGTGAGTGAAACTCATGAGCAGACCGCATCGCCGGCTTTTGCCCCTGAACCAGCTTCGGGCGTTCGAGGCGGCGGCGCGCCATTGCAGCTTCACCAAGGCAGCGGAAGAGCTCGGCGTCACGCAGGGCGCGGTGAGCCGGCATATCCGCGCCTTGGAGCTGCGGCTCGGCTTCCCGCTCTTCACCCGCACCGCGCAGGGGCTCCAGCTCAGCCATGGCAGCCGGGTCTTCGCCCAGTCGCTGGAGGACGCCTACGCGCGCATTGCCCGGGCCACCGACAACCTCATCGCCACCCACACCCATTCCGTGCTCACCGTGCGCGGCTACACCACCTTCTTCATCCGCTGGCTGATCCCGCGGCTGCCGGAGTTCCAGCGGCGCCACCCGGAGATCGAGGTACGCCTGGTGGCGGCATCAGGTCCGGTGGATTTCGACCGTGACGCGGTCGACGTGGGCATCCGCTACGGCCGCGGACAATGGCCTCATTGGAACTGCGACCTCCTCTTCCTCGACGAACTGTCGCCCATCTGCAGCCCGGACTATTTCGCGCAGCGCGACGGCTCGTCACCGCAGGCGCTGCTGCGCGGGTCGACGCTGCTGCACCACAATCTGCGCCCGTCCGACTGGGCCGAATGGTGCCGCTGCGCGAACCTTGCCGAGGAGCAGAGGGACAACCTCTATTTCGAGGACCTCAGCATCGTTTACGAATGCGCGCGGGCCAATCTCGGCATCGCCATCGGCCAGCGCTCATACGTGGAAGATGACCTGCGCAGCGGCAGGCTGGTGGAGCCTTTCGGAACGGTGCTGCGGCGCGATCTCGGCTACTACCTCGTCACCCCGCGCGAGCGGGCCGACGCGCCCAAGATCCAGGTGTTCCGTGCTTGGCTCGCCGAGACGTCGCGCCGCTCCGCCGATGCCGTTCCTCAGGTGGAGGCCTCATCCCCGAGCTTGTAGAGGTAATCCGTGTCGAGCGGCTCCAGCGTGGACAGGTCGATCCCTTCCTGCTCCAGCACGTGGCGGGCGATGCGGAACATGTCGGTCCCGGTGGGGATGCCGCAATACTGGGCCACGTGCAGCAGCAGCTCGCGCAGCTGCGGCAGCGGCACCTTCGTGCGCACCAGGGCATTGTGGAAGTGGTGCTCGAATTCCTTCATCTGCCCCGAGGCGGCAAGCATGGCGAGATTGATCAGGCTGAGCTGCTGCTGCGGAATGATGTTGCGCGACCAGGTGCCGGCCCAATTGATGTTGGTGACGTACATCTGCCAGGCGCGGTCAAACTCGGTCGTATTCTGCAGATTGCGATCGACCCAATCGGCGCCCAGAACATCGCGACGGGTCTGCGTCCCCCGCTCCGACAGCAGCGACTTCATCTATTTCCTCCCGATGACGCCGATTCCCGGCGCGACTTCTTAATTTTCGGCGGCGTGCGGCATTGTGAGCCGGGGGACGCCGCCGATGCAACGCTGATCCGCGATGAAGGCCGCCTGGCGCGCCTCTGTGGCGTCGGTCTGCCGCCTCAGTTCACGCTCGCCCCGGAGATCTTGACCATTTCCGCCCAGCGGCTGGTCTCGGTCTTGACGAAGGCGGCGAACTCCGCGCGCGCGTTTCCGGCGGCCTGGGTCCCAAGTTCGAGGAAGCGCTCCTTGATCGCCGGCTCCGCCAGGATCTTGCGTACCTCGGCGGAGAGCTTGTCCAGGATCGGCTCCGGCACGCCCTTCGGCGCGAACAGGCCCTGCCAGGAGATGCCGACGAAGCCGGGAATGGTCTCGGCCATCGTCGGCACGTCGGGAAGGGTCGGCCAGCGCTCCGGGCTGGTCACGGCCAGCGCGCGCAGCTTGCCGGCCTTCACCTGCGCCAGCGCGGTCGGCATGTTGTCGAAGCTCAGCTGGACGTGCCCGGCGGTGAGGTCCACGGTCATCGGCCCGCTGCCCTTGTAGGGCACGTGGGTCATCGAGGTGCCGGTCACGGTCTTGAAGCGCTCGGCCAGGAGGTGGACCGAGGTTCCCACCCCGGTCGAGCCATAGCTGTACTGGTTCGGGTTGGCGCGCAGCAGCGCGATCAGCTCGGCGACCGTGGTGGCCGGCACGCTGGGGTTGACCACCAGCATGTTGGGGCCGATGGCCACCAGCGAGATCGGCTCGAAATCGCGGATGTTGTCGTAGCGCAGGTTCTTGTAGAGCGAGGCGTTGATGGCGTTCGAGCTCACGGTCCCCATGAGGAGCGTGTACCCGTCCGCCGGCGCGCGCGCCGCCGCTTCCGCGCCGAGGGTGCCGCCGGCGCCGACGACATTGTCCACCACCACCTGCTGGCCCCAGTCGCGGGTCATGGACTGGGCGATGAGGCGCGCCACCATGTCGGTGACGCCGCCGGGGGAGAGCGGCACGATGAGACGGATCGGCCGGGTGGGGTAGGCGTCCTCCGCGTGCGCGGCGGAGCCGATGAGCAGCGTCGCCGTCGCCAGGGCGGCCGCGGACTTCGCGAGCCAGGAGCGGATCATGTTTCCTCCGATGCTTCTTCGCGGGCTCGTGTCGTGGCCCTCGGTTGTCGCGGCAGGCCGCGCTGCGGCCGGCTCTGCGTGCGCCGACTGTGCGCGCGTCCCGGAGCCGCTTCAAACGACCTTTGCGGCCGGCGGGACATGAGAAATTGTAATGGAGAACCTGCGGCTATATCGGCGATGGCGGCCTTTCGCCGATGCCCGCCGAAGGGATGGCCCGTCGTAGCCGGTGGCGCCGCTAGGTGCTAACAATCAGGCCAAAGCGAAAGCTGCGCGTTCCAGCGGGACGGGTACCGGCCTCTTAATCGAAGCGCTGGCGCAATGGCGCGTCACCTGGGGAGGATTGCATGCTGCGTGTCACCATGGCGGGACTGATGGTCCTGGCTTCGCTTCAGCAGGCGCTTGCCTGCACCGCGGTCGACATCGTCGCCGCCGACAGGACCGTCATCGCCGGACGCACCATGGAGTGGGCGTTCGACATGAAGTGGACGCTCAAGAGCCTGCCGAAGGGGACCGAGCTGCCCCTGACGGCGCCGGCCGACCTCGGCTTGCCACCGGTGAAGGTCGCGACGAAGCAGGCGGTGGTGGGCATCAGCGCTGAGATCATTCCCGGCGGCGCGATCCTGGAAGGCCAGAACGCCGCCGGCCTCGGCATGAGCGGGAATTTCCTGCCCGGATTCACCGAGTACCAGACGGTGACCAAGGCGGACAAAAGCTACGTCTCCATCCTCGGCTTCGGCGCCTGGGCGCTCGGGATGCACGCGAGCGTCGCCGAGGTGCGCGCGGCGCTGCCGGGCATCAAGGTGTGGGCGGACCCCTCGCTGCCGAGCGGTCCGACGCCGCCGACCATCCACATGGTGTTCACCGACCGCACCGGGGCCGGCATCGTGGTGGAATATGTGGGCGGCGAACTGCGCATCCACGACAATGTCGCCCACGTGCTGACCAACGCGCCGACCTACGACTGGCATCTGACCAACCTGCGCAACTATCTGAACCTGTCCACGGTCGGCGTGTCAGAGCGGAACGTGGGCACGGCGAACGTGACGGCCATCGGCCAGGGCGGCGGCCTGCTCGGCATGCCCGGCGACTATTCTCCGCCGGCGCGCTTCGTGCGCGCGGCCTTCCTGCGCCACTTCATCACCCCGCCCAAGACCGGGGCCGAGGCGCGGCAGGCGATCGGTCACATCCTCAACACGGTCGACATCCCGATCGGCATCGCGCAGAGCAAGGCGGACGGCCAGCTCATCTCCGACTACACCCAGTGGGTGGCGATCAAGGACCTGACCAACAACACGCTGACGATCACCGACTATGCCCATCGGCTCACCTACCTGACGATCGATCTCGCCCCGATCTTCGCGCAGACCGCGCCGAGCGCGAAGCTGGTGAACGACTTGCCGTATCCGACCGCCATCGACGGAACCTCGGCGCTGAGGAACTGAGCTGCCGTAACGCGCCGCCGAACGGCGCGCCGGGCCGGCTGGTCCGGCGAGCTGTCCGGTGTTCCGGTCTTGGTCGGGACCCGCGCCGGCGCGCTTGAAGCATGCACCGCTTCCGACGGGCGCGGCATCCGATGCCGCAGGATGGTCGGCCTGGGTGCCCGTGCCGGGGGCGAAAGCGGGGCTTGAAGCGCTCTCTCGTCAGACAGGAAGCCCTGAGATCACGCAGGGGCAGTTGGCGAGAGAGGCGCCCGGACCATCAGTTGCGCGCGGATCGGTCCGACCCCAGCACCGTGTGCCAACGCGTGATCTCGGCGGCGAGCTTCGCCTTCAGCGCCGCCGGCGTCACCTCGCCGGGCGGCACCACCAGGGCCCCCAGTTCCTTGAAGCGCTCCTTGACCTGCGGGTCCTCAAGGGCCGCGAGCAGCGACTTCTGCAGCTTCTCCACCACCGGAGCGGGGGTGCCCTTGGGCGCATAGAGGCCATGCCAGATGGACAGGCTGAGGTCGGGCACGCCGGACTCCGCCGCGCTCGGCACCTGCGGCAGCGTGGGCAGGCGGGTGGCGGTGGTGGTGGCGTAGACCTTCACCTTGTCGGCGCGGATGTAGCTCGTGGTGTTGGTGGTCTGGTCGCACATGAAGTCCACCTGGCCGCCGATGAGGTCGATCATGGCCGGCCCGGTGCCCTTGTAGGGCACCGTGGTCACGTCGAGGCCGGTGAGGTTCATGAACAGCATGCCGCACAGATGCGAGGCAGTGCCGGGGCCGGCATTGGCATAGGTGATCTTGTCCTTGTTCTTGCGCGCGTAATCGATCAGCTCGGCGAGCGTCTTCGGCGGCAGATCGGGGCGCGAGACCATGGTCATGGGCACGTCCGCGATCAGGCCGATGGGCTCGAAGGCAGCCTGGGAATCATATGGCGCGTTCGGATAGAGGGTGGGCGCGGTCGCCTGGCCGATATGATTGAGCAGCAGCGTGTAGCCGTTGGGATCGGCCTTCGCCACGCGCCCGGCGCCCAGCGTGCCGCCCGCGCCGGAGATATTCTCCACCACGATCCTGCCGCCGAGATTGCGGCTCATGGCGTCGGCGACGAGCCGGGCGACGGTGTCCGTCGGTCCCCCTGCGGCGTAGGGCACCACCATGGTGATGGCGCGGTCGGGAAACGTCTGCGCGCTGGCGCCGGTGGCAAGCGTGAGCACGGCGGCCGAGGCGGCGGCCGCCCCGAGCAGAAACCTCTTCATCTCTTCCTCCCCGGGCCGAGCCCGACTTTATCTGCCGTCTGTCATGCAGGGCCGGCTGGCAGGAGCCGCCCCCTTGTCCGGTTCAGCGGGTGGCCGCTGCATCCTGGCCGTCGTTGGCGCGACGGGTGTCATCCGAGAATTGGGTCTTGCCGAAAAGCGCATCCCAGGCCGCCCCCTCGGGCTTCGCCTTGTTGCGCTCGTGGCGCTCCTTCAGCACCGCGAGGCCGCGCTGCACCGCCGGGCGCGCGCGCACGGCGCCATACCAGCGCAGGACGTTGGGGAAGTCCTCCAGCGCCTGCCCCTGCCAGTCGTGGGCGCGCAGCCAGGGATAGACCGCCATGTCGGCGAGAGAATAATCACCGGCGAGGTACTCCACCTCGCCGAGCCTGCGGTCCAGCACGCGGTAGATGCGCGCCGCCTCCGAGGTGTAGCGCTCCACGGCATAGGGGATGGTTTCCGGCGCATAGCGGCGGAAGTGGTGCGCCTGCCCCAGCATCGGGCCGACGCCCGCCATCTGGAACATTAGCCACTGGATCACGTCGTAGCGGGCCCGCAGTTCCTGCGGCATGAAGCGGAAGCCGCTCTTCTCCGCCAGATACATCATGATCGCGCCCGACTCGAACAGCGCGTAGGGCGCCCCGCCAGGTCCGTCCCGGTCGACGAGAGCCGGGATCTTGTTGTTCGGGCTGATCTTCAGAAAGTCCGGCGCGAACTGCTCGCCCTTGCCGATATGGACCGGCACGACATTGTAGTCCCACCCCAGCTCCTCGAGCTGGATGGTGACCTTGTAACCGTTGGGCGTGGTCCAGAAATAGAGGTCGAGCACGACAAGTCTCCCGTCCACGAGACGCTAGAAAGGGGACACCACGGCGTCCAAGACGTTCGAGGTTCGGTTCGATAGGCGTTGCGACTTGGAGCGGCGCCCCGAAGCCCATCAGGTCTTGGCGCGACTTGAAGCAGACCTCGCGGATATTGGACCTGCCCGGCCGACGGCTTTCATAAGCGGGGCAACCGCTCGTCCCGGGACAGCCCATCAGGAGCCGAGGAATGGATCAGCGCCCGCCCATGCTTACCGGCTACAAGGTGATCGACATCACGCAGTTCGTCGCCGGTCCGACCTGCACGCGGCTGCTCGCGGAGATGGGCGCCGACGTGGTGAAGGTAGAGCTCGCCCCGTTCGGCGACCGGGCGCGGGCGCAGGGTCTCAAGGCGCAGGCCGCAGCCAGGGGAGCGGCCAAGGGAGCGGCGCCCCACTCCACCTATTTCTTCCAGCACAACCACTCCAAGCGCTGCATCGCGCTCGACTTCAAGCACCCTGAGGGGCGCGCGCTGCTGCGCACGATGATCGCCCAGGCGGACGTGGTGGTGGAGAACTTCGCCCCCGGCGTGATGGCGCGCGCGGGGCTGTCCTACGAGGACCTGAAGGCGATCAATCCGCGCATCGTCATGTGCTCGATTTCGCTCGCGGGCCAGAGCGGGCCGCTCGCCGACAAGCCGGGCTACGACTATATGGGCCAGGCCTATGCGGGCATCACCGGCCTGGTGGGCGATCCGGACGGCAGCCCGGCCATGATCACCATGGCGATCGGCGACGTCTCTACCGGGGTCTCGGCGGCGCTCTCTGTGGTGGCGGCGCTGCTCCACCGCGAGCGCACCGGCGAGGGCCAGCACGTGGAGGCGACGCTGGTCGACACCTACTTCCACATGCACGAGGCGAGCGTGCCGCGCATCGCGCTGCGCGGCGGCGCCTATGAGCCGAAGCGCACCGGCTCGCAGCATCCGGACGGCGGCCCCACCGGCATCTTCCGCTGCGGCGACGGCCGCTACATCACGCTGATGTCCCTCGCCCACCAGTGGCCGCAACTGGTCGCGGCCATGGGTCGGCCGGAACTGCTCAAGGACGAGCGCTTTGCCTCCGCCAGCCTGCGCAAGGCGAACAACGATGCGCTGAAGGACATCCTCGAAGACTGGCTCGCCGGCGTGGGCACCCGCGAGGAGTGTCTCGCCGCGCTGGAGAAGGAGCGCGTGCCGGCCGCTCCGGTGCTCACCCTCAGCGAGGTGGTGGCGCAGCCCCATCTGAAGGCGCGCGGCACGGTTCGGCGCGTCCACGACCCGGCGATCGGCAGCTTCGACGTGCCCGGCATGCCCATGCGCTTCTCCGCCTGGTCCGCGGACGACGGCCCGAAGGCCGGCCGGCTGGGCGAGCATAACGAGGAGGTCCTGAAGGCGTTCGGCCTCACCGGCGCCGAGATCGCGCGGCTCTATGCCGAGCAGGTCCTGGTGCGCGACGCGACCCTCGACGAGGCCTCGCGAGAGGCGGGGTAGGTCCCTCAGCCGCTCGCATCCTTGTCGCTGTTGCGCTTCAGCCGCTCGGCGGCGTTGAAGATGGCGCGCACCAGCGCCGAGCGGTCGTCGTAGCGCCGTGCCAGACACACGCCCGTCACCGCGCCCTCGTCCGCCAGCGGGCGGAACGTCACGCCGTCGAACTTCAGCCGCTCCAGCGATGCTGGGAGGATCGACACGCCGAGGCCGGCGGCGACGAGGCCCATCATGGTCGGCGTCGCGCTTGCCTCCTGCCGCACGTGGGGAGCGAAGCCGCCATTGCGGCACAGATCGATCACCTGCTGGTAGAGCCCGGTGCCGATGCCGCGGGCGTAGAGCACGAACGGCTCCCCGGCCAGCGCCGACATGGGCAGCGCGCCTCGCTTGCGGGCGAGCGGATGGTCCGAGCGCATCACCGCCATCAGCGGCTCCCGGCACAGCTCGGTGAGTGCCAGAGCCTGCGGCGTCGGCTCCAGAGGACGCACGAAGCCGACATCGAGGCGGCCCTCCAGCAGCGCGTCCACCTGCTGGAAGGTCGGCAGTTCCTTCAGGTCCAGATGCACGTCCGGATGGGCGTTGCGGAAGGTGTAGATGAGGCGCTGGAAGTCGGTGACGAAGGGCGCCGAGCCGAAGAAGCCGACGCGCAGCTCGCCGGCCTCGCCCCGGTGCACCCGCTCCGCCATGGCGGCGGCCTGGTCCACGCGCGCCAGCACCACCTTCGCCTCGGCGAGGAACAGCTTCCCCGCATCGGTGAGCGCGACGCGGCGGTTGGTGCGCTCGAGCAGGCGCGCGCCGAGGATGCGCTCGAGGGCGAGGATTTGCTGGCTCAAGGGCGGCTGCGAAATGCCGAGGCGTTCGGCGGCGCGCCCGAAATGCAGGTCCTCCGCGACAGCGACGAAATAGCGGAGGTGGCGAAGCTCGATGCTCATGCACGAGACATCTAGCAGGTCCGCGCCGCGGTTCGTAGCCGCCTCAGCTACCCTTTGAAGTCGCCCGGCATATCAAACGGGACGCGCCGGATATTGGACACCCGGACACGCAGACGAGAGGTTCGGGGCTCCCCATCGAACGCGGCCTCTCCTCCATGCTGAAGCCATCGCCGGACCAAGACGATACCACCCCGCAGGCGGCGCAGGGCCGCATCCTTTCGGGCGTGCGGGTGCTCGATCTCTCGCGCTTCCTGTCGGGACCGCAGACGACGCTGTTCCTTGCCGCGCTCGGCGCCGAGGTGATCCGCATCGATGACCCGGCCAAGGGCGACCCTACCTTCGACGCCCCGCCCTATCTCGGCACCGCCGGCGTGTCCTTCAAGCGCGCCGCGCCGGAGGACGTGGGCATCGCCTATCTCAAGCGCTCGCGCGGCAAGAAGTCGGCGAGCCTCGATCTGAAGTCGAAGGAGGGGCGCGAGCTGTTCCTGCGGCTGGTGGAGAAGGCGGACGTGGTGGTGGAGAACTTCCGCGTCGGCGTCACCGAGCGGCTCGGCATCACCTACGAGACGCTGAAGGCGCGCAACCCGCGCATCATCCATTGCGCCATCACCGGCTACGGCTCCACCGGGCCGGAGCGCCACCGCAAGGCATTCGACCTGATGGTGCAGGCGGCGAGCGGGTTCATGAGCATCACCGGCGCACCGGACGGCGCGCCGAGCAAGACCGGCTCGCCGCTCTCCGATGGCATCGCCGGCACTTTCGCCTTCGCCTCCGTGCTTGGGGCGCTCTATCAGCGCGAACGTACGGGCGCCGGCCAGTTCATCGACGTGTCGATGACCGACTGCCTGGTCTCGCTGATGTTCGACGAGCCGTTCGACTGCTACGGCACGCTCGGCCTGCCGCTTCGGCAGGGCAACCGCATCACCCGGTTCTCCCCGTTCAACACCTATCCGACACGCGACGGCATGGTGGCGATCGGTGCCGGCACCGAGGAGGACTGGCGCGCATTGCTCGCCGTGATGGGCCGGGACGACTTGCTGCAGTGCCCGGACCATATGAGCCGGGGCTGGCGCATCGCCAACAACGATAGGGTGGACGCCATGGTGCGTGCCTGGACCGAGGCCCGCGACACCGCCGAGGCGGTTGCGGCGCTTGACGCGCGCGAGATTCCCTGCGGGCCGATCCGCCGCATCGACGAGGTGGCGTCCTGGCCGCACATGATCGCCCGGCGGATGCTGGAGCCGCTCGTCAATCCGCTCGCCCCGCAGGCGGGCGGGGCGGTGGCGCCGGCCTTCCCGGTGAAGTTCTCGCAGGCGGAGACCAGCTACACCGAGCAGGCGCCGCTGCCGCGCTTCCACAACAGCGAGGTGTTCGCCGACATCCTCGGCCTGCCCCCCGAGGAACTGGCGCGGCTGTCGCAGGCAGGCGTGATCTAGCCCGGCGCGCCCGCCCCGGAACCCACTGACAACAGGAGGATGCCCATGGGCAAGGTGATTGATTTCTATTGGGATCTCGGCAGCACGAACAGCTATTTCGCGCTCCATCTCATCAAGCCGATCGCCGCCAGGCACGGCGCCAAGGTTGTGCCGCACCCCTTCAATCTCGGCTACGTTTTCCGGAAAGAGAACTACGTGCTGATGGAGGAGCCGAAGGCGAAGCTGCGCGCCCGCAAGGCCGACCTGATGCGCTGGGCGAAGAAGTACGATCTGCCCTTCTCCATGCCGACCAAGTTCCCCATGAAGACCAGCCCGGCCTTGCGCGGCGCGCTCGCCATGCGGCGCTTCGACAAGGAATGGGCGTTCATGGAGAAGATCTTCGCCGCCTATTGGGAGCGCAACGACGCCTCCGTGGGCGAGCTTGACGGGCTTCTGCCCATCGCCGCGGAGCTCGGCGTCGACACGGCGGCGTTCGCGGCGCTGGTGGAGAGCGAGGAGATCCGCGACCAGCTGATCGCCGAGACCGACGGCGGCATCGCCCGCGGCGCGTTCGGGGTGCCGATGTTCTTCGTCGGCGATGAGATGTTCTGGGGCAAGGATCGGATGGAGTTCATCGACGACGAGCTGACCTCGCCTAGCCCGCCGCGGGTGCGCCGCTCGCAGGCCGCCGCTGCAACCTGAGGAGATGGTCACGCGCCCTATCGCCTGCGAGAGCGAACGGGGCGCTGTGGCCGCTGTTAAGTCGGCGTGGCCGGCACGAAGACGGGCGCCCTCCACCGTGCCTCAGGCATAGAGGTGGCACGCAACCTTGTGGTCCGGTGCGATGGACCGCAGCGCGGGCCGGTCTTCGTGGCAGTGCGGCATCGCGCGGGGACAGCGCCCGGCGAAGCGGCAGCCCGGCGGCAGGTCGATCGGGCTCGGAACCTGGCCCTCGAGCGGCGCGGCCTGCTTACGGTCCGACGGCGTCTCCGCCGGCACGGAAGCCAGCAGCGCCGCCGTATAGGGATGCTTCGGCGCGGCGAACAGCCGGTCCGCATCGGCGATCTCGACGATCGAGCCGAGATACATCACCGCGACCCGGTCGGACACGTGGCGGACCACCGCCAGATCGTGCGAGATGAACAGGTAGGCCATCCCCAGGCGCGCCTTGAGGTCCTTCAGCAGGTTGAGAATCTGCGCCTGCACCGACACGTCGAGGGCCGACACCGCCTCGTCGCACACGACCAGGGCCGGCTCCAGGGCGATGGCGCGGGCGATGGCGATGCGCTGGCGCTGGCCGCCGGAGAATTCGTGTGGGTAGCGGCCGGCATGGGCGGGGTCCAGCCCGACCAGGGCGAGCAGGCGCCGTGCCGCTTCGCCGCGGTCCTCGCGGGTGCCCACTCCGAAGGCCAGCAGCGGCTCGGCGATCGCCTCGCCGACGCTCATGCGCGCATTGAGCGAGCCGAACGGGTTCTGGAACACGATCTGCATGTGCCGCCGCAGCGCCTTCAGCCGGCGCTTCGAGGCCCCCGTCACGAGCTCGCCATCGAGGGCGACCAGCCCCGCGTCCGGCTCGATGAGGCGCAGCACCAGGCGTCCCAGCGTGGACTTGCCGCAGCCCGATTCCCCGACCAGGCCCAGCGTCTCCCCCGGGGCGATCTCGAACGAGATGTTGTCCACCGCCTGCACGCTGCGCCCCTTGGCCCAGGGCAGGACGGCGTCGTCGAGATCGAAGCGCTTGGACAGCCCCTCGACGCTCAGCAGCGGCGCTCCCGAGCGCGCCGGACGGAGCGTCTGCATGCCCGTGTCCTGGCTCACGGCCGCCTCCGTCGGTTCGTGCGTCGCCGCATCGGCAATCCCGGTCACGTCGCCGCCCCCAGCTCTGGTGCCGCCACCGGCGCGCTCAGGCCGGCATGGAGCCAGCAGGCCACGCGGCTGCTGCCCTGGACGAACTCGGGCGGGGTCTGCCCGCAGATCTCCATGGCCTGCGGGCAGCGGTCGCGGAAGGTGCAGCCGACGGCCGACGCGCCGCCGCGCGGGATTCCACCCGGAATGGCGCTGAGCGTCTCGACCCGGTCGCCGATGCGCGGCACCGAGGCCATGAGCCCCCGCGAATAGGGATGCAGCGGCCCCGCGAAGAAGGTCTGCGCGTCGGCGACCTCCGCGAGCCGGCCCGCATACATCACCGCCACCCGGTCGGCCATCTCGGCCACCACGCCGAGATTGTGCGTCACCAGGATGATCGCCATGTGGGTCTCGTCGCGCAGCCGGCGCAGAAGCGCCAGGATCTGGGCCTGGATGGTGACGTCGAGCGCCGTGGTCGGCTCGTCGGCGATCAGCAGGCGGGGCCGGCAGGCCAGCGCCTGGGCGATCATCGCCCGCTGGCACATGCCGCCGGAAATCTGGTTGGGATAGGCATCGTACCGCCGCGCGGCATCGGCCATACCGACCTGCTCCAGCAGCTTGATCGCCTCGTCGCGAGCCGCGCGCCGGGACAGGCCGCGGTGGATGCGGAGCGCCTCCGCGATCTGGAAGCCGATGGTGAAGACTGGATTGAGGCTCGCCATCGGCTCCTGGAAGATCATGGAGATCTGGTCGCCGCGCAGCGCCCGCAGCTCGCTCGGGCTCATGGCGGCGATGTCGCGTCCCTCGAACCGGATGTGGCCGCCGACGAGGCGTCCCGGCGGCTCGCGCACGAGACGCAGGATCGAGCGCGACAGGACGCTCTTGCCCGACCCTGACTCGCCGACGACCGCCAGGATCTCGCCCCGATCCAGCGTCAGGCTCACGCCGTCGACCGCCCTCACGCTGCCCGCGCCGGTGCCGAAATGAACCGCGAGATTCTCGATTGCGAGAAGCGGCCGGGTCATGCCGGATCTCCCTGCCGCCGCATGAGCGGGTCGAGCAGGTCGCGAAGCCCGTCACCCAGCAGGTTGACGCCGAGCACCGCAAAGGCCAGCCCGACAGCCGGGAAGATCGTCTGGCTGGGCGCGGTCATCAGCGTCGCGCGTGCTTCGGACAGCAGGTTGCCCCAGCTCGGCGCGGGCGGCGGCACCCCGACGCCGAGGAAGCCCAGCGTGGCTTCGGCCACCATCGCGTAGGCGAAGACGACGGTGGCCTGCACCATCACCGGCGCGAGGATGTTGGGCAGCACATGGCGGACCAGGATCCGCAGATCGGAAACGCCGCACGCGCGCGCCGCCTCGACATAGTCGCGGCGCGATTCCGCGAGCGCCGGAGCCCGGGCGACCCGCAGCACGCGGGGCATGTACACCACCGAGAGGGTGACGACGACATTGGTCATCGACGCGCCGAAGGCGGCGACGATGCCGAGCGCCAGGAGAATGGACGGGAAAGCCATCAGCGTATCGGCGACCCGGCTGATGACGATGTCCACCCAGCCGCGATAGTAGCCCGCCAGGAGGCCCAGGGCCGTCCCGACGATCAGGCAGGCGAGGGCGACCATGGTGCAGATCGACAGCGACAGGCGCGCGCCGTAGGCGAAGCGCGCGAACAGGTCGCGGCCGAGCTTGTCGGCGCCGAAGGGGTGCTGCCAGGACATCGGCGCGTTGCGGGCGAGCGGATTGATGGTGAACGGGTCGCCGAACGGCAGCACCGGCGCCAGGAGCGCGATCAGGACGACGACGCCGAGCATCACCGCGCCGGCGACCACCAGCTCATTGCGGCCCGCGGCCGCGAGGGCAGAGGAGCGAGCGGTCGTCATTTGTAGCGGATCCTGGGATCAAGAACGGCGTAGACGAGATCGACGGCGAGATTGACGAAGATGTAGATCGTCACCGAGACCAGCAGGCAGCCCTGGATGACCGGATAGTCCCGCGCCGAAATGGCGCTCATCATCAGTCCGCCGATGCCGGGAATGGCGAATATCGCCTCGATCACAACGGCGCCGCGGAACACCGCGCCGAGATTGATCCCGATGACGGTGATGACCGGGATCATCGCCGCCTTGAGCACGTGGACGCCGACCACCCGCTGCTCGCTCAGCCCCTTGGCGCGCGCCGAAAGGACGAACTCCTGCCCGAGATTCTCGATGATCGAGGCCCGGGTCATGCGGGCGGTCACCGCGGTCATGAGATAGCCCAGCGCGAACGCGGGCATGATCATGTGCAGCGCCCATTGGTAGGGGGAGGTGGAGAAGCTGACATAGCCGAGGGACGGCAGGAGCCCGAGCTGGACGGTGAAGAGGATCACCAGGAGCAGGCCGACGACGAAGTCCGGGACCGACAGCCCGAGCAGGCTGACCACCATCGCCACGCGGTCGCTCAGACGGTTCTGGCGCACGCCCGCGATGATCCCGAGCGGCACCCCCAGCAGGATCGAGATCGACAGCGCCAGTACCGCCAGGCCCGCGGTGCGCGGCAGGCGCTCGCTGATCATCTGGGTGACCGGGAGGTTCCAGTTGATCGATTTTCCGAGGTCGCCGGTAGCCGCGCGCACGAGCCAGCGCTGGTACTGCACCGGCAGGGGCTCATTCAGCCCCATCTCCTCCCGCGCCTTGTCGAGCTCAGCCGGGGTCGCGTAGCTGCCAAGAATCTGGCTCGCCGGGTCGCCGGGCGCCAGGTGCGAGATCAGGAACACCAGCATGCTGGCGAGGAACAGGGTGGGAATGGCCCCGAGCAGCCGCCGGATCGCGTAGCGCAGCAGCATCTCAGCCGTCCCTTCCAGGACGGGAACGGCGCGCGGAGGGCGGCGTCAGATCGGATCGCCGGTTCCTGCCGGAGCGGTCACCCACAGCACCCGTGCCGGCGCGCCGGAAATATTGCGCAGGCGATGCTCTTCGTTGGCATCGAAGCAGAATCCGTCGCCCGCCTGCAGCCGCGCGACGACGCCGGAGACCTCCAGCGTCACTTCCCCCTCGACCACCACGCCCGCCTTCACCCCCGGATAGCGGTAGGTCTCCTCCCCGGTTCCCCCGCCGGGCGGGATCGCCAGCGCGAAGATCGACAGCTTGGTGTTGCCGCTCGGGGTGATGAGCTCCTTGACCATGCGGCTGGAGCCGAGGTTGCGGATCGCCCGATCGCCGGCCCGCCGCACGAATGCCGGCGTTGCTTCCGCCTCGGTCTCCTCGGCGCCGAAGAACGCGCCGATTCCGAGCCCGAGGGCCTGGCGCACCTTGGTCAGCGTCCGCATCGACGGGCTCGCCCTGTCCCGCTCGATCTGGCTGAGCGTGCCGGGCGAGATCTCGGCCGCCCGCGCAAGCTCGTTCAGGGACAGTCCGCGCTCGGCACGCAGGAGCTTGATGCGGGCACCGATCCCCTCGTCCCGTTCCGAGGCCTTGACCGGCTGTTCCTGCGTTCTCATGGGTCGGCTTCCACTCCCCCGATCCTGTCAATTGGCGCGCAAGCATCGAGACCGGCCGCATCAGAACTGCACTCGCCGCGTCGCGGGCGTGCCGTGCGCGTCCTCGAACGCGGCGATCTCACTCAGTCCGATGATCTCGTTATAGTCGCGGAAACCGGCCATCTCCACTGGAGGATTGGCGGCACCGCCGCTGTCGCGGATATGGACGAGGATGGCGCGAATAGCCGGGATCGCCGCAAAGATGGTCTGGCCGGGATAGACCGCGAGGCGGTAGCCCATCGCGGCGAGTTCGGTGCGGCCGACCGCAGGCGTGCGCCCGCTGGCGGAGGCATTGTACTGCAGCGGACAGTCAAACCGCCGGCCGACCGCGGCCAGTTCTTCCAGGGTGCGTGGCGCCTCCACGAAGATGACGTCCGCGCCGGCCTCCCGATAGAGCGCCGCCCGGTCGAGCGCGGCCTCGAACCCTTCGATGGCGATGGCATCCGTGCGGGCGATGATCACCAGATCCGGGTCGCGCCGCGAATCGACGGCGGCGCGGACCTTGCCCACCATCTCCGCGGCCGGAACCACAGCCTTTCCTCCGAGATGGCCGCACCTCTTGGGCGAGACCTGGTCCTCGATCTGGAGCGCCGCGACGCCCGCCCGCTCATATTCGCGCACCGTGCGCCGCATGTTGACCGGGCCGCCATAGCCGGTGTCCGCATCCGCGATCACCGGAAGCCCCCCGGCGGCATCGACGATGCGCGCCGCGTTGTCCACCATCTCGCTCATGGTCAGCAGGCCAACGTCGGCCATGCCGAGGCGGACGGCGCTGGTCGAATCGCCGCTCATATAGACCGTCTCGAAGCCGGCTTCCGCCACGAGGCGGGCAGCGAGCGCATCGGCGACGCCGGGGGACGGCACCGCCCGGTCTCCCGCCAGAAGGACACGCAGCCTTGCGGCCGCCGTTCCGCCGCTCATTTTCCAATCCCCACGTTCCAGAACCGGGACAGGCCGAGGGCATTCGGCTTGTAGCCGCTCATGCGGACGGACTGCGCGTTGAGGAAGGAGACATTGAAGAGAACGATCGCGGGAATATCGTCCATGACGATATCTTGCGCTTCCGCATACAATTTCTTGCGCGTGTCCTGGGACATGGACGCCCGCGCCGTCTCGACGACCTTGTCGTACGCCGGATTGTTGTAGGCGTTCACGGCGGATGAGGAGTGGAGGCGCTGGAAATAGACCTGATCGGGATCCATGCGACCAGAAATCGATGTCATGCCGAAGTTGTATGTGGGCTTCTTGGCGTAGACGATCGACATCACACCGGCAGAATCGACCGGGTGGACCTCGATCTTGATCCCCGCCTGCCCCAGCATCTGTTGCAAGACGAGAGCCGCATTGAGGGAATATTCGGTCGAATTCGACACGTGGATGGTCAGCGTCTCGCCCCGGTAGGCCGTCTTCGCAAGAAGCGCCTTGGCGGCGCTGAGGTCGTACTTATGCCGCACGGCCATGGAGGGGGTGAACCAGGCCCGAAGCTCGGGATGCAGGAAGGCGTTGTTGACTCCGCCGTGTCCGGCGACCGAGGCTTCCATGAGCGTCTTGTAGTCGATGCTCGAGGCCACCGCCTTGCGGAAGTTGAGGTCATTGGTCGGCGCGACCGTGACGCCGAGCCAGAGCACCAGGGATTCGAAGCTCGGCTCCTCCATCTGCTTCGCGGCCCGCGACGCGGCCAGACGTTCGAAGTCGTTGACGTCGAGGAGCAGCGCGAAGTCCAGCTCGCCGGTCTCAAGCGCGGTGGCCCGGGCCGAGGACACGGGTACGACGCGGAACTCGATCTCGTCGACCTGCGCCTCGCGTCGGCCGCCCAGGCCTGTCGGCCCGTCGAAGCTGGTGTCGACGGAGTAGTTGTCGAATTTCTTCACCCGCAGCAGCCGGCCGGGCTGGTACTCGACCCACGCGAACGGTCCGGTTCCGATGGGCTTCGAGATGGTGCCGCCCTGGGCCTTGTCGAGGTCCTTCGGCATGATGTAGCCGCCGAACGGGCCGGCGAGCGTCGCCGGAAGGCTGGGGGAGGGGTCCTTCAGCACGATCTCGACCGTGCGCGGGTCGATGACGTTGACCGCCTTTATGCCGGAATAGCTGCCCTTGCTCGGCGACACCTCCTTCAGGCGCTCGACCGACCATTTCACGTCGTCGGCGTCCAATGTCTTGCCGTTGTGGAAGACGACGTTCTCGCGCAGGTGGAACACGTAGCGCCCGCCGTCGTCGAGCACGTCCCAGGACTTCGCCAGCTGCGGGATGACCTCATAATTCTCGTCGAAGGTGACGAGGTTCTCGACCACGTGCTTCATCACCATGTGGGTGACCATGGCGCGCGACATCTGCGCATCGGGAATCGGCAGGTCCTGGTGGACGCCGACGAGCAGGCGCTTGCCCGCCTGCGCCCAGCCCCGCGTCGGCACGATGGCCGTCGCCGCAAGGAGGCCAGCCGCGCCTTTGAGGACGTCGCGCCGGCGCATGCGCCCGGCGCGCGAGAGACGCTCACCAATCAGGTCTTTCATGGGTCACCCATTTGGTATGCCGAACGTTTGTCAGCTCTGGAAAGGCGAAAATCTTTCTTTCAAGCCAATTTTGAGATCGTTGGCCGTGAAACCATATTGCAAACAGCGCATAGCCATACGATAAAAGAAACGGTTGCGGGTCAAGCCTCAAAAATAGACATGCCGCTATCGGCGGCAGGAAGGGCTGAGATGGCTGATGTTCCAGCTCCGTCAGATCGCTCGTGGTGGCTGGAAGAAGCGTTGTCCAGCGAGCCCGACAGCACGCGGACGCCGGCGCTCAGGGGCCATCGCAATGTGGACGTGGCGATTGTCGGCGGCGGCTTTGCTGGCCTCTGGACCGCATTGAAGCTCAAAAAACGGGCGCCTGCGCTTTCCATCGCCATCATCGAGCGCGACATCTGCGGGGGCGGCGCGAGCGGCAAGAATGGCGGCAAGGTCGCCGGCTACTGGACCGCGCTCGGGCGGGTCTCCGAGGCCTACGGCGCAGAAGCGGCTCTGGAGCTGGCCCGGCTCGGCACGCTGGCCCAGGACGAAATCCGCGCCTTCTGCGCCGAACGCGATGTTTGGTGGCACGAACGGGGCGCCGTCGTCGTCGCCACCTCGGCCCGGGAGGAGGAAAGTCTGGAGGCGGCCCTGGAGACCGCCACCAGCCTGGGCGTCCCCCAGAGCGTGCGCCGCCTGAGCGCGCAGGAGGCCCAGGCCTTGTGCCGGATTCCGCGCGCCCGCATGACGATCCACTATGCCGAGGGCGCGACCGTTCAACCGGCGCGGCTCGCCCGGGCGCTGCGGTGCGCTGCGCTCGCCAGCGGCGTGGCGATATTCGAGCACACGGCGATGACGGCCCTGTCCTCCGGTTCGCCAAACGCGATCGAGACCCCGTCCGGCACCATCACGGCCACCCACGTCGTCCTGGCGACCAACACCGAGTTGTCCCGCCACCCCCTGGCACGCGATTATCTTTCGGTCTTCTCCAGCTATGTTGTCGCCACCGCGCCGTGCCCCGAGGCCCTAGCCGCCATCTGGCCGTCGGATGCGGGCTATGCCGATGCCGCGATGTTCCTGCACTATTTCCGCAAGACCGACGACGGGCGCGTGATCATGGGCAGCGGCTCCGGTCCGGTCGCCGCCTGGGGCGATCCCAATGCGGCCTCGAACACCCACGATTTGGCTAGCGTCGCGCGCGCGGCGGCCGGCATCGCCCACCTGCTGCCCGACTTGAAGGTGCCGATCGCGGCGAGCTGGGGCGGCGGCATCGACGTCGCCTCGGACCGCCTGCCGTTCGTGCGCACCGTTCCGGGACGCCAGGTGCATCTGGCGGCCGGCCTTTCCGGCCATGGCGTCAACCCGACCGCCCTCGTCGCCGAGACGCTGGCCTCGCGCATTCTCGGCGACGAGGATGCCTGGAGCCGATCGATCATCGCCAGCCGGACGCTGCCGAAGCTTCCGCCGGAGCCGTTCCGCACCCTTGGCGGACGCGCGGTCCGCTGGGGCATCCTGTCGTGCGAGGCCGCTGAAAGGCAGGAGCGCCAGCCACCCGCTCAAGCGCGCCTTCTCGCTGCTTTGCCCAAGCTCATGGGCCTCAGGGTCGGCGTGCGATGAGTTCCGCTTCCCGCGAAAGGCAGGCCGATGCGTGAGACGCCCCGCACCCTGTTCCAGAAGATCTGGGATGCCCATACGGTCGCCACTGACGACGACGGTTCGGCTCTTCTCTATATCGACCGGCACTATCTTCAGGACGGCTCGCCGCGAAAGTTCACGCTGCTGGCGGACCGCGGCCTGCCGGTGCGCCGGCCCGATCTCACCTTCGCCGTGCACGACCATTACGCGCCGACCCTCGGCGGCCGGCTCGCCGACGTGGCGGACGCCGACGCGCGCCAGCTCCTCACGGACCTGTCCCGCCACGCGCGCGAGAACGGGATCGAGATCTTCGAGCTCGGGGACCGGCGGCAGGGCATCATCCATGTCGTTGGGCCCGAGCTTGGGATCAGCCTGCCGGGAACGACGATAATCTCCAGCGATTCCCACACGCCCACGCATGGCGGGCTCGGCGCGTTCGCCATCGGCGCGGGAGCGGGAGAGTGCGCCGGCGTGCTCGCCACCCAGTGCTGCTGGGTCGCGCGGCCGAAGACGATGCGCGTCACCGTCGGCGGCCGGCTGCCGCAGGGCACCAGCGCCAAGGATCTGGCGCTGGCGGTGCTGGCGCGGATCGGCGCCGGCGGGGCGGCCGGCCATGCGGTCGAATTCGCCGGCGAGGCGATCGCCGCGCTTGGCGTGTCCGGGCGCCTCACCTTGTGCAACATGATCGTGGAATCGGGCGCGAGGACCGGGCTCATCGCGCCGGACGAGACCATCTATGCCTATCTCGAAGGCCGGCCCTACGCCCCCGCCGGGGATGCCTTCGATCAGGCGGTGGCCCGCTGGAGCCGGCTGCCGACCGATCCCGATGCCGTCTTCGACCGCGAGCTCGGCATCGACGCCGCGACCCTGGGCCCGATGATCACCTGGGGAACCAGCCCCGATCAGGTGGTGCCAGTGGGCGACCGCGTGCCCGATCCTGCGAAGGCCGCAGGCGCGGACCAGGCCGCCGTCTGGCGCGCGGCGCAGGAATACATGGGGCTCGCGCCCGGCACGCCGCTGGAGGGGCTGAAGGTCGATCGCGTGTTCATCGGCTCCTGCACCAACGCCCGCCTGGAGGACCTGCGCGAAGCCGCCGCCGTGGTGCGAGGGCGCAAGGCCAAGATCCGCGCCTGGGTGGTTCCCGGCTCCACTGCCGTGCGCGCGGCGGCCGAGGCGGAGGGGTTGGACAGGGTGTTCGAGGAGGCCGGGTTCGAGTGGCGCCAATCGAGTTGCTCCATGTGCGTCACCCAGAACGGCGACAAGGCGGAACCTGGCGAGCGGTGTGTCTCCACCACCAACCGCAACTTCGTCGGGCGCCAGGGGGCGGGTGCCCGCACCCATCTGGCGAGCCCCGCTTTGGCGGCGGCAGCCGCCGTCACCGGCGCCATCACCGACGTGCGTCGTCTGATGGACGGAGCGATCTGATGACCCCCATCGTCCGGCTGACCGCGATCGCCGTCCCGCTGCCAACCGCCAATATGGACACCGACCAGATCTTTCCGGCGCGCTATATGAGCCGGTCCCGGAGCGGCGGCTTCGGCGATCTGGCATTTCGCGATCACCGCTTCGCCGCGGACGGCGCGCTCAGGTCCGATTTCGTGCTCAATCAGGCGGTCTATGAGGGCGCCCAGGTCCTCGTCGCCGGCAAGAATTTCGCCTGTGGCTCCGCGCGCGAGCAGGCCGTCCATGCGCTGCTCGACTATGGTTTCCGGGCGGTGATCGCGGTCAGCCTCGGCGACATCTTCGCCTCCAGCGCGCCGGAGAATGGCCTTCTCGCGGTGGCGGTCGGCTCCGAGGCGGCCGCGGCGATCCAGCAGCGCCTTGCGGTGGCGCCGGGCCTCGCCCTCAGCATAGATCTCGACCAGCGTAGGATCGAGGTGCCCGGCCTCGCCCCTGTCCTGTTCGCGATCTCGGAGCGGCATCGGGAGATGCTCATGCGCGGTCTCGATCCGCTGAGCCAGCTGCTGCAGATGGAACCCCGCATCGCCGCCTTCGAAGCGGCACACGACACCGCGATGCCGGGCTGAGGTTCCCGCCGGGCCAGGTTACACATTCGATGTCGGGCAGAATGACGATCCAGGAACGCACTCAGGGGATGGTTTTGGATCACCACCCTTCGGGCTTCCTCCTCTCGGAATGGCACCATGACCATAGCGGCGGCTGACCTGCGCCAGCTATAGACAGAGGCATCCAAGATGCAGGCCTTGCGGCAGGCCGATGGGGAAGCCCACGTTCCCTCGTCGGTCTGACACAGGACACCCAATCCGGCTTGCTCGATATTCCGACTGCCGGTAGGCCAGGAAAGATCGCCGGCCATGATGACCCGAAGGGAGAGAGGCCTCTCCACGGCAAACATCAAGGCCGAGTTAGCCTCTATTTTTCATTGGCTTAAATGGCGCGCCGGGGAAGATTCGAACTCCCGACCCCCAGATTCGTAGTCTGGTGCTCTATCCAGCTGAGCTACCGGCGCATTTTCCCGCGGCGTCGGCTGAGGGCCGGACGGGGGAGGTGACCCTCCCCGGGGATCGCAGCGGCCTGCGCTGCGAGGACCCGTCAGCTACTCCTTTTCCCCGACCCTGGCAAGGCAAAAGACGCCGAATGTCCCCGCGCCCAGCACGGCAGCCGCGGACTGTGGAAAACCGGAGAGACGGTCGGCGCCACCCATAGCGCAACATCGGCCACGCCGGTGGCCATCCCGCGGCTTGTGGTGTCTCCCGAATCCGGGTCGGTTTCCATTCGCGCGTCGGGAGGCCGCCTGACAGGGCCGACGCGGAGCCCCCACCGGGAAACAGGCGAGAAGGGCGATGGACCGGCCGTCGATGCCGGAAACCGTCCGCGCATTCCTGCTCAGGCGCCAGCCAGGAGCGCGCCCCGGATTGCAGGAACAGGGGTGGCTGGGCCGTGTTGGGCAAGGACCTCGACGGGGCAGATCATCCGCTCACGCTCGCAGGCGCTCGCTGCGGTGCCGGGGATGATCCGGCTGGTCCGGAATCACGATCCTGAATGCGGTGCCGATCTCGCGGTCCACCAGCCGGATCTCGCCGCCATGGGCGCGCACGAGCTCCTCGGCGATGGGCAGCCCTAGCCCTGTCCCGCCCCTGCGGGCCGAAGCGACGAAGGCCTCGAACAGGTGCTCGCGCCGCGCCGCTGGGATGCCGGGGCCGGTGTCGGCGATCTCGATCTCCGTCCCGGTCGGCATGCGCCGGGCGGAGAGGATGATCTGGTCGCGCGCGGGGTCGTTGGGGGCACGCGCTTCCAGCGCCTGCAAGGCGTTGCGGCAGATGTTGAGGATCACGCGGAAGAGCTGCTCCGGGTCCGCGTCGGCCACCGCGCCATCCGCGATCCGGGTCTTCCAGGCAATGGACGAGCCGGGACCCAGCCCCAGAGTGTCGCGCACTTCCTCGAAAAGCTGGGCGAGCGGCACGTCGCGTCGATCGGGCAGGGGCTCCCGCGCCCGGCCATAGGAGAGCGTCTGCTCGCAATAGGCAACGGCGCGGTCGAGGGCCGCGATGAGCTTCGGGGCGAACCGCTGGACGGTCGGGTCCGGCAGGCCGGCGAGACGATCGGAGAGCAGCTGCGCCGAGGCCAGGAGATTGCGCAGATCATGATTGATCTTGGAAACCGCGAGGCCGAGGGCGGCGAGGTGGCTCTTCTGATGGAGTGTCTGGGACAGACCGCGCTGAAGCTCCTCCAGCGCCTCCTCGGCGGTGCCGATCTCGTCCGAGCGCCCGCTCGGCACGATGATGCGCGAGGCGTCCTCCGGGTTCTCGCGGAAGGCAGACATGCGCTCCGTGAGGCGCCGCATGGGCCGCACGAACAGCCAGTTCAGCGAGAAGTAGACCAGGATGCCAGCGGCCACCGCCACCAGCAGCGAGGTGAACAGCACCGTGGCCGCAAAGCCCAGCATGGCCCGCCGCAGCGGTGTCTCCGACAGCACGATCTCGATGAAATCGGCGCCCGGCGGCGGGTCGCCGACGAGGCGCAGGTAGCGTCCGTTGGGCGCGAGCAGCGTGTCGGCGGCGTCGCGCACCATCGTCCAGAGACCGCCCGTGCGCATGTCGATATGAACGTCCGCCTCGGGCGGCATGTCGGACATGGCGAGCAGGCGCCGCGTGTCCTCCTTCTTCACCACGATCACCTTGGCGCCGACGCTGGCCAGGAGGTCGTGGGTGAGATCCGCGGGGATGCGGTCCTGGGGTGCCGCGTCCAGCACCAAGGCGGCGGTGCGCGCTGCGGCGAGCCGGTCGGAGAGCCAGGCGGTGCGGTAGTTGGCTATGGTGGGGACGAGCACGGCGACTTCCGCCACCGCCACCACGCCCACGGTGAGGGCGAGAAGCTTGGCGGACAAGCCGAAGCCCCAGCGCCTGTGCGGCGCCGGAACGGCCTTGGCCCTCTCGCTCGCAATCCTGAACATGCCTTCTTTACGGCGGACAAAACCCCTGCGGATCTTCAGGCCGACGCCCTGATAATCGATTAGGTGAGAATAGGTATCATCTGCGCCCGCCGCTAGAGCCGGCTGCCGGAAGGGTAAATTGTACGCGAGATGGGCGGGCGCAGCCCGGAGAGGCCTTCTTCTCAGGACTCAAGGAAGCTGCGGAGCAGGTGCGGCCGGGCCCCTCGGATCGGAAAGGAGCCTCGCGGCAACCTATTCCTCCTCACCGAAGCGGTCCGCCACCAAGGCTTCCAGGGCGTCCAGAACCGTGCCGGCCTCGGGGCCGCGGGCGGTAACGGTGATCGCGGTTCCCGGCCCCGCGGCCAGCATCATCAGGCCCATGATGGAGGTGCCGCCCACCGCCTCGCCGTTCCGGCAGACGCTCACCGAGGCGTCGAAACGCTCCACCAGCTGCACGAATTTCGCGGAGGCCCTGGCGTGCAGGCCGCGCTTGTTCAGGATCGGCAGGCAGCGCGAGAGCGTCCCAGGCGCCAGCGGATGGCCGCACGCTACGGCGGGGTCGTCGCCCTCCGATTGCGCGCAACTGCCAAAATCATTTGCCGGCAAGGACACGGCTCGCGACATTGATGTACTTCCTGCCCGCTTCCTGGGCGCAGTTGACGGCCTCCGCGAGCGGCATCTCGCCCCTGACCTTGGCGAGCTTCACCAGCATCGGCAGGTTGATGCCCGCCACCACTTCCACGTCCGGAGAATTCATCACCGAAATGGCGAGGTTGGAGGGCGTGCCGCCGAACATGTCGGTGAGGATCACCACGCCGTCGCCGCTCTGCGCCTTGGCCACGGCGTCGATGATGTCATGGCGACGCCGCTCCATGTCGTCGTCGGGACCGATGGTCACCGTTTCGATCTGGGCCTGCGGTCCCATCACATGCTCCAGCGCGGAGCAGAATTCGACGGCGAGGCGGCCATGGGTGACGAGGACAAGACCGATCATATTTCCTCCGCCTTCACCCCCATGAAGGCCTCCCGCAGCGCGGGAGCGACATATTCAGAGCGGCTCAAAAAATACGCAAGGGGTGCAGCGCACAAAAGCACATTTAGTTTTGGTAATCCGCGCTCGAAAGCAGGGCTGCGAGCAGAAGCGAAGCCTCCTCCGCCGTGCCGGCCGAAATGCGCTGCAGCACGCATCCGCGAATTGAACCGATTAATGCCTCTTTTTCCGGCATGCGCATTGTTTGCGCGTCCGGCTGGAGGTCCACCTGACAGGCAAGCGCCACCGACGGGCGATGGGGCAGGCGGCGGATGCCGAGGCCACGCACCTCGATCAGGCCGGCGAGCAGCGGCGGCGGTCGCGCCGTGAGGACGCCGTCCTCCAGCTCCAGAACCACCCGGTCGTCCGCCACAAGCTCCGCGAGCGGAAGGCTGCGCGGGGCATCGAGGATCAGCTTCAGGGCGAGGGTCGACTTACCGGCGCCGGAAGGGCCGAGGATAAGGACGCCCTTGCCGTCGACGGCGACGCAGGTGCCATGCATGGTCAGCGGCGCTTGCGGGGCCGGGGCGGCGGCAGGCTCGCCGGGAGCGGCCACGGCTTCAGACCTTGGGCAGGCGCACCACGAAGCGCGCGCCCTCGATTTTCGGCGCGCCGGCCGCGTCGGTGCCCATGCGGTTCTCGGCCCAGATCTTTCCGCCGTGCGCTTCCACGATCTGCTTGGAGATGGACAGGCCGAGCCCCGAATTCTGGCCGAAGCCCTGGTGCGGCCGATCCGTGTAGAAGCGCTCGAAGATGCGCGCCAGCGCGTCCGGCCGGATGCCCGGTCCGTCGTCGTCCACGAGGATCTGCGCGCCGTCCTTGAGGCGCCGGCAGGTGACGCGCACCGTCGCGCCGCGCGGCGAGAAGGAGCGCGCGTTGGAAACCAGGTTGTCCACCACCTGGCCGAGGCGCGAGGCGTGGCCCGCGACCTCGAAGTCTGCCGGCGCGCCGGGACCGCGCTCGAAGGCGAGGGTGACGCCGACGCCGTCGTCGCTGCGCACGTCCTGGGCCATGCCGACGACGGTCTCGAGCAGCTGCTTGAGGTCTACCGCCACCGCCTCCTGGCGCTGGAGCTCGGCATCGAGGCGGCTGGCGTCGGAGATGTCGGTAATCAGCCGGTCGAGGCGCTTCACGTCGTGCTGGATCACCTCCATGAGCCGGCCGCGCGAGGTGTCGCTCTTCGCCAGCGGCAGGGTCTCCACCGCGCTGCGCAGGGAGGTGAGGGGGTTCTTCAGCTCATGCGCCACGTCGGCGGCGAAGCTCTCGATCGCCTCGATGCGGTTGTAGAGTGCGCCCGTCATGTCGCGCAGTGCCCGCGATAGATGGCCGATCTCGTCCGAACGGGTGGAGAAGTCCGGGATCTCCACCCGCGTCTTGATGCGGCGCCGTACCCGCTCGGCGGCGGCGGCGAGCTTGCGCACCGGGTCGGCGATGGTGCCGGCGAGCAGCACGGAGAGCAGCACCATCACCGCCGCGGCGACCAGGAACACCCGCACGATGACGAAGCGCTCGGCGCGCACCGCCTCGTCGATCTCACCGCCCTGCGTGGAGAGCATCAGCACGCCGAGGATGGCGCGGAAGCGCTGGATCGGCACCGCCACAGAGATCACCACCCGGCCGCGGTCGTCCACGCGCACCTCGGCATCCTTCACGCCGACGGCGGCGGCGGCGACTTCCGGATAATTCTTTCCGGCCTGGGGGCCGAGCTCCTTGTAGAGCGGCAGGTCGCCGCGTCCGAACCAGAGCTGGACCGCGCGCCAGGCGCGCTCGAACACGTTGGGCGAGGGGCCCGCCGGATCGGGCAGATCGTAGCGCAGGATTTCCCCACGGGAATAGAGCGAGCGGGAATCGAGCAGCAATTGCCCGTCGCGGTCGTAGATGCGCGCGCGGGTGCCGGTCGGCCCCACCAGGCGGCGCAGCACCGGGGCGACGCGCTCCGGATTGATGGGGAACTCGAAGCTGGAGAAGCCCTCCTCCGAAGGCCCGTAGCTCTCGCCCGCCTGGAGCTCCAGCAGCCGCTCGGGGTCGAGGGTGATGGCATTGGTCTCGACCTGCGCCGACGAGGCGATGGCGGCGGCGATGATCTCACCCTGCACCATCAGGCTCTGCACGCGGGCGTCGATGAGGCCGGCGCGGAACTCCGACAGATAGAGGATGCCCGACACCAGCGCGCACAGCCCGGCGAGATTGAGCAGGACAATGCGGCGGGTGAGGGAGGAGAAGCTCTTGAAGGCGACGAAGCGCCGGGCGCGTCCAATGGCCCCCACGACGCCGCCGCGCGCCGGGCGCGCATCGGCAGCGGCCGGTGCCTCGCCCGGTTCGCCATCGCCCGGCGCAGGCGACGTCACGTCGGCGTCCAGGGCGCGCGCCTCGGCCGCCACGTCAGGCTCGTCATCGGCAGCGCCGGAGCGCGGCGCGATGCGCTGGGGAGCGCTCATTCCTTGAAGCGGTAGCCCACGCCGTAGAGGGTTTCGATCATCTCGAAGCTGTCGTCCACGGACTTGAACTTCTTGCGCAGCCGCTTGATGTGGCTGTCGATGGTGCGGTCGTCCACATAGACCTGGTCGTCATAGGCCGCGTCCATGAGGGCGTTGCGGCTCTTGACCACGCCGGGGCGCTGGGCCAGCGCCTGCAGGATCAGGAACTCGGTGACGGTGAGCGTCACCGGCTCGCCCTTCCAGGTGCAGGTGTGGCGCTCGGGGTCCATGCGCAGGTTGCCGCGCTCCAGCACCTTGGCGCTGTCCACCTCGCGCGGGACCGAGCCGTCCTTGGCGCCGACGCGGCGCAGCACCGCCTTCACGCGCTCCACCAGCAGGCGCTGGGAGAACGGCTTCTTGATGAAGTCGTCGGCGCCCATCTTGAGGCCGAACAACTCGTCGATCTCCTCATCCTTGGAGGTGAGGAAAATCACCGGCATGTCGGTCTTCTGGCGCAGGCGCCGCAGCAGCTCCATGCCGTCCATGCGGGGCATCTTGATGTCCAGGATGGCGAGATCCGGCGGGTTGGTCTTGAAGCCGTCGAGCGCCGAGGCGCCGTCCGTGTAGGTGTCGATGCGATACCCTTCCGCCTCCAGTGCGATGGACACGGAGGTGAGGATGTTGCGGTCGTCGTCGACGAGGGCGATGGTGGGCATGACACCTCTTTTGTATACCGTCCGGAGCTTCAGCCGTCCGAACCGGCCGCCTTGCAGCACGGCCTCGTGCGGTGAACCCGGTTCGCGTGGCCGAAATGTGACACGCAAGCGGTGAGGTGGAATAAATAGCGGGATTCTCGGTGAACGCCAAATTGTGGCGGAGGCGCCCGCGCCAATCACCCACCCATCATCCACACGGGCTCGGCTTCCCGCGAGCGGCCCGAGCGGGCGTGAAGCAGCACGACAAAGATTGGAATTGAAGCAAATCCAATCGAGGGCGGCGCAGTCCGTGCGCTCCTTTCGCGACAATCCTTGCGGGAGAACGGCCGGCGCGTGGGGGCGCCGTCGCGGCAGCCGGGCTGCGCCATTGGCCGCAGGCACTGCGCGCTTGCGTCCCGATCGGGCGGATGGACATGTTCCGCCGTCCAAAGGGAGACCCACCATGAGCGATACCGCCGCCGCCGCCGTCCGCCGGCTCATCCGTGAAGCCCGCTTCGGGGCGCTCGGCACCCTGGAGGAGAACGGCGCGCCCTATGCCTCGCTGGTGGCGGTGGCGACCGACGATGCCGGCCGGCCGACGTTCCTCATCTCCCGCCTTGCCAGGCACACCAAGAACATCGCCCGCGACACCCGCATCTCGCTCCTGGTGTCCGCTGCCGGTGTCGCCGATCCCATGAACTCGCCGCGGGCGAGCCTCCTCGGCCGCATCGTGCCCGCGGGCGAGGATGCTCGCCCGCGCTTCCTGGCGCGGCACGCGGACGCGGCGGGATACGCCGATTTCGCCGACTTCGCCTTCTACCGCATGGAGGTGGACGAGGCGCATCTGGTCGAGGGATTCGGGCGCATCATCGACGTGCCGGGGACGAAGCTGCTGACCGACTGGAGCACGGCCTCGGACCTGAAGGCCGCCGCCGAAGGCGTCATCTCACACATGAACTCCGACCACGCCGACGCGGTGGCGCTCTATGCCACGCGGCTCCTCGGCGCGCCCGAGGGCGACTGGCGGATGCTGGCGATTGATCCGGAAGGCTGCGAGCTCGCCATGGGCGATCGGGTGCGCCGGCTCGACTTCGCCGAGCATTGCACCAGTTCTGCTGCGGTGCGGAAGGAGTTGGTGCGCCTTGTGGGCGAAGCGCGCCGCGACAACGCGACCGTCATCTAAACGTTTGAATGGCATTTTCTTGATGCCTGGATCGCTCTAGTCTTGAGTGCGCTCCATACTGGATGCAGAAGACATCCGGACGGAGCTAAGCCGGCATATTGCCGCTGGGAAACTTAAGGAGGGCCGTTCGTGCTCGAAACTGGACATCGCAACAGTGCATGCGGCGCCGAGGCCTTTGGCCTGCGCAATCTCGCCGGGGTTCACTGGAACCTGCAGGCGCCCGAGCTCTATGAGCATGCGCTCGCGAAGAACGAAGCCAAGCTCTCCTCCGGCGGCGCGCTGATGGCGGAGACCGGTGTCCACACCGGCCGCAGCCCCAAGGACAAGTTCGTGGTGCGCGATGCGTCCACGGAAGGCGAGGTATGGTGGGACAATAATGGCGCCATCACCCCCGCGCAGTTCGAAACCCTCTACCAGGACTTCCTGAAGGCCGCCGAGGGCAAGGAGCTGTTCGCGCAGGACCTCTATGGCGGCGCCGATCCCTCCTGCCGCATCAAGGCGCGCGTCTACACCGAATACGCTTGGCACTCGCTGTTCATCCGCACCATGCTGCGCCGGCCCGAGCGGGCCGAGCTCGACGGCTACGTGCCCGACATGACCATCATCGACCTGCCGACCTTCAAGGCGGATCCCTCCCGGCACGGCGTTCGCTCCGAGACCATCATCGCCGTCGACTTCACCCGCGGCATCGTGCTGATCGGCTCCTCGTCCTATGCGGGCGAGATGAAGAAATCGGTCTTCACCTTCCTCAACTACCTGCTGCCCAAGAAGGGCGTCATGCCGATGCACTGCTCGGCGAACGTGGGCAAGGCGGGCGACGTCTGCCTGTTCTTCGGCCTCTCCGGCACCGGCAAGACCACGCTCTCGGCCGATCCGAAGCGCACCCTCCTGGGCGATGACGAGCACGGCTGGAGCCCCGAGGGCGTGTTCAACTTCGAGGGTGGCTGCTACGCCAAGACCATCCGTCTCTCCAAGGAAGCCGAGCCCGAGATCTTCGCCGCCTCCAACCGTTTCGGCACGGTGCTGGAGAACGTGATCCTCGATCCGGTCTCGCGTGTTCCCGACTTCGATGACGGGCGCCTCACAGAGAACACCCGCTCCTGCTATCCGCTGGACTTCATCCCCAACGCGAGCCCCACCGGCCGCGCGGGCATGCCCAAGAACCTGGTGATGCTGACCTGCGACGCCTTCGGCGTGCTGCCGCCCATCGCCAAGCTCACGCCGGCGCAGGCCATGTACCATTTCCTCTCCGGCTACACCGCCAAGGTCGCCGGCACCGAGAAGGGCGTTAAGGACCCGGAGGCCACCTTCTCGACCTGCTTCGGCGCCCCGTTCATGCCGCGCCATCCGTCGGTCTACGGCAACCTGCTGCGCGACCTCATTGCCAAGCACGGCGTCGACTGCTGGCTGGTGAACACGGGGTGGACCGGCGGCAAGTTCGGCGTCGGCCGGCGCATGCCCATCAAGGTCACGCGCACGCTCCTCACCGGCGCGCTGGACGGCTCGCTGAAGGACGTGTCCTACCGCACCGATCCCTATTTCGGCTTCGCGGTGCCGACCTCGGTGCCCGGCATCGAGCCGCACATCCTCTATCCGTCCAAGACCTGGGCGGACAAGGCGGACTTCGACGCCACCGCGCGCAAGCTCGTCGCCATGTTCCAGGAGAACTTCGGCAAGTTCGAGAAGCACGTGGACGCGGCGGTGCTGGAAGCCCAGCCGCAGGTGCGCCTCGCCGCCGAGTGAAGCGCGGCGCCATCGTGAGACCAGCGGCGGGGCGGCTTCGGCCGCCCCGTTCGCGTTCTGGGAGCCCTTACGCCCGCGGACCGAGGATGATGACCGCCGCGCCGGCGAGGCACAGCGCCGCGCCGATGGCGTCGAAGCGGTCGGGGCGCACGCCCTCCACGCTCCACATCCAAGCCAGCGAGGCGAGGATATAGACGCCGCCATAGGCCGCGAACGCGCGTCCGGCGGCCTCCGCCTCCACCTGCGTCAGCGCCAGCGCGAACACCACAAGGCTCGCCATGCCAGGCAGCAGCCACCACGGCGAGCCGCCCACGCGCACCACGTGCCAGAAGGCGAAGCAGCCGGCGATCTCGGTCAGGGCGGCAACCAGAAAGGCGGGGAGCGTCACGGGCATCACCTCAGCATGGTCGGCTTGACCCACCAGGACGGCTCGGCCGTCTTCACGCGGCGCGCGAGCGCAGCAGCGGTCCGGCAATCGGCGGTAAGAGCGAAAACGGTGGCGCCCGAGCCGGACATGCGCACGAGGGTGGCCTGCGGCCCGGCGGCGAGCAGCACCTTTGCCGCGCCGATGGCGGGCGCGAGGGCGAGCGCCGGCGGCTCCAGATCGTTCGGCAAAGCACGGATGGCGGCGAGCAGTGCCTCTGCATCGCCGGGAAAGGCGTCGGGATGGTCGGGGCCGGGCAGCACCGCGCCCGGCGCGAGCCCGAGCCCCTTGAAGACCGGAGCGGTCGGCACCGCCGCGCCGCAATTGACGAGGACGCAGGCAAGCGCGGGAATGCGCAGCGGCGCGGAAAGCATCTCTCCCCGCCCGCGCATGATGCGGGCACGCGGATCGAGACAGGCCGGCACATCGGACCCCACCTCCTGCGCGGCCGCGAACAGGCGCGGGTCGTCGGTCGGAAGGTCGTTGAGCTGCGCCAGCAGCCGCAGCGCCGCCGCCGCGTCCGCCGAGCCGCCGCCGAGACCGGCAGCCACCGGCAGGCGCTTTTCCAGCAGAAATCCGCCAAGCCGTGCGCCCGGCACTTGCGCGGCGAATTCCGTCGCTGCGCGCAAGACCAGATTGTCCGCGGCCGGCCCCGCCGCCGGGGCGGTCCGCCCCGTCACGCCGAGGCCGAGCGGCGCATCCGGATCGAGGTGGAGGAGATCGCCCGTCCCGGCGAACACCACCAGGCTGACGAGATCGTGAAACCCATCCGCGCGCCGCCCCAGGACGCGCAAGGTGAGGTTGATCTTGGCCGGAGCGCGCGCTGTCAGTCGGTGCATGAAGGGCTTATGCCGCTCCGCCGTGAGCGCGGCAAGCTGCGGCCGCCGCCGCTAAGGCCTCGGCGGCACCTGCGTTCCCCGCCCGACAGTGCCCGCCCGCGGGGTTGACCGCGCTTGCAGCGCACCAGGAAAGCCGCCATCCTCCCGCCATCTGGCGCGGCTAACGGTTCGCAGCGCAGGCCGCGCGTCGACATTCGGGATATCGCTGGTGAAGCCTTTCCGCGCCCTCTCCTCCGTTCTTCTTCTGGCCGGATGCGCCACCTTCTTCGGCGCGCTGCAACCAACGCCCGGATCGGCCCAGCCCTCGGACAGCGAGGTCACGCTTCCCGGCAGCTACCTCGCCGCCCGCTTCGCCACCGTGGAGCGGGAATCGGAGGTGGCGGCGTTCTACCTGCGGAACCTGCTCAAGCTCGACAAGGGCAACGAGGAGATCATCGAGCGCACCATGCTCGCCTCGCTCTTGGGCGGGCAGGTCGACGACGCCATGAAGTATGCCGACAAGATCGTGAAGGTGGACCGCACCCACCGCTTCGCGCGCTTCCTGCTCTCCGTGCGCGCCATCAAGCGCGGCCAATACCAGACTGCCCGCACCAACCTCTCGCTGGCGGTGAGCGGCCCGATCGATGACGTGACCGCGATGCTGCTGGCGCCGTGGCTCGCCTCGGCGACGCAGCGAACCGGCGTCGATCTCGTGGACCGCATCAGCACCACGCTCCTGGCCGCCTGGGCGACCTACGGGTCGGGCAACCCCAAGACCGGCGTCGAGCTGATCGACCGCCTCCAGGGGCCGGTCTGGTATGGCCAGTTCAAGGACCTGCACGCCGGGCTCATCCTCGACGCGGCGGGTCTCAAGAAGGAGGCCGGCGTCCGGCTCGAGGCGGCGGTGAAGAGCGAGCCGCTGACGGTGCGTGCCGTCGACGCCCATGTGCGCTGGGCCTCGCGCAATCTCGGCACCGCGGCGACGCTGGAGACCTACCAGGAGTTCGACCGGCGCTATTCCGGCGACCCCCTGGTCAAGTACATGATGGGCGAGCTGAGGAGCGGAAAGGCGATGCCGCCGCTCGTGCGCACGCCCCAGGAGGGCGCCGCCGAGGTGCTGTTCGGCCTCGCCGGCGTGCTGAGCCGGCAGGGGCTGGAAGACTATGCGCTCGCCTATCTCCAGCTCGCCATCTGGCTCTATCCCGATCATCCCATGGCCAGCATATCGCTCGCCGGCCTCTACGAGCTCATGCGCCAGCCGGCCAAGGCCATCGAGCTGTTCGCCTCCGTGCCTTCGAACTCGCCCCTGAAGGGGGATGCGGAGGTGCGCCTCGCCGTCAATCTCGACGCCGCCGACAATGCCACCGAAGCGCTCCGGCACCTGGGCAAGTTCATCGCCGCCCACCCGCAGGATCTCGACGCCGTCGTCGCCCTGGGGCGGATCCAGAACAATCGCAAGATGTTCGCCGAATGCGCAGTGACCTACAGCAAGGCCATAGCCCTGCTGCCCTCGCCCGGCGCCGGCAGCTGGCCGCTCTTCTATTCGCGCGGCATCTGCAACGAGCGCTCGAAGAACTGGCCGCAGGCCGAGGCCGACTTCCTGAAGGCGCTGGAGCTCAATCCCGAGCAGCCCCACGTGCTCAACTATCTCGGCTATTCCTGGGTCGACCAGGGGATCAACCTCGACAAGGGCCTCGAGATGATCCGCCGCGCGGCCAATCTGCGGCCGGACGACGGCGCGATCATCGACAGCCTGGGCTGGGCCTATTACCGGCTGGGCCGCTACGACGAGGCGGTGGCGGAGCTGGAGCGCGCCGTGATGCGCATGCCGCAGGACCCGGTGGTCAACGACCATCTGGGCGATGCCTACTGGCAGGTGGGGCGGCGCCTGGAGGCCGGGTTCCAGTGGAACCACGCGCGCGACCTCAAGCCGGAACCCGATCAGCTCGAGAAGATCGTGAAGAAGATCGAGAAGGGCCTCGACGCCGTGGAGCCGGCCGCGCCGCCGCCGGTGCGCAAGGCCGAGGACCAGAAGGAGAAGGGCGGCTGAGGGCCGAGCGCGGCCCGGCTCCCGCCTTCAGGCGAAATCTTCCTTCAGGCGAAATCTTTCGGATCGCCCGCCGGCGGCGCGCATGGCGCCGCCCGTAGGCTGTTGTCCGGTGGGCCCATCAACGACCCTTCGGTGGGCAGGCTTGGCCGGCGGGGCTCGGGCGTGGCCTTCATGGCGTGCCATCGCCCTGGATGCCATCGCCATGGCGACCGCGGACAGGCCTTTGCTGACCGCGGACGGTTTCCGCCGCCGCCGGCTCCGGGGGATCAGCGGGGCAGGGTGGTCGCGCCCATCAGCGCCTTGTCGATGGCATGGGCGGCCTGGCGGCCCTCGCGGATGGCCCACACGACGAGGGACTGGCCGCGCCGCATGTCGCCCGCCGCGTAGAGCTTGGGCACCGAGGTGAGGTAGCTCTCGTCGTCCGCCTGAAGATTGCCGCGCTTGTCGAGCGCCGCGCCGGACTGGTCGAGCAGGCCCGCCTTCAGTGGCCCGGCGAAGCCGATGGCGAGGAAGACGAGATCGGCGCGCAGCACGAACTCCGTGCCCGGGATAGGCTGGCGCTTGGCGTCCACCCGCGCGCACTTCACCCCCGTCACCCGGCCGTTGCGGCCCTCCACGCCCAGCGTCGCGCAGGCGAACTCGCGCTCGGCCCCTTCCGCCTGGGAGGAGGAGGTGCGGAACTTGGTGGGCCAGTAGGGCCACACCGCCAGCTTGTCCTCCTTGGCCGGCGGCACCGGGCGGATGTCGAGCTGGGTCACCGAGAGCGCGCCCTGGCGGAAGGCCGTGCCGACGCAGTCGGAGGCGGTGTCGCCGCCGCCTACGACGACCACATGCTTGCCGGCGGCGAGGATCGGCAGCTCGTCGATCCGCTCGCCGCCCTCGCGGCGGTTGGACTGCACGAGATAGGGCATGGCGAAGTGCGCGCCCTCCAGCTCCTGCCCGGGCAGGCCGGGATCGCGCGGCGCCTCGGCGCCGCCGGCGAGCAGCACCGCATCGTGCCGGTCGAGAAGCTCCTGGGTGGAGGTGGTGACGCCCACGTTCACGCCGTAATGGAAGGTGACGCCCTCGGCCTCCATCTGCTTCACCCGGCGGTCGATGTGGTGCTTCTCCATCTTGAAGTCGGGGATGCCGTAGCGCAGCAGGCCGCCGGCCTTGGGCTCGCGCTCATAGACGTGCACGTCATGGCCGGCGCGGGCGAGCTGCTGGGCTGCCGCCATGCCCGCCGGGCCGGAGCCGACCACGCCCACGCTCCTGCCGGTCTTCACCGCCGCCGGCTCGGGCTTGATCCAGCCCATCTTCCACGCCTTGTCGGCGAGGGCCTGCTCGACGGTCTTGATGGTGACCGGCATGTCCTCGAGGTTCAGCGTGCAGGCCTCCTCGCAAGGGGCGGGGCACACGCGGCCGGTGAACTCTGGAAAGTTGTTGGTGGAATGGAGGTTGGCAACCGCAGCCTCCCAGTCCTCGTTGTAGACGAGGTCGTTCCAGTCCGGGATCTGGTTGTGGATCGGGCAGCCGTTCGGCCCGTGGCAGAAGGGGATGCCGCAATCCATGCAGCGCGCCGCCTGATTCTGCACCTCGGCATCGGGCAGCGGCAGCGTGAACTCGCGGAAATGGCGGATGCGGTCGGAAGCGGGCTGATACTTCTGCTCGCGCCGATCGATCTCCAGAAAACCCGTGACCTTACCCATGCGAACCTCGTCGAAGGAGCCGATCCGCGCCGCGCGCCTGATGCTCCATTACAAGAATTGTTCCAGCTTGAGGACTCGGAATTCGTGTGCCTTCCGGCATGCATGACCGAGGCCCGGGGAGATCGCGCCCCATGGAGGGCGGGACGCGTCGCGAACCCTCTCCCCGGCGGGGAGAAGGCAGGGTGAGGGGAGGGCGCGGCCGGTCAGTCGCCTGCATGATCTGGACCTGACGCCCCTCACCCCATCCCTCTCCCCGCCGGGGAGAGGGAGCGCCCAGGTCCCGCGTGACGCGGGGACATGCTGGCTTTCACCTCATTCCGCCGCCGCGAGGCCGCGCAGTTTCTCCATGTCGCGCAAGGCGCGCCGGTACTCCACCGGCATCACCTTGACGAACTTGGAGCGATAGTCGGCCCAGTTGTCGAGGATCTGCTGGGCGCGCGCCGAGCCGGTGTGGTGCAGGTGCTTGGCGATGAGCTGGTGCAGGCGCTCCTCGTCGTGGCGCGACATGTCCCCCTGCACGTCGATGCGGCCCTTGAACTCCAGGTCGCCGCCGTGGTGGTGGAGGCGCTCCAGAAGGTCCTCCTCCTCCTCCACCGGCTCCAGGTCGACCATGGAGAGGTTGCAGCGCTTCTTGAAGGTGTTGTCCTCGTCCAGGACATAGGCGACGCCGCCGGACATGCCGGCCGCGAAGTTGCGCCCCGTGGGGCCGATCACCACCACGACGCCGCCGGTCATGTACTCGCAGCCATGGTCGCCGGTGCCTTCAACCACGGCGATTGCCCCCGAATTGCGCACTGCGAAGCGCTCGCCAGCGATGCCGCGGAAATAGCACTCGCCGTCGATGGCGCCATACATCACCGTGTTGCCGACGATGATGGACTGCTCGGGCACGATCGCCGCGTTCTCCGGCGGCCGCACGATGATGCGCCCACCCGAGAGGCCCTTGCCCACATAGTCGTTGCCTTCGCCGATGAGGTCGAAGGTGACGCCGGCCGCGAGGAAAGCGCCGAACGACTGTCCGGCGGTGCCGCGCAGCGTGACGTGGATGGTGTCGTCGGGCAGGCCCTGGTGGCCGTAGCGCTTGGCCACAGCGCCCGACAGCATGGCGCCCGCCGAGCGATCCACCGAGCGGATCGGTGTCTCGATCTCCACGCGCTCGCCCCGTTCCAGGGCGGGCTTCGCCTTCTCGATCAGGGTGCGGTCGAGCACCTTCTCGATCGGGTGGTGCTGGCGCTCGGAGTGGCGGATGCCCACGTCCGCCGGCACGTCGGGCTTGGCGAACAGCTTGGAGAAGTCGAGGCCCTTGGCCTTCCAGTGGTCGATGGCCTCGCGCTGGTCGAGCACGTCGACCCGGCCCACCAGTTCCTCGATCTTGCGGAAGCCGAGCGAGGCCATGATCTCGCGCACCTCTTCAGCGACGAAGAAGAAGTAGTTGATCACGTGCTCGGGCGTGCCCTTGAAGCGCTTGCGCAGCACCGGGTCCTGGGTGGCGACGCCCACCGGGCAGGTGTTGAGGTGGCACTTGCGCATCATGATGCAGCCGGCCGAGATCAGCGGCGCGGTGGAGAAGCCGAACTCGTCGGCGCCGAGCAGCGCGCCGATGATGACGTCGCGCCCGGTGCGGAAGCCGCCGTCCACCTGGAGCGCGACGCGCGAGCGCAGCCGGTTCGCCACCAGCGTCTGCTGCGTCTCGGCGAGGCCCATCTCCCAGGGCGAGCCGGCATGCTTGATGGAGGTGAGGGGGGAGGCGCCGGTGCCGCCCTCGAAGCCGGAGATGGTGATGTGGTCGGCGCGCGCCTTGGCGACGCCGGCCGCGACCGTTCCGACGCCGACCTCCGAGACCAGCTTCACCGACACGTCCGCATCGGGGTTCACGTTCTTGAGGTCGTAGATGAGCTGCGCCAGGTCCTCGATGGAATAGATGTCATGGTGCGGCGGCGGCGAGATGAGGCCGACGCCGGGGGTGGAGTGGCGCACCTTGGCGATCACCGCGTCCACCTTGTGGCCGGGCAGCTGGCCGCCTTCGCCGGGCTTCGCGCCCTGCGCCACCTTGATCTGCATGACGTCGGAATTGACGAGGTATTCCGCGCTCACGCCGAACCGGCCCGAGGCCACCTGCTTGATGGCCGAGCGCATGCTGTCGCCGTTGGGCAAAGGCACGAAGCGTTCCGCCTCCTCGCCGCCCTCGCCGGTGTTCGACTTGCCGCCGATCCGGTTCATGGCGATGGCGAGCGTGGTGTGCGCCTCGCGCGAGATGGAGCCGAACGACATGGCGCCGGTGACGAAGCGCTTCACGATTTCGGAAGCCGGCTCCACCTCGGTGATGTCGATGGGCTCGTGCCCGATCTCCTTCGCCTCGCGGATGCGGAACAGCGAGCGCACCGTCAAGAGACGGCGGTCCTGCGCGCCCACCATGTCGGCGAACGCGCGGTACTTGTCCTTGGCGTCGCCGCGCACCGCGTGCTGGAGGGTGGCCACCGTCTCCGGCGTCCAGGCATGGTCCTCGCCGCGCATGCGGTAGGCGTATTCGCCGCCCACGTCGAGCGAGAGCCGGTAGACCGGGGCGTCGGAGAACGCGAGCTGGTGGCGCCGGACCGTCTCCTCGGCGATCTCGGCGAGGCCGACGCCCTCGATGGTGGTGGCGGTGCCGAAGAAGTACTTCTCCACCAGCTCGGAGGAGAGGCCGACCGCGTCGAAGATCTGCGCGCCGCAATAGGACTGGTAGGTGGAGATGCCCATCTTGGACATCACCTTGAGCAGCCCCTTGTCCACCGACTTGATGAAGCGCTTGACGATCTCCTTGTCGTCCACCTCCTCCGGGATCTCGTCGCGCATGTCGACGAGGGTCTCGAAGGCGAGATAGGGGTTGATCGCTTCGGCGCCATACCCGGCGAGGCAGGCGAAGTGATGAATCTCGCGCGCCTCGCCGGTCTCGATCACGAGGCCAACCGAGGTGCGCAGGCCCTTGCGGATCAGGTGGTGGTGCACCGCCGCCGTGGCGAGAAGCGCCGGGATCGGGATGCGGTCAGGCCCGGTCATGCGATCGGACAGGATGATGATGTTGTAGCCGCCGTGCACCGCCGCCTCGGCGCGCTCGCACAGGTGCTCCACCGCCACCGCCATGCCGGCGGCGCCCTTCTCGGCGCCGTAGGTGATGTCGAGGGTGCGGGTGTCGAACCGCTCCTCCATGAAGCCGATGGAGCGGATCTTCTCCAGGTCCTCGTTGGTGAGGATGGGCTGGCGCACTTCCAGGCGCTTGCGCTTGGCGGTGCCCTCCAGGTCGAAGATGTTCGGCCGCGGCCCGATGAAGGAGACGAGGCTCATCACCAGCTCCTCGCGGATCGGGTCGATGGGCGGGTTCGTCACCTGGGCGAAGTTCTGCTGGAAATAGGTGAACAGCGACTTCGACTTGTCGGAGAGCACCGAGATCGGCGTGTCGGTGCCCATGGAGCCCACCGCCTCCTGGCCGGTGATGGCCATGGGCGCCATGAGCAGCTTCAGGTCTTCCTGGGTGTAGCCGAACGCCTGCTGGCGATCGAGCAGCGACACGTCGGTGCGCACCTCGCGCGCCTCCACGGGGCGCAGGTCCTCCAGCACCAGTTGGGTGTGCTTCAGCCACTCCTTGTAGGGATTGGCGCGGGCGAGCTCGGTCTTGATCTCCTCGTCGGGGACGAGGCGGCCTTCTTCCAGGTCCACCAGCAGCATCTTGCCGGGCTGGAGGCGCCACTTGGTGACGATCTTCTCCTCGGGGAGGGTGAGAACCCCCATCTCGGAGGCGAGGACGATGGTGTCGTCGCTCGTGACCATGTAGCGGGCCGGGCGCAGGCCGTTGCGGTCCAGCGTCGCGACGATCTGGCGGCCGTCGGTGGCGACGATGGCGGCCGGGCCGTCCCACGGCTCCATGAGCGAGGCGTGATACTCGTAGAAGGCGCGCCGCTCCTCGTCCATGAGCGGGTTGCCCGCCCAGGCTTCCGGCACCAGCATCATCGCCGCGTGGGGCAGCGAGTAGCCGCCCTGGACCAGGAATTCGAGCGCGTTGTCGAAGCACGCGGTGTCCGACTGGCCCTCATAGGAGATGGGCCAGAGCTTGGAGATGTCGGAGCCGAACAGCTCGGAATCCACCGAGGCCTGCCGCGCCGCCATCCAGTTGACGTTGCCGCGCAGGGTGTTGATCTCGCCGTTGTGCGCCACCATGCGGTAGGGGTGGGCCAGCGGCCAGGCCGGGAAGGTGTTGGTGGAGAAGCGCTGGTGCACGAGGGCGAGCGCGCTCTCGAAGTCCGGGTCAGAGAGGTCCGGATAATAGGCGCCCAGCTGGTCGGCCAGGAACATGCCCTTGTAGACCAGCGTGCGGCAGGACAGCGACACCGGGTAATAGCCCTTCGTCGCCGGATCGTTGGCGCCATAGACCGCGTTCGAGATCACCTTGCGGGTGACGAACAGGCGGCGCTCGAATGCGTCCTCGTCCAGCGACAGGTCGCCCAGGCCGACGAACACCTGGGCGTGCTCCGGCTCGGTCGGCAGCACGCTCACGCCGAGCGAGGAATTGTCGGTGGGCACGTCCCGCCAGCCGATGAGGGCAAGGCCCTCCTCGGCGAGCACCCGCTCGTAGGTCGTGCGCACGATCTCCTGGCCCTTGGGATCGCGCGGCAGGAAGATGTGGCCGACCGCGTACTTGCCGGGCTCGGGCAAGGTGAAGCCGAGGCGCGCGGCCTCCTTCAGGAAGAACTTGTGCGGGATCTGCACCAGCATGCCGGCGCCGTCGCCGGCGCGCGGGTCGGCGCCCACCGCGCCGCGATGCTCCAGGTTGAGCAGGATCTTGATGCCGTCCTCGACGATGCGGTGGGACTTCCTGCCCTTGATGTCGGCGATGAAGCCGACGCCGCAGGCGTCGCGCTCCTGCGCCGGATCGAACAGGCCGAAGGGTGCCGGTCGGCCGATCATCGCCGCGCCTTTCACGGCGGCGGCGCCCTGAGCCACGCTCCCGTTCCGGCCTTCATCGCGATGCATCGATGCCATCTTCATCCCTCTCCTCAACCGGCGCGAAGCTCCCGCCCCGCGCGCCCGCGCGGACGCTGGTGGAGATGCCCCCTCCCACGCCGCATTGCAACTTCCACGCCACCCGCGCGGAAAAGCACCCGCTCGTTCGAGCGTGCGCTTGATGGTCCGGCTGCGGCACGGGGGATAGGGCAGTACGACTTCCCTATCCAGTGGACCATGACAGAAAAACGGCGCGCTCACAAGCACCCGGCGGGGGCCTCGGCGCGCCGAATGATCAATTGTTGCGCACGCGGCCCCCAAGACGAAAGAACGGTACGGCACGAGCGTCCCTGCGCGCAACGCCGTTTCAACGCTTCCCGCGGCGCCGGAGGCATGGGGGGCGGGGCGGCTGTTACATGGCGGCGGCTTGCGGCCCGATTGCGGTCCCATCGATGCCGCATTGAGCCGCTGTAGTCGGTCCTGTTCGCGGTCCTGCGTCGCCGAAAAGCCAGGATTCCACCCGGAACAGCGCGCCCACAGCGAAGGTCGTCCATGCCGAAGGCTCCGATCCGCCCGACCGCCCTTTTCCTTGCCCTCGCGGCGTCGCTCGCCCTCGCGGCGCCGGCGGGAGCGCAGGTCTACTATCCTGGTCCCGTGCCCGGACCCTATGTCGTCCCGCCCCGTCCCGGCTATGTGATGCTGCCCCCGTGGGAGGTGCGCAACATCGTCCGCGGCATGGGCTACTGGCGCATCTCCCAGCCGCAGCTTTCGGGCCGCATCTACACCGTCGCCGCGGTCGACGAGGAGGGGCCGGTGGTGCTGCGGATCGACGGCTTCACCGGCCGGGTGATCGCGGCGCGCAACCTCACCGGCGGCCCGCCGCCTTATGTGCCGCCGCCTGCCGCGCAGGCCCCGCGCGCCGCGCCGAAGCCGCCCAAGGTCGCCGCCCGTCCGCCCGCCGCCGCGCCGCTGCCGCCGCCGAAGCCGCCCGAGCTGTTGGAGGCCACCGCGCCGGCGGCGCCGCCGGTCCCGGCGCCGGGCGCACCGGCCGGCGCGCCTGCCTCCGGCAGCCCCGTGGCCTCGGCGCCCCCGGTGGCGCCGAGCGCCGCTGCGACGCCGGACGGCGCCGGCGGCAAGCCGTCGGCGGCGGCACCCGCCTCGGATCAGGCCCGGCCGGCATCGGCCGGCGCGGCCGCGCCGGCGGACGGCAAGGCACCTGACAAGGCGGCCGCCGCGCCGACCGCCGATTCCCCCGCGCCGCCGGCCAAGGGGCCGACCAAGGAGCCGACCAAGGGCATCGGCGCGGGCACGGCGACGCCAGGCGCTGCCGCAGCCGGCACCGCCTCGGTGCTGTCGCGGCCGGTCGCCACGGCGCAGTAGGGCGGAAGGTTCGGAAAGGACGGCGGCGCGAGGCCGCGGTCAGAACAGGTAGACTGCCGCCACCAGCCCCAGCACCACCACGGCCAGGAGGCCGAGGGTGACGAGGCCGAGCCGCTTCTCGATGAACTCCCGCGCGCGCGGGCCGAAATGGTGCAGCAGCGCCGCCAGGATGTAGAAGCGCGCGCCGCGGGTGATGACCGAGAGCACCACGAACCAGAACAGGTTGTAGTCGGCGAAGCCCGAGGTGATCGTCACCAGCTTGTAGGGGATGGGGGTCAGCCCCTTCAGCAGGATCACCCAGTGGCCATAGTGGGCATAGGCGGCGCGGAACTGCTCCACCTTGTCGCCGTAGCCGTAGAGGTTGATGAGGAACTTGCCCACGCTGTCGTAGAGCAGCGCGCCGATGGCGTAGCCGACGAGGCCGCCCAGCACCGAGCCGATGGTGGCGATGGCGGCATAGCGCCAGGCCTTGTCGGGGCGCGCCAGGGTCATGGGAACCTGGAGCACGTCCGGCGGCACCGGGAAGACGGAACTCTCCGCGAACGCGACCGCCGCCAGGGCCCAGGGCGCCGAGGGCTTGGCCGAATAGGCGATCACCCAGTCGTAGAGCTTGCGGAGCATGCCGGCGCCTTGCTGTGCGTTGCAACAACGGGCCCTTCGCTTAGGCTCTGAATCCCTGTGAGTAAAGGCGTGCCGCCAATCATTCGGAGCTGTGTCCGGCTGGCCACAGACACGCTGGGCGGCGCCGTGTAAGAGGGCGCGCGTCGCGGCTGTGTGTTTCGGTTGATTCGCGTTCGTTTCGAAATGCGGGCGAAACGGAGCGCGGGCATTCAGGCCGCGCTGGGCGGATGCGCAGGGATGAACGGGAGCCAACGGACCCGTTCAGCATCCGTCGGGCTTAACCGGATTAGAACCCAGACACGGGCAGCATGCTGCGCTCTCCGGGCGGGGACGGTTCGGAGCGGTCCGGATGACGAGGTCAGGGGTTTGAGATGATCAAGCGAATTGTTGTATTTGCTGTGCTCGTGATGGGTTACGTGCTCACGGGGATGGCGCTGAACGCGGGCCAGGCGGATCGCGGCCCCATCACCGTCGAGGCGGCTGTCGACTGATCCCGCCATCCGCTGGCGGCTGCCGCCGGCGGACTTGGCCGCGCCGGAGCGCGGGGCCGAAATCCTTCCTTAATCACTTCCGGAAATTTACGCCGCCTCGCGCGGAACCCGCGCCGGGGATCGCGCCCCGTTGCGTCCGATGGACGGGCGCGCAGGCGCCCGTCGTCCCCGCGCCGCGCGTGGAGGCAGGAGGGCGCCGAGGCGGCGGCCGCGACACCCGCGAGCGGTCGTGCACGAGCGGTCTTGGCCGATGGCGGCTCTCAGCTTGAAGGCCGGGGCCGGGAGCCAGGCCGATCCCCTCGCCGCATGCGGGAGGGGGCGTCCGGTTCGGGCCGATCTCGATCCGCCGCTCGACGCGGCGCGACGCCTCAGTGCGGCTTGCCGGCGGGCAGGTCGGCGGCGGTCAGGGGCGGGTTGGCGAGATGCGCGCCGAGCCCGGCCACGGCGGCGCGCTGGCGCACCAGGGCCAGCACCGTGTCGAGGGTGGGGGTGGGCATGTCGAGCATGCGCCCCATCTCCTGCACCACGCTCACCAGCGGGTCGATCTCCATGGGCCGGTCGCGCTCCAGGTCCTGGAGCATGGAGGTCTTGTGCGCCCCCACGGCGCCGGCGCCGTTGATGCGGCGCTCCACGTCGACCCGGAACCGGATGCCCAGCTTTTCGGCGATGGCCTGCGCCTCCAGCATCATGGCGCGCGCGACGGCGCGGGTGCCGGGATCGGCGGCGATCACCTCGAGCGTGGCGTGGGTGAGGGCGCTGATGGGGTTGAAGCACAGGTTGCCCCACAGCTTCAGCCACAGCTCGTCGCGGATGTTGGGCATCACCGGCGCGCGCAGGCCGGCGCTCTCCATCAGCTCGGACAGCGCCTTGACCCGCGGGGTCACCTCGCCCGAGGGCTCGCCGAGGGGAAACTTGTCGCCGTAGATGTGCTGGATCACGCCCGGGGCCACCACCTCGGTGGCGGGGTAGACGATGCAGCCGAGCGCCCGCTCAGGCCGCAGCACCTCCCACTGGCGGCCGGCGGGGTCGATGGTCTCCAGCGTGCGGTTCTCCAGCGCTCCGCCGTGCTTGTAGAAATACCAGTAGGGGACGCCGTTCACGGCGGTGACGACCGAGGTGTCGTTGCCCAGGAGCGGGCGCATCTTCTCCACCACGCCCGGCACCGAATGGGCCTTCAGGGCGATGATGACATAGTCCTGCGGGCCGAGCTCGGTCGGATCGTCGGTGGCGCGCACCTTGGCGACGCGCTCCTCGCCGTTGATGAGCAGCTTCACGCCGTTGGTCTGCATGGCTTCCAGGTGGCCGCCGCGCGCGACGAGGCTGACCTTCGCGCCGGCGCGGGCCAGCTCCACGCCGAGATAGCCGCCGATGGCGCCGGCACCGTAGATGCACACCTTCATGGCCCGTTCCTCCTCAGATTTCTCGCATTGTGTATTTTGTATGCCAATAACGCAGACAAGCCGATGCCCAGTCATTCTTATTGCCAGCATAACAATGGAAATTAATTCCGTAACGTGGAAATTTGTCACAGGATGGACGCGCCAGGGGTTGGGCCTAACCTGGACTGGAGGGGTGCCGGCAGAATCGCTCGACGGTGGTCGGCCGCACGGAGAAAGAAGGCGCCGCCCCGCGGGGCGTTCAGGACCGCAGCAGGCGCCGGCCTAGGGAGGTTCCATGCCCGACAGTGACCTCGCGCCCCGGCGCCGTGGCCGGCCGGCCTCGTCCGGCGGGGAGGGCGGTCCGGAAGTCCAGTCGCTCGACCGCGCCATCACGCTCCTGCGCGTCATCTCCGAGGAGGACGGCATGCCGCTCGCCGACATCGCGCGGGCGGCCGATCTCCCGGTCTCGACGGCGCACCGGCTGCTGGCGACGCTGGAGCGGCGCCAGCTGGTGGCCCATGACCTGTCGACCGGGCTCTGGACCGTCGGGCTTGGCCTGTTCCGCGTGGGGTCGGCGTATCTGCGCATCCGCAAGCTGCCGGACATCGGCCGGCCGGTGATCCGCAAGCTGCTGCACGAGGTGGAGGAGACGGTGAACCTCTCCATGTTCGACGGCATGGAGCTGGTGGTGGTGGCCCAGGCGGAGGCGCATGCGCCGGTGCGCGCCTTCTTCCGGCTCGGCGTGCGGCTGCCGTTGCACGCCACGGCGGCCGGCAAGTGCGTGCTGGCGGCGGCAAGCCCGGGCTTCCGCGGCGCCTGCCTGGCGCAGATGCGGTTCGAGCCCTTCACGGTGCGCACGCGCCGTTCCGAGCGTGACCTCATGGACGACGTCGTGCGCATCGCCGAGCGCGGCTACGCGGTGGACGACGAGGAGCACGCGGCCGGCATGAAGGCGGTGGCGGCGCCGATCCTCAACGAATGGCGCGAGCCGCTCGGCGCGGTCTCGGTCGCCGCGCCGGCGGTGCGCATGAGCGAGGATCGCATCGCCCGCATCGGCCGCCGGGTGATAGCCGCGGCAGATCAGATGACCCGGCTCTATTCCGGCGCGGACGAGGTGGTTCCCCCGGAATTCGCCGCCCATCGCTGACCGGGAAGGCGCCGACGGTAAGGAGTTGTCGTCATATTTTTTGGCATACAATATTTTACATCTAAAATTATATGTTCAGACGACCAAATCCGGAATTGCAAATTCCAATTGACACGGTTGACATACAATATACTCTTTCCAGGCTAGACCTTGAGGTCTGCCAAAAAATGTAACGATCATAATAAGTTACGTTTTGATCCGCGGGCGCTGACATCGCGGACGATCCGGGAGGAAAGACCAAATGAATTTGTCACTTGCATCGACAATTCGGAAAAGCGTGGCCGCCGCGGCCGTTGCCGCTGTGATGGCGCCGCTGGGCGCCTTGGCGTGGGAGCCGAGCAAGACCGTCGAGTTCATCGTGCCCGCGGGCACCGGCGGCGGCGCCGACCAGATGGCGCGGATGATCCAGGGCATCATTCAGAAGAACAATCTGATGAACCAGTCCCTGGTGGTCATCAACAAGTCCGGCGGCGCGGGCGCCGAGGGCTTCCTCGACGTGAAGGGGTCCGCCAACAACCCCCACAAGATCATCATTTCCCTGTCGAATCTCTTCACCACGCCGCTCGCCACCGGCGTGCCGTTCAAGTGGGACGACATGACCCCGGTCGCCATGCTGGCGCTCGACGAGTTCATCCTGTGGGTGAACGCCAAGGCGCCCTATGACGACGTGAAGGGCTTCCTCGCCGCCATGGCGGCCGCTCCCGCCGACGCGCCGTTCAAGATGGGCGGCACCGGCTCCAAGCAGGAAGACCAGATCATCACCGCCGCCATCGAGCAGAAAACCGGCAAGAAGTTCATCTACGTGCCGTACAAGGGCGGCGGCGACGTCGCGGCGCAGCTGGTGGGCGGCCACGTGACCTCCTCGGTCAACAATCCCATCGAGGCGGTGTCGCAGTGGCGCGCGGGCGAGCTGAAGCCGCTGTGCGTGTTCGACGAGAAGCGCCTGCCCTACAAGGAGCCGGTCACCGGCAACAAGTCCTGGGGCGACATCCCGACCTGCAAGGAGTCGGGCCTCGACATCGAATACCTGATGCTGCGCGGCATCTTCATGCCGCCGAAGGCCAGCAAGGAGCAGGTCGAGTATTTCGTGAACCTGTTCAAGAAGGTGCGTGAGACTCCCGAATGGAAGGAGTTCATGCAGAAGGGGGCCTTCAACACCACCGCGCTCACGGGTCCCGAGTATACGGCCTGGCTCGGCAAGGCCGCGGCCACCCACAAGACCCTGATGGAGAACGCGGGGTTCGTGGCCAAGTAGGCCGTCCGGCCCGGCCGGACAGGCCGGCCGACAAAGCATGGAGAAGTAAACGTGGCCAGATGAGCGTGGCGACGTGACGGTTCCGGCTCCGCGGCTTGTGCCGCGGAGCCCCCGTCCCCCCCATGCGCCAAGGCCTCCGGAAAAGCCCGGCCGCGCGCCGGATGAGCGAGCCAAGGACGCGCCCCGATGACCGATCATGCACATGGCGATCACGCCACCGATTCCAACGAGAAGACAGTCACCAACCGCACCATGGACGTGGTGGTGGCCCTCGCCTTCATGGGCCTCGCCGCGCTCGTGATGTCCGACAGCTGGCGCATCGGCGCCCGCTGGGCGAGCGACGGCCCGCAGGCCGGCTACTTCCCCTTCTATGTGGGGGCGATGATGTTCATCGCCAGCGCCGGCACCCTCGCCGGCGCGCTGTTCACCAAGCATCCCGACCTCGGCAACTTCGTCGACCGAAGCCAGCTGAAGTCGGTGCTGCAGGTGCTGGTGCCCACCGCCATCTACGTGGCCCTGATCTTCGTCCTGGGCATCTACGTCTCGTCGGCGGTGTTCATCGCCTTCTTCATGTGGTGGCTCGGCAAGTATCCGGTGGCGAAGATCCTGCCGGTGGCGATCGGCGTGCCGCTGATGCTGTTCATGATGTTCGAGGTCTGGTTCCTGGTGCCGCTCCCCAAGGGGCCGCTCGAGACCGCCCTCGGCTACTGATCTCGCGCGTCCGGCCGACGGACGCGCAGCGGCCCCGAGAGGACGCCGCCGCTCCCCACCGGAGTCGCCCCCCGCCAAGGGGCCGCGCACCGCCTCGGGAGAGCCAAGTTCACCCGCGCCGTCCTGGCTCAGCCGGGCGCATCAAGGGTGGCCCGAACCCTGGATCGAACACGCGCACGCCGAAGGCGCGCATAAGCGCCAAAGCGTTTGGGAGGAAGCCCGTGGAAGCGCTCTCGTCACTCATCGGAGGGTTCAGCGTCCTCGCTGACCCAATGAACATCGTCTACATGTTCGTCGGCATCACGCTCGGCGTCCTGATCGGCGTCCTGCCCGGTCTCGGCGGCGCCAACGGGGTCGCGATCCTCCTGCCGCTCACCTTCTCGATGACGCCGGTCTCGGCCATCATCATGCTCTCCTCCATCTATTGGGGAGCGCTGTTCGGCGGCGCCATCACCTCGATCCTGTTCAACATTCCGGGCGAGCCCTGGAGCGTGGCGACCACGTTCGACGGGCATCCCATGGCCCAGAAGGGCAAGGCCGGCGAGGCGCTCACCGGCGCCTTCACCGGCTCCTTCATCGGCGCCTTCTTCGCGGTGCTTCTGATCACCTTCCTCGCGCCGGTGATCGCCAAGTTCGCGCTGCAGTTCGGCCCGGCCGAGTTCTTCGCGGTCTATCTCCTGACCTTCTGCTCGTTCGTGGGCATGGGCAAGGAGCCGCCGTTCAAGGTCATCGCCGCCATGATGCTCGGCTTCGCCCTCGCGGCGGTGGGCATCGACACGGTGACCGGCCAGCTGCGCATGACCTTCGGGAACATGGAGCTGCTGCGCGGCTTCGACTTCCTGGTGGCGGTGATCGGCCTGTTCGGCGTCGGCGAGATCCTGCTCACCATGGAGGAAGGCCTCGCCTTCAAGGGCAAGAGCGCCGCCATCAACGCCCGCGTGGTGTTCCAGACCTGGGCCAAGCTGCCGAGATACTGGGTGGGCTGCCTGCGCTCGGCCATCGTCGGCTGCTGGATGGGCGTGACCCCCGGCGGGGCGACGCCCGCCTCCTTCATGAGCTACGGCCTCGCCAAGAAATTCTCGAAGAACGGCCGCAACTTCGGCAAGGGCGAGCTGGAGGGCGTGGTGATGCCCGAGGTGGCGGCGCACGCCGCCGGCACCTCGGCGCTGCTGCCCATGCTCACCCTCGGCATTCCCGGCTCGCCCACCGCGGCGGTGCTGCTGGGCGGCCTCTTGATCTGGGGCCTCCAGCCCGGTCCGCTCCTGTTCGTGGAGCAGAAGGACTTCGTGTGGGGCCTCATCGCCTCGATCTATCTCGGCAACATCGCCGGGCTGCTCGTGGTGCTCACGACCGTGCCGATCTTCGCGGCCATCCTGCGCATCCCGTTCTCGGTCATCGCCCCGATCATCCTCGTGATCTGCGCGGTGGGCGCCTACACGGTGCACAATGCCGGCTTCGACATCGCCGTGATGCTGATCTTCGGCGTAATTGGCTACCTGTTCAAGAAGCTGAACTATCCGCTGGCGCCGCTGGTGCTGGCGCTGGTGCTCGGCGACATGGCGGAGAGCTCGTTCCGCCAGGCCATGCTGGTGTCCCAGGGCGACCTCGCCATCTTCTGGTCCAACCCGCTGGTGGGCTCCATCGTCACCCTGGCGCTGGTGATGCTGTTCTGGCCGGTCATCGGCGCGGTGATGCAGCGCCTGCGTCCGGGCGGCCAGAAGCCGGCCGCAGCCGAGTGAGGAGGGCGACCCGGCCGGCGCCGCCGGCCGGGTCCTCCACCGCCATGTTGCTGCAGTGCGGAACCTTTTCCCGGCGTCCCGCCATTGCATCCCTGACTTGAATACAATACACAGTATTTCACCGACGGCATCCGCCCGGAAGAGGCGGCGCGAAGGAGGAGGAACGAAAGGCCGTGCATCAGGTTGCTGAGCCACCGAAGCTGAACGTGGAGCCGCTCGAGGCCGCCACGAGCCTCAGGATGCTCGCCTACGAGGCGCTGAAGCGCGCCATCACGGAGATGGACATCTACGGCTCCGCCAAGGAGTTCCGGCTCGACGAGCGCCAGCTCTCCGAGGATCTCGGGGTCAGCCGCACGCCGATCCGCGAGGCGATGACGGTGCTGGAGCAGGAGGGCTTCGTGCGCTCGGTGCCGCGGCGCGGCATCTTCGTGGTGCGCAAGACCAAGCGCGAGATCCTCGACCTCATCGTCGTCTGGGCGGCGCTGGAGAGCATGGCGGCCCGGCTCGCGGCGGTCTCGGCGTCCGCCGCCGACGTCAAGGGCCTGCGGCGCCTCTTCAACGACTTCAGGGAAGAGACCGCCGCCGAGCAGATGAACGAGTACTCCAAGGCCAACATCGCCTTCCATCAGGCGATCCTGCGCATGGGCGGCTGCCGGCTCATCGTCGACATGACCGGCAACCTGTTCCTGCACATGCGGGCCATCCGCGCGGTCTCGATCCGCCAGGAGAACCGGTTCGAGATCTCCATGCGCGAGCACACGGCGATCATCGACGCCCTGGAGGCGCGCGACGCCGACCTCGCCGAGCGCCTCGTGCGCGAGCACGCCATGGGGCTCGCCGCCCACGTGGAGAAGCACGGGATGTTTCCCGGATGAGCGGGGCGCGGATGGACACGGGAACAATGAGAAAGAGACGCCGAACCACAAGAGCGCGCATTGGGAACGCAGGGCCCGCAAGGGCCGGAGCCTGCGCCGGGAACCCGGCCAGCTGAACCTGTAGCCGAAACGCAAGAGACAAGATTTCCGGGAGACAGCGGATGTCCGCCATCGCAAAGACCATCGAAGCCGACGCCGCAGCCGAGCAGGAGCTGACCGACGGCTTCCACCTCGTCATCGACGCGCTGAAGCTCAACGGCATCGACACCATCTACGGCGTGCCGGGCATTCCGATCACCGACCTCGGGCGCTTCGCCCAGGCGGCCGGCATCCGCGTCATCTCCTTCCGCCACGAGCAGAATGCGGGCAACGCCGCCGCCATCGCCGGCTTCCTCACCAAGAAGCCGGGCGTGTGCCTCACCGTCTCGGCGCCGGGCTTCCTCAACGGCCTGACCGCGCTCGCCAACGCCACCACCAACTGCTTCCCCATGATCCTCATCTCGGGCTCGTCCGAGCGCGAGATCGTCGACCTGCAGCAGGGCGACTATGAGGAGATGGACCAGCTCGCCATCGCCAAGCCGCTGTGCAAGGCCGCCTTCCGGGTGCTGCACGCGGCCGACATCGGCATCGGCGTCGCCCGCGCCATCCGCGCGGCGGTGTCCGGGCGCCCGGGCGGCGTCTATCTCGACCTGCCCGCCAAGCTGTTCGGCCAGGTGATGGACGCGTCCGAGGGCGAGCGCTCCCTCGTCAAGGTGATCGACGCCGCCCCGGCGCAGATCCCCGCCCCCGAGGCGGTGGACCGCGCGGTGGCGCTGCTGAAGGGGGCCAAGAAGCCGCTCGTCATCCTCGGCAAGGGCGCCGCCTATTCCCAGGCGGACGAGGAAATCCGGAATTTCGTCGAGAAGACCGGCATCCCCTTCCTGCCCATGAGCATGGCCAAGGGCATCCTGCCCGATACCCATCCCCAGTCGGCGGGCGCCGCGCGCTCGCTGGTGCTGAAGGAGGCGGACGTGGTGATGCTGGTCGGGGCGCGCCTCAACTGGCTCCTGTCCCACGGCAAGGGCAAGACCTGGGGCCCTGCCGGCAGCCAGAAGTTCATTCAGATCGACATCGAGCCGCGGGAGATGGACTCGAACATCGAGATCGCCGCCCCGATCGTCGCCGACATCGGCTCGGCCATGGCGGCCCTCAACGCCAAGGTCGGCGGCTGGGCCGGCGCGCCCAAGGAGTGGCTCGCGACCGTCGCCGAGAAGAAGGACGCGAACATCGCCAAGATGGCGCCGCGCCTCATGAAGAACTCGGCGCCCATGGACTTCCACGCGGCGCTCGGCGCGCTGCGCACCATCATCAAGGAGCGTCCCGACGCGATCCTCGTGAACGAGGGCGCCAACACGCTCGACCTCGCCCGCGGCATCATCGACATGTACCAGCCGCGCAAGCGCCTGGACGTCGGCACCTGGGGCGTCATGGGCATCGGCATGGGCTTCGCCATCGGCGCGGCGGTGGAGACCGGCAAGCCGGTGCTCGCGGTGGAGGGCGACTCGGCGTTCGGCTTCTCCGGCATGGAGGTGGAGACCATCTGCCGCTACGGCCTGCCGGTCACGATCGTCATCTTCAACAACAACGGCATCTATCGCGGCACCGACACCGACCCGAATGGGCGCGATCCCGGCACCACGGTGTTCGTGAAGGACGCCCGCTACGACAAGATGATGGAGGCGTTCGGCGGCGTCGGCGTGAACGTCACCACCCCGGACGAGCTGTCGCGTGCCGTGAACGCGGCGATGGACAGCGGCAAGCCCACCCTCATCAACGCGGTGATCGACCCCACCGCCGGCAGCGAGAGCGGCAACATCGGCAGCCTCAACCCGCAGAGCGTGGTGAAGCGCAAGAAGTGAGACCGGCCGGCGGCCCGCCTCACGCGGGTCCGCCCCTGGAAGGCCGGAGCGGGTCCGGGGCCGCGCCCCGCGCCCGCAGGTGCAAGACAGGCGGGGGAGGGGCCAGCCTTTCTCCCGCCGGGCGGAAACCCAGAGCCGACGTCCTCAGGAGCGGGTGACCGAACCAAGCCAGTGAAGTGAGAGAAGACGATGGGCAAGGCATTGGAGGGAGTCCGCATCCTGGACTTCACCCACGTTCAGTCGGGACCGAGCTGCACCCAGCTGCTCGCCTGGTTCGGCGCGGACGTGATCAAGGTGGAGCGTCCCGGCGAGGGCGACGTGACGCGCGGCCAGCTGCGGGACGTGGCCGGCGCGGACAGCCTCTATTTCACCATGCTCAACGCCAACAAGCGCTCCATCACCCTCGACACCAAGAACCCGCAGGGCAAGGCGGTGCTGGAAGAGCTGGTGAAGAAGTGCGACGTGCTGGTGGAGAATTTCGCCCCCGGGGCGCTGGAGCGCATGGGCCTCGGCTGGAAGCGGCTCAGCGAGATCAATCCGCGCCTCATCCTCGCCTCGGTGAAGGGCTTCGGCCCCGGCCCGTTCGAGGACTGCAAGGTCTATGAGAACGTCGCCCAGTGCGCGGGCGGCGCCGCCTCCACCACCGGCTTCCGCGACGGCCTGCCCATGGTGAGCGCGGCGCAGATCGGCGACTCGGGCACCGGCCTTCACCTCGCCCTCGGCATCGTCACCGCGCTCTACCAGCGCGAGCACACCGGGCGCGGCCAGAAGGTCATGTGCGCCATGCAGGACGCGGTGCTGAACCTGTGCCGGGTGAAGCTGCGCGACCAGCAGCGCCTCGCCAACGGCCCGCTGCGCGAATACAGCCAGTATGGCGAGGGCGTGCCGTTCGGCGACACGGTGCCGCGCGCGGGCAACGATTCCGGCGGCGGCCAGCCGGGCCGCATCCTCAGGTGCAAGGGCTGGGAGAACGATCCCAACGCCTACATCTACTTCATCACCCAAGGCCCGGTCTGGGAGAAGATCTGCGACGTCATCCACGAGCCCGGGTGGAAGACCGATCCCAATTACGCGACCCCCGCGGCACGGCTGCCGCATCTCAACGAGATCTTCACCCGCATCGAGGCGTGGACCATGGCCCACACCAAGTACGAGGCCATGGAGATCCTCAACACCTACGACATCCCCTGCGGCCCGATCCTCTCCATGAAGGAGATCGCCGAGGACAAGTCGCTCTACGCCACCGGCACGCTGGTGGAGGTGGAGCACCCGGCCCGCGGCCGCTACGTGACCGTGGGCAACCCGATCAAGCTCTCCGACAACGACGTGCCCGTCGCGCGGGCGCCGCTGCTCGGCGAGCACACCAACGAGATTCTCGGCGAGGTGCTGGGGCTCGATGCGGAATCCATCGCGATCATCAAGCAGTCCGGCGCCCTCGGGGCGCCCCTGCGCGAGGCCGCGGAGTAGACCAACGCCTCGGCGGGCGGCGCCTGAGGCGCTCCCGCCGCCCGCACGGCGCCCCGGCGCCGGCGGGAGCCGGCCGGACTGGAAGAGTGGAAGCGATGACCTCGGCCCAGGAACACGTTCAGGTGGACCACGTTCAGGTGGACCATGCTCAGCTGCTGGACGCCCTCGGCGACGCCGTCGTCGTGTGCGACGGGGCGGGCGCGATCATCTTCTGGAACCGCGCCGCCGAGCGCATGTTCGGCTTTACCAGGGCGGAGGCGCTCGGCGCCTCGCTCGACATCATCATCCCCGAGCGCCAGCGCAAGCGGCACTGGGACGGCTATTTCGAGACCATGCGCACCGGCGTTACGCGCTACGGCAGCGCGCTCCTGCGCGTCCCGGCCCTGCACAAGGACGGGCATGCCCTTTCCATCGCCTTCACGGTCGCCCTGCTGTCCGGCGCGGACGGCAAGGCGACCAGCATCGTCTCCATGATCCGGGACGAGACGGAGCGGTGGAAAGAGGAGCGCGCGCTTCAACGCCGCGTGGCGGAGCTGGAGGCGAAGGCCGGCCAGACGCCGCACCCACAATAGCCGGAGGAAACCGGCAGCTCGCGGCCGGCGGCGCTCCGCCGGCCCTCAGGTTTTGCGCGGGAGCGGGCGCCTGCCCCGCCCGCGCAGGGTTTAGGCAACGCTTGAAAGGGAACCAAACATGTCGAAGCCATTGGAAGGCATCAAGATCATCGACTTCACCCACGTCCAGGCCGGCCCCGCCTGCACCCAGCTCCTGGCCTGGTTCGGCGCCGACGTGATCAAGGTGGAGCGCCCCGGCTCCGGCGACGTGACGCGCAACCAGCTGCGCGACATCTCGAACGCCGACGCGCTCTACTTCACCATGCTGAACTCCAACAAGCGCTCGCTCACCCTCGACACCAAGACCCAGGAGGGCAAGGACGTCCTCACCAAGCTCATCAAGGAGAGCGACGTCCTGGTGGAGAATTTCGGCCCCGGCGCGCTCGACCGCATGGGTTTCTCGTGGGAGCGCATCAAGGAGCTCAACCCGGGCATGATCGTCGCCTCGGTGAAGGGCTTCTCCGACGGCCACCACTACGAGGACCTGAAGGTGTACGAGAACGTCGCCCAGTGCGCGGGCGGCGCCGCCTCCACCACCGGCTTCTGGGACGGCCCGCCCACCGTGTCGGCCGCGGCGCTTGGTGATTCCAACACCGGCATGCACCTCGCCATCGGCATCCTCACCGCGCTGCACCAGCGCAACAAGACCGGCAAGGGCCAGAAGGTCGCCGTGTCCATGCAGGATGCGGTCATCAACCTCTGCCGCGTCAAGCTGCGCGACCAGCAGCGCCTCGACCGCGTGGGCTACCTGGAGGAGTATCCGCAGTACCCGCACGGCACGTTCTCGGACGTGGTGCCGCGCGGCGGCAATGCCGGCGGCGGCGGCCAGCCGGGCTGGGTGCTGAAGTGCAAGGGCTGGGAGACCGATCCCAACGCCTACATTTACTTCACCGTGCAGGAGCAGGCCTGGGCCAAGGTCGCCGAGGCCATCGGCAAGCCGGAGTGGAAGGACGACCCGGCCTACAGCACCGCCCGCGCCCGCCAGGACAAGATCTTCGACATCTTCGCCGTCATCGAGGCGTGGCTGGCCGACAAGACCAAGTTCGAGGCGGTGGACATCCTGCGCAAGTTCGACATCCCCTGCGCCCCGGTGCTCACCATGAAGGAGATCGCCGAGGACAAGTCGCTGCGCGAGAGCGGCACCATCGTCGAGGTGGACCACAAGCAGCGCGGCAAGTACCTGACCGTCGGCAGCCCGATCAAGTTCTCGGACATGAGCGTCGAGATCACCGGCTCGCCGCTGCTCGGCGAGCACACCGACGAGGTGCTGTCGGAGCTCGGCTATTCGGCCGAGCAGATCAAGTCCATGCACAACAACCGCGTGGTGTGAGCGCGCGTCGCTCCTAGGCGAGCCACCCCCCTCTCCCGCTTGCGGGGGAGGGTGGGGGAGGGGGCATGCCCTCCCCGCTCACGCCTCGACCGACAGGGGCTCCGGTCGTTCCGGCCGGCCCCCTCCCAACCCTCCCCCGCGAGCGGGGGAGGGCTTTGGCGTGGCGCCCGATCATTCCGTTGCGAGCCTGTTCCGGCGCTGAGCGCCCGTCCGGCCGCCCATCCCGCCGCCCCTGAGGGGCAGGCTTCCCAGTCCCATCCGCCGAGAGCGTCACGCCTGCGGCTTTTCCGGCGCCGTGCCGCATGGGCGCGGCCGCCCGTTCGCCTGCTCGCTGCGACTTGCGCCGCGGAATGCGCCCGCAAGCGGCGCGCCGGGGCCGTGCCGCGGCCCTCGACGAGGAAGGACCCCCAAGATGAATATTCACGAGTACCAGGCCAAGGCGCTCCTGAAGAAATATGGCGCTCCGGTCTCGCGCGGTGTGCCGGTGCTGAAGGTCGAGGACGCGGAAGCGGCCGCGAAGGAGCTGGGCGGCCCGCTCTGGGTCGTGAAGTCCCAGATCCACGCCGGCGGCCGCGGCAAGGGCAAGTTCAAGGAGCCCGAGGCCGGCGAGAAGGGCGGCGTGCGCCTCGCCAAGTCCATCGACGAGGTCAAGCAGTTCGTCGCCCAGATGCTGGGCCGGACGCTGGTCACCATCCAGACCGGGCCGTCCGGCAAGCAGGTGAACCGCCTCTACCTCGAGGACGGCTCCGACATCGAGAAGGAATTCTACCTCTCGCTGCTCGTCGATCGCGCCACCTCCCGCGTCGCCTTCGTGGTGTCCACCGAGGGCGGCATGGATATCGAGGAGGTGGCCCATGCCACGCCCGAGAAGATCGTCACCTTCTCGGTGGACCCGGTCACCGGCGTGCAGGGCTTCCACGGCCGCAAGGTGGCCGACGCCCTCGGCCTGTCCGGCGATCTCGCCAAGCAGGCCGGCAAGCTGGTGGAGGTGCTCTACAAGGCCTTCACCGACACCGACATGGCCATGCTCGAGATCAACCCGCTGATCGTCACCAAGGACGGCCAGCTGAAGGTTCTCGACGCCAAGGTGACGTTCGATTCCAACGCCATGTTCCGTCATCCCGAGCTCGCCGAGCTGCGCGATCTGACGGAAGAGGACGCCAAGGAGATCGAGGCGTCCAAGTACGACCTCGCCTACATCGCCCTCGACGGCACCATCGGCTGCATGGTGAACGGCGCCGGCCTCGCCATGGCGACGCTCGACATCATCAAGCTCTACGGCGAGGAGCCGGCGAACTTCCTCGACGTGGGCGGCGGCGCCAACGAGGAGAAGGTCACGGCGGCCTTCAAGATCATCACCGCCGACCCGAACGTGAAGGGCATCCTGGTCAACATCTTCGGCGGCATCATGAAGTGCGACGTCATCGCCAACGGCGTTCTGGCCGCGGTGAAGGCGGTGGGCCTCAAGGTGCCGCTGGTGGTGCGCCTCGAAGGCACCAACGTTGAGGAAGGCAAGAAGATCATCCGCGAGTCCGGGCTGAACGTGATCCCGGCGGACGATCTGGACGATGCGGCGCAGAAGATCGTGGCCGCGGTGAAGAAGGAAGCTGCGTGATGTCCGTGCTCATCAACAAGGACACCAAGGTCATCACCCAGGGCTTCACCGGCAAGAACGGCACGTTCCACGCCGAGCAGGCCATCATCTACGGGACCAGGATGGTCGGCGGCACCTCGCCCGGCAAGGGCGGCTCCACCCATCTCGGCCTGCCGGTGTTCGACACCGTCATCGAGGCCAAGGAGAAGACCGGCGCCGACGCCTCGGTGATCTACGTGCCGCCTCCGGGGGCCGCCGACGCGATCCTGGAGGCCATCGACGCCGAGATCCCGCTCATCGTCTGCATCACCGAGGGCATCCCGGTGATGGACATGGTGAAGGTGAAGCGGGCGCTGTCCGGCTCGAAGTCGCGCCTCATCGGTCCCAACTGCCCGGGCATCGTCACGGCGGGGGAGAGCAAGATCGGCATCATGCCGGCCAACATCTTCAAGAAGGGCTCGGTGGGCATCGTCTCGCGCTCGGGGACGCTGACCTACGAGGCGGTGTTCCAGACCTCTCAGGAGGGCCTGGGCCAGACCTCGGCGGTGGGCATCGGCGGCGACCCGGTGAAGGGCACGGAGTTCATCGACGTGCTGGAGATGTTCCTGGCCGACCCGGCGACCACGTCGATCGTGATGATCGGCGAGATCGGCGGCTCTGCGGAGGAGGACGCGGCGCAGTTCCTGGCGGATGAAGCCAAGAAGGGGCGCAAGAAGCCGATGGTTGGCTTCATCGCCGGCCGCACGGCGCCTCCCGGGCGGCGGATGGGCCATGCGGGGGCGATCATCTCCGGCGGCAAGGGCGGCGCCGAGGACAAGATCGCCGCAATGGAGGCGGCCGGCATCACCGTGTCCCCCTCCCCCGCCCGCCTCGGCAAGACCCTGGTGGACGTGCTCAAGGGCTGAGCCGCGCGGCAGCCCCCTCGCCCCGCCCCTCTTGCTCCGGGAGAGGGGCGCGGTCCGGGCGCGACGCGGAACCCTCTCCCTGAGGGAGAGGGGAGGGTGAGGGGGACGGCGGCCGGGCTGCAGGCCATGCCATAGGCCGCCGGGCGGAACCCCTCGCCCCAACCCTCTCCCTGAGGGAGAGGGCGCACGGTGCGCGCAGAGGCGCCTCCGGAAACAATCGCAAAAGGAAACCCCATGACCACATGGCTGCGCTTCTCACACCAGGGCGCGACGAAGATCGGCACCCTCGACGGCGACACCATCGCCGTGCACGAGGGCTGCATGTTCGCCGGCGCCACGCCCACCGGCGCCACCCTCGCGCTCGCCGACGTCACGCTGGAGGCGCCGTGCGCGCCGTCCAAGATCGTGGCGCTGTGGAACAACTTCCACGAGCTCGCCGCCAAGCTGAAGGTGGCCGAGCCGGCCGAGCCGCTGTGGCTGCTGAAGGCGACCACCTCGGTCGCCGCCCCCGGTGCGATCGTGCGCAAGCCGGCGAGCTATGACGGCAAGACGGTCTATGAGGGCGAGCTCGGCATCGTCATCGGCAAGAGCCTCGCCGATGCCTCGGAGGCGGAGGCGGCCGCCGGCATCTTCGGCTACACGGTGGTGAACGACATCACCGCCGCCGACATCCTCAACCGCGACCCCACCTTCCCGCAGTGGGCGCGGGCCAAGGGGGTGGACGGCTACGGCCCGTTCGGCCCCTGGATCGCCACCGGCTTCGACCCCGCGGCCGCGCGGGTGCGCACCATCCTGAACGGGCAGGAGCGGCAGAACTATGCGCTCGCGGACATGATCTTCGCGCCCGCGCGGCTCGTGGCGATGCTGTCGCGGGAGATGACGCTGAACCCCGGCGACCTCATCGCCTGCGGCACCTCGGTGGGCGTGGGCGCCATGAAGGAACCCACCAACACCATCGCGGTCGAGATCGCCGGCATCGGCACGCTCACCAACACCTTCGTGCAGTGACGGGGAGGGCGGTCGGGGCCTTCAGGCATCGGCGTCGCCGCAGCCGCCCTCATGCCCGGCCTTGTGCCGGGCATCCATGTCGAACCGTTGATCTATCTTGCGAAAGCTCGTCCCGGCCGATCCGCATGGATGGCCGGGACGAGCCCGGCCATGACGCCTGCAAGGACCGGAGGGGGATATCTGCATCCGCCCGCGTCCGTTCGGGGAGGGCGGTCAGGACCTGACCGCCCGCACGCCCCAGATCAGGATGCAGGCGCCGACGAAGCCGGCAAACAGGTAGCCGAGCCAGCCGCCGAAGCTCACGCCGACGAGGCTGAACAGGAAGCTCGCCACCGCCGCGCCGATGATGCCGAGCAGGATGTTCATGAAGATGCCGGTGTCGCTCTTCATGAACATGGAGGCGAACCATCCGGCAAAGCCGCCGATGATGATGGCGGCGATCCAACCCACTTGTGCGTCTTCCATGGCGTTCCTCTGCTGCTGGCGCCCGCGAAGGGGCTGCGCAGGGGAAACGACGCAGGACGCCAACGGTTCCGGTCACGTTTGCCGGGGCATGGCGCGCAGCAAAAAGGCCGCCCGGGGGCGGCCTTTTCGGGAAGCCGGGCGCGTCAGGCGCCGGCCGTCACTTCTTCAGCGCCGCCTGCGCCGCCGCGAGGCGGGCGATCGGCACGCGGAACGGCGAGCAGGAGACATAATCGAGCCCCACCTCGTGGCAGAACGCCACCGAGGCCGGGTCGCCGCCATGCTCGCCGCAGATGCCGAGCTTGATGTCCGGACGCGACTTGCGCCCGCGCTCGACGCCGATCTTCACCAGCTCGCCGACGCCGTCCACGTCGATGGAGACGAACGGGTCCACCTCCAGGATGCCCTTCTGCACATAGGGGCCGAGGAAGGTGCCGGCGTCGTCGCGCGAGACGCCGAAGCAGGTCTGGGTCAGGTCGTTGGTGCCGAAGGAGAAGAACTCGGCGCCCTTGGCGATCTCCTCGGCGCGCAAGGCGGCGCGGGGCAGTTCGATCATGGTGCCCACCTGGAAGGTGAGCTTCGCCCCGGTCTCCTTCTCCACCGCCGCGGCGGTGTCGCGGATCACCTTGTCGACGATGTCGAACTCGGCCTTGGTGGCGATGAGGGGCACCATCACCTCGGGCACCACCGCCTCGCCGGTCTTCTTGGCGGCGATGACCGCCGCCTCGAAGATGGCGCGCGCCTGCATCTCGGCGATCTCGGGGAAGGCGATGGCGATGCGGCAGCCGCGGAACCCGAGCATCGGGTTGACCTCGTGCAGCTCCTTGTAGCGGCGCTCCACGCGCTCGATGTCGACGCCGAGGCTCTTGGCCACCTCCGCCGTCTCCTCGGCCGTGTGGGGCAGGAACTCGTGCAGCGGCGGGTCGAGCAGGCGGATGGTGACCGGCAGGCCCTTCATGATCTCGAACAGCTCGACGAAGTCGTCCCGCTGCATGGGCAGGAGCTTGGCGAGGGCCGAGCGGCGGCCGGCCTCGTCGTCGGCGAGGATCATCTCGCGCACGGCGAGGATGCGGCCGGCGTCGAAGAACATGTGCTCGGTGCGCGAGAGGCCGATGCCCTCGGCGCCGAACGAGCGCGCCATGCGGGCGTCCGCCGGGGTCTCGGCATTGGCGCGGACCTTGAGCTTGCGCACCTTGTCGGCCCAGCCCATGAGGGTCGCGAACTCGCCCGACAATTCGGGCTGGAGCATCGGCACCTCGCCCTTCAGCACCTGGCCGGTGCCGCCGTCGATGGTGATGGTGTCGCCCTTCCTGAAGGTCTCGCCGGCCACGGTGAGCGTCTGCGCCTTGTAGTCGATGCGCAGCGCGCCGGCGCCGGAGACGCAGGGCTTGCCCATGCCGCGCGCCACCACGGCGGCGTGCGAGGTCATGCCGCCGCGCGAGGTGAGGATGCCCTGGGCGGCGTGCATGCCGTGGATGTCCTCGGGCGAGGTCTCCACGCGCACCAGGATGACCTTGAGGCCCTTCTCCTTCATGGCCTCGGCCTCGTCGGCCGAGAACACGATGGCGCCCGCCGCCGCGCCGGGCGAGGCGGGCAGGCCGGTGGCGATCACCTTGCGCTCGGCCTTGGGATCGATGGCGGGGTGCAGCAGCTGGTCCAGCGCCGCGGGATCGACGCGGCCGACCGCCTCCTGCTCGCTGATGAGCCCCTCGCTCGCCAGCTCCACGGCGATGCGCAGCGCCGCCTTGGCGGTGCGCTTGCCGGAGCGGGTCTGGAGCATCCAGAGCTTGCCCTTCTCCACCGTGAACTCGAGGTCCTGCATGTCGCGGTAGTGGTTCTCCAGCGCGTTCGAGATGCGCTCGAAATCCTTGAACGCGTCCGGGAGCGCCGCCTCCATGGAGGGCTTGTCGGAGCCGGCGGCCTTGCGCGCGGTCTCGGTGAGGTCCTGCGGGGTGCGGATGCCCGCCACCACGTCCTCGCCCTGGGCGTTCACCAGGAACTCGCCATAGAGCGCCTTCTCGCCGGTGGAGGGGTTGCGGGTGAAGGCGACGCCGGTGGCCGAGGTCTCGCCCATGTTGCCGAACACCATGGACTGCACGTTCACCGCAGTGCCCCAGCTCTCCGGAATGGAGTGCAGGCGGCGGTAGGTGATGGCGCGCGCGTTCATCCAGGAGCCGAACACGGCGCCGATGGCGCCCCAGAGCTGCTCGTGCGGGTCCTGCGGGAACGGCTTGCCGAGCTCGGCCTGGACCTTCTTCTTGTACTCGACCACGAGGGCCGCCCAGTCATCGGCGGAAAGGTCGGTGTCGAGGGTGAGGCCGTGCTGGAGCTTGTAGTGCTCCAGGATCTCCTCGAAATGGTGGTGCTCCACGCCCAGAACCACGTCCGAATACATGGTGATGAAGCGCCGGTAGCTGTCATAGGCGAAGCGCCGGTCGGCGAGCTTGGCCACCGCCTCCACGGTCTCGTCGTTGAGGCCGAGGTTCAGCACCGTGTCCATCATGCCGGGCATGGAGGCGCGGGCGCCGGAGCGCACCGAGACCAGGAGCGGGTTCGTGGGATCGCCGAACGACTTGCCGGTGAGCTGGCCGACCTGGGCCAGCGCTTTCTCCACGTCGCCCTTCAGCTCGGCGGGATAGGTCTCGCCGTGCGCGTAATAATAGGTGCACACCTCGGTGGTGATGGTGAAGCCGGGGGGCACGGGCAGGCCGAGATTGGACATCTCGGCGAGGTTCGCGCCCTTGCCGCCGAGGAGGTTCTTCATGTCGGCTTTGCCCTCGGCCTTGCCATCGCCGAAGGTGTAGACCCATTTCGTCATGTGCTGGTCCCTTTGAAGGGTGGGGCAGGTCGCGATGGGCCGATGGTTTAGCTCGCAGCGCAGCACGCATCAACTGGAGGAAAGAATCTCCCATCGTTCGGATGCGCGGCATCGCGGCGCGCCGGGGCGGGCGCGCCGGTTTTCGGACTTGGCATGCCGCAACGGAAGATCCATCGCGACCTGCCGCCGTCTCGCTCCTGCCGTCAAGGGCCGGACGAGCCGCGGCATGAGGGTGGTGAAAGGCGTCACAGGGCGCTGACGACCCTCGCCGCCGTCATGCTCCGACGTGATCGGAGCAGCCACGCGCCCTCACCGCCTTGCGCCTGCTCGCAGGATCAGCCCTCCGATCGCGTCCGAGGGCGACGTGCGCCTGCGGGTCCGCGCCGCCCTCAGCGGATGATGCCCGAGAGCCCCACGACGATCAGGTAGACCGCGACGATGACGTTCAGCAGCCGGGGAAAGAGCAGGATCAGGATTCCCGCCACCAGCGCCACCCAAGGCTGAACCAACACCAGGTTGATGGACATGTCGTGCTCTTTCCGTGGTTGGGCGGCGCCGTCCGTGGCGGCACGCCCCGAGGGGGCAGGAGGTCACAGCCGGGCATCGTCTGCAACAGGGGAGCGGCCGCCCGCGCCGGCCATCCCCAGGCATGGACGCGCCGGCCTCTACCCGCGTTCCTTCACGCTGGTGTGACGGCGGCCGCGTTGCGCCGCGGCGGGGAGCCGCCACAATCGCTTGACGCTCCGACATCCCTGCCGACAGGACGCCGCCGCCCATGCGATCCTTCCGTCTCCCCTGCCGGCCGCTGGCCGCGCCGCTTCTCGCGCTCGCCGTGGCCACGGCCGGGCTGGCCTCGGGCGTGACCGGTGCCGCGGCACAGCCCGAGAAATGCCCGCGCATGGTGGCCGCCGCCGCGCCCCTGCGCGTCGCCGCGCTCGGCCCGGGCACGGGTGCGCAGTCACCGGTCCTGCGCCTCGCCCAGATGAGCACGCGGGAAGCGAGCGCGCAGGCGAGCGGGAATGTGCGCCTGTCCTTCATCGGCCACGCCACGTTCCTGATCGAGAGCCCGGCCGGCGTGACCATCGCCACCGACTACAACGACTATGTGCGCCCGGCCATCGTGCCCGACGTCGTCACCATGAACCGGGCGCACGACACCCACTACACCGACATGCCGGAGGCCGGCATCGCCCATGTGCTGCGCGGCTGGAACCCGGACGGCGGGCCGGTCAACCACGAGCTGACGCTCGACGACGTGTGGATCCGCAACGTGCCCACCAACATAAGGCGCGGCTCCGGCACGCTCTATGACGGCAATTCCATGTTCGTGTTCGAGGTGGCGGGGGTGTGCATCGCCCATCTCGGCCACCTGCACCACCTGCTCACCCCGGAGCACGTCGAGGCGCTGGGGCGCATCGACGTGGTGCTGGCGCCGGTGGACGGCTCCTACACGCTGGACCTGGAAGGCATGGTGGAGGTGCTCAAGGAGATCGGCGCGCCGCTGGTCATCCCCATGCACTATTTCAGCAGCTGGGGGCTGGAGCGGTTCCTCACCCGGCTCGGCCAGGGCTACAAGATCGAGCGCTCGGCCGAGCCGACGGTGCTGCTCTCGCGCGAGAGCCTGCCCAGGGAGCCCACCGTCCTCGTCCTGCCGGGCCGGTGAGGCCCGCCGGCGATGCGGGACGGCCTCAATGCTTGTCGCTGGAGAGCTTGTCCGACCAGGCGAGCAGCAGGCTCGATCCCACGAACACCACGTGGATGATCACCAGCCACATGAGCGTGTTCTCGCTCATGCCGCCCTTGTCGAGGTTCATGAACGCCTTCAGGAGCTGGATCGCGGAGATGGCGACGATGGAGGCGAGCAGCTTCTGCTTGAGGCCCGTGAAGTCCACCCGCGTCATCCATTCCGGCCAGTCGGGGTGGCCGGCGGGGTCGATCTTGGAGACGAAGTTCTCGTAGCCGGAGAAGATCACGATCACGACGAGGTTGCAGGTCAGCGTCAGGTCCACCAGGGCCAGCACGCCGAGGATGATATCGCTCTCGCTCGCCGATATCGCGCCCTCGATGAAATGGAGCAGCTCGGCGCCGAACTTGAACAGCAGCACCAGCATGGCCACGACGAGGCCGACATAGAACGGCGCCAGGATCCACCGGCTGCGGAACAGAACCGATTCGATCGCACGCTCGATCATCTTCCTGACCCCGTCCCCGTCGCGCCGGCGCATGATGCGCCGCACCCTTCGGCGAAGGGGTGCCATGGCGCGCGGCGGACGGCAAGCGGGACCTCGCGCCGCATGGGCGCCGGCGGAACCGGCTACTCCTTCACCGCCCCGGTCATGGAGGAGACGTAGTAGTCCACGAAGAAGGAATAGAGGATCACCACCGGCAGCGAGCCGATCAGCGCGCCGGCCATGAGCGAGCCCCACTCATAGACGTCCGAGCGCACCAGCTCGGTGAGGACGCCCACCGGCACGGTCTTGTTCTCGGACGACTGGATGAAGGTGAGGGCGTAGATGAACTCGTTCCACGACAGGGTGAACGAGAAGATGCCGGCCGAGATCAGGCCCGGCACCGAAAGCGGCAGCAGCACCTTGATGAGGATCTGCCAGCGCGAGGCGCCGTCCACCAGCGCGCATTCCTCCAGCTCGAACGGGATCGAGCGGAAATAGCCCATCAGCAGCCAGGTGGAGAACGGCACCAGGAAGGTGGGGTAGGTGAGGATGAGCGCCAGCTTGGTGTCGTAGATGCCGATGCCGAACACCATGATGGCGAGCGGGATGAACAGGATCGAGGGCGGCACCAGATAGGCGAGGAAGATGCCGAGCCCCACCCAGCGCGAACCGTGGAAGCGCAGCCGCTCGATGGCGTAGGCGGCGAACACCGAGGTGACCAGCGAGATGAAGGTCGCCGCCACCGAGATGAAGACCGTGTTCCACAGCCAGGCCGGATAGGAGGTCTCGAACAGGAGATACCTGATGTGGTCGAGCGTCGGCTCCACCACCCAGAGCGGCGAATAGTTGTTGTAGTCGGTGAGCTGGAAGTTCGGCTTCACCGCCGTGATCGCCATCCAGTAGAACGGGAACAGCAGCACGAACACGAAGATCAGCAGCGGCAGGAACACCGTCACGATCCGCCGCGGCAGGCTGTCCAGATAGCTCATGCCGGTGGAATTGTCGGTGAGATGGTCGGTGGTCGACAGGCTCATCGGGCGATCCTCGGCAGGAATGGGGCGCGTCGCGCCTGGTCGCGCAGGCCGGAAAGGAGTGGCGTGGCTCTCCCCATCAGTCCCCGCCCCCCTGCTGCCACTTGCGGCGCTGCAGGCCGAAATAGCTGAACAGGATCGCCGCCAGCAGGAACGGGATCATCGCCACCGCGATCGCCGCGCCCTCGCCCAGCTGCCCGCCGGGAATGGCGCGCTGGAAGGAGAGGGTGGCCATCAGGTGGGTGGAGTTGAGCGGCCCGCCGCGGGTCAGCACGTAGATGAGCTGGAAGTCGGTGAAGGTGAACAGCACCGAGAAGGTCATCACCACGGCGATGATCGGCGAGAGCATGGGCAAGGTGATGAAGCGGAAGCGCTGCCAGCTGGAGGCGCCGTCCAGGGTCGCCGCCTCGTGCAGCGAGGGCGGGATGGTCTGCAGGCCCGCGAGCAGCGAGATGGCGACGAAGGGGATGCCGCGCCAGACATTGGCCGCGATCACCGAGGCCCGCGCATTCGTCACGTCGCCGAGGAAGTTGATCGGGGCGTCGATCAGCCCCATGCGGATCAGCGCCCAGGAGATGATCGAATACTGGCTGTCGAAGATCCACCAGAAGGCGATCGCCGAGAGCACGGTGGGCACCACCCACGGCAGCAGCACCACGGCGCGGAAGAAGGCCTTGAACGGCAGGTGCTGGTTCAGCAGCAGCGCCAGCCACAGGCCGAGGGCGAACTTCAGGATCGAGGCGGCGATGGTGTAGAGCAGGGTGTTGAACACCACCAGCCAGAACAGGCTGTCGTCGAACAGGAGCTGGTAGTTCTCGAGGCCGATGAACACGCCCGGCCGGCCGATGCGGGTGTCGGTGAAGCCGAGCCATACCCCGAGCCCGAGCGGGTAGGTGAGGAAGAACAGCAGCACCGCCGCCGCCGGCAGCATGAACAGGAGCCCGAGCACGTGCCGCCCCTGGCCGATGCCGCTCCAGAAGGAGCGCCGGGCAGGCGGCGCGGCGCGCGCCTCGGATGCGGTGGTGACGGCCATGCGTTCCTCTCCTGAAACCAGCCTGCGTCTCCCTTTCCCCGCCGGGGAGAGGGTCGGGGTGAGGGGAGGGGGCGCCGGTATGGAGCCCGTGGTGGGGAAAGCGCGAGCCGGCGTTCCCCCTCACCCTGCCCTCTCCCCGCCGGGGAGAGGGTTCGCGTCGCGCTGCCGGCAGGGGTGCCTGCCACCTCCGCCGTTCTCGCCACTCCCTCTCCCGCTTGCGGGGGAGGGCTGGGGAGGGGGCCTGCTGGCGCGCTGTCGATGGGCAGTGGCTTTCCCGCGCGGCCACCCCTCCCGGCGTTCCCTTCGCCTCTCGGCGCCGCTTTCCCCCTCCCAACCCTCCCCCGCAAGCGGGAGAGGGCTTTCAGGGGAGCGCCCGCCTCAGCGGTAGATGCGCTCGGCGCGGGACTGGGCGCGCTTGGCGGCTTCCTCCGGCGTGCGCTGGCCGGTGGCGGCTTCCGCCACCATGTCCACCACGATCCAGTCCGCCATGGCGGCGGCCGACTGCGGACCGAGCGGGCCGGCATAGCCGTTCGGCCGCAGCGTCTCCGAGGCCTTGGCATAGGCGGCGTGGATCGGCTTGGAGGTCCAGACCGGGTTCGAGGCGAACGCCTTCAGCGTCTGGCAGCAATAGGCGCTCGCGCCCTGGAGCCAGGCATTGTACTGCGGGGCGTCGAACATGAAGGCGAGGTAGGCCTGCGCCGCCTTCGGATACTTGGTGTACTTGAAGATGCCGGCGGTGGTGGTCTGGTGCAGCTCCACCGGCTGGCCCACGGGCCCCACCGGGAAGTTGGTGGACTTCATGTCCGCCGCCATGTCGGCGAGCTTGGGGTCGTTCGCCGCCGCATAGTAGATCGACACGCCGTTGGCGGTGACCGACAGGTCGCCGGCGATGAAGGCGCGGTTGTTGTTGACGTCGAGCCAGCTCTCGGTGCCGGGGATGAAGGTCTTGTAGAGCTCGGCCACGTAGCGCAGCGCCGCCACCGTCTCGGGCGAGTTGATGACGACCTTGCCCTCCTCGCTCACCATCTTGCCGCCGTGGCTCCACAGCACCCAGTGGGTGAAGTTGTTGCCGTCGCCCACCCCGTGGCCGAGCGTGAAGCCCATGGGGTGGCCTTTGGCCTTCAGCGCCTTGCCGAGCTCCAGCAGGCCTTTGGTGTCCTTCGGGAATTCGGAGAAGCCGGCGTCCTTCACCCAGCTGTCGCGATAGACCACGGCATTGCCGATGGTGGCGAGCGGCACGCCGACGAAGCGGTCCTTCACCTTCGCGTACACTTCGTTGCCGGGATAGAAGCCGCCATAGGTCTTGGCGAGACCGTTCGCGAGGTCAGTCACGTCGAGCAGCTTGTCGGGATACTGCTGGGCATCGTCGAACCACACCCAGACGATGTCGGGGCCGGAGCCGACATTGGCGGCCACCGCCGCCTTCGGGCGGATGTCCTCCCAGCTCTCCTTGTCAATGCGCACCTCGACGCCGGTGGCCTCGGTGAACTTCTTGGTGTTGGCGATCCAGGCATCCTCCTCGCCCTTCACGAACGGCGCCCAGCGCAGCAGGCGCAGGGAGGCGCCGGGCTCGGGCTCGAACTTCGGCACCTGCGCGGACGCCGGCACGGAGCCCAGGAAGGGCGAGGCGAGGGAGCCGGCGGCAAGGCCGGCGCCGCCCAGAAGGACGTCGCGTCTGGAAATGGTCATCTCGTTTCCTCCCGTCTTGCTCGGTTGTCCGGCGGGGCCGCCCTGTTGGCGCGGGCGGTCTTTTCGCCGGGGTACGCTTCAGAAATGCGGTGTCAGAGCCTCTTTCCCGATGCCTCGTCGAAGAGGTGGGTGAGGCCGTCCTGGGGGGTGATGCGGATGGTCTCTCCGGGGGTGAAGGCGAGGCGCTCGCGGAACAGGCAGGTGACCTCCTGGCCCGGCGATGCGTCGCCCGCGCCGAGGCGCGCCACCACCAGGATCTCCGACCCCGTCGGCTCGGTCACCACCACCTGCGCCGGCACGCCGGCGGGATCGAGGCGCACGTGCTCGGGCCTGAGCCCGTAGATCACGCTTTGCCCGTCGGAAAGGCCCGCCGCCGCCGGCAGCGGCACGTCGACGCCGCTGTCCGTCACCAGGCGCGGATCGGCGCCGAGCTGCACCTTGCCCTTGATGAAGTTCATCGCCGGCGAGCCGATGAAGCCGGCCACGAACTGGTTCGCCGGCCGGTCGTAGAGCTCGAGCGGCGCCCCCATCTGCTCGACGATGCCGTCGTGCATCACCACGATCTTGTCGGCCATGGTCATGGCCTCGATCTGGTCGTGGGTGACGTAGACCGTGGTGGTCTTCAGGCGCTGGTGCAGCTCCTTGATCTCGGTGCGCATCTGCACGCGCAGCTTGGCGTCGAGGTTGGAGAGCGGCTCGTCGAACAGGAACACCTGCGGGTCGCGCACGATGGCGCGGCCCATGGCGACGCGCTGGCGCTGGCCGCCGGAGAGCTGGCGCGGATAGCGGTCGAGCAGCTTCGTCAGGCCGAGGATCTGCGCCGCGCGGTCGACCCGCGCCTTGATCTCCGCCTTCGGCGCCTTCCGCAGCTTCAGGGAGAAGCCCATGTTGTCGGCGACGCTCATGTGGGGATAGAGCGCGTAGTTCTGGAACACCATGGCGATGTCCCGTTCCTTCGGCGGCACCTCGTTGATGACGCGGTCGCCGATCAGGATCTCGCCGGCGGTGATGTTCTCCAGCCCCGCGATCATGCGCAGAAGGGTGGACTTACCGCACCCCGACGGGCCCACCAGAACCACGAACTCGCCGTCGCGGATGTCGACGTCGACGCCGTGGATCACCTGCGTCGCGCCATACGCCTTCTTCACACCGCGAATATCGACGGTCGCCATCGTGGGTCCTCTCCCCTGAACGCGGCGCCGCCACCTGCCGGCAGGCCGCGATCTTGTCCGGTCCCACCTGTTCAATCCGGTGCGGATGAACCCCGTGTGACCTCGCGCCTCTTGCGGGCGCGGCGCGATCATGGTGCGAGGACAGGTCCGGATCAAGAGCAAATTAAAACGTTTGAACCCCGTTGAAACGAGGCGGCGGGGGGCCTAAGCCTCGCCTCTGCTTCTCTCGCCTGCCGTTGCAATCGGGATGGCCAGAGGTTCTCTTGTCCTAAAGTCTAGCTCCCTCCCGCCCGTCTCATTCCAGCGAGATCCCCCATGAGCGATGCCGCGCGCCCTGCGCTTGTTCTTACCGGTCCCGTCATGGAGAACGTGGTCGAGCGACAGCTCGCCGCGCGCTTCAATCTCATCCCCCTCGACCAGCTCGACGCGGCGCGCGCGCCGGCGGTGCGCGCCATCGCCACCAAGGGCAAGGTGAAGGTGGACGATGCGCTGCTGGCGCGCCTGCCGAAGGTGGAGATCGTCGCCAATTTCGGCGTCGGCTACGACACCGTGGACGCGGCCGCGGCGGCGGCGCGGGGCGTGGTCGTCACCAACACGCCGGACGTGCTCAACGAGGAGGTCGCCGACCTCACCCTCGGCCTGCTGCTCGCCACCGTGCGCGAGATACCGCAGGCGGACCGGTTCGTACGCGCGGGCGGCTGGGCCAGAAGCGCGTTCCCGCTCGGCCCCACCCTGCGCGGGCGCACCGTGGGCCTGATCGGCATGGGCCGCATCGGCCAGGCCATCGCCAAGCGGCTCGACGCCTTCTCGGTGCCGGTGGTCTACCACTCCCGCCGGGCGCAGCCGAGCGTGCCCTACAGGCACTATGGCGACCTTCTCGCCATGGCGCGGGACGTGGACGTGATCGTCGTGATCGTCCCCGGCGGCCCGGCCACCCGGCACATGGTGGACGCCGCCGTGCTGGAGGCGCTGGGGCCGGATGGCATCCTCATCAATGTCGCGCGCGGCACGGTGGTGGACGAGGCGGCGCTGCTGAAGGCGCTCCAGGACCGCACCATCCTGTCCGCCGGCCTCGACGTGTTTCAGAACGAGCCGCACGTGCCCGAGGGCTTCTTCGCGCTCGACAACGTGGTGCTGCTGCCGCACGTGGGCTCGGCCACCCACCACACGCGCGGCGCCATGGGCCAGCTGGTGGTGGACAACCTGATCTCCTGGTTCGACGGCAAGGGGCCGATCACCCCCGTGGCCGAGACACCCTGGCCGCGCGGCTAGAGCACGATCCGGAGCAGATCGACCCAATTTGCCCGGTGGGCCGCACTCCGGCTTGAAGCGGGCGGCGGCGGTACGGCAGGGCATGCGCGCGCCACGACGCCGCGCGTTCCCGACGGCGGCAGGTGAGAAGGGCGGCGGGGCTGTGCTAGCCTTGCCGCCGATCTCTAGCGAGGGGCCGTCATGCGCCATCTTTCATCGTCTCCCGCACGCGTGCGTGCGCGGCTGGCCATCGCCGGGCTCGCTCTCGCGCTGTCGTCCGCGCTCGCTGGCGCCGCCCCCGAGGGGAACGGACCTGGAGCGCTCGGGCCTGTGGCGCAGAAGCAACAGCCGGCGGCGCGGCTCGACCCCGGCCTGCGGGAGGCGGCGGAGCAGAAGGCCGGCGCCTATGTGCTCTCGAGCGCCGATGGCGAGCGCAAGTGCCCGATCATGCTGAAGGCCGAGGCGGCGGCAGGCGGCCTTGCGGTGCAGATCGACCGCGCCGCCTGCGAGGCGGCGATCGCCTTCTCCGTCCAGGTCGCCGGCTGGCTTCCGGACGCGTCCGGCGCGCTGCGCCTCGTCAACGCCCAGGGGCGGACCGTGGCCGAGTTCACCGAGGCGACGGGCGGCAGCTATGAAGCGCTGCGCGAGGGGGATGGGGTCTATTTCCTCATTAATCCCAGCATAGCCGACGTGCCCGAGGCGACGCAGGCCGAGGTGCTGGGCGACTGGGACCTGGCTTCCAGTCCCGGGGCGCCGCTGTGCCGCTGGAGCCTCACCGAGACCCCTGCCCCCAAGGGCGGATTCCTGCTGAAGGTGGCATCCGGCTGTGACGCCTCGGTCGCGCGCCTCGCCGCCGCCTCCTGGCGGCTCGACGGCGGCAACATCCTGGTCTCGGGGACGGGTGGCGGCGCTGCGATTCGATTCGCCCGGCAGGAGGACGGCTCATGGGCGCGCGTTCCGGAGCGGGGGCGCCCGCTTCTGATGAGCCGTCCCTGAGCCGGATCCGTCGCCGGCTCCGCTTACTGCAAGCCGGGTTGTACCGCCCATTAACGCGTTTTGGGATTGGCGTTGCGAAATCGCAACACAGAAATCCTTCATTCATGCGGGTTTGCCTAGAAAGGCGGCAATTGCTGCCTTAATTTTCGCGTTGGCCTCCGGGAGCGGACCTGATTTTTATCATTCCAGATTTCTGCGGGGGTTCCCTTATGAAAAAGCTTGCTGTCATCGCTTCCTCCATGCTTTTCGCCGGCGCGGCCGCTGCGGCCGACATGTCCGTGCCCGTGAAGGCCGTGGCCCCGCCCCCGCCGCCCGCCTGGGACGTTGCGTTCGGTGTCACCCTGACCTCCGACTACGTGTTCCGCGGCATCAGCCAGACCAACAACAACCCGGCCGTGCAGGGCTATGTTGAGCTGCAGCTGCTGGACTGGTTCTACATCAACGTGTGGGCGTCCAACCAGAACTGGGCTGAGAACTTCCTCGGCCCGAACGGCAGCAGCTCGCTGGAAGTCGACTTCTCGGGCGGCCTGCGCCACACCTGGGGCGCCTTCACCCTCGACGTCGGCGGCATCTATTACACCTTCCCCGGCAACACCGACATCTTCGGTGTCAGCCCGGACGACTTCAACTATTGGGAAATCTACGCGAAGCCCAGCTACGCTCTGACCGACTGGTTGTCCGTCGGCCTCGCCCTGAACTGGACGAGCGACATGTACGCCACCAGCACGGACGGCACCGCGCTGTCGATCAACGCCAAGGCGTCGACCGCTTCGCTCGCCGGCAGCGCCTTCGGTGCCTACCTTTCGGGTGAGTTCGGCCATCAGTGGCTCGACTCCGGCACCTTCAGCTACGTCCCGCCGTTCGGCGTGTTCGCGGTCGGCATCTCCGGCTATAACTGGTGGAACGTCGGCGTCGGCCTGACCTACAAGGCCGCGACCCTCGACCTGCGCTACTCCGGTTCGGACCTGAACGAGTTCGAGTGCGCCACGCTGATCGGCAAGAACACCGCCTGCGGCGACAAGTTCATCGCGAGCCTGTCCTTCGCGACCTCGTTCAACCAGCTCAAGTGATCCCGATCACCTGACGCATCAGGCTCCAGAGAAGGGCGTCGCACTCCGGTGCGGCGCCCTTTTCGTTTGCCGGCATGGCTGCGGGAGAGCGGCGGCTGCGGGAGCGCGGCCGGCCGCAGGCGGAAGCGGGGATCGGTGCCCCGCGTTCCGTCATCCCGAGCCTCGGGTCCGCCGATGCAGGCGCGCGGGCGCGGCCGTGCGGCGCATCGCGCTTCAGGGGGGCGTGCCCTTCAGGAGGGCTTGCCTTTCAAGGGGCTTGCCCTTCAGGGGTCTTGCCCTTCGCGCGCCGCGCGCGGGCCGGCTCTTTGGGGCGGGGCGCTTCATCCTCCACGCCGAGGATGTCGCCCCACTTGGCGTGCGCGAACACGCGTTCGGCGCTGATGGCGAGCTTGCGCATCACCGTCTCCACCACCGCCACCTCGGAAGAGGTGATCTCCTCGAACAGCATGTCGTTCACCCGCCGCACCACCGGGGCGACCCGCACCACGGCCTTCTCGCCCTCCGGAGAGAGCGAGACCCGCACGCTGCGGCGGTCGCTCTCGTCCTGGCGCTTGGCGAGCAGCCCCATCTCGATCATGCGGCCGACCTCGGTGGTCACGTGCGGCGCGGCAAGGCGGATGTGGTCGGCGAGGTCGCGTATGGCGACGCCCTCCTCTCCCTGGCGGTAGGCGGTGCCCATGAGAACCGCGAACTGGCTCGGGGTCAGGCCCAGCACCTTGCCGAAGATGGCGCGGCACTTCAGCAGCCCCTCGAGCGCCATCACCATGGCGTAGATGGATTCGCGGAAGGCGCGGTCGCTGTCGCCGCGCAGGAACTCGGTCCGCGAGACCGTGACAGGAGGCCGGAACGCGCCGGCGGACTTTCCGCGGCCTGGGGGCGACATGGCTGATCTAGGCTCCGTTCTCCGCCACATGCGGGTGGTCATCCTCCTTTAGGAACCACATGCCCCGCCGTCCATAGCCGGGCCAAAAAACATCTCCCGAGCCGCGTTGACATGTACAATATTATATCTAATTTGTACATATTGTCTGACATTGAGACACCATCTCCAGCCGGGTGTCCCGGCGGGAGGCGGCGGCCCGGACAGGGGCCGAGGCCGAGCCGAGTTCCGAAATCGACACCAACGATCCGAGCCCGCGCGCCGGGCCGCCGCTTCCAGGGAATGAAACCATGACCGTCACGCTTCAGACGACCGCAGCCGCCGCAGGGGGCCTGCGCACCGGCGCCGACTTTCTGGCGCAGCTGAAGGCCTCTCCCCGCACCGTTTATCTCGATGGAGAAAAGGTCAGCGATCCCACCACCCATCCCGCCTTCCGCGAGGGCGCGCGGCAGATCGCGAACCTGTTCGATTTCGCCGCCGCGCCGCAGAATCGCGACCTCATGACGTTCGAGGTGCCCGAGACCGGCGCCCGCGCCCTGCGCTGCTACCAGATCCCGAAGACGGTGGACGATCTGCGCCTCAAGCGCCTCGCCTCCGAGGCCTGGGCCGAGCAGACCTTCGGCCTCATGGGCCGCTCGCCCGACCATGTGGCGAACTTCTTCGTCGGCTATGCCGCCAAGCCCTCGGTCTTCGCCAGGCACGGCCAGCAATGGGCCGACAACGTGGTGAAGTTCTACGAGTACGCCCGCGACAACCATCTCTATATCGCCTACGCCATCGTCCCGCCGCAGATCGACCGCTCCAAGCCGGCCCACAAGCAGGCCGATCCGCATCTTTATGCGGGCGTGGTGCGCGAGGTGGAGGGCGGCATCATCGTCTCCGGAGGCCAGCAGCTCGCCACCGGCGGCGTCTATGCGGACTATCTCCAGCTGGCCTGCATCCACCCGCTCCAGGCCGGCGACGAGGACTATGCCATCAACGTCGCCATCCCCATGGATGCGGAGGGGCTCAAGCTCTATTCGCGCCGGCCGTTCGCGAATGTGGCCGACAATTCCTTCGACTATCCGCTGTCCACCCGCTTCGACGAGGCCGACTGCTTCGTGGTGCTGGACGAGGTGTTCGTGCCGTGGAAGCACGTCTTCATCTATCGCAACATCGAGCTGAACCGCGACCAGTGGTGGCTCACCCCGTCCCACACCTACGGCAACCACCAGGCGCAGACGCGCTACGGCACCAAGCTGCGCTTCCTGATGGGCCTCGCCAAGCGCATGAACGAGGCCACCGGCAACGAGGGGGTGCCGCCGGTGCAGGTGGCCATGGGCGAGATCGCGGCGCTGGCTTCCATCGTCGAGGGCATGCTGCTGGCCCAGGAGGCCAAGGCCACCATCGACGACGAGGGCGTGGTGTGGCCCTCCAAGGCCATGCTCTACGCGGTGATGGCGCTGCAGTCGGAGATCAACCCGCGGATGATCGACGTGATCCGCGAGATCACCGGCGCGGCCATGATCACGCTGCCCTCGTCGGTGAGGGACTTCGAGAGCGCCGAGACCGCCCCCGACGTGGAGCGCTTCTATCGTTCGGCCAATCTCGACGCGCGCCAGCGCGTGGCGCTGATGCGCCTCGCCTGGGACTTCATCGGCACCGAGTTCGGCAACCGCCACCAGCAGTACGAGAAGTTCTACGGCGGCGCGTCCTTCATCGTGAAGACCAACATGTTCAGGAACTACGACTTCCAGCGCGCCGGCGCCCTGGTGGACCGGGCGCTGAGCCTGCCGCCGGTGGGCCGCGACTGACGCCCGGTTACATCTCCCCGCCGTCGCCCTCCGGCTTGACCGGAGGGCGGACGTGGGGGGGCGTCCGAGCGGTGTGTCCTGCCGCAGCGCGTGGATGCTCCGGTCAAGCCAGAGCATGACGGCGGTTTGGGATATGCCGCGCCGGCTGATTCCTCCTCGCCGTCGCCCTCCGGCTTGACCGGAGGGCCCATGCCGTGGCCGGGCGGGGTGTCCTGCCGCAGCACGTGGATGCCCCGGTCAAGCCGGAGCATGACGGTGGTTTGGGATATGCCGCGCCGGCTGATTCTTCCCCGCCGTCGCCCTCCGGCTTGACCGGAGGGCCCATGCCGTGGCCGGGCGGGGTGTCCTGCCGCAGCACGTGGATGCTCCGGTCAAGCCGGAGCATGACGGTGGTTGGGACGCGCCGCGCGGGGGTGCTTTTTCCCCGCGCCCTCCACTCACTCCTGGAGCGCCTCCTCGCGGGTGGTGCGGATGGCGGGGACGATCAGCACCACCAGCAGCGCCAGCGACGCGATCAGGAAGCCGAGGCTGATGGGCTGGGTGAGGAAGATCGAGGAATTGCCGCGCGAGATCAGCATCGCCCGGCGCAGATTCTCCTCCATCATCGGGCCGAGGATGAAGCCGAGGATCAGCGGCGCCGGCTCGCAGTCGAGCTTTACGAACGCGTAGCCGAGCACGGCCAGCGCGCCCATCAGGTAGATGTCGAACACGCTGTTGCTGCTGGAATAGGCGCCGATCACGCAGAACAGCAGGATGGCCGGGAACAGCAGCCGGTAGGGCACCTTCAGCAGGCGGATCCACAGGCCCACCATCGGCAGGTTCAGGACCAGCAGCATCAGGTTGCCCACCCACATGGAGGCGATCAGGCCCCAGAACAGGCCGGGCCGCTCGCTCATCACCGTCGGCCCCGGCGCGATGCCCTGGATCATCATGGCGCCGATCATGAGCGCCATCGTCGGGTTCGAGGGAATGCCGAGCGTGATCATGGGGATGAAGGAGGTCTGCGCGCCGGCATTGTTGGCCGATTCCGGCCCCGCAACACCGCGGATGTCGCCGTGGCCGAAATTGCGCGGCGGCTTCGCCACCTTTTTCTCCAGCATGTAGGAGGCGAAGGAGGCGAGCAGCGCGCCGCCCCCCGGCAGCACGCCGAGGATGGCGCCGAGGCCGGTGCCGCGCAGGATGGCGGGGGTGGATATCTTCAGGTCGTGCAGGCTCGGCAGCACCCGGCCGATGCGCTGGGCGGTTACGCTGCGGTCCTGCTCCGTCTCCAGGTTGCAGGCCACCTCGGCGATGCCGAACAGAGCCATCGAGAGGGCGATGAAGCCGATGCCGTCGCGCAGTTCCGGGAAGCCCAGGTCGTAGCGCGAGGTGCCGGAATTCACGTCCGTGCCCACGAGGCCGAGCAAGAGACCCAGCAGCACCATGCCGATGGCCTTGATGAGCGAGCCACGCGCCAGCACCACGGCGGCGATGAGGCCGAACACCATGAGTGAGAGGTATTCAGCCGGCCCGAACTCCAGCGCCAGGTCCGACAGCACCGGCGCGAAATAGGCGATGGCGATGGTGGAGACGCAGCCGGCGAAGAACGAGCCGATGGCGGCGATGCCGAGCGCCGGCCCGGCGCGTCCGGTGCGGGCCATGCGATAGCCGTCGATGGCGGTCACCACGGAGGAGGATTCGCCGGGGATGTTGACCAGGATCGCCGTGGTGGAGCCGCCATACTGGGCGCCGTAATAAATGCCGGCGAGCATGATCAGCGCCGAGTCCGGCGGCAGCGTGAAGGTGATGGGCAAGAGCATCGCCACGCTCGCCACCGGGCCGAGGCCTGGCAGCACGCCCACCAGCGTGCCGAGCAGCACGCCGATGAAGCAGTAGGCGATGTTGGCGAGGGTGAGCGCGACCGAGAAGCCGAGCTCCAGATTGGCGAGGGTGTCCATGTCAGCCTCCGGAGCGCTAGAAGGACGGCCAGACGGGCAGCGGCAGGCCGAGCAGCGTCACGAACAGCAGCACCGCGCCGACAGACAGCCCCGCCGCGAGCAGCAGCGCTTCCCTGAGCCGGAACTCGGGGCTCGACAGGCTGCCCGCGAGCACCAGGACCACGGCCGAGACCATGAGGCCCAGCGGCCGCAGCATGATCCCGAACAGCACCATGGCCGCGAGCAGCGACAGAAGCGGGCGCAGGCGCACGCGCGGCAGCCCGTCGCCTTCGACGATGAGGCTGCGCGCCATCACCGCGAGCCCGACTGCGGCCAGCAGCACGCCCAGCACCAGGGGGAAGAAGCCGGCCCCCATGCGCGCCGGGGTGCCCTGGGCATAGCTGGTGGCGGCCACCGCCGCGAAAGCGGTGCCGAAGCCGGCGAACAGGACGCCTGCAAGGAAGTCCTTCGTGGATGCGATGCGCATGGTTCCCCTCATCTCTTCGCGCACGAGGAAGCCCGAAGGGAGCCGCAACCGCGTTTCGCACGGGCGATCGGTCGGCGCGGCGGCCGAATGCGGCAGCTGTCCTGCGGGTGTCGCCGCTTGTCTCGCGCGGCGATCATCCTCGGCGGGTCTCTGGATCGGTCGGTCGGGCCGCGGCCGGCTCTTCGGTCGGTCCGCGCAAGTGTCCGCCCGCCGCAGGACGGCGGGCGGCGGACGAAATCAGGCCACCTCGTAGCCGAGGATCGCCTTGATCTCGAGGAAGTCCTCGAGGCCGTAGATGCCGGCCTCGCGGCCGTTGCCGGACTGCTTGTAGCCGCCGAACGGGGCCTCCACGTCCTGCAGCTTCCCGTGCGGGGCGCCGTTGAGGTAGATGCGTCCCGCGCGCAGCTCCATGCCGACCGCGCGCGCCTCCTCCAACGAGCCCGCCCACACATAGCCGGCGAGGCCGTAGATGGTGCCGTTGGCGATCTCGATCGCGTCGGCCCTGTCCTTGTAGGGCAGGATCGACAGCACCGGGCCGAAGATCTCCTGCTGGGCGATGGTCATGGCCGGCGTCACGTCGGAGAACACGGTCGGCTTCACGTAATAGCCGCGGTTGAGACCGGCGGGGCGGCCGAGGCCGCCGGCGGCGAGCGTCGCGCCCTCCTCGATGCCGATGCGGATCAGGTTCTGCACCCGGTCGAACTGCGCTTCGCTCACCAGCGGGCCGAGGCGCGTGCCATCGGCCAGCGGGTCGCCCACCACCACGCCTTCCGCGGTGCGCTTCGCGATCGCGGTCGCCTCGGCGAGCTGGTCCTGGTGGATCAGCATGCGGGTGGGCGCCTGGCACGACTGTCCGGTGTTGGTGAAGGCGCGCAGCGTGCCGGCCGAGACCGCCGCCTCCAGGTCCGCGCTCGGCAGGATGATGTTGGCGGACTTGCCGCCCAGCTCCTGGTGCACGCGCTTGACCGTGTCGGCCGCCGCCTTCGCCACCAGGATGCCGGCCCGCGTCGAGCCGGTGAAGGACACCATGTCGATGTCGGGATGGCGCGAGATCGCCTCGCCCACCGTCGGCCCGTCGCCGTTGACGAGGTTGAACACGCCCTTGGGCACGCCCGCCTCATGCAGGATCTCGGTGAGGATGATGGTGCTCAGCGGCGCCATCTCGGAGGGCTTCACCACGCAGGTGCAGCCGGCCGCGAGCGAGGGCGCGAACTTCGACGCCACCTGGTTGATGGGCCAGTTCCACGGCGTGATGAAGCCGCACACGCCGATCGGCTCGCGCACGATCTTCGTGGTGCCGCCGAGCATGTGGCCGAAATCGTAGTCCTTCAGGACCTTGGCGGCCTCCTTGAAGTGCTCCAGCGTGGTGTTGGTCTGCACCTGCATGGCGAACCAGAGCGGCGAGCCCATCTCGGCGGTGATGGCGCCGGCGAGGTCGTCCATGCGGGTCTCGAACACCGCGATGATGCGGTGCAGGAGGGCGAGGCGCTCCTCCTTGGTGGTCTTCGAGAAGGTCGTGAACGCGGCGCGGGCGGCCTTCACCGCCCGGTCGACGTCCTCCGCGCCGCCCATGCTGATCTGGCCTGCCGGCTCCTCGGTCGCCGGGTTTATGACGTCGAACAGCCGAGGCGCGACCGGGTCGACCCATTCGCCGTTGATGTAGAATTTGGTGTTGTTGCTCATCGCGCTGATGCTCCTCGTCGTTCGAGGCCCCCGGCCCTTGGGCCGGGGGAGGGTCTGTTCGGAAGTCAGGCGCCGCGGGAGAGCGGCGGATTGGCATAGCCCGGCGTGACGTGGACATCGAGCAGGTAGGGCTTGCCGGCGCGCACGGCGGCAAGGCCGCGCTTGATGGCCTCCTCAAGCTCCGCGACCGTCTTGATGGGGCCTTCGGCCTCCACGCCCTGGCACCGCGCCATGCCCGCGAGGTCCACCACCGGCTCGTCCATGCGCTGGCCGATCCAGCGGTTCTCCGGCGGGCGGCTGCGCGCCTTGGCGACCGCTTCCTGGTGGATCTCGTCGTTGAAGTTGGAGCGGTTGTTGGAGACGATGAACAGCGCCGGGATGCCGTAGTGGGCGGCGGTCCACAACGCGGTGACGCCCTGCAGGAAGTCGCCGTCGCCCAGCACCGACACCACCGGGCGGGCCTCGTCCTTGAGCGCCAGCGCGACGCCGACCGTGAGACCGGGGCCGGCCGCAAGGCCCGCGCCGCCGTCATGGCCCATGAAGTCGTAGGGGTCGCGGAAGTGGTAGGCGTCGCCCGCCCAGCCGATGGTGACGTGGGCAAGGGTGAAGGTCTCCTCGCCCCGGGCCTTGGCGAGCGCGATCTCGATGTCGCGCGGGGCAAGCTCGGTGGCGGCGCCGGCGCTGTAGGCCGGCACCGGATAAGTGTTGCGGCTCGTGCCGTCCCACTTCGCCTTGCCGGCGAGCTTGCGCTCCAGCAGCGCCAGCACGTCCTCCACCACCTCGTCGGCGCCGGCGGCGATCGGCACGTCCACCGGCGGGAGCGCGAAATAGTCCATGCTCCAGCCGCGGTGCAGCGACGCGTCGAGCGTCACGTGGGCGATCTTGGCCGGATAGCTCTCGGTTGAGCGGGTCATCTGCAGCAGGAAGCCGTTGAGGTCCACCCAGTCGAAGGAGACGATCACGTCCGCCTTGCGCACGATCTCCTTGGCGGTGGGGCTCAGCCAGTAGAAGGGCGGCACCACGTGCAGGCCGTGCGCGGTCGGGAACACGGAACGCTCGCGGATCGAGGTCATCACCGAGGCGCCCGACAGCTCGGCGAGGCGCACGCGGCGGTCCCAGGCGACCTGGTCGCGGCCGGCGCGGCCGAACAGGATGAGCGGGTTCTCGGCCTTGGCGAGCATCTCGGCCACGGTCTCGATGTCGGCCGCATTGGCGCGCGGCGTGGCGGCGGGCTGATAGCGCGCGGTGGTGGGGATCGCCACCGGCTCGTCGAGCTTCTGCTCCTGGAGGCCGGCGTCGAGGCAGATATAGACCGGCGCGGTGGGCTGGGCGTTGGTGAGCTGGTTGCCGCGCAGGAAGGCCTCGACGATGCCGTGCGGCGAGCGCGGCTCGTCATCCCACTTGATGTAGTCGCGCAGGAGCGCGCCCTGGTCCTTGGCGGTGTGGATCCAGTCGATCCAGGGGCGGCGCTTCTCGGGCGCGACCGGGCCGGTGGCGCCCACCACGATCATCGGCGCGCGGTCGCACCAGGCGTTGAAGATGCCCATGGAGCCGTGCAGCAGGCCGACGTTCGAGTGCAGCACGCAGGCCATGGCCTTGCCGGTCACCTTGGCATAGCCGTGGGCGATCGAGACCACGTGGTCCTCGTTGAGGCACAGCAGCATCTGCGGCGCCTCGTTGCCCAGATAGTTCACGAGGCTGTCGTGGAACCCGCGATAGCTCGCGCCGGGATTGAGCGAGATGTAGGGGATGTCCAGCTCGCGCAGCATGCGGGCGGCGACGTCGCTGCCCCACTCGGCGTTGTTGGTGGGCGTGACCTTCGGGCGTTCGATGTTCTTCATTCGCTCGTCTTTCTGGACTGGAAGAGGGTGCAATGGACGGGCCAAGCGGCTGACCGCGCGGGCTATCGGGGCGGCAGGCCGGCGGGGGCCGGCAGGCGCAGGGTGGACAAGGCGGTGGAGGGGCCGACCGGTGCCGCTTTGCGCAGCAGATGCGGCCCGAGGCTGCCGAGGGACGGGCAGCCCAGCAGCGCGAGCGTGGTGCGCAGCTCCTCGCCGAGGAGCGCGATGAGGCGCGCGACGCCGGCTTCGCCGCCGGCCGCCAGCGCCGCGCCCTGCGCCTTGCCGAGGCCGACGAGGTCGGCGCCCAGCGCCCGCGCCTTGGCGATGTCGGTGCCGCGCAGGAAGCCGCCGTCGACGAAGACGCGGGCGCGGCCGGCGACCGCGTCACAGATGTCTCCCAGCTGGTCGAGGGCCGCCACCGCATGATCGAGCTGGCGCCCGCCATGGTTGGAGGCATAGACCACGTCGACCCCGTGTTCGGCGCACAGCCGGGCGTCCTCGGCGTCGAGCACGCCCTTGACGATGAGCGGCAGGCGGGTGCGGGACTTGAGCCAGGCGATGGTGTCGAACGAGAGCTGCGCCTGCTCCTCGGCGATCTGCACGTCCTTGCGGTCACCGAGATTGGCGCGGTCCACCGCCTGGGCGGAGGAGTAGCGGTTGACGAGGTCGCGCTCGCGCCGGCCGTAGACCGCGGCGTCCACGGTCAGGCAGAGGGCGGCGCAGCCGGCGGCCTCGGCGCGCGCCACGGTCTCGTCGAGCCAGTCGCGGCCGCCGCGCATGTAGAGCTGGAGCACCAGGATGGCGCCGGGGGCGCTCGCGCGCACCTCTTCCAGGGTGGGCTGGGCCATGATGCTCATGAACATGGGCACGCCGGCCGCTTCCGCGGCGCGGGCGCAGGCCGCGGCGGCCTGCGGATCGAACAGGCGCAGCGATCCCACGGGGGCGAGAAAGAGCGGTAGCGCAATGGGGGTGCCGAGGAAGTCGGCGCCGAGATCGATGCGGGAGACGTCGCGCAGCACCCGGGGCACGAAGGCGAGGCTATCGAGCGCGCGGCGGTTGCGGCACAGGCTGGTCTCCGATTCGGCGCCGCCGGTGAGATAGTCCCAGACCGGCGCGTCGAGCGCGGCATGGGCGCGCTGGAACAACTCGGCGACGGTACGGGGGCGATCCAGCATTGCCATGGGGGCCTTGAACGGGAAATCGAGAGCTGGAGCCTGCCAAGAGGCTACATGTTGAATGTATTTACGTTAAGATTGTCAGACAAAGCTGTCAACGGCATGGGCGCTCAATTTTTGTGCGGGCCATCGGCGGCGGCAACCGGGTGCTTCGGTCGAGCGGAGCATGACGGCAGCGGCAGGCTTCAGCGCCCTGTCGCTCCTTTCACCGCCGTCATTCCCCCGGCTTGTCCGGTGGATCCACGCGGCGGCCGGTCCGGCGCTTCATCTTTCGGCCGCCCACAGGCGGCAGGGTGGATGCCCGGACGAGCCGGGGCATGACAGCGGCTTTCTTGGCTGGCATGGGGCATTTCCCTGCCGCCGCCACCCCACCCCGCCGTCGCTCTCCGGCTTGACCGAAGGCCCATGGACGGCGGCGGCGTGCCCAGCCGCCAGCGGATGGATGCTCCGGTCGAGCCGGAGCATGAAGGCGGTGGGGAGACGGGCGAGGAAAGCGGGGTGGGGGCGGCCTGTCCCCCCAAGGCTTGGGCGCCGGGCGATCACGCGCGGGACGCCACCTTGTCGGGCTCGGGCGTGGCCTCGAAGGCGTGGCGGGCGGCGAGGTGCGCCTGCGCGACGTGGCGCACCGCGGCCGCGCGCGCGGCTTCGGGATCAGCCTTCTCGACCGCCTCGAGGATGGCCTTCATCTCCGCATGGCTCTGCCTGCCCCGTCCAGGCAGCGACATGGAGCGGGCGCGCAGGAAGTTGATGCGCGCGAGCAGGCCCTGGAGCGTCTCCTCGATGATGCGGTTGCCGCACACCCGGGTGATCTCGCGGTAGAAGTCGGCGGTGGAGGCGACCCGGCCGGCGGCATCGTCGCCGCGCACCGCCTTGGCGAAGGCGGACAGGGCGCCCGCCATGGCCTTGATGTCCGCGGGCGTCGCGTTGCGGGCGCACAAGGCGGCGGCCTCGCCTTCCAGCAGCGCGCGCACCTGGTAGATCTCGCCGGCGTGCTCAAGGGTGAGCACCGGCACCTGCGGCCCGCGGTTGGGGATGATGGAGACGAGCCGCTCGGCCTCCAGGCTCCTCAGCGCCTCGCGCACCGAGGGGCGCGAGACCCCGAGCATCTCGCACAGGTCCACCTCCACCAGCCGGTCGCCGGGCTTGAAGATGCCGGCGATGATGGCGGAGCGCAGCTTCTCCACCGCCTGTTGCTGGACGGTTTTCGGCAGGACGCGCAGGTCGGAAGGTCGCACGGTTCAACCTCGGCCAAGCTGGCGCGGACCATGGCGCCGGAACACGGTATAGGTCGCCTTGAACCAGTCGTTGGCCGCAAGGCGCGCCCGCCATTCCGTCCCGCGGGCCTTCTCGCGCTCCGGCGCGGCGAGGGCACGCGAATCGGCAAGATAATGCAATGCCAGATGGGTATAGGGCTCGGGAACCCCATCGGCAACGCGCATGCGCCGCACCATCAGCCAATCCTTGTTCGCCATCAGGAGCGGGATGTGCTCGGTCTCGTACCAGGCGTCGAACTCGGCCTGGGCCTGCGCCGGCACGTTGAACGAGACCGCGTAGAGGACCGGCGCGTCGATGGGATCGAAGGCGCCGGGCTGCACCCGCTCGAAGGTCTCGTCGGCGAGATAGCGGGTGAAGCCGGTCACGTTCTTCAGCATCCAGGCGGTGAGCTCGGAGGGCTGCTCCTTCACCACCTTGTAGGCGGGCGTGGACATGACGCCGAGATGCGCCATCTCGTAGACCGCGAGATAGCCCTTGCCGTCCTCGCGCGCGTAGCGCTGGGCGCTGACGAAGCCCGGGCAGGCCATGCGGATCGGGATGTGCTCCTCGTCGTACCAGCGATGGAACTTGTCCTCGAAGCTGGGGCCGGGCGCCATTTCGGAGAAGAGGATCGACGGCGCTTTCGTTTGCATCACTGATCTTCCGATTGACAAATTGTCTGACAAAGTCATAGTCGCGCGACCGCTGAAGTCAAGCCTTCGAGAGATCCGCATGCAGCTCAATGTGCGCCGAACCATCGTCACCGTCGAAGATCGCAACGAGAGCGAGGGGCGCAAGTCCGCCGCGCCGGTGCGCAAGGTGGCGGTGGTCGCGATCGTCGAAAATCCGCTGGCCGGGAAGGGCTATGTGGAGGATCTGAAGCCGCTGATCGAGGCCAGCGTGCCGCTCGGCCAGTTCGTCGCCAAGCTCGCCGTCGAGGCGCTCGGCCCCCATTCCGCCCAGAGCTACGGCAAGGCCGGCATCGTCGGTCTCGCCGGCGAGCAGGAGCACGCCAACGCGCTGCTCACCACGGTGTTCGCCAACCCGATCCGCGACGCCATCGGCGGCGGCGATGCCTGGATATCGTCCATGACCAAGGTGGCCGCGCCCGGCACCATGATCGACGTGCCCATGAACCACAAGGACGACGTCTACGTCCGCTCCCACTATGACGGCATGTCGCTGGTGGTGCCGGACGGGCCGCAGCCGGACGAGGTGGCGATCATCTTCTGCCTCGCCAGCGGCGGGCGGCTGAACGCGCGCGTGGGCGGGCTGACGCACGACGAGGTGGTGGCGCGCAAGGCCGAGGCGTCCGCCTGAGCGGGGAGGGGGCTGTCATGCGCACCGCGATCGTCAATCTCGGCCGGATCGTCACCGGCGACCTGTCGGCCCCGGTGACATCGGGCGACGGCATCCTCATGGCGGACGGCCGGATCGAGGCGGTGGGCACGCTCGGCGCCGCCGCGGTCGAGGCCTGCGACGTGGTGATCGACGCCGATGGCGCCACCGCCATTCCAGGCCTGATCGATTCCCACGTCCACATCACCTTCGGCGACTACACCCCGCGCCAGAAGACTGTGGGCTTCCTGGAAAGCTACGTCCATGGCGGGGTGACAACCGCCATCAGCGCCTCCGAGGTGCACGTGCCCGGACGGCCCAAGGACGTGGCGGGCGTGAAGGCGCTCGCGGTCGCGGCGATGAAGTGCTTCGAGACCTACCGGCCGGGCGGCATGCGGGTCCATGCCGGCTCGCTGATCCTGGAGCCGGGCCTCACGGAGGCGGACTTCGCCGAGCTGGCGAAGCTCGGCGTGTGGATGGTGAAGGCCGGCTTCGGGGCCTTCGCCACGCCCTACGAGTACGCCCCCCTGGTGGCGATGGCGCGGGCGCACGGCATGGTCTCCATGGTGCACACCGGCGGCTCGTCCATCCCTGGTTCGTCGGGCATCTGGGCCGACCACGTGCTGAAGATCGCGCCCGACGTGTCCTACCACGTGAATGGCGGCCCCACCGCCATTCCGGATGCCGACTTCCCGCGCCTCGTGGGCGAATCGGACGTCGCCATGCAGGTGTGCACCGCCGGCAACCTGCGCACCACGCTCCTGGTCGCCAAGCTGCTCGCCGAGGCCGGGCGCCTCGACCGCCTTCTGGTCGCCACCGACACGCCCACGGGCAGCGGGATCATGCCGCTCGGCATGTTCTACACCTTGAGCCATCTCGCCTCGCTCGGCGGCATGGAGCCGGAGATCGCCATCGCCGCGGCCACCGGCAACAACGCCCGCGTCTACCAGCTGAACAGCGGCATCATCGCGCCAGGCCGGGATGCCGACGTGGTGGTGATCGACGCCTGCGCCGGCGGCTCACGGAACGATGCCCTCGCCGGGCTCGTGAACGGCGATGTTCCCGCCGTGGGCGCGGTGGTCACCGCCGGCGTGCCGCGCGTGGTCGGCCGCTCGCGCAACACGCCCGAGACCATGAAGAAGGTGAGGGTGGCCAGGAACACCGTGCCCCAGGACTTCGGCGCCGCCGCGCACTGAGGACGAGCGGCGCGGGCGACTGCGCCGCCCGGCGTTCCGCGACGGCCTGTCTTCATGCGGTCCGTCATGACCCGGCTTGCACAGGGGGCATCCACTGTGCCCCCTGCTCCTTGCCAAACGGGAGGCCGCTCCCCGCCGCCGCATGGACCCTCCGGACAAGCCGGGGGATGACGGCGGGGCGCGTGGCGGGATGCCGCTTTCGTCGCGAGCCGTCCCCCCCACGACCTCGCCTTCATCTGCCCTGCCGCTCCCGGCCCACTGACCCCGAATGGGGCAGATTGCGCCTTCGCGTTGGCGCGGAACGCGGCGAATGCTGAAAAATTTAGCTTCGATCCGTAGGCATATTGACATCGGCCGGGCGTGCGCATGAAGATTGTCTGACGTTCATATTTTCAGATAACCAGAGGGACCAACACATGAACTGGAAATATGCCCTCGCGCTGCTGCCGGCGCTGCTGGCTCCCGCCGCTGCCGGGGCGCAGGACTTTCCCACCAAGCCCGTGACCCTGGTGGTGCCGTACTCGCCCGGCGGGTCGTCCGACATCATGGGCCGCAGCATCGCGCAGAAGCTCACGGACATGTGGAAGCAGCCGGTGGTGGTAGAGAACAAGCCCGGCGCCACCACCACCGTCGGCGCCGCCTACACCGCCAAGCAGCCGGCGGACGGCTACACCATGATGGTCGCGCCGCCGCCCTTCATCATCACCCAGCACGTCTATCCGGACCTGCCCTACACCACGGCGAGCTTCGAGCCGGTGTCGCTGATCGCCTACTACCCGCTGGTGCTGGTGGTGAACGCGAACCTGCCGATCCACAGCCTGAAGGATCTGGTGGAGTATGCGAAGAAGAATCCCGGCCTCACCTATCCCTCGCCGGGCGCCGGCACGACCCCGCATCTGATCGGCGAGATGCTGGCCCAGAAGGAGAAGATCGACCTCGTCCACGTGCCGTACAAGAGCGGCGGGCAGGGCGTGGTGGATCTCGTGGCCGGCCGGCTCCAGTTCTATGCCGGCGTGCCGACCGAGGTGATGCCGAACATCAAGGCCGGCAAGCTGCGGCCGATCGCGGTGCTGGCCCCGACCCGGTCCGCCCAGCTGCCGGACGTGCCGACCTCCACGGAAGCCGGCTTCCCGTTCCTGCAGGCGCAGTCCTGGACCTCGATAGTGGTGCCGAAGGGCACCCCCAAGGCGGTGGTCGACAAGATGAGCGCCGACATCGCCAAGATCACCGCCGATCCCGAGCTGCGCGCGCGCATGGAGCCTCAGGGCGCCGTGTTCGTGGGCTCGACCCCGGCGGAGCTCGCGGAGTTCTACAAGGGCGAGGACGCGCGCTTCGGACCGCTGGTGAAGGCCATCGGCCTGAAGCCCGAGAAATGACCGCGCCGGCCTCCCCGCCCCGCGGGCGCGCAGCGCCCGTGCGGGCCGGGAGGCCGGTTCCGGTGCCTGACGCATCCGCCTGAGATGGTCCGCGCGCCCCCCGGCCGGGGGCCGGCGGCTTCGCATTGCCCGAACGAGGGCGGTTCGCATCGTGGGCGACCTCCAAAGTCAATCCAGGGAACCGACCATGCTGAAGACCCTCGTTCGCGCCGCCGCGCCGCTCGCCGCGCTCGCGCTCCTTGCCACGGCGCCGGCCGCCTCGGCCGAGGACTGGCCCAACAGGCCGGTGCACCTGATCGTCCCCTTCGCGCCCGGCGGCGTCACCGACATCGCGGCGCGGGTGGTGGGCGCCAAGCTCACCGAGATCTGGGGCCAGCAGGTGGTGGTGGAGAACCGGCCCGGCGCCGGCGGCACCATCGGCGTCGACGCGGCGGTGCGGTCGGCGCCCGACGGCTACACGCTGCTGATGGCCACCAACGGCGAGATCACCATCAATCCCGCGCTCTACAAGAACCTGACCCACGATCCGCAGGCGGATCTCATCCCCATCGCCATGGTCACCAATACGCCGCTGCTCTGGGCCGCGAACGTGAACGCGCCCTACGGCTCGCTGGTGGAGTTCATCGCCGCCGCGAAGGCCAAGCCCGGCGACATCGCCTATTCCTCGCCCGGCGCCGGCACCATGAACCACCTCACCGCCGAGTGGTTCGCCATGATCACCGGCACCAAGCTGCTGCACGTGCCCTACAAGGGCGGCGCGCCGGCGGCCGCCGCCATCGCCGGCGGCGAGGTGCCGGTGAGCGTGCTCGCGGTCTCCTCGGCGCTGCCGCACGTGAAGTCCGGCAAGGTGAAGGTGCTCGGCATGACCACCAAGGACCGCACCAAGCTTGCCCCCGACTGGCCCTCCGCCAGCGAGGCCGGGATCGCCGATTTCGACGCCTCGATCTGGGTCGGCCTGTTCGCGCCCAAGGGCACGCCCGCCGACATCGTTGCCAAGGTGGCGAAGGACCTGAAGGCGGCGCTCGCCGATCCCGCCGTGGTGGCGCGCCTCAACACCGCCGGCGCCGAGGCGGCGGGGATCGACGGCGAGGCCTTCCTCGCCCGCATCAGGGCCGACACCGCGCGCTATGCGAAGATCATCAAGGCGGCCGGGATCGAGATCAACTGACCGCCAGGCGCCCCGGCGGCTGCGCCGGGGCGCGGTTTAAGCCGTTCCCATGCCCCGGCGGCTGCGCCGGGGCGCGGTTTCGGCCATTTCCATGCCCCGGCGGCAGCGCCGGGGCACGGTTTCAGGGCGTCAGGCGGCGATCTCGGGCTGCGGCAGCCCGGCGCCGGCGAGGTCCCTGAAGCGCGCGAGGGTGTGCCGCGCCCAGTGGGCGGAATCGTAGCGGCGCACCTGCTCCAGCATCGCCGCCAGCCGCTCGCCTTGCTCCTCGGGCGACATGTCGAGCGCCTGGTCGATGGCCGAATCCATGTTGCGGTTGGAGTAGGGGTTGGCCATCACCGCCGTTGGCAGCTCCACCGCCGCGCCGGTGAATTCGGACAGCACCAGCGCCCCGGACTTCATGTCGGCGCGGGCCGCCACATATTCCTTGGCGACGAGGTTGAGCCCATCGCGCAGCGGCGTGATCCAGCACACATCGGCGCAGCGATAATAGGCGACCAGCTCCTCGAACGGGATCGCCGAGGTGAACAGCACCAGAGGCTGCCAGGAGAAGGTGGCATACCTGCCGCTGATCCGGCCGGCGATCTGCTCGATCTCGCGCTGCACGGTCCGGTAGGCCGCCATGCCCGCATTGGCGGACACCGAGGTGACCATGAGCTGGACGTTCTCGCGCAGCTCCGGGCGCCGCCCCAGCAGCCGCTCATAGGCGAGCAGCAGGTCACGCGTGCCCTTGGTGTAGTCCGAGCGGCCCACCGAGACGATGAACTTCCGACCGCCGAGCGCGGCGCGGATATCCGCCTCGCGGGCGTGGGTCGAGGGGTTCCGGCACAGCTCGTCGATGAAGCCGGCATTGGTGCCCACAGGCAGCGCCTCGATGGCGATCTCGCGCCCCTCATAGCCGATGCGGGTGGGAACCTGCGGCACCGAGAGCGCCATGCCATAGGGCGAGAGGCCGTCGCCCACCGGCACCTCCTCGATCATCTCCACCTTCTTCAGGCTGCGCGCGGTGGAGACGAAGTTCATGGCGTAGCGCGGCACGTGGAAGCCCACGAGGTCGCAGGCGAGCAGGCTCTCGATGATCTCCGCCCGCCAGGGCAGGATGTTGAACATGCTCGGCTCCGGGAAGGGCGTGTGGTGGAAGAACGCCACCTTCACGTCCGGCCGGAACTGCTTCACGTAGCGCGGCACGAGCCACAGATTGTAGTCGTGGACCCAGACCACCGCATTCTCCGCCGCCTCCGCCACCGCGGCCTCGGCGAACAGCCAGTTCACCTCCCGGAAGGTCTCCCAGTCCACCGGATCGTAATTGTACTTCTCCGGAAAGGAATGGAGGATCGGCCAGAGCGCCTCCTTCGAGGTGACGTGGTAGAAGCTGCGCACCTGGTGGGCGGTGAGAGGCAGGCGCGAGACGTTGTAGCTGCCGTACGAATCCTCGATCCGCACCACCCGCTCGAAGCGCTTCTGCGCCTTCGGGTCCACCTGCTTCCAGGCGACCCACGCGGCCTGATCGACGGCGCCGAAGAAGCTCTTCAGGGTCGGCACGATGCCGTTCGGGCTGGCATGCTCCCGGTAGGTGGTCTTACCGTCCTCCACCACCTCCTCGTAGGGCTGCCGGTGGTAGACGATCACGAGGTCGGATTTCTTCATTTCGCTCCCCCTTCCATGAAGCCGAGACGCGCGAGCGCGTCGGCGATCCCGGCGGCGCCGGGAAGCCGGCTGAGATAGACGTTGGGCCGGTCCGCGACCGCGCGGACGAGGGCGGGCTCGGAATTGCCCACGGCGACGCCGGCATAGGGCGTGCGGAACAGGGACAGGTCGTTCATCGTGTCGCCCGCGCACAGCACCGCGTCGGGCGCGACGGCGAGGTGCGCGACCAGCCGCACCAGCGTCGGCCCCTTGGAGACGCCGCGCGGCAGCACGTCGAAGAAGGTGTCCGCGGAGGTGAGGCAGTCGAAGCCGGCCGCCTCGACCTTCTCCCGCGCGCTCGGGCGCAGGACGCCGGGGTCGTAGAGATAGCTCATGCGGTAGCGGAATTCCGTGGGCTGCGGCGTCAGGCCGGGCTCCTCCTCCAGCATCGCACGCACCCGAGCCCCGGCATCGTCCCAGGCCTCGGCGATGGGCCGCTCCAGCTCGGTCAGCGGGTGGAGGCCGGGCCCGCCGGCGACGGTGGTGCCCACGTCGCCGACGACGAAGTCGGGGCGTGGCACGCCGCGCGCGGCCAGATCGCGCACGAAGGGCAGGTCGCGGCCGGTGACGAACACCAGGGTGAGGTCCTGCCGGTGGGCCTCGATCCACCGGTAGAGATCCGCGCGCTGGGCGTCGCTGCCGCCGAGGAAGGTGCCGTCGAGGTCGGTCGCGAGAACGAGCGGCCCGCCTGCACGCCGCATCAGGACTGCTCCTGGACGCGGGCGGGGAGCGCATCCGCGGCGCCGGGCGGGCGCGGCAGGTCGAGCGCGATGCCGCGCGGCTCCGCCCGCAGCGGCCGGTCGAGCAAAGCGGCCATGGCCTCGCCGATGGGCATGCCCTCCATCACCGCGCGCACGGCCTCGCAGATCGGCATGTCGACGCCGAGCCGGCGCGCGAGGTCGGTGACGGAGACCGCGTTCTCCACTCCCTCGACCACCACCGGCCGTCCGTCGAACATGTCGGCCGGGGTGCGGCCCATGGCGAGGCCCATGCCGTAGCGCATGTTGCGCGACTGCTCGGACGAGCAGGTCAAGGTGAGGTCGCCCACGCCGGCGAGGCCGGCGACGGTCTCGCGCTGGCCGCCGAGGGCCTCGCACAGGGCGGCGATCTCGGCCAGCCCGCGGGTGATGACGGCGGCACGCGTGTTGGCGCCGAAGCCGAGGCCGCTCGCCATGCCGCTCGCGAGCGCCAGCACGTTCTTCACCGCCCCGCCCACCTCGACGCCGGTCACGTCCTGGCTCACGTAGGGCCGGAAGGCCTGGCTGGCGAGCGTCACGGCGACGCGCGCGGCGAGCGAGGCCTCGCCTTCGGCGCCCACGTCGCGCGAGGCGACGGTGACGGCGGTGGGGTGGCCGGCGGCCACCTCATGGGCGAAGGTCGGCCCCGAGAGCACGGCGATGGGCGATCCCGGCAGCTCGCGCGCCGCCACCGCCTCGAGCAGAAGGCCGGTGCCGCGCTCGATGCCCTTGGCGCAGATGACGATTGGCACGCCGCCCGGCAGCACGTCGGCCAGGCTGCGGCAGGCGGCGCGGAAATGCTGGGACGGCACCACCAGGAGGATCGCGTCCGCCATGCGGGCCGCATCGGCGAGGACGCAGGTGGCGCGGATGGCGCCGGGCAGGCGCACGCCGGGCAGGAAGGTGCCGTTGACGCCGGTGCGCGCGATCGCCTCGGCGACGTCCGGCTCGCGCGCCCACAAGGTCACGCCACGGGCGGCGCGGACGGCGGTCACGGCGAGCGCGGTGCCCCAGGCGCCGGCGCCGATGACAGCGAGACGCGCGAAGGCGCGACGGTCCCGGGGAGGCCAGTTGTCCGGATGATGCATCATGGGCGGTCCATCTCTCCTGTTTCATCCGCCGCGGGGCGTGGGCCGCCGCGGATCGGTGTGCGGGGCCGGCCGGCGGCCCGCAGGGAGGGGAGAACGACTGGAGGCCCGATCCACCCGCCGTGCGGGAGGATCGCGGAGGCCATTGCCATCAATAACCTGGACACAGGCCGGCACGGGCATGCCGGCCCCAAGGTGATGCAGAGACGTCTTGCTTTATCCCTGCGCCCGGCCCGACAAGACTGCAATCAAGCGCGATCACATCGAAGCACAATGTGCTTCGCATGGGCCAATTGATGAAGTCATTCCCCCGGCGGTGCGATAATCAGCACTGGTGACGCTGCAACACACAGGCGCCAGAAGACGCGGCAGCGGCGCGAACAGAGGCTCGTAGCCTCCAGTAGGTCGCGATATCTACCGCATCGCTCGCGGAAAGTCCAGTCCGTGGCGAAATTGGGGCTTCAGCCCGGCGGCACGGCGCCCGGTCCCGCCCGTTTCCTGGGCGAGGGGCAGCCCCCGGCGCGGCGGTCCTGCCGCGCGCGTGTCAGATCAGCTTGAGGCCCTTCAGGCTCGCATGGCCTTCCTTGCCGACGATGATGTGGTCGTGGACCTCGATGCCCAAGGGCTTCGCCACGTCGATGATCTTGCGCGTCATGTCGATGTCGGCGCGCGAGGGCGTCGGGTCGCCCGAAGGGTGGTTGTGGCACACCCGAAGCGGCTTCATAACATGATGAAATTGATTTAATTTTTCCAGAACCATGAGTGAGTGGTGCCGGGGAGTGGGGTATGTCTGCAATGCTCGATCGTGATCATCACGAGCAATCATCGACATGCTCGTTGACGCGCTGTGAAGCACGGCATTGAACCCTGTTCCTTTCGTCCCACGCTTCAAGCGCGTCGATCGGATAGAGGACGGCCTTGCCGATTTTAACGAACGACGGGCCAATTTTCATGGCACGCCAATTTCGAAGTGTTCCTACGGACACGCCTCCGCGATAGCGCTCGCTAACCTCTTCGGGCGTGAAAAATTTGGTCTCGGACATACTGCCTCCTGCGAGAGGCGGCGCGCCAGCGTTGCACCGCCGATCATGGCGTAATTGTCGAGCGCGAGGTGTTTCCTCTGAGCGTGGCCGTCATTTAGGATCACCGACGGTCTTGGCAGTCTCCGGCGGCTCACGCTGTTGCACGGGTATCGATGCAACAAGAGCAGGCGAGGAGGGAAGGCCTTTTCGAAAGGCGTAGGTAGGAGGGCTATCTGCGGATAAAAATAGGTGGGTGCACTACCGGATTCAGCGCGCCGGTTATCTTCGATGGCAGGGATCGACCGTTGCTCTCCGAAGGCGGAGGCCACACGCTCGAATCGTGTCGGGTGCGCCATTGCAATCAGGGATTGCTTCGGCGATTGGGCGAAAAGTTCGCATCCAAAGAGCGCACTACCTTGCCAAGGTTGGGGTCGAGGGCTCGAATCCCTTCGCCCGCTCCAGTTTTATCAGTAAAATCAAAAGCTTAAGTTGCGCTGCGAAATCGGCCCATCTTGGTTACGTGGGCATGCGCACCACCGACGTTTCCCACTTCAAGATCAGATAGATTGCTTTTCGAAGGCACAAACAACATATTATATTCGTGTATGTAATATTATTATAATAAATAACTGTTATTTCGGCTGACTCCCTATTCCGCATCGTCGTTGGCGCATTGAGAATTTCAAACGCTTCATCGGCCGCCGGCCCATCCTCGCCGCGGGCAACTCGGACGGTGACCTCCAGATGCTGCAATGGACGACGTTGAACGAGGGCCCGCGCCTTGGCCTCATCGTCCACTAACCGACGGGGAGCACGGGTGGGCATACGATCGCGAAGCCCTGTCGGCCGGCTCGACAAGGCGCTGGACGAGGCGCCCCGGCGCGGCTGGACCGTGATCGACCTGAAGCGCGACTGGAAGACCATCCATCTATCCAGCCAAGGGATGAAGAACACCGGATGGCTGTCTCATTATCGTGCCGAGCTTGATCGTTGCAGCATAAGGCCGAAGTGTTGGCTGTTGTCGCGCAGGAACGTGCCGGAGAGGCGGCGGATCTCGACGTCATCCATCGACGATAAGGATGTGGCCTTCGAGGAACACTGCGGCTTAGACAAAACGCAAATCATGTACTCGATACCATGGGGTTCGTTCGGCCGAGATGGGGGCTTGCCCCTCTGCTCCATGGTGACGACGCGCGTCGGGCTCAGGCCGTGGCGTTCTCGTAGATGTCCTCTTCCTGCGCATTGTGCATGCGCACCAGCGCCTCGATGGATTCCACCATGCGCTGCGCGTCGCGGATGAGGTAGCGGTCCGTATCGGCGGCGGACAGGTTCTCCGCGAGGCGGCTCAGCAGACGCGCGAGATGGAGGATCTCGCGATGGGCGCGGCTCATGGCGGCGAGGCTGTCGCCGTCGTGCAGGGCGGCACGCAGCTGCGGATAGACGTTGTCCTCGTCCAGCCGTTCGTGAGCCGTGATCCTGGCGGTCACCAGCGCGCTGGCTTCCCGGATGAGGGAAACGGCGGCAGCGCCGGTTGTGTCGTCCAGGGCATCGGCGATCTCCCGCATCCGGTCGAGGGGCGCCTCCAGCTCGCGGTGGCCCTGCTGAAGGGCCAGGGTGACGTCCGGCTCAAGTGCGCGATGGCCGAGGCCGCGGCTCGCCGTCAGGGCGCGCAGGGCGTTGAGGATGACGGCCACATCAATGGCCTCCTGGGTCAGGGCGCCGGCCACCGGCGGCAGCCAGCCGAAAGCCGCCGCGATCATGGCGACGCCGGAGAGCCCCATGCCGACGCCAATGCTCTGCAGGGCGATGCGCCGCGTGCGCCTCGCGATGGCGACCGCGTCCGACACCCGGTCCAGCCGGTCCACGAGGATGACGGCGTCCGCGGCCTCGGATGAGGCGCTCGCGCCGCGCGCGCCCATGGCGATGCCCACGCCGGCGGCGGCCAGGGCCGGGGCATCGTTGATGCCGTCGCCGACCATCAAAGTGGGGTTGAGCCGCTGCTCCACCGCAACGGCCTCCAGCTTGTCGCCGGGGCTGCGGTTGGCGAGGACGCAATCGAGGTCCAGCGCGGCGCCGATGGTCTCCGCCGCCTCCGCATTGTCGCCGGTCAGCATGACGATGCGCGCCACCCCCGCGGCCCGCAGGGACTGGATCGCGCGCGGCGTCTCCAGCCGCAGCTCGTCAGCGAGCAGTATGGCGCCCTTCACCTTCCCGTCCACGGACACGAAGACGCTGAGTGCCGACCGCCATGCCGCCCGCCTCAGCGCCCGCAGCGCCCACGGCTCGGGCTGGCGGGTGCCGCAGACGAGATCGTGGGAGCCCGCCTTTACCAGACGTCCGCCGACACGGCCCTCCAGGCCGGATCCCATGGTCTCGCGCACCGCCTCCGGCGGGTCGAGCGCGATGCCCCTCCCGCGGGCCGCCGAGACGATGGCTGCCGCCACCACATGGTGCGAGGCCTGCTCCAGAGAGGCCGCGAGGCGCAGGATCTCGTCCGGGCTCTCGCCGGGCGCCACCTCCACCGCGACGAGACGGGCGCCGCCCACCGTCAGCGTGCCGGTCTTGTCGAGCACCACGGTGTGGGTGCGGGCCAGAGCCTCCAGGGCTGCGCCTCCCTTCACCAGAATGCCGAGCCGCGCCGCCCGCGCGACACCGGCGATGAACGCCACCGGGGCGGCCAGGATCAACGGGCACGGTGTCGAGGCCACCAGCACGGCGAGGGCCCGCACTTCGTCGCCGGACAGTGCCCAGGCGAGCCCCGCGAGGATCAGGGTCGCCGGCAGCAGCAGCAGGGCATAGCGGTCGGCGAGGCGGATGAAGGGGGACTTGGCGGTCTGCGCGGCCGTCACCATCCGGACGATGCCCGCATAGGTGCTGTCGCCGGCGGCGGCGGTGGCGCGGATCTCGAATGTCTCGCCGGCATTTATGGTGCCGCTGAACACCGGCGCGCCGCCCGCCTTGCCCACCGGCATGGGCTCACCGGTCAGGGCCGCCTCATCCACCGTGGCGGTGCCGGCCGCGAGGAGGCCGTCCACCGGGATGACCTCGCCGGCATGCACCACCAGCAGATCGCCGCACGCGACGGTGTCGACGGGGATATCGGCGATGGCGTCGCCATCGCGGCGGTGGGCGATGCGGGGCGCGCGATCGACCAGCGACCGCAAGTCCCGCTCCGCCCGTGCGACGGCGATGTCCTCCAGCAGGTTCCCGCCGGCATACATCACGGCGACGACCGAACCGGCAAGGCTCTCGCCGAGCGCGAGCGCCCCGCTCATGGACAGCAGCGCCACCGCGTCGACGCCCATGCGCCCGGCGGCGAGATCCCTCGCGATGGAGACGGCGAGCCAGACGATGACAGGGAGTGTGCCGCCGGTCCAGATCCAGGCAGCCAGCGCCGCGTCCCCGAGCCACCAGGCTGCAACGCCACCGATGAGGCCAAGCAGGGCACCCCCCGCAAGGCTCCGGCGCAGAACACGCTCGCCAAGGAAACGTCCCATCCGTGCCCCGTGCCGACGCACACCCAGCCGAAGAGGAGGTTAATCCGATGATCCGGCACGCACCATGGCGCTGTGGCCGCAGTCCTTCGATATGCGGACGGGCTGACGATGTCCTGACGTGACCCATCCTTCGCACGCATCGGGGGCGCCCCCTTTCGGCATGCGCGCGCAGCTTTGCCCGTCAGGCTTTGGTCAGCCGCGATGGTTAAGAGACGTGCTGGCGGGATGGCGTTGGTCCATCGCGTCCCGCAGCATGAGGAAAACCCGATGATCCGCAGACTTTTCGTCGCTGCCGCGGCCTTGAGCCTTGCCTCCTCCACGGCTCTCGCCAGCCCGACCTGCACCAGGGAGCCGCAGGACAAGTGGCTCAGCGAAGAGGCCATGAAGCAAAAGATCAGCCAGATGGGCTTCAAGAACATCAAGGTGTTCAAGAAGACCAGCTCGGGATGCTACGAAATCTATGGATACAATGCCGATAGACGCAAGGCAGAAGTCTACTTCAATCCTGTGACCGGCGAGATCGTCGAGAACAACGTGGACTGAACCATGGCCATGCTGCCCTCTCGATCCGAAGCATCGGCGCGCGCCGCCGCGCACGTCCGCTATACGGTTCCGGTGTGGGATCCGCTGGTGCGGATCTTCCACTGGACGGTGGTGCTCGGCGTCGTGCTCAACAGTTTCGTGCTGGAAGACGGCAAAGCGCTCCACCGCTACGTGGGCTACGCCGTCGCTGCCCTGCTTGCCGTTCGCGTGGTGTGGGGCTTCATCGGCACCGTTCATGCCCGGTTCCGCGATTTCGTTCCGTCCCCGCGGACCTTCGCCGACCATCTGCGCGCGGTGCTCGACCGGCGTGACCGACGCTATGTCGGCCACAATCCCGCCGGGGCGGTGATGATGCTCCTCCTCATGGCTCTGCTCGCCGCCACCTGCCTCACCGGCTGGATGCAGACCCTCGATGCCTTCTGGGGCAAGGAGTGGGTGGAGGAGGCCCATGAGATCGCCGCCAACCTCATTCTCGCCATGGCAGCGGTGCACGTGCTCGCCGCCATTGCAGAAAGCTTGGCACACCGGGAAAATCTGGTGCTCGCCATGATCACGGGGCGCAAGCGCCGCGCCCGCGGAACGGATGTCGACCATGCGGGTTCTGCTCGCGGAGGATAACCCCCGGCTCGCGATCCTGATCGCGGAGGGCCTGGAGGCCGAGGGCTTCGTGCTCGACCGCTTCGCCTCCTTGAGCGTCGCCTGGGAAAGCATGGCGGTGACGCCTTACGACCTCCTGCTCATCGACCTCGGCATGCCCGACGGCGACGGTGTGGATTTCATCCGCGCCGTCCGGCGGACGGGGAGCGGCGCTCCCATCCTGGTGATCACGGCCCGCAATGGTCTCGGCGACCGGGTGGGCGGCCTTGATTCGGGAGCCGACGACTATCTGGTGAAGCCGTTCGACATGGCGGAGCTGGCGGCGCGCTGCCGCGCTTTGCTGCGCCGCCCCGGGGGGTGCCTCGGCATCGTCCTGAGCCTGAGAAACCTCGATTTCGATACCGTGGCGCGCGAGGTGCGCGTCGGCGGCCGCGTGATCCACGTGCCGCCGCGGGAGCGGGACCTGCTGGAACGCCTGATGCGGCGGGCCGGGCATGTGGTGAGCAAGACCAGCCTCGAAGAGGCCATGTACGCCCTTTCGTCCGAGGTTACGCCCAACGCTCTGGAGGCGGCGGCCTCGCGCCTGCGCCGGCGCCTTGGCGCCGCCGGAGCGGACGTGATCCTGCACACCGCCCACGGCGTCGGCTACATGCTGGTGCCGGCACCGCATCCCGCCGATGCCGGCGCGGAACGGGAAGCCCCATGACCGCGAGCCGCCCGCCCGTCGTGCCGCGCAGCCTCTTCTTTCGCCTCTCGGTGCGCCTCGCTCTGGTGGGGCTCGTCTTCCTGGTGGTCGAGCTGCTCGTCGTCGTGCGGATGTATGTCAACAATCCCAACGAGCTCGACCACCTGCTCGTGACCGCGGAGGCGGACCGGATCGCCCGGGAGATCCCGCAGATGAGGGGGGCCGCCGGCAACCCGGTTTCGGAAGACCTGCAATATCCGCTCGCCTCCGGCACACGGCGGGCCTTCCTGATCCACGAGCGCGGCGGCGCGGTGGTGGCGCGGTTCGACGACGCCAGCCTGAAGATCGCCGACGAGCCGCCCCTGTCGTTCCTGGTCATCCGGACCCAGCGCGAGAGCTGGGACAGCCGCTTCCTGCTTACCGGCACCCGCCGCGTCGAGGTCGGACGGCATCCCTACTGGATCACGGTGGCCATCGCCGGCGAGGGCTTCCGGCCGTTCGTGCCGGTCATCTTCAACGAGATCCGCTTCCACGTGATCTTGCCGCTCATCCTGCTCTCGCTCATGTTCCTCCTGTTCAATTTCAGCGTGGTGCGCACCACGCTGAAGCCGCTCGAGACCACCATCGCCGCCATCGACCGGATTGATCCGGCCCAGGTGTCCACGCGGATCGCGGCGGAGCCCTCCCTGCGGGAGGTGCAGGCGCTGGTGACGGCGGTCAACGCCATGCTGGCGCGCATCGAGCGCTCCGTGTGCGCCCTGAGGGATTTCGCAGGGGATGCGGCCCATGAGCTGCGCACCCCGCTCGCCATCATGATGCTGAGCATCGGCAAGCTGCCGGACAGCGTCGAGAAGGCAAAGCTCGTGGCCGACGCGCAGCGCATGAAACGCCTTGTAGACCAGATGCTCGACATGTCGCACGCGACCGCATTGGAACTCGCGCCGGATGCCCAGGCCGATCTCGGCGCCATCGCCCGCGAGGTGGTGGCCGAGCTGACGCCGCTCGCGGTCATGCGCGGTCGAACCATCGCCTTTCGGGACGCGGGAGCGGCGCGCGTGCACGGCCACGGCGACGCCATCAGCCGGGCGTTGCGGAACCTTGTGGAAAATGCTTTGGCCCACACGCCGGCGGGCACCGCCGTCGAGGTGACTACGGGCCCTGGGGGCCAGTGCGCGGTGCGCGACCATGGCCCCGGCATCCCCCCGGAGCGGCGCGGCGACGTGCTGGAACGCTTTCGGCGCCTGGACAAAAGTGCTTCGGACGGGGCGGGGCTGGGCCTCGCGATCGTCTCCACCACCATGGAGCTGCACAACGGCGATGTCCGGATTGAGGACGCACCCGGCGGCGGGGCGCTCATGCGTCTTATCTTCCCGCGCGGGTGAGCCTCAACGCATTGGCGAAGAGCTCCCCGAGTTCGGCCCATCGTCAGGCTTTTGTCAGAGCGCTCATGCTATCGAGCTGTCGATGAGCCGTTGTTCTGATGAAAGCTGATATCCAGTCAGGAGATTGATCGTGAAATTCTCCCGAAGCCTCCTCGTTGCCAGCGCGATTGCTGGCCTCATGCTCCCCGCACTATGCGCCGTTGCCGCTACATCTGAGACAGAAACTGTTATCAACGGACTGGACTACGGCCCACTCGCCAAGTTCGTCGGGACCTGGAAGACTCAGGACGACGAAGGATTGGACGTGGCTCCCGGCCGGGAAGGTTCCGAAGTGGGTAAAGGAGGCGGTGCTGCTTCGCCTTATTACGAGACCATACGATTCACGCCAGCTGGCGATGCCACAAACGCGAGCAGCCAGCATCTGACGGCAATTTTTTATCACCAGATGGTTTTCCGCAAGAGCGACAAGAAACAGTTTCACGACCAAGTCGGGTATCTCATTTACGACAAGGCAAATCAGACAATATATAACTCGTTTTGCATCCCCAGGGCTGTGTGCGTTGTGGCAACGGGAAAGCCGGATACCACGCTTACCCTGACGGCCCAGAACGTGGGCATCGGCCAATCAGACTATATGGCAGCGAACGACAAGACGGAAAAATTCACTGTCACTTATGAGCTGTCTGGAAATACCATGCAATACACGCAGGAAACGATCCTGCATGTGTATGGTAAGCCATTCACCCATACCGATATCAGCACGCTCACGCGGGTCAAAGAGTAAGAGACGGACGGTCTCATACGACCTTTCCTGATATCAGCCTGCCGCCCGAATTTGGCGTACCGGCACTGTCTGCCGAAGGACTTGAGAGATTGCGGAGTCGCTTAGTCGAGCGCAGCCGCGAAATTCGTGCCGCCGATCGCGGCGCCCTGCGACTCGATGTCGTTGCCGCAGGGCGCTCGCGCGGATCGGACACCGGAAGATCGCGGAGCCGGTCTTCTCAATCGCTTCCACCGCCTGGACCGAAGCCGGCCCGACGGTGCCGGGCCGAGGCTCGCCATCGTTTCCACCATCATGACACTGCACGGCGGAGCCGTGCGCGTCGAGGACGCCCCCGGCCGCGGTGTGCGCATCCGCCTCGTTTTTCCGAAGACGGATCGGTGACACGAGCCTGAACGCATGCATTGCGAGTGTGCCGAGGCCCCTCACCGCATGTCGAAGAGTTCCTGGTGGAAGCGCTTATCCACCGGGAAGCCCTCGGTGGCGAAATCGGCCCGCAGCGCCGCCCCGAAGCCGGCCGGGCCGCAGAACCAGATGCTGGCCTCCCGCCAGTCCGGCACCGCCTCGCGGATGCGGGCGCCGGTCAGTCGGCCATCGCGCGCGTCGATCAGCAGATGCAATTGTACCTGGGCAGCTCTGGCATCCTCGGCGAGCTTTGCAAGCGCCACCTCGTCCACATCGCTGGTAGTGTGGAACAGATCGGCGACCTGGCCCTCCGGCCAGTCGGGCGCCTCGCCGCGCAAGGCCATGTGCTTCATGCGCGCGATGAACGGCGTGATACCGATGCCGCCACCGATCCAGATCTGGCTGCGGCAATCGTCGTCGAAGGTGAAGCAGCCATATGGCCCCTCCACCCGCACCTCCTGGCCCACCTTGAGCCGCTCCTTTAGCCCCCTGGTGTGGTCGCCCAGTTCCTTGGTCACGAAGGTGATCCGCGGATGGTCCGGGTGCCAGCCGGAGGCGATGGTGTAGGGATGCGCGCCTTCGGAGGCATCCGACATGGCGAAGGCGAATTGTCCGGGACGGTGGCCCGGCCAGCCGGCGGGCACGTCGATGACGGTCTCGAGCGCCTTCACGCCCGGATAATAGGTGAGTTCGGCGATGCGTCCCTTCACCTGCCGCGCTGCGCCGACGTGGCGCAGCAGCACCACCCCGGCCGAGAAGGTGCCGCCGGCCAGCAGCACCGCCATCGCGGCGCCGAGCGGCGTCATCCAGTCGGCGAAGGTCAGGAGCACCACCGAGTGGAACATCAGCACCAGATAAGCGAGCGCCAGCAGGCGATGGGTCTTGTAGAACCAGCGGTAGGGAAAGGCCCGGACCAGCGCCAGCGCGATCAGCGCCACAACTGCATAGAAAGCCCATTCGCCCACTCCCTCGGCGGTGCCGCGCAGGCTTGAGAAGGCGGCCTCCACCTGGTTTCCGATGGGCGGGCGGTCCCCACGGGCGGGCCGCTCCAGAAAGCCCCAGCCCACGGCCCACTTCGGCCCCTGCGTCCACAGCCAGTGGATGATAGCGACGATGAGCGCCGTGATGCCGAGCCATTTGTGGAGCCGGTACATCTTGTCGAGGCCGCCCATCCAACGCTCGGGCCAACGCGGACGCAGCGCCAGCATCATCGCCACGCTCATGAGCGCGATGGCGAGCACGCCCGTGTACTGCACGGCGGCCGCCCGTATCGCGAAGAACCCGGCTGACTGGAACACCCCGGGCTCAGCCGCGACCCACAGCAGCGATACGACGGCGAGGATGCCAACAAGGACCTGCTTGATGTGTCTCATGTCTCCCGTTCCCTTTCACACCCCGACGGTTCTGCATTGATCCTGAGCGGGCACCTCCATCGGGAAGAACACCCGGAAACGGCAGCGGCCGCATTGAGAGGACGCAAGGGAATGGACCCGGGGGCAGGATTGCGCCGCCAGTCCATGCGGCATGGTTGGTCACGGCCATGTCGACACCACCTCTCCGTCGCTCCCGACGAACAGCGCGGCGAGGCCGAGCCGGCGGGCGAGGGCCGGGCCGTCCTGCGCACCGCGCACCAACAGAGCCGTCGCCCAGGCATCGGCGGCCATACAGGTGTCGCTGAGCACGGTGACGGCGGCGAGGTCGTTCTCCAATGGCGCGCCGCGAGAGGGGTCCATGGTGTGGGAGAGCCTCCTGCCCGCCACCTCCACCTGATGGCGATAGCTGCCCGAGGTGGCGACGGCGGCACCGGACAGCTCCAGCACCCCGAGGACTTCCCGCACGCCCAGGGCCGGTGTCTCGTGGGCGACCGCCCAGGGTCGGCCATCCGGCTTCGTGCCCGCCGCGCGCATCTCCCCGTCGACGCCCACGAGCCAGGAGGACAGGCCCGCCTCCGTCATCTCCCGCGCCAGCTCGTCCACGCCGAAGCCCTTGGCGATGCCGGACAGATCGAGCCGCAGCGGCGCCAGCCGGCGCGCGCGGCAGCCTGCCGGATCGAGCTGCAGGGTCTTCGGCGGCTCGAAGGAGGGACGCCCCGCAAGCGCAGCGATGCGTCCGCCGTCGGGCACGCGCGTGCCGCACCCGAAGCCCCAGGCCTGGACCAGATCGCCCACGCCGATGTCGAACGCGCCCCCCGACAGGCGGCCGATCTCGAGAGCCGCAGCGAGCACGCCCATCAGCTCGCAGGGAATGGCCACCCAGGTGCCGAGGGGGGCGGCGTTGAGCTGCTCCAGGTCGGAATCCGGCCGCCAGGTGGACATCTGGCGCTCGACACGGTCGAGGGCGCCCTGAAGGCGGCGGGTGAGCGCCACCTCGTCCACGCCGCCTGCGGCGAAAAACACCGCCGACCAGCGCGCGCCCATGGCGGGGCCGCTCAGGGCGTGGCGGCGGAGCTCCGGCGCGCCTTGAGCTGAATCAGTAGACATCTTCGACATAGCGTCCACACGACTTGAGGGTGGGAAGGTCGAGCCCGAGCGGGCGCACCACCGGATCGAGCGCACGGGTGACGGCCTCGGCCATGTCGCGGCCGCCGCACACCAGGATCTGCGCGCCCTGCCGCACCAGCTCGCGCAGGCGGGGCGCGTCGGCGGCGATGCGATCCTGCACATAGGCGCCCCCTTCCGGGTCGCGCGAGAAGGCGGTGCGCAGCGAGGTGAGGCGCTTTTCCGCCAGATGCTGCGCCAGCTCGTGCGCGTAGAGGAAGTCGGACGCGGCGCTGCGCCCGCCCCAATACAGATGCACGGGCCGCCCCGCCGCATTGGCGCGCACGAAGCCGGCGAGCGGGCCGATGCCGGCCCCGGCACCGATGAGGATGAGCGGCGCGCGGCCTTGCGCCGGACGGAAGGCCGGATTCTCGCGAATGAAGGCGTTGATGGTGCCGCCGGGCGCGAGGCCATGCAGGAAGGTGGAGCACAGCCCGCCGGCGCGCAGGCGAACGCAGATCTCCAGCACCCCATCGCGGGTGGACGAGGCGAGCGAATAAAAGCGCGGCATGGCATCCCCCGGCGGCACGATGCCCACGAGGTCTCCCGCCTCGAAGGCGGGCAGGCGGCCCGGCGCGCCGGTGCGCGGCTCTTGCGGCGCCTGAAAGCGCAGGATCGCCACCGGCGTGCCCACCGCCTCGCCGTACAGCTCGCGCCCGGCGAGGACGAGGGGCGTCGTTTTCGGCGGCTCGGCCACGTGGGAGAGTTCGAGGTCGTGCCCCAGCGCGGCGCCGAGGTCGCGCCCCCATTGGGCGAATTCCTGGGGCGAGCGCCGATCCACCCGCTTCATGGGGAGGAGGCGGGGGCACCCCCTCGCGTCCAGAGCGTCCGCGACTTCCTGGGCGAAGCGGCAGAAACGCGGAAAGTTGCGATCGCCGAACCCGAGCACCGCCGCAGGCGGGCGCCCCGGCAGGCGCGCGAGGCGGGCGAGGAAATGATGGGCCGAGGCGGGAGCCGCGCCCTCGCCATAGGTGGCGGTGAGGACCAGGAGGCGCTGCGCGCCAAGGTGCGCCGCGCTCACCTCGTTCATGGCGGCGGTGTGCACAAGGTGCCCGGCGGCGGTGAGGGCCGCGTGCAGGTTGGTCGCGAAGCCCCAGGTGGAATTGCCCTCGCTGCCCACCAGGATCACGGTGTCGGCGCGCCGCGCGGGGACGTTGGCGGCGATGCGCGGGCGGGCGGCGCGCCGGCGGGCCCACAGCACGAGGCCGGTGGCCGCAAGCACCGGGACCGCCGTCGAGGCGAGGCCCAGCACGAGGGCGAGCATCCAGGCGCCGCGCCCGGTGTGGAGGGTGCGGATGACGTCGTTGACCCGATCCACCATCGTTGCCGGGGTGACGGCGAGGGTGACGCCGGTGGCGGCATCGACCAGGCTCTCGCCCGCGGCGGTGCGGAGGGTGAACACGTCCGTGGGGTCCGAAGGATCGGGGAAGCCGAGCTCGCGCAGGTCCTGAAGCGGCACCGCCTTCAGCGCGGCGAGCGTGCCCACCGGCGCCGGCGTGCCGCCGCTCGGGGTGACGGCGGGGGTGATGGCCGGCGTCTCCAGGATGAGGCCGAAGGTCCCCGCGGACATCCACAGCCCGGTGAGGGACGACAGCAGGAGGCCGGCGACGGCGAGCCGCCCCAGCTCGCCGTGCCAGCGCTGCGCCGGGGTGCCGCGGATGGGCCGCAGCAGCGCCCGTGCGCCGCCGAGCCGGCGGGCGAGCAGCGCCGCGCCGGACACGCTTAGCGCCAGCATGGCTAGCGCGCCGATGCCCGCCGCCGCCCGGCCCGCATCGCCCGCCAGGAAGGAACGGTGGAGATCGGTGATGAAGCGTGTCGTCCTGGAGACCTGGTAGGGGCCCAGCCCCGCGCCGGTGGCCGGATCGACCCGCTCCACGCCCCGCGCGCCGCCGTCGTCGAACGCCACCGTGATGCTGCCATCCGCCCGCTGGCGGATGGCGCTGAGGCCCGGATGGCGCGCGGAGACCTGCGCGGCGAGATCCGCGACACTGGCCGCGAACGGGATCGCGGGCGCCGCGAGGCGGTCGAGCGCCGGCTGCACCGAGAGCGCCGCGCCGGTGACGGCAGTCACGATGAGGCCGAGCGCGAGCACGAGGCCCGGCAGCGCATGAAGGCGGCGAAGCATGGGATGTATCCGGCAGGTTCAGAAAGTGACGGTGAATGACTTCACATAGCCCTTGCCGGGGACGGCCTTGCCCGAGGCGGCGGTCTCGAGCGGCGCGACCACCTCGGAGGGATTGTCCGTCCCGTCCTCGACCGCCGTGTCCACGTGCACCTTGTAGCCGGCGTCGATCATGGCATCGGCGAGGTCGAGGGTGATCTTCAGCGTCTTGCCGGAGCCGATGCTGGCGCCGGTGATGCCGTCGATCTCCGCCGCCCGTCCGCCCGAGGCGCGCTGCCAGTCGGAGAGGTGGCGATAGTATTTCGCCTTGCCGCCGGCCATCCAGAGCGTGCCCTTGTAGGCGCCGGCGGCGTCGGTGACATAAAGCGCCACATAGGCACCGTTGCCGCCGTAAGCCTTCAGCGTGGTCTCGAAGGTGACTTGCCGGGCCTCGGCGAGCACCGGAGTGACGAGGGCGGCGGTGGCCGCCACCGCGGGAAGGAAAAGCTTCATCGGTCTGTTCCTTGGAAAGAGAGAGGAGAGGATCGACTGGCGCTCACTGCACCTCGACCTTCGGGCGGGCCTTGCCCTGGAACAGGCCGTTGTCGGGCACCGGCGCGGCGGGATCGGCCGGACCGGTCTGCTGGACCGCGCCGCGGCGGTCGCCCGTGTCGTTGTCATCGTCGTCATCATCTTCGTCGTCGGCGTGGTGGCTGCGGTCGTGATGCCCATCGCCGCGCGCCCGGTCGCCGTGTTCCCGGTCGTCGCCGGCGAAGCGGAGGGGACCGTCGGCGGCGGAGCCTTCCGGTTCCTGGTGGCGAACATGGACGCCATGGTCCTGGTGCTCGTCCTGCGTCGCGGCCAGGGCGACGCCGAGGCCGGCCGTGGACAGGAGAAGGGCCGTTCCGATCAGGGTGCGTGTCTTCATGGGAGCCTCCCGGCAGGTGTTGACGAGGGCACCTTCGCGCCCGCACCTGACGGCGGCCTGAAACGGATCGGGCCTTGCGTTCAGCTTCCCGTCAGGATCGCGGCGGGGCGGGAAACCGCACCGTGGCGCAAAAGCCGTCCGCCGCACCGGGGATCGGCGAGGCGAGGTCGAGCTCCAGTCCCGCGCCCCGGCAGATGGCGGCGGCGATGGCGAGGCCGAGGCCGGAGCCCGCCGCCTCGGTCGGCCCCCGCTCGAACGGGCGCAGCAGCGCGCCGAGCCGGTCGGCCGGCACCGCCGGGCCAGGGTTGGAAACCTCGAAGCGATCCGGGCTCAGGCGCACCTCGACGGTGGTGTCGGGCGCGCCATGCTTCAGGGCGTTCTCGATGAGGTTACGGGCGAGCACCGCAAAGGCATCCGGGTCGAGATCGCTGGGCGGACCGCCGTCGGGCGGGATCGTCACCACAAGGTCGGCGCCTCGGCCGGTCTGCCGGTCGATATCGGCGACCACATGGCGCAGCACCGGCGCCAGCGGGGCGGGCGTCTCGGCGAGAAGGCCGCCGCCCTCCGCCTTGGCGAGCTGCAGCAGCTTCTCGGACAGGCGCGAGAGGCGACGCAGGGCCCCCGCGATGGCGCGGGCCCGCTCCTGTCCCGGGCCGTCGGGCAGCTCGGCGATGAGGCGCTGGGTCTGGGCCAGCGCCGCTGCGATGGGGGTGCGCAATTCGTGGGCGCTGTTGGCGGCAAAGCCGCGCTCCGCCTCCAGGGCGCCGCGCAGGCGCTCCATCAGCGCGTTCACCGCGGCGGCGACCGGCGCCATCTCCTCCGGCAGGCCGTCCGCCGCCACGGGAGTGAGGTTGCCGCGCCCGCGCGCCGCGATGGCGTGGCGAAAGGCGAGCACCGGCTCGAGGGACAGCCGGACCGTGAGCCAGACAGCGGCCAGCGCGATGGGCACCAAGGCGACAAGCGGCCAGAGCAGCGCCATCACGGCTCGCCGCACCGCCGCGGCGCGGTGGCCGAGATCCTCCGCCGTGGTGACGACGATGGTGCCGCGCACCGCCGCCTCGGTGTAGGTGCGCAGCCGCGCCGTGTCCTGGAACCCGGGCGCGAGGCCGGAGGGAATGTCCATGAGCTCGGCATCGCTGGACTGGAGCAGCACGCGGCCCTCGCCGTCGCGCACCACATAGGTGATGTATTCCCGGTGGGGGCCGACGGGCGCCATGTGCTGCGGGGCGGCGCCGTCCTCACGCGCCAGCAGCTCGGAATAGGCGAGCGGCAGCACCCTCTGGGCCACCTCTTGGAGGGCGCTGTCGAACACCTCGTCGATCTCGCGGCGCAGCACCAGCCCCGCCACCGTCGCCGCGGCGAGCCACAGCGCGGCGACCGAGACCGCCAGCCACAGGCCGAGCCGCCGGCGCAGGCTCCACCGGCGCGGCCCACGGGGGCCGTTCACGCGCCGGCTCCCGGCGTGCCGAGGCGATAGCCCATGCCACGCACGGTCTCGATGACATCGGTGCCGAGCTTCTTGCGCAGGCGGGCGACATAGACCTCGATGGTGTTGCTCTCCACCTCGGCATCGAACGAATAGAGCCGCTCCTCCAGTCGCGGCTTCGACATGAGCTGGTGCGGCCGCTGCACGAACGCCTCGAACAGGGACCATTCCCGGGCGGTGAGCGCCACCGGCTGCCCGGCCCGCCGCACCGAGCGGGCGGCGAGATCCACTTCGAGGTCGCCGAGGGTGACGAGCGGGTTCGGATTGCCCGCATAGCGCCGGCCGACCGCACGGATGCGGGCGGAGAGCTCGAACAGGTCGAACGGCTTCACCAGATAGTCGTCGGCCCCGGCGTCGAGGGCGGCGATGCGATCGGAGATCTGGTCGCGTGCGGTGAGCACGATGACGGGCGTCGCGTCACCCGAAACCCGCAGCCGCTTCAGGAAGTCGAGCCCACGCCCGTCGGGCAGCATCAAATCCAGCAGGATCAGCTCGAAGACGGCAGCACGGATCGCGTCCTCGGCCGCGCCGAGGCGCGCCACCCAATCGGCTGAATGTCCCTCCGCGACGATCTGGTCGCGCACGGCCATGCCCAGGACGGGGTCGTCTTCGACCAGGAGGATGCGCATCTGGTCCCTCGGTGTGCGGCGTGCCAACTTAGCGCGGCGCGTCGCGCGGTGGGCCGGAGAATCCGCAGCGGCGTTCAGCTGGATGTCAGGCGCGCGTGCTCTGTTGTCAACCGGAGGGCGCGAGCGGGAGAGTGCGCGGTGAGACGTTCAGGGTTGGCGGGTGTCCTGCTCGTGGCGGCGTGTCTCGCGGCGGGACCGGCGGCGGCCGGCCGCGACTGCAGCGTGCCCCTCGCCGACTGGCAGCCCCGCGAGGCGCTGCAGAGAAAGCTCGAGGCGGAGGGCTGGACCGTCGTGACCATCCGCTCCGACGACGGCTGCTACAAGGTCTTGGCCACGAATGCCCAGGGCGCGCGCCTGAAGGCCAAATATGACCCCGCCACCCTGGAGCGCGTCCGCCGCCAGCATGAAGATGAGGACGACTGAGATAGCGGATCGGGCCGGCGTCGGCGGGTCGTGCACAGGCTGCTACTGCCCAGGGGAAAAGTCACCATGATCAGACGCTTCCTGTCCTATTCGATCGATGCCGGCGTTCCGCACCGCTCGTTAATGGTTGCCGTCGTCGTCGGCTCGATCCTCAATCTCATCAACCAAGGGGACGCCATTTTCGGCGGCGGCACGATCAGCTGGAGCAAGATCGGGCTGACCTTCCTCGTGCCGTACTGCGTCGCTACCTTCGGGGCTGTCTCCTACCGGATTCGCCAGGAGCGCGTCGTGCCCGCGTCCGCACGCCCCTGTCCCGAGCAGCCTTAATCCCCGCGCTCTGCGATGGGGGCACCGGCCATGCGACTTCCGGGTCCGACCGGCCCGGATGAGGGCATGCCGGCAACTTTCCACAGGCAGCGTCAGCGATCCGTCAGCTTCGTCTGCGAGATTGCGGCCGTGCAGCACAACCTCTTTCCGGAGCGTCCATTTCCTCCTTTCTGGCCTGCGTAGGCTCTAACGCTCTGATCCTGCCACAAACTGCTCCGTTCTCGGCCTTCCCACAAAGAGGCGATCCTTTCCCGATGCCGACCGTTTCGCATGTCGAAAAACACTTCACCGGCTCGGAGATGGTGCGCGATGCCGTCATCGGCATGTCCGATGGCCTCACGGTCCCCTTCGCTCTGGCCGCGGGCCTGTCGGCGGCGGTGAGCGACACCAGCGTGATCGTCACCGCCGGCCTCGCTGAGATCGCCGCCGGCGCGATCGCCATGGGGCTAGGCGGCTATCTCGCGGCGCGCACGGACATGGAGCATTTCAAGGCGGAGAAAGGGCGTGAAGCGTGGGAAATCGAGCACAAGCGCGATTTCGAAATCCGCGAGGTGAGGGAGATCTTCGAAAACTACGGCATCACGGGCGCGCCCCTGAACACCCTGGTCGACGCCATCAGCGCCGATCCCCGGCGCTGGACCGACTTCATGGTGCGCTTCGAGCTCGGCCTCGATGCACCGGATCCGAAGCGCGCCCTGGTGAGCGCCGCTACCATCGCCACCGCCTATCTGGTCGGCGGGTTCATTCCCCTGGCGCCCTACATTGCCCTGCCGAGCATCACCGATGCCTTGAGGATATCCGTCGTCACCACGGGCATCGCCTTGGCCGTCTTTGGAGCGGTGAAAGGTCGCTTCACCGGGGTCAATCCCCTGAAGTCCGCCGCCCAGACGCTGGTGGTGGGCGGTCTCGCGGCTAGCGCTGCGTATTGGCTGGCGCACCTCCTCGGTTAACGAGGAATGAATAACGAACGCGAGCCTCCACCATAGCTAGAAATCTGTTCCAGCAAGGAGTTGGAGGGAGTAATTTTAAAGGGATTCACTTAGCTCATGGCTATGGCGACCCGCATAGTCACCATGGTGCCGCTGATCAGGACCACCTTGTGGCTCCAGTCGAATTGGTGGGCTTCGCCAGCTGCGAAGCCCAGGAGCACGAAAGCCGTGGCCGTCACCGCCGCCTGCGCCCGCCGGGAGATGGTGTACACGGTGAAGCCGTATATGGCTTTGAGTAACTTGCGATCGTCGCCTCCCTTGTCGCTGCGTCGCGACCGGCAGGCGCGGGAAACTTCCAGCGCCACCGTTTAATCTTCGTCCGTCATCCGTGTCAGCATCGTCGACCTTGCCAAAAGCCGACCCGCTATGAATCACGCAAAACACTTGAAACTAAGCTCTAGGTCAACTGGCTAAGACACCTCCATACTCCCTAGTAAACCTAAGCGATCAGAGGTTTGATTTGCCAATTGAACTACGTGATCTGCGTTGGGCTACGGTGACGGCTGGGCACCCTAGCATCAGGCAGGCGGCCGAAGCGTTGAATGTCAGAGAGTCTACGCTCAGCCGCCGCTTGCGCGACTTGGAAAATCGGCTCGGTGCGGATTTGTTCGAGAGAACGGCCAACGGAACGCAGCTCACAGCGACGGGTGAGGAGTTCATCGCGCTAGCACAACACATTCTGGCAGCAACAGATGCGGCGTTTGCACGGATGAAGGCACGCGGACAGGGAGAACGTGGCGAACTCGTTGTTGGCATCTGTTCGGCGCTTTCCGTTGGCAATCTGAGCGTAATACTGGCGGAACACAATCGGCAGCACGATGGGGTGGAAGTGCGCAGCGTCGAGGGCTCGCGCACAGCGTTGCTCACTGAACTTGCCTCAGGTAGCATCGACGTTTTCTTGTCCGCGGCTAGTCCATCTGCTTGGACCGATCCATCCCTGCCACTTTGGAATGAGCAGATCGTTGTTGCGCTTCCAGTGGGCCATCGTCTTTGCTCGAAGGCAGTTGTGCGTGGGGCGGATCTTGCCCGGTCCCGAATCCTGGTCAACCGACGTGATCCTGGGCCCGACTATGAAACACTGCTGCGCGGCCGGCTCGGTGATCGATGCCGCTGCGCCTTCGTCGGCCATGATGTCAGCCTGGATCGCTTGTTGGGGCTTGTCGCAGCAGGTCTCGGGTTGACGCTGGTCTCGGAAGGAGCGACTACGGCTATCCATTCTGGGATCACCTATCGCGAATTGCACGATGACGACGGCCCAGTCCGCATCCGGTTCGCCGCCTATTGGAAAGAGACCAATCGAAACCCCGCGCTGCGCCCCTTCCTCGACCTGCTGCGCGAGCGCTATTCCGATACGGCTCCGTCCTTCTCGTCGGAATGAGCGAACCGCCCGCGCTTGGCTTTGGCAAAACCGCGATCGGTGGCGATGAACCGCTCCAGCATCGGAGCGATCAGCCGAGACGGATCACCGACTGGCTGGCCCGTCTCGCGGGCCAACACCTGCGCATAGGCAACCAGGTCGCGGTGGAGCCCGGCGGGTAATTCCAACGTGACCTTGACCGGCTTGTCGTCCGGAATTGGACCCAGCTTCAGCTTCGTCATGATCAACCTCCGTAGGGTTCCAGGACCAGGTCGCGCGTGACGATGACCCTGACCGGGAAGCCCGGGCGAATCGTCAGCGTCGGTGGCACATTGAGTTGCCGGCGGATGATCTGCTGACCAGCATCGTTGATGGTGTCCTGGCCGCCGTTCCGGATGGCGCGCAACAGGCGATCCTCGTCGTCGACGGCGAGCTCGGCGCCGACGCTGAGAAGAGTGGACAGCGCGGCGGCCTTGGCGAGATCCCACCAGTGATAGTCGACGCCGTCCTCGAGGCCCGCATAGCCCTGGGTGTCGGCGCCGGGCTGGCGCTCCAGCACGATCGAGCGCCCGTTGGGGAAGATCAGCCGGTTCCAGACCAGCAGGACGCGACGCTGGCCGAAGCCGACATCGTTGCTGTACTCGCCAACAATGCGCGTGCCCTGGGGGACGAGGAGGATCCGTCCGGTCGGGCTGTCGTAGATGTGCTGCGTCACCTGGGCGGTGATTTGGCCCGGAAGGTCCGAGCGAATCCCGGTGATGAGCGCGGCCGGGATGACGGCACCGGCCTGCAGGACATAGGGTGAGACCGGCGCCATCACTCGATCCGGTGCGACGGTCCTGCGGTCGACCGCGGCATTGAGGAAGTTGAGCTGTCGGTCCTGCGCGGACGGGGCCGCTGGGAGGCCATTCAAGCTGGCCCCACCTGCCATGCCGGAGGGGCCGGCGAGCGCGGATGCCGTCGCCCCCGATCTCGCCTCGGTCTGGAAGAACACCCGGGAGGTTCGCGCTGCCTCCTGTTCGGCATGGCGGCGCTGCTCCTCCGGATCGACGGTGGCGGCCGGCATGGTCGTCGGGACGACCGGCTGCCCCCGGCGCTGGGCATCGACGATGGGCCGGCCGAGGTCCCCCGGCAAGGGAGGCCCGAGGATGGGACCCGTATAGTCGCGCGGGAGACTGGCGAGACCGTCCGCAGCCGGTCGGTTCTCGGTGGAGTAGAGTTCCCCCGGGGCGTTTCCGGCGGTCCGGGTCTGCAGGGCATAGATGAGCGTTCCGCCCAGCCCCAGGCCGGCGACGAGGCCGACGCCGGCGAGCACCTTGCGGGAGATCCGGGTCACCCGGGGAGGCTCCGCCCGCAGCCGCATGGGCGCGGCGGCCTCCTCGCGCGGACTGACCTGATCGGGCGCTGGGGTGTCGGTCATCAGGCGGGCCTCCCGTCGGTGCGCACGATCCGGACCTTCTGCTGGCGCTCGCCGCTGCCGAGGCGCAGCTCGGCGGCGCCGAACAGGCGGTCGACGATCAGGATGTTCTGGTGGATGCGGCTGTTGACGATCTGCGCCTCGCCTTCGGGGCCGATGACGAAGATGGGCGGCATTTCCCCCTGCACGATGCCGCGCGGGAAGACCACATAGATCCGCCGCCCGTCGTCATACACCTCGTCCGGGCGCCACGGTGGCGTGTCGCCGGTGAGGCCGTAACGATAGTTGCGCGCCTCGATCGCGGGGATGAGCGGAGCCGCGGGAACAGCCTGCCGCTGGGAGGCTGGCGGCTGCGAATAGGCCCAGGCCACCGCCGGCATGTACGGCTTCTCGCCGGAGCGCAGCTCGATCATGTAGGTGCGCCGATCGGTGGTGAGGACGAGGTTGGTGGTGATGTCCGGGCGCGTCGGCTTCACCAGCACGTGGACGCGCCGGGTCGCGCCCGATCCACTCTCGGTGTCGCCGATCACCCAGCGGGCGGTGTCGCCGGCGGCGATGGGCCCCGAGCCGGTCAGGCTCTCGCCGGGCTCGAGGGCGATGTCCGTGATCTGCCCGGGCGCGGCATAGACCTGGTAGAGGGCGCCCTCGCTGAAGGGAAAGATCTGGATGGCGTTGTAATAGCCCTCCTTCTTCGGCTCGACGCGGGCGGCGGCATTGGCGTTCTCGACCCGGGCCGCTGGGGCGCCGACGGCCGCGCCACCCCGGCTCGGGGTCCAGGCCGGCGGGATGTGCAATGGCCGCGGGCGCCCGTCGGCCACGGCGGGAACCGCCGGAAGCGGCGGCACGTCGGCATCGTAGCTGATCTCGGGCGGCTTTTGCGCCGTCGCGCAGCCGGCGAGCGCCGATGCGGACAGGAGCAAGGCCGCCAATACGGGTGTGCGGAAACCTGTGTTTCCGACTTTACGGAACGGCGGCGTCATTGGGCGAGCTCCCGCGACCAGCTGATGGCGTTGACATAGATGCCGAGGGGATTGGCGCGCAGCTTTTCGGCGTCGCGCGGCGCCTGCACGACGATGGTGAGGATGGCGGTCCAGCGCGCGGTGTCGGCCAGCGCCCCGTCCTGATAGCGGCGCTCGCTCCAGGCGATGCGGAAGGAATCGCCAGAGGCACGGATCACGCTGGAGACGTCGACGGCGACCTGCTGCTTGCCCACCTTGGCGAACGGGTCGTTGGACCGGGCGTAGTCGTTGAGCGCCTGGGCGCCGCGATCGGTGGTGAACTGGTAGGCTCTGAGCCAGTTCTCCCGGACGATGACGGGATCTGCCGGCACGCTTCGCACCTGCTCGATGAATCGTGCCAGATGCCAGGCGATCTGCGGATCGCTCGGCCGGAAGTCGGCCCTGGCAGGGGCGACTGTCTGGGCCTGGCCCAGCTTGTCGACTTCGACCACCCACGGCACGACGGTGCCGCGGGCCGATTGCCAGACCAGGGCCGCCGCAAAGCCTCCAGACAGGATCAGGCAGCCGAAGGCCATGAGGCGCCAGTTCTTCGCCTGGACGCGGGCGGAGCCGATCCGCTCGTCCCAGACCTGGGCGGCGCGCTGATACGGTGTCTCCGGCTGCTGGGTCGTGCCGTAGTGGACCGATGGTCGCTTGAAGAGGCTCATGGTCAGTCGCTCCCGGACAGATTGACAGAATGCCCGCCGCCATGGCCGTCGCCGGAGCGCACGGCATGGGCGGCGGTCTGGACGCCGTGGCTCATTTGCTGGGAGCGGCGCATCCGTTTCGCCCAGCCGGGCGGGCCTTCGCGACCGGAGTCGGAAGCGCCCTCACTGACGGCTCCCGCGTCAGCCGCTGGGGAGTTGGGGCCGGCGGGCTCCGACACGGCGCGGGCTCCGGCGTCATAACTGGTGCGAAGCGATGCAGCCGCACGGGAGGCCGCGCGCTTCAGCGGAGAGACCGCAGCCCCGGCGCCTGCGGCAGCGACGCCTCCGAGACCGGAGGCGACCCCGGCGGCCCCGGTCTTTTCGCCGGCACCCTGGCTGTAGGCGGCCGACGCGCCGCCAGCGAGCGCCGCACCACCACGGGCAGCCGCGGCGGTGCCCGACAGGGCCGCCATGCCGCCGCGCAGGGCCATGCTACCCGCGGCGCCCGCGGCCATCATCGCGCCCCCTGCGGCAAGGCCGGTGCCGACCGCGGCGCCGGCGCTGAGCTGCGGGCCGCCGCTCACAAGGCCATTGGCGATGCCGGGACCAAAGATGCCGAGGCCCAGCAGGGACAGCGCGGCGAGCACGATGGCCATGGCCTGGTCGATGGTGGGCGTCGTGCCACCGAACCCGGCGGTGAACTCGGAGAACAGCGTCGAGCCGATGCCGATGATGACGGCGAGCACCAGGACCTTGATGCCGGAGGAGATGATGTTGCCCAGGACCCGTTCCGCCATGAAGGCACTTTTCCCGAACAGGCCGAACGGGATCAGCACGAACCCCGCCAAGGTGGAGAGCTTGAACTCCACGAGGGTCACGAACATCTGGACAGCAAGGATGAAGAAGGCGAGCAGCACCAGGGCCCAGGCCAGCAGCATGACGGCGATCTGGATGAAGTTCTCGAAGAACGAGATCCATCCCATGAGGTCTGAGATGGATTCCAGCAGCGGACGCGCCGCGTCGAGCCCGATCTGCGCCACCCTGCCGGGCCGAAGGAGGTCGGCCGTGCTGAATCCCGTCCCCGACGCCTTGAGCCCGAGGCCGGCGAAGCTCTCGAAGACGATCCGAGCGAGGCTTTGCCAGCTCGAGATCAGATAGGCGAAGACCCCGACGAAGAGGGTCTTCTTGATCAGCCGCGCCAGGATGTCGTCATCTGCGCCCCAGCTCCAGAACAAGGCGGCCAATGTCACGTCGATGACGATGAGCGTGGTGGCGATGAACGCCACCTCGCCACCGAGCAGGCCGAAGCCGGAATCGATGTAGCGGGTGAAGACCTCGAGGAAGTGGTCGATGACCCCGGTTCCGGTCATGGCTCAGGGGCCTCCTGACGGTTGCTTGCCTTCGGCGACAGGAAGCGGGCGCGGTTCTGCGCCCAGGCGGCGAGGCAGCCCGGATCGCGCCCACCGGCCTCGCCAAGCAGGGCGCAACGGTGCAACTCCTCTCGCAACGGATCCGGCTCCGCCCTTCCGGGTGGTCCGGCCAGGTGTGGGGCCGGCGCTTCCCCCTTCCGGGTCATTTCGATCGCCGTGGCCGTGATCACCAAAGCGACGAAGACCACGGCGCCGAGCCTCACGAGCATCCCGGTGTCCATGGCGCTGGCTCAGTTGTTGAACATGCGGGCGTTGCCGGGCTGGTAGCCCGTGCCCGGCGTCAGGAAGCGCCGGCGCTGCTCCCGGCCCTGGTCGGCCGCGGCGGCGCGCTCGGCCTCGGTCAGGGCCTGGGCCCGCCCGTTGGCGGCGAGAAGCGCCGTCAAGTCGGCGAGCTGCTGGGCCTGCAACGCGAGGAGCTGGTTGCCGGCCTGGGTCGCCTGCAGGGCACCGGTCGCGCCCTGGCTCTGGCCGACGAGGGCGTCGAGGGAGGACCGCTGGGTGTCAATATTGGACACGACAGTGGCCTGGACCCGCATGGCGTCCTGAAGCCCCGCCACCGAGGTCTGCCAGCGTTCCTTGGCCTGGGCGATGAGTTGCTGGTCGGAGGCGGTCAGCGCGGCGTTGCCATAGGTGGTCTGGAACGCCCGGTCCACGCTCTGGACGTCATAGGCAATGCGCTGCGCTTGGTTCAGGAGCTGCTGGGTCCGCTGGATCGACTGCTGGATCTGTTGGAGCGAGGAATACGGCAGGGCCGCGAGGTTGCGCGCCTGGTTGATGAGCATCTGGGCCTGGTTCTGCAGGCTGGTGATCTGGTTCTGGATCTGCTGGAGCGCCCGGGCTGCCGTCAGAAGGTTCTGGGCATAATTGTTCGGGTCGAAGACCACATATTGGGCTGCAGCAGGTTCGATCAGCACGGGGGCAAAAGCACCGGCACCCGTGAGAAGCACAGCGCTGATGTGCAGGGCGCGCGACGGGGAGAGGACAGGACGGCTCATGGCAGGGCCTCCGGATCGGAAACGAGATTGACGAGATCGGGAATGAGGTCGGCGGCCCAGGCGAGGCCGCGGGCGGCGAGCCATTCTTCCAGGAAGCGGCCCGGCTCGGCGCGGGCCTCCACCTCGGAAATGAGGGCCTGATCGGATTTCGAGGAGGCCGCGCACAAAGCGAGGGCGATCTCGGACAGACCAAGCTCGAACAGGCGATTGCCGCGCCGCGACTGGCAGTAATAGTCCCGCTTCGGCGTCGCCCTTGCGATCAGTTCGATCTGCCGGTCGTTCAGCCCGAAGCGGCGGTAGATGGCGGCGATCTGCGGTTCGACGGCCCGGTCGTTGGGCAAGAGGAGCCGGGTGTGGCAGCTGTCGATGATCTCCGCCGCGATCCGGCTCTTCTCGATCTGGGCCAGCGATTGGGTAGCGAAGATGACGGATGCATTCTTCTTGCGCAGCGTGACCAGCCATTCGGTGAGCTGCTTCGAGAAGCCCGCATCGCTCAGCGCCAGCCAGCCCTCGTCCACGATGATGAGAGTGGGCCGGCCGCCGAGGCGGTGGGTGATGCGGTGGAAGAGATAGGAGAGCACCGGCGCCGCGGCACCAGTCTCGATGAGGCCCTCGGTCTCATAGACCTGGACCGCGGCCTCGCCGAGCTCTTCGCTCTCTGCATCCAGCAGCCGGCCATAGGGACCGCCCACGCAATAGGGCTGGAGGGCCTGCTTGAGCGGGTTGGACTGGAGAAGAACGGCGAGGCCGGTGAGTGTCCGCTCATGGACCGGCGCCGAGGCGAGCGAGGCCAGCGCCGACCAGAGGTGCTCCTTGACGTCGGGGGTGATCTCGATGTTCTCGCGCGAGAGGATGGACACCAGCCAGTCGGCGGCCCAGGCGCGCTCGGGAACATCCTCGATGCGGGCGAGCGGCTGCAGCGACACGGATGTGATCGAGCCATCGGTGAGGCGGCCACCGAGATCGTGCCAGTTGCCGCGCATGGCCAGGGCGGCGGCGCGGATCGAGCCGCCGAAGTCGAAGGCAAAGACCTGGGACCTAGCGTAGCGTAGGAACTGCAACGCCATCAGCGCCAGCAGCACGGACTTGCCGCTGCCCGTCGGGCCGACCACCAGCGTGTGGCCCACATCTCCCACATGAAGGGAAAACCGGAACGGGGTCGAGCCTGCGGCCTTGCCGAACAGCAAGGGGGGAGCGCCGAAGTGCTCGTCCCGTCCCGGCCCCGCCCACACGGCGCTGAGGGGGATCATGTGGGCGAGATTGAGGGTCGAGACCGGCGGCTGGCGGACATTGCCGTAGAGGTGTCCGGGCAAGGTGCCAAGCCAGGCATCGACCGCATTGATGGTCTCGGTGATGGTGGTGAAGTCGCGGCCCTGGAGGATCTTCTCCACCGCTCGGAGCTTCTCGTCGGCGGCGCGGGGTTCTTCATCCCAGACCGTCACGGTGGCGGTGACGAAGGCGATGCCGGCGAAATCCGCGCCGAGCTCCTGCAGAGCGAGGTCGGCATCCATAGCCTTGTTGTCGGCGTCGCTGTCGACGAGGACCGAGGCCTCGTTGGTGAGGACCTCCTTCAGGATCGCGGCGATGCTCTTGCGCTTGGCGAACCACTGCCGCCGGATCTTGGTCAGCAGTCGGGTCGCGTCTGTCTTGTCGAGCAGGATCGCCCGCGTCGACCATCGGTAGGGGAAGGCGAGCTGGTTGAGCTCATCGAGGATCCCCGGCGTGGTGCTGCTGGGGAAGCCGACGACGGTGAGGATGCGCAGATGGGCTTTGCCCAGCATCGGTGCGAGGCCGCCGGTCAGCGGCTCGTCGGCGAGGAGAGCATCTAGATACATGGGTGTCTCGGGCACACGGACGCGGTGCCGCTTGGTCGAGACGCAGGCGTGCAGGTAGGTCAGGGTCTCGCTGTCATCCAGCCACCGGCATTCCGGCATGGTGCCTTCGAGGAGCTGGAGGACCCGATCTGTGCGGTCGATGAACGACCGCAGGACGTCGTGGGGATCGACGCCGGCCTGCTCCCGGCCCTCGTAAAGCCAGCTCTCGGTGCGCGCGGCATCATCCGCCGGCGGCAGGAAGGCGAAGGTGAGGACATAGCTCGATTCAAAGTGGCGACCGGCCTCCTCGAAATCGGCCTTGCGCTCGGCCTCCACGAGGGCAGCCGCAGCATCCGTGAACACGCTTGAGGGATAGGCTCCTGCGGGATAGCGCTGCGCCTCGACGAAGATGGACCAGCCGGAGCCGAGGCGCCGGAACGCGTTGTTGAGGCGGCCGGCGAAGGCGATGAGCTCGGCGGGCACCGCGCTGTCGAGGTCCGGTCCGCGGAACCGGGCCGAACGCTGGAAGCTGCCGTCCTTGTTGAGGACGACGCCCTCGCCCACCAGCGCGGCCCAGGGCAGATAGTCGGCGAGGCGCGCGGCGGTGCGGCGATATTCGGCAAGGTTCATCATGGGAGGCGCTCACACCGACAGGTGGCTGGAGATGCGCAGGTGGCGCCGGGTGACTTCGACGAACATGGGATCGCGCCGGGCGGCCCACACGGCCGCGAAATGACCGATTGCTCCAAGCGCGACGCCGACAAGCCAGAGGCGCAGGCCGAGGCCGAGGGCCGCCGCCAGCGTGCCGTTAAGAATCGCGATGCTGCGTGGGGCGCCGCCGAGCAGAATGGGTTCGGTCAGCGCGCGATGGACCGGCACGCAATAGCCGGGCAGCTCGGCGGAGGGATCGGTCAGGGAGGTCATCAGATGGTGACCCCGCCGCCGAATGAGAAGAAGGACAGGAAGAAGGAACTGGCGGCGAAGGCGATGCTCAGGCCGAAGACGATCTGGATGAGCCGCCGGAAGCCCCCCGAGGTGTCGCCGAACGCCAGGGTCAGGCCCGTGGTGATGATGATGATCACAGCGATGATCTTGGCGACGGGTCCTTCCACCGAGGTCAGGATCTGCTGCAGCGGCTGCTCCCACGGCATGGAGGAGCCGGAGGCATGGGCAGCGGGCGCCAGCATGGTGCTGGCGAGGACACCCAGGGTTGTCGAAGCAAAGTGACGAAGGCGGCGGGCACTCTGGATCATGAGGGTTCTCCGGGCTGGTGGGAGGTTTCGGCAGGGGTGACGAGGTAGTCGCCGGTTGGCCCGAGCCCCTCGACGCGGGCGAGCTCGGCAAGGCGCCGAGCCGAGCCACGCCCAGTGAGCACCGCGACGAGGTCGATGGTCTCGGCGATGAGGGCGCGGGGCACCGTAACCACGGCTTCCTGGATGAGCTGTTCGAGGCGGCGCAAGGCGCCGATGGCGGTGCCGGCGTGGATGGTGCCGATGCCGCCGGGATGGCCGGTGCCCCAGCACTTGACGAGATCCAGCGCCTCGCTGCCGCGCACCTCCCCAATGGGAACGCGGTCGGGGCGCAGCCGCAGGGACGAGCGGACAAGGTCGGACAGCGTGGCGACGCCATCCTTGGTGCGCAGCGCGACCAGATTGGGCGTCAGGCATTGCAGCTCGCGGGTGTCCTCGATCAGCACGACGCGGTCGGAGGTCTTGGCGACCTCGGCGAGGAGCGCGTTGGTCAGCGTGGTCTTGCCTGTGCTCGTTCCGCCGGCGACAAGGATGTTGCGGCGCTCGGCGACGGCGAGGCGCAGCACCTCAGCTTGTCCCGCTGTCATGATCCCCGCGGCAACATAGGCGTCGAGGCCGAACACGCCGGAGGCTGGCTTGCGGATGGCGAAGGCGGGGCCCGTCGTGATCGGCGGCAGCAGGCCCTCGAACCGCTCCCCGGTTTCCGGCAGCTCGGCGGAGACGCGCGGCGCGTTCGCATGGACCTCCGCACCCACATGGTGGGCGACGAGACGAACGATGCGCTCGCCATCGGCGAAGGAGAGCTGCTCCCCCGTATCGGCGAGGCCCTCGGACAGGCGGTCGACCCACAGGCGCCCGTCCGGGTTGAGCATGACTTCGACGACGGAGCCGTCTTCCAAGAAGCGTCCGATGGCGGGTCCGAGCGCGGTGCGCAGCATGCGTGCACCGCGCTGCGTCGCCTCGGAATTACGATGTGTGGCCCCCATTACGTCCCCCATCGACAGGGGACGCCACCTGCAATCCCCGGATCGGGGATGATTAAGAGAGCCGGAAATCAGGCCGGCTCAACACATTTCGGTCGTCGTAGGGCTGTGGCGTGCAAAGACAGGAGGGCGGCGGAAATGAGGTGTTGATCTGTTCCGACTCACCGTTGACTGGATCCTGATCGAATCACGATCCGCACGTGGTTTTGAGAGCGGCCGCCCTAACACCCCCACGACCTGTTAGGCGGCATTGGTGGAACGTCAGACGGCGAGAACACATCCCGTGTTTCAAGCTGGGCCCCTTGTAACGTTCTCGATGCGTTCCTATCATCAAGGCCAGAATCTTAGGGAGCTCTGGGCGAGATGCGGCAACTGGAGGTGGAGAATAAGCTTCGCGACGTTGTCAGCCGGATCATCCTGCAGGTCGAACTAGCGACGTCCCAGGGGCGGACGGACATCAACCTCGCCTTGGAGGATTCGTTCATCCCCATCCTCAAGTCGGTCTACAACCTCCCCAACCTCATCAATCTGAACCGGAAGCAGAAGAATTTCCCCGGCATCGATCTTGGCGACGATCACGACCGGGTGTGCTTCCAGGTCACCTCGACCACGTCGCTCGACAAAGTAAAGGCCACCATCCGGCAGTTTATGGACCGGGCCTACTACAACAGCTTCGACGAGCTTTTCATCCTGATGCTGACGAAGAAGCAAGCGTCGTACAGCCAAGGCGCGATCACCGACATCCTGAACGGCCAGTTCACCTTCAACTGCAAGAAGCACATCATTGACCTCGCCGATCTCCTCGGCCTGATCGCGGGCCTGAGGCTCACTGCGCAAGAGCGTGTGCTGGAGGAGTTTCAGCGCATCCTTGGCGAAGTCGATGCCTACATCTCCTACAGCTTGGATAGCGTGGCGGCTCCGATCGCCATCACTTCCAATCTCCAGCACATCCGCCTGCCCGATGCGGTCTACGTCGCCGAGCTCACGATCAACGATAAGGACGTCATCGCTCAGGCCCGCAAATCGCTGTCCTACAAGGGTAAGGCTCGGGACAGGAACTCGGTCGTTAGGATGGCTCTGCTCCTCAACGACATGCACACCGATGCTTGGGTCTGCCACAACAACAAGCTGTTCACCTTCCACGATATGGAGGCGAGCGGCCTTATTAGCATCGTGGACGATGGATCAATCGAACGGCTTGACGTCTCGGATCTCGCCGACTCGCTCGAGGTCGACAACGTCAACGTGCTCAGGCAACTCCTCGCCGCTGAGACCCGAGAGCTGCTCAAGACGCGTCACGTCCGAATGCACCCTGTAGACCGCTTCTTCTATTTCGTTGCCGCAGAGGAAGGGCAGACAGAGCGCCGAGAGGCCTGGATCGGAAAACGGAACGCGATCTGACGCGTCTACGAGGTGAAACGGTCGAAGAAGGACCCGACGAAGGTTGCGCATCACCAGCACCTCTCGTTCGAGCTCACTTTCGCGAAGCTGGGGGACGACTGGTACGCGCAGATCGTTCCCAGCTGGTTCTATTCCTTCGACGGCTACCGGCAGTCGAATTGGCATGACGACCTTCTCTCCCAGCAGAAGCGGCTTGAGCACAATATGAGCGTCCGGAACCAAGTGCGCTTTATCGCCTACTTCCTCGCGAACACAGGGGATGACGACGGCCTGAGCTTCCAGTCTCTCCTCGAATTCGACGTCGGGGATGATACCGACGACGTTGCAGACGACGATTTGGCCACCAGCCCCAACGCCGACGGGCAGGATAACGCTGCATGAAGCTCTTGACGCTCGCCGAGCCGCTCCTCGAGTTTGGCACCGGTACCCACATCTGTCCCCGCACCGGTATCGAGCACATGGGCGTCTACGATAAGCGGGACGAGCTGCGCCGGACCGAGTTGCGCATCGGCGTGGTCGGTCGCGGCGAAGGCGTCGATCTCCTCGACGAGTGGCTCGCTCAATGTCGGAACGGCATAGAGCGGAAAAAGGAGTCGCAGCTGCTAAACCTTTTCCGAGGTTTCGGGGGCATCAATCAGAGCTACGGATTCCTCACCCGGCTCATCAACTCGCCCCAGTATACACGTATCCTCCAGAAGTCCGAGATCACCGGCGTGGTAAAGCTGGCGTCTCGTGCTCAGCGCGTGGAACGCGCCGTCGAGCTCTACTATGAGCAGATTCGCTTCCTCGCTGAGAACCGTTCCGTCGATGTCATCGTCTGTGTCATACCCAACGAGATGTTCGACTCGGTCACGTCGTCGAAGGGCGACGAGGATGGCGAAAGCGAAATTGAAACTAACTTCCGCCGCATCCTGAAGGCGAAGTGCATGCACCTCGGCGTCCCCTTGCAGTTGGTCCGTGAGAAGACCATCCTCATCACTAAACAGGCCGGTGAGCAGCAAGATCCGGCCACAAGGGCTTGGAACTTCTGTACAGCCCTTTACTACAAGGGCAATCGAACTATCCCCTGGCGCCTCGTCGAGGACACGGCGAAACTGCGCTCGTGCTATATCGGTATCGGCTTCTATAAGAGCCGAGATGGCGAGACCATATCGTCGAGTCTCGCGCAGGTCTTCGACGAGTTCGGGCATGGAATCATCCTGCGTGGTACCCCTGTCTCTATAGACAAGAAGAACCGACACCCCTACCTGAACGAAGATCAGGCCTACGAGCTTTTGCGCGATGCGCTCGATGAATACGACCGGGCACTCCAGCACATGCCGGCTCGCATCGTGATCCACAAATCGAGCCACTTCCGCGACAGCGAGCGTAAGGGCTTCCTGCGCGCTCTCGATGAGAAGGGCATTCGCTCGAAGGACTTCGTCGCGATCACCGGCACCGACATCCGGCTCTTCGGTGACGGCGACTATCCGCCGAAACGCGGCACGATGCTTGCCATCTCCGAGACCGAGGGAGTGCTTTACACGCGCGGCACCGTTGACTTCTACAAGACCTATCCGGGCGCCTATGTGCCCAAGCCGTTGAGGGTTACTGTCTACGAGCAGGATTCGTCTCTCGAAAGCCTCTGTGAGGAAATCCTCGGCCTCACCAAGATGAACTGGAACAATACCCAGATGGACGGTCGTCTACCGATCACGCTGGAGTGCGCCCGCAAGATCGGCGATATCATGAAATACGTCAGCCCAACAGAGAAGCCGCAGGTTAGTTACAGCTTCTATATGTGACCGCTTCGGACGGAATCAGTCCGTCGGCCAGCGACATCGAGTTTCTGACCGATAATGCCGAAATAGGTTCTTGCGACAACGGCTCGACCTGTTCTCTGCTGGGCTGCGGCGTCTCCAAACACGAGATGACTGACCGCTGAGTAACCGGCGATGGGAGGTGAAGCCGAAGGTCCTCTTTCCGATGAGAAGGCAAGGTCCGCAGGTGGCGCAGGGCAAGCCTATATCCCACACAGCCATAGCGTTAATCACTTTCTCCCTCATGCGCTGGCATCGCTGGGGACCCGACATCATCCGGGATCTCATGCAGGAAGCTCTGTCCCTTCTGCAATCGCTTGCCGAGGGTCTCGACGAAGCCCTCATAGCGCTCCCGCCCCTTGATCTGCGCGGCGGCCTGGGCGTCGGGCGGCAGCGGCGGGGTGATGGTCAGCCAGAAGCGGATGTAGAGTGAGAGCGCATCGGCGGTGACGCGCACGTCGCGCTCGATGCGCTGGACCTGCCGTGACAGGCGATCGAGACGGCGGCTGAAAGCCGCCTCGCGCTGGTCGGCCTCGTCGGGCGACAGGAAGGAGGCCACCGCCGCCTCGACGATGGCCGAGCGGGGGAGCCTCTTGCGGTCGGCGAGCTCGTTGATGCGGCCGATCATCTCCGCCGGCAAAGTCAGGTTCAACCGATCGCGCATGGGATGCCTCCTAGAGGTCGATGCCGTCATGGGGGTCGAGCGCGGCCTGCCGGGCGACGCCGCGCATCCGCTGGCGCAGCACGCGGGCCTGCTGGGCAGTCTCGTCCGGCTCGTCATCGAGGACGATGGCGAACTCGTCCGCCGGTCGCGGCACGGTGGCCTCACTGGCGATGGCAACGTGCTCCGGCAGCTCGGGCTCCCGGCGGAGGCCACTATTGGCCTTGTCCTCGGCCTTCTCGATCTCCGCCACGAGCGCCACGTCGGGCCTCACGGGCGCCAGCGCCGACCATCTGTCGGTGCGGGACGTGCGCGGGATCCTTGCAGGATCAGGTGGCGGCAGGATCCGCTCGGTGAAGCGTCGGTCCTCGAAGTAGCGCGCCTTCTTCGCCCGGACCGGCGGCGCCGCGGCGACCATGACAATCTCGTCGGACGGTGGGAGCTGCATGATCTCGCCAGGCGTGAGCAGTGGGCGCGCCGTCTCCTGCCGGGAGACCATGAGATGCCCGAGCCAGGGGCTCAGCCGGTGGCCGGCGTAGTTGCGCATGGCCCGCATCTCGGTGGCGGTGCCGAGGGCATCGGAGATGCGCTTGGCCGTCCGCTCGTCATTGGCCGCGAACGAGACGCGGACATGGCAGTTGTCGAGGATGGAATTGTTGGCCCCATAGGCCTTCTCGATCTGGTTGAGGGACTGGGCGATGAGGAAGCTCTTGATGCCATAGCCGGCCATGAAGGCGAGGGCTGACTCGAAGAAGTCCAACCGCCCCAGGGCCGGGAACTCGTCGAGCATCATCAGGACGCGATGGCGGCGGTCCCTGGCCTGAAGGTCCTCGGTCAGGCGCCGGCCGATCTGGTTCAGGACGAGACGGATGAGGGGCTTGGTCCGGCTGATGTCGCTGGGCGGAACGACCAGATAAAGCGAGACCGGCCGTTCGTCTGCGATGAGGTCGGCGATGCGCCAGTCGCAGCGCCGGGTGACCTCGGCGACCACGGGGTCGCGGTAGAGGCCGAGGAAGCTCATGGCGGTGCTCAGCACACCGGAGCGTTCATTGTCCGACTTGTTCAGCAATTCCCTTGCGGTCGAAGCCACCACGGGATGTGGCCCCGCTTCGCCGAGATGCGGAGTGGTCATCATGGCCCGGAGCGCGGTCTCGATGGGTCGGCGCGGATCGGAGAGGAAAGCCGCCACCCCGGCAAGGGTCTTGTCCTGCTCGGCGTAGAGCACATGCAGGATCGTCCCGACCAGGAGTGAGTGGCTGGTCTTCTCCCAGTGGTTCCTCTTGTCCAGGGAGCCTTCCGGGTCGACCAGCACGTCGGCGACGTTCTGCACGTCCCGCACTTCCCATTCGCCCTGGCGGATCTCCAGCAGGGGATTGTAAGCGGAGGAGGCGGGATTGGTGGGATCGAACAGCAGGATACGGCCGTGCCGGGCCCGGAAGCCGGCGGTGAGCTGCCAGTTCTCGCCCTTGATGTCGTGGACGATGCAGCTGCCGGGCCAGGTCAGGAGCGTGGGCACGACGAGGCCGACGCCCTTGCCGCTCCGCGTCGGGGCAAAGCACAGCACATGCTCGGGACCATCATGGCGCAGATAGTCCCGGCCGAGCCGGCCGAGCACCACACCGTCGGGACCAATGAGGCCGGCCGCCTTCACCTCGTGCGGCTCGGCCCAGCGCGCTGAGCCATAGGTGGCGACGGCCTTGGCCTCGCGTGCCCGCCACACCGAAAGGGCGATGGCGGCGGCGATAGCGATGAAGCCGCCGGACGCGGCGATGATCGCGCCCCTGCCGAAGATACCGGGGGCATAGGCGTCATAGGAGAACCACCAGGCGAAGAAAGCCGGCGGGAAGTAGACAGGCATGCCGGCGAGCTCGAACCACGGCGGCCCCAGCTGGGCCTGGAAGCCGAGCTGCCAGGCGACGTACTGGGTCGCGCCCCAGGTCGTGGCGAGCACGATCAGGCAAACGACGATGATCTGGCCCCAGAGGATCTTGGTGGCGGACATGAGAGCGCCCCTTTGTGAGCATGGGTAGTAGCTAGAGCCCGAGGTCGCGCTTGCGGCCGAGGCTCCACTCGATGCCGCCACCATCCTTCGCGGTGCCGGTGACATGCTGGCCGAGCTTCTTCTCGATCTCCCGCGACCAGGGGACGAGCTGGAAGCCGAGGCCATCATCGATCATGGCGTAGCGGCCGGAGGCCAAGGTCAGGCGCTGGCGGTAGATGCCGGCGACGTGCTCGCCGGCTGCGGACGTGAGGAGCGGCAGCCCTGTCTCGCCTGAGAGCTGCGCACCCACGGCGTCGAGCTCGCGCCGGCGCAGGGTGGCGAGGAGATCTCGCTGGAGGATGATGCGCTGGCCCTGCCGGCGGGCGAGCCCTTCCGCGACGAGGTGCTCGGCGCGGGCCTGCATCGCCGCTCGCGCCTCGCGTCCGAAGCCACCCAAGGCCAACGCCAGGGGCTCGCGCTCGACGAGGCGGTGATCGAGCCAGGTGGCCCCTCGCGCCGTGACCTGGCGGGTGAGATCGAAGTCGGAGCGGGTGGCGAGCACCAGGGTCGGATGAGCATCGTCGGCGCCGCCAAAGCGGCGGACCTCAACGATGCCGCCGAGAGGTGGCGCATGCGCGAAGGCCTCGACGCCGGGGAAGCGGACATGGTGGGCGCGGCCATCCACACCGTCGATCACGGCATAGGCCTCGCCGGTCAGCTCGTTGTGGAGGCCCTTGTCTACCAGCCGGCCGATGATGGGGGAGGATGTGTCCGGGCCGTCGATCACATAGTCGGCGACACCGCGCTCCCGGCCGCGCTCGGTGAAGGCGCGGTGCATGGTCTTGATGATGTCGCCGCGCAGGCCGAGGTCGCGCAGGTGCCGCTCGGCCTCGAGCCCCACCATCCACTCGCCGGGGCCTGCCGGAGCGGCGAGCCCCATCTTCTCCAGATGCTGGAGCCGGCCGATCATCAGGCGCCGGATCTCGGGATCGGCGGGGCTGGGTGTCTGCGGCCTGAGGTCGAGAGAACCCAGATCGTCCGCCGCGAGCCGGATCTCTCGGTCGAGCCGGGTCCAGCGCTCCGCGGTCACCTCCTGCTCGAGGGCGTTGCGGATCTCATGCTCGGGCTTGCGGCCGAGCTCCAGGGAGACGAGGTCCTCCGCCCGGGAGCGCAGGCCCCGGCTGATATAGTCGCGGGAGATGATGAGGTCGGCGCCGGTCTCATCCACCCCGCGCAGCAGCAGATGGACATGGGGGTTGTCGGTGTTCCAATGGTCCACCGCGACCCAGTCGAGGCGGCTGCCGAGATCGGCCTCCATCTGCCGCACGAGATCGCGGGTGAAGGCCTTGAGGTCGGTCATCTCGCCGGCGTCCTCCGGCGAGACGATGAAGCGGAAATGGTGCCGGTCGTCCTCGCACCGCTCCGCGAAGGCGAGGTCGTCGGCCCGGTCCGAGGCGGCGTCGAACATCACGCCCTTCTCCCCGTCACGGCTCACCCCCTCGCGCTTGAGATAGGTGAGGTGCGCCGACAACGGCGCCGAGCGGAAGGACCGTCCCTTGTGGCGCACGACGCGGGCCTTGACCACGACCCGGCGGGCCGGGCCGAATAGGCGCGAACGGCCGAAGCTGCCGCGGCCCCGGCCGAAGGTCGAGCGGCCGTAGCCGGAACGGCCCGCCCCGCCCGGTGAGGCGCCCGATGTGTGGCCCGCCTTCTGGGCGGCCCGCAGCACCTGGTTGATGAAGCTCTTCGGACGCGGGGCTCTGGTCGAGCGGATGCGGCCGGGCCGGATGCGGATGTCGCTGTCACCCTCGCTCATGGCAGGCCCCTCGGCGGCGCCAAGAAAGGCTCGTGCATGCGGGAAGCTTGTAATCCCTCATGAAAACCGGGCAGCATGCCCGCGACCAACCGCCATGCACGGAAGAATGCAAGCCACGTCAGTGGCTTGGCGCGATCCGGGCATGGGCTTTTATCTCGCCCTCCTAATCGGTCGTGTTTCCACTGTTCTTGCCACCCCGCCCTTTCTATCCAGGAGCGCGCGTCAGGCCCCGAGGGTACGACCGCGGCCATCGAGGCTCCGCTGCCGCCGTTCGGCGAATCGGATTGCGCCGGGTAGCATCCGTGGCGCCTTCCTGCAGGAGGAACTTCTGTAGGAAGGAGTGTGCGGGGGCGACGGTTGGCAACGGCGTGAGCGTGCGCGATCACGGCGGTCCTCCCGCACCCGGAAACGCAACAAAGAGATCCATGGGCTGCGGTGCGAGCCCAGGTGCCGCAGCCGGTGCCGGAGCGTTCGGCGCGCTGCCGATTGGTCTGTTAGTCGCTGCCGCATCGGCCGAATGAGTGTGCTCCAGTCGAGAGACGAACAGTGGTGCGCCACGCCAGGATTGCGGGTCGGAGCCAGGTGCGGCGGCCGTTGGGGCCAGCAGCTCACCACCGCCGAAGGCCGGCGCGAGCATGGCGACATAGGCGCGGGTCTCGGCCGGAAGCGGGCGGCCGGCGAGATACGCCTTGTAGCGCGCCGGCCCCGCATGGTAGGCGGCGAGCAGGCCCGGAGCGCCGTAGCGGTCGTTGAGTTCGCGCAGATAGGCGGCGCCGGCGAGGATGTTGTCGCGCGGATCAAAGGGATCATCACCGAGACGGTGGCGGTGGCGCAGCTCCGCCCAGGTCTCGGGCATGATCTGCATCAGGCCCATCGCCCCCTTCGGGGAGACGGCGGTGGTGTCCACGGCGCTTTCGGCGCGCATGACGGCCCGGATCCAGGCCGCCGGAATGCCGAAGCGCTGTGCAGCCTCGGCAATGGGAGCGCCGAAAGGATCGCTCGCGTCCGGCAGGGAGACGGCAGCTTCCTGGGCGTGCACGCCGGGGGGTGCGATCACGAGGGCGAGCAAGCCGGAAAGGAGAAGGAGGCCCAGTCGCGGGGCGGCCGAGGATCGGCCGGCGGAGGGCTGTCGGTGCGTGACGGACATGGCTCAGTCCCGCTCGCCGCGCTTCGAGGGGCGGCTCCAGTGCAGGCCCCATGTGCTTCGGTCGACGACGGACTGGAACAGGAAGGCACGAATGGGCTGGAGAAAGACCGGATCGTCGATCACCAGGGAGACGTAGTCCCCGGCCTTTTCCCCGATGCGCTTCCAGCCCGCGCCGATCTCCGGCCCATCGTCGTCCAGGAGATGAATGCGGTAGTCCGGCGCATGCTCGGCGTCGGATTGCTCCGCCGGCACGAGGACGATCTCCGCGTCGATGGAGAGGGTGCGGATATGCCCGGCATAGCCGTTCCGGGTACGACTGAACTGACCGATGAGGGACATGGGGTGCTCCTTCGAGGTGCGGTGGGAAGAGATCGGACGCGGCGTCACCGCGTCGGCGCGCGCCAGACGAACCGGCCATCGCCGTCTTCGTCGGTGTAGAGCGGCATGGCCTTGCCGATGACGGCGCTTGCCGGAAGCGGGCCGAAGTAGCGGCCGTCCAGGCTGTCGTCGGCCTGCCAGTTCATGAGGAAGAGCTCGCCGTCGGCGACGACGTGGCAGCCGCTCCAGCTGGGCAGGTCCCGGCCGTGGTGGTCGCGATCCAGGGCCCGTCCCATGGCGATGCCGTCGACGGTGATCTCGCCGCGCAGCCGGCAGACGTGCTGTCCCGGTAGCGCGGCAACCCGCTTCATCAGCGGCACGCCCTCGGCCAGATAGCCACGCGCCGCCAGGAAGCGTCTGAGCCAATCCGGCGCCGCGACGGCGACGAGGTCGGTGACCTCCAGGGCGTCCGCGGGCCCGATGGTGTAGAGGCCCAGAGGCGCGCTCGGCGAGGCGTTCCAGACCAGCTTCAGCGAGGTCGGGACGAACGCCGCGCCGGCGACGCCCATGGTCACGAAGTAGGTCGCCATCACGTAGCCGAAGCGCGTCATGGTCCAGCCCTCCGGCGCAGCAGGAAGGCGCGGTGCTGCTCGACGGTGTAGGCGCGCGGCTCCTGGCCGGCGGTCAGGCGATTGTGGACGTGGCGCCAGTAGTCCGGCGAGACGTGGGCCGGATCGATGCCGCGCGTCTGGATGGCGTCGATCGCCTGCAGCGCGCTCCAGACTTTTGGCCAGCCGCTGACGCGCAGCAGGATCTCCCCACCGGGGCGGACGAAGGACAGGGTCTGGAACGGTGTCCCTTCGTCGACCGCGCGGATGATATCGAGGCGCGAGAGGATGGTGCCATAGTCGTTGGCGGCCCAGCGCACGAAGCAGAAGACCGTGTTCGCCGGAAACCCGAGGACACGCCGGTGGCGGTTGATGATCTCCTCGCAGGTGTGGCGGCCGAAGCGGATCCAGGTCTCGACCCGCTTCTCGACCCAGGTCAGCTCGACGAAGGTGATCAGCGGGCGAGGACCGCTCGGCCGAGGGTCTTCGCACCGGCGGGACGTCGCGGAGCCGGTCATGGGGTGTCTCCTTCGGGAGCAGGCGGGAACTCGCGCGCGAGGAGGTCGCGCAGCATGTCGGCGACGGTGACGCCGCGCTGGAAGGCGGCGATCTTGATGCGGGCGCGCTGGTCGGGGGTGACGTCGATGGTGAGCCGCGCCGTGAAGGCACCATCCGGCGCCTCGCGCCCAGGCCGCGCTTCGGGCGCCTTGATCCAGGTTTCGGCATCACCCGGGCGTGCCGCGAAGCCGCGCCGGCTCATGCGACGATCCTCCCGATGCGCAGCCGGTCGATCTCATCGACGAGGACAGCGATCTCGCGCGCGGCTGGGCTCGCCGCATCGATTTCGAAGGCGAGCCGGCCGGTCTGTGGGGCGTCGGCGAAGGCGACGCGTTGGCCGATGGTGGTGGCGAGCACCGGCGGATCGTGATCGGCCAGCGTCTCGGCGGTCTCACGGGCGATGACGGTGCGGGCGCCGCAGCGGTTCAACAGGAACCGTGCGGCGAGCTGCGGCCGGTAGATGCGCGCTTCCCGCAGCAGCGTCAGCATCTCCGCCGAGGCCCAGCCGTCGAGCGGGGACGGTTGGACCGGGATCAGCACTAGGTCAGACGCCAGCAGCCCCGAGCGCATGAGACTGGCGATGCGGGGCGGCCCGTCGATGATGAGGTGGTCGACATCCCGGGCGAGCTCCGGCGCCTCGCGGTGCAGCGTGTCACGTGCAAGCCCGACCACGCCGAACAGGCGCGGCAGCCCTTCACGGGCGCGCTGCTGCGACCAGTCGAGGGCAGAGCCTTGAGGGTCGGCGTCGATCAGCGTGACGCGCTGGCCATTGCGCGCCCACGCCCCAGCGAGATGCAAGGCGAGCGTCGTCTTGCCGACGCCGCCTTTTTGGTTGGCAAGCATGACGATCATCGCTGGCCTCCGGGCTTGGGTCCGGAAGGAGAGGTCCGAAGGGCGCAAGCATCGAGAGCCGTAGAGTCGTCTTTACGGAAAGACGTATCGGCACTATCCTTTGAAACAGGCGGTAGAGAGGTGTCTTGAGGATCGTTGTCCACATCACGCACGCGCGTCTTAAAGTTAGATTCTATGTTAGACTCTAAGTTAAGGGGGCAATTTCGCTTTTGGCCTCTACGGCTTGACCCCTGTTTTGGTTCCTGATGGCACGTGGGGGCGGTTCCCGATGTCACGTGCCTCAAGGTTCCCGAAGGCACGAAGCTTTCCACAGCTTGTCCACAGGGAACCGCCGGCTCGAACGCGAGCAGAGCGTGGCCGCCGGCATCTGCCTCAAGGAACAGCGTGTATCCGGGGAGCGGCTGACGGCGGATCGCGTCGCGCAGTTCGAAGGCGAAACGCTTGAAGGGTGAGAGGCTGCCCGACTTCTGGTGGAGGTGGCGAAAGTCGAAGCGCCATCCGGCGCGTTGCTTGCCGCCATGCCGGCGCACCACGCGGTAGAGCCAGCGGTCGAGGCCTCCGGTCAGGCTGAAATAGGCCTGGTCGATGGTCAGGATCAGGGCATCGTCCAGCACCGCGCGGTAGAACCAATCCGGCAGGATCAGCTCGATGCCGAGCGGCTTGCCGGAGGCATCGATGCGTTCCTTCCACTCGTTGATCCAGGAGAAGCGATGGCGCCGCCCCTCGGCCGGCTGGCGGATGGACGTGACAACCGTCGTGGACTGGAGGCGGTCGAGCGCCGCCTTGAGGCGTTGGTAGTCGCGCAAAGACACGCCACGCCGGATGAAGGTGAGGATCTCGTAGGGCGTCGCCGCCATCAGGCGTGAGGTCTTGAGGCCCGCGTCCCGTGCCTCCACGATCTGGCTCGCGGCCCAGATCAGGATGTCGGCGTCCCAGATGGTCGCCATGCCGTGGTCCGGCACGGCTTCCACGCGGATCCAGACATTGCCGGCGGAAAAGTCGATGGGGACCGTGCGGTGCGATTTGGAGAGCGAGAAGAACGGGAAGCTCATGAGGTCCTGCGCGTCGCGGGGCGCGAATGCGCCGGGACGCGCGTGGAACAGGTCGAGCTGCCCACGCTCCGGGGAAGGACAGTGGTGCGCCGGCATTGGGAAGTCGCCAGCGGATCAGCGCGCGTAGCGGCCGGCAGAAGCCGGTGGCGTGGGCTCGTGGCGTTTGGCCGGCAGCACGGTGCCACGCGGATCGGAGGTGGAGGTGACGGCGCCGCGCTCGGCCCAGGCCCTGAGGTCGTCGACGGCATAGACGACGCGGCCGCCCAGCTTGCGGTAGGCGGGGCCGGTTCCGTAGGTGCGGTGCTTCTCCAGGGTGCGGGCGGAGAGGCTGAGGAATTCCGCAGCTTCCTTGGTGCGCAGGTAGCGCGGAGGAAGAATGGCGAGATCGGGTCGCATGGATCGGGCCTCCGTGAGGGTCGCTCAGACCGCTGGGGGAGGGCGGTCCGTGACGGTCACGATGGCGAAGCGCGGCTGGCGAGATGCAGTGGGATTTTGGGGGAGCTAAATTCCCACACCGGCTGGGACCTCCGATCGGGCTAGGATCGCCGACGATGACGAAGCAGCTTGCGATAGCCGCCGGCGATCATGTCGCGCGCACCGCGCAGCAGGCCCATGACGGCGTGGCGGGCCGAAGAGGCCTGCCATTCGTCGCGGGACAGCTGGCCGGTGTTGAAGATCACTTCGGCGATCTCCTTTTGGGTTGCTCCCTCGCGATGGCCATCGGCGGCCTGCAGCATGCGGCGAGCCCGTGCCAATTGCTGCGGTGTCAGGCGGGTGTCAGGAGGCACGTTGCGGCCATGCAACGAGGCGAGGAGCCGGGCGACGGCTTCGAGGCGATCGAAGCCCTCAAGGCCGAGCGGCACGATGGCCACAAGCGGCCGACCCGGCGCTGCGTCGGGCGGAAGGACGAGGTGGAGGCGCTGGCCGTTGGCCAGGTCGCGCAGATGGTGAAGCCCGTCATCGGCACGGACGAGATCCGAGCCGTTCAGCAGCGAGAGCACGTCGCTGGAAGAACGAAAGGCCGGCGGCGCGAAGGTGAGGATGACGCTGCTGGTATCGTCCTCTGGCAGCCAGAAGATGTCCGCGTCGGTCGCCCTATGCGCCGGATCGACGGGGAAATCGCAGTCCCCACTTTCGCGCTGCACCTTCCGCCAGCGCTGTCGCAGGAGCATCGGCAGGGCTGAGATCAGCGTAGCTGCGCTGATAGTCCTCGTTGCGCCTCAGCCATTCCCATCCGATGTCGGGGGCGGTCAGCGTGTCGACATAGTCGTAGGTGGACTGTGATCGCCAGCGGGACGTGTCCAGGGACATTGCATTCTCCGACCGTCAGTCTGGGGCAGACTCAGTCGGCTACAATTTCGGCGTGTACAACGCTGCGGAAGCCCCAAATTATGCAACAGCTGTTGCCGTCAGCGCATCACGGCGACGGGTCGCGATGGCCTTCGCGGACGAGCAGGCGGTAGCCGTCCGTCGTCATCCAGCGGGCGCGCGCAAGATGGCTGTCATGGACCCGGCGTGCCCGTTCGGGCTCCTGGGCCGGATCGAGGCCGAACAGAACCGAGACGACCTCGCGCCAGTCTGCACTATCTGTCGCGGCGTCCATGAGGCGCAGATAGAGCTTCATGTGCGTGCGGTCGTAGTCAGTGAGTGTCGAACTCTCCGGTGGCTCGTCGAGAAAGGTCGCGTCTTCCATTGTGCCCCCTGGTCTTTTTTGGTCGCAGCGTTGCTCGGGGGTCGTTCCGCGGCGCGCCAATTTTCTCACGCACTCGAAAATACAATACGCGCCAATCGTCTTCCGGATCAGCAGTCACCCTGTCCTGTCACGAACCAGGAGCACCCCTACACCCTGGCCGGAGTTCAGGAACACGACGCCTTCTCCCTCGAACGCCCGCCGAACCTGATCACGCGTCGTCTCGTACACGTCGAGTCCGCTCTCGGATTCGAGGCGCTTCAACGCAGTCAGCGAGACCCGGGCCTTCTCGGCGAGCGTTTCCTGTGTCCATCCCAGCAACGCACGCGCGGCCCTTGATTGTCGGGCGGTGATCATGAAGATCACCTCCCATTCGGGCCGCAGTGCACGCCAGAACTACGGCTATTTTAGTCGCAGTCCGTGTGGCCGGCTACTCGGATCGGCACGACGCACTTGGATCGGCCCGTGCACTGATGGGTCGTTTCGGTCGGCTTTGGTGGGCCTGGCCCCGCCCGGGGTGTCCGGGCGGGGGTTGCGCGGGGCCTCAGTCCGCGCTGCGCCGGCCGTTGGGGCGGGACCAGATGAGGCTGTAGCCCTCGGCATCCTCGTCCTCGAAGAGGTTGGCGTAGATGGGGGCGTTGAAGCTCGGGTCGTCGAGCTTGAGGCCCAGATAGTCCCGGCCCTCGTTGGAACGCTTGGCCCAGGCCGCCCCGATCTCGGCGCGGCCGACGAAGACCCGGTGGCTGGGAGCGTTCTCGCCGGTGCCCCGGACCTCGGGGACGATGCGCACGCCCCGGGCCTGGACCGAAAGGGTGACGATCTCGCCGCTGAACTCGTTCGCGCCGGTCTTCTTGAAGGTGCCGATGGTCGCCATGTTACGTCTCCTGATTTCTGTCCCGAGCCCGCACCATGCGGCCTCGATGGGGATCAAAGGGCCGGAGGCGATCGACGCCGCACCCCGCCGGGGTCCCCGCCAGCGCTTGCGCAACGGGGTGGCTTGGGGGCCGCAGCGCCAGCGAAGGATGGCAGCCAGGCGACTTTCTTGGTTCGCGCGAGGAATGGGGGATCCGGGGTCCCCGCGCGGCGTGCCGTGTGGGGTGGTCGCCCAGGGGAAGAAAGTCGATCGGCGCCATTGCGGCACAGGCGATCGAGGCGCAGCCGTCGTCTGGCCAGATCCACCCATCGCAGAGGCCGCTTCAGTGCGCTCGGACCGACAGGGATCGATCACGGAGACGTGGCGAGGCTCGCTGTACCGCCCCAAGATCGGCGTGATGCTCACGGCATCGGCTGCTCACCCAGGTCTGGGCACGGCTTGCATCGTCCTCGATGTCCCCGGCCGCTCAGGGGTTCGACTCCTCCCGATGTCCCCGGACGATCGAACGGGACGGCTTCCGGGCAATGCATCGACGGGCCGGTTGCGGGGCGGAGCCGGCTTCGAGCTGAGCTTGAACACCTCGTCGTTGTCCGACGTCGTGGCGATAACGGCAGAGCCGAAGCTGCCTTGTGCCCGCCGCTCCAGCCGAGAAAGAGGGTCAGGCCCTGGTGATGCCCCGCCCGGGCGGTTCGGGCGGGATCAGCGCGGTCAACCGCACGAATGCCACGATGCCCACGGCAATTGCGCCGAGACCTGAGAAGACCAACTGCCAGGTCTCCGACGGCATGGTGTGCTTGACGATGCCATGGGTGGCGGCGTAGCCGGCGACGACAGCGGGAGCGACGAAGGCGAGCACGACGAGGAGCTTCAGCCAGAGCGGCCGTACGACGGCGAGCATGAGCTGACCGATGGCGAATGTCGCGCCGGCGACGATCAGGCCGACGATGATGGCGCCGAGCCAGCCCGCACCGGTGCCATGGGCCCAGCTGCCGGCGGTAACTCCCAAAAAGAACGGCAGGGCAAAGACGGCGAGCGTGAACAGCAGCCAGCAGAGAACGCCGATGGCCGCGAGCGATCCGAGGATGGACAGGACGATCATGATGGTGGTCTCCCGTGCACAAAAAGCTGACGGTCGCGCCTTCCACCACCACCGCGGCGCAGCCAGAATGATAGCCGAGATCGCACCGTTCCGGGAGCGGAGATCGTCGCGATCCCCGCTCACCGTGGCTCGCCCGGTCAGGGGGTGAAGGGGTCGATCTCGCACAGGATCGCGGTGGCATCGCCATCGAATTCGTTGGCGGGCATGACCGAGAGGCTGCCGTCGCCGGCTTCGAAGATGACGATGGCGACCATCAGCGTGGCGGCGAGGCTGAAGGCGAAGGCGTGCGCATCGTTGAGGGACATGGTCCGGCTCCTGTTCCGAGCGGAGGGCCATCCCCCGCTGACAGGCGCCCGACGTGTCGGGCCAAGAGCCGCAGTCACCGCGACGGCGTCAGCCGATGCGGCGGCACGCACCGCGTCGCCGACCCCTTGTGGGTTGATGGCCCGAGGCGATCGGTCCGACCAAGGATACGCGCACAAAAGCGGGGGTGGACCTGCGCGGACAGCGAGACGTATCCGGACGACGCGGTTCAAAGCGTGGGCTTTGCTCGCTACAAGAGGGGGCTTGAGGCCGACACAGCGATGGGGCCCTTGGCCGACCACATGGTGACGAGAGGCATGACCTACGAGGAGTTCAACGCCTTCTGCGCGAGGTTGCCGGCCGCGACCCATGTGGTGCAGTGGGGCGGATCACACGTCTGGAAGGTCGGCGGCAAGGTTTTCGCTATCGGCGGATGGCAGGACGACGAGGCCAGCTTCACCTTCAAGGTCAGCGACATCTCCTATGAGGTGCTCCAGGCGCAGCCGGGCCTACGCCCAGCCCCCTATCTTGCCTCACGCGGCCTGAAGTGGATCCAGCACCACGCGAAGCCAGGCCTCTCGGACGCGGAGCTGTGCGACTACATCCGGCAGTCGCACGCCATCGTCTCACTGGGCCTCTCGAAAAAGATGCGCGCCGAGCTGGGACTTCCATTGGCATAGAGGCGACGTCGCGGCGCGCGGCGGCGTGCGCAGACATTGGCGGAAGGTTGGAGAACGGTGACGCTCATGCGCCACCGAACCGCCAGACCGGGATACCGAGGGTCCTCGCCTTGTCGGCGAGGTTCTGCTGGATGCCGGTGCCGGGGAAGACCATGACGCCGATCGGCAGTACCGCGAGCATCTGGTCGTTGCGCTTGAAGGGCGCGGCGCGGCCGTGCCTGGTCCAGTCGGGCGCAAAGCCGATCTGCGGCACATCGCGGTGGTCGGCCCAGCGAGCGGCGATCTTCTCGGCGCCTTTCGGCGACTTGCCGTGCATCAGCACCATGTCGGAGTGCTTTGCGTGGACCCTGTCGAGGGCGTCCCAGATGAGCCGGTGGTCGTTGAAGTCGAGCCCGCCGGTGAAGGCGACCTTCGGTCCCGGCGGCAGGAGGACCTCCTGTTCGGCGTGCTTCCTCGCCATCAGGAAGTCGCGGCTGTCGATCATCGCCGAGGTCATGGCCTTGTGATTGACCATCGACCCGGTGCGCGGACGCCACGGTGCGCCACTGTGCTGCTCGTAGTGCTCGGCGGCCACGTCGCGCATCAGCTCGAATGCGTCCCGTCGCTTGATGAGAGTCTGCCCTTCGGCGGTGAGGCGTTCCAGTTCGACGGACCTGACTTCGCTGCCATCCTGCTCCTGCTGGGACCGGCGCTGCGCCTGCTCATTGTCGTCGAGTTCGCGTGCGATCCGGCCGATGGCGCGGTGGAAGAGATTGACCGTCGACCAGAGGACATCGGCGAGGTCGGGCTCGAGGCGGGTGTCACTGAACGTGGCGATCAGGGCGTCGAAGATGTCGGCGACGGCGCCGGCGAGATGGTCGTCTTCGGGCAGGGGCCGGGGGTCGGGCTCGTCAGGAAAGGGCCGGTAGCCGTGGAGCTGGAGTTCGGTCAGGACCTGGTCGGTGGGAGACGAGGCGTGGTGCGGTTCGTCGTCGTTCTCGCTCATGGGAGGCTCCGTCGGTTGGACCGCGACCGTTGCGGCCTTCATGGCGCCGGAAGCCCGCGGGCGGGACGGACTGGCAGTCCGAGCGAAGCGAGGGCCTTGATGGCCAAGGCCGGCGATTTTGTTTCGCGATGGAAAGCGCGGGCTTGCCTGCGCGCCGGAAAATCGTCGGCCGCCGCCATTGCCGGGCCGGCCCGGTTGTGGGCCCGATCGCCCTTTCGGAAGGCCACGGCGCGGTCCTCTCCGACGGTGGGACGCATCTGGGCGGCGACGGCGGGCCGTCACCTCGATCCTTTTCCGGCTATGCCACTAGTTCCATGAAGCGCTCGACATCCTGTGGGGCGAGCTGGACCCTTGCTCCGGCCCGAAGCGCATCCATGCCGAGTGCGCGCAGATCCTCGTTGAAGTCCCCGAGCGCCGGCGACAGCACGAGGGCCTCGATCCCGGCTGCGTCCGCCCGCGCGATGAGGCGGTTCCGCGCGCTGTTGCCGGCCGGATCATTGTCGCGCACGATGTAGAGGCGCCTGAGCGTGTCCGGGAACAGGAGCGCTGTAAGATGAGCCGCCGAGAGCGCCGCGGCCATCGCCATGCCAGGCAGGACACAGCGGAGTGAGAGCACGGTCTCGATGCCCTCGCCGGCCGCCATGACATCGCCCGACACACCGAACCGGACCGCATTGCCGAGGAGATCGCCCATGGCCCGCCGCGGCGTGTCGATTGGTGCCTTGCCGAGCCGGATGGGATCAAAGCCGTCGGGGTCGAGCCAAGTGCGGTGTGCTCCGGTGAGCTTGCCATCGAGATCAGTGACGGCGGCGATCATCGCCGGCCTGACCTCGGTAGGCGCTTGCAGTCCGGGCCGGAAGTAGCAGTGCGGGTGAAAACGCAGGCTTCCGGTTTCGTGCAGAGCCGTAATACCGCGGTTGCGCAGATACGTCTCTGCGAGAGTGCCCGAAATGGACTGCGTCATGGCGACGAGCCGGCGTACAGCTTCCGCCGAGCCGGTGGGTGCCGATGCGACGGATTGCCTGGCGGGCATCGTTTCGGGCTCGGTCCGTGGCAAAGCGAGGAAAGCGCGGGCCTCCTCGGAGACGTCCCGGAAGTCGACGAGGCCCAGAGCTTCCCGGATGACGTCGAGGAGATCACCATGCTCTGAGGTCGCGGCATCGGTCCACTTACCGGCTGGGCCTTTCGGAAAGTCTTTGAGCCGCACGAACATGGAGCGGCCCGGCGTGTTGCGGACATCCCCCACGAGCCAGTAATGGCCCTCGCGCCGGCCATTGGAGAGATAGCGGCGGCAGACCGCCTCTGCCCGGTCGGCGAGACGGCGCGCGAGATCACGTGGTGATCCCGACATGATGCGCCTCCAAAAGAAAAGCCCGCCGGGCGCGAAGCCCGGCGGGCCAAAGGAGAGGAGGGAGGACGTTTCAGCTGGCCGCGGCCACGTGGACTGCGGTTCCGGCTTCGTCAGTGTCCGCGAGGTCGTCGCTTTGGCCCATGGCCGTTTCGCCGTCTTTTCCCACCGTCTCTTTACCGGTCGGTTCCGACGCGAGCGTCCCATTGGTCTCGGCGTCCCCCGGCGTGCGCAGCGGCTCGGGCAGCCAGCCGGTTTCGGCGAGCAGCGTCTCCGCCTCGGTCGCCATGTCGCCCTTCTTGAGGTGGGCGATCCGCTCGGCGACGTGCTGGCCCTTCACCTCCGTGACCGCCTGCAGGATGCGGGCTTTGGTGACCCGCCCAAGGAACGTGTCCACGGTCGGCCGCCAGCCCAGGGCCGCCATGTCGAGATCGACCGCCTGGGCGAGGCTGTCGGCATGGGCCAGCGCTCGCGGCCGCCGGTTCCAGGCCTCGTGCACCGCATTCACCGAGAGGCTGGCCACATGGGCGAAGAGGGCGGACCGGCTGTCCGCATCCCAGCCTTCCAGGGCGTCCCACAATTCAGCGGACTCCTTCGGCAAGGCCTTTGCCCACCGCTCGTGCCGGACACGGATCGCTTCGGCCGCGAAGCTGTCATTCAGCCCCGGCGCCTGGGTGCCGAAGCCGACGCTCTTGAAGTCGAGCTCGAGGCAGCTGTCCGAGCCATAGTGATAGAAGGCCTTCAGCACCAAGGCATGGAGTGCCGCGAGGAAGGCCACGTCCGGCTGCTCGCCGAGCGCCTGGCGCAGGCCGAGCGTCCGGTGGGCGGTGAGCTCCGTCATCAGCCGGTCCGAAAGCGGCGACAGGCCGTCATCCTCCTCGGGCTCCGGTGCTTCGGCGTCCGTGGTGACGGGATCCGCATCGTGGCTGTCCGCGGCGACCACACGCCCGCCGTCGCCCGCGCCCAGGTCAGCCTCCGGTTCGGCCGGCGTCTCGTCCTCGCAACGGACATAGCCGCGCTCGACCCGCAGGCTGCCGTCATGGGTGATGCTGACGAAGGCGCCGGCGCGGGCAATGTCGGACGGATCGAAGGCGAGCGGCCGATCCTCCCAGGCTTCGAGCTCGGCCTCCAGCTCGCCGAGGCGGGCGTCGATGTCGTCCGGTAGCTCGTCGTCGTCCTGATACTCCTTCGACAGGCGGTCGACTTCCGCCTGCACGGCATCCCGCTCCATCTGCTCCTCGGCGGTCATGGGAATCGGCTCCCCGCGCAACTGACGCAGGCCGAAGGTGTGGCCATAGGCGAAGTCGGGCGCGACCTCGATCCACTTCCACCCCTCGGCGGCAATCGACTCGGAGGCCGCCTTCAGCTTGTCGGCGACCATCCGGTCCACCAAGGCCACATCCTGCAGCCAGCCGCCATCATCGCCCTGGAAGAGATCACGCAGCACCGTGCCGCCAGCCTCCACATAGGCTTCGACGCCGACGAACCGGATCCGCTTGTCGGAGGCCCGTATGGCGCCTTCGGTCAGCATACGGCGGATCGTATGGGGCTGCTTGTCATAGGCCTGCTGCAGCCGCTCGAACACCTGCTCCTGCCGCGCATGGTCGCCCGACACCGTGAAGGCCATAAGCTGGTCCAATGACATTTCGTCGTTGGCATAGGCGTCCAGCAGCCTGGGCGAGACCGAGGCGAGCTTCAGGCGTTGCTTCACGACGTTCACCGAGACGAAGAAAGCCGCCGCGATCTCCTCCTCGGACTGGCCCTTCTCGCGCAAGGCGAGGAAGGCCCGAAACTGGTCGAGGGGATGGAGCGGCGCGCGCTGGACATTCTCGGCGAGGGAGTCCTCCTCGGCGATGCCATCCTCGCGCACCACGCATGGCACGGGCGCGCTCCTGAAGAGGCGCTTCTGCTTCACCAGCAATTCCAGCGCCCGGTAACGCCGCCCGCCGGCCGGGATCTCGAACAGGCCGGTCTCGACGCCGTCGGCATCGACCACCGGCCGGACGCTCAGGCCCTGGAGGAGGCCGCGCCGGGCGATGTCCTCGGCCAGCTCCTCGATGGAGACGCCGGCTCGCACGTGCCGGACATTCGCCTGGCTGAGCACGAGCTGATGGAACGGAATGTCGCGCGAGGGCGACAGGGTGATCTTCTTCTTCGCGATGGCCATCGGGATGATCTCCGCGACGGGCGGCCGAGAGCCTCTCTCTCAGCCTTGGGCCCGTCACGAAGCGAAGCGCCGCCCTCTCACTCTGGAGGGCGGCGCCGCAAAGCCGACGATCCGGAAACCCGGGAGAACGGAAAGGCACAAAGCCGGAGACACGGCTCTACGTGTCTCCGGCTTTGCGGACATCAGGCTGCACGGTCGAGGAGCTTCTTCGCCCGGGCCTCCAGATCGAGACGTGCGTCCTGGTGGGGCTTGTCCCGCGCCACTGCGGTGATGCCCTGCACGAAGTCGAAGACGCTCTCGGGCTTGCGCCCCTCTTCGGCGAGCACCGTCTCGATGATCCTCGCCGTCTCCGCCTTGGAGAAGCCGCGCTTGCGCAGGAAGTCGCTGCGGTCCTCATCGGTCCGGGCCACGATCTTCTCCCGCGCCGCCTTGATGCCGTTAACGAAGGGGAGGGGAGAGGAGTTGGCGAAGCGGGTCAGCGCAGGCGCCGCTTCGTGGGCGAAGCGGGAGGCGGCGTATTTGGAGTGGCGGATGGTGATCTCCTCGAAATCCTCCACGCCCCAGAGGTTACGGTTCTGGCACACGGCGCGCAGATAGAAGCTGGCGATGCCGAGGGTCTTCGCCCCGACCTCCGAGTTCCAGCAATAGAAGCCGCGGAAGAAGAGGTCGGGTGAGCCGTCCGCCAGCCGACCGGCCTCGATGGGGTTGAGATCGTCCACCAGGAACAGGAAGACGTCCCGGTCCGAGGCATAGAGCGTCGTCGTATCCTTGGCGATGTCCACGCGGGGATTATAGGTGCCGGTCGACCAGTCGAGGACGCCCGGCACCTTCCAGCGGGTGTCCCCGGTGCCATTGCCGGCGATGCGCCGCACGGCTGCGACCAGCTCATGGTCGTAGATCCGGCCATATTCGGGACCAGTGACCGCCCGCAGCTCGACCCGGCCGTCCTCCACTTCCAGCGTCTTCACTTGCTCGGCGCGGTGGGAGGTCAGTCCATACTGCAGGTTGATGCCGGCGAGCGGCGCGGGGAGCTGGCGCAGATAGGCCGCGGGTGCCCCGACGAGACTCGCGAGCTGGCTGAAGCTCCAGTGGGTAGGCGCGACTGGAATGTCCGATCCCGGAAGCATCAGCGCCAGGCGCTCGGCATCGTCACGGCTCGCCTCCACCCGGATCGAGGCGCTCTCCACCGTCCGGGTCCGGCTGCGCTCGGCCCGGCCAAGCACCGCGGCGTGGAGCTCCGACAGGGACAGGTATCGCTCATCGTCGGGCCGGGAGAACCACTCCGAGGACACGCGGCCGATCCGCTCACCGCGGCTCGCATCCACCTTGTAGCCGCCGGCACCAACGGGTGCCACGTCAAGAGTCACTACCTGGGTCATGGGCCGTCTCCATGACGGGCGCCGGAGACCTCTCCTCCGGCCCTCAACCCGTCACGGAAACCCGACCCAACCTCTCACTCTTAAGGGATTCTAACGGGTTTCCCCGCAGAAGGGGGGACCGAGCGCCGCGGGATCGGCCGCCGAGGAAGATCGTGTATGGCCTTCAACTTTGATGCTTCCAGTTTGCCAGATCCCGCAGACGCGCCACGCCGACCGGCTCCTGCGTCAGAAGGGGAACGACGGCATAGCGCCGGGCATGCTGTGTCGCCACGGCATCGATTTCCCGCAGTTCGTTATGCGCCCTTCGGCGCAGCAGCGGGGAATGCGGGTGTGCGGCCGCGACGCTGTTGTTCACGACCCAGGCCCACGGCTCGATACCAGCACGGCGCAGGTCGGATTGAAGATTGGCCGCTTCGAGAACGGGCGTGGTTTCGGCCAGCGTGGCGATGAGCACCTTGGTTTGCTTCGAGTCCTGCAATTGCATCATCGGCGTGGTGAAACGGACGCCCGTATCGCCCATCTGCCGGGTCAATTCGCGGTGGTAGGCGCCGGTGGCGTCCAGCAGGAGCAAGGTGTGCCCGGTGGGGGCGGTGTCCATCACCACGAACTTCTTGCCCGCCTCGCGGATGATGCGGGAGAAGGCTTGGAACACTGCGATCTCCTCGGTGCAGGGAGAGCGCAAGTCTTCTTCCAGGAGGGCGCGGCCTTCGGCGTCGAGATTTGCGCCCTTGGTGTCCAGCACATGCTGGCGGTAACGCTCCGTTTGCTCGCGCGGGTCGATACGGCTGATCGTCAGGTTGGGCAGCGACCCCTCCAGCGTCTCGGCAAGATGTGCGGCCGGATCGGAGGTGGTGAGATGAACGGGCAGCCCTCGGTGAGCCAGTTCAACGGCGAGGGCTGCTGCCAGCGTGGTCTTGCCCACGCCCCCCTTGCCCATCACCATCACCAATCCATGCCCATCGGCCGCGATGTCATCGACCAGTGCGGACAGGTCCGGTGCATCGAGCCTCGCAGGCAGTTCGGTGGCATCGCCGCCGCCCGGATCGGCGGCGTTGACCAGCAGGTGACGCAAGGCATCAAGGCCCACGACGTTGAAGGGTTTGAGAGCGATCTGATCCTGCGGCAGGGTCTTGAGCGCATCCGGCATGGCGGCAAGCGCGGCTTGCTCGCGCCGATAGATCGCCGCGGCCAGGGGATCTTGCTCGGCCTCGCTCTCGGGGAACAGGCCGTTGATGACGAGATATTGCTGCGACAGCCCGATGCCGGCGAGCTCCTCGTGGGTGCGCGCAGCTTCTCTCAGTGTGGCGCGCTGCGCGCGGGCCACCAGAACCAGGCGGGTGCGCTGCGGGTCGGCCAAGGCTTCGACGGCTTCCCTGTATTGGACGCGCTGCTTCTCCAGGCCCGCCAACGGACCGAGGCAGGACGCATCGCCCTTGCCGGTTTCCAAAAAGCCGCTCCATGCACCCGGCAGTTGCAGCAGGCGGATGGTGTGGCCGGTGGGGGCGGTATCAAAAATGATGTGTGCGTAGTCCGTCGTCAGCGCCGAGTCGATCAGCAGCGCCGTGAACTCGTCGAAGGCCGCGATTTCCGTGGTGCAGGCACCGGAGAGTTGTTCCTCGATACCGCGCACGACCGGTTCCGGCAGGATGCCGCGCACCGGACCGACAATGCGATCTCGATAGGCCTGGGCGGCCGCTTGCGGGTCGATTTCCAGCGCCGACAGGTTCGGCACGGCGGCAATCGCGACGATGCGATTGCCAATGGTCTCGCCGAAAACCTGCCCGACATTCGAGGCCGGGTCGGTGCTGACAAGCAGGACGCGCTTGCCTTCGGCCGCCAGTTGAACGGCGGTCGCGCAGGCAATGGATGTCTTGCCGACACCTCCCTTGCCGGTGAAGAAAAGAAAGCGAGGCGGCTGGGCGAGAAACTGCATGGCGGTCTTCTTGAGTTCAGCTGCAGCGGTTGCCGGAGCAGCAACCTTCTTGCGATGGCGATGCGCTGGAGACGGCAATGCCCGCCCAGCGGGCCAGATCGTCACGCGCAGGATAGCGACCTGCCAAAGCCAGCTGACCATCCACCAGCGTCACCGGCAGGGCGGCCTGGCCGGTGCGTTCCAGCAAGCCCTTGACGATGGCGTTATCGGCGAAAGCTGTGGGCTGTTGCGCCAGATTGAAGCGTTCGATCCGCGCGCCGTTGCGGCTGGCCCACTCCACGTCGGCCGCAAACGTTACGAGGTTCTGGTCCACATCCGTACCGCAGACACCCGTGCTGCAGCACATGGCCGGATCGAAGACCTGGATGGTTTTCATGGGGTGCACTCCTTGAAATTGGGGTTGGGCTGCGCGGGGCAACGGTGCAGGGTTCAGGCGGACAAGGTGGGGTCAAGCATGCGGGTCGCGGCGATCATCCCGGCACGCACCAGCAAGTCCTCGGGGATCACCTCATAGCGCTGGCCGCCGACCTCCACCGTGCGGCAATCGTTGTCGCCGCATTCGTTGCAGCAGCGGCTGCTGCCGGCTTGTCCGTCGAGCCAGTGTTCCATGGGCTCGCCGGCAACCAGAATCCGGTTGGATTGCAGCGGGTCCTGGAGGAACGTGGCTTCATCGATTTCCTTCACCTGCAACTCGGGCGTGATGCCCAACGGCTCCAGCGCCCGTCGCAGCGTCTGGACCGCACGCTGGACTTCCTCGCCGGTGCCATGGCAGCGCGGGCAGGTCGTTCCCTGCTCGCTGACCAGGCGTTGCCAGAAAATGGGGAGGCGTTTCATTGAGGTCTCACGGCCTGGCATGAGGTGTCCTTCCAATCCGTCCGTTCTTGTTCAACCTGCGGATTTCATCGGAGCCGCCTCAGTCATCCGCATCGTCCGCGGTTCCGTTCGTCGCGATCACTGCGAGATCCTTCGAGGAGTCGATGGTCTTTTCCCCGGCGGCTCGGCGCTCGCTATATCGGCTGGTGAAGTAATCCGTGCGCCCCCGCAGAAGCAGCGTGAACTTCATCAGCTCTTCCATGACGTCCACCACCCGGTCGTAATAGGAAGACGGCTTCATGCGTCCCGCCTCGTCGAACTCCTGGAAGGCCTTCGCCACCGACGACTGGTTGGGAATGGTCACCATGCGCATCCACCGGCCAAGCACCCGCAGGGTGTTCACCGCGTTGAAGGACTGCGACCCGCCGGAGACCTGCATCACCGCCAGCGTTTTGCCCTGGGTGGGGCGCACCGAGCCGATCTCGAGGGGAATCCAGTCGATCTGGCTCTTGAAGATGGAGGTGATGGTGCCGTGTCGTTCCGGGCTGCACCACACCTGGCCTTCCGACCAGGTCGAGAGCGCGCGCAATTCCTGCACCTTGGGGTGGTCGGCCGGACAGGCATCGGGCTGCGGCAGGCCGGCCGGATCGAAGATGCGGGTGTCGGCGCCCATGCGGGTCAGGAGGCGCGCGGCTTCCTCCACGAGAAGCCGGCTGTAGGAGCGTTCCCGCAGGGACCCGTAGAGCAGCAGGATCCGCGGCGGGTGGGCGAGGTCCGTGCTCGGACGAAGCTTCGCGATATTGGGACTATCGAAATAGGCTTCATCGAGCGCGGGAAGGGTCGACTCGTTCACGTCGGGCATGGGGTGGACGCCTCAGAATGTTGTGTCGGGGCCGGTCCGCGACAGGGCCGCCGCGGTCCAGAATGCTGCCACCAGCAGGGCGCCTCCGGCGGCCATGGCGAAGAGCACGGCGCCGTAGGCGTGGGACTGCGCCCAGATGAGGGCCGCGCCGGCGGGCGCCACTGCGCGGGCCACCATGGCCGGTGCGGTGAGCGCGCCATTCACCGCGCCGTAAGCGTGCCGGGTCAGCATTTCCGGCACGGCGAGCCCGCGCACGATGGTCATGATGCCGTTGGCGCAGCCATAGAGCGCGGTGATGCCGGCCACCAGCGCGAAGCTCGGCGGCAGCAGGGCGAGGGCGAGGATGGCGAGCGGAAAGGCGATGACGGCAAGGCTGCCGATGAGCCGCACCGGAGCGCGCGGTGCAAAGACGGAGATGGCGATCCGCCCTGCCACCTGTGTCGGACCGATGATCGCCATGGCGGCGACGACGCTCGCCGGCGTGAAGCCGCGCTCCAGCAGTAGCGGATAGAGATGGAAGGTGAACGCCGAGAAGGTGGCGGCATAGGCGGTGAAGGCCAGCGCCAGCGCCCAGAAGGCGGGTCGACGTGCCACCCGGCCCATGACCGCGCGCAGAGTTGCCGTTCCTGCCAGCGCCAGCCCTTCGACGGCCAATTGGGGCGCATCGGCCTCCGCCCGGATCACCGCGGCATAGAGCGGCGCGCAGACAACGAGGTTCACGGCGCCGAGGGCGATCAGCGCGCCGCGCCAGCCCACGCTGTCGAGCAAGGCCTGGATCAGGGGGATGAACACCGTGGAGGCGAAGCCGCCCCACAAGGTGAGGGCGGTGATGCCGGCCCGGGCGCCCGCCGTGCCGGCCCGACGGGCCACCACGGCGAAGGCAGGCTCATAGAGGGTCGCCGCCTGGAGCACTCCGACAACTGCCATCAGCAGGTAGAACATCCACAAGTGCTGCACCTGCGACCAGATGGCGAGGCACAGGCCCGCAAGGACGGACCCCGCCGTCATCACCAGCCTGCCATGCCCCTTGTCGATGGCCGCCCCCACCGGAAACGCCGCGACGCCTCCGAGCGCGAGGCCGAGGGTCGCGGCGCCGAACAGTTGCGGCTTCGACCAGCCGAGATCGTGTCCCATGGCCTCGGCGATCATGGGAAAGCTGTAATAGAGCGAGCCCCAGGAGCAGATCTGGCCGATGCCGAGGCAGGTGATGAACAGGCTGCGGCCCGACAGCGGGCGCATGCGCCCCGGGTGGGCGAGCTCGCTGCTCACGCCGCTGGTCACGCCGCGGCGCCGCAGCACGGGATCGTGGAGGCTGGCGGATCCTGCGTGCCGCAGCCGCAGCCGTCCTTTCCTTCCGCCTTCGCCAGGGCATCGTCGGCGCAGCAGACTTCCGCGTCCGGTGCGGTGGGACTTTCAGGAGCGGGCCCGCCGCAGCAGCCGGAGGCGCCGGCGGCCACCGGCGCGGCGCTGCAGACGCCTGTCTCCGGCAGCACCAGATGGACACGCTTCGCTGCGTCGTGATCGCCGGCGATCTCCGCCGCGATGGAGCGGACCTGCTCATAGCCCGTGGCCATGAGGAAGGTGGGCGCGCGGCCATAGGATTTGGAGCCGACGATGTAGAAGCCGGGCTCGGGGTGAGCCAGCTCCGCCGCGCCATGGGGCGGAACCGTGCCGCACGAATGCAGGTTCGGATCGATCAGGGGCGCGAGGGCCGGCGGCGCCTCGACGGCTGGATCGAGGGCAACACGCACCTCGCGCAACAGGTTGAGGTCGGGGCGCAAGCCTGTGGCGACCACGATGCGGTCGAAGTGCCCCGCCCAGGACATCGCGTCAAGGCGCCCGGACACTTCGAGCCCGTCCGCGCCGATGACCACGCGCTCGGCCGCGAACGGCGCAAGGACATCGAGCCGGCCCGCGGCGATGGCCCGTGTCGCAGCGAGGCCCAGGGCGCCGCGCGCCGGCAAGGCATCGTTGAGACCGCCGCCGAGCAGCTTGTCGAGGCGATTGCGGCGCAGCGCCCACGTCACCCGCGTGCCGGGCGCCGTCTCTTCGAGGCGCAGGAGATCCAGCACCACATTGATGGCGGAATGGCCGGAGCCCACCACCAGCACGCGCCGGCCGGCATAGGTGTCGCGCCGGGCGCCCAGCACGTCGGGAATGCCATATTCGACATGCGCCGCAGCGGCCAATTCGCCGGTGACCAGCAGCCCGTCGACGCCCATGGGATTGGGCTGCGTCCAGGTCCCCGAGGCGTCGATGACCGCCCGGGCAAGGGAGCGGTGCTTCCCGCCGCCCGTGTCCCGCCAGCGGATCTCGAACGGAGCGTCGGCGCGCCCCTCAGACGCCATCTTGTCGAGGCCGTGACGGGTGATCGCGGTCACCTCGGCCTCGAACCTCAGGTGGCGCGCAAGGGCCGGATGGCCTGCCAGGGGTTCCAGATAGCGTCGGACGATCTCTCCGCCGAGCGGCAGGGCCTCGGGGTTCGGCGCGCTCCAATCCGTCTCTTCCAGCAGCGCGCGGGCCGCTTCGTCGATGTTGTAGCGCCAGGGCGAGAACATGCGCACATGGCCCCAGGCCTTGAGCGAGGTGCCGGCGCCGGCGCCACGCTCGAGGACGAGGGGCACCAGATCCCGGGCCAGGAGATGGGCGGCTGCAGCAAGCCCCACGGGGCCGGCTCCGATGACGGCGATGGGAAGGCTTCCGGTCATGACAGGGGACTCCAATGATCGATCCATTGATGATCGATGTATGAAGGCAAAAGAATTGGGCTCAGGAGCAGCATGACGTAGAGCTCCTGTCTTCGTCGGCCGGGGCGCCGACCATCTTCCCCGCATCGAGAAGGCACCGGGTCACGTCCATCCAGGCCTCAACCGCCACCTTGAAGGCGGCCCGGCCCTTGTCCGTGAGGGTGTACACGCGACGCTCGCGGCCCGAGACCACCTCGCTCACGGAGGTCACATAGCCGCCGTCCTCGAACTCCCGCAGCACGGGATAGATGGTGCCCTCGGTGGGCGAGCAGCAGCCGTTGGTGGTGGCCTCCACCGCCCGCGCCACGTCGTAGCCATGCATCGGCCTCTGATGCAGCACGCACAGGATGAAGAACTTGGACAGGCTCATCTTGATCGTGCCGTTCCAGTAGGCGCGGCTCAGGAAGTCCGGCCCGGCCTTGGCGGCCGGGGCGAGACGGGAGGAAGCCTCGACATTGGAGCGGGGGGTAGCAGCACGGGACATATCGAGAAGCTATGCATCGACCATCAATGCGTCAAGGCCGCTCCCTGCGGGCGATAGGACCAGCTCTCACAGCACGCGCCGGCCCTCGGCGTCGATCACCACTTCGCCGTCCTCCTTCACGAACGGGCCCTTCTGCGGCGCCGACAGGATGTCCAGCGCGAGCTCGGAGGGGCGGCACAGCCGCACGCCCAGGGGCGTGAACACGAACGGCCGGTTGATGAGGATCGGGTGGGCCATCATGGCGTCGAGCAGATCATCGTCGGTGCGCGCAGGATCGTCGAGGCCGAGCTCCGTATAGGGCGTGCCCTTCTGGCGGATCGCCTCGCGCACGGTGAGGCCGGCGGCCGCGATGGCCTGCGCAACTTCCTCCCGGGTGGGCGGGGTCTTCAGATACTCGACGATCCTCGGCTCGATGCCGGCATTGCGGATCATGGCCAGCGTGTTGCGTGAGGTGCCGCAAGCCGGATTATGCCAGATGGTGACGTCGGGCTGATCGGTCATGGTTCGCCTTCCTGTCTTCAGATGATGGCGTGCCGCACCTTGGCGGACACCCACTCGCTCAGGACCACGCTCGCCAGGATGACGATGAGGATCAGCGTCACCTGGGGCCAGGCGAGCGTGTTGAGCGAGCTTTCGAGGTTGAGTCCGATGCCGCCCGCTCCCACGAGGCCGAGCACGGTGGATTCGCGGATGTTGATGTCCCAGCGGAACACGCTGATCCCGGCGAAGGCGGGCATAATCTGCGGCACGATCCCATAGGCAAGGGTCTGGGCACCCGAGGCGCCGGTGGCGCGGATCGCCTCCACCTGGGTCTCGTCGATCTCCTCGATGGCCTCGTAGAGCAGCTTGCCGATGAAGCCGATGGAGCGCAGCGCGATGGCGACGATGCCGGCCAACACCCCCGGCCCGAGGATCGCCACCAGCAGCAGCGCCCAGATGATCGAATTGATGGAGCGTGAGGCGACGATCACGAGGAGCGCCAGCGGCCGCACAACGGTGGCGCTGGGCGTCGTGTTGCGCGCGGCGAGGAAGGCCACCGGCACCGACAAAGCGATCGCAGCAAGCGTGCCGAGGGTGGCGATATTGAGCGTGTCCCACAAAGGCTTGAGCAGCGCCGGAAAGTAGGACCAGCGCGGCGGGAACATGCGCGCGCCGATGTCCGCGGCCTGGGTGGGGGCATCCCACACGAAAGCCCAGATCGTGCCTTCCGTCATCACCCGCCAGCAGAATACGGTGAAGGCGATCGCAAGAAGCCAGCCGAACCACACGGCGATCTCGCCGCGCGGGGTGTGCCGCTGCCAGGTTCTGCGGCCTTCGGGACGGGCGATGACCGGCATTATTTCACCCGTCCGCGCACGAGGCCGGAGACATATTCGCTCGCCATCACGATGACGATGATGAGAAGGAGGATCGCGGCGGCGCTGTCGAACTCGTAGCGGTCGATGGCGGTGTTCAGCGTCGCGCCGATGCCGCCCCCGCCCACGATGCCGACGACCGCGGACTCGCGGAAGTTGATGTCCAGCCGGTAGAGCGAGAGCCCGAGGAGGCGGGGCGCCACCTGCGGCAGCACCCCGAAGGCGATCAGCGACGGCCAGGGCGCGCCCGTGGCGCGGATCGCCTCCACGGGGGCCGGGTCGATGTCCTCGATGTCCTCCGCCAGCAGCTTGGCGAGGAAGCCGATGGTGGCGAACGACAAGGTGAGGAAGCCGGCGAACGGCCCGAAGCCTACCATGGCCACCAGCAGGATGGCGACGATGATCTCCTGCAGCGAGCGCGACACGGCGATGATGGCTCGGCAGAGAAAATAGACCGCACGCGGGACGACATTGCGGGCGGCACCGATGCCGATGGGCACGGAAAGGGCGATGCCGGCCGCGGTGGAGGTCACCGTCATGGTCAGGCTCTCGATCATGCCCTGGAGGATGTCGTCCCAACGCCGGGAGAAGTTCGGCTCCAGGAAGCCCGAGACGAAGCGCAGGCCGCGCGCCCAGCCGTCCGAGAGGCGCGCCCAATTGAGCTCGACGCTGCCGAGGGCGAGGACCAGATAGAACGCCGCACCGGCAATGAGCGCATAACGCAGCCAGGGATTGGCGATGAGCGGCTGCGGCCGCCAGCGGCGCGCCGGAACGGATGCGACGCTCACAGCGCCCTCGCCAGGGGGGAAGGCGTCGCCTGCGCCCGCACCAGGCGGACCGCATCCTGGGCGGCGGCTTCTTCCACCGCGTCGTCCTCCGCCTCGCGGATGGTGCGCGACCAGTCCTCTTCGCCATAGATGGCGGTGAGGGCAGCGGTGTCGAGCGCATCGGGCGCGCCATCGAACACGATGCGCCCGGCCTTGAGGCCGATGATGCGCTGGACGAACATCTGCGCCAGCGCCACATCGTGGATGTTGACGATGGCCGCCAGTTGCCGCTCGGCACACACCTCGACGATCAGTCGCATGATCTGGCGCGAGGTCTTGGGGTCGAGGCTGGCGGTGGGCTCGTCCACCAGCAGGATGTCGGGCTCCTGCACCAAGGCGCGGGCGATGCCCACGCGCTGGCGCTGGCCGCCGGAAAGCTCATCGGCGCGCTTGTCCACGTGATCGGTGAGGCCGACGCGCTCCAGCACCGCGAAGGCGCGGTCGATGTCGGCCTGCGGAAAGCGCCGCAGGAAGGCCCGCCAGAAGCCGACGTAGCCGAGCCGGCCGGAGAGCACGTTCTCCATGACCGTGAGGCGCTCCACCAGGGCATATTCCTGGAAGATCATGCCCATCCGCCTGCGGGCCTGCCGCAGGGCGGCGCGGCCGAGACGGGTGATCTCGGTGTCCCCAAGGCGGATGGATCCCGACGTGGGCTCCACCAGCCGGTTCACGCAGCGGATGAGGGTCGACTTGCCGGCACCGGAGGGGCCGATGAGTCCCACCACCTCGCCGGCCGGGATGCTGACCGAGACGTCGTCGAGCGCCTTGTCGCCCCGCGCGTACCGCTTCGACAGGCCTGCTATGGTCAGCATCTTCCGACCCCGGCTCACTTGCAGGCGTAGCTGACGCCCATGGCCTCGTCGATCTGCCGCACCACCGCCCAGTGCTCCTTGAAGGAGATGGGGATGAACTTCTCCTGCGGAGGCTCGGCCGCCTTGAACTCCTTCTGAAGCCCCGTGCCCTCCCAGTCGAAGCTGAAGAAGGCCTCCTTCACCTTGGCCGCCAGCTCGGGCTTCAGATTGTAGACGTAGCCGTAGCCGGTGGTGGGAAAGGTCTGCGACTTGTAGATGCTCACCACCTGCTCGGGCTTGATGACGCCGCGCGCGATCATGCGTTTCATCACCGAGTTGGCGACCGCCGCGGCCGGGTAGTCCTTGTTGGCGACGCCGATGATGGAATTGTCGTGCTTGCCGGAGAAGACCGGCTCGAAGTCCTTGCCGGCTTCCATGTGGAACTGCGAGCGCAGCAGCGCGGACGGCGCCTTGTAGCCGGAATTGGAGGTTTCGGAGGTGAAGGCCATCTTCTTTCCCTTGATGTCCTCTACCTTGGCGACGCCGGCCCCGGGATAGGTGATGATCTCCATCTCGTAGCCGTATTCCCCGTCCTTCGACGCCATCATGGTGAAGGGCACGAAACCGGCGCAGGCCACCGCGATGGGGTTGGAGCCGGTGTTGAAGCCCGCCACATGCAGGCGCCCGGCGCGCATGGCTTCGAGCTGCGCAGCATTGGACTGCACGGGGAAGAATTGCACCTTCTTGCCTGTCACCTTGGCGAGGTGGTCGATGAACTCCGCCCAGACCTTGGCATAGACCGCCGGGTCTTCCACGGGCGTGTAGGCGAAGATCAGGGTGTCGGGATCGATCTGCTTCGCAGGATCCGACGGCGTATCGGCGACCATGTCGCCGTTGGCATCGGAAAAGCGCGGGTCGAGCTTGAAGCTTTCGGCGAAAGCCGGGCTCGTTGCGAGGATGCTCGAGACGACGAGCGCAACACGGGCCAGCAACGGGATGGATGCCATGGAACCCTCCGGCGATCAGATCGCGGCAAGTGACGCGGATTTCGGTTTCGGACAGCGGTTAAGGAATCACGCGGGTCATGCGGCCGACCGGGCGGCGTCGGTCGCCCCGGTCGAGGTCGCGCCGATCTGCGCCAGGGCGGCCTTGAGCGCATCGCCATCGAGGCCCTCGGGCAGCGCGAGAAGACGCTCGATCCGTTCTTCGAGCTGGGCATAGGCCGCTTCGAAGGCGCTGCGCCGCACCGCGGCATCACCCGGTTGTGCCGACGGGTCCTGGATGCCCCAATGGGCGGTCGCCGGATGGCCCGGCCATACGGGACAGGCCTCCCCGGCCGCGCTGTCGCACACGGTGATGATGATATCCATCGGCGGCGCGCTGGGTTCCGCGAACACCTGCCAGGTCTTCGAGGACAGGCCTTCCACCGGGTGCCTGCGCTCGGCAAGGAGTGCGAGGCCGTCGGGATTGGGCGCGGTCTTGGGCGCGCTGCCGGCCGAGAAGGCCTTGAACCGGCCTTTGGCTTTCGCGTTCAGGATCGCCTCGGCGAGGATGGACCGGGCGGAATTATGGGTGCAGAGGAAGAGGACGTTCTTCGTGGTCATCGCGTCATCCTGCGGCTGTGGGAGCCCTCGCGCGAAACGGACGGTTCCGTGGAGATCAACCAGGAGATTTTCCGGACGGGCATCAGGCCCGCACCTCGACGACATCATTCGCGGACGTCGACATCAGGTCGTGGTTCCTTGCCCTGCGGCTCCAGGCCTGCGCGGCCATCTGAACCGGGTCCCAGGGGCTGCTCAAGGGCGGTGTGTAACTGAGATCGAGATCGCTGACCTCTTCAACCGTCATCCCATGGTGGATGGCGGCTGCAAATATGTCGATCCGCTTGGAAACCTCGGTGCCGTAAGCGCCGACGATCTGCGCGCCGAGCAGCCGGCTGCTCGTCCGATCGGCGGTCACGCGGATCGTCATTTCCTTGGCGCCCGGATAATAGACCTTGTGGTCCCAGGAGACCGTATCGACCGACAGGGGGGCGAAGCCCGCCGCGGTGGCGTCGCGGTCGTGGAAGCCCGTGCGGGCCACGACGAGGCCGAAGATGCGGACGGATTGGGTGCCGAGGCTGCCTTGGAACTGGCGATCCCCGCCGACGGCATTCTCGCCCGCGACGCGCCCCTGCTTATGCGCTGTCGTGCCCAGAGGCAGGTAGGTGTTCGCACGGGTGATGCGGTGGTAGGTCTCGGCGCAGTCGCCGGCGGCATAGACATGGGGGACGCCCGTCCGCATGCTCCTGTCGACCTGAAGCGCGCCGCGGAAGCCTGGTCGTGCACCGATCGACTGCGCCAGAGCCGTCTCAGGACGGGCCCCCGCGGCGACCAGCACCATGTCGGCGGTCCGGCGGAACCCACCCGGTCCTTCGAGCACAAGCTCGTCCGCCATGTTCGAGATGGAGGAGACCGGCTGCCGCGTGACGACATCGACGCCGTGGGCCTTGAGCTCGCGCGCCACCAGCTCTCCCAGATCTGGGTCGATTGTCGTCATGACGTTCGGCGCCATCTCGACCACCGTGACCGCGATGCCGCGATGCGTCATGGCCTCGGCCATTTCAAGACCGATATAGCCGCCCCCCACGATCACGATCCGCCGGGGCGCCCGGGACGACAGGAACGCGTCGAAGGCGAAGGTGTCGGACATCCAACGCAGCAGGAACACGCCGGGAAGATCAAGGCCGGCAATCGGCGGACGGATCGAGGTCGCGCCGGTCCCCAGGACCAGCGCGTCATAGCGCCGTTCGCTGAAGCCGCGGACGCGGACGGTCCGGCTCGATGGGTCGATCGCCTCCACCGGGCTCTCGAGCAGCAGCTCGATGCCGAGCGCCTCGATGTCGGCGGCCTTGCGGTGCGCCAGATCCGATACCGCGGGGACCTCCCCGCTCAGGAAGTAGGGGATGCCGCAGATGGAGAAGTTCGGAAAGCGGTCCGAGGCGGCGATCGTCACTTCCCAGCCGGGCGCCAGCTCCCTGGCGCGCAAGGCCGCGCTGATCCCGGCATCGCTGGCGCCGACGATGAGCAGGCGAGGCATGATCGAACTCTCCGTTTAGGGCGGATGCGGACAACACCGGTTGATTTGCGAGGAACGCCGCTGGCCGGGCCGGTCGCGGCGCCCATCCTCACTTCGCGGGTTCGCCGCCCGCCTTCGAGACGCTCGGTTGGCCCCGCTCGTACCAGTCCTTGGAGCGGTTCACGATCCAGACCACGGAGAGCATCACCGGCACCTCGATGAGCACGCCGACCACCGTCGCGAGCGCAGCCCCCGATTTGAAGCCGAAGAGGCTGATGGCGGCGGCCACGGCGAGCTCGAAGAAGTTGGAGGCGCCGATGAGCGCGGAGGGTCCCGCCACGCAATGCTCCTCCCCACTGATCCGGTTCAGGAGATAAGCGAGGCCGGAGTTGAAATAGACCTGGATCAGGATCGGCACCGCGAGGAGGGCAATCACCAGCGGCTGGGCGAGAATCTGTTCCCCCTGGAAGGCGAACAGCAGCACCAAGGTGGCGAGCAGCGCCACCAGCGAGAGCGGCTGGAGCACGCCGAGGAGACGATCGAGACCGGCTTGCCCACCAGCCGAAATGATGCGCCCGCGCAGGAACTGCGCTGCGATCACCGGCACGACGATATAGAGCACGACCGACAGGATGAGCGTGTCCCATGGCACGGTGATGGAGGACAGGCCCAGTAGAAGCCCCACCACAGGGGCGAAGGCGACGATCATGATGGCATCGTTGAGCGCCACCTGGGAGAGGGTGAAATGGGGCTCGCCGCGGGTGAGGTTCGACCACACGAACACCATGGCGGTGCAGGGCGCGGCGGCGAGCAGGATGAGGCCGGCGATGTAGCTGTCGATCTGGTCGGCCGGAAGATAGGGCCGGAACAGGTGGCCGATGAACAGCCAGCCGAGGAAGGCCATGGAGAACGGCTTCACCGCCCAGTTGACGAGAAGCGTCACCGAGATGCCGCGCCAGTGCCGGCCCACCTGCTTCAGGGCCGAGAAGTCGATCTTCACCAGCATGGGCACGATCATCAGCCAGATGAGGAGCGCCACGGGCAGGTTCACCCGTGCCACCTCCAGCGAGCCGATGGCCTGGAAGACGGACGGCGCCAGCGCGCCGAGCGCAACGCCGGCGATGATGCACAAGAAGACCCAGATGGTGAGATATCGTTCAAAGATGGACACGGGCGCGTTTCTCCAGCATTGGCTCGCGGGGTCCGTCGCCAGCATGGGCGGACCAGATGACGGCAGGAAGACCCCTCATGCCGCCTGCCCCGACAGCGTGAGGTCGGTCGCCCCTTCCATCCGCCCGATCTCGGCGAGGCTCGCCTTGAGCGAGGCAAGATCGAGCTGCTCGAACGGCAGATTCACGAAGGCGGACATGCGTGTGGCGAGGTGTCGGTAGGTCTGAAGGAAGGCGGCCTTCTGCTCCGCTTCGGTTCCCTTCACGAGGACCGGATCGGGCAGGCCCCAATGCACCCGGAGCGGGTGCCCCGGGAAAGCCGGACAGATTTCGCCAGCCGCGGTGTCACAGGTGGTGATGATGAAATCCATCTCTGGCGCGTCGTCCGCCGCGAAGGCATCCCAGCTCTTGGACGTGAGAGCGGAGGCGTCGTAGCCGAGGGATTGGAGCATGGCGATCGCCATGGGGTGCGGCTTGTGCTTCGGCCGGCTCCCCGCGGAAAAGGCCCTGAATCGCCCACGTCCCTCGCGATTGAGCAGGGCCTCGGCGATGAGCGACCGCGCCGAGTTGGCCGAGCAGACCAGCAGCACGTTGTAGACGCGATTGTTCGCGGCGACGGGACGCAGCTGCGGAAAGGCCGCGGGACCTGTCCCGCAGCGGGGAGAGACCGCAAAGCCCATCTCTGCCATCAACTGGCTCAGGACCGGGCCCGCGGTGGACAGGCTGGCGGCATAGATGATGGACCGCCCCTCACGCCGCGACGTGACGAGGCCGGCACGCTCCAGCAGGCCGAGATGCACCGACATGGTATTGTGCGCCACCGCCAGCAGGCGGGCGATGTCGCCCGCCGGTAGCCCGTAGGGCACATAGCGCAGCAGAAGACGATAGGTCTCGAAGCGCGTGCCTTGGGATAGCGCATCGAAGATCCGCGTCGCGTCTTCCGCATTGAGCTTCGTCTCGTCCATCTCGCCTCACCGTTCGAATGCCGCTCGCGTCAGCCCATGCGCCTCAGGCGCCACCCTTGAAGGTCTTGATCCAATAGTCCTTGACCTGCTGGACCAGAGCGGGCGGCAAGGGAACATAGCCGAGCTCAGACGCGAATTTCTCGCCGTCGCCGAGGGCGAAGCGCCAGAACTCGAAGGCGGCCTGGCTGTTCGCCGGCACCTTGGGCTCGCGGTACATGAGCGCGAAGGTGGTCGCCGCGATGGGGTAGGCATCTGCGGCGGGGGAATCGGTGATGACGACGAAGAAGTCCTTGGCGCTGGCCCAGTCGAAGCTCAGCGCCGCCGCCTGGAACGCCGCCGCGCTGGGCGCGATGAACTTGCCGGCGCGGTTCTGCACGAGGCCGTAGGCCAGCTTCACCTGCACCACATAGGTGTATTCGACATAGCCGATCGAGTTCGGGACCCGCTTGACCTCGCTCGAGACCCCTTCGTTGCCCCGCGCACCATACCCCACCGGCCAGGCGACGGCGCTGCCTTCGCCGACCTGCTGCTTCCACTCCGAGCTCGCCTTGGCAAGGTAGGACACCCAGTTGAACGTGGTCCCCGATCCGTCGGAACGGTGCACCACCACGATCTTCGCGTCGGGGAGCTTGACGTCGGGATTGAGGGCTTTGATGGCGGGATCGGACCAGGTGGTGACCTTGCCGAGATAGATGTCGGCGAGAAGGGCGCCGGTGAAGCGGAGCTGGCCGGGTCCCACGCCGTCCACGTTGAACACCGGTACGACACCGCCGAACACGATGGGGAACTGGCCGAGACCGGACTTCTCCAGTTCCTCGGGCTTGAGCGGCTTGTCGGACGCGCCGAAGTCCACCACGCCGTCCTTGATGCGGTTGATGCCAGATGACGAGCCCACCGACTGGTATCCCACGAGGTGTCCGGTGCGCTCGCGGAACACCTCCGCCCATTTCCAGATGATGGGATAGGCGAAGGTGGAGCCAGCGCCCCGCACCTCCGCGGCGTGCGCCGCAGGCGCGAGCGTCGATAGGGCCGCGAGCGCAGCCGCGGCTGTCCAGGCAAGAATGCGATTCACGGCTGGCCTCCCTTGGGTCCTCGCGACATGTCGCTGGAGACAGATAGCTCCATATGAGTCGTTATGTCGATAGGAGTGGACAGATCGCTATATGGCCTTCGTGTCACTCTTGTGACGCCACGCGCGCCGCCCCTTCCGCTGCGATAGTATAATTGTCGATATTTCGATACCAATAGAATTGATGTGGTGTAGACGCGATTTGCCGGCGAGGTTGAGCGGCGAATTTGCTCGGGCGCTGCAACGAACAATGGGTGTTTCGTCAGGCATTTCAATAAGTCGTATCCGCTGACGCGGGTCTGGTCAGATCGATAAAGCTGCAATAATTCATCGCAGGCCGATGTTATTTACCTGCAAACAATATCGCATAACGCCGAAAATCGGCGAGAAATACATCAAATCAATTTTGATAAAATCTCTGTTGATTCACGCATATCGCTCGATATACACAAATTGTCATGAGATCGTTACACGACTTGCTTAGAGCCCGTGAGGCTAGGCGAGCGTCAGAGGCCCTAGCGGCACTGTCCAGGGAGACGGCATCCTCATGAAGATCATCACTTTCGCGAGCGCCTTCGCGCTGCTCGCCACCGGCGCGGCCTTCAACGGGGCGGCCGCTCAGGCACTGGTCAAGGTCGACGGCTCATCCACGGTGTTCCCCGTGACCGAAGCCATGGCCGAGGAATTCCAGAAGGTGAACAAGGATATCAAGGTGACGGTCGGCATCTCCGGCACCGGCGGCGGCTTCAAAAAGTTCTGCCGCGGAGAGATCGACATCTCCGACGCCTCGCGCCCGATCACCTCCGCCGAGCAGAAGGCCTGCAAGGAGGCCGGCATCGAATATATCGAGCTGCCGGTCGCCCTCGATGCGCTCACGGTCATCGTCCACCCGTCCAACACCTGGGCGAGCGAAATGACAGTCGCGGACCTGAAGAAGATCTGGGAGCCTGAGGCCCAGGGCAAGATCACCAACTGGAAGCAGGTCCGCGACAGCTACCCGGACCGCCCGCTGGTGCTCTACGGCGCGGGTGTCGATTCCGGCACCTACGACTATTTTACCGCCGCCATCGTCGGGAAGGAGCACTCCAGCCGCGGCGACTTCACCGCGTCGGAAGATGACAACGTCCTGGTCCAGGGCGTGGCGGGCGACGCGAACGCCCTCGGCTTCTTCGGTCTCGCCTATTATGAAGAGAACACCGGCAAGCTGAAGGCGGTGAAGATCAAGGTCGATGACGCCGCGCCCGCCGTGGAGCCGTCGGTCGAGAATGCCCGCACCGGCAAGTACCAGCCCCTGTCGCGGCCGATCTTCATCTATGTGAACAAGAAGGCGGCCGAAACCCGCCCGGAGGTGGCGAAGTTCGTCGAGTTCTACCAGGACCCGAAGCACGCGGTCGAGCTGGTCAAGGAAGTGGGCTACGTGCCCCTGCCGGAGAGCGCCCTGAAGGTGTTCCAGGAGCGCTTCAAGAAGCGGGAGATCGGCACCGGCTTCACCGGCTCGAAGGTGGGTGTCTCGGTGGAGGACCTCGTCAAGGAGAAGCTCGTCTACTGACGCGTGGGAGCACGCGCCGACCGGATGAATTCAATCTGATCGGATCCAGCTTTCGGGGGAGGCGCTCCGGCGCCTCCCCTCCCAAGAGGAAGCGAGCTTTATCGAAGCCATGATCACCCAGGGCAGAACAGGACGACCGCGCCTGACGGTCTCACCCGCCTTCCTCGCGCGGCGGCGTGTGGTGGACCGTGTCATGCGCATTGTCCTGTTCCTCAGCGCCGCCCTCTCGGTGCTGGTGACGGCGGGCATCGTCTATGTGCTGCTCTCCGAGAGCATCAAATTCTTCGCGCAGGTCTCCATCGTCGATTTCCTCACCGACACCCAGTGGACGCCGGTATTCCAGGACAAGCATTTCGGCATCATGACGCTGGTGTCGGGCACCCTCATGAGCTCTCTGATCGCGCTCATCGTCGCGATTCCGGCGGGAACCGTGCTTGCCATCTACCTGTCGGAATTCGCCCGCCCGCAGGTGCGCGAGACCATCAAGCCGTTCCTGGAGCTCATCGCCGGCGTGCCCACGGTGGCGTTCGGCTATTTCGCCCTGTTGTTCCTCACGCCCATCTTCCAGACCTTCATTCCGGGCCTCGCGGGCTTCAACCTGCTGGTGCCCGGCATCGTCATGGGCATCATGATCCTGCCCTACATCGTCTCGGTGAGCGAAGACGCCATGCGGGCGGTGCCGGGCGAACTACGGGAAGGCGCCTACGCCCTCGGCTTCACGCGGCTCCAGACGGCAGTGCGGGTGGTGATTCCCGGCGCGTTCTCCGGCGTGACGGCGGCCTACATCCTCGGCATGTCGCGTGCGGTGGGCGAGACCATGGTGGTGGCCATCGCCGGCGGCCAGCAGGCGAAGCTCGCCCTCAATCCCCTGGAGGGGGCCGCGACCATCACCGCCTACATCGTGCAGATTAGCCTCGGCGACGTCCCGCACGAATCCATCGCCTACCTCACCATCTTCGCCGCCGGCATGATGCTGTTCCTCATGACCTTCGCCTTCAACATCGTCGCCTTCTGGCTGCGCCGGAAGTACCGTGAAGTCTATTGAGGGGCATGCCGTGAAGCCGATCGCATCGCCGTCCTCCCACCGCCGCTCCGATGCCGAGATCATCGCCCGGGCGCATCGCTCCGACCGCAACTTCGCGATCCTCGGCCTCGGCGTCCTCGTCGTCTCGATGGTCGTGCTGCTCTCGCTCATCGTGGACTTCATGGTTGATGGGCTCGGCCGCATCGACCTCGACTTCCTCATGAGCTTCCCCTCCCGGCGGGCCTCTGAGGCGGGCATCCTGTCCGCCTGGGTGGGAACGACACTGGTGATGCTCGTCACCGCCGTGCTCGCGGTGCCCCTCGGGGTCGCTGCCGGCCTCTATCTCGAGGAATATGCGCCGCGGAACTGGATCACCCATCTCATCGAGATCAACGTCACCAACCTCGCCGGCGTGCCGTCCATCATCTATGGCCTGCTCGCGCTCGGCCTGTTCGTGCAGAGCTTCGCCATGGGCCAGACCATCCTGGTGGCCGGCATGACGCTGGCGCTCCTGATCCTGCCCATCATCATCGTCGCCACCCGCGAGGCGGTGCGCTCCATTCCCCTCGAGATCCGCGAGGGTGCCTATGCGCTCGGTGCCGACAAGTGGCAGACGGTGAGCGGCTATATCCTGCCGGCGGCGCGTCCCGGCATCCTCACCGGGGCCATCGTCGGCATGTCGCGGGCCATCGGCGAGACGGCGCCCATCATCACCATCGGCGCGCTCACCTTCATCGCCTTCCTGCCACCTCCGCCGGTGCAGGATGCCTTTCCCTTCATCAATTTCGCCTGGCTCAATTCCCCTTTCACGGTGATGCCGATCCAGATGTTCAACTGGGTGTCGCGCCCCCAGGCGGCGTTCCATGTGAACGCCGCCGCCACCGGCCTCATCCTGCTGGCCATGACGCTCCTGATGAATGCGGTGGCCATCTGGCTGCGCTACAAGATCCGCCGGAGCATGCGGTGAAGCTGACTCCCGGCCCTTCGGAGAACGAGATGACAGCCGTGACCACCGCAATGGACGCTTTGGCTGGCAAGGCGCCCGCGCCGTTGCGAGCCTCCGTTCGCAACCTCAATTTCTTCTACGGCGACAATCAGGCGCTCAAGGGCGTGGAGCTTCCCATCGTCGAGGGCAAGGTCACCGCCCTTATCGGCCCCTCGGGCTGCGGGAAGTCCACATTGCTGCGCTGCTTCAACCGCATGCATGATCTTTATCCGGGCAACCGGTATCAGGGCGAGATCATCCTCTATCCGGAGGGGATCAACATCGTTGCGTCGAACGTCGATCCGATGCTCGCGCGCCTGCGCATCGGCATGGTGTTCCAGAAGCCCAACCCATTCCCGAAGTCGGTTTATGAGAACGTGGCGTCGGGCCTCCATATCCGCGGCATCCGAAGCCGCTCGGAGGTGGACGGGCGCGTCGAGGCGGCGCTGCGCCAGGCCGCTCTCTGGGACGAGGTGAAAGACCGCCTGCAGGAATCCGCCTATGGCTTGTCCGGCGGCCAGCAGCAGCGCCTGTGCATCGCCCGGGCCCTCGCTCCCGATCCGGAGCTCATCCTGTTCGACGAGCCGACCTCGGCGCTCGATCCCATCGCCACCGCAAAGATCGAGGAACTGATGGACGAGTTGCGGGGCGCCTACACCATCGTGATCGTCACCCACAACATGCAGCAGGCGGCCCGCATCTCGGATTTCACCGCCTTCATGCATCTCGGCCACATGGTGGAATACGACGTCACCAGCCGCATCTTCACCGCGCCAGCCCAGGAGCGGACCCTGGCCTACGTCACCGGCCGGTACGGCTGAGGAAATCTGGTGCGTGAGATCGACACCGAGGGTCTGCGGGGACCGCGCTAGATTCGGTGTCAGGTTTCAGCAACGATCTTCCCGATGTCGGTAATGTCGTATCCGCCGATGCTCTTGAACTCGTTCTGGAACCGCTCCGAGCGCAGGATCTTGAGCATGGTCGCGACCTCCAGCATGTCGACGTGCTCTTTCTGGACCACGAGGTCGTAGCGCTCCTTCTTCAGCGGGACGAAGTCCACATTCTCCACCTGGCGGGCGACCTTCTCCATTCCCACCGCCACGTCGGCGTCGCCGCGGCCGACCGCGCTCGCCACGGCGAGATGGGATTGGGTCTCGTTGTCGTAGCCCTTGATGCGGCTGCCGTAGAGACCGTTGAGCTTGAGGTTCTCGTCGAGCAGCACCCGCGATCCCGCCCCCTTCTCGCGATTGATCATGGTGATGTCGTCGCGCGCGAAGTCCTGCCACGCCCGGATGTTCTTCGGGTTGCCTTTGGCGACATAGAGGCCCTGCATGCGGTAAGTGACGTTCACCACCACGCAGCGCACGCCCGGCAGCAGGGCGCGGACATAAGGCACGTTGTAGTCGTCGCCCGCGCTGTCCCACAGATGCGCGCTCGCCACCGAGACCTTGCCGTAATAGAGCGAGACGAGGCTGTCATAGCTGCCGATATAGGCCCTGAGCGCCATGACGCCGTGCATGCGCATGAAATTGGACAGGATGTCGAGGATGAGATCCTGGCCGCAGATGACGAAACCGTCGCCGGCGCGGCGCTCCGCTGAGAGGTCGAAATACCGGTTCTCGTCGAAGGCCGGGCGGCCGGCCGGCTCGGGGGAACGTGCGGCCCTGCCGGAGCGCTCAATATAGTCGCGCACGTTGGCCTCGGTGAACCGGATCTTGCGGCCAACCTTGTAGAAGCCGATCCCCCCATTCTTGATCAGGGCATAGATGCCGCTGCGGCTGACGTTGAGCTGCCCGGCCACATCCTCGACGGTCAGAGCGTTGCGCGTCTCCATGGGCGAATCCTGCGTATCACCTCATTCCATTTCATCTAGTTTGGCACAAATTGACACTCCTTAGCCACCACTTGGATTGCGCTTTTCCAGCAAGTGCACTCTTACTCAACGCGATTAATGCAGATAGAGAAGCGACTGAGCCGACACTCCACTCATTTCATCTAATTTCATATCATTTCATGTATAGCGCACGCCTCGGCGCGCGGTCATCGCCGGAGTCCCAATCATGTCGCCCAAATCCATCCCGCTGCCGCCCCAGCCTGCTGCCGACCCTGATGAGCACGATGCCGCCCCTAGCCGGCGGCCGGTGCCGGCCTTCGCCGGCGGTGCCGTCATCGGTTTGCTCGGCGGGCTCATCGGGCTGGGTGGGGCGGAATTCCGTCTGCCGCTGTTGATCGGACCCTATAGGTTCCGCGCGCTCGAAGCCGTCATCCTCAACAAGGCCATGAGCCTGATCGTCGTCGCCACCGCGCTCCCGTTCCGCGCCGCGACGGTGCCATTTGGCGCGATTGCCGATAATTGGGCGATCGTCCTTAATCTATTGGCGGGCAGTCTGCTGGGGGCCTGGCTCGGTGCAAGCTGGGCCACGCGGCTCAGTTCCCGCACCCTCTATCGGGTGCTGGCCGTGCTGCTGGTGCTGATCGCCATCGCCCTCCTGTTCGGCCACGGATCGACGGCGGCGTCCGCGCTGCTATCAGGTCCCTGGTTGATCGGCGCCGGCGTCGTGGCGGGCTTCGTCATCGGCGTGGTGGCCTCGCTCATGGGCGTGGCCGGCGGCGAGCTGCTGATCCCGACGCTGGTGCTCCTCTTCGGCGCCGACATCAAGCTGGCCGGCAGCCTGTCTCTGGCCGTGAGCCTGCCCACCATGATCGTCGCCTTCACCCGCTACAGCCGCGACAACGCCTTCGCCACCGTCGCGCAGAACAAGGTGTTCGTGGCCGTGATGGCGGTGGGCTCCATCGTCGGCACCTTCATCGGCGGGCACCTCCTTGGGCTTGTGCCCGAGCAGGTCCTGCTTCCCATCCTGGCGCTGATCCTCGTCGTCTCATCGCTGAAAGTGTGGCGCCACGGATGAGGGGGAACACGGCCGGCGCGCCCGACGCCGGCCGACGATGCCCGCCGTCAGGCGGGATATTCCTGCGACTTGAAGGTCAGGTGCCGCACACCTTCCGGTGCGTCGGCGATCTTGCGGATGTTGCCCCACGTCTGCTTGTAGTTGGGGATGATGTCCTCGTTCACCCCGGCGGACACCACATTGCCCTGCACGCCAGTCGGGAAACCGAACAGCATGAAGGTCTCCTTCCGCTTCGCCGTGGGGGTCGGATAGGCCATGGCCTGGGTGGAGCCGTTCTCGTTGTAGACCTCTACGAGATCTCCGCCCTTGAGGCCGAGCTCGGCCATGTCCTGCGGGTTCATCTCGATAAAGGGATAGGGCCAGCGGTCCATCACCAGCTCGTTCTCCACATCGAGATAGGCGCTCTGCCAGACGAGGTTCGCCCGCCCGTTGTTGATGAGGAAGGCGAACTTGTCCTTCTCCGCCTGCTTGCCGGGGGCCTGGAGCCCGCGCCATTTGGTTTCCGCGAACACCGCCTTGCCGTCGGGCTTGTTGAACCTGCCGTCGGCGAACAGGCGTTTGGTGCCGACGATTCTGCCGTCCGCAAATGCCGTGGCGGGCTCCTGGAAGCCGTTGGTGCCCATGGTTCGCAGGCGATCATAGGTGACGAACTCGCCTCCTTTTTCATGGCCGTGATAGCCGTCCATGAAGGCGTCTTCCTCGCTCCTCCAGTCGAAGCCCTTGAACTTGTCCGCCGCCTCCGCCTTCCCCATGGCGCGAAGAATGCGCTCCATGTGGTTGGCGATCCGCGCGGCGATGAGGCAGTCGGGCATGGCCTGCCCGGGCGGGTCCATGTAGCGCTCGGTGAGGCGCATGCGGCGCTCGCCGTTCATGGAGGTGAGGTTCATCTCGCCCGAGGTGGCGGCGGGCAGCATCACGTGGGCGGCCTCGCCGATATGGGTCGGCACGATGTCCACGTCGACGCTGAACAGCCCGCCCTTGCGGATGGCGTCCATGATGGCAGCCACCATGGCATCGCGATCGCCGTAGGGGACACTGTTCATGGCATCCTTCACGAGGTCGGTGCGCATCTTGTAGGCGCGCTTGAACGCCATGGCGTTGAGCGTGGTCTTGTAGTGGTCGCAGCCCCAGATGTGATGCACGCCGCCCTTGCCCTCGATGAGCAGCTTGTCCACGTAGGCCGCCGGCCGGCCCACATGGGCGTCGGAGGGACGCGAATAGCCCTCCTGATGGCCGCCCATGCGCACGCAGCCGCCGCCCGGCCGCCCGACATTGCCGGTGGCGAGGGCGAGATTCACCAGGGCCTGGTTGGTGCGGTAGTTGTCGTTGCCCCAGATGAGGCCCTTCTCGTAGGCGAACATGGCGCGCCGGCGCGCTCCGCCGGTCTTGGGCTCGGCGATCCAGGTGATGGCCTTGACGATGTCCGCCTCGCTGAGGCCGGTGGCGCGGGCCGCTTCCGCCACGCTCACCTTGTTGGCTGCCGCCGCTTTCTCGAAGTCCCTGGTGGAGGCGGCGATGAAGGCCTTGTCGAGCCAGCCTTTTTCCACCGCATAGGTGAGCCAGGCGTTGAACAGGATCAGGTCGGTTCCCGAATTCAGCGCGAGATGGAGGACGTTCTCCTTGCCCGCCTCCACCTCGCAGGCATTGACCGTGACGGTGCGGCGCGGATCAACGAGGACGATGCGTGCCTTCGTCACCGGCTCCGAGCCGAACTCGGCCTTCTTCTTGTCGAGGGAGGTTCCGCGCAGGTTCGGGATCCAGTGGTTCAGGAAGTAATTGGTCTGGGTTTCCAGCGCATTGGTGCCCACCGCCACCAGGGTGTCGGCGAGCTCGGCGTCCTCGTAGCAATTGTTGAGCTCGCCCACACCCATGTCGCGCGAGCCATGGACTTCCGAATTGTAGGCCGGGCGATTGTGGATGCGGATGTTCTTCACCTTCATGGCGCCGAAATAGAGCTTGCCGGTGCCCCAGGTGTTCTCGTATCCGCCGCCGGCGCCGCCATGATCGAAGGCGGAGACGAAGAGGCCGTCCTCGCCCTGCTCGGCGATGACCGCCGCCGTCACGCGGGCGACGAGATCGAGCGCGTCATCCCAGCTGGTCGGCTGAAGCTGGCCATAGCGCCAGACCTGGGGATCGGTGAGGCGCTGGAGCTGGGTGTTGCGTTGGCGCGAATAGCTCATCTCGGCGATCCGCGCTCCGCGCACGGAGCCGAGGCCGGAATTCACGACGCACGCCTTGTCGGGCTTGATGACGATGTGCACGTCCCGCCCGTCCTGCTTGACGATATTGTACATGGACGGCGCATACCAGGCCGCGGTCTCCGCCGGCTGCTGCTTGGAGAGGTCTACGCCGAAGGCATTGTCGGAGGGCGCCGTGCCGCCTTCATATCGGGCGTCCCAGCTATAGGCCTTGTAGCCGCAGCCGACGATGCAATAGTGGCAGACGACGTTGTGGACGGTTGCATTGGCCGGGATGATGGGCAATTGGCCGATCTGGCGCTTGTAAGCCATGTCATCCTCCCTCAGAGCACGTTGGAGAGGCGGCCGTAGATGAGTTCGTCCACGCCTTCGGCATGGATGTCGCCCTTCGCGTCCACGCGCAGCACGTATTGCGGCAAGTTCTGCGTCGCCTGGCCCCAGATCTGCTGGCCCCCCTTCTCGCAGTCGAACCGCGAATAATGGCCCGGGCAGTTCAATGTCTTGTCTGCCGTCTTGTACGAAAGCGGAAAGCCCTTGTGGGGGCAGACCGTCGTGAATCCCACGATGTCGCCATCAGGGCCGGCGCCTCCGGGCACGCGGGTTCCCAGCTTTAGCAAGACCCCGGGCGCATCCGCGTCCGGATAGGCCACATCCATCGGGTCGTTGACCTTGAGATCCTTCACATTGGCAAGACGGGTCGCCGGATATCTCACCAGGGCGGCCGAAGGCGGTGTCTTGGCTTCGGCCGGCAGGACGGTGGCGACGGCGGCGCCTGCGGTCGCAAGGCCAGCGCCGGTCAGGAATCGACGGCGGCCGGCATCGGCGAGGATCGAGCATCCCTTCATTGCGGCTCCCTCCCAGGGTGTTTTGGTCCTTCGCGGACGCGATATCCTGTGCAGGAGCTGGGCCAGGAAGCATTCAGAAAGAAAATCAGGTGGTTATCTCGATGCTGAAAGTCTTTGTGTCCGCTGCGCCGAACATGGTGCGCCGCCGTCCGTCCGGAAATCCGAACAAATCGTCAGCCGTCGTTGCTCAGGCCGAGCCGCCGCATCTTTTCCCACAGCGTCGTGCGTCCGACGGCAAGGAGACGGGCGGCGGCGGAGAGCTCGCCGCCGGTCGCCGCCAGGGCGCGGAGGATATGGCGCTTCTCGGCGTCTTGGCGCGCGGCTTCCAGCGAGCCGATCCTGGTTGAGGCGCCGTTGCTTTCGCCAGCGTGTTCGGGAAAGAGATCCCCCGGCATCAGCCAGGGCCCGAGCGCAAGGGCGACAGCACGCTCCATGCGGTTGCGCAGCTCCCGCGCGTTGCCGGGCCAGGGGTGCAGCAACGCCGCCTCTTCGGCAAGCGCACCGATCCCCTTCAGGCTCGTTCCGGGCCGCGTGCCGAATTCGGCAAAGAAGCGTTCCATGAGCCAGGGAATGTCGTCCGGATGCTCCCGCAGAGGCGGCAGGCGGATGCTCACGACGTTGATGCGGTAAAGGAGGTCCTCGCGGAATTGCCCGTTGGCGACGCGCTGGGCGAGGTCGGCATTGGTGGCACACACGATGCGGCCGCGGAAGGCGATCTCCCGCTCGCCGCCGACCCGCTGGAACGTCCGGCCCTCGATCAGCCGCAGGAGCTTGGCCTGCAGATCCAGGCGCAGCTCCCCGATCTCGTCGAGAAAAAGCGTGCCTTCGCCGGCCCGCTCCACATAGCCGAGGTGGCGCTGCGCGGCCCCGGTGAAGGCGCCGCGCTCGTGCCCGAAGAGCTCGCTTTCCATGAGATCGGCCGGGATCGCGGCACAGTTGACGGCGACAAAGGGGGAGGTGGCGCGTCCCGATTGCGCGTGGAGAAACCGGGCGGCGACATCCTTGCCCGTCCCCGTCTCTCCCGTGACGAGCACGTTGGAGGAAAGCCGCGCCACCCGGCAGAGCAGCGCTTCCACCTGTCGGATGGCAGGCGAGATACCGAGCAGGCCGGCGTCAGCGGTGCTCGCCGGCTGCAGGAGGTCGCCGAGCCGCATCAGGAAGTCGTCCATCTCGAAGGGCTTGGTGACGTAATCCGCCGCGCCCGACCGCATCAGGCGCACCGCCTGATCGATGTCACCATGCCCGGTCACGAACAGGAAAGGCGGGGCCTGGGGCAGCTGCACCGCTTCCCGGAATACCGCTTCTCCATCAAGGTCCGGAAGGCGGATGTCGCATACGATGGCCCCGAAACGGGTTCGGCGGATATCCGTCACCGCTTCCCGGCCGGTCCGCCACCACCGCACCTTCATCCCCTCGAGCGCAAGCCGCTGCGCAAGGCTCTCGCCCATGATGGGATCGTCCTCCACGAGGCCGATGACGGGCGCCTCATGCGACATGGGCCATCTCCGGTGTCCGATCGAAAGGGAACAGGAGGCGGATGCGCGTGCCGCCGGCGGCCGGCCTCTCGGCCACGGCCGAGGCGCCGAGGTCGTCGAGGATGCGTCGGGTCGTCCACAAGCCGAGCCCGCCGCCCCAGGGAGGTCCAGCAGATGCCTCGCTTGAGGCCAGAAGGCGCGCCGCGGGTTCCGGCAGGCCGCAGCCCTGGTCCGACACGATCACGTGGAGCTCCCTTGGCTCGATCGATGCCTCCACGACGACCTCGCTGCCCGTCGGAGCCGCGGCGACCGCGTTCAGGAGCAGATTCAGGACGGCTTGACGCACTTGGGTGCTCGGCAGCGGGAGCGAAGCCTTCACGTCGTTCGAGACCTTCAGGGTGACGCCTTTCCGACGCGCCTGCGGGGTCGCCAGCAGCCGCAGGTCGTCGAAGTCGGCCATGGTGAAGTCGCGCGGCGCGTGCTCGGGCCGGTAGAGCGCCAGGGTGGTGCGCACCACGTCACGGATGCCGACGAGACCGCGTTCGATAAGCCCCAGCGAGGATTTGCGGACTGCTGCCTGGTGTCCGTGGGCCTGCAGCGTCGCCACTGCGTTGACGAGCCCGCCCAGGGGGTTGTTGATCTCGTGCGCGAGGGCGGACGCCAGACGCCCCAAGCTGCCGAGCCGATGCTCGTCGGCGAGCTGCCGGGCGAGATCCTCGCGCTCGTCCATGGACGCGACCAGCGCATTGTAGGCGTGGAAGAGACGCGCAAATTCCGCCCCGTTGCGCGCAAGCGCGTCGGAGGGCACGGGCGTTGCCCGCCCCGCGCTCGCCGCACCCAGGTGCCTGGAGAGCGTGCGAACGGGCGCCATCATGCGGGCGACGAGGAACCAGCCGGCCGAAGCGAGCACGAGGGTCAAGATCCCGTTGGTCGCAACCAGGGTGAGGACGATGTCGCGCCGTTCCGCAGCGAGATGGCTGGTGTCGAAGGTGGCGTGAATGATCCCGACGATGCGGCCGGGATAGGAGAGGATGCGTGTCGCGGTGGCCACGCGCGCGCCGGCCTCGAAGCTGAAATCCCGCCCGGTAGCAACAAAAGCGAGATCGGAGGGCAAGCGCGCGCCCACAGGGAAGCGGCGCGGATCGGCCGCCGCGATCACGAGGCCCTCCGCGTCCGTGATCACCGTGCTCCGGGGATGGAGGCTCTTGTTGAGAGCCTGGGCCCGCACGATGGCATCATAGGTTTCCCAAACGTCGTCCCTCAGAATGGCCGGCACGACAGCGGAGGACAGGCCGTCGAGATAGGTCTGTACCAGCGCGCGCAACTGGCGCTCCTGCGTCTCGCCGAGCCGACTGAGGACGCGCTCGGAGAGGATCAGGCCCACGAGCACCATGAGCGCAGCCACCGCCAGAGGCACCTTAAGGGTGAGCGGCCACTGGCGGGGATCGAGGCGCGCGATCATGGAAGCTCATCCAGCGCCGGCGACGAGCGCTGCCTTCGCGGCAATGGGATCGAAGAGGTCCGGCGCCTCGGCGGCGAACCCGTCGAGGCGCAGCATGGAGAGGATCGCCCGGCCATCCTCGTCCGCTTCGATGTGCAAGAAAGCATCCGTCAGCAGGGCGAGCGCCTTCGGGTCGACCGGCTGTCGCGGGGCCGCTATGGGCGGGAACCCGAGCCATTCGGAGCGGCGCAGGATCCTCACCTGCGATGTCAGCTCAGGTTCAATGTCGCCCATCACCTCCAGGACGTAGCCGTCCACCGATCCGGATCGCGCAAGTCCGGAGGCAACGGCGCGGATGACGTTGCGATGCCCGTAGGTGAAGAAGGTGCGTGAAAAGAAGGAGGACGGCTTCCGGTCGTGCTCTGCAAGAAGGGCGCTGGTGACGAGGAAGCCGGAATTGGAATCGGGATCGGAGAAGGCGTGGATGTCGCCCTCGAGATCCTGGAAGTCTTGTGCCTCGCGGTCCCGGTCGACGATCAGGTAGGATTGATAGAGTGGCCGCCCGCGCCACTGCGGAACCGCGACCAGCTGGAGCGCGGCGCGATGGGCGACGAACGGATAACCACAAATCCATGCGGCATCGAGCTGGCCCGAGACAAGCAGCGCGGTGATCTCCTGATAGGTCCGTCGGCTGACGAGTTCGACAGGGCGGCCGGTGGTGCGTTGCAGATAGGTCTGGAGCCGGCCGAGAAGTTCGAGGTCGGAGGTGAGGAAGACAGGCGTCAGGCCGAAGCGAATAACGACCGCGGAAGCTCGGACAGCCGGGGGCGCGAGCACCGCGCCGGCCACGGCGAAAGCTCCCGCAAGCACCGCCCTGCGGTCGATGCGCATACTGGAGCCCATCCTTTCCAGCCTCCCCGATTTGTAGTTCTTCTTAAGTTGAAGATACCCCCTGTAGTGCGGAAGGCAAACGCGCATTCCCGAGATCGCAGGGGCCATCCGGCCGTGAGTTCGCCGATACCGGCGGATCCGATTCGTCATGAAGCCGGGAGCTGCCGCACCGGCTGTATCGGTGTGCGGCCTCGGACTCTGCCAAGCAGCTTGTCGTCGGACGCGAGGGACGAGGCGCCGCCCCTCGATGACGACCTTTCAGGTGCGCGCCATGGTGGGGACCGATCGGCAGGGAAGATACTCGGCGTCCGTTGCGCTTTCTCGCTCGAAGCCGGATGCCCACATCCTCAAAACACAGGATGCACTTTTCTGAGATCAGGTGCATCCATCACGCCGGCTTCATGCACACGCGCGATGATCCAATTTGGACATGGGAGCGGGACATGCGGAATTGGCTTCTGGTGGGTGCTTTGTGCGGCGGTATCTGTTCTCCTGCAGCCGCTTGGTGGGGGATGAGGGCCACATGCAGGTCGCCGCGCTCGCCTACGATCAGCTTACTCCGACCGCCCGTGCGAAGGCCGACGCACTGATCCGCCTCAATCCACAGTATGGGAACTGGGTGGTAGGCTGGCCGCCAGGAAAGGCCGCGCAATACGCCTTCGTGCGGGCATCCGCCTGGGCCGATGACATCAAGGGGCCGGACCTCGGTTTTACGGATGTCGGCGATAGCGCTGGAAAGTCAGAGGCCGGCCGGAACATCGGCTACTACGACAACCTCATGCATAAATACTGGCACTACAAGGACATCGGTTTTTCCACCGATGGGACAGCGATCGAGGAGGGCGATCCGGTGAATGCCGTCACCCAGATCAAGCTGCTCGCGCAGGGGCTCTCGCCGGCATCGGGCCAGCCCGATGAGGTGCGCTCCTATGATCTCGTTTGGCTGCTGCACCTCGTCGGTGATGCGCACCAGCCCCTGCATGCGACAGCGCGGTTCTCACATGCGCACCCCCACGGTGACCAGGGCGGCAATCTTGCAAAAGTGATCCCGGCGACCGGCGAGACGATCACCCTCCACGCCTATTGGGATCGGCTGTTGGGGAGCTATTCCACGCCCCAAGGGGCGATCATGGATGCGATGGTCGACAAGAATACCAAGCTACCTAAGCCCGATCCTGAGCGCGCCGGCGAACTGGACCCCGAGGTCTGGTTTAAGGAAAGCGAGAAGCTCGCCGAGGATGTCGCCTATGCAGAGCCAGTCCGTTCCTGCACCGAGGCATGCACACTGGATCGGCCATATGAGACAAAGGCTCGCGAGACGGCTCGCGTTCAGGCGGCCCTGGCGGCCGCACGCCTCGCAAATCTCATTAATGCAGCGTTGAAGTAGGTATCGCTTTAGTCAACGCGAAGCCGTGCGACCTTGCGTTTGTCGTACCGATGGCGAATCCGCCGGTGGCGTCATGCAGGAAAGGCCGATCGGCTTGATGAGCCCCCGTCACCGGAGAGATCAATCCATAGAATTGATCTCTTAGGTTGCGAATTATCACGACGATCGCGCCCGATTTCTGAGGTTAGGCTAAGAATTCCACGGGATCTTCGCGACAGGTGTTGGAAGCCTTCCCTCCCGCATTCAATCCGTCACGGTAGCTCGGTCCGTACTCTCACTCTAAAGGGGGCCTTGCGGGTCTCCTCGCGTGAAGGGAGTGTGCCGGCAACGAAGTGTCGGCTGGGGAATATTGTCCTTCTCCAGCATCCCTCAAAAATTCCGGTGTTCTTGCATTTCCTCGTCGGCAATGGTCTGAACGACCTTCATGTCCATTTCCGCGACGGGCGACAATCGCGCGACTTCGGCCGCCACCTTGGCCCAATGCCAGAAACCCGACCTGTCTCCCTGAGACCGGCTGCGCGCGGCCAAGCGCTGCGCTTCGTAGTAGGAAAGGCGTCCGTGTCTCTCGATCATCAGCCGCGCATCCTGCTGCCAGCGGCGGCGGAACTGCCTGCGTTTCTCGATCCGACCGGTAAGGGCGCGGAACATTTAGCCTCGCTTTCCTATCTGGGTCGGGAACACGCACAAGGCGCGTCAGATCTGGATGCACCGCCTTTTCCCGCGACTCTTCCCAAGACAGACGTCGCAGGGCCGCCCCACTTCTTCGAACACACAGCGTCGCATGTCGCCGAGCTTGCGTCCTGATAGGCACTCAGAACTTAGTTGATCGAAGCAATTGCAGCGCTCTCTCAAGCCCTTCCTTATTCTGGGCGGCGACCTCGATTGGTCGTGGGGCGACGGTATCACCGATGGATCGTAGATAAGAATTTCCGGTCGTCAGCCAGAGATTACGACGCTCATTATTTTTGATCGCCGTTTCCGCAGCTGTGCGCAGCTTTCTCTTCCTTTCCTCCTGTTGGGCTATTACGCGCGCCTGACGGTCCTCCTCGGCTTGGCATCGCGCCTCTATAGCTCGCTGTTCGTCGGCCGTCTTGCGAGCTAAGTCGTCTGCAATACGTTGTTGACGTCGCTCTTCTGCTTGTCGCTGCAGTTCTTCGTGTCGGCGTTTGCGCTCCGCTTCGGCTAGCTCCTCGCGTCGGCGCCCCTCCTCGCGCTCCTCTTGACGGTTGGCACGTTTCGCGTCGAGCAGAGCGTCCCAGGCAGCGGCGTCAGGCGCCGGTTGCTTTACCCATCGGGTCGATGCGCCCCAACCTTTACCGGGCAATGGCAAGCGAAAGCGGAAATGCTCGTCCCGACCAGGCCAAGCGTGGAGTGCTTCGTCGTGGGAAATCAAGGGGGTAGGGGCTCGCTCTCCGCAAGTCGGGCACTTCTGATCGACGCGCTTTGGCCGGAAGTATACATTTTCACCGTCATCGACCAATGGCCCCAAGGGAAGCCCAATCTTCCTCGATAGAAGCGCGGCGGCTGACAGGATCGGCTCGTACCAACGCCACTCGTCGTGCACCACCTTGACGGGAAGCGTGCGCGGCCGTCGAGGATGCCCGATTAGAAGATGGGTGATCCTGAGGAAGCGAGTTTCGCAGTCTGGACATTCTTCCGGGTAATGCACGAAGGCACCCGGCACGACCTCGGTGTGTTCCTTGCCTTGCCAAGTTTTGTTGCCTTCAAGGATTGGACGGAGCTGATGTGCGAGCGAGTTGGATAGATCGTCTGGTGCGAGCTGGAAACTTGACGACTGATAGCCGCGAAGATGTAGGGCATTCATGCGCAACTGAAGGATCGCGCCCGCAAATTGGTCTGCGCCGACCTGCTTGCCGTCAACAGGGCGAAAGACCGTCGGCAAAAGCGACGGGCCCAGTTCGCCGAGCAGGATTTGTTGCCTCTTGCTCTCGCGTTGCAGCTCGAAGCAAGCAGGAATGGTCCCCTGTAAATTGATATTGTACACCCATCCAGGAATGGTGCGGATGAGCCGAGCGAGTTCGTTCGCCATTCTTACTTGGCGTTCAACGGCGCCGAGCAGATTCCTGACTGCCACGTCCACACTCTCCATCTGTTCGCGGATCGAGGTGCCGTGGACGGGAGCTTGCAAGCCGTCGCCAAAATCGTTGAAGTGGTTATTCCGGCCCTTTAGCCAGAATGCCGAAACCTCTGAAGCTTCGAACCTGTCGTTGCGTGCCCCGGTTCGCCGTCTTGCCTGAGCGGAAAGCTGAACTTCAATCGCGATCTTGATGCTACCACGCACGGCTAGAACATCGGCGCGCCAGCCATTCCCCGAGACCTCAACGTCGGCCTGCCATCCTCCCAGCGACTGAACTGCTCTTGCCGCGGCTGCCTTCAGGGACTCATGTTGATCGGACTCACCGCTGGAAGGGCAGCGATCATAGCCGGATTTGTGCGCAAAATACCGCAGGTCGAGCGGACTGTGGCTGGCATAAGCGGGAGCATCGCAACAGGACATACGTAACCGGCCTCCCGCACCCTTTGAGGCGTGCTGGGCGTGTGACCAATCTTCCTCGGAACAAAGGACGGAAATTACTTCGCGGTCATCGAGCTTGGCCTTCAGTGGCATTCCGGCTCTCGATCGTTGGCGCATGCACGTGCGATGGTTATTGACTTCAAGTGTTACCAGCTCATTTGGACTACCAATGGTTTTGGTCTTAAGCCCTTGTGTCAGGAGATCACGTCCACAGGCCTACCTTGTGTTGAATTCCTGATATGTACAATAGGCGCGCATCCCTTTAGCAGAATTCGACTTTGCAATGGTCGTTCGTTTGATCCGTTGCTGAAGATAATCGCAGACCGCATCGAATTTTTCGATTGGCAATAGTCGCCAGGATGCGCCAAAATTGCTCTCAATGTTCTTGTATATTGCGCCGTGGTTAAATTTTGAAGCGCGCATTCGGTCTGCGCCAGCAAATTTATTATATTTATCAAATAGATATTTCACGTAGCGCGTGGCTTCCTGATCGGAGCCGATCGTCCCGGGCGGCGCATTGATACTGATTGAATGATGAGTGTTGCGTATGGTGACTTGGTGCGCCTGGATAGCCCCCGGGCTGTTGATAGCGATATTGCCGTTGTTCCGGCTGATCGTGATCTGATTGAGATCGTTCAAGAGCATTTTCGCGAATATGAGATCGGTAGGCTTCTCAGCTCGGCCGGCGACACTTTCATGAATGGCCTTGATGTGGCGCAGAACATCGACCGAATAAATATTCGGCTCCTCATCGACGATCTTATGGTGATGTCTGCACAATAGGAGGAGATTGCCAAAGCCGTTCCGGTCTTTGTCGGATTGTGAAGGATCATAGCGAGGACCTCCCGGGCTGCGGGCGGCGATGTGGCAGATTTCGCCAGTGACGGGGCCAGCGGCTTCGACGATCGGCAAGGCACACCCAGGGAATGCGCAAATGTTTCCGGAAAGAGCGAATAGCCGCTTTGTCGTCTTATCCGTAGGTGTCGCCATTCACGCTCCTCTGGCCGCTTTGGCGGCCCGCGCCAGAAAGTTCCGTTTCGATATAATGATCTCCCCGCAGCAGGAAGACAAAGGGCTCGCGTGCAGGGAACGGCATTCCCCAGAAAACGCAGAGCCCGCACTCAGATTGTCAGGATTGGCGCCTTTCCGCCTTTCCGGTCCTCGCTCATCCGACGGTCTTTCACGCGAATCGAGTCCCGAAAAATCGGTCGGCGTGTCACACCAGATGCGATCGTACATCTGCGGCGCTTCTTGAAAATGCAGGGCGCACAGGCATCCGCAAGACGGGCAGCACTCGTCGATTGCCAGATCAGCCTACTCCCACACACCGAGATGTTCGGGAATGGCATCGCGATCATATCCAACAACTTGGAAGGCGTCGGCGTTCTTCACGAGGAACCCATCGCGGCCGGCGCGCCGAAGGATAGGAAGGATGTCGGCCGGCTCGATTGCGAACCACGCATCGCGCACGTGGGTCGAGCCGAAGTGCTGGTGAAGGTGCCGTTCAAGCTGAAACGCGTCGGCCGCTTCGATCCATCCGAGCAGGCGCAGCTCCAGCGGATTGCCGGTCTGGAGGTTGCATTTGCGCGCCTCGATATTCTTCACCTCCCTGATTTTGATCAGAGAGCATCCGTTCTCGTCCTCGCCAATAAAATTGACCGGCACGTGACGCCCCCGAGGACATCAGCGGACCCTGTCGCAGGGGCGTCAGGTGAGCGTGATTCCGCTGACGGAGGGCACTTTGCGCCTGGCCGGTATCGAGATTGCGCTCGTCGGCTGTCGCGGCGAGGTCATGGACGTGAAAGCAGCGGAGGCCGTTAAGCGAACGGTGTGAACGAACAGCATATGAGAAGGCTGCTAACGGTCGGGGAGACCCATACCGGCGATGCGATCGACGGAGTGGAGATCGGAAATCTCGGGCTGTGCCGTGCCGAGGCGGATCGCGCGCGTGCCGCCTAAAGCTCTAGCGGCGCTGGGCAGAAATCGCGGAATATGCAATCTCAGGTAACGGGGAGAATCGCGAAGCTGGGCAGGGGGCATCGCGATCCTGTCCTGTGCGGCGCGCTACGAACGACAATCAAGTGGGTCCGGCACGAAATGTTCGGGTAGGTGACTGCCTATCGGTCAAAAAAGTCTAACGCCTATAATGATCTGCGGATTATGTTACCGCAGCCGGGGTTGGGGGGCGCTGGCAGTGCATATTGAATTTCTAGAAATCGCCAATTTCAGGAAATTATTGTCGACGCGGGTTGACCTTTCAACCACGACCACACTTTTCGTTGGGGCCAACAACAGCGGCAAGACGTCCGCGATGCTTGCTCTGCGACGCTTCCTGTCGCCGCGCCGCTGTCCGTTCGAGATGCACGATTTCACGTTGTGTCATTGGCCTACGATCATCGCCCTGGGCGAGGCATGGATAGCTGCCCGGAACGCGGAGGAAATCGTCGACCTGGTCGTAGATCCGTGGGGCAGCACCTTGCCGACTTTGGACCTATGGCTGCACGTCGAAGCGGGGGAGATGCACCACGTTCGCGACCTTATCCCGACTTTGGATTGGGAGGGGGGAAGACTTGGCGTCCGGCTGCGCTACGAGCCGAAGGACCTTGCGCTTTTGTACAAGGAGTACATGGGTGCGGTGAGCGATGCCGAGACGATGAGGGCGGCAGCCATCGCGGCCGCTGCGGCAGAGAATCCCGACGCCGATCCGCCCGCTATGCCGCCCAAGCTGACAATCTGGCCCGAGAGTCTGATCGATTTCCTGAGCAAGCGTTTGTCGACGCACTTCACCATTCGGGCCTATTCATTGGATCCGGGTCAGCTTGTCGCTCCTGCAAAATCTCTGGCGCGTCCGCAGGTCCTTCCGGGCGGTTCTCGGCCGATCGATGGCGACCCGCTGAGCGGCTTGATCCGCGTTCATGACATACCGGCGCAGAGGGGCTTCGGTGAGGAGCAGCAGGCCGCGGAGGATGATGATGCTCCCGCGGCGGCGAGCGGCAATCGGCTATCCGACCAGCTCAGAAGCTACTACGCCAAGCACCTCGACCCGACGAAGGGACCTGATCCGAAGGACCTTGGCGCGTTGCAGGCGATAGAAGCCGCCCAGGATGCGTTCGACAAGCGGCTGACCGAGAGTTTCAAGGCAGCGTTCACCGAGGTCGAGGGTATGGGCTATCCTGGCGTGACCGATCCGCGCCCGCGCGTTTCGACACGCTTGAAAGCTATCGACGGTCTCAACCACAATGCGGCGATCAGCTTCGAGGTGGACGTCGTTGCCGAGGACGGCGCGACGACGCCCGTGTTGCGGTTGCCCGAGGCAAATAACGGCCTCGGCTATCAAAACCTGATCTCGATGATATTCCGGTTGATGAGCTTTCGTGACGCTTGGATGCGTGTCGGGAAGGCGTCAACCGGCGCGACGGTGACCACGACCGAGCCTCTCCATCTCGTCTTGGTCGAGGAACCGGAAGCGCATTTGCATGCTCAGGTCCAGCAAGTCTTCATCAAGAAGGCTTATGCGGTGCTGCGTGCACACGAGGACCTTGGAGATAGTAAAAAGCTGCGTACCCAATTGGTGGTCAGCACCCACTCGAGTCACGTCGCGCATGAGACGTCGTTCTCGTGCCTGCGGTATTTCCGGCGGCTGCCTGCGGGTATGGCCGCGAAAGTGCCGGTCTCCACCGTTATCAATCTGTCGGAAGTTTTTGGTCCGGGTAGCGAAACCGAGCGTTTCGTGACCCGATATCTTCGGGCACAGCACGCGGATCTGTTTTTCGCAGACGCGGCCATTTTGGTGGAGGGACCGGCGGAACGCATGCTCGTCCCGAATTTCATCCGAGCGCATTACGACGAGCTCAACCAGTGCTACATCACCCTGCTTGAGATCGGAGGAAGCCACGCACATCGTCTCAAGCCCTTGATTGATCACCTCGGCTTGCTGACCCTGATCATCACGGACCTGGATACGCTGGATAAGACGGGCGGCGCTTCCGTCCAACCCGCGAAAGGCGTTGGTCAGAAAACCAATAATGCGACGCTGAAGACATGGGTGCCAAAGCTCGACGACGTCGATGAGCTCATGCGAGCGGATGGCGGCACGAAGACGCTGCATGAGGACGGCGACCCGCTATTCGCTGTGCGCGCCGCGTATCAGATCCCGTTGGGTGTGACGTCGCCGGGTATCGTGGGGCCTGAGGTCGCATATCCGTATACGTTTGAGGACGCGATGGCGTTCGAGAACCTCAGCATTTTCTCTGAACTGGATGGCACCGGCCTGGTCCGTAAGTTTCGCGATGCGATCGCGAATGGTGGCGGGGTGGCCGCGATCGGCGAGCAAATGTACCTCGCCCTCAAGAACGGCAAGAAGGCAGAGTTTGCGCTTGACGTGATGGAGGTTGAGAACTTCGACACGATCATCGTGCCGCGCTACATCGCCGAAGGACTTGAGTGGCTACTCGCACAGCTCAAGAAGAAGCAGGTTGAGATTCTGCCTCTGGTCAAGGGGGCGCCGCCACAGGAAAAGGTCGAGGTTGCCCCGCCGGTCGAAGAACATGTCGTCGCCGAAATCGAAGGGGCCGATACATGAGCGCGGTTGACGACAAATTCGATTCCGAAGCCGACGAGGCGATCCTCGCCTGCTTGAACATTGAGAAGCCAAGGAGCTTCTTTCTCTACGCCGGCGCCGGATCAGGCAAGACCCGGTCGCTCGTTGAGGCGATCCGGACGGTGTGTAAGGAGCAGGGCAGGCGGTTGTCGCTATCTGGTCAGAAGATCGGGGTGATTACCTACACCAACGCCGCCTGCGACGAGATCAAGCAACGGCTCGAGTTCGATCCTCGTGTAGAGGTGTCGACCATTCACGCGTTCGCGTGGTCTCTGATTGCCGGCTACGACGGTGATATTCGGGGGTGGCTGTCGACCCGGCTCCTTGCGGATATCGCAGAGCTGGAGGAAGCACAGGCGAAGGGCCGAGCAAACAGCAAAGCAGCGTCGGACCGCGCTCGCTCGATAGAAAGCAAGCGGCGTCGCCGCGAGAACCTCGCCGAAATTATGCGATTCGTTTACAGCCCCACGGGCGACAACCGCACGCGGGACTCTCTGAGCCACGCAGAGGTCATCGCCATGACCGCCGATTTTCTCGGCGCGAAGCCTGGTTTGCGCCGGCTGCTAGTGACCCGCTTCCCAATCCTGCTTATCGACGAGAGCCAGGATACCAGCCGAAAGCTCATGGACGCGCTGCTCAATGTCGAGGCGGGATACCGCGAAGCCTTTTGCCTGGGACTCTTCGGCGACACGATGCAGCGTATCTACGCCGACGGTAAGGAGCGTTTGGCGGAGGCGATCCCGCAGGCCTGGGCCAAGCCGAGGAAGCGGATGAACCATCGTTGCCCCACACGGGTCATCACGCTCATCAACAAAATTAGACGGGATGAGGATGGCGAGGAACAGCAGCCACGCAGCGATGCTGGAGAGGGCGTTGTTCGGCTGTTCGTCGTCTCGCAGGCGATAGCCGACAAGAGCGCGGCCGAGGCCACCGTCGCTGCACGAATGGCGGAGCTCACGGGCGATCCGAGTTGGGCGGAGGGAGCCGAAGCGATCAAGACGCTGGCGCTGGAGCACCTGATGTCCGCGCGTCGATTTGGCTTCGAACAATTCTTCGAGCCTCTCTACGCGGTCGAGCGCATCCGCACGAGCTTCCTGCAAGGGACGGGCGCGGGCATCGGACTTTTCACCCGCGAGATATTGCCGCTGGTCGCAGCCTTGCGCGCGGGAGATCGATTTGCCGTCGCCGCAGTCGTTCGGCGCACGTCTCCGCTCCTCGAGCGCAAAGCGCTTGAAGCTGCCGGCGAGAAGCAGGTCGACATTCTCAGCAAGGTCAAGGCTGCCTGCGATGGTCTGCTGGCCCTGGTGAACAAGGATGAGAAGCCGACCGCACGCTCGGTTTTGCGCTATGTCGCCGAAACTAACCTCTTCATGATCCCCGAGGTGCTGGTTCCGTTTTCCGCCGCCGATGCCGTCGTCGCGGAAGGCGAGATTGACGCAGACGGCGATGCCGGCGACCAGGAAGAGGAAGTCGATGTCAAAAGCGAGTTGGGCGGTTGGCGGTTGGCACTTGAGGCGCCCTTCGACCAGATCGAGCGATATGATCGCTACGTTCGTGGCGTCTCGCAGTTCGACACGCACCAGGGGGTAAAAGGGCTGGAATTTCCAAGGGTAATGGTTGTCGTTAGCGACGATGAAGCCCGCGGTTTCATGTTCGCCTATGACAAGCTTTTCGAGACGAAGGCGAAGAGTAAGACCGATCTTGAGAATGAAGCGGCCGGGAAGGAGACGACCATCGATCGGACGCGGCGACTGTTCTATGTGACCTGCAGCCGCGCCGAGCAAAGCCTTGCCGTTGTTTACTACACTGCTGATCCGACGCTGGCGCGCGACGCGATGATTCGGCAGGAGTGGTTCGAGCCCGGCGAGATAGAACTAATCGCCTGAGCGGTTCCGTCGGCTTCGACGTTTCTGAGCCGACCCTAGGGCTGGTGTTCCTTCCACTGCCGATGCTGCTCGCGCAGTGCAGCCTCGATGGCGGCGAGCCGGGCGTTGTAATCCAGTCCATTCGGGCTTTTGGCGGCGACCTCGCCGGAGGCGATAACGAGGCGCCACGCGCCGTACTCATGAAAGGGGTTGAGTCCGATGACGTTGCCGAGCGCGCCGTCGCTGGGTTCCGGCGCGGACAACAGCTTGGCGAACGCTGCGATCGCAACGTTCATGTCCCAATCCGAGACGAATAGCACCAGCGCGCATAGCGCTAGTAATGCTGTTGGTGCGCCTTTCCATCGATAGATTTCAGGCTGCCGCTTGCCGAAATCGATGCCGCTATTCGCGGCGACGAAGATGCAAAGCGAGATCGCGGCTTCGTAGTAGGGCTGGAGCTTGGTGACGTCGAACACCTCGCGCCCATGATATTTCTGAGCGAGTTCGCTCGCTTGCCGCCACGTCGCGTCCTCGAACGGTAGCAATCCGCCCTTCACCAGTTCGAACAGATGAAAATGCTCCTCGGTGAACTGCTTTTTTGCGGCGGCTTTCCAGTCGAAGGCGGGCATCGCCGCCTGGGATGGGTGGAACTGCCAGCGCTGGTGATGGGGATGGTGCTGAAGTGCATGGGCCCAAGAGATAGCCTCCAACGGCATCGATACCGTGAAGCGGGTGGCGGATTTGAGATCGAAGAACCACTGCCGCATGTCCCGGATACGACGTTGGTCAAATATGCCTTGCTCGATGCCCTTGCATACCAGGAGCCGTATGGCTCTTGTTTCAGCGCTTTTTTCCGATCCGAAGTTGAGGAGGCTATCTTGGGTCGAACGAGTTTCGTTGTTCCCGTGGAATTCGCAGAATGGATGGTGGGCGTCGCCGCCATTCGGATCGACAAACCTGAAGTGGGCTTGCCGGAGGACTGCCTTGGATGCTCGCGACTTTGCGGGCTGTACGATGTGAGCGCCGAATTTACCGCAGGATGAGCATTGAACGTCTGCGCGGATCGCATCGCCGAACATGCTGAGAAGTTCGGCCCCGTCGCGGTCTTGCGTCGGCTGTGTGCCGGTCATCAGGATCGCGAGTTGGTCGACATCGAGTTCGCGCTCGAACCTCACGGAAAATGCAGTTGCTGGCATTTGCTCCCCAAGCGTATTGATCGTTATGCGTCGGACCAGCGATCGGACGACGCGGCAATCCACTAAATATCAGTATTGCGGTTCCAATCGGCGTCAGTGACGATTTCAAGCATTCCTTCTGCCGCCATCAAGTCTATTGCAAGATTCAGCGCCTCGTTTCCCGCGTCGGTAAACGCTGCTGATTTATGCCGAGCGCTAAGATCAACGCTCAATTCCTCAACGAGGCGAATGATCATGTAAATGTGGAGGGCGTAGGATCGTCTTGCGAGCCCTTCGTCAGTCTCCGGGAAATAGCGGGTCATGTTTGTCGGGCCGGGAAGGCCGTCCAGTTCACCGTCCCACGCGGTCGCGCTTTGGACGATGTCGTGCCGGGACGCATGGGCAGCCGCAGAAAGGTCTCCATAGAGACGGCGGAGCGATTGCTCGAGGGCTGCGACATTCGGGGAGCCGCTGGGCTTTCGCCGGTTTGCACCGACCGCCTTGAGCTGGGCGAGGATCTCGAGCTCCTGGCGCAGCAGCGCGTGGGCCTGTAGATAGCGGGCCTCGGCGATGGCGCGCTCACAGGGCTCAAGGCCGATGATGAAGGCAGCGAACAGCGCATCGCGCTCGAAGGCAGTCTGGCGTCGGCGAGGATGCGATTGATCCTCCCGGCTTCCGGTATCACCATCGCCGGGTTGCGAGCCCAAAGTTCCTGGCATGCGTCCCAGAACGCTTCGATGAAGACCGGAGCGTTCTCGCCGGCGCGTCCCATGTCTCGGTCGAGATCTTCGGAGGCGAACCGCTCGTTGGTGCTCGGCCAATATTCGGCGCTGGCTGCCGCACAGAATCGCGCTTTGAAATGCTCGAAAATGGCCTTCTGTTGCCCTTGTCCGCTGATGCGGTTGATAAGGTCGCGAAAGCCCTCTTGTACGGCGGGCTCTATCGCGCCGGGACTGTCGAACCGCCAATTGCCGTCGAACTGAAGCATCAAGAGCGGACTCTGGCGGCTTTCCGCACGCGGGCGCCGCGCGTGGGCGTGTTCGATGTAATCACGTCGCCCAGGCTGTGAAGCTTGAGGGGCGGATGCGACGGCAGCTTCACGGTGAGTTCAAGCTTGCCGCCGATCGCCTCGACGTAGCTGCGCAACGTCGATAGATACATATCGGCCTGCTTTTCGATCTTCGAGACCGAGGGCTGTTTGATGTTCAAGGCACCGGCGACATCTTCCTGTGCCTTCCCCGCGATCTGCCGCAGCTCGCGCAGACCCTCGACCTCCTGCCGAAGCTCCTGGTAGCGGGCCTCGACCTGCTCCTGCTGGTCGCGGGGCAGCGAAGCGATGACGTCCGTGATGCTGCGTCCCATCGGGCTATCTCTTCTTTACGGATTTCAGGTTTTCCAGATGGTCGGAAAACCGCTTGTCCGCCTTTGCGATAAGCTGCTTGTAAAAGCGCTTCTGACTTCCGCCCGACTTGTCACCTGCTACAAGCAGGATTGCGTTTCGCTCTGGGTCGAAGGCAAAGGCTGTTCGCCACTCGCCATCGGCCGCTGAAAAGCGCATTTCCTTCATGTTGGCGTGCTTCGAGCCCTTCAGCGTATCGACGTAAGGTCGACCAAGTTGCGGCCCGAATTCGGCCAGCAGCTTTGCGAGGGCGAGCATTTCGATGTGCACCTCGTTCGCGAAAGCCTGAAACTCCGCCTCGAAGGCGTCATGCAGTCTGACGTCCCAATCCATATAGCTTCCAAGCTATGTTAAGTCAATGGTGGAGGCCGGCATCAGTTGCCGCCCTCCGGCGCTCCGGCTTGGCGCAGCATGTCACCAATGGGCTGAGAGCCGACACGGCAGCGGGCAATGACACGGTCGAATGAGATCACGCGCCTGCTGCGGCCGCGCTCCGTCGTGCATGTCACCTCACGGTGAAGCGCAATGCGTTCGAGCGCGACCTTTCCTTGAGCCCCGCCGTCTTGGTGGAGCTCGGGGGCGTTGAAGTCGGCAAGCCTGACCTCGATCCAGGTGTTGGGGTCGGCCGTCCTGCCTACGCAAAGGCTGTCGCCATCACCGACATAGCGAACCGTGCCAGAGAACTGCACGCCAGCTTGGGCTGGCAGAGGTGCTTTGCACGGATCTGCATAGGCGGGGACGACCGGGCAGAGGAAAACAAGCATGCCGGCAAGAAGGAGAGGCCGGTGGCTCATGCCGCCGCCTTCATGCGCTTCTTCACAAGCATGGCGCGGACGAACTTGTCCCATTTCGCCATACCGGCGCGCTTTTCTACCATGTAGTGCCAACGGTCGTAGTGCTTGGAGCTGATATCTTGCAAAGCATGGTTCTGGAGGCGATCGCGGATTTCCTTCGAGACGCCCGCCTTGCCGGCCAGCGTCTTGAAGGTCCGGCGCAGGTCGCGGTTCGTGACATAGGGGATCACGCCGCGATCCCGCTGGCGCCACATGAACGAATAGAGCGTGCCATGGCTGACGGGTTTCGACGGGTCTTTGGCCGACGGGAAGAACCAGCCGTATTCGTTGACGTTGATGGATGCGAGCAGTTCAGCCGCCAACTCGGGTACCGGAATGGCATGAGGTAGATCGTTCTTGGTCTTGGACCAGTCGATGACCTTTTCCTTGGCGTCCCATTGGTCGATGTGGAGGCTCGCGATTTCCTCGACCCGCTGGCCGGTCAGCATGATGATCCTGACGGCACGGGTGTAAGGCGGATGAACCGGGGTGTCGGGGCATTCGAGCCAGCGATAGAGCTGGACGAACTCGTCTTCGTCGAGCCAGCGCGTGCCCTGGACCTTGGGTTCGGTCGGAATACCTGCCGCCGGATTGAAGGGGATACGGAAGCGGCGAGATGATTGCTGCCGATAGTCGTTGTCGGACTTCATGCCCCAGCTAAAGGCGGCATGGACATAGGAGCGCACGTGATCGGCCATCGATTTGGCACCGCGATCGTAGATCGGGCGGATCAGTTCGATGATTTCCTCAGTTTCGATCTCGCGAGCGAGGCGGTTGCGCCCGAGTGTGTCGGCGATCTTGTTGAGGCCTTTTTCGCTCTCCTTCCAGGATGATTTCCCCGCGGCCTTGAGCGCGGCAACGTAGCCACCGAACAGATCGGCGATCGTACCAGGCCGCGTGTCGGTCGCGATCTTGATGCTCCGGCCCTTCTGAATGACGTCGGCGAAGTCGCGCTTGTAGATTTCGCGGGCCTGGGCGAGCGGCATCGACGGATAGGCGCCGATCTTCTTCTTGGTACGTTTGCCGTCACGCCATTGCTGCGCCATCCAGTCGGCAGTGACGCGCTTCGGCATGGGCTTGAGAACGAGGACGAGACGGCCTGTGCCGCGACCTTCGCCATCGGCGAGGTTCTCCTGCTTACGGCTGATCTCGACGCGCTTCAGCGCATGTCTGATCGCGGTATCGGTCAGGGCGGGCATGGCGTTTCCTCCTTTCCGGAACTGGGATCGGTCGAGGAGAAACGGGGGCGTTAGCTGGGAGCGGGAGGCCGGTTTCTACCCCTTTTACAACCCCCAATTTGCCGGAGCCGCCCCCTGTGCGCAATGACAAAATTGCGCGAATTTCCTAGTGATTGAACGGATTTGAGCGTGATCCAGCGGGATCAGAATGAGTAAGTGGGATGGTTGTGGCACAGGATGATGGCGGTGGCCGACAGTTCCAGCGCCCGCTTCACCACCTCGCGCGGATAGACCGGGGCATGGTCCACGGTGCCGGTGTTGAGCACCTCGTCGGTGATGAGCTGGTTGCGCTTGTCGAGGAACAGGACCCGCACCTGCTCGCGGTCCTGGAACGCCATGGAGGTCCGGCAATAGTCCAGCACCGCGCTCCAGGACGACAGGGCCGGCCGGCGCTTCACCTGTCCCTTGGCGAGGCGCTGGGCGGCGGCTTCCACCACCTTCAGCTCGGTGATGATGGCCTGCTTCACGCCGGGGATCTCGGCCAGCAGGGCCGACGGCGCGGCGATCACCTCGGCGAAGGAGCCGAAACGGTCCACCAGCGCCTTGGCGAGCGGCTTCACGTCGCGCCGCGGCACGGCCCGGAACAGCACCAGCTCCAGCAGCTCGTAGTCCGCGAGCGCCTGCGCGCCGGCCTCGCGGAAGCGCTCGCGCAGCCGGTCGCGATGCCCGTGGAAGTGGGGGGCCTCGGCGACGCCGTCCTCGGGCTCCTCCACCATGGCGCTTGCCGTCAGGCGATCTGGTAGGGCGGCTTGTGGTAGCCCTTCGGGCTCAGGGTGAAGATCTCCACCCCGGTCTCCGTGACGCCGACCGCATGCTCGAACTGGGCCGAGAGCGAGCGGTCGCGCGTCACCGCGGTCCAGCCGTCCGAGAGCACCTTCACGTGCGGGCGGCCGAGATTGATCATCGGCTCCACGGTGAAGATCATGCCGGGCACCAGCTGCGGGCCTTCCCCGCGCCGGCCCACATGGACGATGTTCGGCTCGTCGTGGAACACCTGGCCCACGCCGTGGCCGCAGAAGTCGCGCACCACGCTCATGTGCTGCGGCTCGACGAACTCCTGGATCGCGGCGCCGATATCGCCCACGTGCCCGCCGGGGCGGATGGCGGCGATGCCGCGCATCATCGACTCGTAGGTGACCTCCAGCAGCCGCTCGGCCCGGCGCGGGATGGCGCCGATGGCGAACATGCGGCTCGAATCCCCGTACCAGCCGTCGAGCACCAGCGTCACGTCCACGTTGACGATGTCGCCCTCGCGCAGCGGGCGGGCATTGGGCATGCCGTGGCAGACCACGTGGTTGAGCGAGGTGCACACCGAATAGCGGTAGCCGCGATACATCAGCGTCGCCGGATAGGCGCCGTTGGCGATGGCGAAGTCGAAGATCAGCTTGTCGATGGCTTCGGTGGTGACGCCGGGCCGCACCAGCTCCGCGACCGCGTCGAGCGCGCGGGCGGTGAGCTGGCCGGCGCGGCGCATGCCCTCGAAGCCCTCGGGGCCGTAAAGCTTGATATGTCCGGTCTTGCGGAGCGGCGCGCTCGCCGCTGCTACGTAGCTCATGGAATCTGGCTCATCGAATTTGGCTCAGCGCATTTGGCTCAGCGATCTTGTCTTGAGGCGCCGGCTGCGGCGCCGACGCTGCGATCTTGCCTCAGATTTAGGCCAGTTGACCGGCAAAGCAAGCGCCGCGCGCGCCTTGCGCCCGCGCGCCGTGCTATGCAAAGCGGGCGCGACGCCGATTCCGCGCGCCGTGCCCGGGTCCATTCATGCCGCCGAAGCCGCGCCCGCCCGCCGTCCCGGCCGCCCCAGAGGGGGCGGAGGCCGCGCCGCGCCGCGGGCGCCCGCCGCTGGCGGCGAAGGGGCTCGGCTTCCGCCGCGAGCGGGCGCTGCTGAAATCCGGCCTGCTGCCGGTGGCGGGCGCCGACGAGGTGGGCCGCGGGCCGCTGGCCGGCCCGGTGGTGGCGGCGGCGGTGATCCTCGATCCGGCACGCGTGCCGCAGGGTCTCGACGATTCCAAGAAGCTGCCCAGGGCGCGGCGCGAGGCGCTCTATCTGGAAATCTGCGCCACCGCGCATGTGGCGGTGAGCCTTGCCCCGCCGGCGCGGATCGACCGGGACAACATCCGCCAGGCGACCCTGTGGGCGCTCGCCCATGCGGTGCGGGCGCTGCCGGTCAAGCCCGCCTTCGTGCTGGTGGACGGCAACGATCCGCCGGTCCTGCCCTGCCCGGTGGAGGCGATCATCGGCGGCGACGGGCTGATCGCCTCCATCGCCGCCGCCTCGATCGTCGCCAAGGTGACGCGCGACCGGCTGATGGCGCAGCTCGGCCTCAGCTTCCCGGACTACGGCTTCGAGCGCCACATGGGCTACGGCACCCCCGAGCACGGCGCCGCCCTGGTCAGGCACGGCCCGTGCATCCACCACCGCCAGTCCTTCGCGCCGGTGCGCGCGCAGCAGCTGAACCTGTTCGAGGCGCCCGAGGACGCCGCCGAATAGTCCCGCGATTTGCCGCCGCTCAGTGGTAGCCCTCGCCCTCGCGCACCTTGCCGCGGAAGATCCAGTAGACGAACACGATGTAGCCGAGCACCACCGGCAGCAGGAAGATCACGCCGAACAGCATGAGGATCTGGCTCGGCGCCGCGGCCGCCGTCTGCCACACGGTGAGGGAGGGCGGCACGAGGTAGGGGAAGGTGGAGATGGCGAGCCCCAGGAAGCCCAGCAGGAACAGTCCCACCGTGCCGAAGAAGGGGAGCATCTCTCGGCCTTCCTTCAGCCAGCGCCACACCAGATAGGCGACGAGCGCGGTGAGGATCGGCACCGGCGCCAGGAAGAAGATGTTGGGCGTGGAGAACCAGCGCACGGCGATGCGGTCGAACGCGAGCGGGGTCCATAGGCTCACCACCGCCATGAAGGCGAGCACCGCATAGAGCAGCGGCAGCGCCTGGGCGCGGGCGCGGTCGGCGACCGCCCCCTCGGTCTTGATGAGGAGCCATGTGGCGCCCAGCAGCGCATAGCCCGCCACCACGCCCAGGCCGCACAGAAGCGCGAACGGGGTCGCCCAGTCGAGCGGGCCGCCGGCGAACTGGCCGTTTGCCACCGTGATGCCCTGCACCAGGCCGCCGAGGATCACGCCCTGGCAGAAGGCCGCTACCAGCGAGCCGCCGGAGAAGGCGAAATTCCACCATTTGCGGCTGGTCGCCGCCACCCACCGGAACTCGAAGGCGACACCACGGAACACCAGCGCCAGCAGCATGAGGATCACCGGCAGATAGAGCGCCGGCATCACCACCGCATAGGCCTGCGGGAAGGCGACCCATAGGCCGCCGCCGCCGAGGATGAGCCAGGTCTCGTTGCCGTCCCAGAATGGCGCCACCGTGTTCATCATGGTGTCGCGCTGCTTCTCCTCCTTGGCGAAGGGGAAGAGGATGCCGATGCCGAGGTCGAAGCCGTCCAGGATCACATACATGATCACGGCGACGCCGATGATGAGGCCCCAGATGACGGGCAGATACCATTCCATGGCGCGCTCCTCTGCCTTTATTCGCCGGGGGTGATCTGGCCCTCGCCGTGGGCGGCGGCCAGGGGACGGGTGGGACGCTCCTTGCGGGGCGGCTCGATCAGCGTGCCGCCGGGGCCCTTCACGATCAGGCGGTTCATGAAATAGAGGCCGGTGGCGAAGACGATGGAATAGACGATCACGAACAGCACCAGCGTCACCGCCACGCTCCAGCCGACCACCGGCGAGATCGCGTCCGCGGTGCGCAGGATGCCCTCGACCACCCACGGCTGGCGCCCCTGCTCGGTGACGATCCAGCCCGACAGGATGGCGATGAAGCCGAGCGGCCAGGCGAGCGAGGCGGGCCACAGGTACCAGCGGGTGTCAAATGCCCTGCGGCGCCAGAGGAGCCACGCCCCCACCCAGCCGAACAGGATCATCACCACCCCCACGCCCACCATGGCGCGGAAGCCGAAGAACGGCCCGATCACCGGCGGCCGGTCCTGCGGCTTGAAGTCCTTCAGGCCCGGGAAGAGGCCGGTGAGGGAATGGGTGATCATCAGCGAGGCGCCGCCGGGGATGGAGATTTCGTAGAGGTTCTTCTCCGCCTTCTCGTCCGGCCAGGCGAACAGCACCAGCGGCGCGGGCTTCGAGCCGTCCCAGTGGGCCTCGATGGCGGCGATCTTGGCCGGCTGGTACTTCGCGGTGTTGAGGCCGTGGGCGTCGCCGACGAAGGCCTGGATCGGTCCGACCACGGCGAGCATGCCGATGGCCATCACCATCATCACCTTCGATTCCTCCAGGAACCGCCCGGCGAGCAGGTAGCGCGCCGCTACCGCCAGAACCACCAGCGAGGTGGTGAGGTAGGCGGCGAGCAGCATGTGCGGCAGGCGGTGCAGGAAGCTCGGGTTGAAGATGATCTCCAGCCAGTCGAGCGGATAGGCGACGCCGTCGCGCATCTCGAACCCGGCCGGGGTCTGCATCCAGCTGTTGGCGGCGAGAATCCAGAACGCGGACATGAAGGTGCCGAACGCCACCACGCAGGTGGCGAGCACGTGCAGCCAGGCGGGCACCCGGTTCCAGCCGAACAGCATGATGCCGAGGAAGGTCGCCTCCAGGAAGAAGGCGGTGAGCACCTCGAAGCCGATCAGCGGCGCCACCACGGAGCCCACCACCTCCGAGAACCGGCTCCAGTTGGTGCCGAACTGGTAGGACAGGACGATGCCCGACACCACGCCCATGGCGAACGAGACCGCGAAGATCTTGGTCCAGTAGCGGGCGAGGCGATGGAACACCTCGCGTCCGGTCTTCAGCCACAGCAGCTCCAGCGTGGCGATGAAGGCCGAGAGGCCGATGGTGAAGCTTGGGAAGATGATGTGGAAGGAGACGGTGAACGCGAACTGGATGCGTGCGAGAGTGACCGGATCGAAATCCATTGCCGGCTCCTTCGTTTTCGCGATGGCCGGGTGTCGCGGGAACAGCGGTCCGGGTGTCGCTCTTGCTCGCGGGATCTCCGCCGCACCCGGCGCGCGGGCCGGCCTCAGGCAGTGCTCCCGACATCTGGCGTCGCCCGCTTCCCGCTGCCGCCCCGACGCAGACGCGGGGCACTCCGATCGGAACCAGCGACGCCTTCGAAACATTCCAATTCTGCTATGAGCGGACCATACCCAAGTCCGGTGGCGGCGTCGATGCCCCAATGGCGGCGCCACCGGCCGCCCGGAGCGCCAGCACGGTGGCGGCAGGGTTTGGTCTGTGCCGGCTGGTCGGCTGCCAACATCTTGCAGAATAATGGAATTTCAAGCGTCAAGGGATGACGCGGAGCGTGCCGCGATCACCGCGCCATGCGGCCGCGGTACAGCTTGCCGCATGCGAAGGGACAGGCGGGCGGGATGTCGCGCCTCAGGCCTCGGCGAGGGCGGCGCGGGCAAAGCCCCGGATGCGCTCGACCATGGACCTCAGGCCGTTGGAGCGCTGCGGCGTCAGGTGGCCCTCGAGGCCGATCCGGCGGAAGATGGCGAGGACGTCGGTCTTGAGGATCGCCTCCGCCGTGCGGCCCGAGGTCAGGGCCAGCAGGACGGCGACCAGCCCGCGCACGATATGGGCATCCGAATCGCCCTCGAACTCCAGCACCGTGCCCCCGGGGCCGTCCTTGCGCCGGCACACCAGCCAGACCTGGCTGGCACAACCCTGCACCTTGTTGGCCTCGGTGCGCTCCGCCTCGGGGAAGGGCGGCAGCGCGCGGCCGAGCTCGATCACGTGGCGATAGCGATCCTCCCAGTCGTCCAGGAGCTCGAAATCGGCGATCAGGTCCTCGGCGTCCATCAGGTGATCCTTGCGGCCATCGGCGCCACTATACCGGCATCGCCGGCCGATGTCCTCAGGCCGGGCGGCGCGGGGGCAGGGGGGCGGAGGCGGGCACCGAGGCCGGCGAGGCAGGGGGCGGGGTCGCCTGGAGGCTGCCGCCGCCGCCCCACACCGGCAGCAGGTCCTGCGGGGTGAGGTGGAGCTGGCCGGCGGACGGCATGCGCGCCGGATCGAGGCCGGAGGCGGTGACGCCGGGCGCGGGTGCCGGCGCGCCGGCGGTCTTGGGGGCATCCGTTTTGGGGGCGTCCGTCGCCGTGGCATCGCCCATGGCCTCGTAGAGCCAGCGCGCGCCCACCTGCGCCTTCTCCTTGAAATGGACCACCATCTGCCCGCCCACGTCGCAGGCCTGGGGCTGCCGGTCGCAGAAGCCGCGGGCATCCGCGATCACCGCCTGAACCAGTCCGAACGCCTCGAACACGCTCACGTCGCGCCCGCTCTCCCCCTTCAGCCCCAGGGGCAGGAGCGCCAGCACAACGGCGAGCAGGAAGCCCATGCGCAACAGGAAGAACATGTCCGCCTCGTCACTGCCCGCGATCCAAGTGCGAGCGTTGAGATCATACCAGAGCCGGCGTGGCGCCGACGGGGGGCGGGCGTGACTTTTAAAGACATCGTTAACGCTGGAGGCAGGTCGCTTCTCGTCGCCTTAGCATTGCTTAAACGGTGCCGGGCAAAGCTGCGGGCCAAGGCGGGGCGCGGCCCGATCGCGGGCGCCGCCGCCGGGGGCAATTTCAGGGGCAAGAGGGGCGCCGTGCCGCTTTTCACCTATGACCGTTCGCTGAGGTTCCGTGCGCCGGCAGGCGCACGGACCGGCCGCATGGCGCGCCTCGCGCGCCTCGGGCGCATCACCGCCGCCGTCCTCGCTGTGCTGGCGCTGGTGGCCGCAGGGAGCGCAGGCGCGGTGTTCCTCGCCGAGGCGGCGGGCCTGGCCTCCGGCGCGCTCGCCGATGCCTTCTTCCTGTTCGGCGCCGCGCTGGTCTGCGCCGCCCTCGCCACCGTGGCGCGTGCCCTCGCGGCATCGGCCGCCCAGGTCGGGCGGCGCGAGGCCGACGACGACGCGCTGCTTGTCACCCGCCACAACCGGCAGGGCGAGGTGCTCGCCGTGGAGCGCATGGAAGGCCCGTTCCGGCACGTTCCGGCGCCGTCGGCCGAAGCCGCCCTCGGCGCCGCCTTCCTCGGCCGCCCTCAGGCCGCCGTCGATCCGGGCGCCGTCCTGCTCGGCCAGGGCGTCTACGAGCGCATCCTGGTGGCCGACCGCCCGTCCTTCCTGTCCGCCCTCGCGCTCGCCGCCCGCGGCGTCCCGGCCACCTGCGACCTCAGGGCGCGCGGGGCGGCGAGCGGTCCGCCGTCCTTCCTGCCGTTCGAGGTCCGGCTCCTACCGGCGCGGCGCGGCGAGGTACGCTGCGTCTGGCGCGAGGCCAGCGCCCACAAGGCGCGGGCGGAGGAGGAGGCGCGCGGGCGCGCCGAGGCCGAGGCCGCGAACGCCGCCAAGAGCCGGTTCCTGGCCGCCATGAGCCATGAGCTGCGCACCCCGCTCAACGCCATCATCGGCTTCTCGGAGATCCTCGCCACCGAGGCAGGCGGGCCGATCGACGATGCCCGCAAGGCGGACTATGCCCGCATCATCCACGACAGCGGCCGGCACCTGCTGGGCCTCGTCAACGACATCCTCGACCTGTCCCGGGTCGAGGCGGGAGCCTACACCCTCGACATCGAGCCGGTGGATGCCGCCGACCTGGTCTCCGGTTGCGTCGAGATGATGCAAGTGGAGGCCGCGCGCCGCACCATCGCGATCCGCACCTCGATCGCCGCGCGGCTGCCGCAGGTGGAGGCCGATCGGCGGGCCTTGCGGCAGATCCTCATCAACCTGATCGCCAACGCCGTGAAGTTCACGCCCGAGGGCGGCCGGGTCCGGGTGGGGCTGCGCATGGAGGCCGACCTGCTTGCCGTGCGCGTGCGCGACAGCGGCCCGGGCATGGGGCCGGAGGAGCTGAAGCGCCTCGGCGAGCCGTTCTTCCAGGCCGGCGACGCCGATCAGCGCGCGCGCGGCTCGGGCCTCGGCCTCGCTGTGGTCAAGGGCCTCGTGGGGCTGCACGGCGGTGCCTTCGAGGTCGAGAGCACGCTCGGCCGCGGCACCTCCGTCACCGTGCGCCTGCCGCTTGCGCCTGCCGCCCGCGCCGAGGCGGCCGCCACCGATGTGGTGGCGCCGTTCGCCCTTCGCGCCGGTCCCGAACAATCCGCCCGGAGAACCGCATGAACGCCCATGGACTTGCGCCCGACATCCATGATCTCGACCAGCGCGCGGGGTTTTCGCCGGAGCACATGGCCCCCGGCGCGTCGCGGCGCCTGAAGACGGCGGACATCGCCGCCGGCGTTCTCCTGGCCGGACTGGGCATCGCGGTGGCGGTGAACGCCCTGGTGTTCCAGGGGCCGGGCGTCGGCGGGTCGATGCCGCCCCGGAGCCCGGCGGCCGGTTCCATGCCGGACAAGCCGAAGGCCCCCAAGGTTGCGGTTGCGACGCCGGCGCCGGTCCCGGCGCCCGCCCATCCGGCGCCGACCGGCGGGGCGACCGACGGCTCGCTCGGCTATCTCGTCATGCGCACCACCGGCGGCCCGCCGCCGGCGCCCACCGCCGCGTCCGGCGGGCCGGCCGCGCGCCCGCAGAACGATTCCGTCCGCCGCCCGCTCGCGGCGGTGGGTTCGGCGCCGGCGCCGGAGGTGACCGGGGCGGTGCGCCCGCCGGCGGAGCTGCCGGCGAACGCGCGCGTGCTCTCGGTGCAGAAGGCGCTCGCCCGGCTCGGCTACGGCCCCATCAAGGTGGACGGGCGCACTGGCACCGAGACCCGCCTCGCCGTCCAGCGCTTCCAGCGCGACCGCAACCTGCCGGCCGACGGGGAGATCTCCGACCGCCTGGTGCGCGAGCTCTCCGCCGTCACCGGCACGGCGGTGAACTGATGCGGCTCAAGAGCGCCATCTTCGTCTCCGCGCTGCTGCGGCGCGCGAGCGTGGAAGGCGCGTTCGCCGTGGTCGCGCGGCGCGGCGCCGAGGAGGCGGGGGCGATCTTCGTCAAGGTGGTGACGCCGGACGGCGCCGCCCTCTATGGCCCCGCGCCCCAGACCGCCTTCGACGAGGCCTATCCCGCCGACCGCAAGTTCGTGGAGCTCGTCCCCCCAGGGCGCCCGGAGACGGAGGCGGACGCGCGCATCGCCCGCGAGCTGAAGTTCGATCCCGACATCTTCGTCGTGGCGATCGAGGACCGCGAGGGCCGCCATTTCCTGGACGTCGTGCCCCTGTGACGGCGGCTTGCCGCCGCGTGCGGTTAATGGCGCGTTAAGGTCTGCGAAACCATAACGGCTCATGAGCGTTCCTGGTGCTGGGACCACGCAGAGGACGAGGGGCATGAGCACGGTCGTACTGTTCAGCGCGGCGAAGCGAAAGCGAGAGGCCGCGCATGTGTCGGAGCCGGCGCCGCTGGCCGGGCCGAAGGTGGTGATCCTGCCGGTGGTGCGCATCGAGCGCCATGACGAGACCGAAGTCGCAGCCCGCGGCGGCGGCCTGACGGGACGCAGCCGCAAGGTCCACTGAGGCGGTCCGCAGGCCTTCGGGAAGGTCGCCGCGCCCGTCGGCGGACGATGCCGTGGTGACCGGTGTCAGCCGGCCTCGCCGCAGCCCGCGGCTTCCAGCTGCTTGCGCACCCCGGCACGCATGCCGCGCTCGCGCACGAACGCCCGCACCATCACCACACCCTCGATCGTGGGCGATACGATCACCAGCCGGTCGGCGGCGGTGATTTCCTCGTCCTCCGGCAGCGCTGCCTTCTGGGCGGCGGTCATGAGGTCGAGCTCGATCACCGCGCCCGCCGCCTGATCGCTGAGCGCGTAGAAGGCGAGCCCCTCCGCCGTGTAGAACGACACCGACGTATAGTCCGAGGTCGCCGGCACGCGGACCTTCACCGGCCGCTGCGAGAGATCGTAGAGGCACACGGCCGAGATGAAGGCCGGGTCCATCATCGGCAGCACCGTTTCCTGCGGCGCGGGGTCGGGCAGCATCACCATCATGTTGCTCTCGGCGAGCTCCGAGAGGCGCGCATAGGCGTTGCGCTCGGCCAGTGCCGGCATGGCGAGGATGGAGATGATGTGGGCGATGCCCGCCAGCACCACCGCCACCGCCGCCGAGAGCAGCAGTCCCGCCGGCCAGCGCGCGATCCGCGCCAGCAGGCCGCTGAGACGGCGCCGCATGGGGCCGGCGTCGGGCAGGCGATCCCTGAGGGCATCGATCACGCTCACGGGCAGGCCTCCTGCACGATGTGCGGCAGCGGCATGGCGTCTCCCGCGCCGGAGGCGAAGGAGAACGGAGCGTCGTACAGCCGGAGCACCACCTTCACCCGGCTGCGCGCGCCGGTGGGCAGCCAGTTGCCGGCGCGGGCGCGTGGCGACAGGAGCACGTCGATGGAGCCCTGGTCGGTGTAGACCGCCTCGGCGCTGGTGAGGCCGTAGCGGCCGGCGTCGTTGGGGATGAGCCGTCCGTCCGCATCCATGAGGGTGAGCGTCCACAGCCGCGCCTGCGGCAGAACGCCGGAGATGCGGGTCACGCACCGCCCGTCGATCGGACGGCCCTCGTCGTCCGTGCTGGCGAGGAAGAGCAGGCCGTCCGCCAGTTCGATGGGCAGCTCGCCGGAGCGGGCGAGGGCGGCGCGGGCATAGGGATCGGCCTTCACCGTGCCGGCGCGCGGCCAGCCTTCCCAGGCGCCGGAGCGCACCACGTCGAGCCCGCGGCTATCGGAGACCGCGAACCACGTCACGCCGAGCCCCAGCACGGTGGCGGCAAGCAGGGTGAAGGCGAGCGGCAGCAGGCGCACCGGACAGGTCCCAAACCGGCGGCCGAACGTGCCGCCGCGCCTTGATAGAGCAAAACCGCCGGCCAGGAAAAGGCGGGCACCGCCGGCGCGGCGGATCGGCGGAGGTGGCTGGAGCCTCCCGCTACCGCCGCTGCCTCAGGACAGGCCGCCGAGGCGCACTGCGAGGTCCGGCGGGAAAGGCGAGGAGCGGCGGGTCTGCCGGTCCACAAGGACCATCACGGTCTCGGCGGTGGCGACGCACTTGCCGTCCTGGAACAGCGCCTGTCCCAGCGTCACCGAGCTGCGGCCGACCTTCAGGACCCGGGTGCCCACCTCCACCTGGCCGGGCCACATCACCTCGGCCCGGAAGTCGAGGACGATCCGGGCGAGCGAGAAGAAGGTCCCGTCCGGCGCCATCGCGTGGTCGCCCGCCCGCAGGAGCTGGGTGCGCCCGGTCTCCAGATAGGTGGAGATCACCGCATTGTTGACGTGGCCGAGCATGTCGGTGTCGCCGAAGCGGATGGTGTCGAAGGCACGTACCGGAAAGCTGTCGAGGGTCGGCAGCGGCGGCTTCTCGCGGTCGGTCAAGGGGCGGCTCCGTCGGCGGGCGGGTGCGGGGAAAGGCGGTCAGGCGGGACGGCCGAGCACGCGCCAGCCGATATCCTTGCGGAAGAAGCCTTCCGGCCAGTCGATCTTGGCGATGGCCCCGTAGGCGCGTTCCCGCGCCTCTGCCAGCGTGCGCCCGCTGCCGGTGACGTTGAGCACCCGCCCGCCGTTGGACACGAGGTTCGCGCCCTTCAGGCGGGTGCCCGCCTGGAACACCAGCACGCCTTCCGCGCTTCCGGCGGCCTCCAGGCCGCCGATAACGCTGCCGGTCTGGTGCGGGCCGGGATAGCCGCGGCTGGCATAGACCACGGTCATGGCCGACAGCGGGAACCAGGACGGCGTGGCCGCGGCGAGCCGCCCGGTGGCGGTGGCGTGGAGCACTTCCAGCAGGTCGCCGGCATAGCGCGGCATCAGCACCTGGCACTCGGGATCGCCGAAGCGGCAATTGTACTCCACCAGCTTCGGCCCCTGGGCTGTGAGCATGAGGCCGGCATAGAGCACGCCGCGATAGGGCGTGCCGGCGGCGACCATGGCCTTGGCGGTGGGCACGAGGATCTCGGCGATCGCCCGCGCCTCCAGCTCCGGCGTCAGCACCGGGGCGGGCGAATAGGCGCCCATGCCGCCGGTGTTGGGGCCGAGGTCGCCGTCATAGGCGCGCTTGTGGTCCTGGGCGCTCCCGAACGGCACCACGGTCTCGCCGTCGACGAGGGCGAACAGGCTCGCCTCCTCGCCCTCCATGAATTCCTCGATCAGCACCTCGGCGCCGCCGCCGGCGAACACCTGGGCGATGGCGTCGGTTGCCTCCTCCACCGTGAGGGCCACCACGACGCCCTTGCCGGCCATGAGGCCGTCCGCCTTCACGACGATGGGTGCGCCCTGCTCCTTGACGTAGCGGTAGGCGGCGTCCGCGTCCGAGAAGCGGGCGAAGGCGGCGGTGGGGATGCCGTTGGCCCTGCACAATTCCTTGGTGAAGAGCTTGGACCCTTCCAGCCGCGCCGCGGCGGCGGTGGGGCCGAAGGCGGGAATGCCGGCGGCGTCGAGCCGGTCCACCAGCCCCGCCACCAGCGGCGCCTCGGGGCCGATCACCACGAAGTCGATGCCGTGGTCGCGGCAGAAGGCGACCAGCGTGTCGTGGGCGGAGAGGGGAATGCCCTCCACGAGGTCCGCATGCTCGGCGATGCCGGGATTGCCCGGCGCGGCATAGAACTGGCCCATGGACGGGCTCTGCGCCAGCTTCCAGGCCAGCGCGTGCTCTCGCCCCCCCGAACCGAGCAGCAAAACATTCATGCCGCGTATTCTCCTTCTTCTTGCCCCATTGGCTATCGGCTCGCGCGCCCGGCGACAACCCCCAAGGCTCTGCGCTCGCCGCATGGGGGGTGTCCCCGCTATGCTCCCCTGAACGCGGTCGAGGCCCTGCGATTCGATGGCAGAACACCAGGATACCCGAATCAACGCACCGGAATGGAGCGTCTCCGAGCTGTCCGCCGCGCTCCGGCGGACGGTGGAGGACGCCTACGGCCATGTGCGGGTGCGCGGGGAGATCTCCGGCTATCGCGGCCCGCATTCCTCGGGCCATGCCTATTTCAGCCTGAAGGACCAGGGTGCGCGACTCGATGCCGTGATCTGGAAAGGCACGTTCGCGCGCCTGAGGCTGAGGCCCGAGGAGGGGCTGGAGGTGGTGGCCACCGGCCGGCTGACCACCTATCCCGGCAAGTCGGGCTACCAGATCGTCATCGAGGCGCTGGAGTTCGCCGGCGCCGGCGCCATCATGGCCATGCTGGAGGAGCGCAAGCAGCGCCTCCAGGCGGAAGGCCTGTTCGACGCCGCCCGCAAGAAGAAGCTGCCCTACCTGCCGCGCGTCATCGGCGTCGTCACCTCGCCCACCGGGGCGGTGATCCGCGACATCCTGCACCGGCTCGCGGATCGCTTTCCGCGCGACGTGGTGGTGTGGCCGGTCAGGGTGCAGGGCGAGACCAGCGCCGCCGAGGTCGCGGCCGCCATCCGCGGCTTCAACGCCTTGCCCGCGGGCGGGCCGGTGCCGCGTCCGGACGTGATCGTGGTGGCGCGCGGCGGCGGCTCGCTGGAGGACCTGCTCGGCTTTTCCGAGGAGATCGTGGTGCGCGCGGCGGCGGAAAGCGCCATCCCGCTGGTTTCGGCGGTGGGGCACGAGACCGACGTGACGCTGATCGACTTCGCCGCCGACCTGCGCGCGCCCACGCCCACCGCCGCCGCCGAGCTGGTGGTGCCGGTGCGCTCGGACCTGATCGCCCAGGTGGAGGGCCTCGGCGCGCGCCTTGCCGCCGCGCCGGTGCGGCTCCAGGAACGGCGCCGCGCCGATCTGCGCGCGCTGTCCCGGCTGCTGCCCACGGCCGAGAGCCTGCTGGAGGCGCCGCGCCAGCGGCTCGACGCCGCCGGCGACCGGTTGCCGCGCGCCCTCGCCGCCAATGCGGTGGCCCACCGCGTGCGTCTCGCGGCGGCGCGGCTTTCCCCGCAGACCCTGCGCACGCGCATGGCGCGCTCGGGCGAGCGCTTCGCGGCGCAGGCGGGCCGGCTCGACATGCTGGGCCGCGCGCGGCGCGCGGCTTTCGGCCTCAGCCGCCGCGGGCTCGGCGATCTCTCGCGCCGTGCCGGCCGGGCCATTGAGGGCATGCTGCGCGCCGAGCGGCGCCAGCTCGCGAGCCTGTCCCAGCTGCTGGAGGCACTGTCCTATCACGGCGTTCTGGCGCGCGGCTTCGCCTTGGTGCGCGACGCGGAAGGCCGGGCGGTGCGCGCCGCCGCCGCCGTGGCGCCGGGCGCGGCGCTGGAGATCGAGTTCGCGGACGGCCGCCTGGCGGCGCGCGCGGAGGGCGGGGTGCCGCCGCGCCCCGAGGCCCCGGCGCGGCGGACCCGCAAGGGCGCCGCCAGGGCCGGCGGCCCCGATCCCGCCGGGCCGACCCTGTTCGACCGCTGAGCCGGAGGCCTTTCCCCGCACCCGGCAAAGCACTATCCTGCGGCGATGCGCTCAGGAGCCATTGCCGTTCAGGTCGACTTGTCCGGACGGGGAATGCGTCTTCGGGCCCCACAGGAGGTGCCCGCCTCGTTCCGGCCGGTCCGCGGCCTGATCGACGCGGCTTTGGGATCGTCCCGCCGTGATGAACCGATTTGAACGTTTTCCGGAGCCGCACGGCGAGGCGGAAGTCCGCTACCTCGACGGCGAGTTCCGGATTCTGCGTCCCGGCAGCTTCGTGCGCTGCGCGGTGACCGGACAGCCGATCGCGCTCGACGAATTGCGCTACTGGAGCGTCGACCTCCAGGAGGCCTATGCCGACCCCGAGGCGGTGCTGACCCGCGTGCGGGCTCTCGCCGGTCGCTGAACGCGCCCCCTGAGCCTCAGTCCGAGCCTATCCGCCGCCGCGCCGCGCCGCCGCTCGGACCTCCGCCTGGGCGATGAGAAGGTCCAGAACGCCTTCGTCGGCCGGACGCAGCGTCACCGGCACCACGTCGATCAGACCCCTTATGGCGGGGAAGGCGGCAAGGCGCGCCGCGTCCTTGGTGGTGGTGACGAGGCCGAGGCCGCGCGCCTTTGCCGCGGCGGCGAGCGCGGCGATCTCCGCTTCGGTGAACGGATGATGGTCGGGAAAGGCGCGCTGCTCGGCGACGTCCAGACCCGCAAGCTCCAGCATCTCGAAGAACTTGCCCGGCCGGCCGATGCCGGCGAAGGCGAGCAGCGGGCGGCCCCGGAGCCGCGCGATCGCCCCAGGCTCTGGCTCAAGCATGGCCTCGATCGCCGCGCGCCCCTCCGCCCGCGCCAGTGCCGCGAGCGCCGGCAGCGTGTCCGGCTCCGGTGCCGGACCCACCACCAGCATCAGGTCGGCGCGGGCCATTTGCGGGGCCAGCGGCGCGCGCAGCGGCCCAGCCGGGAGCACGCGGCCGTTGCCGACGCCGACGCCCCGGTCCACCACCAGCACGGACACGTCCTTGGCGAGGCCCGGGTTCTGGAAGCCGTCGTCCATGACGATGTGGGTCGCACCCTCCGCCACCGCGAGCCGCGCTCCGGCGAGCCGGTCCGCGCCGGCGACGATGGTCGGCGCGCGCCGGGCGAGCAGAAGCGGCTCGTCGCCCACGTCCGCCGCCGTGTGCCGTGCGGGGTCGACCCGCACCGGCATCGCCGCGGTGCCCCCATGGCCGCGCGAGAGCGCGAACGGGCGCCCGCCGCGCAGCGCGATGAATTCGAGCAAAGCGAGCGCGGCCGGCGTCTTGCCGGCGCCGCCCACGGTGGGGTTGCCGACGCAGATCACCGGCACCGGCACGCTGCCGCCGGCCTTGCCCATGCGCCGCAGCGTCTCGGCGCCCACCAGCGCGCCGAACGGAGCGAGCAGGGCGGACGCGAGCCCCGGCGGACGCCACCAGAAAGACGGCGCCTTCGCGATCATCGGTGCTGCAGCCGGATGTGGACGAGATAAGGCTCGATGGCGGCGAGCGTTCGCTCCAGCGCGCCGCCCAGAGCGGCGACGCTCACCTGTGCCACCGCCGCCGCCCGCTCGCGCCGCGCCTTGTCGCGCAGCATCACGAAGGAGAGCCGGGCGAGGTCCTTGACGTCGGCCACCGGCAGCGCGCCTCCGTCGGCGTCGAACCGGGCATAGATGGCGGCGAAATTCCACACGTGCGGGCCGTGCAGCACCACGGCGCCGAGCTTGGCGGCCTCGATGGGGTTCTGCCCGCCATGCTCCACCAGCGAGCCGCCCATGAACACCACCGGCGCGCAGCGGTAGAGGAGCCCCATCTCGCCCATGGTGTCGGCCACGTAGATGTCGGTGTCCGCCGTGGGCACGGCGCCGGCGCTGCGGCGGGCGGTGCGAAGCCCCGCCTCCTCCGCGAGCTCGGCGATCTCCTCGCCGCGCTCGGGGTGGCGCGGGGCGATGATGGTGAGCAACTCGCGCAGCTCCTTGCGCAGCGCCTTGTGGGTCGCCATGGCGAGCACTTCCTCGCCCGCATGGGTCGAGGCGGCGAGCAGCACCGGCCGCGCGCCGATGGCGGCGGAAAGCGCCGCGAGGGCCTGCGGATCGGCGGCCGGCGCTGGCACGTCGAGCTTCAGGTTGCCGCAGACCTCGACCCGAGGCGCGCCCAGGGCGCGGAAGCGCGCGCCATCCTCCTCGCTCTGGGCGAGGCACAGATCGACGCGCGAGAGCAGCGCCCGCGCGCTGCGCGACAGGCGTGCCCATCGCTGGGCGGACTTCGGCGACAGGCGGCCGTTCACCAGGACCACCGGCGTGGCGCGCCGGCCGAGATCGTAGAGCAGGTTCGGCCACAGCTCGGATTCCGCCAGCAGCACGAGGTCCGGTTGCCAGTGGTCGAGGAAGCGCGAGACGAAGGCCCCGGCATCGAGCGGCATGAACTGGTGGATGACGCCCTCCGGCGCGCGCCGGGCCGCGACCTTGCTGGAGGTGAGCGTGCCCGAGGTGAGCAGCACGTTGAAGCGCCGCGCGACCAGCCGCTCGATCAGCGGCATGACGCAGTTCACCTCGCCCACGCTCGCCCCGTGCACCCAGATCAGCGGCCCTTCCGGCCGCTCGGCGCTGGCGATGCCGCGCCGCTCGGGCAAGCGCTCGCGATCCTCCTTGCCCTTGCCCGCCCGGTAGGAGAGCCAGGCCGGCGTCAGCAGCGCCGCGGCGGCGCTGGCGCCCCGGTAGAGGCGCAGGGTCACGGTGAGCGCGCGCGCCTTCATCGGGCCTTTCCGCCGGGTCGGCCCACCAGTTCCTCGGCGCGGGCGGTCACCGCCTCGAGCCGCTCCTGCACCAGCGCGCGCGCTGCCGCAAGCTGGGCGTCGTCGGCGTCGCGCGGCACATGGACCGGCTCTCCCACCACGGCCGCGCCGGGGCCGAAGGGCAGGTTGAGGCTGGCGCGGTCCCAGCTCTTGAGGGTGATGCGGTTGCGCGTGGCCATGGCGAGCGGAAGAATGGGGCAGCCAGAATACCGTGCTATGGTAACGACGCCCAGCCCCGCCTTGCGAGCAATTTTCGGCACGTCGGCGGTCATGGCCACGTTGGTGCCCCGGCGCAATGTCTCCAGCATCTCATAGGTTGCCGAGACCGCGCCCTTCCTGTGGAAGTCGTGGCGGGAGGTGGCCCCCGAGCCGCGGATGGTGCCCACGCCCAGCTTCTCGGCGGCGATGGCGTTGATCTCGGCGTCCGCATGGCGGGAGATCAGCACCTTCGCCTTATGGTGCGGCTTCATGGCGAACGGCGTGAGGAAATGCTGCCCGTGCCAGAAGGTGACGATCACCGGCATCTTCTCGTCGATCACGTCGAAGATGTCGGCGGGCTCGATGACAAACCGCGTGGTGTGGGCCACGAGCTTGAAATAGTTCGCGAAGGTCGTGCCGGCGCCCAGCTGGAACGCGCGGTTGGTCCGGATGCGACGCCACATGTCTCTTGATGCTCACCCTTGGCTCGGGCGGGATGCGGACGGCGCGCCCCGCTCCCGTGCGCTCCATCCGCCCGCCGGGGAGAAGGACTGATCTATTCGCCGTGCGCCTTGCCGGTCTCGGGGTCCAGCAGGCGGTGCAGATGTACCACGAAATAACGCATCATGGCATTGTCCACGGTCTGCTGCGCCTTGGCCTTCCAGGCCGCGGCAGCGCTGGCATAGTCGGGGTAGATCCCAACGATGTCGAGCTTGGAAAGATCCTTGAACTCGTTGCCGTCGATGGCGGTGAGCTCGCCGCCGAACACGAGGTGTGGCAGCTGCTTCTTTGCCGTGGTGCTCATCGTGATGCTCTCGGTGTGGTGCCCCGGACGGGGTGCGGTGAGGAGGCGGCCGGAAGCCCCGTCGCCTCGCGCGCCGCGAGCACCACCGCGTGCAGCGGCAGGCCGGCGCAGAGAAGCGCGCCGTGGCGGGGCACGGGGCGGTTGTAGAGGATCGACGCGCCGCCATAGCTCGTAAGGCGTCCCGCGGCCTCCTCGACGATCAGGTCGGCTGCGGCGAGGTCCCAGTCATGGGCGTTCTCGCCGACGAGCGCGAGGTCGATCTCGCCGCTCGCCACCCGCGCGAGGCGCAGGGCCAGCGAGCGCACGCGCGGCAGGCGGTTCAGCGCCGCCTTGGGACGGAAGGCGTCGAGCGCGGCGGTCGGCCCGGCGACGCGCGCGCCTTCCAGGGCCGGGCGCCGGCTGGCCGTGATCGCCGCGCCATTGAGGGTCGCGCCCCGGCCGCGCACGGCGAGGAACATCTCCTCGCTCGCCGGCGCATAGAGCGCCGCCGCCACCGGCCGCCCCTCCTCCACCAAGGCGGCGGAGACCGCCCAATCGGCGCCGCCGGCCATGAAGGCCCGGGTGCCGTCGATGGGGTCCACGACCCAAAGGCGGCCGGCGCCGAGGCGCGCGCCGGTGTCGGCGCTCTCCTCCGAAAGCCAGCCGGCATCCGGCGCCGCCGCCGCCAGGCGCTCCCGCAGGAAGCCGTCCACCGCCATGTCGGCTGCGGTGACGGGGGAATCGTTCTCCTTGGTCCAGGAGGCAAGGTCGGCGCCGCGCATCTCGCGCGCCATGACGCCCGCCTCAGCCACCGCCTCGACGAGGTGGCGCATCAGGTCGTCCGTGCCGCCGCGGGTGGCTGCGGGGCCGGCGATGCCGGAAGGGTTCGCGCTCATGGGAGCCAAATAGGCGGCGCCGCCGCCGGAGGCAAGGCACCTCTTGCTGCATTGCACACGTCGGGCCGCGGCGAAGGGGCCCGGCTCAGAGCAGCGCGGGAACGATCGTGTCGAGCGCGAGGCCCGCGAACAGGATCAGTCCGGCGTCGCGGTTGGACTTGAAGACGGCGAGGCAGCGCGCCGGGTCGTCGATGTCGAGGGCGCGCACCTGCCAGGCGAGCTGGAGCGCGAAGCCGCCGAGGCCGAGATAGGCGAACGGGCCGGCACCCGCGGCGCTGAGCGCCAGGGCGAACAGCACCACAGTCAGCGTGTAGCACGTGCCCACCACCAGCGCGGACTTGCGGCCGAAATACAAGGCGGTGGAGCGCACGCCGACGATGGCATCGTCCTCCTTGTCCTGGTGGGCATAGATGGTGTCGTAGGCGAACACCCAGACCACGCAACCGGCGAACAGCAGCAGAGCCGGGTCCTCGATCGCCCGGAACACGCTCGCCCAGCCCATCAGCGCGCCCCAGGAGAAGGCGATGCCCAGCACCACCTGGGGGAACGAGGTGATGCGCTTCATGAACGGATAGATCGCCACCACGCCGAGCGAGGCGATGCCGGTGACGATGGCGAAGCGCGGCAGGCAGAGCAGCACCGCGAGCCCAACCAGGCACTGGGCGGCGAGGAAGGCGAAGGCGGCGGGCAGGCTGACGGCGCCGGAGGCGATCGGCCGGTTGCGGGTGCGTGCCACGCGGCCGTCGATCTTGCGGTCGAGGATGTCGTTCCAGGTGCACCCCGCTCCGCGCATGGCGAACGAGCCGATGGCGAACAGCGCCAGCAGGGCGGGCGAGGGGAATGAGCTTCCGGCGGCGATGGCGGCGAGCGCGGTGGACCACCAGCAGGGCAGGAGCAGCAGCCACGTTCCGATCGGCCGGTCGACCCTGGCGAGGTGGAGATAGGGCCGCAGCGCCGCGGGCGCGCGGCTGTCCACCCAATTGCCGCGCGCGGCGTCGGCGATGTGCGGAGCGGCAGGCCCTTCGGTGGAACTCAAGGCGATCCTATTTCTTCATCACGTTGCCGTTGAGCGTGTCGAACACGTTGCCGCCGGCGCCTCCCAGGGAATAGCCGGTGGTGACGCCGAGCGCGCTCGAGATCGACCCCTGCGGCGGCGGCTTGGCCGGTCCGCCGGGCGCGACGCCGCTGGCGGCGGCCTGACACACCTGATCGCGCACGCCGGCGCTCTTCTTCAGGCTGGCGCTGGACGCCTTGATGGCCTCCTCCGGCACTTGGCACCAGTCCTTGTTGTCCACCAGGAACTTGTTCCAGCGGGTTTCGGCCGTGACATAGGCACGGAACAGCGGGCACAGGGTCTGCGGATCTGCCTTGCGCTTGGTGGCCGCGCCGAGAGCCTTGCCGCTGTCCTCAAGCGCCGCGCGCGCCGCCGTCGCGTCGGACTGGCAATCCGCCATCGCGCCCGAGAAGGTGAGCGCGCTGCCGACCCCGGCTGCTGCGATCACGAGCGTCCATCTGTTCATGGAGCTTTGCCCCTTCTTTTGCCGCCCCCAGGGGAACCGTTGATACAGAGACCTTAAAGATTGGGCAACATCACGGCAGGCGCAGGCGGGAATCGGCCGCAAACGCGCATTCCCGCTTGACGGCCCTTGGACGCGCCGGTAGTTTCGCGCAACTTTCGGAAGGGGCCGCGCCGTCATGCGCAATATCGTTATCCTTATCGTAGGTGGGCGCGCCACTGCCGGATCGGCCTGACGGTCGGTCGGAAGACAGGTGGCGCGCGCTTGAGGGGCCTTCGGGCCCCTTCGTCGTTTCTGGAGCCCCGCGTGCGCAGCGCGCCGTCCGGGGCAGTCGGGTTCGGGGCGCCTGGGGCGCCCGCACGGTCGAGCGGCGCCGCGGCGCCCCAAGGAGTTTGAGGCAATGGAAAAGCAGATGACCGGCGCCGAGATGGTGATCCAGGCCTTCGCCGACCAGGGCGTGAGCCACATCTTCGGCTATCCGGGCGGCGCAGTGCTGCCCATCTACGACGCGCTGTTCCACCAGAACGAGATCGAGCACATCCTGGTGCGCCATGAGCAGGCCGCCGTGCACTCGGCCGAGGGCTATGCCCGCTCCTCCGGCAAGGTCGGCGTGGTGCTCGTCACCTCCGGCCCCGGCGCCACCAACGCGGTCACCGGCCTCACCGACGCGCTGATGGATTCGATCCCGATCGTCTGCATCTCCGGCCAGGTGGCGACCCACCTGATCGGCAACGACGCGTTCCAGGAGTGCGACACGGTGGGCATCACCCGCCCGTGCACCAAGCACAACTACCTCGTGCGGGACGTGAACGACCTCGCGCGCGTGCTGCACGAGGCGTTCTATGTGGCGCAGAACGGGCGGCCCGGCCCGGTGGTGGTGGACATCCCGAAGGACGTGCAGTTCGCGACCGGCACCTATATCGGCCGCGACAACATCCAGCACAAGACCTACCGCCCGAAGCTGAACGCCGAGGCGCCGCAGATCGCGGCGGCGGTGGAGATGATCGCCGGCGCCAGGAAGCCGATCTTCTACACCGGCGGCGGCGTCATCAATGCCGGACCGGAGGCGAGCCGGCTGCTGCGCGAGCTGGCGCGCCTCACCGGCGTGCCGGTGACCTCGACCCTCATGGGCCTCGGCGCCTTCCCGGCGGCCTCGCGCCAGTGGCTGGGCATGCTGGGCATGCACGGCACCTACGAAGCCAACATGGCCATGCACGACTGCGACGTGATGGTGTGCATTGGCGCGCGCTTCGACGACCGCATCACCGGACGGCTCGACGCCTTCTCGCCGGGCTCGAAGAAGATCCACATCGACATCGACCCCTCGTCCATCAACAAGAACGTCAAGGTGGACCTGCCGATCATCGGCGATTGCGCCCGCGTGCTCGCCGACATGGTCGCCGCCTGGAAGGCGCGCGATCTCCACGCGGACCGCGCGGCGCTCGACGCCTGGTGGGGCCAGATCGACCGCTGGCGGGCGCGCAACTGCCTCGCCTACCGGGCGTCCGACGAGATCATCAAGCCGCAATACGCCATCGAGCGTCTCTATGCGGCCACCAAGGACAAGGACGTCTACATCACCACCGAGGTGGGCCAGCACCAGATGTGGGCGGCGCAGTTCTTCCGCTTCGAGGAGCCGAACCGCTGGATGACCTCCGGCGGCCTCGGCACCATGGGCTACGGCCTGCCGGCGGCCATCGGCGCGCAGAAGGCGCACCCGGACGCGCTCTGCATCGACATCGCCGGCGAGGCCTCCATCCTCATGAACATGCAGGAGATGTCCACCGCCGTGCAGTTCGACCTGCCGGTGAAGATCTTCATCCTCAACAACAAGTACATGGGCATGGTGCGCCAGTGGCAGGAACTGCTGCATGGCGGGCGCTACTCGCACTCCTACTCGGAGGCGCTGCCGGACTTCGTGAAGCTCGCCGACGCCTATGGCGGCGTGGGCCTGCGGTGCGAGAAGCCGTCCGACCTGGACGCCGCCATCGCCGAGATGATCTCGATCCACAAGCCGGTGATCTTCGACTGCATCGTCGACCAGCAGGAGAACTGCTTCCCCATGATCCCGTCGGGCCGCGCCCACAACGAGATGATCCTCGGCGACATGGCGATCGACCTCGACGCGGCCATCACCGACGAGGGCAAGATGCTGGTGTGAGGGCGCGCCCTTCCTCTTAGCCCCGCGCTCCTCCCCTCTCCCCTTGCGGGAGAGGGGCCCGGGGTGAGGGGAGGCCGCCGGGATGTTCCCCGGCGCCCGGCAAGCAGCCACGCACCCCTCGCCCCAACCCTCTCCCGCAAGGGGAGAGGGAGGCCCTTCCCAGCGCCCCTCTGAACCTTCTATTTCCGAGCCTCCCATGCCCCACACTTCCGAGCCCATCGAGCGCCACACCCTCTCCATCCTGGTGGACAACGAGCCCGGCGTGCTGGCGCGCGTCATCGGCCTGTTCTCCGGCCGCGGCTACAACATCGACAGCCTGACGGTGTCCGAGGTGAGCCATGAGGGGCACCTCTCGCGCATCACCATCGTCACCACCGGCACGCCCATGGTGATCGAGCAGATCAAGAACCAGCTCGACCGGCTGGTGCCGGTGCACCGGGTGCGCGACCTGACCGTGGAGGGCACGGCGCTGGAGCGCGAGCTCGCCATGGTGAAGGTGCGCGGCGTGGGCGAGGCGCGCGGCGAGGCGCTGCGGCTCGCGGAAGCCTTCCGCGCCCGGGTGATCGACGCGACCCGCGAGAGTTTCGTGTTCGAGATCACCGGCAAGTCCGACAAGATCGACCAGTTCGCCTGGCTCATGGAGCCGCTCGGCCTCGTGGAGGTGGCGCGCACCGGCGTGGTGGCCATCTCCCGCGGGCCGGAGGGGATGTGAGGGCTTGCGCTGCCAGTCCGCGGCGGATATACGCCCGGATATCCGGAGAGGGATCCAGATCGGCCATGAAGGTCAAGGTCGCGAAATGGGGCAACAGCGTCGCCGTGCGGCTGCCGAAGGCAGCGGCAGAGGCGCTTCACGCCGTCCCGGGCACCGAGCTGGAATTGACCGTGGAGGGCGGAAGGGCCCACCTGTCGGCCCCCTCTCGCGTGCGGCGCATCGACCTCGAGGATCTCGTCGCCGAGGCGCGCCGGCTGGGTCCCCAGAACGAGCCGAAGTTCGAGGATTGGGGCATTCTTCCCTCCGAATGGCCGGATGAGGACTGGAGCGACATCGCGCCCAAGGATGACGAGCCCTAGGCGATGGTCGCAGCCCAAGACCAATTTCCGGATGCCGGCGATCTCTACTGGCTCGATTTCGGAGAGGCTTCAGGTCACGAGCAATCGGGACGACGGCCGGCGCTCGTGGTGTCTCCGCGGAGCTACAATTCCTCTTCGTCCTTCGTCGTCGTCTGCCCCGTGACCCGGCAGTCGAAGCCCTGGCCCTACAAGGTCCCTCTTGTCGCCAGCTCCGAGATTTCCGGCTTTGTGCTCGTCGATCAGGTGCGTTCGGTCGATCGACGGCTGCGCCTGCGCCGGTTCGGCGGGCGGGCGAGCGACGACAGCTTGAGCGAGGTTCGCTCCGTGCTCGCGTCGATCCTCGGCATTCCCGTCGCTCCCTGATTTCCAGCTTCACCAAGACAAAACGCCCACAAGGAGAAAACCATGCGCGTTTACTACGATCGCGACGCCGACCTGAACCTGATCAAGGGCAAGAAGGTCGCCGTCGTCGGCTATGGCAGCCAGGGCCACGCCCATGCGCTCAACATGCGCGACTCGGGCGTGAAGGAGGTCGTGGTCGCCCTGCGTCCCGGCTCCGCCACCGCCAAGAAGGCCGAGGCCGAGGGCTTCAAGGTCATGAGCCCCGCCGAGGCCGCCAAGTGGGCCGACGTGGTGATGATGCTCACCCCGGACGAGCTGCAGGCCGACATCTACCGCGAGAGCCTCGTGGACAACATGAAGCAGGGCGCGGCGCTGCTGTTCGCCCACGGCCTCAACGTGCACTTCAACCTGATCGAGCCCCGCAAGGACCTCGACGTGCTGATGGTGGCGCCCAAGGGCCCCGGCCACACCGTGCGCTCGGAGTATCAGCGCGGCGGCGGCGTGCCGACCCTGATCGCCATCGCCCAGGACGCCTCGGGCAACGCCCATGACCTCGGCCTGTCCTACGCCTCCGCCATCGGCGGCGGCCGCGCCGGCATCATCGAGACCACCTTCAAGGAAGAGTGCGAGACCGACCTGTTCGGCGAGCAGGTGGTGCTGTGCGGCGGCCTCGTGGAGCTGATCCGCGCCGGCTTCGAGACCCTGGTCGAGGCGGGCTACGCCCCCGAGATGGCCTATTTCGAGTGCCTGCACGAGGTGAAGCTGATCGTCGACCTCATCTATGAGGGCGGCATCGCCAACATGAACTACTCCATCTCCAACACCGCCGAGTACGGCGAATACGTCACCGGCCCGCGCATCATCACCCCCGAGACCAAGGCGGAGATGAAGCGGGTGCTCGCCGACATCCAGTCCGGCAAGTTCACCCGCGACTGGATGCTGGAGAACAAGGTGAGCCAGACCTCGTTCAAGGCCACCCGCGCCCGCGTGAACGCTCATCCCATCGAGGAAGTGGGCGAGAAGCTGCGCGGCATGATGCCCTGGATCAAGGCCAAGGCCCTGGTGGACAAGACCAAGAACTGAACGAGGTTCGATTCCCAGTTCGAGAAGTAATCTTCCCGAACTGGGAAGCCATTTCGTCGTCTATGGTGGTGTGGTTGCGATGATTCGCGGGACATCTCATGGGCGAGACCGACGACCTCGAATGGGACGACAGGAAGGACGAGGCAAACCGCGATTTGCGCGGTTTGCCTCTCCCGCTCGCGGCGCGTCTGTTCGACGGGCGGCCGCGCGTCGATGATGCCTCGCCCAAGTCGCCCAACGGCGAGGTTCGTTTCGAGACATTGGCCGAGTACGACGGGCGTGTGCTATTCTGCGTATGGAAGTGGAACGGCGAGCGGCGCCGCGTCATTTCCCTGAGGATCGCCCATCGGAGTGAACGCCGTGCCTACCAAGAAGCAATTGGAAGAGGCAGACCGTCTCGCAAAGACGGTTGACTGGGCGAAGCTCGATGCCATGAGCGACGAGGAAATCCGTGCGGCCTGGGCCTGGGACAAGGACATGACCTGGCCCACCGACGAGGAACTGGCCGAGTTCGACCTCGTCATCCCCGCGAAGAGCCGCCGCAAGCCGCCGAAGGAAGCGGCGGAGTAGCCTCAAGAGGCGCGCCGGCGCCGTTGGCGATGCCCTGACGGCTTGCCCAGCCTTCAAATCTCAGAGGCCCGATTCGCAGGCGCCTATCGCAGGCGCCGCGCGCGCTGGCGGCAGGGCCGTGCCGGCGGGCGGAATGCCGCCCCACATTCCGGAATGACGCGCAGTCTGGAATGAATAAGAAAAGCCACTTCAGATTAAACATAGAGCAGTTCAAAATTACTTTGTCCTTATAGCACAGGGGCTAGGTCCGGGCAATTCGGATCGCCCCCATATTGAGGCAAGTTTGGGCGTGACTTAATTTTAAGCGCATTCGGTCGTGGCGGCGATCTTCAGATTTCAGCCGCCAGTTCTTACTGACGCGCATAACGAGACGAACAGATGATTGTGAACGTGATTTTCGGCTCCGACGGCGGCGCCACCAAGGGTGTCGCCTCCAAGATCTCCAAGAAGGCCCAGGGCAAGAGCATCGACATCAAGGCCGCCACCAAGGCGGACTTCGAGAATTGCGACCTGCTCATCCTCGGCTCGCCCACCTATGGCGACGGCACGCTCCAGACCGACTGGGAGGAGAACATCGACAAGCTGCGCGAGGCCAACCTCGCCGGCAAGAAGGTGGCCCTGTTCGGCACCGGCGACCAGGCGACCTATCCCGACAGTTTCGTGGACGCCATGGGCATCCTGTTCGACGAGGTGAGCGAGAAGGGCGCCACGGTCATCGGCTTCACCGACACGTCCGGCTACGACTACACCGGCTCCACCGCCGAGCGCGACGGCAAGTTCGTGGGCCTCGCCCTCGACCAGGACGGCCAGTCCGGCATGACCGAAAAGCGAGTGACGGCATGGCTTGCGGGGCTGCTCTAGGCGTGGACCCGCGGGCGGGGGATCGCGCCGGCGATCCCGTCGTCACGCGGATCTTCAACCACAATCTCTACGAATACCGGCGCGGCGTGCGCTGCCTGTTCATGATGACCATGTCGGCCGACGACAGCCGGCAGATCGTCGGCCGCCTGTGCCGCGAATGCATCGCCCACTACGTGCACGACGTGAGCGGCCACAAGGTCAACCTCTTCTTCGGCAACCCCGCCTTCGTGGAGACCACCCGCACGGTCGTGAACAAGCCCCTCACGGCGCTCTCGCCGGAGGAGGACTTCATGCTCGGCACGCTGCTCGGCTACGACCGCGAGCAGCAGTGCAAGCGCTTCCTGGCGCGGCGCTGCGGCGTGCCGCCCGAGGCGGTGGACTGAGCGCGGCGCCGGCCTGCGATCGGAGGTCGCCGGCGCCTCGCTCGAACGTTTCCAATCACGCGCGGCGCGCCGTCCGGGCGCGAGATTTTTGCCGTTCGGCGCTGTATGCTCCTCACCGAGGAGCGCCCCGCCGTGACAGAAGACGCCCGCCATCGCGACCCCCGCCTGTTCCTGCGCATCGACTTTCCAGACGGGCGCAAGCTCGGGCCGGGCAAGATCGCGCTGCTCGAGGCGATCCGCGACCACGGCTCCATCCTCTCCGCTGCCAAGGCCATCGGCATGAGCTACCGGCGCGCCTGGCTGCTGATCGACGAGCTCGACCGCATGTTCGAGGAGAAGGTGATCGTCACCTATCCCGGCCGGCGTGGCGCGGGCACCGAGGTGACCGCCTTCGGCGCGCGGGTGATCGCGCTCTACCGGGCGAGCGAGCGGCAGGCGGCCAAGGCCACCCGTGCGGCGGTGGACGAGCTCAGGGCTTCTCTTGCGGCGGATTTCCGCCCGGAATCACGCGAAGCGGAGGGGGAGCCGGAGACGGCGGCTGGGCCGGGGCGGCAGGCAAAGGCGGGCTGAGGATTTCCGCGCCGGGCGAGGAGAAGCCCGCCGGGCGCGAATCCACCGTCACCGCCTTGATCATCGCCCAGACCGGCGTTCCAGCCTCCAGGCCGAGCCGCTGCACGCTCTCCTGCGTCACCAGGGAATGCAGCTTCGTGTGGGCGAGCGCCACCTCCACGTCCGCGAACGGGCCTTCGGCGCGGGTGATGGCCGAGATGGTGCCGGCGAGGCGATTGGTGACCGACACGTCCATGGGGCGCGAGAGAGAGAGCGACACGTCGCGCGAGCGGATGCGGGCCCGGGCGGGCGCGCCGACCGGGCTGCCCACGAGCGGCACCCTCAGCTCGCCGTCGGCGAACGCCACGGTCGAGAGCTGGAACGCCTCGTCATGCGCCACGACGGTGCACTCGAGAATGGTGCCGATGTCGAAGCGGCCCACCACCGGCAGCAGCTCGGGGCGCGAGAGGACGTCGGAGAGCGGCCCGCAGGCGATCACCTTGCCGTCCGCCAGCGCCGCCACCGCGGTGGACAGGCGCAGCACCTCCTCGATGGAGTGGCTGACATAGAGGATGGGCAGCTTCAGCTCGTCCCGCAGCCGCTCCAGATAGGGCAGGATCTCGCCCTTGCGCATCTCGTCGAGGGAGGCGAGCGGCTCGTCCATCAGCAGCAGGCGCGGCTGGGAGAGCAGCGCCCGGCCGATGGCGACGCGCTGCTTCTCGCCGCCCGACAAGGTGTGTGGGCGCCGCGCCAGGAGGTGGCCGATGCCGAGCATGGCCACCACGGCGTCGAAGGAGATGGTGCGCTCCCGCCGGGTGCGGCGCTCGCCGTAGCGCAGGTTGCCCTCGACGCTCATGTGGGGGAACAGGCGCGCGTCCTGGAACACGTAGCCGGCGTTGCGCTTCTCGATCGGCAGATCGATGCCCTTGTCGCTGTCGAAGAAGGTCTCCCCGTCGACGCGCACGAGGCCCTTGTCCGGCTTCACCGAGCCGGCGACCACCTGGATGATGGTGGTCTTGCCCGAGCCGGAGCGGCCGAAAAGCGCGGTCACGCCCTCGCCGGGCGCGGTGAAATGGGCCTCCAGCGTGAAGCCGGTGGAGCGGGCGAGCGAAACGTCGATCTCGATCATATGCGCCCCAGGGCGATCTTGATGCGGCGGTCCGCCATCTCCGCCAGCACCAGGGCGCCGAGCGCCAGCACCACGGACACCGCGGTGAGGCGCAGCGCCATGGCGTCGCCGTCCGGCATGTGGGTGGCGCTGTAGATGGCGAGCGGGATGGTGCGGGTCTGGCCTTCCACGTTCGACACGAAGGTGATGGTGGCGCCGAACTCGCCCAGTGCCGAGGCGCAGGCGATGAGCGCGCCGGAGAGGATGCCCGGCAGCATCAGCGGCAGCGTCACGGTGAAGAAGGCGTCGAGCCTGGAAGCGCCGAGGGTTCGGGCGGCGGTCTCCAGCCCCTTGTCCACGCCGTCGATGGCGAGGCGCACGGCATTGACCGAGAGCGGGAAGCTCACCACCGCCGCGGCGACCGTGGCGCCGGCGGTGGTGAACATGAGGCTGATGCCGAACCACTCATAGAGGTACTGGCCGAGATAGCCGCGGGTACCGAGGGTGATGAGCAGCAGATAGCCCACCACCACCTTGGGCAGCACCAGCGGCAGATGGATGATGCCGTCGAACAGACCCTTTCCGGGAAAGTCCACCCGCGCGAGAACCCATCCCACGAGGATCGCGGGCGGCATGCTCCAGATCGTGGCCCAGAAGGCCACCTGAAGACTCAGCCGCACGGCGGTCCATTCTTCCGGTGTCAGCAACGTCGTCATCCCGGCCACCCCGGAGCAAATCTTAAGCCGGGCCCGCCCGCTCCGGAAAGCTCCCGGAGCGGCGTGCCCGGCCTCGTCGCGGAACGGGGTGGCTCGGAGCCACCCCGCTTATGCCGCTCAGCGGACGGTGAAGCCGTACTTCTTGTAGATTTCCTTCGCCTCGGGGCTGGTGAGGAAGGCGAAGAATTCCTTGGCGGCGGGGGTGTCCTGGCCCTTCACGAGGGCGAAGGGATATTCCACCGGCGGGTGGCTGTCGGCCGGGAAGACCGCGACCACCTTCACGTTCTTGGCGATGGCGGCGTCGGTGGCATAGACCACGCCGTAGGGCACCTCGCCGCGCTCCACCAGAGCGAGCGCCGCGCGCACGCTCTCGGCGCCGACGATGCGGGGGGCGACCTTGTCCCAGAGGCCGAGACTGGTGAAAGCGGTCTTGGCGTAGATGCCCACCGGCACGCTGTCGGTGAGACCGGTGGCGATGCGCCCGTTCGGACCCAGAAGCGCCCCGATGTCCATGCCCTTGGCGATGGTCACGGGCTTCGCCTTGTCGGCCGGGGCCACCAGAACCAGCGCGTTGCCGATCGGAACCACGCGGGTGTCCTTCAGGGTCAGGCCCTTGCTGTCGGTGTAGTCCATCCACTTGAGGTCGGCCGAGGCGAAGATGCTGGCCGGTGCACCGGCCTCCATCTGCTTGGCGAGCGCGGACGAGGCGGCGAAGGAGAAGCGGACCGCCGGCTTGCCCTTGGCCTCAAAAGCCTTGCCGATGTCCTGGAAGGCGTTGGTCAGGCTGGCGGCGGCGAAGGTGGTGACGGTCGAGGTGGCGCCGGCGGTGTTGGCGGCCGGCTGCTCGGCACGGGCGGATATAGCGAAGGTCGAAGCCAGAATAAGGCCGAGGACCATTCCGCGGCGGTGCTGCACGAATTTCATCATGGCAATGCTCCCGAGTGATATGTCCGTTCATATATAGGATAACGTAACGAGACAATAGCTGCACGCTTCGCTGCGGGCGGCTTGGTCTGCGCTGTGGGGTGGGAATGGCGGCGCAAATCGGGCACAAGGGACCCGGCTGCAATCGGTTGGCTGGCAATCAAGGGGAGCTGGAGCCCATGGACCTGACGCTGGCCGCGAAGCTGTTCGCCGCGCTGTTCGCCATCATGAGCCCGCTCAGCATCGTGCCGATCTTCCTGGCGCTGACCGCCGACCTCGACGCGGCCGACCGGCGCAGCACGCTGATCGCCATGATCGGCACCGTGACCATCGGCTCGCTGGTGTGCGCGCTCGCCGGCCATGCGCTGCTCGGGCTGTTCGGCATCGACGTCGCCCATTTCCGCCTCGCGGGCGGGCTGATCGTGCTGATGATCGCCCTCTCCATGCTGAGCGGCGACGACCATTCCTCACACCAGGGGACGAGCGCGGAGAAGGCGCAGTTCAAGTCCACGTCCAATCCCGGCGTCTACCCGCTCGGCCTGCCGATCGCGCTTGGTCCCGGCACCATGGCGACCATCATCGTCTACGCCCAGCAGCCGGGTGGCGCGCCGGCGGTGGCGGGGTTCTATGCCGGGCTGGTGGGCTACCTGGTGTTCTTCGCCGCGGCGATGGCGCTGGCGCCCTGGCTCGGCTCGCGCCTGTCGCCGACCGCGCTCTCCATCGCCAAGCGCCTGATGGGCATCATCCTCGCGGCCATCGCCATGGAGATGATCGGCGGCGCGCTGGGGGCGATGTTCCCGGGCTGGGTGAAATAAGCCCTCGCGCCCGCCAGGAAGCCGGAGGGCGGTTCAGAAGCCGAGCAGCTTGGTGGCGGCGGCGCCCGGCGCCAGCATGGCGAACGACCACACCATGGCGCTGCCCACATTGGCCACCTGGAACGGCATGTGCCGCATGGCGAGGATGCCCGCCACCAGCGGCACCACCGCGCGCAGCGGGCCGAAGAAGCGGCCGATGGCGACGCCCCAGACGCCAAAGCGCGTGAAGAAGTCCTCGGCGCGCGCCACGAGGTCCGGCCGGCGCGAGAGCGGCCAGAAGGTCTTGGCGCGGTCCTTGTAGTGGTAGCCGAGCCAGTAGGACACCGCGTCGCCGAGCGAGGCGCCGACCACGGCTGCGAGCCAAACCGGCCACAGGCTGAGGCCGCTCGCCTCCACCAGCGCGCCGATGGCCAGCATCAGCACCGTGGCGGGCACCAGGAAGGAGATGAGGGCGAGCGATTCCCCGAAGGCGAGGCCGAACATCACCAGCGGCATGAGATTCGGGTGGTCCTGCAGGAATTTGGTCGTCGCGTCGACCATGGCGGCGGGATCGATCATGTCACCTCTCGACCCCTATGTCGGATGAAGCCTGCGCGCGCGCAAGAGCGTACGTTCGACGCAGGCGCCGAATATTCCGCTAGGGAATGGCGACGAAACGGCGCAGCTGCCATGCTTGACGGCGATCGCGCCCCTTGCGCCTTGAAATCGACACGCCCCTTCGCATATGAAGGGCGCACGCGCTTCGCATATCCGGCCGTTTCGGCCCGAGGAAGCGCAGTCGGGCCGCGTAGCGGAGACCGCTCGGAGCTTTCCAGAAAGCTTGCAGACGCGGCTTTGCCCGATTTCATCCCTGATTGACGGACACCCCAGGCCACGCGGGATGTCGAAGACCCCGCAGCCCCTCGCCGCGCCCCGCATGGGCCGCAGGCGCCTGCTGCCCATGAAAGACAGAGCTTGACCTCTTTTTCGAACCTCGGCCTCGCCGAGCCCATCGTCCGCGCCCTGGAAGAGGCGCACCTTTCCACTCCCACCCCGATCCAGGACCAGGCGATCCCCAAGATCCTCGCCGGCCGCGACCTGATCGGCATTGCCCAGACCGGCACCGGCAAGACTGCCGCCTTCGCCCTTCCCATCCTCGACCGGCTCATCCGCCATCGCCGCAAGAGCGAGCCGAAGGCGGTGCGGGTGCTGGTGCTCTCGCCCACCCGTGAGCTGTCCGGCCAGATCGTCGACAGCTTCGAGAGCTTCGGCCGCCATGCCGGCATCACCGTGGAGCTCGCCATCGGCGGCGTGCCCATGGGCCGCCAGATCCGCGCCCTGGGGCGCGGCGTCGACGTGCTGGTGGCCACCCCCGGCCGCCTGCTCGACCTCGCCGACAACCGCGCGGTGCGGCTCGACCAGGTGGAGGTGCTCGTCCTCGACGAGGCCGACCAGATGCTGGACATGGGCTTCGTCCATGCCATCCGCGCCATCGTCCGCCGCATCCCGCAGAAGCGGCACTCGCTGTTCTTCTCGGCCACCATGCCGCAGGCGATCGCCGAGCTCGCCGGCTCCATGCTGCACGATCCGGTGACGGTCGCGGTGACCCCGGTCGCCAAGACCGCCGACCGCGTCGAGCAGCGCGTGATCCACGTGGACAAGGCCCGCAAGGGCGCGCTGCTCGCCGAGGTGCTCTCCCAGGAGCCCATCGACCGCGCGCTCGTCTTCACCCGCACCAAGCACGGCGCGGACAAGGTGGTGCGCGTGCTCGCCAAGGCCGGTCATCCGGCCGAGGCGATCCACGGCAACAAGTCGCAGAACCAGCGCGACCGCGTGCTCCAGGCGTTCCGCGACGGCGAGATCCGGGTGCTGATCGCCACCGACATCGCCGCCCGGGGCATCGACGTCACCGGCGTCTCGCACGTGGTGAACTACGACCTGCCGAACGTGCCCGAGAGCTATGTCCACCGCATCGGCCGCACCGCGCGCGCTGGCCGCGAGGGCATCGCCATCTCGTTCTGCGACCATGAGGAGCGCGCGTTCCTCAAGTCCATCGAGCGGCTGATCAAGATGCAGATCCCGGCGAGCGACCGGCGCGGCGCCGCCGCCCCGGAGGCGATCGCCGACGTGCCGTCCGAGGAGCGTCCGGCGCGGCCGCAGAATGCCGGCCGCCGCGGTGGTTCTTCCGGCGGTCCGTCGGGCGGACATCGCGGCGAGCGCCAGCGCTTCGGCGAGGGCCAGCCCCAGCGCGAGGGGCGCCCGCCCCGCCGCAACGGCGAGGGGCGCTCCTTCGAGGCGCGCTCCGGCGAGGGCCGCTCCTTCGAGGGGCGCGGCCCCGAACGGCGCGAGGACGGCCGCAAGGACGCCCACAAGCCGCGCAATCCCCACGCCCGGGGCGAGCATCCCCGTGGCGAGCATCCGCGTTCCGAGGACGCCCGCGGCCACGGCGGCGGCCGGCCCGAGCGGTCCGAGGGCCGGGGCCAGCGCGCCGAGCGCGGGCCGGCGTCCGGCACGTCCACCTCCGGCAAGCCTATGGGCGCCATCGGCTTCATGAAGGCGGTGCCCGAGCGCGGGCAGCGGCCCCGCCCAGCCAACGGCGCCGCCAAGGGCGCCGGCAAGGGGCCTGCCCGCCGTCCGGCGCGCTGAGACGAGAACCGGCGCCGCGCGCGGGTGAAATCCACGCGCGGCTCCAAAACGGCTATAGGCCGCACCGCGGTTTTGTGCGAAAAGTCCGCCACTTCCGCGCCCCCGTGCGGCGCATTCGGAGACGACTATATGGCGAAGGAAGAATTGCTGGAGTTCGAAGGAACGGTGACGGAAGTGCTCCCGGACGGGAACTTCCGCGTGCGACTCGACAACGACCATCAGATCCTGGCCTATGCCGCAGGCAAGATGAAGAAGAACCGCATCCGCACCATCGAGGGCGACCGCGTGGTGGTGGAGATGTCGCCGTACGATCTCGATCGCGGCCGCATCAACTTCCGCCACAAGGCCGAGGGCTCCGCCCCGCCGCCCGGCGCGCGCCGCCAGCAGAACTTCCGCCGCCGCTGATCGCGCGCCGCTGCCGGGTGCAGCGGCCGCTGCGAGCCGCCTGGGGCTTTCCGGCCATCGGGTTTCGGCGCCGGCCCTCCGCCGCGCCGCGTTGTTGGGGCAGGGGAGAGGATGCGATGGAACTGCGCCTCGCCAAGGTCGCGCTGGTGGCTGCGCTGGCCGCCTTCGCGCTCATCGTCGCCTACGACAACATCGTCGACTACGATTCCAACTACCAGTTCGTGCGCCATGTGCTGAGCATGGACACGACCTTTCCCGGCAACGCGCTGATGGGCCGGGCCATCATCGACGAGCCGGTGTGGCGTGCCGCCTATGCCGCCATCATCGTCGCCGAGGGGCTGGCCGGGCTCCTGCTCGCAGTCGGCGCCGCGCGAATGGCGCTCAACCTCGCTGCGCCCGCGGCCGCGTTCGAGCGCGCCAAGGGCCTCGCCTATCTCGGCGGCGCGCTCGCCTTCCTGCTCTGGTTCTTCGGCTTCATGGTGGTGGCGGGCGAATACTTCGCCATGTGGCAGTCGCGCGACTGGAACGGCCAGGCCGCCGCCTTCCGCTTCTACACCGCCGTGCTCGGCGTCATGGTGCTTCTCGCCTTGCCCGAGCGCGAGGTGCGGTAGGCCGCCTCCCTCACAGCTTGTTGAGATAGTCCGCGTCGCGCTTGAACATGTCGGTGAGGTGGCGCAGCACCACCTTCACGCGGCCCATGAATTCCAGGTCCTCGTGCACCCCCACATAGACGTCGCGCGTCACCGCCACCTCGTCCGCCAGCACCGGGATGAGGCGCGGGTTTGACTTGGCCGAGAACAGCGGCAGAAGGCCGATGCCGGCCCCGCGCGCCACCGCGTTCTGCTGGGCGTGCATGGAGGTGGAGCGGAAGGCGACGTTCGAGGGCTCCAGCACGTCGAGCAGCCAGTGCACCGGCTGGATCGCCACCAGATCCTCCACATAGTCCACGAAGGTGTGGGACGGCAGGTCGGCGGGGATCTGCGGCAGGCCGCGGCGGCGGATGTAGTCGGGCGCCGCATAGAGGGCGAGGCGGAACTGGCCCATCTTGCGCATCACGAGGCGCTGGCCCGAGAGCGGCACGAACGAGATCGAGATGTCCGCCTCGCGCTTGGTCAGGTTGATGAGGTGGCGCTCGGTCACCAGCTCGACGACGATGCCGGGCTCCTTCTCGGCCAGCTCCGCGAACCGCTCGGCGAGATAGAAGGCGCCGATGCCCTCCATGGAGGCGACGCGCACCCGCCCCGTGGGCGCGCTCGGCGCGGCGCGTATGGATTCCTGGATCTCCCCCGCCTCCAGCTCGATCCGCTCGGCGATGGCGAACAGGCGGTGGCCCTGCTCGGTCAGCACGAAGCCGTCGGGCTTGCGGTCGAACAGCTTGACCGAGAGATCCTTCTCCAGCTCGGCGATGCGGCGCGAGACCGTGGTGTGGTCCACCCGCAGCCGCCGCGCCGCCGGCATCAGCCGGCTCTGACGCGCCAGCTCCAGGAAGTAGGTCAGGTCGTTCCAGTTGAACACGGCGCTTCCGATGATCGGTGGGCGGTCGGCGAAGACGCAGCGTTCTTGATGGCCATCAAACGCTGTCCCGTCAATCGGTAGCGGGGGCGATGCCCGGCAGCGCGGCGAGCTCCGCCAGCGAGCCGACGACGTGGTCCGGCGCGAAGCCGAGCCCTTCGAGCTGGGTGCGCAGCGCCTTGTAGAGCGTCGCCGGGCGGATCGCCCCGGCGCCGATCTCGCGGCCGATCTCGCCCCGCACCGCCGCCGCGGGGGCCCGTTCGATCCGGGCGACGCGGAAGCCGAACCTTTTCGCTCCGGCGATATCGAAGCCGTTGGAGGAGACGAACACCACGTCCGCCGGCCTGACGCCCAGCCGCTCCTCCACGAGGGCGTAGGCGCGCGGGTCGGGCTTGTAGGCGCGCTTCGCATCGACGCTCAGGATGTCGCCGACATGGGGCGCGAGCGGCGAGTTGCCCACGAGCTGCGCCAGCATGGCCGGGCTGCCGTTGGAGAGGATGGCGCGCCGATAGCCGGAGAGCGCCGCGAGCGCCGCCTCGGCCTCGGGATAGGGGGTGAGGCTGTTGTAGGTCGCGGCGATCGCGTCGAGCAGCTCCGGCCGCGCCTCCAGTCCCAGCACGCGGAGGGTGTAGGCGAGGGACTGGCGCGTGACCGCCCAGAAGTCCTCGTAGGCGCCCATCATGGAGCGCAGCCAGCTGTATTCCAGCTGCTTCATGCGCCAGATCTGGGTGATGATCTCGCCATGGCCGGGAAACGCCGCCTCGGTGGCGTCGGCCACCGACTGCACGTCGAAGAGGGTGCCGTAGGCATCGAAGACGAAGGCCTTGGTCATCGCGGGCTCCGGGGAAGGGGACGTGCCGGAGAGCCTATGGCCCGCGGGCCGCCACGCCCAGCCGCATTTGCGCGAACGTGCGTGCAAAATCACGCGCCGGCGCGCGGGGCAGGGGGGCAGTGGGTGGGGAACCGATGCCGCATTCCCCCTCATCCGGCGCGCGCCACCTTTTCCCACGAGGGGAGAAGGGAATTTCGCCTGCCTCAGGCCGACATCAGCTCGTCCACCCCGCCCGGCTTCAGCGCCAGCAGCTTGCCGCCGAGATCCTCGAACACCTGCTCGCGGCAGGTGAAGACCAGGATCTGCACGTTCCGCGCCGCCATGTTGAGGATGTCGAACATGCGCTTGATGCGGTCGTCGTCGGAGAAGACCAGCGCGTCGTCGAGGATCACGGTCGCCGGCTCGCCGCGCTCCACCAGCATCTCGGCGAAGGCGAGGCGCACCAGGACCGCGATCTGTTCCTGGGTGCCGAGGCTCAGGTGCTCGAACGCCTCCCGGTGCGCGCCCTCGCGCTCGACGCCGGTGATCCTGAGGTTCTCGTCGAAGTGGATGCGCGCGCCGGGGAAGAGGATGCGCAGATAGGGCTCCACGCGCTTCAGCACCGGCGAGAGATAGCGCTCCTTGGCCTGCGCCTCCGCCTCGCGCAGGGTGCGGGCCAGGAGTGTCAGCACCTGCGCCTCGCGCGCGAAGCGGGCGCGTTCGGCCTCGCACAGCTCCAGCTCGCGCGCCTTGAGGGCGATCGCCTCGTCGAGGCCGGCCGCCTCCGACACCTCGAGGCGCGACTTGAGGCCGGCGATCTCCTCCTGGAGGGCCGAGCGCTTCTCGCGGCGCTCGGCCAGCGCCTGCTCCAGGCGGACGATGCGCGCCTCAAGCTGGGGCAGGGTCTCCTCGGTGCGCTGGTCCGAGAGCGCGGCGATGGCCGCCTCCTGCCGCGCCAGCGCGGCGCGGGCGGTGGCGATGGCGGCCTCCAGCGCCGCGTCGTCGGCGGTCGCGCAGGCGCTCTCCAGGGCGGCGCGCAGGCGCGCGGCGCGCTGCTCCGCCTGCTCATGGCGCGCCGACAGGGTGGCGAGATCGGCCTGGAGCCGGGCCAGCTCCTCCTCCGGCCCCGTGAGCGCGGCGCGGCCGGCCTGGCTGGCGGCGCGGGCAGAAAGGACGTCGGCCTGGGCCGCGCGCAGCGCCGCCTCGGCGTCGTCCCGCGACGGCAGGGCGCCGCCGCCGGCCTCGCGGGTGAGGATCGCGCGCAGGCCGGCGATGTGGTCGGCGAGCGCCTGCGCGCCGGCGGCGCGGCCCTCGCTCGCGGGGGCATGCAGGCTCACCTCGCTGCGGGCGAACTCCGCCTCCTTCATGAGGCGATCGCGCAAAGCGTGCTGGGCCTCAGCCTCGGCGGGAGAGGCGACGCCCGCGCCCGCCAGCGCCGCCTTGAGCCGCGCCGCCGCCTCCTGCGCCCGGCGCAGCAGCAGGTCGCGGTCCTTGATGGCGGGGGCGACGGTGATGCGGCCGCGCTCGGGGATGTCCAGCGTCACCGCCTCCACCGCGCGCACGGTGGTCGTGCCCGGCGCCAGCGGCCGGCCGTCCAGGGCGAGGCCGGCGCGCCGGGCATCGGGAATGTCGAGGGTGATGAGGGTCGCCGCCGCGCCGAGCCGGGCCTCGGCCGCCGCGGCCTCGGTCTCGGCCTTGCGGATGGCGGCGAGCGCCGCTTCGCCCACCGCGATCGCCTCCGCCTTGCGGCGCGCCTCGCTGGCGCGGGCCTCGGCGGCCTCGGCCCTGGCGAGCCGGCCTTCCAGCTCGCGGATGCGGGCCGCGCGCTCGACGGCAGCGGCGATGGCCTGGGCGGCGAGCGCGCTATCCTCCGCGGCGCCCACCGCCGCCTCGGCCGCGCGCACCTCCTGGCGCAGGGCGTCCATGCGCGCGCGCGCCGCCTCCTGCGCCTGCCGCGCCGCCTCAAGGCGCGCGCCGGAGGCGGCGAGGGCCTCCGTCTCGGCGCCGGCGTCCTCGCGCAGGCGCCGGCGCTCCGCGACGGCGGCATCGGCGGCGGCGAGGTCGCGCCGCCGGAGCTCCACCGCATGGACGGCGCCGGCGATGCGCGCCTCCAGCTCCGAGAGCCGGGCGTGCCGCGCGCGGGCCTCGGCGAGCTCCTCCGCGTCCTGCCGGTCGCGGGCGGGGGCGGAGAGGCGGCCGAGCCGCTCCTGCGCCGCCTCCAGCGCCTCCAGGGTCTTGGAGAGGTCCTCGCGGCGGGCGGCGAGCGCGGCGATCTCGGCGGCGAGCGCCTCGACGGCCTCGACGGCCTTGCCATAGGCGCCGCGCGGCTTGCCGGCCTTGGTGAGGAGGTCGTCACGCTGCTCCTCGATGGCCTGGGGCAGAGCGAGGCCGCGCTTTCCGCCGAGCACGGCGCCCACCTCGCTCTCCAGCGCGACGTGCAGGCTGGAGCGGGCGGTCTCCGGCAGCGCGAGGTCGGCGAAGGACAGGCCCTGCTTCACCCACAGCACGCTCCACATGCCGAGCGTGCCGGCCTTGGCGCCGGTCTTGCCCGGCTCCTCGAAGCGCAGCAGCGCGCGCAGGGCGTCCTCGGCGGCGTCTCCCTCCAGCGTGCGGCCGTCCGGGCAGTCGAGCCGGGCGAAGGGCTTCTTGAGGAAGCGCTTGGTGATGCGGTAGAGGCCGCCGTCCACCTCGAACGCCAGCTCCACCACCGGCGCGGCCTGGTTGCGGTCGTTCTGGAGCGCGACGATCTGCTGCGCCTTCGAGGCGTGGCGCTCGAACAGCGCGGCATGGAGCGCGTCGAGCAGGGTGGACTTGCCCATCTCGTTGGCGCCCACCACCACGCTCAGTCCGTCGCCGATGCCGTCGAGGCGCGCCGGGGCGGTGAACTTCTTGAACTGGTTGACGGCGAGCGAGCGGAGCTTCATCGCCGTCCCGCCTCCAGCTTCATGTGCTCCACATAGAGCTTCTGGAGCGCCTCCGCCGCCAGCGCCCCCTCGGCGCCGCCGGCGGCCGCCAGCGCGCGCAGCTCCTCCGCCGCCGTACGCACGAAGCCGCCGCGGTCGATGCGGTCGAGGTCCTCCGCCGTGGGGCTCGGGAACAGGCGCCGCTCGTCGACGCGCAGGAAGCGCAGCGCCGCCGAGACGCCGTCGACGATCTCGGCCTCGAAGGCGCTGCGGTCCTGGAGCGAGAGCGCGCCCTCCACCTCGAGGTGCACCAGCACCCGGTCGAGGGCGCCGCCGAGCGCGCGCAGGCGGGCGGCGAGCTGGTCGATGTCGGCGCGTCCGTTGAGCCGGGCGCTGAGCGGGAGCCAGCGGAACTGGCCGGTCTCGAACGGGGTGACGGCCGGTTCCGCGTCCGGCCCCTCGATCTCCATCAGCAGCGCCCTGCCGGCCTCGACGTCGAAGGCGTCCGGCTCGGGCGTGCCGCTGTACCAGCAGCGCGGGCCGATCCTCTGCTGGCGGTGCCAGTCGCCGAGGGCGAGATAGGCGAGGCCCGCCGCCTGCGGCCTGAGGGGCGAGATGTAGTTGGGCTGGTCGGTGCCCTCCGGTCCGAAGCCGGTGACCGAGCCGTGCGCGAGGCCGATGCGGATCGCCCCCCCGGGGGTCGGCGCCGCGTCCATCCAGGCGGTGGGGTCGCTGAGCGTGTGGCGGTGGAACAGCGGCGCCGGCAGCAGCCAGGCGCCGTCCCCGAGCGCCACCGGCGCGCGCGAAAGGTGGGCATGGACGTTGTCGGGCAGGCCGCGGCGCACCAGCTGGTCCCAGAGCCCGTTCGGCCGGTGCGGGTCGTGGTTGGCGGGAATGAGATGCCACCGGATGCCGGGGAAGTTCCGCATCCGCTCCAGCGGCTGGTTGAGCGAGCGGGTGGAGAGCGCTTCCATGTCGTAGACGTCGCCAGCCACCAGCACATGGCCCGCCCCCAGCGCCTTCGCCTCGCCGCCGATGCGGGCGATGGCGGCAAGCCGCGCCTCCTGGACCACGCCCATGGTGGCGCCGTCGAGGAAGCGGAAGACCTTGCCGATCTGCCAGTCGGACGTATGGATCAGCCTGATGGGCACAGGGCTCCCCGGGAACGGGCGAGGGATTCGCGGCGATCCTAGAGCGCGCGCCCGCCGGATGGAACCGAGGCCGGAGCCAAGACGTGGCTCCGCCCCGGACGATTGCGGTGGCCGCCGCATTTTGGACGCGGTTGCCTGTCAGCGCGGTCCCGTCCATGCCCGCCACCGATCCCTCGCCCCGCCGCTCCGGCCGCAATCCCCTCATCCGGGGCCTGGTGGTCCTGTTCCGCATCGTCGCCGGCGCCGTCATCGTGCTCGACGAGCTGGTGCGGCCGCTCTACCGGCCGCTGCTGCGGTGGATCGCCGGGCTGCGGCTGATGCAGGCGCTGGAGGGCTGGGTGTCGGGCCTTTCGCCCTACGTGGTGCTGGTGCTGATCGGCGTGCCCTATGTGGTGGTGGAGCCGCTGAAGTTCCTGGCGCTGCTCAGGATCGCCGACGGCCACGTGAAGACCGGCACCATCGCCTTCCTCCTGGCGCACCTGATCTCGTTCGTGCTGATCGAGCGCATCTTCACCGCCGGGCGGGCGCAGCTGATGACCCTGCGGCCGGTCGCCTGGATGGTGACGACCGCCGCCTCGGTGCGCGATGCCATCGCCGCCTTCGTCCATCTGGGCCGCATCAAGGCCCGGATGCGGGCGCTGGTCCGCTGGGTGCGCATGCAACTGCGCTGAGGGCGGTCCTCGGGCCGGGCATCCCGCCCGTCACCGGCGGCGCAAATTCCCCGCCAGCGGGAACGGGAGACGCCTCTGCGCGTTCCGGCCTTGCGGACGACGAGGCGCGGCCATGCCGCGCACCCCGCCAGCCCATCATGAGGAATGCGATCATGACCACCACCGTCAAGGAGCGCCGGCAGGCCGCCCTGCGCACCCCCACCGATCTCGGCGCCAATGCCACGAAGGACATCGCCGGCGCCCTCACGGGGCTGCTCGCCGACATGTTCGCGCTCTATCTGAAGACCAAGAACTTCCACTGGCACATGTCCGGCCCGCACTTCCGCGACGACCATCTGATGCTCGACGAGCAGGCCGACCAGATCTTCGCCACCACCGACGACATGGCCGAGCGCGCGCGCAAGGTGGGCGGCACGACGCTGCGCTCCATCGGCCACATCCACCGCATCCAGCGCCTCGCCGACAACGACGCGGACTTCGTCACCGCCGAGGACATGCTGGCCGAGCTGATGGAGGACAACAAGAGCATGGTCGGCTACCTGCGCGAGGTCCACGACGTGTGCGACGCGTTCAACGACGTGGCGACCGCGAGCCTGATCGAGAACTGGATCGACGAGGCCGAGCGCCGGGTGTGGTTCCTCTACGAGTCCACCCGCGCCCGCTGAGGGCCTGTTTGGAACGGCCCAGAACGTCGCCTTTCGCGGCGCCGCGCATCCACGCAACCGCCATGGCCGGGCTTGCACCGGCCATGGCGGGGAGCCCGGGCCGGACCCAGTCTTGATTTTCCAAGCAGGCTCTGACGCATCCGGCGGCGGGCGCGGCTCAGGCCATGGTCTTCAGCTCCGCCGCCAGCGCCTCGACGAACAGGCGCACCTTCGCCGGCACCATGCGGCGGGTGGGATAGACCGCCCAGATGCCGAGCGGCTCCGGCACCGCATCGGCGAGCGGGAGCACAGCCAGGGTGCCCGCCTCCAGGTCCGGCCCCACATTCCAGAGCGAGAGCATGGCGATGCCGAGGCCGCCGCGGCAGGCGGCGTGGAGCGCGTCGATGGAATTGGCGGTGAAGCGTCCCGCCACCCGGACGCGGCTGACCTCCCGGCCGCCGCCGAAGCTCCAGTGGGTGGCCCCGCTCATGGTCAGGCACTCGTGATGGTGCAGCTCGGCCAGCGCCTGCGCCGCGCCGCGGCGGGCGATGTAGGCGGGCGCGGCCACCAGCACGCGCGGGCTGTCGTGCAGTCGCCGCCCCACCAGCGCGCTGTCGGCGGGCGCGGCGATGCGGATGGCGAGGTCGATGCCCTCGGCGACGATGTCCAGAACCCCGTCGGTGAGCTGCAGGTCCACCTGGACCTTCGGATGCGCCAGCATGAAGCGCGCGGTGAGCGGCGCCAGAACGCGGCGGCCGAAGGCGAACGAGGTGGTGACGCGCAGGAGGCCGCGCGCCTCCGCGTCGCTGCCGCGCACGCTGGCCCGGGCGGCGGCCTCGTCCTCCAGCATGGCGCGGGCGTGCGGCAGGAGCGCCTGGCCTTCCTCGGTGAGCGAGAAGGCGCGCGTGGTGCGATGGGCGAGCCGCACTCCGAGGTCGCGCTCCAGGGCGGCCAGCAGCCGGCTGGCCGTCATGGGCGAGAGGCGCAGCCGGCGGGCGCCGGCGGCGAGGCTGCCGGCCGAGGCGGTCTCCACCATCAGCGCCAAAGCGGTGAGATCGAGCATATCGATTTCCGATATATCGGTGCATCAATGGAAGGGATTATATCCCAAGTCGCGTGAACCTATCTTCCGGTCGTCGTCGCGGCAGGCGCCGATGCCCGGGCGGCATCCGGCGCAAGGCCTGCGGCCGGGAGATGGACATGTCAGCGCAGAATCCGGCGCCGGCGGGCGCGAAGGCGGCCGGCCCCGCCCTCACCTTCGCCATGGCGGCCGCGGCGGGCCTCGCGGTCGCCAACATCTATTACAACCAGCCCATGCTGGCGCAGATCGAGCAGGAGCTGCCGGGCGCGCTCGGCGGCGCCATCCCCACCGCCACCCAGCTCGGATACGCGCTCGGCCTGTTCCTGCTGGTGCCGCTGGGCGACCTCGTGGAGCGGCGGCGCCTCATCGTGGTTCAGTTCGCGCTGCTCGCGGCGGCGCTGGTGCTGGCGGCGAGCGCGCCGAGCGCGGCGGTGCTGGCGCTCGGCTCGCTCCTGGTCGGGCTCGGCGCGACGGTGGCGCAGCAGATCGTGCCGCTGGCCGCGCATCTTGCCGCCCCCGAGCGGCGCGGCGCCACGGTGGGCACGGTGATGGCGGGGCTGCTCTCCGGCATCCTGCTCAGCCGCACGCTCGCGGGCTTCGTCGCCACCCATGGCGGCTGGCGCGAGATGTTCTGGCTGGCCGTGCCGCTCTCGCTCGCCATGGCGGGCGTGATGGCGCTGGTGCTGCCGCGCAGCGCGCCCGACACGCGGATGGGCTACGGGCGCCTCATCGGCTCCATCGCCGACCTGTGGCGCGCGTTCCCGGCGCTCCGGCTCGCGGCGGTGACGCAGGCGCTGATCTTCGCCGCCTTCTCGGTGTTCTGGACCATTCTCGCCTTCCGCCTGGAGGCGCCCGCGTTCGGGCTCGGTGCCGATGTCGCCGGCCTGTTCGGGCTGATCGGCGCGGTGGGCATCCTGGCGGCGCCGCTCGCCGGGCGCTTCGCCGACCGCCACGGGCCGACCGGCGCGGTGCTGATGGGCACGGCGGTGGCGCTCGCCGCCTGGATCGTGCTCGGCGCGTGGGGCACGCTCGCCGGGCTGGTGCTCGGCTGCATCCTCCTGGATTTCGGCATGCAGAGCGCGCTGGTGGCGCACCAGCACATCGTCTACGCGCTGAAGCCGGAGGCGCGGGCGCGGCTCAACACCGCCTTCATGGGCGTCATGTTCCTGGGCGGCGCCGCCGGCTCCGGCCTCGGGACGCTCGCCTGGAGCGTCGGCGGCTGGGCGCTGGTGAGCGGGCTCGGCATCGGCTTCGCGCTGGCGGCGGCGCTGCTCCAGGGGCTCGCCTGGCGCGCGCGCCTCAGCCGCGCCGGCGGACGGCCGTGGGCGTTTCGCCGAAACGGCGGCGGAACTGGCGGTTGAAGGTGGAGAGGTCGCGGAAGCCGACCTCGAAGGCGAGGTCGGCGATGCGCCGGTGGGCGTGGCGCGGGTCCTCGATCAGCCGCCGCACCCGCTCCAGGCGCAGGCGCGTCACGTAGACGGAGAAGCTCTCCCCGTCCTCCTCGAACAGAAGCTGCACGTAGCGCGTACTGATGCCGAGCCGCGCCGCCACCGAGACGGCCGAGAGGTTGGGGCGATCGAGGGCCGCGTGGACCTGCTCCCGCGCCGCCGCGCGCCGCGCGGCCCGCACGCCGGACGGCTCGCTCCCGCGCCGTTCCGCGGCCGGGCTCAGCGCCAGCGCTGCGAGCTCGGCGAGATGGTCGGAGGCGAGCCGGCGCGCCTCCGCGAGCGGCGGCAGGCCGGCGACGAGCCCGGCGTAGCCGAACAGCATCTCCACGATCGGATCGGTGCGCTGGAGCGGCCGCAGGTGAACGTCGTCGGTTCGCGGCAGCAGGCGGGCGAGGCGGGGGCGCGAGATCTGGATGGTCCAGAAGTCCGCCTGCATCCCCACTTCCATGGCGAGCCGGTCGCCGAGGTTCAGCGCCGCGACGTCGCCCGGCTTCAGGTCGATGTCCGGCCGGCCCGGGGCGGCCAGGCGGAACCTGGTGGCGAGGCGGGAGATGGCGATGTCGTCGTTGCCGTCCGCGAGCAGCAGCGCGCTGCGGCTCGAGGTGAGCGCGCTCGATGTCCCGCGCGCGACGGTCACGTCGGGCAGCCGCAGGAGGTCGACCTCGATCCTGAGGCGGTCCTGCGGATCGGGCTCGATGTCGAGCCCGATCATGGTGCGCGCGAAATGCTCGCGCACGAACGCCATGCGGATGTTTTCGGGCACCTCCTCGGTGCGGAAGCGCAGTCGCGTGGCGGCGTCGGTGTCTGTCATCGGCGTCCCGGCGGGCGGCCCATGCCGCAGCGCAATGTGGAAGGATCGCAGGCGGTCGCTTCGGCCGTCAATATCATTGTAATATAACACCTTGATCGGTGATGCAGATGCGCAACGGCGTGCCGGCGACGCGGCCGAGTGCGCGCAATGCCCAGCATCAGTTCGCGCACCACCGAGCATCCGCCGGCCGAACCCCTACTGTCGCGCTCAACTTCTTCGGGAATCGAGACTCTGGCGATGATGAGATCACTGTTGGCCGGCGTGGCGCTCCTGGCCTTTGCCGCATGCCCCGCCCGCGCGGCGGAGCCGGGCGCCGTGCCGGCCTTCTCCTGGACCGGCTTCCATGCCGGCGCCAGCGCCGGCTACGCCTGGGGCGAGGCGGGCCGGCTGGCGCAGGTGGAGATCGGCGACGATTTCATCCCCGGCTATCCCGTGCGTTCGATCTTCCATGGCGTTCCGGTCGGTCCCGAAGGGTGGTTCGGCGCCATTCAGGCCGGCTACAACTACCAGCTCGCGAACGGCACGGTGCTGGGCTTCGAGGCGGACGTCGCCATCGGCCAGCTGGGCGAGAGCGTGCCCTATGCCTACGACACGCCCGACACCCGCCTCAGGGGCGAGGTCGCGGCCAGCGTCAATGCGTTCGGCACGGCGCGGGTGCGGATCGGCCAGGCGTTCGGCCGCTTCCTGCCCTATGTGACGGGCGGCCTCGCCTGGGGGCGGGTGGCGATGAGCAACAACGGTTCGCTGCTCTGGGCCAACGATTTCGACTCGCCCCCCACCTACCACGCGGTCGGCTATTCGAGCGCGGCCCGCTCCACCGCGCTCGGCTGGACGCTCGGCGCCGGTGCCGAATATGCGCTGGCCGATCGCTGGTCGGTGAAAGCGGAGTATCTCTATCTAGACCTCGGCGGCGCCGACTTTGCGGCGATGTACGGCGATACGGACGATACGCTTTTCTACCCCTCCAGCGGCCGCGCGGACGTGCATCTGCACACGGTGCGGATGGGCATCAACTATCGGTTCTGAACCGGGCGCCGCCGGGTCCGCAGTCCCGGCGGCATCCGTTCCTGGAGCGCCTTGGCCTCAGGGGGAGCGGGGCGCTCCAGGTCAATCTTGCGGCGCGCCCCGTCCCCCGCGCGGGCGTGGCGGCGTCAGCCCGGCTGCCGGCGATAGGCGCCCGGGCTCTTGCCGGTCCATTTTCGGAAGGCGCGGTGGAACGCGCTCGGCTCGGAGAAGCCGAGCTCGGCGGCGATCTCGCCCACCCCGCGCCCGCCGGCCGCGAGCCATTCCAGGGCGAGGGAGCGGCGCGCCTCCTCCTTGATGTCGCGATAGGTCCGTCCCTCCGCCTTCAGCCGGCGCCGGAGCGTGAGCTCGGACAGGCGCAGGCGGGCGGCGATCTCGCGCATGCCGGGCCAGGCGGCGGGCGGCACGGCGCGCAGATGCGCGCGCACCCGGGCGGCGAGGCCGGCATCGTGGCGGTAGCGCACCAGGATGTTGGCGGGCGCCCGGCGCAGGAACTCGGCCAGCGCCTTCTCGTCGCGCCGGGCCGGCAGCCTCAGGAAGGCGGCGTCGAAGGCGAGCACGCTCGCCGGCTGGGAGAAGCGCACGGGGGCGCCGAAGAACAGGCGGTAGTCCGGCCCGTGCGCCGGGCGCGGGGCGCGGAAGTCCACCCCGCGCAGCGGGATGCGCCGGCCCACCAGCCAGCAGGTGATGCCGTGCACGATCACCCAGAATGTGCGGTAGGCGAAGGCGGAGCGCGCCGGTCCCTCGTCCTCCAGCACGATCCGGGCGAGCCCGTCCTCCACCACGAGGCGGCCATGGGGCGCGTCGAGCACGAGGCGCAGGAAGCGCAGCGCGCGCCGCAGAGCCTGCTCCAGCGTCGCCGCATGGAGGATCGCCTGGCACAGCATGGCGAAGCTGCCGGCACGCATGGGCCGCGCGCCCATGCCGAAATACTCGTCGTCCAGCGCCCGCGCGATCTCGCGCCACAGCGCGCCGTACTGCTCCGCCGAGACCGAGGCGCCGACGGCGGCGGGAATGCCGGCGCGCGTCAGCAGCGGCGCCACGGGCAGGCCGGCGCGGCGCACGCTCGCGAGCGCGTCCTCCACGAAGCCGGCCGAGATCATGCGCCGTTCCATCGGTCCCCCACAGCTCGCGCGACATGGCAAAATCAATCAATAAATTATGCCGATTGGGTCATCGCATGCCATATGAAAGGGCGGCTAGATCGCCGCGCATGCGGGGCGGGCGAACCCCGCGCGGCGGTTCACGGCCAATGGGAGGGCCAGGCCCATGCAGATCAGGGATCACGTCTTTCTCGTCACCGGCGCCGGCTCGGGGCTCGGCGCGGCGGTGGCGCGCATGCTGGTGGGCGCGGGCGGCCGGGTGGTGATCGTCGACGTGAACGCCGAGGCCGGCGCGGCGGTCGCAGCCGAGCTGGGCGATGCGGCCCGCTTCCAGCGCGCGGACGTGACCAGCGAGGCCGACGGCATCGCCGCCGTCGCGCTCGCCCGCGCGGCGTTCGGCCATGTCCATGGCCTTGTCAACTGCGCCGGCATCGCCCCCGGCGAGAAGGTGGTGGGGCGCGAGGGACCGCACCGGCTCGACAGCTTCGCCCGCGCGGTCGCCATCAACCTCGTCGGCACCTTCAACATGCTGCGCCTCGCGGCGGACGCCATCGTCAAGGAAGAGCCCGACGCCGAGGGCGAGCGCGGGGTGATCGTCAACACCGCCTCCATCGCCGCTTTTGACGGGCAGATCGGCCAGGCGGCCTATGCCGCTTCCAAGGGCGGCGTCGCCGCGCTCACCTTGCCGGTGGCGCGCGAGTTGGCGCGCTTCGGCGTGCGGGTCGTCACCATCGCGCCCGGCATCTTCGAGACGCCGATGATGGCCGGCCTGCCGCAGGACGTGCAGGACAGCCTGGGCAAGACGGTGCCGTTCCCGCCCCGCCTCGGCCGGCCGCCGGAATATGCCGCCATGGTGCGGCACATCCTGGAAAACACCATGCTGAACGGCGAGGTGATCCGCCTCGACGGCGCGCTGCGCATGCCGCCGCGCTGAGCAGGCGCACGGGATGGTCCGCGCGTCATCCCCCGCCTCGTGCGGGGGATCCTCCCGGCGGCGAGGCGGATGCCGGGGGACGGTGGAGCGGGCGGCGCGGTGGATGCCCCGGACGAGCCGGGGCATGACGGAAGCTTGAAGGCCCGGGACCCGGCAGGGGCACGACCGCCTTTCGTCTGGTCTGAAATTCAGGGAGGACTATGCAATGAGCGCATCTGATCCCATCGTCATCGTCGGCGCCGCCCGCACCCCCATGGGCGGCTTCCAGGGCGACCTCAAGGACGTCGCCGCACCGGCGCTCGGCGCCGCCGCCATCGCCGCCGCGCTGTCGCGCGCCGGCGTCGCGCCCGAGCAGGTGGAGGAGGTGGTGTTCGGCTGCGTGCTGCCCGCCGGCCTCGGCCAGGCGCCGGCGCGCCAGGCGGCGCTGGGCGCGGGTCTGCCGCTCTCCACCGGCGCCACCACCGTGAACAAGATGTGCGGCTCCGGCATGAAGGCGGCCATGTTTGCCCACGACCTCCTCGCCGCGGGCTCCGCCTCGGTCGCGGTGGCCGGCGGCATGGAGAGCATGACCAACGCGCCCTATCTGCTGGACCGCGCCCGCGGCGGCTACCGCATGGGCCACGGCAAGGTCATCGACCACATGTTCTTCGACGGGCTGGAGGACGCCTACGACAAGGGCCGCCTCATGGGCACCTTCGCCGAGGATTGCGCGCAGGCCTACCAGTTCACCCGCGAGGCGCAGGACGCGTTCGCCATCGCCTCCCTCACCAAGGCGCAGAAGGCGATCACGACCGGCGCGTTCGAGGCCGAGATCGTCCCGGTGAGCGTGAAGGCCGGCAAGGCCGAGCGCGTGGTCGCCACCGACGAGCAGCCGCCCAAGGCCAAGCTCGACAAGATCCCGACCCTGAAGCCCGCCTTCCGCGACGGCGGCACGGTGACGGCGGCGAACTCCTCATCCATCTCCGACGGCGCGGCGGCGCTGGTGCTCATGCGCCGCTCGGAGGCCGAGAAGCGCGGGCTCACCCCGCTCGCCGCCATCGTCGGCCATTCCACCCACGCCCAGGCGCCGAACCTGTTCACCACCGCCCCCATCGGCGCGGTGCGCACGCTCGCCGAGAAGACCGGCTGGGACCTGAAGGACGTGGACCTGTTCGAGATCAACGAGGCGTTCGCCGTGGTGCCCATGGCGGCCATGCGCGACCTCGGCCTGCCCGAGGACAAGGTGAACGTGCATGGCGGCGCCTGCGCGCTCGGCCATCCCATCGGCGCCTCCGGCGCGCGGGTGATGGTGACGCTGCTGGCGGCGCTGGAGCGCTACGGCCTGAAGCGCGGCATCGCCTCGCTGTGCATCGGCGGCGGCGAGGCCACCGCGGTCGCCATCGAGCGCCTGCAATAGGGCAGGGCGTGCGGGCTGTGCCTTTGGAGCGAGTGGGCGAACCGCCGAGCAGTTTGGCGGGTGTCTCCATGTGAATGTCGCCCCGACCATGCTCCCTCCCCCGCACGCGGGAGAGGGTTCCACGTGGCGCCGAGCCCAACGTCGGGCCTTCAAACGGAGCTACCACTGCAACTTGGTTCAATTCGCTCGGATCGCGCTCAGCGGATGCCGGCGCGCAGGAACGCCTGGATGAACTGGCGCTGGAAGATCAGGAACGCCACCATCAGCGGCGCCACCACCATCAGCGTCGCGGCGCTGATGGTGGAGATGTCGACCCCGCTCTCCGGCGCGCCGAACAGCGACAGGCCCACCGTGAGCGGGCGCGTCGCCGGCGCGTTGGTGACGATCAGCGGCCACAGGAAGTTGTTCCAGTGGGTCGCCACCGACACCAGGGCATAGGCGAGATAGACCGGCCGCGCGGCCGGCACATAGACACGCCACAGCACGCCCAGGAGCGAGCAGCCCTCCACCCGCGCCGCCTCCTCCAGCTCCAGGGGCACCGACTTGAACGCCTGCCGCAGCAGGAAGATGCCGAACGCGCTGGCGATGTAGGGCAGGCCCATGCCGGCGATGCTGTCGATCAGGCCGAGCCGCGCCGCCATGGCGTAGTTCTCGACGATCAGCACCTCCGGCAGGATGAAGAGCTGGAGCAGCACCAGCACGAACAGCGCCTCCCGCCCCGGGAAGCTGAAGCGCGCGAAGGCGTAGCCGGCGAGCGTGCACAGGAGAAGCTGGCCGGCGAGGGTGAAGCTCACCAGCGCCAGCGTGTTGAGCGCGTAGGTGGGCCAGGGCGCGGCGGCCCATGCGGCGCGGTAGTTCTCCAGCGTGAAGGGCGCGTCGAGCGAGAAGTCGAGCGCCTGTCCCGGCGCGTGCACCGAGGCCCAGGCGGCGAACAGCAGCGGCGCGATCCAGGCGAGCGCCAGCAGCCACGCGCCCGCCGCCTCCAGAGCGTCGCCGAAGTGGATCGGCCGTCCCGCCTTGGCGCGCGTCATCGGTAGTGGATCCTCTTGTCGAGCACGGCGAACTGGAACACCGCCGCCGCCCCGAGCACCGCCAGAACCAGCACCGTCAGGGCGGCGGCGTGGGCGCGGTCGAAATAGGAGAAGGCCATCTCCCAGATCCAGTAGAGGACGAGCTTGGTGGCGTTGTTCGGCCCGCCCTTGGTGAGGATGAACAGGTGGTCGATCAGCTTCACCGAGTTGATGAGCGCGTTGATGAAGACGAAGGCCGTGGTGGGCATGAGCAGCGGCAGCAGCACCCGGCGCAGATAGGTCAGGCGCCCCGCGCCCTCCACCAGCGCCGCTTCCTTGAGGTCCGGCGGGATGGTCTGGAGCGCGGCGAGGTAGAAGATCATGAAGAAGCCCGCCTCCTTCCACACCGTGACGACGATCACCGCCCCGAGCGCGGTCTGGGGCTGGCCGAGCCAGTTGACCGGCGGCAGGCCGAAGAGGCCGGTGACGCTGTCGATGACGCCGAGGCCGGGGGTGTAGAAGAACAGCCACAGGTTCGCGGCGGCGATCATGGGCAGGATGGTGGGGGTGAAGTAGGCTCCGCGCACGAAGCCGCGCAGCGGCAATTGCCGGTCCGCCCACAGCGCCATCAGGAGCGCGAGCGCGATCGAGACCGGGATGGTGACGCCGGCATAGACGAGGGTGTTGCCGAGCACGGTCCAGAAGGTGGGGTCGGCGAGGAGGTCGGCATAGTTCTCGGCGCCGTTGAACACCGAGGGCCGGCGCGCGGTGCCGCGCGAATGGACGCTGGCGATCAGCGTCGTCGCCGTGGGCAGGAACGCGAACAGGGTGAGCAGGATCAGAGCGGGCGCGAGCAGCATCCAGCCGTAGAGCGCATGGAGGCGCCGCTGCCGGGAGGCGATGGGATCAAGCGCGCGGGCGGTGGACATGGGCTTGCTGGGGTGCTCCGGCGGTGGGTCTGGGAACGACGCGGAACCCTCCCCCGCGTGCGGGGGAGGGCAGGGAGGGGGAACCTTCTGCGCTTGCCCGGCGGTGGGGATGGGGACGGCGTCCCTTGCCCCCTCCCCAACCCTCCCCCGCAAGCGAGACCTCTGCGAAATGACGTGAGCTTTGGGTTGTGATTCACTGCGTGTGAGGGGGATGCGGTGATGGATCAACAGAGCTTCCTTGACGCATTGTTGCCTGCGGGGTTTGGGCGCAATGCGCGGCTCGAGCGGATCAGCGGTCTGCTCGACTGGACGCGGATCGAGGCGCTGGTGGTGGCGGTGCGGCCCGGCGAGACCGGGCGTCCGCCGTACAGCCCGCTGTCGATGTTCAAGGCGCTGCTGCTGCAGCAATGGTACGGCCTGTCCGATCCGGGCCTGGAGGAAGCCCTGCTGGACCGGGTGTCGTTCCGTCGCTTCTGCGGCCTCGCCTTGGATGCCGCCACCCCCGACGAGACGACGCTGTGCCGGTTTCGCAACGCGTTGAAGCAGGCGGGCCTGGGCGAGGCGCTGTTCTGCGAGGTGCTGCGCCAGCTGGAAGCGGCGGGCTTCGTGCTCAAGACCGGCACCCTGATCGACGCCACCCTGGTGCAGAGCGCGGTGCGCCCGCCGCCCTCCCGCTCCACGCCGCGGGAGCAGGAAAGCCGCTCGCCGCAGGACCCGGACGCGAACTGGACCCGGCGGGGGACGGCGCGCACCCTGTTCTTCGGCTACAAGGTCCATATCGGTGTGGACCAGACCTCTGGCCTGGTGAGAAGCCGGGTCCTGACCCCGGCCAAGGTGTATGAGAGCGAGGTCGCCGATCGCCTGATCCTGGGCGACGAACGGGCGGTCTATGCCGACAAGGCCTACGAGAAGAAGGCGCGGCGGCAGGCCCTGAAGGCGCAGGGCATCAAGGACCGCATCCAGCACCGCCGGAACAAGCACCAGAAGGGGCTGCCCCGCTGGCAGGCGGTGCGCAACACGCTGATCGGCCGGGTGCGCTCCGGCGTCGAGCGCACCTTCTCCCAGCTCAAGGGGCGCTACGGCCTGGGGCGGATGCGCTACACCGGCCTGCTCGCCAACGCCTTCCACCTGGACCTGATGCTCATCGCCTTCAACCTCAGGACCCTGACCGGCAAGGCCGCCTGAGCGCCACAGGCGCTCGCCCGAAGCGTCCGCGCACTCCCATCGCTTCGGTGCGCAACACCCTCGGAACACGCCAAACGCTCAATCCCAGCCGTGACGCGATGTTTCGCAGAGGTCTCGCAAGCGGGAGAGGGAGTTTGGCCGGTGCCCGCCACCAAGTCCGGGCCGGGCGCCTGCTTCGTCATTCCTCACCTCCGTCATCCCTCACTCCCGTCATGCCCCGGCTTGTCCGGGGCATCCACGCCGCCGCCTGCGCGGCGTTTCGGCAAGGCAGAGGCGGGCCGCCGGGTGGATCCCCCGGACAAGCCGGGGGATGACGCTGCGAAGGGAAGGAGAGGGGCGGCGTCTTCGCCGCCTCCCCATCCCTCGCCTGCCAGCCCCCTTCCTAGCCCTCCCCCGCAAGCGGGAGAGGGAGAGATGTCGCGCTAGCGGGGAAGGGGCCGGGCCCCGGCTCAGCGCTTGAAGGGCTTGAGCAGCTGGTTGGCGGTGGCCTGGGCCTCCTTCAGCGCGTCGGCCGGGCTCTTGGCGCCGGTCAGCGCCGCCTGGATGGCGTTGTTGAGCGCCTCGCGCACCCGCGCCGTCTCCCAGGTGGAGAACTCGGCGATCGCGACCTTGAGCTGGTCGCGCGCCACCAGAGCCTGCGGGAAGTCCTTGCCGTAGGCCTTCAGCTTCTCGGTCTCGTAGGAGGCCGGGCTCACGCCCACATAGCCGGTGGCGATGGACCACTCGGCCGCGCGCTCGGGCGCCGTCATGTAGCGGATCAGCTTGAGGGACGCGGCGCGCTCGGCCTCGGTGGCGTTGCGGAACAGGTAGAAGTTGCCGCCGCCGGTGGGCGAGCCGGGCTGCTTGTGGGCCGGCAGCTCGGCGACGCCGAAGTCGAACTTCGCCTCCTTCCTCACCGCCGTGAGGTTGCCGGTGGTGTGCCACATCATGGCGGTCTGGCCCTGCACGAACGCCTGGCGCAGGGTGCCCCACTCGACGATGCCGGCGGGCGAGATCTTGTGTTCGCTGGAAAGCGACTTCCAGAATGAGAGCGCCTCGATCACCGCCGGGTCGTCGAAGGCGACGCTGGCGCCGTCCTTGCTCATCAGCTCCTTGCCGTTCTGGATCGCGAAGCACTGGAACATCCAGTAGGGATAGCCGGTGGACGGCACCATGAGGCCATAGCGGCCGTCCTTGGCGAGCGTCTTGCCGGCCGCCACCATCTCGTCCCAGGTCTTCGGCGGCGCGTTCGGGTCGAGCCCGGCCTCGCGGAACATGTCCTTGTTGTAGAACATGACGATGGTGGAGCGCTGGAACGGGATGCCCCAGGTCTTGCCGTCGATGCGCCCGTTCGCCATCAGCGCCGGATAGAAGCTGTCGAGCCAGGCCTTCTCCTCGGCGCTCTTCACCACGTCTTCGAACGGGACGATCAGCTCCTGCTCGATCAGGTCGTAGGCGTCGATGGAGAACAGCACCGAGAGCTGGGCCGGCTGGCCGCTCTTGAGCGCCGAGAGCGCCCGCACGCGGGTGTCGTCGTAATTGCCGGCATAGACCGCCTTCACGGCGACGTCGGGGTTCTCCTTCTGGAAGCCCTCGATCATGCCGTCGATCACCTTGGTGAGCGGCCCGCCCACGGCGATCGGGTAGAACATCGTAAGCTCGGTCTTGGCGAGCGCCGGGACCGCGGCGGCGACGAGGCTCGCCGCCGTGGCGGCGGCGGTGAAGAAGCGTCTCATGGTCAGTGTCCTTCTGGCCTTGGGGGAACGCGTACGCGGGTGGAAAACGGGGCTCACACCGCCGCGCGGGCGATGGGGCCGGCGGCCGTCGCCGGCAGGTCGGGGCAGGGCTCGGCCGGGACGCGCCGGCCGCCGTCGCGATCGAACCAATGGGTGGCGGCGGGGTCCCAGGCGAGCGAGACGGCGGTGCCGGGCGCGGGCTCGTTCCGGCCCGGCAGGCGGGCGACGACCTGCGCGCCGTCGGCGAGCCGCAGATAGGCGAAGGTCTCCGCGCCCAGGAACTCGCTCGCCTCCACCGCCGCCGGCAGGAGGCCGGCGTCGGGCGGCGCCAGCCGCAGCGCCTCCGCGCGCACGCCGGCCATGAGGCGCGCCGGCGCATGGCCGGCCGGCACCAGCGCCGCCGGGAGCGAGGTCGCCGGGATCAGCGTCATGGGCGGGGTGCCGACGAAGCCGGCGGCGAAGGCGGTCGTCGGCGCCTCGTAGAGATCGGCGGGCGCGCCCTGCTGCTCGATGCGCCCCTCGCGCATGAGGATCACCTGGTCGGCCATGCCCATGGCCTCGGTCTGGTCGTGGGTGACGTAGATCACCGTCATGCCCAGCCGGCGCTGCAGCGCGCGGATGTCCTGGCGCACCGCGTGGCGCAGCTTGGCGTCGAGGTTGGAGAGCGGCTCGTCCATCAGGCAGAGCGGATGGTCGGCGACGATGGCGCGGGCGAGGGCCACGCGCTGGCGCTGGCCGCCGGAGAGCTGGGCCGGCTTGCGCGCGCCGAGGCCCTCCAGCCCGGTGAGGGTGAGCGCCTCCTTCAGCTTCAGCGCCCGCTCGGCCCTCGGCACCCGGCGCACCTTGAGGCCGAAGACGATGTTCTCCTCCACCGACAGGTGCGGGAACAGCGCATAGGACTGGAACACCACCGACAGGCCCCGCGCCGAGGGGGGAAGGGCGGTCACGTCGCGCCCGCCGATCTCGACCCGGCCGCGGTCGGGCGTCTCCAGGCCGGCGATGAGGCGCAGGGTGGTGGACTTGCCGCAGCCGGACGGCCCGAGCATCACGGTGAAGCCGCCGCGCGGGATGGCGATGGAGATATCCTCCACGCCGCCGCCACCGGGGAAGCGGCGCGTCACGCCGTCGAGGCGCACGAAGGCGGGGCCGGGCGCGCTCATCCGAGGACCCCCGTGGCGACGCGCAGGCGCCGGCCGCCATCCTCGGCGGCAAACAACGGCGCGAACTCGGGCGGCGGCGGCGCGTCCAGCGCCACGAGGTCGATGTCGGCGAGCCGGCCGCCGCGCGCGGGCGCCGGCCGGCCGAGCTTGCTCACGTCCGCCACCAGGATCGAGCGGCGGCAACTGCCGAGCATGGCGGCGCGCACCAGCACCTCGGCGCGGTCGAAGTCCACCAGCGTGCCGTCCGGCTCGATGCCGCCGACGCCGAACACGCACACGTCGACGCGGTAGTCGCCGAACATCTCCTCCACGTGCGGGCCGAGCATGTCGCGGTCCGGCAGCCGCACGGCGCCGCCCGGCAGGATGATGCGGTTCGAGCGCGCGACGCTGAGCGCCATGGCGACGTTGAGATTGTTGGTGACGACGGTGAGGTCGGCGTGCCCCTGCATGGCGAGGGCGACGAACTCGGGCGTGGTGCCGATGCCGAATGAGACCGAGGCGCCGTTCGGGATCATCCCCGCCACCAGCGCGCCGATGGCCTGCTTGGCGAGCGGGTGGATGATGCGGCGCGAGTCGTAGGGCAGGTTGACGCGCGGCGCCTCCACATATTCCGCCCCGCCCCGGCGCCGGCGCAGCAGGTTGGCGTCGCACAGGGTGTTGATGTCGCGCCTTATGGTCTGCGGGGTCACCGCGAAATGCTCGGCCAGCATCTCGATGCTGAGGAAGCCGCCGTTCCGGGCGAGGTCGACGATGCCGTGCTGGCGCGGTGTGATGTTCATTCCCGTCCGTCGCGATGTTCGTTCGAACATTGGCGCGACCGTAGGCGGGCTCGTTGAAGCTGGAGCGTCAGTTCCGTGACGTTCGAATGAACCCCGGCTGGCGCGCGCGCCCGGATGCGGCGCGCCTCAGCGCTGGGCCTCGCGCAGGATGTCCTCGATCACCGGCGCGACGCCGGCGCGGAAGGCGCGCACCGCGTCGCGCACGATCGGGGCGAGATCTTCCGGCGTCTGCGTGCCGTACACGTAGCGGCGGATGGCGAGGTAGAAGATGCGCCCGTGCAGGCCCCAGAACAGCTCTGCCTCGCGCTCCCCGACCGGCACCTCCTGCGGAGGCGGCAGCTTCAGCTCGGCGCGCAGCTCGGCGCAGGCGGGCAGGATGATCTGGTCGCGCACGATGGCGAGGTAGCGGCTGGTGATGTCGAACGACTTCAGCCCCGAGAAGGCGAAGATGCGGACCCAATGATAGTCGAACACCCGCTCCACATATTCGAGGTAGAACTGGGTGAGCCGCGCCTCCAGCGGGCGCGCGCGGTCGGTGACGAGCGGCGCCCAGCTCGCCTGCCAGCGGCTGAGATAGACGTGCTCGTAGACCCGCTCGATGAGGGCTTCCTTGCTCGGGATGTAGCGGTAGATGGCCGAGTGGGTGATGCCCATGCGCTTCGCCAGCTCGCGCGTCTGCCCCTCGAAGCCGCGCTCGGCGAAGAAGCGCACCGCCTCCTCGATGATGGCCTGCTCGCGGTCGGCGGCGCGCATGTGGCGCCGGGGCGGACGCGCGGCGCCGGACCGGGCGGGCTTCTCGGGCAATGGCTTCACCGCGTCTCTCGTCGTTGAACCGCACCAGGGGCGCGCCGCGCCACGCCCTGCGATAGCGCAACCCGGCGCCCGGACCAAGGGGGCGGCCCTTCGCGCGGCGGGGGAAGAGGCGTCGCGGCGCGTTTTCAGGCGGGTTCAGGCGGGCAGGGAAACCGGGCGCCGCCCCGTCCGTTCGCGCCCCCTCTCCCCTTGCGGGAGAGAGCGGGGTGGGTGAGGACGCCGGGCCGGGAACAGGCGGGAGCAGCCGCAAGATTTGGTCATGAAAAACGTTATACCCAATTGAATATAACGATATTCTTCTTCCGTAGAAACAAGCCCCTTGCGCACCGCAGCAAGCTTTTCCGCAGATGTCCCGCAAATCCGGTTGACAAGGCCGGGGCGGCGGCGCCATGTTGTGACCAAGTGGTCACAAATAGGCTGCGGGTTCTGGGAGAAGCGCCGTGAAGGCTCGCGCTTTCGCATATGTGCGTCCGCGCACGCTGGAGGAGGCCCACGCCGCATTCGCGGCGGCGGAGGGCGACGCCAGCTTCATTTCCGGCGGCCAGAGCCTCGCTCCCGCGCTCGCCATGCGCCTCCAGGCGCCGCAGGTGCTGGTGGACCTCGCCGGCGTCGACGACCTGCGCGGCGTCCGCCTGGACGGCGACGTGCTGCGCATCGGCGCGCTCACCCGCCACGCCGACGCCCTCGCCGATCCCCTCATCCGCCGCCATGCGCCGCTGCTGGCCGCCGCCGCCCCGTTCGTGGCCCACCCGGCGATCCGCAATCGCGGCACGCTCGGCGGCAGCGTCGCGCTCGCCGATCCCGCCTCCGAGTTCCCGGCCATGATGCTGGCCATGAACGCGGAGATGGAGATTTCCGGCGACGACGGCCTGCGGCGCGTTCCGGCCGACGAATACTTCCTCGACCTCTACCAGACCGCCATCGCCCCCGGCGAAATCCTGGTGGCGCTCCATGTGCCCGCCGCCGGGCCGCGCCAGTGCTGGGCCTTCGACGAGATGGCGCGGCGCCGGGGCGACTACGCCATGGTGGGCGGCGGGGCGATGGCCCAGCGCGACGGCGATGTCCTGCGCGCGGTCCGCATCGCCCTGTTCTCGGTCGGGCCGACGCCGGTGCGCGCCAGGGGCGCCGAGGCGGCGCTGGAGGGGCGCGCGGCCGATGCCGCCGTGATCGCCGAGGCCCAGCGGGCGCTCGATGCCGACATCGATCCCATGGACGACACCGAGATCCCCGCCGCCATGCGGCGCCACCTCGCCCGCGTGCTGCTGGGGCGGCTGATCCGCAAGCTGGAGGCGGGCGCATGAACATGCTGGCATCCGACCTCGTCCCGCTCACCCTCGCCGTCAACGGCGCGCCGGTCGCCCGCATGGTGGCGCCGCGCACCACGCTCGCCGATTTCCTGCGTGCCGAGCTGGAGCTGACCGCCACCCACGTGGGCTGCGAGATGGGCGCCTGCGGCGCCTGCCTGGTGCTGCTCGACGGCGTGCCGGTGCATTCCTGCCTCGTGTTCGCGGTGCAGGCGGAGGGGCAGAAGGTGGAGACCGTGGAGGGCCTCGTCGCGCGCGGCGCGCTGGCGCGGCTCCAGGCGGCGTTCCATGAGCGCAATGCGCTCCAGTGCGGCTTCTGCACCCCCGGCATGCTGGTGAACGCGTTCGCGCTCCTGGAGCGCGGCGGCGTGCCGGAGCGCGAGGAGATTCGCGACGCCATTTCCGGCAATTACTGCCGCTGCACCGGCTACGAGGCGATCGTCGACGCCATCGAGGCGGCGGCCCGGCAGGCGGCGGCGGAGTCCGCCGATGCGGAGGGCGCGCGATGAACGCTCCCACCGCCTTCGACCGGCCCGACCGCTTGGGCGGCGCGCCCTCGCGCGCCGAGGCGGGCCGGCATGTGGGCCCCCATGTGGGCCCCCATGTGGGCGCGCCCCTGCCGCGTCCGAACGCCAAGCGGCTGCTGGCCGGGCGCGGCGCCTATGTGACCGACCTGAAGCTGCCGCGCATGCTGCACGCGGCCTTCGTGCGCTCGCCCTTCGCCCATGCCCGCATCGTCCGCATCGACGTGGCGGCGGCGCGCGCCATGCCCGGCGTGGCGCTGGTGGCGACGGGCGCGGACCTGGCGAAGCTCTGCACGCCGTGGGTCGGCACGCTCGACCATTTCAAGGGCATGAAGTCCGCCCCGCAGCTGCCGCTGCCGCTGGAGCGCGTCACCTGGAGCGGGCAGGCGGTGGTGGCGGTGGTGGCCGAGAGCCGCGCCGCCGCCGAGGACGCCGCCGAGCTGGTGGAGGTCGAATACGAGGAGCTGCCGGTGCTGGCCGACCTCGACGCGGCGCTCGCCCCCGACGCGCCCCGCATCGTCCCGGAATTCGCCGACAACCTGTGCTTCCGCAGCGTGGTGGAGACGGGCGAGGTGGACGAGATCTTCGCCGCCGCCGCCCACGTGGTGGAGGTGGACATGGCCTTCGGCCGCCACACCGGCGTGACCCTGGAGCCGCGGGCGCTGATCGCCGACTACGACGCCAGCGAAAACCGCCTCACGGTGCACCACGCCACCCAGACGCCGTTCCAGTTCCAGGACCTCTATGCCCGCCATTACGGCCTGCCCGAGGCCCGCGTGCGGGTGGTGGCGCCGGACGTGGGCGGCTCGTTCGGCATCAAGCTCCACGTCTATCACGAGGACATGGCGGTCATCGGCCTCGCCATGCTGGCGGGCCGGCCGGTGAAGTACGTGGCCGACCGCCTGGAGGCGTTCGTCTCCGACATCCACGCCCGCGACCACCGGGTGCGCGCCAAGGCGGCGCTCGATGCGGACGGGCGCCTGCTCGCCATCGCCGCCGAGGACGAGACCGCCATCGGCCCGTTCTCCACCTATCCCCGCACCAGCGCGGTGGAGGGCAACCAGGTGATCCGCCTGATCGGCGCGCCCTACCGGCTGGAGGCCTATCGCGGCGACCTGAGGGTGGTGTTCCAGAACAAGACCCAGACCAGCCAGTACCGCGCGGTGGGCCACCCCATCGCCTGCGCCGTCACCGAGCACCTGATGGACCGGGCGGCCGCGCGCCTCGGCCTCGACCCGTTCGACATCCGCGCCCGCAACCTGATCCCGGACGACGCCTATCCCTGCGCCTCCGCGACCGGCTACCGGTTCGAGAAGCTCTCGCACGAGGCCTGCCTCGCCAGGCTGAAGGCGCTCATGGACCATGACCGCCTGCGCGCCGATCAGGCGGCGGCGCGCGCGCGCGGCGTCCACCGCGGCATCGGCATCGCCGCGTTCGTGGAGATCACCAACCCGACGCCGGCCTTCTACGGCGTCGGCGGCGCCCGCATCTCGGCGCAGGACGGGGCGGTGATCGCGGTGACGCCCTCCGGCGAGGTACGCTGCACCATCTCCGTCACCGAGCAGGGGCAGGGCACGGAGGCGATCATCGGCCAGATCGTCGCCGACTATCTCGGCGTGCCGCAGGAGGTGGTACGCGTCATCACCGGCGACACCGAGACGACGCCCCACGGCGGCGCCACCTGGGCCTGCCGCGGCGCCGGCATCGGCGGCGAGACCGCGCTCCAGGCGGCGAAGAAACTGAAGGCCAACGTGCTGAAGGTGGCCGCCGCCATCCTCCAGGCCCGGCCCGGCGACCTCGACCTCGTGGACGGCCAGGTGGTGGAGGCGGCCGGCGGCGCGGCGCGGCTCTCCCTCGCCGAGGTGGCGCGCATCGCCTTCTTCCGCTCCGACACGCTGCCGCCGGGCACCGACGCCCAGCTCACCGTGGCGCATCACTACGCGCCCTCGGGCTATCCCTTCGCCTTCACCAACGGCGTCCACGGCTGCCATGTGGAGGTGGATGCCGAGACCGGCCTCGTGAAGATCCTCAAGCACTTCGTGGTGGAGGATTGCGGCCGCGTCATCAACCCGCTTCTGGTGGAGGAGCAGGTGCGCGGCGGCGTGGTGCAGGGCCTCGGCGCCGCCTTCTTCGAGGAATGCCGCTACGACGGGAACGGTCAGCTCGTGAACGGCTCGCTCGCCGACTATCTGGTGCCCATGGCGTGCGAGATGCCGGACATCGTCATCGCCCACATGGAGACGCCGACCCTCGACACGGAGCTCGGCGCCAAGGGCTGCGGCGAGGCGGGCACCGCCGCCTCCGCCGCCGCCGCCCTCAACGCCGTGAACGACGCGCTGGCGCCGCTCGGCGCGGTGCTGACCCAGATCCCCATGACCCCCGCGCGCATCCTGAAGGCGCTCGGGGCCTTTTGACCAGAACCATAAAAGCCACTCGGGAGGATGACATGACAGGACCCTTCGAGCATCCCTTATCGAGCGTATCCCGCCGTGCCGTGCTCGCCGGCATGGGCGCCGGCGTCGGCCTTCTCGCCGCGCCCGCCATCGTCCGCGCCCAGGCGGACACCATCCGCATCGGCTTCCCCACCCCGCTCACCGGCCCGTTCGGCGCCGAGGCGAAGGACCAGGTGAAGAGCGCCGAGCTGGCGGTGAAGCTCGCCAACGACAAAGGCGGCATCGCCGGCCGCAAGGTCGAGCTTCTGGTGCGCGACGACAAGCTGAACGCCGGCGAGGCGGCGACCCGAACCCTCGAGCTGATCGAGAAGGACAAGGTGCACGCCGTGGTCGGCGCCCTGTCCAGCGCGGTGCAGCTGGCGGTGAACGAGGTGACGCGCGCCCGCAAGGTGATCTACGTCTCCATCAGCCAGTCCGACACCATCAACGAGGTGAAGGACTTCTCGCGCTACACCTTCCACGAGGCGCTCAACCCGCACATGACCACCGCCGCGGTGGCGCGCGTGACCTTCAAGAAGGGATCGAAGGTCGCCTTCCTGGTGGCGGACTATGCCTACGGCCACGAGATGCTGCGCGGCTTCAAGCGCGCGGCGGGCGAGCTCGGCGCCGAGGTGGTGGGAGAGATCCTGCACCCGCTCGGCACGCCCGATTACTCCACTCTCATGCCGCGCCTGCGCGCCATGAAGCCGGACATCCTGGCGATCTGCAACTTCGGCCGCGACCAGGCCAACGCCATCAAGCAGGCCAACGATTTCGGCATGAACAAGCAGATGCAGATCGTGGTCCCGGTGCTGCTTCACAACCAGCGCATCGCGGTGGCGCCCGAGGTGTTCGAGGGCGTGATCGGCGGCGCCAACTACTACTGGCAGCTGGAATCCACCCTGCCCAGCGCCAAGCGCTTCAACGACGCCTATAAGGCCGTCTATGACGGCGCCGTGCCCACCGACTACGGCGCCTATGGCTTCACCGGCGTCTCGTCGCTGCTGCTGGCCATGGAGAAGGCCGGCGGCACCGACACCGAGAAGGTGGTCGATGCGCTGGCGAGCCTCAAGTACGACGTGGCCAAGGGCCCGCAATACTACCGCGCCTGCGACCACCAGTCGGTGCAGTCGGTGCTGGTGCTGAAGTCCAAGGCCAAGGCGGCGATGACGAGCCCGGTGGACCTGTTCGACATCGTCGCCAACGAGCCCGGCTCGGAGCTGATGCTGCGCACCTGCGCGGAGCTGGGCTTCCCCACCTGAGGGGAGAGCGCGCCAGATTGCCGGCGCTTCCGCAGGGGGCGTGAGGCAATCCCTTCTCCCCTTGCGGGAGAAGGTGGCTCGCGGCGCAGCCGCGAGACGGATGAGGGGCGCGCAGCGCTTCGGAGCGGCGGCGCGACCCCTCGCCCCCGGCCCCTCTCCCGCAAGGGGAGAGGGGAGAGCGCCAAGGCCCCGCCCCGCAAGGGGAGAGGGGAGAGTGCATCGCCCACGCCGAAAGAAGCCCGATGGATCTCGAACTCATCCTCATGCAGCTGTTCTCGGGCCTCGCGCTCGGGGCGATCCTGGTGATGGTGGCCCTCGGCCTCACCATCGTCTTCGGCATGCTCGGCATCGTGAACTTCGCCCATGGCGCGCTGTTCATGGTGGGCGCCTATGCCGGCCTTTGGATCGCCGCGCAGACCGGCAGCTTCTGGTGGGCGCTGATCGTCGCGCCGATCGCCATCGGCGTGCTCGGCATGGCGATCGAGCGCTTCCTCATCCGCCCGCTCTACGGCCGCTCGCCGGACGACCCGCTGCTGCTCACCTTCGGCCTCGGCTACGTGCTGGTGGAGAGCGTGCGCATCACCTTCGGCACCGACGGCATCCCGTTCTCGGCCCCCGAGGCGCTCCAGGGCGTGGTCGACCTCGGGGTGGGATATTTCCCGCTCTACCGCCTGTTCGTGGTGGGCGTGGTGGCGCTCGTCCTCCTCCTGCTCTGGGTGGCGCTGGAGAAGACCCGCTTCGGCCTCATCGTGCGGGCCGGCGCGCGCGATCCGCTGATCATGAAGGTGCTGGGCGTTGACGTGGGGCGCCTGTGGCTCCTGGTGTTCGGCCTCGGCGTCGGCCTCACCGCGCTCGGCGGCGTGCTCGCCGCGCCCATGCGCAACGTCAGCCCCGAGATGGGCACGCTGGTGCTGGCGGAAGCCTTCGTCGTCACCGTGATCGGCGGCATGGGCTCGCTGCTCGGCGCGGTGGTGGCCGGCCTGCTGGTCGGCATAGCCGTGAGCATGACCGCGCTGTTCGCGCCCGAGATGGCGACCATCGTCATGTTCGCCTTGATGGCCTTGATCCTCCTCGTGCGTCCGCAGGGCCTGTTCGGCCGGCCCGGCGTCGGCGCGTGAGGAGGCGGCGCGTGTCCGGAGACCCCACCATGACCACCACCGATCTCGCGGCGCCCGCGCTCGCCGCCGGGGCCCCGCGCTCCGCCGGCCTCGCGCTCGACCGATGGCGCGTGCCGTTCACGCTCGCCGTGCTGTGCGTGCTGCCCTTCGTCCTGCCGTCCCAGGCGCTGGCGGTGAACGTGCTGATCTACGGGCTGTTCACCGTCGGCTTCAACCTGCTGTTCGGCTATACCGGGCTGCTCTCCTTCGGCCATGCCGCCTTCTTCGGCGCCGGCGCCTATCTCACCGGCATGTCGATCGTCCATTTCGGCTTCGGCTGGTTCCCCGCCATGCTCACCGGCGTCGTCGGGGCGAGCCTTCTGTCGGCGGTGATCGGCGCGCTCTCCATCCGCACCCGCGGCATCTATTTCTGCATGGTCACGCTGGCGCTCGCCCAGCTGGTCTACTACCTCGCGCTCCAGGCCTCGGGCTGGACCGGCGGCGAGAACGGCCTGCGCGGCTTCACCGTGGCGCGCGCGGGCCTGCCCGGCGGCTTTTCGGTGAACCTGCTGGACCCGCTTCAGAAATACTATTTCCTCATGGTGTTCGCGGCGCTCGCCTTGTGGTTCGTCTCGCGGGTGCTGAACTCGCCCTTCGGCGCCGCCATCGAGGCGGTGCGCGAGAACGAGACGCGGGCGCGCGCCTGCGGCTTCGACGTGGAGCGCACCAAGCTGCTCGCCTTCATCCTCTCCGGCGCGGTGTGCGGGCTCGCCGGCACGCTCTCGGCGCTGCACCTGTCCATCGTGCCGCTCGACGCGCTCAGCGTGCACACCTCCTCCATCGTCGTCATGATGACCATGCTGGGCGGCGCCGGCTCCTTCTTCGGGCCGTTCGTGGGCGCGCTGGTGTTCCTGCTGATCGAGGACGTGGCCTCGCTGTGGACCTCCCACTGGCAGCTCATCGTCGGCATCGTCTTCATCGCCTTCGTGCTGTTCATGCCGAAGGGCATCTGGGGCAGCCTGATCGCGCTCGCGCGCCGCGAGGGGAGGGCGTCGCGATGACCGCCATCATGAGCGTCAAGGACGTGGGCCGCTCGTTCGGCGGCTTCGTCGCCCTCGCCGGCATCACGGCGGAGTTCGAGCGCAACAAGGTGACGGCGGTGATCGGCCCCAACGGCGCCGGCAAGAGCACATTCTTCAACGTGCTCTCCGGCGTGCTCGCCCCCTCCACCGGATCGATCCGCTTCAAGGGGCAGGAGCTGAAGGGGCAGAAGCAGCACCGCTTCGCCCATCTCGGCATCGCCCGCTCCTACCAGATCACCAACCTGTTCCCGCATCTGTCGGTGGCGGAGAACGTGCGCGTCGCGGCGCAGGCGCTCCGCACCCGCTACGACATCCTGCGCCACCGCGAGAGCTACGCCGAGCTGCCGGAAAAGGCCGAGGCGGCGCTGGCCCAGGTGGGGCTCTCCCACCGCCGCGGCCGGCGCGCGCGCGACCTCGCCCACGGCGAGCAGCGGGCGCTGGAGATCGCCATCGCCCTGGTGGCCGATCCCGAATTGCTGCTGCTCGACGAGCCCACCGCCGGCATGGGCCCGGAGGAGACCAAGGAGATGGTGGCGCTGATCGAGCGGCTCGCCGCCGCGCGCACCATCCTCCTGGTCGAGCACAAGATGAAGATGATCCTCGGCCTGTCCGACCGCATCCTGGTGCTGCATCACGGCCGGCTCATCGCCGACGGCACGCCGGCCGCGGTGCAGTCCGACCCCGAGGTCCGGCGCGTCTATCTGGGGCAGAACGATGGCTATGCTTGAGGTCGAAAATCTCAACGCCTGGTACGGCCCGAGCCATGTGGTGCACGACCTCTCCTTCGCCGTGGAGGCGGGCGAGATCGTCGCGCTGGTCGGCCGCAACGGCGCCGGCAAGACCTCGACGCTGCGCGCCATCATGGGCCTGATGCCGCGCGCCGAGGGCCGCGTGGCGTTCGACGGCACGAGCCTCCTGCCGCTCGGCGCCCACGCCCGCTTCCGGCTCGGCCTCGGCTACGTGCCGGAGGACCGGCGCATCGTGCCCGGGCTGACCGTGCGCGAGAACCTGGAGCTCGGCCTCGTCGCCGCCGGCCGCGCCGACGCGGGCGCCGCCATCGACGAGATCGCCAAGAGCTTCCCCCGCCTGAAGGAGCGCCTCCACCAGCAGGGCACCACCATGTCCGGCGGCGAGCAGCAGATGCTCGCCATCGCCCGCGCCATCATCTCGAAGCCGAAGATGGTGCTGCTGGACGAGCCCTCCGAGGGCATCATGCCGGTGCTGGTGGAGGAGATGGGCGCCCTGTTCCGGACCCTGCGCGACCAGGGCACCACGCTGCTGCTGGTGGAGCAGAACGTGGAGTGGGCGCTGAAGCTCGCGGGGCGCGCCATCATCATCGACCAGGGCGAGAAGGTGCACGAATCGAGCGCCGCCGCCTTGCTCGCCGACAAGGACATCCAGGACCGCTACTGCGCGGTGTGAGCCCCCGAGGCTTGTCCTCAGGCGCGGCCGTCGTGCCCGGGCTTGACCCGGGCATCCACGCCTTGCGGCGGGGCGCAGGCGTCGGAAGCGCGGCGCGTGCCCTCTCAAGAAGAAGGAGCATCCCATGGAGATCACCGGCGAATACCGCATCGCCGCCCCGCGCGACGTGGTCTGGCGGGCGGTGCTCGACCCGCAGGTGCTCGCCGCCTGCATCCCCGGCTGCAAGGAGCTGGAGCAGGCGGGGGAGGGCGCCTACGCCGCCAAGGTGCAGCTGAAGGTGGGGCCGGTCTCGGCCACCTTCGCCGGCACGGTGGAGCTTTCCGACCTCGACCCGCCCGCCTCGTGCCGCATCGTCGGCCAGGGCAATGGCGGCATCGCCGGCTTCGCCAAGGGCGAGGCGAAGGTGACGCTCGCCGAGGACGGTGACGCGACGGTGCTCGCTTACGTTGCCGACGCCCAGATCGGCGGCAAGCTCGCCTCCCTGGGCGGGCGGCTGATCCAGGCGACGGCGAAGAAGCTCTCCGACCAGTTCTTCTCCAGCTTCGCCGCCCGGGTCGGGGCGGGGGAGACGGCGCCGCCGCCGCCGGGCTGAGGCGTCCTACGCCGCCTGGACCAGCCGGGACTGGACCAGGCGGGACGTGCGTCGGAACAGGCGGGATCAGGGGCTGGTCGTCCCGCCCTTTCCCTCAGGCGCGCCCCACCCCCGCGCGCTGCGCGCGCCGGGCCGCTCCGCCTGTGTCGGCGGTGGGATGAAAGGCGGAAACCTGCGCCAGCTCGCGCTCGACGAAGTCGCCCAGATGCTCGGCGGCGGCGCTCAGCGCCATCGGCCTTCGGTGCAGCACCAGCTCGATCGCCGGCAGGTCCGGCAGCCCGTCCGCGGGGCCGGGGCACCGCATCCCCGGCTGCACGGCGCAGCGCGGAAACACCGACACCGCAAGGCCCGCGAACACCGCCGCCTGAAGCCCGGCAAGGCTTTCGCTGAACGAGGTGATGGTCCATCGCCGCCCCGCCCGCCCCAGCGCCTCCAGCGCCCGCTGGCGGTAGACGCTGCCCGGCGGCAGCACCGCGAGCGGCACCACCTCCTCCGCCTCCGGGCGGTCGTGAAGCCCCGCGACCCAGGTCAGCGGCTCCCGGCGCACCACCGTGCCGGTCTTCAGGTCCGGCTGCAGCGTGGCGATGACGAGGTCCAATTCATCGCGCAGCATCGCCTCGTACAGATGAACGCTCCGCATGCACCGCATCTCGATCTCCACATGCGGATGCGCCCGCGCGAACCGGCGCAGGAGCTGCGGCAGGAGATAGGCGGCGTAGAGGTCGGGCACGCCGAGCGTGACGGTGCCGCGAATGTCCGGCGCGCCGAAGCGCGCCCGGGCCTCGTCGTTGAGGCGCATGATCGCGCGGGCATATTCGAGGAACACCTCGCCCTCCGAGGTGAGCTTCAGATGCCGGCGATCGAGGTCGAACAGGGGACGCCCCAGCGCCTCTTCCAGCCGCTTGATCTGCTGGGTGACGGCCGGCTGCGTGCGCCCGACCACGCGCCCCGCCGAAGTGAGGCCGCCCGTATCCACGATGGCGAGGAAGGTACGGACCAGCGCGATGTCGAGGTCGGGGATCATGATCATAAGGATTGCGAATGCCGAGGATTAACACAATAGATTTCGGCTAATCGCGAGGCGGATGTACCGTTCCTCCGTCTACCTCGTTGTCGCGTCGGGTCGCAGGGTCACGCCAAGGCATAACGCCAAATCCTGCGACCACCTACAGACTTACGGTCAGGAAGCTGGCTGCAGATTCGCAGCCGCTGCCAGTCGCGCATAAATATTCCGGGCAACATCACGCAAGGTGAACTTGTGGATGGCAAAGATCCGGAGTGGGAGGAACGCCAGATGGATCTTTCACGACGCCAGTTTCTCTACGCCAGCGGCGCATGTGTTGCGGCGGGAGCGCCGTTTTGCGGCGCCGCCCTCGCGGCCGATCCGAAGTATCCGGCGCGGCCGATCGAGATGATCGTGCCCTGGGGGCCGGGCGGCGGCGCGGACCAGCTCGCCCGCCAGGTCGGCAAGCTCGCCGAGCCGATGCTGGGCCAGGGCATGCCGGTCGTGAACGTACCCGGCGGCACCGGCGCCACCGGCATGGCGAAGCTCCTCGCCGCCCCGGCGGACGGCTATTCCGCGGCCATCTACATCGCCGACGCCCACGCACTCCTGGCCGGGCCCAACCCGCGCTGGCAGCTCTCCGACATCACGCCCGCGGCGGTGATGATCCAGGCCCCGTCCTTCATCTTCGTGGCCCAGGACAGCCGGTTCAAGACCTGGGCCGACTTCGAGAAGGAGGCCCGCGCCAATCCCAGCAAGCTCAAGGTGGCGACGCTGGGCTTCGACAGCGTCGACGACTTCTCGCTGAGCTATCTGGCCGGCAAGGGCATCAAGGTGGTGCAGGTGCCCTTCTCCAAGCCGAGCGAGCGCTACATCTCGATCCTCGGCGGCCATGCCGATGCGCTCTACGAGCAGGCTGGCGACGTCGGCAGCTTCCTCAACAGCAAGCAGATGCGGCCGCTGCTGGTGTTCGGCAAGGAGCGCTTCCCCGACTTCAAGGACATCCCGTGCACCTATGAGCTCGGCTACCAGGTGGCGCTGCCCCAGTTCCGGGCGGTGGTGCTGCGCGCGGGCACGCCGGCGGCGGCGCTGGCGGACTTCGACCAGGTGATGGGCAAGGTGGCGGCGAGCGCGGAATACAAGAAGTTCCTCAAGGACCAGATCGCCGATCCCAACAGCTACCTGCCGGCGAGCCAGTCTTCCGCCTTTCTGACCCAGCAGCTCGCCGAGATGAAGGCGCTCGCGAAGCCCTCCTGAGCGCGGCCGCGTCCCGGCCGCGCCGGCCGGGACGCCCAGCCCCTCGGGGGATTCCAAAGCTCCATCCCAAATCCGCGTCGAGGAGGGTCGCATGACCGCGCTCGCGATGAAGAGCCGTGTCTCGGCTGCACTGCCCTATGTTCTGCTTGTGGTCATCGCGGTCGTGCTCTGGCGCCTCGCGGACCATATCGAGGTCGCCGCGCGTCCCGGCCAGCTCGGTCCCGACTTCTGGCCCAAGGTCGCCATCGGCCTGATGGGTATCGTCGCCCTGGTCGAGCTGGTGCGGGCGATCGTCTCGCCCAACCACCGGGAGGCGCATGGCATCGCCGACCAGCTCGAGGCCGCCGAGCCCCTGGCCGACGCCGACGAGCTGGAGGACCGCAGCCTGCCCCTGCTGCTGGGCGGGATGGCCATGTGCGGCACCTATGCGCTGTCGCTCGGCATCATCGGCTTCCCGCTCGCCACCTTCTTCTTCCTCGCGGGCTTCATGTATCTCGGCCGGTTCCGCCGGCACACCATGATCTGGATATCCGCCTTCATCGGCACGGCGGTGCTGAGCGTGCTGTTCCTGAAGGTGGTCTACGTCTCGCTGCCGCGCGGCATGCCGCCGTTCGACATGGTCACCGACTTCATCGTCAGCCTGCACTGAATCCCGCGCAGCGGACCCTGAGAAGGCGTTTCATATGCTCGATACTCTCACCCAGCTCGGCGCAGGCTTTCTGGCCTGCTTCACGCCGGTCCACATGCTGATGCTGCTCGTCGGCCTCGTCGTCGGCCTGCTGGTGGGCATCCTGCCGGGGCTCACGCTGGTGATGGGCGTGGTGCTGTTCCTGCCCTTCACCTACCAGATGGATGTCACGGCGGCGATCATCCTCCTGACGGCGATGTACGTCTCCGGCACCTACGGCGGCGCCTTCACCTCGATCCTGTTCCGCATTCCCGGCGAGCCGATCCACGTGCCGCTGCTGTGGGACGGCTATGCCATGGCGAAGAAAGGCCAGCCGGCCAAGGCGTTGGGCTGGACGCTGATCGCCGCGCTCATCGGCGGGCTGATCTCGGCGGCGGTCATGGTGGTGCTCACCAAGCCTGTGGCGCAGTTCGCGCTGAAGTTCTCGTCTCCGGAATACTTCGCCATCGTCCTGCTGGGCCTCGCGAGCGTGATCTCGCTCGGCAAGGGCTCCTTGTCATCCGCGCTGATCAGCCTGTCGGTGGGCCTGCTGGTCGCCAGCGTCGGCACGGATGCCATCTACGGCTCCTACCGCTTCACGTTCGGAACGCCGATCCTCGCCGACGGCATCGAGTTCCTGGTGGTCATGGTCGGTGCCTACGGCGTCGCGGAGGTGCTGGCGCGGCTGGAGCTCGGCTTCTCCTCCGCGCCGCTCAAGGGGGTGAGCGACACGCGCACCCAATTGCCGAGCCTCAAGGAGATTTCGGGGCTGAAGGGCATGCTGCTGCGCTCGACCGTGCTCGGCCACGTGGTCGGCATCATCCCGGGCGCGGGCGCGACCATCGCCTCGTTCGTGAGCTACGGCGTCGAGAGCCAGTTCGGCCGCCAGCGGGGCCGCATGGGCTCCGGCGTGCCCGAGGGCATCGTCGCGCCGCAGTGCGCGGCCACCGCCTCGGTGGGCGGGGCGCTGATCCCGCTCCTGGCGCTCGGCATCCCCGGCAGCGGCGCCACCGCGGCCATCCTCGGCGCCTTCATGCTGCACGGCGTGCAGCCCGGCCCGCAGGTGATGATGACCTCGCCGGCCATGGTCTACACCATCTTCGCCTCGCTCTTCGTCGGCATCGCCGCCATGTGCGTGCTCGGCTACTTCGCCATCCGGCCGCTGGTGAAGATCATGGACTTCCCGGAGGCGGTGGTCTCCGCCTTCGTCATGGTGTTCTGCTTCATCGGCGCCCTGTCGATCCGCTCCAACGTCACCGACCTGTGGCTGATGCTCGGCTTCGGCGTGGTCGGCTACCTGTTCGAGCGCATGCGCTTTCCCATCGCGCCCATGGTGCTGGGCGTGATCCTCGGCCCGCTCGCCGAGGAGGCGTTCATGAACTCCATGATCTCGTTCCAGAACGACTGGACGGTGTTCTTCACCCGCCCGATCTCCGGCTCGGTCCTGGTGCTCGTGGCGCTGACGCTGCTGCTGCCCGTGATCGGCACCCTCATCCCCCGCAGGCGCCCCGCGCCCGCCGAATAGGGGCGCCGGCGACGGCTGTCGCCAGGCCCCGACGCTTCAGGCGCTCCCCGAGGGCGCGTGCAGGCAGCCGATGGCGGCCGGCATCGAGGAACAACGCAAGGAGGAAGTGAATGTCACAGGCCGTCATCATGCCGCTCGATGTGGCGGACGACGCGATCGCCGCGGTCGAGCGCACCATGCGCGCCGCCCGCCGGGCGCAGGAGAGCTTCGCCGACGTCAGCCAGGAGCGGGCCGACGAGGCGGTGCGCGCGCTCGCCTGGGCGATCTACGAGCCGGGCCGCGCGCGCGAGCTGGCCGAGCTGGCGGTGGAGGACACCGGCCTCGGCAACGTGCCCGACAAGATCACCAAGAACCAGCGCAAGACCTTCGGCACCCTGCGCGACCTCCTGCGCGGCCGCTCGGTGGGGGTGATCGAGGAGGACCACGCCAGGGGCATCGTCAAATATGCCAAGCCCATGGGGGTGATCGGCGCGGTGACGCCCTCCACCAATCCCGCGGCGACGCCCGCGAACAAGGCGATGATGGCGCTCAAGGGCCGCAACGCCATCGTCATCGCCCCGTCTCCCCTCGGCTACCGCACCACCGCGCGGGTGGTGGAGATGATGCGCGCCGAGCTGGCCCGCATCGGGCTGCCGGAAGACCTGGTGCAGGTGCTGCCCGAGCCGGTGACGAAGGAGAGCACCACGGCGCTGATGCGCATGGCCGACCTCGTGGTCGTCACCGGATCGCAGGACAATGTGCGGCGCGCCTATTCGTCCGGCACGCCGGCCATCGGGGTCGGCGCGGGCAACGTGCCGGTGATCATCGACGCCAGCGCCGATCTCGCCGACGCCGCCCGCAAGATCTGCGCCTCGAAGATCTTCGACAATTCCACCTCGTGCTCGTCCGAGAATGCCGTCGTCATCCTCGACGAGGTCTACGACGCGGCAATCGCCGCGCTGGAGGAGGCCGGCGGCTTCATGTGCGCGCCGGACGAGAAAGAGCGCGTGCGCACCAGCCTGTGGGCCGGCGGCAAGCTGAACCGCAGCCTCATCGCCCGCGATGCACCGATCCTCGCGGAGGCCTTCGGCCTGCCCGATGCCGCCAAGGCGGCGAAGTTCTTCATGGTGGAGGAGGCTGGCATCGGCCGGGATCATCCCTTCTCCGGCGAGAAGCTCTCATTGGTGCTGACGGTCTACCGGGCGCGCGACTTCAAGGACGCCAAGCGCCTGGTGCGGGACATCCTCGACCATCAGGGCCGCGGCCACTCGCTCGGCATCCACACCACGCAGATGGACCATGCCCGTGAGCTGGCGGAGGACCTCGACGTGGTGCGGGTGCTGGTCAACTTCGCCCACACCTTCGGCAATGGGGGCGGCTTCGATTCCGGCCTCGGCTTCACCCTCTCCATGGGCTGCGGCTCCTGGCAGAAGAACTCGATCTCCGAGAATCTCAGCTTTCGCCATTTCCTGAACATCACCCATCTCGTGACGGTGATCCCGGAGGACAAGCCCTCCGAGGAGGAGCTGTTCGGACCCTTCTGGGCAAAGTACGGCAAGTGAGGGCCGCGCCATGAACCTCGTCGAACAGGCCGCGAAGGCCCTCGTGCTCGCGCCGGCGGGCATCCCGATCCCGCGCGGCTTCCTGTGTCGCACGCCGCCGGAGGCGGCGGACGCCTGCCGCGAGATCGGTCCCTGCGTGGTCAAGGCGCAGGTGCCGACCGGCAAGCGCGGCAAGGCCGGCGGCATCAAGGTTGCGACGACGCCCGATGCCGCGACCGCTGCCACCGAGACGATCCTTGGCATGTCCATAGACGGCCACAAGGTCGAAAGCGTGCTGGTGGAGGCCTGCGCCGAGATCGCGCGCGAATTCTACGCCGCCGTGCTCTCCGATTTCGCGAGCCGGCGTCCGCTGGTGCTGTTCTCCACCGAAGGCGGCATGGACATCGAGGAGGTGGCGGCCGCGCGGCCGGACGCGCTGCGGCGCGCGATCGTCGATCCCGAGGCAGGCTTCAGCCGCGAGGATGCCGCCGCTTTGGTGCGCGGCCTCGATCTCGGCCCCGCGCACGGCCAGGTGGTGGACATCCTCGCCCGGCTCTACACCGCCTATGTGGCGAGCGATGCCGAGCTGCTGGAGATCAATCCGCTGGCGGTGCTCGGCGACGGGCGCGTGGTGGCGCTCGACTGCAAGTTCACGCTCGACGATTCCGCCGCCTTCCGCCAGCCGGAGCTGGCCGCCGCCGCGGCTAGCGATCCCGCCACCGAGCTGGAGCGGCGCGCCGCCAGCGCCGGGCTGAAGTTCATCCAGCTCGACGGAAACGTGGGCGTGCTCGCCAACGGCGCTGGGCTGACCATGACCACCATGGATGCCATCGCCCATTTCGGCGGCCGGCCGGCGAATTTCCTGGAGATCGGCGGCGAGGCCTACACCAAGGCGGAGACCGCGCTCGACCTCGTGCTCTCCAATCCCGGCGTGAAGAGCTTGGTGGTGAACTTCTGCGGCGCCTTCGCGCGCACGGACGTGATGGCCGAGGGCGTGGTGAAGGCGTGGGAGACCCTGCGGCCGACCTTGCCGGTCTATTTCTCGATCCACGGCACGGGCGAGGACGAGGCGGTGCGCCTGGTGCGCGAGCGCCTCGGCATCGAGCCGTTCGATTTCATGGAAGATGCGGTGAAGGCCGCGGTGGAGGCAGCCCGATGATCATCTTTCGCAAGCACCACCGCGTGCTCGTCCAGGGCCTCACCGGCAAGCAGGGCTCGTTCTGGGCCGAGAAGATGATGGGGCAGGGCACCCGCATCGTCGCCGGCGTCAATCCCAAGCGGGCCGGCGAGACCCATCTCGGCGTGCCGCTCTTCGCCAGCGCCCGCGAGGCGGCGCGGACGGAGCCGTTCGACGTGGCGGTGATGTTCATCCCGCCCGCGGCGGCGCGGGAGGCCGCGCTCGACGCCATCGATGCCGGCGCCGGGCTCCTCGTGGTGCTCACCGAGCACATCCCGGCGCACGACGTGATGGCCATGCACCGCGCCGCGGCCCGCAGCGGCACCCGCATCGTCGGTCCCAACACCGCCGGGCTGGTGACGCCGGGCGAGGGGTTCGTCGGCATCATGCCGGGCCACAACCCGAACATCTTCCGGCCCGGCCGCATCGGCGTGATCTCGCGCAGCGGCAGCCTCGGCACGCTGGTCTGCCTCAACCTGACCCGCGCGGGCCTCGGCCAGTCGGCCTTCCTCGGAATCGGCGGCGATCCGATGATCGGCACCACCACCCGCGACGCGCTCCAGGCCCTCGACAAGGACCCGGGCACCGACGCGGTGGTGATGGTCGGCGAGATCGGCGGCGCCATGGAGGAGAAGGCGGCCGAATATGCCGCCGGCATGCAGAAGCCGGTGGTCGCCTTCATCGCCGGGCGCGCCTCGCCGCCCGGCAAGAAGATGGGCCATGCGGGCGCGATCGTCACCGGCAGCGCCGGCGGCTATCCCGCCAAGCGCGCGGCGCTGGAGGCGGCGGGCATCACGGTTGTCGATACCCCCTCGCAACTGACCGACACGCTCACCGCCCGGCTCGCGGCGAGCGAGCCGCGGGCCATGGCGGCGACCTGAGCGGGGGGAGGCGCGGCCGGCCGTCCTGCGAGGGTCGGCTGCGTCTGCCCGCCGGGTCGAGAGTGAAGGCCGGGGCGGCTGCGCGGAGCGCTCAGGGCTCGATGCGCTCGATGATGGTCGCGGTGCCGATGCCGCCGCCGCAGCACATGGATTGCAGGCCGAAGCGGCCCCCGCGACGCTCCAGTTCGCCGATCAGCAGCGTCATCAGCCGCGCCCCGGTGGAGCCCAGCGGATGGCCCATGGCGATGGCGCCGCCGTTCACGTTCACGCGCGAGAGGTCGGGCCCGATCTCCTTGATCCAGGCGCCGAGCACCGATGCAAACGCCTCGTTGATCTCGAACAGGTCGATGTCGTCGAGCGCGAGCCCGGAGCGGGCCAGGATGCCGCGGGTGGCGGGGATCGGCCCTGTCAGCATGATCTCGGGATCGACGCCGACGACCAGTTGCGCATGGACGCGGGCGCGGGGCATGAGCCCCAGAGCGCGCGCCTTGCCGGCGCTCATCAGCAGGAGCGCGGCCGCGCCGTCCGAGACCTGGCTGGCATTGCCCGCCGTGACACGTCCCTCGGGCCGGAAGGACGGCTTCAGCGTGGCGAGCTTCTCCACGCTCGACCCAGGCCGCACGCCCTCGTCGCGCGTCAGCGTCACGCCGTCGGCGCCCGCGACCGGGATCATGTCGGCGCCAAAGCGTCCCGCCTCCTGCGCCGCGGCGGCGCGGCGGTGGCTCTCGACGGAGATCTCGTCCAGATAGGTGCGGTCGAGGCCCCAGCGCTCGGCGATGCGCTCGGCCGCCTCGCCCATGCTGGGCATGGAGAAGCGCTCCACCAGTTCCTTTGGGTAGCGCGACCCGTAGCGCGTGTCGTCGTTGCCGCCGCGGGTGGCGGACATGACCTCGACGCCGCCGGCCACCACCACGTCGCAGACGTTCGAGCGGATCAGCGTGTCGGCGAAATGCACCGCCTGCTGCGAGGAGCCGCACGCGCGCTGCACCGTGGTGCCCGGAACCGTCACTGGCATGCCTGCCATGAGCAGCGCGGTGCGCGCCACGTTGCCGGCCTGCATGCCGACCTGGGTGGCGCAGCCGGCCACCACGTCGTCTACCAGCGCCGGATCGAGGCCCGTGCGCTTGATGAGGCGGGAGAAGACGTGGCCGAGCAGGGCCGCAGCATGCCATTCGCGCAGGGTGCCGTCGCGGCGCCCGACCGGCGTGCGGATGGCATCGATGATGACCGGTTCGCGGTCGCCGACCTCGTGAAACCTCATCTCGTCATCCCTCATCCTGCCGCGTCGCCCGCGCCCGCCTGAGGCGGTTCTCCACATTCACCTGTTCCGCCGCGTCCATGGCGCTCGCGCGGTCGGATCGATCGCTGGTGCGCACCATGCGCTTGACCGCCGCGACCAGCTCGGCGGGATGTCCGACAAGCTCGGCCGCCCGGCGCGTGGTCTCAGCCACAGCGTCTGCCCCCGGAGGCAGCACCACGAGGCCCGGAATCTGCGCCTCGGCCGCCGTGAAGATCCGTCCGTTGGCGAGCAGGTCGAACGCCACCAGGGGACCGGCGCGCCGCACGATGCCGGGCACCACCAGCGCCGGCACGACGGCATGGCGCATCTCGGGGAAGCCGAGCCGGGCGTCGGCGGCGCAGACCGCGACGTCGCACGCGAGCGCCAGGGCGCATCCGGCCCCGAGCGCGAAGCCGTGGACCTCGGCGATCACCGGCTTGTCGATCTCGCCCGGCGCGTCGAGCAGGCGCCGCATGCGGTGCGCGTGGGAGGCGGCCTCGAAGGCCTCCGTGATGCGCGCCGTCTCCTTGAGGTCGGCGCCGGCGGAAAATCCGGCGCCGGTTCCGGCCAGAACCACGACCCGTATCTCGGGATCGGCGCCGGCGTCCTCGATCGCCTGCGTGAGGGCGGCGACGAGCGCGCCATCGAGCGCGTTGCGCGCCTGCGGCCGGTCGAGCACGAGACGGCGAATGCCATCCCCGTCCTCAACGCGCAGCCTGTCATCAACCGGCATCTCTTCCTCCAGCCGCGGCCCCGCATGAGGCCCGGCGAACACCTGCCGCAGGCTCGTCGCGAGCCCGCGGCAGCGTTCAGCCCCTCACTTGATGGGGTTCTGCACGTCGACCTTGGAGTAGACCTCCTCCCACAGGAGGCGTTTGAACGTCGCCGCGTCACGGCCGTTCTTCTCCAAGAGCCCGCGCCACTTGTCGGCGAGGCGGGTCAGCTCGGCGGCGATCTTCTGGGGGTCCTTCACGCCGACCTTGGCGCCCTTCTCGACCGCAGTGGCCGTGTACTTCTTGGCAAAATCCTGGACAAACGCGCCGAATTCGGCGTCGCCCTTATAGAATTTCGTGCCCTTCTTCGTGTACTCCGTCACGACGTCCTCGTCCTCGCGGATGTAGTTGAAGATCGAGTCCGTGACGAGCTGGGGCAGGTTCTGGACGATCGCCTTGCGCTGGTCGACGCTCAGGGCATTCCACTTGTCGATGCGCAGGTCGAACAGAGCGGCGCCGAGGAAGCCGCCGAGCGGGTCGAGGAGCACGAACTTCGCCGCCTCGCCATAGGAACGGGCCTTCTGGGCGGCGATCGAATGAAGCGCGCAGTCGATGATGCCGCGATCCAGCGCCTCGTAGCCTTCGTCGGGGCTGACGTTCACCGGCACCGCGCCGAGCGCCCGGGCGAGGTCCGCATAGGCGGAGATGCCGCGCACGCGCTTGCCCTTGAAGTCCGAGAGCTTCTTCAGCTCCGTGCGGCAGTGGTAGACATAGGGCGTCAGCGCGTAGGTGGCGAGGAAGCGGGTGTTGAACTTCTTGAACTCGTCCGTGCATTGCGGGCAGTTGAACAGCTCGAGCTCGTTCAGCACCGCGGTCATGACGAGAGGCTCGTCGTTGAGCAGGCTGAACTCGGCCAGGAAATTGTCCACCGGCATCTCGGTGGGAATGTAGGCGCCGACGAAATAGCCCGCATCGGCGATGCCGTCGCGGACGCCGCCGGGAATGTCCTTGCCCGAGAGCAGGGACGATCCGAAATGGTACTCGAACTTCAGCGTGCCCTTCGAATCCCGCTCCACGTCCTGGAAGTAGCGCACCAGCACCGGGTTGGTGATGTGCTTTGGATTGAGGTAGTTGGCGTAGACGATCTTGACGGGATCCGCGGCGAGCACCGGCGTCGCGAGCAACGGGGCGGCGCCGCAGGCCGCGGCCAGTCCGGCGGCGAAGAGTGTGTGTTTCATCTTGGATCCTCCCAGTTTTATTTTTTCACTTCATGATATTAGGCAAGAAAAGCGAGATTTGCGGGAAGGCGATCAGCAGGATCAGCGTGATGATGTCGGTGACGATGAACCACATCACCCCCTTGAAGATCGTCTCCAAGGGCACGGATTTGCCGACCACGCTCTTGATGACGAAGACGTTGAGGCCGACGGGCGGCGTCACCAGGCCGATCTCCAGGTACTTGATGACGAGGACGCCGAACCAGATGAGATCGAGGCGGGCGGCTTCCAGCACCGGCAGCATGATCGGCAGGGTCAGCAGCATGATGCCGATGGAATCCAGGAACATGCCGAGGATGATGTAGACCACCGAGGCGCCGACGATGATGTAGAGCCAGTGCAGTTCCATGCCGTCGACCACGTGGGCCACGTAAGCCGGCAGGCCGGACACCGCCATGAAGCGCGAGAGCAGGAAGCCGCCGAGCGCGATGAACAGGATGGTGGCGGTGGAGTTCACCGATTCCACCACCGATTCCTTGATCACGCGCCAGTTCAGGGTGCCGCGCAGCGCGACGATGACGAAGGTCATGAACGCGCCGCCGGCCGCGGCTTCGGTCGCGGTGAAGATGCCCACATACATGCTGCCGATCACCGCCAGCACCAGCACCGGAAGCGGCCACACGGCCGCCAGTACCTTCCAGCGGTCTGCCCAGCTCACCTCCTCCTCCACCGGCGGGGCGAGGGACGGATTGAGCTTGCAGCGGATCGCGATCATGGTCGCGAACATGATCGCCGAGAGGATGCCGGGGATGACGCCCGCCACCAGCGCCTGGCTCACCGAGACCTCGGCGAAGATGGCGTAGAGCACCATGAGGATGCTGGGCGGAATGAGCGAGCCGAGCGTGCCGGCGGCCGCCACCGCGCCGGTGGCAAGGCCGGGGTCGTAGCGGTAGCGCAGCATCTCGGGGATCGCGATGCGCCCCATGGCCGATGCGGTGGCGACGCTGGAGCCGGAGGCGGCGGCGAACATGGCGCAGGCGGCGGTGCTCGCCACCGCGAGTCCGCCCGGAAGGGCGCTCAGCCACAATCGCGCGGCCTTGTAGAGGCTCTGGGTGAGGCCGCCGTGATAGGCCACCGTGCCCATGAGGATGAACATGGGCACCGCCGACAGCGACCAGTGGGCGATGAAGTTGTAGGGTTGCTCGGCGAGCACGCTCAGCGCCGCGGCCGGTCCGCGGATGACCAGCATTCCCACCACCGACACCGAGGCCAGCGCGAAGGCGATCGGCACGCGCACGGCTAGCATCAGCAGCAGAATTGCGATTGCGAGAATGCCGACGGTGATCGATGACATGGCTGGCCCTTGAAGACGTCGGTTCGAGAAAAGGCGGCAGGATGCGCGGCGTCAGTCGACGTCGATGGCGTGGCCATGGCGGGCGCTGCCCTGAGCCGGCTTGCCGGAGACGGCGGCGCGCGCTTCCTCCGCCGCGTTGAGCAGGAGATAGAGCGCGAGCACCAGCGCGCCGGCCACCACCAGCCAGCGCGTCGGCCAGATGGTGACGATCACGGTGCCGACCGCGTATTCGCCGGCCCGCGTCATGGCGAGCGCCTTGAAGTAGGTCGCGTAGCAGAACACGAGCGTTCCGGCGGCGCAGGCGAGATAGACCACGGCGTCCAGCGAAGCCACGATGCGCGGCGGCAGCCAGCCGGTGAACAGCTCGATGATGACGTGCCCCTTCTCGCGCTGCACGCAGGCGAGCGGCAGGAATGTGACAGCGACCATGAAGTAGTTGGCGGTCAGCTCCTGGCTGCCGGGCACGGTGCCGTTGAACAGGCCGCGCATTCCGGCGTCGCCGACGACGATCACCATCATCAGCACGATGCTCACGCCAGCGGCGAGCAGCAGCACATTCGCGATCGGATCGAGGATCCTGCGCGCCAATCCCATGGGTCCCTCCCGGGTGCGCCGGCTGTGCCGGTCGCATCTTCGTTGACTCGAACTATAGCAAAGGCTTGATCCAGATCAATACAATTTGTCCAGATTGATACTTAGAGCGGTGGTAATAATCTGGAAATGGCTGCCGGCTCGGCGCACGCCGCGGTGCGGTTCACGCAGGCACGGCATTCTTGGACAGGCCGGCCATCAGCTGAGGCCCGTTGCGGACAATGAAATCCGTCGTGATACTCCCGGTCCGAAAGTCCGGATGGGCGAGCACCGCGCGCAGGAAGGCGAGATTGCACCCCACGCCATCGATACACGTCGCCGCCAACGCGTCGTCGAGGCGGCGGCGCGCCGCCTCGCGGTCGGCGCCCCAGGCGATCACCTTGGCGATCATGGGATCGTAGAAGGGCGTGATCTGGTCGCCGGAACGCACCCCTGAGTCGATGCGCACGCCGGGCTGCGGCGCGGGCAGATCGAGCCGCGCCAGCCGCCCGGGCGTGGGCAGGAAGCCGCGCTCGGGCGCCTCGGCGTAGATGCGGGCTTCGATGGCGTGGCCGTCCGCCTGCGGCGCATCGGGGATCGCCGCCGAAAGGTCCTCGCCGGCCGCCTGGCGCAGCTGGAGCGCCACCAGATCGAGGCCCGTCACCATCTCGGTCACCGGGTGTTCCACCTGGATGCGGGTGTTCATCTCCAGGAAATAGAAGCGGCCGGTCACGGCATCGACGATGAACTCGACCGTACCCGCGCCGAGATAGCCGACCCGCTCCGCGAGCCGGGCGGCCGCATCCCTCAGTCCGCGCGCGACGCCGTCGGGCAGGTTCGTGGCGGGGCTCTCCTCGATCACCTTCTGGAAGCGGCGCTGCACCGAGCAGTCCCGTTCGGGAAAGGCGACGGCGCGGCCGGGCGCGGTGCCGAACACCTGCACCTCCACATGGCGTGCCGCGGCGACGAAATGTTCGAGATAGACGCCGTCGTCGCCGAAGCTGCGGGCCGCCTGCTCGCGGGCGCGCTCCACGGCGGCGGCGAGGTCGCCGGCGGCGTCCATCCGGCGCATGCCGATGCCGCCGCCGCCGCCGGTGGCCTTGACCAGCAGGGGGAAGCCGACGGCGGCGGCGCGGGCAATCAGGTCCTGGCTTGTCTCATCCGTCAGCCGTCCCGATCCCGGCAGCACCGGAACGCCGGCCTCCTCGGCGCGGGCGCGGGCGCGTCCCTTGTCACCCATCTCGGCGATGATGGCGTCGCCGGGGCCCACGAAGACGAGGCCCGCGTCCGCGACCTTCCGCGCGAAGGCGGCGTTCTCCGAAAGGAATCCGTATCCGGGGTGGATCGCCGCGGCGCCGGTGGCGCGCGCGGCGGCGAGAATGGCATCGGCGTCGAGATAGCTCTGCCGCGCCGGGGCGGGGCCGATATGCACCGCCGCATCCGCCAGCGCCACGTGCAGCGCGTCGCGGTCGGCGTCGGAATAGACGGCGATGCTTCTCAGCCCGAGGCTGCGGCAGGCGCGCGCGATGCGGCAGGCGATCTCGCCGCGATTGGCGATGAGGACGCTCTTCATCGACCCCTTTCCCGGTTTGGCGAACGTGTGGGCCCGTGGCGCAGGCACGGGAGCGGAAGCCGCGTTCTCCGTCTCAACGCGGGAGCGGAAACGCGAGGGTGGCCGTGCCCTGGAACACGCGCCGCCCCTCGACCTCGCCGACGATGGCGAGATCGCAGCAGGGAACGCCCGCCCGCATCTCCTTCGCCGTCACCTCGACGGTCATCACCACCACGTCGCCCGGCCGCACCGGATTGAGGAAGCGGCCTTCGATGTCGCGCACGAACGCGCCGGGGCCGCCGAGCGCGCAGGCGCTGCGCCCGGCGATGGCCATGGTGAGCATGCCGTGGGCGATGACGCCGCCGAGCCCGGCCTCCTGGGCGTAGGCCTGGTCGAAATGGATGCGGTTGAAGTCGCCGGAGGCGCCCGCATACATCACCAGCTGGCGGGTGGTGACGGCATCGCTCGAAAGCGTGTGCCGCTCCCCCACCGTCAGTTCGTCGAAGCGCCGCCGCATCGCCCCGCGCCTCAGCGCTGGAGGGTCGAGTCGAAGGTCTCGTTCAGCACCGCCTGGCCGACGATCTGCGCCGTGCGGTCATGGCCGGCATGGAGCACGTGGGTCTCCAGGTCGCGCAGGTAGCGGGCGAGCGGATACTCGTCGAACAGCGCCGTCGAGCCGACCGCGTGGATCAGCTTGTGCGACAGCTCGAAGGCGACGTGGGCCGCCGTGGACTTGGCGCTCATGGAGAGCAGCTCCGCCTCCACCACCGAGCGGGTCTTGAAGGCGCGGATGGCATCGTGGAAGATCGCGCCGGCCGCATCGAGGGCGATGCGCATCTCGCCCATGCGCATCTGGATCAGCTCCGCCTTCCCGCGCCCGCGCTCGATCAGGTACTGGCGGCACCATTCGTACATGCCCTCGGTGGTGCCGAGATAGTTGGCGGTGAAGCCGAGATGGAACCGGCCCTGCCAGCGCCCGCGCGGATAGGCGCCGGGCTCGCCCAGCACATGGCTGTCGGGAATGAACACGTTGTCGAGGGTGATGATCGGGCTTGCCGCGGCGCGCATGCCGTTGGGCCGGTACCAGTCGTTGTCGATCGTCACACCGTCCATGCCGGGTTCGACGATGAGCATCTGGTGGTTGTCGAGATAGTTGTTCACGCCCTCGATGGCGGCGAAGATGATGGCGAAGCTCATCATCGGCCCATTGGTGGCGTAGTTCTTCTCGCCGTTTAGGATGAAGCCGCCGTCCACCCGCTTGGCGGAGGTGTTCATCATGTACATGTGCTTGCGCTTGGCCTCGGAGCCGACGAAGCCGGTCAGCGTCGGGCGCGCGAACATGGGCTCGATGAAGCGCTCGCGCTGCTCAGGCGTGCCGAGGTCGTGCACCGCCCAGGCGGTGTGGTTCTGCACCTGGTAGCAATGGGCCGTGGAACTGCACCCGCGCGCGATCACGCGCAGCGCCTGCAGGTAGGTGGAGGGATCGTTCGTGGTGAGGTTCGAGCCCTTGCCGCCCATCTCCTTGGGCAGCGTCGTGGTCAGCCAGCCGCGGGAGAAGAGCGCCTCGATGTTCTCGCGCGGCATGTCGCAATTGGCGTCATAGCTCGCGCCGCGCGGGCGGAACTCACCGATGGCGAGGGCTTCCAGCTCCTTGATGTCGTCGCGCTCCAGCGCCTCGACGGGATCGATCATCGTCTCCTCCACTTCGTTCGGATTGTTCTTGGCTGTTGGCTCCGGCGGCGGCATCAGCCGCGCCGCGTCTCCGGGCCGCCGCTGGCATAGACCACCTGCCCGTTGACGAAGCCCGCCTCGTCCGAGCACAGGAAGCAGACGAGGTTCGCCACGTCGCGCGGCACGCCCACGCGGCCGATGGCGATGGTCTTGGCCCGCATCTGGCGATAGGCCTCAGGCTCGTGGCCGAGCCGGCGGGCGGTGATCTGCGTCATCTCGGTGTCGATGAAGCCGGGGGCCACCGCATTCACGTTGATGTTGAAGCGCCCGAGTTCCAGGGCGAGCGTGCGCGTGAAGCCCTGGAGGCCCGCTTTGGCGGTGGAATAGTTCACCTGCCCGCGATTGCCGAGGGCGGAGGTGGAGGAGACGTTGCAGATCTTGCCGTAGTTCTGCGGCACCATGTGGCGCTGGGCGGCGCGGGTGCACAGGAAGGCGCCGCGCAGATGGACCCCCATGACGAGGTCCCATTCCTCGTCCTCCATCTTGTGGATCAGGTTGTCGCGGGTGACGCCGGCATTGTTCACCAGCACGTCGACGCCGCCGAGCCGCTGCGCCACCTCGTCCACCATGGCGTCCACCCGCTCGCGCACCGCGACGTCGCAGGCGATGCCCACCGCCTGGGTGCCGTAGGCTGCGGCGATCTTCGCCGCCGTGGCCTCGGCGGCCGCAGCATCGAGATCGACGATCGCCACCGCGGCGCCGTCCTCGGCGAACCGTTCCGCCGTCGCCCGGCCGATGCCGCGCGCCGAGCCGGTGACGATCACCCGCCGCCCGGAAAAACGCTTCTCCCCCATCGCGAGCCTCTCCCGTCGGGCACCGCTCCGCAGGTCGGCGGATGCGGCGTCTCCTTTATTGTTGAGCTATTCTGAGCACGTTCAAATTATATTGTCACCAATAATATGGTGATAATAGGCCCGATTGATGCGATGAGATGGTAACAATATCGCCGCGCCTCGATCGCGCTTCCGGCGCCCGTCCGCTCAGGCCGATGCCGGCTGGGCCGGCGCGGGCGCGGCGAGCCCCAGGCGGTCCAGCGCATCGGCGCGCAGCTTGAATTTCTGCACCTTGCCGGTCCCGGAGGTCAGCGGCAGCGCGTCGATGGAGAACACGCGGGCCGGCATCTTGTAGGAGGCGATCTGCGGCTTCAGGAAGCCGAGCAGGTCGGCCTCCTGCGCGGTCGTGCCGGCGGCGGGAACCACGAAGGCGACGCCCACCTCGCCGTGCTGCGTGTCCGGAACGCCGACGATGGCGCAGACTTCCACCGCCGGATGGCGCTGCAGCACGTATTCCACCTCTGCCGGGGAGACGTTGAAGCCGCGCGACTTGTAGGTGTCGCCCAGCCGGCCGAGCAGCGTCACGCGGCCGGTGTCGTCCTGGCGCCCCCAGTCGCCGGTGCGCAGCCAGCCGTCGGGGGTGAGCGCGCGGGCGGTTTCCTCCGACTTCTTGTAGTAGCCGAGCATGATGGAATAGCCGCGCACCCAGATCTCGCCCGGCTCGCCCGCCGGCATGGGGGCGAGCGTCTTCGGGTCGACGATGGCCACCTCCAGGTCCGGCAGCGGCCAGCCCTGGGTGGCGTGGCGCACATCGCGCGGATCGTCCCAGCGGTTGCGGGTGACGACCGTGGTGGTCTCGGTCATGCCGTAGCCGGTGATGGTGCCGGGCACGCCCAGTTCGTCCTCCACCTGGGCGAGGATGTCGGGGTCGATGCTGAGCGTGTAGGCGAGCCGCAGGGACGACGTGTCGGTCGTGCGGAACTCCTTATGCGCCAGGAGCTGGCGCAGGATCGGTGGCAGCACGTGCATGCCGGTGACCTTCTCCCGCGCGATCGCGGCGAGGCAGGCGCCGGCGTCGAACTGCTCACCCAGAACCACCTTGGCGCCGCGGACCCAATAGGGGGCGATGCCGTTCATGGTGGCCATGGAGCCGAACATGGGGATGGCCAGATAGAGGCAGTCCTCGGCGGTCAGATCGACCCGGATGCCGATGTCCCAGGCCTTGCGCCATAGGCAGTGGGAGATCATCGCGCCCTTGGGCAAAGCGGTGGTGCCGGAGCTGTAGGAGATGATGGCGGGGGAGGCGGGATCAGCCGCTAATCTCGGCATTTCGTGCCTATTCTCGCCGAGTCCGGTTCCGCCGAGTCCGGTCCAGGTTATGGCTCCGGCATAGCCGCGGGTCGTCTCCTCGCAGACCACGACGAAATCCAGCATCGGCAGCGCTGCGCCGGCAATGGCGCCGGGCGTTCCCGCGCGCAGGCCGGGGCAAAGTTCCGCCAGCGTTTCGAGGAAGTCCGGGCCGTCCCCCGCATCGGCCACGACCACCGCACGGCAGTCCGACTGGCCGAGCTGGTAGGCGATCTCGTCGCGCCGCAGCCGGGTGTTGAGCATCACGCAGACCAGTCCCATCTGCGCCGCGCCAAGCCAGGACCAGACGAATTCCGGCCGGTTCGGCATCAGGATTCCGACTTTGTCGCCCGCCTTCAGTCCCAGCGCGGCGAATCGCCGGGAAGCGGCGTCCGCCTCCCGGCGGAGGTCGGCGAAGGAGAAGCGCCGGTCGCGGAACACCAGCGCATCGCGCGCGCCGAAAAGCTCCTCCAGCAGCGCCAGGGCCTGCGCATAGGTCGCGTCGCGGAACGGATTGCTCATGGTTGATTCCTTCCCTTCTGTCGGCGCGGCTCGCTTGGTGGAGTGGCGCGCCAATTGCTTGATTCGGGTCGAAGCGCCGGCGCGCGGGGCCGGGCGCAGGCGGGGGCGGCATGCGACTGCGCCATTCTCCCGCGCGGGGTGGGACGCGGACGCCGCGCCCGCGAGGCTGCCCGGCTCCGGAACATCCCTGTATCAATGTAGCCGTCAGATGAGTTACATTGGCGCCAATATTGATCGTCGATCGGAGCACCCGAACGCCATGACTGACGCCGCCGGCGCGGGGGTATGGACACCCGACATTTCGAAGTTCGAAGGCCCTCGCTACCTCGCGCTGGCGAGTGCCATCGCCGAGGCCATCGACAGCGGCGAGCTGCCGCTCGGCGCCCAGCTTCCGCCGCAGCGTGACCTCGCCGAGCAGCTCGGCGTGACGGTCGGCACGGTGGGGCGCGCCTACAACATCATGAAGCGGCGCCAGCTGGTCTCCGGCGAGGTCGGGCGCGGCACGTTCGTGTGCCGCGGCGTTGAGGCCACCATTCCCAACTATTTGCCCGAGCGCATGCCCGGCACCATCGATTTCGCGTGCTACCGCTCGCCGGTCGCGGGCCTGTCCGAGGAGCTGGCGAAGGCCATGGCGCACGCCACCGCGCGCGCGGCCCTCATGCCGTTGCACAAGTATCCGCCCGCCGAGGGCCTGCTGACCCACCGCACCGCCGGCGCGCAGTGGATCCGCCGCTCCGGCCTCCAGGTGACGCCCGACCGCGTGGTCGCCTGCGGCGGCGGCCAGCAGGCGCTGCTGGTGGCGATCAGCGCCACGGTCGGCCCCGGCGAAACGCTGCTGTCCGAGGCGCTCACCTATTCCGGCGTCAATTCCCTCGGCGCGCTGCTCGGGCGCCGCCTGGCGCCGGTGGCCATCGATTGCGAAGGCATCGTTCCCGAGGCGCTGGAAGAGGCGGTCGCCGCCACCGGCGGGCGCTGCCTCTATCTCCAGCCCACGGTCCACAACCCGACCGCGGCCATGATGTCCGAGAAGCGCCGCCAGCGCATCGCCGACCTCGCGCGCCGGTTCGATCTGGTGCTGATCGAGGACGACGCGGCGATCAGCGGCATGACCGAGCGGCCGCTGCCGATCGCCCATTTCGCGCCGGAGCGCACCATCTATCTCAGCTCGTTCGGCAAGAGCGTCACGCCGGCCCTGCGCGTCGCCTACATGGCGAGCCCGCCGGCTCTGTGCGAGCGGCTGGTCCACACCCTCCACGCGCTGATGCTCGCCAACGCGCCGCTGCCGCTGGAGATCGCCGGGGCGATGATCGCGGACGGCTCGGCCGACGCCATCGCCCGCCACAACCTTGCGGAGCTGCGCGCTCGCCACGAGGCGGCGCTGAAGCTGCTGGAGGGCTGGAAGGTGTCGAGCCACCCGGCGGCGTTCTTCCAGTGGCTGCACCTGCCGGCCCACTGGCGGGCGGCGGAATTCTGCGAGGCGGCCCATCGCGAGGGAGTCTCGGTGGTGCCGTCGGAGAACTTCACCATCGGTGGCGCGACGCCGCCCCGGGCGTTCCGCATCTCCGTCAATCCGGCGCAGAAGACGAGCGTGCTCGCCAAGGGCCTCGATATCCTCACCCGCCTCGCCCGCGAGCGCCCGCAGCCGCGCATGGCCGTGGTCTAGGCCGCGCGGGAAGGGCCAAGGCGGCGGCGCGGGCAGCCGGCTCGGCCGGGCGCTCATGCCTGCGGCTCCGGCGCGCCGACATGGCCGTGCAGCGCGATCTCCCAGTCCAGATAGGCGCGCATGCCGGCGAGGCCCCGCCGATAGGGCGGCTCCACCACGTCGTCGGCGGCCGCGCCCTCCGGCAGGCCTTCGGCCACAGGCAGGCCGGCCGCGCGCCATGCGGGAACGCCGCCGTCCAGCACCTGGACCTGCGCGAAGCCGAGGCGCGCCAGGGTGCGGGCGGCGAGGATGGATTGCGCCGGCTCGGCGGAGGCGAGCACCACCGCCCGGCCTTGGGGCAGCCCCGGCGCAAGCACCTCCAGCGAGCCGCGCGGCAACCAGAGCGCGCCGGGCAGGTGGCTCGCCATCAATTCGCGGCTCGATCCCACGTCCACCACCACCGGCCGGGCCTGCGGGGGGGCTTCCAGGCGGCCGGCGAGGATCGCCGCATCGATGAAGGCGGTGGCGGCGCGCGCCGCCGCAAAGCCCAGAGGCGCGGGCCGCGGGCGGCCATTCTCCTCGCTGCGGCTAGAGGCGCGCCAGGCGGGCATGCCGCCGGCGAGCACGTGCACGCGGGGAAAGCCCATGCGCCGATACCAATAGGCCGCGAGCAAGGCGCGGGCGTCGCCATCGTCCACGAACACCATGTCGGCGCCCGGCACGGCGATGAAATCGTCCGCCCGCTGCACCGCCTGCCCGCCGGGTGTGAACGCGGCGCCGGCGATGTGCCCGGCGGCGAAGGCTTCCTTCGTCCGCACGTCCAGGATGCGCGCCCCCGCCGAGGGATGCGCGAGCAGCGCCGCGAGCTCCGCGGGCGGAAGCAGGCTCACGCCGGCGTCGCGCGCGAGCGCCTCGGCGCGGGCGGCGGCATGTTCGCAACTGGTGGGGGAGGGGGGCGCCGTCGGGGCCTCGCCGTGCGCCAGGGCGCGGCCGGCCAGCCGCCAGCCCATGGTGCCGTTCTCAAGCGCGAACACCGCGCGCGCGCCCAGCAGCGCCAGAGTGGCGGTGCCGATGATGGAGCGGGTGCGGCCGGCGCAATTGACCACGACCGTGTCGCAGTCCGCCTCCAGGTCCGCGAGCCGGAGCGCCAGCTCGAAGCCGGGCGCCGAGCAGGCCGCGGGAATGTGCGCGTCGACGAACTCTTCCGCCGTGCGCACGTCCCAGACGGCGATGCGCGCGCCAGCCGCGCGGCGGGCATCGAGCGCCGCCGCATCGAGATGGCGCACCCCGTCCTCGGCCAGGACACGCTCGCCGAAGGCCTTGCACGGCACGTTGACGCCGGTGGCCGGCACGCCGCCCAAAGCGCGCCAGCCGTCGAGGCCGCCGTCGAGCACGCTTACGCGCGTGTAGCCGAACGACCGGAGGTCGTCCGCCGCCAGCCAGGCGCGCCGGTCGTCCCCGCCATCGTCATAGAGCAGCACAGGCGTGGTGCGGGCGGGCACCAGCTCTTCCATGCGGAATTCGAGCCGGCGGCGCGGCAGCGACGTGGCGCCGGGGATATGGCCGCGCTCGAAGGCGCCGTGCTCGCGCACGTCGAGCAGCGCCCAGTCGCGGCATGGCCAAGTGTGGCGCGGATCGGCCAGTGCCGCGGCGAAGGCGTCCGCCGTCATCAGCGGCGCGGTGGCGATGGCGTCCATCGCTCAGCTCGCCGGGGCGGCGCGATAGACCATCACCCGCCGGTGGCGGTAGACCGGCGCGCCGGAGGCATCGCGGCCATCGATCTCCTGGATCAGCAGCTCCATGGCGCCGGAGCGCGCCTGCTTCTCCTCGACGCCGACGAAGGTGATGCGGCAGGTGAGGACGTCGCCCACCACGATCGGCCGCACATAATGGAAGCCCTGCTCACCCGCGAGCACGCGCCGCCGGTCGAGGGGGCGCGTCCATGGCGGCTCCTCGGGCGCGAGAAAGGAGACCGGGAAGGTGGGTGGCGCGATGATGCCGGCATAGCCCTGCGCCCGCGCCGCATCGGCGTCGCGGTACACGGGGTTGGGCTCGCCGATGGCGTCGGCGAAGCGCCGCACGGCACCCTTCTCCACCTCGACGACGTAGGGGGCGCTGCGGCTGCCGATGAGCGAGCGGTCGATCTCGACGGTCACGGCGGTCTCCCTCAGGTCTTCTTCCACTGGCTGTTCTCGCGTCCCAGGATGGCGGCCGCGATCATGTTCTTGTGGATCTGCATGGTGCCGCCATAGATCGAGCCGCCGCGCACCTCGGCATAGCGGTGGGCGAGGGGATATTCCTTGGTGTAGCCGTTGGCCCCGAGCACCTGGATGGCGTCGTCGCAGATCTCCTTCGCCGCCTTGGCGGTGAACACCTTGGCGATCGAGGTCTCCAGCGGCGCGGGCAGGCCCGTGGCCTGCGCGGTCGAGGCGGCGCGCATGACCAGGAGGTGGGCCGCGTCGAGCTTCACCCGCATGTCGGCCAGCATCCACTGGATGCCCTGGAAATCGCAGATCTCGCGGCCGAACTGGCGCCGCTCCTTGGAGTAAGCGAGCGCATACTCGTAGGCCGCGCGGGCCGAGCCCAGCATGCGCGCCATGCTGCCGAGGCGCTCGGCGTTGTAGACGCTGATCAGCTTGCCGAAGGCGCCGCCGTCGAGCAGCACGTTCTCCTTCGGCACCCGGCACTCGTCGAAATAGAGCTCGAACAGGAGCTCGTCCGCCATGTTGAGCGTGCCGCTCGAATGGCGGAAGCCGGGCGCATCGTGGGGGACGATCACCGCGCCGATGTCGGAGGCCTTCCCCGAGGAGCCGAAGCGGCAATAGACGAGCGTGAACTCGTTGATGTTCACGAAGCTGACGAACTGCTTGGAGCCGTTGAGGACCACGTGGTCGCCCTCGATGCGGGCGCGGGTCTTCAGGGCGGTGGCGGCCGAGCCGGCCTCGGGCTCGGTGATGCCGATGGAGATGCCGATCTCGCCGCGGCACAAAGGCTCGACGAAGCGCGTGCGCTGGTCGGGCGTGCCGTATTCCGCGACGGCGCCGATCGCGCCGGTGGAGGTGCGGTGGCTGAGGCCGCCGACGATGGGCGCGCAAGCCTGGAGCGTCTGGATCACCAGCAGCGTGTCGAGCAGTGGCAGGCCGAGGCCGCCATGCTCGGGCGGCAGGTTGAGGCCGAGAAGCCCCTGCTCGGCCATGGCGCGGCGCAGCCGGCGCACGCCCTCGACGCTGGTGTCGGCCACCAGCGGGGCGAGCTTGCGCTCACAGGCGCCCTTGGCGGCGTCCATGAGCTCCTTCTGGCGATTGGTCAGCTGAAAATCCATCCCGGCCCTCTTCCTGCCCTGCTGGCGCGCCTTTCCAGAGGGCGCACCAAAATGTATCTATTTTTATCGTCACATTGTGTCTTGAACGTTACCCTACATCAAGGCAAATTTGAGCGGATCGCGGGATTGTACCCCGCCATCCAACACAGAACGGGAGGACATGTCCCATGCCGCGCTTCGACGCCGTACCGGAGGATGACTTCAAGCGCGGCATGCGCCGCCTCGCCGCCGCCGTGAACGTGGTCTCGACCCTGGACGGGGGGCGCCCCGCCGGACTGATCGCCACCGCGGTGTGCTCGGTGAGCGCCGGGCCGCCGAGCCTGCTCGTGTGCGTCAACCGGGGCACCCGCGCCCACGGGCTCATCGTCGAGGCCGGCGTGTTCTGCGTGAACGTGCTCGCCGCCGACCAGATGCCGTTCGCCCGGCAGTTCCTGGCGCGCGACCCGGCCGAGCGGTTCGCCTCCTGCCGCTGGTCCACCCTCGCCACCGGCTCGCCGGCGCTCGACGAGGCGATGACCAATTTCGATTGCGAGGTGTCGTCCCAGTTCAGTTCTGGAACCCACGACATCCTCGTCGGCCATGTGGTGGCCATGCGGCAGCGGGAGAGCGGCAATCCCCTGCTCTATTTCGAGGGCGACTACCGCCACATCGGCCAAGGCGAGAGTGCCTGAGCGCGCTCAGTCCTCGACGACCGCCACGGTCTGGCCCTCGTCCACGCCGTCGCCCGCGGCCACCAGGATGCGGGCGACGCGGCCGGTGCGGGGGGCGACGAGGGGGATCTCCATCTTCATCGATTCGACCACCACCAGCGTGTCGCACGCCACCACGGCGGCGCCCTCCGCCGCCGCCACCTCGAACACCACGCCGGTTACGCTCGACACCACATCATGCTGCGCCATGGACCCGTTTCCCGCCTGTCTGTGTGGGTTCGCCCGGCCGAAAATTACCGAGACGATATGATGACAATATGATATAAATGAATTGATATTTGAAGTAACAATATAACCAATTCGCCGCGAAAGACGGCGGCGGCCCGCACGGGCCGCATGCGAGACGGGAGCGAAGCCGGCCCACATGGACGAGGACACGCTGAAGGAACTCGAAGCGCGCCGCGCGGCCGCGCGCGCCATGGGCGGCGCTGCCGCGCTCGCTAAGCTGAAGGCCGCGGGCAAGCTCGATACGCGGGCGCGGGTGGAGCAGCTGCTCGACCCCGGCTCGTTCCGCGAGATCGGCCTGCTCGCCCGCAGCCAGCACGGCGCGCTCAAGGCCCGCACGCCAGCGGACGGCCTCGTCGCCGGCTGGGGTACCATCGATGGGCGCGAGGTCTACGTGGCCTCCGAGGACGCCTCGGTGATCGCCGGGACGCGTGGCCGCGTCGCCGAGGCGAAGAGCCAGCGTGTGCGCGATCTCGCCTTGCGCCACCGCCGCCCCTTCATCGCGCTGATGGAGGCCGGCGCCGGCCGCTTCCAGGAAAACAACGGCGCCATCGCCGCCGGCCTCGGGGCCCGCTTCAAGGAGCATTTCCAGCTCTCCGGCCGGGTGCCCCAGGTGGCGGCGGTGATGGGCGCGTGCTTCGGCGGGCCGTCCTTCACGGCGCTGCAGTCCGATTTCGTCACCATCGTCGCCGGCTCCGGCTTCATGGGCATGTCGGGGCCGCCGGTGGTGAAGGTGGGCATCGGCAAGGAAGTCTCGGCCGAGGACATCGGCGGAGCGGAGAAGAGCGCCGCCGTCACCGGCCAGGCGGACCATCTGGCGCAGAGCGACGCCGAGGCGCTGGCGGCGATCCGCACCTTCCTCTCCTTCCTGCCCTCCAGTTGCGATGCGATGCCGCCCGACGCCGCGCCGCGGCCGGCCGCCTGCGACACGCCCGAGGGTGCGGCCAGGCTCACCACGATCGTCTCCGACAACCACCGCCGCGCCTACGACATGGAGGAACTGATCCGCCTCCTCGTCGACGGCGGCGAGATGTTCCACTACCGCCAGAACTACGGGCCGAGCCTCGTCACCGCGTTCGCCCGCATGGACGGGCACGCGGTGGGCATCCTCGCCAACAACCCCATGAGGATGGCCGGCGCCATCGACGAGAAGGGCATCCAGAAGGCGCGCAAGTTCGTCGACACGTGCGATGCCTTCCACATCCCGCTGGTGTTCCTGGTGGACTGCCCCGGCTTCATGGTCGGCCCGGAGATCGAGAACCAGCGGATGGTCTCGCTCGCCTCGCGCTTCCTCAACAGCGTCATCGGCGCGAGCGTGCCCAAGGCGACCATCGTCCTGCGCAAGGCGGTGGGCCTCGCCTATCTAGCCATGGGCGGGCGGGTGATGGCGCCGGACGCCCTCGTCGCCTGGCCCACCGCGCAGTTCGACGTGATGGGCCCGGCGGCCGGCGTCGAGCTCACCTACGGCAAGGAGATCGCGAAGGCGGCGGACCCGGTCGCGCGGCGCCGTGAGTTGCTCGCCGGCGCGGAGGCGCAGGCCTCGGCCTATCTCGCCGCCGAGATGGCGCTGATCGACGACGTCATCACGCCGGCGGAGACCCGCGGCGTGATCCTCGACGTCCTCGCCCGCACGCGCTCCGGGCGCGTGCCCTCCTTCAAGCACCGTATCGATCCATGAGGCCGGATACCATGAGGCAGTCGCTGCCCGCATCCTGGGACATGGAGACCGACGTGCTGGTGGTGGGGTTCGGCGCCGCGGGCGCCGTCGCCGCCATCGAGGCCGCCGACCGCGGCGCGCGCACCGTGCTGATCGAGAAGATGGCGTTTCCCGGCGGGCTGTCCGTGGTCTCCGCCGGCGGCATCCGCGTGAGCGCCGACCGCGCGACGGCGCTCGCTTATCTCGAAGCCACCTGTGGTGGCCGCACCCCGCAAGACATGCTGGAGGCGCTCGCCGCCGGCATGGTGGAGGTGGAAGGCTATATGCGCGGGCTTGCCCGGCTCAGCGGCGCGAAGGTCCGCGTCACGCCGGCGCTCGGCAATTATCCGCTGCCCGGATACGAGGCGCTCGGCTACTGCGAGGTTGAGGCGGTGCCGGCGCTGGAGGAGCGCACTTCATTCCCCGAGGCGGGCGCGGTGAAGAACGGCACGCGCCTCTTCAAGGTGCTCGCCGATAACGTCGCGGCCCGTCCGGTGGAGGTGCTGATGTCGACCCCGGCGCGCCGCCTCCTCACCGACGGCCACGGCGCGGTGATCGGCCTCCTCGCCGAGCGCGACGGCCGGCCGTTCGCCATCCGCGCCCATGGCGGCGTGATCCTCGCCTGCGGCGGGTTCGAGGCCGATGCGGAGATGCAGCGGCAGTATTTCCAGAAGGGCGCCGTGCTCACCGGCTCGTTCCGCGGCAATACCGGCGACGGCATCCGCATGGCCCAGGCGGTGGGCGCCGACCTCTGGCACATGTGGCACTATCACGGCCCCTACGGCCTCGTGCATCCGGATCCGGACTATCCGTTCGGCCTCTATCTCAAGGCGGTGCCCATGTGGACGCCGGCGCTCAGCGGGGCGGGGGCGCTCGGCGCCGCCACCCTCGGCACCGATCCGGCGCCGGGCAGGGCCTCGGAGAAGGTCCTGCCCCGCCTCGCCTGGATCCTGGTGGACCAGGCCGGCCGTCGCTTCATGGACGAATATCCGCCCTATCCCGGCGATACCGGCGTGCGCCCGTTCGACGCCTTCGACCCGAAGCGGCAGGGCTTTCCGCGCGATCCTGCCTTCCTGATCTTCGACGAGGCTGGCCGGCGCATGTATCCGCTGGGACGCTCGGTCCATAACGACCCGCACCCGCACCTCGCCTGGAGCGCGGACAATGCGCGCGAGATCGAGGACGGCATCTTCCAGCGCGCCGAGAGCCTCGACGCGCTCGCGGCGCTGATGGGCGTGCCCGCTGCCGAGCTGCGCGCCACGGTGGAGGCCTGGAACGCCGCCGTCGCCGCCGGCCGCGACGCGGCCTTCGGGCGCCTGCCGGAGACCATGGCGCCGATCGGCGCGCCGCCGTTCTATTTCGGGCGGGTGCGGCCGGTGGTCATCAACACCCAGGGCGGGCCGCGCCACGACGTGCGCCAGCGCGTGCTGGACCCGTTCGGCGCGCCGATCCCCGGCCTCTATGCGGCCGGCGAACTGGGCAGCCTGTTCGGCCACATCTATATGAGCGGCGGCAACCTCGCCGAATGCGTCATCGGCGGGCGCATTGCCGGCCGGCAGGCGGCGGAGGCGCGCTCGCGCGCGCTCCAGCCTCAGACGCTCGCGCCTCAGACGTAGCAGGGGCCTTCGATGAGGGGGTGGGCGGCGAGGAAGGCCTCATCCACCTCGATGCCGAGGCCCGGCCCCTCGCGGCAGGTCACGGTGCCCTCGGGCGTGAGCGCGTAGGGCAGGCCGCAGACCTCGTCGCGGAACGGATTGTGGTGGGCGACGTCGCCCTCGAAATAGCCGGGATTGTCCACCGCGCACATGAGGTGGAGCGTCGCCACCATGTTGATGCCGGTGGCCGAGGTGTGCGGGTTCACCGACAGCTTCCAGGCCGAGGCGAGGATGGCGATGCGGTGGCACTCGGTGATGCCTCCGGCCTTGGACAGGTCCGGCTGCACGAAGGTGACGGCGCCGTCCGCGATCAGCCGGGTGAACTCGTAGCGGGTATAATGGTTCTCGCCCGCCGCCAGCGGCACCCGGCCGAGCTTCGCGAGGTCCTGGTAGCTGCGATAGTCCTGCGGCGGGAACGGCTCCTCGAACCAGCCCACGTTCGCCGCCTCGTAGGCCGGCATCACCCGGCGCGCATGGTCGGGGGTGCAGCCGGTGTTGCCGTCCACCAGGATGTCCACGTCCGGTCCCACGGCGGCGCGCACCGCCTCCACGCGGGCGATGTCGCGGCCGGGGACGTCGCCGCCGCGCAGCTTCAGCGCCTTGTAGCCCTGGGCGACGTAGGCGGCGGCCTCCTCGGCCAGCGCCTTGGGGTTCTGCCAGCCGAGCGAGATGCCGCCGGCATAGGCCTTGATCGGCTTCGGCGCGCCGCCGAGCAGGCGGTGGATCGGCTGGCCCATCGCCTTGCCGCGGATGTCCCAGAGCGCGATGTCGAGGCCGCTCAGCGCCAGGGCGGCGGCGGCGCCCATGCCGTGGCTCGCCAGCTGCATGCGGTAGACCTTCTGCCACACGCCGACCACGTCGAGGGCGTCCATGCCGAGCACGAGCTCCGACAGGGTGGTGTCGATGAGCTTCGCCACCGCGCCGGGGCAGCGGCCATGGTGGGCCTCGCCCCAGCCCACCACGCCCGCGTCGGTCTCGACCCGCACCAGCACGGCGTCGCGCTTCACGGCGCGGCCGATGCCGAGGGTGACGTTCTTGCCCTCCGGCACGCGGAAGGAGATGGGGACGGCTTTGATGGAGGCGATGCGCATGGTCGGTCTCGGGCTCGGTCGTTCGCCCGCTCTCAGGCGGCGGGCTTGCGGTAGGCGGGATTGACGAGGTTCTTCGGTTCCTCGCCCTTGAGGATGCGCAGCACCTCCTCCGCCGCGCCGATGCTCATGGCGCGCATGGAGGTGGCGGTGATGCCGGCGCCGTGGGGCGTCATGATGAGGTTCGGCAAAGCGAAGAGCGGGCTGTCGGGCGGCACCGGGTGCACGTCGTAGACATCGGTGGCGGCGCCGGCGATGCGGCCCGCTTTCAAAGCCGCGATCAAAGCGGCGGTGTCGACGATCGGACCGCGTGCCGGGTTCACGAGAACGGCGTCCGGCTTCATGCGGGCGATGAGGTCGGCGCCGACGAGGCCAGTGGTCTCCGGCGTGAGCGGGCAGGCGATGACGATGGCGTCCGACTGCGCGAACAGCTCGTCGAGGCCGACCGGCGTAACGCCCGCGGGCGCCTTGCCGGAGCGCGAGGCGCCCAGCACGCGCATGCCGAAGCCGGCGGTGGCGATGGCCGCGACCCGCTGGCCGATGGCGCCGAGGCCGACGATGCCGAGCGTGGTGGCGCCGATCTCCTGCGTGCCGTCCGCGAGGCTGCGCGCCGGGTTCCAGCCGTCCGCCCTGAGGCGGGCGTCCATGCGCGCCAGCGGCCGGCGCAGGGCGAACAGGGCGGCGAAGACGTACTCGGCGACGGTCTGGGTGTTGCTGCCCGGCAGGTTGGCGACCGGAATGCCGCGCGCGGTGGCCTCGGCGACGGGGATGAAGTCCAGCCCCACGCCGTGCCGCACCACGCCCTTCACGCGCGGGGCGCCGTCGAACACGCCGGACGGCAGCTTGGCGCGCACGATCACCGCGTCCGCCGCGCGCACGCCGGCGCGCAGGGTGTCGTCGGCGGTGTCCGGCCCCACGACGATCTCGGCATGGGGCGCCAGCAGCGCCGCGCCGTCGGGATGGAGCGCGTTGGTGGCGAACACCACCGGCCGCGAGTCACTGGCCATAGGGAGCCCCCTCGGCGATCGGGTTGGGGAGGGTGCCGAGGCCCTCGACGCTGGCGCGCACCACCGAGCCGGGCCTCAGCCAGGCCGGAGGCGAGCGCATGCCGGCGACGCCGGCCGGCGTGCCGGTGGCGATCACGTCGCCGGGCTCCAGCGGATGGTCGTGCGACAGGCGCGCCACGAGGTCGGCCACGTCGAAGACGAGGTTCGAGGACACGCCCTCCTGCAGCCGCACGCCGTCCACCTCCAGGCTCAAGGCGAGCCGGTGCGGGTCGCCGATCTCGTCGGCGGTGGCGAGGAACGGGCCGAGCGGGCCGAAGGTGGGCAGGTTCTTGCCGCGGGTGAAACCGCCGTCGCGCTTGATCATCTCGCTGGCGCTGATGTCGTTGAACACGGCATAGGCGGCCACATGGTCCAGCGCGTCCGCACGGCTCACCTTGTGCGCGGGGCGGCCGATGACGGCGGCGATCTCCACCTCGTAGGTGCAGCCGCCGATGTCCGGCGGCAGCAGGATCGGCGCGCCGGGGCCGACCACGGTGGAGGGCTGCTTCATGAACAGCACCGGCTCCACCGGCGCCGCCATGCCGCGTTCCTCAAGGGCGTCGCGATAGTTGAAGGCGAGGGCGTAGATGCGCGCGGGCACGAAGGGGGCGAGAAGCTCTACCGCCGAAAGGGGCAGGCGCGCCGCCTCGGCGAGGCCGTGGGCGGCGATGCGCGCGGCCGCCGCGCGCAGGTCGCCGCGGACGAGGGTTGCCATGGCCGGCACGTTCCCCACGAGCGCGCCGGCCATGGCCGGGTGGGCGAGGTCGTAGACCTGATCGCCCGCGCCCGCGCCATCGCCCACCAGAACGCCGGCGCGCGCCGTTCCATCCTTCAGGAAGGTGACGAAGCGCATCGCCTCAGCCCACCCGGTAGCGGTCGATGACCGAGCGGTCGATCTCGATGCCGAGGCCCGGGCCGGTGGGGATCTTCACCCGGCCCCGCTCCTGCACGATCGGCTCCTTCGCCAGATGGTCGCGGAACGGGTTCTCGCACTGCTCGAACTCCAAGAGCGGCTCGAACGGGAACAGGCTCGGCGGCTGGTCGGCGAGCGAGCCGAGGAAGTGCAGGGTGGCGGCGATGCCCACCGCCGAGCCCCAGGCGTGGGGCACGCACTCGACGCCGTGGGTGGAGGCGAGCGCGGCGATCTTCTTGCACTCGGAGAGGCCGCCGGCGGCGCACACGTCCGGCTGCACGATGTCCATGGCCTTGCGCACGATGGCGTCGCGGAAGCCCCAGCGGGTGAACTCGTTCTCGCCGCCGGCCACCGCCATGTCGAGGGCGCGGGCGACCTCCACGTAGCCGTCGATGTCCTCGGGCGAGATCGGCTCCTCGAACCACTCGATGTCGAGTTCCTCGAGCTTGCGGCCGAGGCGGATGGCGACCGGCACCGAGAAGGCGTGGTTGGCGTCCACCATCAGGCGGATGTCGGGACCGACCGCGTCGCGGACCGCCTTCACGCGCCCGTAGTCCTTGTGGATGTTGCCGAGGCCGATCTTCATCTTGACGGCCTTGAAGCCCTCTTCCACATAGCCCACGGCCTCCTCCACCGCCTCCTCGACGAGGCGGTCGAAGTCGATGAAGTAGAGGCCGGTGGCGTAGCAGTCCACCTCGGTGCGGAAGGCGCCGCCGAGCAGCTTGTGCACCGGCTTGCCGCAGCTCTTGCCGACAATGTCCCAGAGCGCGATGTCGATGCCGCTGATGGCGGCGATGGACATGCCCTTGTTCCCGTAGTCCTTGATGCGGTTGTAGAGGTCTTCCCAGATCACCTCCACGTCGAACGGGTCACGGCCGACGATGCGCGGGCCGAACTGGGTCTCGATGAAGGCCTTCGCCACGGCGGAAGGACCGTAGCACTCGCCCCAGCCGACAATGCCGTCGGCGGTCTCGATCTCCACGAGGCAGGTGCCGCGCGTCTTGTAGAGCCAGCCCCGCGAGGAGGTGAAGGGCTTCTCCACGGGGGACGACATCACGTGGGCCTTGACGGACTTGATGACGCTCACGACGCGCTCTTTCTGCTGGCAGCGGACGGGAAGGGGCAGGGGGCGGGGAGCGCGAGTCCTGCCGGGACACGTATCTGCGGGCCGGCGCGCGGCCGGCCCGGACCCTTAGGGAGGACGGTCAGTCCTTGCCCTTGAACACCTGGGTCGCGACGGCGTTCAGCGACTTCTGGACGTCGTTGACTTCCTTGTCGAGGGCGTCGCCGGTGAGGTCGTCCACCAGCACGCCGTTCTCGGCGGCGAAGGTCTTGAAGCGCGGGTCCTGGATCGACTTGCGGAACGCGTCGACGAGGGTCTTGCGCACCGCCGGGGGCATGTTCGCCGGGCCCACCACATAGGCCATCTGCACCACCGGGCCGTAGGGGAACACGTCGAAGCCCTTCTCCTTCATGGTCGGCACGTCGGGGAAGACGTCGAGGCGCTCATTGGCGAACACGGCGATGGGCTTCACCTGGCCGGCCTTGATCTGGCTGATGCTCTCCGACGGCTTCAGCACGCCCGCATCCACCTGACCGCCGGCGAGGTCGACGATGACCTTGGAGCCGCCGGGATAGGGCACGTTCACATAGTCGACGCCCGCGGCCTTGGCGGTCATGGTCGCGAAGATGTGGTTGATGTTGTAGCTGCCCGGCGTGCCGATGGTGACCTTGCCCGGGTTCGCCTTCATCTTCGCCACGAAGGCGTCGATGTCCTTGGGGCCGTCGGTGTTCACCAGCAGCATCAGCGGGTCGCTGGAGATGCGGGCGATGCCGGAGAACTGGTCGTTGCGCAGCGGCGTCTTGCCCTGGGCGATCATGGACAGGGTGGACGAGGTGCCCATGCCCAGCGTGTAGCCGTCCGGCGCGGCGCTGGCGACGCGGCCCATGCCGATGGTGCCGGTGCCGCCGGGCACGTTGTCGACGATGATGTTGATGCCGTTCTCGGCCAGAATCGGGGCCAGCTTGCGCGCCGCGATGTCGTTGGAGCCGCCCGCGTTCCACGGCACGATCAGCCGCACCTCGCGCGAGGGGAACTTGTCCTGGGCCGCTGCCGGCGCGGCCGCAAGAATCATGGCGGCCGCAGCGGCCGACGCGACGCGAAGGAACATGGCGCTTCTCCCGTTTGTGTTATTTGTTATAACAAACGACATGTGATGGACTTGTCAACGGTGTTCTGGAATGGTCCGGTGATCGGAAGGAGGCGCCCTTGAACCTTGCCGACCAGAACCTCTCCCGGATCGCCCGCGAGCCGCTGTGGGACCGCGCCCATGCCCAGCTGCGCGAGGCGCTGCTGGCGGGGCGCTTCGAGCCCGGCAGCGCGCTGGTGCTGCGCCAGCTGGCGGAGACATTCGGCACCTCCATCACGCCGGTGCGCGATGCGGTGTCGCGGCTCGTGGCGCAGGGCGTCCTGGACCAGGGACCGCGCAATTCCGCCCTGGTCCCGGACCTGAGGTCCAGCGCGCTGACGGACCTCATGGTGGTGCGGACGGAGTTGGAGGGGCGGGCCACGCGCGAGGCGGCCCTGAAGGCCGGCGCCGCCGACATCGACGCGCTGGAGGCGCTGCTGGCGGACATGCGCCGCATGATCGAGAAGCGCCGGCTCGACACCTATCTCGACATCCACCGGCGCTTCCATTTCGGCATCTATGCCCTGGCTGGAATTCCGATCCTGCTGGAGATGATCGAGAATCTGTGGCTGCGCTGCGGGCCGATCCTGTCCTTCGTGGTGCCGGAATACGTGGTCTCGCTGAAGGGAACGGACCACCACCGAGCGGCGCTCGACGCCATCCGCCTGAAGGATGGCGCGCATGCCGAGGCCGAGATCGTGGCGGACATCGAGGAGGCCGGAGCCTATCTGCTCAGCCTCGCCGACGCGACCGGCCGCATCCGGCGCCCCGGCCAGGGCGCGGAGCATGGCGCCCTGCGCCGCGGGGGCGCGCGATCCGCGCGCCCGGTTACGGCGGGTGATCCCCTCTGACCGGCTCCCCGCGGCGGCGGGCGGGCGGCGGAATGGCGGAGGGGCGCCGCCTCAGCCCTCGGCTCCGATCACCACGGGAAGCTGCGGGGTCTCGTCGACCCTGAGGCTGAACAGGTCCGGCCGCGCATAGTGGCCGACCGGATCGAAATCGAGCCGCGCGCCGAGCAGGTCGTCGAGGTCGATCTCGGCGGTGAGGATGCCTTCCTCGTCCACCAGCGGGCCGGCGAGCACCTCGCCGAGCGGGCCGACGATCACCGAGCGGCCGTGCATCATCCATTCGCCCGGCCCGGCGTCGATGCGGCTCGCATAGTCCTCGGGGAAGTCCGAGCGGCGCATCACCTGGCAGGCGCTGATGACGAAGCAGCGGCCCTCCATCGCCACATGGCGCATGGTGGGGATCCAGGTCTCGCGGTCGTCGGCGGTTGGCGCGGCCCAGATCTCGACGCCCTTGGCGTAGTAGGCGGCGCGCATCAGCGGCATGTAGTGCTCCCAGCAGATGGCGCCGCCGAGCTTGCCGAGCGGGGTGTCCACCACGGTCAGCGTCGAGCCGTCGCCGAAGCCCCACACGAGCCGCTCGGCGCCGGTCGGCATCACCTTGCGGTGCTTGCCGAGCAGGCCCTGCGGGCCGAGATAGAGCGCCGTGCAGTAGAGCGTGCCGCCGTCGCGCTCCATCACCCCGACCACGGCGTGGATGTCATACGCGGCGCAGGCGGCAGCCAGCTGGTCCACCTCGGGGCCCGGGACGGCGATCGAGCCGCGCACGTAGCGGGCGAAGTCGGCCCGGCCCTCGGAGGTGCGCCGGCCGACGCAGCAGCCGAAGTCCAGCCCCTTCGGATAGCCGCCGATGAAGGCTTCCGGGAACACCGCCAGCTTGGCGCCGGCGGCGGCCGCCTCGGCGATCAGCGCCACCGTGCGCGCGGTCGCGGCCGCGCCGTCGAAGGGAACCGTCGCGGCCTGGACTGCGGCCACCTTGATCTTGGGCATCTCGCTCATTCCTTGCTGGGGATCGTGCCGCCGCCCTCCCAGAGCGGGCGGTCGAGGTCGAACAGGTCGCGGGTGCGGGTGTAGGCCGAGGCGCCGTGCATGCGCCCGACGAGGTCGAGGGCCGCGGCGTCCACGCGCGGCCGCTCGGGATCGCCCGTCAGCACCCGGCGGGCATAGTGCGCGTGCAGCACCTCGCCCACCGCCAGGAGCTGGCCGGGGCCGGTCTCCAGCAGATGCGTCAGGCGGCACTCGAAGGCGACCGGCGCGGTGGCGATGCGCGGCGGGGGGACGGCGAGGCTCGGCACGGTCTCAAGCCCGGCGAGCGCGGTCTCGTCCACCTCCGGCGGCGCGTCGACGCAGGTCTGGTTCATCGCCTCCGCGAGCGCGAACGGCACGAGGTTGACGACGAACGCGCCGGTGGCGCGGATGTTGGCCGCGGTGTCCTTCGGCCGGCCCGGGCGCGCCAGGATGCCGAGCGCCACCACCGGCCGATCGGCGCCGAACATGTTGAAGAAGGAATAGGGGGCGGCGTTCACCACGCCGTCCGCGCTTACGGTGACCACCCAGGCGATGGGGCGCGGCATGATGGTGGAGGCCATGAGCCGGTAGCGCTCCTCCGCGGACATGTCGGAGAAGTCGAAATGGCGGGTCGCGCAGACGCGGGCCGGAAGTGCCGCTGTGTCGGTCATCTCAGTCCTGCTTCGCCCCGCCTCGGCTGGCGAGGCGGGGCGGCATGCCGGTGGCGCTCGAACGCCCATGGGGCGCGCCACCGGCTGCACGGGTGGGAAGGCCAGGCGCTCAGGCGCGCAGGATCTTCACGCTCTTGACGTCGAAGCCCCCGGCCGCGATCTCCTTGTCCACCTCCGCGGCGATCGCCGTGTTGACGAACTTCGGCACGTCGGGCAGGCGCGGCAGCAGCTTCTGCTCGTAGCCCCACTTGCCCAGGGTCTCGATCTGGGCGATCTGCGCCGGCGAGAGCGCCACCTTGATGTCGGTGAAGGTCTTGGCGCTCCAGGCCGGATCGTAGCTGGAGGCCTTCTGCAGCACCGCCTCGGGGATGTTCTTGGCGGGCTCGAGAGAGCGGAACCAGCTGTTGACCAGGTCATTGTTCTGCGAGGCGAAGTACAGCGCCTGCGCGTTCGCCATCAGCAGGCGCTTCAGCGCATCCGGCTTCTGCTGGAAGAAGCGGTTGTTGGCCGAGAGCACGATCACCGGGCTGAGGTTCTCGGAGATCACCGCGGCGTGGCCGGTGCTCTCGAAATAGCTCACGAACGGGTCGTAGGTGAAGAAGGCGTCGATGCGCTGGGCGCCGACCGCGTCGGCGAGCTCGGCCGGGCCGACATTCACGAACGTCATGTCCTTGCCGGGCACCAGGCCGGCCCTCAGCACCGCGTCCTGCGCGTTCTGGAAGGCGGTGATGCCGAAGGTGCCGAATACCTGCTTGCCCTTGAGGTCCTCAAGCTTGGTGATGCCGGACTTCTTGGTGGCGAGCACCGCCGAGCGGAAGCGCGCCTGCGAGGAGACGGTGGTCACCGGCGCGCCGATGGCCATGGTGGTCACGGCGGCGAAGTCGGAGAGCGTGCCCACGTCGCCGGCGCCGGAGACCAGCGCCTCGGTGATGGCGGGCGAGGCGGCGAGCTGGATCATCTCCATCTTGAGGCCGTTGCGGGCCGGGATGTCGGTGCGCATCAGCACGTGGGCGATCTGGGCCGACACGGTGGTCGTGTTGAACCAGCACATGCGGACCACGTCGGCTTCCTGCGCCCGCAGGATCGAGGGGGCGGCGAGCGGGAGGGAGGCGGCGAGGCCAGCGGCGAGCTGGCCGAAGCGGCGGCGCGAGATTCCTGAGGTCACGGACTATTCCCCTTTCTGCCATTCCGGCTTGAGCGTTTCCCACAGGTCGTTGACCGTGGAGACGAACCATGGGTCGGACCGCATCTCGGCCGTGCGCGGCCGGGGAAGCGGCACGAGAACCTCCTCGCGCACGCGGCCGGGCCGCGGGCTCATCACCACCACGCGGTCGGCGAGGAACACCGCCTCGTCGATGCCGTGGGTGACGAAGATCACGGTCTTGCCGGCGTCGGAGGAGATGCGGGCGATCTCCTCCTGGAGCAGCACGCGGGTCTGCGCGTCGAGGGCGCCGAACGGCTCGTCCATGAGCAGGATGTCCGGATCGGGCGCGAGCGCGCGGGCAATGGCGGCGCGCTGCTTCATGCCGCCCGACATCTCGTGCGGATACTTGTTCTCGAACCCGGTGAGATGGACCGTGGCGACCAAGGCGCGGGCGATCTCCGCCCGCTGCGCCTTCGGCATGCCCTTGGCCTTCAGCCCGAACTCGATGTTCTGCTGCACCGTCATCCAGCCGAACAGCGCGTAGTCCTGGAACACGACGGTGCGCGAGGGGCCGGGCTTGGTGATCGGCCGGCCGTCCTGGAGGATCTGCCCGCTGGTGGCGGCCTGGAAGCCGGCGACGATGCCGAGCAAGGTGGACTTGCCGCAGCCCGAGGGGCCGAGCAGCGAGATGAACTCGCCGCGGCGGATCTTCAGCGTCACCCCGTCGAGGGCGATGACGGCATTGTCCTGGCCCTTGGTGCCGTAGACCTTGCCGACGTTGCGGATGTCGATCTGGATGTCGGCCGGATCGGCGTGCATGGCGTGGCCCTGGAACGGCGTGGAGGCGAGTGCGGCGGTCGCGGCCATGGCGGGGCTCCTCAATTGCGCTCGGAGGGTGCCCAGGCGTTCACCTTCCGCTCGATCCGCTCCAGCACCGCCGACATGGCGAAGCCGACCAGGCCGATGGTGACCATGCCCGCCACCACATTGTTGATCTGGAACAGCATGCGGGACTGCTGGATCAGGTAGCCGAGGCCGGTCTGGGCGGCGATCAGCTCGGCGGTGACGACACACATCCAGCCGACGCCCAGCGCGATGCGCAGGCCCGGCAGGATGATGGGCAGGGAGGCGGGGATCAGCACGTCCCAGAACAGCTGCCAGGGCTTCGCGCCCAGGCACAGTGCCGCGTTCATCTGGTTGCGGTCGAGGCTGCGCACCGCGGTGTAGGTGGCGACGAAGGCGGGGAAGAATGCGCCGAGGAAGACCAGGAAGTAGGAGGCTGCGTCGCCCAGGCCGAACCACAGGATGGTGATCGGGATCCAGGCCAAAGGCGGGATCGGCCGCAGCGCCTCCACCACCGGGCGCACATAATCGGAGATCGTGCGCCACCAGCCGCAGACGAGGCCGAGCGCCAGCCCGGCGATGCAGGCGAGCAGGAAGCCGACGGCCACCCGCTGGAGGCTGGCGCCGAGATGAATCCAGAGCGATCCGTCGACAGCGAGCTCCCACAGCGCCTGCGCCACGGCGATCGGCGAGGGAAGCAGGAAGTCGTCGATGATGCCGAGGCTCGACAGCGCCTGCCAGACGCCGAAGAAGGCGGCGAGACCCAGGCCGGCGCGCACCGACCGGTTGGCCAGGAGCCGCGTCAGGGGTGGCGTGGACGAGGCCCTGCGGGCGGCGGGCGCGGCCATCAAGGCGCCCGCGTCGGCTTTCGCTTCCATGGGGGCATTCTCCTTCACGCTGCTGGCCGGGGTGGCGCTCGAGCAATTGGGCATGCCTGGAACGCTATTTATGTCGGAAATTTCCGTCAATCTCTAAGACTGGGAAAATTGACGAATGATCGTGCAATAGCCTCTCGTAATTCGAGCAGATGGACGATTCGGCGCCCACATTTTGTGCGTCATCGAATAATTATATCGGCTAAAACCGACATTAGACGCCGCTCGCGAGATCGGCCATGTTCCACCTATCGGCAAGGGGCGACGGCGTGACGGACGACATCGAAGAGAAGCTGGCGCGGATCGGCATCACCGGCACGCTCTACAAGCTCTATCTGACCTCGGTCGGGCTCGGCGCCGCGTCCATCACCGACGTCGCGGCGCAGGCCGGCCTCGCGCGCACCACCGCGCACGACGCGCTCGCCAAGCTGGAGGAGGAGGGGCTCGTCCGGTTTGTCGACAACGGCAAGCGCCGCTTCGTGGTGGCGCAGGACCCCGGCGTGCTGCTGGAGCGCATCGAGGCGCGCCGGCAGATGATCGAGGACGTGATGCCGGTGCTGCGCTCCATGTATCACCACGAGACCGGCAAGCCGAACGTGCGCTTCCACCCGGGGCCTGAGGGCATCCGCACCACGCTGTGGGACACGCTCTCGGGAAACGCCAAGGTGCTGCGCGCGACGCTCTCGATGAAGGAGCTGATGGCCGAGCCGGGCCTCGATGAAATGGAGCGCTATCTCACCGAGCGCGCGCGCCGGGGTACCTGGCTGCACGTGATCCGCTCGGAGGAGCGGGACATCGCGCCGATCTGGCCGTCGAGCCGCGAGCAGCGGCGCGAGCTGCGCTACGCGCCGCCAGCCTACACGCTGGCGATGACGTGCTTCATCTACGGCAACAAGGTCGCGCTCATCTCCTCCGCGCGGGAGAGCTACGGCATGATCATCGACAGCGCGGAGTTCGCCGCCTTCCAGGCCTCCATGTTCGATGCCATGTGGAGCCTGAGCACGCCGACGCCGACGCAGCCTTAGGCGCGATCCGGCCGAATTGAGTCAATTGGATCGGATCATGCCCTAGAAATCGTCGCCGACGCCGATCCAGATCAGCTCCGCCGTCTCCCGTCCCGGATTGCGCCAGGAATGGAACATGTCGCTGCGGAAATAGGCGGTGTCGCCCGGGGTCAGGTGGTGGACCCGGCTGTGGTCGATGGTGATCTCGAACTCGCCGGCGATCACCACGAGAAACTCCTCGCCTTCATGGCGATAGGCGCCGTTGGAATGGACGCCGGGCTCGACGAACCAGCGCTTGCACGCCATCGTCGCGCGAACCATGTTCAGCCGCTCCATGCGCACGCCGAGCCCCAGGCGCGGCAGCGGCTCGCCGTGGTCGCGGGTCACGAACTCCCGGTCGGGCATCGGCTCGGATGCGGCCACGCCCATGAGCTTGTTGAGGGTGACGCCGTAGAACCGCGCGAGCTTCTTGAGCAGCGGCATGTCCATGCCGAGGGAGGTCCGCTCGATGGAGGCGAGCACGGACGGGTCCATGCCCACCTCTTCCGCCACGACGCGGATGGTGAGCCGTCGCGCCAGGCGCAGCATGCGCAGATTTGCGCCCACCTCGGATGTGGACGCTTCCTCGTCCGCCTCGCGGACGGGGTCGGGCGAGGCAACGGCCTGGGCCGCGAGCGCCGCCTTGATCTCGGCGATCTTCATCCCCTCGACCGTGCGCATGCGCTTGATCGCCAGGGCGATCTGAAGGTCAGCCTCCCGGTAGGTGCGCCGGCCGCTCTCGGTATAGGTGGGGCGCAGCAGGTCCTGCTGCTCCCAAACTCTTATTGTAGAGGCTGAAACGCCCGCATGTCGCGAAATATCGGATATCTGGAGCGAGCCAGGGTCCTTGTTGTCCAGCATGAAAGGCTTCTGCTCATTGAGAAATGAATGACAGGAAGCCTATCCGGATCAGCGCTGCCGCGCAACGCGGGAAACCTCTAATATAGGAGCTTCCGGAGTCGTGTCCCGCACGCCGACAGAAGGTGCGTGCGGACGGCGCGCACCCAGCTCAGCGCCACCGGTTCACCAGCCAAAGCGCCGCCCAGGCGCCGAGCAGGGTGATGGCCATCTGTCCAGCCAGCGCGATGGACATCTGAGGCCCTTTCGCGGCGGCCAGCGACGAGGAGCCATCCATGAACGGCAGGAGAAGCGTCACCATCACCATGCCGCCGAGAGGGGCGACCACAAAGGCGCCGAGCAACGAGACGACGATGTTCACGATCCAGCCGACCACACCCCGTTTCCTGATCCAGGCCTCGCGGATCGCGACCGCCAGTGTCCCGCCAAGGACCGCCGCCGCGATCACCATCGCCCCGCCGACGCTGTCCCGAGGAATGGCGCCGGTCCATTGCAGAAGCAGGATGCCGATCACGGCAATCAGCACGACATAGGTCATGAGGTTGGCTCCCGCTGTGCGGATAGGCATCGCAAGCGTGGCTGCCGCAGCATCCCCGGCAGCCGCCGGGGCATCGCTTCTTGCGCTTGGTCGGGCGGCATGGACGTCCTTCCGCAGCCTCACGACAGGGACTCTGCCGGCCGGAGATCCGGCGGTCGTGGCGCGTGACGCTACAGCGTTGCCCGGATCGGTTGCAAGGCCGCGTTGAGGGCTCCGGACAGGCGGGGCGCCACGGTTGAGCGGGCACCACCGCGCCTGCTTCCATCAGACCAGGGCCGCGCATTCTGCCGCGTGCAGGGGCCGCGGGGGGATTTCCTCGTCACGGGCGGCGTGCGCGCGATGCCTGAACGCAGCGGTCGGCCGGCCCCGCCCATGCCCTGACAGGGTGGACGCAGCCGGGCGGCGCAGCGCAGCCGGGGAGGTTCAGTCGACCTTGATCCCGGCCGAATCGACGATCGTCTTCCAGGCGACGACCTGATCGGCGAGCGCGGCCTCGAAATCCTGTGGCGAGCCCGACTTCACATACATGCCGAGCTTGTCGATGCTGTTGCGCGCCTCTTCGGCCTTCATGCCTTCGTTCACCGCCGCATTGAGCTTGTCGACGATCGCCCGGGGGGTGCCGGCGGGCGCCAGAAGCCCGAACAGGATCTCGGTGGGGAAGCCCTCAAGCCCGACCTCCTTCAGGGTCGGAATCTCGGGCAGCTCCGGCCAGCGCGCGGCGCTGGTCACCGCGAGCGCCCTCAGGGCGTTGTCCTTGATGTGCGCCAGCAGTGTCGACTTGTTGTTGAACACCACCTGGATGTGGCCGCCGAGCGCATCGTTGATCGCTGGCGCGCCGCCTTTGTACGGGATGAAGAGCAGGTCGGTGCCGGTCTTGATCTTGATGAACTCGCCGACGATGTGCGTGTAGATCCCCGTCGGCGCGCCGAAGCGCAGGGCGCCGGGGTTCTTCTTGGCGTAAGCGACGAACTCCGCGAAGGTCTTCGCCGGCACGCCCGGCGCGATCACCATGGCCATGGAATCGGTGCAGATCGCGGCGACGGGCGTGAAGGACTTGAGCGGCTCGTAGCCGGGGTCCTTGTAGAGCGCGCCCACCAGCGCATTCACGTTGGTGCCGCCGACCAGCAGCGTGTAGCCGTTGGGCGCGGCCTGCGCCACCGCCTTGGCGCCGATGCGGCCACCGGCGCCGCCGATGTTCTCGATGATCACGGTGGCGCCGAGCTGCTTCTGGAGCGCCTGGGCCACCAGCCGGCCGGCGACATCGGTCGGTCCGCCGGCGGGGAACGGCACGACGATCTTGATCGGCCGGTCCGGAAACTCCGCCCTGGCGGCGATCCCGGTCATGGGCAGGATGGCGGCGGCGACCACCAGGGTCGACCGCAGCATTCTCATCATCCCGGACCGGGCACGGCCCTCCGCCGCCGGCTGGCGCTGCGATATTCTCAGCATGGCTCGTTTCTTCCCTGCGAACGTTGATTGGTCTTGTCGTTGACGTGATGCTGCGGCGGGCGCCGCGATCAGGCGGATTTCCTGGCGTGTTCCGCCGACACCGGGCGCGTCTCGCCGGTCTCGACCATGGTGCGGGTGGCATCGACCGAGGCGTAGACCCAGAAGATCTTCAGCGGCTTCTCGCTCGATCCATTGCGGAAGCGGTGCGGCAGGTTGCAGGGGATCCAGGTGGTGTCCATCGGCTTGACCGGATGGACCTCCTCGCCCACCTCGGCGAAGCCTTCGCCCTCGAGGACGAGAACCGTCTCCTCGCAGTCGTGATAGTGCCACGGGATGGCCGAGCCCGGACCGATCATCGTCATGCCGGTGAGCATCTGCTGCGAGCCGGTCGCGCGGGTGACCAGAGGAATGGTCCGGTTGCCGCCGCCGCGATCGACGCTCGGCATCTGGTCCGGCCGCATGAGCGACGCCTTGAGGTCAGGTTTGGCGGCTGCGGCGGTCATGGGACAATCCTCGAATTCGGCACATCGGACCCGCGGATGCGGTGGCCGTGCCTGCAATCCATCACCCGGCCATCGATAACGCAAATATCAAATTACGATTATTCATCATGCCGGTTGAGCATGGGTCCGGGCTCGCCGCGGCGCCATGCCGTCTTCGTCTGACGGGCCATAACACATTGATATTTCGAGCCCTCCGAGAAACGAAGTAAAAGTGGGTGCCAATCGAGGACCTGCCCCTTGACCCATGCCTCTGAAACTCCGGCGCGGCCGATCCTTGCGCAGGCGGAAGCCGCAATTCGCCTGGTGCGCATGGACCTGTTTCCGGTCGCCATGCCGCTCGCCCGGCCGATGAAGATGTCCGGCGTCACCATCCGCCATGCGGAGAACCTGTTCGTGCGCCTCGAAGCTGCGGACGGGAGCATCGGCTGGGGCGAGGCGGCGTCCGCGCCGACCATGACCGGCGAAACCCTGTGGGGCATGACGGCCGCGGCCGAACTGATCTGGGACGCCCTCAAGGGATGCGACGCGCGCCTTCTTGGAGAGGCCCTGCGCCGGATCGAGAACGGCATCTACGGCAATCCGAGCGCCAAGTCCGCCGTCGAGATGGCGTTGCTCGACCTGCTCGGAAAGGCGCGCGGCATCAGCGTCGGCGACATCCTGGGCACGCGCTTGCGCGACACGCTCGAACCCATGTGGATGCTGGGAAACGCCACGCCGAAGGCCGATGCCGCCGAGGCGCGCGCGAAGTACGAGAAGGGCTATCGCTTCTTCAAGCTGAAGGTCGGCACCAAGGCCATCGAGAACGACATCGCCGCCGTCCTCGGCGTCCGGGACGCGATCGGGCCGGACGCCAGATTGTGCGCCGATGCCAATGGCGGGCTTTCCCTTGTCGCCGCGCGCCGCCTGATCGAGGAGACCCGGCAGGCCAGGCTGTTCTACCTGGAGCAGCCGCTGCCCGCGCCCGCCCTCGGCGATCTTGCGCAGCTCAACCGGCTCGGCGTCGTGCCCATCGGCATCGACGAGGGCATCCATTCGTCCGCCGACATCGAGGCGCACGCCGCGCGCGGCGCCGCGGCGGGGATCTCCCTCAAGCTGATCAAGCTCGGCGGCATGATCGCGACGCTGGAATGCGCCGCCCGCGCCATCGAGCTGGGGCTCGCCATAAATGTCGCGGCGAAGGTCGCCGAATCCAGTCTCGCGTCCGCCGCGGCGTCGCATGTGGCGGCAGCCATCACGAATTTCGACTGGGGGCTGAGCCTCACCCAGGTCTATCTTGAGCACGATCCGGTCCTGGACTCGCTCCCGTTCGCCGACGGCGCCGTGCCGGTGCCGCGCGGCCCCGGTCTCGGCGTCACCGTCGACGAGGACGCGCTACGGGCCTTTCAGGTCCCCGTCCCCCGCTAGAGCCCGCGCCGCCCTATTTCCTCGCCGCGCTGCGGAACAGGCGCCGACGGTCGAGGTCCGACATGATCTGCGTCACGGCCTCCTTGACGATCTGCGAGGACCGCGACAGCCGGCGCGTGCGCGAATAAGCGAGCGCGAGCCGGCGGAAGAGGCCCTTGGGGCCGATCGAGTGCAGGGTGACGTCTCCGCTCTTGGCGTCATCGTAGAGGATCGAGCGCGGCAGGATGGTGGTGCCGATGCCCTGGCGCACCATCAGGCGGATGGTCTCGATGGAATTGAGCTCGAGCATCACGGTCACCAGCGGCCCCTTGTGGCCGAGCAGGTTGTCGATGATGGTGCGGATGCCCAGCGACATGATGAGCGGCGTGGTGGCGAGCTCGTCGAAGGAGATAGGGCCCTTCTTGCGCAAGCCGCGCGCCGCGACGAACATCATCTCCTCCGACACCAGGTGCTCGATGACCAGGCGCCGCGTCGGCGCCGGCTCGGTCAGCACCGCGAGGTCGAGGCGGCCCTCGTCGAGCCACTCCATCAATTGCTGGCTGTAGGCCTCGCTGATGGTGAGATCGATGCGCGGAAAGTCGGTCCGCAGCGTCGACACCAGGTCGGGCGCGACCTGGGTGCAGATGGTCGGGACGAGGCCGAGGGCCATGCTGCCGCCGGGGCTGCCGGCGGAGCCGCGCACGGCGTCCTTCGCGCGCTGGACCTCGCGCAGGATGGTCCGCGCATGCTCGAACAGCTCCCGCCCCTGATCGGTCAGATGGATGCCGCGGCTCTCGCGGATCAGCAATTGCGCGCCGAGCTCGTCCTCGAGCTGGCGCACCTGCCGGCTGAGCGCCGGCTGCGCCACGTTCAGGTGCTGCGCCGCGCGCGTGATGCTGCCCAGCTCGGCGATCTTGGCGAAATAGTTCAAGGCCCTGAAATCCAAGGAGGTCCCCTCATTGCGCGGCATGGCAAGGCATGCCGAAATTGTATTTAGTATCGCGGCCATATCAGGAATAGGTCTTTCTCCGCAGGCGGTCCACCGATGGACCCTTCGAGCGGAGTTTTTCGATGTTCTTTCTCAATCCGGTGGAGCGGCTGGTTGCCGAGGTTCATTATCAGCTTCCGGACAAGTGGCGGAAGAAGAGCCGGACCGCCTGGTCCGATCCCAACCGCGCCAATGCCGAGGTGGACAGCTTTCTCGAAGGTCCCTCTTTTGATCGCGACGGCAATCTCTACTTCGTGGATATTCCCTTCGGCCGCGTCTTCAAGCTGGCGCCGGACGGAAGCTGCGATCTCGTGTGCCAGTACGACGGCTGGCCGAATGGGTTGAAGATCCACAAGGACGGCCGCATCTTCATCTGCGACTACAAGGCCGGCCTGATCCTGCTCGACGAGAAGCGCGGCGTGGTCGAGCCGCTGCTGGCCTCGCGCAACAGCGAGGCGTGGAAGGGGCTGAACGACCTCGTGTTCGCCGCCGACGGGACGCTCTACTTCACCGACCAGGGCCAGACCGGCATGCACGATCCCACCGGCCGCCTGTTCCGGCTCGACCCGGACGGCAAGCTCGACATGCTGCTGGGCACGATCCCGAGCCCCAACGGCCTCGCGCTCAACATGAAGGAGAACCGCCTGTTCCTCTCGGTCACGCGGCAGAACGCGGTGTGGCGCTGCCCGATCATGACCGACGGGACCATGTCAAAGGTCGGCACCTACATCCAGCTCTCGGGCGGCCACGGCGGGCCGGACGGCATGGCGCTGGACGAGGAGGACGCGGTGATCGTCTGCCAGCTCGGCGTCGGCGTGTGGCGCTTCGATTCCGACGGCATGCCGACCCACCTCATCACCGGGCGCGTGGGCCATCACCTCACCAACGTCTGCTACGGCGGCAAGGACAACAAGACGCTGTTCATCACCGAGGCGGACACCGGCACCATCCTCAAGGTGGACATGCCGGTCGCCGGCAAGACCATGTACTCCCACGCCTGAGCGCGGGCCCGCCCGCCAGGGCGGCGGGCCGCGCCCGCCGCCCCTTCCTCTCCTCTCCCCTCGCGATGAAGCCACACCCATGATCGTCTCCGTCAATCCGTACACCGGCGAGGAAATCGCGCGCTTTCCGGAGCACTCCGAGGCCGAGGTCGACGCTGCGCTCGCCCGGGCGGCGCAGGCCCAGCGGACCTGGCGCACGACCTCGTTCGCCGAGCGCGCCCAGCTCGTGACGGCGATCGGGCGGGTGCTGCGGAGCCGGAAGGCGGCGTTCGGACAGCTCATCACCGCGGAAATGGGCAAGCCGATCGCGGAGGCTGAGGCGGAAGTGGAGAAGTGCGCGCTGAACTGCGACTTCTACGCCGGGCATGCCGCGGCGTTCCTCGAGGATGACGTGATCGCGACCAACGCGACCGACAGCCGCGTGGTGTTCGGTCCGCTCGGCGTGGTGCTCGCGGTGATGCCGTGGAACTATCCGTTCTGGCAGTATTTCCGCTTCGCCGCCCCGGCCTTCATGGCCGGCAACGGCGCGGTGCTGAAGCACGCCAACAACGTGCCCCAGTGCGCCAATGCCATCGCCGACATCGTCGCGGAAGCAGGCGCGCCGGCCGGCCTGCACCAGACCCTGCTCATCCCCTCCTCCAAGGTCGAGCGGCTGATCTTCGACGACCGCATCGCCGCCGTCACGCTCACGGGCTCGACGGAGGTCGGCGCCATCGTCGCCGCCCAGGCGGGCAAGGCGCTGAAGAAGCAGGTGCTGGAGCTGGGCGGCTCCGACCCTTTCATCGTGCTCGCCGATGCCGACGTCGCCGCCGCGGCCGAGGTCGCCGTGAAGGCGCGCTTCATCAATGTGGGCCAGAGCTGCGTCAACGCCAAGCGCTTCATCGTCGAGGACGCGGTGGCGGACGCGTTCGTCGACGCCTTCTGCGCCAATGTGGCGAAGCTGAAGATCGGCGATCCCATGGAGCCCGGCACGAACATCGGGCCCATGGCGCGCGCCGACTTGCGGGCGACGCTGCACGACCAGGTCCAGCGCTCCGTTGCGGCGGGGGCGACCCTGCGCGCCGGTGGCGCGTTCGTCGGTGGTCCCGGCTTCGTGTATGCGCCGACCATCCTCGATCATGTGACGCCGGAGATGGCGGCGTTCAACGAGGAGACGTTCGGCCCCGCGGCGGCGATCATCCGCGTCCCGTCACCCGAGGCGGCGATCGCGCGCGCCAACGACACCGAGTTCGGGCTCGGCGCCGCGCTCTGGAGCCGCGACACGCAGAAGGCGGCGGCATATGCGCGCCAGATCGATGCCGGCGCCGTCTTCATCAATGGCATGGTGGCGTCCGATCCGCGGCTTCCGTTCGGCGGCATCAAGCGGTCCGGGTATGGCCGGGAGCTCGGCTCCTACGGCATCCGCGAGTTCACGAACGCCAAGACCGTCTGGACCGGCCCCGCACGGTGAGCGGGCGCGGCACGCCATAGGCGGGCAGGACTCAGGCGTCCTCGCCCCTGAACGGCGCATCGCCCAGCCCCGGAATCGGGCCGCGCCGCAGTTCGGCGACCCGCAGGTAGAGCGTGGAGCGGGCGATGCCAAGGCGCTTGGCCGCCTTCGACAGGTTGCCGCCACAGGCCTCGATGGCGGCGCTGATGGCGGCCAGCTCCAGGGCCTTCAGATCACCCGAGGCCGCAAGGGCGGCGGGCTGGCCGCGGTCACGGATTTCCGGCGGCAGATCGGCGACATCGACGACGTGGCCATCCAGCATGGTCAGGAGCATGTCGGCCATGTTGCGCAGCTCGCGCACATTGCCGGGCCAGTCGTAGGCCCCCAGGGCGTCGGTGGCGGCATCGGTGAAGCGCGGCGCCGGCCGGCCCATGCGCCGGGCCGCGCCCCGCACGAAATGATCCAGCAGCAGCAGGGCATCCTCGCCCCGCTCGCGCAGCGGCGGAATGCGCAGGCGCAGGGCGGCGATGCGATAGAACAGATCCTTGCGGAAGCGCCCCGCCGCCACCTCGCCGGAAAGGTCGCGGTTGGTCATCGAGACGAGGCTCAGGCCCACCCGCCGCCCCGTGTGGCCGCCGACGCGGTAGACCACGCCGTCCTCCAGCACGCGCAGCAGATAGGATTGCAGCTCCAGCGGCATCTCGCCGATCTCGTCGAGGCAGAGCAGGCCGCCGTCCGCCGCCTCCACCTTGCCCGGCTTGCCGGTGGCGTCGGCGCCGGTGAAGGCGCCCTTCTCGTAGCCGAACAGCTCGCTGGCGATGAGATCGCGCGGCAGGCCGCCGCAATTGAGCGGCACGAAAGGTCCGGCGGGCGCGCGCACGCCGTGGATGGCGCGGGCGAACACCTCCTTGCCGACGCCGGTCTCGCCCTCCAGCAGGATGGGCAGGCCGCTCTCGGCCATGCGGCGGGCCTTGGCCTTCACCTCCTCCATCACCGGGCTGCTGCCGATGATGGCGTCGAAGCCGAGCGGCTCCAGCTCCCGGCCGGGATCGCGCGGGGCGGCCTCGCGCTGGGCAGGCCTGGGCCGGCGGGGGGCGTGGAGCACCACCACGCCGCCGATCTCCTCGCCGTCCTCGCGCACGATCTCGACGCTGGCGCCGGGCAGAAGCTCGGCGATGCGCGCCGCCCAGGCGTCCGGCGTCGCGTCCTTGAGCGCCGCGAGGCGGCCGTCGGCGATCAGGCGGTCGCTGCGCCGCGCCACCTCCTTCAGCGCCCGGTCGGTGGAATAGATCAGCGCGCCGGAGCGGCCGAAGGCGAGGATCTCCTCGGTGAGCCAGAGCGAGCGCTTGGAGAGGAAATGGCGCAGCACCTGCTCGTGCTCCATCTCCATGCGCCGGCCCAGCACCGCCTCGATCTGGTGGGCGAGGGCCACCGCGTGGGCGAGGTTCTGCGGGTTGAAGGTGTCGGTGGAGCCGGAAATGTCCACCGCGCCGATGATCTCCCCATCGAACGGGTGGCGCACGGGGGCCGCCGCGCAGGTCCAGCGCTGGACGGGGGCGCAGAAATGCTCGGCGGCATGAATCTGCACCGGGCGCCCGCAGGCGAGCGCGGTGCCGATGGCGTTGGTGCCGATCTCCGCCTCGCACCACAGGCCGCCCTGCTGGAGCTTCACCTCCTGCCCGGTATCGAGGGCGCGGGCATCGCCCTCCGCCTCCAGGATGGCGCCGTCGGGGTCCGAGAGGATCAGCATGGACCGGGCGTCGGAGAGAAGGTGGCGCGCCTCCTCCATGGCCGGGCGTGCGGCGGTGACGAGGCGGTTGTTCTGCCGGCGGCGCCGAAACAGCTCCGCGTCGCTCATGAGGGGAGCGGCCGCGCGGTCGGCGGTGATGAGATGGAGGCGGGAGCGCTGCCAGGACGCCATCACCGCCGGGCGGATGACGGCGGAGGCGGCGCCGTCCTGGTGAAACTGCTCCCAGGCGCGCGCGATCTCGCGATGTGGCACCAGCTCTGCCCTCCGGGCCGGGCGGCGCGGCGTCCCCGTTTCAGCGCCGCCTGAGCCATTGGCCGGCGGGTCAGCCCGGCCGGTGGCCGAAGCGCCCGCAGGCGGGTTCACTCCCTGAAATGCCGCGTTCTGACCGCCGACATCGAGGCCGGCGGCGGCGGCTTTGGCGGCAGGATACGCGCAAGCCCGCCTCCCTTGCAAGTGGCGCGGGCCTCAGCGCGCCAGTCGTTTGCCTGAAATGACCGGCTGCAGACAACAAGTGTCCGGAAATCGGACAGTTCAAAACTGAATTATTACATGTCGCAATGCACAAACATTCGGAGAATCATTGAATTTATACAGTGGAACGCGACTGGCACGCATCCTGCCCCTCTTGCTGCGAGCCGGCACCGAAAAGCCAAGGCCGGCAAGACAGGGAGGAAACGAGCGTGAACGTTCCCGTGGGAAATCTGCGCAGCGTCCAGGTGCTCGGCATCGATGCCGGCGGCACCATGACGGATACCTTCTTCGTGGACCAGGACGGCGACTTCGTCGTCGGCAAGGCCCAGTCCACGCCGCAGAACGAGGCCCTCGGCCTCATCGCCTCGTCCGAGGACGGGCTCGCCAACTGGGGCATGTCGCTCCACGAGGCGCTCGCCCAGCTCCAGACCGGCGTCTATTCCGGCACCGCGATGCTCAATCGCGTGGTCCAGCGCAAGGGGCTGCGCTGCGGCCTCATCGTCAACCGCGGCATGGAGGACTTCCACCGCATGGGCCGGGCGGTGCAGAGCCACCTCGGCTACGCCTATGAGGACCGCATCCACCTCAACACCCACCGCTACGACCCGCCGCTCGTCCCGCGCCAGCTGACCCGTGGCGTCGTCGAGCGCACGGACATGATGGGGACGCAGGTGATCCCGCTGCGCGAGGCGAGCGCCCGCGAGGCGGCCCGCGAGCTGATCGCCTCCGACGTGGAGGGCATCGTCATCTCGCTGCTCCACTCCTACAAGAACCCGGTCAACGAGCGCCGCGTGCGCGACATCGTGATCGAGGAGGTGGAGAAGAGCGGCAAGACCATCCCGGTCTTCGCCTCCGCCGATTACTATCCGGTGCGCAAGGAAACCCACCGCACCAACACCACCATCCTCGAAGGCTACGCCGCCGAGCCCTCGCGCCAGACGCTCTCCAAGATCTCCAACGCCTTCAAGGAGCGCGGCACCAAGTTCGACTTCCGCGTGATGGCGACCCATGGCGGCACCATCTCCTGGAAGGCGAAGGAGCTGGCCCGCACTATCGTCTCCGGCCCCATCGGCGGGGTGATCGGCGCGAAGTATCTGGGCGAGGTGCTGGGCTACAAGAACATCGCCTGCTCGGACATCGGCGGCACCTCGTTCGACGTGGCCCTCATCACCCAGGGCGAGATGACCATCAAGAACGACCCGGACATGGCCCGGCTGGTGCTGTCGCTGCCGCTGGTGGCGATGGATTCCGTGGGCGCCGGCGCGGGCTCGTTCATCCGCCTCGATCCCTACACGAAGGCCATCAAGCTCGGTCCCGACTCCGCCGGCTACCGGGTGGGCGTGTGCTGGAAGGACAGCGGCATCGAGACGGTGACCATCTCCGACTGCCACATGGTGCTCGGCTATCTGAACCCCGACAACTTCCTCGGCGGCGCGGTGAAGCTCGACCGGCAGCGCTCGGTGGATGCCATCAAGGTGCAGATCGCCGACAAGCTCGGCCTGTCGGTGGAGGATGCGGCGGCGGGCATCATCGAGCTCCTGGACAGCGACCTGCGCGACTACCTGCGCTCCATGATCTCCGGCAAGGGCTACTCGCCGGCGAGCTTCGTGTGCTTCTCCTACGGCGGCGCCGGGCCGGTGCACACCTATGGCTATACGGAAGGCCTCGGCTTCGAGGACGTGATCGTGCCCGCCTGGGCAGCCGGCTTCTCCGCCTTCGGCTGCGCGGCGGCGGACTTCGAGTATCGCTACGACAAGTCCCTCGACATCAACATGCCGCCGGACGCTCCGGAGGCGGACAAGGTCAAGGCGGCTGAGACCCTTCAGGCGGCGTGGGAGGAACTCACCCGCAACGTGCTGGAGGAGTTCAAGCTGAACGGCTACTCGGCCGACCAGGTGACGCTCCAGCCCGGCTACCGCATGCAGTATCGCGGGCAGCTCAACGACCTGGAGATCGAGAGCCCCATCGCCACCGCCGGCACCGCCGGCGACTGGGACCAGCTCACCGACGCGTTCAACGCCACCTATGGCCGTGTCTATGCGGCGTCCGCCCGCTCGCCGGAGCTGGGATACTCGGTCACGGGCGCCATCATGCGCGGCATGGTGCCGATCCCGAAGCCCCGCATCCCCAAGGAGCCGGAAGAGGGCGAGACCCCGCCGGAGGACGCGAAGATCGGCACCCGCAAGTTCTACCGCAAGAAGACGTGGGTGGACGCGCAGCTCTACAAGATGGAGGCGCTGCGTCCCGGAAACCGCGTCATGGGCCCCGCCATCATCGAATCCGACGCCACCACCTTCGTGGTGCCCGACGGCTTCGAGACCTGGCTCGACGGCCACCGGCTGTTCCACCTGAAGGAGGTGTGAGGGGCGGGGACGGACCTTTTCCGGCCCGCGGGACCGACCGCCCTCAGGGTGAGCGCCACAGCTCCCTCTCCCGCAAGCGGGAGAGGGCTTTCGACAGCGCTTGTCAGGCCGCCACGGCTTTCGAAGCCAGGGCCTGCCGGCACCGAGGAAACAAACCCAAAGGAATCAAACCCATGAACGTCAACGTCAAGCAAGCCAGCCTTGAGGGCGCCACCCGCGGCATCGTCCGCGGCGGCGAGACGCTCAAAGAGCATCGCGACCGCCTCATGGCGGCCACCAAGGCCACCGGGCACTATGCCGGCCTGAAGACGCTCGATCTGCGCGAGAGCGAGCCCATCCTCTACAACAAGCTGTTCTCGCGCCTGCGCGCCGGCGTGGTGGATGCCCGCGAGACCGCCAAGAAGATCGCCGCCTCGCCCATCGTGGAGCAGGAGGGCGAGCTGTGCTTCACCCTCTACAATGCGGCGGGCGACAGCCTGCTCACCTCCACCGGCATCATCATCCATGTGGGCACCATGGGTGCCGCCATCAAATACATGATCGAGAACAATTGGGAGGCCAATCCGGGCGTCAAGGACAAGGACATCTTCTGCAACAACGACTCGCTGATCGGGAACGTCCATCCCTGCGACATCCACACCATCGTGCCCATCTTCTGGGAAGGCGAGCTGATCGGCTGGGTGGGCGGCGTCACCCACGTCATCGACACCGGCGCGGTGGGGCCGGGCTCCATGGCCACCGGACAGGTGCAGCGCTTCGGCGACGGCTATTCCATCACCTGCCGCAAGGTGGGCGAGAACGACACGCTGTTCCGCGACTGGCTGCACGAGAGCCAGCGCATGGTGCGCACCACCCGCTACTGGATGCTGGACGAGCGCACCCGCATCGCCGGCTGCCACATGATCCGCAAGCTGGTGGAGGAGGTGGTCGCGGAAGAGGGCATCGAGGCCTACTGGAAGTTCGCCTACGAGGCGGTGGAGCATGGCCGGCTGGGCCTCCAGGCCCGCATCAAGGCCATGACCATCCCCGGCACCTACCGGCAGGTGGGCTTCGTGGATGTGCCCTACGCCCATGAGGACGTGCGGGTGCCGTCCGACTTCGCCAAGCTCGACACCATCATGCACGCCCCCTGCGAGATGACCATCCGCAAGGACGGCACCTGGCGGCTCGACTTCGAAGGCTCCAGCCGCTGGGGCTGGCACACCTACAATGCCCACCAGGTGAGCTTCACCTCGGGCATCTGGGTGATGATGACCCAGACCCTCATCCCTTCCGAGATGATCAATGACGGCGCCGCCTACGGCACCGAGTTCCGCCTGCCCAAGGGCACCTGGATGAACCCGGACGACCGCCGCGTCGCCTTCTCCTATTCGTGGCACTTCCTGGTCTCGGCCTGGACGGCGCTATGGCGCGGCCTGTCGCGCTCCTATTTCGGCCGCGGCTATCTGGAGGAGGTGAACGCGGGCAACGCCAACACCTCCAACTGGCTCCAGGGCGGCGGCTTCAACCAGTACGACGAGATCCACGCCGTGAACTCGTTCGAGTGCGCCGCCAACGGCACGGGCGCCACCGCGGTGCAGGACGGCCTTTCCCACGCCGCCGCCATCTGGAATCCGGAAGGCGACATGGGCGACATGGAGATCTGGGAGCTGGCCGAGCCCCTCGTCTATCTCGGCCGGCAGATCAAGGCTTCCTCGGGCGGCTCCGGCAAGTATCGCGGCGGCTGCGGCTTCGAGAGCCTGCGCATGGTCTGGAACGCCAAGGACTGGACCATGTTCTTCATGGGCAACGGCCACATCTCCTCCGACTGGGGGCTGATGGGCGGCTATCCGGCGGCCTCCGGCTATCGCTTCGCCGCCCACAAGACCGGGCTGAAGGAGCTGATCGCCTCCGGCGCCGACATCCCGCTCGGCGGCGACACCGACCCGGAGAACCCCACCTGGGATGCGATGCTGCCCAAGGCGCAGATCAAGCGCGACAAGCAGGCCATCACCACCGAGGAGATGTTCTCCGACTACGACCTCTACCTCAACTACATGCGCGGCGGCCCCGGCTTCGGCGATCCGCTCGACCGCGAGCCGCAGGCGGTGGCCGACGACATCAACGGCGGCTACGTGCTGGAGCGCCTCGCCGGCGACGTCTACGGCGTGTTGGTGAGGAAGGGGCCGGACGGCCTCGTCACGGTGGACGAGGCGGCGACCAAGGCGGTGCGGGCGCAGATCCGCAAGGACCGCATCGCCAAGTCCGTCCCGACCCGCGAGTGGATGAAAAGCGAGCGCGAGAAGATCCTCGCCAAGGACGCGGGCACCCAGGTGCGCCAGATGTTCGCCGCCTCCTTCAAGCTGGGGCCGAGGTTCGAGCAGCAGTTCCGCAGCTTCTGGGACCTGCCCGAGAGCTGGGTTCTGACCGAGGAGGAGATCGGCGTGCCCACCTACGGCTCGCGCTACTCCATGGACATCTCCGAGCTGCCGGACGTGACCACTGTGCAGTTCGTGGAGGAGTGAGGCAGGCGCGCGCTCATCTGCACCACCGTCATGGCCGGGCTTGACCCGGCCATCCACCCCGGGCGGCCAGGTGCATCGCTTTCCAAGAGCGAGCAGGCGGCGGCACGTGGATGCCCGGGTCAAGCCCGGGCATGACGAAATCCGGAAAATCCCAGAACCAATCAGGAGGAAACCATGTCCTATACCCGCGCCAAGATCGTCGATCTCGTCGAAGGCAAGATCGATCCCGACACGCTGCACCAGATGCTCTCCACGCCGAAGGACCCGGAGCGCTTCGTCACCTACGTGGAGATCCTGCAGGAGCGCGTGCCGTGGGATGACAAGATCATCCTGCCGCTCGGCCCGAAGCTCTTCATCGTGCAGCAGAAGGTCTCGAAGAAGTGGACCGTGCGCTGCGAATGCGGCCACGACTTCTGCGACTGGAAGGACAATTGGAAGCTCCATGCCCGCGTCCATGTCCGCGACACGCCGCAGAAGATGGAGGAGATCTATCCCCGCCTCATGGCGCCGACGCCCACCTGGCAGGTGATCCGGGAATATTTCTGCCCCGAGTGCGGCACGCTCCACGACGTGGAGGCGCCCACCCCCTGGTATCCGGTGATCCACGACTTCGAGCCGGACATCGACGCCTTCTACACCGAATGGCTCGGCCTGCCGGTGCCGGAACGCGCGGCGGCGTAAGGCAAGCCGCGCCGGGCCGGGGCCTCGAAAGGGGCGCCCGGCCCATCGCCCGCTCCCGGCTCGGGAGCTGGAATCACGACACGCCCCCATGCGCCGATCCATGGGGCCGCTGCCTAGCGCCCCGGCGCCTCGACCGCTTCCGCTTCCGGCATGGGGCGCGGCGGCTTGCCGGCGATCCAGTGCTCCAGAACCGCGATGGCGCGGCGCGCATCCATGGTGCGCGCGAGGTCGAGGGTCGTCATGCCGCCGGCGTCGCGCTCGCCCGGATCGGCGCCGTAGATCAGGAGCAGGCTGGCGATTTCCGCGCGGTCGAACATCGCGGCCGTCATGAGCGCCGTCCGCCCGCCGGGCACAGGCGCCGCATTGCGCGCCCCATAGACGACGAGATGCTTGGCGATGGCTAGGTTGCCGGTGAAGGCGACCGCCGCCAGAGGCGTCTGCTGGCGATCGTTCGCAAGGTTGGGGTCGGCGCCATGGGCGAGCAGCGTCAGCACTGCCGGCTCGTTGCCGTTGTAGGCCGCCAGCATCAGCAGCCCGTCGCCCTTGTCGTTGCGCAGATTGCAGGGGAGGCCCCGGTCCAGCAGCTGCGCGAGCACGGCGGCATCCCCGGAGCGCGCCAGGTCGAAGACCTGCGCTGCATAGGCGACGACCTCGTCGTCGATCGCATCGGCAGTGAGCTGCGGTTCCATCGGCGCTTCCCTTGTCCGGTATGGGCCGATCCGCGTCGGCCACCTCGGCGCCCCGGGCATCGGGCGCGGAGCAGTGTGGGCAAAACTCGAAAATAAATCTACTATTTTAGAGCTTATACCCATTCCATGCCGCAGAACCCCTGTCCTCGGCAGCGCGGGCACCGAGGGGCCCTTCACGGGCATGTAGATTTTTTAGTCTGATTTTCACGTCAGCGATATGCGCGGAATGCCAGTCTGCGCCTTTTAAAATCACATTCAGAGCCCGGTGCCTATCCTTTAGCCGATTCGGCCGTTTTGAAGGGGTCGCGCTGCGGGCGACAGGGTTTGCGCATTTTGAAAATGCTGTAACTTTATAGTCATTCATCTCGCCTTTGGGGATCGTCGGCCTGTCGGCCCGGTGTCCGGAGCGCGAGCCTTCGACCGGGAGGTGGCACGGGAAGACTGCATTGAAACGGACCGCCTCCACGCCGCTTCCGACAGGCGGCGTGGCGCCGCGCAGGCTCAGGCCTGCGGGCACGGCACGGAAGGCCGAGCGCCGGCCTCCCCAACTTCAAACCAGGCATGCCGGAGCAGCCGGTGGCCGATCTCAGCCGGGTGCCCGAGCCGGAACGGACTCGGGGCGCCGTTGCGTCCAACGAGAAACCACCTTTCCAGAAAGGGTTGAACACATGATTCACGCTCGACATCTGGGACGCATTCTCGTGGGGGCAATGCTTGCCGCGTCCCTTGCGTCCCCGCTGCCCGCCAGAGCGGCCACACCGCCCGACACGGTCGTGCTCGCCATGGCGCTGGACGACATCATCAGCCTCGATCCCGCGCTCGCGCTCGAGATCACGTCCGGCGAGATCATGGGCAACACCTATGACCGCCTCGTGCGGTATTCCATCGGTGATCCCAACAAGATCATCGGCGACGTCGCGGAGAGCTGGACCGTCGGGCCGGACGGCAAGACCTTTACCTTCAAGATCAAGCCCGGCCTCAAGTTCGCCTCCGGCAATCCGCTCACCGCCGAGGACGTCGCCTTCTCCTTCGAGCGCACCGTGAAGCTCGGTCGCAACCCGGCCTTCCTCATCACCCAGCTCGGCCTCACCCCGGACAACGTGGCCGAGAGCGCCAAGGCGATGCCGGACGGAACGTTTCGGCTGGTGACCGACAAGGTCTACGCCCCGAGCTTCGTGCTCAACAGCCTCACGGTGAACTGCGCTTCCGTGGTGGACAAGAAGCTGGTGCTGGCGAACCAGAAGAACAACGATTTCGGCCTCGACTGGATGAAGACCAACTATGCCGGCTCCGGCCCCATGAAGCTGCGCGAGTGGCGCGCCGGCGAGGTGGTCGTGCTGGAGCGCAACGACAAGTACTACGGCGAGAAGTCGAAGCCCGCGCGCGTGATCTACCGCAACGTGAAGGAGAGCGCGACCCAGCGCCTGATGCTCGAGGCCGGCGACGTCGACATCGCCCGCAACCTGGAGCCCGGCGATCTGGAGGCGATCGCCAAGGACGCCAAGCTCAAGATCAAGAGCGAGGTCAACGGCACGCTTTATTATATCAGCCTCAACATGCGCAATCCGATCCTCGCCAAGCCCGAGGTCCGGGAAGCGATGAAGTATCTCGTGGACTACGACGCCATCGCCGCCACCCTCATCAAGGGCATCGGCGTCATCCACCAGGACTTCCTGCCCATGGGCCTGCCCGGCGCCACCGGCAACAAGCCCTTCAAGCTGGACGTGGAGAAGGCGCGGGAGCTGCTCGCCAAGGCCGGCCACCCCGAAGGCTTCGCCCTGACCTTCGACGTGCGCAACACCCAGCCGGTGACGGGCATCGCCGAATCCTTCCAGCAGGCGGCCGCAAAGGCCGGAATCAAGATCGACATCATTCCCGGCGACGGCAAGCAGACGCTGTCCAAGTACCGGGCCCGCAAGCATGATCTCTATATCGGCGAGTGGAGCCTGAAGTACTGGGACCCCCACTCCAATGCCGACGCCTTCGCGAGCAATCCCGATCCGAGCGAGAACACGCGCTACAAGAACCTGACCTGGCGCAATGCCTGGGACAACCAGGAGGTCACGGCGCTGACCGCGGCGGCGCTCAGGGAGACCAACCCGCAGACGCGCGTGGAGATGTACGGCAAGATCCTGAAGACGTTCCAGGAGGACAGCCCGTTCATCATGCTCTACCAGATGCAGGAAACGGCGGCGCTGCGGAAGAACGTCGACAATTTCATCCTCGGCCCGGTGCCGTACACCAACTTCGTCTATCTCGTGACCAAGAGCTGATCCGATGCGGGATGCTCTCTTGCGCATGGTCTCGCGCGAGGGCAAGGCCGGGCACCTCGGTGCCCGGCTCTTCGCCCTGTGCCTTGCGGCGGCCAGGATGCTGCTGGTGGTGGCGACCACCTTCCTCGGCCTCCTGGCCGTCACCTTCTTCATCGGCCGGGTGATCCCGGTCGATCCGGTCCTGTTCATCGCCGGCGACAACGCATCGAGCGAGGTGATGGAGCGCATTCGCGAGGACATGGGCTTCAACAAGTCGCTGGCCGAGCAGTTCGTCATCTATGTCCGCCACGCGGCGAGCGGCGATCTCGGCGAATCCATCCTCACCAACCGCCAGGTCGTCGACGACATCAAGCGGGTGTTTCCGGCCACCATCGAACTCGCCACCCTGGCGACGCTGATCGGGGCGCTGGTCGGCATTCCGCTCGGCGTCATCGGCGCCGTGAATGCCGGGCGCCTGCCGGACCAGATCGTGCGCGTGGTGGCGCTCATCGGCCATTCGGTGCCCATCTTCTGGCTCGGGCTGCTCGGCCTGCTGGTGTTCTATGCCCAGCTCGGCTGGGTGGCGGGTCCGGGCCGGGTCAACGTGGCGTTCGAATACACCTTCCAGCCGATCACCGGCTTCTACGTGGTGGATGCCATCATGCAGGGAGACTGGGCCGCTTTGCGTTCCATCCTCTCCCACATGATCCTGCCGGCCTCCCTGCTCGGCTATTACTCCATGGCCTACATCTGCCGCATGACGCGCAGCTTCATGCTGAGCGAGCTGGAGCAGGAATACGTGATCGCCGCCCGCGCCAAGGGCCTGTCGGAGCGGCGCATCGTCTGGGGGCATGCCCTGCGCAGCGCCGCGGTGCCGCTGGTGACGGTGATCGCGCTCTCCTACGCGGTGCTGCTGGAGGGCGCGGTGCTCACGGAGACGGTGTTCTCCTGGCCCGGCCTCGGCCTCTACATCACCAACTCGCTCCAGGCGGCGGACATGAACGCGGTGCTCGGCGGCACGCTCGTCGTCGGTGTCGTGTTCGTGGGCATCAACCTGCTCTCCGATCTGCTCTACAGGTCGCTGGATCCGAGGACGAAATGAGCGACGTGATTGAAGTCTTGCGGCTGCGGCCGCCAGCCGAGCCCGTGGAATCCCGCCTCAAGGCGCGCCTGAAGCGGGCGGGGGAGACCTGGCACAGCTTTGCGCGCAACCGCCTCGCGCTCGCGGGCCTCGTCATCATCGGCCTGCTGGTGGTCCTGGCGCTCTTCGCCGGGGTGCTCGCGCCCTATTCGCCCTATTCGGGCGACCTTCAGACATCGCGCCTGCTCCCGCCCGGCATGGCCCACTGGATGGGCACCGACGACCAGGGCCGCGACATCCTTTCCCGCATCATCTACGGGTCGCGGGTGACGCTGAGCGTGGTGGTGCTCGTCGCCGTCATCGCGGCGCCGCTCGGCCTGCTGGTGGGCACGGTCGCGGGCTATGCAGGCGGCATCGTCGATGGCGCGCTGATGCGCATCACCGACATCTTCCTCGCCTTCCCGAAGCTGGTGCTGGCGCTGGCGCTGACGGCGGCCCTGGGGCCGGGGATCGAGAATGCGATCATCGCCATCGCGCTCACCTCCTGGCCGCCTTACGCCCGCATCGCCCGCGCCGAGACGCTGACGGTGCGCCGCTCGGACTACATCGCGGCGGTCGAGCTCATGGGCGCCTCGCGCTGGCGCATCGTCACGCGGCACATCATGCCCATGTGCATCTCCTCGGTGATCGTGCGGGTGACGCTGGACATGTCGGGCATCATCCTCACCGCCGCGGGCCTCGGCTTCCTCGGCCTCGGCGCGCAGCCGCCGATCCCGGAATGGGGCGCCATGATCGCCGGCGGCCGGCGGTTCATCCTCGACCAGTGGTGGGTCGCCGCCATGCCGGGCTTCGCCATCCTCGTCGTCAGCCTCGGCTTCAACCTGGTGGGCGACGGCCTGCGCGATGCCCTCGATCCCAAGGGAAGCCCGCGATGAGCGACCTTCTGACCGTCGAGGACCTGAAGGTGAGCTTCACGTCCCGCGCCGGAGTGAACGCCGCCGTGCGCGGCGTCTCGTTCACCCTCGGCCGTGAGCGGCTCGGCATCGTCGGCGAATCCGGCTCCGGCAAGTCGCAGACGGGGCGCGCCATCATGGGGCTGACGCCGCCGCACGCGAGCGTCACCGCCGGGAAGCTGGAGTTCGACGGCATCGACCTCATGGCCTGCCCGCCGGCCCTGCGCCGCTCGCTGCGCGGCAGCCGCCTCGCCATGATCCTCCAGGACCCGAAATACTCGCTGAACCCGGTGATGACCATCGGCCGGCAGATCGTCGAGGTGCTGCGCGTCCATGAGCGCCTGCCGGCGCGCGCGGCGCGCGAGCGCGCGCTGGACATGCTGGAGGCGGTCCAGATCCGCGATCCGGGGCGCGTTTTCGATCTCTATCCGCACGAGGTCTCCGGCGGCATGGGGCAGCGCGCCATGATCGCCATGATGCTGGTGGCGGGCCCGCAACTTCTGATTGCGGACGAGCCCACCTCGGCGCTCGACGTGACCGTGCAGCTGGAGGTGCTCGCCATCCTCGACAAGCTGGTGTCGGGGCGTGGCATGGGCCTGATCTTCATCTCCCACGATCTGCGTCTCGTCTCCTCGTTCTGCGACCGCGTTCTGGTGATGTATGCGGGGCGGGTGGTGGAGGAGATCCGAGGCGGGCGGCTCGAGCAGGCGGTCCATCCCTACACGCGCGGGCTCATCAGCTGCGCGCCGCGGATCGGCGGGCCGCGTCCGCTGCCGGTGCTCGATCGCAATGCGGGATGGGTGGCATGAAGCACGCAATCGAGATCCGCGACCTGAGCGTGGTGTATGACGGGTTCAAGGCGCTGAAGTCGGTGAGCCTCGCGGTGGAGCCGGGCGAGTCCTTCGGCCTCGTGGGCGAATCCGGCTCGGGCAAGTCCACGCTGCTGCGCGCCATCGCCGGCCTCGCGCCGGTCGCGGGCGGAACCATCCTGCTCAAGCATCACTATCTCGCCGGCCGGCGCGACAAGGCCACCCTGCGCGACGTGCAGATGGTATTCCAAGACCCCTACGGCTCGCTGCACCCACGCCAGACGGTGGACCGGGCGCTTTCGGAGCCGCTGGTGATCCACGGCATCGACAATGCCGAGGTCCGCATCCGCCGCGCGCTCGACGAGGTCGGGCTCGGCCAGGGATTCCGGTTCCGCTATCCGCACCAGCTCTCGGGCGGCCAGCGCCAGCGGGTCGCCATCGCGCGGGCGCTGATCCTGGAGCCGTCCATCCTGCTGCTGGACGAGCCCACCTCGGCGCTCGACGCCTCGGTGCAGGCCGAGGTCCTGAACCTCCTCGATCAGGTGCGCGAGGATCGCCGGCTGACCTTCCTGATGGTCAGCCATGATCTGGCCGTGGTCACCCACATGTGCGACCGCCTGATGGTGATGCACAACGGCGCCGAGGTGGAGACGCTCTCCCGCGCGCAGCTCGCCGCGCGCACGGTGAGCGCCGCCTATACCGCAAGGCTCCTGGCCGCCAGCGAGGGCTTCCGCCGCGCCTGAACCCCGGCGGTCCGGTCCCCGGGGGGCGCCCGCTCGGCGCCCTGCGCACGCGAAAAAAGGCCCGCGCGGCTTGCGCCACGCGGGCCAGTCGAAGGGGGGTTGCATAGTCCAGACCGCCCCCTTTCTCGTCCCGCCGGCCGGACCGGCCGAACCGCTCACTCGGGCGCGGGCATCGGCATGGGCACATAGGCATCCATCAGCGCCGCCACGCCTTTCGCCTGCAGGTCGCCCTTCGCGAGGCCGGCGCGCACGCCCTCGCGGTCCTCGGCGCCGTTGTGCTGGGCAAGCCGGAAGATGGTCCTCACCGCGCTGACCTCGATGCGGAAGCCGATGATGGCCGGCAGCAGGCGCTCCAGGTAGGCGTCGACGTCGCGCACGTTCCAGCCGCTGCCGGCCGGCTCCATCTCGTCGCAGCTGCGCACGATCAGCTGCTTGAGCGCGTCGTGCTCCGCGATCGGCCGCAAGGTCCCGGTGAACACCGCCGCGGCATAGAACCAGGTCGGCGCGCGCGGGCTGGTGGTGTACCAGGACGGAGACCCATAGGTGCTCGGCGACACGAAGGAGACCACCACCTGCGGCTCGTCCTGCAGGATGTCGCATTGCGTGTTCTTGCGCGCGAAATGGCTCAGCAGCACGAAGCGGCCGTCGGCATCGCGCTCGATGAGGAACGGAACATGGCTCACCTCCGGCTGCGGCGCGGCGGTGACCATGGTCCCGAACGGGAACTGCCGCACCAGCCGCAAGGCGGCTTCATCCTCGTCCAAGCGGAAATACTCGGGAATGTACATGTCGGGTCCTCGGCTGGCCGGCGCCCACGGGAACGATGACCGGCGCCGCCCGAGCCCGGGCCGGCGCCGCGCGCGCCTCACGCGGTCGCGCCCGCCTTCGCCGCGGCCTCGGCGGCCGCGTTCTGCATGACGCCGGCGACCGCCATGTAGGTCTCGGTCCAAGCCGCCTCCAGCTCCGGCGTCCAGGCATCGCCCAGGCCGCGCGCCAGCGTGTGCAGCAGCGCCGCGCCCACGGGCGCGTAATGGGCGTCCGTCACGCCGTAGGCCACGTGGCGGGCGCCGAGATCCTTCACCGCGGGCAGCACCTGGTCGAGCTGGTGCAGGTTGCGCACGGCCACGCCGAGCATGCGCATCAGCTTGCTCTTCTGCTCGCGCATGTCCTCGGGGAACAGGGGACGCAGCTCCGGCGCGATCTCGAACAGGCGGGCGTAGAACATGTCCGCCGCCGCGTCGGCGATCGGCGCGACGCTCTCGAAGCTGTGCTGCACGAGCTTGACCTGATCCGGTGTCATCTCAAGATCCTCCGTGAATTCTGGACGGTGGCCCGGAGCGCGCGGCCATCCGGCCGCGCCCGTGACGGCATGGCGCGGGTGCGCTCCCCTCAACGCGTCGTGCGTGCGGCGCAGGCGGGCGCGTGCCCTGACTAAATGATAGAGAACGCGTTATCCGATCAGCTTGCGGTGCAAGCTGATCGGCGCGTGCTCTAGCTGACCGCCTCGGGCACCGGCACGGCCTTGCGCAGGCCGAGGCCCTGTCCGATGGCGTCGCCGATCGCGGTGTCGATGCGATCGAAGTGCGCGAGCATCCGCTCCTGCAGCTCGCGGCGCACCGGCATCATGAAATGCACCAGGTTGTGGAGCAGGTCCTGCTGCTCGAATTCGCTCAGCGCGTGGAAGAAGTCCCTGCACTGGCTGTAGTCGTCGCGCCGCGCGATCTTCTTGTGCGTGACGTGGCCGGCGACGAACGGCTCGTGCGGCACGCCGACGGCCGGCGCCTCGCGCAGCGCGTTGCCGCCGCTCGGCTCGTAATTGATGTGCGCGTCGACGCCGGCGGCCGCGCTGTCCACCCGATAGGCCATGGGGCCGGCGCCGTAATTGGTCGCCACCGGGCATTTCGGCCGGTTGATGGGCAATTGCAGATAGTTCGGCCCGATGCGGTAGCGCTGGGAATCCGAATAGGCGAAGGTGCGCCCGATCAGGAGCTTGTCGTTGGACATGCCGATGCCGTCCACCACCACGCCGGGGCTGAAGGCCGACTGCTCCACCTCGGTGAAATAGTCCTGCGGGTTGCGGTTCAGTACCAGCCGGCCGACGGGCAGGAGCGGGAAGTCGCGCTCCGGCCAGACCTTGGTGGGATCGCAGGGATCGAACGGCAGCTCGGGATGCTCGTCGTCGCTCATGAGCTGGACGCACAGCTCCCACGCGGGGAACTCGCCGCGCTCGATGGCCTGATGGAGGTCCTCGGTGGCGTGGTAGATGTTGGTGGCCTGCACCTGGTGCGCCTCGTGCTGGGTGAAGCCGTGGCATCCCTGCTGGCTGATCCAGGAGAAGCGCACGAGCGTCGCCACGCCCTCGGCGTTGATGAGCTTGAAGGTGTGCACGCCGAAGCCGTTCATGAAGCGGTAGCCCTTGGGCACGCCGCGCATGCTGGAGGTCATCAGCGTGACCAGAAGCGCCTCCGGCGTGTTGCTGACCCAGTCGAAGCGCCGGTTGGGGTCGAAGCGGTTGGTCACCGGGTCCGGCCGCGAGGCGTGGATCAGGTCCGGGAACTTGATGGGATCGCGGATGAAGAACACCGGATGGTTGTTGCCCACGAGGTCCCAATTGCCCTCGGGGGTGTAGAACTTGGTGGCGAAGCCGCGCGGGTCGCGCGTGGTCTCCGGCGAGTGGCCGCCGCCCACCACGGTGGAGAAGCGCACGAACACCTCGGTCTCGCGCTCCTTGTCGGTGAGCACCTTGGCGCGGGTGTAGGTCTCGGCCGGCTCCTCGCCGATGCGGCCATAGGCGCGGAAGGTGCCGAAGGCGCCCGCGCCGCGGGCATGGACGACGCGCTCGGGGACGCGCTCGCGGTTGAAGCTCGCGATCTTTTCAAGGAAATTGTAGTTCTCGAGCAGCAATGGCCCGGACTCGCCGACGCTGCGGCTGTTCTGGTTGTCGACGATGGGGTGGCCCTGGCGGTTGGTCAGGATCTTCGCGGTGCCCTGTTCGGGTGAGCCCATTTTCATTTAATTCTCCACAGAACCGAGCCTTCCGCCTGGAATGACGCTACGCCGGCGGCTGACGACTTCACTGTCGAAGGAAAATCGAATGGCGGCGGCCGGATTTTCCGATCTATACTCATTCTTAAATCAGGTCGTTTTTCGATGAAATGACAGTTATCGTCGAAAAAATGCCAAAGCCGAGGGCGTCGCGGAGCCGCTGCGCGCTCTGCGGGGCCACCCCCATGCGGCGATCGGGGGACTGCTGCGTGATTTATAGTTTGCAGGTTCATTTTCAGGCGCATGCGCGCGGCGCCTGACTGGTTCTGTTGCGCCAGGAGACAAGATTTCATGCGAGAAACAGCACAAAATGCTCGATGAATGTGCTAAGTGCGGGCTAATATTTAAGCATCTTTCGGCGTTCCCGATGGGCTGGCACCGGAGGCCATCGGTCTGATCCGCTTGCCTCATAATTGCAAATATGTATCTTTTTTATAATCCGAGGCCACAAGCCGCGGCACCCCCGCCGCGCATCGCACGTTTCGAGAAAGATCGCCCGCATGAACGAAGAGCTTTCCGGCCCGGCATCGGTCACCGGCGGCATGGCCGTCGTCAGCGCCCTGCGCGCCCATGACGTGGACCGCGTGTTCTGCGTCCCCGGAGAGAGCTTCCTCGGCGTCGTCGATGCCCTCAACGAGGCCCCGGAGATCGAGCTCGTCACCGCCCGCCACGAGGGCGGAGCCGGCCTCATGGCGGTGGCGGACGCGCGCCTGTCCGGGCGGCCGGGCGTGGTGATGGTCAGCCGCGCCCCCGGCGCCTCCAATGCCGCCATCGCCATCCACAACGCCCATGAGGACGGTGTGCCGCTGGTGGTGCTGGTGGGCCAGGTGCCGCGGCCCGACGCCGGCCTCGGCGCGTTCCAGGAGGTCGACTATGCGCGCCTCTACGCGGGCATCGTCAAGGGGGTCGTGCGGGTCGACGATCCGGCCCGGGCGGAGGCGCTGTTGGCCCAGGCCTTCCACGCCGCGACCAGCGGGCTTCCCGGCCCGGTGCTCGTCATCCTGCCGGAGGACATGCTGGAGGAGGCCCGCCCGCCCGTGACCGCGGTGCGCTTCCCCGTGGCGCAGCCCCGCGCCGGGGACGAGGACGTCGCCGCCGCCGCGGCGCTGCTGAAGGCGCAGGAACGCCCGCTCCTGATCGCCGGCATGGCGCTCAACACCGTGCGCGGGCGCGAGGCGCTGAAGACGGTGGCGGAGCGCTGGAAGCTCCCGGTGGCGGCGAGCGCGCGCCAGCCGGACATCCTCGACAACAACCATCCCGGCTACGTGGCCCATCTGGGCTACGCCACCGATCGCTTCCTGGTGGAGCGCCTGCGCGAGGCCACCGCGCTGCTCGCGGTGGGCACGCGGCTCGGCGACGTCACCAGCCAGGGCTACAGCTTTCCCGCGGCGCCACGGCCGGCGGTGCCGGTCATCCATATCCACGAGAGCGCCGAGGCGGTCGGCGCGGTCCGGGAGACGGCGCTGCCGATCCTGTCCGGCTGCGCCGAGTTCCTGGAGCGCCTCGCCGTGCTCGCGCCGGCCGAGCCGCGCTGGACATCCTGGCGCGACGACCTGCACGCGCGCTACCTCGCCTGGTCAAGCTGGCGCGCGGTCGAGGCGAGCGACGGGATCGTGTTCGGCGCGGTGGTGGAGGCCTGCGCCCGGATGGCGCCGGCCGACGCGATCATCACCGCCGACGCGGGCAATTTCGGCGGCTGGCTGGGGCGCTATTTCCGCTATGGCGGCCGCCAGCGCTTCCTGAACGCGCTGTCGGGCTCCATGGGCTACGGCGTCCCGGCCGCGGTGGCCGCGTCCCTCAGGCATCCCGAGCGCAAGGTGGTGTGCTTCGTCGGCGACGGCGGCTTCCTCATGACCGGCAACGAGATCGCCACCGCGCGCGCCTATGGGGCCAATCCCGTGGTCGTCATCTCCGACAACGGGTCGTACGGCACCATCCGCATGCATCAGGAGCGCCGCTTCCCGGGACGGGCCCTCGGGACGGATCTCGCCAATCCCGACTTCGCGGCGCTCGCCTGCGCCTTCGGCTGCGAGGCGCTGAGCGTGTCGCGGCCGCAGGAGATCGAGCCGGCGCTTGCGGCGGCCTTCCGCAGCGAGCGCCTGTGCGTCGTGCACGTCAGAACCAGCCTGCGCCACATCTCGCCCTCCTTCACGCTGGCGGCCGCCCCGGCGATCGAGGCCGCGCCGGCGTGAAGGGCAGGGGCAGGGCGCCTCAGGCGCCCCGCCCCATGGCGGCGGACGTCTCGCCGATGGGCCGGCGGCCCGCGTCGGCGATGCCCAGGTAGTGGCTGGGGCTCACCCCCATCACGGTGCGGAACATGTTCGCGAACGCGCTCGGGCTCGAATAGCCGAGCTCCCGCGCGATCTCGCCGATGGGAACGCCGCGGGCGAGCCGGCACAGTGCCTCCGAGATCTGGACCTGGTGCACCCAATGGCGAAAATGCAGGCCGGTCTCGCTGGCGAACAGGCGGATCAGCGTGCGCGTGCTGGCGCCGACCTCGTCGGCCCAGTCGTCCAGGCTGCGGTTGTCGGCCGGGTTGGCCAGGATCGCCTCGCAGATGCGCAGCAGCCGGCGGTCGCCCGGCCACGGGATCTCCACCGGCACCAGCGGCGCGCGGGCGATCTCGGAGATGATGAGGCGGGCGATGCTGTCGCCGCGGTCGCCGGGCGCGTAGTCCACCGGCTCGTCCATGAGCGCGAGCATCAGCTCCCGCAGCAGGCGGCCGACCTCGATCAGCCGGCACCTGCCCCCTTCGTCCTGCGCCGCCTCCGGCGACACGTAGATGGTGCGCATGCTGACCGGGGTGAGCATGGTCACCTCGTGCAGCATGCCGGAGGGAATCCAGAGCGCGCGCAGCGGCGGGATGATCCACATGCCTTCGGGAGAGCGCACCCGCATCACGCCTTCCGCCGCGAACAGCAGCTGGCAGCGCCGGTGCTGCTGGAAGGCGATCACGTGCCCCTGGCGGTCGTCGCGCGAGACGCCCACCACCGGCACCGGCGCGTTCTCGACCGTGTTCGCCTGCTGCACCTCGCCGAAACGGATCCGCCGGGTCATCCCTGTCACTTTTTCATCTTAAAATGTCATGTCGCTTATTAAATGCCATCACTAGGGTGAATTGGCAAGAATGATTCAGTGAGACCCGAGATGATCCCAGCACACATGGCGCGGATCGAGAGCATCGTCGAGGAAGCCGAGGACGTGAGGTCCTTCGCCTTTCGATTTGTCGGTGAGGCGCCGGCCACTCATCTCGGCCTGCCGGGCCAGTTCGCGCCTTTCCGATTCCGGATCGGCGACGGGCACCACGAGCGCTTCTACGCCATCTCCAGCCTGCCGCAGCTCGGCGAAGCGCCCTGCTTCACCGTCAAGCGCAAGCCGGACGGTCTGGTCTCGGGCCATTGCATGGACCGCCTCGCGCCGGGCGATCTGGTGGCGGTGGGGCCTGCGCGGGGCGGCTTCCGGCTCCAGCCCGGCAACGCGCCGGTGGTGTTCCTGGCGGGCGGCATCGGCATCGCGCCGATCTTCCCGCTGATCCGCTTCGCGCTCCTGTGCACGCAGCGGCCGGTCGCGGTGGTGCTGTTCGAGCGGAACGCCGCGCGCCAGGCCTTTCTCCCCGCCCTGCAGGGGCTCGCCGTGCGCCATCGCGGGCGGATGTCGCTGCACGGGGCGTTCGGCGCCGGGCCGCCGGCCATGGACCGCGCGCTCGCCGGCGTGCTCGATCCGACCAGCGCGCAGCACGTCTACATGTGCGGACCGGCCGGCTTCCTCGATGCGGCGGGCGCCTGCGTGCGGGCCGCCGGCCACCCCGCGAGCCGGATCTTCGCCAACGACCGGGACGCCTACATCGCCGGCTACCTGGCCCAGCCGCCCCACGCGGCAGCGGCCGCCGCGCTGGCGCTCTGAACCCTCAAGAAAGCCGAAGGAAAGCCAATGCTGACATTGAAGGACAAGGTCGCCGTGGTCACGGGCGGCTCGCGCGGCATCGGCGCCGCGATCGCCCGCAAGCTGGCCGAAAGCGGCGCCGCCGTCGCCGTCACGTACAAGACCCGGGCCGAGGAGGCGAAGGCGCTGGTGGATGCCGTCGCCGCGGCCGGCGGAAAGGCGATGGCGGTCCCGTGCGACGTCACCTCGGAGGAGGCGGTGCGGGCGGCGGTGAAGGCGATCGCCGACGCGTTCGGGCGCATCGACGTCCTCGTCAACAATGCCGGCATCCTGGTCGCCAGGCCGCTGGCGGAGGTGGACCGCCAGGCCTACCAGTCGCAGTTCGACACCCATGTCTGGGGCACGATGCTGTTCTGCCAGGCGGCGCTTCCCCATTTCCCGGAGGCGGGGGGACAGATCGTCAACCTGTCCTCGCTCAGGGTCTACCAGCCGGCGGCGGGCTCGAGCCTCTACTCGGCGTCGAAGGCCGCGGTGTCGGCGCTGACCCACGCGCTGGCGGTGGAGCTCGGGCCGCGCGGCATAACCGTGAACGCCATCGCGCCGGGCATCACCCGCACCGACATGACCGCCGCCATGCCCGATGCCCGGCGCCAGGCGATCGCCCAGGCGACCCCGCTCGGCCGGCTCGGCGCGCCCGAGGATATCGCCGGCGCGGTCGCGCTTCTGTGCATGCCGGAGGCGCGCTGGATCACCGGCCGCACCCTGCTCGCCGACGGCGGGCTGGTGGGGGTCTGACAGCGGCGGGGCACGGCGCCGTGCCCCGCATGCCGGCGGCACGGAAGGCCCGGGGCTTGGGAGACGGAAGATGTGGAATTCGAGCGAGGCCGCAGGGCTTCTTGCGGCGGTGCAGGCGTATTTCGACCTGATGTATGAGGGCGACCTGTCCACGTTCGAGGCCGTGTTCGCCCCGAGCGCGCAGCTGACTGGCCTGCGGGACGGGCAGATGACGGTGCTGTCCGCCGCCAGCTACCGCGAGGTGCTCGCCGGGCGCGCCGCGCCGAAGTCCCAGGGCGCGCCGCGCGAGGAGCAGGTCCTGCTCCTCGACTTCGCGTCCCCGACCCAGGCGCTCGTGAAGCTGAGGGTGCGCGTGGGGCCGACGCGGTTCGTCGATTATCTGACCTATCATCGGGTGGGCGGGACATGGCTCGTCACGTCGAAGGGCTACCATGCCGAGCCGGTTCCCGGGTGAAGGCCTGTCCGCGCCACCGTCGTGCGGAAGGAACAGGCGCGCAGGGGGCCATGCCGAGCCGGCACCGCGATCCGCTCAGAAGCGATAGTTCAGGCCGAGCTTGAGCAGGTGCAGGTCGGCTTCGTTCGCGGCCTTGCGCCCGTTCACGATGGTCGAGGAGCCGGCGTGCGGAACGTCGACGTAGATCGGGATGCAGAAGGGCACCGGGACCGGCGCGCATCCTTCGCCGCGCTCACGGGTGGTGTAGGTGCGCCCCACGCCCGCTCGGGCATTTCCGAAGATGAAGTCCTCGGCGCCGAAGAGGGCATAAAGATAATCCATCTTGATCGACCAGTTGTCGGCAAAGCCATATTCGGCGCCGGCGCCGAACGTCAGGCCGGTGCGCGTGGCGGAGCTCTTCTCGGAGAAGTACGGATCGGTGCGGAAGCCATAGATGTAGTCCGAGCTGGCATAGTCGGAGCGGAACTGCGTGCGCGTCTCGGTCTCCTTCAGGAAGGCGAAGCCGCCGGTGCCGTAGACCAGCAGTCGGTCGAAGGCGTAGCCGGCGCGGCCGCGCACGGTGGACAGCCAGTTCAGCCGGTAGTCGGTCCGCGCCTGCAGGTAGCCGGCGGCGGCCAAAGTGGGCGACTCGAGCGCCAGCGCGTCGCGCGCGCTGCGCATGGGGGTCCAGGCGAGGTCGGCCTCGATGCCGAGCACGATGTTGTTGTCGAACTCGTAGTTGAAGCCGCCCTGGATGCCGCCGAGGATGTTGGTGAGGTTCTGGTCCGCCGATTCCGAGGCGGCGGCGGGCGTGAAGGCACCGGCGGCATCGGTGGTGACGCCGTCGATCCGGGCGAAGCCGGCGCCGACATGGCCGCCCACATAGAAGCCGGTCCACGGCATGTTGCGGGCGCTGGCGGGACGCCCGAAGGGCAGCCACGGCGCCGGCTCCGATCCACCGAGCTTGGCGGTGAGGCTGCCGCGGATCACTCGGCCAGGCGAAGGCATGTCGGTGTTGTTGAGCGCGTCCACGTAGTAGACGTCGAACAGGTTCTGGACTCCCACGTCGATGGTGAGCGTGTCGTTGATCCTCCATTGGCCGAACAGGTCCACCAGGGTGTAGGGCGCCCACAGCTTGGTGGTCCAGGCGAAGAACGAGCCGTCGTCCACCACCGGCGCGAGCCGCTCGCCCATGTAGGTCAGCCGCGCGCCCAGTGTCACCTTTTCGTCCCAGAAGCGCGCGCCGGCCGTCACCGAAGCGGTGAAGCGGGGCGGGATCTGGTTGGTGAGGTAGTCCGCGGAGGGCGTGTAGTCGATGCAGGCGCCGGTGCCGCGGCACGCCTCGAAGCCGGTATAGTAGTTGAAGCCGAAATCCGTGAAGATCCAGCCGGCATCGTAGCCACCCGAAATTTCAAAGCCCTTGAACCGGACAAAATCGTAGTTGAACAGCGTCATGTGCCCATCAGCGAACTCGCGGCCGATGAAGTTGTTGGTCGTGTTGTCGAAATAGGCCACCTTCAGCCGCGCCTTGTCGCCTGGCAGGAACAGGCCGTTCTTCAGAAGATTGGTGCCGACCTCGAAATTGCTCGCTTCCTCGGGCACGAGGTCTGGGTTGAACCACTGATCGAACCGCGTCTGGCTGGTCTCGCGCACGCTCGGCGGACGGATGCCGGCGGCGTACTGGCCATAGATCTGCCAGCCGGGCAGCGGCGTGATGGTCACGCTGCCGCTGGGGCTGAGGCTGCCGCCCGAATAGCCGGTATAGTCCGGCCCGGCATAGCCGCCGAACGCGCTGCCCAGGAAGGTGGTGTTGAAGGCGAGATATTCGAGGCCGGCCTCGAAGGCGAGCCAGGAGAGCGGCTCCCACTTCGCCCGCGCGAACACGGTGCCGATCTCGCGCTCGCCGTCGGCGGGCACGGCCCACAGGCGCCCGTCGCTGATGCTGATGAAGCTGTCCGGGGTCGCGCTCTCGTAGACGTAGGTGCCGCCCACCCGCACCGACACAGGCGTGCCGGCGATCGAGAAGCGCGAGGTGTTCTCGGCATTGACGCCGAAATTGCGGGAGTTCTGCTTGCTCTCGACGCTCTCGAAGGCGAGGAGCAACTGATTGGTCTCGTTGACGTTCGAGAAGTAGGTGCCGGCCCGAAAATCGATCAGGGCGTTGTCGTCCGGCCGGTAGTGATAGCGCGCCGAGACCTGGTTCACGTTCACGGTGCTCAGCGGCAGCTGGCGCGGGTCGCGCGCGGGGTCGACGACGCTCGGCGGCACCTCGCCGAAGGCGTTGCCGTAATGGAGATAGCTGAGCTGGATCTCATGCCCGTCGGCGGGACGGAGCGTGGCCTTCATGAGGCCGGACGTCACGTTCTCGGAGGTGTTGAAGACCTGGTCGCCATAGCCGTATTCGGACAGCGCCTGCTGCTCTCCCATATAGTTCGTCGTGCTCGTCTCGCCCTGGGTGCCGGCGAAGAAGTTGCCGTTCTTGCGGCGCACGAAGGCCGCCACCAGGTCGACGTTCTGGTTGCTCACGGCGGCGGCGAGGCTCGCATTGCCGTTGTCGGCGTCCGAATTGCCGGCGGTGGTGCCGATGGCGCCGATCTCCGGCGTCACGCCATTGGAATTGAGCCCGACCCTGGCCCGCACGCCATAGGTCTCGCCGGCCCGCAGGATGTCGGCGACGCCGAGCGTCTCCATGGCGATGGTGCCGCCGATGGCGCCGCCCACTGCGCCGTCCGGGCCCTTGGTGATGGTGACGCCGGAGATGAGGTCCGGGTCCACGAAGGTGCGGCTGTCGACGCCGGCATAGCCGCGGTAGCTGGAGGTCGACTGCTGCGAGCCGTCGATTGTGGTGGCGACGCGGTTCATCCCCTGCAGGCCGCGGATGTTGGGGTCGATGGAGGCGCCGTTGTTGTTTGAGCCGGAGATGACGCCGGGCGTGCCCTGGAACATGGCGCCGGAGGTCAGGCCGGGAAAGCGCTCGATATCCTGGCTGGAGATGAAGTTGGTGGTGCCGGGGGTCTCGAACGGCCGGTCGGCGGCGGCGCCGAAGCCGCCCACCTGGAGCGTGTCGAGCGCGATCGTCCCATCCGCGGCGGCTTCCGACGCCGGGCCGGCGGCGCCGACCAGCGCGGCATTGCCGCGCCCGGCGATCCGCACGCTGAGCCCGGTGCCGGCGACAAGCCTGGCAAGCGCATCGGCCGGCGTCATGCTGCCCACCACCGCCGCGCTTTGGCGGCCCCGTGCAAGATCCGAGGAGTAGCTGATCTGCCAGCCCGTGGCGCGGATGAACGCATTGATCGCCGCGGGCAGCGGCTGGGCCGGGATCGAGAAGGCAATCGTCTGGTCGGCGGCCGGCGTCGCCTGCTGGGCTTCGGCGCGGGCGGGCACGAGCGCCCAGAGGCAGCCGCTCAGCGCCGAGGTCAGCGCCAGCGAAGCAAAGGCCGCACGAGCCCGCTTCGGCCCACATCCAGCCGGTCGTTCCATGGATTATCGCCCTCGTCATTCAGATCGAGGGCCGGATGCATTTTCGGGCCCTCGATCTGGTGACGCGGGACGGCCGCGCTTCCGGAAAAAATTTCTATGCTCAGCGCAGGAGAATGATGCCGCCGGGAAGGCTGTTCATGGTGACACCCGCCGCATGGGCGAGGGTGCGGATGGCGCCCTCGACATCGTCGAGCCGGTAGTTGCCGCTGACCCGCAGGCCGTTCGCGCGGCTGTCCATCACCAGCACCACGCCATCGCGATAGCGGCCAAGCTCCGCCAGGACGAGCGACAGCGGCTGGTCCTCGAAGACGATCCGCCCCTCCCGCCAGGCCAGCGCCTGCTCGGGGTCGACGGAGGCCACGGGAGAGAACGTGGACGCGCGCGCGAACACCATCTGGCCGGGGTGCAGAGCGACCGGGCCGCGCGGATCGTCGCGCAGGGCCACCTCGACCCGGCCGCGCTCCAGCACCACCATGTCCTCGCGCGGATCGAGCCGGACCGCGAAGGCGGTGCCCTTCACCTCCACCATGCCGAAGTTCCCGGCGACGCGAAAGGGGTGCGCGGGGTCGGGGCGGACGTCGAAGAAGGCTTCGCCCTCCAGCAGCCGGACCTGCCGCCGCCCCTGCGCGAAGTCGATCGCCACGGCGGTGGCTGAGTTGAGCAGCATGGACGAGCCGTCGGGCAGAGCCACGGCCAGGCGGCCGCCGGTCACCGTCATGTGGTCGGCCTGCCAGCGCAGCAGCAGCGCCGGGCCCTGCCAGAAGACGAGCGCAAGGCACGCGGCCGCTGCGCCCAGAACCGCCGGGCGGCGCAGCATCCGAGAAAACTTCGAGCCCGAGGCGTGCGGTCGCGCGCGACGGGACTTGTCTCGTGCCGCGGGCAGCCGGGCGGCGGCCGCGGCGAAGGCCGTGGAGCCCCACAGGGCTTCGAGGGACCTGAATTCCTCCGCATGGCGCGGGTTTCGGGCGAGCCAGGCCTCGAACGTGCGCCGCGTCGCCTCATCCGGGGCCTGCTCCCGAAGACGGCCGAACCACTCCAGCGCCTCGTCGACGACGGGGTCCTCGTGGGTGTAGCCGTCGCCGCCGGCGACGCCCTGTATTCTGTCCCGTCCCACTCACGCCATCCGATGTCGCTGCGCCCGGCGGGCGATCTGGCAGGCTCTTATAACCGAGACGCGCGCGGGCCCCCAATCCGGCAAAAAGGGGCAGGCACTCATCAGGCCCGGTCGAGCCGCGCCAGTACCGAGCGGCAATGGCCCATGGCCATCTTCAGGTCGTTGAAGACGGTCCGCTCCGAGACCCCGAGATGGGCGGCGATCCGGGCGTTGGTCCAGCCCTCGATGCGGCTCAGCACCACCGCCGACTGCACCCGGGGCGGAAGGGCCGCCAGCGCCCCGTTGAGCGCCCGCAGCCGCTCGCGGTAGATGAGCGCCGTCTCGCAGGTCGGCCGGTCGTCGGGCACCGCTTCGACCGCGTCCGCGGCGGCGTCGACCTCCACTCCGCCGCGGGTGCGCAGCCGGCGCACGTGGTCGAGGGCGAGATTGCGCGCGGTCTGGTGGAGAAAGCCCTCGGGATGCTCGATCGGCGCCGTCTCCTGGGCGCGGCGGGCGCGCAGATAGGCCTCCTGCGCCAGATCTTCCGCCACCTGGCGATCGCGGACGATGCGCATCACCCGCCACATGAGCGACTTGCGCTGCAGCAGGAAAGCGTGGGTCAGGCTCGCCGACATCAGGCCACGCCCCCGGACGCATGCCGCGGCAACGAGACATGTTGGCCGTCCGCCCGCCTTGCAGGCGCCGTGCCTGTGCGCCCGATGTGGAGCCACGCCATGGGACAGTCCGCGAAATGACCGGCCCGCGTCCGCGGACCATCGTGACTGTCTAAGGGACGCCGAATTTCCTTTCAATAACAGTATTTTAGAAGAAATCCAGAAAGCCGGCCAACATGCTCGCCGATATGGCGTAGCGGCGAAGCCATCGGCAGGAGTCGTTGCGGATATGGCACCGCGCGACAGCATTCATGTGGCGCAACGGGGCGCTCAAGGCCTGCCGTTCAGCCTGTGCTGCGGGATGCCCCCATGGCCATGCGCTGTCTTGCTTGCGTTGGAGGGGGACTTTCCGGCTCGCGCGCAGATGAAGCCGCCGTGCTCGGCGATGGCGACCTTACGGATCCAGGTGGGCCAGACCCCGATAGCTCGGCGGCAGAGTTCGCGGCACGAAATCAGGTGGCTTGCGCAGCGTGATCGACGGCGTTTCGCCGAACAGTTGGCGATACGCCGTTGCGAAGCGGCCCAGTTCCCAGAACCCATGCTCCATCGCGATCGAGGTCACGGACGCCTGGACCGGGGCCGAGAGCTGCAGAGCCCGATTGGCCAGATACATGCGCCGAAGCCATAGGTAGCGGTTCGGGCTGATGCCCAGCTGCTCCTGGAAAGCCCGGCGCAAGGTGCGCTCCGATGTGCCGAGCGCAACGCAGAGATCCATCAGATAGAGCGGCCGAGCGATGTTTCTGGCGATGAGGTCCTCCAGGTCCCGCAAAATGGCGCGGCGGTTCCTGAGACCGGCGCCGAGTTCCTTTTCCTGGCCGCTGTCGATGGCAAGGAGCATCGCATGGACCAGCGTGTGCTCGATCGCATTGGAGGTCTGGGCGTGCGCGAAGATATTGGGCGAGGATCTGGCAAGGGCGCCGACCATCTGGTGGAGCGTCGCGAGCCTGCTCATGGCGATGCCGTTCGGGCGTAGAACGCGCGTATCCGCGGGCGCGGAAATTTCGTAGCCGAGAATTGCCGAAGCGGCCCGGGCCAGCCTTTCCGGCTCCAGGGACATCGTTCCCCAGCGTATGGAAGCATCGGTTCGTTGATACTGCTCGCTTTCCGCGCCCCAGAACAGCAGGTCTCCCGGCTTGAACTCGATTCCGTTGACGCGGGTCGCGGCCTGATGGGAATCGGTCAGGAAGAAAATGGGGGATCGCTGCTTGGGTACGTAGATATGAAGTGAGCGCGCCAGACTTTCAGAGCCGCGCTGAAGCCAAAGCTGCCGGAAATCGATGCGCGCCAGTTCTCCGGCGAACTGTCCCGGCTCGAGAACAGCAGCCTGTACGTGCGCCGCCCGGATCGTTTGGGTATACTCATCGGCTGAGCCGAAGATGCGGTGCGCACTGCCAAGCACTCGATTTTCTCCGCCCCCGTATAAATTCTTTGAGTACGTGACAAAGCTTGAAATGAGTCGTCCTCTGGCTCTTTCCAAACCGCAGCGCTATTCCTTTCCGAGAGCGCTTTCTTATAGCAGGGAGATTTCAAATTGGGCAACGTCGCCATCATTAAAGAGCTCTATGAGAACTTTGCCCGTGGAAACGTGCCGGCCGTCCTGGGCGGGCTCGATCCCGCCATCGAATGGTTCGAGGCCGAGGGATACCCGAATGTCGGCGGCCGCCACACCGGGCACGCGGGCGTCCTGGATGCGCTCACGCGGGTCGGAGCCGATTGGAATCAGCTGACCTTGAAGCCGGAAGACTTCATCGGTGACGGCAGCCTGGTCATCGTTCTCGGCGCGGTCTCCGGTACCTCTCGGCATTCCGGGAAGTCCTTCCACAGCCGCTTTGCCCATGAGTGGCGCTTGCGCGATTCCCTGGTCACCCTGTGGCGGGCGCACCTCGATACGGCCTTGGTGCAGGCCGCCGCCAAGGCTGACGTGCCCCCGGCCAAGTGAGCCAAGGCGGCCCTGCCGGCCGCTGCGGGCGATTCCCGCCAATGGGCGATCTTGCCAAGGGCCGATCTCGCGGCAAGCGCTCGACGGTGCGGGGCCCCTGGAGCACGTGCGGATCAGGCAGCCATGCAGGCAGTGACGCCTTGGCTTGAGCGGCCATGCGGTGCCGAAAGCCGCCCATGGCAAGCCGCACGCCATGGGCCCCTTCTGGCCGAATATGCATAGCGAGCGCCCAAGCAGCGTGCCCAAACTGCCGCGGCAGTGGGGATCGGATCTTCGGCGGGATGCGGGCACGGCAGCGGGCGATGCCGGCCTGTTCGCGGCGCTCTGGACCGGTCATCCCACGGTCGGGGTCGGGCGGAAGAGCCCAGTCTGGAATCTGTTCTCAGGCAGGAGGCATGGCATGGCAAGGCAAACCGCGAGGGGGCGAGACGCTTCCGTTCGGAGCAGGAGGAACTGGCTCACGTCCGGCGTTACGGCTCTTGGCATCGTCGCCGCGTTTGCCGGGCCGGGCCTCGCGCAGACTTCAAAATCCTCGCGGCCGAACATCATCTTCATCATGGGTGATGACATCGGCTACATGCAGCCGAGCATCTATCATCGCGGCCTGATGGTGGGCGAGACCCCCAACATCGATCGGATCGGCCGCGAAGGGGCGATGTTCACCGACTATTATGCGGAGCAGAGCTGCACGGCGGGCCGCAACGCCTTCTTCACCGGCATGCACCCGCTGCGCACCGGCATGATCATGCCGCAGCTGCCCGGCAGCCCGACCTACCTGAAGCCCGGCACGCCTGCCGTCGCCAAGTTCCTGCTCGACCTCGGCTACGCGACCGGCCAGTTCGGCAAGAACCATCTCGGCGACCATACGGAGGCGCTGCCGACGGCCCACGGGTTCCAGGAGTTCTGGGGCTATCTCTACCACCTCGACGCCATGCAGGGCGTCAGCTTCCCCGACATCAACACCACCCCCACCAACCAGACGGTTGCGCCGCCCTGCCAGAACACGCCTGTTCCGGGGCTGGCGCCTACCCCCGGCGCCGTCGATCCGAACACCGCGGTGTGCCTGATGCCGCCGCGCCCGGTGATCGCCTGCACGTCCTCCGACGGCACGTCGGCGAAGCAGACCTGCAAGGACGAAGGGCCGCTGACGCTGAAGCGCTCCGAGACGGTGGACGAGGAGATTTCCGCCAAGGTCATCGACTTCCTCGACCGCAACAACCCCAAGAAGACCGGAAAGCCGTTCTTCGTCTGGTACAATCCCGCCCGCATGCACATCACGACCATGCTGTCGGACAAGTATCTCGGCATGATCGGCCAGCCCGGCGGCAAGGACTGGGGCGTCAACGAAGCCGGCATGAAGCAGCTCGATGACAATATCGGCTACGTCATGAAGAAGCTCGAGGAGATGGGCGAGCTCGACAACACGATCATCGTGTTCACCACCGACAACGGCGCCGAGACCATCACCTTCCCCGACGGAGGCACGACGCCGTTCAAGGGCGGCAAGCTCTCGACGTGGGAGGGCGGCATGCGCGCGCCGCTGGTCGTGCGCTGGCCGGGCCACATCGCGCCCGGGACGGTCAAGACCGACATCTTCGCCTCCCTCGACTGGCTGCCGACGCTGGTCGACATTGCCGGCGGTCCGAAGGCCAACGAGCTGAAGGCGAAGATCGAGCAGGGCGGCTATCCGGGCATCGTCAAGACGACGCTCGACGGCGTGAACCAGCGCGCATACCTGGAGGGCAAGTCGGACAAGTCCGCGCGCGATACGTTCTTCTATTATTCGGGCAAGGACCCATCCGCGGTCCGCTACAAGAACTGGAAGATGTACTTCGCGATGGTCTCCGACGATCCGTCCGGCTTCACCAAGGGCGTCGCGCCGTACCACTGGACGCAGGTGGTCAACATCAAGCGCGATCCTTTCGAAACCTCGATCGGCTCGCAGCTGAAGACGCTCTTCGGCATGGGCGGCGCTCTGGCCGCGCCGATCACCGCCTATGTCTATGACTGGAACATGCTGCCGATCGGACAGTCCCTGTGGCTGAAGGAGCTGGAAAGCTACATCAAGTATCCGCCCATGCAGAGCCCGGCGAGCTACAACCTCGACCAGGTCATGGAGCAGGTGAAGGCCGCCAAAACCACCCGCGACTAGGGCACGTGCCGCCCGGCTTGCGTCGCACGCCGGGCGGCAGCGCATTCTCGATCTTGAAGGCGGAGTGCGGTCTGCCGGGCAGATCGAGCCGTCGCTTCGGATCGGGGTCTGCAGGCGCAGGGCGCCGGCATGTGTCAGGCACGCCGGCGCCTGCCAGACCGACCGGGCGTCCTCCAGGGGAACGTCCGGTCGGCGAGGACCAGTACCATCGGGGACATCGCGATGCTTCACTCAATCGGGACCTGGATCACGCGGCGAGCGCTGGTGGCGGCGATGGTCGCCGCATCCTGCGTGCTCGCCGGCCCGCCGCCGTCCGCCGCGCAGCCGGACCCGCTCCCCTCCTGGAATGAGGGCCCGGCGAAGACGGCGATCATCGCCCTGGTGACGCAGACGACGGAAAAGGGCGGCCCCCGCTTCGTCGAGCCGGCCCAGCGCATCGCCGTGTTCGATCAGGATGGCACGACCTGGGTCGAGCATCCGGTGTACAGCCAGGCGCTCTTCGCGCTCGACCGCGTGGCGGCGCTGGCGCCGCGCCATCCGAAATGGAAGCGCACCGAGCCGTTCAAGTCGATCCTCGCCGGCGATTTCGCCGCGATCGCCAGGTTCAGCGAAAAGGAGTGGCTTGAGATCGTCGCGGTCACGCATGCCGGGATGAGCACCGCCGATTTTGAGAAGCTGGTTCGCGAGTGGCTTCCCAACTCGAAGAATCCTGTCCTGAAGCGCCCCGTGACCGAGCTCGTGTATCAGCCGATGCTCGAGGTGATGGCCTATCTGCGCGCCAACGGGTTCAAGACCTACATCGTGACGGGCGGCGGCCAGGAGTTCGTGCGCCCCTATTCCGATGCCGTGTACGGCATTCCGGCCGAGCAGGTCGTCGGCTCGAGCATCGTGACCAAGTACGAGTACCGGGATGGCAAGCCGATCCTGATGCGCCAGCCGAAGCTGTTCTTCAACGACGATTTCGACGGCAAGGCGATCGGCATCAACACCTTCATCGGCAAGCGGCCGCTGATCGCCTTCGGCAATTCGGACGGCGACCGGCAGATGCTGGAATGGACCACGGCCGGGGAGGGGGCAAGGCTCGGGCTTCTCGTGCTGCACGATGACCCGGAGCGCGAGTTCGCCTATGGGCCGGCCAACGGCCTTCCCGACACCAAGGTCGGAACCTTCAGCCCGTCGCTCATGGACGAGGCGAAGGCGAGGGGCTGGTCGGTCATCAGCATGAAGAACGACTGGTCGCGGATCTTCCCCGGGCCAAAACCATAGCCCGCGCGGCGGCGGGAAACCGCAGGGCCGGCTGCTTCCGGAACGAAATCAGGTGAGCTTCATCGAGGGCAGGCGCCCTGGAGCTGCCATCGATACAGACCAAGGACAAGCATATGCGCATCACCATCCTGGCGTCCGTTCTGGCGTTGGCGATCACCGGCCCGGCAGTCGCAAACGAGGCGAGCGATGCCACCCGGAAGGCGCAGGACGCCCTGCGCAGCTACCTTCCGTTCCAGGATCAGACCGACTTCCTGAATGCGACGCGCGGCCAGATCGCCACGCTCGAAGCGGAAAAGATCACGGCGCCCGACGGCACCGTCATCTACGACATGGCGCAGTTCGACTTCCTGAAGGGCGATGCGCCCAACACCGCCAATCCCAGCCTGTGGCGCCAGAGCAAGCTCAATGCGATCCACGGCCTGTTCGAGGTCGTGAAGGGCGGCATCTACCAGGTCCGCGGCTTCGACCTGGCTGTCATGACCTTCATCCGGGGCGACCAGGGCTGGATCGTCATCGATCCGCTCACCGCCAACGAGACCGCTGCGGCCGGCTTCAGGCTGTTGCGTGAGAAGGTCGAGGATCTGCCGGTTTCGGCGGTGATCTTCACGCACAGCCACGTGGACCACTTCGGTGGCGTGAAAGGCATCGTCACCTCGCAGGAGATCGCCGAGCGCAAGATTCCGGTGATCGCGCCGGTGGGCTTCTTCGAGGAGGCGGTGAGCGAGAACCTGATCGCCGGCAACGCCATGAGCCGGCGCGCCAGCTACATGTACGGCAACCTGCTTGCGAAGGGTCCGAAGGGCTCGCTGGGCTCGGGCCTCGGACCCACCACGGCGGCCGGGACGGTGACCATCGTCGAGCCGACGGTCACGATCTCGCAGACGCCCACCGACCTCGCCGTCGACGGCATCGACCTGGTCTTCCTGAACACGCCGGGCGCGGAAGCGCCCGCCGAGTTCATGTTCTACATCCCCAAGTTCAAGACGATGATGCAGGCGGAAGAGATCAACCATACCATGCACAACCTGTACACGTTGCGCGGTGCCAAGGTCCGCAACGGCGACAAGTTTGCGAAATACATCAACGACACGATCAATCGTTTCGGGGGCGAGGTCGAAATCAGCATCGGCAGCCACAACTGGCCGACCTGGGGCAATCTGGCGATCAATGAGTTCTGGCGCGGCCAGCGCGACACCTACCGCTATCTCCACGACGAGGCGCTGCGCCTGGCGAACAAGGGCGAGACCATGACCGAGATCGCCGAGCAGATGAAGCTGCCGGACGGTCTCGCCAAGAGCTTCGCCAATCGCGGCTACTACGGCACCGTCAACCACAATGCGAAGGCGCAGTACCAGCTCTATTTCGGCTGGTTCTCCGGCAACCCCTCGCAGCTCCACGAGCTGCCTCCGGTGGAAGCCGGCAAGAAGTTCGTCGAATATGCCGGCGGCGCCGATGCGGTGATCGCCAAGGCCAGGGCGGACTACAAGGCGGGCAACTATCGCTGGGTCGCGACCGCGCTCAACCATGTGGTCTTTGCCGATCCCGCCAACAAGCGGGCGCGCGACCTGCTCGCCGACGCGCTGACCCAGATGGGCTATCAGGCCGAGAGCGGCCCCTGGCGCAATTTCTACCTCTCGGGCGCCAAGGAGCTCCGCGACGGCGTGGTCCGTGCCTCGACGCCGGATGCCGCGTCGCCCGACATGGTGCGCGCGCTTCCGCTCGAGACCTATCTCGATTACCTCGCGGTCTGCCTCAATCACCCGAAGGCGGTCGGCAGCACCATCTACCTCAACTTCGTGCTGCCGGACGTGAAGCAGCAGTTCACGCTCTCGGTGACCAACGGGGTGATGAACTACACGATCGGGCGCCAGAACCCGCAGGCCGACGCCGTCGTGACGCTGAATCGCTCGCTTCTGGACGACATCAATCTGCGCCAGGCGAAGCTGTCCGATGCGATCGCGGCCGGCCAGGCCACGGTGGACGGCAATCAGCAGAAGGTCGTCGAGTTCGTGAGCCTGCTCGATACGTTCGACTTCTGGTTCAACATCGTCACGCCTTGACCGGCGGGCCGGTGCCCGCGGGGAAAGCGTGACATGGTGCGCGTGCCCCCGCCTGTTCCGGCGCAGCCTCGCCGCTGCGGCCGTGCCGCGCGCGGTGTTCCAGGCTGGCCGCCGTCCTGGTCGGGGCGCTGCCCATCGGCTCCGTTCAGCGGGCCGGATCGCCGTCTGGCGTGGCGCTCCGGCTTGCCGAGGCCGACGTGGCGGAGCTGTCAACCGCGCATCGAACGGGGAGTGCGATCATGGGTTTTACTCTGGACGGCTGGGATTATGCCGCGCTCCTGGGCCTGTGCATTATCGGCCTGTCGGGTCTGCTGATCGTGATCTTCGTCCTCGGCCTGCCGGGGCGCATCGCCATCGCCCGAAACCATCCCGAAGCGGACGCCGTCTATACGATGGGCTGGCTGGGGTTCCTCGGCGTCGTCCCGTGGATCAACGCCTTCATCTGGGCCTTCAAGCCGACGCAGGTGGTCGATCTGCGCTACACGCCGCGTCAGGTGAAGGCCGAAACGGAGCAGATGATCGACCGCCTGAAGGGCGCGACTCCCCTCGCCTTCGGCGCCAGGCCTGATGCCGAAGATAGCCGGGACCTCTGACAAGCAGAGCACACGCCATGATGATAGGAATACTTGTCCTCGCCATCGCCAGCATCTTGTTCTGGGCGGTGTTTCTGAAATTCAAGCTGCTGCGCCTCACGCCCGGCTGGATATTCGGGTTCAGCGTGTTCTTCATCCATCTGGCGCTGATATTCGTGATCGGCCTGCGGTTCGTCACGCCCTATTCCACCAACGCGACGATGATTCAGCACACGATCCAGCTGATTCCGCGCCTGTCGGAGCCGACCTTGATTTCCGAGGTCCTGGTGGAGGACAACACGCCGGTCAAGAAGGGAGATCCCCTGTTCCGGTTCGATCGCACCATCTACGAGGCGCGGGTCAATCAGTTGAAGGCTCAGCTTGCCGAGGCGGAGCAGAACGTCAAGGTTCTCCAGACCAATATCGATACCGCCGACGACCAAGTCGAGCAGGCCAAGGCCGCCCTTGCCTTTTCGACCACCCAGGCGAACGACTACGACATCCTGATCGAGAAGGGCGTCGGGCGCCTGGAGCAGGCAATCAAGTGGCGCGACACGGTGAAGGGGGATACGGCGCGTGTCCACGCGGCGGAAGCGGAAGCCTCGGTCGCGCGCCTGCAGTATGATTCAAACATCGACGGTGTTCACACGTCCGTCGCCAAGCTCGAGGCCGATCTGCAGCAGGCCCGGTATTACCTTGACAACACGACGCTCGTGGCGCCGGAGGACGGGCATGTGATCAACCTGCAGGTGCGCCCGGGAATGGTCTCCGGCATCCTGCGGATCGGTGGCATCGCCGTCTTGATCGCCGAGGAGAACCGCTATCTGCTGGCGACGTTCTTCCAGGAAAACCTCAAGTACGTGATGCCGGGGCAGTATGCCGAGGTGGCGTTGGATCTGTATCCCGGCCAGATCTTCAAGGGGCGGGTGGCCGGCATCTGGAAGGCGAACGGGCAGGGCCAGTTCCTGCCATCGGCCGAGATACCCAAGTTCGAGGCCGCCAATCCTGACAATCCTCAGGGCCAGTATGCCGTGAAGATCACCATCGATGATGCCGACCAGTCGAAGTTCCCCATCGGGGCGCAGGGCTCGGCCGCCATTTATGTGGACGGCGACCAGGGTGCCTGGGCGGCCCTGCGAAAGATCGCCATCCGCATGCGCACTTGGCTGGCCTGGCTTTATCCCCTCAATATTTAAGACATGCGGTGGATGCCGGAACTCGACTGGGCGATGGCGCCAAGGATCGCCGGTAGGCTGTTCGACCGCCGGCAGGACCTGCTGGACACCTCCCTGTCCCACTACGAGAAGGACGCCGAGCCGCGTGTCGATGACCGCCGGGTGATCAGCGCGATCATCCATGTGCCGAAATCCGGCGGACGCCGGGCCGATGCGCCGACCCCGCGCGAGACCCTGTACAATCGTCGTGTCCGCTGGGCAGCCAAGGGGGTGTGGAGCGGGCTGTTGCAGGCGCTCGCCGGGGCCGGCGGGCCGCCCGCGCAGGTCCTGATCGACAGTTCCGCGCTCAAGGCCCGCCGCTCGGGCGCGGGCGGGAAAAGGGGGGAGCGCAGCCACGCCATCGGCGGCTCCCGTGGCGGGCGCACGACCAAGATCCACGCGCTGACCGACCGCAACAGCCGGCCCATCGCCTTCCTGCTCACCGGCGCGGTCAGGTGGCCGACTGCAAGGCAGCGGCGACCTTGCTTCGGCAACCCGGCCAAATGGGTGAGAATGAATCGAGAGCAAAGTGCATCATTGTGTCATGCTGCTTTGGCAGCATGTTCCGCAACGGCGGTTGCGCTATGGTTGCATGTCGAACGTAGGAGGGGATTGGGATGGGCAGGGTCGGGCGAGTGATGATCATTGCCGTAATGCTGGCAGCTGTCGCCGGGTGTGGGTCGCTTTCGAACGCCAGGGTTTCCGTGAACTCGCGCTCACCCCATATGGGGCCGGTCCCACAACCGGGAACTGACATTGGCGTGCCTCGGTAAGCCTGCTCAGGCAGGAGCCTGCGACCGCCAGCGCCTGCCAGACAGCAGATTTTCGTTGATGCCAAAGGGGGCGGCCGTCAGGGACCGCGGGGCGACTTAAGGGGTGGCGGAGAGGGGGTCCGTATAATTTTGCTAAATAACATATTGAATTTAATCAAATATTTGTCGTAATAAAATCTCATTACCCCAACGTTTACCCCAACCGTTTCGCCCTCCGGGGCGGGTCTTACGACATGGTCGCTACAGTCGCGGGCATTTACCCTCGCCCATTGCCCTTGCGTTAAGTCTCGCGATTGCGCCGGGCGAACTCGCGCGGCGCCAGCCCGGTGGCCCGGCGGAAGGTCTTGCTGAAGTGGCTCAGGTTGGAAAATCCGGTGGCGAGCGCCACCTCGGTCACACTCTGGCCGCCGGACAGCATCTCGGCTGCCGCTTCCAGGCGCACCTTCACCAGGTGGGCGTGGATCGAGGCGCCCACCTGCCGGCGGAAGCCGGATTTCAGGCTCTTCTCGTTGAGGCCGACCTCGCGGGCCAGGCGGGCGATGGTCCACGGCTCGTGGAGGCGCTCCTGTAGCAGCCGCTGGGCCTCGGCGACCTTGCGGCGGTCGCGCTCCCGGCGGCCGCCGGGCGCCGCGCCGGCCTCCTGGAACAGGGCCACCGCCACCGCCAGCACTTCCAGGGCCTTGGCCCGCAGGTAGAGCCGCCGCACATCGGCCGAGCGGAAGGCGCAGGCCACGATCTGCTGCGCCGGCTGGAGCAAGGCGGACGGGGCCGGAAACCCCACCATGAGGGCGCCGATCTCCGGCACGCTCCGGTCGACTAGCAGGCCGCCGCCATAGCGCCGCCAGAGAGGACCGCCGAGGCCGGCGAGGAAGCCGGGGCCGAATCGCACATCGACGAGGCGCATGCGTGCCCCGCCCCGCACCGTGTTGAGGCCGCTGACCAGGCGGTCGGTGACGCAGACCACGGCCATGCCGGCGGTGATGGGTAGAGGCTGGCCACCATCGATGGACAGCGAGCCCTCGCCGTCGAGGAACACGCAGATGGAGAAGGTCGCCGGACCCTCCACGGCGATCTGCGCATCGCTCGCCGGAACGAGGTCGAGCATGGCGACGGAGATGTCCTCGCCCACGGCGTCGACCTTCAGATGCTCCTTCCAGCCCAACTCGCCTACGGTCGGAGCGGCGGCCGACAGCCAGTCAGCATAGGCCACTTCCGGCGGATCGACCAGCGATGCCCGCGGCTCCGTCATCCGCTCGCCTCCATCGAAAAATCCCTGAAGAGCAAAATCCGCGCCCCGAATGCGTTAGACAGCGCGCCGGCACAAGCATAGCTGATGTCGAGACTTCATATGAACTCGTAACGGATAGTTTAGAAATGCTCTTAAAAGCGCGGTCTATAATCTTCGCGGCTTCGATTTCCATGACGCCGAGCTATTCGTTCGCGCAGGACGCCCAATCCAACGACGGTGCCACGTTCAATCTTGAGGAAATAACCGTCACCACCGCCAACAAGCGCCCCCAGGAGCTGGAAGACGTGGACGGCGCGGTTTCGGTGCGGACCGCCGATCAGTTGCGCGAGGCGGGCGTGACCACCGTGGCGGACCTCGGACAGGTCTTCCCCGGCCTCGTGATCCGCACCCGCGGCAACCGCGCCTATGCCAACATCACCGCGCGCGGGATGTCCTCGCCGGACTATTACAATCCCACGGTCCAGATTTATGTGGACGGGGTGCCGCAGCTCGCATCGGCCTTCACGCAGCCGCTGGTGGACGTGGAGCGGGTAGAGTTCCTGCGCGGCCCGCAAGGTACGCTCTACGGCCGCAACGCCTATGGCGGAGTCCTCAACATCATCACCAAGAAGTCCGACACCGGCCGCGTGGACCTCAGCCTCACGGCCGGCACGCCAGAATCCTGGGGCGAGCTGGCGGGCACGCTGCCGGTGATTCCGGGCAGCACCTATATCGACCTTGCGGTGAAGGCCGAGCGCGCCTTCGGCTCAGTGGACGACGTCTCCACTGGTGCCTCCAACATCGACACCTCCACCGACATGATCGGCCGCGTCGCGCTGCGCTATGCGCCCACCGGCGGCAGCTTCGACGGCTCGCTCGCCTTCACCCGCGAGCACACCGAGAGCCACGAGGAGTTGTACCTGCTCGACCGCAACGTGCCGCGCCGGGCCTATGTGAGCACCCAGCAGGGGCCGATCCCGCTGCTCGACCGCACCGTTTCGACGATGGCGGCCACCGGCAACTGGCGCCTCGGCGATTTCAAGCTCACCAGCATCTCGTCCTACCAGGACGTGGACATGGTGCGCGACATCGCCGCCGGGCCGAACCTGCTGATGTCGTTTCCGGAGACCGACCGCGCCTTCTCGCAGGAACTGCGCGTGGTTCACGATTCCGGCGGGCCGGTCACGAGCGTGTTCGGCCTATTCTACCAGAACGACGCCTTCACCCGGGAGGCGGACGGCTATTCCTTCTACTACGGCCCCTCGCGCAACGCCGTGGACACCGACAGCTACGCGGCCTACGGCGAGGCGACCTGGCGCATGACCAGCAAGGTGGACCTCACCGGCGGTCTGCGATTCTCCTATGATGAAAGCTCCATCGACTTCACCCGATGGGGCTCGAACAGCGGCGGCTACTTTGCCGGCAGCTTCGCCAATTCGGCGAATTTCACCAGCGTGCAGCCCAAGGTTTCGCTCGGCTACCAGGTCAACGACACCACCCGCGTCTATGGCCTGATCTCGCGCGGCTACAAGCCGGGCGGCTTCAACCATGCGGTGACCTATCCCGACGATGCCGAGGCCTACGAGCCAGAAACCGCATGGAACTACGAAATCGGGCTGCGCACCGCGACGCCCGACCGGGCGTTCGAGCTGAGCACCGCGCTCTATTACATCGCCTCCAACGACAAGCAGATCTATGTGGGCCCCGTGGGCTTCCAGGTGATCCGCAACGTCGGTGCGGCGGAAAGCTACGGCGTCGAACTGGAGGCGCGCTGGCGCGCCACCGAGCGCTTGAGCTTCTCGGCCACCGCCACCTACGGGCGCTCGCTGTTCTCGGATTTCACCGACCCCACAACGGGCGAGAGCTTCGATGGCAACACGCTGCCTTATGCCCCCAACGCCACCGCCAACCTGTTCGCGCGCTACGTGTTCGACCAGAAACTGATCGACGGCACCATCGCCGCCGAAGGCGCGCTGCATTATGTGAGCGAGACCTATTTCAACGAGGCCAACACGCTCTCGCAGCCGGCCTACACCACCGTAGATGCGGCGCTCGAACTCTCCTGGCGGTCCGGGGTTAGCCTGAAGCTGTTCGCCCAGAACATCTTCGACCAGACCTACCGCGCCTACAGCTACGCCTCGGGCGCCAACGTGTTCTCCAACGTGGCGCAAGGCCGGCTCGTGGGCCTGACGCTCCGTGGCTCCTATTGATGGCGACAGCGGATATCGACGCGCCGCTCCCGCTGGCGCGGGTGCTGGCGGCCATCGGCGGCGTCTATGTGGCGCAGAGCCTCGTCGGCGGCCTCACCTTCATGGGGGTTCCCGCGGTGCTTCGAGCTGAGGGCGCCAGCCTCGCCGAGATCGGCCTCGTCTCGCTACTGATGCTGCCGTGGGCGCTGAAATTCCTGTGGGCGCCACTTGCCGAGCGCTACCGCATCCGGCCGGACGGCGCGCGCCGTTCGCGCCGCCTCGTGGCGGCTGGCCAGATCGCGTGCGCGCTTCTGCTCGGCGCGGTGGCCCTCGTCGGGCCCGACGGCGGACAGGCGCTGTTCGGACTTCTGGCGCTGGTGGCGCTGGCCTCGGCGACGGTGGACATCGCCGTGGACGCCTTCGCGGTGGAGCGGCTCGCCGACGCCAACCGCGGCTGGGGAAATGTGGCCCAGGTGGGCGGTGGCTATCTGGGCATGGTGCTCGGCGGCGGCGCCTTTCTCGTCCTCGTTCCGGCGGTCGGATGGACGGGGGCGACGGGGGCGATGGCCTGCCTCGTCCTCCTGCTGGCCGTGCCGTTCTTGTCAGGCGCCGAGCCGCCGCTGCCGGCGCCCGCGACGCCGCACCGGCCTTCGCTCCTGTATGCGCTGCGGCGCCCCGAGGTGCGGCTCGGCCTCCTCGTCACCGTGCTGTTTGAGGCCGGCGTGCGGCTGGTGCAGGTGCTCTCCGGGCCGTTCCTGGTGGACCGCGGCCTCGATCTCGCCGCGCTCGGCTTCGTCAATGGCGGCGGCGGCGTGGCCGCAGGCATCGCCGGCACGCTGATCGGCGGCCTTCTGGTGCGCCGCTGCGGCGCCCGCGTGGCGCTGCTCGTCGCTGCCGCCTTGCAGGTGCTGGCGCTGCTTGCGCTCACGGCGGGGGCGGCGGCCGAGGCCGGTGCGGAACTGCTTGCCGGCCTCGTGGTCCTGAAGACGCTCAGCATGGCGATGGGTTTTGTCACGCTCTACTCGCTGCTCATGGGCCTGTCCTCGCTCAAGCAGGCCGGCGTCGACTTCACGCTGTTCCAGTGCGCCGATGCGGCCACCGCCGGCATGGCCGGCTATGGCGCGGCGCTCGCGGCCGGCACGCTCGGCTATGCGACGACCTTCGCCGCCGCCGCGGTCGCGGCCGGGATCGGCCTAGTCCTCATCCTCTTCATTCTGCGGCGCCTCGCCGCCGTTCCGGAACCGCGCCCATGACCTCGTCCATCAACTCTGAACGAACCGTCGTTGTCTCGGGAGCCGGCGTCGCCGGGCTCGCCGCGGCATGGTGGCTCGCCCGCGCCGGCTGGCGCGTGGTTGTCGTCGAGCGCGCGGACGACCTGCGGTCCGGCGGCTACATGATGAGCCTTTCCGGCCCCGGCCACCTCGCCGCCACCCGCATGGGCCTGATGCCGAAGCTGAAGTCCGCGGTCTACCATGTGGAGGAAAACGTCTATCGCGACCGCAAGGGGCGCGAGGTGATGCGGTTGCGCTTTCACGACTTCATCAAGGGCCTGGACTATATCGCGCTGCGCCGCACCGACCTCGTTGCCGCGCTCCATGCCGAGCTACCGGAGGCCGTGGAGCTCAGGTTCGGCACCACCATCGACGCGGTGGAGAACGCCTTGGACGGCGCGACTGCGCGCCTGTCCGACGGCACGGCGATCTCGGCCGATCTAGTCCTGTTCGCTGACGGTATGCGTTCATCGCTGAGGCCGTCCATATTCGCAGCGGACGCCGAATGTCTCATCCCGTTGGGCTACCGGTTTGCTGTCTACGACCTGCCGGACCGGCTCGATCTCGGCATCGACTTCGTCTCCTATGCGGAGCCGGGGCACGTGGTGGAATACTACACGCTCACGCAGGGGCGGGTGGCCGCGCTCCATGTCTGGCACTCGCAGGAGAGCGGTCCGGTGCCCGCCGCTGATCGCTGGGCGCTGATCGGCGACGTATGCCGGCGCAGCCACCCGGCGGTGCGGGCGCAGATCGAGGCGGCGCGGGCGGACGGGGCGTTGGCTCTGGTGGACGATCTTTCGCTGGTGGAACTGCCGCGCTGGTCGCGCGGACGGGTGCTGCTGCTCGGCGATGCCGCCCACTGCCTGACGCTGATCTCGGGCCAGGGCGCCGGCATGGCGCTCACCTCGGCGGCGATCCTCGCCGACGAACTCGCCCGCGGCGACGTCCCCACGGCGCTCGCCGCGCACGAGGCGCGGCTCCGGCCGTCCATCGCCCGGCTGCAGGCGCGAAGCCGCAAGCTCGCCGGGGTGTTCGTGCCGCGCTCGCCGCTCGCCTTCGAGGCGCGCAACCTGTTCATGCGCCACGTGCCGCGCAAGTGGCTTGGGCGCTATTTCCTCAATTCCGTGAATGCGGAGATCGCGGCGGCGCAAGACATCGCCGCGGCAGGCTGAGCCGAGGCGTCCCTGCGCCGATCGGGCGGGCAGGGCGCTTGTGGATCATAATATAGCCCCCTATGCTATTTTGGCATCAAGGGAGAGCCGCGCCGCATGGCCCACACCATCCGCGACAAGGACAAGCTGATCGCCCGCGTGCGGCGCATCAAAGGGCAGATCGAGGGCATCGAGCGCGCCTTGCTGGCAGAGGTTCCCTGCGGCGAGGTGCTGCGCCAGGTGGCATCGGTGCGCGGCGCCATGAACGGCCTCACCACCGAGCTGGTGGACGATCACCTGCGCGAGCACGTGCTCGGCGCCGCGACCGATGCCGATCGGCAGCAGGGCAGCGAAGAGCTGATGGGCATCATCCGGACCTATCTGAAATGACCGCGCCGGCGACAAAGGAGGGAGGGATGGCCGAGGCCCTCGGACACGAGCACGTCTTTCTCGGCGCCGACCACCGGCGCAACGAGCGCAAGGTGTGGCTGGTCATCGCCCTGACCGCCGCCATGATGGTGGTGGAGATCACCGCCGGCACGCTGTACGGCTCCATGGCGCTGGTGGCGGACGGCTGGCACATGTCGACCCATGCCGGAGCCATGCTGATCGCCGCATTGGCCTATCTCTATGCGCGCCGCCACGCCCGCGACCGGCGCTTCACCTTCGGCACCGGAAAGCTCGGCGACCTCGCCGGCTTCGCCAGCGCCGTGGTGCTCGCTTTCGTGGCGCTGCTGATCGGCTGGGAGAGCTTCCTGCGCCTGGCGGCCCCGGTGCCGATCAGCTTCCCGCAGGCGATCGCCGTCGCCGCGGTGGGACTCGCGGTCAATCTCGCCAGCGCCGTGCTGCTGCGCGACACGCACCACCACCACGGCCACGGCCATCACCACCCCGACCATGACCATGACCATGACCATGACCATGACCATGACGACCACGGCCATGATCACGCGGCGCCGGCGCGCGACAACAATCTGCGCGCGGCCTATCTCCACGTGCTCGCCGATGCCTTGACCTCGGTCCTGGCGATCCTCGCCTTGCTGGTCGGCAGCGTTTATGGCTGGCTCTGGGCGGACCCGCTCATGGGGCTCGTGGGGGCCCTCGTGATCGCCCGCTGGTCGTGGGGGCTGATGCGCGATGCCGGCGGCGTCCTGCTCGACATGGTGCCCGCGGAGGAGGACCTGGAAGCGGATATCCGCGCCGCGCTCGCGCCCGATGACGCCCGCATCACCGACCTGCATGTCTGGCAGGTGGGGCCGGGCCACGCCGCCGCCATCGTCGCCCTGGCGGGCGAAGGCCTGCGCGACCCGGCTTTCTACAAGGCGCGGATCAGCCCGATCCGGCGCCTGTCCCACGTCACCATCGAGGTTCAGCCGGGACCGGCCGCGCCTGTCCGGTCCGCGGCGCGGGTCTGAGCTGCCGGCCCGGCGCTCAGCGGAAGGTTTCGCCGACGAGGCCACGGACGCGCGAAGGCGGCGAGGCTACTCAACCGGGTTGGATTGGTTGCTCAGGCCTCGGAGGCGACGATGCTCGGCGCCACCAACGCGCGCGCCCGCAGCATCAGCACCGGCCGCGACATGAGCAGTGGCAGCAGGAGGCGGCTGATCCCGAGCCCGAGCGCGGAGCGCGGGATGTAGCTGCGTGCGCTTGCGCGCGCATGGCGCTGGATGGCGCCGATGACGGGCCGTAGCCGCGCCTCCCAGGTCGCCAGGGCATCGTCCACCGGCGCGTGCGCCAGCGCTTCAGCGAGGAGGTGTCCTCCGGCCATGGCCATGGAGGCGCCTTGGCCGGAGAGGAGGGAGAGGCACCAGGCGGCGTCTCCCGTCAGCACCACCCGGCCGCGGCTCCAGGCGGGCATCTCGATCTGGCACACCGCGTCAAGAAAGGCGCCCTCCCAGGCGACCGGCCCGTCGATCAGTCGTTGGAGCACCGGGTGGGTTCCGGCGAACGCGGCGGCCACCGTGCCGTGGCGGGCCTGGGGCGGAACCGGATCGAGGTCGCTGTTGCGCCAGCACAGCAGAGTGGACAGCTCCCGCGGCCCGGATTGATAGAGGATCGCCTGCCTGCCGACCTCCATATAGCCTTCGTAGAGCGGCTCAAGCCGGCCCTCGAACGGCATGCGCCAGGCAGCGCCGCGATAGCCCAGCGGCCGCAGGTGTCGCTCTTCAGGGCCGAGGGCGAGGGCGCGGACGCGGCTGTGGATGCCGTCGGCGCCCACCACGAGGTCGAAAGCCTCCCGCGTGCCGTCTGAGAACGTCACCTCGGTCGCCGTGCTCGCCTGGACGATTGCCGTCACTTCGGTAGCGAAGCGCGGCGGCGGCATTCCCGCCTGCGCCAGCGCGTCCGCCATCAGCCCGACCAGCACGTCGCGCGGGACATGGAGCATCTTGCCGCCGGTGAGCTCCTTGAGGATGGCGTCGCGGAACCGGAACAATTCGCGCCCCGCGCCATCCCGATAGACCGAATCGGAGGCCGGCAACGCCGCCCGCCGTAGTGCGGGAAGGAAGCCGAGTCGCTCCGCCACGTCCCATCCGTTGGCCTGCAGGCTGACCACATAGCCGCCGGTATTGAGCTGCGGCGCGCGCTCCACCACCTCGGCCGCAATGCCGCGCCGGGCGAGGGACAGAGCGAGCGTGAGGCCGGCGGGGCCGGCCCCCACCACGAGAATGCGCATCTGCGGCGGCTCAGAAACGGGAGCGGGCCTGAACGCCGATCATGCGCGGGTCGCCGGGCGCCCCATATGGGCCGTAACCGTTGTTGGTGGCGACCGTGTAATACTCCTGGTTCAGGAGGTTGAGCGCCACCAGATAAAGGCTCCAGTCCTTTGCCTCGACGCCGAGCCGCGCATTGACGATGCCGTAGGCCTCCTGCTCGATCGTGTTGTCCACGTCGAAGTAGAAGGACGAGCGCCAGTTCCAGTCGACGCGGGCGATGCCGTTGAGCTGCGCGGTGAGCGGGCGCGTGTACTGGGCGGACAGCGACAGCGAATATTTCGAGGCGAGCGGCTGCCAGTTGCCATCCGCATTGCCGCCGGATTGCGAGGCTGGAGCATCAATGAAGCGTGCATCCAGGAGGCCGAGGCCGGCGAACAGCTCCAGTCCGTCGACCGGGCGCGCCTTGATCTCGATCTCGGCGCCGTAATTGCGCGACTTGGGCGCGTTGGCGATCCAGACCGAGTAGCCATTGAACGAGTAGATCTGCTGGTTGGTCCAGTCGAAGTAGAAGACCGAGGCGGCGACATCCAGCCGCCCGTCGAAGAGCGAGGCCTTCACCCCTCCTTCGTAGTTCCAGGCGCTCTCCGGCTCATAGGCGAGGTCGTTCGTTGGAGCGAAGGAGAGGTTGAAGCCGCCAGCCTTGTAGCCGCGCGAGATGGTCGCGTAGGCGCGCACCTTGGGCGCCACTTCGTAGGCGAGGCCGATCTTGGGCGAGAGGTCGGTACTGTCCATGGACTGGAGCAGCAATTGCGCCGGCGCCCCCAGCGTGATGCCCGGCACGTTCGAGTGATGGTCGTAGTCGATCTCGCGGCGGTCGTAGCTGAGGCGGGCACCGGCGAGGATGTCGAGCTTGTCCGTGACATGCCAGGTGGCGTCGCCATAGGCCGCCGCCGACCAACCGAAGAGGTTTGAGTTCGTGCCTTCCTCATAGCCCGCCGGCAAGGCTGGCTGCCCTGGATAGAACACGTTGGCCGGCACCGGATAGTTGAAGCCGGTGGATTCGTAGCGGGTCTCGTCGGAGCCGAAGAAGAAGGTGCCGACCGTCCATTCCAGTTTGTCATTGGGCTTCGAGACGAGGCGCACCTCCTGCGAGGCCTGGTCGTAGCTGCGGGTGAAGCCGTTCTGCCGGAACGGGGAGGGCGTGAAGTCGCCGCCGGTCCCCTCGCCGTCGGCGCCGCGCCAAGCCGTGACCGAGACCAACTCTGCGCCGCCGAAATCGTAGCTCGCCTTCACCGATGTGCCGTAGCTGGAGATGCTCGACACGTAGGGGATGGCGGCGTTGTAGCCGTCCGCCCACACGGTGCCGAAGGGGCCGCGATTGCCGCGGCTGCCCTGGTCGGTGGCGTAGTCCGCCGAGAACAGCAACTCCAGGTTTTCGCTCGGTCGGGCGAACACCTGGAAGCGGCCGCCGCCGTCCTTTGCGCCGTCATAGAGCTGGCCGTCCGCGAGGTTGGGTACCCAGCCGTTGGAATAGTCGCCGAAGGCCACGGCGCGCACCGCGAGATCGCTGCCGAGCGCGGCGTTCACCACCGCGCGGCCCTGGAGCGTCATGTCGGTGCCGAACAGGACATCGAGTTTGGTGTAGGTGGCGCCGAACTCCGGCCGCGCGCTGCGCACGTTCACCGCACCAGCGATGGCGTTGCGGCCGTAGAGCGTGCCCTGCGGCCCGCGCAGGATCTCGATCTGGTCCAGATCCACCATGGTGAGGTTGAAGCTGGCGTCGTTGCCGATGAACACGTCGTCGCGATAGATCGCCACCGTGGGGTCGGTGCCGAAGGCGGTGTTGGCGACGCCGCGGATGGAGATGACGGAGGCGTCGTTGCCGCCCCGCTGGCTGCGCATGAGCGTGTTGACGCTGGCATCGAACGCATCCTCCAGCCGCTCGATGGTGCGCGCTTCGATGTCCTTCTCGGTGAACACGCGCACGCTCGCCATTACGTTGAGGAAGGGCTGGGCGCGGCGCATGGCCTCGACGGTCAGCTCGTCCAGCTCGATGGTCGCCTCCGGCTGCTGTGCGAGCGCCGCGGACGGCGCCGCGAGGAGAGCGAAGGCGAGGGCAAAGCGACGTGCGTGGGCCATGAGCCGATATCCCCGGAACGGGCGCCGCGCCGGCGCCGAATGTCTCGTCCCGACTTTTCGCAAACACGGGCAATAGGTTGGACCGGAAAGACGTATGCCTTCGGCTCAATTGCGTATGCGCGCGGCTCAGCACGCCCGAGGCCTTTGTTCTCAGCGCGTGAGCTGCGAAGGCGCGAAGCCGAAGCGGCGGCGGAAGGCGGTGGAGAAGTTGCTGGGATGGCCGTAGCCGGCCCGGTAGGAGGCCTGCGATACCGACAGACCCTCGCGCTCGATGAGCGCGCGGCCGAGCATGAGGCGCCGCTCGTTCACGTAGGCGCCGGCACAGCTGGCGAAGGCGCTGAAGAAGTCGCGCTTGAGCTTGCTCGGGCTGACGCCGAACTCGTCGGCGAGGCCGGCGAGGCTGGCGACGGTGGCCGGATCGGCGTCGATGCGCGCACGCACCGCCATGATGCGGTCCCGGTCCCGGGCGCGCAGCGCGTCGGCGGTGGCCGGGGCGCTGTCGCCGAGACCTTCCACCAGCGCCACCAGCAGATCGAGCCCGCGGCTCTCCAACACCAAAGCGGCAACCCCGGGCGCCGCGGGCGCCTGGAGCACCTGCCACGCGACGCGCTTGAGATGGGCGTCGAGCGGCCGGCGCGTGACGCTGAGGGGGCGTTCCATGGCCTCGCGCAGCGGATCGAAAGAGGAGCCGGCATGGCGCGAGGTGGCATCGAACCATTCGGGCGTCACCACCAGTTCCACCGTGCGCACCGGTCGGTCGGCGTGGACGACGGTGCGGCAGGGCCGGCGCTCGTTGTCGGAAGCGATCCACACCTCGTTGGGGCGGAAGCCTTCCACCCCGCGGGTCTCGGAGGTCGCCTGTCCGTCAAGCACCACAGAGAGCGTGGCCGCGGGGAAGCTCTCACTCTCGAACACGAAGGGGGCATCGATGGCCATTTCGCGCGAGAGCAGGAACAGCCCTGCCTCCACCTCCACCGAGACGAGGCCTCCCGCACCGGCGCGCGTAGGGGCGAACGGGCTGTCCACGAGAGCGCGAAGCTCTGCGAGCGAGGTATGGCGATGGGCGAGGCTCATGGCGGGGGATGCTCGTCACTCGGGGACACGCGAACCAGTCGATATCGGAAGATAAGGTGGAATTTCTTCGCGATGTAGTGATTTCAGGTGCACATGATCTGGAATAATTCCAATATTAGAGAAAACAACTGCTGCATCCCCGGCCTGCGGCTTCATTTTTATGAATTCCATCCTTTCTGCCGCATGTTGCTGGGCATGGCGGCGGCTCTTGTCCGGCTTTGGACGGAGTGCGCGGCCATGGAGGTTATCGAGGCCTGCGGGCTCGCCGTGATGATGGACAGCATATCGGTCCGCGAGGGCCGGTGGGTTTAGTAGACCTTGTACGCCAGGCCGGGCGGCGCGGCGACGTACTGGCCACCAATCTTCGTAAATGCTGCAGGGCCGGTCTCCGGGATCAGCCCGTTTCCTGAGAACCGGGTGCCGGGCGGTGCATACCTGCCGTAGAGGCCCTTGGCGATCGTCACGTTTCCGGCTGCTCCCAAGATGTCGCCCAGCATGCGCGCGCTCGAACCCTGCTTGCTCGCCGCCTCCAGCTCGTAGGGCAGCACCCCGGAAGAGCCCTGCTTGAAGCCGGAGATCTGGCCGATGGTGCCGGCGTCGCGCGAGGTCGACCGGCCGATGTCGCCCAGCACGTCGCCGAACGAGCGCAGGTTGCCCAGCGCCTGGCCCTGGGCCTCGGAAAAGTTGGTCGCCTGGGCGCGCTGTTTGCCTTCCTCGGCCACCGTGATCCCGGACGCGGAGGCCGGCATCTGGGAACTGGCCATGTCGGCGGCGGCCTGCTCGTTGGCGGAGCCCTGAGCGATCTTCTGCCCGGCGAAATAGTCGCCCAGGCTGCCGGCGCGCTCACCCATCTGGTCGGTGAAGCCGTCATAGCGCTTGCGGGCGCCCGTGTTGATGGCCTGGGCCTCCTGGTCGTATTTCCGCTGCCGGATGCGCTCGGCCGCCAGCGCATCGTCGCGCGCGCCCTGCGCCTGGCTCTGGGCGTAGGAGTTCGCCGCGGTGGCGCTGGCGGTGAGCGTAAGGCCGGCGATGGTTACGGGGTCACAAATTGTCAGAGCCCTCCTTCACTGAAGCGCCGTCCCGTCTCCGATTTCCTGAGTGCCGAGCATCTCCCGCATCGCGGCCACTCGATCAGGACTGAAGCTGCACCCGACAATCTCCTGAGCACCCTGGCGCCGGGCCCAGAGGAAAAAGCCGCGCATGAGCAGATCGCTTGCATCCGTCTCGCGGGCGTCCAACGCGACGTGCTGCATCCGGACGACGGCACAGCAGCCCGAGCGCCAGTCGAAAGGAATTGTCCACCCCAACAAGAAGCCGACGACCGTGTCCTGAAGCGTGACCACCCAAATCTCAGCATCCGCTGAGTTCAGGTAGTGGCGGATTCGGGACCGGATGACTTCTTGCTCGTAGGGCTCGCCTGGCCTGGTTTCCTCAAGCATTGCGATGGCGAGACGCACCAAATCGGGTTCGTCAGCGGCGGACGCGGTTCGCGAAGAAAGGTTCATGCGCCCTCCACATAGGCAAGAGTGGACATGTTCCGCCGGGCGGCGCGCAGCTCGATGGCGGCCTGAAGGCACATGGTGCGCAGCGTGTTCTGACCGATCAACGAATGGTCAATGAGGTCTCGTTGCCGATCCTCCGGAAGCCGGCGCTGCGAAAAGTCGCGACCGTAGTGGTTGGCAAGCGCCTGTAGAGCGGAGAGCGCATCCTCGGCGTCCGCCTGTTCAGGCGCGGGCAGCTTGTGGACGTGGCCTCGGGCGGTCGCGAGAGCGTTGAAGAGCTGGTCGCGTTGGTGCTCGCTAAAGAGGAGCGACAGGCGCCGGCTACGCCGCAGATCGTGGAAAAGTCCGATGGCTCCTTCCATCGTATCAGCAATGCCAACCTGATCGGGCTGGTTGGCGATGCTCCCGAACCGGCATGCAATAACGCCGACCTCTTCGTCGAAGTCGAGTTCCGCCTTCGACGGGGGCGCCGGTCCCCAGTCTGCGTCATCGAAGCCGGAATGATCGTCGGCATGATGTACTTGTCGCTTGGCAGTCATCGACGTCAGCCTTCCGCGCGCGGTTTGCGGGAGAATAGCTCGTCGATGGTGATGCGGCAATCAAAAACATAGTATTTAATCCTCGAAAGTCGAATGCTATCTTCGCCCGCGGACAAATTTTGTATGTCATTGTCAGTCACAAGTGACATTTTGTACCCCTGATGCTCAGGAGTAAGTCGGGTGACAAATTGTCAAAACATCCGCTGGAGTCAAAATTTGTAGCGGCACCCGGCAACGTTCACGTCGGGGCGATCGGACTGACGCCGGGGGGTGGGCCAGGGCCGGCCCACTAGGCGGCGCCGGTGCCCCGCTCTCGACGCGCCATCCCCCAACCCTTCGAAACCCCGCCACAAGGACCGAAGCTATGCTCAACCTGGACATGGAGACGAATGCCCGCTGTGCGCTAGCGGCCATCGAAGTGCTCGTGCGTGAAATCGATCGGGTCGAATGTTCACCGGATACCGCGACGTATCTTCAGCGCCTCGCAGCAATGGCGCGTCAGCATGTCGAAGCTACGCTGATCGAGGGCAACGCGAAGGGCGACCCGGTGGCGGACGTGAGGTCGCGATGTCTCGGCGCAGGCGCGGCGCGTGCTGAGATTGAGCGCGAAGCTCGCCTGGCTTGGAGTGCCGCAGCCGCGCTCAGGCACGCCATCTCCGCCGTTGAGATAGGGGAGATCCGGCACCAGCTGCAGAGCGTCTTGGCGCGTACAGAGAGCCCGCGCATTCGGCGCCTCTGCCAGGCGGCGCTCCGGTCCAATCGGCTCACCTGTTGAAGCTCGCTTGGCGACCCTAGGGAGCCACCGTTGGCGTCGCTCGGATGGCTATACCGAAATCATGCGCTGAATTTGCGCCTTTCGGGCACAGATTTACGCGGGTTTGCCGAGGGCACTTGCTATATACGGAAAATTAATATAAACGGTATGTACTACGTCCCCAATTGGAGTCTGTCCGATGCCTCCGAAACCCGGCCGCCGCGTTGCGATCTATCTGCGCGTCTCCACCGATGGGCAGACCACCGAGAACCAGCGCCGCGAGCTGGAGGCCGTCGCGGCGAAGGCCGGCTGGCAGGTGGTCGCAACATTCGAGGATGCGGGCATCTCCGGAGCGAAGGGGCGGGACAAGCGCCCCGGCTTCGACGCCATGCTGAAGGCGGTCACGCGCCGCGAAGTGGACATGGTTGCGGCATGGTCCGTCGACCGCCTTGGGCGCTCCATGCCCGACCTGGTGTCGTTTCTGTCCGATCTGCACGCCCGTGGCGCCGACCTCTATCTGCATCAACAGGCCGTCGACACCACCACGCCGTCCGGCAAAGCAATGTTCCAGATGCTCGGCGTCTTCGCTGAGTTCGAGCGGGCGATGATCCAGGAGCGCGTGAAGGCGGGCCTTGCCCGTGCCAAGGCGCAGGGCAAGCGGCTTGGCCGCCCTACAGTGGGCCCCGCCGTTGAGCAGCGCATCCGCGACCTTCGCGCCGAGGGAATGGGCGTGCTCAAGGTGGCGCGCACGCTGGGTATCGGCGTGTCGGCCGTCCAGCGGGTTGACGAGCAAAATAGGTCAGGAGCGCCTAGAAGTGTTGAATTATAATGATTCCTAGGCTCTGCCAGTCAACTGTCGCGCGACACGTCAATTGGCGTATAGATTGCGGTCAACTGACAATTGACAATCTGACATCTCTAGTTTCAAACTATAATTTTGACATAACCGCAAAAATCGACTATATGGACTGCAGGCAACTGAAGGGGTTAGCTTGCGGTGCCGGGAGCTATGCGCACTCCGGGACCGCCGCCGGCAATCTCTCCGTCAGCAACGAACCTAATGCCCCCTGCTTCCAGGGCGGAGCGGATTTCGGATATGGTTTTGTCTCGAAGTGCTTCGCCCCGTTCCAGCCGCGCCACCGTATCTGGAGAAACGCGCGCCAATTGAGCTAGGTCGCGGACGCCCAAGCCCAGAGCTGCGCGGGCCATCTTGCACTGAACTGGAAGCATTTCATAACACCGTTACGATTTCTATTGACGTCCACATGGTCAGATCATATCGTAACCTAGTTACGATATTCTGACAATGGAGGTTAGGCATGTTGAAGGTATGCCACGCCGAAGCTAGCGCGAACCCTCGCAAAAGACCGTGCGTTCGCGATGCCATTGCAGCTTATTCCCAGGCCCTCGCCGATCTAGAGGCGACGCTTGAAAGATATGAGCCGTTCGAGCGAACCCCAAGATACCATGCCAGCGACATACAATCTTCCATCGAGGCCCTTCATCACAGATTGGAAAAGAGGCGTCGAAAATTGATATCGACCGCGCCGAAGAATGCTCAAGAACTTGTCATCTATATTGAGGCTCTTTTCACTCGCGGCCGCGTCACCTTTGCTGATTGCACTCCCGAGCTAGAAGAAATTGATATTTTCATACGGGCTCTTAGGAAATATGCGGGCCGGGTTGGCCGATGACAGCAGTCAGGAATGCCGGAGGGGTGCTCATCACCCCTTCGGCCGGCGAGGAGAATTGTCCATGGACAAACCCACCTACAATCTTCTGACTGAAGACGAGGCAGCAGAGCGGCTTGGGTGCTCGTTCGCCCGCATCAGATACCTGCGCCGATCCGGAAAACTTCGGCATATCCGCGGCCGTCCTGTGCTGATCCTTGAACGTGACTTGCTGGAGTACCAAGAAGAGCGAGCTGATAAGCTCCGGGCGAAGCTCGGGCCTGAACCTGGCACACCCGAATATGATGAAGAACAATCTCGACGAACCTGCGAAGCAGCACGCCGAGCGTGGATCATTCGACGGTGTCTAGAAGAGATGAAGCGGGGTCGGTAGGCCGGCCCTTACTCGAACAAATCACCTTCATCGTCATCGTCATCGTCATCGTCGCCGTTGCTGCCGTCTGAAGAATTGCCCGGATTTGTCGGCTTCAACGCTTTGGCTTCTGCTTGCAGCTGCGCAATGCGCTGGCGAATTTCTTCCGCCGTCATCTCCACGGCAGGCTTATCGTCGGCGTCGCGCCCGTCTCTATCGAACATTCCCGCGGCGCGGAGAAGGGCGGCGCCTGCTGTCGCGCGCGCTGGAGCCGGCGCGTTCGAGTCTTCGCAGATTTCGATCATGGCACGCACTGCCACGAGGGCGCCCTCGGTCTCGACCAGATCCCAGGCTTGATTGATTTCACGACGGTGCGTCATTCGAACAGATCCCTATCGTTAAACCGGTCGCTCTCGGCCTTCAGTTCGGCGATGCGCTTCCGGATCGCTTGAGCTTCAGGCGACGGGGGCGGGGAAGGTGCGTCCGCGGCCGCGCGAAAGAGAGCGGCGTCAGCTCGCTCCTTTCGAGCGGCGACGCGCTTCGCCGCGGAACCCGGCGTGTGGGTGGCGTGCCAGAGCCGGTATGCGGCCCTTTCCTCCGGCGTCATCGCGGCCAAGCGTGCAGCTCGCCGCTTCTCAGCTCGCCGTTTGTCCCTGAGCTTTCGGCTCAGCTTCGCCGAGGCATTGGCCGATGCTGGATCGGGCATCGCCATGACGTGCCAGCCGTCCCCCTTGGGCGTCCGGCCGCCATGGCGATAGCAGCGCCCATTGGCCATGGCGGGGTGCTGGCAGGGGTGCCCATCCCTTTTTGTCTTCGCTCCGCACTTCGGGCCCAGGCGACGCCGCAGGTTGAACCTCTTCATCATTGCGCGGCCAGTTTCCCGGAACCGGCTGGAGCGCGCCCATGCCTGTTGCTTAGGAGTGCGGGCGCTCGGTGGACGGCGTCTCATTGCCTGCGCTCCCGAACCACCGTCCCAGAGAAGCGGGCGATTGAACTATCGGCTTTGAGCATGCCGAGAACGTGCAGCTGCGCAGAAGGATAGGTGACAATCTGTTCCGGACGCCCATCATGTTTAAGTGCTGGGGCCACGACCCCGAACAATTGACCGGCGAGCGTGCGGGGGCTTGCAATTGGACAATTGCTTAAAGAGCAATTGTCCCAATTGCAGTGACAAGTTGTCACTTCGCTACCCGAACGCGGGTATATCGCTGACCGCAATTGGCGGCAATTGCTGCTCAATTGCGGTCTATTGCGCAATTGCGCCGCGGAGAGTGCTGAGATTTCGACAATCTGTTCCATAGTCGCCTAGCCGATCAGTCAAACAGATTTGGGGGAGCATCCTCGGACGAAGGGCTGCTGTCGCACCACTGGTCGGGGGAAGAGGGAGCCGAGCCCCAGACGATCCGCTTCCGTCGCTCGCGCTCAATTTCCCTGAAGGCGCCGCATCGCAAGAGAGCCACCACTTGCTCCTTGGTGCGGGCCTTGTCGTTCCGCTTCGAAAGGTCGAGCCCCAAAGCCTCGGCGACGGGCACACCGATCCATTCGGCATTGCCACTGCCTCGCCCGCTGTCACGCGGGCCCCATTCCAGATCACCAACCGCAGCGCGGATCCTGTCGAGTTGGTCGCGAGGGAGTGCGGGGCCGTCTCTTCCGTCAAATACCACCACGCACGACGTGACGGGGTCGCCATCGGCATCCCGTCCCAACTCGACGACGTCGAGCGAAAACCCCGATGACCACGCGCGATCCAAATCGCGCTGCTTCGTCACCATGATCCGGTTGTTCTGAATTTCGATTTCGGTGTCGGTGGCTGCGCGAAGCAAGGAATGTCCGCGGGCGCCTTTGCTGGTATCTTTCCCGCTATGATGCACGACAAGCACATGGGCGCCGGTGGCACTCCTGAGAGCGTCGAGGTGCTTCACCATCGCGCCCATATCGGTCGAGGAGTTCTCATCTCCACCGGCCATGGCGCGCGACAGGGTGTCGACCACAATCAAGCCTGGCGCCTGCGGCAGTTCGCGCAACATCGTGACCAAGGGCTGCAGGTCGGCACTTGAGCGCAGAAGGTCGACCGGGCTGATAAGGAAGCGAAATAGGTCGCCGGGATCACCGCGCCGAAGGCGGAGCGCAGCGGCGCGCTTCTTTGCACCTCTGCCACCTTCTGCAGCGACATAGACAACGGGCAACCGAGTGGTCTTCATGCCACCCCAGCTTCGGCCGGTCGCGACATGGTGGGCGATGTCCATTGCGACGAAAGTCTTTCCGACATTGCTCTCGCCATACAGGACCGTCATGGCGCCCTGGTCGAGGAGCCCCTTAATCAGCGGGGCGACGCTGTCGGTTAGGGCTCCATCGGCGGCTGCGTCAAATGGGGTCCATTGAAGCCGTCTCGTTGGCGATTGGTCCGAGCCCTTTTCCGCGGACGCCTCGCCATCTGATCGGCTGTCCAGCCAACGCGACGGATCTGCCTCATTCTGTCGCCGCGTGCGCACTTCGGCACCCTTCGCACCACCGTGCAGCCATGCCCGCACGATCTGACGTCGCCCACTGTCGCTGTCGGGCCCATGTCGATCCTGGTCGATCTTCTCGTGATCCCACCGCGCCACAAGACGGGCGAAGTCGACATGGTCGAAGCCCCCCGCCGCGCCCAGGCGGAACGCTAGCGCGTCGAGCCAGCCGGAACCGGAGGGGTCGTTGGGGGGCCGCTCCCCGGTCCAAGTCGCCGCGAGCGCGAGGTTTGCTTCGCACGCTGCGCCGAACCGGTGGTCAAGGTCGGCAAACTCGGCCTCAGCTTCGGGATCGGCAATAGCGCGGCTCGTGGTCGAATGCCGCAGTTCCTCGGTAAGAAGCGCTTCGAGCTTCGGGTCGCCGGGCATGGACGTCGCCTCGCTGCCGGCTCGAAGCTCGAATCCGTGCTGCGCGCCCATCTCGCGCACGGCGCTTTCGCAACGAGACAAGGCAGCATCGTCCAACATCGGCAATCCGTCGAACCCGACAGCGCACAGGTTGTTCTCGACGGCCTCGCCGGAGGGGTGCGAGCCGGCGACGACGATCTGTTGCCCAGTGCCTAGCAGTTCAATTTTTTGCCCTGTCGCGTCGATGTGCCAAACCATCTTGGCGCGCGGTATCTCTGTGCGTGCGAAGACAGCTCGCACGCTGCCGCCGCGGGTCCGAGTGGGGAGCCCTTTAAGCGGAACGCCAAGAGCGCCGGCGAATACCCTCGGCAGCTCGGCGGCAAAGGCGCGCAGCCGCTCGGCCTCGCCTGGTTGGGCGCGTTCGGGGTTCACGTCCAGGTCGAAGGCGACGATCCGACCGGTGCGAAGCCCGATGTTAGCGCCCCATCCCGCCCATTCGCGAATGTCGGCGGCGGTTGCATTTGGGCGTGCCGCCCAGCCGGCAAGTCCGCGCCATTTGCCATCAACGCCCTTTTCGCCGGGTGCCTTCCCGCGTGCAGCGGCTGCGAGCGAAGACCGATCCGACAAGGTGGCGTTCGCTGGAATGACAGGAATCAGGTGGGCGAGGAAGCCCGCTGCGGCGTGCCGCTGGAATTCGTCTGCTGGCGCCACCGCGGGCTGCAGTTTCACGACGTTGGCTGTTGCGCGCCGACTCGCCTCCGGCTCGCGAGGGGAGTGAAGCTTCTGAATTGCTTCCGACAGGCCAGGCTTAGAAATATCTTGGCGTGGAGCTGGGACAGGACTAATATTCGGTCTTGTCATCGAAGACCTTTCACGCCGGTTCGCTCTTCACGGGAGCGGCCGGCTTTTTCGTTCGCGACAAAGCCCGCGAATCGCGCGCGACTGCTTTCCTGGGCATTCTGGATTGCTAGGCCGCGACGCCGGAAACCTGCTTTTCGATAAAGGCGTTCAGATCCGCACGACGAAATAGCGTGCGCCCGCCAATGCGAACGCTCGGGAATGCGCCCTTCTGGTGAAGTCGCCAGACGCTCGTGCGAGAGATGCGCAAATGTGCCGCGGCTTCGGTGTCGCGAAGCAGTTCGGGGCCGTTGAAAGCCGGATGCGCGTTCTGGATCGTCATGTGCCGGGCTCCGCCGTTGTGGTGCGAGGTCGCCCGAATTGAAACACTCGACGGGAAAAGCATGACAGGGGAGGAATTCACCCCGGCGATTTATTCCCCTTGGAGCGGGTGTAGTAATCGCGCGCTTTTGAGATGGCTTCGCTCTCTAGCAAAAGCGCAGCAACCTTGTCGCCCTTGAAGCGCGTGGCGCTCCGTCGATAAGTCTCGGGTGTTACGTTGGCGCGCCCGACGGCAATCTCGGCTATCGCCCTATCCAGATCTGCCCCTGTAAGGCCCGCGGCGGTCAGCCAATGGACAACCGCCCACCGCTCTGCCGAACGACGATCAGCCTTCGGCCCCGGCTTCTGCTTTTCAATATCGAGCATGTGCTTCAGCACTGCCGCGAGCACGCCACCTTGTTTTACCGCCGCGACTACTTCGGCCGGATCTTGTCCGGCCAAGCGAGCGAGCCCGATCAACGCCGCGTAGGGATCGCGCGCTCTTGCCTCCGCCGCTCGCAGTCTCTCTCCCTCATTGTGTTGGCGCATTGCTTCGACCTGCTGCTCTCGCCGCAGTGCCGACTGTCCGGCATCGCTCAGCAGGTCGCCAAGGTCGCGAAGGTTGGGTGGCACGCGACCTCGACCCGATTTGCTGTTAGGCGCCATCTGGGGCCACCTCGGGCTGAGACGCCGCGGTTTGATCCGAACGCGGGGCCGCGCTGGGCGCGCTAAGATACGTGTCCCAAGCCTCCATCAGCTTGCGGCGCTTTGCCAGCGCGTCGGAGCGCCGGTATGCCGCTTCCGTCGCATCGCCCACCGCATGGGCCAGCGCCGCCTCGGCGACCTCTCGCGGGAAGGTCGTGTGATCGCCGGCCCAATCCCGGAACGATGACCGGAAGCCGTGGGCGGTGGCGTCCACCTCCAAACGGCGCAGCAAGGCGGTCAGGCTCATATCGGAAAGCGACGATCCGCGCTTTTGGCCAGGGAAGACGAGATCGTCGGGGCCGCGCTTCAGTTGGCCGAGCGTTTCGAGGATCTCTATCGCGCGCGGCCCAAGCGGCACCCGGTGCGCACGGCCTGCTTTCATCCGCGCGGCGGGAATGGTCCAAAGCTTCTGATCGGCATCTATCTCCGACCAGCGTGCGCCGCGCACCTCGCCGGATCGGGCCGCGGTGAAAATCGCGAATTCCAACGCAAAGGAAGACATCCCGCGCACCAGCCGCAGCCGTTTCAGGAACGCCGACACCTCGGAATAGGGCAGGGCGGCGTGGTGCCCACGCTGCAGCTTCTGTCGTTTGGGCAGCGTCAGCGCAAGGTGCCCCTTCCACCGTGCCGGGTTCTCTCCCGTGCGCAGGCCCTTCGCCTTGGCCGCGTCCAGGACGGCTTCGATCCGGCCGCGGACACGAGAGGCGGTCTCATTCTTCTCCGCCCATATAGGCGCCAGCACAGCCAGCACGTCCTCGGTGGTGACGTCCGACACCGCCTTGTCGCGGAGCGCTGTGCAATACCCGCTGGCGAGGTACCCGCCATGGTCGCCGCGCTCGACTGAGAGCGTCATTCGCCATTGGTCGATGTGCTTCGAATTGCGCCAAGCCGGCGCCATCGCCGCAATGTGGGCCTCGGCTATCGCCCCGAACGTGGGCGCCAGGGCGGCGGCTGGGCTCCGCCTCTTCGCCTCGATGGGGTCGACGCCGGCGCGGACCATCTCGCGGGCCTTCGCTGCAGCTTCGCGCGCCGACGCCAGCGATACGTCGCGAGCGGAGCCCAGCCCCATCTCGCGCAGTTTCCCCTTGCCGGGCTGCGACGGATCGGCCTTCCACCTGAACAGGAACAGCCATCGGCGCGCGCCGGATGCGTCAACCACGAGATAAAGCCCGCCGCCATCGCCATGGCGGCCGGGCTTGGTGATCGTCGCCACCTGACGGGCGTTCAGCCGATTGACGGCAAGCGCCATGTGAGGGCCTCGCAGGTTGGGGTGCCGTCCGCCCCAATAGGGTTGCCCCAACCGGCGCCCCAACCCCAGACGGAGGCCGAGAGAAACCACGTGAAACGGAATGCGCCTAGAACATGGCGCAAGCGCTGGATTTCTGCAACTTAGCGAGGCAGAATGATATCAGGAGAAACAGGGGGGTGGCGGAGAGGGGGGGATTCGAACCCCCGATACGGTTGCCCGTATGCCGCATTTCGAGTGCGGTGCATTCAACCACTCTGCCACCTCTCCGCAGAGGCGCGGCGCGAAGCGCGCGGGCGCGTGGTGGGCCGCTTCTAGCGGAGAGCGCCGCCGCCGACAAGTGGCCCATCCCTCGCCGGGCCGGCCGTCCCCACGAGGCCGCGGCGGGAGCGGGCGGACGCGGGTTCCGCCCGCTCCCTCCGCAGCAGGCCCGCGGCGGCCGTTGGCGCCGGGCGGCCCGCCGGGCTCGGATGCGGGGACGCCGGCGAAGGCCGGCCGGCGAGGAGAGCGGCCGTGGCGTTCCGCCGCCGGATCGGGTCACACCGCCCTGAGGTGCCGCAGCGGGCGGCCCGGCGCCAGCGCCTGGGCGGCGGCGAGGATGGCGGCGGTGTCCACGCCATAGTGGCGGTAGAGGTCGGGCAGGCTGCCGGACTGGCCGAAATGCTCCACCCCCAGCGCCCGCATGCGATGGCCGCACACGGCACCGAGCCAGCCCAAGGTCGCCGGGTGCCCGTCCACCACGCTGACGATGCCGCAATGGCGCGGCAGCGGCTCCAGCAGCCGCTCGATATGGCTGCGGGCGGAGGAAAGCCCGCGCTCGCGGGCGCGGCCGGCGGCGGTCCAGCCGGCGTTCAGGCGGTCCGACGAGGTGACCATCAGCAGGCCCACGTCGCGCCGGTCCTCGGCCAGCAGCGCCACCGCGGCGATGGCCTCGGGCGCCAGCGCGCCCTGCACCGCGATCACCACCTCGGCGTTGGGGCCGGGCGGCCGCAGCCAGTAGGCGCCGTCCACCATGTGGCGGCGCTGCTCCTCCGTGAACTGGCGCTGAGGCTGCTCCAGCGGGCGGGTGGATAGGCGGAAATAGACCGATCCGCCGGTCTCGTCGCGCAGCCAGTTGCGCTCGTCCTCCTCGCCGTCGCCGTCGCGCTGCACATAGTCGAGGGCGAACCGCATCAGCACCGCCAGCTCGTCCACGAAGCACGGCTCGAAGGCGGCGAGCCCGTCCTGCGCCATGCCGATGAGCGGGGTCGAGATGGACTGGTGCGCCCCGCCCTCCGGCGCCAGCGTGATGCCCGACGGCGTCGCCACCAGAATGAAGCGGGCATCCTGGTAGCAGGCATAGTTCAGCGCATCGAGGCCGCGGCAGATGAAGGGATCGTAGAGCGTGCCCACCGGGACGAGGCGCGCGCCGAACAGCGAATGGGAAAGCCCGAGCGCCGAGAGCAGCAGGAACAGGTTCATCTCGGCGATGCCGAGCTCCATGTGCTGGCCCTTGGGCGAGAACTGCCAGGCGAAGGTGGAGGGAATCTTCTCGCGCTTGAACACGTCGGACAGCTCGCGCCGCGCGAACAGGCCGCGCCGGTTCACCCACGGGCCGAGATTGGTGGAGACGGTCACGTCCGGCGAGGTGGTGACGATGCGCTCGGCGAGCGCGCCGTCGCCCTTGGCCAGCTCCTGGAGGATCAGGCCGAAGCCGGCCTGGGTGGAGAGCGTGGCGTTGGGCGGGGCGGCGATCTCCGGCACCGGCAAAGCGGGGGAGGAATAGCGCCGTCGCCCGTCGCGGGCGAACGGCACCTTCTCCAGGAAGCGCTCCATCTGGGCGGGCGGCACGCGGAGGCCCTCGAACGGGTCGAACTCGTGGCCCGGCCGCACGTTCATGGCGGCGCGCAGCTCCTCCATCTGCGACGCGGTCATCAGGCCGGCATGGTTGTCCTTGTGGCCGGCGAGCGGCAGGCCGTAGCCCTTCACCGTGTAGCACAGGAAGCAGACCGGCCGGTCGTGGGTAATGGAGGTGAAGGCATCCATCAGCGTCGAGAGGTCGTGGCCGCCGAGATTGGTCATCAGCGCCGACAGCTCGGCGTCCGAGCGCCGGGCGATGAGGGCGGAGACCTCGCCCTGGTCGCCGAGGTCGTCCATGAGGCGCTTGCGCCAGGCGGCGCCGCCCTGGAAGGTGAGGGCGGAATAGTCCGGGTTCGGGCACTCGTCGATCCAGCGCTTCAGCGCCGCGCCGCCCGGCTCGCGGAAGGCGGCCTCCTGGAGCGCGCCGTACTTGACGATCACCACCTGCCAGCCCATGGCCTCGAAGATGCCGACGAAGCGCTCGTAGAGGCCCTCGTGCACCACGCCGTCGAGGCTCTGGCGGTTGTAGTCCACCACCCACCAGGTGTTGCGCACGTCGTGCTTCCAGCCCTCCAGCAGCGCCTCGAAGACGTTGCCCTCGTCGAGCTCGGCGTCGCCGACGAGCGCGATCATGCGGCCCTTCCGGCGGCCGCCCGCGAGGCCGTGGGCGTGGACATAGTCCTGCGCCAGGGAGGCGAACAGGGTCTGGGCGACGCCGAGGCCGACCGAGCCGGTGGAGAAGTCCACGTCGTCGTCGTCCTTGGTGCGCGAGGGGTAGGACTGGGCGCCCTTGTAGCCGCGGAAGTTCTCCAGCTTGTCGCGGCTCTGGAAGCCGAGCAGGTACTGGATGGCATGGAACACGGGGCTGGCATGGGGCTTCACCGCCACCCGGTCCTCGGGGCGCAGCACGTGGAAATAGAGCGCCGTCATGATGGTGGCGAGCGAGGCCGAGGAGGCCTGGTGGCCGCCCACCTTGAGGCCGTCCTCGCTCGCGCGCAGGTGGTTGGCGTTGTGGATCATGTAGCTCGCCAGCCAGAGCGACTTGCGCTCCAGGGCGGCCAGGATGTCGATGTCGCGTGCGGTCTCGCGTGCAGTCTCGCGTGCCATGGCGCTGGTCCTCGGCCCCTTCATCACGGCCCGTCGCGGGCCTTCCGGCGCGGCGCCGGCATGGCGGCAAGTCTAGCGCGGAACCCGTGGCGCATTTCGCCGATTTGTGCTCGACAAGGGCGGGAACGTGCACGAATCTGGCGTGTGAGAGAGAGTGAGTGAAAGAAACATGCGCCTCGACCCGGCCGACCGGAAGATCGTCGCCGCCCTCCAGCGTGACGGGCGGGCCAGCATCACCGACATTGCCGGGGAGGTGGGGCTCTCGCCGTCGGCCTGCCTCCGGCGGGTGAAGGCGCTGGAGGAGGCGGGCCTGATCGCCCGCTACGTGGCGGTGCTGGACCAGCGCAAGGCCGGGCTGCCGGTGAGCGTGTTCGTCTCGATCAAGCTGGAGCGCCAGCGCGAGGACGCGCTCGACGCCTTCGCCGCCGCCATCCGCCACTGGCCGGAGGTGCTCGAATGCTACCTCATGACGGGGGCGCGCGACTACCTTTTGCGGGTGGTCGCGGCCGACCTCGACGCCTATGAGCGGTTCCTGAAGCAGAAGCTGACGCGGGTGGAGGGCATCGCCTCCATCGAGAGCTCGTTCGCGCTCGAGCAGGTGAAGTATTCCAACGTGCTGCCGCTGCCCTGAGGCGGCTGGAGGAAACAGGCCATGGCGATCCGGGTGGGCATCGGCGGCTGGACGTTCGAGCCGTGGCGCGGGGTGTTCTACCCGCCGGGCCTGGTCCAGGCGAAGGAGCTGGAATTCGCCTCACGGGCGCTGAGGACGATCGAGATCAACGGCACCTTCTACCGCAACCCGACGCCCAAGTCCTGCGCCGACTGGGCGCGCCAGGCGCCGGAGGGCTTCGTGTTCGCCCTCAAGGCGCCGCGCTACGCCACCAGCCGGCGGGTGCTGGCGGAGGCGGGGGAGAGCGTGGCGAAGTTCATCGCCAGCGGCATCGCCGAGATGGGGGACAGGCTCGGGCCCATCAACTGGCAGTTCGCGCCCACGAAGGCGTTCGATCCCGACGATTTCGGCCGGTTCCTCGCGCTCCTGCCCGCGGCGCACGGGGGCGTCGCGCTGCGCCATGCGGTGGAGGTGCGCCACCCCAGCTTCGCCTGCGCCGACTTCGTGGACCTCGCCCGCCGGCATTCCGTCGCCATCGTCTATGCGGATCACCCCACCCATCCCGCCATCGCCGACGTCACCGCGCCCTTCGCCTATGCCCGGCTGATGGCCGCGCGCGAGGCGGTGGAAACCGGCTATGACGGCGCCGAGCTGAAGCGCTGGGCCGCCGCGGCTGCGGCCTGGGCGCGGGGCAGGGCGCCCGAGGGGCTGCCCACCTTCGGCGCGCCGGCGCCGGCCGGCAAGGCGGGCAAGGCCGGCAAGGAGGGAGCGGCCCGCGACGTGTTCGTGTTCCTGATCAACGGCGCGAAGGTGCGCGCGCCGGCCGGGGCGATGGCGCTGCAGAAGCTGGTGGACGGCTGAGGCGCGGCGGCTCCCGCGCCCGCCGCCTCTCAGCTCTTGCGGGCGGCGACGAACGCGGCCGCGGCGGCGAGGGTGCCGGTGCGCGCGCCGAAGGGGGCGAGCGCGGCCTGCGCCTCGGCGACCAGGTCCGCCAGGACGCCGCGCGCCTCGTCGAGGCCGAGGGTCGACACCAGCGTCGCCTTGCCGGCATCGGCATCCTTGCCGACGCCCTTGCCCACCGCCTCGACGCTGCCTTCCACGTCGAGGATGTCGTCGGCGATCTGGAACGCCGCGCCGAGCGCCCGGCCGAAGGCGAGGAGCGCCGCGCGCGCCCGCTCGTCGGCCTGGCCCAGGATCGCCCCCGCCTCGCAGGACACCACCAGCAGCGCGCCGGTCTTCATGGCCTGGAGGTCGCGGATGGCGCCGAGCTCCAGCGCCAGCGGCGCGCCGCCGTCGAAGCGGCCTTCCGCCGCGAGGTCGAGCATCTGCCCGCCCACCATGCCGCCGATGCCGGCCGCGCGCGCCAGAGCCCGCACCAGGGCGATGCGCACCGCCGGGCTCGGATGCGCGTCCTCGCCCGCCAACAGGTCGAAGGCGAGGGTCAGCAGCCCGTCGCCGGCGAGGATGGCGGTGGCCTCGTCGAAGGCCTTGTGGACGGTCGGGCGCCCGCGCCTCAGGTCGTCATTGTCCATGGAGGGCAGGTCGTCGTGGATCAGCGAATAGCAGTGCACGCACTCCACCGCCGCCGCCGCCGTCACCGCCGCCTGCGGCGCGACGCCGAACAGGGCGGCGCTCTCCAGCACCAGGAACGGGCGCAGCCGCTTGCCGCCGGCGAGCGCGCCGTGGCGCATGGCCGCCATCAGCCGCTCCGGCCGCAGGCGCTCGCCGTCTTCGGGCGCGCCGGCAAGGGCACGGGAAAGTCGCGCCTCGGTGAGGGCGGCGGCGGCGTCGAGGCGGGGCGCGAGGTCTTGGGTCACGGAAGGGCCTTGGCGAAGGGGGAACCGGTGGCGGGGCCGTGGGTTGAGCAGGGAGCGCGGGCGTGGCGGGCGGACCGGCCCGCCGCGGCGGAGGGCCTCAGTCAAGGTTGACTTCACCGCTCCCGGTGCCTCAACCAGGGCACGAGGTCAAGACGCCGCGCGGAGCCATTGGTCCCGCCCGCCAACGGAAAGGCCCCGATGTGATCCGCCTGCTGCTGCGCCTTGCGCTGATCCTCGTCGCCGTCCCGCTCGTGCTGTCGGTGCTCTACACGGTGGTCAACCCTGTCTCGACGCTGATGATCGGGCGCTGGCTCTCCGGCGAGCGGGTGGAGCGGGTGTGGACGCCGCTGTCGCGGATGTCGCCGGCGCTGGTGCGCGCGGTGATCGCCTCGGAGGACGCGAGCTTCTGCCACCATCCCGGCGTCGACCTGGAGGAGATGCGCCAGGCGATCGAGAAGGCGGACGAGATCGAGGAGGTGCGCGGCGCCTCCACCATCTCCATGCAGGTGACCAAGAACCTGTTCCTGTGGCCGGGCCGGGACCTGATCCGCAAGGCGATCGAGATCCCGCTCGCGCTGTGGCTGGACCTGGTGCTGAGCAAGCAGCGGATGATCGAGATCTATCTCAACATCGCCGAATGGGGGCCGGACGGGGAGTTCGGCGTCGAGGCGGGGGCGCGGCGCGCCTTCGGCATCCCGGCGGCGCAGGTGAGCGCGTCCCAGGCGGCGCTCCTGGCGGTGATGCTGCCCAATCCGATCCGGCGCGACGCCGGCCGCCCCACCGCCGGCCTCCAGCGCCTCGCCGCGCGCCTGCGCGAGCGGGTGCCGAAGGAGGGGCCGGAGCTGGTCTCCTGCCTCTCGCTGGGGAAATGAGGGCGGGGGCCAGGAAGAGCGGGGAAGAGCAGGGGCAAGGTCCCTCGCGCCGGAAGCCCTCTCCCGCTTGCGAGACCTCTGCGAAACATCGCGTCACGGCTGGGATTGAGCGTTTGGCGTGTTCCGAGGGTGTTGCGCACCGAAGCGATGGGAGTGCGCGGACGCTTCGGGCGAGCGCCTGTGGCGCTCAGGCGGCCTTGCCGGTCAGGGTCCTGAGGTTGAAGGCGATGAGCATCAGGTCCAGGTGGAAGGCGTTGGCGAGAAGGCCGGTGTAGCGCATCCGCCCCAGGCCGTAGCGCCCCTTGAGCTGGGAGAAGGTGCGCTCGACGCCGGAGCGCACCCGGCCGATCAGCGTGTTGCGCACCGCCTGCCAGCGGGGCAGCCCCTTCTGGTGCTTGTTCCGGCGGTGCTGGATGCGGTCCTTGATGCCCTGCGCCTTCAGGGCCTGCCGCCGCGCCTTCTTCTCGTAGGCCTTGTCGGCATAGACCGCCCGTTCGTCGCCCAGGATCAGGCGATCGGCGACCTCGCTCTCATACACCTTGGCCGGGGTCAGGACCCGGCTTCTCACCAGGCCAGAGGTCTGGTCCACACCGATATGGACCTTGTAGCCGAAGAACAGGGTGCGCGCCGCCCCCCGCCGGGTCCAGTTCGCGTCCGGGTCCTGCGGCGAGCGGCTTTCCTGCTCCCGCGGCGTGGAGCGGGAGGGCGGCGGGCGCACCGCGCTCTGCACCAGGGTGGCGTCGATCAGGGTGCCGGTCTTGAGCACGAAGCCCGCCGCTTCCAGCTGGCGCAGCACCTCGCAGAACAGCGCCTCGCCCAGGCCCGCCTGCTTCAACGCGTTGCGAAACCGGCACAGCGTCGTCTCGTCGGGGGTGGCGGCATCCAAGGCGAGGCCGCAGAAGCGACGGAACGACACCCGGTCCAGCAGGGCTTCCTCCAGACCCGGATCGGACAGGCCGTACCATTGCTGCAGCAGCAGCGCCTTGAACATCGACAGCGGGCTGTACGGCGGACGCCCGGTCTCGCCGGGCCGCACCGCCACCACCAGCGCCTCGATCCGCGTCCAGTCGAGCAGACCGCTGATCCGCTCGAGCCGCGCATTGCGCCCAAACCCCGCAGGCAACAATGCGTCAAGGAAGCTCTGTTGATCCATCACCGCATCCCCCTCACACGCAGTGAATCACAACCCAAAGCTCACGTCATTTCGCAGAGGTCTCGCTTGCGGGGGAGGGTTGGGAGGGGGCATGGCCGGGCGCGCGGCGGCGAAGGGGGCCGGCCCGGAGCGCTGCCGTGGAGGCCGGCCCTGCGGGCCGCCCCCACCCCTCCCTCCCCCGCGAGCGGGAGAGGGCGCGCGAACGGTGGGGCCGGCGAAGACCTCCGGCGGTGGCGTCGACGATAGGACTGGTGAGGATCCCCGGCGGTGGGCGTGGACGATAGGACTGGCGAAGACCTCCGGCCGGACGGCGGGATCTGCCGCGCCGGAAGCCCTCTCCCGCGTGCGGGGGAGGGTTGGGAGGGGGCATGGCCGGGCGCGCGGCGGCGGCGAAGGGGGCCGGCCCGGAGCGCTGCCGTGGAAGCCGGCCCTGCGGGCCGCCCCCACCCCTCCCTCCCCCGCGGGCTGGAGAGGGGGCGCGAACGGTGGGGCCGGCGAAGACCTCCGGCGGTGGCGTCGACGATAGGACTGGTGAGGATCCCCGGCGGTGGCGCGGACGATGGGGCTGGTGAAGACCTCCGGCCGGACGGCGGAATCTGCCGCGCCGGAAGCCCTCTCCCGCGTGGGGGGGAGGGTTGGGAGGGGGCATGGCCGGGCGCGCGGCGGCGAAGGGGGCCGGCCCGGAGCGCTGCCGTGGAAGCCGGCCCTGCGGGCCGCCCCCACCCCCCTCCCCCGGGGGCGGGAGAGGGGGCGCGAACGGTGGGCCGGCGAAGACCTTCGTGGTGGAGCGGCGGTGGCGCGCGATGCTGGCGACACTTGATTGTCCGGCCTGCAGACGCCAAATGTGGGGCTCCGGCGGCTCGTTCCGCCACGGTTCCAGCGTTCCCGGAGACCTCACATCATGACCGAGGCGGCCGCGGCCCCGCCCCAGAAGCTCAATCCCTGGGTGAAGATCGGCCTTGAGATCGGCCCCCTGGTGCTGTTCTTCGTCGGCAATTCCTACGGCGGCATCTATTTCGCCACCGGACTGTTCATGGTGGCGACCGCGGTCGCGCTCGGCGCCATGTGGCTGCTGGCGCGGCGCATCGCCGTCATGCCGCTGGTCTCGGCATTGGTGGTGACGGTGTTCGGCGGCCTCACCCTGTGGCTCCAGGACGACCACTTCATCAAGCTGAAGCCGACGCTGCTCAACGCCATCTTCGGCCTCGCGCTGCTCGGCGGCCTGGCGTTCAAGAAGCCGCTTTTGCCCTACGTGTTCGACGGCATGGTCAACCTCACGGACGCGGGCTGGCACAAGCTGACGGTGCGCTGGGGCATCTTCTTCCTGGTGATGGCGGCGCTGAACGAGGTGGTCTGGCGCTCCGTGTCCACGGACACCTGGGTCGCCTTCAAGACCTTCGGCTACCTGCCGCTGACCTTCGTCTTCGCCATGGCGCAGGCGCCGCTGATGGCACACTTCGAGGCGAAGCCGGAGGCGCCGCCGCCGGCCGCCGGCGCCGACTGAGGTTCCTCCGGGACCGGCGCGGTCCTGTGGCGAGGTTCCGCGGCGAGCTTGCGGCGATTGACTTGAGGCGATTGACTTGAGGCGGAGGCTTCACCATAAGCCCGCGAAAGGGCGCGCGATGCTGACGAAGAAGGGGAAATACGGGCTGAAGGCGGCGGTGCACCTGGCGCGCCTGCCCCCCGGCGCGTCCACCCAGGTGGCCGACATCGCCGAGACCAACCAGATCCCGAAGAAGTTCCTGGACGTGATCCTGGGCGAGCTGCGCAACGCCGGCTTCCTCACCAGCAGGAAGGGCAAGCTCGGCGGCTACCGGCTGGCGCGGGCGCCCGAGGACATCATCGTCGGCGACATGATCCGCGCCCTCGACGGCCCGCTGGCGCCGCTGCCGTGCGCCAGCCGCAATGCCTACGAGCCGTGCGAGGACTGCAACCTGTCGCGCTGTGAGGTGCGCCTGCTCATGGTGCGGGTGCGCGATGCCATCGGCACGGTGCTCGACACCTATACCCTCGCCGAGATGCGCGACCTCTCCCAGGACGAGCTGGTCTCCTTCGTCGACTACATCTGACGCGGGCTGTCCGCCCGACCGTCCGCCGGCGACGGCCGGAGCCGGGCGGGCGCCGCTCAAATCGATTCAGATTTTCCCGGAATCCTAGAGCACGCGCCGATCAGCTTGCGTTGCAAGCCGATCGGATAACGCGTTCTCTATCACTAAAATTAGAGGGCGATTCACCGATCAAATTGATTCAATTTGATCGGATCGCGCTCTAGATGTGGCGCCACGCGCCAGCACCTCGAAGGCTGCGCGCGGCATGGGAGGACGCAGACAATGACCAAGAGGATCGCGCTGGTGACGGGGGCGGGCTCGGGCGTGGGGCGCGGGGTCGCGGTGGCGCTCGCCAAGGCGGGCTATGCGGTGGCGCTCGCCGGCCGGCGCGCCGACGCGCTCGATGAGACCGCCGCTTTGGCGCCCGGCGCCGACATGCTCGCGGTGCCCACCGACGTGACCGATCCGGCATCGGTGAAGGCGCTCTTCGACGCCACGGTGGCGAAGTTCGGCCGCCTCGACCTGCTGTTCAACAATGCCGGCACGGGCGCGCCGGCCGTGCCGCTGGAGGATCTCACCTACGCCCAGTGGCGGGCGGTGGTGGACACCAACCTCACCGGGCCGTTCCTGTGCACCCAGGAGGCGTTCCGGGTGATGAAGGCGCAGGCGCCGCGCGGCGGCCGCATCATCAACAACGGCTCCATATCGGCCCATGCGCCGCGCCCGTTCTCGGCGCCCTACACCGCCACCAAGCATGCCATGACCGGCCTCACCAAGTCGACCTCCCTCGACGGCCGCGCCTACGACATCGCCTGCGGCCAGATCGACATCGGCAACGCAGACACCGCGATGGCCCAGCGCATGAAGGCCGGCATCCTCCAGGCCGACGGCTCCACCAAGGTCGAGCCGGTGATGGACGTCGACCACGTGGCGAGCGCGGTGGTCTACATGGCGGGCCTGCCGCCGGAGGCCAACGTGCAGTTCATGACCATCATGGCCACCAAGATGCCCTTCGTCGGCCGCGGCTGACGCGCGGGCTCACAAGGCGGCGTGGTCCTTCACCGCCGCGGCGAGCGCCGGCTTCATCTGCAGGAAGCGCGCGTCGAGGGCGGCGGGATCGGTGCCGTTGAGCGCCACCATCTGGGCGCGCTGGGGGCTGAGGCGGCGCACGTCGAGGGCGTCCGCCTCCATGCCCGCGACCAGGGCGGCCGCCACCTCGTCCGCGGCCTCCTTGACGAAGCCGAGGTCGGCGCCGGCACGCGAGGTCTTCATCATCGGCGTGTCGGTGGCGCCGGGATAGAGGGTGAGCACATGCACGCCCTCGCCCAGAAGCTCGCGCCGGAGCGCCTCGCCGAAATGGGCGAGGCCCGCCTTCACCGCCGCGTAGGTGGCATAGAAGGGCACGCCCACCAGGGCGATGCCGGAGGCGACGTTCACCACCATCGCCTCCCCGGAGGCGCGCAGCGCCGGCAGCGCGGCGCGGGTGAGCAGGATGGGGGCGAGGAGGTCCACCTCCACCATGGCCCGGATCTCGGCCTCGCCGGTCTCCTCCAGCCGGCCGGCGCGCACCGCGCCGGCATTGTTCACGAGCACGTCGAGCCCGCCCAGGGCGGCCAGCGCCGCATTGAGCGTCGCCGCCCGGCCGGCCTCGCCCGCCACGTCGGCGGCGGCGCCCCGCGCGCCCGGGCCGAGCGCGTCGAGTGCGGCGGCGAGCACGTCCGGCCGGCGGCCGGTGACGAACACCCGGGCGCCCTTGTCCTGGAGCTGCCGGGCGGCGGCGAGGCCGATGCCGCTCGTGCCGCCGGTGATGAGGACGCGCTTGCCGCGAAGCTGCATGGGACTGCTCCTGTCCGCCTCAGGCGGCGTAGTTGGAGGGGAAGAGCGCCCGCTGCGTCTCCTCGTCCATGTCCTGCTTGAAGGCATGGCCGGTGCCCACGAGGCGCGCCCGCGCCACCGCCGGGCGGGAGCTGACGGCGGCGTGCCAGCGGGCGATGCTGGGAAAGGCGGCGAGCGGATCGTCGCTGCCCGGAAGCACCGCGCCGGCGCGCTCGATCCAGCCCCAGGCGGACATGTCGAGGATGGTGTAGTCGTCGCCGAGAAGGAACGGACGGCCCTCCAGCCGCGCGTCGAGGATGGCGTAATGGCGCTCCGCCTCGCGGCGGTAGCGGTTGACGGCATAGGCCGGCTTCTCCGGCGCCATCAGCTGGAAGTGCACCGCCTGCCCGGAGAAGGGGCCGAGCCCCGAGGCGATGAAGAACAGCCAGGAGAGCATCTCCGGCCGGTCCTCGGCGCGGCCGAGGAAGCGCCCCGCCTTCTCGGCGAGATAGAGCAGGATCGCGCTCGAATCGAACACCCGCGCCGGCGCGCCGCCGGGGCCGTCCTCGTCGACGATGGCGGGCAGCTTGCCGTTGGGATTGATCGCCCGGAAGGCGGCGGCGTGCTGCTCGCCCCTGCGGGTATCCACCGGCACCACCGTGTAGGGCAGGCCGGTCTCCTCCAGGAGGAGGGCGACCTTCATTGGGTTGGGGGTGGGGTGGAAGTAGAAGCGGATCATGGCGGCCTTCCCGGCTGGTGGACTTCAGGTCGCGCGGCCGTGCCGAAGCGCCACGCGGTGGCGCCTGTCGCGGCTCGACCAATTTTAGATCGGACGATCTAAAATGACTCCGGCGCGGGCTCCTGGCAAGCGGGATGGACGGGACCGCCCCGGGATTTCCGGCGTCCCGGTCCTGGTCCGATGCCGCTTCGTTGTGTTTCCAATCGTTTGCTCTAAAATTCCCGGGATGACCACGCCGCAGGATTTTCTTGTCCACGGGATGTCGTCCTGATGGCCCGGCCCCGCGCCTTCGACGAGGCGGCGGTGCTGGATGCCGCTCTCGACTGCTTCTGGTCCAGGGGCTACGAGGCCACCTCGGTGCGCGACCTCGCGGGCGGGATGGGGATCACCGGCGCCAGCCTCTACAACGCTTTCGGCGACAAGCGAGCGCTCTACGAACTGGCGTTCGAGCGCTATGTGCGCGCCGGCGTCCACGACCGCATCGCCCGGCTGGAGGCCTTGCCGCCGCTGGAGGCGATCGAGGCCTTCTTCGCCGAGGTGATCGCCAATTCCGTCGGCGACCCCGAACGCAAAGGCTGCTTCCTGGTGAACGCCACCCTGGAGCTGGCGCCCCACGATCCGGAGTTCCGCCGCCACGTGGAGGCGGTGCTCGACGCCATGCAGGGCTTCTTCCAGCGCCAGGTGGAGAAGGGCAGGGCGATGGGGGTGATTGCCGCCCCCGGCGAGGCGGACGAGCTCGCCGCCATGCTGCTCGGCCAGCTGCTGGGGCTACGTGTGCTCTCGCGCGTCGACCCCTCGCCGGAGCGCCTCAACGGCATGTTGCGCCCGCTGTTCGCCATGCTCCGGGCGCCCTGAGGCGCCGCCGCGGGAGCTTCAGCCGCGCGACAGGCCCTGGCGCTCCAGCTCGGCGAGGTAGGCGGCAAAGCGCGCCTCCTGCTCCTGACCCAGAGCGTGGAGCAGGGGCCACGTATAGATGCCGGTGCCGTGGCCGTCGTCGAACTGCAGCCGCACCGCGTAGTTGCCCACCGGCTCGACGGCGGCGATGCGCACCCGCCGCTTGCCGGGAACGGTGATCTTCTCGCCCGGCGCGTGGCCCTGCACCTCGGCGGACGGGCTCTCCACCCGCAGGTATTCCGCCGGCAGGACAAAGGCGGCGCCGTCCTCGAAGGTCACGGCCAAAGCGTGCCTGCCCTCCACCACCCTGAGCTCCGTGGGCCAGGCGTCAGCGGGGCCCGAGGGCGAGGTGGTTTCGAGGTCCGGCACGGCTTCGCGCTCCCTTTGCTGCACGGCGGCACACGATTGTGCGCGTCGCGCCTACCCATCGGCGCGGTGCATACGATATATAAGCGGGATGCGCCCGCCGCACGCTTTCTCGGCGATGGGCGCCGGACCGGCTGGATCCGGCCGCGGGACGCCGCGGGAGGAAGACACGAGGTGCCAGTGGTGGACCGCAAGGCAAGCGTGCTCAGGGACCTGATCGACCGTCCGGCCGGCGCCGCCCGCGAGAGCGCGCCGCTGATGGATACGTTCGGCCGCGCCGTCACCTATCTGCGCGTCTCTGTCACCGACCGGTGCGACTTCCGCTGCGTCTATTGCATGGCGGAGCACATGACCTTCCTGCCCAAGCAGGATCTGCTCACGCTTGAGGAACTGGACCGGCTGTGCTCGGCCTTCATCCGCCGCGGGGTGCGCAAGCTGCGCCTCACCGGCGGCGAGCCGCTGGTGCGGCGGGACGTGATGACCCTGTTCCGCGCCCTCTCGCGCCACATGGAGAGCGGGCTGCTGGAGGAGCTGACGCTCACCACCAACGGCTCCCAGCTCGCCCGCTACGCCGCCGACCTCGCCGCTTGCGGGGTGAAGCGCGTCAACGTCTCCATCGACACCCTGGACGCCGACAAGTTCCGCGCCATCACCCGCTGGGGCGATCTCGGCAAGGTGATGGAGGGCATCCGTGCCGCCAAGGCGGCGGGCCTCCACGTGAAGATCAACGCCGTTGCGCTCAAGGACGTGAACGAGCACGAGATTTCGACGCTCATGGAATGGGCGCACGGCGAGGGGCACGACCTCTCGTTGATCGAGGTGATGCCGCTCGGCGAGATAGGCGAGGAGCGGGTCGACCAGTATCTGCCGCTCTCGCAGGTGCGCGCGCAGCTGGAGGAGCGCTTCACGCTCGCCGACATCGCCTACCGCACCGGTGGCCCGGCGCGCTATGTGGAGGTGAAGGAGACCGGCGGGCGGCTCGGCTTCATCACCCCTCTGACGCACAATTTCTGCGAGGGCTGCAACCGGGTGCGCGTCACCTGCACCGGCACGCTCTACATGTGCCTTGGCCAGGAGGACGCCGCCGACCTGCGCGCGCCGCTGCGCGCGGCGGCCGACGACGCGCTGCTCGACCGGGCCATCGACGAGGCGATCTTCCGCAAGCCAAAGGGGCATGACTTCGTCATCGACCGGCAGACCCGCCAACCGGCGGTCCGCCGCCACATGAGCATGACCGGCGGCTGAGCGGGCGCCCGTGCGGGTCATCCCTGCGCGGTCCTTTTCCCCTTCCGTTGGGGCCGATTGAGGCGCCTCCATGTCGGCGCCATGCTCGGGACGCCGGGCTCGTGCCCAAGACCCATCGAACGCGCAGATCGGTTTCCGGGACAAATCGGTTAGATCAACCGAGCTGGCGCGCCGTGCCGGCCTTTGTGAAAGATTCACGTTTCCGCCCTGGGGGTTGGGATCATTGCGCGCCGGACCGGCGCCCGCATCCCGGCCGCAGCGGCGGTTCCCGTATTCCAGTGATCCCATGCGCCCCCGAGCGATCTTTCCCACCTCGCGCCCCTCTTCCAGCGCCCCGCCGCGTGCCGGGGAGGACCGGCCATGAGCGCCGCCCCCAACGTGCGGGGCATGGTTGCCATGGTGGCGTCCATGGCGTTGTTCATCACCAACGACACCCTGCTCAAGGTGGCCATGCACGAGGTGCCGCTGGGCCAGGCGCTGGCGCTGCGCTCGCTGTTCGCGGGCCTCCTGCTGCTGGCGCTGGTGGCGCGCGCGGGCGAGCTCGGGCTGGTGCTCCACGCGTTCCGGCCGCGGGTGCTGGCGCGCTCCGGCCTCGATACCCTGACCACTGTGCTCTATGTGGGCGCGCTGGCGGTGATGCCGATCGCTTCCACCACCACCATCTACCTTTCCGCGCCGCTCATGACGGTGGCGCTCGCGGTGCCCCTGCTGGGCGAGAGGGTCAGCCTGCCGCAATGGTGCGCCGTCGTCATCGGCTTCGCCGGCGCGGTGATCGTCATGCGGCCGGACCCGGCGACGTTCCAGCTGGTGGCGCTGCTGCCGCTGGTGGCCGCGCTCAGCGGTTCGCTGCGCGATATCGTCACCCGCAACATCGGCATGGAGATCCCCGGCGCGGTGGTGGGGGTATCCACCACGCTCGTGCTTGGCCTCGCCTCCACCCTGTTGGCGCCGTTCGAGCCCTGGCGCATGCCATCGGCGCTGGTGGTGGGCCAGCTCGCGGCCTCGGCGCTCACCTTCGCGCTCGGCACGCTGCTGCTGGTCTATGCGTTCCGCAACGCGCCGGTGAGCCTGGTCTCGCCGCTGCGCTACATCCTCGTGTTCGGGGCGATCGTCTCCGGCTTCGCGGTGTTCGGGGAACTGCCGGACGGCTGGGCCTGGATCGGCATCGTGCTGGTGGTGGGCGCCGGGCTCTACTCCATCCAGGCTGAGCATCGGCGCAGCCGCCGCGCCCGCCGCGAGGGGGCGCCGGGCGCGCCCGCCCATCCCACGGTCGCCCTCGCCGCACCCAAGGACTGACGCCGCCATCCGGCGGGCGGACAGGGACGCTCCGGCCGCCTCACTCGGAGGCGAGCGCCACCACCGGGTCGAGGCCGGCCGCCTTGCGCGCCGGCAGGTAGCCGAACACGAGGCCGGTGAGGAAGGCGCAGCCGAAGGCAAGCAGGGCCGGCGCGGCCGCATAGGCGACCGGCGCGCCGAGATACTCCAGCCCCATGGCCGCGCCAATCCCGAGCGCTACGCCGACGATCCCGCCGACGCCGCACACCACCAGCGCCTCGGTGTTGAACTGCAGCATGATGTTGGAGCGCCGCGCCCCGGTCGCCATGCGGATACCGATCTCGCGCGTGCGCTCGGTGACGCTGACGAGCATGATGTTCATGACGCCGATGCCGCCGACGATGAGAGAGATGGCCGCCACCGACGCAAGCATGGTGGTCAGCGTGTCGGCCGAGGCGGTGGCCATCTCCAGCATGGAGGAGGTGTTGCGGAGCTGAAAGTCGTCGGCCCGGTGGCGCCGGCGCAGCAGCGACGTGATCTCGGCCTGTGTCTCGTCGATGCGGTCGGTGTCCGCCACGGCGATGGTGATGGAATTGACGTAGCGCCGGCCGAACACGCGGATGAAGCCGGTGGAGAGCGGCATCAGCACGAAATCGTCCTGGTCGGAGCCGAAGGCGTTGGCGCCGCGCGGCGCCAGCACGCCGAGCACCTGGAACGGCACGTTGCGCACCAGCACGTAGCGCCCCACCGGGTTCTCGCCGGGAAACAGCACCCGCGCCACAGTCGCGCCCAGGACGATCACCGGCGCGTAGGCGTCATAGTCGGCCTCAGTGAACATGGCGCCGGACTGCATGCCCCAGTCCCGGGCGATCGTGAAGCCCGGCCCGGCGCCCTGCACCATGGTCGCGTAGTCGATGTTGCCGACGCGCAGGGTCGCGGTGGTGTAGCGCTCGGGCGAGACCGCGATCACGTTGCCCACCTCGTCGGCGATGGCGGCCGCGTCCTCGGCCTGCAGCGAGGCGTTGGCCCCGGTGACGCGCACGCCCGGGGCGCCGGGTCGGACGATGAGCAGGTTGGTGCCCATGGAGGCGATGCGGTTCAGAACGTTCTGCTTCGAGCCCTCGCCGATGGCCATCATGGCGATCACGGCGCCGACGCCGATCACCACCCCGAGCAAGGTGAGCGCGGTGCGGAAGGCGTTGGCGGTCATGGAGCGCCAGGCCATCTTGACGGCCTCGGAGAGGTCGGAGAGGAACGGATTGTGGGCCTTCAGGTCCAGGTGCTCGGCGCCGAAGGTGGAGGCGCGCGTTGCCGGCGCCGCCTTCTGCCGCTCATCGGAGACGATGCGCCCGTCCTGGATGCGCACGATGCGCTCGGCGTGGGCCGCCACATCCTTGTCGTGGGTGATGAGGATGACGGTGCGCCCCTCGGCATGCAGCTCGCCGAGCAGCGCCAGCATCATCTCGCCGGAATGGCTGTCGAGCGCGCCGGTGGGCTCGTCGGCGAGGATCACCGGCGCCTCGTTCATGAGCGCGCGGGCGATGGAGACGCGCTGCTGCTGGCCACCGGAGAGCTGGGACGGCTTGTGGTCCGCCCGCTCGGCGAGGCCGAGCCGCGCCAGCAGCGCGCGCGCCCGCTCGCGCCGCTCGGCCTTGGGCCGGCCGGCATAGATGGCGGGAATCTCCACGTTCTCCTCCGCCGAGATGGCGGGCAGGAGATTGTAGCGCTGGAACACGAAGCCGAAGGTGCGCGAGCGCAGCGCGGCGAGCGCGTCGGGGGAGAGCGTCGCCACGTCCCGGCCCAGCACCCGGTAGGTGCCGCGCGTCGGCCGGTCGAGGCAGCCGAGGATGTTCATGAGCGTGGACTTGCCCGAGCCCGACTGGCCCATGATGGCCACGTACTCACCCGGCATGATGGTGAGCGAGACGTCGTCGAGCGCGTGCACCACGCTGTCCCCGGAGGGATAGAGCTTGTCGACGCCCGCGAGGGCGATGAGCGGCACATCCGCCGGCGTGCCGGCCGGCGCCTCGGCCACATCGCGCGCGAGGGCTGCGGAGGGGGCGGGGGCGCTCACATGATCCCCGGCGGCGGCGGAGGCATCCGGCGCTCGGTGCGCGCCAGGTCGGCGGTGGTGACCACCTGCTCGCCCTCCTTGAGGCCCTCGCGGACCTCGATCATGGTGCGGTTCGCAAGGCCGGTGCGAACGCGCCGCTCCTTCACCGCGCCGTTGTCCAGCACCCGGACGATGGCCTCGTCCTTGGCCTCGCCCTTGCGGCCACGCGACAGCGGGCGCACGGCGGAGACCGGAACCACGAGCACGTCGCTGGCGCTGCCGAGGCGGAAGAACACCTGCGCGCTCATGGAGGTCATCAGCAGGCGCTCGGTGTTGGGCACGTCGATGAGGACGGAGTACAACACCACGTCGTTGACGGTTTCGGGCGTGGGCAGGATCTGCACCACCTTGGCGGTGAAGCGCCGGTCCGGCATGCCCAGCGTGGTGAAATAGACCTCCATGCCCACCTTCACCTTGGGGATGTCGGCCTCGGCCACCTGGGCCTTCACCTGCATGGTGTCGAGGTCGGAGACCCGCAGGATCACCGGCGCCGTCATGTTGGCGTTGAGCGTGCCGCCCTCGCGCGCATCGATGGAGACCACGGTGCCGTCCATGGGGGCGAAGATCTTGGTGTAGCCGAGATTGGCGAGGTCGCCGTCGAGCGTCGCCTCGGTCTGCTTGATCTGCGCCTTGAGCGCGTCGACCTTGGCCTCGCCGATGCGCACGGTGGCGCTGGTGGCGTCCGCCGCGTCCTGGCTGCCGGCCTTGGAGGCGAGCAACTTCTGCGCGCGGTCGTTGCGCAGGCGGTCGAGGTCGAGCTGCGCGTTCTGCTGCGCGAGCTGGGCCTTCAGGTTGTCGAGCTGGGCCTGGTCGCCCAGCACCCTCGTCTGATAGACGGTGGGGTCGATCTCGGCGAGCAGGAGGCCCTTCTTCACCTCGTCGCCGATCTCCACGTGGATCTTGCGCAAGAGGCCGGACACCTGGGTGCCCACATCCACGTAGGTCTTGGGCTCGATCACCGCGAGCGCGGTCACCTGCTGCTCGATGTCGCCGCGGGTGACAGGCTGGGTCTGGAGCGCGGGGACGGCGGCGGTCTCGCGGCCGCGGCTCCACCAGTAGGCGCCGCCGAGCACCAGCGCGGCGGTGAGCGCCAGCACGCCGAAGCGGCGCCAGAGCGGCCGGCGCGGCGCAAGGGGCAGCATGGTGCGCGCCGCGCGGGACGGATCGGCACGGGAAGGATCGGGAGGAGGCGTCTGCAACATGGATACCGCGCAAGGAGCGAAAGCCGAAACCGTCGAAATGGTTTATTGCGCCGCCAAAATCAGCTTAGCCGTTTCCGGGCGCGGGCCGAAATGAATTCGCTGTAACGTGCGCGGATGGGCCTCGCGCGGCATGGCTGCAAGGACCGGTGGTCTCAGTCCTGGCGCGGGCGGTAGGCGCCGGTCTCAGGATCGCGCTCAAGCCGCGTCACCGGCGCTTCCGGCGCGTCTTCGGCGGCGCGGCGGCGGGCCAGCGCCTCGTTCACGCGGCGGCTCTCGGATGCGATCACCTTCACCAGAGCGGCGGCGCCAAGCACTCCCAGGGCGGCGATGACGAGCGGCGGCACGAAACCTCTCCTCGAACATGCGGGCCGGCGGTATCGCCGCATCCCATCCCTTCAGGAAAGCATGCCCCTATGGCGAAATCTCGTCCGCCCCGCCGTGTGGCGGCGGGGCGCCAATCGCAAGCCGGCGGCCTGCCCATGCCGTGAGCGGGCGGAGCGAGGCGGGCGCAGGGCCTGGGGCGGGCGGCTCGGCGCCGCTCGGCGCCAGGGTCACGTCTTGGCGGCGAACACCTTGTAGGCGCGGGGCCTCAGGCCCACCACGGCGCCTGCCTCCAGCGGCAGGTCGAGCGGCACCGCCGCCTCGACCACCGTCTTGCCCGCGCCGTCGGCGATCTCCACGTCGGCGCGGCGGGTGGGGCCGAAGGTGCGCAGCGACAGCACGCGGCCCGAGAACGGCGCCTCACCCGGCGGGGCGAGATCCACCTGGTGCGGGCGGGCGAGGATGCGCGCCGGTCCGTCCGGCACGCCGGCGGCGGCAAGCCCCAGCGGCTTGCCGTCGTGGAACAGCGCGCCGGCGCGCACCTCGCCGGGCAGCGCCACGGTCTCGCCGATGAAGTCGTGCACGAAGGCGGTGGCCGGCGCGTCATAGACCTCGGCGGGCGATCCCACCTGCTCGATCCGGCCGTGGCCCATCACCACCACCCGGTCGGCCAGCTCCAGCGCCTCCTCCTGGTCGTGGGTGACGAGGACGGAGGTGACGGGCAGCTCCTCGTGCAGGTGCCGGAGCCAGCGGCGCAATTCCTTGCGCACCTTGGCGTCGAGCGCGCCGAACGGCTCGTCCAGCAGCAGCACCTTCGGCGAGATGGCGAGCGCGCGGGCGAGCGCCACGCGCTGGCGCTGGCCGCCGGAGAGCTGGGAGGGGTAGCGCTCCGCCAGCCAGTCGATCTGCACCAGCGAGAGCAGCTCGTTCACCTTGGCGCGGATGGCGGCCTCCGGCAGCTTGTCGGCGCCCTTGCGCACGCGCAGGCCGAAGGCGACGTTCTCGAACACGTTCATGTGCCGGAACAGGGCGTAGTGCTGGAACACGAAGCCCACGTTGCGCTCGCGCACCGAGCGCGCGAGCGCGTCCTCGCCGTCGAAGCGCACCTCGCCCGCATCCGGCCATTCGAGCCCGGCGATGATGCGCAGCAAGGTGGTCTTGCCCGAGCCCGACGGGCCGAGCAGCGCCACCAGCTCGCCGGTGGGGATGGTGAGGCTCACATTGTCGAGCGCTGCGAAGTTCTTGAAGCGCTTGGTGACGCCCGCGACCTCGATGGTCATCTGTCTTCCTCGGCGAGACGGTGTTCCAGGATGGTCTTCGCGACCAGCGTCACGAGAGCCAGGAGAGCGAGCAGGGACGCCACCGCGAAGGAGGCGGCGAACTGGTACTCGTTATAGAGGATCTCGATGTGCAGCGGCATGGTGTTGGTCAGCCCGCGCACGTGGCCGGACACCACCGACACCGCGCCGAACTCGCCCATGGCGCGGGCGTTGCACAGCAGCACCCCGTAGAGCAGCGCCCATTTCACGTTCGGCAGCGTCACCCGGAAGAAGGTGGAGAGCCCGGAGGCGCCGAGCGAGACTGCCGCCTCCTCCTCGGCCGTGCCCTGCTCCTGCATCAGCGGGATCAACTCGCGGGCGACGAACGGGAAGGTGACGAAGATGGTGGCGAGCACGATGCCGGGCACGGCGAAGATGATCTTCACGTCCCACGCGGCGAGGTGCGCGGCGAACAGGCCCTGCGCGCCGAACAGCAGCACGAAGGAAAGGCCCGCCACCACCGGCGACACCGAGAACGGCAGGTCGATCAAGGTGATGAGCGTGCTCTTGCCGGGGAACTCGAACTTGGCGATGGCCCAGGCGGCCACCAGGCCGAACAGCAGGTTCGCCGCCACCGAGATGGCGGCCACCAGCAGCGTCAGGCGGATGGAGGCCAGCGCATCCGGGTTCACGAGCGCCGAGACATAGGCCTCCGCGCCGCGCTTCAGCGCCTCCACGAACACCACCACCAAGGGCAGGCCGATGAACAGGCCGAGGAAGGCGAGCGCCACCAGCGTCAGCGCGATGCGCACGGCGGCGGGCTCGGTATGGACCTGCTTGCCGGTGGCGCGCCGCTCGGCATCGGCGCGCGCGAAGCCGGTGGGCAAGCCCTCGCTGGCGAGGAGGCGCCCGTCGTCGACGGCGTCGGTCATGCCTTGGCTCCCCGTGTCTCGGCCCAACGCTGCAGGCGGTTGATGACGAACAGCAGCGCGAACGCGGCCACCAGCATCACGCAGGCGATGGCGGTGGCGTCGGCGTAGCGGAATTCCTCCAGGCGGATGACGATGAGCAGCGGCGCGATCTCCGACACCCCCGGCAGGTTGCCGGCGATGAAGATCACCGAGCCGTACTCACCGACCGCGCGGGCGAAGGCGAGGGCGAAGCCGGTGAGCAGCGCCGGCCAGATGGAGGGCAGCACCACGCGCCACAGCGCCTGGGGGCGGGTCGCCCCGAGGCTGGCGGCGGCCTCCTCCAGCTCCTGGTCGAGATCGGCCAGCACCGGCTCCACCGTGCGCACCACGAAGGGCAGGCCGATGAAGATGAGGGCGACCAGGATGCCGAAGGGCGTGAACGCCACCTCGATGCCGAGCGGCGCCAGCAGCGCGCCGATCCAGCCGTTGGGCGCGTAGAGCGCGGTCAGCGCGATGCCGGCGACCGCGGTGGGCAGGGCGAAGGGGATGTCGATGAGCGCGTCCACCCCCTTCTTGAAGGGGAAGTCGTAGCGCACCAGCACCCACACGACGATGGCGCCGAACACGAGGTTGATTGCCGCTGCCGCGAGCGAGAGGCCGAACGAGATCTGCAGCGCGTGGAGCGTGCGCGTGCTGGTGACGATGGCGATGAAGCGCTCCAGCGAGATCTCGCTGGTCTTGATGAACAGCGCCGAGAGCGGCAGCAGCACGATAAGGCCGAGCCAGGTCAGCGTCAGCCCCATGGTGATGCCGAAGCCCGGCAGCACGCTCCGCGGGCGGCGGAAGCGGCGGCCGGTGGCGGTGGGGCCGGCTGCGGCTGGCGCCGTGATGGCGGAACGGCTCATGGCCGGGCTTGCCCCGGCCATACACGGCCTGCGGCCGGGCGCAACGCTGCGACGCCGCGCGCCATCGGCGCGGCGTGGATGCCCGGGACAAGCCCGGGCATGACGGTGTTCGGGAGGGGGCGCACGGATCTCTGCCGTCGTCCGTCAGTTCGAATAGATCTGGTCGAATACGCCGCCGTCGCCGAAGTGGGTCTTCTGCGCCTTCTGCCAGCCGCCGAACACCTGGTCGATGGTGAACAGGTCGACCTTGGCGAACGTGTCCTTGTGCTTGGCCGCCACCTGCTCGTCGCGCGGGCGGTAATAATGCTTGGCGGCCAGCTCCTGGCCTGCGGGGGTGTAGAGGAACTTCAGATAGGCCTCGGAAATCTCCCGGGTGCCCTTCTTCTCCACCACCTTGTCAACCACCGTCACCGGCGGCTCGGCGAGGATCGAGAGCGAGGGGGTGACGATGTCGAACTTGTCGGGGCCGAGTTCGTTCACCGAGAGATAGGCCTCGTTCTCCCAGGCCAGCAACACGTCGCCGATGCCGCGCTCCACGAAGGTGATGGTGGAGCCGCGCGCGCCGGTGTCGAGCACGGGCGCGTTCTTGAACAACGCCTTGACGAACTCCTTGGCCTTGGCCTCGTCGCCGCCGTTCTTCTTGAGCGCGTAGCCCCAGGCGGCGAGGTAGTTCCAGCGCGCGCCGCCGGAGGTCTTCGGGTTCGGGGTGACGATCTTGATGCCGGGCTTCACCAGATCGTCCCAGTCCCTGATGTTCTTCGGGTTGCCCTTGCGCACCAGGAACACGATGGTCGAGGTGTAGGGCGCCGAATTCTCGGCGAGGCGCTTCTGCCAGTCCTTGGCGATCAGGCCCTTCTCGGCGATGGCATCGATGTCGTAGGCGAGCGCCAGGGTCACCACGTCCGCCTCCAGGCCGTCGATCACCGAGCGTGCCTGCTTGCCCGAGCCGCCGTGCGACTGGTTGATCTTCAGCGTGTCGCCGGGGTGGGCCTTCTGCCATTCGGCCACGAACGCCTTGTTCACGTCCGCATAGAGCTCGCGGGTGGGGTCGTAGGAGACGTTGAGCAGCGTCGTGTCGGCGGCGAGCGCGGAGCCGGCGGCGAGGGAAAGCGCCAGCGCGGCGCCGGTGACGAGAACGCGCAGCGGCGTGGAACGGTGCGTCATGGGACCTCCTTCGGAGCCGGCGTCGGCCCCCGATTTATTCCGATCGAGCGAAACGATGGCACTCGTTCTCCGGAGGGTCAATGCATTTTTCTACAAAATCTATGGATTTAAGTAAAATATTCTCAGGCAACAAAAAACCGGCGGATGGCAAAGCCTTCCACCGGTTCCGGAACCGTTGCGGCGCTTCAGATTCCCTCGGCGATATGGATGCCGCACTCGGTCTTGGCGCGCCCCCGCCAGCGCCCCGCGCGCGGGTCCTCGCCCGGCATGACGCGGGTGGTGCAGGGCATGCAGCCCACCGAGGCGAAGCCGAACGCCTCCAGCGGATGCCGCGGCAGATCGTGAGCCGCCATGTAGCCCTCGAGGTCGGCGCGGACCATGGCGGCGAGCGGGTTGAACTTCACCCGCGCCCCGTCCGTCTCCACCACCGGAATGTCGGCCCGCGTCGCCGCCTGGTAGCGCTTGCGGCCGTTGATCCAGGCCCCGTAGGGCACAAGCGCGCGGGCGAGCGGCTCCACCTTGCGCAGGGCGCAGCAGGCGTCCGGGTTCTCCGCCCACAGCGCGTTCCCGGGGTCGCGCCCCGCAAGCTCCCGCGCGTCCGGCCGGAAGGTGACGATGCCGGTCAGCCCGAGCCGTTCCGCCAGCGCATCGCGATAGGCCAGCGTCTCCGGGAACAGGTGCCCGGTGTCGAGGAACAGCACCGGCATCGCCGGATCCACCTGGGAGATCAGGTGCAGCAGCACCGCCGATTCCGTGCCGAAGGAGGAGACCGCCGCCACCCGGCCGGGGAAGGCGTCGAGCGCCGCCGCGATGATCTCGGTGGGGCGCGCCGTCCTGAGGCGCGCATCCAGCGTCGCGGCGTCGAGCCGGGGGCCAGCCGGGTCGAAGGCGTTCATTCGGCCGCCTCGAGCACCCGCGCCGGTGCGGCCGACCGCAGGTCGCGCACCGTTGCCCGACCGTCGCCGGTGGGCTGGTAGAACACCGAATAGCGCCCCAGCGCCGCCTTGAACGCGGCGGCGTCCTCATCCTTCTCCAGCACGAAGGCGTCGAAGCCGGAGCGCGTCATGAACAGCACCTGGTCCTGGAGCACGTTGCCGGTGGCGCGCACCTCGCCCTGGAAGCCGTGGCGCTCACGCAGCAGGCGCGCCTGGCTGAAGGCGCGTCCGTCGCGGAACTTCGGGAAGGTGAGCGCCACCAGGGCAAGGCGTGGCAGGTGGGGCGCGAGCAGGCCCACGTCCTTGTCGTTCGGCCAGGCGACGCCGAGCGGACCGCGATGGGCGGCGAGCGCCGGGTCGCCCGACAGCAGGCGCGCTGCGGAGACGATCACCGCGCGCTCAGGCAGCGCTTCGCCATCGGCAGCGACAACGAACGGATCGGCCGTGACGGTGCCGGACTTAACGAGAGGCATAGGCGCGCTCCTTGAACGGGTCGAGGCCGAGACGCTCGACGGCGGCGATGAAGGTCTCGGACGGGGAGGTGCGCAGTTCGAGATAGGTGTCGACGATGCGCTCCACGGCATCGACGATCTCGCTCTGCGGGATGGCGGGACCGATCAGCTCGCCGAGGCGAGCCTTGAAGTTGCCCTTGCCGCCGAGGGCGATCTGGAAGAATTCCTCGTCCTTCTTGTCCACGCCGAGGATGCCGATATGGCCGATATGGTGGTGGCCGCAGGCATTGATGCAGCCGGAGATATTGAGGTGCAGCCTGCCGATCTCGGCCGCGCGCGCGCCATCCGAAAAGCGCTCGGAGATGGCCTGCGCGATGGGGATGGAGCGGGTGTTGGCGAGCGAGCAGTAGTCGAGGCCGGGGCAGGAGATGATGTCGCTGACGAGGCCGACGTTCGGCGTGGCGACGCCGATGCCGTCGAGCTTGGCCCACAGCTCGGGCAGGTCCTTCTGGCGCATGTGCGGGAAGGTGAGGTTCTGCTCGTGGGCGACCCGCACCTCGCCATAGGCATAGCGCTCGGCAAGGTCGGCGATGGCGTCCATCTGGTCGGCGGTCGCATCGCCCGGCGGGCCGCCGATGGGCTTCAGCGACAAGGTGACGATGGCGTGGCCCGGCGCCTTGTGGGGCGCCACCGCATTGGCGTGCCAGCGGGCGAAGGCTGGGTCTTCGAGCGCCGCCGCGAGCGCGGCGGGATCGTTGTCCAGCGGCTCGAAGTCGGGAGTGGCGAAATGCGCGCGCACCTGGTCGACGGCGGCGGCGTCGAGCTTCAATGCCCCGTCGCGGATCGCCTCCCACTCGGCCTCGACGCGGCGGGTGAATTCCTCCAGGCCGATCTCGTGCACCTGGATCTTGATGCGGGCCTTGTAGATGTTGTCGCGCCGACCCTCGAGATTGTAGGTGCGCAGCACCGCCTCCAGGTAGGAGAGCAGGTGCTCCTTCGGCAGGAAATCGCGGATGGTCTTGCCGATGAAGGGCGAGCGGCCAAGCCCGCCGCCGACGATCACCTCGAAGCCGGTCTTCCCGTCCCGCCGGTGCAGGCGCAGGCCGATGTCATGCACCTTGATGGCGGCGCGGTCGTGCCGCGCCGCCGTGATGGCGATCTTGAACTTGCGCGGCAGGAAGGTGAATTCGGGGTGCAGCGTCGACCACTGGCGGATGATCTCCGCATAGAGGCGCGGGTCCTCGATCTCGTCGGGCGCGGCGCCGGCCCACGGGTCGGTGGTGGTGTTGCGGATGCAGTTGCCGGAGGTCTGGATGCCGTGGATGCCGACCTTGGCGAGCTCGGCCATGGCGTCCGGCAATTCCGCGAGCTTGATCCAGTTGAACTGGATGTTCTGCCGCGTCGTGAAGTGACCGTAGCCGCGATCGTACTTGCGGGCGACGGCGGCGAGGGCGCGCAATTGCGTGCCCGACAGCGTGCCATAGGGGATGCAGACCCGCAGCATGTAGGCGTGGAGCTGGAGATAGACGCCATTCATGAGGCGGAGCGGCTTGAACTCCTCCTCGCTCAGCGTGCCCGAGAGGCGCCGCGCCACCTGGTCGCGGAAGTCCTCGACCCGCTCGGCAAGGAAGGCGCGGTCGAACTCGTCATGCACATACATGATGGACCCTGATCGGTTGCCGCGCGCTCAGAACGCGCCGGGCTGGAAAGGCTGGGCGACGGTGGGACCGGCGGCGCGGATGCGCTCGCGCAGGGTGGCGGGCTGCGGCACGCCCTCGCCCGACAGCGTAACGGTGGCCGGATAGGCGCCGACCGCGGTGCGCTCGTCCGCGTGGGCGATGTCGAGCAGCCGGTGGGCCGTGTCGGCGGTGGTTGCTACTTCGGCCTCGGCGAGGCGCTCGGTCCAGCGCCCGCTCTGGCTCAGCCAGACCACGGCGCCGTCCGCCAGGCGATTGGCCGTCACCACGGTGGGGCCGGTGATCTTCAGCTTGCGCTGGAGGGGAGAGGTCATTCCCGCGCTCCTCGCTCGATCCGTCTGGCTCCCATCCTGAAAACCACAGTTTGGAAGCGTTAAAACATCGTTATCTAGTGGAATTTAAAATAAATCGCATAATCAATCTGCGCAATATGAAAATAAATGCATTTTATTAACGTGAAATAATGTTCCCTTGTGGAAAGAGGCAGGCGTCTGGCGCCTTGAAAGGCCGGGTCGCCGCCAGGGGAGCCTTGTGGCAATCCCGCCGCTCGGGCAGCCTGCGCAACCCGGCCGGCAGCGGCCAGAATGAATGGTCCAGGGAGCACCCATGTCCGACAGCCCGTCCGCCGATGCCGCCCCCATACTGTTCTCGGTCGCGGATGGCATCGCCCGCATCCGCTTCAACCGGCCGGCGGTACTGAACGCCATCGACGAGCCGACGATCCTCGCCTTCAAGGATGCGGTGGACCGCACGGCGAAGAATCAGGCGGTGCGCGCCGTGGTGCTCTCGGGGGAGGGGCGGGCCTTCCTCGCCGGCGGCGACGTCGCCCGCTTCCATGCCGCGGGCAAGGACGCGCCGAAGGTGGTGGCGGCCATCATCGAGCCGTTCCACCACGCCATGGTGACGCTGGCCTCGCTCCATGCGCCGGTGATCGCCAGCGTGCAGGGCGCGGTGGCCGGGGCGGGGTTCTCGGTGATGCTCGCCGCCGACCTCTCCATCGCCGCGGACGATGCCCGCTTCACCATGGCCTATGCCCGCATCGGCACCACGCCGGACGGCTCCGGCACCTTCTCGCTGCCGCGCATCGTCGGGCTGCGCAAGGCGCTGGAGATGGCCCTGCTGAGCGAGGTGATCGATGCCCCCGAGGCACTGCGGCTCGGCCTGGTGAACAAGGTGGTGCCTGCCGTAGACCTCGCCGCCGAAACCGATGCGCTCGCCCGGCGCCTCGCCGCGGGCCCCACGCTCGCTTATGGGCGCATCAAGCACCTGATGCGCGCCTCCTTCTCCCACACCTTGTCGGAGCAGCTCCAGGCTGAGCGGGATGCCTTTGTAGCGAGCGCCGGCACGCGGGACTTCGCCGAGGGCGTCGCCGCCTTCGTGGAGAAGCGCTCTCCGAGCTTTGAGGGGGAGTGAGGCGGGATTTTCACGTTTGATAATTGGTTATTGACGATACTCACGGTAATTACATAAAATCAGTCAACTTAATTGTCTGGGGTTCAGGTCCATGATCTCCCGTCTCTCCCCGCTGGTGCGGGACGGCATCCTGTTCGCCGCCTCTTATGCGGTCATCGTGGCGGCGATCCTGTTCGGCTGATCGGCGCGGCCTTTCGCGTCTTGCGTCCCGATTGCGTGCTCCGGCCGCAGGCAGTGTGGCCCGCGCGCATCGTTGAGAATAATTCTTTCCTCAGCCGCCTCCCCGTCAAGGCGCAAGAACCCCGCTCCCGCCTGCGCCGCCGCCCCCTCCGGCCGGGGAGCGGCAAGCGCCGGGCGCGGCGCATTGTTCGGCGCGCGCGGGTGCATCTCCCTCGCCTTTGGGCATAATGGCAGGCCCGGCCGGGGGAGCGCCGCGGGGGAAGGGGTTTTGCGTGTCGGGGGCCGAGCAGCGCAGCGAGGTGTTCGAGAGGGCTGCGGTCGAGAGCGTGCTCGGCGGCTACGAGACCTTGCCCGGCATCCGCGACGAGATGATGGACGCGGAAGGCAAGCCGCGCGCCCATTGGGTGCCGTTCCTCGCCGCCTTGGCCGAACTCGGGCCGCAGGAGCTGCGCCGCCGCTTCTCCGCCGCTGACCGGTACCTGAAGGATTCCGGCGTCTTCTACCGGGTCTATGACGATGCCGGCGGCGACGAGCGCCCCTGGTCTCTCAGCCACCTGCCGCTGGTGCTCGGCTCGGCCGATTGGGATGCGCTGTCCCAGGGGCTGATCCAGCGCGCCGAGCTGCTGGAGCTGGTGCTCAGGGACCTCTACGGACCCGCCCGGCTGGTGGCCGAGGGCGATATCCCCGCCGCGGCGGTCGCCGGCAGCCCGGAATTCCTGCGCCCGCTGGTGGGCGTCAAGCCGCTGGGCGGGCGCTATCTGCGGGTCTATGCGGCGGATGTCGGCCGCGGGCCGGACGGGCGCTGGTGGGTGCTCTCCGACCGCACGCAGGCGCCGTCCGGCGCCGGCTATGCGCTGGAGAACCGGCTCGCGCTCACCCGCGCGCTGCCGGATGTCTCGCGGGCGCTGCGCATGCACCGTGTCGCCGCCTTCTTCCAGGCGCTGCGCACCTCGCTGATGAAGCTCGACCGCACCGGGGAAGGGCGCATCGGCCTGCTCACCCCCGGCCCGCTCAACGAGACCTATTTCGAGCACGCTCTGCTCGCCCGCTACCTCGGCTTCCTGCTGGTGGAGGGCGAGGATCTGACCGTGCGTGGCGACGCGCTCCACGTGCGCACCGTGGCAGGCCTCAGACGCATGGACGTGCTGCTGCGCCGGCTCGATTCCGACTTTGCCGACCCGCTGGAGCTGAACGCCCGTTCGCGCCTCGGCGTGCCGGGCCTGGTCCAGGCTGCGCGCACCGGCGGTGTGGCGCTCGCCAACGCCTTGGGGTCGGGCCTCGTGGAGGCGCCGGCGCTGCTCGCCTTCCTGCCGCGCCTCGCTCAGCGGCTCATCGGCGGCCCGCTGAAGTTGCCCCACGTCGCCACCTGGTGGTGCGGCCAGGAGGCCGAGCGCGTCCAGGTTCTGGAGCACCTGGACGAACTGGTGCTGGGCTCCGCCTTCGGCCGCCCGGTGCCCGGTCTGCCCGAGGGCGGCTCGGTGATCGGCGCCGACCTGACCCCGGCTTCCCGGCGGCGGCTCGCCACCGTGCTCGCCCGCCGCGGCGCCGACGTGGTGGGGCAGGACATCGCGCGGCTCTCCACCACGCCGGTGTGGACCGGCGACAAGCTGACGCCGCGCCCCTTCATGCTGCGCGTGTTCCTGTGCGCCACCGAGCGCGGATGGGAGGTGATGCCGGGCGGATTCTGCCGCATCTCCTCGGCCCCCGATTCGCGCGCCGTCTCCCTCCAGAAGGGGGACCGCTCGGCGGACGTATGGGTGCTGTCCGAGCACGCCGTCTCCGACACCACGCTCTTGCCGAGCCCGGACAACGTCAAGGTGCGCCGCTCCTCCGGCACGCTGCCGAGCCGGGCCGCCGACAACCTGTTCTGGCTCGGACGCTATGTGGAGCGCGCCGAGGCGACGCTGCGGCTTGCCCGCGTTCTGGTGAGCCGCCTTGCCGAAAGCGGCGACGAGGGCACCAGCCCCCTGGTCTCGCGCCTGCTCGGGCTGCTTGGCGCCTGGGGCGCCATGCCGCGCGACCTCGTGCGGGCGACGCCGGCGCGCTACGCCATCGCCGTGCTCACCCGCCACGACATCCCCGGCGCCCTGCCGCAGCTGGTGCTCGCCGCGCGCTCGGCCGCCGCCGTCATCCGCGACCGCTTCTCGCCCGACGCCTGGCGCGCCCTGGTGGACCTGGAGGCCTGCGTGAACCTGCCGGTGCCCACCGCCCCCTCCGAGGCCGACGCCCACGAGCGGGCGGACGCGGCGCTGCGTATCATCGCCGCATTCTCCGGCCTTGCTTCCGAGAACATGAACCGTCTTACCGGCTGGCGCTTCCTGGAGCTCGGCCGGCGCACCGAACGCGCCATCGGTACGCTGCGCTTCGCCCAGACCTTCGGCGAGCAGGGCGCTCCGCCGGGCTCGCTCGACGCGCTGCTGCAGGTGGCGGACAGCCGCATCACCTACCGCACCCGCTACGTGATGATGGAGGCGCGCGGGCCGGTGCTCGACCTCGTGCTGCTCGATCCCGACAATCCGCGCTCGGTGGCGTTCCAGGTGGAGCGCATGGCAGCCCATCTCAAGGTGCTGCCCGGCCGCGACATGGACGCGCCGCCGCCGCGCTGGGAGCGCCTCGTCGCCCGCATGCAGGCCGAGCTTGCCGCCGCTACGGCCGAGAGCTTCGATCCCGCCTGGTTCCAGTCCATGGAGGACCTGCTCATGGAGCTGTCGGACGAGATCTCCGCCCACTATTTCCTCCAGGGCCATTCCCCGGAGATGACCCTCACCTTGGCATTGTGAGGCGGCGATGCTCTACGATGTCCGCCAGACCACCACCTACACCTACACCGTGCCCGTGCGGGTGGCGCGGCAGGTGCTGCGCATGACGCCGGTGGACCGTGCCGGCCACCAGCACGTGATCGCCCACATGCTCGAAATCCTGCCCGATCCCGCCGAGCGCGAGCAGGGCACCGACTTCTTCGGCAACGGCGTCACCTGGGTGACGCTGGACGCGCCGCACGACCACCTGCAGATATCCACCCGCAGCCGCGTCGAGGTGATCTCCACGGCGTTGCCGGACGCTGAGGCGACGCCCACGGTCGACATGGCGCGCGCCGAGGCGCTGGAGATTCCGGACCTGTCCGCCCGCGCCCCCTGCCACGGCCTGTTCGCCTCGCGCGCGGTGCCGATCGACGGCGAGATCACCGACTGGACCGCCACCAGCTTCTCCGGCGACCGCCCGGTGCTGGAGGCCGGGCTGGAGCTGATGCACCGGATCAAGGACGCGTTCGTCTACGAGCCCGGCTCCACCATCGTCACCACGCCGCCGCACGAGGCGTTCGCGGTGCGGCGCGGCGTGTGCCAGGACTTCGCGCAGGTGATGATCGCCGGCCTGCGGGGCATCGGCCTGCCGGCGCGCTACGTTTCGGGCTATCTGCGGACCGTGCCGCCGGAAGGCCAGGCGCGCCTCGAAGGGGCGGATGCCACCCATGCCTGGGTGGAGCTGTGGTGCGGGCGTCAGGCGGGCTGGATCGGCCTCGATCCCACCAACGCCATTCCCGCCGGGGACGACCACATCATCCTCGGCATCGGCCGCGACTATGCGGACGTCTCGCCTGTGGACGGGGTGATCGTCGCCTCCGGCGACCACGTCCTTTCGGTGGGCGTCGACGTGATCCCGGTGGAGCGGTAGGGACGACCGAAGTCCCCACCCGCCGTCGCCCCCGTAGCTCTTCCCCGCGGCCGCCCCATCCACCACCGTCGCCCTTCGGCTTGACCGAATGGCCCATCCTGCGGCCGGGCGGCATGCGGGGAGGTGGCGTGGATGCTCCGGTCAAGCCGGAGCATGACGGTGGTGAGGCAGCGGCCGGTCCTCAATGCTCCCGCATCCGGCGCCACCCCTTCCGGAAGGGGTGGCCTGAACGGCGGCACCCGGGTTTACATCGCCGGCCCCATCACTTGGTCGGGCAGCCAGGTGACGATCTCCGGGAAGATGCACAGGATGATGATGCCGATGATCATGGCGATGACATAGGGCAGCGAGCCCCACAGCACCTGGGTGGTGGGCACCTGGGGCGCGATGGCGTTCACTACGAACAGGTTGAGGCCCACCGGCGGGGTGATGAGGCCGATCTCCATGTTGATGGTGAGGATGACCGCGAACCAGTAGGGGTCGAAGCCCGACGAGACCACGATCGGGAACAGGAGCGGCGCCGACATCACGATGATCGCAACCGGCGGCAGGAACATGCCGGCCACCAGCAGGAACACGTTGATGATCCCCATCAGCACCCAGCGGTTCACCTCCAGGCTGGCGATGGTGGAGGCCACCGTCTGGGTGATGAACAGCGACGACAGCGCGAAGGCGAACAGCTCCGCCGAGGCCATGATCATCATGATCATGATGCTCTCGCGCATGGTGGACGAGAAAATGTCGATGATCGGCTTCGGCCGGAACAGCCGGTACATGATGATGACGACGCCGAGCGTCAGGAAGGCGCCGGCACCCGCCGCCTCCGAGGGCGTCGCGACGCCGCCATAGAGCACGTAGAGGGTGCCGACGATGATGATGATGAAGGGCGTCACCCGAGGCAGCGCCGCGAGCTTCTGGCCGAAGGTGAAGCGGTTGCCCTTGTCGTCGAAGCGGAAGCCCTTGCGCTTGCAGTCGACCAGCGCCCAGGCCATGAACATGGCGGTCAGCATCAGCCCCGGCATCACGCCCGCCAGGAACAGGCGGCCGATGGAGGTCTCGGTGGCGATGCCGTAGACGATCATCGTCACCGAGGGCGGGATGAGGATGCCGAGCGTGCCGCCGGCGCAGATGGAGCCGGTGGCGACCGAGGCGGGATAGCCGCGCTTCAGCATTTCCGGGATGCCCATCTTGCCGATGGCGGCGCAGGTTGCCGGGCTCGACCCGGTCATTCCGGCGAAGATGGCGCAGGCGCCGATGTTCGACAGGACGAGCCCGCCCGGCACCCGGTTCAGCCACCGGTCCAGGGCCTCGTAGAGATCCTTGCCGGCTGGCGTCGCCGCCACCGCCGCGCCCATGAGCACGAACATGGGGATCGAGACGTAGGCGAGGTTGCCGATGCCGGCGAACATGGTCTCGGCCAGCACCTCGAACACGCCGACGCCGTTCGCCACCAGGAGGCCGGCGATGGCGGCGAGCCCGAGCGCGAAGGCGATGGGCATGCCGGTGGCCAGCAGGAGCAGCAGCATCCCGACGATGAGGAAGCCGGCGGTGGTGGGTGAGAGCGCGCTCATGGATGGGCTCCGAAGCCGTCCACGCCCTTCAGGCGGCGCAGGATCTCGGCGACATATTGCAGGGTGAGCAGGGCGAAGCCGATGGGCAGCGGCAGCAACGGCACCCACAGGATGATCGCCGCGGCCGACGAGGTGCGCCACTCGTTCACGTAGGCTTCGTGGAAGAAGATGTAGCTCGCGACCGTCATGGCGATGGCGAACAGCAGCCCCAGCGCGGCTCCGATCAGCCCCAGCACGCGCCGCACCGGCGGGCGCGCCATCAGCTCGATCACGTCCACCCCCACATGGCCGCGCGTGAGCAGCACATAGGGCGCGCCGAGGAAGATGGCGGCGGTGGCGGAGAAGACGACGAAGTCCGTCTGCCAGATGGTGGGCGCCCGGAACACGTAGCGCATGAAGATCATCTGGCAGATCACCAGCATGGCCGCCAGCAACATCAGGCCGGCGGCGATGCCGGCGATCTTGGACAGCGTGTCCACGGTCTTCAGATAGAGGCGGAGCATGGGTTCTGCTTTCGCAAGGGGGTCGTCGGTCTTCGGGATGCGGTTGTATGCGCACGACCTCCGCAAGCGGAGAACGGCAGGCGAAGGCGAGGGGAGAGGGCGCCGGCCCTCGCTCCGTCATGCCCCGGCTTCTCCGGGGCATCCACCAAGTGTGTGGAGCGACGGACGGCGCTGGGGGCGCTGCCCGGTCGCGGCGTGGATCCTCTGGACAAGCCGGGGGATGACGGCCGGTGAAAGCCGGGGGCGCCACTCCTCCCAACCTTCCCCCGCGGGCGGGGGAAGGCTTCGGCGACGGGAGAGCCTCCGGGCTCAGCCCATCACTGGACGGCGAGCGCCTTCTTGATCAGCTCGTCGCCGCCCTTCACCTTCTCGGCGAAGTTCTTGTACGCGCTGGCCTGGGCCACCTTCAGCCAGGCGTCGTAGTCGGACGCCGACATCTCGATGACCTCGACGCCCGCCTTCTTGTAGGTGTCGATCAGCTTCTGGTCGCCCTTGCGCACTTCCTGGGCGAACCAGTCCTGCGCCTTCTTTCCGGCGGCGAGGATCGCCTTCTGCTGCTCGGGCTTCAGGCGGTTGAACACCTGCTTCGACATCAGCACCGGCTCGTACATGAACCACAGCGCGTTGGCGCCGGGCGCGGTGAGGCACTTCGCCTGCTCGTAGAGGCGGAACGAGACGAAGCTCTCGGACGAGGTGTTGGCCGCGTCCAGGACGCCGGTCTGCATGCCGCTATAGACTTCGGACGAGGGCATGGAGGCGATGGAGGCACCGGCGGCGGAGAGCATCTGCTCGAAGGCGGGGCCGGCGGCGCGCGTCACCTGGCCCTTGATGCTGTCGGGGCCGGTGATGCAGCCCTTCTTCGAGGCGAAGCCCCCCGAGAGCCAGGCGTCGGCGATGACGATGGCGCCCTGGTCATCGATGATCTTCTTGATGTCCTTCATGAAGTCGGAATTGTTCAGGCGCTCGGCGCGGTCGAAGTTGCGCACCAGGCCCGGCATCAGCGTAGCCGAGAACTGCGGCACGCGGCCCGAGGCGTAGTCGAGCGGGAACGACGACATGTCGAGCTGGCCCTTGGTGAGCGCGCCCCACTGCTCGTTGGGCTTGAAGAGCGAGGCGCCGGGGAACACCTGGATCTTGAGGCCGACATTCGCCGCGTCCACATCGCGGGCGATCATCTGCACCATCTCGTCGCGCGGGTCGCCCTTGCCGCCCGGGAACTGGTGCGAGGCCTTCAGCGTGATGTCCTGCGCCGAGGCCGGGGTCGCGAACGCCAAGGCGGCGCTGGCGAGAGTGGCGAGCGCGAAGCCGCGCATGCCCGTGTTACGGTGCATCTTCATGGGTCTTCCTCCCTGCGGCCGCACCTGGGCGGCCGGCTTTGCGTTGCTCCCTGGTCCGCTGGGGTTCTCTCCCCGGTCGGCGCCCCTCCCTTGGCGGGGAGGGGCCGGCCATTGTGGCCTTACGCTACGTTACGATAGGTGTCCTTGTAGGTCTCGCGCAGGATGTTCTTCTGCACCTTGCCCATGGTGTTGCGGGGCAGCTCGTCGACGAAGAACACGCGCTTCGGCAGCTTGAACTTGGCGAGGCGGTTCTCCAGAGCCGCATGGATCTGGTCCTCGGTGAGGCTCGCGTCCTTGCTGCGCACCACCACCGCCGTCACGCCCTCGCCGAAGTCCGGATGCGCGACGCCGATCACCGCGCTCTCCTGCACGCCGGGAATGGCGTCGATCTCGCCTTCCACTTCCTTGGGGTAGACGTTGAAGCCGCCGGTGATGACGAGGTCCTTGCCGCGGCCGACGATGTGCACGTAGCCGGCACCGTCCACCTTGCCGAGATCGCCGGTGATGAAGAAGCCGTCGTGGAATTCGCTGGCGGTCTTCTCCGGCATGCGCCAATAGCCCTTGAACACGTTCGGGCCCTTCACCTCGATCATGCCGATCTCGTCGGCGCCGAGCACGCGGCCGGTCTCCGGATCGCAGACCCTGATCTCCACGTCCGGCAGCGGGAAGCCCACCGTGCCGGCGATGCGCGCGCCGTCATAGGGGTTGGAGGTGTTCATGCCGGTCTCGGTCATGCCGTAGCGCTCGAGGATCGCGTTGCCGGTGCGCTCCTCGAACGCGCGATGGGTCTCTGCGAGCAGTGGCGCCGAGCCGGAGATGAACAGGCGCATGCCCGCCGTCGCCTCCTTCGTGAGGCCCGGCTGGTCCAGAAGGCGGGTGTAGAAGGTCGGCACGCCCATGAGGCTGGTCGCCCCCTTGCCCATGAGCGCGAGCGCCTCCTTGGCATCGAACTTGGGGCAGAAGATCATGGAGGCGCCGGCGAGCAGCACCACGTTGGAAGCCACGAACAGGCCGTGGGTGTGGAACAGCGGCAGCGCGTGGATCAGCACGTCGCCGGCCGTGAAGCGCCAGTAGTCCTTCAGCGTCAGCGCGTTCGACAGAAGGTTGTCATGGGTGAGCATGGCGCCCTTGGCGCGGCCCGTGGTGCCGGAGGTGTAGAGGATGGCGGCGAGGTCGTCGGGGCCGCGCGCCACGTCCTCGAACGTCGCCGGCAGACCGGCGGCGGCCTCTGTGAGCGAGCCCTTTCCGTCCGCGCCCAGCGTCTCCACGGCCGCAACGCCGAGCTTTTGCGCCAGCGCCTTCGCCTCAGCGGCGATCTCGGGGCGGCAGACGAATACGGTCGGCTCGGCGTCGGAAAGGAAGTACTCCACTTCGTTGAGCGTATAGGCGGTGTTGAGCGGCAGATAGACCGCGCCCGCGCGCACCGCGGCGAGATAGAGGGCGAACGCCGGCCAGGACTTCTCCACCTGCACCGCCACGCGGTCGCCCGGCTTCACGCCGCGCGCCACCAGGAGGTTGGCGAGCTGCGCCGAAAGGGCGAGCGCGTCGCCATAGGTCTCCGCCCCGCCGGCGGGATGGATGGCGAGCGGCTTCGCCTGATCGGGAATGGCGGCGCGGATGGCGCCGAAGAGATGGTTGGTGCTCATGTTCTTCTTGTCTCAGGGAACGGGGACGAGGGCTCGGGGGGAGGGGTCCGCCCGCAGGAGCTTGCGTACGGCCGGGCTCGCCACCACCTCGCCTTTGCCGGCGAAGGCTTCGTGGTTCTTCTCGATGTCGGATAGCACGTAGCGGTAGTTCACCATCAGGCCGGCGGCCTGGGCGATGCCCTTGGGCGAGAGGTCGCCCATGGGATTGATGCGCTCGAGGCGCGCGCCGTTGCCGAGATGGAACCGCGCCACCGGGTCCACCGGCTTGCCCTTGTTGGTCTTGGCGACGAGGAAGTAGCTGGCGGCGGCGGCGCTCAGCGCCGGGATGAGATCGGCCCGCACCGCCTCGCTCTGCGCCCAGTCCGGATCGTCGAGCGCCTTGAGGGCCTCCCTGTCGGCGGCGGAGAGCGCGCGCGAGGTGTCCTGCTTGCGCTCGGCGTCCAGCCAAGCGCGGAAGCCGGGTACCGGCGAGAGCGTGACGAAGGTGGTGAGCGAGGGGATCTCGCGCGAGATCTCCTCCACCACCTGCTTGATCAGGAAGTTGCCGAACGAGACGCCGCCGAGCCCGCGCTGGCAGTTGGAGATCGAATAGAACACCGCGGTGGAGGCCTTCGTCGGCTCCAGGTGCGCGCGCTGCTGGTCGAGGATCGGCGCGATGGCGGCCGGCGGCTCGGTCATGAGCGCCACCTCGACGAAGATCAGCGGCTCGTCCACCAGCGCGGGATGAAAGAACGCGTAGCAGCGCCGGTCCGGGCTGTCGACGCGGGCGCGCAGGTCGTTCCAGTCGCGGATTGCGTGCACCGCCTCGTAGCGGATGATCTTCTCCAGCACGCTCGCAGGCGTGGACCAGTCGATGCGGCGCAGCACGAGGAACCCCCGGTTGAACCACGAGGAGAACAGGTGGCCGAAGTCCCGGTCGACGCTCGCGAGGTCGCGCCGGTGGGCCATGGCGTCCATGAGATTCTCGCGCATCCGAACCAGGGAGAGCGTGGCGCCCGGGGCGAGGTTGAAGCGGCGGAACAGCTCCTGGCGGCGCGGTTCGGAGGCGGCGTGGAGTTCGGCCGTGGCGGCATCCGATCCGGTACGGCGATAGCTCTCGATGGCCTTGTCGAGACGCTCGCGATCCGGCCCGAACTGCTCGGCGAGCCCTTCGAAGAAGGCGATGCGCTCCCCGGTCTTCATCCGGCCGTAGCGATCCAGGATGTCGGTGGCGAGCGCGACGCCGGAAGCCTCGCCCTTGCCCGAGAGCAGATCCTCGCAGCGCTCCACCAGCGTCGCCGCCTTGGTGGCGCCGCTGACCCGGCTGCCGCGGTCGAGCAGCGCACGGCCGCGGTCGGCGATGGAGGTGAGCAGCTCGCCGAAGAAGGAGGTGTTCGCGTTCATGTCCGCACTCCCGCCGTGCCCGCCCGAAGGGCCGCTCTCAAGCCATCGGACAGGGGAAGAGCAGCGATGGCAAGGGATGGAAGACCGCGAGCCGCCGCCGGGAAAAACGTTCCGGAAGCCGCGTTGCAGGCCGCGGCCTTGCACATCTGCGTCGTCCTCATGTGGGTGAACGGTGAGCGCATGACGGACCTGTGATCGCGTATTCCGTCCATGAAGCCGCACGCTGCATGCGCTGTCAATGTTCATGTATACAAATTTTTTCTTCTTGCATTTTTTGCCAAGGTCTTCTTCCTTCCCGGAGTGGGAGGCGGCGGTGCGCGGAGAGCAGACCCCCAGGCTCCGGGAGGCGCTGGAAGACGACATCGTCGCCGGGCGCCTGCGGCCCGGCCAACGGCTCGACGAGGTCGGTCTCGCCGAGCGTTTCGGCGTTTCGCGCACGCCCATCCGCGAGGCGCTCATCCAGTTGTCGGCATCTGGCCTGGTGGATATCCGCCCGCGCCGCGGCGCCCACGTGACCCTGCTCGGTCCGCGCGAACTGGTGGAATCCTTCGAATTGATGGCGGAGATCGAGGCCTCCTGCGCGCGCCTCGCAGCCGCCCGCATGGGCGAGGCTGACCGCGCTGCCATCGCCGCCGCCCATGCCGAATGCCGGGAGGCGGTGGCCGCGGGGGATGACGCCGCCTATTACCCGGCGAATGCCGCCTTCCACGCCGCCATCTACACCGCCACCGGCAACCGGGTGCTGGGCGCGGAGGCGCTGCGGCTGCAGCGGGCGCTGCAGCCCTATCGCCGTCTCCAGCTGAAGGTGCCGCGCCGCATGGACGCCTCGTTCGCCGAGCACGAGGCGATCCTGGAGGCGCTGTTCGCCGGCGACGGCGCCACCGCTGCCGAGCGCCTGCGCGCCCACGTCCTGGTCCAGGGCGAGCGCTTCATGTCGCTGATCGCCGCGCTGGAGGAGGCTTGAGGCGGGCGTGGCACATCCCGGCCGCGCTTCTGATCTGGCCTACGATCTCGCAGCCTGAGCCGCTCTTCCGCCCAATGGCGCATCGACAAGGGCTCCGCGCCGGGCCTATCTCGCCCGCATGCCGGCGCGGCCGCTCCCCTTGCCGCCCGTGGCGGGGCGCGCCACAGTCCGGCCAACAAAAAGGGAGGGACGGATGGCCGAGGCGGATATCACGCAGCCCTATGACTATGTGATCGTCGGCGCGGGCTCCGCCGGCTGCGTGCTCGCCAACCGGCTCTCGAAGGACCCGAACGTGCGCGTCTGCGTCATCGAGGCGGGCGGGCGCGACAATTGGGTCTGGTTCCACATCCCGGTCGGCTATCTCTTCGCCATCGGCAACCCGCGCGCCGACTGGTGCTTCAAGACCGAGCCGGAGCCGGGCCTCAACGGCCGCCAGCTCTCCTATCCGCGCGGCAAAGTGATCGGCGGCTCCTCCGCCATCAACGCCATGATCTACATGCGTGGCCAGGCGGGCGACTACGACCACTGGCGCCAGCTGGGCCTCGAAGGCTGGGGCTGGGACGACGTGCTGCCGCTGTTCAAGTCCCATGAGGACCATTTTCTCGGGCCGAACGCCCACCACGCCAAAGGCGGGGAATGGCACGTGGAATTCCCGCGCGTCACCTGGCCGCTGCTCGACGCGGTGCGACAGGCGGCGGCGCAGGACGGCATCCCGCCGATCCCCGACTTCAACACCGGCGACAACACCGGCTCGTGCTATTTCCACGTGAACCAGAAGACCGGCCTGCGCTGGAGCACCGCGCGCGGCTTCCTGAAGCCCGTCCTCTCGCGGCCCAATCTCGACCTCGTCACCGCCGGCCATGTGGAGAAGGTGGTGCTGGAGGATGGCCGCGCCGCGGGCGTGGTGGTGCGCACCAGGAACGGCGCGCGGCGGATCAATGCCCGGCGCGAGGTGATCCTTGCCGCCGGCGCCATCGGCTCGCCGCAGCTGCTCATGCTTTCCGGCCTGGGGCCGGCGGCGCACCTCGCCGAGATGGGGATTGCCGTCGCGCGCGATATTCCCGGCGTCGGCGCCAATCTCCAGGATCACCTGCAATTGCGCACCGTGTTCAAGGTGGAGGGCGTCGGCACGCTCAACGAGCGCTACCACTCGATCTTCGGCAAGATGGGCATGGGGCTCGACTTCGCGCTGCGCCGGCGCGGGCCGCTCACCATGGCGCCGTCGCAGCTCGGCCTGTTCACCAAGTCGTTCGCCGAAAAGGAGCGCGCCGACCTCGAATTCCACGTGCAGCCGCTCTCGCTCGACAAGTTCGGCGAGCCGCTGCACCGCTATCCCGCCTTCACCATGAGCGTTTGCAACCTGCGCCCCGAATCCCGCGGCACGCTGCGCCTGAAGAGCCCGGACTTTTCCGCCGCCCCCGCCATCGCCCCGGCCTATCTCTTGGCCGAGGAGGACCAGCGGGTGGCGGCCCAGTCGCTGCGCATCGCCCGGCGCATCGTCTCCCGCCCGGCGCTCGCGCCCTTCCGGCCGCGGGAGACCGTGCCGGACCCGCAGATTACCGACGCGGACGAGGCGGGCCTGCGGCGCGCGGCGGGCGATGTCGGCACCACCATCTTCCACCCGGTCGGCACCGCCAAGATGGGCCTTGAGAGCGACCCCATGGCGGTGGTGGACACGCGCCTCAGGGTGATCGGTGTGCCGGGCCTTCGGGTGGTGGACGCCTCGGTGATGCCCACCATCACCTCCGGCAACACCAATTCCCCGACCGTGATGATCGCCGAGAAGGGCGCGCGGATGATCCTGGATGACGCGCGATGACGCTGTTCCGCCGGCGAAAGAAGCGCGCGCTTCTTGCCGGGGAAAACGGGGCAAATTTCCGTCCCGGGGGGCGTCCGCACGTGCCAGCTCCGTCGGTTGCCCAGCTACCTGGCATGGACTATGAAGGCTGGGTCTGTTCAAAGCCTGCACCGTGGCTCCGCTGGATAGAGAGTTGCCTTCCGAAGGCATCTGTCGAGCCGGCCGATGCGAAACGTGTGAAGAAAAGCATTTTTCAATTCAATAGCTTGCAGCAGGCTGGCTCAAGGGCTTAACTTTCGCAGCAAATCCGAGTAAGCACTGCACAGGCAGCAGGCACCCGTAGCTCAGCTGGATAGAGCGCCGCCCTCCGAAGGCGGAGGCCACACGTTCGAATCGTGTCGGGTGCGCCATTGCAACTAAGGATTGCTTTGGCTTTTGCGTGGCAGGCGCCCATTATTGTCCTCGTGCTGGAAGCTGAATGGCACGCCTTGGCAGGGGCGCGGCGCGGCTCGTACCTGCATCCGAACCTGTCTGCTCCAAAATTCAACGGTGTATGAAACGCTTGGCTTGGCGACCCGTGCTGCCACGGCCTCTGGGGTGTCATGAGGTCGGTAGACGCCCGATGTCATCCCTCCGTGACGATCAGGTCTTCGTTTAAAAGCCCTAGGATAGCCTCCGTCTTTCATCATGCGGCCCAGCCCTCGCCTTCACTTCTCGCTCCTTGGTCGCCGATCTGAGTGACGTGCCCCCCCATTTTCCTGCCGGTCATAAGTTAGGCCCGGCTGGGTTTTGGTCCTCATGGGACCGACTTGCGAACATCGACGGCGAGAGGCCGCCGAGGCTCGTATGGGGTCTGACGGTGTTGTAGTCGATCCGCCAAGCCTCGATGATCCGCCGCGCCTCGACAAGCGAGGAGAAGGCGTGCTCGTTGAGGCACTCGTCCCGCAGGCGGCCGTTGAAGCTTTCCACGAAGGCGTTCTGGATCGGCTTGCCCGGGGCGATGTAGTGCCCTTTGATGGCGGTTTCCTCGCAGAAGTTCAGGATCGCCCGGCTGACCAGCTCCGTGCCGTTGTCCGACACGATCATCCAAGGCCGACCGCGGCGGACGACGACCTCGTTGAGTTCGCGCACCACGCGGGCGCCGGAGAGCGAGGTGTCCACGACCGCTGCCAGGCATTCGCGGGCGAAGTCGTCGACGATGTTCAACACCCGGAAGCGCTGGCCGTCGTTCAGGGCATCGGACACGAAGTCGCGGCTCCAGCGCTGGTTCACTCCCCGCGGGACGGCCGCATGCCCCCCTTTCATGGGGGAGGGAGCGCGGAAGCAGGTTCAGGCTCGTTGGACACATCCGGGGCGTCGTCTGGCTCGGTGGATGCCGCTTCCCGGTGATCAGGATGGAGCTTCGGCACGAACATCGGCCATGGCGATGTCTGCGATGACGCGAACACGGACCCGACGGGCATTGCCGGGAAGATAGGCAATGGGCAGATCCTCCATCTCCAGGGTCTGGAGGCTTGCCTGCTCCGCGCCGGCCGCGATCGCCCGTCGGGTGGCTTCCGCCTGTGCCCGCCCGAGGGCCTCCTCGCGGGTGAGGCCGGTGAAGATGCGGTCCACCTCGCCGCTCACCTGGGCGATGGCCGCGCCCACGGCATTGGCGACCGCATGATGGGGAACGCGCACGACCTGCGAGATGCCGGGCATCTGATCCGGCACCAGGAAGCTGCCGCCGCCCACGGCCAGCAGCGGCAGGGGCGTGGCGTCGGTGCGCATCCGGTCCACGGCGTTGGCGATCATGTGCTCCATGCGCGCGAGGCCCTGCGCCACGAGAGCAGCGGGCAGCCTTGCGACCTTTCCGCGGTGGCCAAGATCGAGCCGCCCGGCGGCCACCGCCACGTCGGATGCGGTAAGGGTATCCCCGCCGAAAACGAGAGCCTTCTCCGGCAGCCGGAACCCCACGCTGCCGGGGCCGATGCGCTGCCCATCCGGGGAGATCTCGGTGCCGCCGCCAAGGCCGATGGAGAGGAGGTCGGGCATGCGGAACTGGGTGCGAACCCCGCCAATCTCCACCGCCGCGTTCGCTTGGCGCGGAAAGCACGCCTTCAGGCAGCCGACATCGCTGGTGGTGCCGCCCACGTCCACCACCAGCGCATCCGCGATGCCGGAGAGAAAGGCCGCGCCCCGCATGGAATTGGTGGGGCCGGAAGCGAAGCAATAGACTGGATGGCTCTCCGCCACCGAGCCCTGCACGATGGTGCCGTCGTTCTGCGTGAGGAACAAGGGCGCGTCGAGGCCGCTGTCGGCGATGGCCGTGGCGAAGGCGGCCGTGGTGCGCCGCGCAAGGCTCTGCAGGCCGGCATTGAGCAGCGCCGCATTCTCCCGCTCCAGCAGGCCGATGCGGCCGATCTCGTGGGAAAGGGTGATGCGCGCGCCGCTCACCTCCTCGCTCACGATCTGGGCCGCCTCCCGCTCGCATTCATCGGTGAGCGGGGAGAAGACGCTGGTGATGGCGATGGCGGTGAGCCCGGCTTCGGCCATGCGTCGTGCCTCGGCGCGCACGGCGGCGCGGTCCAGCGGCACCAGGGATCGCCCGTCATAATCATGGCCGCCACGCACCATGTGCACGGAGCCGCCCATGGCCTCGGCGAGATCCGCCGGCCAGCCGATGAAGGGCGGCAATCCCGCATTGGCGGGAAGGCCGATGCGCAGAGCGGCCACCTTGTCGAGCGCGCGCCGCTCGATCACCGCATTGGTGAAATGGGTCGTGCCGATCATCACCGCATCGATGCGGGGCGCGGTCGGGAGGGACGCCGCCCGCGCCATCAGATCGGCAAGAGCGCGGCGCACGCCGTCCGATACATCCGCGGAGGTGGGGCTCTTGACTGCGGCCAGCACCTTGTCGCCGTCGATGAGGACGGCGTCCGTGTTGGTTCCGCCAACGTCGATGCCGATGCGGCTCATGGGCGGGCCTCCTCGTTGCCGTCGAACACGCTGCGGAACTCCACGTCGTAGCCGAAGGCGCGCGGCCCCACGTGGGCAAGGCCCTCCGGCGAGCGGTGGATCGCCGGCGCAGGCAGAGCGATTACCGTCACACGCTGGCCGAAGCGCAGGCTTTCCGTGCCGATGGCCTCGCCCGTGACGGCATCCAGCACGCAGATGAGGTCGGGGGTGGTCACCGCCACCGCGCCGTCACGCCGGCCGATGGTGAATTCGTTCTGGAACGCGATCTCGAACGTGGCGCCTTCATCCGCATCGAGATCGTCGAGGCGCACATCGCCGCGCAGAAAGCCTTCCGTCGTCTGGCGCTGCACGTCCGCCACCTTGCCTCCGAACAGCCGGATGCCGCGGGCCGCGCGCACCGTGGCTTCGACCGGGTCCTCGTGGGCGGCGCGGGCGCGGTGCACCTCGCAGCCGAGGGCGATAGCCTGCGACAGGGTGCGCAGAACGGCGAAGCGCTTGATCTCTGCCCCCGTGCGGGGCGCCTGGCAGGTGGTGGCGACCGATCCGAACTCGGTGCACACCTTCCGGCGCACGCGCTCCATCTCATGCCAGCCGGCGGCCCGGGTGATGAGCACCGCATTGTCGCGCACGTCCGCCACAGCGTGCGGAACCATGTTCAGTCCGGCGATGGAGAAGCTCTGCATCTGCGCCTCCGGATAGGCGCGGCCCATGGCATCGGCATCCACCACCGGCAGGCCACTTGCGGCCGCCACCAGCAGCGGCTGGAAGGCGTTGCACCCGCCGACTTCCACGCTCATTACCGCGCGGAACGACTGGCGAAGATAGTCCTCCATGGCGCGCACGGGCTTGAGGGCAAAGTCGGCGTCGGTCATGCGCTCCTGGAAGACGAGCGGCGCCCCCATGGTGGACACCACGGCGACAAGGTCGTCGTCGTCGAGCTCATCGGGGTCCATGAGCGTGATGCGACCGCCCTCGTCATGGAAGCGCCGCACGCCCAGATACGAGGCATAAGGCGATCCGCCGCCGCCCGTGCCGAGGATCCAGGCGCCGGTGGCGAGGAATTCCAGTTCGTCGGTCTTCAGCAAGCGAGGCAATGACCACGTCCTTTTTTGGAGGCGGGCAATTTTGGAGGCACGCAATCGCCCGTCTGCCCAAAGGAGCGGGAAGGGCGCGATGGGCAAAGGCGTCGGGCGAAAGGCTGCCCGCGATCGGCAAGCCAAGCATCCCCAGAAGTGATGACGCGAAACATGGCGGGCACCGCCTCAGCACGCGAGCTTCACGGAGATCACCAGATGTGGTGATGCCGCCCGGAGATCATCCGCCTAATGTGCGCGGGTGGGGTGGAGCGGAGCCGTTCGGGTGTCGTGCGCGCCAGCATTCGCGCCGTTTTTCCCATCAAATGGCGCCTTTGCCCGCCAGGTTTCGTTTCTCACCTTCGGGGCTTTTGAACGCGCATTATGAGCGACAGCGTCGACGTCGAACCCGATAGGCCGGTGGTCCATCCCCGAGCGATGTCGGCTGCTCTGCTTCTCCCTATCGTGGCGGTCGCTGCCGCCGGCGCGCTGATCGGGCTCGACCTGATCGCATCGCTTGGCATCACGCCGAACACGTCCGTCATCGGCGCTATGGCCGCCATGACGTTGGGGCGGATCCCGCTGGCGGCGTTCGCTGGCTACCGGTCGCCGCATGCGCAGAACCTGGTGCAGAGCGCCATGTCCAGCGCCACTTTCGGAGCAGCCAACAGCCTGCTGCTGCCCATCGGCATTCCTTTCCTTCTCGGCCGCACGGACCTCATCGCGCCGTTGTTCGCCGGCGTGGCCATGGCGATGATCATCGACGCGATCATGCTCTATCGCCTCTATGGCACCGCGATCTTTCCGGCCGAAGGAGCTTGGCCGCCCGGCGTTGCCGCAGCCGAGGTGATCCAGATGGGAGACCCTGGCCGCAGGGCAGGCCGCATGCTGGCCCTCGGCGGTGGTGTTGGCCTGGCGGGTGGGGCGATGGGGCTGCCCATGCTCGCGTTCGGGGTCGCGTTCATCGGTAGCGTGCCAGCCTTGTCAGCCTTCTGCGCCGGGCTGTTGGCGAAGATCCCCGCCGGCTGGCTCGCTGCGGGCGGGGGAGCGGCCCGGATCCAGCGCCTCGGCATCGATCCCACGCTGCTGCCGCATGGCATGATGATCGGCGCGGCACTCGTTGCTCTTGCGCAGATCATCCCCCACCTTCGCTCCGATGCCACCGGAGCCGTGGGCGCGGCGGCGTCTCGCCGTCCGGGCCGCACGCTCACGGGTGGGGCGGCGGCGTTCGTTGCCGTTGCGGCGTTCATCGCTGTTGCCGGGGGCCTCGCGGCTGAGCTCGACCCGTGGATGCTGGCGGCCTTCGTCGTGTTCGCTGCAGTGGCTGCGCTCGCCCATGAGCTGGTGGTGGGGCTGGCGGCCATGCAGAGCGGCTGGTTTCCTGCCTATGCGCTCGCCCTCGTGACCTTGATGCTGGGCCTCCTGGCTGGCTTTCCGCCCCTGGCGCTCGCCTTGCTCACCGGCTTCACTGCGGCCACGGGGCCATGCTTCGCCGACATGGGCTACGACCTGAAGGCGGGGACGATCCTGCGGGCGGGCTGTGGGCCGGCGTTCGAGCTGGAGGGGCGGCGCCAGCAGTTGCTCGCTACTCTCATCGCCTTCGCCGTCGCCATTCCCATTACGGCCCTCGCGTGGCCGAGCCTGTTCGGAAGGGGCCTCATTCCACCCATCGACCGCGTCTATGCGGCTGCCATCGACACCGGAGCGCACCCGCAGACGCTGGCGAGCCTTGCTCTATGGGCTCTTCCCGGCGCCTTCATTCAGTGGATCGGTGGTGCGCGCCGGCAGCTTGGGGTCATGCTGGCCACCGGACTGCTGCTGGGTGATCCGGGCGCCGGGCTCGCTGTCCTCACAGGCCTTGCCCTGCGCCTCATCTGGCTGAAATGTCGGCCATCCCGTCAGGAGGCGCTGCAGACCTTCGGAGGCGGCGTCATCTGTGCCGATGCTCTTGTTTCGGTGCTTCAAGGGATGTCCATCGGCGTGCTTCGCGGCCGCTGAGGCGCGCCCTGCCACGACCGCCGGCAGCGAAGGGCCATGCAAAACTTCATGTAGTTGAATGACAGTGCCGCGCGTTCCGGGATTGGCTCTCCACGAGCCTGATCACCGGAACAAGAGTCGCGATGCACGAAGGACGCCTCCGTCATGACCTGGATCCGAATGCAGCGGACGGCGATGAAGTCGGGCTCGAGCTGGAGGATTGGCTGTGGGCCGACGCCAGCGCGCTGCCCCCTGACACCCCATTTCACGGACATGGCCCCGTGGTTACGGCGATCACGCGAAACGCCGTGAGCGTACTCGGCCTGTGTATCGTCGTCGTGGATTCGCGGCTGCGGGTCCTCTATGCCAGCGCTGCCAGTCGAACCCATGCCACTCGCCCTTGCGCCGGCTTTGTCATGACGCGGCGCGTGCGTGGCGGTGGGACCTACCTTTCATTGGGAACCCGAGCGGATACGTTGGAGCTGCGGCGTTTGGTTGTCGCAGCCCTCGGGGAGGGACCGACCAGCGAGGCCTGCGAGCCGTCCAACCCGTTCCATCCCTTATGCAGCCCCCGCAGCATCTGTCTCATTTCGCCGATCGCGGACGGGTTGGTCGATCCACTGATGGGCGCACGCTTCCGAAATGCGGCACTCCTGATCTTCAAGCCGTTCGCGGCGATCCCGAAGCCGCCTCCCGTGCTGCTACGCACCCTGTTCCGCTTCACCCAAGCCGAAGCGGAAGTGGCGAGCGATCTGGTGGGTGGAATAAGTGCCGAAGAGGTCGCGCGGCTGCGCGGCGTCAGGCTCGATACCATCCGCTCACAGATCCGATCCATTCTGTCCAAGTCCGGGGCCCCGAACCTGCGGGCCTTTGAGAACAGGATCGGGAGCGTCATGGTCATGCTCCCTCCGGATTCCGCCGTGCTCCCCAAGGAGGGCTGAATTCCCAAAGAGAGGCTGACCCGCCGCAGCGCCTTTTGTTGCTGGCACGCAGGGATCGTCGGAAGGTCCGCGCGGCTTGCCTGCGACGTCGCACATCAACACTTCTGGTGATGACGGCACCTTGCTGCCCCCTGCATGTAGGCCGGGTGATCGATCTTCGCTCCAGGTCTTGCTGAACCGTGTTGCTGCACGGTCCATCAGCTGCGCTGAGCGGGACGCGCAGCAGGTGCAAACGCCGGTCTAGAGCATCGCGAGGACTGGCGCCTTGTCCGCCGTGACCTCTCCGATGTGTCGGCGCGATGTTGGCGGCGAGCGATGGCGGAGCAGGAATGATCCAGACGACGGAAGGGATTGTCGCATGGCAGGTACTTTACTGAAGGCGGCGGCCGCCGCCGGATTTCTCGTCGCTTCGGGGCTTTCGGCGGTGGCACTGCCGCTGCCCGCCTCTCCGCTCACGGGAGCGCCGGCGCTGATCACCCCCGTCGCCGATGGCTGCGGTCCGGGGTGGTATCGCGGACCGGGTGGCGCCTGCCACCGCTTCGGATTCGGGCCTTATCCGGGGGGGTATTTCGGCCCCTACAACGGCGGCGCGCCTTGGAACGGCTGTCCTCCCGGCTATTGGCGAGGCCCCTGGGGGCATTGCCGCAACACCCCCTTTCACGGCCGCCTGCCCGATGGAAACTGGCAGTAGGTCACGCGCTTTTATTGCGGAGAATGAACATGAACCTCATCAAGTCCGCCGTGTGCGTGACGGTCTGCGGCAGTCTGCTGCTGGCGGCGTCCGTGGTCCAGGCGCAGAATACCCCGCAGGAAACTCGCATCATCGAGATCTATTCCGATGCGGATGCGAGCGCGGTCCTCAATGCGCGCATTGCCGCTCTCAAGACGGTGCTGGAGCTGACGCCCGAGCAGGATAAGCTTTGGCCACCGGTGGAGGCCTCGATCCGCAAGATCGCGGCGGATTCCATGGCCCGCGGCAAGAAGCGGGCGGAGGCCAAGCCGCCAGCGGACTTTCTCGAGGCGCTCGAGCGGATCGGCGAGGCCGAGGTCATCCGCGGCCAGGACCTGAAAGACTTCGTCACCGCGACACGTCCGCTCGTCGCGTCGCTCTCGGATGTGCAGAAGCATCGGATGCCGGCTTTTCTCGGAATGATTGCCGACGCCCAGTCGCCGCTGGCGACACGCTCGCTTTGGCTGTTCGAGGAAGAAGAGCGCTGACCATAAGAGTGTGGGGGGCCTGACGCCTCCCACAACACTCATGTCGCGAAGGCATTCACGCCACGGAAATGAGCCGTAGCGCTCAGCCGTCGTTCTCAGTACGTCGACCGGGGCAAGGGTTCATGTCCCGCGCTTGGCCCGTCTTGCGACATGACGCGCACAATCACACGAAAGCTTTCCCAGGTGGCGAACCAGCGCATCGATCGAACGCTGTTGCTCAAGTTGTGTGTTCTTATTATTTTTATTGCATTGGGTAGCATTGTGTTCGTCGCCAACGAGGCAAAGGCAGCGCCCGCGCGCATCATCATCGTGCGCCATGGTGAGAAACAGAACCTGCTATCGCTGTGTGGCGTTGGCCGGCAACGTGCAGAGGCGCTCGCCGCGCAATATCTTGGTCCGACGGCATCCAGGAGTCTTCTCAATGGCGCTAGGCCGGCGGCCGTTCTCGCCATTACCTTGCACACGCTGGAGACCGCGCAGCCCATCGCGGCGGCGTGGAACATGAGCGTTGCCGCGAACCCGCTCATGCTCACGCCATTTCACCCCGAAGTCTTGCTCAATGCGAGAACCGCCGCGGTGGCCCGGGACCTATTGGACAATCCGCGTTGGCATGGACAGACGGTGGTCATGGTGTGGGAGCATCTCCATATCGCCAGCGCGCGGCTGGAAAGAGCCTTCCCGGGCCAGCAGGTCACGCTTCGGCAACTTCTGCACCTAGACCAAATGAGAGGTGCACCCCTTCGCGTGCCCGCGACCTGGCCCGATGACACCTATGATTACTTCTGGATTCTCGAATACGACAGCCCGACATTGACAGTGCCGTCGCGCTTCAGCCTGGTGCGCCAGGTCTTCCGGCCCCCTTTCGAGGACCTGCCCTCCAACGGTTGGGGGCGGCCCGAGCCGCGCTCCGCCAAGTCCGGTTGCCTCTGAGGCACGAGGCAAACTGATGTCGGCGGGGAAACGCGTATGGCGGCGTTGCCGGCGGAATAGCGGCAGTTTAGACGCTCTGAGTATCCATGGTCAGCGCTGTGAAACGAATTCCGCGCGACGCAAAACTGGGAGGCGCGATGACACTGGAACCGCTTCTTGACGCCTCGGCGGCGATCCGCATTCACGCGTTCTCCGCCGTCGCCGCATTGGCGATCGGCATTGTCCAGCTGGCTGCGCCCAAGGGAACAGCTCCCCATCGGCTCGTGGGTTGGGTGTGGGCGGCCTTAATGGCCGTTGTTGCGCTATCGTCTTTCTTCATTCATGAAATGCGATGGATTGGCCCCTTCGGCCCCATTCACCTTCTCTCCCTCTACGTTCTCTATGCGCTCCCTCTCGCCCTCCTGCATGGGCGCAGGGGCGACATCGGCCCTCATGCCAGAGGCATGCGCGGGCTGTTCTATGGCGGCCTCGTGCTGGCGGGGCTCTTCACCTTCTGGCCCGGACGCATCATGCACCAGGTCTTGTTCGGGGCACCGTGAGCTGCTCTCGCGGCCGGAGTGGCGCGCTAACGGCTCACATCCTCTCCCGGGCTGACGAGAAGGCCCGTGGTTCTGATCCGCTTTGGCAATTTCACAGACGTCATCTCCCGTTTCACCCGTTGCTTGAGGGTGGAGAGATATTGCGGCGTGATATCGAGATAGGCGGCGATCAGATGCTGGGGGATCGATCGCCATGCCTTCGGCAGTTCGCAGGAGAGCTCTGCGTAGCGCTGCCGCGCGGTCTTCGAGCGCAGCGACATATGCCGCTGTTGTTTGCGTTGGAACATCTCCTCCGTCATCCGCGTCGCCAGGCGCTCCCAACCCGCATGACGCTCCACGGCCGCGTGCCGCAGGTGATAGGGAAGCACCGTGAGCCGACAGGGAATGACGGCCTCGAACACCACCTCGGAGGGGAGGCCCTTGGTCGCGCTGTCCAGGGCCAGGGCGACGCCGCCTGCGAAGATGAAGTCCAGTAGGATTTTGCGCCCATCCGCCGATAAGGCGAACACCTGCAGGATGCCCTCATCGAGGAAGCCGATCTCGTGCTCGACCTGCCCGATGGCACAGAAGACGCCACCGCGCGGCAGCACACGCGGCTTGGCATGGGCGAGAAGCCAGTCGATCTCCGCCGGAGGCAAATCCGTTCGTCGAAGAATGAAATTATTGAGTGTAGGCATCAATCAACACGCCCTGGATCGCAGCGGTGACACCGATGCTACCCTATTACCTGAAATTAGACGACGGGTTATCTTTCGTCGCCCTGTTGCGGTCCAGAGCCTGCCGACGTGCCGAAGGGGCCGAAAGCACCAGAAGCAGCGACAGGCCTGCGACTACGATCTGATAAACAGCCGGCATCATGGGGCTGCCCGTCCGTGCGACCAGCCACGACACTGTGAGCGGTGCGAGGCCCCCGAAGACCAATACCGAAAAATTATAGCAAAGCGCCACGCCTGTGGTCCGCACTTTGACCGGGAACAGCATGGTCAGCAATCCGGGATGGCAGGCGGAAATGAAGGCGAGAAAGGCGGTCGCGACGAGCTGCGCCGCCATGAGCCGTTCGAAATCGGGCGCGCCCGTCAGCCAAGCGTAAAGGGGCCATGTCAGCACAGCGAAGATCGCGGTGGACCATAAGAAAAGGCGGAAGGGACCGAGCCGATCCCCGAGCCAACCGGCCAGGGGGTAGAGGCACACGGCCAATGCGCCGGACGCGGAGGCGCTCAGCAATGCGTCCGTCCGCGTCAGGCGAAGCTCATGCACCACATAGACCACCAGATAGCTGTGCCAAAGATAGGCGATGGCGGTGCCCACGGCGATCAGACCGATGCCGCACCGAAGCGCGGGCGCCTCGGTGCGCAATGCGCGCAGCACACTGCCAGCCGCAGGGCTCTTCGAGGCAGGGGCGCAAAATTCCGGAGTCTCTGCGACGCGCCAACGCAAATAGAGCCCGACAGGCCCGATGATGGCGCCGGCCGCGAAGGGAATACGCCACCCCCAGGCGCCGAAGGCGTCCGGCGTCAGGGTCTGCTCGAGCGAAAAAATGAAAAGCGATGCCGCCAGAATGCCGACGCCCTGCGCGCACATCTGGAAGCTACCGTAGAACATGCGTCGGCCGGGCGGTGCGTGCTCCACCAGGAAGGTTGCGGAACCGGCGAATTCGCCGCCTACGGAGAGCCCTTGCACGATCCGCGCGGCAACGACGAGAAGGGGGGCGGCGATGCCGATCTGGTCATAGGCTGGCGCCAGCGCGAGGAGCAGGCTGCCCCCGGACATCATCCCCATCATTAAGGCGAGCGCGCCGCGGCGTCCGGCCTTGTCCGCATAGAGCCCCAGCAGAACCCCGCCGATGGGCCGGACGGCAAAGCCGACCGCAAAGGTCGCGAAAGCCAGGATGAGGCCGGAACCCGGTGCGTGATCGGGAAAAAATGCGATCGCGATCGATCCTGCGAGCAGGCCGTAGCTGAGAAAGTCGAACCATTCGAGCCCGTTTCCGATGGCCGAGGCGATGATGGTGCGTGCTTTCGATCCCCCGGAGGAGAGTGAGCCGAACATGATCTACTCCCTACTTGCCGCAGGAACGAACTTGGTTCCGAGGGCGCAGCCACAAAGGTGACGCTTCCTGCTCGTGCGGCCGGCAATGGATGGTGGCAGCCCTGTGGGCATTCTGGTCCCGCCGCGCGCGGGCGCTCGTCATGGCACGCGGTAGAAGGGATTGGGCAGGAGAAAGATTTTCTCGGCATGACCACCCAGAAGATCGGAGGGTTGGTCACCCACATTGGCGATGATGGTGTAGCCATCCTTTTCCAGCCGTGCCCGGATCGGCGTCTTGAAGTCGGCCGCCGATGCGAAACGCGTGCCATCCGGCGTCATGTAAATGGCCTCGTATCCAGCAAAGCCAGCGGCTCGCAGGTTCGTCTCGGTCGCGGTCCGTTGGTTTTCCGGACGGCCGGTGATGAATACCACAGCGATACCGAGCTCCCGGGCGCGTCTGAAGAGATCCAACACCGGCGTAATGGCCACATCGGACGCCAGCATGTCCCAGGCGGCCCAGCCGCAGGGATCGGTGCCACCTGCGAGGCACGGTCCGCCGATGGGCCGGCCAAAGTCATTACGCCGGATGACCTCCCAATTCGACAGAGCCGTTTCGTCGATATCGAGCACGACAGCAGGCCGGGGGCTGTGGGGCGCTGCGTCATTGATCCAGGCTATTGCAGCACGCGTGACCGCTGACAGGTCGCGCTCATAGGCAGCGCTGTCGTGATATGCGGCAGCGGCGCGAATGGCATCGCCGACATTGAGGGGCTGCGCAGGCGGTGCCACGAACAAGCTATTCGCCGTTTGAGCGAACGCAGCCGGCGGGGGCGCTATGCTCGCGATCATCACCAGCGCGACGACGCGCGCCATCATCCATCGACCCACCAACATGCCTCCTGATCCGCAAAGATCGCCCGCGCAGCGAACGGCGCCAACATGCGGCGGCAGGGGTGAGAGCACATCATTACTTCTGGTGATGACGAGGGCCTTTCCTCAAGCGAAGGAGACAGGCGAGGCCATCCCGGCGCAACAGATTAAGCTAAAGATGCAAAATATTCTCGATACAATTTTTGGTTCCGCAGTTGTGCGGCTTGTCGCACGCGTCTTGCTGACGTTTGTCTTTTGGAGCGCTGGCCTCGCCGCGCTCTTTTCGTTCCCCTCCTGGGTAGAGGAGATGGCGCATTTCGGCCTGGAGCCGGCGCCGGTCTTTGGCGCTGCGACTGCCGCGTGGCTTCTCATTGGATCGGCCATGATCATTCTAAACCGCGCGGCCTGGCTGGGCGCGGCATCCCTCATCGTCTTCACGGTGCTGACAATACCCATCGCGCATGGGTTCTGGACGATGCCCGAGCCGGAGCGAACCGCGCATTTTCATGTGGTCATGGAGCACATTTCTCTGATCGGTGCGCTCCTGGCGGCGGCGATCCTCTGCCAGGACCAGAAAGCGAAATAATTCAGTAGAAATATACAGAGATCATCATGGATGATGTGCAGGTGAACCGTCGACGCCTCGCGGCGCTGGCCGCTGGAGCCGCAGTGCTCGGAACAGTGGGCGTCGCAACCTGCGCTGAGGCGTATCAAGGCAACATGAAGAGGGCGCTTTCATCCCTTTATGACGCCCGGGCTGCCCTGCGAGAGGCGTCATCGAACAGTCGCCGGGCGCAGACATTGTCCTTCGGCAGCCGCACACCGTGTACCGGGTTCGTTTCGATAGCCCCGGCTTCGACCGCATAGGTCACGGGAATGTGCTCGGGCCACTCGTCGGTGACGGTCCAAGTCGAAAGATCGTGCTTCGGCGGCCGGCCCGGAAAAGGCCACGGCTGACCGAGCAACGCTTCAAGCTGCTCGGATGCGGTCGGCGGGCGTTCCTTGCGAAGTCTGGCCATTGGCCTAGAATCACCGAACGACGTCCTTGAAAGAATAGCCTTTCGCTACGCCGGAAGCCTCCGAGCGCCGTGGCGCAAAAAATACTCGCGCGCGGCGGCGCGGGGCGGAAACGGCGTAGGGACGGAGGCGGTCGTCATGGCGATACCAGGCTCAACGCCGTCGTCACCGGCAGATAAAGAGTGCGCGGCCGCCGGACCAAAGGCGTGAAGCCGAAGGCGGCATAAAAGGCCGCCGCACCGTCGTCGATGGCATCGGCGAAAATCGCGTGCGCGCCGATAGGCGCGGTCGCCACCGTCTTGATGGCGTCGAACAGCAAGGCTTCTCCAAGCCCCTGTCCGGCATAGTCGCTATGCCGCCCAAGCCAGCCGATCAGCACGGCGGGGACGGTCGGATAGCGCGGCAGCTTCTTCGCCAGAGCCTCGGGAACCTCGTTCAAGGGGACGTTGCTGGATGACAGCGTGTAGAAGCCCGCCACCCGATCCGTCGCGATCTCCCTGGCGACGAAACAGGTGGCGTATTTGCGCTTCACGTCCTGCGAGACGGTCTCGCGGAAGTAGCTGTCGATCCGGTCGTTGCCGCAGCTGAAATCCGCCCGCTTGTGCGCCTTCGCCAGCGGCTCGATGGCGAAGCGGGCGCTCACCGACGTTCGATCAGCTCGGCATGACGCTTCGCCGCGCGGGCCAGCCGCGCGTTCGGCTTGGGCGGATTGATCAGCGCCTCGGCGAAGCGGATTTGATCCTCGCGTGCGAGCCGCATGATCTCGGCGTCCTCGACAACGCGCCTTGCGTCCTCGCCGGCGGTGGCGATCAGATAGCCAGTCAGGGTCAGGCCGCGTAAGCGGGCGGCGCGCTGCATCTGGTCATAGACCTGGACCGGAATACGCGCTTCCAATCGGGCGGTCTCGGCTTCAACTTGGGGCTTGGGCATGGGGGCTCCTTCAGCCCAATTATATACGGCAAAATGCCGTATTGTTCAAGGCGCTTCATGACCCCAGCCCGATCTGCCGCTTGCGGCTGAATTCCCAGTCGATGCTCTAGTCGTCGCGCCGGACGCCGCTGATATAGTGGTCGAGGCGCTTCTCCAGGGCGGGCTGCCAGGGGACGAGCTGGAAGCCGAGCCCGTCCTCGATCATGGCGAAGCGCCCGCTGGCGAGATTGGCGACGCCGGCCAGCCGGCGGCTCACATAGCCCTCGCGCTCGTTGTTGCCTGGTCGACCGGCGTTGGCGCGCCGGCTGGAACGCCTACAGCCGGGTCAGGCCGTATTGCTCGATGATGCGCACCATCTGTCCCGACGCCTTCTCGCGATGAGCGCGATAGAGCCGGGTTGCGCGCGAGGGATCGCCCGCGAGGATGGCTTCCACCATCTCCCGATGCTCCCGCGTGGAATCTGTGGGCTTCGGCCGCAGCCGCAGCGTGAACATGCGCGCGCGGTGGGACTGCTCCCACACCGCCATCACCATGGCTGCGAGCCGGCGGTTGCCGCACAGCTCGACCAGCGACAGGTGGAAGCGCTCGTCGGCTCTCGCCCAGGCGTCGAGGTCGTCGCGCTCCATGGCGGCGGCCATGGCGTCGCAGGCCTCCACCAAGGGCGCGATCTCGGCAGATGGCGGCACGCGGGTCTTGCATTCCCTGCCGTGCACCGGCAGAGGGGATGGCCGGGTCGTGTGATGCCCCGGCCTATCCAGGGAGCGGTTCATGATGCGAGTTGTGGTGAGCCTCACGGCACTTGTGGCCCTCGCAACCCCAGCGCTTGCCGATGCCGCTGCGGCGAGCCGTTGCGCTGCGAAGCTCCCCGAGGACGCGCGGGCGATCTACAATGCCAGCGTTCCGCTTCTGGTGAAGGGGGCTGACGGCCGTGCCATCGTCACCGAGCAGACCCGCAAGCTAGTTCTGTCCGGCAAGGTGAGCCACCTTTCGGCCAACACCGCGGCCATGGCTGCCGCGGACTGCCTGGTCCTGCGCTGATCGGTCCAGGACCGTGTCCGGAGGGATTGGCGCGGCGGATGGTTGTCGGGCGCGCGCGCCCTCGCTATAGAACCATTCGAAGCGCGGGCTCTGGGCTCGCGCGGGCGAGCGGGCACGGGCACATCATGGTGGCGCGCATCTACAAGCCGTCGCGCAATGCGACGCAATCGGGCGTGGCGAAGACCAAGAGCTGGGTTCTCGACTACGAGCCCGAGCATGCGCGCCTTGTGGAACCGCTGATGGGCTATACCTCCTCCGCGGACATGCGCAGCCAGATTCGCCTGACCTTCGCCACCAAGGAGGAGGCGGTGGCCTATGCGGAGAAGCGCGGCATCCCGTTCCGGGTGTTCGAGCCGCACGAGGCCGAGCGCAAGAAGATTTCCTATTCCGACAATTTCGCCTTCAAGCGCATGGGGCAGTGGACCCACTGACGGGCGTTAGGCGAGGCCCGTCGCTGCGCCGGGTGCGTGAGTGGCGTGCAGAGGTGCGGACCGGTCGGGACGGCATTATTCTCGCTGCGCTTCCATCAGCCGTGCCGTGCGACTAAAAGCACCTGCGCCGGCCCCGTAGCTCAGCTGGATAGAGCAAGTGCCTTCTAAGCACTAGGTCGCAGGTTCGAGCCCTGCCGGGGTCGCCAGCGCCAGCCGTCAGGCGATGTGCGAAACTTCGATCCTGGGCGGCCCGCGCCGGTCCTCGCTGGAAGGCGCCGATAGGCCGAAAGCCGCCACGAGCCGGGGGCGCGCCAGCTCGGCGATGGGATCGAAGACGTAGACACAGGCGCCGGCCGCCCACGCGCAATCCGATTCCGCCATCTCCAGGGCGCAGGCCAGATCGAAGCAGACGGTCTCGCCCTCCAGCAGCAACTCCCCGCGTTGGGTCATGGCGAATGTCTTGATGAGATATGCTGCGGCGCAGCCTCCCCGTGGCATGATGCACTATCCCCCGTGCGACGGCGCCGAATCTGCGGATCGGTTCGCCGCGCCTTCGCAACGGCGGAAAAGATAACGCGCCTGTGAATGTAAAGGCTACCTTATTGTTGGCGGCAAATGTGGTGCCGGAGACGCAGAGGGAACTGGGACCGGAATGGGGTCGATTGTCGTCTCAAACATCGTTCTCCTGGTGGTTGCGATCCTGGTCGTGGCCGGCACGTTGTCGAGCCTGCTTGCGGCCCGGTTCGGCGCGCCGATCCTGCTGGTCTTTCTGCTGGTTGGCGTCCTGGCCGGAGATGCCGGGCCTGGCGGGATTCACTTCGACGACTATTGGGCCACCTACATGGTGGGTTCGGCCGCGCTGGCCGTGATCCTGTTCGACGGCGGACTGAGGATGCGCGTTGCCAGCATGCGCGGCGCGCTGGCGCCGGCCCTGGCCCTGTCGACCATCGGCGTGGTGCTCACCGCCGCGCTGGTGGCCCTGGTGGCTGCGCCGCTGCTGTCGCTCTCGGCCATGGAGGCTTTCCTGGTCGGCGCGATCGTCGCGTCCACCGACGCGGCGGCGGTGTTCTTTCTGGTGCGGGCCCAGGGACTTCATCTCAGCCGGCGGGTGGGCGCGGTGATCGAGATCGAGTCGGCCACCAATGATCCGGCGGCAGTGTTTCTCACCGTGCTCCTCGTGGAGCTGCTCACGGCCAACCTGGGCGATCCCGGCGCCATGGTGGCGCTCGGCGTCGTGCGCGAGCTCGTGGTGGGGGCGGCGGTCGGCGTGGCCGGAGGCTTCGCGCTCGCCTGGCTCATCAATCGCGTGGACCTGCCGGGCGGGCTCCATCCCGTGCTCGTGGTCGCGTTCGCCGTCCTGCTGCTCGCGGTCACATCGCTGCTGCACGGCTCGGGCTTCCTCGCCGTGTTCCTGGCCGGCCTGGTCATCGGCAACCGGCCGGTGCGGGCCCTCGCGCCCATCACCGGTTTTCTCGATACCGTCACCTGGCTGTGCCAGATCGTCATGTTCGTCATGCTCGGCCTGCTGGTCTCGCCGCAGAAGCTCGCCACCTATGCGCTGCCGGCGCTTGGGGTCGCGGCCTTTCTCGTGCTGGTGGGACGGCCGGTGGCGGTGTTCGCCTGCCTCGCGCCGTTCCGCTTCTCGGCCAAGGAGAAGACGTTCATCTCCTGGGCCGGGCTGCGCGGCGCGGTCTCGATCTTCCTCGCCACCATTCCCATGCTCGCGCACCTGCCGGATGCGGAAGTCTACTTTAACGTCGCCTTCGTGGTGGTGTTCGTCTCGCTGGTGCTGCACGGCTGGACGCTGGTGGCGGCGGCGCGCCGGCTCGACGTGGCGCTGTCCGATCCCACGCCGCCGGTGCGCCGCTTCGAGATCGACCTGCCCGGCCAGTTCGACCGGGAATTGGTGGCCTATCCGGTCACCGAAGGCACGCCTGCCGCCGGCGCTGCGGCGCTGCCGGCCTGGGCGCAACTGGCGTTCGTCATGCGGGAGGGGCAGATCCTCACGCCCGAGGCCGCGGGCCCGCTGCGGCCGGGCGACTACGGCTACCTTCTGGCGCCACCCTACAAGGTGCTTGACCTCGACCGGATGTTCCGCCCGCGGGAGACGACGGTGTTTGCCGACGTGGCGGCCTTCCCGTTCGCCGGAACTGTGCGCCTTGCCGATCTCGCTGATCTCTATGGCCTGCCGGTGGCGGAGGCGGAGCGCGGGCTTTCCATCGCCGAGGCGTTCGCGGACCGCTCCGACGGGCATCCCTTTCCGGGAATGCGCATCGGCTTCGGCGACGGTGCCGTGATCGAGGTGCGCGAGGTGGACGAACACGGCGTGAAGGACGCGGTCCTGCGTCTTGAACCCGGCGGCCTCAAGCGCGGAATCGCCACGATCCGCCGGCTGTTGGGCCGCCCGGTCCAGGACGACGAGTGAAATCCCGCCACGTTCCCGCCTTGTCGGCGGGAAAGGATCGGCGCGGTGGGTCGGCGCGGTGGAAACGGCGAGCGAACCGGAGACGGGCGGGCAATGCGGCTGTTCATGAGGAGAAGGGGGCAGGACGAGGCGGATGGCCGCGACGCGGCCCGCACTCTCGCCGAGCTTGCCCGTCGCGTGCTGGATCTCGATGCGGAGGCGACGGTCTCCATTTCGGAGATCGCCTGCGGCGACCCGGCCTGCGGCGGCGCGGAGACGGTGGTATTGGTGATGCGCCCGGGGCGCCGCACCGAGGCTGCCAAGGTGAAGTGCCCCATGGCGCGGGTCACGGAAGACGATCTCAGGGCGGCCCTGCGCCCCCTTGCGGAAGCGTGACGGATACGCGATCACGGGGTTGTCAGACGGTTGCCCGTTGCCGCCCCGTGAGGTGCGGCCGATAAGGTGCCACACGCCCTTCCCGGGCCGCGGCGAAGATACGGCGCGGCCGGCCATTGCAAGCGTTTTGGGCGTCGTTTGAGGGTCATATGTCGCAGCACCCCACAGGGCCAGGCCCCGAGGACGGGACCGCTTCGCAGGCAAGACCGCGGGGCGGATCGCGCGGCCGAAGGCTGGTTCTCGCCGTCGCGCTGATCGCCGCGGTGGGCGGCGGTGCCTACGGCTGGTCCCACGGCTGGTTCTCGCCCGGCACGCCGGCGGCCAATGCCCAGGCGCCGCAGCGCCAGGCGCGGGTGGCCGTGCTCGCCGCGCAGGCGGTGCGCAAGCCCATGCCGATCCGCCTGGAGGCGCTGGGCACCGTGGAGGCGATCGTGACCGTCCCCATCCGCTCGCGGGTCGCGGCCAGCATCGATGCGGTGCGCTTCGCCGACGGCGCCTCCGTCAAGGAGGGCGACGTCCTGTTCGAGCTCGACGCGCGGGTGATCGACGCCCAGATCCGCCAGGCCGAGGCGACCCTCGCCCGCGACAAGGCCCAGCTCGACAAGGTGAAGCGTGACGTGGAGCGCTATGCCGGCCTTGCCGCCCGCAATACCGTCTCCCAGGTGCAGCTGGAGGACGCCCGCACCGCCGTCGACGTGCAGGATGCCACGGTCGAGCAGGACGAGGCCAACCTCCAGGCGCTCAAGGTCCAGCGCGGCTACTACACCATCCGCGCGCCGGTGACGGGCCGCATGGGGGTCGCCGCCGCCCGCCCCGGAACGGTGATCCGCGTCGACGACATCCTCGCCACGGTGCGGCAGACCAGCCCCATCTACGTCGCCTTCGGCGTGCCCGAACGCTACATCGGCGACCTGCGCGCCGCTCGGGACGCCAAGGTCGCCATCCTGCTCCAGGGCAGCGGCGAGCGGGTCGAGGGCGGCCGGGTCGCCGTGATCGACAACACGGTCGACCCGCAGACCGGAACGCTGATCTCCCGCGCCCTCTTCCCCAATGCGGACGAGCGGCTGTGGCCCGGCACCCTCGGCTCGGTGACCGTCACGCTCGGCGAGCAGGACGGCGTGGTCGCGGTGCCGGCCGAGGCGATCCAGAACGGCCAGAACGGCACCTTCGTGTTCCTGCTCGATGGCGACGTCGCCCGTGTGCGCCCGGTCTCCGTCGCCCGCACCGTGGACGGGCAGGCGGTGGTGACCAAGGGCCTTGAGGGGGGCGAGACGGTCGTGACCGACGGCCAGCTCTCCCTGCGCGAGGGCTCCCGCGTCAGCGTGAAGAACCAACCCCGCCCTGCTGCCGGGAGCTGAACCGCGATGTTCGCCGAGCTGTGCATCCGCCGCCCGGTCATGACGACGCTCATGATGCTGTCGCTCGTGGTGGCGGGCCTGTTCGCCTATCGCCAGCTTCCCGTCGCGGCGCTGCCGCGGGTGGACTTCCCCACCATCACCATCACCGCGACGCTGCCCGGCGCGAGCCCGGAGACCATGGCGACGGCGGTGGCGACCCCCATCGAGCGGCAATTGTCGACGGTGGCGGGCATCACCTCGCTCACCTCCTCCAGCACCCAGGGGTCGTCCTCGATCACGGTGCAGTTCGACCTGTCGCGCAACATCGACGACGCCGCGCTCGACGTGCAGTCGGCCCTGTCTGTGGCCCAGCGCCAGCTGCCGGACGAGATGACCACGCCGCCGAGCTTCCGAAAGGTCAATCCGGCCGACGCGCCGGTGCTGTTCCTCGCCATCTCGTCCGCGACGCTGCCGCTCTCCACCGTGAACGAATATGCCGACACCCTGATCGGCCAGCAGATCTCGCAGCTTTCCGGCGTCGCCCAGGTGCAGATCTACGGCAGCCAGAAGTATGCCGTGCGCATCCGTGTCGATCCGGCCGCGGCGGCGACGCGCAACATCTCGGCGGCCGACATCCAGGGCGCGGTGGAGGCGGCGGCCTCCAACACGCCGCTCGGCGTGCTCTCGGGCTCGAAGCAGACCTTCACCATCGACCTCGGCACGCCCAAGGCCGACGCCGAGATCTTCCGCCGCCTCGTGGTGGCCTGGCGCAACGGCGCGCCAGTGCGGCTCGAGGAGATCGCGAGCGTCACCAACGGTGTCGAGAACGAGCGTGTGGCGAGCTGGTTCAACGACACCCGCGCGGTGGTGGTGGCGGTCTTCCGCCAGCCGGACGCCAACACGGTCGCGGTGGTGGACGAGGTGCGCGCGCGCCTGCCCCAGTTCCGCGCCCAGCTTCCCGGCTCCATGGACATCGAGGTGCTGAACGACCGCTCGGTCTCCATCCGCGACGCCGTCGCCGACGTGCAGAAGACGCTCATGGAGGCGATCTTCCTGGTGGTGATGGTGATCTTCCTGTTCCTGCGCAACGTGCGGGCGACGCTGATCCCCTCGCTGGCGCTGCCGTTGTCGATCATCGCCACCTTCGCCGCCATGTGGGTGCTGGACTTCTCCATCAACAACATGACGCTGCTGGCGCTGACCCTGTGCGTCGGCTTCGTGGTGGACGACGCCATCGTCGTCCTGGAGAACATCTACCGTCACATCGAGAACGGAGAGCCGCCGTTCAAGGCGGCGATCCTCGGCTCGCGGGAGATCGGCTTCACCATCATCTCCATGACGCTGTCGCTGGTGGCGGTGTTCATCCCGGTCCTGTTCATGACCGGCGTGCTGGGCCGCGTGTTCCGCGAGTTCGCGGTGACCATCTCGTTCGCGATCCTGGTCTCCGGCTTCGTCTCGCTGACGCTGACGCCCATGCTGTGCGCGCGGGTGCTGAAGGCGCCGGACCACCACAAGAAGCCCAGCCTGTTCATGCGCGTGACCGAGCGCATGTTCGACAGCTGGCTCGGCGCCTACCGCGTGAGCCTCGATTTCGTGCTGCGGCATCGCCCGTACATGCTGGTGGTGACGTTCGCCACCATCGCCGCCTCGGTCTATCTCTACATCATCATCCCCAAGGGCTTCTTCCCGCAGGAGGACAACGGCTTCATCACCGGCACGGTGGAGGCGGCGACCGACAGCTCGTTCGAGGCCATGGTGGAGCGGCAGAAGAAGGTGGCGGCGGTGGTGCGGGCCGATCCCAATGTCGCCTATCTCGTCTCCACCGCGGGGGCGACCGGCATCAGCCGCACCACCAACACCGGGCGCATGTTCATCGCCCTGAAGCCGCGCAGCGAGCGCAAGCTCTCCGCCTTCGAGGTGATCCAGGACCTCAGGAAGCGCGTCGCCGAGGTGCCGGGCGTGAAGGTGTTCTTCCAGCCGGTTCAGAACATCAATGTGGGCGGCGTCGCCTCCAAGAGCCAGTTCCAGTACACGCTCCAGAGCTCCGACACCGAGGCGCTCTACGAGACCGCCAAGAAGATGGAGGAGCGCCTCGCGGGCCTGCCGGGCCTCAGGGACGTGACCTCGGACCTGCAGATCTCCAATCCGCAGCTCACCATCGACCTCGACAAGGACAAGGCGGCGGCGCTCGGCATCACCGAGCAGATGCTGCGCGACGCGCTCTACACCCAGTTCGGCACGCGGCAGGTGGCGACGCTGTTCACGCCCGCCAACCAGTACGCCATCATCGCCGAGGTGCAGCCGCGCTTCCAGCAGGATGCGGGCGACCTCTCGCGAGTCTATCTGCGCACCTCGTCGGGCTCGGTGGTGCCGCTGGAGACGGTGGCGGACATCCGCCGCACGGTGGGGCCGCTGCAGGTGGCGCACCAGCAGCAGCAGCCGGCGGTGACCATCTCCTTCAACCTCGCGCCCGGCACCTCGCTCGGCCAGGCGGTGGACGAGATCCGCGCCGTCGAGCGCGAATCGGGGCTGCCCGCCGCCATCTCCACCAGCTTCCAGGGCACCGCCCAGGTGTTCCAGGACGCGCTGTCGAGCCAGCCGTTCCTGATCCTCGCCGCGGTGGTGGTGATCTACATCGTGCTCGGCATCCTCTATGAGAGCTTCATCCACCCCATCACCATCCTCTCGGGCCTGCCCTCGGCCGGCATCGGCGCGCTGATCACGCTGATGGTGTTCGGCGTCGAGCTGTCGGTGATCGCCATCATCGGCATCATCATGCTGGTGGGCATCGTGAAGAAGAACGCGATCATGATGATCGACGTGGCGCTCGAGCGCCGGCGCAGCGGCTACGAGGCGCTGGACGCCATCCGCGAGGCGGCGCTGCTCCGCTTCCGCCCCATCATGATGACGACGCTCGCCGCCATCTTCGGCGTGCTGCCCATCGCGCTCGGCGCCGGGGCGGGCTCGGAGCTGCGCCAGCCGCTGGGCATCGCGGTGGTGGGCGGCCTGCTGGTCTCCCAGCTGCTCACGCTCTTCATCACGCCGGTGGTCTATCTCTATCTCGACCGGCTCGACGGCGTGGTGAACCGCGCGCTGGCCGGCGGCGAGGGGGCGGACCCCGCGGCCTCTGCGGCGGAGCGGACGCCCGCCGAATAGTCTTTCTTTGAGAGATTCCAATCCTTGCGGATGCCGTCTCGGTATCCGCAAGGATTTCGCATGCCTTTGCCTGGAGCATGTTGAATCGCGTGTCCAATTATATTATTCGGTAATTCAGTCAGCGGCATTTCACTGTTGAATGCTTCCAAGCTGTCGCGATTTTCTTGAGATTTCAGGGGGTCGCGCGCTTTTTAGATTTGGAGTAATTCCAGATGTCCAGGCATGAGCACGTGCGCGGTCACTGGCGTGATCTCTCGGGCGGCGAGGCGAGCCTTGTGGAGGGCGCCAAGGCGCCGGCCAGTACGGCGCGCGCCCTTCCGATGATCAACGCCCAGTTGGACAGCCGGGACCTGTTTGCGGCGGCGCGGGTCATCACCATCGCTCACGGCGACCAGGTGTATCAGCTGCGCCTGACGGCCCAGAACAAGCTGATCCTCACCAAGTGAGCGGCCGGGCGGCCCTCGGGCCGCTCGGGATGTCGTGCCCGCCGAAGCGCGCGGTGCCGGCCCTCACGCACCGTCAGGCCCGGCCTCGTGCCGGGGCATCCACGCCATGCCGCCGGCGCCCCGCTCGGATGCGCGCGCCCCGCCGCGGGGCGTGGATGGCCGGGACGAGCCCGGCCATGACGATGTCCCGGATCATGCCCCCGTCATGACGGCGATATCTCGGACCATGCCGCCCGTTCTGTCTGGCTGTATCATGATGCCATCCACCCGAGGTCGCGTGGCGCGCGGCGATTTGCGCCTTTCCTTCGCCGCCTTCCTTTGCCAGTAGCTCCGCCCGCGCGACGGGACCGGGCGCGCCGACCCTTTTCGGGGGAGGCGTTTCTGCTATTGTCCGCGCCCAATTCAAGCGGATCCAATAGAGCGCATGGCCATTTCTGAGCCCGCTTCCGGCAAGGGACGGGCCTTCGAACTCGACCTTCCGCGGCGCCTCGACCGGGCGCTCGGCGCGGCCTCCGCGAGCCATGGCCGCGCGTGCCTCGCGCTGGTCGTCGTCTGCCTTCTCGCCTTCCTGCCCGGCTTCTTCTCGCTCTCGCCCATCGACCGCGACGAGGCGCGCTTCGCCCAGGCGACGAAGCAGATGCTGGAGAGCGGCAACTACGTGGACATCCGCTTCCACGACCAGGCGCGCCACAAGAAGCCGGTGGGCATCTACTGGCTCCAGGCTGCGGCGGTGAGCGCGGGCGAGGCGGTGATCGGCCCCTCGGCGCGCTCCACCATCGGCCTCTACCGCATCCCCTCGCTCCTCGGCGCCATCGGCGCGGTGCTGCTCACCTATTGGAGCGCGCTCGCCTTCGTCAGCCGACGCGGTGCGCTGCTCGCCGGCCTGATGATGGCCACCTCGGTGCTGCTCGGGGTGGAGGCGCGCCTCGCCAAGACCGACGCGGTGCTGCTCTTCACCATCCTCGCTTCGTTCGGCGCGCTCGCGCATGCCTATCTGCGCACCGTGGCGGCGCGCGAGAAAGGCGAGGCGGCGCCCAAGGGCGATCTCGGGCTCGCCTTCGTGTTCTGGACCGCGCTCGCCGGCGGCATCCTCGTCAAGGGCCCCATGGCGCCGCTGTTCGTGGCCCTGCCGATCCTGGTGCTGGCGATCATCGAGCGCTCGGGCGCCTTCCTCAGGCCGCTGAAGCCGCTGTTGGGCCTTGCCTGGTGCCTCGTTCTGGCGCTGCCCTGGTTCATCGCCATCTATTACGTCACCGCCGGCGCCTTCTACGAGCACGCGGTGGGCGTCGACATGCTCGGCAAGGTGACGGAAGGGCAGGAGGGCCATTGGGGGCCGCCCGGCACCTATCTGCTGGCGGTGTGGGGCACCTTCTGGCCGGCGGTGGTCCTGGTCGCGCTGGCGGCGCCGTTCGCCTGGCGGGCGCGACGCGAGCCGAAGGTGCGCTTCCTCCTCGCCTTCGTGCTGCCCACCTGGATCGCCTTCGAGATCGCCGCCACCAAGCTGCCGCACTATGTGCTGCCGCTCTACCCGGCGCTCGCCATCCTGGCGGCGCTCGCCATCGAGCGCGACACCATCGCCAAGGCCGGGACGCGGCTCGCCGAGTTGGTGCGGCTGTGGCCGATCCTCGCCATCGCCATCGGCGCCGCCCTGGTCGGCCTCGGCGTCTGGCTCGGGTCGGGCCTCGGGCTCCTGGCGTGGCCGCTGCTCGCGCTGGCGGCGGTGCTCACCTGGTGGGCGGCGCTCGCCTACCGGCGCGCGGGCGCGCCGGGCGCGTTCCTTACCGCCGCCGTTGGCGCGCTGGCGCTCTATTTCGCCACCTACCAGCTGCTGCTGCCGCAGATGCGCGCGCTGTGGGTGTCCGAGCGTCTCGCCGCGGTGGCCAAGGCCGAGGGCTGCCCGGCGGCCAAGATCGCCACCGCGCCCTATCAGGAGCCGAGCCTCGTCTTCCTGGTGGGCACCGACATCAAGTTCATGCCTGCCGCCATGGCCGCGGACCACCTCAAGAAGGGCGGCTGCGCGCTCGCCTTCATCGAGGACCGGGTCATGGGGCCGTTCCAGGTCCGCGCCGCAGCCCTCGGCCTCAAGTACCGCAAGGTGACCACCGTGGACGGCTTCGCCTATAACGGCGGACGTCCGGTGGCGGTGACGGTGCTGCGCTCCGAGGAGCCGGGCTCGTGAGCACCGCGCCCGCGTCCGGAAGCCGCGCCGTCCGCGCCGTGCGCGCGGCGGGGGAGGGGCTTTGGGGCCTCGTCGGCGCCCTGCTCGGCACGCTGGCCTATCTCAAGGCCCGGCCGAAGCGGCTGCCGGCGCCGCGCCTGGGCCTTTCCAGCGCCTGGGAAGGGCTCGCCCTCGCGCTCCTCGCCGTCGGCCTGATCGCGGCGGCCATGGTGCTGGTGGACCCGCTCATCCCGGGCCTGCGCCCGCGCCTCAACCGGGACTTGGTCGCCTTCGCCGACCGCCTGACCGACCTCGGCCTCGGCACCGTCATCCTCTGGCCGCTCGGCCTCGCGCTGCTCTATGTGCTGGCGCTCCAGCCGCGCCTCGACGCCATGGGGCGGCGGGTGGCGGCGAGCCTCGTGGCGCGGCTCGGCTTCCTGTTCATGTCCATCGCCACCATCGGCCTCACGGTCGCCATCGTGAAGCATCTGCTGGGCCGGGCGCGGCCGCAGGCGGCCTTCTTCCTCCAGGGGCCGAACGCGCAGCTGACCTTCGACTGGCTGGCCTGGAAGTCGAGCTTCGCCTCCTTCCCGTCCGGCCACTCCACCACCGTGTTCGCCACCGCGGTCGCCTTCGCCGCGCTCTATCCCCGCGCGCGCTCTTGGCTGGTCGCGCTGGCGGTGGCGGTGGCCTCGACCCGGGTCGTGCTCGGCTCGCACTATCCGAGCGACGTGATCGCGGGCGCCGCCATCGGCACCGCGTTCGTGCTCGGCATGGTGAAGCTGTTCGCCGCCCGCCGGGTGGTGTTCGCCGTCGCCGCCGACGGGCGCGTCCTGCCCATGGCGGGGCCGTCGGCGCGCCGGCTCGGCAAGGTGCTCTTTTCCAAGGCGCCCGGCGCACCCAACGGCGCCTCCGGCGGCGCCCCCCTCGAAGAGGCGAGATAAGTGAACGCTCCCTTCCAAGATTTTCCGGCGGCGCCGCGGCTCTCGGTGGTCATCGCGGTGAAGGACGAGGCCGAGAACATCGCCCCGCTGGTCGCCGAGATCGACGCGGCGCTCGCCGGCCACGCCTTCGAGATCGTGTTCGTGGACGACGGCTCCACCGACGGCACCGCCGAGGAGCTGAAGAAGGCCGGCGCCACCCGCCCCCATCTGCGCGTCCTCACCCACCGGGCCTCGTGCGGGAAATCGGCGGGCGTGGACACCGGCGCGCGCGCGGCGCGGGGCGAGATCCTGCTGCTGCTCGACGGCGACGGGCAGAACAACCCCGTCTACCTGCCGGAGATGGTGCGCGCCATGGACGAGGGCGGCGTGCGGGTCGGCATCGTGCAGGGCGAGCGGCAGGGACGCAAGGACACCCGCTTCAAGCGCTTCCAGTCGCGCTTCGCCAACGGCGTGCGGCGCACGCTGCTGAACGACGATACCATCGACACCGGCTGCGGCCTCAAGGTGGTGCGGCGCGACGTGCATCTTCGCCTGCCGGTATTCGACGGCCTGCACCGCTTCATGCCGGCGCTGGTGAAGCGCGAGGGCTACGAGGTGCGCATCGTCAAGGTGGTGGACCGGCCGCGCTGGCACGGACAGTCCAAGTACGGATTCTGGAACCGGCTGTGGGTCGGCATCGCCGACCTGTTCGGCGTTTTCTGGCTGATCAGGCGGCGCCGCGTGCCGCAACTCGTGGATGAGAGTATCGATGCTCGTTGAACTCGCCAATCAGGTCGGTGACTACCTGCATGACGTCTTCGTGGCCCAGCTGGACTGGTGGGTGGTGCTGGGCTTCGTGGCGCAGATCATGTTCACCATGCGCTTCGTGGTGCAGTGGATCGCCTCCGAGCGCGCGCAGCGCTCGGTGATCCCGTTCGCCTTCTGGACCTTCTCGCTGGGCGGCGGCACGCTGCTCCTGATCTACGCGCTCTACCGCCGCGATCCCGTGTTCATCGCCGGGCAGGCGCTGTCCACCTTCATCTACATCCGCAACCTGCAGTTCGCCCTGCGCGAGCGGCGCGCCAACCGCGCGGTGACCTGAGGCGGCGGGGCGGAGCGCAGCGCAGGGCCGTTCATTCGCGCCCTTCGCGAACCCCTCCCGCCGTCATCCCCCGGCTTGTCCGGGGGATCCACATTGCGGCGTCGGCGGCGCCCGTTCTTCGAGCGCCGCGCAAACGGCTCGGTGGATGCCCCGGACGGGCCGGGGCATGACGGGTACTGGTATATTCGGTGAACCGGCCGCGCTCAGCCGGCCGCCGCAGCCATCTTCGCGAAGGCCTGGTCGATGTCAGCCTTGAGGTCGTCCACGTCCTCGAGGCCGATATGCAAGCGCACGGCCGGCCCCTCCACGTCCCAGACGGTGGCGGTGCGGTAGTCGGCGCAGTCGAAAGGGATGGCGAGGCTCTCATAGCCGCCCCACGAATAGCCCATGCCGAACAGGGCGAGGGAATCGAAGAAGACCGCCACGGCCTTTTCCGGCACGTCCTTCAGGATGAAGCTGAACAGCCCGCTCGCGCCGGAGAAGTCGCGCGACCAGATGGCGTGGCCGGGATCGGTGGGCAGCGCCGGATGGAGCACCCGCGAGACCTCGGGCCGGGCCTGGAGCCAGCGGGCGATCTCCAGCGCCGAGGCCTGGTGGCGCTCCAGCCGCACCGCCATGGTCCTAAGTCCGCGCGCGCCCAGCGCGGCATCGTCCGGGCTGATGGTGATTCCCAGCGTGCCGTGGGTCGCCTGCACCTGACGCCAGGCCGTCCCGACCGCCGAGACCGTGCCGAGGTTGAGGTCCGCGTGGCCGCTGATGTACTTGGTGCCCGCCTGGATGGAGACGTCCACTCCGAAGGCGTGTGGCTTGAAATAGAGCGGCGTCGCCCAGGTGTTGTCGATCAGCGTGGTGACGCCGCGCGCGCGGGCGACCTCGCAGATGGCCGGCACGTCCTGCATTTCGAAGCTCTGGGAGCCGGGCGATTCCATGAAAATGGCGCGGGTGTTCGGGCCGATGAGGCCGGCGATGCCGGCGCCGACCAGCGGATCGTAATAGGTGGTCGAGACGCCCAGCCGCTTCAGCACCGTGTCGCAGACCTGGCGGGTGGGCTTGTAGACCGTGTCCACCATCAGCAGGTGGTCGCCGGCGCCCAGCACCGAGAGCAGGCCGAGGGAGCAAGCCGAGAGCCCCGACGGCGTGAGCACCACGCCGTCGCTGCCTTCCAGCGCCTGGAGCGCGCCCTCCAGCGCCTCGGTGGTAGGATTGCCGCGCCGGCCGTAGCTGTAGCGGCCGCGATGGTGCACGAGATCGTCATAGGTGGGCGAGAGGACGGTGGAGCCGCGCACCACGGGCGTGTTCACGAACCCGTCGAAGCGGAACGGGTCGCGCCCGAGCCGCACCACTTCCGTCTGCGGCGCGAAAGTGCGCTCGCCGTCCCCATTATGACCCATGTTCCTACTCCGTCCCGGAATTCCACCCGCCCGGCGTTCGGCTCTATTGACCCGACCCGCGCAAGACGATGAGATGCGCAGATACGATGCCTCGGGGGTCCTCGTCGAGCCGATGCGACACGAGAGCTGGCGGCGGACCGATCCGGGACCACCAGAGAAGGGACGTTTCCGTGAAGCAATTCCTCATCGCAGCAGCTGCCGGCCTCCTCGCCATGGCAAGCGCGGCCCAGGCGGCGACCCTCGACGACGTCAAGGCACGGGGCGCGCTCAACTGCGGCGTGTCCCAGGGCCTGCCCGGCTTCTCTAGCCCCAACGACAAGAACGAATGGTCCGGCCTCGACGTGGATTTCTGCCGCGCCGTGGCCGCCGCCATCTTCAACGACCCCTCCAAGGTGAAGTATTCCCCGCTCTCGGCGAAGGACCGCTTCACTGCGCTGACTTCTGGCGCCATCGACCTCCTGTCGCGCAACACCACGTGGACCATGTCGCGCGACACCACGCTCGGCTTCAACTTCACCGGCGTGATCTATTATGACGGCCAGGGCTTTCTGATCCGCAAGTCGGCCAACATCAAGTCCTCCACCGAGCTCAACGGCGCCTCCATCTGCGTGCAGACCGGCACCTCCAACGAGCTGAACGTGGGCGACTACTTCCGCTCCAAGAACATGAAGTACAGCGAGGTGATCGCCTTCGCGACCCTCGACGAGGCGGTGAAGGCCTACGAGTCCGGCCGCTGCGACGTGTTCACCTCGGACCGCTCGCAGCTCGCCGCGGTGCGCCTGAAGCTCACCAACCCGGCCGACCACATCGTGCTGCCCGAGACCATCTCCAAGGAGCCGCTCGGCCCGCTGGTGCGCCATGGCGATGACCAGTGGTTCGACCTCGTGAAGTGGGTCGGCTTCGCGCTGATCAATGCCGAGGAGCTCGGGATCACCCAGAAGAACGTCGACGAGATGGTCAATTCCACCAATCCGGAGATCAAGCGCCTGCTCGGCACCGACGGCAAGTACGGCGAGGGCATCGGCCTCACCGCCGACTGGGCGGTGCGCATCGTCAAGGCGGTGGGCAACTACGGCGAGATCTACGACCGTAACGTCGGCCCCAACACCCCGCTCGGCATCGAGCGCGGCGTGAACAAGCTGTGGACCAACGGCGGCCTGCAGTACGGCATGCCGGTCCGCTGAGGGCTGAGGCTCGGCCACTGCCGGCTCCACCCGGGAGCCGCGACCAGGGAGGAGGGGCGTCCGCGCCCCACCTCCAATCATAAGGGGAAAATTCCCCCATCTTCTCGAGGGGCCAATGAGCGATGCGACAGATTCCGCGCCTGTGCATGGCGCGGGCCGGCGGTGGTCATGGACCGATCCCAAGCTCCGGTCGGCCGTCATTCAGATCGCGCTTGGGCTGCTGCTGCTCTTCCTGCTGTGGTCGTTCTACAACAACGCGGTGGCGAACCTCGCCCGCCAGGGCATCGCCTCCGGCTTCGGCTTCCTCGACAACCGGGCCGGCTTCGCCATCAGCCAGACGCTGATCCCCTACAATGAGGACATGACCTACGGCCGCGCCTTCGTGGTGGGCCTCCTCAACACGCTTCTGGTGGCGGTGCTCGGCATCATCCTCGCCACCATCCTCGGCTTCCTGATGGGCGTCGCCCGCCTCTCCAAGAACGTGGTGATCCAAGCCCTGGCCTCGGCCTATGTGGAGGTCACGCGCAACCTGCCGCCGCTGTTCCAGATCCTGTTCTGGTATCTTGCCGTGCTGGCGGCCCTGCCCGGGCCGCGCCAGAGCTGGGGCCTCGGCCTGCAGCCGATCTTCTCGGCCATCTCCAGCGGGCTCAACGCGATCGGCCTCGGCCTGCTGGGCGGTCCGGTCGGCTCCCTGGCCGCCGCGCTCGGCGCGCCCTCCGTGTTCGTGAACAACCGCGGCCTCGTGGTGCCGCGCTTCTTCATCGAGAGCGGCGGCACGGCGCTGCTCGCCGCCCTCGCCGTCGGCATCGTCATCGCGATCCTGTTCTCACGCTTCGCCCGCAAGCGGCGGGAGGCCACGGGCCAGATCCTGCCGGTGTTCTGGATCTGCCTCGCCATCATCGTCGGCCTGCCGCTCCTGGTTTCCGCCGCCATGGGCTTTCCCATCGGCGTGGAGCGGCCGGAGCTGCGCGGCTTCAACTTCGTCGGCGGCGTGCGCGTGATCCCCGAGTTCGTGGCGCTGCTGCTGGCGCTGGTCATCTATACCGCGGGCTTCATCGCCGAGATCGTGCGCGCCGGCATCCTCGCGGTGTCCAAGGGCCAGACCGAGGCGGCGCACTCGCTCGGCCTGCGCAACGGGCCGACCTTGCGCCTGGTGGTGATCCCCCAGGCGCTGCGGGTGATCGTGCCGCCCCTCACCAGCCAGTATCTCAACCTCACCAAGAACTCGTCGCTCGGGGTCGCCGTGGGCTACCCGGACCTGTTCTCGGTGTTCGCCGGCTCGACCCTGAACCAGACCGGGCAGGCGATCGAGATCATCGCCATGACCATGGCGGTCTACCTCACCATCTCCATCCTCACCTCCATGCTGATGGGCTGGTACAACAAGCGCGTCGCGCTGGTGGAGCGCTGAGATGGCCAAGAGCTCCGCAGGCAGCGCCCCCGTCCAGCCCTTCGTCGCGGCGCAGGTCCTCGGCTCCGAGCCGCCGCCGATCTCCGAGCGCGGCACCTTCGCCTATCTGCGCGGGCACCTGTTCGGCTCGCTGCCGCAGGTGCTGCTCACCTTGTTCGGCGCCTGGCTGGTCTATGTGACCATTCCGCCGCTGGTGCAGTTCTTCATCACCGACGCGGTGTGGAGCGGCACCAACCGCGACGCCTGCCTGCCCGACAAGGTCGGCCGCGCGGTCGGCGCCTGCTGGCCCTTCATCTGGGCCAAGTTCGACCAGTTGGTCTACGGCTTCTATCCGGCCGCCGAGCGCTGGCGCGTGAACCTCGTCTACGTGATGGGCGCGGTGCTGCTGCTGCCGCTCCTGATCCAGAGCCTGCCCTACAAGCGGCTCAATGCCAGCCTGTTCTTCGGCGTCTATCCGGTCATCGCCTTCATCCTGCTCACCGGCGGCAACATGGAGCCCAAGGGCTTCCTGTTGTCCTGGCTCGGCCTCGGCGGCGTGTTCTCCGGCTTCGGCGCGGCGGGGGGAATTCAGTTCGGCTTCTGGGCCGACTTCATCCTGTCCACCGCACTGGTGACGGTGCTGGTGGCGCTCGTCTGCCGCTTCGTGGCCGGGCCGGAGGCCATGCGGCCGGCGGTGCGCTCGACGCTGGTGACGTTCGCCGTTCTGGCGGCGATCCTGTTCGCCGCCGACATCGATCTCGGCCTCGCCCCGGTGGAGACGCGGCTTTGGGGCGGCCTGCTGGTGACGCTGGTGATCGCCGTCACCGGCATCACCGTGTCGCTCCCGTTCGGCATCCTCCTGGCGCTCGGGCGGCGCTCCAAGCTGCCGCTGGTGAAGATCGCCTCCATCGCCTTCATCGAGTTCTGGCGCGGCGTGCCGCTCATCACGGTGCTGTTCTTCGCCACCTACATGCTGCCTTTGTTCCTGCCCGGGCGCCTCACCATCGACGGGCTGCTGCGGGCTCTCGTCGGTGTCGCGCTGTTCGCCTCCGCCTACATGGCCGAGGTGGTGCGCGGCGGCCTCCAGGCGATCCCCAAGGGCCAGTACGAGGGCGCCATGGCGGTGGGCCTGCGCTCCAGCCTGATGATGCGCCTCGTGGTGCTGCCCCAGGCGCTGAAGCTGGTGATCCCCGGCATCGTCAACAACTTCATCGGCCTGTTCAAGGACACGACGCTGGTGCTGATCGTCTCGATCTTCGACCTGCTCGGCGCCATGCGCGCGGCCTTCACCGACCCCAACTGGGCGACGCCGACCACCCTGTTCACCGGCTTCGGCTTCGCCGGCATCGTCTATTTCGTGTTCTGCTTCGGCATGTCCCGCTACTCGATGGCGCTGGAGAAGCGCCTCAACCGGGCACAACGCCACTGACGTGAGGATTTCGCCGTGACCGCCGATAGCATCATCGCCGACGTGGAAAAGAGTGCCCCCGAGATCGCCGTCTCCATGACGGGGGTCAACAAGTGGTATGGCGAGTTCCACGTCCTGCGCGACATCAACCTCACGGTCCACAAGGGCGAGAGGCTGGTCATCTGCGGCCCCTCGGGCTCGGGCAAGTCGACCCTCATCCGCTGCATCAACCGCCTGGAGGAGCACCAGAAGGGCAGGATCGTGGTGGATGGCATCGAGCTCACCGACGACCTGAAGCGCATCGACGAGGTGCGCCGCGAGGTGGGCATGTGCTTCCAGCACTTCAACCTGTTCCCGCACCTCACCATCCTCGAGAACTGCACGCTCGCGCCCATGTGGGTGCGCAAGATGCCGAAGAAGGAGGCCGAGGCGCTGGCGATGCACTTCCTGGAGAAGGTGAAGATCCCGCACCAGGCGTCGAAATACCCCGGCCAGCTCTCCGGCGGCCAGCAGCAGCGCGTCGCCATCGCCCGCGCGCTCTGCATGCGCCCGCGCATCATGCTGTTCGACGAGCCCACCTCCGCCCTCGACCCGGAGATGGTGAAGGAGGTGCTGGACACCATGGTCCAGCTCGCCGAGGACGGCATGACCATGCTGTGCGTGACCCACGAGATGGGCTTTGCCCGGCAGGTGGCGAACCGGGTGATCTTCATGGACGCCGGCCAGATCATCGAGATGAACGAGCCCAACGCCTTCTTCTCGAACCCGCAGCACGAGCGCACCAGGCTGTTCCTGAGCCAGATCCTGCACTGAGGGGTGGGCACGCGACCGGGCCTTTCCCTCCCCCTTGTGGGGAGGGAAAGGGGTATCACCTGCTTTTCCGGGCGTGCATGGCGCCAGATGCAGAGGGTGCGTAACCCCCGCCCCCTCACCCTTCCCGCAAGGGGGAGGGGGGCCTGCCCCGTCTCACAGGCCGCCGTTTCTCACACTGCGCCGGGCGCCGCCTCCTCCACCGCCAGTTCGAAGGTGATGCACACGCCGTTCCGCCCGTGGGCCAGCCGGCCTTCGGCCATCACGCCGCTCATGCCCACCATGGCGATGTCGAGCCGGGCCTTCAGGCCGCCCGCGCCGTCCGGCGCGATCACGCCGTCGCGCACGAACACCTCGGTGGCGTAGTCGTCCACCGGTGCGCGGTCCTCGAAGCGGGCGCCGACGAGGCTGCCGACGCTGCCGCGCACCCGCCCGGCCGGAAAGCCGTGGCGCCGGCAGATCTCCTCCAGCGCCGCCGAGATTTCCGTGTTCGGCCGCACCCGCGCGAAGGCGATGCGCGGGCCGCCGTCCGCGGCGCGGGCCTGGTGCGGCGTGAACAGGGTGAAATTGGTCTCGGGATCGAAATCGGCGCTGGTCTGAACGTCGCCGGTGCCGTAGGCGCGCGCCGCGATGGGTTCGGCCACCACCGCCTCGTGCGGCATCACGTGCCCGCCGTGGCGGCTGCCGTCGGGCTCGATCCAGAAGGCGTGGCAATGGATGAAGGGGGACCCCTCGCGCCGGCCGAAGGTGACGTTGCCGGCTTCCAGGCGGGTGAGGCCCCGGGGTGAAAATGGCGCGCTGTACCAGGCGGCGTGCGCCGCATCCTGCGCGCCGGCCGGCATCACATAGGTGAAGGGGCCGAAGGCGCCGCCTTCCAGTTCCACCTGCGCCGCCGAGATTCCGGCCTGGAGCAGCGGTCCGGCGATGGCGGCGTTGATGGTGAGGCCCGGCTCCAGCGTGAAATCGAGGCGCTTCAGCGCTCCGACAGCGCTCTCGATGCGCTCGGGTGCCTCGGGGCCAGGCTGCGTCAGGCGGCGGATGGCATCCGGCTCGGCGTCCATGAGCGGGTCCTTGGATGTTCTTGGTGGTTGCGCCCGCAATATCACGCCGCCGGCTCGGGCGGAACGCGCCTCACCGCTCCGGCGGATAGGCGTGGACGCCGCCGCAATGGTCCCGCACCGCGAGGCGCTCGCCGTCCGCCTCCACATAGCCCGGCGTGAGCGGCACCTTTCCGGCGCCGCCGGGGATGTCGAGCACATAAGTGGGAAGCGCGATGCCCGACAGCCGGCCGCGCAGCGCCCGCATGATCGCCTGGCCCTGCGCCACCGGCAGGCGGAAGTGCGCGGTGCCGGGCGCGAGGTCCGGATGGTGCAGGTAATAGGGCTTCACCCGGCATTCCACGAGCGCGCGGAACAGGTCGGCGAGCGTTCCCGCATCGTCGTTCACGCCCTTCAGCAGAACGGTCTGCGACAAAAGCGGGATGCCGGCATCGGCGAGGCGGGCCAGCGCGGCGCGCGCCGGGGCTGAAAGCTCGCTGGCATGGTTGGCGTGGACCGCCACGTAGGAGGTCACGCCTTCGGCTTTCAAAGCGGAGACCAGGGCCGGCGTCACCCGCTCCGGCGCGGCGATGGGCACGCGGGTATGGAAGCGCAGCACCTTCACGTGATCGACGGCGGCAAGGCGCGCGGTCAGCTCCGCCATGCGGCGCGGCGCGAGCATGAAGGGATCGCCGCCGGTGAGGATCACCTCCCAGATCCCGGGATGGCCGGCGATGTAGGCGAGCGCCGCCTCCAGCCGTTCGGGCGTGAGCGCCTCGTCCGCGCCCGGCCCCACCATCTCGCGGCGGAAGCAGAAGCGGCAATAGACCGCGCACACGCTCACCGCCTTCAGCAGCACCCGGTCCGGGTAGCGGTGGACGATGCCGGGCACCGGGGAATGGGCATGGTCGCCGATGGGGTCGGCGCGTTCCTCGGGACGGACCTCCAGCTCCGCCGGATCGGGCACGAACTGGCGGGCGATGGCTTCGCCCGCGCCCGCCGCCAGGAGGTCCTGCAGCGCCGGGGGGACCGCCACCGCATAGCGCTCCGCCACCCGCGCCAGCGCGGCCTCGGCCTGCGGCGCGGCGAGGCCCGCCGCCACCAGGTCGTCGGCGGTGCGCAGGGTGCGGCGCGCGTCGTCTTGCGCCGAGAGCGGCAGGCGGTGGACGGACATGATGAAACCCAGGGAGCCCTTTGAGAAAAGGTACGCTTGCAGGCGGCCGCCGGCAGGCGCACCTATATAGGGATAAGGATAACATCGCCAACGTTCGCGCCCCATGGCCCCGACCCGGGCGCGCGGCGCAGCCGTACAGCGGCGCGCGATGGAGGGACAAGATGCCGACGCTCGACAATGACATCCTCGCCGCCGCCGAGGCCTGGAGCCGGGAGGGCCGCAAGGTCGCCATCGCCACCGTGATGGAGACCTGGGGCTCGGCGCCGCGCCCGGTGGGCAGCCACCTCGTGATCGACGCCGAGGGCAATTTCCTCGGCTCGGTCTCCGGCGGCTGCGTGGAGGGGGCGGTGGTGAGCGAGGCCGGCGAGGTCATCGCCTCCGGCCGTCCGAAGATGCTGGAGTTCGGGGTCGCCGACGAGACCGCGTGGCGGGTGGGCCTGTCCTGTGGTGGCCGCATCTCGGTCTATGTGGAGCCGGTCGCCTAGAACGCGCACCGATCATCTTGCACCGCAAGCTGATCGGATAACGCGTTCTCTGTCATTAAGTGAGAAGGCGATTCACCGATCAGATTGATGCAATTTGATCGGATCGCGCTCTAAGGCGCCGGCAGCGGAAAGGCACCTCTCATGCGGCTCGATCTCCTGGCGGCGCTCAACGCCGAGCGCACCGCCCGCCGTCCCGTCATCCTCGTCACCGAGCTCGCGAGCGGCGAAGAACGTCTCGTCACCGCCGATCAGGTGGCCACTGACCCCCGCGCCATGGCGCTTGCCGCGGCGCTCGCCTCCGGCAGGAGCGGCATGGTGGGGGAGGGGGCGGCGCGGGCCTTCCTCACCGTCCACGTGCCGCCGCCGCGCCTGCTGATCGCCGGGGCGGTACACATCTCGCAGGCTTTGGCGCCCATGGCGCGGATGGTGGGCTTCGACGTGACCATCATGGACCCGCGCACCGCCTTCGCCACCGAGGACCGCTTTCCCGGCGTGCCGATCCTCGCCGACTGGCCGGACGTGGTGCTGCCGGCCTACGGCCTCGATCCCTTCACCGGGCTGGTGGCGCTGACCCACGACCCGAAGCTCGACGACCCGGCCATCGCCGGGGCGCTTGAGGCGGGCTGCTTCTATATCGGCGCGCTGGGCTCGCGGCGCACCCACGCCAAGCGCGTGGAGCGCCTCGCCGCCCAAGGCTTCAGCGCCGAGCAGATCGGCACCATCGCCGCGCCCATCGGCCTCGACATCGGCGCTTCGAGCCCGGAGGAGATCGCCGTCGCCATCCTCGGGCAGGTGATCGCCGCCTGGCGCCGGCCGGGACGGGAAGGAGCGGGCGCGTGAGATTCGGACCGATCCCGCTCGCCGAGGCCGAAGGGGCCATCGCCGCCCATTCGGTGCGCATCGGCGGCACCGTGATCCGCAAGGGCACGCGCATCAGCGCCGCCGAGCAGGCGGCGCTCGCGGCGGCGGGGGTCGGCACCATCGTCGCCGCGCGGCTGGAAGAGGGCGATCTCACCGAGGACGCCGCCGCCGCCCGGCTCGCGGCGGTGGTGGCGGGCGCGGGCGTGACCGCCGAGGCGCCCTTCACCGGCCGCGCCAACCTGCACGCGGCCGAGGCGGGCGTTCTGGTCTTCGACGCCGACGGCATCGACGCCTTCAACGCGGTGGACGAGGCCATCACGCTCGCCACCCTGCCCAGCCTCCAGAGCGTGGCGAAGGGTGAGATGGTGGCGACGGTGAAGATCATCCCCTTCGCCGTGCCGTCGGGCCAGGTGGCGGCGGCTGCTGCCACGGGCGCCTCGATCACGGTGGCGCCGTTCGTGCGCCGACGGGTGGCGATCATCTCCACGCGCCTGCCGGGGCTGCAGGAGAAGGTGATCGACAAGACCCTCGCCATCACCCGCGCGCGGCTCGCCCCCGCCGGCGCGGCCGTGGCGGCGGACCTTCGGGTGCCGCACGAGACGGCGCCGCTTGCCGATGCCATCGGCGCGGTGGCGGGCGAGGGCGCGGAGCTGATCGTGGTGTTCGGCGCCTCGGCCATCGCCGACCGGCGCGACGTGATTCCGGCCGCCATCGAGGCGGCGGGCGGCGAGGTGCTGCGCCTCGGCATGCCGGTGGACCCCGGCAACCTGCTGCTGCTCGGGCGGCTGGGCGCCGTGCCGGTGCTGGGCGCGCCCGGCTGCGCCCGCAGCCCCAAGGAGAACGGCTTCGACTTCGTGCTCATGCGCCTCATGGCCGACCTGCCGGTGGCGAGCGCCGACATCGCCCGCATGGGCGCCGGCGGGCTGCTGAAGGAGATCGTCTCCAGGCCCCAGCCCCGCGCCGAGCTGGCGGAGGCCGGCGAGGGCTTCGCGGCGGTGGTGCTGGCGGCGGGCCGCAGCACCCGCATGGGCGGCGCCAACAAGCTCCTGGAGGAGGTGGACGGGGTTCCGGTGATCCGCCGCGTGGTGCAGGCGGCGCTCGGCTCGCGCGCCCGCCCGGTGATCGTCGTCACCGGCCATGAGCGCGAGAGGATCGAGCGCGCGCTTTCCGGGCTTTCCGTCACCCTGGTGCACAATGGCGACTATGCGAGCGGCATGGCCTCCTCGCTGCGCGCCGGGATCGCGGCGGTGCCGGCCGAGGCGGCGGGTGCTCTGGTGGTGCTCGGCGACATGCCGCTGGTCGCGCCCGCTCTCATCGACCGGCTCATCGCCGCCCATGCGGGCGATGCGGGGCGGCTGATCGTGGTGCCGGTGGCCGACGGCGCGCGCGGTCATCCGGTGCTGTGGTCGCGGCGCTACTTCTCCGACCTCTCGGGGCTCGATGGCGACACCGGCGCCCGTCAGGTGCTGGCCGCCAATGCCGCCGCCGTGGTGGAGGTCGAGGCCGAGGGGGCGGGCGCGTTCCTCGACGTGGATACGCCGGAGCTGCTCGCCGCGGCCCGGAGTGCGGTCCGAAGGCCGGAGCCCGAACCGGCACGCTGAGCCTGTCGCTCCCGTGTCTTCCGGCGCCTCAGAACGGCGCCGGCATGAGATGGGTCGGCTCGGCGTCGATGCGCTCGCACAGCCAGTCGGCGAGCATGCGCCGGTGGCAGCCTTCCACGTGGCGCTCGTAGCACAGCAGGCAGATGCGCCGGCCGCCGGCGAGATTCTTCAGTTCCTCCAGCGCCGCGCGGGCGGCGTCGGTCTGGAGATGGGCGCCATAGATGCGCGCGAGCGCCGCGGCATCGCCGGAGCGCGCGGCCTCGCGCCCCTCCTTCGGCGTGCCGAGCGCGCGCAGGTGCACGTAGCCGATGCCCTGGCTGTTGACGCTGGCCGAGAGCGCGCCCTTCGAGAAGCCCGGCCGGCGCGAGGCGGCCACCGCCCTGACATCGACGATGAGGTCGACGCCGGCGCTTTCCAGCGCGGCGGCGAAGGCGGAAGGCGTGGTGCCCTCGTAGCCGATGGTGAAGAAGGGAGCGCGGATCATGATCCCATCATGCCCGCGCTCCCGGTCGCCGTCATCTGCGGCGCAGGTTCAGTCTCATCCATAGAGCGCCTTCGGCAGCCACAGCGCGATCTCCGGGAAGATGTAGAGCAGCGCCATGGAGATGATGACGATGGCGAGGAACGGCATCACGCCGGCGAAGATCTCGTCGATGGAGATGTGCTTGGGCGCCACGCCCTTCAGATAGAAGGGGGCCATGGCCACCGGCGGCGAGAGGAACGAGGTCTGCAGGTTCAGGCCCACCAGGACCCCGAAGAAGATCGGGTCGATGCCGAAATTATCGAGCAAGGGCAGGAAGATGGGGAGAAAGATGACGATGATCTCGGTCCATTCCAGCGGCCAGCCGAGCACGAAGATGATGGCCTGGGTGAGCAGCATGAAGCCCACCGGGCTGAGGTTGAGGGAGAGGACGAACTCCTCCACCACCTGCTGGCCGCCGAGCAGGGCGAACACGGCCGAGAACACCGCCGAGCCGACGAACAGCCAGCACACCATGGCCGAGGCCCGGGCGGTGAGGAACACGCTCTCCTTCAGCTTGTCGAGCGAGAAGCTGCGATAGGCCAGGGCCAGGAGGACCGAGCCGAGCGCGCCCACCGCCGCCGCCTCGGAAGGCGTGGCGAGGCCGAACACGATGGCGCCCAGAACCGCGGAGATGAGGACCGCGAGCGGGAAGAAGGACGAGATCAGCGCCCACGCGATCTCCCAGAACGAGCCCGCCCGCTGGTCAGGCGGCAGCTTCGGCGCGCGGTTCGGATAGACCATCGCGATGACGATCACGTAGAGCATGTAGAGCCCCGCCAGCATCAGCCCCGGCAGAAAGGCGGCGGCATAGAGCTTTACCACCGACACGCCCGCCGTGGCGCCGTAGAGGATCAGCATCACGCTCGGGGGGATGAGGATGCCGAGGCAGCCGCCGGCGCACACGACGCCGGCCGCGAGGCGGGTGTCGTAGCCGGCGCGCAGCATCGCCGGGAAGGCGAGCAGGCCCATGAGCGTCACCACCGCGCCGACGATGCCGGTGGCGGTGGCGAACATGGCGCAGGTGATGAGGGTGGCGACCGCCAGCGAGCCCGGCACCCAGCCCGCGGCGAGCTGGATCGAGCGGAACAGCCGGTCGAGGATGTTGGCGCGCTCCACCACGTAGCCCATGAACAGGAACAGGGGGATGGAGATGAGCACGTCGTTCGCCATCACCGAATAGGTGCGCTGGACGAACAGCTGGAACACGGTGTCGCCGCGCGTCACGTAGCCGAAGCCCACGCCCAGCGCCATGAGCGTGAAGGCGATGGGAAATCCGAGTAGCAGGAAGACGATGAACAGCACCAGCATAAGGATGCCGAGGGCGGGATCCGACAGAAACATCACAGGCTCCCCCGGCCGATGGCCTCGGCGTCAGACTTGTTGGCGGCTTCCTCGAGGATCATCTTCTCCATCTCCTCCACGTCGTGGAGGCGCTCCGGCCACTGGCCGGTCTTGAGCGCGATGGCGCAGCGGACCACCTCGACCACCCCCTGGAGGAACATCAGCAGCCCGGTGAGCGGGATCAGGCCCTTGAACGGCCAGATCATCGGTCCGTCGGGGGAGAAGGAGGAGTGCTCGTTGAGCAGGTAGGACAGGTAGAAATAGTTCCAGCCGGAATAGATGAGAGCGATGATGCCGGGAAAGAAAAAGACAAAGTAAAGGATCAGGTCCACCAGCGCCTGCCGCTTGACCGGCCAGTTGCGGTAGAGGAAATCGCCGCGCACGTGGCCGTTCCGCGCCAGGGTGTAGGCGCCGGCCATCATGAAGAGCGTGCCGTAAAGCATGTAGGAAACATCATACGCCCAGGTGGTCGGGGCGCGCAGCGCATAGCGGCAGAACACCTCGTAGCAGATTGCCAGCGTGAGGATCACGATCGTCCAGGCGAACAATTTGCCGATGAATGTGTTCAGCGTGTCAACGGCGAGAAGGAAGCGTTGCATACGCGTGTTTCCTCGGAAAGGGCGTGTTTCTTCTTGGACCGGAGGGCTCTTGGCCGAGCCGCGTTCGGTCGAAATGGCTTGGGTCGAAACGGAGCGGGCACAGCGGTTGCGCCGGAATGCGCGAGGGGGGATGGCCCCTCGCGCGTTTCTCGGCTGGAATCTTGCGAAGGCGCCGCGGTCGAATCGTTTGAATGCGACCGCGGCGCCCTGCGCGGCTGGCCCGGCTCAGGCCTTCTTGAAGAAGTGGTTGTAGGCCATGGCGCTGTCCGGCTCGTATTCGAGGCGGAAGCCCACCACGCGCTTCGCCCACGCCATCTGGCTGTCGATGACCTTCTTGAAGAAGGGATCGGAGGAGAGATTGGCGATCACCCGGTCCCAGGCATTGAGCTGGGCCTGCAGCACCGGCGTCGGCGTGGGAATGACCTTGACGCCGCGCGACTTGAGGACTTCGAGGTCCTTGGAGTAGCGGTCCTGCGCCTTCCACATCATGTCCGAGGAGGCCGCGTCCGCGGCGCCGCGGATGATCGCCTGCACGTCCTTCGGCAGAGCGTCGAACTTGGTCTTGTTGAACAGCACCTCGAAGCATTCCAGCGCCTGATGGTAGCTGCGGACCATGTAGACCTTGGACACGTCGGGGAAGCCGAGCACCAGATCGGACGAGGGATTGTTGAACTCGGCGCCGTCGATGAGGCCGCGGTCCATGGCGGGGACGATCTCGCCGCCCGGCAGGATGGTGACGGCGACGCCCAGCTCCTTGTTGAGGTCGGCGGCGAGGCCGACCGTGCGGTACTTGAGGTTCTTCAGCTGGTCGGCGCTGGAGATCTCGTTCTTGAACCAGCCGAGCGGCTGCCCCGGCATGGGTCCGGTAAGCAGGCCGACCACGTTGAGCTTCAGGATGCCCTGCACCAGCTCGTCATAGAGCGCCTGGCCACCGCCATAGCGGATCCAGCCCATGAGCTCGTCCGCATCCCAGCCGAAGGCAGGAGCGGTGCCGAACAGCGAGAACGCCTTGTTCTTGCCGTACCAGTAGGCGGAGACGCCGTGGCCGCCGTCGATGATGCCGGCCGAGACCGCATCAGCCACCTGGAAGGCGGGCACCACGGCGCCGGCGGCGAGCAGCTCCAGCTCCACGCGTCCGCCCGCCATGGTGTTGACGTAGCGCACGAAATCGCCGGCAAACTCGTGGAAGATGTCCTTGTTCGGCCATGTGGACTGGAATTTCAGCTTGACGGAGGCCTGGGCATGTACGGCCGGGGCGGCGACAGTGGCGGCGGCGCCTGCGGCGGCACCAGCGAGAATTGCACGCCGGGACGGGCGCGCACGATCTTTCGTGCTCGTTTCCTTGGTCACGTTTTCCTCCCTGTGCGGGGGCGGCGGAGATTTTTCCGCTGTGTTGGCGCACGGCGCCCCCGTCTACGGTATGCAGAAGACGACACGAGGGTCGATCTAGGCAATAGACTTTGGTCGAATGCGTGCGAATTTTCTGCCGTAAGGGAGCCTTCGGCGTTCACGCTTGCGCGTCTGGCGCGGGAATGGGCAGCCGCAGGACGCAGGATGGAACCTGCGGGACGGTTCTAGTCTTGTGCGCACAAGCAGCGGAGGCGGGGACAAAGACACATGCGTCTGTTTCAATGCGAGGCCTGCGGGCAGCTCATCCACTTCGAGAACCGCGTTTGCGGCCAATGCGGCCATCCGCTGGGCTACCTGCCCGACGTGAACGACCTGAGCGCGGTGGAGCCGGAGCCCGAAGAGGGGATCGTGCGCTCGCTCAGCGACGGGCAGCGCTACCGCTTCTGCGCCAATGCCGCGCTCGACGCCTGCAACTGGCTGGTGCCGGAGGCGCAGGAGGGCGAATACTGCCGCGCCTGCCGCCACAACCGCACGGTGCCCGACCTCTCGGTGCCGGTGAACATGGAGAAGTGGCACCGCATCGAGCGGGCCAAGCACCGGCTCATCTATTCGCTGCTCCAGCTCTGCCTGCCGCTGGAGAGCAACGAGGACCGCGAGGGCGGCCTGTGCTTCGACTTCCTCGCCGACCGGCCGGATGAGCCGCAGACACCGCGCGTCATGACCGGCCACGATGAGGGGCTCATCACCATCGCCCTCGCCGAGGCCGACGACGTGGAGCGCGAGCGGCGGCGCACGGACCTCGGCGAGCCCTATCGCACCCTGCTGGGCCATTTCCGGCACGAGGTGGGGCACTATTACTGGAACCGGCTGGTGCGCGACCAGCACCACCTCGATGCCTGCCGCGCCGTGTTCGGCGACGAACGGGCGGATTATGGCGAGGCCCTGAAGGCGCATTATGAAAACGGTCCGCCGCCGGACTGGCAGGCGAACTTCGTCTCGTCCTACGCCACGTCCCATCCCTGGGAGGACTTCGCGGAGACCTTCAAGCACTACGTCCACATCGTCGACACGCTGGAGATGGCGCAGGCGTTCGGCATGAAGGTGCGCCCCAGCCTCGACGACACCGGCTCGCTCCAGACTTCGGTCGAGATCAATCCCTACCAGCCTTGCTCCATCGAGCAGCTGGTGGACGACTGGACGCCGCTCACCGTGGCGCTGAACAGCCTCAACCGCTGCCTCGGCATGGCGGATGCCTATCCGTTCGTGCTGACGCCGGCAGTGGTGGGGAAGCTCGGCTTCATCAACGATCTGGTTCACGGCCGCGCGGCGCTGGACCCGCCGCAGCCCGCCACGCCGCCGGAGGCCGAGGCGCCGCCGCCCACACCCGAGAGCCTCCCGGACCAGCCCGCCCCGGCCTGAGGGAGGCGGCGCCGCGCTATTTCTCCGTCTCGGTCAGGCCGCGCACGAACAGGCGCTGCATCAGCGCGATCACCAGCACCGGCGGCAGCATGGCGAGGATGGCGGTGGCCATCACCAGGTGCCACACCGGGTCGGCCTCCGATGCCGCGCGGGCGAGGCGCTGGATGCCCATGACGATGGTGTAGTAGCCGGTGTCCGTGGTCACCAGCAGCGGCCACAGATACTGGTTCCAGCCGTAGAGGAACAGGATCACGAACAGCGCCGCGATGTTGATGCGCGAGAGCGGCAGCAGCACCGACCAGAAGAAGCGCATGGGCGTGGCCCCGTCCATCAGGGCCGCCTCGGTGAGCTCGTCAGGCACGGTCATGAACACCTGGCGGAACAGGAAGGTGGCGGTGGCGCTGGCGATCAGCGGCACGGTGAGGCCCCAATAGGAGTTGAGCATCGACAGGCTGGCGACCACCTGGAAGGTGGGCAGGATGCGCACCTCCACCGGCAGCATCAGCGTCACGAAGATGATCCAGAACGCGGTGACCCGGAACGGGAAGCGGAAATAGGTGACGGCGAAGGCGGAGAGGAGCGAGATGGCGATCTTGCCGAGCGCGATCGCCATGGCCATCACGAAGCTGTTGAGGAGCATGGGCGCCACCGGCGGGATGCCGGCGGTGCTGGCGCCGGAGACCAGCACGGCGCCGTAGTTCTCCACCAGCAGGGGGCCGGGCAGCAGGCCGACGCGACCGGACAGGAAGTCCGCGCCCTGGTGGGTCGAGGCGACGAAGGCGAGATGGACCGGCAGCACCAGGACCGCGACGCCCAGGATCAGCGCGGCGTGGGCCAGGAGGCGGGGGATCAGGTCACGCCCGGCCATCAATAGGCCACCTTGCGCTCGATGTGGCGGAACTGGAACGCGGTGAGCACCACGACGATGGCGAGCAGCACCACCGACTGGGCCGCCGACGAGCCGAGCGCCAGCGCCTCGAAGCCGTCGCGGAACACCTTGTAGACCAGGATGGTGGTGGCCTGTCCCGGTCCGCCGCCGGTGGTGGCGTGGATGACGCCGAAGGTGTCGAAGAAGGCATAGATGAGGTTCACCACCAGCAGGAAGAAGCTGGTGGGCGCCAGCAGCGGCAGGACCACGAAGCGGAACCGGGCGAGCCGGCCCGCCCCGTCGAGCGCGGCGGCTTCCATGACACCGGGCGGGATCGCCTTGAGCCCGGCATAGAAGAACAGGAAATTATAGCTCACCTGCTTCCAGCTGGCGGCCAGGATGACCATGAGCAGCGCCTGCTCGCCGTCCAGGAAATGGTTCCAGGAGATGCCGACCGCCTTCAGCGCGCGGGCGACCGTGCCCACCGAGGGATCGAACATGAACAGCCACAGGATGCCCGCGACCGCCGGCGCTACCGCATAAGGCCACACCAGCAGCACGCCATAGGTGGCGCCGCGCTTGCCGAGCGCATCCGCGGCCGCCGCCAGCGCGAGGCCGAGCCCCATGGCGAGGCCGGTCACGCTCACCGAGAACACCAGCGTTACCAGCACCGCGTTGAGGTAGGAGGGATCGGCAAGGAGCGCCTCGAAATTGGCCAGACCGACGAAGGTGCGGGAGAGGCCGAACGGGTCCTCTGCGAACAGCGAGGAATACAGCGCCTGCGCCGCCGGCCACAGGAAGAACACTGCGGTAACGGCGAGCTGCGGCGCGAGCAGCAGATAGGGTGTGGCCGAGCCCCGGAACGTGACGCGCTTGGCCTGCATTGCCCCTTGCCCCCTCCCGTCGCCCCTCTCACCGCCGTCGCCCTCCGACCTGATCGGAGGGCCCATGCGCCGGTCCCGCCTCCCCGCCGCCTGGATGGACGCTCCGGTCGAGCCGGAGCATGACGGGCGTTGGCGAAATCACCGTCGCGCTCGTCAACCACCGTCGCCACAACCCACCGTCGCCCTCCGGCTTGACCGGAGGGCCCACGCACCCGTGCCGTGCCCCCGCCGCCGGACGGGTGCCCCGGTCGAGCCGGGGCATGACGGGAGACGAGGGCTCCTATCTGTTGGCCTGCTCGAAGGCGCGCAGCAAGGCGTTTCCGCGCTGCTCGGCGGTGGCGAGCGCCTCCTTGGCGCCTTTCTTGCCCGAAAGCGCGAGCTCCAGTTCCTCCTCGATCACGTCGCGGATCTGCACGAAGGAGCCGAAGCGCAGGCCCTTGGAGTTGGCGGTCGGCCCGTTGAGCGTCATCTGCAGGATCGAGACGTCGGTGCCCGGGTTCTTCTCGTAGAAGCCCTGCGCCTTGGAGAGGTCGTAGGCGGCGTGGGTGATGGGCAGGTAGCCCGTGTTCTGGTGCCACCAGGCCTGGACCTCGGGCTTGGACAGGAAGGTGAAGAACTTGGCGACGCCGCGATACTCCTCCTTCGGCCGGCCGTTCAGCACCCAGAGCGAGGCGCCGCCGATGATGGAATTCTGCGGCGCGCCGGCCACCTGCGGCCAATAGGGCATCATGGCATAGCCGACCTCGAACTTGGCGTTGGCGAGGATGCCGGCCCGCGCCGCCGAGGAGCCGATCAGCATCGCGCACTCGCCGGTGAAGAACTTCGGGTCCGCCTTGGACTGGCGGCCGCCATAGTCGAACACCTTGGTTTTCTGCCACTGCGCGAGCGAGGCCCAGTGGCGCTCCAGCAGCGGGTTCGCGATCTCCAGCACCGTGGAAAGCCCGGCCATGCCGTTCTGCTCGGTGCCGATGGCGACATTGTGCCAGGCGGACAGGTTCTCGAGGTTCACCCAGGACGGCCACTGGGTGGTGAAGCCGCAGGGCACGCCGGCCGCCTGCAGCGCCTTCGCCGCCGTCTCCATCTCGGGCCAGGTCTTGGGAGGGCTGGCGGCGTCGAGCCCCGCCTTCGCGAACAGCGCTTTGTTCACGTAGAGGATGGGGGTGGACGAGTTGAAGGGCATGGAGAGCATGTTGCCCTTGGCGTCGGTATAATAGCCCGTCACCGCCGGCAGATAGGTCTTGGGGTCGAAGGGCTCCGCAGCGTCGGCCATGAGCTGGGAGACCGGATAGACCGCGCCCTTGGCCGCCATCATGGTGGCGGTGCCGACCTCGAACACCTGGACGATGGCCGGGTGCTGCCTGGCGCGGAAGGCGGCGATGGCGCCCGTCATGGTCTCCGGGTAGGAGCCCTTGTAGACCGGCACCACCTTGTAGTCGCCCTGCGCGGCGTTGAAGTCGGCCGCCACCTTCTCCAGCTTCTCGCCGAGCGGGCCGCTCATGGCGTGCCACCACTGGATCTCGGTGGCGGCGCCGGCCGGCCCGGCGAAGGCAAGCTGCGCCGCAAGCGCCGCGGCCGCGAAGGGCGGGACCTGAAAGGGCATGAAGCGGACCATGGCGGCCTCCTGATGCGCAAGCGCGGCTGGCGGCGCGCTTCGGCGGATTCAAAACGAGAAGGTGCCATAACTGCCACAACGGCGTGACGGTGATGTTGCGCCCCTCCCGCCCGAGCGGCGCCGCGGTGCCGGGAGCGTCACTCCTTCGTGTTCCCACTGCGATTTGCAGTGGAAGGTTTTGCGGGCTATGTGCCTGCGCGGCGGGTTCGCGCCCTGGCGCCGGGATCAGGAAAGACGGATGAGTTTGTCATATCGGGCGGACATCGATGGTCTGCGCGCCATCGCCGTCGGCAGCGTTGTCCTGTTTCACGGTCACATCCCTCCGTTTACCGGCGGCTATGTCGGCGTCGACGTGTTCTTCGTGATCTCGGGCTACCTGATCACCTCCATCCTCGACCGCGACATCACCGCCCGGCGCTTCTCGCTCGTCGATTTCTACGACCACCGCATCCGCCGCATCTTCCCGGCGCTGTTCGTCGTCCTGGCGGTCGTGACGCTGCTTGCCGCTTTCGTCCTCACCCCGCGCGAGATGATGCAGTATGCGCGCTCGCTCGGCCCGTCGGCGCTGTTCTACGCCAACATCCATTTCGAGAGCGTGCTCGACTATTTCGGCCCGCGCGCGGATGAGGTGCCCCTTCTGCACCTGTGGTCGCTGGCGGTGGAGGAGCAGTTCTACATCCTGTTCCCGGTGCTGCTGTTCCTGCTCATGCGCTTCGGGACGCGCACCTTCGCGGTGATCGTGCTGGCGGTGCTCACGCTCGCCTCGCTGGTCTATTCGCAGATCACGGTGATGGAAGCGCCCTGGTCCGCCTTCTTCCTGTTGCCGAGCCGGGCGTGGGAGCTGTTTGCCGGCAGCCTGCTGGCGCTGGTGCGCTGGCCGCCCTTGCCCCACCGCGCCGCCGGCGCCATCGGCATCGCAGGCATCGCCGCCATCCTTGCGCCGGTGTTCCTCTACAGCAAGGACACCACCTTTCCCGGCCTGTCGGCGCTGCCGCCGGTGCTGGGCTCGGCGGCCATCATCTTCGCCGGCATGCACACCCAGCAAGGGATCGTGCAGAAGGTGCTGGGCCACCCCTGGTTCACCTATGTGGGGCGCATTTCCTATTCCCTTTATCTGTGGCACTGGCCCCTGCTGGTGCTGGCGGTGGACTACAAGGGCCGCCACCTGACCTATCTCCAGGCCGGCGGCGTTATCCTCGTCGCGATCGTTTTTTCCGCGCTGTCGCTGAAATTCGTGGAGACGCCGCTGCGCCGCCCCTCGGCCCTCGGCGGCATCCGGCTGGCGCGCTTCGGCGCGGGCGCGCTGGCGATCGCGCTGTCATTCGGCGTGGTGGCGCTGATCGAGTACAAGGGCGGCGGCTTCCGCACCCTCTCCGCGCGCGCCCAGGCGGCCGAGGATGTCGCCAATACCAGGGCCCGAAATGCGATTCCCAACACCTGCGTGAACTTGCGCCGCACCTGGACCGCCGAGGCTGCCGCGCGGATGGGGTGCGCCGCGGCGCCGAATGAAGCCGTGAAAAGCGCCGACGTGGTGGTCTGGGGCGATTCCCATGCCGGCGCGCTCTATCAGGGCCTTTACGGCATGCTGAACAAGGACGGCCAGACGGCGCGCATCCTGTCCATGCCCGCTTGCCCTCCGATCCTGGGGGTGGACGCGATCCACCCGCAGTATCCGGCCCGGGTCTGCACCGAGTTCAACAACACCGCCATGGAAGAGATCCGGCGGCTGAAGCCCAAGGTGGTGATCCTGGTGGGGCGCTGGTCCATGTGGACGGCCCGCGCGGGCAACCATTTCTGGCTGACCACGAAGGACTTCCCGGGCGGCGAGGAGCGGTCCGCCGAGATGACCGCGAAGGTATTCGAATATGGTATCGCGCATACCGTGCGCGAGATCAATGCGGCAGGCGCCGTCGCCTTCGTGCTGGGCCAGCCGCCGGAATTCGCCGAGGCGCCGGTGCGTTGCGTGATCCGCAAGGAGAAGTCAGGCGGCGATTCCGGCTCGTGTGAGACCATACCCGCAGCTGAGGGCATGCGCTTCGTCGCCGCCTCGAACGGCATTCTCACGCGCCTCGCCGCCACCGAGCCGGGAATGAAGGTGTTCCTTCTCAGCAGCCTGTTCTGCGACCAGTCCGTGTGCCGCGGCGGTGGCGGCAACGACTTCTACTTCATGGACGAACATCACGTCTCGTCGGTGGGCGCCCAGCTGGTGATGGAAGCGCCCGGCTTCTGGGCGGCTTTCGACCAGGCAATGGAACGCGCGCGGAAGGCTAGGTCCGCCACCAACTGAGGAGCGGTGCGGTTGCCCGCCGCGGGCAGCCGCAGGCGCCGCTCACTCCCCGTCCAGCAGCCCGGCGAGCTTGAGGGCGACGCCCTGTGAGCCCTCCACCTTCAGCCGCCCGGTGGAGAAGGCGAGCATCGGCCCAATGCGGCCGGTGATGAGCTTGTCCAGCGTATCGGACGAGAGCTTCAGCACCGCATCCGCCTCGCCGGTTCCCTCGCTCACCTCCACGCCGCCGCCGGTGGCATCCAAAAGGATCGCCTCGCCGGTGTCGGTGAGGTCGAAGCGAACCCTGTAGCCGAGTTCGGAGAGGGCATCGGCGCGCTCGCGGATGGCTTCGACGAGGGAGGAGAGATCGGCCATGGGGAATCCTTGTGAGAGGCCCTTTGGGCCCCGGAACGGTTGAACCCTCTCCCGCGTGCGGGGGAGGGCAGGGAGGGGGAAAGCGGTGTCCGCGCTCGTCCGGCCGCATCAGGTGGAGAGGCACAGCCCCTCCCCAGCCCTCCCCCGCAAGCGGCAGAGGGGGCGCAAAAGGGGAGGGCGGCGCCGCCGGTCGTCGGAACGCGGCCTCAGAACATCGCCTCGTCGAGCGCCATCATGGCGCTCTTGCCGGCCTTGATGGAACCCCACAAGGCAGCCGCGTCCGGCAGCAGCTTCTCGATGAAGAAGCGCGCGGTGACGATCTTGGCCTCGTAGAAGGCGGCATCGTCCGGATTGGCCGCCTTCTTCTCGAACGCCACCTCGGCCATGCGCACCCACATGTAGCCGAGCGCCACGAGCCCGAACAGGCGCAGATACTGCGTCGCCGCAGCGCCCGCTTCCTCCGGGTCCTTCAGCCCCTTCTCGGCGATGTGGGCGGTTGCCAGCTGGAGCGCGCCGAAGGCCTTCGAGAGCGGGCCGATCAGCGGCGCCAGATTCTCGTCGTCGAGCTTGGCGTCCATGTAGTTCAGCACCGGATGGAAGAAGGAGCGCAGGTAGCGCCCCATGTGCGCCGGCAGCTTGCGGCCCACGAGGTCCAGCGCCTGCACGCCGTTGGTGCCCTCGTAGATCATGGCGATGCGGGCATCGCGCACATACTGCTCCATGCCGTGGTCGCGGATGTAGCCGTGGCCGCCATAGACCTGCATGCCCATGGAGGTGGCCTCGAAGCCGAGGTCGGTGAACAGCGCCTTGACGATGGGCGTCATCAGCGCCGTGAAGTCCTCCGCCCGCTTGCGCTCCTCCGGGTCCTCGGCGCGTTCCATCAGATCGAGCGCGCGGGCGACCCAGCCGGCGAGCGCCCGGCAGCCCTCGTTGTAGGCGCGCATGGTCATCAGCGTGCGGCGCACGTCCGGGTGGACGATGATGGGATCGGCCGGCTTGTCGGGGTGCTTCGGCCCGGAAAGGGCGCGGCCCTGGAGGCGCTCCCTCGCGTAGGCCACCGCCGACTGGTAGGCCGCTTCCCCGAGGCCGAGGCCCTGCGTGCCCACGGACAGGCGCTCCGAGTTCATCATGGCGAACATGGCGCGCATGCCCTTGTGGGGCTCGCCCACCAGCCAGCCCGTGGCCTCGTCGAACGACATCTGGCAGGTGGACGAGCCGTGGATGCCCATCTTGTGCTCGATGCCGGTGCAGGCGACGCCGTTGCGCGGACCGACCGAGCCGTCCGCCTTGGGCAGGAGTTTCGGCACCAGGAACAATGAGATGCCCTTGATGCCCTTGGGCGCGTCCGGCAGGCGCGCGAGCACGAGGTGGACGATGTTCTCGGTCAGGTCCTGCTCGCCGGCGGAGATGAAGATCTTGTTGCCGGTGATCTTGTAGCTGCCGTCGCCCTGCGGCTCGGCCCTGGTGCGCACGAGGCCGAGGTCGGTGCCGCACTGGGGCTCGGTGAGGCACATGGAGCCGGACCAGGTGCCGTCCACCATCTTCGGCAGGAAGCGGTCCTTCAGCTCGTCGGAGGCATAGGCCTTGAGCGCCTGATAGGCGCCGTGGGTGAGGCCGGGGCAGATGCCGAAGGCGAGGTTGCCCGAGCAGAGCATCTCCTCCACCAGCTTGTTCACGCTCGCCGGCAGGCCCTGGCCGCCATATTTGGGATCGCAGGCGATGCCGTTCCAGCCGCCCTCGCGGAAAGCGGTGTAGGCCTCCTTGAAGCCCTTGGGCGTGCGCACCACGCCGTTCTCATAGGCGCAGCCCTCGAGGTCACCCGACTGGTTGAGCGGGGCGAGCACCTCGGTGACGAACTTGCCCGCCTCCTCCAGCACCGCGTCGATGAGGTCGGGGGAGAGGTCCTCCAGCCCCTTGAGCTTCGAGAGTTCCGCGCTGCCGTGCAACTCGTGGAGCACGAAGCGCATGTCGCGCAGCGGGGGGGTATAGACCTGCATGGCGTGGCTCCCGTGTCGTGTCTCCCCTCTCCCCTTGCGGGAGAGGGGTTGGGGGTGAGGGGGCGGCCGGGGTCGGAGGCAAGGCCTAAGAACCTGCGGCGCCGCACCCCTCACCCTGGCCCTCTCCCGCAAAGGGGAGAGGGAATTGCGTCGCTCCGGGCGGGAAGGCCGTTGCCGTTCTCCGCACCCGCTGCCGTCACCCTCCGGCTTGTCCGGAGGGTCCACCCGTCCGTTCGCCCCGGCGGAGGGGTGGATGCCCCGGACGAGCCGGGGCATGACGGCGTGATGTCTCGGCCCTTCCGCCGCCGCCCTGCGGTCATGGGCCCTCCGGTCAAGCCGGAGGGCGACGGCGGTTTATTCAATTCCTGAGCGGCCGGCCGGTCTCCAGCACGTGCTCGATGCGGTCCAGGGTGGCGGTGGTGCGGATGAGCTTCATGAAGCCCTCCCGCTCCAGCTCCAGCACCCGCGCGGCCGGCACCGGGGCGATGTGGTCGGCGTCGCCGCCGGTGAGCACCTCGGCGAGCGCCGCGGACACCACCTTGTCGTGCGCCGTCGCCATGCCGCGCTTGGCGAAGCCTTCCACCGCCATGTCCATGGCCACCTTGCCCGATGGGCCGGGCAGGAAGAACTCCACCGGCTTCGGCGGCTGGTAGCCCTCGACCATGGAAAGCGCCTTGGCCTTGGCATCCGCCAGCAGCCGGTCGCGGTTCATGGTGATGCCGTCGCTCTCGCGCAGGAACTTCAACTCCTTCGCCTCGGCGGCGGACTTGGCGACGGTGGCGGTGGAGACCGTCTCGAACACCTTGGAGGGGGCCGGCATCGGCCCCTTCGGGAATTTCGGGTCGCTCGTCCAGCGCTCCAGCATGGCGGTGCAGCCGCCCCAGGCGGGGAGCACGCCGACGCCGCATTCCACGAGGCCGATATAGCTCTCCGCGTGGGCCTGCACGGCGCTCGCGTGCAGCAGGATCTCGCACCCGCCCCCGAGCGCGAGCCCGGACGGCGCCGCCACGACGGGGAAGGGGGCATGCTTCATGTCCTGGTAGGTCTTCTGGCCGGCGGCGACCAGCTTCTCCACCTCGCCGAAGGCGCCGATGTTGCAGGCGAACAGGGCAAGGCCGAGATTGGCGCCCACCGAGAAGTTCGAGCCCTCGTTATAGATGAGGAGCGCCTTGTGCTTCTCCTTCACCAGCTTCAGCGCCTTGGCGAGCATGGTGATGATGCCCTCGTCCAGCGCATTGCTCTTGGAGGTGAATTCGAGGCACACCACCCCGTCGCCGACGTCCCACAGCGCCGCCGAGCCGTTCTTGGCCAGCGGCTGGGATCTCAGCTTGATGTCGGCGAGCAGCAGCACGCCCTCGGGGCGCACGATGTCGCGGTAGATGCCGTCCACCCCGAGATGCTGGCGGGCACCATTCTCCACCCGGTAGAAGGGCTGGTCCGCCGCCAGCGCCAGCAGCGGCGGCGCCTCCTGCCCGTCCGCCTTCAGCATCTCGACGAGGCGGGCGGCGCCGATCCTGTCGATCAGCTCGAACGGGCCGGATTTCCAATTGTAGCCGAGCCGCATGGCGTCATCGACGGCGACGATGTCGTCCGCCGCCTCGGGCACGAGGCGCGTGGCATAAGCGAGCGTGCGCACCATCACCGCGCGGGCATAGCGCCCGCCTTCGCCGTCGGAGGCGAGCAAGGCGGCAAGGTCCTTGCCGCCGCCATCCTCCAGCTCCGCCACCTGCGCCTTGACCTGCGGGCGGTAGCCCCCGGTCGAAAGGTCGATGGCCTCCTTCAGCTTCTGCCCGCCCTCGCGGTTGAGGCGGTAAAAGCCGCCCTTGCCCTTGCGGCCGGTGTAGCCGGTCGAGATCATCCTCTCGATCAGCGGCTCGTCGCGCAGCGTCGCGTGGAACGGGTCGGAGGCCGGCAGCGCGCGCTTCAGCGAGCCCTGGACGTGGGGCATGAGGTCGAGGCCGACGAGGTCGATGAGGCCGAACACGCCGGTCTTCGGGAAGCCGAAGGGCCGGCCCATCACCGCGTCCGCATCTTCCACCTTCATGCCGAGCGCGAAGGCCTCGCCCACGGCCAATTGGAGCCAGTAGGTGCCGAGCCGGTTGGCGATGAAGCCGGGCGTATCCTTGCAGACGACGACGGTCTTGCCGAGCTTGATGTCGGCGAAGCGCGCGACCGCCGCTGCCGTCTCGGGGTTGGTCTGCGGCCCCGTCACGATCTCCAGGAGCCGCATGTAGCGCGGCGGGTTGAAGAAGTGGGTGATGAGGAAGTCGCGCCGGAAGCTCTCCGGCAGGCCCGCCGTGAGGTCGGCGAGCGGGATGGTGGAGGTGTTGGACGACACCGCGCACCCGGGCCGGCGCGCCGCCTCGATCTTCGCGTACAGCGCCTGCTTGAGGTCGAGCCGCTCGATGATGGCTTCCACGATCCAGTCGCAGGAGGCGAGATCGGCCAGGTTGTCCTCGATGTTGCCGGTCTTCACCAGCTTCGCTGCCGCCTTGGACATGAAGGGGGCGGGATCGGCCTTCAGCAGCTTCTCCACCGCCCCTTCGGCGATGACGTTGCGGTTCGTCGCGCCCTCCGGGACGATGTCGAGGAGCAGCACCTCGACCCCGGCATTGGCCACGTGGGCGGCGATGCCGGCGCCCATGACGCCGGCGCCGATGACGGCGACCTTCCTGATCTCTCCAGCCATGGCGCGCCTCCCTCAGACGCGCTCGAGGACGGTGGCGATGCCCTGTCCGCCGCCGATGCACTGGGTGGCGAGGGCATATTTGCCGCCCTCGCGCTTCAGGAGCGAGGCCGCCTTGCCGACGATGCGCGCGCCGGTGGCGCCGAGCGGATGGCCGAGGGCGATGGCGCCGCCGTCGATGTTGAGCGTCTCGTCCCTGATGCCGAGCTCGCGCTGGCAGGCCAGCGCCTGGGAGGCGAAGGCCTCGTTCAGCTCCACCACGTCGATGGCGCCGATGTCGAGGCCGGCGCGGCCCAGCGCCTTCCTCGTCGCCGCCACCGGGCCGATGCCCATGATCTCCGGCGCGCAGCCGGCGACCGCCACGCTCTTCAGGCGGGCGAGGGGCTCGAGGCCGTTGCGCTCGGCATAGGCCTCGGTGCAGACCAGCACCGCCGAGGCGCCGTCCGTGACCGGCGAGGCGGTGCCGGCGGTGACCGTGCCGTGCGCGTCGAACGAGGGCTTCAGGCTCGCCAGCGCCTCGGCGGAGGCATCGCGGCGGATGCAGCCGTCGGTCTCGACGCTCTTGCCGTTGGCGCGGACGGGGACGATCTCGGCCTTGAAATGCCCTTCCGCCTCGGCCTTCGCTGCCTTCTGGTGGCTCTTCAGGGCGAAGGCATCCTGGTCGGCGCGGGTGATCTGCCACTTGCGCGCGACGTTCTCGGCGGTCTCGCCCATGCTCATGTAGGCCTGCGGCATGGCCTTGTAGAGCGCCGGGTTGGGCATCGGGTTGAAGCCGGTCATGGGCACGCGGCTCATGCTCTCGATGCCGGCGCACACGAAGGCCTCGCCCGCGCCCAGCTGGATCTGGCCGGCGGCCATGTGCACCGACTGCATGGAGGAGCCGCAGAAGCGGTTGACGGTGACCCCGGCGACGCTCTCGGGCAGGCCGGCGATCATGCCGATGAGGCGGGCGATGTTGAAGCCCTGCTCGGCCTCCGGGAAGGCGCAGCCGACGATCAGGTCCTCGATCTCCTCGGCCTTCATCTCGGTGCGGGCTAGAAGCGCGGCCACCACCTGGGCGGCGAGGTCATCGGGGCGCGCGCGGGCGAGGTCGCCTTTCTTGGCGAGCGTGAAGGGCGAGCGGGCGTAGCCCGCGATCACGACGTTCTGCATGGGGGCGCTCATTGGGCTCTCCTGCCTGATCTTGCTTATGTTTTTCGCGGCGGGGGCCGCGTGGGCTGAGCCGGGGCTCAGCCGGCGGCCTTCTTCCGGGCCGTCTCCCGCTCCAGCGCGCCGAGGGTCTGCTCCTCGATGTCCTTGAGCTCGAGGATAGTCTCCTCGAGCGCGAGGCGCTGGTCCTCCAGCATTTCGAGGCGCGTCTGCACCTTCTTGAGCAGCATGCGGATCTGCTCGGTCTGGGACGGGTCGATGTCGTAGAGGTCGAGATATTCCTTGATCTCGCGCAGCGAGAAGCCGAGCCGCTTGCCGCGCAGGATCAGCACCATCCGCGCCCGGTCGCGCTTGGTATAGACGCGCATGGTTCCCGCGCGACGCGGATGGATGAGGCCCTTGTCCTCGTAGAAGCGGATGGTGCGCGGGGTGATGGACAAATCCCGCGCCAGCTCGGTGACGGTGAAGAAGGTGTCTGTGAGCGAGGTGCCGGGAAGGCGCTTGCCTGTGGATGCCACGTATTCACCTATACGTCATCTATCGGCCCTGAAGATACATGCTTTGACGTGTGGCGCAAGAGGCTGGGCGTTCAAGGCTTCGTGGACTGTGGGCGCTGGCCTTGCGGCGTTGAAATGCCACGCACGCCCCATGACGCAGGGCTAATGTGGATGCGGCAGGGCCGTGATTCGAGTCGGGGACAGCGCGGCTCGGGGGCGCCCGATGCCATGCGAGAGATGGTCCCGAATCGTATGTTGCTTCCTGGACACAGCTCCCTGCTTCTCATTCTGGCTGCGACGGGAGCGCTCTCAAGGCAGTTGACGCGGATGTTCCTTAAGGCATGCTGGGTGACGTATAGGGCACCGTAAAAACGTAATGTGCGCTGCAGCGCGCCGGGCCCGGAGGAACGCGCCAAACAGGGGGACCCATGGCCACTCACCTTTCACGTTTGCGCCGCCCGCTCGCGACCTGCGCGACGGCGATGGTGCTGCCCGTCCTGGCCGTTGCCGGCGCCACGGGTGCCGCGGCCGGCGGCTTCGGCCTCAGGGAGCAGAGCGCCTATTATCAGGGCTATTCGTTCGCCGGCACCGCGGCCGGCGGCGACGGCCTCGCCTCCATGTTCTGGAACCCGGCGGCGCTGAGCTTCTCGCCGGGGCTCAACATGGAAGCCAACGTCACCTGGATCGCGCCCCATGCGTCGATCGACGTCTACAGAGCCACCGGTCCGATCTTCAACAACAACCTCGGCACCATGGGCGTCGGCGACATGGTCGACGATGGGGCGGTGCCCGCCACCTACATCACCTATGCCTGGGACCGCATCGCCATCGGCCTTGCGGTCAACGCGCCGTTCGGCCTCATCACCGACGCGCCCTGCAACTGGTCGGGCCGCTATTACGGCTGCTACAGCCGCATCTTCGACATGAACATCCAGGGCTCCATCGCCTACAAGGTGAATGAGTGGCTCACCATCGGCGGCGGCTTCAACGTCAACTACATCGACGCCCGGCTCTCCAACGCGCAGGTGCTCGGCGCCGCGCCGCTGACCTTCGGCGCCGCCCAGGTGGACGGCGATTCCATCGGCTACGGCATCAATCTGGGCGCGCTGCTCACGCTCGCGCCCGGCACCACGGTGGGCCTCGGCTATCGCTCGCAGATCGATCAGGGGCTGAACGGCACCATCACGCCGCTCATCCTCAACAATCCGGTCGCCACGCTGCCGGCCCAGGCGGGCCTGACCCTGCCGGACCAGGCGACCTTGTCGCTGCGTTCCCAGCTCACCTCCAATTTCACCGTGCTCGGAACCGTGGAGTGGACCAACTGGTCGACGGTGCAGCAGCTGAAGGTGGAGAGCATCGCTGCGCCCGCCAGCGTCCTCGATCTGAAATGGAACGACGGCTGGTTCTTCTCCGGCGGCGTCGAGTATCAGTGGGATCCGAAGCTCGCGCTGCGCGCCGGCATCGCCTACGAGCTCACCCCGGTTCCGGACGAGACGCGCTCTCCCCGCCTGCCCGACACCAACCGCCTGTGGCTCTCCGCCGGCTTCACCTATGCCGTGACCGAGAAGCTGGCGCTTGACGTTGCCTATACCCACATCTTCGGCGAGGACGCGCCGATCGCGCTGTTCCCCACCGATCCGGCGAATGCCCTGCGCGGGTCGCTGGTGGGCAGCGTGAATGACGGCTACGTGGACATCGTCTCCGTGGCGCTGCGCTACAAGTTCGACACGCCGGCGGCGGCAGCGCCGCTCTACACCAAGTAGCGCTGGCGGGAGACGCCCGGCCCGCCGCGGCACGGCACCGGCGGGCCTTTTCGTCGCTGCCCCGACCGATGCCGCGGCACAGGTTGCGGTGCCATCCGGCGGCGATGGGCTCTAAGCTGCGGCGGGGACTTGACCCAACGGCATCGGAACCGTCCGGGCAGCGCGGTGCATGCCCGGCGCACCGCCCGAGGAGGGAGGACGTTCATGCACCAGGGCACGGATCAGCAACAGGCCGCCGCCCCGGCGCTGGCCTCCGCAGTGCCGGACCTTCTGGCGGCGAGCGTCGCGCGATACGCCGATCGGCCCGCCTTGAGCTTCCTCGGCCGCAAATGGAGCTATGCCGAGCTTGGCGCGCTGGTCGACCGTGTCGCCGCGGGGCTTCAGGCCCAAGGCGTGGGCAAGGGCACGAAGGTCGGCTTGTGCCTGCCCAACACCCCTTATTCCGTGATCTTCTTCTTCGCCATCATGAAGGCTGGCGGCACGGTGGTGAACTACAGCCCGCTTTATGTGGAGCGCGAGCTCAGGCACCAGATCCGTGATTCCGGCACCTCCATCATGGTGGTGCCCGACCTCCATCTCATCCATTCCCGGGTCGCGGCGGTGGCGGCCGAGGCGGGGCTGAAGACCATCGTCGTCTGTCCGCTCGCCGGGGTGCTGCCGTTTCCCAAGGGACTGCTCTTCACCCTCTTCAAGCGCAAGGAGCATGCCCGCTACGATGCCGGCGACGGCGTGCATCTCCATTTCCGCGAGCTGCTGAAGCATGGCGACCGGCCGGCGCCGGTGGAGATCGAGCCGCTCGCCGACGTGGCGGTGCTGCAATATACCGGCGGCACCACCGGCGTCCCGAAGGGCGCCATGCTCACCCACGCCAACGTCTCGGCCAACGCGCGCCAGGTGATGGCGCACGCGGACTGCGAGCGCATCGGCGTCACGCGCGTGCTCGGCGTGCTGCCGCTGTTCCATGTCTTCGCCATGCAGACGGTCATGGTGATCCCCATCTGCCTCGGGGCGGAGATCATCCTGGTGCCGCGCTTCAGCCTCGCCGACTTGCTCGACGACATCGAGCGTCAGAAGCCGACCATGTTCCCGGGCGTGCCCACCATCTATGCCGCCATCAACGCCCACAAGGGCGTCGAGAAGCGCGACCTCTCCTCGCTCACCTTGTGCATTTCCGGTGGCGCCCCTTTGCCGAGGGAGGTGCGCGAGGCGTTCGAGCGCCTGTCCGGCTGCAAGCTGGTGGAAGGCTATGGCCTCTCGGAGACCTCACCGGTGGTGAGCGCCAACCCGCCGCTCGGCCTCGTCAAGGACGGCTCGGTCGGCACCGCCTTGCCGCAGACCGTGATCGAGATCCGCGACCTCGCCGATCCCTCCCGCCTCATGCCCACCGGCGAGAAGGGCGAGGTGTGCGTGCGCGGGCCGCAGGTGATGGCGGGCTATTTCGGCCGGCCCGACGAGACTGCGAGCGCCTTCATCGACGGCGCCCTGCGCACCGGCGACGTGGGCTATCTCGATACCGACGGCTACCTGTTCCTGGTGGACCGCATCAAGGACGTGATCCTCTGCGGCGGCTACAATGTCTACCCACGGGTGATCGAGGAGGCGCTGTATCTCCACCCCGCGGTTTCGGAGGCGGTGGCCATCGGCATCGACGATCCCTACCGCGGCCAGGCGCCGAAGGCGTTCGTCACCCTGAGGGAGGGCGAGAGCGCGACGGCGGACGAGATTCTCGGCTTCCTGTCGCACCAGATCTCCAAGGTGGAGATGCCGAAGGCGATCGAGATCCGCGAGAGCCTGCCGAAGACGCTGGTGGGCAAGCTCTCCAAGAAGGAGCTGGTGGAGGAGGAGCGCCGGCGGGCCGCGTCCTGAGGACGGCCCCGTGCCGGCCGAGGGCGGGGCGATGACACTGGCCGGCATTTGTCGGATAGAGAGCAGGTCGCGGCCTTCGCAGCGGCATGGACCCGCGCGAGGCGCGCGCGCGTTCCTGTCATCCTCGATGCGGAAAAGGGTCCTTCGATGCGGTCCGAAATCAGGCTGACGCAGCGCATCGCCCTCGCGGCCGTGGTGCTGGGGGGGCTCTATCTCGCCTGGCTTGCGGTGGACGTGATCCTGCTGGTGTTCGGGGCGGTGCTGCTCGCCCTGGCGCTGCACGCCCTCGCCGAGCCGTTCTCGCGCTACACAAGGTGCCCCGAGAGCTATGCGGTGTTCCCGGTGGCGCTGCTGGTCTTCGGCGGCACCGGACTGGTCCTCTATCTGTTCGGCTCGACCATCCGCAGTCAGGTGCTGGAGCTGGTGCAGACCCTGCCGTCGGCCTGGACCGCCTTCGAGCAGCGGTTCCATCTCGAGGGGCTGGGCGACGACCTCATCAAGCGCGCGGAAGCGGCCGCGCCCTCGAGCGATACCGTGATCTCGGTGATCCAGGGCCTGACGAGCAACGTCTTCCAGGCGATCCTCGGCGCCTTCCTGGTGCTGGTGGGCGGGCTCTATTTCGCCGTCGACCCGAAGACCTACCGCGACATGTTCCTCGCCTTCTGGCCGCGCGCGCGGCGGCCGGAAATAGGCCGGCGCCTGGACGCGATCGCGCTCGATCTGCGCAATTTCCTGAAGGCGCAGCTCATCGCCATGGTGGTGGTGGGCGTGCTCACCTTCATCGGCCTCACCGTGCTCGGCGTGCCCTCGGCGCTGGCGCTCGCGCTCTTCACCGGGCTCGCGGAATTCATCCCGATGGTCGGGCCGGTGGTCTCGGCGGTGCCGGCGCTGTTGATCGCGCTCACCCTCGGCCTGGATTCGGCGCTGTGGGTGCTGGCGCTGTTCGTGGTGGTGCAGCAGACCGAGAGCAATCTCATCACGCCGCTGCTGCAGCAGCGCATGGTCTCGCTGCCGCCAGCGGTGACGCTGTTCGCGGTGGTGGTGTTCGGCACCGTGCTCGGGCCGCTGGGCGTGCTCCTCGCCACTCCGCTCACGGTGCTCGCCTTCGCCGCCGTGCGTGACCTCGCGCTGTCGGAGGACACGCTCTTCATCGAAGAGGCGCCACCGCCGGTTGCGCCGGCCGCGCCGCCGCCAGAGCCGCCGGGTGCCGGCACCGGCTGAGGCCGACACAAGAAGGCATTTTCACACGCCGAGGAAGGATTTGGCAGCGGCGCCGGGCCGCATTCCGCGCGCGGCGCGCCCCCCGTTTGCCTCCGCTGTGCGGGCGTGTATGGTCGCCCGCCGATTTTGCTCGAAGAGACCTTTTTATGGCGCGCGACACGTTGGATGCGACACCCATTTCCTCGCGCGACGAGCTCGTCGCCTGGATGGAGAAGGGGAACAAGCCGCAGAGCGCCTTCCGTATCGGAACCGAGCACGAGAAGATTCCCTTCACCCTCTCCCGCCATGAGCCGGTGCCCTACGAAGGGCCCAAGGGCATCCGCGCGCTGCTGGAAGGCATGCGCATGCTGCTCGGCTGGGAGCCGATCATGGAGGGCGAGACCATCATCGGCCTCGCCGACGTGACCGGCGGCGGGGCGATCTCCCTGGAGCCGGGCGGCCAGTTCGAATTGTCCGGCGCGCCGCTGTGCACGATCCACGAGACCTGTTCGGAATTGAACGCCCATCTCGCCCAGGTGCGCGAGGTGGCGACCCCGCTCGGTATCGGCTTCCTCGGCATCGGCATGAGCCCGAAATGGTCGCGCTCCGAGACGCCGGTGATGCCCAAGGGGCGCTACAAGATCATGTCCGCCTATATGCCGAAGGTGGGCACGCTCGGCCTCGACATGATGTTCCGCACCTGCACCGTGCAGGTGAACCTCGATTTCTCCTCCGAGGCCGACATGGTCAAGAAGATGCGCGTCGGCCTCGCGCTCCAGCCCATCGCCACGGCGCTGTTCGCCAACTCGCCGTTCACCGAGGGCAAGCCCAACGGCTTCCTCTCCTTCCGCTCGGAGATCTGGCGCGACACCGACAACGACCGCTCCGGCATGCTGCCCTTCGCCTTCGAGGACGGCTTCGGCTTCGAGCGCTATGTGGACTATGCACTCGACGTGCCGATGTATTTCGTCAAGCGCGGCGACGCCTATGTGGATGTCGCCGGCTCCTCCTTCCGCGATCTGCTCGCCGGGCGCAACGCGATGCTCCCCGGCGAGACCGCGACGCTCTCCGACTGGGTGAACCACCTCTCCACCATCTTCCCCGAGGTACGCCTGAAGCGCTTCCTGGAGATGCGCGGGGCAGATGCCGGGCCGTGGGCGAAGCTGTGCGCGCTGCCGGCCTTCTGGGTCGGGCTGCTCTACGACCAGGAGAGCCTCGACGCCGCCTGGGAGCTGGTGAAGGACTGGACCCCCGAGGAGCGTCAGAAGCTGCGGGACGACGTGCCCCGCCTCGCCCTGGCCGCGCCGTTCCGCAATGGCACCGCGCGCGATCTGGCGCGGCGGGCGCTGGCGCTCGCCGAAGCCGGCCTGAAGCGCCGCGCCCGGCTCGACCGGCAGGGGCGCGACGAGACCCGCTTCCTGGAGCCGCTGGAAGAGGCGGTGCTCACCGGCCGCTCGCCCGCCGAGCTGCTGCTGGAGCACTATCACACCGACTGGAACGGCTCGGTGGAGCCGGCTTTCACCGCGCTCGCTTACTGAGAACGGCAGGCCGCCTCTTCCGGCGGCCTGCCGCGCGGCACCCATGCGTGATGTGCAGAGCGCGGCCGGTCCGGATGCAGCGCAGGCCGGCGCGCGCCGCGCCGCGACAGTCTAGGCTGGCGCTGCGGCATGCGCCGAATCTCATCCATGACGGCGACCGTGGTTCGGCTCCCGATCCCGCCTTCGCCGTGTCATCGCCCAGCCTCAGGCCATGCGGAACCCTTGATGTCCCATCCCTCGCGCGAGGCGCCCCTGAGCCCCACCGACTGGACGCTCTATGTGGCGAGCGTCCTCATCTTCGGCCTCGGCTGGCTGCCCATGCGGCTTCAGCTCGGCGTGGTGGCGCCGGAGATCTCCGCCTTCTGGCGCTTCGTGTTCGCGACTCCGGTGATGTTCGCGCTGGTGTTCGCCACCCGCTCGCGCCTCGTGTTCGGCCTGCGCGACCATGCGCTGTTCCTTGGCCTCGGGGCGTGCCTGTTCTCCTGCAACTTCCTCAGCTTCTACTATGCCGGCTACCACCTGCCCTCGGGGCTGATCTCGGTGGTGTTCTCGCTGGTGGCGATCATCATCCCGCTCCTGTCGGCGCTGCTGCTCGGCGCGCCGCTGCGGCGCGCGCTCTTCCTCGGCGCGCTGCTCGGGATCGCGGGGACGGCGCTGGTGTTCGGGCCCAGCGTCGTCGCCACCTTCTCCGGCGCCAGCGCGGGGGCGGAGGCGCAGGCGCATATGGGGATGGGGCTGCTGCTTGCCCTGATCGGCACCTGCTGCTTCTCCGTGGGCAGCATCCTGTCCGGCGTCGCCGGCCGCCGCGGGCTGCCGCTCCTGTCCATGACCGCCTTCAGCTTCGCCTATGGCCTCTGCGTGCTCGGCATCGCCGCGCTCGTCGGCGGCTCGCCGTTCATCCTGGAGATGACGCCGCGCTATCTCGGCTCGCTAGCCTTCCTGGTGGTCGGCCCGACGCTGTCCGGCTTCGGCATCTATCTCGCCCTGGTGCGGCGCATCGGCGCCAGCCGGGCCGGCTACGGCACGGTGCTCTACCCCTTGATCGCGCTCGCGCTCTCCACCTTCTTCGAGGACTATCACTGGACCTGGTCGGCGGCGTTCGGCATCGCGCTGGTGCTGATCGGGAACATGCTCGTCCTGCGCGCTCCCGCGCCTGCGAAAGGCGGATGACGCCGGTCGCAGGGAACGCCTCGGGACGCGCGGCGCTGCTGGCGCCGCTGGCGCCGATGCAGTAGGTTGTGCGGCAAAGGGACGGCAAGAGGCACGGTGGCGTGCCCGCATTGCCCGCCGTGCCGCTTCGGCACCATCGATGGTAGACTGCAATGTCTTTGAAGGTTGCTCTGCTCGGACTGATCGCCATCCAGCCGGCGTCCGGATATGACTTGAAGCGGACCATCGAGCGCTCGATCTACTACATCTGGAACGCCACTTCCCCGCAGATCTACAACACGCTCGCCAAGCTGCGGGAGGAGGGGTTCATCACCTCCGTGGACCTGCCCCAGCGCAGCAAGCCCGACAAGAAGATCCACGCCATCACCCCCGAAGGGCGGGAGGCGCTGGCGGCCTTCCTGAACGAGCCGATCCGCTCCTCGGTCACGCGCGACGAGGTGCTGCTGCGCATCTTCTTCGGCAATTTTGCCGACCGCGCCACCATCCACCGGGAGCTGCTCTCGAACCTGGAGCGCATCCGCGAGGAATGCACCTACCTGGAATCCGTCGAGGCGCGCATCACCGCCCATCCCGGGCCGAAGATGGAGGCGCGCAAGTTCCAGCTCCTGTCGCTGCGCATGAAGGTGGCGCAGATGCGCGCCATGGAGGACGAGCTGGTCAAGTTCCTCGCCAGCGAGAGCGCCCAGCCGCTGGAGGATTTCGAGCAGGTGTGATCCGGCTTCGACGCCGTCATGCCCCGGCTTGTCCGGAGCATCCACCGGGCCGTCTGCCTTCCGCATCAGGACCTGCCGCCAGCCTGGCCGTGAAGTGGATCCTCCGGACAAGCCGGGGGATAACGGCGGCTCTGGAGAATCCGGGCAGGGGAGAGGTTCGGCCGCGCTCCCCTACTCGCCCGCAGCCGCCGTGCCCCGCACCTCGCTCAGGGTCCTGCTGATGCGGCCCTCATAGCGCGGCCGGTTCTCCTGCGGCGCGGTGAGCGGCTTCACCGGCCGCAGCGTCGCCAGGCACCGCCGGGTCAGCTCCTGGTATTCGAGCGTGCCGCCGCGCTTCCAGCCGAGGTCCTTGTCGGCGAGGGTGCGCACGATGCGCGCGGGGGTTCCCACCACCAGGCTCTTCGGCGGCACCACCATGCGCTCCGGCACGTAGGTCATGGCGCCGATCACCGCGTCCTCGCCGATCACCGCATTGTCCATCAGCACCGCCTGGATGCCGATCAGCACGTTGCGGCCCACATGGGCGCCGTGGATCACCGCGCCGTGGCCCACATGGCCGTCCACGTCGATGATCGCGTCGCCGCCGGGAAAGCCGTGCATGATGCAGCCGTCCTGGATGTTCGAGCCCTCGCGCATGATGACCCGCGCGAAGTCGCCGCGCAGCGACGCGCACGGGCCCACATAGCAGCCGGGACCCACCTCCACGTCGCCGATCAGCACCGCGGTCGGATGCACGAAGGCGGTGGGATGGACGACCGGGACGAGATCCTCGATGGCGTAGCAATTATCCATTCTTCCTGCCCTTCATCGTCCGGATGCGCGGGTGCCGGGGCGGCGTCAGCGCCCGGAGAACACCGGCGCGCGCTTTTCGAGGAAGGCGCGGCGGCCTTCCTTGTAGTCCTCGCTGGCATAGCAGGCGCTCACCATGTCCTGGAGCCGCTGCTCCTGCGCGGCATCGACGGACGGGGTGAGGGCGAGCTTGCAGGCCTTGGCGAGGGCGAGCGTCATGGGCGCGTTGGCGGCGACGGTCGCGGCATAGGCGGCGACCGTCGCCGCCCGCTCGGCCGCCGGCACCACGCGGTTCACGAGCCCCAGCGCCAGGGCCTCCGCGGCGTCCACCTGGCGGGCCGAGAAGAGGAGGTCGGCGGCCACCGCCGGCCCCACCGCCTCGGTGAGGTTGCGCTGGCCCTCGACGCCGTAGCCGAGGCCGAGCCTCGCCGCCGGCACCGCGAAGCGCGAGCCCTCCTCGCAGATGCGGATGTCGCAGCACAGAGCGAGCGCGAGCCCGCCGCCGATGCAGACGCCGCCGATGGAAGCGACGGTGGGCTTGGGGAAGCGCTTCAGCCGGCGGTAGGCGCCGGCCGAGGTCGCGTTGTATTCCGCCACGGCCTCGGCGGTGCCGCGCTCGCGCTCGAACTTGGAGATGTCGGCGCCCGAGGCGAAGGCCTTCTCGCCCCGTCCCGTGACCACCAGGACGCGGACCTCGGGGTCCTGCGCCAGCCGGTCCAGCAGGTCGTTCGCCTGCCGCCACATGGCAAGGTCGATGGCGTTGCGCCGCTGCGGATTGTCGATGACGAGCCGCGCCACCGGCCCCTCGCGCTCCAAGACGATCTGACCCTCGGCCTCGGCCGTCCCGTTCATGCCCGAACTCCCTCCGCCAAAGGCGGTCCCGCGCTGCTCCCAGCTTTCCGCCGGTTCTGTTCTTGTCTGCCGGCGACGCGGGAGAATAGGCCCTCGGGACGGCGGTGGCGACAGGCTGGCCGTGATCAGGCCGTCAGAAAAACGCCTGGATGCCGGTCTGGGCGCGGCCGAGCACCAGCGCGTGCACGTCGTGCGTGCCCTCATAGGTGTTGACCGTCTCCAGGTTCACCATGTGGCGCATCACGTGATACTCGTCGCTGATGCCGTTGCCGCCGTGCATGTCCCGGGCCACGCGGGCGATGTCGAGCGCCTTGCCGCAATTGTTGCGCTTGAGCAGCGAGATGGTCTCCGGCGCGATCTGCCCGGCATCGAACAGGCGCCCGGCCTGGAGGCAGGCGAGCAGGCCGAGGGTGATCTCGGTCTGCATGTCCACCAGCTTCTTCTGCACCAATTGGGTCGCGGCGAGCGGGCGGCCGAACTGCTTGCGGTCGAGCGTGTATTGCCGCGCCGCGTGCCAGCAGAACTCGGCCGCGCCCATGGCGCCCCAGGAGATGCCGTAGCGCGCGCGGTTGAGGCAGCCGAACGGGCCGGCGAGGCCGGTGACGTTGGGCAGGAGCCGGTCGGCCTCCACGAACACCTCCTCCATGGCGATGTTGCCGGTGGGCGAGGCGTGCAGGCTGAGCTTGCCCTGGATCGCGTAGGTGGAGAGGCCCTTCATGCCGCGATCGAGGAGGAAGCCGCGGATCACGCCGTCGTCGGTCTTCGCCCAGATCACGAATACGTCGGCGATGGAGGCGTTGGTGATCCAGCATTTGGCGCCGGAGAGGAGGAAGCCGCCGTCGACGCTGCGGGCGCGGGTCGCCATGGCGCCGGGATCCGAGCCGGCGTCCGGCTCGGTGAGGCCGAAGCAGCCGACGATCTCGCCGGTGGCGAGGCGCGGCAGGTACCTCATGCGCTGCTCCTCGCTGCCATAGGCATAGATCGGGTGCATGACGAGCGAGGACTGCGCGCTCATGGCCGAGCGGTAGGCGCTGTCGACCCGCTCCGCCTCGCGGGCGCACAGGCCATAGATCACGTAGCTGCTGCCGGCGCAGCCGTATTTCTCTGGGATGGTGAGGCCCAGCAGCCCGAGCGCGCCGAACTCGGAGATGATCTCGCGGTCGAACCGGTGCTCCCGGTTCGCCATCAGGATGCGCGGCATCAGCCGGTCCTGGCAGTAGGCGCGGCAGGTGTCGCGCACCATGCGCTCCTCGGCCGAGAGCAGGCTCTCGAGCTGCATCGGGTCCTGCCAGTCGAACGGGGCGTACTTGTTCGACGGCACGGTCGCCACCTTGCGCGGCAGGACGGTCTCGTTGACGGCGCTTTCGCTCATGGCGCTTTTTCCGGTCAGGCTGCGGCGGGGGCGGAAAGGGCCTCGGCGCTGCGATGCGCCTTGGCGGCGAGGTCCAGCTCTCCCAGGTCGGCCAGAACCTTGCCGTATTCGCGCCAGCCGCGCCGGCCGCGCGGGAACTGGGCCACCCGCTCGGAGAGCAGGCTCCGGGCCATGGGCAGGCGGCCGGCGCGCACCGCCGCGTCGATCAGGATCTGCGCGAACAGATCGCGCTGGGCGAGGCTGCCGCCGATGGGCGCGAGCTCGTTGCGCATGGGCCAGAGGATGCCGCAGGCCTTTGCGTATTCGCCGCTCTCATAGGCGATCATGGCCTCGCACAGCGGGATCAGGGTCGCCTGGGTGGTGCGCGCGTTCCACCCCTCGCCCTCGTTGGCGAACACCGCCATGGACCGGATCTGCTCGCGCGCGGTGTCGAACCGCCCCTTGGCGGCGAGCGCGAGGCAGAAATGGGCGTCGCGGAACGGCAGAACGTGGTCGTGGATGCGGGTCGCCGAATGCTCGGCGAGGAGATCCCAGCGGTTGCCCACGTCGACGCCGGCGATCTGCAGGCGCTTGAGGAACGCCGCCTGGTTGGAGACGTCGACATAGGTCTCCGAGTTCAGCGAGGACAGCTCCTCGTCGAACACCCCGAGCGCGCGGTCGTAGTTCTCGGCGACGATGTGGAACAGGCCGCGATGCCACCACACGTGCGCCTTGAAGAAGTTCTTGCTGGCCCAGTCGTCCTTCGAATAGTCGAGCCAGTCGGCGCCTTCGTCGAAGCGGCCCTGCATCTCCATCACATGGGCGACGGAATGGATCGCCCACAAATCGTCCCGGTTGGCCTCCACCGCCGCGCGGCCCCAGCGCTCCGCATCGGCATAGGCGCCGCATTCCTCCAGCGCATAGGCGTACATGCCCTGGACGTGGGAATAGCCCGGCGTCGCCTCGTCCCAGGCGCCGAGCGCGCCCGAGACCACGGAGCGCAGCACGTTGCTGCGGCCGGTGTAGAAGGCCATGGTGTGATGCAGCTTCAGCGCCATCAGGTCCTGCGGCCACTGGTTCAGCACCTGCTCCCAGGCGAGGCAGGCGTTCATGAGGTCGCCCTTCACCCAGGCCTTGAGGGCGGCGAGGTGCCCCCGCTCGCGCTCCGTGACCTCGCCGCCGGCCTTCTCCAGCTCCGCCAGGGTCTGGCGCAGCTTCGGGAACACCGCCGGGTTCTCCAGCATCATCAGCAGGTAGCCGCGATAGCACTGGGCGAGCACGCAGGCCGGGTCTTCGGCGAGCGCGGCCTTCACCTCGGTGGAGGCGTTGGTGCCGTAGTTGAGATAGTCCGCCACCGCGCGGTCGAGATGCTCGACCGCCTTCGGGCTGGTGGTGGTCACGTCCAGGCCGCGGATATCCTGATGCATGGCGGTGTCCCTTCTTTCGCTGCGCGGCGCGGCTTCAGGCCGCGTCGTCGAGCGCGACGCCGAGGCCGCGCAGCACCCGTTCCGGCGTCGCCGGGAAGTGGAAGATGTCGCCGCCGCGCAGGCGCAGGGCGTCCGCCACGGCGCAGGAGATGCCGGCGAGCGCGCCGATGATCGAGCCCTCGCCGCAGCCCTTGAAGCCGCCCAGCGCGCCGGACGGCGTGTTGGCATGGTGCAGCTCGATGTGCGGCACCTCCAGCGCCGAGGGCACGAGATAGTCGGCGAGCGTCACCGTGCGCGGCTGGCCGTTCTCGTCATAGATCAGCTGCTCGTAGAGCGCCTCGCCCACCCCTTGCGCGATGCCGCCGATGATCTGGCCTTCGACGACCGCCGGATTGATGAGGCGGCCCACGTCCTCGGCGGCCACGTAGCGCACGATCTCGACTCCGCCGGTCTCCTGGTCCACCTCCACCACCACCACATGGGCGCCGGCGGCGAACGAGCCGTGCTTGGGATCGTAGAAGGCGGTGACCTCGAAGCCCTTGTTGATCTCGCTCGGAATGTCCTTGGCGGAGAAGAAGCTGTGCTCCGCCAGCTGGCGCAGGGGCAGGGACTTCGTGCGGTCGATGGTCTCGACCACGCTGTCGGCGACCATCAGGTCCTCGGCCGGCACCTTCATGAGAACCGCGGCCACGTCGAGGATGCGGCGGCGCAGCTCGGCCGCCGCCTGGATCACCGCGCCGGAGCCGAACACGGCGGTGCGCGAGGCGAAGGTGCCGAAGCCGTAGGGCGCCATGCCGGTGTCGTTGGTGAGGCAGGCGATGTCGTCGAGGCGGATTCCCAGTTCGTCCGCCGCCACCTGCCGCATGGCGGTGGCGATGCGCTGCCCCTGGGAGGGCAGGGCGGCGGCGATGGTGAGCTTGCCGGTGGTCTCCAGCCGCAGCGTGACCGCGTCGCGGCCGGGCTGGAGCAGGGTGCCCGGGCCGACCGCAGTGCTGGTGCCGAGCCCGGTCAGCTCGGCGAAGCAGACGACGCCGATGCCGCGCAGCCGGCCCTGGGCCAGCAGCTCCTTCTGCTCCCTGCGCAGCGCCTGGTAGCCGGACTTCGCGAGCGCCATGTCGAGGCAGGGCATGTAGCCCACATGGTCGTGCACGAGGTTGTTGCCGTTGCGGAACGGCATCGCGCTCTGGGGGATGATGTTGCGCCGGCGGATCTCGATCGGGTCGATGCCGAGCTCCGCCGCCGCCTGGTCCAGCAGCAGCTCCAGCGAGGCGGAGGCGGAGGGGCGGCCCACGGCCCGGTAGGGGCCGACCGGGGTCTTGTTGGTGGCGACGCCGCGCGTCGTGTAGCGCAGCGCCTTCACCTGGTAGGGGCCGGGCATCAGCCCGCCGGTCTGCAGCGGCTCCATGCCGGCGGACCACAGATAGGTGGAATAGGCGCCGACGTCGGTCCAGATGTCGGATTGCAGCGCGAGGATATGCCCCTCGGCATCGAGCGCCAGCTGCACCTCGATGTCGTGCTCGCGCGCATGGGTCGAGGCGACCATGTTCTCCAGCCGGTCCTCCACCCACTTCACCGGGCGGCGCAGCTGGAGCGCCAGGAAGGCGCAGACGAACTCCTCCGGATAGATGGAGGCCTTCTGGCCGAAGCCGCCGCCGGTCTGCGGCGCCACAACGCGGATGTCGGTCTCCGAGAGGCCGAGATGCTTGGCGAGATAGTGGCGCACCACATAGGGCAGCTGGTGGCTCATCCACATGGAGAGCTTGAACGAGCCGTCGCGCCAGGCGGCGACGCAGCCGCGCCCCTCCATGCACAGCGCCTGCTTGCGGCCGAGCTGGAAGCGCCGCCTGACCACGAGGCGGGCGTTCGCGAAGACGCCGTCCACGTCGCCGCTCTGGTAGTCGCGCCGGATGAGGTAGTTGTTCGGGCAGGTGTCGTGCACCAGCGGGGCGCCGTCGCGCTCGCCCGCGCGGGCGTTGGTGACCACGGGCAGGGGATCGTAGTCCACCTCGATCTGCTCGACGGCGTCCTCGGCCAGCGCCCGGCTCTCGGCCACCACGGCGCAGATCGCCTCGCCGCAGAAGCGCACCTTCTCCACCGCCAGCCAGTGCTGCGTCGACTGCCCGCCGGAGAAGCGGTTGGGCATGGATGTGAAGGGCTCGACCTTGCCCAAGAGCTCGGCGCCGGTGAGCACCTTGATGACGCCCGGCAGCGCGCGGGCGCGGCTCGCGTCCACCTTCAGGAGGCGTGCATGGGCGTGCTGGCTGCGCAGGAACGCCACGTGGTACATGCCCGCCATGGAGATGTCGTTGAGGAAGCGGGCCTCGCCCTCCACCAGCGGGATCGCCTCCTCGGGCAGCACCGAGGAGCCCACCATCCTCTCATTGACGAAGCGCGTGCCGGACATCTCAACCCCGCTGATGGTCGTGCATCGCGGCCGCCGCCGCGCGCACCGCCTCGACGATCGCCTGGTAGCCGCTGCATCGGCAGATGTTGCCGGACAGGTATTCGCGGATCTCGGCCTCGCTCGGGTCCGGATTGCGGCCCAGGAGCTCGATGGCGGTGGCGAAGAAGCCGGGGGTGCAGAAGCCGCACTGGACCGCGAAATTCTCGAAGAAGGCCTTCTGCACCGGATGCCAGGCGCCGTCCGGGTCCTTGAGGCCCTCGATGGTGACGACCTCGCGCCCGTCGGCCTGCACCGCCAGCATCAGGCAGGCGCGCGCGGTGCGCCCGTCCACCGTGACCGTGCAGGCGCCGCAGACGCCGTGCTCGCAGCCGAGATGCGTGCCCGTGAGGTGGAGCTGGTCGCGCAGGAAGTCGGCGAGCGAGGTGCGCGTCGCCACGTCCTTGGTATAGGCGCGCCCGTTCACCATGAGGGTGATGGTCTGCTGCTCAGGCATGGTGCTCTCCCCGGCTGCGCGCCAGCGCGGCGGCAAGCGCCCGGCGGGTCATCACGCCCGCGAGATGCCGCCGGTAGCCCGAGCCCGCGTGCACGTCCTCGGTCGGGTCCACCGCGCCGCGCGCGAGCTGCGCCGCGGCCTCGAACAGCTCGGGCGCGCTCGCGTCATCGATCTGCCGGCCGGCGAGAAGCGCCTCGGCGGCGGTGGCCCGCACCGGCCCCTCGCCCATGCCGACGAGGGTCAGGCGGGCCTCCTCGCACACGCCGTGGCGCAAGGTCAGAAGCGCCGCGGCGCCGCCCATGGCGAAGTCGCCCAGCCGCCGCGAGAACTCCACGAACGCCCAGCCGGTGCCGGGGCGGACCGGGGGATAACGCAGCTCGGCGATCATCTCGCCGGGTTCCAGCGCCGTGGTCATCAGGCCCTGGAGGAAGTCCTCCGCCTTCAGCTCCCGCCGGCCCTCCGCGCTGGCGACGACGACGCTGCCGCCGAGGGTCAGCAGCACGCTCGGATGCTCGGCCGCCGGATCGTTATGGGCGACGCTGCCGCAGGTGGTGCCGCGATTGCGGATGGCGGGATGGGCCACATAGGTCGTGGCCTCGCTCATGAGCGGCCAGCCGTCCCGCACCAGGGGGGAGTGCAGGATGTCCACGTGGCGCACCAGCGCGCCGACCCTGAGCGTGCCGCCGTCCACCTCGAGGCGCGCCAGCTCCTCGATGCGGTTGATGTCCACCAGGACCTGGGGCGCGACGATGCGCATGTTCATCATCGGCATCAAGCTCTGCCCGCCGGCGAGGACACGGCCGTCGGGGCCGGCGTCCCTCAGGATCGCCGTCGCCTCGCCGAGGCTCTTCGGGGCACGGTAGTCGAACACGGGTGCCTTCATCTGCCCCCTCGTTTCCCCTGGAACGGCGCGCGCGGCACTGCGGCCGATCCATTTGCTTTATGATTTGGCGCCGTTCCGCGTTCTGATATGTTAGAACTTACATATTTGATATGAGAAGCTCTAAACCGCGTCAAGCCGAACCCTCGGCCATGAGCTATCTAATTTTCCGGCCAATGACGTTCCGCGATCCGCGGTTGACGCGATATCGACCATCGATTAGCAATAGATAAGTTCATGACTATGTTGCGGCGCAATGTCGCCAACATGAAAGCCAGCGCGCATCGATCGGACGCGGAGACACGATCGAAGGAGGACCGTCCTGCGATGGTATTGACCGCTGCCGCCGTCGTTACGGCATGCCGCGCGGCCGTTCGGCGCACGGCCCTCGAAATGCCCAGGTCGCCCGCAGCCGTCGCGGAGGTCCGTTCATGAAGATGAACTTCCTCGATGGCGGGCGCGTGCGCATGCGCCGGCGCATCTTCGTGCCCGACGCGGCGAAGGAGGAGCAGATCGAGATGCCGGTCATCTCCACGCTGTTCCGCCACCCCAAGGGCAATGTGCTGTTCGACACCGGCTGCCATCCCTCGGTGGAGACCGATGCGGAGGCGCGGTGGGGCGGGCTTGCGCGGCTCATGACGCCCATCGCGCCGCCCGGCACGAACGTGGTGGCGGCGCTCGCCGAGGTGGGGCTCAAGCCCGACGACATCGACATCGTCGTGAACTCGCACCTGCATCCCGACCATTGCGGCTGCAACTGCTTCTTCCGCAAGGCCGAGTTCTTCTGCCACGCGGCCGAGCTTTCGGCGGCCGAGGCCGACGGCGCGGACGCGCAGGGCTATCGCCGCGTCGAGTGGGACCTGCCCATGCGCCTCGACACCGTCACCGGAAGCCATGACCTGTTCGGCGACGGCCGGCTCGTGACCGTGCCGCTGCCCGGCCACACTCCGGGATGCATGGGCGTTCGGGCGGAGCTCGCGGCCGACGGCGTCTTCCTCCTCGCGTCGGACGCGGTCACGCTGAAGCGCAACCTCGATCGCGACGAGGTCCCCATGAATGCGTGGGACCGCGCGCAGCTGCTCGCCTCCTACGAGACGGTGCGCGCCGAGGAAGCGCGCGGCGCCACGGTGATCTGCGGCCATGACGACGAGCAGTGGCGCGCGCTCAGGACCGGGGTGGACGGCTACGAATGACCCGGCGCGCGTGACCTGCCGCGGCGCCGGCACCGAACAATCAAGGGGAGAAAAGAATGGAAACCGGGCTCGAGGGGAAGGTCGCCATCGTCACCGGCGGCGCGCGCGACGTGGGCGGCGAGATTGCCCGCTCGCTGGCGCGCGAGGGGGTGCGCGTGGCGGTCAACTACAACAGCTCGCAGGCCGAGGCGCAGGCGCTGGTGGACGACATCGCCGCTGCCGGCGGCACCGCGCGGGCGGTCAAGGCGGACATCTCCGATTACGAGCAGGTGCGCGCCATGACCGACGGCGTGGCCGCCGACTGGGGCAGCATCGACATCCTCGTCAACAATGCCGGCTACGTGAAGTATCAGCGCTTCATCGAATCCGAGCCCGCCGACTGGCGGCGGCAGATCGACATCTGCCTCTACGGCGCGCTCAACTGCTCGCACGCCGCCGCCAAGCACATGGCGAAGCAGCAGAATGGGCGCGTCATCAACATCGTCGGCGACAGCTCGCGCATCGGCGAGGCGAACATCTCGCTCGCCGCGACAGCGCGCGGCGGCACCATCGCGCTCGGCAAGTCCATGGCGAAGGAGCTCGGGCGCTACAACGTCACCGTCAACACCATCGCCCTCGGCCTGATCGAGACCGCGCACCAGGACCCCGAGTTCCTGGCCAAGAACATGGAGCGCATCGTCAAGGCCTATCCGCTGCGCCGCATCGGCAAGCCGGGCGACGTGGCGCCGATGGTGGTCTTCCTGTCCTCCGAAGGCGCCGACTGGATCACCGGCCAGGTGATCAGCGTCAATGGCGGCTTCTCCATGGTCTGAACCGGCGCCTGGAGCGCACACGGGCCAGTGATCTGACGAACGCTCCATGGCGCCGCGGCGCCATGGAGCCCCCACACCGGCGCCACAGTGCGCAGGCAGAGATCCGGGCACGGCTCCGGATGCCCCCGGCGCCGAGGGCGCAAAGTCCCGACGCCCGGGGGAGCGACAACCACAAAAGGCAAGCCCAGGGGAAACGTCATGCAGATCAGAGGTTACAAGGTCGTTCTTGCGGCGGCATTGGCCGCGACGGCGCTTTCGGGAGCGGCTTTTGCCGCCGACCCGATCAAGGTCGGCGTTGTGACGCCGAGCACCGGCACGTTCGCGCCGATCGGCCAGCAGGTGCGCTGGGCGCTGGAGCTGGCGGCGAAGGAGATCAACGCGGCGGGCGGCATCATGGGCCGCCCGGTGACGCTGATCGTCGAGGACGAGGAGACCACCCCGGCCACCGCCGTGCAGAAGGCGGAGAAGCTGTTCCAGGTGGACAACGTGGACTTCCTCACCGGCACGGTGAACTCGGGCGCCACGCTGGCGGTGGGCCAGCTGGCCGAGCGCAACAAGAAGCTGGCCACCACCTCGGTGTCGTTCGCCGACTCGATCACCGGCGACAAGTGCTCGCCGAACGTGTTCCGGGTGAACGCGCGCGCCGGCCAGCAGTCGGCGGCGCTCGCGGCGTGGCTGCTGAAGCAGAAGCCGAAGGCGAAGATCTACTATCTCGGCCCGGACTACGAGATGGGCCGCTCGACGGTGGCGGCGTTCAAGGCCAACGCGGAGAAGCTGGGCGCGCAGTCGGTGGGCGAGGTGTTCGCGCCGAACGATTCCAAGGACTACACGCAGTTCTTCGGCCAGATCCGCGCCGCCCGCCCGGAGGTGATGTACATCTCGGTGGCCGGCAACGACACCGCGCGCCTGCTGACGCAGATGCAGGACTTCGGGCTGCTGGGCTCGCTGCAGGTGGTGGGCGCCTCGGGCACCATCACCTCGGCGAACATGGGCGCGCTCGGGGCGGCGGCGAACGGGTTCGCGACCGGGGCGGGCTACTCGCCGCAGATCGACACGCCGGAGAACAAGAAGTTCGTGGCGGCGTTCCGCGACGCCTACAAGGCGGACCCGGACCTCTACGGCGCCGACAGCTACGGCACGCTCTACGCCTACAAGGCGGCGGTGGAGAAGGCCGGCTCGACCGACACCGACAAGGTGCGCGCGGCGCTGGAGGGGCTGACCTGGAACACGCCGCAGGGCCCGAAGACGATCCGCGCCGGCGACCACCAGGCGATGCAGCCCATGTATGTGGTGCGCATCAACAACGGCAAGTTCGACATCATCGACAAGGTCTCGGCCGAGGACGCCATCGGCCCCGACAACTGCACACGCTTCTGAGCGGAGCCGCCGCGGCCTCGAAAAGGGCCGCGGCGGTCAGTCCGGCTTCGGGTCCCCGTCCTCGGAAAGGGAAGGGGGCTTGTAGCCGATCTCCACGGTGAGCAGCTGCGCCTGCAGCTTGCCGAGGAAATGCACCAGCGAGGCGCGCTCGTCGAAGCTGAAGCCGGCGGCGGCCTGCTTGTAGAACGCGAAGATCTTGTCCCTCAGGTCCGGCCACAGCCGGTGTCCGGCGGGCGTGAGGCGCACCAGGCGCGCCCGGCGGTCGTTGGGGTCGGTGGCGCGCTCGACGATGCCGCCGCGCTCCAGGCGCTTGATGACGCCGTCGAGGTTCTGGCGGCTCACCACGAGGTATTCCGCAAGGTCGCCGAACGCCATGCCCTCGGGCCGGTGCTTCTGCGACAGCGCGCCGATGACGGCCCACTGGACCGTCGTCACCCCGAGCTCCTTCACGGATTGGCGCTGCAATGTATTGCCGAGCTGAAACAGGCGAAAGAAGATCCGGTTGTTCAGCTGGTCGGTGGAGGTCTGCTCCTCGTGCTGCGCGGTCCCGCGATTTTCCGCTGAAGAGTTCACGCCGCCGGCTCCGGTTGGCACGTCATCCAGTTTCCTGTCGCCCATCGGGGCGTTCCGGCCCAGGGCCGATAAAAGCGGGCGATCATGCCTTGGGCCGCGCGCCATGAGTCATGCCGCCACCATAGTTGGCAACGCCCCCGCGCTCCAGAGCGGGCCCGGCCAAATCCGCGGCGGGCCATCCACGCGCGTTTGGGGCGGCGACAGTGGGGAGCGTGCATTATTATCAATATATTGATCTAAATGGCCAGCGATATGATGCGCGCCGGCAGTGGGTCTTTCCTGAAGATTGATGCTGCGCTGCACATATGTTTGACGCTGCGGTCACATCCCGGCCGTCGGGTGGCGTGCCGGGGCGGGTTTCCAGAAAAGGCAAAGATATTGACATTAATCCAGGCCGCCGTCTATTCATTGGAGTAATGATAATCAGGCGCCGGACGGCGCGCGAGGCTTTGGAGGAACTGCCCATGAGTGCGGCCCGTTCGGCGCTGCTTGAGCCCATCAGCCTGGGCGGGGTTTCCCTGGCCAACCGCGTGGTCATGGGCTCGATGCATACCGGATTGGAGTCCCATCCGGAGCGCTTCGACGAGCTCGGCCGCTTCTATGCCGAGCGCGCCAAGGGCGGCGTCGGGCTGGTGGTGACGGGCGGCTTCTCGCCCACCTTTGCTGGCCGCATGAAGGACGAGCCCGGCACGTTCGAGCGGCCGGATCAGGTCGAGGCCCACCGCAGGATCGTCGCCCCGGTCCATGCGGCCGGCGGCAAGATCATCCTGCAGATCCTGCATGCGGGCCGCTACGGCTATCATCCGGCCATCGTCGCCCCTTCCGCGATCCGCGCGCCCATCAACAAGGAGACGCCGCGCGAGCTGCCCGCCGCCGAGATCGAGGCGACCATCGCCGCCTATGCCAACACGGCGCGCCTCGCGCTGGAGGCGGGCTATGACGGCGTCGAGGTGATGGGGTCGGAGGGCTACCTCATCAGCGAATTCCTGGCGACGCGCACCAACCACCGCACCGACGACTGGGGCGGGGCGCTGGAAAGTCGCGCCCGCTTTCCGCTCGCGGTGGTGCGGGCTGTCCGCGCGGCGCTCGGCGCCGGGGCGATCCTGTCCTACCGCATCTCCGCGCTCGAATTGATCGAGGGCGGCCTCACCGAGGCCGACACGCTCTGGCTCGCCCGGGAAGTGGAGAAAGCGGGCGCCGACTGTCTGTCCACCGGCATCGGCTGGCACGAATCCACGGTTCCGACCATCGCCGGCGCGGTGCCGCACGCGGCGTTCGCCGAGGCCACGCGCCGCATCAAGGCGGTGGTGTCGATCCCGGTCACCGCCAGCAACCGCATCAACCTGCCGCAGGACGGCGCGCGCCTGATCGCGGACGGCGCGGCCGACCTCATCTCCATGGCCCGCCCGTTCCTCGCCGACGCCGCGTTCGTCAACAAGGTGCGCGACGGCCGGCCCGACCTCATCAATGTCTGCATCGCCTGCAACCAGGCCTGCCTCGACCACTATTTCACCAGCCAGGTGATCTCCTGCCTCGTCAATCCGCGGGCGCTGCGCGAGGGCGAGTTCTCCGACGCGCCGGCCGCCAGCGCCAAGCGGGTCGCGGTGGTGGGCGGCGGCGTCGCCGGCATCTCGGCGGCGCTGGAGGCGGGCCGGCGCGGCCACCACACCACGCTCTACGAGGCGGCGCCCGAGATCGGCGGGCAGTTCACGCTGGCCGCCCAGGTTCCCGGCAAGGAGGACTACGGCCTCGCCATCGACGGGTTCCGGCGGCAGCTCGAGGAGACGGGCGTGCAGGTCCACACCGGCGCGCGCGTCAGCATCGAGGCGCTCGGGCGCAACAATTACGACGAGGTGATCATCTCCACGGGCGTCACCGCCCGGCCGGTCGACATTCCCGGCGCCGACGACCCCCGGGTGGTGGGCTACACGCAGATCCTCGACGGTTCGGTGAAGGCGGGCGCGCGGGTGGTGGTGATCGGCGCCGGCGGCATCGGCCACGACGTGGCGCTGTTCCTTGCCCTCGGCGAGGACGGCGAACGCCAGTCGGTGGAGGAGTTCGAGCAGCGCTGGGGGATCGACGGCGGCGCGCGGCACGCCCCGGCCGCCCGCCGGCAGGTCACCATGGTCAAGCGCTCGCCGGGCAGCTTCGGCAAGACGCTGGGCAAGAGCACGGGCTGGATCCTGCGCCAGGAGCTCAAGGACCTCGGCGTGCGCCAGATCGCCGACGCGCGCTACCTGAAGATCGACGCGGACGGCCTCCATGTCGCGGTCGGCGACACGGTGGAGGTGCTGCCGGCGGACACCATCGTCGTCTGCGCCGGCCAGGACGCCGACCGCAGCCTCGCCGACGAGCTGGAGGCGCGCGGCCAGAGCGTCCATGTGGTCGGCGGCGCGCGGCTCGCCGGGGAGCTCGACGCCAAGCGGGCGATCCTGGAGGGCGCCGTGGCCGGCAACCGCATATGATGTCGCGCAGCTGTTGACGTCCGCATCCGGAGCATTCGCATCGTCCGGGAAACAAAGCGGGCGCAAGAAGGCGAGGAAAGAGAACGTTGTCCGGCCGGCTTGCGGTGCAAGCGGGTCGGCGCGTGCTCTAGAGGGAGGACGCCGTGACGCTGAACCTGGATGCCCCGTTCCTGGAACGCAGGGACGCGAACTTTAGACCCCTGACGCCGCTGAATTTCCTGTTCCGCTCCGCGGACGTGTTCCCGGACCGCGCGGCCATCGTCTACGGCAACACCCGCCTGACCTGGCGGGACTATGCGCGCCGATGTCTCAGGCTCGCCTCGGCGCTGAGGCGGGCGGGCATCGAGAAGGGCGACGTGGTGGCGGTGCTGGCCCCCAACATCCCGGCGGTGCTGGAGGCGCATTTCGGCGTGCCGCTCGCGGGGGCGGTCATCAACACCATCAACATCCGCCTCGATGCCGCCGCGGTGGCCTTCATCCTGGAGCATGCCGAGGCGAAGGTCCTGCTGGTGGACCCGCAATGGAGCGAGATCGCGCGCGAGGCGCTCGCCCTCCTGCCGTCGAGGCCGCTGGTGGTGGACATCGAGGACGACCAGGCCGAAGGCGGAGCGCGGGTCGGCGATCTCACCTATGAGGAGCTTCTCGCCACCGGCAGCGAGGACGACGAGGCGGTGTGGCCGCAGGACGAGTTCGAGACCCTCTCCCTGAACTACACCTCCGGAACCACGGGCAACCCGAAGGGCGCGCTCTATCACCACCGCGGCGCCTATCTGAACGCGCTCGGGCAGGTGCTGCACCACAAGATGGATGCGGATTCGGTCTATCTGTGGACCCTGCCCATGTTCCACTGCAACGGCTGGTGCTTCACCTGGGCGGTGGCGGCCGTGGGCGGGACCCATGTCTGCCTGCGCAAGATGGTCGCCGAGCAGGTGTTCGACCTCATCGAGGCCACCGGCGTCACCCATTTCTGCGGCGCGCCGACGGTGCTCGGCATGCTGGTGGAGGGGGCGGAGCGCTCCGGGCGCCGTCTCAGCGCGCCCGTGGCGGTGATGACGGCGGGCTCGGCGCCGCCGGCGCCGGTGCTGAAGGCGGCCGAGGACCTCGGCTTCGTGGTGCGGCATGTCTACGGCACCACCGAGATGCACGGCGTGGTCTCGCTGTGCGACTGGCACCGCGAATGGGACGAGCTGCCCGGCGCCGAGCGCTCGCGGATGATGGCGCGCCAGGGCGTGCGCACCGTCGTCACCGACGAGATGATGGTCGCCGACCCGGTCACGCTGGAGCCCGTGCCGCGCACCGGCGAGGTGATGGGCGAGGTGATGTTCCGCGGCAACATGGGCATGAAGGGCTATCTGAAGAACCCTTCGGCCACCGAGGCGGCGTTCGCCGGCGGCTGGTACCGCACCGGCGATCTCGCCGTGGTCCACCCCAACGGCTACATCGACATCAAGGACCGCTCCAAGGACATCATCATCTCCGGCGGCGAGAACATCTCCTCCATCGAGGTGGAGGAGGTGCTCTACCAGCATCCGGCGGTGGCCTCGGTGGCGGTGATCGCCATGAAGCACGACCATTGGGGCGAGCGGCCCTGCGCCTTCGTGGAGCTGAAGGCGGAAGGCACGCTCACCACGGAGGAATTGCTCGACTTCTGCCGGGGCCGGCTCGCCAAGTTCAAGGTTCCGGACCGCGTGATCTTCGGTCCCATCGAGCGCACGGCCACGGGCAAGGTGCAGAAATTCAAGCTCCGCAATCTGATCCAAGGCCAATAGGACGGCTTTGAGCCACATGGTCCCGCGAGGCGAGGCCATGTGGTGCCCACCGCGCGTCATCCCCCGGCTGGTCCGGGGGATCCACCGTCGGGCAGGGCAAGCGACAGGGTGGATGCCCCGGACGAGCCGGGGCATGAGGGCGCAGGAATGACGGTGCAGGAATGACGGGAGATCGGAACATGAGAGGGCTGAAGGACCGCGTCGCCATCGTCACGGGGGCGGCCGGCGGCATCGGCCAGGCGATCTGCCGGCGCTTCGTCGCGGAGGGCGTGCGGCTCGCCGCCGCGGACGTCAACGGCCCCGTGCTCGCCGGCCTCGCCGGCGAGCTGAAGGCGAGCGGCGGCGACGTGCTTCCGCTCGCCTTCGACATCACCCGCCTGGAGGAGGTGGAGGCGGCGGTCGCCCGCGCGCAGGAGACGTTCGGGGGGATCGACATCCTCGTGAACAACGCCGGCTGGGATATCGCCAAGCCGTTCGTGGAGACCGACCCGGCGCTGTGGGACAAGATCATCGCCATCAACCTTGTCGGGCCGCTGAACCTGCACAAGGCGGTGCTGCCGCGCCTCATCGCCGGCGGCGGCGGCAAGGTGGTCAACATCGCCTCCGACGCGGGGCGGGTCGGCTCTTCGGGCGAGTCGGTCTATTCCGCCTGCAAGGGCGGGCTGATCGCGTTCTCCAAGACCATCGCCCGCGAATGCGCGCGGGACAATGTGCGGGTCAACGTGGTCTGTCCCGGTCCCACCGACACGCCGCTCCTGCGCTCGTTCGTGGGGGAGGGGGAGTTCGGGCAGAAGATCTATGACGGCCTGCGCAAGGCGATCCCGCTGAAGCGCCTCGGCGAGCCCGACGACTTGCCCGGCATCATCGCGTTCCTGTCGAGCGCCGATGCCGACTTCATCACCGGCCAGGTCATCAGCGTGTCTGGCGGCCTGACCATGCACGGATAAGGACGCGATGGACTACCAGGACATCATCTACGAGGTGCGCGGACCGGCGGCCTGGATCACCATCAACCGGCCGGAGAAGTACAACGCCTTCCGCGGCATCACCTGCGAGGAGCTGATCCACGCCATCGGCAAGGCCGGCTGGGACAAGTCCATCGCCGCCATCGTGCTGACCGGCGCGGGGCAGAAGGCGTTCTGCACCGGCGGCGACCAGTCGGCCCATGACGGCGCCTATGACGGGCGCGGCACCATCGGCCTGCCGGTGGAGGAATTGCAGAGCCTGATCCGCGACGTGCCGAAGCCGGTGATCGCCCGCGTCAACGGCTATGCCATCGGCGGCGGCAACGTGCTGGTCACCTGCTGCGACCTCGCCATCGCCTCCGCGACGGCGATGTTCGGGCAGGTGGGGCCGAAGGTGGGCTCGGTGGACCCCGGCTTCGGCACAGCGCTGCTCGCCCGTGCCATCGGCGAGAAGAAGGCGCGCGAGATCTGGATGCTGTGCCGCCGCTACAGCGCCCAACAGGCGCTGGAGATGGGCCTCGTCAACACGGTGGTGCCGCCCGACGAGCTGGACGCCGAGGTGGAGCGCTGGTGCATGGAGATCCACGCGCTGAGCCCGACCGCCATCGCCATCGCCAAGAAGTCGTTCAACCTCGACAGCGAGAACATCCGCGCCATCTCCGCCATGGGCATGCAGGCGCTGAGCCTGTTCTACCAGACCGAGGAATCCCGCGAGGGCGTGAAGGCGTTCCTGGAGAAGCGCCCGCCGAAGTTCCGGTAAGGCGGGAAACCAGAGCGCGCCCAATTGCTTGCACGCACCGTCATCCCCCGGCTTGTCCGCGGGATCCACATGGCGGCCGGGCCCGCGATCGGGCTTGCGGCGCGGCGCAATCTACGGTGTGGATTCCCCGGGCAAGCCGGGGGCATGACGCGCTCAAGGTGGAATGCCCGCCCACCGCGAGGCCAAGCAATGGAGATCGAGGCTTTGGACTACGAATCCCAGATCAACATCGCCTTGCGCATCCCCGATCGGGAGGCGGTCGTCGCGGGATGGCACCGCGACGCCGCGGCCTACCGGCAGGCGGCGCGGGCCGAGCTCGGCATCCCCTACGGCCCGGGGGCGCGGCAGTATCTCGACATCTTCCATGGCGAAGGCGGGGACGGCAGCCTCGCCCCCGTGGTGCTGATCCACGGGGGCTACTGGCAGCGCTACGACTGCCGCGCCTTCAGCCACCTGGCATCCGGCCTGAACCGGCGCGGCATCGACGTGATGATGCCGAACTACACCCTGGCGCCGGAAGTCCTGATCGAGGACATCTACCGCGAGATGTGCACCGTCATGGCGCGCGCTTACGAGCGCTGGCGGCGGCCGGTGGTGATCGTCGGGCATTCGGCCGGTGGCAACTTCGCCGCCCGCATGCTGGCCGAGGACTGGACCACGCACGGTCTTCCGCGGGATTTCGTGCGGTCCGCCTTCTCCATCTCCGGCATCTACGACCTCAGGCCGGTGATCGACACCACCATCAACGGCGCCTTGGCGCTCGACGAAGCGCGCGCGGCCGCGCTCAGCCCGCTGCTCCAGACGTCGCCGAAGAGCGGCATCCTCGACACCATCGTCGGCGCGCTGGAGAGCGAGGTCTACCTGACGCAGGCCGACGAGATCGTCCGGGCCTGGGGCGAAAGCGGTGTGCAGACGAGCGGCGCCCATATCGCTGGCGCGAACCACCTCACCGTGCTCGCCGAATTGACCGATCCGCGGAGCCCCACCCTGCGCACGCTGATCGCGCGGGCCGGCGGCTGAGGCAGGGAAAATCAGCCTTTCGGCGTGCCTTCGGCGATGGCGGGCAGGGCGTCCGGCCCGCGCTCCGACGCCGGCGGATCGGCGAGGAAGGCCTGGAGCTTTAGCGCGCGCTCGCTGCTGTCGATCAGCCGGCCCATGATGTCGTTGAGCAGGCGGAACTCGCCGGCGGAGAGCGGGCCGAACTGGACGTCATTCACCTGGCGCTGCGCCGGCGCCAGCTCGCTGAGGCGCCGCCACCCCTCCGCCGTGATCCGTAGCTTGACGCGGCGGCGGTCCTCCGCGTCCGGCTCCTTGCTGACGAGGCCGAGGCGCTCCAGCTTGTTGGTGACGGTGGTGATGAACGGGCCGCTGAGGTGGAGATGGGTGGCGAGGCGGTTGACGCTGACGCTGCGCTCCTCCGCCTCCAGGTGGCCGATGGAGATGAGCACCGAATATTCGATCCCCGCGAGCCCGATCCGCGCCGCATGGCCGGCGCGCACCGCCTCATGGCGGGCGAGGAAGCCGAACAGGGCATGGACCAGCTGGCGGAACGCCCGGTCGCTGCCATCCTCCAGCAGCTCGGGCCGGGAGACGGTGAGCGGCACGGGGGTCTTCGACGTGTCGGCCAATGCAGTCATCTCCCACCCCGGCCGGCGCGGCCACGCGCCACGGCACGGCCTTCGCCGGCGACCGCGCGGGTTTAGCCCGCATGCCGTCCCGCGCCAAGGGACCGGGAGGCGCACAGGCTGCGGCGCGTCGCAGATATAGATTGCTATATTAGCTAATTATGTTAGCTTTTTGATCAGGAAAGTATGCGTGCGACGAAACGCGCGCCGGCAGCGGGAGAACGCCCAGATGAACACGCACACCACCCCTCTCTCCCCGGTCAAGGACGGCGCCGAGCATGTGGCGAGCGTCAATGACGGGCGCAGCGTCTATCTCGACGGCAAGGTGGTGGGCGACGTGAGCGTCCATCCTGCCTTCCGCAACGCCGTCGCCTCGGCCGGCATGCTCTACGACTTCCAGGCCGCGCCGGAGAACCTGGAGGCCATGACCTTCGAGCTCAGCCCCGGCCGGCGCGTGAACCGCGCCTGGCAGCTGCCGGAGAGCTACGAGGATCTCGTCATCCGCCGCAAGGCGCTGGTCGCCCAGGCGCAATTGACCGGTGGCTTCCTAGGCCGCTCGCCCGACCATGTGGCCTCCTCCATCTGCGGCCAGTTCATGGGCTTCGAGGTGTTCGAGCGCCACGATAAGAAGCGCGCCGCCGCCTTCCGCGACTGGTTCGAGGACGTGCGCCGCCGCGACGTGTTCCTCACCTATGTCATCAACAACGTGCAGGGCGACCGCTCCAAGGCCTTCGGCAGCCAGCAGGAGGGCGCGCAGGACATGGTGGCCCGCATCGTCGACGAGGATGCGGGCGGCATCACCATCCGCGGTGCCAAGCTGTTCGCCACCAGCTCGATCATGGCGAACGAGATTTATGTCAGCTCCGGTCAGCCGCTGGTGCCGGGCGAGGAGCACCTCGCCTTCTCCTGCGCGCTGCCGATGAACGCGCCCGGCCTCAAGCTCCTGTCGCGCAAGTCGTTCGAGGCCCATGCGGTGAGCGAGTTCGACAACCCGCTGTCCGCCCGCTACGACGAGAACGACGCGCTGGTGTTCTTTGACGACGTGAAGGTGCCGTGGGAGCGCGTGTTCACCTATCGCGACACCGACATGTGCCGCGCCCAGTTCCACGACACGCCCGGCCACGTCTACCAGAACTACCAGGCGCAGATCCGCCTCTCGGTGAAGCTGCGCTTCCTGGTGGGACTCGCGCGGGCGCTCACCGAGATCATCGGCACCTCCAACTTCCCGCAGGTGCGCGACACCCTGGGCAAGCTCGCCGCCCAGGCGGCGATGATCGAGGGCCTCGTCTACGGCATGGAGGCGGCGGGCTACCGGCGTGGGCGCTATTTCCTGCCGGATCGGCACCTGCTCTACACCGCGCAGGTGCACTCGCAGGAGCTCTACCCGCAGGTGATCGGCACCATCCGGGAACTGGCCGGCGGCGCGCTTTTGATGCTCCCCTCCTCGGTGGAGGACTTCTCCAACGACGACCTCGCCCGCATCATCCGCCTGACGCAGATCTCGCCCGCCGTGAGCGGCGAGGACCGGGTGAAGCTGCTGAAGCTCACCTGGGACGCCGTGGGCTCCGAATTCGCCTCGCGCCACCAGCAGTACGAGATGTTCTACGCCGGCGCGCAATATGTGACGCGCGGCCACAGCTTCCGCACCTACGACTGGGGCGCGGCGGCTAAGGCGGTGGACGTGATCGCGTCACGGTATGGGATGGGGTGAGGGGGGTGTTTCAAAGGATGTTCTTGTCTCGTTAAACGTCGTTGGGAGACCATTGCCTCCGGCCTCTTGCGGTGCATGCCAAGGATCTTGCATAATAGATAATTTTTATAGATTTTCCTACCGTTTTCCGAAAGTATTCGGCCGTAAATATATTTTATACAGTTATTGAATTATGATGACTTCCCACAAATCAAAATCGACAGAAATGCAAACAATATAAGTTGGCGCATCTCCCTCGGTGGCATCCAGCAGCGTCACTCCATAGGTGTAGACGCCTTCACTGACGCCCTGAAGGCCTACAGCCCAAACGGCTTCGAAGTGGAGGGGCTGCGGCAATTCCCTCGCGACGCGGTTGGGAAACCACATGCCCGTGCCTGCGTCGAGAAAAACGACCAGCGTCTTGCCCGAGGCATATGCATGGCCGCCCTTCGATCGCTTCTGCTCGATGGCGTCAAGTATCAGCGCCTTGAGGTCGCGACTATCGGCAGCGCTTCTCGGTGGAATGTACACATGCTCGGTTAGCCATGTGTCGCCGCTGGCTTCGTCGTGAATGATGCCGTCACCGCCGGTTGGATCGCTCGAAAATGTCAGCTTGCGTTGGTCGACAGCGTTTACGGTGACGCAAAGCAGCCAGTTCGCCAGCGCCTCACGCGAGCGCATCCCACCCAGGCGTTTGAACGGCCGTCCTGTGCGCAGATGCGTTCCATCCCTGATGAAGGGTTCCAACTCCTTCAGCGCTATTTCCAGTCCCTTGAACCGAGTGATGGGGAATTTGATCGTGCTGCTCCGTAGCTATCCGTGACCGCGGCCCTCGCTAGGCGCTGTGCCGGGTCTGGTATTGGCAGGCTCACGAATGCTTTTCCTCGGAAACCTGAAGTAAATCATAATGCCGATCTGTGGCGCTCAGGTTCGGGATCGTGCGTTGGGCCAGAGCCGATTGAGAACAGCCACCGGCACCGTTCAGTTCTCGTCCGGTGGCTTGGCGCGCCCTAGGGGAGTCGAACCCCTCTCTCCACCGTGAAAGGGTGGCGTCCTAACCGATAGACGAAGGGCGCTGCGGCGCCGGCCCTTATAGGGGGGACGGCAGCATGCGGCAAGGGGTGGGGCGTTGGCGCGCGCGGGACCAGGGGAAAACTCCCTTTGGCCCGGTTTCGCGCCGGCCGCGCGGGCATCCCTCTCCCCGGCGGGGAGAGGGCAGGGTGAGGGGGCTGACACGCCGGGGTGGAGCGCCGGGGCCAACATGGGCGAGGGGGGAGCCCCTCACCCCGACCCTCTCCCCGCCGGGGAGAGGGGGTTACGGCGGCTTCGTGCCATTCCGTTCCGAGCGCGCTCCCTCAGCTGCCCACCCTCACCACTTGCCCGTGTTCGGCATCGACGCCCAGGGCTCGGCCGGGGGCTTGGGACCGCCTCTGTTCAGGAGCTCCACCGAGATGTTGTCCGGCGAGCGCACGAACGCCATGTAGCCGTCGCGCGGCGGGCGGTTGATGGTGACGCCCGAGGCCATCAGCCGCTCGCAGGTGGCGTAGATGTCCTCCACCTCGAAGGCGAGATGGCCGAAATTGCGGCCCTCGTCATAGGGCTCCGGGTCCCAGTTGTGGGTCAATTCGATCTCCGCCACGCCCTCCTGGCCGGGCGGGGCGAGGAAGATCAGCGTGTAGCGCCCCTGCGGCACGTCCTTGCGGCGGACCTCCTTCAGCCCCAGCTTGTTGCAGTAGAAGTCCAGCGATTTGTCGACGTCGGTCACGCGGACCATGGTGTGCAGAAAGCGCATGGCGAGCCTCTTCGCTGTGGGCGGGACGGGAGGCCGGCGGGCAGCCGGCGGAGCGAACGTATGATCTTCGAGCGCGATCTCAAGGGTGCGCAGACGCGCCTCGCCGAACTTCTCGACGGGGCGCGGCGTGCCGTGGCGTTCACCGGCGCCGGCATCTCCACCGAATGCGGCATCCCGGACTTCCGCTCCCCCGGCGGCCTGTGGACGCAGAACAAGCCCATCCCCTACGACGTGTTCGTGGCCCACAAGGCGGCGCGCAACGAGGCTTGGCGGCGCCGCTTCGCCATGGAGGAGGCGTTCGGCGATGCGAAGCCCGGCCGCGGCCACCGGGCGTTGGCCCGGCTGCTGGGCGAGGGCCGGCTCGCCGGCGTCATCACCCAGAACATCGACGGGCTGCACCAGGCCTCCGGAATTCCCGACGACCGGCTGGTGGAGCTGCACGGCAACGGCACCTATGCCATTTGCCTCGAATGCGGCCGGCGCTACGAGCTCTCGTGGGTGCGCACGCGCTTCGAGGCCTCCGGCGGCATTGCCCCCGACTGCGAGGCCTGCGACGGCCCGGTGAAGTCGGCCACGATCTCGTTCGGCCAGGCGATGCCGGAGAAGGAGATGGCCCGTGCCGAGGCGCTCACCCGCGCGGCGGACCTGTTCATCGTCATCGGCTCCTCGCTGGTGGTTTATCCGGCGGCCGGATTTCCGCTCCGGGCCAAGCGCGCGGGTGCGCGGCTCGCCATCCTCAACCGCGAGCCCACCGATTTCGACGACATCGCAGACATGGTCACGCGTTCCGAGATCGGCGATGTGCTCGCGCCATTCGTTGACGAAGCGTGAAGAGGGTGGGCGAACCCTCGCCGACTTGCTATCGTAGGCCGATCTCGCGGAATCGAGCGGCCGCGCGCGTTGGGTCGGGGTGGATATGGGATCTGACGGACTGGGGGTGGGACCGTTCATGGACGGGACCACCGACGACGGCGTGAACGACGGGACGGAGACCCCGGTGGGGCTCGTCGAAATTGCCGGCGCCATCAAATGGTTCGACGCGTCGAAGGGGTACGGCTTCATCGTGCCCGACGGCGGTGGGCCGGACGTGCTCGTCCACGTGACCTGCCTGCGCCGCGACGGCTTCCAGACCGCCATCGAGGGCGCCCGGGTGGTGTGCGAGGCGGTGCGCCGCTCGAAGGGCTTCCAGGCCTTCCGCGTGCTCTCGCTGGACTTGTCCACAGCCGTGCAGTCCCCGGCGCCGCCCAGCCGGGCGCGCGAGCTGGTGGAGCCCAAGGGCGGCTTCGAGCGCGCCACGGTCAAATGGTTCAATCGCCTGCGCGGCTTCGGCTTCCTCACCCAGGGCGACGGCACGCCGGACATCTTCGTGCATATGGAGACCCTGCGCCGCCACGGTCTGACCGAGCTGCGTCCGGGGCAGAGCGTGCTGGTGCGCTACGGCGACGGCTCCAAGGGCCTCATGGCCGCCGAGGTCAAGGCGGACAGCGACGGCTCGGGCGGCCACTGAGCGGCAATCTGCCCCGGTGCGGGGCTGGCTTGACCGCTGCCGGATGCGCTTTGCCAAGCGGCCAGGCGGCGCCTCGGTATCCTTGCGGCTCATGTTGTCGCCACTCTCCCGAAAGCCTATGAGGAGGCGTGCGCCGGGTCGCGGCGTTCCATCCGCCGAGGGCTCCTGACGATGCATCGCCTCCGCGCCTTTATCCTTCTGCTCGCACTCGGGCTTTTCGCCCCGCTCGCCGCCCTCCGCGCCGAGAGCACGCCCCCGGCGGCGGCCATGGCGGTGGCGCCGCTGGAGATCGCCACCGCCAAGGGTGTCCTCGTGCTCGAGGTGGAGCTTGCCGATACCGACGCGCAGCGCGCGAAGGGGCTGATGTTCCGCAACTCGCTCGGCGACCGGCGCGGCATGCTGTTCGACTTCAAGGTCGACCAGCCGGTGGCCATGTGGATGAAGAACACCAAGATTCCGCTCGACATGCTGTTCATACGGTCCGACGGCACCATCGCGAGGATCGCCGCCATGACCACGCCGTTCTCCGAGCAGACCATCTCGTCCGGTGAGCCGGTGCGGGCGGTGCTGGAGATCGATGGCGGCGCAGCCCGTCGCCTCGGCATCGCCCCTGGCGACAAGGTGGCGCATCCCGCGTTCACCGGCCGATAGCGCGCGCCGATCAGCCTGCAACGCAAGCTGATCGGATAACGCGTCCTCTCTCATTGAGTTAGAGGGCGATTCACCGATCAAATTGATGCAATTTGATCGGTGAATCGCGCTCTACGCGAGACGGATGATCGGCTGTCAGGCGGCGCGGCCCGCCGTGCCGAGGAGCCGGCCGTAAAGGGCGAGGATCTCCTCGCTCATGCGCCGCGCGGTGAAGCGCGCCTCGAAGTCCCGCCGCGCCTCCATGCCCATCGCGCGAAGCTGAGGCCGCGCCAGCCCCCTGAGGCAGCCGGCGATCGCCTCGGGATCGAGCGGAAAGATCAGGCCTGAACGTCCGTGATCGATGATCTCCGGCAGCGCGCCGCGGTTCGCGGCGAGCACCGGCGTGCCCTCGCGCATGGCCTCCACCGCGACGAGGCCGAACCCTTCCCAGCGCGACGGCATCACGAAGGCATCGGCGGCAGCCATGCGCCGCGCCACCTCCTCCCGCGGCACCCAGCCGACATAGTTGACCCGCGCGCCGGGACGCGCGGGCGGGCTGGCGCCATCGGGAAGCGGGCGTCCGTCCTCCCCCAGCGGTTCGCCGAGCACGTCGAGCTCCACCGGCACGCCGTCGAGCAGCGCCATGGCGTCGAGCAGGATGTCTAGCCCCTTTTGCCGGTCGTGGCGGCCGGCGAAGAGCAGGCGGAGGGGGCCTTCCTCAGGCCGCGCCGCGCCGCCTCCCCGGGGCGCCTCGGCGATGCCGTTCCAGATCGTGACCAGCTTGCCGGCCGGCAGCCCGGCTGCGACGGCGAGGCGGCGCTCGTCGTCGGAGATGGTGGCAATGGCATCGCAGCCGGGCGCCAGCACCCGCTCAAGGCTGGAGTAGAGCTTCTTCTTCAGCGGCGACACGTCCATGGCGAAGGACCAGCCATGGGCGCAATAAAGAATCTTCGGCCGCCGCGGGCGCAGGCCGAGGAGCGCGCGCCCGACCACCCCGGCGAAGGTGCCGTGGAGGTGCACGAGATCGGGACGGAAAGCAGCCACCTCGGCGCTCAGCGCCGCGCCCAGGCGGCGCAGGGAGCCCGGATCCCGCCCGCTGCGAGGCCACCCGGCGATGCGGTGGCGCGGCAAGTCGGGCGCGTGCTCCAGTTGCGGGCCAGGCAGGAGGAAGCGCACGCGCTCCTCGCCGATCTGATCGCGCTGGAAGGCCCAGAGCTCCTGGATATAGGTCGCTGTTCCGCCCGGCAGGATTTCCGAGACGTGCAGGATGCGGGGGGGCTGGGCGCTCATCCAGGGGCTCCGGGCGGACGGGAGGCGTGGCGGGTAGCAGGTTGTGGGGCCGGCCGCGTCACAAGGCGTCGAGGCGCGCCGGCCCGAGCCGGGCGAGCTGCGCGGCCAGGGCCTCCCGCGTCTCGGGTATGGCGACCGGCGAACTATCGAAGCCGCCCAGGCGCTGGCCCAGCTTGCCGAGCCCCACCAGCCCCGCCACGAAGAAGGAGCGATCGGTTTCCGCAAGATCGAGCAGCGCGGTGGAAAAGGGCGACAGGTAGGCGATGTAGCTGAAGTCGGCGCAGTGTTCGAGAACGCCCCGGCGGTCCTCCTCGACGGCAGCAAGCCCCGCCGCCTCCCGCAGCGCCTCCACGGCAGCCATGCTCTCGCGCGGGTGCGGCAGGTAGCGCAACGGCGCGGGCAGGGCCTGGGCCAGGGCCTGGAGACCCGCCGCATAGGTCTTCAGGTCCACGAGCCCGTCGCCTATCAGAGGCTGGCCCACATAGAGTATTTCTGGGCGTTTCGTCTGCGCGCGCAGCGGGCGGCGAAAGGTGAGCGAGCCCTCCTTGAAGCGATCACGGATGCGGAACGCGGACTTGTCGAGCGTCGTGCCCGACAGCCGGCCCACATGGAAGCCGCAGAGCTTCTGCACCAGGCGCCGCTTCACCCGAAACAGCGGACCCTCCATGTCCACATAGTGCATGAGCCCGTCTTCCCAGATTTCCACCTTGCCTGTGGGCAGGTGTGGGACGACGAATTCCTCCAGCGGCTCGGTGGCAAGGAAGATGACGAGCTTCTCCAGGCGGATCGCTTCGAGCAACGCCGCGAGGTCTCGATAGTAGCGGGCATTGGCGCGGCGGATGGCGGGGAGGTTCCAATTGCCGCCGCCGATGCGCTGCTCCCGCCCGAGATGCACCACGTCCTCCCCGAAGGCAGCGGAAGCCGGAGCAAGCATGTGATCGTCACGCACGAGACAGATGTCGACGTGCTCGTCATTGTCCTCAAGGAATTTGATGTGCAGCGTGCTGCGCGGCAGAGCTGCGCGCAGGGGGCGCCCGGTCGCAACGGCATCGGCGAGCCGTGCGAGGCCCGGACCCGAGAAGCGAGAAAGGTCGGGAGCCTTCGCCATGGCTCAGTCAAAGTGGCCGGATGGGGACATCTCCCGCCATCGCGCCAGGGATTGGTCGAGGTCGTAGCGATAGGGAAAGCCCAGCTCCACGAGGCGCTTCGGCACGATGTTCGTGGAGCGGTTGAGCTTATGCATCCGCGCCCGGTTGATCGAGGTCTTCATTCCGACTGCGGCGGCGATCTCTCCGGCGAGGCCGACCCCGAGCATTACCCCCATGGGAAGCACGCGGGTGGCCGCTGGATAGCCTGCAACCCGGCTGAAGGCAGCGCAGATATCCTCCGCCGTATAGGCTCGCGGGTGGCAAAAATTGTAGGTGAGCTCCTTTTCTGGCCGGGCGAGCGCAAAGCGGAACGACGCGACGAGGTCTTCCACATATCCGCTGGCCTTGATGGTGTCCTTGCGGCCGGGAAAGACGAAGCGCCCCTTGCGAAGCAAGCCGCCGAGGCGAGTGAAATTGCCGCTCTCCGTATAGCCGTAGATGACGGCGGGCCTGACGACCGCCAGCTTGCGGGCATCGGGCTTCTCCGCGCGCCAGAGCCGGTGGATCTGCTCGGCGCCGAACTTTGAGCGGCCATAGGCGCTTTCGGGCTCAAGCACGGAATCTTCGTCCTTGGGCGCCTCGCTCGGCCCATAGACAGAGATGGAACTCGTGAACACGATCCGGTCGATGCCGTTGCGGCGCGCGAAATCGCACACGTTGACCGCGCCGAGGGTGTTGGTGAAGAAGTATTCCCAATCCTCGTGGCCGGGCGTGGTATGGACCGCGGCAAGGTTGTAAATCTCAACTTCGCCCTGCGGGCAGTCGAGCGCCACCGGCTCGCGCACGTCGCACGTGACGTAGGACACGCCATCGGTCGTGAAGCGCGGCTTGCGGATGTCTGCCGCCACCAGCTGATCATACTCTCCGGACTCCTTCAAAGTCCTGAGAAGATGCGAGCCGATAAAGCCGCAGCCACCGAAGACGATCGCAGATTTCCCGGTCATCTAAATAGCCCCATCACGGATGAGGAACGGGTCGACGGGGCATCATTGTCTTTCAGCAGCTGCATATAGAGCTCGCCGCGGGAGAGAGACGGGCTGACCGCGCGACGCTCGGCGACCGCGACTGCAAACCGCTCTAATCCAGGTCCGGTAAACGGTGTCAAATCCGACATGTCGCTCGCTAGCCCACGTTGTGCTCATAGGAACCTTGCCCTGTGCTGCCCAGGCACACAGGGGCTATTCGTTAAGCTGGAAACGAGCCCGCCGAAATCCGTGGCGTCGAATGGGCGAGGGGTTGGACGATGATGCATCGGATATATCCTGATCATCTTCAACTATTTCCAATCCTAAGAGTGCAACGAAAAAATAGTGTGCCATCACTGGGATCAGCATAATTGCCCCATCCGACATAGAGACAATCATGTATATAAACATTCCCGCAGCTGCGGCGCGATTTACGGGGGTTCGATTGCGACGAAATAATATGACAGCTATCGGTCCCCCGAGAAAAGAAAGGAACGATATCAATCCGAATAGACCGTAATTTCCGTAAATACTAGCATATATCATCTCATAAATGTTTGAAATAGGTGCAATAGGTTCAAAATGAAAGTCAAAAAAGGCCTCCAGCTGAGAGCTTCGATTGCCAAGCCCTGAATCGAATAAAAATTTTCCGACATCTCGTCCCATCAATTCAACAAGTATCGGCAGGACTCCAATAAAAACTAAGGCTAGCAAGCCAAGCCCAGCGATGCGCGCAGGTTTCAGGCCTTCAATAAAGGCGATGGTCATGAGGATCAGTACTGCAGCGACCCAAGCCGTGCGTGACAGCGTCAATAGCATGCATACAATTGCGAGGATGAAAAAAATACGTTTACGCTCGATGAAATAATAAAGTGGCAGCATCATTCCTAGGCAGACACCAAATATATTTCCATTATTATACGTAGATATAAGTTTGAATAATTCTCCGCGCGTATTATTTTTTGAACCGAGTGCATCTATATCATCAAGATTCACGGTCAAGAATGGAATTTCAACTGTATATCCAGTCAATGTCTTTACTGAAAAAACTATAAGACCAAATATACAAATAAATCTAATAGCAAAGACAAGTGTTGCTTTGATAGTATCGCTCTGAAGTAGGCGCAGTGAGGGTGCGAGAATTAACAAAAAGGCGGTGGGCATGAAGATGAACGATGTTGCTGCAACAATCAGCAGGGTAGAGCTGTCTTTGGCTACGCCCAAAGTCAGATAGGTGATGACAAGAGTAAGCTGGAACGGAACGGTAAAAAGCCATGCCACAGAGGCGTTCTGTGGTAGATTGTGCAGGTTCGTGAGGAAGCGCCCCAAACCCAGAAAAGTAACGAATCCGAGCGCTACGTAGCCTATGGTGACCGGGACATTGCCAACTTTCACCCCGCCCTTGGGGAAAGCAACCAGAAATGTGACGAGCAGGATGAAAAAGAACGTGGTGTAGGGTGCGCGGGCGAAGGCTTTGCTGGAGCTCTCGGACGCGGCCTTGAAACGCCCGAAGCTTCGCTGTGCTGTCGCGCCGGCCTGCGGCGCCACGTAGGCCTCTGCGGAGAAAGTGCGCTGCCGCCGCATGCCGTTTGTCTCCCTCAGCCCAGCGAGAGGCGAGGCTCGGACGATTGGACCCGCGCGTCCCGCCCCGCCGCAATCGCATCGCGAACCGCCTGCGGCATGGCCTCGTCCAGCAGCAGCTCGGCCATCTGGAAATCGCGAATGCCATCGATGTCCACGGCGCTGTCGGCATCCACCTCGATGGCGAAGATACGCCCTCCCGTCATGGAGCCGGACAGGATCACGTCGGAGCGAACCACATCCAGCTGACCGGTATGCCAGTAGACCGGCGGCAGCTTCTGCCTTGGCATGTTGAACGGCTCGGGCACGCCTTCGAGCGTGAGCAGGGGAGACAGCTTTCCGTCCTCCGCCTTGCACCACATCTTGTAGGGCGTGCGCTCGGCGATCGTGACCGACCGAACGCAGGTGATGGTCGGGTCCGCCCGCATCATCGTCACCGAACGGTCGATCCATTCGGGATCACGGAACGGTGTCGTGGGCCGAAGCTGAACCATCAGGTCGGGATGCTCGCCATGGTCGGCGAGCCAGCGCACCGCATGCCCGAACACGTCGAGGTCCGTGGAGAAGTCACCCGCCAGCTCTGCCGGACGCATGAAGGGCGTCTCTGCACCATACGCGCGGGCCACGGCTGCGATCTCGTCCGAATCGGTCGAGCAGATCACCCGGTCCACCGCCTTGGAAGCCTTCGCGGCTGCGACCGACCATGCCACCAAGGGATGTCCCCCAAGCGGTCGGACATTCTTGCCCTTGAGGCCCTTGGAGCCACCGCGCGCGAGCACAAGGGCATAAACATCAGCGGACGACATGCCTACTCCCTAAGGACTGCATCATTGAATGGCGGAGGTACGACGCTTCTCCCGGTCATCTTGCGCAAGACGAGGACGATGCCATGAAAGCAGATATGCCTCCCATTTTCCATGCCCGCAAACTTCGAACCCAAGAGCAGAGAGGAAGTGGCTCGCCGATAATCAACTGATGCAAATAGAAACTGCCACTCGCCGAGCGACTTGCGACGCCAAAATCAATGGTTGTCCTGCAATCATTGATTTTGGGATTGTTCATGAGCCGCCGACCGCTGGGCTACAATAGAACGTGGCGCGCAATCGCCCTCACTCAATTGCCCTGGGCCAGCCGCAGACCAGCACCGACCGCATTGCGCCCGGTGGCCTTCGTGCCCATCCAGCCTTCCAGCTTGTCGAGAGCATACCAGAATCCCGCGCCAGCGTCCTTGTGGCCCTGCCAGATCTCCGGAACGAAGGAGGCATCGGGGCAGCTCTCCTCCAGCGCGCCGGCGAGCGCCGCGAAGTCCATGGCGCCGTCACCGATCTGCAGGCCCTCGCCGTCGACGCCCTTGGCGTCAACGATGTGGAGATGAGCCGCGTAGGGGCCGACCTTCTGGCAGAACTCGCGCATGGACCAGCCGAAATGATTGCAGGCGAGCTGCGAGTGGGAGACATCGAAGCATACACGCATCCTGTTCGCGGCGCAGAAGGCGGCGATCTCGTCCGGGTCCATGAACAGGTTGTGGTAGCTCTGGCCGCCGAAATGCCACGGGAAGGGCGGCATGGTCTGGGGGATCAGCTCCACCCCGTCACGGTCAAGGGCGGTAAGGCTCTCCTCCATGCGCGCATAGAGCGCCGGCCGCGCGGAAGCGGGAAAGGCGCGCGAGGTGGAGAAGCCGCCCATATTGACAATGATGAGCGGTACGCCGGCCCGCTTGTGCCACTTCTTGAGCGCGCGGGTGACGTCGATCACCCGCTGCAGTTCGCCGATGGAATGCTGGCGATACGCCTCGTCCGGCGAGGCGAGATCAAGGATGTGGTCGCCCTTGAACAGCTCGGGGGCGTGGACCACGTAGTCGATATCCAGCGGCTCGGAGAACCAGTCCTCCAGCTTCACCTCCATGTCCTTATAGGACAAGTGGTATTCCAGGAGCGTAAGGTTGGTCCTTTCCAGCATGGCGCGGTAGTCATGCCAGCGCACGGGAATGCCCCAGGAACGCGGGAAGCGGAACGGCCGCGCCTGCGCCACCTCGTCCTGGAGATCGGATGGGAAGAAGGGCGTGCCGACCTCGATCGCCCGCCGCGCCTTGCGCCCCAGCAGGGCGCTGCGCTGGTTCGGCTGGAGGCCCTGGCCCGGGCTCTGCACCACGATCATGTCGTCGGTGATGACGGTGCCCTCGGGGATATCCCGCGCCGCCTTGAGGCTCTTGGCGAGGATCTCGCGGTTCATCATCTCGCCCTGGGTCATGGCGCGCTCACCGGACACGCCCATGGATTCCTCCACGGCGCGGATGGCGGCCATCATGTCGGCGAACTCGCCCGGCAGCAGCGACACCTTGTGGTCGTTGCCCTCCAAGCCCCGGTCGATGGTGAAGTGCTTCTCCACCACGCAGGCGCCGCGCGCCACCGCAGCCACCGGCACCACCCAGCCGCGCTCGTGGCCGGAATAGCCCACCGGCCCGCCGGCGATCTCGGCCAGGCGGTCCATGTAGCGCAATTGCACGTCCTTGTAGGGCGTGGGGTAGGTGGAGTTCACGTGGAGCAGCACGAAGGGCGCGCCACGCGCCTTAAGCAGCGCCACGCTCTCACGGATTTCAGCCTCCTGCGACATGCCGGTGGAGCACACGAGCGGCTTGTGGGTGTCGGCGAGAGCGGTGAGCAGGTCGTGGTTGGTGAGGTCCGCGGAGGCGACCTTGTAGCCGGCGATGCCATAGCGCTCCAGCGCCTCGAGGCTCGGCAGGTCCCAGGGCGTGCAGAGCGGCTCGATGCCCTTCTCGCGCGCGTGGTCGAACACACGGAACAGGTCATCCGCCTGCAGATTGAACTTGGCGAGCAGGTCCAGCGTGTACTGTGCGCCGAGGTCCTGGTTAGCGTCGGAGCTCTTGCCGCCGCCATAGAGCGAGGACAGATCGCGCATCTGGAACTTCACGCAGTCCGCGCCGGTATCCTTGGCGAGGTCGACCAGGCGCTTCGCGAGTTCCACGTCGCCTTGGTGGTTGTTGCCGATCTCGGCGATCACATAGGCGGGCTGGCCTTTGCCGATGAGCCGGCCGGCAATGGACATCTCCGCCTTGGACGGAAACGCGATGGCGACGACACGGTTGTAGTCGTCCAGCAGCGGCACGGCACGGATGCGGTCAGAAAAAAGCGTGGAGATCGCTTCCGGGGCGTCGTCGATGCGCGCCGTCTGGCACTTGGAATTGGCAACCGAAGATATCGGCGCTTCAAGATTAATCTCGGGGGTGGATGTCAGCCAGCGGCGAAAATCGCCATCGGTCAGCATGCCTTCGAGCTGACCGTTCTCGCTCACAGCCAGCACGAAGCCGGACTTGTTCGAGCTGATCTTGTTGAGCGCGCTCAGAACGGGGTCGTCATTGAGAACGATGAACCGGAGCACGTTACGGTCGATGAGCATGCGGACACTCCGCTATCAGAGCCTGCGAACCGCGTGTAGCCATCGCTGTTCGTCGGATATCATTGCATCGCACAATTCGCGCTTTGCCCGCAAGTCTGCCTGCTGCCGAAGGCGCTTTCCGGGTCGATCGCATTTCGATGTGTTTGACAGTCGGCTAAGGTCGCTATCGGTCCTGGCGAGGCCGCGTGATGGGCGAGGGTGAAGTGGCTTGACGCGATGCAGCATGGCCGCAGATACTTGGTGAAGGAAACGAGCATTCGAGCAATTGTTGTGTTTTGCCAGCGAAATCGCGTGCTGGCGACATTCGATTGAAGCGGCTCGGATTGTCGTTGGGCGACTGGTCGCGATCCGACCGGAGGGGTGAATGACGGCTGCTGGCTTAGGACACACGATAGCCGAGGCCCGCGGGCCATCCGCCGGACCGTGATCGACAGTTCCACCGTCAAGGGCCCTCCATCCGGGAGGAGGCGGGCGCCGTGCCGAAATCCCATCGATGGCCAATCGACGGTGGAAGCCTCGCTTCTGCTTTGCGCCGATCTCCACGCCAACGAGCGCGTGTTCTGCCAACTGACGGCTTCCGTCTCGCCACTTGCTGCGACTTCAACTTTCTGGCTGCTGTCTATATCGCTGCGACCACCTGCGATTGGTTGTGAGGTTGGAGCCTGGGTTCCGAATTTACGATGCAGCTCGCAGGTTCCGGTGCCAAGGTAGCGGTTCCGCTTGGAGAGGAGGAGCTTTGCCTATGGAGCCTATGGATTTGCCTTTTTGAGAATCCCGAAAGGGCATGTCAATTTTAGCCTGCTTACCGATTTTCATGCCGAATTGTGCATGGGTCATTCGGTCCGTGGATCGGACTTTCGGCGCGCGAGGATGCTGGATGAACGTGAATGTCAGGGGTTTGGGAGGGGGGCACAAATCCAGATAGGTTGGATTGGTGTTGAGGCTAGTTTCAGGCTGTAGCGAGGCAAAGGCAAAAGCGGGAAGACCCGTGGTTGTGGCTTCCGCCCCAGCTTCCCATGACATTTCCTTCAGGGGCTATCAATGGCAGTCCGAAAGTCACAATCGTTCTTGGCGCGTATGTCGACCTATTTTGGCGTCGGAGTGGTCCAAAGGCTGGCCTCTCTCGCGTTGATTCCAGCCTTCTCCTTCTTCATTACTCCGGCGGAGATGGGGGTGCTCGCTGTGCTTCTTGCCATCGAGGCCCTTCTCCTCGTGCTATTCGATGGGGCGCTTACCTCGGCGTCGGTTCCCTACTATTTCGGTCGCAGTCGTTCCACTTCGGAACGTACGATCTCCCGTGTCTTCATTATTTCGGCGGTAGTGTCAGCCATTTCCGGATTTATAATCTATGGACTCATCGAATTGACATGGAACTTGTGGACGACAGTTCCCAAGCCATCGCCTCTCATTCTCGCAATTGTCGTCGTGGGTGCGCTGACGCAGCGCATGAATATTTTCGCCCAACAGATGTATAGAAATCGTGAGCAGGCGCGTGCCTTCGCGGTCATGTCTCTTTCCCGCACCGCGGCGTTGCTTGTCGTTAGCCTGATCCTCGTGGGTGTATTCCATCTGGGGCTGCTGGGTATTGTTCTCGGGCGCTTGCTTGCCTCGATCGTATCCGGGTTCAGGGAATTGAAGTCTTTGGTCAGGCCCGCTTTGCGTCCGCATTCGGAGTCATCTCTGGAGCCATTGACCCCCCTGTTGTTCCTGGCGCTGCCGCTTCTGGTTCAGCAGCTTGCCACTTGGGCGCGCTCCTTCGCCGACAAGATTGTCTTGTCAAATCTCGTGCCGGCCGCAGATGTTGGTTTATATTTTACGGCAGCCCTTTCCGGAACATCTCTTTCTCTTATTGTTGTAAGCTTTGATTCGTCATTTGTAACTTGGTATTATAATAAAAGATATAAAAAATTATCTGATGTTCATGAAATTACTAAAATTGTCAGTCGAGTATATATAGGATGTCTTGGTATTTTATGTGTTTTTACAATGCTTTCGTGCCCGGAAATATATTTTTTGATCTTTAAGGGCGGCATTTCGGCGGCGGGCAATATCGCGCCCTTCACCCTTGCGGCTCAGTACCTCGGCGCTGCTATGGCATTTGCCGGACGGGTGCTGGTGGTGCATGGAAGGGCGCGCGTAATTCCCAGCCTCGGCGTCGTTGGCATAGTTGTTGGTTTGAGTGCAATGATTCCGCTCGTCGGTACGTTCGGCGTTGCGGCAGCGGCATCTGGGGCGGCGATTACCTTCCTCATCGTCATCGTCGGGGGATGGGCCGTGGTTCGCCGGATTGAGCCGCCTGATTTCAGCCTCTTCCAAAGCCTTGCGACGACAGCGCTGCTCGGTGTTTTCGCGATGATCATATACCGGTATGGGGAGCCATTCGTTCTCTCATCAATGGGGCTCCGGCTCGCGGCTGCCGCGCTCTGCGTGCTGGCCATTGCGGTCATCGTGGGTCCCACCGCATGGAGGAAGGGATTTGCCCTTTTCACCAGCAAGCTGCGAGGGCAGTCCAGGTCCTCCTGAAGGTGGATGCTGCCGATTTGGACGGAGCCTTCGCGCGGAGAGGGAGCACCTCAACCAACCGCCGGAACGAGCGCACCGCTGGATAAAACATGGGGCAACGTCTGCCCGGTGATGCCAACGAATATGCCAACAGGCAGATGAGGTAGGCTGCGGGATATGGGGGGATCAGGCGGGATTGAGCGGGGGGCAGCCAGCCTCTTGGCGGCGCCATGCCGCTGTTCTAAGCCCGCTGAGCCGCAGTGAGATTCGCCAGCGGGCTGGAGAGATCGGGGCTGCCGGGCGGGAAACGCCTCACGGCGGTGCTCTAAGTGGCGCTCACGGCAAGGGCGCCATGGTCGCCGGCAGCTTGGTCCAGGGCAGGTCCGATGGATCGACCGCCATCGGGCCGGGCGCCTTCGCCACCAGGATGGCGGCCGCGCAGGAGGTGAAATCGCCTCGAAAGTTCACCGAGCTCTTGACGGCGACGATCTTCATCTCCTCCGGCGCGATGCCGGTGAAGCGTAGCAATTCGCGGTCGAGCGGCTGGGTGTTGGAACTGCACACCCCGATCAGCACGCCTTCAAACTCCAGGCAGGCGCAGCGGCCGAGGTCCATCTTCCAGCCCGTATACATGGGCCCCTTGATGGTGGCTTCGCCTGCGCTCACGGCGCGCACGCGGAAGCGCCCGGCCAGCGGCTCCTCGCTCAGCGTGCCGTCGAAGGCGGGGACCGGCTCCCCGAGCTCCAGATCGATCTCCGCGCCAACGCCCGCGGCATGGGCGGCGGCGGCGACTTCCGGAGCGCAGATGAGGCCGAGGGCGACCTTGCCGGCGAACGCGCGGCCGGCGCCTTCGTCCACCAGCGCGTGAAGCAGGCCCGTGGTCTTCGAGGTGCCTCCGGCACCGGGATTATCCTGGGTATCGGCGATGATGATGGGCCGGTCGGCCGTGCGCGCCAGCGCCATCGCTTCGGACACGGCCGGGCGAGCGTCGAGCACGTCGAGGCGCCACTCGGCGCGTCGGGCCACCGCCGCCTCGTAGAGCGTGTCCACCGTCTTCTGCGCCCCGGCGCCATAGGCCCACAGCAGCGGTCCGACCTCGGGGACGTCCGCCGAGGCGAAGCCCATGGCGAAGCTCGGCGCAGTTCCTTCCGCAGTGTCGAGCGCGTCAAGCAGGGCATAGATCGAGGCTGCGGGCTCCATCATGGTGCACTGGACGTTGAGCGACAGCAGGAACGGCAGGCGCCGCATGGCCATGGTCTCGCGTCGCCCCAGCGCCAGGCGCTTCTCCAGCAGCGCGGCGGCGCGCCGTCCGGTCTCGGCCATGTCGATGTGCGGATAGGTGCGGTAGGCCGTCAATGCGTCGGCGAGGTCGAGCATGCGTCGGCTCACATTGGCGTGGAGGTCGAGGCTGGCGACGATGGGAAGCTCGGCGCCCACAACCGCGCGCAGGCGCGCGATCAACTCGCCTTCCGGATCGTCCTCGCCCTCGGCCACCGCGGCGCCGTGCAGGTCGAGATAGATGGCGTCGACGCCGCCGGCGGCGATCGCGGCGTTGAGGTCCTCAAGGATCACGCCGGCTATGTGCTCGAACGCCTCCTTCGTCACCCGGCCGGAGGGTGTAGCGCCGGCCCAGCCGGAAGGAACCACGGTCCAGCCGTTCGCCGCCGCGCATTCGATGAAGCCCTGGATGGCGATGTTGGCGCCCCGGAACCGGTCGATCAACGCCTGTCCGCGGATGAAGGGGGGGAAGTTCTCGCCCAGGGTGAAGGCATGCCAGTCCGCCTTGGAGGCGGCGAAGGTGTTGGTCTCGTGCTGGAAGCCGGCGATCAGGATGCGCATGGTTGGGATGCTCGTCAGAGGGCGGAAGCGGGGTGCTGGCGCTCGAAGAAGGCGCGTCCCGGCGCCGAGGCCAGGAGGGTGCGGGTGTAGGGCTCGCGTGGCGAGAGGAAGACCTCGCGGGTCGCGCCCTGCTCGACGATCCGGCCGGCGCGCATCACCACGATGCGGTCGCAGATCTGGCTCGCCACGTTCAGGTCGTGGGTGATGAACAGGATGGAGATGCCGAGCCGCTGCTGAACCTCGTCGAGCAGCGCCAGGATCTGCGCCTGGACCGAGACGTCGAGGGCGGAGACGGCTTCGTCCGCGATCAGGACCTCCGGCTCGCAGGCCAGCGCGCGGGCGATGCAGATGCGCTGGCGCTGGCCGCCGGAGAACTCGCTCGGATAGCGCTCCAGCGCATCGGGTGCGAGGCGCACCAGATGCATGAGCGCCCGCGCCCGCTCCCGCGCCTCGCGCGGCGACACGCCGAAATTGACCGGCCCTTCGATAATGGAGGCGCCGACCGTGAGGCGGGGGTTCAGGGAGCGGTAGGGGTCCTGGAACACGACCTGCACCTTGCGGCGCAGCGCCGAGAGCACCTTGCCGGTGGCGTGCGCCACCGGAATCCCATCCACCCGCATCTCGCCGCTGGTGGGCGCGATGAGGCGGGCCATGCAGCGGGCGAGTGTCGACTTGCCCGAGCCGGATTCCCCGACGATGCCCACGGTCTCGCCCGGCCGCACGCCGAGCGAGATGTCCTCGGCCGCGCTGACGGTGCGCGGCGGCCCGAGCAGGGAGCGGACGACGTAGGACTTGCCGACGCCGATGGCCTCGATGCGCGGGCGCGCGTGCGGCACCGGACGGCGCTCCGGGGGCGTGCGGCCCGGAACCGACGCGATCAGCGCGCGGGTATAGGCCTCGCGCGGCGCGCTCAGCACCGATGCCGCCGCGCCCTGTTCCACCATGTCGCCGAGGCGCAGCACCACCACGCGGTCGGCGATCTCGGCGACGACGCCGAAATCGTGGGTCACGAACAGCACCGCGGTGCCGTTTGCATCCTTCAGCTCGCGGATGAGGGCGAGGATCTCGGCCTGGGTGGTCACGTCGAGCGCGGTGGTGGGCTCGTCGCAGATCAACAGGGCCGGCTTCAGGATCAGGGCGATGGCGATGACGATCCGCTGGCGCTGCCCGCCGGACAGCTGGTGCGGATAAGCGCGGAAGATGCGCTCGGAGTCCGGCAGGCGCACGCGCTCGAACATGGCGAGGATGCGCGCGCGCCGCTCGCGGGCGGACAGGCGCGTGTGGCGGGCGAGCATCTCGTCCACCTGGTCGCCGCAGCGCATGACGGGGTTGAGCGCCGTGGCAGGCTCCTGGAACACCATCGCCATGCGGGCGCCGCGCAGCTCGTTGAGTCGGCCGGCCGTGGCCTGAAGCACCTCCTCGCCAAGCAGGCGCACGCTGCCCCGCGATGGGATGAGACCATCGGCGAGCAGGCCCATCACGGTCTGGCCGATCACCGACTTGCCGGAACCGGATTCGCCCAGCAGGCAGACGATCTCGCCCGCCTTCACCTCGAACGAGATGCGGCGCACCGCCTGGGGCCGGTCGCCGCCCGCCGGCAGGTCCACCGTGAGGTCGGTGATGGCGAGGACAGCCCGCGCGGTATCGGATGCCGTGCTCATGCCGCCGCGTCCCGGCGGTTGAACTTGGGATCGAGCGTGTCGCGCAGGCCGTCGCCGAGGAGGTTCACGGCGAGGATCGTCATGGCAACGAAGGCGCCCGGCACCAGCACGTTGTGGGGGAACTGGTTGAACTGGAGGCGCCCCTCCGCCATCACGTTGCCCCAGGTGGGGATGTCCGCGGGCAGGCCGACCCCGAGGAAGGACAGGATCGCCTCGATCAGGATGGCGCTGGCGCAGATGTAGGTGCCCTGGACAATCAGCGGCGCCAAAGTGTTAGGCAGGATATGCCGTGCCAGGATTTTCCAGTGCGGCGTGTCGAGCGCCACCGCCGCTTCCACATACGCCTCCTCGCGGACCGTGAGCACCACAGAGCGGACCAGCCGCGCCACTCGCGGAATCTCCGGCAGCGCGATGGCGACGACGACCACGCCGAGCGTGCCGCCCCACACCGCCACGAGGGTGATGGCGAACAGGATGGAGGGGATCGCCATCAGCCCATCCATGGTGCGCATGACGATGCTGTCCGCCGCGCGGAAATAGCCCGCGCAGACGCCGGCGAGCGTTCCCAGCGCCACCGCCGCCACGGCCACGGCTGCCCCGAGCGCCAGCGACACACGAGCGCCGAACAGGACCCGACTCCAGATGTCACGGCCGAGGCTGTCGGTGCCGAGGAGGAAGAGGCGCTCGAACGTGTCGCCGGCGAGGCTGTTGAACTCGCCATGGGCGCCCGGCAGCAGGTTGCCGCTCGCCGGGTCAATGGCCAGCGGATCGATGGTGTAGAGGAGGGGAGCCGCCGCCGCCATCAGCACCAGCAGCGCGAGCACACCGCCGCCGAGGCGCACGGACCCGCTGGCGAGCACGGCGCCGAGCCGCGAGGGCCGCCGCCGTGCGGCGGGCGGAATGTCGGCCGCGGCCGGGTCGGACAGAGGCATCTCCATCGGCGCGGCCTCAGTAGCGGACGCGCGGATCGAGCAGCAGGTAGCTGATGTCGATCAACAGGTTGATGATGACGTAGACGGCCGAGAACAGGAGCGTGACGGCCTGGATCACCGGATAGTCGCGCGAGATCGCGGCATCCACTGACAATTGGCCGAGGCCAGGGATGGCGAACACCGTCTCCGTCACCACCATGCCGCCGATGAGCAAGGCGATGCCGAGCCCGACCACGGTGACGATGGGCACTGCGGCACTGGCGAGAGCATGGCGCAGCAGCACCCGCGGCACCGAGAGCCCCTTAGCGCGCGCGGTGCGGATGAAATCCTCGCCCAGCGCCTCCACCATGGCGGCGCGCGTCACCCGGGCGATGAGGGCGATATAGACCACGGAGAGGGTCACCGACGGCAGGATGAGGTGGCGCAGCCAGGCGAGCACCGGGGCGCCGTCGCCGAGCCGCGCATAGCCCTGCACCGGCAACACGCCCCATTGCAGCGCGAACAGCCAGATCAGAACGTAGCCGATGAGGAACACCGGCACGGAAAATCCCATGACGGAGAAGCTCATGAGGATGCGATCGATGAGGCTACCCTTGCGCCACGCGGCCACCACACCGAGCGGCAGGGCGATCAGGACCGACAGCACGATGGTCACCGCCGCCAGGGAGAGCGTCGGCTCGATGCGCTGGGCCACCAGCTCCGTTACCGGCCGCTTGAGGAAGTAGGAGGTGCCGAGGTCGCCGCTCAGCATCTGCCCGGCCCAGTGGAGGAACTGCACCGGGAGGCTGCGGTCGAGCCCGAGCTGCTGGCGCACCATGTCGATATCGGCGCTGGTGCCGGCATTGCCCACCAGCGCGCCGGCCGGATCGCCCGGAGCGAGGCGCGTCATGAGGAACACGATGACGGCAACGATCACCGCCACCGGCACCGTGGCGGCAAGCCGCCGCGCAAGGAACATCAGCATGGCTCTTTCCCTGAAGGCGTGGCCCCGGGGGCGCCGCCGGGGGGCGCACTCACTTTTTCTCGATGTTCCAGAACACCGTGATCGGCGCCTTCACCACGCCGCTCACATGGTTCTTGCGCACGGCGGTGAGGGGGGTGGATTCCCCGACCGGAGCGAAGATCGCGCCGTCGAACACCTGGAGCTGGATCTGCTCCGCGAGCTTCTTGCGCTCCGCATCGTCGGCGGCGAACAGGAATTGCGTCTTCAATTCCTCGAGCCTGGCGTCGGTGGGCCAGCCGAACCAGCCCTTCTCGCCGTTGCCGGTGAGCGGGGCGAGGAACAGCGGGTTCATGGTGTCGGGCCCCCCCCAGCCGGTGATGAACATGTTCCAGCCGCCCTTGTCCGCCGGGTCCTTCTTGGTGCGGCGGATGAGGACGCTCGGCCAGTCCATGGTCTGCAGCTCCACCTTGAATCCCGCCTGCTGGAGCAACTGCGCCATCACCGGCGGGAACTTGTTGAGCACCACGAACTCCGGCGCATAGAGCAGCACGATGGGCTTGCCGTCGTAGCCGGCCTCCTGGAGCAGCTTCTTGGCCTCCGCGAATTGCGGCTTGCCAGTGAAGTAGGAGGTCTGGCCGTCGGCGAACTGCGAGCCGCATGGATAGATGGAAGTGCAGGTGCGGTAGAGCTCCTTGAAGCCGATCTGCGCCCGCATGAGCGCCTCCTGGTTCACCGCCAGGATCGCCGCCTTGGCGATCTTCGGATTGTCGAACGGCGGCACCAGATGGTTCATGTGCATGGCGTAGGAGCCCGAGGGGATGGCGTTCACGAGCTCGACGCCGGGGCTTTCCTTGAGCTTCGCGTAGTGCTCGGTGGGGATCCACTCGATCATGTCGACCTCGCCATTGACGAGGGCGTTCACCTGCGTCTGGGCGTCCTTGATCATCACCCATTCGACGCGGTCCACCTTCGCCACCTTGCCGCCGGCGGTTCCGGACGGGGGCTCGGCGCGCGGCACGTAGGCCGGGTTCTTGAGGTAGACGACCTTCTCGCCGGGGCGGAACTCGTCGGCCTTGAGCATGAAGGGCCCGGAGCCCGTCGTGTCCTCGATCTGCTTGTCGGCGGGGGTGTCGGCGACGCGCTTGGGCATGATGAAGGGCGGCACGCCCGAGGGCTTGCTCAGGGCCTCCAACGTCATGGTGAAGGGGCGCGAGAAGGTGAGGCGGAAGGTCTTGGCGTCGACCACCTCGGCCTTGTCCAGCACCGCGTACATCTTCTGCCCGAGGGAATCGCGCTTGGCCCAGCGGGCGAGCGAGGCGACCACGTCCTCGGACGTCACCGGCGCGCCGTCATGGAAGGCGAGGCCGTCGCGCAGGGTGAAGGTCCACACCGTCTTGTCCGGGCTTGCCTCGAAGGCGCCGACCATCTGCGGCTGCGGCTTGCCGGCCTCGTCCACGCCGAACAGCGTATCGTAGATCATGTAGCCGTGGTTGCGGGTGGTGAAGGCGGTGGTCCAGATGGGATCGAGGATCTTCAGGTCGAACTGCGGCACCACGCGCAGCGTGGTCTGCGCCTGCGCCTGCGCCACCAGGATGGCAAGCCCCAGCAAGGCGGCGGCGAGGGTGCGAAGACGTCCGGGCGAAGTCATGTGCGAGCCTCTGTCTGGATGGAGGTGGGCTTCTTCTGGGTGTTCGCCTCCGAGATCTGCTCTTTCGCGTAGGCTGTGAGCTTGGCGAGGCAGTTTTTCAGGATCACGTCCTCTTCCGGGGTGAGGATGGACAGCACGCCTTCCTCCCAGCTCCGGCTGAAGGCATCCGCGCGCAGGACGACATCGACGCCGCGGCGGGTAAGGAACAGGTTCACGCATCGCGCATCGACCGCGTCTATCTCGCGCTTCATGAAACCGCGGCGAACAAGGCTGGTGACGAGCTTTGAGAGGACGGTCTTCTCGATCACCGTCTGCGCCATCAGGCGCCCGAGATTGAGCCCCGGTTCCACATAAGCGAAGCGCAGGATGCGCAACTCGCGCACCGAGATGCCGAACGCATTCTCGTGCAGCGGGCTGGCCATGCTGTTGAGCAACTCGCTGAGCACGCCCAGCTGGAGCTGGAGGTAGTCCACCTTGATGGGCGGGGCGGTTCGGTCGACCATTCTGTTGCTGATCTCATTTGTTGATATGAGCAACTAAAGCAAATGGGGTGCCAGTACCGCAAAAGCAGGAGGTCCAAAGGATCGAGCTCTGGTATCTATGGCCGGGGAGGTGGGGCGAGGCTCACTGAATGATCACCTTGCCCATTTCATGAGCTGGGGCACAGCCTCATGCGCAAGGGACCCGGCCGGCGAGGCACGCTGAGGAACTGCAGATGGCCAGGTTGCGCATCAAGCTCGACGCTCATCCGTCGGAACGTCCCGCTGAACGCGGGTGAGCGCCTCCAACCTGCGTTCAGGGGTCAACTTTGCGCGCTCAACGGGCAGGCCGACAGCCGCGGGGATCTGATCCCCGCGGCCTGGATCCGCCGCCTCAATAGGCGAGCGCGTAGGCCGGGAAGACCTCGGCGCGCGTGCCGCGGGGATCGGACCCCGCCTCCATGATGCCGGTGTCGAGGTTACGCTCGGTGCCGCACAGGAAGCCCTCGGTCCAGGGCGGGGCGACATCGAGATCGTGCCCGCGATCCTCCAAGCCGGCGATGGTTTCCGCACCGACGCTCTCCTCGATCCGCAGCCGGTTGAGGAAGAAATCGTGCGGGTAGAACAGCGCCGGAAAGTGATCGGAGGAGAATTTTGGCGCCTCGATCGCCGCCTGAAGCGGCATGTCGAACAGCACGCGGTTGAGCACGAACTGGATCTGCCACTGGTCCTGCTGGTCGCCGCCCATGGAGCCGAACGCGAGCCAGGGCTTGCCGTCCTTCATCGCAAGGCTGGGGGAGATGGTGGTGCGCGGTCGCTTGAAGGGCGCGACGATGTTCGGATGGTTCGGCGGGTCGAGCCGGCAGTTGGAGAGCCGGACGCCCAGCGGAAAGCCCAGCGCCGGCACCACCTCGGAGGCCTTCAGATAGGCGCCGCTCGGCGTGAAGGCGGCGGTGTATCCGTCCTTGTCCATGGCGTCCACATGGACCGTGCCCGGCCCCCAAAGGGCACCGCCGATGCGCTCTTCGGCCGGAAGCAGAGCGACATTGTTCCAGGCGTCGCCGGGGCGCACCTCCATGTCGGCGCGCGGGCCGATGAGGGCGGAGCGGATGCGGCCGTAATCGTCGCTGAGCAGCCGCTCCATGGGCACATCGACGAAGGCCGGATCGCCGTAATACTGCTCGCGGTCGGCGTAAGCGAGCTTGATGGCCTCGACCACGGTGTGGACGTAGTCGGCGCTATTGTGACCCATGGCCGCGAGGTCGAAATTCTTCAGGATGGACAAGGTCTGGAGCAGGGCCGGGCCCTGATTCCAGGGGCCGCACTTGTGGACCACAGCGCCGCCAAACTCAACGGATACCGGCTTCTCGATCCGCACCTCGAACCGATCGAGGTCCTCGCGCGAGAGCAGGCCCCCCTTGTCCTTCACATAGTCGGCGATCTCGCGCGCCACGTCGCCTTTGTAGAAGGCGTCAAAGGCCGCCTCCAGCCCTGCCAAGCGGCTGCCGCCGCGCGCCGCCTCGGAGCGGGAGAGATACTCGAACATGTCGGCCAGCGCCGGGTTCCGGATGGTCGTGCCCTCGTCGAGTTCGCTGCCGTCCGGATTGAGGTAGAGCGCGGCCGAACCGTGCCATTCGGTGCGGAACAGGTCGGCGAGGTCGGAAACCCCGAATGCGTGCTGGCGCAGCAGGCCGGCGTGGGCGGCGAAGCCGTTGCGCGCGAGATCGAGCGCCGGGCCGACCACGTCGGCGAAGGTGAGCCGGCCGTAGCGCTTCATCGCCTCCAGCAGAGCGCCTATGCACCCCGGCACGCCGGCGGCGAAGACGCCGGACGGCGGGATTTTCTCGAACCCGAGCTGCTTGAACGCCTCCGGCGTCGCCGCGGCGGGCGCCACCATGTTGCCGTTGATGCACACCACCTCGGGATGGTCGGGGGAGGAGACGAGGATCGGGACCTCGCCTCCGATCGAGTGCATGTGCTGGTTGACGACGCCCTCCACCAGCGTCGCGGCCACTGCGGCGTCGATGGCGTTGCCGCCCATCTTCAGGGCGTCGATGCCGGCCATGGAGGCGAGATAATGCTCCGATGCGACGGCGCCGCGGTGTCCGAAGACGCGCGGATGGGTGGTCATCGACGCCGTTTCCTTGAGGCGGAAGGCGCGGTTGCTCGGGATTCTGTTCATCGCTGGTCCTCGTGAGGCGGCGCCGGCAAGGCCCGACGTCGGGCGGGCGCCTGCTGGGCGATCAGGCCGCAACCGCGCCGCGCTTGCGGCGGATGGCGGCTAGATGGACGTCGGCCGGCTCCGCAAGGCAGCCGGCGCTTGCGCCGAGTTCGAGGGACAGGCGACGCGCCTGCACCTGTATGGCGCCGGACAGGTGAGCCAGCATCTTCGCCCCGAGCCTGAGGCGGGGGCCGGCGATGCCGATGGCGCCCACAACGGCGTCGCCGGGTCCGAAGACCGGCACGGCGACGGCTGAGACATCTTCGGCCCATTCGCCCATGTTGACGGCGTAGCTGCGCCGCCGGGTGCGATCGAGGTCGGTCAGGAAGCCATCGGGGGTGGTGATGGTGCCGGCGGTGACTGCCTTGAGGCCGCCGGCGAGGAATTCCGTGACGCGCTGGCGCTCGGAAAAGGCGAGGATGGCCTTGCCGGAGGCGACGCAGTGGCCGGGCACCCGGTCGCCGCGGCTCACCACCGCGCGCACCCGGTGCGAGCCTTCGGCGACATCCACATAGACGATCTCTTGGCCATCCATGATGGCGAGGTGGCTGGTCTCGCCGGTGGCGCGCGAAAGCTCGCGCAGGTGCGCGCCACCGATGGAGAGGAAGCGGTCCTTCTCCGAGAAGCGGCGGGCCAGGTCCAGCACCTTGGAGCCGAGGGAATAGGTGCCGTCGCGCGGGTCCTTCACCACATAGCCGCCCTGTTCCAAGGCGTTGAGGTTGCGGAAGGCGGAAGCCTTGGCGATGCCCAGCCGGCGGCTGATCTCGGACAGCGAGAGCGTAGGGGTGTGCGCATCGAAGGATTCGAGGATGGCCAGCGCGTTGAGGATCGCGGGCGTGGCCGGCCCTGTCTTGCGCGCCTGATTTTCTTTGTTTCTCATATGAAACATAACTCCCTTATATGAAACATCTTGAGATGGCGGAGGCGTCGCTGTCAATCCTGACGCACGTCGAGCGCAGACATATTCAAAGTCTTCATGCGCGTTTTGCATTCAAATATGCCTCAAATTGGCGCACAATTTTGCATCAATGCTTGATGAAAATCGTGCCTTGACACCTCGCGCTTACCTCGATGAAGTCATATGAGAAATAATCGTTTCATAAATGAAACATAAGCCGAAACCTGAGAGGTGATCGGCAACCTTCCTTCCGAGAGGAGCTTGCCATGATGAAGACCATTGACCGTCGTCAGGTGCTCAAGCTGTCAGCCGGCGCCGCAGCCGCAGGGCTGATATCTCCCCACGCCGGGATCTCAGACGCGCTCGCTCAATCCGGCCAGCTCGTGGTGAGCGACTTTGGCGGCGACTGGGCAACCTGGAACAAGGCCAATATTGACGCCAAGTTCACGGAGCTCACCAAGGTGCCGGTGCTCCACGACACCGGGTCCGACAATGCCGCGCGCATCGCCAAGGCGAAGCTCGGCATTCCGCGCAGCGAGTACGACCTCATCTGCCTCGCGGATTCCTTCTTCGCCCGCGCCCAGTCCGAAGGCATCCTCGAGGCGATGAACTACAAGTCCCCCAAGCTTACGAACCTGAAGGACGTCGATCCGCGCTTCGTCACCCCGAGCTACACTTCGTTCCTCTTCAACGGCTTGGGCATGGGCTACAATCCGAAGATGGTGAAGAGCCCGCCCACCTCCTGGGCGGACATGTGGAACAAGGACTATCGCGGCAAGATCGTGCTGCCGGCCGTGGTCCATTCCTTCGGGCTCCACGTCATCCTCCTGTCGGCGCTGGCGGCCGGCAAGGACTACAAGGACACCCAGGCCGGGCTCGACAACCTGAAGCGCCTCGCCGATCTCGACCCGATCTGGACTGTGGACAGCCAGGCCAATGCCAGGAGCCTGTTCCAGGAGGAAGCCGCCATCGGCTGGCTCGGCCGCGCCGAATGGGTCCAGGTGCAGAACTGGGGTGGCGCCACCAAGTTCGTGCTGCCGAGCGAAGGTGGCTTCTTCACTTCGTGGGGTTTCGGGCCGATCCAGAACACCAAGAACATGGCGCTGATCGAGGAATACGTGAACGTCACCCTCGATCCGAAGCTGCAGGCGGCGAACGCCAAGAAGCTCGGCTTCCACCCCACCAACACCAAGTGGAAGGACTATATCGACGCCGAGAGCGCGGCAAAGATCTCCTGGACCCCCGAGGAGCAGAAGCGCTTCGTCGCCATCGACTATGCCTGGCTCAACTCCAAGCGGGCCGAGCTGACGGAAGCCTGGAACCGCACTGTCGGCCGCTGAGGGCGCGCGCAATGGCCAGTGTCGAGATAGCCGGCGTCTCCAAGCAATATGCCGGCGCCTGGGCGGTGGATCGCGTCAGCATCACGGTCCCGGACGGATCCTTCTTCTCGCTGCTCGGTCCCAGCGGCTCGGGCAAGACCACGCTGCTGCGCCTCGTCGCCGGGTTCCTGCGGCCGGATGCCGGCACGGTGCGCATCGGCCCAGCCATCGTGAACGAGGTGCCGCCGCATAAGCGCGACATCGGCATGGTGTTCCAGCAGTATGCGCTGTTTCCCCATCGGACGGTGCTGGACAATGTCGCGTTCGGTCTGGAGATGCGCGGCATGGGTCGCAAGGCGCGCGAGGCCAAGGCGCGCGAGGCGCTGGAAATGGTGCGCATGGCGGGCCGCGAGCGCGCCTATCCCAAGGAGCTGAGCGGCGGCCAGCAGCAGCGCATCGCCATCGCCCGCTCGATCGCCGCGCGCCCTGCGGTGTGGCTGCTGGACGAGCCGTTGAGCGCGCTCGACCGCAAGCTGCGCATCGAGATGCAGAGCGAATTGCGCTCGCTGCAGAAGCTGCTCGGCATCACCACCATCTATGTCACCCACGACCAGGAGGAGGCGCTCGCCATGTCCGACGGCATCGCCATCTTCCGCGACGGGCGCATCGCCCAGCAGGGCTCGGCCGAGGACCTGTACGAGCGACCCGCCGACGGTTTCGTCGCCGATTTCCTCGGCAGTGCCAACCTGATCGAGGGCGTGGTCGCTCGGGGACCGCAGGGACTTCACGTGGCGGTGGAGGGCCAGGCCTTCCGCCCGTCTGCGGATCACACCTTGCGCGAGAACGACCGGGTGCGCCTCGCCATCCGGCCCGAGCGGCTCGACCTGCACGGCGCGCCGGGCGCCGCGCCAGGCCTGCCGGCCAAGGTGGAAAGCGTCCTCTATCTCGGCAGCGACCTGCGGGTGGTGCTGCGGACCCGAGGCGGAGCTCTGCTGGTCGCCCGTGCTCCCAGCCGTGGAACCGCCCTCGCGGAGGGCGCGGAGGTCTTCGCCGCGTTCAAGCCGGAGGACGCCGCCATTGTCGCGCACTAGCAGCCTCGCCGGCACCGTCGCGCGAGCCGCCGTGGCCCGCCGGCCGTTCCGCTGGAAGCGGGCCGAGACGCTTCTGGCGCCCGCCTTCCTCTATTATTTCGTTCTGCTCGTGCTGCCTTCGGCGGCCTTCTGCGTGGTGAGCTTCTACGGCCGTTCGGACACCGGCTTCTTCGACGGCGTCTTCACGCTGAAGAACTATGTCGCCGTGCTCACCGACGGCTTCTATCTTGGCAGCCTCTGGCTCACTTTCCGCATCAGCGTGGAGACGACGCTGGCCTGCCTGCTTCTCGGCTATCCGGCCGCCTACTATCTTTCGAAGCTGTCGCCGGCGGCGCGTAAAAAGCTCGTCATCCTGCTGCTGTTTCCTCTGCTTCTGAGCACGGTGATCCGGGTCTATGGGTGGATCGCGCTGCTCGGACGGCGCGGCATCGTCAACCAGGTGCTGCTGTCATCCGGAGCCACCGACTACCCAATCGCCTTCTTGTACACGGAAGGCACGGTGCTGCTCGGTCTCGTCTCGATCCTCCTGCCGTACATGATCATCAACATCACCAACACGCTCATCACCATCGATCCGGCGTTGCGCGAGGCCGCGGCCGCGCACGGGGCGGGGCCGTTCAAGGTGTTCCTGAAGGTGACGCTGCCACTCAGCGGCGCCGGCATGGTGTCCGGCGCGGTGATGGTCTTCACCATCGCCATGAGCACCTACATCATCTCCTTCCTGCTCGGCGGCCCGAAGGTGAAGCTGCTCGGCAACCTGATCTTCGATTCCACGTCCAGCTTCAACTGGCCGCTCGCCGCCGCGCTCTCGGTGGTGCTGGTGGTGGCCACCGCGGCCGCCTGCGGCGCGATGGTGCGGCTGCTCGGCAGCAATGCGAATGGGATGGCCCGATGAGCGCTCCGAAGCTTGATCTCGATCAGCCGGCGGCGCGACCCTTGCGGCCGGCGATCGACTGGGGCGATGTGGCGCTGGCGACGGTGACGTTCGTTGCCTATGCGGTGGTCCTGCTGCCGATCGTCGTCATCATTATCTCCTCCTTCAACCCGTCCTCGGCGCTGACCTTCCCGCCGCAGCGGCTTTCGATGCGCTGGTATTTCGAGTTCTTCGAGACCGCGGACATGGTCAGCGGATTCATCTGGAGCCTGGTCATCGCGGTGATCGCGGCCGCTACATCGGTGGTGCTCGGCACGCTCGCGGCTGTCGCACTGGCGCGGGGACGCTTCCCTTTCAAAGGGGCGATCAACGCTTTCCTGCTCACGCCGCTGATCTTTCCCGGTCTTATCCTCGGCGTCGCGCTGCTGCTCTATTTCCAGATGACGCATGCGCCGATCCTGGCGCGAATCGCCACGGCGCATATCCTGCTTGGCGTGCCGTTCGTGGTGCGCTCGGTGCTGTCGAGCCTCGACCTGTTCGATATCCGCATCGAGGAGGCCGCCATCATCCACGGCGCCTCCCCGGTACGCGCGTTCTTGAAGGTCACCCTGCCGAGCATCCAGCCGGGGATCGTCGCGGGAGCAGTGTTCGCATTCGTTGTCTCCTTCGGCGAAGTGAATGCGACGTTGTTCCTGACCGGGCCGGGCCTCTCTACCCTGCCAATCCAGATCTACAGCCAGATTCAGTATGGATCGGAACAGGTCATCGTTGCGGCAGCATCGACCCTCCAGATGGGTTTGGTTGTCGCCCTCATTGTCATCCTCGAGAAGGTGTTCGGGCTCTCCATCACCACACCTACGAGATAGAGGTCTGAACCGCCCCAAGCTTCTCAGACGCCCCTCGACCGGGAAATGGTGCGGGTGAGGGGATCGAATAATTGCATTAAAATATTGATTTTACGTAATTATTTTCGGCATGAAATCCAGAAATGCCAACGAATATGCCAACAGACAGATGGGGTAGGCTGCGGGATTTCGCGGGTTCAGGCGGGATTGAGCGGGACTATCCGCCAGCCATGTCGCGACCCGGGTTCGGAGTTCCGGACCGCGAGCTTTTGTCTGCCTGGGTGACAAAGGGCACGGAACAATTCCACCCACTCCAGTTGGCGCCATTGCCGCGGGTCCCGCGCGCTTATGCCTGTCGGGTGATTTCGGCCCTCAGGCCTGACTGTTCCTTGCGGTTCATCAGGACCAAGCGGGCGCCGATGCGCTCGGCGGCTAGCGCGGCGATGGTGAGGCCGAGCCCGCTGCCCGGCGCGGTCTGTCCGCGGCCGCGGAAGAAGCGCTCGGTGGCGCGCGGCAGTTCGTCCGGCGGCATGCCCGGCCCGTCGTCCTCCACGCAAATGGCGCCGAGCGGCGCCGTCCAGCGGACCGCGCCGCCAGGCGCGGCGTGGCTGACGGCGTTCTCATGCAGATTGCGCAAAGCGAGGTGGAGCGTCTCGCGAGCCACGGTCACGGTCAGTGCGTCCAGCTCCGGGGCGATGGACACCATCAGGTCGGGAGAGGCGGGCGTCTGGGCGACGATATCGCGCAGCATGGCGCCGGCATTGACCGGCCCGGCCGCCATCGGCTGCGCCCGCGCTTCGAGCTTGGCCAGCACGAGCAACTGCCGCACCAGCCGGGTGGACCGGTCGACGGCGGCCAGCATCTGCCTCAAGGCGGCTTCCCGCGTCACCGCATCGTCCGTGGCGAGCGCGATCTGCGCCTGCGTCTTCAGGCCCGCCAGCGGCGTGCGCAGCTCGTGGGCGGCGAAGGCGGTCACGTCGCGCTCGTGACGGCGCGCCGCCTCCAGCTTCTGGAACAGGTCGTTGATGGCGCCGATCAGCGGGCGCACCTCCTGCGGCGCCTCGGCGAGCGAGACCGGCCGCATGTCCTCGCCGTCGCGCGCGGCGATTTCCCGCGCCACCGCATTGAGCGGCGCAAGGCCGCGGCCGAGGCTGATCCAGATCAGCAGCCCGAGCAGCGGCGTGATGAGGAGCGCGGGAGCCAGCAGCCCGGCGAGCAGGTCGCGCACCAGCCGGTCGCGCAGGCCGATGCGGTCGCCGACCATCACCCGCACGCCCTTCTCGGTGTCGACGATGGTGAAGACGCGCCAGGTCTCGCCGTCCACCATGCGTTCCGAAAATCCCCCGGAAGGTCCTGCCAGCGCCGCATCCGGGGCGCCGCCGGAGCGCGCCACCAGATCGCCGTCCAGTGACCAGATCTGGCATGAGAGCTGGCGCTCATAGCCCGCCTGCGGCTGGGGCAACGGCACCGCCGCGGCGGCGATGCTGCCGCCCCGCACCATGGAATGGACCATCCGCGCCGCCTCCTGCAGGCGGGCGTCAAGTACGTGCTCCAGCTCGCTGCGGCTGCCGAGGGAGATCCAGGCCATGGCGCACAGCCATATGGCGCCCGTCGCCGCCAGCAGGATCAAGAACAGGCGCCGGCGCAAGGAGGTCATGGCGCGCCTCTCACACGGTAGCCGAGGCCGCGCACGGTCTCGATCGCCTTGCGCCCCACCTTGGCGCGCAGATTGTGGATGTGGACCTCCACCGTGTTGCTCTCCACCTCCTCTTGCCAGCCATAGAGGCGCTCCTCGATCTCGCCCTTGGAGCGGATGACGCCCGGCCGCTCCATGAGCGCGGCGAGCACGGCAAACTCCCGTCGCGAGAGCGCCACCACGCGCCCGTCCACGGTGGCGCCGAGGGTCGCGGGATCGAGCACGAGGCCCGCGGCCTGGAGCGTCGGCTCCGCCCGGCCCTGGCCACGGCGGGCGATGGCGCGCACGCGGGCGGCAAGCTCGTCGAGGTCGAACGGCTTGCCGAGATAGTCGTCGGCGCCCGCATCGAGGCCGCGCACCTTGTCCAGGGTCTCGTCGAGGGCGGTCAGCAGCAGCACCGGGGTCAAGTCCTTGGCGGCGCGCAGCCCGGCGAGGATGTCGATGCCGGAGCCGTCCGGCAGCATCACGTCGAGCACCACCACATCGAAACGGTTCGCGGCCAATGCCGCGCGTGCGTCGGCGCAGGCGGCCACGCGCTCGACGCTGGCACCGGCCAGCTCCAGCCCGACTTTCAGCCCGTCCGCGAGAACCGGATCGTCCTCGACGACCAGAATGCGCATCGCTCTCCTCCTGCCACCGTGCTGTCCTACGGCCAGCTTAAGGCTGGCTTAAGGTGGGCATTGGAGGGAGCGCCGCATTCTCACGGAGGCGCTCCTTGGTGATCTCGTTCCTGTCCCGGACGATTCTTGCAGCCGGCGTGGCGCTGCTGCTCGGCGCGATGCCGGCCGCCGCTCAGTCGCCGCTGCGGGCGGAGGCGGCGTTCCGCCTTTCGGCCGCGCATGACGGCGACGGCGCCCTGGTGCTGCGCTGGACCATCGCCCCGCGCACCTATCTCTATCGCGAGAGCCTGGAGGCGCGCCACGACGGCGCCAAGGTCGAGCTGGCGACCCCGCCCGGCGAGGAGAAGGACGACCCCAACTTCGGCCGGGTGGGCATCTACCATGGCGCCATCGCTGCGCGCGCGCCGGGGCTTCCGGACAGCGGCACGCTGGAGGTGGGGTTCCAGGGCTGCGCCGAGGACGGGGTGTGCTACCCGCCGGCGCGGATGACGGTGGACCTCGCGACGCTCGCCGTCGCCGAGGCCCCGCGCGAGGCCTTCCCGGAACCGAAGGGGCTCGGCGCGGCGGCGGCAGAGAGCGGGGGGTCGACCGGCACGGAGGTGGCGGCCGCTCCTCCAGCACCTTCGCCGCCCGGCCGGGAGGGCGATGCAGCCTCCCTCACCGGGCCGCTGCCCGCATTGCTGGCGGCCTTCCTGGGCTTCGGTCTGCTGCTCGCCTTCACGCCGTGCGTGTTCCCGATGATCCCGATCCTCTCCGGCATCCTGGCGGACGGCGCGGAGAAGTCCGGCCGGAGGCGCGGCTTCGTCCTGTCGTCCGCTTATGTGCTCGCCATGGCGGCGGCCTATGGGGTGGTCGGCCTCGCCGCCGGCTGGTCGGGAGCGAGCCTTCAGGCGGCGCTTCAGACGCCGCTGGCGCTCGGCCTCATGGCGGCGGTTTTGGTGGCGCTGGCGCTCTCCATGTTCGGCCTGTTCGACCTCGCGCTGCCTCCAGGCCTTGCGGGCCGGCTGTCCGGCGGCGGGCGCGGCGGTTCGGTGGCCGGGGCGGCGCTGCTGGGCTTCGGCTCGGCGCTGGTGGTCGGGCCGTGCGTGACGCCGCCGCTCGCCGCCGCTCTGCTCTACGCCGCCCAGACCGGCGACGGCCTGCGCGGCGGCGCGGCGCTGTTCATGCTCGGGCTCGGCATGGGCCTGCCGCTGGTGGCCGCCGGCACGTTCGGCGCGCGCATCCTGCCGCGCTCGGGGCCGTGGCTCGGGCGGATGAAGGCCGTCTGCGGGGTGATGTTCCTCGCCGTGGCCGTGGCGCTGGCCGCGCGCCTCCTGCCGGGGCCGGCCGGCCTTGTGCTGTGGGGCGCGCTGGCGGTGGGCGTCGGCGTGTTCGCCGGCAGCCTCGACCGCATGAACGCGGCGAGCGGCGCCCCGTCGCGCCTCGGCAAGGCCGCTGGTCTCGTGGCTCTGCTTTATGGCGGACTGCTGATCGTGGGTGCGGCGGGCGGCGCGGGGAATCCGCTGCGCCCGCTCGGCTTTCTCGCGGCGCGCGCTCTGCCCGAGGGCTCCGGACCGCTGGAGACGCGCATCTCCTCTCCCGCCGCGCTCGACGCGGCGCTGGCCGAGGCCAAGAGTGCCGACGGACCGGTGCTCGTCACCTTCACCGCCGGCTGGTGCACGGTCTGCAAGTCCAACGAGGCGGTGATGGCCGAGCCGCAGGTGCGCGCCCGCATCGCCCGCCTGAAGGTCATCGCCGCCGACGTGACCAACTACGGCGCGCAGGAGCGGGCGCTGATGCGGCGCCATGACGTGGTCGGGCCGCCAACCCTGTTCCTCATGGATGCCGCCGGCCGCGAGGTGCCGCACTCGCGACTGATCGGCCCCATCACCCCCGACGACATTTCCGCCCTCGCGGCGAAGGCCGGCCTGTGAGCCGGAACCTGTTCGGAATCCCGCCCTCAATCCCCGGAGACATCATGCGCCGCAGGGACCTTTTCCGCCTCGCCGCCCTTTCCGCCGTCCTCGCGCTGGGCGCCGCTCCGGCGCGCGCCCAGGCGCTCGACGTGGAGGCGATCCTGAACGATCCGCAGGCGCCGACCTCCGGCAATCCGAAGGGCGACGTCACCATCGTCGCGTTCCTCGACTACAACTGCCCCTACTGCAAGAAATCCGCGCCCGACCTCGCCCGCGTGGTGAAGGAGGATGGGCGCATCCGGGTGGTCTACAAGGACTGGCCGGTCATCACCGAGGCCTCGGTCTATGGCGCGCAACTGGCGCTCGCCGCCGGCTTCCAGGGCAAGTATCTGGCGGCGCACGACGCGCTCATGGGTATTCCCGGCCGGCGCATCGGCGAGGCGCAGATGCTCCAGGCAGTGGCGGCCGTGCCGGGCCTCGACATGAAGCGCCTCCAGGCGGACATCGAGGCCCATGGTCAGGAGATCATCGCCCTGCTGAAGCGCAACCGCGCCCAGGCGGATCAGCTCGGGCTGCGCGGCACGCCCACATACCTTGTAGGACCGCTGCTCGCCTCGACCCTGGACTATGCGAGCTTCAAGCGTGCCATCGCCGAGGCGCGCCGCCGCCAGGCCGGGGAGTGAGCCCCTCCATGGCCGCGCCCGACGTTTCCCGCCGCGCCGTTCTCAGAGCCGGCCTGCGCCTCGGCATCCTTGCCGCCCCGCTGGGGCTCGCCGCGTGCGTCACCGCCACCGACGCGCCGCTGCCCACCAAGGCGCCGCCGCGCCTGTCCCCCGCCGATGCCCAGCGCTACGGCGCGCTGGAGGACAAGGGCATCCCCATTCCCGGGGTCGACCCCGACGACCTCGCGCCGCGCAACGTGCGCCAGCTCGTGCAGGACCCCACGGGCCAGCAGCCCGGCACGCTGGTGGTCGATGCGAAGAACCGCTTCCTCTATCTGGTCCAGGAGAACGGCCGGGCGCTGCGCTACGGCGTCGGCGTCGGTAAGGAGGGCCTGGAATTCTCCGGCACGGCGGCGGTGGGCTACAAGCGCGAGTGGCCGAGCTGGCGGCCCACCGATGCCATGATCGCCCGCGAGCCGGAGCGCTACCGCCCCTGGGCCGGCGGCATGGCGGGCGGGGCGCAGAACCCACTCGGCGCGCGCGCCCTCTATCTCTTCAAGGACGGCAAGGACACGCTCTACCGCATCCACGGCACCAACGAGCCATGGACCATCGGCGAGGCGGTCTCCTCCGGCTGCATCCGCATGATGAACCAGGACGTGATCGACCTCTACCGCCGGGTGCCCGACGGGGCCAAGGTGGTGGTGGTGCAGGGGTGAGACACGGATGCGGTACGGTGGCGACACCGCCGGCATCCGCGACGAGCATGCCCCCTAAGCTCCTCGGCTAGCTTGGTCCGCAGCACTGTCCACATGATGGTTGCGCCCGCAGTCTCCTCTGGGGTTTGCCGGACGCATCATGCCAGATAAATGTCTTACGTTACGCGAGATTGCGCCTGCGGCCCTGGCGAAGAGTCTCACCGACTGCCCGCACCGGGGCGTTATTCGGAAGGCGGCGGTTGCCGCAGTAAGGCGGGGATGGTTCGATCTCTGCGGTCACGCCAATGGCCCCGCGGCCGAGCCGCGGCTTCGCTCCAAACTGGAAGGCCACTGTTCCCTAGGCTTGATCGTTCATGGCGTAACCCTCCATCATGCGGGCGATGGTCACGCATCGCAGAGGTAGTGACGGATCGTTGAGCGCGGAGGCCGGGACGTATGCCCGACGGGATGATGCTGGTTACCCTCGTCGGGATGCCGTTTCTCGGGAGCCTTCTTGCCAGCCTGTTGCCGCGCGAGGCGCGCACCCCCGCGGTGCTCATCGCCGCCACGGTCACGATAGCCGGCATCGTCATCACCATCCTGTTCTACCCGCTGGTGCAGGGCGGCGCCTCGGTTGCGGCCAAGGTGGCCTGGATGCCGGAGTTCGGCCTGGAATTCGGCTTCCGGATCGACGGTCTCGCCTGGCTCTTCGCCATCCTGGTGTACGGGATCGGCGGGCTGGTGGTGCTCTATGCGCGCTACTACATCGCTGCCGAGGACCCGGCCCCGCGCTTCATCAGCTTCCTGCTCGCGTTCATGGGCGCGATGCTCGGGGTGGTGCTGGCGGGCAACCTCATCCTGCTCGTGTTCTTCTGGGAGCTGACCAGCCTCTTCTCGTTCCTGCTGATCGGCTACTGGCACCACAATGCGGGCGCGCGCGACGGGGCGCGCATGGCGCTGACCGTGACGGCGGCCGGGGGCATCTGCCTGTTCGTCGGCGCCATCCTGCTTGGGCGCATCGTCGGCAGCTATGACCTCGACGTGGTGCTGGCCTCGGGCGACGCGATCCGGGAGAGCCCGCTCTACGTGCCGGTGCTGGTGCTGATCCTGCTCGGCGCGCTGACCAAGAGCGCGCAGTTCCCGTTCCATTTCTGGCTGCCCAACGCCATGTCGGCGCCGACCCCGGTCTCGGCCTATCTGCACTCGGCCACCATGGTGAAGGCCGGCGTGTTCCTGCTGGCGCGGCTGTGGCCGGTGATGGCGGGAACCGACGCCTGGTTCTACCTCGTCGTCCCCGCCGGCCTCGCGACCCTGGTGATCGGTGCCTATTTCGCCATCTTCCAGCAGGACCTGAAGGGGCTGCTGGCCTATTCCACCATCAGCCACCTGGGCCTCATCACGCTGCTGCTCGGCCTCGGCAGCCCGCTCGCGGCAGTGGCGGCGGTGTTCCACATCCTCAACCACGCCATCTTCAAGGCCTCGCTGTTCATGGCGGCGGGCATCATCGACCACGAGACCGGGACGCGGGACCTGCGCCGGCTCAGCGGCCTGTGGCGCTACATGCCGTTCACCGCATCGCTCGCCATGGTGGCGGCGGCGGCTATGGCCGGGGTGCCACTGCTCAACGGCTTCCTGTCGAAGGAGATGTTCTTCGCCGAGGCGGTCGCCGAACATACCGGCTCGCTGCTCGACGATTCGCTACCCTATTTCGCCACACTCGCGGGCATGTTCTCAGTGGCCTATTCGCTGCGCTTCATCCTCGGCACCTTCTTCGGCCCGCCGCCGACCGACCTGCCGCGCATGCCGCACGAGCCGCCGCGCTGGATGCGCTTCCCCATCGAGCTGCTGGTGGTGATCTGCCTCGTCATCGGCATCATCCCCGGCCGCGCCGTTGGCTGGCTCCTGGCGAGCGCGGCGCAGGCGGTGGTAGGCACCGACTTGCCCTACTACAGCCTCGCGGTCTGGCACGGCTTCAACCTGCCGCTGCTCATGAGCGTGATCGCCATGGTGGGCGGCATCGTCCTCTATCTCGCGCTGCGCGGATATCTGGCGAGCGGCAGCGAGGGGCCGCCGCTGCTCCAGGACCTGAACGCCCAGCGCATCTTCGAGAACGTGATGGTGACGCTGTCCTGGAAGTGGGCGCGTACGCTGGAGCAGATCTTCGGTACGCGGCGTCTGCAGCCGCAGCTTCGTCTGCTGGTGATGGTCGCCATCCTGGCCGCATCCGTCCCGGTCCTGGTGCACGGCGCGGCCAGCGTCGGCACCCGTCCGCTCACGCCGGCGACGCCCGCCTTCATCCTCGTCTGGGCGATCGGCATCGCCTGCGCGCTTGGGGCCGCCCATCAGGCGAAGTTCCACCGGCTCGCCGCCTTGGCGCTCACGGGCGGCGCCGGGCTCGTCACCTGCCTCACCTTCCTCTGGCTGTCCGCCCCGGACCTCGCCCTGACCCAGCTTCTGGTGGAGATCGTCACCACGGTGCTAATCTTGCTCGGCCTGCGCTGGCTGCCGAAGCGCATCATCACGCAGGAGGACATGCGGCCCCCAGGCGCCGTCATTGCCCGGCGCTTCCGCGACCTCGCGCTGGCGCTCGCGGTGGGGTTCGGGCTGTCGATGCTGTCTTATGCGGTGATGACGCGGCCCTTGCCGGACACGGTGTCCCGATTCTTCGTCGAGCGCGCCTATACGGAGGGCGGCGGCACCAACATCGTCAACGTGATCCTGGTGGACTTCCGCGGCTTCGACACGCTGGGCGAGATCACCGTGCTGTGCGTGGTGGCGCTCACCGTGTTCGCCATGCTGCGCCGCTTCCGCCCAGCGCCGGACAGCGTCGAGACGCCGGAGCAGCAGCGCATCCAGAACGCCTATGACGCGGCGCGGCCCGACCGGGAGGTGGGCGACACGGTTGCCGATTACCTGCTGATCCCGCGCTTCATCATGCAGTGGCTGTTTCCGCCCATCGCCGTGCTCGCGGTCTACCTGTTCATGCGCGGCCACGATCTGCCGGGCGGGGGCTTTGCGGCCGGCATCGTCCTGTCGATCGCCTTCGTGCTGCAATACATGGCGGCCGGTGTGCGCGGCGCTGAGGCGGTGCTGCGCGTGCTGCCTCTGCGCTGGATGGGGCTCGGCCTGCTAACCGCCAGCCTGACCGGGCTCGCCTCGCTGCTGCTCGGCTACCCGTTCCTGACATCCTACGCGCGCTACGTGCACCTGCCGGTGGTGGGCGAGGTGCCGATGGCCTCGGCGCTCATGTTCGACCTCGGCGTCTTCGCGCTGGTGGTCGGCGCAACCGTGCTGATGCTTATCGCACTCGCACACCAGTCGCTGCGCGGACCGCGCGAGACCCGCAGCCTGGGAGAGCCGTGATGGAGACCATCCTCGCCATCGGCATCGGCGTGCTCGGCGGAGCCGGCACCTGGCTCCTGCTGCGCCCGCGCACCTACCAGGTCATCATCGGCCTGTCGCTTCTGTCCTATGCGGTCAACCTCTTCATCTTCTCCATGGGGCGGCTGCGGCTAGGCGCCCCGCCGATCCTGGAGAAGGGGGTGGCCGGCAATCCGGCCGCCTTCGCCGACCCGCTGCCGCAGGGGCTGGTGCTGACGGCTATCGTCATCGGCTTCGCCATGACGGCGCTGTTCCTCGTGGTGTTGCTCACCGCACGTGGACGCACCGGCAGTGACCACGTGGACGGGCTCGGCGACTGATGCAGACTCCCGCCTTCTCATTCCTCGTCGTCCTGCCGGTGCTGTTGCCGCTGATGGCCGGCGCGTTCCTGCTGCTGTTCGACGACCGGCTCCGCACCCTGAAGGTCACAGTGAGCCTCGGGACGATCCTGGCGCTGCTCGCGATGGCGGTGACGCTGCTGGTCGCGACCGATCGACAGGGCGCCATCGTCCAGGCGGTGGGCAACTGGCCGGCGCCGTTCGGCATCGTGCTGGTGGCCGACCGCCTCTCGGCCATGATGCTCGTACTCACCGCGCTGCTCGCCTGCGCCAGCTTCGTGTTCGCGCTCGCGCGCTGGCACCGGGCGGGGCCGCGCTTCTATTCCATCTTCCTGTTCCTGCTGATGGGGCTGAACGGCGCCTTCCTGACCGGCGACCTGTTCAACCTGTTCGTGTTCTTCGAGGTGATGCTGGCCGCGTCCTACGGGCTGGTGCTGCACGGCTCCGGCATCGCCCGCGTCAAGGCGGGGCTGCACTACATCCCGATCAATCTCGTCGCGTCCTCGCTGTTCCTGGTGGGCGTGAGCCTGATCTACGGCGTGACCGGCACGCTCAACATGGCCGACCTCGCCGGCCGCATCCCCGCTATCGGCGAGGAGGGCCGCACTCTGTTCGAGGCCGGCGCGGCCATTCTCGCGGTCGCCTTCCTCGTGAAGGCGGCCATGTGGCCGCTGAATTTCTGGCTGCCCACCACCTATTCCGCCGCGAGCGCGCCGGCCGCGGCCATGTTCGCCATGATGACCAAGGTGGGCATCTACGTGATCCTGCGCCTCAGCCTGCTGCTGTTCGGCGCGGATTCGGGGCCGTCCGCGGGCTTCGGGGCGCACTGGCTGCTCTATGGCGGGCTCGCCACCATCGCCTTCGGCACTGTCGGCGTGCTCGCCTCCCAGTCCATGCCGAGGCTGGCCGGCTACAGCGTCCTCGTCTCCTCGGGCACGCTGCTTTCCGCCATCGGCTTCGGCGATGCGGCGATCATCGCCGGCGCGCTCTATTATCTCGCCAGCTCGACGCTGGCGATCTGCGCCTTCTTCCTGCTGATCGAGCTGGTGGAGCGCGGGCGCGCGGCCGGCGCGGACGTGATCGCCGTCTCCATGGAGGTGTTCGGCGACGGCGAGGGGCCCGGGAAGGTCGAGGAGGAGGTGGGCACGGCGCTGCCCATGACCGTGGCGGCGCTCGGCGGAGCCTTCTTCATCTGCGCACTGCTGCTGGCCGGGCTGCCGCCCTTGCCCGGATTCCTCGCCAAGTTCGCGATGATGTCGGCGCTCATGACCCCGAGAGAGGGGATTTCCGGCAGCGCCTGGGCGCTGATCGCGCTGCTGGCGCTGTCCGGCTTCGCGGCCCTGGTGGCCATGGCGCGCACCGGCATCAACACCTTCTGGGTGCCGATGCAGGCGAGCCTGCCAAGCGTGAAGGCGGTGGAGTTCGCCCCCGTGGCCGGAATTCTCGTCCTGTGCGTTGCCATGACGGTGTTCGGCAGCCCGGTCATGCGCTTCATGACCGAGACATCGCACGCGCTCCATGAGCCCTCCGCCTATGTGGGAGCGGTGATGCCGGCCCCGCCCGCCGCCGCGGCGCCGGCCGTTCCGGAGGCTGGCCGATGACCCGCCTGCTGCCCCATCCTCTGCTGTTCCTGGCGCTGCTCGCCATGTGGCTGCTGCTGAACCAGAGCGTCTCGCCGGGGCACCTGGTGCTCGGCGCCATCGTCGCGCTCGTCGCGTCGTGGACGCTCTCGGTGTTCCGGATGGAGCCGGTGCGGCTGCGCCGGCCCCGGGCCATGGTGCGGCTCGCGCTCCGGGTGCTGGTGGACATCTTCCGGTCCAATCTCGCGGTCGGCACGATCATCCTCACCGGCAGCCGCGGAGGCGGGCGCGCGGGCTTCATGACCATCCCGCTGGATCTGCGCAGCCAGGGTGGCCTCGCCATGCTCGCCATCATCCTGACGGCGACGCCCGGCACCTTGTGGATGAACTACGATGCGGCGAAAGGCGAACTGCTGCTGCACGTGCTCGATCTGGTGGACGAGGACCACTGGACCACTCTGATCAAGCAGCGCTACGAGCGCCTGCTGATGGAGATCTTCGAATGAGCGCTCTTTCGGCCAGCGCCCCCTGGGCGACCCTCCTGCTCGGCGCCGCCCTCACGCTCGCCCAGGTGATGCTGACGGCGGCCATGGCGCTGGCGACGCTGCGCATCCTGCGCGGCCCGCGGGCGCAGGACCGCATCCTCGGTCTCGACACCCTCTATGTGAACACCATGCTGCTGTTCCTGACCCTCGGCATGCGCGAGGGCAGCGCCCATTTCTTCGAGGCGGCCTTGATCGTCGCCTTGCTCGGCTTCGTCGGCACCGTGGCGTTCGCCAAGTTCCTGATGCGCGGCGAGGTGATCGAATGACCGCGGCCCCCGATCTGCCCGCATGGGCGGCGCTGCTGGTGGCGTTCCTGGTGGTCGCGGGCGCCGCGATCACCCTCATCGGCTCCGCCGGCCTGTGGCGGCTCGACAGCTTCTATGCCCGCGTCCATGCGCCGACGCTCGGGGCGACCCTTGGCACCGGCGGCATCCTCGTCGGCTCGATCGTCTGCTTCAGCGTGCTGGAAAGCCGCTTCGTGCTGCACGAGATCCTGATCGCGGTGTTCATCACGGTGACCACGCCCATCACGCTCATGCTGCTGTCCCGCGCGGCGCTCTATCGCGACCGCGTGGAGGAGAATCCGGAGGTTCCGGGATCGGCGTTTCCCGAGGGCGAAGCCGCGGCGGACAAGCTCTGAAGCGGTCTTCCCGCCGCCGGACCCCTCACGCGGTGCTTGACCTGTGACGTAACGGAAGACTTGATGCGAGGCCGGAGAGGCCACCGGGGGAGGGAAGGCATTGGAGTCACCAAGTCAGCGGTTGTCGTTTCAGGCAATGATTTTCACGGCGGGTATTTTTCCATTCTACATCCTGGCGGCCCTGCTCTCGGATTCCGCTGCCATCCTCACCGACCTTCTCGCCACAGCCTTCGATCTCACGGCGCTCGCCTCCTGCTGGCTCGTGCTACGCCTCGCGCAGAACGCGCAGGCGGCGAAGTATGCGTATGGCCTTGGCAAGCTCGAAAATCTGGCGGAGATGCTGATCGCCGTCCTGCAGTCGATCCTGGCGATCATCGCCGGCTCGCAGGCGATCACGCGCATCCTTGCGCCGGAGCCGGTGAGCGGGGCCGCGGTCGGGATCGCCGTCACCGTGGGCGCGGTGGTCGGCAACGCCTATTTCAGCCGCAAGGCCAAGCGGCTGGCGCTGGAGACGCGGTCCCCCGTGCTGGTGGCGCAGGCGCGCGTCCACCTCATCTCCGGGGTGGGCAGCGCCGCGGTGCTGGCGGTGATCTGCATCGTCTCGGCGTTTCCGAGCGTGACGTGGCTCTATTACCTCGACCCGATCGCCTCGTTCTTCGTCATCGCATTCATGATGTTCAACATCTACGCCATGCTGAGCAATTCGGTGTCCTCGCTGCTCGACCAGGCGATCGACGAGGCGGGACAGATGCGCATCCTCAAGGTGCTCACCTCCCATTTCCACGACTTCGACGAACTGGGGGACATCCGCACCCGGCAGCTCGGCGGGAAGATGGTGGTGGAGCTGCATCTGGGCTTCGACAGAGACTGGAGTGTCGAGCAGGCACGCCAGGCGGTGGCGCGCATCGTCAAGGCGGTGAAGGCGGCCTTCGCTGAAGCCGGCGACGAGGTGGATGTCGCCGTGGTGCTGTTGCCCACCTAGATCCGCAGCTCGGAGGCTCAATCGCGCTGTATGGGCTTCACGTTAGCCGATTGAGGCCACCGTGGTGATGGGGAGCAAGACGACGTCCCACAATCGGGCCCGATGCATTTTTCCGGCCCTCGGAGTTTCAGAAGGATCAGGCAGGGGCGCCAACTGCGATCTTTCATGCGCACTTCAGGGCCACCCCTACTCTCGGGGATGCACTCTACGCCGGCCCCCTGATGACACCGCCGCTCACCTCCGCTCCTTGAGCCTGACGCCAGACCCGCCGCCATTCCTTCCACGAAGATCACGAGGCCTCGGGAAAGTCGTCCGGCTTCAGGCGCAAAGAGCCGTCTTTTTGAGCCCGCCCGCTGTCGATCGCAGTTGCAGCTCGGACGAGGATTAAGTTCATATGGCGGCCAAATGATTCCTTTAGTTGAGAGTCGTTTCTATAGTTTGCGTGATCGATATCTTCCAGAATTGTGGATGGAATAACAGTCTCGAAGATACTACCACAATAGGAAATTCTGAGATTGATCCGACCGTGAAAGCTAGAGAAGGCGACTGCCTCCAAGCGAGGCGTTGCTTGGCGCAGTCTGACGCCAGCGCCTCCACCATTCTCAGCGATGAATTCGACACCTGCAGCTTCCAGGGCAGTGCGGATGGCGCCAATCGCCTCGCCGGAGACAGCGCGTCGGCTTCGTTCGAAGTCGACGACCGTGGAAAGGCCCAGACTCGCGGCCTGAGCGAGCGCGGGCTGTGTGAGATCCAGTAGCGCACGGGCTGCGCGGCATTGTGCAGGGGTCATTGTTCCAACATTTTATGTTGACATCCATATCGTGCCGCTTCTAGCGTCTCAATATTAAATGTTGATTTATCGCTGGAGCAATCTCAATGCCAAACCCCACCGTTCCGCAAGCCGCCATCGGCTTGCCGTCCGCTCGAATACCCAGCCACCGCGATCTTCTGAAGGGTGTCGTGCCCGCCGCCGTGGCGGCAGATGCGCTCACGGTGCCCCCGCCTCGGGACGTGCAGGCGGCCGTGATGGAGGCGAGCGGATGCTGCTCCATCGATCCGTTCCTTGAGCAATCCGGGCCGGCGCTGGAGGCGCTCGACGATCTCTGCGCTGCTCATGATCACTGGATTCAGGTCGAAGCGGCCTGCGATGCCGTTGCCAATCCGTGGCCATCTACTGCAGAGTCGGAGACAGGCTCACCCCAAGATGCTTACAATGCGTGGCGCGAGCGCCGCGTGGAGGTCACGCGCAAGCTTGGCTACGCCAATGCGAATCGGCAGTGGCAGGAGGCGAGGAGCCAATTTCTCGACGAATGTGCCGCCATTCGGGAGGTGCCTGCGACCACGATCACCGGTGCTTTGGTAAAGGCCCGGCTCGCCAACGTCGACCATGCGCTCTTACCGTTCCTCATTTCTGATCTCAAGCAAATGGCAATGCATGGTGAGGAGGAGCGCCCTGAGGGCTGAGGTGGCGTATTCGCTCTCGAGCGTGAGCCCAGCGTCTCGCGCCCAGAACGTGGAGCGCAAATCCGCGCCGTCCTCGACGTCAATGCTTCGCGGTTGCGGCAACCTCTGGGGTCGCATTCGTCCTTACCAGGCTCGGCCTGTCCCACCTCGGCCACGGCATTGGCGTCGTCACCGGAGCGGCCATTTGGGAATTCCGGGCCATGGTCATTAGCACGGGCCTGGGCTTTCTCGCATGCGAGTTGGCGCTGTTGTGCGCCTCCACCGCCCAGCGGATCGCCGGGCGGCCTCGGTGGAGGCGCACCCAGCCATCGCCGCCACGCTCAGCCTGAGCGCCTTTCCGAACTCGCTCGCGTTCGCATATGCGGCAGCGGGCTGGTGGATCTATGCGGCATCGGCTCTCGGGCTCACGGTGGCTGCGCTCATCTACGCGCTCGCCCGCATGCAGCCTGTCGCCGACACGCCGTGGCACCCGTGCCACAGTGCATCCTTTCGACATGGAGGATGACCGATATGGCAGCGGCTTGGCGGATGGCGGACATGCCACTTTTTCCGAGCGAGGTCGACATTGCCCGCGCCGTGCTTGGGCCCGGTCGCGCGCAGGAATGGAAGTGCCTCGCGCCGTCCCTGGAGCGCCAGGGGATGCCGCGCATCGATCCGGTGTTCGGCGCCCGGTACTGGCCGGCGGTGCGCGCGTGGATGGACCGCCGCGGCGGGCTCACTACCATGACGGTCCCCTCCCGACCCCGCGAGGGGGATACGTCGAAGAGAGAAAGGTGGGATTGATGAGCCGAACCTCTGATGTCCCTGGCCTGAAATAGCGCAAGGGCAGAACCGCAGCCTACTGGATCGCGCGCTCCGATCTGGTCAAGAAGGGCTTCAAGCCCTCCACCGTCCGGATCCACTTCGACCCGGCCGACCCACTGCACATGCAGCACATCGCCGCCCGCTGCCGCGATCTCCAGGGCCAGATGCTCGAATGGTCGAGCGGCCATCGCGCGCCGGACCGCGCCCTCTATGATGGAACGGTGCGGAGCCTCGTCCGCCGATATCAGCTCGATCCGGAAAGCCCCTATCACGACCTGCGCCCGCGCAGCCGCGCGTTCTATGACTATGGCCTCGGACTGCTGGACAAGCACGTCGGCGAATCCGACCTCTCCGAGGTGTCCGGTCCGGACGTCCGGAGGTGGTACAAGAAGCTGAAGGAGCCGGCCAAGGACGGCGGCCCGGAGCGCGTGCGGCGGGCCTATGGCGCCATCCAGATGCTCAGGGTGATCGTCAACTATGGCCGCACCCTGAAGCTCGCCGAGTGCCGCGATCTGGCGGACGCGCTCTCGGCCATGGAGTTCAAGGGCGTGCAGCGCCGAGAAAGCCGCATGACCTATGCCCAGGTGCGCGCCTTCCGCGAGCACGCCCACTCCCTCGGCCGGCCGTCCATGGCGCTCGGGATCACGCTCCAGTTCGACCTCGGCATGCGGCAGCGTGACGTGATCGGCGAGTGGCTGCCAGACGCCACGCCCGGCGATTCCGGCATCGTCGCCGAGGGCATGCGGTGGGCCGATGGGCTGACCTTCAGCCACATCACCGGAACCGTCCTGCGCAAGCGCACCAGCAAGACCGGCAAGGTGGTCGAGCACGACCTCGCGCAACTTCCGGACACGCTCGCCGAGATGGAGCACATCCCGGCGCTTAAGCGGATCGGCCCCCTCGTGGTGAACGAGGAGACCGGGCTGCCCTATAAGCGGCGCGTCTACGTGAAGTGGTTCCGGACGATCGCGCGCGCCGCCGGCATCCCGGACGAGGTGTGGAGCATGGACGCCCGCGCCGGCGCCGTCACCGAAGCGCTCGACGCTCGGGCGATGCCCCTCGACGTCATGAACGCCGCTGGGCACACGCAGCTCTCCACGACCCAGGGCTACGACCGGAGCATGGTGCAGAAGACGGCGAGGGTGGCAAAGCTGCGCGTCGCGAGCCGCAAGAACGAGGCAGAGAATGCCGACATGGGCGCAGGCATCTAATGCATCTGTTGATGCTCGAGCCTGCCAGCCCGGCACTTCGATTTGCAGTCAATGGATCGACTTGTCGATCGTCAACTGGCTCGTCGTCTGCCTCGGCGGAGTTTGGGTGCCCCTTCCTCAATTTCCGCCTGCTGATCGGATGGAGGAACCAGGACCTCTTCCTTCTTCCCTGCCTTGCCGGTGATTGGCAGCTTCATGTGCGTCTGGTCGCGCTCGCCGACGGGTTTTGGGTGCCGCCCGTTCGTTCGCGCGAATGGTCGTACATCGTCGGCAGCGGCGCGCGACAGATTAAGTTCAAGCAGCCTGCCCAAGGCATCTTCGTCTGAGATGTCTGCGGGCCAGCCGTAGGCCGCGGCGACTGCGGCATCGAGTTCGCGATGGGCATCCACCAGCCAATGCGGGCGTCGATTGTAGAGGTTGGTCAAGGTGCGCTCGCGCAACGCAGCGGCCGCAACTGTGTCTTTTGGCAATATCCTGTCCGGAAAGCCGGGAACGATCTCGGGCTCGATGCGGATGAGGTCTGGCGGGTTTATCCAGGCGCCGCGCAGCTCGTCTAGTCGCTTCGCCGCCACGCTGATTGCCACAGCTCTAGGATCGCGCTGCACGCGGACCACCGGAATGGCAGGCGTCAAACCTTCGGGGAAAGGGAAAGTCTCGAACGTCGTTGAAGGAGTGTACCGAGGATCATTTCCGACTCCGAGCCAGGTGCCAGAGCGGAGCGACCAAGCCTCATGGAACCGGGAATGAAGAACACCGAAGGCGACATCATCGTCGCGCGCCAAGACAATGAGCTGACTATCGGGGCAGATCTCGGCTGGCTGCCAAGCAAATAACCTATATTTTGCGACGCGTGCTGTGGATATATATCTACCTATATTTCCGATAGCTCGCCACATCGCCGGGCGCGCCTCCACATGCCTCCACCAGCGTTCGCGGTAGGCGCCGCGCCTGTTCTTGGGCGAGGCGCCAGAGCTTCCCGCCAGCAGGCGTGACAAGGAGCTGAAGGCCACCGCTGTCTGACAGCTTCACCGGCTTGCTCTTCGGCTTCGCTGCGCGAACGGCTACGTCGGAAAGGGACATCGTGTTGGCATCCAGATTTGTTAGCACGACGCAGTGCCAACGATCATGCCAACGAATACGCTCGATGCCAACAGGCGCTAGCCGACGCATTCCGACGACACGCGCGAAAAAATCCAGTGTTTCTCGTGTTTCTCAGACGTCAATCGACGCCCACCGACCGAGAAATGGTGCCGGGTGAGGGGATCGAACCCCCGACCTTCGGTTTACAAAACCGCTGCACTACCGCTGTGCTAACCCGGCCCTGGTCGATATGCCGACGATTGACATCTGCGTGGCAAAATCTGCTTGCCAATGCCGAGGCGTCGCACCGGGGGAGCCATGGGCCTGCGCCCCGGAAGCACCGCATCTCGCCGTCTTATCCCTCTGCCGGGCTCCCGGCGTCAAGCGGGGCACGGCCGCTCCACGAGCGCGGCCAGGGCGGGCCGCAGGTGGAGACCGTGGTGCGGCAGCTCCCCGAGCCTGGCGTCTCGCGGCAATCCAGGAACGAAGACGGCCCCGCCACGGGGGCGGGGCCGGGATTTCCAAAGCGGACGGCCCCGAACGGGGGTCGGGGCCGTCCTGGGGCGGTTGGCGGCCCGATGATGGGCCGCCAACGCCTCAGTGCCAGTGATCGATGTTGCGATCCTTCGTCTCGGGCACGAACAGAAGGCCGATGACGAAGGTCATGAGAGCGATCACGATCGGGTACCAGAGGCCGTAATAGATGTCGCCGGTTGCCGCCACCATGGCGAAGGAGGTCGCCGGCAGCAGGCCGCCGAACCAGCCGTTGCCGATGTGGTAGGGCAGCGACATGGAGGTGTAGCGGATACGCGCCGGGAACAGCTCGACGAGCGCCGCCGCGATCGGCCCGTACACCATGGTCACGAAGAGCACGAGGATGAAGAGCAGCCCGATCACCGCCGCCACCTGTGGAGAGAAGATGTCGAACGGATGGTTCATCTTCACGACGCCAGCGGTAGCGCCCGCCTTGGGATAGCCCGCGGCGTTGAGAGCGGCCGCGGCCTGCTTGGCGAAGTCAGGCGAGTACGGAACCACCTGGTCGTTCACCTTCAGCTGAACCGGGGAACCGGCAGGGCCGGGCTCGGTCGTGTACTTCACCGAAGACTTCGCGAGGAAGTCGCGTGCGAGGTCGCAGGGGGCGGTGTAGATGCGGGTGCCGACCGGGTTGAACAGGCTGCCGCAATTGCCGGGATCGGCCACCACGGTCACACGCACGTTCTGGATCGCCTTCTCCAGCGCCGGGTTGGCGTAGGTGGTGATCATGTTGAACAGCGGGAAGTAGCTCGCGGCGGCGATCAGACAGCCGGCGAGGATGATGGGCTTGCGGCCGATCTTGTCGGAGAGCCAGCCGAAGAACACGAAGAAGCCGGTGCCGAACACCAGCGACCAGGCGATCAGGAGGTTCGAGGTGTAGCCGTCCACCTTCAGGATCGATTGCAGGAAGAACAGGGCATAGAACTGGCCCGTGTACCAGACCACGCCCTGGCCGGCGACGAGGCCGAACAGCGCGAGCAGCACGAACTTCAGGTTCGACCACTGGCCGAACGCCTCCTTCAGCGGCGCCTTCGAGGTGGTGCCCTCGTCCTTCATCTTCTGGAAGGTGGGCGATTCGGAGAGCTGCAGGCGGATCCAGATGGAGACGCCGAGCAGGGCGATGGAGACCAGGAACGGCACGCGCCAGCCCCACTCCTTGAACGCGTCCTCGCCCGTGATGGTGCGGGTAAAGAGGATGACGATCAGCGACAGGAACAGGCCCAGCGTCGCCGTGGTCTGAATCCAGGAGGTGTAGAAGCCGCGCCGGCCGTGCGGGGCATGCTCCGCCACGTAGGTTGCCGCGCCGCCGTACTCGCCGCCGAGCGCGAGGCCCTGGGCGAGGCGCAGCGCGATCAGGATGATCGGGGCCGCGATGCCGATGGACGCCGCGTTGGGCAGGATGCCGACGATGAAGGTCGACAGGCCCATGATCAGGATGGTGACGAGGAAGGTGTACTTGCGGCCGACGATGTCGCCCACGCGGCCGAACACGATGGCGCCGAACGGGCGCACCAGGAAGCCTGCGGCGAAGGCCAGCAGCGCGAAGATGTCGCGCGTCGCCGGCGGGTAGGCGGAGAAGAACTGCGCGCCGATGATCGCGGCGAGCGAGCCGTAGAGGTAGAAATCGTACCACTCGAAGACGGTGCCGAGGGAGGAGGCGAAGATGACCTTCTTCTCCTCTCGGGTCATGGGACGGCTCGCGGGGGCGGCCGTAGCGGATGCCACACTCATTTCACGTTTCCTCCAGACTTGAACCCTGACCTGCCCGGGATCTGCGACCCGGAATGCCGGAACGGTGCGAGGCGCTGCGAGGACGGCGCCATGGGGAGCCACCGGAGGCGCCCGCTCGCAAAATTGGCCGACAAGGCATGGCCGGGCGTTTCGGATGTCGCAAAAACGCGATCCGGTGCCCGGCGCGAATGCCGGTCGGCTTGATTCTTCAGGTCAGGCGCGGCTGCGCGTCAGGCGGCGGCTCCGCCGGCGCGCGCGGCACCCGGAACGCTGCCGTCCGCAGGCCTCTTCGGATGTCCAGAAAAAGCACGCGCGGTTCGGGCGCGGCGATCTTGGCGTTTCCTCCGGGGTCTGACCGGTCCCAGGTCTTGCAGCCCGGTTCGGCAGAAGGACGCTCTGCAATCGAGACTCGATCCAGAGCGTCACGCGGTCACTTTGGCGGAGGTCGCATGCCATTGCGATTGGCAATTGGTCTTACGCGCAAGGGCGGATAGGCGCCGAATTTTTCTTTCCGCAGCGTCAGTTGCGCTTGAGGGCCCGGCGCGCCATGCCGAGCGAGAGCGCTGCTGCGTTCGACACATTGAGGCTCTTGATGACGCCGGGAAGGTCGATGCGCGCAAGCACGTCGCAGGTCTCGCGCGTGAGCTGGCGCAGCCCCTTGCCTTCCGCTCCCAGGACCAGCGCGAGCGGTGCCCTGAGCGGGGTATCCTCAAGGTCGGCCGCGCCCTCGCTATCGAGGCCGACCACCAGCATGCCGTTGTCCTTCAGCTCGGTGAGGGCGCGCGCGAGGTTCTGCACCAGGCAGAACGGCACGTGCTCCAGGCCGCCGGAGGCGCTCTTCGCCAGCACGCCGGTGGCGGGGGGGCTGTGGCGCGCGGTGGTGACGATGGCACCCACGGCGAACGCCGCCGCCGAGCGCACGATCGCCCCCACATTGTGGGGGTCGGTGATCTGGTCGAGCACGAGCACCAGGTCCGCCTTCGCCACCTTGGACAAAGGCGGGGAGGGCAGGTGGTCCGCCTCCGCCAGAAGGCCCTGATGCACCGCGTCCGGGCCGAGCAGCTTGTCGATCTCGGAGGGGCGGACGATCTCGGGCGCGATGGGCAGCGCGAGCCCCTCCTCGGCGAGGCGGTTCACCGCGTTCTCGGTGGCGAGGATGCGGCGGAACTTCCGCTTGGGATTGCCCAGCGCCTCGGCCACGGTGTGCCAGCCATAGAGCAGGGCGACGTCGTCCGCGCCTTCCCATGGCGGCGGGCGGCCACCCTTGGGGCGGCGCGGCGGAAAGGCCGGGCGGCCGCCGGGACGGCCGGCGAAGGGAGGCCGGGCGCCGGGGCGGCGGGGCTCGCGGGGAGGGCGTTCGCTCATGAGCGAGGCTTTGTCAGAGGTGGGCGGCGCGCGCAAGGGCGCTCGCGCATTCTGGCCGCTGCCCAGGCCGCCGAAGCCACGCGCCGGCCTCCGGTGATGCCACGACGGCCGTGCCGGCCCTGGGCCCCGGCAGGTCATCCACAAGCGACCGCACGGACCGCTTCGGGAGGCGGAGATTTCCGGTTGACTTGGGCCGCCCGGTTTCACATAAAGCCGCTCCTCGGCGGGATTTGAGCGCACCGCTCGCTCCCGCGCGTGGCCCGATGGCGCAATCCCCATCACCGGCCAGGCCAGAAACGCCCTTCTCCATCGCGGGAGGGGCGGCGAGACGACGGGCGTCGTTTGGAGGGGTGCCCGAGTGGTTAAAGGGGACGGACTGTAAATCCGTTGGCTCTGCCTACGTTGGTTCGAATCCAACCCCCTCCACCACCCGTCGTTCGCAGCCTGGACTCCGCCGTCGAAGTGTCTTCGGAGCATCGTTGATCCCAGGCGCTTCGGCCTCGCCGAACGGGCCGCTGTGGCCTTCGGCAGGGACCCAGCGTGCAGGCCTTTTCACGCCCGCTGAGGTCGAAGAGAGGTTGCCGTGATTTCTGCGTGAGCAGGCACCTGTCGTTCGCATGTGCGAGATGGCTGGTATGGCCGCGCGCTCAATGACGCCCCCCGCCAACTGCGCGGATGGGCAAGCAGATGGCGCTGTTCAGCGAGGTGCCGGGATTCAGGCGTCCGGCGATGGGCGGCCTCGGCCGCAGGGATTCTCTGAGCCTGGACACGCGGGAGTGCCAGGCCGATCCGGGCGACGGGCCTTGAATCGCACCTCGGCGATCCTGCCAAGTCCAACTGAAGACCGGGACGCTGGGGGGGGGGGGGCGTGGATCCCCGCGGGGCCTTCCTTGTCCGATGCGGCCGTGTTAAGCGCTAGCTCCATCGCGGGTGTAGCTCAATGGTAGAGCAGCAGCCTTCCAAGCTGAATACGAGGGTTCGATTCCCTTCACCCGCTCCACGCCTCGGGTAAGCGCATCTCAGGGCCCGGCGGCGGCGCGTGCGCCTCTTGCATCCTTGCCCGAAACCCCCTATCCCACGGCGGCTTTTTTAGCGCGGCCCGTGCGGCGCGCCGACCGACTGAGAGAGAGCGATGGCCAAAGAGAAGTTCAACCGTTCGAAGCCGCACTGCAACATCGGGACCATTGGTCACGTTGACCATGGGAAGACGTCGCTGACGGCTGCGATCACGAAGGTTCTTGCGGAGTCTGGCGGGGCGACGTTCACGGCGTACGACCAGATCGACAAGGCGCCGGAAGAGAAGGCGCGCGGGATCACGATCTCCACGGCGCACGTGGAGTACGAGACCAACAACCGCCACTACGCGCACGTGGACTGCCCCGGGCACGCCGACTACGTGAAGAACATGATCACGGGCGCGGCGCAGATGGACGGCGCGATCCTGGTTGTGTCGGCGGCGGACGGCCCGATGCCGCAGACCCGCGAGCACATCCTGCTGGCCCGCCAGGTGGGCGTTCCGGCGCTGGTGGTGTTCCTGAACAAGTGCGACATGGTGGACGACGCCGAGCTTCTCGAGCTGGTCGAGATGGAGGTGCGCGAGCTTCTGTCGAAGTACGACTTCCCCGGCGACGACATCCCGATCATCCGCGGCTCGGCGCTGGTTGCGCTCGAGAACGGCGATCCGGCGCTCGGCCGCGACGCGGTTCTGAAGCTGATGGAGGCGGTCGACGCCTACATCCCGCAGCCGGAGCGCCCGATCGACCTGCCGTTTCTGATGCCGATCGAGGACGTGTTCTCGATCTCGGGCCGCGGCACGGTGGTGACGGGGCGCGTGGAGCGCGGCATCGTGAAGGTGGGCGAGGAAGTGGAGATCGTCGGCATCCGTCCGACCATCAAGACGACCGTGACGGGCGTCGAGATGTTCCGCAAGCTTCTGGATCAGGGGCAGGCCGGCGACAACGTGGGCATCCTGCTTCGCGGCACCAAGCGCGAGGACGTGGAGCGTGGCCAGGTGGTGTGCAAGCCGGGCTCGGTGAAGCCGCACACGAAGTTCAAGGCCGAGGCCTACATCCTGACCAAGGAGGAGGGCGGCCGCCACACGCCGTTCTTCACCAACTACCGCCCGCAGTTCTACTTCCGCACCACGGACGTGACGGGCGTGTGCACGCTTCCCGAGGGCACCGAGATGGTGATGCCGGGGGACAACGTGTCCATGGACGTGGCGCTGATCGTGCCGATCGCCATGGAGGAGAAGCTGCGCTTCGCCATCCGCGAGGGCGGCCGCACGGTGGGCGCCGGCGTCGTCGCCGCCATCATCGAGTGATCCGCGCGCTGGACCTCGCGTCTGGAGCGTGAAGAATGGGGCGGCGCCTTCGGGTGCCGCCTTTTTCGTTTCTGCCCTGGTCCGCTGCCGTCATGCGCCTGGATGTCCTGCGGCCCTGCGCCGTGCTCCTGCTGCTTACGCTCCTCGCCGGCGCATTCGGGGCCTTGCCCGCCACAGCGGCGTGTCCGGACCGGCCCGCCTGCCGTGGCTGCGGCTGCAAGGGTGGCCCGGGCTATCGGGGGCCGGACGGGCGATGCGTCGGCTTCAAGGACCTCGCAAAGGTGTGCGGCGAACCGCCGGAGACGCGCTGCGCGTTCGAGAACGCGCCCGGCACCGGCGCCAATCGCGATTGCGCGCTGGGCAGGCCCGCGGCTCGGGCTCCGGCGGTCCCCCCGCCGCCGGCTGCGACGCCACGATGAAGGGGTGGCGCGGCACTTGCTGGCGTCTTACGCTGACGGCCGCCCGCCCCGCCTTCGTGCCGGCACCATGGGCCAATCCCCTGATCGCGAACCATCCGGAGATGCGCCGTGTCGGCTGCCGCTCATCGTTTCTTCGTGCTCACCGGCGGCCCGGGGGCTGGCAAGAGCACGCTCCTTGCCGCCTTGTCGGCGCGCGGCTTCGCCGTCGCTCCGGAGGCGGGGCGGGCCGTCATCCGCCGGCAAGCGCAGATCGATGGGACCGCTCTGCCCTGGCGTGACCGGCTCGCCTTCGCCGAGGCCATGCTTGCCCAGGACATGCGCGCGTACCAGGAGATGGCGGCAGCGGACGGGCCCGTGTTCTTCGACCGCGGCATCCCGGACGTGGCGGGCTATCTCACGCTCTGCGGACTGCCGGTGCCTGCCCATGTCGCGCGTGCCTGCGCGGAACTGCGCTATGCGTCGCGCGTGTTCATCGCCCCGCCTTGGCGCGAGATCTATGCCAACGACGCCGAGCGCCGGCAGGACTGGGGCGAGGCCGTGCGCACCCATGCGGCCATGGCGCGGATCTACGCCGACCTCGGGTACGGCCTGCTGGCTCTGCCGCATGCGGACGTTGAGGCTCGCGTCCGCTTCGTCCTCTCCCATGCCGCAAGCGCGGCCTGAGCCGGGGGATCGCGCCGCGCCGCCCCTTTACAGCCGCGGCGCCTCACTCTAAACACGGCCATCCGCTGCGCTGGGATCGCTTCCCGGCGCGCCGGAGTCTACCCCGAACGCAGCCGGGCTTCGGCTTGCGGCCGGGTGTCAGGCCCTAGGTCAGGCCGCTCGGCGGCCCTAGGAGTGTAGCTCAACTGGTTAGAGCACCGGTCTCCAAAACCGGGGGTTGGGGGTTCGAGTCCCTCCACTCCTGCCACCTTCCGGTGGCGGGCACGAGGTTGAAGGGCAGGCTTCGGCCGACCATGTAGGCCCTGCGGACGCGCGAGGCGCGCACGCGGCCCGGTCGCCGGGACCCGAGGGCTTTCCGCCAGCGACATTCCTGATCGAGGGGGGTCGGGGCGGGGAGAGGATATCACGGCGCCGCGCGCTCCGCGGCGCGCGCGCAACGAGAGAGGTGGCGGCCACCGGGTTCTCCCAAGGGGCCGCCGGGACAGACATGGCGAAGCTCAGTCCGGTGGAGTTCTTCAATCAGGTGCGCGCCGAGACGGCGAAGGTCACCTGGCCGACGCGTCGGGAGACGCTCATCACCACCGCCATGGTGTTCGTGATGGTGTTTCTCGCCTCCATCTTCTTCCTGATCGCCGACCAGATCATCCGGTTCGGCGTGTCCACCCTCCTCACCATCGGCCAGTGAGGAGAGCCCCCATGGCGAAGCGCTGGTACATCGTCCACGCATATTCCAACTTCGAGAAGAAGGTCGCCGACTCGATCCGCGAGCAGGCCGATCAGCGCGGGCTGCAGGACCTGTTCGAGCAGATCCTGGTGCCCACCGAGAAGGTCGTCGAGGTGCGCCGCGGCCGCAAGGTCGACACCGAGCGCAAGTTCTTCCCAGGTTACGTGCTGGTGAAGATGGACCTCACCGACGAGGCCTTCCACCTCATCAAGAACACGCCCAAGGTCACCGGCTTCCTTGGCGCCGACAACAAGCCGATGCCGATCTCCGAGGGCGAGGCCATGCGCATCCTGCAGCAGGTGCAGGAGGGCATCGAGCGGCCGAAGCCTTCCATCTCGTTCGAGGTGGGCGAGACCGTGAAGGTGGCGGACGGCCCGTTCGCCTCGTTCAACGGCATCGTCGAGGAGGTGGACGACAGCCGCTCGCGCCTCAAGGTGGCGGTGTCGATCTTCGGCCGCGCCACGCCCGTCGAGCTGGAATTCGGCCAGGTGGAGAAGGTCTGAGGCATCGCCCCGGACACGATCCGATGTCGAGCGGGCGCGGGCTGCAAGGCTCGCGCCTTTTGCGTTTGCGGCGCTATAGCCGGATAACACCCGCCACCGCGGCAGCGCGCCTATTCTTCCCCTACGCCCCAATTCTGGGAGAGGGAGGATAACATGGCGGCAAAGCGCATCCTGATGATCGTCGGCGACTTCGTGGAGGACTACGAGGTCATGGTGCCGTTCCAGGCGCTGCTGGCGGTGGGCCACACGGTGCACGCGGTCTGCCCGGACAAGAGGGCCGGCGACACGGTGGCGACGTCGGTCCATGATTTCGAGGGCGCTCAGACCTATTCCGAAAAGCGCGGCCATAATTTCGCGCTCAACGCCACGTTCGCGGACGTGGACCCGGCAAGCTATGATGCGCTCGTGATCCCGGGCGGACGGGCGCCGGAATATGTGCGCCTCAATCCGCGCGCCATCGAGATGGTGCGCCACTTCTTCGAGGCGGGGAAGCCGGTTGGCGCGGTATGCCACGGCGCCCAGCTGCTCGCCGCCGCACGAGTGATCGGTGGGCGCACGGTGTCCGCCTATCCCGCCTGCCGGCCCGAGGTGGAGCTTGCGGGCGGAACCTATGCCGACATCGCCATCGACGCGGCCGTGACCGATGGCAACCTGGTGTCGGCCCCGGCATGGCCGGCGCACCCGGCCTTCCTCGCCCAGTTCCTGGCCGTGCTCGGCACTGCCATCGTCCACGGCGCCGAGCGCCGCGCCGCCTGAGCAGGCTCGCGCGACGGCGAAACCGGGCATAGGATCGGCAGGCGGGCGCCGCTGCGGCCTGCCTGCACGCCTCAAGGGCGTGCCGGAGACGCGCACGCAAGGGGCGCATCCGCGAACCGGACCAGGCAGCAAGGCCAGGGAGGCGCCCATGTGCAAGCTCTTCATCGGGGCCGATCCCGAGCTGTGGCAGACCCGGCTCCGATCGCTCCGGCTCAACGGCTTCGCCACCAGCGTACGGCTGGAGAACTTCTACTGGCGGGTGCTCGGCGAGATCGCCACCCGCGACGGCATGAGCCTGCCGCAGCTCCTGGTGCGGCTGCACGGCGAGCTGGATGCCGCTCACGGGCGGGTGGAGAATTTCGCCTCGTTCCTCAGGGTGTGCTGTGGGCGCTATCTGGCGCTTCAGGCCGAGGGGGAGGTGCCGCGCGATCTCTCGACTTCGATCCGCAGCCTGGACGCGGATGCGATCCTGTCGCGCGAGGCACGGCGGGCGGCGCGGGGCGCCTTGTCCTCCGCGGCCTGAGGCTTGCGCAAAAAAAAACCGGCTCGCCGCGAAGACGAGCCGGTGTGGAGGATGAAGACTCGGACCGCCGGCTCGGAGCCTGCTTGGGTCCGCCTCGCTTCAGGCCGCCTTCTCGGCCGGGCCGAGCGAGAGCACGGACTCGAAGCCCTCGAACTCCGGACCGCCGATATAGTTCACGCGGTTCGACGCCGCGCCGGCGTCCTTGTGCGCCAGGCGGAAGGCATCCGACTTGGTCCAGGCCTCGAAGTCGGCCTTGGAGGCCCACACGGTGTGGGAGATGTAGAGGGTGTGGTCCTCCTTCTCCGCGCCTCGGCACAGGTCGAAGGCGACGAAGCCGGGAACCGCGGCGATATAGGTGTCGCGCTCGCGCCAGACCCGCTCGAACTCCGCCTCGGACCCGTGCTTCACCTTGAAACGGTTGGTGGCGATGAACATTCTCGAACTCCAATCATGTGCCGCCTGATCGGCAAGACTATTTCACGTACTTGGCGGGCGTCGCCGCCGCAATCTCTCCGCCGCCGAGCGTCACGCGCATGCCCGCCTTGAAGGTGAGGCCGGCGCTGGGGAGGAACTGCTGGTACTGAGTGTACTGCTCGTTGAGCAGGTTCTCCACCGAGAAGGATGCGGTGGCCCACTGATTGACCTGATAGCCCATATAGAGGTTCACCAGATTGAAGCTCGGGGTCACCAGCTCGTCGATCTCGGCCTGGGTCAGGGTGTTCGGCAGCTCGCTCTCGGTCTTCGCCGCCACCCACTGCCAGCGCACTGCCAGGGTCAGCTTGTTGTCGAACATGCGCGTGCCGAGGGTGGCCGCCACATTGTTCGGCATGATGGTGATGAGCGGCTGGTTGTTGTCCACGTCGTCGCCCTGGGACACGGTCACGTTGAGGCCCGCGAACCAGACGCCGGTGTCGTACATGCTCTCCAGCTCGAAGCCCTCGAGCCGGGCGGCGGCGATGTTCTGGTACTGATAGCAGAAGGCCCAGCCGGTGGCGGCGCAGGCGGGTGAATCGCCCGCGGTCACAATCACGGTGTTGATGTAGTCGTCGACATCGTTGCGGTAGATGTTCGCCTTGGCCCGCAGCTTGTCGCCCTTCATGAACAGGTCATCATACTTGATGTTGACGCCCAGTTCCTTGTTCTTGCCGATTTCGGCCCGCAGGTCCGGGTTCGGCAGGAAGCCGAAGTTGAACCACATGCTCACCGGCGGATGCATGCCGCTCACCAGCGCCTCGGTCACCGCCGGGGCGCGATAGCCTTCCGCGTAGGTGCCGTAGAAGGTGAGCCACGAGAACGGCGTGATGCCGACCGTGATCTTGGGCGACACGCGGTCGCCGCTGGTGCCGTCGACGGTGGCGCTGGTCAGGTCGTAGGCATCCCAGCGCAGGGCGGCGATGGTCTGCAGCCACGGCGTCCAGTCGGCCTGCCACTGGGCGAAGGCGCCGCCCACGGAGCGCTCGCCCGAGGGATTGTAGCCGGCGCCGAAGCCGAAATTGTCCTCGTTGTTCACGTCGTCGTGGAAGAAGTCGCCGCCGATGGTCAAGGCATGCTTGGTCGAGGCAAGCAGGAAGCGCGACGTGTTGTTCACGTCGAAGCCGAGCGTGTCGATGGTGAAGCTGCGCGGGTCGCCCACGCATCCGGTTATGTTGTTGCAGGAGCCGTTCGATTTCACCTGGTTCTGCTCGACCTGGTTCCAGTAGGCCGACGAGCGCCAGTTCAGAAGGTTGTCGTTCGGATTGTTGTAGTTGTAGCTGGCGGTGACGGTGCGGTTGGCGACATCGGTGTCGTACAGGGTCGAGGCGGCGGTGGGGTAGTCGTTGCCGGTCGTGAAGGAGCTCTCATAGTTGAGCGCCGTCAGCTTGATCTCGTGGAAGTCCGCCGGCCGGAACGCGGCCTTGGCGATGCCGGACCAGGAATTCTGCGCGGTGTCCGGCACGGTGGTGCCGTCGCCATCCACGTAGTCGGACCGGTTGCGCACCGTGCCGCCGACGAACAGGTCCACGTTCTGGCCCACCTTGGTGGCGGCGAACAGCGAGCCGAAGCCCATGGGGCCGTTCTGCGCGAACTCCCCGTTCGCCTCGACGCCCCAGGTCTGGCCGGGCTTGATCAGGTCCTGGACATCCTTGGTGCGGAACGAGACCACGCCGCCGATGGCGCCCGAGCCGTAGATGTTGGAGACCGGGCCGCGCACCACGTCGACCCCCGCGAGCAGGCCGGGTTCCAGGAAGAAGGAGCCGGCGCCGTCATTGTGGCCGAGCTGGGTGAAGTTCTGCCGCGCGCCGTCGATGAGCACCGCGACGCGGCCGTAGTCCTGCAGGCCGCGGATGTTGATCGAGGCCTGGGTGGAGTTGCCGTTCTGCAGCACCGTGGTGCCGGGCATGCCCCAGAACACATCCTGCGTCGTGCTCGGCATGAGCTGATCGAGCTCGCCCGGCCCGACGACGCTCACGGCGGCGAGCGAATCCACGGCGCGCTCGGCGCCTGAGCGCGTGGCGACCACGGTGAGCGTGTCGAGGGCGATCTCATCGCTGGCGGCGGCGGGCGCGGCGCTTTGCGCGAAGGCGCCGGGGGCGCCGACGAGCAGCGCCGCCGACGCCGCGCCGGTGAGCAGCAGTCCGCGCAGATGAAAGGAAAAAGCCGACCGCCTCGGTCCGTCCGCCATGACCCGCTCCATTCAGGATGATCCGGCTGGCTACCGCCCAAAAAGGGGGCGTGGCGCGCCTCAGGGAATACCGCCCTGCCTTGTTTCGGCTATCGTGGCGACGCATTGCGGTCAAGTAAATAACATGCATAGTGCCAAACTTGGGAACTAATCCAAAAGCGGTGATAAGACATCGTTTATTTAGATTTGTTCCAAATTTGAATGAATCAACAGATGACGAGTCTCATGCGGGAATCAGCTGTTTATAAGCTATTTTGGAATATATCGAATGTAGCAAGTTGCGTGGTGGCGGGCGCGATCTGCGCTCTTGTGCTTGGTGGTGAGCCGGCGCTTGCCGGAGAGGTCGGGCCCAAGGACGCTGCTGCGCAGGGCGCCGCGCGAGATGCGCGGATCGTGTCGATCGGCGGCGCCGTCACGGAGATCCTGTTCGCCCTCGGCGTCGGCGATCGGGTGGTGGCGGTGGACCAGACCAGCCAGTTTCCCGCCGCCGCCCGCGCCCTCCCGCAGGTGGGCTATGCCCGTGCCCTGTCGCCGGAAGGCGTGCTCTCGGCCGGGCCGACCCTCATCATCGCCATCGAGGGCGCCGGGCCGAAATCCACCCTCGACGTGCTGAAGGCGGCGTCGGTGCCGGTGGTGATCGTCCCCGAGGTGCACACGCCCGAAGGCGTGGTCGAGAAGATCCTCGTCGTCGCCAGGGCCGTGGGCGAGGAGGCGAAGGGCCGCGCGCTCGCGGACGCGGTGCGCGCCGATTTCGCGGCCGTGGAAGCCGCCGTCAAGGCGCTGCCGAATCATCCCAAGGCGGTGTTCGTGCTCGCGGCGTCCGGCGGCTCTGCCACTGTCGGCGGCACCGGCACCAGCGCCGACGCCATGCTGAGGCTCGCTGGCGCCACCAACGCCATGGCCTCCATCCACGGCTACAAACCGGCGGTGGACGAGGCCGCCATGGCTGCCGATCCCGACGCGGTGGTGGTGATGAAGGGCGGCGGGCAGGAACTGCCGCCCGAGACCATCTTCGCGCTGCCGGCCTTCATGGGCACGCCCGCCGCGCGTGACGGGCGGCATATCGCCATGTGGGGCAGCTACCTGCTGGGCTTCGGCCCGCGCACGCCGCAGGCCGTGCTGGATCTCGCCCGCGCGCTCCATCCGGAGGCTCAGCTGGCGGATCTGCCGGCCCGCCCCTGGGCGGGTGACCAGTGAGCACCGCGCCCGCACCCGGAGCCCTGGACGTGGTCTCCCCCGGAACCGCAGAGCGGGTCCGTCCGGTCAAGGCCGGGCTGCTCCTGTTCGCGCTGCTGGCGCTCGCCGCCTTTCTCGCAGCCATCGCCATCGGCCCCCTGTCCATCGCCCCCGGCCGGGTGCTGGCGGTGATCGCCGACGCCCTGTGGGGCGAGGGCGGGGCGCTCACCGGCGCCGCCCTGCGCGAGCGCGTGGTGGTGATGGACGTGCGCCTGCCGCGCGCGGTCCTCGGCGCCCTGGTGGGCGCGGGAACGGCGGTGGCCGGCGCCCTCATGCAGGGCGTGTTCCGCAACGCGCTGGCCGATCCCGGCCTTGTCGGCGTGGCGCCGGGTGCGGGCCTCGCCGCCGTGGCCTGGGTGGTCTTCGGCGGCGCCGTTGCCCAGTTCCTGCCGCCCGGCCTGCAGGGGCTTGGTCTCTCGCTCGCGGCGTTCACCGGCGGGCTCCTGACCACGCTCGTCATCGCCCGCCTCGCCACCAGCAACGGCCACACATCGGTTGCGACCCTGCTGTTCGCGGGCCTCGCCCTCGGGGCGCTGGCGAGCGCGGGCACCGGCGTGATGGTGTTCGTCGCCAGCGAGCAGCAGACCCGCGAATTCCTGTTCTGGACCATGGGCAGCCTCGGCGGCGCCACGTGGCTGAAGGCGGCGCTCACCGCGCCGTTCGTGATCGTGCTCGTGGCGCTCACGCCCTTCCTTGCCCGCGGGCTCGACGCCATGGCGCTGGGCGAGGCGGAGGCCTTCCATGTGGGCATCGATGTCAACGGCCTGAAGCGCATCTGCGTGGTGGCGGTGGCGGCCGGCGTCGGCGCGGCGGTGGCGGCGGCGGGCGTTGTCGCCTTCATCGGCCTCATGGTCCCGCATCTGGCGCGGCTCGTGATCGGCCCGGGGCATCGCGCTTTGCTGCCGGCGTCGGCGCTGCTTGGCGCGGCGGTGGTGCTCGGCGCCGACATCCTCGCGCGCATGATCGCCGCGCCGGCCGAGCTGCCGCTCGGCGTCGTCACCGCGCTCATCGGCGCGCCGTTCTTCCTGTGGCTGCTCATGGGCCGCCGGGCATTCGCGGGCTAGGGGGCGAGGATGCGGGATTCCCTTCTCAGCGCGCGCGGCGTGAGCGTCGCCATCCGCGGCAAGCGCCTCGTCAGCGAGGTCGACCTCGACGTGGTGCCCGGCACCGTCACCATCCTCGTGGGGCCGAACGGGGCCGGAAAGTCGACCCTGCTGAAGGCGCTCACGGGCGAGATGCGCCTTGCCGCGGGCCGCGTCACGCTCGACGGCGCCGACATCCATGCCATGCCGCCGCGCGATCTCGCGTTCCGACGGGCGGTGCTGCCGCAGGCGGCGGAGGTGGCGTTCCCCTTCACGGTGGAGGAGGTGATCGGCGTCGGCCTCATCGGCGCGCAGGCGCCGGACCGCGCCGATCACGTGGCGCGCCTGCTCCAGCGGGTGGACCTGCCGGGCTTCGGCGGCCGGCGCTACGACAGCCTGTCGGGCGGCGAGCGCCAGCGGGTGCAGCTTGCCCGCGTGCTGGCGCAGATCGACTGCGCGCGGCGCGCCTACCCGGATGGAGCGGCGCCTCCTGCCTTCCTGTTCCTGGACGAGCCGACATCGAGCCTCGATCTCGGCCACCAACTCACCGTGCTCGGGCTCGCGCGCGCGCATGCGCGGCAGGGTGGCGGCGTGCTGGCGGTGCTGCACGACCTCAACCTCGCCGCCATGGTGGCGGATCGCATGGTCGTGCTGGCCGGCGGGCGCGTGGTGGCGGAGGGGGCGCCGGGCGCGGTCCTCACCGATGACGTGCTGGCGCGCGCCTTCGGGGTGAGGGTGCGTGTCGGCGCGGTGCCGGCCGGCCCCTTCGTCCTGCCCCAGAGCATCGGCGCCGAGGGGCTCAGGCCCTGAGCCGTCCGGGCGCGTAGCGCATGGTCACACGGTCGCGGCCAGCGCGCTTGGCGGCGTAGAGCGCCCGGTCGGCCCGCTCCATCACGTCACCGATGTCGCGGTCCTCGGGCGCGGCGAGGGTGGCGCCGATGCTGGCCGTCACCCGGATGCGCGCGGCGCCGACGTCGAGGTCGCGGTGGCCGATGGCGGCGCGCAGCCGCTCGGCGAGGGCGAGGAGGCCGGCGGCGTCGACGTCGCGGGTGAGGATCACGAACTCCTCTCCGCCGATGCGCGCCGCCCGGTCGGAGCCGCGCACCACTTCGGCAACGGCTGCCCCCACCGTCGCCAGAACCAGGTCGCCCGCCTTGTGGCCATAGGTGTCGTTCACGCGCTTGAAATGGTCGATGTCCACCATCAGCAGGCCGACGGTGTCGTTCGCCCGGGTTCCCGACAAGGCGAGCCCGGCCTCCGCCAGGAAGGCGCGCCGGTTGAGAAGCCCCGTGAGCGCGTCGGACTCGGCGATGCGGCGCAGGTCTCCCAGGTCCTTCGCGTGCTGCGACGACTGGGCGCTGATGCGATCCTCCGCCAAACCGACCCGGCGCAGCAGCCCCCGCAGCGCCCCTGACAGCCGCACGATCTCCCGGCTGCCGTGGCGGCGCGGCAGCGTCCCGGCATGCGCGGTGCGGCCGATTTCATCGGCGTGATCGGCGAGGTCCACCAGCGGCCAGGCGATGCGGCGCGCGAGCAGGCTCGCGGCCGCGAGCGTGAGCACCAGCGCGGCAAGCCCCACGGCGAGGACGACGCCGGCCAGAGTCCAGGCTTCGCCGAACGCCGCCCGCACCGGCTGACGGGCGATGACGATCCAGTCGATGAACGGGGCGTGATCGTCGCCATCGGCGACCGCGAAGCCGGTGAGCGCGCGATCGGTGCCCGCATCGTCGATCAGGGCGCCCGACTTCGCCGCCAGAAATTGCGCGATCCGGGCCGCGTCATAGGGCCGGCTTTCGGGACGGGGGCCGAGCAGCATGCGGCCGTCGCGGGAAAGGAGCCAGATCTCGGACGGCGTGATCCGGTCGCTATCGATAAGGTCGCGGCGCAGCGCGTCTGCATAATCAAGCGACAGCTGGGCGACGAGCGCGCCGGCGATCTCGCCCCGGTTGGGCGCTACGGGCAAGGCGAGCAGGGCCGCGGGCGGCGCCCTGCCGGTCCGTGCCGCGCCCGGTTCCGCCACAGGCGCGCCGGCCGGCGCCGTGGTCCCGCCGCCGGCGATATCGCGATAGGTCGGGCCGGCGAGCGCCTCGCGGAACCAGCTCTCCGAGGCGACGGACTGGTTCTCCAGGGCCCCGCGTGTCGCCGAGGCGACGGTACCGTCGGTGCGCACGAAGCCGATCCAGGCGCGCCGGTCCATGGAGGCCGCGAGCTGGTCGAGCACCGCCCGCAGCCGCGCCGGGTCGCCGCCCCACACATCCTTCATCTGGTCGGACGCGGCGAGCAGGGTGAGGTCGGAGAGGCGCTCGCGCATCTCCTGCTCGAGGCGTCCGGCATAGGCCCTGGCGGTATCGCGCATCTCGTCCTTGATGCGCGCGATCGCCACGTCGCGGGTGATCGCTGCGGCCACGAGGGCCACGGCGGCGAGACTGACCACGAACAGCACGCCCATGGCCAGAGCGATCTGCTGGGCGAGCGTCATGCGGTCGATAAAGGCCGCCAGGCGCCGGCGCGGGCCGTCGAGCATGGGCTACTCCCTGTCCTGCCGGGGCCGGACGTGGCGGAGGATACACTTTTTGCCGGCTGCGTTCAGGCGAGCGCCTCGGCGGCCTTCAGCACCTCCTCGGCATGGCCGGGGATCTTCACCTTCGGCCAGGTGCGCGCGACCTTGCCGTCGCGGCCGATGAGCAGGGTGGCGCGCTCGATGCCCATATATTTGCGGCCGTACATGCTCTTTTCCACCCAGACGCCATAGGCCTCCAGCATTTCGCGCGTCTCGTCCGAGCCGAGCGGGAAGTCGAGGTCGTACTTGGCCTTGAACTTGTCCTGGGCGGTCACCGGGTCGGCGGAGACGCCTAGGATGGCGGTGTCGGCCTTGGCGAAGGCGTCCTTGAGGCCGTTGAAGGCGATCGCCTCCTTGGTGCAGCCTGAGGTGTCGGCCTTGGGGTAGAAATAGAGCACCAGCTTCTTGCCGGCGAAATCGGAGAGCTTGACCGCGCCGCCGCCGTCGCGCTTGAGGGTGAAGGCCGGGGCCTTCGCGCCCACCTCGGGAAATTTGCTCATTCGCCTTCCTTTCGACGTGTTCCGCGCCATTAGGGGACGGAGACGCGCATTGCGCCGGGGAAATGACGCGCGTTGATCTACCTCATCTTTACGCCGCGCGCGCAGGATAGGTTCACAAAAGGGAGTCGCGGGGCCGAGGGCGGCGGACAGGGCGATGCTTGAAGAGAGGCCGGGGTCGGTTTGGACCTTAGGTTGCGGGAGGTGATGACAGACCCATGCGGGACACCGTGAGACAGACCCCACCGGTCCGACGGGCGCCGCGCCGCGCGCGCCGTGGATTCATGGGCCTCCTCGTTCCGCAGGGACGCGTGGCGCGAATCTACATGTTCGTGTGCCTCGGCCTGATCGCGCTCGGCGGGGTCGCGGCGGTGACGCTCTATGTCCTCGTCGCCAGCGGCGTCGTCACCGCCAACATCGCCACCCCCTACATCGCGCAGGCGCTCGCCGAGCGCATCGGCGGCGGCCACAAGGTCGTCATCGGCTCCACCACGATCGAGACCGTGGACAATGGCGCGACCGCCGTCGTGGTGCACGACATCAAGGTGATCGGGCCCGACGGCCAGCTGGTCGCCTCCGCGCCCAGCGCCGAGGTGGAACTCGAGGGCTCGCTGCTGTCGCTGGCGCCGAAGGCGCGCCGCATCGACCTCGTGGGCGCCGAGATGACGGTGCGCATCGCCGCCTCGGGCCACCTCGCTGTGGCGACTGGGCGCGGCGCCAAGCCCATTTCTCCCGCCTCCCTGCCGACGAGCGCCGCCCCGCAGGGCGCGGCCGGACAGTCCGCGCCCGCTCCGGCGCAGCTGGCCGATCCGGCGGCGCTTGGCGCCGCGGTCCCGGGCGCGGCTTCCGGCGACGGCGTGGCCGCCAATTCCGATCCGCTGGTGCTCGCGGTGCTCGCCCGCTGGACGGAGGAGCTGGAGGCGGCGGGGTTCGACGGCGGCGCGCTTGCGGACGTGGGTCTCAAGAACGGCACGCTGATCGTCGAGAATGAGAGTTCCGGCCGGCGCATCGTGTTCCAGAACATCGGCGTGCGGCTCGCCCGTCCCTCGGGCGGCGGGGCGCAGCTCACCTTCACCTCTCAGGGGCCGCACGGCATCGCCACGGCCGTGGCCCGCATCGGCCCGGCGAGGGACGGCGCGCGCGCCGTCGAGATGAAGCTCGACAACGTGTCGACCCGAGACCTGGTGCAGGCCTTCAGCCAGGATCACCGGCGCTTCTACATGGACACGCCGCTCGACGCGACGCTCTTCGCCCGCCTCGGGCTCGACGGCGCGGTGAAGGCGGCGAAGGCGGAGTTCGTTTTCGGCGCCGGCGCCGTCGGCAACGGCGAGGCGGTGGACGAGCGGTTCCACATCGACACGGCTCGCCTTGAGGCGGTGCTCGATCCGGCGCGCCGCGTCATCGCGCTCGGGCCGATCGTCGCCATCAAGGGGCAGAACCGCATCGGCCTCAAGGGCGAGATCGTGGTCCCGGCCCGGGTGGGCGATCCCTGGTCCTTCAGCCTTGGTCCGGACGGCATCGTGCTCGCGGGAGAAATGTCGGAGCCGCCCGTCACGCTCGATCGGGTCGCGGTCTCCGGCCGCTGGACCAGCCCGGACAAGCGCCTCGTCGTCGACAAGGGCTTCGTCGGCGGGCCGACCGGCAGCATGAGCTTCACCGCCGCGTTCGATTTCGGCATGGCGGCGCCGACCCTGTTCTTCGACGCCTCCACCACCCCCCTGCCGGCGGCGACGCTGAAGCGCGTCTGGCCGGTCTCGATCGCGCCGCCGGCGCGCCAGTTCGTGGTGGAGAACGTGTCCGCCGGCACCGCCGACAGCCTCACCGTGTCGGTGCGCATTCCCATGGACCTGATCGGCCAGAAGCAGATTCCGCTGCCCGACGACGCGGTGGACCTGAAGGTGGCGGCGTCGGGGGTCACGGTGCGCCCCGTGCAGGGCCTGCCCCCGGTGGCGGGCGCCAAGCTTGCCATCGCCGTCACGGGACGGAGCGTGCGCATCGCCATGCCGTCGGGCACTGTCGTGACGCCCCAGAACCGCAAGCTCGCGGTGAGCGACGGCATCATGCTGATCCCGGATTATTTCCCGCGCGAGCCCACCTCCCAGATATCCGTGAAGTTCGAGGGGCCGGCCGATGCCGGCATCGAGATTCTCGGCATGGAGCCGCTGAAGGGCCCCACCGGCACCGCCTTCGACCCTTCCACCACGCGCGGGCGCCTCTCGGCGCTGCTGCAGGTGAACATCGTCTTCCGCAAGGTGATGAAGCCGGAGGACATCGACTATTCCTTTGAGGCCTCCCTCACCGATTTCGGCGTCGACAAGGTGTTCCACGGCCAGCGCCTGGAAGGGGCCACGGTGAAGGCCTTCGCCTCGCCCGCGGGGGTGGTGCTGCGCGGCGAGGGCAAGCTCGGCGGCGCGCCGGTGGCGTTCGAGTACGAGAAGAAGAAGGACGTCGCCGATTCCGACATCCGCGTCAGCGCCAATCTCGACGACGCGGCGCGCGAGCGGCTGGGGGTGGACGTGCCCGGCGTGTTCGGCACCCTCGGGGTGCGCCTCGTGGGCACCACCAACAACAAGGACACGCGCGCCAGCATCGAGGTCGACCTCACCGCCGCGCGCATCCAGGACCTCATCCCCGGCCTCTCCAAGCCCGCCGGAAAGCCGCTGAAGGCGCGCTTCACCCTCAACGACAAGGGGCCGTCGGTGCGGCTCGAGGACCTCGTCCTCGACGGTTCCGGCACGCTGCTGAAGGGATCGCTGGAGCTGTCCGACGGCGGCGAGCTCATCGGCGCCCAGTTCCCGACCTTCCAGCTGTCGGACGGCGACAAGGCCGCGCTTCGCGCCGAACGCTCCGGCGACGTGCTGAAGATCCGCATCACCGGCGAGGTGATGGACGCCCGCGGCATCATGAAGAGCCTCGTCTCCACGCCGCCGCCCTCGAAGAAGCCGCAGAAGACGCCCGACGTGGACGTGGATGCCAAGATCGGCGCGCTCACCGGCAATTACGGCGAGGTGTTGCGCCAGTTCGAGCTCCAGACCAGCCGCCGTGGCGTCGAAATGCGGGCTTTCGTGCTCACCGCCAAGGCCGGCCGCGACGGCTCGGTCGCGGGCGAGATGCGCTCCTGGCAGGGCCGCCAGCGGGCGCTGCACGTCGCCACATCGGACGCGGGCGCCATGCTGCGCTTCCTCGACATCTACGCCAAGGTCCAGGGCGGCGAGGCCTGGCTCGTCATCGATCCGCCGCGCAGCGACCAGACGCCCCAGGAGGGGGTGCTGCACATCCGCGACTTCGCCATCAAGGGCGAGCCGGGGCTCGACCGGCTGGCGAGCGCGGCGCGCGACAGCTCAGGCCGCGCGGAGCCGGGCTCCGCGATGTTCGACAAGGCGCAGGCCCAGTTCGCCCGCACCACCGGCAAGGTGACGTTCCGCGAGGGCGCCATCTGGGGCCCCTCCGTCGGCGCCACCTTCGACGGCACGCTCGACTTCGCGCAGGACCGCATGGCCATGCGCGGCACCTTCGTGCCCGCATACGCGCTCAACAACATGTTCTCGAAGCTGCCGCTGATCGGCTTGTTCCTCGGCGGCGGCCCGAACGAGGGGCTGCTCGGGGTGACGTTCGAGATCGTCGGCCCCATCTCCAGCGGCCCGACGCTGCGCATCAACCCCATGTCGGCGGTGGCGCCGGGATTCCTGCGCAAGATCTTCGAGTTCCGCGATTCCAACGTCCAGCCGCCGACCCGGTGAGGCGGCGGCGCTGCCGCTCAGCGCTCCACGAACGCCTTCTCGATCACGTAGTGGCCGGGATCGGACGCGCTGCCCTCCTTGAAGCCGCGGCCCTCCAGCAGTTCCACCACGTCCTTCAGCATCTGCGGGCTGCCGCAGAGCATCAGCCGGTCGTTCTCCGGCGTGATCTCGGGCAGGCCGAGATCCGAGAAGATTTTGCCGGCATTGATGAGGTCGGTGATGCGCCCCTGATTGCGGAACGGCTCGCGCGTCACGGTCGGGTAATAGACGAGCTTTTCCGCCACCATCTCGCCGATGTGCTCGTCGTGGGGGAGCGCGGTGGTGAGGTAGTCGTCGTAGGCAAGCTCGGCCACTGTGCGCGTGCCGTGGATCAGGACGATCTTCTCGAACCGGTCGTAGGCTTCCGGGTCCTTCACCACCGAGAGGAAGGGCGCGAGCCCGGTGCCGGTGGAGAGCAGCCACAGGGTGCGGCCGGGCAGCAGGTTCTCCTGGATCAGCGTGCCGGTGGGCTTGCGGCCCACCAGGATCTTGTCGCCCACCTTGAGGTGCTGGAGCTTCGAGGTGAGCGGCCCGTTCGGCACCTTGATGGAGAAGAACTGCAGGTCCTCCTCATAGTTCGCGGACGCCATGGAATAGGCACGCAGCAGCGGCCGGCCCTCCAGCATCAGGCCGATCATCGTGAACTGCCCGTTGAGGAAGCGGAAGCCGGGATCGCGCGTGCAGGTGAAGGAGAACAGGTTGTCGGTCCAGTGATGAACGCTCTTCACCGTCTCTTCGTTGAAATTGCTCATTGCGAAATCCAATTCGATGTGCCGCAGGGAGAAGGCGGCGAAATACAGATATACGCTGTGGGATGCGTTAAATTCACTCTACAGGATGTGATCTGGAGGAAAAAGTGCGACGCCGTGTCTCGATGCCGGCTTTTCCGTCTCCGTCTCCGGCGCTGGGTCAGGCTCCGCCATTGGCGCGGACGCCACGGCCTCAGGTCCAGCCGAGGTCACGGCGAGCGGCGCAGGCGGGTCGGGCTCAGGCTCCTCGATCAGCTCCGAAGCCAGGGGAAGCGGCTCGGGCACGTTGCGTTCCGCCAGGAGCAGCGGCCCGAGAAAGGCGGCGAGGTCCTCGGTCTCGAACTTCGCGCAATCCACGCCTGCGGCCCGGCCGGCGCCCATGTCGCTGTCCTTGTCGCCCACCATCAGGCTCTTCTCGCGCACCACCGGCCAGTGCTCCATGAGATCGATCAACATGCCCGGCGCCGGCTTGCGCCAGCCAGTGGGGCGCCGATGGGCCTCGATGAGCGCGTCGGGATGGTCGGAGCAGTAGCGGATGTCGTCGAGATGGGCGCCGAATGCGCGCAGGTGCCGCTGGAGCGTGGCGTTGCACCGATCCACGTCCGCCTCAGTGTAGTAGCCGCGCCCGACGCCGGACTGGTTGGTGACGAGGAAGACGTAGAAGCCGAGATCGTTGGCCTGCTTCACCGCCGCCGCCGCCCCCGGCAGGAACACCAGCCGCTCGGGATCGTAGACGTAGCCGTAGTCCACGTTCAGCGTGCCGTCGCGGTCGAGGAACAAAGCGGGCCGGGGCGAGCGGATTTCCGTCGGCAGGCGCGCCGGGGGCGGCACGAGCCGCCCGCCGAGGGTGCCGGCCTCCGCCAGGCGGCGCAGGGCGGCCGCCAGCGTGACGGCGTCGCCCAGCCCGGCCAATGCGTCATGCTCCAGCAGCGCCAGGTTGGCAAAGCCGTGCCGCGGCGCATCGCCCAGGCGCCGGCCGGGCAGGGCGCGGTCCTCCTCCAGCAGGAACGCCGCATCCGCCGCGCCCTCGTAAAGCGCTGCGACGCCGGCCCGGGCGGGCGCCAGAGCCGCCATCAGATCGAGCCAGTTGAAGTCCGGCAGCGTCAGCCCGCTCGCCACCAGCACACGGGCGCCGAGCTCGGGCAGGCGCGTGCGCAGCGTGGCGAAGGGAGAGCCGGTGGCGAAGCTGTCGACCTGCGGCATCGGTTCCAGGGCCGGCAGCGAGCCGAGCGCCTCGTTCACGGCGAAGGTGCAGGCCGGCGCATGGAAGATATGGACGGAACGGAAGCCGTGGCGGCCGGCCTCGGCGATCAGCCGCTGGAGCCGCGCCGGATCACCGTCCGCCGCGGTGTCGGTCGCGCCCAGCAGCACGACCACCACGTCCGGCGCGTCTTCCGCGAAGGCGTGGCCGGCCCGCATGGCGTCACCGGCCGGCCCGGGGGAACAGGCGTGCCTCGACCCGCTCGCAGATGATGTGCGCGGTGGCGAGGTGCACCTGCTGGATCAGCGGCGTGGAGGCCGACGGCGCGGCGAGCACGATGTCGCACAGCGGGCCCATGTCGCGCGGGTCCTCGCCGGTGAAGCCGACGGCGACCGCACCGCATGCGCGGGCCATCTTGAGCCCCTCCACCACGTTGGGCGAGCGGCCGGAGGTGGAGATGCCCACCGCCACGTCGCCCGGCTTGGCGAGGCCGGCCACCTGGCGCGAGAATACCTGCTCGTAGCCATAGTCGTTGGCGATGGCGGTGAGCACCGAGCTGTCCACGGTGAGCGCCAGCGCCGGCAGCGGGGCGCGGTCGTAGCGGAAGCGCGAGAGCAACTCGCCGGCGATGTGCTGGGCGTCACCCGCGCTGCCGCCATTGCCGAACAGCAGCACCTTGCCGCCATTGCCGAGGCAGGTCACCCAGGCTTCGGTCATGGCGCTCGCGGCGGCGAGGAAGGCTGGCGCGGCAAGCGCCGCCTCCAGCACCGCGCGGGACTGGTCCAGATAGTCGGCGATGGCGTTCTGGTCGGTGGTCTTCATCTGGCCTTCATGAGGTCCGCTGAGCGGCGCGGTGCCGGAACGCCACGGCGCATGTCATTTCCTGCAGCGGTTTAGCAGGGAAGGGCGTGGGCAACAAACGGTCGCCCTTCTCGTGATGCCGTTCACTGCCAAAGCTGCTTGTCTTTTCAGGCATGGAGGCCGTGAGGAACCTAAGCCGTTGTTATATTTAACGCCGTTATGCCCCGGCTTGTCCGGGGCATAACGGGGCCGCTTGCGCCGCGCCTCGGGACATAACGGTCGGCCGCCCGCAGGGTGGATCCCCCGGACAAGCCGGGGGATGACGGAGCAACCAGGTGTCGGGGCTATTATTGAGGCCCTATTGGTTCCTAAGAGACTCTAGAGGCCCTCGTCCGCGAGGCGGGCGAGATAGGCGCCGTAGGTGGACTTGGCGAATGCCTTCGCCTGGACGCGCAGCTGCGCCACGTCGATGAAGCCGGCGCGGAAGGCCACCTCCTCGGGAGCGGAGACCCTGAGGCCCTGGCGCTTCTCGATGATCTGCACGAACTGCGCCGCCTCGACGAGCGAATCCGGTGTCCCGGTGTCGAGCCAGGCGAAGCCGCGCCCCATCATGGAGACATGGAGCTGCCCGCGCTCCAGATAGGCCTTGTTCACGTCGGTGATCTCGATCTCGCCGCGCGGCGAGGGCTTGAGGCCGGCGGCGATCTCCGCCACCTGGTTGTCGTAGAAATAAAGGCCGGTCACGGCGAGGTTGGACTTCGGCTTTGCCGGCTTCTCCTCCAGGGAAAGCACGCGGCCGGTCCGGTCCATCTCCACCACGCCGTAGCGCTCGGGGTCGGTGACCGGATAGCCGAACACGGTGGCGCCCTCGATGCGGCGCGCGGCGTCCTGCATCAGCTCCGGCAGTCCGTGGCCGAAGAACAGGTTGTCGCCCAGCACCAGCGCCACGCGGTCGTCGCCCACGAAGTCGCGGCCGACGATGAAGGCGTCCGCGAGCCCGCGCGGATGCTCCTGCACCGCATAGCTCAACGAGATGCCGAACTGGCTGCCGTCCTTGAGCAGCGCCTGGAACAGGGGCGCGTCGTGGGGCGTGGTGATGATCAGGATGTCCTTGATGCCCGCCATCATGAGCGTGCACAGGGGATAGTAGATCATCGGCTTGTCGTAGACCGGCAGCAGCTGCTTGGACACGACGAGGGTGATGGGGTGGAGCCGGGTGCCGGAGCCTCCGGCGAGGATGATGCCCTTCACTTTGCCTCCTCGGTACGCGTCCCGGCGGCTTCGGCGCCGATAAGCTGGTCCACCACCTCGCGCGCGCGCTCGGTCCATGGCGCGGCCTTGTAGCCGAAGGTGCGCTCGAACAGCGCGCTCGACAGCTCGGAATTCCTCGGCCGGCGGGCCGGGGTGGGGTATTCGGCGGTGGTGATGGGCGCCACCTCCGGCGCGCGGCCGGTGTGCCGGGCCGCCGCCGCGACGATGGCGCTGGCGAAGCCGTGCCAGGTGGTCGCGCCGGTGCCGGCGAAATGATAGGTGCCGAACCGCGCCTCGCCCCTCGCCGCCGCATCCGCCGCCACAAGCAGCGCCTCGGCGAGGTCGCGCGTCGCGGTCGGGCATCCGCGCTGGTCGGCCACCACGGTCAGGCGGTCGCGCTCGCCGGCGAGGCGCAGCATGGTCTTCAGGAAATTGTTGCCGTAGGGGCCGTAGACCCAGGAGGTGCGCACGATCACGTGCCGGTCGGTGGCGGCGCGCACCGCCGCCTCGCCCGCCGCCTTGGTGCGCCCGTAGACGCCGAGCGGCGCCACCGGGTCCGCCTCCACATAGGCGCCTTGCTTGGTGCCGTCGAAAACGTAGTCGGTGGAGACGTGGATCAGCGGCGTGCGGTAGCGCGCGCAGCGCTCGGCCATGTGGCCGGGGGCGAAGGCGTTGGCGCGGGCGGCTCGCTCCGGCTCGCTCTCGGCCTTGTCGACGGCGGTGTAGGCGGCGGCGTTGATGACGGCGTCCGGCCGGTGCGCCTCCAGGGCGCGGGCCACCGCCACCGGGTCGCACACGTCGAGCGCGGCGCGGTCGAGGGCGACGAAATCCAGCTCGCGCGCTCCGGCGAGGCCGCAGATCTCGCGGCCGAGCTGGCCGCCGGCGCCGAACAGAAGAATGCGCGTCACGAGGCAAGGCCCAGGCGCTGGCCCTGGTAGCGGGTGCGCAGGGGCTCCCACCAGTCGCGGTTGGAGAGATACCAGTCGACGGTGGCCTCGAGCCCGCTCTCGAAGGTGTGGCGCGGGCTCCAGCCGAGCTCGCGCGCGAGCTTGGAGAAGTCGATGGCATAGCGCGCGTCATGGCCCGGGCGGTCGGTGACGAACCGGATCAGCCCCTCGCGCGGGCCGATCGCTGCATCCGGAACGCGAGCGTCGAGCACCGCGCAGATGGCGCGCACCACGTCGATGTTGCGCCGCTCGCTGGCGCCGCCCACGTTGTAGCTCTCGCCCGGCCGGCCCTTGGTGGCGATCAGCACCAGCGCCTCGGCATGGTCCTCCACGTAGAGCCAGTCGCGCACGTTCTCGCCGGTGCCGTAGACCGGCAGCGGGGCGCCTTCGAGCGCGTTGAGGATGACCAGCGGGATCAGCTTCTCGGGGAAGTGGTACGGGCCATAATTGTTCGAGCAGTTCGACATCACCGCCGGCAGGCCGTAGGTGTGGAACCAGGCTCGCACCAGGTGGTCCGAGGCGGCCTTGGAGGCGGAATAGGGCGAGTTCGGCTGGTAGGGCGTGTCCTCGCGGAACAGGCCCTCCGGGCCGAGGCTGCCGAACACCTCGTCGGTGGAGATGTGGTGGAAGCGGAACGCCGCGCGCTCGCTCTCCGGCAGCGCGCGGAAATGGCGCAGCGCCTCCTGCAGCATCGTGTAGGTGCCGACCACGTTGGTGCCGATGAACTCGCCCGGCCCATCGATGGAGCGGTCCACGTGGCTCTCGGCGGCAAGATGCATCACCAGCTCGGGGCGGAAGGAGGAGAAGGCGGCGCGCACCGCGGCGGCGTCGCAGATGTCGGCCTTGAGGAAGGTGTGGTTCGCATGGCCCATCGCCCCCGCCAGGGAGCCGAGGTTGCCCGCATAGGTGAGCTTGTCGAAGGTGAGCACCTGGTGCCCGAGCCCGATCAGGTGCCGCACCACCGCCGAGCCGATGAAGCCCGCGCCTCCCGTCACCAACACGCGCATGCGATCCGCCTACCTCTGCCGCCGCTCCGCCGCTCAGGCGAAGGGGCTGTCGAAATCCTTGAACCGCGGCAGCACCAGGTCCTTGTCGGACAGCACCGCCGCCGCAGCCTCGACGCCCCAGTCGATGGCGAGGTCGGGGTCGTTCCAGATGATCCCGCGCTCGCTGTCCCGGTCGTAGAGGGCGTCCACCTTATAGGCGACGCGGGTGCCCGGTGCGAGTGTGACGAAGCCGTGGGCAAACCCCTGCGGGATGAACAGCTGCTCGCCGACCTCTGCCGTCAGCCTCGCGCCCACCCACCGTCCGTAGCTCGCCGAGCCCCTGCGCACGTCCACGGCGACGTCGAAGATCGCGCCGTCCAGCACCCGCACGAGCTTCGCCTGGGCGAAGGGCGGCGCCTGGAGGTGCAGGCCGCGGATGGTGCCGGCCGCCTCGGACAGGCTCTCATTGTCCTGCACGAAATCGGCGCTTATGCCGCCGGCGGCATAGCGCGGCTTCACATAGGTCTCGCAGAAATAGCCGCGCGCGTCGCCGAAGCGGCGCGGGGTCGCAAGGATCACCTCGGGCAGGGCGAGGGGCGTGAAGGTGGTCATGGTGCGGGGTGGGCCTGCGACATGGGGAATGCGTGAAGCTGCGCGCTTCTAGTGCGGGTTTCCGGCCGAGGGAAGGGCGAGGGCGCCCCGGTGCTCAGGCGGCGTCGGTCTCCACCGGCTTGCCGCTGGAGGCCCATTCGCTCCAGGAGCCGTCATAGAGCGCGAGCGGACGCTTGCCGATGCGCTCCAGCGCCAGCCAGAGGATGGCGGCCGAGACGCCCGAGCCGCAGGTGGGGATCACCGGACGCGACAAATCGAGGCCGGTCTGCGCGACCGCCGCGCGGATGGTGTCGGCGTCGGCAAGCCGGCCGTCCGCCACCACCGCCGAGTGCGGCAGGTTGAAGGCGCCCGGCATGTGGCCGGAGGGCAGGCCGGCGCGCGGCTCGGGGGCGGTGCCGGCGAAGCGCTCCTTGGACCGGGCATCGAGCAGCTGCGCGCCGCCGGAGGAAAGGGCGCGCTCCACCTGGGCCATGTCGGCCACGACGGTCCGGTCCAGGCGGGCGGTGAAGTGGGAGGGGAGGCGGCCGGCAGGGCCGCTCTCGGTCTCGCGCTCCTCCGCCAGCCACTTGGGCAGGCCGCCGTCCAGCAGCATCACCTCGGAGGCGCCGAAGGCCTTGAACGTCCACCACACGCGCGGCGCCGAGAACAGGCCGAGCGCGTCATAGACGACGATGCGCAGGCCGTCGCCGATGCCGAGCGCGCTCACCTCGCGGGCGAAGGTGGTGGGGTCCGGCAGCATATGCGGCAGGCTGCTGGAATGGTCGGAAATGCCGTCGAGATCGAAGAACACCGCGCCGGGAATGTGCCGCTCCAGGAACTCCGCGCGGCCGTCGCGCCCGGCGGGCGGAAGGTGCCAGGAGGCGTCCACCACCACGAGGTCGGGCGCGCCGAGATTGGCGGCGAGCCATTCGGTGGAGACGAACGGGCTGGGATCGGCAGGCATCCTGAGGTGCTCCTGTTCTTGTTCTGGGGGCCTCAGACGAGCACGTTCGGCACCTTGGCCTCGCGCTCGAGCCACCCGGGGACAGGCAGGTTCTTGCCACGAAGGAAGTCGGGATTGAAGAGCTTCGACTGATAGCGCGTGCCGTAGTCGCAGAGGATGGTGACGATGGTGTGCCCCGGCCCCATCTCCTTCGCCAGGCGGATGGCGCCGGCGACGTTCACCCCCGAGGAGCCGCCGAGGCACAGGCCCTCGTGCTCCAGGAGGTCGAACACGATGGGCAGCGCCTCCTCGTCCGGGATCTGGAAGGCGGTGTCGATGGGCGCGCCTTCGAGGTTGGCGGTGATGCGGCCCTGGCCGATGCCCTCGGTGATGGAGGAGCCCTCCGCGTGCAACTCGCCGGTGGTGTAGTAGGAATAGAGCGCCGCCCCCATGGGATCGGCGCAGGCGGTGCGGATGTTCGGATTGCGCTCCTTCAGCGCGATGGCGATGCCGGCCAGCGTGCCGCCGGTGCCGACCGCGCAGGTGAAGCCGTCCACCTTGCCGGCGGTGTCGGCCCAGATCTCCGGACCGGTGGTGTCGATGTGCGCCTGCCGGTTCGCCACATTGTCGAACTGGTTGGCCCAGATGGCGCCGTTGGGCTCGCTCTGCGCCAGCGCCTCGGCGAGGCGGCCGGAGACCTTCACGTAGTTGTTGGGATTGGAGTAGGGCACGGCCGGCACCTCCACCAGCGTCGCGCCGGCGAGGCGCAGCATGTCCTTCTTTTCCTGCGACTGAGTCTCCGGGATCACGATGACGGTGCGGAAGCCGAGCGGGGCGGCCACCAGCGCGAGGCCGATGCCGGTGTTGCCGGCGGTGCCCTCGACAATCACCCCGCCGGGTTGGAGCGCCTTGCGCGCGATGGCGTCCTGGATGATGCCGAGCGCGGCGCGGTCCTTCACCGACTGGCCGGGATTGAGGAATTCGGCCTTGCCGAGGATCTCGCAGCCGGTCGCCTCGGAAGCGCGCTTCAGGCGGATCAGGGGGGTGTGGCCGATGGAATCGAGGAGCCCTTCGCGAATGGTCATGATGAAGCCTTCAATCAAATTTCCAACGTAAATTAGCGAACGGTCCACATTCCATCAACTGAATACGGCGATAATTACGATCACACTATTTTATTGTGGATTTAAGCGCGAGCAGCGCGCGTTCCCGTGCCGCGGCATGGTCGACGACCGGCTTGGGATAGGTCACGCCGAGCCGGATGCCGGCGGCGGCGAGGGTGCCGGCGTCGGCGGTCCAGGGCTTGTGGATCAGAGTGTCGGGCAGCTTCGCCAGTTCCGGCACGAAGGCGCGGACATAGGTGCCCGCGGGATCGAACTTCTCTCCCTGGGCCACGGGGTTGAAGATGCGAAAATAGGGCGCGGCGTCGAGCCCGCTGCCGGCCACCCACTGCCAGTTGGTGGGGTTGTTGGCCGGGTCTGCATCCACCAGCGTGTCCCAGAACCATGCCTCGCCGGTCCGCCAGTCCATGAGCAGGTGCTTGGACAGGAACGAGGCGACCACCATCCGCACGCGGTTGTGCATCCAGCCGGTCTGCCAGAGCTGGCGCAGGCCGGCATCGACCAGCGGGTAGCCGGTGCGCCCGCGCTGCCACGCCTTCAGCTCCCCCGGCGCCTCGCGCCAGGGAAAAAGATCGAACGAATCCTGGATGTTGCGACGGGCGATGTCGCCGACCTCGGCGAGCAGGTGGTGGGAGAATTCGCGCCAATAGAGCTCGGCCTCGAACTTGTCCGCGTCGGCCTGCGGCGCCGCTCCCTCCGCAGCCGCATGGCGCACGGCGGCGAGCAGCTGGCGCGGCGAGATTTCTCCGAACCGCAGATGCGGCGAAAGGCGGGAGACGTGGCCGAGGTCCGGCCGGTCGCGTCCATTCGCATAGCCGGCAAGCCCCTGCTCCAGGAAGTCTTCGAGCCGTGCCCGAGCTGCGTGTTCGCCCGGCGTCCAGGCGGCGCGCAGCCCGCCCGCCCAGTCGGGCCGGCGCGGCTCCAGCTCCCAGCTGTCCAGGTCCTCGCTGGCGACACCCGAGGCAAGGCCGGTCAGGCGGCGCGGCGCGCCGAGGGGCGCGCCGACCTGAAGCTTCAGGGCGGCGCGGTGGAAGGCCGAGAAGGTGCGCGGCATGCGGCCCGCGCTCGTCGTCACGGAGCCGGGCGGGTGGAGCAGGTGTGCGCCGTCCCGCGCGACCTCCCGCTCCTCGCCTTTCAGCTGCTCGGCCACCTTGCGGTCGATCTTCGCCTCGGCGGCGCCGGGGCGGTCGTTGAAGGCCACGAGGCCGGCGCCGATCTGCGATGCCACCTCGCCGACCACCCGCGCCGCCGGACCGCGCCGCAGGATGAGCGGCACGCCGTGCCGGGCAAGGTCCGCCCGGAGCGCGCGCAGCGAGCCGGCGAGCCACCAGCGCGCCGCCCCGCCCAGCGGGCGGATGCCGGGACTGTCCTCGTCCAGCACGTAGAGCGCGGCGACCGGCCGTCCGCCGTCGGCGGCGCGGCTGAGGGCGGGGTTGTCGGCGAGGCGCAGGTCGTCACGCAGCCAGACCAGGGCGGGGGAGTGGGACGGCATGACGCATGTCCTTACGCACCCGTGGCCCGGTCGGTTCACGGGGCTCGTCGCCCGCCCTCGCCCCAGACCGTCCTCGGTCTGCCGCAGCGCACAAGATTGACACGCCACAACAAAGAGATAGCGCGTTCACCGACGGCTGTGAACCGGCCCGGCCCTGCCGGATGCGGGGAGCGCGGCACGATCTCGCCCGGGCCCATCCCTGGTGGGCGAGGCTCTTCCTCTTCCCCTCGTGGGAAGGGGCAGGGGAGGGGGCGCGACCTGTGCCGTTTTCGCCGTCATGCGCCTTTCGCCGTCATGCACCTGCTTGACCGGAGCGCCCATCCTCTCCGACGGCGATGCAGCGTGGGCCATGGGCCCTCCGGTCAGGCCGGAGGACGACAGTGCGAACAGGGGCGGCGGCGGCGCGCGGCTACCGCTTATTGCGCGGCCTCGGCCTCGGTCAGGTTGTCGAGCCCCTGGATGATGTGGTGGGCGAGCGCGTCGGCGATGGGCGAGGGCTCGTGCCGGCTGCGCAGCAGGCCGATCTCGCACGGCGGCAGCGAGGGATAGCCGTCGCCGGTGCCGAGCACCCGCATGCCGGGCCGCAGCGCCGATTCCGGGAATACCGACACCGCGAGGCCTGCCAACACGGCGGCCGAGACCGCGCCGCTGTTGGGGCTGGTGTAGAGCACGCGGTGGCTGCGCCCGGCGCCCGACAGGCGCGAGACGGCGAGCGCGCGCCACTCGCAGGTGGGCCGCCCCAGCGCCAGGGGAACCGGCGTCTCCAGGTGCACCGCATGGCGCGCCGAGGACACCCACATCAGCCGCTCGCGGCGGATCACCTGGGCGTTGCGGGCGCTGGTCTCGGTGTTGGTGATGATGGCGATGTCGATGGCGCCGGCGGCGACGCGCGGCGCCAGATCGCTGGTGGGCTCGCAGATGACCGTCAGCTCCACCGAGGGGTGGGTGCGCGAGAAGCGGGCCATGATGTCCGGCAGGTAGCGGTCGGCATAATCGTCGGGCACGCCGAGACAGACGCGGCCCGAGAGGGCGGTGTCGGTGAAGCTGGAGACCGCCTCCAGGTTCAGCTTCACGATGCGCCGGGCGTAGTCGAGCAGGCGTTCGCCGTCCTCGGTCAGGCGCGAGGCGCGCCCGTCGCGGGTGAAGATGGGCCGGCCGACCCGCTCCTCCAGCCGCTTCATCTGCATCGAGACCGCGGACTGAGTCTTGTGAACCACCTCCGCCGCCCGCGTGAAGCTGCCCGTTTCCGCGATGGCGACGAAGGTCCGCAGCTGGTCGGGATCGAGGAGGATGCTCATGATTTTCTCCCGGTCGTTTTTTAGGCGCCCGCGCCGGCGCCTTGGCGCGCCAAGGCCTGACCCGGCCGCTCCCGGCGGTCACGTCAACTCATCATTATCAATGATAAGTGAGATGAAAAACATTCGCTAGCTTGATTCATTGCTGCAGGGCACAAAGGCGCCAGATCAGCGTGGGCGCGAGATCGGGTGGCTCGGGGGCCACGGACAGCCGAGAAATTAAGGGCGGGCGCCGACACGCGGTGATGGAGATGAAGATGAGTATCCATGGTGAAATCCGCAGCTCTGCCGTCGCCCCGGTGGGCGAACTCATGGCCGTCCTCGTGCTCGCCGTCGCGCGCACGCTGGGCGCCGGCCTGAAGGCTGCGGCCGGCGTGGGCCGCGCGATGGAGCGCCGCCGCACCCTCAACGAACTCGCCGGGCTCGACGATCACATGCTCTCGGACATCGGGCTGACACGCTCCGACCTGCGCGACGCGACCGCAAGCCCGATGCTGTCCGATCCCACCCTCGCCCTGGCCGTGCGCGTCAACGAGCGCCGGACCGCGAGCCGGCTCGCGCGCGCCGTCCGCCCGTCCTGAGGGACGGCCAGCGCCTTATCCGAACCGGCGGGCACGCCCCTCGGCACCGCCGCGCCTGGCCCGCGCCGTCCGCAACCGGCGCGGGCCGCCTTTGTTTCCTGGCGCGCCGCGTTCGGCCCGAGGGGACGCCGGATTTCCAGTCCTGAAGCAGGTTGCGGCGGCGCGCGATGATCGGCCGCGCGATCCCTGCCTGCGGGGCAGGCCGCCGATTTGCGGAGAAGCGAGCGCCGGCGCCGTTCTGCACGCGCGCGGGCGCTGGCGACGGTGCTATTTGTCGGTGCCGCCCGGCTCCTTGGGTCTGCCGCCCGCCGCATCCTCTGCGGGCTGCGTCGGCGACATGATATCGAACCAGTAGTCCGGAAAGGTATAGCGCGGACGGTCGTCGTCGGTGCCGGGCAGGCGGGGCGGGAACCCCTGGGCGAACATCTGCGCGAAGAAATCCTGGAACGGCAGGGGGCTCGATGTGCCGGTCCCGGCCGCCGGCTTGGCGCCGCGCGCCGGGGCGGCGGGAGTGCCGGCGCCGGTCGCCGCCTGCCCGGCCTGTCCCATCTGTCCCACTTGCGCCATGGTGTTCGCCATCGCGTTCACCACCTCCTGCCAGGCCGCGCCGGCGCTGCGGGCGGACGTGGCCGATGCAGCCGCGGGGGCGTAGTGCATCATGGAGCGGGCGAAGGCATCGGCCCACGGATTGCCGGTGGAGGGCGCGCGGGCCTCCGGCGCCGAGAAGGCGAGGAAGGCGTCGATCCACGGATTGCCGGTGCGCGGCGGCGCCGCGCGCGGCGGCGGCTCGGCGCCCGGCATGCGGCTCAGCATGGCCGCGAGCATCTGCTGCAGCGCGCCCGAGGCCGCGAGCGAGCGCGAAAGCCCCCCCACCATCAGCGCGGCGTAGGCGGGCATCATCTGGCGCACCAGCGCCACGCCAAGACCGGTCGAGGCCGCCACCTGGTTGGCCACCGCGCGGCTCATCTCGCCCGGCCCGAACACCGCGTCGAGCGCCTGCTGTCCGGCGCGGGACAGCTCGGACGGGGCGGCCGGCTGGGCGTAGAGCGCGCCGTAGGGGCCGTTGGCCATCAGCGACATGAGCAAGCCCATGGCCTCCGGCGACTGGGTGGCATGGCGGAAGCCTTGGGCGAAGGCCGGGATCATCGCCTCGGCGGCCGCCTGCGTCTGCTGCAGCGACAGCCCGTAGGCCCGCGCGAGCGCCTCCATGCCCTTGCCGCCCTGGGCCGAACTCAACATGCGAAGAAACTCGTCCATGGCGGCCTCCGTCGGAGCGGGTTCTTCTCGAAGGCCGGTCCGCCCCGGTGCCTTCGCTCCGACCCATCTCGGAGCGCCGGGCGGCGCCCCGGCGCGGGCGGATTCGATCCGCCACCGCAACCTTACGCCATGCTTCTGCCGAAATCACGAATGGATCGCGGCGGGTGGCCGAACCCAGCCAACACCCGCCGAGTCCCGTCAAGTCCCGCCCGGCGCTGCTCAAGTCCCGCTCAGGTCCGGCTGGAATTGCCCCCGAGTCCCGGCAGGACGTCCCGGCAGGACATCCCTGGCAGGTCCCTCGTTGGCGCCGGGGCGCCCGGGCCGGCCGCCTCAGCCCGAGAACTCGGTCTCGTGGGTGAGGATGTCCTGCGCCTCCGGGTTGATGGGCCGGGCCTTCTTCTCCGGCGCGGTGAGGGGCTCGGGCTCCACCTTGCGCTTGGTCCACAGGTCGTCGGCGGCGAAGATGCCTTCCTCCAGCTGGCGCTCCAGGCGACGGCGGTCGCGCACGCGCACGTCGGCGATGCGGGCCGCCGCCGAATCGGCGGCGAAGCCGAGCGCCTCCAGCGTGCGGCCGCCGAAGGCCAGCGCCGATTCGAGCGTCTCGCGGATCTCGTAGTCGACCCCCTTGCGCAGGAGGTCCATGGAATGGACCCGGTCGTAGGCGCGCACATAGAGCCGCGCGTTGGGGATCGATGAGCGCACGATGTCGACGATGCGGTTGGCGACCTCCTTGTCGTCGACGCAGACGCAGATCACCTCCACCTGCTCCGCCCCGGCCGCGCGCAGCACGTCGAGCCGGGTGCCGTCGCCGTAATAGATATGGACGCCGAACCGGCCGGCCGACTGGATCATCTCCACGTCGTTGTCGATGATGGTGACGCTCACGCCCTCCGCCAGCAGGCACTGGGCGACGATCTGCCCGAAGCGGCCGAAGCCGATCACCAGCACCGAGCCGTCCGCCTCGGTGAAGTCGTCGGGCGCGGGCTCGGGCGGCGCGGTGCGGCGGGCGATCTTGGGGGCGAGGCGCCCCACCAGCGCGAACAGCAGCGGCCCGACGATCATGGTGAGCGCGGCGAGCGCGATCAGCAGGTCCGCCTGCGGGCCCTTGAGGATGCCGGTGGCGAGCCCGAGCGGGAACAGCACGAAGGCGAACTCTCCCGCCGGCGTCAGCGCCACCGCGGCGAGCAGCGATTCGGCCGGGGCGATGTTGTCGTGGCGGAACACGCTGAAGACCACCGCGCTCTTGATGCCGACCACCGCGAGGGTGGCGATCATCAGCGCCGGGATGTGCTCGCCCACCACGGCGAGGTTCAGCGACATGCCGACGCTCATGAAGAACAGCGCCAGCAGCAGGCCGCGGAAGCCATCGAGATTGGCCTCGATCTCGTGCCGGAAGGTGCTTTCCGAGAGCAGCAGGCCGGCGAGGAACGCGCCGAGCGCCATGGACATGCCGGCGAGCTGCATCAGGCCGGCCGCGCCCAGCACCACCAGCAGCGCCGCCGCCGTCATGGCCTCGCGGGCGCCGGAGCGGGCCAGCACGCGGAAGATCGGGTTGAGCAGGTAGCGGCCGGAGACCACGATCACGCCGATCGCCGCCGCCGCGCCCAGCGCCTTGAGCACCGTGGCGGTGGGGTCCGCCGCCGTCTCCACCGGCCCCGACGCCAGCAGCGGCACCAGCGCTAGCAGCGGCACCACCGCCATGTCCTGGAACAGGAGGATGGAGAAGGTGCGCTGCCCGTAAGGGGCGGCGAGGTCGCCGCGCTCGCCCAGGAGCTGGAGCGCGATGGCGGTGCCGGAGATGGCGAGCGCGGCGCCGCTCACCAGCGCGGCGGCGAAGCCGAAGCCGAGCCCGAACACCGCGAGCAGCGCGAACAGCGTCGTGGTGACGAGAAGCTGCGCCGCTCCGAGGCCGAAGATGTAGCGGCTCATGGAGAGGACATGGGACGGCTTCAGCTCGATGCCGATCAGGAACAGCAGCATCACCACGCCGAGCTCGGCGACGGTGGAGACCACGGTCGGATTGGCGACGTTGAAGCCCACGGGGCCGATGGCGATGCCCACCAGCAGGTAGCCGACCACGGGGGAGAAGCCCAGGCGCCGCGCCACCGGCACCGCGATCACCGCGGCGCAGAGAAAGGCCAGCGCCGCGATGAACAGCTCGTGGTCTTCCCCATGCATGCCCGCTATCCCTTCGCGCGTCGCGTCGGCCCCCGCCGACCTTTTTGGTCAGCAAGCATGTCCAAACCATGCCCGTCATGCGGCCAAGCCGAGGCTTGCGGCGCGATCGCGAAACTCACCGCCGCAGGGGCCGGGGTTTCCGGCGCGTGGCGGCGCTGGCGTGGGCCTCGGCGCGGCGCGGGCGCGTCAGGGCGCGGTCACTTCAGCTCGTCGAAGCCGCTGGCGAATCCGTTCAGCGACAGCGGCACGCCGATGCCCTCCTCGGGGGTCTGGAAGATGATGAAGATGGCCTGCTTGCCGGTCCTGAGGCGATTGACGAGCGCATCGTCCATCACCACCTCGGCGACGCAGCCGTTGGGCAGGCAGCGCACGAAGCCGGCGCGCCCCACGTCCTGGTCGTCGATCTTGAGGCCGAGGCCCGCCGGCAGCAGCACGCCGAGCGGCGCCAGCACGCGCAGCAGGCGGCTCTTCTGGTCGGCGGTGCGCAGCACGATCACGGTCAGGCCGACATTGGGCCGGTCGTCGGCGAACACCGACTGGAGCAGCACGCACTGCTCGCCCTGCGCCCCGGGCGGCGTGTCGCAGCGAATCTGCCAGTCGCCGTGCACCGATTTCACCACGCCCTGCGCCGCCGCGGGCCGCTGGCCGGCCAGAAGCACGGCGGCGGCGAGCAGGAGCAGCGCTCCGACCATTCTCCCGCGCCGCGCCGTGGCGGCACGGCCCGAAACGAAGCGTGGGCAGGCAGGGGAGGTCAGGACCATCGTGTGCTCCGGCAGGGACCCGGCGGCAGCCGGATGGTTCTGCCTTATCTGAATTTCGTGAACCAATGACTTATTGCCCTAGCCTTCCTGTCAACAATGGGGCGGCGCGGGCGGCAGGCGCCAATAGCATGGGTCCGCCGGGTGGCGCTCGCATACCGCAGGTCCTGCGCGGTATTTTGTCTCTTGTCTGGTATTTAGATAGGCCAGCGGCCCTGCGTCAGACGGCCTCATGGCCGGTCTTAAACATCGCCGATTCAATCAGTTAACCGATGGCGGCGGCGAGAGGAAACGCAGGTGCCGCGGGCGCTTGGGCGTTTTGCCCAATTGGGCCTGATCCGGGCGATTGCAAGGCGCGACCAATTGTGTTTGATGAATTCTAGGGAGAGTGGCTGCCGTCATTCGGCGCGCTCTTGCAGTGGCAAAAAGACCGGAAAAACTCGGCGCGCTTCCGCCGACCAAGGAGAGTTCCAGACCATGATGTCGCTCGTCCGCGCCGCTGGACTTTTCGTCGGCAGCCTTCTTTCGGCGGTCTTCGCGTCCGGCGCGGCCAACGCCCAGATGGGCCAGCCGGCCGACTGGCAGATCAACCTCCAGAGCGCGGCCACGCCCGTGATGGAGAAGATCCACGATTTCAACTACCTCCTGCTCGCCATCATCACCGCGATCGTGCTGTTCGTGCTGGTGCTGCTGGTGGTGGTGATCCTGCGCTACAACGAGCGCTCCAACCCGGTGCCCTCCAAGACCAGCCACAACACGCTGATCGAGGTGGCCTGGACCGTGATCCCGGTGATGATCCTGGTGGTGATCGCCGTGCCGTCCTTCCGGCTGCTGCACCTGGAGCTCAACGTGCCCCAGGCCGACCTCACCGTGAAGGTCACCGGCCACCAGTGGTACTGGTCCTACGAGTATCCGGACAACGGCGGCTTCGGCTTCGATTCGTACATGGTGCCCACCAAGGACCTGAAGCCCGGCCAGCCGCGCCTGCTCGCCGTCGACAACGAGGTGGTGGTGCCGGTGAACAAGAACATCCGCGTCCAGGTGACGGCCGCGGACGTGATCCACTCGTTCGCCGTGCCGTCCTTCGGCATCAAGATCGACGCTCTGCCGGGGCGCCTGAACGAGACCTGGTTCCGCGCCACCCGCGAGGGCGTCTATTACGGCCAGTGCTCGGAGCTGTGCGGCCGCGACCACGCCTTCATGCCGATCGCGGTGCGCGTCGTGAGCGAGAAGGATTTCGAGGCCTGGATCGCCCAGGCCAAGGCCAAGTTCGCCTCCGCCCCCGAGGGCCGGAGCCTGCTCACCTTCGCCTCGGCGCAGTGAGCGGGGCGGCAGTGAGCGGGGCGCAGTGAGCGCGGCGCCGGTGGGACCGCTCCCCGCCGGCTCGGAATGAGGAACCGCCGGACGTTTCAGCCCGGACCTGAGAAAAACGCATGCCGGGTCGGCTCCGCCAGGGCCGCGCCGGGCAACCGAGGATCAAGCGTATGGCGAGCCACGGCACCGGGACCGAAGCGATTTCCCACAACGCTCACGACGATGCGCACGACGATCACATCCCCACGGGGTGGAGGCGCTGGGTCTTCTCCACCAACCACAAGGACATCGGCGTGATGTACCTGCTCTTCGCCATCGTGGCGGGGATCGTGGGCGGCGCGCTCTCCATCGGCATCCGCATGGAGCTGCAGGAGCCGGGGATGCAGATCTTCTCAGATCCTGCGACCTTCAACGTCTTCACCACCGGCCACGGCCTCATCATGATCTTCTTCATGGTGATGCCGGCGCTCATCGGCGGCTACGGCAACTATTTCGCCCCGCTGATGATCGGCGCGCCGGACACCGCCTTCCCGCGCATCAACAACATCGCCTTCTGGCTGCTGCCGCCGGCCTTCATCCTGGCCCTGTCCTCCCTGTTCGTGGAAGGCGCGCCCGGCTCCAACGGCTTCGGCGGCGGCTGGACCATCTATCCCCCGCTGTCGTCCAAGATCGGCCATCCCGGCCCGGCCATGGACCTCCTGATCTTCTCGCTGCACATCGCCGGCGCGTCCTCGCTGCTCGGCGCCATCAACCTCATCACCACCATCTTCAACATGCGCGCCCCGGGCATGACGCTGCACAAGATGCCGCTGTTCGCCTGGTCCCAGCTCATCACCGGCTTCCTGCTGCTGCTGTCGCTGCCGGTGCTGGCGGGCGCCATCACCATGCTGCTCACCGACCGCAACTTCGGCACCACCTTCTTCGACCCGGCCGGCGGCGGCGACCCGATCCTGTTCCAGCACCTGTTCTGGTTCTTCGGCCATCCCGAGGTGTACATCCTGATCCTGCCCGGCTTCGGGCTGATCTCCCACATCGTCTCCACCTTCTCGCGCAAGCCCGTGTTCGGCTATCTCGGCATGGCCTACGCGATGGTCGCCATCGGCGTGGTGGGCTTCGTGGTGTGGGCGCACCACATGTACACGGTGGGCCTGTCCACGGGCACGCAGTCCTACTTCGTGGCCGCGACCATGATCATCGCCGTGCCCACGGGCGTGAAGATCTTCTCGTGGATCGCCACCATGTGGGGCGGCTCGATCCAGTTCCGCACCCCCATGCTGTGGGCGATCGGCTTCATCTTCCTGTTCACGGTCGGCGGCGTCACCGGCGTGGTGCTGTCGAACGCCGGCATCGACCGCTCGCTGCACGACACCTACTACGTGGTGGCGCACTTCCACTACGTGCTGTCGCTGGGCGCCGTGTTCGCCATCTTCGCCGGCTGGTACTACTGGTTCCCGAAGATGTTCGGCTACATGATCCCCGAGTTCTGGGGCAAGCTGCACTTCTGGGTCACCTTCGTCGGCGTGAACCTGGTGTTCTTCCCGCAGCACTTCCTGGGCCTCGCCGGCATGCCGCGCCGCTATGCGGACTATCCGGACGCCTACGCCCACTGGAACTTCATCTCCTCCATCGGCTCGTACATCTCGGGCGTGGCGGTGCTGATCTTCCTCACCGGCACCGCGATCGCCCTGATCCGCAAGGAGAAGGCCGCCGCGAACCCGTGGGGCGAGGGCGCGACGACGCTGGAATGGACGCTGCCGTCGCCGCCGCCCTACCACCAGTTCGAGGTGCTGCCGCGCATCAAGTGAGCGGCGGCGCCCGCCGCCGGGCAGGCGGCGGGATCGCGGGAGCCAAGCGCTCCCCGGGAAGGGCGCCGGGCCACCGGCGCCTTTCGGGTCCGCGGAAGCGGGTCCGCGGGAATCGGCGCCGGGCACGGGCGCCTGGTGGGGGCGCCTGGTGGGGGCGGGATGTTGCCGGGTCCGGTCCGGATCGAGGGTTTCGAGCATGAGTGACGTGCATGAGTGACGTGAGCGTGAGCCTGTCCAAGACCGAAGCCGCGGCGGGCGCGCCGCAGGCGGCGGGGGGGCTTGCCGGTCCGGCCGACTTCGTCGAGCTGCTGAAGCCGCGGGTGATGTCGCTCGTCATCTTCACCGCGCTGGTGGGGCTCGTGCGCGCGCCGGGCGAGATGCACCCGGTGCTCGCCTTCACCGCGCTCCTGTGCATCGCCGTCGGCGCCGGCGCCTCCGGCGCGCTGAACATGTGGTGGGACCGCGACATCGACGCGATCATGACGCGCACCGCGGGCCGTCCCATCCCCTCCGGCCGGGTCTCGGCCGAGGAGACGCTCGCCTTCGGCCTCACCCTCTCCGCCTTCTCCGTGGTGGTGCTGGGCCTGTTGGTGAACGAGCTTTCCGGCGCGCTGCTCGCCTTCACCATCTTCTTCTACGTCGTGATCTACAGCATGTGGCTGAAGCGCTCGACGCCGCAGAACATCGTCATCGGCGGCGCCGCCGGCGCGTTTCCGCCCTTGGTCGCCTGGGCCGCCGCGACCGGCACGGTGAGCCTGGAGCCGGTGCTGCTGTTCTCGATCATCTTCTTCTGGACGCCGCCGCATTTCTGGGCGCTCGCCCTCTACCGGGCCGACGACTATGCCCGTGCCGGCGTGCCCATGCTGCCGGTGACCGCCGGCCCGGACGAGACGCGCCGGCAGATCCTGCTCTACACGCTGTTCCTGGTGCCGCTCGCCATCAGCCCGGCGGTGCTCGGCTTCGCCGGCATCGTCTACGGCGTGGTGGCGGCCGCCTGCGGCGCCGTGCTCCTGCATCTCGCCGTGCGCGTCTACCGCCGCCGCGAGGGCGCCGCGGCGGTCTCGGCCGCCAAGGCCATGTTCGGCTTCTCGATCCTCTATCTGTTCCTGCTGTTCGCGACCCTGCTGGGCGAGGCGCTGGTGACGCGCCTGCTGCCGGCCTTCACGGGCTTCGGCGCGGCATGAGCAAGGACGAGGCGCCGCTTCCGCCGGAGCAGAAGGCGGGGGACGAGGAAGGTGTGGTTCTGACGCCGGAGCAGGTTCGGCGGCGGCGGGCGCGCAACGTCGCCATCGCCACCGTGCTGGGGTTCCTGGCGATCCTGTTCTACGTGGTGACGATCGTGAAGCTCGGTCCCAACGTGCTGAACCGCCCGCTCTGACGGGGGACGAGGGACCGGACGCCGCGGCGGACACGCCGGGGCGAGAGCACGGCAGGCGGGCCGGGGGCTGGAGAGAAGAGGCGGACGTGGACGCGCAGAAGGACCAGATCGCAGGCCGGACGACGGGGCGCGGGCTCGAGGGCCGGCATCGCCTGATCGCGGTCGCCTGCCTCGGCTTCATCGCCGCCATGGTGGGCGTCGCCTACGCGTCGGTGCCGCTCTACGCCATGTTCTGCTCGCTGACCGGCTTCGGCGGCGCCACCCGCGTCGCCTCCGGCGGGCCGGCGCCGACGCCGGTCGAGCGCAGCATGGAGATCCGCTTCGACGCCAACGTGGCGCCCGGCCTTCCCTGGGCCTTCCGCCCGGTCCAGCGCGCCATGAGCGTGAAGATCGGCGAGACCTCGCTTGCCCATTACGAGGCGGACAACAACGCGCCCGCCGAGACCCGCGCCAACGCCACCTACAACGTCACGCCGGCCCAGGCGGGCGCCTATTTCGTCAAGCTGCAGTGCTTCTGCTTCGAGGAGCAGGCGCTGTCCGCGGGCGAGCGGCTCGACATGCCGGTGGTGTTCTACATCGACCCGGCGATCCTGGACGATCCGGACCTCAAGGGCCTGAAGACCATCACGCTGTCCTACACCTTCTTCCCCTCCAAGGCGCCGGCGAAGCCGGTGGCGCGCGTCGAGGGGATCGGCGAGGCGAAGGGCGGCAAGCCGCTCTAGGGCGATCGACATCCGCCGCCGTCGCGCGGCAGCTTTAACGGGAGCCGCGCCTTCGGGCCGGCTCCGCTGAGATCGGGGAAGGGAGGCCGCCATGGCCGAGGCACACGTCAAGCATCACGACTACCATGTGGTGGACCCGAGCCCGTGGCCGATCATCGGCTCGGTGGCGGCCCTCATCGCCACGTCGGGCGGCGTGATCTGGATGCACGGCGGCACCAGCCTCATCGCCATCGTCGGCATCCTCGGCATCATGTACACCATGTTCGGCTGGTGGCGGGACGTGATCCGCGAGAGCCGCGCCGGCTTCCACACGCCGGTGGTGGTGCTGGGCCTGCGCTACGGCGTGATCCTGTTCATCGCCTCGGAGGTGATGTTCTTCGTCGCCTGGTTCTGGGCCTTCTTCGACGCCTCGCTGTTCGCGGGCGAGGCCATCAACTTCCAGCGCATGGAGTTCACCGGCGGCGTGTGGCCGCCCAAGGGCATCGAGGCCTTCGATCCCTGGCACCTGCCGCTGCTCAACACCCTGATCCTTCTGACCTCCGGCACCACCGTGACGTGGGCCCACCACGCCATCGTCCACGGCGATCGCCAGGGCCTGAAGTACGGCCTGTGGTGCACGGTGGCGCTGGGCTTCATCTTCTCGCTGCTGCAGGCCTACGAGTATTCGCACGCCCACTTTTCCTTCGCCGGCAACATCTATGGCGCCACCTTCTTCATGTCGACCGGCTTCCACGGCTTCCATGTGATCGTGGGCACCATCTTCCTCGCCGTGTGCCTGCTGCGCGCCTATGTGGGCGACTTCACCCCCAAGAAGCACTTCGGCTTCGAGGCCGCCGCCTGGTACTGGCACTTCGTGGACGTGGTGTGGCTGTTCCTGTTCACCTTCATCTATGTGTGGGCGACCGCGGGCACGGCGACGCACTGATGCGCATCCTCGCGCATGGCGGCGCGGCGGCAGCGCCGCGGGAAAGGCGGGCGTGATGGCAGGGCAACCCTATCGCGCGCCGGTCTCGCCGCTCGCCGCGGGCCTCGGCTGCCGCTGCCCCCGCTGCGGCCGCGGCAAGCTGTTCAAGGGCTTTCTCGACCTCGCGCCCAAGTGCGAGGCCTGCGACCTCGATTATTCCTTCGCCGATGCGGGGGACGGGCCGGCGGTGTTCGTCATCCTCATCGCCGGGACGATCGTGGTGGGGCTCGCGCTCTGGGTGGAGTTCGCCTACGAGCCGCCGCTCTGGGTCCATGTGCTGCTGTGGCTGCCGTTGATCCTGCTGGTCAGCATCGGCATGCTCAGGCCTCTGAAGGCCTTGATGGTGGCGCTGCAATACCGCAACAAGGCGGCCGAGGGCCGGCTCGACCGCGGAGCCGGCTCCTGAGGATGCCGGCCGGCGCGCCCGGCCGGCCGCGATCCGGAGCCTGACCGCCATGCGGCGCTCGCCCGTTCTTGCGTCCCTCGTCGCCTTGGCGGCCTTCGCCGTCCTGGTCGGCCTCGGGACCTGGCAGCTCGGCCGCCTGGCCTGGAAGCGCGACCTCCTCGCCACCATCGCTACGCGCGCCGCGGCGGCGCCGCAGCCGTTGCCGCCCGCCGCCGACTGGCCGCAGCTCGACCGCGCGCGCGACGAATACCGCCACGTGACGGTGCGCGGGACCTACGACCATGCCAAGGAGGCGCTGGTCTATGGCGTGGCGGGCGAGGATCTCGGCAAGCTGAAGGGCAGCCCGGGCTATTTCGTCATCACGCCGCTGGTGCGCGGCGACGGTCCGCCGGTGCTGGTCAATCGCGGCTTCGTGCCGCTGGAGCGGCGTGATGTCGCGACCCGGGCCGAGGGGCAGGTCGCGGGCGAGCAGCAGGTGACGGGCGCGCTCAGGTTTCCGGAGGAGACCAGCGCCTTCGTCCCGGCCAACGATCCGGCGCGCAACGCCTTCTACCGCCGCGACCCGCTGGAGATCGCCGCGGCCCGCGGCCTTGCGGGCGCGCCGGGCTTCTATGTGGAGCTGGACAAGGGGGCGGCCCCGGGCGGGCTGCCGGTGAGCCCCGGCGCCAAGGCGGACCTGCCGAACCGGCACCTGGAATATGCTCTCACCTGGTACGGCCTTGCCGCCACCCTGGCGGGCGTGGTCGCGGCCGTGGCATGGTCGCGCCGGCGTGGCGCGGCTCCGCCGAAAGGCTGAATGCGCCGGTCCCGTCCTTGCATCAGGATGCGCGGGGCGGCTGCGGGAGAGGGTGTCATGGCACGGACCGACGTGGTGGTTCTGGGGGCCGGTGCGGTCGGCGTGAGCGTGGCGCTGCACCTCAGGGCGCGCGGACTCTCGGTGGCCTTGCTCGATCGCGGCCCGCCGGGGGAGGGCACCTCGTTCGGCAATGCCGGCGTCATCGAGGGCAGCGCGCTGCTGCCGGTGGGATTCCCGCGCGACATTCCGGTGCTGCTGCGCCATGCGCTGAAGCTGTCGTCGGAGAGCAATTACCAGATCGCCAGCCTGCCGGGCTTCGCGCCCTGGCTCCTGTCCTACTTCGCCGCCTCCAGCCCGAAGGGCCTGGAGGCCACCGCGCGCGACCTGCGCCCGCTGCTCGACGTGGCGCGGGCCGAGCACCATGCCCTCGCCGGCCCGGCGGGCGCCATGGGGCTGCTCACGCCCACCGGCTGGGTGAAGCTCTACCGCACGGAACGGCAGTTCTCGAAGACCGCGGCCGAGCGGGCGCTCGCCGACGATCTCAAGGTGGCCTATTCGGTGCTCGACACCGAGGCCGCCTGCACGCTGGAGCCGGCGCTGCGGCCGGTGTTCGACGCCGCCATCCACTGGCACGATTGCGACAATTGCTCCGACCCCGGCGGCCTGGTGAAGGCCTATGCCGGCCTTCTGGAGCAGCGCGGCGGCCTGCTGATCCAGGGCGACGCGCGCACCCTGCGCCGCCAGGGCGGCGGCTGGCGGGTCGAGACCGCCTCGGGGCCGGTGGATGCGGACGAGGCGGTGGTCTGCCTCGGCCCCTGGTCGCTCGACGTGCTGCGCCCGCTCGGCCTGCCGCTGCCGCTGGCGCCGAAGCGCGGCTACCACGTGCATCTCGCGCCCGAGGGCGGCATGACGCTCGGCCGGGCGCTGGTGGATGTCGCCTATGGCTATGCGCTCCAGAACACGCGCTACGGCATCCGCCTGACCACGGGCGTCGAGTTCGCGGGGGTCGAATCGCGGTCGAGCCCGGTGCAGATCCATCGCGACGTGCCCCGTGCGCGCGAGCTGCTGCCGCTCGGCGCGGTGCGCGAGAGCGAGCCGTGGCTGGGCCGGCGGCCGGCGTTTCCGGATTCGAAGCCGGTGATCGGCCCGGCGCCGGGCATCGGTGGCTTGCACCTCGCCTTCGGCCACGGCCATTGGGGCCTGACGCTCGGCCCGGTCACCGGCCGCCTGCTGGCGGAGATGATGACCGGGGCGACGCCCTTCACCGACCCGGCGCCCTTCGCGCCCACCCGCTTCGGCGCGCGCGCCGCTCAGCGCACGTAATAGGCCTTCGGCCGCTCGCCCTCGGCGAAATAGCCGAACACCGCGGCCGCGGTCGCCGCCTGGAGCAGCAGGTTCGGGAACAGAGCGGCGAAGTCCATGGTGTCCACCGCCCCCTGCTGCAGCACCGAGCGGATGGAGAACTGGGCGTAGGCGGAGACCAGCACCCAGGCCACCATCAGCCACGGCACCGCCGTGAGCGCATGGCGCGAGCGCGCCACGGTCAACAGCACCATGGCGAGCGCCCATATGAACAGCACCGCCTGCGGCAGCAGCCCCAGGCGCAGCAGCTCCGCCGACAGGCCCGGCCCGCGCAGGCCGTCGAGCAGCAGCGAGGTCGCGGCCTCCACGCCCACATTGGCGATCACCGAGAAGATGAGCGCCAGCGGCACGGCGGTGATGCCGCAGGCGCACCAGAAGATCACCGCGAGGGCGCCGCCGAGGCGCCGCGCGCGGGGCTCCTGCGGGGCATGGCGCGCGGCGGGGGTGGGCAGGTGGGTCATGGGCGGGCTCCGGTGAGGTCAGGCGCCGGCGAGAGGGACGCCGAACAGGTCGCTCCAGGCGAACTGGGCATCGGGGAACGGCAGGCGTCGCGCCGCATGGACGCCGCGCGCCACGGCGCGGGCGAGCACCAGGCTCGCCACGGCGCCGATCACGGCGAGGTCGGCGAGCGGCGCCTCCAGCGGCCTGCGGCCGGTGGCGAGGGCGAACACGCAGTCGCCGTCGAGCGGCGTGTGGATGGGATAAAGCGACATGGCGAGCCCTGCCTGCGCCATCACCGCCAGCCGGTCGGCCTGGATCGGGTTCAGCACCGCGTCGGTGGCGACGACGGCGATGGTGGTGGCCATGCGGCTCGCCCGCGACTTGAGCGGCGGCGCCACCGCCTCGTCCGGAAAGTGCGCCGGCAGGCCGAGGCCGCCGAACTCGCGGTCCCGCTCGTAGGGCGCGGCGCGGAAGTGCGGCCCGGCGCCCACCAGCGGGCTGCCGACCGCGTTCACCGCCACCACAGCCCCCACCACGTGGCCAGTGGGTGTCACCGCCGAGGCGGAGCCGAGCCCGCCCTTCACCGTGGCGGTGGTGGCCCCCGTGCCGGCGCCGACGCTGCCGAGCGCGAACTCGATGTCCGCCGCGTCGAGGGCCTCGCGCCCGAGGCGGCGATAGGGCGGCTCCTCGCCCCACGCCTTGTCGCCGCCGTCGAGCAGGTCGAACAGCACCGCCGCCGGCACGATCGGCACCCGCGCCGGGCCGACCGCGAAGCCGCGCCCGCGCGCCGCCAGCCGCGCCGCCACCGCGCCGGCGGCATCGAGGCCGAAGGCGGAGCCGCCGGAGAGGGTGACGGCGTCCACCCGGTCCACGGTGGCGGACGAATCGAGCAGGTCGGTCTCGCGCGTGCCGGGACCGCCGCCGCGCACGTCCACCGCCGCGACCGCGGGCTCCTCGCACAGCACGACGGTGACGCCGGTGCCGGCAGATGGGTCGGTGGCGTTGCCCACGCGGATGCCGGGAACGTCGGTGATGAGATTGCGCACGCTCTTGCCTCCGCGTCCTTCATAGTGCGGGACGGGGCGCGAGGGAACGCGCGGCGGCCTCGGCGCGCGAAACGGGCAAGGACCGCTTTCCTCGCGCGCGCTCGGCCATTAGGGTCCGGCGCCAAAGCACGGGGAGGCTCGATATGGCTCGCACGAGGCCGAGGGTGGTGGAGACGGTGTCGCAGCTGCGCGGGGCGGTGCGCGGCTTCCGCGGCGAGGGCGCGAAGGTGGCGCTGGTGCCGACCATGGGCGCGCTCCATGCCGGGCACATCGCACTGGTGCGCAGGGCGCGCGAGATCGCCGGGCGCTCGGTGGTGTCGATCTTCGTGAACCCGACACAGTTCGGCCCGACCGAGGACTTCTCGCGCTATCCGCGCACCTTCGAGGCCGACCTCGACAAGCTCGCCGACGTGGGGGCCGACCTCGTCTATGCCCCGTCCGCGACCGAGATGTATCCGCAGGGCTTCGCCACCCGGATCGTGGTGGGCGGGCCGTCCGAGGGGCTGGAGACCGACTTCCGCCCGCACTTCTTCGGCGGCGTCGCCACCGTGGTGGCCAAGCTCTTCATCCACGCGACGCCCGACTATGCGCTGTTCGGCGAGAAGGACTACCAGCAGCTGAAGGTGGTCACCCGCCTCTCGCGCGACCTCGACCTCGGCGTCCAGGTGGTGGGCATGCCGACCATCCGCGAGGCGGACGGGCTCGCTCTGTCCTCCCGCAACGCCTATCTCTCCGCCGAGGAGCGCGCCACCGCGCCGGTGATCCACCACGCGCTCAACGGCGCCGCCGAGATGATCCGCGCCGGCGGCGATCCGAGCCTTGCCACCGCGCAGGCGAGCGAGCGCATCGCCGCCGCCGGGCTCAAGGTCGACTACGTGGCGGTGCGCAACGCCGAGACGCTGGCGCCGCTGGCGGCCTCCGGCGAGCCGGTGCGCCTGCTGGCGGCGGCTTGGCTCGGCACCACGCGCCTCATCGACAACATCCCGGTGTGAACGCCCCTCCCGCGCTCGGAGGCGGATGAGCGGCCGTCCCCGTGGCTGGGGGCGGCGCCGGCTCAGGCGCCGCGGGCGCGGAGAATGTCGAGCACCACGGACGCGGCGCGCTCGGTCGCCCGGCCGTCCGTGACGCCGCACTCGCTTTCGAGCCGTTGCTTGTCGAACGTGGGTTCGGCCCCGCCAAGGGCGGCCTGCAGCGCGGCTCCCCCCGTCTCCGGGTCACGCGCAATGGGGGCGCCGAGATCCTCGAACCAGAGCTGCTTATCGGCCTCGTCGGCGAGGCGGAAGCCCTCTGTCTCGACGGGCACGACGCAAATGCTGCGGCCCATGATCAATGCTTCAATCAGCCCGGTCGAATAATGACCGACGACGCAATTGAAATTGAACAGGACACGTTCAAGGGGCTTTTCGCTGGGATCGATCTCGTAGGGAATCTGCAAAGCGTCGAGCAAGGGACGCATCGTTTCCTTCTTCGCGCGGGGATGTATGCGCAGGGTGAGCTCGAATGGATCGAGCGCATACGCAGCGTTGAAAGCATCGGCCGTCAATTTTTGCACCGCGCGGCTGGCAGCTTCGGTCACCTTGCGATCGGCGGCAAAGGGCTGGCTGAGGAACAGTACTCTACGAGTTGTTGGGAGCGTTACATGGTCTAATGTGGCCAAATCGTCGAAACGAGGAGCACCGACAACATATATGGAGGATGGATCGGCCCCACCAGCTATCCACCGTCCTCGGTAGGATTCTGAAACACATAGGACCGCGGTGTGCCCGTTCAAGCCGTAAGGTTCGATTTTTGGGATAAATCCCAAGCGTGCCGCCCAAGTATTGGCATTGTGCCTAATCTTCGTCCAGTGATGAGTAGGATCGATATACTTGATGATACAAAATGGCCCTTCTTGGATAAAAATCGTCGGAATGCCCAGCTGTTTTGCAGCTTGAACGAAGGCATATTCAGTAAATAGGCGATCATTGCAAAGGAGAAGGGCTTTGATATCGTGTTCTTTAAGAAACTCTCTCGCGCGGTCAATCATCCTGTTCGCTGCCGCGACGCCGCCACTGACAATCAGATTGATTCTCGAATTTCGAGTCAGGGTCGAAAGGCCGAAGAAAGCCGGGTCGACGTGCGTGATTTTCAGGCTCTCATCCAATGCCACTCGACCCGGTAATCGAGAATGCATTGGCTGAATGTCAACATACAAGCAGTCAACGGACGGATCCATCAGGCGAGCAGCAGCATCAATGCGAGTCAATGTCGAGCCAGATGAACCTTTTGTCACAATTGCACACATATTCATCCGATTGTTCCTGAATTTGTATGTTACAATTACATGTTTTAGCGTGTTGTCTACGCCAGTTTCACTCAGAAACATGAAGCGGGCAGATTGGTTTTATTTTACAGGTGAATTCGGAATTGAAACTATTTTCTGAATAAACACGGCCGCGCGGCGGCTTGCCTTTCCGTCGACAAGGCCGCATTCGTCTTCTAGGCCTGATGCGAAAGAGGTTCGTGTTTCAGAGCGGATTACATCCAGGATCGTTCGGGCGCATTCATCCGAATCGTAGGCAACAGGTACTCCGATCGATTCAAACCACGCCTGCTTGTTGGCTTCTTCTTCATATAAGAATCCACTTTTTGGAACGGGAACTATTATCGTATTTTTTTCTTTTATTATCGATTCGAGCAAAGCTGTCGAATAATGGCCAATGACACAGTCGTATCGAGCGATCGACTTCTCGATCGCGGTCTTGTTGTCGTCAAATCCAAATGGGAAATCCAGGCGGGATGTCAGGGCTTGGGCCGTCTCCTCGCTCGCACGCGGATGCAGGCGGATATTAAACGTGAAGGGCTCAAGCGCATGGGCCTTGTTCAGTCCGCGAGCAAGCATTTCAAGCAGATCATCGCTTGCCCGCTGCGTTACGAACCGATCTGAAGCGAAAGGCTGGGATATCAGAACGATTCGGCGCTGCGCTGAACGGTCGGGCTCGGGCTCGGGCTCGATTGCCTCCCGCAATGCGTCGAAGCGCGGGACGCCCACGACATGTACTCGGCTCCCGTTCGCGCCGGCCCGGACCCAGATTTTTCGGTAGTGCTCTGAAGCGCACAGGACGCCAGCGTAGTCGGCCAATCCATAGGGGGCGATTGCAGGAACGATGCCAGCCGATTCAGCGAGACGGGTTGCATGCAGCCTCATCTTGGACGCGAAGCGCGTGGGCTTGTTGTCCTTGATGATCCGAAAGGGTCCCTCTTGAACGAAAATCGTTGGAATTCCCAATTGTTTGGCCGCATCTACAAAGGCCGCCTCGACGAATAGCTGATCATGGCAAAGCAAAATCGCCTGAGGGTTGACTTGAGATAAGATGTCGCGACAAGCGTGCATCATGCGAATGAAGGCAAGCCGTCCTCCATTCAGCATCATGTTCAATCGCGAGTTCCGGGTAAATGCGCGAAATTGCAGGGCGGACGGTGTAATATGCACCGTATCGTATCCGTCAACGTCAGGCATCTTTTGCGGGTTTCGTGCATGCAGAGGTTGAACGTCGATAAAGATGCTCTTGGAGCCGACATCGAGAAACTCAATTTGTTTTATGACGCTCAAAAGCGTGGATCTTGAAGAGCCTTGCGAAATTAGTGCGCAAATCCTCACGAATGCGGCTCCCGAATTAGACTTGCCTAGCGAATTGATACCACATTTCGTGGGTATCGTAGAATATATGAAGGCTGAGGCCGTCGGTCGATGCTCATTAAGCTGAAGCTGCGGCGCCTCGCGCCGGCGGGAGCCGAACCGAAGGGAAAGATCGATGGGACGGTGGCCGCAACTCAGCCGGCGGGATCTCCTTCTCGCTTCGCTCGGTATTCTGGCTGGTGTTCCGGCTGCGAGGGCTCAGCGGCCGGCGCAGGATTTCTTCTTTGCCGATCCGCACCGCGTTTTGCGGGATCGCCTTGCGGAACTCGGCAGCCTCAAGCGCAGGCCGGTGGTGGGGCCGGTCAATCTCTCCAGTCTTTACGAGGAGGCGGCCCGGCGGATGGCCAGCCCCCAAGCCGTGGATGTGCGCTCATTTGGCGCGGTGCTCGATGGGCAGGCCGATGACAGCGATGCGCTTCAGCGCGCGGTCGACTCCGGTGCGCCGGTGGTGCGTCTGCCGGCGCATGGCGTGCTGCGGCTGAGCCGAACCATCAGGATCCGCCAGCCGGTCTCCGTTCTGGGTGAAGAAGGCGGGGCCAAGATTCGGCCTGACAAAGAGGCGGGCATCGCATTTCTGGTCCAGGACGAGAGCGCGGCCGCTGACGAGTTCGTTCGCGGGCTTTGGTTCGATCGCCTGGACTTTTCCGTCGAGGCGCCAGCTTTTGGCGGTTCCGCGGTCACGGCGGTCAATGTGCGCGACCTCCGCTTCACCCGATGCAGGGTCCGGCGCATGTCTGGTTTGCGCGTCGGCCATGCACGGCAGCAGGTCTACCGGCGCAAGCAGCCGACACCCAGCGCCGACATCGACCCGGCGGTGGTCGCGGGATTTTCGCCCGACGCGCCGACCGACCTCAACGAAGATATCCTGTTCATCGACAACAATGTCGATGGCGAAGCCTATATGTTCCAGTCGCTGCGCGTCGATTTCGGACGGCGCATTGTCGCGGCGTACAACAAGGGGCGGTTCGCCAACATCAGCTGGTGGGGCGGAGGCGCCAGGTCGCTGGAGGGCGGGGGCGCGCAGTTTCTCCGTCGGGTGCAGGAATTCCTCATCGTCGGGAATGAAATGCATGGATCAAATGGGGCATTCTATGGCAACAATGGCGCAGATGTTCTTATCGAGGATAATTTCGCGCAAGATATAATTGATACATCTATAGATTTTGAAGGGTGTATCGATTGTGTCGCTCGGGGAAATATAGCCATTGACGCTGGAAATTTCTGCTATTCGACGTTTTATGCCGCCAAAAACATCCTGTTTGAGGACAATGTTGGTGTCCAGACCGGAAAGGGGGCGACGGTCGTCGAGCGCCTCGCCGCCAAGCCCATCGGCAAGCCGGGCGGGCGCTACCTGTTCGCCATGCGCAGCGCCGGCTTCTCCGGCGACGGAAAGGTCGAGATCACGTGCAGGAACAATCTCTTCGCCTATACCGGCAGTGACGGCCTCGGGGCCGTCCTGCCGAGCTACAGCTCGGCGTTGACGTTCATCGGCAATCAGTTCCTGAACACGCAGTGCAATCTCGACTATCGGCTGGCCGGCTCCGTGGTGATGGAGAAGAACCAGTTCCTCTTCGACCGTTCCACATCCGGCCCGCAGGCCCTCGTCGGTATCGGCGGATATCCGGGGCGCCGGGACTCGCGGATCGCCGACAACACCCTGGTCGTGGAGGCGCAGATGGCGCCCGGAACGGTCGCGATCAGCGCGTCGAAGATCGGGCCGGGCCTGACGGTCATCCGCAACAACGAGGTGCGCCAGCGCTCCGGATCGGCCGACCTCGCCATCGCGGTCAATGGCGTGCCCAACCGCTTCGGCGCGCCGACATTCGTGATCGCCGACAACCGGGTGCCGAAGATCGTGGACCTGTCGGCACCGGGCGGCGCCGAGATATCGGCGTCCGGAAACGAGGATGCGCAGGGCGGCGGCGTGACGGTCGGCAAGCCCTGATCCGCGAACGGCGCGGCGCGGTCCTGTCTCGGCCTCCGCCGTCAACGCCAGGCCAGCAACACCAGGGGCCTGCGGCGTACACGGTCCTGAGGCGCGGAGCAGGCGGGCGAGCCGGGCCGAGGCGCGCGGCGTGGCCTCATCGCCGCGCTCGCCGCTATTTCCCGTAATGCGCCCGGTACCAGGCGACGAAGGCCGGCACGCCGGTGCTGAGCGGGGTCTGCGGCCGGTAGCCGGTGAGGGCCTCCAGCAGCCGGGGATCGGCGAAGGTCTCGCGCACGTCGCCCGGCTGCATGGGCAGCATGAGCTTCTCCGCCGGACGGCCCACCGCCGCCTCGATGGCCTCGACGAAATCCAGCAGGCCGACGGGCTGGCCGCCGCCGATGTTCACCGCGCGCCAGGGCGCGACCGGGGAGAGGCTGTCCTCGATGCCGGCCGCGCTCACGGGGCTGCCGGTCACCGGCGGCACGTCGGCGAGCCGGACGATGGCCTCGACGATGTCGTCCACATAGGTGAAGTCGCGCCGCATCTCGCCCATGCCGTAGATCTCGATGGGGCGGCCCGACAGGATCGCGTCCACGAACTTGAACAGCGCCATGTCCGGCCGGCCCCAGGGGCCGTAGACGGTGAAGAAGCGGAACGAGGTGGTGGGCATCTGCCACAGATGGGCATAGGAATGGGCCATGGCTTCCATGGCCTTCTTGGTGGCGGCATAGAGCGTGATCGGCCAGTCGGCGCGATCGGTCTCGGCGAACGGCATCCGCTCGTTGCCGCCATAGACCGAGCTGGTGGAGGCCATCAGCAGGTGCTTCGGCCGTGCCGCCCGCGCCGCCTCCAGCACGTTGTAGGAGCCGACCAGGTTCGAATCCACATAGGTGCGCGGATGCTCGATGGAGTAGCGCACCCCCGCCTGGGCGGCGAGGTGGACGATGATGTCGGGCGCCGCCGCTTCCGTCGCCGCCGTCAGCGTCGCCATGTCCTCGAGCCGCGCCTCGAAGGCGCGAAAGCCGTTCGAGCGCGCGAGCAAAGCGTGGCGCGCGCGCTTGAGCGCCGGGTCGTAATAGTCCGTCATGCCGTCGTAGCCGACGACGAAGTGCCCCGCGTCCAGCAGCCGGCGCGCGAGGTGGAAGCCGATGAAGCCGGCGGTACCGGTGATGAGGAAACGCATGGAGGGGCTCGTCTGTGTGCGCTCGTTCGGCAGCGTTCGGGCCCTCGCGCCGCCGCCCCTCCGCGCATGCGCGGCGGGCGCGAGGAATGCCGCACTGGCTATCTGCCCTGCGATCGGGAATCAAGCCTCCGGCGCGCGCCGGCCTGCCGGCGCCGTTCCGGCGGGCAGCGCGGGACGGCCGGGAACCGGGGCGGCCCTGCTCAGAGGTAGGCCCGGTCCTGGAGATACGCCACGATCTGGTCGGCGAGGGCATCGGGCGACACCGTCCCGCCCTGGAGCACGATCTCCGCCTCCTCGGGGCGCTCGTACGGGCTGTCGATGCCGGTGAAGTTGCGGATCTCGCCGGCGCGCGCGCGCTTGTAGAGGCCCTTGACGTCCCGGCTCTCCGCCACGGCGAGCGGCGTGTCGACGAAGATCTCCACGAACTCCCCCGGCTGGAGCAGCTCGCGCGCCATGCGGCGTTCGGCGCGGAACGGCGAGATGAAGGAGACGAGCACGATCAGCCCGGCATCGACGAACAGGCGCGAGACCTCGGCCACGCGGCGGATGTTCTCCACCCGGTCGGCCTCGGTGAAGCCGAGGTCGCGGTTGAGGCCGTGGCGCACATTGTCGCCGTCCAGCATCGTGGTGTGGCGGCCCAGGAGGTGCAGCTTCCTCTCGACGATGTTGGCGATGGTGGACTTGCCGGCGCCCGACAGGCCGGTGAACCAGAGCACCACCGGCTTCTGCGCCTTCAAGGCGGCGCGGCTCTCCTTGGTCACCTCCAGCGCCTGCCAGTGCACGTTGGTGGCGCGCCGCAGGCCGAAGTCGATCATGCCCGCCCCCACCGTGAGGTTGGACATGCGGTCGATGACGATGAAGGCGCCGGTCTGCGGCGCCGCGGCGAAGGGATCGAAGGCGACCGGCGCCTGGGTGGCGAAATTCACCACCGCCACCTCGTTCAGGGCCAGCGTCTTGGCCGCGAGGTGCTGGAAGGTGTTCACGTCCACCTTGTGCTTGATCTCGGTCACCGAGGCGCCGACCGTGCGGGTGCCGATCTTGATCAGGTAGGAGCGGCCGGGCAGCAGCGGCTCCTCGTGCATCCAGATGAGATGCGCGGCGAACTGGTCGGAGAATTCCGGGCGCGCCGCGGCGGCGGCGATCACGTCGCCGCGCGAGGCATCCACCTCGTCCGCCAGCGTGAGGGTCACGGCCTCGCCCGCCACGGCCTCGGCGAGGTCGCCGTCCGCGGTGACGATGGATCTCACGCGGGTGGTGACGCCGGAGCTGGCGATCACCACCTCGTCGCCGGCGCGCACCGTGCCCGAGGCGACGGTGCCGGAGAAGCCGCGGAAATCGAGGTTCGGCCGGTTCACCCACTGCACCGGCATGCGGAATGGGCGCGCGGCGGCCGCGCTCACGACCTCCACCTGCTCCAGGTGCTCCAGCAGCGCCGGGCCGCCGTACCAGGGGGTGCGGGCGCTGCGCTCCATCACGTTGTCGCCGAAGCGGGCCGAGAGCGGGATCGGCACCAGGGTCTCGAAGCCGAAATCCTTCGCGAACGCGCGGTAGGCGGCGACGATCTCGTCGAACACGGCCTTTGAGAAATCGGCGAGGTCGATCTTGTTGACCGCCAGCACCACGTGGCGGATGCCCAGCAGCGCGGCGATGTAGGAGTGCCGGCGGGTCTGGGTGAGGATGCCCTTGCGCGCGTCCACCAGGATCACGGCGAGGTCGGAGTTGGAGGCGCCGGTGGCCATGTTGCGGGTGTACTGCTCGTGGCCGGGCGTGTCGGCGACGATGAACTTGCGCTTCTCGGTGGCGAAGAAGCGGTAGGCGACATCGATGGTGATGCCCTGCTCGCGCTCGGCGGCGAGCCCGTCCACCAGCAGCGCGAAGTCGAGGTCCTCGCCGGTGGTGCCGTGCTTGCGGCTGTCGCTTTCGAGGGTGGCGAGCTGGTCCTCGAACAGGAGCTTGGTGTCGTAGAGCAGGCGGCCGATCAACGTGGACTTGCCGTCGTCGACGCTGCCGCAGGTGAGGAAGCGCAGGAGCCCCTTGCTCTCGTGCGCGGAAAGATGGTCGAGGGCGGAGGCGAGGCCGTGGGTCTGGTCCATCAGAAATAGCCCTCGCGCTTCTTCTTCTCCATGGACGCGGCCTCGTCATGGTCGATGAGCCGCCCGGCGCGCTCGGAGGTGCGGGCGATCAGCATCTCGCGCACGATGGCCTCCAGCGTGGCGGCGTCGCTGTCGATGGCGGCGGTGAGCGGGTAGCAGCCGAGCGTGCGGAAGCGCACCATGCGCATCTCCGGCGTCTCGCCGGGCGCCATCGGCAGGCGCGCGTCGTCCACCATGATCATCTGCCCGCCGCGCCACACCACGGGGCGCTCGGCGGCGAAGTAGAGCGGCACGATGGGGATCTTCTCCAGCAGGATGTATTGCCAGATGTCGAGCTCGGTCCAGTTCGACAGCGGGAACACGCGCAGGGATTCGCCCGGGCGGATGCGGGCGTTGTAGAGGTTCCACAGCTCCGGGCGCTGGGTCTTGGGGTCCCAGACGTGGTTGGCGGAGCGGAACGAGAAGATGCGCTCCTTGGCGCGGCTCTTCTCCTCGTCGCGGCGGGCGCCGCCGAACGCGGCGTTGAAGCCGTATTTGTCGAGCGCCGCCTTCAGCGCCTCGGTCTTCATCACCTGGGTGTAGAGCGAGGAGCCGTGGTCGAACGGGTTGATGCCCTGGGCGAGGCCGGCCTCGTTGGTGTGGACGATGAGATCGAAGCCGAGCCGCTTCGCCGTCTCGTCGCGGAACGCGATCATCTCGCGGAACTTCCACGTGGTGTCGATGTGCATCAGCGGGAAGGGCGGCCTGGAGGGATGGAAGGCCTTCACCGCGAGGTGCAGCATCACGGCCGAGTCCTTGCCGATGGAATAGAGCATCACCGGATTGCTCAGCTCCGCGGCCACCTCGCGCATGATGTGGATGGATTCGGCCTCGAGCCGCTTGAGGTGCGTCAGGCGATCTTGCGACACGTTTGTCACCTTGGGTGTTGCCTCATTGCATCCGGCCGCGGTGCCGCCCTGCACGCCCGGTCGAGCCGTGCGCATTCGCAAGATCCGGATGTCGGAGCAAGAAAAAAATCCCGCGCATCGTCCTTCGGCTTTGCTGTGGAGCAAATTCTACAGCACTTATCGTGAATTGCTGCTCCCCGGAGGCCGCAAATCATGCCGGCAATGCGTCAGCTGCCTGCACGAAGACAAGGGCAGCGTAGATACACTGGCTGACGTTGCTGGGCAATGCGGCGCGATGGTCGCTTGATGCGCTGGGGCAGGCATCCGGCTGCGAGGCAGGACGGGACCGCGCGGGCGCTGGCCGCCGTGGCGACGGCGTCCCGGCGATGGCGCCCCGGCCTGGAATGCGGCTTCATATTGCACTGCAGGATGCTGGACGGGCCGGGGGGGCTGTGTCAAAGCTAGCGCTCCACGTCCGGGGGCACCGCGACGGTCGGATGGACGGAAGAGGGCAGAGATGAAGATCGTGCCTGTAATCTTGGCCGGCGGAACGGGAACCCGTCTCTGGCCGTTGTCACGCAACAGTCTTCCCAAGCAATTTCTCCCGCTCAACTCTAATTACTCCTTGTTCCAGGAGACACTCCTGCGGGCGGCGCCGGGCGCGGACTTCGCAGATCCCGTCGTGATAACGAGCCACGACTATCGCTTCTACGCGCAGCGGCAGGCGCTGGAGATCGGCATCAATCCCACCGTGATCCTGGAGCCCGCGCGGCGCGACAGCGCGCCGGCCGTGGTCGCGGCGACGGCCTACGTTGCGTCGCAGCATGGACCCGAGGCGCTGGTCCTGGTGCTGGCGTCCGATCACGTGGTGCTGGAGGCCGACAAGTTCCGCGCGTCGGTGTTCGTGGCGGCCCGCGCGGCCGCGCTCGGCAACATCGTCACCTTCGGCATCGCGCCCGACCGCCCGCGCACCAGCTACGGCTATATCGACGTGGGCGAGCCGCTCGCCGTGGAGGGCGCGTTCAAGGTGCGCGCCTTCGTGGAGAAGCCGGACGCGGCCACGGCGGAGAAGTACGTGGATGCCGGCTATCTCTGGAATTCCGGCAACTTCGTTTTCCCTGCCAACGTCATGCTCTCCGAGGCCGAGGCATTCGAGCCCGAGATCGCCCGCTGCGCCATCAGCGCGGTGGAGCAGGCGCAGGTCGACATCGGCTTCCTGAAGCTGGACGCCGCCGCGTTCGAGGCGGCGCCCGCCAAGTCCATCGACTTCGCGGTGATGGAGCGCACCTCCAAGGCGGCCGTGGTCAAGGGCGACTTCACGTGGTCGGACGTGGGCTCGTGGGACGCGGTCTATGAGATCGGCACGGCGGACGAGGCGGGCAACGTCACCAAGGGGCCGGTGACGCTGATCGACAGCGACGGCAATTATGTGCGCAGCGACGGCCCGCTGGTGGCCGGCGTCGGCATCGAGAACCTCGCCGTCATCGCCACCGAGGACGCGGTGCTGGTGATGCCCGCGAACCGCAGCCAGGACGTGAAGGCGCTGGTGGCCGCGCTCAAGAGCGCCCGCCGCAACGAGGTCGAGAGCCACAACAAGGTCTACCGCCCCTGGGGCAGCTACGAGAGCGTGTGCCGCGGCGAGCGCTTCCAGGTGAAGAAGATCGTGGTCGAGCCCTCGGGCACGCTGTCGCTCCAGAAGCACCATCACCGGGCCGAGCACTGGGTGGTGGTGCGCGGCACCGCCGAGGTGACGGTCGGCGAGAGCGTCAAGACCGTGAACGAGAACGAGTCGGTCTACATCCCCATGGGCAGCGTGCACCGGCTCGCCAATCCGGGCCGCATCCCGCTGGAGCTGATCGAGGTGCAGACCGGCTCCTACCTGGGCGAGGACGACATCGTCCGCCTGGAGGACATCTACCAGCGCGTCTGAGCATTTCCGCCTTCCGGCCGGGCCGTCCCCGGCGCCTTCGGGCGCCGGTGTGGCGGCCCGTTCCGTTTTGCCCCTTTCCCTTCGCCGCGCAAGGGCGCAAAAGGCGGACATCGGGACGTCACGATTGGTGGATTATCGCCTCACCTCCAGGCGGATGGCGGCCTTCCGCAGCGTGAGCCCGGCCGCCCGGCCCATGTCGCGGACGCGCGCGGCGCACCGGGCAGATGAATCGGAGCCGGCGGGATCGGACCATCCCGTCGTGGTCGAACCGGCTCCAGCGGACAAGTGGACGAGCGACAATGCACGTGACGATGATCGGCGCAGGCTATGTGGGGCTGGTTTCCGGGGCGTGCTTCGCCGATTTCGGCCACATCGTCACCTGCGTGGACACCGATGCGCGCAAGATCGATGCGCTGCGGCGCGGCGAGATCCCCATCTACGAGCCCGGCCTTGCCGATCTCGTCGCCGCGAACGTGAAGGCCGAGCGCCTGTTCTTCACCACCAGCCTCAAGGAGGGGCTGGAGAAGGCGGAGGCGGTGTTCATCGCCGTCGGCACGCCCTCGCGCCGCGGCGACGGCCATGCGGACCTATCGTACGTCTACCAGGCGGCGCGCGACATCGCCCGCGCGATCTCGCGCTATACCGTGGTGGTGACGAAGTCGACCGTGCCGGTGGGCACCGGCGACGAGGTCGAGCGCATCATCCGCGAGACCCGTCCGGATGCCGAGTTCGCGGTGGTCTCGAATCCCGAGTTCCTGCGCGAGGGCGCGGCCATCGCCGACTTCAAGCGGCCCGACCGCATCCTGGTGGGCACCGAGGACGAGCGTGCCCAGCAGGTCATGGCCGAGCTCTACCGCCCGCTCTACCTCAACCAGGCGCCGGTGCTCTTCACCGCCCGCCGCACGGCCGAGCTGACGAAATACGCCGCCAACGCCTTCCTCGCCACCAAGATCACCTTCATCAACGAGATCGCTGACCTGTGCGAGCAGGTGGGCGCGAATGTCCAGGACGTGGCGCGCGGCATCGGCCTCGACAACCGCATCGGCTCGAAGTTCCTGCATGCCGGGCCGGGCTATGGCGGCTCCTGCTTCCCCAAGGACACGCTGGCCCTCATCAAGACCGCCCAGGACTACAAGGCGCCGATCCGGATCGTGGAGACGGTGGTCTCGGTGAACGACCAGAGGAAGCGCGCCATGGCGCGCAAGGTCATCCAGGCCCTGGGCGGCTCGGTGCGGGGCAAGGCGGTCGGGGTTCTGGGCCTGACCTTCAAGCCCAACACCGACGACATGCGCGACGCGCCGTCCATCTCCATCATCACCGCGCTCCAGGATGCCGGGGCGCACATCACGGCGCACGACCCCGAGGGAGTGGCGCAGGCGAAGCTCGTGCTGGACGATGTCGCCTATGTGGACACGCCCTATGCGGCGGCCGAGGGCGCCGACGCCCTGGTCATCATCACCGAGTGGGACGCCTTCCGGGCGCTGGACCTGAAGCGCATCCACGCGCTGATGAAGTCGCCCATCGTCGTCGACCTGCGCAACATCTACCGCCCCGACGAGATGGCGGCGCTGGGCTTCGCCTACCAAAGCGTCGGCCGCGGCTGAGGCAGGGGCCTGCCGGCGCAGATCCCTTCATTTGGCAGAGGGCCACCCCTCCCCCTTGCGGGGAGGGGAGGGGCGGGGGTGTCGCGACCTCTGCTCTCCCCGCCGGCATGCTCCGGCCAAGCCGGAGCATCCATCCTTTCCGCTCGGGATGCACCCTGGGCCCTCCGCTCAGGCCGGAGGGCGATGGGGCGAGAAACGATGACGCTCCCGAACACCCCCACCCCTGCCCCTCCCCACAAGGGGGAGGGGCCGCCTTGAAATGGTGGCGGGCGCGTTGGGCGAGCGGGCCGGAGCCGGCCTCAGAAGAAGGCCTGGATGCCGGTGATGGCGCGGCCGAGGATCAGCGCATGGATGTCGTGCGTGCCCTCGTAGGTGTTCACCGTCTCCAGGTTCGCGGCGTGGCGCATCACGTGGAAGTCGGCGGAGATGCCGTTGCCGCCGTGCATGTCGCGCGCGACCCGGGCGATGTCCAGCGCCTTGCCGCAATTGTTGCGCTTGATGAAGGAGATGGTCTCCGGCGGCAGCTGGCCGGCATCCATCAGCCGGCCCACCTGGAGGCAGGCCTGGAGGCCGAGGGCGATCTCGGTGGCCATGTCGGCAAGCTTCTTCTGCACCAGCTGGGTCGCGGCGAGCGGGCGGCCGAACTGCTTGCGGTCGAGCGTGTACTGGCGCGCGGCGGCGAAGCACGCCTCGGCGGCGCCCATGGCGCCCCAGCCGATGCCGAAGCGGGCGCGGTTGAGGCAGCCGAACGGGCCGGCGAGGCCCGAGGCGCCCGGCAAAAGGTTCTCCTCCGGCACCACCACGCCGTCGAGCACCACCTCGCCGGTGATGGAGGCGCGCAGCGAGAGCTTGCCCTCGATCTTGGGGGTGGAGAGGCCGGCCATGCCGCGCTCGACGACGAAGCCGCGGATGGCGTTGTCGTGCGCCGCCGACTTCGCCCACACCACCGCGAGGTCGGCGATGGGGGCGTTGGTGATCCACATCTTCGAGCCGGTGAGGCGGTAGCCGTCCGAGACCTTCTCGGCGCGGGTGCGCATGCCGCCGGGATCGGAGCCGGCGTCCGGCTCGGTGAGGCCGAAGCAGCCCACCCACTCGCCGGTGGCGAGCTTCGGCAGGTACTTCTTCTTCTGCGCCTCGGAGCCGTAGGCGTTGATGGGGTGCATCACCAGCGAGGACTGCACGCTCATGGCCGAGCGGTAGCCGCTGTCCACCCGCTCCACCTCGCGCGCGGCGAGGCCGTAGGAGACATAGTTGAGGCCGGCGCCGCCATACTCCACCGGCACGGTCGGGCCGAGCAGGCCGAGCGCGCCCATCTCGTTCATGATCTCGCGGTCGAACCGCTCCTCCAGATAGGCGGAGGTGACGCGCGGCAGCAGCTTCTCCTGGGCGTAGTCGCGCGCGGTGTCGCGCACCATCCGCTCCTCGTCGGAGAGCTGGCCGTCGAGGCCGAAGGGATCGGTCCAGTCGAACACGGGCTTGGACGAGGACGGCGCGGCCATGGTGATGCTCCCAGGGGTTTTGTCGGGTCGCGAGGCGGTGGGGTGATTTACATTCCGACTGGTCGGAATATAATGATGACCGTATAGCGCAAGCCGCGCACGGAGTCGAGACGGAGGTTCGCGCCCTGTCCAGCAAGGAACAGATGCCGCATCCGGCCGCCGCGCCGGCCCGGACGGCGCCCGGCAAGGGCAGGGGGCGGCCGCGCAAGGCCCCGGAGGTTCCGGCGCGGGAGGCGGAGGAAAAGCGCCTCGGACGCCCGCCGCTGGTGAGCGACCCGCGCGAGGAGATTTTGCGCCAGGCGGCGAAGATGTTCGCGCAGAAGGGCTATGGCGCCTCCTCGCTGGCCGAGGTGGCGGCGACGCTCAATTACTCCAAGGGGGCGATCTACAACTACTTCGCCACCAAGCAGGAGATCTACGACGCCATCATCATCCGCACGCTGGAGGGCCTGAACCGGGCCGGCGCTGTGGCCGTGGCCGAGGGGCGGAGCCCGCGCGAGCGGCTGCGCCTCTTCATGGTCGGCCATGCGCGCTACCTCGCGGAGAACTACGACAGCTTCGTCACCATGCTGGTGGGCTATTCCGGCATGGCGAGCACCGCGCTCAAGGACGACGCCTTGCGCCTGCGCGATGCCCATGAGGGGCTGCTGCGGGCCATCGTCGCCGAAGGGGTGGCGGACGGCTCGTTCCGCGCCATGGACGTGGCCATGACCGGCCGCGCCGTGCTCTCGCTCCTGTCCTGGATGGCGCGCTGGTATCGCCCCGACGGCGCCATGGGCGCGGAGGAGGTGGCCGACTTCTATTGCGACCTGATCGCCGGGGGCCTGCTGCCGCGCTGAGCCCGCGCGGGAGACGGCTTGCGGCCGGGCCGTCCCGGACGGCATGGTGCCGGCGCCTTTTGCCCAAGGAGTGCCCATGCGCCAGTTCCCGGCCGCCGAGATCGAACAGGCTCTCGACTACGGCGCGCTCGCCGACGCGCTTGCCGCCGCCTTCGCTTCCCCGCAGGTGGAGGCGCCGCTGCGGCTCGCCTATGACGTGGGCGGCGCCGACGCGCCGGGCCACCTCCTGATGATGCCCGCCTGGCGCCGTGGCGCCCGCTTCGGCGTCAAGCTCGTCAACGTGTTCCCGCAGAACGGCCGGCGCGGCCTCGGCGCGGTCAACGGCGTCTATGTGCTGTTCGACGGCGAAACCGGCCTGCCCGAGGCGGTGATGGATTCCGACGCGCTCACCAACCAGCGCACCGCCGCCGCCTCGCTGCTGGCGGCGCGCCATCTGGCGCGGGAGGACGCCCGGACCCTGCTCGTCGTCGGCACGGGGCACCTGGCGCCGCACCTCGCCCGCGCCCATGCCACAGGTCGCCGGCTCGCCAAGGTGATGGTCCACGGCCGCGCGCCGGAGAAGGCGCGCGCGCTCGCCGCCCGTCTCGCGGCGGAGGGGCTGCCCGCCGCGCCGGTGGAGGACCTCGCCGCCGCGGTGGCGCAGGCCGACATCGTCACCTGCGCCACCACCTCGCGCGCGCCGCTGGTGCGCGGGGACTGGGTGAGGCCCGGCGCCCATGTCGACCTCGTGGGCGCGTTCCGGTCGGACATGCGCGAGAGCGACGACGCGCTCGTCGCCCGCGCCCGCATCTTCGTGGACACCCGCGCCGGCGCGCTGGCGGAGGCCGGCGACCTGCTGCAGGCCAAGGCGAGCGGCGCCTTCGACGAGGAGCGGGTGGAGGGCGACCTGTTCGATCTGTGCGCCGGCCGGGTGACGGGGCGGGCCGGCGCCGACGAGATCACCCTGTTCAAGTCCGTGGGCGCGGCGCTGGAAGACCTCACGGCGGCCGAGCTGGTGCTTGCCCGCGTGGTCTGACGGGCCGCGGCCCGGCGCCGATGGTGTCCCTTGGGTTGGATCGCGCGGGAACCCGCGCGGCCGGACCGGCGTTGCATTTCGCAGGGCTGGAGTGGGGCCGCAGAGGCGCGACCAAGGGAGGCTGCCATGAGCCAGAGTGCCGCCAATTCAAACACGCCCGACGCCGGGCGCGCCAAGCCCGGGACCGGCGCCTTCGCCGGCCTCACGGCGGATGAGCTCCAGCGCATCAAGCGCCGGGCCCATGCCCTGTGGCGCGAGGCCGGCTCGCCGCAGGGGCGCGACCGCGAGTTCTGGGAGCGCGCCGAGCTCCAGGTGCTCAAGGGCCAGAGCCCTGCCCAATAAGGAGGGTTCCCCCATGCCGGCGAAATCCCAGGCGCAGCAGAAGGCGGCGGGCGCGGCGCTCGCCGCCAAGCGCGGCGAGATGCCCAAGGCGAAGCTCAAGGGGGCTTCGCGCTCGATGGCGCAGAGCATGACCCGGACGGAGCTGGAGGACATGGCCTCCACGCCGCGCAAGGGCAAGCCGCAGCGGGTGGGCAGGGACTGAGCGCCCCGCGATCGGCGCCCCGCGATCGGCGTCGCGCGGCGGCGGCCCCGGCCGCCGCTCAGTCGGTGACGTCCTGCCGTGCCAGCGCGGCGGCGGTGGCCGGTGAAAGGTCGGCGGCGAGCGCGCCTTCGGTCATGTCCACCAGATTGGCGACGAACGCCGCCTTCTCGAGCCCGAGATTGAGGCGCCCGGCGGCCTTGTCCCGCTCCCAGTCGGCGAGCGCGTAGATCGCCTGGCGCAAGGCGATGGAGACGCGGTCGCGCACGAGCGCGCGCGGGAGATGCGGCAGGATGGCGTGCAGCAGGCTCACCACCCGCGACAGGCTGGCGTCGTTGCGGTCCTTGGCGATGGCCCAGATGTCGAACTGCTGGCTGGCGTAGAACTGCGCCAGGAAGCGGATGTAGTGGTTGGAGCCGCTGCCGTCGTTGAGCTGGGCGGCGAGCGGCAGGATGAAGACCTGCGTCAGCGCCCGCAGATCCCCGGCGAGCCCGGCCTCCTGCAGCGTCTTCAGTTCGGCGAGGCGGGCGACGTTCACCTCCGACATGCGCAGGTCGAGGATGGCGGTGATCAGCGCCTCCTTGGAGCCGAAATAATAGTGGATCGCCGAGGCGTTCTGCTGGTCCGCCGCGCGGTTGATCTCGCGCATGGAGGTGGCGTCGATGCCGTTCGAGGCGAACAGGCGCTCGGCCACCTCGATGAGATGGGCGCGGGTGGACTTCTCGCCGGCCGGCTGGGCCTGCGGCGCCGGGCGGGCGCGACCGCTGCCCGGGGGGCGTCCCCGGCGCTTCTCCGCTTTCGGCTCTTCCATCCTCCCGCCTCCCCGGCCAGCCTAGGCTTGCCAGTTTAAATCACTTGAATTAACGTCGCCAGCATCACTGAAGGCCCGCGCCAGCACGGGCCATATCCTGCTTCGGGGAGGAACCCAATGATCGCTGCACCCGTCATCCTCCGGCATCTGCGGCACGCCGGCCTTGCCCTCGCGCTCGGCCTGAGCGTCGCGCCCGGCGCCGCCATGGCGAGCGAGGCCTGCACCTCGGACACCATCACCCTGGTCGTTCCCTACGCCCCCGGCGGCGTGGTGGACCTCGTCGGCCGCGTGGTGGCGGACGAGCTGCGCACCAGCGTCGGCCAGAACGTCATCGTCGAGAACAAGGCCGGCGCCGGCAGCAACATCGGCACCGCCGCCGTGGCCCGCGCCGCCCCCGACGGGCGCACGCTGGTCCTCGCCAGCGCCGCCCACACCATCAATCCGAGCCTCTACAAAAAGCAGACCTTCGACGCCATCAAGGACTTCGCGCCGGTGGGCATGGTCGGCTCGGTGCCGAACCTGATCGTCGTCAACCCCGAGGTGCCGGTCAATTCCATGGCCGAGCTGATCGCCTACGCCAAGGCCAACCCGGGCAAGATCAACTTCGGCTCGGCCGGCACCGGCTCCTCGCCGCACCTCGCCATGGAGATGCTGAAGGCGAAGACCGGCATCGACATGCAGCACGTGCCCTACCAGGGCCAGCCGCAGGCGACGCAGGACCTCGTCACCAACCGCATCCAGGCCATGGCGCTGACCATGACGCTCGCCGTGCCGCTGGTGAAGGACGGCAAGCTCAAGGCGCTCGCCGTCACCTCCGACAAGCGCTCCGACGCGCTGCCGGACGTGCCGACCGTGGCCGAGACCGTGGTGCCCGGATTCAACGTCGTGACCTACCTCGCCGTGCTCGCCCCCGCCGGCACGCCGGAGAAGACCATCAAGTGCCTCAACGCGGCGCTGGTCTCCGGCCTCGCCAAGCCCGGCGTGATCGAGCGCATGAAGCCGCTCAGCGCCGTCGTCGCGTCCTCGACCCCGCAGGAGCTCGCCGCCTTCATGGTCAAGGACCGCGACCAGTGGGCCGAGGTCATCAAGGCCGCCGGCATCACGGTGCAGTGACATGCACGGCGTCGCCTCTCCCCGGAACGTCTCGTTCCAAGACTATCTCGAGGAAATCCGGACCTTCACGCGGGAGGTGCTGCGGCCGGCGGAGGACACCGTCGAGCGCGAGGACGCGATCCCGGCGGACATCGTCGACGCCATGCGGCGCATCGGCCTGTTCGGGATCACGCTGCCGCATGAATATGGCGGGCTCGGCTGGACCATGGAGCAGCAGGCGCTGCTCACCATGGAATTCACCCAGGCCTCGGCGGTCTACCGCTCGCGCTTCTCCACCACCATCGGGCTGACCTCGCAGGTCATCCTCGACTACGGCACCGACGGGCAGCGCCGGCGCTACCTGCCGGCCATGGCCTCCGGCGCCATGACCGGCGCCTTCTGCCTCACGGAAGAGGCGGCGGGCTCCGACGCGGGGGCGGTGGAGACCCGCGCGGTGCGCGACGGCGACCACTACGTGATCACCGGCGCCAAGCGCTACATCACCAACGCGCCCGATGCGGACGTGTTCATGGTGGTGGCGCGCACCGGGGAGGGGGAGGGGGCGGATGCGCTCTCCTGCCTCCTGGTGGAGCGCGGCACGGCGGGGCTCGAAACCCCGCCGCACGACCGCATGATGGGCCAGCGCGGCTCCCATGTGGGCGAGGTGCATTTCTCCGAGTGCCGCGTCCCGGCTTCCGCCCTGCTGGGGGGCTCGGAGGGCAATGGCCTGAAGAAGGCGCTGCGCGGCATCAACCACGCCCGCACCCATGTGGGCGCCACCTGCGTCGGCCAGGCGCTGCGGCTGCTGGACGAGGGCACCGCCTATCTCCTGGAGCGCCAGCAGTTCGGCAAGCCGATCGGCGAGTTCCAGGCCATGCAGGTGCTCCTCGGCGAGAGCCAGTCCGAGGTGCTCGCCGCCCGTGCTCTGGTGCTGGATGCGGCGCGCGGCTTCGACCGCGGCCCGCCCATCCCCATCGTCGAGATCGCCTGCGCCAAGCTGTTCGCCTCCGAGATCGTGTCGAAGGTGGCGGACCGGGTGGTGCAGATGCTGGGCGGGCAGGGCTATCTGGAGCAGCGCGCCGTGGCGCGGCTCTACCGGGACGTGCGCCTGTTCCGCATCTTCGAGGGCACCTCGCAGATCCAGCAGACCAACATCGCCCGCGCCGTGCTGCGCAAGGGCCGGCCGCTGCCTCTCACCGCTTGAGGGGGCGCTGCGCCGATCTTCCTCTCCAGCTCGCGGGGGAGGGAGGGGGAGAAGGCGCTCAGGACCGGTCTCGGGAAACGCCGTCCGCGCTGCCGCGCGGACGGCGTTTTTCGTTCCCGCAGCGGCGGGGGCTGCCGGAAGCTCCTGCAATCTTGCCCAAGCGGTTGGCGGTGGATGCGCAGGTCGAGCCCGGGCATGACGGCCGCTCCATTTCTGTTGACGTATGATGAAATTTCAAGAAAGTATGATCTTAGGATGCGCCGCAGGGCGGGCGGAATCGCCTGGCCACAGCTGGCGGAAGCGAGGGGGAGACGACATGGTGGATGGTCTCAACGGGGCCGCGCGGAGCGTGCTCGTCGCCGGCCTCGGGCTTCTCGCGCCGCTCCTGACGGCCGCTCCCGCCGCCGCCCATTTCCAGGAGCTTCTCCCCTCCGCCGACGTGCTGCCGGAGGGCGGTCCGGTGACGCTCGACCTGGTCTTCACCCACCCCATGGACGGCGGGCCGGTGATGGACATGAAGAAGCCCAAGCGCTTCGGCGTGAAGGCCGACGGCAAGGTGCGCGACCTCACCGCGACGCTGACCGACGCGGCCCAAGGCGGAAAGGGCGCCTGGCGCGCCACCTATGAGCTGAAGCAGCCCGGCGCCGCCGTGTTCTTCGTCGAGCCGCAGCCTTATTTCGAGCCCGCCGAGGGCAAGTACATCATCCATTACGCCAAGGTGGTGGTGGACGGCTTCGCCTCCGGCGAGGGCTGGGACGCCATGGTCGGCCTGCCGGTGGAGATCGAGCCGCTCGCCCGCCCCACCGGGCTTTGGACCGGCAACGTCTTCCGCGGCATCGTGTGCAGGGACGGCAAGCCGGTGCCGTTCGCCGAGGTCGAGGTGGAGTACGTGAACGACGGCGCCGTGAAGGCCCCCAACGACGCCTTCGTCACCCAGGTCATCAAGGCCGACAAGGACGGCGTCTTCACCTATGCCATGCCGCGCGCCGGCTGGTGGGGCTTCGCCGCCCTGGTGGAGGCCGACGCCCCCATGGCCGCGCCGGACGGCAAGAAGGTGCCGGTGGAGCTCGGCGCCCTCATGTGGGTGAAGGCCACCGACATGGCGCCTGCCGCGACGGCCGCCGCCCAGGCGAAGTGAGGCGCCGATGGCCCATATCCCCGACGGCGTGCTCTCGATGCCGGTGCTGGCCGGCGGCGCCGTGCTTGCCGTCGCCGGGATCGGCTACGGGCTGAGGCGCATCGGCGAGGAGGAGATCCCGAAGGTCGCCATCCTCGCCTGCGGCTTCTTCGCCGTGTCGCTGGTGGCGATCCCGGTGGGGCCATCGAGCGTGCACCTCCTGCTGTCGGGGCTGATGGGGCTGACGATCGGCCCGGCGGTGTTTCCCGCCGTGTTCGTGGGCCTCGTGCTCCAGGCGCTGCTGTTCGGCTTCGGCGGGCTGACCACGCTCGGCGTCAACACCGTCAACATCGCCCTGCCGGGGCTCCTGTGCGGCGTCCTGCTCGGCCCGCTGCTGCGCGGCGCCTCGCCGGCCAGGGCGGGGGGCGTCGGCGCCTTCGCCGGCGCGGCCTGCGTGGTGCTGACGGGGGGGATGGTCGCCGCCGCGCTGGCGCTCTCGGCCTCCGAGTTCGTGCCCTCGGCGCGCATCATCCTTCTCACCTATGTGCCGCTCGCCCTGGGCGAGGCCCTCGTCACCGGCTTCGCCGTCGCCTTCCTGGCGCGGGTGCGGCCCGAGGCGCTGGCGGGTTTCGCCCCGGCGCCGGTCATTCCGCCGATCATGGCGCCGGCCGTGGCACCGGCCGCCGCGCCGCCGGCCGGCGCGGCCGCTGGCAAGCGGCCGTGAGGGCGCCCCGCGCCGGGCTGCGCTTCGCGCTCGCCGCGCTCGCGGTGGCGCTGGCGCCGCTGCCCGCCGCAGCGCACCGGCTGAAGGTGTTCGCCACCGTGGAGGGGAACGCCGTCTCCGGCTATGCCTTCTTCGTCGGCGGCGGGCGCCCGGGCGGCGCCCATGTGGCGTTCCGCGACGCCGCCGGCAGGACGCTCGGCGAGGCCGTGACCGACGCCGATGGCGCCTTCGCCTTCACGCCCGCCCGCCCCGAGGCCATCACCGTGGTGGTGGATGCGGGCGACGGCCACGCCGCCGAGGCGGGCGTCGCCGCCGACCGCTTCGCCACCGCTGCGATTTCGGCCCCGATTCCCGCGCCCCCGGCCGGGGAAGCCGGCGCTTCCGCGCCTGCGCCGGCGTCGGTGGCTGCTGGGGCGGACGCTACGTCGTCCGCGTCTTCCCTCACAGGACGGGGCCCCGCTGCCGTCTGCGACCCGGCGGCGCTGGCCGGCCTGGTGGAGACCGCCGTCGCCCGGCAGATCCGCCCGCTTCTGGAAGCTGAGGCCGAGGCCGAGGGCCGGGTGCGCTTCAACGACGTGATGGGCGGCATCGGCATGATTGTCGGTCTCGCCGGCGCCGCGCTCTGGGCCTCCTCCCGGCGCGGCGCGCGCCCGCCGAAGGCGGAGGGCTAGGCGATGCCGGCGGCCCTCGGCGCCGCGGTCGCGCCGCTCCGGCTCGGCGTCGAGGCGCTCGATCCGCGCACGCGCCTCCTCGGCGCCTTCGTGGCGGTGGTGGCGGTGGCGCTCCTCTCCAGCCTCCCCGTGCTCGCCGTGGCGGCGCTCGGCGCCTTAGCGCTGGCGCTGGCGGCGGGGCCGGGGGCGGCGGCGCTGATGCGGCGGCTGGTCCATCTGGAAGGCTTCATGCTGGTGCTGCTCGCCTTCCTTCCCTTCACGGTGCCCGGAACGCCGCTGTTCGGCGCGCCGCCGCTCGCCGCCAGCGCCGAAGGCTTCGCCCGCGCCCTGCAGATTTTGCTCAAGGTGAACGCCTGCGGCTTCCTCGTCTTCGCGCTGCTCGGCGGCCTGGAGCCGGTGCGCATCGGCGCGGCGGCGCTGGCGCTGAAGGCGCCGGAGCGCCTGGTGCAGCTGTTCCTGCTGGTGGTGCGCTATGGCGGGGTGCTGAGGGCCGAGACGGCGCGGCTCCAGGAGGCCATGCGCGCGCGCGCCTTCGCGCCGCGCTCCTCGCTCCACACCTGGCGCACCTACGGCCACATGCTGGGCATGGTGCTGGTGCGGGCGCTGGAGCGCGCCGAGCGCGTCTCCGAGGCCATGCGCTGCCGCGGCTTCGCCGGCCGCCTGCCGGCGCCGGCGGAGCGCCCCGCTTTCGGTCCCGCCGACCTCGCCTTCGCCCTCCTGCTGGCGGCGGCGATCCTCGCCGCGCTCGCGGCGGAGCGCCTGCCATGAGCGCGCTCCTGGCGCTCGACGGCGTCACCGTGGCGCGCGGCGGGCGCGCCGTGCTCGCCGGCGCCGACCTCCAGCTCCATGCGGGCGAGCGGCTCGCCCTCGTCGGCCCCAACGGCTCGGGCAAGACCACGCTGCTGCGCACGCTTGTCGGGCTCGAGCGCCCGAGCGCCGGGCGCGTCGTCGCCTTCGGCGAGGAGCGCCGGGAGGAGAAGGACTTCCGCGCCGTGCGGGCCCGCGCCCAGCTCATGTTCCAGGACCCGGACGACCAGCTCTTCTGCCCCACCGTGATCGACGACGTGGCGTTCGGCCCGCTCAATCTCGGCCTGCCTCGGGATGCGGCGTTCGCCGCCGCGCGGCAGGTGCTGGAGCGCGTCGGCCTGCTGCATCTTTCGGAGCGGGTGACGCACCGCCTCTCGGGCGGCGAGAAGCGCCTCGTGTGCCTCTCGGCCCTCCTCGCCATGGCGCCGGACGCGCTGCTGCTCGACGAGCCCACCAACGACCTCGACGAGCAGAACCGCGCCCGCATGATCGACATCCTGCTCGGCCTCGACGCGGCGCTGCTGGTGGTCTCCCACGACCGCGGCTTCGTGGAGCGCATCGCCACCCGCGCGGTGCTGCTGCGCGACGGCGCCGTCCACCCGGCGCTGGTGCACCGCCATGTGGTGACGCAGGAGGAGATCCACATCCACGGCCTCGACGCCGGCCACCGCCACGCGGAGGGCTGAGGCTTTACGCGCCGCCGCCGCTGGCCTACGTCGGTCGAGGGGCGATCCGTGACAGGCCCCAATGGAGATGGCGCCATGCAGCGCGTGACCGTCACCCTGGACGAGGACCTCGTCGCCGAGCTCGACCGCTTCATCGAGAGCCGGGGCTACCAGAACCGCTCGGAGGCGGTGCGCGACCTCGCCCGCTCGGGCCTGCGCCAGGCCGCCGAGGCGGCCGGGGAGGGCGAGGACGCGGTGGGCGCGCTGGTCTATCTCTACGACCACGAGGCGCGGAACATGTCGAAGCGCCTCACCGAGGCGCACCACCTCCACCACGACATGTCGGTGTGCACGCTGCACATGCATCTCGACCACGACCAGTGCCTGGAGGTGGCGCTGCTGCGGGGGCCGACGCGCAGCCTCAGGCACTTCTCCGAGCACCTGATCGCCGAGCGCGGCGTGCGCCACGGCCGCCTCGTGCTGGTGCCGGTGGAGGCGCGCGCCGGCGGCGAGGGTCACGATCACGATCACGCGCACAGCCACGGTCCGCACGGCCATCACCACCACCACCGCGATCAGGACGCGGAGGGGTGAGGGGCGGGGTGTCTCTTGCCCTTGCCCTTGCCCTTGCCCTTGGCCGTCGGCCCTCCCGCCGCGGCAGCGCGGTCAGCTTTCCTTTACCGGTCCGGCGTCACAATCTCGCCGGGGCCGGTTAGGATAAGCTATGGCGACCGTCACTGACCTTGCCGAGAGACCTAGAGCCGTGATGCCCGGCGCCGTGAAGCCGCCCACCATCCTCGTGTTTGATTCCGGGCTCGGGGGACTCTCGGTGTTCCGCGAGATCGCCCGCGCGCGCCCGGACGCGACCTTCGTCTACGCCGCCGACGATGCCGGCTTCCCCTATGGCGACCTCACCGAGCGCGCCTTGGTGGCGCGTGTCGACGAGGTGATGGACCGGCTCATCGACGCCGTGCGCCCCGATCTGGCGGTGATCGCCTGCAACACCGCCTCCACCGCCGCGCTGCCGAGCCTGCGCGCGCGCCATGCCATCCCCTTCGTCGGCACGGTGCCGGCGGTGAAGCCCGCCTGCGCCGCCTCCCGCTCGCGGCGGGTGAGCATCCTCGCGACCCCCGGCACGGTGCGGCGCGACTACACCTCGGAACTGGTGCGCGCCTTCGCCGACGGCTGCGCCGTGGACCTGGTGCCGAGCCCGCGCCTCGCCGCGCTCGCCGAGGCCGTGCTTGCCGGCGAGCCTGTGGACGATGGCGAGATCGCCGCCGAGATCGCGCCCTGCTTCGTCTCCGAGGGCGGGCGGGCCACCGACACGGTGGTGCTGGCCTGCACCCATTATCCGCTGATCGCCGACCGGCTGGCGCGCCTTGCCCCCTGGCCGGTCTCCTGGATCGATCCGGCCCCGGCCATCGCCCGCCGGGTGGTCTCGCTGATCGGCCCGGCGCCGAAGGAGGTGGACGCGCCCGAGCCGGTGCGGCTCCTCTCCACCGGCCGGCCGCTGGAGCATGCGCGCATCGGCGCCATCATCGGCCGTCCGGTCGCGGCGGCCGATCTCCTTGCGACGCCGCTCGGCGTCCTGAGCTGAAGCCAACATGTGAGAAGGGGGAGCCATGACCCATGACTCTTCGCGCCATTCACCGCGCGGCGTCGCCGGCCTGCTGAGCCGGCGTGCCTTCACCCTGGGGCTGGCGGGCGCCGGGGCGGCGCTGCCGATGCTGGCGACGCCGGAGGCGTTCGCCCAGTCGGCCTCGCAGCCGTTCGATGCCTGGGTGCGCCGCTTCCGTGCCCGCGCCAAGCAGCGCGGCATCTCGGACGAGGTCTATGACCGCGTCTTCAACGGCCTGAAGCCCGACACCCGCGTCTATGCCCAGGACCGGGCGCAGCCGGAATTCACCGAGGAGGTCTGGCAGTATCTCAACCGCCGCGTCTCCGACTGGCGCATCGAGCGCGGCCGCCAGCGGCTGCGCGAGTATTCCGGCCTGTTCGAGCGCATCGAGCGCGACTTCGGCGTCGAGCGCTCCGTCATGCTCGGCTATTGGGGCATGGAGAGCGCCTATGGCGACATCCTGAGCAACGTCAACGCCATGCCGCCGGTGTTCCCGAGCCTCGCCGCCCTCGCCTGGGGCGAGCCGCGCCGGCGCAAATACTGGGAGGCCGAGCTTCTCAACGCCCTCGTCATCGTCCAGCGCGGCTGGGGAAGCCCGTCGCAGATGAACGGGTCGTGGGCGGGCGCCATGGGGCACACGCAGTGGATGCCCGAGGTCTGGCTGAACATGGGCGTCGACTATGACGGCGACGGCCGCATCTCGCCCTTCGGGCCGCCGGACGATGCCCTCGCCGGCACCGCCAACTATCTGGTGAAGCGCGGCAAGTACCGGCGCGGCGAGCCCTGGGGCTTCGAGGCGCGCCTGCCCATGGGCTTCAACACCGACCTCGCCGACAACAAGACCCGCCGCTCGCTCAACGACTGGTCGCAGATGGGGCTCGCCTCCGTCGACGGCCAGTCCATCGCCGGCCTGCCGGACCCGGCGCGCCTGTGGCTGCCGGGCGGCCCGGGCGGGCCGGCGCTGCTGCTGCTGCCGAACTTCTACGCGGTGCGCTCCTACAACCCTTCGTCCAACTACGCCCTCGCCGTGGTGCATCTGGGCGACCGGGTGATGGGCTACGAGGGCTTCCGCACCCCCTGGCCGGGCGGCGAGCGGGCGCTGACCCTGGCGGAGATCCAGGAGATCCAGCGCCGCCTGACCGCGCTCGGCTTCGACACCGGCGGCACCGACGGCCGGGTCGGCACCATCACCCAGCGGGCGGTGCGCGCCTTCCAGCAGAAGGCCGGGATCACCCCGGCCGACGGCTATGCCGGCCTCGTGGTGCTGAACACCCTGCGCAGGGGCATCTGAGCGCAGGGCCGTCCGGGCGCCGCGCGGCGTGGGCGCTCAGCCCCAGGTGGCGCGGAAGTTGCGGTAGAGCTTGCCGGCGGCCTCGCGGAACACCGGCATCTTCTCCCGCGTCGCCGCCTCCAGCAGCTTCTGGCCCTCGGGGCCGGTGATGGCCTCCAGCGCGCAGCGATACTCGACGATCTCGCCCCATTCCGGCACCGTCGCCTCGGTCAGCTCCACATGGTACTGGATGCCGAACGCGCGCGCGCCCACCTGCAGGGCCTGGATCGGGCAGTGGTCGTTCCTGGCCAGGATCTTGGCGCCCTTGGGCAATTCCAGGACCGCGGCGCCGTGCCACTGCAGCGTCGGGAACGTCCCGCCGAGGCCCTGGAACAGCGGCGAGGCGGTGCCGTCGGCCGTCAGGCTCACGTCGGTGACGCCCACCTCCGGCTTCGCCATGAGCCCGACCTTGCCGCCCAGCGCGTCCGCAAGCAGTTGATGTCCAAGGCAAACGCCGAGATAGGGCCGGCCCGTCGCCATCCAGTCCCGGATCGCCTGCTTCTCGGCGATCAGCCAGGGATGCTCCTCCTCCTGCCAGACGTCCATGGGGCCGCCGAACACCATCAGGACGTCATAGCCGTCGAGGGACGGGATTTTCTCGCCTTCGTCCAGCTCGACCGCGTCCCACGCCACGCCGTCGGCGCGCATGAGGTCGCGGAAGCTGCCCGGGTGCTCGGCGGCGACGTGCTGGAAGACGAGGGCGCGCAAGGGAAGTCTCCGAAACGGGGAAGGGGAAGGCGGGTCGCCGGATACTGGCGGAGCAGGGCTTCCTCTTGCAAGAATATTTCTTGTGGGTGAAACATTCGCGGCGTGAATGAATAGCCCCGGGCTCCGGCGGAGTGGCGTCGCCATTGACTTTCCCGGGCGCCGCGACTAAGAGCGCCAGACCTTGCGGGCCGGCGTCGGCCCGTTCGGCGTTTCACGCACCCGTGGCATCGCCAGGCAGCGCGCCGGGCGAGCCTGTCGGCGGGACAGGGAAGGGCGAGAGGCCCGGACCTTTTCCGCAGAGGAGGGGCGCGATCCCAACCCACTGAAGAACATCAAGGATCCGCGTTACATGAGCAAGCGCATTGCGGCCAAGCACAAGATCGACCGCCGCATGGGCGAGAACATCTGGGGCCGCCCGAAGAGCCCCGTCAACCGCCGCGAGTACGGCCCCGGCCAGCACGGCCAGCGCCGCAAGGGCAAGCTCTCCGACTTCGGCGTGCAGCTGCGCGCCAAGCAGAAGCTCAAGGGCTACTATGGCTCGATCGGCGAGAAGCAGTTCCACAGGATCTACGTCGAGGCCGCCCGCCTGAAGGGCGACACCGGCGCCAACCTGATCGGCCTGCTGGAGCGCCGCCTGGACGCGGTGGTCTACCGTGCCAAGTTCGTGCCCACCATCTTCGCCGCCCGCCAGTTCGTCTCCCACGGCCACGTGAAGGTGAACGGCAAGCGCGTGAACATCCCGTCCTACCTCGTGAAGGTCGGCGACGTGATCGAGGTGAAAGAAGCCTCCCGCCAGATGCTCCTGGTGCTTGAGGCCCAGCAGCTCGCCGAGCGCGACGTGCCGGACTATATCGAGGTGGACAGCCACAAGCTGAGCGCCAAGTTCGCCCGCATCCCGGAGCTGAACGAGGTGCCCTATCCGGTTCAGATGGAGCCGAACCTGGTGGTCGAGTACTACTCGCGCTGACCGGTTCCCGGTTCCGGAATCAAGAAGGCCGCCCTTTCGGGGCGGCCTTTTTTCGTTGGCGCCGCCGGGCGGCAGCGCCAGAGACGTGCGCGCGGCGTCAGCCGGCCGACTTCACCTCGGCCGCCGCGGCGGCGAGGAACTCGTCCATGGAGCGGCGGATCTGGTGGTCGGAGACGTCCACGCCCTTGGCGTCGAAGTCGCTGCGCAGCTTGCGGAACACGTCCTCGTCGCCGGCCTCCTCCAGATCGGCGACCACCACTTCCTTGGCATAGGCCTCGGCGGCCTCGCCGGCGAGGCCCAGCTTCTCGGCGGCCCACAGGCCGAGCTTCTTGTTGCGGCGGGCCAGCGCCTTGAAGCGGGACTCCTCGTCCAGCGCGAAGCGCTTCTCGAACCCTTCCTCGCGCTTGTCGAACGTGGTCATGGCAGTCCTCTTCCTGACGTTTGCGTGACCTGATCCCGGCACGTGCGGCGCACGGCGCGAGGCGGCTCTTGCATAGTGCGCGGCACGAACTAGATCAACGGGCGAAGACGCAGCGGCATGTCGCGGATCGTCGCTCCGCGGGCGTGACAGGAGGCCGGACGATGGCAACCGTGTTCCGCCAAGGTGCTGCCGCCCCTGGCCAAAGTGCCGGCCAAGCGGCCGCGTTGTATCGCGGCGCGTGATCGGCTAGTGTCCTGACGGGTGTGGCGCGCGTCAGCTTTCCACGCCCCGCCGAGGAGCGTCACCCGAACGGAGCCTTGGCAACAATGGATTTCCTCAAGTCACGGTATACCCCCATGAGCCGCCGCCGCCGAATCTACGAAGGCAAGGCGAAGGTCCTCTATGAAGGCCCCGAGCCCGGCACCTTGATCCAGCATTTCAAGGACGATGCCACGGCCTTCAACGCCAAGAAGCACGAGGTGATCGACGGCAAGGGCGTGCTCAACAACCGGATTTCGGAGTATATCTTCTCCCGGTTGAACGACATCGGCGTGCCGACGCACTTCATCCGCCGCCTGAACATGCGCGAGCAGCTGATCCGCGAGGTGGAGATCATCCCCCTCGAGATCGTGGTGCGCAACGTGGCGGCCGGCTCGCTCGCGACCCGCCTCGGGATCGAGGAGGGCACCCAGCTGCCGCGCTCGATCATCGAGTTCTACTACAAGAACGACGCGCTGAACGATCCGCTGGTCTCCGAAGAGCACATCACCGCCTTCGGCTGGGCCACCACCCAGGAGATCGACGACATCATCGCCCTGGCGATCCGTGTCAACGACTTCCTGTCCGGCCTCTTCCTCGGCGTCGGCATCCGCCTCATCGACTTCAAGATGGAGTGCGGCCGGCTGTGGGAGAACGACATGATGCGGATCGTGGTGGCGGACGAGATCAGCCCCGATTCGTGCCGGCTCTGGGACATCAAGTCCAACGACAAGATGGACAAGGACCGCTTCCGCCGCGACATGGGCGGCCTCGTCGAGGCCTATTCCGAGGTCGCGCGCCGGCTCGGCATCCTGATGGAGAACGACCCCACCCAGGGCAAGGGGCCGGTCCTCGTCAAGTGAGGCAGGCAGAAGGTTGAGCCGTGCGCCGGGAAGGTGTGCGGCCAAGCCCGGCGCCGGGCCGGGAAATTCGAGCGACACGGGGGCCCGCTCGGCCCCCGTTTTGCGTTGCAGCGTTCCTGTTGCAGCATTCCTTGGGCCGTGCCATCCAACCGTCCGCGGCCCGGTGGCAGGCGAAGGCCCAGAGGCCATGGAGGCGAGGTTGTCATGAAGGCGAGGTTGTCATGAAGGCCCGGGTGATCGTCACCTTGAAGTCGGCGGTGCTCGACCCGCAGGGCAAGGCCATCGAGGGCGCGCTGCGCTCGCTCGGCGTTGCCGGCGTGCAGAGCGTGCGCCAGGGCAAGGTGTTCGACGTGGAGCTGGCCGGCAACGACCGCACGAGCGCCGAAGGCGCCCTGAAGGAAGCCTGCGACAAGCTCCTCGCCAACACCGTGATCGAGACCTACAAGGTCGAGTTCGCGGAGTGATGTGATATCCTTGCGTGACGCGGCCGCAGCAGGGCCGCCGAGAGGGCGGGATGGCCGAGATCACCAACGAGCTTCTTTATGAGGTTCTGAAGTCGATGCAGACCCGGCTCGACCAGATGAATCTGAGGCTTGAGGAAGTGCGGCAGGAACTGTCAGCCATGCGCTCCCACGTATCCGGTCTGCATCAGGACGTACACAACATCTACGGCATCCTCGCGCGCCACGACGCGCGTCTCGACCGCATCGAACGCAGGCTCGACCTCGTCGGCACCCACTGAGAGACCATGAAACCAGCCGTCATCCTCTTCCCCGGCTCCAACCGCGAGCAGGACGCCGTGCGGGCGCTGAAGCTCGTCGGCGGCGCCAAGCCCCAGGTGGTCTGGCACGCCGACCACGAACTGCCTTCGGGCACCGACCTCGTGGTGCTGCCCGGCGGCTTCTCCTACGGCGACTATCTGCGCTGCGGCGCCATCGCCGCGCGCGCCAACATCATGGACGCGGTGCGTGCCCACGCCGCCAAGGGCGGGCTGGTGCTCGGCATCTGCAACGGCTTCCAGATCCTGTGCGAGGCCGGGCTCCTGCCGGGCGTGCTGGTGCGCAACGCGCGCCTCCGGTTCGTCTGCCGCGAGGTGCTGCTGCGGGTCGAGCGCGCCGATACCCCTTTCACCAAGGCCTATCGCAAGGGCGATCTCATCCGCATCCCGGTCGCCCATGGCGAGGGCAACTACACCGCCGACGAGGCCACGATCGCCCGGCTGGAGCATGACGGCCGCGTCGCCTTCCGCTACGCCCGCCGCGACGGCCAGATCGACGAGACGGACGGGCCGAACGGCGCCATCAACGGCATTGCCGGCATCTATTCCGAGAAGTTCAACGTGCTCGGCATGATGCCGCACCCGGAGAACTACATCGAGGCCGAGATCGGCCCCACCGACGGCCGCGGCCTGTTCGAGAGCCTCGCCGGCGCCCTGAAGGCGGCGTGATCCCGCGGCTTGAAAATGTGTACACGGATGTGTGCCTGTGGAGTTCGAGTGGGACGAGGCCGGAGGGATTATGGAGAAGATCGCTACATCGCGATCGGCGAAGCGGGCGGAGAGCACTTCGTCGTCGCCTTCACCCGCCGCGGCGAAAAAGTCCGCCTCATCACGGCGTGGAAGGCCGGAGCGCGAGCCCGAGCCGCGGATCAGGCGTGCTTCCCTCGATGAGATCGAGCGGATGGAGCTTGCCGGAGAACTGCTGCCGACCGCCCCCGACGCCCCCGGGTACGAGCTGCCGGAGAGCTTCTGGGAGAACGCCCGCGTGGTCTTCCCCGAGCCGCCCGGCAAGACCTCGGTTCACCTCAGGGTGGACAGCGATGTGCTCGACTGGTTCAAGGCCCAGGGAAAGGGCCACCTCACGCGCATGAATGCCATCCTGCGCGCCTATTATGACGCCCATCGCGCCAAGTGATGCCTCGTGATGCCTCACCGCAGCGACACGGCCGGGAAACCCAAATCGTGAACCTCATTCCCAACACGCCCCGCATCACTCCCGAGCTCGTGGCCGAGCACGGCCTCAAGCCGGAGGAGTACGAGCACTTCGTCAAGCTCATCGGCCGCGAGCCGTCGATCACCGAGCTCGGCATCGTCTCGGCCATGTGGAACGAGCACTGCTCCTACAAGTCGTCCAAGGTCTGGCTGCGCACGCTCCCCACCAAGGGCAAGCGCGTGATCCAGGGGCCTGGCGAGAATGCGGGCGTGGTGGACATCGGCGACGGCCTCGCCGTGGTGTTCAAGATGGAGAGCCACAACCACCCCTCCTTCATCGAGCCCTACCAGGGCGCGGCGACCGGGGTCGGCGGCATCCTGCGCGACGTGTTCACCATGGGCGCGCGGCCGATCGCGGCGCTCGACTTCCTGCGCTTCGGCGACTGCCATCATCCGAAGACCCGGCGCCTGCTGGCGGGCGTGGTGGCCGGCATCGGCGGCTACGGCAACTCGTTCGGCGTGCCCACCGTGGGCGGCTCGGTGGGCTTCCACAAGCGCTACAACGGCAACATCCTCGTCAACGCCATGGCGGTCGGCCTCGCGAAGACCGACGAGATCTTCTACGCGGCGGCGACCGGGGTCGGGCGCGCCATCGTCTATCTGGGCTCGAAGACCGGCCGCGACGGCATCCACGGCGCCACCATGGCGTCCAACGAGTTCGGCGCCGACGCCGAGGAGAAGCGCCCGACCGTCCAGGTGGGCGACCCCTTCGCCGAGAAGCTGCTGCTGGAGGCCTGCCTCGAGATCATGAAGGCGGGCTGCGTGGTGGCGATCCAGGACATGGGCGCCGCCGGCCTCACCTGCTCGGCGGTGGAGATGGGTGCCAAGGGCAATCTCGGCGTCGAGCTCGACCTCGACAAGGTGCCCTGCCGCGAGGCCGGCATGAGCGCCTACGAGATGATGCTGTCGGAGAGCCAGGAGCGCATGCTCATGGTGATCGCCGACGGCAAGGAGGCCGAGGCCGAGGCGATCTTCCGCAAGTGGGGGCTCGACTTCGCCATCATCGGCTACACCACCGACACGCTGCGCTTCGTGGTGAAGCACAAGGGGCTCGTCGAGGCGGACCTGCCCATCAAGGAACTGGGCGACGAGGCGCCGGAATATCGCCGGCCCTACGAGGAGCCCAAGGCCCGCCCGGTGATCGCGCCGGCGGATGTGCGCACCTCCTCGTCGGTGGCCGACGCGCTGGAGCGTCTCATCGCCTCGCCGGACCTGTGCTCCAAGCGCTGGGTGTGGGAGCAGTACGACCACCTCATCCTTGGCAACACCGTGCAGCGCCCGGGCGGCGACGCCGGCGTGGTGCGGGTGGAGGACGGCCCCAAGGCGCTCGCCTTCACCACCGACGTCACCCCGCGCTATTGCGAGGCCGACCCTTTCGAGGGCGGCAAGCAGGCGGTGGCCGAGGCCTGGCGCAACCTCACAGCGGTCGGCGCGCTGCCCATCGCCGTGACCGACAATTTGAACTTCGGCAATCCCGAGAAGCCCGAGATCATGGGCCAGTTCGTGGGCTGCGTGAAGGGCATCGGCGCCGCCTGCGAGGCGCTCGACTTCCCGGTCGTGTCGGGCAATGTCAGCCTCTACAACGAGACCAACGGCCAGGCGATCCTGCCCACGCCCACCATCGGCGGCGTCGGCCTGATCGAGGATCTGCACAAGACCGCGACGCTCGGCTTCAAGGCGGCGGGCGAGCCGATCCTGCTGATCGGCAAGACCCAAGGCTGGCTGGGCGCCAGCAAGTTCCTCTCCTCGATCTGCGAGCGGGAGGAGGGGGCGCCGCCGCCGGTGGACCTGCTCGCCGAGAAGCGCAACGGCGACTTCGTGCGGGCGCTGATCCATGACGGCATCGCCACGGCGGTTCACGACATCGCCGACGGCGGCCTCCTGGTGGCGCTCGCGGAGATGGCCATGGCCGGGCGCCTCGGCGCCTCGCTGGAGGCGCCGCCGGCGGGCATGGACCCGTTCGCCTGGTGGTTCGGCGAGGATCAGGCGCGCTACATCGTCACCGTGCCGAGCGGCCAGACCGCGGAGATCTCGCGCAAGGCGGAGGCGCTCGGCGTGCCGCTGGTGAAGATCGGCAAGACCGGCGGCGACAAGCTTGCAATCCCGGACGACCGGGCCATCATGGTGGAATCCCTGCGCGACCGGCACGAGACCTGGCTTCCCATCTATATGGGCGCCTCCTGAGGCCGGTGATTTCGAGGACAGCCTTATGCCCATGCACCCGCGAGAGATCGAGAAGCTCATCAAGGAGGCGCTGCCCGACGCCACCGTGGTGATCGAGGACCTCGCGGGCGACGGGGACCACTATGCCGCCCGCATCGTCTCGGAGGCGTTCCGCGGCAAGAGCCGGGTGCAGCAGCATCAGATGGTCTATGCCGCGCTGAAAGGGAACATGGGCGGCGTGCTGCACGCGCTCGCGCTGCAGACCAGCGTGCCGGAGACGCTCTGACGCTTCAGCATGCAGATCACGCGACCGGCTGCATTCAATTTGGACGTGACCGCGCACCGGCGCTGATCAACCCTCGGCTGGCCTTTCGTTCACCAGCCGGAGGAAAATTCCATGCGTTCCGCGTGGTTCATCGCGTTGACCCTCACCGCCTCCCTCGCTTCAGGCATCGCCCAAGCCCAGTCGCCCAACGGCGTCGTGACCCTGTCGCCGTCCGGTGCCATCAAGCCGACGGGCACCTGGAATCTCGGCACGAAGGCGGGCGATTTCGTGTTCGTTGCCGGCATGCGCGGCATCGATCCTGCCACCAACCAGCTGGTCGCCGGCGATGAGGCGCGCGTGCGCCAGGCGTTCCTGAACATGAAGACGATCGCCGCGGCGGGCGGGGCGACGCTCCAGGACGCCACGCGCCTCGTGGTCTACGTCACCGACATGTTCCGCTACCGTCCGATCGTGAACAAGGTGCAGGAAGAGCTGTGGGGCAAGCCGCCTTATCCGCCACGCACCATCATCGAGGTGGATCGCCTCAACCAGGACGACATCGTGGAAGTGGAAGGCACCTTCTACGCGCCGGCGAAGAAATAGCGCCGCGTCCCGCCACCGGATGCGCTGCTGATATTTTCGGCAGCGCCTGTCTCCGGGCCATCATCCGGGGCCATCTTGCACTTTCCGTTCGGGCGGCCGATCTTTAAACGGACGGTTGCCGTCCGGCGGCCCCGATTTGCGGAAGCGAGACCATGAGCGCACACGATTTCATCGATCACGAAGTCAAGAGCACCGACGTGGTGCTCTTCATGAAGGGCACGCCGCAGTTCCCGCAGTGCGGCTTCTCCGGTCAGGTGGTGCAGATCCTCGATCACGTGGGCGTGCCCTTCAAGGGCATCAACGTGCTCCAGTCGGACGAACTGCGCCAGGGCATCAAGGAATACGCCAACTGGCCGACCATTCCGCAGCTCTACGTGAAGGGCGAGTTCGTGGGCGGCTGCGACATCGTCCGCGAGATGTTCCAGGCCGGCGAGCTGGTGCCGTTCCTGGAGGAGAAGGGCGTTGCGCTCGGGGACCGCGCCGTTGGCTGAGGCCTCTACCGCGCCGACCCTGGCGCTCAAGGTCGCGATCACCCTCGGCATCCTGGCCGACGCGGCGATCGTGGTGCTGCTGATCGCCATTTCCGGCTTCGTCTTCGGCGGTCCGGAAGGGGCGCGGGGCGAGGCGTCGGCGGTGGCGGGCTGGGGCATCAGCCTTGCGGTGTGCGTGCTCTCGCCGCTGCTCGGGCTCGTCATGTGGCGGCGCGGGCGGCGCGACCTTGCGCTCGCCATGGCCTGGCTGCCGCCCTTGGCGATCCTGGTCGGGGCCGTGGTGGCGCGCTGAGCCGCACATCGGATCCGCCCACCGGACAAGAAAAAGGCCCGCTCCGGCGGGCCTTTTTCGTTTCTCGCGGCGTCCCCGCTCAGGCGTGGCCGAACACCCGCTTGAAGATGGTATCGACGTGCTTCAGGTGGTAGCCGAGATCGAACTTCTCGTTGATGTCGTCTTCCGACAGGTATTTGCGCACGTCGGCGTCGTTGAGCAGGAAGCTGCGGAAGTCGCCTTCGCCGCGCCAGACCTTCATGGCGTTGCGCTGGACCAGGCGATAGCTGTCCTCGCGGCTCGCGCCCCTCTGGGTCAGCGCCAGCAGCACCCGCTGGGAGTGGATGAGGCCGCCCAGTTTGTCCATGTTCTTCTGCATGTTGTCGGCATGGACCACGAGCTTGTCCATCACGCCCGTCAGGCGCGAGAGCGCGAAGTCCAGCGTCACCGTGGCGTCGGGGCCGATCATGCGCTCGACCGAGGAGTGGGAGATGTCGCGCTCGTGCCAGAGCGCCACGTTCTCCAGCGCCGGCGTCACATAGGCGCGCACCATGCGGGCGAGGCCCGTGAGGTTCTCGGTCAGCACCGGGTTGCGCTTGTGCGGCATGGCCGAGGAGCCCTTCTGCTCGGGCGAGAAGTACTCCTCCGCCTCGAGCACTTCCGTGCGCTGGAGATGGCGCACCTCGGTGGCGAGCCGCTCCACCGAGGAGGCGATGACGCCCAGGGTGGCGAAGAACATGGCGTGCCGGTCGCGCGGGATCACCTGGGTGGAAACGGTCTCCACGCTCAAGCCCATCTTGGCGGCGACGTGCTCCTCCACGCGCGGGTCCACATGGGCGAAGGTGCCGACAGCCCCAGAAATGGCGCAGGTGGCGATCTCCTCGCGCGCGGCGACGAGGCGGGCGCGGTTGCGCTGGAACTCGGCCGCGGCGATGGCGAGCTTCACGCCGAAGGTGGTGGGCTCGGCGTGGATGCCGTGCGAGCGGCCGACGGTCGGGGTCAGCTTGTGCTCGAAGGCGCGGCGCTCCAGCACCTCCAGCAGCTTGTCGAGGTCGGCGATCAGGAGATCGGCGGCGCGCTTGAGCTGCACCGAGAGGCAGGTGTCCAGCACGTCGGACGAGGTCATGCCCTGGTGGACGAAGCGCGCCTCGGGGCCGACGAACTCGGCGAGGTGGGTGAGGAAGGCGATGACGTCGTGCTTCACCTCGCGCTCGATGGCGTCGATGCGCTCGATGTCGAATTCGGCCGGGCCGCCCAGTTCCCAGATCTTGGCGGCCGCCTCCTTCGGCACGATGCCGAGCTCGGCCATGGCATCGGCGGCATGGGCCTCGATCTCGAACCAGATGCGGAAGCGCTGCTCGGGGGTCCAGATGGCGGCCATTTCCGGGCGGCTGTAACGGGGGATCATGGGCTCGTCGGTTCCTTCCACGTGCAAGCGGGCGATCTAGCAGATCGCGGCGCCGGTGAGTAGCGGCGCGGCATGTTTCGCCCGTTCGCCGTCACTTTGGCCCGGATTCGCTGCTCCGGCCGGGCGGCGGAGCGCCCGAGCCCGCTTTCGCCGGGCGCCCTATGCGTCTAGTCTGGCGAAGCGCACCTATCGGCATGCAATCCCAGAGGATCCCTTTGCGCTACGTGTCCACCAGGGGCGAGGCCCCCGTTCTGTCCTTCTCCGACGCCCTGCTGGCCGGCCTTGCCCGCGACGGCGGGCTTTATGTGCCCGAGACCTGGCCGACGCTGTCGAAGGACGAGATCGCCGCGCTCGCCGGCAAGCCCTATGCGGAGGTGGCCAAGGCGGTGATCGCGCCGTTCGTGGCGGATTCGATCCCGCGCCGGGCGCTCGACCTCATGATCGAGGACGCCTATGCGGGCTTCCGCCACCCGGCGGTGGCGCCCCTGGTGCAGGTTGGGCCGAACCGGTTCGTGCTGGAGCTGTCCCACGGCCCGACCCTGGCCTTCAAGGACGTGGCGATGCAGCTGCTCGCCCGGCTCATGGACCACGTGCTCGGCGCGCGCGGGGCGCGGGCCACCATCGTCGGCGCCACCTCCGGCGACACCGGTTCGGCGGCCATCGAGGCGTTCCGCCATTCGGACGCGGTGGACGTGTTCATCCTCTACCCGCACAAGCGGGTCAGCGAGGTGCAGCGCCGGCAGATGACCACCGTCGCCTCGCCCAACGTCCACGCCATCGCCGTGGAGGGCACGTTCGACGACTGCCAGGCCATGGTGAAGGCCATGTTCAACCATCACGCCTTCCGCGACCGCCTCGCGCTCGCCGGCGTGAACTCCATCAACTGGGCCCGCATCGTCGCCCAGGTGGTCTACTACTTCTATGCCGCCGCCGCGCTCGGGTCGCCGCACAGGGCGGTGTCGTTCGTGGTGCCCACCGGCAATTTCGGCGACATCCTCGCCGGCTGGGTGGCGAAGAAGATGGGCCTGCCCATCGCCGACCTCTCCATCGCCACCAACGTCAATGACATCCTGGCGCGCACGCTGGAGACCGGGCGCTACGAGGTGAAGGGCGTGAAGCCCTCCTCCTCGCCGTCCATGGACATCCAGGTGTCGTCCAACTTCGAGCGGCTGCTGTTCGAGGCGCTGGACCGCGATGCCGCCACCGTGCGCGAGCTGATGGCCTCGCTCGCCCAGTCCGGCGCCTTTTCGCTGCCGCGCCCGGCACAGGCGGCGATCGCCGCCGACTTCTCCGCCGGCCGCGCCGACGAGCCGGAGACCGCCCAGACCATCGCTCGCATCTTCGCGGAGGCCGGCTATCTCGCCGATCCCCACACCGCGGTCGCCCTCGCGGTGGCCGACAAGGTGGAGCATTCCCGCACGGCGCCGCAGGTGGTGCTCTCGACTGCCCATCCCGCCAAATTCCCAGACGCGGTCGAGGCGGCCACCGGCATCCGGCCCGGCTTGCCGCCGCACATGGCCGACCTGATGACCCGCAAGGAGCACGTGAGCGTGCTGCCCAACGACCTCGCCGCCGTGGAGGCGTTCATCTCCCGCACCGCCCGCATGGGCGCGGGCGCCGCCGCATGAGCGTGAAGGTCTCGACGCTGCCGAACGGCATCACCGTCGTCTCCGACGACATGCCCCATCTCGGCACGGCCTCGCTCGGCATCTGGGTGGGCGCGGGCGCCCGCGACGAGGCCCATGACGAGCACGGCATCTCGCACCTTCTGGAGCACATGGCCTTCAAGGGCACCAAGCGTCGCTCCGCCCGCGGCATCGCCGAGGAGATCGAGCAGGTGGGCGGCGACATCAATGCCGCGACCTCCGTGGAGCAGACCTCCTACAACGTGCGGGTGCTGGGGGAGGACGTGGCGCTCGGCGTCGACATCCTCGCCGACATCCTCACCGAGCCGGCCTTCGCCGCCGACGAGCTGGAGCGGGAGAAGAACGTCATCGTCCAGGAGATCGGCGCGGTGATGGACACGCCCGACGACCTCGTGTTCGACCATTTCCAGGAGCGCGCGTTTCCCGATCAGGCGGTGGGCCGCTCCATCCTCGGCACGCCGGAGACGGTGCGCTCCTTCAACCGCGGGCAGCTCGCCACCTACCTGCTGCGCCACTATCGCGGGCCGCGCATGGTGGTGGCGGCGGCGGGGGCGGTGGATCACGACCGGCTGGTGGAGGAGGCAGGCGCGCGCCTCGCCTCGGTGTCGGGCGAGCGGCCGGCGCTGCAGATGCCGGCCGTCTACGCCGGCGGCATCCATCTCGCCCCGCGCGAGCTGGAGCAGGTGCACCTTCTGATCGGCATCGAGGGCTGCTCGTTCAAGGACGAGGAATACCACGCCATCCAGGTGCTCTCGAACGTACTGGGGGGCGGCATGTCCTCGCGCCTGTTCCAGGACGTGCGCGAGGAGCGCGGCCTCTGCTACGCCATCTACGCCTTCCACTGGAGCTATGCCGACACCGGCCTGTTCGGCGTCTATGCCGGCACCGACGAGGGCGACGTGGGCGAGCTCACGGCGGCGGTGATCGACCAGATCCTGGAGACCGGCGACACCGTGACCGAGGTGGAGGTGGCGCGGGCCAAGGCGCAGATGAAGGTGGGCCTGCTCGCCGCGCTGGAGAGCTCGGGCGCGCGGGCGGATCAGCTCGCCCGGCAGATGCTCGGCTTCGGACGGGTGATTCCGGTGGAGGAGATCGTCGCGAAGGTGGACGCGGTGGACGTCGCCAGAGTCCGGGCGGCGGCCCGCCGCCTGATCCAGGGCGCGCGGCCGACGCTTGCGGCCATCGGCCCGCGCGCGGGCCTTGAACCGGCCGCGCGGATCGTGGAACGTCTGGCGGGATAGCGGCGGGAAACAGGCGGGGGCGGAGCGTTTGGGGAGGCGGTCTCGCAGCGGAGGCCGGGCGAGGACATGGCGGACGGAGTATCGTCCTTGGTTCGAGGTGGCGCCCCGTTGGATGGCCGGGGCGCGGCCGCTGGCCTCGTTGTTCCGGGTCCGGCGCCGGGAACCGGCGTGCCAGGATGCGGATGGTCGGCCGCGGGCCGTGGCGGGCCGTGCGCGCTACGCTGGGAGGTTCTCCCATGTGGCCGCTGACCTCGCTCTTCTCCACCGATCCCCTGCCGGCGGTCGAAGGCGAGGGGGTCTATCTGCGGGTGCCGCAGGGCTCCGACTTCCTCCAGTGGCGCGATCTCAGGGCCTGCAGCCGCGCCTTCCTGACGCCGTGGGAGCCGCTCTGGCCGGCCGATGACCTCACCCGCGCCGCCTTCTCCCGGCGGCTGCGGCGCTATGCGCGCGACATGCTCGCTGACCAGGCCTATCCCATGTTCGTGTTCCGCAGCGCCGACCATGCGCTGCTCGGCGGGCTCACCTTCTCCAACGTGCGGCGCGGCGTGTGCCAGGCGGCGAGCCTCGGCTACTGGATGGGCGAGCCGTTCGCGGGCAAGGGCCATATGCGCGCCGCGCTGGCGGCGCTGCTGCCGGTGGCGCACGAGCGGCTCCAGCTCCGGCGCATCGAGGCCGCCTGCATGCCGGCCAACGCGCCGTCGATCCACCTGCTGGAGCGCTGCGGCTTCGTGCGCGAGGGCTACTCGCGGGAATATCTGTGCATCAACGGCGTGTGGGAGGACCACCTGCTGTTTGCGCGCCTGCGCCGCGACCCCATCGCCTCCGGAACCGTGCGCGAGGCGCCACCGCGCGCCGCCCAGTAGGCGATCCGCCCCTGCGCTGCGCTCCTCCGCTGGGTGAAGGCGTCAGTTGGCGGGCGTGTTGGCGGCCGGGACGGCGCCGGGCGGGCGCGACAGGCTCTCGATGATGTCCCGCACGGCCGCCGCGCCGGCGCGGCTGCGCACCGCCTCGATCAGCGGCTGGGCGGCGCCGGAGCGCTGCAGCAGGCTCTGCGGGTCGGCGATCACCAGCGGGCTGTCCCACGGCCCCTGCACCACGAAGGGCAGGTCGAGGGGCGGCTGATCGGCGGCGTTCTGGCTCGCACTGACGAGGGCGGCGCTGCCTTTGAGGTCGAGGTCGCGGGCGCCGACGGCGGCGGTGCCGGCCAGCGACAGGCGCACCCGCTTGCCTTCGAGGGTCATGGTCTCGATGTCGGCCTTGCCGTCCGCCAGCGTGATCTTGCCGTCGAGCGTCGCGAACGCGGTCCGTCCGCCGCGCGGGTCGCCGCCGCCCGAGAGCGGTCGCCGCTCGATGCGGTGGAGCACCTGCGCCACGTCGAAGCCCACGAGGGCGCCGTCCGTGCCCGAGAGGGCAAAGGCGCCGGAGACACTCTGAGCAATGTCCTGGATGCTCCGGCCGGCGCCCTCCAGGCTCAGGGTTATGTCGCCCGTTCCCTCCAGGCGCCGGAAGCCGGCGATGTCATCCAGCGCCGGTTCCAGCGCGACGTTCGCGCACTCGGCCTCGATGCGCACCACCACCCCGGAGCGGTCGGGCGCCACAGCGGCGGGACGCGGCGCGAGCACGGCTGAGGCGCGGACGCGCCCGCCCCAGACGCGCGCCTGGCCGAGCGCCAAGGCGAGCCGCCCGCCCGAGAGCACGGCGCTGGCGGCGAGCGTGGTGATGCGCGTGCTCTCCGCAGTCGCCGCCGCCGCCGAGAGGCGCAGATCGAGGTCGAACTGCTCCAGCGCCGTGAGGTCGATGGTGCGGCGGTCCCATTCCCGGCCGCCGGCATCGGTGAAGCGCATGCGGCCATAGGGCGTGAGGTCGAGGCTGTCGGCAGCCAGCGTGCCCTGGATCAGCGGGCGTTCGCCGCCGAACTTGACCAGCAGCGCCCCCTCGGAACGGTTGCTGTCGAGATCGAGCACCGCATTGGTGAGGCCGACCTGAGATCGCTCGGTCTTCAGATGTCCGGAGAGGCTGAACGCGCCGAAGCCGCCGCTGGTGGGAGCCTCGATGCCGAGCCAAGCCATGATCTCGCGCAGCGAGTCGGTCTGGAGGCTGAGATTGCCGTCTGCGGATAGGCTGTCGCGCAGCAGCGCGGTCTCGCCGCGAAAGGTGCCGCGCGTCGCGCGCGCGGAGATCGAGGCGCGGGTCACGGTCGGCCGCCCGGCCATGAAGGCCGGCGTGTCCTCCATCAGCATCTTGGTGGAGACGGTCTTCTCGCGCCAGTCGAAGTCGAGGGCGACGGCCATGCCCTTGCCGTCGAGGATGCGGTCGAGGCTCCCGGTGATGTTGCTGACCAGCTCGCGCGTCAGCCCGTCCTCGTCGCGCAGGGCGATGGTGCCGCGCAGCACCCGCAGCTCGGGGAGGTTCTTGTCGCCGAGCAGCGGCGAGAGTGCGATGGCGGGCATCGCGTCGCGGCCCGTGAGGATGAGGGTCGGCCGGTTGAGGATGACGTCGGACACCTCGACCTTGCCGAACAGCAGCGGCCAGAGCTCGAGCTGCGCGTCGACGCTCTCGGCGTCGAGCGACTGTCCTTGCGGCAGGGGGAACTCGGCCTTGCCGAGGCTGAGGCGCGGATAGGGCAGGAGGCGCAGCGCCGGGTCGCCTGACATGCGCACCTTCTGCCCGGTGGTGCCGGTGATGGCCTGGGTCGCGGCCCGGCGCAACTCGTCTGCCGGAATCACCAGCGGCAGCGCCAAGGCGGCGACCAGAATCACGGCGGCCGTCCCGCAGCAGGCGGCAAGCGCAATGAGAAGGGTTCGTCGCGTGGGTACGCCGGGTTTCAGCATCGCCTCATCGATCGGTCAGAACGGGTCGGGCACCGTGCGCGGCGCGGAAGGCCGGGGATCGGCGCGAGCCTCCGGAAGCACAAGCAGGAGGAGGCGGCACGATTCCCCCCCTCTGTGTCCCTTTCATGGCCTCGTCGGCGCGCGGCCGAGGCGTCGCTCAGGCGCGCGCGGGACGCGAGGGAGAAAGGCGCGGCGCGGCACTGGAACGTGCCGCCGCGGCGGAGAGGCGCGCCAGCAGGATCACCGGCCCGAGACCCACCAGCACGATCAGGAGCGCCGCCAGCGCGCCATCCTCGTAGGTCCCGCGCGCCGCTTCCGCATAGATGTGGGTGGCGAGCGTCTCAAGGCCGAGGGGGCGCAGGAGCAGGGTGGCCGGCAGCTCCTTCATGGCATCGACGAACACCAGCAGCGCCGCGGTGAGCAGCGCCGGCTTCAGCAGCGGCAGATGGATGCGGGCGACGGTGGCGCCGCGGGTCGAGCCGAGGCTGCGCGCCGCCATGTCGAGATGCGGCGAGAGCTTGGCGAAGCCGGCCTCGATGCCGCCCACGGGAATGGCGAGGAAGCGGATGGCGAGCGCCAGCACCAGCGCCGCCCCGGAGCCGGAGATCAGCAGCCCGGTGGAAAGGCCGAAGCTCTGGCGCATGGCGGCGTCCACCATGTTGTCGAAGCCGGCGAGGGGGCTCAGCAGGCCGATGCCCAGGACCGTGCCCGGCACCGCATAGCCGAGGCTCGCCAGCCGCGCGATGCTGCCCGAGAGCGCCGAGGGCACGAGCCGGTGCGCCAGCGCCACCACCAGCCCGGCGCCGAGCGTGAGCACGGTCGCAGCGACGGCGATGACAGCCGTGGTCGCGGCCTCGCCGGGCAGGGTGGCGGAGGGGCCCGCCTCGGCCACGCGCCGGAATGCGGAGACCGCAAGGTGCGCCACCGGCACCAGGAAGCCCAGCGCCACCGGCACGGCGCAGGCGGCGATGGCGCCGGCGGCGGCAAGGCCCGCGAGCCGCGCCGGCGGCGCCGGCCGCGCGGTGCCGCTAGCGACGAAGCGCCGGGTCGAGCGCGCCGCCCGTTCGGCGAGGATCAGCGTCAGGACCAAAGCGAGCATGACGAGCGCGATCTGCGCCGCGCCCGGCAGGTTCGAGCGGTTGACCCAGGTGGCGTAGATGGAGACCGTGAGCGTGCGCACGCCCAGGAACTCCGAGGCACCGATATCCCCGAGAGCCTCCAGCAGCACCAAAGTGAGTCCCGCCACCACGGCGGGGCGGGCGAGCGGCAGGCCGACCTTGAAGAAGGCCTTGGTCCGGCTGGCGCCGAGCGTGCGCGCCACCTCCAGCGCCGCCGCCGACTGCACCAGGAAGCTCGCCCGCGCCGACAGGTAGACGTACGGGTAGAGCACGCACGAGAGCACGAACACGCAGCCGCCGATGGAGCGCACGTCCGGCAGCCGGAAGTCGCGCGGGGAGGCGATGCCGAGCAGGGCTCTGAGCGTTTCCTGCACCGGGCCGAGGGGATGCAGCACGTCGAGATAGGAATAGGCGACGATGTAGCCCGGCACCGCGAGCGGCATCAGCAGCGCCCACTCGAACAGGCCGCGGCCGGGAAAGTCGCAATTGGCCACCAGCCACGCGCAGGGGATGGCGAACAGGCATGAGAGGATGCCGACACCCGCGAGCAGCAGGAAGGTCTGCGTCAGCGCGCTGGGCAGGACGTTGGCGATCAGGTGCGGCCACAGGTCGCCCGAGCCCTCGGCGGCGATGGCCGCGAGGGCGATCAGCGGCAGCAGCACGGCGAGGGCGACGGCTCCGGCACCCCACACCCACAACGACGACGCCTCCCGCCCGATCAGGGGCAGGAGGCGTCCTTTGCGGCGCTGCGCGGTCGCTGCGGCGTGGGCCAAGAACCGGCCCCGCCTCAGTCGTTGAAGCCGACCTTGTCGATCAGCTCGCTGGCGCGCTTGCGGGCCTTGGCGATGGCGACGAGGGAGATCGGGTCCACCTTCAGCGGGCCGAGGCCGGCGATGATCGGGTCGGTCTCGGCGCCGGTGATCACCGGATACTCGTAGTTCATCTTGGCATAGACCGACTGCATGGCCGGCGAGACCGCGAATTCCAGGAACTTGACGGCGGCGTCCTTGTGGGGCGCGTTCTTGGCCACCGCGGCGCCGGAGACGTTCACATGGGTGCCGCCGCCCTCGAAGGTGGGCAGCAGGACGCCGATGCCGTCGCCCCACTTCTGCTGCTCGGCGCCGCCCTTTCCGGCGCGCATCAGGCCCACATAATAGGAGTTGCCCAGCGCCAGGTCGCAGATGCCGCCGAGGATGTCGCGCGCGCCCTCGCGGTCGCCGCCGGCGGGCTTCCTGGCGAGATTGGCCTTCAGGCCGCGCAGCCACTCTTCCGTCTTCGCCTCGCCGTGATGGACGATATAGGCGGCGGTGAGCGCCACGTTGTAGGGATGCTGGCCCGAGCGGATGCAGATCTTGCCCTTCCACTTGGGGTCGGCGAGGCCCTCATAGGTGATGGCGTCGATCTTCACCTGGTCCTTGGCAGTGTAGACGAGGCGGGCGCGCAGCGAGAGCGTGAACCAGTTGCCGTCCGGGTCGCGCAGGTTGGCGGGAATGGCGGCCTTCAGCACGGCGCTGTCCACCGGCTGGGTGACGCCTGCATCCACCACGTCGAGCAGGTTGCCCACGTCCACGGTCATGAGGATATCGGCCGGAGAGCTCGCGCCCTCGGCCTTCACGCGCTCGGCGAGGCCGTCCTTGATGAAGACGCTCTTCACCTCGATGCCGGTGGCCTTGGTGAAGGCCTCGAACAGCGGCGCGGCAAGGCCAGGCTCGCGGGTGGTGTAGACGTTGACCACCTGCTGGGCAGAGGCCGGAAGCGCGGCGCCTGCGACCAGCGCAGTTGCGAGGAGCGCGGCGCGCGCGGGAAACAGAAGGGCCATGGCGTCCTCTCCGCAATGCTGCGGCCCGATCAGCGTCGAGCGCAGTCGTCAGCCATGCCCCGTTAACCTTGGCGCTTACCAAAGGTCAATGATCAAGGGCGCGAAAGCCGAAGATTGGAAATAGTCCAAGAAATACTTTGGAGACGATCCAAATTAGTATGATTCCATTCTGGTATCGCGGCACGTCGCGGCCGCTATGCCCCGGCCCGGAAGGGCTGGCGAAACCGTCAGGGGCGAGGCGGGTGCGGGGCGGGGAGAGACGCACGCCGGAAGCAAGGCGCGCCACGTCATCGAACCGCCGGCGCACGAAAAAGGCCCGGCTGGTGAGGCCGGGCCTGGGTCACGCCTTGCGTGAAGACGCGCAGATCAGTCCTCGTCGAGCTCGCCGATATGGTGCTGGGCGTAGAGCTGGAGGCCGAGCTTGGAGACGAGATCAAGCTGAGTCTCCAGGAAGTCGATATGGCCTTCCTCGTCCGCCATCAGCTCCTCGAAGAGGTCGCGGCTGGGATAGTCCTTGACCGAGGCGCAATAGGTGGCGGCCTCCTGGTAGAGGGCGCGGGCGTCCACCTCGGCGGCGAGATCCGCCTCGAGGATCTCCTTCACGTCCTGGCCGATGCGCAGCGGGTCGAGGACCTGCATGTTCGGGAAGCCGTCGAGGAACAGGATGCGGTCGGTGAACTTGTCCGCGTGCACCATCTCCTCGATGGACTCGGCACGCCACTTCTTGGCCAGCGCCTTGTAACCCCAATTGTCCAGCATGCGGTAATGCAGCCAGTACTGATTGATGGCGGTGAGCTCCGAACGCAATCCCCGGTTGAGATATTCAATGACCTTCGGATCACCCTTCATGGCTCACTCCTGACGCCGACGCCGCGGCTTGTGTTTTCTCGAATTAATTTTAGATAAATTCTAATCTGATCGCAACACCGGAGATATTGCCAGATCGTCGCGCTACTCGGCGGCGACCAGTCCGGTGAGGGCAGCGACGGGGCATTCCTCGGCGCAGGAGGCGCAGGAATGCGCCTGTACCTGATCGAGGATCGCCCGGATGGTGCGGGCGCAGCGCCCGCATTGGGGGGAGCAGCCGAGGCAGCGATAAATCTCGCCGGGAGTACGGACGCTGCCGGCATTGGCGCAGGCGTCACGCACCTGATGGTCCGAAAAGACGTTGCATGAACACACGATCATGGTTTGATCCAGATCAGCTTGCTTAGAGCAATTCCAAAAAGGCCTCACTACTTGAGGCAATTTCGCAGAACGGGCGGCTTCGCGTCAACTCCGTAGAAATGCGACATGGTGGTCGCGCAGGCCTTTGAAAAGAACGAGCGGTTCTACTTTTAAGCAATTCCATTGTGGCGGCAGACAGCATGTTTCCTTCGGCAGCCCCCAATGAGGCCGAAGATGAAGCAGCCCGTCGAAAACACAAAACCGGCGGGCGCCCGCCGCGGCCGCGAGGGCGCAGCCTCGATTCTCATGGCGAACCGGGGCGCACCTGGGTCGCGTGCTATGCCGAAGAGGTGGCCCGAGGTGCGCGCGGCAGGCGCAGGCATGCGACCCTGCCGTGGTCGAGGCCGCGCCGCAGCGAAAGCGCGCCGCCCAGCGCTTCGGCCTCGTGCGCCAGCCGGACGAAGCGCAGGGGGCCCGTGTCCCGGCCGTGCCGCCCGGCGTCGTCGCCGATCGGTGCCAGCGGATCCAGCGCCCGGGCGGCCGCCACCTCGTCCACCGGCGCCCCGCCATCGGCGATCTCGATCACCAGCGCGCCGGAGTCGTCCGGCACGGGCAGGATGGCGGCGGCGATGGCTGTGTCGTCCGGGCTTGCGGCCAGCGCGTCCTCCATAAGCAAGCGCAGCAGCCGCGCGAGGCGCGGCGCATCCGCCACCACCGGCGCGGTGGCCGGCAGGTCGAAGCGCAAGCGCACACCGCGCCGACGGGCGGCGGGCTCCAGGAAGGCAATCACCTCGCGCGCCAGTTCCGCGAGGTCGCACATCAGAGGTGCGGGCGCCTCCGGCTCGGCAAGGCCGCAGAGGTCGTCGAGTTCGCCGCGCAGGGTGGTGAGCGCGTCCCGGGTGCGCGCGTCGAGGCCCACCGCGGGCGCCTCGCGTGCCGCCCCTTCCGCCGGCAGCAGCGTCTCCAGGGCGGGAGAGAGGCGCTCGCGCATCAGCCGGGCCACGGCGGCGATCCGCGCCGGTCCGAGTTCGGGAGGCGCCGACACAAGGATTGGGGGAGGAGGCGCCGGCGCGGTGTCGCCTTCTCTTGGCGCGTCGGCATCCGATGGGGGCGCGGCGGGCCGAGGCGCCAGAACCACGCAGACGAGGCGGTCCTCGTGTCCGCCGCGCGCCACCGCAGCCCGCACTGGTGCAGGCTCGGTTCCGCCCGCGTGCATCGTCAGGTCGACGGGTGAGGTCGCTCCTGGAATGGCGCGCTCCGTGGCCAGCGCCGCGCGCAGCGCCTCCGCCGCAGCTTCCCGGTCATCGCTCGCGACCAGCGGCAGAAAGGGTGTTCCGACGATTTCCCGCTCGGTGCGCTCCAGCATTTCCAATGCGGCGCGGTTGGCGAACAGCACGAGGCCGTCCTCTTCCAGCAGCAGCACGGGCCAGGGGACGAGGTCGAGCGCCTCGCGCCGCGCGCGGCTCAGGGCCTCCGCCCGCGCCTCCGCGGCGGGCGCGCCGTCCTCGATCCGGCGCGCCACATAGACCAGCGCATTGCGCCCGCCGTAGGGGGCGGCCATGAGGCGCACCTCTACCGGCAGGCGTTCGTTCGCGGCGGTGACGAGGTGCAGCACGCCGTCGCTCCCGCGCTCGATGGCGGCGGCAAGTCCGCCGGCGGCCTGGAACGCGGGGAGATCGGCATGGCCGCTCCACTTCAGGAAGGTGCGGTTGGCGTGGATCGCCATGCCGTCCTGCTCCACCAGCAACCCGACCGGAAGGCGATCGAGCAGGGCATCGGCGGCGGCGAGGGTATCGGGCGGCACCGGCCCATGCGCGTGCTCGGGCGCCTCCGTCGACAGGAAGGGCGCGTCCCCGACCAGTGCGGGAACGCGCTCATCGCCCTTTGGCCAGTCCTCCACGGCGGCGGCGAGGGTGCGGGCAATCTCGCGGAACGCCGAATGCTCGGCGGGCGAGAGGGCGCCGGCTCCGCGCAGCGGCACCACCTTGGCCTTCGCAGGCTCCGGCGCTGGTGGCGAAGGTGGCGGCAGATGGAGACGCGGGCGGCGGCGGGCAAGGCCGAAGCCGCGCATCTCGCCGCGCCGCAGGCCGGCACCGAGCACCGGCGCGGCACCGATCTCCAGCTCCAGGGGCGGGCTGCCAGCGATGGTGACGCGCGCGCCGGCAAAGCTCGCCCCACGTTCGAGCGCCGTAGCCGCCGCGGCGGTGTCGCGGGCAAGATCCTGGGCCTCGAGCTCGGAGAGCGTAGCGCCGACGAGGCGTCCCGCCATCGGGCCGAGCGCTTCGGCCAGCGCGTCCGACACGGCGAGGATGCGTCCTTCGGCGTCCGACTGGAAGGTGAAGCGCAGCGGCGGCGGGTCGGCGCTGACAGGGGGCAGCTCCGGCCCAGGAGCGGGCGGGGGAGGCGTTGCCGCGTCGAGCGCGGTGGCAAGGACACCGCCGTCGGCGCGAACCAGGCGGAAGGTCAGGGCGTGATATCCTGCCGGCGCACGCAGGCGCACCAGCGGCAGGATGGACGCCGGGCGCACGTGCGCCCGGAGCAGTCGGGCGAGCGAGATCGGCGCGACCCGTCCGGGAGCGAAGCCCAGCCGTACCGCGGCGTCGTTCGCGTCCAGGACACGCGCGCCGTCGGCATCCGCGAGGAAGGCGGCCGGCGACGGCGCGGCCAGCGCATCCAGGCGCATCCCGGACAGGTAAAGGGGACGTGGCTTCGTCTCCGTCATCGTCAGTCGTCCGCCAATACCTTTGGATTTCCCGCCAGGTGCCCGGTTCGCTTGGTCGGCTATTGTGGCGGGTAATGATTAACGCCGCCGCAATCGGGCGAAATTGACCTCTTTCATATTGCCGAAGAGCGGGCCGGGCATACTAAGATTGCTTGGGCGCGTGGCCGCCGGCCGCAGGCCCCAACCCGAGGAGTGACGCCCATGACGAAGATCGGTCCGGACTTGGAGTTGCCCGCGGAGATGCGTGCCATCGCGGAGAAGAACGTGGCCCAGGCGCGCCAGGCCTTCGAGACCCTGTTCAACAGCGCGCGCGACGCGGTGGGCGACGGGGAGGGGCGGCTGGAGGAGATGCGCACCTCCATGAAGGATCTGCGCCAGAAGACCATCGGCCTGATGGAGGCGAACGTCGCCGCGAGCTTTGACTTCCTGCACAAGCTGGTGGCCGCCAAGAGCCCGCAGGAGATGATGAGCCTGCAGGCGGAGTTCCTGTCCAGCCAGATGCAGGCGGTGGCGGAGCAGGCCAAGAGCCTCGGCGCCGAGGCCAAGGCGCTGGGCGAGAGCACGGTGCGCACCCTCGACGAGCACGCCCGCGCTCTGGCCGAGCGGGTGAAGACGCTGAGCGCCACCGCGGCCCAGAACGCGCAGGCTGCGGCCCAGGACTTCAAGTCCATGGGCGAAACCGCGATGCGTGACGCCAAGAGCGCAGCGGAGCAGGCCGTCGACCCCAACCGTCATCCATAGGGCGGTTTCAAGATACCTAAAATGTTGTGCGGCGCAAAAATGATTTTGCGCCGCACGTGCCCGTCGTTTATAAATTTTCCGGGGTCAGGGCCAGCGCCCGGAGCCGTGTCGCGTAGAGCCTTTCGCTTGCCGGACGGTCGACTGCGCCACCCGTTCCGCACGCGCCCCCGTCCTCCCAAAGCCGCCCCCGAGCGACCCGAGGATGCTATGAACGACACCTTTATCAAGGCTTATCAGGACCAGTTGGAAGCGGCCAAAAAGGCCTTCTCTGCCAATGGGGTGCCCGCCTTCGAGGTGCCCCCGGCCATGCGCGAAGTCGCGGAGAAGGGTCTCGCCGCCTGCCGCGAGAACTACGACAAGCTGAAGGCTTCGGCCGAGCAGGTGAACGCGGCCATCGAGGACAGCTGCACGACCGCCAGCAAGGGCCTGTCCACGTTCAACGTGAAGATGCTCGAGGCGCTGCAGGCGAACATGAATTCCTCGTTTGACTATTTCAACGCCCTCCTGTCCTCCAAGACCCTGGCCGAGGCCGTGGAATTGTCGACCAGCCACGCGCGCAAGCAGTTCGAGACCGTTTCCACCCAGGCCAAGGATCTCTCGGCGCTGGCCCAGAAGGTTGCGGCCGACACCTCCGAGCCGTTGAAGAACACGGTCGAGAAGGCTGCCCGCCCCGCAGCCTGATTTCGGCCGATCGTCGCGCAGGCCTGCCCGCGCGCGCATACTCGTCGCGACAATCCGGCTCGTCGCGACAATCCGGCCGCCCGCGCTTCGTTGCGCTGGCGGATTTGTTTCAGCCCGGCGCTCTCGGGACGGCCACGCCGCCTGGATCGGCCCCCCGGTATCGGGCGTCGCCGCCTCCTTGACCGGTGCGCGCCCTTGACGGGCCCTGCGCTCCTGGCGCAGGTTCCCGGCAGCCCGCGCGGCGGGCTGATCGGGCTGCGCGCGGCCCGCGACGGGATGGCAACGAAGGTCGGAACAAAGGTCCGCGCCACGCCCCCCGATGCGGGACGTGGTCCAACCGTTCCTTCTTTCAGGCCGGCCGTGCGCCGGCGATCAAGACATGCGCGCCATCGGTTCCGTCTCGCCCCTCCTTCTTGTCGGTCCCGCCTGGGTGGGCGACATGGTCATGGCCGCAAGCCTCATCGAGGTGCTTCGTCTGCGCGAGCCCGGCCGTCCGGTGGACGTGATCGCCCCCGCCGCCGCTCTGCCCATCGCCCGCATGATCCGCGGCGTCCGTCGCGCCATTCCCCTCGGCCTCGGCCATGGCGAGCTCGGGCTTCTTGCCCGCTGGCGCGCCGGACGGGCGCTGAAGGAGGAGGGCTATTCCAAGGCCATCGTCCTGCCGCGCGCCTTCAAGGCCGCCATCGTGCCGTTCGCCGCCGGCATTCCCGAGCGGGTGGGATACCAGGGCGAGCTGCGCTCGCCGCTGCTCACCGATGCGCGGCCCGACCGTGACCGCAAGAGCGCGCGCACCATCGACCGCTTCGTCGCCCTCGGCCTGCCGGAGAACACGCCCCCCGCGCCGTCGCCGCGCCCGCGCCTGTTCGTGCCCGACGGCATGGTGGACCTCGTCGCCGGCAAATTCCCGCTGCCCGGAGAGGGGCCGGTGCTGGCATTGTGTCCGGGCGCCGAGTACGGCCCCTCCAAGCGCTGGCCGGCGGAGAAGTTCGCCGCGCTCGCCGCCCGCGCGGTGGCCGTGGGCTGGCGCGTCAGGATCGTCGGCTCGCCCAAGGAGGCCGCGGCAGGCGCCGTGATCGCCGCCGCCGCCCCGGGCATCGACGACCTGACGGGCCGCACCAACCTGATGGAGGCGGCGGCCGTGCTCGCGGGCGCCAACGTGGTGGTGACCAACGATTCCGGCCTCATGCACGTGGCGAGCGCCCTCGACCGGCGGGTGGTGGCGGTGTTCGGCTCCTCTTCCGAGAAGATGACGCCGCCCACGGCGCCGGATGCCTGTGTGATCTCGCGGCCCCTGGCCTGCCGGCCGTGCATGAAGCGCGAGTGCCCGCTCGGCACGCTCGCCTGCCTCGAGGGCATCGACGCAGGCGAGGTGTTCGAGGCGGCCGAGCGCATCGCCCGATGAGGGTGCTGGTCGTCAAGCTCTCCTCGCTGGGAGACGTGGTCCATACCTTTCCCGCCTTGACCGACGCCATGCGCGCGGTGCCGGGCCTGGAGGTGGACTGGGCGGTGGAGGAGGCGTTCGCCCCCATCGCGCGGCTGCATCCGGCGGTGCGCGAGATCATAACCGTACCCTTGCGAAGGCTGAAGAAGCGCCCGCTGGCCGCGCTCGCGGGCGGGGAGGCCGCCGCCACCCGGCGCGCACTCGCCGGCCGGCGCTACGACGTGGTGATCGACGCCCAGGGCCTGGTGAAGAGCGCGCTCGTCGCCATGCTCACCCAGGGCCGGCGCCACGGCTTCGACCGCGAGAGCGCCCGCGAGGGGCTCGCCGCCGTCGCCTATCACGGCCGCCACCGGGTGCCGGAGGTGGAGCACATGGCGGAGCGCATCCGCAAGCTCTTCGCCGCCGCGCTCGGCTATTCGCTGGAGGGGCGCCCGCTCGACACCGGCCTGCGGCCGCTGCCCCTGCCGGAGGGCGATGCGCCCCATCTCGTGTTCCTGCACGGCACCACTTGGCCGACCAAGACCTGGACCGTCTCCGGCTGGCGGGCGCTGGCGGGGGAGGCGGAGAAGGCGGGCATGCACGCGCTGGTCTTCACCCAGGGCGCGGCCGAGGAGGCGCGGGCGCGCGCCATCGCCAAGGGCCGGCCGGCGGTGGAGCCGCTGCCGCCCCAGCCGCTGGAGACTCTCATTCCGCTGATCGCCTCGGCGGCCGGCGTGGTCAGCGTCGACACCGGGCTGGGGCATCTCGCCGCCGCATTCGGCGTGCCGACGGTGGGGCTCTACGGGCCGACCGACCCGCGCCTCACCGGCCTCGTGGGCGCGCGGGTGCGCGAGCTGAAGTCGACCCGAGACTGCGCTCCCTGCGAGAAGAGCCGCTGCCGCATCGCCCCCGAGACCGTCGAGGGGCCGCCCTGCCTCGCCGACTTCGAGGCCGGGAGCGTCTGGCGCACCCTGCGGGAGCTGTCGGCGCCGTCGTGAGAGGCCGTCCGCTGCCGCTTATGGACAAGCGGGGAGGCGGCGTGGCACACCGCGTCCATTCTGGGCGCGTTCATTGTGAGGGTCCTGAGCCACATGACGGTTTCGCGCGGCCTTGGCCGCGATCTGATGCTGGTGACCGGCGGGGCAGGCTTCATCGGCTCCAACATCGCCCGCGCGCTCGCCGCGGACGGTCGCCGCGTGGTGGTCGCCGACTGGCTGGAGGACGGGCCGAAGTGGCGCAACATCGCCGACATCGCGCTTCATGACGTGATCCGCCCCGAGGCGGTGGAGGGCTTTGTCACCCGCGAGGGCGGGCGGCTCGGCGGCGTCGTGCACATGGGGGCCATCTCCGCTACCACCGAGCGCGACGGCGACAGGATCGTCGCCCGCAACATCCGCGCGACGCTGGACCTGTGGGCGCAGTGCGCGGCGAAGGGCCTGCCCTTCATCTTCGCCTCGTCCGCCGCCACCTATGGCGACGGCTCTGAGGGTTTCGTGGACGCGGACGACGACGGCGCCCTGGCGCGCCTTGCCCCGCTCAATCCCTACGGCTGGTCGAAGCTGTTCGTGGACCGCCGCATCATGGCCGACGTGCGCGCCGGCCGGCCGCGCCCGCCGCAGTTCGCGGGCCTGCGCTTCTTCAACGTCTACGGTCCCGGCGAGGCCCACAAGGGCGACATGCGCTCGGTGGTGCACAAGATCCACCCCGCCGCCGCGGCGGGCGAGAGCGTGACGCTCTTCAAGTCCCACAATCCGGCCTATGGCGACGGCGGCCAGCTGCGCGACTTCATCCATGTGCGCGACTGCGTCGCCGTGGTGCAGTGGCTGCTGGAAAGCCCGAAGGTGAGCGGCATCTTCAACGTCGGGACCGGTGAGGCGAGGAGCTTCGCCGACCTCGCCAAGGCGGTGTTCGCGGCGCTCGGCAAGGAGCCGCGCATCGCCTATGTGGACATGCCCGAGCACCTGCGCGGCGCCTACCAGTATTTCACCCAGGCGGAGATGGGAAAGCTGCGCGCGGCCGGCTACGGCGCGCCCTTCACCTCGCTGGAGGAGGGCGTCGCCTCCTACGTGACCGGCCATCTCTCCCACCGCAACGAGGCGACGCCGTGAGGCGCGCAGAGGGGACGACCCGCCATGGTGCCTGACGGCGCGCCCGGCCCCATCGTCGTCATCGGCGACGTGATGGTGGACCGCTACATCACCGGCTCGGTCTCGCGCATCTCGCCCGAGGCGCCGGTGCCGGTGCTGGTGCACGGCGACGAGCGCATCGTGCCCGGCGGCGCCGCCAACGTGGCCGCCAATGCGGCCGCCCTGGGGGCGCGGGTGATGCTGGTCGGCCTCGTCGGGCGCGACCGCGAGGCGGATCTTCTCACCGAGGCGCTCGGCGCCCATCCGGGCGTGATGCTCGACCTCATGGTGCGCGACCCCGGCCGGCCCACCATCACCAAGACCCGCGTCATGAGCGGGCGCCAGCAGATCGTGCGCATCGACGCCGAGACCGTCGCCCCGCCCGAGCCGCGGATGCTGGAGGCGCTCCTCGGGGCGGTGGCGGAGGCGGTGCGCGGCGCCCGCGTCGTCGTGCTCTCCGACTATGCCAAGGGCGTGCTTTCCGACGCGGTGATCGCCGCCGCCATCGCCGCCGCCCGGGCGGCGGGCGTGCCGGTGGTGGTCGATCCCAAGCGGCGCACCTTCGAGGCCTATCGCGGCGCCAGCCTCGTCACCCCCAACCGCAGTGAGCTTGCCGCCGCCACCGGCCTGCCCGACGCCACCGACGCGGAGGCCGCCCGCGCGGCCGAGGCCGCCTCGGCCCAGTTCGGCGGCGACGTGCTGGTGACGCGCGCCGAGAAGGGCATGACGCTCTGGCGCCGCGGCGGGCGGGTGCTCCATGTGCCGGCCAAGGCGCGCGAGGTGTTCGACGTCTCCGGCGCCGGCGACACGGCGCTGGCGGCGCTCGCGGTGGCGCTTTCCGCCGGCCAGCCGCTGGAAGCCTGCGTCCACCTCGCCAATGCCGCCGCCGCGGTGGCGGTGGGCAAGCTCGGCACCGCCGTCGTCACCCGCGCCGAGCTCCTTGCGGCGCTGGAGGAGGCGGGCACGCCCGGCATCGCCCCCGGCGCGCTGCTCGGAGCGGACGATGCCGCCCGCCTCATCGCCGAATGGCGCGCGGCGGGCGCGCGGGTGGTGTTCACCAATGGCTGCTTCGACCTCATGCATCCCGGCCATGTGTCGCTGCTGGAGGCGGCGGCCCGGGAGGGCGACCGCCTCGTGGTGGCGCTCAACACCGACGCCTCGGTGAAGCGCCTGAAGGGCGAGGGCCGCCCGGTGCAGGACGAGGCGGCGCGCGCCCGCGTCATGGGCGCGCTGCGCTGCGTCGATCTCGTGGTGCTGTTCGACCAGGACACGCCGCTGGAGCTGATCGCGCAGCTGAGGCCGGACGTGCTGGTGAAGGGCGCCGACTATCGCGAGGACCAGGTGGTGGGCGCCGACGTGGTGAAGGCCCATGGCGGCCGGGTGGCCCTGGTTCCGCTGGTGGAAGGGCGCTCCACCTCGGCGCTGGTGGCCAAGGCCAAGGGTTAGGCCGCCGCGCATCCACGATCTGCATCGCGCTGCACAAAATTCCCGCGCGCCGAGTTGCCGGGCGGAGGATTTGGTCCCTATAGTCGCTCCCGGTGTCGGTGCCCGCTCTCGCGGGCCGAAAGAGGGAATGCGGTGCGGGCGCTCGTCGCCCAATGCCGCAGCTGCCCCCGCAACTGTAAGCGGAGAGTCCCCCCGCAAGGGCCACTGGAGCAATTCGGGAAGGCGCGGGGCGGGCGGCGATCCGCGAGCCAGGAGACCTGCCGCCGCCGCATCGCCCGCTCGCGGGCACATCCAGGGCGCCCTCGGTGGGAGGGCTAGGGGGTCACATGTCGAAGTTCCGCGCCGTTTCCGCATCCCTTTCCGCCGTGCTCGCGATGCTCGCGGCAGCGCCGGCCCAGGCCCATCACATGATGGACGGCGGGCTGCCCTCCAGCTTCGCGCAAGGCCTGCTGTCGGGCCTCGGCCATCCGGTGATCGGCGTCGATCATCTCGCCTTCATCGTCGGCATCGGCGTCGTGGTCGGCGCGTTCGGGCTGAACCTCGCGCTGCCGGTGGCGTTCGTCGCCGCCTCGGCCATCGGCGTCGCCATCCATGTGGCGGGCGTGTCGCTGCCGGCCTCCGAACTGGTGGTGGCGGCCTCGGTGGTGCTGCTGGGCGTGCTTCTGGCGCGCGCCGCCAAGGTTTCTCCGGCCGTATGGGCGGCGCTGTTCGCGGTCGCCGGCCTGTTCCACGGCTATGCCTACGGCGAATCGATCTTCGGCGCCGAGCAGGCCCCGCTGGTGGCCTACCTGATCGGCCTCGTGATCATTCAGAGCCTGATCGCGGTGGGCGTCGCGCTCGCCACCCGCTCGGTGAAGGAGGCGCCGGTCTCCCTGAACGCGCGCCTTGCCGGCGCCGCCGTGGCGGGCATCGGCATCGCCGCGCTCGCCGGGCAGATCATTCCGGGCTGAGGTGGCGACGCCTGAGGGCGGCCTCGTCCTCATCCTCGGCGGGGCGCGCTCGGGCAAGAGCCGGTTCGCCGAGGCGCTGGTGGAGGCCGCGCCCGGCCCCTGGGCCTACATGGCCACCGCCCAGGCGCACGACGGCGAGATGGCGGTGCGCATCGCCCTCCATCGCGACCGCCGTGCCGCCGGGTGGGAGACCGTGGACGCCCCCCTCGATCTCGCCGGCGCGCTCGCGGCGCTGCCGCCGGGGCGGCCGGCGCTGGTGGATTGCCTGACACTCTGGCTCACCAACCACCTTCTGGCCGACCGCGACCTCGATGCCGAATCCGACGCCTTGCTCGCCGCCCTTTCGGCGCGGGACGGCCTTACCGTGTGCGTCTCCAACGAGGTCGGCTTCGGCATCGTGCCGGACAACGCGCTCGCGCGCCGCTTCCGCGATGCCGCCGGCCGGCTCAACCAGCGCGTCGCCGCCGCCGCCGGACGGGTGACGTTGGTGGTGGCGGGCCTGCCGCTCGACCTCAAGACCCCCCAGGTACCCGATCGAGGAGGCGCCCCATGACCGACCCCGCGCCGACGCCCGCCGAGGCCGAGCGCCATCGCGCCAAGATGGAGAAGCGCAAGGCCGTGCAGGACGCCGAGGTGGCCGGCAAGACGCTCGAGAAGGGGCTGCTGCTGGTCCATACCGGTCCTGGCAAGGGCAAGAGCACCGCTGCCTTCGGCCTCGCCCTGCGCACGCTCGGGCGTGGTGGCCGCGTGGGGGTGGTGCAGTTCATCAAGGGCGCCTGGTCCACCGGCGAGCAGGAGGCGTTCGCCGCCTTCGGCGACCGCGTCGCCTGGCACACCATGGGCGAGGGCTTCACCTGGGAAACCCAGGACCTCGCCCGCGACAAGGCGGCCGCCGCCCGTGCGTTCGGGAAGGCGGAGCAGCTGATGGCCGACGCGGGCATCGGCCTCGTCATCCTCGACGAGCTCAACATCGCCCTGCGCTACGACTATCTCGACCTCGCCGAGGTGCTCGCCGCGCTCGCCGCGCGCCGGCCCAGCCTCCATGTGGTTGTCACCGGACGCAATGCCAAGCCGGAGATGATCGCGGCCGCCGACCTCGTCACCGAGATGGGCCTCGTGAAGCACCATTTCGCCGCCGGGGTAAAGGCGCAGCCGGGCATCGAGTTCTGACGCCATGGCCGCGCGCGCGCTCATGTTCCAGGGCACAGGCTCGGATGTGGGCAAATCGCTGCTGGTGGCGGGGCTGGCGCGCGCCTTCGCGAGCCGGGGCTTGAGAGTGCGCCCGTTCAAGCCGCAGAACATGTCGAACAACGCCGCCGTGACCGCGGACGGCGGCGAGATCGGCCGCGCCCAGGCGCTCCAGGCGCGGGCGGCGCGGGTTCCGCTCTCGGTGCACATGAACCCGGTGCTGCTGAAGCCCCAGGGCGAGACCGGCGCCCAGGTGGTGGTGCAGGGCCGGGTGTTCGCCACCGCGCGCGCGGCCGCCTACCAGTCTCTCAAGACGCAGCTGATCCCGCAGGTGCTGGACAGCTTCGCGCGCCTGAAGGCCGAGGCCGACCTCGTGCTGGTGGAGGGCGCAGGCAGCGCCTCGGAGGTGAACCTGCGCGCCAACGACATCGCCAACATGGGATTTGCGCGCGCCGCGGGGGTGCCGGTGGTGCTGATCGGCGACATCGACCGGGGCGGGGTGATCGCCAGCCTCGTCGGCACCAAGGGGGTGATCGATCCGGACGATGCGGCGCTGATCTCTGGCTTCATCGTCAACCGCTTCCGGGGCGATCCGGCGCTGTTCGCCGACGGCATGGCGCGCATCGCCGAGCTGACCGGCTGGCGCGCCTTCGGGCTCGTGCCGCACTTTCCGGACGCGGTGCGCCTGCCGGCGGAGGACGCGCTGGCGCTTTCCGCGCCGCCGCCCGCCAAGGCCGGGGCACGGCGGCGCGTCGGCGTGCCGATCCTGCCCCACGTCTCCAATTTCGACGATCTCGACCCGCTCGATGCCGAGCCCGATATCGAGGTGCGCCGCCTGCGCCCGCACGAGAGCCTGCCGGTGGACACCGATCTGGTGCTGCTCCTGGGCTCGAAGTCGACCCTGGCCGATCTGGCGGCGCTGAAGGCCGGGGGGCTCCATCACGACATCCTCGCCTTCGCCCGCCGCGGCGGGCGGGTGCTGGGCCTGTGCGGCGGCTACCAGATGCTGGGGCGCACCATCGCCGATCCCGAGGGCGTGGAGGGCGAGGCGCGCATCGCCCGCGGTTTCGGCCTCCTCGACGTGCACACGGTGCTCGCGGGTGAGAAGCGCCTTGTTGAGGTCGAGGGACAGGCGCTCGGGGCGCCGGTGCGCGGCTACGAGATGCACATGGGGGTGACCACCGGCGCCGATGCCGAGCGGCCGTTCGCGGTGCTGGCGGGCAGGGCAGGGGACGGCGTGCCGGAAGGGGCGACCTCGGCGGACGGGCGCATCGCCGGCACCTATCTCCATGGCCTGTTCGCCGCCGACGCCTTCCGCGCCGCGTTCCTCGCCGGTTTCGGCGCGGCGGCGGGGGGCGAGAACTTCGAGCACCGGGTGGATGCCACCCTGGACCGCCTCGCGGCTCATCTCGCCGCGCACCTCGACCTCGACGCTCTGCTCGCCGCCGCGCGCTGAGGGCACGGGATGGAAGCTCCGGTCCGGCCGGAGCCCGCCGGGGCGCTCCCCATGGTGCCGCCCGCGCCGCTCGCGCGCGCACTTTTGCCGTACCCTGTCGGCATTGGGCATACTCCGGCGTCCTCGGGACAGAGCCAAGGAGCGAAAGCCCATGATGTACGCCATTCTCTGCTACCACGAGGAAGACGTGGTCTGCGCCTGGACCAAGGAGCAGGACGCCGCCGTCATGGCGCGGCTCGCGGTGGTGCAGGAGCGGCTGACCCGGGAAGGCAAGATGGGGGCCTCGCTCCGCCTCCTGCCCACCTCGGCCGCCACCACCCTGCGCAAGAGCCAGGAGCCGCCGCTGGTGATCGACGGGCCGTTCGCCGAGACCAAGGAGCAGCTGCTGGGCTTCTACCTCGTGGATGCGGCGGACCTCGACGGGGCGCTGGAGATCGCGCGGGCGCTCGGCGAGGCCAATCCCGGTGGCGCGCTGGAGGTGCGTCCCGTGGGGCTGTTCCTGCCCGACATGCGGCAGGGCGCCGAGGCCTGACCCGCGCCGGCCGCAGCCGATGACCGACACGGCCATGACCGACACCACCTTCATCCACGCCGCGCTCACCGCCGCCCGGCCGCAGGCGATGGGGGCGCTGCTGCGCTATTTCCGCGACCTCGACACGGCGGAGGAGGCCTATCAGGAGGCCTGCCTGCGGGCGCTGAAGGCGTGGCCGCAGAAGGGGCCGCCGCGCGATCCCGTGGCCTGGCTCATCCTCGTCGGCCGCAACGCCGCGCTCGACGGCAAGCGCCGCGCCTCCCGCGACGCGCCGCTGCCGCCGGACGAGGCGATCTCCGACCTCGACGACATCGAGGCGCCCATGGCCGAGCGGCTCGACGGCGCCCACTACCGCGACGACGTGCTGCGCCTGCTGTTCATCTGCTGCCATCCCGAGCTGCCCCACACCCAGCAGATCGCGCTGGCGCTGCGGGTGGTGTCGGGCCTGTCGGTGAAGCAGATCGCCCGCGCCTTCCTGGTCAGCGAGGCGGCCATGGAGCAGCGCATCACCCGCGCCAAGGCCCGCGTCGCCAAGGCCGAGGTGCCGTTCGAGGCGCCCGGCGCGGTGGAGCGGGCAGAGCGGTTCCAGACCGTCGCGGCCATGATCTACCTGGTGTTCAACGAGGGCTATTCCGCTGCCGCCGACCCGGAGCGCGCGGGCCTCAGCGAGGACGCCATCCGCCTCGCGCGGCTGCTTCTGCGCCTGTTCCCCGCCGAGCCGGAGATCATGGGCCTCCTGGCGCTGCTGCTGCTCCAGCACGCCCGCGCCCGCGCCCGCTTCGATGCCGCCGGCGAGCCGGTGCTGCTGGACGCGCAGGACCGCGCGCTGTGGGACCGCGAGCGCATCATCGAAGGGCTGACCTTGGTGGACAAGGCGCTGCGCCACCGCGCGCCCGGCCCCTACCAGGTCCAGGCCGCCATCGCCGCGACCCATGCGCGCGCGGCGCGGGCCGAGGACACCGACTGGGCGCAGATCGACGCGCTCTATGCGGCGCTGGAATTCATGCGGCCCTCGCCCGTGGTCACGCTCAACCGCGCGGTGGCGGTGAGCAAGGTGAAGGGGCCGGAGGCGGCGCTCGCCATGATCGAGCCGCTGGCGGGGCCGCTCTCCGGCTATTTCCACTTCTTTGGCGCCAAGGGCGCGTTCCTGCTGCAGCTGGAGCGCTACGCGGAGGCGAAGATCGCCTTCGACACCGCCATCAGCCTCGCCGGCACCACGGCCGAGGCGGCCCAGATCCGCCGCTACCTCGACCAGGTCGCTAGCGGCAGCGCGGCGAAAAAAGACGATGGCGGTGTCGATCCTGGACCGGCCCGATCGTCATAGGTAGGAGCGCGCCGTGCGGCGCGCGACACAGGAGAGCGATCCATGGATCCGACAGCGGAGAATTTGAAGGCCGGCGCGGTGCCGGTGAAGGGCGGGGTGGTGCCTTACCTGCAGATCGACGGCGCCATGAAGGCGGCCGAGCTCTATGCCCGCGCGCTCGGCGCCGAGACCGCTGCCGCGATCCCGCCCGACGACAAGGGACGCACCATGCACGTGCACCTCTACGTCAACGGCTCCTCGATCATGATGAGCGATCCTTATCCGGAATATGGCCACGCGCTGGAGAAGCCGCAGGGCTATTCCCTGGTGCTCCAGGTGACCGACATCGACGCCTGGTGGGGGCGCGCCCGCGCCGCCGGCTTCGAGGAGGTGATGCCGGTGCAGGAGATGTTCTGGGGCGCGCGCTATGGGCAATTGCGCGATCCGTTCGGCGTGCTGTGGGCCATGAACCAGCCGCTGGGCGGCTGAGCAGGCCGGGCCGGGAGTCACATGGGATACTCCCCGCGGGCGGGTGCCGGGCGCTTTGGCGCCGCGTCATGGGATGACCCCGCCCGCCGGGGCCGGCGCGGTTTGACAAAAGCGGGCCGATCGCCTCCAAGCTCGGTCCGCGCGCATCGTCCGAAACGAGGATCGTAATGTCCACCAAGGCTGCTTCCGGCGGGGTCTGGAGCTCGAAGACCGGGAGCCTGATCGCCGAAGACCGTCCGACCCTCGACGAGATGGCGGCCGACGCGCGCGCGCGGCCGGGCCGTTTGCGCATCGCGCCGCGTGGCGATCTCGAAATCCTGTTCGCCCGCACCTTCGCCGCGCCGACCGCCGCCGTCTTCCGCGCCTGGACCGACGCGGGCCTCGTGCGCCGGTGGCTCAGCGCGCCGGACTTCCCCGTGATCGAGGCCGAGGCGGATCCGGTGCCCGGCGGGGCCTACCGCTATGCGGTGGCCGATTCCCAAGGACGCACCATGCGTTGGGGCGGCACTTTCACCGCCGTCGCGCCCGGCCGGGGCTTCCGCGCCACCGAGCGGTTCGATCCGCCCTGGCATCCGGGCGCGACCGAGGTCGTGCTGGAGCTGCGCGAGGCGGTGGGCGTCACGGTGGCGCTGCTCACCCTCGCCTATGAGAGCCTCGCCGCCCGCACCCTGGTGCTGCGCTCGCCCATGGATGCTGGCCTCGCCTTGAGCCTCGACCGGCTCGCCGCGCTGGTGGAGGGCGCGCCGCCCGGCTGAGGCGGGGGCCCTTCCTTCACCGCCCGAGGCCCACGGCGTTCGGCAGCCAGAGCGTGAGCGCGGGGATGTAGGTGATGGCGATCAGCGCCAGCAGGAGCGGCACCAGCCAGGGCAGGATGGCGACCGTTGTTCGCTCCACCGAGAGCTTCGCCACCCGTGCCAGAACGAACAGCACCATGCCGAGCGGCGGGTGCAGGAGGCCGATCATCAGGTTCAGCACCATCACCAGCCCGAAATGGATCGGGTCGATGCCGAGCTTGAGCACGATCGGCAGCAGGATCGGTACCAGGATGGTGATGGCGGCGATGGTGTCGATGAAGCAGCCGACGAACAGGATGAGCAGGTTCGCCAGCAGCAGGAAAACCCACTTGTTCTGGGTGAAGCCGAGGATGGCGTCGGTGAGCATCTGCGCCGCCTGGCTCGCGGTGAGCAGCCACGCGAAGATGGAGGCGGCGGTGACGATGAACAGCACCGAGGCGGTGGTCTCGATGGTGTCGAAGGTCGCCTTCGCCAGCGTGCGTAGGGTCATGGAGCGGTAGCGCACGAGGCCGAGGAAGAGCGACCAGATCACCGCCGCCACCGCCGCCTCGGTGGGCGTGAACCAGCCGAGCGTCATGCCGCCGATGAGGATCACCGGCGTCATCAGCGCCATCACGGCGGAGAAGTCGTAGTACCAGTCGAGGGCGATGAGCGCGGCGAGGGCGATCAGCACCGCCTGGTTGGTGGTGAGCCCGAGCTCGATCATCACATAGACCGCCAGCGGGAAGGCCAGCACCACCGCCACCTCGATGCCCGCCGAGGCGAGCCGGCGCCAGGAGAAGGCCGCGTCCGCCCCCCATCTGTTGCGGCGGGCGAAATAGGCGACGGTGATCATCATCAGGAGCGTCATCACCGCGCCCGGCACCACGCCGCCGAGGAACAGCGCGCCGATGGAGACGTTGGCGAGCATGCCGTAGATCACGAACGGCAGGCTCGGCGGGATGATCGGGCCGAGCGTCGCCGAGGCGGCGGTGACGCCGACCGCGAACTCGGTGGAATAGCCATGATCCTTCATGGCCTTGATCTCGATGGTGCCGAGCCCGGCGGCGTCGGCGATGGCGGTGCCCGACATGCCCGAGAAGATCACCGAGCCGATGATGTTCACCTGGCCGAGGCCGCCGCGCATCCAGCCCACCAGCGCCACGGCGAAGGCGTAGATGCGGCCGGTGACGCCGGCGATGTTCATGAGGTTGCCGGCGAGGATGAAGACCGGCACCGCCAGCAGCGGGAAGCTCTCGACGCCCGCGATCATGCGCTGGGCGATCACCACGTCCGGCACCGTGCCGGAGACGAGGATGTAGAGGAGCGAGGCGCCGGCGAGGGCGATCGCCACCGGAACGCCGCAGATCATGAGGGCGAGGAAGCCGCCGATGAGGATCCACATGGGCTCAGTCTCCCTTGTGCTCGAAGGGGGAGCCCTCGAAGGCCTCCGGTTTCTCAAGGATGGAATAGCCGCGGCGGATGTTGCCCCAGGAGACCTGGAGCGAGCGCACCAGCATCATCACGAAGCCGAACAGCACAGCGTAGTAGACGTAGGCCTTGGGCGCATCGACCATCACCATGGGCTCCTCGCCCACCAGCGCGATGTAGCGCACCATCAGCCACACGCCGTAGGCGATGAAGCCGGTGCGCACGAGGTCGACGCCCAGCGCCATCGCCCGCGCCGGTGCGGGCGGCAGGAAGCGGTAGAGGAGGTCCACCTGGATGTGCCGGGACAGGCGCACGCACATGGCGGCGCCGATGAAAACCACCGCCACCAGGAAGTAGCTGGCGATCTCCTCGGTCCAGGCGTAGCTGTCGTTCAGCACGTAGCGCGTGAAGAACTGGAGGAAGACCAAGCCCGCCATGATCCAGAAAGCGATGAGGGTGATCCAGTCCTCGAAGGCGTAGGAGGACAGGTCTACGTCCTCCTTGACGTCGAAGGTGTGGGCGAGCTCCTCGCCGGTGACGCGGGTGTGGGTTTCGTGGGCCATGGCGTTCCGGTGCGGTGGGATGAGGGGAAAGCTCGCTCCGCGTCGTCGGCGGTGCGCAGCTGGCGCGCTTCTCCGCGCGCGAGGGGCGGCGGTGAGGGAGCGGGGCTCCGGTGAGGGGGCGGGACTTCCGTCCGCCGTCATGCTCCGTCCTGACCGGAGCATCCATCCGGCGGGCGCGTCGTGGGCCCTCCGGTCGAGCCGGAGGGCGACGGCGGGGAGACGCTCCGGTTGCGCCGTCACCGGGGCGGTTGAACGGGCGCTTGCGCGCCCGCGCCTGTTCGCTGACGGCCCGCCCTCACATGGCGTCGCTCTTGAGCGCCTGGATGCGGTCCCAGTCCGCCTTGCGATAGCCGAAGCTCTCGAAGGTGATGTTCTTCATCACCGTGTCGCGGAACTCGCCCGTATCGACCGCGACCACGTTCAGCCCCTTCTGCTTGAACACGTCGAGCAGCTCCTTCTCGCGCGCGGCCACCTCCTTGGTCGCCCGCGCCGCGGCCTCCAGCGCCACCTCGGTGAAGATCTTGCGGTCCTCGGGCGAGAGCTGGTTCCAGAGCTTGGCGGAGATGATGGTGTTGAGGTGGTCGACGATGTGCCCGGTGAGGACGATGTTCTTCTGCACCTCGTAGAACTTCTTCGCCTCGATGGTGGTGAGCGGGTTCTCCTGCGCGTCCACGGTGCCGTTCTGGAGCGCGAGATAGACCTCGGCGAAGGCGATGGGCGTGATGTTGGCGCCGCACGCCTTGGGCATGGCCAGATAGGCCGGGGCATCGGGCACGCGGATCTTCAGGCCCTTCATCTCCGCGCAGGACTTGAACGGCTTGTTGGAGGTGGCCTGCCGCACGCCGTAATAGGTCACCGCGACGATGTGATTGCCGGTCTTGTCCTCGTAGCCCTTGGCAAGGTCCTTGAAGACGTCGCTCTTGGCATAAGCGAGCAGGTGGTTCGCATCGCGGAAGGTGTAGGGATAGTAGGTGACGCCGATGGGCGGGTAGGCCTTCCCGGCGAAGCTCGACCCCGAGATGATCATGTCCACCGTGCCCAGGGTGAGGCCTTGGTTGATGTCGCTCTCCTTGCCCAGCTGCGAGGAGGGATAGACATCGATCTGGTAGCGCCCGTTGGTGCGCTTGGCGATCTCGCCCGCGGCCCAGACCGAGGCGGTGTGGAACGGCTCGGAGGGCTCATAGACGTGGGCCCATTTGAGCTTGGTCTGGGCGTTGGCGGCGCCCGAGGCGAGCACGGCGGCGAGCGCTGCGGCGCCAACGACGGTGGCGGCCGAAAGGCCGCGGCGAAGACGGATCATCCTGTTCCTCCCGATATGATCGCGGCGTCTTTGTCCGCTTGTGCTGTAGGCGCGTGCTGTGACGTGTCCCGTGCCGGCGGGGCCTTGGCGGACCCCGTTTAAATCGTTTTGATTCGTGGGCACGCCACGCCCGCCGCAGCTGCATGGTACTATGGCAGGCGCAACCGGCAAGGGGCCTCGCGCGGGGGCGTGTCTCGTTGCATTCCGTCCGGACCAAGCTCCCTCTCCCGCGTCCGGGGGAGGGGTGGGGAGGGAGCGGTCCTCTCCTCTGGCACCGCAATCCGGCTTGGTCCGCGCCGGGACGGCGGCCGGTCGCGGCATCCGCTGCGCACGAAAAGAAAACGCCTCCCGGGAGGTCCCGGGAGGCGTTGTCGTCGATCAGCGTTCGGTTGAGCCGCGGCTCAGCCGCCGAACAGCTTGCGCTGCCACCAGCCCGAGCGGGGCTTCTGCGGCTCACCGGAGCTCTCGGCCGGGGCGGGGGGAGCCACCTCCATGGGCGCAGGTTCGGCGGCCTCGGCGGTCGCCTCTGCCACAGCAACGGGCTCGGCCGGAGCCTCCACCGAAGCACCGGGGCCCGCATCGGCGCCGGCGAGCAGGACCGGCGCCTTCTCGCGCACGGTGGAGCGGCGGCGCGGCTTGGCTGCGGCCTCAGCTTCGACCGGAGCCGGCTCGTCGCCCTCGGCCTCGGCGTGCGGCGCAGCGGGCGGGGCAGCGATCTCCGGCACGGCAGCTTCCGCAGGCGCGGGCTCGGCCGCGTCCATAAGCGGGGCATAGGCGTGAGACGGCTGCGCCTCGGCGGGGGCGTCGGGGCGCGGCTCGGTCTCGGCGACAGCAGCCAGATCGTCCGCGCCGGCCTCGTCGCTCGCGCCGTCCTCGCCTTCGGCCTCGCCCGTGCCGTCCTCCGCCGTGCCGTCCTCGCGCTCGCGCCGGTTGCGGCGGCCGCCGCGACGGCCCCGCCGCCGGCGCCGGCGCTCGCCGTTCTCGTCGTCCCGGCCGTCGGCCTCGGCGCCTTCGGCGCGCTCCTCGTCGCTGCGAGCCTCGCCTTCGGCATCCTCGCCTTCGGCGGCGCCGTCCTCGTCGTCATCCTCGCTTTCGGCCTCGCCGTCGCGGGCCTCGCGCGTGTCCTCGCGCTCGCCGCGCCGGCGCCGGCGCCGGCGCCGCTTGCGGCGGCTGCCGTCGTCAGCACGCTCATCGGATGCCTCGGCGCCCTCGGCCTCGGCCTCGGCGCCGTCCTCCTGGGCCTCCTCGTCCTCCTCCTCGCCGTAGTCCTCGTCGAGCAGGATGGAATCGGGCTGCACCACGCTGGAGGGCCGCGGCGCGGCGGGGGCCGGGGCGGCCGGCTCGCCCTTCTCGATGATGAAGGGCTGGTGGCCGGTGACGGTGTCGTCGGCGGAGATGGAGAGGGTGACGGAGAAGCGCTCCTCCAGCTCGCGCAGGTGGGCGCGCTTCTGGTTCAGCACGTAGAGCGCCACCTCGGTGCGGGTGCGCGCCACGAGATTGTGGGTGGTCGAGCGCAGCAGCTGCTCCTCGAGCGCGCGCAGCAGCTGCAGCGCCACCGAGGCGGCGGAGCGCACGTGGCCGGTGCCGCCGCAGTGCGGGCACACCTCGATGGAGCTTTCCAGCACGCCGGTGCGGATGCGCTGGCGCGACATCTCAAGCAGGCCGAAGTGCGAGATGCGGCCGATCTGGATGCGCGCCCGGTCGTTCTTCAGGCAGTCCTTGAGCTTGCGCTCCACCGACCGGTTGTTGCGCTTCTCCTCCATGTCGATGAAGTCGATGACGATCAGGCCCGCGAGGTCGCGCAGCCTGAGCTGGCGCGCGATCTCCTCGGCGGCTTCCATGTTCGTCTTGAGCGCGGTGTCCTCGATGTGGTGCTCGCGGGTGGCGCGCCCGGAGTTCACGTCAATGGAGACCAAAGCCTCGGTGGGGTTGATGACGATGTAGCCGCCGCTCTTGAGCTGGACGACGGGCGAGAACATGGCGTCGAGCTGCTGCTCGACCCCGTACCGGGCATAGATCGGCTGGCTCTCGCGATAGGGAATGACGCTTTTCGCATGGCTCGGCATGAGCATGCGCATGAAGTCCTTCGCCTCCTTGTAGCCGGCCTCGCCGGCCACGAGGATGTCGTCGATGTCCTTGTTGTAGAGGTCGCGGATCGCCCTCTTGATGAGCGATCCCTCCTCATAGACGAGGTTCGGGGCGGAGGAGTTGAGCGTCAGCTCGCGCACCGTCTCCCACAGGCGCAGCAGGTACTCGAAGTCGCGCTTGATCTCGACCTTGGTGCGGTTGGCGCCGGCGGTGCGCAGGATGATGCCCATCCCCTCGGGCACCTCCAGGTCCTGCACCACGTCCTTCAGGCGCTTCCTGTCCACCGCATTGGTGATCTTGCGGGAGATGCCGCCGCCGCGCGCGGTGTTGGGCATCAGCACCGAATAGCGGCCGGCGAGCGACAGGTAGGTGGTGAGAGCGGCGCCCTTGTTGCCGCGCTCCTCCTTGACCACCTGCACCAGCATCACCTGGCGCCTGCGGATCACCTCCTGGATCTTGTAGGTGCGGGCGCGGCGCTGCGTCGCGCGCTCGGGCACCTCCTCCAGGGCGTCCTCGTCGGCGCCGAGATTCTCGATCTCCTCTTCCTCGTCGATCTGGTCGACGTCGCTGTCCTCCTCGTCGTCCTCGTCGTCGGCCGGGGCGCGGCCTTCCGCCTCGCCGTTCTCGGCCACGGCGGGCGCGGGGGCGTCGTCCTCGTCGTCGGGCAGGATCGGGGCCGGGTGGCTCTCGCCCTCGGCGCCCTCGCGGCGCAGCTCGGCCTCGTTGTCCGTGTGGTGCTGCTCGGAGGGGGCGGGCAGGGGCGTGCCGAACTGCGAATCGACCGCGGCCTCGATCCGGGCCTCGGTCTGCGCGACCTCCTCGGCCGGGGCGACGAGCTCGGCCATGGAGCCGGGATGATCGACGACCGGCGCGGCCTCGACCGCCGCGGGGGCATCGGGCGCAACCTCGGCCGGCGCGCCTTCGGCGGCGCCATCCGCTTCGGCCGGCGCCGCGGCCTCGCCCTCGGGCGCCGCATCGACGACGATCTCGGCCTCCTCCACCTCCTCGGTGACGGTGGCATCGGGCGCGGCGCGGCGGGAGCGGCCACGCTCGCGGCGCCGGTCCCGCATCTCCTGCTCGTCCTCGGCGAGGCGGGCGGCGCGCTCCTCCTCCTCGATCAGTGCGAGCCGGTCGGCGACCGGGATCTGATAGTAGTCGGGGTGGATCTCGCTGAAGGCGAGGAAGCCGTGGCGGTTGCCACCGTACTCCACGAACGCCGCCTGAAGGGAGGGTTCGACCCGCGTCACCTTCGCGAGATAGATGTTGCCCCGCAGCTGCTTGCGGGATGCGGACTCATAGTCGAACTCTTCGACCCGGTTGCCGCGCACGACCACCACCCGGGTCTCCTCCGGGTGGGTGGCATCGATGAGCATCTTGTTGGCCATGGAAATCTCTCTTCGCGGCGCCGGAGGCTGGGCCCCGGAGCGGTCGCAGGGGCGCAGCCGCAATAAGGCCCGCCCGGACGCCGCTGGAACGCCGGATGTGATGACGTAAGGAGGTAGAGGAACGATCGCGCCCGGGCGTGTTGCGAACACCCTCGGCGTCGGGGCACACGGGGGCGCGATGAGCGCGCCGGTCGTGCGGAGAAAGATCCATGCCCTCGGCTACTCGTTCCTCGATGACGGGTCCGGCCGGACCTGGGAGCAGGCTCCCGATGCGGCCATCGTACACGTCCGCGCGATTCCCCAGATCAAGCCGAGGGGGCCGATGGACGAAGGCGGCCAGTGGGCCGACGCCCGGACATCCCAAGGATGCCCGCCGTCCGCGCACCGCCCGAAGAAGGGGCGGGAGGCGGGACAGGGCCATGACCCTCGCGGCCGGCTCCTGGCGGAGGACAGCCGCACACCGGGACATCACCCGCGGCAGCCGCGGCCGCCTGAGGCCGAAGGGCCCTGGCCGGAACGCGAACCGTGTACCATCTTTACTTACCCGGCCCGCTTCCCGCTTGGCAAGGTTCTTGCGCACCGCGGCACAGCATCGGACGCCAGATAACGGTAACATCGGGCTCCAACGCCCAGGCCGCCCCGCCGCTCCGTATACCAGCGGTTAACGTCCTGCCTCTTAACGCTTGGATCGCAGCGCACCGCGGAAGGCGGGCCGAGGGGTCCGGGACGCTGGCGCGGCCGGACCGGATTCGCTGCGGGATCCATCGCGCACCTGCGGGGCGGCTTCGGTCGCGGCACCGGGGTGCCTCCAGAGCGGGGACGCCCCATGACGGCATGCGCCGCGACCTGCCCACCGCCCCGCCGCGCGCGGCGGGGCCTGCGCGCCGCGGCGCGCGCGGCTCAGGTGCTGGTGGTGCTCGCCACGGTGACGCTTGGCCTCTCGGCCGGGAGCCTGCGGGCCGAGTCGCCGGGGAGCGGGCCGCAGGCCGCCGCGACCGCGTCCTCGGCCCACGCGACCACTGCGGACGAAACGGCGGCCCGCGACGCGCGGCTTGCCGGCGATGCCGAGCGCACCCGCCTGGTGATCGACCTCGATCGCGCCGCCCCGTTCCGCGCCTTCACCTTGGCCAATCCCTACCGGGTGATCCTCGATCTGTCGGGCGTCGCCTTCCGCTTCACGCCGGAGCCGGACCAGATGCGGCGCGGCCTTGTCTCTGCCTGGCGCTTCGGCACGCTGGCGCCCGGCAAGGCGCGCATGGTGCTGGAGGCGACCGGGCCGGTCGCCATCGACAGGGCCTTCGTCCTTGAGGCGCAGGACGGCGAGCCCGCCCGCCTGGTGGTGGATCTGGTGCCGACCGACGCCGCGAGCTTCGAGCGCTCCCGCGCCTCCGCCGCCGAACGCCGGCTCGCTCCGCCGCCGGCCCCGGCCGCCGCGGTTCCTGGAGATGCCCGTCCGGTGATCGTCCTCGACCCCGGACATGGCGGCATCGACACCGGGACCACCGGCCGCAGCGCCTTCGCCGAGAAGACCATCGTGCTGGAGACCGCTCTGGCGCTGCGCGACAAGCTGGAGAAGACCGGCGCCTACCGGGTGGTGATGACGCGCACCGGGGACGTGTTCGTTCCGCTCGGCGAGCGGGTGAAGATCGCCCGCGCCAACCGCGCCGCCCTTTTCGTCTCCCTCCATGCCGACGCGCTGGCGGCCGGCGACGGCCAGGCGCGCGGCGCGAGCGTCTACACCGCCTCCGAGACCGCGAGCGACGCCGATGCCGCCACCCTCGCCGAGAAGGAGAACAAGGCGGACATCATCGCCGGCCTCGACCTCTCCGACGAGAGCGACGACGTGGCCGGGATCCTCGTCGACCTCGCCCGGCGGGAGACGCGCAATTTCTCATCCCTGTTCGCACGCTCGCTGGTGGGCCAGCTGAAGGGGGCGGTGCGCACCCATCGCACGCCGCTGCGTTCCGCCGGCTTCAAGGTGCTGAGCGCCCACGACGTGCCTTCGGTCCTGGTGGAGCTGGGCTACATGTCCACCCCCGCCGACCTGAAGCTTCTCACCTCGGACGCCTGGCGCGACCGCGTCACGGACGCGATCATGCAGGCGATTTCGGAGTTCCTCGAGCCGCAGCTTGCCGGCGCGCCGGCACGTACCGAGCGGCATGTGCCGTAACGGAAGATGGAGGCGGTGCGCGCAAGCTTCGCGCTTGTCGCGAAGCAGCCACGTTTGGCCACCATAGAAGGCGCCGGATTCGTGTGCCGGCCGCAGGAAAGACCGGCGCATGGTCGCGCCGATGTGACGGCGCGCAAGGCCGCGGCCATCGGGGGCCGGCAATTTGTCCTTCGCAGCGCGGCAATCTCGCGCTATGGCGTGAAGGGCCGGAAGGCGGCGGGTTCGGCCCGCAGGAGGAAGGCGGGACGATGCGGCTGCTGTTGCGGTTCTTCGGGTTCATGTTCGCGCTTGGCACCCTCGTCCTCCTGGTCGGGGCAGCCGGGGCGACCTACTTCGTCTGGAAATATTCCCAGGACCTGCCCGATTACTCGCAGCTGCAGAACTACGAGCCGCCGGTGATGACGCGCGTGCACGCCGCCGACGGCGCGCTGGTTGCCGAATACGCCAAGCAGCGCCGCCTCTACATTCCCATCCAGTCGGTGCCGAAGCTGGTGATCGAGGCGTTCCTTTCGGCCGAGGACAAGAACTTCTACGAGCACGGCGGCCTCGATCCCACGGGCATCTTCCGGGCCGCGAGCTTCTTCCTCCAGAACTACGGCAAGAACGTCCGCCCGCAGGGCGCCTCCACCATCACCCAGCAGGTGGCGAAGAACTTCCTTCTCACCAACGAGGTGTCCATCGATCGCAAGATCAAGGAGGCGCTGCTGGCGCTGCGCATCGAGCGCGCCTATTCCAAGGACCGCATCCTGGAATTGTACCTGAACGAGATCTATCTCGGCATGGGCGCCTACGGCATCGCCGCCGCGGCGCTGGTCTATTTCGACAAGTCGGTGGATCAGCTCAACGTGCAGGAGGTGGCCTATCTCGCCGCCCTGCCCAAGGCGCCGTCCACCTACAATCCCTTCCGCGACCGCGACCGCGCCGTCGACCGCCGCAACTGGGTGATCGATCGCATGGTCGAGAACGGCTTCGTCACCACCGCCGACGGCGAGGCGGCCAAGAAGGCGTCCCTCACCGTCACCCCGCGCGCCACCGGCGCCCAGGCGGAGGCTGCGGAATACTATGCCGAGGAGGTGCGGCGGCAGATCTACGAGCGGTACGGCGAGCGCAAGCTCTACGAAGGCGGCCTCTCGGTCCGCACGCCGCTGCGCAGCGATCTCCAGGTGGCGGCCCGCAAGGCGCTGACCGAGGGCATGATCAAGTATGACGAGGCGCGCGGCTGGCGCGGCCCCATCACCCACATCGAGCTCGCCGGCGTCGACTGGGGCGTGAAGCTTGGCGAGGTGAAGGAGTTCGGCGACGTGCCGTGGCGCGTCGCCGTGGTGCTCGACGTGAACAAGGACAATGCCCGCATCGGCCTTCAGCCGCGGCGCGAGAAGTCCGGCCAGCGCTCCAACGAGCGCGTGGTGGAGCTGCTTCCCGCCGACGGCGTCAAGTGGACCCGCAAGGCGCTCACCCAGGTGGTGAAGCCCGGCGACGTGATCTATGTGGAGCCGTTCGCCAATCGCCCCGGCCAGTACCGGCTGCGACAGTTCCCCGGGGTCGAGGGCGCCATCGTGGTGATGGAGCCCACCACCGGCCGCGTGCTCGCGCTCACCGGCGGCTTCTCCTACGACGAGAGCCAGTTCAACCGAGCGACGCAGGCCATGCGCCAGCCCGGATCCTCGTTCAAGCCCTTCGTCTATTCCGCCGCCCTGGACAACGGCTACACGCCGTCGACCATCGTCATCGACGCGCCGTTCGAGCTGGAGCAGAAGGGCCAGGATACGTGGCGGCCGGAAAACTATTCCGGCAAGTTCTATGGCCCGCAGACCTTGCGCTTCGGTCTGGAGCAGTCGCGCAACGTGATGACGGTGCGCCTCGCCAACGACGTGGGCATGCCCATCATAGCCGATTACGCCAAGCGTTTCGGCATCTATGACGACATGGCGCCCTACCTCGCCATGGCGCTCGGCTCCGGCGAGACCACGCTGCTGCGCATGACCGGTGCTTACGCCATGGTCGCCAATGGCGGGCGCAAGGTGACGCCTTCGCTGATCGACCGCATCCAGGACCGCTACGGCCACACCATCTACCGCCACGACGAGCGCGAGTGCCGCGGCTGCGATGCCGAGAAGTGGCAGAACCAGCCCGAGCCCACCCTCGTCGACCGCCGTCCGGTGGTGCTCGATCCCATGACCGCCTACCAGATCACCTCCATGATGGAGGGCGTGGTCCAGCGCGGCACGGGCACGGCGCTGAAGGAGCTGGGCAAGCCCATCGCCGGCAAGACCGGCACCACCAACGATGAGCGCGATGCCTGGTTCATCGGCTTCACGCCGGAGATCGTGGTGGGCGTCTATCTCGGCTACGACAAGCCGCGTCCCATGGGCAAGGGCTCGACCGGCGGCATCCTCGCCGCGCCGGTGGTGCGCGAGTTCCTGCGCACCGCCATCGCCGACCGGCCCGCCATCCCGTTCCGGGTTCCGGCCGGCATCAAGCTGGTGCGCATCGACCGCAAGAGCGGCCAGCGCACGAGCGCCGGCGACGGCAATGCCATCCTCGAAGCCTTCAAGCCCGGCACCGCCCCGCCGGATGGCTACAACGTGGTCTATTCCGACGGCACGGTGACGCCGGAGGCGGATCGCGCTGTGCGTTCTGGGACCGGCGGCCTCTACTGAGGGCGAGGCCGGACCACCTCGGGGCACCTGTGGGCGCCTCGTGCCCGGCGCCCACATTTTGCCTACCGTCGCCCTTCGACGTGATCGGAGGGCCCATCCTGCGATCTGGCGCGATGCGGGGCAGGGGCGTGGATGCTCCGATCAAGTCGGAGCATGACGGCGGCTTGTGGGGCCGCCGTGCGTGCTCCCTCTCCTTCCGCGCCTGTGTCACCTTTCACCACCGTCATCCCCGGCTTGTCCGGGGATCCACCCTGCGGCCGGGCGGGCCTGCGCTTTCCGGAGCGTGGCGCAAGCGGTGCCGTGGATGCCCCGGACAAGCCGGGGCATGACGGTGGTCTTCTGAGATGCGGCGAGGCGTGCTGCCGCCAGCCGCCCGCCTTCCCGCCGTCGCCTCGTTCCCGGCGCTCCCGCTTTGTCCGCCGTCGCCCTCCGACGTGATCGGAGGGCCCATCCTGCGATCGGTCAGCGATCCTGGGCAGGTCGCGTGAATGCTCCGATCAAGTCGGCGCATGACGGCGTGAAAACCTGTGCCGCCCGCGGACCCTTGGCCTCAAGGCGGGAACCGGTCAGATTGCCGGTGCACGACAGCGCGCCGCGCCCAAGGCGCTCGACCGGGAGAGGACATGGCCTCCAGACGCTCCCTATGCCGGCTTGCGCCCCCGCGCGCGGGCGAGCGTACCATCGTGGCCCGGCTTGCGGCCGCTCTCATGTTCGCCGCGGCGTCCGGCCTGTGGCCGGCCCAGGCCCACGGCCCCGACGGCGCGCCGCCGGCGCCGGCTGCGCTGGTCGCGCCCGAGCGCCAGCTGGAGGTGCGCGGCGCCTTTCAGGGCAAGAACGAAGCGAAGGACATAAGCGCCATCGCCTGCGCGACCCCGATCGGGGCGGCCGGGCGCGCCTGCCTGCTGGTGAGCGACGGCGTGCGCCATGCGCGGCTTGCGACCGTGACGGCGGACGCCATCACGCTCGGCGCCTCGATCACGCTCGTGGCCAAGAAGGACGAAGCCGGCGCGCGCAACAAGGAGGTGGATGCGGAAGGCGCCGCCTTCGTGCGCGCGGGTGATCACGGCTTCTACTACGTCACCGGCTCGCACGGCGCCTCGCGCGGCAGCGGCAGCTACCAGAGCGCGCGCTTCGGCCTGTTTCGCATTCCCGTGGACCCGGCCACCGGCCGGCCCGCCTTCGCCGGCTTCGACGGACCGCGCCCGGCCCCGGAGGTGGCACGCACCGGCGTGCTGGAACGGCTGATCGCCGCCGTGCCGGAGCTCGGCCCCAAGGCCTGCGCGCGCGAGGAGGCATGCCCGGGGCTGGACCAAGGCGGCGTCAATATCGAGGGGCTCGCGGCCAAGGACGGCGATCTCTATTTCGGCTTGCGCGCGCCGACCCGGGACGGGCGCGCCTTCGTGCTTCGCCTGCCGGCGCAGGCCCTGTTCGATGCCACGGCAGCGCCGTCGCTGAAACCAGCCGTGCTGAAGGCGCGGCTCGGCGCCGCCTTTGGCATCCGCGATCTGGTGGCGGTGGAGGGGGGCTTCCTCATCCTCGCCGGTCTCGACGTGACGGAGCAGCCGGGCCTCACCTATCCGAGCCTGGTCCACTTCTGGGACGGGGTCGGCGAGGCGACGCGGCCGCTCGCGGTGCTGGCCTCCGCCCATCCCATGGCCAAGCCGGAGGGCCTGCTCGTGCTCGCCGACGAGGCCGGCGAGGACTACCGGCTGCTGGTCCTGTTCGACAGCGCCGAGGGCGGGGCGCCGGCGGAATACCGCGTCCCGCGCCCGTGATCGTCCCTATTTCGGCACGCCGTTGATGACGAACAGCGCGTCGAGGAACTGGTCCGGCGGGAAGGAGCCGAAGGAGCGCGCATAGATCTGCCGGATGCTCTCGGTGCGGTAGAGGCTGGCGAGCGTCGTGTCCACCAGCAGGCGGAACGCCTGGTCGCCGCGCGGCATGGCGAGGGCGTAGGTCTCGAAGGTGAAATACTGCTCGGAGAGACTCAGGCTGCCACCCTTCGCGCGGTTGCGGATCAGGTAGGCGAGGATGCCGCGGTCGCCGAAATAGGCGTCGAGCTTGCCGTCTGCCAGAAGATCGAGGCCCTGCGGGTGGTCGTCCACGAGCACGATGTCGGCCGGAATGCGCATCTGGGCGAGGGTGGAGCGCAGCGTCTCCTCGGTGGTGGTGCCCTTGAGCACGCCCACCTTCTTGCCTTTGAGGTCCTCGAGGCCCTTCACCGGCGTGCCGCGGGTGACCACGCTGGCGCCGTCGAGGAAGGTGGGCAGCGAGAAGTCGACCAGCGCCCGGCGCGACATGGTCATGGAGGTGGGATCGCACAGGATGTCGATCTGCCCGCTCTTCACCGCCTCGAACCGGTTCTCGGCGTTGATCATCACATAGTCGATCTTCAGGCTCGGCAGCTTGAGGTGCTGCTTCACCGCGCCCGCCACCTCCCGGCAGAGGTCGACGATGTAGCCTGCCGGCTGCCCGCTTTGCGCCGCATAGGAATAAGGCGGGGCGAAGTGGCGATAGCCGATGCGGAAGGTCTGCGTCTCGGCCACCCGTTCCAGCGTCTGGGCCGATGCGGGGGCGCGCGCGCCCGCCAGCGTCAGCGCCGCCGCGCACAGGACCGCGCGCACCATGTTCCGCTTCATGGCCTTCTCCCCCGACCTCTCCTCGCGGCGCGCCGTGGCGTCGGCGCTTGCCCTGCCGTCCCTTCTAGCATGCATCGGAGCGGCGCCGAACGCCAAGCTTGGCCTTATGTGGCCTGCGCGTGCCCGCCGCGGGGTCGATGCGGAACATTCCGGAGGCTTCACGCTATATTCAATCGGATATAAGAAAGGCTGCCGCTGGGGCGCCCGGCGCGCGCGATTGCGAGGATTTTTTTCATGCCGTCATTGCTTTCCCGCCGCCACCTCGTCGCCGGCATGGCCGCGCTTGGCGGATCGCTGGCCCTCCCGCTGCGCAGCTTGCGCGCGGCGCCGCTCGCCGGCCTCGAGGTGCTAGGTGCGCCCAACGCCTCCACCATCGTCCTCGTCCGCCTGATGCAGACCGGGCCGTTCGCGGCGGCGGCGCCTGGTGCCTCCTTCCGCCTCTGGCGCGACACCGACGATCTGCGCGCCGCCATCGTCTCCGGCCGCACCAGGCTCTTCACCACGCCGACCCACGTGCCGGCCAACCTCGCCAATCGCGGGCTGCCGCTGAAGCTGCTCTGCCTGCTCTCCATGGGGCATCTGTCTATCGTCACTGCCGACGAGAGCATCACCTCCTTCAAGGATCTCGCCGGCAAGCCGGTGCTGGGCTTCTTTCGCAATGACATGCCGGACCTCGTGTTCCGCGCCATCGCCAAGCGCGAGGGGCTCGACCCGGACAAGGACATGACGCTCACCTACGTGCAGACGCCCATGGAGGCGGCGCAGATGCTTGCGGCGGGCCGCGCCACCACCGCCGTGCTCTCCGAGCCGCCTGCCACCGCCGCCATCATGATGGCGAAGAAGGAGGGCCGCACCCTGCGCCGCGCCGTCAGCCTCCAGGCGGAATGGAAGCGCCTCTATGGCGGCGAGGGCATCCCCATGGCTGGGGTCGCGGTCCACGAGGCGCTGCTCGCCGACAGCCCGGAGCTGATGGCGGCCCTGCGCCAGGGCATGGTGCCCGCCAAGGACTGGGTGCTCCAGGACCGCGCGGCGGCGGCCGAGCTCGCCCAGGAGAAGATGCAGATCAAGGCGCCCATGTTCTCCGCCTCGCTCGACCACTTCAACGTGGTGGCGGTCGGGGCAAAGCCCATGCAAGGCGCGCTCGTCGCCTTCTACGAGGCGATCCTGGCGCTCTCCCCCGAGGCGCTCGGCGGCAGGCTGCCGCCCGACAGCTTCTATCTCGACCTGTGAGCGCGCGCGGGGGCGCTCGCGCAGAGTCCCGCTTGAAGCGCCACTTGGAGCCCAGGCTGGCGCGGGCGGGATGGGGCGCGCTCGGCCTCCTCGTGCTGGCGCTCGCCTGGCAGGGGGGCAACTGGGCCTTCGGCCCGTTCGTCCTGCCGTCGCTGTCCGAGACCGGTCGGGCCCTTGCGGAGCTTGTGGTCGGCGGCATTGCGGGACCGGCGCTGGCAGAGACCGCGGCCCATTCCCTCGGCGGCTTTCTCGCTGGTGGGGCGGTCGGGCTCGCGCTCGGCCTGCTCGGCGGCACGTTCATGCCGGTGGGCGCGGCGGTGCGGCCGATGCTCACCGCCATTCTCGGCACACCGCCCATCGCCTGGGTGGTGCTGGCGCTGCTGTGGTTCGGGCCCGGCGGGGGCACGCCCACCTTCACGGTGGCTGTCACCGCGGCGCCGATCGTGTTCCTCGCCGCGCTCCAGGGCGTGCGCGCCCGCGACCCGCGGCTCGCCGAGATGGCCGACATCTACCGCGCGCCGCCGCTCCTGCGCCTGACCGACCTTCTGCTGCCGCGCCTCGCGCAGTTCCTGGCGCCGGCGTTCGCCACCGCGCTCGCCTTCTCGTTCAAGGTGTCGGTGATGGCCGAGGTGCTGAGCGGCGCCGACGGGGTCGGCGGCGCCATCGCCACCGCCCGCGCCCATCTCGATCTGCCGCAAACCATGGCCTGGATCGTCCTGGTGGTGGCGTTCCTGCTGGTCGCCGACGCGGTGCTGCTCGCGCCGCTGCGCGGCTGGCTGGCGGCGAACGGCGCGCCGTCGGCCGCGGCGGGCTGAGCTATGCTGAGCCTCAAGGGGGTGCGCCTCTCCTTTGGCGACGGGCCGGTGCTCGACGGCATCGACCTTGCGGTGGCGAAGGGAACGCTGGTGGGGCTCATCGGGCCCTCCGGCTGCGGCAAGACCACCCTGCTCGGCCTTGCCGCGGGTACCGCGCGCCCCGAGGCGGGCGAGGTGAGGAACGGCTTCGCGCGCACTGCCATGGTGTTCCAGGAGCCGCGCCTGCTGCCGTGGGCGAGCGCGCTCGACAACGCCGCCTTCGGCCTGAAGGCGGCCGGCATGGCGCGTGGCGCGCGGCACGCGCGGGCGCAGGCGATCCTCCAGCGGCTCGGCCTCGCGCTGCGCGATCTTGGCAAGCGCCCCGCCGCGCTGTCCGGCGGCATGCGCCAGCGCGTCGCCATCGCCCGCGCGCTGGCGGTCGAGCCGGACCTGCTGCTGATGGACGAGCCGTTCTCGGCGCTGGACGTGGGCCTCAGGGCGGAGCTTCAGGCGCTGGTGCGCGCCGAGGTGGAGCGCGCCGGCATCGCCGTCCTGTTCGTGACGCACGACGTCACGGAGGCGGTGCGCCTTTCGGACCGGATCGTCGTGCTCTCTCCGCGCCCCGCCCGCGTGGTGGCGGACCTTCCGAGCACGCCCCTCGACGCGCCGAGCGCGGTGTTCGCCGAAGCCTCGCGGCTTCTGGCGCTGCCGCAAGTGGCTCGGGCGCTCGCCCCGCCGGCGCGCGGCTGAGGGCGCTCAGGCGCGGGGAAGGGGGGTGACCTTCATGGTGTCCTCGCCTCGATGGAGGGCGATGGACAGGCGGAAGCTGGTGCCGATGCGCTCGGCGAGGGCGACCACCCGGTTCGCGTCGGCCGGCGCGAACACGGCGTCGGCGGTGGCGCGGAACAGCGACAGCCAGCGGGCGAAGTGGGTGTCGGCAAGGTCCGGCATGCGCAGGTGCGGCGGCAGTGGCCGGCCGTCGTAGCGGCTGGTGCGCAGCAGCACCGACGACCAGAAGTCGCACATCTTGGAAAGATGCACCGGCCATGCCTCCGGCGCGATCTCGCGGGCGAACACCGGGCCGAGGAGGCCATCCTCGCGCACCGCGTCGTAGAAGCCGTGCACCAGCCGATGGATGTTCTCCTCGGTGATGGTGGCGCCGGAATCGGCCAGGAGGGAGCGCGTCGCGGGCTGCGGGGGCTGGGTGAGCTCGCTCATCGCACCATCCTTCATGCGGCGCCGGGTCTGCGCAAGCCGGCCGCCTTCGAGGCGGACATTCCTGTGGCTGCACCGGGGTGGGAGCAATGCGCCAGATCAATTCCGACGGCGGCGGGCGCGGCGGCGCGGCGCCTTGCAAATCGGGCGGCGATATGGCTCTTGAGCGCAAAGGCCGGCCCGCGGGCGCGGGGCGCGGCCATGGGATGACGGCGCGGTCGTCGGCCCGCGCCACCGCCGGAGGCATGACATGATCGATTTCGCCGAGCTTCGACGCGGCATGGTGGACGGCCAGGTGCGGACCAACGACGTGACCGACCACCGCATCATCGCCGCCATGCTGGAGATTCCGCGCGAGCGTTTCGTGCCGGCGAACCTGAAGTCGCTGGCCTACATCGACGACGACCTCCAGATCCGCGCCGCCGGCGCCGGCGCCGGCGCGGCGCCCCGCTTCCTGGTCGAGCCGATGATTCTCGCCCGCCTCGTCCAGCTCGCCGACATCGAGGCCGGCGAGCACGTGCTCGATGTGGGCGCCGGCACGGGCTATTCCTCGGCGCTGCTCTCGCGCCTCGCCCAGCAGGTGGTGGCGCTGGAGGAGGACGCGGACCTCGCCGCCGCCGCCACCTCCAACCTCGCCGACCTCGGGGTGGACAACGTGGCGGTGATGCAGGGCCCGCTCGCCGCCGGCTGGGCGCCCGAGGCGCCCTATGACTGCATCCTCCTGAACGGTGCGGTGGACGAGGTCCCCGCCGCGCTGTTCGCGCAGCTGAAGGAGGGGGGACGACTCATCTGCGTCGTGGGCGGGGGCGGTGCGGGCCGCGCCTGCGTCTTCACCAAGGTCGCCGGCCAGCCGAGCGAGCGCATCGCCTTCAACGCCGCCGTGCCCCCGCTGCCGGGCTTCGAGGCCGCGCCGCGCTTCGTTTTCTGACCCCCCTGTGGCGCGATTGCCGCGGTGCTGCGAAAAGCGCCGCACCATCGAACCGGTTGGTTCCGTCAGCGGCATCGTGCGGATATCTTTCCAGAAAGTTACCGCACGGCACAGTCCTCGACGGGGGCTGGAGCATGCCGTGTCGGACCAGGAGAACTCGATGTCGTTTGCGACGAGCATGCGCCGACCGGCCCTGGCCTCCGCCGCGGCCCTCATGGCGCTGGCCGCGTTCGCCATTCCCGCACGGGAAGCCGGGGCGCAGACGCTCGATCAGGCGCTTGCCCAGGCCTATGTGAACAATCCGACCCTCAACTCGCAGCGCGCCGGGACGCGCGCGGTGGATGAGAGCGTGCCCCAGGCGCTGTCGGGCTACCGTCCCACCCTGTTCGCCACGGCGTCCGCCGGCGTGGAATCCGCCAGGTCCAAGGCGTCCGGCGTGAGCACCAGCGGCACCCTGTGGCCGCGCCAGTTCGCGCTGACCGCCACTCAGACCATCTTCAACGGCCTGATCACCGCGAACACGACTCAGAGCGCCGAATCGCAGGTGCGTGGATCGCGGGAGACGCTGCGCAACACCGAGCAGTCGGTGTTGCTGAGCGGCGCCACCGCCTACATGAACGTGATCCAGGCGATCGCGCTGCTCGATCTGCAGAATCAGAACCTCGCCGCCCTCCAGCAGGAGCTGCGCGCCACGCGCGACCGCTTCAATGTGGGCGAGGTGACCCGCACCGACGTCGCCCAGGCCGAGGCGCGCGTCGCCGACGCGCAGTATGGCGTCAGCCAGGCGGTCGCCAACCTCTCGTCCGCCAAGGCGGTCTACCGGCAGGTGATCGGCGTCGAGCCGGGGCGCCTCATGTCGCCGGGCTCGGTGATCGAGGCCATGCTGCCGCGCAATCTCGGCCAGGTGGTCACCGCCGGCCTGGACCACCATCCGGCGGTCAAGGCGTCGCAGTTCGCCGTCGACGCGGCCATGTTCCAGGTGAAGGTGGCGGAGGGCGCGCTCGCGCCCAACCTCAACCTCCAGGGCCAGCTGTTCCAGGCCTACGACACCTCCAATGCGGTGGACAGCGCGCGGGGTGCCGAGGTGACCTTGAACCTCTCGGTGCCGATCTACCAGGGCGGCGTTGAATACGCGAACATCCGCCAGGCCAAGGAGCTGCTGACCCAGGCTCGGATCGAGGTGGACGTGAACCGCGACACCATCCGCGCCCAGGCGGTGCAGTATTGGGGCGCGCTCGAGGCGTCGAAGGCGCAGATCGAGGCGGCCCAGTCGGCGGTTGCGGCCAACACCCTTGCCCTCGAAGGCGTGCGCGAGGAGTGGCGCGTGGGCCAGCGCACGACGACCGACGTGCTGAACGCCCAGCGCGACCTCACCAACAGCCGCTCGGCCCTGGTGACGGCCCAGCGCGATCGCGTGGTGGCGGCCTATTCGCTGGTGTCGATCATCGGCAAGCTCGATGCGATCTCGCTGCGCCTGAAGGTGAACGTCTACAATCCCACCGTTCACTACAATCAGGTGCGCGACAGCTGGGCTGGTGTTCGTACCCCCGACGGCAAATAAACCCGGATACAAATAAAGCCGGATAAAGGACGCCCGCGCGGGTTGCGACAAGTATTTCGGATGCCATAATTCCCGAAGTTACAGGTGATTCTGGCGTCCGGTCGCGTTTGCCAGCGCGAGGGTCGAGTGACGTCTCCGGCCGAGGTGTCGAGACATGTCTGCAAGCCCCAAGCTCCAAGAACCTTCCATGGACGAGATCCTCGCCTCCATCCGCCGCATCATCGCCGACGACGAGCTGACCTCGTCGCAGCGCCGCGGCGCCGCCGAGGCTGCCCTTTCCCCCCGCCGCTACGACGAGGAGCCGCCGCAGCGCGGCGCGGACGTGCGGCGCTGGGAGCCGCGCGCCGAGCGCCGTCCCGCCCCCGCGCGCCAGGAGATGCGCGGCGGCGAGGGCCGCGGGCACGAGGTGCGTGGCCAAGAAATGCGCGGCCAGGAAATGCGCGGCCAGGAAATGCGCAGCTCCGAGGGGCGCGGGCCGGATCCGCGTGGCCAGGAGCAGCCGCTGGCGGATTTCGACGGGCTCGACGCGCTTCAGGAACTCGATGCCCATCTCGCCGACTTGCGCGCCTCCGAGGAGCGCGCCGCCGAGCGCCGGGCCGAAGGGCGCGCGCCCCGTCCCGCGCCGCGCGGCGACGGCGGGGAGCCCCGCCGCTACCCGTCCGATCCCACCCCCGGCTTCGACGATCGCCGCGAGGCGCGCGGCGTCGCGCGCGATGCCGACGCCGAGCGCGCGGCGCGCCGGACCGAGCGCCGGGAGATGCGCGAGAACCTTGCGCGCCCGTCCGCGGCGGAGCCTGCGCCGCAGCGGCCTTCCCTCGCCGCCGCCCGCGCCGCGGGGGAGAGCGAGGCGCCGCTTCCTCTTGGGCGCCGCAAGGACCTGCTCTCGCCCGCCGCCGATGCCGCCATCGCCTCGTCCCTGAATGCGCTCGGCGATCTCGTCCTGCCGCAGCGGGACCGCACGGTGGAGGATCTCGTGAAGGAGATCCTGCGGCCGATGCTGAAGGAATGGCTGGACGAGAACCTGCCTCACCTCGTCGAGCAGCTGGTGCGCGCCGAGATCGAGCGGGTGGTGCGCTCCGGCCGCTGAACGTGCAGCCTGCCATCCGTGTCGAGGATTATCCGCCCGCTGTCATGGCCGCGTGCCGTAAGGGCTGTCCGCCCGCGTCCTATCCTGCCTCCTGCCGATCTCACACCGGGCGTATCGCCCGGTCGCCGACGCGACCTCCGCCGCTCCCCCCTCTCCCCTGAGGGAGAGGGGACATCACGAAGCAGCACCGGCTCCTGCCGGGAGGGCGCAGCCTCGCACGCCCTCGGGGAGAGGGGCTTGAACCAGCGGTCTTCCTGAAGATCTGGGATGCCCAAACGCCGTCGCCACGGCGCAAGGGCGCGGCGACAGAGCGGCCGGCGACAGACCGGCTCAGCGGCGCTGGCGGGAGAGCCAGTTCTCGAGATAGGTCAGGGCCTGGGCACGCTCGTCGGCGGTGGCCTCGGCGAAGGCCTCCTCGTGCAGGTCCACCACCCACTTGTCCTCGGGGCGGGCCGCCGCCTCGCGGGCGATGGTGAGCCACATGAGGCCGCGCGCGCTTTGGCGCGGCACGCCGTCGTCGCCCTTGAAGAGCAGCTCGCCGAGCAGCGCCTGCGCCTTGTACTGCCCCTTCTGCGAGGCGAGGCTCAGCCAGCGGCCGGCATTGCGCGCGTCGCGCTGCATGCCGACGCCGTCGAGATACATCTTGCCGAGCAGGAACTGGGCGTCGGCGTCGCCGAAATAGGAGGCGGCGTAGGAGAACATGTCCTTGGCGCGCGAGGGATCGCGCTTCACGCCCGCCGTGGGGATGCCGATCAGATAATAGGAGCCGAGGGCCACGAAGGCATTGGCGACGAAGCGGGACTGCGCGGTGCCGGGATAGTCCTCGGCATGGGTGTTGGCGATCTTGCTGTAATACTCGAACGCCTTGGCGTCGTCGCGCTTCACACCGTCGCCGTCCGCATACATGCGGGCGAGCTTCCACTGGGCCATGGGATGGCCCTGGGCGGCGGCATAGCCGAGCGCGTCGAGCCCCTTGGCCGTCTGGCCCGAAGCGAGCGCGCGGGCGCCGGAGCGGAACGCCTCGTCCACCGGGCGCATGGGCGGCGCGAGCGGCACGTCGGCCGGCGGGGTGAGCGGGCGGGTGGCGACCGGCGCCGAGGGATTGGCGTCCGGCTGGCCGTCGAAGGCCGCCACCGGCGCCTGCGCCAGGAACGCCACGGCGCACGCCGCCACGCCAACGCGAAACGTGCGTGCGACGGAGCGGGGCATCCGCTTGCGCTCTGAAGACCTGTCGACCGACATCATGGGCAAATCCTGCCCCGGCCGGTTGGCAATATCGGGGCCGCGGAAAGGCCGCGTTGCGGCTGCCCCACGGCGGAACCCGCTCAGATCGGCCCCCAAACCGGGCCTTGTCGCCTTGATGATCACGCCGCCCATACGGACCCACCTTGAGCGCCTCGGCCGGAAATACCTTCCGGGCTACACACACCGCCGCGCGTTGCAGATTGGTTTCACGGCGTTTTGTGGCGGCTTCGCGGCGCATGGGCCGGCGGCCCCGGCGCGCGCCGCGAATGCGCCCGTCTGTGTCTTTGCCGTCACACACTTGTGACGCCAGAGCAGGCGTTATCCGCAGCGGCCTCGGCCCCCGTCAGGAGGCCGAAAGCTGGGCGATCGCCGCGCGCACCTTCTCCTTGCGGCTGAGATACTCCTCGCGCTTCTCGCGCTCCGCCTCCACCACTTCTTCGGGAGCGCGGGCGACGAAGCTGGCATTGGCGAGCTTGCCGTCGATGCGGGCCACCTCCTGGTCGAGCCGGCCCTCCTCCTTGCGCAGGCGCGCGAGCTCGGCGGCAAGGTCGACGACGCCGGCCAGCGGCAGCGCCACCACCTCGCCGCGCACCACCATCTGCACCGATTCCGCCGGCACCTTGTCCGCCAGCGCGACGTCGGAGAGGCGGGCGAGACGGCGGATGGACTCGCCCCATTCGGCGGCGCGGATCTCGGTCGAGGCGCTGGGGCTCACCAGGACCAGCGGGATCTGGGCGCCGGCCGGCACGTTCATCTCCGCGCGCACGGAGCGGATCTCGGTGACGAGGTCCACCACCCAGCCGACCTCCGCCTCCGCGTCTGGCGCATCGAGACCCGTGAGGTCCGGCCACGGCGCGAGCGCCAGCAAGCCCTCGCGGGCCGGGCCGGCCTTGCCGGTCTCGGCCCACAATTCCTCGGTGAGGAACGGCATGAACGGGTGCAGCAGCGCCATGGCCACATCGAGCACATAGGCGGTGGCGGCGCGCGTCTCCTCCTTGGCGGCGCTGTCGGCGCCGGAGAGCACGGGCTTCGCCAGCTCCAGGTGCCAGTCGCACACCACGTTCCAGATGAAGCGGTAGACCGCGCCGGCCGCCTCGTTGAAGCGATAGGCGAGGATGGCGTCCGACACCTCGCGCGAAGCCCGCGCCGCCTCGCCGATGATCCAGCGGTTCAGCGTGCCTTCCACCTTGGCGGGGTCGAAGCCCGCCTTCCGCACGCAGCCGTTCATCTCGGCGAAGCGCACCGCGTTCCAGAGCTTGGTCGCGAAGTTGCGGTAGCCCTCGACGCGGGAGGTGGCGAGCTTGATGTCGCGGCCCTGGGCCGCCATGGCGGCGAGCGTGAAGCGCAGCGCGTCGGCGCCGTACTCGTCCACGAGGTCGAGCGGGTCGATGACATTGCCCTTGGACTTCGACATCTTCGCGCCCTTCTCGTCCCGGACGAGGGCATGGATGTAGACGTCCTTGAACGGCACCTCGCCGTCCATGAAATGCAGGCCCATCATCATCATGCGGGCGACCCAGAAGAAGATGATGTCGAAGCCCGTCACCAGGACCGACGTAGGGTAGAACTTCCTCAATTCGGCGGTGTCGTCCGGCCATCCCATGGTGGAGAAGGGCCACAAGGCGGAGGAGAACCAGGTGTCGAGCACGTCCTCGTCGCGGGTCAGGAACTGGGCGCGCTTGTCCGCGTCCTCAATCAACGCCTCCGCCTCCTCGGGCGAGAGCGTCTCGTTGCCCACATTGTGCGCGATCGCCTGCTCGAAGGCCTCGTCCTCGTCCTCGGCCACGAACACGTTGCCGAACGGGTCGTACCAGGCAGGAATCTGGTGGCCCCACCAGAGCTGGCGCGAAATGCACCAGGGCTGGATGTTCTCCAGCCACTCGAAATAGGTCTTCTCCCAGTTCTTCGGCACGAACTTCGTGCGCCCGTCCCGGACCGCCGCGAGCGCCGGCTGGGCGAGCGTCTTGGCGTCCACGTACCACTGGTCGGTGAGCCAGGGCTCGATGACGACGCCCGAACGGTCGCCGTGCGGCACCATGTGGGGGTGCGGCTCGATCTTCTCGACGAGGTCGAGGCCCGTCAGCAGATCGACGATGTGCTTCCTCGCGGCGAAGCGGTCCATGCCCTTCAAGTGCGAGAGCACACCGGCGGCGTCCGGAGCGTCCACATAGGCCTCGGGGCGCTCGGCATAGTCGTCCAGGATGCCCTGCACGTCGATGCGCGCCTCGGCGTCGAGCACATTGATCATCGGCAGGTCGTGCCGCTGGCCCACCTCGAAGTCGTTGAAGTCGTGCGCCGGGGTGATCTTCACCGCGCCCGAGCCCTTCTCGGGGTCGGAATAGTCGTCGCGCACGATCGGGATGCGGCGTCCGGTGAGCGGCAGGACCACGTTCTTGCCGACCAGGCCGTCATAGCGCTCGTCGTTGGTGTGCACCGCCACGGCGGTGTCGCCGAGCATGGTCTCGGGCCGGGTGGTGGCCACCACCACGAAGGTGTCCTTCTCGCCCTCCACCGGATAGCGCAGGTACCAGAGGTGGCCCTTGGTCTCCACCTGCTGGACCTCGAGGTCCGAGATGGCGGTGACAAGCTTGGGGTCCCAGTTGACCAGGCGCTTGTCCTTGTAGATCAGCCCCTCGCGGTAGAGCTGGACGAACACCTTGAGCACCGCGCGCGAGAGCCCCTCGTCCATGGTGAAGCGCTCGCGCGACCAGTCGCACGACGCTCCGAGGCGCTTGAGCTGGCCGACGATGGTGCCGCCGGATTCCGCCTTCCAGGCCCACACCTTCCCGATGAAGGCGGCGCGGCCCATGTCGCGCCGGCCGGGCAGCTGCTGCGCCATGAGCTGGCGCTCCACCACCATCTGCGTGGCGATGCCCGCATGGTCGGTGCCCGGCTGCCAGAGCACGTCCTTGCCGCGCATGCGCTCGAAGCGGGCCAGCACGTCCTGGAGCGTGTTGTTGAGCGCGTGGCCCATATGGAGCGAGCCGGTGACGTTGGGCGGCGGGATGACGATGGAGAAGCCTTCGGCGTCCTTGCGGTCCGGCCGGCCGCAGCGGAATGCGCCCTCGTCCTCCCAGGCCTTGGCGATGCGCGCCTCCACGGAGGCGGGATCGAAGATCTTCTCGAGCATGGACGGGGCTCCGGAACCTGGTACGGCGGCCGGGCGGCCGCAGGAGCGGCGCGCGGACACGATTGAAATCTCAGGCGGCGTTAAAGCCGCATGGCGGGGCCGGCGTCAACCGCGCGCGGCGGCGCCCGCGGCGGTCCGGCCAGGCGATCGGCGTCGCGGCATCCCGCAGAGTCCCGCCGCGCCATGGACGATGGCAGGCCCGGATGCTCTATTGAACCGGTCCCGCGGCCGGGATGCGCCGTTGGCAGGCGCGTGGACGGGCGGTATGAACGAGGCGTGGGGCGACTTTTTCTCGGCGATGGTGGCCAGCGCCTCGGCGCTGCTCGGCCTGCTGTTCGTTGGGCTGTCGCTCAACCTGGAGCGCATCCTGGCCGGGCGCGGCCTCGCCAGCCGGGCGCTGCTGGCGCTGGTGCTCCTCCTGGTGGCGACCGCGCTGTCTCTGGTGTTCCTGATGCCGGCGCTGGGGCTGCTGATACACGGGCTCGTGGTGGCGGCCGCGGCGACGCCGCTCTTCATCGGCGGCAGCTGGATCTGTATCACCGATGCTGCGAGCGAACAGCGGCCGCGGCTGGTCGTCACCCTCAATCTGGTGCTGTTCGAGCTGGCGGTGCTGCCCTATCTCGCCGGCGGCGTGCTGCTGATCCGCGGCGATGCAGCAGGCATCTACTGGATCGCGGCCGCCATGGTGCTCTCCATCGTCAAGGCGGCAGCCGAGGCCTGGGTGCTCCTGGTGGAGACCAAGCGCTAGAGCTGATCGGCGCGGCGTACGAGGACCGGGTGATTATTGCGACACCGAGTATTGGCGCCTGCTTATCACCCGGCGCCGCCCCCCTCACCCCCACCCTCTCCCCGTCGGGGAGAGGGAGCACGGAGGGGAGTGGGGGCGTCGATCGGAAACGGATGTTCCGCGGCGCCGCCTTAGGCGCTCACCAGTGCGAGGGCGGGCCGGCGACGCCCAGGCCCTGGCGCGTGGCCTCGAAGTCCAGCACCGTGTCCGGGGCGACGTTGGCGACGTTCACGTCCGACCCGAAGCGCCTCACCAGAAGCTTCTTCAGCGCCTCGATGTCGCAGGTCCGCACGTCCTTGATCCAGGGGCCGGGCAGCTCGATCATGAGCCGGTCCGCGGCGATGCCGGCATTGAGCGCCGCCAGCATGGCCTCGTCGGCAACGCCGTTCTCCACCAGCTCGGCCGCCTCCACCAGCACCAGGTCGGCGCCGGCGGCGAGGCAGACGGCGGACTGCGAGATCATCTCCTCGGCCGTCGTCCGCCGGTCCTTGGCGCCGACCTCGGCGAACACCGAGAGGCCGGCCGCGCGCGCCGCCGCGATCTGGCCCGCGCGCTCGTCCTCCGTGAGGGGCACCACGTTGTCGGAGATCTCGATGGTGGCGAAGCCGATCCGCAGCGCCTCCTCGTAGAAGCGCGGCAGCGCGGCGGCGCCGAGCGTCGCGAAGACGTATTCGTGGAACTGGCCGCCGATGAAGGGGCGGATGTCCGCCGCGCGGTAGAGCGCCAGCTTCTCCTTGAGGTAGCCCTCGCTATAGAGCCGGGCGGTGCCGGTCTTGATCTTCACGAGGTCCACATAGGCCCCGGCCGCGCCCACCACGTCCGCGGCGGCGTTCAGCCCGAGGCCCTGGTCGATCATCATGGTGAGGCCGGTGCGGCGCGGCTTCTCAAGGCTGCGGCCGGCGGCGGCCGGCACGAAGGCGAAGGGGTGCGCCATCACGCCCCCTCCGGGATGAGATAGATCGGGCTCGACCAGGCGCGGTGCCCGTCCTCCAGGGTCACGGCCACCAGCAGCCGCCGCTCGGCCGCGCCCACCTCGATCTCGCGCGTGACATCGAGGCTGAAGGCGGTGCCCTCGTCGGCGAGCCGCCAGGCGGAGAGCTTGCGCGCGAGCTTGCCGCAGTCGATCTCCATCGGCTCCGGGCCGATGTCCGAGATGGCGCACTGGAGGCGGCCGACGGGGGTCTCCACCGCGATCTCGCCGGCCTCGGCATCGGCGAGGGTCAATTCCACGCCGGCGAAGTTGCCGGTGGTCACCGACTTCCAGGAGACCGTGTCCGCGTCCAGCTTCGCGGGCTTGTCCGGGTTGAAGAAGTTGATCTCCTTCATGGCGAGGATGCGGTTGCCCGTGACCGTCAGGCCGCCGTCCCAGACCACCTGGCGGAAGCGGCCGCGATACTCCGCCCCCGACCAGGCGACAACGATGCGCCGGCCCTTCGGCGCCGCGGCGGCGGGGCGGATGGTCTCGATCACCGTGGTGCCGTCGCGCAGCTCCAAGGCGGCGATGGGGCTCTGGGCCGTCACCGAGACCGAGAGCGCGGCCTTGCCCGCGGGCATCCGCACGATGTCGCCCATGATCGCCTGTGCCGCCGGCCGGCCGGCGGCACCGGGCAAAGACGGGTCGTCGCGGAAGACCTTGGCGCCATCCGGCAGCGCCGCCTTCACGGTCATATCCAGCCGGCATCCGGTGGTGCCGTAATGGTGGCGGGCGCGCATGGCGTCGAACAGGCTCGCCCGGTCGAAGCGCTCGGTGAGGAAGCAGGTGAGCCCGCCCAGCGCGCCGAACATGGAGGCGCCGGGCGGCTCGGCGCCGGGCCGGCCCTTGTGGCCGTCGGAATTGCACACCACGCCCACGCGGTAGCCGAGGCCGAAGGCGTCCGCCAGCAGCCACTCGAAGGTGCCCCAGCTGGAATGCACCTCCACCGCCCGCTCCAGGTCGGTGTCGTGGGCGAAGGTGATGTCGGCATAGCGCCCGCCGCAATGGGCCCAGCAGATCACGTCGTCGCCGGACGTGGCGAGCGCCGCGAACAGCTCGCGCGCGTCGACGCAGTCGGTGGCCTCGTCCGAGCGGTCGGGCACGAGGGCGTGGGAGGAGCGGCGGATGGTGCCGGTCTCGGTGCCGAAGAACACGTTGCGGTCGCCGCCGAGGCCGGTGTTTCCGGACCATTCGTAGCCCGGCACGGTGATGAAGCGGCCCGGCGCGTTGAAGTCCGCCATCAGGCCGTTGAGCTCGGCCCAGAACTCGCCGGTGATCTGGAAGTCGTTGCCCTGGTGGCCGACCGCGTCGATGAAGGCGATGTCGCGGGCAAAGCGCATGTAGTCGTGGGCGGACGAGGAGCCGATGGTCTCCCCGCTCTGGGCATGGAGGTCGCCCCAGATGCGCATCAGGCCGTCGGACGGCGCGATGACCAGCGGATTGGAGGCGGCGAGCAGCGCGCCTGTCCCGTCGCATACGTCGATGCGGACGATCCCTTCGCCCTCGGCCTTCAGGGCGTCGATGCGCAGCGAGGAGGCGCCCGCCGGGAAGGTGGCGGTCCGCGGCAGGCCGGCGAGCGGGCCGCTCGCCGCAAGCCGCACGGTGCGCCCGCCCACATCGGCGGGGTTTCCCCACCGGTCCTCGGCGCGGATGCCGAGCCATGCCTCCTCGCCCGGCGCGCGGCGGGTAGGCATCACCGCCGTGAAGGAGGTCGCCGGCCCGGCGACGATGGCGAAGGTGGGCTGGTTCGGGACCCGCACGTAATGCCCGCAGGCGATGGGGTCCACCAGCACCTGGAACTCGTGGAACGGGTCGGCGAAGGTCTGGAGCCGGTGCCCCGGCGAGCCGCCGCGCGGGTCGCCGAAGCGCACGGTGATGGTCTCGCCTTCCTTCAGGTAGCCCTTCACCACGCGGATCACGAGCGTGCGGTCGAAGGGGCGCACGTTCAGCTTGTAGTCGAAGCGCGCGTCGAGCACGGCGCCGTTCGAGGCTTCGACGCTGACGAAGTTCGCCGCCTTCGGGTCGTCGAACTGCGGCTGGCCCTGGTCGGTGGCGAAGCGGAAGCATACCCTGACCGTGCCGGTGTCGTCGATGCCGTAGCGCCCCGCCGTATAGGTGAGCGTGATGTGCTGCATCGAGCCCGCCGCGAACGGTCCGCGCGGGGCGATGTCCACGGTGCCGGCCAGCTCCGGGGCGATGGAGGGCGGCTGCGGCACCCAGTTCGGGCGCGCCCGCACCGGGCCGGAAGAAGGAAGAGGAGGAACGGCGTTCATCGCTGCATGCCCCACTTTCTGAGGGTGTGGGTTTCCAGGGTCCGGAACACGAGGCTCTCGATGGCGAGGCCGATGAGGATCACGGTGAGCAGGCCGGCGAAGACGTAGGGCGTCTCCAGCGCGACGCGGTTCTCGAAGATGAACCAGCCGAGCCCGCCCGAGCGCGAGGAGGCGCCGAACACCAGCTCCGCCGCGATCAGCGTGCGCCAGGCGAAGGCCCAGCCGATCTTCAGCCCCGAGACGATGGCGGGCAGCGCCGCCGGCACGAGGATGCCGAAGATGTAGCGCAGGCCCTTCAGGCCGAAGGTCTGGCCGGCCATGCGCATGGTCTCGCTCACCGACTGGAAGCCGGAATGGGTGTTGAGCGCCACCGCCCACAGCACCGAATGGACGATCACGAACACGATCGAGCCCATGCCGAGGCCGAACCACAGCAGCGCCAGCGGCAGCAGCGCGATGGCGGGCAGCGGGTTGAACATGGCGGTCAGCGTCGAGAGCAGGTCGTTGCCCACCTGCGTGGTGGCGGAGACGGAGACCAGCGCCGCCGCCAGCGCCACGCCGATGGCGTAGCCGATGAGCAGCACCTCCAGCGAGAACAGCGTGCGCTCCAGGAGCGTGCCGTGGACGAAGGCGTCCCACAGGGCGACCAGGGTCACCGAGAGCTTGGGCAGCATCAGCTCGTTGTCGAGCACGCTGGCATAGATCTGCCAGGCGAGGCCCAGCACCACCAGGATCACCACCCTGCGGAACAGCGCGTTCTGCACCAGCTTCTCGCGCCAGGTGAGCTTCCTGGCGATGTCGCCGATGGCCGCGGCGGCCTCCACCTGGCGCTCATAGTCCGGGCGCGGCGGCGGATCGCCGGCGGGAAGGGAGACGGGCGCTGCGGTCATCAGTGGGCCTCCGCCGTGTGGCCGGGCCGTCCGGCGAACAGCATGTCCTCGATGCGGGCCTGGAGCTCGGCGAAGCGCGGCGTCGCCACGCTGTCGAAGCCGAGGCCGGTGGCGTCGAGCTCGGCGCGCACCTGCCCGGGATGGGGCGAGAGCACGAGGATGCGCGTGCCGACGATCAGCGCCTCCTCGATGGAATGGGTGACGAACAGGATGGTGAAGCGCGTGTCCTCCCACAGGCGCAGCAGCTCCGCCTGCATGGTGCGCCGGGTGAGGGCGTCGAGCGCGGCGAACGGCTCATCCATGAGCAGCACCTCGGGCTCCATGGCCATGGCGCGGGCGATGGCGACGCGCTGCTTCATGCCGCCCGAGAGCGTGTGCGGATGGGCGTCGGCGAAGCGCGAGAGGCCGATCTTGTCGAGATAGCCGCGCACGCGCTGCTCGATCTCCGCCTTCGGGAAGCGGGAGTTGACGCGCATGGGATAGGCGACGTTCTCGAACACGCTCTTCCAGGGCAGGAGCTGGTCGAACTCCTGGAACACCATCATGCGGTCCGGTCCCGGCCCCCTGATGTCGCGGCCGTTGAGGCGGATGCGTCCTTCCACCGGCGGCAGGAAGCCCGCCACCGACTTCAGCAGCGAGGACTTGCCGCAGCCGGACGGCCCGAGCAGCACGAAGCGGTCGCCGGGATAGACCTTGAACGACACCCGCCAGGTGGCGGTCACCATGCGCTCGCGGGTGGTGTACTGGAGCGAGACGTCGTCGGCGGTGAGCACGGGAACCGAGGGATCCCGGCCGGCGGCCGTTGCAGCGAGGGGCGAGGTGGCCGTCATGGAGCCTCCCTTCAGGCGTTCGCGCCGGCGGCGACGATGAGCGTCGGCCGGTCCACGGCGGTGGGCAGGGTTGCCGACGGCGCGTCGCCGATGGCGCCGTCGATGGCGAAGGGCGCATCGAGCGGCACCATGCGGGCGGGGCCGTCAGCGGCGCCGAGCGAAAGCGCGGCGCCGGGCTTCGGCAGCAGGATGACGGCGTCGAGACCGTTGCCCTTCAGGACCAGCGTCCGGCCTTCGGGGCTGTCCGTGGCGGTGAGCGCCGGCACGGCGCCACCCTCGGGCAGGAAGGCCGCGAGCGCCTCCACGCAGAGGCCGGAGACGCGCAGGTTGCAGCGCCGGTCGACGAGGCCGTGGCGCACGAAATAGCCGCGGTCGAGGTCCATGAACGGGTCGAGGAACATGCCGATGGCCGGGTGGGCGAGGGCGCAGGCGTGGAGCTCCGCGGCGGCGGCGAGGATGGCGCCGTCGTCGGTCACGTTGGCCGCCGGATTGTTGGCGGCGACGCGCAGATGCAGGTCGAGGAGCGCGCCGGTGCGGGTGGCGAAGGCGTCGAGGTCGGCCGAGAGCGAAACGAGGTCGGTGCCGAGCCCGGCGCGGATGACGAAGCCGTCCACCGGCAGATCGAGGAGGGCTTCCACCTCCGGCAGCTGGTCCGGCCGGAAGCCGTGGGAGACGAACAGCTCGATCTTCGAGCCCACCTTCACGTCGTCGGCCGAGGTGGCGACGCGCGCCAGCAGCACCGGGCGGCCGAGCGCGGCGCGGAAGGCGGCGAGATCCTCCTTCGCGGCGGCGATGCGGTCGAACGGCAGGACGCACTCGAAGCGGTCGACGAGATCGCGGCTGGCCAGCAGCGCCTCGCGCGCCGCGCCCTTCGGCACGCCGAAGCCGGAGAGGGTGAAGCGGAAGCCGGTGGCGGCGAGGTCGCCCATGCGGGCGCGGGCATAGGGGTCGAGGAGGTCGTCGAGCGGCACCCTCAGGCGCCGGGTGCCGAGCCGCCAGAGGGCGGCGAGCGGATAGTCGTTGCGGGCGCGCTTGCGCACGAACTCGTCCATCGGCCCGTTCTGCGGCAGCGCCACGATCTCCGCCCAGGGATGGCGCATGAACACGCCGAGCGGCGAGCCGCCGGGCAGCTTCGGGTGCGCGCCCTTGAGCGCGAAGCGCGGGGCGACGGGCGTCGCGGCGTCGGCCTCGCTCAGCTCGCGCCCGTAGCTCGACACGTAGCGCACCACGTGGCCGTCCGCATGCACGTCCACCAGCGCGAAGCCGAGCTTCTCGGCATCGTCGCGTCCGTTCTCGGGCGCTGCCTCGATGCGGAACATCTCCGAGTAGTCCTGCCGCACGAAAGACGTTGCGGGCATCACATAGTATTCGGTGCCGGACAGGCGATGATAGAAGATGTTGTGCACGTGCCCGGCGAACACCGCCTCCACGCCGTGCCGCGCGAACAATGCGAGCAGGTCCGAGCGGGCCGGCTCGTCCACATTGTCGTAGGTGGAGGGCTCGTCGGGCGCGAGCACGAACAGCGGATAGTGCATGAAGACGAACACCCGCTTGCCCTCCGAGGCGGCGAGCACCTCCTCCAGCCACGCCCGCTGAGCCGCCTCCATGGGAAGGCCGGAATTCATCACCGGCGTGTTGAGGGTGATGACGCGGATGCCCTCATGGTCGAACACCCGGTAGCTCGGCCCGTAGGTCTTCTCGTGGATGGCGATCCAGCTCTCGCGCACGCCCTTGGCCGGCATGGCGGGGTTGGGCTTGTCGCCGATGTCGTGGTTGCCGGGCAGCACGTGCATGCGATTGTGGTGCTGGCGGAAGACCTTCTGGGTGAGGGCGACGGCCTCCTCGAAGGTCGGCAGCTCCGGCACCGGGTGCACCAGGTCGCCGAGATGGATGACGAACTGCGGCTCGTAGCGGGCGATCTCGCGGGCGATGAAGCGGGCGCGGCCGGTGGCGCGCTCATTCACCTTCCAGGGCGCGGACTGGTCGCCGCTCTCGGGCTTGACGTGGGTGTCGCCCACGACGGCGAACGTGAAAAGGCGTGTCTCGGGACGGGGCATCACGGACTCGGAAAGTTTCAGGTTTTGGATCGTTTTGTGCGGTGGGCGCGGCGCCCGGCTCATGCGGGCGCCGCGCCGGGCTCAGCTGCCCTTCTCGGAATGCACGGTCTCGAAGAAGTAGTCCTTCCAGGAGGCCGGCTTCTGCTTCAGCGCGCCGGTCTTGTACATGAACTCGGCGATCTTCATGCTTTCCTTCGGGAAGATGTCGAAGTCGTACGTCGGCGAGGCGAGGATCTCCTCGACGATGGCGCGGTCGGTCTTGTCGCCGGTCACTGCATAGTATTTGTCGATGGAGCCCTTGAGGTCCGACTTGATGAGCGCGACGGCCTTCTTCTGCGCTTCCATGAAGGCCTCGACCAGCTTCGGGTTGTTCTTCACGAAGTCGTTCTTGGCGTAGATCACGCTCAGCGTCGCCGGGCCGCCCTGGATCGAGAAGGAATCGGCCACCTTGTGGATTCCGGGCACCTTCAGCGCGCGCTCCTGGAACGGAGAGCTCGCCATGTAGCCGGTGATGCCGCCCGCCTTGGTGGTGAGCGCGGCGAACGCCTCCGGATGCGCCATGGAAACCTGGATGTTGTCCAGCTCGCCCGACTTGCCGGGCCCGAACGCCTGCTCCACGCCCATGGCGAGGACGATGGCCTGGATGGAGACCTTGATGGACGGCAGCGCGATCCGGTCGTTCGGCCCGAAATCCTTGATGGACTTGATGCTCTCCTTGTTGGTCAGGAGAAACATGGGCGAGGCGTTGATGGCCGAGAGCGCCTTCACGCCATAGTTCTTGGAGGTCTTGTCCCACAGCGTCAGCAGCGGGGAGAGGCCGGCGGAGGCGATCTGCACGGTGTCGGAGAGCAGCGCGTCGTTGAGCGGGCCGCCGCCGCCGAGGCGGGCATATTCCACGGTCAGGTCGAGGCCCTTGGCCTTGGCCGCCTGCTCCCACAGCTTATCGTGCTGCATGACGATGAGCGGCAGATAGGGCAGGCCGATCTGGGTGGCGACCTTGACGGAGGACATCTCGGCGCGCGCGGGCGCGCCGGCGAAGGCGAGGGCGGCGGCCGCGAGCAGGGCGGAGCCGGCCAGACGGCGCGGGCTGAAGGAAAGGGACATCGACAACTCCTCTGGTTGGAGCGCGGCGCCGGGGCGGTCGCCGCAGGGGGCGCCGCTTCCGGTCGTCTCCCCTATGTGACAATAAAAGCCTATGGTATGGTCAACCATCACACAAGCTTATTTGAACGCCACGGCGTTTTTCATCTAAAGGGAAGAAGGTGGACGGTGGAGCGCGCACGGGTCGTGGACCTACCCCTTGAGATGGCAGCCGGTGCCGCCGATGGCGCCCATGAGGCGGCGGAGGCGAGGAAGCGCCTGCGCACCTCGGCGGTGCCTCTTTATGTGGCACTCTCGAACCTTCTGCGGGCAGAGATCGAGGAGGGGCGGTGGGCCGTGGGCGCGCAGCTGCCGACGCTGGAGCGCCTGTCCGAGATGTACGGCGTCGCCCGGGTCACCGCGCGCCAGGCGCTGGGCGTGCTGGCGGACGACGGCCTCATCGAGCGGGTGCAGGGCAAGGGCACCTTCGTCGCCAGCGGCGCGCCCGAGCGCAAGATCATCCAGCTCGATTCGGACTGGCACAACTTCCTCAAGATGCTCGACGGCAACCTGCCCGAGCCGCTGGTGGTGGACCCGGACAGCGCGCCGCCGCGCCTCGGGCCCAGCGAGGGCCGCCCGGCACCGTCCTACCGCTACATGCGCCGCGTGCACCGCGCGAGCGCCCAGCCCTATTGCGTGATCGACGTCTATCTCGCCCAGCACGTCTATGCGCAGGCGCCCGCGGCCTTCGACACGCAGATGGTCATTCCCCAGCTTGGCAAGGTGTGCGGGCCGAAACTCCAGAAGATGGCACAGTCGTTCCGCATCATGGCGGCGGACCTCACGGTGGCGCGCTGGCTCGACCTGCCGGTGGGCGCGCCCGTGGGCGAGGTCCGGCGCGTCATTACCGACCAGGACGGCATCGTGCTCTATCTCGGCATCGGCCAGTACCGGGGCGACCTCGTGGTGTTCAACACCACGCTGGAGGTGCCGCGGGAATGAAAAAAGCCCCCGCCTGCAAGCAGGCGGGGGTTCAGTTGCGGGAGAGTTTTCAGGAAGCAGGTCCGCTCAGGCGGTGGCGCCGAGCAGCTTCTCCAGGATGACACCTTCCAGATGCGCCAGTTCCGGCGCGCCGCGCCGGCGCGGGCGGGGCAGCGGCACCTCCACGTCGAGGGCGATGGCGCCGTCCTCGATCAGCACCACGCGGTCGGCGAGCGCCACCGCCTCGGCCACGTCGTGGGTCACGAGCACGGCGGTGAAGCCCTGCTGCAGCCAGATCCGCTCCAGCAGCATCTGCATCTCGATGCGGGTGAGCGCGTCGAGCGCCCCCAGAGGCTCGTCGAGGGCGAGGATGCGCGGCCGGCTCGCCAGCGCCCGGGCGAGCGCCACGCGCTGGCGCTGGCCGCCGGAGAGCACCGCCGGCCACTCGCCGGCGCGATCGGAGAGGCCGACCTGAGCGAGCAGGGAAAGCGCCGCCGCGCGCTTCTCCTTGCGCTCGCGCACATGGGAGAGGCCCACCGCCACGTTGGCCGCCACCCGCGCCCAGGGCAGGAGCCGCGGCTCCTGGAACATCACGCGGGTGATGTCGGCGCGCTTCTCGGGGCGGGCGATGTCGAGCGTGCCGGCGGTGGGCGCGTCGAGCCCGGTGAGCAGGCGCAGCAGCGTGCTCTTGCCGCACCCGCTCTTGCCGATCACCGCCACGAACTGGCCCGCCGGCACGTGGAGGTCGAGCCCGTGCAGCACCGTCTTCGGCCCGAAGGCCTTTTCGACGCCCCGGAAGGTGAAGGCGGCGCCGCGCGGCGCGCTTGCCTCGCGCGGCGCCGGCGGATGCGCGGCGGCGGTGCCGGTTCTCGGCTCGGGCGGGAAGAACGGCGCGCCCTCGAAGCGCAGGCCCGGTCGGGGAGCGGTGTCGGTGTCGCGCACGGCGATGTTCATGGCGTCACTCCTCACTGGGGCTGGAAGGCGGGGTGCCACTTCAGGAATGCGCGCTCCAGCAGGCGCGCGGCGCTGTCCGCGAGCTTGCCCAGGAGCGCGTAGATGAGGATCGACAGCACCACCACGTCGATCAGCAGGAACTCGCGCGCCTGCATGGCCAGGTAGCCGAGCCCCGAGGAGGCGGAGATGGTCTCCGCCACGATCAGCGTCAGCCACATGATGCCGAGCGCGTAGCGCAGCCCGACGAAGATGGAGGGCAGCGCCCCGGGCAGGATCACCCGGCCGAACAGCTCCAGGCGCGACATGCCGTAGATGCGGCCCATCTCGATCAGTTGCGGGTCCACCGTGCGGATGCCGTGCAGGGTGTTGATGTAGATCGGAAAGAACACGCCGAGCGCGACCAGGAAGAGCTTCGCCTCCTCGTCGATGCCGAACCACAGGATCACCAGCGGGATCAGCGCCAGGTGCGGGATGTTGCGCACCATCTGCAGCGTGGTGTCCGAGGCGGCGCGGCTGATGCCGGACAGCCCGTTGGCGAGCCCCAGGGCGAAGCCGATGGCGCCGCCGAGGGCGAAGCCCACCAGCGCGCGCCAGGCGGAGACGCCGATATGCTGGAAGATGTCTCCCGAGCGCGTGAGCTTCCACAGCGCCGCCGCCACGTCCGATGGCGCCGGCAGCACGGTGGGCGGGATCTCGCCGAGGCGGGCCGCCGCCTCCCAGCCGGCGAGCAGCAGGACCGGCAATATCCAGCCGGCCCCGCCCTCGACGGCGCGCGTGAGGCGCGCGCTCATGATGCCGCCTTCAGCTTCGAGCCGCCGTGCGCGCCGACCGCGAACTCGTTGGCGATCTCGGTGTTGAAGCCGGCCTGCCGGCCGAGGCCGAGCGCGGGGAACAGAAGCTCCGCCACCCGGTAGGCTTCCTCCAGGTGCGGGTAGCCGGAGCCGATCACCGTGTCGATGCCGAGCTCCTGGTATTCGGCGAGGCGCTGCGCCACCTGTTCCGGCGTGCCCACGAGCGCGGTGCCGGCGCCCGAGCGCACGAGGCCGACGCCGGCCCACAGGTTCGGCGAGACCACGAGCCGGTCGCGGCGTCCGCCGTGCAGCGCCGCCATGCGCCGCTGGCCTTCCGAATCCATCTCGATCCTGAAGCGCTTCTGCGCCCGCGCGATCTGGTCGTCGGTGATCTGGCTGATGAGCCGGTCGGCGGCGGCCCAGGCCTCCTCCTCGGTCTCGCGCACGATGAAGTGCAGGCGGATGCCGAAGCGGATGTCGCGCCCGCGCGCGGTAGCCTTGCGGCGCACCGCGGCGATCTTCTCCTTCACGCCCGCCGGCGGCTCGCCCCAGGTGAGGTAGAGGTCGGTCTGCTCTACCCCCAGCACCTGCCCGGCCTCCGAGGAGCCGCCGAAATAGAGCGGCGGCGTCGGCCGCTGCACCGGTGCGAAGTCGAGGCGCCCGCCCTCGATGCGATAATACTGGCCGTCGAAGTTCACCGTCTCGCCGCTGACGAGGCGGCGCCAGACGGTGAGGAACTCGTCCGCCTGCGCGTAGCGCTCGTCATGGGCGATGAAGAGGCCGTCGCCGGCGAGCTCGGTGGGGTTGCCGCCCACGACCACGTTGAGCAGGAGCCGCCCGTTGCTCAGGCGGTCGAGGGCGGCGGTCTGGCGGGCCGCGAAGGCGGGGGTGGTCACCCCCGGCCGCAGCGCCACCAGGAACTTCAGCTTCTCGGTCACGGTCGCGAGGCCCGCGGCGGTGATCCAGCTGTCCTCGCAGCTCTGGCCGGTGGGCAGCAGCACGCCTTGATAGCCGAGGCGGTCCACCGCCTGCGCGATCTGCTTGAAGTAGCCGAACTCCGGCGGCCGCTGGCGGGTCTCCGAGCCGAGATAGGAGCCGTCGCCATGGGTGGGGATGAACCAGAAGAAGTTGATCGGATCGCGGGCCATCGGGGCCTCCTTCGCGGGTGCCGGTTGAGGGGTCAGCTCTGGGGACGCACCCACACCGCGTCCTTCACGACGATGGCGCGGGGGATGAGGCCGAGCTTGTAGAAGCGGTCTGCGGTCTGCTGCTGGCCGGCGATCACCTCGGCGGTCAGCGGCCCGACGCCGAACACCTGCCGGTCGGCGGCGCGGGTCTGGGCGGCGATGTCGACGCCCGTCACCTCGGCCAGCACTTTGGCGACCTCGGTGCGGTTCTGGTCGGCCCACTTGGCGCTCTGCTTCAGCGCGTCCTCCGCCTTGATCACCACCGCGGGATGGGCGGCGGCGAAGCTCTTGTTGGCGAGGAAGTAGGTGTTGACGTTCAATTCGTCCTTGGTGGTGGTGAGCACGCGCGGCTTGTGGCGCAGCTCGGAGATGGCGAAGAACGGGTCCCAGATCGACCAGGCGTCGATCTTGCCGGAGGCGAACGCCGCCGCCGCATCCGCCGGCGACAGGTAGACCGGCGTGATGTCCGCGAACGGCACGCCGGCGCGCTCCAGCGCGGCCACCAGCAAGTTGTGCGCGCTCGACCCCTTGGTGACGCCCACCTTCTTGCCCTTCAGGCCGGCGACCGAGGTGATGGGGCTGTCGCCGGGAACGAGGATGCCCTCGCCCGCGCCGTTGGAGGGCAGCGCTGCCACATAGACGAGGTTGGCGCCGGCCGCCTGGGCGAAGATCGGCGGCGCATCGCCGGTCCAGCCCACGTCCACGGCACCGGCGTTCAGCGCCTCCAGCAGCGGCGGGCCGGAGGGGAACTCCACCCAGCGCACCGCGATGCCTTCGGGCGCGAGCGCCTTCTCGATGATCTGCTGGTGGCGCGTGACCACCGGCAGGCCGGCCTTCTGGAAGCCGATGCGGAATTCCTTGAGCGGCGCCTGCTGTGCCCCGGCGGGCGAGAGGCCGATGACGGTGGCCGCTGCTGCGAAGAGGGCGAGCAGGCCGGCGCGGCGGGAGAGGGCGATCATGTGCGTGTTCCTTTGCGAAGGCGGGGCGGTCAGGCGCGTGCGGCCGACCAGACGATGTCGGAGACGGTGATCGGCTTCGGGATCAGGCCGAGCGCCAGGAAGGTGTCGGCGATCTCCTGCTGCTGGCGCACCACGGCGTCGGCGATGGGGTTCAGCTCGATGGGGTAGCGGTTGGTGGCGATCTTCTGCGCCTCGAGCTCGACGCCGGTGACCTCGGCGGTGAGCTGGGCCAGCTCGTCGCGGTTCCGGGCCGCCCAGGCGGTCACCTGCTTCAGCTCGTCGAGGACCGCGTGGAGCACCTGGGGCGACCTGGTCGCGGTGGTCTTGTTGGCGAGATAGAAGGTGTGGCTCGAAAGCCCGTCATTGGTGGTTACGATGGCGCGCGCGTCGTGGCGCCTCTGGGCGATGGCCCAATAGGGATCCCAGATGGTCCAGGCGTCCACGCGGCCGGAGGCGAAGGCGGCTGCGGCGTCCGCCGGGGCGAGATAGACCGGCGCGATGTCTGTGAAGGAGAGGCCCGCGCGCTTCAGCGCCTGGACCGTGAAATTGTGCGAGGACGAGCCCTTGGCGATGGCGACCTTCCGGCCCTTGAGGTCGGCGATCTTGGTGATGGGAGAGTCCTTCGGCACCAGGGTCGCGGACTGGGTCGCAGGAGCCGCTGCCACGTAGAGCAGGTTCGCGCCCGCCGCCTGGGCGAAGATCGGCGGCGTGTCGCCCACGGTGCCGATGTCCACCGAGCCCGAGCCCAGCGCCTCCAGGAGCGGCGGCCCGAACTGGAACTCCACCCAGCGGACGGTTTCGACCCCGAGCCCCTTCAGGCGCCTTTCCAGCACCTGCTGCTGGCGGGCGGCGACGAGGATGCCGCTCGATTTCTGGTAGCCGACCTTGAACTCCTTCGGCGTCTCCTGGGCGAAGGAGGAGCGCTGCGAAAAGGCGAGGGCGGCGCCGGCCGAGCCGGCGAGGAACTGGCGCTTGTTGAGCATGGACGTGTCTCCGGATCGCCGCTCAGGCGACATGGGGGATGGCGTGACGGGCCGGGGCGGCGAGCGCGCGGTCGAGCTCTGCCGCGGCCTGGGCGATGCGGGCGGAAAGGGCATGGTCGGCGACCACGCCCTCGCGGAAATCCTGGTCGCCGGCATAGATGGCGGTGGGCAGGGTCAAGGCGGAGAAGAAGCCGAACAGCGGCCGCAACTGGTGCTCGACCACGAGCGCATGGCGGTGGCCGCCGCCGGTGGCGGTGAGGAGCACCGGCGTGCCGGCAAGGGCGGTGGGATCGACGAAGTCGATCAGGTGCTTGAACAGCCCGGCATAGGATCCCTTGTAGACCGGTGAGCCGACGATCAGCGCATCGGCCTCCTCGATGGCGGAGATGATCGCGTGCGCGGCGCGGGGCAGCGCCTCGCGGCTTGCGGTGCCGATGCCGGGGCCGGCGTCCACGAGGTCGTAGATCTCCAGCGAGACGGGCCGTCGCGCGGAGATCTCCGTGCCCACGGTCTCGATCAGGGTGCGGGTGCGCGAGGGCCGGCGGGTGCTGCCCGAGAAGCCGACGATGCGGGGGATCACGGGCGGGCTCCGGCGGTGCGGCGGGAGGGATGTGCGGCAGGCATGACGGTTCGTTCGCCGGCAGGGCCGACGCCTTCTTGATGAGGGAAATGGACGAGGGAAGGGGAGACGAGCGGCAGCGGGCGCTCAGCGCCGCGGGCTGACGCTCCCACTACACGGACGGATGCGCGCACCGGCGATCATGGGGTGCCTCTTTCGAGCCGTTCCTGATGCGCGGCGACGCCGGACGAGCCGGGCGCCACCGCTGTGTCCCATCATGATTGGCCGTGGTGCCGGCGGTGTCAATATTAAATCTACTAAATCAATAGACTAATGGGAAAAATTGCATCGACCGCCTTACTCATTTGATATATAACATATTTTAGAATGAGATCGGGTCGCCGCGCTGCAGCGGCGATATCGGCGGGCAGGAGCGGGTTAGGTGCTCCGGTCGAGCAAAGATGTTCATGACGAAAGTCGCGGCGATTCCCGAAATTGCGTCGAGGATCACGATCCTCTCCCGCATGGCGGCGGGGATGGCCTCCCGCGCGGCGAACCCTCACCCCCGCCCTCTCCCTCAGGGAGAGGGAGTCCGGCCGCGGATGGGGGCGAACCCTCTCCCCGGCGGGGAGAGGGCAGGGTGAGGGGGCACGCGGTGAGGGGCAGAAGCGCGGGTGGATGGTGGCCACCGTGGGGGCCGTTGCGCCGTCGCTGGTCCGGAGGACCCGCAAGGCCGATGCGCGTGGCCGCCCGCTCGCGCGAGGGATGGCGCCCTCAGAGCTGGCGCGTCAGGTTGTCTGCGAACGAAAGGATGTGCGCGCGCGTCGCCGCCTCGGCTCCGTCGGCATCGCCCGCGCGCAGGGCGTCGACGATGGCGGCGTGCTCGTCCACCACGCGGCGGTGGTGCTCGTGGGCGCGCAGCGAGACGAACCACACGCGCTGGGCATGCTCGTGCAGGTTCCGCAGGATCTCCCCCAGCACCACGTTGCGCGCCGCCGCCGAGATGGTGGCGTGGAACTCGCTGTCGAGGCGCATCAGCGTGCCGATGTCCCGCGCTGCCGCCGCGGCGCCGCCCTGGCGCACATTGTCCGCGAGCGTCTCGATCACGCGCGGGGAGGCGCGCTCGGCGGCAAGGCGGGCGCAGAAGCCTTCGTTCACGAGCCGCACGTCCACCATGTCGCGCACCTCGTCGTGGGAGATGGGGCGCACGATGATGCCCTTGCGCGGCAGCACCTCCACCAGGCCGTCGCGCATCAGGCGGTCGAACGCCTGGCGCACCGGCGTGCGGCCGAGGCCGAGGCTGGCGGAGACCGCCGCCTCGCTCAGCGCCTCGCCGGGGCGGAAGGCGCACATGATGATGCGCCGCTTGATGGTCTCGTAGGCCTCGTCGCGCAGCGAGCGCGGCGGCCCCGCGCCCTCGCGGTCCTCGACCGCGTCGAGCTGCATCAGGTCCCGCGCGCTCTCGCTCTGCATCAGCCCAGCTCCGCCGCGCGCTTCAGGCTCGCGAACATGGACACCCGCATCAGGTAGTCCCGCATCGCCGCGGGGTCGTCCTTGACGCGGCGCATCTGCTCGGTGAAGCGCGCCCGGTCCTCGGGGGCGGCGGCCTCCAGGTTGCGCTTGTTCTGGATCGTCTGCGTCTGCACGTATTCCACCGTCACCTGCCGGCGCTGGAGGTCGTAGCGGTCGAGCTCGGCCTCGCCCGCCTCCTTGTGCCACACTTTGGCGATGCGCTGGGAGAGGCTGACCGCGTCGTGGATGCCGCCGTTCATGCCCATGCCGCCGAGCGGGTTGTTGATGTGGGCGGCGTCGCCGGCGAGGAAGGCCCGGCCGACGCGGTAGGTCTTCGCCACCCGCTGGTGCACCCGGTAGAGGGTGGCGTGGGCGATCTCGAACGTCTGCGGCCCTTGCGGGCAGGCGCGCCGCAGCAAAGACTGGCCGAAGGCGGCGGAGACCGCGTCCTGGTCGCTCATGTCGGCGTGGACCGGGAACATCACCCGCCACAGGTCCGGCACCTTCAGCAGGAAATGCCACAGCTCGGGGTCGGCCACATAGGACACGGCATCGAGGTCGGGCATCACCGAATAGAAGTCGAACGGCGTCGAGAGCACCAGGAAGCGCTCGGGCCAGGTGAAGCCCTCGAACTCGATGCCGAGCGCGTGGCGCACCTGGGAGCGCGCCCCGTCGGCGCCGATCAGCCAGCGCCCGCGCCGCGTCTCCACCGCGCCGCCCTCGCGGGCGATCTCCACGCTCACGCCGTCGGCATCCTGCGTCAGGCCCACCACGCGGCGGCCGAACTCGATCTCGAAGCCGGGCACGTCCTTGAGCTTGTTGAGCAGGATGCGGGTGAGCTTGTACTGCTCCGACTGGAGCCGGTAGGGGTGGCGCGTGGCGTCGGCGATGGCGGCGAAGTCGAAGTCGGCGATCACCTCGCCGTTCGTGCGCCGGTACTGGAAGCGCGGCGCGATCAGGCCCTCGGCGATCAGCTCCGCGGCGGCGCCCAGCTCGTCCAGCATGTCGAGGGTCGGCGGATGGAAGGTGGAGGCGCGCGACTCGGTCGCCAGCGCCATCTCGCCCTCGAACACCGTCACCGGCACGCCGCGCCGCAGCAGCTCGGCCGCCGCCACCATGCCCACCGGCCCCGCGCCGGCGATGAAGACCCGCTCTTCCATCTGCTTCTTCCTTGCTTTTGTCTTCAGGCTGCCGTCGACGCGTCGCGCCCCGACACCGAGATCCAGTGGCGGATCTCGGAGCGGATGCGGTCCACATCGGCCGGGTTGTCGCTCGCCCCCTCCGGCACCTCGATCTGATGGACGAGGCGCGCCGGCGCCCCGAACACCAGGATGCGGGTGCCGAGATAGATCGCCTCGTCGATGGAGTGGGTGACGATCAGGAACGTCATCTTCTGGCGCCGCGCCAGCGCCCGGAAGTCGGACCGCAGGCGCATGGCCGTGATCTCGTCGAGCGCGCTGAAGGCCTCGTCGAGCAGGATGATCTCCGGCCCGGTGGCGAAGGCGCGGGCGATGTTGGTGCGCTGGCGCATGCCGCCGGACATCTCGCTCGGCAGCGCCTCGGTGAACGGGCCGAGGCCGACCGCCCGAAGCCACTCGCGCGCCCGCTCGCGCCGCTCCGCCTCCGGCACGCCCTGGATCTGCAGGCCCAGCGCCACGTTGTCGGTGGCCGAGAGCCAGGGCAGCAGGCGGTCCTCCTGGAAGATGCGGGCGATGCGGCCCTTCTTGCGGATGAACTTCTCCACCGGCTCGCCGTCGATGGTGATGCGCCCGCCGTCGAGGCTCTTCAGGCCCAGGAGGCAATCGAACAGCACCGACTTGCCGGCGCCGGTCGGGCCGACGATGGCGACATATTCGTTGTCGGCCACGTCGAAGGTCAGCTCGCGGATCGCCTCCACGGCGCCGCCATTCTTCTGGATGAAGGACTTCCTCGCCTTCTCGACGCGGATCTTCACGGGGGATGATGTGGTCATGATGCGCCTCACGAGCGGTCGTGGTGGTCGCCGCGCCAGCGCAGCACGAAGCGTTCGAGGGCCTCGACGGCGTGCGTCATCATGATCGCCACCGCCACCATGATGAGGGTCCAGGCGAGCACCATCGCCATGTCGAACACGTTCTTGGCGAGGTCGAGCTCGCGGCCGATGCCGAACGAGGCGCCGACGAGCTCGGCCACGATCACCGTGCGCACCGCGTTGCCGATGTTGAGCTTGGTGGCGGTGAAGGCGAACGACTTCACGTAGGGCCACAGCAGCAGGCGGATGTACTGCTCCCGGCTGGCGCCGAACGAGAGCACCATGTCGGTGAGCTTGCGGTCGATCGACCGCACGCCGTCATAGACGCAGAAGGCGGTGATGGGCACGCACAGCATCACCAGCACGAAGGCGATGCGCAGCTCCACGTTGGAGAACCAGATCACCACGATGATGACCCAGTTCAGCGCCGGCACGCCCATGATGAACTTGATGATCGGCCGCAGGAACTCGTCCGCGCCGCGCCACAGCCCCATGGCGAGGCCGATCGGCACGCCGATGACGAGCGAGAGCAGCACCGCGAACAGCATGCGCGCGAAGGTGATCAGCCCCTGGGAGAGCATGTCCCAGGTGGTCAGGATGGTGAGGATGTTCTTCGCGATGTCGCCGAGGCTGGGGAACAGGATCGGCGGGAAGAACTGGGCGGCGGTCTGCCAGGCGATGGCGAGCACCGCGAACGGCGCGACGGCCTTCAGGAGCCGCACGGCGCCGCGCCGGAGCCGGCTCGGGGCGGGGGCCGCGACTGCGATGTCGGACATGAGCGATGCTTCCCTCGGGGTGCACGGCGCGGACAAAGGGCCGCCCCGTGCCTTGATTGTTGATTGAGACCGGTGGCTGGCGCCCTATTTCTTGGGCCACTTGTAGTAGACGCCCTCGTCCGGCACCGCGTTCAGGAAGCCGGACTCCTTGAAGCCCTTGAACAAGGCGTCGAGGTTGTCCTTCTGCTCGATGGCGGGAACGACGACGAAGGTGGTGATCTTCCGCTTGCGGCTTTCCTGGAGCGCCTCGACCGGAACCTTGGCGAACTCCGAGATGATCTTGTCAGCCTCTTCCGGATTGTTGTTGTAGAAGTCGGCCGCCTCCTGCCACATCTTCAAGGTCGCCGCGACCTTGTCCGGGTTGGCGTCGATCCAGGCCTTGTGGCCGAAGGCGCCGAGATACCAGACCGGAGCGTCGGACTTCATGCCGAGCGCGTCGCGGATCGAGGCGTTCATGTCGCCGACCAGATGGAAGCCCTTGATCAGGGTCGCCGACAGCGCCGGATCGAACAGCAGGCCGGCATCGGCGCGGTCGGCGAGCAGCATGGTCTGGACCGCCGCCGGGGCGGCGTCGACGATGTTGATGTTCTTGCGCGGGTCGAGGTCGTTCTGCTTTAGGAAGAACGAGGCCATGCCGTAGAAGCCCGACGAGGTGGTCGCCGCCACCGTCTTGCCCTTGAGATCGGCAGGCTTGGTGATGTCCGCCTTGTTCGAGACGAAGGCGTGGTTGGCGGTGGAGATGGTGAACAGCAGCTGCACCGGCATGCCGCGGGTGTAGAAGTTGGCGCCCGAGAACAGCGCGCCGAAGATGTGCGTGGTGCGCCCCGCGGCGAAGTCCGAATAGAGGATGCCGGGATTCGGGTAGAGCTTGATGTCGAAGTCGAGGCCGTACTTCTTGTCGAGCCCGCGCTTCTGGATGATCGGCACCAGGAAGGAGCCGTTGGAGGGCGGGGCGAGGCCGCCCGCGCCTGAGACAGTCTCCTGCGCGAGGGCGGGCGTGGCGAGCGCCATGGCGCCGGCCAGCAGGCCGGCGATGGTGGCGCCGCGCGCGCGAGGGCCGAAAATCGTCATCATGGCTTGGTCCCCTTCCATTTGTTTCGATGCAGGTGAGGGCGGTCCGCGGCGTCTCAGCCGAGCACCGGCAGCACCTTGACGTCGTAGCCGTGGCGGATGGTGCGGCCGAGCACCGGGTCCTCGATCTCGAATTCGAAGCGGTCGGCGGGGCGGATGCCGCCATGGGCGGCGAGCGTGCCGCAGAACATGGCGGCGCCACCCTCGAACGGGCCGTCATAGCCGGCCAGGATCTCCAGCGGCGGCAGCATGGCCGCGACCGATCCTTCCTGGTAGAGCGCGCGCTCCCCACCGGTCACCGCGTAGGAGCGCAGCACCAGCTTGTCCCAGTGGGGCAGCACCTCGTCGAGCGCCCACAGCTCGGCGGCCACCGGCTTGTCGCACATCTGCTTGGAGACGGTGATGTTGTAGGTCTCCACCTTGCGGTCGGTGTGGTCCGAGCCGATGCCGAGGAAGCGGCGGGCGCCGGTCTGAAGGATCATGAACTCCACCTCGCCGGAGGAATCCGGGCCGGTGGATTCGATGGCGTCGGCAGTGGTGAGGCGGGCGGCTGCGACGCGGTAGTAGATGGGCGTCGAGGTCGGGCGCGGAACGCCCAGCTCCTCCAGCTCCTTGATGTGCTTCTCCAGGGCCACCTTGTCGCGGCCGGTCCAGCCGGCGATCACCGCGGTGCGGACGAGGATGGTCTCCTCATAGGCGCGGCCATCGGCGTGGATGGTGAAGGTCAGGGCCTGGGCGTGTCCGGCTGCGGACATCTCGTTTCCTCCTGGGGACTTGTGGGGACTTTGTGGAGACTTGGGGTTTTGAGAAGGGGCGGATCGGCGCCACCGCAAAGGGGGTGGCAGCACGGTGGCGCCGATCCTCACGCTGCGCCGGTCAGTTGGGCGTGCGCGTGTCGAGCAGGGTCCACTTTCCGTCCTTCACCTCGATGATGTAGACGGGCTTCACCGCGTCGCCGTCGGTGAAGGAGATGGACCCCTCAAGCGCCTGGAAGTTCTTGAGCTTGCCCAGCTCGTCGCGGATCGCGGTACGCTCGGCGGCGAGCTTCGCCTTGTCGCCGGTGACGCCGGCGCGCTTCATCGCCTCGGCATAGAGGTAGACGATGTCGTAGACCGAGGCGTCCATCTGGTTCGGGTCGGTGCGGTTGTAGCCCGCCGCCTTGGTGCGCTTGGCGAACTCGGCGGTGAAGGCCTTGGTCTGCGCATTCACGTCGGGGAAGAAGGTGGTGCCGATGGTCAGCGTCTCGCCGGCGCCGTCCATGCGCTTCGGCAGCTCGGGGTCGGCGATGGTGGTGCCGCCGATGAGGCGGGTCTTCACGCCCTGGCGCTTCAGCTCCTTGGCGATGTTCACCGCGCCCTCGGGCGGGGAGCCGAGGCCGACGACGTCAGGGGCCATCTGCTTCAGCTGGGCCACCTGGGGCGAGAGATCGAAGGCGGCGAGCTGGAAGTCCACCGAGCCCTTCGAGGGGATGGCGTACTTCTCGAACATCTTCGGCACCACGCCGGTGCCGATGGACTTCGACACCACGTCGTCGGTGGCGTAGGCCGCCGCGCCCGAGGCCATGGGCAGCTTCTTGTCCTGGATGGACGCGAGCACCTGGTCGATGACCTTGCCCTCGTCGGTGGTGTTGCGGAAGCCGTAGGTGAAGCCCTTGGTGAGGCCCGGCGCCGACGAGGCCATGGACATCTGCGCGATGCCCTCGCGCTCGCCCACCGGGAAGGTGGTGCGTACTTCCGAGGACGAGAACGGCCCGATGACGGCAAGCGCGCCGGCATCCTGCGCGAACGAGCGCACCGCGGTGGTCGCCTGCTTGGGATCGCCGGCGGTGTCGAACTTCACCACCTTGATCTTCTTGCCGTTGATGCCGCCCTTGGCGTTGATCTCCTCGACCGCGAGGTCCACCGCCACCTCGTTGGTGTTGGCGAGAGACACGTAGGGGCCGCTCTTGGCCATCATGTAGCCGAGCACGAGCTCGCCGTCCGCGCGCGCCGGCCCGGCGGCGAGGAGCGCGACGACGGCGACAGCGCCGGTTGCCAGTTTCAGGGTCATGGTCTCAACTCCTCTCTGGATGGGTTCGGCGCGGGGTGGGCCCCGTCTTCGCCGAGATAGGCTTCCTGGAGCCGGGGATCGCGCGCGAGCGCGGCGGGGTCGCCCGCCATGATCACCCGGCCGAGCTCCAGCACGCTGGCGCGGTGGGCGGCGGCGAGCGCCTTGCCGGTGTTCTGCTCCACCAGCAGCACCGAGAGGCCGCCGGCATTCAATTCGCGGATCAGGTCGAACAGCTTCGAGACGAACAGCGGCGAGAGGCCGAGCGAGGGCTCGTCCAGCATCATCAGGCGGGGCTTCGCCATCATGGCGCGGCCGATGGCCAGCATCTGCTGCTCGCCGCCGGACAGGCACGAGGCGGCCATGTGGCGCCGCTCGGCGAGGTTCGGGAAGCGGTCGTAGATGGCGTCCCGCTCGCGGGCGACGGCGTCCTGGTCGGTGCGCATGTGGGCGCCGAGGAGCAGGTTCTCCTCCACCGTGAGCGAGATCAGGATGCGCCGGCCCTCGGGCACCAGCACGATGCCCTTCTGGATGCGCTCGTGAGCCGGGGCGCGGGTGATGTCGGCGTCGGCGAAGGTGATGCCGCCGCCCTTCGCCGGCACCGCGCCGAGGATCGCCCGCAGCAGCGTCGACTTGCCGGCGCCGTTGGCGCCGAGGACGGTGACGATCTCGCCCTCCTGGACCTGGAGCGAGACACCCTTCAGCGCCGCGACGCGGCCGAAGGAGACGGAGAGGTCGCAGACGTCGAGCAGCGCCATCACGCGGCCTCCTCGTCGGAGCCGATATAGGCCTCGCGCACCTTGGGGTCGCGACGCACCACGGAGAGCGGACCCTCGGCGATCTTCTCGCCGAAGTTCAGCACCACCACCTTCTCGCAGACGCTGTCGACGAAGTGCATGTCGTGCTCGACCACGATCAGGGTCACGCCTTTGCCGAGCAGGTCTTTCAGGTGATCACGCAGCGCATTGGTCTCGCTGGGATTGAGCCCGGCGGCGGGCTCGTCCAGCATCAGCACGGTGGCGCCCGCGAGGGTGGCGCGCACGAGGTCGATGCGCTTCCTCACGCCGTAGGGCAGGGCGCTCACGGTCTCGTCGGCATAGCGGGCGAGCCCCGCCTCGGCGAGCGCCGCGCGCGCCTCCCGCTTCCAGCGATGGTTGGGCACGAGGCGGAAGGGGGTGAGCAGGTCGGCGAGCGAGGAGGCCCGCACATGCTGGCCCACCAGCAGGTTCTCCAGCACGGTGAGGTGCGCCATCAGCCGCACGTTCTGGAACGAGCGGGCGATGCCGGTCGTGATGCGCTTGCGCGAGGGCATGGCGGTCACGTCGGCGCCGTTGACGCGGATGGTGCCGGCGTCCACCGGATAGACGCCGCTGACGAGGTTGAACACCGTGGTCTTGCCGGCGCCGTTGGGGCCGATCAGGGCGGTGGCGCGGCCCTTGGGAGCCTCGAAGGACAGGTCGCGGATGGCGCGCACGCCGGCGAACGACTTCGCGAGGTTGGTGACGGAAAGGGCGCTGAGGGAAGGGGCGGCGGTGCTCATGCCTCGCCCTCCGCGGTCCGGCGCCGGAACATCCGCAGCAGCGCCGCCGTGACGAGACCCTGCGGCCGCACCGCCATGAACAGGATGATGAACACCGCGAACAGGGCATAGCGCCATTCGTTGGAGGCGCGCAGCAGCTCCGGCACCAGGGTGAAGAAGGCCGCGCCCACCAGCGGGCCCCACACCGTCTGGGTGCCGCCGAACAGCACGTAGAGCACGGTGTAGACCGAGAGCAGAACGCTGAAGTGCTGGGCCTCGACGAAATTGTAGTGGTGGGCGTAGAAGGCGCCGCCGAAGCCGGCCACCGCCGCGCCCAGCGCGAACGCCGCCACCTGCATGCCGCGCACCGAGATGCCCATGAGGTCGGCGACCGTGGGATCGCTCTTCACCGCCGTCAGGTAGAGCTGGAAGCGGGTGCGCGAGATCAGCAGCATCAGCGCCACCACCCCGCCCGCCGCCGCGAACACCGCGTAGGGGCCGGCATAGTCGGTGACCGGGTAGCCGGCGGCGCCGCCCACCACCTCGAGGTTCAGGAAGATGGCGGAGATCACCTGGCCGAGGGCGAAGGTGGCCATGGCGAGGTAGATGCCGTGGGTGCGCAGCACCGGGATGCCGATCAGGATGCCGGTGAGCCCCGCCGCCGCCGCCCCCACCGGCACCGCGGCCCAGAGCGGCCAGGCATATTCGTTGGTCAGGAACGCCGCGCCATAGGCGCCGATGGCCATGAAGCCGGCGATGCCGAGGTTCAGCTGGCCCGCCGCCAAAGGCAGGTAGACCGCGTAGGCGGCGATCACGTTGAAGGCGAGGACCACCAGGACGCCGGTGAGGTAGCCGCTCATCACAGCTTCTCCCGGCTGGGCGCGCGGCCGAGGAGGCCCTGGGGCCGCACGATGAGGATGAGGAGGAGCAGGCCGTAGACGGTGATGTTCACCACGTCGGCGCCGATATAGGAGATGGAGAGCACCTCGGCGAGGCCGATCAGGAGCCCGCCCAGCACCGCGCCCCAGATGGAGCCCATGCCGCCGACGATCATGGCGGCGACGCCCTTGAAGCCGACGCCCTCGCCCATGAAGGGGGAGACCTGCTGGTAGTTCACCGCGAACAGGATGCCGGCGAGCGCGGCCAGCAGCGCCGAGGCGATGAAGAGCTGCGGCACCAGGCGCGAGATGTCGACGCCGAGGATCAGCGCCGTCTCGCGGTTCTCGGCCACCGTGCGGATGCGCCGGCCGGCATTGGTGGCGGTGAGCACGTAGGAGAGCAGCGCCACCAGCGCCAGCGAGAGGCCGAGCGAGACCATCTGGGCGATGCCGATGACGAGCCCGCCGATGCGGATGTTGAGATCCGGCAGCAGCGCCGGAAAGGCTTGCTGGTCAGAGCCGTAGGCGACGAGCATGAGGTTTTCCAGGAGCACCAGGAAGCCGAGCGAGGAGACCAGCGGCACCTCGGGGTCGCCGTTCTGCATCGGGCGGAAGGCGAGGCGCTCCACCAGCAGGGAGACGAAGGCGGCGGCGGCGAGCGCGCCGGCGAAGGCGAGGAGGGAGGGCCAGCCCTTCGCCATCAGGCCGAAGGCGAGCATGCCGCCGAGCATGAACAGGCCGGGGATGGAGAAGTTGAGGAAGTTCAGCACGCCGATGGCGAGGGTGAAGGCCACCGCCACCAACATGTAGATGGCGCCGAGCATCACGCCGTTGACGATCTGCTGGGTAAGCATGGCGCAGGTGGGAGCTCCAGAGGGGACGGAAGGCCGCCCCTGGGCACCGGCGACCGGCGCCCTTCGGACGGTTGTTGGTTAAGATACAAAGCTATCTTCGGGGGTGGTTCAAGCTGAAATTTCAGGCGGATTTCACTTGAGTGTCAGGCAGCGTCATATGGGTAAGTAAGGCTGCCTTATTTAAACAAGCCATTGTTATAAAACGAGAAATTATATGAGGCAATATGCGGAGGCACGATGCAGCGCGCGTCGGTTGCCGAAGTGGCTGGCACCAAATTGCCTAAGGATGGAGCATTCCCAGCCCCGGATTCGGGGTGCCTCTTGAATGGGCTGGCCGGCGGAGGGCCAGCGCGTCCGGCGCCAGCGCCTAAGGCGCCTCGCCGGCGTGGCGGGGCAGGCCGGAGCCGAGCGTCCGCGCCATTTCCAGGTTGGTGGAGCACCAGATGTGGTGGCTCGGGGGGAGGAGATCGGGCTGGTCCAGCGTGCCGAGGGTCACGTCCACCGCGTCCTCGCAGGCCATGTCGAACAGGATCGGGCTGCCGCAGCGGCCGCAGAAGTCGCGGGAGACCCCCGCCGAGGACGCGTATGTCGTCATAACCCCTTGAACCAATTCGAAATCCCCGCGCGCCACGCTCACCCAGGGCAGGGCGGCCGAGCCGGAGGCGCGGCGGCACATGGTGCAGTGGCACCAGTAGGCCGCGCGCGGATGGCGCAGGCGGTAGCGCACCGCGCCGCACAGGCACCCACCCTGGACGACCATGCGAAATCCCCCCTCGAAATGCCCCGAAGTCCGCCACGTCCGGCGCCAGATCCCGCCAGATCCCGGTCGGGACCGTCCCGGCCCGCCCGCTCAGGCGGCGATGGCGAGATCGGTCCAGACCGGCACGTGGTCGGACGGCTTCTCCCAGGCCCGCACGTGCTTGTCGATGCCGACCGCGATCAGCCGGTCCGCCGCCTGCGGCGAGAGCAGCAGGTGGTCGATGCGGATGCCGTTGTCGCGCTGCCAGGCCCCCGCCTGGTAGTCCCAGAAGGTGTAGAGGCGGCTCGCGTCGGAGGCGGCGCGCACGGCGTCGGTCAGGCCGAGATGGATCAGCTCGCGGAACGCCTGCCGGGTGCGCGGCAGGAACAGCGCGTCGCCGGCCCAGGCCGCCGGGTCGGCCGCGTCCGCGGGCGCGGGGATGACGTTGAAGTCGCCCGCCAGCACCAGCGGCTCCTCCAGCTTCAGCCGGTCCTGCGCGAACGCCTTCAGGCGCGCCATGAAGGAGAGCTTGTAGGGGTATTTCTCGGTGTCCGGCGGGTTGCCGTTGGGCAGGTAGAGGCAGGCGACGCGCACCACGCCGCCCTTCACCGACACCACCGCCTCGATGAAGCGGGCCTGCTCGTCGCCGTCGTCGCCGGCGAGGCCGTGGGTCACGTCCTCCAGCGGCAGCTTGGAGAGCAGGGCGACGCCGTTGAAGCCCTTCTGGCCGTGGACGCTCACATTGTAGCCGAGGCTCTCGAACGGCTCGCGCGGGAACGCCTCGGTCTGGCACTTGATCTCCTGGAGGCAGACCACCTCCGGGTCGGTCTCCTTCAGCCACGCCACCGCGTGGTCGAGCCGCTGGCGGATGGAGTTCACGTTCCAGGTGGCGATGCGCATGCGGGCGGGCTCCTCGGGCCGGCGAGGATAGCGCGCGCCGTCCGGGCCGCAAGGGCGCAGCGCGGCCGGACGAGGCGAGGGGGCGTGAGAATCAAGGCGAAGGAGCGCTCTACCCCTCAGCGACGCGGCCGGGCCTCGAAGCCTTTCGCCCTGTCGTCGCGCCGGGTGACGTGGAGGGCAAGATGCCCCTGCTCCAAGATGTCCCTACTCCAATTGGAGGATGCAACAGCCAGGGCAAAGCGCGATGCTGATCACCAGATCGAGCTGGGAGCGTTTCAATGCATCGTAAATTTCTGGTCGGGGCCATATTTTTGATGGCAACAACGATGGCCGGCATCGCGCTCCAGCCAGAAACTGCTGTCGCGCAACAAAATTGTGCAGAAACGTTCTATAACAACAATAATAGACTTGTGGTGGAGAACGCGTGTTCCGTCGCCATACAGGTTGCCATTCGTGGTAATCAGAATTGTCGAAATTGGTGCAGTTACGCGATGAGCGGCGGTCAGCAGATGCAGGTTCCGATATATGGAAACGAACGGTATTGGGTGCGCGTCTGCCCGTGGGGTAGTTTTCCGCGCGACAATCCGGATGGAACCTATTTTTGCGGCCGATAGCGCCTCGCCATTATGCATTTTGTGATGGCGCGTTGAAACTCCCTCAGGACTGGCCGGCGGCTCCAGATCGCGAGAAGGTTGAGCCGGGGCGGGGGCAAGGCAACGCTCAGATTCTTCCCCCGAGATGCGCGGGCGGGCGGCTCGTGTGGTCGCGGATCGCTCGCATGAGCATCCGGCCCATGGGTAAGCGCTGTTGTGAATCTCGGCGAAGATCGGCGGCGCGGGGACACGCTCGACGCGTGGGGCGGCGAAGGTCGCGTTGGAAGCCGACCGGCCCGGGCGGTACGTGGAGCCCTTGCCGCCAGCGGAAGCCAGCGGGGGAGAGCGCCGCGGCGTCGCATCATGTCCAACGGACTTGTGTCCCCGCCCACCCCCTCCCGGCTTGCGGGCCGCGGCAAAGAATGGCATGGACGACCCTCGCTCCGGCCACCGCGGTTCCCCCGGCATGACGTTCGCTTCGATCGAGTTCCTCTTCTATTTCTTTCCCCTGTTCCTGGCGCTGTATTTTTCCGCGAAGACGATTGCGACGCGGAACTACATCTTTCTTGCCTTCTCGGTGGTCTTCTATGCGGCGGGCTACACGCCGCACATCCTCATCCTGTTTTTCTCGGTGGCGGTGAACTTCTTCCTTGCGCAGATGATCGACCGGAGGGACGGCGCCGAGCGCAAGAAGATGCTCGTCGTCGCGGTGACGTTCAATCTCGTCCTGCTCGGCATCTTCAAGTATACCGGCTTCATGGTCCAGAACCTGAACGTGCTTCTGGAGCCCACGGGCTTCTCGTTCCAGGTGCCCGCCATCGGCCTGCCGCTCGGCATCTCGTTCTATTCCTTCCACGCCATCTCCTATATCGCTGACATCTACAAGCGGAAGGTGAGCGCCAACAAGGACCCGGCCCAGTTCGCGCTCTACATGTGCATGTTCCCGCAGCTCGTGGCGGGCCCGATCGTGCGCTACAACACGGTGGCGCGGCAGCTCTCCAAGCGCCGCACCACCTGGGGCCGCTTCTCGGCCGGGGCGCGGCTGTTCGCCATCGGCCTCGCCTGGAAGGTGCTGATCGCCGACGAGCTGGCGCGGCTCGTGGACGGCATCTTCGACACCACCACCAATCCCACCTTCGTGGAGGCGTGGCTCGGCGTCTTCGGCTACACGATCCAGCTCTATTACGACTTCGCCGGCTACTCGACCATGGCAGTGGGCCTCGGCGTCATGGTCGGCTTCGTGCTGCCGCGCAACTTCCGGGTGCCGCTCACCTCGAAGAGCATCACCGAGTTCTGGCGCCGCTGGCACATGAGCCTGTCGGCGTTCCTGCGCGACTATCTCTACATTCCCCTCGGCGGCAGCCGGAAGGGCGAGAGGCGCACCTATTTCAACCTCTGGGTCGTCTTCCTGCTGTGCGGCCTGTGGCACGGCGCGAGCTGGAACTTCGTGCTCTGGGGCGGCTACCACGGCATGTTCCTGGCCATGGAGCGCGCCTGGCTCGGGCGCATCCTGGAGCGCCTGCCGGGCGGGCTCTCCCAGCTCTACGCCATGCTGGTGCTGATGGTGGGCTGGTGCCTGTTCCGCACCAATTCCATGCCCGAGGCGGTGGAGATGTTCCAGGGCCTCATCGGCCTCAACGGCTTCTACCGCCCCTCCATGGCGCTCAGCTTCGGCCTCACCCCGCTCGCCGTCGTCGCCATGGTGGTGGGATCGGCGATCGGCTTCTGGCAGTGGAAGCGCTGGCCCATCCTGTCCGGCGAGGGGCGGCTCGCCATGGTCACGGACTACGCCTTCATCGGCGTGCTGCTGATCTTCTGCGCCATCTGGCTCGGCGGCGCCACGTCGACGCCGTTCCTCTACTACCGGTTCTGAGCCATGCCCCTGCTCTCGCGCCACCGCCGCTACATGGGCGCCATGATCGCCGGCATCTTCGCGCTGCTGCTGGCCTCGAACCTGATCCCCGATCCGCTCGGGCGCTTCACCTGGCGCACGGCGCTGCGGCCGGAGCTGGGCTACGCCCACATGGTGGAGGTGGCGTTCCGCAATCTCGGCGAGTTCATGCAGGACAATTTCGGCTTCCGCGCCTCGCTGCCGGTGCTGCGCCGGGAGCTGCGCGAGGACCTCGCCTCGCCGGACACCCGGCCGATCTACGAGGGGCGCACGGGCCAGCTGTTCTGGGGCCGCGAGAACACCCCCGAGCAGTCCGCCGGCGCCCTGGTGCGGGTGCCGGGCGTGCGGCGCTTCGCCGAGATGATCGGCGAGATGAACGCCATCCTCGCCGCCCGCGGCGCCAAGCTGGTGGTGGCGCTGCCGCCCAACGCGCAGTCGGTGGACCTCGAGGGCCTGCCGGAGTGGCACGACCGGCTCGCCTACAAGACCACGGAATACGACCTCATGCTCGGCGCCATGAAGGCGCTCGGCGTCACCGCGGTGGACCTGAGGGCGGCGCTGCGCCAGACCCCCTATCCGCGCTACCTGCTCACCGACACCCACTGGAACTTCCGCTCCTCGGTCGCCGGATTCAACGCGGCGGTGACGGCCGCCGGCCATTCCGAATGGGCGCTCGATCTCTCCAGGGCCATCGGCGACCGGCGGCCGATCGCCAGCGGCGACCTGCTGCGCAGCATGCGCATGCCGCCCGAGATCCAGGACCACAACTACCTGCTCAACGTGCCGATGCGGAAGTCGAGCCTCGACCCGCGCCTGCCGCACCACAACGTGTTCGGCCCCTTCGCCTCGAAGGTGTTCCCGTTCGGCGGCGGCGGGCCGCGCGTGCTGGTCATGGGCGACAGCTTCAGCGCCCTGGTCTGGCCGCGCCTGTTCATGAACTCCAACGTGAGCGAGGTGGGCTGGATGCACGCCTCGCGCTACGTGCTGGGCTCGTGCGACTTCAACTTCGACAACATCCTGCGCTTCAAGCCGGACCTCGTGATCTACGCCCGCGGCGAGCGCTTCTTCACCTGCGCCCCGCACGCCTGGCCGCGCAACCTGCCGCGCCCGGACGCGGCGCTGCGCGCGAAGGTCGAGGCGGCGGTGCCGGACCTGCGGTGACGCTGCGCGGGAAGAGGGTACCGGCGCGCGGCGCGCCGGCGTAAGCTGCCGGCAAACAGACAGAGCGACCGCGCGGGGGACCGGGAGAGGTGTCGGACACAGTCCTCAAGGACGCGATGGTCTATCTCATCGCCGCCGGCGTCCTGGTGCCGCTGTTCCACCGCGCGCGCATCGGCGCCGTGGTGGGCTTCATCGCCATCGGCGTGCTGCTCGGCCCGCACGGGCTGGGCCGGCTGGCGCACGAGGTGCCGTTCGTGCGCATCCTCACCATCTCCGATCCCGCGCGCGTCGCGCCGTTCGGCGAGCTGGGCGTGATCTTCCTGCTGTTCCTGCTGGGGCTCGAATTCTCCGCCGCGCGGCTGTGGGCGCTGCGCCGCGAGGTGTTCGGCGCCGGCGCCCTCCAGGTGGCGCTGTGCGCGGCCCCGCTCGCCGGCCTGCTCTACCTGCCGTTCGGCGATCCCGGCCTCGCGCTGGTGATCGGCCTGTCGCTGGCGCTGTCCTCCACCGCCGTGGTCACCCAGCTGCTGATCGCCGAGCACCGCTCGCTCACGCCCTTCGGGCAGCTGGTGATCGCGGTGCTGCTGTTCCAGGACCTGATGGTGGTGCCGATCCTGCTCGCCGTCGACCTGCTCGGGCCTCAGGGCGGCGACGTGGCGTGGCTCGCCCTGTCCGCCCTCGGCAAGGCGGCGGCGGCGGTGGTGGCGATCCTGCTCGCGGGCCGCTTCGTGCTGGCGCCGCTGGTGGCGCTCGCCGCCAGCACCGGGCTGCGCGACCTCATCATGGCGATCACCCTGGTGGTGGTGGTGGGCGCCGCCGGCCTGACCCATGCGGCGGGCCTGTCGGCGGCGCTGGGCGCCTTCCTCGCCGGCATGCTGCTGTCGGAAACCGCCTACCGGCACCAGATCGAGATCGACCTGGAGCCGTTCAAGGGCCTGCTGATCGGCGTGTTCTTCGTCACCGTCGGCATGAGCGTCGACCTCGCGGGCGTGCTGCCCAACGCCTGGCTGCTGGTGAAGGTGGTGGTGGCGGTGGTGGGGCTGAAGGTGGTGTTCACCTACGCGGCGGTGCGCCTCATGGGCACGGCGCGGCCGGTGGCGGCGGAAGCCTCGATCCTGCTCGCACAGACCGGCGAGTTCGCGCTGGTGGTGCTGGGCCTGCTCGCCGCGCGCCGGCTGGTGGATCCGGCGCAGATGAGCGCGCTGGTGGCGGCGGTGGTGCTGACCCTGGCGCTGACGCCGCTGCTCGCGCGGCTCGGGCGCCGGCTGGGGGCGCGGCTCGAGCGCGACGAGGCCCGCGGCTTGGAGGCGCCCGCGGACGCGGCCGGGCTCTCGGGCCACGTGGTGATCGGCGGCTTCGGCCGGGTCGGGCGCACCGTGGCCGCGATCCTGGCGCGCGAGAACGTGCCGTTCGTCGCGGTGGACGCCGATCCGATGCGGGCGGCGGTGGAGCGCCGGAGCGGGCAGCCGGTGTTCTTCGGCGACGCCGGCCGGCTCGATCTCCTGGAGCGCCTCGGCGGAGACCAGGCCAGCGCCTTCGTGGTCACGCTCGATGCCGCAGGACCGGCGGAGGGCATGGTGCGCGCCGTGCGCGCGCGCTGGCCGCAGGCGGTGGTGGTGGCGCGCGCCCGCGACGGCGCCCATGCGCGCCGGCTGAGCGCGCTGGGCGTCGCCGGCGTCATCCCCGAGACCGTGGAGGCGAGCCTCCAGCTCGCCGGGCGCCTCCTGGAGGCGCTCGGGCTGCCCGAGGACGTGGTCAGCGCGCGCATCGCCGAGGCCCGCGAGGCCGAGCGCGCCGCGCTCCAGGCGGACGGCGGGCGACAGGACGCGTGATTTCGCGCCAGAATCAGCATTTAAGATCGGACGGAAAGCGGGACAGGCTATGGCGCGCGCGCCGGTTCGCCTGCCGGGGAGGTGCGGCATGGATCGCAGGAGCATGCGCCGGCGGGTGTTCGACCTCCTGGAGCGCGACGTGCCGGGGGACCGCCCCGCCGACGTGCTGCATTTCGCCCTGATCGCGGTCATCCTCGTCAGCATCGTCGTCGCCGTGCTCGGCACGGTTGCCTCCCTCGGCCTCAGGGACGGCTGGGCGTTCGCCGTGATCGAGCACGCCTGCCTCGCCGTCTTCGTGGCGGAGTACGCGGTGCGGCTGTGGGTGGCGCCGGAGCATCCGCTGCGGCGCGGCATGCCGGCCTGGCAGGCGCGGCTCGCTTACGCCGTCACGCCGTTCGCCATCATCGACCTGCTCGCCATCATGCCGCTGGCGGGCTCGCTGTTCGCGGGCTACGAGCTGCACGGGCTCCTGGTGCTGCGCCTGCTGCGCTTCCTGAAGCTGGCGCGCTATTCGTCCGGCTTCAACGCGCTGTTCCTCGCCATCAAGCGCGAGCGCTACGCGCTGTTCTCCTGCCTCCTGATCCTGGTCTCGGGGGTGCTCACGGCGGCGACGCTGATGTACCTCGTCGAGCGCGACGTGCAGCCGGAGCAGTTCGGCTCCATCCCGGCGGCCATGTGGTGGGCCATCACCACGCTCACCACGGTGGGCTACGGCGACGTGGTGCCGGTGACGACGCTCGGCCGGGTGATCGGCGGCATCACCATGGTGACCGGGCTGGTCATGCTGGCGCTGCCCATCGCCATCATCGCCTCCTCCTTCTCCGAGGTGATCGCCCAGCACAATTTCGTCGTCACCTTCTCCATGGTCTCGCGCCTCGCCCCGTTCACCGATCTCGACGCCAAGGCGCTGGGCGCGCTGCTGCCGGTGCTGCACTCGCGCAGCTTCGACCGGGGCCACATGGTGGTGCGCAGGGGCGAGAAGACCGGCCACCTCTACGTGGTGCTTGAAGGCTATGTGGAGGTGGAGCATCCCGACGGCGTGGAGCGGCTGGGGCCGGGCGGGGTGTTCGGCGTCGCCTCCGGCGCGGCGCTGGAGCACATGGTGGTGCGCGCCGCCACCAAGGCGAAGGTGCTGGTGATCGAGGAGAACGAGCTGCACGCCCTGATGGCCAAGCACCCGGTGGTGGTGGCGCGGCTGTCGGGCATGGTGTTCCCGAAGGCGGGCGAGGGATAAAGCGGGCGGCCCGCCCGCCATCGTCCTCTCGCTTGAGGCGGGAGAACGCGGCGCCGCCCGGCCCCGCTTTTTGGGGCGCGAAGCCCTCACCCCCCGCCCTCTCCCTCCGGGAGAGGGGGACGCGTGGCGCGTGGGCGGAACCTTCCTGCGCTGGAGACGGGCGCCGGGGCGGGCCTGAGGGCGACGCTCTCCCCGGCGGGGAGAGGGCAGGGTGAGGGGACGGCCCGCCGATTGCCGGGCGCATCGCCGGCCGCATGGGTCCTCCGGCCGGACAACGGGCGGCGGCGGGATCTCCGGCGGGACGGTCAGTAATAGGAGGCGATCTGCTCCACCTCGGCCTTCGAGCCGAACACCAGCGGGATGCGCTGGTGGATGTGGTGCGGCGCGATGTCGAGGATGCGCGTCTTGCCGTCGGTGGCGCCGCCCTTGGCCTGCTCGGTGAGGAAGGCCACCGGGTTCGCCTCGTAGATCAGGCGCAGGCGCCCGTCCGCATAGCCCTTGCGCCTGTCGCCGGGATAGAGATAGACGCCGCCGCGGGTGAAGATGCGGAAGGCGTCGGCCACCATGGAGCCCACCCAGCGCATGTTGAAGTCCTTGCCGCGCGGGCCCTCCTTGCCGGCGAGGCAGTCCTCGATATAGCCCTTCATGGGCGCGTCCCAGTGGCGGACGTTGGACTGGTTGACGCCGTATTCCTTGGTCTCGGCCGGGATCTCCACGTGCGCGCGGGCGAGCAGGAATTCCCCGGTGCGGCGGTCCTGCACGAACACGTGCGTGCCCTCCCCGAAGGTCGCCACCAGGATGGTGGCCGGCCCGTAGGCGAGGAAGCCCGCCGCCACCTGATGCCGGCCTGGGCGCATCACCGCGTCCTTCGGGCTCGCATGGGCCGCCGGGTCATAGGGCAGGATGGAATAGATGGTGCCCACCGACACGTTGGTGTCGATGTTGGACGAGCCGTCGAGCGGGTCCACCGCCACCACGAGGCGGCCGGCGGGGTTCACCGGGATCAGGTCCTCGCTCTCCTCCGAGGCGAGGAAGGCGACCGGCGTCGTCTTCAGCGCGGCGAGGATCCGCTCCTCCGCCACCACGTCGAGCTCCTTCTGGGCGTCGCCGCCGGCATTGGGATCGACGCCGCGGATCTTGGCGAGGCCCTCTTCCAGCGGCCCGCGCGCGACCAGGTCGGCGATGCCGACGCCGGCCTCGGCGATGGCCTTGACCGCCGCGGCCACCGCGGCCTTGCCGGCGTCGCCGCCGGCCCACCGGTCGAGATAGGTCTGAAGGGTCACGCTCTCGCTCACAGCCGTCTCCTGCGCACGCCGCCTCGGCGGGATGCGGGGTCTCCTCCCCGCCGCCCGGCGCCCTTATGGCCCAGAGCGCGTCGCCGGGCAAAGCAATTGGCGGGGCGAGGGGAGGGGGCATCGCCGCGCCCCGGAAGCCGCGAGCGGGTCCAGCCGCCGGATGTTCCCCAAGCCGGCCCGAAGATCGGGCCGGGGCCCGAGGTCTGGGCCTGGGGTCTGGGCTTGAGGCCTGCTTCGGGAGTTCCCCTCCCCCTTGTGGGGAGGGGGTGGGGGGAGGGGGTGGGAGGTGGGGAGGGGGTGGGAGGGGGTGGCGGTCGCGCCGCCGTCGCCAGTCGCGCGGGCTTCACCCAGCCGCGCCGATACCCCCACCCCTGCCCCTCCCCACAAGGGGGAGGGGAGGCTAGTGACGGGCGCCCGCGCTTAGCCTCCCGCCGTCATGCTCCGGCTTGGCCGGAGCATCCATCCTCGCCGTCGCAGATGCGGCGCGGTCCATGGGCCCTCCGGTCGAGCCGGAGGGCGACGGGGCGTGGGGCGGCGATGTTGCGCGGCCTGCTTCCTCGCCGCTTCCCCGCAAGGGGAGGCGCCGCTTCCCGCAAGGGGGAAAGGAGGCGCGGGGGCCGAGGGCGGCGCGGCTGACCGTGCGCTCTCTCAGAGCTGGCCCGCCATGCCCGCCGCCGTCATGCTCCGGCTGGGCCGGAGCATCCATCCTCGCCGTCGCAGATGCGGCGCGGTCCATGGGCCCTCCGGTCGAGCCGGAGGGCGACGGGGCGTGGGGCGGCGATGTTGCGCGGCCTGCTTCCTCGCCGCTTCCCCGCAAGGGGAGGCGCCGCTTCCCGCAAGGGGGAAAGGAGGCGCGGGGGCCGAGGGCGGCGCGGCTGACCGTGCGCTCTCTCAGAGCTGGCCCGCCATGCCCGCCGCCGTCATGCTCCGGCTTGGCCGGAGCATCCATCCTCGCCGTCGCAGATGCGGCGCGGTCCATGGGCCTTCCGGTCGAGCCGGAGGGCGACGGCGCGAGAGGGGGCGGCGCACGGGGCGCGACGGCGCATGGTGCGACGGCTGGAGGGCGGGCGCGCGGCGGCGCCACGGCCGTGCGGCGGCAAGCGAGGAGGGAGCGCTCTCGCACCTCCCGCCGCGACCCTCAGCGCCGGCGCGTGATCTCCACGCCCACGTCGGCGAAGATGCCGCTCACCGGTGCGTTCGGCTTGTGGACCGTCACCACCACCTCCTCCAGGAGCTGGAAATGGTCCAGCAGGCGCGTGGCGATGCGCTCGGCCACGGTCTCGATCAGGTGCACCGGGTCGTCCTCCACCACCGCGCGCACCTGCTCGTAGATCTTCTGGTAGGAGATGGTCAGGGCCTCGTCGTCGGCCCAGGCCGCGGGGCGGGTGTCGAGCCTGCAGTCGCAATCGACGATGAAGCGCTGGCCGAGCTCGCGCTCCGCCTCGTAGACGCCATGGCGGGCGTAGAAGGGCATGCCCTTCACGAACAGCCGGTCGAGGCCATGGCGCGGCGCGGACCGGGCGTCGGCCGCCTTGGCCTCGGCCTCGGCCGCCGCTTCGGGTTCATCTGCTCTCATCGACGCCTCGCGCGGCGGCCATCCCTTGTCGCGGGCGCCGCCCTGGGGCCGGCACCCCGTCGCCCGTGCCGGGCCCGGCGCGAAGCGTGCCCCGGCGCGCCGGCCACGGCGCCTGAGGGCGCCCCATGGGAGCCCCTCAGGCGAGCAAGATCAAGACGATCGGGGAAATTCTCCCCATGGGACCGTGTCCGCGCCGGCCGGCCGGCTCAGCGCAGGTCCAGCTCCACCGGGCGCGGGCGCGGCAGATGGGGCATGGCGGGCGGCCGCCCGTCGCGGATCAGCTCGGGCAGGAAGGCGGCGGGATTGACGCCGAGCGCCGCGTGCAGCCCCGCATAGGCGACGGTCGCATGCGGGTTCACCTCCACCACCAGCGGGCCGGACGGCGACAGGATCACGTCGATGCCGATGATGCCCGACAGGCCCGGGATCGCCGCCACCACCTTCTGGGCCAGCACGGCGAGCGCGCCGTCCTTGTCGTCGATGGCGCCCACCGTGATCCCGGTGAGCGAGAGCACGCCGACGAGGTGGCTCATGTGAAGCTGGTTGGCGCAGAGCAGCGTCACGCCGTCCGGCCGCACCAGCACGCTCAGGCTCACCGGCGTGCCGTGGACGAACGGCTGCACCACCAGCCGGCCGCCGCGCGGCAGCGCGTCGCGGTTCGGCCAGGCGCGGGTGTTCTCCGCGCCGGCGCCGTCGTCGGGCTTGGTGATGAGGTCGCCCTTGATGTCCGCCGGCACCGTGTCGAGGGTGTAGGTGGGGACGTGGGGGATGAAGTTCTGCGCCAGAACCTCCGCGGTGCGCAGCTTGCTCGAGACCAGGTCGATGGCCGCGGGCGAGGCGGAGATGAGGCGCGCGGCGCTCTCGTTCATCAGGCGCACCATGCGCGCCAGCACGCCGCCTGTCTCCGGGCCCACGGGCCAGACCACGTCCGCCTCGTGGGCGAGCCCGGACCAGCAGATCCAGGGGTCGTCGCCCTTGCCGACCGGGACGCTGTCCTCGCTCGGCGCCGGCAGCCGGTCGTCATAGGCAAGGATGGTGCTGACGCCCGGGAGGGCTTCGAGATCCCGGATCAGGGCATCGCGCACCTGCAGGGCCGCGGGCAGCAGCGTCTCGGGCAGAGGCTTGTCGCGCAGTCCGCCGGATGTCACGTACTCGCAGATGAAGACGCGCATCTCGTCCCTCTTTCGGCCGGCGATCCCTGGGCAGACCACCGTGCAGCTTATTCCGGTCCTTGACCTGAAGGGAGGTCAAGTTGTTCGTGCCGTCCGGGGCCATCGCAGCGACTACCGACCCTGGCGTTCCGGCCTCGCGCGGTCCGCCGATCCGCTCCAGGTGGTCGCGCGGCTGCTGGAGATCGCCCCCTTCTCCACGCTCTATGTCGCCGATCTGGACGCCATTTCGGGCGAGGGCCACCACGATAGGGAGATTCGCGCGTTGCGTGCGCGATTTCCGCATCTCGCCCTCTGGGTTGACGCCGGCGAATCGGCCCCGGCGGCGCTCGCCGCCCGCCTGGACGCCGGCCTCGGCAGGCCAGTGGTGGGCACGGAGAGCCTGGCGGAGGTCGCGGCGGCGCGCGCGGCGCTCGCCGTGCCGGGCGTGATCCTCTCCCTCGACCGCGACGCCCAGGGGCCGCGCGGACCACGGGAGGTGCACGCCACGCCGGAGCTCTGGACCGAGGACGTCATCGTCATGACGCTGGCCCGCGTCGGCTCGGGCGAGGGGCCGGACATGGCCGCGCTGGAAGCCGCAATGGCCCTGAGGCCGGCGGGCCGCTTCCACGCCGCGGGCGGGGTGCGGGACGCGGCCGACCTCGACGCGCTGGCGCGGATGGGCGTCGCCGGCGCGCTGGTGGCGAGCGCGCTCCATGACGGGCGGATCGGCCCGGACGCGGCGCGCCGCTACGCCTGAGCCTCCTCGGCGGCGAGGAGGAGCGCCGCGAACGCGCTCGCCACCGTGAGGTCGGCGCTGGTGCCGGGATTGAGGCCGCGCGCCTTCAATCGCGCGTCGAACGCCAGCAGGCGGCGATGCCGGGCCGGGTCCGGGAGGCCGTCGATCTCCTCGCGCAGCGCCTCGGCCTCGGCGCGCACCGCCTCGGCGGTGCCGGCGCCGAACTTGCGGGCGACGTGGCTGTCGGGGAAGCCGGCGAGGAAGGCGAGGAAGGCCGCCTCCAGCCGCGCCGGCGCGAGCGGCGCCCCGGCGAGCCGCGGCACGCCGACCGCGAACAGGTCGGCAAATCCGCTGGCGTACTGCCGCGCGATCAGGTCGCGGTGGGCGGCGAGCGCCATGGCGGCGGCCAGCGTCGTCGCGGCGGGCGCGCGCACGTCGGCCTCGGGCGCGGCGCCGAGGCCGCCGGGATTGGCGCGGGCGATGGCGCCGAAGGCGGCATCGGCATCCGCCGTGTCGAGGGTGCCGAGCACCTGGGACAGCCGCTCCCGGAACGGCGCGGGCGACACCGTCAGCGCCGCCTGGGCGAGCGGCGCGCACAAGAGGACGATGCCGAGATTGGCGTTGAGCCCGGTGGCGGCGAGCGAGGCATCCACCGCGCCGGCGATGCGCTGCCCGACCGAGAGGCCCGCCGCGCCCATGAACGGGGCGGCTGCGGCGGCCGCCGCCTCGAAATGGGCCGGCTCCATGCCGTGGCCGGCGGCGAAGCGGTGCACGTTGCCGGGCTTCAGCGCGTCGAGCTCGGCCCGGCAGGCCGCCGCGAAGGCGCGGGCGATCCCGGGCGGCGTCAGCGCCATGGCCGGGCTCCGCGCGGCGGCCGGGGGGTCACGGCGCGGGCGCGAGCGCGCCGAGGCCGAGCTGGAGCCGCACGTCGCGGCTGCGGGCGGCGAGGCGCTCCTCGGCGATCTCCAGGGTCGGGCCCTGGGTGCGCACGGTGCACACCGGGGCGCCCTTGGCGATGGCGGCGCCGGCGGCGGGGCGGTCCGCCACCTCCTCCGGCCATAGGCCCGGGGGCACGATGATGTCCCGGTCGGCATAGATCACGCCCGCCGCATGGGCCTCGGACGGCTGCGGCAGGCCCGGCGGGATGCGCCCGCCGCAGGCGGCGAGGTGCAGGCCGAGCAGCGGCGGCAGCGGGTCCACGTCGAAGATGTCGAGGGTGGCGCCGAGGCGCGGATTGACCTCCACCAGGAACCAGCCCTGCGCGCCGATCATGAAGTCCATGGAGACCAGGCCCACGAGCCCGCAGGCCTTGGCGACGCGCTGGGCGGCGGCGCGCATGGCCGCGCCCTGGGGCTCCGGCAGGGCGATGGGGCCGGCGGCGCCGCCGTAGAGGAAGGGGTGCTCGAGGTCGCCGGCGCGCCACTGGCGCGAGGCGCCCACCACCACGCTCTCGGTGCCGTTCGCCAGCATCAGCAGCGAGACCGAGGTGCCGCTCACCTCGCGCTGGAGATAGTGGTCGGGCCAGGGGGGCGAGAGGTCGCCCTCGGCCCGGCGGCGGATGTGGCCGCCGCCGGCGCCGCCGATCTTCTTCTCGATCAGCGGTCCGCTCATGCCCTCGGGCGCGCCGAGGCTGACCTCCGGGAACGGGATGGCGAGGTGGCCGCACAGGGCGGCGAGCGCCAGCGGGTCCTTGATGATGCGCACGGTCTGCGGCGCGTTGCCGAGGATGGGGTTGCGCTCGGCGATGCGCACCATCAGCTCCGGCTCGTCCTCCAGCCCGCCGCCGAGCACCACCGGCAGGCCGGCGGGCGCGAGCGAGGCGAGGGCGTGGATCAGGTCGTCGCCGTCGAAGGCGAAGCCGTGCTTCTTGTGCACCTTCACGCAGCGCGCCGCATGGGCGCAGGTGTCGAGGTCGGCGAACAGGTCGAAGGTGAGGGCGGCGAGGCCGGCGCGGGCGGCGGACGCCACGAGCGGGCGCGCGGACAGCGCGATGATGGCGAGATCCATGGGCGTCAGGCCGCGCGCGGCACGCGGATGCGCGCCGGAAGGGCGCGGGGGAGCCGGGGTGCGGCTGGAGCCATGCGGGGCTTCCTTCTGGTCACGGGACGGCTGCGCCGATGGAGCCGAACGCGGCGCCCTGGTTCCGGCCGCGCACGCAATGGAATGACAGGTTTGTGAACGATGCGAAGCGCCGGCGCAAGGCCTCGGCGCGCCTTTCCGCCTGCGGCCCGTCGCCCACCACCGCGAAGCCGGTGGGCCCCCACGAGCTCTGGCCGACCCCGGCGATGCCTTCGCCGCGCAGGGCCGCGACCGCCGCGGCCACGTCCGGGCTGAGGAAGCGCCGCCCGTCCTGGGCGGCGGCGTAGTGGTCGCCGAGCCGCTCCTGCCATTCGCCGACCGCGGCGCCGAAGGCGTCCGCGTCGTGCTCGGCGAGCGCCGGCAGGAGCCGCATCAGCACCAGGTGGCTCAGATGGGCGGCGAGCGCCTGCGGGAACGGCGGCAGCGCCGCCATCGCCTCCGCCTCCTCGGCGCCGCTGAGGCCGTGCCGGGCGGCGTCGAGGACCAGGATGACGCGCCAGTGCTCCGGGAACGGCAGGCGGGCGAGGAGCGGGGGCGCGGCCGGGCCGGCGCCGCGTCCGCCGTCGAGGATCACGCCGCCGCCCGCGAACGCCTCGGTGCCGATGGCGGAGCGCCGGCCGCGGCCCATCAGGTCGGCGATGGCGCGCGCCGTCACCTGCCGCCCGGCGAGGCGCGCCACGGCGGCGCCCACGGCGAGGTCCATCTGCGTGCCCGAGCCGAAGCCGGCATGGGCGGGCAGCGCCTCCTTCACGGCGATGGCGAAGCGGTCGGCGATGCCGAGCGCGGCGCGCACCGCGTCCCGCGCCGCGCCGGCGCGCGCGGCTTCAGGTCCCTCGAGGGTGTCGCGGTCGGCGCGCGTGGCCTCGATGACGGTGGCCGGCTGCTCCAGCGTGATGCCGAGGCTGCCGAAGCGCCGGCCCAGCGCGCCGCCGAGATCGACGAAGCCCAGATGCAGGCGCCCGGGCGCCCGGACCTCGAGCGCCGCAGCCGGCGCGCCGATGCTCACGAGCCGAGCGCGGTGCGCAGCAGGGCCGCGTGCTCGGCCAGAACCTCGGGCTTCTCCATCTCCACGTGCGGCGGCTTCATGGGCACGCCGAGGTGGCGCGGAATGACGTGCATGTGCAGGTGGTAGACGATCTGCCCGCTCGCCTCCTCGCTGAACTGCTGGAGCACGATGCCGTCGGCCTTGAACGCCGCCATCGCCGCCTTGGCCACCTTCTGCGCCACGGTGGCCACGTGGGCGAGGTCCTCCGGCGCCACGTCGAGCAGGTTGCGCGACGGCGCCTTGGGGATCACCAGCGCATGGCCGGGGCAGCGCGGCATGATGTCGAGGAAGGCGAGCGCCTTGTCGTCCTCATAGACCTTATGGGCCGGCAGCTCGCCGCGCAGGATCTTGGCGAAGACGTTGCTGGGGTCGTAGGCCGGCGTGGCGCTCATCTGGGCGATCCTCCTGATGGTTCCCTCAGGACATCGCAAGGCCGGCGAGGAGGGTCAAGGGGCGGCCCCGCCGGAGCGCGAAGCGATCAGGGCGAGGGTATCGGCGAGGTTGGAGTGGATGACAGTCCAATAATAGGGGGCGTCCTCGGCGGTGAGAACCTCTAGCGCGTCGCGGTAGGCCGCTGCAGCCTGTTGCAGGCGGCTGATTCCGTTGCTGCGTGATCCGAGGGCCTGGAGCGCGACGCCCAGATTATTCCGGGTCAAAGCCCAGTCCAATGGAGCCCGGGCGCGCGTCAACTCCAGCGCTGCCGCGGCATATGCTGCGGCCGCCTGCTCGATCATCCGCATGTCCTCGGTGCGAATGCCAAGCGCAAACAGTGCAAGGCCGAGATGGTCCTGCGTTCGCGCCCATTCGATCGGGACGACTTCGCGCCGGCGCTCCTGCGTTGCTGCACGTAGTGCCGAAACAGCATCTTCGAGGTCGGCAGTGCCCAATTTGTGCTCCCCGAGGACCCGCAGCGCATTGCCGAGATGATGCTGCGCGCTGGCCCACTTGAGGGGAAGGCGCCCTCGCGGAAATTCCTGTAGCGCATCCCGATAGGCCTGGATGGCCTCCTCAAGTAACAGCGTTTCGCCGGTTCGGGAGCCAATGGTCTGCAACGCATTGCCGAGATTTTCTCGTGTCTCCGCCCAGGCTATCGGCGCGCTGTCACGGTCCCACACCTCCAGCGCGGCCCGGAAGGCGGCGACGGCGGCCTCGATGCGTGCAACGTCGGTCTCCCGCTGGCCGAGCACCATCAGGGGCAGGCCAAGATTGTTCTGGGTCGAGGCCCATTGGAGCGGCGCTATGCTCCTGAGGTCCTCGTCAAGCGCAGCGCTGTAGGCAGAGACCGCTTGCTCAAGCAGATCGGAGCTGCCTTCCATCTCGCCCTGCGAGAAAAGCGCATTTCCGAGATTGCTCTGGCTTGTCGCCCAATCCAGCGGCACGCGCGACCGCGGGCGTTCCGCTAGGGCCGTCCGATGGGCAATGACGGCTAGCTCCAACCAGTGCGCCTCGCCGGTTCTCTGCCCGAGGAGGAGGAGCGTGTTGCCAAGATTGCTCTGCGCCGTAGCCCAATAGTGCGGCTCACGTTCGCGGTCTGTGGCGCCAAGCGCTGCGCGGTTCGCCGCCAGGGCCTCTGAAAGCCGCTGTGTTCCGGTTTCGCGCGTGCCGAGCTCCTGCAGAGCGTTGCCGAGATTATTCTGGGCCGATGCCCAGATTGCGGAGGCATGGTCTTCTCCACAGGCATCCAAGGCAGCCTGAAAAACTTCGACAGCCTCATTCAGACGCTGAGGTGAACTCTCGCGATGGCCCAACTCGGACAAGGCCATGCCCAGTGCGTTGAGGGCTAAGCTTCGCTGGCTCGTCCGCCGAACCCAGTGTACCGCGCGTCGCGCCACCAGGATGGCCACTTCAAGGGCGGGGTTCACGGCGGTAAGGGTGCCGTGCTCCAGATAGCTGGCACTCAACGCTACCAGTGCATCGCATCGCTCCTCGTCTTCTTCGACCTCCAGTTCCACCGCCTCCACCAGCAGCCGGGCGGTTTCCTGCCAGTCGAGGCGGGTGAAGGCGGCGTCGGCGCGGGCGCGCTTGGTCTTGGCCTGCTCGGCGCGGCGCAGGGCGATCTCGGCGCCCACCTCCTGATGGTGGGCGAGGAGGCGGGCAAGGTTGGCCGCCTCCGTCTGGTCGATCTGCGCCAGGAGGCGTTCCGCCGTCTCCACGTCGCCGGCGGCGTGCGCTTCGGCGGCCTTGGCGCGCAACGGCGCGATGTCCGGCGAGAGATTGCGCGAGGCCTCCAGCTCGACGATGCGGCGGCCGAGGTCGTCCCAGCGCCGGGCGATCTCGAACAGGGTGGCGACCATCTGGTCGGGCGCCACGTCCCGGCCCACAATGGTCTGAAGGAAGCCGAGCACGGTGGATTGTGTGCTCGCGAACCGCGCCTGCGCCTCGGCGAGGGCCACCGCCAGCGCCTCTTTCTCCCGCTGGGTGAGGTCCAGTTGCGCGGTCAGGCGCTCCACCCCGGCGCGGATGGCGGACGTATCCTGCTGCACCGCCCCGAGCAGATCCCCGATCGCCCCCAGCCGCGCCGCGCCGATCGTCTCCAGCGCCGCGATCTTGCCGTCGCAGGCGGCCGTCAGCCGCTTGATGTCCACCAGCTCGGCGGCGAGGAAGATGGCGCGGAAGCGCACGTTGACCTTCAGCTCCTCGTTCACGAACAGGGCGAAATCATCATACCAGCCGGCGCGGCCGCTCCCCCGGAACAGCACGGTGAAGGCCGGCGGGGCGGTACCGCAGGCGGCCGCCAGCTCCGCAAGGGCGCGGTTCTCCGCCTGCGCCCTCCGGTTCCCCGCCGCCGCGGCAAATCCTTCCACCGCGCTCGGATGGACCATCTCGTCCAGCACGTGGCGCACGTCCTCGGCGCTCACTTGCTCGTGGTCGAGGGCGCTCTTGCGCAGCACCTGCTGGCGCTCGTCGAGCCAGGCGATGAGGCTGGCGTGGAAGGCGCCGTCATCCGCGGCTTTCTCCCCATCCGGCCGGTCTTTCAGCACCCGGCCATAGGCGTCGGCCACCCGGCGGACCGCCGCGAGATGGGCGGCCCGGATGCCGCGCACCAGATCATGATTTTCGGGAAGCGGAAGCCGCCCGGCCATGCGCGCGCGAACCGCCAGCATCTCGTCGGACAGGCGCGTGCCCAGCAGCGCGCCCGCGCCCGTCTGCAGCGCCTCCCCCACGGTCGTGCCAACGATGCCCAGCAGGTCCATCTTCGTCGCCCCGCCGGCGATGGTGGTGCAAGTCGCCTTCCGCGTCCAGCGGTAGGCGCGCGCTCAGCCGAACCGACCCGTGAGATAGCGCTTCGTGCGCCCTTCCTTCGGCTTGGTGAACAGGTCGTCGGTGGCGGCGAACTCCACCATCTCGCCCAGATACATGAAGCCGGTATGGTCGGAGATGCGGGCCGCCTGCTGGAGATTGTGGGTCACGATCACCAGCGTGTAGTGCTGCTTCAGCTCCTCCATCGTCTCCTCGATCCTGGCGGTGGTGATGGGATCGAGCGCGGAGCAGGGCTCGTCCAGGAGGATCACCTCGGGCTTCACGGCGATGGTGCGGGCGATGCACAGGCGCTGCTGCTGGCCGCCCGACAGGCTGAGGCCGCTCTGGCCGAGAATGTCCTTCACCTCCTCCCACAGCGCCGCCTGGCGCAAGGCGTGCTCGACGCGCTCGTCCAGCTCGGCCCTGGTGGGCTCCTTCACCTCGTTGAGGCGGATGCCCAGCGCCACGTTGTCGTAGATGGTCATGGGGAAGGGCGTGGGCTTCTGGAACACCATCCCGACCCGCGCCCGCAGGACCACGGGATCGAGGGCGCCGGACAGGATGTCCTCGCCGTCCATCAGCACCTCGCCCTCCACCCGCTGGTCCGGATAGAGCGCGTACATGCGGTTGAAGACGCGCAGCAGCGTGGACTTGCCGCAGCCCGAGGGGCCGATGAAGGCGGTGATCCGGTTGGCGTGGATCGATACGCTCACGTCGCGCAGCGCCTGCTGCCGGCCGTAATAGAAATTGACGTGGCGGGCCGCGATCTTGACCGGCGGCGGCTCGGCCCTGCGGACGAGGCTGCCGGGCGCGGCAAGCCCCCCGGTCAGGTCCGAGGCACCGGTCTCGGTCGGGATGTGCATCGACATGGCTCGCCGTCCTTCCGCTTCGTCCGCAAGGCTAGGCGGGGAAGGCGTCTTTTTCTTTGCGCGAGGTCACCGCCGGCGCATCTTTTCGTTGCGCCGGCTAAGGTCGCGCTGGCCGTCCGCTCAGTTCTGGCCCTGGCTCTGGGCCTGAACCTGCGCCTTGGGCGGGTTGCGGCCGTCGAAGGCCACCACGTGCTCGTGGATGTCGCCGCCGATGCCGCGCAGAGGGGCGACGCCGACCGCGTCGAGGCCGACGGCGAGGCGCACATAATCCTCGGTCGGGCAGAGGTTGCGGCCGCAGTCGAAGGCGATCCAGCCGATGGAGGGCACGTGCGCCTCCGTCCAGTGGCGCGCCGCCGCCTGCCCGTCCACCGCCAGGTAGCCGGAGATGTGGCGCGCCGGCACGCCGGAGAGGCGCGCCGCGGCCGTGAACAGGTGGGCGATGCCGCCCGAGCAGGCGGCGCCCTTCTCCAGCGCCGCCTCGGCGGAGAGCGGGTCGCCCATGGCGGGACCCTCGACGTCCTTCACCTCGCCGTGCACGCGCTCCATGAGGGCGTGGAGGAAGGCGAGCTGGTCCTCGGGCTGCGCCCGCACCTCGGCCGCGAAGCCGAGCACCCGCTCGGCGGGAAGCGTGAGGTCGGTCTGGCGCAGATAGAGCGAGGGGGGAAAGCGCTCCACCGTGCCGCGGACGATGCCGGTGGTGTCCTGGGTCTCCACCTCGCCCTCGGCGGCGATGGTGAAGGCGGAAATCGGCCCGTCGATGGTGAAGGCGTGGCAGAGGTTGCCGAACGCGTCCTCCTGCGGGTGGAAGCGCGCGTCGCAGTCGAGGTCGAGCGTCCAGCGCTGGACGTACTGCCCCTCATGGCCGCGCGGCGTCAGGCGCGCGATGGCGGAGGCATGACGGGCCGCGGGCTCGAACTTCTGGGTGATCTCGTGGCGGATGCGCACGCGCATGGAAATCCTCGCCGGCTGGGGCCGTCCTGCGGCCGCTCTCGGGTCAGGTCAGGTACTGCTCGCCGATCTCCGCGCCGAGCTTGTTGTTGTCGGAGATGAACTCCGAGATGAATTCGTGCAGGCCGGCCTGGAAGATGTCCTCGATGGAGCGGTTGGAGAGCCGCGCCAGCATGGAGCGCGCGAGCCGCTGGGAGGGCCCCTGCCGGCCGTAGGCGGAGGCGATGTCGTCGAGGTTGCGCGCCAGGCTGTCGTAGCAGGCGGCGAGCGAGCGCGGCATCTGCCGGTTCAGGATCAGCAGGTCGGCCACCAGCCAGGGCTTCACGCTGTCGCGGTAGACCCAGTGGAAGGCGGTGAGCGCCGACACCGAGCGCAGGATCGAGGCCCACTGGAAATAGTCGAGCGGCCCGCCGATGTGCTCCTTCTCCGGCAGCAGCACGTGATACTTCACGTCGAGGATGCGGGCGGTGTTGTCGGCGCGCTCGAGCTGCGCGCCTGAGCGGGCGAACCAGTAGCCGTCGTTGCGCAGCATGGTGCGGAAGGTGGCGCCGTCGAAGCGCAGCGAGGTCTCCTTCACGAACGCCAGGAAGCGCGAGAGCTCGTCGCGGGTCAGCGCCCGGCTGGGGAAGTTCCTGAGCTCGATCCAGGCCGAGTTGATGACGTCCCACATCTCCGAGGTCAGCGCGGTGCGCACCGAGCGCGCGTTGGTGCGCGCCACCTCGAAGCAGTTGCGGATGGAGGAGGGGTTCTCCGGCTCGAAGGCGAGGAAGGAGACCACGTGCTCCTCGGTGGCGTCCTCCAGCGCGCCGTAGCGCTCGATGTACTGCTCGGCGCAGCCGGCGGTGAGCACCGCCGAGCCCCATTCGTTGGTCGACCCGCCATAGGTCACCGGCGTGTAGGCGAGGCGCTGCGACACGTCGAGGATGCGCGCGAGGCAGTCGGCGCGCTCCACATATCGCGTGAGCCAGTAGAGGTTGTCGGCGGTGCGGGAGAGCATTTCTGGCCTATCGGAAAGGGGAGGAGGGGCAGGGGCGGGGGCGGCGCGGGGAGCGCCGCGCGTCAGGCGTCCAGGACCCAGGTATCCTTCGTTCCGCCTCCCTGGCTGGAATTGACCACGAGCGAGCCTTCCTTCATGGCGACCCGGGTGAGGCCGCCCGGCACGATCCGCACCGTGTCGGAGCCCGAGAGGATGAAGGGCCGCAGGTCCACGTGGCGCGGGGCGATGCCCTTCTCCACCAGCGTCGGGCAGGTGGAGAGCGCGAGCGTCGGCTGGGCGATGAAGTTGGCCGGGTCCGCCTTCAGCTTGTCGCGGAACTTCTCGATCTGCGCCTTGTCCGCCGCCGGGCCCACCAGCATGCCGTAGCCGCCGGAGCCGTGCACCTCCTTCACCACCAGCTCGGGCAGGTGGTCGAGCACGTATTTGAGGTGCTCCTCCTCGCGGCAGCGCCAGGTGGGCACGTTGGGCAGCAGCGGCTCCTCGGAGAGGTAGAAGCGGATGATGTCCGGCATGTAGGAATAGACCGCCTTGTCGTCGGCGACGCCCGTTCCCACGGCGTTGGTGAGGGTGACGTTGCCGGCCTGGTAGGCGCTCATCAGGCCGGGCACGCCGAGCACGCTGTCGCGCCGGAAGGCGAGGGGATCGAGGAAGTCGTCGTCGAGGCGGCGGTAGATCACGTCCACCCGCTTCGGCCCCTCGGTGGTGCGCATGTAGACCGTCTCGTCCTTCACGAACAGGTCGCGGCCCTCCACCAGGTCGACGCCCAGCTTGTCGGCCAGGAAGGAGTGCTCGTAATAGGCCGAGTTGTAGATGCCGGGGGTGAGGATGGCGACGTTCGGCTCGTGGCCGCCATGGGGCGAGAGCGAGCGCAGGGTGGCGAGCAGGTCGTCGGCGTAGTTCTCCACCGGCGCCACCTTGTGCATGGAGAACAGCTCGGGGAACAGGCGCAGCATGATCTCGCGGTTCTCCAGCATGTAGGAGACCCCGGAGGGGGTGCGGGCATTGTCCTCGAGCACGTAGAAGTTGTCCGGCCCGGTGCGCACGATGTCGATGCCGGCGATGTGGACATAGAGGTCGTGCGGCACGCGCTGGCCGTTCATCTCGGGGCGGAAGGCGGGGTTCTGGTAGACCAGCTCCTCGGGCACCACGCCGGCTTTCAGGATGTCGCGCTTGGAATAGACGTCCTTGATGTAGAGGTTGAGCGCCTTGACCCGCTGCTCCAGGCCCTTGGAGAGGCGGCGCCATTCCTCCTTCGTCAGGATGCGCGGCACGATGTCGAAGGGGATCAGGCGCTCCTGGGCGTTCTGCTCGCCGTAGACCGCGAAGGTGATGCCGATGCGGCGGAAGATGAACTCCGCCTCCTTGCGCCGGTGGTCCAGCACGTCCTGCGGCACGGAGGCCAGCCACTGCTTGAGCGTCTCATAGGCCGGCCGGATGGCGCCGTCGGTGCTGGACATCTCGTCGAACGCTTGGCGCATGGGGGCTGACACTCCGGGGAACAGGATCAGGAACCATCACTACAAACATCGTGCCAAAGAAGTGCTAAACGGGGAAGGTGGTTGCGCCGTCAAGGCCAAGTTGTCGGCGTGGCGCGAAATTAGGCAGGTGCGAGACGCCTGCCGGAGGCGAAGGCAGGAGGTCACGTCATGGGGGAGGCAGACGGCGCGCAATCGGTCACGGCGGCGCTGGTCGTGATCGGCGACGAGGTCCTTTCCGGGCGGACCAAGGACAAGAATATCGGCCATATCGCCGAGCGGCTCACCGAGGTGGGGATCGACCTCAGGGAGGTCCGCGTGGTGGCGGACGTGGAGGACGACATCGTCGCCGCCATCAACGCCCTGCGGCGGCGCTTCACCTACGTGTTCACCACCGGCGGCATCGGCCCCACCCACGACGACATCACCGCCGACGCGGTGGCCAAGGCCTTCGGCGTCCCGATCGACGTGGACCCGCGGGCGCGGGCGCTGCTGCTGGAATACATCCCGGAGAAGGACCTCAACGAGGCGCGCCTGCGCATGGCCCGCATCCCGGACGGCGCCGCGCTGGTGGTGAACGAGGTGTCCAAGGCGCCGGGGTTCCGGATCGAGAACGTGATCGTCATGGCCGGGGTGCCGCGCATCATGCAGGCGATGCTGGAGGCGGTGCTGCCGGAGCTGGACAAGGGCGTGCCGATGCTGTCCGAGACGCTGCTGGCGGACGCCAAGGAGGGCGACATCGCCGCCCCGCTCAAGGAGATCGCGGCGCGCTTCCCCGGGGCCGCCATCGGCTCCTACCCGTTCCGCGACGAGAAGGGCGCCCCCAACGCGCATCTGGTGGTGCGCTCCCGCGACCCGCAGGTGCTCGCCGCGGCCCGCGACGCGGTGGCGAAGATGCTGGCGCGGCGGGACTGGGCGGAGTGAGGGAAGGGGCGGGCGAGGGGCCGGGATTCGCAGCGCGCCGAAGCGTGCCGCGTGCCGTTCAATAGGCCTGCTTGCGCATGACCTCGATGAAGGTCTTCAAGATGATGGTGATGTCGAGCCAGATGGACCAGTTGTTGATGTACCAGAGGTCCATCTCGATGCGGCGTTCCATCAGCTCGATCTTGGCGGTCTCGCCGCGCAGGCCCATCACCTGCGCCCAGCCGGTGATGCCCGGCTTCACGTGGTGGCGGAAGGCGTAGCCCGAGATCAGCTTGGAATAGGCGTCGTCGTGGGCGATGGCATGGGGGCGCGGGCCGACGATGGACATGTGGCCGAGCAGGACATTCATCACCTGCGGCAGCTCGTCGAGGCTGGTGGCGCGCAGCACGCGGCCGACGCGGGTGACGCGCTTGTCGTTCTTCTGCGCCTGGGTGATCTGGGCCCCGTCCTCCATGACGGTCATGGAGCGGAACTTGAAGATGGTGAATTCGCGCCCGCCGAAACCGTTGCGGCGCTGGCGGAAGATCACCGGGCCCCTGGTGTCGAGCTTGATCAGCAGCGCTATGGCCGCGAACAGGGGCAGCAGCACCGTGAGCGCCAGCGACGACACGGCGATGTCGAGCGCCCGCTTCTGGGACAGCTCGATCCGCGACAGCGGCGCGCGCTGCACCTCGATCGCCACGGAGGTGCCGAACTCGACCCGCGGCGCATTGAGCAGCGGACTGACGGCGGCATCCGGCAGCAGCTTCACGGGGATGGGCATGGCGCGCAGGCGCGCGCGCACCTCGTCAAGGCGCGCCCGGTCGTTCCACGGGAGGGCGAGGACGATCTCCTCGATCTTGTGCTGGCGGGCATACTGGAGGGCGCTCTTCAGCGGGTCGGGAGCGCCGGCCGCGTCGCCGGAGGGGAAAATGAACCGGCGTCGCTCCGACAGGCCGAGGCCGTACATCATGTCGTCCGCCGTCAGCTTCGCCACTTCCTTCTCGTCGCCGATGACGATGGCGGAGCGGCCGGTCACCGCGCCGGCGGCGATGCTGCGGCGAAGCCACAGCGCATAGAACCAGCGCAGCGAGGGCAGCACGACGAAGCCGAGCGCCGCGAACGTTCCGGTCGCAAGCCGCGAGGTCTCGTTGCCCACCTTGAGGCAGAAGATCACCGTGCCCACGAACAGGACGGCGAAGGTCCAGTTGACGACCGCCGCGCTCACCTCGTCGCTGACTCGCGCGATCTGCCAGGGCTTGTAAAGCCCGCGCGCCTGGGTCGTGAGCACGAAGGCCACAGACGCGGCAAGGCTGATCCCGAATCCGCGCGCGAGATCGAACGCCTCGCCCTCGAATGCGATGGCGGAAAAGAGGAATGAGACGAGCATGTTGAGGCCGGCGATCGCCACCACGTCCGCCGTGGCGAACATCAGCGACGTCGAGCCGTAGCCGATACGCGACGCCCCGCGCGCCGCGAAGTCGCCTGCGCCGGCTCCTGCGCGTCCCTCGTTCGCCGACAATGACATCCTGCCTCCAGGCGGTCCGTCAGATGGGGCGGGCCCCCGCCACTCCCCGGCATCGTCGAGATCTCGATGCCCAAAGTGTTATCACGCAGGGCTCTCGTCTGCAAGAGAGTATTGATGTCTCTCTCAAATACCTCCATCTGTAATATAACCGTCACGGGCCGAAAAAATATAAAACAGATTTTGGTTATAATCCAAATTTTATTTCGTAATTGGTCAAGGTGCGGCGGGAAACGAAGATTGTGTTATGATTTCAAATAGCAGAAGCATATATAAATTGCGCACATTCCTCCGGGTTGATGAGGGCAGATCAGGGAGCGAGTCGGGTTTGGGCGCAAGTTGGGCAGTTGTGCATTGCAAAAAGTTCGGCGTGATGAACCCTTGAGCGTTTCAGAAGGTCCAAAAATGGTATCCTGGAACTCCTCCAAGGTGGGGGTATCCCGCGTGGAAGCTCACGATCCGGTGAAATCCGGCCGCGCGTCATGGGCGTGTGGTACGGGGCGCGGATCAGAAGGGGATGCACATGAAATTCGGGATCGGCCAGAGCGTGAAGCGGACCGAGGACGCGCCTCTGGTCACGGGCCGCGGCCGCTACGTGGCCGATCTTGCCGCCCGCGCGGAGACGCTCGCGGCGCTGGTGCTGCGGGCGCCCCACGCCAATGCGCGCTTCACGCTGGCCGGCGTCGATGAGGCGCGGGCCATGCCCGGCGTGCGCCTGGTCCTGACCGGCGCCGACGTGGCGGGCCTCGGCCCGCTTCCCGTCGTCGGAACCATCCGCGTCGAGGGCGAGCCCCGCATGTGGACGCCCGCCCGCCCGGTCCTGTGCGCGGATCGCGTGCGCCACGTGGGCGACCCGGTCGCCTTCATCGTCGCCGATGCGCTCGACATGGCGCGCGATGCGGCGGAGGCGATCCAAATTCGATGGGAGCCGGAACCGGCGGTCGCCGACCTTGCGGCCGCCCTCGCGGACGGCGCGCCGCGGGTCTGGGAAGAGCGGGCCGGCAACATCGCCTTCAGCGCCGCCGTGGGCGATGCGCGCGCCGTGGAGGCCGCCTTCGCGGCGGCCGCACGCGTCGTGAAGCTCGACCTGGTCAACAATCGCCTCGTCACCAACTACATGGAGACGCGGGGTGTTCTCGCCGAGGTGGAGGACAGCGGGCGGGTGCGCCTCACCCTGGGCAGCCAGGGGTCCCACGGCCTGCGCGATGCCGTCGCCAAGATCCTCGGCTGGGCGCGCGAGGAACTGCGGGTGATCACGCCGGATGTCGGTGGCGGATTCGGCACCAAGGCGTTCCCGTTCAGCGAGTATCCCCTGGCGGCGCTGGCCGCCCGCCGGCTCGGCCGGCCGGTGGCCTGGATCGGCGATCGCACCGAGCATTTCCTCGCCGACAGCCAGGGGCGGGACAATCTCACGACCGCCGAGCTGGCGCTCGATGCGGACGGGCGCTTCCTGGCCCTGAAGGTCGACACCCTCGCCAACATGGGCGCCTATCTCGGCTATTACGCCCCCTTCATTCCCTGGGTGGGGGCGACGATGCTGCCGGGCGTCTATGACATCCCCGCCGTCCACGCCCGCATCCGCGGCGTCCTGACCCACACCGCGCCGGTGGACGCCTATCGCGGGGCGGGCCGGCCGGAGGCGGCCTATGTGATCGAGCGGCTGGTGGATGAAGCGGCGCGCGAGACCGGCATCGGGCCGGTGGAGCTGCGCCGGCGCAATTTCGTCACGCCGGGGCAGATGCCGTATCTCACCGCCACCGGCCGCACCTATGACAGCGGCGTCTTCGACCGGCACATGACGCGCGCGCTCGCATTGTCCGGCTGGGAGGCGTTTCCCGAGCGCGCCGCGGCGGCTGCGGGGCAGGGGCTCGCCCGGGGCATCGGCCTCGCGACGTACATCGAGGCATGCGGCGGCGGCTCCCCGGAGCCGGCCTACCTTTCGCTTGATGCCGACGGCGGCGTGACGGTGAAGATCGGCACCCAGAGCAACGGCCAGGGGCACCGCACGGCCTACGCCCAGCTGGTTGCCGCCGAGCTTCAGCTGCCGCTGGAGCGGGTGCGGGTGCTTCAGGGCGACACCGACGACACCCCCACGGGCAACGGCACCGGCGGCTCGCGCTCCATCCCCGTGGGCGGCGCCGCGGTGGACGGGGCGGCACGGGCGCTGGGCGACAAGCTGCGCACCCTCGCCGCCGACGCGCTGGAGGCCGACGCCGGGGATATCGCGTTCCGCGACGGCCGCGCCGTCATCGCCGGAACCGACCGGGGCCTCGACCTCGCGGCCATCGCCGCCTTGCCCGACGCGACACCGGACCTGCTGACGGCGACCCATGCCTTCAAGCCGTCCGAGGCGACGTATCCGAACGGCACCCATGTGTGCGAGGTGGAGATCGATCCCGAGACCGGGGCGACCCGCATCGTCGCCTATACGGTGGTGGACGATTTCGGGGCGACGCTCAACCCGATGCTGCTCGAAGGGCAGATCCATGGCGGCGTGGCCCAGGGCATCGGCCAGGCCCTGGCGGAGCGCACGCTCTACGATCCGGACGGCCAGCTGCTCACCGCGAGCTTCATGGACTACGCGCTGCCGCGCGCCGCCGACCTGCCGCCCATCGTGTTCGAGACCGCGAACGTGCCGTGCGCCACCAACCCCCTCGGGGTGAAGGGCGCGGGCGAGGCGGGCACCATCGGCGCCTGCCCGGCGGTGATGAACGCCATGGTGGACGCGCTCACGCGTGCCGGCCGTCCGCCGCGCCTCGACATGCCGGCCCTGCCGCAGGCCGTGGCCGCCGCCTTCAAGGTCCGCGATTAGTTTTCCGGGGCAGGGTCCTGCACCTCAGATCGGGTGTCAAAACGCCGCGCGCGGCTCGCGCAAGCGTGAGCGCGGCGCGGTTGGGCGAGGCTGGAATTTCTGCAAAGTGGCATCTCCCGTAACGGTATATTCGGAGATCGAGATGCGATTTGCTCCCGCCGCCATCGTGCTTCTGGCCGGACTTGCCGCTGTCGGTCCGGCCCTCGCTCAAAGCGGGCCGATCGGCGAGCGCAAGCAGGCGATGAAGGCCATGCAGGATCAGGCGGAGATCGGCGCCGCCATCCTCAAGGGGCGGACGCCTTACGATGCGGCCAAGGCCGCCCTGATCTTCAAGACGTTCGGCGGGCGCATGAAGAATTACGGCACGCTGTTCCCGCCCGGCTCAAACACGGGAGATACCAAGGCCCAGCCCGCGATCTGGAGCGACCGTGCCGGCTTTGACGCCGCCATCGCCAAGTTCGGCCAGCTCGTGGCCGACAACGCGCCCAAGGCGGCGACGGCGGACGGGTTCAAGGCGGCCTTCGTCGCGGTCGCCGACGGCTGCCGCTCCTGCCATCAGGGCTTCAAGGCCCGCTGATCGCCGCGTTGGGGGCAACATGGTGAACGGCCGGTGCCTGCGCGGCGCCGGCCTTTTTTCTAGCCGAGCCGGGAGATCGCCCACACCGCGGCCGCGCTGGCAGCCAGCAGCGCGGCGGCAAGAAGCGGCGAGGCCATGCGCGGCGCCGGCACCGATGGCGGCAGCCGCTTCCATCCGAGAATCATGGGACGGACGAGATCCTCCCGCGCCACCACGGCATAGGCGAGCACCGCCGCGACGTGCAGGCCGACCGCCACGACGATCACATCGAAGAAGAAGCCGTGCCAGGACGTGGCGGCCTCGCTGGTGGCGCCATCCACGAGATGCGCCAGCGGGCCTTCGACGATGAGGCCATCGGACGAGAACAGGCCGGTGACGGTCTGCGCCAGCAGGAGGCCGAGCAAGGCGAGCACCATGAACGCGCCCGCCGGGTTGTGCCCCGGCTCGGCCCCGGCCTGGCGTCGAGGCAGGTCTCGCAGGTGGCGCAGCGCGTCGGCGGGGCGGCGCACGAACCGGGAGAACCGCGATGTGTCGCTGCCGGCAATGCCCCAGGCGATGCGGAACAGCACCAGCGTCAGGACCGCATAGCCTGACAGGAAGTGCCAGTCGATCTTCCCCATGCGCGCGCTCGCGTAGGACAAGGCCACGAGCAGGACGAGGCTCCAGTGGAACAGGCGTGTCGGCATGTCCCAGACCTGGACCTTGCGTTCCGGACGCAGGTCCGGCCGGGTGACGTCATCCATGCGGAATGGCCTCCTGCATTCATGGCTGCGGCGAGCCGGTTCCACATGCGTCGCGCGTGCTGGAAATCCCGATCCGTGCCAATGCGAGATGGTGCCGCAACGGGAGCTGGGAAGGCCAGGGCGGCACTTGGTCGCTGGATCGCAACGGCGGGGCCGTGTTGCGTTGCGAAAAAATGGCTGTGGCGGCGAGGGGGTGCGACCCTGGCGCGAGGTCGGCGAGAGCGTGCCGAGCGAGATGGTCGGTACCAAAGGACCGTCCCGAATGGCTTGGAAATGCTCGATTCTTTCCCGCGAATTTGCCGGAGCGCCATTGCATTGCCGCATGGTCCGTGGTAATTTCCCATCAGCTCAAATTGGGAGCGGAATGATGGCCAACAATGCTCGTCGCTTATTTTGCGCTGCCGCATTTGCTTCGGCATTGATGGCGGCCCCCGCGGCTGAGGCTGGTCTGCTGCAGCAGCGGATTCAGTTTCTCAGGATGAGTTCGATGCCTCTGATCAGTACCTACCAAGCCATGACGCCGTCGGCTTTCGGTTGGTTCGGTCCTGGCACGCGGACTCTGCTTGCCTACCGTTCCTACCAGTACAATCGCTACCTCAGCATCGTGTTTCGGCGGCCGGTCTCGGCATTCTGCCGCCTGTTCTGCTGAAGTCTGCGTTCCATCGCAATGATCACGCCCCCGGCTGCTTTTGCTTGAGCAATATGCGTCCGGGGGCGTAGCTTTTTGTGCTCCGTGTTCGTGGCCCCATATTCGTCGCGCCGATCGATGGGAAGGACCTGCGCTGACGTTTTGCGTTCTGGCCCGGTGGTGCGATAGGGACGGGATGCGAGGGCGGTGCGGCTGGAGTCGGGCAGCGAGCCAGGAGGTAGGAATTCCGCCATGTTGCGCGTCAATTCAGGGTCCAGAGTGGCGGCAGAAGCGGCTTATGGCGGTCAGCAGGTTATTACCGCCTTCCTATCCATTATTCGTCGGCGCAAATGGCTCATTGGAGCGATCGTTGCTGTATTCGCCGGCCTGTCGGCGCTGTATGCGATTGTCGCGACGCCGCAGTTCATCGCCGAAGGGCAGCTGCTGATGGATTCCCAGCAGGCGCGCACGCTCGATTTCGCCGAGGGTGTAGCCGCGTCCGTCGATGCGGCCATGATCGACAGCCAGGTCGAAGTCCTGAAGTCTGAACGCATCATCAAGGCGGTCATCAAGGAGATGAAGCTCGTCGAAGCGATGAAGGCGCGGCTGGCTGCCCGAGAAGCGAACGATTCGACACCCGGATTCCTGAAGGCGATCTTTCCGTTTTGGTTTCAGCCCGTGCCGTTGAGTGATTTCGAGATCGAACGCAGCGTTATCAACGCTTTCAAGGCAAACCTCAAGGTTCAGCGAGTCGGTTCATCCTTTGTTATCCTGCTCAATTACAAGTCGCCGAACGCGCAGCAGGCCGCGGACATCGTCAACCAGCAGGCCGAATCCTACATCGTCGATCAGCTGGAATCGAAGTATCAGGCGACCCGCCGCGCGAGCATCTGGCTTCAGGACCGCATCGCGGAGCTGCGTGAGCAGGCGCTCGCCGCCGACCGCGCGGTGCAGGACTTCAAGGCCAAGAACGACATCGTCAACACCGGTCGAGGCCTGGTTTCCGATCAGCAATTGTCCGAGGTGAATTCGCAGCTCGTGCAGGCGCGCGCCCAGGTCGCCGAAGCCCAGGCGCGGTATGAGCGGGTGCAGAACATCATCAAGCAGGGCACGGCGCTCGGGGCGAGCGACGAGGCGGTCTCGGACGTGCTCAGCAACCCGATCATCACCCGGCTGCGCGGCCAGTATCTGGACGCGGTCAAGCGCGAGGCGGAATGGACCAAGCGCTATGGCGAGGACCATGTTGCCGTGGTGAATCTGCGCTCGGAGATTTCCGGTCTTCAGAGGGCGATCTTCAACGAGCTGACGCGCATCGCCGAGAGCTACAAGAGCGACCTGCAGATCGCCAAGGCGAGAGAGGACAGCCTGAATCAGAGCCTCGATCAGCTGGTCTCGGAGAACAAGCTCAGCGCTCAGAAGCAGGTCGAGCTGCGGGAGCTTGAGAGCACGGCGCAGTCTTATCGCGCGCTCTATGACAGCTTCCTCCAGCGGTTCATGCAGGCGACCCAGCGGCTGTCGTTCCCGATGACCGAAGCGCGGCTGATCACGGAAGCCTCACGCCCGCTCGCGCCCTCTGAGCCCAAGTCCGGTCTGATCATCGCCGGTGGCACCATGCTTGGGCTGATGATGGGGCTTCTGGTGGCGTTCTGGCGGGAATCCATGAACCGTTCCATCCGTTCGCCGGCCCAGGTCGAGCAGCATCTCGGCCTCGACTGCCTCGGCGTCCTGCCGAAGCTGTCGGTTTCGGCGACGGCGACCTCCTCGACCCAGCCGGCGCCGTCCGGGGAACGCGCCAGCGCCTTCGACAGTGCCACCGGCATTCTGCGGCAGGTGCTGACGGACCCCTTCTCGCGCTACACGGAAACGCTGCGCGCCGTGAAGGTGAGCGCCGACATCTCGATTCTCGGCCGCGCTAAGGTGATCGGCATCACGTCGACCTTGCCGAAGGAGGGCAAGTCCACCATCGCCGCCAATTTCGCGCAGCTCATCGCCCACAGCGGCGCGCGCGCCATGCTGGTGGACATGGACCTTCGCAATCCCTCGCTCACCCGGCGGATCACGCCCAACGTCAAGATCGGCCTGCTGGAGCTGATCGTCGGCCGCGCCACGCTCGAGGAGGTCAGCCATGTCGATCCGATCACCGGCATGCATTTCGTGCCTTCGCTCGTGGCCGGCCACATCGTGCACACCAACGAGATCCTGGCCTCGGCCGAGATGGCGGCGATGATCGAGAAGCTGAAGAGTGGCGTGGACTACCTGATCCTCGACCTGCCGCCGGTCGCGCCCGTGGTCGACGTCCAGGCCTGCTCCCATCTGGTGGATTGCTTCGTGTATGTGCTCGAATGGGGCCGGACAAACCGTGATCTGGTGGGCAACATCCTCGATAACAATCCGAAGATTTCCGAGAAGGTGCTCGGATGTCTCTTGAACAAGGCGGATCTTGCTGCGCTGCGCAGCTTGGAAAACTACGGCGGAAAGTATTACTATTACCAGTATCATTCGCGTTATGGCGCAGACACCTGAGCCTAGGGGGCGTGCCGTGCCGGTTGCCCAGGCACAGCGGCGCGCTGGGCCTGCGGCGCGGGCGGTTGCATTGGCTCTGGTCGCCGCTTTCGCGGTGTGGGTATGGCGCGTGGGGGCGACCGCTTCTGATGCGGATCGACAAGTGGTTAATGTGATGGCCCAGGCCCTCATCGAAGGGCAGGTGTATTCCGAGACCGATCTGCTTGAAATCGATCGGATTATGCGTACGAGACGGGCCGATAATTTGTGCGTTCCTCTGGATCTGAGGAGCGAGATTATGGTCCGGCTTGCTTTGGTGGAGGGCCAGATCAGGTTCGGCGATGCCGTTGCTGCCGACAGAGACCTGAGCGCCACGGAGCAGGCCATCCACCGCGCGCTCGCATGTGACCCGAACATGTCGATGGCCTGGATCGCCTTGGCATGGGCCGAGTTTGCACGCAATGATCTCACGCCGCGTGCGGCAGACTTCATCCGCATGTCGATGGTGACCGGCCCCAACGAAGCTTTCAGCGTCGTCCGGCGCGTTCAGCTGCTGCTGGATGCTTTGCCCAAGATGACCGATCCAGCCCTGCGCGATCTGCTTGCCGCCGAGGTGAGGGTGCTGATGCAAGCTCAACTCAACAGCGTGCTCGCTTTCAATTTCGTTCGCGTGGAGGATCCCGAGCGCAAGTTCCTCGAGGAGATCTTTGCCACCGGTTCCGAGGCGCAGCAGGCGGGGATAGCAGCGGAGATCTGGCGCTCGGGCGAGAACATCGATCTTCCGCTGGCGCCTGCGCGTGGCGCGCGCCCCTGGAATTGATGGCCGGCCCATCTCGTGACCTGATCGGAAGGCGCGCATGCTTCAGGAAACCGCGAATCCGGAAAGTGCCTCCGCCTCCGGCGTCCTGGAGCCGCGGCACGGTCTTGGCGATCGGGTAGGGTTCGCCCTCTTCCTTGCGGCGCTCGCGCTCTGCCCGGTTCCGGATGGTTCCACCGAGCTGATATGGATCGTCATTTGGGGCGTGCTGGCCTGCGCCAGCGTGCTGCTTCTGTCGTATCGCGCGGTAAGCCGCCCGGCCGCCCTTGTCATTTTCGGATGCGGGCTGGTGGCGGCCGCCTTTGTCTTGGTCGCGCTGCTCCAGTCCCAGGCGGCGGGGCCTTTCTCCCTGCCGATCTGGCGGGAGGCCGGCCGGCTGCTGGGCATGGATCTTCCTGCGCTTGCCACGGCCGTCCGCGACGCCCCGCTCCTGGCGGTCGGCGGCCCGCTGCTGGCAGCGCTGCTGTTCACAGCCGGCGTGGTGGTCTCAGACGATGCGCGCCGCGTGGAGCTGATCTGCCGCGTGCTCATCGCCATGGCCTGCCTTACCGGACTGATCGGCTTCATCGCCCTGCTTTTCGATATCGACGCGCTGCGACCGACCCAGGCTCCCGGTTCGCTGACAACCTTCTTTCTGAACAAGAACACCACGTCCACCTATCTCGGCTCCGCCTTTCTGCTCTGCCTCGTGCTGCTCCTGCAACGGCTGCGCGTGGCGCTGCGCATGTCCGGCGGGCAACTGCGTTCGGTGGAGGCCTTGGCCTCCGGCCGCGCGGACAGGCGCGTTCTCATCGGCCTTGCCTTCGCCGCGCTGCTGCTTGCTTTTCTCATTCCGATGGCAAAATCGCGGTCCAGTTTCGCGCTGGTCCTGGTGCTCTCGTCCCTGGCGGCATTGGTGCTGTTCTGGGGCCGGGCGCACGCCTGGCGGCTCTTTGCTCCGGTGGCGCTCATCCTGTTTGCCGCCGCCTACGCGGTGGCCGGGCAGGGCATCCGGCTGCGATTTGCGCGCCTCAGTCTCGAAGATTCCGAGCGTCTTGAGGTCTACCGATCGGTGCTCGACGGCATTGCCCAGCATCCGGTGCTTGGCTTCGGCCTGGGATCGTTTCCAAGTGTGTTTCCAGGGCTGCGCAACGAAAATCTGCCGATGAGGGGCATCTGGAACATGGCCCACAGCACGCCGCTCGAGCTGGCGCTGACGGGCGGGATTCCGCTGACGGCGTTCGTCGCCCTCTTCTTTGGCATCTGCCTCGTGCTGCTCATCCGCGGCATCATCCGGCGCCCGCATGACCCCTATATCCTTGGCGCGCTCCTGGTGGGCGTGCTCGGAGCGCTGCACTCGACGGTGGATTTCACCCTGCAGATTCCCGGCTATCTGATGATCTATGCGGGCGTCACGGGCATCGGCGTCGGCCGTGCCCTGCGGCCTGCGAGCAAGGGGAGCTACGAAAGGGTCCGCCGCCAGCGTTCGTCCGCCCCCGAAAAGGCGCGGTGACGCGTCGGCCGGGCGAACGCGGCCGCCGTCCGGCCGCCCGCTCGGTCGCCGGATGCCCTTTCGGCCCGGCGGGCTTCCACGCGGCAATCTTGCGTCCACGCTGGGCCGCTCTTGCGCTCAAGCCCCCGAAAATGTAGCAAGGGCCGGCCTCCCGCGGGCATCGGAGCATAGCGCAGCCTGGTAGCGCATCTGCTTTGGGAGCAGAGGGTCGCAGGTTCAAATCCTGCTGCTCCGACCACCATGGCCTATTGATTGGGAACGATTTCTTTGATCCCTTGAGGGCGGAGGCGGTTCGGAAGGCGAGGTTGTGTCGCCACCCGCGTTGCCACGGATCAAGTTCGCCGGCGCTTGGCTGCCGGGGTTTCGAGGGCTCTCGCCCGCCCACGCCTTGCCCTCGCGGCTGCGGCAGGCGCCGGAGAAACCGACCTTCCGCCCCATAGCGCGAAGCGCTATCCGGCGCTTCCCGCATGGTTGCCCTTGCGGAATTCGGAGGGGGTGCACCCCATCCAGCGCGCAAAGGCGCGCGTGAAGCTGGCGTGGGTCTCGTAGCCGAGCGACAGCGCAATCGCCAAGACCGTCATCCGCGTTTCCAGCAGCAGCCGGATGGCGCGGGCGCGCCGCGCCTCGTCGACGATCTCCCGGTAGGTGTAGCCGATGAGCCGCAGACGGCGCTGCAAACCTTGCACGCTCAGGCCGACAAGGTATGCCGCCCCTTCGATGTCGCTGTGCCCATCGAGAAGGCGCAACGCGACCACGGCTGAGAGCGCCCGCGCCGGATCGGGCGCTTCCGCAAGGATCACGTCGGCAAGCACGTCGCGCAGGGTGACGATCCTTGCGTCGCCTCCAGCCTGCATGGCGCGGCTGCGGCTCAGCTCGCTGGCCTTCACGGCGAGGCCGGAGCCTTCCTGCCCGCAGCGCAGCTCGACTTGCAGCCGCTCCTCGACCCGCCACGCCTGCAGGTCACGGGCGTATTCGACCTCGGCCCAGTCGGGGGTCCACTCGCGGCCGAGATAGAGGCGAATGAAGGTGAGCATGGGCGGCAGGAGGTGGTCGCAATGCTGCATCTTGCCCACGTCGAACGTCGGCGTCGCAAAACGGAAAACCCGGTGGTGGCCGTTTCGGGCGAGCTCGAGCCGGGAGCCGCTTTGATGGGCCCAGCTTGTCGCGATCGCCCGGCGGAGGCCTTCGCCGAGGGTGGGGGCGGCGGCGGCATGCTCGACCCAAAGGCCGTAGCCCTTGTGGGTCATGCCCTCTCCCACATCGAGGCCGAAGGTCCGGCAGTCCAGCGCTGTGGCTCCCCGGGCGAACAGGCCCATCATCGAGCGGAGCGGCATGGGCGTGCCCGGAGCGTCCCGCAAGGCCGTGGGCAATCGCTCCCGGGCGAAAATATCCGCGAGCACGCGTTCGCCTGCCTGCCTTTCAATCAGGTCGGGCAGGCCGCCAAAGCCCTTCGCGCGCACGAGAACCGCTGAACCTGGGCTGTGCACCGAAACCTCACCGAGTGACACAAAATGAGAAGAGCGCCAGCGTACGATTATCTAGACCAAACGCACGGTCGCGTGGGTTTTGCCAACAGTGAAGGCTTCTGGAATCGTGAAGCAAGGGAGAATAACGTCTCAACTGCCCGTCTTGTGCAAGCATGCCGCACCAAGGTAGGGCGGCCCGCCTGGAGAGTTGATCTCCCTCATAGCAAGTTTTCTTTGAGGGGGAGTTTCCCCATGGCGGAAAAGAGGGGTTAAAGCATGAAGCTTTTCGCACGGGCCGTCGCGCTCACCACGCTGCTTCTGTTTCCGCTCGGCGCTGCTCTGGCGGATGCCCTTCCTTCATGGAACGACGGCGCGGCCAAGGCCGCGATCCAAAGCTTTGTCCAGAAGGTGACCGATCCGGCCAGCAAGGACTTCGTGCGCCCGGAAGAGCGTATCGCCGTTTTCGACAATGACGGCACGCTGTGGGTCGAGCAACCCATGTACACCCAGCTCGCATTCGCCCTGGACCGGGTGAGGGAGCTGGCGCCGCAGCATCCGGAATGGCAGCAGAATCCGGTGCTGCGGGCGGCCATCGACGGCGACCTCAAGACGGTCGCGGCGGCGGGTGAGAAGGGGCTGCTGGAACTGGTGATGGCGACCCACGCGGGCATGACGCCGGCGGCGTTCCAAAAGATCGTCACCGACTGGCTCGCCAAGGCCGAGCATCCGCGCTTCAAGAAGAAATACACCGATCTCGTCTATCAGCCCATGCTCGAGTTGCTTGCGTACCTGCGCGAGAACGGCTTCACCACCTATATCGTCTCGGGCGGCGGCATCGAATTCATGCGGCCATGGTCCGAGGCGGTCTACGGCGTCATTCCCGCCCAAGTGGTCGGCTCCAGCATCAAGACCAGGTTCGAGATGGTGGACGGCAAGCCGGCCCTGGTGCGTGAGCCATCCCTCAATTTCATCGACGACGGTGCCGGCAAGCCGGTCGGCATCAACCAGCACATCGGCCAACGCCCCATTGCCGCGTTCGGGAACTCCGACGGAGATCTTCAGATGCTGCAGTGGACCACGGCCGGCCAGGGGCCGCGCTTCGGGCTCATCGTCCATCACACCGATGCCGAGCGCGAATATGCCTATGACCGCAAGTCCGCGTTCGGCCATCTCGACAAGGCGCTCGATGCGGCGCCCGGCCAGGGCTGGACGGTCGTCGACATGAAGTCCGACTGGAAGACCATCTTCCCGCCGGCGAAGTGAAACGCCTCGCAAGAGCGCAGGGTCTCCGACAGGACTGGGAGCTACCATGAAAACGGCAATCTCGACCACGCTGACCGCGGCAGCCGCGGCGGCACTCCTGGGATGGGCAAGTGCGGCCCTGGCCCAGGGCGCCGCGCCGGCCGCGGCGCCGGCAAAGAAGCCGAACATCCTGCTGATCGTCTCCGACGATACCGGCTGGGGCGACCTCGGCGCCTATCTCGGCGGCCAGCGCCGCGGCATGCCCACGCCCAACATGGACGAACTGGCGTCCGAAGGCATGGTGTTCACCAGCTTCTACGGCCAGCCGAGCTGCACGCCCGGCCGTGCGGCGATCCAGACCGGGCGCATTCCCAACCGCTCCGGCATGACCACCGTGGCCTTCCAGGGCCAGGGTGGCGGCCTGCCCAAGGCGGAGTGGACGCTGGCCTCGGTGCTCAAGCAGGGCGGCTACAAGACCTACTTCACCGGCAAGTGGCATCTCGGCGAGGCGGACTACGCGCTGCCCAATGCCCAAGGCTACGACGTGATGAAGTATGCGTTCCTCTATCACCTGAACGCCTATACCTACGGCGATCCGAAATGGTTCCCGGGCATGAGCCCCGATCTGCGGAAGATGTTCGAAAGCGTGACGAAGGGGTCCCTCTCGGGCAATGCCGGCGGACCGGTGAAGGAGGACTTCAAGGTCAACGGCGAATATGTGAACACGCCCGACAAGGGCGTCGTGGGCATTCCCTTCCTTGACGCATATGTCGAGAAGGCCGCGGTGGAGTTCCTTGAGGATGCGGCAAAGTCGCCGAATACCCCGTTCTTCATTAATGTCAATTTCATGAAGAACCACCAGCCGAACATGCCGGCGCCCGAGTTCATCGGCAAGTCGACCTCCAAGTCCAAGTATGCGGACGCGGTGGTGGAGCTGGACACGCGCATCGGCAACGTGCTGCAGAAGCTCGACCAGCTCGGCCTCGCCGACAACACGCTGGTCGTCTACACGGTCGACAACGGCGCCTGGCAGGACGTCTATCCCGACGCCGGCTACACGCCCTTCCGCGGCACCAAGGGCACCGTGCGCGAGGGCGGCAACCTCGTGCCGTCCATGGCGCGCTGGCCGGGCAAGATCAAGGCTGCCACCAAGAGCGACGACATCATGGGTGGCCTCGATCTGATGGCGACGTTCGCCTCGGTCGCCGGCGTGAAGCTGCCGGAGCAGGATCGCGAGGGCCAGCCCATCATCTTCGACAGCTACGACATGACTCCGGTGTGGCTCGGCAAGGGCGAAGATCCGCGGCGCGAATGGTTCTACTTCACGGAGAACGAGCTCACCCCCGGCGCGCTCCGCGTCGGCAATTTCAAGTATGTCTTCAACTTGCGCGGCGATGACGGCGCCCACACGGGCGGCCTTGCCGTGGATACAAATCTCGGCTGGAAGGGGGCGGAGAAGTATGTGGCGACCGTGCCGCAGGTCTTCGACCTCCCGGCCGACCCGCAGGAACGCTACGACATCTTCATGACGACCTTCACCGAAAGCACCTGGGCGCTGGTGCCGGCGAACGAGGCGATGAGCAAGCTCATGAAGACCTACGTGCAGTACCCGCCCCGCAAGGCGCAGAGCGAGGCATATTCGGGGCCCATCACGCTGTCGCAGTATGAGCGCTTCAAGTTCATGCAGGACGCGCTGAAGAACCAGGGCTTCTCGCTGCCCCTGCCCACGGGGAACTGACGCCGGCCGGTGATCACGTCCGGCTCAGGGATGGCGGCGGAGCGATGCTCCGCCGCTGTCGTCTTCGGGGGAGGACGGGGGCGCCGTATGGTCCGGCGCTGACGGGCGACGTAGGGGCTCCTGCGACCGGGCGATATCGAGCGCGCCGTTTCGCGCGCGCATCGGCGGCGCCCTTCCGGGCTGAGCTGCTGTCGGCCTGGGGAAGGTTCAGGGTCCAACGGTCATGGAACAGGGCGTCCCCGCGCAGCGGCGGCGCCCTGCTCCGTGACCGGGCGGGCGTCAGCCCTGCCAGTCGTCGTAGTCCGCTCGCGCCATCATGGCGGCGAGTTCGCGGACGTCCACCTTGGGCTCCCAGCCGAGCTTCGCGCGCGCCTTGCTGGCGTCGCCGAGCAAAAGGCTCACCTCCGCCGGCCGGTAGAATTTCGGGTTGATCCTGACCGCGACCTTGCCGGTCTTCCGGTCCACGGCCTGTTCGGCCTTCGCCGCGCCGGACCATTCGAGATCGAGCGCGAGCGCCTCGGCGGCGTAGCGGACGAAGTCGCGGATCGACGTCGTCTTGCCGGTGGCGAGCACGTAGTCGTCGGCCGTCTCCTGCTGGAGCATGGCCCACATGCCCTCGACATAGTCGCCGGCGAAGCCCCAGTCGCGCTTGGCGTCCAGATTGCCGAGCTCGACCGCGTCGCCGACCCCGCGGGTGAAGCGCGCGAGGCCCCGGCTGATCTTGCGGGTGACGAACTCGGTGCCCCGCAGCGGGCTCTCGTGATTGAACAGGATCCCGGACGAGGCGTGGGTGCCGAACGACTCGCGATAGTTCACCGTGATGTAGTGGCCATAGGTCTTCGCCACGCCGTAGGGGGACCGCGGGTGAAAGGGCGTATCCTCGTTCTGGGGGATGGTCCGGACCAGGCCGAACATCTCCGACGTGGAGGCCTGGTAGAAGCGCGCCTGCGGGGCGTAGGTGCGGATCGCGTCGAGCAGACGCACCACGCCGAGGCCGTTCACTTCCGCCGCGTAGACGGGCTGGTCCCACGACGAGCCGACGAAGCTCTGGGCCGCAAGGTTATAGATCTCGTCGAAGGCACCGTCGCGAACAAGCCGGGTGATGTTGTTGACTTCCGCCAGATCGAAATAAGCGTATTCGATCTTGTCGGCGATGCCGAGCTTCTCAAGTCGAATAGTTTCGGGATGGGAGCTGCGGCGCAGGGCGCCAGTAACGTGGTATCCCTTCTCAAGCAGAGATTTGGCCAAATACGAACCATCCTGGCCACTGACACCTGTGATCAGCGCACGTTTCACCAACTTTCTCCCTCGACCCTCATCTTGCGGTTGCGATTGGTAATCGGAGTCCCCCCCACTGTCCAGCCGCTTCATAGCTTCATAGAAGGTATCATCTTGCATTGCAGGCTGCGTGCGGCAACTATGCATTCGGCGCAAAGCGTCCGAGATCGAAAGCACGCCGACATGGTGCCTGCAGGTTCCGCCACTGGATGGAAACCGCGTTTTCCATTACGGAATGTTGTGATGAGTGGGCATGGGTGCCCGGGGGGAGCGGAAGCTGGTGGTTGCGCAAGGTCGAGAGCCGAAGGCGGCTGTCATGCGGCTTGCCTCGGCGTCCAGTCGCAGCCTCAATCGCGGAATTTGGGCGTTGCGCTGCAACCGCGCGAACTGCCCGGATTCCATCTCCAAGCCCTGCTGGCTTCACGGCGCCGCGGGCGGGGGACGGCCCTTCGGCGTTGATCTGTTCGGCTACCTGCTGTCGGAGATCGGTCTCGGCGAGGCGGCGCGGCTGCTGGTCGGCGCCCTGGATGCTGCGGCGATTCCGAACCGTCTCATCAACTTTCCGCTCGTGGGCCGTCAGGCGGAGAGCCTGCTTGCGCGGCGCATCGTCGACCATGGCGGGCATGCGCTGGCGCTGACCGTGTCCGGCGCGATGGATATCCCGGCCTTCGCCTCCCGCGCCTGCCGGGGCCAGGAAAACATCCATTACACCTATTGGGAGCTGCCATCGGTGCCCGGAGGCTGGCGGCAGATGTTCGACGGCTTCGATTCCTACTGGGCGCCCACCACGTTCGTGCGGGACATGCTGATGTCGGTCCAGAAGCGGCCGGTCCATCTCGTGCCGCAGCCGGTGCTGCTGCCGGCCGCGCCTCCGGCTGTCTCCCGGTCGGGCGGGCCGCTGCGGGTGCTCACCCTGTTCGATTACGATTCCTACCTGGTCCGCAAGAATCCCCACGGCGCCGTCGCCGCCTTTCTCGCCGCCTTTCCCGTCGGGACCGAGGACGTGGAACTGGTGATCAAGGCACGCGGGAGGGGGCCGTCCAATGGTCGCGACACCATCTCCAGGCTCGCGAAGCGGGATCGCCGCGTGCGCCTCATCGATCGGACCATTCCCCGCAATGAGCTGGACGCCCTCACGGAGAGCTGCGACGTCTTCATGTCGCTGCATCGCTCGGAGGGCTTCAGCCTGGGCTGCGCGGAGGCGCTTGCGCTCGGCAAGGCGGTGGTCGCGACCGATTTCGGCGGGACGCGGGATTTCGTGACGCAGGAAACCGGCTTTCCGGTGCGCTTCCAGCCGGTCCTGGTGGGCGCCGACGACTATCCGGGCGCCGAAGGCAGCCACTGGGCGGAGCCCGACATCGAGCATGCGGCAGCGACCCTGAGGTCCATCTACGACGATCCCTCTTCGGTGGCGCCGAAGGCGCGCGCCGGCTACGCGCTTCTCAAGCGCAACAATTCCCTTCAGGCGGTGGGCGCGCGCATCCGCGACCTGATCGACGGCTGAGGCCGGCCCGCCCCCCGACACGGGAAGCGAGCCGCGTGCCCCGGTGGATCAGCCGTTGCGGAAGGCGTAGCCGTAGCCGTTCAGCGCCGGCGCGCCGCCGAGATGGGCGTAGAGCACCTTCGCGCCCTCGGGGAAGTAGCCCTTCTTCACGAGGTCGATCATGCCCTGCATGGATTTTCCCTCGTAGACCGGGTCGGTGATCATGCCTTCGAGGCGCGCGGCGAGGCGGATCGCGTCCTTGGTCTCGTCGGAGGGCACGCCGTAGTAGGGATAGGCATAGTCCTCCACCAGCACCACGTCGTCGGGCGTGATCTCGCGGCCGAGCTTCACCAGATCGGCGGTGCGCCGGGCGATCTCCAGCACCTGCGCCTTGGTCTGCGCCGGCGTGCCGGAGGCGTCGATGCCGATCACCTTCTGCGCCCGGCCGTCCTTGGCGAAGCCGACCGTCATGCCGGCATGGGTGGAGCCGGTGACGGTGCAGACGACGATGTAGTCGAAGGCGAAGCCCAGCGCCTTCTCCTGTGCCCGCACCTCCTCGGCGAAGCCCACATAGCCGAGGCCGCCGTAAGGATGCACCGAGGCGCCGGCCGGGATCGGGTAGGGCTTGCCGCCGCTGGCCTTGACGTCCTCGATGGCGTCTTCCCAGCTCTTGCGGATGCCGATGTCGAAGCCGTCCTCCACCAGGCGCACGTCGGCGCCGAGGATGCGCGAGAGCATGATGTTGCCGACCCGGTCGTAGACCGCATCCTCGTGCGGCACCCAGGCCTCCTGCACCAGGCGGCACTTGAAGCCGATCTTGGCCGCCACCGCCGCGATCATGCGGGTGTGGTTCGACTGCACGCCGCCGATGGACACCAGCGTGTCGGCGCCGGACTTGATGGCGTCGGGGACGATGTATTCCAGCTTGCGCAGCTTGTTGCCGCCGAAGGCGAGGCCGGAATTGCAGTCCTCGCGCTTGGCGAAGATCTCGACCTTCCCGCCGAGATGCTCGGACAGGCGGTCGAGCTTCTCGATCGGGGTCGGACCGAAGGTGAGGGGATAGCGTTCGAAGGCGTCGAGCATGGCAACCTCGTCTGGATGGAAGGCCATGCTTGACAGAAATGGCGTGAGAGGTGCTCTCTATTTTGATCTGATTTTTTCCATTTTAGTCCGATAGATATCGCTTGTGAGACAAGTTTATATCGATAAATATCTATTCTATGAAAGAATCTCTCACGTCGGAAACGCTCGCGCCGATCGACCTCAAGATCCTGCGTCTGCTGCAGCAGAACGGCCGGCTCACCAATGCGGAGCTGGCCGAGCAGGTGGCCATCAGCCCGGCTACCTGCCACCGGCGCACCCAGGCCTTGATCAAGGCGGGCTATATCAGCGGCTTCCGGGGCATGGTGGCGCCGGAGACGGTGGGGCGCGGCGCGCTCGTCATGGTGGGGGTGGTGCTCGACCGCTCGACGCCGGAGAGCTTCGCCGCGTTCGAGGCGGCCGCGGCGGAGCTGAGCTTCGTCCTCGACTGCCATCTGGTGGCGGGCGACTTCGACTATTTCCTGAAGATCCGGGTCGGCGACATGGCCGACTTCAACCGCCTGCACGGCAGCCGGCTGATCGCGCTGCCGGGGGTGCGCCAGACCCGCACCTTCTTCGTCATGAAGGAGGTGGTGGACAACCGGCCGCTGGACTTTTGACCGGGCGCCGGCCGCCGGCCGCCGGCCGCCGGCTCAGCCGAGGCGGCACAGGATGGCCGCGAGCGCCTGGGTGCGCGGCACCAGGGTGTCGAGGCGGCAGAATTCCGCGTCGGTATGCGCCTTGCCGCCCACCGGCCCGAGCCCGCACAGGGTCGGCACGCCGAGCGAGGCGGTGAAGCCGGAATCGGCGCAGCCGCCCGTGTGCTCGCCGCCCACCTCGAAGCCGACGTCGCGCGCGGCCGCGCGATAGAGCGCGAACAGGCCCGCCGCGTGCTTCTCCTCCAGCGGCGGGAAGCCTGCGCGCAGGGTCAGCGTCGCCGCGGTACCGGGAAGCTCCTCCTCGGCCACGATCCGCGTCACCGCCTCGATCATCGCGCTCTGCTGCGCGGGGGTGTCGAAGCGCATGTCGCATTCCGCCTCGGCCGCGCCCGCCACCGTGTTGTAGGTGATGCCGCCGCGCACCACGCCCACATTGGTGGTGATGCCGGCCTCGTAGTCGGTCAGCGCGTGCAGCTTGAGGATCTTGCGCGCCAGCGCCTCGATGGCGCTCGCCCCGTCCTTGTGGTTCACGCCGGAATGGGCGGCGCGCCCGGTGACGGCGATATGGAACGAGCAGCCGCCCTTGCGGCCGGTCACCACGTTGCCGCTGATCCGCCCCGGCTCGGTGTTGAGCACGGCGCGGGCGCCCTTCGCCTCGGCCTCGATCCGGCGCCGGCCGGAGGGCGAGCCGATCTCCTCGTCGCCGGTGAACAGCGCCACCACCGGGAAGGCGAGCCCGCCCGCGGCCTTGATGGCCCGGAGCGCGAAGATGTTGGCCACCAGCCCCGACTTCATGTCGCACACGCCCGGGCCGAAGGCGAGGTCGCCGCGCCGCGAATAGGGCCGCGACTGGACGGTCCCGATCGGGAACACGGTGTCGCGGTGGCCCATGAGCAGCGCGTGCGCGTTGCCGGAGCGGCCCGGAACCTCGGCGCGGAACACGTCGCCATAGGTGGCGTCGGGGAGGCGGGTGACGGCGATGCCGTCCGCCTCCAGGACCGTGGCGATGGCCTCGCCCACGCGGTCGACGCCGGCCTTGTCGTAGCTGTTGGAATCGATGTCCACGAGGCGCGCCAGCAGCGCCTCCATCTCGTCGAAGCGCGGCGCGAGCCAGGCCACGATCGCCGCGTGCGCGGCGTCGACGGGCGCGTTTGCGATGAGCGTGCTCATGCGGCCCTCGCCTTAAGGATCGCCATGCCCTCCTCGCCGAGGTCGTAGAACAGCCCGGCCATGAGCTGGAGCGCCTCGCGCGTCACCGAGCCGAGCAGGTGCTCGTTCGGGGCGTGCTGCGAGCAGGCGGGGTAGGAGTGCGGCACCCAGATGGTGGGCATGCCGAGGATCAGCGCGAACACGTCGTTGGGCAGCGAGCCGCCGAGGTTCGGCAGCAGCGCCGGCGCCTTGCCGGTGGTCTTCTGGATCGAGGCCAGCGCCCATTTCACCCAGGGGTCGTTCGGATCGAGCCGGGTGGCGTGGAACACCGCCGAGCGGGCCGGGCGAACCTTCACCATGCCGAGGCCGCGGGCGGCGAGATGGGCCTGCACCAGCGGGATGACGCGCTCGGGGTCGGTGCCCACCACGAAGCGCAGCTGCATGGTCGCCTTGGCGGTGGGCGGCACCGCATTGGCGGGCTTGTCCGGCGCGCCGGTCTGGAAGGCGAGCACCTCCAGCGCGTTCCAGCCATAGACCCGCTCGGCGGGCGTGAGGCCGGGCTCGCCCCAGTCGGGATCGATCTCCGGCGCGCCGAGGCCCTGTTCCAGGGTGATGCCGGACAGCGCCTGCCGCACGGCGGACGGCAGCTCCCTGGGGCGAAGCGCCTCCACCAGGATGCGGCCCCTGGCGTCCACCAGCGATGCGATGGCGTTCGCGAGCATGGTGCCGGCGTTGGCGAGCGCGCCGCCCCAGTTTCCGGAATGGTGCCCGCCCTCGCGCAGGCTCACCTCGAGCTCGAAGTTCACGGCGCCCCGCGAGCCCAGGAACACCGTGGGCCGGGCCGCCGACAGGCGCGGTCCGTCGGAGCCGATGAGGAGGTCCGCGGCGAGCGCCGCGCCTTCCCGCTGGGCCAGCTCGCGCAGCCCCGGCGAGCCGGCCTCCTCGCCCATCTCGATCAGCATCTTGCAGTTGAAGCCGAGCACGCCGCCGCGCGCCGCCATCACCTGTTCGAGGGCGGTGATGTTGATGGAGTGCTGGCCCTTGTTGTCGGCGGTGCCGCGGCCGTACCAGCGGTCGCCCTCCTCCACCAGGGTCCAGGGGGCGAGCCCCTCGCGCCAGCCGCCGTCCTGGCCGAACACCACGTCGCCGTGGCCGTAGGTGAGCACGGTGGGCAGGCCGTCCGCCTCGTGCCGCTCGGCGATGAGGAAGGGGCCGTAGCCGGGAGCGGAATTCTCCACCACCCGGCAGGAGAAGCCGAGCTTTTCGAGCGTCGGGATCATCTCGTCGGTCAGGTAGGCGCCGAGCGTGGCGAGGCTCTCACCGGTCTGGCTCTCGGTGGGCATGGCGACGCGGCGGGCGAGGTCCCGGCGGAAGTCTCCGCGGTCGAAGTAGTCCGCGGCGCGGGCGACGGCTTCTTGGCGACTCATGATGCGACGATGGCCTTCAGTGGGCGTGGAAACGGGTCATGCGGCGACGGTTCGGGCCGCGCCGCGCGGCGCGAAATGGCAGGCGGCCCAGCCGTCCGGCAGGCGCACGAGCGGTGGTGCAGCGGCGCGGCAGAGGTCCGCCGCGTCCGGACAGCGCGGGTTGAAGGGGCAGCCGGGGACCGGCGTGAGCGGATTGGGGAACACCGCGCCGAGATGGGTGTCCGGCACGCCGAGGTCGGGGTCCGGCGTCAGCACGGACTCGAGCAGCGCGCGGGCGTAGGGATGCTCCGGCCCGGCGAACAGGCCGGCGCGGCTGCGCTCCTCGACGAAGCGGCCGAGATACATCACCGCCACCCGGTCGGCGAGGTGCTCCACCACGGCGAGGTTGTGGCTGATGAAGAAGTAGGTGAGGCCGAGCTCGCGCTTGAGCTCCAGCAGCAGGTTGAGGATCTGCGCCTGCACCGACACGTCGAGCGCCGAGGTGGGCTCGTCGCAGATCACCACCTCGGGCCGCATGACGAGCGCGCGGGCGATGGCGACGCGCTGGCGCTGGCCGCCCGAGAGCTGGCTCGGCGAGGCGTTCAGCAGCCGGCGTGGCAGGCCCACCACGTCGAGCATCTCCAGCACCTTGCGGTGCCGCTCGGTGGCGCTGCCGATGCCGTGCACCACCAGCGGCAGGGCGATGAGCTGGGCGATGGACTTGCGCGGGTTGAGCGAGGAATAGGGGTCCTGGAAGATCGGCTGGATGCGCCGCGCCACCGCCACGCGGTTCTTCGCCGCGATGGGCGCGCCGTCGATCAGGATCTCGCCCGAGGACGGAGGCAGGAGGCCGAGCAGCATCTTGGCGAGGGTCGACTTGCCCGACCCGCTCTCGCCCACCAGCGCATAGACCTCGCCCCGCCTCACCTTCAGCGATACGCCCGCCACCGCGGTCAGCGTCGCCTTCGGGCGGAACATGCCCTGGGACACCTGGAACGTGCGGGTGACGTCCTTCAGTTCGAGCACGATGTCGCTCATGCCGCCACCTCGGTCGCGTCGAGCCGCGCGCAGCGCACCTCGTGGTCGGCGCCGGTGCGTACCAGCGGGATCTCGCCGGCGCATTCGGGCGCTGCGAAGTCGCAGCGGTTGCGGAAGGCGCAGCCGTCCAGCCGGCCGATCAGGCTCGGCACCTGGCCGCGGATGGCGCCGAGCGGCATGCCGGGCTGGGTGCGTCCGGGAACCGGGATGCAGTCCAGAAGGCCGCGCGTGTAGGGATGGCGCGGCTGCTTGAACACCGCGCGCGAGGTGCCGGTCTCCACCAGCCGGCCGGCATACATCACCCCCACCTTGTCGGCGACGCGCGCCACCACGCCGAGGTCGTGGGTGATGAGGATGACCGCCATGCCGAACTCCTTCTTGAGGTCGGCGATGAGGTGGAGGATCTGCGCCTGGATGGTGACGTCGAGCGCCGTGGTCGGCTCGTCGGCGATGATGAGGTCCGGGCCGCACATGAGCGCCATGGCGATCATGACGCGCTGCCTCAGCCCGCCGGACAGCTGGTGGGGATATTGCCTCAGCCGCTGGCCGGCGGCGGTGATGCCGACCTTCTCCAGGAGATGGACGGCGCGGTCCGTTGCCTCCTTCGCGCTCACCTTGCGGTGGCAGGCGAGCGCCTCCGTCAGCTGGTCGCCGATGGTGAAGGCGGGGTTGAGCGAGGTCATGGGCTCCTGGAAGATCATGGCCATGCGGTTGCCGCGCAGGCGGCGCATGCCGGCCGCGGAGATGGCGAGCAGGTCCTGGCCGTCGAAGGCGATCTTCCCCGCCCGGCGCTGCACGCGCTTGGGCAGGAGGTTCATGAGCGCCAGCGAGGTGAGCGACTTGCCCGAGCCGCTCTCGCCGACGATGGCGAGCGTCTCGCCGCGCTCCAGCGCGAAGGAGACGCCGCCCACCGCATGGAGCATGCCCATGGCGGTGGGGATGTCGATCACGAGGTTCTCGACCTCCAGGAGGGCCATGGCGTCAGTTCCTGTTCTCGGGCGCGGTGACATCGCGCAGCCCGTCGCCGACGAGGTTGATGGCCAGCACCAGGAACACCAGGGCGGTCGCGGGGATGGCGATCACCCAGGGGCTGAAGAACATGTACTGCTTGCCCTCCGAGATCATGAGCCCCCAGGACGGCAGCGGCGGCTGCACGCCGAGCCCGAGGAACGACAGGGCGGCCTCCAGGAGGATGGCGTGGGCCATCTCCAGCGTCGCCACCACGATCAGCGGGTTGAGGATGTTGGGCAGGATCTCCGAGAGCAGGATACGCGGCGTCGAGCAGCCGATGGCCTTGGCGGCGGCGATGTAGTCGGAGCCGGCGATCTGCTGGGTGGCGGCGCGCGTCACCACGGCGAAGCGGTCCCACAGCAGCAGGCCGAGCACCAGGATGACGCCTTGGAGCGAGGAGCCCACCAGCGCCGCCGCGGCGAGCGCCACCAGCACCACCGGCAGCGCGAGGCGGGTGGTGACGAGATAGCTCAGCACCGCGTCCACCCGGCCGCCGAAATAGCCGGCGCACACGCCGATGGCGGTGCCGATGGTTCCGGAGATCAGCACCGTGACCGAGCCGATGAGCAGCGAGATGCGGGCGCCGTAGATCAGCCGGCTCAGATAGTCCCGGCCGAGCTTGTCGGTGCCGAGGATGTGGTCCCAGGTGCCGCGCGCGTCCCAGACCGGCGGGATGAGGCGCCGGGCGAGGTTCTGGGCATAGGGGTCGTGCGGCGCGATCAGGGGCGCGGCGAGGGCGATCAGGATGATGGCGGCGAGCACGATGCCGCCGGCCATCAGCCCGCCATGGCCGAGGCTGCCGACGAGGAAGTTCGACAGCGCCGCGCGACGCGGCGGCGTCTCGTCGAGGCTTGCGGCCTCGATCGCGGAGGGCAGGGTCTCGCTCATGCCACGCGCATCCTGGGATCGAGAAGGGCGTTCACCACGTCCGCCAGGAAGGTGAGGGTGATGTAGATGCCGGCGAGGATCAGCACCACCGCCTGCACCACCGGGAAGTCGTTGCGGGAAATCGCCTCCCAGGCGAGGTGGCCGATGCCGTGCATGGAGAACACCGCCTCCACCACGATCGAGCCGCCGAGCATGAAGCCGAACTGCACCGCCGCCAGCGCCACCACCGGGATGATGGCGTTGCGCAGCGCGTGCTTCAGCACCACCTTCGCCGGCGACAGGCCCTTGGCGCGGGCGGTGCGGATATAGTCCTGCGAGAGCACCTCCAGCATGCCGTTGCGCGACAGGCGCATCACCGCCGGGATGGCGTACCAGCCGAGCGCGACGGAGGGCAGGATGTAGCTCTGCCACGTCGCGGTGCCGGACACCGGCAGCCAGCGCAGGTTGACCGCGAACACGATGATGAGGCCGAGGCCGAGGCAGAAGGTGGGGATCGCCTGGCCCATCACGCAGAAGCCGAGCGCGAGGCGGTCGATCAGGGTGCCGCGGTAGACGGCGGCGAGCACGCCGAGCGGCACCGCCACCACCAGCGACAGCGTCAGCGCGATGGCGCCGAGGCGCATGGTCACGGGCATGCGCTCGGAGATCAGCGCCGACACGCTCTCGCGGAAGAAGAAGGAATTGCCGAAATCGAGGTGCACGGCATTCCAGAGCCAGCCGAGATACTGGACCGGCAGCGGCCGGTCGAGGCCGTATTGCTGGCGCACCTCCTCCACCTGGGCGGGCGAGGCTTCAGGGCCGGCGATGGTGATGGCGAGATCGCCCGACAGATGGAGCAGCGCGAAGGCGATCACCGAGACGGTGAAGGCCACCGAGAGCGCCACCACGAGGCGTCGAAGCGTGAATGCGAGCATCGAGGCTTCCTCAGCGGTCCCCGCGGGCCGGACTGCGGCCGGGCAGGGGGCGGGGGCGCGACATCATAGGCCGGCACGCCGTCTTGCGGCCGGACGGATTCGCAGCAATGGCGCGTCCGGCCTGCGCGCAGGCTTCGCCGCCGGGACCGGGAGGAGCGGCGCGTGTCGCGCCGCTCCATGGGCCTACTTCCAGCGCGCCTGGAAGAAGCGCGGCAGCTCGTCGGGCTGGGAGCTGAACACGAGGTCGCTGGTGAAGGCGTAGTTGCTGGAATAGGAGAACAGCGGCACCAGATAGGCCCGCTCGGCGATTACCTTCAGGGCCTCGGCATAGGCGGCGAGCCGGGCCTCGGTCTCCACCGTGGTGTCCGCCTTCTTCAGCATGTCGGTGACCTGCTGGTCGCGGGCGCGGTCGTCGGCGTCGCCCTTGAACCACACGCCGGTGAAGGCCGAGGCATCCGCCACCGAGAACGAGCCCCAGGTCTGGAAGGTGATCGGCGTCTTTCCGGCGCGGGCCATCTCGCGCATCGCCCCGTACTTGAGGAAGTTGAGCTTGGCCTTGATGCCGACGGCGTCCAGATAGCCGATCACCGCCTCCGCATATTCGCGCTCGCGATAGGCGTAGAGATCGATGGAGAAGCCGTTGGGATAGCCGGCCTCGGCGAGCAGCTTCTTGGCCTTGGCGGGATCGTAGTCATAGCGCGGCACGCCCTTGTCGGTGCAGCCGAACTGGTCGATGAAGCAGGCCGAGTTCATGAGGCGGGCGCCGCCGCGCACGAGATTGTCCAGCATCGCCTTGCGGTCGATGGCATAGGCGATGGCCTGGCGCACGCGCACGTCCTTCAGCGGCTCGGAGCCGGGCGAGACGCCCTGCGCGTCGAGCTGGAGGAAGCCCACGCGCATGGTCTCGGCGGCGAGGACCGTGAGGTTCGGCACCGCGCCGAGCTGCTTGGCCTGGTCGGCCTGCACGCGCCAGATCCAGTCGACGCCGCCGGTCATCAGCTCGGCGATCTGGGTTTCCTGGTCGGGGATGATGCGGAACACCAGCTTGCCGATGCTCGGCTGGCCGAGCGGGCTGCCTTTCCAGTAACTGGTGTTCTTCTCCATGGTCACGCCCTTGCCGGGGGTGACGGCGGTGATCTTGTAGGGGCCGGAGCCGACCGGCGCCTTGGCGAAGCCGTCGAGGCCGACCTTCTCGAAGTATTTCTGCGGATAGATCACGACCGGCCCGGACAGATACTCGATGGCTGCCGGGAACGGGCCGTTGAGGTGGATGCGGACCTTGTCGTCGCCGATCTTCTCGGCGCTCTTGATCCAGGCGACGTTCTGCTTGGTGACCACCTTGGCCTCGGGCGAGACTGCCCAGTTCAGCGTGAACACCACGTCGTCGGCGGTCAGCGGATCGCCGTTGTGGAACGTGACGCCCTTGCGGATGGTGAGGTCCAGCGTCTGCGGGTCGACCCAGGTCCAGTCGGTGGCGAGCTGCGGCTCGTACTTGCCGGTGGCGAGGTCGTGGAAGATCAGGTTGTCGAAGGCGTGGCGGGCGATGATCACGCCCTCGCGCACGTTGTTGTGGTAGGGGCCGACATTCTCCGCCTCGGTGTCGGAAGCGTAGACCAGCGTGTCGCGGGCCTTGTCCGCATGGGCGGCTGCGGGGGCCAGGGCCATGAACGAGGCCGCTAACACCCTGGAGAGGCGGGACCGAAGAAATGCCATGTTCTCTCTCGCTCTCTGGAATTGGTTTTGGAGGCTGGATCTGATCGCCCAACATCTGAGCATGAGAGTTTATTGAGCGGTTCGCGTATCGCAATTAGAATATTGTGTGATTATCGTTGCCGAAATGGCATGTCTCGCGCCGCAGCCCGGAGGATCGAAAGGTGCACGATGCGTCGTTGCGGTATTTCCTGGAGGTGGTGAGGGTCGGCTCCATCGCCGAGGCGTCGGAGCGGCTCAACGTGGCCGCCTCCGCCATCAGCCGGCAGATCGCCAAGCTTGAGGCCGAGCTTGGCACGCCGCTGTTCGAGCGCCGGCCGCGCGGCATGGTGCCGAGCGCCGCCGGCGAGCTGCTGGCCCAGCACGCCCGGCGCACGCTGCTCGGCGCGGAGCAGGTGATCGCCGAGGTGCGCCGCCTGAAGGGGCTGGAGCGCGGCCTCGTGCGCGTGGGATGCACCGAGGGCTTCGCCACCGACTTCGTCCCGGGGGCGATCGGCCAGTTTCGGGAGACCTATCCCGGCATCTCGTTCGAGATGCACGTGAGCACGCCGCGCACCATCACCCGCATGGTGCGGGAAGGGGACATGGACATCGGCCTGTCCTACGGCTTCGCGCCGGATCCGAGCGTGCGCATCGAGCATGCCGGGTCGGCGCCGCTGATGGCGCTGATGGCGCCGGACCATCCGCTCGCCGGCCGCCCCTTCGTGACGCTGGCGGACATCGCCGCCTTTCCGCTCGGCCTGCCCGCCGAGGATACCACCGCCCGCCAGCTGTTCGACCTCGCCTGCGGCACCGAGGGGATCGTCATAGAGCCGGTCCTGATCACCAACTACATCGCCGGCCTGTGGCGCTTCGCCGAGGTGGCGGGCGGCATCACCATGACCGGGCGCATCACCGCCATTTCCCGCATCTCGCCGTTCCAGCTGCGCGCCCTGCCGCTGCGGACCAAGGCGGCCAACGAGCGGCGCTACGAGCTCCAGACCATGCTGGGCCGCGTCCTGCCGGAGGCGGTCCAGGCCTTCGCCGCCTACCTGAAGGCCCAGCTGGCGCGGATCGAGCGCGGCGGCAACCATCCGCTCGACCTCGCCGAGCGCGAGGAGGCCCCCCTGCCGCGACCTTGAGCGTCAGGGGAGCCGAAGGGCGGGCCTCGGCGCCGGGACCGGCTCACTTGGTGTCGCGGATCGCGTCCAGCGTCTTCTGCCCGAACTGCTTGGAGAACTGGGCATAGGCCGGGGCGAGCTTGGCCGCGAACTGGGCGTTGTCCACCTTGGCCTCCACCTGCATGCCCTGGTCCTTCAAGGTCTTCACCGCATTCGCCTCCAGCTCCTCGACCGCCTTGCGCTGGGCGACGATGGCCTTGGCGACGGCGTCCTTCAGGATCTTCTGCTGGTCGGGGCTGAGCTTGTTCCAGGCCGCCGGAGAGATCATCACCAGGGTCGGCGCGTAGACGTGGCCGGTGAGGGTCAGATACTTCTGCACCTGGTAGAGCTTGGCGGTGAGGATGTTGGACAGCGGGTTCTCCTCCCCGTCCACCACGCCCTGCTGGAGCGCGGCGTAGAGCTCCGGCCAGGCGATGGGCGTCGGGCGCGCGCCCAGCTCCTTGAACGCAGTGATGTGGATCGGGTTCTCCATGGTGCGGATGGTGAGGCCGGAGAGATCGGCCGGCGTCTCCACCTGCCGCTTGTTGTTGGTGAGGTGGCGGAAGCCGTTCTCGCCGTAGCCGAGGCCGATGACGCCCTTGTCCTTCACCTTGGCGAGGATGTCCTGGCCGATCGGCCCGTCCACCACGGCGCGCGCATGGGCGGTGTCGCGGAAGATGAAGGGGATGTCGAACACCAGCAGCTCCGGCACGAAGTTGGCCACCACCGAGGTGCTGGTCATAGCCATGTCGATGGTGCCGAGCTGGAGGCTCTCGACGATCTCGCGCTCGCCGCCGAGCGCGCCGCCGGGGAAGATGTCCACCCTGATCTTGCCGCCAGATTCCTTCTCCACCGTCTCCTTGAACGCTGTGGCGGCGGCGCCGAAGTGGCTGTTCATGGGATTGACGAAGGTATATTTCAGCGTCGTCTGCGCCGAGACGGGGGCTGCCGCGCCGAGCAGCAGGGCGGCACCGAGTATCCAGCTCTTCATGGGTCTCTCCGCGGTTCGCGTGGGTTCACTTCCTGGGAATGGCCCGGATCAGGCGATCCGGTACCGGTCGACGATCGTCATGTCGGGCTCGATGCCGAGCCCGGGAGCGGCGGGGACCGGCACGTGGCCGCCGACCGGCAGCATGGCCCCGCCGTAGATCTCCGCCTCGAAGTCGCAATAGAGCCGCTCCAGCAGCGGCACCGTGCGCTGGGCGGCGTTGATGTGGACGGTGGCGATCTGCCCCGGCCCGAACAGCGCGCAGTGGGGCACGAACTCGATGGCGCTCGCGGCGCAGAAGGCGGCGATCTTCAGCAGCTCGGTGACGCCGCCGGTCTTGGCCACGTCCGGCTGCGCGATGTCGATGGCGCCGGCGTCGGCCATGGCGACGAAGTCGTGCAGCGAGCCGGCGTTCTCGCCGGCGGCGATGGGGTGGTTGCCCTGGGCGCGCACGCGGGCGAGGCCGCGATAGTCCTCCGGCGGCCAGATGGGCTCTTCCAGCCAGGCGAGGCCCAGATGGGCGATGCGTGCGTCCATGGCCAGGGCCTGCGCCACCGACCAGGGGCAGTTGACGTCCAGCATCACCGTGGCTTCCCCCGCCGCCGCCTCGCAGGCCGCGGCGATCAGCGGATAGGTGATGTCGTGCAGCTTGATGTGGCGGTAGCCGCGCCCGATCGCCTCGCGCACCGCGCGGGCGATGCCGTCCTCGCTCTCGTAGCGCAAGAGGCTGGCATAGACCTCCACCTCGCGCGCGAACGGGCCGCCGAGGAGGTTCACCAGCGGCTGGCCGGCGGCCTTGGCGGCGATGTCCCACAAGGCGATGTCCACCGCCGAGATGGCGTACATGGTGGGGCCGACGCGGCCGAAATTCTGCAGCCCGAACTCCAGCTTGAACTTGATCTTCGAGATCGCGGCAGCGTCCTCGCCCATGATGAGGGGGAAGATGCGGGTCTCGACCAGGCTGCGCAGCGACACGTCCTCCGCGCGCGAGAAGGCCTCGCCCCAGCCGACGAGGCCGGTGTCGGTCTCCAGCCGCACGAGCAGCGTGTCGAAGGTGTTCTTCCCGCCGCCGGTGAAGCCCCAGACGAGCTTCACGTCGGCCTGGAACGGCACCGAGACGAGGATGCACTCCGCCTTCACGATCCGGCCCGCCGCCGAGGCGGGGGCGCGGGCGAAGGCGGCGGGCTGGGCGAGGGTCACGGGTGTTCTCCTTCTTGTGGGCCGTGGTGCCGGCCGCTGCCGGCCTCCGGCGCGCTCATCTGGCGCCGAAGGCGTCGGGCAGGATCAGGCTCACGGCGGGGACGAGGGTGATGAGGGCGAGGACGAGCAGCTGCAGCGCCAGGATCGGGTAGATCTCCCGGTTGAGCTGCGACATGGGCACCCGGGCGACGAGGCCGGTGACGGCGAGCAGGCTGCCCACCGGCGGGGTGATCATGCCGAGGTTCAGATTGACGATCACCACGATGGCGAAATGCGTCGGGTCGATGCCGAGCGAGGCCGCCATGGGCGCCAGGATCGGCGCCAGCACCAGCACGCCCGGCAGCGGCTCGATGAAGATGCCGAAGACCAGCAGGAACACGTTCACCGCCAGCAGGAAGGCGATCGGCGACAGCCCGAGCGAGCCGATCCACTGGGTGAGGGCCTGCGGCGCCTGGGCGAAGGTGAGCAGCCAGGAGAAGGCCATGGAGGTGGCGATGATGAGCAGCACCGCCGCCGTCATGTAGGCCGAGCGGGCGAGGATGCCGGGCAGCATCGCCAGGGTCAGGGTCCGGTAGACGAACATCCCGCAGGCGAGCCCGTAGAACACCGCCACCACCGAGGCTTCCGTGGGGGTGAAGGCGCCGGAATGCACGCCCACCACGATCAGCGCCGGCAGGATCAGCGCCGGGATGGCGCGCCAGGTGGCCCGCGCCGCCTCGCGCCAGCCCGGCCGGGCGCCGTCGGTGCGGAAGTCGCGCCTGTGGCTCGCATAGGCGTTGTAGCCGATGAGCGCGCCGGAGATCAGCAGGCCGGGCAGGACCCCCGCGAGGAACAGCCGCGGCACCGACACGCCGTCGTCCTGGAGCGCGTAGAGGATCATGATGATGGACGGCGGGATGATGGGTCCCACCAGCGAGGCGGCCGCGGTGATCGCCGCCGCATAGGCCGGTGGATAGCCCGAGCGCCGCATCATGCGGATGAGCAGCGAGCCGGGACCGGCGGCGTCCGCGACCGCCGAGCCGGAGATGCCGGAAAAGAAGGTGATGGTGAGGATGTTGGTGTAGCCGAGCCCGCCGCGCTTGTGGCCGACGAACAAGGAGGCGAAGCGCAGCAGCACCTCCGAGAGCGAGCCGCTCGACATCAGCTCCGCCGCGAGCAGGAAGAAGGGGATGGCCATCAGCGGGAAGGAATCCAGCCCGGCCACCATCTTCTGCACCACGACGATGGGCGTCAGCCCGGCCTCGGCGACGGCGGCGAGCGTGGCGATGCCGAGGGCGAAGCCGATCGGCACGCCCACCAGCAGCAGCACCGTGAGGCCGGCGAACAGCGTGAGCGTGATCATGACATCGGCGCCTGTTCCGGCGACAGGTCGTCCGAATGCTCGAACGTGCCTTCGGCCACGAAGCCGGCCGCCATCATGGCGAGGTGCCAGAGGGTGAGCGCGAAGCCGACCGGCGCGGCGAGCGCCACCACGGCGAAGGGCACGCGCAGCACCGGCGTGGTCTGGAACCAGGAGCGCGCCACGTAGTCCCAGCCCGCCAGCAGGAGCCAGAGCGAGGCGCCGGCGACCAGCAGGACCACCACTAGCCGCATCACCCGCTGCAAGGACGGGGACAGGCCGGCGACGAGCGAATCCACCGCCACGTGGCCGCCCACCCGCAGCACCGGGCCGATGCCGAGGAAGGCGAGCCAGACCATGATGTAGCGGCTCAGCTCCTCGCCCCAGACCAGCGCCTCGTTGGTGAGGTAGCGCAGCATCACCGCCACGAAGACCAGCACCGCCATGGTGCCGAGCGCCACGACCATGGCCCACCGGTTGGCGGCGACGATGCAGCGGTCGACGGCGCCGACCACGCGGCGCGCGGATCCGAGGCGCCCTGGGGCGAGAGATGTTCGGGGGCGATCGGGTGCGGTCATGGAAGGCTAGCCTTGGTGGGCGGAAGCGCGGTTCGGTAGATTGGTGATTGTCAACAATTGACCCAAATGGACCATCTGCTATGAAGCTGGTCAAGCCCATAATCTGATCGCCGAGCAGCCAAATAATGAGCGGAATCGGTGCGCTGGAGCGCCCCAAGAAGCAGAGCCTCGACCGCGCCGCGGCCGAAAGCCTGCGCAACGCCATCACCTCCGGCCAGATCGCCCCCGGCGCCCGGCTGACGGAAATCCGCCTCGCGGAGCAGTTCCAGCTCTCGCGGGGGACCGTGCGGGCGGCGCTGCATCGGCTGGTTTCTGAGGGGCTGGTGGTCCAGCGTCCCTATTCCGGCTGGGAGGTCACCAGCCTCACGCCGCAGGACGCCTGGGACCTGGCCACCCTGCGTTCAAGCCTCGAAGCGCTTGCGGCGCGGCTCGCCGCCGAGCGCATGGACGCCGCCGGTCGCAAGACCGTCGAGGATGCGTTCGCGGCGCTTGCCGAGGCCTGCGGCGGCGACGACTGGGCGGCGCTCGTGGCGGCCGACATGGCGTTCCACCGCGCGGTGGTCAGCCTGTCCGGGAACCGCAGGCTGGTCGAGCATTACGATCTGATCGCGAACCAGGTCCGGCTCTACATCGCCTCGTCCAACCGGCTCATCCTGCCCATGGGATCGCTGCTCGACCGGCACCGCGCGCTGGTGGAGCCGTTGCTCGCCGGAGACGCGGAGCGGGCGGAGAAGGCGTTCCGCGACCTCGCCATGCGCAGCGGGGCCGAGATCGTCGCCCACCTGGAGAAGATCGGCGCCGAGGGCGAGGGCGCCGATCACTGAACGAGGGTCGGGGCTCCTCCGGTCCGCCGCGCCTGCGCGCCGCGCGGAACAGATCGCGCCCCGCGCTTGTCAGCTGCCGATGAACTGGGGCCGCTGCTTGGCGAGGAACGCCTCGTAGCCCGCGCGGTAGTCGCGCGTGTCGGCGAAATCGTAATGGGCCTCGCGCTCGTCGCGCGTCACCGGCGACCAGTCGCGCAGCAGGCGCAGCAGCTGCTCCTTGTTGCGCCGCTGGGCGAAGGGCGATGCGGCGGCGATCCGGCCGGCGGTGGCCATGGCCTCGCCGTCCAGCGCCTCGGGCGCCACCACGCGCTGGACGATGCCCCGCTGGAGCGCCTCGGCGGCATCGAAGATGCGCCCCTCCAGCAGCAGCTCCGACACCACGCCGCGGCCGAAGAACTTGAACAGCAGCTCGGTCTCGCCGAGCGCCATGGGAAAGCCCATGCGGTTGATCGGCACGCCGAAGCGCGCATCGGCGGCGGCGATGCGGATGTCGCACATGGCGGCGATCTCCAGCCCGCCGCCCATGCACACGCCGCGGATCATGGCCACCGTCGGCATCGGCGCCGACAGGATGGCGTCGAGGGTGGGGCGCACGTGGTTCTCGTGATAGTGGGTCACCTGCGCGCGGTTCGAGCGCTCGCGCTCGAACTCGCTGATGTCGGCGCCGGCAGCGAAGCTCTCCCCGGCGCCGGCGAGGACGAGGCAGCGCGCCGTCCCCTCGGCGACCAGCCGGCGGACCTCGGCATTGAGCGTCGCCCACATCTCCACCGTGAGCGCGTTGAAGCGCCCCGGATTGTCCATCACCACCAGGGCGATCTCGCCCCGGGTCTCGACGCGGATCGCGCCCGCCGCGGTTTCCATGGTCATCGTCCAACCCCCAGAAGCAGGTCCGGCAGGCCGGTGGCGATGCCGGGAAAGATGCACATCAGCACGATGAAGCCGGTCATGAGCGCCACGAAGGGCAGCGAGCCCCAAAGCACCTCGGTGGCCGGGATGCTCGGCGCCACGCCGCGGATCACGAACAGGTTCATGCCCACGGGCGGGGTGATGAGCCCGATCTCCAGGTTGATGGTGAGGATGACGCCGAACCAGATCAGGTCCACGTCGCCGGTGGCGAGCACCGGCGCCAGCACCGGCATGCTCATGAGGATGATCGCCACCGGCGGCAGGAAGCAGCCCACCACCAGCAGGAACAGGTTGATGATCAGGATCAGGCCCCATTTGCCGAGGTCGAGCCCCACCATCCATTCCGCGAGCGTCTGGGTGATGTAGAGATAGCTCATCATGAAGGAGAACAGCGCCGCCGCGGCGATGATCATCAGGATCATCGAGGTCTCGCGGGTGGAGCTGACGAGGATGAGCCACAGCTGCGGCAGGCGCGTACGATAGATGACCACCACCATCGCCAGCGCCATCAGCGCGGCGACGCCGGCCACCTCCGAGGGGGTGGCGATGCCGCCATACATGAACACCGTCACGGCGACGATGATGCCGAGGAAGGGCAGGACCCGGCCGATGCCGTCCAGCTTCTCCTTCAGCGAGAAGCGCTCGGTCACCGGCGCGCCGCGCGCCGCCCGCCAGCTGGCGAGCCAGGCATAGGCGGAGAAGATCAGCACCAGCAGGATGCCCGGCACCACCCCCGCCAGGAACAGGCGGGCGATGGAGGTCTCCGTCACCAGGCCGTAGATGATGAAGGTGATGGAGGGCGGGATCAGGATGCCGAGCGTGCCGCCGGCGGCGATGGAGCCGGCCGCGAGCGCGCGCGGCACGCCCCGGCGCAGCATCTCGGGAATGCCCACCTTGCCGATGGCGGCCGCGGTCGCCGGGCTGGAGCCGCACAGGGCCGAGAACAGGCCGCAGGCGAAGATGTTGGCGATCACGAGGCCGCCCGGCATGCGGTAGAGCCAGCGGTGCAGGCTCTCATAGAGGTCCGTGCCCGCCCGCGACAGGCCGATGGCCGCGCCCAGCACCACGAACATGGGCACCGTGAGCAGGGCGAAGGACGAGAGCTCCGACATGAAGGTCTCGGGGATCGCCTTCAGCGCGTCCGGCCCGCCGAAGATCGCCAGGAAGGCGATCGCGACGGCGGCGAGGCCGAAGGCGATGGATACGCCCGAGCACAGGACCACGATGGTGGCGACCAGCAGCAGGGCGCCGATTTCCATCTCGCTCATGAGGCGCCTCCGCCGGCTTCGGCCGGGTTGTGGGCCGCGACGCCCTGCGGCTGGCGCAGGCGGGCGATGGCGACCACGTATTGCAGGGCCGTCACGCCGAGGCCGAGCGGCATCGTGGCGTATTTCGGCCAGAGATAGGGGGTCCACACCCCGAGCACCTTCTCGCCCGAGGCGTAGGCGCGCAGCGTCAGCTCCAGGCCCACATAAGCGAGATAGGCGCACACCACGAGGCCGAGCAGGCTGCCCACCAGCGCCAGCTTGCGGCGGGCGCCGTCCGACAGGGTCGCGTCGAGCAGCTCCATGCCGATATGGCCGTTGGTGCGCAGGGTGAAGGGCGAGGCGAGGAAGACCGCCGCCACCGCGAGGTAGATGCTGGTCTCCAGCTCCCAGCTGTTGACGCCGCCGATGGCGCGCCAGAACACCATCCAGGAGACCGACAGGATGGCGCCGAGCAGGCACAGGGCGGCGGCGCCCGCCATCACCGTTCCGGCCCCGTCGACGAGACGAGCGAACTTTTCCATGGAGATCCCCTCCCGCGCACGGGCCGGCGGCGCTCTCGCGCAGCCGGCCCGGACGTCATCAGTTGGTCTGGGCGCGCAGGATGGTGACGAGCTCCTTGGCGCGCGGGCTCACGCCCTCGAACGCGGTCCAGGAGGTCTTCCGGGCGATCGCGATCCAGGCGTCGTACTCGGCCTTGGTCATCTGGCGCACCTCGGCCCCGGCCCTCTTGAAGGTGTCGACGGTCTTCTGGCCCACCTCCAGCTGCTCGGCGAGGAAGGAGGCGTCGGAGATCGCCGCGGCCTCGTCGAACGCCTTCTGCTGGGCCGGGGTCAGCTTGTCCCAGGCGCTCTTCGAGATCACCAGCGGCTGGAGCACCATGAACACCGAGTAGTCGCCGCCGATGGTGGCGTACTTGGTCTGCTCGTAGAGGCGGGTGGAGAGCAGGGTCTCGAACGAGGTCATCAGCCCGTCGAGCACGCCGGACTGCACCGCGTTGTAGAGCTCGGTGGAGGGCATGGAGAACACCGAGGCGCCGGCGGCGGCGAGCATCAGGTCGACGGTCTTGTCCGCGCCGCGCATCTTCAGGCCCTTGACCGATTCCGGCCCGGTGATGGGCCGCACCCGGTTGGCGAAGCCGCCCTCGGTCCACCACCAGGTCAGGATGTGGAGGCCGTTGGCCTCGGCCACCTCCTGCACCTTGCTGTGGAAGGCGCCGCCCTTGAGCTTGGCGGCGTTGGCGACGTTGCCGACCGCGCCGGGCAGGATGGTGGCGGAGAATTCCGGCACCTTGCCGACGCCGTAGATCAGCGGGAACACCGACATCTCGATGGTGCCCTGCTGGAGCGCGTCCACCTGCTGGATCGGGTTCGAGATCAGCGAGGAGCCGGGATAGATGCGGAACTTGATGGAGGGATCGCGCTTCTGCACCTCCTTCACGAACTCGCGCGCGGCGCGGTCGCGCCCGTCGGTGCCCTGCTTCCACTGGTGGGTCAGCTTCAGCTCGACGGTCTGCGCCGCGGCGGCGGTCGCTCCCGCGGCCATGGCAAGGGCGACGGCAGCCGCCCGGAACGTGGTCTTCATCGGCGTCTCCTCCTTCTTCGACCCGGTTCTTGGGGCGGGTCCTCTTGTTGATCGTGCGGCCCGGTTGTTCCGGGTCAGGCGATGGCCTTCTGGCCGCGCAGGTCGGCGATCTCGCGCTCCGAGAGGCCGTAGTCGGCGAGCACCTCGTCGGTGTGCTCGCCGAAGCGCGGCGGCGGGCGGCGCACGGAGCGGCCGGCGAGCGCGGCGAGGCCCACCGGGCTCACCACCTGGCGCAGCGGCCCGATATCGGGGTGCTCCACCGTTTCCACCAGGCGCGCATGCGCCACCTGGGGCTCGGCGAACACGCCGGCCATGTCGTTGATGGGGCCGGCGGGAATGCCTGCCGTCACCAGCTGCTCGGTCCAGTGGTGCCGCGAGCCGGCGGCGAGCTTCTCCTCGATCAGGGCATCGAGGGCATCGCGGTTCGCCATGCGGCCGGCATTGTCGAGGAAGCGCGGATCGCTCTTCAGCTCGGGGGCGCCGATGATGTCGCACAGGCGCAGCCACATCTCCTGGGTGGCGGCGCCGATGTTGAGATTGCCATCGCCGGCGCGGAACACGCCGTAGGGCGCGATCACCGGATGGGCCGAGCCGGCGGGGCCGGGAATCTCGCCGGCGCTCAGATAGCGCTGGCCCTGGACGCTCAGCAGGCCGACGAGGCTCCCCAGCAGCGAGGTTTCCACGCCTTGCCCGCGGCCGGTCCGGCCGCGCTCGATCCAGGCGGCAAGGACGCCGATGACGGTCCACATGCCCGCCGTCAGGTCGCCGATGGCGGTGCCGACCCGCGTCGGCGGCGCGCCGGGCATGCCGGTGATGCTCATGAGCCCGGAATAGCCCTGGGCGATCTGGTCGAAGCCGGGCCGGTCGCCGAGCGGGCCGTCCGGGCCGAAGCCGCTGATGCTGGCGACGATGAGGTCCGGCTTCTCCGCCTTGAGCTGCTCGGGGTCGAGGCCGATGGCCTTCATGGTGCCGGGCTTGAAGTTCTCCACCACCACGTCGCTGGCGAGCGCCAGCCGGCGCAGCAGGGCGCGCCCGGCCTCGGTGCGGAACTCCACGCCGATGGCGCGCTTGTTCCGGTTGGCGGAGAGGTAATAGACGCTCTCGCCGTGGTCGAACGGACCCCAGGCGCGGCTCATGTCGCCGGCGGGCGACGGCTCCACCTTGATCACGTCGGCGCCGAGGTCGCCGAGGATCATGGTGCAGAACGGTCCCGCGAGGGCGCGGGTGAGGTCGAGGACCCTCATGCCGGCGAGCGGCAGGGTCGCGGCTGGCGCGAGCGTGTTCAAAGCGTCACCTGGACAGGCTGGGATTACTTGATGACGGTGAGGTAGGACGGCGGCAGCTGCTCCAGCAGGATGGAGACGAGGTCCGTCTGCAGCGTCAGATGCTGCTTCATGGCGCGGTCCGCCTCGGCCTCGTCGCAGGCGAGGATGGCCTGCGCCACCTGCTCGTGCTCGCCGCAGGACTTGCGCATGCGCGAGGGGGTGGTGAGCCAGAAGCGGCGGTAGGGCGCGAGGCGCTTGCGCAGGTGGCTCGCCTGCTCGCTCAGATAGTCATTGTGGCTGCCGCGATAGATGATCTCATGGAAGTTGAAGTTGGCTTCCGTGTAATCCTTGCACGCCTCTTCGCTTTCGCCCTGGCTGTGACGCTGGCAGCAGGCGAGGGCGTGCTCCAGCAGGTCGCGCTCGGCGCTGGTCATGCGGGTCGCCGCGAGGCCCGCGCACATGCCCTCCAGCGTCGCCATCACCTCGAACATCTGTACCATGCGCTGGAGCGAGAGCGGCGCGACGATGGCGCCGACGCGCTGGCGCACCTGCACGAAATCGATGGCCGCCAGCTGAAGGATCGCTTCGCGGATCGGCGTCTTCGACACGCCGAAACGCTCGGCGAGCGCGACATCGTCGAGCTTCTCCCCCGGCTCGAGGCGGCCGGAGACGATCTCCTGTTCGAGATAGCGATAGATCGCGTCGGAATGGCTGCCGCCGATCTTGGCGGGCCTGGCAACTTTCGCCTCCGGCGCAGCCTTTGTCGGCCGCTTGCTCATGGGCGCCTCCCCTCGTCGGCAGGAGAGTGGACCGCGAAAATGTGCCAATCAAGAGAAAAAATACATTTTTTCTCGAAATGGGTATCTTATATGACGTTAAATATATGATTTTTTTGCATATTCCTGCGGCCGTGGGCGCGTTCAGGCACGCCAGCCGAACTCACCGAAGCTGGGGGGCGACAGGTTTGAAGTCTGGGTGGGAGGTCAGTCGGCGAACGTATCGAGGACCCACTGGCGGAACAGCTGGGTCTTGCGCAGCTTGGCGGCGCCGGGCGGCGAGACGAGGTAGTAGGCCGCCTTCGACGGCGCCCGGATCGAGAACGGCTCCACCAGCCGCCCGGACTTGAGGTCGTCGGCGACCACCGTGGACAGGGCGAGCGCGATCCCGAGCCCGTCCATCGCCGCCTGCATGGAGGTCACGAGATAGTCGCTCGTGAACTCGAGCCCGAACTCGATCTCGGAGATGCCGGCATGGTCGAGCCAGAACGGCCAGTCGTCGGAGAGGATGGTGGAGGCGGTGCGGATGATGGTCTTGCCGGCGAGGTCCTTCGGCGCGCGCAGCCCTTCCGCGTCGCGCAGGGCGGCGCTGCACACCGGGAAGATCTCCTCCTCGCCCAGCTTCACGGCGCTGAGCGCCGGCCAGTCGCCGTCGCCGTGCCAGATGCCGATGTCGAAACCGTGCGGCCCGAACGGCTGGAACGCCTGCACCGTCATCAGCTTCAGCGCCACCGACGGATAGAGCGCCTGGAAGCGCGGCAGCGCCGGAATGAGGCGCTTGATGGCGAAGGTGCCGAGGCACTGGATGGCGAGCACGTTCTCGTTGTTGCTCTCTGCGGCGCGGTCGGTGGCGGCGGAGAGGGCGACGAGGGACTGGCGCACGGTCTGGAGATATTCGGCCGCGACCTCGGTCAGCTTCACGTTGTTGCCGCTGCGGTCGAACAGGCGGATGCCGAGCATGTCCTCCATCTTGCGGATCTGGTGGCTCACCGCCGTCTGGCTGAGGTTCAGCTCGATGCCGGCGCGGGTGAAGCTGAGATGCCGCGCCACCGCCTCGAACACGATCAGGCTCATGGTGGAAGGCAGGCGGGTGCGCGTGAGCGGGCGGCCGTGGAGGCGCAGGGACGGCACGTCGTCGCCGGAGGGTGGCGTCTGCAATACGCTCATGATGGCCGTGTCCCGTCCCTGACCGTCCGCTCCCACCGGCGTGCGGCTTGACCGGGACGTCCCGCGGGACGGCGACGGTCTGCCGCTTGTCGTCCGGTCCCGTTCGGGACCGGTGCGGCGGGGCGGGACATGGGGCCCCGGCTCCGCCGGCCGGAACGGGCAGCATAGGGGCATTGGGGGGACGGGAGCAAAGGGGCGGGCGAGGGCGCGCGGCGGCGTCACGGATCGGCGAGGGGGTGAGGCTGTCGCCGCAGAGCTTCGTCATGCCCCGGCCAAGCCGGGGCATGACGGCACGAAAAGGGGTCCTGGCGCGGGCTCTAGATGATCAAGTCAGGGGTGAGCTGGTGCGGCGGCAGGCAGATCTCGATCAGCGCCGGGCCGCCGGCCGCGAGCGCGCGCTCCAGGGCTGCCGGGAACTCGGCATCCGCCGCGACGCTCTCGCCGTGAGCGCCATAGGCGCGGGCGATATCGGCGAAGCTGGGGTTGGTGAGGCGGGTGCCGCTCTCACGCCCGGGAAACTGCCGCTCCTGGTGCGCGCGGATGGAGCCGTAGGTGGCGTTGTTCACCACGATCACCACGATCGGCAGCTTGTGGTGCACGGCGGTGGCGAAGTCGGGCGAGGCCATCTGGAAGCAGCCGTCGCCGGCGAGCGCCACCACCGTGCGGTCCGGGTGGCGCAGCTTCGCCGCGATCGCCGCCGGCAGGCCGTAGCCCATGCAGCCGGACTTGGGGGCGAGCTGGGTGCGGAAGGCGCGATAGCGGAAGAAGCGGTGCAGCCAGATGGTGTAGTTGCCGGCGCCGTTGGTGACGATGGCGTCGTCCGGCAGCGCCGCCCGAAGGTGCTGGATGACCTTGGCATAGTCGAAGCCGGCGGTCCTGGAGGGTGGCACCTGGTAGGCCTCGTAGGCGGCGCGGCCCTGGGCGCGCCAGCCGGCCCAGCGCGCCGGATCGAGCGGCGCCAGGTCCTTGAGCGCGGACGCGAACTCGGGCGGCGCGGCAAGGATGGGCAGGTCGGCATTGTAGACCCGCCCCAGCTCCTCGGCGCCCGGGAAGACATGGATCAGCGCCTGGTCCGGGTCGGGCACCTTGAGCGCGTCATAGGCCTTGCTGGTCACCTCGCCGATGCGGTCGCCGATGACGAGCAGCAGGTCGGCATCCTTCACCCGCTGGGTCAAGGCGCGGCTGGAGCCGAGGCTGAGGTCGCCCACATAGACCGGCGCCTCGTTGGAGACGATGTCCTGCGACCGGAAGCCCGCCACCACCGGCAGGTCGTTGGCGCCGCAGAAGGTGGACACGTCGGCCGCCGCCTGCGAGGTCCAGCCGCTGCCGCCGACGATGACGAGCGGCCGCTCGGCCGCCGCGAGCATCTCCCGCACCCGCGCCATGTCTCCCGGCGCCGGCACGGCGGAAACCGTCTTGAAGGCCGGCGCGTCGGCGACCGCGCTCATCTGGCTGAGCACGTCCTCGCCCACCGAGAGCACCACCGGGCCGGGCCGGCCGTGGGTGGCGACATGGAAGGCGCGGCTGAGATATTCCGGGATCGCGTCCGCGCTCGGGATGTCGGCGGCCCACTTCGCCATGTCGGCGAAGGTGCGGCTGTAGTCGATCTCCTGGAACGCCTCGCGGCCCCGGTGCGCCTGCGGCACCTGGCCGATGATGAGGATGAAGGGGGTCGAATCCTGGAACGCGGTGTGCACGCCCACCGCCGCATGCATGGCGCCTGGGCCGCGGCTGACGATGCACAGGCCGGGGCGCCCGGTGAGCTTGCCGTCCGCTTCCGCCATATGGGCCGCGTTCGCCTCGTGGCGGCAGACGATGAAGCGCACGCCGCGCGCGCCGTCGCGCAAAGCGTCGAACACCGGCAGCGCGCTCTCGCCCGGCACGCCGAAGATGCGGTCCGCGCCGTGGATGCGCAGCGCGTCCACCAGGATGACGCCGCCCGAGCGCAGCGGGGTGTCGGCGGTGGTCATGGTTCAGCCCTCACGCCGCCGGCTCGAAGACGCAGAGCGTCTTCAGCTCGGAATAGAAGTCGAGCGAGCGCGCCCCGCCCTCGCGGCCGATGCCGGAGCGCTTGAAGCCGCCGAACGGCGCGCGCTCGTCGCGCACGCGCCAGCAGTTTGCCCACACCGTGCCGCTCTGGAGTTCCGCGCCCACCCGCTCCACGCGCGCGGCGTCGGTGCTCCAGACGGTGGCCGCAAGGCCGAACTCGGAGGCGTTGGCGCGGGCGACGACTTCGTCCTCGTCGTCGAACACCGAGAGGTGGGCGCAGGGGCCGAACACCTCGCGGCGGCAGATCTCCGCCGTGTCCGGCAGGCCGGCCCACAGCGTGGGCTCGACCCAGTAGCCGTCCGCGAACGGGGCGGGCATCTCCAGCGCGCCGCCGCCGGTGAGCACCTGCGCACCCTCGGCCTTCGCCGTGGCGTAGAGGCCGAGCACCTTCTCGCGCTGCACCGCGCTGATGGCCGGGCCGAGCGTCGTTTCCGGCGCACGGGGATCGCCCGGCTTCAGGGCTTTGGCCGCGGCGGCGAGGCCGGCGGCGAAGCGCTCGAAGATCGGCCGCTGCACGAACACCCGCTCGGTGGTGAGGCAGACCTGCCCGCAATTGTCGAACATGGAGCGCGCGGTGCCGGCGATGGCGGCGTTAAGGTCGCAATCGGCGAAGATCAGGGCCGGGTTCTTGCCGCCCAGCTCCAGCGAGACCGGGCGCGGCCCGGCGGCTGCGGCGCGCATGATGGCCTCGCCGGTGCGCGTCTCGCCGGTGAAGGAGACGGCGTCGACGCCGGGGTGGGCGACGAGGAACGCGCCCGCCGCGCCCGCGCCGTGGCCGTGCACCACGTTGAGCACCCCGTCCGGCAGTCCGCATGCCTTGGCCATGCGCGCCAGCATGAGGGCGGTGCGGGGCGAGTGCTCGGAGGGCTTCACCACGATGGCGTTGCCGCACACCAGCGCCGGCGCCACCTTCCAGGTGAGCAGCAGCAGCGGCAGGTTCCAGGGCGCGACGATGCCGATCACGCCGACAGGATGGCGCAGCACCCGGTTGCGCGCCCGCCCGCCGGCCATGGGGGTCTCGAACGTCTCTTCCGGCGCCTGCCGGGCGATCTCGGCGAAGGCGCGAAGATTGGCGATGGCGCGGGGAATCTCGATGCCGGTCGTCACCGTGACCGGCTTGCCGGTGTCGGCGATCTCCGCCGCGACGATGGTGGCAAGGCTCGCCTCCATGTGGGCGGCGAGCTTTTCCAGGAAGGCGATGCGCTGGTCGAGCGTGGTGCGGCCCCACGGTCCGCGCAGCGCCGCGCGCGCGGCCGTGACCGCCGCATCCACCAGCGCCGCATCCGCCTCCGCCACGCGGGCATTGGGCCGGCCGGTGGCAGGATCGTGCTTGTCGAAGCTCGCGCCAAGCGGCATCTCGTCCCCGCCGACGAAGCAGGGAACCGGCTCGATGGGGTTCATGGGCGTTTCCTCGCGCGTTGTTATGCGTCCTCGTCCTGGAAGATCTCCTCGCGCCGCTTGCGGATGAAGGGCAACGCCACGGAGATCAGCAGGGCGACGGAGAGAAGCAGGAAGGCGAGGCTGATGGGGCGCTCCAGGAAGACCATCGGATCGCCCCGGCCGGTGATCATGCTGCGCCGGAAGTTCTCCTCCAGCATCGGCCCGAGCACGAAGCCCATCAGCATCGGCGCCGGCTCGGCGTCGAGCTTGCGCAGCAGATAGCCGAGCAGGCCGAAGCCGATCATCAGATAGATGTCGAAGACGGAATTGTTGACCGAGTAGACGCCGATGGCGCTCACCACCACGATCAGCAGGAACAGGAAGCGGTAGGGCAGGCGCAGCAGGCGCACCCACAGCCCGATCATCGGCAGGTTGATGATGATGAGCATCAGGTTGCCGACGAACATGGAGGCGACGAGGCCCCAGAACAGGTCCGGCTGGCGGGTGATGACGTTCGGCCCCGGCGCGATGCCGTGGAGGGTGAGCGCGCCCACCATCAGCGCCATGGTGGCGCTGGTGGGCAGGCCCATGGTGAGGAGCGGGATGTAGGAGGTCTGCGCGGCGGCGTTGTTGGCTGATTCCGGCGCCGCGACACCCTCGATGGCGCCGTTGCCGAAGCGCGAGGGGGTGCGCGAGACCTTCTTCTCCAGCGCGTAGGAGGAGAAGGCGGCCATGGTGGCGCCGCCGCCCGGCAGCACGCCCATGAGCGAGCCCAGCGCCGTGCCGCGCAGGATCGCGCCCATGGACTGGCGCAGCACCGCGAAGGACGGCCACAGGTTGGTGATCTTGGTGTTGTTGATCGCCCGCGTGGTGTCCTGCTCCAGGTTGCAGATCACCTCGGCGACGCCGAACAGACCGAGGGCGATGGCGACGAAGCTCACCCCGTCCGACAGCTCGATGAAATCGCCGGTGAGGCGCGGCATGCCGGTGTTCACGTCCATGCCGATCATGCCGAACAGCAGGCCGAGCACGATCATCGCCACGGCGCGGAACAGCGAGCCGTTGGCGAGCACCACCGCCGAGACCAGGCCGAACACCATGAGCGAGAAATAGTCCGGCGAGGTGAAGGACTGCGCCACCCGCGCCAGCGGCGGGCCGGCGAAGGCGATCACCAGCGTGCCGATGCAGCCGGCGATGAAGGAGCCGATGGCGGCGATGGCGAGCGCCTCGCCGGCGCGGCCCTGGCGCGCCATGCGGTAGCCGTCGATGGCGGTGACCACCGAGGTGGATTCGCCGGGGATGTTGACCAGGATCGCGGTGGTGGAGCCGCCATACTGGGCGCCGTAATAGATGCCCGACAGCATGATGATGGCGCCCACCGGATCGAGCGCGAAGGTGGCGGGCAGCAGCAGCGAGATGGTCGCCACCGGGCCGAGGCCGGGCAGCACGCCGATCAGCGTGCCGCACAGGGCGCCGATGAGGCAGAACAGGAGATTGTCGAAGGTCAGGACGACGCCGAAGCCGTGGCCCAGAAGCTGGAGGCTCTCGATCACGGCCACACCTCCACGGGGATGCCGAGCAGCCAGACGAACAGCGCCACCGAGCCCGCCGCCATGGCGGCGCCGAACAGCAGCGTCTGCCACAGCACGCTCTCGCGCGAGGCGAAGCTCGCGATCAGGGACTGGGCGAGGATCGCGGCGACAAGGCCGAAGCGGTCGAGCAGCAGCGCGAAGGCGAGGAAGGAGGCGAGGACCAGGACTGTCGCCCGCAGGTTCATCGGCGGGACCTCGGGACCGTCGACCGCGAGGCCGCGCACCACCAGGGCCGCGCCCATGACGGCCAGCACCGAGGCGATCATCAGCGGGAAGTAGCCGGGCCCCATCTCCAGGGCCGTGCCGATCTCAAGGCTTGCAATGTAGTAGAGCGCGGCACCGGCGATCGCCACGAGAAGCAGGCCGGACCAGAAGTCCACGGCGCCCCGCACCAGCTTTATCCTCATCGTCCCTCTCCAGGCCTCACGCGCCGCCATGCTGCCGGACCGGCGGCGGGAACGCCCATTGGACGCGGTGCGCTGGGGGTCGAGCAAGATGGGAGCGCTCCTCGCGCGCCATCCCGCCCGGAGCGGCGACGCGCAGGTGGCGCGCGGCCGGCCCGCGCGCGGCGGGCCGGCGATGCGTCAGTTCTTGGTGGTCTTGATCTCCTTGAGGAGATCGGTCCACTGCGCCACTTCCTTGGCGATGGCGGCCTGGTACTCTTCCGGGGTGGTGAAGACGGGCGTGGCGCCGATCTTGGCGAGCGCCTCCTTCACTTCCGGGTCCTCGGCCATCTTCTTCAGCGCCGCGGACATGCGGTCGATGATCGGCTTCGGGGTGCCGGGCGGGGCGATGATGCCGTTCCAGGATTCCACGGAAAAGTCCTTCACGCCGGTTTCCTCGACCGTCGGCAGGTTCGGCGCGAACGGGCTGCGCTTGCCGGAGGTGACGGCGATGCCGCGCACCGTGCCGGCCTCCATCTGCGGCAGGGCGTCGGTCATGTTGGTGAAGGAGATGTCGACCTCGCCCGCCACCACGGCGGCGGTGGCCGGGGCCCCGCCCTTGAACGGCACGTGCACCATCTTGGTGCCGGTGCGGGTATCGAACAGCTGCACCGAATAGTGCATCAGGCCGCCGGCGCCGCTGGAGCCGTAGGTCAGCTTGCCGGGGTTGGCCTTGGCGTAGGCGATCAGCTCCGGGATGGTCTTGATGGGCAGCTTCGGATTGACGATCACCGTCTGCGGGATGGTGCTGACGATGGAGATCGGCGCCAGGTCCTTCAGCGGATTGTACTGGGTGGTCTGCGCCACGGGGGCGACCGAGACCGCGCCGACGCTGCAGACGCAGAAGGTGTAGCCGTCGGCCGGCGACTTCGCCACCAGGTCGGTGCCGACGATGCCGCCGGCGCCGGGCTTGTTCTCCACCACCACCGTCTGGCCCAGGTCCTTCTCCAGGAAGCGGGCGGTGATGCGGCCGGTGAGGTCGGTATAGCCGCCCGGTGCGTAGGGGACGATCAGCTTGATGGTCTTGGCCGGCCACTTCTCCTGGGCCATCGCCGCGGGCGATGCCAGAATTGCGAAGGACATCACGGCCGCCGCCAGCGTCTTCATGTTGTTCTCCTCTGTCCCTTGAAGGTGCGGGCGATTGAGCCGCCTCGTGGTCTGAATGGAGTGGCGAGCCGGAAGGCATCCACCAAAGCGATCAGGGCACGGTTGCGACCATGCCCCTCAACCACCTGTATCGGAACGGAAGTTTTAGCTAAGCGACAAAGCTAGTCAAGCCGCGATTGCGGGCAGGCCGTGGCGCCGATGAAGGCACGAACGGCCTTGATGCGATCGTGGCTCTTCGCCACCTCGCCCGCAACGGTATCTTCCGTGGTGCTGCCCTGGCTGGGAGGCAAACTGGCTTTTTAACAAAGCTAAAATGCACGCAGATCGACTGTGCGTCCACGTCCACCGAGGGCATGCTGCCCACGCATTGCGCATGGGGTGGAGCCTTTGGCCGTCGGCTCGGCTTCCTCGGCGGGATTGCTGCGCTGCGTATTGACTAGCTTTGTCGCCTAGCTAATTTGAGCCGCAAAGCGCGATCCCGCGCTCCCCGCGCGCCCCGCGCCACTTCCTCCCAGCCCTGCCGGAGCCCTCATGGCGATCTCCAACACCGTGGACACGGGTTTCAGGCCCGCACTGGAGCGGCTTGCCGCAGACGGGCGCATCCGCGTCTTCACCGGCGAGGCCGACCCGCATCTCGAGATCGCCGCGCTGATGAAGAAGCTCGACGGACAGGAAATGCTCCTGTTTCCGAAGGTCCGGGGCTTCGACGCGGCCGTCGTCGGCAACCTCTTGAGCTGCCGCGAGAACTGCGAGAGCGCCTTCGGCCGCGACTATCGCGGCATCCGCGAGAGCATCTCCCAGGCGCTGGGCTCGCCCATGGCGCCGCGCCCGGTGGAGAACGCGCCGGTGCACGAGGTGGTTCAGACCACCGGCATCGATCTCGGCAAGACCCTGCCGGCGCTGTTCCACGCGCCCAAGGACGGCGGGCGCTACGTGACCTCCGGCATCCTGGTGGCGCAGGACCCGGAGACCGGCATCTACAACGCCTCCTATCACCGCCTCCAGCTCATCGGCCCGGACACCTTCGCCGTGAAGCTGGATTTCGGCCGCCACCTGCGCCTCGCCTTCGAGCGGGCGCAGAAGCAGGGCCGGAACCTGCCGGTGGCGATCTGCATCGGCGCCGACCTCGCGCTGCACTTCACCGCCGCCACCATGGGCTCGCAGATGCCCGAGAACCTGGACGAGCTGGCGGTGGCGGGCGGCCTCTCCGGCCGTCCTCTGTCGGTGGTGAAGGGGAAGACCGTCGACCTCATGGTGCCGGCGGAGTGCGAATACGTGCTGGAGGGCGAGATCAGCGCCACCGAGGTCCACATGGAGGGGCCGTTCGGCGAGTTCGTCGGCTTCGCCGCGCCGCCGGCGGACGCGCCGGTGCTGAAGGTGAAGGCGCTCACCCGGCGCGCCAAGCCCATCTACCACGCCATCAACGGCTTCGGCCGCGAGACCATCATGCTGCGCAAGTACGTGCTGGAGGCGAGCCTCCTGAAGGTGCTGCGCGCGGCGGTGCCGATCGTCACCGATGCCGAGATGACGGCCGGCGGCCTGCACCGCTTCCACGCCATCCTCCAGGTGAACAAGCAGGGGCCGCACCACGAAGGCCTCCAGCGCAACGCCATGCTGGCCGCCTTCGGCGCGCTGAAGGACCTCGACATGGTGATCGTGGTGGACGACGACATCGACATCCGCGATCCCGCCGACGTGGAATACGCGCTCGCCACCCGCATGGAGGCCTCGGGGGACGTCATCGTGATTCCTGAGGCGCGCGGGCACGAATATGTCCGCATCAGCCGCAACGGCGTGCGCGCCAAGCTCGGCATCGACGCCACCGTCCCGGCGGGCGAGAAGGCGCGTTTCGGCCGCGTGTCGTTCGCGCCCGTGGAGGTGACGGCCGGCATGTTCGGCGCCGGCGGGGAGGCGATGAAGGGGCTCCTGTGAGCCCCTTCGGCCTCACAGATCGAGGGTGATCGCGCCGCGGGCGCGGGAGACGCACGGCATCAGCCGGGTCTTGCGCGCCGCGTGGGACAGCACCACGTCGCGGTGGATCACCGTGCCGTCGCGGTAGCCGCACTCGCAGGTGCCACAGACCCCGATCTCGCACGACGATCCGCGCACGAAGCCGTTCTCCCGCAGCACCGCGAGCAGGCTGCGGTCCGCCGGCACCTGGAGGACGCGCCCGCTCGAGGCGATCACCGCCTCGAACGGCTCGGGCGTGAAGCCGGCATCCGCGCGCGCGGCGAAATGCTCGGTGTGATAGCGCGCCTCGGGCCAGCCGCGCGCCGCCGCCGCGCCTTCGGCGGCCTCGGTCAGGGCGCTCGGGCCGCAGACATAGAGGTCCGCGCCGGCCTCGGCATCGAGCAGGGCCGCGATGTCGAGGCGGCGCCCCTCGGCGGACAGCCAGAGCCGCAGACGGTCTCCGCAGAGCGCCTCCAGCGCCGCCACCAGCGGCGCGCTCTCGCGGCTGCGGGCGCAGTAATGGAACACGAAGTCCGCTTGCTCCGCCGCCAGCTGCCGCGCCATGGCGATCAGCGGCGTGACGCCGATGCCGCCGGCGACCAGGACGTGCCGCTTGGCGTCGGCATTGAGCGCGAAGTGGTTGCGCGGCGCGCTGACGAAGATCTCGCCACCCACCTTGAGGTTCTCGTGGAGCCATCGCGAGCCGCCGCGCCCGGCATCCTCCCGCTTCACAGCGATGCGGTAGAGGCCGCGCTCGGCCGGGTCGCCATAGAGCGAATACTGGCGCACCGCCCCGTCGGGCAGGTGCACGTCCACATGGGCGCCGGGCACCCACGCCGGCAGCGCCGGGCGCCGCGGATGCGCGAAGGCGAACGTCGACACGTCCGCCGTCACCGCCGCCGCCTCGGCGACGGTGAGCTTCATGATGAGGCGTCCGGACATGGTCAGTCCAGAAGCTCGATCTCGTCGCCGGGACGGATGACGCCACCGCGCTCGATGCCGCAGTTCAGTCCCGAGCGGTTGTAGAGCGGCAGGTAGACCGGAAGGTCGAGCAGCTGCTCCAGATACTTGCAGGGGAAGTTGAGGCGTCCGCCGCGCAGGATCACCTCGCCCACCCGGAAGCGCCGGCCGACCAGATGGTTGAGCGGCACGCCGCGCACCGTGAGGTTCCGGCGGTGGTCCACCGGCGCGAGCACGATCGGCGCTTCCTGGAGCGGGGGATCGTTGCGGGCGAGCGCGTCGAGCGCCTCCTGCTCGATCAGCGTCACCTCGCGCACGTCCGGGCGGCCGGAATAGGTGCCGTTGCCGAGGAAATAGCGGTCGCCGACGATGCCGCGCCCGGCGACGCATTCCGCCTCGGCCAGCTCCTCCATCTCGTAGCTCGCCGCCTGGGCGATGTGGATGTGGAGCAGGACGCCCTTGAAGTTCACCGCGCCGCCGGGCATGGCGAGCGCCGCCTGGGCGGCCGGGTGGTCGTACGCCTCGACGATCTTCAGCGGGCCGCTGTCCTTGACGGGAAGGGACGGGGGTGGGGGATGGGCGGTCATGGCAGCCTCAGTCGATGCGCACGGCGATGGCTTCGATCTCGACCAGGGCGCCCTTGGGCAGGCGCGCCACCTCGATGGTCGAGCGGGCGGGGGGATTGGTGGGGAACGCGGAGGCATAGACCTCGTTCATGGCGGTGAAGTCATCCATGTTCTTGAGAAACACGGTGGTCTTCAGCACGCTTGAGAAGCTCGCGCCGCCGGCGGCGAGGACCGCCTCCAGATTGGCGAGCGAGGCCTTGGTCTGGGCGACGATGCCCTCGGCGAGCGCACCGCTCTTCGGATCGACCGGCAGCTGGCCGGAGGCGAAGACGAGGCTGGCGAAGCCGATGCCCTGGGAATAGGGGCCGACGGCGGGCGCCGCCGCCGCCGTCGCGATCACCTTACGTGACATGGTTGTCTCCTGTCGTTCGTTTGGATGGGAGGCCCGGCTCAGTAGCCGAGGTAGTTCGGCAGCCAGAGCACGAGGGCCGGAAAGATCAGGCACAAAGCGAGCCCGGTGAGCTGAAGCAGGGTGAAGGGGATGATGCCCCGGTAGATGTCCGCCAGCGTCAGGAAGCCGGCCCCGGCCTGCCGCAGGTAGAACAGGGCCGGCCCGAAGGGCGGCGTGAGGTAGGAGGTCTGAAGGTTCACCGCGACAGCGATGGCGAACCAGAGCAGGATCTGGTCCTTGGGCACCGCCGCGCCGAAGTCGAGCTCCATCACGATCGGCCGGAACACCGGCAGGATGATGAGGGTGATCTCCAGCCAGTCGAAGAAGAAGCCGAGCAGGAAGATCACCACCATCAGCAGCGCCAGCAGCGACCAGTCGTGCAGGCCGAGCGCGTCGATGACGTGGATGATGGCGTCGTCGCCGCCGAGCTCCCGGAACACGTAGGAGAACAGCGTCGCGCCGCAGAAGATGCCGAAGATCATGGCGTTGGTCAGGGCGGTCGCCTGCACCACCTCGTTCAGCAGCTTCACGCTGAAGGTGCGGTTGTAGATGGCGAGCAGGGTGGCCCCGAAGGCGCCCACGCCCGCCGCCTCGGTCGGGGTGGCGAAGCCGCCGACGATGGAGCCGAGCACCATCACCACCAGCACGGTCGGTGGCACGAAGCCGCGCAGCACGAGCTTGATGAGATCGGCGCGGGGCAGCGGGTCGGCCTCCGGCGGCCGCGGCATGCGCTTCGGCTGGAGCAGGCCGACGACGAGGATGTAGACGAGGTAGAGCCCCGACAGCAGCAGGCCGGGTATCACCGCGCCGGTGAACAGGTCGCCCACCGGGATCGCCAGCAGGTCGCCCATGATGACCAGCATGATGGATGGCGGGATCAGGATGCCGAGCGTCCCCGAGGAGGCGATGACGCCGGCACAGATGCCCTTGTCATAGCCGCGCTCGACCATCACCGGCAGCGCCAGCATGGTCAGCATCACCACCGAGGCGCCGACGATGCCGGTGGTGGCCGCCATGATGGTGCCCATCAGCACCACGGCGAGGGCGAGCCCGCCGGGCACGCGCTTCAGCAGCACCGAGAGGATTTCCAGCAGGTGCCGCGCGACGCCGCTGCGCTCCAGCATGATGCCCATGAAGATGAACATGGGGATCGCCACCAGCACCAGATTGTCCGCGATCGAGCCCCAGATGCGGCTGACGACGAGAAACAATTGGGCCGGCTGGAACAGGCCGAAGGCGCCGCCGACGAGCGTGAACACGAGGCCGACCCCGGCGAGGCAGAACGCCACCGGGAAGCCCGAGAACAGGATCACCACCAGCAGGCCCAGCATGGAGAGCGGCAGGACGGTCTCGAACAGGGTCATAGGCCGACCTCCTGCGGGTGGTGGGGCGCTTCCGGCTTGGGCGGCGATCCGAGGAGGGTGGCGAGCGAGGCGGCAATGGCGCCCAGCGCCGCCAGCAGCAGCGTCGAGAAGCCGATCAGCAACGTCGACTTGATGATCCAGCGGTAGGGCAGGCCGGTGAGCGAGGGCGAGCCCTCGTTCAGCCGGAAGGAACTGGCGAGGAACGGCCAGCCGTAATAGAGGACCACCGCGCAGAACGGCACGATGAACAGCGCGGCGCCGATCAGCTCGATCGCCGCCGCGGTCTTGGCATTGAAGCGGCTGCTCAGCACGTCGATGCGCACGTGCTCGCCCTCGACATAGGCGTAGCCGAGGCAGAGCAGAAAGAGAGCGGCATGAAGATGCCACTCCAGGTCCTGCAGCTTCGTCGAGCCGAGCACGACGAAGCGGCGGGTGATGACGTCGGTCACGACCACGAGCACCAGCAGCACGGAGCACCATGCCGCCACCTGCCCGACCCGCCGCGCGATCGCCTTCAGGATTTGGGCCGAAGCCAGAAGCGCGGACATCAGTTCTTCAGGTAGCCGATTTCACGCCAGGTCGCGTAGTCCTTACGGAACTGGGAGAAGCTCGCATAGGCCCGCGCGAAATCGGGGTCGGCGGCCACCTGCTCGGCGATCACCTCGTCCACGGCGCCCTTGAGCTTCTTCAGGTCCTCGTCCGACCACTTGTGGAGCTGGACGCCCTTGGCCTGGAGCTCCTTCAGCGCCGGGATCTGGATCGCCTCGCCCTCGGCGATGCCATAGCGGATGTTGTCGCCGCAGACCGACTCGATCTGGGCCTTCTGGGTCTCGCTGAGCGCGTCCCACTTGGCCTTGTTCATCATCAGGTCGAAGAAGGTCGACTGCTGGTGCCAGCCGGGGAAGTAATAGTGCTTGGCAATCTGCCAGAAGCCCATCTTGAGGTCGATGGCGGGCTGCACGAATTCCAGGCCGTCGATGACGCCGCGATCGAGCGCGGGATAGACGTCCGGCGGCGCGAGCAGCTGGGCGGAGACGCCGAACTTGCCGAGCGCCTTGGCGCCGAGGCCGAAGAAGCGCAGCTTGAGGCCGTTGAGGTCGTCGACGCTCTTGACCTCCTTCTTGAACCAGCCCGAGCCCTCGGGCGCGAGCATGCCGCACATCACCGACTTGATGCCGTACTTGCCGTAGATTTCGTCGAAGATCTGCTTGCCGCCGCCGAAATAGTACCAGGCCATGTATTCCGGGGCCGGCGGGCCGAACGGGAGCGCCGCGAACACCTGGAGCGCCGGCACCTTGCCGCCCCAGAAGCCGGGCGTGGAGAAGGCGGCATCCACCGCGCCGGCCGCGACCGCGTCGAAGGTCTCCAGCGGCGGTACCAGCGCGCCCGGCTCGTAGAAGCGCAGCTCGATGTTGCCGCCCGAGACCTTCGCGATCTGTGATTCGAGGCGCTTGCCGAGCGTCCCGAGCTGCGGCAGCGAGCTCGAGAAGGTGGCGGCCATCTTCCATTTGACCTTCGGGTCCTGGGCCGACGCGGCCGAGACCGGCAGGGCCGCGGCCAAAAGTACCAGCAGCGCGTGGCGCAAGTGATTGGCGAGCTTCATCACTTTGTTCCCCTTTCATTGCTGGCTGCTATCAAATTAGACAACGTTGCCTAACAAGCAACCAGATTTGCCGGTCCCGAGCCAAATTCGGGCCTGGCGACCCCTTTCACGCAAAGGGCGTGCCAAGAGGCGGTGGGGGATGCTGTGCGGGAGCGGAAGTGTATGTTGTCTGAAGATCAACGTTGGTTAAAGGACTACGATGCCCCTTGCAATCGCTCCAAAGTGAGGGAAATGTTTCTCCTGTCGTTGCTGAATTTTGGTGCTTGTCCATTGAGCCCGCGGAAGAGGCGGGGTTGCCCAGATTTTCGGCCCCTGTCCGGGGCCGCATCAGGAGTTGTTTGATCCCATGGCCACTCTGGATATGTCCCATGGAATGCCGCTGTCGGCCGGCGTCAGCCTCGGCCGCGCCATCCGCGCTTTGCGCGCCGAGCGCGGGCTGTCTTTGTCCCAGCTCGCGCTCGCGGCGGCGCTCGACAAGGGTTATCTCTCGCGCGTCGAGCGGGGGCTGAAGGTGCCTTCGGTCGCCATCGTGCTGCGCATCTCTACAGCGCTGGAGGTCTCGGCCGCGCAGCTGTTCGGCGCCGCCGAGCGCCAGGAGCCGATCTTCGTCACCCGCGCCGGCGACCGCGACGAGCGGACCGCCGACGACGGCAACTACCACATGGAGATCCTCACCCAGAGCACGGGAAGCTCGGGCCTCGAGGTGTTCCTCATGTACCCGCCGGCGGAGTTCGCCAACGAGCCGGAGGCCGCCCATCGCGGCGAGGAGGTGCTGTTCGTTGTCGCCGGCACCGTCGAGGTGCGCTTCGCGGAGAAGGTTCTGGTGCTGGAGAAGGGCGACTCGGTGCAGTTCCCGGGCCCGCTGCGCCACCAGGTGCGCCGGCTCGCGGAGAACAGCTGCGTGCTGATCTCCGTCTACGGGCCGTGATCGTCCGGCATCCTGGAAGGATGTGGCGGCGCGGCCCCCCGCTTGCGCCGCGCCTCAGGCCGCGGACGTCTCCACCGCCGCGCCCGAGCCGAGCCAGTGGTCGATCTCGCCGTCGGCGAAGCCCGCCTCGCGCAGGATTTCGCGCGTGTGGGCGCCGAGGGGCGGGGCGGGAAGGTCCTCGGCGCGGGCGGCGCTCGACCAGCGCGCGGGCAGGCGCATGCTCACGAGCCGGCCCTCGGTCGGGTGCTCGACGGTGCGGAAGAAGTTCACGGCGGCCAGATGCGGGTCCTTGAGCAGGCTCTCCGGCGTGTGCAGCGGCATGGCGGGGATGTCGGCCTTCTCCAGCAGCTCCAGCCATTCGGCGGTGGTCCGCTGCTTCAGCTCCTCGGCCACCAGCGCGTAGAGCGCGTCGATGTGGCGGGTGCGGGTCGCCATGTCGGCGAGGCGCGGGTCGTCCTCGAAGGCGGCGCGGCGCCCGATCAGCTCGAAGAAGGCGCGCCAGTGCCGGTCGGTATAGACCACCACGCAGATGTGGCCGTCGCTGGTGGCGTAGGGCCGGCGATACTTGGCGAGCAGGCGCGCATAGCCCATCTCCCCCTCGGGCGGATCGAACGTGCGCCCGCCCATGTGATCGCCCAGCACGAACTGGGCGATGGTCTCGAACATGGGCACCTCGATCGCCTGCCCCTCGCCGGTGCGCATGCGATGGATCAGGGCGGCGAGGATGGTGTAGGCGAGGCTCTGGCCCACCACCCGGTCGGCCAGCACCACGGGGGCGTAGAGCGGATCGTCGGTGCCCGAGGCCCGCATGGCGAGCGAGGGCACGGCGCTGAGGCCCTGGATCAGGTCGTCATAGGCGGGGCGGCCGGCATAGGGGCCGCCCTCGCCGAAGCCGTAGGCGCCGGCATAGATGATGCCGGGCGCGGCCCGCGCCACCTCCTCGTAGGAGAGGCCGAGCCGCGCCATGGCCTTGGGCCGCGCGTTGAACACGAACACGTCGGCGCCCGAGACCAGCCGCAGGAGGATGTCCCGGCCGCCGGGCCGCTTCAGGTCCAGCACGATGGAGCGCTTGTTGCGGTTGGCGTTGAGGAAGAGCGGGCCCATCCCCTCATGCCGCGCCGGCCCGACCGCCCGCATGCTGTCGCCGCCCGGCGCCTCCACCTTGACGATGTCGGCCCCGAGATCGCCGAGGATCTGGGTGGCGAACGGGCCCATCATCACCGTGGTCATGTCGATGATGCGGATGCCCTCGAGCGGCGCGGCCATGGGGGATCTTCCTCCTGTGGGCGGGCTTACTGGGAGACCGCGGCGAGCGCGCCGCGGAACGCCTTGAGGGTGGCGCTGCCGGGCTTGCCGCGCTGGTCGAGGGTCTTGGCCCAGTCCTCGGCCACCGCGGCCATGGCGGCGTCGACCTTCGCCTGGTCGGCCTTGTCGAACGCGATCATCCTCACGCCCTTCGCCTTCAGCCGGTCGGCGGTCTCGGTCTCCTGGCGGTCGAAGGTCTTGCAGGCGCCGAGCGAGATCTCGTCGCCGGCCTTGGCGAGCACCTCCTGCACGTCCTTCGGCAGGCGCTGCCACTTGGCGTCGCTGATGGAGTAGGTGACCACCACGGTGCCGAAGTTCTGGCCCACGGTGGCGGACTTCACGATGTCCGCGAGCTTGTAGGACTCGACGCTCACGAACGAGAACAGGGTGCCGTCGATGGTGCCCCGCGAGAGGCTCTCATAGATTTCCGGCGGCGCCATGCGCACCGGCACCATGCCGAGCTCGCGCAGCGTGAGGTCCTGCGCGCCGCCGCTGGCGCGCAGCTTCTTGCCGGGGAGGTCGGAGAGGTTCGCCACGTTCGCCGACGCGCCGAGCACCGCCTGGTAGGGCGGCAGCGCGGCGATGAAGAGCGGGCGGATGCGGTTGGGCTTGAACTCGTTCTCGTAGAGGAAGCCGCCCTCCTTGGCGAGGCTCCAATAGGCCCGCATCACCTGGCAGGCATTGGAGAACGAGCCGGGCAGCTCCGCCACCGCCGAGAGCGGCATCTTGTCGGCCACATAAGAGGGCCCCACATAGCCCACGTCCACGAGGCCGGACTGGGTCAGCTGGAGGAAGTCCTTCGCCTTGCCCAGCTGCTCGGCCGGAAAGTACTGGATCTCGACGTTACCGCCCGAGAGCTTGCCCACGAGCTCGATCCAGGGGCGGGTCGAGTTCTCGGCGATGATGTGGCCGATGGGCAGCGAGTCCGCGACCCGCAGCGTCGTCTTCTGCTGGGCGGCAGCGGGCTGTGCGGCGAGGGCGGCGAGCGCCGCGGCGGCGAGGGTGAAGAAGGTCTTGCGCATGGGGGTCCTCCGTTTGTTGCTTCTTCAGTGCATGAGGCTGGGGAGCCAGAGCGCGATCCCGGGGAAGGCCACGAGGATGGCGATGGCGATGAGGTGGGCGACGAAGTGGGGCAGGGTGCCCTTGAACACCTCGCCGACGGGCCGGTTGGCGTAGCGCGCGACCACGTAGCAGTTGAGGCCGATGGGCGGCGTGATCATGCCGATCTCGGCGGTGACGATCTTGATGACGCCGAACCACACGAGGTCGAAGCCCAGCGAGGACATCAGCGGCACCACCACCGGCACGGTCAGCACCAGGATGGCGATCTGGTCCATGAACGAGCCGAGCACGATGTAGCCGGCGAGCACGATGGCGAGGATCACCCAGCGCGACACCTCGAGCGAGCCGACGAAGGCGACGAGGTCCTGCGTCACCTGGGTGAGCGCGAAGAAGTAGCCGAACACGCTGGCGCCGAGCAGGATCACCATGATCATGGCGCTGCCGTGCGCCGCCCGGGCCAGCGCCTGGCCGAGCCCGCGGACCGTCAGCCGGCCGCTGTAGGCGAGCAGCAGGAAGCCCATGAAGGCGCCGATGGCTGCGGCTTCGGTCGGCGTGGCGGCGCCGGTGTAGATGATGCCGGTGACGGCGCCGAACAGCAGCAGCAGCGGCCCCACCACCTTCAGCATGGCAAGCTTCTCGCGCAGCGGCACCGCGGGCGCGGAGGGCGCGTGCTCGGGCTTCCACCACGCCAGCACGTAGACGGTGGCCATGATGGTGAACATCACCAGCAGGCCCGGCAGCAGGCCGGCGATCAGCAGCTGGCCGATGTTGACGTTGGCGAGCAGGCCGTAGACCACCATGGCGACGCTCGGCGGGATCAGCATGGCGAGCGTGCCGGAGATGGACACCACGCCGGCGGCCAGGCTGGGGTCGTAGCCCTGCTTGATCATGGCCGGCAGGCTGGTGGCCGACAGCGTCGCGGCGGACGCGGTGCTGGTGCCGCACACCGCGGCAAAGCCCGCGCCCGCAAGGGCTGTCGCCATGCCGAGGCCGCCGCGCAGGCGGCCGACCCAGGCGGCGGTGGCCTTGAACAGGTCGTCCGCCATGCCGCTCTGGAGGATGAACTCCGCCATCAGCAGGAACAGCGGGATGGTGATGAACTCATAGGCCCCGGCGAGCGTGAGCGGGGCGGTCTCCAGGATGCCGAGGAGGCCGTCGAAACCCACCACAAGCAGGAGGCCGGCGGCGCCGGCGATGAGCATGGCGAAGCCGACCGGCGCGCCGAGGGCGAGCAGGCCGAACAGCGAGCCCATGACGAGGGGAAGGGTCATTCGTAGGCTCCCTGGGCTTCGAGGCTGTGGGGATTGGCGGCGGGCTCCTCGACCAGGCCGGCGGCCTCGCCGAGCGCGCGGGCGATCAGCCGCAGGGCGATCATGCCGGCGCCGACCGGCACCAGAGCGGCCGAGGGCCAGGTCGGCCAGGGGACGATGCCGACCGTCACGTCGCCGTTGGCGAAAGCGTCCACGGCGCGCAGAGCGCCGGCATAGGCGATGAGCGCGAAGACGAGGAACGCCAGCAGGTTGCACAGACAGTCCGTGACCCGCCGCACGCCACGCGGCAGGAGGCGGTGGACGATGTCGACATTCACCTGGGCGCCCGAGCGGAAGCTGTCGGAGAGCGCCAGGAAGAACAGCGCCGGGGTCAGATAGAGGGTGATGACGTCATGCGACCAGGCGAAGGGATGGTTGAGGAAATAGCGCGCGGCGACGTCGGCGGTGACGACCGCCATCAGCGCGAAGAGGCAGAGGCAGGCGACGAGCGTCGCCCCCTTTTCCACCTGCCGCAGGGCGCAGGCGATGCGCTTCATTCCGTTTCCTCCTCGTCCGGTTGCCGCGCTCTTCGCGCGCTTATTGCCGCTGTGGCCGGCGTTATCTGCCGCGATAGGCCGGCGGGCGCTTCTCGGCGAAGGCCCGGCGGCCCTCGATGCGGTCCTCGGTGTCCCGGAGCACCCCCCAGGCGACTTCGGTGAGGGCGATCGCCTCTCGAAGCGGCAGGTTGGCGCTGTCGATGGCGAGCCTCTTGGCCATCTGCACCGCGAGCGGGGCGTTGGCGGCGATGCGGCGGGCGATCTCGCGCACCTTCGGCATCAGGCCGTCGGGCTCGCAGAGGTCCGAGACGAGGCCGGCGGCGAGCGCCGCCTCGGCGTCGATGCGCTCGCCGGTCAGCGCCATGCGCATGGCAAGGGCGGAGGGGACGGCGCGCAGCAGGAGCTGGACGCCGCCCACCGCCGGGATCGAGCCCACCGCCACCTCTGGCAGGCCGAAGGTGGCGGTCCGCGAGGCGAGGCGCAGGTCGCACTGGAGCGCCAGCTCCAGCCCGCCGCCGAGGCAGTGGCCGTTCACCGCCGCGATCAGGGGCTTCAGGATGGCGAGGCGTGACAGCTCGATCAGGCGCACATAGAGCCCGAGCTCCACCGCCGGGCGGGTGGAGAGCAGGCAGGCCTCGGCATAGCTCGCGCTCGGAGGCAGGGTGGACTTCAGGTCCGCGCCCACGCAGAAGGCGCGGGTGCCGGCGCCGGTGAGCAGGATGGCGCGGATCTCCCGGTCGTCGCGCGCCTCCACCAGCGCCGCCTCCAGCGCCTCCAGGTCCGGCACCGAGAGGGCGTTCAGCGCCTCCGGCCGGTCGAGGGTGATCTCGGCGACGTGCCCGTCCTTTTCGAGGGTGATGCTCATGGCGCCCTCACACGCTCGGGCTGGAGAGCGAGCGGCCGCCGCACACGTAGAGCGTCTGGCCGGTGACGTAGGACGCCTCGCGCCCGGCGAGGAAGGTTACCGCGTTGGCGATGTCCGCCGGCGTGCCGATCCGGCCCATGGGCACGGTCCGCGCCAGCTTCTCGCGCACCTCCTCGGTGTAGGAGCGCAGCAGCGGGGTATCGACGATGCCCGGCGCCACGGCGTTCACGGTGATGCCGTCCTTCGCCAGCTCGATGGCCAGCGCCCGCGTCAGGCTCACCACGCCGCCCTTGGAGGCGGAATAGTTGGCCTGCCCGAAGCCGCCCAGCCAGGCGCGCGAGGAGATGTTGACGATGCGCCCGTAGCCGCGCTCCGCCATGTGCGGCACCAGCGCCTTCGCGGTCAGGAACTGGGACTTGAGGTTGACCGAGAGGACGATGTCCCAGTCCTCCTCCGTCATCTTGGAGAAGCGCCGGTCGCGGGCGAGGCCGGCATTGTTCACCAGCACCTCGACCGAGCCGAAATCGGCGCGGGCGCGGGCGACGGCCTCGTCCACCGACGCCTTGGAGGTCACATCCACCTTGTAGCCGCGCGCCTTGGCGCCGAGCGTCGCCACGGCGGCGTCGAGCGCCTCCGCGTTGATGTCGAACAGCGCGACGCCGCAGCCCTTGGCCGCGAACGCCTGCGCGATGCCGAAGCCGATGCCCTGGGCGCCGCCGGTGACGATGACGGTGTCGCTCTCCACGCCTTCCTCCCTCGCGCCTTTCCGGGCGCCGTTGGTCTTGTCAGATGCTCAGGATGTGGACCGCCGAGGCGGCGTGATCGACGCCGGCGATGCCGCCGCCGGTGCACTGGGTCATCCCCACCTTGGGATTGTCGATCTGCCGGCCCTCGGCGCGGCCCTGGAGCTGCCACACCACCTCGACCATCTGGGCGACGCCGGTGGCGCCGAGCGGATGGCCCTTGGCGAGCAGGCCGCCGGACGGGTTCACGGGCACGCGCCCGCCCAGCGCGGTGACGCCGTCCTTCACCAGCTTCGGGCCTTCGCCGCGGCCGCACAGGCCGAACGCCTCGTAATAGAGCAGCTCGCCGATGGTGAAGGCGTCGTGCAGCTCGATGACGCCGAGGTCCTGCGGGCCGAGGCCGGCCTCCTCATAGGCGAGGCGGGTGGCGCGGGCGGTGATCTCGGCGTCGAGGATGTCGTCGCCGTCCTCCTCCCGCCGGCCCGACTGAACCACCGAGGCGCGGATGCGCACCGCCGGGCGGCCGTCCGCCGGCGGCCTGGTGGTCAGCACCACGGCGGCGGCGCCGTCCACGGCCGAGGGGCAGCACTGGAGCAGGGTCAGCGGGTCCGCCACCATGCGCGAGCCCATCACCTCGTCGAGCGTCACCGCCGTGCGGGTCTGGGCATAGGGGTTGAGCGTGCCGTGGCGGCGGTTCTTCACCGCGATCTCGCCCAGCACCGAGGGCGAATGCCCGGTCTCGGCCAGATAGCGCGTGCCGCGCATGGCGTAGACGGTGGGCAGCGTCATGCCCTGAGCGGCATATTGCTCGGTCTTGTAGTCGTTGCGCTGGAGCGGGATGGTGCCGCCGCCGAGCTTGGTGAGCATCTCGACGCCGAACACCACCACGGTGTCGTAGATGCCGGCCAGCAGCGCGTGGCGGGCGAGGTGGACGCCGGTGGCGCCGGAGGCGCAGGCATTCTCCACGTTGTAGACCGGCACGCCCGACAGGCCGAGGTCGCGCAGCAGCGTCTGGCCGAGGATCATGCCGCCATAGACGTTGGCGCAATAGAAGGCCTGGGGCGCCTGGACGCCGAGGCCGGCATCGACCACCGCGCGCAGCACCGCGTCCTGCGCCAGCGCCTGCATGGGCATCTGGTCGTGGCGGCCGAAGGGCGTCATGGCGACGCCGGAGATGAAGATGTCCTGGGCCATGGCGCGCCTCACGGAATGGGTTCGAAGCGATAGGCCGGGGCCGCGGGGTCCGCGTCCGGCTCGACCACGGCGCGCAGGCGCTGGCCGATCACCGGCCGGCCCGCCGGCATGTCGAGCCGGCCGAACACGCGCACGCCCTCCGGGAAGTCGGCATAGGCGAGCGCGAACGGCGGCAGGCCGCTCTTCGGATTGGGATGGACGATGGTGAAGGAATAGAGGACCGCCTCGGCGCCGAGCGCCAGATCCTCGGCGCCCTCGGCCACCGGCAAAGCCGGCGGGAGGGGCGGAAAGGTGAGGCGACCGTCCTTCGGGTCGCGGCTCGCATGAAGGCGCGCACGGCCTTCATCGGACGCGCGGTTCGCGTCCGCCACAGCGGCTGAATTCGGCAAGGGCTGTCCTCGTTACTTGTTCATTGTTATTGCGGTGCGGAATAATTCTTCACGCCACCGCCTTTGTCGGTGCGGATCATCAGAAAGTCGCGGCACGCGCTCAACCGATTATTTTGCCGGGAATGGGTGAGAAAAACTCAACAAATCAGCGCCCGCTGGGGCTCGCGCGCGTTGACCAAAACTCAATGCTCGGCCATGGTTCCACAACGGACCTCTCGGCGTCCGGGTGCCAGGAACAATGCGGGCGCGGGGGCGTATCCGCCGACGGGAGGCAGGGCGCTCAATGATCGCGCCGCAGACCACGCCGCGGGCCGGCGCATCGGTGGGGGCGGCCTCGCCGTCCATGTGCTGATGTCCGCGCTGCCGCCGCTCAATCCCCTGCGCGCGTTCGAGGCCGCGGGGCGGCTGAAGAGCATCCGCCGCGCGGCGGAAGAGCTCGCCGTGACGCCGGGCGCCGTGAGCCGGCAGGTCCAGATCCTGGAGACGCATCTCGGCGTGCGCCTGTTCCGCCGCCTGCCGCGCGCCATCACGCTCACGGCGGCGGGCGAGCAGTATCTGGAGCAGGTGAGCTTCCACCTCGCCGGCATCGAGACCGCCACCGCCAAGCTCACCGGCAAGACCGGCCGCCAGCAGGTGAAGATCCGCGCCTACACCACCTTCGCCATGAAATGGCTGATCCCGCGCCTGACCGCCTTCCATGCCCAGCACCAGAGCGTCGAGGTGCGCCTGACCACGTCGCTGGAGGAGGTGGACTTCGACAGAGAGGACGTGGACGGCGCCGTGCGCCTCGGCGGCGGCGACTGGAAGGGGCACGGCGTCGATCTGCTGGTGCGCAACGAGCTGGTGCCGGTCTGCGCGCCGCGCTTCTCGCAGGAGCGCCGCCTTCGCGCCCCCGGCGATCTCGCCAGCCACATGCTGCTGCATTCCCTCGCGCGGCCGGACGACTGGGCCCACTGGCTGCGCCATGCCGGGCTGTCCGGCATCGACGCCTATGGCGGGCAGAAGTACGAGAGCTCGGTGCTCGCCTATCAGGCCGCCATCGAGGGACAGGGCGTCGCCATGGCGCAGCGCGCTCTGGTGCAGGGGGAGCTTGCCGCCGGCACGCTGGTGGCGCCCTTTCCGCTCCAGCTCGACATGGGCCGCTGGACCTACTACCTGATCTATCCGCAGAGCCGGCTGCGCAACCCGGCGTTCCGCGTGTTCCGCGACTGGCTGCTCGCCAATGCCAGCGCCGGCGCGGCTGGCGGCGCCGGCTGAGGCTCAGGGCTGCGCGGCCGCCTCGGGACTGTCGTAGTAGATCGCGTCCAGCTCCTCGGCGCTCACCGCCGCCGCCGGCGCGTCGAGCACCAGGCGGCCCTTGCGCATGGCGACGATGCGGTCGGCATAGCGGCAGGCGAGATCCGTCTGGTGCAGGGCGCACAACACGGCGATGCCGCGCTCGCGGGCGATGTCCCTCAGCACGTTGAGAACGTTGGAGGCGGAGGCCGGGTCGAGGCTCGCCACCGGCTCGTCGGCGAGCACGAGGCGGCTCCTCTGGGCCAGCACCCGGGCGATGGCGACGCGCTGCTGCTGGCCGCCGGAGAGGCTGTCGGCGCGCTGGTAGGCCTTCTCCAGCAGGCCGACGCGGTCGAGCGCGGCGAGCGCGATCTGGCGGTCCTCCCGGGAGAAGCAGCGGGTGACGGCGCGCCAGGTGGGCACGTGGCCGAGCCGGCCGGCGAGCGCGTTGTCGATCGCGTTCATGCGCCCGATCAGGTTGAACTGCTGGAAGATCAGCCCGATGGCGCCGCGATGCTCGCGCAGCGCCCGGCGGTCGAGGGTGCCGACGTCGCGGCCGAGCACCGTCACCGTGCCGGCGTCCACCTCGGCGAGGCGCGAGATGCAGCGGAAGATGGTGGACTTGCCGGCCCCGCTGGGGCCGAGTAGCGCCACCACCTCGCCGGGGGCGATGGAGAAGCTGACCCGGTCGAGCGCGACCGCGCCGCCGAAGGTCTTGGTGATGGCGTCGAGCCTGAGCGCCGGCTCGCCCGCGGCGGCGGCCTTCATCCCGGACGCGGGGGTGATGAGGGTCATACCAGCCTCCGGCGCAGCCAGGCGCTGAACTGGTCGATGAGCGTCACCATGATGAGCATAATGACGGTCACGGTCAGCAGCTTGGGGAAGTCGAGCAGGTCGATGGCGGCCTTGATCTCGATGCCGATGCCGCCCGCCCCGACGATGCCGAGGATGGTGGACGTGCGCACGTTCGCCTCCCACACATAGAGCGACACCGAGGTGAGGTTCGGCAGCACCGAGGGCAGAAGCGCGTAGGAGACGATCTTGGTCCGGTTCGCCCCGGTCATGGCGGCCGCCTCCAGCGGTGCCTTGGGCACGGTCTCGATGGCCTCGCTGTTGAGCTTGGCGATGACGCCGAGCGAATGGACGATCATGCCCAGCACGCCCGCGAACGGCCCGAGCCCCACCGCCGCCACGAACAGCAGCGCGAACACGATGGTGTCGACGCCGCGGAACGAGTTCACCAGCAGCCGCACCGGCGCGGCCAGCCAGGGGGAGGGCGACGTGTTGTGGGCGATGAAGATGGAGAGCGGGAAGGCGAGGATGGTGGCGGTTACCGTCGCCACCGTGGCGATGGCCACCGTCTCGGCCGCGCGCAGCCAGTAGACGTCGAGGTCGGCGAGGTAGGGCGGCCACGCCTTCGCCGCCCAGTTCAGAAGCCGCGGGATGCCGGCGATGAGCGCCGCGGGGTCCACCTCCGACAGGCGGATGCAGACCCAGAACGCGACCGCCATGGCGGCGCCGAGCGCGATCCGCGCCAGCACCGCCGGCGAGGCGGGGCTGAGGGGCGTCTCCACATAATGTCCCGTCCCGTCCCGGGCGGGCGGCACGCGCTCGATCTCCCACATGGCCTTGAGGCTCCCAAGAAAGCGCGGCCGGGAGGGCAAGGCCGCCCCTGGCCGCCGGTTGGCGCGTCCGCGATCAGCTCTTCAGGACGCCGAGGTCGCGGCCCATGGTCTCCAGCACCACATAGGGCTCGTGGGTGGTGGAGCGATAGCCGGTATAGGGCCAGGGCAGGACCTTCAGCTCCTCGGGGGTGAGGCTGTTGAAGGCCGCCTGGAGCGCCATCGCGGTCTCGTCGTCCATGCTCTTGCGCACCACCACCGGCTCGTTGGGCAGCGGCACCGATTGCCACACGATCTTGTTAGAATCCGCCTTCATCAGGCCGTTGCGGATCATGGTGTTGCGGTGGATGTCCCAGCCCGTGGCGAGGTCCACCTGGCCGTTGATGGTGGCCATCTGCGCGGCGGCGGCGGAGGCGCCTTCCGCGTACTTGCCGAAGAAGGTCTTCGGCTCGATGCCCTGGGAGCGGAAATAGTGGGTCGGCACCATCCAGCCGGTGGTGGAGCCGGTGTCCAGCATCTGCATGGACATGCCCTTGGCGTCCTGCGGGAACTTCTCCAGCTTGAGGTCCGGGCGGGCGACGATGAGGCCGTGATAGGTGGGCTTGCCCTCCACCAGCATGACATTGATGACGCGGGTGCCGGAGGAGTTCTTCGCCAGCACGTAGCCCCACGGGCCGAGCTGGGCGAGGTCGGCATTCTCCGAGCCGATGGCGACCGACACGCCGGCCCAGTCGTTGGCGACGGTGAGCGCGAGGTCGGCGCCGATGCGCTCGCACACCATGCGGTAGAGCGGCTCCCACACCTTGCGGGTTTCCTGCTGGGTGGGCTGGGAAGGGGCGAGAGCCACCTTGATGGTCTTGCGGGTGACGGACTGGGCGCGCACGACGGCCGGCGCGGCGAGGACGCCGGCGGCGGCGCCGATGAGGAAGGTGCGGCGACGGATCATGGGGTCACTCTCCTGTTCAGCGTGAGCAACGGCTGCAACGGTCTTCGGGCGGTCGCCACCCCGGAGCGATGGGACGCGGGGCGGGGAGGCGGTCGGGAACGGCGTTGGATTTATCTATACTCAGTGACATCACAATGACATTGAGGAAAGCTCAAAAATTGTGCGATGCACGCGCTGTTTCGCTGGAGAATTGAGCTTTCCTCACTTTGTCGGCCTTGCTACTGAGGATGTCCGAGCGAGGACGAGATGACGCTGCCAACCCTTTCGACCGCCCGCGCCCCGGGCGTGATCGCCGAGCCGCCGGAGACGTGGAGCGCCCACGCCGCGCCGCCGGGCGCCGTTCCCGGCGTGGACGGCCGGGCCGCGGCCGCCCGTCCGGTCCTCGACGCCGGGGATGCGCGCGCGGTGCTCGCGGCGGCGCGGGGCATCCTGTTCGACCTCGACGGCACCCTCATCCGCACCGACGAGGTGATCGACGGCGCCCGCGAGGTGCTCGCCGCCTACGGCCAGCGTGCCATGATCCTGTCCAACAATTCCTCGGATTCCGCCGAGGGCCTTTCGCTGCGCCTCGCCCGAGCCGGGCTCGATGTCGCCGCGCCGCGCATCGTCCTCGCCGGCGTCGAGACGGTGCGGGCGGTGGCGGCGCTGCGGCCTGGCGCGCGCACCATGATGCTCGCCTCGGCGGCGCTTGTCTGCGAGGCGCGCGCCTTGGGCCTGCATGTCGGCGACGAGCGCCCGGACGTGGTGCTGGTGGCCCGCACGCCGGCATTCGACTATGCGGCGCTGGAGCGCGCCGCGAACGCCATCCGCGCAGGCGCGGAATTCGTGGTGGCGAACCCCGACACCTCCCATCCCGGCGCCTTCGGCCGCCTCGTGCCCGAGACCGGCGCGCTCGCCGCGGCCATCGCCGCCGCCGCGGGGACGTCGCCGGCGCGGGTGTTCGGCAAGCCCGAGCCGGACTTGTTCCGCGCCGCGCTCGGCCGGCTCGGCCTCGCGGCGGGCGAGGTGGTGATGGTGGGCGACAATCCCGATACCGACGGCGCCGGCGCGCGCCGGCTCGGCATTCCCCACATCCTCATCGGCGAGGGCCTGCCCCTGCGCGCGCTGCTCGGCTGAGGGCGGAAAGGTCAGGAGGCGCCGGCCTCCGCGCTCGCGCCTCCCCTCTGCGCGTCGTGGGAGCGCGCGGGGAGCGCCAGCCCCCGAACGAAAAACGCCGCCGGGAGCCCGGCGGCGTCGTCTTGATCGAAGAGGAAGCCGCCCTCAGGCGGCGGGTGCCCCTTCGGCCGCCCTCAGGCGGCCATGGCCTTGGTGAGGTTCTCGGAGATCTTGTCCAGGAAGCCGGTGGTGGAGAGCCATTTCTGGTCGGCGCCGACCAGGAGCGCGAGGTCCTTGGTCATGTGGCCGGCCTCGACCGTGTCCACGCACACCTTCTCCAGCGTCTGCGCGAACTTCGCGAGCTCGGCATTGTCGTCGAGCTTGGCGCGGTGGGAGAGGCCGCGGGTCCAGGCGAAGATGGAGGCGATGGAGTTGGTGGAGGTCTCCTTGCCCTTCTGGTGCTCGCGGTAGTGGCGGGTGACGGTGCCATGGGCCGCCTCGGCCTCCACCGTCTTGCCGTCCGGCGTCATCAGCACCGAGGTCATGAGGCCGAGCGAGCCGAAGCCCTGGGCGACGATGTCGGACTGCACGTCGCCGTCGTAGTTCTTGCAGGCCCACACATAGCCGCCGGACCACTTGAGCGCCGAGGCCACCATGTCGTCGATCAGGCGGTGCTCGTAGATGATCCCGAGCTTGTCGAACTCGGCCTTGAACTCGGCCTCGTAGACCTCCTGGAAGATGTCCTTGAAGCGGCCGTCATAGGCCTTCAGGATCGTGTTCTTCGTGGAGAGGTAGACGGGATACTTGCGGATCAGACCGTAGTTCAGAGAGGCGCGGGCGAAGTCGCGGATGGACTCATCCAGGTTGTACATGGAGAGCGCGACGCCGGCGCCGGGGAACTTGTAGACCTCCTTCTCGATCTTCGTGCCGTCCTCGCCGACGAATGAGATGGAGAGCGTGCCCTTGCCGGGCACCTTGAAGTCGGTGGCGCGGTACTGGTCGCCGAAGGCATGGCGGCCCACCACGATCGGCTGGGTCCAGCCCGGCACCAGGCGCGGCACGTTCTTGCAGATGATGGGCTCGCGGAAGATCACGCCGCCGAGGATGTTGCGGATGGTGCCGTTGGGCGACTTCCACATCTCCTTGAGGTTGAACTCCTTAACGCGCGCCTCATCGGGGGTGATGGTGGCGCACTTCACACCCACGCCGTGCTTCTTGATGGCTTCCGCGGCTGCGATGGTGACCTTGTCGTCGGTGGCGTCCCGGTTCTCGACCGAGAGGTCGTAATATTCGAGGTCGATGTCCAGGTAGGGATAGATCAGCTTGTCCTTGATGTACTGCCAGATGATCCGGGTCATCTCGTCGCCGTCGAGTTCGACGACCGGATTTGCCACCTTGATCTTCGCCATGGGACGGCCTTTCGCGCGTGCTCTGAGAGCCTTGGGGAACTTGGGGGACGACCTCCGGCGCGGCTCTCGCGCCGGCAATCCTCCGGCGCCGCCGCTATAGCACCGCCGCGGTGCGCTGCAAAAGCGCCAAACGCGGCCCGGCGGCCCGTCTTTGGCATGAGGCGCCGGCGCGCCGGCCGGCGTCCGGCGCAAGGTCCCCTTGCCGGGTCTCGACTTCCGCCCGCCCTCCGTGCGAGAGAGCGGATCGCGCGCCAGAAGGATGAAGATGCCTGGTTCCGGTACCGACAGCACCAAGCCCTGGACCGCCGGCGGCCCGGCGGTGATCCTGGTGGAGCCCCAGCTCGGGGAGAATATCGGCTCCGCGGCGCGCGCCATGGGCAATTTCGGCCTGTCGCGCCTGCGCATCGTCAATCCGCGCGAGGGCTGGCCGAACGAGAAGGCGCGCATCTTCAGCGCCGGCGCCGACCGCATCCTGGAACAGGCGGAGCTGTTCCCGGACCTGCGCGCGGCGCTTTCCGGCACCCGCTACGCCTTCGCGGCCACGGCCCGCGAGCGCGGCATGGCCAAGCCCGTGCTCGGCGCCGACGGCGCCGCCGCCGAGACGCTGGCGCGCCTCTCCTCTGGCGAGGACGTGGCGCTGGTGTTCGGCCGCGAGCGCACCGGCCTCTACACCGAGGAGGTATCTTTATGTGATGCCATCCTCACTTTGCCTGTGAACCCGGCCTTCGCCTCGCTGAACCTCGCCACCTGCGTGGCGGTCGCGGCCTATGAATGGTCGAAGGCCGCGAGCGCCGGGGGGCTCCCCTTCGCCCCGCCCGACCGCTCGCCGCTCGCCGACAAGGCGGACCTGTTCGCCTTCTTCGACCATCTGGAGGGGGCGCTGGAGGAGGCCGGCTTCTTCCGCTCGGCGGAGAAGCAGCCCTCCACCACCCGCAACATCCGCAACATCTTCCACCGCCTCGGCCTGACCAAGCAGGACCTCGCCACGCTCCACGGCGCGGTGGCCGCCCTGGTGGAGGGCCGGGAAGGGCGTGAGGCGCGCAAGGCGGAGAACAACGCCCGGGCGGCGCAGAAGGCCGTGGAACGGCGCGCCCGGCGCGAGAGCGGGGACTGAGGCGTCTGACGCTCAGCCGAGATGCGCCCGCGCGAAGGCACCCATATCCGCCAGCGCCGCGCGGCCCGCCGCGAGACGGGCATGCCAGATCGGCCAGGCGTGGATCATGCGCGGCCATACGGAGAGCGTGGCCCGCCCGTCTGCCAGCGCCAGGCGCCGGGCGAGGCGCACCGCATCGTCCAGCAGTGCCTCGGCGGTGCCGACCTGGATCAGCGCCGGCGGCAGGCCGGCAAGGTCGCCATAGAGCGGGGACACAAGCGGGTCGTCCGCCGGCGTGCGGCCGGCGAGGTAGGCATCCGCCAGCTCCTGGAGGTAGGCGCGGTGGATCAGCGGGTCGTCCGCGTCCTTCTCGGCGATGCTGGCGCCGGTGATCTTGAGGTCGGTCCAGGGCGAGACCAGCCACAGGCCGGCGGGCAGCGGCCGCCGCTGCGCCTTCAGCGCGAGGCAGAGCGCCAGCGTCAGCCCGCCGCCGGCGCTGTCGCCGCCCACCACGATGTCGCCCGGCTCGTAGCCCTGCGCGGCGAGGAAGTCCCACGCCGCGCGGGCGTCCTCCAAAGCGGCGGGGAAGGGGTGCTCGGGCGCGCGCCGGTAGTCGATGGCCAGCGTGCGGATGCCGGCGGCGCGGCCGGCGCCCGTGACCAGGGTGCGGTGGCTCTTCAGCGAGCCGGAGAGATAGCCGCCGCCATGGAAGAACAGCAGGGCCTTTTGAGGATCGCTGCCCGGCGCCAGCGACCATTCCGCTGCGACGGCGCCGATCTGCTGCGGCATGAGGGCGATGTCGGGCGGGATCGGATCGATGGCGGTGATGGCCTCCATGCGCGCCCGCCGCTCGGCGAGGCTGGCGGGGCGGGGGCTTGCGGCGATCAGCGCGCGCAGCGCCTCGATCTCGTGCCGGTCGTCGGGCGGCGTCATGAGGCGTCCTCCTGCGCTTTGGAGGAATCATAGCCGGTCTGTGCACAACGGGAATGCCGCGGATCGGCCCGGCCCTGAGGGCGGCCCCAGGAGCCCGTCGGCGCGCGTTCCCGGAAGCCCGCGGTACAGGCGGCGCCTCAGCGCGCGGCGGCGCTGTCCACAGGGTCAGAGGGCTTGACGCTTTTTTATCCATCGCCCCTTTCAATTGGGATCGCGGGTTGCTACATACGCCTCCTCGCCGACCGGCCGCTTCGCCGGCTCAACGGTGATTGACGCGGGGTGGAGCAGCCCGGTAGCTCGTCAGGCTCATAACCTGAAGGTCGCAGGTTCAAATCCTGCCCCCGCAACCAAATTTCCCGAAAACGTCCAGCGTTATCGAACCTTCGCCGCATCGGCGACCGTGGGCGCGCCGCCCTCCAGCACGCGCGCCACGTTGTCGGCCACCAGCAGGCTCGCGCGCAGCACCGCGTCCTTGGTGATGCCGGCGATGTGGGGCGAGAGCAGCAGGTTCGGCACGCCTGCGAGGTGCGAGCCCGCCGCCACCGGCTCCGTCTCCATCACGTCCAGCATGGCGCCGCCGAGGGCACCGGACTTCAGCGCCGCCACCAGCGCATGCTCGTCGACGATGCCGCCGCGCGCGGTGTTGATGAGGTAGGCCCCGGCCGGCAGCCGGGCCAGCGCCGCGGCATCGACGAGGTGGCGCGTCTGGTCGGTGAGCGGCACGTGGATGCTGAGGATATCCGATCCCGCCATCAGGCTTTCGACGTCGGCGCAGCGCCGGTCCGCCTGCGCCCAGGCCGGGTCGCCTTCGGGCACGAACGGGTCATAGGCCGAGACCGCGATGCCGAACGCCTTGGCGCGCTTCGCTACCTGGCGGGCGATGGCGCCGAAGCCGATCAGGCCAAGCCTCAGGCCCTTGGCGTCGCGCGCCTTGAAGCGGGTACGCGGCCACGTGCCCGCCGCGACATCCGCGGTCGCCTGGAAGGCGCCGCCGCGCGTGAGGCTCAGCAGCGCCCCCATGACGAACTCCGCCACCGTCTCGTCATTGGTGCCGGTGGCCGGCAGCACGCTGATGCCGGCGGCGCCGCAGGCGGGAAGATCAATATTGTCGAGCCCGACGCCGAGGCGGCCCACCGTCTTCAGATGCGGGGCCCTGGCCAGCAAGGTCGGGCGCACCTGGGTGCGGTTGCGCACGATCAGGCCGCGGCAGTCGGCGAGAAGCGCGTCGAGCGCCGCCGGCCGGTCGACGAGGTCCGGGTCGTAGACGGTCTCGTGGCGTGCGGCGATCAGGTCGACGCCGTCCTGGTCCATGAACTCGGTGATGACGACGGCGGGCATGGCAGGGCCTTCGCAAGGGGAATGGGAGGCCTGCCCGGCGAGGCGGGAGCTCTCCGGGCAGGCGGAAGGAAGGGCGGCCGGGCGGTCAGGGCTGGCCCGGCCGCAGTGCGGCGGGCCTTCAGCTTCCCTTGAGCTGGTGGGCTTCGGGGAAGAAGAGGTCCTGCCAGCCGGCGGGCTTATTCTTGACCGAGCCCACCTGGTTCAGGAATTTGGCGAACGCCATGGTGCCCTGTGGGGCGGTGGTATAGATCACCTCCGGCTTGGTGATGATCTCGTCGATGAAGGCCTGGTCCAGCTTCGACTTGTCGTATTCCTTGTAGAAGCGTGCGTATTTCAGCTTGTCCGCGTTGATCTTCTCGATCGCCTCGTTGAGGCCGGCCACGAAGGCGGCATAGGTCTTCGGGTTCTCGTTGCGGAATTTCGACGTGGTCCAAACCGCGTTGAAGGTGTGCGGCTCGCCCACCACGTCGTAGGAGGAAAACACGCGGTGCACCTTCGGGTCGCGCAGCTCCTGATACATGAAGGGTGGGGCGGTGAGATGGGCCGTCACCTCGGTCCGGCCGGACATCAGCGCGGCAGCGCCGTCCGGGTGGGCCATGGCGACCGTCAGGCGGTCGAGCTCGTTGGCCTTGCCCGGGCCGAACGCCTTCTCCGCCGCCATCTGCAGCACCACCGCCTGGATCGAGGTGCGCACGACCGGCAGCGCGATCCGGTCCTTGTCGGTGAAGTCCTTGATGGTCTTCACATCGGGATTGATGGTGTTGAGATAGAGCGGCATCGAGTTGATGGAGGCGATGCCCTTCACGTCCATGTTGCCCTTGGTGCGGTCCCACACCGTGATCAGCGGGCCGAGGCCGCCGGAGGAGATCTCCAGGTTGCCGCCGATCAGCAGGTTGGCCTGCGTCGTGCCGCCGTCCACCACCAGCCATTCGGACGTGCTGTCGAGTCCCGCCGCCTTGGCGTGCTTCTCGAACAGCTTCTCGTGCTCCATCACCAGGAGCGGCAGGTAGCTGATGCCGAAGCCCTTGGCGATGCGGATCTTGGAAACCTCGGCATGGGCCGGCGCGGCGAGCGCGGCCCCGGCGGCGAGGGCGAGCGCGACGGCCGCCCTGCGGGTGAGAACTCCCATGGTCTTCCTCCTCTTGTCGTTGCGTGTGCAGGCAGAACCGCCTGCGGCGCCGCTCTGTGGCGGCTTCTTCAGGGCCGGACGCCGGCCTTGAGCTTGGGTCCCACGTTCTGCGCCAGCGCCCCCTGCGCGGCGTCGATGAAGCGGATGAGGTAGGGCCGCGTCTCGCGCGGGTCGATCACGTCCTCCACCGCGAACGCCTCGGCGGTGCGCAGCGGCGAGGCCAGCGCCCGTAGCTCCGCCTCGATCTCGCGCTCGCGCGCCAGCGGGTCTGGCGCGGCCTGGATCTCGCGCTTGAAGGCGGCGGCGACGCCGCCCTCCACCGGCAGCGAGCCCCATTCGCCCGAGGGCCAGGCGATCTTGAGGTCGAGACCGCGCTTGGAGGTGGTGGCCATGCCGGCCATGCCGTAGCACTTGCGGATCACCAGGGTGATGGTGGGCACGGAAAGCTGCCCGCCCACATAGACGCAGCGCATGCCCTCGCGCAGGGTGGCCGCGACCTCCGCCTGCTGGCCGACCATGAAGCCCGGCACGTCCACCAGGAAGATCAGCGGGATGTTGAAGCAGTCGCACAACTCCATGAAATGGGTCTGCTTGCGCGCCGCCTTCACGTCCATGGCGCCGCCATTGACCATGGGATTGTTGGCGCAGATGCCCACCACCTTGCCGTTCAGCCGGGCGAACGCAGTGATCACCGACTTGCCGAACGAGGGCTGGATCTCGAAGGTCGAGTCCTTGTCCACGATCAGCTTGATCAGACGGCGCATGTCGTAGGGCCGCCGGCGCTCGCGCGGGACGATGGAGAGCAGGGCCTCCTCCTTGCGGTCGACCGGGTCGCCGGTCTGAACCACCGGCGGCAGTTCCCATACGTTGGCCGGCATGTAGGAGAGGTAGCGCCGGATCATCTCCAGGCAGGCGGCCTCGTCCTTGGCGAAATTGTCGATGGTGCCGGCCACGTCCACCGCCACCGCGGCGCCGCCCAGGTCCTCCTTGTCGATCTTCTGCCCGAGCGAGCGCTCCACCACCGGCGGGCCGGCGGCGAACACCTGGCTCGTGCCCTTCACCATCACCGACCAATGGGCGAGGATGGCGCGCCCGGCGGGACCGCCGGCGGCGGTCCCCATCACCGCGCACACCACCGGCACCTTGCCCAGAAGCTCGATCGAGCGGTCGAAGCTGTCGACGCCGGGAAACACGGTGTAGCCGCGCCGGCGCGCGCTCGTCACCGTGCCGCCGGCTCCGTCGATGAGGCTGACGAGGGGAATGCGGTAGTTGGCGGCGAGATCCTCGACGAAGCCACCCTGTCCGCCCTTGCGGCGGAAGCCGCCCCAGCTGGTGCCGCCGCGCACGGTGAAGTCCTCGCCGCCCACCGCGACCGGGCGGCCGTCGATCCGCGCGAGGCCCATCACGTAGGGCGCGGGCGTGACGCCTGCCAGCTTGCCGTCCTCGTAGCGGCCCTGGCCGGTGAGCGACCCCACCTCCTGGAACGAGCCCTGGTCCACCAGCCCATCGATGCGCTCGCGGATGGTGAGGCGGCCGAGCGAATGGTGCTTGGCGACAGCCTCCGGCCCGCCGAGCGTGGCGGCATAGCGCTTGCGCTGGGCGATCTCCTCGGCTTCGGCGGCCCAGCTTTCGGGGAGGGCAGGGCGCTCATTCATGGTCGGTGCTCCGGAGGCTGTGGGCGGGCGAGAGGCGGTGGAATTGGGTTGAATGGCGCGCAACGATGTTGCGCATGCGAAGGACTTGAAGGAAATTTTGCGTCGCGGAAACGCGGGCTCGGCCGCATGCCGAAGCGATCGCGAGCCGCGGCGCCGATCGGCTGTCCGTATAAAAATTTATTTCGATACAGGTATTTGCCCTGATCGATCCGATCGCGGCGGCGGTCATCGGCCTCCCTCTTTTTATTATGTCGACAAATTTGTCGACGTTTGCATTGCAATAATGCCGATACTTTTGTTGACATAAATGTTGAATGTAACTTTCATGGCGTCAAGACGCTTCTGAAGAATGGAGGATTGCGTTGGGGAAGGCGCGGGACGGCCGTACGGCGGCGGAAGTGGCTCTGATCCTCCGGGAGAGGATTTCCGGGCACCAGCTTCCGCCGGGCAGCAAGCTGCAGGAAGTGGAGCTGGCCGAGGAGTTCGATGTCTCCCGCGCCTGCATCCGCGAGGTGCTCGGCTTCCTGGAGCAGCGCCGCCTGATCCGTCGCGAGCCCAATCGCGGCGCGGTGGTGGTGCGCCTCGAGGTGGAGCAGGTGTTCGCCCTCTACGAGGTGCGCGAGATGCTGGAAGGCCTGTGCGCCCGCCTCGCCGCCGAGAAGGCCGAGCCCGCCTCCTGGCAGGACCTGATCGAGGCCTTCGACGGCCCCATGGCGCGTTATGTGGAGGACGCGGATGTGAGCGCTTTCGTTTCCGAGCTGGACGGTTTCCGCCGTCGCCTCGTCGCGTCCGCCGCCAACCCGGTGCTGAGCGACGCGCTCGACTCCATCCGCGACCAGACCAAGGTCATCATCCGCCGCATCATCGTGCTGCCGGGCCGCATGGCCGCCGGCCTCAGCGAGCACCGCGCGACCCTCGCGGCGCTGCGCGCAGGCGACCCGGACGAGGCGGAGCGCTGTGCGCGCGCCAACATTCGCTCCGCCAAGTCCTTCCTCAAGCGGTTCGAGGCCTACGTGCTGTGAGCGATCCCCGCACCACCTCCCCCGGCGCCGGCCCGCTTGCCGGCATGAAGGTGCTGGAGCTCGGCTCCACCGTCGCCGGGCCCTTCTGCGGCCGCCTGCTGGCGGATTTCGGCGCCGAGGTGGTGAAGGTGGAGCCGCCCGAGGGCGACGTGGTGCGCACCATGGGCAAGATGATGGAGGGCAAGTCCCTCTACGCCGCCAGCATCTTCCGCAACAAGCGCCTGCTCAGCCTGGACATGCGCGCGGAACAGGGCCGCGCGCTGGTGCGCGAGATGGCGGCGCGCTGCGACGTGCTGGTGGAGAATTTCCGCCCCGGCTCGCTGGAGAAGTGGGGCATGGGCTACGACGTGCTCAGCGCCGCCAATCCCGGCCTCGTCCTGGTGCGCATCTCCGGCTTCGGCCAGAGCGGTCCCTACAGCACGCGGCCCGGCTACGGCGTGATCGGCGAGGCGGTGAGCGGCATGCGCCACATCACCGGCGATCCGGACCGTCCGCCGGCACGGGTCTCGGTCTCGCTCACCGACTACATCACCGGCCTCTACGCCGCCTTCGGCGCCGCCATGGCGCTCCTGGCGCGCGCACGCACCGGGCGCGGCCAGGTGGTGGACACCGCGCTCTCCGAATGCGCCTTCTCCTTCATGGAGCCGCACGTGCCGGCCTATGACAAGCTCGGCTTCGTGGCGGGGCGCACCGGCTCGGCGCTGCCGGGCAGCGTGCCCAACAATCTCTATCCCACCGCCGACGACAGCTTCGTCCACATCACCGCCATGAGCGACGCGGTGTTCGCACGCCTGTGCGCGGCCATGGGTCGGGACGACCTCGCCGCCGATCCGCGCTTCGCCAAGGCCAAGCAGCGCGTGGGCAACGTGGAGGCGCTCGACGCCATGATCGCCGACTGGACCTCGACCCTGCCGCGCGCGCGGCTGGAGGCGCTGCTGGTCGAGGCCGCGGTGCCGGCGACGCGCATCTTCACCATGGCCGACATCTTCGCCGACCCGCACTACGCGGCGCGCCATATGCTGGTGAAGGCGCCGAGCGCGGAGTTCGGCGAGGTGGTGATCCCCGGCATCGCGCCGGTGCTGTCGCAGACAGCCGGCGCGGTGCGCCATGCCGGACGGCGCATCGGCCAGGACACGCGCGCGGTGCTCGCCGACTGGCTGGGCACGGGCGGCGCCGAGCTCGACGTCCTCGAACAGTCGGGCGTCATCCATCAGGACACAGCCGCGCGTGACGCGGCGAGGGGGGAGCGGATTTCGGCATGACCACCATGAAGGACGCCCAGCTCTGCGAATACGATGCCCGCAAGGCGCAGGCCCTCGCCATGGGCGGCGAGAAGAAGCTCGCCGCGCGGCGCGAGAAGGGCCAGCTCGACGCCCGCGAGCGGGTCGCGCATTTGCTCGATCCCGGCACGTTCGTGGAGAGCGGCCTGTTCGGCACCTCCATCATGGCCGAGGAGCGCGCCCGCACGCCGGCGGACGGCAAGATCGCCGGCTACGGCAAGATCGCCGGCCGCGAGGTGGCCGTCGTCTCCAACGACTTCACGGTGAAGGGCGCCTCCTCCAGCGCCGTCAACGGGCGCAAGATCGGCCACATGAAGCGCACCGCCACGGCGCGCGGCATGCCGATGGTGTTCCTCGGCGAATCCTCCGGCGCCCGCATGCCCGACACCATGGGCGCCGCCGGCATGGGCACCATGCTCGGCAACGACCCGACCCAGTACCAGCGCATGCGCGAGACGCCGTGGGCCTCCGCCGTGCTCGGCCACTGCTTCGGCTCGTCCTCCTGGTATGCGTGCCTCTCCGACTTCAACGTGATGCGCAAGGGCGCGGTGTTTGCCGTGTCGAGCCCGCTGCTCGTGTCCAAGGCGGTGAACGAGACCATCGACCCCGAGGAGCTGGGCGGCTGGCGCCTCCATGCCGAGACCACGGGCCTTGCCGACCTGGTGGTGGACACCGACCAGCAGGCGCTCGACGCGGTGAAGACCTTCCTCTCCTACATGCCGGCGCACCACCGCCAGGCGCCGCCGCGCGTGGAGGTGCCCGCGGGCTCCGGAGCCGGCATGGGCCGCATCCTCGACCTGATGCCGGAGAAGCGCACCCAGGTCTACGACATGCGCAAGATCGTGCGCGCCATCGTCGACACCGACAGCTTCTTCGAGCTGAAGGCGCGCTTCGGCAAGGCGCTGCTCACGGGCCTCGCGCGCATCGACGGGCGCACGGTGGCGATCATCGCCAACAACCCGCTCCACAAGGGCGGCGCCATGGACGTGGATGCCTGCGAGAAAGGCACGAGCCTCCTCGTCATGGCCGACAGCTTCAACATCCCGGTGGTGATCCTCGTCGACACGCCCGGCTTCATCATCGGCAAGGAGGCCGAGCTGCGCCGCGCGCCGGGCAAGATCATGAACTTCATGAACGCGCTCGCGCTCTGCACCGTGCCGAAGCTCTCCGTCGTGGTGCGCAAGAGCTACGGGCAGGCCTATCTCAACATGGGCGGCGGGCGGAACTCCGACGAGATGGCGGTGTGGCCCACGGCCGAGATCTCCTTCATGGAGCCGGCCTTCGCCGCCTCGGTGGTGACCGGCGCGGAAGCGGGCGACCCCGCCTATGACGCGGCGCTCGCGAAGATGCAGCGCGAGACCAGCGTGTGGGACATCGCCTCGATCTACGCGGCACAGGCGGTGGTGCGGCCGGACGAGACCCGCGACTGGCTGATCCAGATGCTGGAGGCGCACGAACTGCGCCTGACGGGTGGGGTGGGCCAGCACCTCATGCGCGCCTGGCCCACGAGCTTCTGAAGGAGGACGCCCCAATGTTCGAGAGCATCCTCATCGCCAACCGCGGCGCCGTCGCCGCCCGCATCGTGCGCGCCTGCAAGGCGCTCGGCGTGCGCTCGATCTGCGTCTATTCCCAGGCGGACGCCGGCGCGCCGTTCCTCAAGGAGGCGGACGAGGCGCACGAGATCGGCCCCGGTCCCGCGCCCCAGTCCTATCTCGACCAGGAGAAGGTGCTGGCGGTGGCCGAGGCGGCGGGCGCGCGCGCGATCCATCCCGGCTACGGCTTCCTTTCCGAGAACGCCGACTTCGCCGAGAAGGTGATCGCGCGGGGCCTCGCCTTCGTCGGCCCCTCGCCGCGCTTCATCCGCGCCATGGGGCACAAGACGCGCGCCCGCGACCTCGCCGCCGAGCGCGGCCTTCCCGTGGCGCCCGGCACCCAGCTCGTGAGCGAGAATATCGACGACCTGCTCGCGGCGGCCCGCAGCATCGGCTACCCGCTGATGGTGAAGCCGGCGGGCGGGGGCGGGGGCATCGGCATGCTGCCGGTGCACGACGAGAGCCAGCTCGCTGCGGCGGTGGAACGCTCGCGCTCCATGGCTCAGCGCGGCTTCGCCAATGCCGAGATCTATCTCGAAAAGCTCATGCGCACGCCGCGCCACATCGAGTTCCAGGTGATCGGCGACAGGAAGGGCAACGTGCGTCACGTGTTCGAGCGCGACTGCTCGGCCCAGCGCCGCAACCAGAAGATCATCGAGGAGGCGGTCGCCCCCGGCGTGCCGCGCGACGTGATCGAGGCCCTGGGCGAGAAGATCGCCAAGGTGCTCACCGACATCGGCTACGACAATATCGGCACCGTCGAGATGCTGATGGATGCCGACGGCACCTTCTCGTTCCTCGAGATGAACACCCGCCTCCAGGTGGAGCACGGCGTGACCGAGGAGGTGACCGGCATCGACCTCGTGGCGAGCCAGATCCGCCTCGCCGCCGGCGAGCCCATCGACGCCGTGCTGCCCGCGCCGCCGAAGGTGAGCGGCCACGCGGTGCAGGCCCGCGTCTACGCCGAGGACCCCAAGCGCTTCCTGCCTTCGCCGGGCACGCTCGCGACCTTCCGCGTGCCGCAGGGCATCCGGGTCGAGACCGGCTACGGCGAGGGCTGCCAGATCTCCACCTTCTACGACCCGCTGGTGGCCAAGGTGATCGCCCACGGCGCGACCCGCGAGGCGGCGATCGAGCACCTTTCCGCAGCGCTCGATGCGTTCGTGATCGAGGGCGTGAAGACCAACATTCCCGCGCTTCAGGCCATCCTGCGCGCGCAGGCCTTCCGCGATGGGCAGGTGCATACCGGTCTCGTGGCGGACGTCATGGCGGCATGAGAAAGATTCACATTGGTTTCATTGGCTGCGAAGCGTGAGAGGAAATGATGAGTCGTCAGGAAATAAAATCCGAAATCACCGGCACCGTCTGGAAGATTTTGACGCAACCTGGGCAGGACGTTGCCGAGGGCGACACTTTGATGATTCTTGAGTCCATGAAGATGGAGATTCCTGTTATCGTGGAAGACGGCGGCAAGGTCGCCGAGATTACCGTGGCCGAGGGAGAGGCAATCCAAGAGGGTCAGGTGGTGGCGATCATCGAGACCTGACCAGCCCAGCAGCCGCGCACCGGAAAACCGGGCGCTCGACGGAGGGAGGATCCATTGCTGGCACACGCTCCGGAAGGACAGACGAGGGCAGCATACGAATATGCCGCGATCGAGGGTCGGCAGAACAGCCTTGAGACGCCGGTCCTGAGCGTCGAGGGCGTCACGCTCCAGTACAAGACCAAGGACCATCTCGTCACCGCCACCTACCAGGTCGGATTCGACGTGCACCAGGCGGACCGCTTCGTGCTCCTCGGGCCGTCGGGCTGCGGGAAATCGACCCTGCTCAAGGGCATCGCCGGCTTCATGAAGCCGGTGGAGGGCGAGATCAGGCTCGACGGCAAGGTGGTCGACCGGCCGGGCCCCGACCGCATGATGGTGTTCCAGGAGTTCGACCAGCTGCTGCCGTGGAAGACGGTGCTGGAGAACGTCATGTTCCCCATGCTGGTGTCGCACCGCTGGGGCCACAAGGAAGCCCGCGAGCGCGCGCTCGCCGCCATCGCCAAGGTCAACCTCACGAAGTTCCATGACGTGCACCCGCACATGCTCTCCGGCGGCATGAAGCAGCGCGTGGCCATCGCCCGCGCCATGGCCATGGAGCCGAAGATCCTGCTCATGGACGAGCCGTTCGCCGCGCTCGACGCGCTCACCCGGCGCAAGATGCAGGAGGAACTGCTGCACCTTTGGGACGACGTGCGCTTCACGGTGGTGTTCGTCACCCATTCCATCGAGGAGGCGATCATCGTCGGCTCGCGCATCCTCGTGCTCTCGCCCCATCCGGGGCAGGTGCGCGCCGAGCTGAACTCCCACGAATTCACCCATGCCCACCAGGGCGGCACCGAGTTCCAGTCACTGCAACTGCGCATCCACGAGATGCTGTTCGCCGAGGAGTTCGAGCCCGAAGCCGCGGAGGTGCGTCATGGCTGACATCTCGGTTTCCGAGGGCGGCACCCGCGCCCGCCGCCTGCCTCCGGTGCGGCCCGAGCGCGCGGTCGAGCGCCGCCGTCTCGGCTATGTGGGCGAGGTGGAGCGCCCGCTCTCCCTGTGGGAACGCCTCTACGGCTACACTTGGCTAAGGCGTCTGTTCATCCTCGCGGTGCTGGCGCTCGCCTGGGAGTTCTATGCCCGCTGGATCAACAACCCCCTGATGCTGCCTTCCTTCACGGAGGTGGTGGGCGCGCTCTATGAGGAGACGGCCCACGGCCCGCTGATCGAGCGCACCATCACCACCATCGAGGTGCTGCTGATCGGCTATGGCTGCGGCCTCTCCCTCGCCGCCGTGCTGACCACGCTCGCGGTGTCGACGCGGCTCGGCAACGACGTGCTCTCCACCCTGACCGCCATGTTCAACCCCTTGCCCGCCATCGCGCTCCTGCCGCTGGCGCTCTTGTGGTTCGGCCTCGGCATCCCGAGCCTCGTCTTCGTCATCGTGCATTCGGTGGTCTGGGCGGTGGCGCTCAACACCCATACCGGCTTCATGTCGGTGTCCCAGACCCAGCGCATGGCGGGGCAGAATTACGGGCTTCGGGGCATCCGCTACGTGGTGCTGCTGCTGATCCCGGCGGCCTTTCCCTCGATCCTGGCCGGACTGAAGATCGGCTGGGCCTTCGCCTGGCGCACGCTGATCGCGGCGGAACTGGTGTTCGGCGTGTCGTCCCGCTCGGGCGGCCTCGGCTGGTACATCTTCGAGAACCGCAACCAGCTCCTCACCGCCAACGTCTTCGCCGGCCTCCTGATGGTCATCATCATCGGCCTTTTGGTGGAGAGCGTGATCTTCCGCACCCTCGAGAAGCACACCGTCCAGAAGTGGGGCATGCAGAACTAGGTTCTGCATGCGGCCAACAAGCGGGAGGACGAAGATGACCCAGATGAACGGGGGCGCCGCGGTGGTGGAGGCGCTCCGGGCGGCCGGGGTGACGCATGTGTTCGGCCTGCTCGGTTCCTCCACCATGGAGCTGTACGACGCGCTCTACGACGCCCCCGACATCACCTATGTGGGGGTGCGCGACGAGCGCTCGGGCACCCACATGGCGGACGCCTATGCCCGCGTCAGCGGTCGGCCGGGCGTGGTGCTCGCCGGGCAGGCGGGGCCGGGCGCCACCAACCTCGTCACCGGCCTTGCCCAGGCGCTGCATGCCTTCTCGCCGGTGGTGGCCATCGCCGGCACGGTCTCCACCGACCATGTGGGGCGCGCCGCGTTCCAGGAGGTGGACCAGCACGCGCTGTTCACCCCCGTGACCAAGCGCACCATGGACGTGCCGCGCGGCGAGCGGCTGCCGGAGTTCGTGAAGGAGGCGGTGCGCCTCGCGCTGGCGGAGCGGCGCGGGCCGGTGGTGCTTAACATCCCGCGCGACATGTTCGCCCAGCAGGTGGAGGCGGCGGTGGTGCCGCAGGAGCGCTTCCCCGTCACCTTCGCCGGCACCACCAACCCCGCCGAGGTGGCGCAGGCGGCGCGGCTCCTGCGCGGCGCCCGCGCGCCGGTGATCCTCGCGGGTGCCGGCATCAAGAAGCACGGCGCCTGGCGCGCGGTGGCCCGGCTCGCCGAGCGGCTGAATATCCCGGTGGCGCTCGCCCCCGGGCACGGCGACGCCATGCCCAACGACCACCCCTGCGTGCTCGGCCAGGTGGGGCCGCGCGGCAACCCGGTGGCGAGCCGGGCGACGCGCGAGGCGGACGTGATCCTGGCCATCGGCGCGCGGCTCGGCTTCAACACCACCTTCTTCACCTACAACGACATCGCGCGCGACGCCCGCATCATCCAGGTGGACGTGTCGCCGGACTATGTGAGCCGCTATTTCCCCACCGATGTCGGCTTCGTCGGCGACCCTGGGGCGGTGGCGGACGGGCTCGACATCGAGCTTGCCGACCTCGCTCCGCCCGCCGGCTGGCGCGAGCGGCTGGCCGGCCTCGCCGACGCCCGCGAAGCGCTCTGGCGTGAGCGCGACGCGGCCGGCCGCACCGAGCGCACGCCCTATGCGGCGGAACGGGTGTTCGCCGAGCTGCGCCGGGCCATGCCGCGCGACGCCATCGTCACGCTCGATGCCGGCACCATGTGCCTGCAGGCCACCGACCAATTGCGCTACTACACCGTGCCGAGCCTCGTCACGCCGCTCGATTTCGGCCTGGTTGGCTTCTCCTACGCTGCCGGGCTCGGGGCCAAGGCGGCGGCGCCAGAGCGGCCCGTGGTCTCGCTCATGGGCGATGGCGGCTTCGCCATGAACATGGCCGAGATCACCACCGCGGTGGAGGCGAACCTGCCCACCGTCTGCGTGGTGCTCGACAACGGCTGCTGGGGCGCCGAGAAGGCCTACCAGCGCGACTTCTACAATGGCCGCTACATCGGCGCCGACATCAAGAGCCCGCCCTACGACAAGGTGGCCGAGCTGTGCGGCGCCAACGGCTATCGGGCCGAGAAGCCGGGCGAGCTGTCCGCCGCGCTGGAGGCCGCGCTCGCCAGCGGCCGGCCGTCCGTCATTCACGCCAAGGTGGACGCCAACGCCATCGTCTCGTTCCGCCGCGACGCCTTCAAGCACCGCGGCGCGCCGCAGCCGACGACGGCTTGAAGCCGCCGCAGCATCGGCCAAGAAGAAAGCCAAGGAAAGATAGTAAAAACAAACAGGATCGGGAGGAAAACATGGAGGAACCGGACTTCCTCGTGCACCACAAGGGCGACACGCTCGGCGTCGTCGTCGTGGAGGGGGTCAAGGCGGGCCAGACCCTGCGCGGCTGGGTGATGGATGCGGACGAGACCACTACCGTCAAGGTGCTCGCCGACATCCCGCTCGGCCACAAGGTGGCGCTCGCCGCCGTCGACAACGGCGCCAACGTGATCGAGTACGGCAACGATGTCGGCAAGGCGGTCGAGGCGATCCCGGTGGGCGGCTACGTCCACTACCACAACATCAAGAGCAACAGGTGGTGACGATGGCCCGCGATCACTTCTACGGCTTTAGGCGCGAGAACGGCCGCGTCGGCGTGCGCAACCACGTCCTCATCCTGCCGGTGGACGACATCTCCAACGCCTGCTGCGAGGGCGTCGAGCGCCTCGTCTTCGGCACCATGGCGCTGCCCCACTCCTACGGCAGGCTGCAGTACGGCGAGGACCTGGACCTCCACTTCCGCACCCTGATCGGCTGCGGCTCCAACCCCAACGTCGCCGCGGTGGTGGTGATCGGCATCGAGCCTGGCTGGACCGAGAAGATCGTCGAGGGCATCGCCAAGACCGGCAAGCCGGTGGCGGGCTTCCACATCGAGGGCCGCGGCGAGCTGGCGACCATCGCCTCGGCCTCCAAGACCGCGCAGGACTTCGTGAAGTGGTCCACCGAGCAGCAGCGGGTGAAGGCCGGCATTGATGAGCTGTGGGTCGCCACCAAGTGCGGCGAGAGCGACACCACGTCAGGACTCGGCTCGTGCCCCACGGTCGGCAACCTGTTCGACAAGTTCGACGCCAAGGGCGCCACCCTGTGCTTCGGCGAGACCACCGAGATCACCGGCGGCGAGCATCTGTGCGCCTCGCGCGCGGCGAGCCCGGACGTGGCCGCCAAGTTCATGAAGGTGTTCCAGGACTACCAGGACGAGGTGACGCGCTTCAAGGTGGACGACCTGCTCGACAGCCAGCCCTCCAAGGGCAACAAGGCTGGCGGCCTCTCCACCATCGAGGAGAAGGCGTTCGGCAACTTGGAGAAGATCGGCCGGAATTGCCGGTACATCGACGTGCTCGGCCCGGCCGAGGCGCCACAGAAGGGGCCGGGCCTCTATTACATGGACACCTCCAGCGCGGCGGCCGAGTGTCTCACTGTGCAGGCGGCCGGCGGCTTCGTGGTGCACCTCTTCCCCACCGGCCAGGGCAACGTGGTGGGCAACCCCATCATGCCGGTGGTGAAGCTGACCGCGAACCCGCTCACCGCCCGCACCATGCCCGAGCACATCGACCTCGACGTCTCGGACCTCTTGAAGCGGCGCATGAACATCGACCAGGCCGGCGAGGCGCTGATCGATATGACGCTGCGCACCTGCGACGGCCGCTACACCTGCTCGGAGACGCTGCGCCACCGAGAATTCTCGATGACGAAGCTCTACCGCAGCGCGTGACCGGCGGCGCCGGGCGCATCCAACGCCAATCGCCCGGCGCCGTCCAACATCGGAACGAGACCGCGAAAATGCGGCTGTTCGGAAGGGAGAAACGCACATGAACGCCACCGTTTCCAACGCCTTGCGCCACATGGTCGGCGCCGCGGCAGGTGCCGCCGCCCTCCTCGCGCTCGCCGGTCCTGCGAGCGCTCAATTGACCGAGATCCGCATCGCCAAGGGCTTCGGCATTCCCTATCTGCCCATAACCGTGATGGACCAGCAGAAGCTGCTGGAGAAGCATGTCGCCGCCGCCGGGCTCGGCCCGGTGAAGGGCGTCTACATGCAGCTCGCCAGCGGCGCGGCCATGACCGAGGCGCTGCTCTCCGGCAACCTGGACTTCGCCACCGGCGGTCCCGGCCCGCTGCTCACGGTGTGGGACCGCACCAAGGGCAATCTCAACATCAAGGGGATCGCCGCGGTCTCCTCGATCCCGGTCTATCTCAACACCATCAACCCCAACGTGAAGACCATCAAGGACTTCACGGACAAGGACCGCATCGCGGTGCCGACCGTAGGCGTCTCCACCCAGGCGGTGACGCTGCAGATCGCGGCGGAGAAGACCTTCGGCAAGGGCAAGCACGCCCAGCTCGACAAGCTCACCGTTTCCGTGGCGCCGCCAGACGCGCACAACGCCATGATGAGCGGCGGCACCGAGATCACCGCCAACTTCACCAGCCCGCCCTTCATGTACCAGCAGGTGAAGGACGGGAAGGCGCGGCGCATCCTCACCTCCTACGACGTGATGGGCGGCTCCACGAGCTTCATCCTCATGTGGACCACGGAGAAGTTCTACAAGACCTATCCGAAGTATTTCGACGCGGTGCTCGCGGCGCTGGAGGAGGCGAACGCCTTCATCAAGGCCAACCCGCGCCAGGCTGCGGAGATCTTCATCGCCGCCGAGAAATCGAAGCTGCCGCTCGATTTCGTGGAGGAAATGATCAAGGACCCGGACGTGATCTTCACCTCCTCGCCGCAGAACCTGATGGTCTACGCCGAGTTCATGCAGCGCAACGGCGCCATCAAGAACAAGCCCGAGGATTGGAAGGCCGTGTTCTTCCCGCCGGTCCACACCCGGTCCGGGTCCTGATCGCGCATCCCGAGCCGGAGCCGAGGCCAATGAAGAAGTCCTATCCAACGGAACCGCTCGCGCGCTGGCTCGGGAGCGTCTTTGCCGCCATCGGCGTCGAGCGGGCGCTTGCCGACCGCTCGGCGCGGGCGATCGTGCGCACCAACGCGCGGGGCATCGACACCCACGGCGTAGCTCGCGTGCTGATCTACGTGGACAAGCTGATGGCCGGCGAGCTCAATGCCGGCGCTGAGGTCCGCTTCGAGGACCGCAACGGCCTGCTCCACGTCCATGCGGACGGGGCGCTCGGCCAGGGCGCCGGCCTGATGGCGGTGGATGCCGCCGCGGCGCGGGCGCGCGAGACCGGCGCCGTGGTGGCGATCCTCCACGATGTCGGCCATCTCGGAGCGCTCGGCCTCTACGTGGCCGAGGCGGCGGACCAGGGCATGCTTGCCTTCATGGTCCAGTCCACCCCGCCGGTGATGGCGCTGCCGGGCTCGCGCGGCGCCGCCATCGGCAACAACCCCATCGCCTTCGCGAGCCCGGTGGAGGGCGGGGCGCCTCTGGTGTTCGACATGGCGACCAGCGGCGTCGCCCGCGGCAACGTGGTGATGGCGGCCCGTGCCGGACGGTCGATCCCGGAGGGCTGGGCCATCGACGCCGAGGGCAATCCCACCACCGACGCCCAGGCGGCGCTGCGTGGCGCCATGCTGCCGGTGGCGGGCCACAAGGGCATCGGCCTCGCCATGCTGGTGGAATGCTTCGCCGGCTCGCTCTCCGGCGCCAGGCCGCCGCCCATGGCGGCCACGGGCGGCAGCGCGCCGAGCCGCGTCGGCGCCTTCCTGATGCTGGTCAATCCCGCGCTTGCCGCCGGCCCCGGCGCCTATGGCGCGCACCTCGCGGAGTGGATGGAAATCTACAAGGCCGCCTCGGGCGAGGCCGGCCGCTATCCCGGCGAGCGCGCGCACGCGCTGGAGATCGAGCGCAGCCGCACCGGCATCCCCCTGCCGCCGGAGACGGTCGCCGACCTCGTGCGCGCCGGCGAGAAGGCGGGGGTGCCGTTCGACGTCGCGCCTCTGGAGGCCGCGCATTGAAGGAGGACCGCACAACCGTCACCGACGAGGCGTGCGACTTCGTGGTCGTCGGCGCCGGCTCGGCTGGCTGCGCGCTGGCTGGCCGGCTCGCCGAGGACGGACGCCACACCGTGGTGCTGCTGGAGGCCGGCGGCCCCGACGACAGCATCTGGATCCACATGCCGCTCGGCATCGGCAAGCTGCTCCAGGACGAGCGCTACATGTGGAAGTTCCAGACCGAGCCTGAGCAAGAGCTTCACGGCCAGTCCATCTACTGGCCGCGCGGCAAGGTGCTCGGCGGGTCGAGCGCGGTCAACGGTATGGTCTATGCCTGGGGCGAGGCGCGCGAGTATGACGGCTGGCGCGACCAGGGCCTTGCCGGCTGGGGTTTCTCGGACCTCTTACCCTATTTCCGGCGCATGGAGGCCTTCGACCGAAAGAGCGCGACGCCGCGCGGCCACGACGGCCCGGTGCGCATCACCGACCGCGGTGCCTTCGATCCCGACCCACTGTCGGACGCCTTCCGCGACGCCTGCGTTGCCGCCGGCATCCCACCGGTGGCGGACTACAATTCCGGCACGCCCGAAGGGGTGGCCTATCTCCAGCAGACGGTGTGGCGCGGCCGGCGCTGGACCTCCGCCACCGCCTATCTGCGCGACGCCCGCAAGCGTGGGAACTTCCGCCAGGTGGTACGCGCGCCGGTCTCGCGCATCCTGTTCGAGGGCGCGCGGGCGGTCGGGGTGGAATACCGCAAGGACGGCATGGTCCATCGCCTGCCGTGCCGGGGCGAGGTGATCCTCTGCGCCGGGGCGGTGCAGTCGCCGCAATTGCTGGAGCTGTCCGGCATCGGCGGCGCGGCGCGCATCGCCGCCTTGGGTCTGCCGGTGGTGGCGGACGTGCCGGGCGTGGGGGAGGGACTCCAGGATCATCTTCAGGTGCGCCTCTCCTACGAATGCCGGCTGCCGATCACCATCAACGACGTGATCCGCAGCCGCGCCCGCGCGGCGCTGGAGGGCCTGCGCTACCTCGTGACGCGCCGCGGCCTGCTTTCCTCCACCTCCTCCTCGGTGCACGCCATCGCCCGCACGCGGCCGGAGCTGGGGCGGCCGGACGTGAAGATCCAGATCGCCCTCATCAGTGGCAAGGACCGCTATTCGCGCTCGGCCGACCTCGGCATCGATCCGTTCCCCGGCTTCTCGTTGGGCGTGTTCAAGCTGCACCCGGCTTCGCGCGGCTCCATCCATGCGGTCTCGCGCGATCCCATGGCGCCGCCGCGCATCGTCGCCGGCTATCTCTCCGATCCCTCCGATCTGCCGACCTATCTGGACGGCATCGCCCTCATCCGCCGCATCGCCGCCGCGAAGCCGCTCGCGGACCTGATCGTCGCCGAGCGGCGGCCGGGGCCGGAGGTCGGCAGCGCGGACGAGATCGTCGACTATGTCCGCCGCACCGGGCAGACCTCCTGGCACCCCATCAGCACCTGCCGCATGGGCGTCGATGCCGGCGCCGTGGTGGATGCGCGCCTGAAGGTGCGCGGCGTCGACGGCCTGCGCGTCGCCGACTGCTCCGTCATGCCGACCATGGCGTCCTCCAACACCAACGCGCCGGCCATCATGATCGGCGAGAAGGCGGCCGACCTCGTGCGCGAGGATGCTGCCCGGCGCTCCAACACCTGACCGAAGGAAGACCGCGATGCCGAGAGCCATCGTCCTCGACCCCAGCGACAACGTCGCCACCCTCATCGACCCGGCCCGCAAGGCCGAGGCGGCGACGCTCGGCGGCGCCCGCTCCGGCACCGTCACGCTCGCCGCCGACGTGCCGTTCGGCCACAAGATCGCGCTCGCCGACATCGCCGTCGGCGCCAACATCCTGAAGTATGGACAGGTGATCGGCCGCGCCACCGCCGCCATCCCGGCCGGCGCGCATGTCCACGTCCACAATGTCGAGGCGCTCCGGGCGCGCGGCGACGTGAGCGGGAGGGCGGCATGAGCGGCGTGACCTTCCTTGGCTATGGCCGTCCGGACGGCTCGGCCGGCGTGCGCAACCACGTCGCCGTCGTCTCGGTGATGGACAATTGCAACCCCGTCACCCGCAAGGTGGCGGAGGCGGTCTACGGCACCATTCCGGTGACGACGCTGTTCGTGCGTGGCCAGCTCGGGCGCGACCTCGACATCACCCTCGACACGCTCGCCGGGCTCGCGCGCAACCCCAATGTCGCGGCCGTGCTGCTGATCGGCCTCGAAGGGGCGATGACCGAGGCGCTGGCGAAGCGCATCCGTCCGTGCGGCAAGACGGTGGCTTCGGTGGTGATCCAGCAGGTGGGCGGCACCATCAACGCCATCGCCGAGGGCACCCGCGCCGCCGCCCGCCTGGTGCGCGAGGCCTCGCGCCAGCGCCGGGCGGAATTCCCGCTGTCGAAGCTCGTCATCGGCGTCGAGTGCGGCGGCTCGGACACCACGTCGGGCCTCGCCTCCAACCCCGCCATCGGCGTGGTCGCCGACAGGGTGGCGGCGGCGGGCGGCACCGTCATCATCTCCGAGACCTCGGAATTCTTCGGCGCCGAGCACCTGTTCGCCGAGCGCGCCCGCACGCCGAAGGTGAAGGCGGACTTCCTGGAAGCGGTGCAGGGCTTCGAGCGCGAGATCATGGCGCACGGCATCGACCTGCGCGGCTCCAACCCGACGCCAGACAACATCCTCGGCGGCCTCACCACCATCGAGGAGAAGGCGCTCGGCGCCATGGCGAAGGCCGGCAAGTCGCCGCTCGTCGGCGTGCTCGCCTATGGCGAGGCGCCGCGCGAGCAGGGCCTGCACTTCATGGCGACCCCCGCCCCGGCGGTGGAATCCCTCACCGCGCTGGCGGCGGGCGGGTGCCAGATCTGCCTGTTCTCCACCGGGGTGGGCAATCCCATCGGCTCCATGGTGTCCACCACCATCAAGATCTCCGGAAACCGCAACACCGTCGACTTCTTCGCCGACAATGTGGACTTCGACGTCACTGGCGTTCTGGAGCGCGGCGAGCCGCTCGCCGAGGCCGGCGGCCGGCTCGGCGACTACATGCTCTCCGTCGCCTCCGGCGAGCTCACCACCAGCGAGGTGCTGGATGTGCGCGAGACCTGCATCAGCCGCTTCCTGCCCTCCATGTGAGGTGGCAGAAGACGGCGCTTCCCGGAGCACGCCACCCACGCGCGCTCCGAATGCCAGAAAAGCCGGCAGCGGGGCTTCGGCAATGGCTGTCGCTCCGTCCCACCGTCGGCGCCGACCCGCCTGCCGCCGCCCGCCCGCGTCGCGAGGGGAGCCGGAATCCGTTGCTCAGCAGATATTCAATGATCGTGTGATCTGATCGGCGCCCCACCCGCCCTCGTGTTGCCGGAGCGCCGCCACCCGGCGCGGAACGATCCCCATGGACAGCATCGCCACCAGTCTTCCGCTCATCGCCTTGGCCTATGCTCTCGGCGGGTTCGTGAAAGGCGTCATCGGCATCGGCATGCCGCTCATCATCGTGCCGATCCTGTCCCTGACCATGCCGGTGCCGAGCGCCATCGCGCTGGTCAGCATCCCGGTGCTGGTGAGCAACCTCGTGCAGGTGGCGGAGCTGAAGACGGTGCTGCCGGCGCTCGGGCGCTTCCGCTGGCTGCTCATCGCCCTCGTTCCCGGTGCGGTGATCGGAGCCTCGCTGCTGATGAGCCTCGATCAGCACCAGCTCTATCTGGTGCTCGGGGCGGCGCTGCTGCTCTTCTCGCTGCTCGGTCTGGTGCCGGTGCCGGAAGGGCGTGTCGCCGTCAACGAGCGGCTTTGGAATCCGCTGGCCGGCTTCGGCATTGGCATCGTGGGCGGGTTGTCCTCGTTCCCGGGTCCGCCGCTGGTGCTCTATTTCATGTGGCTGCGGGTGGACAAGGACGTCTTCGTCGGCACCAGCGCCTCGGTCTACTTTCTCACCGGCGTGCCGCTGATGGTGACGCTGGTGGCGCACGGCACGCTCGGCTGGCGTGAGGCGCTGATCTCGACGCTGGGGCTGGTGCCGCTGCTGGCGGGCATGCGCCTCGGCGCGATCATGCGCAGCCGTCTTTCCCAGGTGATGTTCCGCCGGATCATGCTCGCCGCCGTGGCGGTGATCGCGCTGGAGCTGCTGCGGCGCGGGGCGATGTGAGGGCCCGGTTCATCCCCCGAGACATGGGGGATGAACCGGGAGCCCTGCTCAGGGCGCGATCTCGACCACCACGCGACCGCGCACCTTGCCGTCGAGGATGTCGGCGCCCTTGGCGATCACATCGTCGAAGGCGACCGTCGTGGTCATGGCCGCGAGCTTGGCGTGGTCGAGGTCGCGCGCGAGGCGCGCCCAGGCCTCCAGGCGCCGGGCCTTGGGCGCCATCACGGAATCGATGCCGAGCAGCGAGACGCCGCGCAGGATGAAGGGGGCGACCGAGGTGGGCAGGTCCATGCCGCCGGCAAGCCCGCAGGCGGCGATGGCGCCGCCATAGCGTGTCATCGACAGCAGGTTGGCGAGCGTGTTGGTGCCGACGGAATCGACGCCGGCCGCCCAGCGCTCCTTGGCGAGCGGGCGCGCGGCGCCGGCCAGCTCCTGCCGGGCGATGATCTCCTTGGCGCCGAGGCCCTTGAGATAATCCGCCTCCTGCTCGCGGCCGGTGGAGGCGATGACATGCCAGCCGGCGCCCGCCAGCAGGGAGATGGCGACCGACCCGACGCCGCCGGCCGCGCCCGTGACCACCGCCGGGCCCTGCTCGGGCTTGAGGCCGTGGCGCTCCAGCGCCATCACGCAGAGCATGGCGGTGTAGCCGGCGGTGCCGATGGCCATGGCCTGGGCCGGCGAGAGGCCGGAGGGCAGGGGCACCAGCCAGTCGGCCTTCACGCGCGACTTCTCGGCATAGGCGCCGAGATGGGTCTCGCCGGTGCCCCAGCCGTTGAGGATCACGGCGTCGCCCGGCTTATAGGCGTCGCTGTCGGAGCGCTCCACCACGCCGGCGAAGTCGATGCCGGGGATCATGGGGAAGCGGCGCACCACCGGCCCGCGGCCGGTGAGCGCGAGACCGTCCTTGTAGTTCAGGGTCGAGTGGGTGACGCGGACGGTGACGTCGCCGTCCATCAGGTCGGCTTCGTCGAACGTCTTGAGGGCGACGCTCTGTCCGGCGTCTGTCTTCTCCACGACGATGGCGCGCATGATCTCTCCTTGTGCGTTTCCTGTTGGTCTGACGTTCCGCGTGGCTATCCGCGGACGAGCGCGAAGAAGCCGTCGGCGAAGGTGCGCAGCGGGGCGTTGGTCCGCTCCAGCTTGGCGCGCAGGACGGCGCCTTCCCAGCCGATCCAGAAGAAGGCGGCGAGCTGGTCCGGGTCGCGGTCGGGATCGATCTCGCCGGCCGCCTGCGCGCGGGCGAGGCAGGCGGCGGTGCGCGCCTGCCAGTCCGCGAATACGTCGGCAAGGCGTTGGCGGAAGGCCTCGGGCAGTGCGCCCATCTCCTGGCCGAGATTGCCCACCAGGCAGCCGCGCCGGAAATCGTGCCGCGCCATCGCCGCCTCGGCCGAGCGGGTGAAGGCTTCGAGCCGTGCCAGCGGCGCCAGGGACTCGTCGGCGAAGAAGCGGTCGAGCCGCTCGGCGAAGTAGGCGGCGTAGCGCTCGATCAGCTCGGCGCCGAACGCCTCCTTGCTCTTGAAGTAATGGTAGAAGGAGCCCTTCGGCACGCCGACACCGTTCAGCACCTGGTCGATGCCGGTGGCCGAGAAGCCCTTCTCCGTCAGCGCCGCGAGCCCCGCGCGCACCAGCGCCTCGCGCGTCTCGCTCGGGGCGTCGAGCGCCTTCGGCGGTCGCCCGCGCCGGCGCGGCTGGGGTGTGGCGGCATCCATGGGCTCGATAAATAGACCGATCGTCTATTTAATTCAAGCGGCCCTGCCCGCTGCCGCGACGTCCTGATCTCGCACCGTCATGCCCGGCCTCGTCCGGGGGATCCACCGGGCCGCTTGTCCTGCGCCGTGGGAACAGGACGCCAGCCCGGCCGCAGGGGTGGATCCCCCGGACAAGCCGGGGGATGACGCTCGATGCGGCGGCGCGGCCTGCGGCGGCAAGGTCCCGATCTCGTCCCGTCATGCCCTATTCGTCCCAGCGATTCCCGCTCCGTCATGCCCCGGCTTGATCGGGGCATCCACCGGGCCGCTTGCGCGGGGCTTCAGGACGTGTAGGCCTCCCGGTCGCAGGGTGTATCCCCCGGCCAAGCCGGGGCATGACGCTGGTGCATGTGTGGACGCAGGAGGGGATCATGTTCGGACGGCTCATGGCGGCGCTCGCCTGCATGTTCGCTCTTACCCTTGTGGGGGCGTCCGCACGGGCGGAGGCGGTCCTTTCCCTCAAGGCGGACGGCGCGTCGCGCACCTACACCGTCAGCCAGCTGCTGGCCCGGCCGGACGCGGTGTCGGTGACGGTGCCAGCGGACATCGCCTATGGCGGAACCGCCACCTATCGCGCCGTGCCGGTGCTGTCGCTGCTGAAGGAGGCGGGAATCCCCACCGACGCGCCGATCCAGATCAGGGCGCTCGACGGCTTCATCGCCCACTATCCTCCCGGCCTGTTCTCGGACGGCGGTCCGGACGGTCCGCGCGCCTTCGTGGCGGTGGAGCCGCACCACGCGCCCTGGCCGAAGCTGAAGGGCAAGGCCGCCACCGCCGGGCCGTTCTACATCGTCTGGCAGAACCCCCAGGCGGGGCGCGTCAGCAGCGAGCACTGGGCCTATCAGGTGGCGAGCATCGAGAGCGCGCTGGACCCGCTCCTGAAATGGCCGCAGATCGATGTGGCGCCTGCGCTCGCCGTCGATGCGCCGGCGCGTCGGGGGCTCGCGGTCTTCATCCACAATTGCATGCCCTGCCACCAGATGAACGGCGGCGGCGAGAGCACCATCGGGCCGGATCTGAACCTGCCCATGAACCCGACCGAGTATTTCCAGCCCGCCGCCCTGCGTCAGCTGATCCGCGATCCGGCAGCGGTGCGCACCTGGCCTGAGCAGCGCATGCCGGGCTTCGACGCCGCGACCATTCCGGAGCGGGACCTGAGCGACCTGATCGCCTATCTCGACGCCATGCGCCACCGGCGCAAGTGAGGAGGGCGATATCCCGCGCCTGTCATGCCCCGGCTTGTCCGGAGCATCCACCGCGTCGCTTGTCCGTTGCTTTGGGATAGACCGCCGGCCTGGCCGGAGGGGGATCCTCCGGACAAGCTGGGGGATGACGGCGCTCGGCGGACCTCAGGCCCGGAATTTCCTCGCCAGCGCTTCCGAGCCGCGCGCCAGGATGCCGGTGTCGGAGCCGACGGCGGTGAAGACGCAGCCGGCAGCGATGTAGCGCCGCGCCAGCGCCTCGTCGCCAGTGAGGATGCCAGCGCGGTTGCCGGCCTTGCCGATGCGGCGGATCATGTCCTCGATCAGCGCGACGATGGCCTCGTCCCCCTGGCCGCCCAGGTGGCCAAGCGCGGCGGAAAGGTCGCCGGGGCCGATGAACACGCCGTCCACCCCCGGCACGGCGGCGATGGCGTCGAGGTTGTCGAGGCCGAGCCTGGATTCGATCTGCACCAGCACGCAGATCTCCTCGTGGGCGCGGGCGTAATAATCTTTCACCCGGCCGAAGCGCGAGGCGCGCGAGGCGGAGGCGAAGCCGCGCATGCCGTGCGGCGGATAGCGTGTGGCGGCCACCGCCGCGGCCGCCTGATCGTCCGTGTCCACCATGGGGATGAGGAAGCTCTGCACGCCGGCATCGAGGAAGCGCTTGATGATTACCGTGTCGTTCACCGGCGGACGCACGATGGGCTGCGTCGCCGGATACTCCATCATGGCGTGGAGCTGGTTCACCACCTGCGGCAGCTCGTTGGGCGAATGCTCGGTGTCGAGCAGCAGCCAGTCGAAGCCGGAGCCCGCGAGAATCTCCACCGACAGGTGGCTCGCGAGGCTCGACCACAGGCCGATCTGCTGGCGTCCGGCATGAATGGCGCGCTTGAAGGTGTTCGCTGGCACATCCAAGGGATTGGTCCTTCTCGTCAGTAGATGGCGGGCTCGCCGGCGGGGGCGCCGAACGCGGTCTCGAGGAAGTCGAAGTCGCAGCCCTGGTTCGCCTGGCCGATATGGCGCGAGAACATCCAGCCATAGCCGCGCTCGAAGCGGGGCTCGGGGGCGGGCAGGGCGGCGCGGCGGCGGGCGAGCTCCTCCTCGGGCACCAGCATGTCGATGCTGCGGTTCGGCACGTCCACGCGCACCATGTCGCCGGTGGCGATGAGCGCCAGCGGGCCGCCCACATAGCTCTCCGGCGCCACGTGCAGGATGCAGGCGCCGTAGCTGGTGCCGCTCATGCGGGCATCGGAGATGCGCAGCATGTCGCGCACGCCCTCCTTCACCAGCTTCTTCGGGATCGGCAGCATGCCCCATTCCGGCATGCCCGGCCCGCCCAGTGGACCGGCATTGCGCAGCACCAGGACATGGTCGGGGGTGACGTCGAGGCTCTCGTCCTCCACCGCCGCCTTCATGCTGGGATAGTCGTCGAACACCAGCGCCGGCCCGGTGTGGACCCTCAGGTGCGGCGCGCAGGCGCTCGGCTTGATGACGCAGCCGTCCGGGGCGAGGTTGCCGCGCAGCACCGCGAGCGCGCCCTCGGCATAGATCGGGTTCTCCAGCGGGCGGATCACGTCGTCATTGTAGACGGTGGCGCCTTCCAGCGTCTCGCCGAGCCGGAGGCCGGAGACGGTGAGCGCGTCGAGGTGGAGAAAAGGCTTGAGGCGCCCCATCAGCGCCGGCAGGCCGCCGGCGAAGTAGAAGTCCTCCATCAGGTAGGCCTCGCCCGATGGCCGCACGTTGGCGAGCACCGGGACGATGCGGCTCGCGCGGTCGAAGTCATCCAGCGTGATGTCGCAGCCGGCGCGTCGCGCCTGGGCGATCAGGTGGATGATGGCGTTGGTGGAGCAGCCCATGGCCATGGCCACCGTGATGGCGTTCTCGAACGCTGCGCGGGTCTGGATGCGGGCTGGCACGAGGTCCTCCCACACCATGTCGACGATGCGCCGGCCCGAGGCCGCGCACATGCGCATGTGGCCGGCGTCCGGCGCCGGGATGGAGGAGGCGCCCGGCAGCGTCATGCCGATGGCCTCGGCGATGGCGGTCATGGTGCTGGCGGTGCCCATGGTCATGCAGTGGCCGTAGGAGCGGGCGATGCCGCCCTCGATCTCGTTCCACGCCGCCTGGTCGATGTTGCCGGCGCGGCGCTCGTCCCAGAACTTCCAGGCGTCGGAGCCGGAGCCCAGCGTCTTGCCGTTCCAGTTGCCGCGCAGCATCGGCCCCGCCGGCACGTAGATGGCGGGCACGCCGGCGCTGGTGGCGCCCATGAGGAGCGCCGGGGTGGACTTGTCGCAGCCGCCCATGAGCACCGCGCCGTCCACCGGATGGGCGCGGATCACCTCCTCCACCTCCATGGCCAGCATGTTGCGGTAGAGCATGGAGGTGGGCTTCAGGAACGTCTCGGAGACGGAGTGCACCGGGATTTCCAGCGGGAAGCCGCCGGCCTGGAACACGCCGCGCTTGATGTCCTCCACCCGGTCCTTGAAGTGGGCGTGGCAGGAGTTGAAGTCCGACCAGGTGTTGAGGATGGCGATCACCGGCTTGCCGGCCCAGTCCTCGGGCGCGTAGCCCATCTGCCGCAGGCGCGAGCGATGGCCGAAGCTGCGCAGGTCGTCGTCGGCGAACCAGCGGGCGCTGCGCAGCGCGTCGGGGCTCTTGCGGGGCTTCATGAACTCCACCTCGGAAATGGGCCGGGCCTCGACTGGAGGCCCGGCGACACGTCGCCGGATCGGATTGCTGCAATCGGTCCGATTCGGCGTCAGTTGGTCTCGATCTTCCCGGCCTTCACCACCTCGCGCCAGCGCTGTTCCTCGCCGTTGCGGAAGGCCACGAACTCCTCGGGCGTGTTGGCCACCACCTCGAAGCCGAGGCCGTTGAACTTCGCCTTCACCTCGGGGTCATTGAGGCTCGCCTTCAGCGCCTCGAAGAGCTTGGCCTTCACCGGCGCCGGCAGGCCCTTGGGTGCGGCGGCGGCCTGCCAGGAATAGACGTCGATGCCGGCGACGCCCGCTTCCTTCATGGTCGGCACGTCGGGCAGCACGGGGTTGCGGTCCGCCGCGGTGACGGCGAGGGCCTTCAGCTTGCCGGCCTTGATCTGGTTCGCCACCGCGCCGAGATTCTGGAACGACACGTTGGCATGCCCGGCGATGAGGTCGGCGATGGCCGGCCCGCCGCCCTTGTAGGGCACGTGCACGCCGCTGGTGCCGGTTTTCTGCCAGAACAGCGCCGCGGTCAGATGGTCCGATGAGCCGACGCCGGACGAGGCGAATGTCACCTTCTCCGGGTTCTTGTTGAGATAGGCGATCAGCTCCTTCACCGAGCGTGCTGGAAAGTCCGGATGGGCCACCAGCACGTTCGGGGTGCGCACCGCGACCGTCAGCAGGTCGAGGTCCTTGCCCGGCTGGTAGCTGAGGTTCGGGTTGAGCGCCGGATTGATGGCGAACACGCCGATGGAGCCCACCAGCAGCGTGTAGCCATCCGCCGGCTGACCCTTCACGTGGCTCGCGCCGTTGGCGCCGTTGGCGCCGGGACGATTGTCGATCACCACGGTCTGGCCGAGCTTGTCCTGCATCTTCGGCTGCATGAAGCGGGCGGTGCTGTCGGAGGCGCCGCCCGGCGGGAACGGCACCACCACCGTGATGGGCCGGTCGGGGAAAGTCTGGGCGAGCGCCGGCGCGCCCGAGAGCGCCGCGGCGAGCGCGAGCGGGATGATCTTCCAGCGGGACATGTTTCCTCCTGTCGCTTGGACGCGCTGGCGGAGGAGCCGTCGCCCTGAGTTGGCGTGGCGCGGTTCCTCCCCGGATGCCCTTGCGGGCGGCGCCGGTCTTGTCCACGGCCTGAGGCTCTGTTTTGCGGACCGGGCTAATGGATTAAAGCGCTAATGCATTAGTGAAGTCAAACCCGGATTGCGCTATGGTGGATCATGGATACCGCGCTCTCCCGCTCCCGGCCGCCCCGCGATCCGTCCCGCCATGCGGCGCCGCAGGTGTTCGATTATCTGCGCGAGCGCATCATCGCGCTGGAGCTGCCGCCGGGAACGCTGATCTCGCGTGCCGATCTGCAGGAGCTGTTCGGGTTCTCCTCCACCCCGGTGCGCGATGCGCTGATGCGGCTCCAGGAGGAGGGGCTGGTGGATATCTTCCCCCAGCACGCCACCATCGTCAGCCCCATCGACCTCAAGCTCGCGCGTCAGGCGCAGTTCCTGCGCCGCTCGCTGGAGCAGGAGGCGGTGCGCACCATCGCCCTGTCCGCCGAACGTGCCGAGGTCGTGGCGCGGCTGGAGACCGTGATCGAGGTCCAGGCGACCCTGCTTGGGCGCGGCGACCTGCCGGGCTTCGAGAATGCGGATCGCGAGTTCCACCGCGTGTTCTTCGAGACTGCGGGCATTGCCGGCCTGCACGCCATGGTGCGCCGCTATTCCGGCCATATCGACCGCATCCGCCGGCTGCACCTGCCCATGCCCGGCAAGGCGGCGCAGGTGATCGCCGACCACCGCGCCATCGTCGCCGGCATCGCCTCGGGTGACACCGGCAAGGCGCAGGATGCGCTGCGCGAGCACCTGTCCAAGTCGCTTGCCTTCACCCCCGACCTCCAGGCCCGCTGGCCCGATTATTTCCGCGACTGAGGCGCGGCCGGGGGCAGCGCGGAAGCGTGTGCGGGCGCGCCCGTCGAACGGCTGTGGCCGCAGGCGCTCCGGTTTCGGACCGGCGACAATGACGCTTGGGCGGGATGGCGGGTTGCGAACCATTTCAGTCTTGACTACAGCCTGCCGGACGGGAACCCAGCGCGCCGAGGCGCGCAGGCCATTGGCTGTGAATGATGACGGGCGAAGAGCAGGCGTGGGTCCACGGCCTTTGGGATGAGGTGTCGGATTTCGAGGCCAGCCAGTGCGAGCGGGCGTCGGCGCATCTGATGGGCGCGTTGTGCGCGGCGACCGGCGCCTGGAACGCGACCTGGGCGGGCGCGGTGAGGATCGGAGGCGCCGCGCAAGGCGATCCGCTCAAGGGCTGGCGCGTCGCCTCGGTGCAGGCGCTCAAGCCGGTGCCGCCCCATGAGGACGAGGGCCATTTCAAGGAGATCCTGAAGGAGTGGGACCGGCGCGAGATCGATCCCTCATTCCTGCTGCCGATGACCGGTGTCGGCGCGTTCCGCACCTATGCGTTCCGGCGCGATCTGCCGGCCGGCTGGTTCGAGAGCCCCTTCTTCCGGCGCTATTACGAGGCTGTCGGCACGCGCGACGCGGTGTTCGTCGCCTTCCCGCTGAACCAGGACTGCGAATCCCATTTCGGCTTCTATGCGGGGCGTCCGTTCACGCCCGGCGAGATCGCGCTCCTCGCCTATGCCCTGCGCGGCATCAAGTGGTTCCACCGCCACCTGATGATGAGCAGCGGCCTGCTTGCCGCCTCCGCGCCGCTCACGCCGGCCGAGCGGCGGGTGCTCCAGCTGCTGCTCACCAAAGCGTCCGAGAAGGAGATCGCCCGCCAGGCGGAGATCGCCACCTCCACAGCGCACCAGCATGTCACCAGCATCTTCCGCAAATTCGCCGTCCGCAGCCGGGCGGAGCTCATGAGCCTGTGGCTGAAGAGCTTGGGCTGAGCCGCGCCCCCGTGCCGCGCCTTGGAAGGCCGTACGCCTGAGGCTGCCAGGCACCGGACGTTGCCCGCGCGGTTGCTCTTTGAGGCCAAAGTGGTTGCTCGCCCATTCGCCTGCCCTCGCGGCGGCGCGCAGGCGGGTCGCAAAGCGCCGCCGCACGTTCATTCAAGTGTTTGAAAATATTTTCTCATTCTTCCCCGGTTCACGGGTGTGGCCGGGCTGCAATGCTGCAATCGAACCCGCATCCGGGCCTCTTTCAGAGCCGGGAAAATGGGCTAAGAATCGGTGGCTGATATCGCGGGGGCAGGTCATGTCTTGGGGAATTGTCTCGTGGCGGGGGCCGCTGCTCGCCGCCGCGCTGTGGGCTTCGGCCGTGCCGGCCGGCCTGCCTGCGCGCGCCGCCGACCTCACGACGCCCCCCGCGCCGGTGGCGCCGCCCTCTGGCTGGGAGTTCCAGGCCACCCTCTATGGCTGGGCCACCAGCCTCACCGGCGACATCGGCGCGCGCGATCTGCCCGCGATCCCGGTCAATGTGAGCTTCGGCGACATCCTCGGCCACCTCGACGGCGCGGTCATGGCCGACTTCCTGGCCAAGAACGGCGACTGGACGCTGCTGGCCGACGTGTTCTGGTCGAAGCTTTCCGCCGACAAGACGCTGGGCTTCGCCGGGCCGCAGCTCGACTTCAGCCAGCGCCTGCTGGTGATGCAGGGCATTGCCGGCTACCGGCTGCCGGTGGGGCCGGACAATTTCGACCTCAGCGCCACCGCCGGCTTCCGCTATCAGCGCCTGAGCGTCGACACCACGCTCACGCCGGCAGGCATCCCCTTCGGCCTGTCCTCCTCGGACGTGAAGGACTGGCTGGATCCTGTGTTCGGCCTGATGCTCCAGTACCAGTTCAACGACCGCTGGTTCCTGAACGCGATCGGGGACGTAGGCGGCTTCGGCCTCGGCTCGAAGCTCACCTCACAGGGCTTCGTGGCGGTGGGCTACAACTGGAACAAGTCGTGGTCCACCGCCATCGGCTATCGCGCCCTCTACACCGACTACGAATCCATCACCGGCCCGCGCCAGAACTTCCGCTACAACACGACCCTTCACGGACCCATGTTCAACATCGGCTATCACTTCTGATGCCCGGTTCCTGAGCGTGGCCCTTGCCGCGCGGCCACGGCGCGGCCGGCCTCGCCGAGGAGGAGAGGCAGCAGGCTGAAGCCCAGGATCGCGGTCCACATTCCTGCGTCCGGCGGCACCAACTGCAGCACCCCGGCGACGAGCGGCACGTAGGGCGGGATCGCCAGCAGGCCGGTGCACAAAGCGAGCGCGCCCCATACCCAGCCATTGGCGGTGATCTCGTTGCGCACGAGGCCCGCGCCCGCCTGACGCATGTTGAACACATGCCACAGCTGGGCGAAGGCGAGGGTGAGGAAGCTCACCGTGACGATCCCCGTCCCGTCGAGGCGAAGGCCCCAGATGGCAAAAGCGAGAGCGCCGAAGGTCGCGAGCGTGATCGCGCCGGCGTGCAGGACGATGCCGCGCCATTGCGGCCGGCCGAGGATCGGCTCCTTGGGATCGCGTGGCGGGCGCTTCAGCACGTCGCGGTCGCCCTCGCCCAAGGCGAGCGCGAAGGCGGGAAACACGTCGGTGACGAGGTTGAGGTAGAGAATCTGCAGCGGCAGGATGGGCAAGGGCAGGGTGGAGAGCACGGCGAGGCCCACCACCAGAACCTCGCTGAGATTGCAGGCCAGCAGGAAGGCCACCAGCCGGCGGATGTTGGAGAAGATCACCCGCCCCTCGCGGATCGCCTTGACGATGGTGGGAAAGGCGTCGTCCATCAGGATCATGGCGGAGGCCTCGCGCGCCACGTCGGTGCCGCGCTTGCCCATGGCGACGCCGATGTCCGCCTGCTTCAGGGCAGGGGCGTCGTTCACCCCGTCGCCGGTCATGGCCACCACGGCCCCGGCCTTCTGCCAGGCGCGCACGAGGTCCAGCTTCTCGGAGGGACTGACGCGGGCGAACACGTCCACATCGGCAATCCTGCCTTCGCGCACCAGGCGCTCGACCTCGCGGCCCTCGGCGACGGCGATGTCCGCGCCCTCCGGCGCCAGCCCCACCTGCCGGGCGATGGCGCGGGCGGTGACCGCATGATCGCCCGTGACCATGACGACGCGGATGCCGGCGCGCCGGCAGTCGGCGATGGCGGAGGGGACATCGGGCCGGGGCGGGTCCTCCAGCCCCACGAGGCCGATGAGGGTCAGGCCCTCATAGGGCGCGGCGTCGGCCCAGGCGTCGGTGCGCGCGGCGCAGGCGATGACGCGCAGCCCCTGCGCGCCGAGCGCCTCCACCTGGTCCATCCAGCGCGTCCGCTCCTCCGGGCCGAGGCGGGCCGCGGCGCCATCCGCCAGCTCGAAGTCGCAGGCGGCGAGCACCGCCTCGGGCGCGCCCTTGACCGCGAACAGGAAGCTGTCGCCGTCGGGGTGCACGGTCGCTGCCATGCGGGTCGCGGCGTCGAAGGCGTGGGCGGCGGCCCGCGCCATGCGGGTGGGGTGATGGGCGAAGCCGGCCTGCGCTCCGAGCCGCAGCAGCGCAATCTCCATGGGGTCGCCGGTGCCCTCGCCGGTCGCGGGATCGAAGTCGGCGTCGTTGGCGAGCACGCACACCTCGACCATGCGCGCGAGCGCCGCCTCAGCGCCGGGTGGCGGCAGCGGCGCGCTCTCGGCGGGCACGTCGACGGCGCCGGCGGCGAGCACGAGCCGGCGCACCGTCATGCGGTTGCGGGTCAGGGTGCCGGTCTTGTCGGTGAGGATGATGGTGGTCGCGCCCAGCGTCTCCACGGCGGCGAGGCGCTCCACCAGGGCGTTCTGCTTTGCCATGCGCCAGATGCCGCGCGCCAGCGCCAGCGTCGCGACGATGGGCAGACCCTCCGGGATCGCCGCGACCGCCAGCGCGATGGCGGATTCCACCATCAGCAGCGGGTCCTTGCCGCGCGCGAGGCCGATGGCGGCAATGACGATGGTGAGGCCACCGACGATCCACACCAACTGACCGGACAGGCGCGCGAGGCGCTTCTCCAGCGGCGAGGATTCGGGCGTCGCCTCCTCCACCAAGGCGGTGATGCGGCCGAGCTCGGTGCCATGGCCGGTGGCGACCACGAGGCCGAGCCCGCTGCCGCGGGTAAGGGAGGTGCCCTTGAACAGCATGGAGACGCGCTCGCCCAGAAGCGCGTCGGCGGCCACCGGGGCGGGGGACTTCTCCGCCGGCACCGATTCGCCGGTGAGCGTTGACTCGTCGGCCGCGAGGTTCGAGCCCTCGACGATGCGCAGGTCGGCGGGAATTCCGTCGCCGGCCTCCAGCAGCACGAGGTCGCCGGGCACCAGGTCCTCGGCGGGCACCAGGTGCACGCGTCCCTCCCGGCGCACGCGGGCGGTGCGGGTGCCGAGGGCGCGCAGCGCCTCGATGGAGCGTGCCGCCCTGATCTCGGTCACGAAGCCGATGAGCGCATTCAGCGCCAGAACCAGGACGATGGCGCCAGCCTCGACCCATTCCCCGAACCAGGCGGCGAGCGATGCCGCGCCCGCCAGCAGGTAGACCACCGGGCTCGCGAACTGGTGCACGAGCAGCGCGAGCGCGCTCGCCTTGCGTCGGGCGACGATCGTATTCGGCCCATGTGCGGCGCGCCTGGTGAGGCATTCCGCCTGAGTCAGGCCGCGCTCGGGCGATACGTTGAACTGCGCCAGTGCATCGGCGACAGGACTGGCATGGGGCGGGACCTCGGCAGGCGAGGGGGGAATGGCGGTCGCCGAATTCGCGCGAGCTTCGGAAATACGCGCCTCCTGAGATGCGATTGGCGGAACGTGACGATTAGGACCAGCCTGTCAGCAAGCCTCCCTAAGGGAATGCGCGAGGTCAAGCCGCGGCGCGGTCCACCGTCGCACCCCGCCGCGCCGTCTCAGAAGCCGAGCACCAGTGCCCCGCCCGTGAGGCCCGCGCCGACCGCCGTGAGCAGCACCTTCTCGCCCGCGCGCGGCGGCGCGGTTTCGGCGCTGGCGGCGAGGGAGAACGGGATGGTGGCGGCGGAGGAATTGCCGAACTCGGCGATGGTGGACACGAGGCTGTCCTGTGGCAGCGCGAGATTGCGGCGCACCGCCTCGAAGATGCGGGTGTTGGCCTGGTGCGGCACGAAGCGCGTCACGTCCGCGGCGCCGATGCCCGCCTGGGCCATGGCCTTGCGGGCGCAGCCGGTCATGGTGGTGACGGCCTCGGCATAGACTGCCGCGCCGTCGGCGATCTCCATGAAGATGTCCTGCGGCGCCGTCGTCGGCGAGAACGGCTGCCGGCTGCCGCCGGCGGGGATGCGGATGAGGCCGTATTGCGCACCGTCCGAGGTGAGGTCGGCGCCGATCACGCCGGTGCCATCGCGGTCCGATGGCGCGACCACGCAGGCGCCGGCGGCGTCGGCGAACAGCACCGCGCTCACCTTGTCCATGGGATTGATGCGCCGGCTGAGCACGTTCGCCGCCACCACCAGCACCGGGCGCCCCTGGGCGCGCACGAAGCCGTCCGCCAGCGCCAGCGCGTAAAGGAAGCCGGCGCAGGCCCCCGCAAGGTCCACCGCGCCCGAGCGCGGCAGGTAGAGCCGGTGCGCCAGCAGCGGCGCGGAGGGCGGCAGCAGGTGGTCCGGCGTCGAGGTGGCGAGCAGGGTCAGCGCGATGTCGGCGCGGTCGATGCCGCTCGCCGCCAGCGCCTGCTCGGCGGCGGGCAAAGCGAGGTCGGTGAGCGCCTCGCCCTCGGCCACGTAGCGGCGCGCGCGGATGCCGGTGCGCCGCTCGATCCAGCCGGCTTCGAGGCCGAGCCGCGCCTCCAGCTCTTCGTTGGGCACCCGCCGCTCGGGCGCATGGCGGCCGAAGCCGATGACGAGGCTCGAACGGGCCATGGCGCTGCCTCAGGCCAAAGCGTCCGCCGCCGCGGCGATGGCGGCATAAGCGGGTTCGAGGTCGGCGCGTGTCGCGCAGTAAGGCGGCATCAGATAGATCGTGTTGCCGAGCGGGCGAATGAGCAGGTTCCGCTCCAGGAAGAAATCGTAGAGGCGCGGGCCGATGCCGGCGAGATAGCCCGCGTCCCGCGCCTTGAGGTCGAGCGCCGTGATGGTACCGCAGCGGCGCACGCTCTCGAAGCGCGGATCGTCGCGGAACGGGGCGATCATCTCCTCCTGGAGCGCGCAGAGCGCGTCGATGCGCGCCGTCACCGGCTCCTCGTTCCACACCTCGAGGTTCGCGAGCGCCGCGGCGCAGGCGACGGGGTTGGCGGTGTAGGAGGAGGAATGGAAGAAGGTCTTCGCCCGGTCGTCCGAATAGTGGGCCTGGAAGATCTCTTTCCGGCAGAGCGTCACGGCGAGCGGCAGCGCGCCGCCGGTGAGGCCCTTCGACATGCACAGGATGTCCGGGACGATGCCGGCCTGGTCGCAGGCGAAGCGCGTGCCGGTGCGGCCCCAGCCGGTCATCACCTCGTCGGCGATGAACAGCACGCCATGCCGGGCGCAGGTCTCGCGCATGGCCTTGAGGAGGTCCGGCCTGTACATGAGCATGCCGCCCGCGCCCAGCACCAGCGGCTCGACGATGAAGGCGGCGGGCGCTTTGGCGCAGGCGGCTTCCAGCGCGGCCAGCGTCGCCGCCTCCCGGCCGGCGGCGGGGAAGGGGATGCGCTCCACCTCGAACAGCAGCGGCGCATAGGCGGCGTTGAACACGCCGCGCTCGCCCACCGACATGGTGCCGATGGTGTCGCCGTGATAGCTCGCCTCCATCACCACGATGCGGCTGCGGGTTTCGCCCGTGTTGCGCCAGAAGCCGAGCGCCATCTTCAGCGCCACCTCGACGCTGGTGGAGCCGCTGTCGGAATAGAACACGCGCGCGAGGCCCGGCGGCGCCACCTTCAGCAGCCCTTCGGCAAGCCTTTCGGCGGGAGCGTGGGTGAAGCCCGCGAAGATGATCTGGTCGAGGCTTTCCGTGGCCTCCCGGATCGCCGCCATGATGGCCGGGTGCCGGTGGCCGTGGGTGATGACCCACCAGGAGGAGATGGCGTCGAGGATGCGCCGGCCGTCCTCGGTCACGAGGTGCGCGCCCTCGGTGCGGGCGATGGGGATCATCGCGCCCGCGAGCGCATGCTGGGTGAAGGGGTGCCAGACCGGCGAGCTCACGCCGCCCCCCTTCCGGCCACGAAATCCTCGCGCCGGAAGGCGCTCGCGAAGGCCGCGGCGAGCGTGTCCTGGGTCAGCGGATCGAGCCGCGGCAGGCGGCCGAGCACATTGACCTTTCCAAGTTCGCCGACGATGCGGGCGTTCTCCTCGTGCGCCTCGCCGATGAAGGCGACGCCCAGAACCGGAATGCCCCGCGCACGCATCGCTTCCAGCGAGAGAAGCGTGTGGTTGATGGTGCCGAGCGCGGTGCGCGCGCACAGCACCGTCGGCAGGCGCCAGCGGGCGAACACGTCGGCGAGCAGCGCCTCGGGCGTGAGCGGCACCAGCAGTCCGCCCGCCCCCTCGATAACCAGCGGGCGGGAGGTCTGCGGCGGGGTCAGCGTGGCGGGGTCGATGGTGATGCCGTCCCGCTCCGCGGCGAGGTGCGGTGAAGCGGGCAGCGCCAGCCGATGGGCCTCGGGCAGGATGCGCTCCGGCGGCAGGTCGGCGAGGCGCGCCACCGCCTCGCTGTCGGTCTCCTCGCCGAGGCCGGCCTGCACCGGCTTCCAGTAGGCGCCGTCGAGGAAGCGCGCGAGCCCGGCCGCGAACACGGTCTTGCCGATGCCGGTGTCGGTGCCGGTGACGACGATCGCCGCGCTCACGCCGCCTGCTCCCGGAGCGCGGCGCCCAGCAGGTCGAACAGGCCGTCCACGGCCGGTTGGTCGGCATTGAGGGTAAGCGAGATGCGCAGCCGCGCGGTGCCCGGCGGCACGGTCGGCGGGCGCACGCCGCGCACGTCGTAGCCGGCATGCTGGAGGAGGCCGGCGAGCGCCATGGCGCGGCCGTTGTCGCCGACGATCACCGGCAGGATCTGCGAGCCGGACGGGGCGAGGCTGCAGGTCTCGCGCAGCCGCCGGCCGGCATGGGCGACCAAAGCGGCGAGGCGCTCGCGCCGCTCCGGCTCGTCGGTCATGATGGTGAGCGCCGCCTGCGCCGCCACCGCCATCAGCGGCGAGGGCGCGGTGGCGAAGATGAAGGGCCGGCAGCGGTTGACGATGATGTCGGCGAGCACCTTCGGCAGCGTCACCAGCGCGCCGGAGCCGCCCATGGCCTTGCCGCAGGTGTGCAGCACCACCACGTTCTCGCGCCCCTCGAACCCGGCCGCGAGGCCGCGCCCGTCCGGCCCGTAGACGCCGGTGGCGTGGGCCTCGTCCACCAGCAGGAAGCCGTCCTGGCGGTCGGCGAGCGCCAGGAGGTCGGCGAGCGGCGCGCGGTCGCCGTCCATGCTGTAGAGGCTTTCCGCGGCGATCCACACCTTGCCCGTGCCGCCCGCGGCACGGAAGGCGCGGATGGCATCCTCGGCGGCGCCGGCATCGTTGTGGGCGAACAGCACCGGCTCGGCCCGGCCCGCGCGGGCGCCCTCATGGGCGCTGGCATGGATCAGGTCGTCCATCAGCAGCAGGTCGCCCTTCTGCGGCAGGGTGCCGATGACGGCGAGGTTCGCCATGTAGCCGCCGGAGAAGAACAGGGCCGCCTCGGAGCCGAAGAAGCGCGCCGCCTCCGCCTCCAGCGCCGCATGGGCGGGATCGTTGCCGCGCAGCAGGCGCGAGCCGGTGGCGCCCACCGGCACACCCGCCTCCAGGGCGGCAGCGACCGCAGCCTTGAGCCGCGGCGAGGTGGCAAGGCCGATATAGTCGTTGGAGGCGAAGTCGATCCCCGACCGGCCGGAGAGCCGGCGCAGGGAATGGCGTCGTTCGAGACCCCGCAGCATCGCCTCGTAGCGGCCGAGGCGATCCTGATCGCTCATGCCGCGTCCACCCGAGCGCCGGGCTCGTCCTCGATCCGGACCTCCACCTCCTGGGGCGTGAGGCCGAGCGTGGCGAACAGCGCCATGTCCTTGTCCTCGCCGGGATTCTCGGCGGTGAGCAGGGTGTCGCCCACGAAGATGGAATTGGCGCCGGCGAAGAAGCACAGCGCCTGCATCTCGTCGCTCATCTGGGTGCGGCCGGCGGACAGGCGCACGTGGGAGGCCGGCATGAGGATGCGGGCCAGCGCGATGGTGCGCACGAACTCGATCGGCGAGACCGGATCGGCGCCGGCGAGCGGCGTGCCGGGGATGGGCATGAGCTGGTTGATCGGCACGCTCTCCGGCGGCGCGTCGAGGTTCGCCAGCGTCACCAGCATGTCGACCCGATCGCGCGCGGTCTCGCCCATGCCGAGGATGCCGCCGCAGCACACCTTGATGCCGGCGTCGCGCACATTGGCGAGGGTGTCCAGCCGGTCGGCGAAGGTGCGGGTGGAGATGACCTTGGAATAATGGGCTTCCGAGGTGTCGATGTTGTGGTTGTAGTAGTCGAGGCCGGCCGCGGCGAGCCGGTGCGCCTGGCCCGGCTCCAGCATGCCGAGCGTCATGCAGGTTTCCATGCCGAGCGCGCGCACGCCCTCCACCATGGCCACGAGCGTGTCCATGTCGCGTTCCTTGGGGGAGCGCCAGGCGGCGCCCATGCAATAGCGGGTGGCGCCGGCGTCCTTCGCCTTCTGCGCCTCGCCGAGCACGCGCTCCACCTCCATGAGCTTGGAGGCCTTGAGGTCGGTGCCGTGATGGGCCGACTGGCTGCAATAGCCGCAATCCTCCGCGCAGCCGCCGGTCTTGATGGAGATGAGGCGGCTCATCTGCACCTCGTTCGGATCGAAGTTGGCGCGGTGCACGCTCTGGGCGCGGAACAGCAGGTCGCTGAAGGGGGCCTTGTAGAGGGCGAGGGCCTCGTCCGTGGTCCAGACCTTGCGCTTGCTGGTGTCGTGGACGGTGGCGTTCGACCGAGCCTGAGGCGTCATCGGCCCTCCCTTTCGTATTGCTGTTGCTTCGCTGGTTCCTTGATAGCCCCTCGCTGCCGCGACCGCCAGCGTCCGCACAGGCCCGTGGGCGCACCCGCATCGACACCCGCTCGCGGGCCTTCCGGAGCATGGCGGATGGCAAGCCACAATAGTTTGTTTTTAAACAGGTATTCTTCCCATGGTCTGCCGCGGCCCGCGTCTTCAACCCGTCACACGAACGTCGCCTGCGCGGTGCTAGATGCGCGCCAGGGGCGGGTCTTCGCAAGAGTTGTCGCTTGGCCGCCGCACGCGCGGCGGACGCCGGCCATCCGCATGCTGAGGACGCGTTCGCCCGCAACGGGCCGACCCATGTCGGCAGGCCAACCCAAGACGGGGGATAAGATGACGCGCATGACGACCCTGGCCGCCGCTGCGGCCCTCCTCGGCCTGGCCGGCGCCGCCAACGCGGGCGAGATCACGGTCTACACCGCCCTCGAGGCCGACCTGCTGCCGGCCTACAAGGCGTCGTTCGAGGCGAAGTATCCCGGCACGACGATCCGGTGGGTGCGCGATTCAACCGGCATCATCACCGCCAAGCTTCTGGCGGAGAAGAACAATCCCCAGGCCGACGTGGTGCTCGGCACAGCCGCGACCTCGCTGCTGCTGCTGGACGCCGAAGGCATGCTCGCGCCCTACGCGCCGGAAGGCATGAAGAAGATCGAGGCCCGCTTCCTCGACAAGAATACCCCGCCGGCCTGGGTGGGCACCAATGCCTGGGCCGCCGCGCTGTGCGTCAACACGGTGGAGATGGAGAAGCGCAAGCTGCCGATCCCGGCGAGCTGGGCCGACCTCACCAAGCCGGAATACAAGGGCCTGATCGTGATGCCGAACCCGGCCTCCTCCGGCACCGGCTTCCTCGACGTATCGAGCTGGCTGCAGATGTTCGGCGACGAGAAGGGCTGGGCCTTCATGGACGCCCTGGACAAGAACATCGCCACCTACACCCACTCGGGCTCCAAGCCCTGCTCGCTCGCCGCCTCCGGCGAGTATCCCATCGGCATCTCGTTCGAGTTCCGCGCCGCCCGCCTCATCAACCAGGGCGCCCCGCTGGTGGCGGTGATCCCGGCGGAGGGCATCGGCTGGGACATGGAGGCCTCGGCCATCATCAAGGGCACCGACAACGAGGCGGATGCCAAGAAGCTGATGGACTGGGCGGTCTCCGACGAGGCCATGAAGATCTACGCCAAGAACTACGCCATCCTCGCCAATGCGGCGCTCGAAGAGCCGATCAAGAACCTGCCGGCGGACCTGAAGGCGAAGCTGATCGACAACAAGTTCGACTGGGCCGCCGCCAACCGCGCCCAGATCCTCCAGGAGTGGCAGCGCCGCTACGACGCCAAGTCCGAGCCCAAAAAGGGCTGAACTGGAGCCCAGGGCCGAGGCGGATCGGAGCGCCGTGCTCCGACCCGCCGAGGCCTCCCAACGCCATTGCACCCCCCGGGCAAGCCGGGGACGACGCGGCAAAGGGTCGGCGCCGCGAGCCTGGCGTGCCCCGGACAGAGCAGCGCGAAAGGGGCACCCATGAGCCAGCACACCGTGGACCTGTCCGGACTGGCGCCGCATCTGCCGGGAGCGGCCGCAGCCGATCCGAACGACGCCGTCGCCCGCGGCCTCGCCGCATCGGCGCCGCGCCCGGCCTATCTGGTGGTGAACGACGTTTCCAAGCGCTTCGGCGACTTCACGGCGCTGAAGAACGTCTCGCTTGATGTGCGCGAGGGCGAGTTCGTGTGCTTCCTCGGGCCGTCCGGCTGCGGCAAGACCACGCTGCTGCGCGCCATCGCCGGGCTCGACATCCAGAATTCCGGCACCATCCACCAGGCCGGCCGGGACATCTCGGCGCTGCCGCCGGAGGAGCGCGACTTCGGCATCGTGTTCCAGTCCTACGCGCTGTTCCCGAACCTCAGCGTGCGCCAGAACATCGCCTTCGGCCTGGAGAATCGCGGCCTCAAGCGCGCCGACGTCGCCGCGCGGGTGGACGAGCTCCTCCATCTCATCGACCTCGCCGCCCACGGCCACAAATATCCCTCCCAGATCTCCGGCGGCCAGCAGCAGCGCGTGGCGCTCGCCCGTGCGCTGGCACCGAGCCCGGGCCTGATCCTGCTCGACGAGCCGCTCTCCGCGCTCGACGCCAAGGTGCGCCTCCATCTGCGCGCCGAGCTGAAGCAGCTCCAGGCGCGGCTCGGCGTCACCACGGTGATGGTCACCCACGACCAGGACGAGGCGCTGTCCATCGCCGACCGCATCGTCGTCATGAACATGGGCGTGGTGGAGCAGGTGGGCACGCCGCAGGAGGTCTATGACGCCCCCGCGAGCCAGTTCGTCGCCGACTTCATCGGCGCCATGAACTTCGTCGAGGGCGTCATGCTCAATCCCGACGAGGTGATGGTGGGCGACCTCACCTTGGTGCTGCGCCGTCAGGCGGGCGCCCATGCGGCGGGGGAGCGGGTGGTGGTGGCGATCCGGCCGGAGGACGTGCGCATCCTCGGCGCCGACGCCCATGCGGAATGGGAGCATGTGAACCGCGTCGCCGTGGAGGTGGGCGCGGTGGAATTCCTCGGTTCCCACATCCGCGCCAGCCTGCTGCATCCCGCCTTCCCGGCGAAGCCGCTGGTGGCGCAGCTTTCCCAGACCGTCGCCCGGGCGCTGCAGATGGTGCCGGGCCGGCGGCTCGACGTGGTGCTGCCGACCGAGCGCCTCAGGGTGTTCGAGGCGCTGAGGCCGCACGGCGGCCACCATGGCTGACGTCGCCATCGGCGCGCGCGCCGCCCCGACGATCCGCCGCAAGGCCGGTCGCGACGACAGGCTGATGCTCGCCTTCGTGCTGATGATCGGCGCCTATCTCGTGGTGAGCCTGGCGCTGCCGCTCGGCTTCATGCTGTGGAAATCCGCCGAGGTGCGCGCCTTCGCCTACGGCGCGGCGGAACTGCAGGTGGACGTGGGGCAGGGGCCGGTGGCGCTCGGCACGCTCGACCAGGCGGCCGCGCGCCTCGGCCTCCTTCCGCCCGTGGAGCAGGCCCGGCGCTCGGCCTCGCTCACGGCGGCGCAGCTGTTTCCCGACGGCCGCTTCGAGGGCCGGCCGCTGACGGCGGTGCGCATGCGCCTGTCCGGCGGCGCCTCCGATGGGGTGCTGGAGTTCGGCGGCAAGGCTGCGGCTTCGGGCGAATGGGTGGAAGCGGGCCCGCGCGAGCTGCGCCGCCTCGTGCTGCGGGCGGGAAGCATCCGCTCGTTCGGCAACTACATCGCCTATTTCAGCAATCCCGCGCTTACGCGGTCCATCGGCAACAGCCTCGTCGTGGCGCTCTCCACCACCGTGGTCACGGTGCTGCTCGCCTTCGGCTTCGCCTATGCGCTGCAGCGCACCTGCATGCCGCTGAAAGGGCTGTTCCGCACCATTGCCGTGGTGCCTATCCTGGTGCCCTCGCTGCTCGCCGGTCTGTCGCTGGTCTATCTGTTCGGCAACCAGGGGCTCCTCAAGGGCCTGATGATGGGCTCTTCCATCTACGGCGCGCCGGGCATCGTCGCGGGCTGCGTGTTCTTCACCTTCCCCCACGCCTTCCTCATCATCGCCACCGCGCTCGCCATCTCCGACGCGCGGCTGTTCGAGGCGGCGCGGGCGCTGCGCACATCTCCGACCCGCACCTTCTTCAACGTGACGCTGCCGGGCGCGCGCTACGGCATCATCTCCGCCGCCTTTGTGGTGTTCACCCTCACCATCACGGAGTTCGGCGTGCCGAAGGTGGTGGGCGGCGAGTACAACGTGCTCGCGGTGGACATCTACAAGCAGGTGGTGGGCCAGCAGAACTTCGCCATGGGCGCCGTGGTCTCGGTGATCCTGCTGGTGCCGGCGGTGATCGCTTTCTTCGTCGACCGCATGGTGACGGCGCGGCAGGTGGCGCTGCTGACCGCCCGCGCGGTGCCCTACACGCCGTCGCGCAATGTCGGGCTCGACGCCGCCGCGTTCCTGTTCTGCTGCGGGATCGCCGGGCTTCTGCTGCTGGTGCTGGGAGTGGCGCAGTATGCGTCGCTGGTGAAGTTCTGGCCCTACAATCTCAGCCTCACCTTCGCGCACTTCGCGTTCGAGGGTGTCGACGGCGGCGGCTGGGAATCCTACTTCAACTCCCTGCGCATGGCCTTCTACGTGGCGGTGATCGGCACCGCGGTGGTGTTCGTGGGCGCCTATCTGGTCGAGAAGGGCAGGGGCTTCGTGGCCGCCCGCGCGGGCCTGCACTTCCTCGCCATGATGCCCATGGCGATCCCGGGCCTGGTGCTGGGCCTCGCCTACATCTTCTTCTTCAACGATCCGGCGAACCCGCTGAACGTCATCTACGGCACCATGGCGATCCTGGTGATCTCCTCCATCACCCACTTCTACACGGTCTCGCACCTCACGGCGCTGACCGCGCTGAAGGCCATGGACAAGGAGTTCGAGGCGGTGGCGGCCTCGCTGAAGCAGCCGGTGACGCGCATGTTCACCCGCGTGACGCTGCCGATCTGCCTGCCCACCGGGCTCGACATCGCCGCCTATTACTTCGTGAACGCCATGACCACGGTCTCGGCGGTGGTGTTCCTCTATGCCCCGTCCACCACGCTCGCGGCCGTGGCGGCGCTGAACATGGACGACGCCGGCCAGATCCAGGCCGCCGCGGCCATGTGCATGCTGATCTTCTACACCAACCTCGGAGCGCGTATCGTGCACGCCCTCCTTTCGCGCGGTCTCGCGCGCACCCAGGCCTGGCGCATCCGATGAGCACCACGTTCGACCTCGCGGTGGTGGGTGCCGGCATCGTCGGCCTCGCCCACGCGCTCTCGGGCCTCAGGCGCGGCCTTTCCGTGGTGGTGATCGACCGCGAGGCCGAGGCGGTGGGCGCCTCGGTGCGCAATTTCGGCTTCGTCACCGTCACCGGCCAGCAGCGCGGGGAATGCTGGCGCCGCGCCATGCGCTCGCGCGACATCTGGGAGGAGGTGGCCCCCGAGGCCGGCATCCGCGTCGAGCAGCAGGGGCTGCTCGTGGTGGCCCGGCGGCCCGAGGCCATGGCGGTGCTGGAGGCGTTCCGCCTCACCGAGATGGGCGAGGACTGCCACCTGCTCACCGCCGAGGAGGCCATGCGCTCCTACGGCGCCGCGCTCGCCGACCGGCCGTTCGCCGGCGCGCTCTACAGCCCGCACGAGCGGCGGGTGGAGAGCCGGCAGGCGGTGCCGCTCCTCGCCGCATGGCTGGAGGAGAAGGGCGTCTCGTTCCGCCGCCGCTCGCTGGTGAAGGCGTTGGAAGGGGGCCTCGTCTCCACCACCGACGGCGACATCCGCGCCCGGCACATCGTCGTGTGCCCCGGCGACGATCTGCTCACCCTCTACCCCGAGGTGATCGCCGCCCTCGGCATCACCCGCTGCCGGCTGCACATGCTGAAGGTCATGCCGCCGGACGGCTTCCGGCTGCCCTGCGCGGTGATGAGCGACCTCTCGCTGGTGCGCTATCTCGGCTATTCCGAGCTGCCGGAGGCCGGCGCGCTCGCCGCCCGCCTTAGGGCCGAGCAGCCGGAGGCGCTCGCGAACGGCGTGCACTTGATCGCCGTGCAGGGGGCGGACGGCGGGCTGATCGTCGGCGACAGCCACCATTACGGATTCTCGCCCTCGCCGTTCTCGCGCGAGGCGGTGGACGACATCATCCTGCGCGAGATGAGCGAGGTGCTCGCCGTGCCCGGCGCCCGCGTCGCGGAGCGCTGGAGCGGCACCTATGCCTCGCTGCCCGACCGGCTGATGGTGCGCGAGGCGCCGGCCAACGGCGTCCGCCTGGTCATCGTCACCTCCGGCACCGGGGCGTCCACCGCCTTCGCCATCGCCGAGGAGACGCTGGACGAATTTTCGGGAGGGCAAGCATGACATACGAGAACATCGCCGCGGTCGTCTTCGACTGGGCCGGCACCATGATCGATCACGGCTCGAAGGCGCCCATGGGCGTGTTCCAGCGCGCCTTCGCGCAGTTCGGCATCGATCTGTCGGTGGCGGAGGCGCGCGGCCCCATGGGCATGGCGAAGCGCGACCACATCGCCGCGTTGATGGCGCTGCCGCGCGTCGCCGCCGCCTGGGCGGAGAAGCACGGCCACGCGCCGGGCGAACAGGACATCGACAAGGTCTACGAGGTGTTCGTGCCCATGAACGTCGCGGTGGCGGCGGACTATGCGGACCTCATCGAGGGCGTCGCGGGCGTGGTCGGCCGGCTCAAGGCGGCGGGCCTCAAGATCGGCTCCACAACCGGCTACACCCGCGAGATCATGGCCCCGATCCTGCCGCTCGCCGCGGCGCAGGGCTACGCGCCCGACAGCATGGTGTGCGCCGGCGACCTCTCGGCCGGGCGGCCGACGCCGCTGATGCTCTACAAGACCCTGGTCGAGCTCGGGGTGTGGCCGGCGTCGCGGGTGGTGAAGGTGGACGACACCGAGGTCGGGATCGCCGAAGGCCTGAACGCCGGCTGCTGGACCGTTGGCATCGCGCTGACCGGCAACCTGTTCGGCCTCGACCCGGCCGAGACCGAGGCGCTCTCGCCGGAAGAGTTCGAGGCGCGCCGCGCCGCCGCCTATGCCGCGCTGGTGCGCTCCGGCGCCCACTTCGTCATCGACAGCGTCGCCGATCTCGAGGAGGTGCTGGATGAGATCGAGGGGGCGCTGGCGCGCGGCGAGCAGCCTTGAGCGCCGAAGGCGGCGCCAGTGAGGGCGACGTCAACACCTCGCCGCTGCGCGCCACCTGGGACGCCCGCCATGGGGAGGAAACCCGCGCGCTGTTGGCGCGCGATGCCGACGTTTTCCTGCATCAGTCGCTCTCCACGCCGTGCCTCGATGCCATCGTCGGCGCCGAGGGCGTCCATCTGGTCACGGCGGACGGCCGGCGCATCCTCGATTTTCACGGCAACAGCGTGCACCAGCTCGGCCATGGCCATCCGGCCGTGGTCGCCGCCATCCGCGCGCAGATGGAGACGCTGCCGTTCTGCCCGCGCCGCTTCACCTGCGAGGCGGCGGTGGCGTTCGCCGAGAAGCTGGTCGAGCTCGCCGGCCCGCCGTTCGGCAAGGTGCTGCTCGTGCCCTCGGGCTCGGCCGCCATCGGCGTGGCGCTGAAGCTCGCCCGGCACGCCACCGGGCGGCACAAGACGCTGTCCATGTGGGACGCCTTCCACGGCGCCAATCTCGACGCCGTCTCGGTGGGCGGGGAGGCGCTGTTCCGCAAGGATGCCGGCCCGCTGCTCCCGGGCACCGAGCACGTGCCGCCGCCCGGCCTCGCCCGGCGCTTCTTCGGTGACGACGACAAGGCGACCGACCGGCTCGCGGACTATATCGACTACGTGCTGGAGGTTCAGGGCGACGTCGCCGCGCTGATCGCCGAGCCGGTGCGCTGGACCACCGTGGAGCCGCCGCCCGCCGGCTTCTGGGCCAGGGTGCGCGAAAGCTGCACCCGCCACGGCGCGCTGCTGGTGTTCGACGAGATCCCGTCCGCGCTCGGGCGCTGCGGTTCGTTCTACGTGTTCGAGCAGATGGGCTGCGTGCCGGACATGGTGGCGCTCGGCAAGGGCCTCGGCGGGGGCATCGTGCCCCAGGCGGCACTGGTGGTGCGGACCGATCTAGACGTGGCGCCGCATTTGGCGCTCGGCCACTACACCCACGAGAAGAGCCCGCTCGGCAGCGCCGCCGGCCTCGCCGCCGTCCGCGCGATCGAGGAGGAGGGCCTCATCGCCCGCGCCCGCGCGCTGGGGAAGATGGGCGGCGCGGCGCTGGAGGCCATGGCGGCCCGACGCCCGGAGATCGCGGCGGTGCGCCGCATGGGCGCCTTCTTCGGCGTCGAGCTGCACGCATACGGCGGCATCGCCGCCGAGGCGCGGGCCGACCGCGTGATGTATGCGGCGCTGGAGCGGGGGCTGAGCTTCAAGGTGGGCGGCGGCAAGGTGCTGACCCTGTGCCCGCCGCTGACCATCTCGGACGGGGATTTCGCGCAGGCCCTGGAAATCCTGGAGACGGCGCTCGGGACGGCGGTCGCCAGCTAGGCCGATCCAGGGTCGCACAAGGCCAGCCGGCGGCCCGGTGGATGCCCCGGACGAGCCGGGGCATGACGGTGGTGGAGACGACGTGGCGCGATGAGGTTTCTCGTGTCGTCATCTCCTCTCGCACCCCGTCATCGCCCGGCTCGTCCGGGCGATCCACCCTGCGGCCGGGCGCGCCGTTGGCCTGATCGCCCATCCGGTTGCATCGGCGCAAGGCTGCTTTTCCAGGTGTCGCCGCGCATTGCATTCAAGGCCGCATGGCGCCATCTCTCCACCATCGGCGCCGCTCCCGCGCTGCATGGAAAGGACATCCCATGGGCCTGCTCGTCGACGGCGTCTGGCGTGACCAGTGGTACGACACCAAGTCCACCGGCGGCCGGTTCGAGCGCCAGGCCTCGCGCTTCCGCAACTTCGTCACCGCCGACGGCGCGCCCGGCGCCACGGGCGCGGGCGGCTTCCCGGCCGAGGCGGGGCGCTATCATCTTTATGTCTCGCTCGCCTGCCCCTGGGCGCACCGCACCCTGATCGTGCGCGCGCTGAAGGGGCTGGAGGACGCGATTTCCGTGAGCGTGGTGGAACCCTTCATGGGTGCGGATGGCTGGATCTTTGCCGCGCCGGACCCGATTCTCGGCAAGACGCGCCTCTATGAAGTCTATGCCGCCGCCGATCCGGCCTATTCCGGCCGCGTGACCGTGCCGGTGCTGTGGGACAAGGCGCGCGCGACCATCGTCAGCAACGAATCCGCCGAGATCATCCGCATGCTCAATTCCGCCTTCGCGGCGGTGACGGACGTGACCATCGACCTTTATCCCGCGCCGCTGCGGACCGAGATCGATGCCGTGAACGACGTTGTCTATCCGGACGTGAACAACGGCGTCTACCGCGCCGGCTTCGCCACCACGCAGACGGCCTATGAGGAGGCGGTGGGCCAGCTGTTCCGCCGGCTGGACTGGCTGGAGGAGCGCCTGTCACGCCAGCCCTACCTTGCCGGCGACGTGCTCACCGAGGCGGACATCCGGCTGTTCACCACTCTGGTCCGGTTCGACGCGGTCTATGTGGGCCACTTCAAGTGCAACATCCGCCGCATCGCCGACTATCCGGCGCTGTCCAGCTACCTGCGCGCGCTCTACCAGCTGCCGCAGGTGCGGCCCACGGTGAGCTTCACCCACATCAAGCGGCACTATTACGAGAGCCACAAGACCATCAACCCGACCGGCATCGTGCCGGTCGGCCCCGCGCTCGATCTCGACGCCCCGCACGATCGCGCCCCGGTCGCGTTCGCGGAAGCTCAGGCCCCGTAGATCCAGCCGTAGCGCTTGAGCAGGCTGTCGCCGCCGGAGCGGCGCAGGACTAGGTCGCGCGCCATGCGGGGCGGGCCGGAGAGGTGGTAGACGATGCCGTTGCGCCGGGCCGCGCCCTGGATCATGGCGGTGCGGTCGTGCCGGGACGCCTCGTAGGCGCGCAAGGCGGCCTCGGCCTGCGTCTCGCGGGCAAGGGCGCCGGCGAGGGCCGCGGCGTCCTCGATCGCCTGGGCCGCGCCCTGGGCGAGAAAGGGGAGCATGGCATGCGCCGCATCGCCCAGCAGCGTCACCCGACCCTCGCCCCAGCGCGCCAGCGGGTCGATGTCGTAAAGGCCCCAGCACAGGAAGTGGCCGGCCCGCGCCAGCAGGCGGCGCAGCTCGGGGTTCCAGCCCTCGAAGGCGGCGTGGACATAGGCGGCATCGCCCGGCGCGCTCCAGCGCGTGACCGGCCGCTCCTCCCTGACGATGGCGACGAGGTTCAGCGCCTTGCCGCCGCGCACCGGATAGACCACCACATGGGCGTTCTTGCCGAGGTGGAGATGAACCTCGGCAGGGTGGCCGTCCGGCATCTCGATGGTGGCGCGATAGGCGACGCGGCGGGCGAACACCGGCGGCGCGGAAAAACCGAGATGGGAGCGCACGGCCGAGCGCACGCCGTCGGCGCCGATGAGCACGTCCGCGCCGTGGGCGACGAGCTGCTCGCCCTGGCCCCCCACCGCCCGCACGCCCGAGGCCGTGCGCTCGATGCTGCGCAGGTCGACGCCCAGCGCCACCGCCGCGCCCGCCTCCTGCGCCGCCTCGGCGAGCGCCTCCTGCAGGTCGGCGCGGTGGATCACCAGGAACGGCGCGCCCCAGCGCCGCGCGGCGGGGGCATAGTTGGAGCGCGAGAGCGTCGTGCCGGAGCGCCCGTCGCGCACCAGCAGCGCGCGCGGCGCCACCGCCACCTTCTCGATCCGCTCCAGCACGCCGAGGTCGCGCAGGATGCGGGTGGCATTGGGCGAGAGCTGGAGGCCGGCGCCCACCTCCTTCAGCTTGCGCGCCTGCTCCAGCACCTGGACGGCGATCCCGGCCCGCCGCAGCGCCAGGGCGCAGGCCAGGCCGCCGATGCCGCCGCCGACGATGACGGCGCTGCGGGCCGCAAGGGGCCGGCGGGGCTGGAAGGGAATGACGGCCATGTCGGTGCCGGCTTCGTCCATGCCGGCGTGGAGGCCGGCCTCGTCACTTGCGGTCTCGTCACTTGCGGCCTCGGCGCGGGCCGGAGCGTGGGAAGGAGACCCCGGCTCAGGCCGCGGCGCTTGCTGCGTCCTCGTCATGCCACACGCATCCCTCGGGCTTCGCCTCGCCGGCCGCGAGGGCGGAATTGTAGCGGTAGAGGGTGGAGCAGTAGGGGCACACGATCTCGGTGTCGTCGCCGAGGTCGCAATAGATGTGCGGATGGTCGAAGGGCGGCTTCGCACCGATGCACATGAATTCCTTGCTGCCCACCTCGATGACGGTGACGCCGAGGTCGTTGCAGAAGTGAGGAATGTCCGCGTGCGCCATGGTTCCGCCAGAGCCTCTCCTAAAAAGCGCCGCGACCTTACCCCCACATGCGCCGCCATGAAAGGCCCGCGCGCCGCGTCACTTCGGCGTCGCGCGAAGCGGGGAGGGCGAGGCCCTTGCCCGTATCCCTGGCCAAGGGCACAATGAACTGCCGCCACGACAGCAAGAGGAGGGGCGATCCATGAATGAACGCATGTCCGCCTGCGGCGCCCTCCGTTCGAGCGCTCACGGCTAGCTGAGCCGCTCCGCGGTCCCCGCCGGCGCTTTCCGCCCGGCCCGACGGCCTTCAGCCAAATCCCGCCAGGACCGCACGTCCGCACGCGGCGTCTGCGCCGCGCATATCCTCGTCTTTCGAAGGCCGGCCCTTCGCGCGCCTCGCGCGGCCGGAAAACACGTCATGTCGCTCTACCGCACCCATAAGCGCGGGGTTCCCACCCGTGCCGTCTTCGCCTTCCTCTGGCGCCACTGGCGCCGCCGCCCGGCGCTGATCGGCGCGACGGGACTGACCGTGCTGGTCTCGACGCTCGCGGAGGTGTTCGTCCCGGTCTATGCCGGCCGCCTCGTGGAGGCGGTGGCATCCGGTGGCGACCGGTCGGCGGCCTATGCCGCGGCCATGGACGCCTTCCTCGCCATGCTGGCGCTCGGCGCGGTGATGGTGGTGGCGCGCCACCTCTCCTTCGTCGCGCTGGTACGCCTCACCCTGCGGATGATGTCCGACATCGCGTCGGAGGCGTTCGCGCGGGTGCAGCGCTTCTCGGCGGACTGGCACGCCAGCACCTTCGCCGGCTCCACCGTGCGCAAGATCTCGCGCGGGATGTGGTCGCTCGATCTGCTCGACGACACGCTGCTGGTGGCGCTGCTGCCGTCGGTGGTGGCGCTCGTGGGCTCCGCGATCCTGCTCGGCTGGCACTGGCCGGTCATGGGCCTCGCCGTGGCGCTCGGCGCGGCGGGATTCGTGGCGCTCACCGTCGTCCTGTCGCTGAACTATGTGGCGCCGGCGGCGCGGCTCTCCAACGCCTGGGACACCCGCGTGGGCGGCGTGCTCGCGGATGCGGTGAGCTGCAATGCGGTGGTGAAGGGCTTCGGTGCCGAGGCCCGGGAGGAGGCGCGCCTCGATCGCGTGCTCGGCAAGTGGAACGTCCGCACCCAGCGCACCTGGATGGCCGGCACCTGGGCCGGAACGGCGCAGCTCGTGGCACTGCTGGGCCTGAGGGCGGTCATCGTCGGCATGGCGCTGTGGCTCTGGTGGGAGGGCCGTGCGGGCGCGGGCGATGTCGCCTATGTGCTCACCACCTATTTCGTGGTGCATTCCTACCTGCGCGACATCGGCATGCATGTGCACAACCTTCAGCGCTCGGTGAACGACCTGGAGGAGCTGGTGGAGATCCACCAGAAGGGCCCGGCCGTCGCCGACCGGCCGGGAGCCGCGCCGGTGAAGGTCGCGGACGGGCGGATCGCGTTCGAGAACGTGACCTTCCACTATGGCGGCCACGACACCCCCCTCTACCGCGATCTTTCCCTCGTCATCGAGGGCGGCGAGCGGGTGGGGCTGGTCGGCCATTCCGGCTCCGGCAAGTCCACCTTCGTGAAGCTGATCCAGCGGCTCCACGACGTGACCGAGGGCCGCGTGAGCGTGGACGGACAGGACGTGCGCGAGGTGACGCAGGGCTCGCTCCGGCGCGCCATCGCGGTGGTGCAGCAGGAGCCGATCCTGTTCCACCGCTCGCTGGCGGAAAACATCGCCTATGGCCGGCCGGGCGCCTCCTTCGCGGAAATCCGCCGGGCGGCCGAACTCGCCAACGCCTCGGGCTTCATCGAGCGGCTACCGCGCGGCTACGGCACGCTGGTGGGCGAGCGCGGCGTGAAGCTTTCCGGCGGCGAGCGCCAGCGCGTCGCCATCGCGCGGGCGTTCCTGGCGAACGCGCCGATCCTGATCCTGGACGAGGCCACGTCCAGCCTGGATTCGGAGTCCGAGGCACTGATCCAGGAGGCCATGGAGCGCCTGATGGTGGGACGGACCACGCTGGTCGTCGCCCACCGTCTCTCCACGGTGCGGTCGCTCGACCGGCTGCTGGTGTTCGACAAGGGCCGGATCGTGGAGGAGGGCGACCACGATGCCTTGGTGGCGAAGGAGGGCGGCCTCTACCGCCGCCTGTTCGAGCGCCAGGCGCTGGAGCTCATGCGCGGCCTTGCCGCGTGAGGTCGTTGCCCGCGGGGGGGCCGCGGGCAACGCCTCACACCACGAGGCGCCGGTAGAGGTGCCAGGTGGCGTGGCCGAGGATCGGCAGCACCACCGCCAGCCCGACGAAGAAGGGCAGGGCGCCCAGCGCCAGCAGGGCGGCCACGATCAGGCCCCACAGCGCCATCACCACCGGATTGTTCTTGACCGCCGAGAACGAGGTGCGCACCGCCGTGGCTGTGCTCACGTCGCGGTCCACCAGCAGCGGCAGCGACACCACGGACAGGCACATGGCGAACACCGCGAAGCCGAGCCCCACGCCGTTGCCGAGGACAATGAGCCTCCAGCCTTCGCGCGTCTCGAAGATTTCCCTGGCGAACGCGGTGAGCGAGGCGGGCACGTAGCTGCCAAGCGTCGCCTCGTAGATCACCAGCGCGGCCACCAGCCACATCAGGAAGGTGGCGAGCAACACGCAGCCGATCACGGCGATGGAAAGGATCGCCGGCGAGTGGGCGAGCGCGAAGGCATGATCCCATCCCGCCGGCAGCCCCTCCTCCCGGCGCCGGCTCATCTCGTAGAGGCCGACGGCGGTGAGCGGCCCGAGCAGAGCGAAGCCGGCCACCAGCGGGAACAGCAGCGGCAGCACGTCCTGGCCGAAGGACAGCCGGGCGAGGAACAGCCCGACGATGGGATAGATGAGCGCCAGGAAGATCAGCTGGCTCGGATGGCGCAGGAAATCGGACAGCCCCGCCTTCAGGCAATCGGCGAGGTCCGCGGGAGATATGCGCCGCACGCGCAGCGCGACGCCGCCGAAGGCGGTCTCCGGCCGCGCATAGGCCGGGTGGACGGTGGAAGGGACCATGGCGCTCCTCCAACATTGGCACGCGACCGCTTGTGCCTGCCGGCAGAAACCCTAAGTATCTAGCCGGCCCGGATGCGGCTTCTGACCTTTGTTCCAGTCTAGCGCAGGCAGACGGGGACGTCGCGGGGGGCGAATACACGATCGCGGCACAGGTCGCCGGGTTCGGGATCGGATGATTGAGGCAGATGGCCCGCATCTTCGCGTTGTTCACGGTTCTGGCGGCCCTGGTGGGCTTTTCGCCCTGGCTGGTGCCGGTGGCGAAGCAGAGCGTGCGTCTCGTGGAGGCGCGCGACGATCCCGCTGCCATCGCCGATTTCGGCCTCGCCGATCTCGACGCCGCGCGCGTGGCCCGGGAGATCGAGAGCGCGCTTGCGGCCGACGATGTCGCCTTGGCCAATTCCTTCGTCGCGCTCGCCGATGCCCGCAAGATCGCTGTCGCTCCCGCCGTGCGGGAGCGCGTCACGGCGGCGAACGGCGCGCTCGCGAGCACGCTCAGGGGCGCCAAGGAGTTCGGCATGGGCTTCATCACCGGCGAGCCCACGGATCTCGCCGGCCTCGCCGGGGCCGCCACCGGCGACCTCATGGTGTGGGGGGACATCCGCGATGCCACCCGCGAGAGCTGGAAGCTGGCGCAGGGCGAGGATGCGGACGAACTCATCCTTGGCCTGTCCGCTGTCGGCATCGCGGTCACCGCCGGCACCTATGCCACCGTGGGCGCGAGCCTGCCCGTGCGGGTCGGCATCACCTTGGTGAAGGTGGCCAAGCGCACCGGCAAGCTTTCCGCCGCCTTGGGCCGCACCCTGATGCGCGCGGTGCGCCAGAGCGTCGATTTCGTGGCGTTGCGGCGGCTCCTGAAGGCGCCCGGCGCGATGGACGGGCCGGCGCTGAAGGGCGTGGTGCGCTCCGACCGCCTCGCCTCGCTGACCCGGATGCTGGACGACGTGGCGGTGGTCCAGTCCAAGGCTGGCACCCGCGCGGCGCTGGAAGGCCTCAGGATCGCCGACAACGGCAACGACCTTCGGCGGGTGGCGCGGCTCGCCGATACCAAGGGCCCGCAGACGCTCGCCATCCTGAAGACGCTGGGGCGCGGCGCGATCCTCATCACCGGCGCGCTGCTCAAGCTGGTGTGGTGGGTGTTCGTTGCTGCGGTCTACGTCTATCTCCTCGTCTCCTCGTTCAACGCCTTCTGCGTCTCGTGCGCCCGCGCCACCTGGGGCGGGCGCAGGGGTCGGCACCGCCATCGCAAGGACAACGCGCCGGATGGCCGCGGCTGCTGGTGGCGGCGTCAGGAGGCGCCCGTCTGCCTCGCCCTTCCCGAGGAGCCGCGCCTTCTGGCACGCCGGCCGGCGCCGGAGGCGGCCGGTGGCGCCGAGGCCGAGCGCTTCGCCGCCGCCGCCCGAGAGGCCATGGTGCTTGCGCAGGCGCCGGCCGAGGGGGCGAGCGAAGAATTCCGCCAGCACGATCCCCGGCAACCGGCAGTCCCGGATGATGGCGCGCGCCGGGACGGCGTGCGGCCGGTGCGCGCGCCGTCCGGCGCGGCGCGGGTGCAGATCGGCAAGCGCGTCCTCTACCCACGGCCGCGCGGGCGTTTCCCCGATCAAATCTGATTCAATTTCGTTGGCACGCGCTCTAAGTTCGGCGCCCGCCTGCGCCGCCATTGCGCCGCCCGAGAAGGTCCGCCATGCCCCACTTCACCTCCGACGGAATCGACATCGCCTATATCGAGGAAGGCGCCGGCGATCCGGTGCTCCTGATCCACGGCTTCGCCTCCAACAAGGAGATCAACTGGGTCGGTCCCTCCTGGATGCGCACGCTGGTGGATGCCGGGTACCGCGCCATCGCCTTCGACCACCGCGGCCACGGCGCCTCGGGCAAGGTCTACGACCCGGCGCTCTACGACACCCGTCTGATGGCGGAGGACGCCAAGAACCTGCTGGACTACCTCGGCATTCCGCGCGCCGACGTCATCGGCTATTCCATGGGCGCGCGGGTGGGGGCGCAGATGGCGCTGCACTTCCCGCTGGAGGTGCGCTCGCTGGTGATGGGCGGGCTCGGCTATCATCTGGTGGAGGGCGTCGGCCTGCCGCAGTCCATCGCCGACGCCATGGAGGCGCCGAGCCTCGACGACGTCCCCGACCCCATGGGGCGGATGTTCCGCTCCTTCGCCGACGCCAACAGGCAGGACCTCAAGGCGCTCGCGGCCTGCATCCGCGGCTCGCGCCAGGTGCTCTCTCCCGAGGAGGTGGCGCGCATCTACCAGCCGGTGCTGGTGGCGGTGGGCACCCGCGACAAGGTGGCGGGCGATGCCCACAAGCTCGCAGCGCTGATGCCGGATGCGGTGGCGCTCGACATTCCGAACCGCGACCACAATCCGGCGGTGGGCGACAAGGTGTTCAAGCAAGGTGTGCTCGATTTTCTTGCGCGCCGGCCCTGAGCCGGCAGTCGCGAGGGGGCGGGTTCGAGCGGCTCGGCTCGATGGAACGGATGCTGCGTCATCCCCGGCTTGTCCGGGGGATCCACGCCAGGGCCGCGCTGGCGACAGGTTCTTGATGCGCTGGCGGGCCGGCGGGGTGGATGCCCCGGACAAGCCGGGGCATGACGGCGGCGAGTTGGCTGATAGACCGCCGGCCCGTGATCGAGGCCGCGCCGCCGCGGGGAACCTGCGCACGGCGCCGCGCTTGTGCTAGAACGAGGGCAAGTCGTTTCATCCGAGGAGGCAGAGATGCCGCAGACTCCCATGACCGTGCTGCCTGCGCCGGAGCCGTCCGGCCCGCGCCTGACGCGCACCGGGACCGAGCGCTGGCACGAGGTCGTCGATCCCGTCTGGGCGCGGCTGCGCAACGAGGCCGAGGAGGCCATGGGCCGCGAGCCGCTGATGGCGAGCTTCCTCACCGGCGCAATTCTCGGCCAGCCGAGCCTTGAGGCGGTGATCGGCGAGCGCATCGCTGCCCGTCTCGATCATCCGGACATTCCGGGTTCGGCCATCCGCGCCGCCTATTTCGAGGCGACGAGCGACGACAAGACCATCGCCCAGGCCCTGCGCGCCGACATCATGGCGGTGGTGGACCGCGACCCGGCGGCCACCCGCACGCTGGAGCCGGTGCTCTATTTCAAGGGCTTCCACGCGATCCAGACCCACCGCCTCGCCCACTGGCTGTGGACCCACGGCCAGCAGAACTTCGCGCTCTATCTCCAGAGCCGGGCCTCGGCGGTGTATGCGGTGGACATCCACCCGGCGGTGCCCATGGGGCGCGGCATCTTCTTCGACCACGCCACGGGCATCGTCATCGGCGCCACCAGCGTGATCGAGGACGACGTGTCGATCCTCCAGGGCGTGACCCTGGGGGGCACCGGCAAGGAGAGCGGCGACCGCCATCCCAAGATCCGTCGCGGCGTGCTGATCGGCGCCGGTGCCAAGGTGCTCGGCAATATCGAGGTGGGCCGCTGCGCCCGCGTCGCCGCCGGTTCCGTGGTGCTGAAGCCGGTGCCGCGCAACACCACGGTGGCCGGCATCCCGGCCAAGGTGGTGGGCGAGGCCGGCTGTGCCGAGCCGGCGCGCTCCATGGACCAGATGTTCGAGGACAACATCTTCGCCGGCGCGGATATCTGACCGAATTTGCGCCCCGGCCCTTGAACCGGGCGCGCCGGGCCGCCACAAGGCGGGCCTGCCCTTTCCAGGAGGAAGCGATTTGGACAAGACGGAACTCGAGCGCGTGCAGCGTTACCTGCGGACCCTGTTCGGCAATCCGCAGATCAAGGTGACGGCGCGCCCGAAGAAGAAGGACAGTGCCGAGGTCTATCTCGGCGAGGAGTTCATCGGCGTGCTCTTCAAGGATGAGGAGGACGGCGACCTCTCCTACAATTTCCAGATGGCCATTCTCGACGCCGACCTGGAATAGGCTCGGTTCCCGGCGCCCGGCGGGGCGATCCCGCCCGGCGGCCGCCTGTCGGCCATCGCGCAGCGGGGCGGAGCAGGCGGGGGACGGTTGGCGTAGGGCGATGCCCGCCCTTCTGCCCGGTCGCGCCATTGTCGGACGGGACGTGCTATCTCCCTGCTGCGGGCACGGCGTGCGGGGATGCATCATGGCGGAGCAGGGCAAGGACCACGACGCCGGCGACGAGGGCCATCGCGGCCACGCCGATGCTGGTCAGACCCGCTCCGGCGGCCATGACCACACGTCCCACGACCACACGTCCCACGACCACTCGTCTCACGGCCATGCGGTGCCGTCTTCGCTGCGGGCCTTCGCCATCGGCGCGTCGGCGAACTTCGCCTTCGTGGTGGTGGAGGCCGTCTTCGGCATCCTCTCCGGATCGCTCGCGCTGGTGGCGGATGCCGGCCACAATCTGTCCGACGTGCTCGGCCTGCTGCTGGCCTGGGGCGCCGCCTGGCTCGCGCGCCGCGCGCCGACGCAGAGGCGTACATACGGCTATGGGCGCTCCTCGATCCTCGCCGCGCTCGCCAATGCGGTGCTGCTGCTGGTGGGCACCGGCGGCATCCTGTGGGAGGCGGTATCGCGCCTCGGCGATCCCGAGCCGGTCGCCACCGGCGTTGTCATGGTGGTGGCGCTGGTGGGCATCGGCGTGAACTTCGGCACCGCGCTCCTGTTCATGGCGGACCGAAAGCGCGACCTCAACGTGCGCGGCGCCTTCGTTCACATGGTGGCGGACGCCGCCATCTCGCTCGGCGTGGTGGTGGCGGCGGCGGTGATCGCGCTCACCGGCTGGCTGTGGCTCGACCCGGCGGTGTCCATCGCCATCGCCCTCGCCATCGTCGCCGGCACCTGGGGGTTGCTGCGCGACAGCGTCAACCTCGCCATGGACATGGTGCCGGCCCATATCGATCCGGCGGAGGTGGAGGCCTTTCTCGCCGCCCAGCCGGGCGTCACCGGCCTCCACGACCTGCACATCTGGGCACTCTCCACCACCGAGGTGGCGCTGACCGTCCATCTGGTGCGGCCCGGCGCGGGCGCCGACGACGCCCTCCTGACGCAGATCGCGGCGGGGCTGAAGGCACGCTTCGGCATCGGCCATCCGGCGATCCAGGTGGAGCAGGGCGCCATGGCCTGCGCTCTCTAGCCGCCCGAGCTGGTGTAGCGCCGCCTCAGGCCGCCTTCACCGGAGGCAGGCCTTCCAGCGCCTGCTTGGCGATCGCCGACAGCCCCTCGCCGCCGTGGGCCACGTGGTCGGCGATCTTGGCGCGCATGCGCGGATCCCAGAACTTGGCGATGTGCGTGCGCGTCTGCGCCACGGCCTCCTCATGCTTCAGCTGCCCGAAGGCGGTGGCGATCTGGTTGGCCATGTAGACCAGCTTGTCCTCGGTGCTATGCGACATGGGTGGCCCGCTCTGGCTGTCCTGCGCGCGCGATGCGCTCGGGATGGGTGAAGATCTCGAAGCCGTCGGCGCGCACCACCGCGCAGAGCGTGATGCCCGCCGCTTCGGCGGTGCGGATGGCGAGCGAGGTGGGCGCGGAAACCGCGGCGATCACGCCCGTTCCCAGCACGCAGGCCTTCTGCACCATCTCGATGGAGACGCGGCTCGTGAGCAGCAGCAGGCCCTCGGCCGGGTTAAGCCCGAGCCGGGAGGCCTTGCCCACCAGCTTGTCGAGGGCATTGTGGCGGCCCACGTCCTCGGCCAGCGCGACGAGGCCGGCGCCGGGCTCGAAATAGGCCGCGCCGTGCACCGCCCGGGTCTCGTGGTTGAGCACCTGCGCAGGGGCAAGCGCAGCCATGGCGCCGAGGATGTCGGCAGCCGGAAAGCGCCTCGCGGCGGTGACGCGGGCGGCCGGCTTCACCGCCTCGGCGAGGCTCTCCACCCCGCACAGGCCGCAGCCGGTGGGGCCGGCGAGCGCCCGGCGGCGGGCGGCGAGGCGCGCCACCTTCTCGGGCGCGATCCACATGCGCGCCTCGATGCCGTCGCCCGCCACGATCACGTCGAGGCTCTCGATCTCCGCCGCCGCGGCGACGATGCCCTCGGTGAGCGAGAAGCCGAGCGCGAAGTCCGCGATGTCGGTGGGGCTCGCCATCATCACCGCGTGGGTGGTGCCGTTATAGGTGAGGGCGACCGGCGTCTCCTCCGGCACCGCGCGGACACCATCCGACACCACGCCGTCGCGCACCTGCGCGCGCGCCACCCGCCGCGCCGGCGGGGGCGCGGGGAGATCGTCGGGCACGGGGCAGGCGGGCGTTTCGGTCATGGCGTCGGGTCGCTGGGGGCTCATCGTCGGCGAATGTATCAAAAGTTCACCGTGCCGCGTGTCACTATGCCGAGTGGCGCCATGGCGAGTGGCACCATGGCGAGTGGCACAGGGGCGCGCCGCGCGCCCCTTGGAAGGGGCTCGGGGCCTGATGATCCTGGCCGTCTCCCCGCTCCCCCTGCTGGAGAGGGACGGGAACGGGGAGGGCGGTGCCAAATCCATGCCGAAAGTCCATGCCGACCTTCGACGGGTCGCGAGCGCCTCTGCATTTCGGCGCTCGCTGCTGCCATCCCGCCTCACTCCGCCGCGATGCGACGGCTCTTGCGCGAGAGGTCCTCATACTCCTCCTGCCATTGCGTCGGCCCGTTGGAGGGCGCGACCTGCACCGCCGTCACCTTGTATTCCGGGCAGTTGGTGGCCCAGTCGGAATAGTCGGTGGTGACCACGTTGGCCTGCGTCACCGGGTGGTGGAAGGTGGTGTAGACCACGCCGGGCGACACCCGGTCTGAGATCACCGCCTTGAGCGAGGTGGAGCCGGAGCGGCTCTCCAGCTTCACGAAGTCGCCGTCGCGGATGCCCCGGTTCTCGGCGTCGTGGGCGTGGATCTCCAGGACGTCCTCCGGGTGCCAGGCGGTGTTCGCGGTGCGCCGGGTCTGGGCGCCCACATTGTACTGCGACAGAATGCGCCCGGTGGTGAGCAGCAGCGGGAAGCGCGGCCCCGTGCGCTCGTCCGTGGGGACGTATTCGGTGAGGATGAACTTGCCCTTGCCGCGCACGAAGCCGCCGATATGCATGATCGGCGTGCCTTCCGGCGCCTTGTCGTTGCAGGGCCACTGCACCGAGCCCATCTCCTCGAGCTTGGCGTAGCTTACGCCCTTGAACGTCGGCGTGAGGGCGGCGATCTCGTCCATGATCTCGCTGGGGTGCTGGTAATTCATGGGGAAGCCCAGCGCGTTGGCGAGCAGCTGGGTCACCTCCCAGTCCGCATAGCCGTTCTTCGGCGCCATCACCTTGCGCACGCGCTGGATGCGGCGCTCGGCATTGGTGAAGGTGCCGTCCTTCTCGAGGAAGGTCGAGCCGGGCAGGAAGACGTGGGCGTAGTTGGCGGTCTCGTTCAGGAACAGGTCCTGCACCACCAGGCATTCGAGGGCGGCAAGGCCGGCCGAGACGTGCTTGGTGTCGGGATCGGACTGCAGGATGTCCTCGCCCTGCACGTACATGCCCTTGTAGGTGCCCTCCACCGCCGCATCGAACATGTTGGGGATGCGCAGGCCCGGCTCGTCGTCCAGGTGCACGCCCCACATGGCCTCGAACGAGGCGCGGGTGGCGTCGTCCGAGATGTGGCGGTAGCCCGGCAGCTCGTGCGGGAACGAGCCCATGTCGCACGAGCCCTGGACGTTGTTCTGGCCGCGCAGCGGATTCACGCCCACGCCGCGGCGGCCGATATTGCCGGTGGCCATGGCGAGGTTGGCGATCGCCATCACCGTGGTCGAGCCCTGCGAATGCTCGGTGACGCCGAGGCCGTAATAGATGGCGCCGTTGCCGCCGGTGGCGTAGAGCCGCGCCGCGCCGCGCACCAGGGCCGGATCGACGCCGGTGTACTTCGCGACCGCCTCGGGCGAATGGCGCTCATCGGCGACGAAGGCGGCCCATTCCTGGAACTCGTCCCAGTCGCAGCGCTCGCGCACGAAAGCCTCGTTCACGAGGCCTTCGGTGACGATCACATGGGCCAGCGCGGTGACGATGGCGACGTTGGTGCCCGGCTTCAGCGGCAGGTGGAAGGCCGCCTCGATGTGGGGCGAGCGCACCGAATCGGTGCGGCGCGGATCGACGACGATGAGCTTGGCGCCCTGGCGCAGCCGCTTCTTCATGCGCGAGCCGAACACCGGGTGGCCGTCGGTGGGGTTGGCGCCGATGACGAGGATGACGTCGCTCTCCTCGACGCTGTCGAAGTCCTGCGTGCCGGCGGAGGTGCCGAAGGTCTGCGACAGGCCGTAGCCGGTGGGCGAGTGGCAGACGCGGGCGCAGGTGTCCACGTTGTTGTTGCCGAAGCCGCCGCGGATCAGCTTCTGGACCAGGTAGGTCTCCTCGTTGGTGCAGCGCGAGGAGGTGATGCCGCCCACCGCGCGGCGCCCGTACTTCTCCTGGATGCGCTTGAACTCGGAGGCGGCATAGGCGATGGCCTCCTCGTAGCTCACCTCCTTCCACGGCTCGTCGATGGACGAGCGGATCATGGGCTTGAGGATGCGGTCCTTGTGGGTGGTGTATCCATAGGCGAAGCGGCCCTTCACGCAGGAATGGCCGCGGTTCGCCTTGCCGTCCTTGTAGGGCACCATGCGCACCAGCTCGTCGCCGCGCATCTCCGCCTTGAAGGTGCAGCCGACGCCGCAATAGGCGCACGTCGTCACCAGCGAATGCTCGGGGGTGCCGATCTGATGCATGGACTTCTCGTTGAGCGTCGCCGTGGGGCAGGCCTGGACGCAGGCGCCGCACGAGACGCACTCCGAGGAGAGGAACGGCTCGTTCATGCCCGGCGACACGCGCGAGCCGAAGCCGCGGCCGGAGATGGTGAGCGCGAACGTGCCCTGCACCTCCTCGCACGCGCGGACGCAGCGGTTGCAGACGATGCACTTCGACTGCTCGTAGGTGAAGTACGGGTTGCTCTCGTCCTTGCCGAGCTTGGTGTGGTTCTCGCCCTCGTAGCCGTAGCGCACCTCGCGCAGGCCGACGACGCCGGCCATGTCCTGCAGTTCACAGTCGCCATTGGCCGAGCAGGTGAGGCAGTCGAGCGGGTGGTCGGAGATGTAGAGTTCCATCACCCCGCGCCGGATCTGCTTCAGGCGCTCGGTCTGGGTCTTCACCACGATGCCGTCCGCCACCGGCGTGGTGCAGGAAGCCGGGGTGCCGCCACGGCCCTCGATCTCCACCAGGCACAGGCGGCAGGAACCGAACGCGTCCAGCGTGTCGGTGGCGCAGAGCTTGGGGATCTGGTTCCCCACCTCCATGGCCGCGCGCATGATGGAGGTGCCCTCGGGCACCGTGACGCTCATGCCGTCGATGGTGAGGGTGACGCGCTTCTCGGATTTCGAGGCCGGCGTGCCGTAGTCGGTTTCGTGGATGAGGGACATGGGGCGTTCCTCTCAGGAAAGGGGGTGGCGCGCCGCGCGCGCGGAATAAGGGCTGGCGCACCGAGAGCCCTCTCCCCATCGGGGAGAGGGGGATGCGCCGTGTGGGGTGGCGGATGTCGCGCCCATCGTCCTCACTCCGCCGCCTGCGGCAGCTTCGGCGCGGCGCCGAAGTCTTCCGGGAAGTGGTTGAGGGCGCTCAGCACCGGGTAGGGGGTGAAGCCGCCCAGCGCGCACAGCGAGCCGAGCTTCATGGTCTGGCAGAGGTCGCGCAGCACCACGAGGTTCTGCTCCCGCCGCTCGCCGGCGATCACCTTGTCGAGGGTCTCGACGCCGCGCGTGGAGCCGATGCGGCAGGGCGTGCACTTGCCGCAGCTCTCGTGGGCGCAGAACTCCATGGCGAACTTCGCCATGTGCGCCATGTCCGCGGTGTCGTCGAACACCACGATGCCGCCATGGCCGATCAGTGCGTCCCTGGCCGCGAACGCCTCGTAGTCGAACGGGGTGTCGAACTGCGAGGTCGGCAGATAGGCGCCGAGCGGGCCGCCCGCCTGCACCGCCTTGACCGGACGGCCGGAAGCCGTGCCGCCGCCGATATCGTAGATGAGCTCGCCGAGCGGAATGCCGAAGGCGGTCTCGAACAGGCCGCCATGCCTGATGTTGCCGGCGAGCTGGATCGGCATGGTGCCGCGCGAGCGGCCCATGCCGAAGTCCTTGTAGAACTTGGCGCCCTTCTCCAGGATCACCGGCACGGTGGCGAGCGAGATCAGGTTGTTGATGACGGTGGGCTGGCCGAACAGGCCCTTGTGGGCCGGCAGCGGAGGCTTGGCGCGCACCACGCCGCGCTTGCCCTCCAGGCTGTCGAGCAGCGCCGTCTCCTCGCCGCACACATAGGCACCGGCGCCCATGCGCATCTCCATGTCGAAGTCGATGCCCGAGCCGGCGATGTTCCTGCCCAGCAGGCCCGCCTGGCGGGCGATGGCGATCGCCTTCTCCATGACCACGAAGGAGAGCGGATATTCCGAGCGGCAGTAGACGAAGCCCTTGGTGGCCCCCACGGCGAGGCCGGCGATGGTCATGCCCTCGATCAGGCAGAAGGGGTCCGCCTCCATGATCAGGCGGTCGGCGAAGGTGCCGCTGTCGCCCTCGTCGGCGTTGCAGACGATGTAGCGCTGGTCCGCCGAGGCAGCCGCCACCGTGCGCCACTTGATGCCGGTGGGAAAGCCCGCGCCGCCGCGCCCGCGCAGGCCGCTCTCGAACACTTCCTCCACCGTGGCCGCCGGACCGAGCTCAAGCGCCCGCTCGAAGCCCTTGTAGCCGCCATGGGCCTTGTAGTCGGCGAGCGAGAGCGGGTCGATGATGCCGCAGCGGGCGAAGGTGAGGCGCGTCTGCTTCTTGAGGTAGGCAAGCTCCTCCACCAGCCCGACGCAGAGCGGGTGCGGCGCGCCGGCCAGGAAGCCGTGCTCCAGCAGGCTCTCCACATCGGAGGGCTTCACCGGGCCATAGCCCACGCGGCCGGCGGGGGTCTCGATCTCGATCAGCGGCTCCAGCCAGAACAGGCCGCGCGAGCCGTTGCGGACGATGTCGTAGGTGACGCCGCGCGCGGCCAGCGCGTCCTCCAGCCTGCGGAAGATGCGGTCGGCGCCGCAGGCGATGGCGGTGGCGTCGTTGGGGACGAAGATGCGGGGGGTCTTCACCGGGCCATCTCCTTCGCGCCGTCGCGGGCGACCTCTTGGGCGATCTCGTCGATCGCGGCCTCGTCGAGGCGGCCGAGGAGGTGGCCGTTCACCAGCGCCGAGGGCGCGCAGGCGCACAGGCCGAGGCAGTAGATGGGCTCCAGCGTCACCCGCCCGTCTGCCGAGGTCTCGCCCATGGCGACGCCGAGCTTCTCCTCCGCATAGGAAGCGAGCGCCGTGGCGCCCATGGACTGGCATGCCTCGGCGGCGCACAGCTTCACCACGTGGCGGCCGGCCGGCTCGCGGCGGAAGTCGTGATAGAAGGTGACGACGCCCCAGACCTCGGCTCGGGACAGGTTGAGGCTGTCCGCGATCATGGGGACGGCGGGCTCGGGGACGAAGCCGAAGGTTTCCTGGAGCGCGTGGAGGATGGGCATCGCCGCGCCATCGAGATGGCGGTGCTGCTGAATGACCTGCGCCGCGCGCTCGGTGCTCCACGGTTCATGGACCGCCATCGCTTCCACCCTTTTGAAACCGGGAGCCGCGCCGACAGGCTCCCTCTTGTGATCGTTTCAAAAAAGTCTCGCACAGCGGCAGGCCCAATCAAGCCAGCTGTGGGATGTTGCGATAGAACATTTCTATCAAAAACGATGGCAGGGAGGAGGTGAGATCACGTGTCTCTTAGGGTTGAGGTGCGACAATTTGGGTAGTTTAGGGTCATTCTGGGTATTTCAATCGCTGTTCTCTATGTCGTATCGGATCAAGATACCGCTTACAGATCACTGCTGCAGTGCGGCAATCGCCGGGTCCGCGAGAGTTGCGGCTTCAAGCTTTGGCGCGATGCGGCGCGCCTCCGCCACCAGCGCCGCGGTGATCGGAGTGGTCGGCTCGCGGTGCGGGACCACGAGGCCGATGGAGTGGGAGATGTCCGGCTCCACGATCGGGATCGAGCGCACCAGCGTGGTCAGCCCCAGGGAATCGGCCAGCATCGCCGGCATCACGCTCGCCCAGTGTCCGGTGCGCACATGGGTGAACAGGACGATCATCGAGTTGGACTCGAGCGTCGGCTTGGGCGGCCCTCCGGCGGCCGCGAGCAGGCTGTCGACGATGCGCCGGTTCTGCATGTCCGGGGTGAGGAGCGCCAGCGGCAGCTCGGCCACCTCGGCCCAGCTCACCTGGTCGCGGTCGCCGAAGCGGTCGCGGGCGGAGGTCACGAGGCGGTAGCGCTCGCGGTAGAGCGGCACCGTGTTCACCTTGCCCAGCGGCTCGTTGTCGAGATAGGTGAGGCCGGCGTCTATCTCCAGGTTCTCCAGATGGTTGAGGATCTCGATGGAGGTCCGGGAGATGACCGTGAAGCGCACGTCCGGATGCCGCTCCCGGAACGGCGTCGTCAGGGCAGCCACCATGGGCAAGGCGGTGGGGATGGCGGCGATGCGCAGCGGGCCGGAGAGGCCGCGCTTCAGGGCGTCGATGTCCTGGCGCATGGCGCGGTGGTCGGCGACGATGCGGCGGGCCCATTCGAGCGTGCGCTCGCCCTCGGGCGTGAAGCCGAGGAAGCGGGAGCCGCGCTGCACCAGCAGCACGCCGAGCGTGTCCTCCAGCTGCTTGACCCCGGCGGACAGGGTCGGCTGGGTCACGCCGCAGGCTTCGGCGGCGCGGCCGAAGTGGCGCTCACGGGCGAGGGCGATCAGGTATTCGAGCTTGTCGATCATCGCCGCATATCAGGGCGTTCCCGGTCTGCGCGCAACTGGGCATCGTCACCCAATCGCGGCATGCCGTTCACCGGGCCTTAACCCTGTGGAAAGGCAGGCGCGCCTGAGTCCGGCGCGGGTGGCGAGGGCGATGGCCTTCTGCCGCAACAAGAATTCGCCGCGTCCGGGCGCCGACGTCTTGAAACGTTACAATTCTCGGCTTGCCGCTGACCCATTCGCCTCGCCAAAACGCCACGATGTGATTGCGCAATCGCGCTGCCGAATGTTGGCGATGCGGGCGCGACACCTCGGTAAAGGTATCCACATCTGTCCGATATCTTGGCGGAGAAGCCATCATGAGCATGTATGCAGTCCGCGCGGCGCTCGGAGCCGCGGCTGTTGCCATCGGATTCGCCTGGGCCGGCGCAGCGGTCGCCGCGCCCATCTCGCCGGGGACCGCCGCGGCGGCCGAACGGGCGGCGCCGGCCGCTGCCGAACCGGTGCGGTGGGCGTGCGGACCCTATCGCTGCTACTGGCAGCCCGGGGCAACGGTGGTGGTTCCCCGCTACGCCGCCGGCTGGGGCGCGCCGCGCTATCCCTGGTGCTACTGGTCCAAGGTTCGCGGCCCTTATGGCGGCTGGCGCTGGGTGCAGGTCTGCAAGCGCTGAGAATCTCAAAGGATTTCGGCAGCCCCTGTCGCGCGGGCGGCGTCCATGGACGCCGCCCTTTCTGTTGCATGCTCGCGCAACCGTGAACGGAACCATGGGAACCAGAGGGCGAATTTAACTTTTTATTTACGTCTCCATTCGGAGCGGTGGCCGAATCTGGAGGATGTAAGTCGCAGAGGTTCGTGCCATGCCCAGCCTGGCTCATGGATCGGTCTTGATCTCCCTCGTGGCGTGCCTGTTCGCCGCTGTCCTGGTGGCGACTCCTGCCATCGCCCTGCTCATCGCGCCCCACAATGCGCCGCCGGTCCACGTGCCCGGCATAACGAGCCATGTCTCGGCCCTGGCATGAGCGCACGTGCGCGGATCGGCGGCGAGCGGCCGATTGGGTCGGCGTGCCGACGAGGTGGACAAGCTGAGACGCGTCGGTCACAAGGTTGTGGTGGTGTGACTTCGCAGCTTCGGGCTCGCGCCTGAGGTCGGCGTTTCGAACGGCGTCGTCAGGGAGCCGGGCGGATGGGGCATTTCAGGACGGTCGCGATCGCCACCGCCGCATGCGCATGGTGGGCGGCGAGCGCCGTGGCGCAGGAAAGCGCCTTCGAGTTCAACCGGCAGGAATGGCTTCGCCGCTCGGGGGAGCCCGCGGCGGGCCGTGCGAAGCCGAGCTTCCCGGAGGCGCCGGTCCGCTCGCCCTCGGCGCGCCAGGCGCCGTCCCCACCGCCGGCCCGGGCTTATGCGCCGCCGACGGATTTCTTTTCGGCGTTGTTCGGCCCGCGCGTGCCGCCCTCCGACCAGGGGCGCACCTCCATTACCATCACGCCGGACGGGCGATCGGGGTCGGGAGAGGGCTTCGGCGAGGGACCGTCGCGCGGCGGCGTCGGCAGCTACGCCTTCTGCGTGCGCACCTGCGACGGCCGCTATTTTCCGCTCCAGGGCCGCCCGGATACCGATGGGGAAAGCGGGGCGCTGGCGCAATGCAGCAGCTTCTGTCCGGCGGCCAAGATGGACGTCTACTATACCTATGCCTCGGACAAGGCCATCGACGGTGCCGTCAACGCCAAGGGCAAGACCTACACGTCGCTCGCCACCGCCTTCGTCTATCGCGAGCGGCTCGTGCCCGATTGCACCTGCACCGACGGAAAGGTGGGCGGCATGCAGTATGTGGACATCACGCAGGACCCCACGCTCCGGCGGGGCGACATCGTGATGACCACGACCGGGGCAAAGGTGTTTGCCGGCGGCGCCAAGTCCAGGCCTCCATACCGCGAGCGCGATTTCGTCGATCCCGAGCGGTTTCCGGGGCTGCCGTCCGCCATGCGCAAGCGCATTGCCGAGCTGACCCAATTGTAGCCGGGGGCGCTCTCGAGCCGGCTCCAGCCGATCAGGCGCCCTTGCGCTTGCGCGCGGGTGCGGGCGCTGCGGCCGCGACGATCTGCGGGCTGTCCGCCGCTTCGGCGGGGGCCTCCGCACTGTCCGTGCCATTGGCAGCGAGCAGGACGCGGATGCGGTCCGCGAGGCTCGATCCTCCCGTGTCTCCGGTGGCCACCAAGGCGGGAACGGGCGATGCCGCCCCTTCCATGCGCGCTGTCATGGCGACGAGGCGCGCCGCGAGATCGGCCAGCGCCTCCTTGACCGGAGCGAGGTCGGCCGGCGGCACGGGCGCGGCCTCGATGGTGCCGGGACCCGAGCGCGCCCGTTCCAGCGCGTCCGCCATGAGCGAATGGTCGGCCCGCAGCCGGTCGAGGTCGGCGGCGATGCGGCGCGTCTCCGCCTCGGCATCGGCGAACTCGCTGGCGCGCCGGTGCTCGAAGGCGTGGATCACCGAGCGCGTGGCGTCGAGGTCGGTGCGCGCCGCCGCAAGCTCGCCGGTGGCGCGCTCCAGCTCGGCGGAAAGCCGTGCGATCTCGTCGCCCCGGGCGGCGCTCAACGCCTGTGCGTCGGCGAGTTCAGCCTGTGTCCGCTCCAGGTCGGCGGAGAGCCGGGCGACGCTTGCACGCTCGGTTTCCAGGGCGCCGGTGGTGGCCTCCAGGCGGTGCGTGGTGGCGGTGAGGTTGGTGGTGAGGAGGGCTGCCTCCGCCTCGAGATCGGCGACGCGCGCACGCTCCAGGGAGAGGCTCGCCTCGCGGTCGGCGAGGGTCCGGGTGAGTTCGGCCACGCGGGCATTCAGCTGCGCCGCCGCGGCCTCGTGTCCGGCAATGGCCTCGCGGGCCGCCGACAGGTCCTGGTCCAGGGCGGCTCCGCGCGCCGTCAGGTCGCTCACCTGATCCTGAAGCTCACCGATGAGCACCGCACGCTCGGCGCCGATGGCGGTCGCGCTGTCGCTGGTCTGGCTGAGCTCGGCAACCGTCTGCTCCAGCTCGAAATTGCGCTGGCGCTGGGTTTCGATGGTGGCGGCATGGGCGACGATGGCTTCACGCAGCTCGTCCACCTGCAGTTCCAGCCGCCGCTGGCTGAGGGCGAAGAAGGCGCGCTGCTGGTCCTTGTCGGCCTGGATCTCGAACAGGGAGACGGGCACCGCCGCCTCGACGCGCCGCGTCGTCAGCCGCACGGCGCGGTGCCAGACCGCCGGCAGCACGAGCAGGGCCACGAGCGTCGCGAGAAGGACACCCAGAAGGAAATACAGGATCTGCTCGATCACCCGCGCACGCGCCCTTATCGCTCCACGAGGGCTCCTTCATGCCACGGCGCGCGGGCGCCCGCCAGAGCGGCGGGTCGCTCTTGGCTCAGAAAGGGTTCCAGGTGGGGGTAGGGGTGAACTTCAGATAGCCCAGATTGGCGCCGAGGCGCACGCCGACGCCGGAGCGGATCGGCACCACGACGATGCCGTCGGCGCCCAGCGCCGTCATGCCGAAGCCGGCCACCAGATAGGCGGAGCCGGAAATGCCGCCGAAGCGGCGGAAGATGTCGTCCACGCTGCGCAGATTGTAGACCAGGATCATGGTGCGCGCGCCGTCGCCGCCGAAATCCCAGCCCACCGACGGACCCTGCCAGTAGACCTTCAGGTCGCCGGCATTGCGGGTGTAGAGCACACCCTCGCCGTAGCGCAGGCCGCCGATGAAGGCGCCCGCGCCTTCCTGGCCGAGGATGTAGCCGTTGGGCTGTCCCCACTGGCTCACCGCCTTCTCGATCGAGAGCGCGAGCCCGCGGGAGATCGAGCCGAAGAAGGAATGCCCCTTGCTGACCAGCTCGTTGGTGGAATAGGTCTGCGGCGTCGGCTGCTGCTGGGCCGAGGCCGGGCCGATGGCGGCGAGGACGAGGCCGAGGGCCACCAGCAGGGTGGCGGGGCTCAGGCGGAACTGGCGCAAGCTCGGGACCAGGGGCATGGCGGCTCCAATGGTGGGCTTCGGCGGGAACGCGGGGACCGGCGCGGCGGGCAGACCCATTGCCCAGGATCGCAGCGCGCCCCGAATCGCGAAACATTGTGGCACGTAGTGTGACGCCCGTGAGGCGCCGCGCGGGTTTTGCCGACCTGTCGCACGGCAATCACCATCGCCGATGCGGATTATCGTTCCCTTAACCGGGTGCCGCCGCGCAATGTCAGGCGGGCGCGCGGCCCGCGCCCCAGACGAGGAAGCCATTTACCTTGAAGCCGGATTCCTTGTGGCCGTAGGTGAGGGCAGAGCCGTCCGGCCGGGTCACCGCGCCACCGGCGGCGCTCACCAGGGCATGGCCGGCGGCGGTGTCCCATTCCATCACGGTGCCGAAGCGCGGATAGAGGTCCACCTTGCCCTCGGCCACGAGGCCGAACTTGAGCGCCGAGCCGGCGGGGATCATCTCGGCCACCGCGTGCCGGGCGACGAAGGCGTCCGTCACGGGGTCGCCGTGCGAGCGGCTGGTGGCGACGCAGAGCGGGCCGTCCGGCACCTGGCGGCAGCCGATGGGCTGCCAGTCCTGCGCGTCCACCGGCGCGCCGGGCGCGCGGATGGCGCGGAAGGCGGCGCCCGGCCGTCCGGCGAAGAGCAGCGCCAGCGCCGGCGCGTAGACGATGCCGAGCACCGGCCGGCCGTCCTCCACCAGGGCGATGTTCACCGTGTACTCGCCGTTGCCGGACAGGAACTCGCGGGTGCCGTCCAGCGGGTCCACCAGGAAGAAGCGGGGGCCCGGCTCCACCTGCGCGCCCGCCGACATGGCCTCCTCGGCGATCACCGGCACACCTGGCGCGAGCCGCGCGAGGTGCGCGCAGATGATGGCCTCGGCCTCGCGGTCGGCCTTGGTGACGGGGCTCTTGTCGGCCTTCTCCTCGGCCGTGAAGCCTTCCGCCTCGATGCGGCGGATGGCGACGCCGGCGTCCAGCGCGGCCGCGGCGAGGCCCGCCAGCAGCGGGGAATCCGTGGGAAGGGGGGCGCGGGGCGACGGGAGAGGCTCGATCATGGCGGGCCTCCTATCACCCTTCCCCGGTGGCGTCGACGGCGGCCTGGGCCACCAAAGGTGGTGGTTTGCTGCCGCACCGGCTCCGTTGTATCAGAGCCGACCTTGCCCATGAGGATTCGGGCGGGCGCGCCGGGCCCTGCCGGGTCCGGGCGCCGCGCCGGTCCACCACCACGCGGGAGCCGTCATGTCCACCAAAGCCGCCGGCACCGCGCCCGAGGTTTCCGCGCTCGATCTCGCCGCGCTCCTGTGCTCGCGCGTCTGCCACGACGTCATCAGCCCGGTCGGGGCGGTGGTGAACGGGGTCGAGGTGCTGGAGGACAAGGACGCCGCCGATATGCGCGAGGTGGCGCTCGATCTGATCGCCAAGAGTTCCCGGCAGGCCTCGGCCCGGCTCCAGTTCACGCGCCTCGCCTTCGGCGCCGCGGGCTCGGCCGGCGCCCGCCTCGATCTGGGCGATGCCGAGCAGGTGGTGCGCGGGATGATCGAGGACGAGCGCACGAGCGTGGACTGGCGCCTGCCACGCGAACTGCTGCCGAAGAACCGCGTGAAGCTGCTGCTCAACCTCGTCCTGCTCTCCACCACCACCATTCCGCGCGGTGGCGCCATCATCGTCTCGGCGCTGGGGGAGGGTGACGCCATGGGCTTCCGGCTCGAAGCGACCGGCGTCAGCGCGCGCATCCCCCAAGGGGCTGAATCGCTGATCGGCGGCCAGGTGCCGGACGGCGGCCTCGATGCGCACGTGGTTCAGCCGTATTATGCCGGCATGCTGGCGCGCGAGTCCGGCATGACCGTGCGGTTCGTGCAGGACGGCGACATGGTGACGCTCACGGCCGCCTGATGCCGCCCCGGCGGAACGGGGCCGGGCGGCGGGACGAATGCGATGAATCTGATCTGGCGTGTGGCGATCCTTGTCGTGGCTGTGGCCGGGCTTCACCCCGCGCCGGCAGCGGCTTCGGCCCATGGCGGCTACCCCGAGGCGGCGGCGACGGCCGAGCTCCTCGCCGAGGCCCCTGCCGCTGCACGTCCGGCTCCCGCCACATACGAGATGGCCCCGATGCCGCACGCCGCGGTGCTGGCAGCCAGGGCCGCGCCGACGTCCACCTCCGTATCGTTCGAGACCACACCGGCCACGGGTCCGGCAGCAGCGGGCGATTCAGCCGGCGATTGCAGCCACGCCGGCCCGGCGTGCTGCAGCATGCCGGCGTGCGGGGCCGTCTGCCACATGGCGGCGCCGCTCCACGTGGCGCCCTTGGAAATGCCCGCCCGCATCGCGCGCGTCGCCATGCGCCGCGTGCCCGATCCGGCGGCCCATGCTGGAGAGGTGGCTCTGCCGCCGCCGCGCATGCGGGCCTGACGGCTTTCGGCGCCGGCCTTCAGGCGCCGTTCAGTGCCCATCCATCATCATTGCAGGAGAGACCCATGCGGTCGCCCAATCGTTCGGCGCGCCTTGCCGCCGCCGCTTGTCTAGTTACCGGCGCTCTCACCATCGGCCTATCGGGAGCCTTCGCCCAGTCGCCCATGCCGGGCCACGACGCTCACGGCGCGGCTGCCGCGGCGCCGGCCGGCAGCCCGTCCACCGCTGCCTTCAAGGCGGCGGGCGCGCGCATGCACGCCGACATGGACATCGCCTATTCGGGCGATGCCGACATCGACTTCGTGCGCGGCATGATCCCCCACCACGAGGGGGCCGTGGCCATGGCGAAGATCGAGCTCGCCTTCGGCAAGGACCCGCAGATCCGCAAGCTCGCCGAGGCCGTCATCAAGGCCCAGGAGGAGGAGATCGCCTTCATGAAGGCGTGGCTTGCCGCGGCCGAGAAGGGGAAGGCCGGCGGCAAATAGCCGACGAGCCGGCCGCCGGGTGATCCCGGCGCCGGCCCAAACAAAAGCGCCCCACCCGATGCGGGTGGGGCGAGCTTGGCTTGCGAGGGAAGGTAGGGACGGCTCAGACGGCGATGCGCTCGGCGCCGGGCATCGGCTCGCGCAGCACATAGCCGCGGCCCCACACGGTCTCGATGTAGTTCTTGCCGGCGGAGGCGTTCGCGAGCTTCTTGCGCAGCTTGCAGATGAACACGTCGATGATCTTGAGCTCGGGCTCGTCCATGCCGCCGTAGAGATGGTTGAGGAACATCTCCTTGGTGAGGGTCGTGCCCTTGCGGAGCGAGAGCAGCTCCAGCATCTGGTATTCCTTGCCGGTCAGGTGCACCCGGTTGCTCTCGACCTCGACCGTCTTTGTGTCGAGATTGACGACCAGGTCGCCGGTCTGGATCACCGACTGGGCATGGCCCTTGGAGCGCCGCACGATGGCGTGGATGCGCGCCACCATCTCGTCCTTGTGGAACGGCTTGGTGAGATAGTCGTCGGCGCCGAAGCCGAAGCCCTTCACCTTGTCCTCGGTGTTGGCGAGGCCGGACAGGATCAGGATCGGCGTCTTCACCTTCGCGACCCTGAGCGAGCGCAGGACCTCGAAGCCGGACATGTCCGGCAGGTTGAGGTCGAGAAGGATAATATCGTATTCGTAGACCTTGCCGAGGTCGACGCCTTCCTCACCGAGGTTGGTCGTATAGACGTTAAAGCTCTCGGTCTTCAGCATCAATTCGATGCCCTTGGCCGTCGCACTGTCGTCCTCGATGAGCAAGACGCGCATGGCAATCCCTTTCCTCGCAACTGCTCGAAAGACGGCCTGGGCCGCCTTTCGCGTGCTCGGGCGACGGGTGATTCGCGTTAGGTCTGTAGAATCGTTAACAGAAACAGATTCTCTTCCACAAGGGTGTGCGTGAAAATCCTTGTGCACGGGAGTCAAGACTGACTCTGTTCCAGGCACTTAAGTCTTTCCGCACGCCCTCCACGCGATCAGCCCCCGCCCGAGTTCCCCCGGACGCCGGACGGGCGACGCAGCCCGCGTCACCCGACCCTTGCAGCCATGATTAACGAAGGCGGTAAACGATTGGTTGCCGCGGCGGACGTTCCGGCAATTTTCTTCTCGCCGGCCCGGCGACGGTAAGAAACGGGCAACCGCGATGGGACATTCTCCGAGGGTCGAGGGTCCAAAGCGAGCGCCGCGGCCTTCTCATCCTGTGTGTGTCCGGAGTTTACGGTGATGAAGTCGCGAGAGCCTTTGATCCGCGCCAAGAGGTTCCAGATCGACGACAAGCGCCGGCGCCTGGCGCAGATCGACATGATGATCTGCGAGTTCGAGCGCATGGCGCAGGAGCTCGATCGTGACATTGCCGCCGAGGAGCGCCGCTCCGGCATGTCCGACCCCCGGCACTTCGCCTACCCGCCGCTGGCCATGGCCGCCCGCAACCGCCGCGACAATCTGACTCATTCGGTGAGCGAGCTCAGGACCCAGCGCGAGGAGGCGAGCGCGGCGCTGGCCGAGGCAGAGGCCGACCTTGCCTTGGTGGAGACGGCCGGCGAGCTCGATCGCGCCGGCAAGGCGGAGGCGGGTCCGCGCCGTTCATCCTGGAGGAGCGCCGAGGCGCTTCGCCCCTGATGTCGGGCTGGTCGGTATCGCCGTAGCGAAGTTGCGGCGCAGCAAGGGAAATTTGCGATTTCAGGCCTCGGCGGGCCTGCGGTGTGACGACAAACGGCAGAGGCTCCGTTAGGGTTGCAGGCGACCAACGGAACATGAGGTCGTCATGGCGCTCACCCGCGAGGTCCAAGATTTGATCGTGCGGGTCGCGGAGGACGACCGGCGCGCCTTGGCCGATCTCTATCGCCTGTCGGGCACAAGGCTCTACGGCATCGTCCTGCGCCTGCTGCGGCGGCCGGACCGCGCCGAAGAGGCCATGCGGCTCGCCTTCCTGCGGATTCACGCGCAGGCCACGCAATACCAGCCGGAAGACGAGCCGGTCTCCTGGCTGGTCGCGATCGCCCGGGCGAGCGCGCTCGATATCGCCCGCGCCCACGATGAAGCCGCTGCCTTTGAGCCGTTTCACGTGCCGCCTGCCGCCGTCGATCCGCTGCGGCGGCGGGACCGCAGCTCCGCTTTGGCCCGCCTTTTGGGCTGCCTCGGCGCGCTTTCCGAGGAACGGCGCCGCATGGTGCTCCTGGCCTATTACGACGGCTGGAGCCGCGAAGCCCTCTCTGTCTATTTCGATGCGCCCGTGGCCACGGTGAGAGCCTGGCTCGCCCGCAGCAGCAGCGAGATCGCGACGTGCCTCACCCGGCGTCCGTAAGGCCGAAGGCCAGCGACCAGGATCGCGCGCTCGCCGCCGAATATGTCGTCGGCACGCTGGACGGGGCCGAGCGCGAGGCCGTGCGCCAGCGCCTGCGCGCCGACGCCGCCTTCGCCGGGCTGGTGCGCAAGTGGGAGCGGCGTCTTGCGCCGCTGCACGAGCTCTCGGTGCCCGTCGCGCCGCCGCCCGCGCTGCTGGGCACGATCCTTGCCGCCCTGCCGCCGCAGCGGGTGAAGGACGCCGCGCCCGGGCACGAGGGGGCGCCGCCATCGCCGGACAGGCCTCGGGCGGCTCCGAGGTCTCCGGCACCTTGGGCCACGGCCCGGCCCGCCGCTTTCCCGCCGCCTGCGCCCGCCCTGCCGGGCGCGGCGCGGCAAAGCGGATCGCGGCCACCCTCGGTGGCCGTGATGTCCGCCTCGGGCAGCCGCGCCGCGGTCGCGGCCGTTCCCGCGCCGCCGACGCAGGCGGATCGCACCGAGACGCTTCGGGCCATGAGCGAGACCATCGCCTCGGAATGGGAAGGCCTGCTCGCCGGCCTCGACCAGCTGGAGGCGGAAATCCGCGGCCAGCTGCCCGAGCCCGAGGCGTCCCCGGACGTTCCGGGCGCGACGGCGGAACTGGCGGCCGCGCCACTGGTCCGCCTGGTCGCGCCGTCGTCCGCGGCACCGGCAGAATTCCCGGCCGACGCGCCGCCGGAGCCGCTGCGCGCGGCCCGGATCGGGCTGCTCGGCCGCATCGCCGGGCGCTGGGGCCGTGCCGCCCCAGCGGCGCCCGAGCCACCGCCGCCGCCCGCCTCCGACCTTGCGGCCGGTGGGCCGGAAGCGACGGAGGAGGCCCGGCCGGCCACCGAGCCGCGCGGCTCGATCGCCGCCGTTCTCGCTCCGGCGGTCGTGGACGCGGCGCCGGAGGGCGACGTGCCGGCCGTTCCGTCTTCGTCCGAGCCGTCGGCCGCCGAAGCGTCGGCATCGGTGGTGCCGCCGGACGAGAGCGCGCCGATGCCGCTCGCCGCCGCGCTGTCGGGGTGCGCCGACGCTTCCGGCGCGGAGCCCGCCGCCGCGGACCCGCCGCACCCGCCCGGTGCGGAACTCTCCCTGGCTGAAATCCAGCCGCCGGACCCGGGCGCCGCCGCACCGCAACTGCAGCCCGCGACCCCAGCTCTGGACACGCCCGGCGACGCGTCCGCGCCGTCCGTCAGCGAGCCGGCGCTGCCCTTGGAGCTGGAACCGCAGGCCGGCGCGGCCGTCAGCGAGGTGGCCGCGTTCGCTGCGCCGACGCCATCTGCGCCCCCTGATCGTGCGCGCCGGTCCGTTTCCGAAACCGGCCTGTGGCGCGCGGTGGCGGCCATCTTCGCCATCTTTGCCATCGGGCTCGGTGGGCTGACCGCCTATCGGCAATGGATCTGGCCGCGGAACGGAGACTATGTCGCCGTGCTCCAGCCGCAGTCGACGCCAGCCGTGGTCGTTCGGGTCGATCCGGAAAGCGGGGTCCTGTTCGTGCGCGCCTTCGCGCCGCCGCCGCCGGAGGGGATGGCCTACCAGCTTTGGCTGCGGCCGAAGGGCGAGCGCGCGGTGCCGCTCGGACACTTCTCGTCGGGCCTTGCGGTCCGCGCGCCGGAACTTGGCGCCGCCGATCGGAGCATGCTGCGTGCGGCGACGGTGGCGGTCACGCTCGAGCCTGCGCGCGGGGCGGGCGCGGGGGATGCGCCGGGTATGGTGGTCTTCGAGGGGCGCCTGGTGCCCGAATAGGCGTGTCAGGCGCGGGCGGCGCGGACCTCGAACAGCGGCTCGCCCGACGGGGAGAAGCTGATCACGCGGTTCCGGCCGAGGCGCTTTCCCTCGTAGAGCGCATGGTCGGCCTGCTGGATCAGGTCCTCCACATCGACGAAACCGTGCGCGTCCGGATCGTAGCTCGCCGTGCCGATGGTCACGGTCACCGGTCCCTCCTGGGCCTGCACCAGCGGCAGCTCGCGTTCGGCCACGGCGCGCAGCCGCTCGGCGATGCTCCGCGCCACCTCCGCCCGGGCTCCGGGCAGCACCACGCAGAATTCCTCGCCGCCGTAGCGGCCGATGAAATCGCCGGCGCGCAAGGCCTCGCGCGCACCCCGCGCGAATGTGCGCAGCACCGCGTCGCCCACCAGATGCCCGAAGCGGTCGTTGATTGACTTGAAGTGGTCGAGGTCCACCATCAGCACCGAGAGCGGCCGGCGCTTGGATAGGGCGTCTTCCAGGAGCAGGCGCGCGCGCTGTAGCGTCATGCGGCGGTTGACGAGCCCCGTAAGGGCATCGTGGGACGCGAGCCGGTCGAGCACCATGAACAGCGAGCCCATGCCCCACGCGACCGCGAGGCAGATCGCAAGCAGAAGCATGATCGCCTGCGGTCGGCCGTGGATCGCCGCGTCCGGCGAGAGCAGGCCGCTCAGGACGCCGATGCTCCGCGCCAGATGGAGCAGGGCGAAGCTGCTCAGCAGCACCGTCGCCACCATGCGGGACAGCAGCGGCGCGCCCGCCTCGGTCTGCAGCAGGGTCGCGCTGCCGACGCCGGCCCACAGGGCCACCACCAGCGAGACGATGGCGATGCGCGCCGACAGCTGGTCGCCAAAGGCGAACGTCGCGGCGAGCATGGCGGTACCGATAGCCGTCGCCGCCAGGACGAGCGGTATGTGCGCCGGGCGGCCGTCGAATACCCGGACACCGGACAGGACGAGGCCGAGACCGAAGAAGATCAGCCCGTTGCCGAGCAGTGAGGAGATCGGAAGGGGCAGGGTATCCCGCAGGTAGACGAGGAAGCACCCGGAGCCGAAGCACAGGCTGGCGCCGGCCCAGTAGGACAGTGCCTCCGATTCCGCCCGCACGCAGGCCACCGCCTGCATGGCGCCCACCAGCAGGCTCAATATGGTGGCCGTGAGGAACAGTGTCGGGACGTCAAGCGTCATCTCGCTCTGGTTGCCCCCCTTCATGCATCGCCCGCGAAGATTGCTAAGCTAAACGAATTGGCGGAGCCGGCAATGGGCAACGGCCCTGTCCTGACGCAGGTAGCGGCGTGGCGTGTCCTGCGACCGGCCCCGCGCGCCGGCCCCGGTCGCCCCCACCCGGGCCGTTCGGCGGGACACGGCGGGTGAACGAGGCACTGGATCATGGCTCGAGAGTAGGGGATATCAATGCGAGCGCGGTCCCCAGCCGGACCGGCCGCCGCAGGAGACCGACATGGCCGATCCCACCTTGCCCCGTCCCGTCGACCGCGCGCTCGATCCGGGGTTCCGCCACGGCCAGTCCACGGAGCCGAACTATTCCGGCGCCGCCTCGTTCCTGCGTCGGCGCTACGCCCGCGACGGCGGCGGCGCCGAGGTGGTGGTGTGGGGCGTGCCGCTGGACGTGACGGTCTCCAACCGGCCCGGGACGCGCTTCGGGCCGCGCGCCATCCGCGCCGCCTCCACCATCCTCGATGGCGACCCGTTCTTTCCGTTCGGCTTCGATCCGTTCGCGGCGCTCGACGTGGCGGACGCGGGCGACTGCGTGTTCGACTACGGCCTGCCCGCCGGCATCCCCCCGGCCATCGCCGCGCAGGCGCGCGCGCACTATGCGCGCGGCTGCCACCTGGTGACGCTCGGCGGCGACCATTTCCTCACCTATCCGATACTGCAGGCGCTGACGGAGCGGCTCGGCGGGCCGGTGGCCCTGGTGCAGTTCGATGCGCACCAGGACACCTGGGACGACGCCGGCGACCGGGTCGATCACGGCACCATGATCACCCGCGCGGTCAAGGATGGCCTGATCCTGCCGGAGCGCTCGGTGCAGGTGGGCATCCGCACCCACGCGCCGCAGAGCTACGGGATCGAGATCATCGACGCCCTCACCGCCGGGGAGATGGGGCCGGCGGCGCTCGCCGCCCGCATCTGCGAGCGGGTGGGGGATGCGCCCTGCTACCTCACTTTCGACATCGACGCGCTCGACCCGGCCTTCGCCCCCGGCACCGGCACGCCGGTCTGCGCCGGGCTTTCGACGCGCGAGGCGGTGTCCTGCCTGAGGCGCCTAGGTACATTGAATCTCAAGGGGTTCGACGTGGTCGAGGTGTCGCCACCCTACGATCATGCCGAGATCACCGCGCTCGCCGGCGCGACGCTCGCCAGCGCCTATCTCTGCCTTCTCGCCGAACGCAAGGGAAACGGCGTCGCGCCGGCGCCGTAGGGCGCCGTTACCGCGCCAGCGGGTTCCGGCGTGTTGCCCCGGCGGCGCTTGTGCGCTGCGGCGCGATGTGCGAGACCGCCGCCATCCCTGAATTGGAGGCGCATGTGGGCGGACACCGGACCGGGCGGGCGGACTATGTGATGCCGGCGCTGGCGCTGGGATTGGCCCTGACGCTGATGGTGTGGCCGGACCTCGCGCCGGAGCACCGGGGGCCGGCCGCGACCGCGCTCAGCCTGCTCGCCACGGCGCTGCTGACCGGGGCCGCCTTCGCCACCGTCTCCCACTCCGACGTGGTGGCCTCGCGCCTCGGCCAGCCGTTCGGCACGCTGGTGCTGACCCTGTCGGTGACGGTGATCGAGGTCTCGGTGATCGCCTCGCTGATGCTCTACCAGGAGAACAACCCGACTCTGGCCCGGGAATCCGTGCTCTCGGTCATCATGATCGTCACCTCCGGCATCGTCGGCCTGTGCCTGCTGCTGGGCGGCTTCAAGCATCGCGAGCAGGAGATCGCGCAGCAGGGCGTCACCGGCTATCTCTCGGTGATCATCGCCCTGGGCGTGATGCTGCTGATCCTGCCCAACGAGACCCACGCCCACACCCGCGGGACGTTCACGCCGTTCCAGCTGATCTACATGGCGTTCGTCTCGATCGGGCTCTACGGCCTGTTTCTCTACATGCAGACCGTGCGCTACGCGGAGCATTTCGGCGCGCAGCAGCCCGGCCACGGGCAGGCGCCGCCGAGCCCGCGCCGGTTCACGCTCGCCCTGGTGATGCTGCTGCTCAGCCTCGGCGCCGTTGTGGCGCTCTCGCGCCATGTGGCGGCGGGCGTCGAGAACTTCCTCGGCCAGTTCGAGCTCGCCGACCCCGACGCGGTGAAGGGCGCGCTGCTGGCGGCGCTGGTGCTGATGCCGGAGGGCATCAGCGCGGTCCGGGCGGCGGCGCGCAACCACCTCCAGCACAGCCTCAACATCGCGCTGGGCTCGGTGCTCGCCACCATCGCGCTCACCATTCCGGCCATGGCGGCGATCAGCATCTATATCGGCAAGCCCATGGTGCTCGGCCTCGATCCCGAGGACCGCACGCTGATGGTGCTGACCTTCGTGCTCTGCATCCTGTCGTTCGGCACCGGGCGCACCAACGCGCTCACCGGCATCGTCCATCTGATCGTGTTCGTGGTCTATGTGATGCTTCTGTTCGTGCCGTGAGCGTGCCCGGTGGACAGGGGGAGGGCGAGGTGGCATGTTCCCGGCCGACGTCGCAAGCGAGGCGAACAGGCCGTGAAGACCCTTCTGCTCTATATCTTCACCTGGTGGGAGAAGCAGACCGTGGGCACCTGGTGGTGGACCCGGCGCTTCGGCGAGCACGTGGGCGACGACGAGTTTGGCAATCGCTACTATCGCACCAAGGGCGGCGCCATCGACCCGACGCTGGGGTTTGAGCGCCGCTGGGTGATCTACAGCGGCTATGCCGAGGCCTCGATGATTCCTTCCGGCTGGTGGGGCTGGATCCATCATCGGGTCGACACCCCGCCCACCGCCGAGAACTACAAGCCGCGCGACTGGCAGAAGCCGCACCGCCGCAACATGACCGGCACGCCGGGCGCCTATCGCCCGAAGGGTTCCGTTCTCGCCGGCGGCCTGCGGCCGCGGGTGACCGGCGACTACAAGGCCTGGACGCCGGGCGAATAGGGCGGTGGTGCGGATTTCCTCCCGTCTCATGGCGGCGTGTCTCGCGGCATCGGTCGCAGCCGTCTTTGGCCTCGGATCGTCGGCCGTCCTCGCGCAGAGCCAGCGCCAGGGCATCGAATCCCAGCCGGTCCCGCCACCGCCGGGCGGTCTCGTGCCGCGCCAGCCCATGCAGCCGCGCCCGCAGGCGGCGCCTCCGGCCCAGCCCGCGCCGCTGGCCGCCGGTCCTCAGACCGAGACCTCCCCGGATGGCGACGTGGTGGTGGTCCAGCCGCCCTCGGTGAAGATCGCCAACGCGTTCGCGGTGTTCGCGGGGCTCGACAAGATCACCGGCCGCATCCGCACCTTCGACGTCGCCATCGGCGAGACCGTGCAGTTCCCGAACGAATACGGCCTGCAGGTGACGCCGCGCGTGTGCTACACGCGCCCGGCGACCGAGCAGCAGAACACCACCGCCTTCGCCGAGGTGAACGAGGTCACGCCGAAGGGCGAGGCGCGGCGCATCTTCACCGGCTGGATGTTCGCCGCGAGCCCGGGCCTCCACGGCGTGGAGCACCCGATCTACGACGTGTGGCTGGTGGGCTGCAAGGCGCCCATCCCCGACACGGCGGCGGGCCAGCGGTAGAAGTCGCCCTCGGCCTGGAGCGCCTGGTCGAGCAGGCGGTGATACTGGCGCCGGGAGACCTCCAGCGCGCCGAAGGTCTTCAGGTGGCTGGTGACGAACTGGGTGTCCAGAAGGCGGAAGCCGCCCGCTCTCAGCCGGCCCACGAGATGCACCAGGGCCACCTTCGAGGCGTCGCGCTCGCGGTGGAACATGCTCTCGCCGAAGAAGGCGCCGCCGAGCCGCACGCCATAGAGCCCGCCCACCAGCCGCCCGTCGCGCCAGGCCTCCACCGTGTGGCACCGACCGCGCTGGAACAATTCGCCGTAGAGGCGGCGGATGCGCTCGTTGATCCAGGTCTTCTCGCGCCCCTCCTGGGGCTCGGCGCAGCCGTCGATGACGCCCTCGAAATCGGTGTCGACCCGGATCTCGAACTTGTCCGAGCGCACCGTGCGGGCGAGGCGGGAGGATATCTGGAAGCCGTCCAATGGGACGATGCCGCGCCGTTCCGGCTCGATCCAGTAGAGGCCGGGATCGTCGGCGCTCTCGGCCATGGGGAAGATGCCGCAGGCATAGGCCTTCAGCAGCACGTCCGGGGTGATCTCGACGATCTGGTCTGACAGGCGGCTCATGCCTTCAAGACTAGCATCAATTCGCGCGACATCATGGCGGCGGCCGGCCGAACGCGCGGGGCAGCCTCACCCCTTGGCGAGGAAGTCGCCGATGCGCTCCACCGCCTCGCGCATGTCGGCCGCAGAACCGGCATAGGAGATGCGCAGATACTGGTGGCCGTGGAACGGATCGAAGTCGACGCCCGGGGTCAGCGCCACGTGGGCGGCGTCGAGCAGGCGGGTGGCGAAATCGAGGGAGTCGGACGTGAAGTCCGAGGCGTCGGCATAGAGGTAGAAGGCCCCGTCGGCCGGCAGGAAGCGGGCGAGCCCCACCTTCGGCAGGCCCGCGGTGAGGATACGCCGGTTCTCAACGTAGCTCTGCTTGATCGCCTCCATCTCGGCGCGGCCTTCGAAAGCGGCGTCGGCGGCGATCTGGGAGAGGGTGGGCACGGAGATGGAGAGGTTCTGCTGCAGGCGCTCCATGGTGCGCACCAGGGCCGGGGGCACCACCATCCAGCCGACACGCCAGCCGGTCATGCAGAAGTACTTGGAGAACGAGTTGATGACCGTCACGTCCTCGCCGAACTCCGCCGCCGTCACCGCCGGGAAGGCATAGTCGAGGCCGTGATAGATCTCGTCCGAGATGAAGGAAATGGAGAGCTCGCGCGCGCAGTCGATCAGCGCCGACAGCGCCGCGCGGTCCATCATGGTGCCGGTGGGGTTGGCCGGGCTCGCCACCAGGACGCCGGAAAGCGGCGCCTCCCTGTGCGCCCGGCGCAGCTGGTCGGGGGTCAGCGCGTGCCGGTCCTCGGCGTGGGTCTCGATCAGCACCGGCGTGCAGCCGAGGGCGCTCAGCACGTGTCGGTAGGGCGGATAGCCCGGCGCGGCGATGGCGACCCGGTCGCCGGCCTCGAACAGGCCCAGGAAGGCAAGGATGAAGCCGGCCGACGAGCCGCTCGTCACCACCACGCGCTCGGGATCGAGGGCGTGCCCGTAGGCCTCGCCATAATGCCGGGCGATGCGCGCGCGCAGCGCCGGGATGCCGAGCGCGGTGGTGTAGCCCACCTGTCCGCCGGCGAGCGCGTTCGCCGCCGCCGTGCGCGCGACGAGGGGTGCCGGCGCGGCGGGCTGACCCACCTCCAGGTGAATCACCTTGCCGCCGGACGCCTCGATGCGGGCGGCCCGCTCCATCACGTCCATCACCATGAAGGGAGCGACGGCGCTGCGCAGGGACGGGACGACGGCGCGCGGGACGGAAGCGGGCGGGCCGAAAGCGTGCATGGGCGTTCAATTCCTCGCGGGCGGAGGCGCGGCGCGGGGAAGCGCCGTCTTGCCGCCGCAATCTGTCTGTCGGTAGGGGCGCTCGCATCGCCCCAACGTGACCACGGGCGCATTGACCCGACGCGATGTCGAGGCCAGTGTCCCCCCTGTCGTAGCCTGCGCCCCGCCCGGCGCCAAGGGGACTGGCAAGGAGGACCGGCGAGGGCGACCGGCGAGGACGACCGGCGAGGACGACCGGCGAGGACGACCGGCGACTGGGCCGAGCGGCGGCTGGGGGCAGGGCCGCGGCGCCTTTTGCGCCTCGGGCGGCGCTGCGGCAGCGGCGACCGCGCCGCGCGACCTTCGAACGGCTCCGGACACGGGGCGGAAACGGAACGGACGAAGCACGCTTCATGACCTGCCTGCGCCTTGTCTCCCCTGCCCGCAAGACGGCACATGCCCTCGCCCGCGCCCTGTGCGTGACCGCCGTCGCGGCGCTGCCGCTCCATGGCGCCGCGGCCCAGTCCGGGTCGCCGCAGAAAAATCCGTCGACGATCCAGGACACCGAGATCGAGGCGCTGATGCGCGACTACACCCGCCCGATCCTCAAGGCGGCGGGCCTCGCGCAGCAGAACGTGGAGGTGGTGCTGATCGCCGACCGCTCGTTCAACGCCTTCGTCGCCGACGGCAAGCGCATCTTCGTCAATACCGGCGCGCTGATGGATTCCAAGACCCCGAACCAGATCATCGGGGTGCTGGCGCACGAGACCGGCCACATCGCCGGCGGCCATCTGGCCCGCATGCGCCAGCAGGTTGAAGGCATGCAGACCATGGCCATCGTCGCCATGCTGCTGGCGGGCGCCGGCGTCGCCGCGGGCGCGGCCGCGGGCGCGGGCCGTGACATGGGCAGCATCGCCGCCGCGGGCGTGACCGCGCCGCAGGAGATGCTCCGCCGCTCGCTGCTCACCTACCAGCGCGGCGAGGAGCAGGCGGCCGACCGCTCCGCAGTGTCCTATCTCAACGCCACGCAGCAATCGGCGCGCGGCATGATCGAGACGTTCCAGCGCTTCCAGGACGACCAACTGTTCATCAGCCAGCGCGTCGATCCCTATCTCCTGAGCCATCCCATGGCGCGCGAGCGCATCGCGGCGCTGGAGACCCTCGCCAAGGCGAGCCCCTATTTCAACGCCAAGGACTCGCCGGCGCTCCAGGAGCGGCACGACATGATGCGCGCCAAGCTGGTGGGCTTCATGGAGCGGCCCGACGCGGTGGCGCGCAAGTATCCGCTCTCGGACACCTCGCTCCCCGCCCAGTATGCCCGCGCCATTTCGGCCTACCGCTACGGCAGTGTGAACGGGGCCATCAGCCAGATCGACGCGCTCATCGCGCGGCAGCCCAACAACCCCTATTTCTATGAGCTGAAGGGCCAGGCTCTGCTGGAGAGCGCCCGCCCGGTGGAATCGGTGGCGCCGCTGCGCAAGGCGGTGGCCATGACGAACGGGGCGCCGCTGATCCGCGCCATGCTCGGGCAGGCGCTGGTGCAGTCGGGCAACCCCTCCTACAACGAGGAGGCGCTGCGCGAGCTGATCCTCGCCACCCAGCGCGATCCCAACTCCCCCGGCGCCTGGCGCTCGCTCGCCATGGCCTACGGGCGCAAGGGCGACGTGGCCAATGCGGATCTCGCCGCGGCGCAAGGCTATTTCGCCTCGGGCGAGTTCCAGATCGGGCGCGAGATCGCCGCCCGCGCGCGCCAGCGCTTCGCCCCCGGCACCCCGGGCTGGCTCAAGGCCGACGACCTCGTGAACTTCAAGCCGCCCAAATCGGCGCGCAACAACCGCTAATCACCCTTCTCAAGCCGATGGAGAGTTTCATGCTAGCCCGCCTGGGCCGTCTGTCCCGCAACGCCGTCCTGGTCGCGGCCACCGCGTGCGTCCTCGTTTCGCCCGCGAGCGCCTTCACCGACGTGGAGAAGGACCAGATCGGCACCATCGTGCGCGAATACCTGCTCAAGCACCCCGAGGTGCTGGAGGAGGTGGTCGGGGTGCTGGAGGCCCGCAACCAGGCGGCCCAGGCCGAGCAGGCCTCCAAGGCCCTCAAGGAGCTGAAGCCGGTGCTGGTGGACGGCCAGCGTGGCGTCGTGGTGGCGAACCCCAAGGGCGACGTCACGCTGGTGGAGTTCTTCGACTACAATTGCGGCTACTGCAAGCGCGCGCTCGCCGACCTCCAGGAACTGGTGAAGGCGGACCCGAACCTGCGCGTTGTGCTGCGCGAGCTGCCGATGCTCGGCCAGGGCTCGGTCGAGGCTGCCCAGGTGGGTGTTGCGGTGCGCATGGTGGCGCCGGAGAAGTACATGGCGTTCCACCAGGCGCTGATGGGCATGCGCGGCCAGGCCGACCGCGCCAAGGCCTTCGCCGCCGCCAAGCAGGCGGGCATCGACGTGGCGGCGCTGGAGAAGCAGGCGACCTCGCCCGAGCTCAACGCAACCCTGGACGAGAGCATGCAGCTTGCCCGCGCCCTCGGCCAGGGCGGCACGCCCTTCTACGTGATCGGCGACCAGGTGGTGATGGGCGCCCAGGGCCTCGACGTGCTGAAGGCGGCGGTCGCCGACGCGCGCAAGCAGGCCAAGGCCGGGAAGTAGGACGCGCGCCCGGCCGACGCGGGCGCGCCGGCCGGGCTCAGATCAGGCCGTGGTCCATCAGGAAGCGGGCTTTGCCGCGCAGATGGGTGGGGCGGCCACGGTTGATGAGCTCGCGCAGCACCGTGGCGCGCTCCTCCTTCGGCAGGCCCGCGAGGATCGCCACCATCTGGTGCTCGGTGAAGATGTCGCGCTGGAGCAGGTCCTTCTTCACCAGCGGGCAATCGAACAGCCGGTGGAGCAGCCCGAACCCCTCGTGGATCTGGCTGTGTGTGCTGACGGCGCGCATGATGGCGTCGATCAGCGTCGCCTTCACCAAGGCGGCCTCGGGTCGATCGTCTGCGCCGAGCGGAAGACGGAGCGGCGGGGCCGGCCGGCCGTTGTCGGCCCCGCGCTTCTTCCTCATCCGCGAACAGGCCGGCGAGCGAGGCGGCCGACCCGAATGCGGGCACCATGCCCGCGATCTGGAAGTGGCGCGGCAGATAGCGCATGTGATCGACGGTCTCGACGAGGCGCATGGCGGCCAGCCGGTCGGCCAGCTTCCCCGCGCCGTAGACGGTGTCGAACCGGTAGCTGCAGCGCTGCAGCGTATTGCTGAGCCGAAGCTCGCCCTTCTTGATGACGTAGGGTCGCAGGTCGTACAGCCGGTAGCGCTGCCAGAAGCGCACGATCTCAGGTTCGGCGAACGCCGCGCCCGAGAGCGACAGGGCGTAGGAGCCGAGATGGTGGCTGTGGGCGTGGTTCTCCAGCGCGCCCACCACGTCGTAGCTGCTCGCGGCGAGCCGGCGCGTCAGGTCGTCCAGGGCGGGACCAGCCAGGTAATAGACGCTGTCATTGAGGTAGATGACGCGCGCCGGCTCGCCGCGAGCAGCGCCTTCATCTGCGGGTCGGGCTCGCCGTTGCACACCACGATGGCATTCACAGAGGCCGCGGCGAGGCTGTCGAGGAGCGCGAGGAAGTCGGGGCTGAGTCCGAACTTCACATACTTGACGGCGATCGCGTAGACGCCCCCATCGGCCGGGCGGCAGATCTCGTCGGAGATGATCCGGGGGGCGCTCTTTCAGGATCTTCGGAAGTTGAGACAGCTTCTTCGTCGCCACGTATCAGGCAAGGCGCGGACGATCCAGTTTGATCTTCACGTATTCGTGCCGCTGGCTACAGGAACTGACCGGGAAATCTCCCTCCCTGGAGTGCCGGTCATGTCTATCGGGCCGATCCTTATGTTTTCAAGTAAGGAAAAGCAAGAGATCGCGCGCCGCGCCCCTCGCGTCCGGCGGGCGATGGAGCCGCCGCGGTGACGTCTGCGCCGCCGCCTCTCAATCCTGCCGCAGCACCGCCGCGACGTTGCGCCGGTGCACCGCCTCATACGGCGCGAACGGGCGGACCGCGCCGGTGGCGAACGCCGCCGCGGCGAAGGCGGAAAGGTTGAGCAGAGCCAGCTCCGGCGCGCGCCGCAGCCGCAGCAGCCGCTCCACATAGAGCACGGTGGCGTCGATGAGCGCCGGCGGATAGCCGCCGGCCGCGATGACGTCCGGCGCGCCGTGGTTCGGCAGGATGCGCGTGGGCCTGAGCGCGGCGAGGCGCTTCAGTCCCTCGAGGTGCGCCTCCAGCCGGTCCGGCTCGTCCACATAGGTGATGGGGTCCTCCAGCGTGTCGCCGGCGAGCAGCAGCCCGCCCGGCAGCAGCGCCACCGTGCCGTCGCGGCTGTGGATGTCCATCTGGATCAGCTCCACCGGGATGGCTCCCACCTTCAGCGCGAGGCGATCCTCGAACAGGCGGTTGGGCAGCACGAGGGGAGTGATGGGCGGATCGCCGCCTTCGAGCCGCGCGCGGTTGGCGCGCAGCAAAGCGTCGGTCTCGCGGTTGGCGATGATCTCGCAGTCGGCGAACACTTCGTTGCCGGCCACATGGTCGTCGTGCCAGTGGCTCAGCGCCACGCGGATGCGCCGGACGCCCGTCTCCTCCAGCGTGCGGCGGATGAGGCGGGCGTGGGCGAGGGTGATGTGGGTGTCGTAGACGAGAGCGTCTTCGCCATCGACCACCGCATAGGAGGCGATGCCGAGGGAGAAGGCGCCGTCGTCGAGCCAGTTCTCGGCCGGCGAATGCAGCCGCACGCCGGCGACGCGCCCGTCATAGAAGGCCAGCACGCCCGGCGCCGGCTCCAGCACCCGGAGGGTGGTGGGTCTAGAGGTCAGGGATATCTCCCGTCATCGTATCCGAGGCGGTTGCGGGACCAGCCCGAGAAAATGTGCGCAGTCTTCAATTTCGCCGATGCCGCAGAGGTCCATGATGTCGGCCTCGACAAAGCTGATATGGGCCCGAATGCGATCGACCCCCGCCCAACTAAGAGCCTCTTCGATTGCCTTCCGTAATTTCATTGGTTTGCCATGAGGAATCAGATCGTTGACCCTCTCGGCATGATAAAGGCAAACCAGTTCGTTGCCGGTAACCAGCATATTGCACCTCTAAATTTTGAGAGTGCGCCGGCAATCCAGCCCGTCCGCTTCAATCGAAGATTGGCGCTCTTTGAAAGTGCTCCTAAAAAGGAGCTATTGCAAGGGCAGTCACTTCGGTAGCGGGTCAGTTCAAAATCCCGGTTCGGAGCCGGGCGTAGCGTGGAACCCTCTCCCGCTTGCGGGGGAGGGCAGGGAGGGGGAAGGCCACTCCGGCTGCCGATCTCGTTGGCCCAAAGGGGAGTGCAGGCCCCCTCCCCAACCCTCCCCCGCAAGCGGGAGAGGGAGTTGCGATGCCGAGGTATCGTCAATCTGACCCATTACCGGCAGACCAAGCGCATGTCGTGTGTTTGGTCTTAGTCCCTCACTCCGCCGCTTCGAGGTTATGCCCGAGCCGGTGGGAGAGGGTGTGCAGCAACTCCTTCGCGGCGTCGGCGATCACCGTGCCGGGCGGGAAGATGGCCTCGGCGCCGAACGCCTTCAGCGCGTCGTAGTCCTGCGGCGGCACCACGCCGCCCACCACCACCATGATGTCGGGCCGGCCCTCCGCCTCCAGCGCCTTCTTCAGCGCCGGCACGAGCGTGAGGTGGCCGGCGGCGAGCGAGGAGATGCCCACCACGTGCACGTCGTTCTCCACCGCCTGCCGGGCGGCCTCCTCGGGGGTGGCGAAGAGCGGGCCGATGTCCACGTCGAAGCCGAGGTCGGCGAAGGCGGAGGCGATCACCTTCTGGCCGCGGTCGTGGCCGTCCTGGCCCACCTTGGCGACCAGGATGCGCGGGCGCCGGCCCTCGGCATGCTCGAACGCCTCGACGAGCTTCTGCACCTTGCCCACCTTGTCGGTCATGGCGGAAGCCTCCCGCTTGTAGACGCCGGAGATGGCGCGGATCTCGGCGCGGTGGCGGCCGAACACCGTCTCCAGCGCATCGGAGATCTCGCCCACGGTGGCCTTGGCGCGCGCGGCGTCGATGGCGAGCGCCAGGAGATTGCCGTTGCCGGCGGCGCCGTTGGTGAGCGCCTCCAGCTTCGCCGCCACCTCGGCCGGGTTGCGCTCGGCCTTGAGGCGGTTCAGCTTGTCGATCTGGGCGGCGCGCACGGCGGAATTGTCCACCCGGAGCACGTCGATCAGCTTGTCCTTCACCGGCTTGAACTTGTTGACGCCGACCACGGTCTGCGCGCCGCCGTCGATGCGGGCCTGGGTGGTGGCGGCGGCCTCCTCGATGCGCAGCTTGGGGATGCCGGCCTCGATGGCCTTGGCCATGCCGCCCAGCGCCTCGACTTCCTGGATATGCGCCCACGCCTTGGCGGCGAGGTCGGCGGTGAGCTTCTCCACGAAATAGGAGCCGCCCCACAGGTCGATCTGGCGCGTGGTGCCGCTCTCCTGCTGGAGCATGATCTGGGTGTTGCGGGCGATGCGGGCCGAGAAGTCCGTGGGCAGCGCCAGCGCCTCGTCGAGGGCGTTGGTGTGGAGCGACTGGGTCTGGCCTTGCGTCGCCGCCATGGCCTCGATGGCGGTGCGCATGACGTTGTTGAACACGTCCTGGGCGGTCAGCGACCAGCCCGACGTCTGGCAATGGGTGCGCAGGGGAAGAGACTTGGGGTTCTTGGCGCCCAGGTCGGTCATCAGCCGCGTCCACAGGAGGCGGGCGGCGCGCAGCTTCGCCACCTCCATGAAGAAGTTCATGCCGATGGCCCAGAAGAAGGAGAGGCGCGGCGCGAACACGTCGATGGGCAGGCCGGCGGCGGCGCCGGCGCGGCCGTATTCCACGCCGTCGGCGAGCGTGTAGGCCAGCTCCAGGTCCTGCGTCGCCCCGGCCTCCTGCATGTGGTAGCCGGAGATGGAGATCGAGTTGAAGCGCGGCATCTCCTTGGACGTGAAGGCGAAGATGTCGGAGATGATGCGCATGGAGGGGGCGGGCGGATAGATGTAGGTGTTCCGCACCATGAATTCTTTGAGGATGTCGTTCTGGATCGTGCCGGAGAGCTTGGAGGCGGGCACGCCCTGCTCCTCGGCCGCCACCACGAACAGCGCCAGGATCGGCAGCACCGCGCCGTTCATGGTCATGGACACGCTCATCTGGTCCAGCGGGATGCCGGAGAACAGGGTGCGCATGTCGTAGATGCTGTCGATGGCGACGCCCGCCATGCCCACGTCGCCGGAAACGCGGGGGTGGTCCGAGTCATAGCCGCGGTGGGTGGCGAGGTCGAAGGCGACCGAGAGGCCCTTCTGCCCGGCGGCGAGGTTGCGCCGGTAGAAGGCGTTGCTGTCCTCCGCCGTGGAGAAGCCGGCATATTGGCGGATGGTCCAGGGCTGGGTGGCGTACATGGCCGCATAGGGCCCGCGCAGGAACGGCGCGATGCCGGGCCAGGTGTCAATGAAGGAGAGGCCCTCGATGTCAGCCGGGCCGTAGAGCGGCTTCACCGGAATGCCCTCGGGCGTCATCCAGGCCGGCGCGGCCGCGGCCGGCGCGGCGGTCTCCGGCGCGCGCCAGTCGATCTCGGCGAAGTTGGGGATCCGGCTCATCTTCTGTTCCCTCGACATCGCGCCTGCGCGCGGCCCGCGCCCCGGGGGCGCCTCGCCCTCAAGCGCCCTTGGCGCCTCGATCTTCGGAAGCGGTCCTTGGACCGCCTCATTGCATCAAAGCGGGCTCACGCCCGTTTCGCGAACCAGGACCCCGAGCAGTTCGGATCGGGCGAGGACCAGTCGCCCGAAGCCTGGTCTCCTTCGGCGAGGCCGGTGGCCACCACCTTCCCGCCGTTGTGCGAGAGCGTCATCTTGACGATGCCGACCTTGTTGATGCCGCCTGCGGCATTCACCGGCCAGTATCCCGCATAGGTTACTTTGCCACCCTTCACGTTCAGCTTGAAGTCGTAATTCTTGCCGCAGGTGCCGGTCTCGGCCGATGTGCGAACGGCCCAGGTGCCGTCGAAGCGCATGGCGTTGTCCGCCAGCGCCGTGGCGGGGGCCGCCAGAAGCGCCGCCAGCGCAAGGGCCGCCGTCGCCAGCCCGAGGATGCGCATCCGTTGCGTCCCGCCTTCCATGGCCCGTTCCCCTGTCATCTCAAACTCCCGCCGCCGCCTGCGCCCGCTCCAGCGTCTCCAGCGCGTCGCAGCCGGCGAAGATGAAGCCCGCCACGCCCGCCGCCTCCAGCTCCGCCACGAGGTCCGCTGGCTTGCCGGCGAGCCAGACCGCCGAAGCGCCCGCGGCCTTGAGCGCCTCCGCCGCCGCGGCGGCCTCGGCGCCGTAGACGTCGTCCGACGAGACCAGGCACGCAAAAGCCGTGCCGGATGCCTTGAAGGCGGCGACCAGCGCGTCCTGGTCCGCGAAGCCGTCGGGCACGTCCGCCCTGAGGCCGCCGGCCTCGAAGAAGTTCTTGGCGAAGGTCGCCCGCGCGGTGAAGGCGGAGACCGGGCCGAGCGTGGCGAGGAACACCGCCGGCGGCGTCGGCGCGGCTTCCGCCTTGTCGCGCAGCGCCTCGAAGGCTTCGGAGATGCGCGCGGGGGCGAGCGCGCCGTCCGCCACCGGGGCCGGTTCGGGCGCCAGCGGCGCCAGCACTTCAGGCATCTCCTGGGCGAGGATGGGGAATTCCGAGGTGCCGGTGACGGGCACCCTGCGGGTCGCCACGTCCTTGTCGCGGCGCGCCTTCACCTCGGCGATCTCGGCCTTGAGCCAGCGGTCCTCCAGCACGTCGGCCATGCCGCCGCGCTTCTCGATGGTGCGGAACAGGTCCCACGCGGCGGCGGCGAGGCCGTCCGTGTGCGCCTCCACCGCGCCGGCGCCGGCGCCGGGGTCGGCGACGCGGTGGACGTTGCTCTCCTCCAGCAGCATCACCTGGGTGTTGCGGGCGAGGCGCCGGGCGAAGGCGTCCGGCAGCCCCAGCGCCTGGGTGAAGGGCAGCACGGTGACGCTGTCCGCTCCGCCGACGCCGGCCGCGAACGCCGCGACCGTTCCGCGCAGCAGGTTCACGTAAGGATCGCGCCGGGTCATGGAGCGCCAGGCGGTGGTGGCGTGCAGCTTGAGCGGGGCGGCCTTGAGGCCGCATTCGCGCAGCGCGGCGGCCCACAGCAGGCGGATGGCGCGGAACTTGGCGATGGTGGCGGTCTGGTTCACGTCCGCCACCAGCGCCGCCTCGATGCGCGCGGCGGCCTCGCTGAGCGGCACGTCCGCCTCGGCGTAGGCCTTCAGGTACGCCACCATGGTGGCGAGCACGGCGGCGAGCTCCTGCGCGTCCGAGGCGCCGGCGGCGTGGTAGATCGCCCCGTCCGCCCGCGCGAGGGGACCGGCGAAGCCGCGCGCCGCGAGGACGGCCGAGGTCTCGGCGAAGCGCTTGGCAAGCAGCGGCCAGGCCATGGGCAGGGAGCCCTTGGCCGCGAAGTCGCCCAGCGGGTCGAGGCCGAACGACAGGGCGAGCCCCTTGGGGTCGAAGCCTCGGCTCTCCGTGAAGTCGGCGAAGGCGAGGGCATCCTCGCGCCCGGTGAAGGCGCCGCTCTCGATGCGGGTCTCGATCAGGTCGACGAGCACGTCCTTCAGCACCACGGCGAGGTCGGCGCCGTCCGGCAGGCCGAAGCCGTGGGCGTGGGGCGAGGACTGGTAGACGAGGGTCAGGCCCGAGGCGCCGCCGTCGAGGTCCTCCAGCGCCTGGGCGTTGGCATCGGCGAGGTCGCCCTGGTCCACCCGCATGGAGACGACCCACGGCGCGCCGGCCGGCCGGCCGGCCACCACCGGCGCGTGGGGCTTGCGGGCGGGCAGCGCGTCGAGCGACAGGCCCTCATAGGTGCGGGTGACGAGACGCTTGTCGTAGGGCGCGCCCTTCAGCACGCCTTCCACCAGCTTCAGCCAGTCCGCGCGGGTGGCGGCAGGCAGGTCGGTCGAGAAGGGGAGGGCGGTCATGATCGGACCTCTGGGTGGAAGGGGCTGCGCGCCAACGCGGTCGACGCGATGGGTGCTCCGGTCAAGCCGGAGCACGACGACGTCTCGGGTTCCCGCCGTCGCCCTCCGGCTTGACCGGAGGGCCCACGGCTCCCCGTGTCCGAGGCGAGCATGGCGGCGGGCGTGCCCATCACAGATGCTCCCGCGCGAGCAAGGCGCGCTCCTCGTCGACGATGAAGTCGCGGATCACCGGCACGTCGTCGCGCTGCTGCGAGAGCAGGAGCTGGAACACCATGTTGGAGCCGTGCAGGAAGCCGAGCTCCACCGCCGCGAGGTAGAATTCCCACATGCGGCCGAAGCGCTCGCCCATCATGGCGTCCACCTCGGCGCGCTTCGCCATGAAGTTCCGCCGCCAGGCGCGGATGGTCCAGTAATAATGCAGCCGCAGGACCTCGCAGTCGTCCACCCACAGGCCGACGCGCTCGGTGGAGGCGAACACCTCGGACAGCGCCGGCACGTAGCCGCCGGGGAAGATGTACTTGCGGATGAAGGGCCCCGTGGTTCCGGGCGGCGACATGCGGCCGATGGCGTGGATCATGGCATAGCCGCCGGGCGCCAGCAGGTTGCGCACGGTGGTGAAATAGTCGTCGAAGTGCGAGACGCCCACATGCTCCATCATGCCGATGGAGACCACCCGGTCGAACTTGCCCTGAAGGTGGCGGTAGTCGATCTCCTTGAAGTCGATCCGGTCCGCGACCCCCGCGGCTTGCGCGATGCGCCGGCTCTCCGCCAGCTGCTCCGGCGAGACGTTGATGGCGGTGACATGGGCGCCGCACTTCGCCAGATAGATGGCAAGCCCGCCCCACCCGGAGCCGATCTCGGCCACGGTCATGCCGGGCGTGATCTTCAGCTTGGCGGCGATATGGCGGAACTTGTTGCGCTGCGCGTCCGCGAGCGGCTCGTCGGGCTCGCGGAAATAGGCGCAGGAATAGGCCATGGTCTCGTCCAGCCACAGCCGGTAGAAGGCGGCCGGGTGGTCGTAGTGGGAGGAGACGTTCTCCTTCGCCTTGCCCACCGGGTTCGCCTGCTGGAACCGGCGCACCGAGCGCCACGCCCGGCGCAGCGCCTGCTGCACCGGATGGGCGGCGAGCCCCTTGCGGTTGACCGAGAACAGGTGGAGCAGCTCGAACGCGCCGGCGCCGTCCTCGAAGGTGAGGCGCCCGTCCATATAGGCTTCGGCCGCCACCAGCTCCGGATTGAAGAACAGCTCCTTCTCCAGCTTCTTGTCGTGCATGCGCACGGTGACGGACGGCCCGTCCACCCCCGAGCCGAACACGTGGCGCTGGCCCGACGCGTCGATGACGGTGAGCTGGCCCTTCTCCACGAAGCGCTTCAGGAGGTTGGAGAGAAGACGCATCAACAGGCTCCGGTGATCGCCGCCGGACAGGCGGCACGGGAAGGAGCCCCTCTCTTAGCCGAAATGACGCCAAGGCTCACCCCGGACCGGGCGGGATGCGCGCCGCCGTCACGCGCCCCCGTCCCAGGGCCCTCCATCCCACCATTGTTGCCGTCCGGCTTGACCAGAGGGCCCGGGCGGCGCGGGGCACCATGGCCGGCGCCGTGGATGCTCCGGTCAAGCCGGAGCATGACGGAGGGAGGGCTGATGCGCGCGAGGTCGACCCCGTGGGGTGCGCCCGGCCGTGCCCCCTCCCCAGCCCTCCCCCGCAAGCGGGGGAGAGGGCGGGCCTGGTGCCGGCGATCAAAGCCCTCTCCCGCTTGCGGGGGAGGGTTGGGAGGGGGAAAGCCCGGCAGAGGGGTGGCGGGAGGGGGCAAAGCCGGCATCGCGAAGGCCTTACGCGAACTCCATGATCACCGCATCGACGGCGAGGCTGTCGCCGGGCTTGGCGTGCAGCGCCTTCACCACGCCGTCGCGCTCGGCGCGCAGCACGTTCTCCATCTTCATGGCCTCGACGATGGCGAGCACGTCGCCGCTCTTCACCGCCTGGCCGGCGGTGACCGCGATGGAGACCACGAGGCCCGGCATGGGGCAGAGCAGCTCCTTGCCGCCGCCCGCATTCTCCTTCTTGGGCATGAGGGCGGCGAGCGCCGCCGAGCGCTCGGTGTAGGTGCGCGCCAGGGTGGCGACGCCGCGATGGGCGAGCGCCACGCCGTTGGTGATGGGGCGCACCTGCATCGCCACCTGGTCGGCGTCGATGGTGCCGGTCCACACCGGCTCGCCCGGCTTCCAGGTGGAGCGCACCAGGTGCGCGTGCCCCGGCGTGCCGTCCTTCTCGAACATCTGCACCCGGAAGCCGCCGTCCACCGGCTCCACCTCGCACGGGGTGGAGATGATGTCGTGCTCGCCCGCCGTGAGGTTGACGATGCGGCGCTTGGCGATGTTCCAGGTGATGCCGGAGGTCTGGCCGGTGATCTTGCGCTTGCGCACGTTCTGGATGTGGTCGATCACCGCCGCCACGGCGGAGAGGAAGTGCACCAGCTCGCCCTCGGGCGCGCGGGCCTGGAAGCCCTCCGGATATTCCTCGGCGATGAAGCCGGTGGACAGCCGCCCCTCCTGCCAGCGCGGATGGGACATGAGCGCCGAGAGGAACGGGATGTTGTGGCCGATGCCGTCGATGCCGAAGGCGTCGAGCGCGTCCGCTTGCGCCTCGATGGCCATGGCGCGGGTGGGCGCATGGGTCACGAGCTTGGCGATCATGGGGTCGTAGAAGATGGAGATTTCCCCGCCCTCATAGACGCCAGTGTCGTTGCGCACCGTGATCGGGCCGATCTTGCCCTCCTTGGGCGGGCGGTAGCGCACGAGGCGGCCGGTGGAGGGCAGGAAGTTGCGGTAGGGGTCCTCCGCATAGATGCGGCTCTCCACCGCCCAGCCGGTGAGCTTCACGTCGTCCTGGGTGATCTTCAGCTTTTCGCCGGCGGCGACGCGGATCATCTGCTCCACGAGGTCGATGCCGGTGATGAGCTCCGTCACTGGATGCTCCACCTGGAGGCGGGTGTTCATCTCCAGGAAGTAGAAGCTCTTGTCCTGCCCGGCGACGAACTCCACCGTGCCGGCGCTGTCGTAGCCGACCGCCTTGGCGAGCGCGACCGCCTGCTCGCCCATCTTCCTGCGGGTGGCCTCGTCGAGCAGCGGGGAGGGGGCCTCCTCGACCACCTTCTGGTTGCGGCGCTGGATCGAGCATTCGCGCTCGCCCAGATAGATGACGTTGCCGTGCTTGTCGCCCAGCACCTGGATCTCGATGTGGCGCGGGTCGACGATGAACTTCTCCACGAACACGCGGTCGTCGCCGAAGGAGGACTTCGCCTCGGAGCGGGCACGGTCGAAGCCGTCCTGCACCTCGTCGCGGGAATAGGCGATGCGCATGCCCTTGCCGCCGCCGCCGGCGGAGGCCTTGATCATCACCGGATAGCCGATCTCGTCGGCGATCTTCGCCGCCTCTTCCCCGCTTGCGATCTCGCCGAGATAGCCCGGCACCGTGGAGACGTTGGCCGCCGCCGCCGCCTTCTTGGACTCGATCTTGTCGCCCATGGCCTCGATCGCGTGCGGGTTCGGGCCGATGAAGACGATGCCGTGCTCGGCGAGGAGCTTCGGGAACGAGGCGCGCTCGGACAGGAAGCCGTAGCCGGGGTGCACCGCCTCGGCGCCGGTCTTCAAGCAGGCGTCCACGATCTTCTCGGCGATGAGGTAGGACTGGGCGGCCTGGGGCGGGCCGATATAGACCGCCTCGTCCGCCATCTCCACATGGAGCGCGTCCTTGTCGGCCTCGGAATAGACGGCGACCGTCTTGATGCCCATCTTGCGCGCCGTCTTGATGACGCGGCAGGCGATCTCACCCCGGTTCGCGATCAGGATCTTGGTGAACATGGCGTTCGTTCCTTTGCGCCCGCGGCGCTGAAATCTGCTGAAGTCGCTGTTCCCCCTCCCCAGCCCTCCCCCGCAAGCGGGAGAGGGAGCCGTGTGGCGCCGGGAGGAGAAGCCCTCTCCCGCTTGCGGGGGAGGGGTGGGAGGGGGCGCCGCCCGGCAGGGCAGCGGGGGCTGCGGGTTGAGCCCGAACGGCCCCGCCTCACACCGGCATGTTGTCGTGCTTCCTGTGCGGCTGCTCGAGCTTCTTGGTGCGCAGCATGGCGAGCGCGCGGGCGAGGCGCCGGCGCGTCGAGTGGGGCATGATGACCTCGTCGATGAAGCCGCGCTCGGCGGCGACGAAGGGCGAGAGGAAGCGCTCCTCGTAATTCTTGGTGTGGGCGGCGATCTTCTCGGGATCGTTCATGTCCTGGCGGAAGATGATCTCCACCGCGCCCTTGGCGCCCATCACCGCGATCTGGGCGGTGGGCCAGGCATAGTTCACGTCCGCGCCCACATGCTTGGAGGCCATGACGTCATAGGCGCCGCCGAACGCCTTGCGGGTGATGACCGTGACCAGCGGCACGGTCGCCTGCGAGTAGGCGAACAGGAGCTTGGCGCCGTGCTTGATGAGGCCGCCATATTCCTGCGCGGTGCCGGGCAGGAAGCCGGGCACGTCGACGAAGGTGACGATCGGGATCTCGAAGGCGTCGCAGAAGCGCACGAAGCGCGCCGCCTTGCGGGAGGCGTCGCTGTCGAGCACGCCCGCCATCACCATGGGCTGGTTGGCGACGAAGCCCACCGTGCGCCCCTCGATGCGGCCGAAGCCGGTGACGATGTTCTTGGCGTAGGCCGCCTGGATCTCGAAGAAGTCGCTTTCGTCCACGACCTTCAGGATCAGCTCCTTGATGTCGTAGGGCTTGTTCGGGTTGTCGGGGATCAGCGTGTCGAGGCTCTCGTCCACCCGGCCCGGATCGTCGAAGGAGGGCCACTCGGGCACGCCCTCGAAATTGTTCGACGGCAGGAAGTCGATGAGGCGGCGGGCCTCCAGCAGCATCTCCACGTCGTTGTCATAGGCGCCGTCGGCGACCGACGACTTCGAGGTGTGGACCTTGGCGCCGCCCAGCTCCTCGGAGGTGACGGTCTCGTTGGTCACCGTCTTCACCACCTCGGGGCCGGTGACGAACATGTAGGAGGTGTCGCGCACCATGAAGATGAAGTCGGTCATGGCGGGCGAATAGACGTCGCCGCCGGCGCAGGGGCCCATGATGAGCGAGATCTGCGGGATCACGCCCGAGGAGGCGACGTTGCGCTTGAACACCTCGCCATAGCCGCCGAGCGCCGCGACGCCCTCCTGGATGCGGGCGCCGCCGGCATCGAACAGGCCGATGATCGGGGCGCGGGTCTTCAGCGCCATGTCCTGGATCTTGGTGATCTTGCGCGCGTGCTCCTCCGAGAGCGAGCCGCCGAACACCGTGAAGTCCTTTGCGAACACGAACACCTTGCGGCCGTTCACGGTGCCCCAGCCGGTGACCACGCCGTCGCCGGGGATCTTCTGGTCCTCCATGCCGAAATCGACGCAGCGGTGCTGCACGAAGGTGTCGTATTCCTCGAAGGTGCCGCGGTCGAGCAGGAGGTCGATGCGCTCGCGGGCCGTGAGCTTGCCGCGCTGGTGCTGCGCCGCGATGCGCTTCTCGCCGCCGCCGAGCCGGGCGACGCCGCGCCGGCTGTCGAGCTCCTCGAGCACTTCCTTCATGACGCCCACTCCCTTGGTGCGCGCGACCGGGATCGCGAATGTAGCCTGTTGCGCCGCCAGGGAAGGATGCTGCGTCGCAGCATGATCGAAACGCTGGCGGAAGCTGGCTCTCTGTGTCGCTAACAAGAAGCGGGGGCTGCTTGAATATGTAAAAGTTCTGTGTTGTTGATTGTGAAGTTTTTACAAATCGTGGTCCCAGGCCGGATCGGGCTACTGACCTTGCGGCATGTTTCGTCCGGCGTGCCGGGATCAGGAGCGAGAGGCCGGAAGCGAAAGTGAAGGAGGCCGGCCATGCGTCAGAAGGTCTATGCCGGCCACGCGGTGCGGCGGCTGCGGGAAAAGCTCGGGCTCAAGCAGAGCGAGCTGGCGCAGCGGCTCGCCGTCTCGGCCTCCTACATCAACCAGATCGAGAGCAACCAGCGCCCGCTCACCGCCTCGGTGCTGATCGCCATCTCCCGCACCTTCGACGTCGACATCACCTCCTTCGGCGCCGAGGACCTCGACCGCCTGGTCGCCGACCTGCGGGAGGCGGCGGCCGATCCCCTGTTCCGCGACCTCGATCTCGGCCTCCAGGACGTGAAGGCGGTGGCGAACCTCTCGCCCGCCTTCGCCCATGCCTTCCTGCGCATGCACGTGGCGCTCCGGCGCACCGCCGAATGGCGCGCCTCGCTCGACGACATGCTGAGCGCCGGCATCGCCCCCGGCGACGAGGCCAAGCTCGTGCCCTACGAGGAGGTGCGGGACTATTTCCACTACGTGGACAATTACGTCGACAGCCTCGACCGCGCCGCCGAGGCGGCGGCGCTCACCCTCGGCATCCTGGAAGGGGTGCCGCCCGAGGCGGCATTCACCGCCCACCTCGCGGCGCGCCACAAGGTGAGCGTGGAGACCGGCCACGCCGATCCCGCCGAACCCATGTCGAGCTTCGATCCCAGGACCCGGCGCCTGGTGCTGTCCGGCACGCTGACGCCGCCCTCGCGCGCGTTCCGCCTCGCCGCCACCATCGCCCAGCTGGAGCATGCCGAGCTGGTGGCCTCCACCGTCGCCTCGGCGCGCTTCCGCGGCCAGACCGCGGCGGAGATCTGCAAGCTCGCGCTCTACAATTATTTCGCCGGGGCGCTGATGCTGCCCTATCGCCGCTTCCTGGACCTTGCCCGCGCGCGCCGGCACGATCTCGACCGGCTGGTGCTGGAGAGCGGGGCGAGCCTGGAGCAGGTGTTCCACCGCCTCTCCACATTGCAGCGGCCGGGGGCGAAGGGGGTGCCCTTCTATTTCGCCAAGGTGGACCGGGCCGGCAACATCACCAAGCGCCACTCGGCGACGCGCTTCCAGTTCGCGCGCCACGGCGGCGCCTGCGCCGCCTGGAACGTGCACGAGGCCTTCGAGATGGCGGGCCGCACCCTGGTGCAAGTGGGCGAGATGCCGGACGGGGTGCGCTACATCTGCCTCGCCCGCTCGGTGTCGGCGCCGGCGGCGCGGCACGGCCAGCCGGCGCGCGCCTATGCGCTGGGGCTCGGCTGCGAGGCCTCCTTCGCCCACGACATCGTCTATGCGGACGGGCTCGACCTGAAGGCGGCGCCGGTGGCCAAGCTCGGCGTCTCCTGCCGCATCTGCCCGCGCCGCGACTGCGACCTGCGCGCCTTCCCGCCGCTCGACCGGGACATCCGCATCGACGAAAATGTGCGGGACGTGGTCCCGTTCACGTTCTCATGACGCAATTAGGTCAATCTCCCGCTCGGTAAAAGCCGCGCTTGCGCATAGGAAACGCCACGAGGTGCTTGCTACACTTCGTTTTATCGGCTCGGGCGGAGTCGAAGGGAGCAGTCCATGAGGATATGGAGCACGGTCGGCCTCGTTGCCGGCCTGTTGGCGGCGGCCTCCAGCATCGCCGTAGCGGCGCCGGGGTTCACGACGGCCAACGTCAACATGAGGACCGGGCCTGACACCGAGTTCCAGAGCATCGGCGTGATCCCGGAAGGGACGCCCGTCGACATCGAGGGCTGCCTCGACGACCAGTCCTGGTGCGACGTGCTCTGGGGCGATTACCGCGGCTGGGTGTTCGCGGAATATCTCGGCTTCCAGCAGCAGGTGCAGAACGAGGTGGTGACCTCGCTCCTGCCCGACGTGGCGCTGGCGGCGGTGGGCATTCCGGTGGTGGCGTTCGCGGTGAACGACTACTGGAACCGCTATTATGTCGGCCTGCCCTGGTATGCCGACCGCTATCGCTGGAACAACTATGTCTGGCGGCCGCGTCCCGGCTGGCCGGTGCCGCCTCCCGGCGTGCGCCCGCCCGGCTGGTGGCGTCCCGGCTATGCGCCCCCGCCCGGCATGCGCCCGCCGCCGGCTCCCGGCTGGCGTCCCGGTCCCGGCTGGGGATATCCCGGCGGTCCGGGCCGGCCCGGCGGTCCTGGTGGTCCCGGCTGGGGCCCTGGCGGTCCTGGCGGTCCCGGGGGTCCGGGAATGCCCGGCGGACCGGGTCGTCCCGGTGGTCCCGGTGGTCCTGGTGGTCCCGGCTGGGGACCCGGTGGCCCTGGCGGTCCCGGCGGACCGGGTGGTCCTGGCGGACCGGGTGGTCCCGGCATGCCTGGTGGTCCTGGCGGTCCCGGCCGTCCCGGTGGACCTGGCGCGCCCGGGGTGACGCCTGGTGGTCCTGGCGGACCCGGTGGTCCCGGCATGCCTGGTGGTCCTGGTGGTCCCGGCCGTCCCGGTGGCCCTGGCGCGCCCGGCGTGACGCCCGGTGGTCCTGGCGGACCGGGTGGTCCCGGCATGCCTGGTGGTCCTGGGGGTCCCGGCCGTCCCGGTGGCCCTGGCGCGCCCGGCGTGACGCCCGGTGGTCCTGGCGGACCGGGTGGTCCCGGCATGCCTGGTGGTCCTGGCGGTCCCGGTCGTCCCGGCGGCCCTGGCGCGCCCGGCGTGACGCCCGGTGGCCCTGGCGGTCCCGGCGGACCGGGCACGCCCGGTGGTCCTGGCGGCGCCGGTCGTCCCGGTGGTCCCGGCGCGCCGGGCGCGATACCCGGTGGTCCTGGTGGTGGCGGTCTCACCCCGCAGCAGCAGTACCAGCGCCAGATCCAGCAGCAGCGCCAGCAACTGCAGCAGCAGCAATTCCAGCAGCGGCAGCAGCTCCAGCAACAGCAGCAACAGCGGTTGCCGCAGCAACGGTTGCCGCAGCAGCAGAACCCGCAGGTTCAGCAGAACCATCAGCGTCTGCAGCAGCAACAGAACCAGCAGCGTCAGCAACTGCAGCAACAACAGCGCCAGCAGCTGCAGCAACAGCAACAGCAGCAGCGGCAGAACCAGCAGAACCAGCAGTTGCGTCAGCAGCAGATGCAGCAGCAGCGCCAGCAGCCGCAGCGCCAGCAGCAGCCGCAGAACCAGCAGCGCCAGCGCCAGAACTGCCAGGGGCCGAACTGCCCGCCGCAGCGGCCCTGACGCCGGCTTCACCCCCTCCGGCGGACGGGCTTGCCCGCCCGCCGGGGCTTCCGAAGGCCGGCCCTGCGCCGGCGGCCATCGACGAACGGCGCGCGCCGGTTTATGGCGGACGCCATGTCTGACGCCTCCCCGCCGGTCCTGCGCTTCGCGCCGTCCCCCACCGGCCTGCTCCATGTGGGCAATGCCCGCACCGCGCTCCTGAACGCGCTCATCGCCCGGCGCCGCGGCGGCACCTTCATCCTGCGCCTCGACGACACCGACGCCGCGCGCTCGCGCGCCGAATTCGCCGACGCCATCGCCGCGGATCTGGCGTGGCTCGGCATCCCGCCCGACCTCCGCGTGCGCCAGTCCGACCGTCTCGCGCTTTATGCCGACGCCGCCGGCCGCCTGACGGCGGCGGGGCGCCTCTATGCCTGCTACGAGAGCGAGGAGGAGCTGGACCTCAAGCGCAAGCTCCAGCGCGCGCGCGGCCTACCGCCGGTCTATGACCGCGCCGCTTTGCGCCTCACCGAGGCCGAGCGCGCGCGCTATGCCGCCGAGGGACGGGCGCCGCACTGGCGCTTCCTGCTGAGCCAGCGCGAGGTGGCCTGGAACGACGGCGTGCGCGGGCCGCAACAGGTGGACACAGCGAGCCTGTCCGATCCGGTTCTCGTGCGCGCCGACGGCTCCTTCCTCTACACGCTGCCCTCGGTGGTGGACGACATGGCGCTCGGCGTCACCCAGGTGGTGCGCGGCGAGGACCACGTCACCAACACCGCGGTGCAGATCGAGATCATCGAAGCGCTGGGCGGCACGCCGCCTCTGTTCGCGCACCACAATCTGCTGACGCTGCCGAGCGGGGAGGGGCTCTCAAAGCGCCTCGGTCACCTGTCGCTTTCGGCGCTGCGCGCGGAGGGGATCGAGGCGCTCGCGGTCGCGGCGGCGGCGGTGCTGGTGGGCACCGCCCGCCCGGTGCAGCCCGTGGCGAGCCTCGACGACCTCGCTGCCTTGGTGGACCTGTCCGATATCTCGCGTGCGCCGGCCCGCTTCGATCCGCAGGATCTGGCGAGCCTCAGCGCCCGCACGCTCCATCTGATGCCGTTTGCGGTAGCGCGGCGGCGCCTCCTCGCGCAGGGCATCGACGCCGGCGAGGCCTTCTGGCTGGCGGTTCGCGGCAACCTGTTGCGGTTCGAGGATGCGGCGCACTGGTGGCGCGTGTGCTGCGCGCCGCTCGCGGCCACGGCCGCCGCCGCGCCAGAGGACGTGGCCTTTCTCGCCGCCGCCGCCGCCGCGCTGCCGGCAGAGCCATGGGATGGCTCAACCTATGGTTCATGGATCGCCGCCATCAAGGCCACGAGCGGGCGCAGCGGCAAGGCTCTGTTCCACCCGTTGCGGCGGGCGCTCACCGGCGAGGACAGGGGGCCGGAACTGGCGGGATTGCTGCCGCTGATGGGGCGGGCCCGGGTGGATGCGCGGTTGCGAGGTATGCAAGAACCGCTATAGAAAGCCGGAGTGGAGGGGGTTGTCCTCAGCAGGTTACCGCGCCAGGATGTCGCGCGTCTCTTGGTAGATCATGTTGCGTTGATAAAACTAGAAGTTGCTCGATCTGGCCGTGCCGTTTGCGGTGCTGGGCGCGCGCGGACCCCATAAAGGGTGCGCAGGCACTCCGGTAGCTTGAGTATCCGGACTTTGCCGGCTGCCAATGCTTGACCCGACCAAGCGTGAGCGCAACCATTCCTTGACTTTCACCGGCGATAAGGAAGGATCAACGGTAATATCCAATGCTGGAGCGCGGGAGGATTTCGTGCTTCCTGGGGCTCCGGAACTCTGGGCTCTGGCGCAGTGAGAGGCCTGGGGACATTGGAGTGGGTGGGCATGGTTGAGCAGACCGGCGATCTCTCCTGGGCGGCGCTCAACCAGGCCATCGATGCCGTGATCTTTATCGACCAGGCGAACTGTATCACTTATTTCAACCCGGCCGCGGAACGCTTGTTCGGCTACGCGCGCGCCGAGGTTCTCGGCCGCAACGTGCGTTGCCTCGTGCCGCTCGAGCTGCGCGAGCCCCACGACGACTTCATCGATGCGCACCGCGTGACCGGGCAGGACAAGATCGTCGGCACGAGCCGCGAAGTGGCGATCGAGCACAAGGATGGCTCGCGCCTGTGGGGCATGCTCTCGCTCAGCCGCGCCCAGGTGGGCGATGCCGTGAACTATGCCGCCTTCATCCGCAACGTGACCGACGAGGTGGCGCGCCGCGCCGAGCTCTATATCCTGTCGCTGGTGGCCAACGAGACCGACCGGGTGGTGCTGGTCACCGATGGCCAGTTGCGCATCATCTACGTCAACCGCGCCTTCACCCAGCTGTTCGGCTACAGCCGAGACGAGATCGCCGGGCAGAGCCCGCTGGCGTTCCTCGTCGGCAAGTATGGCGACGCAGCGATCGAGAACCGCCTGCGCCAGAAAGTGCGCGAGCGGGTCCCGTTCTCGGAGGAACTGCTCTGCCGCAGCAAGGCGGACCGGCAGGTCTGGGTATCCGCCGCCATCAGCCCGGTCTACGATCGCGAGCGCAACGAACTCGGGAATATCGTCGCCGTGCTCACGGACATCACCGAGAGCAAGCAAATCGATACGCTGCAGCGGGAGGTGCTCGCGGCGGTGACGGCCGACGTGCCCCTGACCCATGTGGCCGAGCTGATCTGCCGGAAGGTGGAGGCGATCCTGCCGGGCGTCATCTGCTCGATCATCGCGGTGAGCAAGGACGGCCGCCTGCATCCGCTCGCCGCGCCCAGCCTGCCCGAGGACTATGCGGAGGCCCTTGAAGGCCTGCCCATCGGCCCGGGCGTGGGCTCGTGCGGCACCGCCGCCTTCCGTGGCGAGCCGGTGGTGGTCACCGACATCGCCACCAGCCCGCTCTGGGCGCCCTTCCGTCATCTTCCGCTACCGCCCGATCTGGTGGCGTGCTGGTCGATCCCGGTGAAGAATCGCACCGGGCAGGTGGCGGGCACCTTCGCCCTCTATTTCCGCGAGCGCCGCGCCCCCGGCCCCTGGCACGAGCACATCATGGAGCGCTGCGTGCCCCTGTGCGCGCTGGCGCTGGAGCGCAGCGAGGCCGAGGACCAGATCGCCCGCCTGTCCTCGCTCGACGCGCTGACCGGCCTGCCGAACCGCAGCCGCCTGCTGGAGACCCTCGCCTCCACCATGGCCGAGGTCGGCGAGACCGGCGAGACGGTGGTGTGCCTGATCCTCGACGTGGACCACTTCAAGGACGTCAACGACACGCTCGGCCACTCCACCGGCGACCAGATCCTGCTGGAGTTCGCGCGCCGCCTCACGGTGCAGCTGCGCGGGGCGGACATGGTGGCGCGCATCGGCGGCGACGAGTTCGCGGTGCTGCTGCGCGGCTGCGCGGCGGAGGAGGCGGCCCTTATCGCCGAGCGGCTCCTGGAGGTGCTGTCGATGGCGCCGGTGGCGGTGCAGGGCCTGCACCTCACCATGAGCGCCAGCATCGGCATCGCCATCTACCCGCTCCACGCCACCGACGCCGAGACCGTGCTCAAGCATGCGGATGCCGCGCTCTACGAGGCCAAGCGCGACGGGCGGGGCAAGTTCCACTTCTTCACCGAGGACCTCAACCTCAAGGCGCAGAGCCGGCTCGTGCTCGGCGTGGCGCTGCGCGAGGCGATCATCCACCGCCAGCTGCGCCTCGTGTTCCAGCCCCAGGTGTCGATCAAGAGCGGCGCGCTCCACGGCGTCGAGGCGCTGACGCGGTGGAGCGATCCGGTGCACGGGGAGGTGCCGGCGCCGCGCTTCATCGCGCTGGCGGAGGAGTACGGACTGATCGAGAGCATCGACCACTGGGCCATCGAGGAGGCGTGCCGCCTGATCCCCCGGTGGCGCGCTCTCGGCCTGGACGTGCCCCACGTGTCGGTGAACGTGTCGCCGGTGAGCTTCCGTTCCAACGCGGTGCTGGAGGTGATCGCCAAGGCGCTGGAGGTCAACGGCCTTCAGCCCGCCGATCTGCGGGTGGAGATCACCGAGCGGGTGATGATGGACCAGCATCCCAACTCGCTGAACACCGCACGCGCCATCGAGGCCATGGGCGTGCACCTCGCCATGGACGATTTCGGCACCGGCTATTCGAGCCTCTCCTCGCTGGCCCAGCTGCCCATCGCCGAACTGAAGATCGACCGCTCCTTCATGCTGTCGCTGGAGGAGGACGCCAACGCCCAGGCGCTCGCCACGGCGGTGATCCGCATCGGCCACAGCCTCGGCATGACGGTGGTGGCCGAGGGCGTGGAGACGAAGGCCCAGCTCGATCTTCTGGGACAGCTGAACTGCCACGCCGCCCAGGGCTTCCTGTTCGCGCGCCCGCTGGAGGTGCCCGAATTCGAGGCGTGGCTGCGCCAGTGGCCTGCCCCCCACTGAGCCGACCCGCGCCCGGCGTTTACACCCGCGCCCCCCGCCGCTATTTTCCGCGGCCCTCAGCCGGAGAATGATTTGCCATGCGCGCGGAACTCGCCGCGAAGGTCGACGAGATCAAAGCCTCTTTGGACCTGCTGCGGTCCCACCTGGACGTGGACCGCGCGCGCCGGCGCCTGGCCGAGCTCAACGCCATGGTCGAGGACCCCACCCTGTGGGACGATCCCGAGCGCGCCCAGAAGATCATGCAGGAGCGCACCACGCTGGAGGACGGGCTCGGCGCGGTGGACCGCATCGCCCGCGAGCTCGGCGACCATGTGGAGCTGATCGAGCTTGGCGAGGCGGAAGGCGACGAGGGCGTCATCGCCGAGGCGGCTTCGGCGCTCGATGCCATGAAGGCCGAGCTGGCGCGGCGCGAGCTCGAATCGCTGCTCTCCGGCGAGGCCGACTCGAACGACACCTACCTGGAGGTGCATGCGGGCGCCGGCGGCACCGACAGCCAGGACTGGGCCGAGATGCTGCTGCGCATGTACACGCGCTGGGCCGAGCGCCACGGCTTCAAGGTGGAACTGGTGGATGAGAGCCAGGGCGAGCAGGCGGGCCTGAAGTCCGCCACCGTGCTGGTGAAGGGCCACAACGCCTATGGCTGGCTGAAGACGGAAGCCGGCGTGCACCGCCTGGTGCGCATCTCGCCGTTCGATTCCAACGCCCGGCGCCAGACCTCGTTCGCCTCGGTGGACGTCTATCCGGTGATCGACGACCGCATCGTGGTGGAGATCAACGAAAGCGACGTGCGGGTGGACACCATGCGCTCCGGCGGCGCCGGCGGCCAGCACGTGAACAAGACGGAATCGGCGGTGCGCCTCACCCACATCCCCACCGGCATCGCCGTGGTGAGCCAGGGCGACCGCTCCCAGCACAAGAACCGCGCCACCGCCTGGAACATGCTGCGCGCCAAGCTCTACGAGATGGAGCTGAAGAAGCGCGAGGCGGAGGCCGCTGCCGAGCAGGCGGCGCGCACCGACATCGGCTGGGGCCATCAGATCCGCTCCTACGTGCTCCAGCCCTACCAGCTGGTGAAGGACCTGCGCACCGGCGTCACCTCGGGCACCCCGCAGGAGGTGCTGGACGGCGATCTCGATCCCTTCATGCAGGCGGCGCTGGCCCAGCGTGCCTATGGCGGCGGGCCGGAGAGCGTCGACGACGTGGACTGAGGACGGCGCCAGGAGACGCGCCGCGCCCTCTCCCCGCTGGCCTCAGTCGCCGGAGCGCAGGCGCCCCTCGGGCGGGCGGGGCGCGGCGGCGAGGCGCTTGGCGCTGTCCAGCGTGCCGTCGGGCGCCAACGCCTCGATGATGCGCAAGGTGGGATCGCCGGTCCGCGAGAGCTTGGCGATGATCGCGCGCAGGCTCTTGAATTCCTTGGCGGAGAGCGGCTCGAACAGGGCGTCGTTGGCCGGGCACTGAACCAGCACCAGCTCGGCGAGCAGCCGCTCCGCCTGCGGCGTCGCCACCAGCACCACCCGCCGGCGGTCGTCCGGATTGGTGGTCTTCGCCACCAGGCCCGCTGCCACCAGCTTGTTCACCTCGATGGTCACGAACGCGCCCGACAGGTGCAGGTGCTCGGCCAGCTGGTTGACGCCCAGCTCCGGAGTCTCCCGGCTGAGCCGGGTGATGGAGGTGAGGATGGTGTACTGGGTGCCGGAGAGGCCGATCAGCCCGCCGAGCCGGTTGCGCACCTCGACGATGGCCGAGGCGAAGGCCAGCATGTCGTGCACCAGGCCGCGGAACTCGGTGTCGGACCCGTCCACCAGCAGCGAGGGCCGCGAGGCCGTCAGCGGCAAGATCGGCTGCGCGGGCGCCGGCGGCACGGGCGCGCGCGGCGGCCGGGCATCGGTGGGCAGCGGCATGGGCGGCAGCGAGGCCGATGCCATCGGGCGCCGCGGAGCGGCGGCATCCGGCCCCTCGGGCGGCTGGTGCGACCGCCTTTCCGTCGGCGCGGGGGTGGGCGGCTTGGGCGGCAGGTTGGGCGGCATGAACTCGGCTCCGTCGGCGGCGCGATGATGCGAACGCCCGCCGGGTTCGCGCTTTCTTCAACAAGGGGCAGGGGGGAGTCGGCCTGATTCCCCCTCCTGTCCCAAGATCAAATTTTGAGCCGCGAGCGGGCGTCGGCCCGATCGGTCCGCGTGCGCGAGCCGATCGGTGCTTGCCCCGGCGGGCCGGAATCAGGTCCCGGCGCCCTGAGGGCGCGACCCCGGCAAACTGGATCGATCCGAGCCGTCGATCGCCCTCCGGCACCAGCAGAGAGAACGCGTTGCCCGCCCGTTTTGCGGCGCGGGCAGAGCGGCGCGAGCCCTGAAGTCATAAGGAAAGGTCCGGCTTGACGTCCATCGATTTCCGAAATATCTTTGTCACAAAGCTAATTTTGGTTCACGACCATGAAACGCCAAACCGCAGCGGAAATCGATCCTCCCTTCGACCCATTGGCGCTACGCCGGGTGCTCGGCCACTTCGCCACCGGCGTCGCCGTGGTCACCGCCGACGGCGGGGCGGCCGGCATGGTCGGCATGACCATGAGCTCCTTCAACTCGGTCTCCCTCGACCCGCCGCTGGTCCTGTTCTCGGTGGCGCGATCGGCCCTGTCGCTCCCCGCGCTGCGCGGAGCCGAGGGCTACGGCATCTCCATCCTCGGCCGCCACCAGGAGCACCTGTCCAACCGCTTCGCCCGTCCGCTTCAGGACAAGTGGGGCGGGGTGGAGGTGCGCCGGGGCGAGGGCCGGGTGCCGCTCATCGCGGGGGCGCTCGCCCACCTCGAATGCGTCCCCTACGCCTGCCACGAGGGCGGCGACCACGAGGTGTTCATCGCCCGCGTTCTGCGTTTCTCCGCCGCCGAAGGCGGCGACCCCCTGATCTTCTTCGGCGGCCGCTACCATGCCCTCGCTTCCGGCGAGGCCGAGCGCGGCCAGGCCTCCCCCACCTCCTAGGGACTGCTCCCATGATCAAGACCGGTGCCGAGCACATCGCCAGCCTCAAGGACGGGCGCGAGATCTTCCTCGACGGGGAGATCGTCAAGGATGCCACAACCCACCCCGCCTACCGCCGCGCGGTGGCCTCGGTGGGGCAGATGTTCGACTTCCACAGCGCCCCGGAGAACCGGGAGCTGATGACCTTCGAGACCGACACCGGCACGCGGGCGAACCGCATCTGGCAGCTGCCGGCCTCCTATGAGGAGCTGGTGACGCGCCGCAAGGGCCTGGAGGCCTGGACCGAGCTGCATGCCGGCTTCCTCGGCCGCGCCCCGGACCACGTCGCCTCCTGCATCGCCGGCATGTATATGGGCCTGCCGGCGTTCGAGGCCTACGATCCGGCCCGCGCCAAGGCGCTCGCGGACTATTACCGCTACGCCCGCGACAACGACCTCTATCTCACCTACGTCATCATCAACCCGCAGGCGGACCGCTCCAAGAGCGCGGCGCAGCAGCAGGACCCGTTCCTCTCCGCCGCCATCGTCGACCGCGACGCCGAGGGCATCACGGTGCGGGGCGCCAAGATGCTGGCCACCGGCGGCATCATGGCCAACGAGGTGTTCGTCACCTGCATCCAGCCGCTGCAGCCCGGTGACGAGGCGCACGCGCTCTCCTTCGCCATCCCCATGAACGCGAAGGGGCTGAAGATCCTCTCGCGCAAGTCCTACGAGGCGGGCGCGCCGTCCGTGTTCGACAACCCGCTGTCGAGCCGCTACGACGAGAACGACGCGGTGCTCTATTTCGACGACGTGAAGGTGCCGTGGGACCGGGTATTCATCGTCGACAGCATCGCGATGACGGCCGGGCAGTTCCACGCCACGCCGGCGCACGTCTACCAGAACTACCAGGCGCAGATCCGCCTCAAGGTGAAGATCAAGTTCCTGCTCGCCATCGCCAAGCGCACCTGCGAGATCAACGGCACCACCAACTTCCCCCAGGTGCGCGAGACGCTCGGCCAGCTCGCCGCCGAGGCGGCCATGGTGGACGCCTTCGTCGCCGCCATGGAGGCGAAGGGCTCCATGGTCGGCCCCTATTTCATCCCCGACCGCCACACCCTCTATGCGGCGCAGACCCTGGCCCAGCAGCTTTATCCGCGCTTCATCACCGCGCTGCGGGACCTGGCCGGCGGCGGCATGATCATGCTGCCCTCCTCGGTGCACGACTACGAGAATGCCGAGCTCGCCGGCCTGATCGGCAAGACCCAGCAGTCGCCCGCGGCCAACGCCGAGGAGAAGGTGAAGTTCTACAAGCTCGCCTGGGACGCGGTGGGCTCCGAGTTCGCCTCGCGCCACACCCAGTACGAGATGTTCTATGCCGGGGCGGGCTTCGTGGTGAAGGGCCACTCCTTCCGCACCTATGACTGGGACGGGGCGGGCGCGCTGCTCGACCGCATGCTCGGCTCCTATTCGCTCGCCGACGAGGTCAAGGCGCCGAGCCCCGCCCGCGCCGCCGAGTGAGAGAATGGCGCGCCGGCGATGGGATGATGCCGGTCGCCAAATGTGAAACCACCGTCATCCCCCAGCTTGTCCGGGGGATCCGCGTCAGGCCGGGATGGCGCCCGCTTTTCCGGGCGCAGGGCGAACATCGGAGTGGATGCCCCGGACAAGCCGGGGCATGACGGCCTTGAAACAATTCGACAGCCTTCAGAGAGGACGACCACCAGATGGCCATCAACAAGCTTCACGACGAGTTCCGCGCGGTCGACTTCTCCACCGGCTGGGAGGTGCCTCCCGGCTATCCCGAGGGCATCAAGCAGAAGATCCTCTCCGGCGCCCTCGACGAGGTGAACAAGAAGGGCTCGCGCACGCGCATTCTCAAGTTCGATCCCGGCGTGTGGACCACCAAGCCGTTCGTGCACGAATACTGGGAAGAGGTGTTCCTGTTCTCCGGCGACCTCACGGTCGGCAATGACGAGAACGGCAATGGCGGCGAGGCCTTCAAGCCCTACACCTACGCCGTGCGCCCGCCGGGCGTCTATCACGGGCCGTTCAAGTCCGAGACCGGCGCCATGATGCTCGAGATCCATTACTTCGATCCGGCCTGACGGGGCTCGCCCCGCCCATCGTCCTCCTTCAGCCCGCCCGGACCTCCGGGCGGGCGCAGCCGTTCCGGTCCCATGCCCGCTTCCGCCTCCTCATCCTCCTCCCTTCCTGCCCGTCCTACCCTCGCCGAGATCGCCGCCGCCCTGGAAACGGGCCGTGTGACATCGCGCCAGCTGGTCGAGGACTGCCTCGCGCGCATCGACGACCCGCAGGGGGAAGGCCCGCGCGCCTTCAGCCTCGTGGATCGCGAAGGGGCGCTTCAGGCGGCGGATGCCCAGGACGCCCTGCGCCGGGCCGGGGCCGCGCTTTCGCCCTTCGCCGGCATCCCCATCGGCGTGAAGGACCTGTTCGACATCAAGGGCCAGGTGACCACCGCCGGCTCGAAGGTGCTGGCCGGCAACGCGCCGGCGAGGGCGGACGCGATCACGGTGGCGCGCCTGCGCCGGGCCGGCTTCGTGGTCATCGGCCGCAACACCATGACCGAGTTCGCCTATTCCGGCCTCGGCATGAACCCGCACACGGGCGATCCCAAGGCGCCGTTCGAGCGCGCCGTCGGGCGCGTCTCCGGCGGCTCCACCTCGGGCGGCGCGGTGGCGGTGGCGGACGGCATGGTCCACGCCGCGCTCGGCACCGACACCGGCGGCTCGTGCCGCATCCCGGCCGCCTTCTGCGGCCTCACCGGCTACAAGCCCACCGCCGACCGCATCTCCAAGGACGGGGCGTTCCCGCTCTCCGGCACGCTCGATTCCATCGGCTCCATCGCCCGCTCGGTGGCCTGCTGCGCGGCGCTCGACGCCATCCTCGCCGGCGCGGAGCCGGAAGCCCTCGCGCCGCGGCCGGTGGCGGGGCTGCGGCTGCTCGTGCCGCAGACCGTGGCCTTCGACGAGATCGAGGACGCGGTCGCCGCGGCTTTCGAGGCGGCCCTGGCGCGGCTTGAAGCGGCGGGCGCGCGCATCACGCGGGCGCCGTTCCCGGAGTTCGGCGAGATCGCCGGCCTGAACGCCAAGGGCGGCTTCACGGCGGCGGAGAGCTTCGCCGTCCACCGCGCGCTCCTGGCGGAAAAGGAAGCCGAATACGATCCGCGTGTCTCGGTGCGCATCAAGCGCGGCGCCGGCCAGAGCGCGGCCGACTATCTCGACCTTGTCGCTGCCCGCCGCGATCTCGTGGACCGCGCCCGCGCGCGCCTTGCGCCCTACGACGCGCTGGCGCTGCCCACGACGCCGATCCTGCCGCCGCGCATCGCCGACCTCGCCAGCGACGACGACGCCTATGGCCGCGTGAACCTGCTGGCGCTGCGCAACCCGACCCTCATCAACATGATCGACGGCTGCGCCATCTCGCTGCCGCTGAACGGCCCGGGCGGCGCCCCGGCGGGCCTGATGCTGGCCGGCGTTCCCGGCGGGGACGCGGCGCTGCTTGCGCTTGCCGCCGGTGTCGAGGCGCGTGCTCTAGCGGATTGAGCCTCACACCGGGAACAGGTTTCGCCGCACGCCCGTCATGTGGCGTAGCATGGCCTCGCGGGCTGCCGCCTGGTCGTGGTCGCGGATCGCCTCGAACACGTCGCGGTGCTCCACCAGCACGTCCGCCTTGCGGCCCGGCGCGTCGAGATTGCGGCGCAGCTTCAGCGCGCGCCATTCGCCGCTGGCCCTTAGCCCGCAGATGAGGTCGTAAGCGGCGATCAGCAGGCCGTTATGGGTGGCGGAGGCGATGGCCGCATGGAAGCCGTGGTCCGCCTCCTCGAAGGCGTCCACGTCGCTCGCCGCCGCGCACTTTGCCAACCAGCCCTCGATCTGCTGGAGATCGGCCGGCGTCGCATTGGCCACCGCCACCGCCGCGAGCTGCGGCTCCATGACGATCCGTGCCTCCAACAGCTGGTGCAGGCTTACGCCGGTGAGGAGCGCCGAGGCGCCTGCGCGTTCCGCCACATAGGTGCCGGAACCCACCTTGCGCGTCACGTGGCCCTCCACCTCCAGAGCGGCCAGCTCCTTGCGCACCGCCGCGCGGGACAGGCCGAGCTGGGCCGCGAGCGTGCGCTCGGTGGGCAGCTTCGCGCCCTTGGGCAGCGTGCCATCGGAGATCGCGGCGAGGATGAGATCACGGATCGGCCTCGATCCGCGGGGAGGGTGGATGGCGTCGAGCATTTGGGCGACCATTTTCCGCCGGGTGCCGCAACTTATCCAGGGGACTGATTTGACGCAAGCGACTTGACAAGTGGTCCAGGCGGAGGGTTCGATTGGGCGATCAAATATGGCTATTTTTGTCAAAATGGTCGCCCAATAATCCGAGGAGATGTTCATGAGGCTCGCCACCTTCCGCCCGCCCGGCGCAGACGGCTCTCCGGGGGAGACCGCCTGGGGCCTCGTTCTGGGCGAGGAGGTGGTGGACGTGTCGCGCGCCACCGCCGGAACTGCGGACGCGGACCGGTTCGCGCCCACGCTGAAGGCGCAGATCGCCCGCTTCGGCACCGATACCGGCGCGCTCGCCGATCTCGCCGCCGCGCTCGTGCGCGATTCCGGCCTCGCGCCGGAGGCGCGGCACAGGCTCGATGCCGTCGCCTTGCTGCCGCCGCTGCTCGATCCCGGGAAGGTCATCTGCGTCGGCAAGAACAATCGCACGCACCTGGAAGAGCTGAAGCGCAACCAGCTCATCACCGAGATGCCCGACGAGCCCACCGGCTTCGTGAAGCTCAATGCCTGCCTTGTGGGCCAGGACGCCAATGTGGAGCGCCCCGAGGGCATCGTCGAGTTCGACTACGAGCCGGAGCTCGCCTTCGTCATCGCCCGCCGCGCCCACAAGGTGCGCAAGGAGAAGGCGATGGACTACGTGTTCGCCATCAGCCTCCTCAACGATCTCACCGCGCGCGAGGTCCAGCGCCGCGAGGTGCGCTCCGGCACCCGCTTCTGGACCGCCAAGAACATGCCCGGCTTCGGGCCGTTCGGGCCGTTCCTGGTGACGCTCGACGAGAGCGGCGACCCGGAAGACATGTGGATCAGCTGCGCGGTGAACGGTCGCGCGCGGCTGCGCTTCCACACCGGCGACCAGATCTTCCAGATCCCCGACATCATCGCCCACTTCTCGCGCCATGTGGTGCTGGAGCCGGGCGACGTGTTCACCACCGGCTCGCCCCACGGCGTCGCGGTCGGCCAGCCCAATGCCAGCGAGCTGTTCCTGCGCCCCGGCGACCGCGTCGAGGTCGTTGCCGAAGGGCTCATGACGTTGCGCACGTCCATCGTGTGAGCTCACGCCCCGGATTCAAGACTTAAAGGCATGCAGGAGAAGAAGATGGCCAGCAAGATCACCCGCGGAAACCCAAAAAACCTCGCCAATGTGAGGTCGACCATCTACCACCATTATATCCGCATCGATAATCCGCAGTCCCTCATCTTCCTGTCGGGCCAGCTCTCGCGTGACGCGGAGGGCAGGCTGGTGGGGCCGGGCGACATGGCGGAGCAGACTCGCCAGGCGATCCGCAACATGGACCTCATCATGCGCGAGGCCGGCGGCACGCTGGAGGATATCGTCTCCATTGTCGTCTACACGACCGATATCCGCCAGTTCAAGGAAATCGTCGCCGCGCGGATGGAGTTCTTCAAGGACAAGCTGCCGACGAGCACCATTGTCGAGGTCAATCATCTGGCAGATCCGGGCCTCTTGATCGAGTTCCAGGCCACCGCCGTGCTGTGAATGCTTCCATGAAGAAGGGGAACGATAAGATGATTCTAAGCCGACAATCCATATTGACCCTGGCGTGCGCCGGGGCTCTTCTCGCGCCGCTGGCGGCGCCCGCCGCCGCGGCGGACTACCCGACCCAGACCGTGACCGTGGTGGTGCCGTTCTCGCCCGGCGGCGGCACCGACCTGCTCGGCCGGCTGATCGCCCAGGACCTGCAGAAGCGCCTCGGTCAGACCTTCGTGGTGGAGAACAGGCCCGGCGCCGCCGGCACCACCGGAGCCGCCGCCGTCAGCCGCTCGGCGCCGGACGGCTACCGCCTGCTGATGGCGGCCACCGGAGCGCTGGCGCCGTCCCCCACCGCCGCCTCCGCCTCCTATGACGTGAAGGCGCAGTTCTCGCCCGTCGCGCTGGCTGCGGCGCCGCCTTACCTGCTGGTGGTGAATGCCGACTTCCCGGCCAATTCCGTGGAGGAGCTGATCGTGCGCGCCAAGGACAAGCCGGAGAGCGTCGCCTTCGCCTCGTCCGGCACCGGGGCGGCGTCCCATCTCGCGGCTTTGCTGTTCGAGGCGAAGACCGGCACCAAGCTGCTGCACGTGCCCTACAAGGGCGTGGGGCCGGCCATCACCGACGTGGTGAGCGGGCAGGTGACGGCCATGTTCGCGCCACCGCCGGCGGCGCTGCCGCACGTGAAGGCGGGCAGGCTCAAGGTGCTGGGCGTCACCTCCGCCGCGCGCTCGGAGCTGTTCCCGGACTATCCCACCGTGGCCGAGGCGGGGGTGCCGGGCTACGAGGCGGTCGGCTGGTTCGGCCTGTTCGGCCCCGCCGGAATGGACCCGGCCATCGTCGACCGGCTCAACAAGGAGGTGATCGCGCTTTTGGGAACGCCGGAGATGAAGACCCAGCTCGCCAATATGGGGGCGGTGCCCAACACCATGTCGCCCGCGGCCTTCGCCACCTTCATCGACGAGGACACCACCAAGTGGGCGCAGCTGATGCGCGCCGCCGGCATCGAGCTGAAGTAGCTCGGCGGCCGGGCCCCGCCGGCTGCTGTCGGCGGGGTCTCGCGCGCGCCCGCCTGCGCAGCGGCAATCTCCCCAAGGGAGAGCGGGCCGCCGTATTCTTTGGCCTGCAAACGCACCCCGCCCCCACCGCGCGCTGCCCCCGTTGACTCCGGTCCGGAAAGCGCTTTTCATAAGAACAAAATAGGAACATAAAATGTCTGCGCAGCCCGAGAGGGCGTTCGCGCCGCGGCGGAGCCTTGCTGCGGCGCCGGGCGCGCTCGCTTTTCCATCGGCCGGCAACCCGCCGGACGGAGCGCTTCGGCGGACGCCTCCGGCGGCCAGCGCGGCGCCCGTGCGGGAGGGTTTGGCCCGTGCCATCGGGACGCCGAGCTCGCCAGTCGGCGCCCCGCCGCTCGCGGCCGGCGCGCCCGACGCCGCCCTGGCCCCGCCTGGAGACCTGCCGCCGGCCGTTTCGGAGGCCGTGCCGTCTTCTTCCCTCCGGGAGCGGACCGGGAGCGGGGCGAGCGTCCGGCCCGCGCGCGACCCTGCGACCCTCGATGCCCTGCGCGCCTTGGTGCGCGGTCCTGCCCGCATGCGGGCGCCGGCCGGCCGCCTTCCCCTCGGCGCGCCTCTGGATGCGGCGCTGGGCGGCGGGCTGGCGCGCGGCGCGCTGCATGAGATGCATTGTGGCGCGCCGGGCGCCCACGGGGTCCTGCTCGGCCTTGCCGCCGCCATCGCCGCCGGCGCGCGCGGGCCGGTGCTGTGGGTGCGCCAGGACCTGAGCGTGCGCGAAGGCGGGCGGCTCCATGCCCTGGGCTGCGCCGAGCTCGGGCTCGATCCCGGCCGCCTGGTGCTGGTGGAGGCGGCGGACGCGGCCGGCGTGCTGCGCGCCGCCGAGGACGGGCTGCGCCATGGGGGGGCGGGCGTGGTGATCGCCGAGCCCTGGGGCGCGGCGCGGGTGCTCGATCTCACCGCCACCCGCCGCCTGGCGCTGCGCGCCGCCGAGCGCGGGGCGCTGGCGCTGCTGCTGCGGCCGGGGGCGGAGCCCGAGCCCTCGGCGGCGGCGACGCGCTGGCTGGCGGCGGCGGCGGCGGGCTCGGCCGCGCCGCTGACTTTCGGCCTCGGCGCGCCCGCCTTCGCCCTGGAGCTGGCGCGCAACCGTTTCGGTCCCACCGGGCGGTGGATTGTGGAGTTCGATGCCCATGCCCGACGTTTCGATACCCTCGCGCCCGGCGCGGCGCCTGCTCGCCGTGTTCCTGCCGCGCCTTGCCACCGACCGGCTGGCGATCACGGCGCGCCGGCGCGGCGCGCGGCCTCCTGATGCGCCGCTGGTGGTGGTGCGTCCCATCGCCAACGCGCCGCGCCTCGTGGCCATGGACGAGACCGCCGAGCGGCTCGGCCTGACGGCCGGCCTGCCGCTCGCCGACGCGCGCGCCCGCGTGCCCCATCTCGCGGTGGCCGAGGACGATCCGGCGGCGGACGCGGCGCTGCTCGCCGCGCTCGCCTCCTGGTGCGAGCGCTGGACGCCCTTCGTCGCCCTCTGCGGACCAAGCGAGGCGGAGCCGGGCGGTCCGGGATCGCGTGATCTGGTGTTGGACATCACCGGCTGCGCCCATCTGTTCGGCGGCGAGGCGGCGATGCTTCAGGAGGTCCTGGAGCGCATCCATGGCCTGGGCCTCGCCGCCGCCGGGGCGGTGGCGGCGACCGCGCGCGCGGCCCGCACGCTCGCCCGCTGGCGGCCCGGCGCGCGGCCGGCGGCGGGGGAGGCGCAGGCGCTCACCGACCCGCTCTCCGTCGCCGCCCTGGAACTGCCGGAGGCGACGGCGCGTGCCCTGGTGGGCCTCGGGCTGACGACGCTCAAGGCGGTGCGGGCACAGCCCCGCGCGGCGCTCGCGGCCCGCTTCGGGGAGGCGCTGACGGGGCGGCTCGACGAACTGGCGGAGCTTGCCGACCCACCCGTCTCGCCGCTCAGGCCGGTGCCGCTCTCCCTCGCGGAGCGCCGCTTCGCCGAGCCCATGGCCGACATGGAGGCGGCGCTGAAGGTGCTGGGAGACCTTGCCCGCGAGCTGTGCCTTCTCCTGGAGAAGCGGGGCCGCGGCGCCCGGCGCCTGGAGGCCGCCTTCTTCCGCAGCGACGGCGTGGTGCGCCGCATTCCTGCCGCCACCGCCCGGCCGGTCCGCGATCCCGCGCGCCTGGCGGGCCTGTTCCGGGAGAAGCTGGCGGCGCTCGCCGATCCGCTCGATCCCGGCTTCGGCTTCGACGTGCTGCGCCTCGCGCTGCTCGACAGCGAGCCGCTGGCCGCGCGCCAAGAGGGCTTCGACGCCGGCGGGGAAGCGCAGGACGCCGTCTGGCTGGCCGCGCAGATGGACGCCCTGGTGGACATTCTCTCCGCCCGCCTCGGGGCGCACCGGGTGATGCGCTTTGCCGCCCACGACACCCACATTCCCGAGGCCGCCGCGCGCCTGCGCCCGGCGCTCGCCGGTGCCGCTACGGGACTGGCGGAGCCGGACTGGCCCGCGCCGCTGCCGCCGGGGTTGCCGGCGGCGCGCCCGCTCACCTTGTTCGAGCGGCCCGAGCCGGTGGAGGCGCTGGCCGAGGTGCCGGACGGCCCGCCCTTGCGCTTCCGCTGGCGCCGGGCGCTGCACGAGGTGGCGCGCGCCGAGGGGCCGGAGCGCATCGCCCCCGAATGGTGGCAGAAAGACGAGCAGAGGGACGGGCAGGGGGAGGCAGGAGAGCGCGCCCTCACGCGCGATTATTTCCGGGTGGAGGACACCGGCGGCCGGCGCTTCTGGCTCTATCGCGAAGGCCTCTACGGGCGCGAGGCGGCGCGGCCGCGCTGGTTCCTCCACGGCCTGTTCGCGTGAGCGCGCCCGCATGAGCGAAAACCCCGGCTACGCGGAGCTTTGCGCCGCCTCGCACTTCTCCTTCCTGCGCGGCGCCTCGGCCCCCGCCGAGCTCGTGGCGACGGCGCTGGCGCTCGGGCATTGCGGCCTCGGCATCGCCGACCGCAATTCGGTGGCGGGCGTGGTGCGCGCCTTCGCGGCGCTGCGGGCCTTGCGCGAGGGCGCGGCGCCGGTGCGCAAGGTGCGCCACGGCTCCTCGCCCGGCGAGGTGGAGGCCGAGCCGGCCTTGCCCGAGGGGCCGTCCCATGCGGAGCTGTGCCGGCGGGCGCAGGGCTTCAGGCTCGCCGTGGGCGCGCGCCTCGCCTTTGGCGACGGCACGCCGGATATCGTCGCCTATCCCCGGCACCGGGCGGGCTGGGGGGCGCTCTGCCGCCTCCTCACCACCGGCAACCGGCGGGCGCCGAAGGGGGAGTGCGCTCTCGCCCTCGACGACCTTCTCGGCGCGGGAGAGGGCCTGCTCCTCACCGTGCTGCCGGAGCGCGACCTCGCGCCGCTCGCCGGCCTCCTGCCGCGTCTCGCCGCGGCGGCGCCGGGCGCGGTCTGGCTCGGCGCCGCCCTTCACCTGCGGGGCGACGACCGGCGCCGGCTCGCCGCGCTGAAGACGGTGGCGGAAGCCGCCCGGGTGCCGCTGCTGGCGGTCAACGACGTGCTTTATGCAGCCCCCGAGGAGCGCGATCTGCAGGATGTCGTCACCTGCGTGCGCGAGGGCGTCGCCATCGCCCAGGCCGGCCGGCGCCTCCAGGCGAACGCCGAGCGCCACCTGAAATCGGCGGCCGAGATGGCGCGCCTGTTCCGCGACGCGCCGCAGGCGCTGGCGGAGACCGGCCGCCTGCTGGCGCAGGTGGAGTTCTGCCTCGGCGAGCTGAAGTACGACTATCCCGACGAGCCGGTGCCCGAGGGCTGGAGCGCGCAGGACTGGCTCGCCGCCGAGGCGTGGCGGGGGGCGGCGAAGCGCTACCCGAAAGGGGTGCCGGGCCATGTGGCGAGCCTCGTCACGGCCGAGCTCGCGCTCATCGCCAAGCTCGATTACGCGCGCTATTTCCTCACCATCCTCGATATCGTGCGGTTCGCGGAAGGGGCGGGCATCCTGTGCCAGGGGCGCGGCTCGGCGGCCAATTCCGCCGTCTGCTTCGTGCTCGGCATCACCGCGGTCGACCCGGCCGAGAACGACGTGCTGTTCGCACGCTTCATCTCCGAGGAGCGGCGCGAGCCGCCCGACATCGACGTCGACTTCGAGCACGAGCGGCGCGAGGAGGTGATCCAGTACATCTACGGCAAATACGGCCGCCACCGCGCCGGCATCGCCGCGACCGTGATCTCCTACCGGCCGCGGAGTGCCATCCGCGACGTGGGCAAGGCCCTGGGCCTCACCGAGGACATCACCGCCCGCATCGCCTCCACCCAGTGGGGCAGCTATGGCGACGCCATCCCCGACAGCCACATCGTCGAGGCCGGGCTCGACCCTTCCAACCCTCTGATCCGCCGCGCGGTGCATTTCGCCACCCGCCTGCTGGGCGCGCCGCGTCACCTCTCCCAGCACGTGGGCGGCTTCATCCTCACCCGCGGTCGGCTCGACGAGACCGTGCCCATCGGCAACGCCGCCATGGCGGAGCGCACCTTCATCGAATGGGACAAGGACGACATCGACACGCTCGGCCTGCTCAAGGTGGACGTGCTGGCGCTCGGCATGCTCACCTGCATCCGCAAGGCGTTCGACCTCATGAAGGAACATGAGGGCATCGCCTATGGCCTCGCCGACGTCCCGCAGAACGATGCTGCGGTCTACGACATGCTGTGCCGGGGCGATTCCATCGGCGTGTTCCAGGTGGAGAGCCGGGCGCAGATGAACATGCTGCCGCGCCTGAAGCCCCGCACCTTCTACGACCTCGTGATCCAGGTGGCGATCGTGCGCCCCGGCCCGATCCAGGGCGACATGGTGCATCCCTATCTGCGGCGCCGGGCGGGCAGGGAGCAGGTGGACTATCCCGCCCCGTCGCCGGAGCACGGGCCGCCGGACGAGCTTCATCAGGTGCTGCACAAGACCATGGGCGTGCCGCTGTTCCAGGAGCAGGCCATGCGCCTCGCCATGGTGGCGGCGCGGTTCTCGGACGTGGAGGCGAACGCGCTCCGGCGCGCCATGGCCACGTTCCGCAACCTCGGCACCATCCATGAGTTCGAAAGCCTGATGGTGGGGCGCATGGTGGCGCGCGGCTACACCGAGGACTTCGCGCGGCGCTGCTTCGAGCAGATCAAGGGCTTCGGCAGCTACGGCTTCCCGGAGAGCCACGCCGCCTCGTTCGCCAAGCTGGTCTACGTCTCGGCCTACATCAAGTGCCACCACCCGGCGGTGTTCGCCTGTGCGCTGCTGAACAGCCAGCCCATGGGCTTCTACGCCCCGGCGCAGATCGTGCGCGATGCGCGCGAGCACGGGGTGAAGGTGCTCCCGATCGATGTCGCGCGCAGCCGATGGGACAATATCCTGGAGCGGGGCGCGGACGGCGCGCCGGCGCTGCGCCTGGGGTTGCGCCAGATCGACGGCTTCCAGGAGGCCTGGGCCGACCGTATCGCCGCCGTCCGGGCAGAGGCAGCGGGAGCGGGAGGAGGAAACGAGGGAGCGGGAGCCGACCCTTCCTCCAATGCCTCCCCTCCTTTCGTGGCCTCCCCTCCCCCTTGTGGGGAGGGGCAGGGGAGGGGGGGGCCGGACGCCAGCGGCCCGTCCGCCGCCGCCGCGCCGCTTTTCCCCCTTGCGCGCGACCCCCACCGCTCGCGCGACCCCCACCCCCTCGCCCCTCCCCACAAGGGGGAGGGGAGCCGCGCCGCTCGGACGGGGGAGGAGAGCCTCGCCGCTCAGGCGGAGGGGGGAAGGCATGGGGAGCACAAGGATGCGCGGCGTGACGGCCCGGCACGCCTGGAGCGCTTCGCCCGCCGCGCGGCGCTGCCGGCGCGCGCGCTGGCGCTGCTCGCCGAGGCCGATGCCTTCCGCTCGCTCGGCCTCGACCGCCGTGCCGCCGCCTGGGTGGTGCGGGGCCTACCGGACGACGCGCCGCTGCCGCTGTTCGCCGCGGCGGACGCGCGCGAGACCGGGACGGAGGGGCCGCCGACGCTCCCCGCCATGTCGCTCGGCGAGCACGTGGTGGAGGACTATCGCAGTGCCCGCCTGTCGCTGAAGGCCCATCCCATGGCGCTGCTGCGCCCGCTCCATGACCGCGACAAGGTGCTGACCTGCGCCGGGACCTCGGCGCTGCGCGACGGCGCCTTCGCGCGCACGGCTGGGGTGGTGCTGGTGCGCCAGCGGCCGGGCAACGGCAAGGCGATCTTCATCACGCTCGAGGACGAGACCGGGATCACCAACGTGGTGCTGTGGGCGCGCACCTTCGAGCGCTTCCGCCGCGAGGTGATGGGCGCGCGCCTCCTCCTGGTGGAAGGGCTGGTGCAGAAGAGCGAGGAGGGGGTGGTCCACCTCATGGCGCGACGCCTCTTCGACCGCAGCGCCGACCTTGCGCATCTGGGCGCGCCCCCCCCGCCGGTGATGGAGACTGCCCGCGCCGACGAGGCGCGGCGCCCGCCCGCCGCCCGCGCCGGTCACCCGCGCGCGGTGCGCATCCTGCCCAAGTCGCGGGATTTCCACTAGAGCACGCGCCGATCAGCCTGCATCGCAGGCTGATCGGATCACGCGTTCTCTATCAACAGGTTAGAGGGCGATTCACCGATCAAATTGGTTCAATTTGATCGGATCGCGCTCTGACGCCGGCGGCGCCAGACGCTTCAGCCCGCCGGAACCGCGAAGCGCCGCGCCATCGCCTTGCGGCTCACCTTGCCGTTGGCCGTGCGCTCCACCTGGTCGACGACGATCACCCGGCGCGGGCATTTGTAGGCGGCCAGGTGCCGTCCGCAGTGGTCGAGCACCGCCGCCTCGTCGAGGGTGGCGCCGGGACGCGGCACCACGAAGGCGGTGATGACGCTCACGTCCGCGCGCACCCGCGTCTCCGCCACCGCCGCCTCCAGCACGCCCGGGCAGTCGGCGAGCGCCTTCTCCACCTCCAGCGGCGAGACGCGGTAGCCGAGCGCATTCATCACGTCGTCGTTGCGGCCGTGGAACCAGAGCCAGCCGTCGGCGTCGAACTGGGCGAGGTCGCCCCCCACGAACCAGTCGCCGCGCATCACCGCCGCCTCCTCCTCCGGCCGCTGCCAGTAGCCGAGCATGAGGCCGGGGTCGGAGCGGTGCACGGCGAGCAGGCCGGTCTCGCCCGCGGGCAAAGGCTCGGTCCCGTCCTCCACCGGCAGCACCGCCACGCGCCGACCGCGCTGCGGACGGCCGGGCGAGCCGGGGCGGATGTCTTCGCCCGGCCGGCAGGAGATGAAGGTGGAGACCTCGCTCATGCCGAGCGACTCGTAGATCCAGGTGCCGGTGGCCGCATGCCACTCCCCGATCAGGCGCGGCGCGAGCGCCTCGCCCGCCGCCACCCCGTGGCGCAGGCGCGAGAGGTCGAAACGCGCCATGTCGCAGGACTTGAGGATCTGGCGGAACACGGTCGGGACGGCGGCGAAGATCGTGGCGCCGTGGGCCTCGATCAGGCGCGGCCACACGGCGGGATCGCGCGGACCGTTATAGAGCACCGCCGTCGCGCCCTGCGCCCAGGGATCGGTGAGGCCGACGCCCAGCGTGTAGGTCCAGTTCACCGCGCCCGCATGGAGCAGCACGTCGGCTTCGGTCAGGCCGAGCCAGTCGGCATACATGGGCCGGCGCCCGAGGATGGCGCGCTGGGCGTGCAGCACGCCCTTGGGGCGGCTGGTGGTGCCGGAGGTGTAGACCAGATAGGCGGGATCGTCCGCCCGCGTCGGCGCATAGGCGGCAAGGGGCGCGGTGGCGGCGAGCGCCGTCATCTCGTCCGGATCGATGACGCGCAGATGGCTGAGGCCGGCGCGCTCGCCAAGGTGGTCCTGCCCGAGCACCACGGCGCGGGCGCCGGAATCGGCGGCGAGGCCGCGCACTTCCTCCAGGGTGAGCTGCGAGGAGGTCGGTTGCGCTACATGGCCCGCGGCGATGGCGGCGAGGAAGGCGATCACGAAGCCGGCGTCGTTGCCGGCGCGGATGAGGATGCGCGCGCCCGGCTCCAGGCCGAGGCCGGCGAAGCCGGCGGCGAGGCGGCGCACCTTCTCGTCCAGCGCGCCATAGGTCCAGCGCTCCGCGCCGTCCGCGCCCACCAGGATCAGGGCCGGCTTGCCGGGCGCGCGCGCGGCATGAGCGAGGCAGTGGGCGGCAAGGTTGAAGCGGGCCTCGGGGGCGATGCCGTGCGGGGCTGGTGCGTCGGGTGCGTGCGGGGAGGGGGCCATGGTCGCGGTTCGGTGCGGCTTTCGGATCGTGTCGCGCGCAGCTTAGGCGAGATGGCGGCGCGCCGCACCGGGTCGGTGGCGGAACCCCTCACCCCGCCCTCTCCCACAAGGGGAGAGGGGGCGCGAACGGGGAGGGCGGCGCGAGATGGCAACGGTCCGCTGCGGGTCGCAGGCGTGGCCAAAATCCGGGCGCTCCTCCTCCCCTTGCGGGAGAGGGGCCGGGGGTGAGGGGGGCGCGGAGCGTTTCGGCGCGGCTTCGGTGCGGGATCGGCCCGGCGGCAGGCAAAAGAAGATGCCCGGCGCGGGGCCGGGCATCGTCTTTGCTCCGGTACCGGGACGCGAGCGTCCCGGCCCAGGTCACACCTTGACCAGCGGCAGCTTGGGCACCGGGCTGCCGGAGCGGCCGGGCCCCCCGGTCGCCCCGCCCTTCGGGCCCGGCTTGCCGGGCTTGGCCTTCGCCGCGCGCGCCTTGCCGGGGGCGGAGGCCTTGCGCCGCGCCGGGCGCTTGGCGGCGGGCGGGGCGATCTTGTCGGGCTTGGGCGTCACTGGCCCTTCCGGGAACTCGAAGCTGAGCTTCGAGTCCTTGCCCTCGCCCTCCACCACCACCCGGACGTGGCCGCCGTTCTTCAGGCGCCCGAACAGCACCTGGTCGGCGAGCGGGGTCTTGATGTGCTCCTGGATCACGCGGGCCATGGGCCGCGCGCCCATCTGCTCGTCATAGCCGCGCTCCACCAGCCAGTGGCTCGCCTCGTCGGAGAGCTCGATGGTGACGTTGCGGTCGGCGAGCTGCGCCTCCAGCTGGAGCACGAACTTCTCCACCACCTGGGTGATGACCTCGGCCGGCAGGTGGCCGAACGGGATCACCGCGTCGAGGCGGTTGCGGAACTCCGGCGCGAAGGTCCGGTTGATGGCCTCCGAATCGTCGCCCTCGCGCTTCTGGCGGGTGAAGCCGTAGGCCGGCTTGGCGAGGTCCGCCGCGCCCGCATTGGTGGTCATGATCAGGATCACGTTGCGGAAGTCGATCTGCTTGCCGTTGTGGTCGGTCAGCTTCCCGTGGTCCATCACCTGCAGGAGGATGTTGAACAGGTCCGGATGGGCCTTCTCGATCTCGTCCAGCAGCAGCACGCAGTGCGGGGTCTGGTCGACGCCGTCGGTGAGCAGGCCGCCCTGGTCGAAGCCCACATAGCCGGGAGGCGCGCCGATGAGGCGGGAAACCGTGTGGCGCTCCATGTACTCCGACATGTCGAAGCGCAGGAGGTTCACGCCCAGCACCGAGGCGAGCTGCTTGGCCACCTCGGTCTTGCCGACGCCTGTGGGGCCGGAGAACAGGTAGCAGCCGATGGGCTTCTCCGGCTCGCGCAGGCCGGCCCGGGCGAGCTTGATGGACGCCGCGAGCGACTCGATGGCCTTGTCCTGCCCGTAGACCACCCGCTTCAGCGTCGTCTCCAGGTTCGCCAGCACCTCGGCGTCGTCCTTGGAGACGGTCTTGGGCGGAATCCGCGCCATGGTGGCGATGGTCGCCTCGATCTCCTTCAGGCCGATGGTCTTCTTGCGCTTGGTCTCGGGCAGCAGCATCTGCGCCGCGCCGCTCTCGTCGATCACGTCGATCGCCTTGTCGGGCAGCTTGCGGTCGTGGATGTAGCGGGCCGACAGCTCCACCGCCGCCTTGATGGCGTCGTTGGTGTAGCGCAGCTTGTGGTAGTCCTCAAAATAGGGCTTGAGGCCCTTCAGGATCTCGATCGCATCCGGCACGGTGGGCTCGGCCACGTCGATCTTCTGGAACCGGCGGACGAGCGCGCGGTCCTTCTCGAAATACTGGCGGTATTCCTTGTAGGTGGTCGAGCCCATGCAGCGCAGGGTGCCGGAGGCGAGCGCCGGCTTCAGCAGGTTGGACGCGTCCATGGCCCCGCCCGAGGTCGCTCCCGCGCCGATCACCGTGTGGATCTCGTCGATGAACATGATCGCGTTCGGATAGGCCTCGATCTCCTTCACCACCTGCTTGAGGCGCTCCTCGAAGTCGCCGCGATAGCGGGTGCCGGCGAGCAGCGCGCCCATGTCGAGGGCGAACACGGTGGCGGTGGCGAGCACGTCCGGCACGTCGCCGTCATTGATGCGCTTGGCGAGGCCCTCGGCGATGGCGGTCTTGCCGACGCCGGGATCGCCCACGAACAGGGGGTTGTTCTTCTGCCGGCGGCACAGCACCTGGATGGTGCGGCTGATCTCGGTGTCGCGGCCGATGAGGGGGTCGATCTTGCCCTCGTGGGCCTTCTTGTTGAGGTTGATGCAGTAAGCGTCGAGCGCGTCGGCCTTCTTCTTGCTGTCCTCGCCCGACTTGGTCTCGGTTTCCTCCTCGGCGCCGCGCACGGGGCGGCTCTCGGACATGCCGGCGCGCTTGGCGATGCCGTGGGAGATGTAGTTGACCGCGTCATAGCGCGTCATGTCCTGCTCCTGCAGGAAGTACGCGGCATGGCTCTCGCGCTCGGCGAAAATGGCGACCAGCACGTTCGCGCCCGTCACCTCCTCGCGGCCCGAGGACTGGACATGGATCACCGCGCGCTGGATCACGCGCTGGAATCCCGCGGTGGGCTTGCTGTCGTCCGAGCCGGACTGGACGAGGTTCTCGAGTTCGGTGTCGACGTACTCGATGAGATTGCGGCGAAGCTTCTCCATGTCGACATTGCAGGCGCGCATCACGGCGGCGGCATCCTGGTCGTCGACAAGGGAGAGCAGCAGGTGCTCGAGGGTCGCGTATTCGTGGTGGCGCTCGTTGGCGAGCGCCAGAGCCCGATGGAGCGACTGCTCAAGGCTGCGAGAGAATGTGGGCATCTACACCTCTTTCGCACGTGCCGCCGGACCGGCGAGCTGCGCCGGGGCGCGGAGCACGCGCCGTCCCGATAAACTTCGTACCGGTTGCGGCAGTGCGCAAGCCCTTCGATGCGCCGAGGGCGTTCACCGTTCCGAAATTGTCACATGGATGGTGTTCGGGCGCGGCCTCGCCTCAGGCTCGCGCCAGCGCCGATGCCGCAGCGGCGCGTGGGCCGGGGCCTACTTCTTCTCCATCACGCACTGGAGCGGATGCTGGTGCTTGCGCGCGAAGTCCATCACCTGCGTCACCTTGGTCTCGGCGACCTCGTAGGTGAACACGCCGCACTCGCCCACGCCGTGATGATGGACGTGGAGCATGATGCGGTTGGCCTCGTCGGTGGTCTTGTTGAAGAAGCGCTGGAGCACGTGCACGACGAACTCCATGGGGGTGTAGTCGTCGTTCAGCAGCAGCACGCGGTAGAGGCTCGGGCGCTTGGTCTGCGGCTTGGTGCGGGTGATGACCGCAGTCCCGGGCCCTTCGCCGTTGCGCCGAGGGGTGTCCGGCCCAGCCAGGCGCGGCGCAGCCGCGAACGGCACGTCCACGAGCGCCGCAGTCACGAGCGCCGCAGTCACGAGCGCCGCAGTCGCGATCGCGCCGGGGCGCGGGAGCCCGGCACCGGGGCACGCGACGGGCAGGCTCGCCGCGTGAGCCGCATTCGCCATATGAGCGATGTCTGTCATGTCAGTCGCGCCCCGTACCGGTGCTCCGTCCATGGACCACGGAGCCTCGGCGCTCGCGCCAGATAATAGGAAACCGCCCGGCGCTTTGCCAGGGTCGCGACGGGGGCCTGTTCGATGCGGCCCCCTTTTGCCCATGAAAAAGGCCCGGCGCAAGACCGGGCCCTCACCAGCGCGCACGATACGCCGCGCGCGAGCGCAGATACGCTGCGCACCACCTCGTTCGAGAATTCAGCGCGGGAACTTGCCGAACGCGCTCTCGAAGGGCTTGTAGGTCTCCTTCGCCAGCTCGGTATAGAGCTCGCCGATCTTGGTCGCCTGGGCGACGGCGCCCTCGTAGGCCGACTTCAGGTAGGTCTGCTGGATCTCGATGGCCTGCTCGAGGCTCTTGGCGCCGAGCAGCTTCTCCAGGGCGGCGGTGCCCTGCTCGAAGGAGGTCTTGGTGTAGTCGGCCACCTCGACCGCGATCGCCTGGGCGCTCTTGGAGAGCGTGCCGAAGCTCTTCATCGCGGCGTCGATGTTGTCCTTGCTCAGCTTCTGGAATTCTTCCGGGCTCTGCACCATGGGAGTATCCTCGTTCCTCAGGACGGCGCGCAGCGCCGTGCCAGACGTTTCCGGTGAGTGGATTTCTCTCCGCTCGGTTGTGGATATTATGCAGTGCAGCATGGATGTCAAGGGCTATTGTGCACTGCACAATATGGCTGATTGCCCTGTTTACGCCTTGGTAACTCCCCGTTCTTAACGTTCCCCTCGTCGCTCCCCCACGCCGCTCCCGCACTGCGGTCGGTCCTTCGTTCGCGGGGACCTCTGCCAGGGCCGGGGCGGATCGCGTTTTGTTCACTCAGGGGCCGTTTCATGCGTATTGCGTCCGCGAACGCCGCCAGGGGCTTGAAAGTCCTTGCGGTTGCAGTGTTGGCAAGCTTCGCCTTCACCAGCACCCTGGCGGAGGCGAAGCCGCGGAAACGCAACCAGGTGGAGCGGTCGGCCCAGCGCAAGAGCACGCCCAAGCCGGTCACGGACGCGGACGGGGCGCGCTGGCGCTACGGGTCGTCCGCCATCATGGTGGACGCCAAGACCGGGCGGGTGCTGTACGAGGATAACGCCGACGCCCTGCGGCATCCCGCCTCGGTCACGAAGGTCATGACGCTCTATCTGCTGTTCGAGCAACTGGAGGCCGGGCGCCTGAAGCTCAACAGCGACCTGCCGGTGTCCTCCAAGGCGGCGTCGCAGTCGCCCTCCAAGCTCGGCATGCGGCCGGGCTCCACCATCGAGGTGGAAGACGCCATCAAGGCACTGGTCACGCGCTCGGCCAACGACGTGGCGGTGGTGATCGCCGAGGCGATCGGCGGCACCGAGGCCGACTTCGCCCAGATGATGACCGCCAAGGCGCGCGCGCTCGGCATGAGCCGCAGCACCTTCCGCAACGCCTCCGGCCTGCCCAATCCCGGCCAGGTGACCACCGCACGCGATCTGTCGATCCTGGGACGTGCGATCCAGGACCGCTTCCCGCGCCAGTACCGCTATTTCGCGACCCGCACGTTCTATTATCGCGGCGAGGCCATCGGCAACCACAACCGCCTGCTCGGGCGGGTCGAGGGCGTGGACGGGATCAAGACCGGCTACACCCGCGCCTCGGGCTTCAATCTCCTGACCTCGGTGAAGACCGACGACCGCTACCTCGTCGGCGTCGTCCTGGGGGGCTCCTCCGGCCGCGCTCGCGACAACCGCATGGCCGATCTCATCGAGGCCCATCTGCCGCGTGCCTATGCCGGCGCGCGCACCGCTCCGCGGGTGATCGAGAACGCCGCCGCGACGCCGGAGGAGCGCCCCGTCGGGCTCGCCTTCGCCGCCCCCCTGCCGCAGCCGGCGCCACGAGAGGACGACCGCGTCGCGCTCGCCGCGCCGCCGCCGGCACCTGCGCGCTGGGAGCGCGGGGCCGAGCCGGCGCCGAAGCCCGCGCCTGTGGCGGCCCCCGCCAAGCCGGCGCCTGTCCCGCTGCCGGTCGCCGCGCCGCGTCCCAAGACCCTGCCGGAGCCGGTTCAGGCTCTCGCCCAGGCGGCTCTGCCGCCGCCCGCGGCGGTCCAGGTCGCTGCCGCTGCCCCGAAGCCGCCTGAGGCGCGCGCCGCCGATCCTGCCGTGACCGCTTCCATCGGCCGTGTTGCCTCGGTTGCGCCCGCGCCAGCCACGCCTGAGCCGGCCGAGGCGGTCCAGGCCGCTTCCATCGGCAGCGACGCGCCCATCAAGCCGACCGGTGTGAAGACCATCGCCGTGAAGCGCGTCTCGGCCGCCACCGCCTCCGCCGCCGGCTTCGTTCCGTCGGTCGGCGCGCTGGGCTATGCCGGGCCGACCCAGCTCTCCCAGTTCTCGCCCTCCACGGCCGCCTTCACCGCCGACGGCCGGCCGAACACGCGGGCCGGCGCCAAGTCCAATGCCAGGCTGACGCCCAAGGCGGTGCCCGCGCCCGTGCAGCTCTCGACCGCGCTCGATCCTTCGCCGGAAGAGCTGGAGCGCTACGAGGCGAGCGTGTGGCCGGTGCTCGACGAGGGTGACGCCGCGAAGGTGGCGCGACAGGCGGAGAAGCCGGCTCTGGTGCGCACCGCCTCCCTCGCGCCGACCCCGCTTCCGCCCTCGAGCTCTGCCACGGGAAATGCCACCCCGGCCAGCGCCCGTTCGGGCTGGATCATCCAGGTCGGCGCCTTCGACGGCGAGCGGCAGGCCCGCGCCCGGCTCGATGCCGCGCGCGCCAAGGCGAAGACGCTGCTCGGCAAGGCGGATGCCTATACGGAGAAGGTCGCGAAGGGCTCGGCCCAACTCTACCGGGCGCGCTTCTCCGGGCTGGACGAGAAAGGCGCTCGCGAGGCGTGCCGTTTACTCTCGCGTAACGATTTTGGCTGCATGACTCTCAAGAATTGAAGTCTTGAGGGAGAATCAGCCATGTTTGCGCAGGATCACTTCCTTGGCTTGATTGATCCGGGCCGCAAGATAGCTGGATCCGCCATGATCGGGGTGGAGCTTCTTCATGAGGGAGCGATGGGCCGCGCGGATGCTGGCCGTGTCCGCGCCCGGCTCAAGCCCAAGAATCTGATAGGCCTCCTGCTCGGTCATCGTCCCGCCGCCGAGCGTCGCCCCGCCGCTTCCGCCGACGCCCCCCGCACCCTGATCGCCCTCAACGTGCTCACGCCAAGCGGGCGCCCGGCGGTCGAGATAAGCTTCGAGTAAAGCGAGCGACTGCGGATCGCAGACCCGCCTGAGCTCCAGGAGCTCGGGCACCGAGAAACTCTCGAGCGCGCGCCCCGCATGGGGGCCGGCGGTCACCTGGCCCGACAGAGTTCCGCTCCCGTGGTCCAGTTCCATTTCCAGGATCGGCGAGCGCACCCGCGAAACCTGCGGCGGCTGCGGCCTGGTCCGGAACATGCCCCCGAACATCCCGCCCAGCGCGCCGCCCACCCCGCCGGGATCGAGCCGGCCCAGCAGCATGATCCCGACCGCCGCCAGCGGCACCACGGCGGCGTAGCGCCCGGTTGCCAGCGCGCCGGCGGCGCCGAGCAGGGCGGCATAGGCGAGCGAGCGGAACAGGATCGGCACCAGCACCTTCGGATCGGCCTTGGTCCAGAGCTTTAGGCCGTAGAGGCCGAGCGCCAGCAGGGCGACGCCGGCGATAAGACTGATCACCTTGAGGCTCCTATCCGCCGAGGGCTGCGATGAGCTTGACCGCGCCGGCGTCGCGCCGCGCGGTGAGGGCGGCGCGTCCGCCGGCCGCGTAGGCCGCCACCGCCTCAAGCAGTTGGCGCAGCTGGGCCGCGGCGCGCGCATCGAAGCGGCAATAGGCGCCGCCGGTGACGGACGCGAGGGCGCGAAAGCAGCGCTCCACCCGCGGCTCGTCGCCTTCCTGGAACAGGAACAGGCGCACGCCGCGCAGCGCCAGCTGGCCGGCCAGCGCATGCAGGCGGTCCTCGTTCTCCTCCAGTGCGTCGCCGACGAACACGGCCGCGCGCAGGCCGGAACGTTCGGCCTCGTTGAGGAGATGGGAGAGCACGCGGTTGATCTGCGTCAGGCCGCCCTCGCAGGCGATGCGGCTCATGAGGCGGCCCAGCGTCGCCGCATCGCCGACGAAGGGCGAGGCGCGGCATTCGCCCTGCCCGCGATAATAGACGATCTGCATGTCCAGCCCGCCGTGCCGCGCGGCGGCGGCGAACATGCCGGACTGGATCTCGCAGGCGAGGTTCCAGGTGGGCTGGCGCGAGGCGGTGGCGTCGAGCGCGAAGGCGAGCCGACCGCGTCCTGCCGCCGTTCCGGGCGCGCGCTTCACCGCTTGCAGGAAGCGCGCCGTGTCGTCGGCGCTGGACAGGCTCCCCTCGGGAGCCGATGTGACGTCGTTGCCCTTTTTCTCGACCATGTATCGCGCCGTTCCTTCGCCCCCACACATAGGGGCAAGGGCGCGCCGACGGAAGGGCGGGCCGGCCGGGACGCCTATCGGCCCGCCGCGGCCTGGGGCGCGACCGGCCGTGCGGTGGCGGCCTTCGCGGCGGCGCGCGCCGCACGCCGTTCCTCCATCATTGGCTCGTAGCGCTTGTCGGTGAGCGTTTCCAGGAACGCGACCAGCGCGTCGATGCGGCGGTCGTCCAGCGCCGGGCCGGTCTCCAGTTCCTTCAGCGAGAGCGTGCCCGGCACCTCGGGCGACGCGAAGGGAACGCCGGTCTCGGGATTCACCTTGCGCTTGGGATTGGCGGTGTTGAACGTGTTGTAGAACAGGATCACCGTCCGCAGATCCTTGAACACGCCGTTGTGCATATAGGGGCCGGTGACGGCGACGTTGCGCAGGCCCGGTACCTTGAAGCGCCCGGCCTGGGCCTTCTTGTCCTTCACCTTGGGATTGCGGGCGAGGCCGAGGTCCGGTGCCTTCACCGCGCCGGCTGCGGCGAGGTCAGGGTTCGCTGGCACGCCGATATTGTGGAACTCGTAATTGCTGAAGGTCTCGCCCGCCGTGCCGCCCTGCGCATTGAGCTGATGGCATAGCGCGCAATTGGTGAACTGCTTGGAGAAGAACAGCACCCGGCCGAGCTCCTCCTGGTCCGTGAGCTTCTCCTCGCCCTTGAGATAGCGGTCATACTTGGAATCGAAGGGGGCGAAGGCGTCCGTGCGCTCGAACGCGGCGATCGCCTTGGTCATGGCCTCATAGGCGCGCGCGGCCGACCTGAACACGGACCGGCCATAGAGCGCCTCGAAGGCGCTGACATAGGCGGGGTTCTCCTTCAGGCGCGCGACCACCTCGGCCTTCGAGGCCATGCCCATCTCGGCCGGATTGAGCGGCGGTCCTCCGGCTTGCTCCTCCAGGCTTCCGGCGCGCCCGTCATGGAACTGGCCGCCACGATAGAAGCCGGGCTTGCGCGACTTGCCGAAGGCCGGGCTGAAGCGGGCATAGCCGGCGCTCGGCGCGTTGCGGTCGCCGAGCGAGCGGCCGTCGTCGCCCACCGAGACCGCCTGGCCGGCGGCACCCTCGCGCGGATCGGTGAAGGCGGCGTCCGGCGCGTGGCAGGATGCGCAGGCCTGGGTGCGGTTTTTCGAGAGGTTGGTGTCGAAGAACAGCGCCTCGCCCAACGCTTCGGGCGTCGCGATCTCGCCCGCCTGCGCCCATCCGCCGACAAGCAGCGCGCCAGCGATGAAGGCGGCCCATCCGACAGGGCGAAGAGCAGACGCCATGACCCGAACTCCCGGCCCCGCCAAGCGGGAGCCTCGCAAGGTGCCGGAAAGGTGGGCGCCACGCTGCAGTTCGGCAATCCGTTGAACTACGGACGGCAAAAGATTGGAATATCTCTAGCTTCTGTCGGCCTCGGCCGGCGTTTTCGGCCAGAAGGGCAGGCGGCTCAGGATGTTGAGAAGGTAGGCGTACATCGCGGCATGGGGCGCCACGAGGCCGAGCAGGGCCGAGAGCAGGGCGCTCGCGAGGAACAGCGGCAGGCGGTCGCCGAAGGCGGCAACCAGGCTGCGCCGCTCCGGGGCCACGTCCAGATAGCGCAGGGCCACCACCAGCAGCGCCAGCGCGCCCATGTTGGCGGCATAGACGAGGATGGCGGGCGAGAATGCGCCGTAGCGGCTGACGAGGCCGGACGAGAACGGCACCACGGTGACGAGGAACAGCAGCCACAGGGACACGCCGACCACATTGTGCCCGACCTGCTCCTCGCTCCTGCGCGTCTCGATGGTGCCGCGCCAGAACGCGCCCAAGACAAGGAAGCTGATGAGGTAGGTCAGGGTCTCGTGGCCGAGCGACAGCAGGTGCGCGGTGAGCGCGGCCGCATCGTCGATCTTCAGGTCGTCGGGCAGGCGGATGTCGAGCACCAGCAGCGTCATGGCGAAGGCGAACACGCCGTCGGTGAGCGCATCCACCCGCGACTTCGGGAAGCGGGCGTGGTGCTCTGCACGCCCGGCGTGTCGGCTCTCGGCGTTCTGGCTCATCTGGGCGGCCCCGGCGCGCGATGGTTCGGCGGCATCCTATCGGCTGCGGCGGCGATTGCGAGCTCTCTTGCGCTTCATCCCAAGGCGCGCGCGATCACGCGCAGCGCCTCGTGGTCTATTTGCGCGACGTTGAAGCGCATGAAGTCCGGGGCCGACTGGCTGGGGCTGAAAACGTTGCCCGGCGCCAGCACCACCCCTTCGGCGAGCGCGGCCCGCGCCACCTCGGCCGCGTCGCGGCCGCCCGGCAGCCGGCACCAGAGATAGAAGCCGCCACGTGGCTCGATCCAGGGGATGATCCCGAGGCCGGCGAGGTCGATCGCCGCCTCGCAGCGTCGCTGGGCGAGCCGCCCATGCAAGGCGGCGAGGTGCTTGCGGTAGCTCCCATCGCTGAGCGTGCGCAGCACGAGCTCGGCGGCCATCGGGCTCGGGCCGCCGAAATTGGTGGCGACCTGGAGGTCCCTCAGGCCCTCGACCCAGTCCGGCCGGGGGACGATGTAGCCGCAGCGGATGGACGCCGACAGCGTCTTCGAGAAGCTGCCGATGCGCACCACCCGCGCCAGCCCATCCAGCGCGGCGAGGCGAGGGGAGGGCTCGGGCTCGAAATCGGCGAAGATCTCGTCCTCGACGATGGTGAGGTCGTGCGCGGCGGCGGCGGTGAGCACCTGGTGCGCGGTGCGCGGCGACAGCGTCGCGCCGGTGGGGTTGTGGAGCGCCGAATTGGTCACGTAGAGACGCGGACGGTGCACGGCCAGCGCCTCGGCGAAGCGGTCGGGGTCGGGCCCCGTGGCCGTGAAGGGCACGCCGACGACCTTCGCCCGGTGGGCGCGCAGCAGAGCCTGGAAATTGAAGTAGCAGGGATCGTCCACCAGCACCGTGTCGCCGGGATTGAGCAGGAACCGGCAGACCAGGTCGATGGCCTGCGTGCCCGAGGGCGTGAGGACGATCTGCTCCGGCCCCGCCTCGATGCCGTCGGCCGCGCACTGGCGCGCCAGAAGGCGGCGCAGAGCGGGCGAGCCCTGTGTCGCGCCATAGTCGGTGAGCACCGCGGCGTCCGCCTTGGAGAGGGCGCGGACGGCGCGGCGCAGCGCGGCTTCCGGCATCCAGTCCGGCGGCAGCCATCCGCAGCCGGGCCGGCGCGCGCCGGCCGCCGCATCGAGCGACTGGCGCGAGACCCAGAACGGATCGATGGCGCGGTCGAGCGCCGGACCGTCCTCCGCCAGCGCCAGGGGCGCCGGCACGCCGACCGCATAGAAGCCGGCGCCGGGGCGCGAGCGGATCAGGCCTTCCGCCGCGAGGCGGTCATAGGCCTCCACCACGGTGGAGGGCGACACCGCGAGATCGCGCGCTAGCTTGCGGATGGAGGGCAGCCGCTCGCCGGGCGACAAGGCGCGGCGTGCGATGCGGCCGCGAATGGTGGCCATGATCCGCTCGGTGCGGGTCTCGCCCGTCCCGGTTTCGATGCCGGTGCTCGCCAACTGTATGGCTCCTGTAATCCATACTGTTTGGACAAATTGTATGGGTGTGTGCCTGTCGCCGCAACCGGCAGCGCGCTATCGCCGGGGCATCGTGGCGGAGGCCATCATGCAGCGCGGACTGGACGGCTGGGGCAGCGGGCTCCTCGGCGTCGTGATCTTCTCGGGTTCGCTCCCGGCGACACGGGTGGCGGTGGGCGGCTTCACGCCGCTGTTCCTCACATCGGCGCGCGCCGTGATCGCGGCGCTGCTCGGGGCGGCGCTGCTGCTCGCCTTGCGCCAGAGGCGGCCTGCGCGCGGCGACATCGGCCCGCTCGCCGTGGTGGCGCTCGGCGTGGTGGTCGGGTTCCCGCTTTTGACCGCGCTGGCGCTCCAGCACATCTCGGCGGCGCGCTCCATCATGTTCGTGGGCCTGCTGCCGTTCGCAACCGCGATGTTCGGCGTGATCCGGGCCGGGGAGCGGCCGAAGCCCGCCTTCTGGCTGTTCTCGGTGCTGGGCGCTGCAGCTGTGGCGGGCTTTGCCTTGGCGAACGGCGCCGCCGGCACGCGCGCGGGCGACCTGCTGATGGCGGCCGCCATCCTGGCGTGCGGGCTCGGCTATGCCGAGGGCGCGCGCCTCTCGCGCCGGCTCGGTGGATGGCAGGTGATCTCCTGGGCCCTGGTGCTGTCATTGCCGCCCATGGCGACGCTTGCCCTCGTCACGCTGCCGGGCGGCTTCGCGGGCATCGGCGGGCCGGCCTGGATCGGGCTCGCCTACGTCTCGGTGTTCAGCATGCTGGTGGGGTTCGTGTTCTGGTATCGCGGCCTCGCGCGCGGCGGCATCGCCGCCGTGGGCCAGCTCCAGCTGCTCCAGCCCTTCTTCGGCCTCGCGCTCGCAGCGGCGCTGCTGGGCGAGCCGGTGGCCTGGAGCATGGTGGCGGTGACGGGCCTCGTGGTGCTCTGCGTCGCCGGCGCCAAGCGCTTCGCGTGACGTGCTCCCGAGGCGGGGAGGGAAGGGGCCGCGCGCGGCGACCCCTCGCAATGGTCAGGCCAGCGCCTTCGCCACCGCGCGCTTCGCCATGGCCTTCACCAGCTGGGCGCGATACGCGGCGCTGCCGTGCAGGTCGCTCATGAGGTCGGCGGGGTCGAGTTCCAGGCTCGCGAGCGCGGACGGCGAGAAGTCCGACGCGAGGATGTCGCCGGCCTCCTCCCACAGGAACACGCCCGACTGCCCGGCCCCCGTCACCGCCACGCGCACCGCGTCGGCGGTCTTGGCGACGAACACGCCGGCCATGGCGTAGCGGGACGCCGGGTTCGGGAACTTGCAGTAGCCGGCCCGCTCGACCTTCGGGAAGTCGACGCGGGTGATGATCTCGCCTTCCTCCAGCGCCGTGGTGAACAGGCCCTGGAAATAGTCTCCGGCGGCGATGGAGCGCCGGTCGGTGACCACGGAGGCGTTCAGCGCCAGCACGGCGGCGGGATAGTCGGCAGTGGGGTCGTCATTGGCGAGCGAGCCGCCGAGCGTGCCGCGGTTGCGCACCGCCGGGTCGCCGATCAGGCCGGCGAGGTCGGCGAGCGCAGGGATCGCCGCGTGAACGACATCCGAGGTCGCCACCGCCACGTGCTTCACCAGCGCGCCGATCGCGACGCCCTCCGCCGTCTTCTCGATGGCGGAAAGGCCGGGCAGGCGGGCGAGGTCGACGAGGACGGTCGGCTGGGCGAGGCGCTGCTTGAGGGTGGGCAGCAAGGTCTGGCCGCCGGCGAGGATCTTGGCCTCGGGATCGGCCTTGAGCAAGGCCGATGCGTCGGCGAGGGCGGCGGGGCGCTGATAGTCGAAGGCATACATGAGGCGTTCTCCTATTCGGCGGCCTGGCGCACGGCGCGGGTCTTGGCGAGCGCCCACACCTTGGCGGGGGTGGTGGGCATGGGCACGTCCTGGGTGCCGAGCGCGTCGGCGAGGGCGTTGATGACGGCGGCGGGCGCGGCGATGGCGCCGGCCTCGCCGCACCCCTTGATGCCGAGCGGGTTGGAGGGGCAGCGCGTCTCGGTGAGGCCGACTTGGAACGAGGGCAGATCGTCGGCGCGCGGCATGGTGTAGTCCATGTAGGAGCCGGTCACGAGCTGGCCGTCGGCGTCGTAGGTGACGCCTTCCAGCAGCGCCTGGCCCACCCCCTGGGCGATGCCGCCATGCACCTGGCCCTCGACGATCATCGGGTTGATGACGACGCCGAAATCGTCCACCGCCGTGAAGCGCACGATGCGCGTCACCCCGGTCTCCGGATCCACCTCGACCTCGCAGACGTGGCATCCGGCCGGGAAGGTGAAGTTCGTCGGGTCGTAGAAGGCGCCTTCCTTCAGCCCCGGCTCGATCTCGGAGGTGGGGAATTTGTGCGCCACGTAGGCATTGAGCGCGACCTCGGCGAAGGCGAGGGAGCGGTCGGTGCCGGCGACGGTGAACTTGCCGTCCTTAAACTCGATATCGCCCTCGGCGGCTTCCAGGATATGGGCGGCGATCTTCTTCGCCTTGGCCTCGACCTTGTCGAGCGCCTTGGAGATGGCGCTCATGCCCACCGCGCCGGAGCGCGAGCCATAGGTGCCCATGCCGAACTGCACCTTGTCGGTGTCGCCGTGCACCACGCTCACCTGGTCGATGGGGATGCCGAGCCGTGCCGAGACCAGTTGCGCGAAGGTGGTCTCGTGGCCCTGGCCGTGGCTGTGGGAGCCGGTAAGGACCTCGACATTGCCGGTGGGGTTCACGCGCACCTCGGCGCTCTCCCACAGGCCGACGCCGGCCCCCAGCGAGCCCACCGCCGCGGAGGGGGCGAGGCCGCACGCCTCGATATAGTTGGACAGGCCGATGCCGCGCAGCATGCCGCGCGCCTCCGCCTCCGCCCTGCGGGCCGGGAAGCCCTTGTAGTCCGCCATCTCCAGCGCCTTGTCGAGGCAGGCGCCGTAGTCGCCAGCGTCGTAGCACACGATGACCGGCGTCTGGTGGGGGAAGGAGGTGACGAAGTTGATGCGGCGGAACTCGGCCGGGTCCATGCCCAGCTCACGCGCCGCCTTGTCCATGATCCGCTCCACCAGGAAGGTGGCCTCGGGGCGGCCCGCGCCGCGATAGGCGTCCACCGGCGCGGTGGTGGTGTAGAGCGCATCCACCTCCACATGGATCGCTGGCATGGCGTACTGCCCGGAGAGCAGCGGCGCGTAGAGATAGGTGGGGATGCACGAGGAGAAGGTGGACATGTAGGCGCCGAGATTGGCGCGGGTGTGCACCTTGAAGCCGAGGATTTTCCCTGCCGCGTCGGTGGCAAGCTCCGCATGGGAGATGTGGTCGCGCCCGTGCGCGTCGGAGAGGAAGGCTTCCGAGCGGTCGGCGGTCCACTTCACAGGCCGGCCGACCTTCTTCGCCGCCCAGGCGCAGACGGTCTCCTCCGCATAGATGAATATCTTCGAGCCGAAGCCGCCGCCCACGTCCGGCGCGATGACGCGCAGCTTGTGCTCGGGGGCGATGCCGACGAAGGCCGAGAGCACGAGGCGCGCCACGTGCGGGTTCTGGCTGGTGGTCCAGAGCGTGTAGGCCTCGTCGCCCGGATCGTACTCGCCGATGGCGGCGCGCGGCTCCATGGCGTTGGGGGCGAGGCGGTTGTTGACGAGGTCGATCTTCGTCACGTGCGCCGCCTTGGCGAAGCCGGCCTCGGTCGCGGCCCTGTCGCCCAGTTCCCACTCATAGGCGATGTTGCGCGGGGCATTTTCGTGGACCTGGGCGCCGGCATCGGCGGCGCCCAGGTCGGCGACCGCGGGCAGCACCTCGTAGTCGACCGCGATGGCGGCGGCGGCGTCCTTGGCGGTGTCGAGCGTCTCGGCGATCACCACGGCCACGTGGTCGCCCACATAGCGCACCTTGTCCTTGGCGAGGGCGGGGTGGGAGCCCATGCGCATGGGCGTGCCGTCCTTCGAGGTGACGAGCCAGCCGCAGATCAGGTCGCCGATCTTGTCGGCGGCGAGGTCCGCGCCGGTGAGGATGTCGACGACGCCGGGCATGGCCTTCGCCGCGCGCGCGTCGATGCCTCGAATGGTGGCGTGGGCATGGGGCGAGCGCAGGAAATAGGCGAAGGCCTGGCCGGGCCGTGAGAGGTCGTCGGTGTAGCGGCCCTTGCCGGTGATGAAGCGCTGGTCTTCCTTGCGCCGGACCGCGGCGCCGATGGGGGTGACGGTGCTGTCGTTCATGGCGAAGTCCTTGGCGTGTCCTCCCGGAGGACGGGACGTTCCCGGCGTGCTTGTGCTGGCGCGCCTGCTATTTCATCGAGTGGCGCCGCGGCGGAAGGCGGGCGCCTATTCGGCAGCCACCTTCGCGCCCGCGCCCATGGCCGCGGCGCCGGCGCCGATCGCCTTGACGATGTTGTGATAGCCCGTGCATCGGCAGAGATTGCCCTCCAGGTTCTCCCGGATGGTCGTCTCGTCGAGGTCGGGGCCGAGCCGCGCCACCATGTCGAGCGCGGTCATGATCATGCCCGGCGTGCAGAAGCCGCATTGCAGGCCATGATGCTCGCGGAAGGCCTCCTGCATGGGGTGCAGGCCCGAGGGGCCGGCGATGCCTTCGATGGTGGTCACGCTCGCGCCGTCCGCCTGGACCGCGAGCATGGTGCAGGACTTCATGGCCGCGCCGTCCACATGGACCACGCAGGCGCCGCACTGGCTGGTGTCGCACCCCACATGGGTGCCGGTGAGCAGCAGCTTCTCGCGCAGGAACTGCACCAGCAGCGTGCGCGGGTCGAGCTCCGCGGACACGGGCCGGCCGTTCACCGTCATCGAGACGGCGACCTTGCCGGCGGCAGCGTTGGTGATCTCGGGCATTCCTCTCCTCCACCGGGTGCCGAACGGGCGCGCGGGCTCTTGCGCCCGCGTCAGCAGGGCCGGTCGAGCCGGACCTTTTCATTATTCCAGTGTGAGACGGTCCCGCGCGCCCGGTCAAGCGAGGAGATGGGGGATCGCGGGGCGCGGCTTCACGTGGCGGAAGGCCTGCAGCGCGCCGCCTCCGGCAGGCTTCAGGCGATCCGCCTACCGCGCGATCAATTGTGCCGGCACGTCGCGCGAGGTCATGGCGCCGAGCACGAAGGCGAGGTTTGCGGCGGCCACCAGCGCCGCCGCGTGGGCGTCCGACTGGGCGATCCGCGCGCTCTGGAGCCCGCTGTCGGCGGCGACCGCCACCTGGATGTTGCCGAGCCCGTTGCGGTAGGCGTCGAGGGCCGCGTCATAGGTGGTCGCCGCCGCCTTGGCGAGTGCGCTCGCGGCGGTGTAGGCGGCGAGCGCCGAGCGCAGCGTGTCGGCGCTGACCACGATCTCCCGCGCCGCCGCATCGCGCGTCTTGTCGAACGTGGCCTCGGTGACCGCCGCGAGCGACTCGGCGTTCTTGAGCTGTGCCGCCCGCAGGCCGCCGTCATAGATCGGCATGGTGGCGCCCACCAGCACGCCGGAGGCGGAGGAGATCTGGCCGATGGTCGGCAGGCCGGAGGCGCTGAGATTGGTGGTGCCGCCCGCCGCCACGGCGCCGAGATAGACCTTCGGCAGGAACTCCGCCTCCGCCGCCTTGATGGCGGACTGGCTCGCCTTCATGGCCGAGAAGGCGGCAAGCACGTCCGGGCGCTGGGCCAGCGCCGAGGTGATGAGCGCCTCGGTGGGCACGCCCACGGTGCCGGGCAGCCGGCGCCCGCCGGTCTCGCGCACCTTCAGCTCGGTCATGGGCGAGACCCCCATGGCGGCGAGCAGGCCCTGGTAGGTGTCGCGCTCGGCGCCCTGGGCCTGGACCAGGCCGAACCGCGACTGCGCCACCTGCTGGCGCGCCTGCGCCACCTCCACGGTGGTGCCGATGCCGTTCTTCATGCGGGACTCGGCCGCGTCCTCGATCCGCCGGCTGTTGGCGAGCGTCTCGGCGGAGATGCGCGCCCGGTTCTGCGCAGCCCCGTAGAGGAAATAGGCGCGCGTCACGTCGTAGATGATCTTCTGGTGCGCGCCGTTGAACAGCACGTTGGTGGCGGCGGCGTTGTGGCGCGCCGTCTCGTGCAGTGCGGCGCGCTGGCCGAAGTCGAACACCAGCCATTGCAGCGCCACCTGGGGCGATATGCCTTCCACCGTGGTGGTGACGCTGTCCTTGCCGCCGATGGAGACCGGCAGCGGATTGGCGAAACGCTGCGTGCCGCCGATCACGCTGGCGGCGATGAAGGGCAGATAGGTCGCCTCCACCATGCCGGTGGCGAGCGCCGCCTGCCGCGCCTGCTGCCAGGCGATGCGGGTCAGCGGATTGCGGCTCTGGGCGATGTCGATCAGCTCGGGCAGGCTATAGGCCTTCGCGCGCGAGATGCCGGGCGTCGGGGTGAGCGCCGCGACCGCGGGATCTGCGGGCACGCGGAAGTCGGGCGGCGGCGTGCCGCCACCCTGCTCGTTGGCGGGGGGCGGGGCGTGCGCCGGGTCGGCGGCAGCCTCGGCCGGGGTCCAGGGCTTCGAGGGGTCGGCGGGCGCGGTGTCGAGCGCGCTCAGCGCGCAGGCGGACAGGAGCGTGCCGGCGACCAGGAGCGCGGCGGCGCGGACGGCGGCGCTGAAGAAAGGGATGCGCGCCATGCCGCTACCCCGCCGCCAATTGCGCGATGCGCCGGGCGTGCAGGTCGAGCGGGCTGTCGGGCGCGACATCCGCGTCCGCATCGCTGTCCTCGGGCGCCGGCGTTCCGCCGATGTACGCGGCCACCGCCGTGAGGCGCCGCGCCACCCCGTCCGTCTCATCCGGCGAGAACATGAGCGCCGGCAGCAGGGCCTGCGCCTCGGCGGCGAGCGCGTCGAGCTGTGCGAGGCGAGCCGGAGGCGGGCGCTGGGATGCCGGCTCGAATGGCAGCAGGCGCAGCTGCTCGCGGGTCCGGTCGAGCTCCGTGGCGGCGATCGCGGCGTCGTCGGTCGCCTGGGCACGCGCAGCTGGCGCCATGGCGGCGATCCGCGCCAGCGCCGACAGCCCGGCGGCCAGATGCGCGCGCCCGTCGACGACGGCGCTCTTGGGCCAGATGCCGGTGAAATAGAGATAGACCACAAGGTTGCCGAGCAGGATGCCGATGATGCGGTCGCGCCCGGAATCCATGTCGAGGCTCGGCGCGAAGCCGTTGAGGATGGTGAGCAGGAAGGCGAGGCCGATCTGCACGCCGGCATACGAGATGCGCTCGCTCCCCGCGGACACCCAGGCGGCCGGCAGCACGCCGAGGAACACCAGCACCATCAGTCCGCCCACCGAATCCAGGGCCGGGATCACGAACAGGATCGACAGGAAGCCGAGGCCCGCCCCGACGAGGCAGCCGCTGATGCGCAATGCCAGCTTGTGGACGGTCTCGCCGGTGGTGCCCAGCGCCGCCACGTAGCAGGTGATCATGGCGGTGTGGATACCCTGCCAGCCGATCAGCGAATAGGTCAGGTAGCAGGTGATGGCCGCCGCCGTGGTCTTCAGGGCATAGCGCTCGTAATCGGGATTGGTGAGCGCGTCAGCGGCGAGGAAGGCCGGCTTGGCGGGCGCCGCGGCCGTGCCGCCGTCGGGCCGCGCCAGCCCTGCGAGCTGCGCCGCGATCGCGGCGAGCGGCCCCGTCCCGGCCGCTGCGTCCGCCTGCGCGGGCTGCGGCATGCCGCCGGCCGAGACGGCGGCGGCCGCCGCGCGGCACTGGCGCGCCAGTGCCTCCCTGGCATCGCGCGCGGCATCGGCCGGGACCGCGGCAGCGGCGAGCAGCAGCCGGTAGCTGGTGGACGCAGCGCCGGCGAGCCAGGTCACCGCCGCCTTCGGCGCGGTGTTGAAGAGGGCCGCCATCATCGCCCGCTTGCCGCTCTCCGCCGTGCCCTGGGCCACGTCCTCCACCAGCGCCTCGCGCGCATCCCGATCGCCGTCGAGGAGGTCCGCCGCGCGCAGGAGGCGTGCCGCCACCGTGCCGCGCAGAAGGGTATGCGGGCCGGTGCCCAGGACCAGGTAGAAGACGATCATCAGCGCCATGGGCATGACCGCCATCTGCCACGCATAGAGCAGGCCGCGCGTGACCACCTCGCCCGCCGGCACGTCGTCCACCAGCGTCAGGATGAAGGCGATGACGAGGGCGATGATGGAGCCGATCTCGCCCAGCTGGGAGGCCGCTCCGAGATAGACGAAAGCGAACGAGGTCGCCGCGATCACCACGATCCGCATCAGCGGGCTTTCGGCCGTCGCCTGGATCACCGGCGCCAGGAGGAGCACCACCACGCTGGCGAGGATGATGAGGCCGATGGCCTGGCCGACGCACTCGGCGCCGTTGGGCCGCGCGAGGAAGATGACGAGGTAGCAGCCGATGGCCGCCTCCGGCACCTTGTAGACCATGGCGACGGCGGCGACGAGCGCACAGAGCAGCGCCACCCGCCACGCCATGGCGAAACGGCCGGGGAAGGGCTGCACGTCCCGCCACGCCTGGAGGAGGATTCCCGGCCACGGGGAGGCCCAGCGGGCGTCCGGCGCGGCGTCAGCAGCGGGAGCCATGGTGCACCGTCGCCGTGGCGGACGCGCCGACGCGCATCAGGTTCGCCGGCGGATCGAACAGTCGGATGCGGACCGGAAAGCGCTGCGCCACCCGCACCCAGTCGAGGGATTTCGGCACCAGCGGCATCTTGCGCGGGATGTTGATCAGCTCCTCCGAGACCACGCCCCAGCCGATGCCCTCCACGCGCCCGCGGATGGGGAGGGTGCGGTCGGCCAGCGTATAGACAGTGGCGCAGGCGCCGATGGCGATGCCGGGAAGCTCGGTCTCCACGAACGCGGCGGAGGCGAACCACGCTTCGGTGCTGATGAGGGTGAACACCGACTGGCCGGGCAGCACGTATTCCCCGGCGGCGAGGTTGAGGCCCACCACCTTGCCGTCGAACGGCGCGCGCACCTGCGTGTCCGCGAGCGCGCGCTCGGCGAGGGCTAAGGCGGCGCGGCGCGCCTCCACGGCGGCGCCGGCGGCGGCGGCATCGCTCACCAGCGCGTCGGCCGCCGTCTCCTGCTGGAGCGCCTGCTTGAGGCTGATCTCGGCGTCGCGCTTGGCGGTGGCGGCGTCGTCCACCTGCTGGGCGCTCACGTAGCCCTTGGGCCGCATGGCCTCGAGCCGGGCAAGGGTCTGCGTCGCGAGCTCCAGGTTGGAGCGGGCGCGGCCCACCTGCTCGGCGGCGATGACCGCGTTGGCGCGCGCGGCGGTGAGGCTGCGCTGGCGGTCGGCATAGGCCGCCTCGGCGATCTTCAGGTCAGCCGCCACCTGGGCGAGCTGCAGGCGGTACGGCACCGGATCGAGCGCGAACAAGAGCTCGCCCTTGCGCACCGTCTCGTTCTCGCGCACGCCGAACGACGCGATGCGGCCCGGCACGGCGGCGGAGATATTGACCACGTCGGCGGTGAGCACCGCATCCTGGGAGAGCGGGTTCAGCTCGGTGTTGCGCACGTAGCGCCAGCCGAACAGCACCGCCGCGGCGACCGCCGCGACGCTCACCAGGATGGCGAGCCGCCGCTTGAGGTGAGCCTGCGCCGGGTCCGCCATGTCAGCGTCCGAAGCCGAGGATGGAGACCAGGAAGCCGATGGCGGCGGCGATGCTCACATAGATCGGCAGGCGAACCGGCATGGCGTCATCGATGCCGGCGCGGATGAGGGCGAAGCGGATCGCCACCGCGCCGAGGATGCCCACGAGCGCGCAGGCGAGCCAGGAGGGGAAGTAGGCGCCGAAGAAGGGGATGGAGGGCGCCCCCGCAGGCGCGCAGCCGGTGAGCAGGCCGGTGGCCGCCAGCAGGCCCGCCCGCGCCGCGGGGGGGATCGCCGCCAACCATGCGAGGCGCGTGCGTACCGGCGGCTTCGCGACCCGATATGGCGCCAGGATATCCAGCAATCGACACAGCCCCGGAACAATGCGGCGCAGCAAAATGCAACGAGAAGCCGCAGATGCCAGCCATCATGGCGTTAACGACTCTCTAACAGGCGGCATGGCTGATTCAAACCCCTCGAAGCCGATGCGGCTGAGTTCTCCCGTTCTGGCAACATTGATGATCCCAAATGGGATATCGTGAGCGCGAGGTTGGTTCTATTGCAATGGCCCCCACATGTTGCCACGTTGAATATCCCGGCATCGGCAACCCTGCCGCCCGATGGTGCGTGTTTTATTATTCCTCAGCCCAAGCTATTGTCAGGGCTGTCCGGGTTGCGGCGATGATTATTCGAGCGCTCCGGTAAAATTCCGCCCATCCCTGCCGGCAGGGATGGGCGGATACGGATTCGGGAATCGGTTTCTGGGGGAACGGCGCAGATGTGCACTTCGCTTGTCTACAAGGACGCGGCCGGCAAGGCCTATTTCGGCCGCACGCTCGAGCTCACCACCGATCTGCCCTACCAGATGGTCTATTTCCCGGCCGGCTTCTCCACCGTCTCGCAGGTGGAGGGGCACCCGGCGGTCACCTTTGCCGCGCGCAACGCCGTCCTTGCCGTGACCATGCCGGCTCGCGTGCCCACCGCCGCGGCGCCCCTGACCATGGCGGACCTGAAGGTGCTCGAAGGCCTCAACGACAAGGGCCTCACCTTCAGCCTGCTGTCCTATCCCACTGCGGCCGGCAAGCAGCGCTCTGTGGAGATGACGCGCGCGGTGCTCTGCGCCTCCGATCTCGGCACCTGGGTGCTGGGGCAGTTCTCCACCGTAGCCGAGGTGAAGGCGGCGCTGGAGGCGCAGCCGGTGATGCTGGTGCCGCTCGCCATCCTCGGCGGCGTGGTCTCGCCGTTTCACTACGTGGTGCACGACGCCTCGGGCGCCGCCCTGGTGCTCGAGTTCGACCAGGGCGAGATGCACGTCTACGACAACCCGGTGGGGGTGATGACCAACGGACCGCAGTTCAGCTGGCACCTCACCAATCTCAGCAATTACACCCACCTCAGCAACGTGGACCAGCCTAGCGCCACGTTCGGTGCCTTCAAGGCGACGCAGCCGGATTCCGGCATCGCCACCGCCGGGCTGCCGGGCTCCAGCACCTCGGTCGGGCGCTTCGTGCGCGCCGCCTACTATGCCCAGTTCACCGAGAAGGCTGCGACGCCGGACCTGGCGGTGATCACGCTCGGCCACGTGCTGAACCTGTTCGACCGTCCGCGCGGCGCCACCATCGACTATCCGAGCGCGGGCGGCGGACACCTGGAGGTGGAGGGGCTGAAGGAGGAAGCCGGGACGCCGTATGCCACCGAGTTCACCACCTGGACCAGCCTCGCCGACCTCGACCGGAAGCTGTTCTTCGTGCGCACCTATGGCGCGCTCAACTACACCCGCTTCGACCTTTCGGCCCTCGCCGGCGCAGCTGAGCCCAAGGTGCTGCCGTTCCAGGCGCTGAACGGCGCGGCGCCGGACGCATCGGCGGCGCTGCTCGCCGCGAAGGCGCCCTGACCTACCTCTGGTCCCAGCCGCCGATCTGCTGCTCGGCGGCTGGGTCGGGCGCGCGGGACTGGCCGTCGAGGCGCAAGGTGCGCTCCAGCAGCACCTCGTAGATCGGCCTGCCGCCCAGCCAGTCGGCGATGAAGTTGGCGAACATGCAGGTGAGCAGCACCGGAACCAGTACGGTGTAGGCGCCGGTCAGTTCCGCCAGCAGCACCACGCCGACGAGCGGCGCACGGATGGTGGCGGAGAACAGGCCGCCCATGGCCGCCACCGCCAGCGCCGCCGCCGCGCCCGGAGGCAGCGGCAGCGCCAGTTCCAGGCACAGGGCGAACAGCAGGCCGAAGGCGGTCGCCATGGCGAGGATGGGCGCGAAGATGCCCCCCGGCACACCGGTGGAATAGCTCGCCATGGTCATGGCGAAGCGGATCAGCACGATCAGCGCCATGGTGGCGAGCGGCAGGTTCTCCTTCACCAGGGAGACCGCGAGCAGCTCCCCGCCCATGGTGGCCTCGGGCCGCACCACGAGCAGCACGCCCACGGCGAATCCCACCAGCGCCGGCACGAGATAGAAGCTGGTGCGCCGGCCGATGCCGAGGGAGAGGTCCAGGGACCAGACCAGGCACCGGTTGAAGGCGACGCCGAGAAAGCCCAGCACGATGCCGAGCAGCACGAAGACCGGCAGGAATTCGAGCGGCATGGCCGGCACGGCCATGGCCATGAACGGGCGCGGCCCGGCGATCGCCTGGGTGACGATGCCGCTGGCGACGGACGCCAGCATCACGCCGGTATAGGTCTTGAGCGAATAGGGGAACTGGCGGCGCGTCTCCTCGATCACGAACAGGATCGAGGCGACCGGTGCGCTGAAGGCGGCGGCGAGGCCCGCGGCCGCGCCCGCCGCGAGCAGGCCCCGGTTTTCCTTGGTGGGAAGCTTCAGGCCTTCCGAGGCCGCCTGCGCCACAGACGCGCCCATGTGGATGGTCGGTCCCTCGCGGCCGATCACGAGGCCGGATCCGAGCGAAAGGAAGCCGCCGAAGAACTTCACCAGCAGGGCGCGCAGCCAGCGCACCTTCCGCAGGCCCTCCATGGCGCCCTCGATCTCCTGCACGCCCGATCCGCCGGCCTCGGGCGCGAAGGTGCGCACCATCCAGACCGACACCATCACCAGCACCGCGGCGACGCCGCCGGCGATCAGCAGAAAATGGGTCTCGTCGATCCCCGGTCCCATATGCGCCCGCAGCAGGCGGGGCCATTCCAGCGCGCGGTCGACGCCGAGGTGCAGCGCCGTGCCCAGCACGCCCGTGATCGCGCCGACGAAGATGGCGACGAGATAGAACACCGCATCACCGGCGCGGCTCGGCGAGGGTTCCGCCGGTGGGATGTGCTCCGAAACGCTCAAGACCATTCCCCCAGAACATGCCGAAAACGAGATGAATGTAATATTATTGTGCGATCTACCGAGGTCATTTACATGGTAGCTCTACAAAATACTCAATCCTTTTCCGGAGAAAAGGCGCGTTCTGCCTTGCGCGAAGGCGGGTCTTGATTTTAAGGTCTCTACGCAAGACGAGGCCGCGGCCGAGGAGAAGCCTTTATGTCCCTGGAAGTTGATGGCGCCGATTCCGGCGAGCGCACATACGAGGAGCGGGAGGCTGTCGCCGTCTTCCGTGACGAGGCCGCGCTTCATGCCGCCGTGGACGAGCTGATGCAGGCCGGCCTGCGGCAGGAGGACATGAGCCTGCTCGCCCATGGCGAGCGCCTCGCCAAGACCGGCTTCATGAGCGTCGAGGCGCTCGCCGACGCCGCGGACACGCAGCGCGCCCCCTATGTCGGCAGCGAATCGCGCACCGAGGCGCTTTCGGCCCTGGTCGGCGGGCCGGCCCTGGTTGCGGGGCTCGGCGTCGCGGCTGTGGTGGGAACGGGCGGCGCCGCCTTGATCCCGGTCATCGCCGCCACCGCCGGGGGCACCGCGGTGGGCGGCGCCCTGGGCATGGTCCTGGCGCGGGTGTTCGGCCGCAAGCACGCCGATCAGATCGCCAAGCAGGTCATGAGCGGCGGCCTGCTGCTCTGGGTCCACGCGCCCGATCCCGCGAACGACGCCAAGATCGTCGGCATCCTGAAGAAGAACGGCGCCAGCGACGTGCATCTGCATGTGATCACCCGGAGCTGGGGCATCGCCGACGTGCCGCTGCACGACGCCAATCCCGACCCGCTTCTGCGCTGACCGCCCGTCGGACCGGCGACCCTCCCGCAGGCCGGGAGGGTCGAGGCCGGCACTTCGGCCGGCCTATTTCAGAGCCGAGGCGACGGTGCCCTGGATCCAGGCCTCGGGTGACACCCCCGCGGCGCGCGCCTTGGCGTTGATCGCGTCCACCACGGAGGGCGGGAAGCCGACATCGAGGATGATCTCGTCCGTGCCGTCGATCGCGAACACCGTGCGCGTGATGCGGGCCGCAAAGCGCGAGACGCGGCTCGACTTCTGCGCGTCGGTGAGGCCGGACTGCGATGCCACCACGGGGCAGTAGGCGGCGATCAGGTTGTCGATCACCAGCACCGGATTGGCGCCCTCGGCTTTCAGCGTGGTCACGGCGGCGTTGAGCTGGTCGATCTTGTCGAAGGCGTCGCCGGTGGGTAGCAGCGCCTTGATCTTGGCCGCCTGCGCCGCCTCGAGCGGCTTCGTCGGGCATTCGAACGGGGCGGCCGCATAGGCCGCGTTGCCCGCGCCGAGCGCGAGGGCGAATGCCGTGGCGATGAGGGTGCGTGCGTGCATGGTCCCAACCTTCCCAACGCGTGTGAAACGTAAACCGGGCGAGCCTCGCGCCATGGCCGGCATCGCCGCGCCCGATCGATGCCAGAATAGCTATGGAAGCGCCAGCGGCGGCGCCAGGAGAAATTGCCCCGCTTCCCTCAGCCGCGCCATGTGGTCGAGCTCGCCGACGATGCCGTCGAAGAGGTCGGCCAGCGCGGCGTTCCGGGTTCCAGGCGCCACGGCGCCGGACGGCGAGCGCGCGTCGGGTCGGGCGGCGATCTCGTCCGCGAGATAGTGCAGAGCGGCGGCATCGGCCTGGGACAGGGATGGCTGCGACGCGGAAATAGCGGTGATCCGGTCGCAGATGCGCTCCGCCGCGGCAATCAGCGGGAACCATGCCGTCGCCTCGTGGCAGGCGGGCGGCGGCTCCGCCAGCGCCGCCTGGAGGTGCGCCCGCATGCCGGACAGCCGGCGATAGGCCACCCGCCGGGTGGCGGAAATCCGCTCCGGGGCGGCATCGTCGGCGACTGCGCGCAGATAGGCGGCCATGGCCTCCTTGGCGCCGTGGAAGGTCGCGGACAATCGCCGGACATGCGTCCGTGGCCACGGGAAATAGCCGAAGACCAGGACGATCAGCCCTCCCGTCACCGTGTCGGTCACGCGCTGGAGGCCGTAATCCAGGTTCTTGGGCCCGGGGACGATGAGGTCCACCAGCACCAGGACCAGCGGTGTCAGCACCACAGCCTGGAGCGCGTAGGATCGGCGCATGGCCCAGGGGATGATGCCGGCGAACACGGCCATGGCCGCCACCAGCGCCAGCCCCTTGGGCAGGAAGATGAGGGCCAGCGCGCCGAACGCCGCCCCGACCACGGTTCCCGCAGACCGCAGCACTGCCCGCGCGAAGATCGAGCCGAGGTCGGGCTTCATGACCAGGCTGACCGTCAGCGGTATCCAGAACCAGTGCGGCGCCGTGATGATCCAGTGCGCGGCGTAGGCAACACCCATGCAGAGCGCCAGGGCGGCCGAGGACTGGACGACCTCGCGGCCAGGAAGGCGCTGGTCGATGGCGGTCTGGAGCCAAACGAATCCGGATGGCGGGAGGCCAGCGCCCCCACCGGCCTTGGGCTCGCCGAGCGCGGCGCACAGGGACGCGACGGCGTGTCCCAGGGCGTCCGCAGCCGTGGCTTGCGGTGCGAGGCCGTCGCCGTGCGTCACGGCCTCGGCTGCGTCGTCGAGCCGACGAGCCGTCCGTTCCAGGGCTGCGGCGTCGCTGGCGGACAGTATTGCTGCGAAGACCGCGTCGATGCTCTGCAGCACCGCTGCAAGGCGATCCGCCTCGGGGCTGCGGCCTACCGCATTGCGCCGGGTTTCGAGCACTTCGGCGCTGAAGGCCAGGAGGCGTTCGACGACCACGCGCCGCGCCGCCTCGACCTGCGGGCTTGAGTCCAGCGAGGCGCCGCTTGCCGCAAGCAGCCGATCGCGCCGGGCCGAGGCGAGGGCGGCGAGAGCGACCAGCACGTCCACGATTGTCGAGCGTCGCGAGCGTTCGCCCGCCGCGAGCGCCTCGACGGCGAGCACTGCGGCATAGAGCACGGCGCCGGCGAAAAACAACAGCGCGGCCTGCCAGAACATCCCAATGGCCGGCACGCCGATGGCGATGGATGCGAGCAGGAGCGCCTGCATGGCGCCGATGGAAAAGACCGCGCCAATGCCGCTCAGGATGCCGGCGGCGAAGGCGATCACCGTCATGGTCGCCACCACCGCCGGCCAGGGGAGCGCGCCCAGGTAGCCCGCGAGGAAGCCGAAGGCGCCGATGAAGGTGGCTCCGAGCACCTGACGGAGCCGTGCCGCGTAGGCGCCGGAGGGCTCGCCCGCCGCGGCCATCAGCGCGCCCATGGAGACCCACAGGCCAATCGTGACGGCATCGAGCGACAGACCCAGAGCCCAGGGCAGGCAGATGCAGAAGGCGGCGCGAAAGGCGCGCCCCCATTCCCAGGGGGCGGGCTTGATCCGCGCCAGCTCGCGCAGCCAGGAACCGGGGGCCTCGGCTCCGGGCTCCGGCGGGCCCGCGTCGGGCCCGGGCGTGCGGGTGTCCATGGCCGGAACCGCGGCTCAGAACAGCCCGAGGAGCCGGCTCGCCGCCCAGGCGATGACGACGATGCCCAGGAGCCACAGCCACCAGTTCTCCCTTCGGTAGAAAGCGGCAACGGCCAGCGCCGCGAGGGCGATCAGGGCCAGGACGTCGATTGTCTTGATGTAGTCGGAGAGAAACTGTGCTGCGCTCATTCTCGTTGGCCTTCTTCTTCCGTGCTGTTTTCTGGCGGGATGTTCTGGAGCGCCAAGCCCACCGGTTCTCCCTATGGCGCGCAAACGCAATCGCTCATACGTGAACCACGGAAATCGAATCGGCTGATGCCGCAAGGCTTACTCTAGAGCAGCCGGGAGGACACGTTAACCGGCCCGCTTGTGATGCCGGTGAATCGCCTTGCCTGAGAACTGGAAAAAGGCGGAGCGGGAAGCCAAGGGAGCGTCCCGCTCCGTCCCTCATCTCAGCCCTTCACCACCGGCTGGCGGGTCGCCCGCAGCGACTTCATCAGCGGGTCGCCGATGTCGAGATGTCCCTTGACGAGCGCGGGCGGGGTGAGCGCCAGCCAGTTGTTGAGCGAGACGTCCCGGTACTCGGCGGTGTGGAATACGTTCAGCACCCGCACCGGCTCGTCGCCGGTGTTCTCGATATAGTGCGCGAGCGTCTTCGGCACATAGCCCACGTCGCCTGCGACATAGTCGAAGGTACGGGCGTTGTTCACCGCGTCGAACACGGTCATGCGCGCCTTGCCGCTGATGTAATACTGGATTTCATCCGCGTCCGGATGCCAGTGGATCTCGCGCATGCCGCCGGGTTCGAGATCGATGAACAGGGCGGCGAGGTTGGTGACCTCGAAGTTCTTGCAGTCCACGACCGTGGTCGCGCCGCCCGGGTACTTGGTCGGGGCGAGCTCGGACGCACGGAACACATACTTGTCGGTGAACTCCACCGCGCCGAGCTCCTTGCGGACCTCCTCGATGGGGCCGGGAACGGGCTGGCGGAAGATGTACTTCTCGTGGGACGGGATGCCGTTGAAGGCGCTCTCGGGTACGCCGAAGTTCTTGGCGAGGACCTCGCGCGGCGTATGGGCGAACAGCTCGGTCACCAGCAGGGTCTGGTTCTCCGAGAAGTTGCCGTCGTTGAAGACCAGCACGAACTCGGTGCCTTCCTCCAGGCCCTGGATCGCATGCGGGAAGCCGGCGGGGGCGAGCCAGAGATCGCCGGGCCCGAGGTCTTCCACCAGCGTCCGCCGCTGGTCGTCGATCAGGTAGAAGCGCACCCGGCCCTGGAGCACGTAGGCCCATTCGGCCTCCTTGTGCCAGTGCATCTCGCGCACCACGCCCGGAGGCAGGCGCATGTTGACGATGGCCAGCTCCTTGAGGGTGCCCATCTCGCGGCAGGTGACTTCGCGCGCCCAGCCTCCGTCCTCCAGGCGGTTATGCGCCATGGCGAAGGGGAATTTCAGATTGGGGATGCCGCCATTGTCGGTCAAAGGCGGGATCAGGATGTCGGGGTTCTGTGCCTCGACCTCCGGATTGCGGGGGCCAACGATGTTGGCCCCCTTGGTTCCAACGATCGGCTGCGGCAGGTCGACCATCGTGTGCTCCTATTGGTGCTTGAAATTCGATTCGCCGCGCCGACGTGAGCGGAGCGAACATTCCGCCGGGGTTTCCAGAGCGCGATCCGGGCAGATTGGCTCGATCTGCCCGGTGCATCGCCCTCTCACCTAAAGACCTTCTCACTTGAAGACGCAGAGCGCATTTACTGCCCGGCATGCGATGCAAGCCGGGCAGCGCGTGGTTTCAGGGCCAAAGAGACCGGCGCCATATGCGGATGATACCCGTGGGGGGCTGCCGGCTCTCGGGATGGTCTCGTCAGCCGATCATTCCGCCGGGTGTCGGATCGGCGGCCTTCGGCTGACGAGCCGCGAAGAGGGCAATGATGACCATAATGGCGGCGCCGAGGAAGAGCGAGGCATGGTCCGTGACGCGGATGTCGACGAGAAATCCGATCGCACCGCCCGCCGCGAAGCCGAGCAGGATCGAGAAGAAGATGCCGGCCCACATGAGGTTCGGCTCGCCGTTGATCCCTTCCTTCTTGAACAGGCTCTGCGCCAGGAAGTTGAAGGCCATCTGCACCACGAAGGTCACCGCGACGTTGCCGTAGAGCATGCCGTGATCCTTGTGGAACGCATTGCCCTGTGCGCCGGCGACGAAGCTGACCGCATAGGCGACCACGTGGGGATCGACGAGCCCGAGGCGGGACGCAACGCCGAGCGCGAGCAGTGCGATGCACTCGAACCAGAGCACCACCGGCGTGAAGACCTTGCCGTGGCGCAGGCGGGAGGTCATCAGCACGCCGCACACCGCGGACCCGACGCCAAAGGCGATCACGGAGCCGAACGCGAAGACGAAGGCAGGCCAGTCGCCCTGCACCAGGCGATAGCCGCTCTGAATGACGTTGCCCGACTGCACTGTGGCGAAGGTCTGCGCGTGATAGAGCGTCCACGCGTTCATCAAGCCGGCCACGAAGGCGAGGAGGAAGCCGATGGAGCGGTCCTCCATCAGCGGGAAACGAATTTTCTCAGGATGTTCCTGGATGATCGAGGTGCTCACGATGCCTCCGCGACGTTCGTGATGAAATTGTCGATCTGGCCGCCACCGGCGCGAACTTGAGTTGGGATCTGCCTCAAGGGAAGTTTGATATGCCGACCGTTTCCACATTAATTCCTATATTGGGTGCTTATCGATCAATCATTAATTCCACGTAATATTTAACATTAGAAAGTTTTAACGTGACGTCGCGGGTAAAATAAAAGAAACACTCCGTCGAAACAGATTTCCAGTTGCCGTCAATAGTGTTGCAGATCGACTCGAGCTCTGCCATATCCCAAAATGGGTAAATCGGATTCGTGTGATCGGCGGGCGGCTTAATGGCCGCAACCCGACGCACGAAGGGGGCCGTGGTGCTCGCTGGAACTGCCGGACGGATCGGAGGGGGAGCGTCTTGAAGGCTTTCAGCGATACGGTCCGGAGCATCTATGACGCCGCGCTCGCGCCAGAGCTGTGGCCGGCTGCCTTGTCGAAGATCGGCGGGATGTTCGACGCCGAGGGCGCTGTGGTGATCTTCTACAGCAAGGACTCGGAAGCCGACTTCATCTATTCCGACGAGTTGCGGGAGGCGGTCCGGGTCTATGCCGACGAGGAGTGGAGGAAGCGCGACATCCACGCCCAGCGGGCCCTGAAAATGCATCTCACCGTCGGTGACGTGTTCAACGATTTCAGCGTCGCCACGGCCGAAGAGATCGAGCGCCTGCCGATCTTCGTAGACTTCTTCCCGCGCGTGGGCTTTGGCTGGTTGATGAGCTGCATGGTCCTTCCGGACGCGGACGTTCTGGTCCTGCTCTCGGTGCCGCGGGCGAAGGACAAGGGGCCGTTCGGCGCCGACGAGATGGAGCGGCTCAGCCTTCTCGGACGCCATGTGGAGCAGTCGCTGCGGCTGTCGCTGCGCTTCGCCAATCTGGAAGCGGACGAAGCGATGCTGCGCACCGGCCTCGACGCGGTCGACGCCGGCATCTACGCGCTGGGCCCGGATGGGCACCTCGTTTATGCCAATGCTGCCGGGCAAAGCCGGTTTTCCGGTCTTTTCACGACGGTGGCGGGGCGCGTGCTTCCGCAGGCCGAGGATGTGCGGCCACGGTTCGCCGCCCTTGTGCAGGCTGCAAGCAACGCAGAGAAAATGTCGTCATCACCGCAACCGTGCGTGCTGACGGGCAGAGATGGCGGCAAGACCGTGGTCTGGGCCCTCCCCGTGACGGAAGCGGGCCGGCGGCATATCGGCGCCGGGCCGGCGGCCCAGGTCCTGCTCCTTGCGGTGCCGATCGCGGGCGATCATCCGGTTGACCCGACACTGGTGCGCGATGCCTTCAACCTGACGCTCGGCGAGGCCCGGCTTGCCGCTCTGATCGGCAGCGGAACCGAGGTGCGGGAGGCCGCCGCCAAGCTCGGCGTCACCGAGGGCACGGTCCGCGTGGTGCTGAAGCGCGTGTTCCGCAAGCTCGGCATCAACCGGCAGTCGCAGCTCGTTCTGCAGCTGTCGAGCCTTCGGCAGGGCCGCTATCCCGCGCCACCGGCCGCGCGCGACGAAGCGGCGCAGGGCAGCATGGAATCCTCGTCTAGATTGGCGAAGGAATAGTCCGACGGGAAACCCTTTGCCCGGCCGGGTCCCAGCCGGGCGACGCGCCCGCGCCGCGGATCAATGGGGTATCCGCGCTTCCTCAGGAACACCGGCCCGCGATCAGGCCCAGCGCGTCAGGCAGCTCGACGGAGAAGGCTCCTTTGGGAGGCTACCGCGAGCTACTTAGCCTCGAACCGGTAGTTGTAGAATCCCCACGTCACCTTGCGCGGATCAGCATTCATGCCGACTTCCAGGGGAGACTTCAGATCTGTGAAGGCGAGCCTCATATCCAGGTGGTCGATGCAGCGATCCAATGGCAGGATCAGATCGATCCTCTGCTGGCCGAGACGCCCGAGACGAATGGTCTGGGAGACGCTTCCGAGCAGGCTCACCTCGGCGGTGTCGACAGCGTATTTCTTATAGCTGAACGGCACGATCTCGGCGCTGAAGCGGACCTCGTTGCATGCCTCCTGCGGCAGGCGCGCGAGAAATACGCTGTTCGTCCCTTCGGCCCATCGGAACACGGGGGATCGAACCGACCAGCCCTGCGCAAGGAATTCGGCGCCGTCGCCACTCGCATCCAGATTGACGTTCAATGGCAGGCTAGGAGGCTGGCTCGGAGCGCGTCCAAAGGCCGAGAGCTTCTCATCGAGCGGAACGCGGGCGCAGAAAAAGGCATACCGGCTCTCTCGGCACTCGACATCCCGGCCCAGCCCGTAGGCAACCACAGTTGGGCTCACAGCCTCTTTCATCGCCACGAGCATGACGCTGGTACCGGTAATTCCGCGAAACGGGTCCGCCGCGAAGCTGGCGGTAAGTTCGCCGCAGGATGCTCCACCCCTGTTGAGGTATGCGCCGTCGAACGGCCGGCCGGCGCGTGCCGCCATGAGCTGCATTTCAAGGGTTGAATTGATATTCCGCCTAGAGCCGCAGAGAGCACCCGGCACAAAAACGATAGCGCTGCGCGAAGTGATGAGATCCTTGATGCGTGGGGAATCTGAGGCTACTGCGCCGACAGCGTGTGTGGAATCGGTGCGCGCAATACGAAATAAAGGACTGATATCGATGCCCTGAACTATAACTGCCGCTAGCAGCAGGAGAGTTGCGTAGCGTGGTCCGAGACGCCGATACAGAATGAGGACAGAGCAGATAACAATAATAAAAGATACCGGCCAAAAGAAGCGGCCGCTTGAGCGGAATGTGGACGTTATTCGATTGATGAGTGGAATAGAATCATAGTTTATCTCTAATATTTTATACGGACCAATATAAATCATGCTGGAGGCGGCAAAAACTACCAACGCGGCGAGGGTCGCGGCGAGGAATGAGTACCGAGCAATGAGATGCAGATAGGCGCCCGGGCGCAGGGTAAGCGAAAGGGCAAATAGCAACAACACACCTAGTCCGAGGTAATTGAATCCTTCGTACTGACCGCCTATTGGGTCAAGGAAACCTCGGCCAAAGGACAATAAGCTGTATTGCGGCCAGAAGGGGGACGCGAGATTCATCGAAAAGGTGCCGAATCCCCCAATTTCCGGAAGGGAGACGCCGCGCCCGATTAAACCAAGTGAAGTCAATAGAATAAAAAATACGAATATCATTCCTAAAATTGAAATAATACAAGTTTTAATATCAATTTTCTTTAATCTCCACGAGTCAAATAATCCGGATATAATTATAGGAGAGCACATGGCAAATAGATAAGCATTTATTAAAATAATAAATGGCGTTATTGCGGATATGGCGATTATTTCAATTCGTCTCGAGATCAAGACAATGCGAATATACGCATAAATAGAGGCGACGATAACAAATTGTGCTATCAGGCCAATATGAACATGGCGCCATATAAATTCTGGCAATAGGATAAATAGTGTCGCCCCCGCAATTGCCGCAATCATATTGACATTCAAGATGCGAAACACGAGATAAGAAAAGATACCCATTAATATATAACTTATAAAAATCCATGCTCCTAGATATGGATATAGAAATCCAGTTTTCTTAAAAATAATTTTCCCGAAAATAGCAAGTAGTGGTACTGCGTCAGTGTAATAAATATTTCCTCCATTTGGATAATTAATAAGTTTTGTATAAAGAAGCGGCCAGCGCCAGGAGTCGTTGGCAAGTGCATAGTACCCGATCAGGGATGCCGCGTTGTCGCCGTTGATCCTATTCCAGTATTCTGACGCTCCAAGGAGCATGGTTGGGCCGAAAAGGGCGAGTGCTATTGCTCCGCCGACCATGCCCGAAACAATGAGCCCAATAAAACTGAATAACGCTTTGTGCTGCTCCGGGTGTCGAGCGTGATACATGCCTCAAGTCTCCGGCAATTCATCAGCCGGCCGCTGCTGGGGAGCAGCGCCTCGACGGTCGGCATCCAACTGTGGCGCCGCGATCAGAATATCCTTGAGGCGCTTGGTGCTCTCGGCCCAGGTCAGCCACCTCATCTGCGACGACTGCGGGTGGAGACCCGCGCGAAACACAATCAACCAGTCCCCGATCGCTCCCGCGAGCGCGGCGCCGTCGTCGCCGGAGAAGTAGGTGGCGCAATCGCCGGCGACTTCACGGAATACCGGAATGTCGCGGGCGATGATCGGAATGCCATGCCGGGCGGCTTCGATCAGCGGCAGGCCGAATCCCTCGTCGAGGGAGGCCGCGATGAGGCAATCCGCCTCCTGGTAGATGCGGTCGAGGAACTCGTCGCTCATGCCCTGGAGCCAGAACAGGCGCTTGCCGAGTTCCGGATGGGGGCGCAGGCGGTCCAGAAGCTCCGGCAGGGTCTGCGCGTGCTCGCGTGGAATGTCGCGCCAGCCTTCCTTGCCGACGATGATCAGCTTCGCCTCGCTGCCTCCGGCCCACAGCAGCTCGAACGCGTTGAGTGCCTGGAGGTGGCCTTTCCGGGGCTCGACCGTGCCCACCATGAGAAAGCAGTCGCTGCTTCGCATCATGTCCAACAGGGCGTCGGCGTTCTCGGGCATGCCCTTGGTTGGATGGGAGGCGTCGATGTCCGCCCCCAGGGTCCAGGCATGGATTGCCGGCAGCCGGTCAGGATGGTTCGCATGGGTTTGCAGCCACTCCTGCGTGGCCGATGCGACGGAGGCGGAGATGCACACGAGGTCATCGGCGATGTCGGCGATCGTGAGAATCCACTGCCGGTGTCCGGGTCCGGAGTGCGGCGGGAAGCAGTTCGGCAGCGTCAACGGGAGAATGTCGTAGACGATGAAGCTGATCCGCGCCCCGCGTTGTCTCCACTCCCGGAAGATGCCGGCCGAGGCAGCCTGCACGATGCCTCCGGTGTGGAAATCCGCACCCAGGAAAATATCCCCCTCGGCGACCTCCACCGGCTCGTCGATAAGAATGTTCGGCGTTTTGGTAAAGACCTGCTCGGCATAGCGATGCGCCAGATAAAACCGCCAGCGGCCCGTGATGTCGCTCAAGCGCACCGGCTCCACGCGATACCCCGGCGGCGGAGCCCTGAGGAGTTCAAGGAGCACGCCGCGGACCACACGCTGGATGCCGGACCGCATGTCATTGGTCACCAGGACCGAGACATCGACGAACAGCCGACGGCAGGGGCGTGGCAGCGGGGCTTCGCGCGAGATGTCCGCGGCATGCCGGCGGACCGATGCCTCATCGACCGAGCCGGCCGCGATCATATGACGGGCGGTGCTCCTGAGCGTCGCCAGGTTGTGCAGGCCGGGCGCCGTTGCCGCTGCGGTCTCGATCGCGTCGCGATACATCTGCGCCACCAGTGCGGAATGGTGATTTTTGGCGATGTCGTCCGATGCCCGCTGGCCGAGGGCGCTGCGCATGGCCGCGTTGGCGCAGAGAGTGGTAAGCGCTTCAATCAGTTCCGAGGTTTCGAACGCATCGGAAATCTGCACCACGCAGTCGCTGGGAATCTCCGCCATCGAGCCGTTCGCGTTGACGATGGTGGCGAGCCCGTACGCGAGGCAGTCGAGCGCCGCCGCAGAAGTCTCGCCCCGCGAGACGCCTCTGAGCTGGACGCCGACGTCGGCCGCTCGCAGAAAGCGATGATAGTCGTCCCCCGGGACGAAGCCGGTCATCCGGATGCGGCCGGCCACGTCCGCGTCGTCGATTTTCCTGCGCATTTCCTCGCCATAGGCGTCGTCCAGCAGTTCGCCGACGAAGATCAGATGGCATCGGGGATCGTGGACGAGGTCCGACTGGAGCCAGGCATCCAGCAGGCGATCACAAAGCTTGCTGTGGTGGACGAAGCCGAACGAGCAGACGAGAACGTCGTCGTCCGAGTATCCCAAGGCATGCCGCGCCTCGGCTTTCATTGTCGTCGAAGCGGGATAGCGAACAAGCGGGATCGTGTGCCAGGAGCTTGTGTCCAGTTGCGGATAGAAGTGGTTGGCAAGGGTGCGGGCATAGTGGTTGTGAACTATGACGGTCTGGGCTTCAGCCAGGACCTTAAAATTCGCCGGATATTTTTGAAGGACGTCCCGGATATCCGGTGCGGCGAACCGGTCAATGACCGCCTCGTAGCCATGGGACACCACGAGGGATCGCGCCAGCTCATGTTCATGCCCGCAATAATTTTCTATGTGCAGGATAACATCTGAAATATAAAAATCATGAAGAACAATAATTCCGGGAATTTTCTCCAGCAACGGGAACATGTGGATGTGGAAAGGGGAGTTCCCAAAGTGATAGAGGATGCGGTCATACAGGGCGGCGTTGGCTTCGAACCACGCTGCGGATCGGATGGTGCAATGGGTCCGAACCCACTCATCTGATACGCTCTCCTGCGCAACGACGACATCGATGTCGTAGTGCCGCGTGAGTTCCGGCAGAATCTGGGCGCTGTAGTCGGCGATCCCGCTCCGTTCCGGTGGTAGCGGCGAGACGAAGGCAAGCCGCGGCTTCGAGCCGGCGGGGCGATCGGGCTGGTGGGACTTCGTTTCCCATTCCAGGGCATAGGCAAGGCGCTGGAAAGCGAGACGCTCGCTCGCGGTCTGACTGAAGAAGGATGCTGCCGCGCCTGGTTGGACCAGCGTGGCTGCGGGTTGACGCGGGGGTCTGAGACGATCGCGCACGTTGCGGATCGGTCGCGTGATCAGGCGATCGATGCGGCGCAGCGCAACCCGCAGGGGCGCCTCGCGGGCGAACACGCCCTTTATTTTCCTTTTCGCTGCCCGGCGCGCGTTGCGCGCCCTCACGAGCAGCTTCAGCAACGGAATGGCCGCGAGTTCCTCATGCCGAAGGCGCAACTGGAGAAAATCCGACCGAAGGCCCTGCTGGCTTTGCCCGATGTCCTGGAGCTCGGCGGCGATGCGGTTGTCGAGACCTTTGACAATCGAATCGATCCGCTCCCGCAGGCGGTCGTCGGAGATGCGCAGACCGGTAATTTCCGCTTTCAGCTTCTCGGCTTTTGACAGCCGCTCAGCCAACGCCGCGACCTCGGCGCGAAGCTGGTCGCCCGCTTGGCGTGCCGCTGCGGCTTCGGCCGGAAGGCCGGAAAATCCGGAGAGGGCGCCATGGGTGTCCGCGAGGTCGCCCCGGAGGTCGGCGACCTCGGCCTCAAGCTGCGCCTTCGCCGACTGAAGGCTGGCGATCTCGCCGGACTGGATTCGGATTATGGCGGACAGGCGCTCGGTCACCTCCTTGAGGGCCGCGGTCGCGTTCGTTAGCGCCGTAGCGGTGTGGGCCAAGTCCTCGGTCCTGGCAACCGTCGTGCGAAGGGAGCCTATCTCCGCCGCGAGGCGGCGAAGGTCTGCCGGAGAACGTTCGGTCCGGGCGGTGGCGAAGCGCGCGATCGTCTCGGCGATCCCGCTGCTGCTTCCGGGCTTGGCGGCGATCACGCTGTAGTCGGGGGAGTTGACGAACAGGCCCAGCAAAGCGGACCCCGCCGGCTCGTCGTCTGCTGTCGTCGTCTGGCTGTTCAGCCTGAGGATCGCTGGGTTTTCCAGCCCCGCCGCCTGCACGAAGAAGGCGAGCAGGTGCGGCGGCAGCGCCGCCTTGTGGGTCGGATCCATCAGGAACGACCACGACGCGACCGTCAGGTTTTCCGGATTGGGCGTCTCCAGGATGACGATGCCACCCGGCACCAGCACACGCTCGATCTCCGCCAGCAGGTCGGCGAGGACCTGACGCTCAAGATGCTCGACCACATGAAAGGCTGTGACCAGCGCGAGGGACGACGCGGCGCAGCCCCGCAGATAGTCGATGGCATCCCCAACGACGACCGGGCGGCCGTCGGCGGCGGCGATTTCGGCCATCGACGGGTTGGAGTCCACACCCACGACCGACCAGCCACGCTCGATCAGCAGTCCCAGCCACTCGCCCCGACCGCAACCGATGTCAAGCGCAGTCCGTTCGCCGAACGTGCTCTGAACCTCGTCGAGCAAGGGCAGGTACGTCGTCAGCCGGGCGCGGATGAGTTCAACGCTTCCGCGATGGGCATCCTCGAACTCGCGATAGCGATCCATGAACGGCCTGGAACGACTCATCAAGAAGCCCGATGTCTAAGGTTGCCTACGTTCTGCCAAATTTCTTCCCGTGCTCCTAGCAAGCAGGAGCCACCCGATGCAATCATTCGCTTTGTCGCTGAGGCTCGAGGTTGCAGCTCCCGGGCAGAGGGAGCGCTCAGCGACCTTCAGCGGCGCAGGTTCCCACTTTCGGGTGCCAGGCCTCGGTGCAAGATCACGGTCCGTCACCATTGGTGGCGTGTCCGGATCCTGCGGCGCGGGCGGCGGCGCGCTTCACGCCATGATAGACAGGCCGCCGTCCACATAGACTGTCATCCCGGTGAGGCGCCGGGCGAACGGTGTGGCGAGAAAGGCGGTGGTGAGGCCCACGTCGTCGATATCCACCAGCTCGCCGATAGGCGCGCGCTGGGTCGCCTCGGCGAGGAGCAGGTCGAAATCCTTCAGTCCCGAGGCCGCGCGGGTCTTCAGCGGCCCGGGCGAGACCGCATGGACGCGGATGTCTTTCGGACCCAGCTCGAAGGCGAGATAGCGCACCGCGCTTTCCAGCGCCGCCTTCACCGGTCCCATGAGATTGTAGTTCGGGACCACCTTGTCGGCGCCGTGATAGCTCATGGCAACCAGCGTGCCGCCTGCGGTCATCAGAGGCTCGGCGAGACGCGCCATGCGGATGAAGGAATGGCAGGACACGTCCATGGCTATGGCGAAGCCTTCGGCCGAGGAATCGACGAGGCGCCCTTGCAGGTCCGCCTTCGGCGCGAAGGCGATGGAGTGGAGCGCGATGTCGAGGCTGCTCCAGTCCTGCGCGATGCGGGCAAACACGGCTTCGAGTTCGCCCGGACGGCTCACATCGCACTCCAGCATCATGGCAGCCCCCAGCTCACGGGCGAGGGGCTCCACGTGGGGGCGCGCCCTCTCGTTGGGGTAGGTCACCGCCAGCTCGGCGCCGAGCCGGCGGAACACGCGGGCGCAGCCATAGGCGATGGAATCGGCATTGGCGATGCCGAGCACCAGCGCGCGCTTGCCTTTCAGCGCGGTTCCCAGGACCGCAAGATCGGGATCGGAACGGGCCATCCCTGTCATCCCACGCGCTCCGTCGCGACGAAGGAAAAAGGGGTGAGCGTGGCCGATGCTGGCGCGTCCGCCTGCGTCAGCCTCTCGCGCACCGCGCCGGCGAGGGCGACCACCGAGGCGCCGAAGTCAATGTTCGCCCCGAGCCGGTCAAGCAGCGCGAGCAGGTGCGTCCGCTCCTGCGGCGTCTTCAGCAGAGACGGCAGGGTGTCGAGCGCGAGGTCGGGGGCATGGTCCACGATCAGCGCCTGGCGCCGGATGATGGCCTGCGCGGCATCGGCGGAGAGGGCCAGTAGACCCACGTCCTGCCCCACCAGGTCGCGGATCTGTTTCAGCCTGGAGAGCCGGCGCTCGCCGTCCCCGCGCTTCTGCGCAAGGAGCGCGATGCGCACCGCCGCGTCGGTAAAGCCGCCTTCCCGGACGGCGGCGAGCGCTGCCTCGACTTCCGCCGGCGGCTGCTCCACCAGAGCGGGCGCCACCGGGGCTGTGAGATCGGGATCGAGCATGGCCCACGAGCCATAGAGGCGGAAGAATTCGGTTTCGACCGTCGCGTCGCGCAGCCGCCGGAACAGGTCCCATCCCGCGGTGATCGCGGTCGCGGCGAAGTGCTCGGCGGCCACGTGGGGGCCGTGCTCGTTGCGTGGCGTGCGCTGACTGCGGGCGAAATCCGCGAGCGGCGCCAGTGCCTTCAGCGCCGGATTGAGGTCGGACAACCCCCACCGCGCCATGCGCAGAGGATGGATGGCGCGCAGCGTCCGTCCCATCTCGGGCGTGATGGCGGCTGAGAGCAGCGGATGCATGACCGCTTCGTACAGCCGTGAATTGAATTGCGAGATGTTGGCGACCACCTCGAACGGAATCTCGTCCCTGCGGCCGTACTTCTGCAGCCAGGCGATGTCCTCGACCCGCCGTTCCGTCAGCTTGACGTCATATTTCGGCTCCGGGCCGGAGCGGTCCTCCTCGATCGTCATGCCGTAGAGGCCCGGCGCCAGGCTCTCCACATAGTCGATCAGGTCGACGATCTGGGCGTGCTCGCGCCGCGCGATGGCCCCCGAGACGAAGATGCCGAGATGGCCGATGCTGTCGTGCATCAGTCCCACCACCACCTGGCCGGCATCCTTCAGCGCCTGGGTGGTGGGATAGATGTCGGCCACCCAGTTGATCGCCTGCTGCGGCGGGGTGATGTTGTCGCCGAGCGAGGCGAAGACGATGATGGGCGAGCGCACGGCCTTCAGGTCGAATGTCTTGCCCGGCGCCCATTCCGCCTTGCCGGCCGCGAGCTTGTTGCCGACGAACAGGTTCTCGACGATCCACTTGATCTCGTCCCGGTTCATCAGGAAATAGCCGCCCCACCAGCGCTCGAACTCCAGGAAGCGGGGCGGCTCGGTGTCGACCTTCTCGTAGAGCGTGTAGTACTTGGTGAAATAGGTGTTGGCGGGATTGAGGTACTCGAAATTGTCCACCAGAAAGGCGCCGTCGAACACGCCGCCGCCGAGGTCGCTCGCCAGCAGGGCGGTCCATGAGCCGCCAAGCACGCCGCCGGCATAGCGCATGGGGTTCTCGGCGTCGTTGCCGGCCCAGTAGGACATGGGCGCGCCGTTGACCACCACGGGTCCGACCGTGTCGGGGTCAAGGGCGGCCACCATCATTGCCGCCCAGCCGCCCTGGCAGTTGCCCATCACCACCGGCTTGTCGGGGGAGGGGTGGCGCGCCCGGACGATGCGCAGGAACTCGGATTCGGCCAGCGAGACGTCCGCCAGCGTCTGCCCCGGCACCGGCTCGGGAAAGAAGATGACCATGTAGACGGCATGACCCGCCTTCAGGGCGAAGCCGACCTCGGAATCCTTCTTGAAGCCGCCTATGCCCGGCCCGTGGCCGGCGCGCGGATCGATGATGAGGAAGGCGCGCTTCTCCGGGTCGACGACCACGCCCTCGGGCGGCAGGATGCGCACGAGCGCGTAGTTGCACGGCCGCTCGAAGCTGCGCGCATCGGCGATCATCTCGTAGTCGAACGCCAGCAGCGGCGGCTTCCCGGCCTTCTCGTGGGCGATCCAGTTGTTGCCGCGCTGGCGCAGCGTGTCCCAGAAGATCAGCGAACGCTGCAGGGCATCGAAGGTATAGGAGACCGTGTCGCGCCACGCCTCTTCCGGCGTCTGCGGCCTTGCCGCCTGCGCGAACGCGCCAGCCGCACCGCGCATGACGTCGCCATAGGCGGAGATCGCCTCGCCGAGCCGAAGCCGGTAGATTTCGACGACGCGTCCATAGACCTTCATCATGTCCAGAGGGTGCATGGGGCTCTCCTCAGCCTGCCGGCACGCGCGCGTCTGCGGCGAGCAGGGCCCGCATCTCGCGCACGATCGTCCACTCCTCGTCGGTGGGAATCACATAGGCCTGAGGCCCGTTTCCTCTGGTGATCCTTTCCGAGCCCGCGCGGTTGGCCTCCGGGTCGATCTCGAAGCCGGCCCAGCGCGCCGCCTCGATCACCTGGGCGCGGGTCGCCGCGTCATTCTCGCCGATCCCGGCGGTGAAGACGAGGCCGTCGATGCCGCCGAGCCCGGCAACCAGCGACCCGAGCTCCTGATTGATGCGGTAGATGAACAGGTCGATGGCGCGCTGCGCGCCGGGCTCCGCCTCCGCCTTCTCGCGCAGCTCACGCATGTCGCTGGAGATGCCCGAGACCCCGGCGAGGCCGCATTTGGTGTACAGGAACATCTCCGCCTCCGAGGCGCTCATGCCCAGCTCGCGCTGGAGATAGAACACGACCGCGGGGTCGATGGTGCCGCAGCGCGTCCCCATCATCAGCCCGTCGAGCGCGGAGAAGCCCATGGTGGTGGCGATGCTCCGGCCGGCATCCATGGCGCACAGGCTCGCCCCGCTGCCGAGATGGGCGGCAACCACCCGCCCTCCGGCCAAACGCTCTCCCACCTTCGGGAACTGGGTGGCGAGATAGGCATAGGAGAGGCCGTGGAAGCCGTAGCGCCGGACCCCCGCGTCGCTGAGCGACTTGGGGATCGCGAACAGCTGGGCGATCTCCGGCTGGGTGCGATGGAAGGCGGTATCGAAGGCGGCGACCTGCGGCAGGCCCGGGACGCGCCGGGCGATGATGCGGATCGGCTCCAGGCTGCGCGGCTGATGCAGCGGCGCAAGCGGGGAGAGCTGGTCCAGCTCGGCGATGACCTGCGGCGTCAGCCGTACCGCATGGGCATAGCGCGCTCCGCCGTGCACCACGCGGTGGCCCACGGCTGCGAGCTGGTGCCCGCCGCGGTGGGCGGAGAGCCAGTCGGAGAGATGGGCGAGCGCCTCCTCGAAGCCGAAGGCCCCGTCGCCCGGCCAGCGCTGGTCCGCGACGGTCTCGCCTGCGTGGTCCTTGACCTTGAAGTGCGGCTCTGTGCCGAGCCCCTCGAACAGGCCGCGATAGAGCCGGTTGGGCACGTCGGCGCCGTCGTCCAGGAACACCTGGAACTTGAGCGAGGACGACCCGGCGTTGAGGACGAGCTGGACCTGCGCCATGGTCAGACCTCCGCCGCCTTGGCCGCGGCACGCCGCGCCTCGGCGAGAAGCGAGGCGACGGCGCAGGAGGCGAGCCGGGTCATCCGCGAATCCGCCCGGCTGGTGAGGATGATCGGCACGCGCGCGCCCAGGACGATGCCGGCGGCGTCCGCTCCGGCAAGGAAGGAAAGGCTTTTTGCCAGCATGTTGCCGGCCTCCAGGTCGGGTACCACCAGGATGTTGGCGCGCCCGGCCACGGGCGACTTGATGTGCTTGATCTGCGCCGAGCCCAGATCGATGGCGTTGTCGAGCGCGAGCGGCCCGTCGACGATGCCGCCGGTGATCTGGCCCCGATCCGCCATCTTGCACAGCGCCGCGGCCTCGATGGTGGAGGGCACGCTCGGGTTCACCGTCTCCATGGCCGAGAGCACCGCCACCCGCGCCTCCTCGAAACGAAGCGCGTGCGCCAGCTCGATCGCGTTCTGGACGATGTGGCACTTGTCCTCGAGCGAGGGAGCGATGTTGATCGCCGCATCGGTGATGATGAGCGGCTCGGGATGGGCCGGCACGTCCATCACGAAGCAGTGGCTGATGCGCCGGGCCGTGCGCAGGCCGGTATCCCGCGCCACCACCGCGCCCATCAGCTCGTCCGTGTGGAGGCTGCCCTTCATCAGGGCGTCGGCCTCTCCGGCCCGCACGAGCGCGACGGCCTTTTCCGCCGCGTCGTGGCTGTGGGCCGCGTTCACCTGGCGCACCGCCGAGATGTCGAGCTTCGCGGCGGTGGCCGCGGCGGCGATCTTCGCCGGCGGACCGACCAGGATGGGCGTGATGAGGCCGAGCTCGGCGGCGTCGAGCACCGCGCCGAGGGAGACGTCGTCGCACGGATGCGCCACGGCAACGGTCAGCTTCGGCAGGCGTTGCGCGGCGGCGATCAGGTTGTCGTACTTGCCGTGACGACCGACGGTGCCGCCGGTTGCGCTCGAAATGGGCATCCTCTTCCCTCTTCCGTCTGGCGGATCCGTCGGCGTGCGAGCACCTGCGAGGGGAGACCGTGGCGTTGATACCCCAGTGCCCGGCGCCCGCTCGCCATGACCGCCATTCCTATGGGCGGCGAAGGCGCGCTGCTCCATGACACGTATCAATCTGCGCGCGAATAGGCCATATGCCGCTGCTCCGCCCGGGGCGCTCCGATCCCGTCCGCCGCCGCGGCTGGGGGCTCGGCCGCCGGCGGCATCGGCGGGGCGCGAGCCATGAGGCCTCGCGCCCGCCGCGCTCCGGCTATGCGGGCTCGTCCTCCCGGATGATCGGCATGGTGAGGCAGTGGAGGGTCCCGCTGTTGCGGGGGAAGGTGAGCGTGTCGAGGTCCACGCCGACGACCTCGAGGCCGAGATTCTCGAGCAGGCGCCTGCCGCGACGGCGCTGCTCCTGGACACCGTCGTCATAGAGCACCCGGCCGGGGCGCAGCACCACCGTGCCCTCCACGTAGGCGCCGGCGGGCTTGTCGATCACCTCGCATCGCGCCTCGCGCGAGAGCCACGCACCGAACCAGTCGGGGACGCAGGAGCGGTCGAGCACGGCGGTGCGCGCGTTCACCATGGTCAGGGGCACGTCGAGGTGGCCCGAGGGGTGGTTCACCTCGACGAAGCGGACGTCCACGTCCGGGTCCGCTGCCAGGACGACCTCCTTCACCTGCCGCGCACCCTCGGCGTTGCCGCGCGGCGTGACGCCGATGGCAAGGTGCTTCGGCGTCACCCAGACCACGCTGCCGCCTTCCATGGTGGCGGAGCCGTTGAGCGTGTGCAGGATCGGGCAGCCGATGGCGGCGTAGGTCTGGGCGGTGGGCTGCTCCTCGCCGCGGCGCAGGGCGTCATAGAGGCGTCCGATGATGACGCCGCCCCTGACCGTGAAGGACGGATCGCGGGTGTAGATCGACTTCACGAGGCGGGCGCCGTCCGCTGCCTCGGGCTTGCGCAGCACCACCTCGACGCCTTCCGCCTCCAGCGCCGCGACGAGGCGCTCATGGGCGGCGATCATGGCCGGCAGGTGGGGCTTCTCGGTATAGCGCCAGCGCGAGAGCGGTTCGGCGATGGCGCCGATCTCGGGACCCGGCCGGTGAAGCAGGACCGAGCGCAGGCGTCCCACCTCCGTGGGGGCACCCCATGGGCGGCCCCAGTAGCGCGCAACCTCGTCCTCGAAGCGGGTGGTGAGCGGCGGATGGTCTTTCAGATAGATCGCGCCAAACTCGGCGATCTTCGCCGTGATGTCGGGAGCCGTCGCGCCTTCAGTCATGGTTTTTCTCCTTCTTCTACTTTCCCATCTTCCGCGATCTGGTTGGGATCCGAGAATAAGTAGGCAAAAACCCTAGGATGCAGGCGCGGATGCCGTCCAATAATGAAAAAGGGGGATGCCATATCGCATTTCATATGCTGGCCCGATGCCGAGACGGCAGGGCTGCCGCGAAGGCGAGCGCCGGGCGGGCTGCGCCGCGCCGCCGGCCGGTCGGAGCGTATGTCTTTTCTTTTATGAATATCAAACTTACGTTTATCACATTGATATTGTGGCAGGCATTTCCCTCGCGGATCATGTCCCATCGAGACCCAGCCGGCGCCTGTCGAGGCCCCGTTTTCCGGGAGATTCAGCGATGAACTTGCGAGCTTACGCGGGGTGTTTGACCGGGGCCGCCGTCGGCCTCCTCCTGGGCGCCGGCGCGGCGCTTGCGCAGGGCACGGTCACCATCGGGGCGGTGGGGCCCTTCTCCGGCCCGTCGGCCACCTCCGGGCTCGCCATGAAGAAGAGCTGGGACTATGTGGCCGGCAAGGTGAACGCGGCGGGCGGCGTCGAGATCGACGGCAAGAAGAAGCAGATCAAGATCATCTTCGAGGATGACCAATCGAAGCCCGAGGTGGGGGTCAGCGCGGCCCAGAAGCTCCTCACCCGCGACAATGTGGACATCCTGCTCGCCGGCCTGTTCAACAGCTCGGTGACGCTCGCCATCATGGAACTGGCGCCGGACTATGACGACAAGATCTTCTACAGCGGCCAATCGGTGAGCTCCGCCATCGCCGGCCGCATCCGCGCCGAACCGGCGAAATTCAAGCGCTTCTGGAAGTTCGGCTACAACAGCGACGCACTCGGCTCGACCGTGGTCGGGACCATCACCGACCTCGCCAGGGACGGCAAGATCCCGGCCAAGGCCAAGACCATCGCCTTCGTCGTGGAGGACACGGACTACAGCCGCTCGAACATCGAGGTGATGAAGCCGGATTTCGCCGCCGACGGCTGGAAGATCGTCGCCACCGAGGCGGTGCCGCTCGGCTACGCGGACTTCTATCCGCAAATCTCCAAGCTGAAGCAGCTCAACCCGGACGTCATCATCTCCATCTTCACGGCGGCTAATTCGGGTGCCGCCCTGGTGCGTCAGCTCGACGAGCAGAAGATGGCGACCACCCACATGGCGGTCTATTATCCTGGACTGAAGGAGTTCCGGGAGGCCGTGGGGCCGCTCGCCAACGGGCTGCTCTACACGCCGCTCCTGGTGGATGCCGAAGGCAGCGCCGCGCACCGGGCCTTCGCCGCCGAGATGGTGGCCAACGGCATGGCGGCCTCGCTGGACTACGGCCTCGGCATCTGCAACGCGCAGGTGCTGATGGACGCGCTCGCCCGGGCCAAGAGCGTGAACGCGGACAAGCTCAGCGCCGCCTTGGAGAAGACCGACTACAACTGCGCCATCGGTCGCTGGGTGTTCGATCCCAAGAGCCACTCGCCGCGGGTGGGCAAGGACTATTTCGTACTGCCCGCGGCGCAGATCCAGGACGGCGTGCCGCGCATCGCCTGGCCAGCCGACCGCGCCGCGGTGCCATTCAGGCCGCGCGGCTGATACCGGCGGCGGCGAAGGAGATTCACGTGGGCGATCGGCCGGGGGCGATCCTCGAAACGCGGAGCCTGAGCGTCCATTACGGCGGCGTGGCCGCCGTGGACGCGGTGAGCCTCGCGGTGCGTCCGGGCGAGATCTTCGGTCTGCTCGGCCCCAATGGCGCCGGCAAGACCACGCTGCTCGCCGCGATCGCCGGCGCCGTGCGCCCAACCGCCGGGGAGGTGCGGTTTCGGGGCGAGCCGGTCACGGCGCTGCGGCCCGACCAGCTGGCGCGTCGCGGCATGGCCCGCACCTTCCAGATCACCCGGCCGTTCGAGGACTTGACCGTCGAGGAGAACGTAATGGTCGGCGCGCAGCCGCGCTGCGCCTCGCTCGGGGAGATGCGGGCGCAGGTGGCGGAGCTGGTGGAGTGGGTCGGCCTGGGCCACAAGCGCCATGCCCTCGCCAAGGGGCTTTCCACCGGCCAGCGCAAGCGCCTCGAGCTCGCCCGCGCGCTTGCCACCCGGCCCGCCTTGCTGCTGATGGACGAGGTCTCCGGCGGCCTCGACCAGCCGAGCGTTCCCGGGCTGATCGAGCTGGTGGCGCGGGTGCGGGCCTCGGGCGTCACCGTGGTGCTGATCGAGCACAACATGCGCATCATCAGCGCGCTGTGCGACCGCGTGATGTTCCTCGACCGCGGGCGGCAACTGGCGGAGGGCGCGCCGGGCGCCGTCATGGCCATGCCGGCGGTGGTGGACCTCTATCTCGGCTCAGGGGGCGCCCATGCTTGAGATGCGCAGGGTCTGCGTGCGCTACGGCGCGGCACAGGTGCTCTGGGACATCGACCTGTCGGTGGGCGAGGGGGAGGTCGTCGCGGTGATGGGGCCCAACGGCTCCGGCAAGAGCACCATCTTCAAGGCGGTGATGGGGCTTGCGCCGCCCTTCGCCGGGGCGATCTTGTTCCAAGGCGAGGACATCACGCGCCTGCCGGTGGAGAAGCACGTGGCGCGGGGCATCGCGCTGGTGCTGGAGCGCCGGCGCCTGTTTCCCACCATGACGGTGCGCGAGAACGTGCTGATGGGCGCCTTCCATCCGCAGGCGGCAAAAGGGGCGGATGAGGCCCTGCGCTGGCTCCAGGGTCTTTTTCCCGTGCTGCGGGAGCGCGGCAGCCAGATCGCCGAGAGCCTCAGCGGTGGCGAGCAGCAGATGGTCGCCATCGCCCGCGGGCTGATGTCGCGGCCGCGCCTTCTGATCCTGGACGAGCCGTTCCTCGGCCTTGCTCCGAAGATGGTGGCCCAGGTGGTCGACCTCATCCGCGCCGTCAATGCCGAGGGGATCGCGGTGCTTTTCAACGAGCAGAACGTGCGCACCTCCTTCTCCATCGCCGACCGAGGCTACGTCATCGAGAGCGGCCGCAACGTGGTGGACGGGACGGGACTGAAGATGCTCGAGCATCCCGACATCCGCCGGGTCTATCTCGGCGAGCAGGGAACCGCCCCATGAGCGGCCAGCTGATCGAGCAGATCGTCAACGGCGTGATCCTCGGGGCCATCTATGCGCTCATGGGTGCCGGCCTCACGCTCATCTACGGCACCATGCGGGTGCTGAACTTCGCCTATGGCGAGTTCTACATGCTGGGCGGCTATGCCTTCCTGCTGCTGACCTCGGGGGCAGGGGTGCCGTGGCCGCTGGCCCTCGTGCTCGCCGCCGGCCTCGTGTTCGCGTTCGCGGCGGCGACCGCCGCCGGCGTGGTGCAGCCGCTCCTCGCGCGTCCGGGCTGGGACTTCAGCACCATCGCCGCCACGCTCGGCATCTCCATCGCCCTGCAGAACGCGGCGCTCGCCATCTGGGGCGAACGCTTCCAGTCGGTGCCCTACATGGTGGATGGCACGCTGGAGGTGGCGGGCCTCCACATCCCTTACCAGCGCCTGCTCATCGTCGCGGCCGCCGCCGTGCTCATCGCCGGCAGCGCCGCCATCCTCTCCTTCACCCGCTTCGGGCGCGCCGTGCGGGCGACCGCCCAGGACCGGGAGGCCGCGCGCGTGCTCGGCGTGCCGGCGGACCGCACCAGCATCCTCGCCTTCGCGTTCGGCTCCGCGCTCGCCGCGCTCGCGGGCATGATCCTCGCGCCGATCTATGCGGTGAGCCCATGGATGGGCGTGCCGCTGGCGCTGAAGGCGTTCGCGGTGGTGGTGATGGGCGGCCTCGGCAGCTTCCGCGGCGCCGTGGTCGCGGGCCTTCTGCTCGGCATCGTCGAGGCGGTGGGCGTGGCGCTCACCGCCTCGGAATGGCGCGAGGCGATCGCCTTCGCGGTGCTCATCGCCGTCATCTGGGTCCGGCCCTGGGGCCTCTATGGAATGGAGCGCTCGGTCCGATGAACGGAATGTTCGCTCCGCGCAAGGGCCGCACGCTCGCCGCCGCCGGCCTCGCAGCCGCGGCCTGGCTCTCGATCCCGCTCCTGGTGCAGCAGCCCTACGTGCTGCACGTCCTCATCCTGACGGCGATCTTCGCCACCTTTGCCATCGGCTGGAACCTCGTCACCGGCTTTGCCGGCCTGAAGACCTTCGGCCACCATGCCCTGTTCGCCATCGCCGCCTATGCCTCGGCGCTGCTGGCGAAGAATTTCGGCTGGAGCCCGTGGGTCACGGCCTGGCTCGGCGCCGGCCTCGGCACGCTGGTGGGCTTCCTGGTGGCGCTGCCGGCGCTGCGCATCCGCTCGGTGGCCCATCTCGCCATCGTCACGCTGGCCTTCGCCGAGATCATCCGCATCCTGATCGCGAACCTCAAGGAGGTGACGCGCGGCGAGCTTGGTCTCGTCGGCATCCCCGCCTTCGATCCCCTCGTTCTGCCCGTGCTGGGGCGGGTGAGCTTCGGCGGCTCGGGACGGCCGGCCTTCTTCTACCTTGCCTCGGTGCTGATGCTGGCCGCGCTGGCGAGCGTCTGGGCGCTGATGCGCTCGCGCGTCGGGCTCGCCTTCGTGGCGCTCCGCAACTCCCAGGAAGCGGCCGAGAGCCTCGGCATCAACCTCGCCCGCTACAAGTTCCTGGCGTTCGCCGCGAGCGGCTTCATCGTCGGCCTCAGCGGGGCTGTCTATGCGCACTATGTCCGCGTGCTGACGCCCCACTCCGTGGCCGGCCTGGAGGTGATGATTATGGTGATCGCCATGGTGCTCGTGGGCGGAATCGGCACCCACCTCGGGCCGGTGGTAGGCGCGCTGGTCCTTGTCGGCGGTGCCGAGGCGCTGCGCGACGTGGGCAACTACCGCCTGCTGCTCTACGGCGCCTTGATCGTGCTCGCGACCCGGTTCTTCCCGCAGGGCATCACCCGGCTGGCGGAGCATGTGCGCTGGCCGCGTCCCGCTTTCCTGAAGCCTCAGCCAGATCCGGAGCGGCTCTGATGTCCGGCGAAATCCCGTTCGACCACGCCCGAGCGGCTGAGGACCCGCGTCCTGTCGGCGACGCCGCTTTGGTGCCGCCGCTGTCGGACGTCGACCTGAAGCTGCTGGCGGTGTTCGTCACGGTGGTGCGCTGCGGCGGATTCGCGCTGGCGCAGAACGCGCTCAACGTCAGCCCGTCCACCATCTCGATCCACATCTCGAACCTGGAGATCCGCGTCGGCGCCAAGCTCTGCAAGCGCGGGCGCTCGGGCTTCCAGCTGACGCCAGAGGGCGCGGAGGTGTTCGAGGCTGCCAAGAGCCTGTTCGCCCATATCGAGGAGTACCGGGCGCGCATCGCCGGCATCAACGGCCTGCTCCTGGGCGAGATCAATGTGGGGGTGATCGACAACATGGTCGAGCACCCGACCTTCCGTCTCGACGCCGCCATCGCCGCCTTCAAGCGCTCGGCGCGGGACGTGAAGGTGAACGTGACGGTGGCCCCGCCCAACAACCTGGAGCAGATGATCCTGGACGGCCAGCTGCACATGGCCATCTCGTTCTTCCCCCGCCGGCTCACCCGCTTCCTCTACGAGCCCATGTTCTCGGCCCAGATGGAGCTGTGCTGCGGCCGCGACCATCCGCTGTTCGAGATCGACGATGCCGACATCACGCCGGCGCACGTCGCGGCTGCCGAGCATGCCCAGCGCGGCTATGTCACGCTGGAGCAGATGCAGCCGCTGCATCGGCGCTTCCGCTTCACCGCCAGCTCGCCGAGCATCGAAGGGCTCGCCTATCTCATCCTTTCGGGCGGCTATCTCGGCTTCCTGTCCTCGGTCTACGCCCGACGCTGGATCGAGCGGGGGCAGATGCGGGTGATTCGCCCGGACCTGTTCTCCTACCGTTCGGACTACCTCCTCGCCTACAACAAGACCGCCCCTGAGACGCGCGCCTTCCGCCTGATGCTGCAATATCTGCGCACCGAGGCGCACGTGCCGTGAGAGCGGCCGCGGAGCATTCGCCGGCGCTGAGCCTGCGCCAGCTGCAGGCTTTCCGGACCGTGATCGCCACCGGGACGATGACGCGGGCAGCCGAGGCGCTGAGCACCTCCCAGCCCGCCATAAGCGCCATGATCGCCGCTCTCGAGCGCGAGGTCGGCTTCAAGCTGTTCTATCGCCGGGGATCGGCGCTGGTGCCGACCCCGGAGGGCATGACCTTCGACGCCGAGGCGCAAAGCGCCTTGCTCGGGATCGAGCGGGTGAAGCGCGTCGCGGTGGATATCCGCAACCGGCGCCGCGGCGCGCTGCGCGTCGCCGCCTGCTCCTGGCTCGGCAGCGGCTACCTGCCGGAGCTCGTCACCTCCTTCGCCCGTGCCCATCCAGGCATCGAGATCCAGATCGTGCCGATCGGGAGCGCGGATGTGAGCGCCTCGCTCCTCGAAGAGGCGACCGATATCTGGATGCTCGATGCGCCGGCTTCCCATCCGCTCCTTGTGAGCGAGGAGCGCGCGGTATCCTGCGTCTGCGTGCTGCCGCAATCCCATCCGCTGGCGGAGCGCGCGGTGCTCGATCCCGGCCTGCTGGGCGGGATGGCCCACGTGGCGCCGCCGCGCGACAATCCGCTCGCGGCGCAGGTGGAGGAGGCCTTCGCCGCGGCGGGCGTGCGCCTGCGCACCACGATCCGGGCCGAGAGCTTCGCCACGGTGTGCTCCTTGGTGTCCTTCGGTCTCGGCTTCGGCGTGGTCGACGAGGTCACCGCGCGCCACCTGAAGCCGCTGGGCCTGACCATACGCCCGTTCGCGCCTGCCATCGGCCTTACGCTCGCCGCCATGCACCGCATCGACCGGCAGCTGTCGATCGCCGCCCATTCGTTCCTCGACGCCCACCGCCGGCTCATCGGGGTCGCGCAGGGTGAAGCGGGGTTGGTCGGCGCGGCGAAGGCGGAGGCCCGGTCGTGAGCGCGGGGCGCCCTAGGCCCGGGATGGCCCGCGACCGCGCAGGCGATTGCCGGCGAAACGGCAAGTGATAGGACTTACAGAGGCGCGAGGCGCTCATCACGGCGCGCATCGGGAGGCGGTCATGCTGAATTCGGAGATTGAGGCGCGCAGGCGGCAGGCGGTTTCGCGCGCGGTCGGGGTCACCACCGAGATCTATGCCGCCCGCGCCGAAAATGCCGAGATCTGGGACGAGGAGGGCAGGCGCTACATCGATTTCGCCGCCGGCATCGCCGTGGTCAATACCGGCCACCGCCACCCCAAGGTGATCGCCGCGGTGCGCGAGCAGCTCGACCGCTTCACCCACACCTGCCACCAGGTGGTGCCCTACGAGACCTACGTGCATCTGGCCGAGCGGCTCAACGCGGCGGTGCCGGGCGATTTCGCCAAGAAGTCCGTGTTCGTGACCACCGGCGCCGAGGCCACCGAGAACGCGGTGAAGATCGCCCGCGCCGCCACCGGCCGAGCGGCGGTGATCGCCTTTTCCGGCGGCTTCCACGGCCGCACCTTCATGGGCATGTCCATGACCGGCAAGGTCACGCCCTACAAGACCGGCTTCGGGCCCATGATGCCGGACGTCTATCACCTGCCCTTTCCGGTGGCCCTGCACGGCGTGACGGAGGCGGAGGCGCTCGCCGCGCTCGACCGCCTGTTCAAGGCCGACGTGGACCCGGCGCGCGTCGCCGCCTTCATCGTCGAGCCGGTCCAGGGGGAGGGGGGCTTCTACGAGGCGCCCGCCGCCTTCCTGAAGGAGCTGCGCGCCATCGCCGACCGCCACGGTATCGTGCTGATCGCCGACGAGGTGCAGACCGGCTTCGCTCGCACCGGGCGCATGTTCGCCATGGAGCGCACCGGCGTCGCGGCCGATCTCACCACCATGGCCAAGGGGTTGGGCGGCGGCTTTCCCATCGCCGCGGTGACGGGGCGGGCGGACCTGATGGACGCCCCCGGCGTCGGCGGCCTCGGCGGCACCTATGGCGGCAATCCGCTGGCGGTGGCCGCGGCCCACGCGGTGCTCGACGTGATCGTGGAGGAGGGGCTTTGCGCCCGTGCCGAGGCCCTCGGCGCGCGCCTCAAGCAGCGGCTGCATTCGCTGGCCGGCGCTGTGCCCCAGATCGCCGACATCCGCGGGCCGGGCTTCATGAATGCGGTGGAGTTCGCCCATCCGGGTGGGGGAGCGCCGGCGCCCGACTTCACCAACGCGGTGCGCCAGCGCGCGCTCGCCAAGGGGCTGATCCTGCTCTCGTGCGGCGTCTACGGCAACGTGATCCGCTTCCTCGCGCCGCTGACCATTCCCGACGCGGTGTTCGGCGAGGCGCTCGACATCATCGAGGCGAGCCTGCGCGAATGCGCCGCCGAAGCCTGAGCGAGACCGGGAGCGGGGCCGATGCATGATGCCACGGGCGAGGCGGCACAGGGCCACGGAGCCAACCTTGCCATCAATCCCCGGCGGCTCTGGGACAGCCTGATGGCAACCGCCCGGATGGGCGGGACCGCCAAGGGCGGAATCTGCCGTCTGGCCCTGAGCGACGCCGACCGCGAGGCGCGCGACTGGCTGCGCGGCGCCTGCGCCGCGCTCGGCTGCACGGTGACGGTGGACGAGGTGGGCAACATGTTCGCGCTCAGGCCCGGCCGCCGGCCGGACCTCGCGCCCATCGCCTTCGGCAGCCACCTCGACACCCAGCCCACCGGCGGCAAGTTCGACGGCATCCTCGGCGTCCTCGCCGGCCTGGAAGTGCTGCGCACGCTCGACGAGGCGGGCTTCGACACCGCCGCGCCGCTGATGCTGGTGAACTGGACCAACGAGGAGGGCGCGCGCTTTGCCCCGGCCATGCTGGGATCCGGCGTCCATGCGGGGGTGTTCGACCGCGCCTATGCCGACGCGCGGGAGGACCGGCAGGGGGTGCGCTTTGGCGACGCCATCGCGGCCATCGGCTATCGCGGCGCCGCGCCGGCTGGCTCGGTTCGCCTCGGCGCCCTGTTCGAGCTGCACATCGAGCAGGGGCCGGTCCTTGAGGCGGAGGGCCGGACCGTGGGCGTGGTCACGGGAGTCCAGGGCATGCGCTGGTACGAGGTCGCGGTCACCGGCCGGGAGGCTCACAGCGGCTCGACGCCGATGGGCCTGCGCGCCGACGCGCTGCTCGGCGCGGCGCGGCTCGTGACCGAGGTGCATGCCATCTCGCTCGCGCACCGGCCGGCGGCTGTGGGCACGGTGGGGTCTCTGGAGGTGGCGCCGAACTCGCCCAACGTGATTCCCGGCGCTGTCCGTCTCACGGTGGACCTGCGCCACCCGGACGATGCCGTTCTGGAGGCCATGGAGACACGGCTTCGGGCCGCGGCCGCGGCTCTCGCAGGTGACTCTGGCCTTGAGGTTCGGCTCGCCAGGATCTGGGATTCGCCCGCGGTTCATTTCGACGCCGGCTGCATCGCCGCCGTCCGCTCGGGCGCGGCCGCTGCCGGGCTGCCGACGCGCGACATGGTTTCCGGCGCCGGTCACGACGCGGCCTACATCGCGCGCATCGCCCCCACGAGCATGATCTTCGTGCCGAGCGCGGGCGGCCTCAGCCACAATGAGGCCGAGAGCACCACCGCCGAGGAATGCGCGGCCGGCGCCCAGGTGCTGCTCAACGCCATCCTGGCCTACGACCGCGCCGGGGAACACGGATAGCGCACATCCGCCACCGCGCGTCGGAAGGGCCGGCCGGGCGTGGCATCCAGCTTTCCGGGCGGCCAGGAGGATTGGCGCCCGGACGCCCCGATGCCGGGCGGACATGCGTGGCGCGCGGCGCGCCGGGGCTTGTCCGGGCGCCGTTCCGGTTGCCAGAGACGGCCCGACGGGTTTACGACACCTCCGAATGCGGCTGCGCCGCTTTGAAACGCGCTGGCGGCCGCGCCGCCCAGGACCATAGGACGACCATGACGCTCCACACCCGTCCCGCCGAGGCCAAGAAGCTCATTGCCGGCGCCACCGGCGACTGGGAGGTGGTGATCGGCATGGAGGTGCACGCCCAGGTCTCCTCCAATGCCAAGCTGTTCTCGGGCGCCTCCACCGCCTTCGGCGGGCCGCCCAACGACCACGTCTCGCTGGTGGACGCGGCCATGCCGGGCATGCTGCCGGTCATCAACGAGGAGTGCGTCGCCCAGGCGGTGCGCACCGGGCTCGGGCTGAAGGCGGAGATCAACCTGACGTCCGTGTTCGATCGGAAGAACTACTTCTATCCGGACCTACCGCAGGGCTACCAGATCAGCCAGTACAAGAGCCCCATCGTCGGCGAGGGGTTCGTGGTGGTGGACCTTTCGGACGGCGAGAGCATCACGGTCGGCATCGAGCGGCTGCACCTGGAGCAGGATGCCGGCAAGTCGATCCACGATCTCTCGCCCAACCTCTCCTTCGTCGACCTGAACCGCTCCGGCGTGGCGCTGATGGAGATCGTCTCGCGGCCGGACCTGCGCTCCTCGGACGAGGCGAAGGCCTACGTCACCAAGCTGCGCACCATCCTGCGCTATCTCGGCACCTGCGACGGCGACATGGAGAAGGGCAACCTGCGGGCGGACGTGAACGTCTCCGTGCGCCGCCCCGGCGCGCCCTACGGCACGCGCTGCGAGATCAAGAACGTGAACTCCATCCGCTTCATCGGCCAGGCCATCGAGGTGGAGGCGCGGCGCCAGATCGAGATCATCGAGGACGGCGGCACCATCGACCAGGAGACGCGCCTGTTCGACCCCAACAAGGGCGAGACGCGCTCCATGCGCTCGAAGGAAGAGGCGCACGACTACCGCTATTTCCCCGATCCGGACCTTCTGCCGCTGGTGCTGAAGGAGGCCTTCGTCGAGGACCTGAAGCAGCACCTGCCGGAGCTGCCGGACGAGAAGAAGGCGCGCTTCATCGCCGAGTACGGCCTCTCTCCCTATGACGCGAGCGTGCTGGTGGCGGAGAAGGAGACCGCGGACTATTTCGAGGCGGCCGTGAAGTCCGGCGGCGCCCAGCGCAACGCCAAGCTGGTGGCCAACTGGATCATGGGCGACATCGCTGCCTACGCGAACACCGCCGGCGTGCCGGTCTCGGCGACCCCGGTGTCGGCGGCGCAGGTGGCCGGCATCGTCGACCTCATTTCCGACGGCACCATCTCCGGCAAGATCGCCAAGGACGTGATGGTCATCATCCTCGGCGAGAAGTACGAGGGCGATCCGCGCGACCTGGTGGAGGCGCGCGGCCTGAAGCAGGTCACGGACACGGGCGCCATCGAGAAGGTGGTGGACGAGATCATCGCCGCCAACCCGGACAAGGTGGCGCAGGTCCAGGCCAAGCCCACCATGCTGGGCTGGTTCGTGGGCCAGGCCATGAAGGCCTCCGGCGGCAAGGCCAACCCACAGGCGCTCAATGAGATCCTGAAGGCCAAGCTCGGAATTTGATCGCCTCCACGCGAGCCACGCCATCGCGGATCGGCGCCGCTTCGACGAGGTCGTGCACGTCTGTGCGATCTTCAGCGTCTATCGCGCGCCTCGTTTCGGGCATGATTGCCGCCGCTCTCGGCGCGCTTGTGGTAGCGTGACGCGATAAGGATGCGCGCACCGGCGGCCATCTTTGGGAGGCCTTGCGTGCCAAGCCGATACCTGGCGCAAGGGTGGACCGGAACCGGTTCGGGACGCCCTTTCCCTCCGCATTTCTAGAACGCTGCGGAAGGCGGCGGCCCGCCCTGGCCTCATCAAAATCGTTCATGAGGCCAGCAGCAAAATTCGTTTGTCGTACAATATGACGTCAATACGGTTGAGGCGTCGATGGGCGCCGGTTCTGGCGCGCTCGTGCCGCAGGCTGGACGGTTCGCAGAAGGCCTCCGGATCGGCCTGTGGCGTGTCGCCAAGAACGGGCTTCAGAAAACAGGCTTCAGAGAACAGGCCTCAAGAAACAGACCTGGAGGAAATGATGAAGACGCCGGCCATCCTTCTCGGCGCGCTGCTCGGCGTCGCCGCGGGCTCCGCCTGGGCGCAGTCCGCGCCAGCGGGCATCTCCGACGATGTGGTGAAGATCGGAGTGCTCGGCGACATGTCGGGTCTCTATTCCGACGTTTCCGGCAACGGCTCCGTGGAAGCGGCGAAGATGGCCGTGGAGGACTTCGGCGGCAAGGTGCTCGGCAAGCCGGTGGAGATCATCTACGCCGACCACCAGAACAAGCCGGACATCGCCTCCTCCATCGCCCGGCGCTGGTACGACAACGAGAAGGTCGACGCCATCGCCGACGTGGTCGGCTCCGCCAGTTCGCTGGCGGTGACCTTCGTCGCCAACGAGCGCAAGCGCATCGCCCTCATCAGCAACGGTGCCACCGCCGAGCTCAACGGCGCCAAGTGCACGCCCTATTCGGTGCAGTGGCGCAGCGACACCTACGCCATGGCGCGAAGCACCGCCAAGGGCATCCTTTCCCAGGGCGGCAAGACCTGGTTCATCGTCGCCGCGGACTACGCGCTCGGGCACTCCTTCGCCAAGGATCTGACCGACGTGCTCAACGAGTCGGGTGGCAAGGTGGTGGGCAAGGTGTTCCACCCGGTCGGCACCACGGACTTCTCCTCCTTCGTGCTGGCCGGCCAGACCTCGGGCGCCGACATCGTCGCCTTCGCCAATGCAGGCGGCGACATGGTGAACGCGGTGAAGTCGGCCGCCGACTTCGGCCTCACCGTGTCCGGCAAGCAGCGCATCACCGGCTTGCTGGTCTTCATCTCGGACGTGCATTCCATCGGCCTCGAGAAGGTGCAGGGCCTGGTGCTGGAATCCGACTTCTATTGGGACATGGATGATCGCACCCGCGCGTTCGGCGAGCGCTTCTTCAAGCGCACCGGCCGCATGCCCACCATGACCCATGCCGCCAACTACTCGGTGGTGCTCAACTATCTGAAGGCGATCGAGAAGGCCGGCACCGACACCGCCGAGCCGGTGATGGCGACGCTGAAGAAGATGCCCATCGACGACGTGTTCGCCCGCAACGCCTATGTGCGCGAGGACGGCCTTCTCATTCACGACCTCTACCTCTTCCAGGTGAAGTCGCCGAAGGAGAGCAAGCGGCCGTGGGACTACTACAAGCAGCTCGCCACCATCAGCGGCAAGGATGCCTTCCGCCCGCTCGCCCAGAGCGCGTGCCCCTTCGTGAAGAAGAACTGAGGTTTGGGGGGCGGGAAGTCCACCCCCGGCTCAACGTCTTGCCCGGCCGGGTCGCGATGCGATCCGGCCGGCTCGCTTTCAGGCACCCGCGCGGCCGTCGCCGCTCACGCCGGCGCGGCGCCCGGCGCGGTTGGGCCGAACACCTCCTCGAACGCCACCTTCAGCACCGCATCCACCTCCGCCAGGCTCACCGGCAGGCCGAGGTCGGCAAGGCTCGTGACGCCGTGCTCGCGCACGCCGCAGGGCACGATGCCGGAGAAGTGGGAAAGGTCCGGCTCCACGTTCAGCGAGATGCCGTGGAACGTCACCCAGCGGCGCACGCGGATGCCGATGGCGGCGATCTTGTCCTCGCCGGAAAAGCGCGGCACCCACACGCCGACCCGGTCCTCGCGCCGCTCGCCGGTGACGTTGAACGCCGACAGCGTGGCGATGATCCAGGACTCCAGGGCGCTCACATAGCGCCGCACATCCTCGTCCCGGCGCTTGAGGTCCAGCATCACGTAGGCGACGCGCTGGCCAGGCCCGTGATAGGTGAACTGGCCCCCGCGCCCGGTCTGGAACACCGGGAAGCGAGCCTCCACCAGATCCTCCGGCCGCGCGCTGGTGCCGGCGGTGTAGAGCGGGGGATGCTCCAGCAGCCAGACGCACTCATTCTCGGTGCCGGCGGCGATGGTGGTGGCGCGCGCCTCCATGGCGGCCACCGCCACCTCGTAGGGGACGAGGTGGTCGCTCACCGCCCAGTCCACCGGCGGCGCGGTGGCTTCCCGCGGGCGGAAGCTCATGGCGAGCCCGCTGCGGGGGATGGGGACGGCGGAAATTCCGGGGCGGACGGCTGGCGCACCCGCCTCTGGGCTGCTGGCGCTTGAGGTCATCGCGCATGCTTATCCCATTCCGGCGGCCGGTAAAGGGGAGGGCGGCGGGCCCCGTCCACAGCCGCCTTCGCAGCGCGCGGAACCGGCGCCGATGGCCTCTTGTGGCGCCGGTATCGATCTGTTAGACGATGGCCCCCGGCGGCGGCCGGCCCCTTGAGGGGTCCTGTCCCGGTGCCATCCCTGACTGCGGTCGTGGCGGAATTGGTAGACGCGCTAGCTTGAGGTGCTAGTGGGGAGACCCGTGGAGGTTCGAGTCCTCTCGTCCGCACCAGAGATGGAGGCAGGCCTTGCCTGCCGGGACGCGCGGCCGGACCGCGTGGGCATCGAGGGCGGCCGCAAGGTCGCCTTTTGCTTTTGAGGGGGGGCAAGCAAGGCGCTCCCATCGCAAGGCAAGCCGCTCTCCCTCGCACTTTCGGCCTCCCACGCCTGCGCCCTTCCTCGCACCGCTGCCTTTGCTCACGCCATCGCCCTCCGGATTGGCCGCAGGGGCCATCGGGGGGCCGGGCGCGACGCGGGGTGTTGGCAGGGATGCTCCGGTCGAGCCGGAGCATGACGGTGGTGCCTGGATGACAACGGTTTCGGGGTGACGGCGCAGGGGCGCGTGTGACGCGCTTCCCGCTCAGCCATTCGTGCCCGCCTTCGGCACCATGTGCACCACGCTGTAGCCGCGCGCCGCGAGCGCGCGCAGGAAGGCGGGAAGCATGGCGGCGGTCTGCTGCTTGGTGTCGTGGAACAGCACGATGCCGCCGCCCGCCGCGTCGAGCCGGTTCAGCACCAGGTCGAGCTGCGCCTGGGGTGTCTGGACGTTCCAGTCGCTGGCCCAGAGATCCGCGCCGAACACGCCGATGCCCTTGCGCGCGAGATACTCCAGCACCTGCGGCGTCGAGGCGAAGCCGGGAAATCGGAAGAATGGAACCCGCGGCGCCGCGCCGGCCGTGCCGTAGGCTGCCTTCTCGTCGGCCGCGATGCCCTGCTCGATCTCCTTCACCGCCGCGTCGAACGGGATCTTGGCCAAGGTCGCCGCCGGGTGGGTCATGGAATGGTGCGCCACCGTGTGGCCCTCGGCGAGGGTGCGCTTCACCAGCTCCGGCCGCAGCTTCGCGTTCTGGCCGATGAGGAAGAAGGTGGCGTGCACGCATTCCGCCTTTAGCGCGTCGAGGACGGCGGCGGTGGTACCCGGCCATGGTCCGTCATCGAAGGTGAGCACCACCTCGCGCGGCTTCAGCGGCAGGGTCTGCGGGAACGACTTGGTGCCGACCTGAAGGCCCCTGGGGTCGACCTCCAGCACCCGGCCGGTCCCGAGCGCGTCCGGCCGGCCGGGGCAGGTGTCGGCCAGAGCCGCGGCGGGCGCCAGCGCAAGGAGCAGCAGGAGACTCGCGGCGGCAAGGCCGCATCCATGCGCATTCCGTCCGTCCGTCATGCCCCGCCTCATGAAAACGCCGTCGCGCGATTGTCGGCGCCAGTGTCTCACGCCGGCAGGTGGCCGGGGAGGGGACAGGAGGCGTGGCCGCCCGGGGCGGGGTGTCGCACGGCGGCAACGTCCGCCGAAAGAGGCATTCCCAGGGGCGGAATTCAATCCGTTTCGCCTTGCGATTCCAGTCATAAGGGATCAATGGCTCGGAAGTGCCTGCCGGCACGCGGGCGCCCCGGCGATTCTCTGCCGGCCCGCGGCGGCCGGCCACATCTCCACCCTCGGTTTCCAGTCGTACCCCGTTCCGCCGGAGGTCCCATGCGCGAGGATCAAGAGACCATGCACCCGCGCGCCGGGGAGCCCATCGCCGTGCGCGAGGAGGGGGGCGCCATCTCCGAGGCGTTCCGGAGCGCCGTCGAGGCGGCGGTCGAGGCGCGGGACGTGGACCGCCTCAAGGCGCTCACCGGCGCGCTCCACGAGGCGGACATGGGCGACCTGCTCGAGGCGCTCGACGCCGACGAGCGGCGCCGCCTGATCGAGCTGCTCGGTCCCGCCTTCGATTTCACCGCGCTCACCGAGCTGGACGAGACGGTCCGGGTGCAGATCCTGCACGCCATCTCCCCGCGCATCGCCGCGCGCGGCATCTCCGAGCTCGATTCCGACGATGCGGTCTACATCCTCGAGGACCTGGACGAGGACCACAAGGCGGCGATCCTGGAGCACCTGCCGGCGCCGGAGCGCGTCGCGCTGCTGCGCTCCCTCGACTACCCCGAGGAGAGCGCCGGCCGGCGCATGCAGACCGAGTTCATCGCCGTGCCGCCGTTCTGGACCGTGGGCCGCACGATCGACTATCTGCGCGAGACCGCCGACCTGCCGGAGACCTTCTACGAGGTGTTCGTGGTCGATCCCGGCTACCGGCTGATCGGCGCGGTGGCGCTCGACCGGCTGCTGCGCGCCAAGCGCCCGGTGCTGATGACGGCGGTGAAGAAGGAGCAGCTCCACGTGGTGAAGGCCTCCGAGGACCAGGAGGAAGTGGCCCGCATGTTCGAGCACTACAACCTCGTCTCCGCCCCGGTGGTGGACGATGCCGGCCGCCTCGTGGGCGTGGTCACCATCGACGACGTGGTGGACGTGATCCAGGAGGAGGCGGACGAGGACCTGCGCGCGCTCGCCGGCGTCGGCAGCGACGAGGAATTGTCCGACACCGTGGGCTACATCTCCAAGAGCCGCCTGCCGTGGCTGGTGGTCAATCTCGGCACCGCCTTCATCTCCGCCTCCATCATCGGCCTGTTCGAGACCACGATCGAGAAGATGGTGGCGCTCGCCGTGCTCATGCCCATTGTCGCCTCCATGGGCGGCAATGCGGGCAACCAGACCATGACGGTGGCGGTGCGCGCGCTCGCCACCAAGGACCTCGGCAGCCACAATGCCCGCCGCGTGATCTCGCGCGAGGTGCTGGTGGGCCTCATCAACGGGCTCGTGCTGGCGACGGCGCTCGGCGCCATCGCCGCCTTCTGGTTCTCCAGCGCCCAGCTCGGCGCGGTGATTTCCACGGCGCTGGTGCTGAACATGCTGGCGGCGGGGCTTTTTGGCATTTTGATACCGCTGGCGATCTCCCGGCTGAAGCTCGATCCGGCGGTGGCGTCCGGGGTTTTCGTCACCATGGTTACTGACGCCGTAGGCTTCTTTGCCTTTCTCGGCCTTGCAACATGGTGGTTTTCACTTACCTAAATATTTCCACTCCCAGCCCCGCTCAAGCTTGCGTGACTGGCCAGAATGTCGGACAAATTTTGCCGTTGGCCGGCGGAGTCGTCCGAGTGTGTTTCGGATTTGCGCCCAGTTCCGGCTTTGGGGGCGGCCATACCGTGGCGATCCGGCTTTGATTCCCGTGCCCTCGCGCTGACGGGACTGTTCGCCCTCCTCGTATTGCTGGGGGGTGTCGTCCTGGCACTCTTCCATGCAACCCAACGTAATGCCGAGCGCGTACATGCGCGCGACCGCCACGCGGTATTCGCCGCCGTCGCCGAGCGCCAGGAGCATATGGGACGGGTGCTTGCCGGGATGGTCGCGGGGCGGGAGGCGGAGATCGTCCAGGCGCTCGCGGAGGACCGCAAGGGAACGCTTCATGAGCGGCTGGGCAAGACGCTGCAGGAGCAGTTCGGCTTCGAGATGACCTATGTGCTCGATGCGGACGGCCGCGTGCTCTACGCCTCGGAGCTGGGTCGCATCGGCGCGGGGGAGGCTCCGCATTGGCTTGCGCCGGTCTTTTCCCGCCAGATGCAGCGTTGGCGCGCCGCGCCGGGCGCGGGCCTCGCGGTCTCGGACGGCGAGGCGGGGCTGCTGGCGGCGCGTCCGCTCGCCGCGACGCCGGCTGGCTCCGTCCTGCGCCAGCCTTTGATGGTCGTCACGGTGGATGTGGTGGACCAGGCCTTCCTCAGCGAGGTGTTCGGGTCGCTCGACCTGCCGCCCCCGCATCTGGTGCGGGACGAGGCCGCCCGGTCTCCGGACGCGGTCGCGATGGCCAATCTTCTGGACGGGCCGCGCGCCGGCTTCGCCTGGAGCGCGCCGCAACGGGATGACGGCCCGCTGAACGAGCTGGCGACTGTGATGGCCGGCGCGGCGGTGGTGCTCTGTTTCGTCTTTCTGGGCATGACCGTGCGTGCCAGACGCACGGCCGCGGCGCTGGCCGTCAGCGAGGCGCGCATGCGCGAGCTCGCCCAGCGCGACGGCCTCACCGGGCTCGCCAATCGCGGGTATTTCATCGCCGAGCTGAAGGACGCCCTCGCGCGGCGCGAGGACGGCACGTCCATCGCCCTGTTGTTCATCGATCTCGACGGCTTCAAGGAGATCAACGACAGCGTCGGCCATGCCGGCGGCGACGAATTGCTGGCCGTCGTGGCACGCCGCCTGCGGGGCTGCGTGGGCGAGCGGGGGCTGGTCGCGCGCTTCGGCGGGGACGAATTCGTTCTGTTCACCCGCTTTCGGGAGGATGCCGAGCTCGGCAGCCTTGTCGCCGCGCTGTTCGGGGTGCTCGACATTCCCGTCCATGTGGGCGCGACCGATCTCTCCATCAGCGCCTCCATGGGCGCTGCGCGGGCACCGCAGGACGCGCGCACCAGCGACGAGCTGCTCAGCCTCGCCGATGTCGCGCTCTACCGCGCGAAGGCGGAGGGCAGGGGCGCCTACCGTCTGTTCGAGCCGCGCTTCGAGCGCGAGCGCCTGGAGCGCCGGCGCACCGAGGCCGAGCTGGTGGCGGCGCTCGACAAGGGCGAACTGAAGCTGGTGTTCCAGCCGCAGGTGGACGTGGAGAGCGAGCGCATCGTCGGCTTCGAGGCGCTGGTGCGCTGGGACCACCCGACCCGCGGGCGCATCCTGCCGGGTGCGTTCATCCCGGTGGCGGAGGGCTCGCGGCTCATCAACCGGCTGGACGCCTACGTGCTGCGCCAGGCCTGCGAGCAGGCGAAGGAACTGCCCGGTGTCACCATCTCGGTGAACATGTCGCCGCTGAACATGCGCCATGCAGGCATGGTGGACAACATCATCGCCACCCTGCGCCAGACCGATTTCGACCCCCGGCGGCTGGAGATCGAGATCACGGAGAGCGCCATCCTGGATGCGAGCTCGGAGGGCCAGGACGCGCTCGCGCGCCTGCGTGGGCTCGGGGTGCGGCTGGCGCTCGACGATTTCGGCACCGGGCACGCCTCGCTGGTGCATGTGCGGCGATTCCCCATCACCAAGATCAAGATCGACAAGTCCTTCATCCTCAATCTCGGCGTGCAGCGCGACGCGGCCGCGATCGTCGAATACGTGGTGCGGCTCGGCCGCTCGCTGGGCATCACGCTTACCGCCGAGGGGGTTGAGACGCGCGAGCAGCTGCGCTTCCTGCGCGCCTTCGGTGCCCACCAGGCGCAGGGCTACCTGTTCTCGCCGCCCTTGCCGCTGGCCGCCGCGGCGGCGCTGCTGAAGCGCCAGGCGGAGGCCGAAAGCCAGCGTGCGCTGCGCGGGGCGGGAGAGCATCTGGCCAAATGAGGGCGCCGTAGCGAGCGCCAGCGGGCGGCGCATCACGAGCCGGAATTCTTTCCTTGAAAGAAAAATTATATCTCTATAAGAGATTTTTGCCCCCGACGGATTGGCCTCCGCGCATCGACGGTTGCGTTTGCCTGGGCGCTTGGCACAAGACGGGCTGACACAGCGACGCGCGCTGCGCGCGGCCGGCAGAGGGATGTTGCGCGTGACTGGGACCAAGCTCATGGACACTCCGCACATCGAGACAAGGCTCATCGATGGCAAGGCCTTTGCCGCCGGCCTGCGGGCGCGCATCGGCGCCGAGGTGGCGGCGCTGGGCGCGGCCCATCCCGGCTTCAAGCCCGGCCTCGCCGTCGTCCTGGTCGGGTCCGATCCGGCGAGCGAGGTCTACGTGCGCAACAAGGCGGCGCAGACCGTGGAGGCTGGCATGGCCTCCTTCGAGCACAAGCTGCCGGCCGACACGCGCGAGGAGGACCTGCTGGCGCTGGTCCGCGCCCTCAATGCGGACCCGGCCGTGAACGGCATCCTGGTGCAGCTGCCGCTGCCGGCGCAGATCGACGCCATGAAGGTGCTCGCCGCCATCGACCCCGAGAAGGACGTGGACGGCTTCCACGTCATCAATGCCGGCCGCCTCGCGGTGGGCCTCGACGCGCTGGTGCCCTGCACCCCGCTCGGCTGCGTGATGCTGCTGAAGCACCATCTGGGCAGCCTCTCCGGCCTGAAGGCGGTGGTCGTGGGGCGCTCCAACATCGTCGGCAAGCCGGTGGCGCAGCTGCTCCTGAAGGAGGACTGCACCGTCACCATCGCCCATTCGCGCACCCGCGACCTTCCGGGGGAGTGCCGGCACGCGGACATCCTGATCGCCGCCGTGGGCCGGCCGGAGATGATCAGGGGCGACTGGATCAAGCCCGGCGCCACGGTGATCGACGTCGGCATCAACCGCGTGCCCCGCGAAGACGGCAAGACCCGCCTCGTCGGCGACGTCGCCTTCGCGGAGGCGCAAGGCATCGCCGGCCTCATCACGCCGGTGCCGGGAGGGGTGGGCCCCATGACCATCGCCTGCCTGCTCGCCAATACTCTCACCGCGGCAAAGCGCCAGGCCGGCATCGCCTGAGCCCGGGAACGGGCTGCGCGTCGCGCGCGTTTCCGGGATCGAAGGAGGACGCCATGGCCGTGGACCGCAAGCAGACCTTCGCGCCGGAGGAGATCACCGCGCGCCTTGCCGCCGAGCTGCCCCGCTGGCGCTACGAGGACGGCTGGCTCCGCCGCACCTACAAGACCAGCAGCTGGAAGGGCACGCTGATGGTCATCAACGCCGTGGGGCATCTGGCGGAGGCTGCCTGGCACCATCCCGACCTCACGGCTTCCTATGCCTGGGTGGAGGTGCGCCTCATGTCCCACGATGCCAAGGGCATCACCGAGCGCGACTTCGCCTTGGCGAAGAAGATCGAGGAGGTGGTGATGTGGCAGCCGGGCCTCGAGGAGGGCGGCGCGCTGGAAGGCACGCCGCAGGGGGATTTGCGGTTCGCCTATGTGAAGTATGAATGAGGGGCGGGAGCCTCACGCCGTCCCCGGAAACAGCTCCACGTGCGTCTGCGCCGTGCGGCCGAAATAGAGCGCGCGGCGGCCGGTGAAGGAGACCATGTAGCCGGCGCAGCCAGCGGCCTTCGCCTTGTCGCAGAAGCCGAGATAGGTGTAGCCGGGCGAGAGTGTCTGCGCCTCGCGGATGGCGGCCTGGATCGCCGCGGCGTCGAACGCCGGCGCCACAGGGACCGGGCTTTCATGGCAGCCGAGGGCGAGGGCCTCGCCGCTGGGCAGGAAATAGGTGGCGCGCGCCTGCCTCAGGTCCACCTCGTAGCCCTCGAAGCCGACCGCCATGAGGGCGCCGACGATCTCGGGAAAGGTCATCGCGTTGGCCTCGGCGGCCTTGAGGCATGCGGCGGCGGTGTCGGCCTGGCGCGGGTCCATGGGTGGTCTCCGGTGTCCGGGGGAATGGTCAGTCGACGGGAACGGCCCGAAGGCCGCGGGTCTCGACGATGCGCCGCAGCGCGCCGGCGATGACCGCGCGCTCCTGCGGCGTGAGGCCGGCGAAGAATTCGGCGTCGTTCTCGTCCGCCAGCGCCGCGAGCACGGGCACCAGCGCGGCTCCTTCGGGGGTGAGGGCGAGGGTGTGGGCGCGCCGGTCGCTCTCGCTGGCGGCGCGAACGATGAGGCCCTTCGCCAGCAGCCGGTCCGCGAGCTTGCTGACCGCGCCGCGGGTGAGGCCGAGCCGGTCCGCGAGGCGGCTCGGCGCGGTGGGCGGCTCGCCATGGAGCACGCGCAGCAGCACCCATTCCGCCACCGTCACCCCGTGCCCCTCCACCTTGCGGGCGAAGGCGAGGGAGACGTGGTTCGACACGAAGCGCAGCCAATAGCCGAGGTGGGCGGAAAGGTCCGAGACGGGCATGAGCCAGGGTGCCTGAGTTAATTGAATAGGAAACTATATGCAGTTGGTTTCCATGTCAACTATGCCGATTGATGGTCGCCCCGCCGCGCGGCCGGTCTATGGTGCGGCGTTTTCCCAGGAGACGTCCCCGTGTCCGGCGCACCCAGCTCCCGCCTCTCCGCGCCGTCCGCCCTGCGCAATCGCGGACCGATTCTCGACGTGCTGCGGCAGGTGCTGCCGGCCGAGGGGCTGGTGCTGGAGATCGCCAGCGGGTCGGGCGAGCACGTGGTTCACTTCGCCCGGCATCTGCCGCATCTCGTTTTCCAGCCGACAGATCCCTCGCCGGAGGCCCGCGCCTCGGTCGCGGTCCATGTGGAGGCGGAGAGGCTCGCCAACGTCCGCGCGCCGCTGGCGCTCGATGCCGGCGCGGCCGACTGGCCCGTGGGGCGGGTGGATGCGGTGGCGTGCATCAACATGATCCACATCTCGCCCTGGACCTCGACGCTGGGTCTGATGGCGGGCGCGGGAAGGCGGCTGTCGGCCGGTGGGCCGCTGGTGCTCTACGGACCCTATGTGCGCGACGGGGCCGAGACCGCGGCGAGCAACCTCGCCTTCGATGCGAGCCTCAAGGCGCGCGATCCCGCCTGGGGCCTGCGGCGGCTGGAGGATGTGGTGGCCGAGGCGGCGCGGCATGGTCTTGCGCTCGACCGCATCGTCGAGATGCCGGCCAACAATCTCACGGTGGTGTTCCGCAAGGCGGGATAAGCCTCAGGCCGCCGCCTGCGCCTGCAGCGCGGCACGCAGGGCGGCAAGCCGCGCCGGGTCGAGGGCGCCGGTGCGGCCTTCGGCACACAGCGCGCCCCGGAAGCCCAGATAGTCCGGCCCCAGCGCGGCGAGCGGCGCCGTATCGGCAAGCGTGAGCGCACCGGCGAGGCCGCTCATCAGCCCGCGCATATGCGCGGAAGCCACGAAGGCCGCGAGCGTCCGGTCGTCCAGATGGGCGCGCAGCGGGCCGGCGGCCTTGTCGGCGGTGTCGAGCATCACGCCGGCAAAGCCCGCGCTGGCGAAGGCCGGCACCATGGCGAGATCGGGCTTGAGGTCGGCGAATAGGACGGCGATGAGCCGATGCGTCCGCGCCAGGGGCGCGAGGGCGGAAAGGCAGGGTGCGAGCGCCTCCGGCCCGTTGGCGGGGGTGAGCGCGAAGCCGATCTTCACCAGCGGGACGCCGCTGGCCGCCACCCGCGCCGCCGCGGTGGCAAGCGCGGCCGGCTCCGGCGGATGGTCGCCTATGGTCGCGCTGAGCAGTGGCCCGCCCGGCGGCAGGGCGCGCCAGCGGGCGACGGCTGCGGCAAGCGCAGCGGTCTCCCACGCGCCGAGGGCGCCCTGCGCCGGGTCCTTGAGGTCGACGATGTCGGCGCCGCCGGCAATGGCCGTGTCCATCTCTGCGAGGGTCGCGACGCTGGCGAGCAGGCCCGGCGCCGCGCAGGGCAGGGCAGGGCTCACGAAGCCGCCCGCGCGCGATGGTCCGCGACGGTCTCGCAAAGCCAGTCCCAGGCCTCGCGCTCGGCGGGGCCGGCGGTCTTCTCCACGGCGACCGAGAGATAGTTCATTTCCCGGTCCACCCGTTCGGGGTCGAGCATGTGCAGGCGCGACACCAGGATTGCCCCTTCGACCACCGCCGCCACCGCGCGGTTGAGGCCAAGGAACGTACCGTGGCTCTCCTGGTGCACCACGCGGCAGAAGAAGCGCGGGCGCACCGTATCCTCCTCCACCCGTGTCACCTCGAACTCCTCGTGCGCCAGCGCCGCCTCCAGCCGCACGCCGGCGATGCGGCTCGCCGGCACGGTGGGCCAGGAGCGGTGCCGGCCGGTGATGCAGCCGGCGAAGATGCGTGCATCGTCGGTGAGGTTCACCACGCCCGCGCGCGCGACAAGCAGGTTGTCCAGCGTGCGCGAGGGACGGAACGGCTGCAGCAGGTAGCCGCCCTCCACCACGCTCGCCCCCATGGGCGCGACGTGCGGCTCGCCCAAAGGCGAGAGCGTGGTGACGATGGTCTCGCGGATCACTCGGGCTCGTCCTTCCCGTCGCCCTCGGGCGCCTTGATTGTGGAGGAAAGCGTCGGTCCCGCCTCGTCGAAAGTCAATCGATGGGCGGTCTCGGCACCCGATCCGGTCTCTGCCGCGACGCCCCAGGCGAGCGGGGCGTCCTGCGCGTACCGCTTGCCGAGCCGGAAGGCGATCTCGGCGCGGGCGGTTTCCACCCCGAGATAGAAGGCATGGGCGCCGTCCCGCTCCACCTTCAGGTGCGGATAGAGCGCGAACGGGTCCTGTGCCACATGGTGGCCGTCGCGGTTGTAGGCGTGGATGCCGTCCTCAGTCACCTCGATGCGGAAGTTGCGGTCGCGCACCTCGGCGGCGAGGCGCTCGACCTCGGCGGGCGTGGTGGAAAACGGCGCGCGGTCGCGCAGCGCCATCAGCCCGCCGCCGAAGCCCTGGGGCAGGGCGCCTTGCTCGCGCGCGGCGAAGAACTCGCGCCGTGCGCGGTCGAATTCCCGCACCGCCGTGCGGCAGTGCGGGCTCACCTGAACCGCCAGCACCGCATTGAGGCGCAGCTCGGAGATGATGCCCATGAGCACGGCATTGATGCCCGTGGTGTCGGCGTCGGTCAGCTCGGTGACGTTGCCGATGCCCATCAGAATCGGGATGTCCGGCTTCAGGCGCCTGAGTTCCGCATAGCGCAGCAGCGAGGCGGTGAAGCCGAAATGGATCGGATCGAGGATGGGGTCGGCGAGAAAGGGTCGTCCCATGGCCTCGCAGGCCTCCACCGCGCGCACCAGCGAGGCGAGGTCGCCCGGCGTTGTCGGCACCAGGACAGGCACCGCCGGTCCCTCGTTCAGCAGGTCGAGCGTCGTCTCGCTGAGGCTGAGAAGGAAGTCGGCGCCGGCCCGGTTGGCGCGCGCGAGGTCGTCCGCGCTGAAGCTGTCGACGCTCACCTTCAGCCCGTCTGCCTTGAGCGCGGCGATGGCCTCCTCCAGATGCGGGAACGGCTCGTCCGGCAGCGCGCCGAGGTCGATCACGTCCGCGCCGTCGGCGGCGAGCGCCTTGGCGCGGGCGAGGATGCCGGGCACGGCGAGGCGCGGGGCGTCGACGATCTCGGCGAAGATGGTCACATCCTGCCGCGAGAGGTCCGGCGCCTTGCCGCCGCGGCCGAAGAAGGCCGGGATGTCGGCGGCCTCCTCCGGTCCGCGCTCGAACGGCACGCCGAAGCGCTCCGACAGCCGGTCGAGATCACCGCGGAAGCGGCCCGGCATCAGCACCCGGTCGGTGCCGGCCGGCAGCGCCAGCCGGCGCTCGACGATCTGCGTCGTCATCAGCGCCGCCACCTTCACGCCGATGTTCAGGACCACCGGCTGGAGCACAGAATCGGAAATGGCGTCGGCGATCCGGGCGATGCGGGGCTCGGCGAGCGAGCCGGTGAGGAGGACGACGCGCTCGGCCATGGTTCAGGCCGGCGCTTGCGCCAGCTCCGCCTTGCGGCGGGCGATGGCGTCGGCGAGGTCGGCGAGGCTCTCCGCCACGGTGGTGGCTTCGAACGCCTTGAGCTTCTCGGTGTTCTCCAGGTCGATGCGGCGGGGAAACACCTTCACCAGCCCGCCCGGAGCCATGGAGAGCATTTCCGGTGCGGTGTCGCAGGCGAAGACGATGGACGGCACGCGGCACTTGCCGGCCTGGGCGAAGCAGTTGGTGACGAGGGTGTCGGAGATGCCCAGCACCGCCTTCGCCACGGTGTTGGAGGAGGCGGGCGCCACCACCAGCGTGTGGTAGAGGCCGTCATAGAAGCGCCCCACCGGGGCCGCCGAGGCGGTGCGGTCGCGGAAGACGCCGGTGCCCTCGGGCAGCGCCTGCTTGTACATGCGCAGCACCTCCTCGGCGGCGGCGGACACGAACAGGTCCACCGCGCCGAGCCCGCCGATCATCTCGATGCACTCGGTGAAGAAGTGGCCGGAGCCGGACAGGGCCCAGGCCCAGCGCGGGGCGGGGGAGGTGTCGGTCATCAGGGGTCCATCCCGGCGCCGGTCGCCAGCGCCGTTTCGAGCCGGGCGGAATCGTCCGCGTTCACCAGGACAATAGAGCCCGCGAAGCCGGACGCCATGTGGGGAAAGGCACGGTCGAGGATTCCCGCGGCGGCGAGCGCCTCAAGATCGGCGGCCGCGTCCGGCGCGGGCACGGCGGCGCCCGGTGCCTTCACCAGCACCAGCCGACGCGCGCCGAGCTGGCGCGCGAGCCAGAGCGAGAGGCTGTCGGAGGTCACGTCCCAGGATTGCGGGATGCCGGGCGCGTCCAGAAGCATGGCGGCCGGGAACCACAGCGCCGCTCCCACGCGCGGCGCCCTCAGCTCGACCTCGCTGCGGCAGGGGACGAGCGCCGGCTCGATGTCGGCCAGCGCGAAGGCGGTCTGCTCCATGGCCAGGATCGCCATGGCGTGGCAGGCGGCTTCCGATAGGTCAAGCTGCGGCTGAGCGTCGCGCACCGCGTCGGCGAAGGCGCCGCCGCCGGGCACCAGGATCGCCTGCGGATCGGTCGCGAGCCGTTGCAGCAGCGCGCGCGGCGCATGCCCATCGAGGAGGCTGCCGCCGAGCTTCACGATCACGGGGAAGTGGCGCATTGAACTCACAGGTCGCATCCTCGCCTACTCTGGAACCATGCTAAAGGCTTCGCGCATGCCTGCGGCGCATCTCTTGTGGCCGCACCCCTTCCCATTGGACATAAGTTCAAATATTCATATTATTGAATAATAATGGGAAGGGCCGCAGAACGGTCCGCTGTGCCAAAGGTCGCTGTGCCAAGAGAGGAAACCGAAATGCGTCTCATTCTGGCCTCCGTCGCCATCATCGCCGTCACGGGCTCAGCCCTCGCCCAGGACCCGCCGAAGACCGACGCCGCGCCTGCTGCTGCCGCTGCCGCCGGGGCTCCGGATCTGGCGAAGGGTGAGAACTCCTTCAAGAAGTGCATGGCGTGCCATGCCATCGGCCCCGGCGCCAAGTCCAAGGTGGGCCCGCCCCTGAACGGCATCGTCGGCGCCAAGTGGGCGCACTTCGAGGGTTATGCCTATTCCCAGGACATCAAGGACGGCGCCGCCGCCGGCAAGGTATGGGACGTCGCGACCCTCAACGAATACCTGACCAACCCGAAGTCCCTCGCCCCCAAGGGCAAGATGGCCTTTGCCGGCATCAAGAGCGAGACCGAGCGCGCCGACCTCATCGCTTATCTCGCCCAGTTCAATCTCGAGGGTAACAAGAAGTAGTAAGTCGAATTGGTACACCCGCCCCGCGCGCTATGCCCGATTTGGGGGATGACGTTCCGGAGGTAATGTGCCAGCAAATGAAGCTGCGCCGGTCAGGCGAATGAGGGCACTGAGGAGTGCCTTCAGGGCGGTGCCTCCCCGGGAGGCACCGCCTTTGGGCGCCCCTGCTGCCCTCCATGCTCCGCCCCGTTCCTTCGTCCGCCTTCAGGCGCGCTTGCATCCGGGCGCGGCGCGGCACAGCTTCGCGCCCGAGCCGAGGATGCCCGATGCCCGAACACGATTTCCGATCCCAGCGACTATACGTCGAACCGGAGCTTTGTGCCGGCGCCTCCGTCACCCTGCCGCCTGAGCAGGCCCACTATGTGGCCCATGTCATCCGCCTCGCGGTGGGTGAGACCATCCTGCTGTTCAATGGCCGCGATGGCGAGTGGCGCGCGCGCCGGGTCGCCGGCGGCAAGCGCGACGTGGTTCTGGAGGTGGAGGCGCAGGTCCGGCGTCAGCCGGCGCCCACCTTGCTCGAATACGCCTTCGCGCCGCTCAAGCATGCGCGCCTGGATTACATGGTGCAGAAGGCGGTGGAGATGGGCGCCGGCATCCTGAGCCCTGTCATCACCCGTCACACCCAGGTCACGCGCGTCAACGGCGAGCGCATGCGTGCCAATGTCATCGAGGCGGCGGAGCAGTGCGGCATCCTCGCCATTCCCGAGGTGCGCGAGCCGCAGCCGTTGGCGCGCTGGCTCGCCGCCCTTCCCGCCGATCGCCTGCTCGTGTTCTGCGACGAGGCCGCGCCGGCGGCGGACCCGCTGGCACCGCTGCGCGCGCAGCCGGAGGCCGCGGCGAGCGTCCTGATCGGTCCGGAAGGCGGCTTCGCGCCGGACGAGCGCGCGCTGATCGCCCCGCGGGCGGTGATTTTGTCGCTTGGGCCGCGCATCCTGCGGGCCGACACGGCCGCGGTTGCGGCGCTGGCCTTGGTCGAGGCCGCGCGTGGGGCGCATGCGGATTCTCAAGCCGAAACAAAGTAATGTGCGTGTGCTGGAATTGTTGCAAAGAAAAAGATGGAAAAAGCGGCTTTTTTTCTTGCCATCGGTTGCCGCTCCGTCCCCATCCGCATTGCATTGCGGTAAGTTATTGAAAGCGTTGCCTTCATTTAAACGTTAGCGGCGGCGTCAAATTTTGGTCCGAATTGTCGCCAGTTTGTGCGAAACCTAACGGCCAGTTCGGCGTTGCTCGCTCCATGTGTGCATCCGCCGAGACCGCTTCCCGCGGCATACCGGACGCGCGGCCCGAGGCCGGTCCGTCCCGCGGCGCCGCGCCTTGGCGGAACGCGTCGGACCCGCTGCCCGCGGGCCGGTGCCGCGCACAGGAGGAGGGGCATGTCGCACTACCGATTCGGAATCGAGGAAGAGTTCTTCGTCGTCGATGTCCAGACCAAGTCCTCGGCGCGCCGCATGCCGTCGGGCATGTTCGAGGAGCTCAAGGGCGCGCTCGGCGAGCAGGTCAGCGTGGAGCTGCTCCAGTCCCAGCTCGAGATCGCCACCCATCCGGCCACCGGTGCCGGCAGCGCTCTCGATGAACTGCGCCACCTGCGCCGCGCCGCGGCGAAGGTGGCGGCGGAGCACGGGCTCGGCCTGATCGCGGCCGGCACCCACCCGACCGCTGCGTGGGAGGGCGGGCGTCAGACCCAGACCAACCGCTATGACGGGCTCATGAACGATCTCAAGATGATCGGCGAGCGCAACATGGTGTGCGGCCTGCACGTGCACGTGGAGCTGCCCGACCCCGACCAGCGCGTGGACGTGATGCGCCGCATGGTGCCCTATATCCCGCACTTCGTGGCGCTCTCCACCTCCTCGCCGTTCTGGCAGTCGCGCCAGACCGGGCTCATGGGCTACCGGCTCGCCGCCTATGACGAACTGCCGCGCACCGGCCTGCCCCACATGTTCGAGAGCAATGCGGACTACGAGCGCTACGTGGAGGCGCTGGTGGAGGCGCGGGCGATTGCGGATTCAAGCTATCTGTGGTGGACCATCCGTCCCTCGCGCAAGCTGCCGACGCTGGAGCTGCGCGCGCCGGACAGCTGCACCCGGATGGAGGATTCGGTTGCCATCGCCGCGCTCTACCGCGCGCTGGTGCGGTTCCTGGTGCGCAATCCCCATCACAACCGGGAGGCCGGCGCGGTGGACCGCGCCATCGCCGACGAGAACAAGTGGCGGGCCCAGCGCTATGGCGTCCACGGATCGTTCGTGGACCTCGCCCAGCGCCGCGCGCTCTCGGTGCGCGACGCGGTGGAGGGGCTGGTGAACCTCGTCGCCGAGGACGCCGAGGAGCTCGGTTGCCTCGACGCCCTGCTGCATGCGCGCACCATCGCCGAGGCCGGCACCAGCGCCGACGTCCAGCTCGCGGTGTTCGAGGAGGCCAAGCACCGCACCGGAAACAAAGGCGAGGCGCTGAAGGCCGTCCAGACCTGGCTCGCCGGCGCCACCGTGCAGTGAGGGAAAGAGGGGCGCGGCAGGCCGCGCCCACCTCGGCTCTCCGGACAAGCTTCGGTTTGTGAACTGGAAATGTCTCATATATGATGCATGAAGGTGGTTTGCGTCTTATATGAGTGACACAATGCGGAAGGCAGGCCCGCGTCCTTATTCACGGTATGCGCTGGAAGCGATGACGCTGCTCGGTAAGCTCATCCGCCTGGCGCGGATCGAGCGCAAGCTGACGGCGCAGGACTTGGCGGAGCGCGCCGGGATTTCGCGCGCCCTTCTGCATCGCATCGAGCGCGGCGATCCCAAATGCTCCATCGGCGCGGTGTTCGAGGTCGCCGCCATCCTCGGCGTGCCGCTCTTCCAGGTCGACCATGGCCGCCTCGACCGCCGGCTGGAGGAGGTGGACGGCAGGCTCGCCCTGCTGCCGGAGGCGGTACGGACGCGGCAGGCGCCGGTGCGCGATGACTTCTAGCGCGCCGGAGGAGGCTTATGTCTGGATCTGGATTCCGGGCGCGATCCAGCCCGTGGTGGCCGGGCTTCTCACGAAGGAGGGCGGCACGGTCGCCTTCACGTACGGGCGCTCATACCTCGCGCGCGCCGATGCCATCGCGCTCTATCTGCCGGAACTGCCGCTGGAGCGGGGCCTGCAGCCGCCACCTTCCGGTCTTGCCATCGCTGGGTGCATCCGCGATGCGGCGCCCGACGCCTGGGGACGGCGGGTCATTGCCAGCCGGTTGCTCAGCCAGCGTGGCGCCGACATCGACGTGGACCTGCTGGATGAGCTGACCTACCTGCTCCAGTCCGGGTCGGATCGCACCGGCGCGCTCGATTTTCAATCTTCCCCCCGGGAGTATGTCCCGCGCGGGGAAAGCGCGACGGCGTCCCTCGACGACCTCGCCAATGCGGCTGAGCTCGTGATGCGCGGGGAGCCTCTGCCGCCGGGTCTTGACGAGGCGCTGCTGCACGGAAGCTCGATCGGCGGCGCGCGGCCGAAGGCGCAGATCACCGCCGGGGGTCGCAAGCTGATCGCCAAGTTTTCCTTGCGCTCGGACGTGTTCGACATGGTCAAGGGCGAGTTCGTCGCCATGCGGCTGGCCAAGCGGGTGGGGCTCGATGTTGCCGAGGTGAGCCTCGCCCGCGCGGCGGGCAGGGACGTGCTGCTGGTGGAGCGGTTCGATCGCTGGCGTGCGGCCAGTGGCTGGGCGCGCCGCATGATGGTCTCTGGCCTGACCCTGCTCGGCCTCGGAGACATGCAGGGCCACTACGCGAGCTATGAGGATTTGTGCACGCAGATACGTCACCGCTTCGACGATCCAGGCGCCACATTGCGGGAGCTGTTCGGGCGGCTAGTGTTCAACGTCCTGATCGGCAACACCGACGATCACGCGCGCAATCATGCGGCATTCTGGGACGGGCGGGCGCTGCGGCTCACCCCGGCCTACGACATCTGCCCCATGGAGCGTTCCGGCGGAGAGGCGTCCCAGGCGATGTTCATCCATGGCCGGGATCGCCTGAGCCGGCTTGCGGCCTGCCGGGCGGCGGCGCCGGGCTTCCTCCTTTCGGAGCAGGAGGCTGACGCCGTCATAGCCGCCCAGATCCAGGCCATCCGCGAGGGCTGGGAGGACGCCTGCCGGGAGGGCGAGGTGCCGCAGGTGGAGCGCCGGAGGCTTTGGGGTCGGGTGGTGTTCAACCCCTTTGCCTTCGAGGGGCTGCCCGAGCCCCTGGCGCGGCTCGGGCGGCAGGCTCTCACATCCTGAACGGCACCACGCTCTGGCGCTGCTCGCCGAGGCCGGCGATGCCGACGCGCATGACGTCGCCCGCCTTCAGGTAGCGCGGCGGCTTCATGCCGAGGCCGACGCCGGGCGGGGTGCCGGTGGTGACCACGTCGCCGGGGTCGAGCACCATGAACTGGCTGATGTAGTGCACCAGGAACGGCACGCGGAAGATCATGGTCCTGGTGGAGCCGTTCTGCATCTTCTCGCCGTTCACCTCCAGCCACATGGACAGGTCCGAGGTGTCGGGCAGCTCGTCCGGCGTCACCAGCCACGGGCCCAGCGGACCGAAGGTCTCGCAGCCTTTGCCCTTGGTCCACTGGCCGGAGCGCTCGATCTGGAAGTGGCGCTCGGAGACATCGTTGCAGATGCAGTAGCCGGCGACGTGGGAGAGGGCGTCCTTCTCCTCCACGTAGCGTGCGCGCTTGCCGATGACGAAGGCGAGCTCCACCTCCCAGTCGAGCTTCTGCGAGCCTTTGGGGATCATCACGTCGTCATCGGGGCCGGAGATGCAGTTCGGTGCCTTGTTGAAGAGCACCGGCTCCTCGGGGATGGGATTGTTGGTTTCGGCCGCGTGGTCGGCGAAGTTGAGGCCCACCGCGACGAAATTGCCCGGCCGGGCGACGCAGGCGCCGAGGCGGGCGCCGGCGGGGGCGAGCGGCAGCGTGGCGGGATCGAGGGCGGCGATGCGCGCGAGGCTGTCCGGCAGCAGGGCATCGCCCGCCAGGTCCTGGATGATGCCGGAAAGGTCGCGGATCTGGTTGTTCAAATCGATTAGACCCGGCTTCTCCTGTCCTTTGGCGCCGAAGCGGACGAGCTTCATCGGTCAACTCCTTGGGATTCGATCTTGGTGGTGCGGAGGCGGTTGGGTGATGGGTCGCGGTCTCGCCCCCGAAAGGCGCGCCACGCTGGCGCGTTCGCGCGCCGCGGTCAATGGGGCGCGGCATGCATTCGCCCCGCGGCGGACCACGGCCGCGACGCAGCACGGGGCATGCGCCCCCAGGATGTTAAGTCCTTCGTGGCACTATCGGATTGTGCGTCGCCGAAGCGATGGTCGTCAGCCGCGAGCGGTGGCGGCCTTCCAGCTCTTTTGCCGCCGCATCGAAGAAATCGGAGCGGCTCCGTCAGCCGAATATTAGCCGCCTTTCGACAGCAGGTCCCAATACTGCCGAATATCTGGGCAGGAACGTCGATTGGGCAATTTTGCCTTTCCTCTTCCCCAAGGTCGTCATAAAATAGATACACGACTCCGGCTAAGTCCTCCCGCTGCCCTCCATGGGCAGGTATCCGGTGAGGCCCGTCGCGGGGAGGCCAAAGCGTGAGCGACAATTCCGAAGCGCGCCGCTACCGCGCCCTCTTCATCTCGGATGTCCATCTCGGCACCAAGGGGTGCCAGGCCGAGCTCCTGCTCGACTTCCTGAAGTATCACGAGTCGGACGTGCTCTATCTGGTGGGCGACATCGTCGACGGCTGGCGGCTGCGCCAGTCCTGGTACTGGCCGCAGAAGCACAACGACGTGGTGCAGAAGCTGCTGCGCAAGGGCCGCAAGGGCACGCGCATGGTCTACCTGCCCGGCAACCACGACGAGTTCCTGCGCGACTATTACGGCACCCATTTCGGCGGCATCGACGTGGTGGAGACCATCATCCACGAGGCCGCGGACGGGAAGAGGTATCTCGTTATCCACGGCGATGTGTTCGACGTGGTGGTCCGCCACGCCAAGTGGCTCGCCTTCCTGGGCGACTGGGCCTACACTGCCGCGCTCGGGGTGAACACCTACGTGAACCTCGTGCGTCGCCGGCTCGGGCTGACCTACTGGTCGCTCAGCCAATGGGCCAAGCTCAAGGTGAAGAACGCCGTGAACTATATCGGCAAGTTCGAGGAGGCGGTGGCCGACGAGGCGAAGCGCCACGACGTGGACGGGGTGATCTGCGGCCACATCCATCATGCCGCGATCCATGACCAGTTCGGTGTGCGCTACGTCAATTGCGGCGACTGGGTGGAGAGCTGCACCGCCATCGCCGAGCATGACGACGGCCACATGGAGATCATCCGCTGGACCCGTCGCGTCGAGGCGGCGCCGCAGGAGGAGGCCGATCTGGTCGAGGGGGCTCGCGCCGCCGCCTGATGCGCGTCCTCGTCGCCACCGATGCGTGGCATCCGCAGATCAACGGCGTGGTGCGCTCGCTGGAGCACACCGCCGCCGAGGCCGCAAACCTCGGTGCCGAGATGGAATTCCTGACCCCGCAGGGGTTCAGGACCGTGCCGCTGCCGTCCTACAACGAGATTCGGCTCGCGCTGGCCACGCCGCGCATGATCATGCGCCGCATCGAGAAGGTGCAGCCGGACTTCGTCCACATCGCCACGGAGGGGCCGATCGGCATCCTGGTGAGGCGCGCCTGCATCGCCTCGCGGCGCACCTTCACCACCTCCTACCACACCAAGTTCCCCGAATATCTCTCCGCCCGCGCCCCGGTGCCGGAGCGCCTGACCTACGCCTGGCTGCGCTCGTTCCACAATGCGGGCGGCGGCGTCATGGTCTCCACGGCGACCCTGGAGCGGGACCTGGAGGCGCGCGGCTTCAAGCGCCTGATGCGCTGGACGCGGGGCGTCGACGCCGAGCTGTTCCGGCCCCGCCCCGAGGCCGACCTTCCCGGCGTGCCCGGACCGCGTTTCCTTTTCGTCGGCCGGGTGGCGGTGGAGAAGAACATCGAGGCGTTCCTCAGCCTCGATCTGCCAGGCTCCAAGGTGGTGGTGGGCGGCGGCCCGGCGCTCGCCAGCCTGAGGCAGCGCTATCCGGACGCCCATTTCCTCGGCCCGAAGGAGGGCGAAGAGCTGGCGCAGGTCTATGCCGCCTGCGACGTGTTCTGCTTCCCCTCGCGCACCGACACGTTCGGCATCGTGCTCCTGGAAGCGCTGGCGAGCGGGCTGCCGGTGGCCGCCTATCCCGTCACCGGTCCCAAGGATGTGCTGGCGGACATGACCGAGCCGGTGGGCGTTCTGGACGAGGACCTGCGCACGGCCTGCCTGAAGGCGCTGGAGCTGTCGAAGGAGGCCGCGCGCCGCTTCGCGCTGCGCCACACCTGGCGCGAGAGCGCCCGCCAGTTCCTGGACAACGTGCTGATCGCGCACGATATCGGCCCGATTGCCCGGCGCTATCGCCTCCGCCGCCGCGCTCGGCTAGTTTCCGGGGCATGAACGCCCCGATTTTCGCCCTTCCCACCGCCGCCGACGTCGACGCCGCCGCCCTCCGCCTGAAGGGCGTCGCGGTGCGCACGCCGCTTCTGGCCGCCCCGGTCCTCGACGAGGCGACAGGCCGGCGCGTGTTCCTGAAGCCAGAGACGCTCCAGCGCACCGGCTCCTTCAAGTTCCGCGGCGCCTACAACCGCATGGTCCAGATCCCCGAGGCGGATCGTCCGGCCGGCGTGGTGGCCTGCTCCTCCGGCAACCACGCCCAGGGCGTCGCGGCGGCCGCGCGGCTGCTCGGCATGCCGGCGGTGATCGTCATGCCGCACGACGCGCCGGCCCTGAAGCGCGCGCGCACCCTGGCGCTGGGCGCGCAGGTGGTGGGCTATGACCGCGTCACCGAGGACCGCGACGCCATCGCCGCCGCCATCGCGGCGGAACGCGGCGCGACGCTGGTGCCGCCCTATGACGATCCCGGCGTCATCGCCGGGCAGGGCACGGTGGGGCTGGAGATCATGGACGACCTTGGCGCGCTGGGCCTCGTGCCCGACGTGGTGGCGGCCAACACCTCCGGCGGCGGCCTGATCGCCGGCATCGCGCTGGCGGTGAAGGTGCGCGCGCCTGGCGCCCGCGTGGTGGCCTGCGAACCCGCGGGCTTCGACGATCATGCCCGCTCCTTCGCCTCCGGCACCCGCGAGCGCAACCGCGCCGCCGCCGGCTCGTTCTGCGACGCGCTGCTGGCGCCGACGCCCGGGCGCATCACCTTCGAGATCACGCGGCCGATGGTGGGACATGCCGCCACCGCCACCGATGCCGAGGTGGCGCGCGCCGTGGCTTTCGCCTTCCAGGAGCTGAAGCTGGTGGTGGAGCCGGGCGGCGCGGTGGCGCTCGCGGCCTTGCTGGAAGGCCGCCTCGGCGCGCCCGGCGACACCGTGGCCGTGGTGCTCTCCGGTGGCAACGTGGACCGCGAGATCTTCATCGCCTGCCTCGAAGGCTGATGGCGATGCCGTGCGGCGCGCTCTTCCGCCGTGCGTGCGACGGCGGCCTGCCATGACCGCCGCTCCAGGTGCCGCCGGCCATCCCCGCCGCGATGCCATCGCCATGGGCGCGGCCTATGCCGCCTTCTACCTCGCCATCGGCATCCAGCTGCCCTTCCTGCCGCTGTGGCTGACCGAGCGCGGGCTCTCGCCGCAGGAGATCGGCGTGGTCATCGCCGCGCCGCTGGTGGCGCGCCTGTTCGCGACGCCGCTCATCGGCTTCCTGTCGGACCGTCTCGGCCGGCCCAAGGCGGTGCTCGTCACGCTGGCGCTCGTCACCTGCGCGGGGATGGCATTGCTGGCGCTGAGCCGGGATTTTCTCCTCATCGTCCTGGTGCTGGGCGCCACCGCGCTGTTCTGGAACCCGAGTTTCGCGCTGCTCGATTCCTACGCCACACGCCTCGCCCGCGCGGGGCGGGCGGACTATGGGCGCGCCCGGCAATGGGGCTCGGCCTCCTTCGTGGTCGCCAATCTCGCGGGCGGCGCCATCATCGGCGCCACCGGCAATGGCGGCATCGTGCTGATGATGCTCGCCGGCCAGCTCATCTATCTGGCGGTGAGCACCCGCCTGCCGCCCCTCGCCCCGGCCCCGGCGCCGGTGGCCGGTGCGGCCGGCGTCTCGGGCGTGCCGTGGCGGCTCGTCGCCGCCATCGTCGCGGTGGCGCTGGTGCAGGCGAGCCACTCCGTCCTCTACGTCTTCGGCTCGGTGCACTGGCGCGGCATCGGGCTCGCCACCACCACCATCGGCCTTCTGTGGTCGCTCGGGGTGATCGCGGAGATCTGCGTGTTCCGGTGGGGCACGGTGCTGATGAACCGGTTCGGACCCCATCTTCTGATCGCGGCCGGCGGCGTTTGCGCCATCGTCCGCTTCGGCGCACTGGCATTCGGGCCGCCGGAACCGGCGCTGTTCGCGCTCCAGCTGCTGCACGGGCTCACCTTCGGGGCCACCTATCTCGGCATGGTGGAGCTGATCGCCCGCTCGGTGGGGGAGCACCGCTCGGGCTCGGGGCAGGCGCTCGCCTCCTGGGCGGTGAGCCTTGCCATGTCGGGAGCGAGCCTTGCCGCCGGGCCGCTCTGGGCCGCGTTCGGCATCCATGCCTTCCTGATGTCCGCCGGCCTCGGCCTCCTCGGCGCGCTGGTGGCGCTCGTCGCCCGGCCTCAGCCCCACAGCTCGGGGGCGGGGGGAAAGGCGAGCGCGCCCTCGTAGCGCAGCCCCGGCTCGCGGTCGCGGGCGAGCAGCAGCGGGCCGTCGAGGTCGACGATACGGGCGCGCTGCGCCACCAGCATGGCCGGCGCCATGGCCAGCGAGCTCGCCAGCATGCAGCCAACCATGAGGAAGAAGCCCTCGCGCTCCGCCGCGTCGGCGAGCGCCATGGCCTCGGTAAGGCCGCCCGCCTTGTCGAGCTTGATGTTGATGGCGTCGTAGCGGTCCCTGAGCGCCGCGAGGCCGGCGCGGTCGTGCACGCTCTCGTCAGCGCAGACCGGAACCAGCCGTTTAACGCTTTCCAGGGCGCCGTCGTCGGCCGCGGGCAAAGGCTGCTCGATCAGTTCCACCCCGGCGGCGGCGCAGGCATCCATCATCTGCGGCAGGATGTCCGCGTTCCAGCCCTCGTTGGCGTCCACCACGAGGCGGGCGCCGGGCGCGGCAGCGCGGATGGCCCGGAGGCGCGCCTCGTCGCCCAGCGCGCCGAGCTTGAGCTTCAGCAGCGGCCGGCCCGCGGCCGCGGCGGCCATAGCCATGGCCTCGGGCGCATCGAGGCTGAGCGTGTAGCAGGTGAGGCGAGGTTCCGGCGCAGGCAAGCCCAGGAGGTCGGCGACACGGCGGCCGGAGGCCTTCGCCTCCAGGTCCCACAGGGCGCAGTCGAGCGCGTTGCGCGCCGCGCCGGCGGGGAGGCGGTCCTGCAATGCGGCGCGGCCGAGCCCGGCGGCGATCTCCCCTTCGAGGGAGGCGATAAGCGCCGCGACACCCTCCACGCTCTCGCCGTAGCGGGCATAGGGCACGCATTCCCCGCGCCCCGTGTGGCCGCCGGCCGCGATCTCCGCCACCACCACCGCCGCCTCGGTCTTGGAGCCGCGGGCGATGGTGAAGCTGCCACGGATGGGAAAGCGCTCGACGCGCACGGTGAGCTTCGGCCGGACGTTAATCATGTGGGCGATTTCATGGGCCAGGACGGCCGGGGAGGGAAGCGATCGACGCCGCGTGGCTCGACGCGGCGCGGCAGGCCGAGTATGTGCTAGGGGAGGGGGCTTGCTCAAGCGCGGGGCGAGGGAGGGGCGACTTGCCCAATGCCGGTCTCATCTCGGTACGGACTCAGGACGACCGCCTGACGGTCGCGGGGCGCGGCGCGTGGACCTTCGACCATGCCGACGACCTCGAGTCCGCCGTGGATCAGACGGTGCATGATTACCGTTCACCCAAGGGTGCGGTCGAGATCGACCTCGCCGGTGTCGAGCGCATGGACACGTTCGGGGCATTGCTGCTCGAGCGCCTAAAGCGCACCTGGACCAAGTCCGGCGTCGAGCCGCGCGTGGTCGGCCTGTCCCCGCGCTATGCCGTCCTGATGGAGGAGATCGAGCGCACCGGCCACGAGCCGCCGCCGCCGGTCCGCCGCCACGAGGCGGTGCTGGAGCGGCTCGGACGCGAGATGGTCCATGTGGGTCAGGACGCGCTGGCCTTGCTCAACTTCGTCGGTGCCACGGTCGCCGCCTTCGGGCGCGTGCTGCTCCGCCCGCATACGTTCCGCTTCACCTCGATGGTGAACCAGCTGGACCGGGTCGGCTTCCGCGCCGTGCCCATCATCCTGCTCATCACCTTCCTGATCGGCTGCATCCTGGCGCAGCAGGGCATCTTCAACTTCCGCCGCTTCGGCGCCGACATCTACGTGGTCGACATGGTCGGCGTGCTGGTGCTGCGCGAGCTGGGCGTGCTCATCGTCGCCATCATGATCGCCGGCCGCTCGGGCTCGGCCTACACCGCCGAACTCGGCTCCATGCGCATGCGCGAGGAGATCGACGCCTTGCGGGTCATGGGCTTCGACCCCATCGAGGTGCTGGTGGTGCCGCGCCTGATGGCGCTCATCATCGCCTTGCCGCTGCTCACCTTCATCGGCTCCATGGCGGCCATCTTCGGCGCCGGCCTCGTGTCCTGGGGCTATGGCGGCATCACGCCCGAGGTGTTCCTCGACCGCCTCAAGCAGGCCATCACCCTCGATCAGTTCAAGGTCGGCATGTACAAGGCGCCCTTCATGGCCGCCACCATCGGCATCGTCGCCTGCATGGAGGGCATGCGGGTGGGCGGCAGCGCGGAATCGCTCGGCGAGCACACCACGGCCTCGGTGGTGAAGGCGATCTTCCTCGTGATCGTCATGGACGGTGTGTTCGCCATGTTCTTCGCCGCGATCGACATGTGAGGCCGCATGGACGCGCGCGTGGACAACCAGGCCCCGGTGAAGGACGCGATCATCAAGGTGCGCGACCTGGTGGTGGGGTTCGGCGACAAGGTCATCCTCAACCACCTCAATCTCGACGTGTATCGCGGCGAGATCCTCGGTTTCGTCGGCACCTCGGGCGGCGGCAAGTCGGTGCTCACGCGCACCATCCTCGGCCTGGTGCCGAAGCGCTCGGGCAAGGTCGAGGTGTTCGGCGAGAATCTGGACGACCTGAGCGAGAGCGAGCGCTCGGCGCTGGAGCGGCGCTGGGGCGTGCTGTTCCAGCAGGGCGCGCTGTTCTCCTCGCTGACGGTCCGGCAGAACATCCAGTTTCCGCTGCGTGAGACCCTGCACCTCTCGCAGCGGCTCCTCGACGAGATCGCCTACACCAAGATCGAGATGGTGGGCCTCAAATGCGATGTTGCCGAAAAGCTGCCCTCCGAGCTTTCCGGCGGCATGATCAAGCGCGCGGCGCTGGCGCGCTCGCTCGCGCTCGATCCAGAAATTCTCTTTTTGGATGAACCGACTTCGGGCCTTGACCCCATCGGTGCCGGCGACTTCGACGAGCTCATCCGGACGCTGCAGCAGACTTTGGGACTGACCGTTTTCATGGTAACGCACGATCTCGACAGCCTGCACACGGTTTGCGACCGCATCGCGGCGCTGGCGGACGGCAAGGTGATCGCCGAGGGCACCATCGAGACCATGATGGCGGCCACGCATCCCTGGCTGAAGCAGTATTTCCACGGCACGCGGGCGCGGGCGGTCCAGCAGGCGCACGGATAGGACTGAGGAGCGGGGAGAGCGGAAGGGACCAGATGGAGACACGCGCGAACTACACCATTATCGGGGCCTTCACGCTCGCCGTCATCGCGGCGGCGTTCGGCTTCGTCTACTGGTTCGCGGGTCCCCAGGATTCCGCCGGCCGCAAGGAATACGAGATCGTCTTCGACGGCTCGGTGGCCGGCCTGCGCCAGGGCAACTCGGTGCTGTTCAACGGCATTCCGGTGGGCCAGGTCACTTATCTCGGCCTCGTTCCCGGCCAGCCCGGCCAGGTGAAGGTGCGTGTGGGCATCCGCCACGACGTGCCGATCCTCTCCGATGCCCGTGCGGGGCTCGAATCCCAGGGGCTCACCGGCATCGTCGCCGTATCGATCCGCGGCGGGCGGCCGGACGCGCCGCCGCTCCCCTTGGCCCAGGACGGCTACCCCATCATCATCGCCGACGGCGGCGCCGGCATGACCGGCCTCATCAACACGGCGCAGGGCGTGGCGCGCAAGATCGAGGAGGTGCTCGACGCCATCCCGCCCGATCAGGTGCGCTCGATCATCGCCAGCGTCGACACCTTCTCCAAGACCCTGGCGGACAAGTCTTCGGATATCGCCGGCCTGATCGAGCAAGCCAACGGCCTGACAAAGCAGCTCAACGATATCGCCGGCAAGGTGGACAAGGTCGTGGTGAGCCTCCAGCACGCAGCCGAGGACAAGGAAGGCCTTCTGGCCCAGGCCACCGACGCCGCCACCTCGGTGCGCAAGCTGGCCGACAACCTGGACCAGCGCACGGCGCTGCTCACCCAGGAGATCAGCCGCTTCACCGGGCCGGGCCTGCGCCAGTACGAGGCGCTCGCCACCGACGGCCGGCGCACCCTCGCCGAGATCGATCGTGTCCTGAAGAGCCTGGAGCGCAATCCCCAGCGGCTCATTTACGGCGGCGGAAGCGGCGCCATTCCCGAGTACAGGCGGTGAGCGGCGCATGACCCTGCTGAAGCTGACGAGACCCACTGGCCTTCTGGCGAGCGCGGCCCGCCTCGCGCTGGGCCTGCTTCTCGCCCTTGGCCTCGCGGCCTGCGGCGCCGCGGCGGTGCCCACCTACAACCTTACCGCGCCGGCGAACTTCCAAGCCGGTGGCGGCGGCAGCGGCCAGCTGCTGGTGGTGGCGCCCACCGCGCTGGCGGTGCTCGACACCGACAAGATTGTCGTGGAGCCGGGCGGCGGGCAGGTGACCTACCTCTCCGACGCCCAGTGGAGCGACCGCCTTCCGGCGCTGCTCCAGGCGCGCACCATCCAGGCGTTCGAGAACGGCAGCAAGCTGCGCCGCGTGGCGCGCCCCGGCGACGGGGTGAACGCCGACTACCAGCTCGTCACCGATGTCCGCGCCTTCGGCCTGCGCATCACCCCCGAAGGGCCGATGGCGGTGGTGGAGCTCTCCGCCAAGCTGATCGGCGCCCAATCGGGCCGAATTCTCGCCGCGGAGGTGTTCAAGGCCCGCGTGCCGGCGGCCGGCACGTCCGGCGAGGTGGTGACGCTGGCGCTCGACCAGGCTACGGACCAGGTGCTGGTGGCGCTGGTGCGCTGGGCTTCCCGGCGCTTCTGATCGCGGCGAGGGCAGGCTCCTGGCGTGCGGGAGCGCTGGGCCGATTTTTCTCAACCTCCGGACACCCCCCACGCCCTCACCCCTCCCTACAAGGGGGAGGGGAGCCGTTCGGCTTTTCGAGATGGGGCGGCGCGGCGTCAGGATTTTCGGTGTGCGCGCCCAGTGGGGTCACCCCCCCCCCCCTTGTGGGGAGGGGCAGGGACGGGGGTGTCGGAACGTTCGCCGTTTCCGCCGCCGTCCCTGGGCATGTCCTCAGATGCCGACCTTGGCGAGCTGCGCATAGACCTCGTCAGCCCAGGTGCGCAGGTCCATGAGGCCGGCATAAGCGGACCAGATCTCGATGCCGAACTTCTCGGCTAGGTCGTTCTCGGTGGATGCCAGCGCTTCCTCCACCGGTGTGAAGGTGCGCTCCAGATGCGGCCAAAGCTCCGAGGAGCAGCGCGGGATGGTGATGAAGTGCAGGTTGCGTCCCGACGCCGCCTTCTGGATGCGGGCCATGGACTGGCCCTCGAACGTGCCGCCAACCTCGTTCTGCACGATGACGACGTTGGCCACCGGCAGCGCGCCGCCCACCACCACGTCCTCGATCAAGGTCGCGACGTTCTCGATGGAATGGGTCTCGGGCTTGGTGATCACCAGGAGGTCGATCTCCGGCGAATTGCGCTGCTGCATGATGTAGGCGACACGCCGATGGTGCGCCCACTGCACCAGCTGCGGCACCACGTTGGCGCCCATGTCCAGCACCGCCCCGCCGGTGAGCAGCAGTCCGCCGAAGCGGTCCCAGTAGCGCAGCGGCGCGTTGGCGTCGTTCTCGGTCTTGCTGGAGGCGAGGGATGAGCCGATGCCCAGCTCCAGCACCCGCGAGGGAAAGAACTTGCCGATCTTGGAATGGCCCGTGCCGTCGGTGAAGTCGGCGGCGACCAGCTTATATGCGAGCTCCCGCTTCCTCAGCGCGGAATAGACCATCTGGGCGAGGGTCGTCTTGCCCTGACCGCCGGCATAGGCGGCGCAGATATAGGTTTTCATGAAAGAGGGGCTCCCGCTGGGCCGGTGGGATGGCAACCGTCAGCGCACCGGCTGTCGCTCTGGAACACAGACGACGCAGCCGAAAAAGTCAATATCTGCAAGGTCCGGAGCGGGGTCAGTCGCGCTCATCCTCCGGCACTGCGAAGCCCTTGGACGCCATCTGCTTTGCGGCGCAGCACGGTGCGACGAGGCGGTTCGCGCGGCGGCAAAAAATACCGGAGCCGGACACCGGCCGCATGGGCCTCGGGTCTCCGGCTCCGGCATCACGCGGGAGGGAAGGGGCGTGTCGCGCCCCTCAGTCCAGACGGCCCGAGAGATGGGCCAGCATGGTGTAGACCTTGCCGGTGTCGGAGGTCAGGTAGGCGCGGGTGAGGGCGGCGCCGCGGTCGTCCTCTGACACCTCGTCGAGCACATGCTCGAACTCGGCGACGTAGCGGTCGACCGCGCCGCGGAACTCGGCGTCGGACCGGTACTTGCGGCGCAGATCCTCGAAGGTCTGCTGGCCCTGGGCGGTGTAGAGACGCCGTGTGAAGGTTCCGCGCTCGCCGCGCTGCTGGCGATCCCAGGCGTCCGCCGCCGCGCGGTGGTCCACCATGCGGGCGATGTCCGCAGCCAGGCTGTCGAGGGGCGAGGCCTCGGCCGCCGCACCGCGTTCGGCGCGCGGGGCACGCGGCGCGGGGCGCTCGGCGTCGTCCTGTTCGAGGTCGCCGCTGGCGCGGGCGAGCAGGTCGTTCAGCCAGCCTTCGGAGGGCTCGCTGTCCTCGCGGCGGGCGGCCGGGCGCTGGGCCGGCCGGGGCGCCTGGGTCTCCGGGCCCTCGGGACGGCGCTGCGGCGCGGCCGGGCGGCGGGTCGCCTCTGCCGGCGCCTGATCGCGGCCCCGGGGGGCGATGGCATCGCGGACGGCGGTGCTGCGGGCTATCCCTTGCACCGCGGCGCGGGCGTCATGCTCCACCACATCGAGCGCCTGACCCTGGCGGGCGACGATCTCGTTGAGCTCCGCGAGCGCCTTGATCTGCTCGGCGACGGCGCGGCGCATGGTGGCGGCGCTGGCCTCGGTCTCGGAGGGCAGCTCCAGGATGCCGCGCTTCATCTCCTCGCGGGCGAGCTCGATCGCCTTCTGCACATCCTCGGCGGCCTGCTTGAGGTCCGCGGCGACGGCGGTGAAGCGTCCGCCGCTCTCGGAGAACAGGCGGTTCACGTCGGCGAGCGCGTTGGCATGGACCTCGCGCAGGGCCGCGGCGGTGCGCTCGCGCTCCGCCTCGGCGGTCTCGCGCACCAGCTCGAACTGGCTCTCGATGCTGCGCGCCGAGCCGGCGGCCGATTCCGACACCAGGCCGGTGATCTGCCGCGCCCGGTCCTGGGCATTGCGGAAGGTCTCCTCCAGCATGGTGTGGAAGTTCTGCAGGCGGCCGTCGATGTCGGCGATGCGCCGGGCGATGGTGGTGGACACCTCCTCGATCGCCGTCCGGCGGGCGTTGAGGGTGGCGTCGATGCGGTCGTGCGTGGCGCCGAGCGCCTGCGAGGCCTCCGCCATGAAGCGGCTCTGCTGCTCGAAGCGGTCGGTGAGGCCGGCGATCTCGGACAGGGCGCCCTGCGAGAGCTCCTTCAGCGAGCGCACCTGGCCGTCGAAGCGCGAGGCGGTGGTTTCCGCCGTCTGGCCGATGCCGGACACGGTGGTGTTGAACGCCTCCACCTGCTTGGAGAAGGTGGTCGAGAAGTGGCCGAGATTGCCGACCGCGCTGGTCATGGCGTGCTGGAACGTGGAGTTGGCCTCGCCGAGGCGCTCGATGATGGACTGCACGTCGCCCTTGAGCGAGGTGTTGGTGGCGGTGATCTCGGCCACCGCGCGCTGGCTGGTGCGCTCGAGCGCGAGGAGGAACGTCCCGTTCTTGTCGTCGATGAGATGGGCGATCTCGGTGAGGCGCGTGCCGAGCGCCTCGGCCACCTTCTCGGCGTGGGTGGTGAGCGACTGGCCGACATTCTCGGACAGAAGCGAGAGCGAGCGTTCCACCTGGACCGCCTCGCCGCGCAGCTGGCTGGTGACGCCTTCGATCTTGTTGGTGAGCACGTCCGCCATCGCGGCGCCGCGCACCTCGATGGAGGTGGCGACCCCTTCCAGGCGGCCGAGCACCAATTCCTCGATGCGGTTGACGCGGCCGTCGAGCACGGAGGCGATCTCCTGGGCGCGGCCGCCGATGGAGCGATGCACGGTCTCGGCGCGGTCCATGAGCACCTCGCCCAGCGCCTTGCCGCGGCTGGCGAAGAAGGCCTCCAGCTGCTCCAGCGACTTATCCACCGCCTCGGTGGCGCCGCGGGTGCCGTCGGCGATGGTGCGCGAGAACGTCACCGTGCGGGTGGCCAGCGTCTCGGTGAGGCTCTGGGCACGCTGGTCCAGGGTCTGCTCGATGCGGGCGATGCGCTGGTCCATGGTGCTCGACACCGTGGAGGTGGTGGTGGCGAGCCGCTCGTCGAGCGTGGAGACGGCGACACGCAGGTTCTCGTTCACCGAGTTCACACGGTGGGTGATCTGGTCCACCAGCTCGGGAGCGTGGACGCGCACCGTGGTGTCGAAGCTCTTGATGCCCTCCTGCATGGCGCGGGCGAGGTTCGAGCCGTCGTGGTGGATGCGGTCGGCGAGCTCGTTGCCGCGCACGGTGATGGTCTCCTCCATCGCCTTCAGGCGGGAGGTGAGCATCTCCTTGATGGCGTCGCCCTTGTTGCCGATGGTCGCCACCAGCATGTCGGCGGTCTCGCGGAAGGCGTCGGTCACCTTGGAGCCGCGGGTGCCGATGGCCTTCGTCACCTCGCCGGCCACCAGCGACAGGCGCTCGGTCATGTCGGCGCCGGCATTGGTGAGGGAGGAGGCGATCTCGTCGCCCTTCTCCATCAGCGCCGAGGTCACCTGGCCGCCGGAGCGGTCGAGCGAGGCGGCGATCTTCTCGCCGGTGTCCTGGAGCCGCTGCTGGAGCGACTCGCCGCGCACCGCCACCGCCTCGTAGATGCGGTTGCCGGTGGTCTCGATGCGCTCGGCGAGGTCGGACCCGTTGACGGACAGCGTTTCCGCCACGCGCTCGCCGGTCTCGGCGATCTTGCGCACCATGTCGCCGCCGCGCGTGGAGAAGTCGAGCACCAGGGCGTCGCCCACCTCGCGCATGGCCGCGTTCACGTCCGCCACCCGCTCGCCGATGTCGTCGGCGAGGCGGCTCGTGTGGTCGTTGAGCGTGTCCGAGATGCCGAGCTTCAGGCGGTCGATGTTGTTGTTCACATCGTCGCCCCAGGTGGAGATCAGCGCCGCCACGTCCGTGGTGGTGCCGAGCAGGTTGTTGGCGACGTCGTCGGTGCGCTCCTTGAGCAGGCGGATCAGGTCGTCGCCGGACTGGGCGAGATCCTGGCGGATGTCGGTGCCGGTGATCTGGAGGCGGTCGATCAGCTCGCTGCCCTTGGCGGTCAGGCTATCGATCATGCTGTCGCCCACGCGGGCGAGGGCGGCGGTGATGTGCTCGCCCTTCTGGCCGAGGATGTCGGTGACGCGGTCGGATGCCTCCATCATGGTGGCATTGATGCGCTCGGCGACGTCCTTGACCTCGTTCGAGAGCAGGGACTCCGCGTTGGCGATGTTCTCGCGCAGCTGCTCGGTCTGCTCCTTGATGCTGAGGCGTTCCGACTGCAGTTCCTCGATCAGGTTGCGGACGCGCGCCTCGTTCTGCTCGTAGGCGCGCTCCAGGATCGAGACCTCGGCACGCACCATGGTCTCGAGCTCGGTGGCGCGGGCCACCGTGCGCTCGATGCCGTCGCCCATGGCGGCAACCTCCCGCCGCACCGCCTGGCCGACCGTCACCACGGATTCCGTCGCGATGGCCTCGGGCTGGGCGAGGCGCAGCGCCACCTCGGTCATGGAGCGGGCGATGCCCTGCAACTCGCGCGAGCGGCGGATCACGCTCGCCATGGCGAAGAAGGCGATGGGCGGAAGGAAGATGCCGGCGAAGATCGCGAGCAGCGCCGGCGAGCTGCCGAGCGACTGGACGCCGCCGGAGCTCGCCATGAGGCCGCGGTGATAGACCAGCGCAAAGGCTGCTCCGAGGGCGATCCAGCCAAGCGAGGCGCCGCCGGCCCACCAGTAGGGCGTTGCCGAGGAGCGGCGCTGAAGCTGGCCCACCAGCTGGCCGACGGTCTGGCGGTCGTCGTTGGCCGCGCGGCGCTCGGCCACGTCGAGACGCGGGCGGCCGGGACCCTGGCGACCTTCCGGCCGACGCGGCTCAGGGCGGCCTTCTGCCTGATCCGGGCGCGCCTCGCCGTCATTGCGGGGAAGGCGGCGCGGCCGGCCGTCGCGGCCGGGCGGCCCCATGCGGTCCGCGGGACGCTCGCCCATCCGTTCGGGAGCTGCCGGCTCCGCGCGCCGCTCGATCGGCTGCACGGGTTCAATCTGCGGGCGTTCGGCGGAAGCGGGCTGTTCCACCTGGTCCAGTTCCAGCGTCAGAGCCTCCTGGATCGCCGAGAGCGCCGCCTCCGTCGGATCCTGGATCTTCTTCGGGTTCTTCATGTCGCTGTCGCCTCTGCCGCCGGGAGGGGTACGGGAATACGAATGTTCCGCCCCGCCGCCGATGCCTCGTGCTCCCGCCTCCGCGCTCCGGAAGGATGCGGAATTGGTTTACCATGCCTTATCTTAGCCGCACCGGTGTAGGGATTGAACCAGCCCCGCCATGATTATGAAGATATCGTTAACGTTGCGGGCCAAGCACTGGCGCGCTTAGGCGCGGGCGGCTATAGGGCGCTCTTCCCCACCGCGGCAGCGCTGGCGCTATGCGCCCGGTCCGCTCCGCAGGCAGGCACAAGGCTAGATCAGGCATGGTCGCCATCACCTTCATCGAGTTCAACGGTATGGCCCACAAGGTGGAGGCCCAGGAAGGGGCAACCGCCATGGAGGCGGCGGTGCGCAATGGCGTGCCGGGGATCGACGCCGAATGCGGTGGCGCCTGCGCCTGCGCCACCTGCCACGTCTATGTGGACGAGGCCTGGCGCGAGAAGGTGGGAGAGCCCTCCCAGATGGAGGAGGACATGCTCGACTTCGCCTCCGAGGTCGCGCCGAACTCGCGCCTGTCGTGCCAGATCAAGCTGACCGCCGCCCTCGACGGGCTGGTGCTGCGGCTGCCGGAACGTCAGGGCTGAGCGGGCTCGCGCCGACGATCGCGCTCGACCACTGCTGCCCCACGCCCCGGCTTGATCGGCGGGAGTCCCCTTGTCTTTATGCCGCGCGCTTCAAGCCCGATCGCCGGCCCTGCTGCGGCGTCCAGGCTCCGGTCGGTCATCGGGCGGGAGCATGACGGTGGCCTGCCGGCGCTGAAGCGCGCGCCTGCGCGTCCGCGTCAGCTGAACAGCAGCGCCTGGGCGATCGCGCCGAGCAGGATCAGGCCGATCAGCAGTCCGTCGGCGCGTCGGTAGAGCGCGAGCGCCTGCCGCACGTCGGTGGCCACGGCCTCCCGCCGGCCGTCGCCCATGTGGGCGTCACCGGTAGGCACGCCGCCATAGACCTTCGGGCCGTTGAGCTTGAGGCCCAAGGCGCCGGCCATGGCCGCCTCGGGCCAGCCGGCGTTGGGCGAGCGGTGGCGCGGCGCGTCCCGCTGCATGGCCTCGGCTGCCTGGCTCGCGGAGGCCCCGGGCATCACCGCTGCGGCGGCGATGAGGAGCCAGCCGGTGAGGCGCGAAGCCGGCATGTTGACGAAATCGTCGAGCCGGGCGGAGGCCGAGCCGAAGGCGGAATGGCGCGGCGTGAGGTGGCCGATCATGCTGTCGGCCGTGTTGATCGCCTTGTAGGCGGCAGCGCCGGGCAGGCCGGCGAGCGCCATCCAGATCACCGGGGCGACCACACCGTCGGAGAAGTTCTCGGCGAGGCTCTCGATGGCGGCGCGCGCCACGCCGTGGGCGTCGAGCGTGTCGGGATCGCGTCCGACGATGTGGCTCACCGCGGTGCGCGCGGCGCCGAGGTCGCCGCCCTCCAGCGCCTCGGCGACCCGCTCCACGTGCTGGTGCAGCGAGCGCTGGGCGATCAGCGTGCTTCCCAGCAGCGCCAGCAGCAGGAGCCCGAGGGCGGACCCGGCCAGCGACAGCTCCAGCACGAGCGCCGGCGCCGCCGCGGCCAGGACGATGATGGCAATGGCGACGGCGCCGCGCTTGCGCCGCCTCTCCTCCGGCAAAGCGGGCCGATTGAGCGCGCGGTCAAGCAGCCCGATCAGCCATCCGATCCACATCACGGGATGGCCGATCCGGCGCACCAGCCAGGCCGGGTATCCGACCAGCACCTCGATCACCATGGCGAGGGCTGCGATCTCGAATGCCATTCCTTCCCCCAGCGTCCGATCTGGACAGCGGCGCGATTTGCGGCGAACTAACCGGCGTGGTCAAACCCGTGTGAGTCACCCGAGAGGAGTACCGCCGATCATCGCTTCCGTATGGTGCACTGCAACAATTGCTTGGCAACGCGGACGCATTCGATGTTAGCATTCCACCGGTCGTCCAAAGAACGATCGACCATGGGAGCGCGGCATGGCGGTTAAGTCTCTCCTGAAATCCCGCCCCGGCTGGCAGGCCGAGGATCTTCGAGAGCCGACCGTGCCTATGATTCCGGACAATATGCGGGTCTATGCCGTGGGCGACATCCATGGCCGCCTCGATCTTTTGAAGACCCTGCACGAGGCGATCGACGAGGACGCCGAGCTTCACCCCGGTCCCCAGTGCATCGAGGTCTATCTCGGCGACTACGTGGATCGCGGCCCTCAATCCGCCGGCGTGATCGATGCGCTGATGGAGCGCGTGCGTACCCGCAACGCGGTCTGCCTCGCGGGCAATCACGAGGAGATCATGCTCGATGCGCTCTCGTCCCAGGAGGCGTTCGCGAACTGGCTGCGCCTGGGGGGCGTGGAGACCGTGTTCTCCTACGTTCGGCCGTCCGGCACCCTCGACCAATCCCAGCTGTGGACCGAGTGGCGGGCCGGCATGCGGCTCGACCATGTGGATTTTCTGCGCCAGCTCCCCGTGACCTATGTCTGCGGCGACTACCTCTTCGTGCATGCGGGGCTCAGGCCGGGCCTGAGCCTGGCGGCTCAGGACCGCAACGACATGCTGTGGATCCGCCGGGAGTTCCTCGACTATCCCCATTCCTTCGGGCACCTGGTGGTGCACGGCCACACGCCTATCCCCACCCCCGAAGTGCTCAGCAACCGGATCAACATCGACACCGGCGCCTATGCGACCGGACACTTGACCTGCCTCGTGCTCGAAGGCGTCGACCGGTTCCTCATCTCCACCTGATCCATCGCGGATCGGTGCAACGCGCGGGCCAATCGTTTCCGTAGCAACCGATGGAAAAGCTCGTCTGGCGGCGAAGTATCCGCGCGAATCGTTTGTTTCCCGGCTTTCGCGCTCGATGCGTGCAGATTTTCACATAGACAAGATGCGATTTTGCCCAATCGAGGTATCATGAAACGTTGAATATTAACAGCCTGTTGCATTCTGGGCACAGGCTGACCCCAATCGCCCCCGCGTCGTGCCGCGAAACCCCCGGTAGATGTTCACTTTTGGACGCCCGTGTTACTAGCTCCCTACGACCGGAAGAGGGGTGGGCTGTGGCGAAGCTTCGGGACGTTCTGCGCACGTGCGCTTTGACAGCAGGCAGCCTTGCCATGCTCGGCGCGCTCGCCGGATGCAACTTCCTTCCCGCCTCAGGTCCCTATACCTCCGAAATTCATAACAATAAAAAGGACACGGACGGGTTCAGCTACAAGCTTGTCCCGATGGGCGCCGAAGCGGTCCGCGTGCTTTTTTCTCAGGAGCGGGAAGGGCTTATTGGCACCTTCCGCGGCGACCAGCGCCCGCCGCCCCGTGTCAAGGTCGGCATGGGAGACGAAGTCGCGGTCAGCATCTTCGAAGCCTCCTCGGGAGGCCTCTTCATCCCGGCGGAGGCCGCGTCGCGGGCGGGTAACTTTGTCGACATTCCCCGGCAGACCGTGGACAACAACGGCAATATTTCAATTCCGTACGCCGGCTTGATCAAGGCCGTCGGTCGCGAGCCGGCGCAGATCGAAGCGGAAATCGTCGAGCGCCTGCGCAACCGCGCGATCGAGCCCCAGGCGGTGGTTACCGTGACCCAGCAGCGCTCGTCCTGGGTCACGGTGATCGGCGAAACGAGCGGGTCGATCAAGTTTCCCCTGCGCTCCACCGGCGAGCGCGTGCTGGATGCGGTTGGGCAGGCCGGCTCCCTCGCCAACAAGGGATTTGACACGTTCCTGACGTTGCAGCGCAGTGGGCGCGAGGCGACGATCAGCTTCAACCGGCTCATCCGCGAGCCCGCCAACAACGTCTATCTGCAGCCGGGCGACACGATCTACATCTATGCCCGCTCGCGCAAGTTCCTGGCTTTTGGCGCCTCCGGCGAGCAGGGTGAGTTCGCGTTCGGCGACGACACCGTCACACTCAGTCAGGCGCTCGCCAAGGCCGGCGGCCTCGTGGATGGTCAGGCCGATCCGCAGTCGGTCTTTATGTTCCGCATGGAGTCCCGCAGCACGCTGGAGCGCATGGGCGTGGACGTGAGCGACATACCTCCGGGTACGGCCCGCGTGCCGACCATCTACACTGTCAATCTCGGCGATCCGACCGGCTTCCTGCTCGCGTCGAAGGTCTATATGCGCGACAAGGACATTATCTACATCTCGAATGCCGGCTCGGTGGACCTCGCGAAGTTCCTGCAGATTGTCCTCCTCGCAGCCACCACGGCCCGAGAGATCGGAGATGCCCAGAATGTCCTCGTCCCCTGACGAGGTATCCGGGAGCCGGCCTCGGCTCCCGTTGCTCCCTGGACCGCTCTCGAATTGAGTTCAGCGGACGCCGTGCTACACCAAAGGCGGGGCGCCTTCCCGCCGTTCGACAAGGCATAGCGCGCGGTCCAATGCTGCCTTCTCGAACGTTTGCGCTAGGTCGTAGATCGGCACGGCCAACGGCGCCCTAGGTGGACATTCCTCTTCTATTCTCGCATCGGCTCGCTCGCGCGGATGGCGCGCGCGAGCCGCTGTTCTGGTAGCATGGACGGCGCGTGCAAATGGTGCGCGCCACAGCCATAGCCACGGCCCGCTGGCCGGATAAGGCCGTAGCGTGCCGGCCATGCCGGACGCCAGACACGACGAGGCAGCATGTTCATCGCCTTCTTCGAGGCTCTGAAGTCGGCCGGCGTCCCGGTCTCGGTGCGCGAGTATCTCACCCTCATGGAGGCCATGGACGCGGACCTTGCCGAGCGCAAGGTGGACGCCTTCTATTTCCTCGCCCGCGCCTGCCTGGTGAAGGACGAGCGCCATCTCGACCGGTTCGACCGGGTGTTCGGTCAGTGCTTCAAGGGCCTTGAGGCGGCGCTCGGCGAGGAGGGGCACGACATTCCGGAGGAGTGGCTGCGCAAGCTCGCCGAGAAGCACCTCACCGAGGAGGAGAAGCGCCAGATCGAGGCCCTGGGCGGCCTCGACAAGCTGTTGGAGACCCTCAAGAAGCGCCTGGAGGAGCAGAAGGGGCGCCACCAGGGCGGGTCGAAATGGATCGGCACCGCCGGCACCTCGCCCTTCGGCGCCTACGGCTACAATCCCGAGGGCGTGCGCATCGGCCAGGATGGCAACCGCAACTTCCGCGCCGTGAAGGTGTGGGACAAGCGCGAGTTCCGCGACCTCGACGGCGAGGTCGAGCTGGGCACCCGCAACATCAAGGTGGCGCTGCGCCGCCTGCGCAAGTTCGCCCGCATCGGCGCCGCCGAGGAGCTGGACCTGGACGGCACCATCCGCGAGACCGCCCGCCAGGGCTATCTCGACGTGCGCCTGCGCCCGGAGCGGCGCAACGCGGTGAAGGTGCTGCTGTTCCTCGACGTGGGCGGCTCCATGGATTGGCACGTCGCCCAGTGCGAGGAGCTGTTCTCGGCCGCGCGCTCCGAGTTCAAGCACCTGGAGCACTATTACTTCCATAATTGCGTCTATGAGAGCGTGTGGCGCGACAACCGCCGTCGCTCCAGCGAGCGCACGCCGCTCCATGAGGTGCTGCACACCTATGGCGGCGACTACAAGCTGATCTTCGTCGGCGACGCCTCCATGAGCCCCTACGAGATCACCATGGCCAACGGCTCGGTGGAGCATTCCAACGCCGAGCCGGGGAAGGTATGGCTGTCCCGCCTGCTCTCGACCTATCAGAAGGCGGTGTGGCTCAATCCCGTTCCCGAGGCCCATTGGGGCTACACCGAATCCATCCGCCTGGTGCGCCACATTCTGGAGGGCCGCATGTTTCCGCTCACCGTCGAGGGGCTCGACTCCGCCATGCGGGAGCTGACGTGAGCGCGGATGTCCGGAATGATCGCCTGAGCCCGGCCCAGGCGGCCGAGCGCGTCTGGTGGGGCGAGGATGCGGCGTATGCCTATCAGCCGCGCCTTGGCGGCCCGGGCACGCGGGTGACTCTGTCGGGCGATGGCATGTCCTACGCCATCGGCCCGCGCGAGGGCCGGCTTTCGCTGCGCGACGTGGCGGGGGTGCGGCTGCGATTCCATCCCGCGAAGTTCGCCCATTCGAGCTTCGAGACCGAGATCCGCGCCTGGGGCGGGGAGAAGATCAAGCTCGGCTCGGTCTCGCGCACCTCCATCACGGGCGTGAAGGACCAGGGGCCGGACTATGCCGCCTTCGTGCGCGCGCTGCACGAGCGCCTCGCCAACCTGGAGACGTCCGGCGGCTTCCGGGGCCAGCCCGGCGTCACCTATCGCGGCGGGTTCTCGCCGCTGCGCTGGTGGCTGGTGGCGGTGCTGGGCTTCGCGACGCTGGCCGGTCTGGTGGCGATCTTCGGCATCGCGCTGATCGACCGGCAATGGAGCTTCGCGGCTTTCCTCGCCGTGGTGTCGGCGTTCGTCGCCTGGCCCACGGTGGAGATGATCGCCCGCAACCGGCCGGTGCGCTATACGGCGCGCGCGCTGCCCGAGCGCCTGCTACCGGGCTGAGGTGGCGGCAATAGCTCCAGCCTTCATTTTGAGAGCTCCAGCCTTCATTTTGAGCGAAGGCTCAGGTGTCCCCGAGCCTTGCATCTTTGGTGGCTGCCGCACGCTGCCCCGAACCGATTCACGATTCGGTTGACGAAACCTTATTTGAAGTATGGACGCCGGGTGCAACAGGCGTAAACCGAGATCGCAGCCGACTGATAAGAATTTCTATCAGATTAACCATTGAATTTTTGCGATCAAGAATCGGCTTTTCGATGCAGTGCCAAGAAAAAGCTGCGTAACAAATGCTTAATGGAAGTGCGATCAAGAAAATAATCCACCAGTACCTCAGCGAATGAAATGATACAATATACTGCTGGATTGGAAATGCGAATAGATAAACTCCGTAAGAATAATCACCTCCAATGATTTTTTTAGGGGTTTGGAGGCCTAGGAAAACGGTAAGGTAGGCAGCTGGGATAACTCCAAGTGCCCGCGTCTCGGGAAGGGGGTATAATGTAAAAATAGAGAGAAGCGAGACGAGTGCTAGCCATTTTGAAAGAGGAATATGATTTTTAAATAAATAAATTGTGCTGCCCCATAAAAAGGCTAGCACGAGCATCCGACCATTGCGGCCGCCCGTCATGCCACCTCCAGAAATTTTATACAAAATTAGGGCTGTTAGGGCGACTGTTAAAAACAGTGTTGTTGCGGCAAACAATTTCGGACGAGCGAAAATGCCAAACACGGCAAATCCGACGATGGCTAGATAGCACTCCAGCTCGTAAGGCACCGTCCATAGTGAAATATTGACAATACCTGCCATTGGGTTGTCGTCAAAAACACCGGGAAGTTCGAAATGAATATGGCCAACAATGTTCCAGAAATAGCGAAAAAACTCTGGATCTGAAAAATACTGATAGAACGTCTTTGTGGTAAGTAATGGTCCGATAAACAATGCGGAAAGCAGAACTTCCACGCTCAGGGCAGGCATCAACCGCAGTACGCGCAGGGTAACAAACCCGGTGATCGTCCGGGAGCGGTGAAGACTTCCAGACACGAGGAAGCCACTCAAGGCAAAAAACATCGGAAGGATTAGCCATTGAAAAGGCCCCACGATGGGTCCGAGCGCCACCGCTCTGGCGACGGCGTCGCCCGATGCGGCCACCGAATGCCAGAGCACCACTGCCGCAGCCAATCCGATGCGCAGGTAATCAAAGCCCGTTGTGTAGCCCGACCTTTCCATCCTTTCGGCAAAAGTCTCGGGCGCCATCCTGTACTCTCCCATTGACAGACAAGGTTCATCGACCGCTGAGGTACAGTCGCTGCGATGCGCAATTTGCGCTCCTGGGAACATTTTATATGTAGCAGCTTTTGGGCAAAGACCGCTAGGAATGAACGCTCAGACCGCGCCGCCGGCTGAGACCTCCTCCTCCGCCTTCTTAACCAGGCCGGTGGCGACGTCGGCGAGCCGCGGGGCGGGCAGAGCGGTGAACGGCATCGGCCGCGTCACGGCGATGGCGGCGAGGCCGAGGCGCGCGGTGAGCAGCCCGTTCACCACGCCCTCCCCAAGGCGGGCGGACAGGCGCGCGGCGAGCCCCTGGCCGACGATCTGCTGCACCAGCGTGTCGCCCGCCGCCATGCCGCCGGTGATGGCGAGATGGCCCACCACGTGCCCGGCGAGGCGCAGCATGCCGAGCGCGCCCGGCCGTCCGCCATAGAGCAGCGCCAGCGACCGCACGAGCCGCGCCGCGGTGAACAGCACGAAAGCGAGGTCCACCAGCGCCTTCGGCGAGACGGCGGTGACCACGGATACGCTCTTCGCCGCGTCCGAGACCATCTGCCGGGCGCGCGCGTCGAGCGTCGGCAGCAGCGTGCGCTCGGTGAGGCGCACCAAATCGGCGCCGTCGATGATGCCGCCGAGGTGGCTCTCGAGGTCGGCGCGGGCGCGGGCCAGCGTCGGCTTCTCGGCGGCGAGGCGGAGCATGTCGCGGGCCACGGTGTCGGCCACCGGGCGGTCGTCTCCGGCGAGGGCTGAGGCGGCGCGGGCGCGGATGTCGTCGAGCTTCGACAGGCGCGAGAGGCCCGCCACCTCGCGGGCGACGATGATCACGCTCGCCAGCACCAGCAAGGCGGCGAGCGCGAGGCCCACATAGCCGAGCCATTCGGCCTGGGCGAACAGGTCGGTGATCAGCCGGCTGACCGCGAGGTAGAGGCCGAGGCTCGCGAGCCCGCCCACCGCCGACCAGAACAGGCCGCTCCAGGAGATGCCCCTGCGGCGCGGGCGCGCCTCCGCCGGCACGTCGAGGGCGGCGATTTCCGCCTCCAGCGGCTCGGGGGCGAGCGTGATCTCGGCCTCGTCGAGCTTGAACACCTGCGGCCGGTGGCGCCGCGGGCCGGAATGGGCCGCCGCGCGGCTCGACTTGGGCGCCCCCTCCGGGCGGGCGCCGTGATCCTGGCTCATGGGGCCTTCCGTTCCTTGCCGCGCCGCGCGCTTCAACCCAGCCGGTCACCCAGGAGGAACTGAAGCGCCCGGTCGAGGCGAATATGGGGAATGGGCTTGTCGGCGCCAATGCCGGCCGGCGGGCGGAAGCGCAGGAAGCGGAAGTCGGCGTCCTCGGCGCTGGCGGAAGCAAGGCCCCGGAACCCCGCGCCGGAGGGATCGAACAGCGCGTCCGGGTCCGCCGGCAGCTCGCCGGGGAACACCGCCACCTCCTCGATGCCGTCGAACACATGGCCGCCCGCCTCCTGGCCGGCCTCGGGCGTGCCGACGATGGCGTCGAGCTCGTGGCCGGCGCGCGAGACCCGCGCCTCGCGCGTGGCGCGGATGGCGGCCAGCGCCACCACGTCGAGGGCGGCGCCGCCCTCGCTCGCGCGGCCACGGGCGCGCTCCACGAGGCGGGCGAGGATCGCCTCCAGCCGGTCGTGGCTGGTGCGGTGCAGGTGGTCGGCCTTGGTGGCGGCGAACAGCACCTTCTCGATGCGCGGCCGGAACAGGGCGCTGACGAGGCTGTTCCGCCCGGTGCGGAACGCGGCGAGGATGCCGTCCAGCGCGCGTTCGAGGTCCGCGAGCGCCGCCGGGCCGGCATTGAGCGCGGCGAGCGCGTCAACGAGCACGATCTGCCGGTCGAGCCGGGCGAAGTGATTGCGGAAGAAGGGGCGCACCACGGCGCTCTTATAGGCCTCGAAGCGGCGCGCCATCATCGCCCCGAGCGAGCCGGACGGGAAGGCGTGGTCCGGCGGGTCGAGGGGCGCGAAGGTCAGAGCGGGGGAGCCTTCCAGCTCGCCCGGCATCAGGAAGCGGCCCGGCGGCAGCAGGCTCATGGCCACCGTCTCGGCCCGACAGGCGGCGAGATAGGCGGTGAACAGGCCGGCAAGCTCGCGCGCCTTGCTCTCGTCCGCCGGCCGGGCCGGGTCGGCTGCCTTGAGCGCGGCGAGATAGGGGCCGGCGAGCGCCGCCCGCGCCGGGGCGCGGGCGAGCTCCAGGCTCTGGCGCGAGAAAGCGGAAAAATCCATGTCCAGCAGCGGCAAGTCGAGCAGCCACTCGCCGGGATAGTCCACGAGGTCGAGCGTGAGCGAGCGCATGGCGCCGCGCGGATTGGCGTAGCGCACCAGGATGCGCAGCTCGCTCACCCGCGTGGTGGAGGAGGGCCACGCCCGCTCCTGCGCCAGGGTGGCGAGGTGGTCCTCATAGGCGAAGCGCGGCACCGCGTCGTCGGGCTGCGGCTCCAGCACCGCGCGGGCGATGCGGCCGGACTGGGCGGCCTCGAACACCGGCAGCCGTCCCCCCTTCGTGAGGGCGTGGATCAGCGCCGTGGTGAAGATGGTCTTGCCCGCCCGCGACAGTCCGGTGACGCCGAGCCGCAGCGTGGGATGGGCGAGGCCATCCATGCGGTCGGCGAGCGACATCATGGCGATGCGCGCGCCCTCGACGGCATCGTTCCAGGCGGCCACGGCTACTTGTCCGGCGCGCGAGAGCGGGGCGTGACGAAGCGGTCGAGCCGGCCGGAGGCGGGCGCGAGCTCCGCCCAGTCGTCCACCGGAATGTCGATGACCGCCAGCGCGCCGGTGGGGAACTTCTCCGCCATCTGCTCGATCGGACGGATCGGGCCGGAGGCCACCAGCAGGTCGGACAGGTCCTGGAGGCCGGGATTGTGTCCCACCAGCATTAAGGTGTGCGCGGCGCGCGGCTGCTCGCGCAGCACGGCGACGAGGCGGGCGGCGCTCGCTTCATAGAGCCGCGGCTCGCTCGCCATCTCCACCACCTGCGGCAGGGCCGCGCCCACCAGCTCCCAGGTCTCGCGCGTGCGGCGCGCGGGCGAGACCAGGACGTGGTCGGGAATGAGGTTCTCGGCCGCCATGTAGGCGCCCATGCGCGGCGCGTCCGCGCGTCCGCGCGCGCCGAGCGGGCGCTCGGGATCGGCCACGCCGTCGGGCCAGTCGGACTTGGCGTGACGCAGGAGCAGCAGGCGGCGCATGGCGATGTCCCGGTGAGGGGAGGGGCAAGCCATCCCTTATGGCGCCCGAAGGCGTGGCGCAAGCCGCGACACCTGCCCGGCCGGCGTCACGGCAACGCCACAGCCGCGCCCCACAAGACGCGCAATCCCCGGCCACCCCGGACGCGAATCGCGCCATAGTTCCTCTCCGAAGCAGGACCCCATGACGAGCATTCTGCCCCGCCCGAAGAGCAAGGGCGCCTCCCAGCAGGGCACGCCGGCCGCCGAACGCGGCGCGGACCGGCGCCGTGTCGTCGACTGCGAGGTGGCGATCGTCGGTTCAGACCTCGCCGCGCTGGCGCTGGCCCATCGGCTCGCCGGCGTCGGGCGGGAGGTGGTGCGCCTCGCCGTCCCGGCCGATCCCGCCTTGCCGCTCGACGACCTGCTGGCGCCCGGCTTCGCCATGCCGGCCGGCGCGCTGGTCCAGCGCATCGGCGAGGACGATGCCGGCGCGTTATGGGCGCTGTCCCGCGAGGTCGCCGCCCAGGGGCGTGATCTCGCCGCGGCGGTGGGCGTCCCGCTCGGGCCGAAGGGCGCCCTGCTGGCGGCCCGCGCGCACGCGGCGGGCCGCTTGGCCGAGGAGCAGGCGCTGCTCGCCCGCATCGCGCCGGGTACGGCGCGGCTGGTGGGCGCGTCCGATCTCGAGCGCCTGCTGGGCGGCAGCAGTTTCGTCGCCGCGCTAGGGCTGGTGCCGGCGGTGCGCATTCCCTGCGGGGCGCTGGCCGGGGCCCTGGAGCGGGCGGCCGCGTCGGTGGGCATCCATGAGATCGCCGCCGATGGCCCCGTCTCTTGCGATCTCAACGGCTTGCGTAAATATGTGGACACGCCGAGCACCCGCATCCGCGCCTTCGAGGTGATCCTGTGCGGCACCGGGGTCCTGCGCGCCGGCGCGCCACACCTCGCCGCCGGGCTGAAGGCGGTCCATTTTGCCGCCGGGCGGGTGCCGCTGTCCGGCGCGCCGCCGGCCTATGGCGGGCGGGTGCGCGAATTCGCCGGCTTCGGCATCGACTACCATGTGGACGAAGGCGGGCTGGTCCTGGCCGTGGAGACGGCGCTGCCCGTGCGCACGCTGTCCGGCGCCGCGCGCATCCTCTCCCGCCACGCCCGCGGCCTCCTGCCGGATGGGATCGGCGGCAAGGCCGAAGGGCGCGGCTACCGCATCCTCGCGGCACCCCACGGCATGCCGCTCGTCGGCCGGATCGACAAGGGCGTCCATGTGATCGCCGGCCTCGGCCTCCAGCCGCTGTCGGCGCACCTGCTCGCCGCGGCGCTGGTGGCGGAAGCGATCGGCGGGCGGGACGACCGGTTGGCGCTGCTTCAACCATTCCTCGCCTTGGAGCCCCGCGGCGCCCTGGCATCCCTGCGGGATATCGCGTCCGTCTGGCGTGCGCGCCTCGCCGCGCGCACGGGGGTGGCAAAGGCTGCCCGAGCATCGAGCGCAAGCGTGGTTGCCCAGAGCGCCGGGCCACGCCCGCTCCCGGCCCGGCCACGCTCGGAGGCTCCGCCGACGGCCAGCCCAAAGCCGTCAGGAGCCTCCCGTTCCGACGGACGCGGGGGTCCGCGCCGCGAGGCGTGAGCAGGGCAGCGCCGTCCGGGCTGTTGCCGGATTCGCTGCGTTCATCTCCGTTCCGCGCATCCCGCGGCGGCGTCTCAGGAGGTCGCGCGGCGCACGGCGTGGCCAATCTGCCACGCCGCCGGTCTATCGTGCCGGTGGCGTTGACCGAACAGTGGGTTAACCCTCATTTTGCATCCATGGCCCGGTCTGCCTGATTGCGGCGTGTCGGCGCCGCGGTCTTTGGATTTTCTAAAGCCGCCGGGTCGCAGAATGGCCGCAGGTTCTTCAGAGGTTGCCCCGATGGTTGTGTTTGCGCGGCTGCGTTCGTTCTTCCTCGCCACCGTTCTTTCCGCGGGGGCGTGCGGCGGCGCGACTGCGGCCGACCTGTTCTCGCCGCCGCCGACGACCCCGGTGGCGCCCTCGGCCAATGAGGATTGGTACCTCACCATCGGCGTCTCGGGCGCCGCCGAGCCGAGCTATCCCGGCGCCGACAACTATTCCTTCCGTCCCGGCCTCGTCTTCTCCATCCGTAAGGCGAGCCAGCTCAACGTCTTCCGCAGCATCGACGACAATCCGTCGCTGGCCTTCTTCGACACCGGCAATTTCCGTGTCGGCGCGGTGGGTCGCATAGACTGGGGCCGCAATGCGAGCGATTCCTCGCGCCTGCTCGGGCTCGGCGACGTCGGCGCGTCGGTCGAGGCAGGCGGCTTCGCCGAATGGTACGTCACCGACTGGCTGCGCACCCGCGCCGAGCTGCGCTACGGCGTCGGCGGCTTCGACGGCATCCGCGGCCTGCTCGGCGCCGACGTGATCGTGCCCTACGGCCAGTGGCGCTTCGCCGTCGGCCCGCGCCTGACCTACGGTGGCTCGGGCTATATGGAGGCCTTCTTCGGCGTCACGCCGCAGCAGGCGGCGGTCGCCACCTTCCTCGGCAATCCCATGCCGGCCTACAAGGCCGGCGCCGGCTTCGACCTGATCGGTGCCACGGCGCAGCTGACCTACAATTTCCGCAACGGCTTCGAGACCGGCGTGTTCGGCAGCTACGGCCGGCTGCTGGGCGACGCGGCCTCCTCGCCTCTCACCAGCGACGCCAACCAGTTCATGGCCGGCGCCTCGGTCAGCTACACCTTCAACATCGGCAAGTCCTGGTGGTGATCCGCGGCCGGTAAGAGCGCGCGCGGGGCGGCCCCCGCCGCTCAGTTGCCGCCACCCCCGTCGCCGCCGCTTCCACCGCCATCGCCATCCCCGCTTTCGCCGGAGCCGCCATCGGTATCGTCGCCGTTCTCGGCGTCGTCGCGGGCGCTGGCGGAATCGCGGTGCGCATGGGCGGCGGCATAGCCGATGACGACAGCGCCGCCGGCCGCCGCTGCCATGGCGCCGGCATTGGGCGAGGGCGCCTCGGTCCCAGCCCCGCTTTCAGCAGGCGCGCTGGCCTCGCGCGACAAGCCATAGTCGTGGGGCGGGACGGCTTGCGGATCGGCCTTCTTGGGCGCCGGCGCCGCGCCACGCCCGCGCACCACCAGGAAGCCGGCGAGCAGGACCAGCGCGAAGGCGAGCCCCGCGAAGAAGCCGAGATCGCCGAGCCCGTCCATGGGATCAGCGCTGCTCACGCCGGGAGAGGAAGGCGAGGCGCTCGAACAGGTGCACGTCCTGCTCGTTCTTGAGCAGCGCGCCGGCGAGCGGCGGGATGGCCTTGCGCACGTCCTTCTCGCGCAGGGTGTCGGCGTCCATGTCCTCGGAGACCAGCAGCTTCAGCCAGTCGATCAGCTCCGAGGTGGACGGCTTCTTCTTGAGGCCGGGCACCTCGCGCAGGTCGTAGAACAGGCGCAGCGCCTCGGAGACCAGGCGCGGCTTGATGCCGGGGAAGTGCACCTCGACGATGGCGCGCATGGTGTCCGCGTCCGGGAATCGGATGTAGTGGAAGAAGCAGCGGCGCAGGAACGCGTCCGGCAGCTCCTTCTCGTTGTTGGAGGTGATGATGACCACCGGCCGCTGGCGCGCCTTCACCTGCTCCCCGGTCTCGTAGACGTGGAACTCCATGCGGTCGAGTTCCTGCAGCAGGTCGTTGGGGAACTCGATGTCCGCCTTGTCGATCTCGTCGATCAGCAGCACCGGCCGCGCCTCGGCGGCGAACGCGGTCCACAGCTTGCCCTTGCGGATGTAGTTGGCAATGTCGTGGACCTTGGGATCGCCGAGCTGGCTGTCGCGCAGGCGCGCCACGGCGTCGTACTCGTACAATCCCTGCTGCGCCTTGGTGGTGGACTTGACGTGCCATTCGATGAGGTTGGCGCCGATGGACTGGGCCACCTCCTGCGCCAGCACCGTCTTGCCGGTGCCGGGCTCGCCCTTCACCAGCAGCGGGCGTTCGAGGACGATGGCCGCGTTGACCGCCACCTTCAGATCGTCGGTGGCGACGTAGCTTCCCGTTCCCTCGAACCGCATGGGCCTCATCCTTTGGTCGGCGGTCATCCCGCGATGCGGCAAGGTCGGCACCCTTCGGCGCGCCGTCAAGTCCCGCCTGCGCCGGCGTGCGATGCGAAGGGCGGTTGTCGCGGCGGGCGGGCGTCGATATAAGCGCGGCGACCTTGGAGTTCCCCCGAGCCCGGCACGGCGCCCGCCGCAGGGGGCGGAGGGCTCCGGATCGTTGATGGGGCAGGGGTCTCGCGTGCGCCGCTCATCTCCGGGCGGGGGCACGGGAGCGCCTGCGCCACGGGGATCAGCGACGTTGTAGCGAGGACATGGCTGATGTCGATCCAAATCGACGAGGACTATCGCCCCCGCGAGGACGAGCCCTTCATGAACGACCGGCAGCGGGAATATTTCCGCCAGAAGCTGCTGCGTTGGAAGGACGACATCCTCAAGGAGGCGCGCGAAACCCTGCAGCACCTTCAGGACGAGAACCAGAACCATCCCGACCTTGCGGACCGGGCCTCCTCGGAGACCGACCGCTCCATCGAGTTGCGCGCCCGCGACCGCCAGCGCAAGCTCATCGCCAAGATCGACGCCGCCCTCCTGCGCATCGAGGACGGCACCTACGGCTATTGCGAGGACACGGGCGAGCCCATCGCCCTGAAGCGGCTCGAGGCACGCCCCATCGCCACCCTCTCGGTGGAGGCGCAGGAGCGTCACGAGCGCCGCGAGCGGGTCTATCGCGACGACTGAGGCACCGATCCGGAAAGCCGGGTCGCAATGAAAAGGCCGGCGCGGGGTGACCCGCGCCGGCCTTTCGCGTTCAGGGGCCGCTGCGGGCCAGCCTCAGCGGCCGGAGCTGCGCCCGAGCAGGTTTGCCATCTCGGAATCGAGATCGTTGAACGGATCGTTGGCCGGGCTCGGCGCCGGCTCGGCCGGCTTCTCCGCCTTGAGAACCGGCGCCGGCTCCGCCGCGGGCCGGGACGGCGCAGGGGGGCTCTCCCACCGGCGCGGCGGGCTGAGCGGCGCCGGACGGGCCGTCGCCTCGTCGGGCCGGCGCTCGCCTTCGCGACGCAGCGGCTCGCGCAGGCGTGCCACGGACGGCGTGCGTTCGGCCGGCTCGGCCGCCGGCCGCCGCAGGGCGTCGAGCCGCGGTGTATCGAGCCGCGGCGCGTCGCGCGGCGCACGGACGGCGCCCTCGCCGGGGCGGAAGGCGAACTCGCGCGGACGCAGGCCGGGCTCGCGCGCACCCGGCTCGCGCGGCGCGAACTCGGGACGGGGCGTCGGCTCAAGGCGCGGGCGTTCGGGCCGTTCACCAGCGGGCGGCAGCGCCGGGCGGGTGTCGCGAAGGCGCTCGCGCGGGCGCTCCGGGGCGGGCGCCACGGGCGCGTCCGCGAGGCGCGGCTCGTTCTCGGGGCCGGCCGGCTCGACCTGAGGCACCTCGACCCTGGGCGCTTCGGCCCTGGCCGGCTCGGCCTTGGGCGCGTCGACCGCGCCCTTCAGGTCCTCGTCCGCCGGCGCCTCGGCCGCGGCCGCATCCGCCGCTGTCGTGGCAACCTCCAGGTCCAGCTCGGCCGCGAGCTCGGACACGAGGTCGATCTCGATCCGGTCCGCGGTCGCGGTCTCCGCCGGCGCTTCGTCCAGGAGGTCCGCGAGGCTGAGGCGGGACGCCTCGGCCGCGGGCTCGGACAGCGCGAGGTCGAGCCTCTGGGCGATGTCGTCGAGGTTGGGCTCTGGCCTGTGCGCCGGCTCCGGCACGGTGGCGGCCGGCGAGCGGGCGGCCTCGACCGGTGTCGGGGCGGCGATGGCAGGAGCAGGATCGGTCTCAGGCGCCGTCGCGAGCGGCGCGACCACGGGCCGCTCAAGCATCGGGCGACGATCGGCCGACGGCTCCTGAGGCGAGCCCGACGTGCTGCGGCCCATGGCCGGTGCCGGGGCGCCGCGCGAAAGGCTGGGACGGGGCGCCGGGGCGGGCGCTGCCGGACGGCCGGACAATGTGCCGTCGGATCGCGGCAGCGGACGGCGCGACGGCATCGGCCGCCGGACCTCCTGGGCCGTCGGCTCCTCTGCGCTTGCGGCGGACGGGTCGGGGCGCGACGCTTCGGCGGGAGGCAGTGCGTCGAGGGCAGGGGCGGGCGCGATCCGCGGCGCCGGAGCTTCGCGCGTCAGCGCGGGCGCCGGCTGAGGAGCCTGGATCTGGACTGCCTCGCGGACCTCGATCGGCTGCGCCGCGGCGAGCGGCTTGCCGATGTCCGCCTCCACGACGATGTCGGACGTGCCGCCGATCAGGATCAGGTGCTCCACATCGTCGCGGCGCACCAGCATCAGCTTGCGGCGTGCGTCGACGCTGAGGGTATCGACGAGCGTCAGGCGCGGCCCCGAGCGTCCCCGCGCCACGGCCGTCCGGCGTCCGCTGAGGGCGCGCACGAGCATGACCGTAGCGCCGAGCAGCACGGCGATCACGAGAAGGGCGACGCCGAGCCGAACCGGGAAGTCGAGCTGGGTGCCGAAAATCTGCTGCAACATCATGCCTCCGCTTGCTGCATGCGGGAACGGGAGTCAGGGCGGACGGATGACCTAGGGTCCGGAAGGCGCGATCTTGCGCGCCTATGCCCTAAGGTTTTCTTGATAATCATGGCAGGATTTAAACCGGACGCGAATCTGATGTGCGTTCGATGCGGGGGAATGCGCCCGGGCGCGTTCCCCTGTGTTGGCGATCGCTCCTCAATCAATGGGTTAGAGACCAATTTACCGGTCTGGGCGTATCACTCCGACCAGACCGGGCTGAACAGGCGAAGAGCCAGCTTGCGCCTGGGGCGCCGGGGAGGAGCCGTCATGGCTGACGCATCGCGACGGGGCATGCGCCCGAGGGCACGGGCGAGCGGTGGGCTGCTGCCGCAGGGACCAGGGGGGCTTTTCGTCCTCGCCGTGGCGGCGCTGGCGGGCGGCCTCATCGCCACCGGCGCATTCCAGGGCGACGGCCTGCGGTCGGCGGTCGTGGGCATGTTCGCCGTGCTGGGCGTGCTCGCTGCCCTGGCAGGGGTCGCGCGGACCTTCCGGCGCCGCACGATCGAGACCGACCGGCTGGGCGCCGCCGCGCTTGCCTCCACTGGTGACGCCATGGCGGTGGTCGAGAGCGGGAACAAGGTCGTGGAGGCCAACGCCGCCTATCGCCGCCTGTGCCACGGCGGGGCGGACGAGCTACCAGTGCCGGAGACGGTGCTGGCCCGCATTCCCGGGGCCCAGGCGCTGACCGCCGAGCTCTTGAACGCGGTGGCGGACTCCCGCGTGCACCAGCAGTCGACCGCATTGGACGCGGCCGATCCGGCCCGGCGTCTCCAGGCCTCGGTTGCTCCGCTCGAAGGCCCGCGCCGCGTGCTGTGGACGCTGCGCCTGCCGCCGGAGCCCGCGCCACCGATGCCCGGCCCGCCTGCGCCAGTGCGCGCCCAGCCGACGGCGACGCTCGCCGCGCCCCTGGCTTCCCCGGCGCCCGCGTCCGTTCTGCCGGCCGCTTCGGCGGCTGCCGCGACGCTGGTGCCGGCCATGCCCGCGGCCGCTACCCAGCGGGAGTCCATGCGGGCGGAGACTTTGCGCCAGGAGGCTCTCCGGCACGAGGCATCGCGTGCGGAGGCCCGCGCCGACGCGCTGGTGGAGGCCTGGGAGCAGGCGCCGGCCGGCGTCGCGCGCCTGTCGCAGCGGTTCGTGCGCACGCCGAGCACCGCCTTCTGCCGCATGCTGGGCTACGGGCTCACCGCCTGGGAGCCGGCGGGCAAGGCGATCGAGGAAGTGTTCGCGCCTGCCGACGTCGCCGCGCTGCGCGGCCGCCTCGCGCGCAAGGATGCCGGCGCCGAGGTGCTGGCGGTGACGCTGGTGATGCAGGACGCGAGCCGCCTGCCGGGCCTTGTCGCCCTCGGCCCGAGCGATGCCTCCGGCGAGGCCACGGTGGTGATCCTGCCCGGCGCCAGCCGTTCCGCGCTGCCGGCCGCATTCGCGCCGCCGGCCGGCGGGAAGGGGCAACAGGCGGACCAGGGGCAGGCGCAGGACCGGGAGAAGGGCGAGGGCCGGTTCTTCCTCAATGCCCCGCTCGCCATGGCGCTGACCGATGCCGCCGGCGCCATCCGCTCTTCCAATGCCGCGTTCGATCAGCTGTTCGGCCGCTCGACCGATGCGCCGGAGGTGCGGCTCGCCGATCTCGTGGGCGATGCCGACGGCGTGGCGGTGGCTGCGCTGCTGGCGGGCGCGCAGGCGGGCCAGAGCGCCCCCTGCGACGTGGTCCGGCGCGGCGAGGGGGGGCGTAGCGCCCGGCTCTATGCCGCCCCCCTCGGCGGCGGCGAGATCGCGCTGTGCGCCATCGACACCACCGAGCAGAGGACGCTGGAGGCGCAGTTCGCCCAGTCCCACAAGCTCCAGGCGGTGGGGCATCTCGCCGGCGGAGTGGCGCACGACTTCAACAACCTGCTCACCGCCATCATCGGCTATTGCGACCTGCTGCTGGCCAAGCACCGTCCCTCCGACCCGTCCTTCCCGGACATCATGCAGATCAAGCAGAACGCGAACCGCGCCGCGGGCCTTGTGCGCCAGCTGCTTGCCTTCTCGCGGCGCCAGACCCTGCGCCCGCAGGTGATCGAGCTTTCCGATGTGATCGCTGACGTCTCCGAGCTGTTGCGCCGCCTCATGGGCGAGCGCGTCGTGCTGGAGGTGGAGCACGGGCGCGGCCTGTGGCCGGTGAAGGCGGACCTGAACCAGTTCGAGCAGGTGATCGTGAACCTCGCCGTGAACGCGCGCGACGCCATGCCCGACGGCGGAACGCTCCGGCTGCGGACGCGCAACGTCCCCGCGGATGAGGTTTTTTCCATCGGCGCCAATGACCTGCCGCCGGGTGACTACGTTCTGGTCGAGGTTGAGGACACCGGTGCCGGCATCCCGCCGGACATCATGGACAAGATCTTCGAGCCGTTCTTCACCACCAAGGAGGTGGGCAAGGGCACCGGCCTCGGCCTCGCCACCGTATATGGCATCGTCCAGCAGACCGGCGGCACCATCCTCGCCTCCAGCGTCGAGGGGCTGGGCACGACCTTCCGCGTGCTGCTGCCGCGCCACGAAGGCGGTCCTGACGCCGAGGCGGTGCCCGCCGCCGATGCGCGCGCCTCCGATCTCACCGGCCAGGGCACCGTCCTGCTCGTGGAGGACGAGGACGCCGTGCGTGCCTTCGCCAGCCGTGCCCTGAGCGGACGGGGCTACGACGTGCTCACCGCGGCGAGCGGCGTCGAGGCGCTGGAGGTCATGGAGACCTGCGGCAAGAAGCTGGACCTCGTGGTCTCCGACGTGGTGATGCCGGAGATGGACGGCCCGACCTTGCTGAAGGAGCTGCGCGCGCGCGATCCCCGGCTCAAGGTGGTGTTCATCTCGGGCTATGCGGAGGACGCGTTCGCGCGCAACCTGCCGCCGTCCGAGCATTTCGCCTTCCTGCCGAAGCCCTTCTCCCTGAAGCAGCTGGTGGCGGCGGTGGGCGAGGCGCTGAAGGCCTGACCCCATTTGGCGCCCGTCGCCCGCCCGGTCTCGACGCGGCGCGATTGAGCAATGTCATTTTGCATCGGCCGAGCCGGCGCGAGTCTGAAAACGGCCGATATTCCATGCGTCTTACTCTGGGGAGGCATGGCCTGAGCGAAGCGCTCGCCCCGGTCCCGATGGAGACGAACATGAAGCAGCAAGGGCGGCGTTGGGGGGCGGCGGCATGGTCGCGGCTCGCGGTGGCGCTTGCGTTGGGCTGGACCTCCAGCCTCTATCCCGCGCTGGCGCAGACGCCCGCGGGCACCGGCTCGGCCGCCGGCGATCCGGTCCCGGCCGGGGCGGCCTCCACGGCGCCGGTTTCCGCGCCAGCGCCGGACGCCGCCGCCCAGACGCCCATTCAGACGCCGCCCGCCGCACCGGCGATGCCCCAGGCGCCGACCGACGCCGGCGTCGCGCCCGCCGGATCCGCCCAGGTGCCTCCCGCGCCGCCGGCGCCGCCCGTTCCGGCGCAGATTCCGGACGCGCCCGCACCGGCCGGCGCAGCCCAGGCACCGGCGGTGCCCGGCGCCCCCGCTTCGGCTGCCGGCCAGCAGCAGACCTATTCGGAAGCGGAGCTTCAGCAGCTGCTCGCGCCCTACGCCCTTTATCCCGACACGCTGCTGGCGCAGCTTCTGCCGGCGACCGTCTACCCCATCGAGCTGGTGCAGGCGCAGCGCTGGCTGGAGCGCAACAAGCAGGCGGTGAAGAAGGGCAATTTTTCAGGCGTCGACGCCCAGAAGTGGGACCCGAGCGTGAAGGCGCTGGCGCGCTTCCCCTCGGTGGTGGCCAAGCTCAACCAGGACCTCGACGCGACCACCGCCATCGGCAGCGCGTTCGTCTACCAGCCGGAGGATGTCAGCGTCGCGATCCAGGTGCTGCGGGCCAAGGCGGAGGCCAATGGCGCGCTGAAGTCCAATGACCGCCAGCAGGTCACCTCCCGCAGCGAGAACGGGCGCAACACGATCTACATCACCTCGGCCGATCCCAATGTGGTGTACGTGCCGTATTATGACACCGATATCTATACCATTGCCGGCCTGGGGCTTTTGACCTTCGGCGCCGGCGTTGTGGTGGGCAATGCCTGGTACGGATCGTGGAACTGGTGGAATGGCTGGGTCTACCCGCCGGTGTGGCCGGGCTATCCCGGCTGGCGCCCCTGGGTGGGCCCGCGTCCGCCGTGGCCCGGGCCCGGCCCCTGGCCCGGTCCTGGACCATGGCCCGGTCCGGGGCCGCGTCCTTGGCCGGGTCCCGGTCCTGGTCCCGGACCGGGCCCCTGGCCCGGACCCGGCGGCCTGAAGCCCTGGCAGCCCATCCCCGGCAAGCCCTTGCCCGGTCGGCCGGGCGGCGTCTGGGGGCCGGGCCGGCCCGGCGTCGGGCCGGGACCGGGATTCCGGCCCGTTGGTCCGGTCCAGCCTGGCGTGCGGCCGGCCATTCCCGGCCGGATTCCCGGCGGCGCCGGGCAACTGCGGCCGCCCGCGGTGAACCGGGCCGTCGGCGCCCAGCAGCTGCGGCGCGGCGCCGTCAATCGCGGGCCGACTCAGCTCCGGGCGCAGCAATTGCGGAGCCAGCAGTTCCGCTCGCAGCAGCTTCGGAGCCAGCAGTTCAGGTCGCAACAATTCCGCTCGCAGCAGTTCCGGAGCCAGCAGTTCCGGGCGCAGCAGTTCCGGGGAGGCGGGGCGCAGTTCCGCGCCGCGCCGCAGTTCCGCGGCGGCGGGGGCGCGGGAATGGTGCGCGGGGGCGGCGGCTTCCGCGGCCGCCGCTGAGCCCTCGGCCGGGCGGGGGCGCCTCCCTCTCCCGGCCCGGCCAGCGGCGCACGTCATTGTGTCGCGGTGTCGGCCGGGGACGGTGCCCCCAGATTTTTTCAGGGACGCCGGCGGCCCCGCTCGCGCCCGCGCCGGAGCGGCGGCAGCGGGGTGCCGCCCGGATCTTGCGGCAGCGCAACAGGACCGTGGCCGAAGCGTGTCCCGACCATGGCTGCGCCGTGTCGGAAGGGCAGGGGCCACTTGGCCGAACCGCGCTCTTGCCTCCCATCTGGCGCTGCGATAAGGCTGCCACGTCGTTTCGAATTCCTCCAACCGAGGCCGGCGCGGTAACGCTTCAGGCGGATCGCCCACGCGCCCCGAGGTGCGGACACATGAACGCCTTGCTCATGGACTACCTGCCGGTGGTCATTTTCATCGGCGTCTCGCTGGTGATCGGTCTGGCCCTTTTGGTGTCGCCCTTCATCGTCGCCTACCAGAATCCGGACCCCGAGAAGCTCTCCGCCTACGAGTGCGGCTTCAACGCCTTCGACGACGCGCGCATGACCTTCGACGTCCGATTCTACCTAGTGGCGATTCTGTTCATCATCTTCGACCTGGAAGTGGCCTTCCTGTTCCCCTGGGCGGTGACGTTCGGGGGCCTGGGCGATCTCGGCTTCTGGTCGATGATGCTGTTCCTCGGCGTGCTGACGGTCGGCTTCATCTACGAATGGCGCAAGGGAGCTCTGGAATGGGATTGACCCCTTCGGCCACGGTGCCCGATGTCGAGACCGACCATCAGGGCATCGTCGACCCCTCCACCGGCCGGCCCGTGGGCGCGGATGATCCCTTCTTCCAGGAGATCAGCGCCGAGCTGGCCGACAAGGGCTTCCTCACCACCACGGTGGACGACCTCATCACCTGGGCGCGCACCGGCTCGCTCATGTGGATGACGTTCGGCCTCGCGTGCTGCGCGGTGGAGATGATGCAGGCCTCCATGCCGCGCTACGACGTGGAACGCTTCGGCTTCGCGCCGCGCGCCTCGCCGCGCCAGTCGGACGTGATGATCGTCGCCGGCACGCTGACCAACAAGATGGCGCCCGCCTTGCGCAAGGTCTACGACCAGATGCCGGAGCCGCGCTACGTCATCTCCATGGGCTCCTGCGCCAATGGCGGCGGCTATTATCACTTCTCCTACTCGGTGGTGCGCGGCTGCGACCGCGTCGTGCCCGTCGACATCTACGTGCCCGGCTGCCCGCCGACGGCGGAAGCGCTGCTCTACGGCATTCTGCTGCTGCAGAAGAAGATCCGCCGTATCGGAACCATCGAACGCTGAGCCGCCACGCGGTCCAGAACGGGACGTGTCGAGATGGACGAGACGTTGAATGACCTTGCGGCCCACGTCACCGGCGCCGTTGCGGGCGGGGTGAGCGCGTGGTCGCTCGCGCACGGCGAGCTGACCCTTCAGGTCGAGCCGGCGCAGATCGTGAAGCTCGCCACCTTCCTGCGGGACGACCCGGCGTGCCTGTTCCAGTGCATCGTCGATGTCTGCGGCGCCGACTATCCGGCGCGCGAGAAGCGCTTCGACGTGGTCTACCACCTGCTGTCGCTGAAGCAGAACCTGCGCATCCGCCTCAAGGTCGCGACCGACGAGGATACGCCGGTGCCCTCCATCACCTCGGTGTTCCCGGGCGCCAACTGGTTCGAGCGCGAGGCCTACGACCTCTACGGCATCCTGTTCACCGGCCATCCGGAGCTGCGGCGCCTGCTCACCGACTACGGCTTCGACGGCCACCCGCTGCGCAAGGACTTCCCGACCACCGGGTTCGTGGAGGTGCGCTACGACGACGAGCTGAAGCGCGTGGTCTACGAGCCGGTGCGCCTGCCGCAGGAGTTCCGCAACTTCGACTTCCTCTCTCCCTGGGAGGGCGTCGAATACGTCCTGCCGGGCGACGAGAAGGCGACGCAGCCCGCGCCGCCCAAGGCCGGGTGAGGGAAAAGGCCATGGCACAGACCCTCGACGACATGAAGCCGGTGGACAAGGTCCGCAACTTCCAGATCAATTTCGGCCCGCAGCATCCGGCCGCGCATGGCGTGCTGCGCCTGGTGCTGGAGCTGGACGGCGAGGTGGTGGAGCGGGTCGATCCGCATATCGGCCTCCTGCACCGCGGCACCGAGAAGCTGATCGAGACCAAGACCTATCTCCAGGCGGTGCCCTATTTCGACCGGCTCGACTATTGCGCGCCGATGAACCAGGAGCACGCCTTCTGCCTCGCGGTGGAGAAGCTGCTGGGCATCGAGGTGCCCAAGCGCGCCCAGCTGATCCGCGTGCTCTATTCCGAGATCGGCCGCCTGCTCTCGCATCTGCTCAACGTCACCACGTTCGCCATGGACGTGGGCGCGCTCACCCCGCCTCTGTGGGGCTTCGAGGAGCGCGAGAAGCTCATGATCTTCTACGAGCGCGCCTCGGGCAGCCGCATGCATGCGGCCTATTTCCGTCCCGGCGGCGTGCACCAGGACCTGCCGCGGCAGCTGGTGGAGGACATCGGCGCCTTCTGCGACCCGTTCCTGAAGCTGGTGAAGGACCTCGACGACCTCGTCACCGAGAACCGCATCTTCAAGCAGCGCACCGTCGACATCGGCGTGGTGTCGCTCGAGGACTGCCTGGCCTGGGGCTTCTCCGGCCCGGTGTTGCGCGGCTCCGGCGCCGCCTGGGACCTCAGGCGCGCGCAACCCTACGAGTGCTATTCCGAGCTCGACTTCGACATCCCGGTGGGCCGCCACGGCGACTGCTACGACCGCTACGTGGTGCGCATGGAAGAGATGCGCCAGTCCACCAAGATCATGAAGCAGTGCGTCGCGCGCCTGCTGAAGGAGCCCGGCCCGGTGCACACGGGCGACCACAAGGTGGTGCCGCCGAAGCGCGGCGAGATGAAGCGCTCCATGGAGGCGCTCATCCACCACTTCAAGCTCTACACCGAGGGCTTCCACGTGCCGGAAGGCGACGTCTATGCCGCGGTGGAGGCGCCCAAGGGCGAGTTCGGCGTCTATCTCGTCTCCGACGGCACCAACAAGCCGTATCGCTGCAAGATCCGCGCGCCGGGCTTCGCCCATCTCCAGGCCATGGATTTCCTGTGCCGCGGCCACATGCTGGCCGACGTCTCGGCGATCCTCGGCTCGCTCGACATCGTGTTCGGGGAGGTGGACCGGTGATGGCCGCCCTCCGCCTTCGTCCTTCGCTCCGGCGCCTTTGCCGCGCCGACGCCCGCATTGCCGGCCTGGGATACTGATATGTCCGTCCGCCGCCTCGCCGCCGAGCAGCCCGAGAGCTTCGTCTTCACGCCGGAGCTGGAGCAGATCGCCGTCCAGCTGATCGCCAAGTATCCGGAAGGGCGCCAGGCGAGCGCCGTGGTGCCGCTGCTGTGGGAGACCCAGAAGGCCGCCGGGGGCTGGCTGCCGGAGCCCGCCATCCGCGCGGTCGCCGACCGCCTCGGCATGCCGCACATCCGCGTGCTGGAGGTGTGCACCTTCTACACCATGTTCAATTTGGAGCCGGTGGGGAAGTATTTCGTCCAGCTCTGCGGCACCACGCCCTGCATGCTGCGCGGCGCCGAGGACATCAAGGCGGTCTGCCGCAAGAAGATCGGCGAGGAGCGCCACGTCACCGCCGACGGCACCTTCTCCTGGCTGGAGGTGGAGTGCCTGGGCGCCTGCACCAACGCGCCCATGGTGCAGATCAACGACGATTACTACGAGGATCTCACCCCCGCGAACTTCGAGAAGCTGCTCGATGACCTCGCCGCCGGTCGCCCGGTGAAGACGGGGCCGCAGAATTCGCGCCACGGCGCCGAGCCCGAGGGCGGCGCCCGGGTGCTCACCGACCCCGCGCTCTACACCCGCGGATCGAGCGTCGACGGGACCTCGACCGCCGAGGCGCCCGCCACCGGCGACGCCGCGCCGACCCCCGGGGAGTGACGACCATGCTCGCCGACAAGGACCGCATCTTCACCAACCTTTACGGCCTGCACGATTTCGGCCTGAAGGGCGCGCTCGCGCGCGGCAACTGGGACGGCACCAAGGCGATCCTGGAGAAGGGCCGCGACTGGATCATCAACGAGATGAAGGCCTCGGGCCTGCGCGGCCGCGGCGGCGCCGGCTTCTCCACCGGCATGAAGTGGTCATTCATGCCGAAGCAGTCGGACGGCCGGCCCCACTATCTGGTGGTCAACGCCGACGAATCCGAGCCCGGCACCTGCAAGGACCGGGAGATCATGCGCAACGATCCGCACACGCTGATCGAGGGCTGCCTGATCGCCTCCTTCGCCATGGGCGCGCACGCGGCCTACATCTATATCCGCGGCGAGTACATCTTTGAGCGCAAGCGGCTCCAGGCGGCCATCGACCAGGCCTACGAGGCGCGCCTCATCGGCAAGGACAACATCCACGACTATCCCTTCGACCTCTATCTGCACCACGGCGCCGGCGCCTATATCTGCGGCGAGGAGACGGCGCTGCTGGAGAGCCTCGAAGGCAAGAAGGGCATGCCGCGCCTGAAGCCCCCGTTCCCGGCGAACATGGGCCTCTACGGCTGCCCGACCACGGTGAACAACGTGGAGAGCATCGCCGTCGCCCCCACCATCCTGCGGCGCGGCGCGGCGTGGTTCTCCGCCATCGGCCGCCCCAACAACGTGGGCACCAAGCTGTTCTCGCTCGCCGGCCACCTGAACACGCCCTGCGTGATCGAGGAGGCCATGAGCATCCCGTTCCGCGAGCTGCTGGACAAGCATGGCGGCGGCGTGCGCGGCGGCTGGGACAACCTGCTCGGCATCATCCCCGGCGGCGCCTCCTGCCCGGTGATCCCGGCCGAGCAGTGCGCCGACCTGATCATGGACTTCGACGGCACCCGCGCGGTGAAGTCGTCCTTCGGCACGGCGGGCGTGCTGGTGATGGACAAGTCCACGGACATCATCAAGGCCATCGCCCGCATCTCGGCCTTCTTCAAGCACGAGAGCTGCGGCCAGTGCACGCCGTGCCGCGAGGGCACGGGCTGGATGTGGCGCGTGGTCAACCGCATGGCCGAGGGCCGCGCCCAGAAGCGCGAGATCGACATGCTGCTGGAGGTGACGACCCAGATCGAGGGCCACACCATCTGCGCGCTGGGCGACGCGGCAGCCTGGCCGGTTCAGGGGCTGATCCGGCATTTCCGCCACGTGATCGAGGAGCGCATCGACCAGTATGCGGCCAACCCGCATCCGGACCCGGTGCCGGTGGCGGCGGAGTGAGGTGATGGCCCGCATCACCCAGATCTGTCCCACGTTCGAGGTCGCCGACCCGTCGGCGGCCGCGACCTGGTACCGGGACAAACTGGGCTTTGCGGTGAAGTGGTCGATGGCGGACTACGCCATCGTCGGCCGCGACGACGACGTGGAGATCCATTTCTGGCCGCGTCCCGCGACCCGGCCGGCGGACCATTCCTCGTCGGTCTATGTGCGGCTGGACGATATCGACGCCCTGCACGCGACCATGACGGGCGCGGCGGAGGGCGGGCGCATCTCGCCGGTCCAGGACCGGGACTGGGGGATGCGCGAGTTCTACGTGTGGGACCCGGACGGCAACCTGCTGCGGTTCGGGGTTCCGATTCCGGGCTGGGTGCCCGGGGCGGAGTGATGAAGCCCTACGTGCCACCGCCTCCGGGCCCGAGCCCGGAACGCTGGGAGCGCATGGGGATCTGGGTGACCCTCGGCGGCATCGCGTTCACCGTCGGGGCGATCTGGTGGCTGGTTCATGACGGGATGGCGTGGCGCACCGCGGTGCTGGTCATGCTGCCCTTCGCGCTGCTGGCGGCGGCCTTCGGGTGGATCTTCCACACCAAGAAGAGCCGCGCGCCGGTCTTGATTGGGACGATCTGGGGCGTGGTCGCGCTGACCGTCGCCTTGGTTGAAAGTTGTTCGGGGAAGTGAGCGGATGGCCAAGATCATCGTCGACGGCACCGAGGTCGATGTGCCCGCCGAGTTCACGCTGCTCCAGGCGTGCGAGGCGGCGGGCGTCGAGATTCCGCGCTTCTGCTTCCATGAGCGCCTGTCCATCGCCGGCAACTGCCGCATGTGCCTCGTGGAGGTGAAGGGCGGCCCGCCCAAGCCCACCGCGTCCTGCGCCATGGCGGTGAGGGACCTGCGCCCCGGCCCCAACGGCGAGCCGCCGGTGGTGCTCACCAAGAGCCCGATGGTGAAGAAGGCGCGCGAAGGGGTGATGGAGTTCCTGCTCATCAACCACCCGCTGGACTGCCCGATCTGCGACCAGGGCGGCGAGTGCGACCTGCAGGACCAGGCCATGGCCTACGGCGCCGACACCTCGCGCTTCGCCGAGAACAAGCGCGCGGTCGAGGACAAGTATATCGGCCCGCTGGTGCGCACCTCCATGAACCGGTGCATCCAGTGCACCCGCTGCGTGCGTTTCTCCACCGAGGTGGCGGGCGTCGCCGACCTCGGCGCCATCGGCCGCGGCGAGGACATGGAGATCACCACCTATCTCGAGCACGCCATGCGCTCGGAGCTCCAGGGCAACGTCGCCGACCTCTGCCCGGTGGGGGCGCTGACCCACAAGCCCTACGCCTTCCACGCCCGCCCGTGGGAGCTGATCAAGACCGAGTCCATCGACGTCATGGACGCGGTCGGCTCGAACATCCGCATCGACACCCGCGGCCGCGAGGTGATGCGCATCCTGCCGCGCACCAACGAGCTGGTGAACGAGGAGTGGATCTCGGACAAGACCCGCTACGTGTGGGACGGCCTGAAGATGCAGCGCCTCGACCGGCCCTACGTGCGCAAGGACGGCCGGCTCGTCCCCGCCTCCTGGAGCGAGGCCTTCGCCGCCATCGCGGCGAAGGTGAAGGCGGCGGCGCCCGCCAAGGTCGGCGCCATCGTCGGCGACCTCGCCAGCGTCGAGGAGGTGTTCGCCCTCAAGACGCTGATCGGCAAGCTCGGCTCGAAGAGCATCGACTGCCGCCAGGACGGCGCCGCGCTCGATCCGGCCGCCGGCCGCGCCAGCTACGTCTTCAATCCCGGCATCGCCGGCATCGAGGACGCGGACGCGATCCTGCTGGTGGGCACCGACCCGCGCCACGAGGCGAGCGTGATCAATGCCCGCATCCGCAAGCGCTGGCGCATGGGCGGCCTGAAGGTGGGCGTGGTCGGCCCGCAGGTGGATCTGACCTATTCCTACGAGTATCTCGGCGCCGGCCCCGACAGCCTCGCCGACCTCGCCGGCGCCGGCACCTTCGCCGAGACGCTGCGCGCCGCCGAGCGGCCGATGGTGATCGTCGGCCAGGGCGCGCTCGCCCGTCCGGACGGCGCCGCCGTGCTGGCGCTCGCCGCCAAGGTGGCGCTGGCGGTGGGTGCGGTGAAGGACGGCTGGAACGGCTTCGCGGTGCTCCACACCGCCGCCGCCCGCGTCGGCGCGCTGGACGTGGGCGCGGTGCCGGGCGAGGGCGGCCTCGACGTCGCCGCCATGTGCGCCCCCGGCGCGCTGGACGTCGCCTTCCTCATGGGCGCCGACGAGGTGGACGTCGCCCCCGGCGCCTTCGTGGTCTATCTCGGCACCCATGGCGACCGCGGCGCCCACCGGGCGGACGTGATCCTGCCCGGCGCCGCCTATCCCGAGAAGAGCGGCCTCTACGTGAACACGGAAGGCCGGGTGCAGTTCGCCAACCGCGCCGCCTTCCCGCCCGGCGAGGCGCGCGAGGACTGGGCGATCCTGCGCGCGCTCTCCGAGGTGCTGAAGCAGACCCTGCCGTTCGACAGCCTCACCGCGCTGCGCGCGCTGCTGGCGGAGGCCTATCCGCACCTCGGCCACGTGGACGAGGCGCTCCCCGCCGATCCGGCCGCGGTCTCCGCGCTGGCGCAGAAAGGCGGGGCGACCGACAAGGCGGCGTTCGTCTCGGCGGTCGAGGACTTCTACCTCACCAACCCCATCGCCCGCGCGTCGGCCGTCATGGCCGAATGCTCGGCGCTGCGCCTGGAGGCCGCCGCGGAAGCGGCGGAGTAGGGCATGGGCGCAACCGAAATCTCCCTCTCCCGCTTGCGGGGGAGGGCCGGGGAGGGGGCCAGGGGGGCATCGCGTGATCGCGCCATTGCCCGGCCGGCGCCTTTCCCCCTCCCAACCCTCCCCCGCAAGCGGGAGAGGGCAAGCCGCCAGACAAGCCGCACGGGATCAAGGACATGAACTGGCAGGACACCCTTATCCAGGTGCTGATCATCCTCGGGCAGAGCCTTGCTCTGCTCGTGGCGCTGCTGATCTTCATCGCCTACATCCTGCTCGCCGATCGCAAGATCTGGGCGGCGGTGCAGCTGCGGCGCGGGCCCAACGTGGTGGGGCCGTTCGGCCTCTTCCAATCCTTCGCCGATCTTCTGAAGTTCGTCCTGAAGGAGCCCACCGTCCCGGCGGGCGCCAACAAGACCATCTTCCTGCTGGCCCCGCTCGTCACCTGCGTGCTGGCGCTCGCCGCCTGGGCGGTGGTGCCGATCGCCGACGGCTGGGTGATCGCCGACCTGAACGTGGGCGTGCTCTACATCTTCGCCATCTCGTCGCTCGGCGTGTACGGCATCATCATGGGCGGCTGGGCTTCGAACTCGAAGTATCCCTTCCTCGCCTCGCTGCGCTCGGCGGCGCAGATGGTGTCCTACGAGGTCTCCATCGGCTTCGTCATCATCACCGTGCTCATGTGCGCCGGCTCGCTGAACCTCAGCGAGATCGTCGAGGCGCAGAACGGCAGGCTCGGCCTGCTGAACTGGTACTTCCTGCCGCTGTTCCCGATGTTCGTGATCTTCTACGTGTCGGCGCTGGCGGAGACCAACCGCCCGCCCTTCGACCTCGTGGAGGCCGAGTCGGAGCTGGTCGCCGGCTTCATGACCGAGTACGGCTCGACGCCCTACCTCCTGTTCATGCTGGGCGAGTACGTGGCCATCCTGACCATGTGCGCCATGGCCACCATCCTGTTCCTCGGCGGCTGGCTCTCGCCGCTGCCGTTCGCCCCCTTCACCTGGGTGCCGGGCCTCGTGTGGTTCGTGCTCAAGGTGTGCTTCATGTTCTTCATGTTCGCCATGGCGAAGGCCATGGTGCCGCGCTATCGCTACGACCAGCTCATGCGGCTCGGCTGGAAGGTGTTCCTGCCGATCTCGCTCGTCGCCGTGGTGGTGGTCGCGGGTATCCTGCACTTCACCGGGATGGCGCCGAAATGACCCGCTCCACCCTTCACTCGCACCGCCTTTCGGGAGAGCGCACATGAAGCTCGATCAGGCCGCGCGCGCCATCTTCCTCACCGAGCTGGTCTCGGGGTTCTTCCTCGCCATGCGCTATTTCTTCAAGCCCAAGGCGACGCTCAACTACCCGTTCGAGAAGGGCCCGCTCTCGCCGCGCTTCAGGGGCGAGCATGCGCTGCGCCGCTATCCGAACGGCGAGGAGCGCTGCATCGCCTGCAAGCTGTGCGAGGCCATCTGCCCGGCGCAGGCCATCACCATCGAGGCCGGCCCGCGCCGCAACGACGGCACGCGCCGCACCACGCGCTACGACATCGACATGGTGAAGTGCATCTATTGCGGCTTCTGCCAGGAGGCGTGCCCGGTGGATGCCATCGTCGAGGGGCCGAACTTCGAGTTCGCCACCGAGACGCGCGAGGAACTCTACTACGACAAGGAAAAGCTGCTCGCGAACGGCGACCGGTGGGAGCGCGAGATCGCGCGCGCCATCGCCATGGACGCGCCGTACCGCTGAGCATGAGAGGGTCGGCCGGCCTCACGCCGGCCTCGGGGTTGGATCGGTGCCGGGCGTCCTGCGCGGCATCTCGACAGTGGACTTTTGGGATGCGTGAAGGCAATCGATCGACCGGCCGCCGTCCGGCGCCGGCAATGACCGGCGCGGGCGCGCCGCGGGCAGGGGGGCTCGGCGCATGAGTGTCGCGGCAGCGTTCTTCTATCTCTTCGCCTTCGTGCTGATTGCGTCCGCCTTCATGGTGATCTCCTCGCGCAATCCCGTGCACTCGGTGCTGTTCCTGATCCTCGCCTTCGTGAACGCGGCGGGCCTGTTCATCCTGATCGGCGCCGAGTTCCTGGCGCTGATCCTGGTGGTGGTCTATGTGGGCGCGGTGGCGGTGCTGTTCCTGTTCGTCGTCATGATGCTGGACGTCGATTTCGTCGAGCTGCGCCAGGGCTTCCTGCAATACCTGCCGGTGGGCATGGTGGTGGGCGTCATTTTCCTCGCCGAGCTGGTGCTGGTGGTGGGCGCCTGGGCCACCGGGCCGGGGGTGACCAAGGCGGTCTCGGCCGCGGCCAACGTGCCACCGGCCGGCACCGAGGTGGTGAGCAACGTGCGCGCCATCGGCCAGGTGCTCTACACCGACTACATCTACTTCTTCCAGGCGGCGGGCTTCGTGCTCCTCGTCGCCATGATCGGCGCCATCGTGCTGACCCTCCGCCACAAGGCGGGTGTGAAGCGCCAGAGCATCTCCGCCCAGGTGGAGCGCACCGCCAAGACCGCCATCGAGGTGGTCAAGGTGCGCCCCGGCCAGGGCATTTGAGGGGGCGGCAATGGAGATCGGTCTCTCCCACTACCTCACCGTCGCGGCGATCCTGTTCACGCTCGGGACGCTCGGCATCTTCCTCAACCGGAAGAACGTGATCGTCATCCTGATGTCGGTGGAGCTGATCCTGCTCGCCGTGAACATCAACCTCGTGGCCTTCTCCGCCTTCCTCGGCAACCTCACCGGACAGGTGTTCGCGCTGCTGGTGCTGACGGTGGCGGCGGCCGAGGCGGCCATCGGCCTCGCCATCCTCGTGGTGTTCTACCGCAACCGCGGTTCGATCGCCGTCGAGGACATCAACGCCATGAAGGGCTGAGGCCATGTACCAGGCGATCGTCTTCCTCCCCCTCGTCGGCTTCCTCATCGCCGGCCTGTTCGGCCGCTCCATCGGCGCCCGCGCCAGCGAGATCGTCACCACCTCGCTGCTGTTCGTGGCCTGCCTGCTCGCCTGGATCGCCTTCATCGACGTCGGCTTCTCCGGCCACGACGCGCGCGTGCAGGTGATGAAGTGGATCTATGTGGGCGACCTGAAGATCGACTGGGCGCTGCGCATCGACACCATGACCGCGATCATGCTGATCGTCGTCACCTCCGTGTCCTCGCTCGTGCACCTCTACTCCATCGGCTACATGCACGAGGATCCGAGCCGGCCGCGCTTCTTCGCCTATCTGTCGCTGTTCACCTTCGCCATGCTGATGCTGGTGACGGCCGACAACCTGGTGCAGCTGTTCTTCGGCTGGGAGGGCGTCGGCCTCGCCTCGTACCTGCTCATCGGCTTCTGGTACGAGAAGCCGTCCGCCAACGCCGCCGCCATGAAGGCGTTCGTGGTCAACCGCGTGGGCGACTTCGGCTTCATGCTCGGCATCTTCGCGATCTTCGTGATGACCGGCTCGGTGGCGTTCGAGACCGTGTTCGCCCAGGCGCCCTCGCTCGCCGGCAAGACCATCAACTTCCTCGGCCACCACTGGGATGCGCCGACGGTGATCGCGCTGCTGCTGTTCGTCGGCGCCATGGGCAAGTCGGCGCAGTTCCTGCTGCACACCTGGCTGCCCGACGCCATGGAGGGCCCGACCCCGGTGTCGGCGCTCATCCACGCCGCCACCATGGTGACGGCGGGCGTGTTCATGGTGGCGCGCATGTCGCCCATCTTCGAGCTCTCGCCCACCGCGCTCGACATCGTCATGCTGATCGGCGCCACCACCGCCTTCTTCGCCGCGACCATCGGCCTGGTGCAGAACGACATCAAGAAGGTGATCGCCTACTCCACCTGCTCCCAGCTCGGCTACATGTTCGTGGCCATGGGGGCGGGCGCCTACTCCATCGGCATGTTCCACCTGTTCACGCACGCCTTCTTCAAGGCGCTGCTGTTCCTCGGCGCCGGCTCGGTGATCCACGCCATGCACCACGAGCAGGACATGCGCCACATGGGCGGGCTCTGGAAGAAGATCCCCTTCACCTACGGCGTGATGCTGGTGGGCACGCTCGCCATCACTGGCGTGCCGCCGCTCGCGGGCTATTATTCCAAGGACGCCATCATCGAGGCGGCCTATGCCAGCCACAACTACTTCCGGGTCTACGGCTACTGGCTGACCGTGATCGCCGCGGCGCTCACCGCCTTCTATTCGTGGCGCCTCGTGTTCATGACCTTCCACGGCAAGCCGCACGACCACCACCACTACGACCACGCCCATGAGAGCCCGCTGGTGATGACCATCCCGCTGGCGGCGCTGTCGGTCGGCGCGATCTTCGCCGGCTTGGCCTTCAAGGACGTGTTCATTGGCCACGGCGTGGAGCACTTCTTCCGCCACTCCATCTTCATGGGGGCGGAGAACCACATCCTGCACGCCATGCACGACATCCCCGGCTGGGCGGTGTGGGCGCCGACCCTCATGATGGTGATCGGCTTCGCCTTCGCGCTCTGGTTCTACATCCTCGACCCCTCGGTCCCGGTGCAGCTTGCCCGCTCGCAGGACGCCCTCTACCGCTTCCTTCTGAACAAGTGGTACTTCGACGAGATCTACGACTTCCTGATCGTCAAGCCGACGCTCTGGCTCGGCCGGTTCCTGTGGAAGCGGGGCGACGGCACCGTCATCGACGGCTTCGGGCCGGACGGCATCTCCGCGCGCGTCATCGACGTGACGGGGAGGGTGGTGCGGCTCCAGTCCGGCTACCTCTACCACTACGCCTTCGTGATGCTCATTGGCGTCGCGGCCTTCATCACCTGGTTCATGTTCGCCGGAGTGTGACGCGATGACCGGTTGGCCCATCCTCTCCGTCGTCACCTTCCTGCCTTTGGTGGGGGCGCTGTTCATCCTGGCGGTCCGGGGCGACAGCGAGGTCACCGCGCGCAACGCCCGCTGGGTGGCGCTGTGGACGACGCTCGTCACCTTCGTGGTCTCGCTGCTGCTGCTGCCCGGCTTCGACCCCGCCGCCCCCGGCTTCCAGTTCGTGGAGAAGAAGGCCTGGCTCGGCGACGTCGCCGCCTACCACATGGGCGTCGACGGCATCTCGCTGCCGTTCGTGATCCTGACCACCTTCCTCATGCCGTTCTGCATCCTCGCCTCGTGGGAGAGCGTGCACAAGCGGGTGAAGGAGTACATGATCGCCTTCCTGGTGCTCGAGACCCTGATGGTCGGCACCTTCTGCGCCCTCGACCTCGTGCTGTTCTACTTCTTCTTCGAGGGCGGCCTGATCCCGATGTTCCTCATCATCGGCATCTGGGGCGGGCAGCGGCGCATCTACGCGGCGTTCAAGTTCTTCCTCTACACGCTCGCCGGCTCGGTGCTGATGATGCTCGCCATCATGGCCATGTACTGGCAGGCCGGCACCACCGACGTGCCCACCTTGATGAAGTTCGGCTTCCCGTCCGGCATGCAGACCTGGCTCTGGCTCGCCTTCTTCGCCTCGTTCGCGGTGAAGATGCCCATGTGGCCGGTGCACACCTGGCTGCCCGACGCCCACGTGGAGGCGCCCACCGCCGGCTCGGTGATCCTCGCCGGCATCCTGCTGAAGATGGGCGGCTACGGCTTCATCCGCTTCTCGCTGCCCATGTTCCCGGAGGCGAGCCACCTGTTCGCGCCGCTGGTGTTCACGCTTTCGGTGGTGGCGATCATCTACACCTCGCTGGTGGCCCTCGTTCAGGAGGACATCAAGAAGCTGATCGCCTATTCGTCCATCGCCCACATGGGCTTCGTGACCATGGGCATCTTCGCCATGAACGAGGCGGGGCTTCAGGGCGCCATGTTCCTGATGATCTCGCACGGCTTCGTCTCGGGCGCCCTGTTCCTGTGCGTGGGCGTGATCTACGACCGCATGCACACGCGCCAGATCGCCGCCTATGGCGGGCTCGTGCACCGCATGCCGCTCTACGCCACCGTGCTCATGGTGTTCACCATGGCGAACGTGGGCCTGCCGGGCACCTCGGGCTTCGTCGGCGAGTTCCTCACCATGCTCGCCGCCTTCGAGCGCAACACCTGGATCGCCTTCTTCGCCGCCACCGGCGTGATCCTGTCGGCGGCCTACGCGCTGTGGCTCTATCTGCGCGTGATCTTCGGGCCGCTGGAGAAGGACAGCCTGAAGGCCATGGCCGACCTCTCGCCGCGCGAGATCGCGATCATGGCGCCGCTGGTGGTGCTCACCGTCCTCTTCGGCGTTTGGCCGGCGCCCATCCTCGACATGACGTCGAGCGCGGTGGGCACGGTGATCGCGCGCACCGACGAGGTGGCGGCGGCGGTGAAGACCGCGCTGCTCCTTCCCTTCTGATCCCGGATGACCGCCATGTCGCAGCTCCTGCCCCCCATCGCCGCGGTCCTGCCCGAGCTGCTGCTCGCGGTATCGGCCATCGTGCTGATCCTGATCGGCGCGTTCCGCGGGGAAGCCGCGGCGAACCTCGTGACGGGGCTCGCCATCGCCGTGCTGGCGGCGGCGGCGCTGCTGGTGCTGCTGGCCCCGGCCGGCGAGGTGGTCGCCTTCAACGGCTCGATGGTGATCGACACCTATTCGCGCTTCATGAAGTTCCTGGCGCTCGCCGGCGCCACCGTCTCGCTGGTGATGGCGGTGGACTGGCTGAACCGGGAGAAGCAGCAGAAGTTCGAGTATGCGGTGCTGGTGCTGCTGGCGACGCTCGGCATGTGCATCCTGGTCTCGGCCGGCGACCTGATCGCGCTCTATCTCGGCCTCGAGCTGATGAGCCTATCGCTCTACGTGGTGGCCGCCATCAACCGCGATTCGGTGCGCTCCACCGAGGCGGGCCTGAAGTATTTCGTCCTCGGCGCGCTGTCCTCGGGCATGCTGCTCTACGGCGCCTCGCTGATCTACGGCTTCACCGGATCGGTGAACTTCTCGGTCATCGCCACGGTGGTGAAGGAGCCCTCGCTGGGGCTCATCTTCGGCCTCGTCTTCCTGCTGGCCGGCCTGTGCTTCAAGGTCTCGGCGGTGCCGTTCCATATGTGGACGCCGGACGTCTACGAGGGCGCGCCGACCCCGGTCACCGCCTTCTTCGCCACCGCGCCCAAGGCCGCCGCCATGGCGATCTTCGCGCGCGTGACGGCGGAGGCGTTCCCGCACGTTACCCACCAGTGGCAGCAGATTGTCGCCTTCGTCGCCATCGCCTCCATGGTGCTCGGCGCCTTCGCCGCCATCGGCCAGCGCAACATCAAGCGCCTGCTCGCCTATTCCTCCATCGGCCACATGGGCTTCGCGCTGGTGGGCCTCGCCGCCGGCACCGAGCAGGGGGTGCGCGGCGTCCTGGTCTACATGGCGATCTACGTCGCCATGACGCTCGGCTCGTTCGCCTGCGTGCTGGCCATGCGCCGCAAGGGGCAGGCGGTGGAGAGCGTGGACGATCTCGCCGGCCTCGCCTCCCGCAGCCCGCTGATGGCGCTGATGCTGGCGGCGCTCATGTTCTCGCTCGCCGGCATCCCGCCGCTGGCCGGCTTCCTCGCCAAATACTACGTGTTCCTGGCCGCCATCCAGGCCGGGCTCTACTGGCTGGCGGTGATCGGCGTGCTCGCTTCGGTCGTGGGCGCCTTCTACTACCTGCGCATCGTCAAGATCATGTATTTCGACGAGCCGGCGGAGGCGTTCGACCCCATGCCGTCGGAGCTGAAGGCGGTGCTGGGCGTGAGCGGGCTTTTCACGATCTTCTATTTCGTCTATCCCGCTCCCCTCATCGAGGCGGCGGGTGCCGCCGCCCGCTCGCTCTTCTGATCGAATGGCCGCATACGAATTCCAGGGTTCCACGGTTCCCATCGTCCGCTACACCGAGATCGGCTCCACCAATGCCGAGGGGCTCGCGCGCCTCGCGCGCGGCGAGACCATGCCAGTGTGGCTGGTGGCGGACGTGCAGACCGCCGGCCGCGGCCGGCGCGGGCGTCCCTGGACCTCGGAGGTGGGCAACCTGTTCGCGACCCTGGTGCTGCCGAATCCGGCGCCGGCCGCGAACCTCGCCCAATTGTGCTTCGTCGCCGGCCTCGCCTTGCGCGATGCGGTGGCGCGCGCGGCGCCCGACATCGCGAGCGACCGCCTCAAGCTCAAATGGCCCAACGACCTGCTCGTCGACGGCGCCAAGCTGGCCGGCATCCTGGTGGAGGGCGGTTCCGACGCCTACAGCCGCCCGGCGGCGGTGATCGGATTCGGCGTCAATTGCCTGCACCATCCCGACGGGCTTGCCTATCCCGCCACCTCCCTTGAGGCCGCGGGCGCCCCGGCCGCCCCCGACCGGGTGCTGGAGGCGCTCGACATCGCCATGGCGGCGCGCATCAGCCAGTGGAACGCCGGCGCCGGCTTCCCGGATATCCGCACCGAATGGATGCGCCACGCGCTCGGCATGGGCGACCAGGTGAGCGTGAAGGTGGGCGAGCGCGAGGTGGTGGGGCGATTCGAGAACATCGACGCGCGCGGAGCCCTGATGCTGAGGCGCAAGGACGGCGTCGCGGAGATCATCACGGCGGGCGACGTCTCCCTCATCAAGCCGGACTGAAGCGGTCCGGGAATGCGGCGCGTCGCGCGCCGCGGGATGGAAACGGCGGAACAGATGGCACATCCCGACGAGTTGGTATTCGCGCCCCTGGGCGGCGTCGGCGAGATCGGCATGAATCTCGCCCTGTACGGCTTCGGTCCGCGCAAGGCGCGCGCCTGGCTGGTGGTGGACCTCGGCATGAGCTTCGCCGGCCCCGAGGCGCCCGGCGTCGACCTGGTTCTGCCCGACATCCGCTTCCTGGAGGCGGAAAGGAAGAACATCGCCGGCCTCGTCATCACCCACGGCCACGAGGACCATGTGGGGGCGGTGCTGGACCTGTGGCCGCGCCTCAAGTGCCCCATCTACACCACGCGCTTCACCGCCGGGCTGCTGGAGGCCAAGCGCGCCGGCGAGCCGGGGGCGCCGTCCTCGCTGCCCGTGACCGTGGTGCGCTCGGGGGCGACGGCCGAGATCGGCCCGTTCGCGGTCGAGTTCGTGCCGGTCGCCCACTCGATCCCGGACAGCCATGCGCTGGCGATCCGCACCGGCGCCGGCCTCGTCATCCATACCGGCGACTGGAAGCTCGACCCGACCCCGCTGGTGGGCCTGCCCACCGACACCGCGCGCCTGAAGGCGCTGGGCGACGAGGGCGTCAGGGCGCTGATCTGCGATTCCACCAACGCCATCCGCGACGGCGTCTCGCCCTCCGAGGCGGATGTCGCCGCCGCGCTGACCGAGATCGTCGGCAAGGCGAAGCACCGCGTCGCCTTCACCACCTTCTCGTCCAACGTCGCGCGCGTGCGCGCCATCGCCCAGGCGGCGCGCGCCAACGGGCGCGAGGTTGTGGTGGTGGGCCGGGCGCTGGAGCGCGTCATCGGCGTGGCGCGGGAGGAGGGGCTGCTCGACGGCGTGCCGGCCTTCCGCGGCGCCGACGCCTTCGGCTTCCTGCCGCGCGACAAGGTGGTGGCGATCCTCACCGGCAGCCAGGGCGAGCAGCGCGCGGCGCTGCGGCGCATCGCCGACGACGACCATCCCGAGATCGCGCTCTCGCCGGGCGACCTGGTGGTGTTCTCCTCGCGCACCATCCCCGGCAACGAGAAGGTGGTGAACCACATCATCAACGCTCTGGTGCGCCGCGGCGTCGGGGTGATGACCGACCGCGACGGGCTGGTGCACGTTTCCGGCCATCCGCGGCGCGGCGAGCTGAAGCAGATGTACGAGTTGGTGCGCCCCCAGGTGGCGATCCCGGTGCACGGCGAGGCGCTGCACCTGCACGAGCACGCCAAGCTCGCGAAGAGCCTCGGCGTGCCGGAGGTGCTCACCTGCTATGACGGCCACGTGGTGCGGCTCGCGCCCGGCCCGGCGGAGCGGGTGGACGACGTGCCGTTCGGCCGGCTCTACAAGGACGGTCGCCTCCTGGTGCCCGAGGCCGCCCGCGCGATCCCGGAGCGGCGCAAGCTCTCCTTCGTGGGCGCGGTGTCGGTGGCGGTCGCCGTGGACCGGCAGGGCGGCATAGCCGGCGACCCGTCGGTGGAGATATCGGGCATTCCCGAGCGCGGGGAGGGCGGCATCGACATGCTCGACCACGTGCTCGACACGGTGAGCGCGACGCTCGAAGGCCTGCCGAAGGCGCGCCGGCGCGATCCCGAGGCGCTCGCCGAGACGCTGGAGCGGGCCGTGCGCGCGGCGGTGAACGCGGTGTGGGGCAAAAAGCCCGTTTGCCACGTGCACGTTCTCGAAGTGTGATGGCGTGATCCACAAGGGCGCCGGCAGGGCGCGAGGAGGGGTTCCATGATCGGACGGCTGAACCACGTGGCCATCGCGGTGCGCGACCTGTCCGCCGCGGCGGCCCTCTATCGCGACACCCTGGGCGCGTCGGTGTCCGAGGCGGTGCCCCAGCCCGATCACGGCGTCACCACCGTGTTCGTCCATCTGCCCAACACAAAGATCGAGTTCCTGGAGCCGCTCGGCGCCGATTCGCCGATCATGAAGTTCCTGGAGCGCAACCCGGACGGCGGCATCCACCACATCTGCTACGAGGTGGACGACATCCTGGCCGCGCGCGACCAGCTCAAGGCCAACGGCGCCCGCGTGCTGGGCTCGGGCGAGCCGAAGATCGGCGCCCACGGCAAGCCGGTGCTGTTCCTTCACCCGAAGGACTTCAACGGCACGCTGGTGGAGCTGGAGCAGGCGTGACGCCGTGAGCCCGCTGACCCTCATCGCCATCTATTTCATCGTCTGGTGGGTGACGCTGTTCGCGGTGCTGCCGTGGGGCGTGCGCTCCCAGGCCGAGAGCGCGGACGTGACGCCGGGCACGGACCCCGGCGCCCCGATGCGCCCGCTGCTGGCGAGGAAGCTGCTGGCCACCACCCTCGTGGCGGCGCTCATCACCGGCGCCCTGGTCTATCTGGTCGCCAGCGGCATGGTCTCGCTGGACGACTTCCCGATGCCGTTCGACACAAGGCCGTATTGAGGCTGGCTTCTCCACCGCGGCGCCGGGGCCGACGGGAGCCTGGCGCAGTGACAGCCGGCATTCTGTGATCGTCATGCCCGGGCATCCACGGGCAGCGTTCGGAGGCTGGGAGATCGGCCCGGCGTGGATGGCCGGAACCCGGCGCCCCGTTCTGGAGACAAGGGGCAAAAAACAAAGGCGAGACCCGGAAGGTCTCGCCTTTCTCGTCCACGGCTCCTGAAGGACGTCCGAAGGTCTCAGCCTTCTTGGTGCGCCCGCGGCCAATCCGTGATGCCGATTCCGTATTGTGCCCCCGCAAGGTGGCCATCGGTCGGCGATTTTTGTCGATTCCTCCCGAGACCTGGACCACGTTCACCGGCCAAAGGCTGCGGTGACGATCCCCTTTCTTATGCAGGAACACGTTAGAACAAGAATCTGTCGCTTGTCATCCTTGCAGCGCAATAACCATTCGCTGCAATGCAATAACCGAGAATGGTACCGCTGACATTCCCGTTCGGCGTGCACGGCGCCGGCGGCAGGAGCGGGCGAGCGCCGGAAGGCGGTCCGGGCGCCCGTCCGATCCCGCTTCGGCCCCGAAAGGTGTGACGCGGCCGGCCATCGCTCTTGTGTTTCGGGACCGGTTCCGGTTTCTCTGCGCCCCACCTTCCCCTCGCATGCCAGGGACGACCGATGCGCCTCTCCCGATATTTCCTGCCCATCCTGCGCGAGGTGCCCAAGGAGGCGGAGATCGTCTCCCACCGGCTGATGCTGCGCGCCGGCATGATCCGCCAGGAGGCGGCGGGCATCTATGCCTGGCTGCCGCTCGGCCACCGCGTGCTCAACAAGGTGTGCAACATCATCCGCGAGGAGCAGAACCGCTCCGGCGCCATCGAGATGCTGATGCCCACCATCCAGTCGGCGGACCTGTGGCGCGAGAGCGGGCGCTACGACGACTACGGCAAGGAGATGCTGCGCATCAAGGACCGGCACGAGCGCGACATGCTGTTCGGGCCCACCAACGAGGAGATGATCACCGAGATCGTTCGCGCGTATGTGAAGTCGTACAAGGCGCTGCCGCTCAACCTCTACCACATCCAGTGGAAGTTCCGGGACGAGGTGCGCCCGCGCTTCGGCGTCTACCGCTCGCGCGAGTTCCTGATGAAGGACGCCTATTCCTTCGATCTCGACGCCGCCGGCGCACGGCACTCCTACAACAAGATGTTCGTCGCCTATCTGCGCACCTTCGCGCGCATGGGCCTGAAGGCCATCCCCATGGTGGCCGACACCGGCCCCATCGGCGGCAACCTCTCCCACGAGTTCATCATCCTCGCCTCCACGGGCGAGAGCGAGGTGTTCTGCCACGGCGACTATCTCGACATGGCGCCGCCCTCCGCGAACCTCGACTTCGACGACGCGGCGGGCCTGCAGGCGATCTTCGACCAGTGGACCAGCCTTTATGCCGCCACATCGGAGAAGCACGACGAGGCGGCCTTCGCCGCCGTCCCCGAGGCGCGGCGCATGGCGGCGCGCGGCATCGAGGTGGGTCACATCTTCTACTTCGGCACCAAATATTCCGAGCCCTTCGGCGCCAAGGTCCTCGGCCCGGACGGCAAGGAGCACACCATCCACATGGGCTCCTACGGCATCGGCCCCTCGCGCCTCGTGGCGGCCATGATCGAGGCCTCCCATGACGAGGCCGGCATCATCTGGCCGGACGCCGTCGCCCCGTTCGACGTGGGCATCCTCAACCTGAAGACCGGGGACAGCGCCACGGATGCTGCCTGCGCCGAGCTTTACGCGACGCTTACCGGCCAGGGCTACGATGTCCTGTACGACGACACCGAGGAGCGCGCCGGCGCCAAGTTCGCCACCGCCGACCTCATCGGCCTGCCCTGGCAGGTGCTGGTGGGGCCGAAGAGCCTGGCGGAGGGCAAGGTGGAGCTGAAGCGCCGGGCCGACGGATCGCGCGAGCTCCTGTCGCCCGCCGATCTGGTGGAGAGGCTGAAGGCATGAGTGAAGGCCGGGTCGAGACCAGCGCACTGACCGAGGCGACGGGCACGCGGCCCTTCGCCCCCTTCGAATGGATGCTGTCGCTGCGCTACCTCAGGGCGCGGCGCAAGGAAGGCTTCATCTCGGTCATCGCCGGCTTCTCCTTCCTCGGCATCGTGCTCGGCGTGGCGACGCTGATCATCGTCATGGCGGTGATGAACGGCTTTCGCCAGGAGCTGCTGTCCAAGATCCTCGGCCTCAACGGCCACGTGCTGATGCAGCCGCTCGAATCCCCGCTCACCGACTACCAGGCGGTGGCCGAGCGCATCTCCAAGCTCAACGGCGTGCGGCTCGCCGTGCCGCTGGTGGAGGGGCAGGCGCTCGCCTCCTCGCCATTCGGCGCCTCGGGCGTGCTGGTGCGCGGCATGTCCGAGCAGAGCCTGCGCGGCCTGCCCTCGGTCTCCGGGCACCTGGTCGGCGGCACGCTGGAGAATTTCGACCGCGGCCAGGGCCTCGCCATCGGCAAGCGCCTCGCCGACCAGCTTTCCCTCAGGGTGGGCGACAACATCACGCTCGTGGCGCCGCGCGGCGCGGTGACGCCCATGGGCACCTCGCCGCGCATCAAGGTCTACAAGGTGGCGGCGATCTTCGAGATCGGCATGTCGGAGTACGATTCGGCGTTCGTCTTCATGCCGCTGCCGGAGGCCCAGGCCTATTTCAACCGCAACGGCGACGTGAGCGCGATCGAGATCTACGTCGACAATCCCGACGACGTGGAGGAGCTGCGCGGCGCCATCCAGGCGGCGGCGCAGCGGCCCGCTTATCTCGTCGACTGGCGGCGGCGCAACGCCACCTTCTTCAACGCGCTCCAGGTGGAGCGCAACGTGATGTTCCTGATCCTCACCCTGATCGTGCTGGTGGCGGCGCTCAACATCGTCTCCGGCCTCATCATGCTGGTGAAGGACAAGGGCCACGACATCGCCATCCTGCGCACCATGGGCGCGACCCAGGGGGCGATCATGCGCGTGTTCCTGATCACCGGCGCCGCCATCGGCGTGGTGGGCACCTTCGTCGGGCTGATCCTCGGCGTGGTGGTGTGCCTCAACATCGAGAGCATCCGCCAGTTCATCTCCTGGCTCACCGCCACCGAGCTGTTCTCGCCCGAGCTCTACTACCTGAGCCGCCTGCCGGCGCAGATGAACGTGGGCGAGACCACCTCCGTGGTGGTCATGGCGCTGGTGCTGTCGCTGCTCGCGACCCTCTATCCCTCCTGGCGGGCCGCGCGGCTCGATCCGGTCGAAGCCCTGAGGTACGAGTGATGGACCAGCCGGTGGAGACCCGCGGGCCGATGGCCGCGCCGCCCGGCGGGGCGGGCGGCGGCGAGAAGCGCGAGCCGGCGCTGCTGCTCGCCGGCGTGAAGCGGCGCTACGCCCAGGGCGCCCAGGCGCTGGAGATCCTGCGCGGGGTGGACCTGAAGGTGGCGCAGGGCCAGTCGGTGGCGCTGGTGGCGCCCTCGGGCTCGGGCAAGTCCACGCTGCTGCACATCGCCGGCCTCCTGGAGCATTCCGACGAGGGCGAGGTGTTCATCGCCGGCACCTCCACGGCGCGGCTCGCCGACCGGGAGCGCACGCGCCTGCGGCGCCTCAACATCGGCTTCATCTACCAGTTTCACCATCTGCTCGGCGAGTTCTCGGCGCTGGAGAACGTGGCCATGCCGCAGATGATCCGCGGCCTGTCCCGCGCCCAGGCGGACGCGCGGGCCAAGGAGCTGCTCACCTATCTCGGCCTCGGCGCGCGGCTCACGCACCGGCCCTCGGAATTGTCCGGCGGCGAGCAGCAGCGCGTCGCCATCGCCCGCGCGCTCGCCAACGCGCCGCGCCTGCTGCTGGCGGACGAGCCCACCGGCAACCTCGACCCGCGCACCTCCGATCATGTCTTCGGCGCGCTCACCGAGCTGGTGCGCGCCACCGGCGTCGCGGCGCTGATCGCCACCCACAACCTGGAGCTGGCGAGCCGCATGGACCGGCGCGTGACGCTGCGCGAGGGCAAGGTGGTGGAGCTCGCCTGAGCGCTCCGGCCGTGCACCGAGCGTGGACGGGCAGGGGCGCGGATAGGCAGGGGCGTGGACGGGCAGGGCCCGATAGGCGCGCGGAACCCCCGCGCGCCGCGCTCACACCAGCCGGCTCTGGTCCTTCGCCGCGCCCACGAACGAGGCGAACAGCGGGTGCGGCTCGAACGGGCGCGACTTCAGCTCGGGATGGAACTGCACGCCGATGAACCAGGGGTGGTTGGAATATTCCACGATCTCCGGCAGCAGGCCGTCCGGCGACATGCCGGAGAATTTCAGCCCGTGCTGCTCCAGCCGGTCGCGGTACGAGGTGTTCACCTCGTAGCGGTGGCGGTGGCGCTCGAAGATGTCGCGCTTGCCGTAGACGCCCTCCACCCGGCTGCCGGGCTCCAGGTGCGCCGGATAGGCGCCGAGGCGCATGGTGCCGCCGAGGTCGCCGGCGGCGTTGCGCTTCTCCAGCTCGTTGCCGCGCATCCATTCGGTGAGCAGGCCCACCACCGGCTCGTTGGTGGGGCCGAACTCGGTGGAGTTGGCCGCCTCGATGCCGGCGAGGTTCCGCGCCGCCTCGATCACCGCCATCTGCATGCCGAAGCAGATGCCGAAATAGGGCACCGCCCGCTCGCGCGCGAACTGGGCCGCGCGGATCTTGCCCTCGGCGCCGCGCTGGCCGAAGCCGCCGGGCACCAGGATGCCGTGCACGTGCTCCAGGAACGGGGCGGGGTCCTCGCGCTCGAAGGTCTCGCTCTCGATCCAGTCGAGGTTCACCTTCACCTTGTTGGCGATGCCGCCATGGGCGAGCGCCTCGATCAGCGACTTGTAGGCATCCTTGAGGCCCGTGTACTTGCCGACGATGGCGATGGTGACCTCGCCCTCGGGGTTGCGCACCCGGTCCTCTATGGTGTGCCAGCGCTGGAGGTTCGGTGCCGGCGCCGGCTCGATGTGGAAGGCGGCCAGCACCTCCTTGTCGAGCCCCTCGGCGTGATAGGCGGAGGGGACGGCGTAGATGTTGTCCACGTCGCGCGCCTCGATCACCGCGCTTTCCCGCACGTTGCAGAACAGCGAGAGCTTCCTGCGCTCCTCGCGCGGGATCTCCCGGTCGGTGCGGCAGAGCAGGATGTCCGGCTGGATGCCGATGGAGCGCAGCTCCTTCACCGAATGCTGGGTCGGCTTGGTCTTCAGCTCGCCGGCGGAGGGGATGTAGGGCAGCAGCGTCAGGTGGATGAAGATGGCGTGGCCGCGCGGCAGCTCGTTCTTCAGCTGGCGGGTGGCCTCGAAGAAGGGCAGGCCCTCGATGTCGCCCACCGTGCCGCCGACCTCGATCAGCACGAAGTCGAACCCCTCGTTGCCCTCCAGGACGAAGTCCTTGATGGCGTTGGTGACGTGGGGGATGACCTGGATGGTGGCGCCGAGATAGTCGCCGCGGCGCTCCTTGGTCAGGATGTCCTGATAGATGCGCCCGGTGGTGATGTTGTCCTGCTTGGTCGCCGGATGGCCGGTGAACCGCTCGTAGTGGCCGAGGTCGAGGTCGGTCTCGGCGCCGTCGTCGGTGACGAACACCTCGCCGTGCTGGTACGGGCTCATGGTGCCCGGATCCACGTTCAGATAGGGGTCGAGCTTGCGCAGACGGACGGTGTATCCGCGCGCCTGGAGAAGCGCGCCGAGAGCTGCGGAGGCGAGGCCCTTGCCGAGGGAGGACACGACGCCGCCTGTGATGAAGATGTAGCGCGCCATGGGCCTCGACCTTACCTCGTGCAAACGCGATTCGGCGAGGGCGAAGCCGCGACGGCCCCGCCTCGCCTGTGGAGAATGAGGCCGCGCCCTCCTTTTCGGGGAGGGCGCGACGCGGTCACTGGGACTGGGGAACCGCCGGGCCGGACGGGGCCGCGGGCGCCGCCGGGGCGGGCGCCGCGGGCGCGCCGGGCGCGGCCGGAGCGCCGCCCTGCGGGCGAATCTGGTCAAGGATCGAGCCGCCGCTCTGCGGCACCTGCGGGCCCGAGGGCGCGGCCGACGGCAGGATCGAGCGCGGTGCGCGGTGCCAGCCGGCGCTGATGGTCAAGGCCAGGGAGGTGATGAAGAACAGCACCGCGAGGATGGCGGTGGCGCGGGTGAGGACGTTGGCCGAGCCGCGGGCGGTGAAGAAGCCGCCGGCGCCACCGCCGCCACCGCCGCCGATGCCCAGTCCACCGCCCTCGGAACGCTGGATGAGCACGACACCGATGAGCGCGAGCACCACCATCAGGTGAATGACAATCAGAACGGTCTGCATGGAATCCATCATGTTCGCGCCCGGCACGCCGGGAGCGTCGTCGCGGGCGTGTTACACGATCCCGCCGCGGGATGGAAGGGTATCGGCGCCCGGGGCGCGGACCGGCGCGGGCGCTTCCGGCCTCACTGGAGCTCGACAGGGTCCACGGACGGCAGCAGGCGCGTCTGCAGATGCGGCGCGAAGGACGGCAATTCCGCCTGCGCATAGGCGCGCGCCGCGGCGCTCTCGTCGAGCACCTGGATTGACCTCGGCGGCGGTTTCTTCTCGGCGAAGGAATCCACCTCGGTTCCGAGATAGACCACCTCGCCCGCCTCCACCCTGACGCCCTTGTCGATGGCGATCCGGGCGCTGCCGAGGGGAAGCCGGATCTTGTGCGCCAGGGTTCCGTCGCTCTGCAGGTGGATGTTGACCTTGGCCGGCACCCCGGTCGGCACGTATCGGCCCGGCGGCACAACGGCGACGCCCCAGCCCAGCTGGGCCATCGAGCCCCGCTTGCGCAGGAACACAACGCGGACCCTGTCCGTGTTGACCTCGCGCAGCGTGTACACATACGGGAACGGAATCTCGTCGCCGTCCGGCGACTTGGCGTAGGCCCGCACGATGACGACCGCGCCCTTCTCCGTCCTCAGCCGCTCCAGCGTCACGTCCTTCAGCAGATCGGGGTAGACCTCGTGCCAGAAGGCGGGCGGCATCTCCGCGATCGTCTTCACCCGCGCCGCATGCGCGCGCTTCATGACTTCCGGCGCGGCGGGATCGAGCTTCTCGGCGCCCGGCGGCTGGTCGATCGGCCCGTCCTGGGCCTGCGCGCCGCTGGCCATGGCGCCGGCGAGCATGCTGGCAAAGGCGAGGATCGCCATCGGGCGCCGCGCCCGGCGCCAAGGTTCATGATGCATGAGCCGCCCCTTCCCGCCTTGTCCCCGCCCCGCGGCCAGCCGCATCCTTGCCGATTGGGCCGGGAGACCCATCTACCGCGAATTGCATGACACCCCGGCGAACGCCTGTCTACTCCACCGCCATCAGCACTGCCGAGGCGAGCGCGATGGCCCACACCGCCCCGCTCACCTCACGGCCGCGACCGGCGATCAGCTTCACCCCCGCATGGGCGATGAAGCCGAGGCCGATCCCCGTGGCGATGGAGAAGGTGAAGGCGATGGCGAGCGCGGTCAGCGCCGCCGGCAGCGCCTCGGCCGGATCGTCCCAGGGCAGGTCCTTCAGCGGCGCCATCATGGCGAGCGCCACGAACAGCAGCGCCGGCGCGGTGGCGAAGGCGGGAACGGCCAGCGCCAGCGGCGCGATCAGCAGGCAGGCGAGGAACAGCGCCGCCGTGGCGACGCTCGCAAGGCCGGTGCGCCCGCCGGCGGTGATTCCCGCCGCGCTCTCGATGTAGGACACCGTGTTGGAGGTGCCGAGCGCCGCCCCCACCATGGCGCCGCCCGAATCGGCCAGCATCACCCGGCCGAGGCGCGGCACCGTGCCGTCCGCGCGCATCAGCCCGGCGCGGCCCAGGGTGGCGATCAGCGTGCCCATATTGTCGAGCAGCCCCACCAGGAAGAAGGCGAACACCACGCCGGTCATGGAGAGCCTGAGCGCCCCGGCAAGGTCGAGTTGGAGGAAGGTCGGCGCCAGCGAAGGCGGCGCCGAGACCAGGCCCGAAAAGGCGGTGAGGCCGAGCGGTACCCCCGCGAGCGCCGCCGCCGCCACCGCGATCAGGATCGCGCCGGGAATCCTGCGGGCGGCGAGGCCGGCCATCAGCACGAAGCCGGCGCAGGCGATCAGCACCTTGGGATCGGAGATATCGCCGAGACCGATCAAGGTGGCGGGCTTCGCCACCACGACGCCCATGCCCTGGAGGCCGAGCAGCCCCAGGAACAGGCCGATGCCGGCGCCGATGCCGAGCTTGAGCGGGAGCGGGATGGAATTCACCAGCCATTCGCGCACCTTGAGCACGCTCACCAGCAGGAACAGGAGGCCGGACAGGAACACGGCGCCGAGCGCGGTCTGCCACGGCACGCCCATGCCGAGCACCACGGTGTAGGTGAAATAGGCGTTGATCCCCATGCCGGGGGCGAGGGCGATGGGATAGTTGGCGATCAGCCCCATGGCGAGCGAGCCGAGCGCGGCGGCAAGGCAGGTGGCGGTGAAGGCGGCGCCCCGGTCGATCCCGGCCTCGGACAGGATCTGCGGGTTCACGACCAGGATGTAGCTCATGGTGAGGAAGGTCGTGAGCCCGGCGGCGAGCTCGGTCGGAACGGTGGTGTGGTTCTCGCCGAGCCTGAACAGGCGCTCCAGTGTCGTCCGCATGCTTGCCCCCGTGCCGCGCCATCCCGCCAGACCCCGAATATTCTCCGGCATCATGGAAACGAGAAGGGCCGCTGCGGCGTTTCAGCGGGAAAGCGCGCCGTTCGGCGCGGGAGGCTCGGATCGCTCCAATTTGCCCGTAGGGCAGGATCGTCCATTGACGCCGGCCGGACCGCAATAGCATTTTACCATTCGTCATCGCAGAAGCTTCTTTTGTCCGATCGCAACGTCTGGAGAGGGCCTCAAAATGCGTATGTTTGCGAGCATTCTGCTGGCGGTGCCGATTCTGGCCGCTGCCACCGTCGGTGCCGGCGCCTTTCCGGCGTTGCCCGCTCCGGCGGATGCCGGTCCGACATTGGTCGCGCAGGGCTGCGGCTGGGGTGGCTGGCGCGGGCCGTGGGGCGGCTGCCGCTATGGCTATTACGGGCGGCCGGTCGTGGTCGTGCCGGGGCCGGTGGTGGTCAATCCGCAAGGCTGTCCGCCCGGCTACTGGCGCGGGCCCTGGGGCCATTGCCGCGACACGCCCTATCACGGGCCGCTGCCCGGCGGCGGCTACAGGTATTGATGCGCGGCCGCGGCCCGAATGGGCCCGCCCCTGTTCAACCCCAGCGACATGAGACACCCATGATCCGCCATTCCTCGCGCCTTGCGGCGCTCGGCCTGTCCGGCCTCATCGCCGTGACGGCCGCAAGTTTCGCCGGCCCGGCCGCGGCCCAGAACGCGCCGGCCGCTGCCGCGCAGCCCGCCGACCCGGCGCTGACGTCTCCGCCCTTCACCGAGGACGACGCCCGCGCCATCCGCAATGCCCGCATCGCCGCGCTGAAGACGGTGATCGAGCTGACCCCCGAGCAGGAAAAGCTCTGGGCGCCGGTGGAGAAGGCGATCCGCGACATCGCCCGCAACTCCGCCCAGCGGCGCGAGAAGCGCTTCAGCGCGCCGCCGCCCGCCGACTTCCTGGCCGCGCTGGAAGAGGTGGCCGATGCCGAGGCCGCCCGCGCGGCCGACCTCAAGGCGTTCATCGCCGCGGCGAAGCCCTTCGTCGCGTCGCTGACGCCGCAGCAGAAGCATCGCATCCCGGTGTTCCTCGGCCTGGTCGACGCGCCCGGCGGGCCGCCGTCCAGCGCGCTCTGGATCTTCGAGGAAGAGCAGGGCTGAGACCCGCACCCCGGTCCCGAAACGAAGAGCGCCCGGCAGTGCCGGGCGCTTTTTGTATTGTCGGCTCTGAGGGCGCCGGCGGCGATGAGGCGCGCCGCCGGCCGGACGTCATCCGCCGTGGCCCAGCACCGCCAGCAGCAGCAGGGCGACGATGTTGGTGATCTTGATCATGGGGTTCACGGCGGGGCCCGCCGTGTCCTTGTAGGGATCGCCCACCGTGTCGCCGGTGACGGAGGCCTTGTGCGCCTCCGAGCCCTTCATGTGGCGCACGCCGTCCTTGTCCACGAAGCCGTCCTCGAACGACTTCTTGGCATTGTCCCAGGCGCCGCCGCCGGAGGTCATGGAGATGGCGACGAACAGGCCGGTGACGATCACGCCCAAGAGCATGGCGCCGAGGGCCGAGAAGGCCGCCGACTTGCCCGCCGCGCCGCCGCCCGCCACGAAGTAGATGACGAAGTAGCAGACGATGGGCGAGAGCACCGGCAGCAGCGAGGGGACGATCATCTCCTTGATCGCCGCCTTGGTGAGCATGTCCACGGCGCGGGAATAGTCCGGCTTCTCGGTGCCGGCCATGATGCCCGGCTTCTCGCGGAACTGCCGGCGCACCTCCTCGACGATGGCGCCCGCCGCGCGGCCCACCGCCGTCATGCCCATGGCGCCGAAGAGGTAGGGCAGGAGGCCGCCGAACAGCAGGCCTACCACCACGTACGGGTTCTCCAGCGAGAAGTTCGGCGCCACGCCGGCGAAGTAGCTGCCCGGCGCCGCCTGGGCGACGAAGTACTTCAGGTCCTGGCTGTAGGCCGCGAACAGCACCAGCGCGCCGAGGCCCGCCGAGCCGATGGCGTAGCCCTTGGTGACCGCCTTGGTGGTGTTGCCCACCGCGTCGAGCGCGTCGGTGGACTGGCGCACCTCCTTGGGCAGGCCGGCCATCTCGGCGATGCCGCCGGCATTGTCCGTCACCGGCCCGAAGGCATCGAGCGCGACGATCATGCCGGCGACGCCGAGCATGGTGGTGGCGGCGATGGCGATGCCGAACAGGCCCGCGAGCCCGTACGCCACCAGGATGCCGGCGATGATGACGATGGTCGGCAGCGCGGTCGATTCCAGCGACACCGCGAGACCCTGGATGATGTTGGTGCCGTGGCCCGTGACCGAGGACTGGGCGATGGACACCACCGGACGGTAGCCGGTGCCGGTGTAGTATTCGGTGATGACGACGATGGCGCCGGTCACCGCGAGGCCCACGAGGCCGCAGATGAAGAGGCTCGTGCCGGTGTAGCCGGTGGTGCCGATGGGGCCGAAGCCCGGCAGCAGCCAGGTCACCGCCGCGAGCGCGATGACGGAGAAGCCCGCCGTCGCCATGAGGCCCTTGTAGAGCGCGCCCATGATGGAGGAGGTCGGCCCCAGCCGCACGAAGAAGGTGCCGGCGATGGAGGTGAGGATGCACGCGCCGCCGATCGCCAGCGGATAGACGATCATGGTGTCGAGCAGCGCCGGGGTGGCGGCGAAGAAGATCGCGGCGAGCACCATGGTGGCGACCACCGTCACCGCGTAGGTCTCAAACAGGTCGGCCGCCATGCCGGCGCAGTCGCCGACATTGTCGCCCACGTTGTCGGCGATGGTGGCCGGGTTGCGCGGGTCGTCCTCCGGGATGCCGGCCTCCACCTTGCCGACGAGGTCGCCGCCCACGTCCGCGCCCTTGGTGAAGATGCCGCCGCCGAGACGGGCGAAGATGGAGATCAGCGAGGCCCCGAATCCGAGCGCCACCAGCGCGTCCACCACGGTGCGCGAGTTGGGGGCGAGGCCGATGCCCTTCACCAGCACCGCGTAGTAGACCGCGACGCCGAGCAGCGCGAGGCCCGCCACCAGCAGGCCGGTCACCGCGCCCGCCTTGAAGGCGAGGTCGAGGCCGCCCGCCAGCGACTTGGTCGCCGCCTGGGCGGTGCGCACGTTGGCGCGGACCGAGACGTTCATGCCGATGAAGCCGGCGAGGCCGGAGAGAATGGCGCCGATGGCGAAGCCCACCGCCACCAGCCAGCCGAGGAAGATGCCGACCAGGACGAAGATCACCACGCCGACGATGCCGATGGTGGTGTACTGCCGCTTGAGATAGGCCTGCGCGCCTTCCGCGATGGCGGCCGCGATCTCCTGCATGCGCGCCGTTCCGGCATCCGCGGACATGAGGGCGCGCACCGCCCATGCGCCGTAGCCCACGGCCAGCAGACCGCAGACGACAATCAATAGCAAAGCCAGCATTTTCCCACCTTTAGTTTCCAGCCTGTTCTTGTTGGCGCGGGAGTGTGATGGGTGGCGCGCGCGGGCGCAACGGCCTCGATCATTTTTCGACCACATTGGAGCAATTGGACGCGGACCCCGGCGCCGGAACGGGGCGGCGCCCATCCGGCTGCCGCCGCGCGGCCCGGCGGCCGCTTGGCGAGGCACGTCGCGGCGGGTGGGCGGATGGTCCGGTCGACCGATTTGCGTTAATTCGCACCGTTTTATCGAATCATCTTTTTTAGCCTGGAGGTATCCGTCCCCAAGTCCCTCAGGACGCAGGGGAGTTCTTCCCGAAGGCGGCCCGTGCCGCGGCCGATCGGGGCGAAATGGGCGCATTTTCTTGTCCCAATCCGGGCCGCCACCCCTTAAGGTGCCGCTCGCGCCGACGCGCACTTCCGGGGCCGGACGACGTTCTCCTGCGACAGGAGTTCCTCGGCCGTCCCACCCGTGAGAGCCCGCGCCGGCCTGCCGTCCCCGACGGATTCGGCCTGCCCGGCCCAGCCTGAGGGAGACCTGCCTATGCGTCGTGGCCTCGACCATGTCGTCCATCTCGTCCGTGACCTGGACTCCGCGGGGGAGATCTACGATCTGCTCGGATTCACCGTGGGCGCGCGCAACCGCCATCCCTTCGGCACCGAGAACCGCATCATCCAGACGGACGGCTTCTTCATCGAGCTGCTGCAGGTGGTGGAGCCGGAGAAGATCCCGGCCGCGACGGCGACCGGCTTCTCCTTCGGCGCCTTCAACCAGGCGTTTCTGGAGCGCAATGGGGAAGGGCTCTCCATGGCGGTGTTCGAGGGCCGCGATCCGGTGGCCGACAAGGCGGAGTTCGACGCCGCCGGCTTCGGCGGCTTCGACACCGTGGACTTCGCCCGCAAGGCGCGCCGGGCGGACGGCCAGGACGTGGACGTCTCGTTCTCGCTCGCCTACGCCGCCTCGCCGACGGCGCCCGACTTCGGCACCTTCACCTGCCTCCAGCGCAAGCCGGAGAACTTCTGGTCCGCCGACCTTCAGCGCCACGCCAACGGCGCGACGGGCCTCGCCGGCATCGTGCTGGTGTCCGAGAGCCCGGTGGACGACATTCCGTTCCTCGACACGGTGAGCGGCGTCTCGCTCAATCGGGCCTCGGAGGGCTGGTTCGTCGGCCAGACCCCGCGCGGGCAGATCGACCTCATGTCGCGGGCGCTCTATATGGATCGCTACGGCGTGCCCGGGCCGGCGGGCGAGGGCCTGCGCCTCGCCGCCGTCCGCTTCGCCACCTCCGGCGCGCCGGAGCTGCGGCGCGCGCTCGCCGCCCGCCGCATGGTGGAGGAAGCGATCGAGGGCATGGTCGTGGTGCCGCCCCGTGCCGCCCTGGGCGCGACCATCGTGTTCGAGCGGGACGTGTGACCGGCGGGCAGGGGTTTTAATTCCTCCCAAGAAACACTATTTACCCAAGCTAGGGCGGACGGCCGCCCGTTCGTTCGAACCCGGCGGGACGGCCCGCTGCGGAGCGTTCCTCCCATGGCTTGGGTCTATCTGTGTGTTGCCGGCCTCCTGGAAGTGGGCTGGGCCATCGGCATGAAGTATTCCGACGGCTTCACCCGCCTGTGGCCGAGCCTCATCACGCTCGTCAGCATCGCCGTGAGCCTGTTCCTGCTCAGCCTGTCGCTGAAGTCCATACCCATCGGCACCGCTTATGCGGTGTGGGCGGGCATAGGCACGGTGGGCACCGCGATCGTCGGCATCGCGGTGTTCTCCGAATCGACCGACCTGCTGCGGCTCGCCTCGATCGGCCTGATCGCCGCGGGGCTGGTGGGGCTGAAGCTCGTCACCCCCTGAGAAGGGGGGCCAAGGGCGGTGCCGCGCGGCATTCGGGGCGGCAGTCGGGGCGGTTCGGGGGCGGGCAGGGGGGCCGCAGCAGCCGTTCCGGCGGCCGGTGCCCGCGGAAACGGCGCGGAACCCGGCTTTTTGTCGGATCGGCGCCCGCCGCAGGCTTGACGCAGAGCGACTCTGCGGATAGAAGCGGCCCACTTTCGCGGCAGGCGGTCGGCGTCTGAGCGGTCGGTTCCTTATTCCCTGCTTCGGCCCGAAGCCTGGACGGTCCCGACCAGGGGAGCCGAAACGCTGCCAGGAACAGCACTGCGATAACATCAGGTGCACGATCGCGGCGCCGCCCTTCGGGGACCGAGCGTTGTGATCCTCTGTCGCGAACAAGGCGCGTCCGCCCCGCCACGGCGGTGGACGGCGCCTTTTGCGTCGTGGTGCGGCCGGCGGGAAACCGTCGTGCCGAAGCGTTTTCAAGGCCGCCTCCGGGCGGCCACCGTGGCGGCCCGCAGGGGCCGTCGAACCGAAGAAGAAGCGGCCCTGGGCCGCAAGCAGGACGAGGCGAAGGCGTACATGCCGACGATCAACCAGCTGATCCGCAAGCCGCGCGAAGCGCAGAAGGCCCGCGACAAGGCGCCGGCGCTCCAGGCGAGCCCCCAGAAGCGCGGCGTCTGCACGCGCGTCTACACCACGACCCCGAAGAAGCCGAACTCGGCGCTTCGCAAGGTCGCCAAGGTGCGGCTCACCAACAGCTACGAAGTGATCGGCTACATCCCCGGCGAGGGCCACAACCTTCAGGAGCACTCCGTGGTGATGATCCGCGGCGGCCGCGTGAAGGACCTTCCCGGCGTGCGCTACCACATCCTGCGCGGCGTGCTCGACACGCAGGGCGTCAAGAACCGCAAGCAGCGCCGTTCGAAGTACGGCGCGAAGCGGCCGAAGTGAGGAACTGAGCGATGTCCCGTCGTCACAAGGCCGAGCGCCGCGAAGTCATCCCGGACGCCAAGTACGGCTCCACCATCCTGTCGCGCTTCATGAATTCCGTCATGCGCGACGGCAAGAAGTCGGTCGCCGAAGGCATCGTCTATGGCGCCCTCGACGTGGTCGAGGCGAAGGCCAAGCACGATCCGGTGGACGTGTTCATCCAGGCGCTCGAGAACGTGGCGCCGGCGGTGGAAGTCCGCTCCCGCCGCGTCGGCGGCGCCACCTACCAGGTGCCGGTCGAGGTGCGCACCGAGCGCCGCCAGACCCTGGCCATCCGCTGGCTGATCGCCTCGGCCCGCGCCCGCAACGAGAAGACCATGGTCGAGCGCCTGTCCTCGGAGCTGCTCGACGCCGCCAACAACCGCGGCAACGCGGTGAAGAAGCGTGAGGACACGCACCGGATGGCGGAAGCCAACCGCGCCTTCTCGCATTATCGCTGGTGATCGGAGAGGACTGAGCCATGCCCCGTACTCACGCGATCGAGGACTACCGCAACTTCGGCATCATGGCCCACATCGATGCCGGCAAGACCACGACCACCGAGCGGATCCTCTATTACACCGGCAAGAGCCACAAGATCGGCGAAGTCCATGACGGCGCCGCCACCATGGACTGGATGACCCAGGAGCAGGAGCGCGGCATCACCATCACGTCGGCCGCGACGACTGCGTTCTGGTCGGGCAAGCGCCTGAACATCATCGACACCCCCGGGCACGTGGACTTCACCATCGAGGTGGAGCGCTCCCTGCGCGTGCTCGACGGCGCCGTGTGCGTGCTGGACGGCAACCAGGGCGTCGAGCCGCAGACCGAGACCGTGTGGCGCCAGGCGGACAAGTACAACGTGCCGCGCATCGTGTTCGTCAACAAGATGGACAAGATCGGCGCCGACTTCTACCGCTGCGTCGAGATGATCGTCGACCGCGTCGCCGGCAACCCCGTGTGCTGCCAGCTGCCGATCGGCTCCGAGAACAACTTCAAGGGCATCATCGACCTCGTCCGCATGAAGGCGGTCGTGTGGGAAGACGAGGCCCTCGGCGCCAAGTACCATGACGAGGAGATTCCCGCCGATCTCGCCGACAAGGCCGCCGAATACCGCAACAAGCTGGTGGAAGCCGCCGTCGAGCTCGACGACGACGCCATGGCCGCGTACCTGGACGGCACCGAGCCCGACGAGGCGACCCTCAAGTCGCTGATCCGCAAGGCGGTGATCGGCCGCAAGTTCAACCCCGTCTTCTGCGGCTCGGCCTTCAAGAACAAGGGCGTGCAGCCGCTGCTCGACGCGGTGGTGGACTATCTGCCGTCGCCCATCGATCGCGGCGCCATCAAGGGCATCGACTTCAAGACCGAGGAAGAGACCGACCGCAAGCCGGCCGACAACGAGCCTCTGTCCGTGCTTGCGTTCAAGATCATGGACGACCCGTTCGTGGGCACCATCACCTTCTGCCGCGTCTATTCGGGCGTGATGGAAGCCGGCATGGGCCTTCTGAACTCCACCCGCGACAAGCGCGAGCGCGTGGGGCGCATGCTCCTCATGCACGCCAACAACCGCGAGGACATCAAGGAAGCCTATGCGGGCGACATCGTCGCCCTGGCCGGCCTCAAGGAGGTGCGCACCGGCGACACGCTGTGCGCCACCGACAAGCCGGTGATCCTTGAGAAGATGGAGTTCCCCGAGCCGGTCATCGAGATCGCCATCGAGCCCAAGTCCAAGGCGGACCAGGAGAAGCTCGGCATCGCGCTGTCCAAGCTCGCGGCCGAGGACCCGTCCTTCCGCGTGTCGACCGACCACGAGAGCGGCCAGACCATCCTCAAGGGGATGGGCGAGCTGCACCTCGACATCAAGGTCGACATCCTGAAGCGCACCTACAAGGTGGACGCGAACATCGGCGCCCCGCAGGTGGCCTATCGCGAGACCATCACCAAGAAGGCCGAGGTCGACTACACCCACAAGAAGCAGACCGGCGGTACCGGCCAGTTCGCGCGGGTGAAGTTCGTGGTGGAGCCGAACGAGGCCGGCAAGGGCTTCCAGTTCGAGAGCGCCATCGTCGGCGGCGCGGTGCCGAAGGAGTACATCCCCGGCGTCCAGAAGGGCCTGGAGAGCGTGCTCGGCGCCGGCGTGCTGGCGGGCTTCCCGGTGGTGGACGTCAAGGTGACGCTCGTCGACGGCGCCTATCACGAGGTGGACTCGTCCGCGCTCGCGTTCGAGATCGCGTCCCGCGCCGGCTTCCGCGAGGCCCTGCAGAAGGGCAACTCGGTGCTGCTCGAGCCGATCATGAAGGTCGAGGTGGTCACCCCTGAGGACTACACCGGCTCGGTGATCGGCGACCTGAACTCCCGCCGTGGCCAGATCCAGGGCCAGGACATGCGCGGCAACGCCAACGTGATCAACGCGATGGTGCCGCTCGCCAACATGTTCGGCTACGTGAACACCCTGCGCTCGTTCAGCCAGGGCCGCGCCACCTTCACCATGCAGTTCGACCACTACGAGCAGGTGCCGTCGAACGTCGCCCAGGAGGTCCAGGCCAAGTACGCGTGACGCGCACGGCCTGAACCCCGCTTCACCCTTTCGGATCACGCCAGAGAGACCCAACGGAGAGTCCCATGGCCAAAGAGAAGTTCAACCGTTCGAAGCCGCACTGCAACATCGGCACCATTGGTCACGTTGACCATGGGAAGACGTCGCTGACGGCTGCGATCACGAAGGTTCTTGCGGAGTCTGGCGGGGCGACGTTCACGGCGTACGACCAGATCGACAAGGCGCCGGAAGAGAAGGCGCGCGGGATCACGATCTCCACGGCGCACGTGGAGTACGAGACCAACAACCGCCACTATGCGCACGTGGACTGCCCCGGGCACGCCGACTACGTGAAGAACATGATCACGGGCGCGGCGCAGATGGACGGCGCGATCCTGGTTGTGTCGGCGGCGGACGGCCCGATGCCGCAGACCCGCGAGCACATCCTGCTGGCCCGCCAGGTGGGCGTTCCGGCGCTGGTGGTGTTCCTGAACAAGTGCGACATGGTGGACGACGCCGAGCTTCTCGAGCTGGTCGAGATGGAGGTGCGCGAGCTTCTGTCGAAGTACGACTTCCCCGGCGACGACATCCCGATCATCCGCGGCTCGGCGCTGGTTGCGCTGGAGAACGGCGATCCGGCGCTCGGCCGCGACGCGGTTCTGAAGCTGATGGAGGCGGTCGACGCCTACATCCCGCAGCCGGAGCGCCCGATCGACCTGCCGTTCCTGATGCCGATCGAGGACGTGTTCTCGATCTCGGGCCGCGGCACGGTGGTGACGGGGCGCGTGGAGCGCGGCATCGTGAAGGTGGGCGAGGAAGTGGAGATCGTCGGCATCCGTCCGACCATCAAGACGACCGTGACGGGCGTCGAGATGTTCCGCAAGCTTCTGGACCAGGGGCAGGCCGGCGACAACGTGGGCATCCTGCTTCGCGGCACCAAGCGCGAGGACGTGGAGCGTGGCCAGGTGGTGTGCAAGCCGGGCTCGGTGAAGCCGCACACGAAGTTCAAGGCCGAGGCCTACATCCTGACCAAGGAGGAGGGCGGCCGCCACACGCCGTTCTTCACCAACTACCGCCCGCAGTTCTACTTCCGCACCACGGACGTGACGGGCGTGTGCACGCTTCCCGAGGGCACCGAGATGGTGATGCCGGGGGACAACGTGTCCATGGACGTGGCGCTGATCGTGCCGATCGCCATGGAGGAGAAGCTGCGCTTCGCCATCCGCGAGGGCGGCCGCACGGTGGGCGCCGGCGTCGTCGCCGCCATCATCGAGTGATCAACAAGAACGAAACGCGCTGCGCACCGGCGTGCGCGTTTCCTCTTCCTGGAGCCAATTGAGCCATGAACGGCCAGAACATTCGAATTCGCCTGAAGGCGTTCGATCACCGCATCCTCGATGCGTCGACGCGCGAGATCGTCGCCACGGCCAAGCGCACGGGCGCCCAGGTGCGCGGCCCGATCCCGCTGCCCACGCGGATCGAGAAGTTCACCGTCAACCGTTCGCCTCACATCGACAAGAAGTCGCGCGAGCAGTTCGAGATGCGCACGCACAAGCGGTTGCTCGATATCGTCGACCCGACCCCCCAGACCGTGGACGCGCTGATGAAGCTCGACCTCGCCGCTGGCGTCGACGTCGAAATCAAGCTCTGACGTGGTGCGAGGAGACACGACCATGCGGTCAGGCGTCATCGCCCAGAAGGTCGGCATGACCCGCATCTTCACCGATGCCGGTGAGCACGTGCCGGTCACTGTGCTGAAAGTTGAGAGCTGCCAGGTGGTCGCCCACCGCACGCTCGACAAGAACGGTTATGTCGCGGTCCAGCTCGGAGCCGGCCGCCGCAAGCCCAAGAACGTGACCCGCGCCGAGCGCGGCCACTTCGCCGTGGCTCACGTCGAGCCCAAGCGGAAGATGGCCGAGTTCCGCGTGCCGGAGGAGGCGCTGATCCCGGTCGGCGCCGAGATCACGGCTGACCACTTCGTCGTGGGCCAGTTCGTGGACGTGACCGGCACCACCATCGGCAAGGGCTTCGCCGGCGGCATGAAGCGCCACAATTTCGGTGGTCTTCGCGCCTCGCACGGCGTCTCCATCTCGCATCGTTCGATCGGTTCGACCGGCGGCCGCCAGGACCCGGGCAAGACCTTCAAGAACAAGAAGATGCCGGGCCACATGGGCGACGTCACCGTCACCACCCAGAACCTGAAGGTGGTGATGACCGACGTCGAGCGCGGCCTGATCGCGGTCGAGGGCGCCGTCCCCGGCCACGCCGGCGGCTGGATCACCGTGCGCGACGCGGTCAAGAAGAAGCTGCCCGAGGCGGCTCCCAAGCCCGGCGCGTTCAAGCTCGCCAACGGCGCGGATGCTCCCGCGGCCGAAGCTGCCGCCGAGGAGGGCGTGTGATGGAACTGACCGTCAAGACGCTCGACGGCTCTGACGCCGGCTCGGTGACGCTCGCGGACGAGATCTTCGGTCTCGAGCCGCGCGCGGACATCCTGCACCGCTGCGTGACCTGGCAGCTGTCGCGCCGCCAGGCCGGCACGCACCGCACCAAGGGCCGTTCGGAAATCAACCGCACGTCCAAGAAGATGTACAAGCAGAAGGGCACCGGCAACGCCCGCCACGGCGCGGCCTCGGCGCCGCAGTTCCGCGGCGGCGGTCGCGCCTTCGGCCCGGTGGTGCGCTCGCACGCCATCGACCTGCCGAAGAAGGTGCGCGCGCTGGCCCTGAAGCACGCGCTCTCCTCCAAGGCCAAGGCCGCCCAGCTCGTGGTGGTGGACAGCGCCTCGCTGGCCGACCCCAAGACCCAGGCGCTGAAGGACCGGCTCGCCAAGCTCGGCTGGTCCTCCGTGCTGGTGGTGGACGGCGCCCAGGTGGAGCAGAACATCGCCCTCGCGGCGCGCAACCTGCCTTACGTGGACGTGCTGCCGATCCAGGGCATCAACGTCTACGACATCCTGCGCCGCGACACCCTGGTCCTGACCAAGGCCGCCGTGGACGCGCTGGAGGCGCGCTTCAAATGAGCACGCGCAACATCGAACCGCGTCACTACGACGTCATCGTCTCCCCCGTCATCACCGAGAAGGCGACGGCGGCGAGCGAGTTCAACAAGGTCGTCTTCAACGTCGCGAGCACCGCCAGCAAGCCCCAGATCAAGGAGGCGGTGGAGAAGCTCTTCGACGTGAAGGTGAAGAGCGTCAACACGCTGGTCCGCAAGGGCAAGGTGAAGATCTTCCGTGGCCGCAAGGGCGTCCAGAGCGACGTCAAGAAGGCCGTGGTGACCCTCGAAGAGGGCCAGAAGATCGACATCACCACGGGCCTGTGAGCTGAAGGAAACGGAAGAAGACCATGGCGCTGAAGCATTTCAAGCCGGTCACGCCGAGCCTTCGCCAGCTCGTGATCGTCGACCGCTCCGGCCTCTACAAGGGCAAGCCGGTGAAGACCCTGACCGAGGGCAAGTCGTCCTCGGGCGGGCGCAACAACAACGGCCGCGTGACCGTCCGCTTCCGTGGCGGCGGCCACAAGCAGTCGTACCGCGTCGTCGACTTCAAGCGCCTGAAGCGCGGCATGCCCGCGAGCGTCGAGCGCCTGGAGTACGATCCGAACCGCTCGGCCTTCATCGCCCTCATCAAGTATGAGGACGGCGAGCTCGCCTACATCCTGGCCCCGCAGCGCCTCGCCGTGGGCGACCAGGTGATCGCCGGCGAGCAGGTGGACGTGAAGCCGGGCAATGCCGGCCCGCTGTCCTCCCTGCCGGTGGGCACGATCGTGCACAACGTGGAGCTGAAGGTGGGCAAGGGCGGCCAGATCGCCCGCTCCGCCGGCACCTACGCGCAGATCGTCGGCCGCGACCAGGGCTACGTGATCGTGCGCCTGAACTCCGGCGAGCAGCGCCTGGTGCTCGGCGCCTGCTACGCCACGGTGGGCGCGGTCTCGAACCCGGACCACATGAACATCTCGCTCGGCAAGGCCGGGCGCAGCCGCTGGCTCGGCCAGCGCCCGCACAATCGCGGCGTGACCATGAACCCGGTCGACCACCCGCACGGCGGCGGCGAAGGCCGCACCTCGGGCGGCCGCCATCCGGTCACCCCCTGGGGCTTCCCCACCAAGGGCAAGAAGACCCGCAACAACAAGGCGACGGACAAGTTCATCGTGTCCAGCCGCCACAAGCGGAAGAAGTGAGGGCCTGAACGATGACACGCTCGGTTTGGAAGGGCCCCTTCGTCGACGGCTACCTCCTGAAGAAGGCGGAGACCGCCCAGGGGTCGGGTCGCAGGGACGTTATCAAGATCTGGAGCCGGCGCTCCACGATCCTGCCCCAGTTCGTGGGCTTAACCTTCGGCGTCTACAACGGCCACAAGCACGTGCCCGTGAGTGTCACCGAGGAAATGATCGGCCAGAAGTTCGGCGAGTTCGCGCCGACCCGTACCTATTACGGGCACGCGGCCGACAAGAAGTCGAAGCGGCGGTGATCGGTCATGGGTAAGCAGGCAAAGCCCCGCGCGCTCGCGGACAACGAAGCCAAGGCGGTGGCGCGCAATCTGCGCGTCTCGCCGCAGAAGCTCAATCTGGTCGCGGGCCTGATCCGCGGCAAGAAGGTGGCGACGGCGCTCGCCGATCTCGAGTTCTCTCACAAGCGGATCGCCCGCGACGTGAAGAAGTGCCTCGAGAGCGCGATCGCCAACGCCGAGAACAACCACGAGCTCGATGTCGACGACCTGATCGTCGCCGAGGCGCACGTGGGCAAGGGTCTGGTGATGAAGCGGTTCTCGCCGCGGGCGCGCGGTCGTGCCTCGCGCATCGAGAAGCCCTTCTCCCACATCACCATCGTGGTGCGGGAAGTCGAGGAGCGGGCCTGATGGGTCAGAAGGTCAATCCGGTCGGGCTCCGGCTCGGCATCAACCGCACGTGGGACAGCCGCTGGTTCGCCAGCAAGGGCGAGTACGGCAAGCTGCTCCACGAGGACATCAAGATCCGCGAGATGCTGCTGAAGCAGCTCAAGCAGGCCGCGGTGTCCAAGGTGGTGATCGAGCGTCCGCACAAGAAGTGCCGCGTGACCATCTACTCGGCGCGTCCGGGCGTGGTCATCGGCAAGAAGGGCGCGGACATCGACAAGCTGCGCAAGAAGGTCTCCGAGATGACGGACTCGGAGGTGTTCATCAACATCGTCGAGATCCGCAAGCCCGAGACCGACGCGACGCTGGTGGCCGAGTCCATCGCCCAGCAGCTGGAGCGCCGCGTGGCCTTCCGCCGCGCCATGAAGCGCGCGGTGCAGTCGGCCATGCGCCTCGGCGCCGAGGGCATCCGCATCAACTGCTCGGGCCGCCTCGGCGGCGCTGAGATCGCGCGCCTGGAATGGTACCGCGAGGGCCGCGTCCCGCTGCACACCCTGCGCGCGGACGTGGACTACGGCACCGCCACCGCCTTCACCACGTACGGCACGTGCGGCGTGAAGGTGTGGATCTTCAAGGGCGAGATCCTCGAGCATGATCCCATGGCGCAGGACAAGCGCCAGGCCGAGCAGGAAGCCGGTCCCTCCTCGCGTCCCCCGCGGCGCGAGCGTGGCGACCGCGACCGCGGCGATCGTGACCGCGGCGACCGCGGTCATGGCGACCGCGACCGCGCCTGACGGCCTGACTGGTTAAGAAGGCGATCAAGCCATGTTGCAACCCAAGCGCACCAAGTTCCGCAAGCAGTTCAAGGGACGCATCCACGGCGTCGCCAAGGGCGGCACGGAATTGAACTTCGGCGAGTTCGGCCTCAAGGCCCTCGAGCCGGAGCGGGTCACCGCCCGCCAGATCGAAGCGGCCCGTCGCGCCCTCACGCGTCACATGAAGCGTGCGGGCCGGGTGTGGATCCGCGTGTTCCCGGACGTGCCGGTGACCTCCAAGCCCACCGAAGTCCGCATGGGCAAGGGCAAGGGCGCGCCGGAATACTGGGCGGCCAAGGTCAAGCCCGGCCGCATCATGTTCGAGATCGACGGGGTGAGCGTCGAGATCGCCCGCGAGGCCCTGACCCTCGCGGCGGCGAAGCTCCCCATCAAGACGCGCTTCATCCAGCGCATCGCCGAGTGAGGAGAGGCTCATGAAAGCCGAGGACGTTCGGGCCCTCAGCCCCGATCAGCTCGCCGATGAGCTGCTCAAGCTGAAGAAGGAGCAGTTCAACCTGCGCTTCCAGAAGGCGACGGGGCAGCTCGAGAACACCGCGCGCCAGCGCGAGATCCGCCGCGACATCGCGCGGATCAAGACGGTCCAGACTGCAAAGCGCGCCGGTGCGGCGCAGAAGGCGAAGTGAGGAAGCGATGCCGAAGCGCGTGCTCCAAGGCGTCGTGGTGAGCGACAAGACCGACAAGACCGTCGTGGTGCGTGTCGAGCGTCGTTTCACCCACCCGCTCTTGAAGAAGACCGTTCGTCGGTCCAAGAAGTATCACGCCCACGACGAAGGCAATGCCTGGAAGGTGGGGGATACGGTGTGGATCGAGGAGCACCGGCCCCTGTCCAAGCTCAAGAACTGGATCGTGATCCAGGGCGAGAAGCGGGCGGAAGTCTGATAAGAGGTTCCCCGCCCGGGTGATTCGTCCGGGCGGGAGCGAAGGCCCCGGCGCCGGGTCCGTCGGCTCGCAAGTCGAGCCGAGTGGAGACCGCACCGCGGCAAGACCGTGTTCCGATGAGCGGCCACGGTATTCGGGTTTGATGGCAATGCCGGCGCGCCGGCTGAGCCGGTGACGAGAACAGGTGCGTCATGATCCAGATGCAGACCAATCTCGACGTGGCGGACAATTCCGGCGCGCGTCGCGTCATGTGCATCAAGGTGCTTGGCGGCTCCAAGCGGAAGTATGCCCACGTGGGCGACATCATCGTGGTGTCGGTCAAGGAGGCGATCCCGCGCGGCCGCGTGAAGAAGGGCGACGTGATGAAGGCCGTGGTGGTCCGCACCGCGAAGGACATCCGGCGCGTGGACGGCTCGGTGATCCGCTTCGACAAGAACGCGGCGGTCCTCATCAACAACAACAAGGAGCCGGTGGGCACCCGCATCTTCGGCCCCGTTCCGCGCGAGCTGCGCGCGAAGAACCACATGAAGATCATCTCGCTGGCGCCGGAGGTGCTGTGATGGCCGCGAAGATCAAGAAGGGCGACAAGGTCGTCGTCCTCGCCGGCCGCGACAAGGGCCGCTCCGGCGAGGTCATCCAGGTGATGCCGAAGGAGGAGCACGCGCTCGTCCGCGGCGTCAATATCGTCAAGCGTCACCAGCGCCAGACGGCGAACCAGGAAGGCGGGATCATCTCCAAGGAGGCTCCCATCCACCTGTCGAACGTCGCCATCGCCGACCCGAAGGACGGCAAGCCGACCCGCGTCGGCTTCCAGGTGCTGGATGACGGGCGCAAGGTCCGCGTGGCCAAGCGTTCCGGGGAGAAGATCGATGGCTGAGGCGACCTACACCCCCCGGCTGCGCACCTTCTATGACGAGGTGGTGCGGCCGAAAATGATCGAAGAGTTCGGCTACAAGAACGCCCTGGAAGTGCCGACGATCGAGAAGATCGTCATCAACATGGGCGTGGGCGAAGCCACCGCGGACACCAAGAAGGCGACCACCGCCGCCGCGGACCTCGCGAAGATCGCCGGCCAGAAGCCGGTGCTGACCCGCGCCCGCCAGGCGATCTCGAACTTCAAGCTGCGCGAGAACCAGCCGGTTGGCGCCAAGGTGACGCTGCGCAAGGTGCGCATGTACGAGTTCCTGGATCGCCTGGTCACCGTCGCGCTGCCGCGCGTGCGGGACTTCCGCGGCCTGAACCCCAAAAGCTTCGACGGCCGCGGCAACTTCGCCATGGGCGTCAAGGAGCACATCGTGTTCCCCGAGATCGAGTACGACAAGGTCGAGCAGGTCTGGGGCATGGACATCATCGTGTGCACCACGGCGAAGACGGACGAAGAGGCGCGGGCCCTGCTGAAGGCCTTCAACTTCCCCTTCCGTCAGTGACGGTCTAGAAGGGCGGCCCTCTCCAGAAAGGGGAGGGCGGCTCTCGCAGAGTTCGAACGAGAGACGTGATTTTCCGGCCGTGAGGGGCATTGGCCGCCTCAGACGCGGAGAACAGGAGCAGAAGATGGCGAAGAAGAGCGCGATCGAGACGAACGAGCGCCGCCGCAAGCTGGCCAAGGGCCATGCGGCCAAGCGCGCGCGTCTGAAGGCGATCGTGAACGACAAGTCCCTGCCGATCGAGGAGCGCTTCCAGGCGACCTTGAAGTTGGCGGAGCTGCCGCGCAACGGCGCCCGCATCCGCATCCGCAACCGGTGCGAGGTGACGGGTCGTCCGCGGGCGTACTACCGCAAGCTGAAGATGAGCCGTATCGCGCTGCGCGAGCTCGGCAACCAGGGCATGGTCCCCGGCCTCGTGAAGTCGAGCTGGTGAGGAGCTAGAAGATGGCCATCAACGATCCCATCGGCGATCTCATCACCCGCATCCGCAACGCGCAGCTGCGCCGCAAGGACAAGACGCAGACCCCGGGCTCGCGCCTGCGCGCCTCGGTTCTCGACGTCCTGCGCGACGAGGGCTACATCCGCGGCTACACGGCGACCGACCACGGCAACGGCCGCACCGAGTTCGAGATCGAGCTCAAGTATTTCGACGGCGTGCCGGTGATCCGCGAGATCGCCCGTGTGTCGAAGCCCGGCCGGCGCGTCTATGCCTCGGTCAAGAACCTTCCCCGCGTCGCCAACGGTCTCGGCATCGCGGTCGTCTCCACGCCCCAGGGCGTGATGGCCGACCATGAAGCCCGCGACAAGAACGTCGGCGGCGAAGTGCTCTGCACCGTGTTCTGAGGCGAGGGAGAACGATATGTCGAAGATCGGCAAATTGCCCGTCGCCATTCCGTCCGGCGTCACCGCGACGCTGGAGGGGCAGACGGTGAAGGTGAAGGGCCCGAAGGGCGCGCTGCAGCTGACGCTCGTGGAAGAGGTCGGCGCCGACATCGAGGGCGGCGAGCTCAAGGTGTCCATGCGCGGCGAGACCCAGCGCCACCGGGCCATGTGGGGCATGTCCCGCACCCTGGTGTCGAACCTGGTCGAGGGCGTCACCAAGGGCTTCGAGAAGAAGCTGGAGATCACCGGCGTCGGCTACAAGGCGGCGGTCCAGGGCAAGAACCTGAACCTCTCGCTCGGCTACAGCCACGACGTGGTCTATCCGATCCCGGAAGGGATCTCGATCGTGACCCCGAAGCCCACCGAGGTGGTCATCTCCGGCATCGACCGGCAGAAGGTCGGCCAGGTGGCGGCGGAGATCCGCGAGTTCCGCGGTCCCGAGCCCTACAAGGGCAAGGGCGTCAAGTATGCTGGCGAGTTCATCTTCCGCAAGGAAGGCAAGAAGAAGTAAGGATGGCGAGCCATGGCTAAGGATCTTCAGGCGCAGGAGCGCCGCAAGGCCAAGGTGCGTCGCGCCCTCCGCGTCGCCGCGAACGGGCGTCCGCGCCTCAGCGTGCACCGCACCTCGCAGCACATCTACGCGCAGATCATCGACGACGCGAAGGGCGAGACCGTGGTCTCCGCCTCCAGCCTCGAAAAGGACCTGCGCGCGTCGCTCAAGACCGGCGCGGACACCGACGCCGCCAAGACCATCGGCAAGCTGGTTGCCGAGCGGGCTCTGGCGAAGGGCGTGTCCGAGGTCGTCTTCGACCGCGGCGCTTACATCTATCATGGGCGCGTCAAGGCGCTCGCCGAAGGTGCCCGCGAGGGCGGCCTTCAGTTCTGACGCGAAGGACGAGCGAAAATGGCCCGTGATCGGGAACAGCGCCACGAGCGCGAGGACCGCGACAACACGTTCGTGGACAAGCTGGTCCACATCAACCGCGTCGCCAAGGTGGTGAAGGGCGGCCGTCGCTTCGGCTTCGCCGCGCTGGTGGTTGTGGGTGACCAGAAGGGCCGCGTCGGCTTCGGCCACGGCAAGGCCCGCGAGGTGCCGGAGGCGATCCGCAAGGCGACGGAGAGCGCCAAGCGCTCGCTGATCCGCGTGCCGCTGCGCGAAGGCCGCACGCTGCACCACGACGTGCACGGCCACCACGGGGCCGGCAAGGTGATCCTGCGCGCGGCTCCGGCCGGCACGGGCATCATCGCCGGCGGCCCCATGCGCGCCGTGTTCGAGACGCTCGGCATGAACGACGTGGTGGCGAAGTCCTTCGGGTCTTCCAACCCCTACAACATGGTGCGCGCCACCTTCGACGCCCTGAAGAACCAGGACAGCCCGCGCTCGGTCGCGGCGCGCCGCGGCCTCAAGGTGTCCCAGCTCCAGTCCCGCCGCCGCGTCGAAGACGCGGAAGCGACGGACTGAGGCGCCAGCGAGAGATCAGGAGCGCCGTCATGAGCGACAAGACCGTCACCGTGGAGCAGATCGGCTCGCCGATCCGCCGCCCGTTCGACCAGGAGGCCACGCTGAAGGGCCTCGGGCTGAACAAGCGGCACCGCCGCTCCACCCTCAAGGATACCCCGGCCGTCCGCGGCATGATCGCCAAGGTCGCCCATCTCGTCCGCGTGGTCGAGTGAGGAGCGGGACATGAATCTCGAAGAAATCAGGGACAATCCCGGCGCCCGCAAGAAGCGCATGCGGGTCGGCCGCGGCATCGGCTCCGGCAAGGGCAAGACCGCCGGGCGCGGCGTCAAGGGCCAGAAGGCCCGCACCGGCGTCGCCATCAAGGGCTTCGAGGGCGGCCAGATGCCGCTCCATCGGCGCCTGCCGAAGCGCGGCTTCAACAACATCTTCCGCCTCGACTTCGCCGAGGTCACCCTCGGCCGCATCCAGGCGGCGGTCGATGCCGGCAAGCTCGACGCCTCCAAGCCGGTCGACGCCGCGGCGCTGATCGCCTCCGGCGTGCTGCGCCGGGCCAAGGACGGCGTGCGGCTGCTCGCCACCGGCGAGATCACCGCCAAGGTGAAGGTGGAGGTGGCCTATGCCACCAAGGCCGCCACCGAGGCCGTGGAGAAGGCCGGCGGCTCGATCACCGTGCTCGCCCGGAAGGCCGAGAAGGCCGCGGACTGACGATGTGAGAGGGCCGGGCGCGCTTGCGCCCGGTTCTCGTTTTGGTGCGCGGCGCGGCATCTCGCTCGGGCCTGTCCGGAATGGCTTTCCGGATACACTCCGGATCGATGCGCCGGCGCCGCCTTGGCACCGCAATTCCCGCCCTCATATAAGGGCTGCGCCCCTTCCTGCGGGGGCGGCCTCAAGCGGAGCAAGGCATGGTCTCGGCGGCGGAACAACTCGCGGCGAACCTCAATTTCGGCGCCCTCGGCAAGGCCGAGGAACTCAAGAAGCGCATCTGGTTCACCCTCGGCGCGCTGCTGGTCTACCGGCTCGGCACCTACATCCCCATGCCCGGCATCAACCCCGATGCCCTCGCGGACGTCTTCAAGACCGCGAACCAGGGGATCATCGGCCTGTTCAACATGTTCTCGGGCGGCGCCGTGGAGCGCATGGCGATCTTCGCCCTGAACATCATGCCGTACATCTCCGCCTCCATCATCATCCAGCTGCTCACCAGCGTGTCACCCACGCTGGAGGCGCTGAAGAAGGAAGGCGAGGCGGGCAGGAAGCAGCTCAACCAGTACACCCGCTATCTCACCGTGGTGCTGGCGCTGTTCCAGGCCTATGGCATCGCCGTCGGCCTGGAAGGCTCGGGCACCGTGGTGGCCGAGCCGGGCTGGTTCTTCCGCATCACCACCGTCATCACGCTCACCGGCGGAACCATGTTCCTGATGTGGCTGGGCGAGCAGATCACCTCGCGCGGCATCGGCAACGGCACCTCGCTCATCATCTTCGGCGGCATCGTCGCGGAGCTTCCGGGCGCCTTCGTGCGCACCCTGGAGCTCGGCCGCGAGGGCGCCATCTCCACCGTGCTGATCCTCGCGGTCCTGGTGATGGCGGTGCTGGTGATCGCCTTCATCGTGTTCATGGAGCGCGCCCAGCGCCGGCTGCTGATCCAGTATCCCAAGAGGCAGGTGGGCAACCGGGTCTATGAGGGCCAGTCCTCGCATCTGCCGCTGAAGCTGAACACCTCGGGCGTGATCCCGCCGATCTTCGCCTCGTCGCTGCTGCTGATCCCGACCACCATCGCCAGCTTCTCGCAGGGCCAGGGGCCGGAATGGCTGCAGACCATCACCACCCATCTCGGCCACGGGCGCCCGCTCTACATGGTGCTCTATGTGGCGCTGATCGTGTTCTTCTGCTTCTTCTACACCGCCATCGTGTTCAACCCGAGCGAGACGGCGGACAACCTGAAGAAGCACGGCGGCTTCATCCCCGGCATCCGGCCCGGCGAGCGCACCGCCGAATATATCGACTACGTCCTCACCCGCATCACCGTGGTGGGCGCGGCCTACATTGCGGCGGTTTGCCTCTTCCCCGAACTGCTGATTTCCTATGCGTCGGTTCCGTTCTATTTCGGTGGAACGTCGCTGCTGATCGTGGTCAGCGTGACCATGGATACCGTGTCCCAGATTCAGGGACACCTCTTGGCCCACCAGTACGAAGGACTGGTCAAGAAGGCCAAGCTGCGCGGGGGGAGGAGGAAATAAGATGAGGCTGGTGCTGCTGGGACCGCCCGGAGCCGGCAAGGGGACGCAGGCGCAACGGCTGGTGGCCCGTCACGGGATCGTTCAGCTCTCCACGGGCGACATGCTGCGCGCCGCGGTGGCGGCGGGCACGCCGGTGGGCCTCAAGGCCAAGGCGGTGATGGAATCGGGCGGCCTCGTCTCCGATGACATCGTCATCGGCATCATCTCCGAGCGCATCGAAGCGCCGGACGCCCGCAACGGATTCATCCTCGACGGCTTCCCGCGCACCGTGGCGCAGGCCGAGGCGCTCGACCGCCTGCTCGCCGAGAAGGGCCTCAAGCTCGACGCGGTGATCGAGCTGGTGGTGGACCAGGAGAAGCTGGTGGGCCGCATCCTCAATCGCGCCGCCGAGGCCCAGGCCAAGGGCGAGCCGGTGCGCAAGGACGACGACCCGGAGGTCTTCAAGGCCCGCCTCGACGCCTATAACCGCGACACCGCCGTGGTCTCGCCCTACTACAGCGCGCGGGGGCAGCTGAAGCAGATCGACGGCATGAAGCCCATCGACGAGGTGACGCGCGCCATCGACGGGATTCTGGCCGAGGCGGCCTGAGCGCTCCGGTATCGGTCGTCCCGGGGCCGTGCAGATTTTTTTCGGCGGAGGACGCGGCGCGTTGCGCGCCCCGTCCCCGCCTTTTTTTCTTGCAGCCAAAGGTTTTCGCGGCCTTTTGCCGTGCCCGGCCGCGGCGCCCGCCGCTTCCTTGATGGCGCGCGGCGGCTTTCGGAGCGTCACCGAAATATGCTGAAGTGGCGGCATCATCCTCCGGGAGGCTGAGGCAGGCCGGCGCCCGGCGGGGCGGCGGATGGAGGCAGCGGCGCATGGTTGAGGACGCATCCGGCACGGTCTCGTCCGGCACGGTCTCGAAGGACGGGGTGGGCGCCGCGCGCGGCCCTTGGCGGTGGCGGCCGGGCGTGCTGCTGCTGGGCCTTGCCGCCCTTGCGCTTCTGGCCATCGTCACCATCGCCACCGCCCAGCGGCCGGTGGAGGACGACCTCACGGCGCGCGCCGTCGCCGTGCTGGACCGCAGCGGCGAATCCTGGGCCGTCGTCTCGTTCGACGGCCGGGATGCGACCCTTGCGGGCGAATCCCTGGCCGAGGAGGCGCGCGCCAAGGTCCGCGCCTCGCTCGATGCCATGTTCGGCGTCAGGATGGTGAAGGACGAGACGACGCTGCTGCCCGAGCGCCGGCCGTTCACCTTCAGCGCCGTGAAGAGCGGCAACGCGCTGGCGCTCAACGGCTACGTTCCATCCAAGGAGGCGCTCCAGCGCATCGCCGCGGCTGCCCGCGCCACCGGCGCCACCGTGACCGGAGAGGAACGCCTGGTGCGGGCGCGCGGCGCGCCGCCCGGTGATTTCGCCGCGCTCGCCACCTTCGCCATCGCCCAGCTCGACCGGCTGCCGTCCGGCCGGATCACGCTCTCGGACGGCGCCGTGGCCATCGAGGGCCGCGCCGCGGATCTCGCCAGCTACGACGCCCTGCGCGCCACCATGGACGGCCCGCTGCCGCCCGGCATGACGCTGGCGCGCTTCGCGGTGCGCCCGCCGGTGGCCTCGCCCTTCCTGTTCGTCGCCACGCGCGACGGCAGCGGCGTCCGCCTCTCCGGCTACGTGCCCTCCGAGGATGCGCGGGCGGAGGCCCTGCGCGCGCTGCGCGGTCTTCTGCCCGGGATCGATATCCGCGACGAGACGCGGCTTGCCGACGGCGCGCCGGCGACCGACCTCTGGCTCCGCGCGGTGCGGCTCGCGGGCCGCGCGCTGGCGGCGGTGCCGAACGGCCGTGTGGGGCTCGCCGACAGCACCATCTCCATCGAGGCCGTGGCGCCGGATTTCGTCGCCTATGACGTGCTCGCCGGGCTTCGGCGCACGCCGCCGGAAGGCTTCCAGATCACGCGCTTCGCGGTCGAGCCGCCGCGCGTCTCGCCGTTCACCTGGAAGCTGACGCGCCTCCCGGACAAGGTGGTGCTCTCGGGCTATGCGCCCTCTGAGGAGGCGCGCCGGCTTCTGGTGGATGCGGCCCGCGGCGCGCTGCCGGGCGTCGGCGTGGTGGACGAGATGCGGCTTGCCTCAGGCGGGCCGAGCCCCGAGGCCTGGGCCGCGGCCTCCAGCTTCGCGGTCGCGCAGCTCGCCAAGCTGCGCAGCGGATCGGCGGACGTGGGCGGCGCGCGGGTGGTGCTCTCCGGCGAGGCGCTCGATTCGGCGACCTACGGCACCCTGCGCCAGGCGGCGGCCCAGCCGCCGGCGGGGCTGAGCGTGGACGCGAGCGCGGTGCGCCCGCCCACCATCTCGCCTTACGTGTTCGCGGTGCGGCGCGAGGGCGATGCGCTGACCCTTTCGGGCTTCTATCCCGACGAGCCCGCCCACCAGGCGCTGCGCGCCGCGCTCGAGCGCGACTTCCTCAAGGAGAAGCTCAACGACGTCTCCGCCATCGGCGGCGGCGCGCCCAAGGGCTTCCTCGACGCGGCGCAGGCCGGGCTGTCCCAGCTCGCGCGCCTCGGCACCGGCGAGATGCGCCTCACCGACACCCAGATGCGCCTGTCCGGCACCACCCTGCGCCCCGGCGCCGACGCGGAGATCGCCGCCGATCTGGCGCGGCGCCTGAAGCCGCCGTTCGCCGTGGAGACGGCGCTGGAGGCTTCTCCGCCGGGCCCGCCCGCCAGCGCGCCCGAGTGCCAGAAGTCGGTCAACGATCTCCTGGTGCGGGCCACGATCCTGTTCGATTCCGGCAGCCAGCGCATCGACCGCCGCAGCCTCGGGCTCCTCGACCGGCTCGCCTTCTCGCTGGCGCGCTGTCCAGGCTCGATCGTCGAGGTGACGGGCCACACCGACTCGGACGGCGATTCCGACTTCAACCAGCGCCTGTCGCAGGCGCGGGCCGATGCCGTGGTGCTCTATCTCGCCGATGCCGGCATCGCCCGCGAGCGCCTTTCGGCGGCCGGCTACGGCACCTCCCGCCCGGTGGCGCCCAACGACACCGAGGCGGGCAAGGCGCTCAACCGGCGCATCGAGATCACGGTGAAGGAGGGAGCCTCGCAATGATCTACCTCGCGCTGGCGCTCTGGCCCTATCTCATCGGCGCGCTGATCCTCGGCCTCCTCACCGGCTATTGCGCGCGCCGGCCGCTGCCGAGAGGGGGAGGACGGCCATGAGGGCGTTCGCCATCGAGACCGCGCTGCTCCTGGCGCTGATTTTCGCCATCGGCTTTGCCATCGGCCTCTATCTGCGCGCGCGCCGGACGCGGGCGGCGGTCGGGCGCGTGGACGCCTTGCCGGCCATCCCGGCCGTGGCCGCGCCCGCCGCCGGCGCCGATGCGGAAACCAGGGCCGCGGCCGAAGCCAGGGCGGACGCCGATGACGTCGCCCCCGCGGTCGCGGCGGAATCGGCCGACGTGCCGCCGCCGGCCGTTCAGGGCGAGCTGTTGCTCGGGACCGCCGAGCCCTCCAATGTCTCCTCGGAGCCGGCCACGGCCGCCGCGAGGCCCGCCGCCCAGCCTCAAGCCAAGACCCAAGCCAAGACCCAAGCCAAGCCTGCCGCCAAGGGCAAGGCCGACGCGGACCATCCGGGGCGCCGGCCTCCGGCACAGGAGGCGCCCGAGGCGGGCAGCGACGACCTCAAGCTCATCAAGGGCATCGGGCCGCAGAACGAGGCGCGCCTCAACGCGCTGGGCATCCACAGCCTGAGCCAGATCGCCGGCTGGACCGAGGAGGAGGCCCTGTGGGTGGGGTCCTATCTCGCCTTTCCCGGGCGCATCGAGCGCGAGGACTGGATCGGTCAGGCCAAGGCGCTCATCGCCGGCGTGAAGCTCGAGGACCTGCGCCTGCCTCCGCGCCGTCCGAGCTGAATCTTCCAGCAGCGCCGTCGGCTGCGGCGGCATCCGCGCGGCGTTGCGGGCGGGGCCGTCCTGATGATGTCGCCCTGAAACGGCACCGGCCGCCCGAAGGCGGCCGGTGGTGCGTCGCGGGCGGCTTGGGGCGTGTCAGCGCTTGCCGCCGCGCAGGTCCGCCTCCAGCTGGAGCTTGGTCGGGATGTTGAAGCGCACCTTGTAGACTTGGTAGTTCTCCATCACCCGCTGCACATAGTTGCGGGTCTCGCCGAACGGGATGCGCTCCACCCAGTCCACCACGTCCACGTCCGGGTCGCGCGGGTCGCCGAAGCGCTCGATCCACTTGCGCACGTTGCCGCGCCCGGCGTTGTAGGCGGCGAACACCAGCACGCAATTGCCGTCATAGATGTCCCACAGCTCGCCCAGCTCGGCGGCGCCGAACTGCACGTTGTAGGACTGGTCGCTCATCAGGCGCGCCTCGTTGTAGGTGGCGCCCGTGACCTTCGCCACCTGGCGGCCGGCGGCCGGCGTCACCTGCATCAGGCCCATGGCCTTGGCGCTCGACACCGTGCCGGGATGGAAATGGCTTTCCTGGCGCGCCACGGCATAGACCATGGCCTTGTCCACCGGGGTTCCGATGGAGGCGTAGTTCGGCAGGCCCGAGGTCGGGAAGGCGATCAGGTCGGTGGGCATGCCGCCGTCGCCGAGGCTCTCGCGCCCCACAGCCAGGGCGCCGCGGGCGTCGCCGTTCGCCTGCGCCAGCTCGGCGAGCAGAGTGAGCTGGCCGGGCTCCTTCAGGTTCCAGGCGAGGTCGTAATAGATGGTCAGCGGGATGTCGCGCTCGCCGATGGCGTAGAGCAGGCGGATCGCCTTCACCGCCTCGATGCGCGGGAAGGTGTTGCGATCCGAGAAGGAGGGCTGCGCCGCGTTGCGCAGCGCCACAGGCTGGACGCCGAGCTCGGTGCGCGCCAATTGGCCATAGTAGGCGGTCGAGAACTGCGCCGCCGCCTGGAAGCGGGCTTGCGCGGTGCCGCGATCGCCGGCGGCGGCCGCGGCCCGGCCCTGCCAGTAATAGGCGCGCGCCAGGGTGATCGGGTGCGACTGCCCCTCGGCGGCGGCCGCGAAGTGCTGGCTCGCCGTGCGCGGGTCCTTCAGGAACCGCAGCGCGATCCAGCCGGCCGTGAACTGCTGCTCGGCGCGGTAGTTGTTGGCCTCCGGCTCGACGCCGGTGGCGGCGATGCGATAGGCGGTGCGCGCATCGCCAGCGTCGATCAGGTCGCGGGCGACGAAACGGCGCTCGATCCACCACTGGTCGGGGGCGAGGGCTGCGTTCTGGCTCTTCGCGCCCTGGAGCAGGGCGCTGGCGGCCTCGGCCGGCTTGTCGTCGCGGCGCAGCAGGCGGCCCTTGGCGAACTGGAAAGCGGGATCGCCGGTCAGGGTGAAAGGCACCTGGGCGAGGAGCTTGCCGGCGCTCGACGCGTTCGCCATCACCGCAAGGCGCGCCTTGGTGAGCGCCACCACGTCGGACCCGGCGCGCTTGGCCGCGCGCAGGGCGCGGTCGCTGTCGCCGGTGTAGCTGAAGCGGTCGGCGCGGGCCTTGTGGTCGGCACGGGTGAGGAGCGAGCCGAACTCGGCCAGCACCTGCTCCTCGAAATTCTCGTTCAGATCGTCCTGGTACCAGGCCTCGCGCAGCCAGTCGGCGGCGTCGGAGCGGCTGCCGGTGGCCATCAGCGCGCGGGCGAGCGCGATCTTGCCCTCGCCGGAGATCGGCGGCTGCTGCGCGAAGAAGGCGCGAATGGTCGCGGGATCGCGCTTCTCCTGGAACAGCATGCGCTCGGCGCGGCGGCGCAGGGTGTTCTGCGTGGGCCAGCCCGGCTTTTCCTGCAGGAAGGCGTTGATTCCGTTGAAGCCGATGTCGTTCGGCGCATGCCGGATCACGAGCCACGTTACCAGCGTGCGCGCCACCTCGTCGTCGAGATCGCGGGCCATGGCGAGGGCCTCGGTGCCCTTGCCGCTGCGCGCGGCGGCCACCGCGGACTTGAGCGTGGAGAGCTCGCCGGTGGGCATCGATGCGGAGGCCGCGAGCGTGGGCGCGGCCGCAGGCTTCGCGGGCGCCGTCGCACGGGTTGGGCCGCCGGCCTTGGACTGGCTGCCGGACGAGGACTTCGGGCTGCTGCTGGAACCGGGCTTGACCGGCGGAATGGGCGCGGACGCGCTTGCCGACTTCGCCGCGTCCTTCTTCGCCGGTTCCTTCTTCGCGGCGGACTTCTTGGCATCCGTCTTCTTCGCGTCCGCCTTCTTCGAATCGGAGCTCTTGGATGTGCCGGACGCCTTCGCATCGGGTGGCGTCGGCGGGAGTGGCGCCGCCTGGGACGCTGCCATCGCGCCGACGGTGGCGACGGTGATCGCCACGGCGCTGGCACGGATCAGGGTCGAAAATGGCGACATGATTGAACCCTCGCGGCCCGGATGTCCGATGAGCGCCGCATGTTCCGCCATGCAAATTGACGAAACCCTAACCACATCGTCGCGGAAGATGAGGGCGAAAGAGGGGCTGCCACAACCTGGGCCTGATGCCCTTTCCCGCCGCGCCAGGACAGGCTAAGGGTTCGGATCGTCGCGCGCTCGATCGCCGACGGAGCCGCAGCGCCGGTCCGGCCACCTGCCGGTCGATCAACTCTTTGTCAGGAAACGAGGCGCCCCATGTCGCCCTTGCCATCGTCGTCGCCCTTTCGCGGGTCCTTCACCGCCCTCGTCACCCCGTTCCGCGACGGCGTCCTCGATGAGAAGGCGTTCCGCGGCCTCGTGGACTGGCAGATCGCCGAGGGGACGCATGGCCTCGTGCCGGTGGGAACCACGGGCGAGAGTCCCACCGTCTCCCATGCCGAGCACAATCTGGTGGTGGAATGGGCGGTCGAGCAGGCTGCCGGGCGCGTGCCGGTGATCGCCGGCGCCGGCTCCAACAACACCGCTGAGGCCATCGCGCTCGCCGAGCACGCCCAGAAGGTGGGCGCGAGCGCGCTGCTGGTGGTGACGCCCTATTACAACAAGCCCACCCAGGAAGGGCTCTACCGCCATTTCAAGGCCATCGCCGACGCGGTGGACCTGCCGATCTTCATCTACAACATCCCGAGCCGCTCGGTGATCGACATGTCGGTGGAGACCATGGCGCGGCTGTTCGAGATCAAGAACATCGCCGGGGTCAAGGACGCCACCGCCAACATGGCCCGGGTCTCGCTGCAGCGGCAGGTGCTGGGCGAGGGCTTCATCCAGCTCTCGGGCGAGGACGCCACCGCGCTCGGCTTCATGGCCCATGGCGGCCAGGGCTGCATCTCCGTGACCTCCAACGTCGCGCCGCGCCTGTGCTCGGAATTCCAGACCGCCTGCCTCGCCGGCGACTTCAGGAGGGCGCTGGCGATCCAGGATCAGCTGATGCCGCTGCACACGGCGCTGTTCATCGAGACCAACCCGGCGCCCACCAAGTATGCGCTCTCGCTGCTGGGCAAGATGAGCGACGAGGTGCGCCTGCCCATGGTGCCGGTGTCCGAGAGCACGCAGGCGGTGGTGCGCAGCGCCATGGTGCATGCCGGCCTCATCAACTGAGGCGGCGTCTGGTATGCTTGGACTATGGTCAAGCTGCTGGACGAAGCCATCGCCGAAATCCGCAAGCTGCCCGACGCGGAGCAGGACCGCGCGGCCGAGCTTCTGCTCGATCTCGCGCGGCGCGGGCGGCTACGAACTGACGCCGGAGCAGGTGAAGCGCATCAGGCTCGGCCTTGCCCAGGCGCATCGCCGCGCATTTGCCGACCCTGCGGAAGTCGAGGACATCTGGCGGCGGTTTGACCTTTGGAGATCCGGTTCACGCCGGTCGCCAAGGGGGATCTCGATCAGGCTCTCGCTCATGTGCGCCGGCATTCGCCGGCCGGCGCACGCAACACCAGCCGGGCGTTGCGACATGCCATAGACCTTCTTTGCTCGTTCCCCCTGATGGACAGGGCAGGTTTCATTCCCGACGCGCGCGAGGTGCTCGTCAACGGCTACCCCTACATTTCGTGTCGATCCGGAAGCCGGCGAGCTCGTCATCGTCTCGATCGTGCACACCGCCCGCCGCCGTCCCTGACCCACACGCCCCTTGCCGCTTGCTTCGGCGCGGCCGTGCGACCACATTCCCCACCATGAGCAGCAAGAAGACCGAAGCGCCGCGCAAGATCGCCGCCGACAACAGGCGGGCGCGGTTCGACTATGAGATCGGCGAGGTGTTCGAGGCTGGGATCGCGCTGACCGGCACCGAGGTGAAGAGCCTGCGCACCGGCAAGGCCACCATCGGCGAGAGCTATGCCGCCCAGAAGTCCGGCGAGATGTGGCTCTACAACGCCTACATCCCGGAATACCTGGAGGCCAACCGCTTCAACCACGAGACCCGGAGGCCCCGGAAGCTGCTGCTGCACAAGCGGCAGATCAGCAAGCTCGGCCATGCGGTGGAGCGCGAGGGCATGACGGTGGTGCCGCTGAAGATCTACTTCAACGACCGCGGCCGCGCGAAGGTGGAGATCGCCATCGCCCGCGGCCGCAAGAGCCACGACAAGCGCGAGGCGCTGAAGGAGAAGTCGTGGGAGCGGGACAAGGCGCGCCTGATGCGCGATCGCGGCTAGGAAGGGCGGAGGGATGGCGCTGCCGGTTTCATTCGACCATTGCGTCGTCCATGTGAGCGATTTCTCGGTCTCGAACCCGTTCTACCGGGACGTGCTCGGCGCCGAGGTGGTCCGGACGCCCACCGGCGGCTTCGCCTATCGCTTCGGCGCGCGGCAGCTCAACCTGCACGGGCCCGGCGTTGAGGCGACGCCGGTGGCGCGGCTCCCGGTCGCGCCCGGCAACAGCGACCTGTGCTTCCGCTGGGACGGCCCCATCGCCGACGCCGTCGCCCATCTCGCGCGCCACGGCATCGTGCCGGAGCTGGGGCCGGTCGCGCGCTTCGGCGCCGGTGGCACCGGCACCAGCGTCTATTTCCGCGATCCCGACGGGTCGCTGCTCGAATTCATCTCCTACGGGAGCCCATCATGAGCGCGTTCCAGACCCTTCCCGACGGCCTGCCGGCCCCCGAGGACGACGGCGCCGCCGTCCACTTGCCCGGACTCGAGCTGCCCATCATCCGCCTGCCGGCGACCGACGGGCGGGTGGTGGACCTGTCCGGTCTTTCCGGCCTTGCGGTGGTCTATGTCTATCCGCGCACCGGCGTGCCGGGCGAGCCGCTGCCGACCGGATGGGACGATATCCCGGGCGCCCGCGGCTGCACGCCCCAGGCCTGCTCCTTCCGCGACCATTTCGATCTGCTGCGTTCGGCGGGCGCCGATCACGTGTTCGGCCTCTCGGTCCAGGAGACGCCGGTGCAGAAGGAGGTGGCGGAGCGGCTGCACTTGCCGTTCCCGCTGCTCTCCGACGCGCGGCACGAGCTTGCCCATGCCATCCGCCTGCCCATGTTCGAGGTGGAGGGGATGCGGCTCCTGAAGCGCATCACGCTCATCATCAACGAAGGCGCGATCTCGCACGTCTTCTATCCGGTGTTTCCGCCGGACAAGAGCGCGGCCGACGTGCTCGCCCACCTTCAGGGGGCGGCGTCGAGATAGGTCCGCGCGGCGGCGAAGACGGCGTGGAACATCGCCGGTGTCAGCACGCCGGTATTGGTGTTGTAGCGCGAGCAGTGATAGCTCGCGATGACGCGCCGCCCGCCCGCCACGCCCTCGGCGCCATGGCCGAACTTCAGGTGCGCGGGGCGGGCGCCCAGCGCCAGAACCGTTGAATCGTGGGCGATCTTGCCCAGCGTCACGATGGCCTGGAGATGCGCCATCTCGGCGATCGCCGCGCCGAGGAACGGCCGGCAGGTGCGGATCTCCTCCGGCGTCGGCTTGTTCTGCGGCGGCACGCAGCGCACGGCGTTGACGATGCGCGCGTCCTTCAGCGCCAGGCCGTCGTCGGGGGTCGCGCCGTAGCGGCCTTCGGCGAAGCCGAACGCGAGCAGCGTCGAGTAGAGCAGGTCGCCGGCGAAATCGCCGGTGAAGGGCCGTCCCGTGCGGTTGGCGCCGCGCAGGCCCGGCGCGAGGCCGACGATCAGCAGCCGTGCCGAGAGCGGGCCGAAACCCGGCACCGGCGCGTTGTGCCATGAGGGCTCCAGCGCGCGCCATTCGTGCCGGAAGGCGGCGAGGCGCGGGCACAGGGGGCAGTCGTGGTCCGGCTCACTGGTTGGGGAAGGGGAGGGGGCCGCCGAAGCGGCCATCACAGGTCGCCGTTCTCGGTCGCGGGCGAGCCGCGGCGCTCCAGGAAGCGCGGGGTCTCCTGCATGCGTCCGGCGCGCTCGCCGGGATCGCGGCCGATCTTGGGCTGAAGCTCCACGAGATCGATGAACACGTCCGCCTGGCGGCGCAGGTCGTCGGCGATCAGCGGCGGCTGTGTGGAGATGGTGGAGACCACCGAGACCCGCACGCCCTTGCGCTGCAGCGCCTCCACCAGCGAGCGGAAGTCGCCGTCGCCGGAGAACAGCACGATATGGTCCACGTGCTCGGCCAGCTCCATGGCGTCGACGGCGATCTCGATGTCCATGTTGCCGCGCACCCGGCGGCGGCCCTGGGCGTCGGTGAACTCGCGGGCGAGCTTCGTCACCACCGCGTAGCCGTTATAGTCGAGCCAGTCGAGAAGCGGGCGGATGGAGGAGTATTCCTGGTCCTCGATCAGAGTCGTGTAGTAGAACGCGCGCAAAAGGTAGCCGCGGCTCTGGAATTCTTTGAGGAGGCGCTTGTAGTCGATGTCGAAACCGAGCGCCTTGGTAGCCGAGTAAAGATTTGCGCCGTCGATGAGGAGAGCGATCTTCTCAGTGCCCTGCATACAAATATCCGCCGCTGGAAGAGGTTGGGGCGTAACGATAGAGCGACTTTAAAATATGCCGTCCGCCGCCTTTCTCCGACGAAGGGCGTTGCAACGCAAGCGAAATCAAGAGCGCTCTTGCCGGAAGTGGTGAATTGCTGTATCGCACGCTCTTCCCTGAGCCCATCCGGCGTTGGCCCTGGTCGCTGGCGCATGAAGGAGTGACGAGCCCATGGCCCGTGTCACCGTGGAAGATTGCATCGACAAGGTGGACAACCGCTTCGAGCTGGTCTTGCTCGCGGCCCACCGCGCCCGCATGGTCTCCTCCGGCGCGCCCATCACGGTCGAGCGCGACAACGACAAGAACCCGGTGGTGGCGCTGCGCGAGATCGCCGACGAGACGGTGAGCCCCGAGGATCTTCTGGAAGACCTCATCCACTCGCTGCAGAAGTACACCGAGGTGGACGAGCCCGAGCCCGAGGCGGTGCCCATGATCACCTCTGGTGAGGGCCTCGGCGACGACGACGTGCAGATGGACCGCATGACCGAGCAGGAGCTGCTGGCCGGCCTGCAGGGCCTCGTGCCGCCCGAGCACACCGACGACGACGAGGGCTGAGCGGCCCGCGCGTTCCGTCATTGAGAAGAACAAAAACGGCCGGGTTTAAGCCCGGCCGTTTTTGTTTGCGTGCCCCTGTCACGCCCGTCTCATTCCGCCCGCCGCAGCACGAAGACGAGCCCTCCTTCGGCCCGCTCCTGGTGCTCCAGCACGTGGCCGCTCTCCCGGACGAAGTGGGGGATGTCGATGGCCGCCATGGGGTCGGTGCAGACGAGGCGCACCCGCCCGCCCGGCGGCAGGGCGGCCAGCGCCTTGCGGGCGCGCAGCACCGGCAGGGGGCACTTCAGCCCCCTGAGGTCCAGGTCGAGGTCCGGCGACGGCGCGCCGTCGCCCCGCTTGCTCACACCGCCTGGTCCTTGAGGCGCGCGAGGCTCTCGTCGCGGCCAAGCACCGTCAGCACGTCGAAGATGGGCGGCGAGGTGCTCTTGCCGGTCAGGGCGGCACGCAGCGGCTGCGCCACCGCGCCGAGCTTCACACCGGCGCCTTCCGCATACTGGCGCACCGCCGCCTCGGTGCCGGCCGCCGTCCACTCGGCCGCCTCCAGCCGCGGCAGGAGCTTGCCGAGATGCGCCCGGCCATCGGCGGTGAGCAGAGCGGCCGCCTTCTCGTCCAGCGGGATCGGCCGCTCGACGAAGATGAACTCCGCGTTGTCCAGCAGCTCCACCACCGTCTTCGCCCGCTCCTTCAGCCCAGGCATGGCCGCGGCGAGCTGGGAGCGGCGCTCGGGCGTCATCCGGGCGAGGCGGTGGGCGGCGTCCGGCAGGTGCGGCACCAGCGCATCGATGGCCGCGAGCAGGTCGGCATCGGAGGCGGCGCGCATGTAGTGGCCGTTGAGGTTTTCCAGCTTCTGGAAGTCGAAGCGCGCTGCCGAGCGGCCCACCTTGGCGAGATCGAAATAGTCGATCATCTCCTTCGTGGAGAACACCTCCTGGTCGCCGTGGCTCCAGCCGAGGCGCACCAGGTAGTTGCGCAGCGCCGCCGGCAGGTAGCCCATGTCGCGATAGGCATCGACGCCGAGCGCGCCGTGGCGCTTGGAGAGCTTCGCCCCGTCCGGCCCGTGGATCAGCGGGATGTGCGCCATGCGGGGCACGTCCCAGCCGAGCGCGCGGTAGATCTGGGTCTGGCGGGCGGCGTTGGTGAGGTGGTCGTCGCCGCGGATGATGTTGGTGACGCCCATGTCGTGGTCGTCCACCACCACCGCCAGCATGTAGGTGGGGGTGCCGTCCGAGCGCAGCAGCACCAGGTCGTCCAGGTCCTTGTTGGGGAAGGTCACGGTGCCCTGCACCATGTCCTCGATCACGGTCTCGCCCGCCTGCGGCGCGCGCAGGCGGATGACCGGGGCGCGGTCCTTCGGCCCCTCGGCCGGATCGCGGTCGCGCCAGCGCCCGTCATAGCGCGGCGGGCGGCCCTCCTTGCGGGCGAGCTCGCGCATCTCGTCGAGCTCCTCCGGCGTCGCCCAGCAGCGATAGGCATTGCCCTTCGCCAGCATCTCCTCCACCGCCTCGCGGTGCCGCGCGGCGCGGGCGAACTGGTAGATCGGCTCGCCGTCCCAGGTGATGCCGAGCCAGTCGAGCCCTGCGATGATGGCGTCGATGGCCTCCTTGGTGGAGCGCTGGCGGTCGGTATCCTCGATCCGCAGCAGCATCTTGCCGCCGGTATGCCGCGCATAGAGCCAGTTGAACAAAGCCGTCCGCGCGCCGCCGATGTGGAGGAAGCCCGTGGGGGAGGGGGCGAAGCGGGTCACGATCTCGGACATGGCGTCTCGGGAAACCTCTGGGGGACGAAGGACGGCGGGTTTAGGCGGGCCGCGCGAAGCGCCCGGACAGCCGCGCGTTGGGAGCTGTTCGCGGGTCGCCCCTGTAGCACAGGAGCGGCGGCAGGCATATGGCCGCGGCTCCGTGGCGCCCGCGCGGAGGAGCGGAGGCGCAGCGCGACTGGGAGGGCCGCGGCGGCGCGTCCGCTTGCCGAGGGTGTGGCGCGGGTCTTTCAACCTGTGCGATCATGACGGCGCGGGCGTTTTCAGGTCCGGGGACCGGCCGATGGGGCAGGGGATGGAGGCGGGGAGGCGGCGGGCCGGCGGACGCACCGCGGCGGCGGGTGCCGTTCTGCCGCTGCCGGGCGAAAGCGTGCTGCGCCCGGCGCCCGGCCGCGCGGGCGCGCTCGTGGATGCGCTCGGGGCCCGCATCGCCGGCGATGCCGCAGCGGAGATGCGGTCCGGCCGGCTGATCCTGTGGCTGCCGGCGGCGTTCGCGGCGGGCATCCTGCTTTATTTCGGCGCCGACCAGGAGCCGTCCCTCGTGGCGTCGGGCGTTCTGGTGGCGGCGCTCGCGGCGGGCGCCGCCGCCGCGCGCGCACGGCCGCTCCTGCTGGCGCTGCTTCTGGCGCTGCTTGCGGTTGCCGCGGGCTTTTCCGTCGCCGGGCTGCGCACCGCGCTGATCGCCCACGGGGTGACGGCGCCGCCGAGCTTCCCGGTGCGGCTCGCGGGCCACGTGGAGCGGGTGGAGCGCCGTGCCAAGGGCGACCGCATCCTGCTGCGGCTCGACGGCCGGCCGGCGCGCGGCCTCGACCGTCCGCCGGACCTGGTGCGGCTCACCTTGCGCAAGGGCTGGGCACCGGCCGTGGGCACGCCGGTGACGCAGCTGGCCCAATTGCTGCCGCCGCTCGGGCCGGCCATGCCCGGCGCGCACGATTTCGGACGCGGCCCGTGGTTCGACGGCATCGGCGCGGTGGGCTACGGCCTCGGCCGGCCGAAGCCGGCGCCGGATATCGGCCCGCCGCCGCCTTCCGTGCGCTTCGCCACCGCCGTCGACGCCATGCGCCAGGACCTCTCCGCCCGCATCCGCGCGGTGATCGGCGGAACGCCGGCGGAGATCGCCGTGGCGCTGGTGGCCGGCGACCGCTCCGCCATTCCCGAGCGGGTGGAGGAGGGCATGCGGGTGTCCGGCCTCACCCACATCCTGTCCATATCGGGCCTGCACATGGCGCTGGTGATGGGGACGCTGTTCGCGGCCGCGCGGGCGCTGCTGGCGCTGGTGCCGCCGCTCGCGCTCTCCTGGCCCATCAAATCCATGGCCGCCGCCGTCGCGCTTGCGGGCGGCGCCTTCTATCTCGTCCTGTCGGGCAACGACGTGCCGGCGCAGCGCTCCTTCGTGATGGCGGCGCTGGTGCTGGCGGGGGTCGCGGCCGGCCGCCCCGCGCTCACGCTGCGCACCGTCGCGGTGGCGGCGGTGCTGGTGCTGGCGCTCTCCCCCGAGGCGGCGCTGGAGCCGGGCACGCAGATGTCGTTCGCGGCGACGCTGGCTCTGGTGGCGGCCTACGAGCAACTGCGGCCGCTGCGCGCTCTGCCGCGGGCGGAGGGATGGGTTACCCGCGCTGCGATCATGCTGTGCGTGTTCTTCGCCGGCATCGCGCTGACCTCGCTGGTGGCGGGCCTCGCCACCGCGCCTTACGGCGCCTTCCACTTCCAGCGGCTCGCGCCCTACGGGCTGCTGGCGAACCTCGCCGCCATGCCGGCGGTGTCGCTGGTGGTGATGCCGGCGGGCCTCGCCGGCGTGCTTCTGCTGCCGCTCGGCTGGGACAGTCTCGCCTGGCCGGTGATGGGATTCGGCATCGAGATCATGCTCGCCGCGTCCGACTGGGTGGCGGCGCTGCCGGGCGCCGACCAGCGGGTCGGCGTCATGGGAGCGGCCAGCCTGTCATGCGTGAGCCTCGCGCTGCTGTGCCTGTGCCTGCTGCGCGGCGCGCTGCGCGCGCTCGCTCTGGCACCGCTGGCGCTGGCGGTGATTGTCGCGCCCGCGCCGTTCCGCCCGGAAATCCTCATCGCGCCCAACGGCGAGACGGTGGCGGTGCGGGCCGCCGACGGGCGGCTGTCGGTCATCGGCGCGCGCGCCCACCGCCTGATCGCCGAGCAATGGCTGACGCGCGAGGGCGACCGGCGCAGCGCCGACGACCCGGCGCTCGCCGCGGCCTTCGCCTGCGACCCCACGGGCTGCGTCGCGCCGCTGCCGAGCGGTGGCGCCATCGCCGTGTCGCGCCGCGCCGAAGGCCTGGCGGCCGATTGCCTGACAGCCCGCATCGTCGTCACCCGCGATGCGGCGCCACATGCGTGCCCGGCGCGGGTGATCACGCCGGCGATCCTGGAGCGCACCGGGACGCTGGCCTTCCTGCCTCAGGCGGGAGCGGATGCGGCGCGCGCCGGCACGGACTGGCATGAGGAGGGGCGCCGGCCCGAGATTCGACGCGGCGGCGCAATCCCGGACCCGGAGATCTCGGAAGCCGGCATGGACACCGCCGCACACGGCATGCGCAGCGCGGATCGGGATCAAACCGGCGAGGCCCTGCCGGCGGGCGAGGAGGCGGGCGGCCCCGATTCGCCGGTACCCGATCGCCAGGCACGATCTCCCGCGCAGGACGGTCCCCCGCAGGATGGCCTGAACCCTCCATCCTCCGCATCGGAGCAGCACCCTGGCCGCCGCGCGCCCGCCGCGCGGGATGACCTGAACCGTCCGGTCCCCGTGCCGGAGCCGGAAACGGCACCGATGATCGCCCCGCTGCAGCAGCGGGGCCCCCTCGCCTGGGTAGCCCTGAAAGCGGTCCCGACCCGGCCGGCTTCGCTTCACCGCCCCTGGATGCCGGTCCTGCCGGCGCTCAGTCAGGAGGACGCCGCCGATGACCTCGATCTCGAAGCCCTGGCAGCGGATGCGGCGGACCCGCGCTGAGGCCATGGGGCGCACCAGCGCCGAGGGCGCGATTCGACGTCTCAGCCTTTTCCCGGCTTTGCCGCGCCGACGGGCCGCCGCCGATCCATTTCCGGACACGGCATCGCGTCCACACATCGCGTCCAGTCATCGCATCGAGACATCGCGCGCCGAGCGCCGGCGCTCGGCTCAATAGCGGCGCATCAGCCCCACGAGGCGGCCCTGGATGCGGACGCGGTCGGGGCCGAAAATGCGTGTCTCGTAGGCCGGATTCGCCGCCTCCAGGGCGATGGAGGCCCCCTTCTTGCGTAGGCGCTTCAGGGTCGCCTCCTCGTCGTCCACCAACGCGACGACGATGTCGCCGGTGTCGGCGCTGTCGCAGCGGCGGATCAGGACCGTGTCGCCGTCGAGGATGCCGGCCTCGATCATGCTGTCGCCGCGCACCTCCAGGGCGAAATGCTCGCCGGAGCCCAGCATCTCGGGGGGAATGTTGAGGTTGTGGCTGCGCGACTGGATGGCGGAGATGGGCGTGCCGGCGGCGATCCGGCCCATGACCGGCACGGCGACGCTCTGGCCGCCGCCGTCCTCGTCCTCGGCCACCGGGCGCACCTTGCCGAGGCTGCCTTCGATCACGGCCGGTGAAAAGCCGCGCCCGCCGCGCGCTGCGGCGAGGCCCGGCGCCACGCTGTCCGGCAGCCGCACCACTTCCAGCGCCCGCGCCCGGTTCGGCAGGCGGCGGATGAAGCCACGCTCCTCCAATGCGGTGATGAGGCGGTGGATGCCCGACTTGGAGCGGAGATCCAGCGCCTCCTTCATCTCGTCGAAGGAGGGGGGTACCCCGGTTTCCTTGAGGCGCTCATGAATGAACCGAAGCAGGTCATATTGCTTTCGCGTCAGCATTCTTCGCCCCCGTGCCGCTTGCCCGCCGGCCGTGGGCACCCCTTGCCCATCCCGCCGGTCCGTCCCCGCCGCCGCAACGGAGGGAAGAAACAAATCATGAACAACTACTATCTGTTCCTTTTGTGTTCCGCAAGTAGTGAAGATGACGTAAAGGCGGCCACGCGGGTCGCTCAGTCCTGGAACAGGATCACCTGGCAGGGCGTCCCCGCGCTGGCGGCGGGCGCGTCGGCATCGCGGACGAGCAGCGCGTCGGCCGCCGCGAGCACCGAGAGCAGGGAACTGTCCTGGACCGGCAGCGGCGTCGCGAGCAGGCCGCCGGCGCCGTCGTCAGAGAGCGTCGCGCGCATGAAGTCCATGCGCCAGTCATTGGCCGGCATGTCGCAGCCGAGCCGGGCCGGAACGGTGCGGTAGGTCGGCGCGGTCTCGCCCTGAAGCGCGCGGATCAAGGGCGCCAGGAACAGCATCCCGCAGACGTGCGACGACACCGGGTTGCCGGGCAGGCCGAGCACCCGCAACGCGCCGCGCCGGCCGAACATCAGCGGCTTTCCGGGGCGCAGCGCGATCTTGTGCACCTCGAGCTCAACCTGCTCGGCCTTCAGCGCCGGAGCCATCAGATCGTGGTCGCCCACCGAGGCGCCGCCGGAGGAGACCAGGATGTCGACGCCCCCATCCATGGCCTGGCGGATGGCGGCGCGGATGGCGGCGAGGTCGTCCCGCACCACGCCGAGGTCCATCACCTCGGCGCCGGCGGCCCGGGCCAGGGCGGCGAGGCCGAACGAGTTGGAGACCACGATCTCGCTGTCGGCGCCGGTGCCGCGGCCCGGCATCACCAGCTCGTCCCCGGTCTGTACCAGCGCCACGCGCGGGCGCCGCGCGACGGGGATCTCGGCGTGATCCATGGCGGCGGCGAGCATCATGTCGCGCGCGGTGATCCGGTGGCCGGCCGAAAGTCCCGGCGCGCCCTTCGCGAAGTCACAGCCGGCCTTGCGGACATTGCGCAGGGCGGCGGTGGGCGCGGTGGTGGTCATCAGGTCGCCGTCGCGGGCGGTGTTCTCCTGGATCACCACCGTGTCGGTGCCCTCGGGCAGCACCGCGCCGGTGAAGATGCGCGTGCATTCGCCCGGCCCCACCGCGCCCGCGAACGGCCGCCCGGCGGCGGATTCGCCGATCACCCGGAGCCGGGAAGGGGTCTCGACGATGTCGGCGGCGCGCACAGCGTAGCCGTCCATGGCCGACATGTCGGCCGGCGGCTGGGACCGGTTCGCCAGAAGGTCGCGGGCGAGCACCCGGCCGGCGGCGGCGGCGACCGGCACCCATTCCTCGGCCAGCGGCTCCACCGGGCCGGCGACCAGGCTCAGGGCCTCAGCAACGCTCATGAGTGCCATGGGAGATGCCTCGCGGGTCAGAGCGGTTCGGCGCGGAAGTGGCCGCTGCGCCCGCCGGATTTCTCGATCAGCCGCACGCCTTCGATCCGCATGGCGCGGTCGACCGCCTTGGCCATGTCGTAGACCGTGAGGGCCGCCACCGAGACCGCCGTCAGCGCCTCCATCTCGACGCCGGTCTGGCCGGAGGTCTTCACCCGCGCGGTGATGCGCAGGCCGGGCAAAGCGGGATCGGGCGCAAGCTCCACCTCCACCTTGGAGAGCATGAGGGGGTGGCAGAGCGGAATCAGCTCATGGGTGCGCTTGGCGGCCATGATGCCGGCAAGCCGCGCCGCGCCGAGCACGTCGCCCTTCTTGGCGTTGCCGGAGAGAATGAGCTCCAGGGCCTCGCGCGCCATGGCCACATGGCCCTCCGCCACCGCCTCGCGGTCGGTCACCGCCTTGTCGGAGACGTCCACCATGCGGGCGGCGCCCTGGGCGTCGAGGTGGGTCAGAGCGGGTTTGGTGGGCGCGGTCATGGCGTCGCGGCGGTTCCTCTGCTGCCGATGCGGCAGGAATCGCCTCCGCCCGGCGGCGCGCAGTCTAGGCGGAGCGGCGACGGGAGGATAGCAGCCGGGCGCCCTGACGCGCCCGGATGGCGGGATCAGCGCGGACGAAAGGCGCCCGGGAGGCGAGCGCCGTTCAGCGCAGGCGGGTCCAGGTCTGCGTCTTGCAGAGCGGGGCGACGACGCAGCCGCGCAGCTTCAGGGTGTCGTCGCCGTCGAGGGTGATGGAGCCGGAATAGGTCTTGCCGTCCTCGGCATTGTAGATGCTGCCGCCGCTCCATTCCTTCGGGCCGCCCGAGAAGCCGCTCATGATGGTGAGGTTCCTCAGCGCCCGCCCGCGCTGCGCGGCGTTGGAATTGGCGGTGTCCTTGAGGTTGGGATCGGCCTTCAGCCCCTCCGAGGACACGAGGCGCCCGCAGAGGGCGGCGCCGCATCTGTAGATTTCCACCTGGCCGCCGCGCGATGCGGTCTGCCACAGGCCCGTGGGCTCGGCCGCCAGGGCGGGCGAGGCGAGCCAAGCAGGGGCGACGAGGAGGGCGGCGAGCGCCGCCACGCCCGGCGACACCTTGGAGCGGATGTTTCGCATGAACTTTCCTCCCGATGAGCACGGCCTCTGCGGGCCGTCTCCCCTATTAAGGAGGAAATTGACGTATGCGGCAATATCAGGCGTTGAGCAGGAATGACGTCGCCGATGCGACATCCTCCTGCCGCATGAGGCTTTCCCCCACCAGGATGGTGCCGATCCCCACCCCGGCGAGGCGCGCCACGTCGGCGGGCGCGAAGATGCCGCTCTCGCCGATGACGATGCGGTCCTTGGGAACGCGCGGGGCGAGGCGCTCGCTGGTGGCGAGGTCGGTCTCGAAGGTGCGCAGGTTGCGGTTGTTGATGCCGATGAGCTTCGAGGGCAGCTTCAGCGCCCGCTCCAGCTCCGCGTCGTCGTGCACCTCGAGAATGGAGTCCATCCCGAGGCCGGCCGCCGCCTCGGCGAGGTCGAGCGCGAGCGCGTCGTCCACGCCCGCCATGATGACGAGGATGCAGTCCGCGCCCCAGGCGCGCGCCTCCACCACCTGGTAGGTGTCGTACATGAAGTCCTTGCGCAGCACCGGCAGGCGGGTGGCGGCCCGTGCCTCCTTCAGGTAGTCCGGCGCGCCCTGGAAGGATGGGGTGTCGGTGAGCACCGAGAGGCAGGTGGCGCCGCCCAGCTGGTAGGCGCGCGCCAGCGCCGGCGGGTCGAAATCGGCGCGGATGAGGCCCTTGGACGGGCTCGCCTTCTTGATCTCGGCGATGAGCGCGGTACGCCCTTCCGCCAGGGTCGCGGCGATGGCGCCGGCGAACGGGCGCACGTGGGGGGCGCTCTGCGCCGCCGCCTCCATGGCCGCCAGCGGCCGGCAGCGCTTGGCGCAGGCGATCTCCTCGCGCTTGTAGGCCTCGATGCGGGTCAGGATGTCGCTCATCGTCCGCCCTCCGGGGCGAGGGCGGAGGAGACCTCCACCAGCTTCTCGAGCCGGGCCCGGGCGGCGCCTTCGTCGAGGCTCAAGCGGGCGAGGGCGACGCCCTCCTTCAGGTCGGCGGCCCGGCCGGCGACGAACAGCGCCGCCGCGGCGTTGAACAGCGCCACGTCGCGATAGGCGCCCGGCGCCCCTGCGAGCACCGCGCGCAGGGCTTCGGCATTGTGCGCCGCGTCCCCGCCCTTCAGCGCCTCTGCCGGCGCGCGGTCGAGGCCCACGTCCTCCGGAGCGATCTCGAAGGTGCGGATGCGGCCGTCCTCCAGGGCCGCCACGTCTGTGGAGCCGGAGATGGTGATCTCGTCGAGCCCGTCCGAGCCGTGCACCACGAAGGCGCGTTCCGAGCCCAGCTCCCTCAGCACCTCGGCGAGCGGGACGATCCAGGACTTGGCGAACACGCCCACCATCTGGCGCTTGACGCCGGCCGGATTCGAGAGCGGGCCGAGCAGGTTGAAGATGGTGCGGGTGCCGAGCTCCACCCGCGCCGGGCCCACATGCTTCATGGCCGGATGGTGAGATGGCGCGAACATGAAACCGATGCCGGCCTCGGCGATGCAGCGGGCGATGCCGGCGGGATCGAGGTCGATGCGCACGCCGAGCGCGCTGAGCACGTCCGCCGCGCCGGACTTTGAGGACAGCGCGCGGTTGCCGTGCTTGGCCACCGGCACCCCGGCGCCGGCGACGATGAACGAGGCGCAGGTGGAGATGTTGTAGGAACCGGAGGCATCGCCCCCCGTGCCCACCACGTCCACCGCGCCCTCGGGCGCCGCCACGGGCAGCATCTTGGCGCGCATCACCGCGACCGCGCCGGTGATCTCCTCCACGGTCTCCCCGCGCACCCTGAGCCCCATGAGCAGGGCGCCGATCTGCGACGGCGTGGCCTCGCCCGACATCATCCGGTCGAACACGTAGGACGCCTCCTCGCGCGAGAGGCTCGCGCCGGTCGCGACCTTGCCGAGGAGAGGCTTGAACTGGTCCATGGCTGGTCCTCAGCGGTTGGTCGGCGCGCGGCGCGTCCGCTCGGCGGCGACCCTCTCCCCGGCGGGGAGAGGGCAGGGTGAGGGGAAACGCAGCCGGGCAGGGAGGAGCAAGCTCCCCCGCTGCGCCGTCCCCTCACCCCATCCCTCTTCGCGCCGGGGAGAGGGGGCGGGCGGCACGGAGGATGCGGCGATACTGGCGCTCATGTCCTGCCCTTGCGCGCGTTGAAGTCGGCGGCGAGGTCGAGGAAGTTCTTGATCAGCGCGTGCCCGTTCTCCGAGGCGATGCTCTCCGGATGGAACTGCACGCCATGGATCGGCAGGCTCTTGTGGGCGAGGCCCATGATGAGGCCGTCCGCGGTCTCGGCGGTCACCTCCAGCGCGTCCGGCAGGCTCTCGCGCTCGACGATGAGCGAATGGTAGCGCGTCGCCTGGAAGGCGCGGTTGAGGCCGCGGAACACGCTTTTTCCCTGGTGGTGGATCTCGCTCATCTTGCCGTGCATGGGCGAGGGCGCGCGCACCACGTCGCCGCCGAACACCTGGCCGATGGCCTGGTGGCCGAGGCACACGCCGAAGATCGGCACCTTGTCCCCCGCCTTGGCGATGAGGTCGAGGCAGATGCCCGCCTCATTGGGAGTGCAGGGGCCGGGGGACAGCACGATGGCGTCCGGCTTCTCGGCCAGCACGTCCTCGACCGAGACCTTGTCGTTGCGGTGCACGGTGACGGTGGCGCCGAGCTCGCCCAGATAGTGCACGAGGTTGTAGGTGAAGCTGTCGTAATTATCGATCAGCGTGACGGTGGTCATGATGGCTCCAGGCCCGAGGTTCTCGGGAAATCCGGGCGGTTAAAGCGCCTCCCGGCGGTCGGGGTCAAGCAAAGGCGGCAAGCGGGTTCAGCGCGCGCCGCACCATCGCCCGTCCGGCAGGCCGAGGGCTGCGAGCGGCCGCGCCGCATGCACCGTCTGAAGCCGGACCCTGACCATGGAGCGTTCTCGTACCTCGCCAGAGCACGCACCCATCAGCTTGCAACGCAAGCTGATCGGATCGCGCGTTGTCTCTCATTCAGTTAGAGGGCGATTTACCGATCAAATTGTTTCAATTTGATCGGATCGCGCTCCAGGCGCGGGCGGAGGCCCGGCGCCGGATGGGGACAGTAGGACAAGGACGGCGGCGAGAAAAGCGCCGCCGCCCGCGGGTTCACTGCCCCCGCTTCGACCGGGCGGCGAAGCGCACCGCCTCCTCGCCGGCGCGGAACAGGGCCTTGGCCTTGTTCACGCACTCCTGCTGCTCGCTTTGCGGCACGCTGTCATAGACGATGCCGGCGCCGGCCTGGACGTACATGCGCCCGTCCTTGACGATGGCGGTGCGCAGCACGATGCAGGTGTCCATCTCGCCGTTGGCGCCGAAATAGCCGATGGCGCCGGCATAGATGCCGCGCTTGTCCTTCTCCAGCTCGTCGATGATCTCCATGGCCCGCACCTTGGGCGCGCCGGAGACGGTGCCGGCCGGGAAGCCCGCGGCGAGCGCGTCGATCACGTCGAAGCGGCGGTCCACCGCGCCCTCGACGTTGGAGACGATGTGCATCACCTGGCTGTAGCGCTCGATGAAGAAGCTGTCGGTGACCTTCACCGTGCCCACCTGCGCCACCCGGCCGACGTCGTTGCGGCCGAGGTCGAGCAGCATCAGGTGCTCGGCCCGCTCCTTGGCGTCGGCGAGCAGCTCGGCGGCGAGCGCCTCGTCCTCGGCGTGGGTGGCGCCGCGCCGGCGCGTGCCGGCGATCGGGCGGATGGTGACGATGCCGCCGCGCAGCCGCACCAGGATCTCGGGGGAGGAGCACACCACCGAGAAGCCGTCGAAGTTCAGATAGACCAGGAACGGCGCCGGGTTGACGCGCCGGAGCGCCCGGTAGAGCGCGAACGGCGGCAGCGCGAACGGACTCTCGAAGCGCTGCGACAGCACCACCTGAAAGATGTCGCCGGCGCGGATATAGTCCTTGGCCTGCTCCACCATGGCGCAGAATTCCGCCTCCGAGGTGTTGGAGGTGGCGGCCACTTCGCCGTGGAACGGGTCGGGAGCGGGGTGGGCGATGGCGCGCTCCAGGCCCTCGACCACCTGCTCCAGCCGGTCGAGCGCCGCCTCATAGGCCGCCTGCGGCGTCACGCCCGGGGCCGGGCGCACCGGGGTGACGGCGGTGAGCTCGTCCTTCACCGCGTCGAACACGATCATGATGGTGGGGCGGATCAGCAGTGCCTCGGGCACGCCGATGGGATCGGGCTTGGCCGGAGCCAGCTTCTCCATCTGCCGCACCATGTCGTAGCCGAGATAGCCGAACACGCCGGCCGCCATGGGCGGCGCGCCCTCCGGCAGGTCGATGGCGCTTTCGGCGATCAGCGCCCTGAGCGCCTCCAGCGGCTTGCCGGGGCAGGGCGCGAAGGCGGCCTTGTCCGTGTCCGGCGTGCGGTTGATCTCGGCGGTGTCGCCCGAGGCGCGGAAGATGAGGTCGGGCTTCAGCCCGATCATGGAGTAGCGCCCGCGCGTCTCGCCGCCCTCGACGGATTCCAGCAGGAACGCGTTGGGCGTGTCGCCGGCGATCTTCAGGAAGGCGGAGACGGGGGTCTCCAGGTCGGCCACCAGGGTGGTCGAGACCACCTGGGCCTCCCCCTTCAGGTAGCGGCTCGCGAACAGCTCGAAGTCCGTGGGGGCGTTCATGGCGGGCCTCAGATTCCCGCCCCGCCGCCCACCGACTGGGAGAGCACACGCTGGTTGACGGTGACGCCGAGCTGCTGCTGGAGCGCGCCGAGATACTGGACCAGGAGATCGTTCTCCATCTGCGCCGAAAGCTGGGCCGCGACCTGCTGATCCTGCGGCCCCTCCGGCGGCACGGTGATCTTCGACACCTGGAACACGATCCGGTCCGGCGCCTCGGCCGCCGCCACCATGCCGACGCCGCCTTCCTTGGCGGCGAACACCTCGGCGATCGCCTCGACCGAGAAGGGCGGTGCGGCGCGGCCGCGCTGGAGGCCTTCGGCCACCTTCAGCGGCAGGTCGGCGCCGCCCGCCACCTGGGCGAGGGCGGTGCCGGACTTGGCTTGGTCGAACAGGGCCTGCGCCTTCGTCTCCACCGCCTTGGCGACGGCCTCCTCCCGGGCGCGCGCCTCGACCTGCGGGCGCGCCTCGTCGAACGTGCGGTCGCGGGCGGGGATGATGGCGTCGGTCTGGAACCAGACGAAGCCGCCATTGCCCGGCAGCTGGATGGTGTCGGTCTCGACTCCCGGCTGGCTGGCGAAGGCGCCGGCGACCACCTCGGTGCGGGCAGGAATGTCCACCTCCTTGCCGTCCGGCGCGCGGCCGGAGCGATCCACCGCGTCGATCACGGCGAGATTGAGCGAGAGCTTCTTGGCGATCTCGCCGAGCGTCGAGCCCGAGGCGCGCTCGTCCTCGATGGCGTCGTGCTGGTCGAGCAGCTCGCGGCGCGCCTTGGCGAGCGCCAGCTCCGTCTCGATCTCGCCCTTCACCTCGTCGAAAGGCTTGCGGCTCGCGGGCTCTGCGCGGGTCACGTTGACGAGCGCGAAGCCGAACCGGCCCTCGATCGGCGCGCCGGTGCTGCCGGGCTCGATCAGGAACGCCACCTCGGCGATCTTGGGATCGAGGATGGAGGCCTTGGTGACGAGGCCGAGGTCCGTGTCGGAGGGCTTCAGTCCGCGCTCGGCGGCGATGTCGGAGAAGCTTGCGCCGGCCTTGATCTTGTCGGCGGCGGCCGCGGCATCCTCGGCCTTGGAGAACACGATCTGGCGCACCTCGCGCCGCTCGGGGGTGCCGAAGCGCACCTGCTCGCGGTCATAGACCGCGCGGGCATCCTCCTCGCCGATCTTGATGTGGGCGGCGAGCGCGTCCGGCGTCAGGGCCAGCACCGAGACCTTGCGGTATTCCGGCGCCCGGAAGGTGATCTTGTGGGCTTCGTAGAATGCGCGCAGCTCATCCTCGGTGGGGGCGGGCAGGGCGCCCACCGCATCGGCGGTCACGAGGATATAGGCCGCGTCGCGCGCCTCGCTCTCGTAGCGGTGCACCGCGTCCACCAGGACGGAGGGCACGGCGAGGCCGGTGCCGAGCGACTGGATCATCTGGTCGCGCAGCATGCGCGCGCGCTCCATCTGCACGAAGCGCGGCTCGGTCAGGCTGTTCGAGCGCAGGAGCTGGGCGAAGTAAGCGGGATCGAACGCGCTCGCGCCCGGCCGGCGATAGGCCGGGTTGGCGGCGACGGCGTCAGCCACCTGCTGGTCGCTCACCGCGAGGCCGAGGCGCTTGGCTTCCGCGCTGAGCGTCGCGTCGGCGATCATCTGGTTGAGAACCTGGCGGTCGAGGCCGATGGCGCGCGCCTGCTCGGGCGAGAGGCCGCGGCCGGTCTGGCGGCCGATCTGCTGCACCTGCTCCAGGTAGCGCGCGCGGAAATCGTTGGCCGAGATGTCGGTGCCGCCGACGCTCGCGACCGTGCTGTTGCCGAATCCGCGGAACACGTCGGCGATGCCCCAGACCGCGAAGGAGAGCATGAGCACCACGAGAAAGATCTTGGCGATCCAGCCGGAAGCGCCCTTGCGGAGTGTCTGAAGTGCCATCGTCCGTTCTTTGAAAAGCATGCGCCGGGGGCCGGCGCTCAAGGGCGCGCATCATAGGGATGGGGTCCGGCGCCCGCAACGGCGCGCCGTCCCGGGGCCCGCGAAGGGTCCTTGGACCTGCCTTGAGCCCCGAATTCGCTGCGGAAACGGGGATAAAAGGCCGCTTGGCGCGCCGCCGGCGGGTCTGCTAGGTGGCGGGAGAGCCAATGTCCGGAGGAAACTCATGCCCGCGTCCCGCCGCCCCCTGATCGCCGGCAACTGGAAGATGAACGGGCTGAAAGCCTCGGCCGGCGAGCTGGCGGCGATCGCCGAGGGCTACGACGCGGCGCTGCGCGCCCGCATCGATCTCCTGGTCTGCCCTCCGGCGACGCTCCTCGCCGGCTTCTCGGCGCAGGTCGCCGGCGCGGCGCTGATGCTGGGCGGGCAGGACTGCCACCCCATGGCTTCCGGAGCCCACACCGGCGACATCTCGGCCGAGATGCTGAAGGATGCGGGCGCGGGCGCCGTCATCGTCGGCCATTCCGAGCGCCGGGCCGATCACGGCGAGGGCGACGCGGTGGTGATGGCGAAGGCCAAGGCGGCCTGGCGCGCCGGTCTCCTTGCCATCGTCTGCGTCGGCGAGAGCCTTCAGGAGCGGGAGGCGGGCGAGGCGGCCCCGGTGGTGACGCGTCAGGTGCGCCAGTCGATCCCGGAAGGCGCTGCCGCGGCTAATCTCGTCGTCGCCTACGAGCCGATCTGGGCCATCGGCACCGGCCGGACGCCCACGGTCGCGGACGTGGCGCAGATCCACGGCACCATCCGCCGCGTGCTGGGCGAGCGATTCGGTGCCGAGGGAGCGGGGATTCGCATCCTCTATGGCGGCTCGGTGAAGCCGGACAACGCCGCGACGCTGCTCGCCACCGCCGACGTGGACGGCGCCCTGGTGGGCGGCGCGAGCCTGAAGGCCGCGGATTTCCTGGCGATCGCCCGGGCGGTGCTCTGAGGGGATCGCCGGGGCTGGCCGGCGACGCGGACCAAAGGACACCCGACGAAAGGCGGGGGCGGCAGGGCCGCCCCCCGTCTTCAGAACGACACGAGCCCGATAAGCTGGCGGATCAGGCTCAGCTCCTCGCCGCTGGTGGGCGTGGTCTGCGACACGAAGTCGAACACCTTGCCGTCCTTCAGGCCGTACTGGGCGATGCGGGTGACGCGCCGGTTCTTGTCGAAATAGACCGCGAGCACCTTCTGGTCGACCACCTCCGGCTTGAGGAACGCCACCTTCTTGGTGGTCTGCGAGATGTAATAAAATACCTCGCCGTTCACGGTGGCGACGGTGGAGGGCGTGCCGAGCACGAGCAGCACCTGCTCCTGGCTCGAGCCGACGGGAATCTGCTCAAGCGCGCCGTCGGCCAGCACATAGCCGCGCTGATAGGTGCGGGTGATGCCCGAGATGGAGGTGCCGGCGCCGGTGTTGCCGCAGCCGGAAAGCGTCGCGAGGCCCAGCATCAGCGCCGCGCCGAAGCTCCAGCGCCGCGCCCGCGGCGCGCCGCCGTTCCGCCAATCCGCCGCCGCCGCTTTCACCTGAGAGCCCACGCGCATTCCCTTCGATCCTCCACGTCTTCGGAGCGGGCCGAGGCCCGCCGGCCTTGCGCGTGCCCTGTGACCGCGCTACGCCGCTCGGCCAGAGGTGCGTACACCACTAATCCTGACCGACCCTTAAGAGCAATGTTCAACCTTTTCCGCCCCGCCGGGACCCGGCGCACCATCGAGCGCCTCTACGGCGGGATCGTGGCGCAGTCGCGGCATCCCCACTTCTATGCCGGCCTCGGCGTGCCCGACACGCGCGAGGGGCGGTTCGAGATGCTCGTGCTCCACACCGTGCTCGTCTGCCGGCGCCTCAAGGACGGCCGCGAGGCCGAGCGCGCCTTGTCGCAGGACGTGTTCGACGCCTTCCTCGCCGACATGGACGCCGCCTTGCGCGAGATGGGCGTCGGCGACCTCACGGTGCCGAAGCGCATGAAGAAGATCGGCGCCGCCTTCTACGGCCGCGCCGCCGCTTATGACGAGGCGCTCGGCGACCCCGACGACGCCGTCCTTGCAGCCGCGCTCGCCCGCAATATCCTGGATGGCGCGGCGGGGGAGGGCGCCGGGGCGCCGCTCGCGCTCGCCCGCTATGTGCGGCGCGCCGCCGCAAGTCTCGAACGCACGCCCTTCGATGTCCTGGCACGCGGCGAGATCGCCCTGCCGGCGCCGGCGGCGGCGGAGGATCAGCAATGACGGACACCCCTTCCGCCTCCGGCCCCCTCACCCGTGTCGTCCCGGTGGTGGAGCTGCCGCCCGCCGGCATCGACGTGACGCTGGAGCCGGACGAGGCGCAGCGCGACGCGCTGGCCCGCCATGTGGGCGCGCTCGCGCTGCCGACCTTCAAGGCGGTGCTCCACCTCGCTGCCGAGAAGGGGGAGGGGGTTCACGTCACCGGACGGCTGGAGGCGAGCGTGCGCCAGACCTGCGGCGTGACGCTGGAGCCCTTCGACGCGCCGCTCGCCGAGGAGATCGACGTGCACTTCGTTCCGGCCGGCACGCCGGTTCCGGAAGAGGAGGAAGGCGAGGAGTTCGACCCGCCCGACGAGATCGTCGGCGGCGCCATCGATGTCGGCGCGCTCGCGGCCGAGTTCCTTGCGCTCGGCATCGATCCCTATCCGCGCAAGCCCGGCGCCGTGTTCGAGCCGCCGGCGGAGCCGGACGGCGCCGCCTCGCCCTTCTCCGCCCTCGCCCGTCTCAAGGATCGCCCGTGACGCGCGCAAAGTGTTGCGAAGAGGCATCAAGCCGCTATTGTCCGCGCGCCCGAACGCCGGCCGAGGCGCGTTCGCCGATTCCGTCAGCGGGCGGCGCGGCGCTTCGCCCGCTCCCGTCTCGCGGGAATGGCGCGCGGTGAGCGCGCGTCGGTTTCGCCCCGGAGCGCCTCCGCGCCGGTTCCCATGTCTCCGAGGCCAGAGTCTGGCGGAAGCGCTGCACAGATGAGCCAAGTCCGCATCGCCATCGACGCCATGGGCGGCGACCACGGTCCCGGGACCGTGCTCGCCGGCGCGGAGATCGCGCTCGGGCGGCACCCCGACGCGGCGTTCATCCTTTACGGGGACCAGGCGCGCATCGCCGAGGTGCTGAAGGCGCATCCCAAGCTCGCGGCGGCCTCCCGCATCGTCCACACCGAGGTGGTGGTGGGCATGGACGACAAGCCGAGCATCGCCTTGCGGCGCGGGCGCTACAAATCCTCCATGTGGCGCGCCATCGATGCGGTGAAGCACAAGGAGGCGGATGCCGCCGTCTCCGCCGGCAACACCGGCGCGCTCATGGCCATGGCCAATTTCAACCTGCGCACCATGCCGGGCATCTCGCGCCCCGCCATCGCCGCCCTCTGGCCGACACTGCGCGGCGAGACCGTGGTCCTGGACGTGGGCGCCTCCATCGGCGCCACCGCCAAGAGCCTGGTGGAGATGGCGCTCATGGGCTCCGCCATGGCCCGGGTGCTGTTCGACCTGGAGAGCCCCACCGTGGGCCTGCTCAACATCGGCGTCGAGGAGATCAAGGGCGTCGAGGAGGTGCGTGAGGCCGGTCGCATCCTCAAGGACGACCACCTGCCGGTGAACTATCACGGCTTCGTCGAGGGCAACGACATCGGCGCCGGCACGGTTGACGTGGTCGTCACCGAGGGCTTCGCTGGCAACATCGCCCTGAAGACCGCCGAGGGTACCGCCAAGCAGCTGGCCGGCTACCTGCGCGCCGCCATGGGTCGGACGCTGCGCGCCAAGCTCGGCTACCTGCTGGCGCGCGACGCCTTCCAGGTGCTGCGGGAGAAGATGGACCCCGGCCGCGCCAATGGCGGCGTGTTCCTCGGCCTCAACGGCCTCGTCATCAAGAGCCATGGCGGCGCGGACGCGCAGGGCTTCGCCTCGGCCGTGGACCTCGCCTATGACCTCGTGCGCCACGAGCTTCTGGCGCGCATCGAGAAGAACCTCGTCAACCGCCTCCCGCCGGCCGCGCCGGGCGAGGCGTCCGAACCTGCCGAGGCGGAAGGACAATCGTGAGCGGCATCAGGTCCGTGGCCCGGGGCGTCGGGTCCTATCTCCCGGAGAACATCGTCACCAACGCGGAACTGGCCGTCCGCGTCGACACGTCCGACGAATGGATCGTCCAGCGCACCGGCATCCGCCAGCGGCACGTGGCGGCGCCGGGCGAGTTCACCTCGCACCTGGGCCTGAAGGCGGCCGAGCGCGCGCTGGCCAACGCTGGGCTGGCTGCGGCCGACATCGACCTGATCGTGCTCGCCACCTCGACGCCGGACCAGACCTTCCCGGCCACCTCGGTCACCATCCAGGCCGAGCTCGGCATCACCCGCGGCGCCGCGTTCGACGTGCAGGCGGTCTGCTCGGGCTTCGTGTTCGCGCTCGCCACCGCCGACGCCTACCTGAAGACCGGCGCCTTCCAGCGCGCGCTCGTGATCGGCGCCGAGACCTTCTCGCGCATCCTCGACTGGGAGGACCGCGGCACCTGCGTGCTGTTCGGCGACGGCGCCGGCGCCGTGGTGCTGGAGGCGGTGGATGTCGACGACGCCAAGGGGCTGGGCGTCCTCACCACCCACCTGCGCTCGGACGGGCGCCACCGCTCCAAGCTCTATGTGGACGGCGGCCCGTCCAGCACCGGCACGGTGGGGCATCTGCGCATGGAGGGCAGGGAGGTCTTCAAGCATGCGGTGGGCATGATCACCGACGTGATCGTCGACGCCTTCGCCGCCACCGGCGAGAGCGCCGAGAGCATCGACTGGTTCGTGCCGCACCAGGCCAACCGGCGCATCATCGATGCCAGCGCGCAGAAGCTCGGCATCGCGCCGGAAAAGGTGGTGACCACCGTGGATCTTCACGGCAATACCTCTGCCGCGTCCATCCCGCTGGCGCTCGACGTGGCGGTGCGCGACGGCCGGGTGAAGCGGGGCGATCTCGTCCTGCTCGAAGCCATGGGCGGCGGCTTCACCTGGGGTTCGGCGCTGCTGCGTTGGTAGTCGATGCCTTAATTGCGTTGACCTTCCTCGCCCGGGGCGGCTAATTTGCGGGAGGACGCCTTTTTCCCGAGCTTTGACCTCGGCCAAGGTCGTGCGGCTGGCTTTCCGTCACAAGGGTAAATTGTACCTGCTACACATTGAGGGGAGAGGTCGAGCCTTTGGCGTGGTGCCGCCGAAGGTGGACGGTGCTCTCTTTTGGGTCGGGGAGAAATATGGCTGGACGGACAGTGACGCGCGCAGATTTGTGTGAAGCGGTCTACCAGCAGGTCGGCCTCTCCCGCACGGAGTCGGCGGCGCTGGTGGAGTTGGTGCTGCGCGAGATCGCCGACTGTCTGGTTCGCGGCGAGACCGTGAAGCTTTCCTCCTTCGGCTCCTTCGTGGTGCGCGACAAGGGCGAGCGGATCGGCCGCAATCCCAAGACCGGCGAGGAAGTGCCGATCGAGCCGCGGCGGGTCATGGTGTTCAAGCCGTCGAGCATCCTCAAGCATCGCATCAACGGAACCACGCCCGACGGCGCCGACGCGGACTGACGCCGGCGGCGCTCTCGCTCTCTTCCATGCCCGTTGGCGCCGGCCCTCCTGCGTGAGCGCGGGCATGGGCGCTGGCGGGGCCTGCGCCTTCCTTTCCGCTCATCGCCCTGCCCGCTATCATCCTCGCCGTAGCGGCCGTCGATTCGGCCGCGTCATGGGGCGCGATGCCGGGTCCGGGCGGACCCCGGGTGGGAGGTCCAGTGGGCGACGCACGCGACACCTCGAAGGCCCCAGACGCCTTCCGCACCATCAGCGAGGTCGCCGAGGACCTCGACCTGCCGCAGCATGTCTTGCGGTTCTGGGAGACGCGGTTCGCCCAGATTCGCCCGGTGAAGCGCGGCGGTGGCCGGCGCTTCTACCGTCCCGAGGACATCGACCTTCTGCGCGGCATCCGCCATCTGCTCTACTCGGACGGCTACACCATCAAGGGGGTGCAGAAGATCCTCAAGGAGCACGGCGTGCGGCACGTGCAGGATCTCGGCGTCGAGCACGATGTGGCGGTGATGCGCAGCGCGCGTGCCAAGGAGAGCCATGACGGCGTGACCTTCGGCGGTCTGCTCGGCCTTCTCCCGCGTCGCAAGCCGCGCCCGTCCGCGGGCGATGAGCTGGCGGGCATGGAGGAGCTGCCGCTCCCCTTTCCCGATGCCGACGCAGACCTGGAGACGGGGCACGATGCGCCGCCGCCCGAAATCCCGCTGCGTCAGCGCCCGGCACCGGCCCAGCGATCGCGGCCGGCGGGCGGAGATCGGGCAGGGATCGGGGAACGGGCAGGGGCACAGGAACGGGGACGGGAGCCGCGTATGGATCCCTCCTTCGCGCCGCCGCGCGGCCCTGGCCACGGCGAGCCGCATCGCGCCGCGCCCGAGAGGCCGTCCGAACCGCCGCGGCAGCGGCCCACCCGAGGACCGGCGGCGCGCATCGCCGCCCCCGGCCCGGCGCGCGAAGCCGGTGCCGATGCGCCTGCGTTCGACGACCCGCTGCTGCCCTTCTTCGACGAGGCGCCGCTGGCGCCGCCCGCACTGTCCGAGCCGCTCGACGCGCGTATCCGCCGGCTGAAGGGCGACATCGCCGCGGAGGCCGAGGGCCGGCGCGGACGCCGGCGGCCGGAAGACGCCCGGCACGACCGCTCCCGCGCCGGGCCGGAGGGGCCGCCGCGGGACGGCTTTCCGGAACAGGATCATGAGCCCGGCCTTTACGACCTCCCGCTCGATGGAGCGCCCGAGACAGAGCCTCCCGGCAGCGCGTTCCGCCCGCGCTCTGCCGCCCTCCCGGACCTGCCGGCAGCGCGCCGGCGGCAGGCGCCGGCCGGCCCTCCGATGGACGATCCGCGCCGCGGGCGCCGGTCCTGGGACGACCTGGAGGCTGAGGAGAGGCTCTCCCACGGCGATGCCGATTTCGATCGCCCTCCGCCGCGCGAGCCGCGCCGCGCCGACGACCGGATGCGGCCCGAACCCCGCGGCCGCGACTGGGAGCCGGAGAGCCTCCCGTACCGGGACGAGGACGATGCCGCCGGACCGCCGCGGCGGTCCGGGCGCGGGCCGCGCACACCTTACCTAGACGAGCACCCGCACGGGGCCGATGCCCTCCGTCCCGAGCTGTCCCGGCCCGAGTTGTCTCGCCCCGAGCCTTGGGCGCGCCGCGCGCCGCCGGCGCAGCGGCATGGTGGGGAGCGGATGGTCTCCGGTCCCGACGAGGTCCGCGACCGGCATGGGTCGGCCGGGATTCCCGGAGCGCCGATCATGAAGGACGACGAGGAGGCCCGCTGGCCCGAGCGCTCACCGGAGCGGCCGCGCCGCGCCGTCCCGAGGTTCGGCCCGTTCGCCGGCCCCCCGGAGGAGATCGAGCCGCCCGTTCCCGAGCATCCGCCCCATCCGGGACCGTCCCATGCTGGACCTGCCGGTCCCGGATCGTCGTCCGGTCCGCAGGCGCCGGTCGTGGGCTGGCCGAGGCGGGCGGCGGACTGGCGCGGCGACGATCCGTTCGACGCGGGGGCGGACGAGATCCAGCGCCGTCCCGTCCCGCCCGAGCCTTTGCGCCATGGCCCGCCGGAGCAGTACCTGCCGCCGCACCTGCGGTCCGAGCCGCGGATCACGGGCCAGCCGCCGGGGGCGGCGCCGGTTCTTTCCCGCGCCGACGTCCACTGCCTGCAGGCGGCGCTCTATGAGCTGACGGAATGCCGGCGCCTCATGGGCGAGGCCATGGGCCGGGAGAAAGGTGCCGGCGGCAGGGAGACGATCGCCCAGGACGATGCCGCGCCGCTCTGATCCCGCAGCCGGTCCCGCTGAACCTGCGCACCGGTCGGCCCGCGTGGCGCGCCGACCGGAAGACATCCTCGCGTCATGGGGCGAGAACGCCGCTTATCGATCAATCTGTTTCAGCTTGATCGGTGAGCGCTCTAGTCGAGCACCGCGAGCTGGACCTTGGTGATGCCATTGCTGGTGAAGCCGAGCTCGGAGGCCGCCGCGCGGGAAACGTCGATGATGCGGCCCCGCACGAACGGGCCGCGATCGTTGATCCGGACCACGACGCTGCGCCCGTTGCGCAGGTTGGTGACGCGCACCTTGGTGCCGAAGGGGAGGCTACGGTGCGCTGCCGTCATGGCCGACGGGTTGAAGCGTTCACCGCTGGCCGTGCTCTGGCCCTGCCAGTAGTAGGAGGCGATGCCGGTATCGGCTCGGGCGGCGGTGGCCGACAGGAGCCCGCCGGACAGGGCCAGGACGGACAGGGACAGGCACAGGCTCACGCGATTCTGCATGCGTTCAAGCTTCCGTGTTGTTGAGGGAGGAGGGCCGAATGCCGGCCGAATGGGGCCTCAGTGTCACCATCCAGAGGCAATTTTCTGGCGAGCTACCCCTGCGTCGCCACACTTCTGCCGTGTGCGGGAAGCCGGAACAGGAGCTTCCCGCATTCGACGAACAGCCGCCGCGGTCGGATCGGGAGCTTGCCGCGCGATCTTCTGGGGAGGGGGCGGGCAGGGGGCGAATAAGGCTTGTCGGCCGAACGGTGATGGTCTAAGGCTCGCCCCCATGTCGGAGCGTAGCGCAGCCCGGTTAGCGCACTAGTCTGGGGGACTAGGGGTCGTGGGTTCAAATCCCGCCGCTCCGACCATTCTCCCCGCAGGGTCTGCCTCAGCTTTCAATCCCCGCTGCTTTCACCCCTCGCACCACGGCGCCCCGGCTTTGCGGCGGGGGTCGTGTGCGTTTCCCGGCCGCCGCAATGCAATGGCGCTTCATCCACGCCGCGCCCGCGACTATCGTGGCCGGGGGAAGCCGAGGGCCGCTGTCATGAAGGATCGCAAGGGGCGGGCGCCGCAGGATCCCGCGGCCGAGAGCCCGGCGATGGCTGCGCGGCGCCGCTGGTTCATCATCGCCATGGCAGGGGTGGCGGGCGCGCTCTCGATCGCGCTCGCGCTGCTGCGTGGCCTCAGCTGACCGCCCTGGACCCTTGAAGCCCGCCGGGGAATCGCCCATCCGCTGAACGCGGCGCGCCGAACGCCAAGAGGAGCGCCATGAGGAGACCGCCTGTCCATGCCGCCTGATTCACCGGCCCCGACACCCCTCACCTTCACCATCCTCGGCTGCGGCTCGTCGGGCGGCGTGCCGCGCGTGGGGCAGGGATGGGGCGCGTGCGATCCGGCCGAGCCGCGCAACCGGCGGCGGCGCTGCTCGCTGCTGGTGGAGCGCCAGGGCCCCGGCGGCACCACGACGGTTCTGGTCGACACCTCCCCGGACCTGCGCGAGCAGCTGCTCGACGAGGAGGTGACGGCGCTCGACGGCGTCCTGTTCACGCATTCCCACGCCGACCATACCCATGGCATCGACGACCTGCGCCCGCTGGCGATCCTGCACCGGCGGCGCCTCGACGTGTGGACCGACCCGGAAACCTCGGCCGCGCTGCACGCCCGCTTCGCTTATTGCTTCGCCACGCCCCAGGGCGGCGCCTATCCGCCCATCCTCACCGAGCACCGGTTCCACGAGGGGCGCGAGATCGTGGTCGACGGTCCTGGCGGTCCGATCACGGCGCTGCCGTTCCGCCAGCGGCATGGCGACATCGACTCGTTCGGCTTCCGCTTCGGCGGCGTCGCTTATTCAAGCGATGTCAACGGATTTCCAGACAACAGCCTGTCGCATTTGAAGAATTTGGATGTCTGGATTCTTGATGCGCTGCGTGAGGCGCCGCATCCTTCCCACTTCACCGTGGGCGAGGCGCTGGACCATATCGCCCGGATGAAGCCGAGGCGGTCGATCCTGACCAATCTCCATACCGATCTCGACTATGCACGCCTCGGCGCCGCGCTGCCCGAGGGCGTGGTGCCGGCCTATGACCGGATGCGCTTCACCTCGCCTTGAGTGCGCGTCGTCCGGCATGCCAGCTTCCGGGGTGCGAAATAAGCTGAGTTGTTAATCTCAAACCACTGTTTTTAAGATATATTTTTGTGAATCGGCGGCGCCTGTTCCGTCCGGTTCAATCCCTGGGTCAACCTTCTGGCGCATGGGCAAGGGAGCATCGCCGGCCGGGCAGCAGGATATGAATGTTCCATAATATATCTTCTGCGTTCTGTGCTGCATCTCCCGATCCATCGCCCCTCCGGCCGCTGCTCCCATCTGGATCGTTGTCGGCAGCCCTCGGCCAGCCCGCCGATGGGCTCCGTCAGGACCCGGCTTCGGGCGGCGAAGCCGGCGCCCCCTCAGCGGGCGTGCGCGCAGGCTTCAGGTCGATCAGCGGCGTGCCGGTCCGACAGTCGAGCCCGCGCACGGTCACGCTCGTGCCCTCCACCGCCACCAGCGCCGCGACCGAGGATGCGATGGGGTTCGGCCGCACCGGCGAGCGCAGCGCGAAGGTGCCGGCCGCCGCGCCGCCGCGGGGCACCTGGAGCACCAGGTCGCGCCGCGCCTCGTCCATCCAGTAGAGCACCTGCACGTGGCGGAACCCCGACAACCCCGTCAGCGCCTGGGCCCAGCGCGGGTCGATGCGCAGCGTGCAGAGCGGCCCGTCCGTCATGTCGCCGCGGCGCGGACAGTCGGCGCGGGTCGTCCACGGCGTCTCGATATGGCCGATGAAGTAGACGCCGGCATCGAAGCCGTCCGGCAGCGTCACCGACCGCTCACCGGCGCGAATGCCCGCGCCCGCCCCGTTCTCCACCACAGACATGGCCCCTTCCCGTTCGTTCCGGCGCCGGGAGAGCTTATGGTGTCCCGTTCGGCCCGCAAGGAGGTTTCCATGGTCCCGTCCCGCGACATCGCGCGCCTCATCGAGATCATGGCGGCGCTGCGCACGCCGGGCAGCGGCTGCCCGTGGGACCTGGAGCAGACCTACGCCACCATCGCCCCCTACACCGTGGAGGAGGCCTATGAGGTGGCCGACGCCATCGCCCGCGGCGATCTCGGCGACCTGAAGGAAGAACTGGGCGACCTCCTGCTCCAGGTGGTGTTTCACGCCCGCATGGCCGAGGAGGACGGCGCCTTCGCCTTTCCGGACGTGGTGGAAGCCATCACCACGAAGCTGGTGCGCCGGCATCCGCACGTCTTCGGGGCCGCGCGCGACCTGTCGCCCGAGGCGGTGAAAGGCCTGTGGGCGGAGATCAAGGCCGAAGAGAAGCGCGAGAAGGCCGCCCGCCGCGCCGCCGCCGGCCTGCCGCCCGACGAGGGCGGCAGCGTGCTGGATGGGGTGCCCCTCCCCCTGCCCGCCTTGACCCGGGCCCTGAAGCTCCAGGAGAAGGCCAGCCGCGTCGGCTTCGACTGGAACGACGCGCGCCAGGTGCTCGCCAAGATCCGCGAGGAGACGGACGAGGTGGCGGAGGCGCTGGATTCGCACGGCCTCGCGGCGGTGCGCGACGAGATGGGCGACCTCCTGTTCGCCGTGGTCAACCTCGCCCGCCATGCGGGGGTGGACCCGGAGGCGGCGCTCGCCGGCACCAACGACAAGTTCATGCGCCGCTTCCGCTTTCTGGAGCAGGCGCTGGACGTGCAAGGCCGCACGCCCGAGGCTGCGAGCCTCGACGAGATGGAGGCGCTGTGGCAGGCGGCGAAGCAGGCTGAGCGCGGAGCGGCCAGCACCACCGGCGAGGCATCGAGCGCCTCGGCCTGATGGAGCCGAGGCCGCTACCCTTTTCCCGCCCTCACGCCGCCGCGTCGCGCCTCCCCTCGCCGAGCGCGCGCTCGGCGAGCCGCACCCAGTAGGAGGCGCCAAAGGCGATGGCGTCGTCGCAGAAATCGTAGGTCGGGCTGTGCAGGCCGGAGCTCGGTCCGTTGCCGACGAAGACATAGGCGCCCGGCAGCGCCTCGAGCATGTAGGCGAAGTCCTCGGCCCACATCATGGGGCTGGTCGCGTCGTCCACATGGTCGTCGCCGGCCACCTCGCGCGCCACCTCGGCGGCGAAGGCGGCCTCGCGCGCATGGTTGCGCGTCACCGGATACCCCTCCTTGAACCGCACGGTGGCGCTGGCGCCGTGGGCGGCGGCGATGCCTTGGGCCACCTCCTCCACCCGCTTGAACACCTTGAGGCGCACCTGCGGATCAAGGGCGCGCACGGTCCCGAGCAGGCGCGCGCGGGGCGGCAGCACGTTGTCCACCTCGCCGGCCTGGAACACGCAGATAGAGATCACGGCGGCATCGAGCGGGGTGATGTTGCGCGCCACCACCTGCTGCAAGGAGGTGACGATGGCGGCGGCGCAGAGCACCGCGTCGACCCCCTGCTCCGGCTTCGCCGCATGGCCGCCGCGTCCCTCGACGATGATCTCCACCTGGTCGGAGGAGGCCATGATCGGGCCCGGCCGCATGGCGAAGCGCCCCACCTCCAGCCCCGGCATGTTGTGCATGCCGTAGACCGCGTCCGACGGGAAGCGGGTGAACAGGCCGTCCTCGACCATGGCCCTTGCGCCCGCCCCGCCCTCCTCCGCAGGCTGGAACACCACATGGACCGTGCCGGCGAAGGCGCGGGTCTCGGCGAGGTGGCGCGCGGCGCCGAGCAGCATGGCCATGTGGCCGTCATGGCCGCAGGCGTGCATGCGGCCGGCATGCTCCGAGCTGTAGGCCGCCCCGGTCGCCTCGACGATCGGCAGCGCGTCCATGTCCGCCCTGAGGGCGATGGCGCCTCCCGGTCCGCGCCCGCGGATCACGCCGACCACGCCGGTGCCGCCGATCCCCTCCACCACCTCGTCGCACCCGAAGGCGCGCAGCTTCTCCGCCACGTAGGCGGCGGTGAGCGGAAGGTCGTATTGCAGCTCGGGCCGGCGGTGGAGCGCCTGGCGCCAGCCGGCGATCTCCCCGGCCGAGGCGGCGATGCGGTTGTTCACGGGCATGAAGCGTCCTGCGTCGCCGGAGCCTGGGAGCTCCGGCTGAAAATATGATCACGAGCGATGCGTCGGCGGCGGGCGCCGCGCCGTCGCGTCCCGTTCCATGCTGCCGCGCGGGACGCCCAAGTCAACCGACCGGCCGCGGGTTCCTGTCGACTCAAGCGATGTATCGGATTAGAATCTCAGTCTATTACATTGATTATAATGGATTATTTTTGAGATTTTGAACTTCCGCGCGAAGGTATGGAGGGGGTTCTGGGCGCCTGCCCTCCGCAAGACGGACAAGCCCTGAATCCCAGCCGCGAAACACCGCCGCAACACCAGGCTGTTGGCGCTTCCGGATGCGATGTCGGTGGAGCTTGAAGGGCGGCTTTCCTGAGCGTTCGGACTCAATGCGGCCCGGCCGAAGCGGCCTCAAGGGCCGGGACGGCGTTCTCCCAGATGCGCTCGAATTGGGCGCCGTAGCGGGCCGCGGCCTGGGCGTCGCGCAGGATGATCAGGTCGTTGTCCTGGTGCTTCAGGGCGTTGACGGAGAAATTGGCGGAGCCGGTGCGCACCAGCTGGCCGTCCACCACATAGGCCTTCATGTGCATGATCGGCTTCTCCGGCTTGCGGCGCACGCTTGCGCCGAGCGGCGACAGCCGGTCGTAGGCCTGCTTCTCGCCGCCATCCACCACCAGCCGCACGGCGACGCCGCGCCGCGCCGCAGCCACCAAAGCGTCGGCGACCGCGCGATCGGTGAGAAAGAAGGCGGCCATGTCGATGCGCGTGCGCGCCGCGGCGATGAGGTCGAGGTCGATCCGCTCCAGGTTCTCGGCGGGCGAGAAATGGATCTCCGCCGCCCCCTGAGCGAGCGCATCGCCCGCGCCGACCCCGGCGCTCAGGACCACGGCGTTCAGCAGCGCCGCGCCGGCGATGCGCGCGAGCGCGCGGGCCGGCGCGCCGGGGGACGGGCGGCAGGTGCGCCGCTGGGCGATGTGGGGCATCACGTCCGTTCCTCCGCTGCGGTTCTGCGCGAGGCTGAGGTCGCCAGGCTATCCTTCTGCGCCGCCACCGGAAAAGGGGGCTGCCGCCCTACCCGATCGCGGCAGCGCCCGACCCGGCGATAAGACGGCCCGAGGAGCGTCGTACGTTCCCCGGCCGGTCTCATGGGATATCATTTTAGGATATGGATGTTTTTGGTGAGCCCGTCGGGATTCGAACCCGAGACCCCATGATTAAAAGTCACGTGCTCTACCGGCTGAGCTACGGGCTCACTTGTGGGAAGCGTGGTTAGGCTGCCGGGCGGGCAGCGTCAAGGCTGGGATCGGGCAAGAAGGCGCGCTCTCCCCATCGCGCCGCCGCAAAGGCGCACTACATGAGGGGGAAGGTCGCGGCCGGGGGCGGCGCGGCTGTGGACAGATTCCGGACTCCCTCATGGCCTCCTTCTCCATCCTCGACCTGGTGCGCATCACCCAGGACACCGACGCGCGCGGCGCGCTGCTCAACGCGCGCGACCTTGCCGCCCATGCCGAGCGCTGGGGCTATGCCCGCTTCTGGGTGGCCGAGCACCACAACATGGCGGGTATCGCCAGCGCGGCGACGGCGGTGGTGATCGGCCACATCGCCGCCGGCACCAGGACCATACGGGTGGGGGCCGGCGGCATCATGCTGCCGAACCATTCGCCGCTGGTGATCGCCGAGCAGTTCGGCACCCTGGAGCAGCTCTTCCCCGGCCGCATCGACCTCGGGCTCGGCCGCGCGCCGGGCACCGATGGCGAGACCCTGCGCGCCCTGCGGCGCACTTATGAGAGCGCCGACGCGTTCCCGCAGGACGTGCTGGAGCTGCAGGCCTATCTCTCGTCCGAGGCCGCCGGCCGGCGCATCCAGGCGGTGCCGGCGGCGGGCACCAACGTGCCGCTCTGGATCCTCGGCTCAAGCACCTATGGCGCGCAGCTGGCGGCGATTCTCGGCCTGCCCTACGCCTTCGCCTCCCATTTCGCGCCGGACCTGCTGCTGGAGGCGCTCGCCGTCTATCGCGAGCGGTTCAAGCCGTCGGCGGTGCTGGAGCGGCCCTATGCCATGGCCGGCCTCAACGTGATCGCCGCCGACACGGATGAAAAGGCGCGCCGGCTCGCCACCACCCAGCAGATGAGCGCGGCAGACCAGTTCCGGGGCGCGCGCGGCTTGAGCAAGCCGCCCATCGACGACATCGAGAGCTATTGGACGCCCATGGAGAAGGTTCAGGCGCGGCGCAAGCTGGCGCGCTCGGTGGTGGGCGGTCCGGATACCGTGCGCGCGGGCATGTCCGCCTTCATCGCCGAGACCGGCGTCGACGAGGTGATGATCGTCTCGGACATCTACGAGCACGCGGAACGGCTGCGCTCGTTCGAGATCATCGCTTCGCTCGGGATGACGTCGGCGCCGGCGCCCGCCCTGACGGCAAGCTGAGGACCGAGACAGGAATGCGCGATCCCGGCCGCCGGGCGCGCCGCCTCAGCCGGCAAGGCTCCGGCGCCGACGCGGCGCGGGCGCCTCTCGGTCCGCAGTGGCCGGCGGTGCGCCCCGCCCCTCCCCGGCGTAAGGCGCGAGGATATCCATGATGTCCCGTCCCCGGCGCCGGGTGGGCTGGACCAGGGCCCGGCTCGCCACCGATTCCAGGTGCTCGTGCATGAGGTCCGCCACCTTCGCTTCGTCGCCCGCCGCCAGGGCGTCGATGAGGGCGCCATGCTCGGCGACTGCGCATTCCGACGAATGGGGCCGGCTGAACAGGGACAGCGTGAGGCAGCAGCGATAGGCGATCTCGCCCACATAGCGGACCAGGACCGGGCTCTGGGTCATCTCCGCAAGCAGGATATGAAATTCGGTGGCAAGGCGGATCGACGTCGAATCCGGGCCGCCGTGAGCCGCCTTCTCGGCCGCCACGTGGGCCCGCAGGCGCGCCACCTGCTCCTTGGTGAGCCGGCCCGCGAGCTTGCGCACCACGAGGCGCTCCAGCTGGATGCGGATGTCGAAGGCGTCGCGGGCTTCGGCCCAGGAGGGGGTCGCCACCACGGCGATGCGGTTGCGGCGCAGCTCGACCAGTCCTTCCGCCGCCAGCTGCCCCAGCGCGTGGCGGGCGATGGTGCGGCTGACGCCGAAGCGCTCGCCCAGCGCGTCCTCCGGCAGCTTGGTTCCGGGCTCCAGCGCCTGCTCGAGGATGGCGCGGCGCAGGGCCCTGCAGATGGTCCCCACCCGGTCGGTCGGCCCCTCGGCCGCACCGTTCTCTCGCGCCATCTCAGCCATCCCGCATGAGCCGCCGCGCCCGCGGCCGGCCCTTCTCCCGGCTCAAGCCATAGCGTGCCCGAGCCGGCGCAGCAACGCGCTTGCGCACGCCTTTCAAACCGCATTCTGAATGCAGTTCGGCAAAAGGATTGCATGCCAAATGGACGATGGCCGCCAAGCCCAAAGCGTGCGCCGTTCGGCCCGAAGCGCGCGGCGTCCCGGACCTTCCCGCAGCCCTCGCGTTCGTCACGGCAGCCGGTCGTTATTTATCGTAATTTCCGATTGATTGTAGAAAAACAACTCGATTGTCTGATTGGTTTTCGACCGCGATCCTGCCGGCCGCAAGGAGCCCCGACATGGTCGACCACACCACCAGCCATACCCCCGCACCGCATCGCGCGCGCCTATCCGATCGCTGGGGCGGCGCGAACATCCTGCCCGGCCTCGCCCTCGGGGTCGTGATCGCCGCCACAGCATATCTGGTGCGCCTGGTCCCAGGCCTCGGCATGGTGAGCCCGCTGGTGATCGCCATCGTCATCGGCATGGCGTTCCACAATGTCGTCGGCACGCCGGTCACCGCCAAGGCGGGGGTGAAGTTCTGCCTGCGCCGCATCCTGCGTTTCGCCATCGTGCTGCTCGGGCTCCAGCTCACCCTCGCGCAGGTGCGGATGGTGGGCGCCACCGGCTTCGCGATCGTCGCCGTCACCCTTGCCGCCACCTTCTTCGCCACCCGCTGGACGGGCCGGCTGATGGGGGTCGACGCCAGGCTGTCCGAGCTGATCGCCGCCGGCACCTCCATCTGCGGCGCCTCGGCGGTCATCGCCACCAACACCGTCACCCGCGGCTCGGACGAGGACGTGGCCTATGCGGTGGCCTGCGTCACCGTGTTCGGCTCGCTCTCCATGCTGCTGGCGCCGGTGCTGCTGCCGCTCACCGGCTTCGACGCCCAGGCCTACGGCCTGTGGACCGGCGCCTCGATCCACGAGGTGGCGCAGGTGGTGGCGGCCGCATTCCAGGGCGGACAGGCGGCTGGCGAGTTCGGCACCGTGGCGAAGCTCTCCCGCGTGATGCTGCTCGGCCCGCTGGTGATCGGCCTCGGCATCGCCGCCTTCCGGCAGGCGCGCCGCACTGGCGGCGAGAGCGGGTCGGCGCGCGTGCCCCTGCCCTGGTTCGTGTTCGGCTTCATCGCCATGGTGGCGGTGAACAGCGCCGGCCTGGTGCCGGACGCGGCGCGCCCCGCCATCGTCTCCGCCACCACCTTCCTGCTGGCGGTGGCGCTCGGGGCCATGGGGCTGGAGACCGACGTCGCCAAGCTGCGGATGAAGGGCCTGCGCCCGCTTGCGCTCGGCGCGGCGGCGTGGCTTTTCATCTCGGCCCTGAGCTTTATCCTCATCGCCGTATTTTTCACGGGGTAAGCCGAACCGGTGATGACGCTGGAGCAATTGCGGGTCTTCGCGACCGTCGCCGACCTGCTGCACATGACCCGTGCCGCCCAGCGCCTCCACATGACGCAGTCGGCGGTCTCCGCCTCGGTGGCGGCGCTGGAGGCGACGTGCGGCGTGCCGCTGTTCCACCGGGTCGGGCGCCGCATCGAGCTGACGGCGGCCGGCCGCGCCTTCCTGCCGGAGGCGCGCGCCATCCTCGACCGGGTGGCGGTGGCCGAGACCGTGCTCGCGGACGTCTCGGGCCTCCGGCGCGGGCGGCTGCGGCTCCACGCCAGCCAGACCATCGCCAATTACTGGCTCGGCCCCCTGCTCCACCGCTTCCACGCGCTCTACCCCGAGATCGCGCTCGAGGTGGCGATCGGCAACAGCACCCAGGTGACGCAGGCCGTCACCGAGGGCGAGGCCGACCTCGGATTCGTCGAGGGCGCGGTGGATGCGCTGCTGCTCGCCAAGATCGCCGTGCCCGGCGATCGGCTGGTGATGGTGGTGGCGCGCGACCATCCGTTCGGGCACGGCCCGGTGGGGCCGCAGGACATCCTCGACGTGCCGTTCGTGCTGCGCGAGGAGGGCTCGGGCACGCGCCAGGTGTTCGAGGAGGGCCTCGCGGCCCACGGCATCGATCCGGCGCGGCTGAAGGTGGCGCTGAAGCTGCCCTCGAACGAGGCGGTGATCAGCGCCGTGGCGGCCGGCGCGGGCGCGACCGTGATCTCGGAGCTGGCCGCGGCGGCCGGCCTCGCGGCGGGCGCGCTGCGCCTCATCCCCCTCACCTTCCCCCAGCGGCGCTTCTTTGTGCTGCGCCATGCCGACCGCTACCAGTCCAAGGCCGAGCAGGCGCTGCTCGCCTTGGTGCGGGGCGAGGCGAAGGGCGGCTGAGGCCGCCTCACCAGCGCAGCCAGCGCCCGCCGGCCAGCGCCCCGAGCGCGCCCATCATCGCCACCACCAGCGAATACCAGACGGCGACGAAGAGCGGGGAATCGTCCGGGCAGTGCGCGGCATAGAAGAAGGTGCCGATGCCGCCCGCGGCGAGGCCCGCCACCAGCCCGGCGCGCCAGGGCACGGCCGGCGCCCCGCGCCGCAAGGCGAGCAGCAGCAGCGCCAGCGGCGCGAGCGAGAGCAGCGGCCCGAAGGTGAGGCAGAGCAGCCAGTTGGTACCCACGAGCCGGCTGGCCCAGTCCCCCTCCGGCACCGCGAGCATTTCCAGCGCCACCGCCCCGGCCAGGAGCACGGCGGGAACCGCGAGCCATGCGGCGGCGCCGGCGAGCCGCGCGCCCGGCCGGCTCATGGCGAGCGCGAGATGCGCCGCCGCCACCACCAGCGCCGCCGTGACCGCGAACTTGAATGCGAAGCGGGCGGAGGACAGGAAGGCCGTCGCCGCATCGGCGCGCGCGCCCAGCATCGACTGCATGGCGAGCGCCGCCACCACCGCGCCGCACGCCAGCGCCAGCAGCAGGCCGGCGCGCAGCGACGGTCCGCGCGGGGCGGCGTCGGCGGCGAGCAGCGCGATGAGCGCGTCGGTGTCGGGACCTCCGGTGCCGGCTCTTTCCGTTCCCGTGGCCTTTCGTGTCATGGCGTCATCCTCCGTGGGCCGCGGCGAGGCGCTTCAGCGCCCGGTGCAGCGCCACACGCACCGCGCCCTCGCTCATGGCGAGCCGGGCGCCGGTCTCCTTCACGCTCGCCCCCGACAGGCACACCGCCTCCACCACGTCGCGCTCGCGGCCGCTGAGGGTGGCGACCATGCGGCCGGCGTCGCGGCCCGCCAGCGCTTCCGGCTCGGCCTCGGCCTCGGCGAGGATCTCCTCCAGCCCGTCGATCGGCACCTCGGCGCGGCGGCCCGAGCGGCGCAGCAGGTCCACCGCCTTGTGGCGGGCGATGGCCCACACCCAGGGCGCGAGCGGGGTCGCCGGGTCCCAGGTCTGGCGCTTGAGATGAAGCGCGAGCAGGGTTTCCTGCACCACATCCTCCGCATCGCCTGCGTCCCGCCCGGCCGCGACCAGCAGCCGGCGCGCGAACACCCTGAGCGCGGGGGCGAGCGCGCTCAGCAGTTCGCGATAGGCGGCGCCGTCCCCATCGAGGGCGGACCGCATGAGCATCGTCCAGGTCTCGGTCATGGAGCCTTGGGTCTTCGTCCCCCTCCTTCGCCCGGCGCCGCGCCTTCGTTACAGCCGGGCACGCTCTTTTTCGCTGCCATCACGGCCACGTGACCAGCGCCGGACACGAGGCCGTGAGCAGCGTAACGGACGGCGTCGGGCGGGCGAACTCCCGGTCATGGCCGCCACCTGAGGCGGCCGACCCGAACGGAGAACAGCCATGAAGACCGCTCTCGACCTCGCCATCCTCGGCGCCCTCGCCGCCGCGCTCGGCGCCGCCACCCCGGCCTTCGCGCAGGATGCGAACGCCGGCAAGGAGAAATGCTACGGCGTCGCCCTCAAGGGCCAGAACGACTGCGCCGCCGGTCCCGGCACCACCTGCGCCGGCACCTCCAAGGTGGACTATCAGGGCAACGCCTGGAAGCTCGTTCCCAAGGGCAGCTGCGTCACCATGAAGACGCCCTCCGGCATGGGCGCGCTGATGCCCATCAAGTCCTGACGCGCATGGCGGGGGCGCCCGGCGCTCCCGCCTCCTCTTCCTCACGGAGGGAACCATGGCCCGGACACCCTTGCCGGCCGGCACCGGCGTCGGCTTCAAGCCGCAGCACTTCGGCGCGATCGCTTCGGCGCGCCAGCCGCTCGCCTTCTTCGAGGTGCACGCAGAGAACTACATGGGGGCGGGCGGGGCGCCCCACGCCCAGCTTTCGGCGCTCAGGGCGGACTATGCGCTTTCGGTCCACGGCGTCGGGCTCGGCATCGGCGGCCTCGCGCCGCTCGACCGCGACCACCTCGCGCGGGTGAAGGCGGTGTGCGCGCGCTACCAGCCTCAAAGCTTCTCCGAGCACCTCGCCTGGGCCACCCACGACGGCGTCTTCCTCAACGACCTGCTGCCTCTTCCCTATACCGAGGCGCGGCTCGCGGTGGTGGCGCAGCACGTGGACGAGGTGCAGGCGGCGCTCGGCCGGACGCTGCTGCTGGAGAACCCCGCCACCTACGTCACCTTCGCCGAGAGCACCATCCCCGAGGCCCAGTTCCTGGCCGAGATCGCCCGCCGCACCGGCTGCGGCCTGCTGCTGGACGTGAACAACGTGTTTGTCTCGGCGGTAAATCACGGCACCGATCCCATCGCCTATCTCGATGCTTTCCCGCTGAACCTTGTGGGCGAGATCCATCTCGGCGGCCATGCCGAGGCGGCGGACGGCGAGGAGGCGCCGCTGCTCATCGACGACCATGGCGCGCCGGTGGCGGATCCGGTCTGGGCGCTGTTCGCCGAGGTCATCCGCCGCATCGGGCCGGTGCCGAGCCTCATAGAGTGGGACAATGACGTTCCGGACTGGCCGGTGCTGCGGGCCGAGGCCGAGCGCGCCGGGGCGGTGCTCGATGCCGCCCGCCGCGTGGCGGCCTGAGGCGCGCCATGGTGTCCCCCGCCCTCCCATCGCCGGCCGACGGGCGTTTCGCGGCTGCCTGCCTCGATGCCGGCCTGCCGGTGCCGGACGGCATCGCCTGCCCGCCCGGCGAGCGCCGGGAGCGGCGCTTCGCGGTCTACCGCAACAACGTGGTGGCCTCGCTCATCGGCGCGCTCGGGGCGAAATATCCCGCGGTCGCGGCCATCGTCGGCGACGATTTCTTCCGCGCCACGGCGCGGCTGTTCATCGCCGCCCACCCGCCGCGCGGGCCGGTCATGGCCTGGTTCGGAGCCGAGTTCGCGGACTTCCTCGCGGCCTTTCCGCCGGTCGCCGGCCTGCCCTATCTGCCGGACGTGGCGCGCCTGGAGGCGCTGGCGCTCGCATCCTTCCACGCCGCCGACGCGCGCCCCCTCGGCGCGTGCGACCTTGCCGGCCTGTCGCGCGGACAGGCGGCGCTGCGCCGGCACCCGGCGGCGTTCGCGCTGCGCTCCCCGTGGCCGGTGCTGACGCTCTGGCGCATGAACACCGGCCGCGCGCCGCTCGGCGAAGTGGACGATTGGCGCGGCGAGGACGTGCTCGTCGTCCGCCCCGGCCTCGATGTCGCGGCGGTGAACCTGCCGCCCGGCGCCGCCGTCTTCCTCGACGCGCTGGACCACGACCCAGCGGCCGCAGCCGCGGCGGCGCTGGCGGTTCCCGGCGCGGACCTTCCCCTCATCGTCGCGACGCTGGCGCAGGCCGGCGCCTTCGCGGCCCCGGAGACCACGCCATGACCGACCATACCCTGCCGTCCCGTCCGGCGCCGCACCTGCTCTGCCGGCTGCGCCGCATCGCCCTTCTGGGCGAGCACATCCCCTATGCCGTGCTCGGCCTTGCCGCGCGGGTGTTCCCGGCGGCCGTGTTCTGGCAGTCGGGGCAGACCAAGCTCGACGCCCATTGGCGGGTCTCGGAAAACGCCGTCTATTTGTTCCAGGAGGAATACCGCCTGCCGCTGGTGGACCCCGCTCTCGCGGCGCATCTCGCGGCGGCCGCCGAGCATCTGTTTCCGGTGCTTCTGGTGCTTGGCCTCGCCAGCCGGTTCGCCGCCCTCGCGCTGCTCGGCATGACGGCGGTGATCCAGCTGTTCGTCTATCCCGACGCCTGGCCCACGCACGGCACCTGGGCCGCCCTGTTCCTGCTGGTGGTGGCGCGCGGACCGGGGGCGATCTCGCTCGACCACCTCATCGGCCGGTGGGCCGGGCGCTGAGGCAGCGGCTCAGCGCGTCTTGCCGCCGGCTTTTTTCGGCGCCTGGTCGAGCACGCACTTGCTGGCGGCGGTGAGCCCGTTGGGCGCGCCCCAGTCGTTCTGCGGCAAGCCCGCGAACGCGCCGGTGAAGACCTGCTTGACCATGTGGAAGGAGGCCGGCGCCTTGGTCGCCGGGTCGAAGTCGATGATCCAGAAATAGTCATAGGTGGCGCTCGGCCAGTTGGCCGGAGCATCGGCGAGCTTGGAGAGGCCGAGCAGGTCGTAGAGCGTCACCGGCGCCGGACCGGGCTTCTCGCCGGCCTTGGCGGGCGGGATGACCTTGGCGATGTGGTCGTGCTCCCAGGCGACCACCACCGTCGCCCCCTCCCAGCGGGGATCGTTGAGAAGGTCGTGCGCCGCCTGCCGCGTCTGGGCGTTGAGCTGCTCCTGGAAACTGGCGGGCGTGCCCTCGGGCAGCACCGGATAGGTGATGACCGGCTGGCCCCAGGAGGTCGCCGCCGGCGTGATCAGCTCCAGCGCGTGGAGCGTGATGGCGAAGAAGCCCTTGGGCGCCTCTCCCGAGCGGAACAGGCTGTCGGCGGCACCCTTGCCCAGGTGCTGCGCCCTGAGCGCATGCGAGCGCTGGACACCGATCGGGCACAGCTGCCAGGCGTTCTGCTTCTCGCCGTGGCGCAGCAGGATGATGCGGGCCGGCGCGGCGTATGCCGCCCCGGCGGCGAGCGTCGCCAGCAGCGCCACAGCGCCCGCGGCAAGGAGCCTCAATGCCCTGCCGTGGCCGATGCGGCCCCTATTGTCCTGCCCCATTGCTCCCGCCCCTCACGGATTGATTCCTGGCCCCATGCGAGCTTAGCGGCTCCGACCCATGCGCCATAGGCCGCGCCGCGATCGCGGCGCGGGGCCTTCACACCTCGGCGCGAACGTGCTTCTAAGGCATCCGATGCCGTGGCGCGCGCCGCCGCGGCCTGCGCCGGGACACCGAAATGATCGACCTTCGCTTGCCCATGGGATTTGGACCCGGACAGAACCGGGCCTGGCCGTTGCTCGGCGCGGTGGCGGCCGCGCTCGCGACCCAGTTCGCGGTCGAGGCGCTGGCCCAGTCCTCGCGGCCGCAGGTCACCATCACCCCGCGCGTGATCCAGCTGCCGGTGATCCCGCAGGGCAACTATCTCGATCCCGGCCCCGGCCCGGCGATCCGTCCCGACGTGAGCATCGGCAAGGGCGAGAACAACGACTACGTGTTCCCGCCGGATCTTTCGGGCGGCTACGGCTCCGGACCGCCCGGCGATCCGACCAACAACGGCCAGTGGAGCCCGCTCGACGGCGACACGCCGAGCTTCTGATCGCCGTTCGGCGCGCTTCTGGCCCCTCCGGCCCGGTCGGCGGGCGCCATTTATGGGCGCCGTGGCCGCGTGGCCGCGCGTCCTGATCGCAAGGCGCCGAAGCGGCGGCCTCACATCTCCCGAACGCGCCGGGCGCCGAACTTGCGCGTCACCAGCCGCGCCCGCTCGGGGGCGATGCGCAGGCTGACATGCACCGCGCCGTCTTCGTCGGCGTTGCGCTCCAGCACCTCGCCGTGACGGTAGAGCCAGCCGAGCCCCTCCCCGTCCTCGGCGGCGAGCGTGACTGCGAGCGTCACCCGCCCGGCGGTGATGCGGCGCTCCATCAATGCGAGCAGGTGGTCGGTGCCCTCCCCGGTCAGCGCCGAGACCGCCACCGGCCCGTCGAGCCCGTCGGCGCGGCGGCACTGGTTCTCCACCGCCTCGCGCTCCTCGCCGGAGAGCCGGTCGATCTTGTTCCACACCTCCACCACCCGCCCGCCGGGCGCGGTCTCGACGCCGAGGTCGGCGAGCACGTCCTCCACGTCCTGGCCCTGGGCATCGGTGTCGGGATGGGAGATGTCGCGCACGTGCAGGATGAGGTCCGCCTCCAGCACCTCTTCCAGCGTGGCGCGGAAGGCGGCGACCAGCTGGGTCGGCAGCTCGGAGATGAAGCCGACCGTGTCGGAGAGGATGATGCGCGTGCCGTGCGGAAGGTCCACCGCGCGCAGCGTCGGGTCGAGGGTGGCGAAGAGCAGGTCCTGCGCCATCACCTCGGCCCGCGTCAGGCGGTTGAAGAGCGTGGATTTTCCGGCATTGGTGTAGCCCACCAGCGCCACCACCGGATAAGGCACCCGCTTGCGGCTCGCCCGGTGCAGGCCGCGCGTGCGCTTGACCTGCTCCAGCTCCTTCTCGATGCGGATGATGCGCTCGCCGATGAGCCGGCGGTCGGCCTCGATCTGGGTCTCGCCGGGACCGCCGAGGAAGCCGAAGCCGCCGCGCTGGCGCTCCAGGTGGGTCCACGACCGCACCAGGCGCGAGCGCTGGTAGTTGAGGTGGGCGAGCTCCACCTGCAGCGCGCCCTCCTTGGTGCGGGCGCGCTCGCCGAAGATTTCCAGAATCAGCGCCGTGCGGTCCACCACCTTGGCGGACCACGCCTTTTCCAGGTTGCGCTGCTGCACGGGCGAGAGCGCGGCGTCGAAGAAGACGAGGTCGATCGCCTCCGCCTTCACGATGCCGGCGATCTCCTCCACCTTGCCGGTGCCGAGATAGGTGGCGGGCCGGATCTCCGACAGCGGCACGAGGCCGGCATAGACCACGTCGAGGCTGATGGCGGCCGCGAGCCCCACCGCCTCGTCGAGGCGCGCCTGCGGGCTGCGCCGCTCGCTCGCCCCGCGGGTCGCGCGCTTGGACAGGACCGGGGAGATGACGGCGCAGCGGGTCGCCGGCTCAAGCCGGTCGACGCCGCCCCGCGCGGAGGCAGGGCCGCCCGCCTCCGATTTCTCGCGCAGATCGGGATGGCCTTCGAGATGCACGGGGCCGGCTTCGGCCGCGTCGCCGGAGCCTTTCGCCCCTCGCTTCGCGGTCCCGGTTCCCTCCCCCTGCTTCACACCCCCTCTGGCGCTGCGGCGCTCCACGGGATCAGGCCTTCTCCCCGGCTTCGTCGGTGGGATCGAACAGCTGCACCGGATGACCCGGCATGATGGTGGAGATGGCGTGCTTGTAGACCAGCTGGGAGTGGCCATCGCGCCGCAGCAGCACGCAGAAATTGTCGAACCAGGTGACGACCCCCTGCAGCTTCACGCCGTTGACGAGGAAGATCGTCAGGGGAGTCTTGTTCTTGCGGACGTGGTTCAGGAAGGTGTCTTGGAGGTTTTGTTGCCGTTCCGCCGCCATTTTGATATCCGTTTTTTTAGGGCGTTGAGCCCTCGCCGCAGGGCGTCCGTGCCCGAAGCGGCGAGAGAGTTGTGCGCCTAGAATGGCACAGTGCTGCGGCGGCGCAATATATTTTGCCGTGCAGCATCCCGATGCCGGCGCTCGTATATCACGATACCTCTGCAAACGTGTGGAAACGGTGCCGCAGGTCCCGCGCCACCGGGCCGGGGCGGCCATCGGCGATCGTGTGCCCGTCGATCTCCACCACCGGCATCACCAGGGTCGAGGCGGCGGTGATGAAGGCCTCGCGGGCGCCATAGGCCTCCTGCGGCGTGAAGGCGCGCTCGACGATCACGAGCCCGAGCGCCTTCGCCGCGTCCAATACCACCGCGCGGGTGATGCCCTTCAGGATGCCGTTCTCCGCCGGCCGGGTGACGATGCGCCCGTCGCCGGTGACGATCCAGGCGTTGGTGGACGAGCCCTCGGTGACATGGCCCGAGGCGTCCACGAACCATGCCTCGCGCGCGCCCGCCTCCTTCGCCTGCTGCTTGGCGAGCACGTTGGGCAGAAGGCCCACGGTCTTGATGTCCACCCGCGGCCAGCGGTTCTCCGGCACGCAGATCACGCGCACCCCCTGTTCCGCGAGCCGCTCCTGGGCCGCCATGTCGGCGCGCCGGGCGGTGACGACCAGGCTCGGCGCGGTGCCGGGCGCCGGGAAGGCGTGGTCGCGCCGGGCGACGCCGCGGGTGACCTGGAGATAGACGATGCCGTCCTTCACGCCGTTGCGCGCCACCACCTCGCGCAGCACGGCGGCAAGCGCCGCGCGGCCCATGGGCAGGGCGATGCGCAGCTCGGAGAGCGAGCGCTCCAGCCGGTCGAGATGCCGCCGCGCATCCACCAGATGGCCGCCGCGCACCTCGCACACCTCGTAGACGCCGTCGGAGAACTGGTAGCCGCGATCCTCCACATGGACGCTGGCGGTGCGATGCGGGACGTAGCGGCCGTTGACGTAGGCGATGCGGGACATGGTTCTGCTCAGGTGCGCCAGAAGAGGAGATGGACCACCACCGCGAGGCCGATGATCTCGAGCCGGCCGGCGATCATGGCGAAGCCGGCCGCGAGCACCGATCCGGTGGGCAGGCTGGCGATGGCGGGCCAGCCCTTGCCGGCGGCGTCATAGACCGGGCCGGTGTTGCTGACCAGGGCCGCGGCGGCGGTGAACGCGGCCTCGAAGCTCGGCAGGCCGGGGCTCACCGCGATCAGCACCGCCGCGAACAGCATGAAGAAGGCGGCCGCGCCCACCCACACCCCGCGCATGGCGGAACCCATGCCGCCCTCCCCCAGCGAGGCGGGCTGGACCAGGTTGGGATAGACGAGACGCATCAGGTCGCCGCGGGTGCGCAGCAGCATGGCGCGCAGCCGCAGCATCTTCAGCCCGCCCGCCACCGAGAACGCGCCGCCACCCAGCAGCGCCACGGCGATCACGAGGGCGAAGGGCAGGCTTTCGAAGGTGCCCTCGCGCGCGCCGATGCCGCTGGTCGAGATCAGCGAGGCGGCGGAGAACAGGCCGTCGCGCACCGCCTCCAGCGTGTCCGCGCCGGCGGCACGGAACAGGACGGCGCCGAACACCACGCCGAGCACCGCCCAATAGGCGAGGATGACGAGGCTCTCCGGCTGGTCCGGGGCGGCGTTGACGCGCCGGGTGACGAGGGCACGGTGCCAGCGCACGCTGGTGGCGCTCCACAACAGGAACGGCAGCAGCATCCACTTCACCTCGGGATCGAGCTCCAGGGCGAGCTGCGCCTCCGGCGGCAGGTGCGCGCCGGCCGAAGCGATGGCGGTGCCGAGGGTGAAGGCGACATAGAGCCCCTCCCCGTCCATCAGCATCAGCAGGATGACCGCGAGCGTCCCGCCGGCATAGAGCGGCAGGGTCTCGGAGGCGATGAGGCGCAGGTCCGCCGCATCCACCGCGCCGCCGCCTCGTACCGTGCGGTCGGGCAGTCCGCCGAGCCCGGCCGGGGCGAGAATGGCGAGCGCGGAAACGATGGTGAGGAAGCCGCCGGCCCATTGCAGCAGGCCGAGCCAAACATAGAGCGAGACCGGGCCGTGCTTGAGCGCCGTGACGCCGGTGGCGGTGAGGGCGGAGGTCGCCTCCAGCCAGGCGGCGAGCGGCGGCAGGCCGGAGGAGATGGCGATGGCCGGCGTCGCCGCGAGCGGCAGCACGATCCACAGCGCCACCAGTCCGCCGAGGCCCTGCGCGTGGCGCAGGCGGATGGCGACGCCCTGGGTGGAGAAGCGCAGCGCGCCGGCGATGAAGATGCAGAACACGCTGGTGGCGAGGAAGGCCGGCGCCTGTCCGGTCCCCATCCTTGCCGCAACGCCGGCGGGAAGAAGCGCCATCACGCCGATGGCGAACAGGGCTCCGGCGAGCGTGCGGGCGGCATCGAGCATGGCGCGCCCGGCTCAGAAGAATTCGAGCGCGACGCGGAACAGCTGTTCCACGCGCTTGATGCGCTCGGCGAGCGCGAACAGCACCACCCGGTCGTGGGCGCGCACCACGAAGTCGCCGGTGGGCAGCATCACGTGGCCGTTGCGCACGATGGCGCCGATCCGCAAGCCATCGAGAAGCCCGAGGTCGCGCAGCGGCTTGCCCACCAGCGGCGAGGTCTCCAGCGCCTCCGCCTCGATCATCTCGCCGGCCCCGTCGAGCAGCGCGTGCACGCCGCGGATGCGCCCGCGCCGCACGTGCTGGAGCACCTTCGAGACGGTGATCTGGCGCGGGTTCACGTGGGCGTCGATGCCGAGCCCGCGGGCGAACGAGGCGTAGCCCTGCTCGTTCAGCAGCGCCAGGATGCGGCGCGCGCCGATCTGCTTGGAGAGCTGGCAGGAGAGGATGTTGATGCGGTCGTCGTTGGTGAGGGCGATCATGGTGTCGGCCTCGCCCACCCCGGCCTCGTCGAGGATCGCCCGGTCGAGCGCGTCGCCGCTCAGAACCACCGAGCGCGACAGCGCCTCGGCGATGGTCTGGGCCCGCTCGCGCGAGGCCTCGATCACCTTCACGCGCGCCGCCTGGTTGCGCTTCTCCAGCTCGCTGGCGACGTAGAGGCCGATATTGCCGCCGCCGGCGATGACGATACGCTGGCCGGGGATCTCGTCATGGCCGAAGATGGACAGGGTGCGCTGCACCTGGTCGGCCTGGGCGACGAAATAGGCGATGTCGCCGATGGCCAGCTGGTCGGTGGAGCGCGGCACGAGGATGCGCCCGCCCCGGTTCACCGCCACCACGGTGGCCTGGAGGTCCGGAAAGGTCTGGGTGAGGTCCTTCAGCGGCGTGTCCACCACCGGGCATTCCTCGCCGCAATGGACGCCCGCCACCACCACCGCGCCGTCGGCGAAGGTCACCGTGTCGATGGCGCCCGGGAGCGAGAGGCGGCGCAGCACCATCTCGCCCACCTCGATCTCAGGCGAGATCACCACGTCGATGGGCAGGTGGTCGCGCGAGAGCAGATCGCGCCATTCCGGGGCGAGGTAGGACTGGGCGCGGATCCGCGCCACCTTGGTCGGCACGTTGAACAGCGCGTGGGCCACCTGGCAGGCGATCATGTTGACCTCGTCGTGAAGCGTCACGGCGATGATCATGTCGGCATGGTCGATGCCGGCCTTGGCGAGCACGTCGGGGTGCGATCCCATGCCCACCACGCCGCGCACGTCCAGCTGGTCGGCCACCATCTGGATGCGGCGCGGGTTCGTGTCGACGATGGACACGTCGTTCTGCTCGCCGGCGAGCTGCTCGGCGATGCCGAACCCCACCTGGCCTGCCCCGCAGATCACGACCTTCATCGCCCCACCCTTCCCCGCCGCTTCGCCCGTCGGCGTCTTCATCGCATGGCGCGCGGCCCGCTGGCCGGGCTGCGACGCCGACACCCTGGGGCAGAACGGACCTGCCGTTCCCCGCGCGGCCAGGGTGCAGGTTAAGCGCCCGCTCGGCTGAAAACGAGCCCCCGCGGCCCCCCTTTTCGGCGGAGGGATCAGCCGACGCCGAGGGCCTTCAGCTTGCGGTGCAGCGCCGAGCGCTCCATGCCGACGAACTCGGCGGTGCGCGAGATGTTGCCGCCGAAGCGGTTGATCTGCGCCGCGAGGTATTCGCGCTCGAACACCTCGCGCGCCTCCCTGAGCGGCAGGCCCATGAGATGCTCGCCGCCATTGCCGTTCGGCAGGCTCGGCACCAGCGCGCCCACGTCCGGCGGCAGCATGGAGGCGGTGATGGTGGCATCTGGGTCGCCGCCGGCGAGAATCAGCAGCCGCTCCACATTGTTGCGCAGCTGGCGCACGTTGCCGGGCCAGTCGTGGGACTGGAGCACCGCCATGGCATCGTCACCGATGGGCCGTCGCGGCAGGCCGGTGGTCTGGGAGATGGAATCGACGAAGAAGTCCACCAGGTCCGGGATGTCCTCGCGCCGCTCGGCCAGTGGCGCCACGCGGATCGGCACCACCGAAAGCCGGTGGTAGAGGTCCTCGCGGAAGCGGCCCTTGGCGATCTCCTCCTCGAGGTTGCGGGCGGTGGAGGAGACGATGCGCACGTCGACGCTGACCTTCTCGGCCGAGCCGACGCGGGAGAAGGTCTGCTCCACCAGCACCCGCAGCACCCGGTTCTGGGTCTCGCGCGGCATGTCGGCGATCTCGTCCAGGAACAGCGTGCCGCCGTGGGCTTCCTCCAGCGCGCCGCGGGAGCGCTCGCGCCCTTCTCCCTCCTCGGTGCCGAACAGCTCGAACTCCAGGCGGTCCGGCGTGATGGCGGCGGAGTTGAGCACCACGAACGGCCCGTTGGCGCGCGAGGACGCGGCGTGGATCATGCGCGCGGTCAGCTCCTTGCCGGAGCCGGACGGCCCGACGATGAGGATGCGCGAGTTGGTGGGCCCCACCCGCTCGATGGTGGCCTTCAGCTGCTGCACCGAGGAGGAGCGGCCGACCATGACCCGCCCGTGGGGGGCGAGCTGCTTCAATTCCTTCAGCTCGCGCTTGAGGCGCAGGGTCTCCAGCGCCCGCTCCGCCACCATGACGAGACGATCGGCGTTGAACGGCTTCTCGATGAAGTCGTAGGCGCCGCGCTTGATGGCGGCGACCGCGGTCTCGATGTTGCCGTGGCCCGAGATCATCACCACCGGCACGTCGGGGTGCTGGGCCTTGATCTCGTTGAGCAGCTCCAGCCCGTCGAGGCGCGAGCCCTGGAGCCAGATGTCGAGGAAGATCAGGTTGGGCCGGCGGAGCGCGACGGCGGCGAGCGCCGAATCCGCGTCCCGGGCGGTGCGGGCGCCATAGCCCTCGTCCTCCAGGATGCCGCACACCAATTCGCCGATATCGGCTTCGTCGTCGACGACGAGAATGTCCATCGCCATGGCTCAGGCCCTCCCCGCCGCGTCTGCCGCTGGCGCCGCGGCGGGCGCGCCCTCCGGCCGGCCATCCTGGCGGATGCGCAGGCGAATCCAGGCGCCGCGCCCGTCGGGGGCGTCGTTCAGCTCTATGCCGCCGCCGTGCTCCTCCATGATCTTGCCGACGATGGCGAGGCCGAGGCCCGTGCCCTTATCGCGGGTGGTCACATAGGGCTCCAGCAGGCGGTTGCGCTTGTCCTGGGGCAGGCCGGTTCCGTTGTCGATCACGTCCATGATGAGGTCGTCGCCCACCTGTTGCGCCTTGATGCGGATAAGGCCCGGTCCCCGCGCCTCGCTCGGCACCGCCTCGATAGCCTCGGCGGCGTTCTTGAGGATGTTGGTGAGGGCCTGGGAAATCAGCCTGCGGTCGTACCGCGCCGGAAGGCTTGCCGGCAGGTCGGTCTCGAACGTCAAGTCGGAGTGGCCCACGCGGGCCAGGAACACCGACTGGCGGATGGTCTCGGTGAGGTCCTGCGCGTCCACCACCGGTTTCGGCATGCGCGCGAAGGAGGAGAACTCGTCCACCATGCGGCCGATGTCGCCCACCTGGCGGATGATGGTGTCGGTGCACTGGTCGAACACGTCGCGATCCTGGGTGATGTGGCGCCCGTACTTGCGCTTGAGGCGCTCGGCGGAGAGCTGGATCGGGGTCAGCGGGTTCTTGATCTCATGGGCGATGCGGCGCGCGACGTCGGCCCAGGCCGAGGTGCGCTGGGCGGCGATGAGCGCGGTGATGTCGTCGAGCGTCACCACCCAGCCATGGTCGTCCTCGGCCGACTGCTCGGTGGTGACGCGCATGGCGAACACGCGCTCGCGGCCCTCGCGCTGCACGGTGATGTTGCCCTGGACGATGCGCTGGCTCGCGCTCTCGGCCTCGGCGAGCAGCGCCGCGGTCTCCGGCACCACCTCGGCGAGCTTGCGCCCCAGCGCCTCCGCCTCGGTGAGGCCGAGCAGCCGCTCGGCGGAGCGGTTGACGATGGTGACGCGCTCGTCGGCATCGAGGCCGATCACGCCGGCGCCGACACCGGCCAGCACCGCCTCGGTGAAGCGGCGGCGGCTGTCGATCTGATCGCGCGCGGTCATGAGGGCGTTGCGCTGGGTGCGCAGCTCGCCGGTCATCTTGTTGAAGGTCTCGCCGAGCGAGGCGAGATCGCCCTCGGCCCGGTTCACGGGCACCTGGACATCGAGGTTGCCGCCTGCGACGCGCCCGGCCGCCCACATCAGGCGCCGGATCGGCGCCACCAGCCATTTCGAGAAGTTGATGCCGAGCCACACCGCCGACAGCAGCACGATCAGCGTGATGACCGCGTACATCGCGGCGAAGGCGAGCTGCACGTTGGTGCGCCGCTCCTCCAGGGAGCGGTAGTCCGCCAGCGTCTCGCGCGTCACCTTCAGGTAGCCGATGACGCGCGGGTCGATGGGCCGCGCCACGTAGAGGAACAGGTCCTCGAAATTCTGCAGCGGGATCACCGCGCCGACGAAGTCCGCGTCCGACGGCAGGTAGATGATGGGCTGGTCCACCGAGGCATCGCCGACGGCGATGTTGACCGGCACCAGGTACTCTTTCTCGGTGCGCAGGTTCGCCCGCTCCACCACCGACAGGTCGCGCCTGATGATCTGCGCCCCCGGAACGTTGCGCAGCGCCGCCTGCGCCGTGAGGATCTGGCGGAACTTCTCCGGGTCGGTGTCGTACAGCTCCTTGAGCCGCGAGATGTCGTTGGCCATGGCCATCACGTCGCCGCGGATCGAGAGCGCGTGCTCGCGGATATAGGTCTGCGCCACCGAGCCGGCGGTGGCGACGATCTCCTGGGTGCGGGAGGAGAAGAAGCGGTCGAGGCTGCGGTCGAGCGTCAGGCTCGCCACCACGGCGACGACGATGGTCGGCACCACCGCGATCACCGCGAACAGGGAGACGATGCGCACATGGAGCCGGGATGCGGCGCGTCCGCGGGCACGCGCCCGCAGGATGCCCCACACTTCGAGGCCGATCACCGCCATCAGCGCCAGCACGGCGACGCCGCTCGCCGCCAGCATGCCCACCACCACCGCCGGCGAGGGAACGACCGACGTGAGCCCCATCAGGACCAGGAAGGTGGCCACCGCCGAGGCCAAAGCGAGGCCGACGATCAGCGGCGCGATGAAACGTCCGAGGCCGCGCCGCTTCGGCAGCATGGGCTCGGCCACGTGGTCCTCGACAGGAAGGTCAGACATCAGGATGGACCACCCCCCAAGGCGGCGCCGCGACCGGGATGAGTCGCGGGCCGGGGTGATGCTGTGGAACGACACCTGGTGCAAAAATGTGACAGAAATCGCCGGCGCGACGTCTTTCCGCAGGCTGCCCACAGAACCGCCGCCATGATTGGTTGGCGCCTACCTTCAACGGCTTGCGGCCGCGGCCCCGGCGAGCCGAGCCGCCGCCGACGGGGTCAGCGGCTGGTGCGGATCACCTGGATGTCGAGGTCCCGGATCTTCTTGCGCAGGGTGTTGCGGTTGAGGCCGAGGAGCTCCGCGGCCTTGATCTGGTTGCCGCGCGTCGCCGCCAAGGCGGCCGACAGGAGCGGATACTCCACGTCCTTCAAGATGCGGTGATAGAGGCCGGGCGGCGGCAGGTCCTCGCCGAAGCCGCCGAAATAGGCATTGAGGTGGCGCTCCACGGAGGCGGCCAGGGTCGCATCGGCGGGGGCGTCCTCGGAGAGCGCGTTCGGCAGCGGCTCGGACAGCTCGGCGTCGATGATCGCCGGGGTGATGATCTCCTGCGGGTAGAGCGCGGCGAGGCGGCGCACCAGGTTCTCCAGCTCGCGCACGTTGCCGGGCCAGCGGTAGCGCTTCAGCCGGTCGAGCGCGGCGGCGTCGATCTGCTTCGCCGGCAGGCCCTCGCGCTCGGCCTGGAGGAAGAAGTGGCGCACCAGGTCCGGCACGTCCTCGGAGCGCTCGCGCAAGGGCGGCAGGCGCAGCGGCACCACGTTCAGGCGGAAGAACAGGTCCTCGCGGAACAGCCCCTGCTGGATCAGGGTCCGCAGGTCCTTGTTGGTGGCGGCGATGATGCGCACGTCGGTCTTGATGGGGGTGCGCCCCCCGACCGTCGTGTACTCGCCCTGCTGGAGCACGCGCAGCAGGCGGGTCTGCGCCTCCATGGGCATGTCGCCGATCTCGTCCAGGAACAGCGTGCCGCCCTCGGCCTGCTCGAAGCGGCCGGCATTGCGGGTGGTGGCGCCGGTGAAGGAGCCCTTCTCGTGGCCGAACAGCTCGCTCTCGATCAGGTCGCGCGGGATCGCCGCCATGTTGATGGCGACGAAGGGCCCGGTGCGGCGCTTGCCGTAATCGTGCAGCGCGCGGGCCACCAGCTCCTTTCCGGTGCCGCTCTCGCCGGCGATCATCACCGTCAGGTCGGTCTGCATCAGCCGCGCCAGCAGCCGGTAGATCTCCTGCATGGCGGGCGAGCGGCCCACCAGCGGGATGTTGTCCTGCTCCTCTGACCTGAGCCCGTTGAGGTCGCCCTTCTTCGGCTCGGCGAGCGCGCGGCCGACGATGGAGATCAGCTCCTTCAGGTCGAAGGGCTTGGGAAGATACTCATAGGCGCCGCGCTCGGAGGCGCGGATCGCGGTCATGAACGTGTTCTGCGCGCTCATGACGATGACCGGCAGCTCGGGCCGCGCCTTCTTGATGCGCGGCAGCAGATCGAAGGCGTTCTCGTCGGGCATCACCACGTCGGTGATGACGAGGTCGCCGTCGCCCTGGCTCACCCAGCGCCAGAGGGTGGCGGCATTGCCGCATGAGCGAACTTCGTAGCCGGCCCGCGACAGGGCCTGATTGAGCACCGTACGGATCGCGGCGTCGTCGTCGGCGACCAGGATGCTTCCGGAGGGCATGGACACCTCAGTTGTCCTCGTTTGCAGGGCTCTTGCCGCGATACATGGGCAGGAGCACGCGGAAGGTTGTGCGGCGCGGCTGGCTGTCGCATTCGATGATGCCGCCGTGGTCGCCGATGATCTTCGCCACCAAAGCAAGACCGAGGCCACTTCCGGTGGGCTTGGTGGTCACGAACGGGTCGAACAGGTGGGGCATGAGGTCTTCCGGCACGCCCTTGCCGTTGTCCCGCACGCAGAATTCCAGCGGCAGGCTGACCCGCGAATTGGACCCCGGCACGGTGAGGCGGACGCCGGGCCGGAAGGCAGTGGTGAGATGAATCTCGCCGTCCTGGTCGGGATCGATCGCTTCCGCCGCATTCTTCACCAGATTGAGGAACACCTGGATCAGCTGGTCGCGGTTGGCGAGCACCGGCGGCAGCGAGGGATCGTACTCCTCGTGGAAGCGGATGTGGCGCGCGAAGCCCGACGAGGCCAGGGTCCGCACGTGCTCCAGCACGGCATGGATGTTGACCGGCTCGCGCTCCACCGGGCGCTCGTCGGAGAACACCTCCATGCGGTCCACGAGCTTCACGATCCGGTCCGCCTCGTCGCAGATGAGGCGCGTGAGCGCGCGGTCCTCGTCGCCGGCCGACTGCTCCAGGAGCTGGGCCGCGCCGCGGATGCCGGACAGCGGGTTCTTGATCTCGTGCGCCAGCATGGAGGCGAGCGCGCTCACCGAGCGGGCGGCGCCGCGATGGGTGAGCTGGCGGTCCATCTTGTCGGCGATGGTGCGCTCCTGGAGCATCACCACCACATGGTCTGGCCGCTCGGTGACCGGGGCGACGTGGATGTCCACCACCCGCTCGCCGCCGTTGCGCGGCGTGCCGAGGTCGACGCGATATTCGTTCACCGGCGCGCCCCGGACGCGCACCTGATCGATCAGGCCGAGCAGCGGCGTGCCGAACGGCACGAACTCCGCGAACGGCCGGCGCCGCAGCAATGGCGCGCTGACCTCGAAGAAGGCTTCCGCCGCCACGTTCGCGTCCACCACGTGGCCGGTGTCCGAGACGGTGAGGACGGGATGGGGAACGGCGTCGAGGATGGCCCGGGTCAGCCCCAGGTCGGCCTCGTGCCGGCGCTTGGCCTCGGCCTTCATGCCGCAGCCCTCCGATCGAGTTCGTCATAGGCCGCGCGGATCCCCGCCGCGACCTTCGCGGGATCATCTTGGATCAGGAGCGGCTTGCGCCAGCGGGCGACAAAGTCCGCCCCGCCGTCCGTCCCCTGCCCCGCGGCCTCAAGCGCCCAGCCGATATGCTTGCGCGCCTGGCGCACGCCGAGCGCGGTGCCGTAATGGCCGAGCCAGCCGTCATAGAGCTCCAGCAGCACGTCGCGCTGCTCGGCGGCGGACGGGTCCGGCGGCACCGCGCGGCCCGCGAGCGCGCGCGCCGCCTGGCCCGGAAACCAGGGCCGCCCCTGCGCGCCACGCCCGATCATCACCCCGTCGGCGCCGGAGGCGGCGCGGATGGCGGGGGCGTGCTCGGGCCGCGTCACGTCGCCATTGGCGATCACGGGAATGGCGAGCGCCTCCTTCACGGCGCGGATGGCGCTCCAGTCGGCGCGGCCGTCGTAGAACTGGCAGCGGGTGCGGCCGTGGATGGTCAACATGGCGACGCCCTCGCCTTCCGCCATGCGCCCCAGGGTGACGGCGGTGGGCGCGCCGTCGTCCCAGCCGAGGCGGGTCTTGAGCGTGACCGGGATGGCGACCGCCTTGCGCACCGCCGCGATGATGCGGCGCGCGAGCGGCAGGTCGCGCAGCAGCGCCGCCCCGGCGGCGCCGGTGATGACGCGCTTGGAGGGGCAGCCCATGTTGATGTCGACGATGGCCGCGCCGGCGCTCTCGGCGAGGCGCGCCGCCTCGCCCATCCAGTAAGGATCGTTGCCGGCCAGCTGCACCGCGTGCAGGCCCATGCCACGTCCCTCCGCCTTGAGCACCATCTCGGGCCTGCCTTCCATCAAAGCGGCGCTCGCCACCATCTCGGACACGGCGAGCCCCGCGCCATAGCGCACCGCCATGCGGCGGAAGGGAGCGTCCGTGATGCCGGCCATGGGGGCGAGGATCACGCTGCTGGGCAGCTCGTGAGAGCCGATCCGCAGCGCGGGGATTGAGTAATCACAACTCTTTTGCACAGAAATTAGGCCACCATGTTTCTGCCTACACATTAGCCAAATGCCGCGCGCGTGCAAGGGGCGTCTGCGAATATGCTGCGCAGTGCCTCCAGACCGCCCGCCGGACCGGCCGCCGTGCCCCCACCCTCCGCGTCCCTCTTGCGCATGCGGCGCCGGCGCGCTTGAAGGTGAGGCTCAACAGGAAGAGGCCTCATGCATTGCGTCGCACTCGTGGTCGCCGCCGGTCGGGGCACCCGGGCCGGTGGGACGTTGCCCAAGCAGTATCAACGCATCGGCGGCGAAAGTGTGCTGCGGCGCACACTGCGTCTCCTTGCGTCGCACCCGGATGTCTCGGCCGTGCTCGCGGTTATCCATAGCGACGATTCGGACCTCTTTAGGGAGGCCGCCGCAGGCTTGCCCAAAATTCTTGCACCGGTGCCGGGCGGCGCCACGCGGCAGGCGTCCGTCCGGGCAGGATTGGCCGCGCTTGACGGTACGGCACACGAAATCGTGCTCGTCCATGACGCAGCCCGTCCCTTCGCCAGCGACGCCCTGATCGCCCGCGCGGTGGCGGCGGCGCGGGCCTGCGGCGCCGCCGTCCCGGTCATGCCGGTGACCGACACCATTAAGCAGGTGGATGCGGGAGGGCGGGTCGAGGCCACCCTGTCCCGCCCGGCGCTGCGCGCGGTCCAGACGCCCCAGGCGTTCCGCCGCGCCGATCTCGCCGCCGCCCACCGGGCCGCCGCCGCGGCCGGCGTCGACGACCTCACCGACGACGCCGCCGTCATGGAATGGGCCGGCCGGCCCGTCTTCACCTTCCAAGGGGAGGCCACCAACGTGAAGCTCACCTCCGCCGCCGACATCGCAGAGGCGGATGCCGCCCTCGCCCGCGCCGAAGGCGGCCTCGCGGTGCTCGCCGACGTGCGCACCGGCACTGGCTTCGACGTGCACGCCTTCGGGCCGGGCGATCATGTGATGCTGGGCGGCGTGGCCATCCCCTACCCGTTCGGCCTCGCCGGCCATTCGGATGCGGACGTGGGGCTGCACGCGCTCACCGACGCTGTGCTCGGCGCCATCTGCGACGGCGACATCGGCACCCACTTTCCGCCTTCCGATCCCAAGTGGAGGGGCGCCGCCTCGGACCAGTTCCTGGCCCACGCGGTGGAGAAGGTGGCGGCGCTGGGCGGGCGCATCGCCCATCTCGACCTCACATTGATCTGCGAGGCGCCGAAGGTCGGGCCGCACCGGCCCGCCATCCGCGCCGCCATCGCCCGCATCACCGGCGTGCCGGAAAGCCGCATCAGCGTGAAGGCCACCACCACCGAGCAGCTCGGCTTCACCGGCCGCCGCGAGGGCATCGCCGCCATGGCAAGCGCCACCGTGCGCCTGCCGCTTTCGGAGTAGCGCCATGCTCGACGCCGAGACCGCCGTCCGCGCCGAGGCCGTGCTCGCCGCCTTCCGGGCGAAGGGGCTGATGCTCGCCACGGTCGAATCCTGCACCGGCGGGCTGGTGGCGGGCGCGCTCACCGCCATCGCCGGCTCGTCGGATGTGGTCGAGCGCGGCTTCGTCACCTACTCCAACCGGGCGAAAAGCGAGCTGGTGGGCGTTCCGGAGGCTCTGCTCGCCGCCCATGGCGCGGTGAGCGAGGAGACCGCGCGCGCCATGGCCGAGGGGGCGCTCGCCCGCGCGCCGGTCGCCGCCGCCGTCTCGATTACCGGCGTCGCCGGTCCGGGGGGCGGATCGGCCGAGAAGCCGGTGGGGCTGGTGCATTTCGGCTGCGCGGTGACGGGGGGCGAAACCGCCCATCGCCGCATGCTGTTCGGCGACCTCGGGCGCGACGAAATCCGCCGCCGCTCGGTGCTGGTGGCGCTCGATCTGCTGCGGGAGGCGGCGGCGCGCGCCTGACCGGCCTCAGGCCTTGGCGCCGTAGACCTCGTTCGCCCGCGCCTCGAACGCGTCGGCGAAGCGGCGGAAGGCGGCGTCGAACATGGCGCCCATGACGAGGCCGAGCGCGCGGGAGCGGAACTCGTAGGAGATGTGGAACTTCACCTCGGACCTGCGCTCGCCGAGGGTGAGGAATTCCCAGCGGTTGTCCAGGCGGCTGAAGGGGCCGTCGAGATACTCCACGTGGATCACGAGCCGCGGCCGGTCGAGCGTGACGCGGGAGGTGAAGGTCTCGCGGATCAGCTTGTAGGCCACCGTCATGTCGGCGACCAGCACCTCGACGCCCTCGTCCGACTTGGTGCGGCGCTTGATGCGCAGCGACTGGCAGAGCGGCACGAACTCGGGATAGCGCTCCACGTCAGCCACCAGGTCGAACATGTCGGCGGCGGAGTGGGCGACCGTGCGGCTGGACGAGAAGGAGGGCATCAGCCCCGCCCGAGCTTCGCCGCGCGCGCCTTGCGCAGCTTTTCGAAATCCTCGCCCGCATGGTGCGAGGAGCGCGTCAGCGGGCTGGAGGAGACCATCGCGAAGCCCTTGGCGTAGGCCACCGTCTCGAACGCCTTGAACTCGTCCGGCGTGACGAAGCGCTCCACCTTGTGGTGGCGCCGGGTCGGCTGGAGGTACTGGCCGATGGTGATGAAGTCCACGTCCGCCGACCTCAGGTCGTCCATGAGCTGGAGCACCTCGGGGCGCTCCTCGCCGAGACCGACCATGATGCCGGACTTGGTGAAGATGGTCCCGTCCAGCTCCTTCACCTTCTGCAGCAGGCGCAGCGAGTGGAAGTAGCGCGCGCCCGGCCGCACCGCGAGATACTTGGAGGGAACGGTCTCCAGATTGTGGTTGAACACGTCCGGCCGCGCCGCGACCACCACCTCCAGCGCACCATCCTTGCGCAGGAAGTCCGGGGTGAGGATCTCGATGGTCGTCCCGGGGCTCGCCGCGCGGATGGCGCGGATGGTGCGCGCGAAGTGCTCGGCGCCGCCGTCGGAGAGGTCGTCCCGGTCCACCGAGGTGATGACCACGTGGGACAGGCCAAGGCTCGCCACCGCGTCCGCCACCTTCTGCGGCTCGCCCTGGTCGAGCGCGTCCGGCATGCCGGTGCGCACGTTGCAGAAGGCGCAGGCCCGCGTGCAGGTGTCGCCCATGATCATGAAGGTGGCGTGCTTCTTCTCCCAGCACTCGCCGATATTGGGGCAGCTCGCCTCCTCGCACACCGTGTGCAGGCCGCCCGCGCGCACGATGCCGGCCGTCTTCGACCACGCCGCCGAGCCCGGCGCCTTGACCCGGATCCAGTCGGGCTTGCGCAGCACCTCGGTGAGCGGGCGGTTCGCCTTCTCGGGATGGCGGGGACGGTTCAGGTTGTCGATGACGGTGACCATGCAACGCTTTCCGGATGCGCGGCCCTGCCGGTGCAAGGACGCGGCGCGCCTCGGGACGAAGGCGGGAGCATAGAATATTCCGGCGCACGCCGGAACCGCCCGCGCGCCGCCCTGCCCTGCGGGAAACGCGGCGCGGGGGCCTGTCCGGTCAGCCTCAGGCCGGCTTCTTGCCGCGTATGGCGCGCCAGATGGCGAGCAGCAGCACCGCGCCGCAGGCGGAGACCACCACGCTGTCCACGAACGCGTCCTTCTGGATGTAGGAGAGGCCGAGCAGCCCCACCACCCACCAGCCGAGCATGCCGCCGACGACGCCCACGAACAGGTTGGTCCACAGCCCGCCGGTGGACTTCATCACCTTCTCGGCGATGTAGCCGGCGAGGATGCCGACGATGATCGAGACGAAGAATCCCATTGGTGCCTCCCTCAGCGACCGCGCAGCGCGCGCCAGGCCCACAGCAGGATGATGGCGCCGACGATGGCGGCCACCAGGGTGCGGAAGAAGCCGAACACCTGGATGTTCAGCAGCGAGCCGAGCTCGCCGCCGACGAACGCCCCCGCCACGCCGACGATGAGGTTGGTGAGCAGGCCGTGATTGCTGTCGGTGATCCGCTCGGCCACCCAGCCGGCGACGATGCCGATGATGATCATGGAGAAGAAGCCGACGCCCGGCTGGCTGAGGAACGCATAGGCCTGGTCGTTCATCTGCGAACTCCTGTCCGCGCCGCCTTCGGTCGGCGCCCCCGCATCCGGCCGGCGCGACTCGGATCGCTCCCCGCCCCGGCGGCGCCACCATCGCACACCCTCAGGTCGCGTGCGAGACACGGCGTCCGGGTCCGGGCCGAAGTTGCGCCGGGCGCGCGCCTATGCTGCATTGCACATCAAGGCCCGCCGCGCGCGAGGGAATTGGTTCCCCTCGCCGCGAAGTCGGGCGGGCCGTCCGGGGGGAAGTTCATGAAGCTGCCGCGCAATTTCTTCAAGCCGCTCGCCATCGGCGCGCCCGCGCCCTATCGCGAGCTTCCGGTGCGGCTGGAGCGCATGATCCATTTCGTGCCGCCGCACCTGGAGAAGATGCGCGCCAAGGTGCCGGACATCGCCGCCCAGGTGGATGTCGTGCTCGGCAACCTGGAAGACGCCATCCCCATGGACGCCAAGGAGGCCGCCCGCGCCGGCTTCATCGAGATGGCGAAGGCGGTGGACTTCGGCGCGACCGGCCTGTGGACCCGCATCAACTGCCTCAACAGCCCCTGGGTGCTGGACGACATCGTCCAGATCGTCGGCAATGTGGGCGCCAAGCTCGATGTCATCATGCTGCCCAAGGTCGACGGCCCCTGGGACATCCACTATCTCGACCAGTTGCTGGCGCAGCTGGAGGCCAAGCACGCCATCGGCAAGCCGATCCTGATCCACGCCATCCTGGAGACCGCCGAGGGCGTCAAGAACGTGGAGGCCATCGCCGCCGCCTCCCCGCGCATGCACGGCATGAGCCTCGGCCCGGCGGACCTTGCCGCCTCGCGCGCCATGAAGACCACCCGTGTTGGCGGCGGCCATCCCGACTACCAGGTGCTGGCGGACCCCGACGGCGACAAGCCCCGGACCGGCTACCAGCAGGATCTGTGGCACTACACGGTCGGCAAGATGGTGGACGCCTGCACCGCCAACGGCATCAAGCCGTTCTACGGCCCGTTCGGCGACTTCGCCGACCTCGCCGCCTGCGAGAGCCAGTTCCGCAACGCCTTCCTCCAGGGCTGCGTCGGCGCCTGGACCCTGCACCCGACCCAGATCGATATCGCCAAGCGCGTGTTCTCTCCCGACCCCGGCGAGGTGGCGTTCGCGCTCAGGATTCTGGAAGCCATGCCAGACGGCGCCGGCGCGGTGATGATCGACGGCAAGATGCAGGACGACGCCACCTGGAAGCAGGCCAAGGTGATCGTCGATCTGGCGCGCATTGTCGCGGCGAAGGATCCGCAAATGGGCAAGGCCTACGGATTGTGACACAATCGCGGCGAACGACGAGGAGTTGTGGGCCATGGGCGCTTCTGTGAAGTCCGGCATGCGGGAGACGGCGGGCGGCGCCGATCAGGCCGCCGCGCTCTCCGCCGCCGCGGCCGCACAGCCGGCGGAGAAGCTCCGGGCCGAGGCCGCGGGGGAGTTCCGCACCGCCAAGTTCCGCATCGGCGAGGTGGTGCGCCACAAGCACTTCCCCTTCCGGGGCGTGGTGTTCGATGTGGACCCGATCTTCGACAACACCGAGGAGTGGTGGCTCGCCATCCCCGAGGAGATCCGCCCCGACAAGGACCAGCCCTTCTACCACCTGTTCGCGGAGAATGCGGACAGCGAGTACGTGGCCTACGTGTCGGAGCAGAACCTGGAACGCGACACCTCGGACGAGCCGGTGCGCCATCCCAAGGTCACCGAGGCGCTGTCGGAGGATGGCGAAGGTGGCTGGCGGGTGCGCTCCGACCTGCTGAACTGAGGTGTCGCCACCCGTCTCGGCGGCGTGACGGGACGACGTCGAACCTCTCAAAAAAACGCCGGGCACGCATCGCGGCCCGGCGTTTTTCGTTTCCAGCCTCTTGGTCACGGCTCCGGCCGAGCCTTCAGGCCCGTCAGGAGAAGGCCGGCCGGCTCAAGCGGTCACTTCGGCGCGGCGCCCTGCGCCTTGGCGCGCTCCAGCTCCTGGCCCTTCTTCAGCAGCGCAGCCTTGCCCTGCTCGTCCTGGGCCTTCTTGGCGGCTTCCGCCTCTTCCATGCGCTTGCGCTCCTGCTCCATCGCCACCTTGGCGTCGACGCCCGGGCCGTCATAGGCCTTGGTGAAGTCGGCGTTGGAGATCGGCAGGCTGAGGGTGCGGCCCTGGCCGTTCATCATCTGCAGATAGATGGCGTTGGCCTTCTTCATCTTGCCGATGAAGTCCGCGTTGATCTCCGCCTCGCCGATGCAGGTGGCGCCGCCGCCCGGCATGGGCTGGCAGATCACGAACGGCACCGCGACCGGGTCCTTGTCGAGGGTGATGCGCATGCCGGGCTGGAGCCGCATGCCGAGCGGCACGGCGATGGTCAGGCGCCGGCGGGCCTCGTCCTTCACCTCGATCAGGTCGACCTTGGCGATGGCCTGGTTCTCGACGCCGAGCACCTGGCTCAGCACGCAGACCTGCTTCTTGGTCTCGGGAATCTCCTGGCAGATCTTCTGCCAGGGCGAGGCCGAGAACTTCGGCTCCTCGGCCGGCGCGCCCTGAGCGGGGGCGGCAGCGGGCGCCTGCGCGGCGGGCTTGGCCGGTGCGGGCTTGGTGGCGGGCGTCTGGGCGAAAGCCGATCCCGCAAGCGCCACAGCGACCAGCGTGGCGGCGCCCCCAGCCGTGAGCCGTCCGATGAATGGGATGTTAATCATTGTGGCCTTTCCTGTGGTGGCTGTCGCCGAAAACGTCCTGCGCTCGGCGCCGGGCCAGCACCCCCTCTAAGACCCCGGCTGTCTCGGGGTCAATTAAGGCAAGATGGTGGCAAATGCGACTCGGTTCCCCGCTCTCGAGGGTGCCGGCCATACCTTGCCCAGGATTGCGGCCAAGAAAGGACGGCCAGCGCCCGCCAGCGGCGGGAAACACAGGAGCGCGGCATGGTATCGCTCAAATGCACGGCGCCCCTTGTCGTCCTTGGCGCTGCGCTCGGTCTCGTGCTCCCGGCCGTCATCGTTCCGGCCGATGCCGCCGCCGACGGCGGGCGCGCCGCGTCGGCCATCGCCATGCGCGGCGCGCCGGACCTTCCGGACGACTTCACCGCCTTTCCCTATGCCGATCCAAACGCGCCGCACGGCGGCCGGCTGACGCTCTCGCTGACCGGCACGTTCGACAGCCTCAATCCCTTCATCGTCAAGGGCTCGCCGGCGTCGTTCGTGCGCGGCTACCTGGTCGAGAGCCTGATGGCGCGCTCGCTCGACGAGCCGTTCACGCTCTATCCGCTCATCGCCCGCTCGGTGACGACCGATGCCGCGCGCAGCTTCGTCGAGTTCGAGATCGACCCCCGCGCGCGCTTTGCCGACGGCACGCCGGTGACGGCGCAGGACGTGTTGTTCTCCCACGCCTTGATGCGCGACCAGGGGCGCCCGAACCACCGGCTCTATTACGCCAAGGTCGCGAAGGCGGAGGAACGGCCGGGCGGGCGGGTGCGCTTCACCTTTGCCGAGCCGGACCCCGAGCTGCCTTTGATCATGGGGCTGATGCCGGTGCTCTCCCGCGCAGCGGTCGATCCGGCACGGTTCGCCGAGACCAGCCTTTCGGCGCCGCTCGGCACCGGCCCCTACAAGGTGGAGGCGGCCGAGGCCGGCGCGAGCCTCACCTTGTCCCGCCGGCCGGACTATTGGGGGCGCGACCTGCCGGCCAATCGCGGCCTCTACAATTTCGATACCCTGCGCATTCTCTATTTTCGCGACGCCAACAGCGAGTTCGAGGCCTTCAAGAAGGGCCTGGTGGACGCCCGCTTCGAGACCGATCCCGGCCGCTGGGAGACCGGCTACGACTTTCCCGCCGCCCGCGCCGGCGAGGTGGTGCGCGAGGTGATCCCCACCGGCACGCCCAAGCCCTATTCGGCGCTGGTGTTCAACACCCGCCGTCCGGTGTTCGCGGACATCCGCGTGCGCCGCGCCCTGACCGAGCTGTTCGACTTCGAATGGCTCGACCGCAATTTCTACCATGGCCTCTATGCGCGCACGACGAGCTTCTTCCAGGACAGCGAGCTGTCGAGCTCCGGCCGGCCGGCGGACGACCGCGAGAAGGCGATCATCGGCCCGTTCGCGGCCGAGATCGTTCCCGAGGCGCTCCTCGGAACGCTGGTGCCGCCGGTCTCCGACGGCTCGGGACGCGATCGCGATCGCCGCCGCGACGCCTTCGCGCTGCTGGAGCAGGCCGGCTGGCGCCTGTCCAACGGCCTGGTGCGGCGCGAGGGCACCGGCGAGCCGCTCGCCTTCGAGATCATGGTGGCGACGCGGGACCAGGAGCGCCTCGCCCTCGCTTATGCGAGCCAGTTGGAGCGCGCGGGAATCACGGCACGGGTGCGCTTCGTCGATGCGGTGCAGTTCGACGCCCGCCGCAACGCCTACGACTTCGACATGGTGCCGGCGATCTGGAGCCAGTCGCTCTCCCCCGGCAACGAGCAGGCCTTCTATTTCGGCGCCGCCAGCGCCGATACGCCGGGCACGCGCAACTATATGGGGGCCAGGAGCCCCGCCGTGGACGCGGCCATCGACGCCCTGGTCGCCGCGCGGGACGAGGACGACTTCATCGCCGCCGCGCGCGCGCTCGACCGGGCGCTGCTCTCGGGCGCCTACGCGGTGCCGCTGTTCCATACGCCCGGACAATGGCTCGCCCGCTGGACGCGCATCGGCCGTCCGGCGCAGCCCTCCCTCTACGGCACGCTGCCGGAGACCTGGTGGCGCGTCCCGGGCCGCTGACGGCTCAGGCCGCGAGCGGGCCGCCGCCCCCGCCCCGGGTCACGGCGCGCCAGCCGAGCACGACGAACACCACCAGGACGATCCCCTGGGCGATGGCGAAGGGCGGCTCGGACTGGGTCGGCGCCAGGGCCTGGAGCGCCGCGATCTTGGCGAAGGCCTGCGCCACGCCCACGAACACCAGCAGATAGAGGCTCGCCACCGCGCTGCCCACATAGATGGCGCGCCAGCGCCCGTCGAGGCCGCGGCCATAAAGCCCGTAGAGCGCGACGGCGAGGATGAGGAGCGCGATGCCGCCGACCACGTGGGACGGCTTCAGCTCGGAGAACGGAAAGAAGAAGCCGGTCACGCTGGTCAGCACCGCCGCCGCGAGGAACACCCCGGTGCCGGAGGGGAGCGCCTCGCCGCGGATCAGGCCGAGGAGCACCACGATCCCCGCCGCGATGGCGATGAGGCTGAGCCAGGTATGGATGCCGGTGAGCGTCAAGGGATCGAACATGGAAGCCCCCTCCATGGAAGACTTCCATGATGACGCAAGGCCGCGATCTTTGCACCCGCTGTTCGCGCGGCGGAGGACGGGATGCACGCTTCCCCGCGAGGCCGCTGCTTCCCAAAAGGACGGTCCATGGGGCTCCGTAATGGCTGCCCTATCGTCCTGTATCGGGCCAATATCGGCCGCAATTGCTTTTCAGTATCCGAACGTATTCGGCCCTTGTGCTTGTCGATGGACCGGATGCCAACTTGAGGAAAGGGATGACGTGAGGTCGGGCGGCTTCACCGAATATCAACCGCCTTCTGCGTGAGCTTGGGCCTGCGCAAAAGGCGAGGAGGGGGATACATGTCAGGCCTCCAGCGCGTGCAGCGGCGTATCGCGCATCGCTCGATGCCCGGTTCCGCGCATACGAATGCCCCGGCGCGGCCACGCGTGGCCGGCGCGCGCGCCCGACTGCCGCGCGCCGAGGGCGTCACTTTGCCCGCCCTCTGGCGCCTTCTCGCGATTTCGGCCTGCGCGCTCATTCTCGGCGGCGGCGGCTTTCTGGCCTTTCAGCTGTCCAGCGCGCCCTCCGCCGCGCCTGGCCCGGAGGATCATCGGCGCCTCGCGGTCAAGGTGGCCTCCATTCTCGGCGCGCTGCCGGCGCCGGACCGTCCGAAGCCGGACGCCGGGCCGACGGCGGAAGATTTCGCGCGACCGGCCTTCCTGGAGCCCCGGCCCGCCACCGCGGAGCCCGCCCCCGCACCGGCCGAGACCGGCGAGTTGCAGGACGCACCGACGCCGCCGCCGCAGCCGCTGGAGGTCGCCGCGCTGCAAGTCCCCGCGCCTTCCCCTTCCCCTTCCCCTTCCCCTTCCCCTTCCCCTTCCCCTGCCCCGCTGCCGCCCCAGCGGCCGTCCGCCGCGCCCGACGCTCGCACCGCCCGCATCCTCTTCGACGTCACCATGCGCTCCGGCCCGCGCCGTGGCGCCTCCGCCATCGGCCAGATCGACCGGAACAGCCGGGTCACCCTGATCGGGTGCAAGTCCTGGTGCGAGGTGATCAGCGCCGGCAAGCGCGGCTTCGTCTATCGTCGCGCCGTGGACCAGAATTCCTGATCATTCGTTGCACGGCCGGGGATCGAAATTCCCGCGCCGAGCATTATCTTGGCTATGACACGCACGGGCGTGCTTTTTGGAGGGATCAGCCATGAAGTCCATCATCAAGGTCATCGCCGTCGCCGCCATCGCGCTTGCGCCCGTCGCGGCGTCCGCGCAGGGCGTTGTCCAGGGCGCGGAATCCGGGGCCAAGAAGGGGGCGGCGGTCGGCAACGAGGCGGCCGGCCCGGTGGGCGCGGGTGTCGGCGCGACCGTGGGCGGTGTCGGCGGCGGAGTCGCCGGCGGCGTCAAGGGCGGTGCCCAGGGCGCGGTGAGCGGCGCTGAGAAGGGCGCCAAGGCCGGCGACAAGGCGGCCGGCCCGGTGGGCGCGGCCGTAGGCGGCACGATCGGCGCCGTGGGTGGAACGGTCACCGGCGTCCTTGGCGTCAAGTAGTCGAGGCGCGGCGCTCCCGTCCCCACCGGGGCTGGAGCGCCGGCCTCCGGGCCTTACAGCCCCTTCTTCTGCGCCAGCGCGGCCAGCTTCTTCAGGATCGCCAGCGTGCCCTTCACCCGCGCCTCGGGCTTCGGCCAGTCGCGCAGGAACACCACCTTGAAGTCGGGCCGCACCTTGGCCTGCGGACCCTCCTGGCCGATCAGCTTCACCAGGCTGGACGGGTCGGCGAACTCGTTGTCGCGGAAGCCCAGGACCACGCCCTTCGGGCCGGCATCCACCTTTTCCACATTCGCCTTTCGGGCCAATGCCTTGATCTTGGCGAGCTCGACCAGGTGCCCCACCTCCTCCGGCGCCGGGCCGAAACGGTCGGTGAGCTCGGCGGCGAAGCCGTCGATCTCCTGGTCCTCCTGGAGATCCGCGAGACGCCGGTACAAGGCCAGACGGACATGCAAGTCCGCCACGTAGTCCTCCGGGATCAGCACCGGAGTCCCGATGGTGATGTTGGGCGACCACTTGTCGTCCACATAGTCGGTGATGCCGGCCTTGATGTGGGCGATCGCCTCCTGGAGCATATCCTGGTACAGTTCGTAGCCCACCTCCTTGATGTGGCCCGACTGCTCGTCGCCGAGCAGGTTGCCGGCGCCGCGGATGTCCAAATCGTGGCTCGCCAGCTGGAAGCCGGCGCCCAACGTCTCCAGCGACTGCAGCACCTTGAGCCGCCGCTCCGCCTGCGCGGTGACGGGCTTGGCCGCCGGCACGGTGAAGATGGCATAGGCGCGCTGCTTCGCCCGGCCCACCCGGCCCCTGAGCTGGTAGAGTTGGGCGAGGCCGAACATGTCGGCCCGGTGGACGATCAGCGTGTTGGCGTTGGGCACGTCGAGGCCCGATTCCACGATGGTGGTTGAAAGCAGGACATCGTACTGGCCGTCATAGAAGGCGGTCATGATGTCCTCGAGCGCGCCGGCGGCGAGCTGGCCGTGCGCCACCGCCACCTTCACCTCCGGCACCGAGGCCTCCAGGAACGTCCGCACCTCGGCGAGGTCCTCGATGCGCGGCACCACGTAGAAGCTCTGCCCGCCGCGATAGCGCTCGCGCAGCAGGGCCTCGCGCACGATCAGCGGGTCGAACGGCGTCACGAAGGTGCGCACCGCGAGGCGGTCCACCGGGGGGGTGGCGATGATGGAGAGCTCCCGCACCCCGGTCATGGCGAGCTGGAGCGTGCGCGGGATCGGCGTCGCGGTCAGCGTCAGCACGTGCACCTCGGCCCTGAGCTGCTTCAGGCGCTCCTTGTGGGCGACGCCGAAATGCTGCTCCTCGTCGACGATGACGAGGCCGAGATCCTTGAAATGGATGGATTTTCCGAGCAGCGCATGGGTGCCGACGACGATGTCGATGGCGCCGTCAGAGATGCCCTTCTTGACCGCGGTCAGTTCCTTGCCCGTCACCATGCGCGAGGCCTGGGCGATGTTCACCGGCAGGCCCTTGAAGCGTTCGGAGAAGGTCTTGAAGTGCTGGCGGGCGAGCAGCGTGGTCGGCACCACCACCGCCACCTGCTTGCCGGAGAGCGCCACCGCGAAGGCCGCGCGCAGCGCCACTTCCGTCTTGCCGAAGCCCACGTCGCCGCAGACCAGGCGGTCCATGGGACGTCCCGAGCCGAGGTCGTCCAGGACCGCGTCGATGGCGGCCTCCTGGTCGTCGGTCTCCTCATAGGGGAAGCGGGCGCGGAACTCGTCATAGAGCCCGGCCGCCGGCACGAGGCGCGGCGCCTCGCCGAGCTGGCGCTGGGCGGCGATCTTGATCAGCTCGGCGGCCATCTCGCGGATGCGCTTCTTCATGCGCGCCTTGCGCGCCTGCCAGCCGCCGCCGCCCAACTTGTCGAGCTGGGCCTCGGTGTCCTCGGAGCCGTAGCGGCTCAGAAGCTCCAGATTCTCCACCGGCAGGAACAGCTTGTCGCCGCCGGCATAGTGGATCTCCAGGCAGTCGTGCGGCGCGCCCATGGCCTCGATGGCCTTGAGACCCACGAAGCGGCCGATGCCGTGGTCCACGTGGACCACGAGGTCGTCGGCGGTGAGCGCGGTCAGCTCCGAGATCACGTCCTGCGGCCGGCGCGCCTTGCGCTTGGGGCGCACCAGGCGGTCGCCGAGGATGTCCTGCTCGCCGATCAGCGCGAAGTCCGGCGTCTCGAAGCCGGCCTCGACGCCGTAGACCGCGAGCGCGGCCTGGGTCTTGGGCAGCGCCGCGAGGCTGTCGAAGCGGGAGATCGAGGCGGAGCCGGTGAGGCCGTGGTCCGCCAGCACCGTGCCGAGGCGCTCGCGCGAGCCTTCCGACCAGCCGGCAAGGATCACCTTCCTGGTCTTCTGAAGCTCGCGCACATAAGCGACGGCGGCGTCGAAGACATTGCCCTCCGGGTCCGCCCGCTCGGCGGCGAAGGAGCGGCCTTGGGTGCCGCCGAGATCGATGACGTTGCCCCCTGCCCCCAAGGGCGCGGCGAACGGGGTGAGTCGGGCGATGCGCCCGTCGGCGATGCGCTTCGTCCATTCCGGCCCGGTGAGGTAGAGCCGGTCGGGCGGCAGCGGATTGTAGACCGGCCCGCCTGCCGGGTGGTCGAGCGCGTCCTTGCGCGCGGCAAAATAGTCGGCGATCTGGGCGATGCGCTCGCCCGCCGCCTCGTCGGCGAGCGGATCGAGCACCAAAGGCGTCGCCTCCACATAATCGAACAGCGTGTCCATGCGCTCGTGGAACAGCGGCAGCCAGTGCTCCATGCCGGCGTGGCGCCGGCCCTCGCTCACCGCCTCATAGAGCGTGTCGCCGCGCTGGGCGGCGCCGAAGGCGCTCACATAGGCCTGGCGGAAGCGGCGCATGGTGTCGGTGGTGAGCTGGAACTCGGCCATGGGCACGAGGTCGAGCGACTTCAATTGCCCGGTGGTGCGCTGGGTCTCGGGGTCGAAGGCGCGGATGCTCTCCAGCGTGTCGCCGAAGAAATCAAGCCGGATCGGCGCGTCGAGGCCGGGCGGGAACAGGTCGATGAGGCCGCCGCGCACCGCATATTCGCCGGTGTCGCGCACCGTGGGGGTGCGCAGGAAGCCGTTCTGCTCCGCCCACTGGGTCACCCCGTCGAGGGCGATGGCGTTGCCCGGCGCCGCCGACAGCGACTGCGCCGCGACCAGGCCCCTGGCCGGCACGCGCTGCACCGTGGCGTTGACGGTGGTGAGGACGACGCTCGCCGGGCCGCCCTTCACCCGCGCGAGGCGGGCGAGCGTCGCCATGCGGCGGGCGACGATGGCGCCGTTGGGCGAGGCGCGGTCATAGGGCAGGCAGTCCCACGAGGGGAAGGCGAACACCTGGAGCTCCGGCGCGAAGAAGGCGAGGCCCCGCTCCAGCGCCGCGAGCCGCTGGCCGTCGCGGCAGATGACCAGCAGGCTGGGCCAGGGCGCGTCCTTTGCCGCCGCCACCGACCGGGCGAGATCGGCCACCGCCATGCCCTCCATGCCGTCGGCGACGCGCGAGAGGATGAGCGGCCGGCCCTTCTGAAGGGCCTCGGCGACGAGGCGGGGACGCTTCACGGTGAACTCCGGATCGGGATTTCGGGCAGCCTGTCAGCCGGCACGGCCGCGGCCGGAGAGGTGGAAGTCCTTCAGCCGGCGAAAGAAGGGCGTGTCCCGCTCGGCGGGCACGGCAATGGTGCCGCAGATCCAGGAGAAGACCTCCTGGTCCTGGGCGTCGAGCAGGATCTCCAGCTCGTCGAGCTCCGGCTCGGCAAGGCCCGCCACCTCGGCATCGACGAAGCGGCCCATGATGAAGTCCATCTCCCGCATGCCGCGATGACGGGCGCGGAACAGGATGCGGCGCCGGCGTTCGTCGAGCCCGCTGCTCGATCTCTCCAGGCCGCTCGAAGTGCCGGACATGGGCCACCTTTCGGCTCAAACACGAACATCGGCCGCGCCCCGGGGAGCGCGTCCGACGCGGTGCTTATACGGGCAAGACCGGGGGTTTGGCCAGATGTGGGGACGTGGATGGCACCGGGCCGGCTCCCCTCCCCCCTTGCGGGGAGGGGTGAGGGGGTGGGGGTCGCGCAAGCCCAGCGGCTGGCTCGCCGGGCATTCCGGAGAAGTCCGAGCACCCCCCTGCCCCTCCCCACAAGGGGGAGGGGCTTCCCGTCGAGGGCGAGGGGCAGCCAATAGGCCCTCCCCCTACTTCTCCGCGAACAGCAGCGCGAGGCGGGTCATGAGCGGCTCGTCGGTCATGTCGAGGCGCAGCGGCGTCACCGAGATGCGGCCCTCGTCGAGGGCGCGCAGGTCCGAGCCCGGCGCGGTGTCGAAGATGCGGCGCTCGAAGGCGATCCAGTAATAGGGATTGTTGCGCCCGTCGCGGCGCGCCTCGATGCGCATCAGCTTCTGGTCGCGCTTGCCCTGGAAGGTGGCGGCGATGCCGGTGATCTCGTCCGGCGTCCGGTCCGGGAAGTTCACGTTCATGACGATGCCGGGCGGAATGCCCTCCGCGAGCAGGCGTCGGATCAGGTCCGGCGCATGGGTCTCGGCGGTGATGAAGTTCGGATTCTCACGGGTCCTGCCGCCGAAGGACTGGGACAGGGCGATCGAGGGAATGCCGAGGATGGTGCCCTCGATGGCCCCCGCCACGGTGCCGGAATAGCTCACGTCCTCGGCGATGTTCTGGCCCCGGTTCACGCCCGACAGCACCAGGTCGGGCGGAGTGTCGAACATCAGGTGGCGCACCGCCATGATGACGCAGTCGGTCGGCGTGCCCTTCACCGCGAAGCGCCGCTCCTCCACCTGCCGCAGGCGCAGCGGGTCGGAGAGCGAGAGCGAATGGGCGACGCCGGACTGGTCGAATTCGGGCGCCACCACCCAGACGTCGTCCGAGAGCGCGGCGGCGATGCGGGCGCAGGCATCGAGACCCGGTGCGTGAATGCCGTCGTCGTTGGTGACAAGGATGCGCATGGGCGGGTCTCGGCTCTCGTGCGGTGGACAGGACCCGCGCGGCGGGCGGCGCATGAATAGGCCCTGGGAGCATGGGCGCCAAGTCGCAATGGCCCGGCGCGCTTTTCCGCTGGGGAAAGCGCGGTCCGATCATCGCTTTGAGGCGGGCTTGCCTCCGGCGTTTACCAAGCCTCAACCATGTTGGGGTCTGCTGCACGGACGTGGCATGGCGCCGCGAATCGAGGCCGTCGGCCGATGACGCACGAGATCGCATACGCGCTCAGCGAAGCGCGACGGGTTCGTCCTTCCGCCCGGGCGATGGCCTGGGCCGGGCTGGCGGTCGCGGCGGTGCTTGCCCTGTTCCCGCTGCGCTTCACCGCTGCCAGCACGGTGGAATTCGAGGTCGGCGCCGAGCCGCCGTCCGCCGTCACCCGCGGCATGGCCCAGCTGATCGCCTCGCGCGAAATGGCGCACGACGCGCTGCAGAAGCTCGATGCCGCCGACGTGGCGCGGCTTTCCGCCGGCGGCACGATCGCCGCCGCGACCCCCGATTTCCGTTCCTCCGCCGCCCGTGCGGCGTGGCGCCTCATGGAGAGCGTCGAGGTGCGGCCCGAGCGCGGCGGCCGGGCGCTGGAGATTTCCGTCTCGGCGCCGAGCGCCGTGCTCGCCGCCCGCATCGCCAATGCCTATGTGTCGGCGCTGCTCGATCTTCAGGCTTCGGCCCGCGCCCAGGCGGAGGCCGAGGCGCAGGGCTTCGCGCTGCCGGTGATGCGGCGCGGACCGTCGGCCGCTCTGCCCATGCTGCCCGATCCGCCGCGGCCGCTGGCCTTGGCGCTGCTTCTCGGCGGTCTCGCCGCCCTGCTCCTGTCGCACCGCATGACGCGCCGTCCCGGCCCGGTGGGACAGGTGGAGGCGGACGACCTGCCGCGCGAGCTCGACGGCACGGTGCGCGTGCAGTGGCTCGATGCGGGCGACGATCGCGGCCTCGACGCCGGCGCGGCGATCGAGCGCCTGATGGATGCCCTGCCCGCCGCCGGCGGCGGGCAGGTCACGCTCCTGGCCTCCGACGACTGGCCCGAGGCCTCGGCGCGCTGCGCCGTCGAGCTGGCGCGCCGGCTGGCGGAGGAGGCGCGGGTGGCCCTGATCGCCCTCGACGGCAGCGCCGAGGAGCTCGGCGCGCTGGTCTCCGATCCGCGCGCGCCGGGCGTGAGCGAGCTTCTGTTCGGCGTCGCCGGCTTCGGCGAGACCATCCACCGCGACGCCCATTCGCGCGCCCACGTGATCCCGCCGGGCCGCGACGCCCGCGGCGGTCCGGGCATGGTGGGCGCGGAGCGCCTCGTCCTGGTGCTCGGCGCCCTGCGCCAGACCTACGACCATGTGGTGGTGGCGGCGCCGAGCCTTGCCGGGAGCCGGGGCGCGGAGCGCCTGTCGCAGCTCGATCCGCTGCTGGTGTGCCTGCATGGCGAGGAGCTGCCCGCCACCGCCGCCGTGGAGGCCTTCGACGCCATGGCCGCGCACAGCTTCAAGCGCGTCGTCATGCTGTGCCTGTCGGCCAATGCCTTCGATCCGCCGGAGGTGGCGGGCGATCCGGATGCGCTGGCGCCGCCCAGCCTCGACGCGCTGGACCCGCTCCCACCGCCGGTCCAGGCGAAGGACGCGCCTCAGCACGAGCGCAAGGCCCGCAGGGCCGGCCAGCTCCAGCTGCCCCTCGCGGGCGCCGCCTGAGCCGCCTCAGGCGCGGCGGTCGGGCCGCTCCATCCACCAGATGAGGGCCCCGGCCGGAATCACCCAGAGCGTGCCCAGCAGCACGTAGCAGACGGTCTGCAGCGCCCAGTGCAGCTCGGTCACCCGCCCCTGCGCCAGCGCCATGGCGCCCAGCGACCAGACCACGACCAGGACCAGCATGAGGACGGCGCCGATCAACTTGCGCAGACGCTGGGGCATCAGGACCTCTCATTCTCCGCGGCGGGCCGCTCGGGCGCTTCCCGGGAGGCATGCCGTCCCGGCAGCGACACCGCATCCCTTGCGCCGCGCGCGCCCCCTCTATAACGGAACCTGCGGGAGGGCTTAAGGACCAGGGCCGGGAGAAGCCGAGAATGTCGCAGGCGGTTTCGAGTTCGGGCATCGGCGCGCCGCGCGCGCTCGCCCCGGTCCGCATCTGGCTCTATGCGGTCGCCGCGCTGATCGTCGCCATGATCGTGGTGGGCGGCGCGACCCGGCTCACCGAATCCGGCCTCTCCATCACCGAGTGGAAGCCCGTCACCGGCGCCCTGCCCCCCATGTCGCAGGCGGACTGGCAGGCCGAGTTCGACCGCTACAAGACCATTCCCCAATACGAGATCCTCAACAAGGGCATGGGCCTTGAGGCGTTCAAGCGCATCTACTGGTGGGAATGGGGCCACCGCCTGCTCGGCCGGCTGATCGGCTTCGCCTTCCTGCTGCCGTTCCTGTGGTTCGCCTGGCGCGGCCTGCTGCGCGGCCGGCTCCTGGCGCAGACCCTCGGCCTGTTCCTGCTCGGCGGGCTCCAGGGCGCGGTCGGCTGGTGGATGGTGGCCTCGGGCCTCACCGAGCGCACCTCCGTCAGCCAGTACCGCCTCGCGGTGCACCTGACGCTCGCCTGCGTCATCCTCGCCGCCGTCGTCGCCGTGGCGCGCTCCGTCTCCGGCGCCGCCCGGGTGGCGGCGGGCGCCGGCCTGCGCGGGCTCGCCTGGGCGCTGCTGGCGCTGGTGCTGGTGCAGATCTTCGCCGGCGGGCTGGTGGCGGGCCTCGATGCCGGCATGGCCTACAACACCTGGCCGCTCATGGACGGCCACCTGGTGCCGCCGCTGGAGCAGCTGGCGGCGGCCCATCCCTTCTGGCGCAACCTGTTCGAGAACGCGCTCACGGTGCAGTTCAACCACCGCATGATCGCCTACGGAATCTGGGCGCTGACCCTGGTGAACGCGCTCGCCGCCCGCTCGCTGCCGGCGCCGGCCGCGGGGCGGGCGTGGCTGCTGTTCGCCGCCGTGACCGCCCAGGCCGCGCTCGGCATCGCGACGCTCGTCCACCAGGTGCCCATCGACCTCGCGCTGGCGCACCAGTTCGGCGCGGCGGCGGTGCTGATCCTCGCGACCTTCAACGTCTATGGCCTCGCCGGGGCGGTCGCGCCCGCTCCCGCGCCGGTCTTCGCCCGAAGCTGACCGGCGGGGCGCTCAGCGCAGGAGCACGGCGACCGCGGGCGCCATCAGCACGTTGAAGAGGCCCGCCAGCACCATGACGAGGCCGGCGACCGAGCCTTCCTCGCCGCCGATCTGGTGCGCCTTGGCGACGCCTGCCCCATGGGCGCCCATGCCGAGCAGGGCCCCGCGCGCCAGCGAGGAGCGCAGCCGCATCGCCTTCATCACCACCTCGCCCAGCGCGGCGCCGCAGATGCCGGTGGCGATCACGAACACCGCCGCGAGGTCCGGCACGCCGCCGAGGTCCTGGGCGATGGTGAGCGCGAACGGCGTCGAGGTGGAGCGCGGCATCAGGCTGAGCTGGAGCTGGTGCGACAGCCCCATCAGGTCCGCCAGCAGGAAGGCGGTGGACATGGACAGCGCCGAGCCCACCATCACCCCCACCGCCAGCACCGGCCAGTGGCGGCGGATCAGCGCGCGCTGCTCGTAGATGGGGATGGCGAAGGCGACCGTCGCCGGCCCCATCATCAGCACCAGCCAGTGGGTGCCGCGGATATAGTCGGCATAGCCGGTGTGGAGGCTCAGCGCGGCGACGCCCACCAGCAGCGGCGTCACGAGCAGCGGCGAGGTCCACCACGCCCGGCAGCGCCGGTGAATCAGGCGCGCCAGCGCGTAGGCGCCGATGGTGACCGCCGACCAGAACACGGCGGCGAGCAGCGGATCATGCAGCACCGCGCCCTCCCCGCACGCGCCAGCGCCAGGCGAGATCGACCGCGAGCGCGGTGCCGCCCATGACCATCACCGTGCCGGCGAGGATCACCGCCGCCACCTTGAGGCCGACGAGGCCCATCAGCTCCCGGTGGTCGAGGATCGCCATCACGGCCGGCACGAAGAACAGCAGCATCTCCGCCAGCAGCCAGCCGGCGCCGCGCCGCACCGCGACCGGCCGCACCCGGCCGGAGACGAGAAGGGCGAGCACCAGCACCATGCCGACGATGCCGCCCGGAAGCGGCAGGCCGGTCACCCGGACCAGCCCCTCGCCCAGGCCCCAGAAGGCCGCCAGCACGCCGATCTGAAGGATCATGCTGCGGTGCAGCATGTACCTCATGTTGCGCAGCATGGAGCGCAGCATTCCGGTGGGCCTCGGACGCGGCGATGCCGCCGATCGGTGATTCGGCGCGGTTTCGGCAGAGCAAGGAGACCGTCGGGCGAAACGCATGGCGAGGCACCTCCAGTGCCGTCGCCTCTTGATAGCGCGCGCTGCAGCATGATGAAAATGAATTGACTGAATTATGATCATTCCATATCGGAATAGAGATGGAACTGCGCACGCTCCGGGCCTTCGTCGAGGTGGTGCGGCAAGGCGGGTTCTCCGCCGCCGCCAAGACGCTGAACGCCACCCAGCCCACCGTCTCGAAGGCGGTGAAGCAGCTGGAGGACGAGCTGGGCGTGCCCCTGCTCGACCGCATCGGCCATCGCAGCCAGCTCACAGCCGCCGGCGAGATCGCCTACCGCCGCGCGCTGGCGCTACTGGCGGAGCGCGAGGCGCTGGTCGCCGAGCTCGACGAACTGCGCGGCATGCGGCGCGGCAGCCTCCGGCTGGGCCTGCCCCCGCTCGGCGCCAGCACCCTGTTCGCGCCGCTGTTCGCGGTCTACCGCGCCCGCTATCCGGGTGTGGATATCCGCCTCACCGAGCACGGCTCGGCACGGCTGGAGGAGATGCTGCTGGACGGCGAGCTGGAGCTGGTCGGCTCGCTGCTGCCGGCCAAGGAGGGGTTCTCCGCCCAGCCGGTGCGGCTGGAGCCGCTGATGGCGGTGCTGCCGAAGGCGCACCCGCTCGCGGGCGCCGAGCGCACCGGCATCGCGGCGCTCAAGGCGTCGCCCTTCATCCTGTTCGAGAGCGGCTTCGCCCTCAACAAGGTGCTGGAGGAGGCGTGCGCGGGCCACGGCTTCTCGCCCCAGGTGGCGGCTCGCAGCGGGCAGATCGACTTCATCGTGGAATTGGTGGGCGCCGGCCTCGGCGTCGCCTTCCTGCCCCGCACCATCGCCATGCAGCGGGCAACGCCTGCGGTCGCCCTCACCCGCCTGGATGAGCCGGGAACGCAATGGCACATGGCCCTGGTCTGGCGGCAGGGAGGCTATCTCTCCCACGCCGCCAGGGCCTGGCTCGACCTCGCCCGCGAGGTCTACGGACCGGATGGCGCGTGAAGGATCAGACCTTCGCCAGCGCCTGGTCGAGATCGGCGATGATGTCGGCCGCGTCCTCGATGCCGATGGACAGGCGCACCACGTCCGGCCCGGCACCCGCCGTCACCTTCGCCTCGTCGGAGAGCTGGCGGTGGGTGGTCGAGGCCGGGTGGATGATGAGCGAGCGCGTGTCGCCGATATTGGCGAGGTGCGAGAACAGCTCGACGTTTGAGACCAGCCCCACGCCCGCCTCGTAGCCGCCCTTGAGCCCGAAGGTGAAGACCGCGCCGGCGCCCTTGGGCAGGTACTTCGTGGCCAGCGCATGGTAGCGGTCGCCGGAAAGGCCGGGATAGCTCACCCAGGCGACCTTGGGATGGGCGGCGAGATATTCCGCCACCTTCTGCGCGTTCTCCGAGTGCTTCGCCATGCGCAGCGCCAGGGTCTCGATGCCGGTGAGGATCAGGAAGGCGTTGAAGGGCGAGAGCGCCGGCCCGAGGTCGCGCAGGCCCAGCACCCGGCAGGCGATGGCGAAGGCGAAGTTGCCGAAGGTCTCGGCCAGCACCATGCCGGCATATTCCGGGCGCGGCTTCGACAGGAAGGGATAGCGATCGGTGGCCATCCAGTCGAAGGTGCCGGCGTCCACGATCACGCCGCCGATGGAATTGCCGTGGCCGCCCAGGAACTTGGTGGCCGAGTGGACGACGATGTCGGCGCCGTCCTTGATCGGCTGCCACAGGTAGGGCGTCGCCAGCGTGTTGTCGACGATCAGCGGCACGCCCGCCTTCTTGGCGATGGCGGCGATGGCGGCCACGTCCGTCACCACGCCGCCGGGATTGGCGATGCTCTCGATGAAGATGGCCTTGGTCTTCGGCGTGATCGCCCGCTCGAAGGACGAGACGTCGTCCGGGTCCGCCCAGGCGACGTTCCAGCCATAGCTCTTGAACGAGTGGGTGAACTGGTTGATGGAGCCGCCATAGAGCTTGCGCGAGGCGACGAACTCGTCGCCCGGCGTCAGCAGGGTGTGGAACACGAGGTGCTGCGCCGCATGGCCCGACGCCACCGCCAGCGCCGCCGTGCCGCCTTCGAGCGCGGCGACGCGCTCCTCCAGCACCGCGTTCGTCGGGTTGGTGATGCGGGTGTAGATGTTGCCGAAGCTCTGCAGGCCGAACAGCGAGGCCGCATGGTTCACGTCGTCGAAGACGAAGGACGTGGTCTGGTAGATCGGCGTCGCCCGCGCGCCCGTGGTCGGGTCGGGCTGGGCCCCCGCATGGATGGCGAGGGTGGCAAATCCGGGTTCGCGCTCGGTCATGGGTGTTCTCCCCTTTTCGGCCTTCGGCGGCTGTCGTTTTCTTAAGTCACTTGTGATTTGAATAAAATAGCGAAATTTTCATGCTATTTCGTGCCTTGCGGCCCGCGGGCGATGGAGAGACGCTGCACGCCGCCGCCCAGCAGCTTCGGCCGGCGCGCCGAGATGGTGCGGGAGTTCACCCCGGTCCAGCCGATCTCGCCGGAGAGGCGGCCATACTCGATCTTCGGGCAGCGGTTCATCACCACCTGCATTCCCGCCGCCTCGGCCCGCGCCGCCGCCGCGTCGTTGCGCACGCCGAGCTGCATCCACAGCACCTTGGGCAAGGGCGAGAGCGCGAGCGCCTCGTCCAGCACCGCCGGCACGTGCTCGGGCGCGCGGAACACGTCCACCATGTCGATGGGCTCCGGAATGTCCTTGAGCGTGCCGTAGAAGGTGAGCCCCGCCACCTCCTTGCCCGCCTGCCCGGGATTGACCGGGAACACGCGGTAGCCGCGCTCGGCGAGGTACTTCATGACGAAGTAGGAGGGCCGCGCCGCGTTGGCACTGGCGCCGACCACGGCGATGGTGGAGACGCCTTCGAGGATGGAGCGGATATAGGCGTCGTCGTAGCGGTCGTGGTCCATGGCTCTCTCCTCGCCCCCTCGTGGCGCCGGCCGTCGCCGAGCTATAGCACCCCGGCGGGAGTCATGGCTTCGCCTTGGAGAACAGGGTGAAGAAGTTGGCCGTGGTGGCGGCGCCGATCTCCTCCAGGCTCGCGCCGCGCGCCGCCGCCAGCGCCTTGGCGGTCTCGCGCACGAAGGCCGGCTCGTTACGCTTGCCGCGATGGGGTGTCGGCGCGAGGAAGGGCGCGTCGGTCTCCACCAGAAGCCGGTCCGGCGGCAGGCTCGCTGCGATGGCGCGCAGGTCCTCGCTCTTCTTGAAGGTGATGACGCCGGAGAAGGAGACATAGCCGCCGAGCGCCACGGCCCGGCGCGCGAGGTCGGCACCGCCGGTGAAGCAGTGCAGCAGGAAGGGAAAGGCGCCCTTGGCGCTCTCCGCCTCCAGGATGGCGGCGACATCGTCGTCCGCCTCGCGGGCGTGGATCACCAGCGGCAGGCCGGTCTCGCGCGCGGCGGCGATGTGGGTGCGGAACCCGTTCTCCTGCGCGTCGCGGGGGCTGGTGTCGTAATGGTAGTCGAGCCCCGCCTCGCCGATCGCCACCACCTTGGGATGGGCCGACAGGCGCACGAGGTCGGCCGCCGTCACGTCCGGCTCTTCCGCCGCCTGGTGCGGATGGGTGCCCACGGAGCAGAAGACGTTCTCGAACCGCTCGGCGATGGCGCGGATCTCGTCGAACCTCTTCACCCGCGTCGAGATGGTGACGAGGTGGGAGACGCCGGCCGCCCGGGCGCGCGCCACCACGTCGGGCAGCTCGGCGGCAAAGTCGGGGTAGTCCAGATGGCAGTGGCTGTCGACGAGCATGGTCGCAATGGAAACCGCAATGGATGGGATGGAGGCAGCGGAAGCCGCGCATCCGGCCTTCACATAGGCGCATCGCCGCGCCGCGTCGAGGCGTGCCGCGCGCGGTGTCCGCGCCGGCCGACTCCCCTCCCCGCAGGGGGATGGCTATCCGCTGAAGCCGATATCCGGGCCGCAAGACGGGCTTGACCCGGACCGCCCGGGGTGCATACCGGATCGGCAGCGCTCCGGCCTCGTCCGGCCGGGCGGATGCCTGAGCGGGTCTTCCGGCTCGGATCGATCTTTCCAGGACCCGCTCATGACCGGCCCAGCCCCCTCCCCCGCGTTCCGCCCCGCCTTCGTGCGCCTCGCCGAGCACACGCCGGCCTGGACCGCCGCGGTGGTGGTGATCGCGGTGGCGCTGATCGCCTGGAGCGCGCAGCTCACCATTCCGGTGGAGCCGGTGCCGATCACGCTCCAGAGCTATGCGGTGCTGACCATCGGCGCATTGCTGGGCGCGCGCCTCGCCTTCCTGGCGCTGGTGGCCTATGTGGGCCTGGGCGTGAGCGGCCTGCATCTGTTCGCCAACGGGCGCACCGGGCTCGAGGTGCTGACGGGGGCCTCCGGCGGCTTCATCGTCGGCTTCATCGTCGCGGCGGTGCTGGTGGGCTGGCTCCAGGAGAACTGGGCGCGGATGAACATCGTCAGGCTGCTCGGCGCCATCCTGTTCGGCCACGCGGTCATCATGGCGCTGGGGGCCGGCTGGCTCGCCTGGCAGAAGGGGCTGACCTTCGCCATCGACAAGGGCACCCTGCCCTTCGTGCCCGGCGCCGTCATCAAGTCCATCGCCGTGCTGGCGACCGTGATCGTGGTCGAGCGCCTCGCCGGCACCCCCCGCGCGCGGTAGCCGTCAGGCCAGGGGAAGCCGGGCGAGAAAGGCGCGCACGCGTTCCCGCATCTGCGCCATGTGCGTGAGCAGGCAGACGTGCTCGCCGCCCGGAACCGCCATCAGCTCCACCGACGGGTCGGCCGCCTTCAGCCGCTCCGCATGGGCGAACGGCACCACCCGGTCGCCGGTGCCGTGGACCGCCAGCACCGGCACGCCCATGGGACCCTGCGGGTGCTCGGGAAGCCCGGCGAACACCGCCACGTCGTTCGCCGTCCCTGGCAGGCGCGCGGCGGCCTTGCGCAGCACGCTTTCCTGGAGCGCGCGTAGCAGCGGCCCGGCCTCCGGATCGGCGAGCGTGCGCCGGCATTCCTCCGGATCGAGGATCGAGGCGCGGGCCGCCCGCTCCGGCTGCCGGGCGGTGAGCCAGGCCATCAGCGGCAGCAGGCCGGGAACGCGCGACATCGCCCGGAGCATGGGCAGCCGCGCGCGCACCCGCGCCGGCACGTCGAGCCGGCCGGTGCAGGTGGACACCAGCACCAGCCCCGCGCACCGGCCGGGATGGCGGCGGGCGAAGGCGAGCGCGCTCGGGCCCCCGGCCGAAACGGCGATCACCACGGCCGGCCCGAGGCCGAGCCGGTCCAGCAGCGCGGCATGGAGGTCCGCCTGCGCCTCGGGGCGCAGATGGGCGCCGAGCGGCGTGCCCAGATAGCCCGGACGCGAAGGCGCGACCACGCGGAAGGCGCCGCGCCCTGCCGACGCGCCGCCGAGGACGGCCTCGGCCAGGATCAGGCCCTGGTCGAAGCCGCCCATGCCGCCATGGAGCGCCAGCACCGGCGGGCCCTGCTCCGCCAGCGCCACCTCCACCGGACCGAGCGCGGTCGCGATGACCGCACATTCAGCCCGCGCCATGCGGTCAGGCATGGCCGCCCTCAGTGCGCCGCGCGGCGGCCGAGATGGCGGATCAGCGCCAGCGCCTCGCCGGGCGGAGCCTGCTCCACCCGGCGATACTGGCGTCCGTCGCGGGTGCGCCAGAGCAGGCCGGCATCCACCAGGAACCGGCGCAGCAGCAGCGGGTCGCCGAAGCCATGCTCCATGGCGAGGAGGCCGTTCACCTCCTTCTCGGCCAGCGTCACGCCGCGCGGCAGGCGCGACCACAGCGCCCAGAGCGCGAGATCGCGCTGGCTTGCCTTGGACGGCCAGCGCGCGAGCCGCCCCGCCGCATCGAAATGGCGGGCGGTGCGGGCGACGCGCGTGAGGTCCACCGGGGCGGGCACGGGCACCGGCTGCTCGGCGGCCGCGAGGTGCGCGCGCGCCGTCTGCTGGGCGCGGAAGTGCTGGAAGTTCCGGAACCCCGCCGCGCGGGCGAGGATGTTCAGGAGCTCGACGTGGCTCGGCTTCTCGCCGGCGGTGCCGATCTCACGCCCGAGCATGCGGGCGAGCGCCGAGACGTCCTCGGCGACGTAGGGAAAGACGGGTCGCGACATGACAAGTCCTCGAAGGGGTGCCGAAGGGGTCTGTCGTGGTCGCTGGCTTGCGACATGGCACCGCGAGGCGTGTCAGGTCGAAGGAAATGGCAGGTTTAGCTTCCCGGGAGGGACAGCGACGCCTCGGTGAACTGCCGACCGAGGCCTCATATAGCGGCGCCGGCGCGCGTTTCAAGGGCTGCGGGGCCGCCTCGGGCCTGCCGCGGGTGCTCTCAAGGATCGGGTCCGGCTGCGCAGGTGCCGGCACTGGGCCCCGGCGCGTCATCGCCTTGCGCCGGGCGCCCGCGCCACGTCGGAGAGCCGGCGCCCGGCGCAAGACGCCGCCGCAGGCGACCTTGTCCCCGCCGGCAACCGGAATTGGACGCAGGCGCGCCTCACGCGGACTCGGAAATCTCCGCCTTCAGCGCATCCGCGTCGGACGACGGCATGGTGATGGGCTGCACCTTCTCGCCCGGACGGCCCGGATTGGTGACGATGGAGGCCTCCAGGGAGACCGTCACCGTGCCGCCGGAGGTGTTGAACACGTAGTCGAGCCGGAACGCGGCGTCGGAGGAGGCGCCGTTGGTGCGCTTCAGCGCCTCGTCCGGCGGCAGGCGCTTCTCGGCGACGAGATGGGACGGCTGGTCGACGGTGATGGCATAGTCGCGCGCCCGGCGGGCGGTGGCGAGGCGCCCGCGCACCAGCGTCGCGTCGGCGCCGGCGAGCTTCACCTCGATGCGCGGCACCGCCGGCCCTTCCGGCACCGGCGCGGGCTCCAGCGGCGCCATCTGCGGCGTCAGGTCGTAGCCGGCGCTGGGCGCGGGCGAACGATCGCTGGCGCAGCCTGCCACCAGCAGCGCCGCGACGATCGTGCCCGCGGTCCTTACGCTCCACATACTCGTACCCTCGCCGTCTCGGTCACATCCGGACAGTCTAATTGAAAGAAGGTTAAGGCATTTTTCCGCCCGGTGCATCCAGGCCGCCGATCAGGGCGGCCCGACGCACCGTCACGCGCCGGCCTCGGGCTCCACATAGCGAGGGAAGACCCCCACCGGCGCGGGCAGGATGCGGCGGGCCGGAAGCCGGCCCGCCGGCCCCAGCGCGGCGAAGCTGCGCTCGGCCTCCGGGGCCGCCACGAGATCGAGCAGCGCCGCGGCGCTCTTCGGCATCACCGGCTGGGCCAGGATGCCCACCTGCCGCACCACCTCCGCCGTCACCCACAGGACGGTGGCCATGCGGGCGGGATCGGTCTTGCGCAGCGCCCAGGGGGCCTGGGCGGCGAAATACCGGTTCGCTTCCGCCACCACGTGCCACACCGCGTTGAGATAGAGGTGGATGGCCTGCGTCTCCATGGCCTCGCGGGCCTTCTCCAGCATGCCGTCGGCGAGCTGGAGCATGGCCTCGTCCTCGGCCGAGAGCGGCCCCGGCTCCGGCACCGCGCCGTCGAGGTTCTTCGCCACCATGGAGAGCGAGCGCTGGGCGAGGTTGCCGAGGTCGTTGGCGAGGTCCGCGTTCATGCGGTTGACGATCGCCTCGTGGCTGTAGGAGCCGTCCTGGCCGAACGACACCTCGCGCAGGAAGAAGTAGCGGATGGCGTCGACGCCGTAGGTAGCCGCGAGGTCGAACGGGTCGATCACGTTGCCCACCGATTTCGACATCTTCTCGCCGCGGTTGAACAGGAAGCCGTGGCCGAACACGCGCTTCGGCGCCGTGAGCCCCGCCGACCACAGGAAGGCGGGCCAATAGACCGCGTGGAAGCGGATGATGTCCTTGCCGATCACGTGCACGTCGGCCGGCCAGTAGCGCTTGAACAGGTCGGCCTGCGTGTCGGGATAGCCGAGCGCGGTGATGTAGTTGGTCAGCGCGTCCACCCACACATACATGATGTGCTTGGGATCGCCCGGAACCGGGATGCCCCAGTCGAAGGTGGTGCGCGAGATGGAGAGATCCTGCAGCCCGCCGGCGACGAAGCTCACCACCTCGTTGCGCCGCGCCTCCGGCATGATGAAGCCGGGATTGTCGCGGTAATAGGCGAGCAGCCGGTCCTGGTAGGCCGAGAGGCGGAAGAAGTAGCTCTCCTCCTCCACCCACTCCACCGGCGTGCCCTGGGGGCCGAGGCGCACGCCGTCGGCGCTGAGGCTGGTCTCCTCCTCGGCGTAGTAGGCCTCGTCGCGCACCGAGTACCAGCCGGCATAGGTGGACTTGTAGATGTCCCCGTTCGCCGCCATGCGTTCCCAGATCGCCTGGGACGAGCGATGATGGCGCTCTTCGGTGGTACGGATGAAGTCGTCGTTGGAGAGGTTGAAAGCCTCCACCATGGCCTGGAAGCGCGGCACGTTCCGCGCCAGCAGCTCGCGCGGGGTCAGGCCCGCCTTCTGGGCGGTCTGGAGCATCTTGATGCCGTGCTCGTCGGTGCCGGTCAGAAAGCGCACGTCATAGCCGTCGAGCCGCTTGAAGCGGGCGATGCAGTCGGTGGCGATCGCCTCGTAGGCGTGGCCCATGTGCGGCACGCCGTTGGGATAGGCGATGGCGGTGGTGATGTAGAACGGCAGCTTCTGCGACATCAGGGGGCTCTTTGGCGGTGTTCTCTCGGCCGACGGGTCCGCCGTCCGTGTCAGGCGCGCACGGCGTCGGCGAGATCGGCGAAGACCCGGAATACCAGCGCCTTGCGGTCGAGGTTGAACACGTCCGCCTCGGCCGCGCTGCGCCGCACCTTCTCCCACACCTCGCCGAGGCGGTAAAGGCGATGGCGGCCGAGGTCGCCGGCCGCCGCGCCGGCGGTGGTGCGCTCCGCCACGAAGTCGCTCACCGCCTCCACGAACAGATCGAGCCCGTCGGCCCGGTCCCCCTGAAGACGCGCGCCGAGGGCATGGAGTTCCTCCGACTTGACGTTCGGCAGCTGCTCCAGGGCCCGCAGGGTGGCGGCGCGCACCTCCATCCCCTCCCCCCGCGCCAGCACGATGGCGCGGCGCACGCTGCCGCCGGAGGCCTGGGCGGCGGCCGGCAGCAGCGCCTCGTCGAGGTCGCCAACCTCGCCCTTCAGGTGGTCGAGCGCGGCGAGCACGTCCTCGGCGCCGAGGGGCCGCATGCGCACCAGGCGCGTGCGCGAGCGGATGGTGGGGAGCACCCGCCCGGGCGCGTGGGAGATCAGCAGGAACAGGGCGTTGGGCGGCGGTTCCTCCAGCGTCTTCAGCAGCGCGTTGGCGCCGAAGGCGTTGAGATCGTCCACCGCGTCGACGATGCACACCCGCCAGCCGCCGGCCGCCGCCGTGGAGCCAAAGAAGGGGCGCACCCGGCGCACCATCTCGGCGGGAATGAGGGTCGGCACCTTCTCCTCCCCCGCCTCGGCCACGCGCCGCAGCACCAGGAGGTCGGGATGGGTCAGGGACGCCACCTGCCGGAACACCGGATGGCTTGGCGACAGCGAGAGATCGTGCGCCGCGTGGGCCTCGGCCGGCCCGGCGAGAACGGTGCGGGCGAGGCGGTAGGCGAGCGTCGCCTTGCCGATGCCCTCCGGGCCGCCGATGAGCAGCGCGTGGGGCAGCCGCCCGGCACGCCAGTCGCCCAGCAGGTCCGCCTCCAGCGCGGCATGCCCGAACAGGCGGTCCTGGGCGCGCGGGGCCGGCGCGTCGGCGAGCACGTCGGCGGCGGGCGCCTCGCTCACGACGCGGCCTCTGGAGCGAGGCGCTCGGCGGCAAGGCGCGCGATCTCGGCAGCCACCTGATGCGCATCACCCGAGGCGTCCACCACCACGCAGCGGGCGGGATCGGCGGCGGCGCGCGCCAGGAAGGCGGCGCGGATCTTCTCGTGGTAGTCCGCGCCTTGCTTCTCGAACCGGTCGGCGACGGCGCCGCGCCCGGCGGCGCGGGCGAGGCCGATCTCGGCCGGCACGTCCAGCACGAAGGTGAGGTCGGGGCGGGCGGCTGCTGCCGCGACCTGCTCGAGCGCGTCGAGCAAACCGTCGGGAACGTCGCCGAGCGCGCCCTGGTAGACCCGCGTGGAATCGATGAAGCGGTCGCAGACCACGGTGCGGCCGGCGGCGAGCGCGGGCACGATCAGCATGTCCACATGGTCGGCGCGGGCGGCGGCGAACAGCAGCGCCTCGGCCTGCGGCCCCAGTGGCTCGGCGGCGCCGGACAGGAGCACGTGCCGCACCGCCTCGGCGCCCGGGGAGCCGCCCGGCTCGCGCGTCTCCACCACCTCCCGCCCGAGCGCGCGCAGGTGCGTGGCGAGACGCCGGGCCTGGGTGGACTTGCCGGTCCCCTCCCCGCCCTCGAAGGTGATGAAGCGGCCGCGGGGCATCAGTGCAGCTTCGCCAGCACCTTGCCCACCACGTCGCGGATGCCGTCCCCGGTCAGGGTCATGGCGCCGTCGAACGCCCGGCGCGCCAGCGAGCCGGAGGGCACGTCCGACATGGTGTAGAGCGGCACCTCCAGCACCTTGGCCTGGCCGCGCGAGACGGTGAGCGTGCCGACCTGGGTATCCTTCGCCACCGGCGCCACCAGCGGCCCGCGATAAGTCACGCGCGCCACCACGCGCTCGGTGGAGACGCGGGAGGCGAGCACGTAGACCGGCCCACGGGCGGCGAGGCCGACCGAGCTTGCCGCGCCGCCGAACACCTTGGCGCGCGCCACCTCCCTGCCGCCCGAGAACAGCGCGCGCTGCTGGAACGACTGGAAGCCCCAGTCCAAAAGGCGCTTGCCCTCGTCGAGGCGCTCCTTCTCGGTCTTGGCGCCCAGCACCACGGCGACGAGGCGCTGCTTGTGGGCGCCGCCCACGGCGGAGATCAGGGCGTTGTTGCCGACGTCCTTGAGCCAGCCGACCTGGAGCCCGTCGGCGCCGATGCCGGCTTCCAGGAACGGATTGCGGTTGCGCTGGCGGATCTTGTTCCAGTCGATGCCGGGCCGGGCGAACACCGGGTAGTAGTCCGGGAAGGTGCGGATCACATATTGGGCGAGGGTCGCGAGGTCGCGCGCGGTGCTCACCTGCGCCGCGTCGGCGAAGCCGGTGGCGTTGCGGAACACCGTGTTCTTCATGCCGATCTTCTGCGCGGTCTCGTTCATGAGCCGCACGAACACGCTCTCCGAGCCGCCCACGCCCTCCGCCAGGGTGAGGGCCGCATCGTTGCCAGAGATGGCGAAGGCGCCGGTGAGCAGGTTGTCCACCGAGACCGGCTTGTTCACCTCGGCGAACATGGCCGCCCCGCCCGAGGGGCCGCCGCCCCGGCGCCAGGCGTCGGGGCTGACGAAGAATTCCGTGTCGAGCTTGATCTTGCCGGACTTCAGGCGGTCGAACACCACGGCGGCGGTCATCACCTTGGCAAGGCTCGCCGGGGCGATGGGCCGGTCGGCCTCCTTCTCGTAGAGGATGGTGCCGGTCTCGTAGTCCACCAGGATCGCCGACGGCGCGTTGGACTGGAACCCGCCCTCGGCGGCGGCGGTCCGGCCGGTCAGGCCGGCGCAGACGAGGAGCGCGGCGGCCAGCAGCGCCCCGGCGCGGCGCAGGGGGGGCGCGCGCCAGCCGGCCGGGCGGGAGGCGTCAGCGTCCATCCGCGGGCACGCCGGCATAACCGAGGCCCGCCACGGGCGCCGCCCCCTGCGACCAGCCGGCCGCGGCGACCGTGGCGCCGGACGGGGTGGACCGGGACGGTGCCGGCGCATCGGCGCGCGGCGCGCCGGCGGATTCGCCGAGATCGTAGGGCCGGCTGAGGGGCAGCGGCGCGCTCTGGCTGCGCGGCATCACTTCCTTCACCTCGGGCACGAAGGATCGGGCCGAGGCGACCATGACGCCGGAATTGCCGTTGAGCTCGGCGGGCTTGCCGTCGTCGCGCAGGGTCAGCGCCAGCTTCTTGTCGTCCGAGCCGTCGAGCGGGGCACGGCCGACATATTCCACCCGGACCTTGGCGAGGCCATTGCCCTGGAAGCCCAGGAGCTCGGCGGTGCGGTAGGACAGATCGATCAGGCGGTCGCCCACGAAGGGGCCGCGATTGTTCACGCGCACGATGATGGAGCGCTTGTTTGAAAGGTTCGTGACCCGCACGTAGGACGGCAGCGGCAGCGTCTTGTGGGCGGCGGAGACCGAGTCCATGTCGAAGATCTCGCCATTGGCGGTCTTGCGGCCGTGGAAGTCCTTCCCATACCAGGAGGCTGTCCCCTCGGCGATATAGTTCGGATTGTCCTGCGGCACATACTGCTTGCCGCCGATGGTGTAGGGCTTGCCGATCTTGTAGTGGCCGCCGCCCCTCGGCACAGGGTCGCCGTCCGCCACCACCCTGGGGCTGGCCGAGACGCCGAGCTCGGGATCGATGGTGGACAGCTTGTCGGCGACGCTGCAGCCCGCGAGCGCCAGCCCGGCGATGACGAGGGCCGCCGCAGGCGGCAGCCCCGGCCACCTGCCGCCGCCCGACGGGGCGCGGCCCGGTGCCTGGCGGTCCGACGTCAGCTCCATGCCTGCCCCTCATCCGTGCCGGCGCGCGGTAGCAACAGCGCGCGAATGCGTAAGGTCCGAGGCGGATGCTCCGCCGATCCGGTCAAAGGGCGGGTCAAAGTCGGCGAAAATGCGGCATTAAGGGGAATATGGTGAACAGCGCCCTAACGGAACACGGTATCGAGATATAGGTGAGGATGGCGGGTCCCATGGCGCGACGCCATCGGCGGCTTGGAAAGTGCGCGACGATCCGCGTCTTTCTGTGCGATCAGCCGCCCTCCCCGCGCCGATCGCGGTCCGACGTGCCTCGACGCCAGGGGAGGCCATGGGGTAAGAGCGTGCAGCCGATGCCCGCGCGCAGCGGGCGCGGAAATGCGGAAGGGTGGCCGAGTGGTTTAAGGCAGCGGTCTTGAAAACCGCCGTGGTGGCAACGCCACCGTGGGTTCGAATCCCACCCCTTCCGCCAGCGGGATTCATACCGGTGATCTGGTCACCGCCGGGGTGATGACCACCATCGGCGCGTGATTGAGGAACGCGCCGGCGACTCCCGTCACGGGGTTGGTGACGCCGGGGCCGTTCTGGCCGATGCACACGCTTGGCCGGCCGCGGGCGCGGGCTTAGCCCTCCGCCATCAGCGCGGCGTTCTGCTGGTGGCGGACCTGGACGAAACGGATACCCGCCCCGGGGAAGATATCGAGGGGACCGGTGAAGGCGGAGCCGGAACTGGTGACCGGCAATTGGTCGGCAGGCGCGCGGATCAGATCTTCTCCGTCAGGGACGGCGGCCGCCCATTGACGAGGAAATCGCCGAGCGCCCGGTACTTCATCGCCACCGGGTCGTGGGTGGTATGGGTGCGGGCGTTGCGCCAGTGCCGATCGAGATTGAGCTGGCGGTCCGTGGCGGAGGCGCCGAACATCCGGAAGATGCCTTCGCTGACGCGCAGCGCGGCGGCGGTCGCGACCGCCTTCGCCGCCGCAACCGCAAGCGAGGCGGAAACACAGGCTTCCTCGTAAGCGGGTGCATCCGGCGCGACCGCCGCGGCAACCTCCAGGGCCTCTGCCGCATGTGCGATCGCGGCGCCTGCGGCGCGTGCCTCCACGTCGAACTCGCCGGCGGCGTGCAGCAGATAAGGATCTTCGCTCACCACGTCCGGAGCACCTGCGGCTGGCGCCCGCGCCATGGCACGCAGGTGGCGCAGGCCATCGTCCAGGGCGCCGCGCGCGATGCCCGCATCGATCGCCGCATGGCAGAGCTGCGCCGTGGCTGAAAGGTGCGTGCGGCGCCGACCCCAGAGCATCAGCGCGAAGGCGTCCCCGGCCGCCACCGCAACGCCGTCGAACCGGACCGTTCCGCTGCCTGTGGTGCGCTGTCCCATTCCGTCCCAGTCGTCCTGGACCGCAACGCCCGGCCGGTTGATGGGGACCACCGCCACCATCTGGCGCCCGGCCTCGTCCAAGGCGAGCACATAGATGGCATCGGCGACGAGGCTGCCGGTGCAATAGTGCTTGACGCCATCGAGGCGCCAGCCCTCCCCTTCCCGCGCGAGCCGGGTGGCAAATGTCGCCGGTGTCTTCCGTCCCCGCTCGGCAATGGCATTGGTGAACACCGCGCCGCCCATCACCTGCCGCCAGAGCCGCGTGCGGTGTTTCTCGCTGCCCTCGAGGCGCAGCAGCTCCATGAAGAAGAAATGCGATTGGAGGCTCTGCGCCACGTTGGGGTCGGCGGCCGCGAGGTTGATCATGATCGCGGCGAGGTCCCGGAAGCCGGCGCCGGGGCCGCCAAGTGCGGCCGGAACCCGCGCCGCCTGAAGCGCGTGGGCCCGCACGATGTCCACCTCCGCATGGGGGATGACGCGGTCGAGATCGCGCCGCGCCGCGCCGGCGGCGATCAGCGCGGCGGCGCGCGCGGAGGCGGCGACGAGGTCTGCGGCCGCCTCGGGCGGGGGCGGCGCCTTCGGCGGAAGGATGGCATCCATCGGGCAGGCTCCTGCGGTCTATCTGCGGGCCGCAGTGTAGTCGGCGATCACCAGATCGGGAGCCCTGACGTCGCCCGAGGCCGCCTTGGCCTGCGCCAGCAGGCCGAGCGCCGCCTCGCCCGCCGCGAAGCCTCCGGGCGCGCCGCCGCGCACGAACGGCGCGCGCAGCCGCTCGATGCCCTCGAGCGCCTCCAGCAGCTTCGGGGCCATGAGCCTGAACCGGGTGAGGTCGATGGCGACCAGGTACTCGGTGTGGACGATGTCCGCGTCCTCGCTCCTGAGGCCGAGGATGTGGAGCGCCCGGTTGACGTAGTGGTTCGCGGCCAGCATGGCGCCGTCGATCCGGATCTCGTAGTCGCGGGGCTCAAGGCGCGCGAGCGAGCGCTCGATGCGCGCGGCCTTCGCCAGATGGGCTTCGGGCGTCATGGGGCGCCTCCCCCGGATGCGGCGTGGTTGGGGATGAGGGGCTTCAGGATCGCCATGAGGTCGCCGTAGGCCGCTTGGCACAAGGCGACCACGTCGGGCATGATCGCCTCGCCGCCGCGCACATAGACCTCGCGCAGGTCCTCGATGGCGGTGAGGTAACCGCTCGCCTCCTCCAGCACCGCGGGGACCGGCCGCGCCACCGGCGGCAGGCCGAGATGGATCACGTCGCCCGGCGCCGCCATGACGAGGCGCCACCGGCCGTCCACCGGCTCCGGCTCCACGTAGATGCCGGGAATCTGGTGCGGGTAGAGGCGGCCGGGCTCGGTCACCCCCAAGGCGTGCATGGCGGCGTTGAGCGCCTGCGTTCCCGCGGTCATGCAGGTCCACATGTAGAGCTCGAAGTCATCCTGCGGATCGAGCCGGCCGAGGAGATCCTCGAGCCGGCCGACCTTCTCCATATGGACCGCGATCTCCATCGCCGGTCACATGTTCGCCGGCAGGGAAACCGCCTTGGGGTCCACCTGGGCCATCAGCTCGGGATAGAACCAGGCCTTGTAGTCGAACGGCTTCTTCAGCCGCCCGTCCGCCAGCATGGCGTCCACCACCGCCTTCGACTGGTTGTAGGACTGCTGGTCGAGCTTGTAGGAGAACGTCACCTTGGTGAGCAGCTCCTTCACCAGCGGCTCGGGCAGCTTGAGATAGTCGACGATCACCTTGAGCACCTTGTCGGGGTCGTTCCTGATCATCAGGTAGGCGTCGTGCAGGCCGCCCATGAAGGCGAGGCTTTCCTTCTTGTTGGCCTCGATCCAGTCGCGGTTCATGTAGACGTAGCCCACGTCCTGGAAGATGTCCTCATTGGTGAGAAGTATCTTCGCGTTCGGCAGCTTCTGCACCGCGCGGGTCAGCCAGGGCTCCCAGCAGGAGAAGGCGTCGATCTGGCCGCGCTCCAGCGCCGCGATCATCTCCGGCGGCTCGATGGGGACGATCCCGGACGTGAAGTCCTTGGCATCGAGCTTGTGGTGCTCCAGCGCCCGGCGCCACATGAGCTCGCTTGCCGACCCGGTCTCGACACCGATCTTCTTGCCGGCGAGATCTTTCAGCGACCCCACCTCCTTCACCGAGACGATGCCGAAGAAGCGGTCGTAGGAGATCATCTGGGCGACGCAGACCACCTTGGGGCTGACCAGATGGGTGCGGATGCCCGGCAGCGAGGAGGCCATGGCCGCGTTGGCCTGACCGCCGATGACGAACGGCACGGTCGCGCCGCCCGAGGGACCGGTGGTCAGCTCCAGCTCGACGCCGCGCTTCTTCATGATGTCGGTCTGGCTGAGCAGGTAGAAGGGCGCGAACCCCGGATCGACGCCGGTGGCGATGCGCATGGCCGGCGCCGCCTTGGCGATGGTCGAGCCGAGCCCGATCTGGGTGATCAGCGGCAGGGCCGCGCCGGCGGCCAGGAAGTTCCGTCTCGTCAACGACATGGCTGTGTTCCCCTGTGATTATATCTGCGGCGAGTAGCGGCCCGCGAAGGTGGAGATCGCCCAGCGGAACAGCCGGTCCATCAGGAAGCCGAGCGCGGCGAGCACCATGAGCGCGACGAAGATGTCGTCGATCAGCATGTAGAGCCGCGCCTTCCAGATGAGTGACCCGATGCCGTTGTTGGCGGACACCATCTCGGCGGCGACGATGGCGGTGAAGGCGTTCGACATGGCGACGCGCATGCCGGTGAGGATCATCGGCACGGTGGCGGGCAGGATGACGAACGCGAAGGTCTGCACCGGGCCCGCGCCCAGCGTCTTGGCAGCGCGGATCTTGTTCTTGGAGATGCCGGCGACACCAGCCGCCGTGGTGATGAGGACGATGAACACCGTGGCGTAGAAGATGATGAAGACCTTCGATTCCTCGCCGATGCCGAACCAGATCACCGCCACCGTGATCATCGCCACCGCCGGGATGAAGCGCAGCGTCTCCAGCATCGGGTCGAGCAGAACGCGCATCAGCCGCGACGAGCCCACCAGCAGCCCGAGCGCCGCACCCACCAGCGAGCCGAGAAGGAAGCCCACGAGGATGCGCCCGAGGCTGGCGGCGATCTCGGAGAGGAGATCACCCTCCACCAGCATTTCGCAGGCGCGCCGGAACACCGGCAAAGGCGGCGGGAACAGCACCGAGCGCACCAGGTAGACCGAGGCCACGTGCCAGGCGCCGATAAGCAGCGCGAAGCCGGCGAGGGTCAGAAGCGGCGTGCCGAGGGCAAGGCGCCGGCGGGCTTGGGTGGGGCGCGATGGCGCGGCATCGATGGGAGCCCGCCCCGACGGGCGCTCGCCGGCGGTGTCCATGGCGCTCACGACGCGCCTGCGGGCGCGGGGGCGTGGATCTCGTCGCGCAGCAGCCCGTGGAGCTGGCGGTAATATTCGGTGAAGGCGGGGCTGGTGCGCTCGCGCACCTCCGGCAGGTCGATCTCGACGATGGCCTTCAGGTTGGAGCGCGGTCCCGCGCGCATGACGCCCACCCGGGTGCCGAGCATGATCGCCTCCTCCACGTCATGGGTGATGAACAGCGCCGTGGTCTTGGTGCGCCGCCAGATGTCGCGCAGGCTCTCCTGCAGCAGCAGGCGGTTCTGCGCGTCGAGCGCGCCGAACGGCTCGTCCATGAGCAGGATGCGCGGCTTGGTCACGAACACGCGGGCGATCTGCACCCGCTGCTTCATGCCGCCGGAAAGCTCGGCGGGAAACTTGTCCTCCTGGCCGGCGAGGCCCACGAGGGCCAGCATGGCGCGCGCCCGCTGGCGCCGCGCCTCGGCCGGCATGCCCTGCATGCGCAGGCCGAACTCGACATTCTGCTGCGCGGTGAGCCAGGTGAACAGGCTGTCGTCACCCTGGAACACCACGCCGCGGTCCGGTCCCGGCCCGGCGGCCGGCGCGCCGAAGATGGACAGCGTGCCGCCGGAGGTGGTCTCGAACCCCGCCACCATGCCGAGCGCCGTGGTCTTGCCGCAGCCGCTCGGCCCCACGAGGCAGAAGAACTCCCCCTCCGCGATGGCGAGGTTCAGGTTCGACAGCACCTCGCTCTCGGCTCCGCCACGCGACTGGAAGGCCTTGCGCACGTTGCGGAAAACAATGGCGCCGGGCGATGGTGCTTCGCTCGCCTGTGGCGGCGCGGCGGTGTCGGTGGCTAGGGTCACGCGGCCTCGCGCCTCTTCCAGTTGAAGTCGAAAACCCAAGTGGAGAAGCCAAGAATTCTACGCGTCATCTCAGCTTCTCTGACTGCTGTTTGGGAATAACAGCTAGAATTTCCTCCCATCACGACTTGCGGACATCAGCCCGGTGCGTGGCTTTCGTTCACGGTGGCGAGGGCACGGCCGAGGCGGTCGAGCGCCTGGTCCACCTGCTGCGGCGTGATGACGAGCGGCGGCGTGACCCGCAGCGTGTTGCCGAAGACCCCCGTGGTGGAGATGAGGACGCCGTTCTTCAGCGCCTCGGCCTCCAGCTGCTTGGCGAGCTTGGGGGCCGGCGTGCGATTGTCGTCGGCGACGATCTCCATGCCGATCATCAGGCCGAGGCCGCGCGCATCGCCGAGGATGGGGAACTTCTTCTTGAAGGCGCGCAGGCCCTCCAGGAACTGGGCGCCGGCCGCCTTCGCGCGCTCGGCGAGGTTCTCCTTGCGCAGCACGTTCATCACCGCCTGGCCGGAGGCCATGCCCAGCATGTTCTTGGCGCCGTAGGTGGTGAAATGGTCCGCCGGCTCGAAGGCGGTGCCCAGCTCCTCGGTGGCGATGAAGCCGCCGAGCGGCACGCCGCCGCCGATCGCCTTGGCGAAGGTCACCACGTCCGGGCTGGTGCCGAAATGATGGAAGGCGAAGGGCTTGCCGGTGCGGCCGAAGCCGGTGAACACCTCGTCATGGATGAGGGTCACGTCATAGCGCTTCAGGATCTCCTCGACCTTAGGCCAGTATTCCGTCGGCGGCACGATGGCGCCGCCGACGCCGAGCACCGGCTCGCCGATCATGATCGCCGGCTCGCCCGCCACGGAGGTCTGGATCGCGGTCTCCACCGCCTCCGCGCACTTCACGCCGCAGGTGGCGGCATTCAGCTTCAGCGGGCAGCGGTAGCAATAGGGCGCGGGAACGTGGGTGATGCCGGGAAAGGTGCCGTAGGGCCCCATGCCACGCTTCTGCTTGGCGATGCCGGTGAGCGCCAGCGGCAGCGAGGTGCGCCCGTGGAAGCCGTGCTGGATGGCGAGGATGCCGAAGCCCTTCTTGCCCCGGTTGACCGCGTGCTTGAGGCCGATCTTGATGGCGCCGTCGGCGGATTCCGCACCGCTGTTGGCGAAGAAGACGCGCTTCATCCCATTGCCGGCGTATTCGCAGATGTCCTTCGCCAGCTCCAGCGTACGGCGCGAATGATACCGGCCGGGGATATGGACGATGCGGTCGAGCTGATCGCGGATGGCGGCGACGATGTCGGGATGGGCATGGCCGACGGAGGACACGCCCGGCCCCGCCTCCAGATCGATGAAGCTCTTGCCGTCCTCGTCGATCACCTCGGCGCCGGAGCCCTTCTCGATGGCGGGCATGATGTTCTGGTTGACGACGAGGTAGTTCTTCAGCTCGTCGATGCTCTGGCCCTGGTCATTCTGGAGCACGCTCATAACGCCCTCGATCTGACGGCCGCCCGCGCCGGCGGCCGGTTTGGAAACGGTGTCGATGTGCGCGAAGGGCCGCCCCGCTTCCGGACACCCGCTTCGGTTCCGCGCGCAGCGGAACGGATTGCGGGGGAGCCTAGACAAGCGGTCGTGGAGGGCTAATTGCGAATTGCGCTAACAGCTATGCCCGTGGCCGCGCGGCCAATGGAGCGCAAAAGGCCGGTGCCGCGCCGGCGGCGGGACGCAGCCTTCGGGACAAATGTCCGGCCGTGAGCCTGTGCCGACGCCGCCGCGCCGATGGAGCCGCGCCTACTAGAGCCGCGCCTACGCGCCGTCGAGCGCGGCCGCCATGCGTCGCGGCGCCGCCGGCGCCACCGGAGGAGCGAGGTTGCGCTCGTCCCCCTGCCCGCTCCAGCGTGTATCGCGCATATGCGCCTCAAGCTCGCTGTTGAGCAGCTCGATGAGCTTCTTCGACAGCAGCGACAGGCTGGCCTTGGGCGAGATGGCGATCACCACCGGCCGGCTGATGAACGGCTGCACGATGCGCGCGGCGGACAGCTCGCCGCGCTCGATCTCCTGGCTCACGGCGGTCAGCGACATGATGGAATAGCCGTGACCGCTGCGCACCAGCTCCTTGATGGCGCCGATGGAATCGAGCTCCACCTCCACCGCGATGTTCAGATCGCGCTTGAGCGCCTCGGCCTCCACCCGGTCGCGCAGGCGGCTCGGGCGGTCCGGCATGATCAGCGGCAGGCCCGCGACGTGGTCGAAGGGACAATCCTTCTGCGAGACCAGTGGATCGCCCGCCGCGCCCACCAGATACAACTCCTCAAGGAAGACTTGCTGGGAGCGCAACTCGCCGCGTTCTTTCGGATCGCACACGATGCCGACATCCACGCGACCAAATTCTAGCCATTCGCAGATCTGCGAGCTCCAACCATCGACCACCTTGAGATTTGCGCGCGAATACTGTGCCCTGAATTTGGTCACCACATTGGCGATGAAGCGCGAGCCGAGCTGCTGGGGAACGGCCAGCGTCACCTCGCCCAGCGGCACCTTCTTGCTCGCCTGGACGTCCGCCTTCACCTGGTAGAGATCCTGCATCAACGTGCTGATGCGGCTGTAGAATTCCTGCCCGGCCGGGTTCAGCGTCACGCCCCGGCCGTCGCGGTCGAACAGCGGCACGCCCAGTTCCTCCTCCAGCTTGCGGATCTGGCGGCTCAGCGCCGGCTGGGCAATGTGGGCGACCGACGACGCGCGGCTGAAGCTCTTCAACTCGGCCACGGTCATGAAATAGCGCAGCTGGCGAATCTCCATGCCACAATATCCTTCGCTTAGCTGGCACCCCAGCAGGCCGAAGCAATTTGCATGCCGCCGCGACGCCACTGCGCGGCCGGCGGAGCACCCGGTATAGCTGTTATCTCCAAACGGCAGTCAGGGCGGCGCCGGAAGGCGACTAGCTTTTCGCCCCATGAGAAACGCACCTCTCGGCGCCCCGCAGCCGGAAACGATCCCCGCCCCTGCTCTTCCCGAATACCCCATGGTGGTCGCCGGCGAGCGCCGCGCCGCCGCGGATGGCGCCTGGTTCGAGACCGAAAACCCATACACCGGCAGGCCCTGGGCGCGGGTGGCCCGCGGCGGTCCCCTTGACGTGGAGGCGGCGGTCGCCGCCGCCGACACCGCGTTCCGCTCCGGCTCCTGGCCGCGCCTCACCCCGGCCCAACGCGGGCATCTGCTCCTGAAGCTCGCGGACCTCGTGGAGCGGGACTTCGAGCGTCTCGCCCAGGCCGAGATCCGCGACAACGGCAAGTCCATCGTCGAGGTCCGCGCGCAGGTGAAGGGCGTGGCGGCGGTCTACCGCTATTATGGCGGCCTCGCCGACAAGATCGAGGGCGCCGCCATCCCGGTCGACGACAGCCAGTACCTTGTCTACACGCGCCTGGAGCCGCTCGGCGTCATCGCCGCCATCACGCCCTGGAACTCGCCGCTGCGCCTGCTCTCGCTGAAGCTCGGGCCGGCGCTGGCAGCGGGCAACACGGTGGTGGTGAAGCCGTCCGAATTTACCTCCACCTCCACGCTCGACTTCATGGACCTCGTCGCCGAGGCGGGCTTTCCCGCCGGTGTCGTGAACGTCATCACCGGGCTCGGCGCCGAGGTGGGCGCGGCGCTCGCGGCGCATCCCAAGGTCGCCAAGGTGTCGCTGACCGGCGGCACGGAATCCGGCCGCAAAGCCTATCTCACGGCCGCGGGAGACCTCAAGACCGTGACGCTGGAGCTGGGCGGCAAGTCGCCCAACATCGTCTTCGCCGACGCCGATCTCGACAAGGCGGCGGAAGGCGCGGCAGCCGGCGTGTTCGGCTCCACCGGCCAGACCTGCATCGCCGGCTCGCGGCTGCTGGCTCACGCATCGATCGCGGAGGAGCTGACCCGCCGCATCGCCGCCCTCGCCGAGGCCCGCCGCCTGGGCGATCCGTGCGACGAGACGACCGAGATCGGCCCGGTGGCGACCCGGCCCCAGTTCGACAAGATCCTGGACTATATCGCGGTCGCCAAGAGCGAAGGTGCCGAGCTCGTCACCGGCGGCGCGCAGGCGACCGGTGCGGGCCTCGGCGATGGCCTGTTCATCGCGCCCACCATCTTCAAGAACGTGCGCAACTCCATGCGCATCGCCCAGGAGGAGGTGTTCGGCCCAGTGCTCTCGATCATCCCGTTCGAGAGCGAGGACGAGGCGGTGGCCATCGCCAACGACATCCCCTTCGGCCTCGCAGCCGCGCTCTGGACGCGCGACCTCGCCCGCGCCCACCGGGTGGCGGCGCGGCTCCAGGCCGGCACGGTGTGGATCAACACCTATCGCCGCAACGCGCCGCAGGTGCCGGTGGGCGGCTACAAGCAGTCGGGCGTCGGCCGCGAAAGCGGTGCCCTCGCCATCAGGGAGTTCATGCAGTCGAAGTCCGTGTGGGTGGCGCTTGCATGAGACTTGCTTTGCTCACCGCTCGGCCATTTCGGGATCGGCGTAAATGATTACCATCGGATTCGACATCGGCGGCACCTTCACCGACATCGTGGTGGAGGATGAGGCCAGCCGGAAAATGACCTTCCTGAAGGTGCCGACCAGCACCGGCCGCCCCGCGGAAGGCGTGGCCTCGGGCCTCGACCAGGTGCTGGAGCGGCTCGGCCGCAGCGCCGGCGATGTGGGCGGGCTGCTCCATGCCACCACCATCGCCACCAACGCGATCCTGGAGCGCAAGGGCAGCCTCACCGGCCTCATCACCACTGCGGGCTTCCGCGACATCCTGCTGATCGGCCGCCAGAAGCGCTACAACACCTACGACCTCTATCTCGACAAGCCCGAGCCGCTCACCCGCCGCCGCCACATCGCCGAGGTGGTGGAGCGCGTGTCCTACGAGGGCGAGGTGCTGACGCCGCTCGACCTCGACAGCGTCGACCGCTGCGTCGCCGCGTTCCTTGCCTCCGGCATCGAGACGGTGGCGGTGGCGCTGCTGCATGCCTACGCTAACCCGGCCCATGAGCGGGCGGTGCGCGATCGCATCCTTGAGATCGCGCCGCAGCTTTCCGTGAGCCTTTCCTCGGACGTGTCGGCCAAGATCCGCGAGTATGAGCGCACCAGCACCACGGTCGCCAACGCTTACGTGAAGCCCATCGTCGCCGATTATATCGGCGCGCTCCAGCGTGCCCTCGCCTCCCGCACGCTGCCCACCGACATGCACATCATGCAGTCCAACGGCGGCCTGGTGACGCCGGAGCTGGCGTCCGAATTCCCGGTGCGCATCGTCGAGTCCGGGCCGGCGGCGGGCGTGCTCATGGCGGCGCGGGTCGGCCTCGACGAGGGCGTGCGCCATGTGCTCACCTTCGACATGGGCGGCACCACGGCCAAGCTCGGGGCGGTGGACGATGGCGAGCCCGTCATCGCCCCCGGCTTCGAGGTGGACGCGCGACACTTCCGCAAGTTCTCCGGGCTGCCGCTGAACATCCAGGCCATCGAGCTTTTGGAGATCGGCTCCGGAGGCGGCAGCATCGCCTCCACCGAGGCGGGGCTGATCCGCGTCGGCCCCAAGAGCGCGGGCGCCTATCCCGGCCCGATCTGCTACCAGCGCGGCGGCGAGAAGCCGACCGTCACCGACGCCAACCTCGTGCTCGGCTACCTGAACCCGGCGCGCTTCAATGCCGGCGCCATGGTGCTGGACGTCGCCGGCGCGCGCGCGGGCATCGACCGCGAGATCGCGGCGCCGCTGGGCCTCTCAGTGGAGGAAGCGGCCTGGGGCATCCATGCGGTGGCCAATTCCAACATGGAGACCGCCATGCGCGTCATCTCCGTGGAACGCGGGCGCGATCCGCGCCTCCATGTTCTGGTGGCGTTCGGCGGCGCCGGCCCGCTGCATGCGGCGCGGCTCGCCCGCGCCCTGCGCATTCCGAAGGTCATCGTGCCCATCGGCGCGGGCGTCGGCTCGGCCATCGGCCTGCTGAACGCCGACCACCGGGTCGACACCTCGCTGACGCGCATCCTCGCGCTCAGCCCCGAGAACGTGCCGCAGGTCGAGGCCATCTTCGCGCAGCTGGAAGCGGACGCGCGGACAGAGCTGGCGCGCCTCGGCGAGACGGAAGGGGTGCGCTGGCGGCGGCAAGCCTACATGCGCCATGTGGGCCAGGGGTTCGAGATCAAGGTGGACCTTCAGGGCGATGCCGCAGACCCAGCGGCCTATGTCACGGCGGCCCGCGCCGCCTTCCAGGCGGTCTACCAGCAGGTCTACGGCTACATCGACGACGAGGCGCAGATCGAGGGCGTGGACTGGCTCGTCACCGCCACCGCGCCGAGCCGTGCGGAAGCCGGCGATGCAACGGCCTATGTGCCGGCATCGTCCGGTCCCGCCGTGACCGGGGCGCGGCCCATCTACCTCCCCGAGGCGGCTGGCTTCGTCGAGGCCAAGGTCATTGACCGGTATGCCATGGTGCCGGGTGACCGGTTCGCGGGCCCGGCCGTGGTGGAGGAAGGCGAATCCACCACCGTCGTGCTGCCCGGCGACAGCGTCGCGCTCTCCCCCTCCGGCCACCTCGTGGTCACCATCGACAAGCGGAGCTGAGCATGGACCAGGCCGTGGCACGCCCCGCACCCGTGGGCAACGGGAAGAAGATCGACGCCGTCACCCTCTCGGTGTTCTGGAACCGGCTTCTCGCCATCACCGAGGAGATGGGATCGACACTGCGCCGTACCGCCTTCTCGGACGCGGTGCGCGAGGGCGACGACTTCTCCACCGGGCTGTTCGACGCCAAGGCGCGCCTGATCGCGCAGGGCAATTTCACCCCCGGCCACACCGGGGCGATGCCCTCGGTGGTCCAGACCATGCTGAAGCTGTTCCCGCCGGACACGCTGAGGCCCGGCGACGCCATGCTGTCCAACGACAGCTTCATCGGCTCCGGGCACTTCCCGGACATCTTCCTCGTCACCCCGATCTTCAAGGGCTACGAGATCATCGGCTACTCGGTCTCCATCGCCCACCACGTGGACGTGGGCGGCTATGCGCCCGGCTCGCAGGAGGTGGCGGGCGTCACCTCCGCGGTGCAGGAGGGGCTGCGCATCCTGCCGGTGAAGGTGATCCGCCAGGGCGAGTTCGACGCCGACATCCTGCGCATCATCTGCGGCAACGTGCGCGTGCCCGAGAAGCTGATGGGCGACCTGAAGGCCCAGCGCAACGCCAATTACGTGGGGGCCCAGCGGCTGCTCGAAGTCCACGAGAGCTATGGCGCGGAAGTGGTCGAGGCGGCGGTGGAGGAGATCCTCGCCAAGTCCGAGGCGCGCATGCGCGAGATCATCGCCGCGCTGCCGGACGGCGCCTACGAGTTCGAGGACTGGCTCGACGATTGCGGCCCCGGCTCGCCGCCTATCCGCGTGCATGTGGAGATCCGGATCAAGGGCGACGGCATGGAGATCGACTTCTCCGGCTCCGGCGACCAGGTCCAGGCGGGCATCAACTCCTACATCAACTATACCACGGCCTACAGCACGTTCGCCGCCAAGGTGCTGATGGATGCCCTCCTGCCGCAGAACGACGGCGCCTCGCGGCCGATCAAGGTCATGGCGCGGGAGGGCTCGTTCTTCAACCCGGTCTATCCGGCGCCGAGCGGCGGGCGCGCGGCGGTGCAGATCCGCATCTTCGAGGCCACCAACGGCGCGCTCGCCAAGGTGCTGCCGGGAAAGACCATGGGCGCCCACGCCCACTGGTCCAACCCCAACATCTCCGGCATCGACGACCGCACGGGGCGCCAGTTCCTCCAGTACGACCTGATCTTCGGCGGGCTCGGAGCGCTCTCCTACAAGGACGGCTGCGAGGCCATGTCGCCGGTGATGAACTGCTCCAACATCCCGCTGGAGATCCTGGAGGCCAACAGCCCGGTGCTGTTCCACCATCTCGGCTTCATCGCCGACTCGTCCGGCCCCGGCACGTACAGGGGCGGCTGCGCCATGCGCAAGGACATCGAGATCGTCAACTCCCGCGCCCTCGTCACCCTGCTCGGCGACCGGCACATCAACCGGCCGTACGGCATCCACGGCGGCAAGCCCGGCGGTCTCGCCACCACCATGCTCATCCGCGAGGGCATCGAGACCCCGCTCCAGTCGAAGGAAACGCGCTGGCTGAAGAAGGGAGACGTGGTGAGCTTCCGCCTCTCCGGCGCCGGCGGCTACGGCGATCCTGCCGCGCGCGATCCGGAGCGGATCCGCGAGGATCTGAAGGACGGCTACATGACGCCGGAGGGCGTGAAGCGGGACTATCCCGGCGTCGATCTCCCTGACGAGGACTGAGCGAGGCACGACGTGAGCGCGCCTTCCCCTTCCCCTTCCCCTTCCCCTGGCCCAAGGCCCGCGCGGCCGTCCGGCACCATCGCGCCGGAGGACCTGCGCTCCATCCTGCGCGGCGGATCGGAGATTGCGCTCCTCGACGTGCGCGAGGAAGGCGCGTTCCTGGAGGGCCACCTCTTCCTTGCGCGCAACCTGCCGCTCGGCCGCATCGCGTCCCGGGTGGAAACTCTGGTGCCCCGCCGGCGCGTGCTCGTGGTGACCATGGACGGCGGCCCGGACGACGGCGGGCGGGCGGCGGATGCCGCGCGGCGCCTCCTGGAGCTCGGCTACACCAACGTTCTGTCGCTGGACGGCGGCCTTGCCGCCTGGCGTCGGGCCGGCGGCGAGGTGTTCTCCGGCGCCCACGTGCCGAGCAAGGCGTTCGGCGAGTTCGTCGCGCTGACCTACCGGACGCCGGCCATCACGCCGCAGGCACTGCGCGACCTCGTCGCCTCGGGCCGCGACGTGAGGGTGCTCGATGCCCGCACGTTTGACGAGTACCGCGCCATGAGCATCCCCGCCGCGATCAGCGTTCCCGGAGAGGAACTGGTGCTGCGGGTCGGCGATATCGCACCCGACCCGCATACGCTGGTGGTGGTGAACTGCGCCGGACGGACGCGCTCCATCATCGGTGCCCAGTCGCTCATCAATGCCGGCATCGCCAACCCCGTCGCGGCCTTGAAGGATGGGACCTCCGGCTGGCAGCTCGCCGGCCTGCCCCTCGTTAACGGCGCGGTCGCGCGGGCGCCGGAGACGAGCGCCGCCGGCCGCATGGCCGCACGCAAGGGCGCCGCCGCGGTCGCGCGCCGCTTCGGGGTCCGCGCGCTTTCCCGATCGCACCTCGCGCGCTGGCAGGCCGAGGCGGCGATCCGCACGCTCTATCTCGTCGACGTGCGCTCGCCCGCCGAGTTCGCCTCGGGCCACATCGCAGGCAGCCGCAACGTGCCCGGGGGCCAGTTGGTGCAGGCCACGGACACTCATCTCGGGGTGGCGAATGCCCGCGTGGCGCTGGTCGACGACGACGGCGTCCGCGCCGCAATGACCGCGTCGTGGCTCATCCAGATGGGATGGAGCGATGTGGGCGTGGTGACGGACGCGCTGGATGGACCCCTGGTGCGCCAGCCGTCCGGCACGCCTGCGGGGGCGGAGGGCATCGATGGGGTCTCGCCCGTTGCACTCTCGGCGCTGCTGCGCTCCAGCCTCGCCGTGGTCGTGCTCGATGTCGCGCCGCCGGCGGAGTTCGAGCGCGGCCATGTCCCGGGCGCTTATGCCGTCGCGGGAGCCGCGCCGGAGGCCGTCTGGAGCGCGGTCGCGAACTTCGATGCGGTGGTGCTCACGGCGCCGACCCCGGCTGCGGCTCGGGCCGAGGCGCTGCGGCTCCGCACCGTCGCGCCCGCGGCGCCGCTCCAGGTGCTTGCCGGCGGAACGCCGACCTGGATCGCCTCCGGCCTTCCGATCGAGGCCGGCGCAGGAATGCGCCTGCCGCTTGCGGGACCAGCCTGCGCCCCGGCAGCCGACCGGGCGGCGCTGGACCGGGAGCTGAGGAAGTACCTGTCCTGGGAAGTCGGGCTCGTGGAACAGCTGCGCCGCAGCGGCGAGGCCCCGTTCCGGTACTTCGCGCGCTAGATCGGCGAAACGCCCTCCCGCTTGACGAGCGGACGCGTCATCTGATCCGTCCGCGGGCGCGGCCGACCGGCATGTTCGTGAGACGCGCCGCGCCTTGGGACTGACGCCAGAACGGGGTCCCCCCTCCGGCGCGGGCAGGCCCGGTCTCGCCCTCCGCACCCTTTCCGCGCCGGAACCGTTCCGCAACGCCTTCCGCGGTGGGACCTGGCACAAATGCTGCAATGCATAACTGATAGCAAAATTCGGCAGCGTTCATGCAGAGGCAGCTGAACTAGGCTCGACCCCAATCCCCGACATGCGGCTCCGGCTCAGTGATCGGCGGGCAAAAAAGCAGCCAGAGGATCAGCTGATGACCGAGATCGACCGCAGGACCCTGGGCGCGCGCGCATTCCTGTTTGCCGCCGCGCTCGCCGTGCCGAGCCTTGCTTTGCCCCATACCGCCTTTGCATTGGGGCCGAAGCCGAGCCCGCTCGAGAAGCCGGCCACCATCACCGTCGCCTACGGCAAGTTCTCCTTCGCCGCGCCGTTGCTCTACGTGCCGGAAATCCTGAAGGAGATGAACATCGAGATGAAGGGGGTGGAGTTCCAGCGCTACGCCGACACCCGCACCGCCATCTCCTCCAAGCAGGCCGACATCGGCATGACCGGCGGCACGCTTCTGGTGCAGGCGCTGGCCGGCGGCAACGAGGACCTGATCGCCCTCATGGGCGTCGCCGGCGAGAAGATCTATCCCGTCGTGCGCGACGGCGTGAAGATCGAGAGCTGGTCCGACCTCAAGGGCAAGAAGATCGCCGCCGCCGTGGGCGGCAACGTGTGGACCCAGTGGGTGGCGAAGCTGGTGGAGGAGAAGATCCCCTACGGCGACCTCCAGGTCTCCGGCATCCAAGGCGGCGGGCAGAACTTCAACATCGCCCTGAAGCGCGGCGACATCGACGTCGCCATCCTGTGGTCGCCGTTCAACGCCATGCCCATCGTCGAAGGCTATGCCTACTGGCCGAAGGCGCTGGAGTTCGGCATGTCGCAGCCGGTGGGCGGCGAGCAGGGCATCTGGACCGTTCACAAGGACGTGCTGAAGGAGAAGCGCGACCTGATCGAGCGCTTCCTGTGGGCCTACAAGGCCGCCGAGGCGCGCGTCGCCAAGGACGAGGCGACCAAGGCCGAGGCGATCGAGAAGTTCACCGGCGTGAAGCCCGAGGTGGCGAAGGCGGTGGCCGAGCTCACCGTCTACGGCGCCCAGGCGACGCCGAAGAGCCTGGAGGCCATGGCCAAGCTCATGGCGCAGCAGGGCATCGTCAACAAGGACGTGAGCGCCATGATCCCGGCTCACTTCGACACGTCGCTCGCCGCCAAGGCGAGCGGCAACTGACCTTTCGGCGTGGCCGGGCTCCGGCCCGGCCACGCCGGCATGGACGAACGACAGGACCAGAGGCGCAGCATGAGCGGAACGGGGACGCAGCAGACCATGAACCCCGCACTGGCGAAGGACGGGGCGCCTCCGCGCGCGGCGGTGCCCGACGCCGCCAGCCTCGCCCGGCTGGGGCGCGGCCTCCAGCCGCTGGCGGTGCCAGGCCTGGTGGTGCTGGCATGGCTCGGGCTCGGCGCGCTCAACATGCTGCCCGCCGGCATCGTGCCGAAGCTGCCGGCGGTGCTGATCGACTGGTACTACTGGGTTTTCGGCCGCCCCGGCGCCACCGCCTTCGACACCTACAGCGGCACCTGGCTGAACGCGGTGCTCTATTCCGGCTGGCGCGTGGTGCGCGGCTTCGCGCTCGGGGTCGCGGCCGGCGTGGTGCTGGGCGTCCTGATCGGCTGGAGCGCCACGATCTCCCGCCTCCTCGACCCCACGATCCAGCTCATCCGGCCGATCCCCATCACCGCCTGGATCCCGTTCGCCATCGCCTGGTTCGGCATCGGCGACGGCAACGCCATCTTCCTGATCGCGCTCGGCGCGTTCTTCCCGGTGGTGCTCAACACCATCCACGGCGCGCGCGACATCAACAAGAACCTGGTGCGCGCGGCCCGCATGATGGGGATCAGCGAGTGGCGCCTGCTGCTCAAGGTGATCCTGCCCAACGCGCTGCCCAACATCTTCACCGGCATGCGCCTCGCCATGGGCATCGCCTGGACCATCCTGATCGTCGCCGAGATGATCTCGATCCGCGGCGGCGTCGGCTACGTGCTCTGGGACGCCTACTACGTCTCGCGCATGGAGATCGTGGTGGCGGACATGATCACCGTGGGCCTGCTCGGCTTCCTCTCCGACCGCATCATCGTCCTGGTCGAGCGCCAGGTCCTCGCCTGGAAGCACGCGCACCATTCATGAGGCCCGCCATGACCGCTCAGTCCTCCGACATCGCCATCGAGGTCCGCCAGGTCGCCAAGACCTTCGGCGGCGTGCGCGAGGTGGTGGCGCTCAAGGGCGTCGACCTCACCCTGAAGCAAGGCGAGTTCGCCGCCGTGCTGGGCGCCAGCGGCTGCGGCAAGTCCACCCTGCTCTCCATGCTCGCCGGCTTCGAGAAGGCCTCATCGGGCACCATGACCGCCTTCGGCCATCCGATCCAGAAGCCGGACCCTGAGCGCGCCGTGGTGTTCCAGGAGGCGGCGCTCTTTCCGTGGCTGAACGTGTGGGAGAACGTGGTCTTCAGCCTGAAGAACCGCTCGATCCCCAAGGCGAGGTACGAGGCCAAGGCGCGCCAGCTCCTGGAGGCTGTGGGCCTCGGCGCCTTCCACCACCATCACCCGGACCAGCTTTCCGGCGGCATGAAGCAGCGCGTCGGCATCGCCCGCGCGCTGCTGATGGAGCCGAAGGTGCTGCTCATGGACGAGCCGTTCGGCGCCCTCGACGCCCAGACCCGGCTGGAGATGCAGGAACTGCTGCTCGACGTGTGGGGCCGCGACCGGCGCACCGTCATGTTCATCACCCACGACATCGAGGAGGCGATCTTCCTCTCCGACGTGGTCTATGTGATGACCGCGCGCCCCGGCACCATGAAGGCGCGCATCGAGGTCCCCCTCGGGCGCCCGCGCCACGTGGACATGCTGACCACGCCGGAATTCTCCGAGCTGCGACGGGAGATCATGGCGCTCATCCGCGAGGAGGTCGCCGCCGCCCGCGCCGCGGCCTGAGGCCGGTGTGGGCGGAGGGGCCGGCGTCCTCGTCCTGTCGCGGCCCGGGCCGGACGCTGCCAGCTTCGCCCGGGAAATCCCCGCGCATGATCCATCCTCCGCCGCCCTAGATTCAGCGGCCAGGGACGGCCGGACGCAAGGTCACGGCGTGCCGCCAAGCAGAGCTTGAGCCAGCTCGCCCAGCCTGGAGCGCTGAATCTTGTTGGAATTCGCGCTCTCGACGACCGGGAAGGCATCGACCACGCCCACACGCACGGGCACCTTGAAACGGGCCAGCTGGGCGGAGCAGCTGCCGATGATCTCCTCCTCACGCAAGGCTTCTCCAAGCTCCGGGATCACGAAGGCGACCGGAACCGATTTGCCGTCCTTGACCGCGCCCACGACCTGGCAGGACGCCACTCCCTCCAGTGCCTCGATGAAGGCCTCGATCTCCCGCGGATTGACCAGAAAGCCGCTCAGCCTCAGGAAGTCGCCGCGGCGGGCGTGGAAGACGAACTCCCGCTCGCTCACGGTATGTCCGAGATCGCCGGTGCGGAAGTAACCACCGTCGTCCACGGCCTGGGCTGTCGCCTCCGGATTGTCCAGGTAGCCTCGCATCAGGCTGGGCGACTTGATCTCCAGCTCGCCGACCTCGCCGTGCGGCAGGACCTCGCCGGACGCCACGTCGCGCGCGCGCACCCGGGCATCGTCGGCGACCAGCGTGCCGCCCGGCTGCTGCCGCTGCTCTAGGGAGGCGGCGGCCGGCTGTCCCGCCACCAGGGCCTGCAACTCGCTGGAGCCGTAGAGGCCCACAAGGGTGATGCCGGCCTTCTCCGATCGCTCCGGAAGGCCTTCGAGCGAGGGCGCGAAGCTCGCGAACCCGGCGATCCGCAACGAGGCCAGGGGCAGCCCGGCGGCATCGGCGGCATCGAGAATGCGGTCGAGAAGCTCGTTGTTCGCGAACGTGTGCGTGATCTCGTGGCGCACGATCTGCCTGGCACATTCGTCCGGATCGATGACCGGGGACGTGACCATCGGCACGCCGGCGGCCAGGGCGCCGAGCGCCGATGAAAAGCCGAAGGCGCCGCAGAACGGAGCGCCCAGCAGCACCGCGTCGCCCTCGCCGATGCCGAAGTGGCGGGCCACGGCCTCTCCATGGCGGATCAGGGTTTCCTGGTCATGAACGACGAGCTTGGGCTGGGTCGTGGTCCCGGACGTGGTGTACACGAGCGCATAGCTGTCGCCGGCGGCCTGCGGCACGCCGTCGAGGGCGGACGCGTCTCCGGCGCGCGTGAACGCGAAGGTCGCAACGCCATCGACCGCCGGCTTGCCCTCCCACGCGCCGACGATCATCACTCCGCGCAGGCTCTGCAGCCGGTCGGGCGCCACGTCGCTCAGGATCTGCTGGAACGGCAGTCCCTTGAACGCGGGCCACATCACCAGCCATTTGGCCTGGCTGCGCGATATGAGATCGCCGACCTCGTGGCTCCGAAATCGCGTGTTCATCGCCACGACCGTGACCCCCAGCCGGGCGCACGCCATGAAGGTGACGAGCCAGGCGGCGCAGTTCGGAAGCCACAGCGCAAGGCGATCGCCGGGCCGCGCGCCCTGGGCGTGGAGCAGGCCGGCCACGCGGTGGACCTCGGACTGAAGCTCGGCGTACCGGACGGGCTGGTCGCCGTCGATCAGGCCGACGGCGTGCGGGCGCTCGGCTTCATGCCGGCGCAGGAGGGTATCGAAGTTCATTTGGCGGTCCGCGATAGCTCGAGGGCTCAGACTGTTGCGATCGGCGTGACGGGCGATCCCACCGCCCCCGGCAGCCGCAGCGGCGGCGCGGTCAGCAGAAAGCGGTTGCGGCCGTGACTCTGGAGCCATTCCGCCAGCTCGCGAAGATACCAAAGCTCCGCCAGCGGCAATCCGAGCTTGAACAGGCAGTGGTGATGCAGCGGCAGGAGCGACTTCTTCTGCCCCTGGTTCAGGGCCGGATACGCCTCGACCGCGTAATTGTCCGCGCAGATGGCCACGATGCCGCTGTCCGTGATCCACTGCAGGAGTTCGCCATCGGCGCCATTGAGAACGGCGCCCGCATTATGCAGCGCTTCCGCATCGGGACGGCCGGCCATTTCGACCACCGTCTCCGCGAACCCGGTGCGCAGGACCAGCATGTCGCCGGGCTCCACGACCACGTCGTCCTCGCGCATGATCGCCATCAGCTCCTGGTAACCAATCACCGTTCGGCCATGTCCGTGATGCTTGGCGATGTCCACCAGGACGCCGCGACCCTGCATGCCCTTGACGGCGAAGTTCTGGATTCCCAGCCGGCGCGCTCCGAAGCTGGGGCCGTGATCGCAGCAGGTTCCGCCGGCGTGGTCGGGCTCCGCGTTCAGAACGTCGGAGCCGGCCCGGAAGCCGTTGTAATAGACCTTGCTGGCCTGGCCGTCGTCCTCGACGTCGAACTGGGCGCCCACATGGGCCAGCGCGTCCCATTGGGTCGAGTACTGAAGCGACAGCGTGACCTGGTCGTCGCTGAGGACGTCGATGGAGGATGCGTCGAGCCGCTCCATCGGGAAGTTCATGTATGGCACGCCGTCGCGTTCCGTCGCGGCGAGCCGGGGCGGCTTGCGGCGCGGATTGAGCGCCATGCCGCCCGGCAGGTCCAGCGGCAGCGAGAGGCAGAACACCCTGCCCTCCCGCACTTCGCGCACCCCCTTGATCACCTGTTCCGGCGTCAGCAGGTTGACCCGGCCGAGCTCGTCGTCGGGGCCGAACTCGCCCCAGTTGGACCCTTCGGGGCGCTTCTTCCAGCGGCTCATGATCTTTTCCATGGATGTTGGAGACAAAAAGAGGGCCTGCGCCCGCGATCAGGTCCGCAGGGAGCGAAGGGCGATGTTGGCCCGCTTGCGGTCCCAGACGTCCGCGTCATCCACCGCGCGGGGCAGGAGCGCGTGCTGGAGCTTGCCGGTCACGGTGCGGGGAAGCGTCGGCAGCTGGTTCAGGTAGCGCGGGACCATGAAGTGCGGCAGCCGCTGGAGCAGGAAGGCCAGGACCTCGGCCGGATCAAGGATGCTGCCGGGCCTCATCACGACATGCAGCAGGATGTCGTCGTCCCCTTCGTAGCCGGAGGGCACGCCGACCGCCGCCGCCTCGACGATCAGGGGATGGAGCAGCGCGGCGGCCTCGATGTCGCCGGCGGAGATGTTCTCCGCGCGGCGGCGAATCCGGTCCTTCGCCCGGTCGAGGAAATAGACGTTGCCGTCGTCGTCGACATAGCCGAAGTCGCCCGTGTGAAACCAAAGATTGCGCCAGCATTCCACCGTGCGCTCGGGCATGCCGAGATAGCCCTGCATGATCGTCCAGGGCAGCCTGGGACGCACCGCGAACTCGCCCGGCGACTTCGGCGGCAGCGGCATGTCCGTGGCGGGGTCGAGCACGGCGAACTCGTACCAGTCCGTGTCCGGCCGGCCGCAGGAGCCCGCGCGCAGGGGCTCCCGCATGTCGGCCCAGCAGACGACGCCCACTTCCGTCATGCCCCAGACTTCCATTCCCCGCACGCCGAACCGGCGCTCGAAGTCGCCGGCGATGCGCTTGGGGAACGGCGCGGTGCGGATCAGCCGCAGCCGGTGGTCGCGGTCCTTCGGCGATGGCGGCAGAGCGTAGACCATCTCCAGCATCGGCCCGTGCGCGGCCGTCATCGTCGCGCCGTGGCTGCGGATGCGATCGAGCCATTCCTCGGGCTTGAAGCCGGAGTCCATGACCAGCTTCGCCCCGACCGACAAAGCGGCGAGCACGGACATGAACTTTCCGGCCATGTGGTACATGGGGTAGAAGGAGAAGAACACGTCCTCCCGCGTCATGCCCATCTTCGACGCCGCAAGCTTCGCCAGCAGCGCCACCTGCCCGTGCGGCATGATGGCGCCTTTCGGCGCCCCACTGGTGCCGGACGTAAAGATGACCGAAGCGGTCTCCCACGGCTTGACGGGCTCTTCGAGCGCCTGGGCGATCGAGCCCTCATCGAGGTCCTGGGCGGATACGATCGGTATCCGCGGGCCTGCGGTCATGTCTGGGCCTTCGGCCTGGTCCAGCACGACGATGGACGCCAGATGCCCGACCTCGCCCGCCACGTTGAGAACGGCCGGGAGCAGGTCCGACGTGACCAGAAGGGTGGGCGCCTGGCTGAGGTTGATGGCGTGGATCAGGCTCCCGCCCTTGAAGCCGGTGTTGACGTTGACGTCGACCGCACCGAGCAGGTTGACGGCCAGCCAGGCATGCACGGACAGGTGGGTGTTGCCGAGCATGAGAATGACGCGGTCTTGCCTGCCGATCCCGTGACCGGCGAGGCGCCGCGCGAGGCGGATCACGCTGTCCCAGGTCTGGGCATAGGTCTCCTGGATGCCGTTGACGATCTGCAGGCTCGGGCGATCCCCGTAGTCCAGCACGGACTTCCTGAGAATTCCCGGAACCGTCCAGTCTTCGTCCATCCGGTCCGGCCTGGCGATGCATGCGCCCATGGTCGGCGTCTCCCCTTCGCCTTTTTTGGTTGATGCCGGGTCGCCTAGAGCACGCGCCGATCAAATTGAGCCAATTTGATCGGATCGCGCTCTAGCCGTCCCAGGCCCCGGTGCCGCCGTCCTTTAGAAGTTCCTGCCTATGCGCGTCGAGTGCCGGGGGAGCGCGGCGCACCTCGGCGGGGGTTCGCGAGAGCCGGATCGGGTTGCCCACCACCCGCATCGGTTCCTGGCCGTCCACCGGAACGTCGACCAGGAGCTCGTTCGCCTGGATTTGCGGATGCTCCAGAACCTGTTCGAATTTCAGGATCGGAGCGGCGAGGACGCCCTGCCCCTGCAGCCGCTCGACGCACGCCTCGACGGTGAGCGCGCGGATCGCCGGCCGCAGCGCGGCGGCGATCTCTTCCCTGTGGGTGGCCTGGTCGAGCTTGGCGCCCCAGCCGGGCCGGGTCGAGAGATCCTCCAGCCCGAGCCCGCGACAGATGAGCTGAAGGGGATTGTCACGGAAGAAGCCGATGACGGTCACCCAGCCGTCGCTCGCCTCGGCGACGAAATTGAGCGCCCGGTCGTACCAGCGCGTCTCGTAGCCGTAGTTCAGCTGCGTGGCCGCCTCCAGGCTCTGCATGGCGACCAGCGCGCTGAGCAGGGAGGTCGAAACCCGCTGCCCACGCCCGGAGCGGGCACGCTCCAACAGCGCCAGAAGCACGCCTTGCGCCAGCAGCAGGCCCGACGTGTAGTCCGCGATGGGAACGTTCAGGAACGAGGGGACGTTCCCCCCGGCCGCAGCCTTCCAGGCGATGCCGCTGATCGACTGGATGAGGAAATCCTGCCCTGCCATGCCCGCCAGCGGGCCGGTTTCGCCGAAGCCGCTGGCGGTCGCATAGACCAGCCCCGGATTGATCTTCTCCAGGGCCTCGTAGCCGAGGCCGAGGCGCTCGAGCACGCCGGGCCGGTAGTTGTGCATCAGCACGTCCGCCTCACCGACGAGACGGAGCAGCACCTGGCGGTCATCGTCGGCCTTGAGGTCAAGGCACAGCGACCGCTTGTTGCGGTTCACCGCCGCGAAATACGAGCCCATCTTGCCGGCGGCGTTGGCGACCGCATCGCTGTGGCGCAGCGAATCCCCGCGACCGGGCCGCTCGATCTTGATGACGTCGGCCCCGTAGTCGCCCAGGATCTGTCCGGCCAAGGGCCCCTGGAAGACCTCGCAGAGCTCAAGGACCTTGATCCCCTCCAGCACCCCAGCCATTCGCGTTCCCATCACTGTCCGTAGATTTCCTTGGCGATCATCAGACGCTGAACCTGGTTCGTGCCCTCCCAGATCTCGGTCACCTTGGCGTCGCGGTACATGCGTTCGATCGGATAGTCCTTCATGTATCCGTAGCCGCCGTGCAACTGCAGCGCGTCCCGCGTCACCGCGACGGCCGCCTCGGTGCAGAGCACCTTGGCCATCGACGCGTATTTCTTCGCCGACGGCTCGCCGTTGATCGCCAGGGTGGCCGCATGCATCAGCACGGCCCGGCCCGCCTCCACGCGCATCGCCATGTCGGCGACCATGCCCTTGGTCATCTGGAAATCCGCGACCGGCCGTCCGAACTGCTCGCGCGTCCGGGTGTATGCGAGCGCCTCGTCGAGGGCGCCTTGGGCGATGCCCAGGCCGTGCGCGGCATATTTCAGGCGCGAGGCCAGGAGCCCGGCCCGGATGTAGGTCCCGCCCTCGCCGGGATCGCCCACCACGCGATCATCGGGGATCAGGCAATTGTCCAGGTTGACGTCGCAGGTCGGGCTGCCGCGAAGTCCCATCTTGCGCTCCGGGGGCCCGAACGACACGCCCTGGTCGTGCTTGCTGACCAGGAAGATGCCGAACCGCTCGGGCGTGGTGCGGGCGAAGATGAGGTACCAGTCCGCCCAGCCGCCATTGGTGATGAAGCGCTTGGTGCCGTTGATCAGCCAGCCGTCGGCGGTCTTCGTGGCGGTGGAGACCACGCCCATCAGATCCGACCCGCCGCGCGGCTCCGTGAGGCCCCAGGCCGAGCGCTCCCTGCCCTCGATGACGGGCGGGAGAATCAATTGCTTCTGGGCGGCGGAACCGAAGCGCTGGACCAGCATCATGATCCAGCAGGTGGAGACCGTGGTGGCCGTGGACGGGCAGACCCGGGACAGTTCCTCGATGGCGAGGATCTGCGTGATCAGGTCGCCGCCCAGCCCGCCGATCTCCTCGGGATACGGCAAGCCCGGCAGGCCGAGCTCGAGGCTGGCCTGGTAGGCTTCGATCGGCGGGCGCGCCTCGTCATCCACTCGGGCCGCGTGCGGCGCCACCTTCTGGCGGGCAAAGCGCTGCATCTGCTCGCGAAACGCGCCGTACGCCTCGTCATACTGGGTCATTTCCAAGAACGTTTCTCCTATCGCGAGGCGTCGCCGCGTTCAGTCCGGCAGCTTGAAACGGGGGGGCCAGGACCGGGACGGAATCCGGTCGCGCTCCGAAGCGGGGCTGGCCAGCGCGATCTGTTCCGGCGTCAGGCCGGCGGCGGCGAGAATTTCGTCGGAGCGATCGGTCGTGTCGATCGCCGGCGGATCGAACGAGGTGTGGCCGAAGCGGGGGATGACCGGGACGCTCTCGCCTGACGCGTTGGGATGGCGGTGGGCGATATGGGGGTGCGACCAGACCTCGTCCGGCGTCAGGACCGGCATCACGCAGGCATCCGTCCCGGCGAAGTGCGCCGACCACTGATCGCGGGTCTTTTCCTTGAACGCGCGCTCGAAGGTCTCCCGGATCTCAGGCCAGAGCCCGATATCCATATGGTCCGGCACCTCGGAGCCGATCAGGCTGGTCCACAGCTGCGCGAAGAACTGCGGCTCGAGCGCGCCGAGGGAAACGTAGCGGCCGTCCGCGCAGGCATAGCAGCCGTAATAGGGCGCGCCGCCGCCCAGCAGTCCGCCTCCGCGCGCGGGCAGAACGTGGGTCTGCCAGACCGGCCAGTGCATGGCCATCAAGGACAGGCAGCCGTCGATCATCGCCGCGTCGAGATACTGGCCCTCGCCGGTGCGCGAGCGGTCGAACAGCGCGGTGACGATGCCGAGAGCCGCCACGAAGCTTCCCGCGGCGAAGTCGGCGAGCAGGTTCAGCGGCGCCGAGGGAGGACCGTCATTCGGACCGATGGCGCCGAGGATGCCCGTCACCGCCAGATAGCTGATGTCGTGCCCCGCCGCGGTCGCGAGAACGCCGTCCTGTCCGTAGCCGGTCAGGGAGCAGTAGACGAGCTTCGGGTTGATTTCCTTGAGCGCGGCGTATCCCGCGCCAAGGCGTTCGGCGACGCCGGGGCGGAAGCTCTCGACGAAGACGTCGGCATGCTCGCACAGGCGGCGCAGGGCCGCCTGCCCCGCCGCGCACTTCAGGTCGAGCTTGATGAAATGCTTGCCGCGGGAAAAGGTCGCCACGGGGTTGCCCGCGCGTCCACCGCCCACGACGATCACCTCCGCCCCGAGGTCGGCGAGCATCATCGTGCAATAGGGACCCGGCGCCAGCCGGGACATGTCGATGACGCGCACGCCTTCGAGCGGGCGGCGGCGCGCTCCGGCGTTCGCTGAGCCGTTGGCATGAACGGTGCTCATGCGTCGAGCTCCAGCGCACCGACGTGGGCTTGCAGGGCATGCGCAGCAAGCAGGAAGAAGCCCTGGCCGAACAAGGTCCAGTCGAACGGGACGCCGGGACCGCCCGGCACCATCGCCACGCCGGGCACCTTGCCCGATTCCTCGACCGAGCCGGCCACGACCACAAAGGCCCGGATCGCCCTTTCCCGCAGGGCCTCGGCAGGCAAGCCGGCGACCGGCACCTGTAGCTGCACCGCGCGCTCGGCGCCGTATGCGTACATCAGCGTCGCCGACGCCTCGAGGTTCGACAGCGGATCATCGAGAACATGGAAGAAGTAGCCGGAGGCGTCCTGGCACTGCGACATCGCCCGCAGGACGACGCCGTAGACCTCGCGGACATGGGCGCACCCCGGATGCTCGGGCGCGATGGTCAGCAACTCGGCGCAGCACGCCAGCAGCCAGCCATTGCCCCGAGCCCAGAACGTGGATTGCGGAAAATGGTTCGGCTTCTCGCACCAGGCATGCCGGGCTAGCCCGACCTCCGGATCCACCAGGCGGCGGACATGGACGGCGAACTGGCGGAACGCCTCGTCGACGGCCTCGGGCCGTCCAGCGTGCTTGCCGTAGCGCGCCATGAACGGGCACATCAGATACGTGAAGTCGATCCAGAGCTCGGGCCCCTCCCCGCGCGACCAGATCCCGCCCTCCGATGTGCGAGGCGCCTCGCACAGCGCCCGATACTGGCGCTCGGCGCTGCTGAGGTAGCGCACGTCGCCGCTGGCTGCGTAGAGCTCCAGCATCGGTGCTCCCATGGCGGAGGTCTCGCTGGCGAGCGGGGTGAAGGAGCGGATGTGGCCCCCGCTGGAGAGGTGCCAGTCGCCGTAGCTCAGGTTGCCGTCCGATTTCTGCGTGGCGACGGCGCGGTCGATCCACTTCTTCACCAACGATCGGAATTCCGGCAGGTCCCACGCGAGCAGACCGCTCAGCGCCGGCGCCTTCTGCCAGCAGTCCCTCTCGTTGGGGTGCGCGGCGATGTACGCGGACACCCGCCGCACCAACGTCTCCAACGTCATATTGGCTTACACCCTCTAGCATACCGACTGGATAGTATGTTAAAAGGCTGCGTGAGTGTGTCAAGACAGGCTTTTGCGGCGACGCGGGCAATCAACAATGGCGGGGGGAATGAGGGCGTGATCGGTTCTGAGAGAATGGTGCGAACGCTCCTCAAGAACGATGTCTCGGTATGCTTTGCGAACCCCGGGACGTCGGAGATGCACTTCGTGTCGGCGCTTGATCGGCTGCCGGAGATGCGCTGCGTGCTCGGGCTGTTCGAAGGCGTGGTGACGGGGGCCGCGGACGGCTACTACCGCATGGCCGATCGTCCCGCCGCCACGTTGCTGCACCTCGGCCCGGGCCTGGGCAACGGCCTGGCGAACCTGCACAACGCCAAGCGGGCGCGCTCCGGCATCGTCAACATCATCGGCCAGCACGCGCGCGACCACATCGCCAACGACGCCCCGCTGACAGCCGATATCGAAGGCATCGCGCGCCCGGTCTCGCAGTGGGTCCGCACCTGCGCCTCGCCTGCGACCGCCGTGGACGACACGGCGGCGGCCGTACGCGCGGCCTCGGGGCCGCGGCCGCAGGTCGCTTCGCTGATTCTCCCGGCCGATGTCGCCTGGCAGGAATGCCCGGCCGAGGCGGTCGCGGCGGCGCCGCATCGTCCCCTGCCCGGCCCGGCGTCCGATGTGGTCGACCGGATCGCCGCGCTGATGACAGCGGGCGGCTATGCGCCGGGATCGGTGGCGCTTCTCCTGGGCGGCCGGGCCATGCGCGAGCCGGCCACCCGCCTCGCCGGGCAGATCGCCGCGCGCACCGGCTGCAGGCTGCTGGCGGAGACCAAGAACGCGCGCTCGGCGCGCGGGCGCGGGCGGGTCAATATCCCCCAGGTCCCCTATCCGTTCGACGCGGCGGTGGAGACGCTCAAGGACATCCGCCTGCTGATCCTCGTGGATGCGGTGCGGCCGGTCGCCTTCTTCGCCTATCCGGGCAAGCCGCTGTTCCTGGCCCATCCCGACTGCCGCATCGAGACGCTGGCATCCGTCGATGAGGATGTGGCGCGCGCGCTGGGCGCGCTGAACGAGGCGGTCGGCGGCCGGGGCGATGCGGTGGCGTATCTGGGCGCGGAACAGGCCGCGGAGCCGCCGGCCGATGGTCCAGCCAGCGCGGAGGGTATTGCAAAGGTCCTCGCGGCCATGCTGCCCGAGAACGCCATCGTCGTCGACGAGGCGATCACGCACGGTCGGCAGCTCCAGCGCATGTGCGCCTCGGCGCCGCCGCACGACTGGCTCGAGATCACCGGCGGCTCGATCGGCTACGGGCTGCCGTGCGCCACGGGGGCGGCGGTCGCCTGCCCGGACCGGAAGGTCGTCGCGATCATCGGCGACGGAAGCGCCATGTACACCCTTCAGGCACTTTGGACCATGGCGCGGGAGGCGCTGGACGTCACCGTCGTGATCTGCGCGAACCGCAAGTACCAGATCCTGCGCGGGGAGCTTGCTGCCATGGGAGGGCCGCCGCCGGCCGAGAATGCGCAGCGCATGCTCACCCTGGACCGGCCGGATCTCGACTGGGTCAGCCTCGCGCGCGGGCACGGCGTGCCCGGCGTCAGGGTGGACAACCTGACGGATTTCGCCCGTGCGCTCGGCAACGGGCTCTCGGATCGTGGCCCCAGCCTCATCGAAGTGGTCCTGCCCTAAGGCCGTCACCCATCTCAATGCGCGGATACAGCGACACACAACAAGGGGAGAGAAACATGCTTTTCAAACGCTGCGGAAATGTCCTCACACGATTGGCGGGCGTGCTCGCGCTGGGCGCGGCATGCGTGGGCGCAGGCCCCGTGCGCGCGGACTATCCGGACCGCACCATCAGCATCGTGGTGCCGTTCAGCGCAGGCGGCTCCACCGATCAGATCGGCCGGATGATCGCCGACCACTTCCAGAAGGAGTTCAAGGTCCCGGTGGTGGTGGAGAACAAGCCCGGCGCCAACGCAGCGATCGGCAACACCTATGTGGCCCGCTCGAAGCCGGATGGCTACACGCTGCTGATCGGCGGAACCGACATCGTCGCCAACCAGTTTCTCTACAAGGACCTGCCCTTCGACCCCGAGAAGGACTTCACCCCCATCGGCATCGTCGCGGAATTTCCGTTCCTGATGCTGATCGACAAGAAGCGCGGCATCGAGACGGTCGCGCAATATGTCGAGTATGCGAAGAAGAACCCCGACAAGCTCAACTTCTCTTCCGCCGGCACCGGCAACTCGACCCATCTGGCGGGTGAGACGTTCAAGCATGCCGCGGATCTGAAGACGGCGGTCCATATTCCGTACAACGGCAGCAGCCAGTCGGTGCTAGCCGTGATCAGCGGTCAGGTCGACTTCACGTTCGATCCGGCCATCAGCTCGATCGGCATGGTCACCGGCAGCAAGGCCAACGCCCTGGCGGTGGTCTCCGAACGCCGGCTCCCCTCGCTGCCGAACGTGCCGACCATGTCGGAGCTCGGCTACAAGCAGTTCGACCAGCTGGCGCCTTGGTCCTGGAAGGGCCTGTTCGCTCCGTCCGGGACGCCGAAGCCGGTGCTCGACAAGCTGCAGGCCTCCCTGGCGCGCCTCCTGCTGGATCCCGTGTTCCAGGAGAAGATCGAGCGGACCGCCTCGCTCGTCGTGCCGCCCCGCTCGACCGATGCGACCGAGGAGTTCCTGCGCAACCAGCGCAAGGGCTGGAAAGAGATCATCGCCAAGTACGCCTCGGACACCAATTGAAGGACTTCGACGCCTCGGCAGCCGGGGTCCGCGACAGGACGCCGGCTGCCGAGCGCAGCGATGCCTGGGCATGAATCGCAACGATCAACATCTCGAATGGCCGTTCTTCGACGACACGCACCGCGACCTGGCGCGAAGCCTGGAGGACTGGTGCGTGGCCGAGGAGCTTTCCGGCCTGGACGACGCGGACGTGTATGGCGCCTGCGCAACGCTGGTCGCGCGCTTGGGACAGGCCGGCTGGCTCGCCTACTGCGTGCCGTCGGGAGCTGACGGCGGCCTGGGCGGAAAGCACGGCCGGATCGATTCCCGCAGTCTGTGCATCCTGCGTGAAACCCTGGCGCGCCACCACGCGCTGGCCGATTTCGCCCTCGCCATGCAGGGGCTGGGCTCGGGCGCCATTTCACTGGCCGGCTGCGACCGGCTGAAGCGTAAGTACCTGCCCGAGGTCGCGGCCGGCCGCAGCATCGCTGCCTTCGCCCTGTCGGAACCGGAAGCCGGGTCCGACGTGGCGGCGCTGAGCTGTTCAGCGGTGCGTGACGGCGACCATTACGTGCTCGACGGCGAGAAGACCTGGATCTCCAATGGCGGATTGGCGCACTTCTACTGCGTCTTCGTGCGCACGGATCCACAGGCGGGGGCGCGCGGCATCACGGCATTCGTGGTCGATGCGGACACGCCCGGCCTGAATGCACAGGAGAGGATCGACGTCACCTCTCCGCACCCGCTCGCGCTGCTGCGCTTCGAGCGGTGCCGCGTGCCGGCCGCGAACATGCTGGGAGAGGTCGGCCAGGGGTTCAAGCTGGCCATGCAGACGCTGGACATATTCCGGTGCTCGGTGGCGGCCGCCGCGCTCGGGTTCGCCCGCCGGGCGCTGGACGAAGGGCTGGCCCATGCGCCCCGGCGCAGAATGTTCGGGCAGACGCTGATGGACCTGCAGCTGACGCAGGCCGCGTTCGGAGACATCGCCGCAGACATCGACCAAAGCGCGTTGCTGGTCTATCGCGCCGCGTGGGTGCGCGACGTGGCGCAGCGGGCGTCGACCATGGAGACCGCCATGGCGAAAATGGTCGCGACGGAAGCGGCCCAGCGGGTCATCGACAGGGTGTTGCAGATGTTCGGCGCGCGAGGCGTCGTGCGGAACTCGGTCATGGAGCGGCTTTACCGCGACATCCGCGCGCTGCGCATCTACGAGGGGGCGACCGAGGTCCAGAAGCTGATCATCTCGCGCCAGCTCATTCGGAACTAGCTTCGCCGCCCGCACCTTCCACTGCGGCCACGGGCTCGCCGTGCTCACCCAGCATGTCCATCGGGCCAATGCACACCGCCATGCGCGCGGCCTGCATGGAGGCGAGAGTGAGACGGCGCCCGACATCCTTGTCCCGTCCGCTGCGATGCCAGAGCAACATGTTGCCGTCGTGGACGGAAATCATCCATGTAACGACGTCGTGCACGGGAAGGTCGGCCCGGAACTCGCCGCTCGCCTTGCCCTCCTCAACAATGCCGGTCAGCACCTGCTCCATGCGCGCATAGATGTGTAGGACCTGCTCGCGGACAGCCGACTTGCGGTTGGCCGATTCGATCGACATCCGGACAAGAATGGCCAGATCGTTGGCATTGCGGCCGGCCCACTCGGCCTGAAGCGTCTTGAAGCGAAGGAGCTTGTCCATCGCAGTGCCCTGCATGTCGGCCAGCTCGCGCGACGTGCGTCCGATGGAACGGTCCTCGATGTCGCGCAGCAAGGACATCAGCAACTCTTCCTTGCTGCCGAAGAAGTGGTAGACCGCGCCTTTGGTGAATCCGGCGAGCGCTGCGATATCGTCGAGGCTCGCGTTGGCATAACCCTTGGTGGCAAAGAGCTTTCTGGCCGCACTTATGATCTTTGCCGCCGACTCCTGGCCCTTTCTTCTCCCTGACATAATCATTCACCCTCAAGGGACGGCCTTGAAAATCACGGTGTCCGCAGGACAGCTGCGCCAAAAAGAGCGTGCTGCTTGCAGCCGTCTCGCGCGCTCTGGCTGATCTCGTCATTGGCGGCGGTGCGTTCGCAGCAGCGCTTCCCCTGCGGACCACGCGCGATCGGAACCAGAATTCGGTGCACTCCCGCTGTCCGGCAGCCTCTCGCTGCTGTCCTAATGCGCCACGAGGCATTCCGTGGCAATGATTTGGGAGTGTAGTGCGGCCGGACCGGCAAGTCACCTGAGGACCCATCCAAACGCGCCTTCCGGCCCATGCCGCGTTCCCAGCGATGCGCGGCTGGAGGAACGGGGGCGAAAGCCGGCGCGACCAGGCGGCGGCGCGCACTGGATGATGCATTCATCGTTCGAAAACAGTGCCCCACATCTGGTGCGCCCCCATTGCGGCCAGTGGGAGCTGGAAATTTCCCGGGTCAAGGCTCGTCCCGGCGCGGATGCCGTGGGGGCGCTGATGAATGTGGGCGATTTCATCGGCCAACCGGTGCCCTTCGGAGAATCCTCCCCCTCCGCCGCCAACAGGCACCAGGCTGTTGGCGGTTCAGTTAGATGTGCAAAAGCAATCGCTTGCCAGGACAGACGCGGTATCCGACTGCTATGCTACCTAAAGTAAGCTCGTCTTGGTTGTGCCTGGCATCGGGATGCATACGCTCGCGAGCCAAGGCGGCGTGTGGTTTTCCTTCGGGATTTTTGGGGGCCTGCGCGCGCTTGCGTGGCCGGCAGGGAAGTTCGCAGCCATGACGCACTGGGTCAGAAGCACGTGGTCAGAAGCACGTGGTCCGCGAAGCATTTGGTCGGGCAGCTGCGCAATCAGACAAGGTTGAGAGTTGGATGCTTCAAGAGATTCTGTTTCGGCTTTCGCAACGCCTCGCGGGCCCGCTCGTCGAACGTCCCTATGTGCCGTCGGAACCGATGGTCTACCTTCACATCCCGAAGTCGGCCGGGATGGCCTTCAACAGCAGCCTGGCGGAAGGCCTGGGAGCCTCCGCCGTCGTCGCGGGCTTCGACCACAGCCTGTTCGGAGCCTTCGACGCGTTCGATAGCCTCGGTCCCGAGGTTGGCGCGACGGTCTATGGTCCCGATGACGCCCTGCCCGCTGGAGCGCATCTCGTCGGCGGGCATTTCGCCTATTCGACCCTTCGGCGCTTCTATCCAGATGGCAATTTCTGCTGCGTGGTGCGTGAGCCGGTCTGCCGCCTGGTCTCGCACTGGCTCTTCTGGAGGCAATTCAGCGACGAGATCCTGGAACCCTGGGGACCCAACTGGAGCCAGCTGGTCAGTCTGGCCCGGCGTCCCCTGGTGGAGTTCCTCAAAGCCCCCGAGATCGCGTGTCAGACCGACAACCTGGCCACCCGGATGCTGCTCTGGCCCGACGCGCGCATCCCGGCGGGGGACTTCATTCCCGGCGGGGTGGACACCCAGCTGCTGGCCGGCGCATCGAAGGCCCTGCGCGGCTTTCACTTCGTGGACTACCTGGAAGACCCGCTGTTCGCCGCCAATGTGGGCTGCTGGCTCGGCACGCGGTTCGAGATGCAGCGATTCAACGACACCCGGCGGGCGCTCGAAGGGTTCCCGGTGGACCTCGATCGGGAGCTGTCGCCGGAGGCCCTGGAGCTGCTCGAGCATCGCAGCCGGCTCGACCTCGTGCTGTGGCGCCTGGTGGTGAGGAGCCGGACCCCGGAGCAGGACCCGGGGGCGCTTCGCGCGCAAGTGGTCTCATCCGTCCTGGATCGGCATCGCGTCGTGCAGGGCTGAGCGCCCGGTTGCCGAGGCTTCAGCCGCGCGGGACCGGCCGCGCATCGCATCCCGTCTCCCGGACGATCTCGCCGATCTGCTCGAACTGGCCGGCCAGCGGGTTGGTCCGCCGCCACACCATGCCGATGGTCCGCGACGGCCGCGGATCGAGCCGCGCCACCGCGACCTCGGCCGAGCGCGTCTCGATCGGCACCGCCATCTCCGGGATCAGCGTCACGCCGATGCCTGCCCCCACCATCTGCACCAGCGTGGTCAGCGAGCTGCCTTCCATCAGGTCGCGCGGCACGCTCGACGTCAGCTTGCAGAAGGACAGGGCCTGGGCGCGGAAGCAATGGCCCTCCTCCAGCAGGAGCAGGCGCATCTCGCGCAAGACCTCGGGGTTCGGCACCGGCTTGTCCGCGTCCTCCAGCGGGCGCACCAGGACGAACTCCTCGTCGAACAGGGGGTATTCCGCCAAGGCGGGTTCCGACACCGGCAGGGCGACGATGGCGGTGTCGAGCCGGCCCTCCACCAGGTCCTCCACCAGGCGCTGCGTCACGGCCTCGCGCGGGCGCAGGTCGAGGCCGGGAAAGCGCTCGCCGAGGCGCTTGATGACGCGCGGCAGGAGATAGGGCGCCACCGTCGGGATGACGCCGATGCGCAGCCGCCCGGCGAGCGGCGTGAGGGAGGAGCGCGCCAGGTCGTCGAGCTCGTCCACCGCGCGCAGGATGTCGCGCACCCTGAGCGCGAATTCCTCGCCGAGGCTGGTGAGGCGGATCTGCCGCGTGCCGCGTTCCACCAGCGGCGCGCCGAGAATGTCCTCCAGCTCCTTCATCTGCAGCGACAGCGCCGGCTGGGAGATGGCGCACGCCTCCGCGGCGCGTCCGAAATGTCCATGCTGCGCCAGCGCGTCGAAATAGCGAAGCTGCTTCATGGAGATGCCGATCATAAGCTCAGCATATTGAGCCGATTAGAAAATGCAAATTTTCATTATCAAAACTCTGGACTAGAACTCCACCGTTGAGCGCAGGGCGCGCGGCGGCTGCCGCCTCGATCCATGCCGGCTGAGCCGAGGGCGGGTGAGGCACCGGTGGCGCTCCGGATTGCGAATTTTTGGATCATGTTGGGAGATCGTCATGGACGGGACTGAGATGAAATCGGCCGGGAAATGCCCGGTCATGCACGGCGCGAACACGGAAGTCAGCATGTCCAACATGGACTGGTGGCCGAACGCGCTGAACCTCGACATCCTCCACCAGCACGACACGAAGACCGACCCCATGGGCAAGGACTTCGACTATCGCGAGGCGGTGAAGACGCTCGACTTCGACGCGCTCAAGAAGGACATGGTCGCGCTGATGACCGACAGCCAGGCCTGGTGGCCGGCGGACTGGGGACATTACGGCGGCCTGATGATCCGCATGTCCTGGCACGCCGCCGGCTCCTACCGCATCGCTGACGGCCGCGGCGGCGCCGGCACCGGCAACCAGCGCTTCGCCCCGCTCAATTCCTGGCCGGACAATGCCAGCCTCGACAAGGCCCGCCGCCTGCTGTGGCCGATCAAGAAGAAGTACGGCAACAAGGTCAGCTGGGCCGATCTGATCACCCTCGCCGGCACCATCGCCTATGAGAGCATGGGCCTGAAGACCTTCGGCTTCGGCTTCGGCCGCCCGGACATCTGGGGTCCCGAAAAGGACACCTATTGGGGCGCCGAGAAGGAATGGCTCGCCCCCTCCGATGCCCGCTACGGCAATGTCGACGATCCCAAGACCATGGAGAATCCGCTCGCCGCCGTGCAGATGGGCCTCATCTACGTCAATCCGGAAGGCGTCAACGGCAAGCCGGACCCGATGAAGACCGCCGCCCAGGTGCGCGAGACCTTCGCGCGCATGGCGATGGACGACGAGGAGACCGCGGCGCTGACCGCCGGCGGCCACACGGTCGGCAAGACCCATGGCAACGGCGACGCCGCCAAGCTCGGCCCCTCCCCTGAAGGCGCCGACGTCGCGCAGCAGGGCTTCGGCTGGGCCAACCCGGATCAGCACGGCCTTGCCAGCCGTGCCGTCACCTCGGGCCTTGAAGGCGCATGGACCACCCATCCGACCAAGTTCGACATGGGCTTCTTCGACATGCTGTTCGGCCATGACTGGGAGCTGCGCAAGAGCCCGGCCGGCGCCTGGCAGTGGGAGCCGGTGAGCATCAAGGAAGAGGACAGGCCGCTCGATGCCAGCGACCCGTCCAAGCGCCACAACCCGATGATGACCGACGCCGACATGGCGATGAAGGTGGACCCCATCTACAACGCCATCTGCCGCAAGTTCATGGCGGACCCGGTCTATTTCCAGGACACCTTCGCCCGCGCCTGGTTCAAGCTGACCCACCGCGACATGGGCCCCAAGGTCCGCTACGTCGGCCCGGACGTGCCGAAGGAAGACCTGATCTGGCAGGATCCGGTGCCCGCCGGCCGCACCGACTATGACGTGGCGGCGGTGAAGGCGGCGATCGCCAATAGCGGCCTCACCATCCCCGAGATGGTGGCGACCGCGTGGGACAGCGCCCGCACCTATCGCGGCTCCGACATGCGCGGCGGCGCCAACGGCGCGCGCATCCGCCTCAGCCCCCAGAAGGATTGGGCGGGCAACGAGCCGACACGCCTCGCCAGGGTGCTCGGCGTGCTGGAGCCGATTGCGGCGAAGGCCGGCGCGAGCGTCGCTGACGTGATCGTGCTCGCCGGCAATGTGGGTGTGGAGCAGGCGGCGAAGGCCGCGGGCTTCGCCGTGACCGTGCCGTTCGCGCCGGGCCGGGGCGACGCCACGGACGCCCAGACCGACGCGGAGTCCTTCGCACCCCTGGAGCCGATCCACGACGGCTACCGCAACTGGCTGAAGAAGGACTACGTCGTCAGCGCCGAGGAGCTGCTGCTCGACCGCACCCAGCTCATGGGCCTCACCGCCAATGAGATGACGCTGCTGGTCGGCGGCCTGCGGGTGCTGGGCGCCAACTACGGCGGCACCAGGCACGGCGTGTTCACGGACCGGGAAGGCGCGCTCACCACCGACTTCTTCGTGAACCTGACCGACATGGGCAATGCCTGGAAGCCGGCGGCCGGCGGCCTCTACGAGATCCGCGACCGCAAGACCGGCGCGGTGAAGTGGACCGCCACCCGCGTGGATCTGGTGTTCGGCTCCAACTCGATCCTGCGCGCCTATGCGGAGGTCTATGCCCAGGACGACAACAAGGAGAAGTTCGTCAAGGACTTCGTCGCCGCCTGGACCAAGGTGATGAACGCCGACCGCTTCGACCTGAAGGCGTGAGGCACTCCCCTCCCCTGCGGCCGGCCACGGCTCCGGGGGAGGGCCGGCCTGAATTCCGGCGCTCAGCCGGAATTCGGTCAGCCCGTGCTGCTCCCATCTGAGCCCGGCGGCGCCGACATCGCGCCGCGCCGCGCGGCGATGAAGATGAGAAAATGCATGGCCAGATAGCTGGTCACGGGCATCAGGAGCACGCTCAGAACCAAGCCGATCCAATAGCCGAGATCACCCAGCGGCTGCGTGACGTAGATCGCGAGCAGAACCACGGCGATGTTGATCACCTGAAGCAGCACATACCGCGCCACCTGGCCGGACCACGGGCCGTCATCGCGGAAGGTCACGCGCTTGTGGCCCAGGAAGGAGACGGGGATTCCCACCAGATAGGCGAGGAACGACGAGACGAACTTGTCCGCCCCGAGGAACCGGTGAAGCGTCACGGCCACGATCAGGTAGACAATGCTCGCCGCCGCGCCCACCAGAACGAAGCGCACGACGCGAAAGCGCGCTGCGGGGTTGCGCCAGGCCTCGGCGAGATGGCTCACGCGCCGACTCTCGCCGTCACCTCGTACTGCGCTCCCAGCGGCAGCGCCGCGAAGAGCCGGTCGAGACGGATCATGGCTGGCGTGAGCGGCGGGAGCGTGAACAGGCTTCTGGCCCTCGCGTCCTTGAATTTCGCGCCCACCATGAGACGGCGCAGCGCGTTGGGCGAAATCAGCACCGCGTCGGCGTCGAACGGGCAGCGCGCCACGCCGAGGCGGGTCAAGGGATTGAACGGATTGTGCTCGAACACCACCACGAGGCCGCCGGGCCTGAGCATCCGCCGCATCTCGTCGGCGAACGCGCGCCGGCCCTCCGGCGGCACGTGGTGGATGACGCACGCGGTGAAGATCAGGTCGAATGTTCCGTCCGCATAGGGCGCGCGCGTGCCGTCATAGACCGCATAGCTGCACCAAAGGTTGGCCGCGCGGGCAATCGCGATACTCGAACTGGAAACGTCCAGGCCGTGCAGTTCACCGAATGCGCCGGCGAGATGGCGATGGAACATGCCGATGCCGCAACCAAGATCGAGCACCTTGAGCAAGGCTGGGTTCGCGAACTGCGCGCGGGCAAGCTCGATCAGGCGTTTCGCTTTGGCCTCGGCGAAGCGTTCGGCGTCCAAACCCAGAAAAGCGATCGCTTCGTTGACTTCTTTGGCATAGTCGGCGCTCGCCGCGTCAAACGTGGTGGAAGCGGTCAGCAATTTTGAATGTTGGCTCACACAGCTGTCTCCGCGCCGGCCTCAATCACCGAGTCCTGCCTCGAACAAGCATCGAGATATCTACAATAGCGCCTCTGATTTCAGCAAACACGGGTGGCACCAAAACCGCTGAATTCACCGAGCTCGCGACGATCCAACTATTTCAGCTGCGAACTCCTGCGGCGCCATCATGCGTGAGAGGGACTGTGAGCCGGCTTCGAGCGAGATTTTTCTCTTTTCCATCTTGAAAATTAGTGCTTACAGGCTGAACTCGCAAGGGAGGCGTCGATGGGGGCATTCGAGGGCGACCTGCGGGGCGCCCGCATTCTCGTCACCGGACATTCCGGCTTCACCGGAGGGTGGGCGAGCCTCTGGCTGTCGCAGATCGGCGCCGAGGTCCACGGCCTGTCCCTCCCTCCCGAGACCGCCCCGAACCTGTTCGCCGCCGCCGGCGTCGAGGCCGCATGTGTCTCCAGCACGTTCGCGGACATCCGCGACGCCGACGCCGTGCGCGCGGTGTTCGAGCGCGTGCGACCGGACCTGGTGCTGCACCTCGCCGCGCAGCCGCTGGTGCGCCGTTCCTATCGGCTGCCGATCGAGACCTACGCCACCAACCTGATGGGCACGGTGCACGTGCTGGAAGCCGCCCGCCAGCAGGCGCAGGTGAAGGGCGCGGTGTGCATCACCACCGACAAGGTCTACGCCAACCGCGAGACCGACCACGCTTATGGCGAGGGCGACCGGCTCGGCGGGCATGATCCCTACAGCGCCTCCAAGACCTGCGCCGAGATCGCCATCGAGAGCTATCGCAGCTCCCTGCCCTCCTGGGGCCAGGACATGCTCATCGCCAGCGCGCGCGGCGGCAACATCATCGGCGGTGGCGACTGGTCGGAAGACCGGCTGGTGCCCGATTTCGCCCGTGCGGCGGTGCAGAACGAGGCGCTGGTGATCCGCAACCCCAAGGCCGTGCGGCCGTGGCAGCACGTGCTGTGCCTCTGCCATGGCTACCTGACCCTGCTGGCGCAGATCACCCGCGGCAACCGCGCCGTCTCCGACGCCTGGAACTTCGGTCCCGACCGTGCCGACTGCGTCAGTGTCGAGGAGATGCTGAAGCGCATGGCCCAGCACTGGTCATCGCTCAGGGTGGATGTCGTGCCCGCGATCCAGCACGAGGCCAAGCTGCTGATGCTCGACAGCGCCAAGGCCCGCGCCGCGCTCGGCTGGCTGCCGGCCTGGACGCTTGGCGAGACCCTCGCCGCGACCGCCGGATGGTATCGCGGCTACCATGACGATCCCTCCGCGGCCCGTGCCATCACCCTCGGCCAGATCAGCGCCTATCGCGAGCGCATCGGCTCCCCGGCCCTCGGCGCCGGTGCGTCGCATGCCTGAGAGCGTCCTGATCGCGGGCGCGTCCGGCCAGCTCGGACCGGCGGTGGCGCGCGCCTTCGCGGATGCCGGCTGGCGGGTGCTCGCGCTCCAGCGCCGCGCCGGCGCGGCGGTGGGGGCGCAGGCGATCGTGCTGCCGGAAGACTGGAGCAGAGAAGCGCTCGCGGCGGCCACCTCCGGCCTTAAGGTCGATGCGGTGGTCAGTCTCGTGGGCGCCGGCGTCGACCCCGGCACGCGCCAGCCCGAGCGGCTCGATGCGGTGAACATCGGTCTCACCGCACGCCTCGGCGCGCTCGCCAGCCATCTCGGCGCGCACGCCTTCGTCAATCTCGGCAGCGGCTCCGAATACCGGCCCTGCGAGGCGCAGGCCGTCGACGAGAGCGCAGCCGAGAACACGGACGAGCCCTATGCGGTGACCAAGGCGGAAGGCGGGCGCCGCGCGCTCGCCGCCTGCGCGGACGCCGGCGTCGCCGCCGCCCATGTGCGGCTGTTCGGCATGTACGGAGAGAATGAGCGCGGCCACCGCCTGCTGCCGACCATCGTGCACGCGCACGCGGAAGGCCGCCGCGCAAAGCTCTCCGCCGGTTTTCAGGTGCGCGACTGGCTCTACGAGCGGGATATCGGCGAAGCCGTGGCGCGCCTTGCCGGGGCGCTCGCGGCGGGACGCGCGCCCTCCGGGGTGTACAATCTCGGCTCCGGCGTCGGCAACACCGTTCGCGGCTTCGCCCTGCTCGCGGCGGAGCTGCTCGGCGGCGGCCCAGATCTTCTGGAATTCGGCGCGGTGGGGCTCCGGGACGGGGAAGGCAACCGCCTCGTCGCGGACGTCTCCAAGCTGCGCGCGGCCACGGGCTGGACGCCGCGCGACGACCTGCGCTCGGGCCTCGCCCGCGCGATCGCCAAGATGCGCCCCTAACCCTGCGGGACCGGATCCATGACCACGCGCAAGCTGATTACGTTCTGTATCCCCGTCTACAACGAATCCGGGAACATCGAGCGCCTGGTCGACCGCCTTCAGGGCACCGCCGCCGCGCTCGCGGACCGCTACGACTTCGAGTTCCTGTTCACGGACAACAGCTCCGAGGACGACACGGTCGAGAAGCTGAAGACGGCGGCGGCGAGCGAGCCGCGCATCCGCATCATCCGCTTGTCGCGCAATTTCGGCTTCCAGAAATCAATCCTGACCAATTACCTGAACGCCCGCGGCGATGCGCTGATCCAGCTCGACGCCGACCTCCAGGACCCGCCGGAGATGGCGGCCGACTTCATCGCCCTGTGGGAACGCGGCTACAAGGTGGTCTACGGCATCCGGCGCAAGCGCCACGAGAGCCACCTGATGCAGCGCATCCGCAAGGCGGGCTACGCATTCATCAGCAACCTGTCCGACGAGCCCATCCCGCTCGATGCTGGCGATTTCCGGCTCATCGACCGCGTCATCGTCGATGCGCTGCAGGAATACAACGACTATGCCCCCTACCTGCGGGGCGCCATCGCCACGCTCGGCTATCCCCAGGTGGGCATCGAGTACGACCGCGCCCAGCGCGAGGCGGGCAAGAGCAATTTCGGCATCCGCGAGGTCATCAAGCTCGGCATGGACGGGCTGTTCAGCACCTCCATGGTGCCGCTCCGGCTCGCCACCTGGGTCGGCATCATCGCGCTGGTGGTCAGCGTGCTGGCGATCCCGGTCTACGTCATCGCGCGCTACACCAACCCCGCGTTCCCGACCGGCCTCGCCAGCATCTACGTCTTCATCCTTATTTCCATAGGAGTGAACGCGCTGCTGCTCGGCGTGTTCGGCGAGTACATAGGGCGCATCTTCCGCAACACGCGCGGCGGTCCGATCACCATCATCCAGGAGCGCTTCGAGGGCGGCTCCGCCGAGGTCCCTCGGCGCCCGGAGCGGGACCAGGCGCTTACGTCTCAGGAACGGGGGGAACGATGAAGGCAGTCATCCTGGCGGGCGGCTTTGGCACGCGCCTCGCCGAGGAAACCCAGCTGAAGCCCAAGCCGATGATCGAGATCGGCGGCCGTCCGTTGCTGTGGCACATCATGAAGCTCTACAGCTTCCACGGCGTGACCGACTTCGTCATCTGCCTCGGCTACAAGGCGGAGGTCATCAAGGAATACTTCTGCAATTACTACATGCACTCCTCGGATCTCTCCGTCGACCTGTCCGACGGCTCCGTGAAGGTGCTGGAGACAGTGGCCGAGCCCTGGAAGGTCACGCTCGTGGACACGGGCCTGAACTCCATGACCGGCGGGCGCATCCGCCGCGTGAGGAAGCATATCGGCGAGGAGGCCTTCTGCCTGACCTATGGCGACGGGGTCGCCGACGTGGACATCGCCGCCCTCATCGCCCACCACAAGGCCTCGGGCCTCAAGGCGACAGTAACGGCGGTGCAGCCGCCCGGCCGCTTCGGCGTTCTGCAGTTCGACCGCTCCGGCGACAGGATCACCGCCTTCACCGAGAAGCCGCGCGACGAGATAGGCTGGATCAATGGCGGCTTCTTCGTGCTGGAGCCCTCCGTGATCGACCTGATCGACGGCGACGCCAGCGTGTGGGAGCAGGCGCCCATGCAGACCCTCGCCCATACCGGCGAGCTCTCCGCCTTCAAGCATGCCGGCTTCTGGCAGGCCTGCGACACGCTGCGCGACAAGCAGCAGCTGGAATCCCTGTGGGCCGGCGGCGCCGCGCCCTGGTGCGTCTGGAACCGATAGCGCGTTCCGGCGTGGCGCCCAGAGCCGGCCGCGCCATTGGTGCCGCGGGCCCACCTCGCCACGGGGCCGGCTGATCCCATATATGCAAGGCTGGCCCCCGGTCCCGGTTCGAGCTAGCGTTCGTCAAACGGAACCGATCCTTGCCCAAGCGCCCCACCCAGCATCCCGCGAAGACCTCTGCCCGCTCCGATACACCTCGTGCCGGCCGTACCCGCGCCGCGCGAAAGGAGGCGGCCGCTGCCCATGCGCGGGCGGAGGCGCTTGTGGTCGCGCCCCGCGCCACCGGCGAGATGCCCTCGAAGAAGGAGGTGCTGGCCTTCGTCGCCTCCCAGGGCGGCCACGTGGGCAAGCGCGAGATCGCCCGCGCCTTCGGGCTGAACGCCGCCCAGAAGGTGGAGCTGAAGACCCTGCTGCGCGACCTCGCCGACGAGGGCACCGTGGAGCGCCAGCGGCGCCGCCTGCACGTGCCCGGCGCCCTGCCCGGCGTGGTGCTGGCCGACATCGTCGCCCGCGACGCGGATGGCGAGCTGGTCGCCGTGCCGGTCGAATGGGATGCGGAGGCCCATGGCGAGGCGCCGCGCATCATCGTCCAGCCCCAGCGGCACGGCGGCTTCCGCGGCGGCCGGCCCGGCGGCGCGCAGCGAAGCGCCGCCGCCGGCCTCTCGGACCGGGTGCTGCTGCGCATCGCCGATCCCGGCGACGCAGAGACGCCGGCCACCGGCCGCGTCATCAAGGTGCTGGAGAAGGCGCACAAGCAGCATCTCGGCATCTTCCGCGCCGCGCCCCATGGCGGCGGGCGCATCATCCCCATCGACAAGAAGGCGCTCGGCCGTGAGCTGCAGGTGCCGCCCGGCGCCGAGCAGGAAGCGCAGGACGGCGACCTCGTGGCGGTGGAGTTGACGCGCAATCGCGTGTTCGGCCTGCCCACCGCGCGGGTGAAGGAGAAGCTCGGCTCGCTCAACACCGAGAAGGCGGTGAGCCTGATCGCCATCCATGCCCACGGCATCCCCAACGCCTTTCCCGAGGCGGTGCTGAAGGAGGCGGAGGCGGCGCCCAAGGCGAGCCTGCGCGGGCGCGAGGACTGGCGCGACCTGCCCCTCGTCACCATCGACCCGCCCGATGCCAAGGACCATGACGACGCGGTCCATGCCGTGCCGGACGACGATGTGGACAATGAGGGCGGCTTCCTCGTCACCGTGGCCATCGCCGACGTCGCCGCCTATGTGCGCCCCGGGGCGCCGCTCGACCGCGAGGCGCTGCTGCGCGGCAACTCGGTCTATTTCCCCGACCGCGTCGTGCCCATGCTGCCGGAGCGCATCTCCAACGATCTGTGCTCCCTGCGGGTGGGCGAGGACCGGCCCGCGCTCGCCGTGCGCATGGCGATCGGCCGGGACGGGCGCAAGCGCGGCCACACCTTCCACCGCATCATGATGCGCTCGGCGGCCAAGCTCGCTTACGCCCAGGCGCAGGACGCCATCGAGGGGAGGACCGACGAGGTCACGGACCCGCTCCTCGCCGGCGTGCTGCGCCCGCTCTATGCGGCCTATGCCTGCGTGAAGGCGGCGCGCGACGCCCGCCAGCCGCTCGACCTCGATCTGCCGGAACGCAAGATCCTGCTGAAGCCCGACGGCACGGTGGACAAGGTGGTGGTGCCGCAGCGGCTCGATGCGCACCGGCTGATCGAGGAGTTCATGATCCTCGCCAACGTCGCCGCCGCCGAGACGCTGGAGGAGAAGCGCACGCCGCTGATCTACCGCGTCCACGACGCGCCCTCGCTGGAGAAGGTTTCGGCGCTGCGCGACTTCCTGAAGACCATCGACATCGCTTTGCCGAAGACCGAGCAGGTGCGTCCGGTCCAGTTCAACCGCATCCTGGCCCAGGTGGAGGGCTCGGAGGTGGCGCCGCTGGTGAACCAGGTGATCCTGCGAAGCCAGTCGCAGGCGGAATATGCCTCTGAGAATTATGGGCATTTCGGCCTCAACCTGCGCCGCTACGCGCATTTCACCTCGCCGATCCGCCGCTATGCCGACCTGATCGTCCACCGCGCGCTGGTGCGCGCGCTCGGCCTCGGGCGCGACGGGCTGCCGGACGAGGCCACGGCCGAGAGCCTCGGTGAGGTGGCGGCGGCCATCTCGGTCACCGAGCGGCGTGCCATGGCGGCGGAGCGCGAGACCGTGGACCGGCTCATCGCCCATCATCTCGCCGACCAGATCGGCGCCACCTTCACCGGGCGCGTGACGGGTGCCACCCGGGCGGGGCTTTTCGTCGCGCTCGACGACACCGGCGCCGACGGCTTCATTCCGGCGGCGACGCTGGGCGCCGACTATTACCGCTTCGACGAGGCGCGCCAGGCTTTGGTTGGCGAGCGCACCGGCGAGATGCACCGCATCGGCGACCGGGTGGAGGTGAAGCTGGTGGAGGCGGCGCCGGTGGCCGGGGCGCTGCGATTTGAGCTTCTGAGCGAAGGGACCTATGTAGGGCGCTCGAAGAGCCGCGCGCGGGGTCTCAGGTCCCTGCCGGCCAAAGGCGCGTCGCGCGCGGGCTTCGAAGGCGGGACAGGACGTGCGAAGTCGGACGAATTCCCGGGCAAATCCCGCGGCAAGTCCAGGACCAAGTCCCGCGGCAAGGCGCCCGGCAAGGCGCCTGGGAAGAGGGGCAGATGAAAGGATCGCCGCGTCCATGAACATGACCGTCACGAGCCGCCTCGCCGCCCCTGCCTCGTCCAGCGACGCTCCGGGCAAGACCGCGACGCCGCCCGCCCCGCGCTCGGTGCCGCAGGCGCTCCTGCGCGGCGCCATGGGATGCTGCCCGGCCTGCGGGGCGCGCGGCATGTTTCCGCGCTACCTCAAGGTGACGCCGGCCTGCGCCCAATGCGGCGAGGAGCTTTACCACCACCGGGCGGACGACGCCCCGCCTTATGCCACCATCCTGGTGGTGGGCCATGTGGTGGTGCCGCTGATGGTTCTGGTGGAGGAGCTGTTCTCCCCGCCGCTCGGCGTCCACATGGCGCTCTGGCTGCCGCTGACCCTGGTGCTGTGCCTCGCGCTCCTGCCGCTCCTGAAGGGCATGCTGGTGAACCTGCAGTGGGCGCTGCGCATGCACGGCTTCGATCCCGCCAGCGTAGAATATGAGCCGATGGCCGCCGCCGAGTCGGCCCCCCAGAAGGCCGCGGCCCGTCCATGAGCGCAGGCACGAAGACGGCCGGAACGGCCAAGAGCCCAGGAGCGGCCAAGAGCCCAGGAACGGCCAAGAGCCCAGGCGAGCCCGAACCCGACATCCTGGTGAAGCTCAACGCCGCCGAGCGGCGCATGGACTGGCCCAACTGCCGGCCGAAGGACGCGGCGACCATCATCCTGCTCGACCGCAAGGGCAAGGTGCCGCGCATGCTCATGGGCCGGCGCCATGCCGGCCACCGCTTCCTGCCCAACCTCTACGTCTTTCCCGGCGGCCGCCTCGAAGCGGCCGATGCCCGCATGCCGGTGCACGGCGTGGTGGACGCGGAGAGCGAGCGCCGCCTGATGGAGCGGGTGCAGCGCCCGACTTTGTCGCGTTCGCGCGGGCTCGCCGCCGCCGCCATCCGCGAGCTGTTCGAGGAGACCGGCCTCCTGCTCGGCACCCGCGACCTCGGCGCCCCCAAGGCGCCGGCCAAGGATTGGGGCATGTTCGAGAGCGAGGGCGTGTTCCCAAACCTGGAGGCGCTGACCTACGTGGCCCGCGCCATCACCCCGCCGCGCCGGCCGAAGCGCTTCGACACCCGCTTCTTCTGCGCCGACGCGGATGCGGTGTGCGGCCAGGTGGCGGGCGTCGTCGGGCCGGACGCGGAGCTGACCGAGCTGCGCTGGCTCTCCTTCCGCGAGACCGAGGCGATCGAATTGCCCGCCATCACCCGGGCGATCCTGTCCGAGATCGAGGCCCGCATCGAGGCCGGCTTCGCGCCGCGCCTGCCGGTTCCGTTCTTCTTCTGGCGCGGCGGCCGCTTCCAGCGCGAATACCTGCCATAGTTCACCGCCTCAGCTTCCCGCACTGATTCCCGCCTCCCGATGCATGCGCCCGCCGGGCCACAGGCCCCCATGAGCCAGAAGAGCCGCACGGCCTCCATCACCGCCGCCATCTCCGCCATCGCCGTGGTGGGGGTTGGCATCAGCCTGTCCATCCCGCTCCTGGCGCTGGAGCTGGAGTCGCGCGGCATCTCCCGGACCCTCATCGGCATGAACACGGCGGTGGCGGGTATCGCCACCATCTTCACCGCCCCGTTCGTGCCGCTGCTGGTGCGCAAGCTCGGCGTGCGGGTGCTGCTGACGCTCGCCATCGCTGTCACCGCCGCGAGCCTCCTTGCCTTCAAGGCGGTGGGATCGTTCGCGCTCTGGTTCCCGCTGCGCTTCGCCTTCGGCGCGGCGCTGTGCGTGCTGTTCGCGGTCAGCGAGTTCTGGATCAATGCGGTGGCGCCGCCGCACCGGCGCGGGCTCATCATGGGCATCTACGCCACGGCGCTCTCGGTGGGGGCGGCGCTCGGGCCGGCGATCCTGAGCGTGCTCGGCGCGGCGGGGTGGGAACCCTATGTGGCGGGCGCCGCGGTGCTGCTCGCCGGCGCCATCCCGATCCTGCTCGCCAACGGCATGACGCCGCGAATCCATGACGACGACCATCACGGCGTCCTCGCCTTCCTGCGGCGCTCGCCGACCGCGCTGCTGGCCGCTTTGGTGTTCGGGGCCATCGAGACCGCGGTCATGAGCTTCCTGCCGCTCTACGGCCTCAGGCTTGGCCTCGGCGAGGGCCAGGCCTCGCTGCTGCTCACCGTGGCGGTGCTGGGCAACGTCGCGTTCCAGATCCCGCTCGGGCTCGTCAGCGACCGGGTGGACAGGCGCCTGCTGCTGCTCGGCTGCTCGCTGGCGGGCACGGTGGGGGCGCTGCTGCTGCCGCTGATGCAGGTGGACGGCCCCTATTTCCTCGCCACCGTGTTCCTCGCCACCGGCGTCGTCGGCTCGCTCTACACGGTGGGCCTCGCCCATCTGGGCGCGCGCTTCCACGGCGCGAATCTCGCGGCGGCGAACGCCGCCTTCGTCATGCTCTATTCGGTGGGGCTGATCGCGGGGCCGCCGGCGGTGGGGCTCGGGATGGACTTGGCGGACCCCTACGGCTTCGCCTATGTCATCGCCGGCACGCTGGGGGCCTATGCGCTGATGGTGGCAAGCCGTCTCGCGCTGCGCCGGACACCCGCCGGGCCTTGACATTGCCGGCTTCCTGAGCGAGGTTCCGCGCCCACGAGCCGCCTGCCCGGCAGCGCGATCGTCGATTTTTTTCTCGTTCGCGGCATTTTTCGTTCGCGGACAATCGCGCGCTGAAAGCGGCACCCAGGGATCAAGACATGGCCAAGGCTGCAACCATCAAGATCAAGCTCCTGTCCAGCGCGGACACGGGCACCTTCTACGTGACCAAGAAGAACTCGCGCACCAAGACCGACAAGCTCGTGCTCAAGAAGTACGATCCGGCGGTGCGCAAGCACGTGGAATTCCGCGAGACCAAGATCAAGTGATCCGGCCGGCGGCGCGCCTGCGCCGCCGCAGCGTGATCCTTCGCGAGAGATGGGGCGCCGCGCGGCGCCCTTTTCTGTTTGCGGGGCTGGAGAGCTGGCCGGCGCTCTTTTGCATGGCATCCTTTGTGTAATTGGCTCCCGGGTGAACCATCCCATCAGTCGAGGGGGTGGCGGGCCGATGGAACGCCCCCAATCCCAGCAACCGCCGTCATGCTCCGGCTTGACCGGAGCATCCATCCGCTGGCGGCTGGGCACGCCGCCAGCGTCCATGGGCCCTCCGGTCAAGCCGGAGGGCGACGGAGCGAGGGAGACGGCCGCGGAGCGATGGGCAGGGCCATGGAGCGACGGGACGGGCCGTGGAGCGATGGAAGCAGAGCGGCGGATGTGGATGGCCGGCGGGGAGCGCACGGGGAGGCCTCCCGAACACGCTCACCCGCCGGCCAAACCCCACGGACCCAGGAGATGCGGCGGACCTGAGCACTCCGCAGGGTTGTCTCGATCGGGCGCGGAGATGGCGAACGCGACCGCTGCGCAAGGATGCAGTCTTTGCGCGCGCCACTCCGCCCCGGACCTTCAAGATATCTTAACAGTAGCTCAATACGGCCCGCAGGAAAAGCAGGCGATTCGCCCTGTCCCCGGCCGCCGTCGCAGGCCGCCCTAGCCGCCCGCATACTGCCGCACGGTGGAGAGGAACTGCATCACCGAGATCGGCTTCGACAGGTAGGCCTCGCAGCCGCCGGCGCGGATGCGCTCCTCGTCGCCCTTCATGGCGAAGGCGGTCACGGCCACCACCGGGATCGACCGCAATTCAGGGTCCGCCTTCAGCTTGCGGGTCACGTCGAGGCCGGAAATCTCCGGCAGCTGGATGTCCATGATGATGAGGTCCGGCCGGTGGGCACGGGCGAGCTCCACCGCCTCCACTCCCGAGCGGGTCTCCACCGTGCGGTAGCCATGGGCCTCAAGAAGGTCGTGGAAGAGCTTCATGTTGAGCTCGTTGTCCTCGACGATCATCACCGTCTTCGCCATGGCGCCTCGCCCGCTCGTCCCCTGCCCCCGCTTCGCAGCACCGCGCGGACGTGGTGGAATGGCGACAGCTAGACCCCATTCCTTGCGGAAGAGCAAATGGCACTGAAGGACAACCAGACCCCCCAGCCGAAGGGCCTGATCGCCCAGCGCGCCGCCGCCGAGCAGGTGGCCGTCGCCGCCCTCGCCTTCATCGCCGCCGATGGCGAGCGCCTAGTGCGGTTCCTGGGCGAGACCGGGCTCACGCCGGCGAGCCTGCGGCAGGCGGCAGGCCGGCGCGACTTCGGCGCCGGCGTGCTCGCCTTCCTGATCGCCGACGAGGGCCTGCTGCTGGCGTTCGCAGAAGAGCAGAAGCTCGACCCACGCCATGTGGTGGGCGCGCACGACATCCTGGCGCCGCCCTTCGATCCCGATTCGACCGTCCGGCGCTCCTGAGACGGCCGTGAGCGCGGCCCCCGGCTTCTGCCGCGACTGCCTCGCCGAGGCCGGGGCAGGCCCGCGCTGCGTCGCCTGCGGCAGCCCGCGCCTCGTTCGGCACGCCGAGATCCACCGCCTGACGGTGGCGCACGTGGACTGTGACGCCTTCTTCGCCGCGGTGGAGAAGCGGGACGATCCCTCCCTCGCGCACGTGCCGCTCATCATCGGCGGCGGCAAGCGCGGCGTGGTGTCCACCTGCTGCTACATCGCCCGCATCAGCGGCGTGCGCTCGGCCATGCCCATGTTCAAGGCCAGGGCGCTGTGCCCCGAGGCGGTGATCCTGAAGCCGAACATGGAGAAGTACCGCATCGCCGGCCGGCAGGTGCGCGCGCTGATGCAGGCGCTGACCCCGCTGGTGGAGCCGCTCTCCATCGACGAGGCCTTCCTCGACCTCGGCGGCACCCAGGCGCTGCACGGCGCGAGCCCGGCGCTCATCCTCGCCCGCTTCGCGCTGGAGGTGGAGCGGCAGGTGGGCATCACCGTGTCGGTGGGGCTCGCGCCCAACAAGTTCCTGGCCAAGATCGCCTCCGACCTCGACAAGCCGCGCGGCTTCTCGGTGCTGGGGTCGCAGGAGGCGGCGGCGTTCCTGGCGCCGCGCCCGGTCACCTTCATCTGGGGCGTGGGGGCGGCGTTCGGGGCGAAGCTCGCCAAGGACGGTTTTTCCACCATCGCCGACCTGCAGCGCGCCGCGCCCGCCGACCTCGCGCGCCGCTACGGCGCCGAGGGCCTGCGCCTGTCGCGGCTCGCCTTCGGCCAGGACACCCGCAAGGTCGATCCCGGCCGCGAGGCCAGGAGCGTCTCCGCCGAGACCACCTTTGATGCCGATATCGCCGCCCTGCGCCCTCTGGAGCAGGCGCTCTACGGCCTCGCCGAGGAGGTGAGCGCGCGGCTGAAGAAATCGGCGCTTTCGGGTCGCACCGTGACGCTGAAGCTGAAGACCGCCGATTTCCGCATCCGCACCCGCGCGCGCACCCTGGAGAGCCACACCGCGCTCGCCGGCCGCATCTATGCCGCCGCGCACGATCTGCTGGCGAAGGAGGCCGACGGCACGCGCTTCCGCCTCATCGGCGTCGGCGTCTCCGATCTCGGCACGGCGGAGGCGGCCGACCCCTCCGATCTCGTGGACACCGGCGCCAGCCGCATGAAGGCGGCCGAGGGCGCCATGGACCGCCTGAAGGAGAAGTTCGGCCGCGACGCCGTCACCCGCGGCATCCTGCTCGACGCCGACATCCGCGGGCGGCGCAAGGGGCGGTGAACCCCCTGCTTTGTTCGGCGTTTCGCCTCAGGTGGGCGCGGCCTCCCACACCGGGAACGGGTCCGGCAGGTGCTTCAGCTTCTCGGCATCGAAGCGCAGCGGATCGGCGGGGCCGACGAGGCACGCATCGAGCGCGGCGCGCATGGCGCCCTCGTCCAGCCCCATGCCGATGAACACCAGTTCCTGCCGCCGGTCGCCATAGCCGGGCACCCAGTGGGCGCGCAGCCAGGAGCGCCAGTCGGGCTGGGTCGGCCAATTCTCCTGCGGCACGCTCGCCCACCAGCGGCCGATGGTGCCGGTCTGGCAGATGGCGCCGGCAAGGCTCATCTCGCCCACCCGCTGGGGGCGCGTCGCGAGCCAGAACAGGCCCTTGGCCCGCACCAGCCCCGGCCAGGTGCGCGCCAGGAAGGCGTTGAACCGCTCGGGGTGGAACGGCCGGCGTGCCCGGTAGACAAAGCTCCCGACGCCGTATTCCTCGGTTTCCGGCATGTGATCCTTGAAGCCGTTCAGCTCCTTGAACCAGAGCGGATGGGCGCTGGCGCGCACGAAGTCGAAGCGGCCGGTGCCGAGCACCTCCTTCAGCGGCACGGTGGAATAGTCGGTCTCGATCAGGCGGGCATCGGGATTGAGCGACTTCACCACGCCGCGCACCACCGCGCGCTTGTCGGCATCCACCGCCGAGATCTTGTTGAGCACGATCACGTCGGCGAATTCGATCTGGTCGGTGAGCAGGTCCACCAGGGTGCGTGCGTCCTCCTCGCCCGCGGTCTCGCCACGATCGCGCAGGAAGTCGCGGGAGCTGAAATCCTTCAGCAGGTTGGCTGCGTCTACCACGGTCACCATGGTGTCGAGCCGGGCGATGTCGGAGAGGGAATGGCCCGCCTCGTCGCGGAAGTCGAAGGTGGTGGCCACCGGCAGCGGCTCGGCGATGCCGGTGGATTCGATCAGCAGATAGTCGAAGCGCCCATCCTCGGCGAGCCGCCGCACCTCGTTCAGGAGGTCATCGCGCAGGGTGCAGCAGATGCAGCCATTGGTCATCTCCACCAGCTTCTCCTGGGTGTGGGAGAGATTGGCGCCGCCCGCGCGCACCAGTTCGGCGTCGATGTTCACCTCGCTCATGTCGTTGACGATCACCGCCACCTTGAGCCCCTCGCGGTTGGCGAGGATGTGGTTGAGCAGCGTGGTCTTTCCCGAGCCGAGAAAGCCGGACAGGACGGTCACGGGCAGGCGGGCCTGAGGCATGGGTTGCGCTCCTTCGGGTCCCGGCCGAAGCCAAGGCGCAGGCGCCGCGGCGCCCGTGCCCCCGGCACGGCTTCGTCCCATAAATGATATATTATATCATTAAAGGGTGCGAAGGAGGGACGCAAGGGTTCGCGGTCAGGAGATCGCGCCCGGTGGAGCGGGAGACGAGGGGGCGATGGGGGCCGGCGGGCGCGCCGCCGGCGGAGCGCGGCGGCGCCTTTTCGTCAGGAGCGCTGCTTCACATAGCGGCCGGGGGCATCCTCGATCGGCTGGAAGCGGCCGCCACCCACCGCGCGCGCCTCCACCTCGTCGGGGTGGAGCGCCGAGAACCATTGCAGCCAGTCCGGCCACCAGGAGCCCTTGTGCTCCCGCGCGCCGTCGAGCCAGGCCTCGAAGCTCGGCCCCACAGGTCCGTCCGCCCAGTACTGGTACTTCATCTTGGCCGGCGGGTTCACCACCCCGGCGATGTGGCCGGAGCCCGCCAGCACGTAGCGCACCGGGCCCGAGAGCATGTTGGCGCCGATGAACACCGAGTTCGGCGGGGCGATGTGGTCCTCCCGCGTCGCCAGCGAATAGACCGGAACCTGGACCTTGGTCATGTCGATGCGCACGCCGGAGAGGTCGGCGAGGCCGCGGGCGATGTTGTTGGTGAGGTAGCAGTTGCGCAGATAGTAGGAATGGTTCGCCGCCGGCATGCGGGTGGAATCGGCGTTCCAGTAGAGCAGGTCGAACGGGAACGGCGCCTTGCCCTTCATGTAGTTGTTCACCACGTAGGGCCAGATCAGGTCGTTCGAGCGCAGCATGTTGAAGGCGGACGCCATCTTCGAGCCTTCGAGATAGCCCATCTCCTTCATCTTGCGCTCCAGCACCGCGAGCTGGGCCTCGTCCACGAACACCTTCAGGTCGCCCGCATGGGTGAAGTCGATCTGGGTGGTGAGGAAGGTCGCGCTGGCGATGCGGTCGTCGCCGGTGGCGGCCATGTAGGCCAGCGTCACCGCCAGCAGCGTGCCGCCGACGCAATAGCCCACCGTGTGCACCCGGCGCTCGCCCGAGGCGATGGCCACCTGGTCGAGCGCGGCCATGATGCCGTCGCGCATGTAGTCGTCGAAGCCCTTGGCGGCGAGGCGCGCGTCCGGGTTCACCCAGGAGATGGTGAACACGGTGAGGCCCTGCTCCACCAGCCACCTGATCATCGACTTCTCGGGCGTGAGGTCGAGGATGTAGAACTTGTTGATCCAGGGCGGAACGATCAGCACCGGCGTCTTCTTCACCCGCGCGGTGGCGGGCGCGTACTGGATGAGCTGCATCAGCTCGTTCTCGTACACCACCTTGCCCGGCGTCGTGGCGAGGTTCCGCCCGACCTCGAAGGCGCTCATGTCGGTCTGGCGGATCCTGAGCGTGCCCTTGCCTTCGATCAGGTCCTCGGTGAGGTGCTGCATGCCCTTCACGAGGTTCTCGCCGGACGAGGACAGCGTCTCGCGGATGATCTCCGGATTGGTGACGACGAAGTTCGAGGGCGAGATGGCGTTGGAGACCTGGCGCACCAGGAACTCGGCCTTGTGCTTGGTGTGGTCGTCGAGGCCCTCGGCCTCCTCCACCATGTCCTCGGCCCATTTGGAGGTGACGAGATAGGCCTGCCGCAGGGCGTCGAAGATCGGGCTGTCGCTCCAGCCGGCGTCCTTGAACCTCGGGTCCTTGGGGTCGGGCGCGACCACCGGCGTCACCTCCTCGCCGGCGAGGCGCTTCATGGTGTTGGCCCACACCGAGAGATAGCCGCCCATGAGCCGGCTCTGCGCCTCGATGGTGCGCTGGGGGTCGGCCATCCAGTATTCCGCCACATGGCCCACGGTCTTGAGCGCGTCGGCGATGTCGTCGGCCATGTCGTCCTTGCGGCCGGCCTCGCGCGGGCCGAGATAGGCGGCCATGGCCTTGCCGCCCTCCTCGACGAGGCGGGCGAGATTGCGCGAGAAGGCCTCGATATCGAGGCCCGCCGGCCCCTGGCCGGCCTCGCTGCCGCCGGTCCCGGCGCTGCCCCTCCCGTCCTTGGCCTGTGCGGGAGCGGACTGTGGGGGAGCGGCCTGTGGGGGAGCGGCCTGGGTCGGCCTTGGCGGCGCGGGCGCGGCGGCGGGCGCTGCCGCCGACGGCGGGGAAAGGGCGGCCAGCGCCTCCTGGATCGAGGCGAGCTGCTGGGCAGGCTGAGGCGGCGGCACGTCCTCGACAGGTATTTTCTCGGCGGGAGCCTCCTCGGCCGGCGCGGGCGGCAATGGCGGCAGGTCCATGGCCGGACCGGAGAAGGGGGCGAGCACCGCGGCCGCGACCTCCTTCATCATCTCGGCGGGCGTCGCTTCCGGTGGTGCCGCCTCCGGTGGCGCCATGAAGGGATCGCCGGTCAGGAGCGGATCGGCGAGCGCCGATTCGTCCGAAGGCGCGAAGCCGGGGTCCGCGGCCGCCGGCTGCGTCACGACCTCATTGGCTAGCGCCGCGGCCTGCGTGTCGCCGGCAGCGGGCTCGCAATCGGTCTCGGCATGCGCCATGCCGGCGCCGGCGGCATCGCCCCCCTGCCCGGTCCGCATTTCGGCGTGCCCGGAGGTTTCCTCGGCAGCGGACATCCGCTCTCCCCTCGATGCGGGCGATGCCGGATTGCACCCGCTTAGTTCTCGATCAAGCGTTAGGACTCTTGTTTCCAGCTTCCGCCATATTAGCGGGTGAATGTGCCCTTATCGAGCCTCCCGAGCGGAGGCGGGGCCACATGGGGACAATGCCTCAGCCGTGACTTTTCTTTGCCGACGCGAGACTTCATCGCGGCACATCCCGGCGTCGCCGGCCACCACGGCCGGACGCGGGCTCGCTGCCGCGTTGCTGGTTGCGGTCCTCGGCGGCTGCGCCGCCGATGGTCCGCTTGCTTCCATCACCCCGCCCAATCCCGACGTTCCGCAAGTGGAGGCGGACAATTTCCCCTCCATCGGCACCCAGCCCACGGGCCGGCCGCCGCCGCTCTCCGCCGAGGACCGGGCCAAGCTCCAGGCCGACCTCGAAGCCCTGGCCAAGGATCGCGAGGCCAAGCTGAAGAGGTCCATCGGCGCCGACAACTGACGGGCGGCTGCCGCGTTGCGGCACGATCTTTCCCCGCGGAAGCCGCAATCATTGCTTTTTCATTCACCGAACAGTGCTAAAAAGCCCGACTGCCGCGCCGGGAGAAGAGGTTGCGCGGCGACGAACGGCCGCGTGGCGGCCCCTGGAGCTCTGACGATGACCACCGATTTTCACCGCATTCGCCGGCTGCCGCCCTACGTGTTCGAGCAAGTGAACCGTGTGAAGGCCGCCGCCCGCAATGCCGGGGTGGACATCATCGACCTCGGCATGGGCAATCCGGACCTCGAGGCGCCGGCGCACGTGATCGAGAAGCTGAAAGAGACCATCGGCAAGCCGCGCACCGACCGCTATTCAGCCTCCAAGGGCATTCCCGGCTTGCGCAAGGCCCAGGCGGGCTATTACGAGCGCCGCTTCGGCGTGAAGCTCGATCCCGAGCGCCAGGTCGTCGCCACGCTCGGCTCCAAGGAAGGCTTCGCCAACATGGCGCAGGCCATCACCGCGCCCGGCGACGTGATTCTGACGCCGAACCCGTCCTATCCCATCCACGCCTTCGGCTTCCTCATGGCCGGCGGCGTCATCCGCTCGGTGCCGGTGGAGCCTGGGCCGGAATTCTTCCACGCCATGGAACGGGCGGTGAAGCACTCCATCCCCAAGCCGATCGCCGTGGTGCTGTGCTATCCCTCGAACCCCACGGCCTGCGTGGCGGATCTCGAATTCTACCGGGACGTGGTGGCGTTCGCGAAGAAGAACGACCTGATCGTGCTCTCCGACCTCGCTTACGCCGAGCTCTATTACGACGACGTGCCGCCGCCCTCGGTGCTGCAGGTGCCGGGCGCCATGGACGTGACGGTGGAGTTCACCTCCATGTCCAAGACCTATTCCATGCCCGGCTGGCGCATGGGCTTCGCGGTCGGCAACGAACGCCTCATCGCCGCGCTGTCGCGGGTGAAGTCCTATCTCGACTACGGCGCCTACACGCCGATCCAGGTGGCGGCGGCGGCGGCGCTCAACGGCCCGCAGGAGTGCATCGCCGAGATGCGCGAGACCTACAAGAAGCGCCGCGACGCGATGGTGGAGAGCTTCGGCCGCGCCGGCTTCCCGGTGCCCTCGCCGCGCGCCTCCATGTTCGCCTGGGCGCCGATCCCCGAGCCGTTCCGGGCCATGGGCTCGGTGGAGTTCGCCAAGCTGCTGATCGAGAAGGCGGAGGTGGCGGTGGCGCCGGGCGTCGGCTTCGGCGAGCACGGCGACGATTATGTGCGCATCGCCGTGGTCGAGAACGAGCAGCGCATCCGCCAGGCGGCGCGCAACATCCGCCGCTTCTTCGACCAGGCCGGCACCACGCTGCACAACGTGGTGCCGCTCAGCGCCGCGCGCTGACGCGGAGCGCGGTCCGGACGGATCGACCCATCCCGCCCGGAACCCGCGCCCGGACTTTGAGACAGAGCCGTCCGCGCCGCACGCCGGCCGGGTGGTTTCCTGGCTTCCGTCGGAGACGGACGTGTCGCTGGGGCCGTCACGGCCTCGCGGCATCCGGCTCCAGCCCGCCGCGGCCCGCACGGCGCCGCGGCCGCCCGACGAAAAGAGAACCGGTTCGACCATGAGCGACTTGAAAGTGGGCCTCGCGGGCCTCGGCACCGTCGGGGCCGGGGTGCTGCGCATGCTGGCACGGCAGGAGGCGGAGATCGCCGCCCGCACCGGCCGCCGCATCAAGGTGGTGGCGGTGGCGGCGCGCGACCGCGCCAAGGACCGCGGCGTCGACCTCTCCCAGGTGGCCTGGTTCGACGATCCCGTGGCGCTCGCCCGCGAGGGCGAGATCGACGTGTTCGTGGAGCTGATGGGCGGCGAAGGCGACCCGGCCAAGGCCGCGGTCGCCGCCGCCCTCGACGCCGGGCGCTCCGTGGTCACCGCCAACAAGGCCCTGCTCGCCCGCTGCGGCGTCGAGCTGGCGCGCCGCGCCGAGGCGACCGGCGCCGCGCTTCTGTTCGAGGCAGCGGTGGCGGGCGGCATCCCGGTGGTGAAGACCCTGCGCGAGGCCATGGAGGGCAACCGGCTGTTCCGCGTCTCGGGCATCCTCAACGGCACCTGCAACTACATCCTCACCCGCATGGCGGATGAAAAGCTCTCCTTCGCCGTCTGCCTGAGCGAGGCGCAGCGGCTCGGCTATGCGGAGGCGGACCCGACCTTCGACATCGACGGCTACGACACCGCGCACAAGCTGGCGCTCCTTACCTCCCTCGCCTTCGGCACCAAGGTCGATGCCGAGGCGATCTACGTCGAGGGCATCCGCCAGCTCACCCTGGAGGACCTCGAGGCGGCCGACGACCTCGGCTACAAGGTCAAGCTCTTGGGCGTCGCGGTGCGCACCGATGCCGGCATCGAGCAGCGGGTGCATCCCACCATGGTGCCCAAGCACTGGCCGCTGGCGCAGGTGTCCGGCGTCACAAACGCGGTGGCGCTCGACGGCGACGCGGTGGACCTGACCCTCGTCGGCCCCGGCGCCGGGGGCGATGCCACCGCCTCCGCCGTGGTGGCGGACCTCGCCGAGGTGGCGCGGGGCGCCCGCCCGTTCGCCTTCGGCATGCCCGCCGACCTGCTGCTGCCGGCAGAGCGCGCGCCCATGCAGCGCCACGAGGGCGGCTATTACATCCGCCTCGCGGTGCTGAACCGGCCCGGCACGGCGGCGATCATCGCCGGCCGCATGGCGGACCAGCACATCTCGCTGGAATCCATCGTCCAGCGCCGTCCGGTGGGCCTGAAGGCCGAGCCGGAGACAGCCAACGTCATCCTCATCACCTATGCCACCACCGAGGAGGCCGTGCGCCGCGCCATCGCCGCCATCGAGGCGGAGGGCGTCGTCGCCTCCCTGCCCCAGGTGATCCGCATCGAGAAGGATTGAGGCCATGGCATCGAGGCCCGGGGAGTGAAACCATGAGCATGATCAGGATGCCTCAGGCGCTCGACCGGCGCCTGGCCCTGGAGATGGCGCAGATCACCGAGCGTGCCGCCGTCGCCGCCGCCCGGCTGCGCGGCCGGGGGGACGAGCAGGCCGCCGACCTCGCCGCCATGGAGCGCGCCTACCGGGAGCTCTCGCGCATGCCGATCGCCGGCACCGTGGTGATCGGCGAGGGCGACGAGGGCGAGGTGGAGCACTTCTTCGTCGGCGAGACGCTGGGCGCCGGCGGCGAGAAGGTGGACGTGGCGGTGGACGCGCTCGAAGGCTCCACCCTGTGCGCCAAGAACATGGAGGGCTCGATCTCGGTGCTGGCGCTGGCCGAGCCGGGCTCGCTGCTGAAGGTGCCGCCGGCCTACATGGAGAAGCTCGCCATCGGGCCCGGCTATCCGGAAGGCATCGTCTCGCTCACCCAGTCGCCGCAGGACAACATCGCCGCGCTGGCCGAGGCCAAGGGCGTGCCGCCCACCGAGATCACCGCCCTGATCCTCGACCGGCCGCGGCACGCGCCGCTGGTCGAGGCGGTGCGCAAGACGGGCGCCGCCATCAAGCTCATCAGCGACGGCGACGTGGCGGGGGTGATCCACACCACCAACCCGGACGAGAGCGGCATCGACATCTATCTCGGCCTCGGCGGGGCGGCCGAGGGCGTGCTGGCGGCGGCGGCGCTGCGCTGCATCGGCGGCCAGATGCAGGGGCGCCTCGTGCTCGACACCGAGAAGAAGCGCGAGCAGGCGAAGCGCCTCGGCATCCGCGATCCGGCCAAGATCTACCGCCTGGAGGACATGGTGCGCGGCGACTGCCTGGTGGCGGCCACGGGCGTCACCGACGGCGCGCTGCTGAAGGGCGTGCGCTTCTCCCGCGACGTGATCTTCACCGACACCGTGGTGATGCGCGCGGCCACCGGCACGGTGCGCCGCATCGCCGCCGAGCACCGGGACTTCACGAAGTTCGCCTGAAGTTCGGTTCGCCTGAAGTTCGCCGGAAGAGCGGCAGCCCCGGAGCACCGGGGCTGCGCGCGGGACGACCCCGCCCGTGGCTACCGCGCCGACTACCCCGCCAAAGCGGCCTCGATGGCGGCCAGCGCGTCGGCGGCCTTGGCGCCGTCCGGGCCGCCGGCCTGGGCCATGTCGGGACGCCCGCCCCCGCCCTTGCCGCCCAGCGCCTCGGCGCCGCGGCGCACCAGGGCGACCGCGTCGTAGCGGCCCGAGAGGTCGGGGGTGACGCCGACGACGATGCCGGCCTTGCCGTCCTCGGTGACGCCGACGATGGCCACCACGCCCGAGCCGATGCGCTTCTTGCCCTCGTCCACCAGTGCCTTGAGATCCTTGATCTCGATGCCGGAGACCGCGCGCGCCATGAGCTTCACGTCGCCGACGGTGCGCACCTCGTCGCCGCCGCCCGTGCCGCCGCCCATGGCGAGCTTCTTGCGGGCGTCCGCGAGGTCGCGCTCCAGCTTGCGGCGCTCCTCCACCAGCGCGGCGAGGCGCGCCTCCACCTCGGCGACCGGCGCCTTGAGGGTGGCGGCCGCGGCCTGGAGGGCGGCGTTCGCGCCGTTGAGGTGATGGCGCGCGGCATTGCCGGTCATCGCCTCGATGCGGCGCACGCCGGAGGCCACCGCGCCTTCCGAGACCAGCGAGATGAGGCCGATGTCGCCGGTGCGCTTCACGTGCGTGCCGCCGCACAGCTCCACCGAATAGGGCGCGCCGTTGCCCTCGTCCGTGCCCATGGAGACGACGCGCACCTCCTCGCCGTACTTCTCGCCGAACAAGGCGCGGGCGCCGGACTTGATGGCGTCGTCCACCGCCAGGACGCGGGTCTCCACCGGCTCGTTGCGCAGCACGAAGCGGTTGGCGATGTCCTCCACCTCGGCGCGCTCGGCGTCGGACAGCGGCTTGGGATGGGAGAAGTCGAAGCGCAGGCGGTCGGGCGCGACCAGCGAGCCCTTCTGGGCCACGTGGTCGCCGAGCACCCGGCGCAGCGCCTCGTGCAGCAGGTGGGTCGCGGAATGGTTGGCGCGCACGGCGGCGCGGCGCGTGTGGTCCACCTCCAGCGCCACCGGAGCGCCCACGGGCAGCGTGCCCGCCTCGACGCTGACGTCGTGGATGAAGAGGTCGCCGAGCTTCTTCTGGGTGCCGTGGACGATCGCGGTGAGGCCCCCCTCCCCGGTCAGGATGCCGATGTCGCCCACCTGGCCGCCGGATTCGCCGTAGAACGGCGTCTGGTTCAGGATCACGAGGCCGCGCTCGCCGGCGGACAGCCGCTCCACCGGAGCGCCCTCGCGCACGATCGCGCGCACCGCGCCCTCGGCCTTCTCGGTCTCGTAGCCGAGGAACTCGGTGGCCCCCACCTCGTCGCGCAGCGAGAACCAGACCGTGTCGGTCGCCGCCTCGCCCGAGCCGGCCCAGTTGGCGCGCGCCTCCGCCTTCTGGCGCGCCATGGCGGTGTCGAAGGCGGCGAGGTCCACCGAGATGTTGCGGGCGCGCAGGGCGTCCTGCGTCAGGTCGAGCGGGAAGCCGTAGGTGTCGTAGAGCTTGAACGCCACCTCGCCGGAGAAGCTCCCGCCGGACGAAAGGTGCGCCGTCTCCTCCTCCAGGATGGAGAGGCCGCGCTCGAGCGTGCGGCGGAAGCGCGTCTCCTCCAGCAGCAGGGTCTCGCTGGCGAGCGGCTCGGCGCGCACGATCTCCGGATAGGCGCGGCCCATCTCGCGCACCAGGATCGGCACCAGGCGGTGCATCAGCGGATCCTTGGCGCCGAGCAGCTGGGCGTGCCGCATGGCGCGCCGCATGATGCGCCGGAGCACGTAGCCGCGGCCCTCATTGGAGGGCAGCACGCCGTCGGCGGTGAGGAACACCGCCGAGCGCAGGTGGTCGGCGATCACCCGGTGGCTCGCCTTCTGCGGGCCGTCGGGATCGACGTTGGTGAGCTCGGCGACCTCGGCGATGATCGCCCGCATGAGGTCGGTCTCGTAATTGTCGTGCGTGCCCTGCAGCACCGCGGAGATGCGCTCCAGGCCCATGCCGGTGTCGATGGACGGGCGCGGCAGGACCAGCCGCTCGCCGCCGGCGAGCTGCTCGAACTGCATGAAGACGAGATTCCATATCTCGATGAAGCGGTCGCCGTCGGCGTCCGGCGAGCCGGGGGGGCCGCCGGGTATGTGCGGGCCGTGGTCGAAGAAGATCTCCGAGCAGGGACCGCACGGGCCGGTGTCGCCCATGGACCAGAAATTGTCGGAGGTGGGGATGCGGATGATCTTCTCGTCCGGCAGGCCGGCGATGGACTTCCACAGCCGGTGCGCCTCCTCGTCCTCGCTGTAGACGGTGACCAGCAGGCGGTCCTTCGGCAGCTCGAACTCGCGGGTGACGAGGTTCCAGGCAAGCTCGATGGCGCGGTCCTTGAAATAGTCGCCGAAGGAGAAGTTGCCCAGCATCTCGAAGAAGGTGTGGTGCCGCGCGGTGTAGCCCACATTGTCGAGGTCGTTGTGCTTGCCGCCGGCGCGCACGCATTTCTGCGAGGTCACAGCGCGCGCATAGGGCCGCTTCTCGACGCCGGTGAAGACGTTCTTGAACTGCACCATCCCCGCATTGGTGAACATGAGGGTCGGGTCGTTGTGCGGCACCAGCGGCGAGGAGGCCACCGCCTCGTGGCCCTGCTTGACGAAGTAGTCGATGAAGGTCGACCGGATCTCGTTCACGCCGCTCATGTGCCGGCCATCATCCCTCGATGCCGGCGCGGGATGCGTCCGGCGGTGGTGGTCTCCACGCGACCGCGCGCCGGAACGGCCGCATCGCGGCTCCGCCGGACCCCAACGGCGTGCCGGCCGGAACCGGGTTCGTTTAGCGAGGGGGCCTCAACTTGTCCAGAAAGCCGTGTCCCGGCGGCAGGGACGCCGGCCCCTGACCGCACCTCCCGCGGCCGAAGGTTTCACCGGCGGCGTCCCCGAGCCGGCAACGCCGGACGCCCGCGTCCTGGGCCGGAACCCGTCGCATCCGCGCCTGCCGGGCGCGCCGAACCGGACCGGCCACCGGGAGGACGGATCGCCATCCTCCGCAAACCCGGCGCGATCCGCCCCGAGGCAAGCCGCCCCGAGGCACGCCACACCGTCACGCCCGGCGGGCGGATGGCTCAGGCGTCGGCCTCGCTGCCCTCCGCATCGGCCTCCGGGTCTCCGGCCAGAATCTTCTCGGCGATGAGGCCGGCATTCTGGCGGATCGCCGCCTCGATCCGTCCGGCCGCCTCCGGATTCTGCTTCAGGAACGTCTTGGCGTTCTCGCGGCCCTGGCCGAGACGCTGGCTGTCGTAGGAGAACCAGGCGCCGGATTTCTCGACCACGCCGGCCTTGACGCCGAGGTCGAGCAGCTCGCCCGTCTTCGACACCCCCTCCCCGTACATGATGTCGAACTCCACCTGCTTGAAGGGCGGGGCGAGCTTGTTCTTCACCACCTTCACGCGGGTCTGGTTGCCGACCACCTCGTCGCGCTCCTTGATCATGCCGATGCGGCGGATGTCGAGGCGGACGGAGGCGTAGAACTTGAGCGCGTTGCCGCCGGTGGTGGTCTCCGGCGAACCGTACATCACACCGATCTTCATGCGGATCTGATTGATGAAGATCACCATGGTGTTGGACTTGGAGATCGAGCCCGTGAGCTTGCGCAGCGCCTGGCTCATCAGGCGCGCCTGCAGGCCCGGCTGATTGTCGCCCATCTCGCCGTCGAGCTCGGCGCGCGGGGTGAGCGCCGCCACCGAATCGACCACCAGCACGTCGATGGCGCCCGAGCGCACCAGTGTGTCGGCGATCTCCAGCGCCTGCTCGCCGGCGTCTGGCTGGGAGATCAGGAGATCGTCGAGATTGACCCCCAGCTTGCGCGCATAAACCGGGTCGAGCGCGTGCTCGGCGTCGATGAAGGCGCAGGTGCCGCCCTTCTTCTGCGCCTCGGCCACCGCGTGGAGCGCCAGCGTGGTCTTGCCCGACGATTCAGGCCCGAAGATCTCGACGATGCGCCCCTTGGGCAGGCCGCCGATGCCGAGGGCGATGTCGAGGCCGAGCGAGCCGGACGGAATGCTCTCGATCTCGATCGCCTTGCCGCTCTTGCCGAGCCGCATGATCGAGCCCTTGCCGAAATGGCGCTCGATCTGGGAGAGCGCGGCGTCGAGCGCCTTGGTCTTGTCCATGGAGGAACCTTCGACGAGTCGGAGTGTCGCCTGAGTCATTGCCGCGCTCCGGGGCTGGCGCAAGGAAAAACGAGAACGTCGCGTTTGTACCTTGTTTGTTCTCTGTTCGCAATATGTTCTCATGTCCTCATGGTTGGGAATCTGTTGCGCCCATGGGATGCGCGACCGCCGAACGGCGTCCTGGCGAGCCGGCGTGCCCGTCGTCATGCGCCGGCCTTTCCGGCGAAAACCGTTGGGAGCGAAGAAAAAAGAAGGGCTTGCAGTCGCGCAGGTCAGCGGCCATGCCGGCGAAGGTCGGCAAGGAGCGTGTGAGCCCTGCCCCGCTGCCGGGCTTCACGGGCACGGGCGCGCGCCCTAGAGCGCGATCCGATCAAATTGGTTCGATTTGATCGGTGAACCGCCCTCTAACTTAATGATAGAGAACGCGTTGTCCGATCAGCTTGCGTTGCAGGCTGATCGGCGCGCGCCCTAGAGGCGCGCGTTCTCGTAGTCGATGGTCTGGGCGATCAGCGTCCGCCAGAGCGCGCCGGCGATGCCCGGCGGCAGGCCCTTGCCGGCGGCGAGCGCCTCCACCTGGGCCACCACCTCTTCCACCCGGTCGGGCAGCAGAGCGGGAATGCCGTTCGCCTGCTTGATCTTCACCACCTCCTCGACCACCGCGAAGCGCTCCGCCAGCAGGTCGACCATGCGCGCGTCGATGCCGTCGATGGCCCGCCGCGCCTCGGCGAGGGCCGCCGGAACCGGTCCGCCCGAGCCGATGGCACCGCTCACCGGCGCCACCACAGCTTCTCCACCGGGAAGCGGCCCGCAGCCTCCTCGATCACCTCGGCGAGGGAGAACAACGTCTCCTCCTCGAACGGACGGCCGATGAGCTGGAGGCCGAGCGGCAGCCCGTCCGCCGACAGCCCTGCGGGCACCGAGATGCCGGGCAGGCCCGCCATGTTCACGGTCACGGTGAAGACGTCGTTGAGATACATCTCCACCGGGTCGGCCTTCACCTTCTCGCCGATGCCGAAGGCGGGCGACGGGGTGGCCGGGGTGAGCACCGCGTCCACGCCCTGCGAGAACACGTAGTCGAAGTCGCTCTTGATCAGCGAGCGCACCTTCTGGGCGCGCAGGTAGTAGGCATCGTAATAGCCGGCGGAGAGCACGTAGGTGCCGATCATGATGCGCCGGCGCACCTCCGGCCCGAAGCCGGCGGCGCGGGTGTTCTCGTACATCTCCACCACGTCGCGGCCCGGCACGCGCAGGCCGTAGCGCACGCCGTCATAGCGCGCGAGGTTGGAGGAGGCCTCGGCCGGGGCGACGATGTAGTAGGCCGGCAGGGCGTACTGGGTGTGGGGCAGCGAGATGTCGACGATCTCGGCGCCGGCATCCCTGAGCCAGGCCGCGCCGTCGTTCCACAGGGTGTCGATCTCGTCCGCCATGCCGTCCACGCGGTATTCGCGCGGGATGCCGATGCGCTTGCCCTTGATGGAGGCGCCGACCGCCTCCTCGTAGTCCGGCACCGGCCGGTCGACGCTGGTGGAATCCTTGGGATCGTAGCCCGCCATGGAGCGCAGCAGCAGCGCCGCGTCGTTCACCGTGCGGGCGAACGGGCCGGCCTGGTCGAGCGAGGAGGCGAACGCCACGATCCCCCAGCGCGAGCAGCGCCCGTAGGTGGGCTTGATGCCGACCGTGCCGGTGAAGGCCGCCGGCTGGCGGATCGAGCCGCCGGTGTCAGTGCCGGTGGCCCCGGCGCACAGGAACGCCGCCACGGCCGCCGCCGAGCCGCCGGAGGAGCCGCCAGGGACGATGGGCGTGGTATCGCCGTCGCGCCGCCAGGGAGAAACGACGGGGCCGAAGGCGGAGGTCTCGTTGGACGAGCCCATGGCGAACTCGTCATTGTTGAGCTTGCCGAGCATCACCGCGCCGTCGCGCCAGAGATTGGCGGTGACGCTGGATTCGTACTCCGGGACGAAGTTTTCCAGGATCTTCGAGCAGGCCGTGGTGCGCACGCCCTCGGTGGCGAACATGTCCTTGATGCCGAGGGGGATGCCCTCCAGATGCCCGGTGTCGCCCGAGGCGATGCGGGCATCGCTGTCCTTCGCCATGTCGAGGGCGATCTCGGGCGTCTCCAGCACGTAGGCGTTGAGGTCGCGCGCCTCCGCCATGGCCTTGAGATAGGCCTCGGTGAGCTCCACGGAGGTGAACTCGCCCATGGCGAGCCCTTCGCGCGCCTGGGTGAGGGTCAGCTGGGTCAGCTTGGTCATTCCACCACCTTCGGAACGGTGAAGAAGCCGCCCTCGGCCTCCGGGGCGTTGGCGAGCACCTTGTCCGGGCAGTGGCCGTCGCTGACCACGTCCTCGCGCATGGGCAGGTCCACCGGCACGACGCTGGTGAGCGGATCGACGCCGGAGACATCGAGGTCCGCCAGTTGCTCCACGAATTCGAGGATGGCGTTGAGCTCGTGGCTCAGGTGGTCGAGTTCGTCCTCGCGGACCGCGATGCGCGCAAGATGCGCCACGCGGCGGACGGTCGCCTGATCGACGGACATGCTGTGCTCCCGAAAGCCGACCTGCGCTATAGCAAGCGGGCGTTCCCCGGCGCAATGGCGGCGGGCCGATGTTGTCGGACGACGAGCCTTCTGCCCCGTGTCGATCGCGCGAACCCGCCCCCTTTCACCGCCGCCATGCTCCGGCTTGAGCGGAGCATCCATGGCCGGAGCCGCCGAGCCCGAGGGCGACGGACGAACAGCAGTCTCAGCAAACCACGCCCAGACGCCCCCTGCCCTCACCCCACCGGCGCGATGTCACCCCGCGCCCAGCCTTCCTTGGTCTCTGCCACATAATCCGCGTAGCGCCCGGCGGCGATGGCGGCGCGGGCGCCGGCCATGAGCTGCTGGTAGTAATGAATATTTGCCCAGGAGATCAGCATCGCCCCCAGCATCTCCTCGCAGCGCACGAGGTGATGCAGGTAGGCGCGGGAATAGTCGCGCAGCGCCGGGCAATCGCTCGCTTCGTCCAGCGGGCGCGGGTCCTCGGCGTGGCGGGCGTTCTTCAGGTTGATGCGGCCGAAGCGGGTGAAGGCGAGCGCATGGCGGCCGGAGCGGGTCGGCATGACGCAGTCGAACATGTCGATGCCGCGCGCGACCGCCTCCAGAAGGTCGTCCGGCGTGCCCACGCCCATGAGGTAGCGCGGCTTTGCCGCCGGCAGGTGCGGTTCCACGGTCTCGATCATGGCGAGCATGACCTCCTGCGGCTCACCCACCGCAAGGCCGCCGATGGAATGGCCGGGGAAGTCCATGTCGGCGAGCGCGCGGGCCGACTCCACCCGGAGCGCCGGCACCGCCCCGCCCTGGACGATGCCGAACAGCGCCCGCCCCTTCGGCTGCGCCTCGAACGCGCGCTTCGAGCGCTCGGCCCAGCGCAGGGACAGGCGCATGGCGCGCTCGGCCTCCGCATCCTCGCACGGCAGGCGCACGCATTCATCGAGCTGCATCTGGATGTCGGCGCCGAGCAGGCCCTGGATCTCGATGGAGCGCTCCGGGCTCATCTCATGGAGCGCGCCGTCCACGTGCGAGCGGAAGGTGACGCCCTGCTCGCTCATCTTGCGCAGCGACGACAGGCTCATGACCTGGAAGCCGCCGGAATCGGTGAGGATCGGCCCGTCCCAGCCCATGAACGTATGCAGCCCCCCAAGCCGGGCCACCCGCTCGGCGCCGGGGCGCAGCATGAGGTGATAGGTGTTGGCGAGCACGATGTCGGCGCCCGCCTGCCGCACCTGGTCGAAATAGAGCCCCTTCACGGTCGCCACCGTGCCCACCGGCATGAAGGCCGGCGTGCGGATCGCCCCGCGTGGCGTCGAGACGATACCGGTGCGGGCGGCGCCCGAGGTGGCGGAGACGGCGAAAGAGAAGGTGTCGGAGGCAGGCGCGGCGGTCATGCTCCGCCTTCTGGCAGAAGCAGGCACGCATCGCCATAGGAATAGAAGCGGTAGCCCTGCGCGATGGCATGGGCATAGGCACGCTTCTGCGCCTCATGGCCGACCAGCGCCGCCACCAGCATCACCAGCGTCGAGCGCGGCAGATGGAAGTTGGTGAGCATGCCGCCGATGGCCCTGAACCGGTAGCCGGGCGTGATGAAGATGTCGGTCTCGCCCGCGAACGGACGGATGACGCCGTCCTCCCCCGCCGCGCTCTCGATCAGCCGGGTGGAGGTGGAGCCGACGGTGAGGATGCGCCCTCCCTTCGCCTTCACCGCGTTGAGGGCATCGGCGGTCTCGCGCGTCACCTCGCCCCATTCGGCGTGCATGCGGTGGCCGGAGGTGTCGTCCGCCTTCACCGGCAGGAAGGTGCCCGGCCCCACGTGCAGCGTCACCGTGTGCCGCTCCACCCCGGCCGCGGCGATGCGCGCCAAGAGGTCCGGCGTGAAATGCAGGCTGGCGGTGGGCGCCGCCACCGAGCCGGAGACGCGGGCGAACAGGGTCTGGTAGTCCTCCCGGTCGCGGTCGTCCTCGTGGCGGCGGGCGGCGATGTACGGCGGGATCGGCATGTGGCCCACCTGGGCGATGGCCTCGTCCAGCGCCGGGCCGGCAAGGTCGAAGGCGAGCCGCACCGCGCCGTCCTCGTCCTTGCCCTCCACGGTGGCGTCGAGCGTGCCGAGGAGGCAGGCGCTGCCCTCCCCGCCGAAGCGCACACGGTCGCCTTCCTTCAGCCGCTTGCCCGGCTTGGCGAAGGCGCGCCAGCGCGCCGGGCCGAGCCGCTTCACCAGCGTCGCCTCGATGCGCACCTCGCCGCCGGCGCGGGCGCGCACGCCTTCGAGCGCGGCAGGAATGACGCGGGTGTCGTTCACCACCAGCGCGTCGCCGGGTTTCAGAAACGAGGGCAGGTCGCGCACCCCCCGGTCTTCCAGCTCCGGCTCCGCGCCGGGACGCACCACCAGCATGCGCGCCGCATCGCGCGGCTCGGCGGGGCGGAGCGCGATACGCTCCTCGGGAAGCTCGAAATCGAAGGTGTCGACGCGCATGGAACAGGGGTCGCCAGAAGAAAGGGCCGGACAGCCCTTCTAGAATATAGCGATCGCTCCCTGCCAGATGGCCCAGCTCATCAGGCCGGTGACGGCGAGGCCGAGCAGGGTGGCGCCGAAGCCGGCGAGAATCACCAGCCCGTCCCGCTCCACCAGGCCGAGGCCGAACACGCACACGGCAAATCCCGGCGGCAGGTTGCCGAGGAAGGGGATGGGCAGCAGCAGGATGAAGCCCAGAAGCACGACCGTCGCGCCCACCACCCGGCGCGCGGTGGGACCGGCGAACTGCTCGTAGCGCGGGCGCGAGAAGCGCTCGAAGCGCTCGATCCAGGGCTTGGAGTGGGTGACGATGCTCTCCAGCATGGAGCGCGAGAAGGTGCGCTTGGCCACCTTCTCCGGCAGCCACAGCTCCTGGCGTCCGATCATCATCTGCGCGCCGATGAGGCCGAGGATGATGCCGCAGATCACCGGAATACCCGGCGGCATGGGAATGCAGTTGGGGATGCCGAAGATCAGGAACAGGATGCCGAATGCGCGGTTGCGCAGCGCGTTCACGAGATCGCCGATGGCCACCTTGTCCTCGGTGTGGGCAGCGAGCACCGCGGCAAGCAGTTCGGACGTTCTGGGCGTGCGATGGTCCAAGGCGACCTTTCCTCCTGGTCGCCCATCCATAGCATCGAGAAAGCGGCAGTGTCAGGGCATGACCGCGGCGGCCCGACCGTCCAGCCTCGAACTTTCGCACGCGAGCGCCATGCAGGGCGCTGAAACCAAGGCCCTGAAGACATGGCGCCGAAAACGGGCAAAGCGGCATGCGCGTGAACCCCCGCAAACGCGCATGCCCGCCTGCCGCCCCCGCTCAAGCTAGCGCATCTGCGGCCCCAAGGGGAGAGCAAATGACGTATGAGGCAACCTGGCTCCTCAATGGAGCAGGAACATGCCGTTCACCGGTGTCAGCTCCGCCGGCTTGATCAGGCCGCAATGGCTGACGCGAACGGAATGCAAGGCGCCCTCGATCTCCTTGCGCCAGAAGGCGAGGAACCGGTTGAGCTCCGGGAAGTCGGGGCAGAGGTCATATTCCTGCCAGACGAAGCTCTGGAGCAGCTTGGGATGATCTGGCAGCCGATAGAGAATCTCGGCCGTGGCCAGGCCGTAGCCCTCGATCTGACGAACGAAGTCGCGCGACACCGAAGAGACCATGTTCTGAACCTCCTCCGCCTGATCCGGCGCGAGGCCGGAGAACCATTGTCGGCTCACGAGCTTCCGCCCGCCAAGGCTAAAGAATGGTTTATTCAAGCAAAAACAATGGACTAGCAGCGATTGGACATGACTGCTGACAGAACGCTCCCATTGCCGCCGCAATGCCGGCGCATAAGCCACGCGTCCCCGCTCCTTGCCTTAACGCCTTGAGCCGCAATGCTTCGCCGGCCATGGAAGGGCGTCTGGCACTCCCCTGGATCGAGTGCCAATTTTTTCCCGACTCCCCCTTGAAGGTCGCGCGGGCGCCCCTTAGATCGCCAGCGGAGCCGGGAGCGCACGCGCCCGGTGCCCCGAAAAATGGCATTCCAACCGGAGGTTTCCCCGATGGGTTTCCGTCCCCTGCACGACCGCGTGGTGGTCAAGCGTATCGACGCCGAAGAGAAGACCGCCGGCGGCATCATCATTCCCGACACCGCCAAGGAGAAGCCCATGCAGGGCGAGGTGGTGGCTGTCGGCCCCGGCGCCCGCAACGAGAAGGGCGAACTGGTGGCGCTCGACGTGAAGGCCGGCGACCGCGTGCTGTTCGGCAAGTGGTCCGGCACCGAGGTCAAGATCGACGGCCAGGACCTGCTCATCATGAAGGAGAGCGACATCCTTGGCGTGATCGAGGGCACCGCCTCGGCCAAGAAGGCTGCGTGAGCAGCCTTCAAGCGCAAGAGCTAACGGCCGCCTGAGCGGCCTGCGCTTTTTTCCAAGTTCAATCGTCCCAAGCTGAAGGAGCAAGGCACATGGCTGCCAAGGACGTGAAATTCTCCGTGGACGCGCGCGACAAGGTTCTGCGCGGCGTCGACATCCTCGCCAACGCGGTGAAGGTGACGCTCGGCCCCAAGGGCCGCAACGTCGTCATCGAGAAGAGCTTCGGCGCCCCCCGCATCACCAAGGACGGTGTGACGGTGGCGAAGGAGATCGAGCTCGAGGACAAGTTCGAGAACCTCGGCGCCCAGCTGGTGCGCGAGGTCGCCTCCAAGACCAACGACCTCGCCGGCGACGGCACCACCACCGCCACCGTGCTCGCCCAGGCGATCGTCAAGGAAGGCGCCAAGGCGGTGGCCGCCGGCATGAACCCCATGGACCTGAAGCGCGGCGTCGACCTCGCCGTCGAGGCCATCGTCAAGGATCTGGCCGCCAACTCCAAGAAGGTGACCTCCAACGAGGAGATCGCCCAGGTCGGCACCATCTCCGCCAACGGCGACGCCGAGGTCGGCAAGTTCCTCGCCGAGGCCATGAAGAAGGTCGGCAACGAGGGCGTCATCACGGTGGAGGAGGCGAAGTCCTTCGAGACCGAGCTCGACGTGGTCGAGGGCATGCAGTTCGACCGCGGCTACCTCTCGCCCTACTTCGTCACCAACGCCGAGAAGATGCGCGTTGAGTTCGAGGATCCCTACATCCTCATCCACGAGAAGAAGCTCTCTGGCCTCCAGGAGCTGCTCCCGGTGCTCGAGGCGGTGGTCCAGTCGGCGAAGCCGCTCGTGATCATCGCCGAGGACGTGGAGGGCGAGGCCCTCGCCACCCTCGTGGTGAACAAGCTGCGTGGTGGCCTGAAGGTCGCGGCGGTGAAGGCCCCCGGCTTCGGCGACCGTCGCAAGGCCATGCTGCAGGACATCGCCATCCTGACCGGCGGCCAGGCGATCTCCGAGGACCTCGGCATCAAGCTCGAGAACGTGAACCTCTCCATGCTCGGCCGCGCCAAGAAGGTGGTGATCGAGAAGGAGAACACCACGATCGTCGACGGCGCCGGCTCCAAGGAGGAGATCACCGCCCGCATCCAGCAGATCAAGGCGCAGATCGAGGAGACCACCTCGGACTATGACCGCGAGAAGCTGCAGGAGCGCCTCGCCAAGCTTGCCGGCGGCGTGGCCGTCGTGCGCGTCGGCGGCGCCACCGAGGTCGAGGTGAAGGAGAAGAAGGACCGCGTTGACGACGCGCTCCACGCCACCCGCGCCGCGGTCGAGGAAGGCGTGCTGCCTGGCGGCGGCGTCGCCCTGCTGCGCTCCGTGAAGGTGCTCGAGGGCATCAAGGTCGAGAATGCCGACCAGAAGACCGGCATCGAGATCGTCCGCAAGGCGGTCCAGGCCCCGGCGCGCCAGATCGCCAGCAATGCCGGCGACGACGGCTCCGTGGTGGTGGGCAAGATCCTGGAGTCCAACGACTACGCCTTCGGCTACAACGCCCAGACGGGCCAGTATGTCGACATGGTGAAGGCCGGCATCATCGACCCCACCAAGGTGGTGCGCACGGCGCTCCAGGACGCGGCCTCCGTGTCCGGCCTGCTGATCACCACCGAGGCGCTCATCGCCGAGCTGCCGAAGAAGGCCGGCCCCGCGATGCCGGCCATGCCGGGCGGCGGCATGGACTTCTGAGGTAGAGGACGTTCTGACGCCGCCCGGCTCTCTTGAGCAACGCAAGCCGGCAGCAGCCGGCTTGCTCGGGCGGCGGCATGGACTTCTGAGGTAGAGGACGTTCTGACGCCGCCCGGCTCTTTCGGGCAACGCGAGCCGGCGACAGCCAGCTTGCTCGGGCGGAAAAAGGAAAGAGGCGGCCGGTCGCTCCGGCCGCCTTTTCTTTTGCCCCCGCGGCCTCGATCCAAAGCAAGACCTCTCAAGCCCGGGACGACTCCCCTCCCAAGGGATGGGAACGATCCCGTTCCCTCACACCGGCTTCAGCAGCACGTGCTTCTTCTTGCCGAGCGAGAGCTTGACGACGCCCTCGGGGGTCAGGTCGGCCATGGAGAGCGCGGCCTTCTCATCCGTCACCGCCGCATCGTTCACGCGCAGGCCGCCGCCCTTGATCTGGCGCCGCGCCTCGCTGGTGGAGGCGACGAGGCCGGCCTCCACGAACGCGTTCGCCACCGGCAGGCCGGCCTCCAGCTTCGCCGCCGGCACATCGACTGTCGGCAGGTCCACCGCCAGAGCCCCCTCGGCGAAGGTGGTGCGGGCGGTCTCCTTGGCCTTCTCGGCGGCCTCGCGGCCATGCAGGAGCGCCGTCGCCTCGGTGGCGAGCACCTCCTTGGCGATGTTGATCTCCTGGCCCTGAAGCGCGGCCAGCCGCGCGATCTCGTCCAGCGGCAGCTCGGTGAAGAGCTTCAGGAAGCGCTCCACGTCCGCGTCCCCGGCATTGCGCCAGTACTGCCAGTACTCGTAAGGGCTCAGCAGGGTCTCATCGAGCCAAACGGCGCCGCCGGCGGTCTTGCCCATCTTGGCGCCCGAGGAGGTGGTGAGCAGCGGCGTGGTCAGCGCGAACAGCTCCGCGCCGCGCATGCGGCGGCCCAGCTCCATGCCGTTGACGATGTTGCCCCACTGGTCCGAGCCGCCCATCTGCAGGATGCAGCCGTGGCGCTTGTTGAGCTCCACGAAGTCGTAGGCCTGCAGGATCATGTAGTTGAATTCGAGGAAGGTGAGCGGCTGCTCGCGCTCCAGGCGCAGCTTCACCGAATCGAAGGTGAGCATGCGGTTGATGGTGAAGTGCGGCCCCACCTCGCGCAGGAGCGGGATGTATTTCAGCTCGTCCAGCCAGGCCGCGTTGTTCTCCATGATGGCGCGATTGTTTGGCGTTTCCCCACGCTCGCGAGGATTGGTGCGCTCTTGAAGGGCGGCAAAACCTCGCGTGGGCTGGTCGAAGTCGAGAAACCGCGCGAACACCTTGCGAATCGAGGCGATGTTGTCCTCGATCTGCTGGTCGGTCAGCATCTTGCGCGCCTCGTCCTTGCCGGACGGATCGCCGATCTTGGTGGTGCCGCCGCCCATGAGCGCGATCGGCCGGTGGCCGGTGCGCTGGAGGGTGCGCAGCATCATGATGGAGAGCAGATGCCCCGCATGCAGGCTCGATGCGGTGGCGTCGAAGCCGATATAAGCGGTGATGGGGCCTTCCGCCGCCTTGGCGTCGAGGCGCTCCAGGTCCGAGCACTGGTGGATGTAGCCGCGCTCGGAGAGCGTGTTGAGGAAGTCGGAGCGGAAGGCGGGGCTGGTCATCGCAATTCTGTCGGTCTGCCGGAGGACGGGCGGAAGGAGCGGTGGTGTATCAGGTCCGCGCCCGCTTTGCGACCTTGGGCGGGAAACGGGAGGCGGAGGAAGGCATGCGCGCGATCGGGCTCATGAGCGGCACCTCCATGGACGGGGTGGACGTGGCGCTGATCGAGACCGACGGCGAGGCGGTCTTCTGGCGCGGGCCTGCCCTCACCTTCCCGTTCGACGGCGCCACCCGCGCGCTGCTGGCCGGCGCAGTGGAGGATGCGCGCGGCGTCAATGCCCGCACCGACCGGCCGGGCCGACTTGCGGCCGCCGAGGCGCGCATCACCGATCTGAACGCCCAGGCTGTGGAGGCGCTCGTCGCCAGCCTGCGCCTCGCGCCCTCCGACATCGCCGTGGTGGGCTTCCACGGCCAGACCGTGATCCACCGGCCGGACGCCCGCCTCACCGTGCAGCTCGGCCTCGGCGCGGCCTTGGCGCGGCGCCTCGGCATCGCGGTGGTCGCCGACATGCGGGCGGCGGACGTGGCGGCGGGCGGCCAAGGCGCGCCGCTAGTCCCCGCCTATCACCGGGCGCTGGCGCGCGGCCTCGACGGCCCGCGCCCGCTGGCGGTGCTGAACGTGGGCGGCGTCTCCAACGTCACTTACCTCGATGGCGAGGACGACCCCGTCGCCTGCGACACCGGCCCGGGCAATGCCCTTCTGGACGACTTCCTCCTCGCCCGCGCGGGCCTTGCCTATGACGACGGCGGCGCCATAGCCGCCCGCGGGTCCGTCGACACGGGTGCCGTGGCGCGGGTGATCGCCGATCCCTTCTTCGCCGCGCCGCCACCCAAGTCGCTCGACCGCAACGAATTCCGCGAGATCGCCAAGACGCGCCTCGGGCTCGATGCCCTGTCTCTGGAGGACGGCGCGGCCACCCTCACCGCGCTCACCGCCGCGAGCGTCGCCGCAATTGTTCCCCTGCTCCCGGCCCCGCCCCGGCGCTGGATCGTCGCCGGCGGCGGCGCCCGCAACGCCACGCTGCGGGCGATGCTGGCCGCGCGACTGGGGGCCGAGGTCCTGATGGCGGACGAGGTGGGCTGGTCGTCGGATGCGCTGGAGGCGGAGGCCTTCGCCTTTCTCGCCGTGCGGGCGCTCAAGGGGCTGGCGCTGACATTTCCAGCCACCACGGGCGCACCCAGGCCGCTCACCGGGGGCGCGGTTTTCCGGCCTTGATCCGGAGCCGGCGGCAAACCCGGGCAAGAGGCTACGAACCTGGGGCAACGCAGCCGCGATGCTGCGATCCGGTCGGCAGGGCGCCAGCGGCGGCGGAAAGTACCCGAGATCAGATGCTTTCGAATTGAGGTCGATCGCGGTTACTGGAGCGCGACCGGTTCGAAGCCGGCTGCCCAGCCGGAGCGATCAGGCGCACCCTTAACGGCCCGCTGCCCCGATTGCGTTGGGCGGGTGATTGATGGAAAGTGCCGAATTGTAAACCACTCGTATCCGGCGACATCCTACCCCCATGCCATATGAGGCCGCAAATATGCTTAGCCGATACAAGTACGAACCCAATCGCCCATACATTGCAATGACGCCGGAGATGGTGTCCGCTAAGAATGCTTTTTTGCAGAAATGGGACGAACGCCTGTCCCTTACTCCTCTCAACTGTTTCATTTGTGAGCGGTCTGATTTTGAGCCCGTAGCTGAAATTGATAGATACGGATTTTATTATCCAACGGGATTATGCAAATTCTGTGGAAATGTACAGCAATCAAAATATTATTCACCCGAATGTGTTGCAGATTTTTATACAAATTACTATCGTTTTCTTTATGGAAACAAAAGTCCAGAGGAATTATTTTCTGAGCAAATTTCGAGGGGCGAAAGAATACTTCTATTCGCAAAGGGCCATATCCCGCCAGGGGGCCGTGTGCTGGAGATCGGCACGGGTGCGGGCGGCATTCTGAGCGTCTTTAACGATCAAGGATACTCTACTGTCGGCCTTGATTTCGACGACCGCATGCTGGCGTATGGCCGCAGTCGGGGATTGACCCTGCTTCGCGGAAGCACCGAGGCCCTGGCCGCGGATGACAAATTCGATCTGATCATCGTTTGTCATGTTCTCGAACATGTAACGGATCCTGTTGATTTTCTTGAAAAGACGTCTCAATTTTTGAGCCCTACGGGCAAGATTTATATCGAAGTGCCATCGCTTGAAAGTATAAATTATGGCGGTTATGAGTTTGATATTCTACTCTACCTTCAGAATGCCCATGTGACACAGTTCACCAGGCCGACTATGGAAAATCTTCTTCGGAAGACGGGCTACCGAATGGTCAAATTCGACCCGTTTATCAAATGCCTGATCGAGAAGGACCCATCCGCGGTCGGCGCTTGGACCAACAGCGCCGCTTATGCGCGCGACCTGCTAGAGCAGATTGAGTACAACCGCACCAGCATCACGCTCAGCAAGGTCAAGCATTGGCTTAAGCGCAGCCTTCGCAAGGCTGTCGTGGCGGTTGCCACTCCTCTTGGATTGAAGAAGAACCTGAAAGCGCTCGCGGCCAGGATGAAGTAACAACGGCCGACCTTCCTCTTGGATGTGCCCTCACGCCGCGCTCGGGGCGTCCTCGCGCAGGTCCGGGTCCGCGTCGCGCGTCAGAGCGTGCTCGCGGCCGACGAGTTCCTCCTCGGCGGCGCGCACCTTCTCCTGGGCGCTCTCGGCCTCGCGCTGGCGGTTCCAGAGCGCCGCATAGAGACCGCCCTTGGCGAGCAGCGCGGCATGGCTGCCGCGCTCCGCCACTCGGCCTTCGGCCAGCACCAGGATCTCGTCCGCCCCCACTACGGTGGACAGGCGATGGGCGATGACGAGGGTGGTGCGTCCTTCCGAGACCCTGTCGAGCGCGCTCTGTATCTCCCGCTCGGTGTGGCTGTCGAGGGCGCTCGTCGCCTCGTCCAGCACCAGGATCGGCGGCGCCTTGAGGATGGTGCGGGCGATGGCCACACGCTGCTTCTCGCCGCCGGAGAGCTTCAGGCCGCGCTCGCCCACCTCGGTCCTGAAGCCGTGCGGGGTCGCGCGGATGAAGCCGTCGATCTGGGCGAGGCGCGCCGCCTCCTCCACCTCGGCGTCGGAGGCGCCGGGCCGGCCGTAGCGGATGTTGTAGGCGATGGTGTCGTTGAACAGCACCGTGTCCTGCGGGACCATGCCGATGGCGGCGCGCAGGCTGTCCTGCGTCACTTGGCGGATGTCCTGCCCGTCAATGGTGATGCGGCCCTCCGAGACGTCATAGAAGCGGAACAGAAGGCGCGAGAGCGTCGACTTGCCGGCCCCGGACGGCCCGACGATGGCAACCGTGCGCCCCGCCGGCACCTCGAAGGTGACGCCCTTCAGGATCTCCCGCTCCGGATCGTAGGCGAAGCGCACATCCTCGAACCGCACCGTGCCGCCGGAAACCACGAGGCCCGGCGCGCCCGGCGCGTCCTTGATCTCGGGATCGCGCGCGAGCACCGTGAACATGGCCTCGATGTCCACCATGGCCTGCTTGATCTCGCGGTAGATCATGCCGAGGAAGTTCAGCGGCACGTAGAACTGGATCATCATGGCGTTGACCATGACGAACGAGCCGACGCTCTGGCGCCCGGCGCGGATGTCCGTCACGCACAGCACCATCAGCGCCGTGAGGCCGGCGGTGAAGATCAGCGCCTGGCCGGCATTCAGCCAGGCGAGCGAGGTGTAGGTCTTGACGGTCGCCTTCTCGTAGCGCGCCACCGAGCGGTCGTAGCGGGCCGCCTCCCACGTCTCGGCGCCGAAATACTTCACCGTCTCGTAGTTCAAGAGGCTGTCCACGGCCTTGGAGGCAGCGTCGGTGTCGCTGTCGTTCATCTCGCGGCGGATGGCGATCCGCCACTCGCTGGCCTGGTAGGTGAAGGCGGTGTAGAGCGCGACCGTCACCGCCACCACCGCCGCATAGCGCCAGTCGAAGGCGAAATAGAGCACGCCCAGCACCATCGCCAGCTCGACCATGGTGGGCGCGAGCTGGAGCATCAGCATGCGCACGATGGTCTCGATGCCGTCGCGCGCCCGCTCCAGGATGCGGGTGAGCCCGCCGGTGCGCCGCTCCAGGTGGAAGCGCAGCGAGAGCTGGTGCATGTGGCGGAAGGTGACCATGGCGAGCTTGCGCACCGCATGCAGCGCCACCTGCGCGAACAGGCCGTCGCGCAACTGGGTGACGCCGGCCATGGTGACGCGGGCAAGGCCGTAGGCGAGCGTCAGCAGGATCGGCGCGCCGAGGATGTAGGCGATGGTTGCCCCGTCCCCCTGCCCGTCCGCCTCGGCGGCAAGCGCGTCGGTCGCCCACTTGAACACGAACGGCACCACCATGGTGGCGCCCTTGGCGGCGAACAGCAGCAGGAAGGTGAGGACCACGCGGCGCTTCAGGTCCGGCCGGTCGACAGGCCACAGATAGGGCCACAGCGCCCGCACGGTGGCGGCGAGGCGCGCGCCGGGCGCGGAACGGGGAGCCGGAGTGTTCGGTGTCGGGGACATGATATTCCTAGTCGTGCTCCGCGCCGCTTGCGGGCGTGGGGAGCAGCCGGCCGAGGAAGGCGTCGAGCTCGCCTCTGAGGCGGCGCACCTCCGCGGCATCGATCTGGTAGTGGGTGCGCTGGCCGTCCGGGCGGGCGCTGACGAGCCCTGCGGCGACCAGCACCTTGAGGTGCTCGGAAACGGTGGACTGGGCGAGCGGCAGCTCGCGCACGATGTCGCCGCAGGGGCAGCAGTCGCGCCGCGCCAGCATGCGCAGCGCCGCAAGCCGGGCCGGATGGCCGAGCGCGCGCATCCGCGTTGCGAGGCTCTCGGCCTCCGCGTCGCTCATCGGCGCCGGGCACACGGAGCGAGGTTGAGTGACATCATCCATCGTTCATCGCCGATAGCCGATGAACGTCGCTTTTTGAAGGCGGCGGGTGCGATTTTCCGATGCGTCACGATTTCGTCGCGCCGCACGCCGATGGTGGCGGCGCCGAAGCTTCATCCTTAAATCAAGGCCATGGCTCATATTCAAAGCGTCTGCGTCTATTGCGGCTCCTCTCCCGGCTCCGATCCCCTGTTCGCCGCCGAGGCGCGCCGATTCGGGCGCATCCTGGCGGATCACGGCGTCCGCCTCATCTATGGCGGCGGCGGCATCGGGCTGATGGGCGAGGTGGCGAGCGCCGCCGCGCTCGGCGGCGGCAAGGTCACCGGCATCATCCCTGGCTTCCTGGTGCGCCGCGAGCGCGCCTTCGCCCACGAGGCCGAGATGCTGGTGGTCAACGACATGCACGAGCGCAAGCGGCTGATGTTCGAGCAGGCGGACGCCTTCGTCGCTTTGCCCGGCGGCGTCGGCACGCTGGAGGAACTGGTGGAGCAGCTCACCTGGGCCCAGCTCGGCCAGCACAGGAAGCCCATCCTCCTCGCCAATATCGCCGGCTTCTGGGACCCGCTCCTGAAGCTGCTCGACCACATGCGCGCCACCGCCTTCATCCGGCAGGAATATTCCGTGGAGGTGCTGGTGGCGGAGAGCGTGGACGAGATCCTGCCCATGCTCCAGGCCGCGGCGGCGCGGGTGCCGGACGACACGCTGCGGGGCGATGCGGAAGCCGTGACCGAGAAGATGTGATGGTGCGCGGCGCCGCTTTTCCCGCGCTGCGGCGGCCATGCTCCTCGCGGCCGGCGCGGTCTATCCCGTCCCCCGGCGCTGGCGGGCCGCGGCTGGGAGAGCCCCCCGGGAAAGCTTCGTGACGGCAGGACATCGGCCCGGCGTGGATGGCCGGGACATGCCCGGCGATGACCGTCTCGGCAGCGGCGGCGGCCGCCGCGCCCTCAGGGCCGCGCGCCTTCCTTCAGCAGCTTCCAGGTGATGGAATCGATCAGCGCCTGGAACGAGGCGTCGATGATGTTCGGCGAGACGCCCACCGTGGTCCAGCGGTCGCCGGTCTCGTCCGCGCTCTCGATCAGCACGCGGGTGATGGCCTCGGTGCCGCCGTCGAGGATGCGCACCCGGTAGTCGGTGAGCTTGAGGCCGGAGATGAAGGGCTGGTACTTGCCGAGGTCCTTGCGCAGGGCGACGTCCAGCGCGTTCACCGGCCCGTTGCCCTCGGCGGCGGAGATCAGCACCTCGCCGTCCACCTCCACCTTCACGATCGCCTCGGCGACCGTCACCATCTCGCCCTTGGCGTTGAAGCGCCGCTCCACCTTCACGCTGAAGCGCTCGACGGCGAAGAAGTCCGGCACCGAGCCCAGCATGCGCTTCGCCAGCAGCGCGAACGAGGCATCCGCCGCCTCGTAGGAATAGCCCAGCGCCTCGCGGCTCTTCACCTCGTCCAACAGCCGGGCGACGCGCGGGTCGCCCTTGTCCACCGCGACTCCGAGCCGCTCCAGCTCGGACAGGACGTTGGACTTGCCCGCCTGGTCCGAGACCAGCACCTTGCGGCGGTTGCCCACCGTCTCCGGCGGCACATGCTCATAGGTGGCGGGGTCCTTCAGGATTGCCGAGGCGTGGATGCCGGCCTTGGTGGCGAAGGCGCTGTCGCCCACATAGGGCGCATGGCGGTTCGGCGCCCGGTTCAGCATCTCGTCGAGGGTGCGCGAGACCTGGGAGAGGTGGGCGAGGCGCGCGCGGTCGACGCCGATCTCGAAGCGGTCGGCGAAGTCGCCCTTCAGCAGCAGCGTCGGGATCAGGGAGACGAGGTTGGCATTGCCGCAGCGCTCGCCGAGGCCGTTGAGCGTGCCCTGGATCTGGCGCGCGCCGGCGCGCACCGCGGCGAGCGAGTTCGCCACCGCCTGCTCTGTGTCATTGTGGGCATGGATGCCCACATGGTCGCCCGGCACCACCTCGACCACCTTGTGGACGATCTCCTCCACCTCGTGCGGCAAGGTCCCGCCATTGGTGTCGCAGAGCACCACCCAGCGCGCGCCGGCCTCGAAAGCGGTGCGGGCGCAGGCGAGCGCGAAATCGGAATCTTCCTTGTAGCCGTCGAAGAAGTGCTCGCAGTCCACCAGCGCCTCGCGTCCGGCGGCGACCGCCGCCTTCACGCTGTCGCGGATCGAATCGAGGTTGTCCTCCTTGGAGCATTCGAGCGCCACCCGCACCTGGTAGGCCGAGGCCTTGGCGACGAAGCAGATGGCATCCGCCTTGGCATCGAGCAGCGCGGCGACGCCCGGATCGTTGGCGGCCGAGCGTCCGGGCCGCTTGGTCATGCCGAAGGCGGTGACGCGCGCCTTGGCCGGGTGGCTCTCGGCGAACAGCTGGGTGTCGGTGGGATTGGCGCCGGGATAGCCGGCCTCGATGTAGTCGACGCCGAGGCTGTCCAGGAGCCCCATCACCTTCAGCTTGTCGGCGACGGTGAAGTCCACCCCATTGGTCTGCGCGCCGTCGCGCAGAGTGGTGTCGAAGAGATAGAGGCGTTCCTTGGCCATGGGGGCTTGCTCTTTCTGACCCTGATCGCCGGCGGCAATGCCAGCCGGGAGGTCGTGGCGTTCAACCAGCATCATCTCCCCTCCCCCAGGGCCTTCTTCATGCTGGTGTTGCCGAGCCAGGTGTCGGCGCGGGGCACCATGTTGCGGCGCTGGGCCTCGTAGCCGCGGTGCTGGAAGAAGCCGAGCGCCGTGTCGCTGGCGTCCACCGTGAGCGCGGTCTTGCCGCGCGCCTTGGCGAGCGCTTCCACGGCGCCGGCGAGCGCGGCGCCGACGCCGGTGCCGGCGGCGTCCGGGCGCACGTAGAGAAGCTCGATATGCTCGTTGTCCTTCAGGGCGACGAAGCCCACCGGCTCGCTGCCCCGGAGCGCCACCACGGTGAGCAGGCCGGAAAGCCGGTTGGCGAAGGCCGCCTGGTCGTCGGCGGCGGCCATCCAGGCCTCCTGCTGCTCCTCGTCATAGTCCTCGCCCGTCAGCTCGGCGACCGAGGCACGGAACAGCGCCGCCAGCACCGGCGCGTCGGCGGGCAGATAGGGCCGCAGGGCGATCTTCGCGGGCGTGCTCATCGCGCGATCTCCCAGCTGGTGGTGCCGTCCTTGTTGTCCATGAGCACGATGCCGCCCGCCGCCAGCTCCTCGCGGATCTGGTCTGCGCGCTTGAAGTCCTTGGCCTTGCGGGCGGCGAGGCGCTCGGCGATGAGGCCCTCGATGAGCTTCTCGTCGATGGCGATGGCCTCTTTCGCCCGCGCGCGCCACCCGCTTTCGGTGTCGGCGAGCAGGCCGAGCAGGTTGGCGGCGCCCTTGAAGCGGCGGCGCAGGTCAGGCGAGGCGTCCACGTCCTCGGCGACGTCCGCGAGATGGTGCAGGTGGGCGATGGCGGAAGGCGTGTTGAGGTCGTCGCCCAGGCGCTCGGCAAGCTCGGCCTCGAACGGGTTCTCGTCGCCGGTGACCGACACCACGTCGCCGACGACGCGATACCAGCGGTCCAGCGTCTTGGCGGCGAAGCCGAGACCCTGGCGCGTCCAGTTGATGGGCTGGCGATAGTGGGTGGAGAGCATGGCGAGGCGCAGCACCTCGCCCGGCCATTCGCCGAGCAGCTCGCGGATGGTGACGAAGTTGCCGAGCGACTTCGACATCTTCTCGCCTTCCAGCATCAGGAAGCCGTTGTGCATCCACACCTGCGCCATCACGCCGGTGTGGAAGGCGCAGCGCGACTGGGCGATCTCGTTCTCGTGGTGCGGGAACACGAGGTCGATGCCGCCGCCGTGGATGTCGAAGGTCTCGCCCAGGTGCCGCCACGACATGGCCGAGCACTCGATGTGCCAGCCGGGCCGGCCGGGGGTGGCGATGCCGCACGGCGAGGGCCAGCCGGGGGCACCATCGAAGCTCGGCTTCCACAGCACGAAGTCCATGGCGTCGCGCTTGTAGGGCGCGACGTCGACACGGGCGCCGGCGATCATCTCGTCGAGCGGGCGGCGCGACAGCTGCCCGTAGTCGGGCATGGAGGGCACGTTGAACAGCACGTGCTCCTCGGCGACATAAGCGTGCCCGGAGGCGACGAGGCGCTCGATGAGGGCGTGCATCTCGGCGATGTGCTCGGTGGCGCGCGGCTCGACGCTCGGCGGCAGGCAGCCGAGGGCCGCCACGTCCTCGCGGAACCAGGCGTAGGTCTCCTCCGTCAGGTCGCGGATGGAGATGCCCCGCTCGGCGGCGCGGGCGTTGATCTTGTCGTCCACGTCCGTGATGTTGCGCACATAGGTCACCGCCTTCGGGCCGTAGAGCCGGCGCAGGAGGCGGAACAGCACGTCGAACACGATGACCGGACGCGCATTGCCGATATGCGCGTGGTCGTAGACGGTCGGTCCGCACACATACATGCGCACCCGCGCCGGATCGAGCGGGCGGAAGGGGTCCTTCGACCGCGTCAGGGTGTTGTAGAGCCTAAGCTCCATGGATCGCTCCGCTCCGCGTGTTCGGCGCGCGCTCGCGCCCGCACCAGCCGGGCGTCCAGATCCTCAAGGCATCAGCAAGATGAGCAAGGGACGGCCACGGCCAGCGTGAGGGCTAGCCGCAAATAATCGGCAGAGTGGCGCCGACGATGGTGAAAGAACCTTGCATGGCGCGGGACAATGGTTCCGCGCGCGCCGCCCGTCAAGGGATTTCACAGGCCATCCGCGGCAGCAGGCATGGCGCCCTCGGCCGCCGCGACGCGTTGACCTGCGGCGCAACCCTGCATATTGGCTTGGCCCGTGTGGCGCGTACGCTGGCTGACCGCGACCGACGCCTCTTGCGGGAGAGGCGCCGCGCGCGATGCCACACAATGGATGCCACACAATGGCTGGAATCGGCGCGCCAGCGTGGCGTGACGCGCCCGCCGCCGCTTCGCTCTAGGCCGGAGGCTCCCGGCCATCCGTCCTCGCCGATCACGACGGACGACACGTCCGAAAGGTCATGAATCCGCTCATGCCGATGCCGCTCTTGCCGAAATCGCCCGCCGCGCCGTCCCGCCTCCTCGCAGCCGCCCTGCTCGCCATGGTCGCCTTCGCCGGCGAGGCCCGCGCGGAGACGCGGATCTTCCTCATCGACAGCTCGGACGGCTACGGCGTGGACGCATGCCTCGCCACCGGCGCGCCCTGCGGCGAGCGCATCGCCACCGCCTGGTGCCGCGCCCACGATTATGATCGCGCCATCGATTTCGGCCGGGTGGCGAACGACGCCATGACGCCGATCTCCTCCGGGGCCGTCGCCAGCCCCGCCTGCCACGGCCCCCTGTGCCCGCCGGTGGTGGCGATCACCTGCTCGCGATAGTAAGGGGCAACCCCCCCGCCGGCCGCACCGGTCGAAATCCCTGCAATAGCGCATGAATCTTCGGATTTGTGATCGGCTCCGACCAAGCCTCTCTCCCGAAGTCGGCTATGTTCGCCCGCGACTCGCCCGCCGCATCCCTGCGGATGAGGCCTGTCCAATTGGCGGCGAAGACGTCGCTCACCCCCTGTCGGGAGAGGAACGCCCATGTGCGAGAAGTGTTCACCACGGACCATTGGCCGCCGCGGCCTGCTGGCGGGGGGCCTGGCGCTTGCCGCTGCGCCGCTGCTCGCCTCTTCCGCCTTCGCGCAAACCAGCCCGGCCGCGCCCGTTTCCCCCGATGAGGCATTGAAGCGCCTGGTCGAGGGCAACGCCCGCTACGTGGCCAACAAGCCCCTCAACGTCGATCATTCCGCCGATCGCGTGATGCGCTCGCGCGGGCAGCGGCCTTTCGCGGCCATCGTCGCCTGCTCCGACTCGCGCGTTGTGCCCGAGCTGGTCTTCGACCAGGGGCCGGGCGAGTTGTTCATCGTGCGGGTGGCAGGCAATTTCATCAACGAGGACGGGCTGGCGAGCCTGGAGTTCGGGGCCGCCGTTCTCGGCGTCAAGCTGGTCGTGGTTCTCGGCCACACCTCCTGCGGCGCTGTGGAGGCCACGATCACGTCGATCCGGGACAAGACCCTGCCTCCCGGCCATCTGCCGAGCCTCGTCAACGCCCTGCGGCCTGCCGTCTACGATGCCATGCGAAGCAATCCAAGCGATCTTCTGGCCGCGGCCACGGCGCAGAACGCCAAGCTGAACGCGAAGCTGGCGGAGAGCACCACGCCCATCCTGTCCGCGCAGGCCGCGACCGGAAACCTCAAGTCGGCCGCCGCCGTCTATGACATCGGCACCGGCAAGGTGAGCTTTCTCTAGGGCACGCGCCGGCCACCTCGCGGCACGGATGGGAATCGGCTAGCCTTGGCCTCAATGCAGGGTCCATGCCTCCCCCCTCCGACCGGGACAGCGCCAGCGCGCAGGGCCATCGTGTTTGAACCGGCCGTTCGGGCAGCAGGCATGCGGAGGGATTGCGGCGCTTTGCTCGCGAGCGGAGGTTCCGCATGTCGCCGTCCCGCCTTCCGTCCCGCCCCCTTCACGAACTGCGTCGCGAGGCGCGCCTGCGCGCGCGCCGCAGCGGCATTCCCCTTCATCGCGCTCTGAACGACGTCGCCGCCGCCGAGCGCTTCCGGAGCTGGAGCCACATGGTTGCGGCGACGCCGGCACCGGCGGTGGCTCTGGCGATCACCCTGCGCGCCCGGGCCACCGACCTCCTCGGCCGGCTCGCGCCCGGGAGCATGGTCCTGCTCGGCGCGCGGCCGGGCGAAGGCAAGACCCTGCTCGGCATCGCTCTGGCCGCCCGGGCGCTGGCGACGGGCCGGCACGCCGCCGTCTTCAGCTTGGAGGAGACGCCGGCCAGCGTGGCGCGGCGCCTCGGCGCGGTCGGCTGCGAGGGCGGCCTTGCGTCCCGCCTGACCGTCGACTGCGCGGCGACGATCGACGCCGATCATATTGCCCGCAGCCTCAATGACCGCGCCGGCGGCACGCTGGCGGTGATCGACTATCTCCAGCTGCTCGACCATCGGCGGGACACGCCGCCGCTCGAGGTCCAGATTGCGGGCCTCAAGGCATTCGCGCGGGAGCGGAGGCAGACCCTCGTCCTCCTGTCGCAGATCGACCGCAGCTACGACGCCGCGTCACGGCCCTGCCCCGGCTTCGGCGACGTGCGCCTGCCCAATCCGCTCGATCTGTCGGCGTTCGACACCGGCCTGTTCCTGCGCCGGGGCGAGGTGCGCGTTCACGCGCCGCCGACCTGATTCCGGCGCCGCCGCGCGGGGATGGCCCGCCCGCCCCTCACCATCCCTTCTTCAGGAAGTCCGCGCATTTGGGCACCTCCCCCTGCCCGCCCCACGGCATGATGGGGACGGTGGAGGTGGAGTTCTTCGGGCTGCCGTCGATCAGCTTGTCGGAATAGACGAGATAGACCAGCACGTTGCGCTTGGTGTCGCAGCCGCGGACGATCTGCATCTTCTTGAAGAAGAAGGAGCGGCTCTCGCGGAACACCACGTCGCCCTGCTCGAACTTGCCCTTGAACGCGATCGGCCCGATCTGCCGGCAGGCGAGCGAGATGTCGGAGGTCTCCTCGGCCACCCCGAACATGCCGGAGACGCCGCCCTTCTCGGGCGTCGTGTAGTGGCAGGCGACACCGTCCACCACCGGATCGTCGATGCCGTAGACCGCGAGCTTGTCGTCGGGGGTAAGGAACTTCCACACCGTGGACTTCTTGAGGATGAGGTCCGGCTCCTGGGCCTGCGCCGGCGCCCCGGCGCAGGCCAGAAGGAGCCCGGCGGCGACCATGGCACGGCAGGCCCCGCTTGAAATCCGCGTCATCGTCTCGCCTTCGCTCCCGTGGCCATCGGCCCGCCGCCATGCGCGCCCGATCGGCGCCAGATATGGGGTTGCAGCGGCCAAAGGGGAAGACGTCCGGCCCTCCTCGCCCGCCGGGTCGCGGCCGGCGCGGAGGGGCCCTGCGTTGCGCGGCGATTGACTGCGCCCGCGCGCCGTGACACCGGTCGCGGCTCAAGCGCCGCCGGCCGAACGGCGGCGGAACAAGGTCGCTCAGGAGAGACGCCATGGTCCCCTCGCGCCGCGCCTTCGTGGGCGCCTCCGCCGCCACACTCGCCTCCGGCGGCCTCGCCGCGCCGGCGATCGCCCAGTCGCAGCCGCAGGTGAAGTGGCGCCTCACCTCCTCCTTCCCGCGCTCGCTCGACACCATCTACGGCACGGCGCAGATGTTCGCCCGCTTCGTCGCCGAGGCGACCGACGGCGCGTTCCAGATCCAGACCTTCCCGGCGGGCGAGATCGTGCCCGGCCTCCAGGCGCTGGATTCGGTCTCAACCGGCGCCGTCGACTGCGCCCAGACCGCGACCTACTTCTATTCCGGCAAGGACCCGACGCTGGCCTTCGGCACCGGCGTGCCGTTCGGCTTCAACTCGCGCCAGCAGCATTCCTGGTGGTTCTTCGGCGGCGGCGCTGAGATCATCAACGGCGTGCTCGCCAAGTACAACGTCACCTCCATCCCCATGGGCAATTCGGGCTGCCAGATGGGCGGCTTCTTCCGCAAGGAGCTGAACGATGTCGCCGACCTCAAGGGCCTGAAGTTCCGCATCGGCGGCATCGGCGGGCAGGTGCTGGCGAAGCTCGGCGTGGTGCCGCAGCAGATCGCCCCCGGCGACGTGTTCCCGGCGCTGGAGCGCGGCTCCATCGACGCCGCCGAGTTCGTCGGCCCCTATGACGACGAGAAGCTCGGCCTCGTGAAGGTGGCGAAATACTACTATTATCCCGGCTGGTGGGAGGGCGGCGCCATGCTGCACCTGGTGGTGAACGCCCAGAAGTGGGCGGCGCTGCCCAAGCACTACCAGGCGATCGTGCGCAACGCCGCCGAGGCCGCCAACAACTGGATGCTGGCGAAGTACGATTCGGTGAACCCGCCCGCCTTGCGCCGCCTGGTGCAGCAGGGCGTGGAGCTGCGCCCCTTCCCCGCCCCGATCATGGAGGCGGGCTACAAGGCGGCGCAGGACCTCTACGCGGAGCTCGCCGCCAGCAACGCCGCGTTCAAGCAGGCGCTCGATTCCATGAACGCCATCCGGGCCGACCAGCTGGTGTGGTGGCAGATCGCGGAATACGCCTTCGACGGCTTCAACATCCGTACCCGCGGCAAGAGCTGAGGCGCTCGGCTTTCGGCGCGCCCGCCCGTTCGGGCGCGCAATTCCTTAGTTTGGTCACCATTGGGCAAGCCCACCGCGCTATAAAAATGAGATTGCGCGCCGGCGCGTTCGGCGTGCACGCGGGGGCGGTACGGAAGAGAGTTTGCGCATGGGCTCTGCGGGGAAGGTTGTGGAACGGCTCGGGGCGCTGGCGCGCGGCGCCGGGTTCGCGGCGTTGCTGATGGCGGGAGCCGCCGGACCGGCGCTGGCCCAGAACGCGATCTGCCCGCAGCTCGAAGCCCAGCTGGTCGCGCTCGACCGTGGCGTCGGCGCCCGCGCCCAGCAGCAGAACCAGGCGGCGCGCATCCGCTCCGACCTCGACCAGCTCACCCGCCAGGCCAACGGCATGGGCTGTGATGCGCCGCGCGGCTTCCTGATCTTCCAGGGCCCGCCCCGGCCGCCCCAGTGCGACCAGATCTCCGACCAGATCTCGCGCCTGCGCTCGCAGCTCGCCGCCACCGAGCGCTCTGGCGGCGACGACCAGGGCCAGCGCCGCGCCCTCATCATCGCCCTCGCGCAGAACAATTGCGGCCCGCAATACGCCGCCGCGGTGCGCCAGGTTCCGCAGCAGCAGCGGCCGCGCAACTTCTTCGAGGCGCTGTTCGGCGGCCCGATCCAGTCCGGTGAAAGCTCGCCGGACCTGGAGGTCCTGCCCCTCGAGACGCCGAGGCCGTCCAGCTACAAGACCGTGTGCGTGCGCACGTGCGACGGCTACTTCTTCCCCATGGCGAACTATTCCTCGCCCGGCCGCTTCGCGCAGGACGAGTCGCTGTGCAAGCGCTTGTGCCCGGCAGCGGAGACGCAGCTCTTCACCATTCCCGGCGACGACATCCGCAACGCCACCAACGTCGCCGGCCAGTCCTACATGTCGCTGCCGAACGCGCTGCGCTACCGCAAGGAGCTGGTCTCCTCCTGCACCTGCAAGCCGGCCGGCCAGTCGTGGGCGCAGGCGCTCGCCGGGCTGGAGGACAAAACCACCCTGCGCAAGGGCGACATCATCGTCACCGAGGAGCAGGCGCGCGAGATGTCGCTGCCGAAGTTCGGCGACGCCAAGGGCCGGGCGGGCGCGCCCCAGGCGCCGGCCGAGGCCGGCCTGCCCAACGCCCCCTCTCTCGCCGCCACCGCCTCGGCGCCGCTCGCCCCCGCCTCCGAGCAGCCCGGCAGGCGCCAGGTGCGGGTGATTCCGCTGCCGCCCTCGCAGCCGGTGCAGCCGAAGCCCACCGCGGCGGAATCCGCCGATATCGGCGCCAAGTCGGTTCCGGTCCAGCAATAGGGCACGGGCCGCCTTCAGGCGGCCGTCTGCCACATCGCCCTTGCGCCACCGTCCACCGGTGCGCGCCACCGCGGCCTTGCTCCGGCGGCGCCATGGGGCTATGGCTCCGGCCTGCCATGACGTCCGCTCCGTTCGCCTCCGCCTTCACCCTCTCGGGCCGCGACCTGCTCGGCATCGAGGGCCTGTCCGCCCCGGAGATCGTCGGCCTGCTCGACCTCGCCGAGGAGTTCATCGTTCTCAACCGGCAGATCGAGAAGAAGTGCACGACGCTGCGCGGGCGCACGCAGATCAACATCTTCTTCGAGGCCTCCACCCGCACCCAGTCCTCGTTCGAGATCGCCGGCAAGCGGCTCGGCGCGGACGTGATGAACATGTCGGTCTCCTCCTCCTCGCTGAAGAAGGGCGAGACGCTGATCGACACCGCCATCACGCTCAACGCCATGAACCCGGACATCCTGGTGGTGCGGCACCACGCCTCCGGCGCCGTGGCGCTGCTGGCGCGAAAGGTGGACTGCTGCGTGGTGAACGCCGGCGACGGCGCCCATGAGCACCCGACCCAGGCGCTGCTCGACGCGCTCACCATCCGCCGCAACAAGGGCCGCATCGCGGGCCTCACGGTGGCGATCTGCGGCGACGTGCTGCATTCGCGCGTCGCCCGCTCCAACATCCTGCTGCTGGGCGCGCTCGGCGCCAACGTCCGGGTGGTGGCGCCGTCGACGCTTCTGCCGGCGGGGATCGAGAATTTCGGCGTCGAGGTGCACCGCTCCATGGCGAGCGGCCTCGACGGGGCGGACATCGTCATGATGCTGCGCCTGCAGCGCGAGCGCATGGCGGGCTCCTTCATCCCCTCGGTGAAGGAATATTTCCACTTCTACGGCCTCGACGAGGACAAGCTGAGATACGCGCGCCCCGATGCGCTGGTGATGCATCCCGGCCCCATGAACCGGGGCGTCGAGATCGATTCCGGCGTCGCCGACGGTCCGCAATCCCTGATCCGCGAGCAGGTGGAGATGGGCGTCGCCGTGCGCATGGCGGTGCTCGACGCCCTCGCCCGGAAGCTGCCCAATGCGTGACCCCGTGCGCCATTCCAACGGCGATCCCCGCCCGCTGCTGCTCGCCAACGCCCGCGTGGTGGACCCCTCGCGCGGCGCCGACTTCCATGGCGACGTCTTCCTCGCGGAAGGCGTGGTGAAGGATGCCGCCTTCGGCATCGCCAATGCCGGCGCGCCGGACGGCGCCGAGGTCGTGGACTGCAAGGGCGCGGTCGTCGCCCCGGGCCTCGTCGACATGCGCGCGTTCGCCGGCGAGCCCGGCGCCGAGCCGCGCGAGACGCTGGCGAGCGCCTCGCTCGCCGCCGCCGGCGGCGGCGTGACCACCCTCATCTGCCAGCCCGACACCGACCCGGTGGTGGACGAGCCGGCCATCGTCGACTTCATCCTGCGCCGCGCCCGTGACACCGCCGTGGTGCGCGTCCACCCCATGGCCGCCATCACCAAGGGCCTTGCCGGCGAGGAGATGACCGAGATCGGCCTCCTGACGGCGGCCGGCGCGGTCGCCTTCACCGACGGCCACACGTCGGTGGCGAGCGCGCAGGTGCTGCGCCGGGCGCTGACCTATGCGCGCGACTTCGACGCCCTCATCGTGCACCACACCGAGGACGCCACCATGTCCGGCGGCGCCATGAACCAGGGCGAGTTCGCCGCGCGCCTCGGCCTCGGCGGTGTGCCGAAGTCGGCTGAGACCATCGTGCTGGAGCGCGACGTGCGTCTGGTGGGCGACGCGCGCGGGCGCTACCACGCGGCGGCCGTGACCTGCGCCGAATCCCTCGCCGTGCTGGAGCGCGCCAAGGAGGCCGGGCTGCCCGTGACCGCCTCCGCCTCCATCAACCATTTGACCTTCAACGAGCTGGACATCGGCTCCTACCGCACCTACTTCAAGCTGCGCCCGCCGCTGCGCGCCGAGGAGGACCGCAAGGCGTTGATCCGGGCGCTCGCGGGCGGCCTCATCGACGTGGTGGTCTCCGACCACCTGCCCCAGGACGTGGAAGGCAAGCGCCTGCCCTTCTCCGAGGCTGAGCCCGGCGCCATCGGCCTCGAGACCCTGCTCGCCGCAGCCCTGCGCCTCGTCCATGCGGACGAGATCGACCTCGTGAGCCTGCTGTTCGCGCTCTCCACCCGGCCGGCGCAGATCCTCGGCCTCAAGGGCGGGACGCTGAAGAGCGGCGCGCCGGCGGACGTGATCGTGTTCGATCCGCACCAGGCCTACGTGCTCGACAAGCGGGACCTCAAGTCGCGCTCGCGCAACACGCCGTTCGACGAGGCGCGGCTCGACGGGCGGGTGCTGCGGACCATCGTTGCCGGGCGGACCGTCTACGAATACGTTTGAGCGCCCTTCCACCACCGGACGCCCATGCTTTCCCCATTGACCTGGTCCTTGCCTGCGGCGCCGACGCTGCTTGCCCTTGCCATCGGCTACCTGCTCGGCTCGATTCCGTTCGGGCTGGTGCTGACGCGGCTCGGCCGCACGCGCGATATCCGCACCATCGGCTCCGGCAATATCGGCGCCACCAACGTGCTGCGGACGGGCCGCAAGGACCTCGCCGCCCTCACCTTGCTGGGGGATGCGCTGAAGGGAACGGCCGCGGTGCTGATCGCCCGCCACCTGTTCGGCGCCGACGGCGGCCTTGCGGCGGGTCTTGCCGCCTTTCTCGGCCACGTCTTCCCGGTCTGGCTGGGATTCAGGGGCGGCAAGGGAGTGGCGACCTTCCTCGGCGTCGCTCTCGCCCTCGCTTGGCCGGCGGCGCTGGCGTTCGCGGCGGCCTGGCTGCTGGTGGCCTTCGTGACGCGCTATTCCTCACTCTCGGCCCTGGTGGCGGCCATCGCCACGCCGCTGGCTGCACTGGCGATGGGCGAGACGCGGGCGGCGCTGCTGCTCATGCTGCTCGCGGCGATCCTGTGGGCCAAGCACCATGAGAACATCGCCCGGCTCCTCGCCGGGACCGAGGGCAAGATCGGCGCGAAGGGCTGAGGCATGGCTCGCGGCGCGCCCCCCTCCCCGCCGCCCCCTGAACCGGGAAGAGACCTTCTGACCCCCGAGCAGCGGCTCGACTGGCTGCGCCTGATCCGCACCGAGAATGTGGGACCGCGCACCTTCCGCGTGCTCATCAACCAGTATGGTGGCGCGGCGGCGGCGCTGGAGGCGTTGCCGAGCCTCGCCCGCCGCGGCGGCAGGCTGGTGCCGCCCCGGATGCCGAGCAAGGCCGAGGCGGAAGCCGAGATGGCGGGGCTTGCGCGCATCGGCGCCCGCCTCGTGGCGCTGGGCGAGGCCGACTATCCGGCGACGCTCAGGGCGCTCGACGACGCGCCGCCGCTGCTCGCCGTGCGGGGGCGGACGCAGCTTCTGCGCCTGCCGAAGGTGGCCATGGTCGGCGCGCGCAACGCCTCCGCCGCCGGCCGCAGCTTCGCGGCGCGCCTTGCCCGCGACCTCGGGGCGGCGGGCTGGGTGGTGGTGTCTGGCCTCGCGCGCGGCATCGATGCGGCCGCCCACGAGGCGAGCCTCGATCAAGGCACCATCGGCGTGTTCGCCGGCGGCCTCACCCGCCCCTACCCGCCCGAGAACCTGACGCTGATCGAGGCCGTCGCCGAGCGCGGTGTCCTGGTCTCCGAGATGCCGCTCGCCTGGGAGCCGCGAGCGCGCGACTTTCCGCGCCGCAACCGCCTGGTGTCGGGGCTCGCGCTCGGCGTCGTGGTGGTGGAGGCGGCGGAACGCTCGGGCTCGCTCATCACCGCGCGCCTTGCCGGCGAGCAGGGCCGCGAGGTGTTCGCCGTGCCCGGTTCCCCGCTCGATCCGCGCGCGGGCGGCACCAACCGCCTGCTGAAGCAGGGCGCCACCCTGGTCACCGAGGTCGCGGACGTGACGAGCGTGCTCGCGCCGATGATCGGCCGGGAGCCCGACGGTGGGCATGACCTTGCCGCCCCGGCCCAGCCGACGCCGCCCCCCGCGCCGGGAGATGACGTGCGGGCGCGAATCCTGGAGCTGCTGTCGCCAGTCCCCACCGCCATTGACGAGCTGATCCGCCTGTCGGGCGCGAGCGCCGCCGAGGTGCAGATCGTGCTTCTCGAGCTGGAGCTTGCCGGCCGGCTCGACCGGCCAGGCACCGGACGGGTGGCGCTGCGATAGCTGCCGGACCGATGCGGGGCCGCCGGCGGCGCCTCAGGGCCGGCGGTCGACGGCTCTCTCGTCGGGCGATTGCGAGAGCACCACGTTGCGGGCCTCCATGCGCGCCATGTCCAGCAGATAGGCCAGGGTGGTCAGATTGTGGCTGCGCGCGAGGCGGGCCAGCTCGGCGGCGAGTGATTCCACGTACGCCGCGACCTCCTGCGCGGCAGGCCCACCCTGAGAGGACGGTAAGTCCACCATGAATCGATCCTGGAATTCGCGCGGTAAGGGAGCGCCGATCACTCTCATAAAGGGAAAATGAAACAAATAAACTTACCTCAGGTTGTATCATGGCGATCCCCACTTGCGACCGCCCATACACGGCGGCGATTTGACACGAGGCCATCGGCTGCCCATGTTGCGGCCACCTCCGCTCGCGGTCATCGCTCGGGGCGGCCGTTACGGCGGCCCGCCCGTGGCCGGTCGCGGCGGGGCACGGCGGGGGCGGGAGAGGATGCCGGCGCGGGTCCGAAAGGACTGTCGCGGCGTGTCGTTCTTGGCTCCCGGGCTCATGGAAAGACACGGGACACCCATGCAGGTCGTCATCGTCGAATCGCCCGCAAAGGCGAAGACGATCAACAAATATCTCGGCCCCGGCTACGAGGTCATCGCGTCCTACGGCCACGTGCGCGACCTTCCCTCCAAGGACGGCTCGGTCGATCCGGAGCAGGACTTCCGCATGCTCTGGGAGGTCGATCCCAAGGCGCAGAAGCGGCTCAACGAGATCGCCAGCGCGGTGAAGGGCGCCTCCGCCCTCATCCTCGCCACCGACCCGGACCGCGAGGGCGAGGCCATCTCCTGGCACGTGCTGGAGGTGCTGCGGCACAAGAAGGCGCTCAAGGACCAGAAGGTCGAGCGGGTGGTGTTCAACGCCATCACCAAGCAGGCGGTGCTGGAGGCCATGAAGGCGCCGCGCGCCATCGACGTGGCGCTGGTGGACGCCTATCTCGCCCGGCGCGCGCTCGACTATCTGGTCGGCTTCACGCTCTCCCCGGTGCTGTGGCGCAAGCTGCCCGGCGCCCGCTCCGCGGGCCGCGTGCAGTCGGTGGCGCTGCGCCTCGTCTGCGACCGCGAGCGCGAGATCGAGACCTTCGTCCAGCGCGAATACTGGTCCATCGTCGCCCGCCTCGCCACCCCCCGGAAGGAGGAGTTCGAGGCCCGGCTCGTGGGCGCCGACGGCAAGAAGATCACGCGACTCTCGGTGGGCACGGCGGAGGAAGCCAAGGCCTTCCGCGCGGCGCTCGACGCCGCCGCCTTCCGCGTGCGCTCGGTGGAGGCGAAGCCGGTGCGGCGCCATCCGCAGCCGCCCTTCACCACCTCGACCCTGCAGCAGGAGGCGAGCCGCAAGCTCGGCCTCGCCCCGGCGCGCACCATGCAGATCGCCCAGCGCCTCTATGAGGGCGTGGACGTGGGCGGCGAGACGGTCGGCCTCATCACCTACATGCGAACCGACGGCGTCGACATGGCGCCGGAGGCGGTGGCCGCCACCCGCAGCGCCATCGGCAAGCAGTTCGGGCCAAAGTACCTGCCCGGCGTGCCGCGCAAGTACACCACCAAGGCCAAGAACGCCCAGGAGGCGCACGAGGCCATCCGCCCGACCGATCCTTCCCGCCATCCGCGCGAGGCGGCGCGCCATCTCGACGGCGAGCAGGCCAAGCTCTACGAGCTGATCTGGACCCGCACGGTGGCGAGCCAGATGGAATCCGCCGAGCTGGAGCGCACCACCGCCGACATCGAGGCGAAAGCCGGCGGCCGCGTGCTCGACCTCACCGCCACCGGCACGGTGGTCAAGTTCGACGGCTTCCTCGCCCTCTACCGCGAGGGCAAGGACGACGAGGACGAGGACGAGGAGAGCCGCCGCCTGCCCGCCATGAACGCCGGCGAGGCGCTCGACCGGCGCGAGATCACCACCACCCAGCACTTCACCGAGCCGCCGCCGCGCTATTCGGAGGCGTCGCTCGTGAAGCGCATGGAGGAGCTCGGCATCGGCCGCCCCTCCACCTACGCCGCCGTGCTCGCCGTGCTGCGCGACCGCGAATACGTGAAGCTGGAGAAGAAGCGCCTCGTGCCCGAGGACAAGGGGCGCCTCGTCACCGCCTTCCTGGAAAGCTTCTTCAAGCGCTACGTGGAATACGACTTCACCGCCGACCTGGAGGAGAAGCTCGACGAGGTCTCCGCCGCCGAGCTCGACTGGAAGGAGGTGCTGCGCGCCTTCTGGCAGGACTTCCACGCCGCCGTGGAGGCCACCAAGGACCTGCGCGTCTCCCAGGTGCTCGACGCGCTCGACGAAATGCTCACCGCCCACATCTTCCCGCCTCGGGAAGACGGCACCGACCCGCGTTTGTGCCCCACCTGCGGCACCGGGCGGCTGTCGCTGAAGATGGGCAAGTTCGGCGCCTTCATAGGCTGCTCGAACTATCCCGAATGCCGCCACACCCGCCCGCTCACCGGCGACAACGCCCAGGAAGGCGACGGCACCCGCGTCATCGGCCTCGATCCGGACAGCGGCGAGGAGGTGAGCGTGCGCACCGGGCGCTTCGGCACCTATCTCCAGCTCGGCGAGGGCAAGGACGGGGAGAAGCCGAAGCGCTCCTCCCTCCCCAAGGGCCTCGCCGCCGCCGACGTGGACCTGGAAACCGCGCTCAAGCTGCTCGCTCTGCCGCGCGAGGTGGGCCGCCATCCCGAGGACGGGGAGCCGATCCTCGCCGGCATCGGCCGCTACGGTCCCTATGTCCAGCACGGGCGCACCTACGCCAATATCGAGGACGGCGACGACATCCTCGCCATCGGCCTGAACCGGGCGGTGACGCTGATCGCCGAGAAGCAGTCCAAGGGCCGTGGCGGCCGTGGGGCGGCGGCGCCGGGGCGCACGCTGGGCGACCATCCGGTCCATGGCGCGCCGATCACCGTGCGCGCGGGCCGGTTCGGTCCCTATGTGAACCACGGCAAGGTCAACGCCACGCTGCCGAAGTCGGTGGACCCGGAGGCTCTGACCCTCGCCGAGGCGGTCGCCATCATCGACGCCAAGGCGGCCTCCAGCCCGTCGAAGCCCGCGCGGGGCGGCCGCAAGGCCCCCGCCAAGGCCGCGGACGGCGCGCCGAAAAAGGCCACCGCCAAAAAAGCCGCGACCAAGCCGGCCGCCAAGAAGACCCCGGCCAAGAAGGCCGCGGCGAAGAAGGCTCCCAAGGCCGCCGAGTGAACGCTGCCAGGTGACGCCGCCGGAGCGCATGCCCCGGCGGCCCACCGCTCATTCGGCGATGCCGGCGGCCTCCTCGGCCGCCGCGCGCACGCTGGAGCGCAGGGGCCGCTCCTGCATGGCGACCAGGAAGGCAAGGCCGACCGCCAGAACCAGCGCCGCGGTGCCGAACACGTAGGAGAAGCCGCCCGCCAGCGCATCGGGCGCGGCATGGCGCGCCAGCTCCTCCATGTCGTGGCCGGAGGTGCGGCCGGCGAAGCCCAGCAGCACCGCCCCGAGCACCGCCACCACCATCGCCCCGCCCAGCTGGCGGAAGAAGTTCATGAGGCCGGTGGCGGTGCCCATGCGATGCGGGGTGACCGCGTTCTGGATCGCGATGGTGGTCATGGGCAGCACCGTGCCGATCCCCATGCCGACGAGCGCAAGGCCGCCCACCAGCAGCGGCAGTGGCAGGCTCGTCGGCGAAAGCGCGAACGTCGCGAGCAGCAGCGCCGATACCGCATTGCCGATCATGCCCGGCCGCTTGTAGTGGGTGAGCCGGGCCAGAAGCCGGCCGGAGGTGACGGCGCCGCAGACGATGCCGCCCATGAGCGGGATCAGAGCGAGGCCCGACTGGCTGGCGCTCAGCCCCCGCACGGTCTCGAAATAGAGCGGCACGAAGATGGAGAGGCCCACCATGGTGCCGGCGGCCGCGAACGCGGCGGGAATGGCGCGGCCGACCACCGGATCGGTGAGCATGTCCAGCGACACGAACGGCTCGTGCGCGGTGTGGATGCGCCAGACGAAGAGCCCGCCGAGCACGAGGCTCGCGGCAATGAGGCCGAGGATCTCCGGCGAGCCCCACGCGAAGCGCACCCCGCCCCAGTTCAGCGCCAGGAGCAAGGCGAGCGAGGACAGGGCCATCAGCGCCGCGCCCGGCGCGTCGAGGTCGTGGCGCCGGTCGTGGCGCGGCAGGCGGCGCAGGGTGCGGTCGGTCATGAGATAGGCCGCCGCCCCCAGCGGCAGGTTGATCCAGAAGATCAGGGTCCAATGGAAATGCTGGGCGAAGAAGCCGCCGAGCACCGGCCCGAGGATGCTGGCGGCGGCGAAGACGGCGGCGATCTGCGCCTGGTAGCGCGGCCGCTCGCGCGGGGCCACCACGTCGGCGATGATGGTCTGGGCCAGCGAGATCAGCCCGCCGCCGCCGAGCCCCTGGGCCGCGCGGGCGAGGATCAGGAGGAACAGGTTCGGCGCCAGCGCGCAGGCCACCGAGGCGAGCGAGAACACCGCCACCGAGATCAGCAGCATCACCCGCCGCCCGCGGATGTCGGAGAGCTTGCCGTAGAGCGGCGTCGCCACGGTGGCGGCGAGCAAATAGGAGGTGACCACCCAGGGCAGGTTGGCGAAGTCGCCGAACTCGGCGCCGATGGTGGGCAGCGCGGTGGCGACGATGGTCTGGTCGAGGGCGCCGAGGAACATCGCCAGCATGATGCCGAGGATGATGCGGCGCACGTCCCGGTGGGTAAGCTCGGTGGGGGGGTGCTTCACGGGCTGACTCTTCGGCTCACGCGCGCTGGACCGGGCGGAACCGCGCGGATCGCGGGAGTTAGGCTTAAACGCCCGCCGGAACAACGCCATGGTGCGAGGAGCAACGGCGCGAGCCATGCGGCCGGCGCGGCCCGCGGCCGGAATGCAGCGAGAAGCGGCGGAACAGGCCATGGTCGCCAGGAATGAAAAAGGGGCGCCGGAGCGCCCCTTCATCTCACGCCTGCGTGACGAGCTTCGCCGAGACGATCTTGTCCGGGTCCTTCACCGGCTCGCCGCGCTTGATCTGGTCCACGTTCTCCATGCCGGAGAGCACCTCGCCCCACACCGTGTACTGGCCGTTGAGGAACGGGGCGTCGGCGAAGCAGATGAAGAACTGGCTGTCGCCGGAATCCGGGTTCTGCGCGCGGGCCATGGAGACCGTGCCGCGCTTGTGCAGGGTCTTGTTGAACTCCTGCTTCAGCTTCTTGCCCGAGCCGCCCATGCCGGTGCCGGTGGGATCGCCGGTCTGGGCCATGAAGCCCTCGATCACGCGGTGGAACGGCACGCCGTCATAGAAGCCGGTGGAGACCAGCTCCTTGATGCGCGCCACGTGGCCGGGCGCCACTTCGGGCAGGAACTTGATGGTCACCGGGCCCTTGGTGGTCTCGAGAACGAGCACTTCCTCACTCATGTCGTGTCCTTTCCTTGCCGGAGGCGGGCGCGGCGCGCCCCCTCCCCTGCGGCCGGCCCTGCGGCGCGGCCATGGCCTTGTCGCGCGCGGGGCGCTGCGCCCCGCCGCATCTCGCCGGCACCTTACTTGGCGTCCGCCGCCACCGTCATCTTCACGATCTTGTCGGGATTGCTCACCGTGCCGCCCTGGCCGGTGCCCTTCTTGATCTTGTCCACGAACTCCATGCCCGACACCACCTCGCCCACCACGGTGTACTGGCCGTTCAGGCTCGGCGTCTCGTCGAACATGATGAAGAACTGGGAATCGGCGCTGTCGGGCGAGCTGGCCCGCGCCATGCCGACGACGCCGCGCTTGAACGGGACGTTGGAGAATTCCGCCGGCAGTTTCACCCCGGAGCCGCCCGTGCCGGTACCGGTGGGATCGCCGCTCTGCGCCATGAAGCCGGGGATCACCCGGTGGAACGGCACGCCGTTATAGAAGTTCGCGCGGGTGAGCTCCTTCAGGCGCGCGGCATGCTTGGGCGCGAGGTCGGGGCGCAGCTTGATCACCACGCGGCCATAGGCCGTGTCGAGATAGAGCGTGTTTTCGAGGTCGAGCTTGCCTTGGGCCGCGGCAGGCAGTGCCGTGGCCAGCGCCAGAGTGAGGGCGACCACCAGAGCGGCGCCGAGGCGGCCGAGAACGCTTCGCATGAACAACTCCTGGCAAGAGCCTTCCGGGATTCGGAGAGGCGGACTGCGGGCCGCGCTCAGCGCGGAAACTTGTCCTTGAGCCGGGCGAGCACCGCCGGCGGCACGAAGGGGGCGACGTCGCCGCCCATGGCGGCGATCTGCCTGACGAGCGTGGCGGTGATGGGGCGCACCCGCGGCGAGGCGGGCAGGAACACGGTCTGGATGTCCGGCGCCATGGCGCCGTTCATGCCTGCCATCTGCATCTCGTAGTCGAGATCGGTGCCGTCGCGCAGGCCGCGGATCAGCAGGCTCGCGCCCACCTCCTGCGCGGTCGAGACGATGAGGTTGCCGAAGGTGATGGCCTCCAGCGCCGCGTTCTCCTCGGCGGCGATGGGCGCGCATACCTCCTTGAGCATGGCGAGGCGCTCCTCGGCGGAAAAGAGCGGCGCCTTGCCGGGATGCACCCCGACCGCCAGCACCAGCCGGTCGGCGAGCCGGCAGGCCGAGCGCACCACGTCCAGGTGGCCGTTGGTGAGCGGATCGAACGAGCCGCCATAGATGGCGGTGCGCAGGGTGTGGGAGGATGCGGTCATGACGCAGAACCGTTAGCCGCGCCCGGCGGCGGACGCAACGCGGATCGCGGAATTTCCGCGCTCGGGCGTCAGTGCCCCCAGGAGCAGGCTCCGCCGATACGCACCGCGGCCCAGATGATGTTGCGCTTCAGCCAGCCGACGCCCCGGTTTTCCAGCGCGTCGCGCAGGATCCAGTCCGCCTCGGCGCGGCTGTAGGGCGTCGGGCGCGTGTGGGAGGATGGCTTGTCCCAGATGATGCCGGTGCCGCGCGTCCGGTAGAGGTAATCGTGGATCACCGCCGCCTTCACCCAGGGACCGTCGGGCGGAATGAGCATCCAGGCGAAGCGGGGCACGGAGGTGAGGTCGGTGACCGCGCCCTTTCGCACGGTGATGATGTCGTCGCCGTTGCTGGGGCGGTAGGAGAGGTCGTCGTGCAGCGCCCACAGGCTGCGGCCGTTGCGGATGGAGGGGGCATACTTGTTGTCGAGCAGCACCAGGACGAGCTTGCCGCCGAAGCGGTTGACCCAGCCCGGCGGCGCTTGGGGCAGGGACCCGCCGAGCCGCTGGTCCACCATGGCCTGTAAAAGGACGTCCGGCTCCGGCATGGCCCCTCCGTCACGCAACCAAATCACGCGCCGATAAATTTAAGCGCGCAGTGCGTGCGAAGGGAAGTCGGCCGCCCTATCGCCGGCCGGCCGCCAGGAGAATGGCGGCGCCCCCCAAGAGGATGCCGGCGGAGACGCGATCGGCGAGGCGGGTGAAGCGCCCCTTCAAGGCGCTGCGGGCGCGGTCCGCCACCACCGCCCAAAGGGTGTCGGAGGCCAGCGCGATGGCCGCGAAGATCGCCGCCAGCAGCGCGATCTGCGGCACCGGATCGTGCACGTTGGTGACGAACTGCGGCAGGAAGGCTGCGTGGAACAGCAGCGTCTTCGGATTGGCGAAGGCGACCGCCAGGCCGCGCCCGAAAGCGGCGCGCGCCGAGGGAGCCGGCATGTCCGCACCCTCCCCCGCATGGCGCCACTGCTGGATGGCGAGAAACACGAGATAGGCCGCGCCGGCATAGCGCACCAGGTCGAAGTGGCGCGAGAACGCCTCCACCACATAAGCGAGCCCCGCCGCCACCAGGGCGAGCTGGACCATGACGCCCACATTGACGCCCATGGCGGTGAGGATGCCGGCGCGCCGGCCATGCTTGAGCGAGGTGCCGACGATGAGCGCCACGTTCGGCCCCGGCGTCGCGGCGAGCGCCAGCGAGGCGAGGACGAAGATGAGCAGGCTCTCGGCGGAGATCATGCCTCGTCCGCCTCTGCGCCCCCCGCTTCGCCGCCATCCTCGCCTTCGGCTTCCGACCCGTCGTCGCTGATGTGCTCAACGGAGACCACGCGCTCGCCCTCGGCGGTGTCGAAGACGATGACGCCCTGGCTGCCGCGGCCGACGATGCGGATGCCCTCCACCGGGCAGCGGATCAGCTGGCCGCCATCGGTGACGAGCATGATCTGGTCCTGGTCCCTGACCGGGAACGAGGCCACGAGCCGGCCGTTGCGCGCGTTCACAGCCATGGCGACGATGCCCTTGCCGCCGCGGCCGGTGACCCGGTACTCGTAGGACGATGTGCGCTTGCCGTAGCCGTTCTCGGAGACGGTGAGGATGAACTGCTCGGCCTCGCTCATGGCGATGTACTTCTGGCCCAGCGGCGTGTCGCCGGCGGCGCCTTCCTCCTGCTCCAGCTCGCCGGGCTCCAGTCCCTCGCCGCGGACCGCGCGGCTCATCTTGATATAAGCGAGCCGCTCGTCGGCCGTCGCCTCCACATGGTTGATGATGGCCATGGAGATGATGCGGTCGTCCTTCTCCAACCGGATGCCCCGGACACCGACGCTGTCGCGGCCCTTGAACAGGCGCACCTCGGTGGCGGGGAAGCGGATGCAGGCGCCGGCCGCCGTGGTGAGCAGCACGTCGTCGTCCTCGGTGCACAGCGCCACGTCGGCGATCGCCTCGCCCTCGGCAAGCTTCATGGCGATCTTGCCGTTGCGGTTCACCTGCTGGAAGTCGGTCAGCGCGTTGCGCCGCACCGTGCCGCCAGTGGTGGCGAACATGATCTGCAGGCGCTCGTCCGTGTCCTTTTCCTCCGGCAGCAGCACCACCGAGGTGATGCGCTCGTCGGCATCGAGGGGGAGGATGTTCACCAGCGCCTTGCCGCGCGCCTGCGGCGCCGCCAGGGGTAGGCGCCAGACCTTCAGCTTGTAGACCTGCCCCTTGGAGGAGAAGAACAGCACCGGCGCGTGGGTGGAGGCGACGAACAGGCGGGTGACGAAATCCTCCTCGCGGGTCTGCATGGCCGAGCGGCCCTTGCCGCCACGCCTTTGCGCCCGGTAGGTGGAGAGCGGCACGCGCTTGACGTAGCCGGCGTGGGAGACGGTGACCACCATCTCCTCGCGCTGGATCAGGTCCTCGTCCTCCAGATCGCCGAAGCCTTCGACGATCTCGGTGCGCCGGGGCGTGCCGAACTCGGTTTTGATCGCCAGGAGCTCGTCGCGGATGATGGCCCGCATGCGCGGCCGGCTGGCGAGGATGTCGAGATAGTCGGCGATCTCGGCGGCGAGCTTGTCCAGCTCCTCGGCGATCTCGTCCCGCCCCAGCGCGGTCAGGCGCTGGAGGCGCAGGTCCAGGATCGCCCGCGCCTGGACTTCGGACAGACGATACGTCCCATCCTCACGCAAGGCATGGCGCGGATCGGCGATCAGGGCGATCAGGGGCGCCATGTCCTTAGCCGGCCAATCACGACCCATCAGGGCCTCGCGGGCGGTCGCTGGATCAGGCGCGGTGCGGATTAGGCGGATCACCTCGTCGATATTGGCGACCGCGATGGCGAGGCCGACGAGCACGTGGGCGCGGTCGCGGGCCTTCTTGAGGAGGAATTTGGTTCGCCGGCTTATCACCTCCTCGCGGAAGGCGATGAAAGCAGTCAAGATATCGTGCAGCGCCAGCACGCCCGGCTTGCCTCCGGACAGCGCCACCATGTTCACGCCGAACGAGGTCTGCAGCAGCGTCTGCCGGTAGAGGTTGTTCAGAACCACGTCCGCCTGGGCGTCGCGCTTGATCTCGAACACCACGCGCAGGCCGTCGCGATCGCTCTCGTCACGGATCTCCGAGATGCCCTCGATGCGCTTCTCGCGCACCAGCTCGGCGATCTTCTCCACCATGGTGGCCTTGTTCACCTGGTAGGGAATCTCGGTGACGATGATGGCCTCGCGATCCTTGCGCAGGCTCTCGATGGTCGCCCGCGCCCGCATCAGCACCGAGCCGCGCCCGGTCATGTAGGCCTGGCGGATGCCGGTGCGCCCCAGGATCAGGCCGCCGGTGGGAAAATCCGGTCCCGGCAGGATATCGAGCAGCGCCTCGGGCTCCAGCGCGGGATCGTCGAGCAGCGCGATGGTGACGTCGATCACCTCGCCGAGATTGTGCGGCGGGATGTTGGTGGCCATGCCCACCGCGATGCCGCCCGCCCCGTTCACCAAAAGGTTCGGGAACTTGGCCGGAAGGACGGCGGGCTCCCGCTCGGTGTTGTCGTAGTTCTCCTGGAAGTCGACCGTGTCCTTGTCGAGGTCGTCCAGCAGCGAGCCGGTCACCTTCTCCAGGCGCACCTCGGTGTAGCGCATGGCCGCCGGGGCATCGCCGTCCACCGAGCCGAAATTGCCCTGCCCGTCCACCAGCGGCAGCCGCATGGCGAAGGTCTGCGCCATGCGCACCAAGGCGTCATAGACCGACTGGTCGCCGTGGGGGTGATACTTGCCGATCACGTCGCCAACCACGCGGGCCGACTTGCGGTACTGCTTGTTCCACTCGTACCCGTTCTCGTGCATGGAGAACAGGATGCGCCGGTGCACCGGCTTCAGCCCGTCGCGCACATCCGGCAGCGCGCGGGCGACGATGACGCTCATGGCGTAATCGAGATAGGACCGCGACAGCTCGTCCGTGATGGAAACGGGCTTGATATCGGAGGGCAGCTCGCCGCCGCTGTTCGGCGTCTCGGGGTCGGCCAAAAGGGAACACTCACCTTCAAGTCACAAGGTGCCGAACTTCTAGCCGATTCACCATCCGGACGCCAGCGAAAGCGCGCGGATACCACCCAAATTCCACATTATATTTCAAATACTTATTCGCGGTCCCTCTGGCCTTGGTCAGCAATCTTGACCTTTTTGCGTCGAACCGGCTGCAAAACCGGCCGCCCGCGGCCCGTCGAAGGACGGCGCGGATGGAACCGCAGGGATGCCACGCACCCCCGCGGAGCGGTCCGGAAATAAGCCGTCGATCAGAACGGAATCTCGTCGTCCATGTCGCTGCTGACCGGGCGCCCACCGCCCGAACCGCCACCGGAGCCGCCTCCCGAGGGGCCAGAGCGACGTCCGCCGCCGCCATAGCCGCCGCTTCCCCCCATGGGGCCGGAGGAGCCGAAATCCGAGCCGCCGCCGTAATCGTCGGCGCCGCCGCCGGCCTCGCCGCCGCGGGAATCGAGCAGGGTCAGCTCGCCGCGATAAGGCCGCAGCACCACCTCGGTGGTGTAGACGTCGCGGCCGTCCTTCTCATATTTGCGGGTCTCGAGCTGGCCCTCGATATAGACCTTCGAGCCCTTCTTCAGGAACCGCTCGGCGACGCCGATGAGGTTCTCGTTGTAGATCGAGACCTGGTGCCACTCGGTGCGGTCCTTACGCTCGCCCGAGGCCTTGTCGCGCCAGCTTTCCGAGGTGGCGATGCGCAGGTTGCAAACCCGCCCGCCACTCTGGAACGAGCGCACTTCCGGGTCGCGCCCCAGATTGCCGATCAGGATCACCTTGTTGACGCTGCCGGCCATAAGCGGCTCCTCCCTGTCTCGAATGTCCTCGCCGCGCACCCTGCCCCCGCAGGGCGCCGGGCGCGAGCCCAAATACGCCGCTGTCCACCGCCGTGGGGCGCCGCCCGACCGCGCAGCCTCTTCACAATCCGGGACGAACGGCCAGGCGATCTTGTGTTCCCATTATGTTCTATAGATGCGTGCCCGGCGGCGCAACCCCCGAGTCCATTCGCCGGCGCTTTGAGATTTCAGCTGGCCCGACTCATTCGTTCCCATTATGTTCTCTACCGCATCGCACACAGGTCATTACATTCAAGCCATGATCATGAAGCTGCTGGGACCATCCAGAACCGGCCGTCTGGCTGCACTCCGGGGCAGGACCGAGCGCGCCTGGGACGCCGCCGCATCATGGTTCGGGCGACATCATGGCCTCTGGCGCCCGAACATCGTCGGCCGCAGGTATTTCAGCCTCTGTTCCAGCTTCACCCCCATCCATCCGACGCCGTTCGCCGTATTCCTATCCGCTCCCGGCCTCCTCGCCGCGCTGCGCGCTTCCTCGCGGGCGCCGGCGCACCGGTCCTGACCCGCCCCCTCTTGCGGCCCGTGGGCCGCCCCGGACGTTCATGAAGAGCAAGACCTCCCCCGCGCGGGACGTGCCCGCCCCCGTTGCCGCCCGCCGCGATGCTCGCACCCTGTCGATAAAGGGAGCGCGCGAGCACAATCTCAAGAATGTCGACCTCGACATTCCGCGCGACGCTTTGGTGGTGTTCACGGGCCTCTCCGGCTCGGGCAAGAGTTCGCTCGCCTTCGACACCATCTATGCCGAGGGCCAGCGCCGCTACGTGGAGAGCCTCTCCGCCTATGCGCGCCAGTTCCTGGAGATGATGCAGAAGCCGGACGTGGACCAGATCGACGGCCTCTCGCCCGCCATCTCCATCGAGCAGAAGACCACCTCCAAGAATCCGCGCTCGACGGTGGGCACCGTCACCGAGATCTACGACTACATGCGCCTCCTATGGGCGCGCACCGGCATCCCCTATTCCCCCGCCACCGGCCTGCCGATCGAGAGCCAGACCGTCTCGCAGATGGTGGACCGCGTGCTGGCGCTGCCTGAGGGCACCCGCCTCTATCTGCTGGCGCCCGTGGTGCGGGGCCGCAAGGGCGAGTACCGGAAGGAACTGGCCGACTGGATGAAGAAGGGCTTCCAGCGGGTGAAGGTCAACGGCGCCTTCCACGAGATCGCCGACGCCCCTGCCCTCGACAAGAAGTTCAAGCACGACATCGACGTGGTGGTGGACCGCATCGTCGTGCGCGCCGACCTCGCCCAGCGCCTCGCCGACAGCTTCGAGACCGCGCTCGGCCTCGCCGACGGCATCGCGGTGGCCGAATACGCCGACGAGAAGGACGAGCACGGCGCTCCCCGCCGCATCATGTTCTCGGAGAAGTTCGCCTGCCCGGTCTCCGGCTTCACCATTCCGGAGATCGAGCCGCGCCTGTTCTCCTTCAACAACCCGTTCGGCGCCTGCCCGGCGTGCGACGGCCTCGGCGTCGAGCAGACCATCGACCCCGAGCTGGTGGTGCCGGACAAGGCGCGCTCGCTGAAGCACGGCGCCATCGCCCCCTGGGCGAAGTCCACCTCTCCATATTATGGACAGACGCTGGACGCGCTGGCGAAGCATTACGGCTTCAAGCTCACCGTGCCGTGGGAGGACCTGCCGGAGAAAGCCAAGGACGTCATCCTGTTCGGCTCCAAGGGCGAAAAGATCACCTTCGCCTATGACGACGGCCTGCGCTCCTACGAGACGCAGAAGACCTTCGAGGGCGTGGTGGTGAACCTCGACCGGCGCTGGAAGGAGACCGAAAGCGACTGGGCGCGGGAGGAAATCTCAAAGTACTTCTCCACCGTGCCCTGCGCCGCCTGCAACGGCTATCGCCTCAAGCCCGAGGCGCTGGCGGTGAAGGTGGCGGGCCGGCATATCGGCGAGATCGGCGAACTCTCGGTGAAGGCCGCCGCTCGCTGGTTCGAGGCGTTGCCGGCGCAGCTTTCCGACAAGCAGAACGAGATCGCCGGGCGCATTCTCAAGGAGATCCGCGAGCGGCTCACCTTCCTGCTGGACGTGGGGCTCGAATATCTCACCCTGGCGCGCGCCTCCGGCACGCTCTCTGGCGGCGAGAGCCAGCGCATCCGCCTCGCCTCGCAGATCGGCTCCGGCCTCACCGGCGTGCTCTATGTGCTGGACGAGCCCTCCATCGGCCTGCACCAGCGCGATAACGAGCGGCTTCTTGTCACGCTCAAGCACCTGCGCGACCTCGGCAACACGGTGATCGTGGTGGAGCACGACGAGGACGCCATCCTCGCCGCCGACTATGTGGTGGACGTGGGGCCCGGGGCCGGCATCCACGGCGGGCGCGTCGTCGCCCAGGGCACGCCGGCGGAGATCCTCGCCAATCCCAAGTCGCTCACCGGGCAGTATCTGACCGGCGCGCTGTCCGTGGGCGTGCCGGCGCGGCGCAAGCCCAATCCCAAGCGCATGCTCAAGCTCTCCGGCGCGCGCGGCAACAACCTCAAGAACGTGACGGCGGAGATCCCGCTCGGCCTGTTCACCTGCATCACCGGCGTCTCGGGCGGCGGCAAGTCGACGCTGCTCATCGACACGCTCTACAAGGCGGTGGCGCGGCGCCTCAACGGCGCCAGCGAGGCTCCGGCCCCGTTCGACAAGATCGAGGGGCTGGAGCACCTCGACAAGGTGATCGACATCGACCAGTCGCCCATCGGCCGCACCCCGCGCTCGAACCCGGCCACCTATACCGGCGCCTTCACGCCGATCCGCGAATGGTTCGCCGGCCTGCCGGAGGCGAAGGCGCGCGGTTACGGCGCCGGGCGCTTCTCCTTCAACGTCAAGGGCGGGCGCTGCGAGGCCTGCCAGGGCGACGGCGTCATCAAGATCGAGATGCACTTCCTGCCCGACGTCTACGTCACCTGCGACGTCTGCAAGGGCCGGCGCTACAATCGCGAGACGCTGGAAGTGACCTTCAAGGACAAGTCCATCGCCGACGTGCTGGACATGACGGTGGAGGAAGGGGCGGCCTTCTTCAAGGCGGTGCCGTCCGTGCGCGAGAAGCTGGAGACGCTGCACCGGGTGGGGCTTGACTACATCAAGGTCGGCCAGCAGGCGACCACGCTGTCGGGCGGCGAGGCGCAGCGCGTGAAGCTCTCCAAGGAGCTGTCGAAGCGCGCCACCGGGCGCTCGCTCTACATCCTCGACGAGCCCACCACCGGCCTGCACTTCCACGACGTGAAGAAGCTGCTGGAAGTGCTCCACGAGCTGGTGGACCAGGGCAACACGGTGGTGGTGATCGAGCACAATCTGGAGGTCATCAAGACCGCCGATTGGGTGATCGACCTCGGCCCGGAGGGCGGCGACGGCGGCGGCGAGATCGTCGCGGCAGGCCCGCCCGAGGCGGTGGCGAAAGAGAAGCGCTCCCACACCGGGCGCTTCCTCGCCGAGGTACTGGCGCGCCGGCCCGTGCCGGCAGCCCCTTCCGCCGAGGCGGAGCGCCCCGCGCGCGGCTCCAGCCGCCGGCGCGCCGCCGAATGACGCGTGCGCCGGGGCCGGCCTTGCCTGCGCCCGCCGCCAGTCAGAGCATGACGGACCGCTCGCTGAAGCGCGACAGGGTCCGGCGCATCAGGCGGCCCAGACCGTAGGTCCATGTCAGCTGCAGGCGTCCGGCAAGACCGACGGGAAATCCGGCCCCCTTCGGGACGAACCAGCCGTTGTGGCCCGTGCGTCGGACCAATCGGTAGCGGTTGCGGGCCATCAGCCGGCTGGTTTCCCCGAAACGCTCGCGATCATCTATCAGGATGAGCTTCGGGCGATAGCGCACGAAGTCGAAGCCGCGCAACACGTCAGGTTCCAAGCCCTCGACATCGATGCTGAGAAAGTCCACATGGTCGATCCCGGCCTGCTCGAGCACCTGGTCGAGCGTCGCGCATGCCACGTTGAAGACCACTCCGCCCTCGGCCTGCCTGTCGCGAAACCGCAGCGTGCTGAGACCGCGCCGCGACAACAGGCGCGCCGGGCGACCCGCAGCCTCGGGGGCCACGCACGCCACCTCGAACACCGGCGCGCGGCGCGACTTGCGCAGGTGGTCGGCCTGGCTCGGCTCCGGCTCGATGAGCACGCCCTGCCACCCGGTGATTTCCAGATGATAGCTCTGGCTCTGGAACACCGGATCAAACGCCCCAACCTCCACAAAGACGCCATCCCGGCTGTCAAAAAACTGCGACACCAAGCTGCGCTCGACCTCCGCTGTGAACACCGACTGGTCGGCCTCGCCGACAATCGCCATGGCTAACCCCCGCAGATCGCCAATCCAGCTCACGCCGCTACCATCAATACCACTTAACCTCCAGCCAAGCTTCCAGACTGGCCCAAACATCGTGGAATTATGCTCCATATGATACCGCCACACAACGCCCCTGAAGGAAGGCGGTATTATTTTCTACATCTGCGGTCGGCGCATTGCTGCAATGCACCATAAGCCCTTTCCTGATTTCATCTCGCTTCCTAGGTTTCGGTCGAGCACGCGAGTCGTCGTTCAGTGAGCACTCGCAGCGTTGGAGGTTGCTATGGTTCTGTGGGGATTCCTGGCGCAACAGTTGCGTCGCTGGCAGGTGTACCGCCAAACGGTTGTGGAGCTGTCCAAGCTGGACGATCGCTCTCTCGCCGATATCAATGTCACCCGCAGCGAGATTCACTCGGTTGCGCGCCGCGCGGCCTCCATCGGCGCGTGATGCGATCTTAAATCCTGTTCCATCGGCCTGCCGGCGGTAAATCGGCGGGTGCAGGGCATGGAACAGGCGCCGATTTTCTGTTGCTGCGACCCTTGGCGTTGTGGCAGAGAACGCCCCCTTCGATGATGCCCAGCCGTGGGCGGTCGATGGGGAGATGCGAGCCTTGAGCGAGACCCGGCAGCCCGAGCCCACGCCGCAAGCCCATTGCGGACCGGTCCATGTGATCGGCGGCGGGCTCGCCGGCACCGAGGCGGCGTGGCAGCTGGCGCAGGCAGGCGTCGCGGTGGTGCTGCATGAGATGCGCCCGCACCGCACCACCGAGGCTCACCTCACGGATGGCCTGGCGGAGCTCGTGTGCTCCAACTCCTTCCGTTCCGACGATGCGCAGGCCAACGCTGTCGGCGTGCTCCACGCCGAGATGCGCCAGGCTGGCTCGCTCATCCTCAAATGCGCCGACGCGAACCAGGTGCCGGCCGGCGGCGCGCTGGCGGTGGATCGCCTCGGCTTCTCGCAGGCGGTGGGCGCCGCGCTCGAGAGCCATCCGCTGATCGATATCCGCCGCGAGGAGGTCGCCGGCCTGCCGCCGGAAGACTGGGACAGCGTCATCGTCGCCACCGGCCCCCTCACCTCCCCGGCCCTGGCGGAGGCGGTGCGTGCCGTGACCGGCGAGGCGGCGCTCGCCTTCTTCGACGCCATCGCCCCCATCATCCATTTCGAGAGCATCGACCTCGGCAAGGCCTGGTTCCAGTCGCGCTACGACAAGGAGGGGCCGGGCGGCACCGGCGCGGACTATATCAACTGCCCGCTGGACGAGGCGCAGTACAACGCCTTCGTGGACGCGCTGATCGCCGGCGAGAAGGCGCCCATGCGCGACTTCGAGGCCAAGACACCCTATTTCGACGGCTGCCTGCCCATCGAGGTGATGGCCGAGCGCGGCCGCGAGACCCTTCGCTTCGGCCCCATGAAGCCGGTGGGCCTCACCAATCCACACACGCCCGGCGTGAAGCCCTATGCGGTGGTCCAGCTGCGGCAGGACAACAAGCTCGGCACGCTCTACAATATGGTCGGCTTCCAGACCAAGCTGCGCCACGGCGAGCAGGCGCGCATCTTCCGCACCATTCCGGGGCTGGAGGGCGCCGAGTTTGCCCGCCTCGGCGGGCTCCACCGCAACACCTATCTCAACTCGCCCCGGCTGCTGGACCCGGGCCTGCGCCTCAAGGCGCTGCCGCGGCTCAGGTTCGCCGGCCAGATCACTGGCTGCGAGGGCTATGTGGAGAGCGCCGCCGTGGGCCTCATGGCCGGGCGCTTCGCCGCCGCCGAGCGGCGCGGCCTTGCGCCCGACCTGCCGCCCGTCACCACCGCCCATGGCGCGCTGCTCACCCACATCACCGGCGGGCATCTCGACGCGCCCGAGGCGGAGGGGCCGCGGGCGTTCCAGCCCATGAACGTGAATTTCGGCCTGTTCCCGCCGCTCACGGAGACGCCAAAATCCAGCGACGGCAAGCGTCTCAGGGGTGCCGAGAAGACGCTCGCCAAGAAGCGGGCGCAGGCCGCCCGGGCGCTCGCGGATTTCGCCCACTGGCTCGACACGGCCGGGAAGGCCGCTTAGAAAAGCCCGATGCCGCGCCGCGAAAATCCAGACGTTGCAATCGAATACGGGGCCGATCCCGCCGCCTTCCGCGTCGACACGGTGCTGAAGCGCGACGTGTTCTCCACCGTCGAGCGCGGCACCTACGTGACCCGCGACGGGCGCGAGCTCGAGGCCGTGCGCCGGCGCTGGGACGCGGTCTCGCCCTGGTTCGCCCTGCTCGCCGCGCGGCTTGCCGCGTTCGAGCGCCGGGCGCTGGAGACCGTCACGCGCACCGGCGTCACCACCCCGCTTTTGGCGGTGGGCGACCGCTTCCTGGTGCGCGGCTGGATCGAGGGCGTGCCGCTCCATATCGCCCGCCCGCACGGCGATCGGCACTTCTTCAACTCCGCGCGCGCGGCGCTGCGCCAGCTCAACCGCGCCGGCTACGTCCACAACGACCTCGCCAAGCAGCAGAACTGGCTGCGCGGCGCCGACGGCGAGGCCTGGCTCATGGACTTCCAGCTGGCGCTGCCCGTCAGCCGGCGCTGGAAGCTCGGCCGCGTGCTCGCCTATGAGGACCTGCGCCACCTCCTGAAGCACAAGCGCACCTACTGCCCCGGCGACCTCACGCCGCGCGAGAAGAAGATGCTCGCCAAGAAGAGCCTCATCACCCGCGTGTGGATGGCCACCGGCAAGAAGGTCTACCGCTTCGTGACGCGCCGGCTGATGTCCTATTCCGACACCGAGGGCCGCGGCCCGCGTGTGACGCAGGTGGGCCCGCGCATCGCCGCGGCGCTTTCCGCCCATCCGGACGTTGAGGCGGTGCACATGGCAGACTTCCAGACGCTCGGCGGCAAGGTGGGGCTCTACGCCTTCGTCGCGCCGCGCGCGGGGGCGGAGCCGACCGTGGAGGCGCTGCGCGCCCATCTCGACGCGGCTTTGCCCGACCGGCCCCATCTCGACCACGTCCAGATGGTGCCACGCCTGCCCCTCGGCGCCGACGGGGCGGTGCGCGACGACCTGCTTCTGCTGGTGGCGCGCAACCAGATCGAGATGGTGGACACGCTCTCCGGCTCCGACGACACCCGCGCCCTGATGGCCGACATCGCCCGCGCCCGGCTCAATCTGACGGACCGGATCACGCGAACGGCGGCGTGAGGGGGCGTGGTGCCGTCGGCGTTGGTGACGAACACCTTGAAGGCCGACCATTCCGCATCGCCCGAATCCAGCGTGCCGTTCTGGTTGGTGTCGAACACGTTGGCGAGCGCCTCCATGTCGCTCGCGGCCGAGGGATCCCAGAGCGTGAACTGGTAGGCTTCCGGCCTGTCGACGTCTCCCGTGCCATCCTGATCGAACACCAGCACGCCGTCGCCGGCGGCGGCCCAGGACATGCGATGCTGGGTGCCATCGCCGTTCACGTCGCGATAGATGGTGGAGGACTCGCGCTGGGTGATGCTGACGCCGTTGCCATCAAGGTCGAGCACGACGGGGAACGCGAAGCTGAAGCCGACCGAGAAGCCGTTGCTGTACATGTTCATGCTCCAGCCGCCCAGGTTGGCGCCGGAGTCGTAGGTTTCGGTCTGCATATAGGGGGCGTAGGAGGGGACTACGCCGACGCTTGAGCCGTAGGTTGAGCCGTAATTCAGGTCGATGCCGCTGAAATTGGCGGCATCGACAGAGCTAAAATCGTAAGAATCGAAATCAATACCAGGGTCATAATATAGAGTATTTGAATTAATAGAACTAAAGGAACTATAAGAATCAATATTTCCTATAGAAAACAACGAAGAAGATACATAATCCATTGAATCTAAATCATAAATATTTTTTCATTCAACGCAATAGTTGCGTCATCCATCCAGAAATCATTGTCTAATTCACCGTATTCAGGACGAATTGTTAGACGCAGTCTACCGTCTGGCGAAACGGAAACATCATTTCTCGTGGCCTCCTGGCTGACACTAGAATTTACCTCACCTGGACCACTATAATCAAATTCAGATTTTATTTCTGAAGCGTAGGCCGATGTTGGTATAAAGAAGGTGTATGTATCTCGATTGTCCAAACCAACTATATCTTGAAAATTAAAGGACAGATCTAGCGGGACAAGCGGAATGGCAATAACACCGCTCAATTGAATTGTCATTCCCCATTCACGATGATCTACTGGAGTATCTAAACCAAATCCAAGCTTAGCATTTAACGTCGCTCCAAACCTAAAAAGAGTACCTCCAAGCCCAATCATGGGTCCGACCTGCAAAGTCTCCAATGTTTGGGTTGCTTCGTTGTAATTCATATCCAGACCGACAATGCGGAATGGAACAATTCTAAAATTTACTACTCGTTCACCTAAAGAATTTTCAGAATATCCGATACCTCCACCTTTCAGATTTCGGTATCCAGACAAGCCCCCCCCCGGCGCAATGCCACTCGAAATCGACAGATTCAGACTGGAGCGGCCTGTTTGTGTCGATTTATAAATATCAACGTATAATTTGGGCTTGCTGGACATTTAAATCGCCTCCTGAATCCGCGCCACTTCGTGGCCTCAATTCTTGCAGGTCATCGTTTTATGGCACCGTCTATGATGCTTGATAAGTAATTAAATATTATAAATAGTAGAAATATGCTTACAATTTGAATAAGCATATCAGACAGAATATAATTCTGTAAGCTACCGTAAGACCACAATAATAAAATACATATTAATCCTATAAATACAGTCAATTTTATTTGCCTCCGCTTATGTTTTATATTATTTATGTCTATTTTTGTTAAAAATAAAGCTAAGCCTAATAATAATATCGAAACTAATAATCTGAAAATATCGATGCCAAAATATGAAAAATACAATAACTGTGTAATCGAAACAATAATTAATATGATATATGATGTAACTGAAATCCATTTCAACAATTCATAAGTTGTTTTTGGCGCGGGTAGTTTCATATACGCCCTCCCTTAACTATAATGTGAAACCAATCTTCGCACGTGTGGTGTTGCGGTTGCATGTGTATTCAAATCCAATTGTTTCGGCGTCGCCGCTCCCTGCCAAAATCATGCCGATACTTCAGGATCGGCGACAGCAGGTACTCGATCAGCCGTCGCTGCCCCGTCTTGATCTCCGCCGTCACCGCCATCCCCGCCTCGATCGGCCGGAACCCCTGTTCCGTCTCGATCCCCGTCTCCCGCACCGACACGCGCGCCACATAGGCCGGCTGCTGCCCCTGGCGATCTCCGCCATCCTGGGCTGCATTCCCCCGCACGCTACCATCGGCGGCATAGCGCCGTAAGAGGCGACGCGGCGCATGGTCTCCTTTCCGGGTTCCGGGCTTCGGCTCCATTTCGGCAACGTCGCGCTCCGGCTTGACCGGAGGGCCCATGGGCATTCCAGCGCCCCCCTTCGGCGCGTGGATGCTCCGGTCAAGCCGGAGCATGACGGTTCGGAAATGATGCCGCCCATTCGGAGGATGGCAGCGGATGGGCCCATCACGCCGCCCCCTCACCCCCATCCCCTCTCCCAGGAGGGGAGAGGGGGGATGCGTGCCACCCCCGCTCTGTCGCCATGAGCGAGCGCGGCGGCCCCGCCGTTCGCGTCCTCTCTCCCCTTGCGGGAGAGGACCAGGGTGAGGGGTGCCGCGACGCGAGGAAGTGCCCCGCTGGGGCCGGGCCTCGCCGGATGCTATTCTCCCCTCCCTTCAACCGGCGGAAGCCCCATGCCCGACCTCATCCTCGGCCTTGCCACCGCCCTCGCCATCGGTCTCGTGGTGGGCGTCGAGCGCGGATGGCGCGAGCGGGCCGAGCCGGCGGGCAGCCGCACCGCCGGTGTGCGCACCTATGCGCTGTCGGGGCTCTTGGGAGGCGTCGCAGCGGCGCTGGCCCAGGCCACCGGAAGCGCCGCCGTGCTCTGGGGGACCGGCCTCGCCTTCACTGCCGTGTTCGCCGCCTTCAAGTATCGTGAGATGGCCGAGGAGGAGGATTTCAGCGCCACCGGCATCATCGCCGCCATGCTGGTGTTCGCCCTGGGCGCGCTGGCCGTCGCGGGCGAGCCGCAGGCTGCCGGCGCCACCGCCATCGCCGCCACCGCTCTGCTCGCCGCCCGCGAAGTGCTGCACAGGATGGTGGCGAACCTTACCTGGGCAGAACTGCGCTCGGCGCTGGTGCTGCTCGCCATGAGCGTGATCGTGTTGCCGCTGCTGCCGGACCGCACCATCGACCCGTTCGACAGCATCAATCCGCGCCAGATCTGGACCTTCATGGTGCTGACCGCCACCGTCTCCTTCGCCGGCTACGTGGCGGTGAAGGCGGCGGGCGCGCAGAAGGGCATCCTCATCAGCGCGCTCGCCGGCGCGCTGGTCTCCTCCACCGCCGTCACGCTGGCCTTCGCCCGGCGCTCCGCCGGCGGCGAGCCCGCGGGCCTGCTGGCGGGCGGCGCGGCGCTCGCCGCCATGGTGTCGCTGCTGCGGGTGATGGTGATCTGCGCCATCGTCCAGCCCGGCCTGCTGCTGACGCTGGCGCCGCCGGCGATCGCGGGGGCCGCAGCCTTCGGTGCTGCCGGCCTGTTCCTCATGCGCCGGCGCGAGGAGGCCACGGGCGACGCGGAGGCGCCGGGCAACCCGTTCGACATCGGCCCGCTCGCCGCCTTCGCCGCCTTGTTCGCGGCGGTATCGGCCATCAGCGGCGTGCTGCTGAAGCTGGTGGGGCCGGACAGCCTCTACCTCGTCAACGCGGTGGCCGGCATCGTCGACGTGGACGTGCCGGCGCTGAACGCCGCGCGCCTCGCGGGCGGCGGGCTGACCATGGAGAGCGCGGCCCTCGCCATCCTGATCGCGCTTGCCATGAACGCGCTCGGCCGCCTGGGCTTCGCCGCCGCCGCGGGCACCCTGGGATTCAGCGTGCGGCTGCTCGCCGCCACGGCGGCGGCGGTGGCGGCCGCCGGAGCCGTCTTCATCGGCATCGATGCCGGCTGAGGGCGCGCGGCCCTCGACGGGCGGCGGCGCCTCTGTCTTGATGGCGGCGTGACCATCGCGCTGACGAATCGCCCCTTCCTTGATGTCGCCTCCTCGGCCACCGGCCGCGTCTGGCGCGACCGGCTGGACGTGCGCACCTCCCAGCTCGCCCTGGCCATGGCCCAGCGGCTCGGGATCGGCGACCTGGTCGCGCGGGTGCTGGCGGGGCGCGGCGTGAGCCTGGAGGCGGCCGAGGCCCATCTCGACCCAACGATCCGCGCGCTGCTGCCCGACCCCGACACCCTCACCGACATGGGCCCGGCGGTGGAGCGCCTCGCCCGCGCGGTGGCGGTGGGGGAAAAAGTGGCGGTGTTCGGCGATTATGACGTGGACGGCGCCTGCGCCACCGCGCTCCTCGTGAGCGTGCTGCGCGCGGCCGGGCTCGACCCTTTGTTCCACATTCCCGACCGTATCTTCGAGGGCTATGGGCCGAACGCCGGCGCCATCGAGCAACTCGCCGCCCAGGGCGTGACGCTGCTGGTGACGGTGGATTGCGGCACCACCTCCGCCGCCGCGCTCGCGGCCGCCAAGGGGCTCGGCCTCGACACGGTGGTGATCGACCACCACCAGGCCGGCGAGGCGCTGCCCGAGGCGGTGGCGATCGTGAACCCGAACCGGGAGGACGACCTCTCCGGCCTCGGCCACCTGTGCGCCGCCGGCCTCGTCTTCGTCACCTGCGTCGGGCTCGTCCGGGCGCTGCGGCAGGCCGGGCACTTCTCCACCGCCCGTCCGGCGCCGGACCTGCTGATGGCGCTCGACCTCGTTGCGCTCGCGACCGTGGCCGACGTGGTGCCGCTCATCGGCCTCAACCGCGCATTCGTCTCCAAGGGGCTGGTGGCGCTGAGGCGGCGCGAGCGCGTCGGCCTCACCGCGCTCATGGACGCCGCCCGGCTCGACGGTCCGCCGCGCCCGTTCCATCTCGGCTTCCTGCTCGGCCCGCGCATCAATGCCGGCGGGCGCATCGGCGACGCGGCGCTGGGCGCGCGGCTGCTGCTCACCGACGATGCCATGGAGGCAAAGGCCATCGCCGCCGAGCTCGACCGGCTGAACGGCGAGCGCCAGGAGGTGGAGCGCGCCATCCTCGCGGCCGCCGAGGCGGAGGCGGACGCCGCCCTCGGCATCGGCGGCGATGGCGCCTGCGTCATCGTCAGCGGCGACGGCTGGCATCCGGGCGTCGTCGGGCTGGTGGCCGCGCGGCTGAAGGAGAAGTTCCAGCGCCCGGCCTTCGCCATCGCCTTCAACGGCGAGACCGGCACCGGCTCCGGCCGCTCGCTGGCCGGCGTCGATCTCGGCCGCGCGGTGCGCGAGGCGGTGGAGCTGGGCCTCATCGTCAAGGGCGGCGGCCATGCCATGGCAGCCGGCCTCACGGTCGAGCGCGGCAAGCTCGGCGCCCTGCGGGCTCATCTGGAGAACCGGCTCGCCGCCGACGTGGCGCGCGCCCGCGCGGAAGGCGCGCTCACCATCGACGGCGCGCTCACCGCCGGCGCGGCATCGCCGGCGCTGGTGGAGACCATCGCCCGCGCCGGCCCGTTCGGCGCCGGCAATCCCGAGCCGGTATTCGCCTTCCCGTCGCACCGCATCAGCTTCGCCGAGGCCTTCGGCGCCGGCCATGTGCGCGCGCGCATCACGGCGGCGGGCGGCGAGAGCCTCAAGGCGGTCGCCTTCCGCTGCGCCGAGGAGCCGCTGGGCCGGGCGCTGCTGGCCGCGCGCGGGCGGCCCATGCACGTGGCCGGCAGCCTGGATCTCGACACCTGGCAGGGCGAGACCCGCGTCGCGCTGCGGCTGAAGGATCTCGCCGATCCGGTCCGCAGGAGGTGAAGGGGCATTCCGCCCGCTTCGGGCAGAGGCCGGACGCCGACGCGGTCAGCGCTCGTCGGAAGCCCGCAGCGCGGCGCGACCGGTGATGCGGCGCCGGCGCGGCGCGGCCTCGCTTTTTCCATCGGCGGGCGCGGCTTCCCCCGGGCGGACCGACGCCGGGGTCTTCCCCTTGGAAGGCGGTTTCGCCTTGGCCGTGGCCGGCTGAGCCTTGCCCTCGGCCAAAGCCAGCAGATGGCGGATGCGCTCCGGGGCGGCGGCAGGAGCCGGCCCGAGAGGATCGATGCGCGCCACCAGCGCCTTCACCTTCGCCGAGGGCAGTCCGTCCACCGCCTCGGCGAAAGCGGCCGGCCCCAGGAGCGCCGCGATCTTGCGCACAGAGGCGAGATCGGCTGCATCCGCGCTGAGCTGGGCGCCGACGATCAGGTTGATCGACCGCCGCGCGGCGTCGAGAGCCGCTGGGAACAGGGCCGCCTTGCCGGCAATCGCCTTCAACAGTTGAAAAATCCCCGTCTCCTCAGCCATCAAGCCGTCTCCGTATCTCATTCACGAGGCCGCGCACCGACGCGACCGAGGCGCCCCACTTCTGCTCGAACGTCGGCGCCTCAGCAAACTGCTCCGGATCCATGGCGCGCTCGATGGCCGCCTGGTCGCCAATGGTGATGCCGAACAGCTCGAACGGCGCGTCGGCCTCCCCGGCCTCGGCCATGAGCGCGTCGAGCACCTCGCGGTGCTGGCGCTTGCGTCCGCTTACCCGCGTCGGCAGCACCGCCGGCCGGCGCAAAGGCCGGGGCAGCGAGGAGCGGGTGACATGGGCATTTTCCCAGATCGACAGCCGGAACGCCTCGAAGCCCAGCGTAGACAGGAAGTCTGGAATGGTCGGCACCACCACGAGATCGGCCAGCCGTATCGCAACCTCGGTGAAGGCCGAGATGCCTGGGGCGCAGTCGAACAGGATGACGTCATAGGTCTCCTTCAGTTCGCCGATCGCCTTTTGAAGCACCCTGAGCGACTGTCCTTCAAGCGATCGGGCGCCGAACTTGCCTTCCGCCATCTTGAGAATGATCTCACGCTCCAGCAGCCGCAGGCGCGGACTCGCCGCCACCATGTCGATGGGCAGAGCCTCGCCGGCCTTGGTGACTTTGGAGATTGCCGGCGTGAGATAGTCGTGAATCGGCACGCGATCATTCAGCAGGATGCGGTCGGCGAGGAAAGAGGTGATGGTCTTGCGCGCGGAGATGATGGTCTTGAGCTCGTCGTCCGGCGCGAAGCAGTAGGAGGCGCTCGCCTGCGCGTCGAGGTCGAGCACGACCACCCGCGCCCCCTCGGCCGCGAACCCCTCCGCCAGCATCACCACGGTTGTGGTCTTGCCGACGCCGCCCTTCATGTTGGCGACCGCGATCACGCGACCAGATGCATCCCCCATGGCGCTCGCCCAGCTCCCCGCCCCATACCGTCGGCATGCTAGACGAGGCGCAGGCGCGCCTCAATACAACCTGTTCAGGTATAGAAGCCGATCACGAAGAACACCGCCGCGCCGTGTTCACCAGGGTGATGGCGAAGATATCGCTGTGGCCGTCCGCTACCAGCCTCCAGAGGCCCCGCCGCCGCCCGAGGAGCCGCCGCCTCCCGACCAGCCGCCGCCACCGCTCGACCAGCCGCTCGAGCCGCTGTTCCAGTCCCAGGTGCTGATCGGCCCGCCCGCCATGGCATCGCGGCCGCGGCGCCGGCGCGCCGCGGGCCCGCCCGGTCCGCCGCCGCCACGGAAGGCGCGCCAGAAGATGTAGCCCCAGAACAGCAGCATCACGGCGAGCAGGATCAGGTTCTCGACATCCTCCTCGCTCCAGGAGCTTTCCTGCTCCTCGCGCCGGGCGCGGTCGCGCGCCTCCTCGGGATCGAGGTTGAGGATCTCCAGCACCGCGTCGGCGCCCTTGACGATGCCGCCGGCCATGTCCCCGGCCTTGAACGACGGGATGATGGCGTTGCGGATGATGGCGGAGGCCACCGCGTCGGTGAGTATGCCTTCGAGGCCGTAGCCCACCTCGATGCGCACCTTGCGCTCGTTGGGGGCGACCAGCAGCAGCACGCCATTGTTCTTCTTCTCCTGGCCGAGCCGCCAGGCGCGAAACAGGCGGTTGCCGTAGTCCTCGATCGAGGTGCCCTGGAGCGAGGGGACGGTCGCCACCACGAACTGGTCGGTGGCCCTCTCCTCCTGCGCTGCGAGCTTGGCGTCGAGCGCCGCGCGGGTGGCGGGATCGAGCACGTGGGCATCGTCCACCACCCGGCCGGTGAGCGCGGGGAAGGTCAGCTCCGCCTGCGCCGGCATGGCGGCAAGGCTGACAACGAGCGCCGCAAGCGCGAGCATGGCGGCCGCCCGCATCCGGGCGGGCGCCGCGCTGAAGGGCCAGGCGCCGCGCGTCATGCCCACGGCCTTACGCCTCCTGCCTGCCGAACCGGTTGCCGCGCCCTACTTGCCGAAATTCACCTTCGGCACCTGCATCTGCTGCTCGGAGATGGTGAAGGTCTCCATGGGCTTGTTGCCGCGATAGAGGATCGAGGCCCAGATCACGCCGGGGAAGGTCCGCAGCTCGGTGTTGTAGGCCCGCACCGCATCGATATAGTCGCGCCGCGCCACCGCGATGCGGTTCTCGGTGCCCTCGATCTGCGACTGGAGCGCCAGGAAGTTCTGGTTCGACTTCAGGTCCGGATAGGCCTCGGACACCGCGATTAGCCGCCCGAGCGCGCCGGACAGGCCCGCCTGCGCATCCTGGAACTGCTTGAACTGCTCCGGATTGGTGATGGTGGAGGCGTCGACCCGAATGGAGGTCGCCTTGGCGCGTGCCTCCACCACCGATGTCAGCACATCCTTCTCCTGGGAGGCGTAGCCCTTCACCGTCTCCACAAGATTGGGGATCAGGTCCGAACGGCGCTGATACTGGTTCAACACCTCGCTCCAGGCCGCCTTGGCCTTCTCCTCGCTGGTGGGAATGACGTTGACGCCGCATCCCGAGAGCACCATCGCGGCCAGCACGGCGAACAGGGGCGCCCTGAGGCGGCCGAGCGACTGGACGAGCGCAGACATGCCTTCTTCTCCCGAATCCGCGGCTCCGCAGCGCCGCTGGCGCGCCTTATAGCATGCCCAGCGCGCGGTGCGGCGGGTGCCGCGGATGCATCCCCAGGCTGCACACGGGGGGCAGGCTGCCTGGGGTCAGGCCATGAGGAGGGTGTGCAGCACGTCGCCGGCACCGGCAGCCACCTTGAAGGCCTCCTTCAAATCGGCGCGGCCATGGGCGTCGAGCCGGCGCGGATCGACCCTGTTGGAGGCGGGGAGCCCTACCGCCAGATCTTCGAGCTGCTGGTCCAGCACCGCCGAAAGCAGCACGCCATGCGCGTCCGCCAACGCGGCGAGGTCGGCGCCGGCTCCGATGCCCTTCGCGCGCAGCCCGTCGAGGCGCGCGCGGGTCGAGCGGACATCGATGCCGTGGGCGATGGCGAGCACGCGGGCGACGCAGACGATGGGGAAGAGGCCGTGGGCCTTCACGTCCACCCGGCCGTTCTCGGTGCGCAGGCCGCCCATGAGGCTCACCGCCGAGCGCACCGGGCCTCCGGCCTCCGCCAGCAGCTTCAGGAACGAATACTGCCCGGCCGCCGCCCCGTAGGCATCCGCCGCGAGCCGGTCGGCAATGGCAGTTACGCCGCAGGCGGGGGCGAGGTCGAAGAAGATGTCGACGCTCAGCAGGTCGGCAGGCCGGGCGCGGGAGACCCAGCCGGCGACCCGCGCGCGCCAGGTCTCGGCGTCGCCGCGCCATTGCGGCGTGCGGGCCATCACGTTGCCGGGGCAATAGGGCACGCCCACCTCGTGCAGCAGGTCGGCGAGGCGGGCGCCGAAGCGGGCGAACCAGGCATCGGCGTCCCCGGCCGGCTCGGACCAGGCCACCGCATTGTCCTGGTCCATGGCGAGCAGGCTCTCGCCGCGTCCCGCCGAGCCCAGGACCAGGACCGCGTAGGGAGATGGCGGCGGCCCCTCGGCCGCCTCGGCTAGGGCCGCGGCGCGGGCGGTGAGCGCGGCGAGCTCGCCGGAGATCACCGCCGCCACCTCGCCCGCGTGCACACCGTCCGCCGTCAGCGCCCGCGCCACCGCCGGCAGGCGTGCCCAGTGGCGCGCGAGATCGGCGGCATCCGCGCCCCGCGCCAGTCCGTCGTCGAGGGAGAAGGTGTCGGCCGCGCGCGAGCGCAGCAGATCGCGCACCGAGAGCGCGCCGCAGACGATGCCGTCGCGGCCGGTCACGGCGAGATGGCGCGACTTCAGGCGCTGCATGCGCCCGGCGGCGCGGTAGAGGAAGGCATCGTCCGGCACCGCCTCCAGCGGATGGGACGCGAAGTCGCCCACCGGCCGCCCGAGCGCGTCCGCCCCGGCCATCTGCCCGCCCCCCTGCCCGGCCACGGCGCGCAGCGCGTCGCGCTCGGTGAAGATGCCGGCGTCGGCAAGCGCCAGCGGCCCCTCCTGCCCCTTGAGGCGCACGAACAGCGAGCCCACCTGCCGGCGCACCATCTCGGCCATGGCCTCGCGGAGCGGCAGCGCGGCCGGCACCACCAGAGGCGGGCTCATCAGGTCGCCGACCCGGTGGCGATAGAGGCTGGTGTCGATTCGTGCCCGCACCCGCTCGGCCCGCGCCTCGGCGAGCGGCACGGTCGGATCGGCGTAGCCGGCGCGGTAATGGGCGTCGAGCACCTCGGTGAGCTGGCGGCAGGCGGCCTCCGCCTCGGCGAGGGTGCGGATGCCGCCATCGCGCAGGCGCGGCACCAATGCTGCGAAGACGCGGGCGGCGGTTTGGGCATCGCCCAGCGCCGCGTGGCGTGCCCCCGGCGCCACTTCCAGAAAGGCAGCGAGCGCATCGAGCGAGAAGTTGGCGAGGTCCGGCCGCACCAGCTGCGCCAGCAGCCGCACGTCGAGCCGGCGCGGCGCCTTGAAGGTGATGCCGGCGCCGGCGCATTCGCGCGCCAGGATGGCGAAATCATAGCCGAGCGTGTGGCCGATCATCACCCGGCCGTCGAGCAGCGGAGCCACCTGTGCCCAGGCCTGCGCGAAATCGCCGGCCCCTGCGAGCGCCGCGGCATCGATGCCATGCACGCGCGTCGCCGCTTCGGGGATCGGCACGCCGGGATCGACCCGGATCGAGATGCCGGCAGGCGTATCCGTCTGGACGCCGCGCCCGGGCAGGACGCCGATCTCCAGCACCCGCGCGGTCTTGGGGTCGAGGCCGGTGGTTTCGGTGTCGAGGGCGAGCCAGTCGAGGCCGACGAGTGGGGTCGCGTCCAGCACCTCGGCCATGGCGCCGCGCTACCCGACAGCCGGCGCCGGCGTGCAGACGAGCGCGGCGAGGCGCTCTGGCGTAGTGCGCTTCTCAAGCTCCGCGGACATGGCGCACAGGTTGGAGCGCAGGTGATTGCGCACCACCTCAGAATCGCCTTCGCGGCGGTTCTCGTGGATCGGCATGTTGGCGAACACGCGTTCCCAATAGGCGAGCGGGATATCCATCACCGGCTTCGCCGGGCGGCCGGAAATGCGCTCCAGCGTGTCGACCAGCTCGACGCGGGCGGCGGCCCAGGCCTCGGGTCCCAGTTCCTGATCCGCAGCGTGAACGTCCATCGCCGCGGCGGCGAGACCGGCAACGCCGCGCGCGCTCCCGGCCGGCTCCGCCCCGCCGTCGCGGACGAGGGCGTCCACCATCTCGCCCACCATGGCGAGTCCCACCGGATAGAGCGTCCAGCGCGACCAGGCGACTGCCTGCCGGAACGGTTCCTCCTTGAGCAGGGACGTGAAGAACGGTCCCGAGCGGGCGCGCGAATAATCCATGATGGACTTCTGCACCAGGAAGGCCGCGCGGCTCTCGATGAAGTCCAAGAGCCCGGCGCGATCGGTGATCGGAGCCGGGCCGCGCAGGAAGGCGAGGGCTTGAGCAAGCATGACATAGCCTAACGTAGCGGCAGAGCCGCTGTCATTGCGCATCGCAGCAGAACCTGCGTGCGTCACGCGCGGAAAAAAATACCGTTCATACGACGAAGGTCGAATGTGGGTGCATGACCCTAGGTGATACGCTTTACCTGATCCGAAATGTACAAGAATGCCACGGATCGGCTTGAGGGAACGCCGCCCCGTCTGTCAGCCGTATCTCGGGTTAGCGTTGCCCTAAGGGAAATGGGTCCCCGGACCCGGAGGAAACGTACTCCTAGGGAGGCTGGCAGTCATGCAAAGACCGGACGATTCCTATTGGCCGCGCACGCGCACGTTGATGTTCACGATGCTCGGGCTGTGGTTCTTCTTCTCCTTCTTCATCAACTTCTTCGTCACGCCCCTCAACAAGATCGTCATCTTCGGATTCCCGCTGGGCTTCTACATGGCCGCCCAGGGGTCGCTGATCGCGTTCGTGGTGATGCTGTTCTGGTTCGCGAAGGCCCAGGACAAGATCGACCGCGAGTGCGGCGTCGCGGAAGAAGAGTGAGGAGGCGGGCATGTCTGCAGAAACCAGCTCTGCCTCCAAGGGGGGCGACTTCGTATCCAATCTCGGCAAGGTCTACGGCATCTATACCGGCGGTTTCGTCGGCTTCGTGATCCTGCTGGCCATCCTCGAGCAGATGGGCGTTCCCAACCGGATCATCGGCTACCTGTTCGTGTTCTTCACCCTGGCGGTGTATGCGCTCATCGGCGTCATGTCCCGCACCATGCAGGTGTCGGAATATTACGTGGCCGGCCGGCGCGTTCCGGCCATCTACAACGGCATGGCTACCGGCGCCGACTGGATGTCGGCGGCGTCCTTCATCGGCATGGCCGGCTCGCTCTATCTGCTCGGCTATGACGGCCTCGCCTTCGTGCTGGGCTGGACCGGCGGCTACGTGCTGGTGGCGATCCTGGTGGCGCCCTTCCTGCGCAAGTTCGGCGCCTATACCGTGCCCGACTTCATGTCAGCCCGGTTCGGCGGCAACTTCGCCCGGTTCCTCGCCATCATCGTGCTCCTGTGCTGCTCCTTCACCTACGTGGTGGCGCAGGTCTACGGCACCGGCATCATCGCCTCGCGCTTCCTCGGCATGAGCTTCGAGATGGCGGTATATGTGGGCCTCGCGGGCATCCTCGTGTGCTCGATGCTGGGCGGCATGCGCGCAGTGACCTGGACCCAGGTGGCGCAGTATATCGTGCTGATCATCGCCTACCTGACGCCCGTGGTGATCCTCTCGGCGCAGAAGTTCGGCCTGCCCATCCCGCAGCTCACCTACGGCCAGGCGCTGCAGGAGATCGGCAATCTGGAGCAGTCCATGCGCGCGAGCGGGCTCGCCCCCGCCAACATGAAGGAGCATGTGGCCCCGTTCACGAGCTACAGCCCCCTCAACTTCTTCGCCCTCATCCTGTGCCTCATGGTGGGCACCGCCTCCCTCCCCCACGTGCTGATGCGCTACTTCACCACCCCGTCGGTGCGTGAGGCCCGCAACTCGGTGGCGTGGTCGCTGCTGTTCATCTTCCTCCTCTACTTCACGGCGCCGGCCTATGCGGCGTTCTCGAAACTGGAGGTGTACCAGAACGTCATCGGCCAGCCGCTCGCCAACCTGCCGGCGTGGATCTTCACCTACGGCAAGCTGGAGCTCGTGAAGGTGTGCGGGGCCAACGCGGTCGATGTTCAGGCGATCATCGCCGCCTGCGGCAAGATCGCCGGCCAGGGCGGCATGCTTCGGCTTCAGGACCTCGCCATCAACACGGACACCATCGTGATCTCGACCCCCGAGATCGCCGGCCTTCCGTACGTGATCGCGGGTCTGGTGGCGGCCGGCGGCCTCGCCGCGGCGCTCTCCACCGCTGACGGCCTGCTGCTCGCCATCGCCAACGCGCTCAGCCACGACGTCTACTACAAGATGATCGACCCGAACGCGCCGACCGCGCGCCGGCTGGTGGTGGCCCGGGTGCTGCTCTTGATCGTGGCGGTGCTCGCCGCGTTCACCGCCTCGACCAGGCCTGCGGACATCCTCGCTATGGTCTCGTGGGCCTTCTCGCTGGCGGCGGCGGGCAACTTCCCGGCTCTAGTGCTCGGCGTGTGGTGGAAACGCGCCAACTCCTACGGGGCAGTGGCAGGCATGATCGCCGGATTCGGTATCACGCTCTTCTACCTCGTGGTGTCGCGCTACTATCCGGAGCTCGGGGCGACCAGCTTCGGCATGACGGCGCTGCTCAACCCGATCACCGGCGCGCCGGTGGTGGACGTTGCCAAGGCCCTCGCCGACCCGGCGACGGCAAACGCCGTGCTGGCCTCCAAGGTGGGCTGGTTCAACATCAACAACATCTCCTCGGCCATGTTCGGCATGCCGGTGGGATTCGCGGTGATGATCATCGTCAGCCTGCTGACCCCTGCCCCCTCGCGGCAGATGCAGGAGATGGTGGAAGATATCCGCCGCCCGCGCGGCGACGTCATCATGCAGGAGAAGGCCGCCTGACGGCGGTCCCCCCGGGACGGAAGGGCGGGGCCGCGCGGCCCCGCCCTTTCTCTTGCCGGCATCGTCGAAACCGGCTCACATCCGCCCCTGGCCCCCTTCCGCCCGCACCGCCCCCGGGGCACCTTCCTTTTGCGCCGCTCCTCGCCTGCCGCGCGAGTCCGCGCGCAGCCCGCGCCAAGACGGAGACCTGATCCGATGTCGGCCAGCTGGGCCTATCACCTTCCCAATTTCGCGCTCGCGGCGCTCATGTACACGCTGATCGGGCGGCTGCTGCTGTCACTGATCTTCGCGCCCAATTCCACCAATTACATCTACCGCGCCTTCGTGCGACTCACCGATCCGGTGATCGACGCGGCCCGCTTGGCGACGCCGCAGATCGCCCCGACAGTGGTGGTGGGGGCCTTCGCCTTCATCTGGCTCCTGATCCTGCGCATTGCGCTGCTCGCCGCCTTCGCCCTTTCGGGCGCGCTGCCGGTGGCCGGCGGAGGCGCCTCATGAGCGCGCCGGTCCAGCCTTACATCTTCGCCATCCTCGCCATCGCGGCGGTCAACGGCATCTTCTCGCCGTTCGTCCTGCCGGCGGCGATCCTGGTGGCGCCGTTCCTGCCTGCCTTCTTCGCCCAGAGCGTGGCGGTGCTGTTCTTCGTCACCTCGCTCCTCGTCTCCACCGGAACCGTGATGCTGGCAGGCGTTCCGGCGGCGATCTACGAGCGGGCCTCGGGCGCCAAGGCGACCACCGAGGTCTCACTGTGGATCTGGCTCGCCGGCACCGCCTTGCTGTCGATTCCCGCGGTCACGCGCTTCTTCGAGGTCGGCTTCTGAGTCGCACGCTCCTGCCGCCGCGGGAGCGCACGCCGCGGAAACGCCGAAATCGTCCCGCCCCCTGTGGACAACCCGCGTGCGCGGCCTTCGGTGCCGCGCGCGTTGGCATGGGTGATGCTTGTCAATGGGATCGATCCCATGGAGCGGCAGATGGACGAGATCAGGCGCCTGGCATTCGAATCGGTCGCGCGTGCGTGCGGCTTCACCTTCCTGGCGGTCATCTGCCTGATGATCGCGCTCAGCTATGAGCCGGGCCAGTCGTTCCGCTTCGGCGGCATCGCCACCCTGATCCTGTGCGCGGCGCTCCTGGAGCGCGCCCACTCCATTTTCGGGCGCGACCACAAGCGCACCGAGGTCTGGCTCTATCTCGACAAGTCGGCCCGGCCGCAGGAGCCGGTGGCGAAGCGCCTGGTCAGCAACGCGCTCCGGGAGGCCTACCTCACCTTCGCGCGCCACACCGCCGCCTGCGCCGCGCTGCTGTTGTCCGGCTCGCTGCTGTTCGACATCGCCGGCGTGCTCTGATGTGACCACTCAGGCGGGACCGAGATAGCCCGGCAGGTCCTGGGCCTCGTCGAGGCGCGCCAGCCTGGTGGCGAGAGTCTCCGCGAGGTTGATGTCCGTCTCCAGCAGGCGCGTCGTCATGAAAGAGCGGAAATAGTTGCCCCACATGAATTCCTGGAACGGCGTGTCCTGGTTGGAGTAGGCCTTGCCCCGCACGCCGCGGGCGAGCGTGCGCCAGGGATTGTCGGTGAGCGCGTCGACGTTGTCCGGAATCTTCACGCATGGCCGGCGGTTGCCCTCCATGTCGATGGGCCAGCAATATTGCGCCGCCTCCATCCTGTGCCAGAAGGCGCCGAGCTCCAGGGACGACCAGTCGGCGAACCGCGCGCCCAGATAGACCCAGTCGTGGTCGATGCGCAGCAGCGCCCGGCACAGATGGTGGTGGTCCACCATGTAGTGGCGGCCCTTGGGGCCGACCACGTGAGGCACCGGCCGGGCCTTCAGCAGCGCCTTGAGGTCGGCCTTTGAGAGGCCGCCCATCTGCCGGGCGCGCCGCTTCACCTCGGACATGCCGAGGGTCAATTGGGTAGGATGGAGCGCGGCGATGTCGATGCGCCCGGTCCCGCCGTCGTCGTCCGTCACCGCGCCCCCTCCCCCATGTTCCGGCACAAGCGGTGCCCGCAGGCACCGCCCCGGAATGCCGCCGGGCCCCGTCTCAGCCCGGCGAGATCATGTTCTCGGGCCGTACCACCGCATCGAACTCCTCGTTCGTCACGTAGCCGCCGCCGACCGCCTCGTCGCGCAGCGTGGTGCCATTCTTGTGGGCGGTCTTGGCGATCTTCGCGGCGTTGTCGTAGCCGATCTTCGGGGCAAGCGCGGTGACCAGCATCAGCGAGCGCTCCAGCGCCGCCTTGATGTTGTCCTCGCGCGGCTCGATGCCGAGCACGCAATTGTCGGTGAAGCTGATCGCCGCATCGGCCATCAGGCGTACCGACTGCAGGAAGTTGTAGGCCATCACCGGGTTGTAGACGTTGAGCTCGAAATGGCCCTGGCTGCCGGCGAAGGAGAGCGCGGCGTTGTTGCCGAAGACCTGCACGCACACCTGGGTCAGCGCCTCGCACTGGGTGGGGTTCACCTTGCCCGGCATGATCGAGGAGCCGGGCTCGTTCTCCGGCAGCGACAATTCGCCCAGGCCCGAGCGTGGGCCGGAGCCGAGCAGGCGGATGTCGTTGGCGATCTTGAACAGCGAGGCGGCGAGCGTGTTGATGGCGCCGTGCGAGAACACCATGGCGTCGTGCGCGGCGAGCGCCTCGAACTTGTTGGGCGCCGAAGTGAAGGCAAGGCCGGTGATCTCGGCGATCTTGGCCGCCACCTTCTCGGCGAAGCCGACCGGAGCGTTGAGGCCGGTGCCGACCGCGGTGCCGCCCTGGGCCAGCTCCATCAGGCCCGGCAGCGTCAGTTCGATGCGGTTGATGCCGTTCTCGACCTGCTGGGCGTAGCCCGAGAACTCCTGCCCGAGCGTCAGCGGGGTCGCATCCTGGGTGTGGGTGCGGCCGATCTTGATGATGCCCGCCCACGCCTGCGCCTTCGCCTTCAGGGCCGCGTGCAGATGCCGCAGCGCCGGCAGAAGGCGATGGGAAATCTCCTCTGCGCAGGCGATGTGCATGGCGGTGGGATAGGTGTCGTTGGACGACTGGCTCATGTTGACGTGGTCGTTGGGATGGACCGGCTTCTTGGAGCCCATCGTCCCGCCCAGCATCTCGATGGCGCGGTTCGAAATCACCTCGTTGGCGTTCATGTTGGACTGGGTGCCCGAGCCGGTCTGCCAGACGGCCAGCGGGAAGTGCGCGTCGAGCTTGCCGTCGATCACCTCCTGGGCCGCGGCGACGATGGCGTCGGCGAGCTTGGGATCGAGCCGGCCGAGGTCGCGGTTCACCTCCGCGGCTGCCCGCTTGACGATGCCCAGAGCCCGCACCACCGGCAGCGGCTGCTTCTCCCAGCCGATCTTGAAATTGCCGAGCGAGCGCTGGGCCTGAGCCCCCCAATAGCGATCGGAGGCCACCTCGATGGGACCGAATGTGTCGGTCTCGGTGCGGGTTGTCATGCAATAGCCCTTCTTCAATGGGAACTTGTCGCGCGATCGGGCGCGCGCGGGCCTCCTCATAGCGCAATCGCGGCCGACGCACGAACGACTTCCGCCACGCCATTCCCGACTCCCCGGGCGAGAGGCGGAGATGGCGCGGCGGAAGTCGCAACGGGATGGCAAGTGGAGCTTGGAAATTGTCCGGCCTAAAATTCTTTTCCAGAGGTAGCCGGAGAAGGCAACAGGGAAAGATTTTGACCATATCTTTCAACATCCTGCGCTATAAGCTGTGCGCGGAGGAAAGGAATGGTCTAAGGCCGACCTTCACCCGTAATGTAGTCTGGCGGCTGACCTTTCGGGGGAGGGGCGAGCCGCAGGTTTCGAGGTTCAGTTTGGGCACCCTTGTCAATCTTCATCGGGAGCGCAAAGCGCGCGCCCGCAAGAAGGAAACAGCGACCGCCGAGGAGAACCGGGTCCGGTTCGGACGCACCAAGGCGGAGCGCGTTGCGTCACGCGAAGTCTCTGAGCGGGCGCAGAAATTCCTTGACGGACATGCCCTGACCGAGAGGGACGAAAATGAAAAGCCCCGTGGTTAAAAGATCCATTGTGATTGCCGGCCACAAGACCAGCGTCAGTCTGGAGGATGCGTTCTGGGAGGCGCTCAAGGAGATCGCCACCAGTCGCCGCCTCACCTTGTCCGACCTTGTCGCGTCCATCGATTCGTCCCGCACCCAGGGCAACCTGTCGTCTGCGATCCGCCTGTTCGTGCTCGACCATTATCGTGGCGCGGCCGGAGGAGCGCATGGGCATGGCACCGGGGATCGCACGGGCACCGCGCCCACTTCCGTTGCGTAACTGAGGCGGCGCCCTTATCTGATAGGCCTGCCGAAGCGCACGCCGCGTTGAAAGCTGGCGTGCGCTTTCCTATAACCGCACGGCTTGGCCGGCACGCTGGGGGTGATCTCCCCGGGGCTGCTTGCCTTTGTCGCCGGGTGGCGGCGCGGGGGCAGGATACGCAGTGACGCGGGCGCCGTTCGGCGGCACCGCCGACGGGAGACGCGGATGTCGTGGAAGAATCAGAGTGGCGGCCCCTGGGGTAGCGGGCCGCGCGGCCCCTGGGGCTCGGGGCCATCTTCATCGGGACCGACGCCACCGGATATCGAGGACCTCATCCGCCGCAGCCAGGATCGCCTGCGGACCATGCTCCCCGGTTCGCTGGGCGGCAAAGGCATCATCCTCATCCTCGCCCTCGTGGTGGGCGGCTGGCTGCTCTCCGGCTTCTACCGGGTTCAGCCCGACGAGCAGGGCGTGGTGCTGCGCTTCGGCAAGTATGTCTACACGACGCAGCCGGGCCTCAACTACCACTGGCCCTACCCGGTCGAGAGCGTGCTCACCCCGAAGGTGACCACCATCAACACCATCTCGGTGGGCATGCGCCTCGGCGAGGACGCCCGGCGCGGCACCTCCGTGATGCGCGACGTGCCCGAGGAGAGCCTGATGCTCACCGGAGACGAGAACATCGTCGACGTGGACTTCTCGGTGTTCTGGCGCATCGCCAACGCCGAGCAGTACCTGTTCAACGTCCAGAACCCCGAGGGCACCATCAAGGCGGTGGCGGAGAGCGCCATGCGCGAGGTGATCGGACGCACCAACATCCAGCCGATCCTCACCGGCGCCCGCCAGGGCATCGAGACCGGCGTGCAGGACCTGATGCAGCGCACCCTCGACAGCTATAAAGCGGGCGTCCAGATCACCCAGGTGCAGATGCAGAAGGTTGACCCGCCGAGCCAGGTCATCGACGCGTTCCGCGACGTGCAGGCCGCCCGTGCCGATGCCGAGCGCGCCCAGAACGAGGCCCAGACCTACGCCAATCGGGTGCTGCCCGAGGCGCGCGGCGAGGCCTCGCGCATCGACAACGCCGCCCAGGCCTATCGCGAGCGCACCGTGGTGGAGGCCCGCGGCCAGGCGGCGCGCTTCCTCAAGGTGTTCGAGGAATACCAGAAGGCCAAGGACGTGACCCGCGAGCGCATGTATCTGGAGACCATGGAGCGTGTGCTCGGCGGCGTCGACAAGGTGCTGGTGGACCCCGGCGCCACCTCCTCGCAGGGCCAGGGTGTGGTGCCCGTGCTGCCCCTTACCGACACGTTCCGACGTCCGCCCGCCCAGGGCGCCCAGCCGCAGGGAGGCACGCGATGAGAAGCCCCGTCATCGGAGGGGTGTTCGCCGTCCTCGGCGTCATCGTCCTCCTCACCGTCTATTCGTCTGCCTTCATCGTCTACCAGACCCAGCAGGCCCTGGTGCTGCGCCTCGGCGAGCCGCTCGAGCCCATCACCCAGCCGGGCCTGCACTGGAAGGTGCCGTTCATCGACAGCGTGGTCTATCTCGACAACCGTATCCTCGACCTCGAGAACCCCTCGCAGGAGGTGATCGCCTCGGACCAGAAGCGCCTGGTGGTGGACGCGTTCGCACGCTACCGCATCGTCAATCCGCTGCGCTTCTACCAGTCGGTCGGCACGGTGCAGGGCGCGAACTCCCGCCTGTCGACAGTGCTCAACTCGTCGTTGCGCCGGGTGCTCGGCGAGAACAGCTTCACCACCGTGGTTCGTGACGAGCGCGAGAACCTGATGCACCAGATCGGCGAGCAGGTGAACCGCGAGGCCCGCAACTTCGGCATCGACGTGGTGGACGTACGCATCCGCCGCGCCGATCTGCCGGAGGCGAACAGCCAGGCGGTGTTCCAGCGCATGCAGACCGAGCGCCAGCGGGAGGCGGCCGAGATCCGCGCCCAGGGCAACGAGGCCGCCCAGCGCACCCGCGCCCGCGCCGACCGCGAGGCGGCCATCGTGCTCGCCGAGGCCAACTCCAAGGGCGAGCAGCTGCGCGGCGAAGGCGATGCGGAACGCAACCGCATCTTCGCCGATGCCTTCGGCCGCGACCCGGACTTCTTCGGCTTCTACCGCTCCATGCAGGCCTACGAGGCGAGCATGAAGGCGGGCGATACCCGGCTCCTCGTGAGTCCCGACTCGTCCTTCTTCCGCTACTTCCGGGATCCGGCGGGCGTCGCCTCCCCTGCCCCACCGCCGGCCCGCCCGGCGCCGGCGAACTGACGGCCCGGAGCATCGCGCATTGTCTTCGAGCGCGCCGGTTTCCGTCCCGCTCGAAGACGCAACCAGCCCCAACCATGGGCACGCATGATCCGCCCGGCTCGCGATGCAAGCCGGGCGGAGCGCACTCCAGGCCCCCCGGAGAGGCGGCATGACGGACTTCCTCGCCGCCCTCGGCCTTCTGCTCGCCTTCGAGGGCCTCGTCCTCGCGGCGTTCCCGAACGCCTGGCGCCGGGCCATGGAGACGGTGCTCGCCGCTCCCGAAGGCCCCATGCGCCTCGCCGGCCTTGCGGTGGGCGCGGTGGGGGTGCTCATCGTCTATCTCGTGCGGGTCTGATTTGTGTGATCGTGACCGGCGGCGCCCGCCTCCGGTCGCGCTTTGGCCTCAAAGCTCCCCAAACCTGACGCTTGTGCCCGCGCCGAGGAGCCCACCCACTGGGTCATCGGGCCGCGTGCCCTTGTTTTTCGCCGCGCTGGCGCGCGTTCTCACGCGCCTGTTTGCGTGTCGGATGCGCTTTGGCCTTGCGCCCGGCAGGGCTTCGGGCGCAGCCTCCGAGCCGACGCCTTCGAGGAGAGCCATGCCCGCCCAATCCGTCCGCCGCCCGCTCGCCATCGTCCTCGCGCTTGCCGCGCTTCTCGCCGCGCCGGGGCCCCATGCAGCGCACGCCGCGCCCGGGAAGGGGCCGGACTCGGTCGCCGACGTCGCTGCCCGGGTGATGGACGCGGTGGTGAACATCTCCACCGCCCAGACCGTGTCCGGCTCGCGCGGCGTCCAGGTGCCGCAGCTGCCGCCGGGCTCGCCGTTCGAGGACTTCTTCGACGAGTTCTTCAAGCGCCGCCAGGACGACGATGACCAGAACCGCTCGCGCCGCGTCTCCTCGCTCGGCTCCGGCTTCGTCATCACGCCCGAGGGCCTGATCGTCACCAACAACCACGTGATCGCCGACGCCGACGAGATCTACGCCAACTTCAACGACGGCACGAAGCTGAAGGCGGAGTTGATCGGCCGCGACCCCAAGACCGACCTGGCGCTGCTCAAGGTGACTCCCACCAAGCCGCTCACCGCCGTAAAGTTCGGAAATTCCGACATCCTGCGGGTCGGCGACTGGGTGATGGCGATCGGCAACCCGTTCGGCCTCGGCGGCACGCTGACGGTGGGCGTGGTCTCGGCGCGCAACCGCGACATCAATTCCGGCCCCTACGACAACTTCATCCAGACGGATGCCGCCATCAACCGCGGCAATTCCGGCGGCCCTTTGTTCAACATGGAGGGCGAGGTGGTGGGCATCAACACCGCCATCATCTCCCCCTCCGGCGGCTCCATCGGCATCGGCTTCTCGGTACCCTCGGCCACGGCCCAGCCGATCATCGCCCAGCTGGAGCAGTTCAAGGAAGTGCGGCGCGGCTGGATCGGCGTGCGCATCCAGTCCGTCACCGACGACCTCGCCGAGAGCCTCGGCATCGGCAAGGCGCGCGGCGCGCTGGTGGGCGTGGTCACGGAAAGCAGCCCGGCGGCGCGCGCCGGCCTCAAGGCGGGCGACGTGATCATCACCTTCGACGGCAAGGACGTGAAGGAGGTGCGCGATCTCACCCGTGTCGTGGCGGACACCATGGTCGACCGCGAGGTGGACGTGGTGGTGATCCGCAACGGCAAGGAGGAGACGTTGCGCCTCAAGGTCGCGCGCATGCCGGAGGAGGACAAGCCGGGCACCGACCAGCCCAAGACCACCGATGCCCAGAAGGTGCAGCCCAAGCGGGCACTCGGCATGGACCTGTCGCCCATCACCGAGGAACTGCGCCGACGCTACCGCATCAAGAGCGAGATCACCGGCGCCGTCATCACCAACGTGGATCGCGGCACCCCGGCCGATGACAAGGGCCTCAAGGCCGGCCAGGTCATCGTCCAGGTGGGCCAGGAGGCGACCGCCAGCCCGGCCGACGTGGAAAAGCAGCTCGCCGAGCTACGCAAGCAGGGCAAGAAGGCGGCCCTGCTGCTGATCTCCGACGGCGAGGGCCAGCAGCAGTTCGTCACCCTGCCCCTGAACTGAGCGAGGGCGGCGCACGCCGCCCCAGCCTTGCCCCGGCTCATGCGGTGGCGAGCGCCCGGCTGATGACCATGCGCTGCACGTCGCTGGTGCCCTCGTAGATCTGGCAGATGCGGGCGTCGCGATACAGACGCTCCATGGGGAAGTCGGCGAGGTAGCCGTAGCCGCCGAAGGTCTGGAGCGCCTGCGAGCACACCCGCTCCACCATCTCCGAGGCGAACAGCTTCGCCATGGACGATTCCTTGTGGAACGGGCGCCCCTGATCGCACAGGGACGCGGCGTGATAGGTGAGCTGGCGCGCCGCCTCCACCTCGGTCGCCATGGAGGCGAGGCGAAACCCCACCGCCTGATGATCGATGATGGGCTGGCCGAACGACCGGCGCTCCTTGGCGTAGGCCACCGCCGCGTCGAGCGCCGCCTGGGCGATGCCCACCGCCTGGGCGGCGATGCCGAGGCGGCTCTTCGCCAGCGCCGCCAGCAGGATCTTGTAACCCTTCCCCGGCGTGCCGAGCACGTGCTCCTCGCCGAGCTCCATGTCGGTGAGGAGCAGCTGGGCGGTGCCAGACGAACGGATGCCCAGCTTCTCCTCGACACGCCCGACCGCAAACCCGGGCGTGTCGGTGGGCACGATGAAGCAGGTGAGCCCGTTGGGTCCGAGGGACGGATCGGTGCTCGCCAGCAGCACCACCAGGTCCGCATAGCCGCCGGCGGTGATGAACTGCTTGGCGCCGTTGAGCACGTAGCCCGATCCCCGCCGCGCGGCGCGGGTGCGCACGTCGGCGGCGTTGGAGCCCGCCTGCGGCTCGGTGATGGCGACCGCCCCCAGCTTCTCCCCGGCGACCAGGGGGCGCAGGAAGCGCTCCTTCTGCGCCTCGGTTCCGTGCTGACAGATGGGCATGCAGGCGAGCGAGTTGTGGGTCGACATCACCACGGCGACGGATGCGTCCGCCTCGGCGAGGGCCTCCACCGCCATGGTCAGGGCGAGGTAGCTCGCGCCCACGCCGCCCCATTCCTCCGGCACGGTCACGCCCAGCATCCCCAGCCCGGCGAGCGCCCGGAGCTCGCCGGCGGGAAAACGATGCGTGCGGTCCCGCTCCGCCGCTCCCGGAGCCAGCTCAGCCTGCGCGAACCGGCGCGCGGTGTCGCGGATCATCTCCTCGTCCGGGGTCATGGGCGTCCTTCCTTCCTGGCCGCGCCCGCACCGGAACGCGGTCTTCTTGCTTGTGCTTGGCAGGCAGCCTTTCATTGCGAATTTTGGTAGTCAATCGCCGAAATAGCCGCTGCGCGGCCACGGCCGGATTGGAGGCAGCTGCGCCCGCGCTCTGCCCGCCCCCTTGACTTTACGGCATCCGGGGGCTTGCATGCCGGCATGATCATCATCGCGCGCCATCGCCGCCCCTGCCCCATCGCAGGAAACTGACCCCGCGCCCGGCCCCTGCGCCCCGGGTGCCGGGGTAGCTCATGCTCTGCCGCCCTCCAGGGTGGCCAGACCGCGCGGCACAATCCGTCCCATTTTCCTTGTTTCGTCGCACCGGGCCGCCCGCGCGGCCGCAGGCACTGCGCGCACATTCGAGACGACCATGACCAAATCCACCGGATCGGGCCGCCGGCCCGCCCTCGTGCTCGGCCGCGAGGACCACGAACGCCTCACCGGGCTGGCGAGCGCCGCCCTCGACCGCTTTCCGGAGGTGGCCGAGGAGCTGCTCGGCGAGCTGGAGCGCGCGCGGCTCGTGGCCCCTGCCCGGCTGCCGGCCTCGGCCGTGCGCATGGGATCGCGCGTCACCTACAGCGCCGGCGACGCGCAGCGCACCGTCACGCTGGTCTATCCCCAGGAGGCCGATATCGCCGCGGGACGCATTTCCGTGCTGACACCCATCGGCACCGCGCTCATCGGCCTGTCCGAAGGCCAGTCCATCGCCTGGACCGCACGGGATGGACGGCGCCAGACGCTCACCGTGGTGGCGGTGCAGGCACCGGCGGCGGGCGGGGCGGAGCCTTAGCGCGGCTGCGGTTAAGGAAGCCGCGCCCGCAACCACCGCTTCCCGACGCCGCCTGCCCCATGGCCGCGCCCATGTCAGGGCCGGACCTCAGCCGCCTCCTGAGCATCGAGGCCCCCGATCGCCCGCTCGACACGCCCGGATATCCGGGCGGCGCCGCCCCTTTTCTCAGCGCGCCGATATTTTCTCATAGAGCCGGTAGAGCGGCCCGGTGAGCAGCACCACGGACAGGATACGCACCAGCTGCCAGGCGGCGACCAGCGGCGGGGCGAGGCCCAGCGCCTCGGCGGTGAGCGACATCTCGGCGATGCCACCCGGCGCCATGGCAAGCACGCCCGTGGGGAGCGGCACGAAGTGGATGGCGAGGGCGGCAAAGGCGACGTTCGCGGCGATCAGGAGCAGCGTGGTGGCCGCCGCCGCCGGCAGGAAGGGCGTCGAGATCACGTGTCGGATCTGCTCGCGCTGGAAACGGCAGCCCAGCGCCGCGCCGATGGCGAGCTGAGCGGCGGCGGTGACCAGCGGCGGCGCATGGGTGGCGCGGGCGATCACCAGCGCCGTCCCCATGCCGAGCGCGAGGCCGGCCAGCAGGAACGGATTGAAGATCTTCGCCCGTTGCAGCACCAGCGCGACCGGGACGCACAGGGCAAGCCCGAGCACGAGCAGATGCGGCTCCAATTGCTGCACCTCGGCCACGTGGTGCCGCTCGCCGCCCATGAACACCGCCATGGCGGGGGGGATGATGAGCACGATCAGCACCACCCTGAGGCTCTGGGCGAGGGAGACCAGCGTGGTGGAGGCGCCGAAGGTGTGGGCGAGCACCGCCATCTCGGCGAGCCCGCCGGGCATGGCGGCGAAGAAGGCGGTGCGCCGGTCGCAGCGGCCGAACAGCGCCAGCGCGCGGGCGAGGAACAGCGAGACGATGATGGAGGCGAATCCTGTCGCCGCCATGAGCCAGCCGAGCTCCAGGAGGCGCAGCGCCACCGGCGGGGTGAAGAACAGCCCCACAGAGAAGCCGGCGGCGATCTGGCCGCCCTGCCGGAACGCGTCGTGAAGCTTCACGGCGAAGCCGGACAGGCCGAAGGCGGCGGAGACGAACAGCGCGCCGAGCAGGTATGGCAGCGGGACGTGAAGGGCGGCGAAGGCCACTCCTCCCGCCAGGCACGCCGCAAGAAGCAGCGCCGTCCGGACCGCAAGGGAGGAAAAGATCGAAGACATAAGCAACCGGAGCCCTTGGCCTTGCACCATGGAACGAGCGGCTGAGACCGCCCTTGGCGCGCGGCAGTCTAGTGCTGGGGGAAGTGTGGACAGGTGCTGATTGGGAATACCAGCTAGGCTCGGGGTTCGCCGATCAAAGTGAGCAGATACCGCGCGCTGCGCCGAATGTGGCCGATGCGCGCGCCTAAGACGATAATCGCCCAGCAATGCGGCTGGCGACGTGAGAATGCCCAGCCCGCCCGCGATCCCAGGCAGATGATTTCCGCCCTCCTCTACGCCGCCTCGGTGATGCGGAGTTCGGCTCCGAGAGCTTCAAGCACATACAGCTGTTGGTCAGGCACCGCAGCGTCCGTCACCGGCGTGAAGCCCAATGGGAGGGGATCCTGGAAAGATAGGGCAGCACGACACCGTGTGTGCCCGGGTGCGCCTGACTCATTATCAGGCTCTCGCCGTTCCCTGGTCACAGGATCAAGGCCTTGTATTTCACGAAGAGGTCTCGGGCCGACGAAATGATCTCCCGCTTGTACCGTTGCGCCCCCTCCCCGTCCCGGGCAGCCATGCAGCCCAGCATCTTCAGGTGCAGCAGCCGTCCGGCCTCGGCCCGTCCGGGCAGGAGCGTGACGCGGATCTTGATCACCCGCGCGCGGTCGAGCACCTGATAGATGAAGCTGTTGGCGATCTCGTTGTCGGCGATCCGCGCGGTTTCCAGGCGCAGATCCTCAAGCGCATCATTGTAGGCGGTCAGGTCGCCGGCCTGGATGCTCGCCGCCAGCGGCCCCTCGAACTGGGCGATGAAACGCGCCCAGTGCCCATCGGGCGCATTCTGGGTGGCGCGCAGGGTCAGAAGCGCCTCCAGCCACTCGCGAATCTCGAAGATCTCCAGGACTTCCTTCTCGCCCAGGCCCTTCACATAGGCGCCGCGGTTCGGGATGCGCTGGACCAGGCTGCGCTGCTCCAGCGATCCGAGGACTTCCCGGATCACCGTGCGGGAGGTGCCGAACTCCGTGGCCAGGGCCTGCTCGTGCAGGCGCTCGCCGGCGCGCAGCTGCTGGCTGGCGATGCGCTCCTGCAGGATTTCGACGATCCGCCACACGCGGCTTGCCGCCGGCGGGCTTTCGCGGCCGCGACTCGGCGCCCTGACCGGGTCGACCAGGCTGGGGAGCCGCGCCTCTTGGAGGTTCTTCAGTCTACTCATCGTCCGTCCATCGCCGCCCATCCGGCAGTTCCCAATTCCGTCCAGCCTGCCGCGGCAAAGCGCGATGCGACTATGGCCGAAACCGCGCCCGCCCGAAATGCCGCGAACACGCGCAGGAGTTCGGAGCGAACGCGATCCCCTGCCCTTTCCCCTGCCCTTGCCCTTCGTCCTCGCGGCACCCGTCCTCGCGTCCGGCGCTTCAGCACCGCGATGCAGTCCTGGCCGGCAGGCAAGACGCATATTGTGAACATATATGATTACGCAAACTCGGTCCACGGCGAACGTCGTGATAAAAAAAATATCATAAAAACAATGATATGAAAGTTTTCAGAATCCGCTGCTTGAGTTTTGTGAACAATTTTGTTTTCTTGGCTGGCGATCGGGCGCGGCCGGCCTGGATCGGAAAACGAAGGGCATGAGAATGACCAGGATGTCGGGTGGACAGGCGGCGGTCGCCGCGCTGAAGGCCGAGGGCGTGCGCCATGTGTTCGGGCTGATCGGCTCCGCCACCATGGAGATGTTCGACGCGCTCTATGACGCGGATGGCATCGACTTCATCGGCGTTCGCGACGAGCGCACCGGAACCCACATGGCGGACGGCTATGCCCGCGCGAGCGGCAATGCCGGCGTGATCCTCGCGGGACAGAACGGTCCCGGCGCGACCAACCTCGTGACCGGCCTCGCCCAGGCCGCCGCGGCCTATTCGCCGGTTGTCTCCCTCGCCGGCGCGCTCTCGTCCGGCCATGTCTACCGCGATGCGTTCCAGGAAGTGGATCAGCAGGCGGTGTTCCGGCCGATCACCAAGAAGACCTGGACCGTCACCGAGACCGCGCGCGTCCCGGAGATGATGCGCGAGGCGTTCCGCACCGCATTGGCGCCGCGGCGCGGGCCGGTGCAGCTGAACCTGCCCCGGGACATCCTGTCCAGGTCGGACGACTTCCCTGAAATGCCTGATCCTGACGGATATCGTCCCGCCGTGGTCCCGGCCGCGCCGCATGACAGCGTGGCGGCCGCGGCTGCCCTGCTCGCACGGGCGGCGAAGCCCGTCATCATCGCCGGCGGCGGCATCAAGAACACCGCCGGCACCGCGAGCGTCCTCGCTTTGGCGGAGCGCCTCGACGCCCCGATCGTAACCTCGCCGGGCCACGGCGATGCCATTCCCTCCGATCATCCGCTCAATGGCGGGCAGATGGGACCACGCGGAAATCCCGTGGCTTCGCGTCTGGTCCGGGAGGCCGACGTGATCCTCGCGCTGGGAACGCGGCTCGGGTTCAATTCGACCTTCTATTCCTACGACAATCTCAGCCGCGACGCGAAGATCATCCAGGTGGAGATCGAGCCGACCGCCCTCGGGCGCTATTTCCCCGTCACGCTGGGCATCTGGTCGGATGCGCCGACCGCGGCGCGGCAGCTCTGCGACGCGCTGGGCAACCTCGAGGACCGCCGGGCGGTGGAGGCCTGGAGCGCCGGCTTCCGCGAGGAGCGCGCCGCCTATCTCCGCCAGCGCGACGCGGACGCCGATCTTGCGGCGTTCCCGATCGTGCCGTCGGGCCTGTTCCACGAGCTGCGCGCCGTCATGCCCGCCGGCACGGCCGTCACCATGGATGCCGGCACGCTCTGCCTCCAGGCGACCGACGCGCTGCGCTTCGACCGTCCGCGAAGCCTGTTCACGCCGCTCGACTTCGGCCTGGTGGGCTTCTCCTTCGCCTGCGGCCTCGGCGTGAAGGTGGCCTGCCCCGACCGCCCGGTGATCAGCCTGATGGGGGACGGCGGGTTCGGGATGACCCTCTCGGAGCTCGCGACGGCGGTCCATTACGGGATCAACACCGTGACCGTGGTCATGAACAACAGCTGCTGGGGCGCGGAGAAGGCCTATCAGCGCGACTTCTTCGGCCAGCGCTACATCGGCGCCGATCTCAACAATCCGCCCTTCGACAAGGTGGCGGAGCTGTACGGCGCCAAGGGCTATCGGGTCGAGCGGACGGCCGACCTCGGCGACACGATCCGCGCGGCGCTCGCCTGCGGCAAGCCCGCCGTCATCGACGTCATGGTGGACCCGGCCGCGCTCTACAGCTTCCGGCGCGACTCCTTCCAGCACCGGACGGCGTGAGCCATGCTGGGGTCGTTCGACTATATCGTGGTCGGCGCCGGCTCGGCCGGCGCCGTGCTCGCGGCCCGCCTCAGCGAGAGCGGAAAGCACTCCGTGCTCCTGCTCGAGGCCGGCGAGCGGGATCGCAACGTCTGGATCCACATTCCGCTCGGCGTCGGAAGGCTGCTCACGAACGAGCGCTATGTGTGGCCCTTCACGTCGGAGCCGCAGCCGCACATGGGCGGGCTGGAGATCTACTCGCCGCGCGGGCGGGTGCTCGGCGGCTCGAGCGCGATCAACGGCATGGCGTACATCTGGGGCGATCCGGCGATCTACGACCGGTGGGCGCAAGGCGGTCTGCCCGGCTGGTCCTGGGACGACGTGAGGCCCTATTTCCGCAAGCTCGAATCCAACCGCTATTCCCGCCTTTCCGAGCGCGGCAAGACGGGGCCGATGCGGATCACCGACGTCGGCGTCCGGTCGCCCGATCCGGTCTCCGACGCCTTCCTCTCCGGGCTCGGCGAGCTCGGCGTCGCGCGGACGCCGGACTACAACGCGGTGAGCTACGAGGGCGCCCGCTATCTGGAGCAGACCGCCTTCCACGGCCGGCGCTGGTCCACCGCCGTCGCCTACCTGCACCCGGCCGCGCGCCGGCCCAACCTCAAGGTGGTCTCCGGCGCGCGGGTGACGCGGGTGCTGTTCGAGGGCCAGCGGGCGGCGGGTGTCGAGTTCGATCGCGGCGGCGCGCGCACCCTGGCGCTGGCCAATGGCGAGGTGATCCTTTCGGCCGGCGCGATCCTCTCCCCGCATCTGCTCGAACTGTCCGGCATCGGCGACGGCGCACGCCTGGAGAGCCTCGGCCTGCCGGTCGTGCACCATCTGCCGGCGGTGGGTGAAAACCTCAGCGATCACCTGCAAGTCCGCCGGACCTATGAGACGCGGACGCTGCGGACCATCAACGACGTGGTCGGCAATCCCGTGTTCAGGCTCTTGTCCGGCCTGCGGTACGTCTTCACGCGCACCGGGCTCCTGGCCGGCACCTCGTCGACCGCCCACGCGATCACCCGCTCGGCGCCCGGGCTTCCCGCCCCGGACGTGATGATCCGGCTCTACATGATCAGCGGCAAGGACCGCTACTCCCGCTCGAAGGCCGGCGGGATCGATCCCTTTTCCGGCTTCACCGTCGGCGGCTTCCTGCTGCTGCCGAAGTCGCGCGGCTCGGTGCATGCGAAGACGGCCGACCCGACCGCCCTCCCCGCCATCCAGCCGAACTATCTCGATCATCCCGACGACGTGGACGGGGTCCTGCGCATCCTCAAGCTGATCCGGCGGCTCGCGGAAACCCCGTCGTTCAGCCGCGTGATCGTCCGCGAGGACCAGCCGAACGGCAGCGCGGAGACCGACGAGGCGCTCATCGACTACATCCGCCGGACCGGCCAGACCGCCTGGCACACGGCGGGCAGCTGCCGCATGGGCGGCGACGACCATTCGGTCGTCGATCCCCGCCTCCGGGTCCGCGGCGTCGACCGGCTGCGGGTGATCGATGCCTCCGTGTTTCCCGAGATTCCCTCGTCCAACACCAATGCCCCCGCGATCATGATCGGCGAGCGCGGCGCCGACCTGGTGCTCGCCGATGCCCGCTGAGGAGGACAAGCCCATGAGCGACGACGCCTATCCCCTCACCCGCAAGCAGCGCGCTTCGCAGGACTGGAATCCGCTCTGGTCCCAGTTCGAGGCGCTCGATCCCGAATTCCTCGAAGCCTACCTGGCCTTCCGCAGCGTTCCCCACCGCAACGGGCCGCTGCCGCAGAAGACCAAGGAGCTGATCATGATCGCGATCAACGCCGCGACCACGCACCTCTACGCGCCCGGGGTGCGGCGGCACATCCAGAATGCGATCCGCGAGGGGGCGACGCGCGAGGAGATCCTGGAAACGATCCAGCTCACCACCGTCATGGGCATCCATTCCTGCAACCTCGCGGTGCCGATCCTCATGGAGGAGCTCGCCCGCGCGCAGGAGGCCGAGCGCGCCCCGGACGAGGCGAGGTGATGGCGCCGGTGTTCCGCATCGAGCCTGTCGAGGTGGCCCGCCGCCAGGCGGACAGCTCATCGTTCCTGCTGCACACCGATGCGGGGCGGCTGCTGACGCTGGTCTACCGGTTCTGGCTGATCCACGGGCCGGACGGCATCACGGTGGTCGATACCGGCCTGGCCGCAGAGGAGGCCGCGCGCCGCGGCATCGAGGTCGCGCGCGGGTTGAAGGAGGCGCTGGCGCCTTACGGGATCGGCCCCGACGAGGTCGGCACGCTGATCCTGACCCACCTGCACTGGGATCACGCCTGCGCCGTCGACGCCCTGCCGAACGCCACGGTCTGGCTGCAGCGGACCGAGGCGGACTTCTTCAACGATCCGCAGCGGGCCCATCCCGCCATCGACCGCTATTTCGGCCGGCACGACGTCATCCGCGACCTTCTCGGCTCGCCGCGCCTGAAGCTGGTCGAGGGCGAGGCGGAGCTGCCGAACGGCCTGCGCCTCGTGCCGCTCGGCGGCCACACGCCCGGGCTGCAGGGCGTCGTGCTGCCGACGCAGGAGGGCCGCGCGGTCATCACCTCGGACGCCGTGCCCTTCAACCGCAACTACACGGACGACCTGCCGAACGGGATTCTCCAGGACCTGGGGCAGGCCATCGCCAGCCTCGCCCGCCTTAGGGCGCTACGGCCGGACGTGATCTTCACCGGGCACGATCCCATACCCCAGCTGCGGACCGGGACACCCGGCTGAGACCACCAAGAACAGCCACAAGGGAGGAAAGAATGTCGACCATCAAACGATGCCTTCTGACCGCGGCGCTCGCCGCCGCACTGCCATTTTCGGCCGCGAGCGCCGCCGATTTCTCCAAGTCGCCTTCGGTGACGTTGCGCCTGAGCTCCGCCTCGCCGGCCGGCATGGACGACAGCCGCGCGCTCAGGGACGCGGCCGAGTTCCTGTCCAAGGAGACCAACGGCACCGTCACGCTCAAGCCGTTCTTCGCCTCGGCGCTCTTCGACGAGATCGCCGGCATGAGCGCGGCGCAGAGCGGGCTCGTGGACATGGCCATCGCCTGCACCTGCAACATGACCAAGCAGACCGATTCCATGCTGTTCTCGGACCTGCCCTATCTGTGGTCCGAGATGGACAATGGCCGCAGAGTCTGGGACGGCCCCATCGGCCAGCAGATCGGCGAGACCATGCGCAAGAATCTGGGCCTGCGCGCGCTCGCTTTCGCCCCGAGCGGCGGCGGCTATCGCATCCTGTGGAACAACAGCCGCGAGATCCGCACGCCGGCCGACGCCAAGGGGCTGAAGATCCGCACCACGGCGACGCCGCTGGAGCAGGAGTTCTGGAAGCGCATGGGCGCCATCCCGACGCCGGTCGACATCGGCGAGACGTACTCCGCGCTGCAACAGGACCTGGTCAATGGCGAGCACCTCCAGCCCGCCTGGCTCACGCTGCTGAAGCATGACGAGGTGGTGAAGCACGGCACGGAGATCGACGCGCTCGCCGTCTACCGCATCCTCGCCATCAACGAGAACAGCTACAACAAGATGGACGACCAGCAGAAGGCCGCGTTCCAGCGGGCGATGAAGCTGTTCGAGGAGCGGGCCTACCAGTACAACCGCGAACTGCGCGAGACGTCGCTGGCGCAGTTCCGCAAGCGGGGCGGCAAGATCTACACGCCAACCGCGGCCGAGCTGAAGGAGTGGCGCGCCGTCGGCCGTGGGATCTGGGACAGCGAGCTCGTCACGGCGAAAATTCCGAAAGAGACGATCCAGAAGGTGCTCGACGCGCAGAAGTAGGCAGACCGGCGGGGCTCGAGCGCGATCCGGTCAGTGGAATCAATCCGATCGGTCAGTCGCCCTCTCACTTGCGGATAGAGGACGCGCGGTCCGATCCGCTTGCCATGCAAGCTGATCGGCGCGTGCTCAAGCAGCCCCGCCGACTTTCCATGCAGCTCCATCTTGCGAGTCAGTCATGACAACAACATTCGAGCGCGTTCGCCGCGGCTACCGCGTGCTGGGCGGCATTCTGGTCCTGGCCATGATCGGTGTCCTGCTGGCCGGGATCGTTCTCCGCGAGGTCCTCGGCAGCCCCCTGGTCTGGGCCAACGAGATATCGCTGGTGCTGTTTCTGTGGATCGTCTTCGTCGGTGCCGGCGTCGCCTTCGCCGAGCACGCGCGCATCCGCTTCACCCTCGGCACCGCATTGCTGCCGCCGCGGCTCGGCGCGCTGGTCGACCGGCTGGTCACCCTGATCGGCATCGGCCTGCTCATCACCTTCTTCTGCGTGGCGGCGAAGATGGCCTGGGTCTTCCGCGGCCAGCGCTTCGCCAGCATCGATCTTCCGGTGGTGCTGGAATGGGCCGCCCTGCCCGTGGGCCTCGCGCTGGCGATCTGGGCCATGGTGAGGAACCTGGTCCGGCCGCAGGCCGACGCCGCCGAATGGCGCGCCGAGGAGGACAAGCGATGAGCGATCTGATCTGGCTCGCGGTCGCCTTCCTCGGGGCGCTGATCCTGTCGCTCGACATCGCGCTGGCGATGCTGTTCGCGACCACCGTCATCCTGATCTTCGGCGGCATGGTGCCCCTGCACCTCATCGCCGAGAAGGCGGTCTCGCAGGTCAAGCTGTTCCCGCTGCTCGCCATTCCCGGCTTCATCCTGATGGGCGAGCTGATGAACATGGTCGGGCTTACCCGCTCGCTCGGCGAGCTGGCGCGGATGATCGTCGGCCGCTGGCGCGGCGGCATGGGCGCGGCCACGGTGGTCGCCTGCATGTTCTTCGGCGGCATGACCGGCTCGGGGCTCGCCGAAACGGTGGCGATCGGCATGCTGATGATCCCCATGCTGACCCGCCATGGCTACCCGAAGGAATTCTCCGCCGCCATGATCGCGGCCGGCGGAAGCCTCGGCCCGATCATCCCGCCCTCCATACCCATGGTGATCTATGCCAGCATCGCGCCCACGGTGTCGGTGTCGGCGCTGTTCGTCGGCGGCATCGTGCCCGGCATCCTGATCGGGCTTTCCTTCCTCGCCATCGTCATCTGGCGCACCCGCGCGTTTCCCACCGTCGACAGGCCGCTCGACGGGGAGGAAGAGATCGGCTTCGCCCGCACGGTGCTTGCCGCGCTGCCGGCGCTGGTCGCGCCGGCCATCGTACTGGGCGGGGTGCTGGGCGGCGTGGCGACCGTCACCGAGGCGTCCGTCCTAGCGGCGACCTACGTGGCGCTGTTCGGGTTCGTGACGCGGCGGCTGCGCCTGGCCGACCTCGGGCATGCGGCCATGAGCACCGCCACGGCCACCGGGACGTTCGGGTTCATCATCGCCGCGGCCGGACCCTTCTCGTTCTTCCTCGCGCTGTTCGACGCGCCGGGGCTGGTCGGCACCGTGCTGACGGACTTCTCGGGCGGCAACACGGTCCTGCTGATGCTGGTGCTGACCGCCATCCTGATCGGCCTCGGCTGCCTCGTGGAGGCGACCTCGCTGGTCATCATCCTCGCGCCGATCCTCGCCGCGACCGCGTCCGCCGCCGGCATCGACCAGCTGCACATGGCGCTGGTGTCGATCTGCGCGCTCATGCTCGGCCTGTTCACGCCGCCGGTGGGCACCAATCTCTTCGCCATCACCGGGATCGCGCAGGTGCCGATCGAGCGCATCTCGCGGGAGATCATTCCGTTCGCGATTGCCGCCTCGGTGGTGGTCGCCCTGATGGCGGCGTTTCCCCAGATCGTGCTGTTCCTGCCGCAGCTGGTGCGCTAGGCGGCCCAACGGGCTCCCCCTGCGCCGCCTGCGGGCAGGGGGCGCGCCGGACACGGACGGTGATCAACCGGATCGATGAGCCCCACTCATCCGTCGGTTCCAAAAAATGGCTTGTGATCCCAGCGTTGCCAGTGGGATTTAATCAGCAACGAGAAGGAAAAACTTCCCCGCATTCCGACGAATGGGGAACGACACATGCGTAATTCAACGGCGATTGCCTCTACTTTCACGACATTTGCCATCCTGATGTCGGCGTCACAAGCATTTGCACAGAATCCGAGCACTTCCGGATTCTCGGATGGCGTGGTCAAGCTCGGCGTCCTCACCGATATGTCCGGCCCCTATTCGGATTATGCCGGCAACGGCTCCTTCACCGCGGTGAAGATGGCGGTCGAGGATTTCGGCGGCAAGATCGGGGACACGCCGGTCGAGGTGGTGGTGGCCGATCATCAGAACAAGAGCGACGTCGGGGTGTCCATCGCGCGCTCCTGGTACGACGTGGACAAGGTGGACGCCATCTTCGACATCTCCAATTCGGCGGTGGCGCTCGCGGTGATGGGCGTGACGAAGGAGAAGGACAAGGCGGTGCTCCTGGGCGGGGTGAGCACGCCGAAGGTCACCACGGATTCCTGCACGCCCAACAGCGTCCAGTACATCTACGACGCGAACGTGCTCTCGAACGTGGTGGGCAAGGCCATCGTGCGGGACGGCGGCGACACCTGGTTCTTCCTCACGGTGGACTTCGCCTTCGGCCACGGCCTGGAGAAGACCACCGCGGACGTGGTGAAGGCGAGCGGCGGCAAGATCCTCGGCAGCGTCCGCTTTCCCCTGAACACGCCGGACTTCTCCTCCTTCCTGCTGCAGGCGCAAGCCTCGAACGCGAAGATCATCGCCCTCGCGAGCGCCGGGGCCGACACCACCAACGCCATCAAGGGCGCCACCGAGTTCGGCATCTCCGGCAGCGGCAAGCAGAGGGTGGCGACGCTCCTCACCTTCATCACCGACGTGCACAGCATGGGCCTCAACCAGGCCAAGAACCTGCTGCTCACCACCGCCTTCTACTGGGATGCGGACGATGCGACCCGCGCGTTCGCCAAGCGCTTCCACGAGCGCATGGGCAAGATGCCGACCATGGTGCAGGCGGGCATGTACTCGGCCGCGCTGCATTATCTCAAGAGCGCCGCCAAGGCCCAGACCGACGCGGGATCGAAGGTGGTGGCCCAGATGAAGGCCGATCCCATCGACGACTTCTTCTCCCGGGGCGGGCGCATCCGGCCCGACGGCCTGCACGAGCACGAGATGCAGCTGATGCGCGTGAAGACCCCCGCCGAATCCAAGGCGCCGTGGGACTACTACGCGCTGCTGTCGAAGGTCGCCGCGGCCGATGCCTTCTCGCCCATGGTGCCGGGCGCCTGCGCGGCCCTGCGGTGAGGCGCGGCCTCGACGTCGCTGCCGGACGATGATCAACGCCTGATATGAAAGGCCTGCGCGGCGGCTCCACGGGGCGGCCGCGCAGATGTCCGCAACGAGGCCCGCATGCATATCGACAGCCTGTTCCGCTACCCGGTGAAGGGCCTGTCCCCGGAACCGATGGCCGAGGTCGCGCTCGAGGCCGGCTTCGGCTTCCCCCTCGACCGCGCCTATGCGGTGACCGACGGCTCCCTGCGGTTCGACCCCTCCGACCCGAAGCCGGCGCCGAAGACCCAGTTCCTGATGCTGGCGAAATACGAGAGCCTCGCGCGGCTGCGCTCGCGCATGCTCCCAGCGCCGGAGCGCCTCGAAGTGCGCGACGGGGATGCGGTGGACACCTTCGCGCTCGACGACGCCGGCGGCGATGCGCTGGCGCGCTATCTCGCGGGCGTCGTCAACGCGCCCCTGCCCGGCCAGCCCGTCCTGGTCCACGCCCCCGGGCACCAGTTCACCGATGTCAGCGTCCATTCGGTGGCGCTGATGCGCTCCATCTCGCTGATCAATCTCGACACCGTGGCGGACCTGTCCAGCCACCTCGCCATGGCGCTCGACCCGATCCGCTTCCGCGCCAACCTCTATTTCTCCGGCGCGCCGGCCTGGTCGGAGCTCGACTGGGTGGGCCGGCGCCTGGCGGTCGGCGACGTGGTGCTGAAGGTCGTCCGGCGCACCCGGCGCTGCGCGGCCACCAGCGTCGATCCCGCGACCGCCGTGCGCGACGTGAACCTGCCCATCGCCATCCGCGACTATCAGGGCCACGGCGACCTCGGCGTCTATGCGGAGGTGGAGGCCGGCGGGCGCGTCATGCCGGGCGACGCCCTCGCCTTCCTCGACTGAGCGCGTGGGCGGGCCGGCCGGCCCGCCTCAGCACTGGCCGATGAGCCAGCTGGAAAACAGCTTCACCTCGCTGGTGAGCGCCTTTTCCCTCGGGCACAGCAGATAGTAGCCGCCGGCGCTCTGCACCCTGAGATCGAACGGCTGCACCAGCTGGTCGCGCCAGTCCAGGTTGGCGATCTCCAGCGTCGGCACGCAGGCGATCCCCTCCCCGTCGCGCGCCGCCATCACCGCCATGAAGGAATGGCCGACATCGATGCGCCCCGCCCCTTCCGTCGGCGCGGCGCCCGCGGCATGGAGCCAGGCCGGCCAGCAATCGGGCCGCTTCATGTTGTGGATCAGCCGGAAGCGGTCGAGATCCGCCACCGACGTGACCGGCCCGTGGCGCTCGAACAGCGCCCGGCTCATCACCGGGGTGATGCGGTCCTCCCAGAGCGGGGTGACGGTGATGTCGTCCCAGGTCTCGGTCATGCGGAACGTGATCTGCGGCGCGGCCGGATCATAGCTCGCGCCCGGCAGCTTGCCGACGCGCAGCGCCACGTCGACCCCCTCGCGCTTGAAGTTGACCGGCTCCAGCGACGACGACACCTGGAGGCGGATTTCCGGGTAGGTCATCATGAACGTCGTCAACCGCTGCATCAGCCACAGCACGCCGATGGTCGGCAGCACGCTCACCGACAGCGCGCGCGCCTCCAGCAGGCTCTGGACCGTGGCGCGCTCGATCTCGTCGAGCGCGGAGGTGGCGGCGGCAAGGTAGCTCTGGCCGAACGGCGTCAATTCCACCTGCCGCGTCAGGCGCCGGAACAGGGGCGCGTGGAGGAATTCCTCCAGCAGCTTGATCTGGCGGCTGATGGCGCCCTGGGTCACGTTGAGCTCGTCGGCCGCCTTCGAGAAGCTCAGCTGGCGGCCGGCCGCCTCGAACGCCCGCAGAGCGAGGAGCGGAGGCAGGCGCCGCTTCATGGCCGCGCCGCGGCCGCGCCGCGCAGACGGTGCGGGGCGGCTCCGATCCTACTGCAAGACGGGCTCAGCATCGACGCACCTTACACCCGGATCGTCCCGGTTCAATTCACGGCCGGCCCGCGGCGGCGGCCATGTCCGCGGCGAGGCGCAGAAGCTGGCGATCGGTTCCCGGCCGCCCGATCAGCGACAGGCCGAGCGGCGCGCCGGAGCTCTGGAGCAGCGGCAGCGTCACCTGGGGGCGGCCGGACAGGCCGGCGATGCACAAGAGGCGCATGGCATGGCCGCGATAGGCTTCGAGCGTCGCGACCTCGGCGCTGCGCAGGGGCGCGGCGCCGGGCACCGTGGGGATGACGATCAGGTCATGCCGCTCCAGCCGCTCGCGCGCCGCCGCGCGGTCGGCCTCGGCGGCATGCACCTCTTTCGGCGTCAGCCGGCTCGCGGCATCCAGGCGCTCGGCGATGCCGGGACCGAGCACCGGCTTGTTGCGGGCGATCCAGTCGCCGAACTCGGCCCAGACCTCTGCCAGCTGCAGGGTGCGGAAGGCATCGAACCAGAGATTGAGCCCGCCGCCGCTCACCGGCGCCCGGGTCCGTGCGCTCGCGGGCGGCAGGCCGTCGGCGAGACGCGCGACCTCCCCTTCCGCAAGCGGCACTTCCAGAAGCTCCCAGGCCTCCGCATCCCAATGCTGGCGTCCGGCATCGAGCGTGCCGCTGTCGTCCGGCAGGAGCACGTCGCCCACGCTCCGGAGCAGGTCGGCGCTGCGCGCGAACCAGCCCACCGTGTCGAACGAGCGCGCCAGCGCCCGCACGCCAGCGCTGGAAACCGCGTCGTGGGTGGGCCGGAAGCCGTAGACGCCGCAGAAGCTCGCCGGCGCGCGCACCGAGCCGCCGGTGTCGGTGCCGAGCGCGAAGTCGCACAGGCCCGCCGCCACCGCCGCCACCGACCCGCAGGAGGAGCCGCCGGTCAGCCGGTCGGGCGCGGCTGTGTTCAGCGGCGCGCCGTAATGATGGTTGGCGCCGCTCAGGCTGAAGGCCAGCTCATCGGTCAGGGTCTTGCCGACCACATGGGCGCCCGCGGCCAGGATGCGGTCCACCACTGCGGCGTTCGCCGCGGCCGGGGCATGGGTCAGCGCCCAGGTGGGGTTGCCGTAGCCGGTGACGGTGCCGGCGATGTCGAACACGTCCTTGACCGCGCAGGAGCGGCCGTCCAGCGGCCCGTGGCCCGTCGCCGCGCGGGTGAGACGCGGCCCCTCCAGGAAGGCGCCGACGGGATCGCCGGGGCTGGTTCGAGGCGCGGGAACGGCCATGGTCATTCACTCCGGTCGGCGGCGGGTGTCGCCGCAATGGCCGCCACGGGGCGCCCGCTCACACAGGCGGAGAACGAGCGGGCGATGCGGTCGGCCGACAGGCCCTCGACGATGAAGACGAGGAACGATGGCGCGCCGGCCCCTTCGCCGGCATCCGCCTCAGGCTCCAGATGCTCGGGGAAATAGGCGATGTGGCGCACGCAATTGATCAGCACCGGAGCCTGCGCGCCGTCAAGGGAAAGGAAGCCCTTGATGCGCAGGATGCGCGCGCCGTGGGCGTGCAGCAGCAGCGACAGCCACAAGGCGAGGCGCGTCCAGTCGAGCCGCTCCTCGATGCGCAGGCAGAAGGTGTCGGGCCCCGGCGCGGCGCAGGCGAAACCGCCGGCTGCGCCGGTGTGCGCCAGAAGGGCGGTCCGGGGCAGCCCGCCCGCATCGAACGTCTCGAGTGCCAGCCGGTCCGCGCGCAGCGGCCCGGCCTCCTCCATGAGGCGGTCGAACCGTGCGTCGGCCGCGTCGATGCAACGGGCGAGCGGCTGAAGCGCGGCCACATGGCCCGCCGCCTGAGCCGCCGCCTCGGGAGTCGCAAGGTCGGTCTTGGTCAGCAGCACGATATCGGCCGCCTCGATCTGCCGGCGATGTTCCGCCGCATCGGCGCTCTGCGCCGCATGCAGGCAGTCCACCAGCGTCACCACCAGCGCGATCCGCAGCTGCCCGTCGAGATAGGGATCGGAGGTGATGGTGGCGATCACCGCCAGCGGGTCCGCGAGGCCGCTCAGTTCCAGGATCACCCGGTCGAAGGCATGGCGCCCGCGGTCGAGCGCCAGGACGCGGTGCAGCTCCTCCTTCACGCCACGGTCGATGCGGCAGCACAGGCAGCCGTTGGCCAGCAGCGTGACGGCGACGGCATCGCCGCGCAGCAGCCGGTCGTCGACGCCGAAGGCCGCGGCCTCGTTCACCAGCAGCAGCGCGCCGGAGAAGGCGGCGCCCTGCTGGGCGCGCCGCAGGAAGGTGGTCTTGCCGGCGCCGAGGAAGCCGGTGACGATGAACACCGGAACCCGCGTGTCGGCCGGCGCGGCGCTCACGGCAGGCACCCGCCCGCCGCCTCGATGCGGTCGAGGAACGCCTCGTCCAGCGGGTCGAGCGGCCGGCCGGACAGGCGCTCGACCCCCGCCCACACCTCCGGCAGGCTGTCGACGATCAGCGTGCCGCCGGAGCGGTCCTCCAGGATCCAGGAAGTCAGCATCCAGTCCCGCGCCGTGATGCCGCCGTGCGCGCAGAGGGCGCCGAGCGCCCGGGCCTGGGCCATGCGCGCCGCTCCGGCCGGCCCGCCGGGGCGGCCGCCGGACGGCAGGCGGCCGGCGTTCGACCAGTGCGCCATGCCGCTCCACAGGCCGCACATGCCGCACATGGGCTCAGCCCGCGAACGGATGGGCGCGGTCGAAATCGCGGGCGATCTCCTCCAGCGTCCTGAACTCCACGCCGGGGCGCCGCGCCATGTGCTCGATCAGGCGCGAGAGCATGCGCAGCACCTGCGGCCGGCCGGCGACGTCGGGATGCAGGCAGAAGCTGAACACCGCCGCGTCCATCTCGTCGTAGACCCAGTCGAACTGCTCGCGCCACAGCTCCTCGATGTCCTTCGGGTTCATGAAGCCGTGGCTGTTGGGCGACTTCTTGATGAACATCATGGGCGGCAGGTCGTCCAGGTACCAGCTGACGGGGATCTCGATCAGCCGCGTCTCCTGGCCGCGCGCCAGCGGCTTCATCCAGCTCGCCGCCGGCTGGCTGTAGTCGATCGCCGTCCAGCTGTCGCCCACCCGCAGGCGATAGCACGAGAAGTCGCGATGCATCATGGAGTGGTCGTAGAGGATGCCGCGCTCCAGCAGCAGCGCCGGGGTGTTGGCGCTCAGCTCCCACCACGGCGCGGCATAGCCCACCGGCCGGCGGCCGGCGAGGCCGGTGAGCAGCTCGATGCAGCGGTCGAGCACGTCGGCCTCCTGGGCCGGCGACATGGCGAGCGGGTTCTCGTGGGTGTAGCCGTGCAGCCCGATCTCGTGGCCGCGCGCGGCCACCTGCGCCATCTCGTCGGGAAAGGTCTCGGCCGAATGGCCGGGGATGAACCAGGTGGTCTTCAGGCCGTAGCGGTCGAACAGGTCGAGCAGCCTGAGGCTTCCCACCTCGCCCGCGAACAGGCCGCGCGAGATGTCGTGCGGGGAATCCGCGCCGCCGAACGTGCCGATCCAGGCGGCGACGGCGTCCACGTCGACGCCGAATGCGCAGGTGATCTTCTTGGCCATGATGTCCAGTCCCGGAAAGGCTAGAGGTCGAGAACGAGGGTGGAATGGGCCTCCGCGCGGGCCGTGCAGACCGCCACGTAGCGGCTGCGCTCCACCTCGCTGAGGCACGTGTCGCGGTGGATCGGGGCGCCCGAAAGCCAGCGGGTGACGCAGGTGCCGCAATAGCCCTCGCGGCAGGAATGGTCGGCATCGAGGCCCGCCGCGAGCAGGCGGTCGAGGATGGTCTCGCCCGGCGCGATCTCGACCGTGAGGCCGCTCTGGGCGCAGGCGACGGTGAATGGCGCGTCGTCCGGTGCCGGCGCGGGCGACGACGGACCGGCGCCGAACGCCTCGAAATGCAGGCTCAGCCCGCCGATCTCGGCGCCGGCCGCGCGGACGGCCGCCATCAGGCCTGGCGGTCCGCAGCAATAGACGCGGGTTCCCGGCGGCTGGGCCCTGAGCAGGGACGGAATGTCGAGACCGCGAGAGGGATCGCCGCCGTCGAGCACGAACTGCACCTGGCCGTGGCTGCGGGGCGCCAGCAGCTCCGCGAAATAGACCACGTTGGCCTCGGTCCGGCTGCACACCACGAGGTCATAGGCGCGCCCTGCCCGCTCGCAGGCATCGGCCATGCAGATGAGGGGCGTCAGGCCGATGCCCCCCGCGATCAGCAGGGTCCTCGGCCCCGGCTGGAGGGCGAAATGATTGCGCGGCGCGCCGATCTCGACCGTGGCGCCCACGTGAAGATGCTCATGGATCCAGCGCGATCCCCCGCGCCCGTCCGGCACCATCTGCACGGCGATCACATAGGGCTCATCCGCCAGATAGGGCCTGACGAGCGAATATTGGCGGGCGCCGATTCCCGGAACATGGACGTCGATGTGCGCGCCGGGCTCGTAAAGGGGCAAGGATGATCCGTCGCTGGCGTCCAGAACCAGTTCATGCACGGAAGGATTCAATATTCGCCTTGCCGCGACCTGGGCAATTATTCTGGTCTTCTCGCCCTCTTTCATCTGCAAAAGCTCACTGAGTTGCCGGCGCCAAATCTTTCAGCACGAAGGCCTGCTGACAAACGATTTGTCTTTCAGCACGCATCAGTTTCGCTCATGAGAACACGAGCCAATGCCGGGACGGGAAACGAAGGCCTGGCCGGGTACGAAGGGCCCGGCACCGGCGGCGCCGATTCCGGAATCGCGCGCCTCGCCTCACGCGGCGCCTCGCGCCCTTCCGTTCCATTTTCGCGCGCCTTTCACGCCGGCGTGGCGAAGATCGCCCCGCCCGCGCCCATCATGATACCGCGTGACACGATGTAGAACGCGGCATGGCCGAGACGGCTTTCCACGGCGGGCATCCCGCGTCATAAGTCACCGAACGAACAAGATGGAGGAGACGCCATCGGCTCCGGGAGCGGGCTCAATCCCGGGGCGACTGAGGCGTGCGGCTTTTGACATCCATGATACTCACGCCCTCGCAACCGCAGATCCGCCAGTCCATCCGCGCCTTCATCCATCCTCCAGCCTTTCCGGACGTCCTGCGCCAGCGGCGCGGATGGCGATGGTGGCCCGAGCGCGCGGCGCAGGCAGGCCGCGCGACGGCGAGGGCGATATGAGCCGGGGCTCTGTCCTTTCGTCCGTGGTGCTGATCGGGGTGATCTGCATCCTGGAGCTCGGCGGCATGCTGGCCGGGCGCTTCGGCGACATGCATCAGCTGGGCGTCGTTCTGGTGTGCGGGGCGACGATGGCGCTGTTCGCGACCCGCCTCCTGCCCGAATATCTCGCCGCGTTCATGTTCTTCGTCGCCTGCATCATCGGCGGGCTCGCGCCCGCCTCGATCGTCCTGTCCGGCTTCACCGGGTCGGCGGTCTGGCTCGTGGTGGCCGGTGCCGTGATCAGCGTCGCGCTGCGCCATACCGGCCTCGCGCAGCGGCTGGGCCTGGCGCTCGCCGGGCGCCAGGCCATGCGCTTCCCGCTGTTCCTCGCCCGCGTCGCGATGTTCGGGACCGCGCTCGTGTTCCTGATGCCCTCGGCGACGGGGCGCATCCTGCTCGTGATCCCGCTGCTGGAGGCGACCATTGCCGCCGCCGGCCTCGAGGCCAGAGATCGCCGCGCGGTCGCGATCATGCTGGCGGGCATCGCCGGCACCTTCTTTCCCGCTTTGGCCGTGCTGCCGGCCAACGTGCCGAACAATGTCCTCGCCGGCCTGATGGAGAGCACCGGCATCGGCGCGCCCACGTTCGCGGGATATCTCGGGCTGCATTTTCCCGTTCTCGGCCTGGTCAAGCTCGCCCTCGTCACCGCCATGCTGGCGGCGACCTATTGGCGCGAGCCGGACATGCCCGGCCGGCAGGGCGCATCCGAAAGGACGCCGGTCTCGACCGGGGAGAAGCGTCTCCTCGTCCTGCTGGCGATCACGATCCTACTTTGGCTGAGCGACGCCTGGCATCATATCTCGCCCGCCTGGGTCGGCATGGCGGCCGCGGTGGTCTGCCTCTGGCCCCGCAGCGGCCTGATGCCGGAGCAGCCCATGCGCGCCGTCGGCCTCGAGCCGGTCTTCTACGTGGCCGGCGTGGTCGGGGTGGGCGCGGTGCTCGAAGCCTCGGGCATCGGCGGCGAGCTGGCGGCCCTGATCGGCCGCCTGGTGGCATGGGGCGGCACCGACCCACTCGTGACCCTCCTCATCCTCATCGTCATCGCCGCCTCGCTCGGCCTGCTGGTCACGATCATCGCCGTGCCGGCCATCCTGACGCCGATCGCGCCGGAGCTCGCCGCCTTGACCGGCCTCCCGGTCCATGCGGTCGCGATGTCCCAGGTGGTCGGCTTCTCGACCGTGTTCTTTCCCTATCAGGCGCCGCCGCTTGCGGTCGCCATGCAGGTCCATGCCGGGATCGCCCGGCCGATGGTGAGCCTGTGCTTCCGCCTGGCGATCCTGACCGTGCTCGTCGTCTGGCCGCTCAACCTCATCTGGTGGCGCGTTCTGGGATGGCTGCCGTGAGTTCCCTCTCGGACCGGGGCGCCGCGCCGGTCCGAAACCGGCCGCGCGGGTCGGTCAGCCCCGCCGCGCGGCGGCGATGGCGGCCACGTCGATCTTGCGCATGGTCATCATCGCCTCGAATGCGCGCTTTGCCGCGTCGCCGCCCGCGCTCATGGCCTCGGTCAGGACGCGCGGCGTGATCTGCCAGGAGATGCCCCACCGGTCGCGGCACCAGCCGCAGGCGCTCTCCTGCCCGCCATTGCCGACGATGGCGTTCCAGTAGCGGTCGGTCTCCTCCTGGTCCTCGGTGGCGATCTGGAACGAGAACGCCTCGCTGTGCCGGAACGCCGGCCCGCCATTCAGGCCGAGGCAAGGGATGCCGGCGACGGTGAACTGGACCGTCAGCACGTCGCCCGCCTTGCCGGAGGGATAGTCGCTCGGGGCGCGATGGATCGCCCCCATCACGCTGTCCGGGAAGGTCGCGGTGTAGAAGCGGGCCGCCGCCTCGGCGTCCCGCTCGTACCAGAGGCAGATGGTGTTCCTGGCGATGGCCGAGGGCTTGGACGCGGCGGCGGACATGGGCTGTCTCCCGGGTTGGCGCGGATTTTCGCCCACAGGACGGCCGGGGCGCTGGCGTGCCGACACCCCTTCCCGCTTTTCCTGGCGCCCGATGGCGACGGGCGCAGGATCAGCCGCGCCGCCCGTTCCAGGCCGAGCGAAGGCGGTCGAACCAGCCGCTCACCTTGTTCGGCGGCTTGCCGGGAACGAGCGTGATCTCCGCCAGATGCAGGCCGATCGGACGCCGGTCGAGCGACAGGCCGAGGGCGGCGGGGGCGACCGGATCGGCGATCCGCAGCCGCAGGTCGACCAGCGCGCTGCGCCGCGTGCCGGGCGGCAGGTCGACTTCAAACGTGGCTCCGGGACAAAGGCCGGCGCGACGGGACCCGGTCTTGGCCGGCAGCACGAGCGCGCGCCCGGGCTTGCCGTTCACGATCACCTCGACACCCTGCCCGGCCCCGGTGCCGCAGAACACCATCGGCGCATGGAAGCGGATGGCGCGCACCGGGCCGTCTTGCGGCAGGCGGAAGCGCAGCACCGCCTCCTCGCCCACGGTCCAGCGGCCGGTCTCCTCGGCGCCGCCCCAGCCGGACCAGGCGATGCGTTCCGCAGACGGATCGCGCAGAAGGAGCGACCTCCCGATCACCGGCGCCGCCCGCTCCCGGACCATCTCGACGCGGCTCAGGCGCAGGCCGATCAGCCGATGGTCGAGGCCGAACGCCCGCCGCTCGACGCCGGTCAGCAGCGTCTCGAAGCGGAACGCGACCACGATGACGGGCACGCCGTCCCAATCGCACACCCGCCCCGTCAGGGTGCGGCAGCCGCTGTCGTCCACGCCGGCGACGAAGGACCAGCGCTCGGATGCCGCGCCGGCCCAGGCGTCGGCGTCGAGGCGGGGTACCTGGGCGGCGAGATACGGCAGGAGCCACAGGCGCAGCGCCACCCGTTCGCCGATCGTCGCTTCCGGCGCGCGGAAGGCGAGGATGGCGGCGCGCGCGTCGCTCCAGCGGCCGCCGGCCTCCGGCACCGACCAGCCCTCCACCAGCGATGCGCCGGCCGAGGCGCTGCCGAGGTCGAGGGCGTCGGCGCCGATCGCGGCAAGCCGCGCGCTGTCGCCGACGCTTTTCCTGGCGCGGGCAAAGGCCGCCTCCAGCTTCGGCAGGGTGGTATCGGCGGCGCGAGCGGCGTCTGCCGCCACGTCGCGCCCGCGGAGGGAGCGAACCACAGTATCGGGGAAATCGGCCCCGGCGGGCAGCGGTCGGGCGGTGATCGCCGCGATCTCGCGCAGCGCCGCGCCGGCCCAGGCCTCCAGCCCGTGGCGGCGGCAGAGCCGATGGAACAGGGGCCAGTCCCAGTCGCCGGGCGTGCCGGCCTCCAGCAGCAGCGCGCCCTCCGCCACCCAGTCGTAGCGCTGCATGACAGTGTCGTGGAAGGCGTGGGCCAGCAGAACGAAGAGGTGGTCGGCGAGGCCCGTCACCTTGACGGGGCGGCCCTCGAACCCGCCCGCGACCGCACGCCGGACGAGCCCTTCGGTATGGCGCGGGTCGGAAACGGCCTCGGCGGCGCGCCAATGAAGATCGACCTGCGTGCCGCCCCGCGTGGTGCCGTCGGCACCGATGGTGATGAGGCCCAGGGCGTGGAAGCGATCGAGGTCGTCGTCGGAGATCTGCGCGCTCCCCGGCCCGGTCCAGCCGGCCGCGATGAGCGCATCCAGTGCCGCGCGGACCCGCTCGCGCGGCACCAGCAGGTCGAAGTCGCCCATGGGGCGGGTATCCACCGCCTTCGGCCAGCGCACGAGCAGCGCCGCCCCCTTGATGAGCGTCACCGGGATATCGGCGGCCGCCAGCGCGTCGAGCGCGTGCGTAAGCGCGCGCCGGCGCATCATGCCCGTCAGCCAGATCAGCTTGGCCTGCCCGCGCAGCCAGGGCAGGATCGGGTCGTCGATCCCCTCGCGTCGCAGGTTCGCCAGCAGAAGCGGCATCAGCCGCAGCTCGCGGCCGTGCATCTCGACCGGATTTGCAAACGGCCGCCAGGCGGCGAAGGCCTCCCGCGCGGCGGCTCCGCTGCCAAGGCAGGCGACCAGGAGCGTGCGCTCCCGCTGCGTGAGGCCGAGCGCGCCGGAGGTCACGGACGGGTCCCGCGCTTGGCGTCGATGAGCGCCTTCATGATGCGCAGATAGTCCTCGCGCTGCTGCACACGCGCCCGGCGGCCCATGTTGGCGGCATGGATGCGCCGCCGCAGGACGAGGTCATCCAGCATCTTCCAGCGGAAGCCGGCGACGGAGGCGCGCGCGTACCAGGCGATGAAGTCGGCGAACAGCTGCGCCTCGTCGAACCCCCCGAGCCGCTCGAAGGCGCCGCGCCGCAGCAGCATCGTCCCTTTCAGGAAGCCGGGTTCCGCGCCGGCCGGGATGCGCAGGCCCGCCTGCTCCTCGCCGGAGAGGTCCGGGCTCGCAAAGGCAACCATGTGGCCGAACACGGCGTCGAGCTCCGGGTCCGCGGCGAGGGCGGCGGTCTGAGCGGCGAGCTTGCCGGGGCACCACAGGTCGTCGGCGTCGAGGAAGGCCAGGACATCGCCGCTCGCCTGCCCCGCGGCGACATTGAGCGCCGCCCCGACCCCTTGGTTCGACTGCCGCAGCAGCGTGACGCCGGCGATCGCCCCGGCGACCGCGGCGCTGGCGTCGGTGGAGCCGTCGTCGACGACGATCAGCTCGGCCGGCGCCGGGTCCTGGTCGAGGACCGAACGGATCGCCGCGCCGATGTAGCGTTCCGCGTTCCAGCAGGCGATCAGGACCGAGATGCGCATGGGATCAGCCGCCGTTCCGCCGGCGGCGGATGGCCGACCACATGGCCTCCAGCATCGGCGCCTGCCCCAGCGCCGCGGCGCGCGAGCGGTTGCCGCCATGCTGGCGATAGACCAGCGTCACCGCATCGACCGCGGTCAGGACCGCGCCGGAATCCCGCGCGCGCAGATAGAAGTCCAGGTCCTCGGCCCGGTCGCGCCTGGGATCGAGCCCGCCCAGCGCCTGCCACAGCCGGCGCCGGATCAGCGACGCGTGCAGGAGGAAGGGCACCGCCGTGCCGTCCGCCTGCCGCAGGCGCGGATCGGCCACGGCCCCCGGCATCTCCTCGAGGCGGAAGCGTCCATAGGCATAGTCGGTGTCGGGCGCGCCGGCGAGTGCCGCGATCAGGACGGCGGTGCGCTCCCGAGGCCAGAGATCGTCGTGATCGAGGAAGGCGAGCCACTCGCCCTTGGCATGGGCGGCGCCGATATTGCGCGCCGCCGCCGGACCGCCCCGGGCGGTGCTGATCAGGATCGCCGCCGGATCGGCCCGCGCGACGATCCCGGCGCTGCCGTCGTCCGAGCCGTCGTCGACGACGATCACCTCCGCCACCGGCACGCTCTGGGCGCGGATGCTCGCCAGGGCGTCGGCGACGAGCGCCGCGCCGTTGTGGACCGGCACGATGGCGCTGATCGCGGGGCGGTTCATGCCAGCACCCCGGCGAGCGCATCGAGGGCGGGGCCGAAACCCACGCCGGGATCGAAGCGGCGCGGACGCAGCATCGCCAGCAGGCGCATCACCTTGGCGGTGCGCGCTGCCTCGTAGCCGGGCGTCGCCACCAGCGTGTTGGCCATCAGGGTGGACAGGACCGCGGTGCGGGACGCCGCGCCGAATTCAGGCGCCTCGGCGCCGCGCCGGTCGAGCAGCAGGACCGCCTTGAGCTCCGCCCCGCCGATGACGCCGAGCTCCGGGCGGCCGGCGAGCACCAGCTCGTGGCGCCGCTCGCCCAGCTCCTGCGAGACCTCCCGCAGGACCGCGCCGATCCAGGGGAAGCGCGCCGCCATGTCGTCCCGCAGGCGTGCGGTGGCGAACAGCGGCGCCACCTGCGGCGCATCGGTGCGCAGCAGCACGTAGTCGTCGCCGGCGAAGCGCCAGCCGGACTTCAGCGCCGCGAGCGAAAGCGTCGTCTTGCCGGCGCGGCCCGGGCCGGTGAGCATCACGGCGCCGCCCTCGCGCGCGACGGCGGCCGCGTGAACCGCGATCCAGGGCGTGGCGTCGAGCATCACCTGGATGATCGGCAGGAACGGGCGCGAGCGTTCCCACGCCGGGATCGCCGCCGCGTCCTCCACCCAGTAGAGCGCGCGCCGTCGCACCCGGTCGACGGCATAGAGCGTCGGCGCATGGCGGCCCATCCACAGGGCATAGGCATCCTCGCCGGCGCTGAGGCGCATGTCGCCGCCGCGCGCCGCCGGCACGAGAGCCGGCGGCGGCGTGCCGACGCTGCCGCTCGTGACGGCCAGCTGCCAGCCCGCGTCAGCGGCGGAGCCGCAAGCCACGGGGGAAGCGGCGAAGGCCGGACCGAAGGCGTCCGCGAGTTCCGGGCTCGCAAAGCGGATGCTGAGCGGCAGGGGCCCCGCCGCGGTCTCCACCGCGTGCGCATGGCCGACGTGCGCGGCAACCTCCGCGACGGTGCGGCAGACGAAGCTTTCCATGCGGGATCAGGACACCGGCGCGTCGGGCATCAGCGGCCAGCCAGCCTCCGCCACGTCGTGGATGGGATCGACGAGCAGGAGCCCCTGCAGGTCGTCGAAGCGCTCCATGGACGGCGCATCGAAGGCGCCAGGCGCCAGGGGCGCCGATGCGGCTTCGGCCCCTTCTGAAATCTGCAGCAGGCCGTCGGCCTGCAAGCGCGTGATCAGCGCGACGATGGCGGCCTCGATCGCCTCCGCCTCTCCGGTGAAGGCGGCGGCGATCTGGCGGCCCGTGTGGCCGCCGGAGAGCCTGTCCCACACGCAGGGCGCCGCGCCGCCGAGGCTGTAGAACAGGCCGGTGTCGAGGTTGGCGACCACCATTTCGTCGCCGAAATCCTTGAAAATGACGCCGGGGCCCGCCGGGCGGAACACGTGATCGAGCACCCAGAATCTCCTAAGCATTTGTTTTAATGCGCCTAATAGGCACAGCGAAGCACGTATGACGGCAAGCAACGCATGTCAATAAATCGCATGCAACCGACCAGACCGGAAGCTAACGCATCGGCAGCCGGGCGCAACCGGGCCATTTGACGTCCACCAGCCCAGCCTCCGCAAGAGCCCATCATCGTTTGCCCGCCAAAATTCCGGGCAACCGGCGTTCCAGCCGCTGGCGCCGCAACCTGCCCGCCGGCGCGGAATGAGCCGGCGCGGAGCCCTCAGGCCTCGGCACCCGTCAGCCAACGCAGAAGCGAATCGAAGCCGCCGCGCGCCACGAGGTCGGGGAGGATGCCGTGGGTCGACACCCCCTCCAGAGGCATCAGGAGCGTGTCGGGCAGCCCGGCCATGCTTGCGGCCTCGGTGCGGTCGCGTTCATTGCCGGCCCCGAACAGCAGACGCAGGCTCGGCCGGCTGGCGGCGGCGCGATAGAGGTCCGCCAGGTTCAGCGTTTCGCTGTCGAGCGCGTCCGCAGGCAGGCCTTCCTTGCGCCGGCGCTCGCGCAGCCGCGGCAGCGAATCGTCGATAATCGTCGGCCCCGACAGGCTGGCGACACGCTCCGCGCCGAGATCGAGGCCGAAGCGCAAGGCGCCGTACCCCCCCGCCGAGTTGCCGATGCAGGCGACGCGGCGCGCGCCGAGGCCGGCCGCCAGTGCGGCGAGCCCGTCCACCGCGGCCCGGTAGCCCGAACCGAGACCGCGGATGCCCGCGAGATAGAACATGTCATGGGCGTCGCGCACGTAGACGATGGAGGCCGGCAGGCGCCGGAACCATTCGTGCGCCAGCGGCACCGGCGCCGCGAACCGGCGCGCGGCGCCGGTGAAGACAAACACGGCGAGCGGCGCGCCCGCCCGCGCCGCCACCGCCACGTCGCGGGCCGGATCCTCCACCACATCTGGCCCCGGCTCATCCGGGTCGCGGCGCGGCGCGGCCAGGGCGAGCGCGCGCAGGCTCTGGAGGCCGGCGAGCGTGACGCCGGTCTCCGGCGTGCGGTCCACGAAGGCGCGGGCCGCGTCGATGTGGCCAAGCTCGAGAAGGGCGTTCAGCATCATGAACTGGTCGCGGCCGCTGCAGGGCTCGGGCATCGTGTCCGGACGGCGGGCGACGCGCCGGGCGAACTGCGCCGCCGCCAACGTAAGGCGCAGATGGCCGATCGGCTCCGCCCGGGCCAGATGCGCGGCATGGATGTCCCGCGGTCCGTCGCGGCCGATCCGCGCCAGCGGCGACATCTCCCCTTCGCGCGGGGCTTGCGACTGCGGCACCGGCTCAGGCCCCCCCTGTGGAACGCAGCCCATAGGCGACGATCGCCGATATCGAACGGCACAGATCGAAGTCGGCGTCCGCGACCGTCAGCCCGAACAGCTCCTCCACCCGCATCAGGATCTGTGCATGGTCGAGGGAGTCGAGGCCGACACGGTAGAAGTCCGTATCCGCCCCCAGACTGTCCACCCCCGGGCGGTCGACCGCCTCGCGAATGGCCTGCCGCACAGCCCCTTCGTCGAGCAGGTTCGGCCCCCCGCCCGCCTCCTCCGAGTACGCAACGCTCATGATCGTGGCCCCCGCCCCAAGCGCGAGACACTAAAGAGGGCGCATGGCCCTTGGAAGCGGATTGTATGGTGCGGTGCGGCGGACATTGTCCTTCACGTCGTTGATGGAACGCCACATCGAGCGCCCGCCTCACTCCGGCGCGGGGACGCGGGCCAGGATGACGCTGCCGACGGGGTCGCCGTCGGCAGCGACATCGAACTTCCAGAAGCGGCTCCCGATGTGATGCCGGAGCGCGACGGCAACGGCCGCCGCCTCACCGGGAATTCGGGCGCAGGCGATCTCCGCGATGCGCCAGCGCTGGCCGGGCTGGGCACGCGTCACCACGCCCAGCGCCAGCAGCACCGCGCGCTGGGCGAACGTGCCGGCCCCGCCGGCGGGAAGCTCGGCCGCGGCGGCCCCGAAGCGCGCTCCGGCGGTGATCGCCGCGTCGTCAGCCGGCTGGCGGATGGTGATCGGCCGATCCGGCACCAGCCGCAGCCACGCCCGCTCGACGCCGGAGCGGCCGGCATGGCGGAAGGTGCCGCACAGGAGATCCGCGTCCGGCGGCGCTTCGCCGGGCATCAGGGCGATGGCGCAGGCGGCCGGCACCTTCAATTGGAGCACCATGTCGCGCTGCGCGCCGGAATGCCCGATGACGGCATCGAAGATGTCCGCGCCGAACTGGTAGGTGCGCGCGCCCGTGAGCGGCGCGGCGATCAGAGGCGGCGTATGCGGCATGCCATGCGGGTCCAAACGGGATCGGGGGCAGCGCGGCGCCGGCGCGCCAGCCGGCCTCGCCAGAGCACGCGCTGATCGGATGACGCGTTCTCGGCCATTACGTTAGAGGGCGATTCACCGATCGAGCTGATCAAATCAGATCGGATCGCGCTCGAGGCCGCAACCCGCCCGGCAAATCGAGCGAATTTGCCCGGATCGGCCAGCCCGGCGGTCTTCGCTGCGTCAGCTCCCCTCCCTGACAATGCGAAAACCTTCTATAGCAAACCCACAGGTCTCTTCGGGCCGGCGCCTTTGTCCCGCCGACGCCATGCGTGCCGGAACGGCCGCATGACGGCGCGGCGGCGGAGGCAGGCCCGCCCCTGAACGGAAGGACACGCAACGATGCCCGTTTCGCCGACCAAGCGCCTTCTCGCCTTGGCCCTCGCCTCCACCGCCCTGGCCGCCACCATGCTCGCCGCCCCGGCGGCCGCGCTGGCGGACCCGGTCAAGGTGGGCTTCGTCTCCACGCTTTCCGGCCCGCCGGCGGCGCTGGGCGTCCACATGCGCGACGGCTTCCTGCTGGCGGTGAAGGAGCTGGGCGGCAAGCTCGGCGGCCAGCCCGCCGAGGTGGTCGTGGTCGACGACGAGCTGAAGCCTGACGTCGCCGTCTCCAAGGTCAAGGCGCTGCTGGAGCGCGACAAGGTGGACATCGTCGCCGGCACCGTGTTCTCGAACGTGCTGATGGCGATCCAGAAGCCGGTGCTCGCCAACGAGACCTTCCTGATCTCCGCCAATGCCGGCCCCTCCCCGCTCGCCGGCAAGGGCTGCTCGCCCTATTTCTTCTCCGCCTCCTACCAGAACGACCAAGTGCATTCGGTCATGGGCCAGTACGCCCAGGACAAGGGCTTCAAGCGGGTGATCCTGATCACGCCCAACTACCAGGCCGGCAAGGACGCCATGGCCGGCTTCAAGCGCCACTACAAGGGCGAGGTGGTGGAGGAGATCTTCACCCAGCTCGGCCAGCTCGACTTCTCCGCCGAGCTCGCCAAGATCCAGGCGGCGAAGCCCGACGCCATCTTCACCTTCATGCCCGGCGGCATGGGCGTGAACCTCGTCAAGCAGTACCAGCAGGCGGGACTTGCCGGGCAGATCCCGTTCCTGTCGTCCTTCACCATAGACGAGACCACCCTTCCCGCCACCCAGGACGCGGCGGTGGGCCTGCTCTCCGGCGCCGAATGGGCGCCCGACCTCGACACGCCGCAGAACAAGGCCTTCGTCGCCGCCTACGAGAAGGAATACGGCGTGGTGCCCTCGCTCTACGCGGCCCAGGGCTACGACGCCGCCATGCTGATCGACGGCGCGCTGAAGGCCACCGGCGGCAAGGTCGCCGACAAGGAGGCGTTCCGCAAGGCGCTGGCCTCGGCGCCCTTCAAGTCGGTGCGCGGCGACTTCTCCTTCAACACCAACGGCTTCCCGATCCAGGACTTCTATGTGGTGAAGGCGGTGAAGCGGCCCGACGGGCGCTATGCCACGCAGATCCAGTCCAAGGTGTTCGACAATGCCGCCGACGCCTATGTGGGCGAGTGCCCGCTGAAATAGGCCGTCCGCCTCGCGGGGCATTCCTGCCTGCGCGCCCGGCCGGGCGCGACGCAGAACCCTCTCCCGCTTGCGGGGGAGGGCTGGGAGGGGGAAGTTCCCTTCTCGATCTGAAGCGTCGGGGCTCTTGTCCGCGGCGGCGGCCCCCTCCCCGGCCCTCCCCCGCAAGCGGGAGAGGGAGCGAGCAAGACGCCCGGCGCAGCGGCGCAGCCTCACGGCGCCTCGCTCGACCCTGACCATCCCGAAGCCCCCAGAGAGCCCACACCGGACCCATGACCGCGGCCCTGTTCATCTCCCAGCTCCTGAACGGCCTGCAACTGGGCGTGATCCTGTTCCTGGTCGCGGCCGGGCTGACGCTGGTGTTCGGCGTCATGGACTTCATCAACCTCGCCCACGGCGTCCAGTACATGCTGGGCGCGTACCTGGTGGCGGTGCTCTCGGCCTGGAGCGGCAGCTTCGCCCTGGGGCTGGCGCTCGGGCTCCTCGCGGCGCTGGCGCTGGGGTTCGTGATGGAGGTGCTGGTGTTCCGGCATCTGACTCGGCGCGACCACCTGGAGCAGGTGCTCGCCACCTTCGGCCTCATCCTGGTGGTGACCGAGGGCGTGCGCATGATCTTCGGCTCGGCGCCCCTGCCCTTCCCCGTGCCGGCGGCCCTCAACGGCTCGGTGACGCTGTTCGAGGGGCTGAACTATCCGGTGTGGCGGCTTGTCATCCTCGCGGTCGGGATCGCCGTCGCCGTGCTGCTGTGGTTCCTGGTCAACCGCACCCGCGCCGGCATGCTGGTGCGCGCCGGCTCCACCCATCCCGAGACCGTCTCGGCGCTGGGGGTCGACATCGACCGGCTGTTCCTGTTCGTGTTCGCCTTCGGCGCCATGCTGGCAGGGCTCGCCGGGGCGATGGCCGGGCCGCTGGTGTCGGTGGAGCCCACCATGGGCGACAAGGTGCTGATCCTCGCCTTCGTGGTGGTGGTGATCGGCGGCATCGGCTCCATCAAGGGCGCGTTCGTCGCCGCGATCCTCGTCGGGCTGGTGGACACGCTCGGCCGCGCCTTCCTGCCGGACCTGCTGCGGGCGCTGGTGGGCAAGTCGGCCGCCGCCACCGCCGGACCGACGCTCTCCTCCATGCTGATCTACCTGCTGATGGCGCTGGTGCTCAGCTTCCGGCCCGCGGGCCTGTTCGGCGGGCGACCCTCGTGAGCGCGGTCCCGACGCGCGCCGCGCGCCCGGCTCCGGCCGCTGCCGTCCTCGCCTTCCTCCAGCGGCCCTGGGTGCTCGCGGCCCTGTTCGCCGCCGCGCTGGCGGCCGCGGTCTGGTCCGGCTCCGGCTACGCGCCCACCATCATCGCCCGCACCGCGATCCTGGCGCTGGCGGCGGTCTCGCTCTCCTTCCTCATCGGCCAGGCCGGCCTGGTCAGCTTCGGCCATGCGGCGCCCCTCGGCATCGGCGCCTATGTGGTCCTGATCGCGGGCGAATACGGCGTCACCAACGCGCTGGTCCTGTTCCCGCTCGGCTTCGCCGCCGCGGCGCTGTGGTCCGCCGGCACCGGCGTGATCGCGCTGCGGACGCGCGGCGTCTACTTCATCATGATCACCCTCGCCTTCGCGCAGATGCTGTTCTACGTGGCGGGGAGCCTGTCGGCGTTCGGCGGCGACGACGGCCTCGGCATCGCCGCCCGCTCGACCTTTTTCGGGCTGCGCTTCCTGCGCACCGACACCGACCTCGCCATGTTCGCCATCGCCGTCCTCGGCATCGCGCTCCTGGTGCTGGAGCGCCTGTCGGCCGCCCCGTTCGGGCTGATGCTGCGGACCGGCCGCGCCAACGAGCTGAAGCTCGCCGCGCTCGGCCTCGATCCGTTCGTGCACCGCCTGCTGGCGCTGGCGGTGGCGGGCGGCATCGCCGGCCTCGCCGGCGTGCTGCTGGCGAACCAGGTGGAGTACGTCTCCCCCGCGACCATGAACTGGCACGTCTCCGGCGAGCTGATCGTGATGGTGGTTCTGGGCGGCACCACGCGCCTCGGCGGCGCGGTGCTCGGCGCCGTGGTGGTGATGCTGATCGACGAGACGCTGGGCCACTTCACCGAGTTCTGGAAGCTCGGCCTCGGCCTGGCCATCCTCGCGGCGGTCTTGCTGCGCGGCGCCGATCTGGGGCGGCTCCTCCGGGGTGCGCCCCATGGCTGAGCCGGCGGTGAGCGCGCCGATCCTGGCGCTGGAGCATCTCAGCAAGGCGTTCGGCGCGCTCAAGGTGACGCAGGACGTCTCGCTCGACGTGCGCCCCGGCGAGGTCCATGCCCTGATCGGGCCGAACGGCGCCGGCAAGACCACGCTCATCGCCCAGATCGCCGGCGCGACCGCGCCCGACGCCGGCCGCATCCGCTTCGCCGGCGCCGACGTCACCGGCCTCGGCATGGCGCAGCGGGCGCGGCTGGGGCTCGGGCGGGTGTTCCAGATCTCCAACGTGGTGGGGGCCTTCACGGCGCTGGAGAACGTGGCGCTCGCCGCCATCGTCGCCGAGGGGCGCACGCTCAGCTTCTGGCGCCCGGCGCTCGCCGACCGCGCCGCGCTGGAGAAGGCGCGCGCCATGCTGGAGCGCGTGGGCCTCGCCGCGCGCGTGGGCGAGGCGGCCTCCGCCCTCTCCCACGGCGAGCGGCGCGCCCTCGAGCTCGCCATGAGCCTGGTGCAGGAGCCGAAGCTCCTGCTCCTGGACGAGCCCATGGCCGGCACCGGCCGGGCCGAGGGCGAGCGGCTCACCGCCCTGCTCGCCGGCCTCAAGGGCCGCATCCCGATCCTCCTGGTGGAGCACGACATGGCGACCGTCTTCGCGCTCGCCGACCGCATCAGCGTGCTGATCTCCGGCGCGCTCGCCATCACCGGCGCTCCCGACGCGGTGCGCCGCGACCCGGTGGTGCGCCGGGCCTATCTGGGCGAGGAGGACGCGGTCTGATGACGCCGCTGGTGGAGATAGAGGCGCTGGACTGCGGCTATGGCGGGGCGCAGGTGCTGTTCGCCATGGCGCTGCGGGTGATGCCGGGCGAGGTGGTGACGCTCATGGGCCGCAACGGCATGGGCAAGACCACCACCCTGCGCGCCTTGTTCGGCCTGCTGAAGCCCAAGGCCGGCACCATCCGCGTGAAGGGCCGGGACATGACGGGGGCGGCGCCGCACCTCGTCGCCGCGGCCGGCCTCGGATACGTTCCCGAGGGCAGGCAGATCTTCCCCCGCCTCACGGTGGAGGAGAATCTCGTCGCCACCGCCCGGCCCCGGCCGGAGGGCTGGACCCTAAGCCGGGCCTACGGCCTCTTTCCGCGCCTCAGGGAGCGGCGCGGAAATCTCGGCACCGAGCTGTCCGGCGGCGAGCAGCAGATGCTGGCGATCGCCCGCGCGCTGATGACCAATCCCGACCTTCTGGTGCTCGACGAGGCGACCGAAGGCCTCGCCCCCGTCATTCGCGCCGAGATCTGGTCCGCCATCGCGGCGCTTCGGGCGGACGGCCTCGCCATCCTGGTGGTGGACAAGAACCTGGAGGCGCTGCTGCGCATCGCCGAACGGCACGCGGTGATCGAGGGCGGCCGGCTCGCCTGGAGCGGCACCACGGCCGAGCTGAGGGCCGACCGCACGCTGGCGCTGCGCTTCCTGGAGGTCTGAGCCGCCCGTCGCCACGGCTCGGCCCCCGGCCTGTCCGTTCAGGCCGTGGGACGCTGGCGACTTCGGCCTATAATTGCAATGGACCCGCGTCTCGCGCGCCTTGTGCGACCAGATCGGCGGGACTAAGCTTCGATCTAGTCAAGCTTGAAGAGCTCGTCGCCGGGGGGCGCGTGGGCGTTGCGAGCGCTGCCGGCTGGCCAGGAGCGGGGACGAAGCCAGCCAGCGCAGGGCTTTCCGGAGCGTGAAATCCACCGACTCCTGTTCGATGCGTTCGCAGAAACCGCTAGCGCACCGATCAGGGCTGCCCAATGAAGCACTTCGCGGAACTTGAAGGATTGCGGGGCTGGCTGTCGTGCTGGGTGGTGACGGCCCATATCCTGTCGCGAAGCGGCTACCACCCCGAGACCCTGCCATTTCCTCTGGCCCTCATTCGGCAGGGAACGCCGGCCGTCCTGGTGTTCATCATCCTGAGCGGCTTCGTCATCACGCACTTGCTCATGAACTCAAAGCAATCGTATGCTCCGTTCCTGTTTCGCCGGTTCATGCGGCTTTATCCGGTCTTCCTCGTCACCTTGCTGGCCGCGATGTCCCTGCACTGGATGCAGATCGATGTCCTGAAGGCGGTCGCCCCCTATTCGACCGCGGAACGGGCGACCGGACTGATCGAGCAATACCGCAGCACCGAGGACCATTTCTTCGCGCACATGGCCGCGCATCTGCCCATGCTCCATGGCCTCATCGACCAGCGCCTGCTTCCGAACGCGGCTTACGCCTTTCTCGGGACGGCGTGGAGCATCTCGCTGGAATGGCAGTTCTACCTGATCGCGCCGCTTGTGGTGCTCGCGCTCATGAGGCAGCCCGTCATAACGATCGTCTCCCTGGCGGCGGCCGGCTACCTGCTCCGCCACCGCCTGGTTCTCAACGAGGCCTTTCTCATCAATGCCATCGTCTATTTCGCCGTCGGCATCAGCTGGGCGCACTACGTCAACCGCCCATCCAGGATAAATGCGGTGCTGGCCGTATCCATGACGGCCTTTGTCTTCGTGATCGGCTCTCAGGTGGCCATTCTGATCTGGGCGGCCGTCATGGCTCTCATTTTACGACCGGTGCCCCCCCTCAACCGCCTCTTCACCCAGCCGTCGATACAATGGCTCGGCAAGGTGTCCTATTCGACCTATCTCTGGCACATCATCACGCTCGCCGTCGCGCAATGGTGCCTGTTCCAGGTCGTCACCCCGCCGAGCCAGGCCTCGCTGCTGATCGCGACCACCTTCCTGACGGTGCCGCTGACGCTCCTCGTCTCCGACCTCTCCTACCGTTTCATTGAAAAGCCCGGGATCGCCATCGGCAAAAGCGCCACGCGCGCGCCAGCCGCGCAGACCTGAGCCTGTCACGCGACTGACGGCCCGCAGGCGGCGCCTGCTCACGGCTGAGGCCGATCGCCCGGCGGCGCGCCCGCCGGGCGTGGGCCTACCGCACCCACTGGCCGGGCACGAAGTGCCATTCGCCGTTGCGGAACACCCAGCGCGAGCCGGCATAGCGGAAGCCCGGCCGGTTGCGTGTCCAGCGCCCGTCCACCCAGACATAGCGCCGCCCCCGGCTGCTCCAGATCCAGTGCCCCGGCACCCAAACATAGCCGGGACGCGGCGGCGGCAGGCGCTCGTAGCGCGGCAGCGGCGGCGGGGTGAGCGAGGGCGCGGTGGAGCGCTGGCTCGGCGGGCGCCACTGCTGCGCCTCCGCCCGCCCCGTCAGCGCCGCGGCGGCCGACGCCGGCACGGCCGCGGCGAGAAGGGTGTGGAGAAGATGGCGGCGGGAGATCATGGGCGGCCCCTGTTCGGGAAGGTCGGATCGAGGCGGGGCTCGGAGAGCAGAAGCCCCACGCGGTCTGCATCCCAAAATATGGTTGATATCAGCACGTTGCGCAAACAACCGAAGGTTCAGCTTTAGCGCCGGCCCGGCCCTCACTGTCCGGGCGCGGTCGTCATCACGTGCTTGCCGGAGCTTGCCGTGTCGGACGCGGCGTTGCCGAGATTTTCCATGTGCCGGCCGTAATTCTCGCGCGTGTTCGGGTCAACGACCGCCACCGGCGCGGCGATCACGAGGCCGGCGGCCTGCCCCACCGTGGAAGCGGCATTGGTGGTGAACTCGACGATATGCTCGCCGACGCCCACCCGGCTGTCGGTCATGGTCTGCCCCTCGGCGAGGCGGGCGCCGATGGCCTGCACCACCTGCGGGCTGGCGGCGAACTTGCCGTGGGCCAGGGGGTCGTCGGTCTTCAGCTTGGTGAGGTCGAGCACGTTGATCTTGTAGCGCTCGAACTCGGTCCGATAGGGCTCGGTCTCGGGATTGACCTGGCCGATGCGCGGCACGTCGCCCCACACCCGCTTCGAGACCGCCAGCGCCTTGTCGTCCTGCGACACGAACAGCGTGAATTGCGGCCTGGGCTCGCCCAGCTCGCGCATGATGGTGTGAAAGACGTCCACGTCCACGTCGGGGGCGGCGAGCATCACATACTTGATCTTGGGCAGGATGCGGCCGTTGCGGATCGCCATCTGCCGGAGCGCCTCCAGCGTCACCACATTGCCCATGGAGTGCGCGAGGATGGAAATCTCCCCCACCTTCGGGTCCTTGGCCATGAAGGTGAGCATGCGCTCCAGGCTGTCGCGCGAGTAGGAGGTGCTCTCGCGGTCGTAGCCGTAAGCGAGGATCGAGCCGCGCGAGGGCCAGGTGAACAGCACCGGCGTCACGTCGGCGCCGGAGTCATGGACGATCTGGGCGAAGCGGAACACCGCGTCGTCGAAGCGCTGGTTGAAGCCGTGCACGAACACCAGCGCCTGCCGCCCGGGCGTCTTCTGGATGCGGTCGTGGAACCAGGAGACGGCCTGGTCCTGGGTCAGCTCGTCGAGCTTGGTGGTGACGAAGTCGGTGGCGGGATTGCCGGGAACCGCGCGCGGCCATTGCACGTCGCCGACCTTGCGGGCGCCGTCCGGCGGAATGGAGACGGTCACCTCGGCATAGGACGGGTGCCAGCCGCGCTCGCCGGAGAAGATGTCGGGCGTGTCCACGCGCTTGCGCACGGTGGCCACCACCATGTTCACCCGGCTGGTGCCGGGCACGGAATCGGGGACCGGGATCAGGACACCGGATGGCCGGCTGGCGCAGCCGGCGACAAGGCCGGCAACGAGCGCGCAAGCAAGAAGAACCCGCAACTGGCGCAAGACGCGCACGATCCACTCCGAACCCGATGAGACTCGATGCTGGATAGTGCAGCGCAACGGCGTTGCCAATGGCTCAGCGCATGATGATACCTCAGTACCCCAAGTTGCGTCAGAGTGTTGCCGCCGCGCCAGGGACCAGCGGCACGAAACGCGCCTTCATGATCTCGGTCCGGCTCCGCCCCGCCTGTTCCTTGACGTAGCGGACGATGGTCTGCGCCTCGTCCGGCGCGCCGATGGGCATGACGATGATGCCGCCGAGCTTCAGCTGGTCCACCAGGGCCATGGGGATGTCGGGCGCCGAGGCGGTCACCATGATGCGGTCGAAGGGGGCGCGGGCGGGCATGCCGAGAATGCCGTCGCCCACATAGGCGGTCACGTTCTTCAGTCCCAGAACCTCGAACCGGGTCTGCGCCTCCGCGACCAGGGAGCGATAGCGGTCCACCGTCACCACCCGCGCCGCGAGGTGCCCGAGCACGGCCGCCTGGTAGCCGGAGCCGGTTCCCACCTCCAGGACGGTGTGGTCGGCGGTCGCCGCGAGCGCCTCGGTCATGGCGGCGACGAGGCTCGGCTGCGACATGGTCTGGCCGCAGGCGATGGGAAGCGCCACGTCGTCATAGGCATGGCGGCGCAGCGCCGGATCGACGAACAGCGGCCGCGGCACCAGCTCCATGGCGCGCAGCACCGCCACGTCGCGAAGCCCGCGCTGACGCAGGCCGAGGATGAACGCCATCCGCTCGGCCTTCTCGCTGTCCGCGACCTCGCCCTCCGGTCCCATCTGATTCATCACGCTTGTCCATACGCACCGATTACCCCATGGGAAACATAACAGATTTCTCCCGGGTTCAAGTTCCGCCGCAGGTTCGGCTTCGCGCGCCCCCCTCGCGGCGCTTGCGGCGCCCGGTTTCGGCCCTTGCGCCGGCGGGCCGGCTCGGCCACCCTCCCGGCGCCATGCGCCCGGCTGCCCTCGACCCCCTGTTCGCGCCGCTCACAAGCCTCGACGGCATCGGCCCGAAGACCATCCGCCCGTTCGCGCGCCTGCTGGGACGGGAGACGCCGCGGGTGGTGGACCTCCTGTTCCACATGCCCTCCGGCTTCGTCGACCGCCGCGCCCGGCCGACCATCGCCGCCGCGCGGGATGGCGAGGACGTGACGCTGGAAGTGCGCGTCGACGGCCACCAGCCTCCCCCGCAAGGCAGCCGCGCGCCGCACCGCACGTTCGTCTCCGATGCGAGCGGCGACCTCGTGGTGGTGCATTTCAAGGCCGATCCCGCCCGCATCGCCCACATGCTGCCCGAGGGCGCGACGCGCTGGCTGTGCGGGAAGATCGAGCGCTATGACGGCCTGCGGCAGATGGTGCATCCCGATCGCGTGCTCGACGCCGCCGGGCTCGCCCGCCTCCCCCCGGTGGAGCAGATCTATCCGCTGGTGGAAGGGCTTCACGCCGGGCATCTGCGACGCGCCATGGCGGCGGCGCTCGGGCGGGTGCCCGACCTCGCCGAATGGCTCCCCAGCGTCTCGCCGGGCAGCGGCCTGCCCTCCTTCAGGGAGGCGCTGGAGCGCCTGCACCGGCCGCAGAGCCCGGCGGACGCGCAGCCGACCGGCCTGCCCTGGCGCCGTCTCGCGCTCGACGAGCTGCTCGCGCACCAGATGAGCCTTGCGCTCGCCCGCGCGCGCGAGATCAAGGCCGGCGGACGCGCGACGGCGGGCGACGGGCGCATCGCGGCGCGCATCCGCGCCGCCTTGCCCTTCACCCTGACGGGCGCGCAGGAGGCGGCGCTCGCCGCCATCGCCGCAGATCTGGCCGCCCCCACCCGCATGCTGCGCCTGATCCAGGGCGACGTGGGCTCCGGCAAGACGGTGGTGGCGCTGCTCGCCGCCGCCATCGCCCTGGAGGCCGGACGGCAGGCGGCCATCATGGCGCCCACGGAGATCCTGGCGCGCCAGCATCTGGAGACCATCGCCCCGCTCGCCGCGGCTGCCGGGATTCCGGTCGCGCTCCTCACCGGCCGGGAGAAGGGGCGCGCCCGCGCCGAGATTCTCGCCGGCCTCGCCGAGGGGCGGACCGGCCTGGTCGTGGGAACCCATGCCCTGATCCAGGACGACGTCGCCTTCGCCGACCTCGCTTTGGCCGTGGTGGACGAGCAGCACCGGTTCGGCGTCGAGCAGCGCCTCGCGCTCGCGCGCAAGGGCGAGGCCGTGGACATGCTGGTGATGACGGCGACGCCGATCCCGCGCACCCTGGTGCTCACCTTGTTCGGCGACATGGAGGCGAGCGAGCTGCGCGAGAAGCCGCCCGGCCGGCAGGAGATCGACACCCGCGCCGTCCCCCTCGACCGGCTCGACGAGGTGGTGGAGGCGGTCGGCCGCGCCATGGCCTCGGGCGCCCGCGCCTACTGGATCTGCCCCCTGGTGGAGGAGACCGACACCTCGGACCTCGCCGCCGCCACCGAGCGCTTCGAGGCGCTCAAGGCCCGCTTCGGGGGCAAGGTCGACCTGGTCCACGGCCGCATGTCCGGCGCCGCGAAGGATGCGGCCATGGCGCGATTCGCCGCCGGCGAGACGCAGCTTCTCATCGCCACGACGGTGGTGGAGGTGGGCGTCAACGTGCCCGAGGCCACCATCATGGTGATCGAGCATGCCGAGCGCTTCGGCCTCGCCCAGCTGCACCAGCTGCGCGGGCGCGTGGGACGCGGCGACAAGCCGTCCACCTGCCTGCTGCTCTACCGCGCGCCGCTGGGCGAGACCGCCAAGGCGCGCCTCGCCATCCTGCGCGAGAGCCAGGACGGGTTCCGCATCGCCGAGGAGGACCTGAGGCTGCGCGGTGAGGGCGACGTGCTCGGCACCCGCCAGAGCGGCATGCCGGGGTTCCGCATCGCCCGGCTCGACGTGCATTCCGCCGACATGGAGACCGCCCGCCGCCTCGCCGCCACCCTGGTCCGGCAGGACCCCGATTTGACCGCGCCGGTTGCGGACGGGCTGCGCACCCTGCTCTATCTGCATGAGCGCGACGCGGCCATGCGCCTGCTCGGCGCGGGATGAGGCGGCAGAGAACGTGAACGCCAGGGACCCGAAGATGCCTGCCAAGGCGCAGCCCGACCCGCATTCGCCAGCAGCGCGCGGGGAAGAGGCCACCACAACGGTGAGCGCGACCCGGCGCTGGTTCGCGCGCGAGGCCCTCTATCGCCGGATGCTGTTCGCGGCCGGCTGCCTGTTCCTGGTGGTGGGCGCCATCGGCATGGTGGTGCCCATGCTGCCGGGAACGGTGTTCCTGATCCTCGCCGCCTGGTGCTTCGCCCGCTCCTCGCCGCGCTTCGAGGCGTGGCTACTCGCCCACCCCTATCTCGGGCCGAGCGTCGCCCGCTGGAAGGCCACCGGCGCCATCCCGCCGGTGGCCAAGGCGCTCGCCATGTCCAGCTTCATCGGCACGCTGACGGGCGCCTGGTATTTCGGCGCGCCGCGCATCCTGCTGATCGTCCTCGCCACCCTGTTCGCCGTGCTCGCGGTGTTCATGCTGACGCGGCCGAACCGCTGATCCGCTGGGGCAGCGTCATCGCCGCGACCCCGGCGATGACGCAGGCGAGGCCGATCCACGCGGTCGGCGACAGGCTCTCGCCCAGGAACACGACGCCGACGGCCACGCCGATGGGCACGCGCAGATAGGCCTGCGCGGTCGCCCCCACCGATCCCAGCGTGCGCAGCAGGCGGAAATAGATCACGAAGGCGATCGCGGTGGAGAACACCGAGAGCGCAAGCAGCGCCAGGACGGAATCGCGGGACGGCGACAAGGTCCAGGGACGGTCGAGCAGAAGGCTCGCCGGCACCAGCACCACCGCCCCGCAGATCATCGACCCGGCGGCTGGCACCATGGAATCGAGCCCGCGGAAGCCCTTGCCAAAGATGGCGGAGACGCCGTAGCAGGCCGCCGCCCCGACCAGCGCCAGCTCGCTCCAGAACTGGACGCCGATGCCCTTCAGCGCACCGGTCCCGATCACCAGGGCGGTCCCCGCGAGCCCGGCCGCCACGCCGAACAGCTTGCGCGCCGTCACCACTTCGTGGCGCGTCACGAGGGCGGTGATGAGGAAGGCGAAGATGGGCGAGGTCGAGTTTAGGATCGCCGCCATCCCGGCATCGGTCGTCTGCTCCGCGTAGGCGATCAGGGCGTAGGGGATGACGCTGTTGATGGCGGCCTGGACCATGAAGCGGCGCCACATGGCGTGGTCGCGCGGCATGGCGAGGCCGCGCCAGCGCAGCAGCACCAGCAGGATGGCGCCAGCGATCAGCGTGCGCGCGGCGATCAGGGTCACCGGCGGGATGGTGTGGACCCCGACCTTGATGAAGGTGAAGGAAGATCCCCACAGCGTGGCGAGGAGAAGCAGCAGGAACAGCTCCCGCGCGATATGCGGCTTGTCCGGCGTGGCGGTCATGGCGCCCGATTTCCGATTCGAGTGTGTCCGCCGTTCATAGCGCGGTTCGGTCGCCGGCGCGTCTGGAGCACGCGCCATTCGGCCTGCGCCGCAAGCCGAGCGGAAAGCGCGTTCTCTTTCCATAAAGCGAGGGGCGATTCACTGGTCGGCTCGTTTCAATTTGATCGGGCCGCGCTCTCGCCGCCCTCTCCGTCCCGCACGGCGAGATCCTGGCTTGCGACCAGGATGGGCGCCTCGTGATGGATGCAGACCCGGTTGCGGCCGGAACGCTTGGCGTCATAGAGCGCCGCATCCGCCCGCTCCAGCGCGGTGGACAGCCGCTCCGCCGGGCCGACCGCGGCGACGCCGATGCTGACCGTCAGCGGCGGCACGCCCGCGTCGCGGCTGGAAAGCACCGCCTGGCGGATCGCCTCGGCCTGGTGGCGGGCCATCTCCCGCGTCGCGCGGTCGAGCAGCACGGCGAACTCCTCGCCCCCGACCCGGCCCAGGACCGCTGACTGAGGCGTCACATCGGCCAATGTCGTCGCCAGCGCGCGGATCGCCCGGTCGCCCGCGGCATGGCCGAGGGTGTCGTTGATGTTCTTGAAGTGGTCGATGTCGATCAGCAGCAGAGCGGCGGGGATGCCCTTGCCGCGGCCCTGCTCCAGCAGGCGCGCCGCGCGGATCTCGAAGCCGCGGCGGTTGAGGATGCCCGCCAGCGCATCGGTCTCGGCGGCGCGCTGGCTGTCCCGGAACACCGCCAGGGTGGCGTTGATGAGCAGCGCGAGGCCGGTCGCGACCAGGAGAATGGCGGTGCTCACCTGGGACAGCAGCGCATAGGTGGACCGGATGTAGTGCCCGGGCGTCGGCCCGGTGCCGAGCATGGCGGCCACCACCGCCTTGATGGGGAAATGCACGGTGATGAGCGCGAACAGCGCCGCCAGGACCAGATCGTTGGCCTGCCGCGGGCTGCCCTTGAGCACCATCCAGGTGCTGGCGGCAGAGGCCAGCATGAACGGCAGCTGGTAGGTCAGGGTGTAGGCGAGCGTGTTGCGATCCATGCGGTTCAGCGCGTAGGCGGCGATGAAGGTCGCGACCGCCACCGCCGCGATCACGCGCCAGGGAATCGGCTGCCGATAGAACACGGCGAGCCCCGGAACCATCAACAGCAGGCCGCTGGCGAAGCCGAAGAACACCATGGCGCCGAACGGCCGCGACCAGTCGGTGTAGGAGAGCCCGAGCATGCCGATCGGCGTCAGCATGCCGACGAAATAGCTCGCCGCGAACCACACCGCCGCGCGCTGCGAACGATGGAGCACGGCGATCGCCACGTAGCTCGCCCCAAACAGCGCCGCGAGGGCGATGTTCATGACGATGGGCAGCGTGGCGGCGGGCATGGCGCGGCCTTGGCTCCTTGGCGCGAAAAGCGGCTACAGGCGAAACATTCGGTACCAAACGCGGCCCGCGATCCCTCAGGATGGCGCGCCGCGGCACGACCCCGGCGGCCGCTATTCCACCGTCACGGATTTCGCCAGGTTGCGCGGCTGGTCGACGTCGGTGCCCATGATGACGGCCGTATGGTAGGCGATGAGCTGCACCGGGATCGAATAGACCATCGGGCACACGGTCGCCGGCATCTCCGGCAGGATCAGCTTCTGCACCGCGTCCACATGGGCCTCGTCCGCGCCCTTGGGATCGGTGACGAGGATGATCTTGCCGCCGCGCGCCGCCACCTCCTCCATGTTGGAGACGGTCTTGTCGAAGATGCGGTCGTGAGGGGCGATCACCACCACCGGCATGGTCTCGTCGATGAGCGCGATGGGGCCGTGCTTGAGCTCGCCGCCGGCATAGCCCTCGGCGTGGATGTAGGAGATTTCCTTCAGCTTCAGCGCCCCTTCGAGCGCCAGCGGGAAATTGGTGCCGCGGCCGAGATAGAGCACGTCCTGCGCCTTGGCGAGGGTGCGCGAGAGCACCTCGATCTCGGGCGAGAGCTTCAGCGCCTCGGTCATCAGGCGCGGCACCTCCATGAAGGCGCGCACCAGCCGGTGCTCGTCGTCCTGCGAGAGCAGGCCCTTGGCCCGGCCGATGGCGACCGAGAGGCAGGCGAGCGTCGCCAGCTGGCAGGTGAACGCCTTGGTGGAGGCGACGCCGATCTCCGGACCGGCAAGGATCGGCAGCACCGCGTCCGCCTCGCGGGCGATGGTGGAGGTGGGCACGTTCACCACCGCCAGCACCTTCTGCCCGCACTCCTTGGCGTAGCGCAGGGACGCCAGCGTGTCCGCCGTCTCGCCCGACTGGGAGATGACGATGGTGAGCCCGCCAGGGGTCAGCGGCGTCTCGCGGTAGCGGAACTCGGAGGCGATGTCAGTGGAGACCGGCACGCGGGCGAAGCGTTCCAGCCAGTATTCCGCGACCGCCCCGGCATAGAGCGCGGTGCCGCAGGCGGTGATGGAGATGTGCTGGATCTGCGCAAGGTCGAAGGGCAGCTCCGGCAGCGACACGGTCTCGGCCGCAAGGTCGAGATAGTGCGAGAAGGTGTGGGCGATCACCTCCGGCTGCTCGTAGATCTCCTTGGCCATGAAGTGGCGGTGGTTGCCCTTGTCCACCAGCAGCGCGCCCGCCGGCACCTTCTGGATCGGCCGCTCGACGATGCGGCCGGTCTCGTCGCGGATCTCCACGCCTTCGCGGGTCAGCACCGCCCAGTCGCCCTCCTCCAGATAGGAGATGCGGTCGGTGAACGGGCCAAGGGCGATGGCGTCCGAGCCGAGGAACATCTCGCCGTCGCCGTAGCCGATGGCGAGCGGCGAGCCGCGCCGGGCGGCGATCATCAGGTCGGCCTCGCCGTCGAACAGGAAGCCGAGGGCGAACGCGCCCTTGAGCCGCGGCAGCACCGCCGCCACCGCCGCCACCGGGCCCTTGCCGGCCAGCAGCTGCCGGTCCACCAGCTGGGCCACGATCTCGGTATCGGTGTCGCTCTTAAAGGCGACGCCCTCGGCTTCCAGCTGGGCCTTCAGCTCGCGGAAATTCTCGATGATGCCGTTGTGAACCACGGCGACGCGCTTGGTGGCGTGGGGATGGGCGTTGCGCTCGGAGGGCTTTCCGTGCGTGGCCCAGCGGGTGTGGCCGATGCCGGAATGCCCGCCCATGGGATGCTTGTCGAGCTTGTGCTCCAGGTTCTTCAGCTTGCCCTCGGCGCGGCACACCTCCAGATGGCCGTGCTCAAGGGTGGCGACGCCGGCCGAGTCGTAGCCGCGATATTCGAGGCGGCGCAGGGATTCGACCACCTTCTCCGCCACCGCGCTCTTGCCCAGAATGCCGACGATGCCGCACATGCCGTCCTGCTCCCCCGATGGTCGAAGCGCCTGCCGCCCCGCAGGCCTCATCCCTCATGATGCAACGCAAACGCGAATGCTGCCTCTCTAGCGCGAAGCGGCGCCGAGGGCGCATCACTTCGCCTTTCCGTTCCTGTCACGACCCGGCCTTGTCCTTGGCGCGGCGCGCGCGGAAAGCCTTGGCCCAGCCCTCCTTCACCACCTGCCGCGCGCGGGCGACCGCCAGCGCGTCCTCCGGCACGTCCTCGGTGATGACCGCGCCCGTGCCCACATAGGCGCCCTTGCCGATGCGCACCGGCGCGACGAGGGCGGAGTTCACGCCGATGAAGGCGCCCTCCCCGATCTCGGTCCGGTACTTGGAAAAGCCGTCATAGTTGCAGGTGATGGTGCCCGCGCCGAGATTGGCGCCCGCACCCACATGGGCATCGCCCACATAGGACAGATGGTTGACCTTGGCGCCGCTTTCAATGTGGGAAGCCTTGGTCTCCACGAAGTTGCCGATGCGCACGCCGGCATCGAGCCGGGTGCCCGGCCGCAGGCGGGCGTAGGGGCCGATGGTGACGCCCGCTTCCAGCACCGCGCCCTCCAGGTGGCAGAAGGAATGGATCACCACGTCGTCGCCGACGCGCACGCCGGGCCCGAACACCACGTGGGGCTCCACCAGCACGTCGCGGCCGAGCACCGTGTCGGCGGAGAAGAAGACGGTCTCCGGCGCGATCAGCGTCGCCCCGCCGATCATGGCGGCGCGGCGCAGGCGGGCCTGGAGGATCGCCTCCGCCTCGGCCAGCTGCACCCGGCTGTTGACGCCGGCCACCTCCTCCACCGGCGCCTCGATGGCGACCGCCGGCAGGCCGTCGGCCCGGACCAGCTCCACCGCGTCGGTGAGATAGTATTCGCCCTTGGCGTTGGCGTTGCCGATGCGCTCCAGCAGCGCCAGCGCCCCCTTGCCCGAAAGCGCCATCAGGCCGGCATTGCAGAAGGCGATGGCGCGCTCGGCGGCGCTCGCGTCCTTCTCCTCGCGGATGGCGAGGAGCGCGGCGCCCTCGGTGACGAGGCGGCCATAGCCGGTCGGATCGTCGGGCCGGAAGCCGAGCACGGCGACGCCGGCCCCGGCGGCGAGCGGGGCGCGCAGGCGGGCGAGGGTCTCGGCCCTGACCAGCGGCGTGTCGGCATAGAGCACCAGCACGTCGTCCGCCCCCTCCTCCAGCGCCTTGCGGGCGGCGAGCACGGCATGGGCGGTGCCGAGCCGCTCGCGCTGCACGAACACCTGGGCGCCGGGCGAGACCCGGTGCGCCTCGGCGGCGACGTCGTCACGGTCGGGGCCGATCACCACCGCGGTGCGAGTGGCGCCCGCGGCGGCGGTGGCGGCGAGCACGTGGTGCAGCATGGTTCGCCCCGCCACCTTGTGCAGCACCTTGGGCGTCCTGGAGGCCATGCGCGTGCCTTCCCCGGCCGCGAGCACGATGACGAGCAGGCTGCGATCACCCATGAACCTTCCCCCTGGACGCCGAGCCCGGCCATCCCCTCGCCCGGCGCGCAATCATCGCGGGCGCAGAATCGCGGCGCGAACGGCTGCGCCGGGGACAATCCCTTAGTGCGTTTTCGCGCGAAGTGGAAACCGCTTCGCGCGCCCCGGCCCCGGCGGTCCTCTGGACCGGGTCCGGCAGCCGGCGTAAGAGGCTCTCACCTGAGGTCGGCACCAGCGGACGGACCATGAGCGACATCGGCACCACGGATCAGGGACGCGTCGAGGCCGGCGGAAGCACGCTGTTCCGCCCCGGTCCCCGCACGCTCAACTGGCTGATCCCGCTCGGCATGGGCACCGTGGGATGGGCGCTCTATATCCGCTATCTGGTGCTGGAGCCGGCGCTGGTGCGGCTTGCCTGCGAGGCCGGGCTGGAGAGCGCCCAATGCTACACCCGCACGGCGGTGCTCGCGCTCTACAACTGGGACGTGTTCGGCGCCATCGCGCTGGCCGCGGCCGCGGTGCAGCTCATCCGCCCCAGCCTGCCGGCCTTCGCCGTGGCGCTCGCGTTCTCGGGACTGGCGCTGGTGTTCCACAACGAGCTCGCCGGCGCGCTCGCCGCCATGGCGCTCATGCTGTCCTTTGCACGGCCTGGACCCGCCACACCGTAAGCGCGACGGCAAGGCACAGCCCGCCGAACCACAGGGCTTGCCAGTTGGAGAGCGTCTCGTTCAGCGGGATGTAGATCGCAGCCGCCAGGAAGGCGTAGCGGGCGATCTGCTCGGTGGCCGACAATCCGGTGCGCGCGGGCCGCAGCAGCAGCGCCAGAACCAGGATGCCGAGCGCCGGCCCGGTGAGCACGAAGTCCGGAAAATCCTTGTAGCGCGGGTTGAACACCAGCTCGAGCGCAGCGACGCCCACGGCCGTCACCGTCGCGGCGAGGACCAGGGCGGCCACAACGGCCGGCGCCCGACCTCGCTCCCGGCGCGCGGGATCGAGCAGGTGCGAGACTGGAACCAGCCCCTGCCCGCGACCCACGAGCCAAGGCAGCGCCAGCGCGCAGGCGAGCGCCAGCGCGAAGAAGGCGCCGTTGCGCAGCCAACCGAACAGGCCGAGGCTTTCCAGCGGCAGGTTCGCCGCCGCCTGCCCGAGCGTCGCGCCCGACGCAAGTGCGAGCGCCCCCACGACGGCCCAGTCGAGCGGGCCCATGGGTGCCGCGCGTTCGGCATGACGGGTGCCGACGAAGGCCGCCCCATGAGCCGCCGCCACGACCAGCACGCCGATCAGGATATTCACCGGCCAGAACGGGAAATTGGACACCGGCGCGCCCCAGGTGAATTTCGGCGCGCGCGCATAGGCGTCGAGCAGTCCCCAATGGCCGCCGACCGTGCCCTCGCTGCGCCGCTTCCAGGGCTGGTCGAACGCCTCGATGAAATTGACCCGGTAGTTCTGCCGCTTGGCCATCGCCAGGAGGTCGTGCAGCACCAGCGCCTGGTTCGCGGGCGAGGGCAGCGCCTCCTCCCGCATGCGCCCGGCGCTCGGCCAGCCGGTTTCGCCGATCAGGAGTTCCTTGCCGGGAAACGCGTCGGCCATCTCGTTACGGATCTGCGCGACATGCGGGCCGGCCTCGGCGGCGGAGACCGGCAGGTCCTCCCAATAAGGCAGGATGTGGATGGTCACGAAATCCACGTCCGCCGAAAGGCCCTTGTTGCGCTCCCAGAACTCCCACACGTCGGCGTAAGTGACGGGAATGGGCGCCACCTTTGAGCGCACATATTTCAGCGTGTCCGACAGTTCCATCGGCGACATCTCGCCGCGCAGGAGCACTTCGTTGCCCACGACCAGGGCCTTGATGACGTCGCGGTTCTCGTTGGCGATGCGGATGCTCTCTTCCAGCTCCTGCCGGTTGCGCTCGGGATCGGCGCTCAGCCAGACCCCCATGAGCAGATCGAGCCCGTGCTTGCGCGCCAGCGCCGGCGCCTTGTCGAGCCCGGCCTCTATGGAATAGGTGCGCACGCAGCCCGTGAGCTTCGACAGGCGGGCGAAATCCTCGTCGATCTGCGCCTCGGGAATGGCGAGCGGCCGGTCGAACGGCGATTGCCCGTCGCGGAACGGGGCATAGGAGACGCAGGGCAGCTTCTCCCCCGCCGCCAGCGGCGACGGCGGCATCTCCACCTTCTGCCCGACGAAGGCCCAGAGCGCGGCGACGAGCGCGCTGACGACCAGAGCGGAAGCGATCGGCATTCGCAGGGACAAGGGGGAATACTCCCGGGCGGGACCAGACACGCCACATAGAGGTTTCCCCCGCCGGTGTGAAGCTGCGGGCGGGCGCGGGAGGCGGGTCCGACAAAAGATCGACGGCGCGGTCGTCATGCTGACAAAATCGCCACCATCTCCTAGGGTGTCGTCGCGGATCGCCGCTCCCTTCCGATGAAAATGGCCGACATGCACAGCTTTCGCCTTTCGCTCCTCGCGGGCGCAGTCCTTCTCGCTTGCCTCAACCCTGTCGCAGCCCAGACCCAGGGCAACGACCAGAAGCCCGCCCAAGAGATGACAGCCGAGCAGAAGGCGGCCCAGGAGGCGCAGCGCCGCTCGGTGGAGGAATTCAACGAGGCGGCCAAGCTGCCCGGCACCGCCGGCCTGCCCGAATGCGTGTGGACCGGCCGCCGCATCGCCGCCCTCCTGTGGCGGGATGACGTGGACACCGCCAAGCGCCACATCGAGATCTACGAGCGCTTCGGCTGCCCCACCGAGCACCTGAAGCTGGCGTTCCGGTGCCTCGTGCGGCAGGGAAATCTCGACCAGAAGGCCCAGGCCAACCTCAACAGCAGGGTCCACCAGTGCTGGGTTAACCCTGATTTCATTGCCGCACCTGCGCAGCAATGACATCATGCGGCGGACGCACGCTTGTCGAACGGCCGCCACACTCCCCATTTATCTCCTTATTCGAGAGTGTTAGTCTCTCGGTGCGGTGCAACGGAAAGACGCACGGCCGACCGCGGGGGCAGGTCGAAAGGGTGCCCCAGTTATGTCTTCCGGAACCTGCCGCCTTAAGCCAGCGTTCGGGTTCTAACTTCCCCTTCATGGGTGGGCATCGCCATGCGTCCCGGACTTGCTGCTGCGGCAGCGATCATTGCGGTTGTGACCTCGTTCCATGCCGCGATGTGGCTTTCCTTGCGTCCCGAGGCGGACGCTCCGAACCTGACGGAGCGCTTCCGCAGCCTGTCCTTCGCTCCCTTCAGCCGGCACATGAGCCCGGAGGGCGAGGCACCGACCAATGCGGACCAGATCCGCGCGGACGTGAAGGCGGTCGCGCCCTATACCCGTGCCGTCCGCACCTATTCCTCCACCCACGGCAAGGAGCTGATCGCCCCCATCGCCGGTGAGCAGGGCATCCGCGTGACCGCGGGCGCCTGGCTCAACCGCGAGATCGACAAGAACGGCGTGATCGACCCCAAGGCCAAGGCCGGCAACGACAAGGAGCTCGCCAACGTCGTCGAGGTGGCGCGGCGCAACCGCAACGTGGATGCGGTCGTGGTCGGCAACGAGACGATGCTTCGCGGCGACATGAAGGAAGGCGAGCTCGCCGAGCTGATCCGCAAGGTGAAGCGCCAGGTCAACGTGCCCGTCACCACGGGCGAGATCTGGAACACGTGGCTCGAGACGCCCGAGCTCGCCTCGTCGGTGGACTTCATCTACGCCCATATCCTGCCCTACTGGGAGGACGTGCCGGCCGACCAGGTCGTGGACTACACCATCAGCGCCTACAACCGCCTGCGCGCCGCCTATCCCGGCAAGCGCATCGTCGTCGGCGAGTTCGGCTGGCCCTCCCACGGCTACAATCGCGGCGCCTCGGTGCCCGATCCCATGTGGCAGGCCAAGATCATCCGCGATTTCGTGGCCCGCGCCGACGCGCTCGGCATCGAGTACAACATCATCGAGGCGTTCGACCTGCCCAAGAAGCAGAACGAAGGCTCGGTGGGCCAGTACTGGGGCATGTTCGACGCCGACCGGAACCTGAAGTTCCCGCTCACCGGCCCGATCTTCGAGACCACCTACAACCAGACCGCCATCCTGGCGCTGCTGCTCGGCGTGCTGTTCGCCCTGCCGCTGCTGCGCATGCGCGATCTGACGGCCTCGCAGGGCGCCGTGCTCGCGGGCGCCGCCAACGGCGTCGCCGCGTGGCTGGCGCTGGTGGTGGACTACTGGATGAACCACTACGTCATGGGCGGCGACTACATCACCCTGGCGCTCAGCGTGGTGATGCTGGTGCCCCTGGTGTTCGTGCTGCTCTACCGCGTCGAGGAGCTGGCGGCGGTGGTGTTCGGGCGCGGCCCGGCCCGGCTGGTCGAGGCGCAGAAGCCCGCCCTCCCCTCGCGCTTCCCCAAGGTCTCCATCCACGTGCCCGCCTATCGCGAGCCGCCGGAGATGCTGAAGCAGACCATCGACGCGCTGGCCCGGCTCGAATATCCGAACTTCGAGGCCATCATCATCGTCAACAACACGCCGGACCCGGCGATGGTGGAGCCGGTGCGCGCCCATTGCGCGCTGCTGGGCGAGCGCTTCAAGTTCATCAACGCCGAGAAGGTGTCGGGCTTCAAGGCCGGCGCCCTGCGCATCGCCCTGGAGGCGACCGCGCCCGACGCCGAGATCATTGGCGTGATCGACGCCGACTATGCGGTGACGCCCGACTGGCTGAAGGACCTCGTGCCGGTGTTCGACGACCCCACCGTCGGCCTCGTCCAGGCGCCGCAGGATCACCGCGACGGCGCCAAGAGCCCGCTCCACGAGGCGATGAACGCCGAATATGCCGGCTTCTTCGACATCGGCATGGTCCAGCGCAACGAGGACGACGCCATCGTCGTCCACGGCACCATGTGCCTGATCCGGCGCGCCGCCATGATGGAGGCGGGCAACTGGTCGTCCGACACCATCTGCGAGGACACCGATCTCGGCCTCACCATCGCCGAGAACGGCTGGAAGACCCACTACACCCGCAAGCGCTATGGCTACGGCCTGCTCCCGGACACCTTCGAGGCGTTCAAGAAGCAGCGTCACCGCTGGGCCTATGGCGGCTTCCAGATCATCAAGAAGCACTGGCGCCGGTTCCTGCCGAACCATTCGCGCCTGACCACGGCCCAGAAGCGCCACTTCGTGCTCGGCTGGATCTCGTGGCTCGGCTCGGAATCGGTGGGCGCCTTCATGGCCCTGGCCTCGCTCGCCTTCGTGCCGTTCGTGCTGCTGTTCGGCGTCTCGGTGCCGGCCTACGTGCTGACCCTGCCGATCGTCGCCACCTTCCTGGTGTACGCGCTGCACTTCGTGAGCCTCTACAAGATGCGCGTCGCCACCACGCCCATGCGCATGCTGGGCGCGGCGATCGCGGCGAGCGCCGTGCAGTTCACGGTGGCGAAGGCGGTGCTGGACGGGTTCCGCTACAAGGACCTCGCCTTCGCCCGCACCGCCAAGGGCAACAACTGGCTCGCCGGCGCGGCCCGCTCCTTCCCGGCGCTGCCGGAGGCGACCATCGGCGGCCTGCTGCTGCTCGCCGGCATCGCCCTCGTGCTGCTCAACAACATGCCGGGCGTGGCGCTCACCAAGAACGACTGGCGCCATATCCGCGAGATCAACTTCTACGGCATCGCGCTGATGGTGCAGAGCCTGCCCTTTGTGGCGGCGGCTGTGATCGGCGCCTTCGAGACCTCGCGGCTGAACGACTTCGCCACCTGGCGGGCGCTCGGCACCAAGGTCGCCGCGCTGCCGCGCCGGCTGGGCCTCGCCGCCCCGCCCGCCGTGGCGGAGTGAGGCCGGACCGAAGACCGCGGCGCACGCCTGCGCCGCCTCCCTCTCCTGGAACGCCCGGCCCTCGCGCCGGGCGTTCTGCTATGGTGCCCCATGCCCGGCCGCACCCAGCCCCCCTCTCCTGCCCCGAACCCGGAGCCGTCCGCGACGCCGGCACCGCCGGTGATCGGCCTGATCCTCGCCGGCGGCCTCGGCACGCGCATGGGCGCTCCGGCCTTGGGCGCTGCAGCCAAGCCCATGGTGCTCCTCGGCGGCCGCCCCCTGGCGGCTCATGTGGCCGAGCGCCTGCGCCCGCAGGTCGCCCGCCTCTATGTGGCCGGCAACGACGCCGAGGCGCTCGCCCCGCTCGGCCTGCCGGTGCTGCCGGACGCCTTCCCCGGCCGGCCGGGCCCGCTCGCCGGCGTGCTCGCCGGGCTCGACCGGGTCGCCGCGGAGGCGCCCGAGGGCCTGCTCCTGACCGCGCCCGCCGACACGCCGTTTCTGCCGGGCGACCTCACGGCGCGCCTCGCCGCCGGGCTGCCCGCCGGAGGCGGACCGGCCTGCGCCGCCTCGTTCGGCCGCCGCCATCCGGTGATCGCCCTGTGGCCGGTTGCAGCCCGCGATCGCCTGCGTCTCCTGCTGGAGGCCGGGGAACGCCGGGTCGGTTTCGTGATCGAGCTGCTGGGCGGCGCAGCAATCGCCTGGAATCCGGCGGGAAACGATCCGTTCTACAATGTGAACTCGCCGCAAGAGCTTGAAATCGCTCAATCTCGCCTTGCTGCCCGATCCTGAACCATGGTCACGCTTGCGGCAGGAATGGGGAGGGTTTAGGACTGCGATGAGGCGACTTCGCATGCGCGAACGCCGCCGCGGGGCTCACACAGGGGCGCCAGTCCGCCCTAAGGATGAGGAAGCCATGGACGCCACCAATACCGGGGCCAAGGCAGCAACGCTGACCGTGGGGGACAAGAGCTGGGATCTGCCGATCCACGGGGGGACCATCGGTCCGGACGTGGTGGATATCGCCAAGCTCTATGGGCAGACCGGGATGTTCACCTACGATCCCGGCTTCACCTCCACGGCCTCGTGCGAGAGCAAGATCACCTATATCGACGGCGACGAGGGCGTGCTGCTCTATCGCGGCTATCCCATCGAGCAGCTGGCCGAGAACGGCGACTTCCTGGAGACCTGCTATCTCCTGCTCTACGGCGAGCTGCCCACCGCCGCGCAGAAGGCGGACTTCGACTATTCCGTGACCCGTCACACGATGGTTCACGAGCAGATGACGCGCTTCTTCCAGGGCTTCCGCCGCGACGCCCATCCGATGGCGATCATGGTGGCCTCGGTCGGCGCGCTCTCGGCCTTCTACCACGACTCGACCGACATCTCGGACCCGCAGCAGCGCCTCATCGCCTCGATCCGGATGATCGCGAAGATGCCGACGCTGGCGGCGATGGCCTACAAATATTCCATCGGCCAGCCGTTCGTGTATCCCAAGAACGATCTCGACTATACGTCGAACTTCCTCCGCATGTGCTTCGCCGTGCCCTGCGAGGAGTACAAGGTCAGTCCCATCCTTTCCAAGGCCATGGACAAGATCTTCATCCTCCATGCCGACCATGAGCAGAACGCGTCCACCTCCACGGTGCGGCTCGCCGGCTCGTCGGGCGCCAATCCCTTCGCCTGCATCGCAGCCGGCATCGCCTGCCTGTGGGGCCCCGCCCACGGCGGCGCCAACGAGGCGGCGCTGCGGATGCTGATGGAGATCGGCCACGTCGACCGCATCCCGGAATACATCAACCGGGCCAAGGACAAGAACGATCCCTTCCGCCTCATGGGCTTCGGCCACCGGGTCTACAAGAACTACGACCCGCGCGCGAAGATCATGCAGCAGACCTGCCACGAGGTGCTCGGCGAGCTCGGCATCAAGGACGATCCGCTGCTGGACGTCGCCATCGAGCTGGAGCGCATCGCCCTGCACGACGACTACTTCATCGAGAAGAAGCTGTACCCGAACATCGACTTCTATTCGGGCATCACGCTCAAGGCGATGGGCTTCCCCACCACCATGTTCACCGTGCTGTTCGCGCTCGCGCGCACGGTCGGCTGGATCGGCCAGTGGAAGGAGATGATCGAGGACCCGAGCCAGCGCATCGGCCGTCCCCGCCAGCTCTACACCGGCGCCGCCCTGCGCGAGTACATCCCCATGTCCAAGCGCCGCTGAGCGCGCACAGGACGGGAACCGACACGGGCGCGGCCTTCGGGCCGCGCCCTTTTCTTTTCTCCCGGTTCCTTTCTCCCCGGTGCCGTCCGGAACCGCTCCAAGATGCGGCGCCCGGGCCAGGTTCCGCCCCCGCCCCCATGGACAATCGCCGCGCTTTCCTCCTCAGATGACCGCCCGCCCGCGCGGGAACGAAGGCTGTCCCGCGAGGCAGCTCCCACGAGGAACGCCCATGCCCCTGAAAGCCCCCGCCGATGCCGGCCTGCCGGTGACCCTCGCGGACGTGGAGGCGGCACGCCCGCTGCTCGCCGGCGCCATCCTGCGCACGCCGACGCTGCGGGCGCCGCGCCTGTCCGCCCTCACCGGGGCCGAGGTATGGGTGAAGTATGAGAATTTCCAGGTCACCGCCTCGTTCAAGGAGCGCGGCGCGCTGGTGAAGCTCGCGCGCCTGTCGCCCGAGGAGGCGCGGCGCGGCGTCGTCGCCATGTCGGCCGGAAACCACGCCCAGGCGGTGGCCTGCCACGGCACCAGGCTCGGCATCTCCACCACCATCGTCATGCCGGAGACCACGCCGCAGGTGAAGGTGATGGCCACCGAGGCGTTCGGCGCCCAGGTGGTCCTGTTCGGCGACACGGTGGCGGATGCCCAAGGCGAGGCCGAGCGCATCGCGCGCGAGGAAGGCCGCATCCTGGTCCATCCCTATGACGACCGGGACGTGATCGCCGGCCAGGGCTCCATCGGCCTGGAGATGATCGAGGACGGCCCGGACTTCGACGCGGTGCTGGCCCCCATCGGCGGCGGCGGCCTCGCCTCCGGGGTCGCCCTCGCCTTCGCCGGCCGCTCGCCGCAGACCGAGGTCGTCGGCGTCGAGGCAGCGCTCTACCCGGCCATGTGGACCGCGCTCACCGGCATCGCCCGCCCCTGCGGCGGCCCGACGCTCGCCGAGGGCATCGCAGTCCACAATGTGGGCACGCTGACCCAGACCATCATCCGCGCTTTGGTGCCGAGCATCGTGCTGGTGGACGAAACCGCGCTGGAGCGCGCGGTGAACGCCTTCCTCACCAACCAGAAGACGCTCGCCGAGGGCGCCGGCGCGGCGGGGCTCGCCGCGCTCCTCACCGAGCCGGAGCGGTTCGCGGGCCGGACCGTGGGCCTGATCCTGTGCGGCGGCAACATCGACCCGCGCATGCTCGCCAGCATCCTCCTGCGCGAGCTGGAGCGCGAGGAACGCATCGTCTCGTTCCGCCTCACCATCCTCGACCGCCCCGGCATGCTGGGGCGCATCGCGACGCTGCTCGGCAAGCTCGGCGCCAACATCCTGGAGGTGCACCACCGCCGCACCTTCCTCGACGTGCCGGCCAAGGGCACGCGGCTCGACCTCACGGTGGAGACCCGCGACCAGGCCCATGCCCAGGCCATCGAGGCGGCGCTGGAGGCGGAGGGGCTGCCGGTGCAGCGGCTCGGCGCCGGCGGCATCGACTGGTAGCCGCCCGGCCCGCCTGTCCCTGCCGTCCGCCCCCCCCGCCGTGAGCCCCCTGCCATGAGCCCTTGCGCTTGCAGGCGCGGCTCCCCACGTTCCCGTTATGGCCCAATGCCGGGCCGAGGAGCCTTGGCGCCATGAGCGACCCGTCGAGCCAGACCCGCGAGCCGCCCCGCATCGGCGTATCCTATGGGCCGCGTCCCCACGCTTATGATCCCGTGACGCAGCCGGAATATTTCGACGGCGTGCTCTCGCGCCGCCTCGTCGCCTTCTGCGTCGATGCGATGATGATCATCGGGCCGATCATTCTGCTTGCCGTGTTCATCTTCGTGTTCGGCATCGTCACGCTCAGCCTCGGCTGGATGCTGTTCCCGCTGCTCGGGCCGGCGTTCGTGATCTGGGCCGTGCTCTACAACGCCATCACCCTCGGCTCGCCGGCATCGGCGACGCTCGGCATGCGACTCATGGACCTCGAAATGCGCACCTGGTACGGCGCGCCCTGCTACTCGCTGCTGGGCGCCGTGCACGCGGTGTGCTTCTGGGTGTCGATCTCGGTCGCGACGCCGCTGGTGCTCCTGGTGGCGCTGTTCAACGACCGGCGCCGGCTGCTGCACGATTTCCTCGTCGGCACCGTGGTGGTGAACAACGAAAGCCGCGCCGCCACGCTGCGCCGTCGCCGCTGAAAATTGCGCGCAATCCCGCCTTCGCCTTTGACCGGACCGCAAGCTCCGGCGATGCTGTACCGGTTCGAGGCGTAGGACCGTGAGCGAACATCCGCGCGATACACCGCAATTCTACCTGACCGCCCCCTCCCCCTGCCCCTATCTGCCGGGGCGGGAGGAGCGCAAGGTGTTCACCCACCTCGTGGGCGAACGGGCGGGCGCGCTCAACGACGTCCTGACCCAGGGCGGGTTCCGCCGCAGCCAGTCCATCGCCTACCGCCCCGCCTGCGAGGGCTGCCGGGCCTGCGTCTCGGTGCGAATCTGCGTCGACGACTTCGTGGAGAGCCGCTCCTTCAAGCGGGTGCGTGCCGACAATGCCGACCTGATCGGCGCCATGAAGCCGCCCACCCCCACCTCGGAGCAATATGCGCTGTTCCGCTCCTACGTCACCGCCCGCCACGGCTCGGGCGGCATGGCCGACATGAGCGTGCTCGACTACGCCATGATGGTGGAGGACACCCATGTGGAGACGCGCCTCGTGGAATACCGCAAGGCCGGCCCCGACAGCCGCATCCTCGGCCGCGGTGTCGGCGACCTGATGGCGGTGGCGCTGACGGACGTCCTCTCGGACGGCCTGTCCATGGTCTATTCGTTCTACAACCCCAACGTGGCGCATCGCTCGCTCGGGACCTTCCTGATCCTCGACCACATCAGCCGGGCGCGGGAGATGAGCCTGCCGTACGTCTATCTCGGCTATTGGGTGCAGGGCTCGAAGAAGATGGACTACAAGCGTCGCTTCCTGCCGCAGGAGCGCCTCTCGCCCCAGGGCTGGGAGCGGGTGGAGGCGTAGGGCCGGTCGCGGACGGCTCGGCGATCGCGGGAGGACGGGTGTGGGGCAAGGGCGCCGCAGGCGTCCTTTCGGGAGGGGCCCGGATTGAGCTACGTGACCAATTCCATCAACATCTTCGTGATGGTGTTCGCGGCCCTGTTCCCGGTGGTCAATCCGCTCGGCAGCGCGCCGATCTTCCTGAACTTCGTGCGCAAGTGTTCCCCCACGGTGCGCGAGCAGGTGGCCCGCTCGGTGGCGCTCTACGGCTTCATCCTGCTGCTCGGCTCGCTGCTGTTCGGCGCGCAGATCCTGCTGTTCTTCGGCGTCAGCCTGCCGGTGCTGCGGGTGGCCGGCGGCGCGGTGGTGATGGCCGTGGGCTGGAGCATCCTGCACCAGGGCGACGAGCCCGCCGACCGGACCGCGAGCCAGGAGCTGAGCGAGGCGCAGGCCCGGGACGAGGCCTTCTACCCGCTCACTTTGCCGCTGACCGTGGGGCCGGGCTCCATCGCCACCACCATCGCGCTCGCCGCCAGCCACAAGCCCACCTGGAAGATCGACGCGCTGGAATCGCTCTCCAGCCTCATCGGCGCGCTGGCCGGGCTGGTCGCGGTGGCGCTGACGGTCTATTTCGCCTTCCGCGAGGCGCCGACCATCGAGCGGGTGCTGGGCAAGAACGGCACCAACGTGCTGGTGCGCCTGTTCGCGTTCATCCTGTTCGCCATCGGTGTCGAGATCGGCTGGCTGGGCATGCGCGAGCTTCTGGCCCAGGTTCCCCGCTGAAGCAGGCGCCGCGCTGAGCCCGTCGCCGGAAGGAGTTTGCCCCATGTTCCCCGCCTCCGACATCCGCCGTGTCTGCGTCATCGGCGCCGGCACCATCGGCGCCAGCTGGGCGGCGCTGTTCGTCTCCCGCGGCCTGGAGGTGACGGTGAGCGACCCCTCCCCCAGCGCGAAGGCGGCGACGCAGCGCTTCATCGACACCGCCTGGCCGATCCTGACCCAGCTCGGCGCCCTGCCGACCGCCGATCCGACCGCCTGGCGCTTCGTCACCGATCCGGCCGAGGCGGCGGCGGGCGCCGACTTCGTGCAGGAGAACGCGCCAGAGCGCTACGAGATCAAGCAGCTGCTGCTGGCGCAGCTCGACGCCGTGCTGGCCCCCCATGGCGTGATCGCTTCCAGCACCTCGGGCCTGCTCCTGAGCCGCATGACCGAGCTGTGCGCCCGGCCGGAGCGCTGCGTCATCGGCCATCCCTTCAACCCGCCGCACCTGATCCCCCTGGTGGAGGTGCTGGGCAACGGCGCGGCGGGCCGGGCGGCGGTCGACACCGCCATGGCCTTCTATGCCGCGCTCGGCAAGCGGCCGATCGAGATCCGCAAGGAGGTGAAGGGCCACGTGGCGAACCGCCTCCAGGCGGCGCTGTGGCGCGAGGCGATCCATCTGGTCGCCGAGGGCGTCGCCTCGGTGGAGGACATCGACGCCGCGGTCTCCGAGGGGCCGGGGCTGCGCTGGGCCCTGATGGGCCAGCACATGACCTTCCATCTGGGCGGCGGCCAGGGCGGTCTCGCCCACTTTCTGGAGCATCTCCTGCCGGCGGTGGAAGGCTGGTGGGCCGATCTCGGCGCGCCGCAGATGACCCCCGAGCTCCAGGCGCAGCTCGTCCGGGGCGTGATCGAGGAGGCGGCCGGCCGCTCCATCGCCGACCTGGCGGCGCGGCGCGATCACCTGTTGACGCAGATCATCGCCCTGAAGCGCGAGCAGGCCGAGTCGGAGGCGCAGAAGGAAATGGCCGGACGCCTCGACGAGGCGCTGGAGGAGAGCTTCCCCGCCAGCGACCCGCCGGCCGTGCACAAGGAGACGTGAGGTGGCGGCGGGGGAAGCCCGCCGCGCTCAGACGTGGATCGCCCGGCCATAGGCCGCCATGACGCTCTCGTGCATCATCTCGGAGAGCGTCGGGTGCGGGAACACCGCGTGGATCAGCTCCTCCTCCGTGGTCTCGAGATTCATGGCGATGACGAAGCCCTGGATCAGCTCGGTCACCTCCGCCCCCACCATGTGGGCGCCCAGCAGCTCGCCGGTCTTGGCGTCGAAGACGGTCTTCACGAGGCCGTCCGGCTCGCCGAGCGCGATCGCCTTGCCGTTGCCGATGAAGGGGAAGCGGCCCACCTTGATCTCGCGTCCCGCCTCCTTGGCCTTCTTCTCGGTGAGGCCGACAGAGGCGATCTGCGGCGTGCAGTAGGTGCAGCCGGGAATCTTCAGCTTGTCCATGGGGTGCGTGTGCAGGCCCTTGATGGTCTCCACGCAGATCACGCCCTCATGCTCGGCCTTGTGCGCCAGCATGGGCGGGCCGGCAATGTCGCCGATGGCGTAGACGCCCGGCACGTTGGTGCGCCCGAGCCCGTCGGTGGCGATGATGCCGCGCTCGATCTTCACGCCCAGCGCTTCCAGCCCCAGGCCCTCGACGTTGCCCACCACACCCACCGCCGAGATCATCCGCTCCACCGTGATGTCGTGCGCCTTGCCCTTGTCGTCGGTGACGTGGACCGTGAGGCTGTCGGCGTGCTTGGTGACGCCCGCCACCTTCGCGCCGGACATGATCTTCATGCCCTGCTTCTCGAAGCGCTTCCTGGCGATGGCGGCGATCTCCTCGTCCTCCACGGGCAGGATCTGCGGCAGCACCTCCACCACCGTCACGTCCACGCCCATGGTGCGGTAGAAGGAGGCGAACTCGATGCCGATGGCGCCCGAGCCCATGACCAGGAGGGACTTGGGCATCTTCTCCGGCACCATGGCCTCGAAATAGGTCCAGATCAGCTTCCTGTCGGGCTCGATGCCCGGCAGCGCGCGCGGCCGGGCGCCAGTGGCGACGATGATGTGCTTGGCGCTGTAGTCGCCGCCGCCCTTGGCGTTCTTCGGCGGGTTCTGCGCCGCTTCGACCTTCAGCTTGCCGGGGGAGGTGAAGGTGGCCTTGCCCCAGATCACGTCCACCTTGTTCTTGTTCAGCAGGAAGCCGACGCCGGTGGCGAGCTGCGAGGAGACCCCGCGCGAGCGCTTCACCACGGCGGCCGCATCGAAGCCGATCTTCTCGGCCGAGAGCCCGTAATCCTTGGCGTGCTCCATGTAGTGGTAGATCTCGGCCGAGCGCAGCAGCGCCTTGGTGGGAATGCAGCCCCAGTTGAGGCAGATGCCGCCGAGATGGCTCTTCTCCACCACCGCGGTCTTGAAGCCGAGCTGCGCCGCGCGGATGGCAGCCACATAGCCGCCCGGCCCGCCGCCGATGACGATGATGTCGTAGGTGTCAGCCATGGGTCGTCTCCTCGCCGCGCCTTGTTCCGGTGGGCTCTGGATGGAAGGGAGGCCGCGCCAGGCGGCCGGCATCGCGGGCCGCGCCGAGCGCCGCCAAGGCGTGCTCGAACAGCGCGAGGTCGCGGAACGGGTCGGCGGCGGCGCCCGCCGCCTGGATCACCGGCAGGCCGGAAGCCTCCAGCGCCTCCGCCAGCATGAGATTGTCGAAATGGCCGAAATCCTCCACGTGGAGGCCGTCCGCCATCAGGCTCGCAGGCCCTTCCGCCGCCCGGCCGATGGCATGGTGCGCGCGGTGCTTGAGCTCGCCCGGCAGGTTGGAATAGGCGGCCACCGGCTTGCCGAGCGCGAACGCGTAGCCGACCTCGAAGGCGGTGCCGGGATCGGCGCTGATGCCGCGGAACGGGGTGAGGTTCGCCAGCACCGCATCGGCGGCGCGCATGAGCGCGAGATTGGCCGCGAAGATGGCGCGGGCATGGGCGCCTGCGGCCGCGTCGAGGGTCGGGTCGCCATCGAGCGGAAACAGGCCCTCGAAGCCGTGGCGGGCGCACAGCTCGACCTTGCGCCGGCCGATCTCGCGGGCGTTGTCGAGGAACACTTCGGGGCCGGCCAGATAGAGCTTCATGCGGTCTTTCTGCCTTCGCGCCCTTTCGCTCGCGCCGCCTTGAGCCGAGGGCGCCGCCGGGACGGCGCCCTCCGTCACGTCATTTCGTCAGGATGGCGTAGAGCTCGTCCTTCAGCTGCATGCGCGTGCGGCGCATGGCCTCCATCTCCTCGTCGCCGGTGGGCTCCACATCGGTCTCGGCGCGGTGCACCTTGCGGTTCACCTCGTGATACTCGTCGTACAGCTTGGCGAAGCGCGCGTCGGACTGCTTCAGGGCGCTGATCTTCTCCGCATATTCGGGAAAATCGGCGGCAAGCTCGTGGGGCGTATGGCTCATATGACTCTCTTTGCTTCTGCGGTCGGGCGCCCGGGGCGCCGCAAGGCCGCTGCTACACCATCGGCGCGCGGAGCGGTTTGATCTGGCCCGGCCCCGAGGGCGGGGACAGTGCTCGCGCGCGGCCTTCTTACACCGTCGACCGGCAGCTCACACCAGCATGGACATAGGCTTCTCGATGAAGCCCTTGAAGGCGGACAGAAGCTCGGCGCCCAGCGCCCCGTCCATCACCCGGTGGTCGCAGGTCAGCGTCGTGGTCATCTGGGTGACGATCTTGATCTCGCCGCCGCGCACCACGGCCCGCTGCTCGGAGGCGCCCACCGCGAGGATGGAGGACTGCGGCGCGTTGATGATGGCGGTGAAGTTGCGCATCCCCATCATGCCGAGGTTCGACACCGAGGTGGAGCCGCCGGAATATTCCTCCGGCTTCAGCTTCTTGTTGCGGGCGCGCAAAGCGAGGTCGCGCATCTCGTTGGAGATCGCGGAGAGCGACTTCAGCTCCGCCTTCTTGACGATGGGCGCGTAGAGGCCGCCGTCGAGCGCCACGGCGACGCCCACGTCGGAATGCTTCATGCGCAGCACCCGGTCCTCGGCCCACACCGCGTTGGCGGTGGGCACCTTCTGGAGCGCCAGCGCCATGGCCTTGATGACGAAGTCGTTCACCGAGACCCGGTAGACGGGCTTGCCGTCCTTGTCCTTGGCGGCGGCCGCGTTCACCTGCTCGCGCAGGGCCATGAGGTCGTCGATGTCGCAGTCGACCGTGAGGAAGAAGACCGGCGTCACCTGCTCGCTCTCCACGAGGCGGCGGGCGATGGTCTTGCGCATGCCGTCGAGCGGCACCTCCTCGTAGGTGCCGGCCTCGAACAGGGCCTTCACCTGCTCGGCGCCCGGCGCCGTGGCGAGCGCCGGCTTCGGCGCGGCGGCGGTGGGCTGGGGAGCGGCGGCGGCTGGCGCGGCGGCGGGCGCCGCCGGGACCGGCTGGGCGCGGGCACCGTCGAGGTCGCGGGCGATGACGCGCCCGTGGGGGCCGGAACCCGCCACGGCGGCGATGTCGATGCCCTTCTCCTTGGCCAGCCGGCGCGCCAGCGGCGAGGCGAACACGCGCTGCCCCTGCCCGGCCGGCCCTGCCCCCTCACCCCCACCCTCTCCCCGCTGGGGAGAGGGAGCGGTGGCGGCAGCGGCAGGTGCCCCCTCTCCCCGCGGGGGAGAGGGCTGGGGTGAGGGGGCGGCCGGCTGAGACGCAGGCGCCGGCGCCGCGCCCTTCCCGGCCGAGCCGGCGGCGGCCTTCACGTCCTCGCCCTCGGCGGCGATCACCGCGATCACCTGGTTCACGGGCACGTCCTGCGTGCCCTCGGGCACCAGGATCTTGGCGAGCACGCCCTCGTCGACCGCTTCCACCTCCATGGTGGCCTTGTCGGTCTCGATCTCGGCGAGCACGTCGCCGGACTTGACCGTGTCCCCCTCCTTCTTGACCCACTTGGAGAGGTTGCCCTTCTCCATGGTGGGGGACAGCGCCGGCATCAGGATGTCGATGGGCATTTTGACCCCCTCAGCGGTAGGTGACGGCGTGGACCGCCGCGATCACCTCGGCGACGGACGGAAGGGCGAGCTTTTCGAGATTGGCGGCGTACGGCATGGGCACGTCCTTGCCGGTCACGCGCAGCACCGGCGCGTCGAGATAGTCGAACGCCTTGTCCATGAGCTGGGCGGCGATCTCCGCGCCGATGCCGGACTGCGGCCAGCCCTCCTCCACCGTGACGCAGCGCCCGGTCTTCTTCACGCTCTCGACGATGGCCGGCACGTCCATGGGGCGGAGCGTGCGCAGGTCGATCACCTCGGCCTCGATGCCCTGCCTGGCCAGCTCCTCGGCGGCCTTCAGCGCATAGGTCATGCCGATGGAGAACGACACCAGCGTCACGTCCTTGCCCGCGCGGGCGATGCGCGCCTTGCCGATGGGCAGCACGAAGTCGTCCAGCTTCGGCACCTCGAACGCGTGGCCGTAGAGGATCTCGTTCTCCAGGAAGATCACCGGGTTGGGATCGCGGATCGCCGCCTTGAGCAGGCCCTTGGCGTCGGCGGCGGTGTAGGGCGCCACCACCTTGAGGCCGGGAATGTGGCTGTACCAGGAGGAATAGTCCTGGCTGTGCTGGGCGGCGACGCGCGCGGCGGCGCCGTTCGGGCCGCGGAACACGATGGAGCAGTGCACCTGCCCGCCCGACATGTAGAGCGTCTTGGCAGCGGAGTTGATGATCTGGTCGATCGCCTGCATGGCGAAGTTGAAGGTCATGAACTCGACGATCGGCTTCAGCCCCGCCATGGCGGCGCCGACGCCCATCCCGGCGAAGCCGTGCTCGGTGATGGGGGTGTCCACCACCCGCCTGGCGCCGAACTCCTGCAGCAGCCCCTGGGTGATCTTGTAGGCGCCCTGATACTCGGCCACCTCTTCGCCCATGACGAACACGTCGGGATCGCGGCGCATCTCCTCGGCCATGGCGTCGCGCAGGGCCTCGCGCACGGTCATGGTCACGAACTCGGTGCCGGCGGGCACCTCCGGGTCCGGCGGGGCGGACACCACCGGCGGCGCGGCGACCGCGCTCGGCGCCGGGGCGGAGGGCACCGCGGGCGCGGCGGCGGCGACCGGCGACGGCGCGACGGCGGGCGGCGGGCTCTCGGCCGCCTTGGCGGCGGGAGCCGGGGCGGCGCCGGCATCCTCGCCCTCGGCGACGATGGTGGCGATGGGCGTGTTGACCGCCACGTCCTGCGTGCCCTCGGGCACCAGGATGCGGCCGAGGATGCCCTCGTCGACCGCCTCCACCTCCATGGTGGCCTTGTCGGTCTCGATCTCGGCGAGCACGTCGCCGGATTTCACGGCGTCGCCCTCCTTCTTCACCCACTTGGTGAGGTTGCCCTTCTCCATGGTGGGCGAGAGGGCCGGCATGAGGATTTCGATGGCCATGGCTTCAGCTCTCGGTCAGCTCTTCGCGGGCGCCTGCGCCGGAACGGCGCCGGGACGCGGCGTGGTGAGGTTGGTGTAGGCGGCGGCGGAGGCCACCAGCAAAGTGACGGCGACGAAGAAGGCGACGGTGGCCTTGCTCATGCGCGCGGCGTCGGCGGCCGGCGCGGACGCGCCGTCCCTGGCGCGCACCGCGAACGGCCAGAAGACCACCAGGAACAGCGTGGTGGCGGCGGACAGCCCCGCCGGGCGCTCGGCCCGGAAGATCTTCAGCGCCTCGCGCGCCGCCACGCCCCACGCGCAGAGCGCGGCGACAATGGCGAGGATGGCGAGACCGAGGAACAGATTGGCCATCGCGGGCGCCTCAGCGCAGCACGTCCGTGTAGAGCTCGGCGGGATCGGGCTCGGGCTCGTGGCTCGCGAAGTCCGCCGCCGCATTGACGATGTCGCGGATCTCGGCGTCGATGGCCTTGAGCTTGTCCTCGGTCACCTTGTGCGATTCCAGGAGGCGCACCCGCACCTGCTCGATCGGGTCGTGCTCGGTGCGCATCTTCTGGACCTCCTCCTTGGACCGGTACTTCGCCGGGTCCGACATGGAGTGGCCGCGATAGCGGTAGGTCTGCATCTCCAGGATGTAGGGGCCGTTGCCCTCGCGGGCGAAGGCGAGCGCGCGCGCGCCGGCGGCCTTCACCGCCCGCACGTCCATGCCGTCCACCTGCTCGCCGGGGATGTTGAAGGAGGTGCCGCGCTTGGAGAAGTCGGTCTGCGCCGAGGCGCGGGTGACCGCGGTGCCCATCGCGTACTTGTTGTTCTCGATCACGTACACGACCGGCAGCTTCCAGAGCTCGGCCATGTTGAAGCTCTCGTAGACCTGGCCCTGGTTGGCCGCGCCGTCGCCGAAATAGGTGACGGAGACCGCGCCGTTCTCGCGGTAGCGGTTGGCGAAGCCGAGGCCGGTGCCGAGGGACACCTGGGCGCCGACGATGCCGTGGCCGCCGAAGAACTGCTTCTCGATGCTGAACATGTGCATCGAGCCGCCCTTGCCCTTGGACAGGCCGCCGCGGCGGCCGGTCAGCTCGGCCATGACGCCCTTGGCGTCCATGCCCGTGGACAGCATGTGGCCGTGGTCGCGATAGCCGGTGATGACCTGGTCGCCGTCCTTCATGGCCATCTGCATGCCGACCACCACGGCCTCCTGGCCGATATAGAGGTGGCAGAAGCCGCCGATCAGGCCCATGCCGTACATCTGGCCGGCCTTCTCCTCGAAGCGGCGGATGAGCAGCATCTCGCGATAGGCGGCGAGATCCTCGTCGGCGGTGAAGGCGGGAATCGCGGGCTCGGCAGCGGCGGCGCGGGCGGATGGTTTCTTCGTGGCCATCGGCGTCCTCGGATACGCGGAAAGGTCGCCCTTCCTAACCCACCTCGCCGCGCCCTCAAAGCGACAAATTCGGATTGCTGCGCCGCAACACGTTGCCAACGTTTGATTTTGCTTGATTGAACCTGATTATAGTTCAGATCGATCGTAAACTATTTTCAAGTTCATTTATTGCGAAGCAACACGACATCCTTGGGATGGATGAAGTCCAGCTGGCGGCGTCCCTGCTCGTCCAGAAGGTCGGGGTCGAGCTGCGTGGCGACAAGCAGCCCGACCTTGTGCTCCAGCGCCGCGCGCTGCGCCTTCAGGTCGTCCAGCTCGCCCTGAAGCTGCTGCATGTCCTGCTCGAAGTTGCGCTTGGCCAGGATTCCGTGCTCGCCGGTGTAGGCGTGATAGGCGAAATAGCCGATCAGCGCGGCGGCGCCCACGTGGAGCGCGAGCGTGGCGAGGATGGTCTGGAGGCGGGAGCGGCTCTGCATGCGCCCACCTTCGCCGATCCCGGTTTCCGCCCTGTTAAAGCCCCCGAAGCGCTGCGTCGCTTTCATTGCATCAGCGCATACGAACTTTGCGATCTATCGCCTGGAAACTTTTCCTGGTGCACGCCAGATCTGGAGGCAGATACCAACCGCTGAGAGGCTGCCATGTCCAAGCCCGTCATCGCCATCGTCTATCATTCCGGTTACGGCCACACCAAGGTGGTGGCCGAGGCCGTGCTCGCCGGCATCAAGGAAAGCGACGCCGTCGAGGGCGTTCTGGTGCCGGTGGAGCAGGTGGACGAGAAGTGGGAGCTGCTGGACGGCGCCGCCGCCATCGTCTTCGGCGCGCCGATCTACATGGGCAACGTCTCGGCCGCCTTCCAGACCTTCGCCGAGAAGAGCTCCAAGCGCTGGTTCGAGATGAAGTGGAAGGACAAGCTGGCCGCCGGCTTCGTGAATTCCGGCGCCATGAACGGCGACAAGCATCGTGGCATGGAGGTGCTGTTCGGCCTGTCCCAGCAGCACGGCATGGTGTGGGTCGGCCTCGGCCTGCATCCCGGCAACAACAATGCCAACGGCTCGCCCGAGGATCTCAACCGCCTGGGCGGCTTCGCCGGCGCCTATGCCCAGTCCAACATCGACCAGGGCCCGGAGGTGGTGCCCCCAGCCACCGACCACCGCACCGCCCGGCATCTGGGCAAGCGCGTCGCCGAGGCCACCGTGCGCTGGACCGGGGGCGCCTGACGCGGACCGGCTTGCCTGCCTCAGAGCCCTCCAGATCGGGCGAGGCGGCGCTGGCCGCCTCCCCTTCAGTCCTCCGCGCCGAGCCCTCGCCGCGCCCGCTCCAGCTCGCGAGCGTAGCGCTTGAGGACGTAGGCTTCGCCCAGAAGGCCCACCAGCCGCCGACCGGCCCGGTCCGCCACGACGGCGAGGTCTTCCGCGTGGGCGGCGTCGAAGGCGAACGCCGCCTCCCTCACGTTCATGGCGGGCAGCAGCAGCGCATCCGTCTGGCGGGCGATGGATGACGCCGGCGCATCGGCGGCAAGGGCAGGCCCATGGGCCTGCGCCACCTGGACCAGCCCGCCATAGGCCCCCTTGTCGTCCACCAGCGCCACGAGGCGGTGCGCGCCCAGCGGAACGGCGGCCCTGAGGGCACCGATGCTGCCGCCCGCGGGAAAGGTCGCGAAATCGGTGCGCATCATCCGGCCGACCGTCAGCTCTCGCATCCAGCCGATGTCGTGGGGGCTGCGGATCGCCTCGCCGCGCAGGTGGAAGCGCCAGGTGGAGAAGGAGAAGCCGAAGGTCTCGCGCACCGCGAGCGAGGTCACCACCGCGCCCGCGAGCACGTAGCCGGTCAGCGCGAGGTCGCCGGTCATCTCCAGAGCCAGGAACGTCATGGTCATGGGACCGCCGATGATGCCCACCGCCAGCGCGCCCATGCCCACCACCGCCAGCACCGCCGGGTCGAGGCCGAGCGTGGGCCACGCGATCGCCAGCGCGCCGCCATAGAGCTTGCCCATCAGCGCGCCCAGGAACAGCGAGGCGAAGAACAAGCCGCCGCGGAACCCGGAGCCGATGGAGAGCGCCGAGGCGAGGATCTTGAAGCCGAAGATCACCGCCACCGTGAGAGTCATCGCGCCCTCGACCTGCTTGTGCAATGCGCCGTGCCCGTCGGAGAGAACCTGCGGACTGTAGAGGGCGAGCGCGCCCACCATCAGCCCGGCCACCATGGGCCGCAGCGGCGCCGGGATGCCGCTCTTCGCGAACCCGGCCTCGACGGCGGTGACCAGCCGCATGACGCCGATCGCCACCGCCGCCGCCACGAGGCCCAGGCCCAGCACCGGCACGATGTCGATCGGTGCCAGCGTCACGTCGAGCGGCAGTTGCAGCCGCTCCACATGCGCGCCCAGGAGCCGCGCCGTCATCACCGCCGTGATGGTGGCGGCGAGCACCGGCGCGGCGGCGGGGATGGAATAGGTGCCGATGATGATCTCGAAGCCGTAGAAGGCGCCCATGAGCGGGGCATCGAACGCCGCGCCGAGCCCCGCCGCGGCCCCTGCCCCCACCAGGATGCGCAGGTCGTTGCGCCTGAGGTCGAACGCCTGGCCGAGCCGGGAGGCGATGCCGGAGCCGATCTGCGAATAGCCGGCTTCCAGGCCCAGCGAGGCACCGAAGCCGTTGGACACCATGGTCTGCGCCGCGACGATGATGCTGTCCACCAGCGACATGCGCCCGCCATGCAGCGCATTGGCCTCGATCGGATCGACGAACGGCCGGTCGCGCCATTTCTTCAGCGCCAGAGCGATCAGCCCCATGGCCGCGCCGCCCGCCGCCGGCACCAGCATCAGCCAGGGCGAGAGCAGCGCCGGCGAGCCGCTCAGCCGCTCGCCCGGCGAAAGGCCGTACAGCGCCTCGTGCGCCCATTGGGTGAGCGTGCTCATGAAGGCGGCCGCCAGGCCCGCGAGCACCCCCATCACGGCGGCGATGACCACGAGGGCGATCTCGCGCCGGCGCGCGCTCGACTGGGCGGCGGCGGCGAGGCGCCGCAAGGCGGAGCCCCCACCGGTCCGGGATGGATCGGCAGGCGCCTCGCTCATGGCTCAGCCGAAGGTGTTGGTGCGCGGGAAGCCCTTCGGCGGCAGGCGGCCGGCCGAGGCCCGCTCGCCCTGCCATTCGGCCACCTCCGGCAGCTTCACGGTCCAGGTGCGCCCGGACGTGTCCTGCCAGGTGAGACCGTCGTCGAGCGCGAACACCTTGAGGTCGGAGAGCCCGCCCTCGCGGTACTTCTGCAGCCGCACGCCGCGCCCGCGCGCCATCTCCGGCACCTGCGAGAGCTGGAACAGGAGCAGCTTGCGGTTGTCGCCGATCACCGCCACCGTGTCGCCCTCCACCGGCACGGCGGCGAGCGCCACGTCGGGGGCGTCCACCACCAGCACCTGCTTGCCCTTGCGGGTGTTGGCGACGCAGTCGTCCTCGCTCACCACGAAGCCGCGCCCCTCCTTGGAGGCGATGAGCAGCTTGCGCCCCGGCTGGTAGGCGAAGACCGAGACGATCTCCACCTCCTGCTCCAGGTCGATCATGAGCCGCACCGGCTCGCCGTGCCCGCGCCCGCCTGGCAGCTTCGAGGCGTCGAGCGTGAAGAAGCGCCCGTTGGTGGCGAGCACCATGACCTTCGAGGTGGTCTCGGCGAAGAAGGCGTGCCCGAGCGCGTCGTCGCCCTTGAACTGGAGGTTCGAGAGGTCCTGCACGTGACCCTTCAGCGCCCGGATCCAGCCCTTCTGCGAGACCACCACCGTCACCGGCTCGCGCTCCACCAGCGCCTCGGTGAAGGCGTCCTCGTGCACCACAGGGGCGGCGGCGAAGGTGGTGCGGCGCCGGCCGATGGCGGTCTCGGGGCCGTAGGTCTTGCGGGTCTCGCGGATCTCCTTGGCGATGGCGCGCCACTGCGCCCCCTCCGAGCCCACCAGCTTGTTGAGCTTGTCCTGCTCCTCGCTGAGGGCGTCGTGCTCCTTCCTGATCTCCATCTCCTCCAGGCGCCGTAAAGAGCGCAGGCGCATGTTGAGGATCGCTTCCGCCTGCACGTCGGTGAGCGAGAAGGTGGCGATCAGCGAGGCCTTCGGCTCGTCCTCCTCGCGGATGATGCGGATCACCTCGTCGAGGTTCAGATAGGCGACGAGGTAGCCGCCCAGCACTTCGAGGCGATGGGCGATCTGGTCGAGCCGGTAGCGCGAGCGGCGCAGCAGCACGTCGCGGCGGTGGTCGAGCCACTCGCGCAGCGCCTCCGCGAGCGACAGCACCTTGGGGATCTGCCCCTTCACCAGCACGTTCATGTTCAGCGGCACGCGGGCTTCGAGCTCGGTGAGCTTGAACAGGCTCTCCATGAGCACCTCGGCATCCACGGTGCGGGCGCGCGGCTCCAGCACCAAGCGGATGTCCTCGGCGCTCTCGTCGCGCACGTCGGCGAGCAGCGGCAGCTTCTTGTCGGTGAGCAGCTCGGCGATCTTCTCGACCAGGCGCGACTTGGCGACGCCGTAGGGGATTTCCGTCACCACCACGTGGTAGGTGCCGCGGCCGGTCTCCTCCTTCTCCCAGCGCGCCCGGACGCGGAACGAGCCGCGTCCGGTGGCATAGGCCTCGGCGATGCCGACCGGGTCGTCCACCAGGATGCCGCCGGTGGGGAAGTCCGGGCCGGGCACGAACTTCAGCAGGTCGAACGCCATCGCGTCCGGGTGCTCGATCAGATAGAGCGCCGCGTCCAGCAGCTCGGCCGCGTTGTGGGGCGGGATCGAGGTGGCCATGCCGACCGCGATGCCCTGGGAGCCGTTGGCCAGCAGGTTCGGGAACGCCGCCGGCAGCACCACCGGCTCTTCCTCCGAGCCGTCATAGGTGGGGCGGAAGTCGACCGCATCCTCGTCGATGCCGTCCAGCAGCAGGCGCGCGGTCTCGGTGAGGCGGGCCTCGGTGTACCGCATGGCGGCGGCGTTATCGCCATCCACGTTGCCGAAATTGCCCTGCCCGTCCACCAGCGGGTAGCGCTGGGCGAAATCCTGGGCGAGCCGCACCAGCGCGTCATAGACCGACTGGTCGCCGTGGGGATGGAACTTGCCGATCACGTCGCCCACCACGCGGGCGGACTTCTTGAAGCCCTGGCCGGGGTCGAGCCTCAGCTGGCGCATGGCGTGCAGGATGCGGCGGTGGACGGGCTTGAGCCCGTCGCGCGCATCGGGCAGCGCCCGGTGCATGATGGTGGAGAGCGCATAAGCCAGATAGCGCTCTTCCAGCGCCGCCTTCAGCGCCACCGGTTCGATGTGCCCGTCGCCGGGCGGGAGGATGCGGGTTGCCATGGACCGCAGTTACCGCGCGCCAGAAGGCGCGGCAAGCCGCTTTTCGGGGCGTGCCCCACGTCCGCGCAAGGTTCCAGGATACCGCGCGGGATTGTGGCGGAAACTTTCGCGAATTCAGCGCGTTAAGCGGAAGCCGGACGATGTTCCGACAAACTGCCGCCTCAGCCGTCCCCTAGCGTGAGCAGGCGGGACAAGGCGGGCGGGCCGGTTGGCCGGTACGTCCGAATGGAGGATGGACAATGAAGAAACTGGCATTGGCCGCGGGCGGAGCCCTGGTGCTTGGTTTCCTGGCGGCGGCATCGCCTGCCTCGGCGGGGTCCCTGGGTTCTGCCGGCGCGACCCTGCTCGGCCCGGTCCAGGCCCAGGCCGGCGCCGAGGAGGTGCGGTGGCGGCGCGTCTGCCGCCAGGTGCGCGTATGGCGCTACGGCCGCTGGCGCTGGGTCACGCGCTGCCAGAGCGTCTGGGTGGGCCCACGCTGCGGACCCGGCTGGGGCCGTCCCTGCTGGTGATCATCCACCCGGCGGCGCGGCGCTGCGGCGCCACGCCGCGATGAAGGACGCGCGGGCGGGCGAAAAGGCCAGCCCGCGCGGCTCCAGGACCCGCGTGGCGATGAAATGGCCGGTGATTCGCAACCCGGCCTCCACCTCGTCCGGCTCCGGCGGCGCGACGGCGCCGAGGAAGAAGCCCGGCAGCGGGAACAGCCGCTCGTGATAGGGCGCGCCCGCCTCGCGGCTCACGGCGCGCCCGCTCTTGGGCGAGACATAGACAAGGTCGTTGCGCCCGCCGGTGGCCGCGCAGGCCTCCAGCTCCAGCCCGAATCCCAGCTCGGCGAGCACCGCCAGCTCGAAGCGCGCCACCAGCATCCCTGCGGTGCCTGCGTCCTCGAAAGCGTCGAGGATGGCGCCGGTGGTGTCGTAGAGCCCCTCGTGGGGATCGCGCTCCGGCAGCAGATGCAGCAGCTGCGCCATGTGGGAGAGCCCGAAGGCGGCATGGGCGCGCGCCATCAGCCGGTCCGCCCGCAGGATGCTCGCTTCCAGCAGGAAGTTGCCGAGGTGCTCCTCCAGCCGCGCCCGCCAGGTGGCGAGCACGGTGTTTCCCGGCTGGAGCACGCTCGACTGCTGGCGCGAGGCGCCGCCGCGCACGATGCCGAGATGGCGCCCGCGCCGGCGCGTCAGGAGCTCGACGATGGCGCCCCCCTCCCCGTGGCGCCTGACACCGAGAACGATGCCCTCGTCGCTCCATTCCACCGCCGGCTATCCCTTCGGGAATTCCAGGCCCATCTCGCGGTAGCGCTCGGGATCGTCGGCCCAGTTCTCGCGCACTTTCACGAACAGGAAGAGATGCACCTTCTGCTCGATGATCTCGGAAATCTCCCCGCGGGATTCCGATGATATCGCCTTGATGGTGGCGCCGCTTTTCCCAAGAACAATCTTGCGCTGGCTCTCGCGCTCCACGAAGATCGTCTGCTCGATGCGCACCGAGCCGTCGCGCAACTCCTTCCAGCTCTCGGTCTCGACCGTCGAGCGGTAGGGAAGCTCGTCGTGGAGGCGCAGGAACATCTTCTCACGGGTGATCTCGGCGGCGAGCATGCGCATCGGCGCGTCGGAGATCTGGTCCTCGGGATAGAGCCAGGGGCCGGGCGGCACCGCCTGGGCGAACCAGGCCTTGACGTCCTCGATGCCGTCGCCGGTGAGCGCCGAGATCATGAACACGCGCTCGAAAGCCACCTGCTCGGTGAGCTTGGAAGCAAGCTCCAGCAATGTGTCGCGGCGGATCAGGTCGATCTTGTTGAGGATCAGCGCGCGCGGGCGGCGGATGTCGGCGAGTGGCTTCAGCAGGCCCTCGACCTCCGGGTCGAGGCCGCGCTTGGCGTCCACCAGCAGCGCCACCACGTCGGCGTCGGCGGCCTGGGTCCAGGCGGAGGAGACCATGGCCCGCTCCAGCCGGCGCTTGGGCGCGAAGATGCCGGGGGTGTCCACCAGGATGAGCTGGGCCGAGCCGGCCAAAGCGATGCCGCGAACGATGGCGCGGGTGGTCTGCACCTTGTGGGAAACGATGGAGACCTTGGTGCCGACGAGAGCGTTGGTGAGGGTGGACTTGCCGGCGTTCGGCGCGCCGATCAGCGCCACGAAGCCGCAGCGCGTCGGCCCCTCCGGAAGCGCGGAACCACGGGACGGACCGGCCTGATCCAGGTCGAAATCGGCCTCGTCCAGCCCTTCGTCGTCCCGCTCGCCGTCCTCGAGGTCGCCGTCGTCCAGATCCGCGTCGTCGAGGTCGTCGTCGAGGTCGTCCTCCGCCGCCGGGTCGAAGGCGGTGCCCGCGAGGTCGGCCTCCAGGTCCTGCGCACCCTCCCCGCCGGGCGCAGCCCGGCCGGGCGCCGCCGCGGCGGTCTCGGCCCCGGATTCGATCTTCGTGTCCCCGTCCTTGCCGGGGGGCTTGCCCCGGCCGCCTGTCTTGCCGCTCATGTCGTCCCGTTCACTGGGGCCGGCGGCCGACGCCGCGGCCGATCCTTCGACCCTTGAAACCCAATTCTATCACTTTTCGCCGGCGCTCCGGCCATGGCGCGCCCCGGCGCGGCCTCAGGCCCCGCTCTGCGCCTGCGCCTCGCCGGTCCAGACCCCCTCGCGCACCAGGAAGGCGGCGGCCGCCGCCTTCTGGGCCGCCTGCTTGGAGGCGCCGGTCGCCTCCGCCGGGTCGAGGCCCGGCAGGTCCACCAGCACCGTGAAGCGCGGGGCGTGGTCGGGGCCGGAGCGCCCCACGTCGCGGTAGACCGGCGGCGGCAGGCCGCGGCCCTGGGCCCATTCCTGGAGCACGGTCTTGGCGTCGCGCAGCGGCCGGCGCGGCGCTTCGAGCCGCCCGCGCCACAGGCGCTCCACCAGCGCCTGCGCCGCGTCGTAGCCGCCGTCGAGGAACACCGCAGCCACCACGCTCTCGGCCACGTCGGCGAGAATCGCCCGGCGCTTGCTGGCGCCCGACTGGCTCTCGCCGGGGCCGAGGCGGATATGGGCGCCCATGTCCAGGTCGGCGGCGACCTCGGCGCAGGCCTCCTCGCGCACCAGCTCGGCGAGCCGGCGCGAGAGCTCGCCCTCCTCCGCCTCCGGGAACGCCTCGTACAGCATGTGCGAGACCACCGAGCCGAGCACGTGGTCGCCGAGGAATTCCAGGCGCTGGTAGGAGCGGCGCCGTGGCGCCTCGCCCTTCACCGCGCTGATGTGGGAGAGCGCCAGCTCCAGCAGCGCGCGATCGTTGAATCGATAGCCGAGCCGCCCTTCGAGGGCGGCCAGATCGTCCGCGGCGCCGGTCAGTTGACCGTTTTGAACAGCCTGTCCCATCGCACCGTCCAGGGCCAGTTCCACACCTGCCACGCCGCCGCGCCTTCATCGATGGAGAAGAAGATCACCTGGGCCTTGCCGATCAGGTTGTCGAACGGCACGTAGCCCACCTGGCTCAGCACGCGGCTGTCCTGGGAGTTGTCGCGGTTGTCGCCCATCATGAAGAAGTGGCCGGGCGGCACGTCGTAGACCGGCGTGTTGTCGTACATGCCGTTGTCGACCAGATCGAGGGTCTCGTAGGTGACGCCGTTGGGCAGCGTCTCGCGCCAGCGCTTCACCAGCACCTTGCGGCCCGAGCCGTCGTCCTCGGTGATGTCGGACAGGCGCTCGCGCTTCACCGGCACGCCGTTGATGTTGAGCACGCCGCCGATCATCTGGATCTTGTCGCCCGGCAGGCCCACCACGCGCTTGATGTAGTCGGTCGCATTGTCCTTCGGCAGCTTGAACACCACCACGTCGCCGCGCGCCGGATCGGCGCCGAAGATGCGGCCGGAGAACAGGTCGAGCGTGATCGGCAGCGAGTAGCGCGAATAGCCGTAGCTGTACTTGGACACGAACAGGTAGTCGCCGATCAGCAGCGTGTCCTTCATGGACCCGGAGGGGATGTTGAACGGCTGGAACAGGAAGGTGCGGATCACCAGCGCGATCAGCAGCGCGTGGATGATGACGCGGACGGTCTCCAGGAAGCCGCCCTCTTTCTTCGAATCGCTGGTCGCGGTCATCGAGGGTCCAAGTTCAACGAGGGGCCAAGTTCGACGAGGGTCCAGATTTCATGCGCGCGCAGTGTGCAGCAAACTGCGCCGAAAAGGAGGTGAGGCGCACCCTGGAGGCCCTGCCCGCACGGTCCTCCCCCCTATAGAGGCTTCGCGACCGGGCGGCAACGTGAGGCGGGCAAGGCATCACCGCTTCTTGGCTCGGGCCGTCGATGGCGACCGTGCCGATGGCGGCGACGCAGCGACAGGCAAAACCCCCGGTCCTCGCGCTCCGTCATGCCCGGCCACGTGCCCGGCCTCGTGCCGGGCATCCACGCCGCGCCGCCGGCGCCCCGTTCCGGATGTGCGCGCCACGCCGCAAAGCGTGGATGGCCGGGACAAGCCCGGCCATGACGGCGCTTGCCAGCCGCAGCGGGCTTCGGGCGATGACCGTCGTTCCGCCCTATGCCTTCGCCGGCGCCTCCTCGTCGGCCGGGCTCGCCGCCGCCTGCGCGCGCTGCCAGGGCCAGCGGCCCTCGATCTCGATCTCCAGCGAGAACGACAGGAAGGTCCGCACAAGCACGATGCCGGCCAGCACCGCGAGGCTCTGGAGCGAGGGCTCGATGGCGACCGTGTTGATGATGTCCGCCGCCACCAGGAATTCGAGCCCCAGCAGGATCGCCATGCCGAGCGAGGAGCGGCATTGCCGGAACGAGGCGACCATGGTCCGGCCCGCCAGCGCGCCCCGCCCCAGCAGCACCAGCGCCGAAAGGATGCCGTAGACGATGACGGCGGTTCCGGCCACCTCGATGGCGCGGGTGGTCCAGTGCAGAATCTCGTTGGCGAGCGTGTCCATTGCCCCTCCCCCTCGGCCCCACGATGCCACCGGCGTGCGCCGGGCGGAAGCGCGGGCGCGGGCTCAGCCGCGGCGGGGGATGGCGGAGATGATGACCTGCGCCGAGACCAGCGGGCCCTCGTCGGTCATGGTCAGGTGGATCACCGCCTCATGGCCGGCGGGCAGCATGGCCGCGAGCCGGCGCGCCGCCCCGCCGGTGAGCTCCAGCGTCGGCTGCCCCGAGGGCAGGTTCACCACCCCCATGTCGCGCCAGAACACGCCGTGGCTCAGCCCGGTGCCCAGCGCCTTGGCGCAGGCCTCCTTGGCGGCGAAGCGCTTGGCGTAGGTCTCGGCCCTCAGGCGGCGCCGGTCGGCCTTGGCCCGCTCCACGGGAGTGAAGACGCGCTCCAGGAACCGCTCGCCGAACCGCTCGATGGAGCGGGCGATGCGCCGCGCGTCGGCAAGGTCCGAGCCGATGCCGAGGATCATGCCGCCGCCCCGTCGGCCGCGCCCCGCGCCGCCAATGCCCGGCCCCGGTCCATGGCCTCGCGCATGCGCCGCACGGCCGCCTCCAGCCCGACGAAGATCGCCTCCCCCACCAGGAAGTGGCCGATGTTCAGCTCCACCACCTCCGGCAGGGCCGCGACCAGAACCGCGCTGTCATAGTCGAGCCCGTGGCCGGCATGGACCTCCAGGCCGAGGCCGTGGGCCTCCCGCGCCGCCGCGGCGATGCGCGAGAACTCCGCCTGCGCCTCGGCCGCCCGCCCCTCGGCGCGGGCATCGCACCAGGCGCCCGTGTGCAGCTCGACGATGTCGGCGTCAAGGCCGCGCGCGGCCTCGATCTGGGCCGCGTCGGCGGCCACGAACAGCGAGACGCGGGTGCCCACCTCCTTCAGCAGCGCGATGCGCGGCCGAAGCTCGGCGAACTGGCCGGCGGCATCGAGGCCGCCCTCGGTGGTGCGCTCCTCGCGCTTCTCGGGCACGAGGCAACAGGCATGCGGCCGGATGCGGCGGGCGATGGCGATCATCTCGTCGGTGGCCGCCATCTCGAAATTGAGCGGGATGGAGATTTCCGCCTTCAGGCGCTCCATGTCGAGGTCGCGGATGTGGCGCCGGTCCTCGCGCAGGTGCGCGGTGATGCCGTCGCCGCCGGCCTTCTGCACCAGCAGCGCCGCCCGCACCGGGTCGGGCAGCGCGCCGCCGCGGGCATTCCGCACCGTCGCCACATGGTCCACGTTGACGCCGAGCCGGATCGGCCGGATTGCCTGCATGTGAGGTTGCTCCCGAGAAAGCAGGCGCGTCAGCCGTTGACGCGCTCGACGCTTGAAACCACCGCCCGCGCTTTCAAGTCCGCGACGATGGCATTGAGATGGCGCAGGTCGAACACCTCCACGTCGATCAGCATCTCCGTGAAGTCGGCCGAGCGGGTGCGCATCTGGAGGCCCTCGATGTTGCCGCCGCGGTCGCCGATGGCGCCGGCCACCTGGGCCAGCGAGCCAGGCTCGTTGCGCGCCGTCACCCTGATCTGCGCCGGGAAACGGCCGTCGGAGAGTTCGTCGAGGTCCCAGCGCACGTCGAGCCAGTGCTCCGGCTTGTCCTCGAAGTGCTGCAGCGCCGGGGACTGGATGGGATAGATGGTGATGCCCTCCCCCGGCGTCAGGATGCCGACGATGCGGTCGCCGGGCACCGCCCCGCCATTGGGCGCGAAGCGCACCGGCAGGTCGCCGTTGATGCCGCGGATGGGGATGGCGTCGAGCCGCTCGGCGCTGGCGCCCTCGGGGATCTTGAACTTGAGGTTGTGGGCGCGCTTCAGCTCGAACCACCCCTCGCCGTTCGGCGCGCGCTCGCCGTTCACGCGCTCGTCGGCGCGCGGCGGCAGCCATTCGGGATAGACCGCGCGCACCAGGTCCTCGGGCTTGATCTCGCCGCGGCCGATGGCGGCGAACACGTCCTCGGGCGCGGCGCGGGCGAGGCGCGGCGTCGCCTTGGCCACCTGGTCCTCGGAGAAGACCTTGGCGGCGCGGGCGAAGGCGCGCTCGGCGATCTTGCGGCCGAGCCCGGCATATTGCGCCCTGACCGCCGTGCGCGTCGCCCGGCGCACCGCGGCCCGCGCCTTGCCGGTGACGGCGATGGTCTCCCACGCCCCCGGCGGCGACTGGGCCTTGGAGGTGATGATCTCCACCTCGTCGCCGTTCTTCAGCTCGGACACCAGCGGGGCGATGGTGCCGTTGATCTTGCAGCCCACCGCGGTGTTGCCGATGTCGGTGTGCACCGCATAGGCGAAGTCGATCGGCGTCGCCTTGCGCGGCAGCGCGATCAGCCGCCCCTTGGGGGTGAAGCAGAACACCTGGTCGTGGAACAGCTCGAGCTTGGTGTGCTCCAGGAACTCCTCCGGCGAGAGGCCCTGGGACAGGTTCTCGATGGTCTTCCTGAGCCAGGCATAGGCCCGGCTCTCGTTGGAGAGCATGGGCCCCGGCTCGCCCGAGGGGTCCTTGTAGAGCGCGTGGGCGGCGATGCCGTATTCGGCGATCTCCTCCATGTCGCGGGTGCGGATCTGCAGCTCGACGCGCTGGCGGCGCGGGCCGATCAAAGTGGTGTGCAGCGAGCGGTAGTCGTTGGGCTTGGGGGTGGAGATGTAGTCCTTGAACCGGCCCGGAACGATGGCCCAATTGGTGTGGACCGCGCCGAGCGCGCGGTAGCACTCGTCGACGCTCCGCACGATCACGCGGAAGCCGTAGAGGTCCGAGAGCTGCTCGAAGCCGATGGCCTTGCGCTCCATCTTGCCCCAGATGGAATAGGGCCGCTTCTCGCGCCCCTTCACGTCCGCCTCGATGCCGCGCCGGGCGAGCTCGTCCCTCAGCTCGCGCTCGATCTCCTCCACCAGCGGGCCGTTGCGCTGGCGCAGCTCGGAGACGCGGGTGGTGATGCTCTCATACGCCTCCGGCGAGAGCTGGCGGAAGGCGAGGTCCTCAAGCTCCTCGCGCATGTCCTGCATGCCCATGCGCGCGGCGAGCGGGGCGTAGATGTCCAGCGTCTCCTGGGCGACGCGGTCGCGCTTGTCCGGCGGCACCCATTTCAGGGTGCGCATGTTGTGCAGGCGGTCGGCGAGCTTCACCAGCAGGACCCGCACGTCGTCGGCGATGGCCAGCAGCAGCTTGCGCAGGTTCTCGGCCTGCTTGGCCTGCTTCGAGACGAGGTCGAGCTTCTTGATCTTGGTGAGGCCCTCCACCAGGGTCGCGATCTGGTGGCCGAACAGGCGCTCGATCTCGGCCTTGGTGGCGTCGGTGTCCTCGATGGTGTCGTGCAGCAGGGCGGCGACGATGGTGGCGTCGTCCAGCTTCAGGTCGGTGAGGATCGCCGCCACTTCCAGCGGGTGCGAGAAATAGGGGTCGCCCGACGCCCGCAATTGGCTGCCGTGCGCCTTCATGGCGTAGACATAGGCGCGGTCGAGAAGCGCCTCGTCGGTCTTTGGATTGTACCGTCGAACGCGCTCGACCAGCTCGTATTGGCGCATCATGGCCGAACGATCCGTCGCAGCACGAGCGGGGCGCGCCGTTGGCCCGAATCCATCGGCGGCCGGCCCCGTTCTTTGTTGTTGTTTGAATATCGGCGGGAAGCGTGGCGCGCGCAAGGCGCGCTTTGCGTCACGGCAGCAAAAGCGTCGATCCGGTGGTGCCGCGGCCCTCCAGCGCCTCGTGCGCCTTGCGGACGTCCTTGAGCGCGAAGGTCTGGTGGACCGGGATCTTCACCCCGCCGCCCAGCACCGCCTCGAACAGGTCGTTGGCGGTGGCCAGCAGATCGTGCCGCTTGGCGACGAAGGTGGCGAGCGTCGGCCGGGTGGCGTAGAGCGACCCGCGCTTCGACAGCTCCAGCAGGTCGAAGTTCCTGATCGCTCCCGAGGCGTTGCCGAACGACACCCACAGGCCGAGCGGCTTCAGGCAGTCGAGCGAGGCAGGATAGGTCGCCTGGCCGATGCCGTCATAGACCACGTCGCACAACTTGCCGGCGGTGATCTCCTTGACGCGGTGCACGAAGTCCTCCTCGCGGTAGAGGATGACGTGGTCGCAGCCATGGGCGCGCGCCAGCTCCGCCTTGTCCTTCGAGCCCACGGTGCCGATCACGGTGGCGCCGAGCTGGTGCGCCCACTGGGTGAGGATGAGGCCGACGCCGCCGGCCGCGGCCTGGACCAGGACCACGTCGCCCGGCTTCACGTGATGGATGCGCTTGACGAGATACTGCGCGGTCATGCCCTTCAGCATCATCGCCGCGGCGGTGCGGTCGTCGATGGCGGCCGGCAGGTGCACCAGCATGGTGGCGGGGATGTTGCGCACCTCGGCATAGGCGCCGGGCGCCATGGCGTAGGCGACGCGGTCGCCGGCGTGGAAGCCCTCCACGTGCGGCCCCACCGCCTCCACCACGCCGGCGCCCTCGCTGCCGGGCACGAACGGCAGCTGCGGCGCCTTGTAGAGGCCGGTGCGGAAGTAGACGTCGATGAAGTTGAGGCCGATGGCGGTCTGGCGGATCTGCACCTCGCCGGGTCCGGGCGCGGGAACGGTGATCTCCTCGTAGGTGAGCACCTCGGGACCGCCCGTCTGGTGAACCCTTACCGCATGGACCATGGCGCGCCTCCCGCTTCTTCCTCAAGGTGCGGGATCATAGGGCCGGCCCCGCCACCCGCAAGCACCCTCAGCGCCCGCCCGAGATGTTGAGCACCGCGCCGGTGACATAGGACGCCGCATCGGAGAGCAGCCAGAGGATGGCGCGCGCCACCTCCTCGGAGGTGCCCGGCCGGCCCAGCGGGATGGTGGGGGCGAGGCGCGCGAGCCGGTCCGGCTGGCCGGAGCGCGCGTGGATGCCGGTCTCGATGAGGCCGGGGGCGACCGCGTTCACCCGCACCCGCTCCGGCCCCAATTCCCGCGCCAACCCGACCGTCAGGCTGTCGATGGCGCCCTTCGAGGCGGCGTACCAGACATATTCCCCCGGCGCGCCGAGCCGGGCCGCCATGGAGGAGACGTTGACGATCGCGCCGCCCGCCCCGCCATGAGCGATGGAGATGCGCCGCGCCGCCGCCTGCGCCACCAGCAGCGCGCCGGTGACGTTGAGGTCGAGCACGCGCGCCAGCTCGGCCGCCGGGATGTCGGCGAACCGGCTGGCCGGGCCGGTGATGCCGGCATTGTTCACGAGATGGGTGAGGCGCCCCAGCCGGGCGTCCACCTCGGCGAACAGGCGCTCCACCTCCGCCGGGCGGGACACGTCGGCCTTGAACAGCTCCACCTCGGCGCCGGCGGCGCGGGCGGCGGCGGCGGTCTCCTCCGCCTCCCTGTCGGCGGAGGCATAATTGAGGGCGATGCGATAGCCCTCCTGCGCGGCGAGCCGCACGGTGGCGGCGCCGATGCCCCGGCTGGCGCCGGTGACGAGAAGAACGCGATCGGAAAGCACGCGATCTGACATGGGACCCTCCCTTGGCCGTCGAACCTCCCCACTCCCGGTCCTCTTTCTTGCCTTTTGCTCTTTCTTGCCTTTTGCCTTCACGCCCTGGACTTGCGGGCCTCCGCGCGGCGCCGGCGCCGGCCGGAGGCGGCGACGTTGAGCACCTCCACCATCACCGAGAACGCCATGGCGGCGTAGATGTAGCCCTTCGGCACATGAACGCCGAAGCCGTCCGCCACCAGCGTCACGCCGATCAGCACCAGGAAGGCGAGCGCCAGCATCTTGGTGGTGGGATGGGCGGCGATGAACGCGCTCAGCGGCCCGGAGGCGATGAACATGATGCCTACCGCGATGATGACCGCCGTCACCATGATCTCCACGTGCTCGGCCATGCCGATGGCGGTGAGGATCGAATCCACCGAGAACACGATGTCGATGATGACGATCTGCCCCACCAGCAGGAAGAAGCTGCGGCGGGCCCGCGCGCCGACGCTCATCTCCGCGTCGAGCTCGTCCTCGTCCTCGCCCTCCACCGTCGCATGCATCTCGTGCGTCGCCTTGGCGATCAGGAAGCCGCCGCCGCCGATCAGGATCAGGTCGCGCCAGGAGAAGCCGTAGCCAAAGGCGGAAAAGACCGGCTCCTTGAGCCCGATCAGCCAGGACAGCGCGAACAGCAGGCCGATGCGCATGACGAGCGCGGCCGAAAGGCCGATCTGCCGGGCACGCAGCGCCATGTGCGGCGGCAGGCCCTGCACCAGCAGCGAAATGAACACCACATTGTCGATGCCGAGCACGATCTCCATGGCGGTGAGCGTGACCAGCGCCGCCCACGCTTCCGGCGAAGCGATCCATTCCATTGCCGCGAGCCCCCGAGGTGGCCTTGGAGCGCGATCCGATCAAGTTGCAGCCATTTGATCGGTGAATCGCCCTCCAACTTAATGGTAGAGAACGCGTGATCCGAGCAGCTTGCGTTGCAAGCCGATCGGCGCGCGCTCTAGTTTTCCCGTGCTTCCATGCGGTCATCAAGGGGACTTTCGGCACGGCCGCCATGCGCCGGGATGGGTCAACCGGCCGCGCGACCCGAGCGCCCCTTGGGCCTATGATTGCGCCGTCGCCGCCGGCCCGGCCGGCGGGCGGGCATGACAGAAAACGGCGGGAGCGGCACATGGCGGACCGGACGAGCTTCGACGTGGCGGTGGTGGGCGCCGGCCCGGCGGGCCTCGCCTTGGCGCTCGGCCTCGCGCGGGCGGACGTTCCCACCGCCCTGGTCACCGGGCCGGCCCGCGGCGTTGATCACCGCACCACCGCGCTGCTGGACGGCTCGGTGCGCATCCTCAAGGACTTCGGGCTGTGGGACGAGGTGGCGCCGAAGGCCGCGCCGCTCAGGGACCTGCGCATCGTCGATGCCACGCGCCGCCTCGTGCGGGCGCCGGAGGTGACGTTCCGCTCGGCCGAGATCGACCTCGACGCCTTCGGCTACAATCTCGCCAACGACGACCTGCGGCTCGGCCTCCTCGCCGCCGCCGAGGCCGAGCCGGCGCTCTCCATTTTCCGCACCTCGCTCACGGGCCTCGCGGTGGAGGCCGACGCGGCGCGTCTCGCGCTCGCGGACGGCACCGCGCTGTCGGCCCGCCTCGTGGCGGCGGCGGACGGGCGCGCCTCGCGGGTGCGCGAGGCCTGCGGCATCTCCATGCGGCGGCGCGACTATCCGCAGGTGGCCTTCACCGCCACGGTGCGCCACACCCGGCCCCACGAGGACACTTCCACCGAATTCCACACCGAGACCGGCCCGTTCACCCTGGTGCCGCTGCCGGGGAACCGCTCCTCCATCGTCTGCGTGGTGAGCGACCGCGAGGCGGTGCGCCTCATGGGCCTGCCGGACGCGGAGCTGGCGCGGGAGCTGGAGGCGCGCTGCTTCTCCCTGCTGGGCGCGTTCGAGATGGAAGCGGGCCGAGGCGCCTTCCCGCTGGCGGCCGAGACCGCGCAACGCCTCGTCGCCCCGCGCGTGGCGCTGACGGCGGAGGCGGCGCACATCATGCCGCCCATCGGCGCGCAGGGGCTCAATCTCGGCCTGCGCGACGCGGCGGGGCTGGTGGCGCTCGCCGGTGAGGCGCGGGCGCGCGGGCGTGATCCGGGCGATCCGGCTCTGCTGGAGCGCTACGAGGCGGCGCGCAGGCGCGACATCGAGGCCCGCATGGCGGCGGTGGACCTGCTCAACCGCTCGCTGCTGTCGGAATTCCTGCCGGTGCAGAGCGTGCGCGGGCTCGGCCTATATCTGCTCGACCGCGTCGGCCCCCTGCGCCGCGCGGTGATGCGCCTCGGCGTCGGCAGCCGGGCGGCGTGAGGGGCCGGCCGACCCGGTCTCGCCCCCGCCTCGCCCCCCCTGCCCTCCCAAACGAAAACGGCGGGGCCAGAGGCCCCGCCGTCTCCCATCGGAACGTGAATTCCGCGATCAGCGCTTCGAGAACTGGAACGAACGGCGGGCCTTGGCGCGGCCGTACTTCTTGCGCTCGACCACGCGGCTGTCGCGGGTCAGGAAGCCGCCCTTCTTGAGCGGGCTGCGCAGCTCGGGCTCGTAGTAGGTGAGCGCGCGGGAGATGCCGTGGCGCAGCGCGCCGGCCTGGCCGGAGAGGCCGCCGCCGGAGACGGTGCACACCACGTCGTACTGGCCCTCGCGGGCCGCGGCCTGGAACGGCTGGTTGATCAGCAGGCGCAGCACCGGACGGGCGAAGTAGACCTCGATGTCGCGGTCGTTGACGGTGATCTTGCCGGTGCCGGGACGAACCCACACGCGGGCCACCGCGTCCTTGCGCTTGCCGGTGGCATAGGCGCGGCCGAACTTGTCCAGCTTCTGGACGTGGACCGGAGCTTCCGGGGCCACCGCCACCACGCCCGCCGAACCGAGGGCGTCGAGGGACTGAAGAATCTCGGCCATGTTCAGTTCCTCACGTTCTTGCGGTTGAGCGCCGCCACGTCGAGGGCGACCGGCTGCTGGGCCTCGTGCGGATGGGCCGGGCCCTTGTAGACGCGCAGGTTGCCCATGATCTTGCGGCCGAGCGGGCCGCGCGCGAGCATGCGCTCCACCGCCTTCTCGATCACGCGCTCGGGGAAGCGCCCCTCGAGGATGAACTTCGCGGTGCGCTCCTTGATGCCGCCCGGGAAGCCGGTGTGGTGGTAATAGACCTTCTGGTCCTTCTTGCGGCCGGTGAACACCGCCTTCTCCGCGTTCACCACGACGACGTTGTCGCCGCAGTCCACGTGCGGGGTGTAGGTGGGCAGGTGCTTGCCCTTCAGGCGCATGGCGATGATGGTCGCGAGGCGGCCGACCACGAGGCCGCTGGCGTCGATCACCACCCACTTCTTCTCGATATCGGCGGGCTTGGCCGAATACGTCTTCATGGGGATCATCCGAATAAGAAGGCCGGACGCGAGGGCGCCCGGCGATGGAGAGGGCTTTTAGCGGACGCCCCGCGCAGCGTCAACGCCGCAAACATAGAAATACATATGTTTTTTCAATGCCTTATAAAAACGGTGTTATCGCACCATTTAAATTCACGCTGAAATGCAGCCGCTTAAGGGACGTTCGGGCGGCGTCTTATCTCATTACCGGCCGGCATTGCCCAGCGCCGACATGGCTTGGAGCCAGCGCTCGCGCGCGCGAGCGCTCAGGCGCTCGACGCCGCCGATCAGCGTGGACCGCACCGGCGCGATGCCGACCAGCCCGAGGATGTTGCGCTTCAGGATCGCCGTCCCGGCCGACAGGAACCAGAGCCGGAACGCCAGCGCCGGCATGCCCATGGTCACCACGATCCGCGCCGTGCGCCCCTTCAGCAGCGGCTTCGGGAAGCCCTTCCCGTCCGCCCCGTAGGCATAGGCGAAGCCGGGGCGCATGAGCTGCTCCAGGAGGCCCTTGAGCAGCGCCGGCATGCTGCCGAGCCAGAGTGGGAAGAAGATCACCACGTGCCGCGCCTCCAGCAGCGCCCCGCGCGCCTCGGCGAGCTCGGGCGGAGCCTCGCCGGTGAGGAAGTCGGCTTGCGACCGCAGCAGCGGGAAGTCGAGCCGCGCCACGTCCACCACGACCACCCGGTGGCCGGCGCTGCGCGCCCCGTCCGCATAGGCCTGCGCCAGGGCGTGGCAGAGATGGCCGCCTTTGGGGTCGGGATGGCCCTGGATCACGAGAACGGTGCCGACGGAGGCTTCCTGCAGATCGGTCATGGCGCTGGCTCTCCCGCGAGCCCTGCTTATGCTGCGATGCGGAAAAGCCCGCATTGAGCGAGATCAGGCGCCGCCGGCCCGGGGGCCTACCGGTCCTCCCAGCTCGCGGGCCGCTTCTCCAGCACCGCGGAGATGCCCTCGTCGGCGTCGCGGGCGAGCATGTTCTCGGTCATGACGCGGCTGGCATAGGCATAGGCGTCGTCGAGGCCCATCTCCATCTGGGCGTAGAAGGCTTCCTTGCCGAGCTTCACCGGCACCGTGGACTTGGCGGCGATGCGCCGCGCCAGCTCCTGCGCTCCCGCCAGCGCCTCCCCCGCCGGCACCACGCGGTTGACGAGGCCCATGCGATGCGCCTCCTGCGCCTCCACCCATTCGCCCAGCAGCAGCATCTCCAGCGCGTGCTTGCGGCCGAGATTGCGCGAGAGCGCCACCATGGGCGTGTGGCAGAACAGGCCGATATTGACCCCCGGCGTGCAGAAGCGGGCCTTCCCGCCCGCCACCGCGAGGTCGCAGCTCGCCACCAGCTGGCAGCCGGCCGCCGTCGCCATGCCCTCCACCGCCGCGATCACCGGCTGCGGCAGGCGGACGATGGCGGTCATCAGCGCCGAGCAGCGGGCGAGCACGTCGGCGAAATAGGCCCGGCCGCGATCGGCATCGCCCCGGTGCGCCTGGATCTCCTTGAGGTCATGCCCGGCGGAGAAGACCGGGCCGTCCGCCGCCAGCACCACGGCGCGCACCTCGGGATCGGCGGCGATGCCGGCGAGCGCCGAGGAGAGCGCCGCCATCATCGCCTCGGACAGGCTGTTGCGCGCCTGCGGCCGGGCGAGCGTGAGCGTGCACACGCCGTCCGCCACCGCGCTGGTCAGCACGGGGGCGGCGCCTTCGTTGGCGGCGGGGTGAAGGGTCATGCGGCGTCCTTCCGGTCCTGCAACGCCGCGCGGCTCGCCGGCGGCGCATTGACGTTTTCGCCGCCCATCTTATTCAGGTCGCGTGCCGGGCGCGAGCGGCGCCCTTGGGAGAGCGGACCATGGCTTCGGGGACGGTGATGACGGCGGCGGAGCTCGAGGACTTCCTGAGGGAGGTGTTCCCGCAGGCCTTCGGCCCGACCCGCCCGCACCACGTGGTGGCGCTCGGCCACCGCACCGCCACCATCCGCCTCGACGCCGACGACGCGCACCTGCGCCCCGGCGGCACGGTCTCCGGCCCGGCGCTGATGGCGCTCTCCGACGTCGCCGTCTACGCCGCGCTGCTGGGGCAGATCGGCAGGGTGGCGCTGGCGGTCACCACCAACCTCTCCATCAACTTCCTGCGCAAGCCGGCGCCGGGACCGGTGTTCGCCGATGCCCGCATCATCAAGCTCGGCAAGCGCCTGGCGGTGGGCGACGTGGCGCTGCGCGGCGGCGGCAGCGAGGATCTGGTGGCGCACTGCGTCGCGACCTATTCCATCCCCGACAAGAGGTAACCGGGCGCGGGCGCTCCGGGTCCGGGATTGACGCCGGCGCGCCGCTCCCGTAACGGCTGCGCCTTCCCTTGAACCCCTCGAAAGAACCGCCGCGCCCCATGGCCGAGACCGCCGAGAAGTCGCCCCGCATCTCCTTCGTCTCGCTGGGCTGCCCGAAGGCGCTGGTGGACAGCGAGCGCATCGTCACGCGCCTGCGCGCCGAGGGCTACGAGCTGACGCGCACCCACCAGGGCGCCGATCTCGTCATCGTGAACACCTGCGGCTTCCTGGACAGCGCCAAGCAGGAGAGCCTCTCCGCCATCGGCGACGCCTTGGCCGAGAACGGGCGCGTGGTGGTCACCGGCTGCATGGGAGCCGAGCCCGAGGACATCCTGAAAGCCCATCCGAGCGTGCTCGCCATCACCGGCCCGCAGCAATATGAGAGCGTGCTGGCGGCGGTGCACGAGGCGGTGCCGCCCCGGCACGACCCGTTCCTCGACCTCGTGCCCGACCAGGGGGTGAAGCTCACCCCGCGCCACTACGCCTATCTCAAGATCTCCGAGGGCTGCTCCAACCGCTGCACCTTCTGCATCATCCCCAAGCTGCGCGGCGACCTGGTCTCGCGCCCGGCCGGCGAGGTGCTGCGCGAGGCGGAGAAGCTGGTGAAGGCGGGGGTGAAGGAGCTGCTCGTCATCTCGCAGGACACCTCCGCCTACGGCCAGGACATCCGCTATGCGCCGAGCCCCTTCGGCGACAAGGAGGTGGCCGCGCGCTTCGTCGACCTCTCGCGCGCGCTCGGCGAGCTCGGCGCCTGGGTGCGCCTGCACTACGTCTATCCCTATCCGCACGTCGACCCGATCATGGCGCTGATGGCGGAAGGCAAGGTGCTGCCCTATCTCGACATTCCGTTCCAGCACGCGAGCCCCACCGTGCTCAAGCGCATGAAGCGCCCGGCCTCGCAGGAGAAGACGCTGGCGCGCATCGAGGCGTGGCGGCGGGCGGTGCCGGACCTCACCGTGCGCTCCACCTTCATCGTCGGCTTCCCGGGCGAGACCGAGGCCGAGTTCCAGGAGCTTCTCGACTTCCTGGAGGCGGCGCAGATCGACCGCGCCGGCTGCTTCAAGTTCGAGCCGGTGCGCGGCGCCGAGGCCAACGCGCTCGCCGATCCGGTGCCGGACGAGGTAAAAACCGAGCGACACGACCGCTTCATGCGCGCCCAGCAGGCCATCTCCGCCCGCCGCCTGAAGAAGAAGGTGGGCACGCGCCAGCAGGTGATCGTCGATCAGGTGACGCCCGGCGGCGGCATCGGCCGCACCAAGGGCGACGCGCCGGAGATCGACGGCACGGTGAGGATCGCCGCCCGCCGGCCGCTGCGCGTGGGCGAGATCGCCACCGTGAAGATCGAGGCCGCCGGCCCCTACGACCTCGCCGGGACCGCGGTGGGCTTCTGAGAGGACGGGCGTCCGCTCGCCTCAGGGGAACAGATCGAGCGGGATCAGCTGCTCGCGCAGCAGATAGAGCATGCCCGTCACCGTCACCACCGACACCAGCGTGCCCACCAGCACGGCGGCGGAGGCCTCCTCCACATAGGTGTGGTACTGGCGCGCCAGCACGAAGCAGTTGAGCGCCGGCGGCAGCGCCGCCATCAGCAGCAGGGTCTGGGTCCAGGCGGGCGAGAAGCCGCCGAAGATCGACAGCGACACCAGCGCGATCGCCGGATGCACCAGCAGCTTCAGGCCGAGCAGCGGCGGCAGCTCCGCCGGCACGCGCCGCAAGGGCCTTAGCGCCACCGTCACCCCGAGCGTGAACAGGGCGCAGGGCGCGGCGGCGTTCTTCAGGAAGTCCAGCATCTTGGCGATGGCTGCCGGCTCCTGGAACTTGATCGCCGCCGCCAGCACCCCGAGCAGGGTGGCGATGTTGAACGGGTGGGTCAGCACCCGCTTCACGATGATGCCGAAGGTGGTCCAGAGACTCTCGTGCTGGCCGCCGCGCATGGCCATGAGCAGCGGCACCAGCGTGAAGAAGAACACGCTGTCGCAGGCGAAGATGAGCGCCGCCGGCGTCGCCGCCCCCTGCCCCAGGGCCGCCAGCGTGAGGCCGGGGCCCATGTAGCCCACGTTCGCATAGGCGCCGACCGTGGTGGCGATGGCGGCCTCGCCGATATTGCCCTTGCGGAAGAACAGCCCCAGCCCCAGCGCGATCAGGGCGCAGGTGGCGGTGGAGGCGAGGACGGCGAGGATGAAGGCGCCGTTGGCCAGCTCCTCGAACGGGGTCTGGGCGACGATACGGTAGAACAGCGCCGGCAGCGCCACATAGATGATGAAGAAGGACAGCCAGGCGAGCCCCGCCTCCGGCAGCTTCACCACGCGCCCGCAGAAATAGCCGAGGAAGATCAGGCCGAAGAAGGGGAAGGCGAGGCCGATGAGGTCGGTCACGGGCGGTTTCCTGGTGCCGCGGGGCGGGAGGGGCGCGGCGAAGCTAGCGGCGCGCCGCGCCGATGGAAAGCGCGCGGACGGAATGGCTCGGCGCGGGCTTATGCGTGGGCCTGCGCGCGCGGGCGCCCCCTCACCCCCGGCCCCTTTCCCGCGAGGGGAGAGAGAGGAGACGCGCCCTTCGCCCTGCGGGGCGCCATGCAGGGCGCCGGACCGGCATTCGGCACGGACGCCGGCCCAACCGTTCGCGCCCCTTTCATCACCACCGTCAACCCCCGGCTTGTCCGGGGAATCCAATGATCCACACGCCCCGGGGGGCAGTCCAGGCGGCGCGCTGACCCATGGTGGATGCCCCGGACAGGCCGGGGCATGACGTGGCGCGAAATCGGCCGTCATCCGCGATAGACCCAGACCTGAGCATTTGCGTCCCCTCTCCCGCGTGCGGGGGAGGGTCAGGGTGGGGGCAGGCCGGGGGCAGGCGCGGTGGTTGCTGCGAGAATGGGAGCCCATCCGCAAAGGGCAGTGAAATCAGAGGCGGCGCTTTCCCCCTCCCCGGCCCTCCCCCGCACGCGGGAGAGGGAGAGGTGCCCGCTGTCGGAGGGGCGCCGGCCCCGCCGTTCGCGCCCCCTCTCCCCTTGTGGGAGAAAGCGGGGAGAGGGGTGGCGCCGGGCGGGGCCCCGGCTTCAAATGGGAAGCGCCCAGCCCCCTCACCCTGCCCTCTCCCCGTGGGGGGAGAGGGTTTGCGGCGGGGCATGCGGCGGTGGGGCTACTTCAGCTTCTCCACCAGTTCGAGGCCGCCCATATAGGGCTTCAGCGCCTCCGGAACGGCGATGGCGCCGTTCTCCTGCTGGTAGGTCTCCATCACCGCCACCAAGGCGCGGCCGACGGCGACGCCCGAGCCGTTGAGCGTGTGGACGAAGCGCGGGCCTTTCCCCTCGGCGGGGCGGTAGCGGGCATTCATGCGGCGGGCCTGGAAGTCGCCGCACACCGAGCAGGAGGAGATCTCTCGATACGCCCCCTGCCCCGGCAGCCAGACCTCGATGTCGTAGGTCTTCTGCGAGGCGAAGCCCATGTCGCCGGTGCAGAGCGTGACCACGCGGTAGTGCAGGTCCAGCTTCTTGAGCACCGCCTCGGCGCAGGCGAGCATGCGCTCGTGCTCCTCGATGGATCTTTCCGGCGTGGTGATGGAGACCAGCTCCACCTTGGTGAACTGGTGCTGGCGGATCATGCCGCGCGTATCCCGCCCCGCCGCGCCGGCTTCCGCCCGGAAGCAGGGCGTGCAGGCGGTGAGGCGCAGCGGAAGCTCCTCCTCGGAGAGGATGGACTCGCGCACGAGGTTGGTCAGCGGGACTTCGGCGGTGGGGATGAGCCAGAGCTTTCGTCGGCCGGATAACCGAACCTGATCAATGTAGTTCAAAATCTCCGCGTGAGACGGGTCGTCGGGCGAATTATCCTTTGTTATCAGATCAAACTTCGCTTGCCCGTAAGAAATTGAAGTTTCGCTGCCTGCATACGTCCCAAACTGATCATCCTCAAACTTCGGCAGCTGCGCCGTCCCGAACATGGCCTCATCCCGCACCAGCAGCGGCGGGTTCACCTCCATGTAGCCGTGCTCGCTTGTGTGCACGTCGAGGAAGAACTGGCCCAGCGCCCGTTCAAGCCGCGCAAGCGGGCCCTTGTTCACCACGAAGCGGGCGCCGGAGAGCTTGGCGGCGGTCTCGAAATCCATCTGGCCGAGCTGTTCGCCGATCTCGAAATGCTGCTTCGGCGCGAAGGCATAGTCACGCGTGCCGCCGAAGGACGACTTCGGAACGTTGTCGTGCTCGTCCTTGCCGTCCGGCACCTCGGCCAGCGGCACGTTGGGGATGCCGGCGAGCTTGGCCTCAAGCTCCGCATCGATGCGCTTCACCTCGGCTTCGAGCGCCGGCACCTCCTCCTTGAGCTTGGCCACCTCGGCCATGAGGGCGGCGGCGGTGGCCTCGTCCTTCTTGGCCTTGGCCTGGCCGATCTCCTTGGAGGCCGCGTTGCGGCGCGCCAGCAGGCCTTCGAGCTTGGTGAGATTGGCGCGGCGCTCCTCGTCGAGAGCGCGGAGCGCGTCCACCAGCGCCTTGCCCTCGGCAGCAGCCGCGTCCGATCCACCGCCACGCCGCGCCAGCGCGCCGATGAGGGCGCCCGGCTCCTCGCGGATCCACTTGATGTCGTGCATGAGACGCTCCGCCTTGTGAAGCGGGCTGCGACCGGCATCCCCCTCATGCGTCATGGCCCGGCTTGTCCGGGCCATCCACCTCTCCCTCAAGCCCGCGGCCGACGGAAGCGTGGATGCCCCGGACAAGCCGGGGCATGACGGCCCGAGGGAAGCCCCGCGCCCAAAAACCGCGTTCTCCGGAAAAGGCCCCGCCGCCGCTCAGCTTGCCGGCGTCGAGGCGTCGGCCGCGTTGCGCGCCGCCTCTTCCGCCGCCCGCCGCCTCTCGACGATGCCCACCAGATAGACCGACACCTCGTAGAGAAGCAGCGTCGGCAGGGCAAGGGAGAGCTGGCTGATGACGTCCGGCGGGGTCAGCACCGCCGCCGCCACGAACACGCCGACGATGGCGTAGCGCCGGGCCTTGCGCAGCATGTCCTGGGTGACGATGCCGATGCGCGCCAGCAGCGTCAGCACCACCGGCAGCTGGAAGCAGATGCCGAAGGCGAGGATCAGCGTGGTGATGAGGGAGAGATACTCCGACACCTTCGGCAGCAGCGAGATTTCCGCCTGCCCGTCGCCGCCCGCCTGCTGCATGCCCAGGAAGTAGGTCATGGCGAGCGGCATGGCGATGAAATAGACGAACGCCGCGCCGATCAGGAAGCAGATGGGGGTCGCCACCAGATAGGGCCTGAAGGCGTTCTTCTCGTGCTTGTAGAGTCCCGGGGCCACGAACATGTAGAGCTGCGCCGCCACCACGGGAAACGAGATGAACGCCGCCCCGAACATGCCGAGCTTGATCTGGGTGAACAGGAATTCCTGAGGCGCGGTGTAGATCAGCTTCACGCCCGGCGCGAAGCCCGAGGCGAACTCGTAGGGCCACAGCAGGATGTTGTAGATCTGCTTGGCGAAGGTGAAGCAGAGGAAGAAGGCGATCAGGAACGCCACCACCGACTTGATCAGCCGCGAGCGCAGCTCGATCAGGTGCTCGATCAGCGGGGCCTTGGAGGCGTCGATCTCGTCTTGCTCGCTCATGAGGCGCTCTTGTCGGGCGCGCTCAAAGGCGCGGCCTCGGGGGCGGGCGGGTCGAAGCTGGGTGCCGGCAAAGGCTCGGCGGGCGGCGGCGGGATCAGCTCGGCGGGCGCGGGATCAGCGGCGGCGGCGGCGGCTGGCGGGGCATCCGGCGCCTTCGGCTCCTCGGGGCGCGGCGCCTCGGTCTTGGTGCCGCCCTCCACGGTGGAGCGGATCTCCTCGCGGATCGACTTCAGCGGGTCGAACATGTCGGCGGTGGCCAGCGTCGAGCGGGCGCTGTCGGTGATGTCGGTGATCTCCTTGCGCATGTCGGCGATATCCGCCTCGCGCAGGGCCTCCTGGAACTGCCCCTGGAACTCGCCGGCCATGCGGCGCAGCTTGGCCACGGTCTTGCCCACGGTGCGCAGCACCGTGGGCAGCTCGTGCGGGCCGATCACGATCAGCGCCACGATGCCGATGAGCATCAGCTCCGACCAGCCGATTTCGAACATGTGCGCGCCAAGCCGGCGGCGGAGCCGCCGCCCTCCTCAAGGGGTTGTGGTGGGCCGGCCTGAGATCAGACGGGCTTCTTCTCGGCCTCGGGGGCGCTCGCGTTCTGGTGCGGAATCGGCCGCGGCGCTTCCGGCGGGGTGGCCGCCTTGGCCGGCTCGTCGTCCTCCGCCATGCCCTTCTTGAAGGACTTGATGCCCTTGGCCACGTCACCCATGAGGTCGGAGATCTTGCCCCGGCCGAACAGGAGGAGCACCACGGCCAGCACCACGATCCAGTGCCAGATGCTCAACGAACCCATCTACCGTCCTCCAGATTGTCTTGTCGCCCGGCGCAGCGCGCCGGGGCATGCGTGGCGCGCAGACTAGGCGTCGGAAGCGGCGAAAACAAGAACCTCGCCCGGATCGGCGGTAACGCCCACCTCCTCGCCGCGCGCCGCCGTGCCGGCGTCCTTCAGACGGGCGACCACGGGGCGCGCGACGCCCTCCACCATCACTTCCACGAGATCGAGCTCGCCCAGGAAGCGCCGGTCGATGACGCGCCCCGGCCGGCCGCAGCCGCGCGGGCCGATGCGGATGCCGGCCGGCCGCACCGCCGCCACCACCGGTCCGTCCGGGACGTGCGCCGGCACGGCGAAGGCGCCGAGCGCGGTCTCCGCCCGGCCGCCGGCGGCGATGCCGGGCACCTCGTTCATCTCGCAGAAGAATCGCGCCACGTTGAGGTCCACCGGGTCGCGGTAGAGCGTCGCCGGCGGCCCCGCCTGCACCAGCTCGCCCCGGCGCACCAAGGCGATGCGGTCGGCGAGGCGCATGGCCTCCTCGGGGTCGTGGGTGACGATGATCGAGGTCGCCTTGGCGTCGCGCAGCACCGCCAGCGTGTCGGCGCGGACCTGGTCGCGCAGGCGCCGGTCGAGGCCGGAGAACGGCTCATCCAGCAAGAGGATGCCCGGCCGCGGCGCCATGGCGCGGGCGAGCGCCACGCGCTGCTGCTGGCCGCCCGACAGCTCGTGGGGATAGGCGTCCGCCACCTCCTCCAGGTCCACCCGGGCGAGCGCGCGCCGGGCCTCGGCGAGGCCCTCCGCCCGCGGCAGGGCGCCGAGGCCGAACATGACGTTCTCGAGGTTGTTGAGGTGCGGGAACAGCGCGAAGTCCTGGAACACAAGGCCGACGCCGCGCTTTTCCGGCGGCACGAAGGTGGCCGGCGACGCCACCTCCCGCCCGTCCAGCAGGATGCGGCCGGCGTCCGGCCGCTCGATGCCGGCGGCGAGCCGCAGCAGCGAGGTCTTGCCGCACCCCGAATGGCCGAGCAGGCAGATCACCTCCCCCGGCTCGATGTCGAGCGAGACGCCGCGCACAGCCGGCACATCGCCATATGAGAGGCTGACATTGTCGAACGAAAGCCGCTTGGGAATCGCGGCGGGGGTGCGGGGGCGTGCGCCGAGGCTTGCGAGGGCACTCAATCTCTTGCGTCCTCTTCGTCGGCGGGCTCGTCCTCGTCCGAGGGCGGCGGCGTCAGGGCGAAGTCGAGCGGCTCGCTTTCCAGCGCCTCCTCGTCCTCGTGGAGGTGGGGGTCGTCGGAGGGCAGAGGGATGGTGAAGCCGGGCGGCAGTCGGCCGTCGATGAGGCCGGCGCCCTTCATCTCGTCGAGGCCCGGCAGGTCCTGCACCTGGTCGAGGCCGAACTGCACCAGGAAGGCCGGCGTGGTGCCGTAGGTCACGGGCCGGCCCGGCGCCTTGCGGCGGCCGCGCAGGCGCACCCAGCCGGTCTCCAGCAGCACGTCGAGCGTGCCCTTGGAGGTGGACACGCCGCGGATCTCCTCGATCTCGGCCCGCGTCACCGGCTGGTGGTAGGCGACGATGGCGAGCACCTCCACCGCCGCGCGCGAGAGCTTGCGCGGCTCGGGCGCGCGCGCCGCCACCACGTGCGCGAGGTCGGGCGCCGTGCGCAGCATCCAGCCGCCGGCCGCCTTCACCAGGTTGACGCCGCGCCGGGCATAGTCGGCGGCAAGCGCATCCATCAGCGCGCCGATGTCCGCCTCCTTGGGCAGGTGGGCCGACAGGGCCTGCGCGTCGAGCGGCGCCGAGGCGGTGAAGAGCAGCGCCTCGACGGTGCGCAGGTCGCGCACGAAGGCGACGGCGCGCTCGTCGTCGGGGCGGACGTCGAACAGGTCGACGCGCGGGGCGGCCTTGTTCATGGCCCCTCCCCGGCCGGCTCGCCGTCAGCCTGGTGCGGCCGCAGCCACAGGGGGGCGAAGGGAGCGTCCTGGCGGATGTCGAGCATCCCCTCGCGCACCATCTCGAGGCTGGCCGAGAAGCTGGAGGCGAGCGCGGTGGCGCGCTGGGCGGGCTCGGTCATGTAGTCGATGAGGAACTGGTCGAGCCGCATCCAGTCCGAGAGCCCGCCGCCCAGCAGCCGCTCCAGCCGCTCGCGCGCCTCGGCCAGCGACCACACGGCGCGGGTCTTGAGCGTGACGTGGGACAGCGCCTTCACCTGCCGCTGGCGGGCATAGGCGGAGAGCAGGTCGTAGAGCGTGGCGGTGTAGGTCACCGGCCCCTTGGGCAGGTCGCGCGGGTCCGGCAGGGCGCGGGCGAGCACCTCGCGACCCATCTGCGGGCGGTCCATCAGCTCCTGCGCCGCCTTGCGGATGCGCTCCAGGTGCCTGAGGCGCCGGGCGAAGGCGTCCGCCAGCTCCTGGGCGCTCGGGCCGTCCTCCTTCGGCGCCGCCGGCAGCAGCAGGCGCGATTTCAGGTAGGCGAGCCAGGCCGCCATCACCAGATAGTCGGCGGCGAGCTCCAGGCGGCCGCGCCGCGCCTGCTCGATGAAGGCGAGATACTGGTCCGCCAGCGCCAGGATGGAGATGCGGGTGAGGTCCACCTTCTGGGTGCGGGCGAGCGCGAGCAGGAGATCGAGCGGCCCCTCGAAGCCGTCGATGTCGACGACGAAGGCGCCCTCCCCGCCCCTGGGGAGCTCGTCCTCGGCAAAGCTCGGCGCCGCGTCCCCGGCCATCTCGGATCACGCCTCCCGTGAAAGGAGATGCTGCACCTCGGCGCGCAGCGCCGCAACATCAACCGCGTCGGCCATTTTGCGCAGCGCCAGCGCGCGCCCGGCCCGCTCGGCGGCGAGGCCGGCCAGGGCCGGAGCGACGGCGGCGACCTCCGTCATCTCCTCCAGCCTGCCGTTGCAGTGGAGCAGCATGTCGCAGCCGGCGGCGATGGCGGCGCGGCCCCGGTCGGCGAGACTGCCCGCGAGCGCGCCCATGGAGAGGTCGTCGCTCATGAGCAGGCCGGAAAAGCCGATGTCGCGGCGGATCACGTCGGCGATCATCACCGGCGAGGTGGTCGCGGGATGCTCCGGATCGATGGCGCGATAGACCACGTGGGCGGTCATGCCGAGCGGCAGGTCGGCGAGCGCGCGGAAGGCGGCGAAGTCCTCGGCCTCCAGCACCGCGCGGGGCGCCGCCACCACCGGCAGGCGCTCGTGGCTGTCGGCGGGGGCGCGGCCGTGGCCGGGAATGTGCTTCACCACCGGCAGCACGCCGCCGTCGATGAGCCCGTCGGAGGCGGCGCGGGCGAGCGCGGCCACCTTGGCCGGCGTCTCGCCATAGGCGCGGTTGCCGATGATGCCGTGCCCGTCGGGATGCCGCAGGTCCGCCACCGGCAGGCAGTCGACGTCGATGCCGAGCGCCGCAAGGTCCGCCGCGATGGCGCGCGAATTGAGCCGCACCGCCTTCAGCGCCGTGGCGGGATCGTGGTCGTAGAGCACGCCGAACGGCTCGGCCGGCGGGTATTCGGGCCAGTGCGGCGGCCGCAGGCGCTGCACGCGCCCGCCCTCCTGGTCGATCAGCACCGGCGCGTTCCAGCCCACCGCCTCGCGCAGCGCCCCGACCAGCGCGCGCACCTGCGCCGGGTCCTCCACGTTGCGGGCGAAGAGGATGAAGCCCCAGGGCGCGCTTTCGGCGAAGAAGGCGCGCTCGTCGGGCGAAAGGCGGGTTCCGGCGCAACCGGAGATGAAGGCGCGGACGGTCATGGCTTGCCCCTATAAGCGGCCTCGCGCGCCGTCAAGCCGCGGGGGCAGCGGGCACGGGCCGGACAAAAGAAAACGGCCGGGCGAGCCCGGCCGTCTGCGATGAGGTTCTTCTGGCGCGATGCCCGCCCGGATCAGAGGCCCGCCACGTAGCGGCTCGGGTCCACCGGCTGGTTGCCCTTGCGGATCTCGAAGTGCAGCTGCGGGGTCTGGACGTTGCCGCTCTGACCGGCCTTGGCGATCACCTGGCCGCGCCGCACCTGGTCGCCGCGCTTCACGTCGATCTCGCTGGCATGGGCATAGGCGGTGACATAGCCGTCCGCGTGCTTGATCAGCACCAGATTGCCGAAGCCCTTCAGCTCGTTGCCGGCATAGGCGACGGTGCCGTCCTCGGCGGCGCGGATGGCGGTGCCCTCCGGCACGGCGAAGTTCACGCCGTCATTGTGGGTGCCGCCGGGCTTCGGCCCGTAGCCGGCGATCACGCGGCCGCGCACCGGGGCACGGAACTGCGGCCCCGAGCCGGCGGCACGCGGGCCGTCATCGGCGTCGGCCACCTGGGTCAGCTTGGCGGCGGTCTCCACCTTGGCGTCGGCCTTCTGGCCGGCCGGAGCCGGCGCGGGCGAGGCGGCGACGGCCTGGGTCTTGGCGGCGACCTTGGGATCGGCAGCCTTCACCTCCGCCTGGGCGACGGCCGGCTTGGGCTGAGCGGCGGCGACCTGCGCCGGCCTGGCGGCCGGAGCGGGAGCCGGAACCGGGGCCGAGGCCACGGCGCGCGGCGCCGGGGGAGCCGCCTGCGGCGCCTGGGCGACGCTGGAGCGCTGCGGGATCACGAGGGCCTGGCCGGTGCGCACGGTCATGCCGGGGGCGATGCCGTTGGCCGCGCCGAGCTGGTCGGCTCCGACCCCATAGGTGCGAGCGACCGAACCGAGGGTCTCGCCGGCCTGCACCACGTGGGTGCCGGCCCTCGCCGGTGCCGGAGCGGCGCCGTAGCCCTGGCCGCCATTGTAGGCGGGCGAGCCGTAGAGCGGCTGGCTCCCGGCCGAGGCATAGGAAGAGGGAGCGCCCTGCCCGGGCGGCGGAAGCGGGCTCGACATCACGGCGCCGGCCGGCGCGGAGGTCCGCAGCGATCCCGTCACCTCCGGTGCCGGCTGGCCGCCATAAGACACCGCACCGGCGCCCATGGGAGCCCCGCTCTCGGCGGCGAAGCGGTTGGTGTCTGAGCTGCACCCGGCAACGGCGCCGGACACAAGGCCGACCACCGCCAATCGCACGAGGACATTTCGCCCAAAAGTCTCGTTGGAGCTACGCATGTGACCGAACTCGCACGCAACAGAACATGCCACGCACTAAAGAGCCGCAGGCGTAAACGGCGGCTTAAGTCCGGAGCGGCAAAGCCCGATCTTCCAACGTTTCGCTGGCCCGTTGCGAAATTGCCACAGAGTGGTTTTCCGGTAGGGAAGAGGCGGTGACGAGGTCCTTGTGAGAGGCGCGCGGGTCGGCCGCCCGCGGCACATCGCGCCCATGGGCCCTCCGGTCGATCCGGAGCGATGGGGAAAAGGCCCAGGCCGGCCCCGGGAATGCCGTCATGTTCCGGCTCGGCCGGAGCGCATCCGCCGCAGCCGGCGATACACCCGCGCCGGTCAGCCGCCCCGCTCGGCGCGGCTGTAGTTGCTCATATGGCCCTCGCGCGCCGCCTGGGCGCGGGCGGACTTGATGATCGCCCGGCTCTTGCCCTCCGGCGCGATGCGCGAGGGCATCCGCTCCATCCGCGCGCTGCCGCAGGCCGGGCAGATGGCGGTGTCGGACGCCCCCATCAGCAGCTCGGAATCCTTGTCGCAATCCTGACAATGATAAGAATAGAGCGGCATGCCCGCCTCGTTCGTCGGTATCGCAAATCCCTCGCCCTGCCAGCGGGTTGCGGCGTCGCGGCGGGATCTCCCCCGGAACGCGCCTCGCCCGAGGGGCCGGCTTGGCCCGCTCGATGCACGATCCTTGCCAGCGGCCGGCCACGCGAGCGGCGGCGCCCGCAACGATGCACCGGGGGCGATCCATGTTCACACGCGTCTGCAAGCTCGAAACCATCCCCGAGGGCGGCATGTGCCTCGTCATCGCCTCGCAGCGGCACGTCATCCTCGCCTGGCCGGACGACGGGGCGCTGCGCGCCTTTCAGGGGGTCTGCCCGCATTCCGGAACGCCGCTGTCCGAGGCCGCGTTCGACGGCACGGTCCTCATCTGCCCGAGCCACTTCTGGACCTGGGACATGAATACGGGCGCGGCGATCGAGCCGCGCGAGAGCGCCCTTGCCGAATATCCGGTGAAGGTGGAGGACGGGATCGTCTATGTGGACGCGGAGGCGGCCCAGGAACTGTTCGCGCCGCAGTGAGGCGGGCGTCAGAAATGCCACGGGCCGGCGAGCAGCCGGACCAGGTCGGCCTGACGGCTTGTGCCGGTCTTGGCGAACACCGCCTTGAGCTGGCCGCGGATGGTCTCGGGGGAAACGCCCTGGCGGCTGGCCATCTGCTGGACGCTGGCGCCGTCGGCCAGCCAGCCGGCCACCCGCGCCTCCGCCGGAGAAAGGTCGAACAGGCCTTCCAGCAGTTGCCGGGGCGGCCCCTTTCCGGGAACCACGGGCGTCAGCATCAGCAACCCGCTGGCGGCCGAGAACACGTCATTGGCGACGCCGCGCACGGGCAGCAGGTGCGCCACCATGGCCGGCCGCGCCTCGTGCGCGGCTATGGGGATGGATTGAACGCCGCCGCCCGCCCGCGCCAGGCTCCGCGCGAAGGCATCGGCAAGGAGCGCGTCGGCGCCGGGGTCCGACAGCATGAGGCGCTGCCGGCGGTTGCGCACGACGTCCGGGATCAGGTCTTCGAACAGCGCATTGGCGGACAGGAGCTGCTGGCGATCGCCCAGCACCGCCGCCGGAAGCCCGATGAGGCCCAGCGCCTCGGTCGCGGAGCGGACCCGGTCGAGGGCGAGGCGCGCCGAGAAGGCGGCGGCGCGCGCGAGGTGCGGGCGCAGCCGGTCGAGCATCGCCACGTGCTCTCGCGAGACCGGTCCGAGGTTCAGCCGCTTCTCGACCGAAATGACGATGGTGTCGCCGCCCGGCACGAAGATCGCGCTCCCGGCGCACCAGCCGAAGCCGCGCGGGCGCAGGAACTCCGCGTAGAAGGGATCGGCTTCGAGCTCCGCCTCGGTGAAGACGTCCGCCTCGGTGATGAAGCCGGGATGGCGCAGGGAAACGGCAAGAGGGGTCCGGCGGTTGAGCTCCGGCCGGCCCATGGCCTCGAACTCCTGCAGCAGGTCGACCATCACCGGCGTGGCGACGGAGCGCAGCCCGTCGGCCCGGACCGCGAACAGCGCCGCCCCGGCGCCGTCGACTGCTGCGGCGAGCCTGTCGAGTGCCCGCGGCCACAGGTCCGGAACCGATCCGGCCTCGTAGATTTCGTCGACAAGCGGAGGGGGAGGCTCCATGCAATCGCTCCCGGCTGTCGTTAATGTACGGGCGCCGCCCTGGCCTCACAAGAACCAAGGTCGGGTCGGCGCCGGGCCGGTTCGTCACGCCGCGTCCACCACCCGAAGAGGAGCCACGCCATGGGCACAGAGGTCGCCGTCATCGTCGGGGCCGGGCCCGGCCTCAGCGCCGCCCTCGCCCGCCGCCTGGCGCGGGACGGCTTCCGGCTCGCGCTGGTCGCGCGGAACGTGGACAAGCTCGCCGAGCTGGTCGCCAGCCTGTCGAAGCAGACCACCGTGCTGCCGCTGGCCGCCGATGCCGCCGATGCGGGCCAGATCGAGGATGCGTTCGCGCGCGCGGAAGGCGCGCTCGGAACGCCGGACCTCGTCGTCTTCAATGCCGCCCAGCGTCACCGCGGGCCGATCGAGGACCTCGACCCCGAGGCGGTGCTGGCGGCCTACCGGACCGGGGCCTTCGCCGGCTTCCTCACCGCCCAGGCGGCGGCGCGGCGCATGCTGAGGCGCGGCGCCGGCACGCTGCTCTTCACCGGCGCCACCGCCTCGGTCAAGGCGATGCCGCAGTCGACGCCCTTCGCCATGGCGAAGTTCGCGTTGCGCGGGCTGGCGCAGGGCCTCGCCCGCGAGCTCGGGCCGCGCGGCATCCATGTGGCGCACCTGATCGTCGACGGCGGCATCGCCTCGTCCTGGGCCCGGCCCGGCGATGCGGGCGCCCCCGACAGGTGGCTCGACCCCGATGCCATCGCCGCGGCCTATCTCACCCTCCACCGCCAGCACCGCTCCGCCTGGACGGCCGAGATGGACCTGCGGCCCTGGGTCGAGACCTTCTGAGGGCACCGCCGCCTCCGGCGGGGCGTTGTGCCGACCCTTGGGGCATGGCATCTTCCCCCCGATCACGGGGAGGTTCGCGGTTGCCGCTGTCCGACGTCACAGGCCGCCAGATCAAGGCGGGGCGGGCCCTGCTCGGCTGGAAGCGCGCGGAGCTCGCCGCCCACGCCGGCGTGACCGCGGATGACGTGCGCGCGGCCGAGGCCGACGCGACGCCCCAAGAGGCCCTCAATGCGCCCCTCGCCGCGACCCGCGTCCGCCTCGCCGACGCGCTGGCCGATGCGGGCATCGCCTTCACCAATGGCGGTTCGCAGGGCGTGATGCTGCGCCCGAGATCGGAAGGGCTGCGCCCGGAAGATCTCAACGCCTCCAACGACGACTGAGCCGGGACAGGACTTTCCGCATGATTCTGCACAATTTCGCCGCGCGCCACTGGATCATCGTGGCCGCCATCCTGGTGATCTGCGTTCTCGCCTATCTCGGCAGCTGGTCCTGAGGCCGGGGGTGCGGCCGGCCTCCCGCCGCCGCGCTCACCCCTCGTCGCTTTCCTGCGCCGCCTTGATGGAGAGGACCGCATAGGCCACCACCAGGGCCAGCTCGACGATGGTGAAGAGGAGGATGCGGGTCATCTCCGCCGGCGCCAGGGCGCCGAACAGCACCTGCGTCAGCGTCGCGATCAGCCACAGCACCACCGCCCAGCCGGCGCGCAGCCACAGCCCGACGCCGGCGATGGGATCGATGATGGCGGCCCAGATCACCGCCGCCTGGGCCACCGTGCCCATCTGCTCGAAGCGCGAGGGCGTGCCGTCGCCGATGCCGAGGATGACCGCCCACTGGATCACGCCCTCGAACAGCAGGAACGCCGCCACCGCGCGCAGGAACAGGAACAGCCGCCGCCGCCAGGGCGGCAGCTTCTCCAGGGTCGCGCGCGCGCTGGCGTCGATGGGCTCGTACTGGCTCATGCCCCCGGCGCCAGGAGCTCGAGCTCGTCGTCGATGGGCGCGAAGTGCGCGGCGATGACCTCCGGGTCCACGTCGGCCAGCGTCGCCGGACGCCAGCGCGGGACATGGTCGCGGTCGATCAGCGCGGCGCGCACGCCTTCGTAGAAGTCATGGCCGGCGGCGACGCGGTTCACCGCCCGGAACTCCGCCTTGAGGCAGCCCGCGAGATCGAGCGCGGGGCCGCGCCGGATCTGCTCCATGGCGATGGAGAGCGAGGTGGGCGACTTGGTGCGGATCTCGGCCGCCGTGGCGGCGGCGAATTCCCCGTCCGCGCCGCCCATCCCCGCCGCCTCGTCCAGCGCCGCGAGGATGGAGACGACGTCCGGCCGCGCGAACGCCACCGAGATGAAGGCGAGCCGCTCGGCGAGCGGGCCGGGGCCGGGCTCGATGCGGTGATCGGCGATCGCGCGCTCCACCTCCGCGCCGCCGACGAGCGCGGCCTCCAGCGCCGAAAAGGCGGCGGAGGGCACCACGTCGGTGGCGAGGCCCACCGCATAGGCGTCGGCGCCGCGGATGCGCGCGCCGGTGAGCGCCAGATAGGTGCCGAACGCCCCCGGAAGGCGCGGCAGCACATGGGTGCCGCCCACGTCCGGGAACAGGCCGATGCCCACCTCCGGCATGGCGAACAGATAGCGGTCGCCCGCCACCCGGTGCGCGCCATGGGCCGAGATGCCGAAGCCGCCGCCCATGCAGATGCCGTCGATCAGCGAGACATAGGGCTTGGGGAAGCAGCCGATATAGTGGTTGAGCACATATTCCTCGCGCCAGAAGGCGAGCGCGTCGGCGACCCGGCCGCTGCTGCCCGACTCGCAGAGCCAGCGCACGTCGCCGCCGGCGCAGAACGCCTTTTCCCCGGCGCCCTTGATGATGACGCGGGTGATGGCGGGGGCCGCCGCCCAATGGCGCATGCTGCGGATGATCTCGCGCACCATGGGCAAGGTGAGCGCATTGAGGGCCTTCGGCCGGTTGAGCGTGATGACGCCTGCGGCGCCCTTCTCCTCCAGAATGACCTCAGGCTCCATGGCGTTCCCGTTCCTCCGCATCCCGCGTGCATTCTTTTGCCCGGTGCCTGAGGCACCGCGGCGACGGCCATGCGAGCGTTATTCTCGGTGGGAGCCAGCGTCAACGTTTTGCCATGCCGCCACCCTCGCGATGGCGGGCTGCGGGCGCTATAAAAGCGTCGCGGCGCGCCGGCGCCGCATGCCACGAGCCGGGCGGCAGCGCCTGAGCGAATGCCGGCCGCGCCTGACGCGGCCGCCGGAAAGACCGACCATGCCGATGACCACCCCCCGCATCCGCCCCGCCGCCGAGCTGGCCGCCGCGCCCGAGCGCGCCGCGCACCGTCTCGACCTTCCCGTGCGCATGCGCCGCAACCGCAAGAGCGACTGGTCGCGCCGGCTGGTGCGCGAGAACACGCTCACCGTCGACGATCTGATCTGGCCGATCTTCGTCATGGACGGGCATCAGGCGCGCACCCCCATCGCCTCCATGCCCGGTGTCGAGCGCCTCACCGTGGACGAGGCGGTGCGCGCGGCCGAGGGCGCGGCCAGGCTGAAGATCCCCGCGCTCGCCATCTTCCCCTATGTCGACCCGGCCCGGCGCGACGAGATGGGCTCGGAGGCGCTGAACGAGGCGAACGTGGTGTGCCGGGCGCTGCGCGCCATCAAGGCCGAGGTGCCGGACATCGGCCTCATCACCGACGTCGCCCTCGACCCCTTCACCAGCCACGGCCATGACGGCCTGCTGGAGGACGGGCGCATCCTCAACGACGCGACGGTGGAGGTGCTGGTGCGCCAGGCCATCACCCAGGCCGCCGCCGGCGCCGACGTGATCGCCCCCTCCGACATGATGGACGGGCGCATCGGCGCCATCCGCTCGGGGCTCGACGCGGCCGGCTTCGAGGACGTGCAGATCATGTCCTACGCGGCGAAGTACGCCTCGGCCTTCTACGGCCCGTTCCGCGACGCCATCGGCACCGCCAAGACGCTGACCGGCGACAAGCGCACCTACCAGATGGACCCCGGCAACGGCGCCGAGGCGCTGCGCGAGGCGGCGCTGGACGTCGAGGAAGGCGCCGACATGCTGATGGTGAAGCCGGGCCTGCCCTATCTCGACATCGTGTGGCGGGTGAAGGAGGCGTTCGGCCTGCCCACCTACGCCTATCAGGTGTCCGGCGAGTACGCGATGATCGAGGGCGCGGCCCGCAACGGCTGGGTGGAGGGCGACCGGATCATGCTGGAGAGCCTGATGGCCTTCAAGCGCGCCGGCGCCGACGGCATCCTCACCTATTTCGCCCCCCGCGTGGCGGAGAAGCTGGCGAAGGGGTGAGGCGCGGCGCCAGTCGGCGGCTCATGGAGCCGGCCCCTTCGCCTCCAGAGAGAACGTGCCACCCCCACCCCCCTGTAGGGAGGGGGGTGGGGGTGGCGCTGCCCCATCATCTTCCACCCGTCGCCCTCCGGCTTGACCGGAGGGCCTATGACCCTCGCCGCACTTGCAATCGCGAGGATGGATGCTCCGGTCAAGCCGGAGCATGACGGCGAAAGACGGCGAACGCGCCGACACCCCCGCCCCTCCTCTGCCCCTCCCCACAAGGAGGGAGGAGTTTCCCGGTTCCAGGCCTTGAGGCTCAGGCGAGCGCCTTGAGCGCCGCCTTGCCGGCATAGCGCGCCTCGTTGCCCAGCTCCTGCTCGATGCGCAGCAGCTGGTTGTACTTGGCGGTGCGGTCGGCGCGGGCGAGCGAGCCGGTCTTGATCTGCCCGCAATTGGTCGCCACGGCGAGGTCGGCGATGGTCGCGTCCTCGGTCTCGCCCGAGCGGTGGGACATCACCGCGCGGTAGCCCGCCTTGTGGGCCATCTCCACCGCGTCCAGGGTCTCGGTGAGGGAGCCGATCTGGTTCACCTTCACCAGGATCGCGTTGCCGACCCCCTCCCTGATGCCGCGCGACAGGCGCTCGACATTGGTCACGAACAGATCGTCGCCCACCAGTTGGCACTTGGCGCCGATGGCGTCGGTGACGAGCTTCCAGCCGGCCCAGTCGTCCTCGGCCATGCCGTCCTCGATGGTGACGATGGGATAGCGCGCCACGAGGTCGGCGAGGTACTTCACCTGCTCCTCGATGGAGCGCGTCCTGCCCTCGCCCTCATAGGCGTAGGCGCCGTCCTTGAAGAACTCGGTCGCGGCGCAGTCGAGGCCGAGATAGATGTCCTCGCCCGGCTTGAAGCCGGCCTTCTCGATGGCGGTCATGACGAAGTCGAGCGCCGCGTCGGCGGACGGCAGGTTCGGCGCGAAGCCGCCCTCGTCGCCCACATTGGTGTTGTGGCCGGCGGCCTTGAGGCCCTTCTTCAAGGTATGGAACACCTCGGCGCCCCAGCGCAGGCCTTCCGCGAAGGTCGGCGCGCCGGCGGGCATGATCATGAATTCCTGGAAGTCGATGGGGTTGTCCGCATGGGCGCCGCCATTGATGATGTTCATCATCGGCACCGGCAGCACGCGGGCGTTCACGCCGCCCACATAGCGGTAGAGCGGCAGGTCGGACGCCACCGCCGCCGCCTTCGCCACCGCCAGCGAGACGCCGAGGATGGCGTTGGCGCCGAGCCGGGCCTTGTTGGGGGTGCCGTCGAGGCCGATGAGGACGCTGTCGATATGGGCCTGGTCCTCGGCCTCGTAGCCGCCGATGGCGTCGAAGATCTCGCCGTTGACCGCCTCCACCGCCTTCTCGACCCCCTTGCCGAGATAGCGGTCGGCATCGCCGTCGCGCAGCTCCACCGCCTCATGGGCGCCGGTGGAGGCGCCGGACGGCACCGCCGCGCGGCCGAAGGAGCCGTCCTCCAGCACCACGTCCACCTCCACCGTGGGGTTGCCGCGGCTGTCGAGGATCTCCCGGGCGATGATGTCGACGATGGCGGTCATGAAATGGTCCTTCCCTGGTGCACAGCTTGCGGGCGCGGTGCTTCTAGCGCGATCACGCTTCCGTGCGAAGGGGGCTGGGCGGCGAAGCAGTGCCGCGCCGGAAGCAAGGATCGCCGCCGGCCGGCGGCGGCGCCGGTTGAACCGCGAGCCGAAGCGCCGTATTGCCCGCGTTTCAAGGATGTGAGCCCATGACCGACACGCCGCTCCAGCTCGGCATCACGACCGCCCTGCCCGCCTCGCCCGAGGCGGCGGTGCTCGACCGCGTGCCGAACCCGCACCCGGACACGGACTATGTGGCGCGCTTCACCTGCCCGGAATTCACCTCCCTGTGCCCGGTGACCGGCCAGCCGGACTTCGCGCACCTCGTCATCGACTACGTGCCCGACCGGTTCCTGGTGGAATCCAAGTCGCTGAAGCTCTATCTCGCCGCCTTCCGCAATCACGGCGCCTTCCACGAGGATTGCACGGTGGCCATCGGCAAGCGCATCGCCGGCCTGCTGGAGCCGCGCTTCCTGCGCATCGCCGGCTACTGGTATCCGCGGGGGGGCATCCCCATCGACGTCTTCTGGCAGACCGGAACCGTGCCGAAGGGAGCATGGCTTCCCGAGACGGGCGTCGCGCCCTATCGTGGGCGCGGTTGAACGCGGGGGATGATCGCGGCGCGCAGGCGCCCGGAAAGGCAGGCCTCCATGCCGAAGCTCATCATCACCAATGGCGACGCCGCCGCCGGCCGCATCCGGGCGGCGGGGCTTAAGGGCCACCTCGTTCCGTGGCAGGACATGCTGCATGACGGACCGGTGCCGGCCGACGCCGACCTCGACCGCGTCTCGGACGTGCGGGCGGCCTTCCTGGCCGAGGCTCTGGGCATGGAGCTCGACGCGGTGCGTGCGGATTTCGCCCATCGCGATGCCCAGATCGAGGTCCACGGCGCCTATGGCGAGGTGGAGCTGTGGTTCGAGCACGATCTCTACGACCAGCTCCAGCTCATCCAGGTCCTGAACTATTTCTCCGACCAGCCCGAGCGCATGGGTGTGTTCCTCCTGCAGGCCTCCCACTATCTCGGCATCATGGAGGCGGACGAGGTGTCGGCGCTCGCCGAGGCGCGGGCGCCGCTCTCGCAGCTGCAGATGGAGACCGGCCGCCATGCCTGGGAGGCCTTCACCGCCCCCACCCCCACGGCGCTGGCCGACTTCGCCCATGCCCGGCACGACAGCCTGCCCCATCTCGCGCCCGCCTTGCGGCGCCTGCTGGCGGAGTTCCCGGCGCCCCATTCCGGCCTCTCGCTGACCGAGGAGCGCATCCTGCGCCAGCTCGCGGACGGGCCGGCGAAGGTGGCGAAGGTGTTCGGCGCGGTGCATTCCATGGACGAGGCGCAGTTTCTCGCCGACCTGCCCTTCTTCCTGCGCCTCGACGGCCTCGCCTTCGCCCACGAGCCGCTGATCGAAGGGCTGCCGTTCCGCACCGGAGACTGCGGCCCGCTCGGCTTCACCCCGGGCGACGGCGGCGCCGCGGAAGCTTCCTACCGCGCCTATGCGGGAGCCGAGATCGCCCTCACCAAGGCGGGCGCCGCGGCGCTGGCGGGGCGCTTCGACCATGCCTGCGAGAACCAGGTGGAGCGCGCCATCGGCGGCACCCATATCGGCCCCGGCGCCATGTGGCGCTACGACCGCGCGTCCGGCGAGCTGACGGCGCCGAACTGAGGCGATCGAGCGTTCACCTTGCGTCGTGGTGCCCCGTCATGCCCCGAGCGGTGCGTCCGTGGGCCACCGCTGCGTGCTGCCCCTTGAGGCGTCCCCTCAGATGCTGACCGGGTGTGCCTTGGCGACGGCGTCGAACGCCTGGAGCGTGGCGATGAGGCCCTCCAGCTCCCTGAGCGGCACCATGTTCGGCCCGTCCGAGGGCGCCTTGTCCGGATCGGGGTGGGTCTCGATGAACACCGCCGCGACCCCCACCGCCACCGCGGCGCGGGCCAGAACCGGCACGAACTCGCGCTGTCCGCCCGAGGAGGTGCCCTGCCCGCCCGGCTGCTGCACCGAGTGGGTGGCGTCGAACACCACCGGCGCGCCGGTGGTCTTGGCGAGGATCGGCAGGCCCCGCATGTCGGACACCAGCGTGTTGTAGCCGAACGAGACGCCGCGCTCGGTGACCAGCACCCTGCCGTTGCCGGCGCCGGTGAGCTTGGCCACCACGTTCTTCATGTCCCAGGGGGCGAGGAACTGGCCCTTCTTCACGTTCACCACCTTGCCGGTGCGGGCGGCGGCGACCAAGAGGTCGGTCTGCCGGCACAGGAAGGCGGGAATCTGCAGCACGTCCACCACCTCGGCGGCGGGGGCGCACTGGTCGATCTCGTGCACGTCGGTCAGCGTCGGCAGGCCCAGCGTGTCGCGGATCTCCGCGAACACCGGCAGCGCGCCGCCGAGGCCCATGCCGCGCTGGGCGGACAGAGAGGTGCGGTTGGCCTTGTCGAACGAGGTCTTGAAGATCAGCGGGATCTGCCGGCGGGCGGCGATCTCCTTGAGCGCGGCCGCCACTTCCAGAGCGTGGGCGCGGCTCTCCATCTGGCAGGGGCCGGCGATGAGCGCGAGCGGCAAAGCGTTGCCGATCCTCACGCCGCCGATGGTGACGACGGGCTCGGCCTCCACGGGCAGCGGCTGGATGGTCATAAACGCAAATCCTCGGGGTCCGGGCGCGGCCCGGCGGGCCGCCAACCTAGTTCGCTCCGCCCCCGCAGGGAAGCGGGCGCCGCAAGGCGCGGCGCCCGCGATCGTTCAGCCCAGGAGGCCGGCGACGCCGTCGCGCTCCTCCAGGAGCTCCTTCAGGGTCTTGTCGAACATGGACTTGGAGAAGTCGTCCATGGGCAGGCCCTGGACCACCTCGTACTCGCCGCCCGAGCACACCGCAGGCATGCCGAACACGATGCCCTCCGGCACGCCGTAGGAGCCGTCCGAGGCGACACCCATGGAGACCCACTTGCCGTCGGTGCCGTGGATCCAGTCGTGCATGTGGTCGATGGCGGCGTTGGCGGCCGAGGCGGCCGAGGACAGGCCGCGCGCCTCGATGATGGCGGCGCCGCGCTTGCCGACGGTCGGCAGCAGCACCTCGCGGTACCAGGTCTCGTCGTTGATGAGCGCCGGCAGCGGCTTGCCGTCCACCGAGGCGAAGCGGTAGTCGGCATACATGGTCGGCGAGTGGTTGCCCCACACCGCGACCTTCTCGATGTCCTTGGAGGCGACGTTCGCCTTGGCGGCGAACTGCGAGAGCGCGCGGTTGTGGTCGAGCCGCAGCATGGCGGTGATGTTCCTGGCCGGCAGGTCCGGGGCGCTCTTCGCGGTGATGTAGGCGTTGGTGTTGGCCGGGTTGCCGACCACCAGCACCTTCACGTCGCGCTTGGCCGCCTCGTTCAGCGCCTTGCCCTGGACCTTGAAGATCTCGGCGTTGGCGCTGAGCAGGTCGGCGCGCTCCATGCCCTTCGAGCGCGGGCGGGCGCCCACCAGGATGGCGGCGTCGATGTCCTTGAAGGCCACCTTCGGATCGTCGGTGATCACCACGCCGGCATAGTTCGGGAACGCGCAGTCCTCGATCTCCATCACCACGCCCTTCACGGCGCCCTGGGCCTGGGGCAAATCGAGGAGCTGCAGGATGACGGGCTGGTCCTTGCCGAACAGGTCGCCGTTGGCGATGCGGAACAGGAGAGAATAGCAGATCTGACCGGCGGCGCCCGTGACGGCGACGCGAACGGCGGGTTTGGTCATGGAGGAAAGCCCCTTGCCTAGTCCGAGCCCGGGTCGGCTCGGGCCGGCAATCTATGCCGCCATGCAGCAGAATGAAAGCCGGCTGGCGGCGGGACCAAAGTCGGAGCGCGCCCTGGAATTTTCCGCGCCCTCATCCCCCGGCTGTGTCCGGGGCATGACGGGTCCGCGGGCGCTCGGACCGCCCGCTCTCACATGATGATGACGTGGTTCGCCAATTCGTTGCGCTCGCCGGGCTTTGAGGGCAGCGGGCCGGAGAGCAGGTCGCCCGCCTTGTGCACGCCGGCGATGAGGCCATCGGCAAGGCTGCCCTTCTTGGCCTGGTCGGCCACCCGCTCGCAGATGTCGCTCCAGGCGCTGTGACCGAGCGGGGTATGCACGCCCTCGTCCGCCACCACCTCGATCAGGTGCTCCTGGGAGGCGGCGAAGATCAGGATGCCGGTGCGCCCCTTGGTCTGCGGGATGCCGTGGGCAAGGAACATCTCGACGGCGGCGGAGCGCGCCGCCGCCTTCAGGGCGAGGCGCGGGATCACCTTCTGGGCGACGCTGGGCAGCATCAGGATGCCGGCGAACACCATGAACATGGCCGCCTGGATGCCGAGCAGCTGCATCGGCCGCATGGGCAAGAGCAGCACCAGGATCCACGGCAGCACCAGCGCCGCCAGCGCCGCATACATCACCGAGTAGAAGGGATGCTGGATCAGCGGCTCGCGTTGCACCACCACGCGGATCTCGGCCGACGTCTTCGCCTCGGCCGCCGCCACGGCGGCGGCGATGCGCTGGAGCGCCTCGGGGGCGATCGTCGTCTGCTGTGCGTCCTCGGCGACAGCGGAGGGGGGAAAGAGCTTCATCGCAGGTCTCCCGGTGCGCCGCCCGCGACGCAGGACGGAGCCTTGTCTATCATATCCCAGGCCGCCGAAGCGGAAAACTCGCAGCGATGCAGCCCGTTGGGCGGGATCAATCACCGGATTACCGCCCCGGGCGCCGCTGTCCCTCCCCTTCACGCGCGCGGGCGGGCGGCGAAAGCGCCGCCGCCGCGCCTATGGCGAGAGCGCGATCTGCTCCAGCCCGAGCGTCTCGGGGAAGCCGAGCACCAGGTTCATGTTCTGCACCGCCTGGCCGGAGGCGCCCTTCACCAGGTTGTCCAGGGTCGAGACGATGATGACGCGGCCGGGAATGCGGTCCGCCACCACGCCGATCAGGACCATGTTGGAGCCGCGGGTATGCCGCGACAGCGGCACCTGGCCCAGCGGCAGCACATGAACGAACGGTTCGCCCTTGTAGTAGGTGGCGATGATCTGGTGCAGGTCCTCGGCCTTGGCGCCGGTGGTGCGCGCGAAGATGGTGGCGTAGATGCCCCGGTTCATGGGCGCGAGCACCGGCACGAACATGGGCGTCACCGGCCGGCCGGCGGCCTTGGAATATTCCTGGTCCAGCTCGCCCATGTGCCGGTGCGAGCCCACCGAATAGGCGAACGTGCCCTCGGAGATCTCCGAGAACAGCATCGCCTCCTTGGCCGAGCGGCCGGCACCCGACATGCCGGTCTTGGAATCGATGACGATGCTGTCCGGATCGATCGCCCCCGCCTCCAGCAGCGGCACGATCGGCAGGATGGCGGTGGTGGTGTGGCAGCCGGGATTGGCGACGAGCCGCGCCTTGCGGATCTCTTCGCGATAGATCTCCACCAGCCCGAACACCGCCTCCTGCTGCAGCTCCAGCGCCCCGTGCGGGTGGCCGTACCACTGCTCGTAGGCGCCGGGGTCGGACAGGCGGAAGTCGGCGGAAAGGTCCACCACCTTGAGGCCCGGATGCTTCTCCAGCAGCGCCTTCACCACCTGCTGGGTGGTGGCGTGGGGCAGCGCGCAGAACACGAGGTCCACGGCCGAGAAGTCCGCCTCCTCGATGGTGACGAGCTTCGGCAGCGGGAACGGCGCGAACTGCGGGAACACGTCCGCCATCGCCTGCCCGGCCTTGCGGTCGGCGGTCAGGACCGTGATCTCGACGCGCGGATGGCGCAGCAGCAGGCGCACCAGCTCCGACCCGGTATAGCCGGAGGCGCCGAGCACGGCGATGCGAGCCTTCTGATCCGCCATCTTCCTCTCCTGACGCGGCCGGCGCTGGAAGCGGCCGGCGGTGTGGGGCGAAGGTGTCTACACCCTTCCCCCGAGTGGGGAAAGGCGCCGATGGCGATCCTGTTCCCCCTCGCCGGCTCGCCATCGTGGCGGCAGGCGAGGCAGGGCCGGTTTGAAAACGCCAGATCGGGTCCCGGCCCGGCTTCCCGCCATGCCCGGACTTGTGTGGACGTGCGACGCCGCGAAAGGCGCCGTTCCTGGCACTTCCAAGCAGGCGCTCAGATGTCCAGCAGCTCCTCGTCCGCGAACGCCGCGCGCTCGGAGATGAAGGCGAAGCGCGCTTCCGGCTTGTTGCCCATGAGGCGCTCCACCAGGTCGGCGGTCGCCGCCCGCTCGGCGTCCTCGATGCCGACGCGCTGGAGCGTGCGGGTGCGCGGGTCCATGGTGGTCTCCTTCAGCTGCGCCGGCATCATCTCGCCGAGGCCCTTGAAGCGGCCCACCTCCACCTTGCCCTTGGCCGAGAACTCCTTCTTCAGCAGCTGGTCCTTGTGGGCGTCGTCACGGGCGTAGAGCGTCTTCGCCCCCTGGGTGATGCGGTAGAGCGGCGGCACGGCGAGGAAGAGGTGGCCCTCCTCGATCAGCTTCGGCATCTGGCGGAAGAAGTAGGTGACGAGCAGCGAGGCGATGTGGGCGCCGTCCACGTCGGCGTCGGTCATGATGATGACCTTCTCGTAGCGCAGGTCGCTCTCGCGATAGTGGTTGAGCGCGCCGCAGCCGAGCGCCTGGCCGAGGTCGGCGAGCTGCTGGTTCTGGGCCAGCTTGTCGCGGCCCGCGCTCGCCACGTTCAGGATCTTGCCGCGCAGCGGCAGCACCGCCTGGGTCTTGCGGTCGCGCGCCTGCTTGGCCGAGCCGCCGGCCGAGTCGCCCTCGACGATGAACAGCTCCGAGCCCGCCGCCTCGGTGTTGGAGCAGTCGGCGAGCTTGCCCGGCAGGCGCAGCTTGCGCACCGCGGTCTTGCGCGAGACCTCCTTCTCCTGCTTGCGCCGCAGGCGCTCCTCGGCGCGGTCGATCACGTGGTCGAGCAGGCGGCTCGCCTGCACCGGATTGGCCGCGAGCCAGTGGTCGAAGGGGTCGCGCAGCGCCTGCTCGACGATGCGCGCCGCCTCCTGGGTGGCGAGGCGATCCTTGGTCTGGCCCTGGAACTCCGGCTCGCGCACGAACACCGAGAGCATGGCGGCGCAGCCGGTGATGACGTCGTCGCCGGTGACGATGCCGGCGCGCTTGCCCTGGCCGGAGCGCTCGGCATGGTCCTTGAGGCCCTTCAGCAGCACCGTGCGCAGGCCGTTCTCGTGGGTGCCGCCGTCGGGCGTCGGAATGGTGTTGCAGTAGGAGGAGATGCCGCCGTCGCCGTCCGCGACCCACGCCACCGCCCATTCCACCGAGCCGTGGCCGCCCGCCTTCTGGATGCGGCCGGAGAAGATGTCCGGGTGCACCAGCGTCTGGCCCTCCAGCTCGCCGGCGAGATAGTCGCGCAGGCCGCCGGGGAAGCGGAACACCATCTTCTCGGGCACGTCCGTGCCCTTCACCAGGGCGCCGTCGCAGGACCATCGGATCTCGACGCCGCCGAACAAATACGCCTTCGAGCGCGCCATGCGGAACACGCGGGCCGGCTCGAAATGGGCCGAGGCACCGAAGATCTCCGGGTCGGGATGGAAGCGCACGCGGGTGCCGCGCCGGTTGGTGATGCGGCCCACCTCCTTGAGCGGCCCCTGGGGCACGCCCTTGGAGAAGCTCTGGCGGTAGAGCGTCTGGCCCCGCGCCACCTCCACCTCCAGGTCGTCGGAGAGCGCGTTCACCACCGAGACGCCGACGCCGTGCAGGCCGCCCGAGGTCTCGTAGACCTTGCTGTCGAACTTTCCGCCGGCATGGAGCGTGGTCATGATGACCTCGAGCGCCGACTTGCCGGGGAACTTCGGGTGGTCCTCCACCGGAATGCCGCGCCCGTTGTCGGTCACGGTCAGGTAGCCGTCCGCCCCCAGCTCCACCTCGATGAAGGAGGCGTGGCCGGCCACCGCCTCGTCCATGGAATTGTCGATCACCTCGGCGAACAGGTGGTGCAGCGCCTTGGAATCGGTGCCGCCGATATACATGCCCGGCCGGCGCCGCACCGGCTCCAGGCCTTCCAGCACCTCGATATGGGCGGCGGTGTAGTCGTTGGCCATGGCCGGAACGGCCGTCGCCTTGGCCTTGGCTGCGGGCTTGGGGGCGGGACGGGGCGTGGCGCCCCCGAAGAGGTCATCGGTATCGGACATGGGTGCTCGATAGCAGAAGGGCGGGGCCCGGGGCACGCGAATCGTTCCGCGCCCGAAGGCTTGGTCCCCGCCATAGTGGCAGACCCGGCCGCGAAGTGGAACGGAAGGGAAACATGGGGCCTATGACGCCGCCGCCGGGCGCCCTTCCCGCGCGAGCTTCAGCACCACCCGCGCCGCCTTCACGCTCGGATGCTCGGTGCCGATGGCGAAGATGTCGTCGAGCCGGGCGAAGCCGGCCAGCTGCCGCGCGCGCAGCGGCGTGTCGGCGATGATCCGGGCGAGCGCGTCGGCGAGCACCGGCACGGTGAGGAATTCCTGGAGCAGCTCGGGCACCACGTCCTCGCCGATGACGCGGTTGGCGAGGATGACGCTGGTGCCCTGCAGCAGCCGCCGGCCGACCTGCGCCTCCAGCCAGCCGATGCGATAGGCCGCCACCATGGGCACGCCCGAAAGCGCCAGCTCCAGCGTCACCGTGCCGGAGGCGGCGAGCGCGGCGCGGGCGCTGCGGAAGGCGGCCAGCTTCTCCGCCTCGCCCACGACGATGCGCGGCTTCACCGGCCAGGGGGCGATGGTCTCCTCGATCAGGCCCTTCAGGCGCGGCAGGGTCGGCAGCACGAGGTCCATGGCCTGCGTCTTCGCCAGGCGGGCGAGCGCCCAGCCGAAATCCGCGCCGAGCCGGGTGATCTCCCGCCGCCGGCTGCCGGGCAGCACCAGGACCAGCGGCGGCTGCGCATCGCGCCGCGCCGCCTCCTCCGCGCTCGGGCGCAGCTCGCCGAGCCGCTCCAGCAGCGGATGGCCCACATAGGTGGTGGGCGGGCCGCCCAGCGCGCGGTGCACCTGCGGCTCGAACGGCAGCAGCGCCAGCAGGTGGTCCACATAGGGCCGCATGGCCGCCGCCCGGCCCGAGCGCCACACCCACACCGTGGGCGAGACGTATTTGACGATGGGGATGTTCGGATTGGCGGCGCGCACCCGCGCGGCGACGCGGTGGGTGAAGTCCGGCGCGTCGATCAGCACCAGCACGTCGGGCGGATCGGCGAGCACCGCGTCGACGGTCTGCTTCAGCCGCCGCAGGATGCGCGGCAGGCGCGCCAGCACGGCGGCGACGCCGATGGCGGTGAGGTCCTCCATGGGGAACAGGCTCTCAAGCCCCGCCCGGCCCATGCGGGCGCCGCCGACGCCGGAGAAGGCCACCCCCTCGGGCGCCCGCGCGGCGAGCGCCTCCATGAGCGCGCCGCCCAGCTGGTCGCCGGATTCCTCGCCCGCCACCAGGAAAGCCTTGAGCGGGCGGACCATGTCAATTGCCGCCATCTGTGCCTGTTCCCGCCTGCCGCCTTGCCGCGCCAGGCGCCATGCCGACCACGAACAGGCCGGCCGCGTCCGCCGCCCGGACCAGGGTCTCCACGTCCGGCACGATGGCGCCGCGCGCCTCGAAGGCGATGCCGGCAAGCCCCACCTCCGCCGCCCGCTGCACCGTGTGCGGTCCCAGCGAGGGCAGGTCGATGCGCCGGTCCTGGCCGGGCTTGGGCGCCTTCACCAGGACGCCCTGCCGCCGCTCCAGGCGGACGCGGCCGGAGCGGCGCATCTCGCCGAAGCGCGCCAGCATCTGGTCGGTACCTTCGGCGGCCTCGACCGCCACCACCCAGCCGTCGGCGACGATCACCGCCTGGCCCACGTCGAACGGCCCGAGCGTGCGGATGACGGCGAGGCCCTTGGCCATGTCGGCTTGCTCGGCCTCGGACGGCCGGCACGAGCCCAGAACCCCTTCCGGCAGCAGCAGACCGGGCGCCGCCTCGTGCGCGCCGACGAGGTGGAAGCCCTGCTCCTGCACCAGCTGGAGCACGCCGGACAGAAGGTGGTTGTCGCCGCCGCGGAACAGCCGGGCGATGCGCGGCAGGAGCCGCAGCATGGTGAGGTCGAAGCCGAGGTCGCGCAATCGCGGCCGGGTAAGCCCCCCCACCATGACGAGGTCACGGATGCCGCGCGCGCGTCCCATCGCCGCCACCTTGCCCAGCGAGCCGAGGCGGAACCAGACGTGCTCGTAGCGCTCCAGCGCCGGATCGGCGAAGCCCTGGATCAGGAACAGGATGACCTCGCGCCCCTCGGCGATGGCGGCGTCGGCGACCGCGCCGGGAAAGGCGCCCGAGCCGGCGACGATGCCGAGCGGCCCCTGGCCGGTGGGTCCCTTCCGCCCGCGGGCGGCATGCTCCCCCGCCCCCGGCCCGGCGGCCGGCGCCTCCGTTGCGGGGCGCGGCGGCTCGCTCACGTTCAGTCCTCCTGGACGACGCCCCGGGAGGGCTGGCACAGGGAGCGCGAGCGGTCCTGGTCGATGAAGGCCACCACCTGCGCGGCGAAGTCCGACTGGCCGGTCATGGCGCGCACCCGCTCCAGGCGCGCATCGAACGTGCCGCCGCCGAAGAACAGGTCGCGATAGACCGCGCGCGCCTCGTGCAGCTGGGTCTTGGTGAAGCCGCGCCGGCGCATGCCGATGACGTTGAGGCCCACCAGCTTGCCGGCCTGGCCGAGCACGTTGCCGAACGGAATCACGTCCTCGCGCACGCCGGTGAGGCCGGAGATCATGCATTGCGCGCCGATGCGGGTGAACTGGTGCACCGCGCACAGGCCGCCGAGGAAGGTGAAATCACCGACGCTCACATGGCCCGCGAGGGTGGCGTTGTTGGCGAACACCACGCTCTCGCCGACGATGCAGTCGTGGCCCACATGGGACCCCACCATGAGCATGCAGCGGGCGCCGATCACCGTCTGCCCGCGTCCGCCGGCGGTGCCGATATTGGCGGTGACGTGCTCGCGGATGACGCAGTCCTCGCCGATGAGGAGGCGCGTCTTCTCGCCCTTGTAGTGCACCGACTGGGGCGGGGTTCCGAGCGAGGCGAAGGGATAGACCAGCGTGCGCGCGCCGATGGCGGTCGCGCCGGAGACGTTCACGTGGGAGACGAGGCGCACCCCCTGGCCGAGCTCCACATCCGGCCCCACGGTGGAAAATGGACCGATTTCGACGTCGTCCGCGAGGCGGGCCCCCTTGTCCACCAAGGCGGTGGGGTGGATGTTCGGCACGCCTCAGGTCTCCATGATCATGGCGCCGAGGCGCGCCTCGGCGACCAGCTCGCCGCGCACCTTGGCCTCACCACGATACCACCACATGTTGCGGCGGCGGGTGATGCGGGTCATGTGGTATTCGAGCACGTCGCCCGGCACCACGGGGCGGCGGAACTTCGCCTCGTCGATGGTCATGAAATAGACCAGGGACGGCGTCTCCCGCTCCTTGCCGAGCACGCAGATGACGCCCGCCGTCTGCGCCATGCCTTCCATGATGAGCACGCCCGGCATCACCGGATTGCCGGGGAAATGACCCTGGAAGTGGGGCTCGTTGGCGGTGACGTTCTTGATGCCGACGCAGGAGAGGTCGCCGTCGATCTGCTCCACCCGGTCCACCAGCAGGAACGGATAGCGGTGCGGCAGGCAGGCCAGGATGCGCTGGATGTCCACGCTCTGCAGGACCTTGGCCGGCGCAGGCTCCGATCCCGGTTGTGCCTCGGTTTCCAGCTGCGGCGTGTCGCTCATGCGCCCCGTCCCCCGTCGTCCTGTGGCGCGCGCGCGTCCTGCGCGTCGCCCGCGTCCAAATCGTCGCCCCGGCGCTGGGCGAGGCGCTTCACGGTCATCACCTCACGGAACCATTCGCGCACCGGCTTCGCCGGCGAGCCGCCCCAGCGCACGCCGGGCGGCACGTCGCCCGCGACATTGCTGGAGGCGGCGATCTGCGCGCCGGTGCCGATGGTGATGTGGCCGACCACGCCCACCTGCCCGCCCAGCATCACGAAATCGCCCAGCGTCGCCGAGCCCGATATGCCGGTCTGCGAGACGATGATGCAATGCCGGCCGATCACCACGTTGTGGGCGATCTGCACCAGATTGTCGATCTTGGTCCCCTCGCCGATCACCGTGTCGTTGAGCGCGCCGCGGTCGACGGTGGTGTTGGCGCCGATCTCCACGTCGTCCTGGATCACCGCCCGGCCGATCTGCGGGATCTTCAGGTGGCCGCGGGCGCTCGGCTGGTAGCCGAAGCCGTCGCCGCCGATGCGCGCGCCCGCATGGACGATGACATTGTTGCCGAGCAAGGCGTGGGTGAGGCTCGCGCCCGGCCCGATGGCGCAGTTGCGGCCGATCCGCACCTCGGGCCCGATCACCGCGCCGGCGCAGACCACCGAGCCCGCGCCCACTTCCGCGCCGGGGCCGATCACGGCGCCCGGATCGACGGTGACGCCGGTTTCGAGACGCGCCTTGGGATGAACCAGCGCGCCGGGGGCGACCCCCTCATGAGCGAACAGCGCCTGCGGGCGCAGGGCCGAAGGGTACAGCGCCCGCGTCACCAAGGCGAAGGCGAGCGCCGGCCGCGGCGCGATCAGCACCGCCAGCTCCGGCGGCGCCTTGGGCGCGAAGCGCTCCGAGGTGATGCATGCGCCGGCACGCGTGGTGGCGAGCCGCCCGGCGAACAGGAAGGTGTCGCAGAAGGCGAGGTCCTGCGGCCCTGCGGCATCGAGGCTGGCCACCGAGGAGATGGTGCGGGCCGCCATGGCATCGGCTGCGGCGCCGTCGCCGGCGAGCCGGGCGCCGCTGATCTTGGCGACCTCGGCAAGGGTGATCGGCGCGGGGCGCGGAAAGAAGGCCGTCTGGCTCATGGATCAACAGGTTCGGGCGCCGAAGGGCTCACGCTCCTCGGCGCCCGCGATGGGGGGATGGGCGATCAGAAGCGGGTGCCGCCGGAGAAGCGGAACGCCTGGACCTGATCGTAGGACGCCTTCGAGATCGCCCACGCATAGTCGAAGCGCAGCGGGCCGAAGGGCGACTGCCAGATGAGGCTGGCGCCGATGGAGGAGCGGATCACATCCTCGTCCGCCACGCAGACGTTGCCTGCCACGTTCTTGGTGGCCGGCATGAGCGGGCCGCCGGTGCAGGTCACGTAGTTGGGCGCGCCATAGATGTTGGTCCCATTCCAGTTCGGAACGTTCCGGAACGTGGTCGGGCCGTTATAGTCGAACAGGTTGCCGGCGTCGGCGAAGATCGCGCCCTTCATGCCGATGTCCTTGGGCAGGAAGGAGAACGGGAACTGGATTTCCGCCGACACGCCCCAATAGGTGGTGCCGCCCAGCGCGTTGGTCGCATTTTCCATGCAGTTGGCGTAGGGGATGGTGCCGAAGTTCGACGCTGCGCACGGCGCCACGTCACGCGGACCGATGCCCGAGGGCGCGAAGCCGCGCACCAGGTTCGGACCCATGAAGAAGTTGTCCATGATGGCGAGGTCGTCGTTGCCCCACGCCGTCACATAGCCCGCCTGGGCGCGCAGGATGAGCACCGAGTCGGCGATCAAGGGCGTGTAGTGGCGCACGTCGGCCGTGGTGCGCAGGAAGTTCACGTCGCCGCCAAGGCCGGCCACGTCCTGCTTGAACTCGGCGTACAGGCCCTGGGTCGGGTTCAGGTTGTTGTCGAGGCCGTTGAAGGACAGCGTGTAGCCGAGCGCCGAGGTGATGGTCGAGCCCTGCGCCACCGCATCGCGGATCGCCCAGGAGACGTCGTTCGCGCACTGCAGGTAGAGCAGGCCGCCCTCGGCATAGCTGTCGCAGATGGACAGCTCGCGCTGGTACAGGTTGTAGCGCAGGGCCAGCGTCACCTCGTCGGTGATGGGCAGGCCGAAGCGCAGGCCGCCGCCGACGATGTTGGAGGCGTAGGCCGTGTAGCTGGTGGCCTGCGTTTCCTTCCAGTAGAGGTCGATGCCCGCCGCCAGCCGGTAGCCGAGGAAGTACGGCTCGGTGAAGGAGAATTCCGCGCCCTGGGCGTTCTGGCCGAAGGAGCCGGAGACCTTCACGTACTGGCCGCGGCCGAGGAAGTTCTTCTCGCCCAGCGAGATCTCGCCGATGATGCCGTCCTGGGTCGAGTAGCCGCCCGACACCGCGAACTCGCCGGTGGGCTGGTCTTCCACGTCCACCACCAGGATGACGCGGTCGGGAGCCGAGCCGGGCTCGTTGGTGACCTTCACGTTCTTGAAGTAGCCGAGGTTGCGCAGACGCCGCTCGGCCCGGTCCACAAGGACGCGATTGTAGGCATCGCCCTCGCCGAGGTCGAACTCGCGCCGGATGACCCAGTCGCGGGTGCGGGTGTTGCCGCGGATGTCGATGCGCTCGATGTAGACCCGCGGCCCCTCTTCGAGCACGAACACGATGTTGATGCGCTTGTTCTCGAAGTCGCGGTCGCCGCGCGGGCGCACCTGGGCGAAGGCGTAGCCGCTCTTGGAGGCCTCGATGGTGAGGTTCTCCACCGACTTCTCGACCATCTCGGCGTTGTAGATCTGGCCCTCGGCGACGCGCAGCGCGCTCCTCAGCGCCTGGGCCGGCACGTCGCGGATGTTGGAGACCACGTCCACCTTGCCGAACTTGTACTGGTCGCCCTCGTCGAGGGTGAAGGTGATGATGAAGCCATCGGGGGTCTGCTCGGCGGTGGCGGCCAGGATGCGGAAGTCCGCATAGCCGTTCTTCAGATAGAAGCGGCGCAGCAGTTCCTGATCCGAGTTCACCCGGTCCGGATCGTAGACGTCGGTGGACTTCAGGAAGGACAGCCAGTTGGTGACGGTGGTCGAGATGACGTCCTTCAGCTTGTAGTCCGAAAAGGCCTTGTTGCCGACGAACTTGATGTCCTTGATCCCGGTCTTCTCGCCTTCGGTGACCTCGAACACCAGGTCCACGCGACCGTTGCCGCGGTCGATGGTGACCGGGTTGACGCGCACACCCTGGCGGCCCGAGCGCCGGTAGACCTCGATGATGCGCTGGGTATCGGCCTGCACGGTGGCCTTGGACAGCGTGCCGCGGGGCTTGGACTGCACCTCGCCGGCGAGCACCTCGTCCTTGATCTTGGTGTTGCCCTCGAACGCGACCTTGTTGATCACCTCGTTCTCGGACACGCGCACGACGATGCGGCCGCCCGCCTGGGAGATCTGGACGTCGGAGAACAGCCCGGTCGCATAGAGCGCCTTCCAGGCCTCGTCGATCTTCGCGGCGGTGTAGGGGCCGTTGCCGAAATAGGAGCGGATGGTCTGCGCGTCCACCCGGCGGTTGCCCTCAACCACGATGCTGGAGCTCTGAGCCGCTGCCTGAGTCGCCCCCGCCAGGGATCCGACGGCCGCCCCCACCGCAATGCACGCGGCGATTCCGAGGACGGCGGCCAGCTTTCTCATCACCTGGAGCGGAGCAGTCATTTGGCGCGCAACCTTACGATTTCGTTGTTCTCGAACCCGCACGACGGTGCGTGCAGATTCTCACCCTGCGAAGCCGCTTGTACAAGCTTTTACCTGCGGTGCAAACCGAACCCACCTCGCAGGGCCTGCTTTTCTGAGGGACCGTTGCGCTCACGCCACGACCCCCCGCCGCTCCCGCGAAACCCCTTACATCATTGGGATTCGAACGACATCGTTCCAGGTCGCGAAGATCATCAGCATCAGCACGACGGCGAGCCCGATGCGGAAGCCGATGTCCTGCGTGCGGGCGCTCAGAGGGCGCCCGCGCACCGCCTCGAACGCATAGAACAGGAGGTGCCCCCCATCCAGCAACGGTATCGGGAAAAGGTTAAGAATTCCGATCGAGACCGACAGCACCGCCGCCAGGGACAGCAGCGCGCCCATGCCGAACGTCGCCACCTGGCCCGAGACCTGGGCGATGCGGATCGGGCCGCCGATCTGATCCGCCGATTCCCGGCCCGCGATCAGGCCGCCGAGGTAGTCGAAGGTGCGCTCGACGATGAACCAGGTCTCCTGCACCCCCATCCCGAGCGCTTCAACCGGACCGAAATGACGCACCGTCACGTCGCCGGCCGTGATCGGGCGCGAAATGCCGAGAAGCCCCGTCCGGTGCACGTTTCCGAACGCGTCTTTCACTTCCTTCAACTCAGGGGCGGCCTGGAGGGTCACTTCCTGATCGCCGCGCTGCACAATGAAGGTGAGCGTGCGGCCGGCCTGGGCGCCGACGATGCGCTGCATGTCGGAAAAGCTCTCGACCGGCTCGCCGTCGATCGTCAGCACCAGGTCTCCCGGCTTGAAGCCGGCGCGCTCGGCGGCACTCGCGGGGGCGATCTGGTCGGCGCGCGGCAGCGTCACCTGCTTGCCGAAAAACATGAATACGAAAGCGAAAATGACGATGGCGAGGAGGAAGTTCGCGATCGGCCCGGCCGCCACGATGGCCGCGCGCCAGCCCACCGGCTGGAAGAAGAAGCTTTCGCGCCTCTCCTTGTCGCTCATCTGCTCGAGCTTCTGGTGGTCCGGGGTGGAGGCGGCATCGTCGTCGCCGAAGAATCGCACGTAGCCGCCGAGGGGAATCGCCGCCAGGCGCCAGCGCGTGCCGTGGCGGTCGGTGAACCCGGCGAGCTCCGGCCCGAAGCCGAGCGAGAAGGTCAGCACCCTCACCCCCGCCCGGCGCGCCATCAGGAAATGGCCGAGCTCATGGAAGAAGACGACGATGGTGAGGACGAAGAGGAAAGGAATGAGGTAACCGAGGAGGGATGAGCCGGCGCCGCTGAGACTGGAAAGCACATCCATCACCCGCTTCCTCGCATTCGTGGGCGGCGCGCGCACGCCCGAACCTACCCAGGTCATCGAGCCGATCCGCGAGGAACCGGCCCCCGCCCTGCCCCGTCTCCGGCCGCAGAACCTCTCAGGAGGCCTTCGCAGCAAAGTTGGGCAAGAGCGCGGCGGTGACGGCCCGCGCCTCGGCATCCACAGCCAGCGCCTCCTCGACCGATCCCGGCGCCGGCCCGGCGCTCACCCGGTCGAGCGTGCCGGCCACCGCGTCGGTGATTCCGTAAAAGCCGATCCGGCCGCTCAGGAAGGCGGCGACGGCGACCTCGTTGGCGGCGTTGAGCACGCAGGCGGCCCGGCCGCCCTGCGCCATGGCGGCCCGCGCGAGGCCGAGCGCGGGAAAGCGCTGCCCGTCCGGGGCCTCGAAGGTGAGGCGTCCGAGCGCGACCAGATCGAGGCGCCGGCAATCGGTCGCCACCCGGTCCGGAAAAGCGAGGCAATGGGCGATCGGCACGCACATGTCCGGCATCGCCAGCCCGGCCACCACGGAGCCATCCTCGAAGGCGACGAGGCCATGCACCACGGATTCGGGATGCACCACCGCATCGAGCCGCTCCGGCCCGAGGCCGAACAGGTGGTGCGCCTCGATCAGCTCCAGGCCCTTGTTCATCAAGGTCGCGGAATCAATGGTGATCTTGGCGCCCATGGACCAGTTGGGATGCTTCAGGGCGTCGGCGGGGGTGGCGCGGGCCACCTCCTCCCTGGTCCTGAGTCGGAACGGACCGCCCGACGCCGTCAGCGTCGCCTTCTCCACCGCCCGCGCGGGGGCGGCGGCGAGCGCCTGGAAGATGGCGTTGTGCTCGCTGTCCATGGGCAGCAGCTCGACGCCGCGCCGCGCCGCCTCGGCCATGAAGAAGTGGCCCGCCGCGACGAGGCATTCCTTGTTGGCGAGGGCGACCCGCCGCCCGGCGCCGAACGCCGCCACGGTGGGCGCCAGCCCGGCCACGCCGACGATGGCGCTCACGACGATGTCGGCGTCCCGCTGGGCGGCCTCGATCACCGCCTCCGGCCCCGCGCCACAGGCGATGCCGCTGCCGGAAAGATGGTCGGCCAGCGCCCGGTGCGCGGCCGGATCGGCGATGGCCGCGAAGCGCGCCCCCAGCGCCCGCGCGATCTCCGCCAGCGCCTTCGCGTCGCGCCCCCCGGCCACCGCCTCGACCGCAAACCGGCCGGGCGTCGTCGCGAGCACCTTGGCGACGCTCCGGCCGATGGAGCCGGTGGCGCCCAGAACGGTCAGGCGCTGGGGGAAACTGTTCATGCGCGACGGTCCCTCACTCGCCTTTCCTACCACAGGAGCAACCCGGCCGCCGGATCGGCCGCGTTCCGCAGCAGCCCGATCGCCACCGCCACCAGGGACGCGGACGCAAAACCGTCCAGCCGGTCGAGCAGGCCGCCATGCCCCGGGATCAGCCGGCCGGCATCCTTCACGCCGAACGTCCGCTTGGCCGCCGATTCGGCGAGGTCTCCGCCCTGCGCCGCCATGCTCACCAGGAGCGCGAGAATGCCAAGCGGCAGCACGCTCGGCAGCCCGGCGGCAAGCCCGGCGCCCACGCCGGCGAGCATCCCGGCGAGCGCCCCGCCGGCCGACCCCGCCCAGGTCTTGTTCGGCGACACCCGCGGCCACAGGCGCGGGCCGCCCACCAGGCGACCGACGAAATAGGCGAAGATGTCGGTGGCCCAGACCACCGCGAGCAGGAACAGCACCGCCACCAGCCCCAACTCGCCGCCGTTGCGCAGCGCCATCACCGGCAGGCAGGCGGCGCCCGCCACCAGGACGCCCACGAGCGCGAACCCGCTCTGGCGCGGCACCACGAAGACCGAGGCGGCGGCGCCGAGGCAGAGCAGGCTGAACGCGGCCTGCCCGGAGCCCAGATAGAGCAGGATGCTTGCCCCCGCGAGGGCCGCGCCTGCGAGCGCGAGCCAGACCTCGCGCCGGGCAAGCCGGGCAATGCTGGCCCATTCCATGAGGATGGCGAAGCCGGCGAGCGTCCACAGGACCACGAACGGCAGGCCGCCGAAGACCGTGGCGGCCAGAACCACCGGCGCGAGCACCAGGGAGGAAAGGGCGCGCTGGCCGAGATCGCGGCCTCCGGGAAGGCGCATCTAGGCGCCGGCGTGCTTGGTGATGCCGCCGAACCTGCGGTCGCGCCGGTTGAACTCGTCGAGGGCCGCGGCGAGCGCCGCGCGGTCGAAGTCCGGCCAGTAGATGGGCAGAAACACGAACTCGGCGTAGGCCGCCTGCCACAGCAGGAAGTTCGACAGCCGCTGCTCCCCCGAGGTGCGGATGATGAGGTCCGGGTCCGGAATGCCGGCGGTATCGAGCCGTTCGGAGATCATCGCGACGCTCACGTCCTCGGGCCGGATGCGTCCTGCCGCGGCATCGGCGGCAATGCGCGCCACCGCGGCGGCGATCTCCTGCCGGGAGCCGTAGTTGAAGGCCACCACCAGCGTCAGCCCGCCGTTGCGGCAGGTGAGCTGCTCGGCCTCGTGCAGCAGGTTGCGGATGTCGGGCGCGAGGCTCTCCCGCTCGCCGATCACCTTGATGCGCACGCCCGCCGCATGAAGCTCGGCGAGATCGTGGCGCAGGAACAGCTTGAGCAGGCTCATGAGCTCGGAGACCTCGCTCAGGGGCCGGGACCAGTTCTCGCTGGAGAAGCTGTAGATGGTGAGGTAGCGGATGCCGATCTCGCGCGCCGCCCGCACGCAGCGGCGCAGCGCCTCCACGCCGCGCCGGTGCCCCTCTACCCGCGGCAGTCCGCGCGAGGTCGCCCAGCGGCCGTTGCCATCCATGATGATGCCCACGTGCGCCGGCACGCGCGCGCCCGGCTTCGCGGGAGCGCTGAGGTCCGTCGCGGCGGCAGGCAGGGTCATGGCTGGCTCGGGGCTCACAGCGGGCGCCTCAAACGGAAAGGATTTCCTTTTCCTTCTGCGCCAAGGTCTGGTCGATCTCGGCGATGGTCTCGTCGGTGGCCTTCTGGACGTCCTTGGAGAGCCGATCGATATCATCGGAACTCATTTCACCGTCCTTTTCCACCTTCTTCAGATGGTCCATGCCGTCGCGGCGCACGTGACGCACCGCCACTCGAGCCTGCTCGGCATATTTGTGGGCGACCTTCACCAGTTCCTGGCGGCGCTCCTGGTTGAGCTCAGGGATGCGCAGGCGCAGCACCTGACCCTCGGTGGAGGGATTAAGGCCGAGATTCGAGTCGCGGATGGCCTTTTCCACCGCGTTCACCATGCCGCGGTCCCAAACCTGCACCGACAGCAGCCGCGCCTCGGGCACCGAGACGGTCGCCACCTGGTTGAGCGGCATCCGCGCGCCATAGGCCTCGACGGTGATCGGATCCAGGAGGCTGGCCGAGGCGCGGCCGGTACGCAGCCCCCCGAGCTCGTCCCGCAGCACGCCGACCGCGCCGTGCATGCGGCGCTTCAGGTCGGCCATATCGAACCCCTCGGTGCTCATCGGCAATCCTCTTGTTCTCGTCCGGCCACGGCCGGCAATCCTGTCCGCCCCGGCTTCCCCCGGGTCCCGGCCCGGATCTGGGACCTCGCTCAGATGCGCTCCGCGACGGGAGCACGCATGTCGCCCGCATTCCTCTCGCGCCACTCGCCGCCGATGGCAAGGGCGACGTGCGCGAAGGCCCCGGCAAAAAAGCGCCCGCACCGCGTATCGCCTGCCCGCCACCGCCTTCCGCCCGAAAAGGCAAGGCCCTGCGCGCCGGAGACAAGCGTGATCTCAGCGAACTCTGGAGAAGGCTCCCGATCCCCGTCGTTCCAAGCGGCGGCATGTCATGCGGCGCCCTCTCATGCAATCGGGGAGACCGGACCGGGCCTCAGGGGGCGACGATGGTCACCCGCCCCTCGCCCTTGGCCGCCGCCGCGATCGCCCCCGTCTCGCGTATGGAGAATACGATTATCGGCAACGCGGCCTCGCGGGCAAGGGCGAACGCCGCCGCATCCATCACCTTGAGATCGCGGGCGATGGCCTCGTCGTGGGTGAGGCGCTCATAGCGGGTGGCCGTGGGATCGACCTTCGGGTCGGCGGTATAGACGCCGTCCACGTTGGTGGCCTTGAGCACCGCGTCGCAGTCGAGCTCGGCAGCGCGCAGCACGGCGCCGGTGTCGGTGGTGAAATAGGGATTGCCGGTGCCGCCCGTCAGCACCACGATCCGCCCGCGCCGCAGATGCCGCTGCGCCGGCTGGCGGGCATAGGGCTCGCACACGGTCGGCATGGGGATGGCGGAAAGCGTGCGCGCCGGGGCGCCCGCGGCCTCGATGGCCCGCTCCAAGGCAAGGCCGTTCATGACGGTGGCGAGCATCCCCATGTGGTCGGCGGTGGCGCGGTCGAGATGCTCGTCCGCCACCCGCGCGCCGCGCAGGATGTTGCCGCCGCCCACCACCACCGCCACCTCGCAGCCGAGCGCGCGCGCCGCCACGAGGTCGCGGGCGATGCCCGCCACGGTGGGGGGATGGAGGCCGAACGGCTCGGCGCCCATGAGCGCCTCGCCCGAGACCTTAACCAGGATGCGGGGATAGGGCAGGCCGGGCGCCGCGAACGGCGTCCTCGGCTCCGGGAAGTCCGAGTCGTCGGCGGACGCAGCCATGGGAGCCCCCTCCCCCGCCGTCAGGACTGGCCGGCGGCCGCAGCCACCTCGGCGGCGAAGTCGGTCTCTTCCTTCTCGATGCCCTCGCCGAGCGCGTAGCGCACGAAGCCGGTGAGCGCCACCGGCGCGCCGACCTGGCCCTCGGCCTCCTTCAGCACCTGGGCCACCGTCTTGGAGCCGTCATGCACGAACGCCTGGTCGAGGAGGGTGTTCTCCTTGAAGAAGCTCTTCATGCCGCTCTCGGCGATCTTCTCCTGGACGTTGGCGGGCTTGCCCTGGTGCTTCTCCAGCAGGATCGCCTTCTCGCGAGCGAGGGTGTCCGCGGAGATGCCGGAGGCGTCGAGCGCCAGCGGGTTGAGCGCCGCCACGTGCATGGCGATCTGCCGGCCGAGGGTGGCGAGCTTGTCCACGTCGCCCTTCGACTCGAGCGCCACCAGCACGCCGATGCGGCCCTGGCCCTCGACCACCGCGCCGTGCACGTAGGTGGCGACGATGCCGTGGGCGACAGTGAGCTTCTGCGAACGGCGCAGGGTCATGTTCTCGCCGATGGTGGCGATCAGCGCGGTCAGGCGCTCGCCGACGGTCACGCTCTCGCCCGGGAACTTGGCGGCGGCGATGGCCTCCAGCGTACCGTCGGTGTTGAGGCCGACCTTGGCCACCTCGCGGACGAACGCCTGGAAGTCGGGATTGCGGGCGACGAAGTCGGTCTCGGCATTCACCTCGACGGCCACCGCATAGTGGCCGGAAGACTCGACGGCCACCGCACCCTCGGCGGCGACGCGGCCGGCCTTCTTGGCGGCCTTGGCGAGGCCCTTCTTGCGCAGCCAGTCGATCGCGGCCTCGATGTCGCCGTCCGTCTCGGTCAGGGCGGTCTTGCAGTCCATCATGCCAGCGCCGGTCTTCTCGCGCAGGTCCTTGACGAGAGCGGCAGTGATCGCGGCCATCTTGCTATCCTCTTCTTCTCGCGCCACGGCCGGCACGAGGCGATCCCGAGCCGGCCGCGTGGGCGCCGGGCGCCCTTAAGTCACACTATTCTGTCAGCTCTGCGACGGGGCGAGCGCCCCGCCGGCCGGCGAGGTCACTCCACCTCGGCGGACATCTCCTTGGCCTGGGCGACCCAACCGTCCACGCGGCCTGGCAGCCCCACCTCCTCGCCGATGCGGTGGGCATCGGCGGCGTCGAGGGCGGCGACCTGCCAGAAATGGAAGACGCCGAGGTCGTTGAGCTTCTGCTCGATCTCCGGGCTGACGCCGGTGAGCTTCTTGAGGTCGTCGGCGACGCCGCGCGGGCCGGACAGCGGCTCGAAGGTGGACCAGATGCTGGTCTCGGCCGGCAGGTCCTCCACCAGCGGGGCCTCCTCGGCGCCGACGTCGATGCCGAGATCGGAGTGGCCGCGGCCGATGCCGTCGATGGCGGCGCGCGCCACGAGCTCGCAATAGAGCTGGATCGCGCGGCCGGCGTCGTCATTGCCCGGGACCGGATAGGCGATGCCGTCCGGATCGCAGTTGGTGTCGAGGATGGCCGCCACCGGGATGCCGAGGCGCTGGGCCTCCTTCACTGCGATGTCCTCCTTGTTCGTGTCGATCACGAACAGCAGGTCCGGCAGGCCGCCCATGTCGCGGATGCCGCCGAGGGCCTTGTCGAGCTTCTCCTTCTCGCGCGAGAGCGTCAGGCGCTCCTTCTTGGTGTAGCCGGAGGACGCCTCGGGAGCCGCCAGGGTCTCCTCCAGCTTCTTCAGCCGCGCGATGGAGTTGGAAATGGTCTTCCAGTTGGTGAGCATGCCGCCGAGCCAGCGGTGGTTCACGTAATACTGGGCGGAGCGGCGGGCGGCGTCCGCCACCTGCTCCTGGGCCTGGCGCTTGGTGCCGACGAACAGCACGCGGCCGCCCTGGGCCACCGTGTCGGACACGGCCTGGAGCGCGCGATGGAGCGCCGGCACGGTCTGCGACAGGTCGATGATGTGGATGTTGTTGCGGACGCCGAAGATGTACTGCGACATCTTGGGGTTCCAGCGATGGGCCTGATGGCCGAAGTGCACGCCAGCTTCAAGCAGCTGGCGCATGGAATAATCGGGAAGCGCCACTTTGGTATTCTCCGGTTGAGCCTCCGCGGACGTACCCTCGACCCGTCGGGGACGAAGGCACCGGATGGCCGATAGGGCCGAATGTCCGCGTGCGGAATGGGCGGGCTTATAGGCGAGGCCGCCCCAAGAGGCAAGATGCCGGTTCCGCAACACCGCCGGCGCAGCGCGGGCGCCTGGATCGCGGCGCCCGTGCCGAGCGCCGCGCCACGGCCTGGAGCACGGCCGATCAGCCTGCGAGGCAGGCTGATCGGCCGACGCGTTCTCTTCTTGAGCTGAAAGCGCGATTCACCGAGCGAATTGATCAATTTGCTCGGTGAATCGCGCTTTAGAAGACCTCGAACGCCACCGCGATGCGGTCGAGCCTGCGCGTGGCTGCGACGTCGTTCGGCTCCCGTAGGAGATTCTGCGTCGTCATGTAGGCCTGCCGCGACAGGAAGCGGAACCAGGACGTGGGCGCGGGCGGGGGCAGCTCATGGTGTCGGAGATCGGAGCGCGCAGCCTCCTCAGCGCGGCACTCCGCCTGCGCCATCAGCGGATCGGCGGCCTCCCCCATGGCATCGGCCACCTTGCGGACCACCTCGCGCCAGTCCTCCAGGGTATTCTCGTAGGAAATGATCGCCCGCGCCCGCCCCCGTGTCGCCCGTTCCGCATCCAGCGTGTAGCGCAGCCAGAGCCGCACGGCGCGCTCGACCGTGAACTGGTCACGCTTGGCGAGCGAGGCTGCCACCTCCATGGGATTGCGCACCACCAGCACCGGCGTTGCGCGATAGCCCGCGTCTGCAAGCACCGCCTCGTAGAGCGGCACCAGGCGGGAAATGCGCGGATCCTTGAGCACGATCCGGTCCGCATCCCCGAATTCGCTGGCCAGCAGTTGCTTCAGTTCCTCATAGAGCCCGGTCCGCCGCGTGACGGCGAGAGGATCCACGCTCATGCAGTTGCGCTTGTGCCATTGAGTTCCACAAGCTTCGAGAATCCGATCGTTCAGCTTGTAGATCAACTCGGATTCCCAATACCCCTCCGGATTGGCCTCGGTCGGAGCCATCAGGGTGCGCGGCGCCTGGAAACCCATGAGATGGACGATCTTGGAGCAAAGTGAGGTGCCGCTCCGATGCATGCCGAGAATGAGGATGGCACGCTTTGCAGACGCCATGAGCACTCCTCGTCGGGTCGCAACCTACCCCAAAAGGAGATATTGCCGACCAATACGACTTTAAGTTTGCCCTGAACGCCCTGATTGTTAGGAAGTTTAAAGCCGATATGCCTCACAGGCAAATCGAACTGCGTGTGGAATTGTAGTTTTGAGTAACTCAATATTGCTCAAGCAGCTGTCTCAACGGCAACCACGCCGGGTATAGCCTTGATGGCGCCCGCGATCTGCGGCGAGATGGGATAGCGGCCAGGAAGACTAACCTCGACCTCTGCTTTGGCGTCGTCCACCATCAGCACCAGGCTCACCACGCCCGAACCGGCCTCCGCGCCGCCTTTGCCGCCATCGGCGAGCCGGCGCGCGATGCCCTCGATCGGCTCGGGCGACCGCAGGAACACCCGCAAGCCCTTGTGGCTGCGCGCCGTCAGCGCGTCGAGCCGCTCGCAGTTCTGGATCCGCACGCGCACGTCCTCGCCCTGGAGCTCGGCCGCGACCGTGAGCAGCAGCGCCGTGCCCGGCTCCAGCAGGTCGCGCAACTGGGCGAGGCCCTCGGAGAAGATCACCGCCTCGTAATGGCCCGACGGGTCCGACAGGCCGACGATGCCCATGCGGGTGCCGGACTTGGTGCGCCGCTCCTGGCGCGACACCACCGTCGCCGCGAGCCGCCCGAACGTGTCGCCGGCGCGCACCCCGCGGGCGAAGTCCTGGTAGGGCCGCACGCGCAGCTTCTTCAGCGCCTCGGCGTAGTCGTCGAGCGGATGGCCGGTGAGGAAGAACCCGATGGTATCATATTCCTTCTGCAGACGCTCGGCCGGCATCCAGGGCGCGGCGTCTGGCAGCGGCAGCTCGGCGGCGACCGGGCCGGAGCCGAACATGTCGTCCTGCCCCATGGCCCGCCCCTGCTCCTCGCGGGCGGCGTGGGCGGCGATGGCGTCGATGGCGGCAAAGGCCTTGGCGCGGTTCTTCTCCAGCCGGTCGAAGCAGCCGGCGGCGGCAAGGCTCTCCAATGTGCGCTTGTTCACCAGCTTGACCGGCAGGCGGGAAGCGAAGTCGGACAGATTGCGGAACGGGCGATCCCCGCGCGCGGCGACGAGGGCCTCCACCGCCGCCTCGCCGACGCCCTTGATGGCGGCCATGGCATAGATGATCTTGCCGTCCCTCACGCCGAACTCGCGCGCCGAGAGGTTGATGTCGGGCGGCACCACCTCGATGCCGAGGCGCTGCGCCTCCTGGCGGAATTCCGCGAGCTTGTCGGTGTTGCCCTTGTCGAGCGTCATGGAGGCGGCGAGGAACTCGGTGGCGTGGTTCGCCTTCAGCCAGGCGGTCTGGTAGGCGACCAGCGCGTAGGCGGCGGCGTGGGACTTGTTGAAGCCGTAGTCCGCGAACTTGGCCAGCAGGTCGAAGATGGTGTCGGCCTGCGCCTTCTCGATGCCCCGCTCGACCGCGCCGGAGACGAAGCGCGAGCGCTGCTTGTCCATCTCGGCGCGGATCTTCTTGCCCATGGCGCGGCGCAGGAGATCCGCCTCGCCCAGCGAGTAGCCGGAGAGCGCCTGCGCGATCTGCATCACCTGCTCCTGGTAGATGATGACGCCGTAGGTCTCTTTCAGATAGGGCTCGAGCTTGGAGTGGATGTAGTCCGGCTTGGCCTTGCCGTTCTTGCAGTCGCAATAGACCGGGATATTGGCCATGGGGCCGGGCCGGTAGAGGGCGACGAGGGCGACGATGTCCTCGATGCGGTCGGCCTTCATGTCCACCAGCGCCCGGCGCATGCCCGCGCTTTCCACCTGGAACACGCCCACCGTCTCGCCCTTGGCCAGCATGGCGTAGGTCTTGGGATCGTCGAGCGGGATCTTCGAGATGTCGAGGTCGATCCCGCGGGCGCGGATCAGCTGCACCGCCTTCTCGATCACGGTCAGCGTCTTCAGGCCGAGGAAGTCGAACTTCACCAGGCCCGCCTGCTCCACCCACTTCATGTTGTACTGGGTGACCGGCATGTCGGACTTGGGATCGCGATAGAGCGGCACCAGCTCATGCAGCTGACGGTCGCCGATGACGATGCCCGCCGCGTGGGTGGAGGCGTGGCGGTTGAGCCCCTCCAGGCGCACCGCGATGTCGAACGCGCGCTTGACCACCTCCTCCTGGTCCTTCGCCGCCTGGAGGCGGGGCTCGTCGGCGATGGCCTGCTTGAGGGTGACCGGGTTGGCCGGGTTCTGCGGCACCAGCTTGCAGAGCTTGTCCACCTGCCCGTAGGGCATTTCCAGCACCCGGCCCACGTCACGCAGCACGCCGCGCGCCTGGAGCGTGCCGAAGGTGATGATCTGCGCCACCTGGGAGCGGCCGTAGCGCTGCTGGACGTAGTGGATCACCTCGTCGCGGCGCTCCTGGCAGAAGTCCACGTCGAAGTCGGGCATGGAGACGCGGTCGGGGTTCAGGAAGCGCTCGAACAGCAGCCCGAACCGGAGCGGGTCGAGATCGGTGATCTGGAGCGAATAGGCCACCAGCGAGCCGGCGCCCGAGCCACGGCCCGGCCCCACCGGAATGTCGTGCGCCTTCGCCCACTTGATGAAGTCCGACACGATCAGGAAGTAGCCCGGGAACTTCATCTTGGTGATGACGGAAATCTCGTAGGCGAGCCGCTCCTCGTAGGCGGCCACCTCCAGCTCCGGCGCGGGGCCGTGCTTGGCGAGGCGCTGGGCGAGGCCTTCCTTGGCCTGGCGCTCCAGCTCCGCCGCCTCCTCGGCGAGCGGGTCGCCCTCCCCCGCCCCGGAGGTGAAGCGCGGCAGGATCGGCTTCGCGGTCTTCACCCGGAAGGCGCAGCGCCGGGCGATCTCCACGCTGTTGGCGGTCGCCTCCGGCAGATCCGCGAACAGCTCCAGCATCTCCTTGCGGGTCTTGAAGCGGTGCTCCGCAGTCAGGCGGCGCCGGTCGCCCTCGGAAACGAGGCGGCCTTCCGCGATGCACACCAGCGCATCGTGCGCCTCGTAGTCCGCCTGCGAGCCGAAGAACGGCTCGTTGGCAGCCACCAGCGGCAGGCCCTTGGCATAGGCAAGATCGAGCAGCTGTGGCTCGGCGAGGCGCTCGGCATCGGTGCCGTGGCGCTGCAGCTCCACATAGAGCCGGTCGCCGAAGATGTCGGCGAGCGCGCCGAGGCGCTGGTCGGCGAGGTCCCCATGGCCTCCGGCCAGAGCGAGGTCGACCGGCCCCGAGGGACCGCCGGTGAGCGCGATCAGGCCCTGGTGCGCCTCGGCCAGCCAGTCGAGAAGGATGCGCGGCTCGTCCTCGCTCGCCGTCTCCAGGTACGCGCGCGAGACGAGGCGCATCAGGTTGCGCCAGCCGGTCTCGTCCTTGGAGAGCAGGACGATGCGGGGCTTCCTTGCCTTCAGCACCACCCCGCGCGGTCCGGCCGGCTCTGGCAGGTCGAGCGCGAGCGAGACGCCGGCGATGGGCTGGATGCCCGAGCCCGCCATCTTCTCCGAGAATTCCAGCGCGCCGAAGAGATTGCCGGTGTCCGTGAGCGCCATGGCCGGCTGCGCGTCCGCCTTGGCGAGGTCCGCCAGCTTGCCGATGGAGATCGCCCCCTCCAGCAGCGAGTAGGAGGAATGGACATGCAGATGGATGAAGCCGGGATCGGGCATGGGTCTCTTGGCGCGTCGAGTCGTGATGCGGACAGTGTAGCCCCGATCGCCCGGCAGGGCAGCGCCGGCGCGACGCCGGTCCCGCTATCCAAAGGCCCGACCGCCGGCCCGCCCCCGTCCGGGAGGATGTCGCCTTGCGCCACCGGCACGGTTCGGGGGAAAGTCGCCCGTCCTCACCGCCCGCAAGACGATATCCGATGCGCACCCTCTTCATCCATGCCGGAACCCATAAGACCGGCACCACCTCGGTCCAGTGGTACCTCAACCGGCATGGGCGCAAGTTGAGCACGTATGGCACCTATGTGCCGAGGGCCGGCTGCCCCTCCGCGCGCTCCTCGGGCCACCACAACATCCCCTGGCTGCTGATGGGCGACCCGCGGGCGAAGATCGAGCATGGCGGCATCGATGCGCTCTTGGCGGAGCTCGCCGAGGCCGACAGCCCGCAGGCGGTGGTCTCCTCCGAGGAATTCCAGTTCCTCGCCGACCGGCCGGAGGCGCTGTCCGAGCTGGACCGCCGCGTGCACGAGGCCGGCTGGGCGCCGGTCTACCTCATGTATCTGCGCGCGCCCGGCGCCTACGCCAACTCGCTCTACCGCGAGTTCCCGCTGCAGAACATCCACGTGCCGTTCGCGGACTTCCTCGCCGGCGTGCTGGCGCAGGGCGCCTACCAGCCGCCCGGCGAGGTGATCCTGCGGCTCGACTATGACGTTCTGGCGCAGAAATGGCGCGCCGCCGCCAGGGGCGAGCTGCGCCTGCTGTCCTATGACGAAGCCGCCGCATCGGGCGGCATCATCCCGTCCTTCATGCGCGCCCTCGGCCTGCCGGCGCGCGCCGCGCAGTTCCGGCAGCGGCGCATCAACATCTCCAGCGGGGAGACCACTGACGAGATGCGCGCGGGGGCGAAGCTGGTGGATGCGAAGTTCCGGCCCGCCTTCGAGCGCCTGGTGGCCCCGCCCGGCGCCCGGGACGCCGCCTGAAGCCGCTTGACCGGTGGCGGCGGAGGCAGGATGGCGGGGCAGTGCCGATGGCGCCCGGCAGCGGACGGCGCCGGGACGGAGGGACCTCGATGATGTCGCAGCTTTCCGCTTCCTGGCTCCTGTGGGCGCTGCTCTCGGCCGCTTTCGCGGCACTCACGGCGATCTTCGCCAAGCTCGGCGTCGCCGACATCCCCTCCGATCTCGCCACCCTCATCCGCACCGGCGTGATCCTGATGCTGGTGGCGGCCATCGCCTTCGCCACCGGCCAGTGGCGCAGCCCGTCGACGATACCCGGCCGCGCCTGGCTGTTCCTGGTGCTGTCGGGACTCGCCACCGGAGCGTCGTGGCTGTGCTACTTCCGCGCGCTCAAGCTCGGGGACGCGGCGCGGGTGGCGCCGGTGGACAAGTTCTCGGTGGTGCTGGTGGCGATCTTCGGCGTGCTGCTGCTGGGCGAGCGGCTCTCGGCCGCGGCGACGCTGGGCGTCGTGCTCATCGCCGCCGGCGCGGCGCTGGTGGCCCTGGGCTGACGCCGGCTCAGAAGTGGCTGAAGCTGCCGGCGCCGAGGTCGAGCGGCGTCCCGTCCGGGCCGATCACGTCGAGCCCCTCCCCGCTCCGTATCTCCCCGATCAGCGCCACCGGAACGCCGGCGCGCGCGGCCTCCGCCGTGAAGGCCGCAACCGCGGCATGGGGCACGCAGGCGAGAATTTCATAGTCGTCGCCGCCGGTGAGCGCGGCGCGCAGCAGGTCCGGCCGGCCGGCCGTCGCTCTAGCAGCCGCCGCCGAGAGCGGCACGCGCCGCGCCTCGATCACCCCGCCGCAGCCGGAGGCGGCGAGCATCTTCGCCGCGTCGCCGGCGAGGCCGTCCGAGACGTCCATGGCCGCGGCCGCATAAGCGCGCAGCACCGGCGCCAGCGCGAGGCGCGGCTGGGGATGCAGGTAGCGGTCGAGCAGGTGGCCGCGCTGCTCGGCGCCGAGATCGCCGAACGGCACGTCGTTCGGCCCCTGGCGCAGCTTGAGGCCGAGCGCCGCGTCGCCGATGGTGCCCGACACCAGGATCGCCTGCCCCGGCCGCGCGCCGGTGCGCGGCACGAAGCCGCCCTTCGGCACCGACCCGAGGGCGGTGATGGTGATGGTGACCGGCCCCGGCGTGGAGACCGTGTCGCCGCCGAGGATCGGGCATCCGAACTGGGTCGCATCCGCCCCAAGGGCGGACGCGAAGGCTTCGATCCAGGCTTCGCCCGTCCCCTTCGGCAAGGCGAGCGCGAGCAGCGCGCCGAGCGGGGCGGCGCCTTTCGCGGCAAGGTCTGAGAGATTTACCCGCAGCGCCTTGCGCGCCACCGAAGCCGGCGGATCGTCGGCGAAGAAATGCACGCCTGCCACCACCGCGTCCTTGGTGAGGACGAGGTCGCAGCCCTCGGGCGGCGACAGCAAGGCCGCATCGTCGAGAAGTCCGAGCCCCCCGGCGCCGGCGATCGGGCGGAAGAAGCGGGCGATGAGGCGATCCTCGCCCGAGCCGCCGCCCTCCATCGCCCCGCCCATGTCAGGCGCCCGGCGGCCGGTCGAACTCGCCGGGCCGCAGCTCGCGGGCGAGCGAATCCAGCACCGCGTTGACCATTCCGGTCTCGTCGCGCTCAAGGAAGGCGCCGGCGACGTTCACATATTCGGCGATCACCACCCGCGCCGGCACCTCGGGGCGAGACAGGAGCTCGGCGACGCCGGCGCGCAGCACGGCGCGCAGCACCGCCTCGACCCGCTTCAGCGGCCAGCCCTGCGTCAGCGCGTTGTCCAGCAGCGGATCGATGCGGCGCTGGTTGCTCAGCGCGCCCTCCACCACGGCGCGGAACAGCTTCACGTCGGCGTCGGGCAGCTGGGTGCCTTCCACCTCCTGGCCGAGCCAATGGCTCTCGAACTCGGCGAACACGTCGTTCACCGGCGTCTGGGCGAGGTCCATCTGGTAGAGCGCCTGCACCGCGCCGAGGCGCGCCGCGCTCTTCTTCATGGGCTTGGTGGGGGCCTCGCTCATGCTTCGAGCCGCCGCCGCAGGCGCAGCAGGGACAGCGCCGCCCGCGCCGCGCCGCCGCCCTTGTCGCCCTCGCTCACGCGCGCCCGCTCCCAGGCCTGCGCCTCGGTGTCGACGGTGAGGATGCCGTTGCCGACGGGAATCGCGTGGGTGACGCCGAGGTCCATGAGGCCGCGCGCGCTCTCGCCCGCCACGATCTCGAAATGATAGGTCTCGCCCCGGATCACCACGCCGAGCGCGACGACGGCGTCCACCGGCGCGCCCGTGATCTCGGCCGCGTCGAGCGCGATCTCGGCGGCGATGGGGATCTCCAGCGCGCCGGGCACGGTGATGACCTCCACCTCGACCCCGGCCGCCTCCAGCACCGCCTTGGCGCCCTTCAGCAGCTCGTCGGCGAGCGCCTCGTAATAGCGGCCCTCGATGATGAGGACGCGCGCGTCGCTGATGGGCTCTTCGCCCGGGAGCGCGCTCTCGCGCTGTGTCGTCACCATGATCCGCTCTCCTCAGGGCGGGAGGCGTACTCGGCGGCGGGGAACTGCGCAAGCCGCGCCGCATAGCGCGCCATCAGGTCGACCTCGAAATTGACCTCGTCGCCGGCCCGCCGCGCGCCCCAGGTGGTCACCTCCAGCGTGTGCGGAATGAGCAGGCAGGAGAAGGTGTTGCCCTCGACCTCGTTGACCGTGAGCGAGGTGCCGTCGAGCGCCACCGAGCCCTTGGGCGCGACGAAACGCGCAAGCCGCTCCGGCACCTCGAAGCGGAAGCGCGTCGAAGAGCCCAGGTCCTCCCGCGAGAGGATGCGGGCCTTGGCGTCCACGTGCCCGCTCACCATGTGGCCGCCCAGCTCGTCGCCGATCCTCAAGGAGCGCTCCAGGTTGATGCGCGCGCCCGGCGCCCATTCGGCCACGGTGGTGATGGCAAGCGTCTCCGGCGCCGCGTCCACCGTGAACACGGTGCCGCTCGGGCCGCCGGCGCGCACCGATGTCACGGTCAGGCACACGCCCGCATGGGCGATGGAGGCGCCGAGGTCGATGCCCTCGCCGTGATATCCGCACGCGATGGAGAGGGTCCTCACCTCGCCCTTGTCCTCGACGGCGATCACCTCGCCCACGTCGGTGACGATGCCGGTGAACATGTCAGCGTCTCCACAAGCGCACGAGGCGGTCGGCGCCGAGCTCGGCGCGCTCCACCTCGGCGAAGCCCACGGGGGAAAGAAGCCGGCCGAGCGGGCGGCCGGCGAGGGCATCGACGGCATCGGGTCCGAGCAGGACCGGGCCGGAGAACGCCGCCACCTCGTCCACGAGGCCGGCCTCCAGGAATGCCGCCGCCACCTGCGGCCCGCCCTCCACCATCAGCCGCGTGATGCCGAGCAGGCCCAGCAGCTTGAGCACGGCGGGAAGATGCAGCCGGCCCCCCGCCCCGCGCGGCGCCCGCAGCACCTCGATGCCACGCGCGTTCAGCTCCGCCTGGCGGTCGGCCGGTGCGTCCTCGGCCGCGATCACCCACACCGGCACGTCGCACGCGGTCTGCGCCAATGCCGAGCCGTGCGGCAGGTCCAGCCCCGAATCGAGCACCAGGCGCACCGGCGAGCGGTCCTGAAGGCCCGGCAGGCGGCAGGTGAGCATGGGGTCGTCCGCCTTCACCGTGCCGATGCCGACCAGGATCGCATCCGCATGGGCGCGCATGAGATGGGCGCGCTCGCGGGCCTCGGGGCCGGTGATGACCGCCGGCGCAGGACCGGGCAGGCCCGCCTTGCCGTCCGCCGACACCGCCATCTTGAGCAGCACGTGCGGCCGGCCCTCGGTGACGCGGCGGATGTGGCCCGCATGGTCGAACAGCGCCTGCTCGGCGCCGACGCCGACGCTGACCCAGATGCCGGCGGCGCGCAGCCGGGCGACGCCGCGGCCCCGCACCCGGTGGTCCGGATCCTCGATGGCGGCCACCACCCGGCGCACGCCGGCGGCGATCACCGCATCGGCGCAGGGCGGCGTGCGGCCGTGGTGCGAGCACGGCTCCAGGGTGACGTAGAGGGTCGCGCCGCGCGCCGCCTCGCCGGCCTCCGCGAGCGCCAGCGGCTCGGCATGGGGGCGGCCGGTGGGCGCCGTCGCCGCGCGGCCGACCACCTTAGGTCCGCTCGGGCCGTGCTGGATCACCACCGCGCCCACGGAAGGATTCGGCCAGGTGCGTCCGAGCCCGGCGGCGCCTGCCTCCAAGGCGAGCGCCATGAAGCGTTCGTCCTCCTGGGGCGAGGTGACGGGCCAGCTCGCCGGCGCGCCGACCGCGGCGCTCATTCCGCCCCCCGCGCGGGAGGACGCCCCTTCGGCTCGGGCTTGGCCGCGGCCTTGCCGTCGCCGTCGTGGGACAGCTCGGCGAGCGCGTTCTCGAAATCCTTGGCCTCGCGGAAGTCGCGGTAGACCGAGGCGAAGCGCACATAGGCCACGTCGTCGATCTGCTTGAGCCCCTCCATCACCATCTCGCCGATGGTCTCGGAGGTGATGTCGGTGTCACCCATGCTCTCCAGCTGGCGCACCACTCCGGAGATCATGCGCTCCACCCGCTCCTCGTCCACCGGACGCTTGCGCAGCGCGACCTTCACGGAGCGCTCCAGCTTCTCGCGCTCGAACGGCACGCGCTTGCCGGAGCGCTTCACGACCGTCAGCTCGCGCAGCTGCACGCGCTCGAAGGTGGTGAAGCGGCCGCCGCAGTCGGGGCAGACGCGGCGGCGGCGGATGGAGGTGTTGTCCTCGGTCGGCCGCGAGTCCTTCACCTGCGTGTCGAGGCTGCCGCAATAAGGGCACCGCATGGCTTCAGGCTCCCGGCCGGCCCCGGCTCACGGATAGATGGGGAAGCGCTTCAACAGCGCGGACACCTTGCCCCGCACCGCCTCCTCCACCAGCGAATCCTCCTCCACGCCCTTCTGGGACAGGACACCGAGAACCTCGGCGATCAGGTCGCCCACCTGCTGGAACTCGGCGACGCCGAAGCCGCGCGTGGTGCAGGCCGGGGTGCCGAGGCGGATGCCGGAGGTCACGAACGGCTTCTCGGGATCGAACGGGATGCCGTTCTTGTTGGTGGTGATGTGGGCGCGGCCGAGCGCGATCTCAGACGTCTTGCCGGTGAGGCGCTTGGGGCGCAGGTCCACCAGCATCAGGTGGGTGTCGGTGCCGCCGGAGACGATGGCGAAGCCGTGGCCCTTCAGGTTCTCGGCCAGCGCCTTGGCGTTCTCCACCACGTTCTTCGCATAGAGCTTGAACTCGGGGCGCAGCGCCTCGCCGAACGCCACCGCCTTGCCCGCGATCACGTGCATCAGCGGGCCGCCCTGGATGCCGGGGAAGATGGCCGAGTTGATCTTCTTGGCCAGATCCTCGTCGTTGGTGAGGATCATCCCGCCGCGCGGGCCGCGCAGGGTCTTGTGGGTGGTGGTGGTGGCCACATGCGCATGCGGGAACGGGCTCGGATGCGCGCCGCCCGCCACCAGGCCGGCGAAATGGGCCATGTCCACCATCAGATAGGCGCCGACGCTGTCGGCGATCGCCCGCATCTTCGCGAAGTCGATGACGCGCGGATAGGCGGAGCCGCCGGCGACGATCAGCTTTGGCTTGTGCTGGTCGGCGAGCTTGGCCACCTCTTCATAATCGATGCGCTGGTCGTCCTGGCGCACGGTGTAGGGCACCGGCTTGAACCACTTGCCCGACATGTTCACCGGCGAGCCGTGGGTCAGGTGCCCGCCCGCCGCGAGGTTGAGGCCGAGGAAGGTGTCGCCCGGCTGCAGCAGCGAGAAGAACACCGCCTGGTTGGCCTGGCTGCCGGAGTTCGGCTGCACGTTGGCGAAGCCGCAGGCGAACAGCTTCTTGGCCCGCTCGATGGCGAGATTCTCGGCCACGTCGACGAACTGGCAGCCGCCGTAATAGCGCTTGCCCGGATAGCCCTCGGCATACTTGTTGGTGAGCACCGAGCCCTGGGCCTCGAGCACCGCGCGCGAGACGATGTTCTCGGAGGCGATGAGCTCGATCTCGTCGCGCTGGCGACCCAGTTCCGCTTCCACGGCGCCGGCGATCTCGGGATCGGTCTCGGCGAGCGGGGCGGTGAAGAAGCGGTTCATTTCCTCCGTGACGGAGGTTTGGTTCGCATCCTGCGAGGCCATGGACGGGCTCCGGAAATGTCGGGGCACCCCGGCCGGGCGCAACTGCGCCTCAGCCAAAGCGGACTGAGCGCTTATCACACGGGATCGGCGAAGTCCAAATGCCGGCCGCAGGGGTCAGGCATGCAGGCAGGCCGGGCGAGCGGATCGGCGGCGCGGAGCGCCAAGGGGGGCCGAGGCAGGGGAGCCGAGGGGCGGGAAAGCCCCTCGGCCTCTCCGCCCTCACCGGCTGGTGAAGTTCACCGGCACCGAGAAGCTCGCGCCGTTGCCGTCCGGCGGTCGCGGGAACGGCGAGGCGCGGCGCACGGTCGCGACCGCTTCCGCGTCCAGGACCGAGGAGCCGGAAGACCGGGTCAGACTCACCCCCGTCACCCGGCCGGACGAATCCAGCGTGAACCGAACCGACGGCCGCCCGGTGATGCCCTGCGCCCCCGGCGGATAGCGCTTGAAGCGGTTGAGGTGCGCCGAGACCATGGCCGCCCAGGTGGCCCGCGACATGGAGTTGGAGCTGCTGGCGCCCTGCGATGGCGCGGCGGTGCGCTGCGCGGGCGCCGTCTCCGTGCGCGGCGCCGCCGACGTGACCGGCGCCTGCTTGCGCTTGGTGGGCTTGGCCTTCGGCTTCGGCTTCTCCTTTTCCGGCGGCTTCGGCTTCTCCAGCGGCAGCGGCACGGGCTCCGGCTCGGGCTTCTGCAGCACCACCTCGGACTGCTGGGGCGACGGCTCGATCTTGGGCAGATCCTCCTCGACCACCTTGCGCTCCACCGGCTCGGGCGGCGGGGTCTCGGTCTCGGGCTCGTCGGTGGCGTCCGGCGTCGTCTCCGGGGCCTGGACCATCTGCGGGCCGGGCGCGAGGTCCTCGACCTCGCTCGGCGCGCTCACCGGCAGCGCCGCGAGCTCGATCATGACCGCCGCCGGCGGCATCTCCGCCGGCGGCTCCAGGCCGCGCAGGTACAGCGCGCCGTAGACCGCGGCCGCATGGGCGGCGAGGATGATGGCCGCTCCGGCGATCCAGCGCAGGACGGTATCGCGGAAATGGTTGCGGTCGAAATCGTGCCAGTGGTGGATCGCGCTCACTGAGGCGCCTCCCCGGCTGCGCCCCCTCCCCCGCCAGCGGGCGCGGCCGGGGCGGCGGGCGCGCCCGTCGCCGGGCCGGCCGGAGCGGTCGCCCCGGTCCCGGCCGCCGCCGGAGCCGCCGGAAGCTGGGCCTCGCTGCCTTCCAGGCCCACCAGGGCCACCTTGAGATAGCCGGCCGCGCGCAGGAGGTTCATCACCTCCATGACGTCGCCATAGGGCACCGCCTTGTCGGCGCGCACGAACACGCGCTGCTCGCGGTCGGTGCCGGTGCGCCCGTCGAGCGCACGGCCGAGGTCGGTCCGCATCACCGCGTCGTCGCCGAGCGACAGGGTCAGGTCCTTCTTCACCGAGAGGAACAGCGGCTTCTCCGGACGCGGCTGCGGCTGGGCGTTGGACGTGGGCAGGTCAACCTTCACGTCGACGGTGGCGAGCGGCGCCGCCACCATGAAGATGATCAGCAGCACCAGCATCACGTCGATGAACGGCGTGACGTTGATCTCGTGGGTCTCGACGAGGTCGTCCCCGCCGTGGTCGAGCTTGGCGGCCATGGTCGCGCCTCCCGCTCACTCGGCGGCGGCGCGCAGCGACACCACCTCGGTGACCAGATCGTCGTCGCCGGCGGCGGCCCGGTCGAGGTCGCGCGACAGATGGCGCATCACCTCGGCCGATGTGTCGGCGAGCGAGGCCTTGTAGCCGGCGATGGCGCGGGCGAACACGTTGTAGATCACCACCGCCGGGATCGCGGCGACGAGGCCGATGGCGGTGGCGAGCAGCGCCTCGGCGATGCCGGGCGCCACCACCGCGAGGTTCGTGGTCTGGGCCTTCGAGATGCCGATGAAGGAGTTCATGATGCCCCAGACGGTGCCGAACAGGCCCACGAAGGGGGCGGTGGCGCCGATGGTGGCGAGGATGCCGGTGCCGACCGACATGCGCCGGCCCGCCGCGGCCTCGATGCGGTTCAGCGCCACGGCGACGCGCTCCTTGATGCCGTCCGCGGGCAGGCCCTCGGAATGGCGCCACTCGCCAAGCGCCGCGCGCACGGTGGTCGGCGCGGCGCCCTTGCCGGCGGGAATGTCGCGGGCAGCCTCAACGAGTGTCGGCGCCGAGCGCAGGGCATCAAGCGTGCGCGCGACCGAGCGGCGGGCGAACGCGATCTCCAGCGACTTGGCCAGCCAGACGGTCCAGGTGAGCAGCGAGGCGAAGGCGAGGCCGATCATCACCGCCTTCACCACCAGGTCCGCCGCCATGAACATGCCCCAGGGGGACAGATCGTGCGGCAGCAGCGCATTGGGCGCCGCCGGGACGGCCGTCGGCAGGGACTCGACCGGCGTCACGTCATGGCCGGCATGGTCCGCGGGAGCCGCAGGCGCTGCGACGGAGGCCGCCGCCCCCTCTGCCGCGGCTGCGGCCGGCACCCCCGGATTCGCAGGCGGACTGACGGCGGGCGGGACGACCGCGGATGGCGCGACGGCAGGCGCAGCGGCGGCGGGCCCGGCGGGCGGGGCGGCACTCTGCTGGGCAGGGGCCGGCGCGGTCGCACCGGCCATCAGCAGGACGGCAAGGACAAACGCGCCGCCGAAACGGCGGACCGGTGCAAGAAAGGACGGGATCGAAAGAATGCAATGAACCATCGCGCGTCACCAGCAGCTTGAAACATCAATTGGGAGCTGGCGATCCCGCACAGTGGGAATGGCTTGCAGACGCCCTTCATACGCCAAGCGAGCGCATTCGTTAAGCCTCGCGTCCCGACCGGCAATGCGCCGGCATGCCGCACGAGGCTCTTCCCTCCGCCCGATCCGGCATCTTTGGGGCTCTTGCTTGGGTTCAGGCCGGCGGCGGCGTGTGGGGGCGCGGCGCGAGGCGCGATGCCGGCCAAGCCAGCAGCAGCATCGCGCCGCCGGCGATCAGGAACACCGCCTCGGCGCTGACCCGCTCCGCCACGCCCGCCATCGCCACCGCGCCAACCGCCTGGCCGATGAAGAACGAGCTGGCGAACAGGGCGACGCCCGAACCCCGCGCCTCGGGCGCGAGCTCGGTGGCGAGGATCTGCAATACGTTATGGACCATGTAGAAGCCGAAGCCGGCGAAGGCGAACGCCGCCGCGGCCATGCCGAGGCTGGGCACCAGGGCTGCGCCGATGAAGAAGACGCCCACCGCCGCCGCTCCCGTTCCGATCATGCCTTTGAGCCCGAGGAAGCGCACCAGCAGGCCGACGGCGAGCGCATAGCAGGCGCCGCCGATCGCGAAAGCCCCGATCACGAGCCCTGCCTCGATCGCGTCGCCCAGCCGATGGGCGACCATCAGCGCCGCCACCAGCGGAAATATGCCGAAGGTGAAGGCCCCCTCCACCGCGGCCACGGTGAACAGCTTCGCCGACAGGGGATTCCTCAGCACGAGGCGGTAGCGTGACAACGCGGAGGTGAAAGAGAGCGGCTCGCGCCCGTTCTGCTCCGATATGAAGACGACGCAGCCCACGCAGCCGAGGGCTGCCACCGCGCACGCGGTCCAGAACACCTGCCGCCAGCCCAGCCACTCGGCGATGAAGCCGGAGGCCGTGGAGCCCATGAGCTGACCGAGGATGAGCGCGAACAGGACGCGGCTCAGCGCGACCGGGCGCTCGGCGAAGCTCGCCCGGTCTCCCACCGTGGCGAGCACCACCGGGATGATCCCGCCCGCGAACGCACCGGAGAGGATGCGGGCGAAGAAGAGCACTTCGTGGCTCGGCGCCATCGCCGAGACCGCGAGGCCCAGCGCCAGGATGGCGAGGTTGATGCGTACCAGGCGCACCTTGCCCACCGCGTCGCCGATGGGGCCGAACACAAGCTGCATGGACGCGTAGGCCAGCGTGAACACCGAGGCCAGCGTCGCCACTTGCGGCAAGCTGATATTCAGGTCCGCCGCCACCTGATTGACCATCGGATCGATGGCACGCATGGAAAAAGCGCTCGCGAAGGTGGCGAGACCGAGGACATAGAGATAATTCATGCCGGCCGTGGAATGATCGCGTTCGCAAACGCGCGCGGAGGGATGGCCGGCTGACCACGCGGCCAGCGACTAGGGGTGGGGTCCGCTGGCCCCGAGGTCAAGCGGAAGGCTGCATGGCTCTTTCCGCAGGCTTGGCGAAAACGCATGGCTGCATCTAACCATTGACACGGCGCACAATATTTCTATGTTGCTATGCGTCGTCCGAGATATGTCGAATCCAAGCGCGCCGTCCGACGACCACTCGTCTGAGCCCGTACGGCACGGGACGTTCGATCGCGGCGCGCTGCCGCATCCAAAAGATGCAATGTCATTTTCCGAACTCGGCCTGAGCGAGAAGGTTCTCGCGGCCGTCGCAGATACCGGCTACACGCAGCCGACCCCCATCCAGGCACAGGCCATTCCCCACGTTCTTGCGCGCCGCGATGTTCTCGGCCTCGCGCAGACCGGCACGGGCAAGACCGCCGCCTTCACCCTGCCTATGCTCACTCTCCTGGAGCACGGCCGGGCGCGCGCGCGCATGCCGCGCACGCTGATCCTCGAACCCACCCGCGAGCTTGCCGCCCAGGTGGAGGAGAACTTCGTCCGCTACGGCAAGAACCACAAGGTGAACGTCGCCCTGCTGATCGGCGGCGTGTCGTTCGGCGACCAGGACTCCAAGCTGCTGCGCGGCGTCGACGTCCTGATCGCCACGCCGGGCCGGCTGCTCGACCATGTGGAGCGCGGCCGGCTGCTGCTGTCCGGCATCGAGATCCTCGTCATCGACGAGGCCGACCGCATGCTGGACATGGGCTTCATCCCGGACATCGAGCGCATCTGCAAGCTCGTGCCCTTCACCCGGCAGACGCTGTTCTTCTCGGCCACCATGCCGCCGGAGATCCAGCGCCTGGTCTCGCAGTTCCTCTCGAACCCGGTCCGGGTCGAGGTGTCGAAGCCCGCCTCCACCGCCACGACGGTGACCCAGCTGCTTGTCGCCTCCCCGAGCGAGGACTTCGAGAAGCGGGACGTCCTGCGCGAGCTGATCCGCAACTGCGAGGGGCTGCAGAACGGCATCATCTTCTGCAACCGCAAGCGCGACGTGGCGGTGCTGCACCGCTCGCTGCAGAAGCACGGCTTCAATGCCGTGGCGCTGCACGGCGACATGGACCAGCACGCCCGCATCAAGGCGCTGGACCAGTTCCGCACCGGCGAGGCCAACCTGCTGGTGGCGTCCGATGTCGCCGCCCGCGGCCTCGACATTCCGGCCGTGAGCCACGTCTTCAACTATGACGTCCCGCACCATGCGGAGGACTATGTCCACCGCATCGGCCGCACCGGCCGCGCCGGGCGCTCGGGCACCGCCTACACCATCGTCACCCATGCGGATTCGAAGTCGCTGTCGGCGATCGAGAAGCTGATCGGCAACGCCATCCCCTGGAACGGCGAGCCGCTGGGCGAGGCGCCGCCGCGCGAGCGTCGCGAGCGCCGGGACGGAGGCCGCGAGGAGGGCCGCCTGCGCGGCAAGCGCCGCATGGAGAAGGACGGCCGTGCCGACCGCGCGCCGCGGGGCGAGCATTCCGAACGGTCGGATCGGCCCGAGCGCACCGGCGGTGCCGAGCACCCGGAACATGCCGAGCGCGCCCCGCGCCGGGAACGGACAGAGCGCCCCGCCCGCGCGGAGCGGGCCGAGCGTGCTGAACGGACTGAGCGTCCTGAACGGACTGAGCGTCCTGAACGGGCCGAGCGGATGGAGCGCCCCGAGCGCAACCGCGGCCCCCGCGACGGTGCCGAGCGGGCACCGCGGCGCGAGCGAGCGCCGGCCAGCGAACCGGCCGACATGTCGCACCTGCCCGCCTTCCTGCTGCGCCCGGTGCGTGTGAAGGCGGGCTGACGCCCGCCTCTCCCCTGACACGCTCCCCTGCCGAGCGGCGGTCCGCCGCCCCTGATCGCGCCCGGCCTCCGCCGGGCGTTTCGATTCGCCGGACAGCCCTCGAAGCACGATGCAAGCTGACCGATACACCCGGCCCCGGGAAAGGCGCGCGCCCGCCTCGGTGAAGACGAGACTTTCGCGGCTCAACTGGCCATCCGCGCCACGTGGCAGGCGCTCGGGAAGCGGCCAGATCGGTACCCGGACGCTCGGCCCACGCCCACCCTGCCGGCGCCCGGCGTGCAGTCGATCGCCACGAAAAAACGTCGGAAATCGTGCTTCCGGTAGGCATTCATTGACGCAGCGCGTGTTTCTTCTTCGGTAGGCGCACTATAAGGAGGCGTGCAGCCGGCGCTTTGCCGGGCGGCGCGGCCGAGACCAGACCAGATCCCGAGAGGCACAGATGTCTGTCCAGAATCAGCGGCTCGTCGAATATTGCCGCTCGGGCCGCAAGAAGGTGAATGGCTGGTTCGCCCGAAACGATGCCGAGCTGTTCCTGCGCATCCTCGATCTCCAGCAGGAGCTGGGCGTCTCAGGCTCGGCGGTGGAGATCGGCGTCCATCACGGCAAGTCGTTCGTGCCCCTGTGCCTCGCCCTCAAGGCGAGCGAGAAGGCACTGTGCATCGACATCTTCGACGACCAGTCGCTGAACGTGGACAATTCCGGCCAGGGCAACCGCGCGGTGTTCGAGGCCAATCTCGGCAAGTTCGGCATCGATCCGTCGAAGGTGATCATCCGCAAGGCGTCCTCGCTGGACGTGAAGCCGCAGGAGATCGCCGACGCGGTGGGCCCGGTGCGCTTCTTCAGCGTCGACGGCGGCCACTGGCACGACATCGTCATCAACGACCTCGACCTCGCGGCGGCGACGCTCGCCGAGGGCGGCGTGATCGCGCTCGACGACTTCCTGAAGCAGGGGTGGCCGGACGTGTCCTACGGCTTCTTCGACTGGCACCGGGAGAAGGGACAGGACTTCGCCCCCATCGCCATGGGCACCTCCAAGCTCTATCTCGCCCACAAGTCGTCGGCGCAGAAGTATCTCGACGGCCTGATGGCGAGCCCGGAGATCCGCTCGCGCATCTACAAGGTCTACGACTTCATGGGCGTGAAGGTGCCGGTGCTGATCGAGCCCTATCCGGCGTTCGTGATCGCCGCCAAGAACAAGCTCGCCGAGAGCAATGGCGAGCTGCTCGACAAGCTGCTGGCGCTCAAGCGCCGCTACATGTCCTGAAGCCCTCCCGCGTCGTCTTCGCGCGCCGGGGCTTTGCCGGCGCGCGGCGGGCGATCTCCAGCGCGCGGCGCGACAAGGCGGCGAGATCCTCGGGATCGTCCATGGCCGCCTCCGGCACACGCCAATAGCTCATCACCGTGCGCCGGCCGTTGCTGGCCACGTAGCTGAACGGCTCGGAGCCCCGCGCCTCCAGCTCGCGGCCGAAGTGCGCGTCGGCCTTCAGATAGAGCGCGCCTCCGGCCTCCAGCGCGAACATCGCCCCGTCGCGGTAGATGCCGTGGCCGCCGAACATGCGCCGCACGCCGACCGTGCCGAAGGCGGAGAACAGGTCGGCGAGATATTCGCGATCCAAGGCCGCGCCTCAGGACCGCAGCAGCGCCAAAAGCCGCGCCGCCGCATCCATCTCGATCCGGCGGGCGGCGCGGCGGGCGGCGGCGACCTCGTCCTCCCCCCACTGCTCGCGATTGAAGTCCTCGTCCACATGGGCCGCGTCCCAGGCCGCCGGCGCATCCAGCGCGCCTTCCGCTACCGCGAGCGCGAGCAGCGCCGAGCCCATGAGCGTGGTCATGGAATGGACGGCCGACAGCGCCAGCGCCTCGCGGGGAACCCGCTCCCCGACCCGCGCCAGCGCCTCCTCCGGCTGGGCCACGTGGCGGATGCCCTGCGACAGGAAGAAGCGCGCGCCGTGCTGCTCGCGCATCCAGTCCAGGACCCCGTCCCACTGGCGCCCCTGGCGCTCCACGAGGGTCTGCGGCCCCTCGGCGCGGTAGAAGAGCAGGTCGGTGCCGGCATAGCGCACCACCTCGTCGCGGACCGCCGCGATCTCCGGCGCCACCCGGTCGATGGCGACGTTGACGAGGCGCGTCAGCGGCATCGAGAACGGATCGATCTCCGCGCCCTGCGCCGCCCATTCCGCCGCCATGGCCTCGGCGAGCGCGCGCGTCGGCACCGCCAGGAGCGCGCGGGCGGGCGTGCGCACCGGGCGGCCGTCCAGGAGGATGGTGAAGCCGCCCTCCCCCTCCCCCACGCTCACATCCTTGTAGAAGCGCTTGGGCAGCGTGGTCTTCTGCGCGGCGCGGGCGCGGGCGACCGGGTCCGTGCCCTCGCCCGCCTCAAGGTCGGCCATGATGTCGCGCATGGTTCCTCTCTCCCCGTGCCGGCTCAGGCGCTGATGGCGCCGCGCCGCGCCATCAGCGCGAAGGCGGCGCCGGGCACCTCCTCGAAGCGGTCCACCAGCATGTCCGCGCCCGCGCGCGTCAGCTCCTCGACCGGATGATAGCCCCAGGAAACGCCGAGCGCCGAGGCCCCGGCCGCGCGCGCCATGGCGATGTCGAAGCTGGTGTCGCCGACCACCACCGTGTCCTCCGGCCGCGCGCCCACCTCGGCCATGGCCTGGAGCACCATGGCGGGATGGGGCTTGGAGGGTGCGTCGTCCGCGGTCTGGATGGTGGCGAACCAGCCTTCCATGCGGTGCGCCGCCAGAACGCGGTCTACCCCGCGCCGCGCCTTGCCGGTTGCCATGCCGAGGATCACGTCCGGCCGGACGCGCAAGGCGTCGAGCACCTCGCGCGCAGCCGGGAACATGGGCTCCGGCGGCTCGCTGTCGCGCAGGCGCGTGAAGGCCAGCTTGTAGGCCTCCGGCATGGCCGCGACCGGATAGGCCGGGTCGCCCGCCGAGAGTACCGCGAACGCCTCCGGCAGCGACAGGCCGACCACCGACAGGATTCTCTCGCGGGCCGGCGGCGCGACGCCGCGCGCCGCATGGGCGTTGCGCATGGCGGCGACGATCAGGTGCTGGCTGTCCACCAGCGTCCCGTCGCAATCGAACAGGACGAGCTTCATTCCCCCACCACCCTCACTGCTGGCTCATCTTCTGGGTTGCGACGTCATAGAGCCACGTCTCTCCCGAGGGATCGACGAACACCACCTGCCGGAAGCCGCGCTGCTCGCATTGGCGCGGGAACGGACCCGAGACGATCAGCTCGGCCGCGGTCCGGGCCGGGAAGTTGAACTTGATCGTGAGCACCGCGGCGTCGTCGCCCGATGTCGCCACCGAAAGATCGAGCCCGTTCTCCACGAACTTCTGCTGGGTCTGCTTGGCGAAGGCCTTGCGCGACTCCACGTCGGCCGGCGTCGCCGCCGGCGGTGCATGCAAGGTCGGCAGCGGCAGCCTCGCCTCGCCGACCCCGCCCTCGGCCGATCCCGGCGCTGCGAGCGCCAGGGCGCCGCCGGGCGCAGGCGCGCTCGCGCCGGGCTGGATCGAGCCGAAGGGCTGGGGCGCGATGAGCGCCTGACTGGCGCCGGCCGGCGCCTCCGGCGGCGGGGCGAATGCGGGAGCCTCCGGTGCGGCGGCGGCTCCGGGCGCGGCGGCCGATGACAAAGGCGCGGCGTCGGCGGGCGCGGACTGCGCCGCCACCTGCTGGCCGGCCTCCGGCGCCGGCACCGCCGGCGGCAGCGCGTCGAGCACCCACCAGACGAGGCCGCCCACCAGGAGGGCCGCGCCCGCGCCGCCGAAGCCCACCGCGAACGGAACCCAGGCGCGCGACCGCAGGCTGCGCCCGCAGAAGGGACAATGAGCCTCCTCGGGATAGACCTGAGCCCCGCAGCCGGGGCAGAAGTCCGATCTCGAGTCCATAAGCACGCCTCCGGACGCTGGAACCATCGTGCCGAACCGGAGCGCCCGGCACGCAAGGGGTCGGCCTTTAGCAGACCATTGTGGCGGTTCCTAACGCGGATTGCCGAAATCGAGCGCCGGCGGCGGAGGCATGTCGAGGCCCGGCGACAGGCTGTCGAACTGCTGCTGGATCTGCTTCTGATCGAGCTGGACCGCGCCCGACTTGTAGTGCGTCACCATGCCGGGGAACAGGATGATGAGCGCCACCATGATGAGCTGGATGCACACGAACGGCACGGCGCCCCAGTAGATCTGCCCTGTCGTCACCGGCTGCATCACCTTTCCGGTCACGCGGTCCACATAGGGGACCTTCGCCGCGACCGAGCGCAGGAAGAACAGCGCGAAGCCGAACGGCGGGTGCATGAAGGAGGTCTGCATGTTCACCGCCAGCATCACGCCGAACCAGATCAGGTCGATGCCGAGCTTGTCGGCCGCCGGCCCCAGCAGCGGGATGATGATGAAGGCGAGCTCGAAATAGTCGAGGAAGAAGGCCAGCAGGAACACCAGCACGTTGACGGCGATCAGGAAGCCCGCCTGCCCGCCCGGAAGCGAGACCAGGAGCTCCTCCACCCACAAGTGCCCGTCCACGCCGTAGAAGGTGAGCGAGAACACGCGCGCGCCGAGCAGGATGAACAGCACGAAGGCCGAGAGCTTGGCGGTGGAATAGGTCGCCTGCCGCAGGAGGTCGAACTTGAGGCGCCCGCGCGCGAGCGCAAGCGCCAGGGCGCCGACCGAGCCCATGGCGCCGCCCTCGGTGGGGGTGGCGACGCCGATGAAGATGGTGCCGAGCACCAGGAAGATCAGGGCCAGCGGCGGCACCATCACGAACACCACCTGCTCCGCAAGCTTGGAGAGCAGGCCGAGCCGCAGCACGCGGTTGGCCACGGCGATGACGAAGGCCAGGCCCACCGTCGCCGACATGGTCAGCACCACGAAGTCTGCGCCGAACTTCACGCCACTTTCCCACATCAGGAAGATGCCAGCCGCGACGGCGAGGGCCAAGGTGATGAACAAGGACGGCGTCAGCAGCCGGGCGGTGCCGGACAGGACATAGAACAGCGCCAGGAAGACGATGACGCCCCAGGCCAGGGTGTTGGCAATGCCCGGCAGCAGGCCGGAGGTTAGCTCCGGCAGCGAGCCGGTCGCGATCAGATAGGCGAAGCCCGCCGCTGCGACCGCCCCGAGCAGGCGCGAGGGACCGGCCTTCTGGTCGGGATCGCGCAGGGTCTGCGCCTCCAGCGGCAGGCCGGGGGCGGCGCTCGGGAAGATGGCGGAGATGATGAAGATGTAGATCGCGTAGAGACCCGCCAGGAGCAAGCCGGGCAGGAACGCCCCCTCATACATGTCACCGACCGAGCGGTTGAGCTGGTCGGCCATGACGATGAGCACGAGCGAGGGCGGGATGATCTGGGCCAGCGTGCCGGAGGCCGCGATCACGCCCGAGGCCACGCGCCGGTCGTAACCGTAGCGCAGCATGATGGGCAGCGAGATGAGGCCCATGGAGATCACCGAGGCCGCCACGACGCCGGTGGTGGCGGCGAGCAGCGCGCCGACGAAGATCACCGCATAGGCGAGGCCGCCGCGGACGGAGCCGAATACCTGCCCGATGGTGTCGAGCAGGTCCTCGGCCATGCCCGAGCGTTCCAGGATCAGGCCCATGAAGGTGAAGAACGGCACCGCGAGCAGTACCTCGTTGTTCATGGTGCCGTAGACGCGCTCGGGCAGCGCCTGGAGGAAGGAGGGCTCGAACAGCCCGAGCCAGATGCCGATCAGGCCGAAGATCAGGCCGTTGGCGGCCAGGGAGAAGGCCACCGGATAGCCCAGCAGCAGGAACACCACCAGCGCCGCGAACATGATCGGCGCCATGTTGTGGATGAACCAGCCCCGGAACCCCGGCTCGGCCGCGAGCGCCATGTCGGGCGCGAGAGCGAGGAGGAGGCCGAGGGCGAGCGCCAGGGCGGCGAGCGGAAAGCGGGTCTTCATCTGTGCCTCACTCGCCGCTGGCGCTGGGGACGCTCTTGGAGCTGGCGGGCACCTCGGCCTCCGCCAGCAGGCGCTCGGCTTCGGCTGCCAGCGCCGCATGGCTGCCACCCGCGCCCTCGTTCGGGTCCTCCATCCGTCCCGTGAAGATGGCGACGCGCTTGATCAGCTCCGAGATGCCCTGCAGCGTCAGGAAGAAGAAGCCGAGCGGCACCAGGAACTTGGCCGGCCACTGCGGGAGGCCGCCGGCGTTCAGCGACTGCTCGTTGATCTCGAACGACGTCAGGAAGAACGGCCAGGAGGTCCACAGCAGCAGGATCGAGAACGGCAGCAGGAAGAACAGATGCCCGAAGATGTCGATACCGTCGCGCACCCGCTTGCGCAGGTGGGAGTTGATGATGTCGATGCGGATATGCTCGTTGTCCAGCAGCGTCCACGAGGCGCACAGCAGGAATACTGCCGAGAACAGCACCCATTGCAGCTCGAGCCAGGAATTGGAGCTGTAGTCGAACACCTTGCGGACCACGGCATTGATCGCCGACACGAAGATGGCGACGACGATCAGCCAAGCCGCGGCCTTGCCGATGCGCGCATTGACGGCATCGATGGCGCGGGCGAGCGCGAGCAGCACGGACATGATGAAACGATCCCTCGGGCATCAGCGGCATTCGCCGCTCTTTTGGGACATCGGCCGTCCCGATTTGAGCCGGCACCATAGGCGAGAATGCGCAGCGTTCAAGGGGCGGCGCCGCACGCGCAAGGGCCCGCAAAGCCTTTCAGGCATTTGCCGCAGCGCACCCCAGACGAAAGTCGCACGCGCAGGAGCCGCCTCCCACAACGTCACACGGCCGACAGGGGGCACCCGTCAGCGGGCGGGCGGCGGCACGTCGGGCCAGGGCGGCGGGCCGTCCAGCGCCTTGCCATTGCGGAAGCGCCCGTTGGCCCGGTCCCATTCCACCAGCGCTCCGGTGCCCGCCTTCGGGCTCGGGCCGACGCACCACACCGCGATATCGGTGCCCGCCCGCGGCAGCACCGCCACGGCCCGCCCGAGCCCCTCCCAGGCGGAGGTGCTCTCGTCGATCTCCTCGTGCGCGGTCCCGCACACGGTCTCGTCGGGGGTCGGGAAGACCTCGCCGGTCACGAGGTTCCAGCGGCCCGAGGCGCGGGAATAGAAGCGCACCCGCCCGGCGAAGGGCACGCCGCCCTTGAGCCCGCGCTCGGACAGGCCCACCAGGGGAAAGCCCTCGCGGTCGAGCCACATGACGAACTCGGTGATGAAGGCCGAGGCCCCGTCGTCGTCGCCCCGGTCGTCGATGCGCAGGTAGAAGCGCGGCCGGTCGAGGGTGAGGGTGATGCGGGCGCGCGGGCCGTAGAGGATGCCGCCGGAAGCCGTGGCCTTGCCGTTCGTCTCGGTGATCTCGTAGGTCGGGAAGCCGGCTCCCCGGGCGACCTGCATCTCGCGATAGAGATCGACGATGTCGAGCTTCTGCGCTCCCGCCGCCGGCGCGAGGGCGCACAATGCCGGCAGGAGCGCAAGAAGCGCGATCCGATGCCTCATCCCTCCGGCGCCTCGAGGATGGGATCGTACTGGCTGGCATCGAAGCCGAGCACGGCGAAGGACTGCGCCATGTGCGGCGGCAGCGGCGCCGAGACGTCGATCACGCCCTGCCCGCGCGGATGGGGAATGATCAGGCGCCTGGCGAGCAGATGCAGCCGGTTCTGCAGGCCGCCGGGCAGCTCCCAGTTCTCGATGTCGAAATATTTCGGGTCGCCGACGATGGGGTGGCCGATATGGGCCATGTGGGCGCGCAGCTGGTGGGTGCGGCCGGTCACCGGCTTCAGCGACAGCCAAGCGAGCTTCTGCGCCGCCTGGTCCACCACGGCGTAATAGGTGACGGCGTGGCTCGCGTCGTCCTCGCCGTGGCGGGCGACGCGCATCCTCTCCTCGTCCTCGTCGCGGGCGAGATAGGTGGAGATCCGGCCCTGGCGCGGCTTCGGCACGCCCGGCACCAGCGCCCAGTAGACCTTGCGGGCCTCTCGGGAGCGGAAGCTCTTGGCCAGCACCGAGGCAGCGAGGCGCGACTTCGCCACCAGCAGGCAGCCGGAGGTGTCCTTGTCGATGCGGTGGACGAGGCGCGGCTTCTGGCCGTCCTTGTCGCGCATGGCCTCCAGGAGCCCATCCACATGGCGGTAGGTGCCGGAACCGCCCTGGACCGCGAGGCCGTAGGGCTTGTTGAGCACCATGACGTCCTTGTCCTCGTAGAGGATCAGCGACTTGAGGAAGGCGAGGTCGTCGTTGGCCTTGCCCTGGGGCTTGCCCTGCGCCCTGGCCGCCGCGGCGGCGCTCTGCCCCGCCGCCCGCGCGCCGGCCGGCCTCTTGCCCGCCCCGTCGCCGCCGGACGGTCCAGGACCATCGCCGGAATCCTGCGGCTCGTCCGTCCCGATCGGCGGAATGCGCACGCTCTGGCCGGGATCGAGCCGGGTCGAGGTCTTGGCACGCCCGCCGTCCACGCGCACCTGCCCTGTGCGCACCAGCTTCTGCAGGTGTCCGAAGGACAGGTCCGGATAGTGCGCCTTGAACCAGCGGTCGAGGCGCATGCCCGCCTCGTCCTCGGTGACCTTCTTAAGCTCGACCGCCATCAGCGGAAATTCCCGTTCGGGCCCATCCGCCCATCCGCGCCGACCAATAGAGCATCGCGCGCGCGCCGTCACGCAGGGGCCGGCCCGCTCAGCTGAGCGCCCGCATCAGCGTGATGCCGGCGAACACTCCGAGGAAGGCGATCGCCACCGAGCCGACCACATAGGCGACCGCGAGGAGATGCTCGCCGCGCTCCATGAGGAAGAAGAAGTCGAGCGAGAAGGTGGAGAAGGTGGTGTAGCCGCCAAGCACCCCGGTGGTGAGGAACAGGCGCAGGGACTGGGTCCAGTGCTCGCCATCCTTGAAGGCGAGATAGCCGATGACAAGCCCCATCACCAGGCTGCCGGTGACGTTGATCAGGAAGGTGGCGAAGGGAAAGCCGGTGCCCAGCAGGCGCGGCACCCACTGGTTCAGGAGGTGGCGCAGCACCCCGCCGAGCCCGGCGCCGAGGAAGACGATCACGGCAGGATACATGGTGGAGCCCCCCTGGCGCCCGCGCCGGCTGAGCCTGAAGACGGTCGCGCGGCGCCGACGGGCGGCCGGGACCGCCCGGACCGGCGCGTGCGATATTGGGCAGATCATGGCCGGACGCAAGGCGGCGCGGCCGCCGGCCCTTCACGCCCGCAGCCGCGCCTTGAGCAGCGCATCGAGCCAGTCGAGCACCGCCGCCAGGCGCTGCGACAGATGCTGCCGGTGCGGATAGAGCAGCGTCGCGCGCATGGGCGCCGCCCGGTGGCGCGGCAGCACCTCCACCAGCGCGCCGGACGACAGGTGATCCCCGACGTCATAGGCCGGCACCTGGATCAGGCCGAGCCCGGCAAGACAGCAGGCGACGTAGGCTTCGGCGGTGTTCACCGTCACCCGCCCCGGCATGGACAAGGTGCGCTCGGCGCCATCCTCGATCCATTCCCAGTCCTCGACCCGCCCGGTGGTGGGCGAGGCGTAGTTGACGGCGACATGCCGGGAAAGATCCGCCGGGCTGGCCGGCGTCCCGTGCCGCGCCAGATAGCCGGGGCTGGCGACATTGAGCAGTTCCACCTCGCCCACCGGCCGCGCGATGAGCCCGGAATCCGAAAGGGCGCCGATCCGGAGGACGCAATCCACCCCCTCCTCGACCAGATTGATGGCCCGGTCGCTCATGTGCAGGTCGAGTTCGAGCAGCGGATGGCGCTCCAGGAATTCGGGCAGCGCCGGCGCGAGGATGAGGCGGCCGATGCGGCCCGGCACATCCACGCGGACACGCCCGGCAAGCGCCTCGGACGGACTGCGGAACAGGCCTTCGGTCTCCTCCATGTGCGCGATCAGGCCCTGGCAACGCGCGAGGAAGGCCTCCCCGTCCCGCGTGAGCGCCACCTTCCGCGTGGTGCGATGGAGCAGCCGCGTGCCGAGGCGCGCTTCCAGCTCGAGCACCGCCGCCGAGACCGAGGAGCGCGGCAGGCCGAGCATGTCGGCCGCCCGCGTGAAGCTGGCGCAGTCCGCCACCCGGGCGAAGATCCGATACTGCTCGATCCGATCCAACGGGCGCGTCCTTTAGATCGTACTTCTGACTAGTCATGTCAAAAATACCGGCTTTATCCAAATTTGCCAGACGATAGCTTCCCCACGGGCCGCCGGCAGGGCGCCAGGCCGCCTGGACAATGGAGGCTGCGCGCAATGACCGACCACTGCATCAGAGGCAAGGCCGTGCTCATCGCCGGAGGCGCCAAGAATCTGGGCGGCCTGATCGCGCGCGACCTCGCGGCGCACGGCGCCAGGGCCGTGGCGATCCACTACAACAGCCCAGCCTCGAAGGAGGACGTCCTCGCGACCATCGCCGCCGTCGAGGCGGCCGGCGCCCGCGCCGTCGCCTTCCAGGCCGACCTGACGACCGCCGGCGCGGTGGAGCGGCTGTTCGCCGAGGCGGCGGGCGTGGTGGGTCCTCTCGACATCGCCATCAACACCGTGGGCAAGGTGCTCAAGAAGCCCATGGCGGAGATATCCGAGGCCGAATATGACGAGATGGCCGCGGTGAACGCCAAGGCCGCCTTCTTCTTCATCAAGGAGGCCGGCAAGAGGCTCAACGACAACGGCAAGATCTGCACGCTCGTGACCTCGCTGCTGGGCGCGTTCACGCCCTTCTATGCCGCCTATGCGGGCGGAAAGGCCCCGGTGGAGCATTTCACCCGCGCCGCGGCCAAGGAGCTCGGCGACCGGGGAATCTCGGTCACCGCCATCGGACCCGGCCCTATGGACACGCCTTTCTTCTACCCGGCCGAGGGCGCGGACGCGGTCGCCTACCACAAGACCGCGGCGGCGCTGTCGAAATTCTCCAAGACCGGCCTCACCGACATCGAGGATATCGTGCCGTGGGTCCGCATGCTGGTCTCGGACGGCTGGTGGATGACGGGGCAGACCATCCTCGTGAATGGCGGCTACACCACCAAATAGGCGCGCCGGCATCGCCGGCGGCGGCGCGCGCCTGACTCTCGCGGTCCAGCGAGGTGCCCCATGCCATCCGCCACCCATGACGGCGGCCGCCTCGCCTACGATTTCGCCGCCTGTCACGGTGACCGCGGCCGTCAGGGACGGCGGCCCTCACAAGCATTGCCATCATTCGATGCGTCATGCTCCGGCTTGACCGGAGCATCCACGGCACCGCCGCCACGATCCCTCCCCGCCACCGCATGGGCCCTCCGGTCAAGCCGGAGGGCGACGGCGGGGCAAGGGACAATGGCGGGGCAAGGGGCGACGGCGCTGAAACCTCTCACCGCCGTCATCCCCCGGCTGGTCCGGGGCATCCACCTCGCGCCTTGCGCCACGCCTCAATCCAGAGCGCCGGCAAGCCCGTGGCGTGAACCCCCCGGACAAGCCGGGGGATGACGGCGGTCCAAGTAGGGAGAGGGCGCTGCCCCCAAGCCACCGTCATGCTCCGGCTTGACCGGAGCATCCACGGCACCGCCGCCACGATCCCTCGCGGTCCCGCATGGGCCCTCCGGTCAAGCCGGAGGGCGACGGCGGGGCAAGGGACAATGGCGGGGCAAGGGGCGACGGCGCTGAAACCTCGCACCGCCGTCATGCCCCGGCTGGTCCGGGGCATCCACCTCGCGCCTTGCGCCACGCCTCAAAGCGCTCCCGCCGGCGGCACCCGAGGCGGGGCCTCGATCCCCCTACCCCTCCCCCCGCTCCGCCCGCAGGCGCGCCCAGTATTCCATGCGCTTCCGGATCTCGCGCTCGAACCCGCGCTCCACCGGATGGTAGAAGGACTGCCGGCCGATGGCCTCGGGGAAGTAGTTCTGGCCGGAGAAGGCATCCGGCTCGTCGTGGTCGTAGCGATAGCCGGCGCCGTAGCCCTCACCCTTCATGAGCTTGGTCGGCGCGTTGAGGATGGTCTTGGGCGGCATCAGCGAGCCGCCCTCCTTGGCCACCCGCTTGGCGCCGGAGAAGGCCTTGTAGACGGCGTTCGATTTCGGCGCGGTCGCCATGTAGACCACCGCCTGGGCCAGCGCCAGCTCGCCTTCCGGGGAGCCGAGGAAATCGTAGGCCTCCTTGGCGGCGTTCGCCACCGCGAGCGCCTGCGGATCGGCGTTGCCGATATCCTCGCTCGCCATGCGCACGATGCGCCGGGCGAGGAACAGCGGGCTCTCGCCCGCGTCCAGCATGCGGGCGAGATAATAGAGCGCCGCGTCCGGGTCCGAGCCGCGCACCGCCTTGTGCAGGGCGGAGATGAGGTTGTAGTGGCCGTCCTCGCTCTTGTCGTAGATGGGCGCGCGGCGCTGCACCACCTCGGCGAGGCCGGCCACGTCGAACACCTCGCCCGGCCGCGCGGCGCGCCAGACCTCTTCCGCCAGGGTCAACGAGGCGCGCCCGTCGCCGTCCGCCATGTTGACGAGGGCGAGGCGCGCGTCCTCGGTCAGCGGCAGCGCCTTGGCCTCTATCTCCTCGGCGCGGGCGAGCAGCCGCGCGATCGCCTCGGCATCCAGCGGCTTGAACACCAGGACGCGGGCGCGCGAGAGCAGCGCGGCGTTGAGCTCGAAGGAGGGGTTCTCGGTGGTGGCCCCCACCAGCGTCACGGTGCCGTCCTCCATGACGGGGAGGAAGCTGTCCTGCTGGGCGCGGTTGAAGCGGTGGATCTCGTCCACGAACAGCAGCGTCGCCTTGCCGCTCAGGCGCCGGGCGCGGGCCTGCTCGAACACCTTCTTGAGATCGGCGACGCCGGAGAAGATGGCCGAGATCTGCTCGAAATGCAGGTCGGTGGCGCTGGCGAGGAGCCGCGCCACCGTGGTCTTGCCGGTGCCGGGCGGCCCCCACAGGATCAGCGAGCCGAGCGAGCGCGTCTCCAGCATGCGGGAGAGCACGCCGTCCGGACCGACCAGATGGTCCTGCCCCACCACCTCGGCCAGCACCTTGGGCCTCAGGCGGTCGGCGAGCGGGCGTGCGACCTCGGCCCCGAGCCCTGCCGCCTCGAACAGGTCCGCCATCGCCCTCCCCCTCAGCCCGGCAGCACGGCGGAGATGGTGCGCCCGCCGCGCACCACCACCACGCGCCAGGCGCGCTGCGGCGTGCGGATGGCGAGGTCGAGGTCGCGCGTGCGCTCGACCTTCTGGCCGTTCACCTCCAGGATCACGTCGCCGGCCTTGAAGCCGGCGGCGGCGGCGGCGGTGCCGTCGTCGACGTCATAGATCACGACGCCGGTGGCATTGGGATCGACGCGCAGCTCCTCGGCCACGGCGGGCGAGAGGTTCACCACCAGCGCGCCGGCGAAGGGCGAGCGCGCCTTGAGCGCGATCTCCTCGCGCGGCACGGTCTCCGGAGCGCCCTCCAGCACCACCACCAGCGCCAGGTCCTTGCCGGAGCGGCTGACGGCGAACGCCGCCTTGCCGCCGATCGGACGGGTGGCGAGCCGGTAGTTGAGCGACTGCGGGTCGTCCACCGCCTGCCCCTCCACGGCGACGATGAGGTCGCCGGACTTCAGGCCCGCCTTCGCCGCCGGGCTGCCCTCCACCACCGAGGTGATGAGCACGCCGGAGGGGCGCTGGAGCCCCAGGCCCTCGGCGAGGTCTGCCGTCACGCGCTGGAGCGAGGCGCCGAGCCAGGGCCGGCGCACCGCCTTGCCGCCGCTCTTCGCCTGCTCGATCACCACCCGCGCCATGTTCACCGGAATGGCGAAGCCGATGCCGTGGGAGCCGCCGGAGCGCGAATAGATGGCGGTGTTGATGCCGATCAGCCGCCCGGCCATGTCCACCAGCGCGCCGCCGGAATTGCCGGGATTGATGGCGGCATCGGTCTGGATGAAGAACTGGTAGTCGGAGATGCCCACCTGGGTGCGCGCCAGCGCCGAGATGATGCCCTGCGTCACCGTCTGGCCGACGCCGAAGGGATCGCCGATGGCGAGCGCGAGGTCGCCCACCGCCACCTCGTCGGAATTGCCGAGCTCGATGACGGGGAAGCTCTCCTTGCCCTCGCGCTTGATGCGCAGAACCGCAAGGTCCGTGCGCTGGTCGCGCAGCAGGATTTCCGCCTCGTACTCGCGCCTGTCGTTGAGGGCGATGCGAATCTCGTCCGCCTGCTCGATCACGTGGTAATTGGTGACCACGAGGCCGGACGGGTCCACGATCACGCCCGAACCGAGCGAGCGCTGCATGCGCTCCGGCGTCCCCAGCCCGGGCGCGCCGCGATTGCCGAAGAAGCGGCGGAAGAACGGGTCGTCGAACAGAGGATTGCGGGCGCGCTGCTCCTTGAGGGCATAGACGTTCACCACCGCCGGCGCACTCTTCGCCACCACCGGGGCGAAGGACAGCGCCACCTCGGCGCGGGACGTCGGCACGCGCGGCTGCTGCTGCGCGGCGGCCGGACCGACCGCCAAAGCGAGCGCGCACCCAATGGCGCCCGCGACCAGCATGGTTCCTCTCATCCCAAGACCTCTCGCATGGAGCCGCCCCGCCCGGCACCGGTTCCGCGCCCTCTTTTGCGCCAGAGCCGGCGCGGCGTCTATGGGGCGGACGGGCGGGCGCGGCACCAGCGTCGCCGCGCGGGGACGGCCTCACCGCTGCCTGCGGGCACCGCTGGGCCGGCCGCTCACGCGATCTTGCGCAGCAATTCCTCCAGCACCCAGTCGCGGAACGCCTCCACCTTGGCGAGGTTCTCGCGCGCCTGCGGCACCACGAGGTAGTAGGCCGAGGGCGAGTGCAGGCGGATGTCGAACGGCTCCACCAGGAGGCCGCGCGAGATGTCGTGGCGCACCACCGCCGAGCGGCCCATGACGATGCCGAGGCCCTCGATCGCCGCCTGGAAGGCCGGATAGAGCAGGTCGCAGGTGATCTCGCGCGCGAATCCGAGCCCCGGCACGCCAGCCCGGTCGAGCCAGAACGGCCAGTCGTCGCGCACCAGCAGCGGCGAGCCGGTGCGGATGATGGTGTGGCGCTCGAGGTCGGCCGGCTCCCTGAGGTCCGGGTCCTTCTCCAGCAGGCGCGGGCTGCAGACCGGGAACACCTCCTCCTCGCCGAGCTTGTAGGCGGTCATGCCCGGCCAGTCGCCGACGCCGTACTGGATCGACACGTCGTAGTCCGGCCGCGCCGGGGGCGCGTTGGGGATGATGGTCTTGAAGCGCAGCGCCAGCTCCGGGTGCCGGTCCTGGAACTCCGAGATGTGGGGCAAAAGGCTCTTGATCTCGAACGTGCCGAGGCAGCCGATGGTGAGCGTGTCGTCGCGCTGCTCGTGGCTGGCGCGATCGGTGGCGAGCGAGATCTCGGCGATCACGAGCCGCGCCGAGGCCACATATTGCTCGCCCGCCGCCGTCAGGCGCAGGCGCCCGCCATCGCGGGAGAAGAGCTGGATGTCGAGCGTCTCTTCGAGATTGCGGATCTGGTGACTGATGGCGGTCTGCGTGAGGTTCAGCTCGACCGCGGCGCGCGTGAAATTGAGGTGCCGCGCGGCCGCCTCGAACGCCTGGAGCGCCCTCATGGAGGGCAAATGCCTGCGCACCGTTCTTGCGCCTCTCTTCTGGTCCGCCCCATAAGGCGGCCTCCCCTGGAGAGAATTCATTACATCAGCTCGCGGCAAAGCGCATCCGCGCCCGGCCGGGCGAACCTGCGCCGGACGCGCTGCAAGGGGCCGGACGACAAAGCCGGCCAGCCCGCAAGGGCCGGCCGGCGATAGGATTCACGCGGAAAGGATGAAGCCGCGCTCGGGCCTCAGCCGAGCTTGAAGGGATCGCGCGGCTCGCCGGTCAGCTCCACGTAGACCGACTTGGTCTCGGTGTACTCGCGGATCGAATCGGTGCCGTTCTCGCGCCCGAGCCCGCTCTCCTTGAAGCCGCCGAACGGGGTGGCGAAGGAGACGACCCGGTAGGCGTTGATCCACACCGTTCCCGCGCGCAGCTGGTGCGCCACGCGGTGGGCGCGGTGCACGTTCTGCGTCCATACGGCGGCGGCGAGGCCGAAGCGGGTGTCGTTGGCGATGCGGATCGCATCCGCCTCATCCTTGAACTTGATGACGGAGAGGATCGGCCCGAACACCTCCTCCTGGGCGATGCGCATGGCGTTGTCGACGCCGGCGAGCACGGTGGGCTGCACGAAATAGCCGCCGAGCGTCGGGTCGCCCTGGCCGCCGTAGCAGACCTGCGCGCCATCCGCCTTGGCGATGTCGATGTATTCGAGCACCTTCTTGAACTGCGGCTCGTTCGCCACCGGCCCCATCTCGGTGGCCTCGTCGAGCGGGTCGCCGAGGCGGATCTGCCGGGTGCGCTCGACGATGCGCTGCAGAAGCGCGTCATGGACGCTCTCCTGCACCAGCAGGCGCGAGCCGGCCATGCAGGTCTGCCCCGAGGCGCCGAAGATGCCGGCGATGGCGCCGTTGGCGGCGACATCGATGTCGGCGTCCTCGAACACGATGTTGGGCGACTTGCCGCCCAGCTCCAGCGACACGCGGGTCAGGTTCTCCGCCGCCGAGGCGGCTATGCGCTTGCCGGTGGAGGTGGCGCCGGTGAAGGCCAGCTTGTCGATGCCCGGATGCTTGACGAGGTGGGCGCCGATGGCGCCCTGGCCCGTCACCACGTTGTAGACGCCGGGCGGGAAGCCCGCCTCCTCGAAGCGCTTGCCGAGCTCCAGCGTCGAGACCGGGGTGTGCTCGGACGGCTTCACCACGAAGGTGCAGCCCGCCGCGAGGCCCGGCGCCAGCTTGAACACCAGCAGCAGGCCGGGCGAGTTCCAGGGGGTGATGGCGCCCACCACGCCGATCGGCTCACGGCGGGTATAGATGAAGAAGTTCGGACGATCCGAGGGCACCACGTCGCCCTGCAACTTGTCCGCCATGCCGGAATAATAATAGAAATACTCGGGGATATACTTCCACTGGCCGAGCATCTCGCGGTAGAGCTTGCCGTTGTCGGCGCACTCGATGCGGGCCAGCTCCTCGGCGTCGCGGGCGATGATGTCGCCGAGCTTGCGCATGAGGGCGCCGCGCTGGGTGGCGGTCATCTTGCCCCAGGGGCCGTCGTCGAACGCGCGGCGGGCGGCGGCGACCGCCGTGTCCATGTCCGCCTCGGTCCCGTCCGGGACCACCGCCCACACCTTGCCGGTATAGGGATTGATGCTTTCCATCTCCCGCGGGGCCGGCGTCTCGCGACCGTCGATATAGAGGCCGTAGCGCTTGATCGGCGCGGATTGGGTCACCTTCTGATCCATGAGGCTTTCTCCCTGGTGGCGCGGCCGGAGGGGCGCGGCCGAGCGGAATGGACGGCCGACAGCCGCGTATCCACCCTTTTTTCCGGGGCCTAGTACCCCGCCCGGCCCCCTTCCGCGCAAATGACGCTTTTGAATGACCAGGCAAGATTTCCTCATGCCTGGTGGCCGCGCATCCATAAACGCCGTCGATGAAACTTCCTCATGACTCGCATGAGAAACCATCCTTTGGCCGGAAAGTCGGGCGCTGCCTATAAAGGCTCCAAGATCGCAAAGCCTGAAATCCATCCAGGAAGGTGATGAATTTCCTCGGATTTCCGGCTCGGGGCGCGACAGACGGTGGGCCAATCGGCGGCCCCCGGGGAGCCGAGGCCAGATAGCACGCATGGCGCAGACCAACGGACGGACCACCGCGCGGGACGGCGCGAGCATCGCCTATTCCCTCCATAAGGGCGCGGGCGGCAAGCGCATCGCGCTGATCCACTCGCTGGCGATGGATCGCAGCTTCTGGGATCGGGTGGTGCCCGCTTTGCTGCCTCACGCCGACGTGCTCACCATCGATTGCCGCGGCCACGGCGCCTCCGACAAGCCGGACATGCCCTACACGGTGGAACTGTTCGCGGATGATCTCGCGCGCGTGATGGACCAGGTGGGCTGGACGCGCGCGGCGGTGGCCGGCGCCTCCATGGGCGGGTGCGTCAGCATCGCCTTCGCCGCCGCCTTTCCCGAGCGCACCGACGCCCTCGGGCTGATCGACACCACGGCCGGATACGGCGCCGGCGCGTCCGCCGCCTGGGAAGAGCGGGCCATGAAGGCGAAGGAGGGCGGCATGGCCGCGCTCGTTCCGTTCCAGAAGACGCGCTGGTTCGGCGACGCCTTCCGCGAGGCCAATCCGGACGTGGTGGATGCGGCCATCAAGGTGTTCCTCGCCAATGACGTGGACGCCTATGTGCGCACCTGCCGGATGCTCGGCGCCTGTGACGAGACCGCGGCGCTTCCCGGCTTCCGCATGCCGGTGCGGATCGTCGTCGGCGAGGAGGATTACGCCACCCCGCCCGCCATGGCGCAGGCCATGGCCGAGGCCATTCCCGGCGCGCGCATGAGCATCATCGCCGGGGCTCGTCATTTCACGCCGCTGGAGGTGCCCGGCACCATCGCGGAAATGCTCACCGCGCTTCTGGCGGAGGTTCCCGCGCGATGATCTTCACAGGAGAGATCGAGGTCGGCGCCCCGCGCGAGGTGGTGTTCGACAGGCTGAAGGATGCCCGCTTCTTCGCCTCCTGCGTCGAGGGGGTCCGCGACCTGAACGAGGTCGACGCCACCCACTACACGGCGGTGATGGAGACCAAGGTCGCCTACATCCGGTTCAAGTTCGACGTGTCGGTCGAGGTAACGAAGATGGAGGCGCCCGGCGTCATCGAGGCCAAGGTGGAGGGCGTGCCCTCCGGCGTCGTCGGCCGGCTCACCGGCACCGCCAAGGCCAATCTCGACGACCGCGGCGCCAGCACCGGCATCGCCTACGCCATCGAGGTGGCGCTGGCCGGCAAGCTCGGGGCGCTGGGCCAGCCGGTGCTGAAGTCCAAGGCCCGCGAGATGGAGCGCAGCTTCACCGAGAACCTGCGCAAGGCCTTCGGCGAAAAGGGAGAGGCGGCATGATCCCGTTCCAGCTCGCGGAGCCGGCCTCGTTCGCCGAGGCGGTGCGCCTCATCGATCCGGAGGACCCCACCTGCCGCGCCGTCTCCGGCGGCACCGCCATGATGCTGATGATGAAGTCGGGGGTGTTCCAGCCCTCGAAGCTGGTGAGCCTGCGCCGAGTGGAGCCCCGCTACGCCGAGTTCGCCGTGACACCGGAGGGCGCGCTTCAGGCCGGCGCCCTGGTGCGCCTCGGCCAGCTGGAGCGCTCGGAGGCGGTGCGCGCCGCCTTTCCCATCCTCGCTGACACCTTCCGCGTGCTGTCCAATGTGCGCGTGCGCAATGTCGCGACCGTTGGCGGCAACCTCGCCCATGCCGACCCGCACATGGACCTGCCGCCGGTGCTCATGGCGCTCGGCGCCGACATCACCGCCACCGGCCCGTCCGGCAGCCGCACGATCCCGCTGACCGAGCTGTTCCGCGGCTATTACGAGACCGCGCTGGAGCCCGGCGAGCTGATCTCCGCTCTGTCGGTGCCGGCGCAGGCCGGCCGGCGCTCGGCCTATGTGAAGTGCACCACCCGCTCGGCCCATGACTGGCCGGCGCTCGGCGTCGCCGTCTCGCTGGCGGTGAAGGACGGCACCATCGAGGACGCCCGCATCGTCCTCAGCGCGGCGGTGGAGACCCCGACCCGCATGGTCGACGCGGAGGCCGCGCTCAAGGGCGCGCCCATCGGCGAGGAGGCGTTCCGCGCCGCGGGCGAGGCCGCAGCGAAGGCCGCCGAGGTGACGTCCGACGTGCGCGGCTCGGCGCCCTACAAGACCCAGCTGGTGCGCGTGAATGTCGCCCGCGCCCTCAGGAAGGCGATCGCAGCCGAGGGAGCGGCGTGATGTCGGTGACCCAGCTCAAGACCCATCCCCTCATGCCCAACGGCCAGGTCGGGCGCGCGGTGCCGCGCCTGGAATCCATGGCCAAGGTCACGGGCCGCGAGGACTACACCCACAATCTGCGCCTGCCCGGCATGCTGCACGCCAAGATCGTGCGCTCGACGGTTGCCCATGGGCGCATCCTCGCCATCCACACCGAGGAGGCGGCGGCGGTGCCGGGCGTCCATTCGGTGGTGACCTGCGCCGACATCCGCACCATCATCCCCGAGCCCTATTTCGGTCCCGCCTTCCACGACCAGCCGATCCTCGCCGACGGCAAGACGCGCTATGTGGGCGAGCCGGTCTGCGTGGTGCTCTCGCAGGACCCCCACATCGCCGACGCCGCGGCCCAGCTGGTGCTCGTGGACTATGAGGAGCTGCCCGCCGTCTATGACGAGGTGGAGGCCGCGACCTCGAACGTCTACGTGCACGAGACCCTCAAGCCCGCCGGCACCTTCCCGGACCTCAAGCACCTGGAAGGCAAGCGCGACACCAACGTGGCGCTGGACTACCGGCTGATCCGGGGCGACGCGGAAGCCGCCTTCGCGTCGGCGGCGCACGTCTTCGAGCACGACTTCACCACCCAGCAGGTGATGCACACGCCGTTCGAGCCCATGATCTCGGTGGCCGAGCCCACCAGCGCCGGGCTCACCATCCACACGGCCTCCCAGAGCCCGTCCTTCGTGCGGATCGAGATGTCGCGGCTGCTCAAGTGGCCGGAGAACCGCATCCGCGTGAAGACCAGCCACCTGGGCGGCGGCTTCGGCGCCAAGCTCTACATCAAGCTGGAGGCGCTGGCCTCCGCCCTCGCCCTCTATACCAGCCGGCCGGTGCGGGTCGCGCTCACCATGGAGGAGCAGTTCTACACCATCACCAAGCACGCCACGACGTTCCGCATCAAGAGCGGCGTCGACGCCGACGGCAAGGTGGTGGCCCGGCGCTGCGACGTGTGGTGGAACGGCGGCGCCTATGCCGACATCGGCCCGCGCGTGACCCAGAAGTCCGGCTTCACCGCCGCCGGCCCCTACGACATCGACAACGTCTATCTGGAATCGGTGGCGGTCTACACCAACCGCCCGCCGGCCGGCGCCCTGCGCGGCTTCGGCATCCCGCAGCTGGTGTGGGCCTATGAGAGCCACACCGACCTCATCGCCCGCGGCATCGGCATGGACCCGCTGGAGTTCCGGCGGAAGAACATCCTGCGCGACGGCCGCCCCCACGCCACCGGCACGGTGATGAAGGACGCCGCCATCCCCGAGGTGCTGGAGCGCACCGCCGAGCGCATCGGCTGGGACAAGCCGTTCGACCGCGGCACCGGCACCATCCGGCGCGGGCGCGGCATCGCCATCGGCTTCAAGGCCTCGATCTCGCCCACCACCTCGGTCGCCATCGTCAACGTGTCGGCGGACGGCTCGGTGACGCTCTATTCGAGCACGGTGGACATGGGCCAGGGCTCCGACACCGCCATGGCGCAGATCGTCGCCGAGGTGCTGAACGTGCCCACCGAGGGCGTGTGCGTGGTGCGCCCGGACACGGACGTGACGCCCTACGACATGGCGACGCTCGGTTCGCGCTCCACCTTCCACATGGGCAACGCGGTGCGCCTCGCCGCCGAGGACGCCAAGAAGAAGCTCGACGACCTCGCCGCAGAGCTGGGCCTGCCCGAGCGCAGCAACATCCCGGTCGATCAGCTGTTCAAGAAGCGCTACGGCATGCAGGCCGGCAACGTGATCGGCATCGGCTCGTTCATCCCCACCTACAAGTCGCCCGACCACGACACCGGCCTCTCCGACAACGTCACCCCGTTCTGGATGATCGGCGCGACGGCGGTGGAGATCGAGGTGGACACCGAGACCGGCCACGTCACCGTCACCCGCATGGTGAACGTGTGCGACGTGGGCACGCCGCTGAACCCCAAGGTGGTGGACACCCAGATCTCCGGCGCCGCCGTCATGCAGTACGGCTTCACCATGTCGGAGAAGATGGAGCTGGACGCGGGCCAGGTCACCAACGCCTCGCTCGCCGACTACAAGATCCCCTCCATCCTCGACATTCCGCAGCTCATGGAGAGCGAGGCGGTGGTGGCGACCCAGCATTCCGGCCCGTTCGGCGCCAAGGGCGTGGGCGAGAGCGCCACCTTCGGCGTCTCCCCGGCCATCGCCAACGCCATCGAGGACGCGGTGGGCGTGCGCATCACGTCTTTGCCCATCACCCCCGAGGCGGTCTACCGCGCCATGCGCGCCGCCGCGAACCAGCCGCTCGAGGACTTCTGAGATGGCCGACCTCAGCACCATCAGCTTCACCCTCAACGGCCGGCCGGTCACCGCCCGGGTCGCGCCCCACCACACCGTGGTCGAGGTGCTCCAGAACGAGTTCGGGCTGTTCGGCGCCCGCGAGAGCTGCGGCCAGGGCCTGTGCGGCTGCTGCACCGTGCGGGTGGACGGCGATCCGGTCTCCGGCTGCCTGTTCCTCGGCGTGTTCCTGGAGGGCACCCGCGTGGAGACGGTGGAAAGCCTCGCCCGCGGCGGCGTGCCGAGCATCGTCCAGCAGGCCTTCATCGAGGCCGGCGCGTTCCAGTGCGGCTTCTGCACGCCCGGCTTCATCATGATGACCGAGCGCCTGCTGGAGGAGCATCCGGACCCGGACGAGCACCTCATCCGCCACTATCTCTCCGGCAACCTGTGCCGCTGCGGCACCTATCCGGAGATCGTCGCCGCGGTGCGGCTCGCCGCCCGCCGCAAGGGCGAGGCCCGGCTCGACAAGGCGTCCTGAGCGGGCCCAAGCGCGACGCAAGCGAAGGAGAGATCGCAGGCCAGAACGAAACAGTTGAGATCGGGACGCGGGTGGGTCAGCGCCAATTCATGAGGCCCGCCGCGATCCCTGGGAGGGAATGGATGAAGAGGAACGAAGTGCCGGTGGCGCCCAACGCACCGGCTGAACTCGCTTGGGGCAGCGACGTCGCGGCGGCCATGCTGCGCCAGCTCGGCATCGAGTATGTCGCCCTCAACCCCGGCGCCAGCTATCGCGGCCTGCACGACAGCCTCGTGAACTTCCTGGGCAACGAGACGCCCAAGATGCTGCTGTGCATGCACGAGGACCACGTGGTCTCCATCGCCCACGGCTATGCCAAGGCGGCTGACAAGGCCATGGGGGCGGTCCTGCATTCCAATGTCGGCCTGATGCACGGCCTCATGGGCGTGTTCAACGCCTATTGCGACCGCATGCCGATGATGATCCTCGGCGCCACCGGCCCGATCGCGCCCGAGATGCGCCGGCCCTGGATCGACTGGATCCACACCGCCAAGGACCAGGGCGCGCTCCTGCGTGACTACATCAAGTGGGACGACGAGCCGCGCTCGCCCGAGGGCATCGTCGAGGCGTTCCTGCGCGGCGCCCAGCTGACCCACATGGAGCCGCGCGCGCCGGTCTATATCTGCCTCGACGCCGGGCTCCAGGAGCAGAAGCTCGCAAAGCCCATCGCCCTGCCCCCGGTCGAGCGCTACCAGCTCGCCCCGCCGCCGAGCGCGGACGACGCGACGGTGGCCCAGGTGGCCGACCTGCTGCTCTCCGCCAAGGCGCCGCTGCTGCTCTACGGCCGCGGCTCGCGGGCGCAGGAGGCGTGGGACGCGCGGGTGAAGCTCGCCGAGCTGCTCAACGCCCGCGTCATGACCTCGCTGCGCGAGCGCGCGGCGTTCCCCACCGAGCATCCGAACCACGTGGTGCCGCCCTGCTACTGGCTCACCCCCGCCGCCAAGGACGTGGTGCGCGGCGCCGACGTGATCGTCAGCCTCGACTGGGCCGACTTCAACGGCTTCCTGATGCAGGTGACCCGCAACACCGCGTCGATCCCGGCGAAGCTGGTGCACGCCTCGCTGGATGCCAACATCCATCGCGGCTGGAGCATGGACTATTTCGCCCTGCCGCCGGTGGACGTGCCGGTGCTGGCGAGCCCGGACCGGTTCGTCGCCCAGCTCCTCGCCGAGGTGGAGGCGCGCCTCGCCAAGGGCGCCAAGCCTGCCGCGTCCAAGCCCGAGCGCGCCCCGCGCGCCGAGGCCGCCTACAAGGGCAAGCCGGGCGAGGAGATCGCGCCGCGCGACATCGAGGTGGCGCTCGCCAAGGCGCGCGGCGACCGGCCGTTCTCGCTCGCCCACGTCACCATCGGCTGGGCGGGCGACGTCTATGAGTTCCGCGATCCGCTGGACTTCCTCGGCCATGACGGCGGGGCGGGCCTCGCCGCCGGCCCGGGCATCACGGTCGGTGCGGCCCTGGCGCTGAAGGACAAGGGCCGCGAGGTGGTCTCGGTGCTGGGCGACGGCGACTTCCTGCAGGGCGTCACCGCGCTCTGGACCGCCGCCCACTACGAGCTGCCGGCGCTGTTCATCGTCTCCAACAACCGCTCGAACTTCAACGACGAGCTGCACCAGGAGGCGGTGGCCAAGATCCGCGCCCGGCCGGTCGAGAACCGCTGGATCGGCCAGCGCATGGACGAGCCCATGGTGGACATCGCCGCCATCGCCCGCGCCCAGGGCGTCGCCGCCGAGGGGCCGGTGCGCACGCACGCGGAGCTGGAGGCGGCCATCGCCCGCGGCCTCGACCAGGTGGCCGCCGGCAAGCCCTATCTGATCGACGTGCACGTGCAGGCCGGCTACGCCAGCGCCCCGCTGTCGCGCGGAGAGTGACGGCGCCCGCAAAGAAGGCGCCACAAGGCGGGGGTCGGACGATCATGGCCCGGCCCCCAGGAGGACAACCGAAACAAGGGAGAGGGACATGAAACGCCTTATCGCCGCGGCCCTGGCCGCAACCTTCATGTTTGCCGGCGCAGCTTCAGCCGAGGACTACCCGACCCGCGCGGTGAACATCGTCGTTCCGTTCGCGCCCGGCGGCATCCTCGACATCGCCGCCCGCGTCGTCGGCGAGCGGCTGCAGCAGAAATGGGGCCAGCCGGTGGTGATCGAGAACCGTGCCGGCGCGAGCGGCATGATCGGCGCCCAGGCGGCCGCCAAGGCGAAGCCGGACGGCTACACCCTGTTCGTGGCCGAGACCGGCGTGACCATCATCAACGGCCTGATCTTCAAGACCGTGTCCTACGACATGGAGAAGGACTTCACGCCCATCATGACGCTCACCGACACGCCGATCGTGGTGGTGGCGAACGCCCAGGCCGGCATCAACTCCATGAAGGAGCTTCTGGAGAAGGCCAAGAAGGGCGAGGTGGACTTCGCCTCGCCTGCCGCCGGCACGCTCAACCACCTGACCGGCGAGTGGATCGCGCTGGAGACCGGAACCAAGCTGCGCCACATCGGCTACAAGGGCGGCGCTCCCGCGGCCACCGCGGTCGCCGGCGGCGAGGTGCCGGTGGCGGTGCTCGCCTATTCGTCCGCCAAGCCGTTCGTGGACAGCGGCCGGGTGAAGCTGCTCGCGGTCACCGACGCCAAGCGCGTGACGGTGGACCCGGGCCTGCCGACGCTCCAGGAGAGCGGCGTTCCCAACGTGGCGAGCACCCAGTGGGCCGGCCTGTTCGCGCCCGCCGGCACGCCGCAGCCGATCATCGACAAGATCCAGAAGGACGTGGCCGCCGTCCTCGCGCTGCCGGAGGTCAAGGAGAGGCTCGCGGCGGTCGGCGCCGCGCCCATCCCCTCGACGCCGGCCGCCTTCGCCGCCCGGATCAAGACCGAGCGGGCGCAGCTGGAGAAGATCGTCAAGGCGGCGCAGATCGCCGTGAACTGAGCCCCGCGCCTCGCGCAACGCGTTCAGGACATTCGAGGGCCGGCGCTCCGCGCCGGCCCTTTTTCGTTGGCAAGGCAATTTTCGCTGCCAGCTGTTGATCTCCAAGGGCTGCGATCGCCTCAGGCCCCGGCGGTGGCGAGGTCGGCCCGGCGCCGGAGCAGGCGCTCGCGCGCATAGGAGGCGATGCCCACCAGCAGCAGGAGGCCGGTGCCTGCGAGCGCGACCACGTCCGGCATCAGCCCGAACACCACGGCCTGGATCACCATCGCCCAGATGATGCAGGAGTAGCGGAACGGCATCACCACCGCGACGTTGGCCGCCCGCATGGAGCCGATCATGGCGTTGAAGGCCACCGTCGCCACCACGCCCGCCGCGATCGCATAGGCGACGCCCGTGAGATCGAACGGGCGCAGGCCCTCGAACAGCATCAGGCCAAGCGAGAACACGCTCACCCCGGCGGCCGCCACCAAAGCCGCCAGCGAGGTGGAGCATCCGGGCGGCAGGCGCCGCGCCGCCAGGTCGCGGATGACGGCGCACACCATGCCCAGCCCCGCCACGAGCAGCCAGGGATCGAACCCGTGGACGGTCGGCCGGATCACCAGGATCACGGCCGCGAACGACACCAGCACGGCGGCCCAGCGCCACGCCCCCACGGGCTCGCGGAACGCCAGCGCCGCGCCCAGGGTCGCCAGTACCGGCGCCAGCATGAGGATGGCAGTGGCGTCGCCGATGGGCAGGTGGACCAAAGCGGAGATGTAGAAGGAGACGAACAGCACCTCGCCCACCGTGCGCAGCAGCACGGTCGGGTGGATCGCATCGCGCGGGCGCGCAAGGGCGCCGCCACGCAGGGCCAGGACGCCCAGCAGCGGCACCAAAACGAGGCCGCGGATGAACAGCGCCTGGCCCACCGTCAGGGTCTGTGCCGCAAGCTTCAGGAGGGTGTCGTTGCCGATCAGCGTCGCCATGGCGAGCATCATCAGCAGGATGCCCCGTCGCTCGTCTTGTTGCATGGTGTCTCCTTGGGGCGCCTCACAGGCGGCGGAACACGCGGGCGCGCGGCTTGAACCAGTCCCGGCGGGCGAGGAAATCGCGCCAGGGCGTGGCGCGGGCGGCCTGCCGCTCGGGCGAGGCCAGCGCCGCCTCGCGAGCGATGTAATGGAGCGACAGGCGGGTCGCGGCAAACGGGTCGCGCGCCGCGACCGCGAACCGGCGCACCATCAGCCAGTCGGGCGAGCGCATGAGCAGCGGGATGTGCTCGGTGTCGTACCAGGCGTCGAACTCGTCCTCGCCGTCCGGCGGCACGTCGAACCAGATCGAGTTGACCACCGGCGCGTCGAGCGCGGCCGCGGCATCGAGGCCGGGCCGCAGCGTGCGGCTCACCTCGCGGGCCCGGTGGCGCGCGAGGTGAGCCGACCCGGAAGGCAGGCCGCCGGCCTGCCCCGCGCCGTCGAGCTCGGCGATGACGAGGCCGAGCCCGCCCTCCGCGGCAGCGTAGGTGCGCGCGTGCGCGATGCCGAGGCCCGCGGGAAGCGCGCACGGCGCCTCGGGCGCCACCTCCCAATAGAGAGCGAAGGCGCCGGATGCGGTTCCTGCCTCGGTCAAATCCTCGCCTCCTCCCCCTGTGCGCGCCGCGCGCGGATATGGCGCCTCAGGCCGCGCCCCGGCGATCCTCCAGGATCATGTCTGCCGCCTTTTCGGCGATCATGATGGTCGGCGCGTTGGTGTTGCCCGAGGTGATGGTGGGCATCACCGAGGCGTCCACCACGCGCAGCCCGCCGATGCCGTGCACCTTCAGGCGCGCATCCACCACGGCGCCGGCATCGCTGCCCATCCGGCAGGTGCCCACGGGGTGGAAGATGGTCATGCCGTAGCGCCGCGCGGCGTCCTTGAGCTCGTCATCGGTCTGCGCGGTCACGCCCGGCTGCATCTCCTGCGGCTGGAACCGCGCCAGCGCGGGACCGGAGATCGCCCGCCGCACCGCGCGCATGGCGCCGGCGGCGATGTCGAGGTCGCGCTCGTCGGTCAGGAAGTTGAGCTGGATCTTCGGCGCCGCCATGGGATCGGGCGCGGCGATGCGCACATGCCCGCGGCTGAACGGGTTGAGCAGGCACGCCGAGGCCGTGAAGCCGGGATAGGGATGGGGCGGATCGCCGACCTTGTCGAAGCTGACCGGGTAGGCCACGAACTGGACGTTCGGCGTCTTCTGCTCCGGCGAGGAGCGGGTGAACGCGCTGACCAAAGCCGGCGGGATGGTGAGCGGCCCCTTGCGCAGCAGCGCGTATTGCAGCGCCATCCTCGCCTTGCCGAGGAAGGTGGCCGCCTGCTGATTCAGGGTGATGGTGTCCTTTACCTTGAACAGCATGCGCAGGGCCACGTGGTCCTGGAGGTTCTCGCCGACGCCCGGCAGGTCCGCCACCACGGGGATGCCGAGATCGTTCAGGCGCGCGGCGGAGCCGATGCCCGAGCAGGCGAGCGTCTGCGGCGAGCCGACGGCGCCGCTGGAGAGGATCACCTCCCCCGCCGCCCTGGCCGCGAACGTCGCGCCGTCCTGCCGGAACACCACGCCGGTGCAGCGTCGCCCCTCGAAGGTGAGCCGCTGCACGTGGGCGCCGGTGAGCACCTTGAGATTCGGCCGCTCCAGCGCCGGCCGCAGGAAGGCGCGCGCCGTGCTCCAGCGCAGGCCGTTGCGGCGGGTGAGATCGAAGCGGCCGACGCCCTCGCTGTCGCCCTTGTTGAAGTCGTCGGTGGGCGGAAGTCCGGTCTCGATGCAGGCCTGCTCAAAGGCGTCGAGGATTTCCCAGCTCTCGCCGATGGGCTCCACCGCCAGTTCCCCGCCGGCGCCGTGATAGGCGTTGGCGCCCTTGGAATAGTCCTCCGAGCGCCTGAAGTAGGGCAGCACCTCGTCCCAGCCCCAGCCGGGATTGCCGAAGTCGCGCCAGTGGTCATAGTCCGCCGCCTGGCCGCGGATATACACCATGGCGTTGATGGAGGAGCACCCGCCCAGCACCTTGCCGCGCGGATACTTGATCTGCCGGCCGCCGAGCCCGGGCTCGGGCTCGGTGGTGAAGCACCAGTCCACCCGCGGATTGCCGAAGGTGAAGTAATAGCCGATCGGCACGTGCAGCCAGATGTAGTTGTCCTTGGGCCCCGCTTCCAGGAGCAGCACCCGCACCGAGGGGTCCCGCGTGAGCCTGTTCGCCAGGACGCAGCCGGCCGATCCGGCGCCGACGATGACATAGTCGAAGGTCCCGGCGTCCTGCGGCGCCGCGCGGCCAACTTGCGCGTCTCGCATGCGTTTCCCGCACTTTCCTCGGCAGCCGGACCACGCGCGGCCCGAAGGCGGCGGCGGCCGGCGCTTCTTTGATTCTTAGAGCGCGATCCGATCAAATTGAATCAATTCGATCGGTGAATCTCCCTCTAACTTATTGATAGAGCACGCGCCGACGCAGCTCCTCTGGCGGCGGGACGGCTCCGTCTGCAGGGGTTCTCCAGATGGGGAAGCCGCACCCAAAGGGTGCCGACCGACCCCGAGGGAGGCAAATGACCCTTTCACATGCGAGCATGACGAAAGCTCATGCCGATGCGTGCGCGGCCCCGCGAACACATGCGCGCACCATGCCGCTGCGGTCGAGCGGCGCCTCCCGGCGCGGGCCATCGGAGAGGCGGCACACCGGACTCGAAAAGGGCGCCGGCCCTGAAAGCCGGCGCCCTCTCCTGAATTCCAGTCCTGTCGATCCGCCGTGCCGGCGGACGCCGATCAGGCCGCCTCGGCTTCCGCAGCCGCTTCGGTGCGCGCGCGATCGGCGGCGCCCTTGGCGCTCTCGTCGCGGTCCACGAACTCGATCACCGCCACCGGCGTGCAGTCGCCATAGCGGAAGCCGGCCTTGATGATGCGGGTGTAGCCGCCCGGGCGCGCGGCGTAGCGCGGCGCCAGCACCTCGAACAGGCGCTTCACCACCGCCGGATCGCGCAGCTCGGCAACCGCCTGGCGGCGCGCGTGCAGGTCGCCGCGGCGCGCCAGGGTGACGAGCTTCTCGACGATGGGACGCAGGTCCTTCGCCTTCGGCAGGGTGGTGACGATCTGCTCGTGGGTGATGAGCGCGCCCGCGAGGTTGGAGAACATCGCCTTGCGATGCTCCCAGGTGCGGTTGAACTTGCGATGTACCTTGCCGTGACGCATGACGGCGAACTCCTGAAGATGGCGGCGTTGCGAGCCGATGGAAACGAGCGGCTCGGGCCGCGCCAAAGGATTTCAGCGGCGCGGAGCGCCGCCTTTCGGTTCGGTCAGTAATGCTCCTCGAAGCGCTTGGCCAGCTCTTCGATGTTCTCCGGCGGCCAGCCGGGCACTTCCATGCCCAGATGCAGGCCCATGGAGGCGAGCACTTCCTTGATCTCGTTCAGCGACTTGCGCCCGAAGTTCGGCGTGCGGAGCATCTCCGTCTCGCTCTTCTGGATCAGGTCGCCGATATAGACGATGTTGTCGTTCTTCAGGCAGTTGGCCGAGCGCACGGAAAGCTCCAGCTCGTCCACCTTCTTCAGGAGCGCCGGCGAGAACGGCAGCGTCTGGATGGCGGCCTGCTCGTTTTCGCGCTTGGGCTCCTCGAAGTTGACGAAGATCTCCAGCTGGTCCTGCAGGATGCGCGCGGAATAAGCGAGCGCGTCCTCGGCCGTGATCGAGCCGTCGGTCTCGATCTGCATGGTGAGCTTGTCATAGTCGAGGATCTGCCCCTCGCGGGTGTTCTCGACCTTGTAGGAGACCTTGCGCACCGGCGAGTACAGGCTGTCGATCGGGATCAGGCCGATCGGCGCGTCCTCGGGACGATTGCGGTCCGCCGGCACGTAGCCCTTGCCGGTGTCGATCGTGAACTCGATGCGCAGCTCCGCGCCGTCGTCCAGCGTGCAGATGGGCAGGTTCGGGTTCAGCACCTGGACGTCGCCCACGGTCTGGATGTCGCCGGCGGTGAGCACGCCGGGGCCGGTCTTCTTCGCCACCATGCGCTTCGGGCCTTCGCCCTGCATCTTGATGGCGATGTCCTTCACGTTGAGGATGATGTCGGTGACGTCCTCACGCACGCCGGGGATGGACGAGAACTCGTGCAGCACCCCGTCGATGTGGATGGAGGTCACCGCCGCGCCCTGCAGCGACGAGAGGAGGATGCGGCGCAGCGCGTTGCCGAGCGTCATGCCGAAGCCGCGCTCCAGCGGCTCGGCGACCACGGTCGCGAGGCGCCTGGGATCGTGGCCGGGATTGACCTGCAGCTTCTCGGGCTTGATCAGCTCTTGCCAGTTCTTCTGAATCACTTGGATCACCTTGCTTTCTCGCCGGGCGGCGTCGGGGCGTGATGTCGCCCGCCCCGTCGCGCATGCCCGTCCCGAATGGGGAGAAAAACCGGGCAGTGGACCCGTGGGGATCGCGCCCCGCGGGAGGAGCCGATCAGACGCGGCGGCGCTTGCGCGGCCGGCAGCCGTTGTGCGGGATCGGCGTCACGTCGCGGATGGAGGTGACGAGGAAGCCCGCCGCCTGGAGCGCGCGCAGCGCCGACTCGCGGCCCGAGCCGGGACCCGACACTTCCACCTCGAGGGTGCGCATGCCGTGCTCGGACGCCTTGCGGGCCGCGTCCTCGGCGGCCACCTGCGCGGCGTACGGGGTGGACTTGCGCGAGCCCTTGAAACCCATGGCGCCGGCCGAAGACCAGGAGATGGTGTTCCCCTGCGCGTCGGTGATGGTGATCATGGTGTTGTTGAACGAGGCGCTCACATGGGCGACGCCCGAGGCGATGTTCTTGCGCTCGCGGCGCTTCACGCGTGTTGCTTCTTTGGCCATGTCTTCCTTGATCCTTCAGGCGCGCCCGTAGCTCCAGGCGCTCGGGATGGCCCCCTCGGGACAGGTCCCGGCGGGGGCTGGGTCTCGTCAGCGGGCTCGCGCGCCGCTCACTTCTTCTTGCCGGCGATGGGCTTGGCCGGCCCCTTGCGGGTGCGGGCATTGGTGTGGGTGCGCTGGCCGCGCACCGGCAGGCCGCGGCGATGGCGCAGGCCGCGGTAGCAGCCGAGATCCATCAGACGCTTGATGTTCATCGCCACTTCGCGGCGCAGGTCGCCCTCGACCATATAGTCGCGATCGATGGTCTCGCGGATCTGCAGCACTTCCTGGTCGGTCAACTGGTTCACGCGGCGCTCGGCCGGGATGCCCACCTTCTCGACGATCTCCTCGGCCTTCTTGGGACCGATGCCGTGGATGTACTGGAGCGCGATGACGACGCGCTTGTTGGTCGGAATATTGACGCCGGCGATACGAGCCACTGCTCTCTTCTCCATGTGGCGCAGGCCCTTAGGGGTACCTGCACGGGTGTTGCTCCGCGTCCGGTGGAGGCCGGCCCCTGCGGAGATGAACAAGCACCGCCCCGCCCTTCCCTTCCGGGAGGGCCGAACGGCACCAAATCCAAAAGCGAGGGAGTGCCCTTAGCGGGGATTCGCCACCGCGTCAAGCCAAGACCGTCCATTACACCGTCCGCACCGCCGGCTGGCCCGGCGGCGCCAGATGCCACACTGGACGCCGCTCGCTCGGCGGCGACGGCATCCGGCACCAAGCCAGATGCCGCCTTCACCCCCGAAACGCGCCCCCGCGACGCGCTTCAGAAATCGCGCGAGACGAACAGCAGAAGCTGGCTGGCGTCGGTCGAGGCCAGCGAGGGGCCGAACGCGGTCGGCACGTAGTCCTTGGCGCTGTTGTAGGTGTAATCATACTGCAGGGCGATGGTCAGCGCCTTGACGGGCGTGAAGGCGATATAGCCGCCCACATTGTAGTTGGTGCCGCCGGACAAGCCGTAGAACAGCTGCGCCGCAGGATCGTTGAGATCGAATGCCGCATAGCCGCCGAACAGGGCCGAGCTCCACTTCGCGTTCCAATTGTGCAGGAACGAGGCGGTGATGTTCCAGCCGGTGACGGTGTTCAGGCCGGTGACGCTCATGAAGGCGTCCGGCGGGGAGTACATGCCGGTGGGGTCGACCAAGCCGAGATAGGAGATGGCCCCGTCCGCATAGGCGCTCTGGATGTAGAGGGTGTCGCCCTCGGCCAGCGCGTCCAGCTTGAACATGATGCCGGCCTGCAGCGCGTAGCCCCAGGTGTCCTGCGTCGTGAACATGTTGAGAACATTGACCGAATTGGTCCTGTGGAGGGCGCCGGAGATCTGCGCCTCGCCCCAGTCGCCGGAATACTTCACGTTGCCGACGATGTCGGTCGCGGAAATGCCGGCGCTCAGGTCCTCGTTGCCGAGCGGCAGGAAGGGGTTCTGCGCCAGCACGCCGTTGTTGCGGTCGGCCGCGCTTTCCAGCGAGATCGTGGCGCTGAAACCGCTGGAACCGAACTCGTAGGTGTAGGCCAGGAGGTTCAGGCGCACGTCGTCGCCGATGGTGGCGGGGTCGGTGCCGAGCACGTTGGCGTTGGCATAGAAGTCGAAGAAGGACTGCGCCTTGCCGAAGGTGAAGCCGGCGAACTGGATATAGGCGTTCCAGACCTCGATCTCGTTCCCGTTCGGGCCGTCCGACCAGGGATCGGCCGAGCGCCACTTGAAGCGGGCCTCGAAGTACGAGCGCAAGGTGCCGTAGTCGGTGGCGGTGCGGGCGTCGAGAATCACCCCGGCGGTGGCGATGGAATAGGTCTTGTCGTTCTCGGGCGGATAGTCGGTATAGGTGTTGTAATAGCCTTCAGCCCAGAGATATCCGCCGACGCGCAGGCAGGTATCGGTGCCGGGAATGTAGAAGAATCCCTCCCCCTGCTCGGTGCAGGCGCGCATGTAGGCGGCTTTGGCCTTGGTGGCCATGACGTCGGCAGCCGCGGCTGACCCACCCGAAACGCCCAAGACGAGACCCGCCGATGCGGCTGCCAGAACGGCGGACGTGAACCGATCGCACCGACGCGCCGGAGAAGAAGGAGAGAGCGACATGACCTATCAGCCCCTTTATTGATACAAAATATCTTTTAATGTCTACGCGACGAAAACGCAAACGCCGGAAGGCCTGATTCCCGACCTGGAAACCCTGGATCGACCGAAAACCTGCCAGCCCTTGACGGCACGAGAGGATCCGACACCCGCGTCGGCAAGCCGAACGGCTCCGGGACGCAGAACGCCCGCCCCCGGACCCAGCCGAGACGCAGCCCGTTCCAGCAACACCGCGCAGCGGCGCAAGCGCCCATCCGGTATTGCCGCGCCATGAACACCATGCACTTCAAAAATGATCGTGTGAATGCTTGAAAGGCCAATCTATCTCAATTCTAAAATGAACATATGTTCCGTAAGGTCATGTAATTACATACAAACAGGCAAAGAAAAACCCCGGCGGTTGCCCGCCGGGGTCTCTCGGAACCAAGAGTAAGCTTGGATCAGAAGTTACGCTGAGCGCGGATACCGCCCGACCACACATCGGTGGAACCACCGATGATCGCGTTCGTAGCGACGGCCTGGAGCGGAACGTCCGCCGACACCTTCGAGTAGACCACTTCGAGGCCCAGATCGAGGTTCTTGACCGGCGACCACACGAGATCGGTGCCGACCTGCCACATGTCGGCGTCGGTGACGGCGATCACGGTGGACAGCGGAACCTCATACTTGGTGTAGCCACCGAACACGACCGAGCGGAGGCCGGGGGTCCAGTAGTGACGGAACTGACCCATGATCGCCCAAGCGGTCGTCAGGTCGTAGTCGCCGAAGCCGTTCACGACCACGGCATCCGCCAGCGGCACATAGGCGCCGGTGAGGTTGCCGAACTGGTCGATGTCGACCTTGCCCCACGCCGACGCGGTGCCCTGGCTGTTGCCGCCCATGCCGGCGTAGCTGATCGCACCCTTGGCGTAGCTGGCCTGCAAGAGGAAGCTGTCGCCCTTGCCGATCATGTCGGCCTTGAGGATGAGAGCGCCGCCGATGGCCCAGCCCCACTGATCCGACGACGAAGCGCCGGGGAACAGGGCGAACTGGTCGAGGGTGTTCACCTGGTGCAGAGCACCGGAGAGCATCGCCGTGCCCCAAGCCTGGTCGAGGCGGAGATTCGCCACGATGTCAGGAACAGCGTTGCCGCCCTGCCAGTTCTGGTAGCCCAAGCCCGCACCCGTGCCGACGGTGGCGAGGAAGGGATTGAAGCCGAACGGGCTGAGGCTGCCGAAGGTGCCGCCCGCGGCAGCCATGGTGGCGTTGGTGCCCTGCACGCCGGTCACGCGATTGGCGCCGTCTTCGAGGGCGATGGTCGCCGAGAAGCCGTTGCCGAACTGCGCCGTATAGGCGATCAGCGAGGTCCAGGTGTTCGAGCCCGCGAACGGGGTCGTCATCATGTAGTTCACGCCGATGTCGAAGAACGACTGCGTGTAACCGAAGGTGAAGCCCGCGAACTGGATGAACGCGCGCTCGAAGTAGAAAGCGTTGTTCGGTCCCGAACCAGCGCCGGACTGCGAGTTCCACTCACCGCCGAAGCGGACGTAGGAACGCAGGGTGCCGTAGTCGGTCTGGGTGCGGGCGTCCATGTCGAACACGCCGCGGGCGCGGGTCAGGATGTCAGCGTCATCCTTGTCGCTGAAGGGGAACGCGTAAGCGCCAACACCCGGACCGTTGAAGCCGGCGCCGGCCGTGGTCGCGATGTCGGGACGGAAGGTGCCGACCGCGCCAGCATAGGCGTCGAAGCGGGCATAGCCGCCGATCTTCAGGCAGGTGTCGGTGCCCGGGATATAGAAATAGCCGGCGCCGTAGGCGGAGCACACCTTAACGTACTCCACCGCCTTCGCCTTGACGGGAAGGTCGGCAGCCTGGGCCCCAGCCACCGCGACGAGACCCGCCGCGCTGCCGAGGAGAAGGCTCTTCACCATCTTCATCGTGACCTCCAAGTTTGGTTCCGAGGGAGCGAGTTCCGCTTCGTCGGTGCGACTGCAGCACCTAGAGAGGTTCTTGCCCCGATTCCCATTCACACGCTCAACGCACCGCCGAACATGCGATGGGCGACCGGGGTCTGCCCCCCTTCGTCGCAAAGCCACCATACAAAAGGCCCACCCGGGATCAACGACGTCGGGGCCGTTTCAGCCTCTCTGGAGCTGTTATTCCAGCGACTGTTGCAGGAATGGCACTCACGGGCTTGACCCACCTTAATACCTCAATACGTTGGCGTCACGCCGTCCATTCCGGACGCGTAATTCCTTTGTCTGCAAGCATTCCAAGGATGTGGGAAGGTGGCGGAGACGGAGGGATTCGAACCCTCGAGACCCTTTTGGGGGTCTGCTCATTTAGCAAACGAGTGCCTTCAGCCTCTCGGCCACGTCTCCAGCGCCCCCCTCCTATGCCGGACCCCATTGCCCATTGCAAGCCGGGCAGCTGCGAGCGCTATCCGATCAACCGGCATCGGCCAGATCGGTGAATCACCCTCTAACTCAATGATAGAGCAGGCACTATCGGACCAGCTCTCGGTGCTGGCCGGGCGCCGCGCACGCTAGTGGGAATCGCTCCGGTAGTGTTTTTCCTCGACGATGGCCGAGTTGGAGAGGGCGTTGACCTGCCGCTTCAGGGCTGCGCGCCGGTCGTTCACGGCATAGACCTGCCGCGCCAGGGCGATGAAATCGGCGTCGAAGCACCCTTCCCGCTCCAGGTGGCGCAGCGCGTTCTCGATGTCCCACAGCTGCCGATTCGCCTCGGAGAGGGCATCGGCGATCTCAAGGACCGCGGCCGGCAGGGATTCGCGGTCGCGCAGAGCCCGCAGCGCCTCCAGCTCGCGCTGGACGTTGCCGCGCGCCGACGGCTCCGAGATTCGCTCGTTCTTGATCTCCAAGATGGTGATCTTGTCGATCAGCTCCCCCACGGAAACCGGGGCGAGAATGACGCGGGCCGCTCCTGCGCTCACAGCGATTCCCCCCCCTTCAGCGCTGCCACCTGCCGGGCGATGCGGGCGAACACGCCGGCGAAGTCGCCCGGCGCCTCCTGGCGCACCAAGCGCAGGCTGGGATAGAGCTGCGTGCGATCCCCCCGGCGCCCCCAGCGCCAATCGGGCTCCGCCTTGAGCGCCACCAGCGCCGGCCGGCCGCGCGCGCCCACCAGGTGGGCGAGCGCGGTGTCGGTCGTCACCACCAGATCCAGGTGTTGCAGAATCGCCGCAGTGTCGATGAAGGCCCCATCTGCGTCGCAATCCGGCCCCAGTCGCGCCACCCGGTCGCCGAACGGGCAGCCGTCGAGCTGCGCGACGCCGAAACCCTGCTGGAGGCTCACCAGACAGACGCCGTCGAGCGCCGCCAGCGGCGCGAACAGGTCGAGCGGCGCCGAGCGGCCGACATCCACCGCCGCGGAAGGATCGCCCTGCCAGCAGATGCCGACGGTGAAGCCGCTGCCGAGCTTGCCGGTCCAGCACCCGACCCGCTCGGGATCTGCGGTGAGAAAGGGCGGCTGCGGCCACAGGGCCGGGTCCGGCGCGATCAGGCGGGGCAGGCTCGCCAGCGGCGCCCAGGCGAGGTCCGGCGCAGTCGTGTCGAGGTCGTCGAGGCTCGACACCACGCGCACCCGCGCGTCGATGCGGGACAGGAGGGGCACGAGCCGCGCCTGGGTAAGGAAACGGGTGCGGATGCCCCGGTCGGCGAGAAGGCGCAGCAGGCGGCCGAACATGATCTGGTCGCCGATCCCCTGCTCGCCGACCACCACCAGCTCGCCCGGCACGCTGCGCCCATCCCATTGGGCGAACGGCAGGGGTCGGAAAGGCGGCGGCAGGAACGAGGCGCGGCTCTCATATCCCGCCCAGCCCTCGCTCCAGCGTCCCTCGGCGAGATCGTCCGCCGCGCGCAGATAGCGCGCCATGGGAAAGGCCGGATCGACGGCCAGCGCCGCGTCCGCAAGCGCGCGCGGGGGCTCGCCACGGTCGATGAGCAGGCGGGCCTTGGTGGTGAGCGCGCCGGGCGCCCGGGGGTCCAGGGCGAGGGCTTTTTCCACCGCCTCGAGCGCGCCTTGCGGGTCCTTCAGCTCGCGCCGCAGCTCCGCCAGCTCCTGCCACAAAGCCGGCGCCCCGCCATTGCCGACCGTTGCGGCCTCGGCGAGCCGGAGCGCCGCGTCCAGCCGGCCGCGCTGGCGTTCGGTGCGCACCAGGGCCGCCTGGAAGGTGGGCTGGTCGGGGGCGATGTTCACCGCCGCCGCGAACGCCTCGGCGGCCGCGTCCACGTCGGCTTGTCCCGCCAGGCCCTGCCCCTTGAGGAAATAGGCGTCGGCGAGCTTCGGCGCGAGCACGCGGGCCGCCTCGGCCGCCCGCGTCGCCTCGGCGAAGCGTCCCAGCTCCAGCAGCGTGCCGGCACGGGACAGGTGGCGTTGGGGATCGCGCGGATCGAGCGCCACCAGGCGGTCGCAGTCCGCGAGCGCGGCCTCCGGCCGGCCAAGGCGCGAGAGCGCCACGGCCCGGTTGGCGAGCGCTTCGGAAAGCTGGGGCCGGAGCGCGAGCGCGCGGTCGTAGCGCTCCACCGCCTCAGGCAGTCGGGCGAGCTGCAGCAGAGCGTTGGCCGCCATGTAGTGCGCCTCGACCAGCGCGGGATCGAGCGTTCTCGCCTTCTCGAACGATTCGAGCGCCTTTTCCGGCTTTCCCTCCGCCTGGCGCACCGCGCCCAGGAGCAGATGCGCGTGCGCGTTGCCGCGGTGGGCGTCCCGCGCCTTGCGGGCCGCCGCATGGGCTTCGCCGAGCCGGCCGGACTGGAGCAGCGCCAGCACCAGCAGCCGGGCGACCTCGAAGGCCTCCGGCGCGCCCTTCAGCAGACTGCGATAGAGCGCGATCGCCTCGTCGAGCCGTCCGTCACGATGAAGGGCGCCCGCGCGGGCGAGCTCCAGCCTGATGTCCTTCGCCATGCCAACGGCCCTCGCCCCCAAAAAGGCCGCTCACGTGCGGGCGCGCTGCCCGAACAGGATGGCCTGGACGTCCTTGTCCTTGGCGATGTCCACGCTGGCCCGCTCCTCGGCGTTCACCGCGAGGCCGCGCTTGACCGCGGGTCGCTCCATAACACGCTCGAGCCAGGCCTTGAAGTGCGGGAACTCCTCGATCTTGATGCCCTGCCGCTCCCACAGCTTGCACCAGCCGACACAGGCCATGTCGGCGATGGAGTAGTCGCCGGCGAGATAGTCGCGGTCGGCCAGGCGCTTGTTCATGACGCCGTAGAGCCGGTGCACCTCGTTGGTGTAGCGCTCGATGGCATAGGGCACCTTCTCCGGCGCGTAGATGCGGAAATGATGCGCCTGCCCGGCCATGGGGCCGAGGCCGCCCATCTGCCAGAACAGCCACTGCTCCACCTCCACCCGCTGGCGCTCGTTGGCGGGGTAGAAGCGGCCGGTCTTGCGGCCGAGATACTGGAGGATCGCGCCGCTCTCGAACACCGAGATGGGCGCCCCGTCCGGCCCCTCGGGATCGACGATGGCCGGCATCTTGTTGTTCGGCGAGATGGCGAGGAAGTCCGGCTTGAACTGGTCGCCCTTGCCGATGTTGATGAGCTTCACCTCATAGGGAAGCCCGCACTCCTCGAGCATGATGGAAATCTTCCAGCCATTAGGCGTCGGCCAATAGTACAACGCGATGGGCTGGGCCTGGACCTGAGCCATGAAACGCTCCCTCACACGCGCGAGGCCGCCCGCTGCGGCCCCGTGCCTTAAGCATTGGAACGGCCGGCATTGGACCGATCAGGCCGGGACGAACCGTTCGACGCCGCAGCCTCCCGGCTGCCATACCTCGTGCACCAGCGCGCATCGCGCCGACCGTCGGCGGCCGCCCGACTAGAGGTAGCGGTCCCTCCCGGCGCAAGCAAGCGAGCGGGCGGGCACCGGAGAGGACGCGCGCGGCTCACCGGCACAGCGGGTCATCGTCGCGAAGCGGCGTCAGCTGGAGATCGCTCCACCGGTGCGGCTCCATCAGCGGCGACCACCACTTCAGCGAAATCTCGACGGTGTTCGCCTTCGGCGGCGGGAGCAGGACCGGCAGACCGTTGACGATGCCCGTCACGCGGGCGCAGCCGGTGGCGGGCCGCGGCGGCGGACGGTACTGGTACTCATTGACGATCACCACCCGCGCGCCCGGCAGCGCGGCGCGCAGGCGCCCCGCCGAAGTGCGGTCGTCCGCCACCAGCGTCGGGCTGTCGCCCAGCCGGGCCTGGACCGCGGTCTGGATCTTGTAGATCGGCTCGGCGGCCATGCAGCGCCCGCACAGGCGCGGGTCGGGCCACAACGGCACCGCCGCGCGCACGCCGGCGATGGCGACGTTCATGGCCAGCAGCAGGCCGAGATAGATGGCGAGCCGGTCGCGCCAGCCGCCGAGCCGCTCCAGCTCCGCGAACACATAGACCGGCAGCAGCAGCAGGAAGACGTGGAAATAGCGGTCGCGCAGGCTCTCGGTTCCAGCCGCGAGGGTGAAGACGAGCGTCGCCACGACGCCGACGGCCATCACGGTGCGCAGGACCCGGCGCGGCGGGCCATGCTCCTCGTCGCTCGGCCGCGCGCCCTCGCCGCGATTGTAGGGCAGGAACACCACCGCCACGAGCGCCAGGAACGGCAGCGCGTAGCCGGCCAGCGACGAGACGAACGCGTTCAACACGTCGTCCCAGCCGGCATTGGTGGCGCCGATGGTCTGGGCCGCGGCCGCGACCACGCTCTGGCGGCCGATATAGAGCGCGGCGGCATAGATGCCGAGCGGGACGGCCGCCGTCAGCACAGTCACCAGCATGCGGCGGTCGAGCAGCGCCCGCCGGTAGGTGGGCTCCAGCAGGCTCGCAAGCACCAGGGCGGCGAGAAAGGCGACGAAGCCGAACTTGCCGAGGATGCCCAGCGCGATCCAGCCCCCGAGCCCGGCATAGAGCGCCGCGCTGGGCCGGCGGGTGATGGCGGTCAGCGTGAGGAAGGTGCCGGCGATGCCGACGATCATCACGTTGGAATGGGTGAGGATGCGGTGGCTGTGATAGCCGATCACCCAGATCGCGGTGAGCGAATAAACCGCGAGCGCTTGAAGGCGCGGGTCGGCGATCATCTGCCGGGCGATCCGCCAGACCAGCAGCGCGCAGCCCGCCAGGAGCGCATAGCGCAGCAGGGCAAACGACAGCAGGCCGGTGCCGACGATCTGCTGGAGGCCCCACAGAAGCCAGTCGAAAAACGGCGGATTGCGCGGAACGTAGGAAAGCTCCAGGGACTGGACCATGTAGCTCTCGATGGCGTCGTCCGCATTGACCGCCACTTCCAGAAGGGTGGCGATGAGCACGTGCACCAGCGCCCAGACGAGCACGATGGTAACGACACCCCGCGGGCGGGCCCACCACGGCACCGCGGTCGCAGGCTCCGCGCCCGCGGGCGCATCCAGATGGCGCGGATCGAGATGCTCGATATGGGTCACGGGGGTCTCGTCAGGTCTTGGTCGGCGCCTCTATAGACCTGTGCCGGCTGCTCCGCCACCGGTAGGGTCAGAGGGTCGGGAGGACGGCGAATCCCGCGCGCCCGCCTGCCGCAAGGGCAGATTCGCCGACCTCATGCAGCAGCAGGTCATCGACCCTGGCACCCGGCGGGCCGGCGCGGCAGGCCTCGACCATCGCCGCGACCGCCTCCGGCGGGCCGCAGATGACGGCCTCCACCGCGCCGCTGCTGCGGTTGCGCACCCAGCCCAGAAGCCCGCGCCCCCCCGCCTCGTGGGCGCACCAGGCACGATAGCCGACGCCCTGGACCCGCCCGCGCACGGTGACATGGACGACCCGATCCGCCGTGGTCCCCGGCATCACCTGGCGCAGCCCTCGGTGGGCTTCAGCGCCTTGAACTCCGCCATGGTGCCGATGAGGGCGAACTTGCCGTAGTCGATCTTCATGTCGCCCACCACGCCGTTGTCGTAGAGCGAGAAGGTCATCACATATTCCGGAGAGCCGCCGCTCGACCCGGGCTCGTAATAGCTCACCGTGACCGGGAAATAGGTGCTGGCGCCGAGCGCGTCGCGCGCCACCGCGGGCGCGCGCTCGGCGTTGGTGGTGGGGCGGCCGATCACGGTCAGCGTGTCGTAGATGCGCGCGGGGTCGCTCGACCCGTCATAGACCTTGGCCTGGAGGACCCGCTCCCCGGCGGCCCCGGCGGCGATCACCTTCGCCACGTGCTCGGTCGGCATCAGCACCTTGCCGGGGATGGAGAGGGTGGCCGGCTTCGGCTTCGTCACCTGCACCTTCAGCGCGTCCGGCCCGTCGCGGGTCACGTCGGCCTCGACCTCCCTGGTGCCGTCGCCGGCGGAGCGGGTGGTGGAGTTGAAGCGGTAGGACTTGCCCTCCCCGTCCTCCCAGGCCTTGGAGGTCACCTCCTGGCTGAGATTTTCGCCATCCCCGGTGGTGCTCTTGCTGGTCTGGCGGGTGAGCGTGGTGAAGCCCGCGCAGGCGTCGCCGGTGATCTCGTACTCGATCTCGCCGCGCATGTCCTCCAGCTGCCCGGTGGGCTTGGAGCCGTCGAGCACCAGGCGGTAGGTCGCCTTGTGGGCCATCAGCGGCACCGCCGCGAGCGCCGGGGCGCAGGCGAGCGCCAGGGTGCCGAGGCCGGCGAGGCCGGAGGCGATGATGCGTGAGGGAACCGGCATGTCTTGTCTCCCCGCCCCGCGCCGCCCGCCCCCGCGCGGGACGGCTTGCGCCGCGGCGGCGCTTCGGCCAAGAGGAAGGCCCAATTGCGCAAACCTTGTGGCAGGAGCGGCCAATGACCACCACGATCGAACAGAAGCTCGCGAGCCTCGGCATCACCCTGCCGACCCCGACGCCGCCGCTCGCCAATTATGTGCCCGTGGTGCGCACCGGCAACCTGCTGTTCGTCTCGGGCCAGGTCTCCATCGACGGCGCCGGCAAGATCACCACCGGCAAGCTCGGCGGCGGGGTCTCCATCGAGGCCGGCCAGGCGGCGGCGCGGCTGTGCGCCATCAACATCCTGGCCCAGGTGAAGGCCAATATCGGCGACCTGGAGAAGGTCGTGCGGGTGGTGAAGCTGGTGGCGTTCGTGAACTCGGCGCCCGAATTCACCGACCAGCCCAAGGTGGTGAACGGCTGCTCCGACCTGCTGGTCGAGGTGCTGGGCGACAAGGGCCGCCACGCCCGCTCGGCGGTCGGCATCGCGGCCCTGCCGTTCGACGCCGCGGTGGAAGTCGAGGCGGTGGTGGAAATCGCCTGAGAACCGACCTGACAGGGGCGCGCCGGACATGGCCGATCTTGGCTTCCTGACGGCGCGTCCCGTGGCCCATCGCGGGCTGCACGACGCCGCGCGCGGCGTCATCGAGAACAGCCCTTCGGCCGTCGACGCGGCGCTGGCCGGTCGATTCGCCATCGAGGTGGACCTCCAGGCGAGCGCCGACGGCGAGGCCATGGTGTTCCACGATTTCACCCTCGACCGGTTGACCGAGCGGGCAGGCCCGGTCCGCGCACTCACGGCTGCGGCGCTGCGCGAGGTGCCCTTCAAGGGCACGGGCGACCGCATGATGCGCCTTGGCGACCTGCTGGAGCGGGTCGCGAGACGGGCGCCGCTCCTGATCGAGATCAAGAGCGACTTTTCCGGCGATACCCGCCTCGCCGCGCGCGCCGCGCGCGTGATTGCCGCCTATGACGGGCCGGCGGCGCTGATGTCGTTCGACCCGGAGCTGATCGAGACCGTGCGGCGGGTGGCGCCATCGGTGCCACGCGGCGTTGTCGCCGAGCGCCGTTACGACCACCGCGATTGGTCCGCCCTCTCCGCCCGCAGGCGCTTCTGCCTCGGCCACCTGCTGCACTGGCCGCGCTCGCGTTTCCAGTTCGTCGCCTACCGCGTCGCCGACCTCGACGCCCCGGCGCCGCGCCTTGCACGCAGCCTTGGCCTGCCGCTGCTCGCCTGGACCGTGCGCACGCCGCAGGACCGCGCCCAGGCCGGACAGCGCGCGGACCAGATGATCTTCGAGGGCTTCGTTCCCTGATCGGCGGAAATGGGCCATGCTGCGACGCACCGTCGCGCTCCCCTGCCGGCGCCGGCTGGCCCACGTTTAGGACATGCCCGAAGCTTCCATCCGCGTTCTCACTGCCCTGTCGCAGATCGCGCCCGAGGATTGGGATGCCTGCGCCGCCGGCGGTGCGGCGCGACCCGAGCCGTTCCTGTCCCACGCCTTCCTTTCGGCACTGGAGGAGGCCGGCTGCGCCAGCGCGCGCACCGGCTGGATGCCGCAGCACCTGGTGGTCGACGGCGCGGACGGCATCGCCGCCGTGGCGCCCTGCTATCTGAAGTCGCATTCCCAAGGGGAATATGTCTTCGACCACGGCTGGGCCGATGCCTTCGAGCGCGCAGGCGGCGACTATTACCCGAAGCTCCAGCTGGCGGTGCCGTTCACGCCCGTCACCGGCCGGCGCCTGCTGACGCGCGATCCGGGCGATGAAGGCTCCCGCGCCGCGCTCGCCGCCGGCATCGCCGAGCTCATGCGCCTGCGCGAGGCGTCCTCCGCCCATGTCACCTTCGCCACCGAGGGCGAGTGGGAGGAGCTGGCGCGACAGGGCTTCCTCCAGCGCACCGACCGCCAGTTCCAGTGGCTGAACCAGGGCTATGGCAGCTACGACGACTTCCTCGCCGCGCTCGCCTCGCGCAAGCGCAAGACGCTGAGGAAGGAGCGGCGCGAAGCGCTGGAGGGCGGCATCACCATCGAATGGCTCACCGGCGCCGACATCACGCAAGCAGCGTGGGACGCCTTCTTCGCCTTCTACCAGGACACCGGCGCGCGCAAATGGGGCCGGCCCTATCTCAACCGCCGCTTCTTCTCCCTCGTCGGCGCGCGCATGGCGGACGCGGTGCTGCTGGTGATGGCGAAGCGGGCCGGGCGCTACATCGCCGGGGCGCTCAACTTCATCGGCCCGGACGCGCTCTATGGCCGCTACTGGGGCGCCATCGAGGAGCACCCGTTCCTGCACTTCGAGGTCTGCTACCACCAGGCCATCGACTTCGCGATCGCCAGGGGCCTCGCCAGGGTCGAGGCGGGGGCGCAGGGCGAGCACAAGCTGGCGCGCGGCTATCTGCCCGCCACCACGTTTTCCGCCCACCTGATCGCCCATCCCGGCCTGAGGCGCGCGGTGGCGCAGTTCCTGGAGCAGGAGCGGACGGCGGTGGCCGAGGACGCCGCCATCCTGACAGACCTCGGCCCGTTCCGCCGCGGCCCGGCGGTGCAGGAGTGCGAATAGCAGCCTTGCCACGCGCGCGCATTGCGGCGGCGCGGTACCCCTCGCTATAGTTCGCGCCGACCGGAGAGGGAGCGGGGCGGAACGCCGGCACGGCGCCGGTATTTCGAGGCTCCAGGGGGAAGGCGATGACCTATTGTTGCGGCGTTTTGGTGCGGGACGGCCTCGTGATGATCGCCGACACCAGGACCAATGCCGGGCTCGACAACATCTCCACCTTCCGCAAGCTCCACATCTTCGAGGAGCCGGGCCACCACGTGCTCGCCATCGCCTGCGCCGGCAACCTGTCGGTGTCGCAGTCGGTCATCAGCCTGCTCCACGAGGGGGTCGAGGACCACGAGGCCGGCGAGCGCCACCAGCTGCGCGACGCGCGCACCATGTTCCAGGCCGCCCAGCTCGTGGGCACCGCCATCCGCCAGGTGCACCGGGTCAACGGCGACGTCATGGAGCAGAGCTCGGTGAACTTCGACGTCTCGTTCCTCCTGGGCGGGCAGATCGCCGGCGGGCCGCTGCGCCTGTTCATGATCTACAATGCCGGCAACTTCATCGAGTGCACGCCGGACACGCCCTTCCTCCAGATCGGCGAGCACAAGTACGGCAAGCCGGTGCTGGACCGCGCCGTGAGCTTCGACATGGAGATCGCCGACGCGCTCAAGACCAGCCTGATCTCCATGGATTCCACCATGCGCTCGAACCTCGGCGTCGGCCTGCCCATCGACGTGCTGGTGGTGTGCCCGGACAAGCTGCATTCCGAGCTGAAGTACCGGATCGAGCCCGGCGAGCCCTATTTCCACGATCTGCGCGAGCGCTGGTCGGCGGCGCTGAGGGCCGCGCACACCTCGATCCCGCGCCCGCCTTACATGAAGGAGGTGCGGTGCCTTGCCCAGGAGATGGCCGAGCGCCAGCGCGAGGAGACCTGAGGCGCCTCAGAACGCCTTGAAGGTGAGGATGGTGCGGGTGTCCTGGATGCCGGGGACGGTCTGAACCTTCTCGTTCACGAAGTGGCCGATGTCGGTGCCCGGCTCCACGTAGAACTTCACCATGAGGTCGAAGTCGCCGGCGGTGGAGTAGATTTCCGAGGCGATCTCGGCATTGGCGAGGGCGGTGGCCACGTCGTAGGACTTGCCGAGCTGGCACTTGATCTGAACGAAGAACGGGATCACGGCGCACTCCCTGAGCGTGGGCGGCGCCACGTTGGACAATTCGCGCCGCGCTGGCAAGGCCGCCACCGTCGGGCCCGCCCTCCCCTTCAATCCGACCCGCCGGCGGGCTAAGCCCTGCCGATGAGCACAGCGACGAAGCCGCCGCGGAGGAACGCCATGCCCGCCACGCCTGCCCGCCCCGAGACCGCGCCGCCCATCGCCATCACCATGGCCGGCTCCGATTCGAGCGGCGGCGCGGGCATCCAGGCGGACCTGAAGACGTTCTCCGCGCTCGGCGTCTACGGCGCCAGCGTCATCACCGCCCTCACCGCCCAGAACACGCGCGGCGTCACCGCCATCCACGACGTGCCCGACGACTTCATCGCCGCGCAGGCGGACGCGGTGTTCACCGATCTCGACGTGAGGGCGGTGAAGATCGGCATGCTCTCGCGCCCCGGCGCCATCCGCGCGGTCGCCGACGCGCTGGCGCGCCATCAGGCGCGGCCGGTGGTGCTGGACCCGGTGATGGTCGCCGCCTCCGGCGCCAAGCTGCTCGCCGACGCGGCGGTCGAGACCCTTAAGGAGGTGCTGATTCCGCGCTGCGACCTCCTCACCCCGAACCTGCCCGAGGCGGCGGTGCTGCTCGGCCGCCCGGTGGCTGAGGACGAGGGCGAGATGCTGCGCCAGGGCGAGGCGCTGCTGGCGCTCGGCGCCGGGGCGGTGCTCATGAAGGGTGGCCACGGCTCCGGGCCCGAGAGCGTCGACCTCCTGGTGGAGCCGGCCGGCGCCACCCGCCTCGTCGCGCCGCGCCATGCCACCCGCAACACCCACGGCACCGGCTGCACCCTCTCCTCGGCCGTCGCCGCCGGCCTCGCGAAGGGTGAGGACCTCGCCTCCGCGGTGCGGGAGGCCAAGGCCTACATCACCGGCGCGATCGCCGCCGCCGACACGCTCGCGGTGGGGCACGGCCATGGGCCGGTGCACCATTTCTGGGCCCTCTGGCGAAGCTGAGGCGGCCGCGGCAGCCGCGAATTGTCCGGGAAAGTCTTGCCGCGCGGGATTTCGGCGCTATCGTCCGCCCCAACGAACGTTCGTTCGTAGGAAAGGATGAGGTTTCATGGCGGGCAAGGAGCGCGGCGGCACGGCTCTGGAGACGGGCGCGCAGGCCCTGACCGGGCAGCTGGGCAAGACCATCCAGCGCCTGCGCAAGGCCTACAACCTCTCGCTCTCCGATCTCGCCGAGCAGTCCGGGGTCGCGAAGTCCATCATCAGCCAGATCGAGCGCAACGAGACCAACCCGACGCTCGCCACGGTCTGGCGCCTGTCCCAGGCGCTCGACATGTCGGTGGAGCGGGTGCTGGCCTCCTCCGACGACGCCCCGTTCCTGGAGAAGCTCTCGCGCGCCGACACGCCGATCCTGGTCTCCGAGGACGGGCTGTGCCGCCTGTCCATCATCGGCTGGATCAAGACCGTGGAGTGGCTGCAATATTACGACTTCCGCGCCGAGCCCGGCGGCGAGCTCGATTCAGAAGGCCACCAGCGCGGCTCCGTGGAATGCCTCTCCGTGCTCTCGGGCACGCTGGAGGTGGAGGTGGCCGGCGAGGTGGAGACGGTGAAGGAAGGCGAGACGCTGCGCTATCGCTGCGACCGCCGCCACGTCATCCGCAACCGCTCGGGCGCGCCCGCCCATGCGGTGATGGTCTGCCTGCTGAAGGCCGCGGTGCTGGACTGAGCCGCGCGCAATCGCCCCGCCCCCTGCGCGCCGCAGGGCTTGCCGATTCGGGCGCGGCTCCCCTCCCCCTTGTGGGGAGGGGCGAAGGGGACGGGGGTCGCGCCGCCTTTGAATGGGCACCGGCACGCCATGTGCCGCCGGTCCTGCCCCCCTCTTCGCCATCGTTGGGACACCCCCCACCCCTGTCCCCTCCCCACAAGGGGGAGGGGGATTCGGGCACATACGGGGTGGGTCGAAGGACGCCGCTGCGCCCATGCTCACTCGTCGGTGAGCGGACCGAGGATGAGCAGCTCCAGCTTCACCCAGTTGGAGAGCTGGGCATAGGTGAGCTTCTCGGCCTTCAGGTCGTAGGTGATCTCCGAGCGGGTCGGGCCGACGCACGAGAACTTGCCGTCCTCGCCCTTCACCCTTTTGCAGCCGTCCTCGCTGTCATTGTAGTAGACGCGCCCGTAGAGGCCCGGCTTGGTCTGGTCGGCGTTGGAGAAGAACGCATCGGCCTGCGCCTGCGCGGCGGAGGCGTCGAAGAAGCTCTGGTCGTTCTGCACCGCCTGCTCGTTCCAGCGCAGATTGTACTCGTAATAGCCGGTATAGGGCTTCTTCTTGCCGGCCTTGTCGGTGAAGCTGCCCTCTTCCTCCACGTAGCGGATCGAGCCGCCGACGCGGTCGGTGATGGAGCGGTCCGCCACGGTGTAGGTGAAGGTAACCCCGTTCTGGTCGGTCAGCCAGTTGCCGAGCTCGTAGTCGTAGTCGAGATTGCCGGAGACCCGCACCTCGGGCAGGAACGAGAACGGACCGGACGGCAGCTGCGCGCGCTCGAAGCGCAGCGGGTCGGGATTCTTCACCTGGATCGAGACGACCTTGCCGTCCACGTAGCGGGAATAGACCTTGTCGGCCTCCTTCTGCGCCTTGCGGAACTGCTCGCCCACTTCCCACCAGCGGGTGACGTTGCGGCCCTGGATCGCGCCGCCGACGGCCGAGGTGGTCTGGTTGCCCTTGACGATGTCGAGCCGCAGGCGCCCGGCATCCGGCGTGTAGCGGCCATTGTTGTCGATCGGCAGGTCGCCGCGCAGGATCGCGACCTCGCGTGCGATCTGGCTCGGGTTCGAGGGGTTCACCACGTCGAACTTCACCGAATAGGTGAGGCTCTTGCCCGGCGTGCGCTGGACCTGACCCTTGAGTATCATCAGGTCGGCGACGGCGAGATCGCCGATCTCATAGATGTCGGTGCCGGTGGAGGGCCGCGCGAGGCGCGAATTGTAGTCCACCGTCATGGTGCCGGCGAGCCTCGCCTTGTCGGCCGGGATTTCCTTGAGGGCCTGGCTCGGCTGCTGGGCGAAGGCCGGGACGGCCACGAGAAGGCTGGCCGCGCAGAGCGCGGCGGACGGGGTGCGCAAGGTCATCTCGATCTCCCAAAGGATGACATGCCGCGCGCCGGCTCGCCCGGCGCCCGGCGGGAGGGGGCGCCCACCCCGCCAGGCGACGCCCTTCCCACCCGCCCCTGCCGAAACGGCAGGCGCGCGCGGGCCGCACAAGGGGGCTGAAAGGTGGCAGAAGCGTGGCGCCGCACCCGGCGGGCGCAAACGCTTGAGCCGGCAAGGCCTTATGGCCTAGCCGTGGAACGGCGGGAGACTGGACCTCTGGGGAGTGCCGCCGGGATCAGGCGCCCCGCACCTTGATCATGCGCAGGGGATTGTAAGTCAGCACCTCCTTGCCGTCGGCGCGGCGCACCGTGTTGAACGTCCGCAACAGGCCCCGGTCGCCGCGCGAGGTGAGGCGCGCCTCCACCACCTCGCAGAATACCGTGATGGTATCGCCCACCACGGTCGGCCCCTTCACCTTCACGTCCGCTTCCAGGAAGGCGAGGCCGGTGTCCTGCATCATCGGCAGCATCAGCCCCTCGGCGAAGGAATAGACCAGCGAGCCCGGCACCACGGCTGCGGGCAGCGTCATCCCCTCCCGGTGGGCGGCGTTGGTGAACAGCTCCTCGGTGAGCCAGGTGAGGTTACAGAAGGCGGCCAGGTCCGCCTCCAGGATGGTGCGCCCGGCGGTGCGGAACCGCATGCCCAGCGACAGGTCCTCGAAATGGAAGCCGGTGCCGATCTTGGGCCAGCCCGCGTCCGCGCCATCACTCATCGTCGCCCTCCCCTGCCCGGCCCACGGCGCCCGACGCCGCCAGGGCCGCGATGTCGTCCTTGGAGTAGCCGAGACCGGCGAGCACCGCGTCGGTATCGGCACCAACGCGCGCAGCCGGCTGGTCCGGCGCGCTCGGCGCGCCCCGGAACACCACCGGCTGGCGCAGCGTGCGGGCGATGCCCGCCTCGGCCAGCGCCCCGGGCTCGAAGAAGCCGACCGCGTTCAAATGCGGGTCGGCGAGCAGATCGTCGAGGTCGTTGACCTTGGAGAAGGGAACGTCGAGCCGCGCGAAGGTCTCCAGCCAGTCGGCGGTGCTGCGCTCGGCCACCGCGGCGCCGAGCACCGCGTAAAGCTCGCTCACGCGGCGGCTGCGCTCGCCGGCATTCTGGAACCACGGCTCGGCGGCGACGTCGTCGCGGCCGATCTCGGCCAGCAGCCGGCGCCACTGGTCGCCGGTATAAGGCAGCGCCGCCACCCAGCCGTCCTTGGTGCGGTAGGGCTTGCGGTCGGGCGAGAACAGGCGGTGATAGCCCGCGCCCTTCGGCTCGGCCGAGAAGGTGGCGGCGGCGAGGTGCTCGTTGAGCAGGAAGCCGACCAGGCTCTCGAACATGGGCACCTCCACGTCCACCGCCTCGATCAGCCCGCGCGCCTGGGCGGCCACCGCCGCCAAGACGCCATAGACCGCATAGAGGGAGGCCACCTTGTCGGCGACCACGCTCGGCACATAGGCCGGCGTGCCGCCCACATGGGCCGGCAGCATGGCAAGCCCGCTCGCAGCCTGGATCACGTCGTCATAAGCCGGCCGGTCGCGATAGGGCCCGTCCTGGCCGAAGCCGATGGCCGAGCAGTAGATGATGCGCGGATTGATCGCCTTCACCGCCTCGAAGCCGAAGCCGAGGCGGGTGATGGCATCGACACGCATGTTGTGCAGCAGCACGTTGGCGGAGGCGACCAGCTTGCGCAGCACCTCCTTGCCGGCCTCGGACTTCAGGTTGAGCGCCAGCGTCTTCTTATTGCGGTTGTTGTTGGCGAACATGGCGCCCATGCCGTCCGGCGATACCGGATAGACCGCGCGGGCAAGCTCGCCTTCCAGCGGCTCCACCTTGATGACGTCGGCGCCGAGGTCGGCGAGCACCTGTCCTGCGAACGGCCCGAGCACGATGGAGGTGATGTCGACGACGCGGACGCCGGTAAGCAGAGGGGTCATTGCGCCTTGATCCGAGAAAGGATGGCCTGTGCGGTCTTGATGTGGGGCCGGTCCACCATGCGCCCGTCGAGCTTGAAGGCGGAGGCGCCGGGATTTTCCGCCGCCAGCGCCAGCACCCGGCGCGCCCAGTCGAGCGTCGCCGCATCCGGGGCAAGGCCGTCATGGATCGGCGCGATCTGCGCCGGATGGATCGCCATGCGGGAGCGGAAGCCGAGCTCGGCGGCGCGGCGCGTGTCCGCCTCCAGCGCCGGCAGGTCGCGGAAGTTCGCGTCCACCGCGTCGATGGGGGTGATGCCGGCGGCGGTGGCGGTGAGGAGGCAGAACAGCTGCGCGTGGGTCGCCAGCACCTTCTGCGCGTCGGTGCGGCCCGGCAGCGGCGCGCGGCCGAGATCGGCGGACAGATCCTCCATGCCCCAGGTATAGCCGGAAAGGCGCGGGTGGCCCCTGCCGAGGTCGGCGCCGTTGAGCAGCGCGGCGGCGTTCTCCGTGACGATGCCGACGATGCCCACATGGCCAGGGGCGAGCCCGTCCCGCACCTCCAGCGCGTCGAGCGCGCTGGCGACAGGCGCAAGCTGGCCGATGGCGGACAGCTTCGGCCAGACAATGCCGGCGAGCGGCGCCAGCGGCAGCGCCGCCACCTCGGCAAGGGCGCGCGCGGGCTCGGTGCCGTTGAGGCGAACGAAGAGAAGCGGCCCGCCACCCTCGCCACGGCCGGCGAGGAAGTCGCGCACCGTGCCGACGGCGGCGTCCTTGCGCTCCGGCGCGACCGAATCCTCAAGGTCGAGGATGAGCGCATCGGCGGCGCCGGCGGCGGCCTTCGACATCTTCTCCGGGGCATCGCCGGGAACGAAGAGATAGGAGCGCGGCTCGGCCCGCGCGGCGCGCTCAGGCGACATGGCTCTCACCGGACGGGCGGCGGCGCATGAACGCCTGGCGGCGGCACACCGCCACCTCGACGCCGTCCTGGTTGAACGCCTTGTGCTCGAACTCCACCAGCCCGGCATCGGGGCGCGAGCGGCTGGCGCGGGTCGACACGACGGTGGTCTCGACGCGGATCGAGTCGCCCTGGAACACGGGCTTGGGGAAGCGCACGTCGCTCATGCCGAGATTGGCGATGGTGGTGCCGAGCGTGGTGTCGGCGACCGTGATGCCGATCATCACGCCCAGCGTGAAGAGGCTGTTCACCAGCGGCTGTCCGAACTCGGTCTTGGCGGCGAAGTGCCGGTCGATGTGCAGCGGCTGCGGGTTCATGGTCAGGCAGCTGAACATCATGTTGTCGGATTCGGTGATGGTGCGCGTGATCGCGTGCGCGAACACCCGGCCCTCGACGAAGTCTTCGAAATAGAGGCCCGCCATGGGTCTGCTCCTGGGCGTGCGTGGTGCTGGTCCGGCGCGGCGGCCGGCTCCGGGAGACATGCCGGGGCGGGTCTTGCGGCCCCCGCCCCGGCGGACGGCTCAGCGCTGCGCGGCGATGGCGGCGCGGAACGCCTCGAGCACCTTGTCGGCCGGCTTGCCGCGCTTCTGCAGGTTGGCGGCCCAGTCCTTGGAGACCTCGTCGAAATTCTTGGCCAGGATCTTCTCCTGCTCGGGCGTGAACTTGACCATCAGCACGCCGTCGCCCTGCAATTTCTTGGCAAGCTCGCCCTCCTCGGTGTCGAACTTGGCGCAGGCGTGGCCGACCGTCTCGTCGCCCGCTTTGGTGAGCGCGTCCTGCACGTCCTTGGGCAGCGCGTTCCACTTGTTGAGGTTGATCGAGTAGGTGATGCCGACGGTGCCGAAGTTCTGGCCGATGGTGGCCGACTTCACCACCTTGTCGAGGCTGTAGGAGAACGTGGAGGTGAAGGGCAGCAGCGCGCCGTCGATGGTGCCCTTGGTCATGGCGTCGAAGATTTCCGGCGGCGTCATGCGGATGGGCACCGCGCCGAGATTGCGCAGGCCGAGCTCCATCGGGCCCGGATTGGAGCGGATCTTGCGGCCCTTGAAATCGTCGAAGCTCTTGAAGCCGGCCTTCTCGGAGAAGATCGCCTGATAGGGCGAGAGCGCCACCACATAGAGCACCCGCACGCCGTTGGGCTTGAATTCCAGGGTATCGAGCAGGCCGCCGGGCTTGGCGAGACTCCAGAACGCCTTCGCGCCCTCGCAGGACGAGCTGAAGCCACCGGGCAGCTCGGCCACCGCGCCGAGCGGCATCTTCTCCGAGGCATAGCTCGGGACGATGTAGCCGATGTCGGCGAGCCCGGTCTGGGTCACGGAGAGCAGGTCCTTCGCCTTGCCGAGCTGCTCGGCCGGGAAGTGCTGGAATTCCACCTTGCCGCCCGAGAATTCCTTCACGCGATCGAAGAAGAAATGGGTGGCGTTCTTGGTGATGGAGTGGCTGGCCGGCAGCGAGTCGGCGAGCTTCAGCGTCACGTCGGCGGCCGCGGCGGGCAGCGTCGCGAAGAGAGCGGCGGCGCCGGCGAGAAGGCCGAGGCGTTGGGTAAGGGTCGACATGGGATGATCCTCCTTGGAGTGGGGTGGGGTCGTTGGTCAGACCTTCTCGGCGTAGGGCGGGGCGTAGATCACGAGCACGCGCACCGGCTCCTCGCTGGTGGCGACGAACACGTGCTCCATGCCGGCGGGAAAGAAGCAGGTATCCCCGGGTCCCATCTCCAGCACCTGGCCGTCGATTTCGGCGCGCGCGGTGCCGGACAGGATGTAGCAGGCCTGCTCGATGCCATCGTGGTGGTGCGGATGGGCGCCCTGCCCCTGGTCGATGGTGCCGAGCACGATCTCGAGCTGGCCGGCACCCACCGTCTCGCGGCTGATGAGGCGACGGTTGACGGTTCCGGAATGATTGGCCGGCGAATAGGTGCGCACATCCTTTTCGCGCACCAGGTAATTGCGGGGGGTATCCGACATGGCTTCCTCCAGGAGCTTCTAGTTCATGGTGCTGGGCAGCCAGAGCACGAGCCCGGGCCAGGCGATGAGCGCGGCGATGACGAGAAGGTGGGCGATCACGTGCGGCGCGATGCCGGCGAAGATCTCCTCCAGCGGCCGGCCGCTGTAGCGGGAAACGACGAACACGTTGAGCCCGAGCGGCGGCGTCACCATGCCGACCTCGGCGGTGACCACCACGATCACGCCGAACCACACCGGGTCGAAGCCCAGCGCCTTGATCGCCGGCACCACGATCGGCACGGTGAGGATCAGGATCGCCAGCTGGTCCATGAAGCAGCCGAGGATGATGTAGACGAACACGATCATCGCCATCACCACATAGGGCGACACGTCGAGGCTGGTGATGAAGGCCACGGTCATCTGCGTGACCTGGGTCAGCGTCAGGAAGAAGCCGAAGATGTGCGCGCCGATGACGATCATCAGGATCATGCAGGTGGCGCGGGCCGAACGCGCCAGCACGTGGCGCAGCGTCGGGTAGGTCAGCTTGCCGACCGCCGCGGTGAGCACCAGCGCGCCGAACGCACCGAGCGCCGCCGCCTCGGTGGGCGTGGCGATGCCCACATAGATCACACCCGTGACCAGGAACAGCAGGAGCAGCATGGGGCCGACCTGCTTCAGCGCGACCAGCTTCTCCGACCAGGAATAGGAACGGCCCGCGGGGGCGATGGACGGATCGTGCCAGATCAGCGCGTAGACCGTGGCGATAATCGCGAAGGTCACGAGGATGCCGGGGATCACCCCGCCGATCAGCAGGTCCGCGATCGAGACCTCGGCGATGATGCCGTAGAGCACCAGGGCGATGGAGGGCGGGATCAGCATGGCGAGCGTGCCGGAGATCGCCACCACGCCGCACGAGAAGCGCGGCTCGTAGCCGGCGCGGGTCATGGCGGGGATCGAGGTGGCGGAGAGCGCCGCGGCGGAGGCGGTGCTCGATCCCGAGATCGCGCCGAAGCCTGCGCCCGCGAGCGCGGTCGCCACAGCGAGGCCGCCTCTCACCCGGCCGATCCAGACCGCCATGGCATGGAACAGCCCATCGGCGATGCCGCTCGCCACCACCAGCTCAGCCATCAGGATGAACATGGGGATGGCGATGAGCTCGTAGGAATTGGTGACCGAGAACGGCGTCGTCTCCAGCACGCCGATTGTGGCCACCGTGCCGGCGGTGAAGAGCAGGCCGAGCGCGCCTGCGACCGCCATGGCGAAGCCCACCGGCATGCCGATGGCGAGCAGCGCGAACAGCAGGCCGATGATCGCTAACGACGTCATGACGTCTCCCTGGAAGGCAGGTTCGTTTGGTTGGGCGTCGAGCGCCGGAAGCCGATGGCGCTCAGGCCGGGTGCTGGGCCTTGCCGGGCGGGTTGATGAAGCGCAGCAGGCACAGGAGGACGATGGGCGCGGTGCCGATGGGCACGATCCAGTAGGCGACCCAGATCGGCCACGGGATCAGCGTCGCCATCACCTCGCCCTGCTGGGTGCTGGCGATGGCGCGCAGGATGCCGGTCCACAGGATCACCGCGAACAGCACCGCGCTCAGCCCGTAGGAGATGCGGTCGCACAGCCGGCGCAGGCCCTCGGACATGCGCAGATAGAGGATGTCGACGCGCACGTGCTCGTCGTGGCGCAGCGTGTCGGAAAGCGCGAAGAAGAACACGCCCACCATGAGGTAGAGCGAGATCAGGTCGTAGGAAAAGCCGAGTGGGCTGTTGAAGAGATAGCGCATGGCCACGTCGACGAAGACGATCACCATCATCGCGAACAGGCAGATGGCGCCGAGCGCGAGGAGCGCCGTCTCGTAGCGGGCAAGCGCGAGGGAGATGCGTCGGATCATCGGGCGTCGGCCCCCTTGTCGAAGAGCTGCTGGATGCGCTGGACCGCGTCCGCGAGATGGGCGGCGGCCTCCGCCCGGTGATCGAGCAGGCGAAAGTTCGGACCGGCCACCGAGACGCCGAGCCGCTCGCCGTCGAGCACCAGCGGCATGCCCACCGCGAGCACGTCGGGCGTGAATTCGGACAGGTTCTCGTACCAGCCGCGCGTGGCGGAGCCCTGAATGTCGGCCTCGACCGCGGCGGCATCCGGCAAGGTCGCGTCGCGGAACTTGGTGAAGGCGATGGTCTCGAACAGGCGGCCGCGCTCGGCGGGTGTGTAGAGGCTGAGGATCGCCTTGCCGACGGAGGTCGCCTGCACGGGGCGGCGGTCGCCCACCTGAGCGAAGTAGCGCACCGGATGCTGGCTCTCGATCACTTCGAGATAGACGATCTCGGCATCCATCCGGTGGCCGAGGAGCACGGTCTCGCCGGTCTGCTCCTGAAGACGGACCAGCTCGGGACGGATGCGATCCACGAACGGATCGTTGCGGGCGATGTCCTGGGCGATCACCAGCAGGCGGCGGGTCGGATAGTAGCCGCCCCAGGCCCGCATCTCGTGGATCAGCCCCTTCGCCTCCAGCGTCTCCAGCAGGTTGAAGGTCGAGGATTTCGGCAGCCCCAGCGTCTCGCTGATCTGCGACAGCGTGCGCGGCCGGCGCACGGCTGCGAACAGCTCCAGGATGGCGAGGATGTTTTCTGCCTGTTTCACAATCATGAACTTTTTTTCAGATATCCGAACGAAAGAGTCAAGATAGGGAGTATATTGCGGCGCAAACACGTCACGCTGCGACGCATGATCCGACGGTCGCCACAGGATCATGCGGCTGTCGGCGCGGATCGGTTGTGGAGCGAACGCTTGGTCGCCAAAGGCCTTGCAGGTATCGCCGCCCCCTTACTGAAGCACCTCTTGGCGAGAGACATGCGGCGACCGTGCCGCGCGCCCGGGCGCAGGATCGGTCCGGCGGAGGTGGCGCTGCCCGCCCCCGCGCTGCGATGCAGCGACGATTTTGAGATGCAAGAGAGCTGGCCAGACGACCCTCGCGGCCGGGCCGCTCACGCCCTCAGCGGCGGATGCCGGTCACAGCAGGCCGAGCTGGCTCAGCTCCCGCCGCAGGGCTTCCGGCAGATCGGCGCCGGTGTCTCCCCCGCCAAGGTCCGTCGGCGCGTCCTTGACGGCGAGGTAGCGCCAGCCCTGGAAGGCGCGCGAAGGGCGCGGCAGCACCGGCACCACCTCCGGCTCCAACACCAGATGGCAGCGGCGGATGCCCTCGCCGTCCACGAACGGGCGGATGTCCAGGAGCTTCTGGCGCGCGCTCAGCTGGCCCTTGATCACCCAGTACAGCGAGCCGCCGTCGAGCAGCTCCGCGGCTCGGGTGGGCACCATGCGGGTGGTGTGGGTCTGCTCGTAGGTCCGCCCGGCCGCCTCGGCGGCAGCGCGCCGCTCGGCGATCCAGGACGAGAGGTCCGCGATGGACTCCGCGCCGACGCACAGCTTGAGAAGATGAAGCGCCATGGCTCCTCTTAGATGGCTCCTCTTAGAACGCGATCCGCGCAAACTGATGCAGTTCGCGCGGCGAATGATGCTGCCGTTCCGCTGGGAAGGCCGGGGCCGGGTTCCCTTTGGTCTCGTCCCGAGCGCGGCGCCCGCTTTCTCCGACGCGCTCCTATTGCGCCGCCGGCGGCGCGGGCTCCGGCGCCGTTTCCGGCGCGGCGCGCGGCGCCTGGGCGGAGGGTCGCGGCCGGGCAGCGGCTGGCGCGGTGGAAATCGCCGGACGCGGCGGCGGCAGCGGCGCGGCGGTGGCGGGGGGCGGCTGTGCCGGCACCGGCTCCCTCGGCTCGACGGGCAGGTTCACGGACGGCGCCGGCTCGCTGGCCGATGCGCCTTCACCCATGGCTGGCCCATTGCCGTGGGACCGGGGGTCGACCACGGTGAGGCCGAAGGGTCCGGTTCGGCTAGGCGCGGCGAGGGTGCCGCGATTGCGCGCGTTGCGCTCCCACATGGGCGCATACTTCGCGACCATCGCCGCATAGCGCCCTGACGCCATGTTCGCGTTCACCTGCTGAACGTCGCCAAGAAACGCCACCTGCGGGCAGGACGTGGTCGAGCAGTTGCGCATGTCCAGCAGCATGGCGGCGGTGAGGCCGTAGGGATCGCGCTCCAGGGGACGCCTCCAGACGGCGATTCGCTCCAGGAGAATCGGGCTCTTGCGCCGGCGCACGAACTCGAACCCGTCCTCCACCAGCGCGAAGCGCGCCCGCAGGAGCGCGCGGGCGGCGGCGATGTTCTCCGGGTTCTCGAACAGGAGCGTCTCGCAAAATGCGGTGAGCACCTCGTCGGCATTGAGGCAGCCGAGATTGGCGGCAGCCGCCGCGGCATCGAGCTCGGCCGCCCGCACCTCGAGAGCACGCGCCTCGGAGACCACGTGGCTGGCCTGCACCTCCCTGAACATGGCTGTCCCCACCGCCATGCCCCCCAGCAGGATGCCGGCAAGCACGAGCAAGGTTAGCGGGCGCTCGATCGGCTCCGCGCGCGCCAGCAGCAGGAAGGCGAAGAACGCTCCCACCGCGGCGCCGGCGACCACGACCCATCCCGGCAAGGTGACGCTCTGCGTCAAGATACCGAGGATGTCGGCAATCCAATTCATCAGTTCGACCTCTCGGACGCTTGAACACCACCAACGTCCGGGCGGCGATCATGGTTCGCGTGGCCTCAAGAGGCAATGGCGCGCTTTGGTTGCACGCGCGGGCGATTCCGAAACCGCACGCGCGGCGGCAGCCGAAGTGTCCGGCTCGGCTGCGGACCGGCGCTCGCGCCGCGAGGCCGCCAGTACCGGCAAGGGTCTGGGAAACGGGTCTGGCCGCCGAAACGGGGCTGCGGGCTCCTGCCCCTTGTCACCGGGAGGGGCGGCGGCGCGCGGTCGGCGCGCCGCTCCTTCAGCTCGCCCGGACCGCCGCCGGATCGAATCCGCCGAACAGGTACACCAGAAGGATGCACAGGAGAAACAGGGCGAGCGCCGTGCGCGCAACGCCCCAGCAGGTGCGCTCTTGGGAAAGATTCATGATTGAGATCGGTCGGCCCGCATTTTGGATGCCCCAGCCTCGAACCGTGGATTCGGGGCGCAGGGGACGGGACCTTTAGGGCTTTGTTAACCGCACTGCAAGAGCCGCGCGGGCATTGCTGTCAAACCTTGGTCGAATGCTGGGCCGCGGCCGTGATGCACCGCACCATCCCGTCCCATCCCCGGCGCTCCCGGCAGGATCAGAGTGGGGGATATTGCCCAGGAAAGGCGCAGCGAAAGCCGCGCCCTTTTGCGCACCCTTTTTTCGCACCCTCTTGGCCGGGTGCCTGGCATTGGCTACCCATGCGTCCCTGTCCCGGTCCCTCGGGGCCCCCTTCCCGCCCGAGCGATCCTTGCCCATGACCGAAGCTTCAGACACCGGCGCACCCCAGGCTCCCGCCACGGCGGCGCGCGACGAAAAGCCGGCACGCCTGCCGGATGAGGCGGCGATGGAGGCGGCCATTCTGGAATTGGCGGCCAAGGCCGGTCCTGGCAGGACCATCGGTCCGGAGGAGGCGGCCCGCGCCCTCATGCCGGCTTCCGAATGGCAGCGCGCGCTGCCAGTGGTCCGGCGTGTGGCGGTGCGCCTCGCCCGCGCCGGACGGCTGATGATCCTGCGCAAGGGCAAGCCGGTGGACCCGGACACGCTGCGCGGCGTGTTCCGCCTCGGCCTCCCGCACGACGACTGAGCCGCCTCAGGGCGCTGGAAACAGCGCGTTGGTCTTGCCGGTCAGGTAATATACCACCAGTCCCACCCATTCCTTCAACCCGGTGTCGGTGAAGTCCAGCCCCACGGCGGCGCGGGAGAAGTTGCCCCAGAGCCCGTCCGGGCCGGCGGTGCGGAAATCCACCGGGTAGGCGGTCACAAAGAAGCCGGCCTGGCGGAAGCAGCCCATGGCGCGCGGCATGTGCGCGGCGCTGGTCACCAGCAGCCAGCGCTCGCCCGGCTTCGGCTGAAGCAGCGCCTTGGCGAAGCGCGCATTCTCCTCGGTGTTGCGCGACTTGTCCTCGAACGTCACGCGCGAGGCCTCGATGCCGAGGTCGGGCAGGCTGGCGCGGATCATCTTCGCCTCCGCCCCCTCCTCGCCCCCGAGCTTGCCGGAGCCGCCGACGAAGGCGAGCCGCGCCTGGGGATAGCGCCGGGCGAGGTCGGCGAAGGCGATGGCGCGCTCGCCCGCGTCGGCGAACGCGGGAATGCCGCGCGCAAGGCCCACCTCCGGCACCTCCGCCCCGCCGAGCATGATGACGCCGTCCACCGGACGCCCGTCGTCCTTGAACAGCGGGAAGCGCTCCTCCAGCGGGAAATAGATGTAGTTGCCCGCCGGCGAGAAGCCGAACACCAGGAGGCCGAGCACGCTCACCGCGAACAGGATGCGCGACAGCCGGGCGGCGCCGAAGGCGATCAGCACCAGCGCCACCGCGGCCAGGATGACCAGCAGGTTCGACGGCGCCACGAGGAACCAGAAGATCTTCGAGACCGCGAAGAAGTCCATCGGGCGCGCCTCCATGTTCCGGCGCGTCCGGCGCCCTGGGAAGGCGGCCATCATTAGCCGGCCCCTTCGCATTTGCGAAGGGGCGCGGTCCTCACGATGTCATGGGCGCGCCCTCAGGCGGTCTTCTCGAACAGCTGGCGGCCGATCAGCATGCGGCGGATCTCGCTGGTGCCGGCGCCGATCTCGTAGAGCTTGGCGTCGCGCAGCAGGCGCCCCGTGGGATAGTCGTTGATGTAGCCGTTGCCGCCCAGGGTCTGGATCGCCTCCAGCGCCATCCAGGTGGCCTTCTCCGCCGAATAGAGGATGGCGCCGGCGGCATCCTCGCGGGTGGTGGCGCCGCGGTCGCAGGCCTGGGCCACGGAATAGACGTAGGCCTTGGTGGCGTTCATGGTCACGTACATGTCGGCGATCTTGCCCTGCATCAGCTGGAAGGTGCCGATGGGCTGGCCGAACTGCTTGCGCTCGTGGACGTACGGCAGCACCACGTCCATGCAGGCCTGCATGATGCCGGTGCACCCTCCGGCGAGCACCGCGCGCTCATAGTCGAGGCCGCTCATGAGGATGTTGACGCCCCTGCCCTCGCCGCCGAGCACGTTCTCCTCCGGCACCTCGCAATCCTCGAACACCAATTCGCCGGTGTCCGAGCCGCGCATGCCGAGCTTGTCGAGCTTCTGGGCGGTGGAGAAGCCCTTGAAGCCCTTCTCGATCAGGAACGCGGTCATCCCGCGCGGGCCGGCGGCGGGGTTGGTCTTGGCATAGACCACCAGCGTTTCGGCACAGGGGCCGTTGGTGATCCACATCTTCGAGCCGTTGAGGATGTAGCGGTCGCCCTTCTTCTCGGCCCGGGTGCGCATGGACACCACGTCCGATCCGGCGCCCGGCTCGGACATGGCGAGCGCGCCCACCTGCTCGCCGGAAATCAGCTTCGGCAGGTATTTCCTCTTCTGCGCGTCCGAGCCGTTGCGGCGGATCTGGTTGACGCACAGGTTCGAGTGCGCGCCGTAGGACAGGCCCACCGACGCCGAGGCACGGGAGACCTCCTCCATGGCGACCACGTGCTCCAGATAGCCGAGCCCGGAGCCGCCGAACTCCTCCTCCACCGTGATGCCGAGCAGGCCGAGCGCGCCGAGCTTGGGCCACAGGTCGCGCGGGAATTCGTTGGTCCGGTCGATCTCCGCCGCGCGCGGGGCGATCTCGGCCTGGGAGAAGTCGCGCACCGTGTCGCGCAGCATGTCGGCGGTCTCGCCGAGATTGAAATCGAACATCGGCTGGCTGTTGGGCAGCATTTTCGTCTCTCCTCCCTCACCCTTTATGGCGCGCACGCAGAGGCGACGCGATCCACTCTTGACCCGGAACCGGACACCGCGCGTCGGCCGTCGCGACGGCACGGCCAAAGAATAAAACGAATGTACGTTTTTTCAACGGGGCGAAGCGCGGCTTTTGCGCCAGCGCCGCGGACGCGCTGCCACCACGGAAGAACCTCGGATGCGCCACGATCCCGCAAGAAGCGATTCACGGTTTGCCGCCAAACTCGAAGGGAAGACCGCTGAACCCCGCCATGGTGGCGCGACACCACCGGGCAGGTCCTGGACCCGTCGTGTTGGGAGTATGCTCCATGGCGCACCTGATGAAACTGTCGAAGACCGGCGTTCTCGCCGCCAGCCTCGCGGCAGCGGCCTTGGCCGGCGCGGCGACGCCCGCGCTTTCTGCCGGCGTGAGTACCGGCACGGCAATCCTGGCGCCGGCACAGGCCGGGGCGACGCCGGTCGGCTACTGGTATCGCGGCCGTTGGTACGGCGGTTGCTGGAATTGCGGACCGAGCAACGGCGCCGCGGTGGGCGCGGGGATCGCGCTCGGCCTCCTCGGCGGCGCGGCCATCGCCGGAGCCGTCGCGGCGCCGCCTCCGCCGCCCACAGTCTATTACCGCGAGCCGCCCGTGGTCTATCTGGAGCCGGCGGCCGGTCCCGCCCCGCGCCAGTGCTGGGTGCAGACGGACGCGCGCGGCTACGGCTACTGGTCGCCCTGCTGAGGAAGAGCGCAGGCGCTCAGTGCGAGAGCGACTGCGCCAGCCCCACCATGAGCGGCATGGTGACGGCGGCGGCGAGAATCTGCACCGTCAGCATCTCCGCCAGCAGCGCCGCATCGCCCCCCATCTGACGCGCCAGCACGTAGCCGGCGGGCGCCGACGGCACGGACGCGGTCACCACGACCACCGCCAGCTCGATCGGCGTCAGCCCCGCCCACAGCCCGATGCCGATGGCGATGGCCGGCTTCACCAGCAGCTTCAGCACGCTGGCGAGATAGACCGCAGCCTTCGGGCGGGCGAGCTGGGAGATGGAGAGGCCGCCGCCCACCACCAGCAATCCCACCGCCAGCGAGGCGCGCCCGAGCACGTCGCCGAATTCCAGCACCACCGCCGGGATGGGAATGGCGGCGTAGTTGATGAACGCGCCGACGAGGCAGGCGGAGATATAGGGGTTCTGCGCCAGCTGGCGCAGGACGCCCGCCACCGTGGGCGGCTCGCGGCCGGCGAAATGGGCCAGCACCACCACGGCGATCACGTTCAGGAACGGGATCATCGCCACCAGCGCCACGGCGGCGACGGTGATGCCCTCGGCGCCGTAGAGGCCGCCCGCCACCGCCAGGGCGATGTAGGTGTTCCAGCGGAACGAGCCCTGATAGAGCGAGGTGAAGGCCGGCCCGTCGAGCTTGAAGGCGGCCATGATCGGCCGGTTCAGCGCCACCAGGGTGATGGAGAGGACCAGCACCGCGCCGAGCAGCGTGCCCGTGACCGCCAGCACGTTGACCTTGGAAAGGTCCGCCTTCACCGCCGAGACCACCAGCAGCGCCGGGAACAGAACGAAATAGGTCAGCCGCTCCAGCCCCGCCCAGTGCGCCGGGTCCTTGAGCAGGATGCGCCGCAGGACGGTGCCAAGGGCGATGATGAGGAAGACCGGAACGAGGGCGGTGAGGATGACGGACATGGCAGGCACGCAGGGCCGAGGCGCGGAAGGCTCCCGGAGCGCCCCGTCATAGAGGCCGCGGCGACGGAAGGAAACCGTCCTGTTTCCTCTTTAGGCCGCGCCGGCCGCGCGTACCCCCTTGTCCCGTTTCGGCACGACGGTCGCGGCCGGCCGGAACGGGAGCGGTACGGAGCGTGAGCGAATCACGGACCGCCTGAAGATCGCTCTTCGTTCAGCTGCGCACCGCGCGCGGGCACCCGTGTCCCGTTCCGGGACGCCGGCCGTGCCGGCTGCGGAACACCAGCGGCACGAAGCAGGACCGAATCGGGCGCCTCGCCGCGATCACCCTTCGTTCGGCGGCGACTCGTCCGGCAACTTGGCCGCGCGCACGCGGGCGAGAAAATCGAGCGCGCCTTCCAGGATGAACAGGGCGGCATGCTGATCCACCACGGCCGCGCGCTTGGCCCGGCTCATGTCGGCGGCGATCAGCGCGCGCTCGACGGCGACGGTGGAGAGCCGCTCGTCCCACAGGGCGATCGGTCGGCCGGAAAGCCGTGCGAAGTTGCGGGCGAAGGCGCGGCTCGCCTGGGCGCGCGGGCCCTCGCTGCCGTCCATGTTCAGCGGCAGGCCGAGCACGAACGCCACCGCCCGCCGCTCGTCGGCGAGCGCGACCAGCCGCAGGGCGTCGGCGGTGAACTTGGTGCGCCTCACCGTCTCCACCGTGGTGGCGACGCGCCGGTCGGGATCGCAGGAGGAGACGCCGATGGTCTTGGTGCCCAGGTCGAGCCCGATCAGCGCCCCGCGCTCCGGCAGCAGGGCCGCGGCCTCGGCGAGCGGAAGGACGGGAGCGGGCGTGGGTGTTTCGGGCGTGGGTGTTTCGGGCGTGGTCATGGGGTTCCTGGCTCGGAGCACCCTCGCCTGTTTCGCGGCGCGGCGCCAGCCCGACCGACGGCGGCATGCCCCGTCCAACCGCCGTCATGCGCCGGCTCGACCGGAGCATTCATGCCCCGCGGCCAGGCACGCCGCAGTCGTTGATCAGCCCTCAGCGCAAGCCGGAGAGCGACGGCGGGGAGAAGCCGACGGGGATGGAGGCGCGACGGTCGGAGCAAAGGAAGGCGACGGGAGGAGGCAAACGGGCGCCGCCCTTCCCTCACCCCTCGTCCACCACCGCCAGGAAGGCGTTGCCGTAGCGCTCCAGCTTCGCCTCGCCGACGCCGGAGATGTCGCCGAGGGCGGCGAGCGAGCGCGGGCGCACCCGCGCCACCTCCATGAGCGTGGTGTCGTGGAAGATCACATAAGGCGGCACGCCCTGGGCGCGGGCGATCTCCAGCCGCAGCGCCTTCAGGCGGCGGAACAGCGCCTCGTCCTCGGGATCGGAAAGCTGGGCGCGGGGCGCCCGCTCGCCGCCGCCGGTGCGCGCCGGCCGGGCGCGGGCCTCGGCCTTGAGCTCCACCTTCTCCTCGCCGCGCAACACCGGGCGGCACTTCTCGGCGAGGCCGAGCGCGCCGTGCCCCTCCACGTCCACCACGAGCAGGCCCATGGCCACCAGCTGGCGCACGATGGCGCGCCATTCGTCGCGCGAGAAGTCCTTGCCGATGCCGAAGGTGGAGATCTTGTCGTGGCCGAACTTCACCACCTTCTCGGTGGCCTGCCCGAGCAGCACGTCGATCACGTGGCCCGCCCCGAAGCGCTCGCCGGTGCGGTAGACGCAGGACAGGAGCTTGCGCGCCGCCTCCGTGCCGTCGAAGGTCTTGGGCGGATTGAGGCAGGTGTCGCAATTGCCGCACGGCTGCGGCAGCTCCTCCTCGAAATAGGAGAGCAGCACCTGCCGGCGGCATTGCGCGGTCTCGCAGAGCCCCAGCAAGGCGTCGAGCTTGGCGCGCTCCACGCGCTTGCGCGCATCGGGCGCGTCGGAGCCGTCCACGAACTGGATCAGCTTCGCCACGTCCTCCAGGCCGTAGAGCATCAGCGCCTCGGAGGGCAGGCCGTCGCGGCCGGCGCGGCCGGTCTCCTGGTAATAGGCCTCGATGCTCTTCGGCAGATCCAGATGGGCGACGAAGCGCACGTCCGGCTTGTCGATGCCCATGCCGAAGGCGATGGTCGCGACCATGACGATCCCCTCCTCCTTGAGGAAGCGGTCCTGATGGCGGGCGCGGGTCTCGCCATCGAGGCCGGCATGGTAGGGCAGCGCCGTGCGCCCCTCCGTCGCCAGCATCTGCGCGGTCGCCTCCACCTTCGCCCGGCTCATGCAGTAGACGATGCCGGCCTCGCCCTCGTGCTCGTCGAGGAAGGCGCGCAGCTGGGCCCGCGGATTGTTCTTCGGCGCGATGCGGTAGCGGATGTTGGGCCGGTCGAACGAGGACAGGAACACCCTGCCCTCCTCGAGAGCCAGCCGCTCGACGATCTCGCGCCGGGTCGGTCCGTCGGCGGTGGCGGTGAGCGCGATGCGCGGCACGCCGGGGAAGCGCGCGTGCAGCACCGTGAGCTGCCGGTATTCGGGCCGGAAGTCGTGGCCCCATTGGGAGACGCAGTGCGCCTCGTCGATGGCGAACAGCGCGATGCGCGCGCCGTCGAGCAGGTGCAGGAAGCTCTCGGTGAGCAGGCGCTCGGGGGCGACATAGAGCAGGTCCAGCTCGCCCATGGCGAGCTGGCGCTCCACCTGCCGCGCCTCGGCAGGCGCCAGCGAGGAATTCAGCATCGCCGCCTTCACGCCCAACTGGCGCAGCGCCTGCACCTGGTCGTGCATCAGCGCGATCAGCGGCGAGACGACGATGCCGGTGCCCGGCCGCACCAGCGCCGGCACCTGGTAGCACAGCGACTTGCCGCCGCCGGTGGGCATGAGCACCAGCGCGTCGCCGCCGCCGCAGACATGGGTGACGATCTCCTCCTGCCGGCCGCGGAATCGCTCGAAGCCGAAAACGTGGCGCAGCACGTCCGTGGGCGCGCGGGCGGAGGAGGCGAGAGAGGTCATGGGGCCTTATAGCCGCGCGTCGGATGCGGGCAATGGGGAGATGCGAAGGCGCGTCTCTTCAGGGGGACCTGCCGTTCCCGCCGTCCCCCTTCCGGCTTGTCCGGAGGGTCCACCCCTCCGGACCAGCCGGGGCATGACGGGCGATCACACCTCGAAGCTGCCGCCCACGGCGGGGGCCTCGATCTTCACCGGATGGCCCTTCAGCGCCGCGATGAAGCCGGAGGGGTCCTGTACCAGCAGCGGGAAGGTGGCGTAGTGGCAGGGCACGACGGTCTCCACCCCCGGCAGGAAGCGCTTCACGGCGATGGCGGCGGTGGCCGGGCTCATGGTGAAGCGGTCGCCGATGGGCAGGATCACGACCTTCGGCGCGTGGATCTCGCAGATCAGCGCCATGTCCGAGAAGATGTCGGTGTCGCCCATGTGCCACACGGTGGGCTCGCCCGGCGCCTTGACGATCAGGCCGGTTGGATTGCCGAGATATTCCGCCGGGCTCGAATTGCCGCCCGAGGAATGGTCGGCGCGCACCATGGTGACGGTAAAGCCGCCCATGTCGACGGTGCCGCCGGTGTTCATGAAGGCGGTCGAGCCTACCCCCTGTCCGGCGAGATAGGTGCAGATCTCGGGGTTCGCCACCACGGGGATCTCGCGCGCGGCGTCGGCTGCCTCCTCGACGATGGCTACCGTGTCGCCGATATGGTCACCGTGGCCGTGGGTGAGCAGGATGTGGGTGCAGCCGCGCGCGGCCTCCTCGCGCGTGCCCTTGAACACCGGATTGCCGGTGAAGAAGGGGTCGATGAGCACCGCCTTGCCCGGGAAGTCCAGACGGAATGCAGCGTGGCCGAGCCAGGTGATCTTCATGGAATTCAAACCCCGTGGAGCCGGAGAAAGGGATGGGAAGGCGGGCGGAGTATCGAAGAAGGCGCCTGTCCGCGCAATCGGCGATGCGCGCTCAGCCGGGGATGAAGGCCCTGCCGGAAGCGGCGCGCCGGGCCGCGCGCCAGAGGCCGAACTGGCGGCGCAGCGGCGAGAGGCCAGCCACCTCGCGGAACGGATCGCGCACCTTGCCGAGCGCCCTCAGGTCGCCCTCGACCAGGGCCAGCGGCAGGAACGGGGCGGCGATGGCGGCGCGGTCGGCGACGACGCCGAAGGCGGCGCCGGCGGCGGCGAGGTGCCGCCGGGCCTCGGCGCGCAGGTCGGCGAGCGCGGCGAGAAGCGCGGGCGTCGGCGTGCCGGACACCGCCTCTGCCCGGCCGATGCCGTGCCGCGCGAGCACGTCGAGCGGCAGGAAGCACTGGCCGCGCGCGGCATGGATGGGGAAGGCGCGCATCAGCCCGGCGAGGGCGAGCGCGACGCCGCCATGGCCGGAGGCATCTCCCGCCTGCGCGGCGGCCGAGGGCGCGAGCACCAGGGCCGAAAGCTGGAGCAGGGCCGAGGCGGTCTCCCCCGCATAGCCTTCGAGATCGCCCAGCGTCGGCATGGCATCGTCATAGAGGTCGAAGATGCGCGCGTCCGCGAGCGCCGCGAGGCTGGCGCGCGGCAGCGAGAACCGGGCGGCGGTGTCGAGCAAGGCGGCGGCGACGGGATGGCCTTCCACATCTCCCCTGCCCTCGCCCTCGATCACCTCGCGCCACCAGGCGATGCGCACCTCGCCCGGCAGCGCCTCGCGCGCCACCTCGCGCACCCGCGCCACCTCCAGATTGAAGGCGGCGAGCGCGTTGAGATGGCGCCGCGCGGCCTCAGGCGCGAACAGCGCGGCGAGGAACCGGTCGCGGTCCCGCGCCCGCACCAGATCGGCGCAATAAGCATAGGCGGCATCGAGCGACATGGCGCTTAGAGCGCGATCAGGGCGGCGCCCACCGGCCGGCCCTCGGCGAGCAGCACGTTGTAGGTGGCCGCGGCGGCCGGCGTCGGCATCAGCTCGAACCTGAGGCCGGCTGCGCGCAAGAGCGCCTTCAACGGCTCCTTCAGGTGCGCCGGATCACGCCCGGTGCCGAGGAACAGGAGCTCGACCGCCGGCGCCTCGGCGAGGATCGGCGCGAGCGACTGCGCATCCACCTCCTGGAACGCCACCACCGCCCAGGGACGGACCCCCGAGGGCAGCGCCAGGATCGAGCCGGCATGGGACATGCCGCCGAAGTGGAAGAAATTGTCCCGGTAGCCGTCGATGGGCACCTGCCGGGGCAGGAAGGGCGCGCCGACGGGCTGGTCCTGCCGGCCCGCCACGCTCACGCCTTTCCAGGGCTGTCGGGCGCCTTCGGAGTCTCGCCCGCCGGGGTCTCGCCCGCATCGGGCGCGTCGGCGGCTTTGGGCGCCTCCGGCGCCGGCACCGCGCCGGGGGGGACGACGACCGTCACCGGCCCGGCGGCCGGCTTCGGGGCGGAAGCCTTGGCGGCCGAAGCCTTGGCCGCGGCCGCCTTGGTCGCCTTCGCGCCTTTGGCGGACGCCTTGCCTGCGGCGCCCTTGCCCGCAACCGGCTTCGCCGGGGCAGGCTTGGCTGCGGCGGGCTGCGGCGGGGCCGCCTGGGCAGCTTCCTCGGCCTCGATCAGCTCGGCGTTCTCCTCCACGTCCAGCACATCCTCGGCCTTGGGCTTCTCCACATTGCCCACGGTGGAGGCGCGCAGGCCGAGATGGATCAGGATCGGCGCCGCCACGAAGATCGTGGAATAGGTGCCGATGACGACGCCCACGGTCATGGCGAGCGAGAAGCCACGCAGCACCTCGCCGCCGAAGAAATAGAGCGCCAGCGTCGCGAAGAAGGTGGTGGTGGAGACGATGATGGTGCGTGAGAAGGTGGCGTTGACCGCCGTGTCGAGCAGTTCGGGCAGCGGCATCTTCTTGTAGCGCCGCAGCATCTCGCGGATGCGGTCGTACACCACCACCGTGTCGTTGAGCGAATAGCCCATGATGGTGAGGATGGCGGCGATCGAGGTCAGGTCGAAGTCGATCCCGAACGCCGAATAGACCATCAGCGTGACGAAGATGTCGTGCATCGTCGTGACGATGGCGCCGATCGCGAACTGCCACTCGAAGCGGAACCACAGATAGGCCAGCACCGCGAAGGCGCCGAGGACCATGGCGACGATGGACTGGCGCACCAGCTCGCCCGACACCGAAGGGCCGACCGTCTCCACGCGGCGCACGGAATAGTCCGCGCCCAGCGTCTCGCGCACCTTGGCCACCATGGCCTGCTGCGCCTCGTCGGATTCGCCCAGGTGGCCGATGCGGATCAGCACGTCGCGCGGCGAGCCGAACTCCTGAATCTGCACCTCGCCGATATCGAGATCGGTTAGGTGCTCGCGCAGGCCGCCGAGGTCCGCCTGCTGCTGGGACGACTGGACCTCGATCAGCGTGCCGCCGCGGAAGTCGATGCCGAGGTTGAAGCCGACGGTGGCGAACAGGATCACCGCCACCAGGGACATCGCCGCAGAGAGCGGGAACGTCCAGTGGCGCAGGCGCATGAAGTGGATGTTGGTCTGCGCCGGAATGTAGTCGATCAAGGGCATGTTCGGCGCCTTCAGATGGGCAGCTTCGCCGGCCGCCGCCACTTCACCCAGTAGGCGATCATGAGCCGCGTCAGGGTGTAGGCGGTGAACACGGTGGTCAGAAGGCCGAGGATGTAGGTGACCGCGAAGCCGCGCACCGGGCCGGACCCGCCCATCAGGAACAGGATCACGGCGGTGGCGAGCGAGGTGATGTTGGCGTCGAGGATGGTGCCGAGCGCGTTCACGAAGCCTTTGTCGATGGCGGAGATGGCGGAACGTCCCTCGCGCGCCTCGTCGCGGATGCGCTCGAAGATCACAACGTTGGAATCCACCGCCATGCCGATGGTGAGGATGACGCCGGCGATGCCGGGCAGCGTCAGCGTCGCCCCGAGGATCGACTGGAGCGAGAACATCAGCGTAATGTGCACCACGAGCGCGATCAGCGCGAACACGCCGAACAGGCCGTAGACCGCGATCATGAACACGGCGACGAGGCCGGCCGCCACATAGGCCGCCACCTTGCCGCTCTCGATGGAATCGGCGCCGAGGCTCGGGCCGACGGTGCGCTCCTCCACCACCTTGAGCGGCGCCGGCAGCGCGCCGGCGCGCAGCAGGATGGCGAGGTCGTTCGCCTGCTGCACGGTGAAGCCGCCGGAAATCTGGCCGGAGCCGCCGAGAATCGGCTCGCGGATCACCGGGGCCGAGATCACGTGGTTGTCGAGCACGATGGCGAAGGGCCGGCCCACCGCCTCCTGCGACACCACCGCGAAGCGCCGGGCGCCGTTGGAGTTGAAGCGGAACGAGACGATCGGCTCGCGGGTCTGCTGGTCGAAGCCGGGCTGGGCGTCCACCAGGTCCTCGCCGGAGACACGCACCTGCTTCTCGACCAGATAGGGCTCGCCGTTCGGGCCTTCGAGCACCTCCGAATCCACCGGCGGACGCCCTTCCAGCGCCTGCTGCGGCGACATGGACATGTCGACCATGCGGAACGACAGCTTGGCGGTCTGGCCCAAAAGGCTCTTCAGGCGCTGCGGGTCCTGCAGGCCCGGCACCTGGACCAGGATGCGATCGGCGCCCTGGCGCTGGATGTTGGGCTCCACCGTGCCGAGCTGGTCGATGCGGCGGCGGATGATCTCGATCGACTGGTCCACCGCGGAGCGGATGCGGGCATTGAGGCCGACCTGGGTCAGCGTCACGCTCACCGCGCCGTCAGCGCTGGAGGCTACGGTGAGATCCATCTCGCCGGTGGAGTTGCCGAACAGGCTGTCGGTGACCGGCGCCGCGAGCTTCCTGAGCTCGGTCACCGCCTTCTGGGTGTCGGCGGGATCGCGCACCCTGACGCTCACGGTGGTGTCGCGCACGGCGAGATTGGAATAGCCGATCTTGGCGTCGCGCAGCACCCGCCGCACCTCGTCGCGCACCTGCTCGGCGCGCTCCTTGATCAGCGCCGGCCCGTCCACCTCCAGGAGGATGTGCGAGCCGCCCTGGAGGTCGAGCCCGAGCGTGACGTGGCTGGAGGCCAGCCACGACGGCAGCCGGGCCAGCACGCTCGCCGGCAGCACGTTGGGCAGGGCGAACAGGATGCCCAGCCCCGTGATGACGAGGATGGCAATGGTCTTGAAGCGGGAGAAGTGCAGCATCGGGCGCGCAGTCTTATGAAAGGTTCACTCGTCGCCGGATCACACGTTCGGGGGCGGAATGACCTCGTCCTTGGCCGGCTCGCCCTTGGCTCGCACCGAGGAGATGTGGGCGCGCAGCTGGCGCACCTTCACATTGTCGGCGACCTGGAGCTCGACCTCGTTCTCGTCGATCACGCGGCTGACCTTGCCGATGAGCCCGCCGGCGGTCACCACCACGTCGCCGCGACGCAGCGCGTTCACCATTTCCTGATGCGCCTTGGCCCGCTTCTGCTGGGGACGCAGGATCAGGAAGTACATCACCACGAAGATCAGCAGGAACGGGGCGAGCTGAATGAGCATGTCGGCACCGCCGCCGGCGGCCGGAGCGCCCTGGGCGAAAGCGGGCGAGATGAACATGAGCATCCTCGTTGTGGTTCGTGGAAATTCGATATGCCGCGCCCCAAGGCGGGGTCCGGCGAAGCGGCCGGACTATACCGGGCGGCCCGTCGAATGCAAACGCACGCGCTGATGCGGCCTCGCGGCCACATTCCCCAACGGCATATCGCAGGCTGCGGCAGGTCGCCCTCGCCGTCCCGCGCACTTGACCGGAGCGTCGAATAAGGCTCCCAAGAAGGGCCGGCGGCGGGCCGGCGCCCATCGCCGACGCGGAACGCCTGATGCAGCTCAACCGGATCGCCGAAGACCTCCTGGTCGCCCTGCGCTTCTATTCCCGCCTTCCGGTGGCCCCCAAGGCCGGCGCCGCGGACGGCTACGGGCCGCCGGACCTCGACCGCATCGCCTATGCCATCCCGCTGGCAGGCGCGGTGATCGGCCTCATCGGCGCGGCGGCGTTCCTCATCGGCCATGCGGCGGGCTTCGGCGCCGATCCATCGGCGGTGCTGGCGGTAGCGGCCATGGTGCTCGCCACCGGCGCGGTGCACGAGGACGGGCTCGCCGACACCGCGGACGGATTCGGCGGCGGCCGCGACCCGGCGCGACGCCTTGAAATCATGCGCGACAGCCGCATCGGCACCTATGGCGCCACCGCGCTCGGCCTCGCGCTCCTGCTGCGCGTCACCACGCTGACGACGCTGCTCGCGGTCGCCGGGCCGGTGCGGGCCGCGCTGACCCTCGCCGCCGCGGCGGCCGTCTCCCGCGCCGCCGGCATCCTGCTGCTGCGCGCCCTGCCGCCGGCGCGCGCGGACGGCGCCTCGGCCGGTGTGGGCCAGCCGTCCCCCGAGGCGGCCACCTCCTGCGCGCTGGTGGCGGCTCTGGTGGCGGCCCTCGTGCTGGTGCCGAGCTTCGGCGTCGGCGCCACCTTCGCCGGCATCCTCGCGCCGCTGCTGGCGCTGTTCGCCATGGCGCGCCTGTCGCGGCACATGATCGGGGGCCAGACCGGCGACGTGGCGGGCGCCACCCAGCAGATGGCGGAGATTGCGTTTCTCCTTGGCGTTCTTATCTTCGCCCGAAACGCCTGAGCGCCGTCCCGGCGCCGTGGCGGTTCCCGAATGCGAGCCCGAGCCGCGAGAGACCCGGTCGCCGAAGCGATGCCGCAAGCCACCCCCGCCCCCATCGCGACGCCCTGCGTGCGGATCTGCACGCTGGAGCCCATGAGCAGCATGTGCCTCGGCTGTGGGCGCACCATGCGCGAGATCGGCGCCTGGCCCTCCCTCTCCCCGCAGGCGCGCGCCGCCATCATGGAGGCGCTGCCCGCCCGCCTCGACCGACTCCGCGCGGCGCAGCCGGGCCTGTTCCTCGACGGCCCGCCGGACGACGACGATGCGCGGTGACAGGCTCCTCTGGCTGCTGCTGCTCGGCCTGTTCGGCGGGGTGGTGGTGCTCGCCGTCCACCACGAGCAGGGCTCGGTGGCGGGACTCGACCTCGACCAGTTCGGCAGCCTCGTCGCCAAGCTCTCCATCGCCATCTTCATCGGCGCGTTCGCCTGGTCCATGTTCCGGGGGCGGGTGGCCGAATCGCTGATCGCGGCGGCGTTCTGGGTGGTGCTCGCGGCCGCCCTCGCCATCGCCTACACCTATCGCGACCCGCTGCAGGCGGTGGCCCAGCGCGTCATCGGCCAGCTGGTGCCGGGCTACGTGGTGCCGCGCCTGGAGGGCGCCCGCGTGACGGTGGAGGTGACGCGCGGGGCGGCCGGCGACTTCGCGGTGCGCGCCTCGGTGAACGGCGCCGGCGTGCCGATGCTGGTGGACACCGGCGCCACCTCCGTGGTGCTCACCCATGCCGCGGCGCAGGCCGCCGGCCTTCCGGTGGATTTCCTGACCTACGACGTGGCGGTGGAGACCGCCAACGGCCGCACCAAGGCGGCGGCGGTGACCATCGACAACATCATCGTCGGCGGCATCGTCGAGCGGCACGTGCCGGCGCTGGTCTCGCCACCCGGCGTCCTGCGCACCAGCCTGCTCGGCATGACCTTCCTCCAGAGGCTCGACGGGTTCGAGTTCCGCGGCGACCAGCTGACGATGCGCGGCCCCAAGGCGCCCTGAGGCGCGGCGGCGCCTCCTCTAATCAGATGATCCCGCCCGGCAGCATGGAACCCTAGAGTAGGCGCCGCTCGGCCCGTGCCGGGCGCGGAGCGGAAAACGCGTTCTCTTTCTTGAGGTTGGAGGGCGCCTCACCAATCAAACCGATTCAATTTGATTGGATCGCGCACTAGTCTTGCAGGCTTCAGCCCCTGCGGTCGTCGTCGAGGGACCGATCCATGCGAGATGCGAGCGACAGCGACCGCCAGAAGGAGCACGCCGTTCTCATCGGCGTCCTGCTCGACCTCAGCGTGTTCTTCCCCTATCTGCTGACCGTCGCCAAAATCGGCTCGCTCGCCATGCTGGCCGAGCTGCTGCGCGGCGGCCTGCTTCTGGTCGTCGAGGCCATGGCGCTCCTGACGCTGCGCTCGGTGCACCGCAGCCGGACCTATTACTACGAGTACGGCGTCGGCAAGCTCGAGCGCATGTTCTCGGTGAGCATCGGCGGCCTGCTGCTGCTCTCGGCCGCCTTCATCGTCATCAAGGTGGTGAACTCCACCCAGCAGCCGTTGCTGCCGCCCTTCTGGGCGAGCGTCGCCATGGTGCTCGTGGTCTACAACCTGTTCGCCAACGCGGCGCCGCTCTGGCCGCTGTGGCGCGCCACGCGCTCGGGCACCTCCATCATCCTGCGCTCGCAGTTCCGCGCCCGCATCGCCAAGGCCGCCGCTTCGGTGACGGTGGTGGTCTGCGTCGCCATCGACGCGCTCTCGCCGGACCGGGAGCTGGCGCGCATCGCCGACGACGCGGGCGGGGTGGTGGGCGCCGCCTTCATGACGGTGATCGGCGCGCAGATGATCTACGAGGCGCTGCCGGACCTGCTCGACCGCGCGCTGGAGGAGCCGCTCCAGATGAAGGTGAACGCGGCGCTGGCGGCGTCGTACGACTCCTACGAGCAGCTGGTGGGCGTGCGCACCCGCCGCTCGGGCGCGGTGTCCCATGTGGAGATCACGGTGGCGTTCGATCCCGCCCGAACCATCGCCGACGTGGGCGCCGTCACCCTGAGGTTACGCGAGGCCCTGCGCCAGGCCATCCCCGAGGCGGACGTCGTCGTGATCGCCGTGCCGCTGAGGGATGAGCCACCATCCGGCGCGGCCTGACGCGCTTCAGAGCATCTCCAGCGACGTCTTGCGCCGGGGCGGCGGGAAGTCCGCGTCGATGGCGGCGAGGTCCTCGGCATCGAGCACAAGATCGCGGGCCGCGGCGTTGGCCTTCACATGGGCGATGCGGATCGCCTTGGGGATGGCGATCACGTCGCCGCGCCGCATGGCCCAGGCGAGCGCGACCTGGAACGGATCGGCCCCGTGCTTCTTCGCCACCGCGCCAAGAGCGCCGCCCCGCGGCAGGCGCGCCTGCTCGATGGGACTGTAGGCCATGGCCGGAATGCCGGCCTTCTCCATGAGCGGGAACAGATCGAATTCCGGTCCCCGCCGGGCGGGATTGTAGAGCACCTGGTTGGCGGCGCAGGCCCGCCCGCCGGCGGCGAGCAGCTCCTCCATGTCGCCGGCGTCGAGGTTGCTGACGCCCCAGTGGCGGATCTTGCCCGCCTGCTGGAGGGCCTCGAACCCGGCGATGGTCTCGGCCAGCGGGTGGCTGCCGCGCCAGTGCAGCAGATAGAGGTCGATGCGGTCGGTGCCGAGCCGCTTCAGCGAGCGCGCGCAGGCGGCGGCGACCCCGCTCCGGCCGGCATTGTGTGGATAGACCTTGCTGACCAGGAACACCTCGTCGCGCCGGCCCTTCACCGCCTCGCCCACCACCTCTTCCGCCCCGCCTTCGGCGTACATCTCGGCGGTGTCGATGAGGGTGAGGCCGAGGTCCAGGCCGGCCCGGAGCGCCGCCACCTCGTCGGCCCGGCGCCGAGGCTCCTCGCCCATGTACCAAGTGCCCTGCCCCAGAGCCGGCACGCGCTCTCCTCCCGGCAGGGCCACGGTGTTCGACAATCGGCTCTCCCCTCGTGCGGATCCAAGGGAACCATAGCGAAGCAGGGGCGCCGTACCAAGGCCGCGGCGCGGCCGACCGGGCGCGCCGGGATCATGCGCGGCGCCGGCGTGGATTTGCGCCCACCGCTTGCAGCGAAGCAAAAAATCGCGTCTGGTCGGCGGGTCATCTGGTTGGAGGACAAAGTGGCAGCCCCGTATTCCCAGCGGCATTCCCGCATCCAGGCCGGAAACATCGCCCGCGTCCTGACGGCCTCGGTGTTCGCCTGGTCGACGGTCGCCTGGCCGGCGGTGGCGCAGCAGCCTCCCGCCACACCTTCGGAGCAGCCCGCGCCGCCGGCACGGCCATCGGAGCCCCCGCCCGCGGCCCCTTCAGGCGCGCCCATCGACGCCGCCCCCGCCGCCCCCGGCGGCACGGTCTCCGGCGGTGCCCTGCCGCAGGCGCCGGCCCAGGCGGCAAGCCCGATCCCGGCGGATGCGCCCACCTATTCGGTGAGCGACCTCGAATACATCTTCGGCCCGATCGCGCTCTATCCCGATCCGCTGCTGGCGGTGCTGATGCCGGCCTCGGCCTTTCCCGAGCAGATCGTTGCGGCCAACCAGTGGATCACCGCCAATCCGGCGGCGGTGAAGGCGTCCGACTTCTCGGCCATCGACAAGATGGACTGGGACAGCTCGGTGAAGGCGCTGGTGCGCTTCCCCGACGTGGTCTCCATGCTGGCGACCCACATGGAGTGGACCGAATCCATCGGCTACGCCTTCGTGCGCCAGCCGCAGGACGTCTCGACGGTGGTCCAGATGCTGCGCGCCAAGGCGCAGGAGGTGGGCAACCTCAAGAGCACGCCGCAGCAGCAGGTCTCGACCCGGCAGGAAAGCGGGAAGCAGGTGATCTACATCACCCCCACTAATCCCGAGACCATCTACGTCCCCACCTATGACAGCTCCAGCATCTTCACCACCGCCGCGGTGGGGGCGCTGGCGTTCGGCACCGGCGTGCTGGTGGGCTCGGCCTGGAACAACAACTGGGGCTGGAACAACCGCTACTGGAACAATGTGTGGGTTACGCCGCCGGCCTGGCGCCGGCCGCCCCACTGGGGGTGGGGCCCGGCGGCGCCGCGTCCGCCGGCCTGGGGTCCGGGACCGTGGCGGCCCGGCCGTCCCGGCGTCCCGCCGCCGCCCCGTCCCGGCCGTCCGGGCGGTCCCGGCGGACCCGGCGGACCGATCGTTGGTCCCGGTGGTCCTGGCGGCCCGGGTGGGCCTGGTCGTCCTGGACTGCCCGGTGGTCCGGGCGGACCTGGTCGTCCCGGCATGCCAAGTGGTCCTGGTGGTCCTGGTGGTCCTGGCGGCCCGGGAGCTCCCGGTCGCCCCGGCGTCGCCCCGCCGGCGCGCCCCGACCGTCCGGCCGCCGTTCCGCCGGCGCGTCCCGGCACGCCGGGCCAGCCCGGCGGCCCGAACCGTCCCGGACAGGGCGCAGCTCCTAATCAGCCCGGACAGGGCGCGGGGCAGAACCGGCCGAGCACGGGCCAGAACCGCCCCAGCGCCAACCGGCCGAGCACCCAGCGGCCGAGCCAGAACGCCCGTCCCCGGCCGCAGCAGGCCAGGCCCAAGCAGGCACGGCCGCAGAACGCGCGGCCGCGCCCGCAGCAAGCCCGGCCGCAAGGGCGCGCCGCGCAGGGACACGCGCGCCCGCGGCGCTGAGCCCGCGCCGATCCGGCGCGGCGGGCTTCGCCGCGCCGCACCGTGCCCGATGCCGGCGGGAAGGCGCGATCCGAGCGACGGTCCGCTCACGGACCGACGCGCCGGCAAGGAAATCCGGTCGGCCCGCAGTCATGGCGGCCCGGCTGTGCCCCGGCAGGTGCCACCGGCGCCGGTTCATCCCGGCATCGTCGCGGTCCCGGCCGCCGGCAGCACCTGAGGACGCGACATGGCCCCCGGCACGGATTTCATCCTCGGCGCGTTGGCAGCGGAAGGCCTCGACCACCTGTTCATGGTCCCCGGAGGGCTCGTCGATCCCTTCATGCCGGCGCTCGGCCGGCAGACGCAGCTCACCCCCATCGTCGCCGCCCATGAGGGCGGGGCCGCCTACATGGCGGACGGCTACGCCCGCGCCTGCGGGCGCTTCGGCGCCGTGCTCGGCATCGGCGGGCCGGGCCTTGCCAACATGACCACCGCGATCGCCGCCGCCAAGACCGATTGCTCGCCGGTCCTGGTGCTCTCGGGCGAGATCCCGGTGGCGATGGAGGGGCTCGGCGCGTTCCAGGACGCGAGCCAGTTCACCCTCGACGACACCGCCCTCATGCGTCCGGTGACGCGCCTTTCGCTGACGGCCGCGAGCGCGGGCAATCTCGGCCACGCGCTGCGCCATGCCCTGGCCGAGGCCCTCTCCCAGCCGCGCGGGCCGGTGCACCTCTCGCTCGCCCATGACGTGCTCACCGGCGACTGCGACGCCGCCCACAGCCCGGTCTCGCCCTTCTTCACCGCCGCGCCGCTGGACACGGCGGCGGCCGAGCGCGCCATGCCGCTGCTGGCCGGGGCGCCGCGCCTCGCCATCCTCGCCGGCGCCGGCGTCGAGGAGGGCGCCGCGCCCGAAGCGCTGAAGGCGTTCGCCGAGCGCTTCTCGATCCCGGTCGCGACCACCCTGCGCGCCAAGGGCGTGTTCCCCGAGGACCATGCGCTCTCGCTCGGCGTGTTCGGCTATGCCGGCACCCGCCACGCCACCGCGGCGCTGCTCTCCGACGGCATCGACGTGCTTCTGGTGCTCGGCTCGGGCCTCAACGAGCGCGACACCATGCACTGGACCCTGCGCGAACGCTCGAAGGCGATGTTCGTGCATGTGAACACGTCGCTCGCCGAGCTGTCCGCCGTCGGCGAGGCGGACCACGTGGTCGCCGGCCACGCCCGCGCCTTCCTCGACCGCCTGTCGCGCCTCGGCGACCTGGAGGCCGCGGCCTTCGCCAAGGGCAAGAGCGCGCGGGAGGACTGGATCGCCGGCATCAAGGCAGGACCGCGGCTCTACGATACCGAGAACTGCCACCGGCCGGGCAAGCCGATCCACCCCGCGAGCGCCATCGTCGCGCTGCGCGACGCCTTCCCGCGCGACGGCATCGTGCTGGTGGATTCCGGCGCCCACCGCGCCTTCGCCGGCCACTACTGGACCGCGTACGTGCCCCGCAGCTACGTCTCGGCCACCAATCTCGGCCCCATGGGCTGGGCCATCCCGGCGGCCGTCGGCGTGCAGTGCGCGCGGCCGGACCGCCGCGTCGCCGTCATCACCGGCGACGGCTGCATGCAGATGCACGGCATGGAGGTGCAGACCGCCGCCCGCTACAAGCTGCCGGTGATCTACCTGGTGCTGAACAACGGCGCGCTCGGCAATGTCTGGCTGCGCGCCCACCAGTACGGCGCCCTGCCCTCGGAGCTGACCAGCGTGGTGGACCACGACTGGGCCGGATTCGGCCGGTCGCTCGGCGCCCACGGCATCACCGTGACCGACCCGGCCGGCCTGCCCAAGGCCATGGCCGAGGCGGTCTCGGCCGGCACCACGGTGGTGATCGACGTGAAGGCGGACAAGGACTGCCCGACCCCGGTCTACGACTTCGCCGCCGGCGCCCACGCCTGGTCCTACCACGAATAGCGGGACGAAGAGCCATGGCCGCCCTGCCCGATCCCACTGCGACCCTCACCGGCGAAGGCCGGGCCATCTACGAGGACATCCTCGCCCGGCGCGCCGCCAAGGGGGTGCACCATCTCGGCCCCTACATCCCGCTGCTCAACCACCCGGAGCTGGCGAAGCTGATCGAGCAGCTCGGCTGGTACTACAAATACGAGAGCAGGCTGCCGCGCGACGTCTACCAGTTCGTGGTGCTGATCCTCGCCAAGCGCGCCAAGGTGGAGTTCGTGTGGGAGGACCATGTCGCCGCCGCCCGCGCCGCCGGCCTGCCGGAGGCGGTGACGCAGACGGTGGCGGACAACGGCCGGGCCTTTCCCGCCCCGTTCGACCTCGTGGACCAGATCACCGACTGCGCCTTCGCGTTCAAGTCCATCCCGCAGGCGCTCCAGGACCGCGCCGTCGCCGCTTTCGGCATCGACGGCCTGCTGGAGATCGTCACGCTCTGCGGCTTCTATTCCATGATGGCGATGGTGAACGGCTGCTTCGACGTCGCCCTGCCCAGCCCCGAAGCCCGCCGGGGGACATGATGACGGCAGCCCTCTACGTTCTGGTCGTCGGGGTGGTGGCGACGGCGGCGCTGGACCTGTGGCAGCAGGCGTGCCGCCTCCTCTTCGGGCTGCCGATCACCGACTGGGGCCTGATCGGGCGCTGGGTCGGCCACTTCAAGGACGGCGCGTTCACCCAGCCCGACATCGGCAAGGCGCCCCCGGTTCCCAACGAGCGGCCGCTGGGCTGGCTGGTCCACTATGTGGTCGGCATCGGCTACGCCGTGGTCTATCTCGGCCTCATGTGGCTGGTGCTCGGCGCGCCGCCCTCGCTGGTCTCGGCCCTGGTTTTCGCGGCGCTTTCGGTCTGCGTGACCTGGTTCTTCATGGAGCCGGTGCTCGGCGCCGGCGTGATGGCGGCCAAAGTGCCGAACCGCCCCGTGGCGATGGCGCACGACCTTTCCAGCCACCTGGCCATGGGCTTCGGCCTGTGGGCGGGCGACCTCGTCGCGCGGCCGCTGATCGGCCTCTGACCGCCCGCCCCCGCCGCTTCAGGACGCCGGGCCGCCGCCCGCCTCCGCCATGGGCTTGACCTGCGGCTTGCCCGCCTCGGGGGGCAGGAACACCTCGGGCCGGTCGGCCGGCAGGCTCTCCACATAGAGCGAGGTGGACGGGAAGGCGAAGGAGGACCCCGCGCCGGTCACGATGTCCATGAGCTTGTACGCGAGGCGCTCCTTCACCGTGAGCCATTCGCCCCAGTGGGTCGTCTTGGTGAAGCAGTACACCATGATATTGATGGAAGAGGCGCCGAAGGAATCGATGCGCACAAAGGTGGACGCCAGCTTGTACGAGACGAAGTCCTCCTCGGTGTGGATGTAGTCCTCGATCTTCTGGCGAATGTCGCGCAGCTGCTCCACCGTCGTCGAGTAGGGCACGCCGATGATCCAATAGATGCGGCGGCGGCGCATCTGCGTGTAGTTGATGACGGCATTGTCGGCGAGGTCGGAGTTCGGCACCTCGACCGCCGCATCGTCGAACTGGCGGATGCGCGTCGAGCGGAAGCCGATGCTCTCGACCGTGCCCTCGACCACGTTCTGCACCTTCACCCAGTCACCGTACTGGAACCGGCGCTCCAGCAGGATCAGGACGCCGGAGATCAGGTTCTTGAACAATTCCTGCGCGCCGAGGGCAACCGCCGCCCCGGCGATGCCCATGCCGGCGAGCAAGGGGCCGATCCGCACCCCCCACTGCTGGAGCAGGGCAACGATGGCGAAGAAGAGCACGATGCACTTCAGGGACTTGCGGATCCAGTCGATGACCGTCTCCGTCAGCCGGGCGGAGCGGGGCGCCACCTGCTCCGTCAATGGATCGATCAGCGCGATGATGGTCCAGTAGGCGGCGGCGACCAGAAGCGTCTGCACCACGTGGCTGGAGAACTGGGAGGCCGTGCTGTCCTCCGTGACCTTCAGCACCTCGAACGCGAGGAACGTGCCGACCGCCACGAACATGAGCTCGACCGGGCCCCTCAGGGATCGGCCGAGATTGTCACGGAACGACTGCATGTTGAGCGTGAACAGCTTGCCGACGATGGTGAAAAACACATGCCGGAACAGCCGGCGCAATAGAAAGAAAAGAACGAACACAAAAAGCGCGAACAGGATCCTGCCATAGTCGAACTCGGACAGGTTTCCGAACACACGCTCGATACCGGAAAGGAGTCCGGCGGCAAAAGAGTCCGCGGACCCGAGAAAATCGTACATCCCGGCATTCATCGACATCCGCCCTTCTCCGGAGGAGCCACGAGGTATCCCCCGAGTCGGGCAACTGTATCAAACTCGTTCCGTGAACGCCTCCGGATGCCGGACGGGACCGCCCGGCGGCGCGCGTTCATCTCCTGTGGGAGGTCTGAGGCGGACGCGGCCGCGCGGTCACGGCCGTCAGCGCGCGGGCGGATCGATCTTCACCCCGTTCGGGCCGATCTCGATCTGCATGGTATTGCGGTCGCGCTCATAGGCGTCATAGGCAAAATAACCCGCCACGACGGCAAGAACAGCGATGACGGAATACAGCACCGGACGCGACATCTTGAAACTCCATTGGCTCCGGTGACGCAACGCTCGCGCTTGCCAATGGTTCCGCTTCACCCATCTCCCACCTTCACCTGCCGAAATGTGGCTGCGGGACGCGCGGCGGGCGCGCGGCCGCACGCCATCTCGCAAATGCGCCGAGGGAATGCGGATCGGCGGAGCGGAGCGCGGCGGCGACGCCGCGCTCCCGATGGGCGCGCCGGGTCAGCCCCGGCCGGCGCCCGCGGCCTTCAGCTCCAGCCGGCGCTGGTGCAGCAGCGGCTCGGTGTAGCCGCTCGGCTGCTCGCGCCCCTTGAACACGAGGTCGCAGGCGGCCTTGAAGGCGATGGAGCCGTCGAAGTCCGGCGCCATGGGATGGTAGAGCGGATCGCCGGCATTCTGGCGGTCCACCACCGCCGCCATGCGCTTCATGGTCTCCATCACCTGCGCCTCGGTGCACACGCCGTGGCGCAGCCAGTTGGCGATGTGCTGGGAGGAGATGCGCAGCGTCGCGCGGTCCTCCATCAGGCCGACATCGTGGATGTCCGGCACCTTGGAGCAGCCCACCCCCTGGTCGACCCAGCGCACCACGTAGCCGAGAATGCCCTGGGCGTTGTTGTCGAGCTCCTGCTGGATGTCCTCGCGCGTCCAGTTCGGCCGCACCGCCACCGGGATGGTGAGCAGGTCGTCCAGCTTCGCCTTCGGGCGGCTGCGCAGCGCCGCCTGCACCTGATGCACGTCGACCTTGTGGTAGTGGGTGGCGTGGAGGGTGGCGGCGGTGGGAGACGGCACCCAGGCGGTGTTCGCCCCCGCCTTGGGATGGGCGATCTTCTGCTCCAGCATGGCGGCCATCATGTCCGGCATCGCCCACATGCCCTTGCCGATCTGGGCATGGCCCACGAGCCCGCACTCGAGGCCCGTGTCCACGTTCCAGTTCTCGTAGGCGCCGATCCAGGCCGCCTGCTTCATGTCGGCCTTGCGCACCATGGGGCCGGCTTCCATGGAGGTGTGGATCTCGTCGCCGGTGCGGTCGAGGAAGCCGGTATTGATGAACGCGACCCGGCTCGCGGCGGCGCGGATGCACTCCTTGAGGTTCACCGTGGTGCGGCGCTCCTCGTCCATGATGCCGACCTTGATGGTGTCGCGCGGCAGGCCGAGCAGGTCCTCGACCCGGGCGAACATCTCCACCGCGAACGCCACCTCGTCCGGACCGTGCATCTTCGGCTTCACCACATACATGGAGCCGGCGCGGCTGTTGGCCCGGCGCCCGTTCGGGCCGATGTCGCGCAAGGCGATGAGCGCCGTCACGGCGGCGTCCAGGATGCCCTCGGGGATCTCCGAGCCGTCCTTCAGCAGGATGGCCGGGTTGGTCATGAGGTGGCCGACATTGCGCACCAGCATGAGCGAGCGGCCGGGCAGCGCCAGCGTGCCGCCGTCCGGGCGGGTGTACGCGCGGTCGGGATTGAGGGCGCGGATGAAGGTGCGCCCGCCCTTGGCGATTTCCTCCTTCAGGTCGCCCGCCATGAGGCCGAGCCAGTTGCGGTAGACGGCGACCTTGTCGGCGGCATCCACCGCCGCGACGGAATCCTCGCAGTCCTGGATGGTGGTGAGCGCCGCCTCCAGCACGATGTCGGAGATGCCGGCGGCATCGTCCCTGCCGATGACGCTGGCGCGGTCGATGACGATCTCCACATGGAGGCCGTTCTTCTTCAGGAGCACGGCGGAGGGCGCGGATGCCTCGCCGCGATAGCCGGCGAACTGGGCCGGGTCCTTGAGCGCGGTGGCGCCCACCACCAGCGCGCCGTCCTTCACCGAGAGGGCGCCGGCCGCGGCCCAGGAGCCGTCCTTCAGCGGCGCGCTCTCGTCGAGGAAGGCGCGGCCCCAGGCGATGACCTTCGCCCCGCGCGCGGGATTGTAGGACGTGCCCTTCTCGGCGCCGTCGGCCTCGGGGATGGCGTCGGTGCCGTAGAGCGCGTCATAGAGTGAGCCCCACCGGGCGTTGGCGGCGTTGAGGGCATAGCGCGCATTCATCACCGGCACGACCAGCTGCGGCCCGGCCACCTGGGCGATCTCCGGGTCCACATTCGTGGTGGTCACGGCGAAGGCCGGCCCCTCCGGCGCGAGATAGCCGATCTCGGCGAGAAAGGCCTTGTAGGCTTCGAGATCGAGCGGCGCGCCGTTGTCGCGGTACCACTGGTCGAGCTTCTGCTGGAGCTCTTCGCGCCGCGCGAGCAGCGCGCGATTGCGCGGCGCCATGTCGTGGGCGATGGCGGACAGGCCGGCCCAGAATGCGGGCCCGTCGATGCCGCTGCCGGGAAGCGCCTCCGTTTCGATGAAATCGTGCAAAACACACGCGATTTGCAGCCCGGCGCGTTCCACCCGGGCTTCGGTCCCACTTTCCATCTTCACCGTTCGTCACCCTTTTTCTTAGGCGAGGCGCCTCCTGAGGAGCGCTGGCCACGGCCGCGGCCAGCGCGCTCGCCATCTTATTCTACTCCGTAACGGCACATGACCCGAGAGCAGCGGAGGGCAACACTGTTTCGCTGCACCACGAAAGATGGGATGCCCGGCTATTCGTAGAGATAGCCCACGGGGCTCCCTGCCAGCCGGTCGCTGCGCAGGTCGGAACGGGTGATGATCTGGCCCGCCAGCGCGTCGATCTCGTCGCGCTGGGTCGGCGTCCACATCCTGAGGTCCTCCATCCCCTTGAGCAGGCCAAGCCGCAGGATCTGCGTGTCCTCCCCCACTTCCGCCAGCCTGATGGCGTCCTTGCCGGCGGTCACGGTGTCGCCCGCGGCCAGCTCCAGGCGCTTGCCCGCGCCATCGGTGAAGGCGGCGGTGCCGCGGATGACGCGGAAGACCACGACCTCGCCCTTGGCGAGGCCCTCGGCGTCGGTGGCGGCGCCGGACTTGGGCAGCACCGACCCGCCACGCGGATCGGTGGCGATGATGTGCCCCGTCACCAGATTGCCGCTCGGCGCCTCGATGCCGATGTCGCGCACATAGACCGGCATGGGCGAGGCCAGCGGCCCGATGGCATCGGCGGGATAGGCGCGGAACACCGCGTCGAGCGCCAGCGGGTCCTGGAACCAGAAGCCGGCGCCGGCCGGACGGTTGTGCAGCGGATGCTTCCACGCGGTGCGGGGCGTCTCGTCCTCCCGGATCTGGTCGGGCCCCACCACGGTGGGGTTCGGGAAGGTGGACGGATCGGCGATGAACGCCTCCAGGAACTTGCCCGAATAACCCATGCACAGGGGCTCGGGCACCACCGTCTGCGGCGTCTTCAGGTTCTCCTCCGTCGCCAGCCCCGACCAGGTGTAGAACAGCTGGCGGTGCACGATGGCGCTCTGCAGCATCACCGCGCCGGGGCCGACATAGAACAGCTTGCCGTCATAGTCGAAGGTGAACATCCCCGAGGTGACGAGGACGAGCTGGAACCCGCCGGGCGGCAGATGGAGGTGGAAGTCGGTCGGCCCGGTGTCCTCCCGATAGATGGGAAGGTTGGTCGCCACCTCCTGCAGCAGGAAGGCGCCGTTGTTGGCGTGAAGGCCTTCGAGCGCGCGGTGGTAGAGGGCCTGCGGCCGATAGACCGGGTCGTAGGTGATGTCCCGGTGGCGATCGACGGCGACGAAGGCGCTGCGGTTGAGACGGAGGTGGTCGCCGTGGGGCCGCCTGAGACCCGGCCACTTGAAGTCGACCATGGACTGCATTCCCATAGCGATCTCCCGGCTGACATGCTGCGTTAAATCTAAGCTGTAATAATCATATTCGAGTACTTTAGAGATACGTCAATAGAATATTCCAACTGCCTGCCAGGCGAGCATTGCGCCCTGCCGCGACGGCGCCGACTCCGATATCATGATCATGATTTGATCTTATGCTTATATTTTGGCGGACTCGTGCCGAAGTTGAAGGCAGGCGCGCCACGACCGGGCGGCGAGGCCGGATGCTGAGCCGCCGCCCGGGTCACGCCGCCCCGGTTGCTGCGCGCCGATCTCCCGCACGGGGCCAACCGGCGCGGGGGCGCGTGCCGATTTGCGCTCTCCCTGCGCCCGCGTTTGGGCTAGTAATGGCAGCGAGCCTGCATGGCCCGCATGCGCATTGATACCGATGCCGCGCGGAGGCGCATGCGGAATGCCCGCTTGAGGTGAGACCCGAACGCGCGGAACGCGCCCGGCGAAGTTTATATAATGCAGAAAAATCAAAACTTTACATTTTCAGTCGCGCCGATGATGGATTGGACAGAGAGTTTATTGAAATCAAATAGTTAGACGTGGGTCGTGTGCAATTTCTGTGCACGCATGTTCTACGATTTTTTACTATTCGTTCTCGCAAAGTTGCCCTCTGCTGCTTTCGCTTTTGCGCCCCAGCACACTAAGCAACGTCAGCCATTTCAGATCTTACCGCGAACGCTCGCACGCGCGATGATCTCTTAGGTCGCGTTGAAGGACACTTGGCCACAATGGAGTAGCGGACGATGCTCTTCAAACGTTCCGAGGGGCTGACACCATCCGAGCGGCTTCTGGCCGAGCTTTGTGATCGTTCATTCCTGAAACTCTGGACCTATCCCAATCTTTTCAAGAAGCCGAGCAAGGAGCTCACGGACCTCTTGGTCGTCTTTGGCAACGACGTGCTTGTGTTCTCGGACAAATCCTGTGCCTTTCCCTTGACCGGCGACTCGATGCTTGATTGGTCTCGTTGGTTTCGGCGGTCCGTCGCCCGCTCGGCTCATCAGGTCGACCAGGCGGAACGCTGGCTTCGCACCTATCCTGATCAGGTCTTCCTCGACACCAGATGCGCGGAGCCTCTTCCGATCCGTTTGCCGCCACTTACGGAGATGCGTGTTCACCGCATTTGCGTGGCACTGGGCGCGTTGGATCGAGCCAAGGCGGAAACCGGAGTGCGTGCGCTCAGGATCAATCCAAGAATTGTCGACGATGCCGAACCGTTCACGGTCGGCACAATAAGCCAAGCCCGCGGCTGGGTTCATGTATTCGACGAAGACAGTATCAAGGTCGTGCTGACGGAGCTCTCAACGACGTCCGACCTAATCCATTACCTGAACAGCAAGATGGCGCTCTTTGAAAACGGGAAATTTGTATACGCGGAATCTGAACTGGACATCTTGGCCTACTACCTGTGGAACGGCCGCAAGTTTCCGCAACATGACAAGGAATATCGGCTCGAACCGGATTTGTGGGCGAAAGCGCAGGCGTCTCCCGAATTCCAGGCTGGGCGAGAGCGGAACAAGATAGGGCAGTTCTGGGACGGTTTGATCGAATACGTCACCGGCCATTATTTGGCGCAGACGCTTGAGTTCGGGAACGAAATACAGATGTCCGATCACGAGCGACTGGTTAGAGCAATGGCCGGTGAGACACGTTTCTCAAGACGCATCCTGTCAAAACTCATTCTGGAGCGCGCCGAGATTGCCCGCAATAACGCGGTAAGCACATTGCTTCCCTCCGACCAGGCAGACATCAACTACGTCCTGTTCATCGGTCGCGGCGATCAAGGGAAGGATTACGCGGCGTACCGCGCCGATCGCATGCTTCACCTGAGGTCGCGATGCATCGCTGCAAAAGCGGTAAGACCGGAAAGGCGCTTCATCGTCGGGATTGCACTCGATGCACGTGGGATACGCGGCTCGTCTGAGGATTTCATTTTCTGGGACACAGCGGATTGGGCGGAGGAGTCCATCTTAAGAGCGCAAAAGCTGCGTGAGGAACTTGGATACTTCCAGCCCGGCCAGGTCATTGAAAGCCAGATGATTGAGGATGAATATCCGGCCGTGCGGACAACCAAGAATCTCGCGGCACTTGCGGACGAACTCTCCAGTCTTACGCTTGCTGAATCAGCGCAGCTTGCCGAGATGCTGCGGGACAGGTGGGCGCTGGTTTGAATTCCCTGACGTTTGACCTCGATTGAAGGCAATGGTCAGGTAGACACTGCGTGCCAGACACCTTCGTTGACTCGTCCTGCGTCAGAATAAGTAAGGCACGTAAGATTCGGCTTGAGATCCGAACAAAAATTGCTCGATCCGGTGGCCCAGCCTCGGCCAGCGAGCGTGCCATTGCAACTCCGCCCGTGTGCGATGGTAGTCGTCAAGCGTGATCGGTGTCGGACTTCCGCCGGATCGACGCGCAGGACGTCGTCTTTTCCACGAGCAAATAGGCTGACCGAGCGCGTCCAAAGATTGTACGGGCATGGCGGTGGCCGCAGTGAATACGTCGCGTATTGCGACGCAGGAACATGAATTAGCCGAAAAGTTCAATGCCGTGTTGCGGAGCACGCCCCGGTTGCACTAGCGTGGCGTTCATGCGCAAGGACGGGGAAACGGTCCATCTTACGGCGAGCGACCTGGTGGGGCATCTCAACTGCCGCTACCTGACAGCGCTCGATCTCTCTACCGCGCGCGGCGAGATCGCGAAGCCGTCCGTTTGGGATCCTGTCCTGGAAGTCCTGGCAGAACGCGGTGCGCAGCATGAAAAGGCTTACATCGATCATCTCAAAGGGAAGGGAGATGAGATACGCCTGATCGGCGGAATCGGCGTCGAAAAGGATGCCGTCAATAAGACCGTCGCCGCCATGAAGGGCGGTGCATCCATCGTTGTCCAGGCCGCCCTTCAGGATGGCGTATGGAGCGGGCGGGCTGACGTGCTTCGCCGCGTCGAGAAGCCAAGCGTCTTTGGCGCCTGGTCTTATGAAGTCGTTGACACCAAGCTTGCCAAGGAGACGAAGGGCGGCACAGTCTTGCAGCTTTCATTGTATTCGGAGCTGCTCGCATCGATGCAGAAGAAACTGCCCGAATTCAGCTACGTCGTTACCCCGGAGACAGGCTTCGAGCCGGAAATCTATCGGACGACAGATTATTCGGCTTATTACCGGCGCGTGCGCCGCAGTCTTGAACAGTCGGTCGACAATGGCACGGCCGACGATCTCTATCCCGAACCGAACCCGCACTGCGACATCTGCCGATGGCGGCGACATTGCGATGAGAAGCGACGAAAGGACGATCACCTCTCGCTCGTCGCCGGAATCTCGAAAAGCCAGATTGGCGAATTGAGACGCCATGATGTCGGCACGACCGCGACGCTGGCGGAAGTTGTTCTGCCCTGGCCGTGGAAGCCGGATCGTGGCGCCGCTCAGAGCTACGAGAAAATTCGCGAGCAGGCGCGACTGCAGGTCAAGGGACGGACGGAAGGCAAGGTCATCCATGAGGCCTTGCCGATTCAGCCCGGGTTCGGGCTTTGTTGTCTGCCCGAACCGTCGCCGGGAGACATCTTCTTCGACCTCGAAGGCGATCCCTTCGTGCGGGGCGGCGGGCTCGAATTCTTGTTCGGCTATGCCTATCAGGACGAAAGCGGACAAGCGCAGCATCGCGCGGAATGGTCGTTCACCCGGGCCGATGAAAAAGCTGCTTTTGAACGCTTCGTCGATTTCGTCTTTGAGAGCCTCAAAACATATCCGGGCCTGCACATCTATCACTTCGCGCCGTACGAACCGGCCGCCTTGAAGCGCCTTATGGGCCGATACGCAGCGCGGGAAGAGGAAATCGATCGCTTGCTGCGCGGCGGCGTGCTTGTCGATCTGTTCGCCGTGATCCGCCACAGCATTCGCGCCAGCGTCGAGAGCTATTCCATCAAGAAGCTGGAGCCGCTTTACGAATACAAGCGCGCGCAAGATTTGTCCGACGCCGGAAAGATACTTGCCAAGGTCCAGGCCTGCCTTGAGCTCGGCGATGTGCAGGGCATAGAAGATGCCGATCGCAAGGTCGTCGACGCTTACAACAAGGATGATTGTTTATCGGCATGGGCATTGCGTGATTGGCTCGAAGGATTGCGCGCCGAGCTCCTCACGGGAGGCGCGACAATAGACCGTCCCGAGCCCAAGAGCGGAGACGCAAGCGAAAAGCTCACCGCATGGCAGCAGCGTATTGCTCCGCTCGTCCAAAGCCTGACGCAAGTGGCTCCGGTCGATGTGACGGACCGGACACCGGATGAACATGCACGCTGGCTTCTGGGCAATGTTCTGGATTTCCACGGCCGCGAGATAAAGGCGACCTGGTGGGAGTATTTCCGCTTGTCGGCTCTGTCCGCAGAGGAGTTGCTCGACGAGCGTGCTGCGATCTCCGGCCTGACGTTCGCCGGCAATGTTGGAGGAACAGCAAAAGCGCCTATTCACCGCTACAGCTTCCCGGCGCAGGAAACGGAGCTGCGCGGCGATGAAGATCTGCGTGCGGTCGGAGGGAAGCCGTTTGGCAAAGTTAACGCGATCTCTCTTGACGACCGTACGGTGGACATCAAGAAGCGGCAGGATTCGGCTTCACTGCACCCGGAGGCAATTTTCTCGCATAAGGTGATTGGAACAGAGGAGCAGGCAGAAGCCCTCGTGCGTATCGCCGAATATGTCATCGCAAATGGAATGAAGGGGCCGGGACGCTATCAGGCGGCGCGCGATCTCCTTCTATTCGATGCGCCGAAGATCGGTGGGCAGCCGATCAGAAACGTGGATGAGACGACGCGCAGTGCAGCGGTTCGCATCTCGCCGGCATTCGAGCCTTGTGTGTTTCCCATTCAAGGACCTCCGGGCGCGGGTAAGACGCACATCGGCGCTCGCATGATTTGCGCCCTTGTTGCAACGGGAAAGAAGGTCGGTATCACCGCGAACAGCCATAAAGTCATCCGCAATCTGCTGGATGAGATTCAGCGCGCGTGCAAGCAGAGCGGCAAGCCAATTCAGAGCATCCAGAAGCTATCGGAAAAGGCGGACGACGTTCCCGGCATCCGGTTTACGACCGACAACGCCAAAATCTTCTCTTCGCTCGGGCCCGATTGTCCGGTGGCCGGTGGAACGTCGTGGCTATGGGCTCGCCCGGAAGCTTTCGAAGCCCTTGATGTATTGTTCGTTGATGAGGCGGCGCAGATGTCGCTCGCGAACGTCCTGGCGGTGTCGCACGCGGCAAAGACGGTCGTTCTGCTCGGCGACCCGCGCCAACTCGAACAGCCATTGCAAGGCAGTCACCCGGAAGGAACGGACGTATCGGCGCTCAAGCACATCCTGGGCGAACATGCCACCGTCACTGCCGACCGCGGGCTGTTCCTGGAAGAAACATGGCGGCTGCATCCGGAGATATGTTCGTTCACTTCTGAGCTGTTCTACGAAGACAGGCTGCGGTCGAAACCCGGCCTGCAGCAACAGGCGATCAAATCACAAAGCGGCGTGAATGGCTCTGGCTTGCGCTACCTAGCGGTCGAACATGAAGGCAATCAAAGCGCTAGCCCTGAGGAAGCGGACGTTATCAAGGCCTTGGTCGAAGAGATCCTTGCATCGAAGGCGACATGGATAGGACCGGACGGAGAAGAGGCTCCTGTTGCACTCGACAACATCCTGATTATTGCGCCGTACAACGCGCAAGTGTTCGAATTGCAAGATCGCTTGCCGGGTGCGCGGATCGGCACCGTCGACAAGTTTCAGGGGCAGGAAGCACCGATCGTCATCTATTCAATGACCACATCAAGCCACGCGGACGCGCCGCGCGGTATGGAGTTTCTTTACAGCGCCAACCGCTTGAACGTCGCCACGTCGCGGGCGCGCTGCGTTTGCATCCTTGTCGGCTCGCCGTCGCTGTTCGAAGCGGAATGCCGTACGCCGCAGCAGATGCAGCTTGCGAATGCCTTCTGCCGTTACTTGGAGATGGCGCAGGCAATATGACGCGCGGGCTAAGAATATCGGCCGTTGCTGCCTGACCATGGTACAATCGGCTATGCGACGTGATTCAATGACCAGGCGGATGTTGACCCATGCGCTTCAAGAATTTGGAGAGTTACAGGATCGGCGGGGTCGGCAGCGACATGCAGCTTGGAATTCCCCTGCCGAAAACGCCGGACGGCCGTGTCTATCGGTACTCACCGAACGAAAATGCGCATCCGCGACTTTTTCTGCTTGGCGACCGGGTGGAAGGCTTCGCTCTCCCGGAAACCATGAGCGCGCGTATGTCCCATATGCCGGGAACGCCCGGCACAATCTGTCCGTATAGCGGCACATTGGATGAAGACGATGCCTTCACACATCCGGACGACGTAGCGGCAGCGCAGGAAGTGGTCGCGCACGCCGCTGCGGCCGACGTCGCTGAGGCCTTTCATGGCATGTTCGCCGATCTTGGGCGCAAATTCGCCGGGAATAAGTTCGTCAAGATCAAGCCGGGTCCGCAGCCGCATCCGAAACCTCGACCCCGTTTCGCGCGCCGCGATTTGCTGCGCGAGTTGGTATGTGACGAATGCGGCCGCGATTACGGGGTCTTTGCGATCTCGCTGTTCTGCCCGGATTGCGGAGCGCCGAACATCCATCTGCATTTCGCCCGCGAGGCGATGCTCGTGCGGGAGCAAGTGGAGATGGCCGGCAAGCTGGGTGCAGAGCAGGGGGAACTGGCTTACCGGCTGCTCGGCAATGCGCATGAGGATGTCCTGACCGCATTCGAGGCAACTCTCAAAACCGTCTATCTCTACAAGCTCACGACGCGGCCCGCAGACGCGCCCGAGGTGAAGCCAGTCGGAAATGCTTTCCAGAACATCGAGCGGGGCCGGAAGCGTTTCGCCGAATTCGGCTTCGATCCATTCGGAAGCCTGAGTGTTGATGCGCTTGCTGTGCTCACGCTGAATATCCAGAAGCGTCATGTCATTGGGCATAATCTCGGGATTGCCGATGCGATGTTCACCGAGCACGCGGCTGATGCGCGCCTTGGCGAAACGGTGCCCTTGGTTGGCGAGGACATTCTTCAGTTCGCGGACATCTGCAAAATGACCGTCGACCACATCGATGCGTGGCTTGCGAGCGGCGCGCTGCCTCCAAGCCGCGATGTGCCGCCTGTAAAGCCGATTATCGCGCCTCCAGCGAAGGAGCCGGCGACATTGAGGGTCGGAAAATTAGGCAAGCTGGCCGTACGCATTGCACTATGGGTTGCGGAACGATCAGAAAAAGGCCTCGGTGATTTCATCGCCGAAGAGGAACTGACGAAGGCCTTTCCGGATTCCAGCATGGACGAGTTGGCGTTCGCCGTGGCCGAGCTTGCGAAGGACGGTTATCTGCGGACGAGCGCCGTAATCTCCAAACGCATTCCACGGATACGCGTCGCCGCCGAGCTGTTCATCACTTTCGATCCGCATGCGATAAAGACTGACCCGGCGTCGGATGTGGTTACGCTCGTGGACTTGGCGCTTGCCAGGAGCAACACGGTAGGCGTCGAAGAATTGCATGCAGCGACGGGATGGCCGCTTAGACGCTTCAATCCGGCCTTTGCTTATATGGTCTCGCAGATCGACGGACGGCGCGTTCTCGCCGGCGGGACCAATGATTATCCGGCTCGCGGCTTTTTTTTGATGGATGAGGATCGGGTTGATCTCAAGCGTTTTGCCGATCGCCTGAGGGGCTGAGACCCGTCCAGAGGAGGGGCGCATTGCGTCGTCCGGAGGGGAACGGCCGCCACGGCTGGCGGCCGTTGGGTTTGCATTTGTTCTCTAATTGTTCCATACTTTGGGTTCCGGGACAAGCCAGAGCTCCTGATTTGGTGCGGGTAGACCCCGCCTCAATCTTGGTGTGTGCTCACCAGGGGAAAAGCGCATCAAAAGTTGCACTCCGTAATGCCTGCAGGGGCGATCCACAGACAAATCGAATGCGTCCATGTCCGACCAGCGTTTCATTTCCGCCGATGCTGCGCCGCGCCTGACCAGCCATCTGCGAGCTCTGTCCTTGATTGCGCCCCTGCAGCGGGCCGAAGACAACAAAGGAATGCTGCACGTCTCCGCCAAGACGGCGGAGCGCGTGGACATGCGCTATCTGGCTCTTGCCGCCATCGAATTGCTGATCGACCGAATGGGCGCCGGCGGAACGGCGGGCCGCGCAGAGCTGATTGAATATCTTGCGGATTTGGCACGGCTTCAGTCGCGAAATCTCTCTGACCCGGATGCGACCGCGCTGGCAGAGCATGTGTTCGACGGCTTGACCAACGCTCGCGACCGCCGCGCGCGCTTCAAGGTCCGTCTGTTCGATCCAGATCAGCCTGAGGGGGTCTTTTTCGAATTCGCATTGCTGCGAGCGGAGCCGCTCCCGGACGGGACGGTGGGTTACCGGCTGACCCAGGAAGCGATTGAAATCCATCTCAGCTTGCTGGCGCACGATCCACTCACAGCGACGCAGGTCAGCGAGATCATCGTTGGAGAGTTTCTCAAGCGGGGACTCTACGATCATGCGGCGTCTGCGGCAGAACGGACGAGAACCAACAGTATTCGTCTTGCCGAAGCGATCCGGCTGCTTATGGCGGAAGCGCGCCGCGCCATCCTCAAGGTCATGTGGCATGAGGAGCTTGGCCCGAAGATGGAGGAGGCGCGCAGTCTGCTGGATGCGTCCATCATGCGCGAGGGCGCCATGCTGGCCCAATTGAGCGATACGGCGGCTGATGTAACGGATGAGACGGACCGCCGCCATCTCTCGCGCATCCGCACGCTGCTGCTCGATGTGCAAACGCGTCACCGCAAGCTCATCGTCGTGGTGCAGAAGACGGCAGATGAATATTTGCACCTCCAGGCTGACACCCTCAAGCTGCGGCCCTTGGCGCGATTGCCCGATCTCGAAAATGAGATTCTCGATCCTTTGTTGCGGGTTCCGGCGAACTTCTTGATTGAGAATGCATCCGGAGTTTTTGGCGCGATTTCCGGAACGCTGCCGCCGCTTGTCCTCGACATCGCAGCCGCGGTTGCCGCATTCGAGCCGGATGTTGAAGAGGCGGGCGTCTTCGATCCGATCATTGAATTCGATGATCCTACCGTGGGGCTGGAATTGCCTTTCGACGAGGCAACCATCACGCGGGCTGAACAATTTGCACGCGCGACCATCCTCGCGACGGGAGCCATCACCCTCGGTGAGCTTTTATCGCGGGCGGCCTCGGATCGACCTGATGACGCAGCCTTTCAACGCTGTCTTTTTCTTATCCTGGAACAGGCGATCGATCCGCGCACGACAGACGTTGCCGGCGGCGCGTCGATTTTGAGCACGCGTTTCGATGCGGGGTTCGTTGAGGGCACCGATGTGAGATTCTCGCGCGCCACGGGCGGAGGAGTTCATGCTTCCCAATGACGTGAAAGACGCCTCGAGACTTGTCGAATGGGGCTTGCATCCGCGTGCGCTGCCCGAAGCTCATCCAGAATACCGCGATCTGGTCCGTCGTTGGATGGATGACGGAGGCTTCAAGGCCATTGTCGCTTCCGTCGCCGAAGGTCTGAAGCTGCGGGTGGTTGGTGTGAACGCGCGCACGGGCATTGTGCTGGGTACGGAAATGGAGTCCGTCTTCGCCTATACGATCTCGCGCTTCCGCCGGAACTTTTCAAATGACGACGCTGCGGTTGTGGCGCTCGTGTTGGTGGCTGCGTGCGCGACCTTTTATCCGGTACAAGATGCGCTCGACAGCGATGAGATCATGTCGCCTAGCGCGACATTGTCCGAGATCAGAGATCGTCTGACCAAGCTATGTCAGGCGTTGGAATCGCAGGATCGTACGGGCGATGCGGCAGCTGCACGCTGGCGAAAGGGCTGGCAATATATCCGGGCATTACCCGAGATCGTCGAGGATGCGCGACGGACGGCACGTAGCCACCTGCATGGCCTTGTCGGGCTGGTCCTCAATCATCTTTTTGAAGCGGGTTTCGTGGCGGTCGATGAGCGTCAAGACGGAAACCATCTTTACGTTGCCACGCCGCGTTTTCGGATGATGCTCGCAGAGCATGCCTCCGTGCCGCTTCTCGATCTGGCCCGCGGCGCCAGTGAGGCGAGGGAGAATGCTCATGCTTAAGATCAGTCGCGCATATCTGGACGCCTGCGGTTATGTCGATGGCGTGTTTGAGGAGCTTCTGATCAAGCCGACAGACGCGACCGGTTCGGCACTGCATCACGTTATTCACGCGCCCAACGGCGTTGGAAAAACCACGATCCTCGCGCTCCTGTTCAGCATCTTCGAGCCGGATCGTCGCAAGTTTCTGCGCACGGAAATCAACCGCCAGCACAGGATCGAGCATTATTTCATGCCGGGACGCCTTGGCGTGGTCGCGCTTGAGCTGATCAAACCCGGCGTGAACAATAAACCGGTGCGTCATGTCATCGGCCAGGTATTTTGGCTCACGCCTGCTTCCAAGGGAGATGATGGAGAACCGGGACACCGGCGGTTCTTTGCATTCCAGGCCGACGCTGACGCCTCATTGGATACGTTGCCCTTTCGCGGGCTGTCGGGTGACACGCCATTGCGCTCGCTCGATGACTTCACGCGTTGGGCGCGCGATATGCGCAGCAAGCCGACATTCTTTTCCACCGACTCGCTCACTGCATGGCGCAAGCATTTGACCTCCGAACTCGGGGTGGAGCTGAAAGTCATCGAAGTGCAACGCCGGTTCTGCGGCACAGAGGGCGGCATCGGTGCGGCATTTCTCGATTTCAAGTCCGAGCAACAATTTCTCGAAAAGATATTCGCTTTTATGATTCCGCCGGATGCCGCCGACAGTGTCGTGCAGGCGTTGGAGACGGGACTTACGAAAATCCGCGGCCTGCCGCAGCGAAAGGACCAGCTTAAGGTTCTTACGCAGCTTGCAGATGGCTTCACGCCGTTCATTTCCGCCGCCGGAGCTCTGGAAGCCGCCGAAGCCGAGCGTGCCGACGACTTCAAGCGGCTCGGCCGTCTGTTTTCCCGCTTCAAGATCGATCAGACCAAGCTGGAAGTGGAATGGGAGATCGTCGGCGGAGAATTGGCTATCAAGAGGCAGGGTGTCGAAGACGCTCGCGCCCGCGAGCGCAAGCTCCAAGGAGAGGTTCTCTTTCTGGAGAAGGCTGCTGCCGACCGGCGATTTAGCGATGCCAAGGCGGCAGTAGAACGGGCAAAAGACAGCTCAGCAGCCGCAAGTCGCAGACTCCAAGCGGCGCGCGCCACTGATATCGGTCGCAAACTATCGTCGGCGCAAGGACAGCGAGAAGCCTTCGAGGCGGAGTTGGATCGCATCGATCGGGATCTTGCTCCTGACCGTGCACTCCTTGCGCGCGCCGGAGCGAATCTTCATGCCTTATTGGATCAGCTGGCTGCCGAGGCCGAGCGTGATGCCCATATCTACGAACAGCGGGCCCAAGAGGCAAATCAGCTGGCTGAAGCGCACGCCGAGGAGGATCGTGCGGCGAGCATTCGCGCACAGGAGTTGAAGGCCGAAGTCGAACGTCTCGCCGCACGGGTGGCGGAGCATGACCGCGAGCGCAAGGAGCTCGAGCGTCAGGGTGCCCTTCGCGCGGCAGAAAGTCCTGCTGCGGCGTTGGCGCGCATCGATAGCGAATTGAAGGTTCAAGGCGATGCCGTCGCCGATACCGAATTGCAAGACGAGCAGCGAGAAAAGGAAGCGCGCGATCTTGAAGGCCTCCGCACTGCGGCACTTGCGGATTCGCGCCGCTGCGCAGAGGAGGCTGCGCGTCTCGCAAAGCTCGGCGAGGCTGGCCGGACTTTGGAGCAGGCCATTCTTGCCAGCGAGGTACTTGCCGCAATACTGGCTGGCGAATCCAAAGACCCATATCGACCGGATTTGCCGGAGCGCGCGCGCGCCGCGCGGACGTTATCCGAAGAAGTGCACCGCAAGCTTGCGACCGAGCGCGAGGCGATCGCAGGCGAGCTTAGTTTTCTCGACGCTGAAGGCGTATCGTCCGTGCCGGCCGATGTCGCTGTGGTCGCCCAAGCCCTTAAGGAGGCCGGTATTGTCGATGCGCAGCCGGCAGAACACTATCTGGCGCAGTTCAAGCCGGATGCCGACGAAGCATTGGCGCTGTTGCGCGATGATCCGGCACGCTTTGGCGGCGTGTTCGTTGCGCGCCTTGACCGCAAGCGCCTGTCGACGCTCGCAAGTGATGGCCGTCTGAAACTCAAGGGCCCGGTGGTCGTCTCTGAAGCGACGCTGCAGACCACGGCCACGTCTGCCACGGATACGGGAATCGTCTTTGGCCCCTTCAGCGCGGCGCGCGTTAACAAACAGGCGGCTGCGGAAGAAAAGTCCCGGCTTGCGGATGCTTTGTCAGCCAAGGAAGCGGAGCTTGCGTCCTGTGTGGCACAGATCGAGGCGATTGGCACGCTCGTCGATCAACTCCGCGAGCTTCACAAGAACTATCGCGATGACCGCCCTGACGACATATTGCGCCGTTGCGAGCAGTTTAAGTCCGATAAGGAGCGCGCGGATCAGCAGGTCAAGGATGCCATTGCCCGGCAAAAGGCGATTGCGCAAGAGCGCGCGCAATTCCGCGACCGTCTGCATGAGCTTACCGATGGAATCAGCCGGCTGAAAATGGCGACACAGGCTGTCGATCAGTTCTTACGTCGGTATGTTGATATCTCCGAAATGTCCGCGCGCATTCCGGTGGCAACTGCTGAACAGCAGCAACAGCAGGATGCCGCGCTGAAATCTCGCGGCGCTGCCGTGAAAGCGCGCGCGGCGGCGACCGATTCCGGGGGCCGTGCGGTGGCGCTTCGCGCCGATGCAAACGCACGCCGATCCGACAAGGCGCACTATCCGGAGACGGACGGTGCGGCCGCCGATCGAACGGGCACGTTTGACGATCTGCGCAGCCAATACAAAACGGCTGAACATGCCCTCGCCAGCAAGCGGGACGCGCAACAGGCGACAGTTTCGCTCCAGCTCTCGGCAGTGAAAGAGAGCATTTTTAAATTTGAACAGGAATACGCGCAGGCCAGCGACGGATTGGGGCCGGCCGATTTTGGGCCGTTTAGCGCTGTCGCCGATCTTGCGCGTGCAATCAAGGAAGCGGATCAGAATGACTTGGAATGCCGCGCGGCCGTCGTCCAGGCAGACGCGACGCTAACGTCGGCTCAATCGGCGCTTGGTCCCGTCAGTGGGAAGATCGAGCGGGCTGAAAAGAAAAGCGGTCTAAAACCCATTCCGGTTCCGGAATTCGCGCAAGTGCCAGCCGAACTGTGCGCCAATGAAGCTGCGCTGCGTGAGCAACAGGGAGAGGCGCTTGAAATTGAAATTCGCAACATGGAACGCGAGCATTCGGGTTTGCGCACGCGCCATGCTGACATCAAAGGCAAGCTGACCGGCGTCCAAGCGCTTGCCAAGCGGGCTGAAGGGCACCTCCCCGAAGCGAGCCGGGACGAATTGCCAGACCTAAGCCTGAATCATGATGAGCTCGAGCCTGCGCTCGATCAGGTTATCAGCCGGATCGGAGAAACGCGTGCCACAATCAGCCGGCTAGACGACGAGGCCGAAGCATGTTTCGAGCAAATTCGCCAACTGATTGAAAGCGAAAGCTTCCGCCGTCTTGAACCTCAAGTCGCCGATCACCTGCGCCGTTACTCGCACCGCTCGGCGGGAGCGGAGCGCGAGACGCTTCAAGCACGTATCACCGAGCGCATCGGAATTGTCCGCAGCGAGATCGAAAATCAGATGCGGGACCAAAATGCGTGTCTGGAACAGCTTCGGCTCCATGTCATACACGCTGATGATCTCCTGCTGCGCGCTGCTCGCTGTTCGAAGATTCCGGACCACATTGCCTTCTACGGCGGCGAGCGCATTTTGAAGATCAAGCGGCGCCTGCGTGACGTGCCAGTCGAAATGGTACGCAACCAACTCTCGATCTGGTTGGACGAGCAGGTACAGACCGGACGTGTTCCCTCAGATGGTGCCGTCCTGGCTGCCGAATTGCTGAACCGTGTACACGCCGGTCGTGCGCTTGAGATCGAAATTCTCAAGCCCAAGCGAGATGCAATCCAGCCGTATATGCGCGTGGACCGTATGGGTCTGTCAGGCGGTGAGGGCGTAACCGTTGCGATGATGCTCTATACGGTGATCCAGAAGCTGGCGATGGACGAGCGTACAGACGGAAAGAACGCAGCGTCGGGCGGCTTCTTGATGCTCGACAATACGTACGGCATGTCCAACATGATGGAGCACATTGTGTTGCAGAAAACGATGGCGGACCTACTGGACATTCAGCTGTTCGTGACGACGTGTAGCGAGGACAAGCACGTTCTCAACATGTTCCCCGCAATTACGCGTTTGGTGCAGGGCGAGCGCGTGCTGTTGGATGGCCAGCCGAAATACATCCGGGTGCGCTCCGGCGACTATCTCCTGAAGGGGGACGAGCGTGCCGCCTGAGGCCGCGCGTCGCTTTGTACGCGCTCTCAAGAAAACGGGGCGAAGGCGTATCCCGTTAGACATGCTCCGCCGGGAATTCGCCTCGGCATGCCCCGAGCTTGCCGAGCAGCCGGATCGGCGCACCCGCTTGGCTGAGGTGCTCCTCAATGCCGCGGATACGGGAGAGATACTTCTTCCCAAGCAAAGACGAAGCTGGGACCGCGCCGGCGGCGCGGCCCTGCCGGGATTTGTTATGCTCGCCGGGCAACGACAACCACGCCCACCCGTCGTTATCGCCGGCTATGCTTGGCATCCATTGCTTAGTTTTGCAGCAGGGGAGCGCAACCGGTTGCGGTTGGAATCGGCGAAGCGCATCAACGAGTGGCTCAAAAGTGATCCCGATTTGAGCCTCATCGTGCCGATCAAAGAACGCTCACTAGAAATTTTCGGCGACGAGAAGCGGCTCGATCACCTACGCGGCGGCACAAACAATCTCTTCGGGCAAGTCAGTCTCACTTCACTTGGTTGTCGTCTATGCCCCATTCCTTTGCCGTTCGAAGCGGGACCCGCAACTGCGCGCGGCCAGCCGATCCTCATTGTTGAGAACAACGACACATGGGCCTCGTTCTCCGCCTGGAACCGCGGTGCGGGACGCTACGCCGCCGTCGCCTATGCCGGCGGCGGTCACGGCAAGAGTCTGGCCTACGATGAGATGTTTATCGATGAGTTGATTAATCGTTTCCGGGCCGAAGGGCTTTTCTACTTTGGCGATCTCGACCCCGCGGGGCTGCGCATTGCGAGCCGAGCAGCGGAGCGCCGTGCTCAGCGCGGTGGGTTGCCGCTTGAGCCTGCTGCGTCTCTCTATGCGTGGCTTCTAAACCGAGGTGCGCGAACGGCCCTTCGCCCGAATGAAAGGGCTACGCTAGCCGATCTCGCCTGGCTTCCGGAAGATCTGCGGGGCGCGGTCGAATCTCTATTCGCCGACGGACATCGAATCCCGCAAGAATCTCTAGGTACGCGTGTGCTCACCGCTGGCGAGAGTCCATTTCATCCACGTTGAACGCGTCTGCTTGCTTGACCTGCACATGACTTGAGACGGATACCGCCACAATCAGCCGCCTGATCAGACCGATAACAATCAGATCAACGGCAGGAAAGCGTACCGGTTTAGGCTACGCAGCCGTCTCCGCTCATTTTATCGCTCCATCATGCATAAGAGCGTAGAGGCGTGTGGGAGCCTGGATCAGCAATACAGAGGGAGGTGGTCGTTCCGCCGCGAGCTGCCGAGCCGTGGCGCGGTCGAGCGCGGAAGGGCCTTGATCCGCCAGATGCGAGTGCCATGTGCCGACGTCGAAAAGCGTCCCGCCGCTGGCTCGATGCCGCACTTTGATGGCAGCTTTCAAGCCGGCGGTCCCCAGCACGAAGCGGGTCGCTGAGCGCTCGCTGTCCGGCGGGGCCTCGATCAAGTCGACCACGATGATCGTTCTCAGGCGTGCGCTGCATGTGCCGATCAGGACTCCCCCGGTCTCCACGGTAGGATAGCGCGCCACCTCTTCTGCGATCTTGGTCATGACACGTGAGGAGGCCCGAACGGTCCATCCCTGCGGACCCTCAATGGTCACGACCTCGAAGGGAGCGACGCGTTCGTGCGTCCAGGTAGTGTTGGACGATCCTTCAGCTCTTGTTCCGACAACGATGCATCCCGGATCCTCATCGGCCTGCATCAGGCCGACAAGCTCTTCAGTGAGTGCCGCCGTCATCGCGGACAGACGCATGTCGGTCATCGGCATGGTGAGCGATCCGCATCCTTGACCGATTTGAATTTCCGTCAGGCCGAATTCAGGGTCAAACAACAGCTTGCGGACCCGGTCGTCCGTCACCGTGGCGTTGAGCTCGTCGGTCAGGTCGCAAAGCGTTGGATTGCGGGCAGCACCCTCAAACAGCAGGAAACCGCCATCGCCGCGCCCGAAGAGTGCCGCTTCAGCAAACCGGGCTTTGGCCTGCTTCGATCCGATCGTTGAGAGAGCTTCACGGACGGCGAGTGATGCCGTGGTATTGACAGCATAGCGCGCGTCCTTCGGCAGAAACATTTTGCGCTGCTCGTTCTTGGGAAGGTCGGCGACCATATCGCCGTCGTGCACCGCGGGCGATTGTCCGAGCAGCCCGAGCTCACTGGCGAGCTCTTTTGCCTTTGAACCGGCGAACGATGCACGGGCCAGCGCGTGTCGCGCCATGTTGTGCGGTCGAAGCATTCCATTGTCGCTGACCGCGCTAATAGTTACGCCCGACCGCGCGAGATGCATCGCCATCTTTGAACCGACGCTGCCGCAGCCCAGCATCGACACGGGAGCAAGTTCGGGAGCGCCGGAGACGTCGCGCAACAGCGTGGGATTCGTCGCATCGATCTGCATGGCCGGCACAACGGGCTCCGCATCACCTGCCGCGAAGAGTGCGGCGCGTCCCTTCATGGCCTTGATGTCCACCAGATAAGGCAGCAACTCGATATTGGATACCGATCCCACCAGATGCTCGGGCCTCCGCGCGCAGAGGATGATTCCGATTGGAACAGGCGCCTCGAGCACATAGCCCTGCCAACAGCGGTTGAGATTTTCGAGAAAGACGTCCAACCCTCGACCGCATCCAAGTTCGTTGGCGCGCTCTTTCAGACGGGCCAGGGTGTCGACGGTCTCAGGCATGTAGGCCGCAGCGACGAACTCGTCTCCACTCGGCTTCTTATCGGGCCAGACGAGGCAACTCACCGTGTCGCCGAACCAGTATCCATCCCGCGTATTTCGCCCGAATAGCTTCTTGTCATCCCGCTTGAGTGCAGCTTGAGTCTGGCTGACGTCCAGCCACGTGGTGCCTTGCTTGTCGACGAGCGAACCGTCCCCGCCGCTACGGAAGAAGGTGGACTTGAAAACCCGATATCCACCGTTGCGATCAACGACCGCGCGGCAAGCTTCGGCATTGAGCGCGATCACGTCGTTAAGGTCACGACGTAAGGTCGGCTCCCATCCTCGTCCGTGATGGATCAGCGTGCCTTCGGCTGCGCGCTGAAGCCAGAGAATAAGCTGATGCACGAGGTTGAAGATGCCGAGCTCAACCAGGCCAAACTGGAAGAAATACTCTCGCTGGTTGCCATCGATCAGGCAGGGGCGCGGCGGCTCGGTCACCGGACCTGGCTGAACGTGGGGAAGATCCCTCGGGAAGTCCATCCGCAAGGAGAACGAGGGCGATGACCATGGGTAGCTGGGCCAGAGCCTCACGTTGACCGTCTCGACAACGCGAACGCCGTTCGGGCTCGCGCCGTCGACCTTGAACTGGAGCGGCATCTCGACGTTCAAATCGAGCTCAATACGCGAGCCGCCAGCATCGACAGATACTAGGCGGCCGCCCCGGCACTCCGGATGACGAAGCGCTGCCGCAAGAAAACGTTCGGCGTGGCCGCGAAAGTCATTTCCCGCCATGCCCGGTTCCATGCGGGCGGGCCTGCGAGGCGGTCGCGCTGATGCCGAGAGCCGGTGCGGCGAGAGCCGATGCCTTGCCGATTTTCCGCACGATGCCGTTCGACTTCACCTCGAACTCCAAGGCGACCTTCTTGTCGTTCCAGTATTCGTCGGTGCAGAAGAACCGGTCGGCATCATCGTCGAGAATGTCGACGTACTCGCGCTTCGCCCGCTCGTGCGGCGGATTGTCGTCGTCCGCCTTGATGGGCTTGCAGCTCGCCACGATGATCGCGCCTTTGCGCGTCTGCGAGAGCGCGCTTCGCGCGTCAGGATCGACCTTGACCGCTTCGCCCATCTCGCTCCAGCGATCAAAGCTCAGACTGCGCCAGGAACAATGATGCGGTGTCTCCATGATGTCGTAGGTGAACCAGTCCGCGCGCTCTGCCTTGTGCAAATTCCACAGCCGATTCCAGATCGCGACTTCGGCGTCGCCGCCGGTCAGGAAGCGGCAACGATCGCTGATGCCGCCACCGCGCAGCGAGAAGCGGATGATGACCGACGACTGATTGTGCCGCAGCGTCTCCTCGTCGTCGTCGTCAATGGGAGGAAGGGGGGCCAGCAACCGCCCCTGGAACGAGCCGTCCTCCACCCGGTTGCAGGCGTCGATCGTCTCATCGCGCTTGATGACGATGTCGAGAATATCGTCGGTCTTCCCGTCGATGTCCTCGCCCATGATCAGAATGCGATCGCCTTCCCCCGTCGAAAACCCGTTCTCGCGGAAGAGCGCGACGCGTCGCCGTGCTTCCTTTTGCCAGGCTTTGGCATCCTCGCAGAGCGACTCGCCGTTGGCGCCGGCGCGGCGGAACACGACAGGTGACGACCACATCTCGCGGATCAGGATCTTGTCGTCGTCTTCGTCCCAGGAGTCTGGTGGCCCAAGATGAAAATGATTGCGCAGGCCCGCGACGTGGTCGCTATGGGGATGGCTGACCAGGAAGGCGTCGACGTAGAGGCGGCCCTGGTTGTCCCGCTCAAGCCTACTTCGCAGATCTTCGGCGACGTCCGGCGTGTCGTCATCGTCGTCGTCCGCCTTGCCGCGGATATTGATGTCGATGAGGATGCGCTGACCGTTGTCGAGGCACATCAGAACCATGTCTCCGTTGGAAACAGGGAAAAAGGTGAGAGAGGCGGTCATGGTCGTTCCCGTACTGGATTTGTTCTATAAACGTGGTGCGTCCCAAAAATGATGGGTCGCCGGCGCTTTGGAACCTGAGATAGGAACTCATCGGAGTTCCGCAATATTTGGTTCAATGTGATTCTTTTTCCACAAGATATTGACTCTGGGAGTGTTTGGAGTCCGCACATTTCCGCGATTCGGTAGGCTTGGTCGCTGCTCGCCTATTCGAGGTGAGTGCTCTTAAGAGCACTGAATGACCTTTTTGGTGCTCTTAAGGGCATAAGATACTTGCCGTTAAGGAGTTGCCTCCTATATGCTCTTAAGAGCACGAAAACCGGGATTTGGAGCCCTTAAGAGCCCATGACTGCCAAGAACAATCTCGTCCAGGCGCCCCCCTTCGAGGTCGATCGAACCTTGAAGAAGCTAGGGGCCGATCTGCGGACCGCCCGCCTGCGCCGCAACCTGACCGTCGACGCCACCGCCGCCAAGATCGGGACCGGCCGTCGTGCCATCCTGGACGCCGAGAAAGGCAAGGTCTCGACGCAGATCGGTGTGTATGCGGGCTTGCTGTGGGCCTACGGCCTGATCGATCGCCTTGGTGATGCAGCCGATCCGCGCTTCGATGAGGAGGGTCAGCGTCTCGCCTTGATTCAGGATCGTGTCCACGCCCGTAGCCCGAAGGGATTGGACAATGACTTCTAAGGTCACGCCGACGGAATGCTTCGTCTACATCACCTTGCCCGGTCAGACCGCGCCGGTCACCGCGGCGCGGTTTGAACTCACCAAGGACAGGCGCGACATTGCGATCGGCAGACTGGTCTACGGCCGTAGCTATCTCGCCCGCGCCGACGCGGTGCCGATCGATCCGATCGAACTCAGGCTTGCCGGCCAGACCTACGAAACTGTCGGCATGAAAGGCCTGTTCGGCGCGCTGCGCGACGCGGGACCGGACTATTGGGGGCGCCGCGTGATCGAGCGACATGTCGGTGCAGCCCAGCTCAACGAGATGGACTACCTGCTGCACTCACCCGACGACCGCGCAGGCGCGCTCGGCTTCGGACTGAATCAGCAGCCTCCAGCGCCCAAGCGCGATTTCAACAAGACGCTGAGCCTCGCTCGGCTGCAGAAGATCGCCGATGCCATCATCGATGAAGAAGATCGCCCAGACGATGCCGAAGCCGCTCAGGTCGAGGAGTTGCTGCTGGTCGGCACGTCGATGGGCGGCGCGCGGCCGAAGGCCGTCGTCGAGGACACCGACGGCCTATGGATCGCCAAGTTCAACAGGAAGGACGACAAATGGAACAGCGCGCGCGCTGAGCATGCGATGCTCGTGCTCGCACGGGCGTGCGGTGTCACAACGGCGGAGAGCAAGGTGATCGTCGTCGGCGGCCGTGACGTCCTCATGGTCAAGCGATTTGATCGCGAGCGGGCAGAAGGCGGCTATCTCCGCGCCCGCATGCTCAGCGGCCTGACACTCCTGCGCGCCGAAGAGGGGCACGACACACGCGACCGGTGGTCCTACGTTCTGCTGGTTGAAGAGCTGCGGCGAATTTCGGCCAACCCGCGTGCCGATGCTGCCGAATTGTTCCGCAGGATGTGCTTCAACGCATTGATCTCCAACACCGATGATCACCCGCGCAATCATGCGGTTATGGCGATGACGCCGGATTGGAAGCTCTCGCCTGCCTACGATCTCACGCCCACGCCGTTGATCAGCGAGGAGCGACGCGACCTCGCCATGGTCTGCGGCGACGCTGGCCGCTATGCCAACGCCGAAAATATCGTCTCGCAAAGCATGCGCTTCCTGCTTGAAAAAGACGAAGCCGAAAAAATCGTGTTGGAGATGGAAGAGCAGGTTCGAAACAAGTGGTACGAGGTCGCGCGGCGAGAGGGACTCTCGGAAGCGGACTGCAACACGATCAGCCGATCGTTTGTTTATCCTGGCTTTCGCCTCCCGATGTCGCCAGCCGCACCACCGGCCTGACCCTTCAATTCCGACTGCCTGACGGAGAACCAAGATGGCGCGCCATCCGCAACGCGATCTTTATGAATCGACGCTCGTCGAGATCGGCCGGATCACCACCACCTGGGCGAAGTTCGAGCACTGGGTCGATGTTGCAATCTGGTACTTGGCCGACGTCGAGGACCGGCGCGGCGCCTGTATCACGACGCAGCTCGGATCGATTCATGCGAAATTCCGCGCGCTCGAAGCGCTGATGGTCGAGGCCGGCCGGCCGGAGCCGATCCTCAAGATCATCCGCGGGATCGCCGGCGAAGCGGCCGAGGTGGTGAAGACGCGAAACAAGTTCGCCCATGGCCCGCTCGACATGGATGTGAACAAGGAGACCCGAGAGTTCGAAGTCTACCTCAAGCACATCAGCGTCAGGGGCAAAGGGGTGCTGACGTTGGAAAGTGAGGTGCTGACCAAGTCAGAGCTTGAGAGCGCGCAAGCGAAAGTGGCCGGCGTCTATCAGAAGCTGATCAAGCATTGGCACGAGATCATCGATATTCCGAGCGCCGAGGAACTTGCGCAGTAAGCGCCCGACACAGCGTCGAGCGTGCGACCGCGCTTTGCAAGAGAGCGCAAGGCAGCGACATACACATAGACCGCCGCTGATCTCTTGATGTGTTCAGGGTGACGGCTGTTGCGGTGCCTTCGAGCGAGATGCTGCCGCCTTCTTTGCTGGCTTTGTTGCGGCTTTTTTCGGCGTGATGAGCGTTTCGCAAGACAAGATCAGCTCTCGCGCATAAGTCCGCGCTGCGGCAATCACGCTCTTCCGGTTCACGGCCAGAAGAAAATACAGGGCATGGGCGGCAGCCACGATCAGGACGACAAGAACGCGTTTCGCGTCAGCGCTCCCGATGTCGAGCGTCCCGTGATAGACGAGCACAGCCGCACAAATAGCAACGACGATTCCGTTCAATGCGAGCGCCGTCCACTTCGCGCCCAGCAAATTCCGGCGGAAGCCATACGCGCAGTTCTCGTTGAACAAGATCGGGAATTTCTTGGCATCCCGGGTGTGCGTGCGAAGCCACGTCCCGGCAAGTTCATAAAATGCATTCGCTGCGGCGGGGTTCTGTTGCTCGTCGTTCGCGCTCGGCTCCGGCTTCTCGATCTTGGCCGCAAGAAAGGCGCGGTATCGATCCTTTGAGGCCTGGTCGATCGTGTTGTCAGAGCGATGCATCATCGTGACCGACGGCTTGCCGCCGATCTCGCTGTACAGGCCCGGCTCGAGCGCCTGTCCCTGTTTCCGTGCCCAGTCGGACAACGCATACAGTAGCGCCAGCATCGCCACCGTGGTCACCGCCACGTAGAGGTCCAGCTCCTTCCACGGCACGAGCAAGAACAGGGCGGCCAGAGCCGGTGCGACCGCGAGGATGGCGGGGATGAACCGAGCCCTCACGGTGTAGGCATCGAAGAAACGAAGCATCGAAGACCCCATTTGCTCGATCATGCCGCAACACCCGGCGCCGCCTTGTCTTCGACCTCGGCCTGGAACGGAACGGGCGTGCTCGACGGCCAACCACGGCTGCTGCCGGAATGGTGCATGATCGTGCTGCCCCGCGTCACATACACGGGATAGCCGCGGCGCAAGAAGGCGTTGCTGATCTGGCCGCGCGGATATTCGGGCTGGCCATCGCCGACCGAGCAGATCGCGCTTCCGCAGGTGACGCCACTGGCGACCTTTCCTCCCAGCCAGCGGTCGAGCACATTCGGCGTGACGTTTCGCCGGCTGCCATGATGAGGCACCTGAACCATGTTGGGGATCTTCAGCTTGCCCAGCAGCGCTGCGTAGTCGGCGGCTTCGTTGAGGCCTTCCGGTCCGACGTCGGCTGTCAGCAAGATGCGCTGCCCGTCGAGTTCGCCCAGTTGCACGACGCTGGTCTCGTTCGACGCCGATGTCGGGTCGGGGGAGTTTGAAAGCGTTTCGATGTCCCATGTCTCCAGCAACTTGTTCCGTGCCTTGCGCAGCGCTTCGAGGAGGAAGTTGCCGGCCGAATCCGCGGTGGTCATGCGCTGCGGCGTCTTCTCAAGATCCGGGACCAACCGCACATAGCGGGCGCGCGACGGCGCAAGCACCGTGAAGTTGCCAATCGTGGCGCCCTGGAACACTTCGTGCACGATGGTGCCTTGTTTGGCCGCAAGATCTTCGAGCTCCACAAGATAGGGATGCAGCTCGCGCATCTTGTTGATCAGACCCTGAAGCGTATAGCGCCCGTGGAAGTGCTGAAGCGTCTCCGCGGCGTACAGCCACGGCCGGTTCATCCAGAGATTCTGAACCTTCATCTTCTTCATCACCTCGACCAGACCGGTCGCGTGATCATCGTCGGCGTGCGAAAGCACCATGTGGTTGATGAAGTAGGAGCTGCCGTAATGTGTCTGAATGTGCGCGACGATCTTGTCGCCAACGTCCTTGTAGGCGCCGTCCACCACATGAACGAGGACGCCGCCCGGCACGCTGTACTGGACGCAAATGGCGTCGCCGTTGCTGTTGCCGACCGGCAGGAAATCAATTTCGAACATGAACTCCCCCGCTTGGGCGCAATTGCCCTAGTTTGTTCATGTAGTGTTCTGACTCCGGCGCCGCAAGGCAATGGTTCACAAGTTCTTAAGGCTGCACGAACGTTCAGAATTATCAATTAGATTCAATGGTTTGCCTGGAAGGCGGTATTAAATCGACCGAACTTCGTCGCCGGATCGGGGACTCGAACCCTGTACAGGCCGAGCCGGAACCTCGGTCTGGAGCTGCCGGGTCTGTTTCGTCGCCTGCAGACAGCGAATCCACGCCGCCAAGAGCTTATCCTCCCCAACCGCGGAGACGACCTCCCGGTTTTGCGGATGGCGCGCCGAGTCGAAGTGGCGCAGCAGGGCCTGCTCCATGCGAAAGGCATCGAACGCCGTCTCCCATATCTCGTGATAGACCGTGCGGTATCGCAACCCGCCGGCCGCAGGCATGGCCGCCTGATTGAATTGCCGCTCGCGCTGCTTCCAGTCAAAGGCCCAGCCGATCTTGAATGCGGACGTCGTCGCACCTTCTAGCCTCATGGCATAAGTAAAGGCCGGTGCGCGCCGGAGGTGCATGATGCCGGTGCGTGTCGTTGATGGGGGAGGCGCGGCTCTCCGCCGGGCGGCGTCAAGCCCTTCCACGCGGACTCTCGCGCGCAGCGGGCTGAGCAGCGGCACAGACTCGCGCGGTAAATTAAGGATCGCGTCCGCTTCGTTCGGCAGCAGCGGGACAATGCCTTGCGCGGAATCCATATGAAATTGCCGTGCGGAGATGTCGCCTAGCGCGGTTCGGGGTTCGGTGAAACGCCAGGCGGCGCGGAGTTCAAGGCCGAAGGGCCAACGATAGTTGCCGTGTTCGTCGCGATCGACCTCGCGCACCGCGTCGAGGTCGAAATAATCGAGCGAACTGACGACCACCGTCGACGGCTCCATCAGGCCGAGGATCATGCCGCGTTCCTGTTCGGGCGTATTGGCGCCGAATGTGCCGACAATGGCCACAAGATCGCCAGGTTGGAGCAAGCCACGAGCGCGGTCCCGAAATCCGCTCAGACTGAATTGCAACGGACCGCAGGGCACGCTGAAACCCCAGGTCTTGGTCATGTACATTGTCATGAGGAGCGCCCGCTCAGGCGTTCGTGTTCTCCGATAAGAAAGGTGATGTAGCTGCGGATCAGGTTGCAGTAGAGGCGGGCTTCGTTGATGTGAAGCGCGAGCCCATCGCGCAGATCGACGCCGTGGCGAACGCCGCCACCGGTCGGCGAGGACAGATAGCCATGCAGCGTCATCATCCATTGCAGGATCTGATCCTGATGGCCGCCACGACCACGTGATTTCAGTTCGCCTATGATCTTGTTGAAATACCGGCCCTGGATGGAGCCGTCGAAAATCTCGTCGCTTCGGAAAGCGGTCGAGACCGTCTCGAGAAGCCATAGAACTTCTTGCACCGCCTGCCGGCCGTTGCCTTCGGCGAGAGCTCTCTCCGTCGCTTGAAGGGCCGTGTCGATCAGGGCGCGAGCTTGAGCATCGAGGGAAGGGGCCTGCTCAGGAACCGTGATCGGAATGTGAGTCCGCGTTGCGATGAGATTCGGAAGATCGATCTGATAGCCGGCCCCATGCTCGGTCAGGATGCGGTTGATGCGCGTTGCGTCGGGCAGCGCCATTTCGGGATTGCGCTGCTGCAACTGCTCACATCCGGAGTAAAAGGCGTCGATAAACAAGGGTGCGTTAGCAGCGGCCTCGTCCATCGCCCGATCGAGATCGCTGGCGGCCCAACTCGCGTCGCTGCTCGAATGATAGGGGATGCCGGCTGCGGCGGCGAAAGCCGATTTGAAGTGTTCGAGGATAGCCTTTCGCGACCCTTGACCGCTGATGCGGTTGATCAGATTGAGAAAATCGCTGACGACGCCGGGCTCGATCGGACCGGGACTGTCAAACCGCCATTGGTTGTTGAATCTCAGCATCGGTGGTCAGCCTTGGTTGTTCAGCGGCTCGGGATCGTCAGATTCCACGAGGCCCTCCGCGATCATGAGCTTCACGGCGTGATTGAGCGCTGCGCGCTCGCGGTCGGTGAAGGCATGATTGGGATGGCGCTCGTCGTAGTCGAGGCTCAATTCCTCGATCAAATGGATCATCAGGGTGATGTGCAGCGCAAAGGATCGACGGGCCAGGCCTGTATCGGTCTCGGGAAAGTAACGGGTCATGGCCGTGGGCCCAGGAAGATCTTCCATAGGACCATCCCAGGCAGTCACGCTTTCAACGACGTCGTGCTTCGACACATGCGCCGCAGCGGTGAGATCGCCATAGAGCCGGCGCAGGGATTTCTCGAGCGCCGTCACATTGGGGGAGCCATTCGGTTTGCGCCGACCTTCGCGGACCGCCTTTAGCTGCGCCAGGATTTCCATCTCCTGTCGCAGCAGCGCGTGCGCTTGCAGATAGCGCGCTTCTTCAATGGCGCTCTCGCAGGCGTTCAGCCCAATGACAAATCCAGCGAAGAGTGCGTTGCGCTCTTCCGACGTGGCAGTGATCGGTGTCACCACGCCATTGGTGCGCAGCAATCCGGCGCCCAGCACGCCGGCGACGAGAAGGTGGGCGTCGATGAGGCGTCCATAAGCCTGCTTGGCCTTCACTCTGGCCTGATCGCCAAACATCTTCTGAACACCGTAAAGCATCGCCGCCGGATGAATCAGCGCCTGCTTATGCTCTTCAATTGACTCATTATCGTCGCCAGACGCCGCCGCCATGTTTCCCGCCCGTGGTCACTGTCCTGGTCGAACCGACAATAGATGCTTTTGGGGGCATTCGGCGGAAAGTGGCAGTCAAAGGCGCTATCCGAGATGGATCGGGCGTCTCCCTGCGGGACCGCGCCGTCGGCTGTCGCTGAAGCCCCGGCTATGCCGGGTCTTCACCCTCCGGGCTTCCGTCCCTGACGCGGCGCTTGCGGATTCGTTCGGTGAAACCGACGCCCGCGTGCGCTGCTGGTGCGCAGGAGGAGAGTGAGAGTGCCGGCCGGGTGGGCCGTGACGGGTTGGAAGCCGCGGGAGAGGCTCGCGGCGCCCGTCGCGGAGACCCGCGATGTCGAGAAATGCTTATCGTGCGCGCGCCGGCGAGGACCGGGCGAGCCTCTATGACGAAATCACCGACAAGATCATCGCCGAATTGGAGGCCGGTCGCGTACCCTGGGTCCAGCCTTGGGGTACGGCTGCCGCAAAGGCGCCCCTCGCAATGCCGCAAAACGCTTCCACTCGGCGGCAATACAGCGGCGTGAACGTCCTGATCCTCTGGGGGTCTGTGATCGAGCACGGCTTCACCGGCCAGAGCTGGCTCACGTTCCGCCAGGCACTCTCGCTCGGCGGCCATGTCCGCAAGGGTGAGCGCGGCACGACTGTCGTCTATGCCGACCGCTTCATTCCCAATGATGAGAAGAAGCGCGCGGCAGAATCCGGGGAAGAACCGCAGGCGATTCCGTTCCTAAAGCGCTTTACGGTGTTTAACACCGACCAGTGTGATGCGCTGCCGGACGAGATCGTAACCATCGCGCCGCCGCCACCTCCCGGTGTGATCGAGCCGGAGGTAGAAGCGCTCATCAAGTCGACCGGCATCGACTTTCGTATCGGAGGCAACCGCGCCTTCTACATTCCATCGGAGGACTACGTGCAGGTGCCGCCGCCTGCCGCGTATTTCGAACCCATCAACTGGCACCGCACAGCCCTGCATGAATTGGGCCACGCCAGCGGCCATCGCTCACGCCTCAACCGCGACCTGTCCGGCGCGCACGGCTCGAAGAAATACGCCTTCGAAGAACTGATCGCTGAGCTGTGCGCGGCGTTCTCCTGCGCGTCGCTCGGCATCGTGCCGACCGTGCGCCATGCCGACTATATCGGCTCGTGGCTCGACGTGTTGCGCGAGGACAATCGCGCGATCGTCCGCGCCGCGTCGCAGGCAAGCAAAGCGGCTGATTGGCTGCTCGGCTTCCGTTCAGAGCCGCTTGCCAGCGCCTTCGCTGAGATCGCCGTCGGAGATCAGGAGGCCGCGTGACAGGCGTGGGTTGGGTCGCCAGAGAGGGAGAGGGGAGCGGGTTTTCCCGCGACGGGTTGGAGGTCGAGAGAGAGGCTTTCGGCCGCCCGTCGTGGAGAACTCACATGGCAAAGGCCGTGCAGAAGATCACTCTGTCGCGCTCGCGTGACATCCCATTCAACAAGCTGGTACTCAGCCAGTCGAACGTACGCCGCGTCAAGGCCGGCGTGTCGGTCGAGCAACTGGCCGAGAGTATCGCGCAGCGCACTTTGCTGCAGAGCCTCAACGTCCGCGCCGTCCTTGATGGTGAGGGCAACGAGACCGGCATGTTCGAGGTGCCGGCCGGCGGTCGCCGCTACCGCGCCCTCGAACTGCTGGTGAAGCAGAAGCGTTTGGCGAAGACGCAGCTCGTTCCCTGCGTCGTCCGCGAAGGGGGTATCGCCGAGGACGACTCGATCGCCGAGAACGATGAGCGCGTCGGCCTGCATCCGCTCGACCAGTTTCGCGCCTTCCAGACCCTGCGCACTCTCGGCATGAGCGAGGAAGACATCGCCGCGCGGCATTTCGTGACCGCGGCGATCGTCAAGCAGCGCCTGCGCCTGGCATCCGTGTCGCCGAAACTGCACGAGGTCTATGCAGAGGACGGCATGACGCTCGAACAACTCATGGCCTTTTCCGTGACCGGCGATCACGCGCGACAGGAGCTGGTCTGGGAAAACGTCAGCAAATCTGGCTATGACGAGCCGTACCAGATCCGGCGCATGCTCACCGAGGATACGGTGCGTGCGTCGGACAAGCGGGCGCAGTTCGTCGGCGTCGCGGCATATGAAGCCGCCGGCGGAGGTGTTTTGCGCGACCTGTTCGAGCGCGACGATGGCGGCTGGTGGCAGGACGTGCCGCTGCTCGAGCGTCTCGTCACCGAAAAGCTGAAGGCGGATGCGGAGACCATTGCCGCCGAGGGTTGGAAATGGATCGAGGTCGCAATCAGCTTTCCCTATGGCCATGACAACGGTTTCCGTCAGCTCGAGGGAACGCCTGCAGACATCACGGCCGAGGAGCAGGCGATGGTGGAAGCGCTGCAAGCCGAGCACGCGAAGCTCGAGGCCGAGTATCAGGACGCCGACGAGATTCCCGACGAGGTCGACGCCCGCCTCGGCGAGATCGAGAAGGCGCTGTCCGCCTTCGACAATCGGCCGCATATCTTCGATGCGGCCGACATCACCCGCGCCGGGGTTTTCGTTAGCATCGACAGCGATGGCAGCCTGCTGATCGATCGCGGTTTCGTGCGTCCGGACGACGAAGCGCCGGTTGAGGGCGCAGACGCAAATGCCGACCCTTCTGACACGGACGCTGTCGATCCCGACGCGTCATCCGTACGGCGGACCGTCATCACGGTTAGCGGCCAGCCTGAGGCCGAGGACGAAGAAGACGACGGCATCAAGCCGTTGCCTGAGCGCCTCGTGATGGAGTTGACGGCCCATCGCTCGCTCGCGCTGCGTGACGCCGTAGCGACCAATCCCCAGGTCGCGATGACGGCGCTGCTACACAAGCTCTGCCTCGATACCTTCCAGCGTGAGATGCCGAACGGCTGTCTGCAGGTAACAGTTCGGCAGGTCCACTTCTCTGCGCAGGCATCCGACCTGAAGGACTCCCCGCCGGCGAAAGCCATCGACGAAAGGAATAAGGCCTGGGCGGCGGAGATGCCGAACGACGAAGTTGCACTGTGGGATTGGCTCGCCGCGCTCGACGACGCCAGCCGTTCGGCGCTGCTGGCGCATTGCGTGTCGTTCGGCGTGAATGCCTTGTTCGAGAAGATTGATCGATACGGCGGCACCGGCGTGTCGGCGCACGGCCTGCGCCATCGGATCGATCAGGCCGATCGCCTGGCACGTGCCGTCAATCTCGACATGGCGGAAGCAGGCTGGCGCCCGACAGTCGACAACTATCTTGGTCGCGTCACCAAGAGCCGCATCCTCGAAGCCGTGCGCGAGGCAAAGGGTGAGGCGTCGGTGCAACTCATCGACCATCTCAAGAAGAACGAGATGGCGAAGGAGGCAGAGCGGCTGCTCGATGGCATGGGCTGGCTTCCCGAGCCGTTGCGCCTTGCCGAGGTGGCTGCGGCATCAGGCGAACCCAACACCACAGGCGAACCGCTTCCCGAATTCCTCGCCGATGACGAGGACGAGGCGGGTGAAACCGGCGAGGACGAACAGCCCCACGCCGTTGCGGCTGAATGACTCCACGAGCGGGGCGGCTCCGGCCGTCCCGCTTCCTTTCAACAGCGACATTTGTTCGTCAGACCGGCCTGCGCGAACCGATGCCCACGATCAACTCGCTGTTTCTTGGAGTTGGCCCGTTCATGCGTTGGCGCAGGAGAGGGAGAGGCGGGCCGGGACGGATTTGAGCCGCCGTGGATCGAGAGAGCGTCCGGGCGGCTGATCCGTCCCCGCTCTCGCGAGGCTCCCTCCATGTCCCGCCGTTCAGTGTCCACGGCCGTCCCCGCGGCCAGCCCTGTCCCTGCCGCCGATCCGGCGTCCGCAGTCTTCGTCGCCGCGCGCCTTCTCCTTCCCCACCTCGAACACGGCCGCCGCATCGACGCGCCGATGTTGAGGACCGCGCTGGAAACCGCATTCGGCGCTTCCGACGCCGATGGCGCATGGGATTGGAAGACGGCTTACGACGCCTGCGAGGCGGCGAGCGTCCTGTTCGTGCGCAGGTTCGGGCCCGCGATGCGGGCGAGGTCCGGCTCGGACGCGGCTATGCTGCCGATGCTTGCCAAGCTCGCAAGACTTCTTCCTACCCACACGCGCCGCTCCGAAGAGAGCGAGGCATTTCAGCAGTTCTCGACACCGATCGCCTTGGGCTTCGCCGCCAGCGTCGCTGCCGCGATCACGCCAGCCGACATTGTGCTGGAGCCGTCGGCCGGCACCGGCCTGCTTGCCATCTTGGCCGAGCTGTCGGGCGCAGCGCTCGTTCTCAACGAGCTCGCAGATACCCGCGCTGGCATTCTCGAGCGGTTGTTCGCCGGCGTCTCCACGACGCGCTTCGACGCTGCGCAGATCGACGATCACCTCGATGCCGGGATCGTGCCGAGCGTCGTGCTGATGAATCCGCCGTTCTCGGCGGTCGCGCATGTCGATCGGCGCATGGCCGATGCGGCCTTGCGGCACATCGCATCCGCGCTTGCGCGACTGCCCGAAGGCGGACGCCTGGTCGCGATCACCGGCGCGAGCTTCGCGTCCGACAACCCCGCGTGGACCGACGCCTTCGTGCACCTGCAGGAGCGCGGCCGCGTCGTGTTCTCCGCCGCCATCGACGGTGCCGTCTATGCGAAGCACGGCACCACAATCGACACGCGCCTGACCGTGATCGACCGTCTGCCGGCTGACGATACGACGGTGTTTCCGCCGTATCGCGATGTCGCGCCCGACGTGACGACGCTGCTCGGCTGGGTCACGGAGCGCGTCCCGCCGCGACTACCGATCGCGGGCAACGTCATCGCTCCGACGGTTCAGCGCGCGGCCATTCCGCGGACCGTTCGCGCGTATGTCTCACGGCCGTCCGCGTCCACGACATCGACGGCCGATCCGGAGGCCGTCGAACTCGCTTATGAGCAGGTCGCGTGGGCACCCACGGAAAGCCGTAAACTCACGGATGCGATTTACGAAGAATACGGATTGCAGTCGATCCGTATTCCCGGATCGACGGCGCATCCGACGAAGCTCGTGCAGTCGGCCGCGATGGCGTCGGTCGCGCCGCCGATTCCGACCTATCGGCCGCATCTGCCGGCGAACCTCGTCCAAGGCGGGTTGCTCTCGGATGCCCAGCTCGAATCCGTCGTCTATGCCGGCGAGGCCCATTCCGACTTCCTCGCCGGGTCCTGGAGCGTCGACGAGACCTTCGATCTCGTCACGGCCGCATCGGATGATGCCGAAGATGCGGTGCGCTTCCGGCGCGGCTGGTTCCTGGGCGACGGCACCGGCGCCGGCAAGGGCCGCCAGGTCGCGGGCGTTCTCATCGACAACTGGCTGAAGGGCCGACGCCGCGCGGTTTGGATCAGCAAGTCTGACAAGCTGATTGAGGATGCCCAGCGCGACTGGTCGGCGCTCGGCATGGAGCGGCTGCTGGTAACACCGCTGTCGCGCTTCCGGCAGGGCACATCGATCCGGCTCGCCGAAGGCATCCTGTTCACGACCTATGCGACGCTGCGGTCCGATGCGCGCGACGAAAAGGCTTCGCGCGTCCGCCAGATCGTCGACTGGCTCGGCGCGGACTTCGACGGCCTGATTGTGTTTGATGAATCACACGCGATGCAGAACGCCGCCGGCGGTAGGGGCGAGCGCGGCGATGTCGCAGCCTCGCAGCAGGGCCGGGCCGGACTGCGGCTGCAACATGCCTTGCCGAACGCGCGCGTTCTCTACGTCTCGGCGACGGGCGCGACCACGGTCCATAATCTCGCCTATGCGCAGCGCCTCGGCCTCTGGGGCGGAGAAGACTTCCCGTTCGCGACGCGCGCGGAGTTCGTCGAGGCGATCGAGGCGGGCGGCGTCGCCGCGATGGAAGTGCTGGCCCGCGATCTCAAGGCGCTCGGCCTCTATGCGGCGCGGTCGCTTTCCTACGAGGGCGTCGAGTACGAACTGGTCGAGCACCGTCTGAGCGATGAGCAGATCCGCATCTACGATGAATATGCGGGTGCCTTCTCGATCATTCATAACAACCTCGATGCCGCGATGCGCGCGGCGAACGTCACCGGCGAGACCGGCACGCTGAACGCGCAGGCCAAGTCCGCCGCGCGCTCCGCTTTCGAGAGCGCCAAGCAGCGCTTCTTCAACCATCTCATCACGGCGATGAAGACGCCGACGCTGATCGCGTCCGTCGAGCGTGACCTGAAGGCGGGTCATGCCGCGGTGATCCAGATCGTCTCGACCGGCGAGGCGCTGATGGAACGCCGGCTTGCCGAAATCCCGACCGAGGAATGGGGCGACGTGCAGGTCGACATCACCCCGCGGGAATACGTGCTCGATTATCTGGCGCACAGTTTCCCGACCCAGCTCTACGAGCCGTTCACGGACAGCGAAGGAAACTTGTCGTCACGGCCAGTCTATCGCGACGGCCAGCCGGTGCAGAGCCGGGACGCAGTCGCACGCCGGGATCGCTTGATCGAGAAGCTCGCGTCATTGTCCCCCGTGCATGGCGCGCTCGACCAGATCGTGCAGCGCTTCGGCACGGACATGGTGGCGGAGGTCACGGGCCGCTCGCGCCGCATTATCCGCAAGACTGGATCGGACCGGATCGACCGCCTCGTCGTCGAGAACCGTGCCGGCTCCGCGAACCTCGCCGAGACGCAGGCGTTCATGGATGACGTCAAGCGTATTCTGGCGTTCTCGGAAGCTGGCGGCACGGGACGCAGCTATCACGCCGAACTGTCGGTCCGGAACCGGCGGCTGCGCATACATTATCTCTTGGAGGCCGGGTGGAAGGCCGACGCGGCGATTCAGGGGCTGGGCCGTACCAATCGCACCAATCAGGCGCAGCCGCCGCTGTTCCGGCCGATCGCCACCAACGTGAAGGCGGAAAAGCGCTTCCTCTCGACCATCGCGCGGCGCCTCGACACGCTCGGGGCCATCACCAAGGGGCAGCGCCAGACCGGCGGGCAGGGCCTGTTCCGCCCCGAGGACAACCTCGAGAGTCACTATGCGCGCGACGCCTTGCGTCAGCTCTATCTCCTTCTGGTCATGGGCAAGGTCGAAAGCTGCTCGCTTCAGACCTTTGAGGATGCCACGGGACTGAAGCTGACCGACGCGAACGGCATCAAGGACGAACTCCCGCCGATCACGACGTTCCTCAACCGTCTGCTGGCGCTGACTATCGACCTGCAAAACATCCTGTTCGTCGCCTTCGAGCAGTTGCTGACCGCACGGGTCGAGGGCGCGATCGCGTCCGGCACCTATGATGTTGGCCTGGAGACGCTGACGGCCGAGAGCTTCAGCGTCACGGATCGGCAGACCATCTATACGCATCCCAACACCGAGGCCGAAACGCGATTGCTGACGATCACGCAACGCCAGCGCAACCGGCCGGTTACGCTCGACGAGGCGTTGGAGCATCTCTCCGATCCGCGCGCCTTGCTGCTGGTCAACACGCAATCCGGCCGCGCCGCCGTGCAGGCGCCGGCGCGCAGCGTCATGCTCGATGACGGCCAGGTCGAACGTCGCGTGCGCCTGATCCGGCCCATGGAGCACCCGGTCATCGCGCTTGCGACCATGCCACAGACCCATTGGCGTGAGGCGGATCGTGAGAGCTTCGCGCGCGTCTGGTCGGCCGAACTGGCCGACGTGCCGGCGTTCACCGACAGCGAGATTCACATTGTCGCCGGTCTCCTGCTGCCGATCTGGAAGCGGCTGCCGAATGAATCGACACGCGTCTATCGGCTCCAGACCGATGATGGAGAACGCATCATCGGCCGCAAGGTGTCACCGGCCTGGGTTGCCAGTGCGACCGCGATCGGCGCCTCGACGCTGACGCCCGATGCAGCGCATTCGGCTCTGCTCGACGGCAAGACCATCCTCGATCTCGCTGAAGGCCTTCAGCTTCGCCGTGTCCGCGTCATGGGCGCGAACCGCATCGAACTGACCGGGTTCGCCGGTGCCATGCGCGAGCGGCTCACGGCCTACGGCCTGTTCCACGAGATCATCTCGTGGAAGCTGCGCATGTTCGTGCCGACCGATGCCGCCGGCGTGGATGTCCTGCGCAAAGTGCTCGACCGATATCCGGTTGCGCGCGTTGCCGAGCGCGTGGCCTGATCATGCCGGGACATGCGGCCGAACTGGCACGCCGTCTCGCGCGCGAGGCCGAGGCGGTGTGCCGGCACTATCTCTCCAGTGGTCGCCGCGAAGGCCGCTACTGGATGGTCGGCGACGTCAACAACACGCCCGGGCGCTCGATGTTCGTGCGCCTCAGCGGCCCTGAATCCGGCAAGGGCGCTGCCGGCAAGTGGACCGACGCCGCGACCGGCGAGCATGGCGACCTGCTCGATATCATCGGCGCGACTTGCGCGCTCGACGACTTCCGCGACATCGAGACGGAAGCAAGGCGCTTCCTGAGCTTTCCGCGACCGCAACATGAACTCGCGTTGAAGCGGCGTCTGACACCAGCTCCGGTCGGATCGCCGGAATCCGCCCGGCGCCTGTTTGCCATGTCGCACCCGATTCCGCGCACACTCGTGGAAACGTACTTGCGCAATCGTGGCATCACGGCTTTGCCCGAAACCGGAAATCTCCGTTTCCACCCACGCTGCTATTATCGTCCCGATCGCGACATGCCGACCGAGACCTGGCCGGCGATGATCGCCGCCGTTACCGATCTCGACGGCCGTATCACCGGCGCGCACCGGACCTGGCTCGATCCGAACGGCTTCGACCCCACCACGCTCGGCAAGGCGCCGATCGACTCGCCGCGGCGCGCGATGGGCCATCTGCTCGGCAACGCGGTGCGCTTCGGTGTGGTGCGCGACGTTGCGGCCGCGGGCGAAGGCATCGAAACCATGCTGTCGCTTCGCTGCGTCCTGCCCGACATGCCGATGATGGCCGCGCTCTCGGCCGCTCATCTCGCCGCCATTGTATTTCCGGCGACGCTGCGCCGGCTCTATATCGTGCGCGACAACGATCCGGCAGGCGACGGCGCGATGGCCAGTCTCTTCGACCGTGCCCACGCGGCACGAATCGACGCGGTGGTCTTGTCGCCCCACGGTGACGACTTCAACGCCGATCTGCGCCGCTTCGGCACCGATGCGCTACGGATGGCCGTGCGGGTTCAACTCGTGCCGGAGGACGTCGCACGCTTCATGCGTCTGTGAGATGTGGCCGGAACGGGTGACCGGCGCGTTGCCGCTGTGTCGGCGTGTGAAGGCGCTTCCGTCGGAGAGGGCCGGGCCACGGCCTTCTTGCGAGGGCGACCGTGCGGCAAGCGGCCCGGGCCGGCAATGGCTGCGGCCGGCTATTTTCCGCCGGCGCTACGCGCCTTTGCATCGCGAAGCAAAATAGCCGTCCTCCGCCATCCTCCGCTTCGCTCCGGCCGCTGCGCCTCGCGCCGCGGTGCAGGTCCGGTCCGCCCGCCGCCCTGTGTCGCCATGAAGGCCGCGATGGGCGCGGCCGATCCGACAGAAGGAAGCACCTCATGACGACCGACTATGACGACACCGGCTACGAGTCGCACGCCGCATCCGCCACCGACACCATCCTCACCGAACTGCAACTGCATGGCTATCGCCCCTTCCAGGACGAGCCCGATCCCAGACCGCTCCCCGAAGCGCGTAATGTCGCCGGTGCCGTCGCCGACATCTTCGATGCGCTCGTGGCAACCCTGACCGACACTCGCCTCGAACCGGACCTCGAAGACTTTCTGTGGTCGACCGTCAACCTCTTCCATCGCGCCAATGGCCGGATCGAGCGCCAGCTCGACGACAACGAGCAGGCGCAGCGGCGCTGCCAGCGTGAACAGGACGGCTCCGAGATCCGCTCCGTCGAACTGGAGCGCCTCACGGCCGAGGGCATGACGCTGGTCGAACGGCGCAACGTGATGGAGTTCTTCCGCGATCAGGCCGCGGAGCACTTCGCGCGCCACACCGGATCGCATTGGCATCCGCGCAACGGATCGATGGTCAACCATCGCACCTTGACCGCGGCGATGATCGATAGCCGCGACTTCATCGCAGCCAAGCGCCGGGCCGAAACCGAAGTGATGCTACCGGCCGGTCCGAAGATCGCCTTCACGGGCGGGCTCGACTTCAACGATCACCGCCTGATCTGGGATCGTCTCGATCAGGTCCGCGCCAAGCACCCCGACATGGTGCTGCTGCACGGCGGATCGCCGAAGGGCGCCGAACGCATCGCCGCCCGCTGGGCAGATCACCGCAAGGTGCCGCAGATCGCATTCAAGCCCGACTGGACGAAGCACGCCAAGGCTGCGCCGTTCAAGCGCAACGACGCGATGCTCGAAGCGTTGCCGATCGGCGTCCTGGTCGCACCGGGCTCGGGCATCCAGGAAAACCTAGCCGACAAGGCGCGCCGGTTCGGCATTCCGGTCTGGAAACTCGGAAAGAGCGGCGCGTGAGCGCCGCCGCTTCAATCGCAGGGACTCTCGCGCTCGCGAAACGCATGTCGCGACGAAACATGGCGATGGAGCCGATCCATTGCTGTCGTTTCGCGCGAATTCTGCTATTCTGCCGACCGCGCCGTGGAGGTGGTGGAAGGCGCAACCCATGTCATTGTTGTCACGGGAGGATCCACCATGCTCGCACTCGGCATCGTCCTCAACATCATCGGCCTCGGCTTCTTCTGCTGGGTGCTGTTCACGCTCGCGATCTACGCGCTGCCGTTCTTCGTCGGCATGACGGCTGGCCCTTACGCACACGGCGTAGGCGCAGGCCCGTTTGGCGCAATCGTTCTTGGCCTAGTCGCGGCTGCCTTCACACTTGTCATCGGCCAGACGATCTTTTCGATCGTCCGCACGCCCTTTCTGCGGATCGCGGTCGCACTGATGTTCGCGGTGCCGGCTGCGCTTGCCGGCTATTATGCAACGTTTGGGCTCTCCGGCCTCACCATGACGTCCGATCTCTGGCGGCAAGTCTTCGCCGTAATCGGCGCGATCGTGATCGGCGTGACGGCCTGGACGCGGCTTGCGGCATCTCCCCCCGACGGCTCCAGCGGGCATGGAAGACCGGCACTGTCGTAGTCCGGCGACGCCGCTACCTAATGAGTCGAGTGCTGCGCCGTGTCGCTCAGTGAGGGTACTGATCGGAGCAAAGCCGAAGCAGGGTGCTTTCAGGCCTGACGTGACAGTGAGTGTGCGGCCGGCGGATCGCTTGTCGCCGCGGCGCGCCGGGCTCCGGCGGACTGATGTTGCGATGGCCGGGCGTTCTTTGCCGCCGCGTGTCTTGGGGAATGCGAGACGTCGCCTGCAGCAGGGCAGAGCGATTTCAGCATCGGCGCGCGCGTGGTCTCGTGGTGGTGACGTTCGCTGGCTTCTCCTTGCACTATTCCTGTTTCGAGCAGCGCGTCCATTCGGGTCTCTACGATGGCCAGACCTGGCCGGACAACGGCTGCGCCTCGCTCGACTAGCCGCAATGCCGGCATTCAACTTTCTTCCCCTGGGCTTCGCCCATTCCTCGCGAGACAAGAAAGTTGCCTGCCTGGCATCCTCCGCTGCGCTTCGGTCCTTCGGATGCGGCGTCGATCGTCTCCGGCCTGTCGGTCGCCATCGAGACCGCGATGGTCGCGGCTCGGCAACAGAAAGCAAGGAGAACTATCATGGCGAACATCGGCACCTTCACCAAGACCGAGCAGGGCTTCGTCGGCGAAATCGTCACGCTCAGCTTCCAGGCAAAGAACGTCCGCATGGTCCCGGAGAGCAACGGCACCAACGAGAACGCCCCGAGCCACCGCGTCTATGTCGGCCGCGCCGAGATCGGCGCCGCCTGGGCCAAGCGGTCCACCGAGGGCCGCAACTACCTGTCGGTCAAGCTCGACGACCCGAGCTTCAACGCGCCGATCTACGCGAACCTCTTCGACGACGAAGACGGCGAGAGCTACACGCTCATCTGGTCGCGCGGCCGCAAGGCCAACGTCGACTGAGCCAGCCTTCCGACACCCCGCCCGGACCGCCGGGCGGGGTTCTGGCATGGCGTCGCGACGCCTCGCTCAGGCCGCCGGGCCCCGACATCGGCCCGGGGGGTGGGCGTCGACGCTCAACCAGACGCTCGGATTCCACGTGCATTAAACTCGCCAGCCCGACGAATACCTAGTATACTGGGTGGCAGTATATTAGTGATCCGGCGACGTCTCCCGCATGCGATTGCGCGAGACCGTGGCCAGAAATTTGCGCCGGCTGCGGCAGGCTAAAGGCCTGTCGCAGGAGGAGCTTGCCGATCGTGCAGACATCAATCGCAACTATGTCGGAATGCTCGAACGCGAACAGCATGCGGCAACGATCGACATGCTGGAAAAACTCGCCGACGTCCTTGAAACGGATCCCGTGGAGTTCTTCCGGCGCGGAGCGTGAGGTCGGGGGCGACCCAGGTCCGCATTATAAAATACGCGGTCTGCTGGGCGAGCATGGCTCGATATCATTCGGCGATAGCGTAATGCCGCCTACGTGATGCCAGCGCGAAATCAATTCCGGTTGGCTAATTTCTGGTAAATAAGGATGAGCGCACGAGTAAACCTGTGACCATTACCCCCTTCGAAGACTGTCCTCCGCAGCTTGATCGCGTCAGTTCCTATGACGAGAAACATCTGGCGAGCTACATCCGGCTGCTGGATGCCGAGGCCGAAGGCGCGGATTGGCGCGAGGCCGTCTCGATCATTTTCGGCCTCGATCCCAACAAGCATCCGGAGCGCGCCAAGCTCGTGCACGATAGTCATCTCGCACGCGCACACTGGATGAGAGATAAAGGCTATCGGAATCTCCTCGAACCGCGCATGCAATAGCCCTCGCGTGCAGCGCACGCCGAGGTCAAACCCGACGCTATCGCGTCATTCAATCTTAATATCTAGCTGACGTTGCAATCCTCTCAATACTCAACGATTGCGATCCGTACCAAGGATCAGTCGATGGGAGGGTAGTAATCATGCCACCTGCGTCCGACTGGCGATCTGCGAGCACCGCCGAAAAACTCATGAGCCTCGATCGCCCGCAATTCGCCGCCGAGTTCCTCCGCCGCAATCACGACTACAGCGAAGATTACCGCGTCACACAGGATCAGATCGCGTCAGGCGTCGTCGAGCATGCCGCCGGAATGGACAGGCTCGCACGACGTTGGGGTTTGAGTTTTCGCGCATGCCCCCGACATCGCTGCCTGGAACTCGCCTTCCATATGGCGACCAGAAAGTTCGCCATCCGCTGTTATTATTGCTCCCGCGCCTGAGACCTTCATCGCGGCGCGAACCATCCGTCTCGAAGATCTCTCGCCGATCCTGGCGAGCGTGACGACCGGCGATGGCCGTCATCTTCTCCTCGCTGACGCCGACGGCTATCATCAGGTCTGGTTCGTCGGCGGTCATCATGCGCGCGGCAGCAGTTTCATCATCCCCCGCGATGACGACCGCGCCGCGCGCATGCATGCCATTCAGCGTTTCGAGCGACGCCTGGCCGGCGAGCGGTCCGGTCCCCTGATGCGCAGCTTGCAGCTCTCGGTGCATCAGCGCAGCAGGTTCACGCTCCAACTCCGCGCGCTCGATGGTGTTCGGGATGGCGCGTCGCGTCGTGAGATCGCAGCGGTCCTTCTCGATCCGCAAGCGCGCGATATCCCCGCCATCGAATGGACTAACGCAGCACTGCGCAAGCGCATCAACCGCATCATCGCGCGCGCCACGCTTATGACAAACGGCGGCTATCTCGCGCTACTGCGCGGCGACGCCAAACGTGCGAGGCGCTTCCGCCGGCGCTAGCCGCGACCGCCCCGCCGAGCTCTCGGGCGCCAAACGAAGGGGACACTTCAGGAGGCCTCCTGGGGCGGGTCTCCCCCACGACGCCGATCTTCCGTCACGCTTGCCTCCGATCCGTTGCCTTGTCCGGCAGCGGCCGCCAATGACCCGGAGGCTCATCTTGGACACTTCTCCTCCTCGCGTTACGCCCCGTTTCTTGCGCACGCACGATGCCGCGGCGTTTCTCGGTCTCTCCGGACGCACGCTTGAGAAACATCGTTGCACCGGCACAGGCCCGATCTTCCGAAAGCTTGGCGGCCGCGTCGTCTACGCCATCGATGACCTCGAGACCTGGGCCGCCGAGCGCGCCCGCAACTCCACGTCCGATCCCGGCCCGCAGCCGTCCTCTCGCTCGGCGCGAGCCACGCCGTCGCGTAGCCGCTGACGGGTGTTCGCATGCGACGTTCCATCGACGACGATCATCAACTCGAACTCTTTCGCGCCAGGCCCGGCGATATGCCGCCGCGCGACGCGCAAGACCTCATGTCATGGCCGTTCTTCTCACTCGCCAAGACGCCGCGCGTCCGGCCCATCGACTTCCACATGGGGGACGTCACGATTGTCGTCGAAGCGACGCACGAACACGGCATGGCGACAATCTGGGACGCCGACGTGCTGATCTGGGCCGCGTCCCAAATCGTCGATGCGCGCGACCGCGGATTGCGCACATCACGGCTGATGGCTGCGACGCCATATGAGATTCTGAGCTTCATCGGACGCGGCGACTCCGCACAGAACTACGAGCGGCTCAAGGCCGGCCTCGATCGTCTGCAGTCGACAACCGTCGCCACCTCGATCCGTCAACCGACAGAACGCCGGCGGCATCGTTTTAGCTGGATCAACGAATGGAAGGAGCGTGCCGACAGCGCCGGCCGGCCGCGCGGCATCGAACTGATCCTGCCGGACTGGTTCTACGCCGGCGTCATGATGGAGGCGCTCGTCCTCACCATCGACCGCGAATATTTTGCACTCACCGGCGGACTTGAGCGCTGGCTGTACCGTCTTGTGCGCAAGCATGGCGGACGCCAGCGTCATGGCTGGATCTTCGACTTCCGGCACCTTCATCTAAAGTCCGGCAGCCTCTCGCCTTACAAGCGCTTCGCATTCGAGCTGCGCGACATCGTGCGCCGCCAGCCGCTGCCCGGCTACCAACTCGCCTGCATCGCCGGCGCCGAAAACGCGCCGTGCCTGAGCTTCCAGCCCGTCACCAATCCATTTCCGTCCGCACCACGCCTGCGCACGCCGCGGCCGCAACACGATGGGGATAAGCTGTGAAAAGAACCGTCCTATCAGGAACCCGAACACCCGTCCTATCGGGAACCGCAAACCCGTCCTATCAGGAACCCAAATCGTGCTTAACCCGCGAAGCACGCTTGCGAAATCACCCGCCTAACTTCTCTAACAGAGAATCCTTCGGATTCTTGCTAACGGCGGGCATCCGTTGCGGATTGCTAGGTGCAGCCACTCGCAACGACGTTGCCTCGCTGAGCAATGCAGAGTTCGCGGTGACGCCATGACCCGGCGACCGCGCAAAACCAAACTCAAGTTCTGGCCAGTCGACGTCAAGCGCCGGACCAAACGACGAAAGCCTCCGCGCCAGGCTCGGCGCAAGCGCAATGCCTTCTCGGCAAGACTGACCATCGACATCACGCCTGACCTGCGCGCCCGCATCAAGATCACGGCATTCGAGCGCGGCGTCACCGTCGCCTACATGCTGCGTCTCCTCCTGCTGAAGACCTTTCCTCGCGCCAGGGGAGGCCGGCGATGAAGGGCGTCACGATCACGGATGTCTCGCGCGCGCATGACACAGACGGCAGTCTCACCTTGGTCGAGTTGACCTGGCTTAAACAGCGCATTGAGAACCGCGTCCGCTTCGGGCATCCGGCAGGACAGCAGATCCTGGACCGCCATCGCCGCGTCCTCAGTTTCACTGCTGGAAGCATCTTCTGCTTCGTGCGGTGGGCAGCCAACGATTACGGCACCATCCTCTCGCGTGCCGACATTGTGCGCGCGATCGCTCCCGGCGCGCGTTACCAGACATTGCCGTTTGTGCGCCCCGGCGGCGACATCCTCCTGCGCATGGACGGTTGGCCCAAGGTCGAGCGTGTGCTGCATGCCGTTGACGCCGTCGAGGCGCTCGGCATCGATCCGGCCGATGTTGCGCCGGACTACTGGCAGCACGTCCACAACCGACTGTCCGTCAACGAGACGCCGCGCAATTACACGCGCACACGTCATCAAGCCTGGCTCAAACGGCGCGAGGTCGGCTCATGACCCGCATCGCCACGCTGCTCGCAACAGCGCTGTCTACGGTCACGGTCGGCGCGTCGGCATTCGTCGATCCGCCGATAGACCTGATCTGGAACGCCAGCGCCAGCGCGCCGATCGGCCTCTACACCGTGCAGCCGGCCGACAATCTCGACGTCACCGATCTTGTTGCGGTGGCGGCGCCGCCACTCATCGCCGAGTTCATGGCCGATCGCGGTTATCTGCCGATGGGTGTGCCCATGATGAAGCGCGTCCTGGCGCTTCCAGGCCAGACTGTCTGCCGCCACGGCCTCGACATCGTCGCCTATGGCTCGACCATCGGCCACGCCCGCGAACGCGATAATGCCGGCCGCAAGATGCCGGTCTGGCAAGGCTGCCGCCGCATCGGCGATGACGAACTGTTTCTCATGAACTTCGATGTCCCGGACAGCGTGGACGGCCGCTACTTCGGTCCGTTCCCGCGCGGTTCGGTCATCGGCCGCGTACTGCCCGTCTGGACCGACGAGGCCGGTGACGGCCGTTTCCAATGGCGCGCCGCCAGACGTTGACGCCGTGCCGAAAGACTCAACCTCACCAACAGAAGGGACCATGACATGGCGCAAATCGGCAACTTCATCCGCACCCGAAACGGCTTCTCCGGACGTCTGCGCACGCTCTCGCTAGACATCGAACTGACCATCGTGCCGGCCGATCATTCAGACACCGAGAACGCCCCGAATTACCGCATTCACGCCGGCGACGAGGAGGGACCCGAAGTCGGCGCGGGCTGGACGCGCACCGGCGAGAAGGCCGGTGAGTACGTCGCCGTGCAGATCGACGATCCTGGTTTCCCGCAGCCGGTTCGCGCCAACCTGTTCCAGTCCGGCAGCGATCGCTCCGCCTTCCATCTGCTCTGGACGCGTCCGAGCAAACGCGAGACGCGGAGCTGATCCGTGTCGCCGATGCGTGACCGGGATGTCGGACATCCGCGCACCACGCGTGAAACTGCCGTCATTCCTCTGTTCGCGAAAAGCGCGACTCATTCCTCCGTCCCGCTCAAGGCTCACGCGGCCGTCGCGCACAGCGGCGGTCAAGGGCGGCCGCAGGCCGGCGCTCGCGCCTTGCCCTTGACGGCCGCGAGCACGATGGCATCGGCCGGTTGCTTAGCGGGCGGAGGAGCTTTGTTCATGGAGCATACGTTATGGACCTTCTTACGCTCGTGACCGCGTGCGCGCTCACTGTCGATCCGAAGTTAATGCATGCGCTGGTCTGGCACCATTCGGGCGGCGAGCCCTGGGCGATCTCAATGCCGGGCGAGGCAAACCCGCGTGTGTATCGAAACATGCGTGACGCGATCCGTGAAACGCGGGAATTGTCTGTCGACAGTATCGTGCGCGTCGGTCTCGCCGGCGTGTCCGTATCTCCATCGCGAGTCTCCGCGTCGGTCCTTTTGCCGTGCCGCAACGTCGCGATGGCGGCATCCCAACTCACCAAGCTCGCCACTCGTTGCAAAGCTCATCCGCGCTTCAAGACCGATCCGAATCTCTGCGCCGTTGCAGCCTATCGTGGCTCGTGGGATCGGCCGGACGTCAAGTTCGCGACCGACGTCGCGGCGACGGCGGCGAAGGGCGATGCACCGAACTTCGACATGCCGCGCGGCACGAGCACTGAGATCTTCGATACGGCTGATGACGCGCCGTCCGACACCGGGACGCCCATCGTCGACATCACGACGACATTCGCCGACCAGGCGCGTAGCTGGTCGAGCGCACTCTTCCCGACGAAATCCAAGCCTCCGACGGAGGGATCGGAGCACATCCCAACGGCGGCGCCATCGGCACCTGAACCGCCATCGTCCGGTTCATCTGCCACGTCTCCATTCAAGAGCAATCCGCAAGATCGCGACTTGTTCGTGCGTCGCATCGGGACCGGGCGTCCATGATGAAGCGTATCGCAGGCCATCGTCAGACAGCGAAGACCGGCGCACGAATGTGTGTAAGCGGGGAGGAGAGCGGCAACACGACCGTTGGAGGGCAAGATAAAAGGCCGCGAGGTGCGGCCCGGTTGGGGGACGGTCGGGGCATTGTTTCTGCACACGTTTCACCCCGCACACTGCGACGTGCGCGAGCATGGCGCGACATCGCGCACGCGAAGATTCCGCAATCTCTTCAACGTATATCGCACATCGCGGAGCATTCGCGATGAGCAACGAGGATGACTTCCGCATCCGCCCCGGCAAAATCCGCTCGCGTCCGAACATGCAAGCCAAGCCTTTCATCGCCCAGGCGCTCGCTGCCGCCGAACGTGCCGGGGGCCATGTTACCAGGTCGAGACGGATCACCGCGCCGCGACGTTCCCGCTTCGGCCGTGGCCGCGCCGCCAGCGTGCGGGCGAACCGACTGGTGACGTCCCGTTCGCGCCTTGCCACGGTTAAGACCCGCATCGTCCGCAACACCCGCGCCCGCGCGACGCTTCGGGCACATCTCAATTACCTGCGCCGCGAGGGCGTGACGCGAGACGGCGAGCGGGCACGTATGTTCGGTGCTGAGACCGACGACGCCGACATGAAGGCGTTCAGCGAGCGATGCGAAGAAGACCGGCACCACTTCAGAATCATCGTGTCGCCGGAGGACGCGGCGAACATGTCGGACCTGAAAGCGTTCGCGCGCGACCTGATGCGACAGGCGGAGAAGGACCTCGGCACGAAACTCGACTGGGTCGGCGTCGATCACTGGAACACCGACAACCCCCATGTCCACATCATCATCCGTGGCCGCGCCAGCGACGGCAAAGACCTCGTCATTGCGCGGGAATACATCAGCGAGGGAATGCGGGCGAGGGCGCAGGATCTCGTCACGCAGGAACTAGGGCCGCGCTCCGACCTCGACATCCGGCGCAGCCTCGAGAGCCAGGTGGAGTCCGAGCGCTGGACACGGCTCGATCGCCAGCTTGTCCGGGATGCAAACCGGCATGGCATCATCGACGTTGCGCCGATTGCGGGCAAACAACCCGACGAGTACCTCCCGCAGAAGGTCGGCCGTCTGTGCAAACTGGAGTCGCTCGGGCTTGCAAACCAGATTGCACCGGGACAGTGGATGATTGCCGACGAGGCTGAGTCCACCTTGCGCGAACTGGCCGAGCGCGGAGACATCATCAAGCGCATGAACAGGGCGCTCACCGAGCGCGGCCTCGAACGCGGCGCGTCGAGCTATGTGCTGGCTGGCGAGAGCCTCGCCGATCCCATCGTCGGGCGTCTGATTGACCGCGGCCTCGATGACGAGTTGAAGGCCTCTGCCTACGCCGTCGTCGATGGTACCGATGGGCGGACCCATCACATCAAGCTTGCCACCCTCGATGCCACGGGCGATGGCCCGACAGGATCAATCGTCGAACTGCGCCGGTTCGAGGATTCCCACGGCCGCGAGCGCGCTGCCCTTGCGGTGCGGTCCGACCTCGATCTCGATGCGCAGGTGAAGGCGTCAGGCGCGACCTGGATCGATCGGCAGCTCATCGCGCGCGATGCAACACCCCTCGGAAACGGCGGGTTCGGCGCCGAGGTGCGCGCCGCGATGGAAAGCCGGGCCGAGCATCTGATCGAGCAAGGTCTCGCTCGCCGGCAGGGGCAGCAGGTCATCTACAGTCGCAACCTCATCAACACGTTGCGGCAGCGTGAACTCGATTCCATGGGCGAGAAGCTCGCGACTGAGATGGGAATGCCGTTCCGGAAGACGGCGAGTGGTGAGTATGTCGCCGGCCTCTATCGTCAGCGATTGATGCTCGCGTCCGGCCGCTTCGCCATGATCGACGACGGTCTCGGCTTCCAGCTCGTGCCTTGGTCGCCGTCGCTGGAACGCAATCTCGGTAGGCATGTCTCAGGCATCGCCCGCGCCGATGGCGGAATAGACTGGAGTTTCGGGCGACAACGCGGATTGGGACTTTGATCCTGCGGCGGCGCGGTCAGTACGGGCAATCGACGCCTGGCCGCAGGACTCCCTCGACCACGACAAGGCCTTTGCCGACCTCATCGCCTTTCGCCGTCAGGCGGATGACAGACAGCATCTCAACCGTTGAGACCTCGATCAGGCCGGGCCGTTCGAGCATCGCGAGGCATTCTCTGACCTGCGCGCGCGGGCACGCGAGGCCCAGCCGGGTAAAGTAGCAGCCTACGATCTCTTCGTTGCTCGCATAGGACGGCTCACGCCCGAGCATCCGCAGGACGGCAAGCGCGCGATGCTCCGATTTCTGTTGTTCAAGCGGACTGGGACAATTGGCTTCGGGGACGGACATTCGGCTAACTCCACTGTCGGCATCACTGGCGAATCACACCTTCAGTATTTTTTCGCATTCCTACGCCTGTTTGCGATACGGGATTGATCGTTGTTGAAGCCCCTCACGGGCTACGCTTTGTTCGCGGTCGCCGCCGATGGCATCGGACAGGACCATGACCGCGACGAAAATCCTCTGGGGCCAGATCCTCACCGTCTTCTCGATCGCGCTTTCGACGATCTGGGGCGCGACGCAGTGGACGGCGTGGCGGCTCGGCTTCCAGCCGCAGCTCGGTTCATCGTGGTTCGACCTCGCCGGGCTACCGGTCTATCCGCCGCCGGCCTTCTTCTGGTGGTGGTACTTCTTCGATGCTTACGCGCCCGGCATCTTCCTTGAAGGCGCCGCCATAGCAGCGTCCGGCGGCTTCACGGCGATCGCCGTCGCCATCGGCATGTCGGTCTGGCGGGCGCGCGAGGCAAAGATCGCCGAGACCTACGGCTCGGCGCGATGGGCGAATGCCGACGAGGCGAGGACCGCAGGACTGCTCGGCCCGGACGGTGTGGTGCTCGGCCGGTTCGAGAGCGAATACCTGCGTCATGACGGACCCGAGCATGTGTTGTGCTTCGCGCCGACACGATCGGGCAAGGGCGTGGGCTTGGTCGTGCCGTCGCTCCTGACCTGGCCGGGCTCGGCCGTCGTCCACGATATCAAGGGCGAGAACTGGCAGCTCACCGCCGGACTGCGTTCGCGCTTCGGCCGCGTGCTTCTCTTCGATCCGACCAACGCCGAGAGCGCAGCTTACAACCCGCTGCTTGAGGTCCGGCCAGGCGAGTGGGAAGTCCGCGACGTGCAGAACGTCGCCGACGTCCTGGTCGACCCGGAAGGCTCGTTGGAACGGAGAAACCACTGGGAAAAGACCAGCCACTCGCTCCTGGTCGGTGCGATCCTTCACGTCCTCTATGCCGAGGACGACAAGACGCTCGCCGGCGTTGCTTCATTCCTCTCCGATCCTCGGCGTCCGATCGAGACCACGCTGGTCGCGATGATGACGACGCCGCATCTCGGCAGAGACGGGCCGCACCCCGTCGTCGCCTCGGCCGCGCGGGAGTTGCTGAACAAATCCGACAATGAACGATCCGGCGTCCTTTCCACCGCCATGTCGTTCCTCGGTCTCTACCGCGATCCCGTCGTAGCCCAGGTCACACGGCGCTGCGACTGGCGCATCGCCGACATCGCCGGAGACGTGAAGCCGTCCACGCTCTACCTCGTGGTGCCGCCGTCCGACATCAGCCGCACCAAGCCGCTCATTCGCCTGATCCTCAACCAGATCGGCCGCCGGCTGACAGAGGACCTGAAGGCAACCGACCGGCGGCATCGCGTGCTGCTCATGCTGGATGAATTCCCGGCGCTCGGCCGGCTCGATTTCTTCGAGTCCGCGCTCGCCTTCATGGCTGGCTACAAACTCAAGTCGTTCCTGATCGCGCAGTCGCTGAACCAGATCGAGAAGGCTTACGGCGCCAATAACTCGATCCTCGACAACTGTCACGTCCGCGTCAGCTTCGCGACCAATGACGAGCGCACCGCCAAACGCGTGTCGGACGCGCTCGGCATCGCGACCGAGATGAGGGCGATGAAGAACTATGCCGGCCACCGGCTCAGCCCGTGGCTCGGTCATCTGATGGTGTCGCGGCAGGAGACAGCCCGTCCGCTCATGACCCCGGGCGAAGTGATGCAGCTCCCACCCGACAATGAGATCGTCATGGTCGCCGGCGTTCCGCCGATCCGCGCGAAGAAGGCTCGATACTTTGAGGATCCGCGCCTGGCCGAGCGCATCCAGCCGCCGCCGAAGCCGGGTGGCTCAAAGCTGCCGCCGAAGCTCGACGACTGGTCGGCACGCGCTCCGCTTCGATCGGTCGCACCCGCAAAGGCAGACGGAGCGGCTGAGAAGGAGTCCACTTCATTCGTCAACCGCAAGTCGGCCGGCACGACCGACAGCGATCCGGCCAACGCAGGACTCCGGCGCGAGCCGGGGCTCGAACGGCACAAGGATATCGCGCCGGAGCCGGTCAAGTCCCCGGTGAACGAATTTGAGCCGGATCGCGAAGACGACGACAGCGATGCTATGCGTCTCCGTTTGGTCGGCCGCACCGTGCGGCAGGTCGCGCGGCAAGCGGCAATGGATCCTCGCGACGGCATCGAGCTCTGACATGGAAAAGAAATCCCGTCTCTCCGTCTATCTCGACCCGGACCTGATGCGCTCGCTGGCCGACTACGCCGCGCGGCGCGACCAGTCTCGCTCGCTCATCGCCGAGGCTGCCGTCGCGTCCTTCCTGTCTCCCGATGCCGACGAGCGCCGCGAGGCTGCCACCGCCAAGCGGCTCGACGGTATCGACCGGCGGCTGCAACGACTTGAGCGCGACATCGGCATTTCGGTCGAGATGCTGGCGGTGTTCATCCGCTTCTGGCTTGCCTCGACGCCGCAACTACCCGACGCCGCCCAGGCGGCAACGCGGGCCAAGGCCGGGGAGCGGTATGACAGTTTCCTCGATGCCCTAGGACGCCGCCTCGCCAAGGGGCCAAGACTTAGACAAGAAATCTGCGATGATATTTCAGAAGAGGCATGCAACCTCACACGTCGAGGTTAACCCGACAGCCGAATTAGTTCAGACATATTTGAGAATTCGCTACATCGATTTTGCTGCTAGCGCTTACGCACCTTAGGACGCGCTCTTATTGCTCCCATTGACCCTCGGTTCACCAATTCGGTTTCAACTTGACGTTCGCGATCAGCTTCCTGATGCAGCCATTCTCGAAAGGCTAGAAGTGCTGGATCCTCCCGACGAACAGGCCGATATTCTAGAAACCAGCTGTCTCGTGTGTGTGCGATGATCGGAAATGGCGCGACTAAGCGGCCCGTTGCCAGGGCGTCGCTGACGTAAGGGAATTGAGCTATGGCGACTCCGACGCCATCGAGCGCCGCCTGCATCGCCATGGCGTTGCTCTCGAATGACGCCTCCCCGGCGGGATGGGGCGGAGAGCGCAGGCGCGCCGCCTCGAACCAATGCGGCCATTCGTTGGGCATATTGGACACGACAATCAGAGTCGCGTTGCGCAAGTCGTCGGGCGAACGCAGCGTCGATGCGAGCTCCGGCGTACACACCGGTACGACGATGCTGGGGAACAGGCGCTCAGCAGTATAGCCCGGCAGCGCGTCGGTATCGCGCCGGATGGTGCAGGTCCAGTCGTCACGCACCGGACGGGTCGCGCCGCCGGTCGCCACGCGCACCTCGATGGCGGGGTGGCTGCGATAGAAAGTGGCCAGCCGCGGGATCAGCCAGCTGACCGCCAGGGTTGGTCCTACTCCCACCGTGAGCACGGGGCCGCCGCGCATCGCCTCGACGCTTTCGGTGAGGCGGGCGATTGAATCGAAAGCATCGGTCAGACCGGCCAGCAGCGCTTGCCCTTGAGCGGTTAGTTCGAGCGCACTCGCGTGGCGTCGGAACAGTGCAAAGCCGAGACGGTCCTCCAGCAGGCGAACCAAGCGGCTCACCGCGGTTTGTGTGACGTTCAGTTCTCGCGCGGCAGCGGTGAAACTGCCATGCCGGCCGGCCGCTTCGAACGCCCGCAATCCGTTCAACGAAGGCAAGCGCCGCGTCATGTTGGACCCCAACCTTTTGTTGGGCGAACATTAAGTTAAAGGCGTTTGCGGGACAATCATTTTCGCCCAATATGTCTTCCATCAATGAACATCAGAGCAAGACGCTCTATTGACTTAAGGCTCTGTTTTCAATGGGCTGATTCCAGATGGATCTGACTCGGTCAGAGTGACCGTTCGTCAGACACCCTCGCAGGGTCCGGAGGCAAAACGTGACCAAAGGTTCACTCTTCAGCATCGGCATTTTAACAGCAGGAGTTCTATGCATGCTCTACGCCCAGCCAGTTTCCGCCCAGGAAAAGCGAGGCGTGATCCCGCATGCGCCGCTGCTGAAGACGGCCGTGCCCAATACGGCGAACCAGGAAGTCGCCGTCTATCACGTCGAATACGAGCCTGGTGGCATCAATCCACGACACCTTCATCCGGCAGCGATCACCTTCCACATCCTTTCCGGCACCGCCGTCTTTCAGGAGGAAGGCAAGCCGGCAGTCACCCTACGTGCCGGCGACAGTCTGTTCGTTCCCGCCGGCACCATTCATGCGCACTGGAATCCGAGTTCAACGGAAAGTCTCCGCTTTCTCGAATTCATCGTTGCTGAAAAGGACAAGGGCCGGTCCATTCCCAAACCGTTGAAGGATTGATCGCGCCTCACGCCGGTCCGTTCGAATGAGCGGGTTTCCATCTACCGGCGGATCAAACGGGATCGCGGATATGTCTGCCCGAAACCTGTATCGCAAAGTTCTTGTTCTTGCGGGCGGAGCGATTGCTGTCACCGGATTGCTCTACTGGCAATTTGCGCCGAGTCCGCCGCCGCAGCGCAGCGGCGGATCGCAGACGCGCGCACCGGCGCCTGTGAGCGTTGCCACGGTGAAGCGACAGGATGTGCCGATCTACCTCACGGGACTGGGAACGGTGCAGGCGTCGTTTACCGTCGCTATCCGTTCCGAGGTCGATGGCAAGCTGCAGGAGGTGCTGTTCACTGAAGGGCAGCACGTCCGGAAGGGAGACGTCTTGGCGAAGATCGATGCGCGGCTGTTCCAGGCAGCGCTCGATCAGGCCGCCGCCAGAAAGCGCCAGAATGTTGCTTTGCTGACCGGCGCAGAGAAGGATCTGGCACGTTCCAAGGCCTTGGCGCAGAAGGATATCGGAACCCAGCAGAATGTCGATCAGCAGCAGAGCAAGGTCGATCAGCTGAAAGCCTCCATCGAGGCCGATATGGCGGCGATCGCCACTGCGCAAACACAGCTCGACTATACCACGATCACGGCGCCAAGCGACGGCCGCATGGGGGTTCGTCTGGTCGACCCCGGCAACCTGATACGCGTGTCGGATTCCGGACCGATCGCCACTCTCGTCCTGCCCCAACCGGCGGCAGTCCAATTCACGCTGCCGGCGCGGGCGCTGCCGGACATCCGTGAAGCCATGGCGCATGGGCCGGTCGAGGTGACGGCTTTCGACCAGGACAACAGTCGCGTACTCGGCACCGGAACGATCCTGCTCATCGACAACATCATCAATCAGGCTACCGACATGATTCGGCTGAAGGCTATGTTCGCCAATGCCGACGACCAGCTCTGGCCAGGTCAGTATGTCAATGCGCGCGTGCTGGTCACGATCAAGCGCAATGTGCTGACGATCCCCTCTAGCGCAGTGCAGCGCGGGCCGCGGGGGCTGTTCACCTGGATTGTGACCGACAAGAACACGGCGGAGCCGCGTTCGCTGCAGGTCGGCCCGACGTCGGGCGACCTGACGGTGGTTGCGTCGGGCCTGTCGGGAGAGGAGCGGGTGGTAACGGACGGGCAATACCGGCTGCAACGCGGCGGCACGGTGAGCATCACAAAGCAGCAAACCGCCGATGCACGGAGTGGATCGTGAACCTCTCCGAGCCATCGATCAGGAGACCGGTTGCGACCACGCTGCTGATGGTGGCGTTGGCATTTGTCGGAACGACGTCATTCTTCCTGCTACCTGTCGCACCGCTCCCACAGGTTGATTTCCCGACGATTCAGGTCACGGCTACGCTGGCGGGCGCCAGCCCCGAAACCATGGCTTCGTCGGTTGCAACGCCGCTCGAGCGCCAGATCGGGCAGATCGCCGGCGTCACGCAGATGACGTCCTTCAGCGCGCTCGGCGCGACGTCGATCACCATCCAGTTTGATCTGGACCGCAATATCGACGCGGCCGCGCAGGACGTGCAGGCGGCGATCGCTGCCGCCTCCAGGAACTTGCCAGACTCGATGACATCGCCGCCGACCTACCGCAAACTCAATCCGGCAGAGGCGCCAATCCTGATCCTCTCGGTGAGTTCGGAGACGTTGCCGCTGACGGCCGTCAGCGAATATGCGGACAGTTTCCTCGCGCAGCAGATTTCACAGGTGCAGGGTGTCGCCCAGGTTGCGATTGGCGGCGAGCAGAAGCCCTCCATTCGGGTTCAACTGGACCCGGGAAAACTCTCGGCGCGCGGATTGACACTTGAAGAGGTGCGAGACGCCATCGTCAATATCACCACCAACGCCCCAAAGGGCAGCCTGACCACACCGAAGGCGAGCTTCGCATTTGTCGCAAACGATCAGATCACCGAGGCAGATGAGTTCGAAGACGCGATTATTGCGTATCGCGACGGCGCTCCTGTTCGGGTACGGGACGTGGGGCGCGCGGTTTCGGCGCCATCGGACAGGAATACAGCAGCTCATTACAACAACGTTCCGGGCATCTTGCTTTCGGTCAATAAGCAGCCCGGTGCGAACGTCATCGCAACGGTCGACCAGATCAAGGCTCAACTGCCCAAGCTGACTGCGAACCTGCCGCCCGCGATTACGGTCGAGACCGTGCTCGATCGTACCATCACCATTCGGGCGTCCGTTCACGAGGTCGAATTCACGCTTGTTCTCACGGTCGCGCTGGTGGTGCTGGTGGTTCTGCTGTTCCTGCGCAATCTGTGGGCGACCCTGATCCCGAGCATCACAGTGGCGCTCGCGCTGATCGGGTCGTTCGCCGCGATGTATCTTCTCGGATTCAGTCTCAATAACGTTTCACTGATGGCGCTCATCATCGCGATTGGTTTTGTCGTTGATGACGCGATTGTGGTTGTCGAGAACATCTATCGGCACATGGAAGAGGGACAATCGCCGCTCGATGCGGCGCTGGCCGGGTCCCGCGAAATCGCCTTCACCATTGTGTCGATCAGCGTGTCGCTGGTTGCGGTCTTCATCCCGCTTTTGCTCATGGGCGGCATTGTGGGGCGGATGTTCCGCGAGTTCGCCCTCACGGTCACGGCCTCGATTCTGGTGTCGGCCATCGTCTCGCTTACGCTCGTGCCGATGCTCTGCTCGCGCTTCATGCGGCCGAATACCGACCAGCATGGGCGCCTCTATCGTGCGATCGAAAGCGCGTTTGACGGAATCCTCTCAGGATATCGCCGCACGCTCGACATCGTGCTTCGACACCAGGCAACGACTCTGGCCGTGTTCTTCGCAACCATGGCGCTCACCGTGTATCTGGCCGTTCAGATTCCGAAGGGGTTCTTTCCGATACAGGACACCGGACTGATCGGGGGCGTGGCGGAAACCGCGCAGGGGGCCTCGTCCGAGGAAATGCAGCGCCTGATGAAAGTGTTGGCCGAGGTCGTCCTGCGCGATCCCGACGTTGCGGGTGTCAGTGCAACGACCGCCAGCACGGGCGGCAACGGAAATGCGCAGACCGCCAACACCGCCCGCTTCACCATTGTCCTGAAGCCGCGCGAGGAACGCACTCAGACGGCCTCGCAGATCATCAACCGGCTGCGGCCGCAATTGGCCAAGGTCCAGGGTGCAAACCTGTCCATGCAGCCGATCCAAGACATCACGGTAGGCGGTCGAAGTTCGCGCGGAAGCTTTCAATATACACTGCAAAGCGTCGACGTCGGTGAATTGACGACGTGGTCGCAGCGCATGCTGGAAAAGATGCGCACGCTGCCGCAGATTGCGGATGTCGCAACGGATCTTCTCGCCAATGCGCCGCAAATCCAGGTGCAGATCAATCGCGATCAGGCGGCGCGTTTCGGGATTTCGCCGCAACTAATCAATGACACCCTCAACGATGCCTTCGGTCAAAGACAGGTCACGCAGTACTTTACGCAGCTCAACACCTACCCGATCATTCTGGAACTGCTCCCAGAGTTGCAGACGGATTTCTCCTCGCTTCAGCGCATCTACCTGAAGTCGCCGCTGACCGGAGCCGCTGTGCCACTTTCCGCGCTGGTGACTTTCGATACCACCAGGGTCGGGCCGCTGTCCGTGACCCATCAGGGGCAGTTTCCGTCCGTGACTTTGTCGTTCAACCTCGCGCCGGGGGGCGCTCTCGGCCAAGCTGTCGAGGCCATCAGACAGGCGGCACTTGATATCGGCATGCCCGGTGCGGTCACCGGCACGTTCCAGGGCAACGCACAGGCCTTTCAGGCCTCCCTGTCGAGCATGCCAATACTGATCATCGCCGCGCTCGTGGTGGTCTACATCGTGCTCGGGGTTCTCTATGAGAGCTTCGTCCATCCGCTGACGATCCTCTCCACGCTGCCATCCGCAGGCATCGGCGCACTGCTCGCACTGCAATTCGGCCATATGGATCTGTCGGTGATCGGAATCGTCGCCCTCATTCTGTTGATTGGTATCGTCAAGAAGAACGGCATCATGCTTGTTGACTTTGCCATCGTGGCCGAACGCGACCGACATTTGCCGCCAGTCGTCGCTATTCGCGAAGCCTGCCTCTTGCGATTTCGCCCAATTCTGATGACGACTGCCGCAGCGCTTCTCGCCGGTGTGCCGTTGGCAGTCGGGACCGGTACCGGCTCGGAGCTGCGGCAGCCGCTCGGTTACGCAATGGTCGGCGGGTTGTTGGTCAGCCAGCTGCTAACATTGTACACGACACCGGTCGTCTATCTCTATCTGGTTCGATTGCAGCAGTGGTTCACATCGCGGCAGCAAGACCTGCAATGCACGAAGAGTTCGTACAAAATACATAATGAATTCGCACAACGAAAAGATGGAGTGAAGCTGGTCAGTCGGTCAGGCGCGTGAAACTGAAACTATTATGCAACATCAATGTGGTCAGTTCAAGACAATGAAATCTGGATTGTCTGCTGTATCGGGTTCAGTTGTGAGGATCGACGGCTGTATCGCGAGTATGAAGGTAGCCCACTTCTTCTATTTCTCTATCGCGGCTAGGCACCGCAGTTTCCGTCGTGCAGCCATTGATCTAAACATCACGCAACCAACGCTGAGTAAACGAATTCGTGAACTTGAGGATCAATTCGACGTTCTACTCTTTGAGCGCCGTGCCGGCGGAGCGCGATTGACGCCCCCAGGTGAGAAGTTTGTGCAGTCGGCCGATCGCATCCTCGCCGAGTTGGAGTTTATGAAACAATCCGCGCAGGCTGCGAAGCGCGGAGATTTAGGCCGAATCGATGTCGGCTTTTATACTTCTCTATCGGCAGGAGCTTTGCGCGACACCTTGGTCGCATTCGCCAATCAGCATGCCGAAGCTGAGCTCAATATTATTGAGGAAACTCGTGCGGCACTAATTCCGCTTCTTGATCGCGGCGCGATTGATATCGCTGTGGTTTTGGGCGAGCCCGGCTATCGAGACTACGCGCATATGAGTCTGTGGTCCGAGCGGATCATGGTCGTGCTCCCCGAAACACATCGGCTTGCCGAACGTGATGTTGTGTATTGGACTGACCTGAGGAACGAGCGCTTCGTCATAAGCCACCGTGATCCAGGGCCGGAGATCAATGATGTCTTACTCAACAAGCTAGCGGCTCCTGGCGATCGTCCCCTAATCAAGCACATCAACGCCCACCATAGCGTGACGATCGGTGCCGTTCGCGGCGAGCGCGGCATTACACTGGCCTGTGAATCCTCGTTTGCCCCGTTGCCAGGGGTTGTGTTTCGAGAATTGCGCGACGGCAACGGACCAACTCGGCTTGGATTCGTCGCTTATTGGCGGCGCAATAATGACAATCCGACCCTGAAGCAGTTCTTGGCTCTGCTCCGGGCCCATCCCGCCGTTCCCCACCTCGTTAGCAGTGCATCCATGTCATAAGCGGCACCGCATCTCTCCTGTATTTTTTCGCTCCGCTACGATGACCACCTGACTCTTGTTGCGCTGCTACGTTTCCTGCCTCTTCTATTCGTCCCCGATGTCCGGCCCGACTCGACAGGCCGACGCAGCGCCGGGGGCAAGATGGGAAACGCAACTCCCAAGGCAGAAGCGGTCACGCGCGGTGCCCGCATGCTGCGCACGGCGCTCGGGCCGGACATCGCCACCTTTCTGGAAGACCCCGCCGTCGTCGAGGTGATGCTCAACCCGGACGGCCGCCTCTGGATCGATCGTCTCTCCGAAGGATTGTTCGATACCGGCGCGACGCTTCTTTCCGCCGATGGTGAGCGCATCATTCGCCTCGTCGCGCATCACGTCGGCGCCGAAGTCCATGCCGGCGCCCCGCGCGTCTCCGCCGAGTTGCCCGGAACGGGAGAGAGGTTCGAGGGACTGCTGCCGCCGGTCGTGTCCGCGGCGGCGTTCTCGATCCGCAAGCCGGCCGTTGCGGTCTTCACGCTCGATGACTATGCGGCCGCCGGGATCATGACAGTCGCCCAGGCAGGAGTCCTGCGCAAGGCCGTCACGGAGCGCCGCAATATCCTGGTCGCCGGCGGCACCTCGACGGGCAAGACCACGCTCACCAACGCGCTGCTCGCAGAAGTCGCCAAGTCATCCGATCGCGTGGTGCTGATCGAGGATACCCGCGAACTGCAATGCGCGGCGCAGAATCTTGTCGCACTGCGCACCAAGGACGGCGTGGCCACACTGTCGGATCTCGTGCGCTCCTCGCTGCGGTTGCGTCCCGATCGCATACCGATCGGCGAGGTGCGCGGCGCCGAGGCGCTCGACCTCTTGAAGGCATGGGGCACCGGCCATCCCGGCGGCATCGGCACCATCCATGCCGGCACCGCGCTCGGTGCCCTCCGGCGCCTCGAGCAACTCATCCAGGAAGCCGTCATCACGGTGCCGCGCGCTCTGATCGCGGAGACGATCAACATCGTCGCGGTCCTCGCCGGGCGTGGTGCGCAGCGCCGCCTCGCCGAACTCGCTTTCGTCGCCGGCCTCGATCCCGCAAGCGGCGACTACCTCATCCTCCCGTCTGAAGCGGGCGGAACATCAACATCCCACGGAGACCACCCATGACCGCACTGTCGCGCGGCCTGCGCTCGCAGGTCGCTCTGCTCACCGCCACGATCGCAATTGCTGCGATGTCGGCGTCCACGGCAAATGCCGCGGGCTCCTCGATGCCTTGGGAAGCGCCGCTTCAGAAGATTCTCGACTCCGTCGAAGGACCGGTCGCCAAGATCATCGCCGTGATCATCATCATCGTCACCGGGCTGACGCTGGCCTTTGGCGACACGAGCGGTGGCTTCCGGCGTCTGATCCAGATTGTGTTCGGCCTGTCGATCGCGTTCGCCGCATCGAGCTTCTTCCTGTCGTTCTTCTCGTTCGGCGGCGGAGCGTTGCTCTGATGCAGACGGGCGAGCCCATTGCCGGCTTCCATGCGCCGGTCCATCGCGCGCTGACCGATCCGATCCTGCTCGGCGGCGCGCCGCGCGCGGTCGCGATCGCCAACGGAACGCTCGCGGCCGCTGTCAGCCTCGGCCTGCGGCTGTGGCTCATTGGCCTCGTGCTCTGGGCCGTCGGTCACTTCGCAGCCGTATGGGCAACGAAGCGCGATACGCAGTTCGTCGACGTGGTGCGCCGGCATCTGCGTTATCCCGCGTATTTCCGGTCGTGAGGTTCGGTCCATGATGAACCTCGCCGAGTATCGCAATCGCACCGCAAGCCTTGCCGACTATTTGCCCTGGGCCGCCCTGGTCGCACCGGGCGTCGTCCTCAACAAGGACGGTTCGTTCCAGCGCACGGCGCGCTTCCGCGGCCCGGATCTCGACAGCGCGACGCCGGCTGAACTCATCGGCACCACGGCGCGCCTCAACAGCGCGCTCCGCCGCTTGGGCTCCGGTTGGGCCATTTTCGTCGAGGCGCAGCGCAGTCCGGCGACCGCGTATCCAGACAGCATCTTTCCTGAGGCCGCGTCCGCCCTGGTCGATCTCGAACGCCGTGAGCAGTTCGAAGCCGCTGGCGTTCACTTCGAGAGCCGGTACTACCTCACATTCCTCTGGATGCCGCCCGCCGAGGATGCGTCGCGCGCCGAGAGCTGGCTCTACGAGGGGCGGGATCAGACCGGCGTTGATGCCCGAGAGTTGCTCCGCGGCTTCGTCGACCGCACCGATCGCGTGCTGCAACTCTTCGAAGGCTTCGTACCGGAGGTCGATTGGCTCGATGATCCAGAGACGCTGACCTATCTTCATTCGACCGTCTCGACCAAGCGCCAGCGCGTTCGCGTCCCCGAAACGCCGATGCACCTCGACGCGCTGCTGATTGATCAGCCGCTGGTCGGTGGACTGGAGCCGCGCCTGGGAAACTCCCATCTGCGCACGCTCACGGTCATCGGATTCCCGACCGCGACCCATCCCGGAATCCTCGACGAATTGAACCGGCTTGCCTTCCCGTACCGCTGGTCGACGCGCGCGCTCCTGCTCGACAAGACGCAGGCCGTAAAGCTGCTCACGAAGATTCGGCGGCAATGGTTCGCGAAGCGAAAGGGCATCGCCGCGATCCTCAAGGAAGTGATGACCAACGAGGCGTCGGTCCTGGTCGACAGTGATGCCGCGAACAAGGCGGCCGATGCCGACATGGCGTTGCAGGAACTGGGGGCCGATGACGTCGGCCAGGCCTACGTCACAGCGACGGTGACGGTATGGGATGAAGACCCCAGCATTGCGGCCGAGAAGCTGCGGCTGGTCGAGAAGATCATCCAGGGTCGCGACTTCACCTGCATCGCCGAGGGCGTCAACGCGATAGAGGCGTGGCTCGGCTCTTTGCCAGGCCACGTCTACGCCAATGTCCGACAGCCGCCGGTCTCGACGCTGAACCTCGCCCACATGATCCCGGTCTCCGCGATCTGGGCCGGCGAGGTGCGGGACGAACACTTCGCGGCGCCGCCATTGTTCTTCGGCCGGATCGAAGGCTCGACGCCGTTCCGCTTCTCGCTGCATGTCGGCGACGTCGGACACACGTTGGTGGTCGGTCCGACCGGCGCCGGCAAGTCGGTCCTGTTGGCGTTGATGGCGTTGCAGTTCCGGCGTTATCCGGGCTCGCAGGTGTTTGCCTTCGACTTCGGTGGATCGATCCGCGCCGCCGCACTTGCCATGCAGGGCGACTGGCACGATCTCGGCGGCGGGCTGTCCGACGGCGCGGAGACATCCGTCTCGCTCCAGCCGCTCGCCGGCATCCACCACATGCCGGAACGCGCCTGGGCCGCCGACTGGGTCGTCGACATGCTCGCGCGCGAGCAGGTCGCGCTGACGCCCGAGTTGAAGGAGCATCTTTGGGCCGCGCTCGCTTCGCTCGCCAGCGCTCCACTCGGCGAGCGGACGCTGACCGGCCTTGCCGTCCTGCTACAGTCCGCCAAGCTCAAACAGGCGCTGCGGCCGTTCTGCATCGGCGGCGCCTACGGGCGGTTACTCGACGCCGAGCAGGAGAGACTCGGCGAGGCGTCCGTACAGGCATTCGAGACCGAAGGTCTGATCGGCACCGGCGCCGCCGGCGCGGTGCTCGCCTATCTCTTCCACCGCATCGAGGGCCGGCTCGATGGTCGCCCGACGCTCCTGATCATCGACGAAGGTTGGCTCGCGCTCGACGACGGGGGGTTCGCCGCGCAATTGCGCGAATGGCTGAAGACGTTGCGCAAGAAGAACGCGTCCGTCGTCTTCGCCACGCAGTCGCTATCCGACATCGACGGCAGCCCGATCGCGCCCGCCATCGTCGAGAGTTGCCCGACGCGCATCTTCCTTCCCAACGAGCGCGCGATCGAACCACAGATCACCGCGATCTACCGGCGGTTCGGCCTGAACGATCGGCAGATCGAGATCATCGCGCGCGCGACACCCAAGCGCGATTACTACTGCCAATCCCGCCGTGGCAACCGCCTGTTCGAACTCGGATTGGGTCCGGTTGCGCTCGCTTTCTGCGCCGCCTCGTCCAAGACCGATCACGCGGACATCGAGCGCGTGATCGCTGAGTTTGGCCACGAGGGCTTCGTTCACGGCTGGCTCGCCGCACATGACCTTCTCTGGGCCGCCGATCTCATTCCCAACCTGACCAACCTGGAGTCATCATGAGCATCAAGCAGTCCGGCCGCCGTGCGGCAATTCTTGCGGCAACTGTCGCCGTCATCTTGTCGATCGCGCCGGCATCGGCACAGATCGTGTTCGATCCCAACAACTATGCGCAGAACGTGTTGCAGGCGGCACGCGCGCTGGAGCAGATCAGCCATCAGGTTACATCACTGCAGAACCAGGCGCAGATGCTGATCAACCAGGCGCGCAACCTTGCGAGCCTGCCGCAATCATCGTTGAACCAGATCGTCGGATCGATCCAGCGCACCCAGCAGCTTCTCGGTCAGGCCCAACGCATTACCTATGATGTCGGGCAGATCGACCACGCCTTTTCCACGACTTACGGCGCAGCCTCAACGACCGCCAGCGACCAGGCGCTGATCGATGGCGCGCGCGAGCGGTGGCGCAATTCCGTCGCAGGCCTTCAGGACGCCATGAAGGTTCACGCCGGAGTCGTCGCCAATCTCGAGACCAACCGCACCGAGATGTCGTCGCTCGTGACCGCGAGCCAGTCCGCGACCGGCGCGTTGCAGGCGACCCAGGCCGGTAACCAGCTCATCGCCTTGCAGACACAGCAAGTTGCCGATCTCACCGCGGCCGTCGCGGCGCAAGGCCGCGCACAGAACCTCGAAGCCGCGCAACGCGCCGCTGCGCAGGAGCAGGGCCGTGAGCAACTCCGGCGCTTCCTGACCCCCGGCGCGGGCTACCGTCCCACCACAGTGCGGATGTTCCAGTGATCAAAGTCTGGCTGCGCGACAACGGCAAAGGTGGAAACGGGCGTGATGCGGCCGTCCGCTCCTTTCTGCGCTTCACCGCGATCGCTGTTGTCGTGGCGGCCATCGTCATCGCCATCGGTGAGGCCAGCCGCACCGATGACGCAAGCCACGATGTTGTGCCTCTAACAACGAAAAGCGATCCGATGGCAGCCGATCTCGCGCGCTGCCGCGACGTCACGGCCGAGCAACTTGCGGCCGACGACACTTGCCGCCGCGTCTGGGCCGAGAACCGCCGGCGCTTCTTTGCACCCAACAACAAACCGGCTGAGGCGCGCTGATGGGCGGCACTGGCGTCATCGATCATTTCCTCGAAGTCTTCACCCGCTACATCGATTCCGGGTTCGGTCTGTTGAGCGGCGAAGTCGCGTTTCTGGCCACGACCTTGATCGTCATCGACATTACGCTCGCCGCGCTGTTCTGGAGCTGGGGCGCCGACGAAGACATCATCGCGCGGTTGGTCAAGAAGACGCTGTTCGTCGGCGTCTTCGCCTACATCATCGGCAACTGGAACGCGCTCGCGAAGATCGTGTTCGAGAGCTTCGCCGGCCTCGGCCTGAAGGCGTCCGGCACGGGATTCTCCGCCGCCGACCTTCTGCGTCCCGGTCGCATTGCTCAGGTTGGGCTCGATGCCGGCCGCCCGATCCTGGAATCGATCTCCGGCCTGATGGGCTACATCGCCTTCTTCGAGAACTTCATCCAGATCGTCGTGCTGCTGTTCGCCTGGGGGATGGTGCTGCTCGCCTTCTTCATCCTCGCGATCCAGCTCTTCGTCACGCTGATCGAGTTCAAGCTGGCCACCTTGGCGGGCTTCGTGCTGATCCCGTTCGGTCTGTTCGGTCAGACCGCCTTCCTTGCCGAGCGCGTTCTCGGCAATGTCGTCTCCTCCGGCGTCAAGGTGCTGGTGCTCGCCGTCGTCGTCGGCATCGGCTCGACCTTGTTCTCCGAATTTACGGCGGGTTTCGGCGGCAATCAGCCGACCGTCGAAGACGCAATGGCAATCGTCCTTGCCGCACTCTCGCTGCTCGGCCTCGGCATTTTTGGACCCGGCATCGCCAATGGTCTGATCTCGGGCGGCCCGCAACTCGGTGCGGGCTCCGCGGTGGGAACGGCCGTGGCCGCAGGCGGTGCCGTCATGGCGGGCGGCGCGGCAGCCGGAATGGCCGTGAGGGGAGCAGGGGCGGCGATGGGCGCGACCGCCGCGGCCGCGCGCGGCGGTGCCGCGCTCGCCGGCGGCGCGTCAACATCCTACGGCCTCGCCTCAGCCGGACAGAGCGGCGCTTCCGGTGTCGCGTCCGGTCTATCCGGCGTTGCCCGCGCAGGTGCCGCGGCCGCGACGCGCCCGGTCAGCCGCGCGGCGAGCCGGGCTTCCGGCGCGATGGCCGAGAGCTATCGCGGTGGCGCACGGAGCGCCGCCGCTGCGACCGGCGGCTCCTCGACGATGGGCACGATCGGCGGGTCGAACGCCGGTGATGCTGCTGCGAGTCCATCTTCGCCGCCCGCCTGGGCGCAACGCATGAAGCGCCATCAGACGATGAGTCACGGCGCCACTGCCGCCGCGCATGCTGTCCGCTCTGGCGACAGTCATGGCGGCGGCGCCTCCATTTCCCTCCGACAGGATGAACGCTGATGAATGTCTTCCGTCGCCCTTCTGTGCGCTACGGCGCAACCCCTGAACCCGAGACGCCCTATCAGCGCGCAGCTCAAGCCTGGGACGAGCGCATAGGCTCTGCGCGGGTGCAGGCGAAGAACTGGCGGCTGATGGCATTCGGCTCGCTGTTCCTTTCGGCGGGCCTCGCGGCGGGCCTGGTCTGGCAGTCGGCGCGCGGCTCGATCGTCCCCTGGGTGGTGCAGATCGACAAGATCGGCGAGGCGCAGGCGGTTGGTCCCGCGATCGCCGACTACAAGCCGACCGATCCGCAGATCGCCTGGCATCTCGCGCGCTTCATCGAGCAGGTCCGCGCGATACCGGCTGATGCCGTGATCGTGCGCCGGAACTGGCTGCGCGCCTACGAGTTCACGACCGACCGCGGCGCATCGGCGCTCAACGACTACGCGCGCGTCAACGATCCTTTCGCAAAGGTAGGCAAGCGCCAGATCGCCGTCGAGGTCTCGAGCGTCATCCGCGCCTCGCCGGACTCGTTCCGCGTCGCCTGGTTCGAGCGCGCTTATGAGAACGGTCAACTCGCCGGCATCGAACGCTGGACCGCGATCCTCACCATCGCCCTGCAACAGCCACGCGATGCCGACCGCCTGAAGCAGAACCCGCTCGGCATCTATGTCAACGCCATCAACTGGTCGAAGGAGCTCTCCCAATGAAGCCGCCGATCCATAAGCAAAAGCTGCTCAAGACCCTTCTTCTGATCGGCACCGCGGGACTCGGAGGGTGCGCGCAAAAGCTATTTCCGCCCGACATCACTTACGATGACTTCGTACCGGCCGTTCAGGCCGCCGAACCGCCATCGCCGGTGCAAGTGGTCGAGCTTCCAAAGCCGCTGCCGCTGCCCGGTCAGTTGAAGCCGGTGCCGGGCGCCAAGGCGCCGCCGGAGCCAAAGGATCCGAAGGACCGCATCACGCAGGCAAACAAGGCAGCGCGCGTCCAGCCGGTGCGCAACGGTTTCATCAATGCCGTGCAGGTCTATCCATTCTCGTCCGGCGCGCTCTATCAGGTCTATGCCGCGCCGGGACAGGTGACGGACGTCGCCTTGCAGCCCGGCGAGCAGCTTGTCGGCTCCGGCCCCGTTGCCGCCGGCGACACCGTGCGCTGGATCATCGGCGACACTGAGAGCGGCACGGCCGAGACCAAGCAGGTCCATATCCTGGTGAAGCCCACGCGGCCGGACCTGCAGACCAATCTCGTTATCAATACCGATCGCCGCACCTATCTCCTCGAGTTGAACTCGACCGAAAAGACCTACATGGCCTCGGTGTCCTGGCAGTATCCGCAGGACCAACTCATCGCGTTGCGGCGTCAGAATGCAGCCGCGCATGCCGCCCAGCCGGTCGCGACCGGCGTCGACATCTCGTCGCTCAACTTCCGGTACGAGATCGAAGGCGACACGCCGGCGTGGCGACCGCTGCGGGCCTTCGACGACGGCATCAAGGTCTATATCGAGTTCCCATCGGGTATCCGGCAGGGCGAGATGCCGCCACTCTTTATTATAGGGGCTGGCGGCGACACTGAACTCGTCAACTACCGCGCCCGCCAGAACTACTACATCGTCGACCGCCTGTTCGGCGCGGCCGAATTGCGCCTCGGCGACAGCAACAGCGAACGCCGCGTCCGTATCGTCCGCACCGACGGAAGGCGCCGGTCATGACCGATGGAACGCAGAATGCATCGGACGTCGCGCCCGACTTGCGTCTGCGACCTGAGCGGCCACAGGTCACGCGTTTGTCGCGCAAGGTGCTGATCGGCCTCGGCGCCGTCTCTGGACTCGCGATTGCGGCGGCGCTGATCTACGCCCTTCAGACGCGACGCGCCGGCCAGGACAACAGAGAACTCTACTCGACTGAGAACCGTCCGACGGCGGATGGCCTGACGGGCCTTCCGCGCGACTATACCGGCATCCCCAAACTCGGACCGCCGTTGCCGGGCGATCTCGGCCGGCCGATCCTCAGCGCGCAGAACCAGGGACAACCGATCCCGCCGGGTGGCCCGCTGCCACAGCCGGGCGTCACGCCCGAGGAGCAGCGCCGCCTGCAGGAGATCGAAGCTGCCCGTTTGAGCAAGCTCTTCGCAGCGACGGCAATCCGCATCGCTTCGCCTGTAACGCCTGCAAGCGCGACTCCAGCGCCAGGCACGACGCTCGCGGTGCCGGCGGAAGCCCCGCCGCTCGACCCCAACGCCATGCAGAACATGCAGGATCGCAAGCTCGCATTCGTCAACGGCCCGATCGATCGCCGCACCGTCAGCCAGGATCGCTTGGCGAATCCGGCGTCGCCCTATGTGGTGCAAGCCGGCACCGTGATTCCGGCAGCGCTTCTCACCGGCATTCAGTCCGATCTTCCCGGGCAGGTCACAGCGCAGGTAACCGAACACGTTTATGATACTCCGTCTGGAAAACTCCTGCTTATCCCGCAGGGATCTCGGCTGATCGGCCAATACGACAGCCAGATTTCTTTTGGTCAGAAGCGCGTTTTGCTCGTCTGGAATCGCATCATGCTGCCTGACGGAAAGTCCATCGTGCTCGAGCGCCAGCAGGGTGCCGATGCACGTGGCTTCTCCGGCCTCGAGGACGAGATGGACTATCACTGGTGGGATCTGATCAAGGCCGCTGCGCTGTCGACCTTGCTGAGCGTCGGCGCGGAAGTCGGGTCCGACCGCGACGAGAGCGACCTCGTCCGCGCCTTACGCCGTGGTTCCCAGGATTCGATCAACAGCACTGGCCAGCAGCTCGTGCGCCGTCAACTCAACATCCAGCCGACGCTCACCATTCGTCAGGGCTTCCCCGTGCGCGTGATCGTCAATCGCGATCTCGTGATGGCGCCCTACGGCCAGCAGGAGGCAAGCAGATGAGCAAGCTCAAGCTCGGCACGATCGAGGATGACAAGCCGGTAAAGCTCACGATCGAGTTGCCCGCCGCCGTGCATCGCAACCTGGTCGCCTACGCGGAAGCCATCGGGCGCGAGAGCGGGCAGCCGGCGCCGGATCCCAGCAAGATCGTGGCGCCGATGATCGAACGATTCATGGCGACAGATCGCGCGTTTGCCAGCGCACGAAAGTCCAAGCGAAGTATTGTGGCCAACTAACGATTTAGCACCTCGACTGTCCCAGACGGTTCGTTTCGAGATGCCGGCTCGGGCGTACTTACCCGGCGACTCCGATCACTCAGAAATTGATACGACGAGTGTGACCAGAAGTGGCGCGCCCGACACGATTCGAACGTGTGACCTCCACCTTCGGAGGGCAACGTTCGAACTAAGCAGCCTGTGATGCTTTCTTCAAATGCAATGTCTCTGGCTTCAGGTGCGTATAGCGCCGGAGCATCTTCCAGTCCTTGTGGCCGGTAACAAGTGCGACCTGTTCGATTGAGAAACCGGCTTCAAAGAGGCGGCTCGTACCTTCATGACGAAGATCATGGAAATGAAGATCTTCGATCTTGAGGTCTTTGCATTGACGGCGAAACGCCGTGCCGACCGAACGTCCGTTGTACGGAAAAATTCTACCTTCGCGAATATTTGAAAAGCGTCCTTGTTCTTCAATGATCTCGCACGCGTCATATCCCGACACGTCCAGCAGCGGGATGCGTTGATCGTTGCCTTTCTTCTTCCGAGGGTCCTTGCGATCTCGAATGAGAAGCATCTTGCTTTCGGGATCAAAGTCACGCCACTCGACGCGCGCAATTTCGTCCTGCCGCATTGCCGTTGCGACGGCAAATCTAATGATCCGGTCAACGGGGATTTGTTGCCGGTCATTGGCTGCGAGACTCGCGATGATGAGATCGAGCTCCTTTTGTGTTGGGCGACGGTCGCGCTCGTTGCCCTTGCCGACAAGACCAAGGCGTCCGAGAGCAATACGCGCGAGATTGATTGGTTCGATCGAAACGGTCACGCCATGTACCGCTGCGGCATGTGAGAGAATCGTCTTGATGTATCCCAAATCGATGCCAACCGTCACGGAACCCGCGCCCTCTTGCGCGCGCTCTTTTCCGAACTTGATGAGACGCTCGCGATCGAGTTCTCCCAAACGGAGATGTCCGAGCCTCTCGTCAAGGAATTTTAGACTCGCGTCCTTCGACCGCCCGATTTTCTTGCTGACCTCTTCAAGGTCTTGGCGGTGAAGAGCGATGAGATCGCCAAAAAGTTTGGCCTCTCGGGCTCGCGAAGTTGCAGGCTCCTGACGATCAATTCTTCGCTCGATGTCCAGTGCCCATTCCTCGGCGTCCTTACGGCGGACGAATGTCTCATTGACGTACTTTCCTTTACGTCGGACCTGAGCACGCCACGAACCTGACTTTAATCTGCTAAAGGTAGCCACGCGTGTGCGCTCCGTGTGCACTGAGGTGTCGAAAAGCCGGAAAAATCGTCGTATGACGTCGCAAAAATGAGTGCACACGACGGGACCTAACGATCTGAATGTACTGAAAAAATGCAGCTAAATCAATCACATAGATTTGCCGTGGCGCCTATGATGGACTGGACGGATCGTCATTGCCGCGCCTTCCATCGCACGCTGTCGCGCCGGGCGCGGCTCTATACGGAAATGGTCACGGCGCCCGCGGTGATCCACGGCGACCGCCGGCGCCTGCTCGGCTTCTCGGCGCAGGAGCATCCCGTCGCTCTCCAGCTCGGCGGCAGCGACCCCGCCGCGCTCGCCGAGGCGGCGCGCATCTGCGCCGATTTCGGCTATGACGAGATCAACCTCAACGTGGGCTGCCCCTCGGACCGGGTGCAGGGCGGCAATTTCGGCGCCTGCCTGATGCGCGAGCCCGACCTCGTGGCCGACTGCGTGGCGGCGATGAAGGCATCCGTCGCGATCCCGGTCACGGTCAAGTGCCGCATCGGCGTCGACGAGCAGGACCCGGAACAGGCGCTCGACGCCCTCGCGGACAGGGTGGTGGCGGCGGGCGCCGATGCCCTGATCGTCCACGCCCGCAAGGCCTGGCTGAAGGGCCTCTCGCCGCGCGAGAACCGCGACGTGCCGCCGCTCGACTACGGCCGCGCCCGGCGTCTGAAGGAGCGGCTGCCGCAGGTGCCGATCATCCTCAACGGCGGCATCGCCTCGCTTGCCCAGGGCCGGGCCGAGCTCGGCCCGCTCGACGGCATGATGCTCGGCCGCGCCGCCTACCAGGACCCCGAGATCCTGCTCGCCGTCGATCCCGAGCTGTTCGGCGCCGCCCCGCCCCACGCGGATGCCTTCGCCGCCGTGGAGGCGTTCGAGCCCTATATCGCCGCCCATCTGGAGGCGGGCGGACGGCTCGCCGACATCACCCGCCACATGTTGGGCCTGTTCGGCGGACGGCGCGGCTCGCGCCTCTACCGGCGCCGGCTCGCCACCGAGGCGATCCGTCCCGGCGCCGGCCTCGCGGTGCTGCGCGCGGCGGTGGACGAGGTGAAGCGCCGCGCCGACGCGGCCGCCGCCTGAGGCCGCGGCCGAGCCACGCGCCCAATTGACGGCAGGGTTGCGGGAATTGCGCTGGACAGGCTTGGCCATTGCGGGCACAGGGGCGAGGCTTCCCCCTTGCCCGCCGAGACTCCATGCCCTGGAACGAGATCGCATTCCTCTGCCTGGCCCTTCTGGCCGGTGGCGTGCTCACCGGTCTGCTCGCGGGCATGTTCGGGGTGGGTGGAGGCGGCGTGATGGTGCCCGTGCTCTACGAGGTGTTCCGGGCGGTGGGCGTGGATGAGAGCCTGCGCATGCAGCTGTGCATCGGCACCTCGCTCGCGGTCATCATCCCCACGTCCTACATGTCCTATCGCGCCCACGCCGCGCGCGGCGCCGTCCTGCCCGGGGTTCTGGCCACGTGGCGCCTGCCGGCGATCGCGGGGATGCTGACCGGCACCGCCATCGCCGCCGTGGTGAACGGCTGGGTGCTCAAGGCGGTCTTCGTCGGCCTGATCGGCGTGCTGGGCATCAAGGCCATCATGGGGCGCGACGACATCCGCATCGCCGACGGGCTGCCGGGCAAGGGAGCGCTGCGGACCATCGGCTATTTCCTCGGCCTCGCGGCCTCCCTGGTGGGCATTTCGGGCGGCGGCGTCGCCACCAATATCCTGCTGCTCTACGGGGTGCCGATCCACGCGGCGGTGGCGACCTCCGCCGGCATCGGCATGATCATCCCCATACCGGGCGTCATCGGCTACGCGGTGGCGGGATGGCCGCACCTGTCCGACCTGCCGCCGCTGTCGCTCGGCTACGTCTCCCTGATCGGCTTCGTCTGCATGGCGCCGCTGAGCATGGTGTTCGCGCCCATGGGCGCCCGCATCGCGCACCGGCTGCCGCACCGCAAGCTGGAGATCGGCATCGGCCTGTTCTTCCTGGCCATCGCGGCGCGCTTCTTCATCTCCCTGATCTGGGGATGAGCCAAACGCCGGGACGCCGCGTCACCAGCGGTGCTTGAAGCCGGCCGTGACGCTCTTGTCGATCTCCGAGCCGGTGTCGGAGACTTTGGTCGTCACGTTGAAGCCGCTGGCGATCTCCTGCTGCGCGCTGAGGGACGGGAGCCACCCGGCCTGATCCTGGCCGGTCTTCGCCCCCACGGAGAGCGTGGTCCTGGTGTCCTCCAGCTTCACGCTCACGGACTTGTCGGTCTCCCAGGTCTCGCTCGCCGCGGCGCGCTCGAAGGAATAGCTGTCCTTCAGCGTCGCGGTGATGCCGCCGCCCACGCCCACGGACCGGGAAAAGCTGGTCGAGATCTTGCTGGTCTCGTCCGCCGGATTGACGGTCAGGTCGACGGCGCCCTTCTGCCAGAACATCCAGTCGGGAAGCGTCTTCACCGCCACCTTGGCATAGGCCGAGCCGGAGAGCGCCTCCTGGCCGGCGACGGGATCGGCGATGGATGACGCGGCCGGCTCCGTCACCGCCACGCCCACCTTGGTGCCGAGGTCCGCGACCTCGTTGGAGAAGTCGAGGGAGGTGGAGCCGTCCTTGTTCTCGGTGCGCTTCGACTCGCTCTTGGTCTGCGCCAGCGCGGGAGATGCCGCGAGGGCAAGGGCGATCACCACCAGAGCGGCGCGGCGGCGGGGCGGCTGATTGGCAGGCATAAGCGTCTCCGGAAGCAAACCGTTCGGCGCGTGTCGTCACTCGCACGCGGACCCGCGCAGCAGGCGCATCTCGCCCTGCCCGGCCCCGCGGCCGTCCCCGTCCGATCCCAGCTCTCTCAGATGGGTGGGGAAAAGTTAAGGCAGACTTTCCGCATCCCTTCCGTTTTTTCCGCCATGCGCTTCCTGCATGGCTCCGCCCGCGCCCTTCCCGCCGTTCCGCTTGCGGCGGCGCCGCCCGCGCCCTATCCCCGCGCGGGGAGGACCAGATGACGAGCCCGAAAGACACTTCCGCCGACGATACCCTGACCCTGATCGCCCGCATCGCCGATGCGCTGGAGCGCATCGCGCCGCCGCGCGTGCCGGCGCCGGATTTCGAGGCCGCCGATGCCTTCGTGTGGCAGACCGGCCCCGGCCGGTTCGATCCCGTGCCCCGCGTCAACCGCGTGGAGATGGACCTGCTGCAGGGCATCGACCGGGTGCGGGACCAGCTGATGGAGAACACGCTGCGCTTCGCGCGCGGGCTGCCGGCCAACAACGCGCTGCTCTGGGGCGCGCGTGGCATGGGCAAGAGCTCGCTGGTGAAGGCCGCCCACGCCGCCACCAACCGGCTGGTGAACGATCCCTCCGGCGCCCGCCTGAAGCTGGTGGAGATCCACCGCGAGGACATCGAGACCCTGCCGGCGCTGATGAGCCTCGCGCGCGCCTCGAAGCACCGCTTCATCGTCTTCTGCGACGACCTCTCGTTCGATGCCGACGACACCTCCTACAAGTCGCTCAAGGCGGTGCTGGAGGGCGGGATCGAGGGGCGGCCCGACAATGTCATCTTCTACGCCACCTCCAACCGCCGGCACCTGCTGCCGCGCGACATGATGGAGAACGAGCGCTCGACCGCGATCAATCCCGGCGAGGCGGTGGAGGAGAAGGTCTCGCTCTCGGACCGCTTCGGCCTGTGGCTCGGCTTCCACAAGTGCAGCCAGGACGAATATCTCGCCATGGTCGCCGCCTACGTGGCCCACCACGGCCTGCCGGTGGAGGAGGAGCAATGGCGCCGCGAGGCGCTGGAATGGGCCACCACGCGCGGCGCGCGCTCGGGCCGCACCGCGTTCCAGTTCGTCCAGGACCTCGCCGGGCGCACCGGAACCCGCCTGAAGTCGGCCTGAGCCCTCGCGGGGAGTGCCGCAGACGCACGAAGGGGCGCCCGCTTGGGCGCCCCTTCGTCTTGGATCAGATCACAGCCTGCGAGGCTGCCGTCAGTTCTTGTTGACGATGCAGTCGCCGCCCTGGCCGCGCAGCGCCTGGCACAGCTCGTTGGCCTGGTCGCGCGAGGCGAAGGGGCCGACCTGGGCGCGGTAGAACACGCCGCGCTCGCCGAGATCGGCCTTGCGCACCTGCGCGGTGTAGTTGCCGAGCAGGCTCGGATATTTCGCCTGGAGCGCCTTCCAGGAGCCCTGGGCATCCGCCTCGGAGCGCTGGGAGGCCACCTGCACCACATAGCTGCCGCTGCCGGCCACCGGCGGCGTGACGGCCGCGGTCTGGGCCGGCGCCGTAGCGCCCGGAATACCGGTGGTGAGGGGGGCCTGGGTCGGCGCGAAGGCAGTCAGCGAGGCATCCGAGGGCGCCGCGCCGGCGGACGGAGTCGCCATCGAGCCGTCGGGGCGCACCGCATAGGTCTTCACGCGCTTCGGCTCGCCCTGGGGCGTGCCGTTGGTGCCGGCGCGGGTGGCCGCGGTCACCTCGACCGGGGTCTCCTCGCGGGTCACGAGGCGCTCGTTCGGGCTGCCGTTGGCGCCAAGCCGCTCGGTGATGAGCTTGCCCTGGGAATCGGTGGACGGGGGCGTCACGGTCTTGACCGGCGCGTTGTCGGCCCGGATCACCGACGGCGTTCCGGAGCCGAAGGTCGCCTCGCCCACCGCCATGCGATAGGCGAAGAAGGCCGCCGCTCCGGCCACGAGCAGCCCGAGCACGCTCGCCACCATGAGCAGGGCCATGCGGCCCTTCTTGCGGCGCGGCTCGGTCTCGTAGATGTCCTCGCCGTGGGGCGGCATGTAGCCGGCTTCCCCGAACTGGGGATCGTAGGCATCGTCGTAATCGTCGTAGCCGTCGTCACGCCGCTCCGCGGAATAGGCGTAGGCCGCCTCACCGCCGCGCGCCCGCTGGCCCGAGGCGACACCGCGGTTATAGGCCCGAGAATCGCCCTGCCGCGCGCCGTAGCCGTCGTCATCGGTCTCGTCGTCGTAGCCGTCGTCATAATCGTCGTCGTAGGCCGCGGCCTGCGGCGCCGGCCGCGCGGGCGCGCGGGCGGGCGCCGGAGCCGACTGGCCCCTCACCCCATAGGCCGGCGCCTCGGCCGTGCGCCTGCCATCGGCGCGGCCGCCGACGGAGGCCGGTGCCGGAAGCGCCGCGACGCGGGCGGCCGGGCGGCTGTCATAGGCCCGGAGATCCTGGGCTCGGGCATCTTGGGCGCGGGAGGATGCGGCGGCACGCGGCGGCGCGTAGGCCTCGTCGTCATCCTCGGCGTCGTAGCCCTGGCCGCGGTCGTAATAGTCGTCGTCGTCCTCGTAGCCATCGTCATAGGACGATGCCGCGGACGGGCCGGGCGGCGCCGCCTGCCGGGCAAGCGACCCGTAGCCGGTACGCACGGCCGCAGACGCCGGCGCGGCCGAAGCGCGCCGCGCGTCGGCCGGATCGGAATAGCCGGCGGCGCCCGCGCGCGGCGCCGGCAGTTGGGCCGGGCGCGCGGCTACCGGCGCGGGGGGCGCATAGGCGTCTTCGTCCTCGTCGTCATAGCCGTCGTCGTCATATTCGGACGCCACCGGCACGCGGTCGCTGGACGCACGGTCAGCCGGACGGCCATAGGCTGACGCCGGGGCGCGAGCGCGCGCAGGAGCGCTATCGTAGCCGTCCGCGCGCCCATAGCCATCGTCGCGGACCGCAGATGCCGCGGGCGCCGAGGCCGCGGGCGCCGAGGCGCGCGCCGGAACGGCACGATCATCCCAGCCGGCGTCGTCGTCCGCGCGGTCGTCATCGTAGCGGTCGTCATCGTAATCGTCGCGACGATCGTAGTCGTCGTCATAATCGTCCTCGGAGGCGGGCGCGTTGGTGGCCTTGCGCTCCAGGTCGGAGAATTCCGCGAACGGGTCCTGGTCGCCGATGAGCCGCGCGAGCTCCGCCAGCGAATCCTTGCTCTCGCCGGGGCGGTCCGCATCGCGCGCCGGCTCGGGGGCGCGGGAATATCTCTGCCCATAGGCGACGGGCGCACCGCCGCGGCCTGAATCGAGTCGGCTCGTGAAGCCCCCGCCCGCCGCCGCGCTCCGCGAGACCGCATCGGCGCGGTCGCCGCCGCGCACGTCCGGCGCGCGCGGAGCCGCCGTCCGCGCGTAGCGCGCGTCTGAAACGGATGCTCCGCCGGCCATGCCGTCATCACGCCGGTAGCGGAACCTGCTTTCCTCGACCATGTCGCCTCGATGTGCTGTTGTCCGCCCCGCCCGGCGGCTCGGTTGCCGGCAGAGCCGGCGATCCGGGCCAAGGGACGAGAGGTCACTTCATCTCGTCGACGGCCTCCACCCCCAGAACCCTGAGACCTGAGGCGAGCACCGTGGCCACGCCGTGGACCAAGGCCAAGCGAGCCAAGGTCAACTGTCGATCATTCTCCATAATGAAGCGTAAATATGGCAGGTCTTTTCCCCGGTTCCACTGGCCGTGGAAATCGCTCGCCACCTCGTGCAAATAGAAAGCGATGCGGTGCGGCTCGCGCGCGGTGGCGGCCTGCTCGACCAGACGCGGCCAGCCCGCGAGGCGCTTCAGAAGCGTGGTCTCGCCTTCGTCGTCAAGCCGTTCGAGCGGCGCCGCCGCGAAGGCCGCGGCCTCCTGCGGCAGGTCCGGGAACGACTCCAGTGCATTGCGCAGGATCGACTTGGCGCGGGCATGGGCATACTGGACATAGAAGACCGGATTCTCGCGCGACTGCTCGATCACCTTGGCGAGGTCGAAATCCAGCGGCGCGTCGTTCTTGCGGAACAGCATCATGAAGCGCACCGCGTCGCGCTTCACCTCGTCCACCACCTCGCGCAGGGTGACGAACGAGCCCGCGCGCTTCGACATGCGCACCGGCTCGCCATTGCGGAACAGCCGCACCAGCTGGATCAGCTCCACGTCAAGACTGGCCTTGCCGCCGGACACGGCCTTCACCGCCGCCTGCATGCGCTTGACGTAGCCGCCGTGATCGGCGCCCCAGACGTCGATCATCTTCAGGAAGCCGCGCTCCACCTTGTCCTTGTGGTAGGCGATGTCGCCGGCAAAATAGGTGTAGCTGCCGTCCGACTTCTTCAGCGGCCGGTCCACGTCGTCGCCGAAGTCGGTGGAGCGGAACAGGGTCTGCTCCCGGTCCTCCCAGTCCTCGATCGGCGCGCCCTTGGGCGGCGGCAGGCGGCCCTCATAGACCTCGCCCGTGGCCCTGAGCGCCTCGATGGTCGCGCCCACCTTGTCCACCGGACCCTGCGACAGCGCCCGCTCGGAGGAGAACACGTCGAACTCGATGCCGAGCGCGATGAGGTCGGCGCGGATCATCTCCATCATCTGGCCGATGGCGAAGGAGCGGAAGGTCGGCAGCCACTCGCTCTCGGGCGCCTCCATGAAGGCGGCGCCGTGCATCTCGGCGAGCAGCCGGCCGACCGGCACCAGATAGTCGCCGGGATAGAGCCCGTCCGGAATGTCCGCCGGCTGGCCCGTCACCGCCTCGCGGTAGCGCAGGTATGCCGAGCGGCCGAGCACATCCACCTGCGCACCGGCGTCGTTGATGTAGTATTCCTTCGTCACCGCGAAGCCGGCGAAGGCGAGCAGGCGCGCCATGGCGTCGCCGAACACCGCGCCCCGGCAGTGGCCCACATGCATGGGGCCGGTGGGATTGGCGGAGACATACTCGACGTTCACCTTCTCGCCGCCGCCGAGCGTGGAGCGGCCGAAGTCGAGCCCCTCTCCCAGCACCGCGATCAGCACCTTCGGCCAGAAGCCGGCCTCGAGCGCGATGTTGATGAAGCCGGGCCCGGCCACGTCCACCCGGGCGACGAACGGCAGCGCCTTGAGGCGCCCGGCGATGCGCTCGGCGAGATCGCGCGGCTTCGCGCCCGCCTCCTTCGCCAGCACCAGGGCGGCGTTGGTGGCGAGGTCGCCGTGGGTGGCGTCGCGCGGCGGCTCAACCACCACGCGGGAGAGGTCCGGATTGCCGGAGATCTGCCCCTCGGCGACGAGGGCGGCGACGGCTTCGCGCACGTGATCGGCGAAGATCGCGTAGACGTTCATTGGGGTGGTGTCCGATCGGGTTGGTCGCCGGGCGCCTAACGCAAGTCCGGCGTCAAGTCAAAGAAGCGGGCGTGCTGGTCGAGGGCGTAGCGGTCGGTCATGCCGGCGATGTAGTCGGCCACGCGGCGGGTCAGGCGGGCGGTGTCGGAGAAATCGAGGTCCTCCTGCCAGGAGGGCGGCATATCCCACGGCTGGGCCGTGAAATGGGCGAACAGGTCGCGGACGACCCCCTGCGCGTCGGCCATGATGCGCACCACGCGCTCGTGCCGGTACATGTGCGGGAACAGGTAGCCCTTGATGGCCTTCTCCTGGTCCCGAACGGCATCGGAGAAGCCCACCAGCGGCCGGCCCAGCGCCCGCACCTCGCCGGCCGAGGCGACGCCGGAGGCATCGACCCGGCGGGAGGTCTCCGCCACCACGTCCTCGATCAGGCGGGTGATGAGGCGGCGCATCACCTCGTTGACGGTGCGCGGCACGTCGAGATCGGGATAGCGCGCGCGCACCTCGGCGAGCGCCGCGCCCACCAGCGGCAGGTCCTTCAGGTCGTCGATGGCGAAAAGGCGCGCGCGCAGGCCGTCGTCCAGGTCGTGGACGTCATAGGCGATGTCGTCGGCCAGCGCCGCCACCTGCGCCTCCGGGCCGGCATGGCTCCACAATTCGAGGTCCTGCAGGCCGGAATGGGCGCGGATGGCGTGCGGCAGGCCGGCGGCATAGCGGCCGATGCCGCGGCCCTCGCGGTCGGTGAGCGGGCCGTTGTGCTTGGCGATGCCCTCCAGCGTCTCCCAGGTGAGGTTGAGGCCGTCGAAGTCGGCGTAGCGGCGCTCGATGCGGGTGACGACGCGCAGCGACTGGGCGTTGTGGTCGAAGCCCCCCTGCCCCGCCATGCAGGCGTCGAGCGCGCGTTCGCCCGCATGGGCGAAGGGCGGGTGGCCGAGGTCGTGGGCGAGCGCCAGCGCCTCGGCGAGGTCCTCGTCGAGCCCTAGCGCCCGGGCGATGGAGCGCGCCACCTGCACCACCTCCAAGGTATGGGTGAGGCGGGTGCGGAAATGGTCGCCCTCGTTGAACACGAACACCTGGGTCTTGTGCTTCAGACGGCGGAAGGCGGTGGAATGGATGATGCGGTCGCAGTCGCGCCGGAAGGCGCTGCGCGGCGGCATGTCCGCTTCCGGAAACAGGCGCCCGCGCGATCCTGTGGCGTCGCTCGCATAGGCCGCCATGGGCCGCGCGCCGGAAACCGCCATGGTCCTCCCCCTTTGAATTCGGCGCCCTGCGCTCTTACCTATGGCGCAATGCCAGCTTCAACCCGTAAAGTCGATGCCATGGACACCCAGACGCACTCCGAGAGCCTGCCCTTCGCCGTCACCGAGAGCGCGGCGCAGCGCATTGCAGAGATTCTTGCGGACGAGGCGCCGGGGAGCGTCTTGCGCGTGAGCGTGGAAGGCGGCGGCTGCTCGGGCTTCCAGTACCGGTTCGACGTGACGCGCGAGAAGGCGCCCGACGACCTGGTGATCGAGAAGGACGGCGCCACGGTGCTGGTGGACAAGGTCTCGCTGGATTATCTCGCCGGCTCCCGGCTCGACTTCGTCGACGACCTGATCGGCGCCTCGTTCCGGGTGGAGAACCCGCAGGCGGCGTCCTCCTGCGGCTGCGGCACCAGCTTCTCGCTCTGAAGCCTACGCCCCGACGATCTCGTCGCGGTGGTAGCCCTGCATGAACAGCAGCGCCGTCAGGTCGCCGTGGTTCACGCGTGCCCGCGCCGCCGCCGCCACCGCCGGCTTGGCGTGGTAGGCGACGCCGAGCCCCGCCTCCCCCAGCATGGCGAGGTCGTTCGCGCCGTCGCCCACGGCCATGGTCTCGGAGGGGGCGAGGTGCAGCCGGTCGCGCAGCTCGACGAGGGTCGCGAGCTTCGCCTCGCGGCCGAGGATCGGCTCGGCCACCGCGCCGAGGAGGCGCCCCGCCTCCAGCAGCAGCTCGTTGGCGCGGTGCTCGTCGAAGCCGATGCGGGCCGCGATCTCGCCGGTGAACAGCGTGAAGCCGCCGGAGACCAGCGCCGCATAGGCCCCGTTGGCCTTCATGGTGGCCACCAGCTCCGGGCCGCCGGGGGTGAGGCGGATGCGGTGGGCCAGCACCTCGTCCACCACCTTCGCCTCCAGGCCGCGCAGCAGCGCCACGCGCTCGCGCAGCGCCGGCTCGAAGGCGATCTCGCCGCGCATGGCGCGCTCGGTGATGGCCGCCACATGCGCCTTGAGGCCGACGAAATCGGCGAGCTCGTCGATGCACTCCTGGCCGATCATGGTGGAATCCATGTCGGCGAGGAACAGCCGCTTGCGCCGGCCGGTGCGTCCCTGCACCACCACGTCGAGGGCGTGACCGGCGAGCGCCTCCCGCAGCTTCTCCTCGAACGGGGCGGGATCGGCGCCGAGCGGCGGCAGGAAGGGAATGTCGGCCGCCACCTCCGGCCAGAGGGTGACGGCATCCTCCGCCTCGGGCAGAACGGAGCGGGCGATCTGCTCCGCCTCGTGGGTGAAAGCGGGGGCGGCAGGATTGGAGATGAGCGTCGCGACCAGGGCCATGGAACAACCGGAGCGTCAAAAGGTGAGGCGGCAGAAGGCGCCGAAGGTGGTGCTCATCGCAGGTCCGACGGCCAGCGGCAAGTCGGCGCTGGCGCTGGCGCTCGCCGAGCGCCTGGGCGAAGCCGGCCGCGGCGTGGTCCTGAACGCCGATTCCATGCAGGTCTACCGCGATCTCTCGATCATCACGGCGCGTCCATCGGTCGCCGACCTGGCGCGCGCGCCGCACCTGCTCTACGGCCATGTGGACGCCGACACCGACTATTCGGTGGGCCGCTGGACCGAGGATGCCAAGGCCGCCATCACGGCAGCCCGCGCGGACGGGCGCACGCCGATCCTGGTGGGCGGGACCGGGCTCTATTTCCGCGCCCTCACGCGGGGACTGGCGGCGGTGCCGCCGATCCCGGCGGCGGTGCGCGAGCGCGTGCGCGCCTGGGCGCAGGACGCGGCGAATGCCGCCGTCCACGGCCGCCTGCTCGCGCTCGACCCCGAGACCGGCGCGCGACTCAACGTGAACGACCGCCAGCGGGTGCTGCGGGCGCTGGAGGTGCTGGAGGCCACCGGCCGCCCCCTCTCCCGCTGGCAGGCGGACCTCCAGCCGCCGTTCCTGGCGCCGGAAGACTGCGTGCGGCTGGTGCTGGTGGCCGAACGCGAGGCGCTGCGCCGGCGCATCGACGCGCGCTTCCGCGCGATGCTGGACCAGGGTGCGCTCGCCGAGGTGGAAGCCCTTGCCGCGCGCCGGCTCGATCCGGCGCGCCCGGTGCTCAAGGCCCACGGCGTGCCGGCGCTGATGCGGCACCTTGTGGGCAAGATCGGCCTTGATGAGGCCGCCGCCGAAGGCCAGGCCGACACGCGCCGCTATGCCAAGCGGCAGGACACCTTCTTCCGCCACCAGATGGCCGACTGGCCGCGCGCCGCGCCGGACGCGGCGCTGGATGATCTGGCGCTGGCACTGGAAAAGTGAAGGCCGGCCGTCAGGGCCCGAGCAGCCACAGCCAGACCGCCATGACCGGATGCGTGCAGTGGGTGAGCAGGGCGACCACCGTCAACCCGCCGATCGTCCCCCAAGCCGCGGCGAACTTTCCCGCCGACGATTGCTCGTGCGCGGTCCAGGCCACCGGCTGCCGGTGGCCTGCCGGGACCACCACCAGCGGCCGCGCCACCGCCGGTGCCCGCATCTCGCCGGAGGCGAGCATCAGCGGGCGCGAACGGGCGCGGTGGATGGGCGGCTTCACCGGGGCAAGCTCCAAGCGAATCAATACGTTGACGACTTGGTAAGCATGTCCGGCAGGCGGCTGCCGTCAACCTTCGGCTGTCTTCCCGTCCGAGGGCCGTTTTCCGGCTGCCGACGCCATGCCCGACGCGAGACGATCGGCTGGCGTCCTTCGTTTGGGGGATGCGTGGCACCCGCGCCGCCGCCACCCTGGCGGCGGATGGCGTGACCCTCCACCTCCAGCGCCGCCGGTCGCGCCATCGCGCCGGCGGCGCCTTTTTCGCCGCGCCCCCGCGCCCGCTTCGGCAGCGGCCCGCACCGCCCGGTCAGGCGCCGGCGAAGTCGAGCGGGATCTCGGTGGTGGATTTCAGCTCCTCCATGGCGAACATGGAGGTGACGTCCGAGAGCTCGATCTGGGAGATCAGCTTCTTGTAGAGCGCGTCATAGGCGGCGATGTCCGGCACCAGCGCCTTCAGCAGATAGTCGATCTCGCCGCTCATGCGATAGAAGTCGACGATCTCGGGAATGTCGCGCACCGCCTCGGCGAACGCCGCCAGCCACTCGGCGGAATGCTTGGCGGTGCGCACGGCGATGAACACCGTGACGCCGGCATTCAGAAGCTTGCGGTCGAGCAGCGCCACGCGCCGACGGATGATGCCCGCCTTCTCCAGCTTCTGGATGCGCCGCCAGCACGGCGTCGGCGACAGGCCGACCTGGTCGGCGAGCTCGGCCAGCGGCAGCTCCGCGTCGTGCTGAAGCAGCTTGAGCAGCCTGAGGTCGATGGCGTCGAGACTCACGTGCGGCATGCGCGCCAAGGCATCCTCCACTTCAACGGGACGATAGAAAGTTCATTCCCCATGAATTGGAATAAGTAGAAAAAGATTTCGCATCAAGCGCCGATTGCCGCGAAATTCGCAACCCCATTTCGCACTGCACACACTAGCCTTTGCTCATTGCCGCGCGAATGGGTGAGACATGAACGCTCTGAACGACACGAACGATACCGCATTGCTTTCCCGCCTCGGGCTCGCCAGCCGCGCCACGGCCGAGGACTATCTGGAGGCGGCCCGCCTCACCCTGGAAGCCCTCGCCGCGCGGCCGGGCCTGCTCGACGGCCTCGCGCTCAAGCGCACCCCCGGCGGCTACGCCCGCAACCTGGTTTATGGCGACGACGACATCAGCGTCTGGGCCATGGTGTGGAGCGTCGGCGCGCGCACCTCGATCCACGACCACCACTGCTCGTGCTGCTTCGCGGTGCTGAAGGGCACGGTGGGCGAGAGCCGCTTCGAGGCCATCGACGCCAAGCGGGCGGTGCTGAAGTCCACCACCGCGCGCGGACCCGGCTATGTGGCCTGCATGCTGCCCACGGGGCCGAACCTGCATCAGATGACGAACCTCGGCGACGAGGAGGCGATCTCGCTGCACATCTACGGCTTCGACCATCGCCTGCACGCCAGTTCGATCGACCGCGAGTACGAGTTGGCCGCGCTCTGAGCGCCTTCGGACCGGCGCAGCGACCTCCGCCGGTCCCTTTTCCCCTGCAATCGCCAAACAACAAAACCTTCCAGACCGGGACCCATGAGCAACTTCAACACCGAGACGGTGCTGTCCGTCCGCCACTGGACCGACACCCTGTTCAGCTTCGTCACCACGCGCGATCCGGCGTTCCGCTTCGCCAGCGGCCAGTTCACCATGATCGGGCTGTCGCTGGAGGGGCGCCCCTTGCTGCGCGCCTATTCCATCGCCAGCTCCACCTATGACGACCAGCTGGAGTTCTTCTCCATCAAGGTGCAGGACGGCCCCCTCACCTCCCGGCTCCAGCACCTGAAGGAAGGCGACGCGATCCTGGTGGGCCGCAAGCCCACAGGGACCTTAGTGCACGACGCCCTGCTGCCGGGCGCGCGGCTCTATCTGCTCGGCACGGGCACCGGCCTCGCCCCGTTCCTGAGCGTGATCCGCGACCCCTCCACCTATGAGCGGTTCGAGAAGGTGGTGCTGATCCACGGCTGCCGCTTCAAATCCGAGCTCGCCTACCAGGAGCTGATCCTGGAGCAGCTGCCCGGCGACGAGCTCCTGGGCGAGATGGTGCGCGACCAGCTCATCTATCATCCGATGGTGACGCGCGAGCCGTTCGCCAACCAAGGCCGCATCACCGATGCCTTCGCCGCCGGCCGCCTGCCGGATGCCCTCGGCCTGCCCAAGATCGATGCAGCGGGCGACCGCTTCATGCTGTGCGGCAGCCCCGCCATGCTCGCCGACATGACCGAGTGGCTGAAGGCCCAGGGCCTCGCGGAAGGCAGCAACGCCAATCCCGGCCACTATGTGATCGAGAAGGCGTTCGTGGAGCGCTGAGTCTGGCACGGCGCCTGCATAGTCGTGTCTGACACTGAGAATTTGCAGATAAAAAGTCTGCAAATTGGATGGAAAATCGGCACCAAGCCCTTGCCATCCCGCGGCGCGCACATTTAAGTTATTCAAACTAAACGGTAATTACGGTACGGCTCCGTAATTAGGCAGAAGGCGGCGACATTGATCGATCAGGAAGCGGAGCCGGACCGCGCCCCCGATGCGGCAGGAGACTGGCTCATGAGAGGATCGAGGCGCAGGCCGGCCGGCGCGGCCATCTACGAGCCCATCGTCTCGTCGGCGCACCTTGCCGCCGGCGGCTCCCCGGCGCTGTCGGAGACCGAGTTCGGCCTGATCCTGGCGGTGCACGCCTTCGAGCGCTGGATCGTGCGCTGCATGGCGGCGGCGGGGGTGCCGAACCTGTCGCCGCTGGAGGTGCTGATCCTTCATATCGTGCGCCACCGCGACCGGCCGAAGTCGGTCGCGGACGTGGCGCTCATCCTCGACATCGAGGAGACCCACGTCGCCACCTACGCGCTGAAGAAGCTGGAGGGGGCGGGCCTCGTGACGACGCGGCGCGCGGGCAAGGAGAAGGTGGTGGAGGCGACCCAGGCCGGCCTCGACGCCTGCGCCCGCTACGCCGCCATCCGCGAGCAATTGCTGGTGAAGCCGCTGCGCTCGTCCGGCCCTTCCGAGGAGATCCTCTCCGAGGTGGGCGAGGTGCTGCGCGCGGTGTCCGGATACTACAACCAGGCGGCCCGCTCGGCGGCCACGGTCTGACGGCAACGCCCGGCCGACCCATTGAGAAAGGCGCGACAGTGGCAAAGGACGTGGTTGAACTGAAAACCGACGTGCTGGTGATCGGCTCCGGCGCCGCCGGCATGATGGCGGCGCTGGAGGCGGCCAAGGACGGCGCCAGCGTCATCCTCGCCGACCGCAGCCTCATCAGCCGCTCCGGCGCCACCATCATGGCGCAGATGACGGTGGCGGTGGCGCTCGGCTCACAGACGCCGGACAGTGCCGAGTTTCATCTCGCCGACACGCTCGCCGCCGGGCGCGACCTGTGCGACGTGCCGCTCTCGCAGCTCGTGTGCGAGGAAGGCCCGCGCGACATCCTCCAGCTCGACGAGTGGAAGGTGGGCTGGGCGCGCAACGACGACGGCTCCATCCGCCAGGCCCACGCCCCGGGCCATGACCGGCCGCGCTGCGTCTATGTGGACTTCCTCTCCACCGGTCCGGCGGTGGCCAAGACCCTGCGCACCCGCGTGGTGCGGCAGAAGGAGGTGACTCGCGTCGGCGACCTCTACATCACCGACATCCTCCTCACCGACGGCGTCGCCACCGGCGCCGTGGGCTTCTCGCTGGCGGACGGGCGTCCGGTCGCGGTGGCGGCCAAGGCGGTGGTGATCGCCACCGGCGGCCTGACCCGGCTCTACCAGCGCAACAGCGCCTCCGCCAACATGGGCGGCGACGGCTACGCGCTGGCGCTGCGCGCCGGCGCGACGCTCACCGACATGGAGTTCGTGCAGTTCTTCCCCATCGGCCACCTCGCCCCGCGCCTCGTGGGCATGGACCCGATCATGTGGGACCCGTTCCGCTACAAGCTCGGCGGCCGGCTGCTGAACGCCGAGATGCGGGAGTTCGTCAACGACTACGGCAACGAGGAGGCCGGCACCTACAACGTCACGCGCGACCGCGCCACCTTCGCCATCCTCTCGGAGGTGAAGGCCGGGCGCGGCTCGCCGGCGGGCGGCGCCTACCTCTCGTTCCAGCACATCCCCGAGGCGGAGCTGCGCGCCTCGTTCGGGCCGGTGATCGACAAGCTCGCCGCCAACGGCATCGACCTCACGCAGATGCCGGTCGAGGTGGCGCCCATCGCCCACTACCACATGGGCGGCGTGAAGGTGGACACCGCCATGCGCACCGGCGTGCCCGGCCTGTTCTCCTGCGGCGAGGCGAACGGCGGCTCGAACGGCGCCAACCGCCTGTCCGGCAACGCCATCACGGAAGCCTTCGTGTTCGGCCGCACCGCCGGCCATTCCGCCGCGCTATTCGCGAAGGCCGCCGGCAACGCCGACGCGCCGGTGCCGGCGGGCGCGCTGGAGCTCGCCGCCGCCGCGGGGCCGGACGGGGGCGAGAACTTCGCCGGCCTCATAGCCCAGCTTCAGGCCGTCATGGCCGCCGATGTGGGCCCGTTCCGCACCGAGGAGAGCCTCAATCGGGCGCTGGCCGCCATCGCCGGCCTCAAGGCGCGCCTCGGACCGGTGCCGCCCGGCGCGCCCGGACCCTACAACATGGCGCGGCTCGACTGGTTCGATCTTCGCACCATGCTGCAGGTAGCCGAGGTGGTGACGCGCTGCGCCATCGCCCGCAAGGAGAGCCGCGGCGCCCACCAGCGCGACGATTTCCCCGCCATGGACGGAGCCTTCGTGCTGCACCACACGGTGACGCTCGCAGGCGACGACATCGTCCTCGGCCGCACGCCCGTCGAGGGCCGAACCATCCGCGAGGTCGCCTGATGCGTGAGACCGCCACTTTGATCGTCCGCCGCGGCAATGCCGGCGAGGAGGCGCAGACCTCGTCCTACGAGGTTCCCTACACCCCCGGCCAGTCGGTGCTGGACGGGCTGCGCTTCGTGCGCGCCAACCTCGACGAGACGCTGTCGGTGCGGCACGCCTGCATCAACGCCAACACCTGCAAGGAGTGCATGATCATCATCGACGGCAAGGTCGATTATGCCTGCACCGCGCGACTCGAGCCGCGCGAGATGGTGCTGGAGCCGCTCGGCAACAAGGCGCACCTGAGGGACCTCGTCACCGAGATCACCCCGCCCGACGAGCGCCTGGAGCACGCGCTGAAGTCCGGCGTCGGCAAGGTCATGGCGGGAGCCTGAGCCCCATGAACGCCGCGCAGCAGCAGGAGACGTGGTTCGGGCGCCCGGTGCGGCGCCTGGAGGACGACGCGCTCCTGCGCGGCAAGGGCCGCTTCGTCGACGACATCCACCTTCCGGGGATGCTGCACGCGGCCTTCCTGCGCAGCCCCCATGCCCATGCCCGCCTCGGCGCCATCGACGCGGCGGCGGCCGAGGCGCTGCCGGGCGTGGTGCGGGTGCTGACCTACGCCGACCTGCGGCCGCTCCTCACCTGCGACCGCATCCCGCTCGCCATGCCCTCCGGCGCCATCCGCTTCGACGTGGACCCCTTCGTGCTGGCACGCGACGAGGTCTGCCACGTGGGCGAGCCGGTCGCCCTCGTCGTCGCCGAGAGCCGCCACGTGGCGGAGGACGCGCTCGGCCTGATCATGGCCGATTTCGATCCCCTGCCCGCCATCGTCGACCCGCGCGACGGGCTCAAGGACGGCGCGCCGCAGGCGCGGCTCGACTGCCCCGACAATCTGGTGGCGCGCATGAGCGCCGCCTATGGCGACGTGGACGGCGCCTTCGCCGGCGCCGCGCACGCGATCGCCGAGGACTTCCACATCCACAAGGGCGGCGGCCATTCCATCGAGCCGCGCGGCCTCGTCGCCCGGTACGATGCCGGCGAGGACCTGCTGACGGTCTGGGATTCCACCCAGATGCCGCACCAGGCCAAGCGCGTCCTGGTGCGCACGCTCGGCCTCGCCGAGCACCAGGTGCGGGTCGTGGCCCCGGACGTGGGCGGCGGCTTCGGGCCGAAATTCGTGTTCCACCCGGAGGAGCTGGCGGTCGCGGCGGCGGCCATGCTCACCGGCGCGCCGGTGAAGTGGATCGAGGACCGGTTCGAGAACTTCATGTCCACGGTGCAGGAGCGCGACCAGTATTGGCGCGTGGAGGCCGCCTGCGACGGCGACGGGCGGCTGCTCGGCATCCGCGGCATGCTGGTGCACGACCACGGCGCCTACACGCCCTATGGCGTCGCCCTGCCCTACAATTCCGCCACCAACCTCATCGGCCCCTACGTGCTGCCGAACTACCGGCTCGACATCCTTTTGAGCCTCACCAACCTGGTCCCGTCCACCCCCACGCGCGGGGCCGGAAGGCCGCAGGGCACGTTCGTGATGGAGCGCCTGCTCGACCGCCTCGCGGAAAAGCTCGGCCTCGACCGCGCCGAGATCCGCCGCCGCAACCTGATCCAGCCCGCGCAGATGCCCTACGACAGCGGGCTGAAGACCCGCGACGGCGGCTCCATGGTCTATGACAGCGGCGACTATCCGCAATGCATGGCGCGCGCGCTCGCCCATGCCGGCTGGGAGGACTTCGAGGCGCGCCGCGCCGCCGCCCGCGCCGAGGGGCGCTTCATCGGCATCGGCCTGTCGAACTATGTGGAGGGCTCCGGGCGCGGGCCGTTCGAGAGCGCGTCGGTGCGCATCGGCCCGTCCGGCAAGGTGGTGGTGACGACCGGCGCGGCGGCGCAGGGCCAGGGCACCGTCACCATGCTCGCCCAGTTGGTGGCCGACGGCCTCGGCATCCGCCCGGACGAGGTGAGCGTGATCGCCGGCGACACCGCCGCGAGCCCGCTCGGCCTCGGCGCCTTCGCGAGCCGCCAGGCGGTCACCGCCGGCAATGCCGCGCACCAGGCGGCGGGCGAGGTGCGCGCGAAGGTCCTGAAGGTCGCCTCGCAATGGCTGGAGGCGGACCCGCAGGACCTGGAGCTTTCCGCCGGTCGCGTCCACGTGAAGGGCGTTCCGGGACGGGGCCGCACCCTGGGCGAGGTCGCCTCCGCGCTCGCCGGCCTGCCCGGCTTCGCCCTGCCGCCGGGAACGCCGCCGGGCCTCTCGGCGGCGGTGGACTACCAGCCGAAGGGCATGGCCTATTGCAACGGCACCCATGTCTGCGAGGTGGAGGTGGACCCGGCCACCTGCATCGCCACGGTGGCGCGCTACGTGGTGGTCCACGATTGCGGCCGCCTCATCAATCCCATGATGGTGGACGGGCAGATCATCGGCGGGGTGGTGCACGGGCTCGGCACCGCGCTCTACGAGCTCATGGCCTATGGCGAGGACGGCCAGCCGCTCACCTGCACCTATGCCGACTACCTGCTCGCCACCGCCGACACGGCGCCGCGCATCGAGGTGCACCACATGGAATCGCCCTCACCTCTCAACCCCCTGGGGGTGAAGGGCGCAGGCGAGAGCGGCACCATTGCCGCTCTCGCCGTGATCGCCTCGGCGGTGGAGGATGCGCTGAAGCCGTTCGGCGTCACCATCCGCGACTTGCCCGCGACGCCGTCGCGCCTGTTCGCGCTGATTTATCCGGAGGCGCGAGGATGAAGCCCGCGCCCTTTGCCTATCATGCCCCCTCCACCAAGGCCGAGACGCTCGACATGCTCGCGGCGCTGGACGATGCGCGGGTGCTGGCCGGCGGCCAGTCGCTGCTGCCGATGATGAACCTGCGCCTCGCCGGCCCCACCAATCTCATCGACCTCAACGGCGTGGCGGAGCTGTCCGGCATAAGCCGCGAGGGCGACGCTCTGGTGATCGGCACCATGACGCGCCAGCGCGCGGCCGAGCGCTCGGCGCTGGTGCGGGCGGCCTGCCCGCTGCTCGCCGAGGCCATGGAGCACGTGGGCTTCCAGCAGACCCGCAACCGCGGCACGGTCGGCGGCAGCATCGCCCACATGGATCCCACCGCCGAGATTCCCGTGGCGGCGCGCGCGCTCGATGCGGTGCTGACCGTCGAAAGCGCCGCCGGGGCGCGGCGGTTCCCGATCGCGGAGCTGGCCGAAGGCTATCTCATGACCCAGATCGCGCCCGACGAGATGCTGACACGGGCCGAGCTCCGGCTCTGGCCCCAGGGCCACGGCCATGCCTTCGAGGAAGTGACGCGGCGCGGCGAGAGCTTCTGCGTCGTCTGCGTCGCCGCGCTCGCGCTGCTGGATGCGGACGGCGCGTTCGCGCGGCTCGCCGTCGCCATCGGCGGCCTCGCCGAGGCGCCGGTGCGCCTGGCGGGCATCGAGGCCGATCTCGTCGGCGCCCGGGCCGATGCGGAAGCCTTCCGTGCCGCCGGCGCGGCGGCGGGCGCGCTGGAGGCGGACGAGGCGCCCTTCGCCCCGCCCGCCTACAAGCGCCACCTGGCCAGCGTGCTCACCGAGCGGGCGCTGGCCCGTGCCGCCGCCCGCGCCCGGAGGCCGGCGTCATGAGCGAGACCGTGCGCATCGCCCTCACCGTCAACGGCACGCCGCGCGAGGCCGAGGTCGAGCCGCGCGTGCATCTGTGCGACTTCCTGCGCCACGCCCTCGATCTCACCGGCACCCACATGGGGTGCGAGCACGGCGTGTGCGGCGCCTGCACGGTGCTGCTCGACGGGGAGAGCGTGCGCTCCTGCCTTACGCTCGCCGTGCAGGCGCGCGGCAAGGCCGTGACCACCATCGAAGGCATCGCCCTGCCCGACGGCACGCTGCATCCGATCCAGGAGGCGCTGTCCGCGTGTCACGGCCTGCAATGCGGCTACTGCACGCCGGGCGTGGTGATGACGCTGATCGAATTGCAGCGCGAGCTCGACGGCCGCCCGGCGGACGAGGCCAGCGTGCGCCGCGCGCTCGCCGGCAACCTGTGCCGCTGCACCGGCTACCAGGGCATGGTGGATGCCGCGCTCTCGGTGCTCAATGCCGCGGCCCGCGAGGCCGCCCAATGACAAGAAGCCCGGAGGACGCCCCATGCAGAAAATGAAGCTCGCGATCCCGGACAAGGTCTCGAACTCCTATTTCCCGGCGATTGCCGCCATCGAGCTCGGCTGCTTCGCCGACGAGGGGCTCGACGTGTCGCTGGAGCTGATCTTCCCGCCCAACAAGTCCTACGAGGCGATGCGCGACGGGGCGATCGACATCGTCGCCGCCTCGGCCCATCCGGCGCTCGCGGCCTATCCCAATTTCGAGGGCGTGAAGCTGGTCTGCGCCCAGGCGCAGGGGATGTACTGGTTCCTGGTGCTGAAGCGCGAGATCGGCGCGGGGCGCGGCGAGATCGAGGCGGTGAAGGGCCGCTCCATCGGCGCCGCGCCGTGGGTGGAGCTGGGCCTGAAGCGCCTGCTGACGGCCGCCGGCCTCGACGCCGCGCGCGACGGCATCCGCATCGGCCCGGTGCCGAAATCCCCCGTGAAGGGCCCGAACTTCGGCCTCTCGGCGGTGCAGGCGCTGGCGGACGGCGTGGTGGACGGCTTCTGGGCCAACGGCATGGCCGCCGAGGTGGCGGTGCGCGAGGGCCTCGGCGACGTGGTGCTCGACATCCGCCGCGGCGACGGGCCGAAGGGATGCTTCGGCTACACCTTCGCCTCGGTGGCGCTGCCCGACCGGCTGATCGCCGCCGACCACGAGCTGCCGGCAAAGGTCACGCGGGCGATCCGGCGGGCGCAGCTCGCGCTGATCGAGGACCCCGGGCGCGCCACCGCCATCGGCCAGCGCCTGTTCCCGCCCGCCGAGGCGGCGCTGATCGCCGGCCTGATCCGGCGCGACCTGCCCTACTACGACACGGCGATCCGGCCCGAGACGGTGGCGAGCCTGATCGCCTTCAGCCGCGACATGGGCCTGATCGACCGCGGCCTCGCCTACCACCAGGTGGTGGCGGCGTGAGTGGCATCGAGATATGATTGTGTAATTGCATTATTCACAATTATATTATGTATATAATATCCGGCCAGGCCGGAACATGACGGGACAGAGCGGACGATGAACGGTTCTCGGTGGGACTTCTGGATCGATCGCGGCGGCACCTTCACCGACATCGTCGCGCGGCGGCCGGACGGCGGCCTCGTGGCGCACAAGGTGCTGTCGGAGAACCCGGAGGCCTATCGCGACGCCGCCATCCACGGCATCCGCGAGCTGATGGGCCTTCAGCCCGGCGCGCCCATTCCGGCGGACGAGATCGCCACCGTGAAGATGGGCACCACGGTCGCCACCAACGCGCTGCTGGAGCGCAAGGGCGCGCCCACGGTGCTCGTCACCACCCGCGGCTTCCGCGATGCGCTGCGGATCGGCTACCAGGACCGGCCCGACATCTTCGCCAAGCGCATCGTCAAGCCGGAGCAGCTCTATGGCGACGTGGTGGAGGTGGCCGAGCGCGTGCGCGCCGACGGCACCATCGAGCGCGCGCCCGACCTCGACCAGGTGCGCGCCGACCTGGAAGCCGCCCGCGCCCGGGGCGCGGAGGCCTGCGCCATCGTCTTCATGCACGCCTACCGCTACCCGGCCCACGAGCAGGCGGTGGCCGAGATCGCCCGCGCGGTCGGCTTTCCGCAGGTGTCGGTGAGCCATGAGGTCTCCCCGCTCATGAAGCTGGTGGGGCGCGGCGACACCACGGTGGTGGACGCCTATCTCTCCCCCATCCTGCGCCGCTACGTGGACCAGGTGGCCGGCGAGCTGACCGCCGGGCGTAGCGCGCAAAGCCCTCTCCCGCTTGCGGGGGAGGGTTGGGAGGGGGAAAGCGGCGCGGCTGTCCTCCAGGCATCGGGCAAGGTGGAGACGGGGCCCCTCCCCGTCCCTCCCCCGCAAGCGGGAGAGGGGGATTCAGCCGCCGACGCCTGCCGCCTCATGTTCATGATGTCCTCCGGCGGCCTCACCGACGCGGGCCTGTTCCAGGGCCGCGACGCCATCCTCTCCGGCCCGGCCGGGGGCGTGGTGGGCTGCGTCGAGACGGCGAAGATCGCCGGCTTCGGCAAGGTGATCGGCTTCGACATGGGCGGCACCTCCACCGACGTGTCGCACTTCGACGGCGAATATGAGCGCGCGTTCGAGACCGAGGTCGCCGGCGTGCGCATGCGCGCGCCGATGATGGCGATCCACACCGTGGCGGCGGGCGGCGGCTCGATCCTGCATTTTGACGGCGCGCGCCTCACGGTCGGCCCGGATTCGGCCGGCGCCAATCCCGGCCCGGCCTGCTACCGGCGCGGCGGGCCGCTCGCCGTCACCGACGCCAACGTGATGGTGGGCAAGCTCGACCCCGCCTTCTTCCCGAAGATCTTCGGTCCCGGCCGCGACCAGCCGCTCGACACCGACACCGTGCGCGCCGCCTTCGAGGCGCTCGCCGCGCGCATCGGCGACGGCCGCGCGCCGGAGGCGGTGGCGGACGGCTTCATCCGCATCGCGGTCGAGAACATGGCCAACGCCATCAAGAAGATCTCGGTGCAGCGCGGCTACGACGTGACCGAATACGCGCTCCAGTGCTTCGGCGGCGCCGGCGGGCAGCATGCCTGCCTGGTGGCGGACGTGCTGGGCATGCGCACGGTGCTGATCCACCCCTTCTCCGGCCTGCTCTCGGCCTATGGCATGGGGCTCGCCGACATCCGCTCGACCCGCCAGCGCACCGTGGAGGCGCCGCTCGACGACGCCGGCGCCGAGATCGCCCGCGCGGCGCTCGACGTCGAGGCCGGGGTGGTGCGCGCCGAGCTGGAAGGCCAGGGCATCCCGGCCGCCGACATCGCGGTGATGCGCCGCGCCCATGTGCGCTATGCCGGCACCGATACCTCGCTGCTGGTGCCGTTCGGACCGGTGGCGGACATGAAGGCCGCGTTCGAGGCCGCCCACCGCGCCCGCTTCGGCTTCATCGACGCCACCAAGGCGCTGGTGATCGAGGCGATCTCGGCCGAGGCCATCGGCGGCGGCTCGAAGATCGACGAGGCCGAGGAGCCCGTCACGGCCGGCGACGCCGCGCCCGCCGCGAAGACCCGCTTCTTCTCCCAGGGCGAATGGCACGAGGCCGGCGTGTTCGTGCGCGATCAGGTGAAGCGCGGCCAGACCATCGCCGGCCCGGCACTGCTGATCGAGCCGCACCAGACCATCGTCATCGAGCCCGGCTGGGCCGGCGAGATCACGGCGCGCAACCACCTCGTCCTCACCCGCCGCGTCGCCGCCCGCCACGCGGCGGCGCTGGGGACCGAGGCCGACCCGGTGCTGCTGGAGGTCTTCAACAACCTCTTCATGTCGGTGGCGGAGCAGATGGGCGTGACGCTCCAGAACACCGCCTATTCGGTGAACATCAAGGAGCGGCTCGACTTCTCCTGCGCGGTGTTCGACGCCGAGGGGCGGCTGGTGGCGAACGCCCCCCACATCCCGGTGCATCTCGGCTCCATGGACAAGTCGGTGGAGAGCGTGATCCGCGCCAATGGCGGCCGCATGAAGCCGGGCGACGTCTATGCCATCAACGCCCCCTATAACGGCGGCACCCACCTGCCGGACATCACCGTGGTGACGCCGGTGTTCGACGACACGGGCGCCAAGACGCTGTTCTACGTGGCGGCCCGCGGCCACCATGCGGACGTGGGCGGCGTCGCGCCGGGCTCCATGTCGCCCCGCGCCACCAACATCGAGGAGGAAGGGGTCTACATCGACAACTTCAAGCTCGTGGAGGAAGGCCGCTTCCGCGAAAAGGAGCTGGTGGAGCTGCTCACCTCGGCGCGCTACCCGGTGCGCAACGTGGTGCAGAACGTCAACGACCTGAAGGCGCAGATCGCCGCCTCCGAGCGCGGCGCCTCCGAGCTGCGCAAGATGATCGCCCATTTCGGGCTCGACGTGGTCTCGGCCTATATGGGCCACGTCCAGGACAACGCCGCCGAGAGCGTGCGGCGGGTGCTCGACACGCTGGACGACTGCGCCTTCGAGGTGGAACTGGACCAGGGCTCGGTCATCAAGGTGAAGGTGACCGTCGATAAGGACAAGCGCGAGGCGGTGGTGGACTTCACCGGCACCTCGCCGCAGCGGCCGGACAATTTCAACGCCCCCGGACCGGTGACGCAGGCCGCAGTGCTCTACGTGTTCCGCGTCATGGTCGACGGCAAGATCCCGCTCAATGCGGGCTGCCTCAGGCCGATCCGCATCGTCGTGCCGGAAGGCTCCATGCTGGCGCCGGTCTATCCCGCGGCGGTGGTGGCCGGGAACGTGGAGGTGAGCCAGAACGTCACCGACTGCCTGTTCGGGGCGCTCGGGGCGCTCGGCTCGGCCCAGGGCACCATGAACAACCTCACCTTCGGCAACGACACCTACCAGTATTACGAGACCATCTGCTCCGGCGCGCCGGCCGGTCCCGGCTTCGACGGCGTCGGCGGGGTGCACACCCACATGACCAACTCCCGCCTCACCGACCCGGAGGTGCTGGAGTTCCGCTATCCCGTGGTGCTGGAGGACTTCCACCTGCGCCCCGGCTCCGGCGGCAAGGGACGCTGGAACGCCGGCGACGGCACGCGCCGCACCATCCGCTTCCTGGAGCCCATGGAATGCGCGGTGCTCACCTCGCACCGGCGGGTGCCGCCCTTCGGCGTCGGCGGCGGGGCGCCGGGCGCGTTGGGTCGCAACAGCGTGCGCCGCGCCGACGGCTCGGTCGAGGACCTCGGCGGCTGTGGCCAGGCGACTCTCCATGCCGGCGACGCGGTGATCGTCGAGACCCCCACCGGCGGCGGCTACGGGCCGGCCGCGGAGCGGACGCGCGCCGCCGCCGAAGCCGAGCGCGAGGCGGTGTCATGAGGCGCCCTTCCCGCTTTGCCCCGCCATCGCGCTTTCCCCCGTCCCCCCAGGAAAGGCCGAACGCCCATGAGCGCTGAGACCGATGCCGGCGCCCGCCCGGCCAAGCCCTTCCTGTCCCCCGCCAAGGCGCGGCTGTGGACCGACCGCCTGCTGGTCCTCGTCCTGTCGGTGGGGGCGTGGTACGTGCTGGCGAACATGGTGCTCGACCCGTTCTGGATCTCCAGCCCCGAGCTGGTGGCCGAGCGGCTGTGGCGCATCACCCTCAACGGCGATTTGTGGTGGCATTCCAGCGCCACGGTCTGGCAGGCGCTGCTGGGCCTCGCCCTCGGCCTGCTGGTGGGCTTTGGCTTCGGCCTGCTGCTGGCGCGCTATCCCAGGCTCGCCGAGGCGCTCGACCCCTACATCATGGGTCTCTACAGCCTGCCGCGCATCGCGCTCGCGCCGCTGTTCATCCTGTGGTTCGGCATCGGCCTCCTCTCCAAGGTGATGATGGCGTTCTCGTTCGTTGTCTTCATCTTCCTGCTCAACACCATGCAGGGCCTGAAGGAGGTGGACCGCGACCATATCGATCTCATGCGGTCCATGCGCGCCTCGCCCGCCTTCATCGCCCGCCGGGTGCAGCTGCCGGCGATGCTGCCGTGGCTGTTCGCGGCGGCCCGCATCAGCGTCGGCCTCGCGCTCATCGGCTCGGTGCTGGGCGAGCTTCTGGGCGCCAATCGCGGCCTCGGCTGGTACGTCGAGCACGCCTCCGGCCGCCTCGACACCACCGGCGTGTTCGCCGGCCTCACGGCGCTCATGATCATCGCCGTGCTCATGAACCAGGCCGTCAACCTGCTGGAGCGCTGGCTGACGCCGGCCAAATAGGCCGAACAACCCGTGACCCGGAACGCGGCACGCAAAAACAAAAAGTCCCGAGGAAACGCGCACGGAGTGACACCACGTCCCAACCTTCCAGGGGAGCCAGAGATGTCACCAAACTTCCGCCTCAAGACCCTCGCCCTCGCGGCGGCGGCGCTCGCTGGCCTGAGCCTGCCGGCCGCGGCGCAGACCAAGATCACCGCCGGCACCGCCGCCTTCAACGAGGCGCTGCTGCCGATCTACACCGCCAAGGAGAAGGGCTACTTCAAGGACGCCGGCATCGAATTGGAGATCACCGCCTTCAAGGGCGGCGGTCCGGCGGTGCAGGCGCTGGTGAGCGGCTCCATCGACATGTGCCTGTGCGCCGCCGACCACGTGGTGCGCCTGAAGGCGCGCCGCCAGCCGGCGCAGATCCTGGTCGCGCTCGACGAGTTCCACTCCTACGCGCTGATGGCCAAGGCCTCCTTCCCCGGCAAGGACTATGCGGACCTCAAGGGCAAGAAGATCGGCATCACCTCGCCCGGCAGCCTCACCGACAACACCCTGCGCTACGCCCTCACCAAGGCCGGCATCAGCCCGGAGCGTGACGTGCAGATCGTCGGCACCGGCGGCGGGGTGCCCATGATGGCGGCCATCGACAGCGGCCAGGTGGACGCGGGCCTGCTCATCACCACCGACGTCGCCGCCATGCTGGAGAAGGCCGGCGCCTACAAGGTGGTGATCGACTATCGCGAGATGCCCTACGCCTCGTTCGGCGCCATCGTGCTGAAGTCGTGGGTGGAGAAGAACCCGGCCACCGCCAAGGCCTTCGCCCAGGCGGTGGTGAAGGCGATCGCCGACCTCAAGGCAGACCCCAAGCTCGCCGAGACCGTGCTCGCCACCATGTACCCGAACTTCTCCCCCAGCCTGATCGCGGCGGTGGCGAAGACCGCCGTGGCGCGCACCCCGGCCGGCGGCGTGGTGAGCCCGGCCTCCATCAAGAACCTCAACGAGATCGTGCTGGTGTCGGATGACACGCTGAAGCCGGTGACGGTGGAAGAGGCGTTCGATCCCAAGCTGGCCGCGAAGTAGGGATGGCAGCCCTCATGGAGCGCGCGACGAGCGCATCTTCGCAGCCGCCGGGCGAGAGCCCGGCGGTCTGCGCCACGCCGCCGCGGGTGCGCGTGGTGGGCGTGTCGAAGACCTTCCCCTCCCCCGACGGCGGCACCGCCCGGGTCATCGAGGACGTGGACCTCACCCTCGCCGAGGGGGAGTTCCTCTCCATCGTCGGCCCGAGCGGCTGCGGGAAGTCGACCCTGCTGCGGCTGATCTCCGGCCTGGTGCCGGTGTCGGCCGGGCGCATCGTCGTCGCCGGCGAGGAGGTGACGGAGCCGCCGCCGCGCGTCGGCTTCATGTTCCAGCGCGACACGCTGCTGCCGTGGGCGACGGTGTCCGAGAACATCGCCATCGCGCTGGAGCTGAACGGCACGCCGCCGGCCGCCCGGCCGGCGCGCATCGCCGAGCTGCTCAAGCTGCTGGGGCTGGAGCGCTACGCCGACTACCGCCCGAGCGCCATCTCCGGCGGCATGCGCCAGCGCGCGGCGCTCGGGCGCCTGCTCGCCTACGGTCCCGATCTCTATCTCATGGACGAGCCGTTTGGCGCGCTCGACGCCATGACCAAGATGATCCTCGGCCGCGAGCTGCTGCGCATCTGGAGCCAGGACGCGAAATCCGTGGTGTTCGTGACCCACGACATCGAGGAGGCGGTGGGCCTGTCCGACCGCGTGGTGGTGATGGAAGGCCCGCCCGGCCGGATCAAGAGCGAGTACCGCATCGATCTGCCGCGCCCGCGCGACTTCCGGCAAGTGCGGCTGCTACCCGAGTTCCGCGACCTGTGCGAGCGCATCTGGCGCGACATCGGCCGCCATTCCGAGGCGGAATAGGCCGGGCCCGGAGGACGAGAAGGAGACGGGCCATGGCCCTGGAGATGACCGGGCAGTGCGCCATCGCCTGCCCGCGCGAGCGCGTCTATGCGGCGCTGAACGACGAGGCGGTGCTCAAGGCCTGCATCGCCGGCTGCGAGGAGATCGAGCGGCTATCCGACGACACGATGCGTGCGGCGGTGGTGGCGAAGGTCGGCCCGGTGAAGGCGAAATTCCGGGGCAAGGTGACGTTGTCCGACCGCGAGCCGCCGTCGCGCTACCGCATCACCGGCGAGGGCGACGGCGGCATCGCCGGCTTCGCCAAGGGCAGCGCGCTGGTGACGCTCGCCGACCTGCCGGAGGGCGGCACGCGCCTCAGCTACCAGGTCGAGGCGCAGATCGGCGGCAAGCTGGCGCAACTCGGCCAGCGCCTGGTGGCGGGCACCGCCAAGCAGCAGGCCGACCTCTTCTTCGCCAACCTGGTGCGATACCTGGATGCGCCTCCGGCGGAATAGGCGGCGCGCCTGGCTCTAGCCGGGGCGTTGGAAGCCGGCTTCAGGCGCGTCGAAGCGACAAGAGCCGCGGACGCGGGATGAACCGTGAAGATGCCTTGGTGTGCCGACGCCCGCCTGAACCAGGCGCGAGGCACCGGCGCACTATCGGCACATAAAGCAAATCACTCTCGACCAGATCACACCCTGGAGCGTCTGCGTCTCTGATTTTATTGATCGAATTTGGTACAGGTGGGTGGGCTCGAACCACCGACCTCCGGTTCCACAGACCGGCGCTCTAACCAACTGAGCTACACCTGCACGGCCGTCCGCGCCGCGAGGGGCGGCGGAGAGAGCGCGGAACCTACGCGGGCCGGCCCGCGATTTCAAGGGGGCGCGGCACCTCATCCCAAGGCGCGCCAGCCCGCCCCGGAACGTGGGCGCGAAACGCTGCAAACAGAAGGCCCGGCGCGCAGCCGCGGCCGGGCCCTTCCTGTCGGTGCGGTCGGCGCCTCCTCCGGTTTCGGGGCGGAGGCGCGGGCGATCGCTACTCCGCCGCCGGCGGCGGCGCCACGTCCGGCGCGGGGGCGTAGATCTTGCCGCCGCCGTCGCGGAACTTCTGCGCCATCTCCGCCATGCCGGCAGAGGCGAGGTTGTCGGCCTCGGCGCGGGCGATGTCGCCGGCCTCGATCTTCAGCTCCTGCGAGATCTTCATGGAGCAGAATTTCGGCCCGCACATGGAGCAGAAGTGCGCCACCTTGGCGCCCTCGGCGGGAAGCGTCTCGTCGTGGAAGCGCTCCGCCGTCTCCGGGTCGAGGGAGAGCGCGAACTGGTCGCGCCAGCGGAAGGTGAAGCGGGCGCGCGAGAGCGCGTCGTCGCGGATGCGCGCCGCCGGGTGGCCCTTGGCGAGGTCGGCGGCGTGGGCGGCGATCTTGTAGGAGATCACGCCCGCCTTCACGTCGTCGCGGTCCGGCAGGCCCAGATGCTCCTTCGGCGTCACGTAGCAGAGCATCGCCGTGCCGAACCAGCCGATCATCGCCGCGCCGATGGCGGAGGAGATGTGGTCGTAGCCGGGGGAGATGTCCGTCACCAGCGGGCCGAGGGTGTAGAAGGGCGCCTCGTGGCAGACCTTGAGCTGCTTCTCCACGTTCTCGCGGATCAGGTGCAGCGGCACGTGGCCGGGCCCCTCGATCATCACCTGGCAGTCGTACTTCCAGGCGATCTCGGTGAGCTCGCCCAGCGTCTCCAGCTCGGCGAACTGGGCGGCGTCGTTGGCGTCGGCGATGGAGCCGGGGCGCAGGCCGTCGCCGAGCGAGAAGGCGACGTCATACTGGGCGAGGATCTCGCACAGCTCCTCGAAATTCTCGTAGAGGAAGCTCTCCTTGTGGTGGGCGAGGCACCACTTGGCCATGATCGAGCCGCCGCGCGAGACGATGCCGGTCACCCGGTTGGCGGTGAGCGGAACGTAGGGCAGCCGCACGCCGGCATGGACCGTCATGTAGTCGACGCCCTGCTCGGCCTGCTCGATCACCGTGTCGCGGAAGATCTCCCAGGTGAGGTCCTCGGCGACGCCGTTCACCTTCTCCAGCGCCTGGTAGATCGGCACGGTGCCGATCGGCACCGGCGAATTGCGCATGATCCATTCGCGGATGGTGTGGATGTTCTTGCCCGTAGAGAGATCCATCACCGTGTCGGCGCCCCAGCGGATCGCCCACACCAATTTGTCCACCTCCTCGGCGACGCCCGAGGTCACGGCGGAATTGCCGATATTGGCGTTGATCTTCACCAGGAAGTTCCGGCCGATGGCCATCGGCTCGGTCTCGGGGTGGTTGATGTTGTTGGGGATGATGGCGCGCCCGCGGGCCACCTCCTGGCGCACGAACTCGGGGGTGATGTCGGCCGGGATCGTGGCGCCGAGGCCCATGGCCTGGTGATGCGGATGGGCGCCGCCGTTGGCGCGCGCGAGGTTCTCGCGGGCGGCCACGTATTCCATCTCCGGCGTGATGATGCCGGCCCGCGCATAGGCCATCTGGGTCGGGCGCCTGCCCGCCTTGGCCCGCAGCGGGCTGCGGCCGGTGAGGTCGAACTGCGGCAGCGTCGAGGACTGGCCGTCCTTCAGGCCGTTGTCCTCGGGCTTGACCTGACGGCCCGCCACCTCCTCCACGTCGCCGCGCTCGCGAATCCACTGGGCGCGCAGCTGCGGCAGGCCCTTGGTGAGGTCGATCACCGCCTCGGGGTCGGTGTAGGGGCCGGAGGTGTCGTAGACCTTGAGCGGCTTCTCGCTCGGGTCCGAGATGGCGATCTCGCGCATGGCGACGCGCACGTCGGGCCGCGCGGCGCCCACATGGACCTTGCGGGATGAGGCCAGGGGGCCGGTGGTGACCTTCAAAGACGAGGTCGAGCTTTCGTCGAGCATGCGGATCTCCTTCAAGCTTGCGCTTCCAGCGAGACCCGGGATTCGAGCTTCAGGAGACGGCGCGCGGCGGACTCTTCAGGACGTCCGCAGGCACGGGGTTCCGATCCCTTCGCCGGTATGACCCGGATCAGGTTCAAAGGGTCAACGCGGTGGCCGCAGCCCAGAGGCGGCGGCCGTGCGAAATCTCAGCCCCTTCCGGGGCCCCCCTTGGAACGGATCAAGTGTGAGGTAGACCAAAGGCCAATGTCAACGCTGCGTCGCACAATGCCGGCTCGCAGCCCAGAAACGCCGCTGCGATGCTCCCTTGGAAACCGGGCATAAGGGGGATGCATCGTTGGCCCTTGCATCGCCCGGGCCTAGACTTATGTCCCGTTCCCGATTCCCTGGACGTGAGAGCGTGCGCCAATACCATGACCTCCTGAAGCGCATCCTCGACGAGGGCGTGCGCAAGGACGACCGCACCGGCACCGGCACGCTCAGCGTGTTCGGGCACCAGTCGCGCTACGACCTCACCGAGGGCTTCCCCCTGGTGACGACGAAGAAGCTGCACCTCAAGTCCATCGTCCACGAGCTGCTGTGGTTCCTCGCCGGCGACACCAACATCCGGTATCTCAAGGAAAACGGCGTCTCCATCTGGGACGATTGGGCGGACGCAAACGGCGAGCTCGGGCCGGTCTACGGGCACCAGTGGCGCTCCTGGCCCACCCCCGAGGGCGGGGTGATCGACCAGATCGCGCAGGTGGTCGCCGACATCCGGCGCAATCCCGACAGCCGGCGCCTGATCGTCACCGCCTGGAACCCCGCGGACGTGCCGAAGATGGCGCTGCCGCCCTGCCACTGCCTGTTCCAGTTCGCAGTCGCGGACGGCAGGCTCTCCTGCCAGCTCTACCAGCGCTCGGCGGACGTGTTCCTGGGCGTGCCGTTCAACATCGCCTCCTATGCGCTGCTTACCCACATGGTGGCGCAGGTGACCGGGCTGAAGCCGGGGGACTTCGTCCATACGCTCGGCGACGCGCACCTCTACCTCAACCATCTCGACCAGGCGCGCGAGCAGCTGTCTCGTCCCCCCCGCGCGCTGCCGCGGCTGGTGCTGAACCGCGAGGTCACCGACCTGTTCGCCTTCCGCTACCAGGACGTGGCGTTCGATGGCTACGATCCCCATCCCCACATCAAGGCCGCGGTCGCGGTCTGACCGGTGGCGCGGCGGCGCCATTCGGCCCGCGCGCGGAACGTGCTATGTGAGCCGGACCAGGGGAACTGGAATTGCCGCGCGCCTGTCATCTGGGCGTGCGAGCGTACCGAGCGGTTTCGCTCGTTCTTTCAATGGAGGGTGCCATGGCATCGGATGCAGGAAGCCTGCTGGGTCAGCTCTTGGGCGCGGCGCTCGGCGGCGGCAGCGTGCGCGGGGCCGGCGCGGGGCCGGCCGCCAGCGGCGCGGGCGGCAGCCCCCTGGAGCAGATCCTCCAGAGCGCGCTCGGCGGCGGCCAGCAGGGCGGCGGGGCCGGTGGCCTGCCGGGCGGCCTCGGCGACATTCTCGGCCAGGTGCTCGGCGGCGCGGCCGGCGGCCAGGGCCGCGGCGGGCAGGCCGGCGGCGGCCTTGGCGACATCCTCGGACAGGTGCTCGGCGGCGGCGCCGGGCCGCGCGGCGGCAGCGCGGGCGGCGGCGGCCTCAACGACATTCTGGGCCAGGTGCTGGGCGGCGGCGCGGGCGGGCAGGCGGGCAGCGCCGGCGGCCTTCCAGGCGGCCTCGGCGACATCCTCGGCCAGGTGCTGGGCGGCGGCGGCGCCGCGGGCGGCGCGGCCGGCCGCGCGGGTGGCGGCCTCGGCGATCTCGCCCAGGACGCCCTCGGCGGCCCGGCGGGGCAGCCCGCGCCGAGCCCGATGCCGGTGCCCGCTCCGGCCCCGGCGCCGCAGCCCACCGGTGGCACCCAGCCGAGCGGCGGCGGCGACCTCGTGAAGTATGGCGGCCTCGCCATCATCGGCATGCTGGCGTTCAACGCCTTCCGCAAGTGGCAGGCGCAGTCCGGCGGCTCGCGCCTGGTGGCCGACGACGCCCAGGCCTTCAGCCCGGCCCAGGCGCCGGGCGGCCCGGAGCACTTCTCGCAGGTGCTGGTTGCCGCCATGGCCGCCGCCGCGCAGGCCGACGGCAGCCTCGACCAGGACGAGCTCAACCGCATCGCCCAGGGCGTGACGCGCATGGGCGGGCAGGCGCCGGACCAGGCGGTTCTGGTGGAAATCCTCTCCACCCCCGTCAATCCCCAGGACCTGGTGAACGCCGCGACCTCGCCGGAGGCGGCGATGCAGATCTACGCCGCCTCGGTCATGGCCATCCGCCCCGACAGCGCGGCCGAGCAGCGCTATCTCGCGAACCTCGCCCAGGCGCTCGCCATCGACCCGGCGCTGAAGGCCCAGCTGGACCGCGACCTGGCGGCCTGATCCCGATGGGACGGCGCGCTCACGCCATCGTGCGCGGGCGCGCCGTAACGCGGTCCTCACCGGCGACGTAGAAGGCGCGATGCCTGCCGCCTCCCCTACCCCGCTCGCGCGTCTGGCGCGCCCCCTCCTCTTCGAGAGATCCGGCGCCCTGAGCGCCGAGAAGGCGGTCGCGCTGGCGCTTGCCTTCGCGCCGCTCGCCTATCTTTCCTGGATCGCCGCAAGCGGGGGGCTCGGGGCGCGGCCGGTGTCCGCCGCCATCCACTTCACGGGCCTCTGGGCGCTGCGCTTCCTCGTCGCCAGCCTCGCGGTGACGCCGCTGCGCCGCACCTTCGGCTGGAACAAGCTGATCCTCGCCCGCCGCACGCTCGGCCTCGCGGCGCTGGGCTATGCGCTCCTCCACATCGGCCTGTTCTTCGTCGACCAGGGCGCGGCGCGGGCGGTGCAGGAGATCGTGCTCAGGGTCTATCTCGTCATCGGCGCGCTGGCGCTCGCCATCCTGCTGGCGCTGGGGCTGACCTCCACCAACGCCGCGATCCGCCGCATGGGGGCGCAGGGCTGGTCGCGGCTGCACCGGCTGGCCTACGGGGCGGCGGCGCTCGGCACGCTGCATTTCTTCTTCCAGTCGAAGCTGGATGTGACCGAGCCCACGCTCATGGCGGGGGTCCTCGCCTATCTGCTCGGATTCCGCCTGCTGTTCCGCGGCGGCACCCCGGTCGCGGCCGGCCGCCTGGCCCTGCTGGCGGCCGTGAGCGCGCTCGCCACAGCGGCGATGGAAGCCGCCTGGTACGGCCTCGCCACCCGCGTCGACCCGGCGCTGGTGCTGGAGGCCAACCTCTCGTTCGACCTCGGCCCGCGCCCGTTCTGGTGGGTGCTGGCGGGCGGGCTCGCGGTGGCGGCAGCGGCGGCGATCGACGGGCGGCGACGTCCGCACGCGCGCCCGGACGGTCGGCGCCGGCGCGCCGCCGGAAGCGCGCGCACCGGGGCCTCCTGACGACCGCCGGCGCGGGATCTCCTGCGGATCGACGCCCCCCGCCTGGCGCCGCCGCAGCCGGGGACAAGCGGGAGCGGACGCTTGCGCCGGTGTGGCGAACCCCTTAAGAACGCCTCTCCGTGAGGCCACGTGGCGGAGTGGTTACGCAGCGGACTGCAAATCCGTGCACCCCGGTTCGATTCCGGGCGTGGCCTCCAGCTTCCCCTGCGTGAGCACCCCCGGCCCCGGCAAAAGCGCCGTGCGGCGCGTTGCAGCCGGGCTTCAGCACCCTCCCGATCGTTGCTGCACCGCACCCGATCCGCTTGCGCCAACCCATTTGCGTGCCTGGGCTTTTGTCGTCCGCACCCGTGCCCGCGCCGGACCGCTGCCCGCGGCCGACATTGACTTGGCGCCGCCGGAGGTCTTCAACGGCCACGGAGCGGCCCGCGTGCGCGCGCCGCCGGAGATGGGAATGAACCCGAAGCAGCCTGCCGGCTCCAAGCCCCGGCTTGATCGCGACGAGACTGTCGAGGTGCTGCGCCGCCTGCTGCTGCAGGACGGGCGCCACCACTGGAAGGGCTATGCGCTCGCCTTCCTCATGATGGGCGCCATGGGCGCGTGCACCGCCGCCCTCGCCTATCTCATGAAGGACGCCGTGGACGCGATCTTCGTCACCCCCACCCCGGAGGCGGTGTGGGGCGTGGCGCTCGCGGTCATGGCGCTGTCCATCATCAAGGGCGCGTCCGCCTACGGCCAGGTCATCACCATGGCGCGCGTCGGCAACCGCATCGTCGCCGACAACCAGAAGCGCGCCTTCGAGCAGCTCCTGCACCAGGACGTCTCCTACTACGCCCAGCGCCACACGGCCGAGACCAGCATGCGCTTCAATGCCGGCGCCAACGGCGCGCGCGGCAGCCTGGAGCTGGTCATCTCCTCCATGGGGCGCGATGCGCTCTCCCTGGTGATGCTGGCGGGCGTCGCCATCGCCCAGGACCCGTTCCTGGCGGTGGTCGCCCTGGTGGTGATGCCGGCGGCGGTGCTGGGCACGCGCATGCTCATCCGCAAGTCGAAGCACATCTTCACCACCGGCTTCACCTCGGGCGTGAAGCTGTCCTCGATCGCGCTCGAGGTGTTCCAGGGCATCCGCACGGTGAAGGCCTACACGCTCGAAGAACAGATGCGCGGGCGCACCCACGCCTTCATCGACCAGGTGGAGCACGCCAGCAACCGGCTGGTCCGCACCCAGGCGAAGTCGAGCCCGCTCATGGAGACGCTGGGCGGCCTCGCCATCGGCGGCGTCATCCTCTATGCCGGCTACAACGTGATCGTGGCGAACCGCTCGCCGGGCCAGTTCTTCTCGGTGCTGACCGCGCTGCTGCTCGCCTACGAGCCGGCCAAGCGCCTCGCCCGGCTGCACGTGGACATCGTGCCCCACATCATGGGCGCGCGCATGCTGTTCCAGCTGCTCGACACCCCGGCCGCCGAACGCGACGCGCCGGGCACCCCGGCGCTGGAGCATCCCCGGGGGCGGATCGAGTTCAAGGACGTCGTCTTCGGGTACCGCAAGGACGAGGCTGTCCTGCGCGGGCTGTCGCTGGTCGCCGAGCCGGGCCAGACCACGGCGCTGGTGGGCCAGTCGGGCGGCGGCAAGAGCACCATCATCAATCTCATCGAGCGCTTCTACGACCCCCAGGAGGGGACCATCACCCTCGACGGCATCGACCTGCGCGCCGTGACGCGCACCTCGGTGCGCGCGGCGAGCGCCCTTGTGAGCCAGGACGTCTACCTGTTCTCGGGGACGATCCGCGACAATATCGGCTTCGGCCGCCCGGGCGCGAGCGAGGAGGAGATCGTCGCCGCCGCCAAGGCCGCCCACGCGCACAATTTCATCATGTCGTTCGAGCACGGCTACGACACCGCGGTGGGCGAACACGGCACCCAGCTTTCCGGCGGCCAGCGCCAGCGCGTCGCCATCGCCCGCGCCTTCCTCAAGAACGCCCCCATCCTGCTGCTCGACGAGGCCACCGCCGCTCTCGACAGCGAATCGGAGGCCGAGGTGCAGAGGGCGCTGCAGGAGCTGCAGCACGCGCGCACCACCATCGTCATCGCCCACCGCCTCCAGACCGTGGTCAAGGCCGACCGCATCTGCGTGGTCGAGGCGGGCCGCGTGGTCGAGAGCGGCCGGCACGAGGAGCTGCTGGCCAGGCGCGGGCGCTATTATGGGCTCTATTACGCCCAGTTCGCCCACGAGATCACCGCCCAGGCCGGCGGCGAGGCGGCGGAAGCGGCGCCCCAGACGCGCGCCAGCGCCTGAGGCGCCGGCGCCGCCGCGGCGCCGAAGCACCATCCGAGGCGGCATGCGGGTTTGCGCCGCCTCCGAGGGCGGCGCCCTGTCGCGGGCGGGAAAAAGATCGCCGTGGCGCTTCACATTCCGGCGCGCCGTTGCTATATGGCGCGCCTCGGCCGCGAGCGGCCTGATCCCCGATAGCTCAGTTGGTAGAGCGTTCGACTGTTAATCGAATGGTCGCAGGTTCGAGTCCTGCTCGGGGAGCCATCTTCCACATCATCCCGGTCCAGATCATCCCGATCGACGGCTTGGCGGCAGCGCTGCCCATCGCCGGACGATCGCGCGCCCGGTCAAGGCCGTCGCGCCCCAAGCGCAGCACGATGAGCCTGGGAGACGGGACGCGGGATGGCCTGCCGGCGCGCAGGGGCCCGCGTTTTTCCGGCCCGCCGACCGAATTCGGCCACGGAACCGCGACAAAAGGGCAGTTCCGCTGAGCCGGGTGTCTCACGAACGATGCGGCGGCTTGCGCGGCGCCCCGCTTGTGGCGGTATAAGCTCTGCGACCGGAGCCCTCTTCCGCTGGACCAGACCCGCACGATGAATTCGAGCCACGACCCCGCCTTCGCCCGCGACGCCGCCCGTGCCGCTGCGTCACATGACGCCGAGGGCCTGCGGCGCGCCTTCCTGCGGCTCGCCGACCACATGAACAGCTGCATCCTCGGCCAGCGGGCGTTCGTCGAATTGCTCCTGGTGGCGGTGCTCGCCGACGGCCACCTCCTGGTGGAGGGCGCGCCGGGCCTTGCCAAGACCAAGGCCATCAAGGCGCTCGCCAAGGCCATCGACTGCGACGACCAGCGCATCCAGTTCACGCCCGACCTGCTGCCCTCCGACCTCACCGGCACCGACATCTACCGGCCCGAGGACGGCAGCTTCAATTTCCAGCCCGGCCCGGTGTTCCACAACTTCATCCTCGCCGACGAGATCAACCGCGCCCCCGCCAAGGTGCAGGCGGCGCTGCTGGAGGCCATGGCGGAACGTCAGGTGACGGTGGGCGGGGTGACCTATGCCCTGCCGAAGCTGTTCCTCGTCATGGCGACGCAGAACCCGATCGAGCAGGAGGGCACCTATCCTTTGCCCGAGGCGCAGCTCGACCGCTTCCTGCTGCAGGTGAAGCTCGGCTATCCGGACCTCGCCGCCGAGCGCGCGATCCTGCGCCTCGTGCGCGGCGAGCAGACCGGCGAGGTGGTCTCCTTCGGCGAGCCCTTGCCCCAGGCCACCATCTTCGCGGCACGCCAGCAGGCGCTCGCCACCTATATGTCGGAGGCGGTGGAGGAGTATCTGCTCCAGTTCGTGTTCGCGACCCGCAACCCCGAGCTCTACGGCGACGAGCTCGCCGGCACGGTGGCCTTCGGCGCCAGCCCGCGCGGCACCATCGCCCTCGACCGCTGCGCCCGCGTCCACGCCTGGCTGCGCGGGCGCGACTACGTCACCCCCGAGGACGTGCAGGCGATCGCCAAGGCGACCCTGCGCCACCGGGTGCTGCTGACCTTCGAGGCGCAGGCCGACGGGCTCGACACCGACCGGTTCCTCGATCTGCTCATCGCCCGCGTGCCGGTGGGCTGAGCGCAAGGCGCGGGGGCCGATGAGCGAGATCCGCAAGACCGCCTCCTACGGCCTCGTGGCCGGGCTCGACGAGCTGATCGCCGCCCGTCCCGGCGGCGACGGCGGCAGCTTCTCGCCCGGCACGCGGGTGCGCACGCGCCAGCTCGGCGGCTACCGCTCCACCTTCCGCGGCCGCGGCATGGAGTTCGACGAGGTGCGCGCCTATCAGCCGGGCGACGACATCCGCACCATCGACTGGCGCGTCACCGCCCGCACCGGGCGCACCCACACCAAGCTGTTCCAGGAGGAGCGCGAGCGGCCGGTCCTGATCCTCGCCGACATGCGCGCCCGCATGCGCTTCGGCACGCGCGACTGCTTCAAGTCGGTGCTGGCGGCGCGGGCGGCGGCGATCCTGGGATGGACCTGCGCCGCCGAGGGCGACCGGGTGGGCGGGGTGGTGATGACGCCCTTCTCGGTCGCCTCCCACCGGCCGGAGCGCAGCCGCACCGGCCTGCTGCGCTTCATGAAGGCGCTCGCCGACGGCACCCGCGAGGGCTTCGGCCGGCCGGCGCCGAAGGAGGAGCCGCGCCTTGCCGACGCGCTGCTGCGGCTGCGGGCGGCGGCGCGGCCGGGCACGCTGATCTTCCTCGTCAGCGACTTCCACGACTTCGACGAGGCGGCGGCGCGCGAGCTCGGCCGCCTCGCGCTTCAGTCCCAGGTGGCGAACCTGTTCGTCCATGACCGCCTGGAGGCGGCCATGCCCGAGCGCGGCGCCTACCCGATCTCGGACGGCTCCGCCGTCGCCACCCTCGACGCCGACCGGCCGGCGACGCGCGAGGACTACGCCCGCCGCTTCGCCGCGCGCCGGGCCGCGGTCGAGCACGCAGCTCACCAGCGCGGCATGGCCTTCGTGCCGCTGGAGACCGGCTGCGACCTGAAGGAGGCGCTCCACCCCGAGCGCATGGGGCGCGCCCGCGCGCCGGCGCGGAGCCCGGCGGCATGACGGACACGCCGTTCTCCTCGCCCTTCGGCCAGCCGACGGCGCCGGTATTCGACCGCGACGCGGCGTTCGATCCCATGTCGGCGCTGCGCGACATCCATCTGCCGGACCCGGTGGGCTGGTGGCCGCTCGCGCCCGGCTGGTGGATGCTCGCCGGCCTCATGGTGGTTCTCGCCGCCATCGCGGCGCTGCTCGAATGGCGCCGGCGCCAGACGCTGGCCTACCAGGCCGCGCGCGCGCTCGACGCCATCGCCCGCGACCGCGACCGCTTCGCCGACGCCCGGGCGGTGGCCGCCGAGGCGGCGCTCCTCATGCGCCGGGTGCTGGTGACGCGCGAGGGCCGTCCGCAGGCCGCGGCGCTGACCGGTCCGGACTGGCGGCGCCTGCTCGGCGAGGGCAAGGGCGCCATGCCGGAGCAGGTCCACGCGTTCCTCGCGGACGCGCCCTATCTGCCGCCAGGGCTGCCCGACGCCGACAGCGTCGACCGGGCGCTGGTGGTCAGAAGCGTGCGCCGCTGGCTCCGGAGCAACGCATGATCGCGTTCCAGTGGCTCTGGGCCTTCGCGCTCCTGCCCTTGCCGCTGCTGATGCGCTGGCTGATGCCGCGCACCCGGCAGCCGCGCTCCGGCGCGCTCCGGGTTCCGTTCTATGACGACCTCGCCGCCGCCGGCCTCGCCACGCGCGGCGCCCGCCGCGCCAGGGCGCTGCGCCTCCTGCTGCTGTGGCTCATCTGGGGCCTGCTGGTGAGCGCGGCGGCCCGCCCGGCCTATCTCGGCAAGCCGGTGGCGATCCCGGTGGCCGGGCGCGACCTGATGATGGCGGTGGACCTGTCCGGCTCCATGGCGCGGGACGACCTCGCCCTCGGCGGGGCGCTGGTGGCGGACCGGCTCACCGTGGTGAAGTCGGTGGTCGACGAGTTCCTCGCCCGCCGCAAGGGCGACCGGGTGGGCCTGATCCTGTTCGGCAGCCGGGCCTATCTGCAGGCGCCGCTCACCTTCGACCGCAAGGTGGTGCGCGAGCTGCTCGCCGGCTCCGCCATCGGCCTCGCCGGCCCGGAGACGGCCATCGGCGATGCCATCGCGCTGGCGGTGAAGACGTTGCGCACCCGTCCGGAAGGGCAAAGGGTGCTGATCCTGCTCACCGACGGCGCCAGCAATTCCGGCATGCTCGATCCCATCGACGCGGCGGGGCTGGCGCGGCAGGCCGGCGTCAAGATCTACACCATCGGCGTCGGCGCCGACCGCATGCCGGGCGGCCTCGGCTTCGGCCAGAGGATCGTCAACCCGTCCGCCGACCTCGACGAGGAGGCGCTGCAGCAGATCGCCGACCTCACCGGCGGGCGCTATTTCCGCGGCCGCGACGGGCGCGGCCTCGCCGCCATCTATGACGACATCCAGCGCATGGAGCCGGTGGCGGGCGACCCGCTCTATCTCACCCCCACCGTGTCGCTGTTCCAGTGGCCGCTGGGGGCCGCGTTGGTGCTGAGCCTGGCCTTCGCCGCCGTCCTCGCCCGCCCGCGCCTCTCGGGGCGCCCGGCGGCCGAGGCCGCGCCGGCACCGGCCGAGGCCGCGCGGCCATGATCCCGGCGGGCTTCCACTTCCTGCGGCCGGAATGGCTGCTCGCTCTGGTGCCGGCGGCGCTGCTGGCGGTGCTCGCCTGGCGGCGCATCGGCACCGGCGGCAATGCCTGGGCGACGCTCGTGGACGCCCACCTGCTGCGCCACCTCGCCTTGGGCGCCGAGCGCGGCACCCGCAAATGGCCGGTGGCGGTGCTGCTCGCCGGCTGGGTGCTGGCGAGCCTCGCCATGGCCGGCCCGGCCTGGCGCCAGCTGCCGACGCCGGCGCTCGACCGTCTCGATCCGACCGTGATCGTGCTCAGCCTCGCCCAGTCCATGAACGCGCAGGACCAGAGCCCCACGCGCTTCGGCGCCGCCCGCCACAAGGTGGAGGACATCCTGAGGCGCATGCGCGGCGGGCAGATGGGGCTGGTGATCTATTCGGACCGGCCGTTCGTCGCCGCCCCGCTCACCGAGGACGCCCGCGTCATCGGCCTGATGGTGCCCGAGCTCGCCACCGACCTGATGCCGGTGCTGAACGACCGGCCGGACCTCGCCATCGCCAAGGCCGTGGAGCTGCTCCAGGGCGCCGACGCCCCCGCCGGCCGGATCGTGCTCATCACCGATGGCGCCGGCGACGATGCCAAGCGCACCGAGGCGGCCGCCGCGGCGGCCGCCAAGGCGGGCTACCAGGTGAGCGTGATCGGCGTCGGCGGCGAGGCCGAGACGCCGTACCTGATCTATGACGGCACCGCCCTGCGGACCAAGGAAGGCACGGCGGTCACCACCCGCCTCGATGCCGCCGGCCTCGCCCGGGTCGCGGCGGCGGGCGGCGGCGCGTTCACTCCGGCCCGGGTGGACGGCGCCGACCTCGACCGCATCTATGCGGCGCGCCTCGGCCGGCCGGTGGAGGACCTCTTGAAGCAGAGCGGCCTCAGCGCCGACCAGTGGGAGGACATGGGGCCGTTCCTGCTGCTCGGCGTGCTGCTCATCGCCCCCCTCGCCTTCCGGCGCGGCTGGATCGCGGTGCTGCTGGCGGCGCTGCCGCTGCTCGGCGCGCCGCTGGGGCGGGAGGCGCGCGCCGCCGACGCGCTTTCCGCCGAAGGCTGGCGCGACCTGTGGCGGACCCCGGACCAGCAGGGAGCGGACGCCTTCGCCCGGCAGGACTATGCGGCCGCCGCCGGGCATTTCGAGGACCCGGCCTGGCGCGCCGGCGCGCTCTACCGCGCCGGGGACTATGCGGCGGCGGCGGACGCCTACGCCCGCATTCCGGGGGGCGACTACAACCGCGGCAACGCGCTCGCCCGCGCCGGCAAGCTGGAAGAGGCCATCGCCGCCTACGACACGGCGCTGGAAGCCGACCCGAAGCACCAGGACGCGGCCTACAACCGCGAGCTCCTGCGCAAGCTGCTCGAAAAGGAGGAGCAGCAGAAGCAGCAGCAAGGCGAGGGCGGCGGTTCGGGCAAGGATCAGTCCCAGGGCGGCGGCCAGGATAAGGACAAGGGCAAGGACAGCCAGCAAGGCCAGAACAACCAGCAAGGCAAGGACGGCCAGCAGAAGCCGGACCAGGGCAAGCAGGACCAGGATAAGAAGGAACAGGACCAGCAGAAGCAGAGCGGGGACCGGAAGCCGCCCGAGCCGCCCCAGAACACGAAGGCCGACGACAAGAACAAGGACGACCGGAAGGATCAGGACAAGAAGGACCCCGGCAAGGATCAGGCGGACCAGGCCCCGCCCAAGCCGGAGCCGTCCAAGCCGGAGCCGTCCAAGCCCGAGCCCCAGAAGCCCGATCCGCAGAAGGCCGGCGGGCAGACGCCGCCGTCGCCCCCTCCGCCGCCGCCCGGACGGCAGGCGGGACCGCAGCCGCCCGCGCCGCAGCCGCAGCAGGCGCCGCCGCCCGAGGCCCCGCCCCCCGCCGCCGCGGCGGCGCTCGCGCGCGCCAAGGCCGAGGAGGACCAGACCAAGGAGCAGATGCTGCGCATGGTCCCGGACGATCCGGTCGGCCTGCTGCGCGCGCGCATCCGCAACCACTATTTCGGCACCCCGCCGGCTCCGGTGCCGCAATGAGCCGCGCCTTTCCCCTCGCCTGCGCCGCCGCGCGCGCGCTCGCCCTCGGCCTCGTGCTCCTCGCCGCCCCCGCCACCGGCGCCGCCCTGCTGACCGGCGCGGTGGACCACGACTTCATGGGCGCCAACGAGACCTTCAACTACGTGCTCAGCCTCTCCGGCGGCGACGGCCGCGAGCCGCCGGACCTCTCCCCCCTCACCCGGGATTTCGACATCGTCGACCGCACCCGCCGCAGCCGGACCGACGACGTGGGCGGGCGGCCGGTGGACGTGAACGAGTGGGTGATGACGCTGGCGCCGAAGCGCACCGGCGTCCTCACCGTGCCCGGCCTGACCGTGAAGGGGCAGACGTCGGCGCCGCTCAAGGTCCAGGTGGTGCCGGCCGTGCCCGTGGAGCCGCCCGCCGACGACCAGCCGCTGTTCGCGCGCGTCGACGCCGGCGACGTCGGCCCCTACGCCCAGAGCCTGGTGCCGGTGGCGATCCGCATCTTCGACAGCGTCGGCATGCGCTCCGGGCGCTTCGGCGAGCTGAAGGCGGACGGCGCCTCCTTCACCCCGGAAGGCAAGCAGCGGGTCTATTTCCGCACCATCGGCGGCAAGCGCTACGGCGTCGTGGAGCAGAGCTTCCTGATGCAGCCGCAGAAGAGCGGGCGGATCGAGATCGAGCCGCTGACGGTGAACGTCACCCTGCCCGCGCGCACCAATCCCGCCGCCTCGGCGATGCCGAACCTGCTCGGCCGCGGCAACATCCCCACGCTCCAGAGCGAGGACATGGCGCTCCAGGCGCGCCCCGTCACCATCGACGTGAAGCCGCGCCCCGAGGGGGCCGAAGGCTGGTTCCTGCCGGCGCGCTCGGTCAGCCTGACGCAGCAATGGTCCGCGCCGCCGGAGCGGGCGAAGGTGGGGGCGACGCTCACCCGCACCATCCGCCTCAAGGCGCGGGGCGCGAGCCCCAACCAGCTGCCGCCGCTGCCGGTGGCGGACGTGGAGGGCGTGCGCCAGTACCAGGACGACAGCCAGACCGGCCGCGTCACGCTCGACGGCGAGAGCGGCGCGGAGCTGGTGCAGACCCTTTCCGTCGTGCCGACCCGCCCGGGCGCCTTCACCCTGCCGGCTGTCGAGGTGGGCTGGTGGAACGTCGCCGCCGGCCGCCAGGAGCGGGCGACGCTGCCGCCAGTGACGCTCGAGGTGGCGCCGGAAGGAGGCGCGACCCCCTTCGGCGCCGGCACCGCGGCGCCGGCCGCTTCCGCCGCGCCGCCCGCAAGCGCGCCGGAGGCGCCCCAGACGCCGCCCGAGACGCCCGGCCCCGACCTCGCGGAGATGCTCGACCGCGTGCCGGTCTATGCCTGGCCGGCCGCCGCGGCCATCCTCCTCCTGGCGCTGGCCGCCCTGGTGCTGCGGCGGCGAACGGCGCGCCGCCGCGCGGCCCGCGCTGCGGCGGCCGGTCCCACGGGCCGGCGCTTCGCGCCCGCTCCAGCCCCGCGGCCGGCGCGGTCGCCCGCCCGCCCGTTCGCGAGCGCCGAGGCCGCCGAGGCGGCGCTGATCCGCGCCTGCAAGGACGCGGACGCGCCCGGCGCCCATGCCGCCTTCCTCGTCTGGCTGCGCCTCGCGCCCGGCGCCGAAGGCCTGCGCACGCCGCGCATGGCCCATGCGGTGCGCGATCTCTACCACGCGCTCTACCGCGCCGAGGCCCCGGCCTGGAAGGGCCGCGACTTCCTCTCCGCCTTCCGCGCCGAGCAGGCGGCCCGGCGCAAGGCCGGGCGCGGGGCGCGCCGCGCCCGCATCGATCCGCTCTACCCCGCCGGCTGAGCCGGCGCCTGCGGCAGCCAGAAGGAGAAGCAGGCGCCCCGGCCCGGCGGGCTCGAGACCGCCATCGTGCCTCCCGCCCGCTCCACCAGCGTGTAGGAGATGGACAGGCCGAGGCCGGTGCCGCCCTGCGGCTTGGTGGTGAAGAACGGGTCGAACACCCGCTCGATGCGCCCGGGCGGGATGCCCGCGCCCGTGTCCTCCACCTCCACCTGGACGCCCGGCTGGCCGTTGTGCGCGGCATCCATGGTGCGCAGGATCAAGGTGCCGCCATCGGGCATGGCATGGATCGCGTTGACCATCAGGTTGATCAGGACCTGCTGCATCTCCACCCGGTTCATCAGCACCAGGCGCCGCGCGGCGTCGGCGCGCACCACGGCGATCTCGCTGCGCGAGAGCAGGTGCTGCACCAGCACCAGGGCATCCGAGACCACCTCGCGGGGCGCCACCGGGTCGAGATGGCCGGCGAACTCGGCGGGGCGCGCGAACTGCAGCAGCTTCGAGACGATGATGGTGATGCGGTGCACCTGCTGGTCGATGAGGTTGAACTCGGTCCTGACCGGCGCCGCCGCCGGCCCCAGAACCTCGCGCGCCACGTCCAGGTTGCCCTGGATCACCGCCACCGGATTGTTGATCTCGTGCGCCACCCCGGCGGTGATCTCGCCGATGGCGGCGAGCTTCTCCGACATCACGAGCTGGCGCTGGGTCTCCGCCAGCTCCGCATTGGCCGCCCTGAGCTCGGCGGTGCGCTCGGCGACGCGGCGGTCGAGCTCCTCGGTCCAGCGCCGAAGCTCGGCGTCGCGCTGCTGGAGCAGGTCCAGCATGGCGTCGAGATGGTGCGCCACGCGGCCGATCTCGTCCTCGGTGGCGGCGACGCCGGTGCGGGCGGAGAGCTGGCCCGCCTCCACCTCGGCGATGGTGGCGTTCATCGCCTCGATGGGCCGGAAGATGGCGGCGGACCAGCGCAGCAGAACCGGGATCGCCACCAGCGCCACCAGCAGGAAGCCGACGCCCACCGCCATCAGGCTGGTGCGCTTCAAAGCGAGGAACGGCGCCTCCAGGAAGCCCACATAGAGCATGCCGATGCGCCGGCCGCGGCTGTCCACCACCGGCTCGTAGGCGGAGATGTACCAGTCGTTGACGACGAAGGCGCGGTCGCGCCACACGCGGCCCTGGCCGAGCACCGCGTCGCGCACCTCCTGCGAGACGCGGGTGCCGAGCGCCCGGCGGCCCTCGAACAGCCGCACGTTGGTGGAGACCCGCACGTCCTCCACGAACAGCGTCGCGGTGCCGGCCGAGCCTTCGGGCAGGCTGCCGGAGCCGTAGACGAGGTCGTTGATGGTGTCGATGAAGTCGAGGTTCTGGTTCAGCAGCGTGCCGCCCATGAGCGCGCCGTGCCCGCCCGCCGCGCCCGGGGGCAGCACGACCGGCGTGCCCGACTGCACCACCATGCCCCGGTCCTCTGCCGCGCGCGCGGTCGGCGCCGCGCCGGGCGTTGGAACGAGGGCGATGTGCGCGCGCCGCGCAAGGTCCGGAGACAGGCGCTCGAGCTCGGCGGCGCCGAAGATGTCGATCTCGGTGGAGGCCTCCCCGTCCAGCGCGCGCCGCTCCACCGGCCACAGCTCGCCGCTGGCGCCGCCCTTGGCGCTCGCCGGGGCGGCGGCGATGCGCCGGCCGTCGGCGTCAAGCAGATAGAGGAAGTCGAGCCCCAGCGCGCGCCGCCGCGTCTCCAGGAACTCCGCCATCGCCGCCGCGTCGCCGGTCTGCGCCATGTCGGCGAAGGCGACCGAATCGCCCAGCGCGTGCAGCTTCTCGTCGGAGCGCTCCATGAGGCGGTCGAGATACTGGCGGGCGATGGTGAGGTCGCCCGTCACCTTGGAGATGAGCAGGTTGTCGAACTGCCGGGTCCACCAGGTGACCACCAGCCCCAGGACCGCCGGCAGGATGATGAGCGTCGGCAGGAGCGCGATGGCGAGCAGGCGCACCCGCACCGAGCGCAGGCGCCGCAGCACCCCGCCGGAGGCGGCGGGATCGGCGGCCTCAGCCATTCCAGGCCTTCAGCTTGCGGTCCAGCGTCTTGCGCGAGACGCCGAGGCGGCGCGCGGCCTCGGCCCGGTTGCCGCCGGCCTCGCCGAGCACCTTCAGCATGTGCGCCTTCTCCACCGCGTCGAGCGCCTGGGGAAAGGCCTCCTCGTCCTCCTGGGCGTCGTCGTCCGGCACCACGTCGCGCGGAAAGTCGCCGAGGATCAGCGAGCGCTCGATCACGTTGCGCAGCTCGCGCACGTTGCCGGGCCATGGATAGCGGGCGAGCGCGCCGAGCACGCCGTCGGTGAGGTCGAGCGGGGCGACGCCCAGCAGCGCGCTCAGCTCGGCCATGAACAGGCGCGCCAGCGGCGCCACGTCCGCCGCCCGCTCGCGCAGCGGGGAAAGATGGATGTTCACCACGTTCAGCCGGTAGTAGAGATCCTGTCGGAAGCGCCCGGCCGCCACCTGCTCGGTGAGGTTGGCGTTGGTGGCGGCGACCAGGCGCACGTCCACCGGGATCTCGCGCTCCGCGCCCACCGGGCGCACCTTCTTGTCCTCGATCACGCGCAGGAGCTTCGACTGCATGGCGGGCGGCAGCTCGCCCACCTCGTCGAGGAACAGCGTGCCGCCCTGGGCGTAGAAGAACAGACCCTCGCGGGAGGAGGCGGCGCCGGTGAAGGCGCCCTTCAGGTGCCCGAACAATTCGCTCTCGATGATCTCGGGGGCGATGGCGGCGCAGTTCACCGGCACGAACGGCTTGCCGGCCCGCGGCGAGACCGCGTGGAGCGCGCGCGCGGTGACCTCCTTGCCGGTGCCGGATTCGCCCGTCACCAGCACCGTGGTGGGCATGGGGCCGACCCGCTCGATCATGGCGCGCACGGCGCCGGTGGACGGGCTCTCCCCCGCCATCATGTGCGCGGCGCCGCCGGGCAGCGCGTTGAGCGCGCGCCGCAGCACGAAGTTCTCGCGCATCAGCCGCGCCCGGTCGAGGCAGCGGGCGATGGCGTTGAGGATCTGGTTGGAGCGGAACGGCTTCAGCACGAAGTCCGCCGCCCCCGCGCGCAGCGCCTTGATGGCGGTGTCGAGGTCGGCGAACGCGGTGATGAGGATCACCTCGCGGTAGAAGCCCGAGCCGCGCAGGTCCTCCAGCCATTCGAGGCCGGTGCGCCCGGCCATCACGTTGTCGAGGATGATGAGGTCGAAGGGCGTCGCCTCCAGAAGCCGCGAGGCGCCGGCCACGTCGCCCGCCTCGGCCACGTGGCGGCACCGGGTGGAGAGCATGCGCACCAGGAAGTTCCGCATGCCGGGCTCGTCGTCCACCACCAGGATGGAGGCGCCGGCGAGGTGCGGGCTGAAAGCGATGTCTTCGGCGGCGGCGGGAACGGCAGCGGTGGTCATGGGCTTGGAAACCGTCGATCTCGGACCCTCGCCGTCACGCGACAAAGGTCGTCCTCGAAAGACGATCGGCCCGAGCCTCAATCGGCCGGCGTCTCGCCCTTCCTCCCGATGCCTCGGGACCGCGCGGGACGCGGGCCTCCGGCATCTCGACAATCAATCGCGCAAATCAGGCGGGTGATCAAACGGCGAAGGCGCGTGCCCCGCCCCGTCAGGGGTGCGGGGCACGCAGGCGGGAGCCGGGAGGGCTCGCAGCCGGATCACTGGAACAGGATCACCGCCTTCTGCAGCGTGATCCAGACGCCCCACGCCAGCGGCAGGCCCACCGCGAGCCAGGCCGCGACCACGAGGGCGAGCGGCGTCGAGCCCGAGGCGACCGGCGTCGAGCCGCCCCCGGAGGCGGCGACCACGCCGTCCTTGGCCTCCTCCTCGAAGTCCTCGAAGTCGGCGTGGACCGCATCCTCCTCGGCCGCCTTCGCGGCGGCGCCGGGCTTCTTGAGCTGGGCGTCGGTCATGTAGAGGTGCTCGGCCACCGGCTTCACCAGCAGGTTGGCGACGAGGCCGAGCACCAGCAGGCCGGCGAGGATGTACATGGTCTGGTCGTAGGCCGCCGCCTGCGGCACGCCGGAAGCGATCTGGTACTCGCGCAGATAGTTCACCAGCACCGGTCCGAGCACGCCGGCGGTGGCCCAGGCGGTGAGCAGCCGGCCGTGGATGGCGCCCACCATGTGGGTGCCGAAGATGTCGGCGAGATAGGCCGGGATGGTGGCGAAGCCGCCGCCATACATGGACAGGATGATGCAGAAGGCGGCGACGAACAGCACCACCGAGCCCATGTGCGCCGTGGTCGGCACCATCGCGTAGAGCGCGAAGCCGAGCACGAAGAACACCACATAGGTCATCTTGCGCCCGAGCCGGTCGGAGAACGACGCCCAGGCGAAACGGCCGCCGATGTTGCACAGGCTGAGCAGGCCGGTGAAGCCGGCGGCGATGGCAGCGATCTGCGCCTTCTGCGAAGCGTCGAGCTGGGAGAAGGTGAGGTCGAGGCCGATCAGCTTGCCGCCGAACACCTCCTGCAGCATGGGCGAGGCCATGCCGATGACGCCGATGCCGGCCGACACGTTGAGGCACAGAACCGCCCACAGCAGCCAGAACTGCGGCGTCTTCCAGGCCACGTCCAGGTGCACGTGGCGGTGGGTGACGAGCGCGTTGGCGGCCGGCTTGGGCGGCGTCCAGCCCTTGGGCGCCCAGCCCTCGCGCGGCACCCGGTAGCCGAGCGCGCCGCCCACCATGAACACGAAGTAGATGGCGGCCATCACCAGGAAGGTCTGCCACACGCCCACCGAGGTGGGGGTGGCGAAGTGCTGCATCAGCATGTTGGCGAGCGGGGCGCCGATCATGGCGCCGCCGCCGAAGCCCATGATGGCCATGCCGGTGGCCATGCCGCGACGGTCCGGGAACCACTTGATCAGGGTCGAGACCGGCGAGATGTAGCCGAGGCCGAGGCCGATGCCGCCGATCACGCCGGAGCCGAGCCATAGCATCCAGATCTGGTGCAGGTAGACGCCCAGCGCCGAGATCACGAGACCGCCGCACCAGCAGAAGGCGGAGACGAGGCCGGCCTTGCGCGGGCCGGCATGCTCCAGCCAGCCGCCCCAGACGGCGGCGGACGAGCCGAGCAGCACGAAGAACAGGGTGTACATCCACCCGAGCGAGGAGATCTGCCAGTCGCACGAGGTGGCGAACATGGCGGCGATGGCGCTCATGTCGGCCGGACAGGCGATCGGCTTGGTGATGCCCACGGCGCGCGAGAGCGGCAGCCAGAACACGCTGAAGCCATAGGCCATGCCGATGCACAGGTGAATGGCGAGGGCGGCGGGCGGGACCAGCCAACGGTTGAATCCGGCCGCGGCGACGGTGCGCTCGCGGCTCAGGAAGGGCGGCGGCGCCAAAGTGGTGACGGACATGTCTCCTCCTGCGTTTTCTTGCTTGGCGCAGGCCTGAGGCGCGCGCTGCATCGCCGCCTAAGCAAGAGCAGGGCCAGAGATTTTTCGGTCGATAGATCAAGCAAATGATGTCATCGGCCGCCGCCATGCTGGACATTTTGTCCGGCCGGCGGGCGGCGGCGGTGGACAAGTCGACCCTCCCACCCGCCGCACGGATCGACGCGCCGGCCGCCTCAGCCGCCGCGGCGAAAGGCGGAGGGGGTCATGCCGAAGCGGGCGCGGAAGGTGCGGTTGAAATAGGACAGGTCGCCGAAGCCGCTTTCGAACGCGACCGCGCTCACCGGCCGCGCGCGGTCCGGCCCCGCCGCCGCGAGCGCCTCGCGCGCGGCCAGCAGGCGCTGCTCCAGCACGTAGGCGGAGAAGGTGGTGCCCTCCGCCTGGAACTGCTTCTGGATCGCGCGCGGCGTCACGCCCATGAGCCGCGCCACCATGTCGAGGCCGAGGTCGCGCCGCTTGAGGTGCGGGGCGATGGTGCCCTTCAGCGCCGCGAGCCGGTCCGGCGCGGGGGCCTCGTCGTCGGGGAAGAATACCACCCGCGCGAGATCGCGCATGTGCGCGCTCGCCAGCGCCGCGTGGCGCTCGCTCTTGAGCGGAATCAGGCCCTGCATCACCGCGCCGGCATAGTGGACCAGCAGCAGCAGGCTCGCCTCGTCGGCGGCGGCGAGCGGCAGCGGGCCGGGCGCGCCCTCGGCCTCCCAGATGTCGGCGGGCATCAGCAGGTGATCGACCCGCGTGCCGTCGCCGGCCGTGTAGGAGAAGGGCAGCGCGAGCGACAGCAGCGCCCCCTGGCGATCCTCCAGCACGATACGGCGCCCGCACTGCTCCACCGGAAGCCGCCCGCCCACCGGCCGCAGCAGGATGAAGCCGGCCGCCTCGCGCGACGGCGCGCGGCGGGCGAAGCGGGCGCCGGCGGCAAAGCAGGTGGCGAGGCGCGCGCCCGGCAGCGCCACCCACAGCATGCGGACGTTGAAGGCGCCGGGCGCGGAGACCTCGATGTCCACGTCGGCCAGGGCGGCCCGAAAGGCGCGGGCGAACTCGGCCGGCCGCTCGGTGCTCGGCAGTCCGGCCCCGTCGAACCAGGCGGGCGAAAAGGCATCGCGCATAGTAGAATTCTTCTAAATCGTTGCCGAATTACGACAGCATTGTGATTATCACCCGCAGTTCGCTCCAGTCCATCTTTTCCGGCGTCGCAGTCCAAGACATGCAGAACATGCTGGCGGCATGAAAGCTGTACGCGGTCCGAGGCCGACTTGTGATTTCAAGCGGCCAAGGAAGTTCCCTTTTCAGAACGACTTAAAACTGCGGGCGGACACATGCCTCGTTCTTCCATGCCTCGTTCTTCGATGCCTCGTGCTTCATTCGGTTCCTTGACGCCCTGCGCCGTTGGCGCGGGCGTGCTCGTATCATCCCTTCTGGCGGTGCTCGCCGCCGCTCCCGCCGCCCGGGCGCAGGACGCCCAGGCGGCCGGCCAGAGCGAGGAGATCAGCCTCGACACGCTGGTGGTGACGGCGGCGCGCGCCGAGCGCCCGATCGCCGACGTGCCGCAGACGGTGCGGGTGATCGACCAGGCCGAGATCCAGGAGCAGCTGGAGCTCACCAACAACGCCGCCGCGGTGCTGGCGAAGCTCATCCCCGGCTATTCGCCCTCCACCCAGACCATCTCCAGCGCCTCCGAGAACTTCCGCGGCCGCGACCTGCTGGTGATGATCGACGGCGTGCCGCAGAACACGCCGCTGCGCAACGTCTCGCGCATCCTGCCGCTGATCGACCTCAACGCGGTGGAGCGGATCGAGGTGGTGGCCGGCGCCTCCAGCCTCTACGGCTCGGGCGCCACGGGCGGCACGGTGAACTTCATCATGAAGCGGCCGCAGGACGGCAAGCCGCAGGTCTCCATCAACACCGCGCTGCGCCTCTTCACCGCCGACCCCGGCAACTCGCTGGCGCCGGAGGTCTCGGCCACCGTCACCGGCGGCTCGAAGACCGGCTTCGACTACATCTTCACCGGCACCGGCACGTTCGCCGACCGCACCTATGACGGCGCCGGCAACGAGCTGCCCTCCGACGGCATGCTGGGCCAGGGCGGCGGCGACCGCTTCGGGCGCGGCAACTTCTTCGGCAAGATCGGCTACAATTTCGATCCCACCAAGCGCTTCGAGGTCTCCGCCGGCTGGACCTACCTGGAGCAGAACCCGCAGTGGATGACCCGCTACGGCCTGCCCTATGCCCAGCCAGACTTCGGCAACTTCTACACCGGCATGCCGGTGCTGGAGGACACCAAGACGGTGAGCGCGAAGTACACCGACAGCGCCTTCGCCCTCGGCAACCTCTCGCTGATGGCCTACTACAACGACGTGAAGAAGCGCTTCAATTTCTCCGACTTCAGCATCGACTATAACGGCGCGGTCTACTATTCGGGCAACCTCGGAAATCCCACCTCGCCCTACAATCAGAGCGAACTCTATTCCGAGCGCACCGGCCTCAACCTCACCATCGACACGCCGCTCTCGTTCCTGAAGGGCGCCACCTTCACCTGGGGCGGCGACATCGTCCACGACGACACCTGGCAGACGCTGACCAACGGCCAGAACATCTTCACCCCGCTCTCGCAGATGAGCTATGCCGCCTTCGGCCAGCTCCAGGTGCCGATCGGCGAGAAGATCGTGGTGCGCGCCGGCGCCCGCTACGAGCTGCTCGACCTCACGGTGGAGGACTTCGTGCGCCCGCCGGTGTTCATCGGCTTCTCGGGGCTCGGCTACGCGGTGCTGCCGGACCTGCCGGTGACCGGCGGCCAGTACCAGTATTCCGCCCCCACCTTCAACGTGGGCGCCACCTACAAGCTCACCGAGACCAGCGAGCTCTATGGCGGCTTCAGCCAGGGATTCGCGCTGCCGGACATCGGCGCCTTCACCCGCCGCGCCGGCGCCTCGGGGGCGGCGGAGATCCTCTATTACGGCTGCTACGTCGGCACGGGGCCGTTCCCGCCGGTGAACTACAGCTGCCCGAAGCAGCGCACGCTCTCCTATGACGACCTCGGCATCGAGGCGCAGATCGTCAACAACTGGGAGCTGGGCATCCGCGGCAGCGTCGGCCGGTTCCGCGGCAGCCTCGCCGGCTACTACTCCACCTCGGACCAGGGGGTGAACTTCGTCGCCTCAACCAACACCGTGTCGCAGACCAAGGAAGTCATCTACGGCGTGGAGGCGACCGCCGAGTACCAGGTGAACGACCAGTTCACCGTCGGCGCCAACGGCACGTTCCGGGAAGGCAAGTGGGACAGCGACGACGACGGCGTGATCGACGCCTTCCTGCCCAACAACCGCATCGCGACGCCGGTGCGCGGCACCTTCTGGGGCCAGTATGCGTTCCAGACCGGCACCATCGTGCGCCTGGAGATGGAGGGCTGGTCCGGCCGCGACGTGTTCGACGGCACCGGCGTCTATGTGATCGACAGCGGCTATACCTTCAACGCCGCGATCAGCCACCCGTTCGGCGGCGGCCTCGCTTACGCCTCGGTCAGCAACCTGCTGGACGCGCAGTACGAGAACCCCTCCGCCACCGCCACCCGCAACCTGCCCGTCATGGCCTGGGGGCGCACCGTGACGCTCGGCTACCGCAAGACCTTCTGATGGTGCGCCTCGACGAGGAAGACGGAAGCCTCCTGGTGCTGCGCTTCCACCAGCCCTATGCGGAGGGCGACGAAGAGGCCTATCTCGCCGGCCTCGACGCCATCGCCGCGCACGCGCGCCCGTTCCGCCTCATGACCATGTTCGGCGGCGGGCCGGCGCTCTCGCGCCAGGGCGAGCGGGCGCAGGCCCTGTGGTTCAAGGCCACCCGGTCGCGGATCGACGGCCTGTGCCGGGCCTGCGCCATCGTGCGGCCCAACGCGGGGGAGGAAATGGCGCGCGTGTTCCGCCGGCTGTGGTCGTTCCCTCTCATCGCCACGCCGGACGAGGCGGAGGCCCGCGCCTTCCTCGCCCGCCATGGAGAGGGGGCCCCGTGAGCCCGCGCGCCGCTCTCCCCGCTGCGGCCGCAGGCACGGCCGCCACCGGCGCCATCGGCCGGTGGCGGCTGTTCGTGGTTCTGGCCGGGCTCTATCTCGCCCAGTCGATCCCGAGCTACCTGCTGGTGGCGGCGATCCCGCCCATCATGCGCGAGCAGGGCGTCTCGCGCACTGCCATCGGCATGCTCTCGGTGCTGATGCTGCCTCTGGTGCTGAAGTTCCTGTGGGCGCCCTACGTGGACCGCTTCCGCCCCATCTCCGGGCTGCACCGGGCGGGCTGGGTGCTCATCACCCAGTCGCTGACGGTGCTGGCGATCGCCGCCTTCGCGCTGATCGCGCCCACCGACGTGTGGGCGTTCCTGGCGCTCGGCATGGCGCTGGCGCTGTTCATCTCCACCCAGGACATCGCCACCGACGGCTATGCCACCCGCCGCCTGGCGCCGGAGGACCGCCCGTTCGGCAACGCCATCCAGGGCGGGGCGGTGGCGCTGGGCGTGGTGATCGGCGGCACGGGAAGCCTCGTCATCTACCACCATTTCGGCTGGCAGCCGATGATCTGGACCATGGCGGCGCTCTCGCTGCTGCCGCTCGCCTCCGCCTTCGCCATGCGCGAGGACGACGTGACGCCGGCCCCGAGCGCGCCGCGCGCCTCGCTGAAGGCTTTCTTCGCCCGTCCCGAGGCGCGCGAGGTGCTGGTGATCGCGCTCGTCTACCGGGCGAGCGAGGGCCTGGTGAAGGCGATGGAGGGCCCCTACCTCGTCGACCGGGGCGTGCCGCTCGACATCGTCGGCTATCTCTCCGGCGGCGCGGCGGCCACCGCCGGGCTGATCGGCTCGGGCGTCGCGGCATTCCTGATGGTGCGTCTCGGCACGGCACCGGTGCTGACCCTGCTCGGCACCCTGCGCACCGTGTGCTTCGCTTTGTTCGCGCTCCATGCCTTCGACATCGTCACCGGCTGGACCGCCCTGTTCGGGGCGGCGGCGTTCCAGACCCTGATCCGCTACATGGAGATCGTCGCGCTCTATTCGCTGTTCATGGCCGCCTCGTCCAGGGACCAGCCGGGCACCGACTTCACCATCCTCGCCTGCGCGCAATTGGTGGTCTATCTCGCCGGCTCGTTCGTGGCCGGGGCGATCGCCGACCGGCTCGGCTACGGCACGCTGTTCGCACTCGCCGCGCTGCTCTCGCTCGCCGCCGTGGTGGACACGCGCCGCCGGCTCGAAGCCCGCGCGGCGCGGGCCTGAAGCGCCCTGCCCCGGTCGCGTGACCGCGACGTCGGTGCTATGTCTCGGCCGCGGACCAACCGGGAGGGCGAGATGGCGGACGGCATGTCGAACGGCGGCGCGGGGCACCATGCGGGCTTCTGGCTGCGCGAGCTGCCCTATCTCGCCATCCTGCTGCTCACGGTCGGCGGCGTCGCCTATGTGAGCATGGAGCGCACGCCCATCGTGCCGTTCTGGGAGCTCGTGGCGGTGGCGAGCTGCGCCGCCTGCATCTATGCCGGCTGGGCCGATGCCGCCGACAAGGAGGCCCGCTGGCACCTGGTGTGGACCCAGCTGCTGCACTGGGGCGCCTTCCTCGGCGCCATGAACCTCGTCTTCCTGCCGAGCGTGCAGGCGGTGGCCGATGCGGATTCCACCAGCCTGTTCCTGCTCCTGCTGCTGGCGCTCGGCACCTTCGTCTCCGGCGTCCACACCTCGTCCTGGCGCATGGGGCTGAACGGCGTGGTGATGGGCCTGTGCGTGCCGGCGGTGGCGTGGCTCGACCAGTCGGCGCTGTTCGTCGCCCTGGTCGCGCTGGTGATCGTGACCGCCGGCGCCGGGATCATGTGGGGCTATTTCAAGCTCAAGGGCTGAGGCGCCTCAGGCGCCGGCTGCCGTCCGGCGGCGCGACGCCGGGGCGCCGCGGGCGGCCTTCGCCGCCGGCCTGGAGGGCGCCGCGGCGGCGGCCTTGCCCGCCTCGGCCACCGCGACGCTCGCCGGCCTCTTGGCGCCCCTGCCCCGCGACGATTGCCTGGCCTCGGCCTCGGCCTTCGCCATCTCCGAGCGGATCTGGTCGGCCAGCTTGCGGATGTGGGCGCGCGCCTCGCGTTCGGCCGCGTCCGGATCGCCGGCCTCGAGGGCGGCGATGATCAGCGAATGGTCGTCGGTGGCCTGCGGCAGCCGCATGGGCATGGACTGGCGCTGCAGGCGCATCACCCGCATGCGGGCGAAGATGGACTGGAGCAGCTCCTCGATCACCTTGTTCTGGGCGATCTCCGCCACCTTGTCGTGAAAGGCGAGCGCCGTGGCGTAATAGCCTTCGATATTGCCGTCCTCGAAGCTGCGCCGCTGCTCGTCGACGCCGCGCTTCAGCGCCGCCACCTGGGCGGCGGTGATGCGCTGGGCGGCGAGGCGCGCGGCCATGCCCTCCAGCACCTCGCGGGCCTCGTAGATGTCGAGCGCCCGGCGCGGGTCGTACTCGATGAGATAGACGCCCTGGCGCGGCACGATCTCGACGATGCCTTCCGCCTCCAGGCGGTTGATCGCCCCCCACAGCGGCGTGCGGCTGACGCCGAGGCCGCGGCTCAGCTCCTCGACGCTGACCTTGTCGCCGGGATTGTACTGGTCCCCGTTGAGGAACAGATCACGGACATAGGTGTAGGCATCTTCGCTGAGATTGGAGCGCTTGAGCTTCTTCACCGCCGATTCCCGCTTCATGCTTCATATCAGGTCTATCCACCTCGCGCCGGCCACTCAAGCGCGAGTTTCAACATCTTACCCGGATTCGTGATCGCCGCTGCATAGATCGCAGGCATCTGCCCGCCAACGAGGCGCGGCGCTGCCGATTTGTGCCGTGGATGAACTCCGGCCGCCGGCACCGCGTCCCGCGCCGGCGCCCGCCGCCGATCGAGCGCCTGCAAGCCGCCCCGCTGGGTTTCCGGCATGCCCGCGGAACCGGGCGCGGGATGGCATGCCTCTTGCTGAAATGAAACATGAGAAATTTCTGAAGAGCGGAGGCCGCGTGTTCGCCCAGCAACTCATGAACGGATTGATGCTCGGGGGCATCTACGCCTTGGTGGCGGTGTCGTTCACGCTCACCATAGGCATCCTGAATTTCCTCAACTTCAGCATCCCGGCGCTGTTCATGCTGGGCGGCGTGGTGTCGTGCGCGCTGCTGGCGGCCGGGGTGCCGGCGGTGGGCGCGGCGGCGGGCGCGCTGGCCGCCACGGCGCTGGCCTCCCTGCTGGTGGAGCGCTGCACCTTCCGCTGGCTCTCCACCTCCGACCCGCACATCCCGCTCGTGTCCTCGCTCGGGTTCCTGATCTTCTTCGAGAACCTGGTGCTGGTCTATTTCGGTTCCGACGCGGTGGGCTATCCGAGCCCGTTCGCGCGGGCGAGCGTGAAGGTCGCCGACCTCACCGTGAGCCTGCCCCAGTCGGGCGGCTTCCTGCTGGCGCTGGTGCTGGTGGCGCTGTGCTACGTGCTGCTGAAGTACACCAAGCTCGGCCGCGGCCTGCGCTCCATCGCCGAGAGCCCCGCCATCGCCGAGATGCTGGGCGTGAAGGTGGGCTGGACCGTGTCCAGCGTCTACCTGGTCTCGGGCCTGCTCGCCGGCATCGGCGGCATCCTGTTCGGCATCTCCTATCTCCAGGTGTCCTGGGACATGGGCTCGGAGGTGGCGCTGAAGGGCGTCTCCGCCATGGTGCTCGGCGGCATGGGCAACGTGTGGGGCGCGGTGCTGGGCGCGCTCATCATCGCCATCATCGAGGTGATGACCATCGCCTACCTGAACTCGGAGGCGGTCAACGTCTTCGTCTACGGGCTGCTGCTGCTGATCATCGCCTTCTGCCCGCAGGGGCTGCTGGGCGACCGGGCCAAGACGGCGGAGCGCATGTGATGAGCGGCTACGCGCTTCAGATCGGCGCCATCCTGTGCGTCAACGTCATCTCCGCCTATGCCGCCTACATGACGCTGGCGGCGGGGCAGCTCAATCTCGGCATCGCCGGCTTCATGGCCGTGGGGGCCTACGCCTCGGCGGTGCTCTCCAACGCCGGCTGGTCCATGCCCCATTCCATCGCCGGCGCGGTGCTGCTGGCGAGCCTCGTCGGCCTCTGCGTGTCCTACCCGGTGCTCCGGGCGCGCGGCATCTACCTCACCATCGCCACCCTCGCCTTCTCCGAGGTGGTGGTGGCGCTGATCCTCAACATGGAGAGCCTCGGCGCCGCCAGCGGCCTCGTGGTGGTGGGCCATCTCGGCTTCTGGCCGATCTTCTGGGTCACGGCCGGCGTGGTGGCGCTGATGGTGTTCCTGGCCTCGACGCGGTTCGGCCTGTGCCTCACGGCGATCCGCAACGATGCCCAGGGCGCGGCGGTGTTCGGGGTGCGCACACGCCGCATCGAGGTGACCGCCTTCACCATCGGCGCCGCCATCGCCGGGCTCGCCGGGGCGCTCTACGCGCATCACTTCTCCTATGTGGAGGCGCAGCGCTTCAACGTGCTGCTGAGCACCTACGCGGTGCTCTACACCCTGCTCGGCGGGCTCCAGACGCCGCTCGGACCGCTGGTGGGCGCCGCCCTCTTCACGCTGGCGCCCGAGCTGCTGCGCGGCACCGACGAGTGGCGCTACGTGACCTTCGGCGCCGTCATCGTCGTGCTCATGCTGCTGCGCTCCGAAGGCCTGTTCACGCGCAGCTTCATCCACAACCTCATCCACCGGAGGGCGGCCACATGAAGCCCATGCTGTTCCTGCACGGGGTCACCCTGGCCTTTGGCGGCCTCACCGTCATCGACAGCCTGGATATCCAGGTGATGCCGGGCTCGCGCACCGGGCTGATCGGCCCCAACGGCGCCGGCAAGACCACGGTGTTCAACCTCATCAGCGGCGTCTACAGGCCCGGCGCGGGCGAGATCCTGCTGGACGACGAGGCCATCGACGCCGTGCCTCTCGACCGCCGCGTCACGCGCGGCATCGGCCGCACGTTCCAGAACCTGCGCATGATGAAGCACCTGACCGTGCTGGAGAACATCATGCTCGGCCAGCACACCCACGTCGGCCTGTGGAAGCGGATGCTGGTGCCGCTGAACTCCCCCTTCAACCGCGCGGGCCTTGCCGAGGCGCGGGCGGCGGCGGAGCTGATGGGGCTGTCGGCCCATGCGGACCTGCTGGCCGAGGGCCTGCCCTACGGCGTGCAGAAGCGGATCGAGATCGCCCGCGCGCTGGTGACGCGCCCGCGCCTGCTGCTGCTCGACGAGCCGGCCGCCGGCCTCAACTCGTCCGAGCGCGACGAGTTGCTCTCGATCCTGCTGACCCAGCTGCCCAAGGAGATGTCCGTGCTCATCGTCGAGCACGACGTCTCGTTCGTCTCCAGCCTGTGCGACCACGTGGTGGCGCTGAATTTCGGCCGCAAGATCGCCGAGGGGTCCGCCGAGGCGGTGTGCAGCCACCCGGCGGTGATCGAGGCCTATCTGGGCAAGGACGAGGACGAAGCGGAGGCCGACGCCCCCGTGCCCGCGCCGGCGCTCGACGAGACCATCGCCCCCACGCAGATGGAGCGCGCGGACAGCGCCAAGCGAGGCATCCATGCTGCTTGAGGTCGCGAACCTCTGCGTCTCCTACGGCGCCGTCACGGCGGTGTCGGGCGTCGACCTCGCGGTGCGCGAGGGCGCCATCGCCACGGTGCTCGGCGCCAACGGCGCCGGCAAGTCGTCGCTGCTGCGCGCCGTCATGGGCCTCACGCCGGCCTCGGGCGAGGTGCGCTTCATGGGCGAGGCGATCTCCCGCTGGCCGGCGGCGCGCCGCGTCGCCGCCGGCATCGCCATGGTGCCCGAGGGCCGGCGCATCCTGGTCTCGCTCTCGGTCGAGGAGAACCTGCTCATGGGCGCCTATCCGCGCCACGACCGGCAGATCGCGAGCGACCTCGACGGCATCTACGATTTGTTCCCGAACCTCGCGCGGCGGCGCCACGCCCCGGGCTCGGTGCTCTCGGGCGGCGAGCAGCAGATGCTCGCCATCGGCCGGGCGATGATGGCGCGGCCCAAGCTGCTGCTGATGGACGAGCCCTCGCTCGGCCTGTCGCCGCTGTTCGTGCGCGAGGTGTTCCAGCTGATCCGGCGGATGAACGCCACCGGCCTGTCCATCCTGCTGGTGGAGCAGAACACGCGCCTCGCGCTCCAGACCGCCTCGGACGGCTACGTGCTGCGGCTCGGCGCCTGCGTCGCCGCGGCCGACACGGCGACGCTCGCCCGCTCGGACGACCTCATGCGCGCCTATCTCGGCGGCACCCACGCCTCCCCCACCGTTCACGGTCACTGAAGACGGAGCAACTGACATGGCGTTTGACTTAGGCTTTCGCAGATCATGCGTGGTCGCGGCGATCCTCGCCTTGGGCGCGGCGCCGGCGGCCGCCCAGCAGCAGGACCTGCTGCTCGGCTACCTCGCCGCCACCACCGGACCGTTCTCGGCGCTCGCCAAGCGCAACGCGGTGGCGGTGGAGATCGCGGTGGAGGACATCAACGCCGCCGGCGGCATCAACGGCAAGAAGCTGGCGGTCACGAGCTTCGACACCGGCGGCAAGCCGGAGCAGGCGGTGACCGGCGTCACCCGCTTCGCCCAGGACATGCCGGCGCTCGCCGTCATCGGGCCGTTCAGCACCTCCGAGTGCCGGGTCTCCTTCCCGACCGGCGAGCGGCTCGGCATCTCGCAGATGTCCATGGCCTCCTCGGCCCCCAAGGTGGCGGCGCCCTTCACCTTCGCGTTCCGCAATGCCACGGACGAGGCCTACACCTACGAGCGGCTGTTCAAGACCCTGAAGGCCAAGGGCTACGCCCACGGCTCGGCCTCCATCGCCTACGCCACCGACGATTCGGTGTCGCAGACGCTCGGCACCAAGGTGCTGCCGGAGGCGATCAAGAATGCCGGCGTGCCGCTGGAGGAGACGGTGTCGTTCCGCGTGGCGGCGTTCGACCTCGCGCCGCAGGTGTCGCAGCTGCTGCAGAAGCCCACCGACCTGATCGCGGTCGGCACCCCCCCGGAGCCGATGCTGAAGCTCTCCGCGGAACTGCGGCGCCAGGGCCACAAGGGGCGCATGCTGGGCGGCTCCACCACCGCCGACGCCGAGCTTCCCGCCCGCATGGGCGCCAACGGCGAGGGCACCGTCATCACCGCCACCTTCTTCTCCGGCATGCCGGACGAGCGCACCCAGAAGTTCGTGAAGGCGTTCGAGGCGAAGCTCAAGGCGAAGGGCGAGCAGGTGTTCGAGCCGAACCAGTTCGACGCCGCCACCTATGACATCGTCATGATGTACGCCACCGCCATGAAGAACGCCAAGGTGACCGGCGATCCCTCCAAGCTCGCCGCCGAGCGCGCCGCGATCCGCGACGAGGTGCGCAAGCTGAAGGACTTCCCGGCGCTGGTCGGCCCGCTCTCCATCAATTCCGAGGGCGACGCCATCAAGACCATCTACGTGCTGGAGGCCAAGAACGGCCGCTGGGAGCTGGTGGACACCCACAAGAACTGAGCCGCGCCAACGGCCCGCGCGGACCCCGCTCCGCACGGCCGAGGGCGCGGCGGCCCTTGACAGCCGCGCCCTCGGCCCTATTGTGAAATGAAACACGAAGCACGAAGTCATGGCGAACATCTGCGAAAAGCTCGAAATTCCGCCGGAATTTTCCATGGAGGCCCGGCTTTACAGGCCAAGCCGCCTGGCGGATGCCGATGCCCGGCTCGCGGCCCTGGAAGCGGCCATCCTCGACGACATCGAGGTGCTCAAGTATCCGAGCGTGCCCCTGCCCTATGAGCACGACGACGCCGTGCTGGAGGTGGCGATCATCGGCGCCGGCCAGAGCGGCAAGGCGCTCGCGTTCGGCCTGCGCCGCTACGGCTGCCACAACGTCCGGGTGTTCGACCGCGCGCCGAAGGGCCGCCAGGGGCCGTGGCGCACCTATGCGCGCAACCACCTGCTGCGCACCAAGAAGGATTCCACCGGCGGCCTCGAATGGGGCATCCCCAACCTGCATTTCCAGCGCTGGTGCGACGCCAATTTCGGCCCGGACTACTATCCGAGCATCAAGAAGATCCCGCGCCTCCTGTGGGCCGACTATCTCGACTGGTACGGCGATCTCCTCGACCTGCCCATCGCCTACGGCACGCGCGTCACCGACGTCTCGTGGTGCGCGGAGGACGACTGCTTCGTGCTCGCCACCACGGCGGGCGTCGCGCGCGCCCGCTTCGTCATCGTCGCCACCGGCATCGAGAGCGCGGGACAGGCGCGCTATCCCCAGATCGTCACCGACGTGCTGCCCGCCACCGCCTACGCCCACACCATGAGCGAGCCGGCGGTGGAGGACGTCTGCGGCCGCGACATCGTCGTGGTGGGCGGCGGCGCGAGCGCCTTCGACACCGCCAATGCCGCCCTCGCCGCCGGCGCCCGGCGGGTCGACCTGATGCTGCGCCGGCCGCATTTGCCGCCGGCCCACCGGGTGTGCTGGGGCAGCAAGTGGAACGGCTACCACCGCCACTACATCGAGCTGCCGGACGAGATGAAGTGGGCCTATTCGCTGGCCGACCTCGACCTCGGCGTGCCGCCGCCGCGCGACACCTATTACGAGGCGATCCGCGACCCGCGCTTCACCATCTACGGCTCCGCCGGCATCGACGCGCTGGCGTTCCGCGACGGGCGCGTCCACGGCATCTACGGCGGCACGCCGCTCGCCCACGACTTCATGATCTGCGGCACCGGCGCGCGCAACGCGCTCGCCGACCAGGGCGAACTCGCCTCGCTCCTGCCCCACGTGCGCCTGTGGCGCGACGTCTACATCCCCAACGGCATGGCCTCGCACCCGGAGCTGGAGAACAGCCCCTATCTCGGCGAGGCGCTCCAGTTCACGCCGCGCAGCGAAGAGGGAAGCTTCGTGCGCCGGGTCTACTATCTGTGCTCCGGCGTCGCCCATCTCAGCGGCTTCCGCTGCAATCTCTCGGGCCTCCAGTTCGCCGCCCCGCGCATCTGCCACGACATCTCGCGCCAGCTGTTCCTCGCCCATGCCGGCGAGGTCAAGCACGCCTTCGATACCTACGCCATGTGGGAATGAGCTTCAGATCATCTTCGGGAGAACGACCATGAACGTCGCCGTCAACGTCCCCTCTTCGTCGCGCTGGTCGCCGGAAGAGACCCAGCTGCGCATCGAGCTCGCCGCCGCCTACCGCCTCACCGCCAAGCTCGGGCTCGACGACCTCGTCTACACGCACCTGTCCGCCCGCGTGCCGGGGCCGGAGAACCACTTCCTGCTCAACCCCTACGGGCTGATGTTCGACGAGATCACCGCCTCCTCGCTCATCAAGGTGGACGTGAACGGCGAGGTGGTGGACGCCGGCACCGGGCAGTGGCTGCACAACCCCGCCGGCTTCGTGCTGCACTCCTCGCTGCACCGCTCCGGCGACGAGCGGGCCTGCGTGTTCCACTGCCACTCGGTGAACGCCATCGCCGTGTCGTCGCTGGAATGCGGCCTGATCCCCATGTCGCTGTGGGCGCTCTCCTACTACGACCGCCTCGCCTATCACGACTATGAGGGCCCGCCGGTGCGCCTCGACGAGCGCGACCGCATCATCGCCCGGCTCGGCGACCACCAGGCGATGCTGCTGCGCAACCACGGCATCCTCACCACCGGGCGCACCTGCGCCGAGGCGTTCATCTACATGTACTACCTGGAGCGCGCCTGCGAGATCCAGGTGAAGGCGCAGTCGACCGGGCAGAAGATCGTCATCCCGAGCCCCGACATCTGCGAATACACCGCCTCGCTCCGGTATTCGGACATCCAGCACACCGGCAATCCCGGCGCCATCGAGTGGCAGGCGCTGATGCGCAAGCTCGACCGCGAAGATCCCTCCTACCGCGACTGACCCCCCTTCCCCACGGCACGAGAACAGCGACCGAGCCCCATGACCAGGCCCACCACTTTGGCGATGAACGGGATGGTGACATCCCCCCACTATCTTGCGTCCCAGTCGGGCCTCAAGGTGCTCCGCGAGGGCGGCAACGCGGTGGAGGCGGCGATCGCCACCGCCGCCACCATCGCCGTCGCCTATCCCCAGGCCAACAGCATCGGCGGCGATAATTTCTGGCTGGTGGCCAATGCCGGCGAGAGCGCCCCGCGCGCCCTCAACGCCTCCGGCCGCTCGGGCAGCCTCGCGACCCTGGAGCACTATCGCGCGCAGGGCTGCACCGCCATACCCGCCCGCGGGCCGCTCGCGGCCAACACCATTCCCGGCGCCGTCTCCGGCTGGCAGGCGGCGTACGACTACTCGGTGTCCGCGCTCGGCGGACGGATCCCGTTCAGGGAGCTGCTCGCCGACGCCATCGCCTATGCGCGCGACGGCATTCCCGTCTCCTCGCACCAGGAGGTGCGCGGCCCCATCGACTTCACGCTGGAGGACCCGAGCTTCGGCAACATCCAGCGCTTTCCCGGAACCCGCGCCGCCTTCTGCCATCCGGACGGGCGGCCGCTGAAGCGCGGCGAGGTGATGCGCCAGCCGGACCTCGCCGACACCCTCGCGCTGATCGCCGAGGAGGGCGCGCGCGCCTTCTACCGGGGCGAGACGGCGGCGAAGATCTCGGACGCGCTCCTCGCCGAGGGCGGCGTGCTGACGCGCGACGACTTCGCCGACCACAGCGCCGACTGGGTCGCGCCCATCAGCGTGCCCTATCGCGGCCGCACCGCCTTCAACCTGCCGCCCAACACCCAGGGCATGGCGGCGCTGGGCATCCTCAACATCCTCAACAATTTCGAGGTGGACCGGATCCAGGACGGCTCGACCGCCTTCTACCACCTCATGGCCGAGGCGGTGAAGGCGGCGTTCGCCGACCGCGACGCCTACCTCACCGATCCGGAGTTCTTCGACATCCCGCTCGACCGGCTGCTGTCGGCCGAGCACGGGCACGCCCAGGCGGAGCGCATCCGCACCGAGGGCAAGGCCGCCTTCAGCGCCCCCGCCATGCGCGGCGGCGACACGGTGTGGATCGGCACCGTGGACAAGGAGGGGCACTGCGTCTCGCTGATCCAGAGCATCTGCGACGGCTTCGGCTCCGGCCTCGTCATCCCCGGCACCGGCGTCCTGATGCAGAACCGGGGCAAGTATTTCGCCCTCGACACCACCTCGCCGAACCGGATCGCGCCGCGCAAGCGCTGCTTCCACACCCTCATCGCCGGCCTGCTCTACCGGGACGGCGTGCCGGAGCTGGTCTACGGCACCATGGGCGGCGAGGGTCAGCCGCAGACCCAGGCCGCGCTGGTGGTGCGCATCATCGACTACGGCCTGTCGCCGCAGGAGGCGATCGAGGCCCCGCGCTGGCTCCAGGGGCGCATGCTCGATTTGTCGCAACCGGGATCGCAGCTCAATCTCGAGGGCCGCGTCGCCGACAAAGTGGTCCGTGAATTGCGTCAGCTGGGCCATCGGGTGGCTCTGACCACGGACTATTCGGATCTCATGGGACACGCGGGCGCGATCCTGATCGACCGCAAGACCGGCGTTCTGCACGGCGGCGCGGACCCGCGCGGCGACGGCGCCGCCGTCGGCTTCTGAGGAGGATGGCCATGACCCGGACCCCAGCATCCCCCGCCGGACGCGCCATCATCAAGACCACCTGCCCGCGCGACTGCTACGACGCCTGCGGCATGACGGTGGTGAAGGACGACGGCGTGGTGCGCCGCGTCGGCGGCGATCCCGACCACGCGATCGCCCAGGGCACCCTGTGCGGCAAGTGCGCCGTCACCTATAACGGCGCCTGGCGCTCGGCCGAGCAGCGCCTCATGACGCCGCTGCGCCGCGTCGGCGCCAAGGGCGCCGGCCGCTTCGAGCCGGTATCCTGGGACGCGGCGCTGGCGGACATTGCCACCCACTTGGGCGGCGTCATCGCCGAGGGTGCGCAAAAGAGCATCATCCACACCCATTATACCGGCACCGTGGCGCTGATCTCCGGCTGGTATCCGATCCGCTTCTTCAACCGCATCGGCGCCACCGAGGTGGACCCGGACACGGTCTGCAACAAGGCCGGCCACGTGGCGCTGGAGCTGATGCTCGGCACCTCGCTGGACGGCTTCGACCCGGAGACCGTGGACGAGACCGCCATGGTGCTGATCTGGGGCGCCAATCCGGCCCATTCGGCGCCGCACCAGTTCAAGACCTGGCTGCGCCGCGCGAAGGGGCCGGTGGTGGTCATCGACCCCATCGCCACCGGCACCGCGCGCCGCGCCGACCTGCACCTGAAGCCGCGCCCGGGCACCGACGCGGCGCTGGCCTTCGGCCTCATGCACGCCGCCGCCACGGAAGGCCTGCTGGACGAGGCCTTCATCGCCGCCCACACCGCCGGCTTCGAGGAGATCCGCGCCGACATCGCCGCCGCCACGCCCGAGCGCACCGCCGGGCTGACCGGCGTTCCGGCCGACGACATCCGCGCCGCCGCCCGCCTCTACGCGCGCGGGCCGTCGCTGCTCTGGCTCGGCCAGGGCATGCAGCGCCAGCCGCGCGGCGGCAACGCCTTCCGCGCCGCGGCGACGCTGGCGCTCGCCACCGGCAACGTGGGCAAGCCCGGCGCCGGCCTGCTCTACATGAACGGCCCCGCCGCGCGCGGCATCGACATGGCGACGCTCACCGCGCCGCACCTCGCCGCCGCCCCGCCGGCCGCGGTGAGCCACATGGACCTCGCCGCGACGCTCGCCGACCCGGCGGCGGCGCGCGTGCTGTTCACCTGGAACAACAACATCATGGCCTCCTCGCCGCAGCAGGCGGCGCTGGGCGCGGCGCTCGCGCGCGAGGACCTGCTGCACGTGGCGGTGGACATCTTCCACACCGACACCACGCGCTATGCCGACTACGTGCTGCCGGCGGCGAGCTTCCTCGAGTTCGACGACCTGGTGCTGTCCTATTTCGACCTCACCATCTCGGCCCAGGCGAAGGCCATGGAGCCCATGGGCGAGAGCCTGCCGAACCAGGAGATCTTCCGCCGCCTCGCCGCCGCCATGGGGCTCGACGACCCTGAGCTGTTCGAGACCGACGCGGCCCTGCTCGCCCGGCTTCTGGCGCAGACGCCGTTCACGGGCACCTTCGCCGACCTCGCGGCGCGCGGCACCGTGCGCGCCTTCCCCGAGCGGCGGGTGCCGTTCGCGGGCGGCGTGTTCCCCACCGCCAGCGGCAAGGCCGAGATCGCCTGCGCCGCGGCCGAGGCGGCGGGCTATCCGCGCACCCCCTACCCGCACGCCGACGCGCCTCCGCCGAGCGGACGGTTCCGCGTGCTCTCGCCGGCCTCGCTCTGGCAGATGAACTCCAGCTACGGCAACGACGAGAAGATCCTGAAGCAGCTCGGCGCGCCGCGCGTGCTCGTCCATCCGCAGGATGCCGCCAGCCTCGGCCTCGACGAGGCCGACGAGGTGGTGGTCGCCAACACCGTGGGACGGCTCGCGGTGACGGTCGCCGTCTCTCCCGAGGCGCAGCCGGGCATGTTCGTGATCCACAAGGGCCGCTGGCCCGGCCTCGACGCCTCGGGGGTGAACGTCAACGTGCTGTTCGACGGCGCCAAGGCCGACATCGCCGAGAGCACGAGCGTGCACGGCGTGGAGGTCGGGCTCGTGGAGGTCCGCAAGGCCTCCCGCCCGGCCATCCCCGCAGGCGCAGCGCCATGATCCCCGCAACCGGCCCCGCATTCCCCAACGGAGTCTCGCCATGAACGCCCCCGTCCGCCTCGAACCGGCCGCACCGGATGCGGCGCTCCTCAACGACTGGCACGCCATCGCCTTCTCGCGCGAGGTGGTGCCGGGCGCCATCGTCCCGGCGACGCTCCTGGGCGAGGACCTGATCCTGTGGCGCGACAGCGCCGGCAAGATCTATTGCTGGAAGGACCTGTGCATCCACCGCGGCGCCCGGCTCTCCAAGGGCTGGATCGTCGAGGACCAGGTGGTGTGCCCCTATCACGGCTGGCGCTATGACGGCACCTCGAAGTGCACGCTCATCCCCGCCGCCCCGGACCAGCCGCCGCCGCTGAAGGCCCGCACCTTCCCCCACCCCGTGGTGGAGCGCTACGGCATGGTGTGGACCTCGCTCGGCCAGCCGGCGCACGACGTGCCGGTGTTCCCGGAGTGGGACGACCCCTCGTTCCGCAAGTTCAACACCGGCCCCTACCCCTACGACGCCAACGGCTACCGGGCGGTGGAGAACTTCATCGACGCCACCCACTTCCCGTTCGTCCATGCCGGCCTGAACGGCGTCGAGGAGGCGCCCGACAAGGTGGAGGACTACAAGGTGTTCGAGGACGAGACCGGCCTCAGCACCAGCCCGATCCGGGTGTTCCAGCCCTATGGCGACCACCGCCAGGTGCCGGTGCATGCCTCCTACGTCTACCGATGTTTCCGGCCGCTGGTGGCCTACTTCTCCAAGTCGGTGACCATCGCCGACCCCGCGCGCGCCCATCTCGGCGGCGCGAACGACCGCTTCTGCACCTTCCTCGCCGCCCAGCCGGTGGACGAGGTGCACACCATCGTGCGCCTGTGCGTCGCCATCAATTTCGGCGCCGAGCTGACGCAGGCGGACATCGAGCGGCGGCAGGACACGGTGTTCGGCCAGGACCGCGCCATCGTCGAGACCCAGCGCCCGGAGCGCATCCCCGTGGACCTCAGGGCCGAGATCCACCACCGCACCGACAAGCTGGGGCTCGCCTACCGGCGCTGGCTCGGGGCCATGGGCCTCACCTACGGCACCGCCTGAGGGGGCGCCCATGGCGATCGTCGTCACCGAGGCCTGCAACGGCTGCCGCTACACCGAGTGCGTCGCGGTCTGCCCCGCCGGCTGCTTCCATGCGGACGAGCGGATGGTCTACATCGACCCCGGGACCTGCATCGAGTGCCGCGCCTGCATCCCGGTCTGCCCGGTGCAGGCGATCTACGACGAGGAGGACCTGCCCGCGGCGCTCGCCGCCTGGGTGGCGATCAACGCGGAGCGGGCGCCGCTGCTGCCGGCGATCGAGGAGAAGCTGCCGCCGCTCAAAGCGGGGGCGGCATGAGATCGCCCCGCGTCGCCGTCGTCGGCAGCGGCCCGAGCGCCTTCTACGCCGCCGAGGAGCTGCTCAAGGCCGGCGTCCTGGTGGACATGATCGAGCGCCTGCCGACGCCGTTCGGCCTGGTGCGCAGCGGGGTCGCGCCCGACCATCCGAAGATCAAGGGCATCGCCGCCGTGTTCGAGAAGATCCTCGCGGCGCCGGAGCTTGCCTTCTACGGCAATGTGGAGGTGGGGCGGGACCTCGACGTGCGCGAGCTGGCGGAGATCTATGACGGCGTGGTGCTGGCCTGCGGCGCCAGCGCCGACGCGCCGCTCGGCATCGCCGGGGAGGCGCTGCCCGGAAGCCTCGGGGCCGGCGCCTTCGTCGGCTGGTACAACGGCCATCCCGACCACGCCGGCCTTGGCGTGCCGCTCGACACCGACCGGGCGGTGGTGGTCGGCGCCGGCAACGTCGCGCTCGACGTGGCGCGCATCCTGCTCAGCCCGCCGGAGCGCCTCGCCGCCACCGACATCGCCGCCCATGCCGCCTCGGCCCTGGCCCGCAGCGGGGTGAAGGACGTGCACCTGCTGGCGCGGCGCGGTCCCGTCCAGGCGAGCTTCACGCCCGCCGAGCTGCGCGAGCTCTGCCGCCTCGACGGCATCGCCGTCCATGTGGCGCCGCAGGACCTGGAGCTCGATCCCGCCTGCGAGGCGGAGCTGGACATGCCGCACGCGGACAATGCGCGCAAGAACCTGAAGCTGCTGCGCGAGGTCGCCGCCGAGCCGCCCCGGCCTGCGGCGCGCCGCCTGCACCTGCATTTCCGCGCCTGCCCCGCGGCGCTCTTGGGCCGCGATGCGGTGGACGGCATCCGCATCGCCCGCACCCGGCTGGAGGGGCCGCCGGCCGGACGCATGGCGTCCCCCACCGGCGAGACCTTCGACCTGGCCTGCGGCCTCGTGGTGCGCGGCGCCGGCTTCCGCGCCCGCCCGATCGCCGGGGTGCCGGCCGATGCCCGCTCCGGACGCGTGCCCAACCGCGACGGCCGCGTCACGCTAGGCGGGAGGGTGCTGCCGGGCCTCTACGTCACCGGCTGGATGAAGCGCGGCCCGAGCGGGGTCATCGGCACCAACCGCCCCTGCGGGCAGGAGACCGCCCGCGCGGTGATCGCCGATCTCGCCGGCCGCCCGGTGCGCTCCGATCCCGGCTTCCGGCTCGACGCTTTGCTCGCCGGCCGGCGCGTCGCCTTCGTCGACCGCGAAGGCTGGCGGCGCATCGACGCGCGCGAGAAGGCGCTCGGGGCCGACGCAGGCAAGCCGCGCCAGAAGCTGGTCGCGCCCGAGGCGCTTCTCGCCGCCGCGCGCGATCCCGCCGACCTGGCCTTCGCCGCGCCATGACGGCGGGCTCGGGCGGCCTCACGGTCGAGAAGTACCAGACGCTGGGCAATTGCTACCTGCTGCTCGACCCGGCCCGCAACGGCATGGCGGGGGACGAGCTGCCGGCGCTCGCCGTCGTGCGCCGGCTGTGCGACCCGCACCTCGGCATCGGCTCGGACGGGCTTCTGGTGGGGCCGGAGCGCCGGGCGGACGGCCGCTTCGGCCTGCGCATCCTCAACTCGGACGGCAGCCGCGCCGAGTTCAGCGGCAACGGCTCGCGCATCTTCGCCCGCTATCTCTTCGACGCCGGCTATGCGGAGCGGCGCGCCGGCATCACGGTGGTGGCGGAAGACGGCGGCGAGGTGCGCCTCGACGCCGCGCTCATGGGCGCGTCGGCGGAGGACCCCATCGCCACCGAGATGGCTGCGCCGCTGCGCATCGGCCCCGAGGCCGTGGGCGCGCGGCCGGGCCATGTGGCGCCCAACGGCGACCTTTTCACCGTGCCCGCGCTCGCCGAGGCCGGGCGAGGCCTGTTCGGCCGCGACGACTGGACCCGCAGCCTGCTCCTGTCCATCGGCAACCCCCATTGCGTGACCCTGGTGGAGACGATGGCGGCCCTGCCCTCCTACGACGCCTTGCGCGCGGCGGCGCCCGAACTCGCGCGTGTCGCCGACGCGCCGGCACCGGGCGAGGCGCCCGGCACCTTCGCGCGCGGCACTTTCGCGCGCGGCTGCAATCTGCAATGGGCGTTCGCGGAGAGCCGGACCCGCCTCCATCTGCGCATCGTCGAGCGGGGCGAAGGCCCGACGCTCGCCTCCGGCTCCAGCGCCTCGGCCGCCGCCATCGCCGCCCGCCATTGCGGGCTGGTCGACCGCGACCTGACCGTGGCGATGCCGGGCGGCGATCTGCCGGTTCGGCTCGCCGAGGATGCGGACGGGCGGCTGTCCATCCGCCTCACCGCCCCGGTGGCGCGCATCGCCACCTGCCGGCTGCACGGCCGGGCCGGCCAGGACGCCATGGTCGGGATTTGACTGAATTTGCAAAGATTTTTCGGGCTTCGGCGGACCCGGGACGGAGGGTCGCCCTGTCGCGCCGTGGCACAGGCGGCGGCGAGGGGCGCCGGCCAGTGCCTCCCGCCCAGGGCGCGCCATGCCGCGGTGCTACCGCCATTACGTATGTTTGTCGTACAAACTGTCAGTCGTATGTTGACACGCTATGACTTCAGCCCCATAGAACCCGGGAGGAAAACGCAGACCAGCCGGAGGGCTCGGCAGACATGAAGATCGCCAATCGGTTCCGGGTGCCGCTGCCGGTGTCCGAGGCCTGGATCGCGCTCAACGACATCCCCCGCGTCGCGCCGTGCGCGCCGGGGGCGCAGCTGATCGAGGAGCGGCCGGACGGGAGCTATGTCGGCACCGTCTCGGTCAAGCTCGGCCCGGTGGCCCTGACCTTCAAGGGGACGCTGGCCTACAAGGAGCGCGACGAGGCCAACCACCGCGTGGTCGCCGAGGCCTCGGGCAGCGAGACGCGGGCGCGCGGGACGGCGCGGGCGCTTGTGACCTTCGTGCTTTCTCCCGATGGCGACGGCACGCGGGTGGACGTGGACACCGACGTGCAGCTCGCCGGCTCCATCGCCCAGTACGGGCGCGGCGCGGCGCTCATCCAGTCCACCGCCCAGGTGCTGATGGACGCGTTCGCCAAGAACTTCGCCGCCCAGCTCTCCGCGCAATCCGCCGCCGCGCCGCAGCCTGCCGCCACCGCGCCGAGCCCGGCCGAGGCCGGGGCGCCGGCCGCCCCGGCGGCGCCGCCTCCCCCGCCGGCGGCGGCGCCCGCCATCTCGGTCTTCACCCTGATGTGGAAGTCCCTGGTGGAGCTGGTGAAATCCGCCTTCGGCAAAGGGGGCCGCGCGTGAAGGCGCCCCGGTTCGACTATCACCGCCCGGCCACCAGGGCCGAGGCGCTCGACATGCTGCAGACCCTCGAGGGCGCGAAGCTCCTCGCCGGCGGCCAGTCGCTCGTGGCGATGCTGAACATGCGCTACGCCTTCGTGGACAACGTCATCGACATCAACCGCGTGGACGGCCTCGCCGGCATCGAGGCGGGCGACACCGTGCGCATCGGCGCCATGACGCGGCAGCGGGACATCCTGGCGAGCCCGGCCCTCAAGGCGCGCGTGCCCATCGTCGCCGGGGCGCTGAACTTCGTCGGCCACCTGCACACCCGCAACCGCGGCACCATCGGCGGCAGCCTCGGCCACATGGACCCGGCGGCCGAGCTGTTCGGCATCGCCACCTTGCTCGACGCCACCATCCACGTGGAGAGCAAGAGGGGCCCGCGGGACGTGGCCATCGCCGACTATCCCCAGGGCTACATGACCCCCAACCTCGACCCGGACGAGATGATCACCGGCGTCACGCTCGCGCCGCCGGCGGCAGGCCACGGCTGGAGCTTCCACGAGTTCGCCCAGCGCCACGGCGACTTCGCCATCGTCGCGGTGGGCGCGACGCTGGCGTTCGACGGCGCCGGCAAGGTCGCGGACGCCCGCATCGTGCTGTGCGGCATGGGCATCGCCCCGCAGCGGCTCGCCGAGGCCGAGGCGATGCTGACCGGCACCGCCGCCGCGCCCGATGCCATCGCCGCCGCCGCCGATCTCGCCGGCCGCCAGGAGGCCATGTCGGACGCTCTGGCGAGCGAGACCTATCGCCGCCACCTGGCCGGCGTCCTCACCCGCCGCGTCCTGACCGAAGCCCGCGCCCGCGCCAGCCACGGAAACGTCCAATGAGCGCCGTCTCGATCCGCGTCACCGTCAACGGGACGCCCTATGAGCGGGCGGTGGAGCCCCGCACCCACCTCGCCGACTTCCTGCGCCACGACCTCGGCCTCACCGGCACCCATCTGGGCTGCGAGCACGGGGTGTGCGGCGCCTGCTCGCTGCTGGTGGACGGGCGCGCGGTGCGCGGCTGCCTGATGCTGGCGGTGCAGGCGGACGGCGCCGAGGTGACCACGGTGGAGGGCCTCGCCCGCGCCGAGGAGCTGAACCCGCTCCAGGAGGCGTTCCGCGAGTTCCACGCGCTCCAGTGCGGCTTCTGCACGCCCGGCATGCTCACCACACTGATGCAGCTCCTGGAGGAGCACCCCGAGCCCAGCGAGGAGATGCTGCGCGAGGAGCTGTCCGGGAACCTGTGCCGATGCACCGGCTATGCCGGCATCATCCGCGCCGCGCTCAAGGCCGCCCCGCTGCTGAAGGCGTGGAAGGACGAGACCCGCGCCGCAGCGAAGGAGAACGCGGCATGACCACCCGCTTCTTCGGCGCCCCCATCAGGCGGGTGGAGGACGGCGCGCTGGTCACCGGCGCCGGCCGCTTCACCGACGACGTCAAGCTCAAGGAGACGCTGAGCGCGGCCTTCGTGCGCTCGCCGTTCGCCCATGCCCGCATCCTCTCCATCGACACGTCGGCGGCGCGGGAGATGCCCGGCGTCCACCTGGTGCTGACCGCCGCCGACCTGCCGGAAGCCTGGCGCGAGAAGCGCCTGCCGCTGGACGTGCCGGCACCCGCCATCCGCCATCCGCTCACCCAGTTCCCGCTCGCCGGCGCGGAGGTGTGCTTCTGCGGCGAGGCGGTGGCGGTGATCGTCGCCGACACCCGCGCGCTGGCCGAGGACGCCGCCGAGCACGTGACGGTGGAGTACGATCCGCTGCCCGCGGTGGTGGACTGCCGCGACGCGCTCGCGCCCGACAGCCCGCTCGCCCAGGCCTCGGTGGCCGACAACCTCGCCGCCAAGTGGGTCAACGAGTACGGCGACATCGAGCGCGCCTTCGCCGGCGCCGCCCACGTCATCGCCGAGGACTATTTCCAGCATCGCGGCACCGGCTGCCCGCTGGAGCCGCGCGGCGTGCTGGCCCAGTACGACCGCGCCGGCGACAGCCTCACGGTGTGGTCCGCCACCCAGGCGCCGCACGGCATCAAGCGCGCCTTGGTCGAGATGTTCGACATCCCCGACACCCAGGTGCGGGTGATCGCGCCGGACGTGGGCGGCGGCTTCGGGCCGAAGCTGCTCACCTATCCGGAGGAGATCGTCGTGCCCCACTGCGCCCGGGTGCTCGGCCGCCCGGTGAAGTGGATCGAGGACCGGCGCGAGCACATGATGTCCACCGCCCAGGAGCGCGACCAGCTCTGGAGCGTCAGGATGGCGCTCGACGCCGAGGGCCGCATCCTCGGCCTGCGCGGCACGCTGCTGCACGACACCGGCGCGTTCCTGCCGTGGGGCATCATCATGCCCTACATCTCGGCCACCACCTTCCCCGGCCCCTATGTGGTGCCGGCCTACAGGCTCGACACCTCGGTGGTGCTCACCAACAAGATCTCCACCTCGCCCATGCGCGGCGCCGGCCGGCCGCAGGCGGTGTTCGCGGTGGAGCGCCTCTTGGACCGGGCGGCCAAGACGCTCGGCCTCGACCGGGCGGAGATCCGCCGCCGCAACCTCATCCCCGCCGAGGCCATGCCCTACAAGGTGGGCCTCATCTATCGCGACGGCCAGCCGCTGACCTATGACAGCGGCGACTATCCCCAGTGCCAGCAGATGGCGCTGGACAAAGCGGACTGGGCCGGCTTCGAGGCCCGCCGCGCCAAGGCCCGCGCCGAGGGACGCCATCTCGGCATCGGCCTCGCCAACTACGTGGAGGGCACGGGCCTCGGCCCGTTCGAGGGCGCGACCGCGCGCCTCCTGCCCTCGGGCCGCATCCTGCTGCGCACCGGCGCCGCCTCCCAGGGCCAGGGCCACCGCACGGTGCTGGCGCAGATCGCCGCCGACGCCTTCGGGGTCGAGGTCGGCGAGGTGGACGTGGAGGTGGGCGACACCGCCTCGGTCTCAGTCGGCGTCGGCGCGTTCGCGAGCCGGCTGATGGTGAATGCCGGCTCGGCGGTGGGCACCTCCTCCCAGACGCTGGCCCTGAAGCTCCGGCATATCGCCGCCGCCGTGCTCGACGCCGAGCTGGACGACATCGAGCTCTCCGGCGGCGTGGCCCGGGTCATGGGCACCCAGGGCGGGCAGATCAGCTTCCGCGAGATCGCCAAGATGTCGTCGGGCCGGCCCGGCTTCTCGCTGCCCAAGGGCATCGAGCCGGGCCTGGAGGCGACCAGCTTCTTCGCCCCGCCCCAGGCCGCCTATTCCAACGGCAGCCACGTGGCCGAGGTGGAGGTGGACCCCGAGACCGGCCTCGTGAAGGTGACGCGCTACATCGTGGCGCACGATTGCGGGCGGGTGATCAACCCGCTGCTGGTGGACGGCCAGATCCAGGGCGGCGTCGCCCACGGCATCGGCAACGCCCTGATGGAGCGCATGCGCTACGACGAGAGCGGCAACCCGCAGACCACCTCGCTCGCGGACTATCTCCTGCCCGACGCCGGCAACGTGCCGAACGTGGAGATCGTCCACATGGAATCGCCCTCCCCGCTCAATCCCTTGGGCGTGAAGGGCGCGGGCGAGGGCGGCACCATCCCCGCCGCCGCCGCCATCGCCTCGGCGATCGAGGACGCGCTCTCGCCCTTCGGCGTGAAGATCCTCGACGCGCCCATGCTGCCCGAGACCATCGCCATGCTCGTCAAAGAAGCGCAGGCCCGGAAGGAAGCCCAATGACGGACACCGACGCCTTCATCCTCTCCCGCGACGGCGCCGTCGGCATCGTCACGCTCGGCCGCCCGCAGGACGGCAACCGGCTCACCGCCGCCGAGGTGCGCGCCCTGGGCCGGGCGATCCGCGCGCTCGGCGAGAACCGGGAGACCAAGGCGGTGCTGGTGCGGGCGGAGGGCGAGGCCTTCTGCCTCGGCCGGACGCCCGCCCCGCCCTCGTCCGCGCCCAAGAGCGCGCTGGCGGTGCGCGAGAACGTGACCCAGCCGATCCTCGACCTCTATGCGGACGTGCGCGCGACCCCGGTGCCGGTGATCGCCGCGGTGCAGGGCGAGGCGAAGGGCTTCGGCTGCGCCTTCGTCGGCCAGTGCGACCTCGCCATCGCCAGCGAAACGGCCGTGTTCTCCATGCCGGAGATGGACACCAACCTGCCGCCCACCCTCGCCATCTCGGCGATCCTCGGCAAGGTGCCGCCCAAGCGCGCGCTGCACCTCGTCTATACCCGCCGCAGGATCGGCGCCGCCGAGGCGCTCTCGCTCGGCCTGCTGAGCGAGGTGGTGCCGGCTTCCGAGCTCGGCGCGGCGGTCGCCGCGACCCTCGCCACCATGACCGACCGCACCCGCCCGTCCTTGTGCGCGGTGAAGGAATACATGTCGGTCGCGCCCTACATGGACCCCAACGCCGCCGCCCGCATGGCGGGCAACCTACTGTCCGTGGTCCTGTCCTCTCCGGGAGACGCCTGATGCCGACGATCGAGGTCAACGGCGAGACGCTCGCTTTTCACCGCGCCGGCAGGGGCGCGCCGCTGCTGCTGATCCACAGCCTCGGCACCGGCGCCTGGATGTGGGCCGGCGAGATCGCCCATTTCTCGGACCGCTTCGACGTGATCGCGTTCGACGCGCGCGGCCACGGCGCCTCCACCCACAACGGGCCGGTGACGATCCAGAACATCGCCGCCGACCTCGTGGCGGCGCTGAAGGCGCTCGGCGTCGGCCCGGCGCACGTGATCGCCATCTCCATGGGCGGGCCGATCGCGACGCTGATGCATGCGAAGGCGCCGGAGGCATTCGCGAGCCTCGTCATCGCCGACAGCTTCGCCCGCCAGGGCGAGGCGGGGGCGGCGCGGGTGAAGGGGCTGGAGGAGACGCTCGCCAAGGTCTCGATGCTGGACTACGCCAAGGCCTACGCCGAGGGCACGCTCCACAAGGACGCCGCTCCGCGCCACATGGAGGCGCTGGTCGAGAGCGTTGCCGGCATGAGCAAGGAGACCTATCTCGAGATCGCCCGCACGGTATTCACCGCCGACGTGGCCGACCTCATGGCGAAGCTCGCGCTGCCCGTGCGCGTGGTGGTGGGCGCGCAGGACACCCGCACCCCGCCGGCCATGTCGGAGGAGATCGCCCGCCTCGTGCCCGGCGCCGACCTCAAGGTCATCGCCGACGCGGCGCACCTCGCCAATCTCGACAATCCCGACGGCTTCCGGGCCGCGGTCGACCCGTTCCTGGCCCGGCAGGCCCAGAAGGTTGCATGATGGCCCGTTGCAATGGGAGGACGCTGCCCTGCGGCGCATGACGCGATGAACAAGCCCATCCACGGCCTCGGTCCTGTCCGGCAGGAAGCCGCCCCGCTCCGGCGCAAGATCACGTCGGCGCTCAGGCGCGCCATCGAGACCGGCGCGCTCGCCCCGGGCAGCCGCCTGGTGGAGAAGGACCTGTGCGCCGAGCTCGACGTGAGCCGCACCTCGCTGCGCGAATCCCTGCGCGAGCTGGAGACCGATGGCCTCGTCACCAACGGCTCGAAGGGCCTCGTCGTCACCGCCATCTCGCCGCAGGAGGCGCGCAACATCTATGCCGTGCGCGGCGTGCTGGAAGGCCTGCTGATGGAGCAGTTCGCGGGCGCGGCCGACGCGGACGACATGGCGAGGCTCGATGCCGCGGTGGCCGACCTCGCCCGCGCCTACGAGAACGGCGTGATCGAGCGCATCATCTCGGCCAAGGCCGACCTCTACGAGGTGCTGTGCGCCGGCGCCGACAACTTCATCGTGCTGGAGCTGCTCTCGCGCCTCAACACGCGCATCAACCGCCTGCGCTTCGCCTCGCTGTCCCAGCCGCTCAGGGCCAAGGCCAGCATCGCCGAGATCTTCGCCCTCGCCGACGCGCTGAAGCGCCGCGACGGCGCCGAGGCCCGGCGCATCGCGCTCGCCCACATCGCTGCCGCCGCCGCCGCCGCTCTGGGCGCGGTCCAGAAGGAAACGTCCGCCGAGGAAGGGAACCCATGACCGACGATCTGTACGAAAAGGGCCTCAAGACCCGCCGCGAGGTGGTGGGCTCCGCCTACGTGGACAAGTCTCTTGCCGAGATGAACGAATTCACGCGCCCGCTCCAGGAGCTGGTGACGCGCTATTGCTGGGGCGAGGTGTGGAACCGCGAGGGCCTGTCGCGCCGCGACCGCTCGATCATCAACCTCGCCGCCATCTCGGCGCTGAACCGCCCGCATGAGCTGAAGCTGCACGTGCGCGGCGCGCTCAACAACGGCATGACGCCTGAGGAGATCCGCGAGGTCCTGCTGCAGATCGCCATCTATTGCGGGCTGCCGGCGGCGCTCGACGCCTTCCGCATCGCCCGCGAGATCATCGAAGAAGAAGAAGCCAAGAAGGCCTGACCCCGACGGGCGCCAGCCCGTCCCGGTCCGGCCTCATCATGTGACGGACACCGCGCCCTCCGGCCCGCCGGAGCCCGCTCCGGTCGGATGACTGCCATCCGATCGGAGCGGGCTCGCGACGACAGCCGGCCGGAGGCGCCCTCCGCCCCGACGGCCACCCAAATCCGACGAAGCGTCCGCCATCCGCCCCCGCCAGGGCGGAAACGACGGCGCTTGCCTCAACGCCCCACGTATCTGGGAGGTTCATCATGTCTTACACAAGCGCCGCGGGGACGGGATCGCCGTCCATCACCCGCTATCAATGGCTCACTTTGGTCTCGGCCTTCCTCGGCTGGGCCTTCGATTCCATGGATCTCAACCTCTACACGCTGGTCATGGTGCCGAGCGTCGCGGAGCTGACCGGGACCCGCGATCCCGGCACCATCGCCCATATCGGCGGGCTGATCCTCGCCATCAAGCTCCTGTGCTGGGGCATCGGCGGCATCTTCTTCGGCGTCATCGCCGACCGCTTCGGCCGTGCCCGGACGATGATCATCACCATCGTCATCTATGCCGCCTTCACCGGCCTCAGCGGCCTCGCCCAGAGCTGGACCCAGCTCGCCGTGCTCCAGGGCATCGCCGGCTTCGGCATCGGCGGGGAATGGGCCGCCGGTGCCGCGCTGCTCGCCGAGACCTGGCCCGAGAAGCACCGCGCCCGCGCCATGCAGGTGATGCAGATGGCGTTCGCGGTCGGCTTCTTCTTCGCCGCGCTCGCCAACCTGGTGCTCGGGCCGATCTCCTGGCGCTGGGTGCTGGCGGCGGGCGCGCTGCCGGCGGTGGTGAGCCTCATCATCCGCCACTACGTTCCGGAGCCGGAGCGCTGGCGCGAGACCCGCGCCAAGGAGGAGGCGCGGGGCGACGCCGGCGCCATGGCCACCTTCAAGGCCATCTTCGCGCCCGACCTGCGCCGCAAGACCATCGTCGGCGTGCTGGTCTCCTCGGCGATGATGATCGGCTGCTGGGGCGGCCTCGCGCTCCTGCCCAACTGGATCAACCAGCTGGTGCGGACCTCCGGCGGCGCCAACGGCGTGCAGGTGATCAGCTACGCCTTCATGCTGATGATGGTGGGCGCGATCGCCGGCTACGTCTCGCTGATCTGGTTCACCGAGTGGCTCGGCCGGCGCGGCGCCTACTTCCTGTTCTGCCTCGGCGCGCTGGCGTCCTCGCTGTACCTGTTCATGGTCATCACCGACCTGAACACGCTGCTCTGGTTCATGCTGGTCTACGGCTACTTCGTGATCGGCGGCTTCGGCACCTTCGCGCTCTATCTGCCGGAGCTGTTCCCGACCCGGGTGCGGGCCACCGGCCAGGGCTTCGCCTGGAACGCGGCGCGCTGCATCACCGCCGCCGGGCCGCTGCTGGTGGGCACCATGCTCGCCACCTTCGGCTCGTTCCCGGCGGCCGCTGCCGCCACCACGGCGGCCTATGTGATCGGCCTCGTCGCCATCTGGTTCGGCCCCGAGACCAAGGGCCAGCCGCTGGAAGATTGATCTGCGCGGTCTCCTCCCGCAGACGACTGGGGCGGCGCGCCATGCGCCGCCCTTTTTTCTTGGGCCTCCGCCGTCGCCCTCCGCCTCGACCGGAGGGCCCAGGGACCGCCCCACATCTCCAACGGCGGGAGATGGATGCTCCGGTCTGGCCGCAGCATGAGGGCGGGAACGACACGCCGCGGAGGCGCCCCCCACCCCTGCCCCGGCCGCCAGGGCGCGGTGTTCACGGGCGGGCGGATGCCGGCGCCTCCGAATGCGCCGCACTGCACCAATGCTCAATCCATAGGCAACGGGTTCCGGGCACGCCCATCTTTTGGACTTGCCTGATCCGTCGCCGAAATCATTATGTCTATACAAGATGTGGAGGGTGAGAACGCGGTGCGGGACTCCGTTCTGGCATTCGACGACATTCGGCAGGACTTCCCCGTCCCCGGTCGCGCGACGGCGATGCGCGTCCTCGACGGCATCAGCTTCGAGGTTCGCCCCGGCAAGTTCACCGCCGTGATCGGTCCCTCCGGCTGCGGCAAGAGCACCCTGCTGCAGATGGCCGCCGGCCTGCTCGCCCCCACCGGCGGCACGGTGCGCCATCGCGGACGCAAGGTGGAGGGCGTCAACCGCGAGGTCGGCTTCGTGCCGCAGCAGGCCCAGCTCTTCCCCTGGAAGACGCTGGCCGAGAACATCGAGCTGCCGCTTCTGCTGCGCGGCGTCGCCGCCGACGAGCGGCGCGAGCGGGTGGCGCAGGCGATCCGCTCCGTCGCCCTCGACGGCTTCGGCAACCACTATCCCAACCAGCTCTCCGGCGGCATGCAGAAGCGCGGCTCCATCGCCCGCACCCTGGTCTACCGGCCGGACGTGATCCTCATGGACGAGCCGTTCGGCGCCCTCGACGCCCAGACCCGCATGGTGATGCAGTCCGACCTCCAGGCGCTGTCCGCCGAGGTGGGGGCGACCGTGGTGTTCGTCACCCACGACATCACCGAGGCGATCCTTTTGGCCGACGACGTGGTGGTGCTGAGCCAGCGCCCCTCGCGCCTGCTCGCCCACATCCCGGTCGACCTGCCCCGCCCGCGCGACATGTTCGAGCCGTTCCGCAATGCCGGCTTCGACGCCGCCTACGAAACCGTCTGGGCGGCCTTCAGCTCCCAGGTCGCCGGCGCGCGCCGGCACCATTGAGGCGATCGACCATGAACGAGATCGCCGAACGCGCCCTTGACCATCCCGCCGGCAAGCCGGCGCCCGCGGGCGCGGCCTTCCGCGCGCGCCTCGCGGTGTGGGGCCAGCGCCTGCTGGTGCTCGCGCCGGGCATCGCCCTGATCGCCTTCTGGCAGTGGGCCTCGGGCCGCATCATCAAGGAGCTCTACGTCTCCAAGCCCACGGCGGTGGTGGAGCGGCTCTACGAGCTGTTCGCCTCGGGCGAGATCTACCCGCATCTGTGGATCACCGGCCAGGAGCTGGTGTTCGGCTATCTCATCGGCGTCGGCGCCGGCATCGTCGGCGGCTACGCGCTCGGCCGCTCGCCGCGCCTGTCGGCGATCTTCGAGCCCTATGTGATGGCGTTCTACGGCATCCCGAAGATCGCGCTGGCGCCGCTGTTCATCATCTGGTTCGGCATCGGCATGTGGTCGAAGGTGGCGCTGGCCGCCATCATGGTGTTCTTCCTCGTCTTCTACAACGTCTATTCGGGCGTGAAGAGCGTCGACCGGGAGCTCGTGAACCTCGCCAAGGTGATGGGGGCGAACGAGCGCCAGCTCACCACCCACGTCTACCTGCCCGCCGCCTCGCCCTACGTGGTGCTCGGCATGCGCATGGCGATCCCCTATTCGGTGATCGGCGTGATCGTCGGCGAGTTCACCTCCTCCATGCAGGGGCTCGGCCTGTTCATCCACGAGGCCTCGGCCACCTACGACCCGGCGGGCGTGTTCGCCGGCATCACCATCCTGCTCGCCTTCGTCATCACCGCCAATTTCCTCGCCGGGCGGCTGGAACGCCGCCTCCTGCGCTGGCGCACGCCCATGGGCGCGGCGCCCACCGACATCTGACATCCCCCAAGCTCGAACCGGAGGGCATCATGCGCGTGGTCCAGAAACTGGTTGCGGCCGCCGCCGTCGGCGCGTCGCTGTTCCTTGCTCCGACGCTTGCCGCTGCGCAGCAGACCGTGCGCATCGGCCAGGCCACCTCGGCGCTCTCCTTCATGCCGATCTGGGGCGCCCGCGCGCTCGACACCTTCGCGCCGAACGGGCTCTCGCTCACCATCGCGGTGGTGCCGGGCGGCGACCCGAACGCGCTCGCCGCGCTCGATTCCGGCGACATCGACTTCGCCGCCGTGGGCTCGGAGGCGGTGCTGCGCGCCGCCGCCAAGGGCCAGCCGTTCCAGATCGTCTCCTCGCTCATGTCGAAGGTGACGCTGGAGCTGGTGGTCTCCAAGGAGTTCCTGGAGAAGGCCGGCGTCAAGCCCACCGATCCGCTGCCGAAGCGGCTCGCGGCGCTCAAGGGCGCGCTGGTGGGCGTCTCCTCCATCGGCGGCGCGCAGGACACCGCCGCCCGCTGGCTCGCCGCCAAGGGCGGGCTCAACCCGAAGGACGACATCAAGGTCGCCCAGGTGGGCAACCCGCCGGCGCTGCTCGCCGCGCTCGAGAACAAGCGCATCGACGCCTTCGTGCTGTCCCCGCCCCAGGGCTTCCTGGCCGAGGCGTCGGGCGCCGGCGTGGTGCTGGTGAAGATGGGCGATGACTTCCCGGCGCTCGCCAACCTGCCCTTCCTGGTGCTGGTGGCGAAGAAGCCGGCGGACGAGAAGGCCACCGACCTCACCGTGCGCACCCTCAAGGCGCTGCGCGCCGCGAGCGCCGACCTGGTGGCCAAGCCCGAGCCCACCGCGCTCGCCATCCAGTCCAAGTTCTTCGCCAAGGCCTCGCCGGAGAGCATCGTCTCGGCGGTGAAGGCCATGGCGAGCGGCGTCGCCGACGGCGGCCGCCTCAACGCCGAGGGGTTCCAGAACCTGATCGCCTTCGCCAAGGAGGTCGGCACCGACCTCGGCAAGGACTACGACGCCAAGTCCATGGAGAACGACATCTGGACCAACGCCTTCATCGACAAGGCGAAGTGATCCGGCGCCTCGTCGCCCAGGCGATCCGAACCTTCAGCCACAAGCGGCGCCGGGCCATCCCGGCGCCGCAGCACAGAGACCCAAGAAGACGGCCATGAGCAGCCACCCTCCCATCTATATCGACTTCCTGAACGGCCCGGACATCGCCGCGCTCGGCATCACCGACGACGAGATCCTGACCGCCATCGAGAAGAGCCTCAAAGCCCAGGGCCTGGGCGAGACGGTGATCGAGCCGCGCGTCCATCTCCATCCGAACCCGGCGGTGGAAGGGCATTTCAACGTGCTGCGCGGCGCCATCGGCGGCGACGTGGACATCGCCGGCGTGAAGGTGGTGAGCGACTTCTACCTGAACTACGAGAAGGGCCTGCCCTCCGAGATGGCGGTGCTGACCCTCATGTCGCGCGACACCGGCATGCCGCGGGCCATCATCGAGGCCGGCGGCATCACCGACATGCGCACCGGCGCCATCACCGCCATGGGCGCCAAGTATCTCGCGCGCAAGAACTCCAAGATCCTCGGCCATATCGGCGCGCGCGGCTCCTCCTACTGGAACGTGCGCCTGCTGGACGCCCTGTTCGACTTCGACGAGATCCGCGTCCACTCGCGCCGGCCGGAGAGCTACAAGCCGTTCGCCGAGAAGCTGGAGCGCGACCTCGGCAAGAAGATCCGCGCCGTGGACACCTGGGAAGAGACGGTGCGCGGCGCCGACATCGTGGTGGAGGCCTCGCGCCTCACCAAGCCCGAGCCGCTCCTGAAGACCGAATGGATCAAGCCCGGCGCCCTGGTCGTGCCCTACGGCACCAAGAGCGCGGTGGAGCTCTCCCTCACCGACATCATGTCGAAACTGGTGGTGGACGACTGGGGCCAGTGCCGCGAGGGCGAATTGGGCTCGCTGCGCGCCCATGTGCGCGCCGGCAAGCTCTCGGAACAGACGCTGCACGCCGAGATGGGCCAGATCGTCGCCGGCCTGAAGCCGGGCCGCGAGAGCGACGACGAGACCATCCTGTTCTGGCACCGTGGCCTGTCCCTGTCCGACATCGCGCTCGGCCACGCCATGCTGGAGAAGGCGGCGCGCCTCGGCATCGGCCAGCGCCTGCGCTTCGCTTGAGGCGTGACGCCGGGCGTGTCTTGCCGTCATGGCCGGGCGTGACGCAGGGATGGCCCGGGCCATCCGTCGAAATTCCATGTCGGCGCGCGACGCCGCAACAAGAGAGCCGACCCCATGGACGCCCAGACCCTCTCCCGCCAGGACCTGCGCAGCTTCCTCGCCGCGTTCGAGGCCGCTCACCCGGACCAGATGCTGCGCGTCAAGGACGAGGTGGACCTCGACTACGACACCACCGCCATCGCCTTCGAGTTCGAGAAGCGCGGCAGCCCCATCCTCATCTTCGAGAACGTGAAGGGCTCGCGCTTCCCGGTGCTGATGAACGTGTTCGGCCACCGCAGCCGCTTCGCCGCGGCGCTGGGCGTGGCCGAGCCGGACCTCATCCAGGCCTGGTCGGCGGTGGACGCCTCCCCCATCAAGCCCGAGGTGGTGAAGAGCGGGCCGATCCTCGACGTGGTGCTGAAGGGTGACGACGTCGACCTGTCGTACCTGCCGATCATGCGCCATTTCCGCGAGGACGGCGGGCCCTACATCACCAACGCCATGTTCATCGCCAAGGACCCCGAGACCGGGGTGCGCAACGCCTCGTTCCACCGCATGCAGATGAACGGCAAGACCCGCTTCGGCACCTCGCTGCACTCGCGCCGGCATCTGTGGAACCTCGCCCGCAAGGCCTCCGCCATGGGCCTGAAGGAGATGCCGGTGGTGGTGGTGGTGGGCTGCCACCCGCTCATCACCTTCGGCGCCGGCCTCTGGAAGGGGCCGATCAGCGCCGACGAATACGAGATGGCCGGCGGCTTCCTCGGCGAGCCGCTGAAGGTGGTGGAAGGCGTCACCGGCCCGATCGAGATCCCCGCCTTCGCGGAAGTGGCCATCGAGGGCAAGCTGCTGCTGGACGCGGACGAGGACGAGGGCCCGTTCGGCGAGTTCACCGGCTATGCGTCGGAGCGCTCCACCCGCAACGCGGTGGAGGTGACGGGCATCCTGCACCGGCGCGACGCCTTCTATCAGAACATCGTCGCCGGCATCTCGGACGAGCACACGCTGCTGCTCGGCGTCTCCCAGGAGGCGCGGCAATTGAAGTCGCTGCGCGTGCACTATCCGAACGTGACGGCGGTGAGCTATCCGAAGTCCGGCACCTGCCTGCTGCACACCTACATCGCGGTGAAGAACCCCGCGCCCGGCGAGGCCGCCAACATCGCCGCCGCCGCCTTCGGCGACAACCTCTCGCTCAAGCTCGCGATCGTGGTGGACGACGACATCGACGTCTATGACGAGGAGCAGGTGATGTGGGCGGTGTGCACCCGCTTCCAGGCCAACGAGGACATGGAGCTGATCCGCAACGGCATGGGGGCGATCCTCGATCCCTCCAACCGCAACGGTGCCACGGCGAAGCTCACCATCGACGCCACCTGCAAGAAGCGCCCCTACGCGCGGCGCCACTCGCTGCCGGACGACGTGAAGGAGAAGGCCCGGGCGCTGGTGGCGAAGCTGGCGTGAGGCCGGAGGGGCTGCTGCGGCGGCGCCCACGCCATACGCAGTCGCCCCATCGCTGCCAGCGCCCCTTCCCCGCCGTCTCCCCTATCACCGCCGTCGCCCCTCTCCCTGCCGTCTCCCCTTTCACCACCGTCGCCCCTCTCCCTGCCGTTGCCCCTTTCCCGCCGTCGCCCTCCGGCTTGACCGGAGGGCCCATGGCCTGGGCCGCGTAGCCAGCGGAAAGGATGGATGCTCCGGTCAAGCCGGAGCATGATGGTGGTTTGGGCGGATGCGGCGGACGTTTTCCGGCGGCCTGCCGCGCTGCCGGTGCCCCTTCCCCGCCGTGTCCCCTTTCACCACCGTCGCCCCCCTCCCTGCCGTCGCCTCTTTCCCCGCCGTCGCCCTCCGGCTTGACCGGAGGGACCATCGTGCGGCGGGGCGCAACGCCGGGAACCCGCGTGGATGCTCCGGTCAAGCCGGAGCATGACGGTGCTGAGAAAAGGAATTGGAAGCACGGGATCGCCCCCGGATCAGGCCGGGACGATCTCCACCACATGGAGGCGGCAGGCTTCCCCGGACGGGACGAGCATCGCCGCGGCATCCGACACCAGCGCCGCATCGCCCGCGCCGAGCGGGATGCCGTCGCCCGCCCCTTCGAGCCGCACGTCTGCCGTTCCCGCCGCCACGAAGGCCAGCGCGAACGCACCCTCGCCGGCCTCAAGGCGCGCCGCCCCCGTCCCCTCCCACCGCCGCACCTTGTGGGCGAAGCGCCCGCGGCGGGTCATGATGTTGAGGTCGGTCACCGGCCCGCCGAGCGGCGCCCCCGCCACCTGGACATCGGCCGGGAAGGCGTAGGGCGCCGACGCTCCGTCAAGGCGCACCTCGGCGCCGTCGGCGAAGTCGAGAACCAGGCCCGCGCCGGCGAGCACGCACAGCGTGCGCTCCACGCCCGGAAACAGCGAGAACGGCCCGGCCCCCGCCACCACCGCCGAGCTCACGCGCCAGCCGAAATCGCCGAGCCCCGCGCCCTCGGGGAAGCAGGCGATCTCCACCGTCACTCCGCCGCCGTTCTTCCACGGCATGCGCCGGCAGTCGGCGGCGCGGATGATGCGCAGGGCGTCCGCCACCGCCCTCAGCCCAGGATGCCGGGAAGGTCGAGCTGCCGCTCGCGGGCGCAGGCGAGCGCCTCCTCGTAGCCCGCGTCCGCGTGGCGCATGACGCCGGTGGCGGGGTCGTTCCACAGCACCCGCTCCAGGCGCCGCGCCGCCTCGGGCGTGCCGTCGGCGACGATCACCATGCCGGCATGCTGGCTGAAGCCCATGCCCACGCCGCCGCCGTGGTGCAGCGACACCCAGGTGGCGCCGGAGGCGCAGTTGAGCAGCGCGTTGAGCAGCGGCCAGTCGGACACCGCGTCCGAGCCGTCGCGCATGGCCTCGGTCTCGCGGTTGGGCGAGGCGACCGAGCCGGAATCCAGATGGTCGCGGCCGATCACCACCGGCGCCTTCAACTCGCCCTTCGCCACCATCTCGTTGAAGGCGAGGCCGAGCCGGTGGCGGTCGCCGAGCCCCACCCAGCAGATGCGCGCCGGCAGGCCCTGGAAGCGGATGCGCTCGCGCGCCATGTCGAGCCAGTGGTGCAGGTGGCGGTTGTCCGGCAGCAGCTCCTTCACCTTGGCGTCGGTGCGGTAGATGTCCTGCGGATCGCCGGAGAGCGCGGCCCAGCGGAACGGGCCGATGCCGCGGCAGAACAGCGGGCGGATATAGGCCGGCACGAAGCCGGGGAAGGAGAAGGCGTCCGCCACCCCCTCCTCCAGCGCCATCTGGCGGATGTTGTTGCCGTAGTCCACCACCGGCACGCTTTGCTTCCAGAAGTCGAGCATGGCGCGCACGTGGGTCGCCATGGAGGCGCGGGCGGCCTTCTCCACCGCCTTGGGATCGGCGGCGCGCTTCTGCTCCCACTGCGCCAGCGTCCAGCCCTTCGGCAGGTAGCCGTTGACGGGATCGTGGGCGGAGGTCTGATCGGTGACGGCGTCCGGCCGGATGCCGCGCCGCACCAGCTCCGGCAGCACCTCGGCGGCGTTGCCCAGCAGCGCGACGGAGAGCGGCTTCTTGTCGGCGCAGGATTTTTCGATCAGCGCCAGCGCCGCGTCGAGGTCGCTCGCCAGCACGTCCACGTAGCCGGTCTTCAGCCGCATCTCGATGCGGCTCGGCTGGCACTCGACGGCGAGGCAGCTGGCGCCCGCCATCACCGCCGCCAGCGGCTGCGCGCCGCCCATGCCGCCGAGTCCGGCGGTGAGGATCCAGCGGCCGGAGAGGTCGCCGCCATAATGGCGCCGGCCCATCTCCACGAAGGTCTCGTAGGTGCCCTGCACGATGCCCTGGGTGCCGATATAGATCCAGGAGCCGGCCGTCATCTGGCCGTACATCATCAGGCCCTTCTTATCGAGGGCGTTGAAGTGGTCCCAGTTGGCCCAGTGGGGCACGAGGTTGGAGTTGGCGATCAGCACCCGCGGCGCGTCGGCATGGGTGCGGAACACGCCCACCGGCTTGCCGGACTGCACCAGCAGCGTCTCGTCGGCCTCCAGGCGCTTCAGGGCCGAGGCGATGCGGTCGAAGCTCTCCCAGTCGCGGGCGGCGCGGCCGATGCCGCCATAGACCACCAGCTCGCCCGGCTTCTCGGCCACCTCGGCGTCGAGATTGTTCATGAGCATGCGCAGCGGCGCCTCGGTGAGCCAGCTCTTTGCGGAGAGGTCGGCCCCGCGCGGGGCGCGGATGCGGCGCTCATTGTCGATGCGGGTCATGGAGGGAAGTTCCTGCTGCGATGAGGGTCAGGCCCGCGCCCGCGCGAAGGCGAGGCAGGCTTCGAGGATCTGGGTGAGGCTCGCGCGCACCGGCGCGGCATAGGCCGGGTCGTAGGGCGTCGGCCAGGCGTCGTCGGCGACGAAGCCGAGCGGCTCGCTCATGTAGGCGCGGCAGGCGAGCTCCATCTGCACCGCGTGCACGCCCTCGGCGGGGCGTCCGTACTGGCGGGTGATGTAGCCGCCGGTGAAGCGCCCGTTCAGCACATAAGGCCGCCCGGTGCCGGCGCAGATGTCACGCACGGTGGCCTCAAGCTCGGGGTCGCAGCTCGCCCCCTTGTTGGTGCCGATGTTGAACTCCGGCAGCGTGCCCTCGAACAGGCGCGGGATCACCGAGCGGATGGAGTGGCAGTCATAGAGCGCGATCACGCCGTGGCGCGCCTTCGCCGCCGCGATCTCGGCCGCGAGCACGCGATGGTAGGGCTCGAAATAGGCCGCCTTGCGGGCGGCGATGGCGGCGGCGTCGGGGGCGCGGCCTTCCAGGTACAGCGGCTCGCCGTCGAAGGTGGTGGTGGGGCACAGCTCCGTGGTCTGCTGACCGGGATAGAGCGAGACGCCGGAGGGGTCGCGGTTGACGTCGATCACGGTGCGCGAGATCGACGTGCGCACCACGGTGGCGCCGAGGCCGGCGGCGAAGTCGTAGAGCAGGTGGATCCACCAGTCCGCATCCTTGATGGCGCGCTCGAGCGACACGAGGTCGGGCAGGAATTCATCGGGAATGTCGGTGCCGGTGTGCGGCAGGCTCACCACCAGGGGGGCGGTGCCGCGCGTCACGCTGATCCAGTCGGGATGGGGGGTCACGTCAGTCTCCGCAGATGAAGGGCAGCGCATCCGCCCCCGCCGCATCGGCGAGCGCGCCGGAGCGGACGAGGCCGGCGGCGGCCGCGATGTCGGGATGGAAATAGCGGTCCTCGCCCAGCGTCGGCACGGCGGCGCGCAGAAGCGCGCGCACCTTCTCGAGGCACGGGCTGGAGGCGAGGCCCGAATGGAAGTCGCAGCCCTGGGCGGCGGCCAGAAGCTCGATGGCGACCACCGACACCACGTTCTGCGCCATGGGCGAAAGGCGCCGCGCGCCGTGGGCCGCCATGGAGACGTGATCCTCCTGGTTGGCGGAGGTGGGGATGGAATCGACGCTCGCCGGATAGGCCCGCTGCTTGTTCTCCGAGACCAGGGCCGCCGCCGTCACCTGCGGGATCATGAAGCCGGAATTCAGCCCCGGGCTCGGGGTCAGGAACGCCGGCAGCCCGGACAGCGCCGGGTCCACCAGCATGGCGATGCGCCGCTCGGCGAGCGAGCCGATCTCGCACAGGGCGAGCGCGATCTGGTCGGCGGCGAACGCCACCGGCTCGGCGTGGAAGTTGCCGCCCGAGAGCGCCTCGCCGGTCTCGGCGAAGATCAGCGGATTGTCGGAGACGCCGTTGGCCTCGATCTCCAGCGTCCCGGCCGCCTGGCGCAGCAGGTCGAGCGCGGCGCCCATCACCTGCGGCTGGCAGCGCAGGCAATAGGGGTCCTGCACCCGCTCGTCGCCGACGAGGTGCGAGGCGCGGATCGCCGAGCCCGCCATGAGCGCGAGCAGCGCCTGCGCGGTCTCGACCTGTCCGCGATGGCGGCGCAAGGCATGGATGCGCGGATCGAACGGCGCGTCCGAGCCGCGCGCGGCGTCGGTCGCGAGCGCGCCCGTCACCAGCGCCGCGCGGAAGGCGGTCTCGGTCGCGAACAGGCCGGCGAGCGCGCAGGCGGTGGAGAATTGCGTGCCGTTGAGGAGCGCCAGGCCCTCCTTGGGGCCGAGCTCCAGCGGCGCGAGCCCGGCGCGCGCCAGCGCCTCGGCCGCCGGCACGCGTGCGCCTTCCACCAGGAATTCGCCCACGCCGATCATGGCCGCCGCCATGTGCGCCAGCGGCGCGAGGTCGCCGGAAGCGCCCACGGAGCCCTGCGCCGGCACCACCGGGATCAGCCCGCGCGCGACCATCGCGCCCATGAAGGCGAGCGTTTCCGGCCGGATGCCCGACGCCCCCTGGGCGAGGCTCGCCATCTTCAGCGCCAGCATCAGGCGCACGGTGTCGGCCGGCATGGCCTCGCCGACGCCGGCGGCGTGGGAGAGCACGATGTTGCGCTGGAGGCGCGCGAGGTCGGCGGCGGCGATGCGCACGCTGGCGAGCTTGCCGAAGCCGGTATTGATGCCGTAGACCGGCGCCCCTTCGGCGACGATGGCGGCCACCGCCCGCGCCCCGGCCGCCACCGTGTCCGCGCAGGCGGGATCGAGCGCGAAGGCGGCGCCGGAATGGATGGCTCGCCACGCCGAGAGCGGCACCGCGCCGGGCGTCAGGACAAGGCTCATCGGCCGCTCCATATGCGCGCGTGGAGCGGGTTCAGCCCCATGCGGTAGACCAGCTCCGCCGGCCGCTCCACGTCCCAGATGGCGAGGTCGCAGGCCTTGCCGGCCTCCAGCGTGCCGGTGCGGTCCAGCATGCCGAGCGCCCGCGCGGCCTCGCGCGTGACCCCGGCGAGGCATTCGGCGACGGTGAGGCGGAACAGGGTCGCGCCCATGTTCATGGTCATGAGCAGCGAGGTCAGCGGCGAGGTGCCGGGATTGCAGTCGGTGGCGAGCGCCATGGGCACGCCGGCGGCGCGGAAGAGGTCCACCGGCGGCGCCTTGGTCTCGCGGATGAAGTAGTAGGCGCCGGGCAGCAGCACCGCGGCCGTGCCGGCCTGCGCCATGGCGGCGACGCCGGCCGCGTCGGTGTGCTCCAGGTGATCGGCCGAGAGCGCGCCGAAGCGGGCGGCGAGCGCGGCGCCGTGAAGGTTCGAGAGCTGGTCGGCATGCAGCTTCACCGGCAGGCCGAGGGCCTTTGCCGCCGTGAACACCCGCGCCACCTGCTCGGGCGAGAAGGCGATGCCCTCGCAGAAGGCGTCCACCGCGTCCGCCAGTCCCTCGCGGGCGATGGCGGGCAGCATCTCGCCCACCAGGCGGCCGATATAGGCGTCCTTGTCGCCGGCGGCCTCCGGAGGCAGCGCGTGGGCGCCGAGGAAGGTGGTGGTGACGGTGATGGGCCGCGCCTTGGCGAGCGCGCGGGCGGCGCGAAGCTGGCGCAGTTCGGCGTCCAGCTCCAGGCCGTAGCCGGACTTGATCTCGATGGTGGTGACGCCCTCGGCGATCAGCGCGTCGAGCCGCGGCAGGGCGCTGGCGACGAGGTCCGCCTCCGACGCCGCGCGGGTGGCGCGCATGGTGGAGACGATGCCGCCGCCGGCGCGCGCGATCTCCTCGTAGGGCACGCCGGCGAGGCGCTTCTCGAACTCGTCCGCCCGGTCGCCGCCGAAGACGAGATGGGTGTGGCAATCGATGAGGCCCGGGGTGATCCAGCGGCCCTCGCAGTCTTCGACCTGGGGCGCGTCGAGATCGGGTGCCTCGCCCGCCGGGCCGGCATAGAGGATGCGGCCGTCGCGGGCGGCGACGAGGCCGTCCTCCACCATGCCGAGGTCGGAGCGGCCGCCCGCCATCGTGGCGAGGCGGGCCTTGCGCCAGATGCGATCGCAGCGGATCGCCGGCCCTTTGGGCATCACGCCTAGCCTCCCGTTCGAGCCGCAAGCGACGTCGGAGCCTCTTGAACCTGACGCTGCCGGGCTCCCTCTCCCGCTTGCGGAGGAGGGTTCTAGGTCGCGCAAGGCACCGCAGCCGGTTCACATGCAGCCGCGTTCTGAATCGGATTGGCGACGCCGCCAATAATGTATATACATAAATGCGCGCCTTCGCGCTTGTCCAGCCCCGCGTGAGCCCGAGCATCGATGCCGTCCGCCTCTTCCCGCAGCCTGTGGTTCTCCTGCGCCCTGCTGCCCGGCGGCTGGGCCGAGCGGGTGCGGCTGCGCCTGGAGGGCGGGGCCATCGCCACCGTCGAGGCGAACGCCGATCCCCAGGCCGGGGACGAGCGGCACGGCCCGCTCCTGCCCGGCCTGCCGAACCTGCACAGCCATGCCTTCCAGCGCGCCATGGCGGGCCGCGCCGAGGTGCGCGGCCCCGGAGCCGACAGCTTCTGGACCTGGCGCGAGGCCATGTACCGCTTCGTCGACCGCATGGAGCCGGACGACGTGGAGGCGGTGGCCGCCCTCGCCTTCATGGAGATGCTGGAGGCGGGCTTCACCCGCGTCGGCGAGTTCCACTATCTCCATCACGCCCCGGACGGCGCGGCCTATGCCGACCGGGGAGAGCTCTCCCACCGCATCGCCGCCGCCGCCGCGCGCACCGGCATCGCGCTGACGCTGCTGCCGGTGTTCTATGCCCATTCCGGCTTCGGCGGCCTGCCGCCCGGGCCGGGCCAGCGGCGCTTCGTCAACGGCCTCGGCGGCTTCGCCGCGCTCCTGGAATCCGCCCGCCGCGCGGTGGCGCCGCTGGAGGGTGGTGTCGTCGGCATCGCCCCCCACAGCCTCAGGGCCGCCACCGCCGAGGAGATCGCCGCCCTCCTCCCGCTGGCGCAAGGCGGGCCGGTCCACATCCATGTGGCCGAGCAAATGAAGGAGGTGGAGGACTGCCTCGCCTTCTGCGGCGCCCGCCCGGTGGAGCATCTGCTCGACATCGCGCCCGTGGACCAAGGCTGGTGCCTGATCCACGCCACCCACATGACCGCCGCCGAGACGGCGCGCCTTGCCGCCAGCGGCGCCGTGGCGGGGCTGTGCCCCATCACCGAGGCCAATCTCGGCGACGGCCTGTTTCCGGCGCCGGACTTCCTGGCCCAAGGCGGGCGCTTCGGCGTCGGCACCGATTCCAACGTGCTGGTGGACGCGGCGGAAGAGCTGCGCACGCTCGAATACGGCCAGCGCCTCATCCACCGCGCCCGCAACGTGCTCGCCGCTGGCGCCGGCGGCTCCACCGGACGCGCTTTGTTCGCGGGCGCGCTCGCGGGCGGCGCGCAGGCGCTCGCCGCCCCGGCGGCCGGCCTCTCGGCCGGCGCGCCGGCGGATCTCGTCACCCTCGACGCCGCCCACCCGGCGCTCGCGGCCCGCGCGGGGGACGCGCTGCTCGACGGCCTCATCTTCGCGGCGCGCGGCGGCGCGGTTGACGGCGTCTGGCGCGCCGGGCGCAAATGTGTGACCAACGGCGTCCACCACGAGCGCGATGCGATCCGCGGCGCCTTTGCCCGCACCATGGAGAAACTGCTGGCGTGAGCGAGGCTGCGGACATCGACGGCGTGGCGGAAGGCGAGGGCGAGGGCAAGAGCGCCCTCACCCTCAACCGGCGCATCCGCGCCGACATCGAGGCCAAGATCCTCTCCGGCGAATGGGGGCCGGGCCACCGCATCCCCTACGAGCACGAGCTGATGACGCAATACGGCTGCGCCCGCATGACCGTGAACAAGGTGGTGTCCGAGCTGGCCGCCGCCGGCCTGATCGAGCGGCGCCGGCGCGCCGGCTCGTTCGTCGCCGCCCCGCGCATCCAGTCGGCGATCCTCACGATTCCCGACATCGAGGCCGAGGTGACGGCCCGCGGCGAGGCCTATCGCTACGAGCTCCTGCGCCTGGAGCGACGCGCCGCCGCCCGGTCGGCGCCGGCGGAATGGGCGCTCTCCCCGCGCGGCCGGGTGCTGGAGATCGAGTGCCGCCACATGGCCGGCAGCCGCCCGTTCGCGCTCGAGCACCGGCTCGTCAATCTCTCCGCCGTGCCGGAAGCGGAGGCGGTGGACTTCGCGCGGCAGGCCCCCGGCTCCTGGCTGGTGGGCCACGTGCCCTGGACCGCCGCCGAGCACAAGATCGCGGCGGTGAACGCGGTGCCGGAGATGGCGAAGCTGCTCGACATCCCCGACGGCAGCGCCTGCCTCGAACTCGTGCGCCGCACCTGGCGCGGCGACGAGAACATCACCCTCGTGCGCCAGACCTTCCGCGGCGACCTGTTCGATCTCGTCGCCCGCTTCACCCCCGCCCAGGCTCCGAACGGGGGCTGAGGCGCCGCGCGGCGGGCGACCTGGACTGACAAGCGCGGGATTTGAGCCGGTCCCGGCGCGCGTCCCGGTGTCCTATCCATGTCCTCACGCCGCCCGGGCCGCCTCGGACCCATCGCGGCCGCCTTGACAGCGATTTTAATTCAAATGTATTAAATACCCATGCGACCCGTCCGGCATCTTGCCCGCCGGCGTCCCAACAAGAATGATCGGGCGCCCGCCCGAGAAACCGAAACGCCATATTTCACAACGCCCGAGGTCGAGGCATGTCCCTTCCGCGAGCCGCCGCGCCGGCCGAGCCCGTTTCCGTGCCGCAGCCGGCACCGATGATCGACACCTCCTCGCTGAAGCCGCTGCTGGAGCCGCGCTCGGTCGCCATCGTCGGCGCCTCCACGGTGCCGGGCAAGATCGGCGCGGTCCCGGTCGCCATGCTGCGGGAATACGCGTTTCCGGGCGATGTGTTCCCGGTCAATCCCAAGGCGGAGGAGGTGTTCGGCTACAAGGCGGTGCCGGACATCGCCGCCATCCCCTCCGCCATCGACCTCGCCGTGATCGCCATCCCGGCACCGGGAGTCCTGGCGGCGCTCGACGCCTGCGCCGACAAGGGCGCGAAGGCGGCGGTGGTGTTCTCCTCCGGCTTCGCCGAGGTGAGCGAGGAGGGCCGCGCCGCCCAGCAGCAGCTCGCCGAGCGCGCCCGCGCCCGCGGCCTGCGCATCATCGGCCCCAACGCCCTCGGCGTCGCCAATATCGATGCCGGCCTGGTGGCCAGCTTCTGCCCGTTCTTCAAGCCCCGCTTCGCCCCGGGCGGGGCGGTGGGCCTCGTCAGCCAGTCCGGCGCCTTCGGCGGCTACGTGGCGAACCTCGCCCAGGACCGGGGCCTGTCCTTCACCAAGTGGATCACCACCGGAAACGAGGCCGACATCGAGGTCGCGGACGGCATCGCCTACCTCGCGCAGGACGACGCCACCCGCGTGATCCTGGTCTACATGGAAGGCGCCCGCAACGGCGCCCGCCTGGTCCAGGCGCTGGAGATGGCCCGCGCCGCCGGCAAGCCGGTGGTGGTGCTGAAGGTGGGCCGCACGGCGGTCGGCGCCGAGGCCGCCGCCTCGCACACCGCCTCGCTCGCCGGCGCCGACGCGGTCTACGACGCGGTGATCGCCCAGTGCGGCGCCTATCGCGCCTCCAGCATCGCCGAGTGGTTCGACCTCGGCTACGCCTTCGCCTTCGGCAAGGCGCCGAAGAACAACGCCATCGCCCTCGTCACCGTCTCCGGCGGCGTCGGCGTGATGATGGCCGACGAGGCGGAGACCGGCGGGCTCGACACCGTCCCGCTCAGCGCCGCCGCCCAGGACCGCATCCGGCAGATCGTGCCCTTCGCCGGCGCCCGCAACCCGGTGGACGTGACCGGGCAGATGCTGGGCGACCTCGCCGGCTTCGAGCAGATGGTGGAGGTGGTGCTGGCCGAGCATCCGTTCGGCTCCATCGTCGGCTTCAATGCCGGCGCCGGCCACAAGGAGGAGAACGGCTTCCGCATCCAGAAGGTCTGGGAGACCGTGCGCGCGCGCCATCCGGACGCTTATATCGCCATCTCAGGCGCCACCCCGCCGGCGGTGCAGCGGGCCTACGAGGCGGCCGGCTGCCTCGTCTTCACCGCGCCCGACACGGCAGTGGCCACCGCCGCCCGCATGGCCCGCCTCTCCGCCCGCCTCGCGGACGCCCCCTCCCCCCTTGAGGCGCCCGGCGCGCCGGCCGACATCCCGGCGCGGGCGCTCAACGAGCACGAGGCGCTCGATCTCCTGAAGGCCGCCGGCCTGCCGGCGCCGGACGTGCGCGTCGCCAAGACGCCGGACGAGGCCGCCCGCGCGGCCGAAGAGATCGGCTTTCCGGTGGTGGTGAAGATCCTTTCCGCCGACATCCTCCACAAGTCGGACATCGGCGGCGTCGCCCTCAATCTCGGCACGCCCGAGGCGGTGAAGGAGGCGGCCGCGGCGGTGCTGGCGCGCGCCCGCGCCGCCGCGCCCGAAGCGCGCATCGACGGCGTGCTCATCGCCCCCATGATGCCGAAGGGCGGCGTCGAGACCATCCTCGGCGTCACCGTGGACCCGGTGTTCGGCCCCATGGTGATGTTCGGCCTCGGCGGCGTGCTGGTGGAGGTCATGGGCGACGTCGCCCTGCGCCGCGCGCCGTTCGGCCTCAAGGAGGCGCGCGCCATGATCGGCGAGATCCGCGGCGCCAAGGTGCTCGCCGGGGCGCGCGGCGCCCCGCCCGCCGACACCGGGGCGCTCGCCGCGGCTCTGGTCGCGCTCTCGCGCTTCGCAGCCGCCAATGCGGACCGGATCGAGAGCATCGACGTGAACCCCTTCCTCGTGTTTCCCGAAGGCAAGGGCGCGGTGGCGCTCGACGCCGTCATCGTCCCCGCCGCCGGAAAGGCTGCCCCATGAGCACGCCCGACACCATGGACGCTCTGGTCTGCGCGGCCCACGGCGAGCCCTCGGGACTTGCTGTCGCCCCGGCCCCTGTGCCGGTGCCGAAGAAGGGGCAGGTGCTGATCGCGGTGGAGGCGGCGGGCATCTCCTATGTGGACGTGCTGATGGCGCGCAACGCGCACCAGAACAAGCACGAGGTGCCCTTCTCCCCCGGCATGGAGGTGGCGGGACGCATCGCCGCCCTCGGCCCGGACACCGCCGGCTTCACGCTCGGCCAGAGCGTGGCGGCGCTGGTCTATGACGGCGGCCATGCCCCCTTCGTCGCCGCGAGCGTGAGCGAGACCTTCGCCTTGCCCGAGGGCTGCGACCCGGTGCGCACGGCGGGGCTGCTCTCGGTCGCTCTCACCGCCGACCTCGCGCTCGTGGAGCGCGCGCGCCTTGAGCCGGGCGAGAGCGTGCTGGTGGGCGGGGCGGCCGGCGGGGTCGGCATCTGCGCGGTCCAGTTCGCCCGGCACATGGGCGCCCGCGTCATCGCCGCCACCAGCTCCGAGGAGCGCAACGCGGTGGCCATGACCGCCGGCGCCCATGCGGCCCTCACCTATGGCGAAGCGTTCCGCGAGCGGTTCCAGGCGCTGAACGACGGGCGCGACGCGGACGTGATCGTCGATCCCGTGGGCGGCGTCTTCGCGGACGGCGCGGCGAACCTCCTGGACTGGGACGGGCGCTACGTGGTGATCGGCTTCGCCGGCGGCGCGGTGCCGAGCTTCGCGGCGAACCGGCTGCTGGTGAAGAACCGCGCCGTGCTCGGCATGGTGCTCGGCTATTATCGCTGGCAGAAGCCGCAAGTGCTTGCTAAATCAGCGGAACGGGTTCTGTCGGCGATCGCCGCCGGGGCCCTCGACGGGCCGCTCACCATCGTGGACGGCCTCGGCGCGGTGCCCGGGATTCTCGGCCGCATCGCCGCCCGCCAGCAGCTGGGAAAGGCCGTGGTGCGCCTATGACGACGACCGGGACGACCACCGAGGAGCCGGCCAACGCGCTGGTGCTCGCCGAGCGGCGCGGCGCCGTGCTCCTGCTCACCCTCAACGAGCCGAAGCGCCGTAACGCGCTCTCCCTCGGCCTGCGCGGGGCGCTGCACGACCGCCTCGCCGAAGGCATGGAGGATGCCGGCGTGCGCGCCATCGTCGTCACCGGGGCGGGCGGCAGCTTCTGCGCCGGCGGCGACATCTCCATCATGAAGCCGGGCGAGGGCATCGCCAGCCGCGACCGGGTGGAGCGGCTGCAGCGCATCACGCGCCTGCTGGTGGGCGGGCCGAAGGTGGTGGTGGCGGCGGTGGAAGGCCACGCTGCGGGCGCCGGCCTCGGGCTCGCGGCGGCGTGCGACATCGTCGTCGCCGCCGAGACCGCGCAGTTCGTCAGCGCCTTCGGCCGCATCGGCCTGATGCCGGACATGGGGGCGCTCTGGACCCTGCCCTGGCGCATGGGTCCGGCGCCGACCCGGCGCATGGTGTTCCTGGGCCAATCCCTCTCCGGAACGGAAGCGGCGCAGGCGGGCCTTGCCGACATCGCCTGCCCGGCCGGCGCGGCGCTGGAGGTGGCGCTGGCGCGGGCGCAGGAGATCGCCAGCGGCCCGACGCGCGCCTTCGGCCTGGCGAAATCCATGCTGGCGCGCCATCCGGCCTCGCTCGACGCCGCCTTGCGCGCGGAGGCGGACGGCCAGGGACTGCTCTTCACCTCGGAGGACTTCGCCGAGGGGCAGAAGGCCTTCTTCGAGAAGCGCGCGCCCGTCTTCAAGGGCGCCTGACGGCGCCCGCCGGACCCGCTGTCGCGATCACGACACCGGGCACGCGCCGACGCGCCGAAAGCGCCGCCGAGGCATGCAACGACGCCGCTGGCGCGCATATTGCCTGATGCCCTTGGCAGGGCGGCCCGCCGTGCCGGCGGCCGCGCCCCTGCCGGAAAGGGCATGCGCCATGACCGAACTCTTCGCCATCTGCTCCACCTGGGAGGTGGACGACGGCAGCGCGCGCGGCTTCGTGCTGGCGAAGCGCGACGAAGCCGGCGGCATCGTGCGCTGGCCCATCCTCGTCACCCGCAAGGGCAACAATTTCTACGGCTTCGAGAATGCCTGCCCGCACGAGGGCTCGCGGCTCGACAGCGGCTTTCCGGGCGAGTTCCTGGACGAGGAGGGCAACTTCCTCACCTGCGGCAAGCATAACGCGCAGTTCGACCTCGACACCGGCCACTGCTTCATCGGCCCCTGCCAGGGCAAGGCGCTGACGGCGATCCCGCTGATCATCGACGACGGTGACGTCTGCCTGACCGGCGTCGACCTCGCCGACGAGGACGGCATGGACATCGACGACCCGAACGCGGTGCCGGAGGTGATGATCACAGGGGATTGAGGGGTCAGAGCGAGACGGCGGCGTGGATGGCGCGGCAATGGCGGACGAGGTTCTCGTGCGCGTCCACGAACGCCTTCAGGGGCGTCGGGATGTTGTAGAAGAAGATGTTGGCGATGAAGCCGTAGATGGCGGCGTCCAGGCTGGTGGGCGTGGGGCCGAACACGAAGCCCTCCGCCGGCATGAGGTTCGCCAGCACGCCGAGATCCTTCAGGCCGCGCGCATAGGCGCCCGGCGGATCGTAGCGGCCGATGCCCTGGTAGTGGTAGCGCTTGGCGTTGAACTCCTTGGCGGCGAGGAGATCATCATCCGTGAGGCGCGGATGCTCGCGCTTGAGCGCCGCGGCGAACAGCGGCCAGAAGGCCTCGTCCTTCCAGCGCGAATAGGACATGACCCAATAAAGATCATCGAGCAGCCGCAGGACGAAGAGCGCCGTGTCGCGCTGGGCGGGGGTAAGGCCGTCGTCCAGCGTCACGCCATACTTGCGCTTCACATGGGCGATGATGGCCTCGCTGTCGCCGATGGTCTCGCCGTCGTCGGTGGCAAAAGGCAGCTGGGCGCGCGGGGCCTGGGAGGCGTCGAACAGGTGCTCGTGGATGAAGGGCACGCCGGCGAGCTTCAGGAAGGCATAGACCTTCAGCCCGTAGCCGTTGTTGTCGGCAACGCCGAAGAGGGAGGGATAGGAATAGAGGGTGAGCATGGGGGGCTTTTGCTCCGAGCGGTCGCGGCGGAGGATGCCCGCGCCGGGCGGGGAAGCGCAAGGACCTAGGATTGCAGGCGGGTCCGCATAAAGCGAGAGCCGGCCGCGCTCCCTCTCCCGCTCGCGGGGGAGGGTTGGGGAGGGGGCAAGGCGGCGACGACGTTCCCAGCGGGGGGCATGGTTGAGAGGTCTTCCCCCTCCCTGCCCTCCCCCGCAAGCGGGAGAGGGTTCGGCCTTGCTCCAGGCCCGACGTGCGGATGTCAGCCTGATCCACCGCCAGCTTGCGCCAGCATCTGGAGCGCGCGACGTCGCCGCGCCATGATGCGGCGCGCGACCTCCATCTGCTCATGCAATTCTTTTTCTTTATCGTCCATACGATCCATGAGGTCGTTCACACTTCATTCCCAGGCGGCTTTTTCTGCCCATTTCGACGCAACATCTCTGATCCATTCACGTCGACGATGGAGACCGCCAACGCAAAGGAGCCGAGAACTCAAAGTGCCAGAATGCCAGATGTTATTGAGGCGATCGATAATTCTCTGCTCAATGGCAACAGCCTGCCGATGCTTTGCTGCGGCCGAACGCCGTTCAGAACAAGACATATCGGACCACTCCAAAATGTTCTTCATTTGTTCGCACAAAGACAACCCATCAGAGATGGGTTGTCAAGGGTCTCAGCTACAGCCGGTCGTCCCGCCGCACGTATCGCACTTCAGGCACGTCCCGTTCCTCACCAAGGTGAAGTTCATGCACTCAGGGCAGGCCTCGCCCTCATAGCCCTTGGCGCGGGCTTCCGCCCTCGCCTCGGCCTTGCGGGCGGAGGCGGACCAGGGGAGAGACTTCTCCATCAGGCTCTCCACCGCCGCCTCGATCTCCTCCGGCTCGGGAGCGGGCTGCACCAGCTCGGCGGTCTCGCCCTTCAGCGCCGTCGCCCCGTCGGTCCAGGCGCGCAGGACCGTGACGTTGTCGCCCGCCCCGCGCGGCTCGCCGCCCTGCGGGCCGGCGGCCAGCAGGCTCACGGTCTTGCCGCGCACCAGGCCCTTGGAGACCACGCGCGCCGCCGGGTTGGCGGGCGCCTTGCCCTCGTCAACGCCCTTGCCGAGGGCGTCGAAGCCGGTCTCGGTCAGGTCCACATGGCCGAGATCGCTGCGGCCGAGATAGCTCACCGCCAGCTCGCGGAACACGTAGTCGAGCATGGAGGTGGCGTACTTGATGGTGTCGTTGCCCTGCACCGGGCCCGCCGGCTCGAAGCGGGTGAAGGTGAAGGCGTCCACATACTCCTCCAGCGGCACGCCGTACTGGAGGCCCAGCGAGATGGCGATGGCGAAGTTATTGAGCAGCGAGCGGAGCGCCGCGCCCTCCTTGTGCATGTCGATGAAGATCTCGCCGAGGCGGCCGTCATCGTACTCGCCGGTGCGCAGGTAGACCTTGTGGCCGCCCACCACCGCCTTCTGGGTGTAGCCCTTGCGGCGGTCGGGCATCTTCTCGCGCTCGCGCACGCGGTGCTCGACGATGCGCTCCACCACCCGCTCGACGATCTTCTCGGTGACGGCGGCGGCGCGCGCCGCGTTGGGCTGGGCGACCAGCGCCTCGACCTGGTCGTCCTCCTCCTCGTCGTCCGCCACCAGCTGGGCGTTGAGCGGCTGGGAGAGCTTCGAGCCGTCGCGGTAGAGCGCGTTGGCCTTCAGCGCCAGGCGCCAGGAGAGCAGGTAGGCCTGCTTGCAGTCGTCGACGCTCGCCTCGTTGGGCATGTTGATGGTCTTGGAGATGGCGCCCGAGATGAAGGGCTGCGCCGCCGCCATCATGTGGATGTGGCTTTCCACCGAGAGATAGCGCTTGCCGATGCGCCCGCACGGCGAGGCGCAGTCGAACACCGGCAGATGCTCGCGCTTCAGGTGCGGGGCGCCCTCGAGGGTCATAGCGCCGCAGATGTGGACGTTCGCGGCCTCGATCTCGGCCTTGGAGAAGCCGAGGAAGGCGAGCAGGTCGAACTTCGGGTTCGCCAGCTCCTCCGCCGGCACCTTGAGCGCCGAGGCCAGGAATTCCTCGCCGAAGGTCCAGCGGTTGAAGGCGAACTTGATGTCGAAGGCGGTCTTCACCGCAGCCTCGGCCTTCTGGATCGCCGCATCGTCGAAGCCCTTGGCGCGCAGGGTCGAATGGTTGATGCCGGGCGCCTGGGCGAGCGAGCCGTGGCCCACCGCATAGGCCTCGATCTCGGCGATCTCCGCCTCGCCGTAGCCGAGCGCGCGCAGCGCCTCGGGCACGGCGCGGTTGATGATCTTGAAGTAGCCGCCGCCGGCCAGCTTCTTGAACTTCACCAGCGCGAAGTCGGGCTCGATGCCGGTGGTGTCGCAGTCCATCACCAGGCCGATGGTGCCGGTGGGGGCGATCACCGAGACCTGGGCATTGCGGTAGCCGTGCGCCTCGCCGAGCGCCAGCGCCTTGTCCCACGCCGCGGTGGCGGCGGCGATCAGGCGCGCATCCGGGCAGGAGGCGTGATCGAGCGGCACCGGCGCGACGGACAGCGCCTCGTAGCCGTCGGCGAGGCCGTGGGCGGCGCGGCGGTGGTTGCGGATCACGCGCAGCATGGTCTCGGCATTGGCGCCGTGGGCCGGGAACGGCCCCAGCTCCTTCGCCATCTCGGCGGAGGTGGCGTAGCACACGCCGGTCATGATAGCCGAGAGCGCGCCGCAGATGGCGCGGCCCTCAGGCGAGTCGTAGGCAATGCCGGACGACATCAGCAGGCCGCCGATGTTCGCGTAGCCGAGGCCGAGGGTGCGGTATTCGTAGGACAGTTCGGCGATGCGGCGCGAGGGGAACTGCGCCATCAGCACCGAGATTTCCAGCACCACGGTCCAAAGGCGCACCGCGTGCTCGTAGCTCGCCACGTCGAACTGCTTGTTCGCGTCCCTGAACTGGAGAAGGTTCAGCGAGGCGAGGTTGCAGGCCGTGTCGTCCAGGAACATGTATTCCGAGCACGGGTTGGAGGCCCGGATCTCGCCGCCCGCCGGGCAGGTGTGCCAGTCGTTCACGGTGGTGTGGAACTGGATGCCGGGGTCGGCGCAGTGCCAGGCGGCCGAGCCGATCTTCTCCCACAGGTCGCGCGCCTTGACGGTCTTCGCCAGCTTGCCGTCGGTGCGGCGGATCAGGTTCCAGTCCGCGTCCGCCTCCACCGCGCGCAGGAAGTCGTCGGTGACGCGCACGGAATTGTTGGAGTTCTGGCCGGCGACCGTGATGTAGGCCTCGCCATCCCAGTCGGTGTCGTAGATGGAAACGTCGATGTCCTTGTAGCCCTGGCGGGCATACTGGATCACGCGGCGGATGGCGGCATCGGCGATAGCCACCTTGCGGGCGGCCTTGATCTCGCGCTTCAGCGCCGGGTTCTTCTCCGGATCGAAGCAGGCGTCGCCCTCCCCCTCGCAGTTCACGCAGGCCTTCATGATGGCCTTGAGGTGCTTGGCGTTGAGCTTGGAGCCGGTGACGAGGGCGGAGACCTTCTGCTCCTCGATCACCTTCCAGTCGACATAGTTCTCGATGTCCGGATGGTCGGCGTCCACCACCACCATCTTGGCGGCCCGGCGGGTGGTGCCGCCGGACTTGATGGCGCCCGCCGCGCGGTCGCCGATCTTCAGGAAGCTCATGAGGCCGGACGAGCGCCCGCCGCCGGAGAGCTTCTCGCCCTCGCCGCGCAGCGCCGAGAAGTTGGAGCCGGTGCCGGAGCCGTACTTGAACAGGCGCGCCTCGCGCACCCACAGGTCCATGATGCCGCCCTCGTTCACGAGGTCGTCGCCCACCGACTGGATGAAGCAGGCGTGCGGCTGCGGATGCTCATAGGCCGAGGTGGAGGCCTGAAGCTCGCCGGTCTTGTAGTCCACGTAGAAGTGGCCCTGGCCCGGCCCGTCGATGCCATAGGCCCAGTGCAGGCCGGTGTTGAACCACTGCGGCGAGTTGGGCGCGGCCATCTGCATGGCGAGCATGTAGCGGTGCTCGTCATAGAAGGCCTGGGCGTCGGCCTCGGTGTCGAAATAGCCGCCCTTCCAGCCCCAGTAGGTCCAGGTGCCGGCGAGCCGGTCGAAGACCTGCTTGGCGGAGGTCTCGCCGACGAGGCGCTCCTTCTCCGGCAGCGCGGCAAGCGCCGCCTCGTCGGGCACCTGGCGCCAGAGGAAGGAGGGAACGGAATTCTCCTCCACCTTCTTGAGGCGCGCGGGCACGCCGGCCTTGCGGAAATACTTCTGGGCGAGGATGTCGGAGGCCACCTGCGAGAACTGCGCGGGCACCTCGATGCCCTCCTGGCGGAACACCACCGATCCGTCGGGATTCCTGATCTCGCTCACGGTCTCGCGGAACGGGATGTCCGCGTAGGGGGAACGACCCTCTTGCGTGTAGCGGCGTTCGACGCGCATGACCGGTGCTCCTTCGGCTCGGCCCCCGCACGGGACGAGCAGTCTAGCAAGTGAATGTGGCAGCCGCGATGAGGCTGCGGCGTGACGGGACTGCGGGTACGGCGCCGCGCGCCGTCCCGGGATAAGGACCGCAGTATTTGGAAGAACGGGGCTCCTCTCCCGGCCTTCGGCCGATCGGGAATGCCCGCCGCTCAGGAGATGGACGCTAGAGCGAGTCTCCGCCTTCCGTCAAACACTGTTTCGCCTTGATCTGGGGTGCGAAAGTGCCACCACCCACTATATATGGTGCGCGCTCGCCCATTAATAAACCCCTAACGGCCTTGGCTTTGCGGCCGTTCCCGGCTCCATGACGCCGCGATCACGGCCTATGGGAGGGCGCGGGATCTTCACCATCATCCACAGCTTGGGGACGGCGGCGGCCGCGGCCGCCGGGCGTCAGGAGACGCCGCCCGCGGCGATGCTCGCCACCACGAAGTCGAGGAAGGCGCGCACCTTGGCCGGCGGCTGATGGCGCGAAGGGTAGTAGGCGTAGAGCGGAAAGCGCTCATCGGCCCAGTCGGTCAGCACCAGTTCCAGGGCGCCGGAGGCGAAGACCTCCTCCATGCCGATGGCCATGGGCTGGAACAGGCCCTGCCCCGCGATCGCCGCGGCCACGGCGCTGGCGGAATCGTTGACCAGGAGCCGCCCCGACGCCTTGGCGACGAACACTTCGCCGGAACGGTGGAACTCCCATGGAAACGGTCGGCCGGTCGCCGAATCGCGGAACATCAGGCATTCGTGTTGCTCCAGATCGCGCGGATGGCGCGGCCGCCCGTGGCGGTCGAGATAAGCCGGCGCCGCGCACGTGACGATCTGAGTCTCCAGCAGCTTGCGCACGATCAGCCCGGATGGCTCAGGCTCGCCGAATCGCACCGCCACGTCGATCCCCTCCCCGACCAGATCACCGAGGCCGTCGCGCACCATCAGCTCGACGGCGAGCGCCGGATGGGCGGCCAGGAAAGCCGGCAGGCGCGGAGCGAGGACCAAGCGCGAGAACCAAGGGTCCACATTGACCCTGAGGCGTCCACGCACGGTGCCGCGCGCCGCGCCGGCCTCGCTCGCCGCCTCCTCCACCGCGGCGAGCAGCGGCGCCACCTGGGCGTGGAAACGCCGGCCCTCGTCGGTCAGCGTCACGGCACGGGGCGTGCGCTCGAACAGGCGGATGCCGAGCCGCGCCTCGAGCCGTGCCACCGCCCGGCTCACCCCCGAGGCGGTGAGCCCGAGCGCCGCGCCCGCGCGCACGAAATTTCCGGTCTCCACCACCGCCACGAGCACGCCGATGCCGCTCAGCAGACGTCCATCCATGATGATTTCTCGTCATCTTTTAGCGGACAAAGATGCGCTGTATGCATGGCAATGCGCAAGGGACACTGCCTCCACCAAGCAACGAGGAGCAGTGTCATGGACCTTCAGGACAAGCATGTGGTCGTTCTCGGCGGCAGCTCGGGCATCGGCCTTTCCACCGCCAGGGCCGCCGCCGCCCAGGGCGCGCGCGTCACCATCGCATCAAGCCGCCGCGCCCGCGTCGAGGCGGCGCTTGCGGAGCTGCCGGCCGGCAGCGCAGGTGTGACCGTCGACCTCGCCGACGAGGCGGCGGTGGCCGCCTTCTTCGCCGGGCTCGGCAGCCTCGACCATCTGGTCTACACCGCCGGGGAGACCCTGAAGCTCGGCCCGCTCGCCGAGACCGACCTCGACGCCGCGCGGGGCTTCTTCACGCTGCGCTATTTCGGCGCCCTCGCGGCAGCCAAGCATGCGGCACCGCGCATCGCTGCCGGCGGCTCCATCGTCTTCACGTCCGGCATCGCCGGTGCGCGCCCGCTTGCCGGCTGGTCGGTGGCGGCCAGCATCTGCTCGGCCATGGAGGCGCTGACCCGCGCGCTGGCGGTGGAGCTCGCGCCCATCCGCGTCAACATCGTCTCGCCGGGCGTGGTGCGCACGGCGCTGTGGCACGCCATGGGGGAGGCCGAGCGCGAGGCGCTCTACAGCGCCACCGCCGCCGCTTTGCCGGTCGGCCACGTGGGCGCGGCGGATGAGATCGCGCCAGCCTATCTCTATGCCATGCGCCAGACCTACGGCACGGGACAGACCATCGTCGTCGACGGCGGCGCGACGCTGGTGTGAGGCGCCCGCCGGGCCACCCCATGCGCGCGCGGCATGCGAGGCATGCGGCTCGGCCGCCGATCCCCGTCTGGCCCCCTTGCGCGCAATAATCTATCACCCGGAACCGACAGCTCGGCGCCGGGTGCCCTTCATGCCGCCCCGGCGCGATCGATTCTTCTAACGGGCTCCCCGGTCCAGCGTGCGCCGCCGGCGGCCGCGCGCCAGGCGGCGGGAGCGGAAAGCGCGCCTGATGACGTTCACCGCCGCCACCGCGGATACCGCCGCATCAATCCCCGCCAATCCACGCTCGCGCGTGATCCTGGCGAGCCTCGTCGGCACCACCATCGAGTTCTATGACTTCTACGTCTACGCCACCGCGGCGGTGCTGGTGTTCCCGCACCTGTTCTTCCCGTCCGGCAACGACACCACCGCCTTGCTCGCCTCGTTCGCCGTGTTCGGGGCGGCCATGGTGGCGCGCCCGCTCGGCGCGGTGTTCTTCGGCCATCTGGGCGACCGGCGCGGGCGCAAGATCACCCTGGTGGGGGCGCTGCTCGCCATGGGCATCGCCACCTTCCTGATCGGCCTCCTGCCCACCTTCCCGACGGCGGGGTGGATCGCGCCGGCTCTGCTGGTGGTGCTGCGCCTCGCACAGGGCTTCGCCCTCGGCGGCGAGTGGAGCGGCGCCGCTTTGGTCGCCACCGAAAACGCGCCGGACGGCAAGCGCGCGCTCTACGGCACCTTCCCGCAGCTCGGCGCGCCGATCGGCTTCATCATCGCCAACGGCCTGTTCCTCGCGATCGCCGCGGCGATGCCGTCGCAGGACCCCTCCCGCCCGTCGGATGCCTTCCTGGCCTGGGGCTGGCGCCTGCCGTTCCTGTTCTCGGCGGTGATGGTGATCTTCGGCCTGTGGGTACGGGTGCGCCTCGTGGAGAGCACGGCATTCGAGAAGACGGTGGAGCGCGGCCGGGTGCAGAAGGTGCCGCTGGTGGCGGCGGTCAAGTCCTACTGGCGCGAGCTGATCCTCGGCACGTTCTACATGCTCGCCACCTACGTGCTGTTCTACCTGATGACCACCTTCTCGCTCAGCTATGGCCGCGCGGCGGTGGACGCGGCCCTCCCCGGCCTCGGCTTCGACTACCGCACCTTCGTGCTGATGATGATCTTCGGCGTCCTGTTCTTCGGCGTCTTCACCCTGGTGTCCGGCCCCTTCGCCGACCGCTGGGGGCGCCGGCGCACGCTGATTGCCGTGACGCTCGCCATCATCCTGTTCGGCTTCGTCTGGGTACCCATGCTGTCTGCGGGCACGGTGGGCGTGATGGCGTGGCTGATCGTCGGCTTCACCCTCATGGGCCTCACCTTCGGACCCATGGGCGCGCTGCTGCCGGAGCTGTTCCCGGCCAACGTGCGCTATACTGGTTCGGGCATCTCCTACAACGTATCCTCGATCCTCGGCGCGGCGGTGGCGCCGTTCATCGCCGTGGCGCTGTGGAGCTATGGCGGCGGCAGCCCGTTCTATGTGGGGCTGTACCTATCCGCCATGGCGTTCCTGACGCTGGTGGCGCTCCTCCTCGGCAAGGAGACGCGGGACGTGGACATCAGCCACTGACGGCCGCCGCCCGTTGGCCTCACACGCTCTCGGCGTAGCGCTCGTAGGCCACTTCCACGGTGTTGATATGGGCGCGCATGGCGGCGGCGGCCTCGGCCTTGTCGCCACGCAGGATCGCGCTCACCACCCGGTCGTGCTCCAGATAGGACAGAGCCAGTCGGCCGAGATTGCGGAACTGGGCGCGGCGGAACGGCTGCAGCCGCGCCCGCGTCGCCAGCGTCAGCTCGCTGAGATAGTCGTTGTGGGCGCCCGCATAGAGCGTGGTGTGGAAGCGCTCGTTCAGCACCGTGTAGCCGCCCTGGTCGCCGCGCCGGGTCAGGTCGGCGAGTTCGGCATGGATGGCCTGGAGGTGCGCGCGCTCGGTGGGCGTCATGCTCACCGCGCTGAGGCCGGCGCAGAGCGCCTCCAGCTCCGCCATCACGTCGAACATGCCGCGCAGCCGGTCGAGCGAGGGCTGGGCCACCAGGGCGCTGCGGTGGGGGCGCGCCTCCACCAGCCCCGAGGCGGCGAGGTCCCTGATCGCCTCGCGCACCGGCGTGCGGGAGACGCCGTAGCGCTTGGCGATGTCCACCTCCTCCAGCGCCGTGCCGGGGGCGAGGCGGCCGCGCACGATGTCGTCGGCGATCTGCAGGCGCAGCTCCTCGGTGCGGGTCACCGCGCGCCGGGCGCCGCGCCTGCGGCGCGAAGGCTGGGCGCCCTCATGGGGGGCGGATGACGATGCGAGGCTCATGGGTCCAAAGGCTACCGGGATTCTGGGAGAGGGCGAAAGTCCGCAATCGCCCTTAAGGCGTGCCGACAGGCAGGGGCGAGACTGGCAGGGTGGAAACATGGGCCGCCACCACGCGCCAGCCCTCGGGAAAGCGCACCCAGGTCTGCTGCTGGCGGCCGAGCCGCCCGCCGTCGCCCTCGCGCCGGAACAGCGTGGAGGCCACGGCGAAGTCGCGCCCGTAGGTGGTGATGGCGGTCCGCTCCAGCGTGCGGGCGAGCCCCGCCGGGCTGCGCCCCTTCCGGAATTGGCGGATCTCCTCAATGCCGTAGAGGTTCTCGCCGCCGCCATAGCGGATGGTGCGCGCATCCGCCCGGAAGAAGCCGTCGAGCGCCGCCACGTCATTGGCGACAAGCGCGGCCTCGTAGCCGGCGAACGCCGCCTCGACCTCCGCCTTCACCTCGGGAATGTCGATCTCCACATCGCTCTCCTTCACAGCGCGGCGACCTTGGAGGCCGCCGCACCCGCATCCTGAAGCGCCTTGGCAACGCGCAGGGCGAGGTCCTCCCGCCACGGCGCGGCGATCACCTGCACGCCGAGCGGCAGGTGGGCGCATGGCCCGTCGTCGAGCCAGACCGGGGCCGCCACCACCGGCAGGCCGATGAACGAGATCGGCTGGGTGTAGAGGCCCATATTGGGCCGCACCAGCAACGTCTCGCCGTCGAGCACGAAGGTCTTCTGGCCGATCTTCGGCGCCCGGCACGGGGTCGCCGGGGCGAGGATCACGTCGCAGGTTTGAAACAGCGCCAGCATTTCCTCCCGGAAGCGGCTGCGGAAGCGCTGGGCCGCGTCCACCCAGGCAGCGGGGATGGCGAGGCCCGCCAGCAGCCGGTCGCGCACCGCCGGATCGAAATCGTCCGGCCGTGTGGCGAGACGGCGCAAATGCAGGCTCGCGCCCTCGGCGGCGGTGGTCACATACGCCGCCGCGCGGGCGCGCGCCGCGTCCGGCACCTCGACGCGGCGGGTGGCGCCGAGCGCGGCCGCCGCCTTGTCCACGGCGGCGAAGGCCTCGGGCAGGCCGCGGGCGCGGAAATAGCCCTCCGCCACCGCGATCCTCAGGTCGTCGATGCCTTCCCCGAGCGTGTCCGCCACCGGCTCCGCCGGGCGTGGCGCCTGCATGGGGTCGGCGGGGTCGGCGCCCTGCAAAGCGTCGTAGGCGATCGCCAGGTCTTCCACCGAGCGGGCGAACGGGCCGAGATGGTCAAAGCTCGACACGAACGGGAAGCTGCCCGCCCGCGAGAGCCGCCCATAGGTGGGCTTCAGCCCGAAGGTGCCGCACAGCGCCGAGGGCACGCGGATGGAGCCGTTGGTGTCGGAGCCGAGCGCCAGCGGCACAAGGCCCGCCGCCACCGCCGCCCCGGAACCGCCGGAGGAGCCGCCCGACATGCGGTCGAGCGCGTGCGGGTTGCGCGAGGCGCCGTCGTGGAGGTTCTCGCCGGTGAAGTCATAGGCGTATTCGCCCATGTTGAGGCCGCCAACCAAAACCGCCCCTTGGGCCTCCAGCAGGCGGATCAGCGTGCCGTCCGCCTCGGCGGGCGCGCGATCGCGGTTGATCTTCGAGCCGGCCCGCGTGGGCAGGCCCTTGATGTCGAACAGGTTCTTGACCGCGAACGGCACGCCCGCGAGCGGGCCGAGCGCCTCGTCTCTCGCGCGGCGGGCGTCGAGCGCGGCGGCGGCGGCGCGGGCGCGGGCGGCGGTGACGTCGGTGAAGGCGTTCACGGCGCCATCGAGCGCGGCGATGCGCGCGAGGCTGGCCTCGACCACCGCGCGCGCGGTCACGGCGCCGGCATTCACCGCCGCCGCGAGCGTGGCGGCATCCGCCGTCGCAAGGTCGAAGGGAGCGTCCGCGGTGTCGCTCATGGCCGGTAGACCGGCGCCGGCTCGGCTGCGTCACCGAGATCGAGGGAGTAGACGAGGTGCGCCGCGTCGGCGATGGCGCGCAGGTGCATGAGCGCCTCGGCGCGCCATTGCGGCTCGGGGGCGATGCCATGAGCGGCGAGCGCGCCGTCGAGCATCTGCGCCAGCGCCGCGTCGGCGGCCTTGGGCAAGGGCATGTCCTCGGACAGGTCGATGGTCATAGCGGGCGGTCTCACACCGGCGGATGGGGGATGGCGGCGATCAGCTCCCGTGTATAGGCGGCCTTGGGGCTTTCGAGAATCTCCTGCGCCCCGCCCTCCTCGACGATGCGGCCCTGGCGCATGACGATCACCCGGTCGCACAGGAGCCCGACCACGTGCAGATCGTGGGAGACGAAGAGATAGCTCATGCCCAGCGTGTGCTTGAGTTCGTCCAGGAGGTTCAGCACCACCGCCTGTACCGACACGTCGAGCGCCGCCGTGGGCTCGTCGAGGATCACGAGGTCGGGCTTCAGCGCGATGGCGCGGGCAATGCCGATGCGCGCCTTCTGCCCGCCCGAGAGCTGGTGCGGGAAGCGGTCCAGGAGGTTGAGCGGCAGGCCGGCCATGCGGGCGAGCTGCTCCACCTCCTCCCGCAGCTTCGCCTCGCCCGAGACGCCGCCCATGCGGAGCAGCGGGTCGGCGATGGCGCGGGCGGCGGTGTAGCGCGGGTTGAGGCTCTCGGTCGGGTCCTGGAACACCATCTGGATGCGCCGGCGCATGGGGTGGCCGGCGAAGTCCTTGGCGGGAATCGCGGAGATGTCCTCGCCGGCGAAGGTGATCTTCCCGGCGGTGGGATCGAGCAGGCGCATCACCATGGACGAGGTGGTGGACTTGCCGCAGCCTGATTCCCCTACGAGGCCGACGCTCTCCCCGCGCCGGATCTCGAACGAGATGCCATCCACCGCGCGGAAGATGGCGTCTTCCTCGGGAACCGCCTTGCCCTTGAGGCGGGCGATGAGGCCCGAGGGCGCGCCCTGGCGGGGATATTCCTTGAGCAGGCTCTCGACCTTGAGAAGGGGCTCGGCGGTGAAAGCGGCTCCCCCGACCGCCGCCTTCGGCGCTGCCGCGCCGGCCCCCTCCCTGCCCTCCCCCGCAAGCGGGAGAGGGGCGCCAGCGGAAAAGGCATCGCCTTCTCCCGATTGCGCATCGCCCGCCCTCTCTCCCGCTTGCGGGGGAAGGTTGGGGTGGGGGAATGGCGCAGCATCTGAGCGTGCCGCCCCTTCGTCCTCCGGCAGCAGGTCCCTCAAGGTGATCCCCGGGCGCGGCGTCGCCCGCATGAGCTTCTTGGTGTAGGCGTGTTGCGGATCGCGGAAGATGCGCTCGGCCGGCGCTGTCTCCACCACCCTGCCCTTCTCCATCACCATCACCGTGTCGCAATAGGCGGCGGCGAGGCCCAGATCGTGGGTGATGAGGATGGTGGACATGCCGCGTGCGCGGGTGAGCTCGGTGACGAGGTCCATCACCGCCTTCTGCGTCGTCACGTCGAGACCGGTGGTGGGCTCGTCTGCGATCATAAGCTGCGGACGGCAGGCGAGCGCCAGCGCGATGACGATGCGCTGGCACATGCCGCCCGACAGCTCGAAGGGATAGGCATGGTAGCGCTCCTGCGGCCGGGCGATGCGCACCTGCTCCAGGATCTCGATCACCTTGTCCTTCACGTTCGAGCGGTCGGCCTGCACGTGCTGGAGCAGCACGTCGGCGATCTGGTGCCCGACCTTGCGGATCGGGTTCAGCGCCGCGCGCGGGTTCTGGAAGATCATCGACATCTCGCGCCCGCGCAGATCGCGCATGGCGCTTTCCGGAGCGTGGGCGACATCGAGCCCCGAGAAGGTGATGGAGCCTTCCGCGATCCGGCCGGCACGGTCGAGGATGCGCATCACCGTGTAGGAGGTGACGGACTTCCCCGAGCCGCTCTCGCCCACGATGCCCAGCGTCTCGCCCTTGGCGAGGGTGAGGCTGACCTTCTCCACCGCCGTGACGATGCCGCGGCGGGTCAGGAACTCGACCGTCAGGTCCTTGACCTCCAGAAGCGGCCCGCCGGCCACCTCGCGGACGGGAGCGGACAAAGCGGCGGACAGATCGGCGGCGCCGTGCATTCTCCCCTCCATCAGGTGCGGCGCTGGGGATCGACGATGTCGCGCAGACCATCGCCCAGCAGGTTGAAGCAGAACACCGCGAACATCAGCGCCAGGCCCGGGAACAGCGCGATCCACCATTCGCCTGAGACGATGTAGGCCGCGCCCTCGGCCACCATGATGCCCCACTCCGGCGTCGGCGGGCGCACGCCGAGGCCGATGAAGGAGAGACCGGCGGCGTTCAGGATCGCGTAGCCCATGGTGAGCGACATCTGCACCATCATGATCGGCATGATGTTGGGCAGGATGGTCGTCAGCAGGATGCGCCACTCCGAATTGCCGGTGAGGCGCGCCGCCTGGACGTAGCCCGCCTGCCTGCGGATCGCCGCCTCTGCACGGGCGACGCGCACATAGAGCGGGAAGTTGATGATGGCGGTGGCGATGACGATGTTGGTCACCGAATTGCCCAGCGCGGCGACGATGCCCATGGCCAGCACGAACAGCGGGAACGCCATGATGGTGTCGGAGATGCGGCCGACGATGCGGTCGGTCCAGCCGCCGAAGAAGCCCGAGGCGATGCCGGCGATGCCGCCCGCCGCGAACACCAGCGCCACCGAGAACACGGCGATGGCGAGGTCGAGCCGCGTCGCCACGACCACGCGGGAGAAGATGTCGCGGCCGAGATTGTCGGTGCCGAACCAGTGCGCGGCCGAGGGCGGCTGCAATGCCGCCTGGGTGTTGGAGGCGAGCGGGTCGTACGGCACCACATAGGGCCCGATCAGCGCCGCGATGATGAGCACCAGGAACATGCCGAAGGCGATGCCGGTGACCGGGTTGTCCGAGATCACGTAGCGCGCGTGCTTCAGCGTGGCGGCCAGGCCGCTCTGGGGAGCGTCTTCGACGGTGGCGATGGTCATGCTTCGCTCCGCGCGCGGGGGTCGATGATGCCGTAGGAGATGTCGATGACGAGGTTCAGGACCACGTAGAGGATCGCCATGGCGAGCACGAAGCCCTGCACCGGCGCATAGTCCGAGGTGATCAGCGCCTCGACCGCATAGGAGCCGATGCCCGGCCAGGCGAACACCTTCTCCACCAGCACGTTGGCTCCGAGCAGGAACGAAAACACCATGCCGAGCGTGGTGATGACGGGCAGCATGGCGTTCCTGAACGCATAGGTGAGGATGACCGTGGTGTCGGTCAGCCCGGCCGCCCGCGCCGTGCGCACGAACTCCGAGGACAGCACCGCCAGCATGGAGGCGCGCGTCATGCGGGCGATGGGCGCCAGCGCGAAGATGGCGAGCGTGATGGACGGGACCGCGAGCTGGGCGAGCGCGGCGCGGAAGGTCTCGAACTCGCCCGTCAGCAGGCTGTCGATCAGGTAGAAGCCGGTGATGGTGGGCGGGGCGGAGAAGAACACGTCGAGCCGCCCGAGCGGCGCCGGCGCCCAGCCGAGCTTGAAATAGAACACGTAGACCAGCAGCAGCCCGGTGAAGAACACCGGCAGCGAGACGCCCGCCGTGGTGATGAGGCGGCAGGCGTGGTCCACCCAGGAGCCCTGCTTCACCGCCGCCATGATGCCGAACGGCACGGCGATGGCGAGCGCGAGGATAAGGCCGCACAGCGTCAGCTCGGCCGAGGCCGGCAGGCGCGCGGCGATCTCCTGCGCCACCGGCTGGCCGGTGGAGAGCGAGGTGCCGAGGTCGCCCTTCGCGAGCGCGGTGACATAGTCCACGAACTGCACTGGCAGCGGCTGGTCGAGGCCGAGCTTGGCGCGGATCTCGGCGATCGCCTGCGGGGTCGCGGCCGGCCCGGCGAAATAGGCCGCCGCGTCGCCGGGCAGCACCCGGGTCAAGAGAAAGGTGACGATGACGACGCCGATCAGGCTCGGCACGGCTGTGGCGAGACGGCTGGCGATGAGCTTCAGCATGGCCCTCTCCTCGATGCTGCAAGGCGCGCGCGGCGCGTCCCTTCCCTCAAGACGGCGCGGCGCGACAGGCCGCGACGCCCCCTCACCCGTTTCGCGGCTGCGCCGCGATCCACCTTCTCCCGCAAGGGGAGAGGGGAGCCCCGCCCGGCCCCGCTCACCGGAAATCGCCCCGGCCCCGGGGAGCCGCCCTCCTCCCCTCTCCCCTCGCGGGAGAGGGGTCGGGGGTGAGCGGGAGGCCGGGAGCAGCCTCCCTCTGCCCCTGAAAGAGAAAGGGGCGGCGCCTGGCGCCCCCTTCGGCGCCACCCCTCCCGTTCGCGCCCCGAGGGGCGCGACCTCGGACCGCCCCGCTCAGGACTTGGCGAAGGCGCGATAGTCGAGCCGGCGGTGGAACCAGTATTCGTAGCCGGTGACGTTCTTCTGCATCGCCACGTTCACATAGGGCTGGTAGAGCGGCACCCGCGGCACGTCGGCGAAGGCGAGGTCCACCATGCCCTTCACGCCGGCGTCGTAGGCGCCCTTGTCGCCCACCGCCGCCGATTGGCGCGCGGCGTCGATGAAGGCATCCATCGCTTTCGACTGGTAGCTCATGGTGTTGAAGATGGCGTTGTTGCCGTGATAACACCAGAAGAAGAAGTATTCGGGGTAGTCGAGCCAGCCCGAGAACACGTTGGTGTAGAGCGGCAGCGTCTTCTTGGTCAGCTCGCCGCGCCAGTTGGCGCCCGGGATCTTGTTGATGGTGGTCTTGATGCCGATCTGCGCCAGGTTCTCCTGCAGCAGCACGCAGATGGGCTCGTTGACGCCGGCAAATCCCAGGTCGAACGAGATCGTGGTCTCGAACCCGTCCGAATAGCCCGCCTCGGTAAGCAGCGCCTTGGCCTTGGCGAGGTCGGTGTTGAACTTGGTGGGCTGCGGCCAGGCGACCTTGGTCTGGGTGTCCGCAGCGGCGCCGAACATGGGCTTGGCGAGGCCGAACAGCACCGCGTCCATGATCTTCTGGTAGGGGACGGCACAGGCCACCGCCTCGCGCACCTTCGGGTTGTCGAACGGCGGCTTGGTGACGTTCATGCCGATATATTGCAGGCCGTTGGAATACGGCACCGAGGTGATGTTCAGCTTGCCGGCCTGCTTCAGCTCCACGAAGTCCTTGTTGGGCAGGTCGTAGGAGATGTCCGCGTCGCCGCGCTCCAGCAGCGCCCGGCGGTTGCCGGCGGAGGGCACCATGCGCCAGATCACGCGCTTGATCTTGGGCAGCGGGCCGCCCTTCCAATCATCGAAGCGCTCGTAGACCACCTCGGTGCCCGAGGTCCACTTGGTGACCTTGTAGGCGCCGGAGCCGGCGGTGTTCTGCTTGGTGTATTCCAGGCCCCAGGGGTCCTTCTCGGTGGCGTTCTTCTTGATGAGCTCGGAGTTCATCACGCAGGGCACGATCACCGCGAGGTCCGGGATGGTGAGGCGGTCCTTGCGCAGGAAATCGACACGCACCGTATGGTCGTCCACCACCACGAACTGCTCGGGCTTCTCCAGCGATCCGGCCTTCATCTGGAAGGTGGGAAAGCCGCCCACCGAGACCGCGCGATCGAGCGACCACTTCACGTCCTTGGCGGTGACCGGCGTGCCGTCCTGGAAGGTGGCGTTCTTCTTCAGCTTGAAGGTCGCCGACATGTCGCCGATGCTCATGTCCTCGGCAAGCTCGCCGCGGAGCTTGTCGCGGTCGTAGTAGCGCACCCCGTCCTTCTCGGTCATCTCGTGGGTGATGAGGCGGTCGTAGCAATTCCAGCTCGCCTCGTAGCCGGGCACGTTGGTGCCCACGCCCATGATGTCGAGATTGTTCGGACCACTCTCGGAGACGATCAGCAGCGTCTCGTTGCGCGCCTGCGCCTTGGCGGGAGAGAAGACGGCGGGCGCGGCGACGCCCGTGCCGGAGGCGAGAGCCGTGGCGGAGGCGGATTTCATAAACTCGCGGCGGTTCATGTGGCGATGTCCCCTCGATGGCAAATGGGCAAGCGAAACTCGCCATTCCCATTCAAGGGGCGTGCCAGTTGTATGCAATATTCTATAAACACCTGATATTACGATGTTATTTTTGCATCAAACAGAACGAAAGAGCAAATGGAGACGTCATGAATGATTATATTTTAATCATATAATGATTCATTGCATACAATAAACGCCCGCGTCGTAAGCGGCGCGGCGCCGCCGTCGGGTGCGGCCTCGGCCTGCGGCAGGATCAGGAGGACGAGCCGGACGCCGCCCCGGAGGCGCCCTCGCCCTGGCTTCTGGCGCCGCGCTCGGCCTGCTCGGCGCGGTGGACCGCCATGAGCCGGCGATAGCGCAGCGCCGAGACCGGCAGCAGCGCCAGATAGATCATCGAGCAGGTGGCGAGCACCGCCCAGGGATAGCTCGCCAGCAGCGCGAAATAGAGCGCCACCAGCACGAACAGCGGCAGCACCATGTCGCGCCGCACCCGGCTCCCGAGCGACTTGCCGGACCAGGCCGGCACGGTCGAGATCATCAGGAAGCCGATCGCGAGGCAGTAGACGAGCGCCAGCGGCGCGCTCCAGCTGCCGTGCGGCGCGCCGAGCAGCTCCAGATACACCGGCAGCAGCACCGTGATGGCGCCCGCCGGAGCCGGAATGCCGGTGAAGAAGTCGGCCGCGAAGGCCGGCCGGTCGGGGTCGTCCAGCATCACGTTGAAACGCGCGAGGCGCAGCGCCGCGCAGATGGCGTAGGTGAGCGCGGCGATCCAGCCGAACGAGCCGGCCTCGTTCAGACCCCAGAAATAGAGCATCAGCGCCGGCACGCAGCCGAAGTTCACGAAGTCGGCGAGGCTGTCGAGCTCGGCGCCGAACTTCGAGGTGCCCTTAAGCGCCCGCGCTAGGCGCCCGTCGATGCCGTCCAGCAGCGCCGCGAACACGATCGCCGCGAGCGCCAGCTCGATCCGCTCCTCGATGGCGAGGCGCACCGCCGTGAGGCCGGAGCACAGCGCCAGCAGCGTCACGAGGTTCGGAATCAGCACCCGGACCGGGATGCGCCCGAGCCGGCCGAACCGGGTCCGGCCCTCGGGGTCGAACGGGGGAAAGGGCGTCTCCATCGCTCACCCCACCCGGTAGGCGACGTCACGCACGCCGCCCCCGGAGAGGTCGGCGATGATGGTCTCCCCGGCGATGGCGATCTGGCCCTCCGCCACCTGCACCTTGGTCCCCGGAGGCAGATAGATGTCGAGCCGCGAGCCGAAGCGGATGAGGCCGAAGCGCTCGCCGGCGCCGATCTCCTCGCCCTCACGCACGAAGCAGACGATGCGCCGGGCGATCAGCCCGGCGATCTGCACGCACCCCACCCGGCCGGCCGAGGTGCGGATGACGAGGCCGTTGCGCTCGTTGTCCTCGCTCGCCTTGTCGAGGTCGGCATTGAGGAAGATGCCCGGCTTGTAGGCCACGCGCTCGATGCGGCCCGTCACCGGCGCGCGGTTCACGTGCACGTTGAACACGCTCATGAAGATCGAGACCCGCAGCAGCGGCTCGTCGGACAGGTCGAGCTCGCGCGGCGGGCGCGCCGGACCGATGGCGGAGACGGTGCCGTCCGCGGGCGACACCACCAGCCCCTCGCGCACCGGCGTCACCCGGACGGGGTCGCGGAAGAACAGAGCGGTCCAGAGGGCAAGACCCACCGCGATCATGCCGAAGAAGGTGCTCACGGAGAGGATGGCGAGAGCGATCACCGCCGCCCCGGCGATGAAGGGATAGCCCTCCCGATGCACGGGCACGAGCGACTTGCGGATCGTGGCGACGAGCGACACCTTCAGGCCTCCGGACGCGCCCTGGCTGCGGGCGCCGATGGCACAGGTAGTGAGGCCTGCCCGCGCCGTCAAATGGCAACGGCATGCCGACGGCGCATCGCCGCGGCTGCGCGGTCATCTCGCTCGCGCCCACGCGTGGTCGCAAGCGAGGTGGGCGAAGAGGGCCTCCGCCTGCGGCGACAGCGCGTCGCCGCGCCGTACGCATACGGCCAGGCGACGCGTCGCCCAGGGCTCGGCGAGACGCGCCGTGGCGATGCCGCAGCTGGATCGGCAGCGGCGCGCCGCCGTCTCTGGCACGATGCTGACGCCGACCCCCGCCCCGACCATGCGGCAGACGCCCTCGAAAGTGCGCATCCCGATCCGCGCCCTCAAGCGGCCGCCGATGGCGGCGGCCCGCGCGTCGAGATGCGCCGGCAGCGCGCCACCCATCAAGCCGACGAAGGGCCGCTCCAGGAGGTCCGCGAAAGCCACACGCGCCCGCGCGGCCAGGGGATCGCCCCGCGGCACCACCGCCACCAGCCGGTCAAGGGCGAACGGCCGGAGCGCGAGCGCACCGGTCTCGGCCCCGGCGGAGAGAATGCCGATGTCGGCGAAGCCGGCCGCGACGGCGCGGGCGATCTCGACGCTCTGGCGCTCCTTCAGTTCCACGTCGATCTGCGGGTGCGCGGCCATGAAGGGCGCCAGGCGCTCAGGCAGGAGCTCGGTGAGCGCCGCGGTGTTGGCGAGCAGCCGCACGCTGGCACGCAGGCCCTTCGCGTGCCGTCCAAGCTCGCCGCGCATCTGCGCCATCTGGGCGAGGATGGCGCGGGCGTGGTGCGCCAGCGCCTCGCCGGCGGCAGTAGGCACGACCCCGCGCCGGCCACGCTCCAGCAGCCGCGCCTCGCCCGCCGCCTCCATCTCGCGCAGGCGCTCGCTCGCGGCCGGCAATGAGAGGCCGGCCTCGGCAGCGCCATGGGTGATGCTGCCCGCCTCCACCACGGCGAGGAACAGGCGCAGGTCGACAAGATCGAAGCGCATCTGTCGACAGTAGCGCAAGACCAGCCTTCGGGCGAGCCGAAGGCTGGCGGCGGATCATCCGCATTGCGCGCGCGCGCCCATCGCCTATGGCAGGCGCATGATCGACCTGTCTCCCACCCTGATCGCCGCCATTGCCGCCACCTTCTTCGCCGCCGGCGTGGTGAAGGGCGTCACCGGCATGGGCCTGCCGACCGTTGCCATGGGGGTGCTGGGCGCCCTGCTGTCGCCGCTGGCGGCGGCGGGGCTGCTGCTGGTCCCCTCCTTCGTCACCAATGTGTGGCAGTTGCTGGCAGGGCCGGGATTCGGCCCCCTGGCACGCCGGCTCTGGCCGATGATGGCGGCGATCGTCGCCGGCACGGCGCTCGGCGCCGCCTGGCTCGCCAGCGGCGATACGGGTCCGACGACGACGGCGCTCGGCTGCGCGCTGGTCGCCTATGCCGCCTTCACCCTTCTCGCCCGCCAGCTCGCCGTGCCACCGCGGATTGAGCCGTGGCTGTCGCCGCTGATCGGCGGCGCGACCGGGCTCGTCACCGGCGGCACGGGCGTGTTCGTGATCCCGGCGGTGCCGTATCTCCAGGCGCTGGGGCTTGCGAAGGACGACCTGATCCAGGTGCTCGGCCTGTCGTTCACGGTCTCGACGCTCGCTTTGGCGGCCGGGCTCGGCGCGCGCGGCGCCTTTTCGCCGGAGACGCTCGGCGCCTCCGCCGCCGCCGTGGTGCCGGCCCTCGCCGGCATGTGGGCGGGCCAGAAGATGCGCGCCCTGATCAGCCCGCAGGCGTTCCGCCGCTGGTTCCTCGTCGGCCTGCTGCTGCTCGGGCTGGAGATGGCGATCCGGCCGCTGCTGTGAGCGGGCGGGGAAGGCGGAGCGCGGCTGTGGCTGAACCGGCGGACGACGCCTCGGCCCGACCTCGGCGTCCAAAGGCCCGAGGCGCGACCGCCGTGACCCGCCCCCTCACCGGCCGTCCCGGGCAGCCGGCCAATGCTCGCCGATGATGGCGAGGAAGCTGTCCAGCACCGAGGAGCGCCGCCCGTAGGCGACCGCAAGCTCGTAGGTCACGGGCGCTCCCACTCCGGTCAGGGGGCAGAACACGACGCCCTTGCGCTCCACGGTGGCGCTCGCCTCGGTCACCAGCGCCACCCCCATGCCGCCGGCCACCAGGTTGATGATGGTGTCCATCTGCTGCGCCTCCTGCAGGATCAGCGGCGCAAACCCCGCCGCCGAGCAGGCTTCGCGGATGCGGCGGTGAAGCCCCGGCCCCTCACGGGCGGGGAAGCAGACCCAGGCCTCTTCCTTCAGCTGCGACAGCGCGACCTGGCCGAGCCGGCACAGGGGGTGCTCCTCCGGCAGGGCGGCGATCATCTCGTTGCGGGTGAGCGCGCGGATGGTGAGCCCTTCGGCGTCGTCCACGGGCGGGATGACGAAGCCGACATCGGCGTCGCCGTCATGGATCGCGCGCACCTGCTGGCTGGTCATCTGCTCGCGCAACTGCAGCTCGACGTCCGGATGGGCGTCCCGGAACCGGCGCAGGAATGCGGGCAGGATATCGCGCGCCGCACTCGGCACGAAGCTCACGCGCAGGGTTCCGCGCAGGCCGTTGGCGGCGCGGCGCGCCGCCGAGACCGCGCGCTCCGCCTGCAGGACCGCGCGGCGCGCCTCCTCAAGGAACACCTCTCCGGCCTGGGTCAGGCAGGTAATGCGGTTGGTCCGCTCGATCAGCGGCGCGCCGACCTCTTCCTCGATGCGGCGGATGGCGGTGGTGAGCGGCGGCTGGGCCATGTTGAGGCGCACGGCAGCGCGCCGGAAGCTGCGCTCCTCGGCCACGGCGATGAACTGCCGGAACTGCCTCAGGTCCATTCCCGCGATCCATTCCATGTATCACGCATTCAGCGAACTAATATTAGACATATTACAATTCAAGTCCAATGATCTGATTGATCGCATCTATGACCTAACAACCCCACGTCGAAACCAGAATTGTCACAGTATTGCACTGCAATAAAACGTCTTGAACGGGTGGAGCCGCCATGAGCGAGTACAGCGCAGGAAAGGTCGACGACTATGCGGATGGCGACCGCAAGGTCGTCATATGCGGGGATGCGGAAATCGGCGTGTTCCGTATCGGCGATGCATTCTACGCCTGGCACAACCGCTGCGCCCATCTTGGCGGACCGGTGTGCCAGGGCCGCATCATGAAGCGCGTTCTGGAGCCCGTGGACGCCGACCTGACGGTGCGCTCCCAGGCCTATGACGAGAGCGAGAGCCACATCATCTGCCCGTGGCACGGCTACGAGTTCAGCATCCGCACCGGCCAGCATCCCGGCAATGCCCGCGCCCGCCTGAAGAAGGCGGAGATCATCGTGCGCGACGGAGAGATTTATGTCCGCCCTTGAGCAAGACCGGCGCAACGATCCCTATGCCTGGATCGACACCCTCGCCCCGAAGCTCCTCGAGACCTCGCGCGAGATGGTGGAAAGCGGCGCCGCCGCCCGCGTCTCCGACGAGGCGGTGGCGCAGATCCTGACCGCCGCCGTGCGCCTCTACGTGGCGAAGTCGGACGGCGAGGAGCGCACCTTCTCGCCCATCTTCGGCGAGCGCGACAGCGAGCTCACCCCGACGGAGCTGCTCTCGGCGGTCTCCGAGATGCTGCGGGCGCTGCATCTCGGCCCGGTGGAGCTGGCGCTCTGGTATCGCCGCCGCCCCGACGAACACATCTCCTGACAGCGGGTCCGACCATGAACTTGCAGAGCAAATTCGGCCCGAACTACGCGGCCACCCAGCAGATCGACGTCTATACCGACACCCGCGACGTGCTCGCCCACGCCAAGCGCAACGCGCGCCAGCGCGGGCTGCAGGACTGGTTCGTGGTCGACATCGACGCCCACCACGTGGAAACCGTCTCCTGGAAGGAGGTGGTGCAATATATCGAGGACCCGGTGATCCGGGACAACGCCATGCGCTACCAGGCGGAGCGCATCGGCGGGCCGCCCTACGGCCTCAACGGCGACCTCGGCCTGCGCTACCAGTCGGTGGGCGGACGCATCCCGCACCAGGACGACCAGCGCGAAAAGGTGACGGAAACCGACGTCCACCGCGATGTCGTCCTGACCCGCCGCGCCATGGATTCCATCGGCGTCGACAACATGGTGGTGTTCCCCACCCCCATGCTGTTCCTCGGCATGCATCCCCAGCCCGACATGGAGGTGTGGCTCGGCCGCGCCTACAACCGCTGGACCGCCGACAAGCTGCTGGACGGCGACGACCGCATCAAGACGCTGATCTACCTGCCGTTCAACACGCCCAAGGAGGCCGAGCGGGCGGTGGAGGAGTTCGGCGACCACAAGGGCGTGATCGGCTTCTGCGTCACCAGCACCCGCACCAAGCCGGTGCACCATAACGACTACATGCGCCTCTACCGGATGATCGAGGAGCGCGGCAAGCCGCTGGCCTTCCATGCCGGCTACCACTGGCAGGACCCCTCGCTCGCCACCGTGAACCGGTTCCTCGGCATGCATGCGCTGGGGTTCGTGTGGTGCAACATGATCCACATGACCAACTGGATCCTGAACGGCCTGCCGGAACGGTTCCCGAAGCTCAACACCCTGTGGGTGGAGAGCGGCCTCGCCTGGGTTCCGTTCCTGATGCAGCGGCTCGACGACCAGTATCTCATGCGCCAGTCGGAGGCGCCGCAGCTCAAGCGCATGCCGTCCGAATACATGCGCGACACCTGCTATTACACTACCCAGCCCATGGAAATCACCCATCCTAAGGCGCTGGAGACCACATTCGACATGATCAATGCGAAGACGAACTTGTTGTTCGCGTCCGACTGGCCGCACTTCGACTTCGATCTGCCGCAGATGATCTGCGACCTGCCGTTCCTGGACGAGCAAGCCAAGAAGAACATCCTTGGCCTGAACGCCGCGCGCATCTTCAATCTCGACCCGACGCCGCGCAAGAACCTCTACACCTGACGGCGGCCGCAGGATCGCGGCCACCGCAAGAAAGCGCCTGGCAAGAAGGCCCGCAAGGGCCGCCGCCCACCCGACAGCACCGTTCGCCGAACACCCAAGAGCGGCCCGAAAGCCGCCGGGACCCGAAGCCTGCCGCCGCCGGGAGTTCTCCCCGGCGGCGGCGGGCCAAAGCCTGTGAGAAAAGGGGAGGAATTCATGGAACGCAGGACGTTTTTCAGCGCCGTTGCCCTGTTTGCCTGTGCGCTGCTGCCGGCGGCAGGCGCCGCGGCCGACACGTTTCCCGACCGCCCGATCCGGCTGATCGTGCCCTACGCGCCGGGCGGCGCCATGGACGGCACGGCCCGCCTGCTCGCCACCCAGCTTCAGGAGAGCATGAAGCAGACCGTGGTGGTGGAGAACAAGCCGGGGGCCTCCGGCATGATCGGCGTCGACTTCATGCGGCGGTCCGAGCCGGACGGCTACACCATCCTGATCGACACCATGGCGATCGGCGTCAACCCGACGCTCAACAACGCCAAGTACGACCCGATCGCCGACTTCACGCCGATCTCGCAGGTCATGGCCATGCCCTATGCCCTGGCCGTGAACGCCAATTCGGGCATGAAGACCCTGGGCGACCTGCTCGCCAAGCTCAAGGCCAATCCCGGCAAGCTGAACTCCGCGACCTCGGGCACCGGAAGCCAGCTGGCGACCGTCGCCTTCCGGACCGAAAGCGGCACCAAGTTCGAGATCATCCCCTATCCCGGCGGCGGCCCGGGCCTGCTCTCGGTGATGGCCGGGGATTGCGAGATGGTGATCATGGACATGGCCAACATCGCGCCCTTCATCACCTCCGGCAAGCTCACCGGCCTCGTGGTGTCGATGCCCAGCCGCTCGGAGATCACCCCCGACGTGCCCTCCGCCCCCGAGGCGGGCCTGCCCGGCTTCGAGGTCAGCGCCTGGTTCGGCATCTTCGGCCCCAAGGGCATTCCGCAGAACCGCCTCGAATACCTCAACGCCGAGATCCGCAAGGCGCTGAAGACGCCCGCCATGGTGAAGTTCTTCAAGTCCAACGGCTCGGTGCCGTCCACCATGGACTCGGCACAGTTCGCCGCCTTCTACCGCAAGGAGGTCGACCGCTGGCGGGCGGTGATCCTGGCGAACGGACTGCAAGCCAAGAACTGACGCGCGCGGCGCCGGCAAGGCGCCGCGCGCGCCGCCTGCCCCGGGCGGCTGCGGAAGAATGCCCACGCGCCCGAGCCGGCGCGTGGGGTATTTCTGGACCCGGCGCATCGCATCGGCCTTGCGGCACCGACGCGCCGTGCCGCAAGATCGGCCGGCGCGCCCGCAGGCGACGGGAGGGCGCGCCGCCCGCCGCCGCACGGCGGGCCACAGCCTTTTCCCTCCGATCCCCCTTCCTCCCGACCCGCGCCGGGACAGCCAGACAGTTCGAGGAACGCGCATGTATGGAGACGTGTTGCTGCACATCGCCGGCGAATGGCGGGCGGCCCGCTCTGGGAAGACGTTCGATATCCTCAATCCCGCCACCGAGGACGTGATCGGCACCTGCGCTTTCGCCGGGATCGCCGATCTCGACGAGGCGCTGGCGGCGGCGGCGCAGGGCTTTGCTCTCTGGAAGCGGCAGAGCGCCCATGCCCGCGCCACCCTTCTCATCAAGGCCGCAGAGCTCCTGCGCGCGCGGGCCGAGGAGACGGCGCGCCTGATGGTGCTGGAGCAGGGCAAGCCGCTGGCCGAGGCGCGCATCGAGGTCCAGACCTCGGCGGACGTGATCCAGTGGTTCGCCGAGGAGGCGCGGCGCACCTATGGCCGCGTCATCCCTGCCCGCGCCGATCATATCCACCAGCTCAGCCTGCGCGAGCCGGTGGGCGTGGTGGCCGCCTTCACCCCCTGGAACTTTCCCGTCAGCCAGGCCACGCGCAAGACCGCGGCGGCGCTGGCGGCCGGGTGCGCGGTCATCCTGAAGGGGCCGGAGGAGACCCCGGCGTCCTGCGCCGCGCTGGTGCGCGCGTTCGTCGACGCCGGGCTGCCGGCGGGCGTGCTCAACCTCGTCTACGGCAACCCGCCGGAGATCTCCGGCCATCTCGTGCCCCACCCAGTGGTGCGCAAGATCTCCTTCACCGGCTCGACCGTGGTGGGCAAGCAGCTCGCCGCCCTCGCGGGCACGCACATGAAGCGCGCCACCATGGAGCTCGGCGGACACGCCCCGGCCATCGTCTGCGCGGATGCCGACATCGACCTGGCCGCGCGCCTGCTGGCCGGCGCCAAGTTCCGCAATGCCGGACAGGTCTGCATCTCCCCGACCCGCTTCCTGGTGGAGCGGCCGGCCTACGCGCCGTTCGTGGAGCGGTTCGTCGCCGCCGCCGAGGCGCTGAAGCTGGGCAGCGGGCTCGATCCGGACACTACCATGGGCCCGCTCGCCAATCCGCGGCGCCTCGAGGCCATGGAGGGGTTCATGGACGACGCCCGGGCCAAGGGCGGCAACATCCTCACCGGCGGACAGCGGCGCGAGAATCGCGGCTGGTTCTACGCCCCGACGGTGGTCACCGACCTGCCGCCGGATGCGCGCCTGCTCAACGAGGAGCCGTTCGGCCCGGTGGCGCTGATCGCGCCGTTCGAGACGCTGGACGACGCCATCGTCGAGGCCAACCGCCTGCCCTACGGGCTCGCCGCCTACGCCTACACGCGCTCGCAGGTGGCCTCCACGCGGCTCGCACGCGAGGTGGAGAGCGGCATGGTGTCCATCAACCACCACGGCCTCGGCATTCCCGAGACGCCGTTCGGCGGCGTGAAGGACAGCGGCTACGGCACCGAGGGTGGCGCCGAGGGCATCGAGCCCTATCTGAACGTCAAGTTCGTCACCCGCGCCGACGCCTGACGGCAACCCAGGCAGGTCGGGCGCCGGCGGCTGCCGGCGCCCGACGCCAAGCCGCGCTGTGTAGCGCGCATAAGCCTGAGCGGGCAAAAAGGGAAAGTGGTCAACGGTCCCGAGGGGAGGTGGTGCGGGCGGTCGGATTCGAACCGACATATCCGTGAGGACGGCGGATTTTGAGTCCGCTGCGTCTACCAGTTCCGCCACGCCCGCAGCGTCCCGACCCTATACCGGGCGCACCCCCGCGAGGCAACTCGCGCGACGAAGGAGGACATCGCCCGCCCGCGCGCGCCCACTCTCCTCATCCGCCGCCGTGCGCGGGACGGCGGCGCCGGTGGCGCGCGTGGGCCGTCGGCCGCGTGGCGAGGCGTTTCAGCGCCTCGGCGGCAACGAGATAGGCCAGCGTCAGGCCGACGATCGCCAGCAGCACCCCAGCGGGCACGGCGGCAAAGCCCGCCACGCGCCCGAGGGGCGTCAGCGCCAGGATGAGCGCCAGCACCAGCGCGCCGAGCGAGGTCAGCGCCAGGATCGGGTCCGGCCGGCTCAGCCAGAACGGCCGCGCGGTGCGGATCAGGAAAATCACCAGGATCTGCGTGGCGATGGATTCCACAAACCACGCGGTGCGGAACGTGTCCGCGTCCACCGCAAAGCCGAAGGTGAGCACGCCGAAGGTGGCGAGATCGAACAGCGACGAGAGCGGCCCCATCACCAACGTGAAGCGCAGCACCCCGCCCATGTCCCAGGCCTGCGGCGCGGCGAGCGCCTCCGGGTCGGCGCTGTCGAACGGGATGCCGATCTCGGAGAGGTCGTAGATGAGGTTGTTGAGCAGGATCTGCAGCGGCGCCAGCGGCAGGAACGGCAGGAACAGCGAGGCGAACGCCATGGAGAGCATGTTGCCGAAGTTCGAGCTCGTGCCCATGCGGATGTACTTCATGATGTTGGCGTAGGTGCGCCGGCCCTCGCTTACCCCGTCGGCCAGCACGCCGAGGTCGGAATTGAGCAGGATCACGTCCGCCGCCTCGCGCGCCACATCCGTGCCGCCCTCCACCGAAAGGCCGACATCGGCCGCGTGGATGGCGGGGGCGTCGTTGATGCCGTCGCCCATGAAGCCCACCGTGTGGCCGCGCCGGCGCAGCGCGAGGACGATGCGCCGCTTCTGGTCCGGCGCGACGCGCACGAACAGGTCCGCGTGCGCGCAGCGGGTGGCGAGCGCGGTGTCGGACAGGCGCGCGATCTCCTCGCCGGTGACAAGGCCGCGCGCCGGCAGGCCGAGTGCGCCCACCAGATGCTCCACCACCGGGGCGCCGTCGCCGGAGATGATCTTCACCTTCACGCCCGCCGCCATCAGCCGCGCCACGGCGCCGGAGGCGGAGGCCTTGGGCGGGTCGAGGAAAGCGGCGCAGCCGGCGAACACGAGGCCGGCCTCGTCGGCCGCCGCGAGCGTGTCGCGCCCTTCCGGCGCCGGCCGGACCGCCACCCCCAGCAGGCGCAGGCCCTCCCGGCCCTTCTGCTCGATCAGCGCGGCGAGGCGGGCGCGGCCGGCGTCGTCGAGGGGAAGCGCGGCGCCGTCCGGCCCCTCCACATGGGTCGACAGCGCGAGCACCGCCTCCGGCGCGCCCTTGACGATCATCAGCCGCTCGCCGCCCTGCGCCAGCAGCACCGCCGCGCGCCGGCGCTCGAAGTCGAACGGCAGGTCGTCGAGGCAGGTCCAGCCCGGCGGCGGCGCGCCATCCGCCAGCAGCGCGTCGTCGAGGGCGCTGCGGGTGCCGGCGGCGAAGGCGCTGTTGAGGCGCGCGAGGTCGGCGACCCGCCCGCGCGCCGCGCCATCCGGCCCGAAGCTGCCGACCAGGGCGATGCGCGCCTCGGTGAGGGTGCCGGTCTTGTCGGTGCACAGCACGTCCATGGCGCCGAGGTCGTGGATGGCGGAGAGGCGCTTGACCACCACCTTGCGGCGCGCCATGCGCACCGCCCCGCGCGCCAGCGTCACGGTGGTAACCATGGGCAGCAGCTCCGGCGTGAGGCCCACCGCCAGCGCCACCGCGAACAGGAAGCTCTCCAGCGACAGGCCCTGGCGCAGCATCTGGGTCAGCAGCACGAACAGCACCAGGAAGCCGGTGAGGCGCAGGATCAGCATGCCGAGCGCATGCAGCCCGCGCTCGAACGCGGTCGGCGGCTCGCGCGCCTGGAGCGAGGCGGAGATGGCGCCGAAGCGCGTGGCCGCGCCGGTCTCCACCACCAGCATCAGCGCCTCGCCGCCGGTCAGCGTGGTGCCGGCGAACAGGCCGTTGGCGGCGTCGGACGGCGCGGCGCCGGCGGAAGGACCGGGACGCTTCTCCACCAGATAGGGCTCGCCGGTGAGCACCGCCTCGTTGGCGAGCGCGCCATGGGCCGAGAGCACCACCCCATCGGCCGGAACCAGCTTGCCGGCGGCGAGCTCGACGATGTCGCCGGGCACGATCTCGCGCACCGGCAGCTCGCGCGCAGCGCCGTCGCGCCGCACCCGGGCGGTCACCGCCACCGAGCGGCGCAGCGCCTCCACCGCCGCCTCGGCCTTCTGCTCCTGCACCAGATCGAGGGTGATCGACATGAGGACGATGGCGACGATGATGACGAAGCTCTGCCAGTCGCCGGTCGCGCCCGATATGGCGGCGGCGATCAGCAGGATCGCCACCAGCGGCTCGGCGAGGCGCTTGCCGATCTTGGCCGCAAGGCTGCGCCGCAGGCCGGTCACCGCCACGTTGGGCCCGCAGCGGTCGAGCCGCGCCGCGGCCTCGTCCTGCGACAGGCCCTCCGGGCGGCTGCCGAGGCGGGCGAGGAGCGCGTCGTCGCTTTCCTGCCAGAACGCGGCCGAATCGGTGTGCGGCCCGTTCCTTCCCTGTGCTGAATCCGGCTGATCCATGGGACCTCCCCGGAGCACTTGTCTCACCTCGGCGGGGACACCGGCAAGCGGCGGCTGGGGCTCGGCGGCGCGCCGGCTCCCCGCGAAAGCGTGATCGGCGCAGGACCGCCAGTGCCCAGGGTTCGGCCTCCGGCTACCGCCTTGCGGCATTTCGATGTGGCGGCCTGGGCCCGCTTCGCGCTATCTGTGGCGCAGCATTGAAAAAGCTGCCTCGGCGGCGTGACACGAAGGCGAAGCGTTGTGATCGACCGGCGAACCCTCCTCTCCCTCGGCATCGGCGCGGGATCGGCGAGCCTTCTCGGCCTCACGGGCGCCCGCGCGCAGGACCGGCCGTTCCGCATCCTGATGCTGACCTTCCGCGGCGAGACCGACGTCGAGCGCGGCTTCCGCGACTTCCTCACCGCCAACGAGATCAAGACCGAGATCATCGCCCGCGACGCCAATGGCGACGCCCGGCGCGTGCCCGAGTTGATCGCCGACCTCGCCACCCTCAAGCCCGATCTCATCTATACCTGGGGCACCCCGGTGACGCTCGGCGTGGTCGGCCCCTACGATTCGACCGATCCGCGCTACGTGCGCGACATCCCGGTGGTGTTCGCGCTGGTGGCGGCGCCGGTGCGGGCGAAGATCGCCCCCGACTTCGCCTCCTCGGGCCGCAACGTCACCGGCGCCGTCCACGTGGTGCCGACCGACGTGCACATGCGCGCCATGCAGGCCTACAAGCCGTTCAAGACCGTCGGCGTGCTCTATTCCACCACCGAGCAGAATTCGCGCGTCATCGTCGACGAGGTGAAGAGCGTGTGCGCCGGCATGGGCGCGAACGTCGTGGCCATGCCCTTCAAGCTCAATGCGAGCGGCCGTCCCACCGCCGACGGCGTCGAGGACATGATCCGCAAGATGCGCGCCGACGGCGTGGACTGGCTCTATCTGCTGCCGGACACCTTCCTCGGCACCATCTACGACCGCGTCACCCCCACCGCGCTCGAAAGCTCCATCCCCACCTTCGCGGCCGCCGAGCGCGGGGTGCGCGACGGCGGCGCGCTGGTGGGCCTCGTCAGCCGCTATTACTCGGTCGGCCAGCTGGCCGCCGCCAAGGCGGTGGAGATCCTGGTCCAGCATCGCGCGCCGAAGGACATCCCGATCGAGACGCTGAAGCGGTTCGCCCTCATCATCAACATGCAGGTGGCGCGCAAGCTCCAGATCTACCCGCCGATCACCATGCTGAACTACGCCGAGATCGTCACCAACTGATCCCGGCCGCCCCATGCCGCCCGCGCCATCCCTGGCTTGGCGTCCGCTCGGACCAGCGGACCTTCCCGCCATCGAGACGCTGCACCGGCGCGCCATCGGCGCGGCCGGCCCCGACGTGGTGAAGCCGGAGGGGCCGGATTTCTTTCCCGGCATCCTCGGCGGGCGCGGTCGCGCCGTCGGCGCGTTCGAGGACGGCCGGCTGCTCGCCTACGGCATCCTCCAGCACGTGCTGCCCGACAGCGACGACCCGCGCGCCCTGCTCAACCTCCCCGATAGCATGCTCCGGGTGAAGCTCGCCGGCGCCTCGGTCGATCCGGATGCGCGCGGGCGCGGGCTCCAGCGGGAGCTCATCGCCCGGCGCGTCGAACTCGCCGGCGCCGCCTTCGCCGGCACGCCGATCCTGCTCTACGCCACCGCCGCGCCGGCCAATGTGGCCAGCTGGAGCAACCTCATGTCCGCGCATTTCACGGTCCGGGCCGTGAAACTGTATTACGGCGGTTATCCGCGATATGTCATGGTACATGAAGACGTTGGGATGGAATCGGGCGCCGAGGTGATTCTCGATCCGGCCGATCTCGAAGGGCAGCGCCAGTTGCTGGCGCAGGGGTGGAGGGGGTCGAAGATGGTGCTTGATCATGGGGGCGTGCGGATCGCCTATACCGCTCCCCCGCCGGCGCCCCCCTTCGGGAGTTTCCCACCCGCGGCCCCCCGGCCATGACCACGCTCGCCCTTCCGGCGGACCGCTGCGCGCTGGTGGTGGAGATGGCCGCGATCCGCGCCAACTGGCGCGCGGTGCGGCAGTCGTTCGCGGGCGCCGGCGTCGGCGCCGTGGTGAAGCAGGACGCCTACGGGCTCGGCATCGCCGAGGTGGTGCCGCTGCTCGCCGCGCTCGGCTGCCGCGACTTCTGGGTCGCCGACCTCCAGGAGGCCGCGGACGTGCGCCGCGCCGAGCCGTCGGGGCGCATCTTCGTGCTGCACGGGCTCGTGGGCGGCACGTTGCGCGACTACCAGGCGCTGGGCGCCATCCCGGTCCTGGTGGACATGAGCGAGGTCGAGGCGCTGGCACGGCTTGCCGGCGACGCGCCGGCGGCCTGCGCGATCCACCTCGACACCGGCCTGAACCGACTCGGGCTCGGGCTTGCCGAGGTGCGCCGGCTGGCAGCGGAACCGGGCCTGCTCGGGCGGCTCCAGGTGGCCGCCTACGTGACTCATCTTGCCCATTTCTCCGATCCCGGCGCCCGCGCGAACCTGTGGCAGTGGCGCCGCTTCTCGGCCTGGACGCGGCACCTGCCACCGGCGCCGCTGAGCTTCAGTGCCTCCTCCGGCGTGTTCGGACCGAAGGAGCGCCACGGCGATCTCGCCCGGGTCGGCAGCGCGCTCTACGGGGTGGAGACCACCCCCTCGCGCCCGCAGCCCATCGTCGCCGCCGCGACCCTGACGGCACCGATCCTGCGCGTGCACCGCGTGCCGGCGGGACGCGAGGTCGGCTATTCCGGCGCCTACCGCACCAGGAGCGCGCGCCGGCTCGCCCAGCTCGGCATCGGCTATGGCGACGGCGTGCCCTACCGCTTCCACGGCGATGCTCATGTGCTGATCGACGGCCACCGCGCGCCGGTGGTCTCCACCAGCGCCATGAGCCTCATGAGCGTGGACGTCACCGACCTTCCGGAGGAGGCGCTGCGACCCGGCCTGCGCGCGGTCCTGTTCGGGCCTGGCCTGCCGGTGGATCAGATCGCCGCCGCGGCGGGCGTCGCCCCCAATGTGGTGCACGTGCGCGCCGGCCGCTCGGCGCCGCGCTTCTACCTGCCCTGCCCGGACGAGCCGGGCGCGGGCACCGCCACGGCGCCGCGGCCCCATCACGCCCCGCAGATGGCCTGACGGGCCTCTGCCATCGTAGGATACTACATCTTCCGGATCGCGTGCGCCGCCATCCGGCGGCGCACCTGGAGAAGGCGCGGGCCGGCTTCAGGCTGCCCGGCCCCGCATCAGACATCCGGTGGCACGCGAACCAGGCCGCACACTCAAGTGTAGAGGCCCACTATAGCGCCCACCATCAGATGATCGGGCCGCCTACGTGGAATTGCGCAATTGTAAGGGGCAGGATAACACACACCTGCTCCCCAACTTTTGCGTGCCCTCGGGCGGGCTTCCGGCGGTATCCGAATGGGCCTTAAGATCGGCTATATACGCGTGCTCGTCGTCTATGGCGCCTTCCTGGCGGGCCTTGGCGGCTATTGGGTCTATCTGGAGCATGCCTTCGCGACGATGCAGCGGCAGTCGATCGGCGAAGGGCGGCTGCGAGCGCAGCAGATCGCCGAGGCGGCGCGGCAGCAGTTCGCCGCCACCTTCCAGGGCGCGGACTACCTGCTGCAGAACGTGCGCTCCGAGTTCCTGCGCTCGCCCTCCTCCTTCCAGTCGTTCGTGCCGACCGTCCTTGCGCTGCTGCCAGCGGAAGCGGAAGCGCAGATCGCGATCTATGACGCCGAGGGCCGGCTGATCCGGTCGAGCGGCGGCTAGCCCGCCACGCCGGACATCGCCGACCGCAGCTATTTCCGCGACCTGGCGGCACGCGCGCCCGAGGACGGCACCGCCATCAGCCAGGCCGAGCCGAGCAGCGCGCCCTCCGGCTGGGCGATCGCGCTGGCGCGCCCGCTGATCCGGGAGGACGAGTTCCAGGGGGTGGTCACGCTGTCGCTGTCGCCGCTCTATCTCTCCGGTGAGTTCGCCCATATCGCCCTCGGACCGCGCGATGCGGTCGGCGCAGTGCACCTGCCGGACGGCACCTATCTGGCGCGCAACACCGATCCCAAGGCGGCGCTGGGCAAGGCGGTCGATCCCGCACGTCCCTATCTTCAGCGCGGCAGCCCCGCGACCGGCGACTTCATCGCCAAATCCACCTACGAGCCGGTGGAGCGCCTCTATGCCTGGGCGCGCCTGGCGCAGGAGCCCGTGGTCGTGCTGGTCGGCCTGTCCATGGCGGACCTGCTGGCGCGGGTCCAGGCCGACATCTGGCGCCAGCGCGGCACCAATCTGGCCGGAACCGGCCTGCTTCTCGCCCTCGGCTCGCTGGCCTGCCTGCTGGCCCTGCGCGACGTGCGGCAGCGGCGGGCGCTGATCGATCAGGAGGCACTCTACCATTCGCTGTTCGAGCAGAACCATTCGGTCAAGCTGATCGTCGATCCCGCGGGTGGCCGGATTCTTGCCGCCAACGCCGCCGCAGCCACCTTCTACGGCTACAGCCGCGAGGCGCTCGCGGGCATGAATATCGCCGAGATCAACCGCAAGCCGAGCGCGGAGATCGCCGAAGCCATGAAGGCGGCCGCCGACGGGCGGGGCCCGCATTTCATTGCGCCACACCGGCTCGCCTCCGGCGAAATCCGCATGGTGGAGGTGTATTCCGGGCCGGTGGTGTTCGACGGCAAGCCTGCGCTCTATTCCATCGTCCACGACATCAGCGCGCGGTTCCATCTCGAGCGCGCGCTGCGCGCCAGCGAGGAACGCTACCGCAGCATCTTCGAGGTGGTGCCAGCCGGCATGGTTCTGGTGAACGAGCTGGGCGAGATCGTCGCCTGGAACGCGACCGCCATCGCCATGCTGCACACCGACGCCGCCGGGCTCGTCACCCGCACCAAGGAACTGTTCGACCGCAGCGGCAACAAGGTTCCCCGCCACCGGCGCCCGAGCAGCCGGTGCCGCGATGAAGACGTGCGCGACGAGGTGTATTACGTGACCGAAGCGGCAGGTGGGCGCACCTGGATCAACGTGAACAGCCGCCGCATCATCCCGCCCGGCGAGGACCAGCCGAGCGGCGCCGTCCTCACGTTCTCGGACATCACGCGGAGCATCCTGCGGGAAGAATCCCTGCTGATCAGCCAGCGCGTGTTCGAGGCCTCCGGCGAGGGCATCGTGGTGATCGACGCGAACGGATGCATCGAGCGCGTGAACGCGGCATTCGAGCAGATCACCGGCATCCCGTCGGCCGAGGCGATCGGCCTGAGCGCCGAGCTGATCGCCGACCGGGCCGTCGATCCGGCCGTGTTCGCGGCAATCCGCGGCTGCCTCGCCGAGAAGCGCAACTGGGAGGGCGAGCTCGACATCCAGCGCAAGGACGGGACAGAGATGGTCCTGCGCGCGGTGATCAGCGCCATCGACACCCCGGCAGGCACGCCCGCCGGCCACGTGGCGCTGCTCTCGGACATCACGGTCCGCAAGCGCCAGGAGGAGGAGATCTGGCGCCGCGCCAATTTCGACGCCCTGACCGGCCTGCCCAACCGCACCCTGCTGATGGAGCGCATCCGCCAGGCGCTGGCGCTGGCGCGCCGCCGGAGCGTGTGCGCGGGCGTGCTGTTCATGGACCTCGACCGGTTCAAGGCGGTGAACGATCGCTGGGGCCACGCCGCGGGCGACGAGCTGCTGCGCCATGTGGGCCGGCGCATCGGCGAGACAGTCCGCGCCGAGGACACGGTGGCGCGCATCGGCGGCGACGAGTTCGTGGTGCTCCTGCCCATGGTCCGGGACGAGGAGGAAGCGGCGGAAGTGGCGGCGAAGATCCTTGCCACCGTCAGGCGCCCGTTCAAGCTCACGGCCGGCGAGGCCAACGTCGCCGCCTGCATCGGCGTCGCGGTGTCGAACGACGCGGCCATGGATCCCACGCTGCTCATCGGCCGCGCGGATGCCGCCATGTATCGCGGCAAGGCGAATGGCCGCGACCAGGTGACGCTGTTCTCCGAGCAGGACGCGCAGATCGCCTGAACCGGCGCGCGCTCCGGAATGCGGCGGCGGCGCAAAATATGCTAGAGCCGCGTTCGGCGGGCGCGGTGCCGGCGGGCGCGCCGGCGGCCGGCACCCCCCGCCCATCCGGACCCGGGACCCGCCGCCCGGCAGCGCCGCAAGCCTGATGGAAGGGGTTCATGTCCCAGCTCGAATTCCCGCTCGCGCGCCTCAAGGCGATGCTCGACGACCTGCCGCCCACCGCCCGGCGCATCGCGAGCTTCATGGTGGAGCAGCCCGAGCGGGTGCCGGAGATGTCGGCCAGCGACATCGCCGCCGCGGTCCACGCGAGCGAGGGCTCGGTGATCGGCCTGTGCCAGCAGATCGGCGCGCGCGGGTTCGCCGAGCTGAAGATCGCCGTGGCCAAGGAGATCGCCACCTCCCGCGCGCTGCTGCACGAGGCCATCATGCCGGGCGACAGCACGGCCGACGTGGTGGCGAAGTTCACCGCCAGCCACGCGGTGGCGCTGGAGGACACCGCCAAGGTGCTGGAGGTGGCGGCCATCGACCGCGCAGCGGCGCTGATGGCGAAGGCGCAGCGCATCGAGTTCTACGGCATCGGCACCGCCGCCCCCATCGCCGAGGACGCGGCCTACCGCTTCCTGCGGCTCGGGCTCGACACCAAGGCGGTCACCGATTCCCACGGCCAGGCGGTGAGCGCGGCCTTCACCGGGCCGCAGGTGGCGACCCTCACCATCTCCCATTCCGGGCGCACGCACGAGACCCTGGAGGCGACGCGCCTCGCGCGCGAGGCCGGGGCGCGCACCATCTGCATCACCAATTACGGCAGGTCGCCGCTCCAGACCTATTGCGAGGTGGTCCTGTTCACGGCGGCGCAGGAAACCAAGTACCGCATGGAGGCGCTGTCCAGCCGCATCGCCGAGCTGTTCGTGATCGACGTGCTCTATGCCCGCCTCGCGCTCGCACGCTGGGAAAGGTCGCTGGAGGCGATCCAGAAATCCTACGACGTGATCGCCACCAAGCGCATCACGCCGGCGACGGAAAAATAGGCGCCCCCTCCCCGTCTGCTTCGCCCGTGCGGGCGGGACGGGGCGGGCGCGTGGCGCAGCCGAACAGCGCACGCATTCCAGGGACATTTTTCATGCCCTGGGGCCGGGAACATGGAAATCCGCCGATCGCGCCATTAAATGGCGCATCGGGGCGCGGTGCCGCCCGAAGGGAGTCCTGACATGACCACGCCGCTGATCGCCCCCTCCATGCTCGCCTCCGACTTCTCGAAGCTCGGCGAGGAGGTGCGCGCGGTGGCGGCGGCGGGCGCGGACTACATCCATCTCGACGTCATGGACGGGCACTTCGTGCCGAACCTCACCTTCGGGCCGGACATCATCAGGGCGCTGCGCCCGCACACCGACAAGGTGTTCGACGTGCACCTGATGATCTCGCCGGTGGAGCCCTACGTCGAGGCGTTCGCCAAGGCGGGAGCCGACATCATCTCGGTCCATCCGGAGGCGACGCCCCATCTCGACCGCTGCCTCCAGGTGATCAAGTCGCACGGCAAGAAGGCCGGCATCGCCATCAACCCCTCCACCTCCGAGCGGGTGCTCGACTATGCGCTGGAGAAGGCGGACCTCATCTGCGTCATGAGCGTCAATCCCGGCTTCGGCGGACAGGCCTTCATCCCCGAGATGCTGGAGAAGATCGCCCGCATCCGCGACATGATCCGCGGCCGCGACATCCGCCTGGAGGTGGACGGCGGCGTCAATCCCGAAACCGGCGCGCTCTGCGCCAGGGCCGGCGCCGACGTGCTGGTGGCGGGCTCGGCGGTGTTCAAGGACGGCCCGGCCCATTACCGGGCGAAGATCGAGGCCATCCGCACTGCGGCGGCCGGGGCGGTCGGCCTCGTCGCCTGAGGGCGCGAGCATCACCGGCACGGGACAGGCGCCCGTGCCGACGCCTGTCCCGTCATGCCCGGGCCCGCGCCGGGCATCCACGGCGCGCCGCTCGCGTCCATTTCCGCAGGGAAACGCTCGGCGCCCCGGGGCGTCGGCAGGGAGAAGCCCGGCCATGACGGCCGAGAGCCCGACGCCATGGTGCCGCCCCACCCTCGTTCGCCAAAGCGCACCCCCTTGACCTCATCAGGAAAAAAACGTTCGATCGTTTCCTATGGGATCGAAGTCCTTGCCGTGACTCCGCCAAGGCCTTGACGCGCCTCACATGGCGCGTGAGGCATGGTTAATTTTTCGTTTTGACCCAATAACATAAAGGCGCCTCCTCAGATTCCTGCGGAGATCGCCGCAAGACCCCGGGAGAGACCCCATGGCCCTCGCCGCGCCGCGCTACGACGCGCTCGTCCGCGCCTTCCGCTGGCAGATTCCCGCCCGCTTCAACATGGGGGTCGCCTGCGTCGATGCCCATGCGGACGGCTCCGGCAAGCCGGCCCTGGTGTTCGAGGAGGACGGCGGCGCGGTGCGCGCTTACTCCTTCGACGAGCTGAAGGGCCTCACCAACCGCTTCGCCAACGCGCTCCGCGCCCAGGGCCTCAGGCGCGGCGACCGGGTGGCGGTGTTCCTGCCCCAGGCGCCCGAGACCGCCATCGCCCACCTCGCCGCCTTCAAGGCCGGCCTCGTCTCGGTGCCGCTCTTCACCCTGTTCGGCGACGAGGCGCTGGAGTTCCGCCTCGCCGCCTCGGGCGCCCGCGCGCTGGTGACCGACCTCGGCGGCCTCGCCAAGCTGGAGCGCGTGCGCGACCGCCTGCCGGCGCTCGATACCGTCTACCTGACCGGGCCGGACGCGGCGCCCGGCACGGTTTCGTTCGACGCGGCGCTCGCCCGCGCCAGCGACGCCTTCACCCCGGCCGACACCGGGCCGGACGATCCCGGCATCATCATCTTCACCTCGGGCACCACCGGCAACCCGAAGGGCGCGTTGCACGGCCACCGGGTGCTGCTCGGCCACCTGCCCTGCATCACCTTCATCCACGAGGGCATGCCCCAGCCCGGCGACCTGCACTGGACGCCCGCCGACTGGGCCTGGATCGGCGGCCTGTTCGACGTGCTGTTCCCGAGCCTCTATCTGGGCGTGCCGGTGCTGGCCCACCGGGCGAAGAAGTTCGATCCCGAGGCGGCCATGGACCTGATGGCGCGCCACAAGGTGCGCAACGTGTTCCTGCCGCCCACCGCGCTCAAGCTGCTGCGGCAGGCGGACGTGCGGCACGCGGGCCTCGCCTTGCGCTCGCTGCTCACCGGCGGCGAGAGCCTGGGAGCGGAGCTCGGCGCGTTCGTGAAGGAGCGGCTCGGCGTCGAAGCGCGCGAGATCTACGGCCAGACGGAATGCAATCTGGTGGTAGGCTCGAACTCCGACTTCTTCCCGATCCGCCCCGGCGCCATGGGGCGCGCCATTCCCGGCCACGACGTGCGCATCGTCGACGAAGACGGGCGCGAGCTGCCGGACGGCACGGAAGGACAGGTCGGCGTGCGCAAGGGCGACCCGGTGATGATGCTGGAATACTGGCGGAACCCGGAAGCCACCGCCGCCAAGTATGCCGGCGACTTCCTGCTCACCGGCGACATGGGCCGGCGCGACGCGGACGGCTATCTCTGGTACGTGGGCCGGGCCGACGACGTCATCACCTCGGCCGGCTACCGCATCGGGCCGGGGGAGATCGAGGACTGCATCCTCAAGCATCCGGCGGTGGCGCTGGTGGCGGTGGTGGGCGTGCCCGACCCGCTGCGCACCGAGGCGGTGAAGGCCTGGGTGGTGCTGAAGGACGGCGCCAAGCCGTCCGACGACCTTGCCCGCGAGATCCAGGATTTCGTCAAGACGAAGCTCTCGGCGCACGAATATCCGCGCCACGTGGCGTTCACGGACACCCTGCCCATGACCGCCACGGGCAAGATCCTGCGGCGCGAGCTGCGCGCGCGCGGCTGAGGCCCCCGCGCCGGCCTCACGACCCAGAGGAAAGGATCAGCCCTTCAGGGCCTCTTCCATCGCCTTGCCGAGCCCCTTGAAGGAGACCGGGAGGATGATGGGGCTGCGCGACCCGTTCTCGAACGTGAACTCGCCCTTGCCGGCGCTGCCCTTGAGCGCGTCGAGCTGCGCCGAGGTGAGCTCGGTGGAGGCGACGCAGTGCTGGCCGCACCGCTTGTAGGTCAGCGTGATGTCGGAAACGTTCGGCACCTTGAAGACCACGTTCGCCGGCAGCCACACGCCCGGCGGCACCAGGACGATGAGGCGCACCGGCCCGTCCTTCTCCGCGCGCACGGCGATATGGGCGAGCACGCCCTTGAGGTCGGTGGTCTGAAGCGTCTGCACCGCCTCGCACTCGGGCTTGGCGGCGCCGCCCTTCTTGCAGCGCACGGTCCAGTCCTCGTGCACCGTCCGGGTTTCGGTGACCGCCGGCGCCGCGGCGGCGGGCGCGGCGGTCTGGGCGAGGGCCGGCGCGGCGAAGGCGAACACCGCGAGCGCGGCGCCCGCCAGGAACGGGACGCCGAGAGACCTGCGCGAGAACCTGTTCATCAGCCTGCTCCTTGCCCCCAGCGTACCGGCCAACACGCCGGCCGGCGCCAGCATCACGGCGGCGCGTGCGCGCACCGGGATATCCGACCAGCCCCCCCGGAGGCAACCGGAATTGGCGCCGCAGGCCGCCGCCACGCCCGGGCTCGACCTTTTGTCCGCAAGAATGCATTCATGCCCTGCCGTCAGGCTGCGCGCGCCGCTGCGCCGAAGGAGGCCGGATTGGGTTCGAGACGGGTGCTTCTCGCCTGGGAGCTGGGGGTGGGCTATGGCCACTCGGTCAAGCTCGCCCGCATCGGCAGCCGCCTTGCCGCGGCCGGCCACGAGGTTGTGGCGGCGTGCAGCCGGCCCTATTTCGCCACGCCCATGGTCAAGTCCGGATTCCCGGTTCTGGAAGCGCCGGAGACCACGCCTGCGGGCCACCGGATGAGGCCCGCCTCGGCCACGCTCACCGACTCCCTCGCCCAGGCCGGTCTTCTCGACGACCGGGCGATGGGCCGGGCGCTCGCGGGCTGGCGCGCCATCCTCGACCAGGTGCGGCCCGACCTCGTCATCCTCGACTATGCGCCGATGGCCACGCTCGCGGCGCGCGGGCGGGCGCGGATGATCCAGAGCGGGGTTGGCTTCTGCCAGCCGCCGCAGCATCTGACCGCCTTCCCGCTGCTTCATACCTTCATGCCGCCGGAGGCGCGGGACGAAGACCTGCTCGCCGCCGCCAACCGCGCGCTCGCGGCCGAGGGACTCGACCCGATCGACCGCGTGGGCGCGCTGTTCCAGGGTGACGATGTCTTCGTCACCACCTTCCAGCTGCTCGATCCCTATGCGGACCTTCGCGTGCGGCCGGCCGAGGGACCGCTGGTGATCGAGCCCATGCGCGAACGCCGGAACGATGCCGCCGGCATCTTCGCCTATCTCCACGTGGACGTGGTCTCACGCCCGGACGTGCTGGCGGCGCTGCGGGTGCTCGGGCCGATGCTGGAGATCTACGCCCCGGGCATCCCACCCGAGATCGCCGGCGCGCTGCGGCTGGCGGGAGCGCGGGTGCATGGCGAGCCGCAGCGGCTGAGCGCGGTGCTGGAGCGCACCCGCCTGGTGCTGCATCAGGGCAGCGCCGGCGTGGCCGCCGACGCGCTCGCGGCGGGCGTGCCGCAATACACGCTCTGCCAGCACGTGGAGCACTATCTCAACGGGGAAGCCGTCGCCGCCGCGGGCGTGGCGCGCAACCGCCTGCTGTTCGATCCCGGCTACATGCCTGATCCCACCGACATTCTCGCCTTCGCGGAGGACGAGGACGCGGCCCACGTCGCCCTCGCCGCCGGGCGCATGCACCGGGCCATCCTGGAGGAGCGGCCGCCGCTCGACCACCTGGTGGAACGCTGTCTCGCGCTGCTCGCGGCGTGAGACGCCTCAACAGTAGGGCGGCACGCAGGTGATCTGCGGCGGAGGCGGCGGCGTCGGCGGACCGCTGCTGAAATTGTTCCCCCCGCCCCCATTTCCCGGAAAGCCGGGGAAATTGGGCAGGTTCGGCCAGTTCGGCAGGTGCGGGAAGCCGGGCGAGACCGGACCGGGATTCGGCGCTCCGCCATAGGAGCTGTAGCCGTAGCCGCCGCCATAGCCGCCGGGCCCGTAGCCGCCCGGACCATAGCCGCCCGGCCCGTAGGGATTGGGCAGCGGCGGCACATAGACCGGGATGAAGACGTTGCCCTGCCCCTGCTGCGAGGCCTGCTCGGCCACGGTATCCGCCTCGTTCTGCAGCCGGGTGTTGAAATAGCGGCACGAGACCGCCGCGAGGTCCATGGTGGTCTGGCCCTGGGCCGGCATGGAGCACGGCCCGCCGGCATTGGGCGCAAGCCCGGCGAGATCGGGTGTGGTGCCGGGACGACCGCCGGTCTGCTTGCCCTTGCTGAGCGTCTTGGCGATCAGCGCGTCGATCTCCGCCTGGCTCACCCGCACCGGGCCGACGATGCCGTTCGGGCCGATGACGACCATGAAGCCGGGACGGCGCAGCACGATGGGCTCGCCGGAGGGGCCCTGCACCGTCAGCGTGCCGAACTGGAGGATGGCGCGGGTCTCGCCGCCGAGATGGGTGATGCCGGCGACGCCGCCACGGATGCCGATGGTTGCGACCGGGGTCTTCACCTCGGCGCCGCCGGTATGGCTCGCCGCACCGCCCACGAAGCGCACCGCCCCCTTGGTGAGGGAGAGCGCCATGGACCCCGCCTTCTTGTTGGGATCGTAGACGAACTCGTCGATCACCAGGTTCGAGCCGGGGCCGATGTTGAGCGTGGTCTTGTCCACGAACATCACCTGGACGCTGCCGGTGTCCGAGGTCTGGATGCGCTCGCGGTGGATGATGCTGGAGCCGAGCTCCAGCACCCGGGCGCCGCCCTGCCCGGTCGCGCGCGGATTGACCGCGGAGGCGGTTCCCACCTGCGAGTTCTGGGCCAGCGCCGGCGCGCCGGCGGCGGCGACGAGGGCGAGCGAGGCAACGGAGGCGAGGAGCCGGGCGGGAGTGCTGATGGGCATGGCGCGTCCTCCTCAGAACCGGACGTTCGGCCCGATCGACACGCTGAAATTGTCGAACGAGTAGTTGGGCAGCGACGAGCTCGCCCAGGTGTACTGGACCTGGGTGAGCAGGCCGAACTGCTCGTGGATCGGAACGTCGAGGGCGACGCCGACGCGGTACTGGTCGTCGGTGCGCGGGATGAAGCGCGAGACGAACGGGTTGGCGGCATCGTAGCCATAGTAGGAATAGCCGGCGGAGGGGATCACCACCCACCTCTTCACGCCCCACAGGCCCTGGAACTCCACCGGCAGCGCCAGGTCGACGTTGAAGTTGTCGTAGGCGTACCAGGGCACGGTGGCGTCGGCATCGTTGTAGGCGAGGCGCGCGCGCCAGCTCACGCCCTCGGTGATGCGGCCGAACAGGCCGGCGCCGACCGTCCACATGCCGCCGCTCTGGAAGCCGGCGGTGGGATAGTCGGAGCTGTTCTGGTAGTCGCGCTGGCGCGCCTCGACGAACGGCTCGATGGAGAAATAGGGGCTGAACGGCAGGTAGACCGAAACGCCCGCGCCGTAGGAGCCGAGATAGCTCGCGCCGCCGAGCGAGATGCCGCCGGCGAGCACGTAGGGGCGCACCGACGAGCCGGGCAGCGCGTCCGGCGCCAAGGCGAGGCGCGGGCCGGTATTGGCCTCGACGAACCCGAGATTGAGGCGCTGGATCTGGAACTGCTGGGAATAATAGAGGTTGAGGTTGCTCTCCCAGACGTCGCCGCGCTGGTTGCCGAAATCATAGACGTGCCGCACGGTGGCGAGGCCGAACACGTTGCCGTCCGCCTTGGAGGCGTAGCTCGGCGGCAGCAGCGCCGCCACGTCGTCGCCGATGATGATGCGGCTCGACGGACCGTAGCTGGCGTTGGACTGGTAGCGCACGCCCGCCTGGGCATAGACGCTCCACTGGTTGGTGGAGAGCCGGCGCTCGATCTCCTCCAGATAGGCGGTGACGTTGGCCTGCTCCGACGGGCTCAGCGCCGTGTCGCCGGAGATCGGCTGGAGATAGGAGCGCGCGCTCTCATAGGCACCGAGCCGGTAATAGAGCCGGCCGAGCTCCAGCCGCACCCGCACCACCTTGGGATTGTAGAACAGGATGCGCTCGTAGACGCCGATCGCGGCCTCGTAGTCCCCGAGCTGGGTGGCGCGCGCGGCCAGCCGGTAGGCAAGCTCCACGTCGGCGGGCCGCTTGAGGGAGTCGTAGAAGAGCGCGTTGAACTCGGGGTCGGCATCCGCCGCAGCGGTCTGCTGCGCCTGAGCCGGCGCCGGGGCGCCGAGAACAAGGAGCGTGGCGAGGCTGAAGAGCGCGGCGGCGCCCCTGGCAAATCCGATCGGGACGCAGGACCAACTGTTCCGCGCGCCGTCGGACCCGCCCGTCCGCACGACGTTGAGCGTAAGTCGCATGCCAAAGAATCCGGCTGTTATTGCCGGCAAGGCCCGCCCCTTGCCTTAACCCTCTTTTAACACCTGCTGCAGCGCAAGGGGATCACTGGTTGTCATTAGGGTTACGATTCGAAACATCTTTGACGGCGGGCGGGCATTTTTGTCACAGGTCAAGCCGCACCAAATTACCTCAGGCGTGTCGGCACCCGGTCACAACCGCTCCGGCGGAGCCGGCGAAGGCCGAACTCAGCGCATGGGCGCGCCCGCCGGGGCGCGCGCCGGCGGCGGCGCGTCCTCGGCCGGAGCCGGCGGCGGCGACGCCGCGGGCGGGCTCGCGAGGATGCCCGCGGCGATCAGGTCGGCGAGGCAGGCATAGCCACGGTCGCCCATGTGGAAGCGGTCGAGCGCCATGATGGAGTTGAACGCCTGCGGCGCCGCCTGCGCCCAATGCTTCATGATGGCGTAGCGGTCGAGGAGCGCGGCGCCGCGCGCCGCCGCCGCGCGCCGCACCGCCGCGACGAAGGCCTCGTAGTGGCCGAGGCTCAGGATGGCGCGGAAATACTGCTGGTCGACGACGATCGGCACCGCCCCGGCCGCGATGATCGCATCAAGGCCCCGGGCGACCAGAGCTTCCAGGGCCGCCGGGTTGCCGCCGAACAGCACGTCGTTGGTGCCCACCTGCCAGATCACGATCTGCGGCGGCTCGGGCGCGGCCAGGGCCGTCTCCAGCCGCCGCAGCGTGGCCGGCCCGGTCTCTCCGGAGACGCCGGCATTGGTGACGATGACCGAACGCGGGGCGAGCGCGGCGGAGAGGCGCGCGGCGAGCTGGGCGGGATAGGCGAGCGCGTTTCCCGAGGCGCCGAAGCCGGCGGTGCTGGAGGAGCCGATGGCGAGGATGCGCAGCGGCCCGCCGGCGCCGATGGCGGCCACCTCGCGCGGCAGGGCGAAGGGCGGGGCGTCTGCCGGAATCTCGAACGGGCAGAGGCTCTTGTGGCGATCCGACGCCTGCGCCGCCAAGGGCATCACGGCGAGGAGGGCGAGCGCGCCGAGGCAAGCGGCGCGCCGCGGCGGACGGAGGGAAAGGCGGGAAAGGCCCATGATCTCGGACGGATGGCAGGCGCCGCGAGGCGGCGGCGCGACCCCATCATCACCGATTCCGCCGCCGGAACGAAGACCTCGCCAGGAGGCGGCAACGCCGCGCCGACCGGCGCCGCGGCAGGCGGGCCAGGGCATCTATGCTGTTGGAATATCTGGATCGTTGGAATATCTGGCGGGAGTGACGGGGCTCGAACCCGCGACCTCCGGCGTGACAGGCCGGCGCTCTAACCAACTGAGCTACACCCCCGAACCGGCGCCCGCTGAGGCGGTGCGCCGGGGAGAGCGGCGTGGTAAGGCACCCCCCGCCCCAAGTCAAGCAAGGCCTGTGCATTTCCGGACGGTTTTTGCCCCCCGTCCGCAGCGCCGCCGCGCGCCGCCCCGGCCGGTGCGGGACGACATGGGAAAATCCCGCCGGCCAAGGCGCCGGTCCCGCGCGAATCCCGCGCCGATACGTGCAAGTCCCGCCTTGGTCGTCCCGGCGCCGGAACCGGGCGCGAAGGGGCGCCGCGAAGGGGAGGATCGGGGTGGCGCGATGGAGGGGGGTGGAGGGGGGTGGAGGGGGGTGGTGGTGGAGATGGTGGGCGGTGACGGGCTCGAACCGCCGACCCTCTCGGTGTAAACGAGATGCTCTACCAACTGAGCTAACCGCCCCTGCCCGCCCTTAAACCACCGCGCGGCGGGGCGGACAAGAGCGCGCGGCGGGGCGGCCCCGGATCGTCATCCATGGCCGCCGGCCAGCGGGGCAAGAGCGGGCGGCTCTCCCGGTCCTGACCGCCCCCTTCCCCCCTCCCCGGCCCTCCCCCGCTCGCGGGAGAGGGAGCGCGCCCGGCCTTCCGGCGGCGAGCCCCATCGGCGAAGTCACTTGCGCGAAGCCACTTGGGCGAAGCCACTTGGCGAGTCCAGCTGGCGCGGTGGAGCGGCAGAGCAACACGCCCTGCGGTCCGGCAAGGTGCCCCGTCGCTGAGCCTGGAAGCCGGGGCGAGCCCTCGCCCGCCCCGGCTTCCGACTCATGGCAGGTAGCGCACCTTGGGCGGCAGGCCGCTGAGGCCCTCGCCGCCGGCGGCGGTGATCACGGTGGGATATTCCAGCCGCAGCCCGCCGACGCCCGGCACGTAGAGGTGGGTGCCGAGCGCGATCACCATGCCCTCCCGGACCGTGTCGGTGCTCGACGGGTTCACGAACGGCCGGGTGCGGGCGCAGGTGCCGAGGCCGTGGCCGAACAGCGGCAGGCCAAGCGCGCCGAAGCCGTGGCGCGCGAACACGGCATGGCCCTCGGCGGCGCAGTCCTTCACCGGCCGCCCCGGCCGCAGGGCCTTGAGCATGGTGGCGGCGGCCTCCTCCCAGCAGGCGGCGATGGCGGCCTGCTCGGGCGTCGGCGTGCCGAGGAACACCGGCAGCGAGAGGTCCGAGAGATAGACCCCCACCATGGAATGCAGGTCGATGACCACGAACGCGTCGCGCCTTATCACCGCGTCGGTGGCCTGCTGGGTGACGCCGCGGGCATAGGCCGAGCGGTCGCCCGCGCCCACCTCGGTCCCGCCGGTGATGGCCCAGGCCCAGGAGGAGCCGGCATCGCGGATCGCCGCCTCCACCACGCCGGCGACGTGGTTCTCGCTGACGCCGTCCGCCACCGCCGCGGCCCCGGCCTCGAAGCCGGCGGCGGCCACCTCGGCCGCCCGCCGCAGCAGCGCGATCTCGGCCGGCGACTTGATGAGCATCAGGTCGTCGATCCAGTCGACGCCGTTCACCAGCTTCGCCTCGGGCAGCGCCCGGCCGAGCGCTAGGTATTCGCCGGCCGTGAGCATGCCGGGCGCCACCTGGGCGGCGCCGGGATGCTCCAGGTCGACGCCCACGGGCAGCTTCGAGAGCCCGTGGCGGGCGAGGATGGCCGCCACCCCCTCCACCAGCGCCGAGCCGGTGAAGTCGGTGACGGTCTGGGCGCAGCCCTCGGCGCGGACGCGCTCGGCGTCCATGGCCCAGTAGACCATCTCGCACGCGCCATCGCGCGTCACCACCACGGCGCCGCGCCAGGGCATGAAGACGCCGCCGAGGTAATGCAGCGCGCCGAGGCGGGTGCCCACATAGGCGCCCGCCCCTTCCGCCTTCACGCGGGCGGCGAGGGCGGCGACGCGGGCGGCGAACTCGGCCCTGGGGATGGACAGGGGAACGGAATGGAAGGTCATGCCGCTCACTCCACCTGCGCGCCCGAGGCCTTCACGGCCACCGCCCAGAGCTTGGTCTGGTCGGCGATGAAGGTGCGGAACGCGGCGGGGGTGGAGCCCACCGGCTCGGCGCCCTGGGCGATCAGCGTCTCGCGGATCTTCGGGTCCTTGAGCGCCTCGGCGACCGATTTCGCGAGGATGTCCACCACCGGGGCCGGCGTGCCCTTGGGGGCGACGATGCCGATCCAGCCGAACGCCTGGTAGCCCTTCAGCCCCTGCTCGGCGATGGTCGGCACGTCGGGGGCGATGGGCGAGCGGGTGGCGCCGGTGACGCCCAGCGCCTTCAGCTTGCCCGCCTTCACCAGCGGCATGGCGGTCATCAGCGAATCGAACATGATCTGCACGTGGCCGCCGGCAAGGTCGGTGAGCGCGGGCGCGCTGCCCTTGTAGGGCACGTGGGGCATGTCCACCTCGGCCTGCGAGCGGAACAGCTCGCCGGTCAGGTGCATGGAGGTGCCGCTGCCGCCGGAGGCGCGCAGCACCTTGCCGGGATTGGCCTTGGCGTAGGCGATCAGCTCGGGGACCGTGCTCGGCGGGAAGTCCGCGTTCGCCACCAGGACGAGGGGATACTGCACCAGCTGCGACACCGGCTCGAAATCCGCGATCGGGTCGAAGGGCAGCTTCTTGTAGAGCGTCTGGTTGATGGCGTGGGTGCCGATGGTGGCCACCAGCAGCGTGTAGCCGTCCGGCTCGGCGCGGGCCACCTGGAGCGCCCCGGTGTTGCCGCCGGCGCCCGGCACCGGCTCGACGATCACCGGCTGCTTCAGGCTCTCGGTCATCTTGTCCGCCACCATCTTGGCGGTGATGAAGGTCGGCCCGCCGGTGGCGGCGGGCACCACCAGCTTGATCGGCCGGGTCGGGAAGCCGTCCGCCATGGCCCCGGCCGGCAGCAGCGCCGCCAGCGCGAGAACCGGAGCAAGTCGCTTGAGAAACATGCGCACCCTCCCTTGATTTGTTCGTACAATGAACATATGATCGATGTACGAACATTCTAGAACGAACGGGGGCGGCTGTGAAGCAGCTGTGGACGGCCGCCGACATCGCCGCCTGGCCGAAGGGCGGCGACGGCTTCGTGGAGGCCTTCGCCAAGGGACTGGCGGTGATGTCGGCGTTCGAGGGCGCGGCCGGCGGCCTCACCATCTCCGAGGCCGCCCAGCGCACCGGGCTGCCGCGGGCCGGCGCGCGGCGCCTGCTGCTGACGCTGGTGGCGCTCGGCCTCGCCCGCCAGGATGGCGACGGGCGCTTCGCCCTCACCTCGCGGGTGCTGCGGCTCGGCTATTCCTACCTGTCGTCGCTCGACATCGCCGAGCGCGCCCGCCCGGTGGTGGAGGCGCTCTCGGCCGCCACCAACGAGACGGTCGCGGTCTCGGTGCTCGACGGGGCCGAGGCGACCTTCGTAGCGCGCGCGGACGTGGCGCGCATCCTGCGCAACCGGCTCTCCGTGGGCAGCCGCCTGCCCGCCTTCTGCACCTCCATGGGGCGGGTGCTGCTGACCCAGCTCACGCCGCAGGCGCTGCGGGCACGGCTCGCGGACGCCGCGCGGCCGGCCTATACCCAGCACACCATCACCGACATCGCGGCGCTGGAACGGGAGATCGCCGGCGTGCGGGCGCGCGGCTGGTCGCTGGTGTGCGAGGAGCTGGAGCTGGGCGCCTGCGGCATCGCCGCCCCGATCCGCGACGCGGAAGGCGCCGTGGTGGCGGCGCTCAATCTCAGCACCAATCTCGGGCGCACGCCGCGCGCGATGCTGGAAGGCGAATTGCTGGAGAAGCTGCTGCAGGCGGCCGAGGGGCTGTCGGCGGCGGGGGGATGATGAGGCGGTCGGCGGGCGCCTCAGCCGTTGACGGCTTCCTTGAGGCCCTTGCCGGGGGTGAACTTCGGCGCCTTCGACGCCTTGATCTTCACCGGCTTGCCGGTGCGCGGGTTGCGGCCCTCGCGGGCGGCGCGCTTCACCACCGAGAAGCTGCCGAAGCCGATCAGCTTGACTTCCTCGCCCTGCTTGAGCGCCTTGGCGATGATGTCGAAGGTGGCGTCCACCGCCGCAGCCGCGGCCGTCTTCGTCAGCTTGGCCTCTTCAGCCACCGCGGCGATCAGTTCGGCCTTGGTCGAGGCGCGGGCGGGCTCCGCCGGCTGCGGCGGGCCGCCGCTCTCCTGCATGCGCCGGCCAAGACCGCCGGGGGCCGGATCGGATGACACTTTCATGAGGAAGGCCCGCGCGGCGCGGCGGCATCCTGCGACAGGGGCAAGACCTCGGAAGGGCGCGCCTTCACGGCCTTGTTGGACGCCGGTGCCATGCCTTCAGACTTCCGCCATCTCGACAATCAGCCTGCCGCCTGCCTCCGCTTGCCCGAGGATATCAAAGGCGGTCGCGGGCGCAAACAGCACCTCGCGCTCGTCGGGCATCTCGCTGACGTAGCGCAAGATGCGCCCCGTCTCCGAGCGGATGACGAACAGAACTGAGCGCGCCGGACAATCGGCGATGTTCACGCTCGTGCTGGTGAAGGCCGGCCAGGAGACGGTGCTGCCGACGGCATAGTCCTTCCGCGCCTGCTCGGGGCCGCCCGCCGGATCGACCGAGCGGAAGCACAGGCCGGGGTGGCGCGGCAGCTTTCCCAGCGCGCCCGCGAGCGCCCGCGAAACCATTCGGGCGGGCGAATCCTTCCGCCGTTCCCAGAGGCTTCGATTGATGCGCAGATGGTGACCGGAAATGGAGGTGTAGATGGCCAGTGCCATCATCTCTTCGGCGGTCAGGCCGTAAACGGGGTCGACATATCCGGTTGGGAAGCGGCGCTTGAGATCGGCGAAAGCCGCTGCACCGACAATCCGCCGCGCGGCACCTCCGAAGCCAGGCACGTTCGGCCCCGGATCGGACGGCGCGCCATGGGGGCGCGACGTCCGAAGCTAGGCCGGTCAGCCGTTGACGGCTTCCTTGAGGCCCTTGCCGGGGGTGAACTTCGGCGCCTTCGACGCCTTGATCTTCACCGGCTTGCCGGTGCGCGGGTTGCGACCCTCGCGGGCGGCGCGCTTCACCACCGAGAAGCTGCCGAAGCCGATCAGCTTGACTTCCTCGCCCTGCTTGAGCGCCTTGGCGATGATGTCGAAGGTGGCGTCCACCGCCGCAGCCGCGGCCGTCTTCGTCAGCTTGGCCTCTTCAGCCACCGCGGCGATCAGTTCGTTCTTGGTGGTCATCTGACCATTCCCTTCCGTTGAATACACTCGAATCGCGCGGGTTCGAGCCCAGGGCGATCGGCGCGAAGCTTCACGGAAAATGCGGCTTTTGCAAGCGTCATCGTCGACAAACCCGCACCAATGCACGATTTCTCCATGTGCGGGTGCGAAAAGAAACAGGGCGGCGCGTGGTGCGCGCCGCCCTGCTCTAACAGCTAAGCCTTTGAAATCGCTCAGTGAGCAACCACGCCGGGGGTCTCCTCGTCCGCCACCGGGGTCTCGGGCGCGTTGACCGGCCGCTCCTCCCAGGTGATCGGCTCCGGACGGCGCACCAGCGCGTAGCCCAGCACCTCGTCCATGCGGGACACCGGAATCACCTCCAGCGCGTTCTTCACGTTGGCCGGGATGTCCGCCAGGTCCTTGGCGTTCTCCTCCGGGATCAGCACCCGCTTGATGCCGCCCCTGAGGGCCGCCAGCAGCTTCTCCTTGAGGCCGCCGATGGGCAGCACCCGCCCGCGCAGCGTGATCTCGCCGGTCATCGCCACGTCGCGGCGCACCGGGATGCCGGTCATCACCGAGACGATGGCGGTGGCCATGGCGACGCCCGCCGACGGCCCGTCCTTCGGGGTCGCCCCCTCGGGAACGTGGACGTGGATGTCGCGGCGCTCGAACAGCGGCGGCTCGATGCCGAAGTCCACCGCCCGCGAGCGCACGTAGGACGCAGCCGCGGAAATCGACTCCTTCATCACGTCGCGCAGGTTGCCGGTGACCGTCATCTTGCCCTTGCCGGGCATCATCAGGCCCTCGATGGTGAGCAGCTCGCCGCCCACCTCGGTCCAGGCGAGGCCGGTGACGACGCCCACCTGGTCCTCCATCTCCGCCTCGCCGTAGCGATAGCGGGGCGCGCCGAGGAAGTCCTCGAGGTTCTTCAACGTGACCTTCACCGTCTTCTTCTTGGAGACCACGAGCTCCTTCACCGCCTTGCGGGCGAGGGTGGAGATCTCGCGCTCCAGGTTGCGCACGCCCGCCTCGCGGGTGTAGCGCCGGATCAGGGTCATCAGCGCCTCGTCGTCGATGGTCCACTCCTTCGGGCCGAGGCCGTGCTTGGCGATGGCGTTGGGGATCAGGTGCTTGCGCGCGATCTCCGCCTTCTCGTCCTCGGTGTAGCCGGCGATGCGGATCACCTCCATGCGGTCCAGAAGGGCCGGCGGGATGTTCAGCGTGTTCGCCGTGGTCACGAACATCACGTTCGAGAGGTCGTAGTCGACCTCCAGATAGTGGTCGTTGAAGGTGTGGTTCTGCTCGGGGTCCAGCACCTCGAGCAGCGCCGACGACGGGTCGCCGCGGAAGTCCGCGCCCATCTTGTCGATCTCGTCCAGCAGGAAGAGCGGGTTCGACTTCTTGGCCTTGCGCATGGACTGGATGATCTTGCCCGGCATGGAGCCGATATAGGTCCGCCGGTGGCCGCGGATCTCCGCCTCGTCGCGCACGCCGCCGAGCGCCACGCGCACGAACTCACGGCCCGTCGCCTTGGCGATGGACTTGCCGAGCGAGGTCTTGCCGACGCCGGGAGGCCCGACGAGGCACAGGATCGGCCCGGTGAGCTTGTTGGCGCGGCTCTGCACGGCGAGATACTCGACGATGCGCTCCTTGACCTTGTCGAGGCCGTAGTGATCGGTGTCGAGGATCTCCTGGGCGAAGGAGAGGTCCTTCTTGACCTTGCTCTTCACGCTCCACGGGATCGACAGCAGCCAGTCCAGATAGTTGCGCACCACGGTGGCCTCGGCCGACATGGGCGACATCTGGCGCAGCTTCTTCAGCTCGTGGGTGGCCTTCTCGCGCGCCTCCTTGGTGAGCTTGGTCCGCTTGATGCGGTCCTCCAGCTCCTGCAGGTCGTCGCGGCCCTCCTCGTCGCCCAGCTCCTTCTGGATCGCCTTCATCTGCTCGTTGAGGTAGTACTCGCGCTGGGTCTTCTCCATCTGCCGCTTGACGCGGGTGCGGATGCGCTTCTCCACCTGCAGGACGGAGATCTCGCTCTCCATCAGGCCGAGCACCTTCTCCAGCCGGTCGGCGACCTTCACGGTCTCCAGCACCGCCTGCTTCTCGGGGATCTTCACCGCGAGATGGGAGGCGATGGTGTCGGCGAGCTTGGAGTGGTCGTCGATCTGGCCGACGACGCCCACCACCTCGGGCGACACCTTCTTGTTGAGCTTCACGTAGTTCTCGAACTCGTTGACCACCGAGCGCGCGAGCGCCTCGGCCTCGACCACGTCGCCCTCCTCCTCGGACAGCATCATGGCCTCGGCCTCGTAGAGGTCGGTGCGCTCGGTGTACTTGACCACCTGGGCGCGGCTCACGCCCTCCACCAGCACCTTCACGGTGCCGTCGGGCAGCTTGAGCAGCTGGAGCACGGTCGCCAGCGTGCCGACGCGATAGATGGCGTCGGCGGCCGGATCATCGTCCGAGGCGTTCTCCTGGGTGGCGAGCAGGATGTAGGTGTCGCCGCGCATCACCTCCTCGAGGGCGCGGATGGACTTCTCGCGGCCCACGAACAGGGGAACGATCATGTGCGGGAAGACGACGATGTCCCGCAACGGCAGAACCGGGAAGGTCTGAGACACTCCGGCAACGAGCGGGGGACGCGGCTTCGGGCTCGTCATAGGGCAATCCTTTCAGAAGCTGCACGCGCGAAGGCGCTGCCGCGCGTGCACGCGGCCGGAGACGGGTTTCGATTTTCAATGCTGACGCGGCTTGGCGGGAGGACGCGTTCTCCGGACCGCCTGCGCTGCAGGCCGACCGGCGCGTGCCCCGGGCCGCTGGAGACACGATCTTCGAGCCCCGAGACCGGAACTTTCCAAACCAAGATGGAGAGGCCACCGATCCATTTCAAGGGCATGCCGGGGGCGCCTGCCCGCCGGCGCCCGGCCCCGCGCCGGGCCGGCACGGGGAGGACGGCGCGGCGACGGCCGGTCATGAGCAGGCTCATGGTCCGGCCGTCCGTCGCGCCCGCCGCCTCGTCCCAAGCTCCCGCCTCCCCCGCGCAGGCCGTGCGGGGGTTTGGCGTGGGCTCCGGGGCGTCACGCACTGGCGCCTGCGTCGCCGACGCGGTCCGCATAGATGTAGAGCGGGCGCGCGTTCTGCTCGACCACTTCCTTGGAGATCACCACCTCCTCGACCCCTTCGAGGCCCGGCAGGTCGAACATGGTGTCGAGCAGGATGCCCTCCATGATCGAGCGCAGGCCGCGGGCGCCGGTCTTGCGCTCGATCGCCTTGCGGGCGATGGCGCCGAGCGCCTCCTCGTGGATGGTGAGGTCCACGTTCTCCATCTCGAACAGGCGCTGATACTGCTTCACCAGCGCGTTCTTCGGCTCGGAGAGGATCTTCTTCAGCGCCTCCTCGTCGAGATCGCCCAGCGTCGCCAGCACCGGCAGGCGGCCGATGAACTCGGGGATGAGGCCGTACTTCAGCAGGTCCTCGGGCTCCACCTCGCGGAACACCTCGCCGGGGCGGCGATCCTCGGGCGGGGCGACCTTGGCCTGGAAGCCGATGGAGGTGGACCCCTTCGAGCGCGACGAGATGATCTTGTCGAGCCCGGCGAAGGCGCCGCCGCAGATGAACAGGATGTTGGTGGTGTCCACCTGCAGGAACTCCTGCTGGGGATGCTTCCGGCCGCCCTGGGGCGGCACGGAGGCCACCGTGCCTTCCATGATCTTCAGCAGCGCCTGCTGCACGCCCTCGCCCGACACGTCGCGGGTGATAGAGGGATTGTCGGATTTGCGACTGATCTTGTCGATCTCGTCGATGTAGACGATGCCGCGCTGCGCCCGCTCGACATTGTAGTCGGCCGCCTGGAGCAGCTTGAGGATGATGTTCTCCACATCCTCGCCCACGTAGCCGGCCTCGGTCAGCGTGGTGGCGTCGGCCATGGTGAAGGGCACGTCGAGGATGCGCGCCAGCGTCTGCGCCAGCAGCGTCTTGCCGGAGCCGGTGGGGCCGATCAGCAGGATGTTGGACTTCGCCAGCTCCACGTCGCCGTGCTTGGTGGCGTGGTTGAGGCGCTTGTAGTGGTTGTGCACCGCCACCGAGAGGACCTTCTTCGCGTGGTCCTGGCCGATGACGTAGTCATCGAGGACCTTGCGGATCTCCTTCGGGGTCGGGATGCCGTCCCGCGACTTCACCAGAGAGGACTTGGACTCTTCCCGGATGATGTCCATGCACAGCTCGACGCACTCGTCGCAGATGAACACGGTCGGTCCGGCGATGAGCTTCCTGACCTCGTGCTGGCTCTTGCCGCAGAACGAGCAGTAAAGCGTGTTCTTGCTGTCGCTGCCGCCGGTCTTGCTCATCTCACGTCTCCTGCGGTCCGCCGGTTTCGGGGCGCCCGGTGGGCATCCCTTCCTACGGACCCGATTGGGGATTGGACCAAGCAAGAAGCTCGCCAACCCCGCATTCCGTCATTTCGGTCGGCACGAAGCCAACCACCCTCTGGCGACACGATCAAGGCAGGCAGGAGGGTTTCCCCCGGAAGGTCGTGCTTCCGGCTCAGGGAGTGCCGCCGCGCACCCGGTCCGCATCGTTCCCGGCATCGGCCCAATGCCCGTCATCACAGGCGCTGGACGGTGTCGCGGCGCAGCCCCCGACGCTGAGCGGGGAGAGGCCGACGACGCGACGTGTCGATGCCGGCTATGAACCATGCAAGCGCGATCTCGCACTGCACGCAAGCGGGAATTCCGCCCCTCGTGCGGCGTCCTGCCGCGCCCGTCGGGGCGCGGCCTGGATCGAACCTGCCGGTCGCGGGATGGCTCAGGCGGCCTTGGCGGCGTCGTCGCTCGGGCGCTTGTCGATCACGGAATCGATGAGCCCGAACTCCTTGGCGGCGTCGGAGGTCATGAAGTTGTCGCGCTCCAGCGCGTTCTCGATGGCCTCGAAGGGCTGGCCGGTATGCTTCACATAGATTTCATTCAGCCGCTTCTTGAGGCTGAGGATCTCCTGGGCGTGGAGCATGATGTCCGTCACCTGGCCCTGGAAGCCGCCGGACGGCTGGTGGACCATGATTCGGGCGTTCGGCAGCGCGAAGCGCATGCCCTTCTCGCCGGCGGTCAGCAGCAGCGAGCCCATGGAGGCCGCCTGGCCGATGCAGAGCGTCGACACCGCCGGCTTGATGAACTGCATGGTGTCGTAGATGGCGAGGCCCGACGTCACCACTCCCCCGGGGGAGTTGATGTACATCGAGATTTCCTTCTTCGGGTTGTCCGCCTCCAGGAACAGCAGCTGCGCCACCGCGAGGGTGGCCATGCCGTCCTCGACCGGGCCGGTCAGAAACAGGATGCGCTCCTTCAGAAGGCGCGAGAAAATGTCATAAGAGCGCTCGCCCCGGTTAGTCTGCTCGACCACCATGGGGATGAGGTAATTCATATAAGTATCGACGGGATCGCGCATTTCTAATCCTCGGGGCGCGGGCGGAGGGACAAGTCCGCCGCGCGCGTTCGCAAGTTCAGCGAAGCCGGCCCGGGGGAATCAGGCCGCCTTCTCGTCCTCATCTTCCTTGTAGAGCTCCTCCCTGGTGACCTTCTTCTCGGTCACGTCGGCGAGCTCCAGGAGGAAGTCGACCACCTTCTCCTCGAACAGGGGCGCGCGGACGGAGGCCATCGCCTGGGGATTGCGGCGATAATAGTCCCACACCTGCTGCTCCTGGCCGGGGAACTGACGCGCGCGCTCCACCACGGCGCGAGTCACTTCGTCGTCGGAGACCTGGATATTGTTGCGCTCGCCGATTTCCGCAAGGACCAGGCCGAGGCGCACCCGGCGCTCGGCGATCTTGCGGTATTCGGCCCGCGCCTCGTCCTCGGTGGTGTCCTCGTCGGCGAACGTGCGGTTCTGGGCGGCGAGGTCCTGCTTCACCTGCTCCCACACGCCGTTGAACTCCTGCTCCACGAGGCCCGCGGGCACGTCGAACTGGTGCGCCGCGTCGAGCGCGTCGAGCAAGGTGCGCTTCACCTTCTGGCGGGCGACGCCGGCGTGCTCGCTCTCGATGCGCTGGCGCACCAGCTCCTTGAGCTTGGCGAGGCTCTCCTGGCCCAGCGTCTTGGCGAACTCGTCGTCGAGCACCAGCTCGCCGGGCGCCTCGATGCCCTTGGCGGTGACCTCGAACGAGGCCGGCTTGCCGGCGAGCGCGCGGGCGGCATAGGCCTCGGGGAAGGAGACGTTCACCGTGCGGGTCTCGCCCACGGTGATGCCCTCGAGCTGCTCCTCGAAGCCGGGGATGAAGCTGTTGGAGCCGATCACCACCTGGACGTCCTCGCCCGAGCCGCCGTCGAACTTCTCGCCGTCCATGGTGCCGACGAAGTCGACGCTGACACGGTCGCCCTTGGCGGCGGCGCCGTCCTTGGCGCTGTAGGGGCGGTTGGCGTCGGCGATGCGGGCGATGGTCTCGTCCACCTCGGCGTCGCTCACCTCCACCACCGGCTTCTCGACCTTCAGCTCCTTGAAGTTGCCGAGCTCGATCTTCGGCAGCAGCTCCAGCTCGACGGTGTAGGTGAGGTCCTTCTCGCCCTCGATGACGCCCTTCACCTCGTCCTGGTCCTCGGGCAGCGCCACCTTGGGCTGGAGCGCGAGGCGGAAGCCGTTGTCCTCGACGATCTTGCCGTTGGCCTCGGTCACGGTCTGCTCGATCACCTCGGCCATCACCGACTTGCCGTAGACCCGCTTCAGGTGCGCCACCGGCACCTTGCCCGGACGGAAGCCGTTGAGCTTGACCTTGTCCTTGAGGTCGGAGAGGCGCGCGGTCGCCTTGGCGTCCAGCTCGGTGGCCGGAACCACCACCCGGAACGCGCGCTTGAGGCCTTCGGCCTGGGTCTCGGTCACCTGCATCGTCTTGCCTTCACCTGTCCTGGGCCGCGCCCGGCGCGGTCCTCTTGTCTGCACCCCGTGCGGGCCCGCGCCCGGCGCGGTCCGCGTTCAAATTCCTGTCCCCCGCGCCCGTCTCCCCGCGGCCGTCCCGCGCGAATCGCCCGCGCGCAGGCGACGCGATAAGGCCGGGTCCGGCACGGATGCGCGTCGGCGAGATGGTGCGGGCGGAGGGGCTCGAACCCCCACGACTCATCGTCACGGGAACCTAAATCCCGCGCGTCTACCAGTTCCGCCACGCCCGCTTGCCAGGACCCGCTGCCGGATCCCGCACGCCGCAGCCCGCCGCGGCGAGAGGCATCCCAGCCGGGCAACCCGCCGGCCCGGGACGCCGGACGAACCGCCCCCGGGAGCGCGCACCACCGCGGTGACCGGTCGCCGGAGCGCCGATCGGAGTGGCGGCTTATATCACGCTCGCATGCGGGCGCAGCAAGAAAATGGCGGCCCGGAGCCGCCGCCCGCGCCCGCCACCGCCGCTCCCCCGCCGTCGTTCGCCACCGCCGTTTCCGTGCCGTCGCCCTCGGGCTTGACCCGAGGGCCCATGGACCCCGCCGCCCGCCTGGACGCCGGGCATGGGTGCTCCGATCAAGTCGGAGCATGACGGCGGTTGAGGGTGGATGGGCCGCGCCAGCCGCTCCGCGACCTTCCTCCCAGCCGCCCCCCTCCCCCGGTGGTCCCTGTCCCCCTTATGGTCCCTGTCCCCTACCGTCCCCTCTCCTCCCGCCCTCGCCCACCCACACCGCCGTCGCCCTCGGGCTTGACCCGAGGGCCCATGGACGCAGCCGCCCGCCCGGACGCAGGGTGAATGGATGCTCCGATCAAGTCGGAGCAGGACGGCGGCCGCGCTGAGGCGGTCTGCGCGGTGGCGGGGCGTGGGCCGGCGAATGGCGCTTGCCCTTTTCCCGGCGCCGTAAGATGGTCCGCCAAACGAGCCGCGGAGAGCCCAGCGTGAGCACCCCCTGCCCCACCCGACGCAGTCTCCTCCAGGGCGCGGCCGCCACCCTCCTCCTGCCCGCGACCGGCGGCCTCGCGGCCGCCCAGGCACAGCCCGCCGCGCCGGCCGCCGGCGGCGCGCCGCCGGTCCCCGCGCCGGTCTCGGCCCAGCTGGCGGCCGCCGAGGCGGCGCGCCCCGAGCTCGCCGGCCCGGGCCGCCTCGCGCTGTTCAACCAGGGCCTGCCGGGACCGGTCCTGCGGGTGAAGAAGGGCGGCACGCTGAACGTCGCCCTCGCCAACGGCCTGAAGGAGGACGTGGCGCTCACCTGGCACGGCCTGCGCGGCCCCTCCGCGAGCGCCGCCGTCGCCTCGGCGCCGGTCGCCGGCGGCAAGAGCGGCACCGTCAGCATCACGGCGCCGGACGCCGGGACCTTCTGGTACCACGCGGCCAATCCCGCGCTCGCGCGGCGCGCGCTCGCGGGCGCGCTGGTGGTGGAGGAGCCCGGCCCGGCGCTCTATGGCGCCGACCACGTGCTGTTCATCCAGTCGTTCCCGCCCGAGACCGGCATGCCGATCTTCCCGGTCAACGGCGCCATCTCGCCCACCTTCCAGGGGCCGGCGGACGGGCGGGCGCGGCTGCGCTTCATCAACGCCACCACGCTGTTCCTGAAGCTGCGCGTCCGGGGGCCGGCCGCCTATGTGATCGCGGTGGACGGCCAGCCGGCCGAGCCGTTCGAGCTGAAGGAGGGCCGCCTCCAGCTGCCGCCCGGCGGCCGGGCCGACGTGGCGGCGACGCTCGACGACGCCGACGTCTCCATCGTCGAGCTGGAGACCACGCAGGACCCGATCCGCCTGGCGGTGATCGCGCCGGTGGGTCCCGCCGGCACCGCGCCCGACGGCCCGCCCCCCGCTCTGCCACCGAACGCGCTGCCCAAGGAGATCCCGCTCCAGAACGCGGCGCGCTTCGACGTGCCGATCGGCGAGACCGCCGCCGGCCCGCCGGTGGTGGGATCGGTGAAGGCCGGGCGCGTGGTGGTGCTCACCCTGTCCAACACCATGGAGGCGCCGGTCTCGGTGCACATCCAGGGCACGCCGGTGCGCCTGCTGGACGGCATGGACGACGGCTGGAAGCCGTGGTGGCACGACACCGTCCCGGTGGCGCCGAAGAGCACGGTGCGGGTCGCCTTCCTGGCCGACAGCCCCGGCCGCTGGCCCATCATCGCCCAGCGGGTGGGCGACGGCGCGGTGGTGGCGAGCCGCGCCTACGAGGTCACGCCCGGCTGAGGGCGCCGCATTCCGGCGGCCCGGCGGCCTTTCCCCTCACCCTGCCCTCTCCCCGCCGGGGAGAGGGTTTGCCTGCGGCGTGCCGCGCGCCCTGTCCGGAAGGCCGCCCCCCGTTCGCGCCCCTCTCCCGGCGGGAGAGGGCCGGGGTGAGGGGTTCGCCGCTCTATGTCCGCCCCGATCACCCCCAGCAACGCGCGCCCTCACCCCGCAAGCTGGGTGAACAGCCGCCCGTAGACCGCGCGCAGCGCCTCGGGCAGGTCGTCGGCGATCAGGCCGGGACCGGCCTCGCGCGCCGCCTCGCCGTGCAGCCACACGGCGGCGCCCGCCGCCTCGAAGGCGGGCATGGCCTGCGCCAGGAGCCCGGTGACGAAGCCCGCCAGCACGTCCCCCGCCCCCGCCGTGGCGAGGAAGGGCGGGGCGTTCTCGGCGATCATGGCGCGCCCGTCCGGCGCCGCCACCACCGTGTCCGGCCCCTTCAGCACCACCACCGCCCCGAGCCGGCGCGCCGCCGCGCGCGCCGCCGCGAGCTTGGAGGGCGCCGAGAGGATGTCGTCGGCGCCCGCGAACAGGCGCGCGAACTCGCCCGTGTGCGGCGTGATGACCGCGCTTTCCGCCCCGGCCAGCAGCGCCGCTAGCACGCCCGCCTCGCCGGCGAAGGAGGTGAGCGCGTCGGCGTCCAGCACCAGCCGGCGGCCGGGCGCGGCGGCGGCGATGCGGCGCCGCGTCTCCTCGCCGACCCCGAGGCCCGGGCCGAGCGCCACGGTGTGGAGCCGCCGGTCCTCCAGGAGGTGAGCGAGGCCGCGCGCGTCCTGCGCCTCGCGCGTCATGATGGCGGCGTAGGAGCCCGCCTGGAGCGGCAGCACGCTCGCCGGGCAGGCGAGCGTGACCAGCCCCGCCCCGGCCCGGAGCGCGCCGCGCGCGCTGAGCCGCGCCGCGCCCGAGGTCCAGGCCTCCCCGCTCACCACCACCGCATGGCCGCGGTCGTATTTGTGGCCCTCGGCCGCCGGCAGCGGCAAGGCGTGCTGCCAGGCGGCCGGCGCGTTGGCGAAGGCGGCGGGGCGCACCGCGGCGATGGCGTCGTCGGGGATGCCGATGTCGGCCACCCGCATCCGGCCGCACAGGCCGCGGCCCGGCTCCAGGAGGTGGCCCGGCTTGCGGCGGAAGAAGGTGACGGTCTCGCGCGCCTTGGCCGCCGCGCCGCGCACGCGGCCGGTGGCGCCGTCGAGGCCGGAGGGCAGGTCCACGGCGACGATGGGCTTGCCGGACGCCGCCATGCGCTCCACCAGCGCCTTGGCGGCGCCGTCGAGGTCGCGGGCGAGGCCGGCGCCGAACAAGGCGTCGACGATCAGGTCGCAGGCGGAAAGATCCACCGCCGCCGGCTCGTCCACCGTCCCCTTCCACTGGCGCGCCACCACGGCGGCGTCGCCCGAGAGGCGGTCGAGGTCGCCCAGCAGCGCCAGCCGCACCCGGAACCCGCGCTGCGCCAGCACGCGCGCGGCGACGAAGCCGTCGCCGCCATTGTTGCCGGGCCCGCACAGGACCAGCACGCGGGTGGCGAGCGGCGCGCGGGCCACAACGTCCGCGACGGCGGTGCCGGCGCGCTCCATGAGCGTTAGGGAAGCCGTGCCCATTTGCACGGCGAAAGCGTCCGCGCGCGCCATTTCGGACGGTTCGAGAAGCTCGCAGCCCACATCCAGCTCCCGCTTGCCTAGTTCATATCCAGGCGACGGAACGCCGCCCGAAGTTTTTCGCCCAGTTTTTGACCATCGTGCACATCAGGTGTGCATAATTGAGCCCCACACGGGGATGCGGATGGCACGGGCCATTGAGCCTGAGCGTGGCACGCATCCTGCTTCAATTGCGCCGGCTCGGCCATGCGGCGGAGGGCCGGGCCAGGGAGACGGAGCGCATGAAGAAGATCGAGGCAATCATCAAGCCCTTCAAGCTGGACGAGGTGAAGGAGGCCCTTCAGGACGTCGGACTGCAGGGCATCACCGTAACGGAGGCGAAAGGGTTTGGGCGCCAGAAGGGCCACACCGAGCTTTACCGCGGTGCCGAGTACGTCGTGGACTTCCTGCCCAAGGTGAAGATCGAGATCGTCCTCTCCGACGAAATGGTGGACAAGGCCGTGGACGCCATCCGCCGCGCCGCCCAGACCGGGCGCATCGGCGACGGCAAGATTTTCGTCTCCTCGATCGAGGAGGCGATCCGCATCCGCACCGGCGAGTCCGGCCTCGACGCCATCTGATCCCCCCTTCCTCGCCCAATTTCACTGCTGATCGAAGAAAGGTAGACCCTCTCATGAAGCTCAAGACGGTCAAGGACGTCCTCGACGCCATCAAGTCCGAGGACGTGAAATACGTCGACCTGCGCTTTACCGACCCGCGCGGCAAGTGGCAGCACGTGACCTTCGACATCGGCATGGTGGATGAGGAATTCCTCTCCGAAGGCACCGCCTTCGACGGCTCCTCCATCGCCGGCTGGAAGGCCATCAACGAGTCCGACATGCTCCTCATGCCGGACCCGGCGAGCGCCTGCATCGACCCGTTCTTCTCCGAAACCACGATGTCGATCGTGTGCGACGTGCTGGAGCCGACCACCGGCCAGCCCTACGGCCGCGATCCGCGCTCCATCGCCAAGAAGGCCGAGGCCTATGCCAAGTCCACCGGCATCGGCGACGCGGTCTATTTCGGCCCCGAGGCCGAGTTCTTCATCTTCGACGACGTGCGCTTCAAGGCCGATCCGTACAACACCGGCTTCAAGCTCGACTCCATCGAGCTGCCCACCAACTTCGACACCGAGTACGAGGGCGGCAACCTCGGCCACCGCGTGAAGACCAAGGGCGGCTACTTCCCCGTCCCGCCGATCGACTCGGCCCAGGACATGCGCTCCGAGATGCTCGCCTCCATGGCGAAGATGGGCGCCAACGTCGAGAAGCACCACCACGAGGTGGCGTCCGCCCAGCACGAGCTCGGCCTGAAGTTCGGCTCGCTCGTGACCATGGCCGACCACCTGCAGGTCTACAAGTACTGCATCCACCAGGTGGCCAACATCTACGGCAAGACCGCGACCTTCATGCCGAAGCCCGTCTTCGGCGACAACGGCTCGGGCATGCACGTGCACCAGTCGATCTGGAAGGACGGCAAGCCGCTGTTCGCCGGCGACAAGTATGCCGACCTCTCCGAGTACTGCCTGTGGTACATCGGCGGCATCATCAAGCACGCGAAGTCGCTGAACGCCTTCACCAACCCGCTGACCAACTCCTACAAGCGCCTGGTCCCGGGCTACGAGGCCCCCGTGCTGCTCGCCTATTCGGCGCGCAACCGCTCGGCCTCCTGCCGCATCCCCTACACCAACAACCCGAAGGCCAAGCGCGTCGAGGTCCGCTTCCCCGATCCGGGCGCGAACCCCTACCTCGCCTTCGCGGCCCTGTTCATGGCGGGCATGGACGGCATCCTGAACCGCATCGACCCCGGCTCCGCCATGGACAAGGACCTGTACGACCTGCCCCCGGCCGAGCTGAAGCAGATCCCGACCGTGTGCGGCTCGCTGCGCGAGGCGCTCGACTCGCTCGCCGCCGACCACGAGTACCTGCTGAAGGGCGACGTGTTCCAGAAGGACTTCATCGAGTCCTACATCGAGCTCAAGTATGCCGAGGTGATGCGCTTCGAGATGACGCCGCACCCGGTCGAGTTCGAGATGTACTACTCGGTCTGATCCGCCTTCGGGCGGCCCGGTTCGCCGGGCCGCCCATGGGCTTCACGGGACTCTCCCAACTGGGGCGCCCATCCGGGCGCCCCTTTTGTTTTCCGCCCCTGGCCTTCAAGCGCGTGTCACGGGCCGCGCCCTAAGGTGGCCGCCGATCTCCCCCGAGACGGCGGACGCCAGCCATGGACCACAGCAAGCCTGCCTTCTTCCTGCCCACCGCCCGCGCCCGCGAGGCAGGCGACGACGTCGCCGCGAGCCCGGCCGGCGCGCCCACCTTCGGCGACGTGGTCGCCGCCCGCTTCGGCCGGCGCGACCTGCTGAAGGGCCTGCTCGGGGTGGCCGCCATCTCCGCCACGGTCTCGCCGCTGGCGCTCGCCGCCGGGCGCGCCGAGGCCGCCGACGAGCTGACGCGCTTCCCGTTCCCGGAGCTGACCGCCGCCCCCGACGCGACCATCCACGTGGCCGAGGGGCACGAGGCGAAGGTGCTGATCTCCTGGGGCGACCCGGTGCTGCCCGGCGCGCCCGCCTTCGACCCGAAGGCGCAGACCGCCGCCGCCCAGGCGCTCCAGTTCGGCTACAACAACGACTTCGTCGGCTTCATCCCGCTTGGCGACGGGCCGGACGGCGCCGCCCGCGGGCTGCTGGTGGTGAACCACGAATACACCAACGAGGAGCTGATGTTCCCCGGCATGGTCCCGCAGACGCCGAAGAACGGCTTCTCGGGCATGACGCGGGAGCTGGTGGACATCGAGATGGCCGCCCATGGCGGCGCAGTGATCGAGATCCGCCGCGGGGCCGAGGGCTGGCAGGTGGTGCCGGGCTCGAAATATGCCCGCCGCATCACCGCCGAGACCCCCATGGCGCTCGCCGGCCCCGCCGCCGGCGACGCGCGCCTGAAGACCCATGCCGATCCGGACGGGCTGAGCGTGAAGGGCATGCTCAACAATTGCGCCGGCGGCATCACCCCCTGGGGCACCTGGCTGACCTGCGAGGAGAATTTCAACTACTACTTCTCCGGCACCCGCGAGGGCCTGCCCGACGCCGAGGCGCTGAAGCGCTTCGGCCTGCCCGGCAACGCCTTCGCCTGGGCGCGCCACCACGACCGCTTCGACATGCAGAAGGAGCCCAATGAGGCCAACCGCTTCGGCTGGGTGGTGGAGATCGACCCGTTCGATCCCGCCTCCACCCCGAGGAAGCGCACCGCCATGGGCCGCTTCAAGCACGAGGGCGCGGCGGGCATCGTCAACGCCGACGGGCGCTACGTGGCCTATCAGGGCGACGACCAGAAGATGGAGCACGTCTACCGCTTCGTCACCGACGCCAGGGTGGACCGCGCCGATGCCGCCGCCAACCGCGACATCCTCGATGCCGGCACCCTCGCCGTGGCGGTGTTCCATGCCGACGGCAGCGGCGAATGGCGCCCGCTGGTCCAGGGCGAGGGCCCGCTCACGCCCGAGAAGGGCTTCGCCACCCAGGCCGACGTGCTCATCCATGCCCGCCTCGCCGCCTCGGCGCTGGGCGCCACCCGCATGGACCGGCCCGAGGACGTGGAGGTGAACCCGCAGACCGGCAAGGTCTACGTGATGCTCACCGCCAACGACACCCGCACCGAGGCCGAGGTGGACGGCGCCAATCCGCGGGCGAAGAACGCGTTCGGCCACATCGTCGAGATCACGCCGAAGGACGGCGACCACGCCGGCCGCGCCTTCACGTGGGAGGTGCTGGTGCGCTGCGGCGACCCGCGCGTCGCCGAGGTGGGCGCCACCTTCTCGCCCGCCACCTCCGCGCACGGCTGGTTCGCCAACCCCGACAATTGCGCGGTGGACCATCAGGGCCGCCTGTGGGTCGCCACCGACGGCAACTCGCACGCCTCCACCGGCCGCACCGACGGCGTCTGGGGCGTGGAGACCGAGGGGCCGGGGCGCGGCACCGCCAAGCGCTTCTTCTCGGTGCCGATCGGCGCGGAGATGTGCGGGCCCTACTTCACCCCCGACGACGCCACCTTCTTCGTCGCGGTCCAGCATCCGGGCGAGAGCGAGGACGGGCGCGTCTCCAGCTTCGACGACCCCTCCACCCGCTGGCCGGACTTCGAGGACGGCATGCCGCCGCGCCCGTCCGTGGTGGCCATCACCCGCATCGGCGGCGGCAAGGTCGGCACCTGAGGCGCGGGCGCCGGGCGCGGGAGGTCAGGGCAGGTAGTAGGCCGCGGCGGCGATCAGGATGAGCTCGCCGGCCAGCACGCCGGCGAACACCGAGCGGCGCACCAGGTAGAACGCGAGCACGCCGCCCCCGAGCGCGGCGAGCCGCAGCGCGAGCGGCACCGCTACGATCAGGCCGGTGGGCGCGAACACGAGCCGCGCCACCACGGCGGCGAGCAGCGCCGTCGCCACCGCCTTGACCCAGTGGAACAGCTCGCTGCCCTCCTCCACCTGGCGGCCGGCGATCAGGGCCAGCATGCGCCACACCTCGGTGGGCAGGAAGCCGACCAGCACCACGATCGCGACCGCGGTCCAGAGGTCCATCTGCAGCTTGGGCGCATGGGCGGCGGCGGGCGCGGCGGACTGCGCGGCGGCATCCGCCGCGGCCGAGGCGAGGGTCGCCGGCGCGCCCGCCAGGGCCGCGATCTCGGGCAGAAGGGCGAGGAAGCCGCTCACCGCCGCTTCTCCAGCCGCCGGCCGACGAGGTAAGCGAGCGTGCCGCCGCCGACCCCGGCGATCATCAGGTCGAGCCCGCCCTGGAGGCCCATGGTCAGCGGCATCAGGACCAGGCCGGCGCCGAGCGCCAGCCAGTCGGTGGCGGCGCGGGAATTGCGGACCATGAGCACGGTGAAGGACAGCGGCGTCAGCAGCAGCAGGCCGGCGGCGAGCGGTCCCGGCACGCTGCCGGCGAGCGCATAGCCGGCGAGCGTGCCCGCGCCCGATATGGCCACGTAGGCGTGGCCGAGGCCGAGCGTGTAGGGCACGCGCCCCTCGCCCGGCACCTTGGGCAGCAGGCGCAGCCCCTCCACCCACAAGGTCATGGCGACGAAATGGGCGCAGGCCGCCTCGGAGACGAGGCTGCGGCGCGGCCCGCGCATGTAGGGGGCGAGCGAGACCACCATGGGCAGCAGGCGGATGGAGGACAGCGTCACCGCCAGCGCCACCGCCGGCAAGGCGGTGCCGGAGACGATGCCGCCGATCAGGATCACCTGCGCCGGCAGCGCCCAGATCAGCAGCGTCGCCACCATCCCCGCCACCAGCGGGAAGCCGACCCCCTCCAGCAGCGCGCCGAAGCCGATGAAGCTGCCGAGCAGCATGAGCGTCGCCACGGAGCGCAGTCCGTCGACGAGCCCCAGCCCGAACCAGCCCAAAGCCGAATGATGGCGCTTCGGCGCCGACGCGGGCGGGGGAGCGAGATGTCCGATCGGCAGGTTCACGCGGGCCGGGCTTTCACGAAGATGGCGAAGCGGATGGGTGCCGGCTGCGGCGCGCCGTCCCGTGCGGGTGCAAATATCATCCCGCCGCGCCGCCGCCCAGCGGGGACGGCGCAGAGCTCGGCCGCCGGCCATGCGCTCCGGCATGCGCCTCCCCGGGATGCGCGGCCGGATTGGCGCCGCTTCCGGACGGCCGCCCCCGGCCCGCCGCGCCGGCGATTGTGCTTCGCATCGCGCGCGGTCATGGTGCGCCGGCAACCCGTGACGCAGCGAAAGAATCGGTCCGGCCGCCCGTGCATGTCATCGCGTTCCCCTATGGCGAGGCCCTCGCCGCCTTCGCGGCGGTGGCGGACGATCCGTTCTGCGCCTTCCTCGACAGCGCCGCCGCCGGCGATCCGCGCGCGCGCTGGTCCTACATCGCCACCGACCCGTTCTGCGTGATCACGGCCGATGGCCTGGGCACGCGGGTGGACGGCCGGCCGGTCGGGATGGACCCGTTCACGGCCCTCCACGCGCAGCTCGCGGCGCACGGCGGCGCCGACCTTCGCGGCCCGGCGCCGTTCCTCACCGGCGCGGTGGGGTTCCTCGGCTACGAGCTGGGGCGCCATCTGGAGCGCCTGCCCGCCGCGCGCGACATCGGCCCGGCCATCCCCGAGATGGCGTTCGGCCTCTACGACACCGTCGCCGCCTTCGACCATGCGGAGCGGCGCGCCTTCATCCTCTCCAGCGGCCGGCCGCAGGCCGACCCGGCCGCCCGGCAAGAGCGGGCGCGGGCCCGCGCGCAGTGGCTGCACGACCGCCTCGCCGGAGCCCCCGCCGTCCCGCCCCGGCCGGACTGGCGCGCACGCGGCCGGTTCATCCCCGAGCAGCCGCGCGCCGAGGTGGAGCAGGCGACCGCGCGCGTCATCGAATACATCCAAGCCGGCGACATCTTCCAGGCCAACCTCACCCACCGCATGCGCGCCGCCGTGCCGGAAGGCCTGAGCGACCTCGAGCTCTATCTGCGACTGCGCGAGGAAAGCCCGGCCCCCTTCGCCGCGTTCCTGAAGTGCGGCCCCGGCCTTTCGGTGATGAGCGCCTCGCCCGAGCGCTTCCTCAGCCTCGCGCCCGACGGCCGGGTGGAGACGCGCCCGATCAAGGGCACGCGCCCGCGCGGCGCCGACCCGGCCGCGGACGCCGCCATGGCGCGCGACCTCCTCGCCTCGGCCAAGGACCGGGCCGAGAACCTGATGATCGTCGACCTCATGCGCAACGATCTCGGCCGGGTGTCGCGCACCGGCAGCGTGCGCGTGCCGGTGCTGTGCGGCCTGGAGACCTTCGCCAGCGTGCACCACCTGGTCTCGGTGGTGGAGAGCACGCTCCAGTCGGGCCTCGGCCCGGTGGACCTGCTGCGCGCGTGCTTTCCCGGCGGCTCGATCACCGGCGCGCCGAAGATCCGCGCCATGGAGATCATCCACGAGCTGGAGGGCGCCCCGCGCGGGGTCTATTGCGGCTCGGTGGCGTGGATCGGCTTCGACCGGGCGATGGATTCCTCCATCGTCATCCGCACCGTCACGCGCGCGGGCGGAACGCTGCTGGCCCAGGCGGGCGGCGGCATCGTGGCGGATTCCGATCCCGGGGCCGAATACGAGGAGAGCCTGGTGAAGCTCGCGCCGCTGCTGCGCGCCCTTTCGGGAGACGACCGATGAAGCTCTGGCTCGGCGACCGGCTCACGGAGGAGGCGGACGCCCGCATCTCCCCCCTCGACCGCGGCTTCACCCTCGGCGACGGCCTGTTCGAGACCATGCGCCTTTCGGGCGGCGCGGTGCTGCGGCTCGACGCGCACCTCGCGCGCCTCGCCGCGGGCGCGCAGGTGCTCGGCCTGCCTTTGCCCGGCCTCGACCTCGCCGGCGCGCTCGCCGCCACGGCGCAGGCGAACGGTCTTTCGGAGGGCGTGCTGCGCCTGACGCTGACGCGCGGCACCGGCCCGCGCGGGGTGCTGCCGCCGGCGGCGCCCTCCCCCACCCTCGTCATCACCGCCGCGCCCGCCGGCCCGGCGCTGCCGCCGGCGCGGCTCGTGATCGCGCAGACGACGCGGCGCAACGAGCTGTCGCCGCTCGCCCAGGTGAAGTCGCTCAACTATCTCGACGGCATCCTCGCCCGCCAGGAGGCGGCCCGGCGCGGGGCGGACGACGCGGTGCTGCTCAACACCAGGGAGCGCGTCGCCGAGACCACCATCGCCAACCTGTTCGCGGTGATCGACGGCGCGCTGGTGACGCCGCCCCTGGCCGACGGCGTCCTGCCCGGCGTGATGCGCGCGGCGGTGATGGCCGAGGGCGCGCAGGAGCGCCCGCTCGCCGCGTTCGATCTTCAGCGCGCGGACGAGCTGTTCCTCACCTCGGCGCTGGGCATCCGCAGCGTCGGCGAGATCGAGGGCCGCCCCGTCTCCGCCTTCGCCGCCGCCGAGCGGCTGCGCGCGCGCATTCCGGGCGCCTGATGGACGCGCCGACGCTCGCGACGGCAAGGCTCGTGCTGCGTCCCTGGCGGGCGGCGGACCGCAACGGCCTGTGGCGCATGCAGTCCGATCCGCGCACCATGGAATTCCTAATGCCTGTTCCCGACCGCGTGGCGAGCGACCGGGTGGCCGATCGCGCGGAGGACCACTTCGCCCGCCACGGCTTCGGCCTGTGGGTGGCGGAGGCGCCGGGCGTGACCGACTTCGCCGGCTATTGCGGCCTCGTCCATGTGCCCTACGCCGAGCATTTCACCCCGGCGGTGGAGATCGGCTGGCGCTTCGACCCGGCCTTCTGGGGCCGGGGCTACGCCACCGAGGCGGCGCGCGCGGCGCTCGCCTTCGGCTTCGGGCGGCTCTCGCTCGCCGAGATCGTCGCCATCACCGTGCCGGCCAATGCCCGCTCGCGGGCGCTGATGGAGCGGCTCGGCATGACCCGCGACCGGGACGGCGACTTCGACCTGCCGTCGACGCCGACAGGCCACCCGCTGCGCCGGCAGGTGCTCTACCGCCTCAAGGCCGGCGGCTCTTTTTCCCGCCCTCGCCCTCCGGCCTGACCGGAGGCCCCACGGGACATGCCGGCCTTCCCGACGCCGGGAATGGATGCTCCGGTCAAGCCGGAGCATGACGCGGGGGCGAGATTGGGGGGCGGCTTCCGGTCTGCGGGGCTCCCCTCAGCCGAGCCGGGCGGCGCGCGGCAGCGCGGCGGCGGCGGCGGCGAGCGCGCGCACCTTCTCGAAATTGCCGGCGCGGATGGCGTCCTGGGGGACCACCCATGAGCCGCCCACCGCCAGGACGTTGGGCAAGGCGAGATAGTCCGCGACATTCGCCGGGCCGATCCCGCCGGTGGGGCAGAAGCGCAGATGCGGCAGCGGGCCGGCGATGGACTTCAGGAACGCGGCACCGCCGGAGGCCTCGGCCGGGAAGAACTTCAGCACCTCGAAGCCCATCTCGGCGAGCCGCATGGCCTCGCTCGCGGTGGCGCAGCCGGCCATCACCGGCACGTCGAGCTGCGTGAAGGCGTCGGCCAGGGACGGCGTCGTGCCCGGGCTGACGAGGAATCGCGCTCCCGCCTCCAGGGACGCCTCGATCTGGGCGCGGTCGATCACCGTGCCGGCGCCGGCGACGGCCCCCTCCACCTCCGCCGCCACCGCGCGCACCGCCTCCAGGGCCACCGGCGTGCGCAGCGTGATCTCGATCAGCGGCAGCCCGCCCGCCACGAGCGCCCGCGCCAGCGGCACGGCATCGGCGAGGCTCTCGATCACCACCACGGGAACCACCGGCGCCTTGGCGAGGAGAGGAAGCGGGTTGGGCAGGCTCATGGAGCGGTCTCCGGCGGGCGAGAAGGGGAGGATTGCACACTAGTATACCAACGCCCGCAGGGCGAGGCCTGTCGGCGGTGGGTGGTGTGTCCGTTTGAAATTGAGAGCTGGCGTTGCTCCCTCTCTCGCTTGCGGGGGAGGACCGGGGAGGGGGCAAGCTACGGGCCATATCACCGGCGTCCGGCCTTCCGGGAAGGATTTCCCCCTCCCTGCCCTCCCCCGCAAGCGGGAGAGGGTTCGCGATGTTCCCGGCCCAACGACGCGATTTCAAACTGACCCACCACCCGCTCAAAGGGGCTGGACAGCAATGATGATACACTATATCAGAATGGCAGCGTCCTCAGTTGATCGTGCCATGCCCCTTGCCGCCTCGCCCCTCCCGCGCCCGTCCGTCGTCCATGAACCGGAGCGCGCACCCGAGGCGACCTTGGGGAATACGATCCCGCAGAAGGCGGCCGCGATAGCCGACGCCCCGGCCGCGCGGGGTCCTCATGACCAACACGGCTCCCCGGCCGCCGGCGCGCATGGCCATCCGCACGATCACGCCCATGACCATGCCCATGTTCACGACCGGCATCCCCGCGGCGCCGCCGTCGCCATCCGCCCCTCGCTCCTGCGCCTGTCGCTGGCGGGCCGGCTCGCCATCGCCGCCGCCTTGCTGGCGCCGCTGTGGCTCGCCGTCTTCCTCGTGGTGGGCGCCCCATGAGCGCGCGCAGCCCCGCGCGCGCCGGAGCGCGCATCGCCTTTTCCGACCTGACCCTCGGCTATGAGCGCCACCCCGCGGTGCACCATCTCTCCGGGACGGTGGAGGAAGGCGCCCTGCTCGCCGTGTGCGGGCCCAACGGCGCCGGCAAGTCGACCCTGCTCAAGGGCATCACCGGCGCCCTGCGCCCGCTCGGCGGCCGCATCGACCTGACGGGCCTCTCCCCCCGCGACATCGCCTATCTGCCCCAGGGGGCGGAGATCGACCGTTCCTTCCCCATCAGCGTGTTCGACCTGGTGGCCATGGGCCTGTGGCGCCGCTGCGGCCTGTTCGGCGGCATCGGCGCCAGGGACCGCGCGCGCATCGAGGCGGCGCTCGCCGCCGTGGGCCTCCAGGGCTTCGAGGCGCGCCCCATCGGCACCCTGTCCGGCGGCCAGATGCAGCGCACCCTGTTCGCGCGCCTGCTGCTCCAGGACGCCCGGCTGATCCTGCTCGACGAGCCCTTCACCGCCCTCGACGCGGCCACCGTCGCCGACCTCATCGCCCTGGTCGGCCGCTGGCACCGGGAGGGCCGCACGGTGATGGCGGTGCTGCACGATTTCGAGATGGTGCGCCAGACCTTCCCCCAGACCCTGCTGCTCGCCCGCGGCCCGGTCGCCTGGGGGCCCACTCCGGATGCCCTCTCGCCCGAGAACCTGCTCAAGGCGCGCCGCATGGGCGAGGCGTGGCACCAGGACGCCGCCTCCTGCACCCGCGCGGCCTGAGCCGCAAGACCGAGCCGCAAGACCAAGCCGCAAGAACGCAAGGCCATTCGTCATGACCCCCTATGAGGCGCTGGTGGCGCCGTTCGCCGAGTTCGAGTTCATGCGCCGCGCCCTCGTCGGCGTGCTGGCGCTGTCGCTCGGCGCCGGTCCGGTGGGCGCGTTCCTGATGCTGCGCCGCATGTCGCTGACCGGGGACGCCATGGCGCACGCCATCCTGCCCGGCGCCGCCATCGGCTTCCTGATGAGCGGGCTCAACCTGTTCGCCATGACCATCGGCGGGCTCATAGCCGGCCTGGTGGTGGCGGTGGGCGCGGGCGTGGTGGCGCGCGCCACGCAGATGAAGGAGGACGCATCGCTCGCCGCCTTCTACCTCATCTCCCTGGCGCTGGGCGTGATGATCGTGTCGCTGAAGGGCTCGAACCTCGACCTGCTGCACGTGCTGTTCGGCACCGTGCTCGGCATCGACGACGCGACGCTGCTGCTGATCGCCGGCATCTCCACCGTGACGCTGGTGACGCTGGCGCTCATCTGGCGCCCGCTGGTGCTGGACTGCGTCGATCCCACCTTCCTCACCTCGGTGAGCCGGGCCGGCGGGGCGAGCCACATCGCCTTCCTGTCGCTGGTGGTGCTGAACCTCGTCGGCGGCTTCCATGCCCTCGGCACGCTGCTGGCGGTGGGGCTGATGATGCTGCCCGCCGCCACCGCCCGCTTCTTCGCCCGCGACCTGACTTCGCTGGTGGCGACCGCGACCGTCGTCGCCCTGGTCTCGGGCGTTGCCGGGCTGCTGGTCTCCTATCACCTCGGCGCGCCGTCGGGGCCCGCCATCATCCTGGTCGCCGGGTGCGCCTATGCCCTCGCGGTGCTGTTCGGCCCGGTGGGCGGGCTGATCACGCGCCTCGTTCCGCGCCGCCATCTCGAAGCCTGAAAGGAAGCCACCATGGTCTGCCGCCGTCTGGTCCTCGCCGCGCTCGCGGCGATGCCCCTCCTCGCCGGTCCCGCCGGCGCGCAGGAGGCGAAGATGCCCGTCGTCGCCTCGTTCTCGATCCTGGGCGATTTCGTGAGAGAGGTGGGGGGCGACCGCGTCTCGGTCGCCACCATCGTCGGCCCCAACGGCGACGCCCACGTCTACCAGCCGACCCCGGCCGACGCGAAGAAGCTCGCCGCCGCCAAGGTGGTGTTCGTCAACGGCCTCGGCTTCGAGGGCTGGATGGAGCGCCTCGCCAAGGCCTCCGGCACCAAGGCGACCATCGTCGTCGCCACCACCGGCATCGCCCCGCGCGAGATGGCGGACGACGACGACGACCACGGCAAGACGGGCGGCAAGAAGGACGGCAAGAGCGAGGCGCACGGCCACGACCATGGCGGCACCGATCCGCACGCCTGGCAGTCCATCGCCAACGCCAAGGTCTATGTGGCCAACATCCGCGACGCGCTGGTCGCCGCCGACCCGGCCGGCAGGGACGCCTATGCGGCCAACGCCGCCGCCTACACCGCCAAGCTCGACGCCCTCGACGCCGAGGTGAAGGCGGCGCTCGCCAAGATCCCGGCCGAGCAGCGCCGCATCATCACCTCGCACGACGCGTTCGGCTATTTCGGCGCCGCCTACGGCGTGGAGCTGATCTCGCCCGAGGGTGTCTCCACCGAGAGCGAGGCCTCGGCCAAGGACGTGGCGCGCATCATCCGCCAGATCAAGGCGCAGAAGATCCCGGCCGTGTTCCTGGAGAACGTCACCAACCCGCGCCTGATCGAGCGCATCGCCAAGGAGACCGGCGCCAAGATCGGCGGCGAGCTCTATACCGACGCGCTCTCCGATGACAAAGGCCCGGCGAGCACCTACATCCTGATGATACAGTCTAACGTGCGCACCCTGAGCTCGGCCCTGTCGAGCTGAGCGGCGCGCCGCAGGCGAGAAATCCGGCGGCGGGCGATCGCGCCTGCCGCCTTTCGGCATCCGCGGGCGCCCGCTCGTGGCGCCGGCAAGAGGTATGAGACAGGTGCAAGACATGGCCGAGACCCCGTCCGAGAAAATTCCCGTCACCGTCCTCACCGGCTATCTGGGGGCGGGCAAGACGACGCTGCTCAACCGCATCCTCTCCGAGCCGCACGGCAAGAAGTTCGCCGTCATCGTCAACGAGTTCGGCGAGATCGGCATCGACAACGACCTCGTGGTGGGCGCCGACGAGGAAGTGTTCGAGATGAACAACGGCTGCATCTGCTGCACCGTGCGCGGCGACCTCATCCGCATCATCGACGGTCTGCTGCGCCGCAAGGGCCAGTTCGACGGCATCATCGTCGAGACCACGGGCCTTGCCGACCCCGCGCCGGTGGCGCAGACCTTCTTCGTGGACGAGGAGGTGCAGGCCAAGACCAAGCTCGACGCGGTGGTCACGGTCGCCGACGCCAAGTGGCTCTCCGACCGCCTGAAGGACGCCCCCGAGGCCAAGAACCAGGTGGCGTTCGCGGACGTGATCCTCATCAACAAGACCGACCTCGTGAACGCCGACGAGCTCGCCGAGGTGGAGGCGCGCATCCGCGGCATCAACCCCTACGCCAAGCTCTACCGCACCCAGAAGTCGGCCATCGACATCGGCAAGGTGCTGAACCAGGGCGCGTTCGACCTCGACCGCATCCTGGAGCTGGAGCCCGCCTTCCTCGAGGAGGGGGAAGGGCACCACCACCACGATCATGAGCACGGCCCCGACTGCGGCTGCGGGCACGAGCACCATGACCATGACCATGGCCACGGCCACCACCATCACGGCCTGAAGGCGGTGCACGACGCCGAGATGCAGTCGGTCGCCTTCTCCACCGACAAGCCGCTGGACCCGGACAAGTTCTTCCCCTGGGTGCAGGACCTGGTCGCCAAGGAGGGGCCGAGCATCCTGCGCTCCAAGGGCATCCTCGCCTTCAAGGACGACCCCGACCGCTTCGTGTTCCAGGGCGTGCACATGATCCTCGACGGCGACCACCAGCGCCCCTGGAAGGACGACGAGAAGAAGGTGAGCCGCATCGTCTTCATCGGCCGCAAGCTCGACGCCAAGGCGCTGGAGGCCGGGTTCCTGTCCTGCGCGGCGTGAGGGCCGGCGCGGGCGGCGGCGCCGCGGGCAAGGCCATCGGCTGCCGCCTCTCCCGCCGTCGCCCTCTGGCTTGACCGGAGGGCCCATGGACGGCGTGCCTCGACGGTGGCGTGCCTCGACGCTGCCGGGTGCCTAGCCGCCGGGCCTGGATGCTCCGGTCGAGCCGGAGCATGACGGGTGGGGCATGTCCCGCGCCGCGGCCGCGCTCTCGCCGCCGCCTTCCGGCTCCATCGGGGGGCCCATCGCGTCATTTGCCCATGGCCGGGATATGGAAGGCTGCGCCTGGATGCTCCGGTCGAGCCGGAGCATGACGGCGGCGACGTGGGGGGCTGGCGGCCCGTGCCCGCCCCTACCCCGCCTTCGGCAGGCTGCGGCCGGCCTTGGCCTTGAGGCCCAGCGCCTCCACCTTGGCGACGATGGCGGCGGCGTCGAGGCCGGCCTCGGCCAGCTGGCGGGCCTGGGTGTCCTGGTCGATATAGATGTCCGGCAGCACCATGGCGCGCACCTTCAGCGCAGCGGCGTCCAGCGCCCCCTCCTCGGTCAGGAGCTGGAGCACGTGGCTGCCGAAGCCGCCCACCGAGCCCTCCTCCACGCTCACCAGCGCCGCATGGCCGGCGGCGAGGCCGAGGATCAGGTCGCGGTCGAGGGGCTTGGCGAAGCGCGCGTCGGCGACGCTCACCTTCAGGCCCTGCGCCTCCAGCCGCTCGGCCGCCTCCAGGCACGGCCCGAGCCGGGTGCCGAGCGAGAGCAGCGCCACGTCGCCTTCGCCGGAGCCGTGCACCAGCCGCCCCTTGCCGATGGGCAGCACCTCGCCCCGGTCCGGCCGCTCCACGCCCACCCCCTCGCCGCGCGGGAAGCGCACCGCGGAGGGCGCGTCGTTGAACGCCGCCATGGTGGCCATCATGTGGGTCAGCTCGGCCTCGTCGGCCGGCGCCATCACCACCATGCCCGGCAGGCAGGCGAGGAAGGCGATGTCGAAGGCGCCCGCATGGGTCGCCCCGTCCGCGCCCACGAGCCCGGCGCGGTCGATGACGAAGCGCACCGGCAGGCCCTGGAGCGCCACGTCGTGCACCACCTGGTCGTAGCCGCGCTGCAGGAAGGTGGAATAGAGCGCGCAGAACGGCTTGAAGCCTTCCGCCGCGAGGCCGGCCGCGAACGTCACCGCGTGCTGCTCGGCGATGCCCACGTCGAAGGTGCGGTCGGGATGGACCTGGCCGAACAGATCGAGCCCGGTGCCGGAGGGCATGGCGGCGGTGATCGCCACCACCTTGGGGTCGCGCCGCGCCTCGGCGATCAGGCTTTCCGCGAACACGCGGGTATAGGACGGCGCGTTGGACTTGGCCTTCACCTGCGCGCCCGTCACCACGTCGAACTTGACCACGCCGTGATACTTGTCGGCGCTCGCCTCGGCGGGGGCGTAGCCCTTGCCCTTCTGCGTCACCACATGGACCAGGATCGGCCCGGTCTTGGCGTCGCGCACGTTCTTCAGCACCGGCAGCAGGTGGTCGAGATTGTGGCCGTCGATGGGCCCCACATAATAGAAGCCCAGCTCCTCGAACAGCGTGCCGCCGGTCCAGAAGCCGCGCGCGAACTCCTCCGCCCGCTGGGCGCCGCGCTCCACGAACTTCGGCAGGTGGCCGGCGATCTGCTTGCCGATCTCGCGCAGGGAGCGGTAGGTCTGCCCGGAGATGAGCCGCGCGAGGTAGGCCGACATGGCGCCCGTGGGCGGGGCGATGGACATGTCGTTGTCGTTGAGGATGACGATCAGGCGGCTGTCCATGGCGCCGGCATTGTTCATGGCCTCATAGGCCATGCCCGCCGACATGGCGCCGTCGCCGATGACCGCGACGATGTTGCGCTCCTCGCCGGCGAGGTCGCGCGCCACCGCCATGCCGAGCCCCGCCGAGATGGAGGTGGAGGAATGGGCGGCGCCGAAGGGGTCGTAGACGCTCTCCGAGCGCTTGGTGAAGCCCGAGAGCCCGCCGCCCATGCGCAGGGTGCGGATGCGGTCGCGCCGGCCGGTGAGGATCTTGTGGGGATAGCACTGGTGGCCCACGTCCCAGATCAGGCGGTCGTGGGGGGTGTTGAAGACATGGTGCAGGGCCACCGTCAGCTCCACCACGCCGAGGCCCGCCCCCAGATGTCCGCCGGTCACGGAAACCGCGTCGATGGTCTCGGCGCGCAGTTCGGCGGCGAGCTGGGCGAGCTTGTCCTGCGGCAGGCGCCGCACGTCCGCGGCATCCTTGATGGTATCCAGCAACGGTGTCTTCAAGCTCACGGAACGCTCCGGGCCGGTCCAAGCCGGCGGTCAACGAGGCTTACATAGGACAGAACGGGGTGCAATGCGCCGTTGTTAACCACTCCGGCGTGGGTCTGCGCAAGGATTTCCGGCCGTCTCCATCCTCCGGCACCCGGCAGGATGCGCCCTGGATGCGCCCAGGGATGGGCGCTTGGGAAAGCCCGCTCAGCGCCTGCGGCTGCGCGGGCGCAGCTTGGAATACTGGCGGCGCAGCTGCCAGAGCAGGCCCGAGGGCAGGTGCGCGCCGGGCTGCGGCGTCCCCGCCGCATACTGCCATGGCGCGATGAAGCGCGAATCGGCGTGCAGCTCCGCCGCCCTCAGCCGCCGGCCCGAGGCCAGCCGGTGGGCAAGCTGGATGCCGAGGCTTGGGCGCGCATGGCCGCGCGCGATCGACTGCGCGACGAGGTCGGGCGGGATCGCACCGCTGTCGACCGCCGCGAACAGCGCCCGGAACCAGGGCTCGTCGAACGGGTTGGCGTGCGAGACCCAGGGCTGGAGCGGCCGATCCGCATAGGTGACGATGGCCGAGACCGTCGGCTCGAAATGATCGACGTCGTTCCACACATGGGGGATGACAGGCTCCGGCGGAGCGTTGCCCACACGCACCTCGTCCCGCACGGCGGAGAGGGGGAGGCTGCCCGCATCAAGCCGCGCGACGAGGTCGGCGATGTCCCAGCGCAGGCGCTCGGCATTCAGCATCAGGAGGGAATTCTGCGGCAGCCGGCCGCTCCCGGGTCGGGCCGCAGCGGCGCGCAGCTCGAAATCGTCGTCCGGCATGGACCAGAGCTTGCGGACGTCTTGGATCGCCACCATCCCCGCCTCGAGATAGATGGCGCGCCCCGCATGGCCGCACAGCTCGGGGATCAGGTAGCGCTGGAGGAAGGCGCTCCCCTTGAGGGCCGGATCGCCGGGCTGCGGGATCGCAATGCCCGCGTCGGCGAGCGGCACCACCTCCAGGGCGATCGAGGCGGTGCGCCTCAGGCTGTCGATGGTCACCGCGAGCGCCAGGTCCTGCCCGGGCTCCGAGCCGACGAACACCCGGACCGGCGTCGGGATGCCGAGCGGGTGCAGCCTCGCCCCGGTCCGGTAGAGGATGAGCGCGCACTTGGCGAACTGGACATCGAAGCTCGGCTGGCCGTTGGAGAGCCGCGTCAGCGTGTCGAGATCCTTGAAGTCGGCGGCATAGGCGCGGCCGCCGTCGATGCCGATGGTGTGGATGTCCTTCTCGCCCGCCAGCGCCAGCAGCCCCAGCGCCGCCTCGGCGCTGAAATAGGTGACCGGCACGAGCGGCGCGTCGCCGCGGCGCATGGCCTCGGGCGCGGTCGCCGAATCGTAGGTCAGCAGCCGCCCTTCCCGTTCGAGCTTGGCGAGGATCGGCAGCTCGGGGATCACCTGCCCGAGCGTCTGGCTGCCGGCGGTGAAATTCTGGTGCGGCACCCACGGCATCACCAGCACGCCGGCATTGGCGTCGATCGCCGCGGCGCAGTCCTTCACCACGTCGAGATCGATCGCGTGCGCCACCGCCACCGGCCGGTCGCGCACCACGTGATTCAGCGTGAAAAGGTTATAGTTTTCCGGCCCGTGGCGCTCGATGTCGGCATAGCTTGGCCCCTTGCCGACGATGAGCCACGGCTTGGTTCGAGCCACATGCGAATGCTCGAACCAGTGGAAAAAGGTCTGCACCACTGCGTGTCCTGCGGCCCCGTCTCGCGCAACCAGCGCGAACCGACGAGCGGGACCATAGCCACACGTCGATCAGCCGGCAATCTGCGTAACGGAGCGTTGCTCATGGCAGCACGGCTACAAGCTACTGAGATACCGGCCCGGAATCCCGTCGCCGATCCCAGAGCCCGCGCAGCTTGCCGGCGCGGATCGCCAGGCGATGGACATCAAGCAGCAGGATCGCCAGAAGGCATCCTCCGGCCAGCTTCAGCGCCTGGAGCCCCCGCGCCTCCGGCTGGCCGTGCTTCGCCCTCAGATAGCTGTCCGACTGCTGCTTGAAGCGGTTGGTGGTGAAGGTCTGGCGGAAGCCCGGCGTCGAGGAGCGCCCGCCCGCATGCACCGCCCGCGCGCCGGTGACGACGATGATGGGGACCCCGGCGGCAAGCGCGCGCAAGGAGAGGTCGTCGTCCTCGTGATAGAGGAAGATGCCTTCGTCGAATCCCCCCAGCGCGAGGAAGGCCGCGCGCTCCATCATGAAGGCGGCGCCGTGGATGAAGCGGGTGCAGTAGTCCCCCGCCACCTCCTCCGGGCGCAGCCGCGCGCTCCGGCGCACCGGCTCGAAGATGGTGCCCTCCTTGCGCATGAGCCTCCCGTCCTCGCCGACGATGGCCGGCATCAGGACCGCCGGCGCGCCGTAGCGGGCGGCGGCGGCGAGGAGCGCGGCCACGGCGCCCTCCTCCAGCGCCGCATCCGGGTTGAGGAACAGCACGTAGCGCGTCCGCGCCTGCCGCGCGCCGGCATTGCAGCCGGCGCCGAAGCCCACGTTGCGCGCCATCGGCACCAGTTGCGCAGGACGCGCCAGCGCCGCATGCCAGGCGGTGCCCTGCGGGCTCGCATTGTCGACGACGATCACGTCGCAGGCGGGCGGGACCGAGGCCACGGCGCGGCCGATCACCTCGCCGCTGTTGTAGGTGACGAACACCACCGTCACCTCGCCCTCCGCGGGCGCGGCATCGGGGCAGCCGGACTTCGACGCAGACACCTCGCGAACGCCTTTCGCCACTAGGATCGGCCCTCTCCTGCCCCCGGCCCGGCCCGATTGCAAGGCCGCGCCCCATAGCCACCCGGCGCGAACTTCGCTAGAAGGCCGCCCCATGTGGGATGGCGCGAGATGGCGGACCGAGCGCCGGCACCTGTTCCTGGTGCCGGGCTACGACCCGATGCCGGTGGACGGCCACCGCCGCGTCTTCGAGCGCGAGCTCAAGCGGTTTCGCGAGACCTGGAGCCTCGCCGAAGCCTCCTGCCTGGAGGACGGCCCGCGCCCGACCCCCACCGGCGCCGCCTGGTCGATCGCCGCCGCCGGCGGCAATTGGCGCACCGTCTCCACCTTCGAGCTCCTCGCCTGGAACGACCTGGTCCAGTCCGACATGGCCCGCGGCCCCCTCTCCCACATGGGCGGCACGCTGCGCGCGCTCGCCGACATGATCGCGAGCGGGACCCTGGCGCGCTATTTCAGGAGCAGCCCGCGCTACGGCTTCTTCTTCCTCTTCACCTATGTGCTCACGCTCCTGTTCTGGGGCGTGGGGATCGGCCTCGGCCTCCTCTCCTATGGCGCCGCCGCGCCCGCGCTCGGCGCGCCGCTGGCGGCGCTCCTCGGCCTCGCGGTGGCGGCCGGAACGGGCGCCTTCCTCATGCGCTGGCCGGGGCGGAAGCTCCGCCTCAAGCAGTCCCTGGACCTCGCGGAATTCTCGGTGGACTTCGTGCGCGGACGCCATCCCGCCATCGATGCGCGGGTCGAGGCCTTCGGCGCCCGCATCGCCGAGGTGGCGGCGGGCGGCGAGGTCGACGAGATCGTCGTCGTGGGCCACAGCCTCGGGGCCATGCTGGCGGTGAGCGCGCTGGCGCACGCTTTGGAGCTGAACCCGGCGCTGGGCCAAAGGGTGCCGGTGCGGCTGCTGACGGTGGGCTCCACCACCGCCAAGTTCGCGCTCCACCCGGCCGGCGGGCGACTGCGCGCGGCGGCCCGCGCGGTCGCCGACGCCGGCGCCATCGGCTGGCTGGAGATCCAGGCGCGCGACGACGTGGTGAGCTTCTACCGCATCAACCCGGTGACGCTGGAAGAGGCGCGGTTCGCCCCCCTGCGCACCGTGACCGGCGACTTCTCCGAGCGCCCGCTGATCCGCGCCCATCCCATCCGCGACATGCTGACGGAGGCGACCTTCGCCCGCTTCCGGCTCGACATGATGCGCCTGCACTGCCAGTACCTGCTCGCCAACGACAAGCGCGCCGGCTACGACTTCTTCGCCGTGCTCGCGAGCCCGCTGCGCTTCGACCTCCTGGCGGCGAGCGCCAACGGCCTCAGGACCTATCTCGACGCGCGCGGCCTCCTGATGCGGCCCTACTCCCCCGCCGATCCCGGGCCGTGGCGCGCCCCCTGACCCGAGGAACCGATGAGCCTTCTCGCCTTCTCAAAGCTCGCCTGGGCCCTGGGGGTCGCCGCCTGGTTCGTCATGCGCCTGCCGTTCGAGCGCAAGGCGCGGCGCATGAAGGTGGCGGACGCGCGCCACCGCACCGCGCGGGAGATGGCGCTGCTGTCCATCTCCACCCTCGGCCTCGGCATCATCCCGGCGGTCTATGCGGCGACCGGCTTTCCTCGCGCCTTGTCCTACGCCCCGTCGGTGATGCAGGTGGCGGCGGGTGTCCTGGTGTTCCTCGCCGCGCTCTGGCTGTTCCGGCGCACCCACGCCCAGCTCGGGCGCTACTGGTCGGTGACGCTGGAGATCAAGGACAGCCACGAGCTGATCACCACGGGGGTCTACCGGACGGTGCGCCATCCCATGTATTCCGCCTTCTTCCTGTGGGCGCTGGCGCAGGCGCTGCTGCTGCCGAACCTGGTGGCGGGGCTTTCGGGACTGGTGGGCTTCGGCATCCTGTTCTTCTTCCGCGTCGGCCGGGAGGAGCAGATGATGCGCGAGGCGTTCGGCGCCCAGTACGACGCCTACATGGCGCGCACCAAGCGGATCATTCCCGGCGTCTATTGAGAGCCCTGAGAACGGCGGCCTACGCCTGTCCCGGCAAGGCCCGGGGGTGAGCCGGCGAGCGCGGGAACGAAGCGTGAAGCCCGTGGCACCGCCGATTCGGTCACGCTCGGTTCACGCTGCGTGCCGCGGCCGTGGAACCCGGTGTCCCGTTCCGGGACGCTACCCTTCCGGGTCGAGCGGCGCGGTCCCCGCCGGCTTGCCGTCGGCGTCGCGGGTAATGGTGGCCACGCGCGCCTCGGCCTGGGCGAGCAGCGCCTCGCAGCGCTTCTTCAGCGCCTCGCCGCGCTCATAGATGGCGATGGACTGCTCCAGCGGCACATCGCCCTTCTCCAGCGCCGAAACGATGGATTCGAGCTCGGCCAGCGCCGCCTCGAAGCTCAGCGCCGCCACGTCCGGCGCGCCTTGCGCGTTCTTGGTCGTCTCGGCCATGTCAGCCTCGATCCTTCCGCCTCGATCCCCCTCGCGGGTGATTCCCTTGCCGACACCATAGCCGAGGAGCCCGCCCGCCTTAAGACCGGGCGGGGTGGCTTGAGGGCCGCGCCTTTGCTAGAAGCCGCGCGACCATGGAAGACACGCTCATGCCCAAAGAGGCGCCACCCATCGCCGCGCGCGAGCCCCGCGCGCTGGAGGAAGCCCTGCTCGCCCGCTTCGAGGCGGCCGGATTCGCCCATCTGGAGCCGCCCATCCTCCAGCCGGCGGACGTGTTCCTGGACCTGTCGGGCGAAAGCATCCGCCGCCGCATGTACCTGACGGTGGACGCGGAAGGGCGCGAACTGTGCCTGCGGCCCGACCTCACCATTCCCGTCGCCCGCGCGGTGCTGGCGGCGAGGAGCCCGCTGCCGGCGGCGGTGAGCTATCTCGGCCCGGTGTTCCGCTTCCGTGGCGAGGGCTCGGGCGAGTTCCGGCAGGCGGGGGTGGAATCCTTCGGCCGCGCCGACATCGCGGCCGCCGACGCCGACATTCTCGCCCTCGGCCTCGACGCCTGCGCCCTCTACGGCCTGCCCGAGCCGCAGATCCGGCTCGGCGACGTGGGCCTGTTCGCGGCGCTGCTGGAGGCGCTGCCGCTCGCGCCCGCCATGCGGCGGCGCCTGCTCAAGGACTTCGGCCAGAGCCGGCTCGATGCCGACCTCTCGCGCGTCGGCGCCCCGGCTCCCGAGGCGGCGAGCACCCATTCCGGCGTGCTGGCGGCGCTGACGGGGGCCGACCCCGAGGCGGCGCGCGCGCTCATCACCGACCTCCTGTCCATCGCCGGCATCACCACGGTGGGCGGGCGCTCGGTGTCCGAGATCGCCGCCCGCTTCCTGGAGCAGGCGGCGCTGGAGAGCGGCGCCGGCCTCTCCGCCGAGGCGGGCGCGGTGCTGAAGCGCTACCTCACCATTTCGGGCGACCCCGATATCGCCTCCGCCGCCATGCGCGCGCTGGCGCGCGACGCCGGGCTCGATCTCGGCCGCGCGCTCGACCTGTTCGACGCCCGCGCCGGCTTCCTCACGGCGCACGGCGTGAGCCTTCCGGCGGTGCGCTTCTCCACCGCCTTCGGACGGCCGCTCGACTATTACAGCGGCATGGTGTTCGAGCTGCACGATCCGGCCGGGCGCGGCGCCGGGCCGCTGGTGGCGGGCGGGCGCTACGACCGCCTGCTCTCGCGCCTCGGCGCGGATGCGTGCGTGCCGGCGGTGGGCCTCGCGGCCTGGGTGGAACGCCTTGCGGCGGCGGGAGATGCGCGATGAGCGGCAAGCTGATCCTCGCGGTGCCCTCCAAGGGCCGGCTGCAGGAGAACGTCCACGGCTTCTTCGCCCGCGCCGGCATGCCTTTGACCCAGGCGCGCGGCGCGCGCGACTATCGCGGCGCCCTCGCCGGGGTGGACGACGTGGAGGTGGCGTATCTGTCCGCCTCGGAGATCGCCGCCGCGCTCGCCTCCGGCGCCGCCCATCTGGGCGTCACCGGCGAGGACCTGGTGCGCGAGAACATCCTCGACGCCGACGCCCGCGTGACGCTGCTGGAAGGCCTCGGCTTCGGTCATGCCAACGTGGTGGTGGCGGTGCCGCAGGCCTGGATCGACGTGCGCACCATGGACGACCTCGACGACGTGGCCGGCCATTTCCACGGCCGCACCGGCCGGCGCATCCGGGTGGCGACGAAGTACGTCAACCTCACCCGCGGCTTCTTCGCCCGGCACGGCATCGTCGACTACCGCATCGTCGAGAGCGCGGGGGCCACCGAGGGCACGCCCGCCGCCGGCACCGCCGAGCTGATCGTCGACATCACCACCACCGGGGCGACGCTCGCCGCCAACGCGCTCAAGGTGGTGGACGACGGCGTGATCCTGAAGTCCGAGGCCAACCTCGTGGCCTCGCTCTCGGCGCCCTGGACGCCGGCGGCGCGCAGTGCCGCGCGGGTGATGTTCGACCGCATGGCGGCCGAGAAGCGCGCCCGCACCATGCGCGAGGTGCGCACCCGCTTCGCCAGCTGCGATACCTCGCTGGTGGACGAGGCGGTGACGCGCTTCCGCTGCGTCGCCCCGTTCGGCGGGCCGACCTCCTCCGGCATGCTCACCCTGCACTGCCCGCCGGACACCCTGCACGGCCTCGCCACCTTCCTGCGGGAGAAGGGCGCGAGCATGGTGACGGTGGGCGCCATCGACTACGTGTTCTCCACCGAGAACCCGCTGTTTGCGGCCCTGGAGGCGCGGCTCTCGGCCTGAGGCGCGCCGCGGCCCCACCCTCACAAGGCGGAGAGCGCGGCAACGCGCGCCTTGCGGGGGCCCGCCCGCGTGCGCAAAAGGGAGCGCGCCCGCGACCGGGCCGCACCCGAAGGACCCCATGGCCGACGTCACCCTTCCCGCCGCCTTCATCGCCGGCTTCGTGAGCTTCGTCTCGCCCTGCGTGCTGCCGCTGGTGCCGCCCTATCTGGCCTATCTCGGCGGCTCGACCCTGGACGACCTCGCCGGCACCGAGCCGGTGAAGGAGGTGGGCCGGCGCGCCTTCGTGGGCTCGATCCTGTTCGTGCTGGGCTTCACGGCGGTGTTCGTGGCGCTCGGCGCCGGCGCCTCGGCGGTGGGCGACCTGCTGCGGGTCCATCTCGACACGCTCTCCGTCATCGCCGGCATCGCCATCATCGTCATGGGGCTCAACTTCCTCGGCGTGTTCCGCATCCACCTCCTGCACCGCACGGCGCGGGCGGACGTGCGCGCCCCGAGCGGCATATGGGGCGCGTTCGTCATGGGGCTCGCCTTCGCCTTCGGCTGGACGCCCTGCCTCGGTCCGGTGCTGGGCGCGATCCTGGCGGTGGCGGGCTCGGAGGCGACGGTATCGAAGGGGGCGCTGCTGCTCGCGGTCTATTCGCTGGGGCTCGGCGTGCCGTTCCTGGCGGCGGCCATGGCGGTGCGCCCGTTCCTCGCCAGCCTCGTGCATGTGCGGCGCTTCCTGCCGGCGATCGAGAAGGCCATGGGCGCGCTGCTCGTGCTCACCGGCATCGCCTTCATGTCGGGCTGGATCGCCCATGTGAGCTACTGGCTGATCGAGACCTTCCCGGCGCTCTCCACCATCGGCTGAGGCGCCCTGAGAGGGCAGAGCCGGCGCCTGGTCCCGTTGCCGCCGTCATCCCCCGGCTTGTCCGGGGGACCCACGGGATGGCCGGGTCCATGGCCGGCTTTCGGGCGCGCGTCGCGGTGGATGCCCCGGACGAGCCGGGGCATGACGGGGTGAAAGGAAGGCGCCATGGGCTCCGGGGCCGCCCGCTTACAGCGGGGCGTAGCCGCCGTCCTTCCAGACATAGACCACGTAGTCGAGCTTGGTGATGTCGCCGTTCTTGTCGAAGGAGAGCGGACCGAGCACGGTGTCGAACACCATGCCGGAGTGCATCTTCTCGGCCACCTTCTTCGGATCGAGGGACTTGGTCGCCTCGGCCGCCTGCTGGATGACCTGCACGGCGGCGTAGGAATAGAGAACGTAGCCTTCCGGATCGATGCCCTTGGCCTTGAACGCCTCGACGATCTCGGCCGCCGCGGGGTTCTGGCGCGGGTCGGGGCCGAAGGTCATCAGCGTGCCCTCGGCGCCGGGGCCGGCGACGCTCCAGAACTCCTTGTCGGTCAGGGCGTCGCCGCCCATGAGGACGGTCTTCATGCCCTGGTCGCGCATCTGCCGGACGATGAGGCCCGCCTCCGCGTGCAGGCCACCGAAATAGACCAGGTCGGCGCCGGCCGCCTTCATCTTCGAGACCAGCGCGGAATAGTCCTTCTCTCCCGGATTGATGCCCTCAAGGAGCACTTCCTTGAGGCCGCCCTTGTTCATGGCCTTGAGCATCTCGTCGGCGAGGCCCTTGCCGTAGGCCGTCTTGTCGTGGACGACGGCGACCTTCCGGTCCTTGTAGCTGGCGGCGATGAAGGCGCCGGCCACCGGGCCCTGCTGGTCGTCGCGGCCGCAGGTGCGGAAGGTGTTCCACAGCTTGCGCCCGGTGAAGACGGGATTGGTGGTGGCGGGCGAGATCTGCAGCACGCCGGCCTCTTCGTAGTCCTGCGAGGCGGCGATGGAGATGCCCGAATTGATGTGGCCGACGACGAACTTCACCTGGTCGGTGATGAGCTTGTTGGCCGCCGCCTTGCCCTGCTCGGGCTTGCCGCCGTCGTCGGCGACGATGAGCTCGATCCTCTCGCCGAGGATGCCGCCCCGCGCGTTGATGTCCGCCACCGCCGCCTCGACGCCGGCCCGCATCTGGGCGCCGAAGGCGGCGATGCCGCCGGTGAGCGGGCCGACGGCGCCGAGCTTCACCTGGGCGAGCGCCGGCGGCGCCGCACCGGCGAACAGGCCCGCGCCGATGGCGAGCAAGGCGAGCTTGAGCTTCGTCATCTGGTTCCCCTCGAATAGGCTGCCGGTTGTGTGGCGCGCACCTTGTCCCAACCGATATAGCCGATGCCGGCGGCATCGGGCGAGAGCCTCGCGAAGCAAGCCGCGTGCCCGTTATGGACGCTCCGGGCGCCCTCCCCGCTTCGTGAGCGGACCGCCGCGAGCGGCTCCCGGCTGCCCCGGAAACGAGAAGGGCCCGCGGCATGCCGCGGGCCCTTCCCTCATCGTGCCGGATGCCCGCCCCGCGCCGGCGCGGGGCGCCCCGGGTCAAAGCTGCTCGTAGGTGCCGTTCTTCCAGACATAGACCACGTAGTCGAGCTTGGTGATGTCGCCCTTCTTGTCGAAGGAGAGCGGGCCGAGCACGGTCTCGAACTTCATGCCGGAATGGATCTTCTCGGCCACCTTCTTCGGGTCGAGGGACTTGGCCGCCTCGGCCGCCTGCTTGATGACCTGCACCGCGGCGTAGGAATAGAGCACGTAGCCTTCCGGATCGATGCCCTTGGCCTTGAACGCCTCGACCGTCTTCGCCGCCGCCGGGTTCTTGCGCGGGTCGGGACCGAAGGTGGTGAGCGTGCCGGCGGCGCCGTCGCCGGCGATGGCCCAGAACTCCTTATCGATCATGCCGTCGCCGCCCATGAGGACGGTCTTCATGCCCTGGTCGCGCATCTGGCGCACGATCAGGCCGGCTTCCGGATAGAGGCCGCCGAAATAGACGAGGTCGGCGCCGGAGGCCTTGATCTTGGAGACCAGGGCCGAATAGTCCTTCTCCTTCGGGTTGATGCCCTCGTAGAGCACCTCCTTCATGCCGCCCTTGTTGATGCCCTTCTGGGTCTCGTCCGCCAGCGGCTTGCCGTAGGTGGTCTTGTCGTGGACGATGGCGACCTTCTTGCCCTTGAAGTTCTTCAGGATGTACTCGGCCGCCACCGCGCCCTGCTGGTCATCGCGGCCGCAGGTGCGGAACGTGTTCCACATCTTGCGCTCGGTGAAGGTCGGGTTGGTGGAGGCGGGGCTGACCTGCAGCACGCCGGCTTCCTCGTAGTCCAGCGAGGCGGGGATGGAGACGCCGGAATTGTAGTGGCCGACCACGAACTTGGCGCCGTCGGTGATGAGCTTGTTGGCGGCCGCCTTGCCCTGCTCGGGCTTGCCGCCGTCGTCGCCCACCAGGAATTCCACCTTCTGGCCGAGGATGCCGCCGGCGGCGTTGATGTCGGCGATGGCGGCTTCGGTGCCGTTCTTCAGCTGCGCGCCCACCGCGGCGAGCTCGCCGGTGATGGGGCCGGCGACGGCGATCTTCACCTGCGCCTGGGCCTGGGCGCCAAAGGCAAGGCTGGCGCCGAGGGCCAGCGATGCCACCAAGAGCTTCTTCATCTCAACCACTCCCCTTCTGTCGGTTTCCGGCGAGCAAGGTCCGGGTCCTGAAACAAGCAGCACGCGCCACGCGAAAGCACTTCGAGCTTACAGCAGCGCCGCGCTGCGCGACACCGGCGCGTCCACCATCGGCGCAGCGGGTGATCCGGTCCGGAGCGCCGCCCCGCCGGCTCCCGCCCGCGGCCGGATCACCCGCTGCGCCGCGGCGGGCATTGTGCGCAAAATCCATGGGCTGTCGATGGCCGGGCACCTAAGCTAATCAGATGGGACGGCCGACGCATCCCCCGCGCGGGCGCGCCAGGCGAACCGTCCGTCGGCCTCGAACATCCAGCCGTATTGGGCCGTCATCTGCCGGCGGCGCACGAAGCGGAAGCCGAGCGTCGCCACCGCCATCAGCAGCACGAACTCCATCACGAAGTGCTGGAGCGAGAACAGCGTGTCCTCGAACAGCGCGAAATGGCAGAAGCGCACCGCGCCGGCGAGCAGGATCACATAGGCGACGAGGTGCCAGAACGAGCCCCACCCCCGCGCCACCGCCTGCCCGGTGCGCCAGGCGGCGGCGCCGCCGAGGATCAGGCTGACGAGGATGAAGTCCGCCGCCGAGGTCTCCACCAGCAGGCTGGGCCAGACCACCAGCGCGCAGGCGAGCGCGGCCAGGGCGGCGATCGGCGCCACCAGCATGGGCGAGGAGGCGCGGCCCGGATTGCGCACGCTGTCCATCAGCGCCCCCCTTCCAGATAGGCGGCGCGCACCTCCGGCCGGGCCAAGAGCTCCGCGCCGGTGCCGGACATGGTGACGAGGCCGTTCACCATCACATAGCCGCGATGGGCGAGCTTCAGCGCGTGGAAGGCGTTCTGCTCCACCAGGAACACGGTGAGGCCGCGCTCGGCGTTGAGGGCCCGGATCACGTCGAAGATCTGCCGCGCCACCAGCGGCGCGAGGCCGAGCGAGGGCTCGTCCAGCAGCAGCAGGCGCGGGCGGCCCATGAGCGCGCGGGCGATGGAGAGCATCTGCTGCTCGCCGCCCGACAGCGTGCCGCCGCGCTGGCCGATCCGTTCCTTCAGGCGCGGGAACATCTCGAACATGGTGGCGAGATCCTCCTGGAAGTGGGCGCCGCCGTCGAGCGCCGCGCCCATCTGGAGGTTCTCGTAGACGCTCATGCGGGGGAAGATGCGCCGCCCCTCCGGGGACTGGGCGATGCGCATGCGCATGATCTCGTGGGTCGGCAGGCGGGTGATGTCCTGCCCGTCATAGACCACGCGCCCGTCGCGCGCCCGGGGCGCGCCGCAGATGGTCATCATGAGCGTGGACTTGCCGGCGCCGTTGGCGCCGATCAGGGTGACGATCTCGCCCTCGTTCACCTCCACGTCGACGCCCTTGAGGGCGATGATGTTGCCGTAATAGGCGGTGACGCCCTGAACGCTGAGCAGCGGCCGGCGGCTGGGCGCGGCGGCCGGGGCCGCGGTCGCGGCGGCGGTCTCGCTCATGGGTTGGCCTCCGCGCTGAGCGCCTTGGTGGCCTCGGCCTCCGCGACCGCCTCCTCCTCGTCCTCCACGCCCAGATAGGAGGCGATGACGCGCGGGTCGTGGCGCACCTCGTCGGGCGTGCCGTCGGCGATCTTGCCGCCATATTCCAGCACCACCACGTGGTCGGAGATCTCCATCACCACGCTCATGTCGTGCTCGATCAGCAGCACCGAGGTGGCGTGCTCGGAGCGGATCGAGAGCAGCAGCGCGTTGAGCGCCGCCGATTCGCGCGGGTTGAGGCCGGCGGCGGGCTCGTCGAGGCAGAGCAGCACCGGACCGGTGCACATGGCGCGGGCGATCTCGAGCCGCCGCTGGTCGCCATAGGCGAGGTCGCCGGCCGGGTCGTCGGCGCGGTGGATGAGCTGGGTCTTCTCCAGCCAGTAGACGGCGCGCTCCACCGCCGCCTTCTGCTTGCGCTGCCAGGAGGGCAGGCCGACGAGCGCCGCCGGGCTCAGCAGCCCGGTGTCGGAGAGCGACATGTGCTGCGCCACCAGAAGATTCTCCAGCACCGTCATGCCCGAGAACAGGCGGATGTTCTGGAACGTGCGCGCCACCTTCGCCCAGGAGGCGACCTTATGGTCCGGCAGGCGCTCCAGCAGGTAGACTGCGCCCTTGCCGGTGCGGGTCCAGGATTCGCCGGCGGCGGTGACGGCGGCGAGCTCGGACGCCGTCGCCGGCCCGCCATGGTTCAAGGCGAGGCGGCCGGCGGTGGGCTTGTAGAAGCCGGTGATGCAGTTGAACACCGTGGTCTTGCCGGCGCCGTTGGGGCCGATGACCGCGGTGACGTCGCCGCGCCCGGCCCGGAACGACACGTCGTTGACGGCGATCAGGCCGCCGAAGCGCATGGACAGGTGGTCGACCACGAGGATGGGATCGGCATCCCAGGGGCGCGCAGGCGGCGCGGCGGGTGCGGCGCCCATCAGCCGTGGCCCTCCTTCACGAGGCTGCCGGAGACCGATTTGCGCTCCTTGAGGAAGATGGTGGGCATGCGGTTCGCCACCAGCCCGCGCGGACGCCACACCATCACCGCCACCATGGCGAAGCCGAAGATCAGCATGCGGTAGAGGGTGGGATCGAAATCGGGCCCGAACAGCCAGGCGCTCTTCAGGAAGGAGAGGTTGCGCAGCATCTCCATGCCGCCGATCAGCAGGATCGCGGCGGCCGCCACACCCATCTGCGAGCCCATGCCGCCGAGCACGACGATGGCGAGGATCACCGCCGATTCCATGAAGGTGAAGCTCTCCGGCGAGACGAAGCGCAGCCGCACGGCGAAGAACGCGCCGGCGAAGCCGCCGAACATGGCGCCGATGGCGAAGGCGGTGAGCTTGGTGAGCGTGGTGTTGATGCCGAGCGAGCGGCAGGCGATCTCGTCCTCGCGCAGCGCTTCCCAGGCGCGGCCCACCGGCATCTTCCTGAGCCGCACGGTGGCGAGAGCGGTGAGCGCGGCGAGCCCCAGGATGACGAAATAGAGGAAGATCATCCGGTGCATGGAATCGAAGGTGAGGCCGAACGTCCACGCGAACCCGCCCTCGCCGGAGGTGAACGGGATGCCGAAGAAGGTGATGGGCGGGATCGAGGCGATGCCCGACCCGCCATTGGTCAGCGACACCCAGTTGATCAGCACCAGGCGGATGATCTCGCCGAAGGCGAGCGTGACGATGGCGAGGTAGTCGCCCCTGAGGCGCAGCACCGGGAAGCCGAGGATCACCCCCCAGAAGGCGGCGAGGATGCCGGAGACCGGCAGGCACACCCAGAACGACCACGCCTTCCAGAAGTCGTCGCCCAGGTGGCCGGCGAGGAAGTCGTTGAGCGGCACCGAGGTGGAGAGCAGCGCGAAGGTGTAGGCGCCGACCGCGTAGAAGGCGACGTAGCCGAGATCCAGCAGACCCGCGAGGCCGACGACGATGTTGAGGCCCCAGCCCAGCATCACGTAGGTGAGGATGTAGATGCCGAGGTCGATCCAGTAGCGGCTCGGCCCGAGCCCGCCCACCAGCGTCACGGCGATCAGCGGATAGGCGACGGCGAAGCCGAAGAAGACCGGCTTCACCAAGGGGGAGAGCGCGGCGCCGAGCCGCGGCCAGGGGCTGGCGACCGCCTCGGCCTCGGCCACCTCGGCGCTGGGAACCCGGGCGCTCGGGACCTGGGTGCTCGGGACCTGGGTGCTCGGGACCTGGGTGCTCGGAACCCGCGCCGCGGGCCGGCGCCCCCCCTCCCCGCGCCAGACCGTGAGGTTGAGCAGCAGCCGCCCCCCCGTCACCACCAGCGCGAACACGGCCACGAGGCCGAAGCGGTAGTCGAGCACGAGCGAGCCGGTGCCGGATTCGGTGGCATGGAAGCCCACCAGCGGCAGCAGCACGAAGAAGGTGAGGAGCCCGCTCGCGACCGCCTCCGAGACCGCGCGCTCCACCACCGACGGCTCGCGCCGGGCGGGCCGGCGCGCGGGCGGCGGCTTGGCGGCGGCGCCGGCGCGCTTCGGAACCTCGGTATCGGGCACGTCCGCCGGCTCAGCAGACGCCATCACACCTTCTCCACTTCCGGCCGCCCGAGCAGGCCCTGAGGCATGAAGATGAGCACCACGACGAGGATGGAGAACGCGGCCACGTCCTTGTACTCGATGGAAAAATAGGCGGACCAGAAGGTCTCGATCAGGCCGATCAGCAGCCCGCCCAGAACCGCCCCCGGCAGCGAGCCGATGCCGCCCAGAACCGCGGCGGTGAAGGCCTTGACCCCCGGCACGAAGCCGTCGGCGAAGTTCACCACGCCGTAGTACATCAGGTACATCACCCCGGCGACGGCGGCGAGCGCGGCGCCGATGACGAAGGTCAGCGAGATGGTGCGGTCGACGTTCACGCCCAGCAGCGCCGCCATCTTGCGGTCCTGCTCGCAGGCGCGCTGGGCGCGGCCGAGCGAGGTCTTCTGCACCAGCCACCAGAACACCATGAGCAGGCCGGCGGTCACCGCCATGATGATGATCTGCTTGTAGGCCAGCGTCACCTGGTAGCCGTCGCGCTCCATCAGCACGATCACGTCGGTGACCATGGGCGGGATCGGCTTGTTGCGCGGGCCCTGCGCCACCTGCACGAAGTTCGACAGGAAGATCGACATGCCGATGGCGGAGATCATCGGCGCGAGCCGGAACGAGCCGCGCAGCGGCCGGTAGGCCACGCGCTCGATGGTCCAGCTCACGAGCCCGGTGAAGATCATCGCCACGATCAGGGTGATGGCGAGGATGAGGAAGATCGAGCTCATGCCGAGCACGGTGGTCAGAAGCAGGATGCAGATGAGCCCGGTGAAGGCGCTGACCATGAACACGTCGCCGTGCGCGAAGTTCACCATGCCGATGATGCCGAACACCATGGTGTAGCCGATGGCGATCAGGCCGTAGATGGACCCGAGCGTGAGCCCGTTGATGAGCTGCTGGACGAAGACTTCCATCCGCCGCTTGACCCCTCTGGTTCGGGTGCGCCTATGATTTCATCGTGCCCTGTGATTGGGCTAGGCTTTTTTGCAGTCATAACCTGCCGCGGCGCCACGCACAATTCGCCCCCGCGGCTTCCGGTCTCCCCTATATAGATGCATCGGGATGCCCCGGAGCGGGCAAGCGGGAGGACCGTGATGGCGCTCGAAATGTCCGGCAGCTACGACATCGCCCTGCCGCGCGAGAAGGTGTGGGCGGCGCTCAACGATCCGGCGGTGCTCAAGGCCTGCATCCCCGGCTGCGAGGAACTGGAGCAGGTCTCCCCCACCGAGCTGAAGGCCCTGGTGGTGGCGAAGGTCGGGCCGGTGAAGGCCAGGTTCCGGGGCACCGTGCTGCTCTCGGAGCTCGATCCGCCGAACGGCTACCGCATCGGCGGCGCGGGCGAGGGCGGCGTCGCCGGCTTCGCCAAGGGCGGCGCGGTGGTGCGGCTCGCCGAGATCGAGAGCGGCACGCGCCTTGACTACGAGGCCGAGGCGCAGATCGGCGGCAAGCTCGCCCAGCTCGGCCAGCGCCTCGTCGCGGGCACGGCGAGGAAGCTCGCCGACGACTTCTTCCGCAACCTCGCCGCGCTGGGCGACGGAGCCGAGGCGCCGGACGCCGCCGCCGGCTGACGCCCTCCAGCGGCAAGGCATCCGCCTTCCGCTGCAACCCTTGCGCGACAAAGGCCGCCGCCATGCGCGCCGGCGCGCCGCGGCGCTTGACCCGGGCGCCCTGTACCGCCAATTTGGCATCTTACCGCCGCGCACCAGACCGGTGGATGGACCGCCGGAACCGGACGACCCGAGGTCGCCGGGCGGGCCAACAATGCGTCGGCCGCTCCTCAGGAGCGATCCGGCACCGGGGCGGAAGCGGACCGAAGGGGGCATGCGTCTCATGCCAACCCCTGCGGCTCATGTTGTCACGACTGAAGCTCGACCCCTTCCTGCCGGCGCTCGTCGGCACGGTTCTCCTCGCCTTGGCCTGGCCCCAGCTCGGCGTCACCGGCGGCCCGCTGCGCGCCGACCGGGCGGCGACCTACGGCATCGCCATCATCTTCTTCCTCTACGGCGCCTCGCTGGAGACCAGCCGGCTGCTGGAGAGCGCGGCGCGCTGGAAGCTGCACCTCGTGGTGCAGCTCGCCACCTTCGGCCTGTTCCCGCTCGTGGTGGTGATCGCCATGCCGCTGATCGGCAAGGTGTTCCCGCCGGAAGTGGCGATCGGCTTCTTCTTTCTCGCCGCTTTGCCCTCCACCGTCTCCTCGTCGGTGGCGATGACCTCGCTGGCGCGCGGCAACGTGCCGGTGGCGATCTTCAACGCCTCCATATCGAGCCTGATCGGCGTGTTCGTGACGCCGCTGCTGATGGCGTCCTACCTCCACGCCACCGGCGGCCACATGGCGCTCGGCGACGTGATCGTGAAGCTCATCACCGTGGTGATGCTGCCGCTCGGCTTCGGCCAGCTGGTGCGCCCGCTCGTCGCCGGCCTCATCGCGCGCCACAAGGCGGTGGTGAAGGTGGCCGACCGGGCGGTGATCCTCGCCATCGTCTACAACGCCTTCTGCGACAGCATGGCGGGCGGCGTGTGGAGCGGCCAGAGCCCGACCCTCGTGATCGAGATGGCGGCAGGGGCGGTGTGGCTGTTCGCGGTGGTGTTCTTCACCGTCCAGGCCATCTGCCGGATCGCCCGCTTCAGCGAGCCGGACACGGTGGCGGTGGTGTTCTGCGCCTCGAAGAAATCGCTCGCCACCGGCCTGCCCATGGCCACCGTGATGTTCGGCGCCAATCCTCAGCTCTCGCTGATCATCATGCCGATCATGCTCTATCACTTCCTGCAGCTGGTGATCGTGGGCTTCATCGCCGGCCGCTACGGCGCGCGGGCGGATGCGCTGGAGGCGATCGAGGCGGCGGAGGCGAGCGAGCCCTCGCTCCTGCCGGAGGAGGAGCCGAAGGCGAGCGAGCAGGTGCGCCGGCGCGCCTGAGCCGGCGCGCCGCACGCGATCACGCGTGTCAGTTCAGCTTGATGCCGGCCTTGGCGATGATGCCGGCCCACTTCGCGGATTCCTCGGCGAGGAACGCCTTGAACTCGGCCGGCGTCGAGCTGTCGGGCTCGACGCCGATCTCGATCAGGCGCTTCTGCACGGCGGGATCGGCGATGGTGGCGACGATCTCCTTGTTCAGGCGGTCGATCACCGCCTGCGGCGTGCCCTTGGGCGCGGCGATGCCGAACCAAGCATAGGATTCGTACTCCTTGACCCCCTGCTCGGCCATGGTCGGCACGTCCGGCAGCGCCTTGCTGCGCGTCTTGGTGGTGACGGCGAGCGCGCGGATCTGGCCGGCGGCGAGCTGGGACGAGACGTTGGGGATGAGCTGGAAGCTCACCGGCACCTCGCCCGAGACCAGATCGATGGCGAGCTGGCTGCCCGAGGGATAGGGCACGTGCGACATCTGCGTCCCGGCGACGATGTCGAAATAGGCCGCCGCCAGATGCTGCGAGGAACCGAGGCCGACCGAGGAATAGTTGATCTGCCCGGGCTTGCCCTTCACGAAGGCGATGAACTCGGCCACCGTCTTCACCGGGACCTTCTCCGGGTTCACCACCAGCACGTTGACGAGCTTCGCCACCGTGGAGATGGGCTCGAAGTCCTTCTCCGGGTCGTAGGGCAGGCCGCCCAGGGTGCGGTTGACGACGAACGGGCCGGGAGCGGCGAAGATCAGCGTGTAGCCGTCCGGCGCGGCCTTGGCGGTGGCCGCCGTGCCGGTGTTGCCGCCGGCGCCGGGCCGGTTCTCGACGATCACGCGCTGGCCGAGCCGCGCGGACAGCCCGTCCGCCACGATGCGGGCGATGGAATCGCTCGCGCTGCCGGCGCCGAACGGCATGACGAGCTTGATGGCGCGGTCGGGATAGGCCTGCGCGTGGGCAGGCTGGACGGCGGCGACGCTGGCGACGGCGGAAAGCGCAGCCACGAGGCCGCGGATGGATTGGCGCATGACCCCCTCCAAGGGTTTGTTGTGTTCTTGCTCTTCGACAAGGGACGCGCCGCCGCAGTGGCGGAGCGCCCGGAAACAGGCACGGCCTGAGGCCGCATCCCGTGCGAGGGCCGCCATAATCCACAAATCTCGGCTGTGTTCAACGCAGCGGAAAGGCCGGTCGGACGCCGGCCTGCAACCTGGAGGACGCAAGGCTGTCCACGCCGCCGCGCGGCGGGAGGGCAAAACAGGTCCGCCCTCCCCATTCCCACGCGCGCGGCGCGTGCTCAGAGCGCGGCGCGCGGATCGTGCCGGGCGAGGCGCGCCAGGAGATAGTCAACCTCGGCGCGGGCCGCGGCGGTGAGCGCCGAGCCGGGCTTGCGCTGGGCGTCGGAGGCGATGAAGCCGCGCTTCATCATCACGTACTTGCGCACCGCGAGGCCCACGCCCTGCTGCTGCTCGTAGCGCAGCAGCGGCAGATGGGCGTCGAACAGATCGTGCGCCCTGTCGCGTTCCCCGGCCTTCTGGAGACGCACCACCTCGCCCAGCATCTCCGGGAAGGCGTAGCCGGTCATGGCCCCGTCGGCGCCGCGCTCCATCTCGAAGTCGAGGAACAGGCCGCCATTGCCGGTGAGGATGGAGATCGGCCGCATGGAGCCGTCCTGCTGGAACGCGCGCAGCGCCGATATCTTCTCCAGGCCCGGCCAGTCCTCGTGCTTCAGCATCACGCAGGAGGGGTTCTCCTGGACGATCTGGCGGATCACCTTCGGCGTCATCTGCACCGTCAGGGTGAGCGGATAGTCCTGGATCACGAACGGGATGTCAGCGCCGATGGCCTCGATCGCCTGGCGGTAGTAGCCGGTGATCTGGTCGTCGGTGCGCAGGTGCGTCGGCGGGGCGATCATCACCCCCGCCGCGCCCTTCTCCATGGCCGCGCGCGCCAGCCAGCGCATGGCGGCGAAGCCCGGCGCCGAGACGCCGACGATCACCGGCAGCCTGCCGAAGCCGGCGACGAAGCGGGCGGTGACGGCGAGCGATTCCTCCGGCTCCAGCTTCGGCGCCTCGCCCATGATGCCGAGCACGGTGACGCCGGTGGCGCCGGCGGCGAGGTAGCGGGCGATCAGCGTGTCGAGGGAGCCCTCGTCGATCCTGCCGTCGGGCGTGAAGGGGGTCGGGGCGATGGGGAACAGGCCGGAGGCGCTGGCGTCGAGAAGCATGGCACAAACCGATCGGATGCTGGCGATGAGGCCGCCACCCACGCGGATGGCGGAGCCCGTGACATAGGACGAAGCGGTGCCCGTGCGGAAGCCATGCGCCGACAAATTTCAGCCTGCGGCATCGCCGCCCGGGCGGGTGGGCAATCCGCCGAGCGCGTCCGCCGATCCGCGGCATCGGCAACGCCGGCAGAAAAACGCCCCGGCACCGGATCCGGCGTCGGGGCGAGATCGGCTTACCGTATTCGGCGCCGCCTACTGGCCCCCGGCGGCGTTCTTGAACTGCTCCTGGAGCTGCTCCTGGAGCTGGTCGATCGAGAAGCTGGCGGGGCGCTGCGCCGGCGGGTACTCCTTGAACGTGCTGAGGAACTTGGCGACCTCGACCTGTGCCGGCACGAGCAGATAGGCGCGGTCGAGCATCCAGTCGTAATAGGTGTTGGACGTGAGGTCGGCCCGCTCGTAGGGGTCGGAGCGCAGGTCGAAGATCTTGGGCACGCGCAGCTGCGTGAACGGCTCGGCCCAAATCCGCAGGGTGCCGGTCGCGCGCTGCTCGGAGAAGACGAGCTTCCAGTTCTCGTAGCGCATCGCCACGATCTGACCGTCGTCATTGAAATAGACGAATTCCTTGCGGGCGCTCTGGCCCGCCTTGCCCGTCAGGTAGTCGAGCTGGTTGTAGCCGTCGAGATGGTTCTTGTACGGCTTGCCGCCGATTGTCGTTCCCTTGAGGAGGCGCTCCTTGATGGTCGTGTCTCCCGCGGCTGCAAGCAGGGTGGGAAACCAATCCAGGCCGGAGAAGATGCCGTTGGCGACCGAGCCGGGCTGGATGTGCCCCGGCCAGCGGATGAGGGCGGGAACGCGGAAGGCGCCTTCCCAATTGGTGTTCTTCTCGCTGCGGAAGGGCGTGGTGCCGGCGTCCGGCCAGGAGTTCTGGTGCGGTCCGTTGTCGGTCGTGTAGATGACGATGGTGTTGTCGGCCAGCTTGAGCTGGTCGATCTTGTCGAGGATCGTGCCGATCACCTTGTCGGTCTCGATCATGCCGTCGGCATATTCGGTCAGCGCGGCGAGGCCCGGCCTGCTGCGGTTCTCGGGCCGGACATGGGTCCGGAAGTGCATCCGGGTGGTGTTCATCCACACGAAGAAGGGCTTCTTGGCCGCGGCCTGGCGGTCGATGAAGTCGATGGCCGCCTTGGAGGTCTCGTCGTCCACCGTCTCCATGCGCTTGCGCGTCAGCGGGCCGGTGTCCTCGATCTTGCCGTCCGCCGAGCTCTTGATGACGCCGCGCGGGCCGAACTGCTTGCGGAAGGCGGGATCCCGCGGATAGTTGAAATTCTCCGGCTCCTCCTCGGCATTGAGGTGGTAGAGGTTGCCGAAGAATTCGTCGAACCCGTGCGCGGTCGGCAGGAACTCGTCGCGGTCCCCGAGATGGTTCTTGCCGAACTGGCCGGTCGCGTAGCCAAGATCCTTCAGCGCGGAGGCCATGGTGACGTCCGTGGGCTGGAGGCCGACGTCGGCACCCGGCAGGCCCACCTTCGACAGGCCCGTGCGCAATGTCGATTGGCCGGTGATGAACGTCGAGCGCCCCGCCGTGCAGCTCTGTTCGGCATAATAGTCGGTGAACTTCAGGCCCTCATTGGCGATCCGGTCGATGTTCGGTGTGCGATAACCCATCAGGCCGAAGCTGTAGGTCGAGAGATTGGTCTGACCGATATCGTCGCCGAAGATGACGAGAATGTTGGGCTTGGCGGTTGGCTGCTGCTGTGCGGCGGCCGGCGTGACGACCGTCAGCGTCACGGCCGCCGAGAGCGTCATTGCTCCCAGTATTCCTCGAATACACATCCTCGCCTCCCGTGAAAACTCGCGACGCATAGACATTGCCAGAGACGCCGCGATGACACCTTGCGCGCGCGCCCCCTGCACAGAGGGAAGCCGCCGCTTCGGCGCGAGGAAAGAATCATGTAGCAAGGATGCAAAAGCAAGCTGGTTTTTAGCGACTTGGACTGAGGTACAATATTGGCGCGTGAAAGAAGCCGGCCGGTATCTTGATCTGTATTTGCAGCGCAAAAGCAACTGCGAAAAAAGACCCGTTGCGCATGGACGCATGCCGCAAATTGCACCGCGCACCGGGGCAAGAGACTTCCACAATCCGCATTTCTAAAAAAGAGACGGCGCAAGTAAAGCCGCACGCCTTGCAGCTTGAGGCGATGGCGTCCCGCGTCCCCGGGCCGATGAGGACGGCACGGCGGGACGGCGGCGCGCCCGCCGCCTCCGTGCCCATTCACTTCATTGCGGCAAGGCAGGAATGGTCACGCCGCCTTTGAAGCCCTGGATCGTCCAGTCGTAGACGGCCGTTCCGGTCCGGATATAGCCGAGGCGGGCGGAGGCGAGGTCGAGTATTTCGACGACGACCCACGTCCACATGAGCGTCAGAACGACGACCAGCGCGAGCGAGGCCCGCTTCTTGAGGCCAAACTGGTAGCCGAGGCAGCCCATACTTATCAGCGTCATGCCGATCAGGAGCCAGAAGAGTTGGGGTGGCAGGGTGATGTGATAGGCGAACCGCTCGCTGGTACCGGCGTCGAACATGTCGTTCAGGGCGCTCATCAGGGCGGTGGACACCGGGTTCGGCTGCTCGCGCACGACGACCGACAGGTGGCCCCACATTTGCGATTGCAGCGCGTTGGTGCGCCGGTTGAGGACATCCAGCTCGGCCGGGTCGCGGGTTGCCCTGACGAAATCGGCACGCACCTGGACATAGTCCTCGATCAGGCTTGCGATTGCCTCTCCGCGCGGATTGCCGATGGCTTTGGCCCTGAGCCAGGCGGTGCCGATGGTGTTGGCTTCGGCGATACTGCCCTGCCGATGTTCGCTGAAACGGCTGTTGGCGAAGGAGAGCGTGAGCGCAAGGACGAAGGCGAGCAATCCCAAAATGCCGCCGACTATCACGCCGACCGCCTCCGGATTCACCTCGCGCATTGCATCGCGTCTACCAACCCAGAAGCCGATACCGTGCGCACCCATCTGCGCGAGGAAAAGAATTAGACCGAAGGCGAGTACGCTTGTCTCGGCGATGGCGAGGACGAAACCCATGGCGGCGGTCCAAACTCCCGACTGAACTTTCAACCGAAGTAATCGGATTCCATATCCAGCGCCAGTGACGGTGCCTCCAAGCCTCTATTGTCCCGTTTGAAGTTCGTTCCGGCGCATCACCAGGGCCAGGACATGAGGCTGAGCCGCCTTTCGGAAGAGCAGATCGTCACCATCCCGAAGGAGCGCGAGGCCGGGGTGCCGGTTGCAGATCTCTGCCCGCATGCAGGGGACGGCGACGCCGGCGTCGACAAGGGGAAGGCCCGTTCGGCGGCAGGGAGGTGTCGGAGGCAAAGCGGCGGAGGGTGGCCGCCGTCGAGGATGGCAGCCCCCGCAAATGCCTTGCCCCACTGGCGGACACGCCGTTGTCCGGCACCCGTGTCGCGCAAGGCAAGGCCAGATTCCGCCGCCGGAACGCATTCACCGCGGGATGAAACGTGAGGCGCGCCGTCAAGACGCCCGCAAGCTCGCCACATGCCTACAGGAAAGAAGAGGGCGGCAAGGCACCGCGCCGGACGTCAAAGGCACCTACCACCCTGAAGCCGCAGCCAAATCACCCCCACTGGAGGTCTCCGGATGATGAGATGGCGCCAGGGGCGGCATCGAACTAATACAATAAGTCACTGTGAAATATAGTTAAATTTAACTGTGGAAAACGTTCGCGCCTACATCTGTGCCTACGCGCGAAGTTGCAGAAGAGGTTCGAGTCCTCTTCTGTCTGATATTGTCTAGATACATCCAGAGCGCTCGCACGCGCAAGGCCGATCTTTGCGAAGGGGATTTTCGGCCTATTCGCCGCTGGCCTTCTCGGCCGCCTGCTTCTCGTTCTGGAGCCGCAGGATCACTTCAACCTGCAGGACGGCGATCGCCAGCTCGTAGTCGCCCAGATTGTTCACCGCCGACACCATCCGGTCGATCAGCTTCGATCGCTCTGTCGGCTCGGCAAGATCATCAGGGTCGCGCTTCACGCCGAGCAGCGCGTCGGGCGTGGTGCCCAGCGCCTTCGATATCTTCACCAGCGTCGCCAAGTCCGGCTCCCTCGCCCCGCTCACATAATGGAAATAGCGGCGCTCGTTCAGACCGGCCCGGCGGGCGGCTTCGGCGTTGGAGAGATTGAGCGCCGCGGCACGGGCTCGAAGATTGGCTGCAAACAGGTCCATGTGAACAAAATGTTCATGGCACCCCTTGTGCCGTCTACGAACAAAATGTATCTTAATAGTTGTCCATTATGTGCGCAATCGCAACCATGAAACGCAAATCACTTTTCCATAATGCGACCCTCGCCGCTCTCGGTCTGATTGCCCTTTCTCCTGTGCCTTCCGCTGCCCAGCGCAGCGTCGAGTTCGGCTACAAGGATCGCATCTTCGAGCAGAAATATGTGCTGCCGGATGCCCTCAGCGCCTTGGATGCGCAGGGGATCTGGGCGGGGGCCATCGTGTTCGCCGCCGGGGGCATCAGAGTGATCGATGCGGGGTTGCTGAAGGCGGCAGGCGGGGCTTGTGCCTATGCCCTGATCCTTGCGCCGCCGAAGCCGGAGACGCCGGCCCAAGTCGCCATCGACCGGATGCCGAAGCTCAAGGGAGTGGACGACCCGAACGTGCTCTTCGGGACTCCCGCCTCGGCGCCGGAGCGGTGCTTCGTGCAGCTCGTTCTGTTCCGGGACGCCATGGAGGACAGCCTCTCCATGGATCGGCAGCTCGACGACCTGGCGCGACATATGCGCCGGGAGTATGCGGCCGAATGGCTGTCCCCGGCTGAGATCGCGGACCCGAAAGTCAGTGAGGCTGTGGTGCGCCTCAAGGTTCTGGCCGATCGGGTGCGGCGACTGGAAGAGCGCGGGATCGCTTTGCCGGCCGATCTGGTAGTGTCTTCCAAGCCCGTCCGGTGGCGAGATGGCATTCAAGCCATGAAGGATGATGCCACCTACGCCAGGGCCGATGCCGCTTTGACGGCGGTCGAGGAAGAGGCGGCGCGATCCTATCTCGAACAGCAGGCGCGCAAGAAGGCCGAGGAGCAGCGCGCCCAGGAGGAAAAGCGGGCCCAGGAGGAGAGGCGTCGCGCCGAGGAAGAGGCGCGGCAGGCCGAACGCAGGCAGAGGGAAGATGAGGAACGGCAGGCCGCACTGCGCCGGGAGGAGGAAACCCGCGCAAGACCCCTGCCACCGGTGCCGGCTCCTCAAGCCATGCCGCAGGCGTCTTCCCAATCTGCCGCGACGAGCCCCCCTTCCAACGACCCATCGCGGCAAGAGGCGGCACGCCAGGCACAGATTCGTCAGCTGGAGAACCGCCGGGCCGAGCTTGATCGCACCATCAGCCGGCTTCAGGGCCAAATGGCCAGCCGCCAGGGGGCCCTCCTTCGCAATCCTCTCAACCCGCAGGCCGCCCTCTCGGGGATCGCCGGCATCAGCCAGGCGCAGGCCGATCTAGATCAGGCCAAGGCCGAACGGCTGGAGGTCGAGCGCGCGCTGACCCGCCTCAGGAAGGCACGGCCCGTTGTCGCAACGAATGCGCCTGTGCCTGCCCCCGCAACAAGGGGGACGGACTGCCGCGAAGGTGCCGCCTGTCCCGTCATCTCCGCCACCTTGTTCTGCCGCACGCCGCAGCAGATGACGGTGGTTCTCTCCCAAAGGCCGGGGCCAGGCCGCCGGCAGGTCCGCGACGCCTTCATCGCCGCCGGCGACTGCCGGCAGGTGGCCCAGGGCGAGACGGTCACATGGACCGCGCCCGTCGCCATCGTCACGCCGCAGGGGGAAGGCCCGGCCGAGCTGGTGCCCGTGACCCTCGCCGATGGAACGCCGGGCGTCCTGCTCAAGGACGGCATCCTGCCGCGCGCCGCGTCCCGCTGACACGCATTCATTTCCACATGCTGGGGGATCACATGAAGGTCGTTCTGAAAAATCCACGCACGGGCGAGCTGAGGCAGGTGAAGGTCGGCTGGAGCTGGGTGCTGTTCCTGTTCTCCTCCTTCCTTGGCATCCCGCTGTTCCTGCGCCGGCTCTTTCTGCTGGGCGCGCTGATGGTGGCGGTGAACATCGTCAGCTCGGTGCTCTCGAACACCGCCACCGAGGAGAACCCCATGGGCGCGCTCATCGGCATCGGCGTCCAGGCTGCGTTCCTCGCCTATCTCGGCATGAAGGGGAACGAGCTGACGGCGAAGAACCTGCTCGACCGCGGCTGGGTGTTCGCCAAGCCGGAGAGCCTCGAGGCCCAATATGCCGCCTCGCGCTGGGGGATCGAGCTGCCGGCGGCTCCCGCGAGCCAGCAGCCGGCCGGGGCCTGAGCGCCGCGCCGCTGCCACTGTCGCCATGGCCAGGCCGAGTGCCAGGCCATGGCGGCGTCCATCGCTTCAGAAGGCCGCCAGAGGCCGAAACATGAAAATCGCTGCCGTTGCCGCTCTCGCGATCTTTCTGGCCACCAGCGGCCTCTCCGCTCAGGCGCAGCAGATGCCGGCCGAACTCGTCGGCGTATGGGCGTCGGATGGGGTTTCCTGCGATCTCCCCGACGATGATGTCGACGGCGAGTTTCCGTATCTGATCGTGGCGACCAACGGCTATGCCGGCCATGAAGCCACCTGCCGCCTCGCCTCGGCCGGGCCACCCATCCGGCAAGGGAGCCGAACCGGCTATCGTCTGAAGTTCCGATGCGAGGGCGAAGGCATGGACTGGCGGGCAAGCGAGGTATGGACGGTCATGTCCGTGCGACGACGCCATGGCGGCTGGATGCTGACCCAGCAGAGGCTGATCCGCGAAGGCGCGAGCTATCGAAGATGTGGGCTGGGGGCGGCACCTTCAGAGTGACGCTTGGGCCTGCGACTTTGATCGAGGCCTTCCGCGCTTCCGGAGTTGACCCTTTGCCGACCTTCGACTGCCCTTTCCGCGACGTCCGCTTTGCGCCGCCAACGCGGGCGTTCCGCTTAACGATTCACGACCCCGATTGCAGCCACTATCTCACGCGATTTCTAATGCCGCAGGGCGATGAGGGGCACGTCTGGTTGCTGATTTCGGCTACCGTGAACGAGGTGCGAAGGCGCCACGTCTCTATGCGGACGGCCTCTCGCGGGTGAGAGAACCCGTGCCCGTCGGCACGAGGTCATGGACGCGCATCCACTCGATGGCTTTTGTCAGGCGGGCACGGGAGAAACGCGTCTTTTGGGGATGCCAATGTCCGTGAAACTCGGCGATGACCGCGTCATCGGTAACCGGCTCCTGCCTAAGGATCAGGTCATTCCAGCACGCGTGGAGCGTCGCGATTATCTCGGCCTGTTCCGTGCTGAGATTTCGGCACGCATCAACGATGCCGATAACCTGAGCCGTCTTATCGCCGAGCTGTTCGCGGGCGAAATGATCGATGGCACTCGCATCGGCGATGCGCTGATAGCGCACCATTCGGCCCTTTTGCTCCGATCTGAAGACTTGGTGCCGAGCAGCGAGTGCTTCGATCCCGAAGCGTTCGTTGTAGAGCGCCCGCTGATCGAGCGGTCCGGCCGCCTCGCGGGCATAGTCCGTCTTCAACTGTAAGCCGGCCTTCCGGTCCGCCAGGTAGAATAATTTCGCGAGCTTGGTGCGGCCGAAGTTCGGATCGCCGTAAAGTTCGCTGACCAGCAGTCCGGCTAGGGCCACGCGCCGAGCGAGCACCTTTTGAAAGTTGGTTGAAGTCGGGATATCGATACGAGAGCTCTGGGGGACCCGCCCGAAATAATTAAGCCCCGCGGGCGCAGCGATGACATCATGGAACTCGGCTTTGGTCGTCTTGAGCATGGATTGCACGTCTGCCAGCGCCGCAAGCAACTGCTCGTCCCGCTGGTCGCGGGCGTAATCCCGTATCTGGACCAGACCGGCATGGCGGGTAAGCCCGCGCTCATCGACAAAATAGGGCGGCTTGTACCCGATCGGGATTTCGCGCCGGTGTACGAATCGGGTGTCCCACAGCGCAAACAAGTGGTTCACGTTCGTGATTAGGGCGCGCCCCGCCGGGGAGGCTGCGGCGTTGACTTGGGGCACGATAGTTTGCGACCAGAACGAGTCTGCATCTAGCGGTGAAAGCGGATTCCCTACATAGATTTCCCGGTTTCCGGTGATCGGGTTGTTTGCGGGGAAATAGGTCTCAACGCACTCATTCTCGGCAAAGACGATAGCGGCGGCACAGGCGAAGACCCGGGGCTCCAAGTGCGCTGGGATGTTGGGTGCCCACAGGTCATCGGCATCCGCCCACATCGGATAAGGGATTTGGACGAAGGTGCGCGCTAATGCGAACCAGAGGAACAGCTTTTTCGCGTCATTCAAGTCATTGGCGCAGTATCCCCAGTGTGTCGGCGGGCCCGAAAAGCAGCGATTCTTTTTGACGTCCATGAACTGGGCATTGAGCCGGAACCACGGCTTTCCCGGAATAGATCGCTTCACGCGGCAAGGCGTGAGGTCGTCCATAAACCCCACGAGCTGGCCGTCGGCTTCTCCGTACGTCTTCTTATTGGCGCGGCGTTGATCGTGGAGTGGAAGCCCCCCGATCACTTCGCGCCCGGCTTCTGACCGCCGGCGGTCGCGTTTGAAGTCGGTCATGGTGAGCCCCGACCAATCGCGCATACCGGTGCGCGCTCGCCCAAGTTCGACCATCATGGAGCGGTCGTCATCGACGATCCCGCGACATGCCGCTTCGGCTTTTTCAGCGTTGGCCCAAGGAATGGCTTCCAAATCGCGGCGCTTCAGCCAAGTCAGGTCCATGATTGGAATAGCTCGGCGATCATCGACTTCCTGTGAGGAACTCCTGTAGCGCCAAATGGTAAAAGCGACCGGCCACGATCCCTTAACGTCGAAGAATTCGCTACCGTTGACCAGGACAGCGGCAACATCGTCAAAGCTTCCCGCCATCTCACGGCGGATCTGCCGGAATGTTGCGCGGTCCGTCAGCCACGCCGACTTGGTGAAGAGGAGAAGCAGGGATTCCCCGGGCAGCCCGCTGGAGTAAGCGGCTTTGCAAACGAGTTTCATCTGGGCCAGGAAACAGCAATAGCGCTCTTTCGAAGCGTCGCTTCCGGTCAGCTCGACGATCGTCGGATGGATCTTGTACCCGACTGCCTCAGCGGCTTGATCGTCGTCGCCGCGATACGGTGGATTGCAGAGAATGGCGAGCGGCTTGTCGGGCGTATGTCCTTTTTCCACCAAGGCGGCGCGCAATTCATTTAGATAGTCCTCGGCGCTGCGATCGAGGAAATTGAGCCCTCGATTTTCTGTTACGCGCGGGACGACGGTGTAGCGACCGTTATGCCATTGGTCGCCTTTCATCCGCTGCTCGACGGCGAACAGTAATTCGGGTTCGATTTCGCTTACGACCTTGTGCCGCAACTCAAGTGGCGAGCGCCAGTTAGTCACCAGATTGCCGCTGCCACAGGCAGGATCAATAACTAGATAGTCTTCCCCTAGCCCGGGTACATCCTGCTTTGCCAGCCACATGGCAAATTTGGAGAGGTTGAGATCGGTGAAGAAGATTCCGTGCTGTCGCCGGAATTGCGGATCAACCGCGTCGAGCGCTTCGTCATAACGCGCAAAGAAGTCATCATAATCCGTATTCGCGTCGAGCGAGACGAAGCGAGCCTCGACGAACGCCTTGAATGCCGCTCGCTTAGCGGGAATGAGGCTGGTGATCGGCTCCCCGCCAAGTGCTGCCTGGTCCGGGATGCGATTGCTGATCTGGACGGTGGAATGCTCGTCCCATGCATAGATCATGCTGAAGAAGGCGCGCACCGCTTTGACCGGGGAGCCCGCGAAATACGGCACCATTTCTCGAAGGACGTTGGTAAAGTTTCGAATGGTGATCTTTTGACGGATCCGCCTGCCGTTGCGGAGCACATCCTCAAACGCCCGTATCCCGTCGACAATAAGCTGCGGCTGGCTTTCGAACAAAGGTGTAAACAGATCCGCGCCGTTCCATGCTGCTAGGCGCAGAAGATCGTTTCTCCTGACGGCAAATTTTTTCGCCATGTCGCGCCCGATCCTGTTAGGCGCGCCGGTTGCCCCGGCCACTGCGGTACGAATGTCCTCGGGAATCGTTTCGACGTCCCAGACCCCGAGGAAATGCTTCGCCGCGACGACCACCTGCCCAAAATCGAGGTCTTCATTTCGATAGGCGAGGCCTTGCAACAAACCGCTCAGCCAGTCGTTGGATCGCCCCTTCAATTCGAGTACAAAGGCACTGGCGACATAACCGTCGGCTCGCTTAGCATCGGATTGGCGCTGAAACGCGTCGCCAAAAACGCTGCGGAAATAGCCGAGCGCCAAGTCCTCGTTGGCGCGCTCATCTGGTCGGGCCAGGTAACGAAGCAGATCGCGCACATGCTCTGGTATGAATTGACGTGTCATGAGAGAGCGTCCGAACCCGCACGGCGATCGTAAGCGATAAACGTGTTCATCCGCTCCCCCTAAACGTCAGGGCAATATCTTAAAAGATGAGAATTAAGGCAATCTTTCCTTGGCAAAGGCAGAGTGAATCGTTAATTTTATCGGCTCAATCCGTGCCGAGTTTCGGGGGCGTGGTTCCCTTTTGAACATGTATCGTTTTGCCACAATAAAGTGACGCGCCAGCGCGCGGCAGTTGGCAAAGCATCGTGATCACCGCAATAGGGTATTGAAAGGCAAGGACGCGCCAATGTTCGAACCAATGGCTCGCTGATAAAACTCAGCTGGCGAGTGTTTACTTTCCGTACGCAATGTCTGAAGATGGCGATCCGTATCCGTGCTATGAACTGCAGGGCGGCTCCCGGGGTAACCTGCCGGTCAGCTATGCGCCCCATCCCGGCCGTTCGACGGATCTTCGCGAATACCCGAAAGCGGACATTCGCCATTATTTCCTGGTTGCCTGCCCAGCCGGAGATTGCGCCCGAGATGCTATCCGAAGGTCAACCGTCACCGGATTCCGGACTGTTGGCCGGCGCTTCGTGCCACCAGTTCCGTGCTGCGCTATGCCCGGAGGGCTCGATGACAGAAACGGGTAACAACGCGGAAGCGCAGCGTCAGGAAGCTGCGGCTTCCCTGCTGAACGATATGGAAACGGCGGCTGCGCGCATGCGCGAGCTAATCGTCGGCATGCCGCCCCAGGATTTGCTGGGCTACCTTTACGCGCAGTACATGCTGAAAGCCATGTCGGCGCAGAATGTCGGCATGCAACCCGAGGAGCCCCCAGAACCCGCACAACCCGACGATCTCATCAACGAGAACCAGTTCCTGCTTGAGTACGTGCACGCGGTCCTCGCGTCGGACCCGCCCCCGGAAGAAGTGGCCTTCGACGAGGCCAAGTGTGCGGAGCTTTACGACACCAGTCGGAAACTGCGCCAGAACGCTATGTTCTACGCCATGGCCACCTCCGCCGACACGAAAGATGGCGCCTTTGGCCCCGACACGGCTGACATCGAGTACCGTGCAAAAGCCACCTGGGTCCTACTGCGGGGAAACCGCTACCAGGTCCTCGAAGGTGAATTCTACCAGTATGTGCTCGCGCCGCACGACGACCTTCTGAAGGAGGTCTACGGTGTGGGCGCGGATGACATCGCGGCTGGCTTTCAGGCCATGACCGACTCGACCCGCTCGGGTCACTCAGACGCCATCTTGAACATGATGGACAGCTTTGACGCCGTACATGCCATTCAGGATGAACAGGGCGTGGACCTCGGCAAGGCCATAAAGATTTGGGCTGAGGCGAATACCGGCCAACTGGCCGCCGCACGGTCCGCGATGGACGACATGTTTCGCGGTGGGGTCGCAAACGTAAGCCGTCACACGAACCTGCCCGCCGAGCTGCTTGCCGACCTCTCCTACCGTAGGGGGGAGGAGGTCGAGTTTTTCGCGGCCGGCAGCCACACGGGCACACCCTACCGGACCTTGCCTGCCCGCAAGAAACCGCTGATCCTGCTCGGTTCAGACTACTATGCCATCGATCCGTGCTTTACGCGCGACGCGGGCTACCGGGCGCTACTGTTCAACCTGTTGCAGCGGAAACCGGACTACAAGGCCGCCTTCAACGAGCGGCAGAAGGCCATGAGTGAGGCGGCCTTTGCCGACATCCTGAGCGACCAGCTACCCGGGGCGCGGGTCTTCCAAGAGGTGTATTACCGCGACCCGATCACCAAGCAATGGTCGGAAAACGACACGCTCATCCTCGTCGATGACGTCATGTACCTTGTCGAGGCAAAAGCCGGCGCGGCGGCGACGATCGCCTCGCCAGCGCTCGACTTTGGGCGCCATGCCCAGTCGGTGCAAGACCTTGTCATCAAGGCCTACAAGCAGTGCGAGCGCCTCTTCAAATATCTCGCGTCCGCCGACGAGGTTTCCCTCTACCATTCTGAGGGCGGCAAGTACGTCGAGTTTGCGCGGATACGGCAGTCCGACTATCGGGTCATGGTTCCGATCGGACTCACTGTTGAGTCTTTCTCGCCGCTTTCCGCGTACTGCAAGGAACTGCCGCAGATCGTGCCTCTGCTGGGGCGGCACGGGTTCGTCTCCCTTTCCATCGACGACCTCTTTGTCCTGCGGCGGCTGCTGCCGACGCCCGGCCAGTTTGCCCACTACATGGAGGTGCGGCAGGCGATGGCGGCTCTCCGGCGGGCCCACCTGTTTGATGAGCTCGACCACCTAGGCGCATATCTCAAGAAGAACCGCTTTGACGAGGATATGGCGAACCAGCTGAAGGAAGGTGCTGATTTCGTCATGTGGGACGGCATGAGCTTCGAGGTTGACCGGAGCTTCGAGGGGGAGCACTGGGAAGCCGGACCGTTTCCGACGCAAGCCTTTCCAGACGAGGTGCTGAAACTCCTTGCCGCCCTTGATGCCAGCCGGTCCCCCGGATGGCTGTTGGCTGAAAGCCGCATACGGGACCTCGGCGAGGACGGGCGGAACAACCTCGCCGCGATGCTGGCGCAGCTCCGCAAGTCCTTGAACCAGAATCCGGCGCGCTATTTCCTGTTCGGGCGGGACGTCCGGACCCCGCTTTTCATCTGGATGCAGCGGTCGGGGGACAACATCGACTGGCAGAAAGTCAACGATAAGGCGGCTGCGGCGGCGCTTCTCACGGCAGGTGGCAGCGTCACCGGCATAATGGTCGTCGCGACATCCGGAGGGACCTACAAGACGGCTTACACATTCCCGGTTAACATGCCAGGGCCGCGCTCCGAAGACAATGCCCGCATCTACGACGAGGCCGACAGGATGAGGGTGCGGGCGGCTTCGCATGCCGCGCCGCGAGTTCCGGCCGCTAGGCAGATGCCCGCGAGTGCACGATTCAACGCCGGGCGGAATGATCCATGCCCCTGCGGCAGCGGCATCAAATTTAAAAAGTGTCACGGTCGCTGAGCCGGGGCGTCAGAACGGTAAATCGAGAGTTCGTCCGCCACCGATATCAAATCCTGAATGACCGCTTTTCAGTAATCGTAATTAGCCTGCTTATGACCCAAAAGGGGTGGGTTGCGGACGGTCTGGTTCTGGTTGCAAGGTTGAGGAAGCAGCCGGTCTATTCGAGAGCCACCTGTACAGGTTCCAGCTCGAAGGTGCCCGGTTTCTGCACCATTCGCTTGAGGGTAATTGAGCGATCCTTGCACAAATGGCGCATCGTCTCTTCGTCAGACGACGATACCTGCGAGCCCAAGAGGACTGCAGTCGGCTTCGGCATGCGCATTTCGAAGTTAGCGTGTTCCGGGCCAATTGCCTGAACAATCCGCCATTCCTTCTCATAGGCCCAGTCGTCCTGCTTCACGAGGCACATGTACTGGCCAAATAGGTTGTTGAATGGTTTGCCAGGCTTGGCGAGGTACCTCGTCGCGTCCCTCAGCTTCGTCGTGTAGAAGACAGGAAAACAAAGCCTGCGTCTCAGGTCACCGTACGGCAGAGAAGCAAAATCATATTCGATGGCAAATCCCTTATGAGAATTTGAATAATGTGCCCAAAGTAGTTTGTTGTTCCCCGTAGCCGAGAGCGACAAGACGCTAAAGCCCGTCCGAAACTGTTGGCTCATGGACCGGACGTGAGCCAGTGCCTGCTCCTTGCTCCATTCTTCCACGATCGATGCAAATGCCTCCTTCTCTGGGAGGTTGGACGACTGGAGAATGGTGGATACCGTCTGGCGGCGCCAATCGCCAACGGTGATAGGACGTTCAGGCTCACTTGGGCGCCAATCCTCACCTGCCTCGATCGCTTGTCGAGCCTTCCTGGCAGTTTTCAAGAAATCGTCGACGGACTGATCCTCTACTATGAAGCGCTCTACGTCGAACGAGACTTGGGCCTCATAGGGATCGTTCAACCTATCCGGTGATGACAGCCACAGGACGTCCTTCTTCAATGCGTCCAAATGGTATTCGGTGAACTGGCGGTACTTGTACAGACGATCAGGAACGTGGGGATGTTTGACTAAAAACGCCCGCTCGATGTCCATGTGCTCCGTTGAATAGTGAAATAGCCCGCATATCATCTGTTTCTGCCAGAGCTCCATGTTTGCGCCCCGATTATAAAGCAACGCCAAAGCGATGACTTTAGGGGAACCTGCTGTCTCAGTCCACCGGCCATGCAGGCAAAGCTCTCTGGGGTTCCCGGTCCTAGCTGCGGATCATCGGTCGCTAAGTCACCGTCCGGTTACGGGCCTTGGCAGGACTTAACTCTATGCCCGTTATGGGGGCGGGTCCAGAACGGCAGCTACCGGCCCCATACCGGACGTTCAGACACGCATTTAGCGGTGTCCGCTTCTGGCGCAACTCGCCACCTACTCGGCCCGCGCATTTGCCATCTCTCCTCACCGTATCTCCGTTCGCGGGCGCCGTGAGATCAAAGCAATGGCGGGATGCACGCCGGTCACTCAGGGTAGGCTTCACTATCGCCCGCTCCCGCCCTGTGGAAAAGGATGAACGCCAGCGGATTTCCCGGCTCCGCCATGGCATCGCTGCGCTGTCCCGTCATCTCCCCGGCCACAGGGCTCACATATTCCGCCACCACCTCGCCGAAGCTGTCGCGCTGGATCGCCACCTTTTGCCCGGCCTCGACCTTCTCGTTCAGCCTGACCAGATGCTCGACCAGGCCGCCCTGGGTCGCGAGCACCGGGAGCGCGCTGTTGCCGATGAAGACGCTCACGTCCTTGCCCGTGCGCCCCATGGGGCCGGCGATGATGCCGTGATGCTTGAGGACGTTCATCGTGCCCTCGACGAACAGCGCGACCATCTCGAGGTCCAGCACCCGCGCGGCGCCGATCTCCGGCGTGAAGGCGGGAATGCCCGCGTCGATGAAGGCGTTGTGCAGCACGCCGGGATAGACGTGATTGTCGAAGACCTGGCCGACCGGGTACAGCTCCACCATCGCCTTCACCGCCGGAATGTCCATGCCGCCGATATTGAACGCGGTGACGTCGAAGCCGGTGGTGCCGGTGTGGAAGTCGATGGCGGCGTCGGCATTCGGCCGCAGCAGCCGGTTGAACAGCAGGCCGGCATGCCGGCTCGGCGCGGTCAAGCCGTTCTCATTGCCCGGCCATTCCCGGTTCATGTCGATCAGATCGGCACCCCTTCCGGCATTGGGCCAGCGGCGCTGCATGCCTTCCAGCGCCGGGCGGGACACGTCCGTGACCGCCATCACCGTGCCCGACATCTCGCGCGGGTCGAGCTGGTTCATCACGGTCTGGACCGTATGTACCGAACTCATCTCATCGCCGTGCACGCCGCTGACGAGGACGATGCGCTTGCCTGGCCTTGCACCCTTGGCGACCGTCACGGAGACATACCAGTGCTGCCCGGTGGGCATCTCGACCCCTTGGAAATACAGACGGTGGGTCCTGCCGGGCTCCAGGTCGGCGATGTCGAGGGCGCTGACGACCTTTTTCCCCTGAATGGTGTCGCCGGTATAAACCGTGGCCGCGCGCACACCCGGCGCTGGAACGGCGGAGGATGCGGCCGGGGTCTGGGCGCTGGCGGAACCGGCATCCGCCACGAGCGCAGTCGAAGCGCCCACCGCGGCCACTGACGCGATCATGAAGTCGCGACGATCAAGGTTCGCGTCCGGTCGGTTCGTCATGGCGCAGGCCTCCTTCTCTTGTCTCGGGGTGATGTGTCTCGGGCCGAGATGGGCTCGGCGTCCGATACGCGTGTCACCTGCGGGCATTGTCGCCCGCCTTAGCGTCCAGATCATGCTCGATGCGGGGGCGCATAGCGCTCCCGAATTCATAGGCGCGCTGGGCATCCTCCCAAGGAGCATGAGGCTTTCGGAAAGCGGCTGCGCCGATAGTATCGGCATCCTTCTCGCCGTGGGGGCCCGTGCCGATGAAAGACCTGAAGCTGTGGCTTGCAAGCCGCTGGGTGGCGGCTGCCGGGTTCATGGCGGCGGCGCTCCTCGCGACCTTGCCCTTGCTGGACGCCGCTTATGCCTTGACGCTCGTGCTGATATTCCTTCACAGCCCAGGCTACATGCTTCACCAGGTGGAGGAGCACTCGGGAGACCGGTTCCGCACCTTCGTCAATCAACGGATCTTTGGCGGCCGCGATGCGCTCAGCGTCGCAGCGGTCCTTGTCATCAACATTCCGGTCGTCTGGGGCCTCAATCTGGCTGCGCTCTATGCGGCGTATCTTTGGGGTGCCGGCTATGGCCTCATGGCCCCCTATGCGATGCTGGTGAACGGCATCACCCACATCGGCGCCGCCCTGCGCTTGCGCTGCTACAATCCCGGACTGGGAACGGCGTTGTTCGTATTCCTGCCGCTCAGTCTATGGACGATTTTCGCGGTTGGGCCTGTCGGCGCCAGCTTTCACTATGCGGCGCTGGGCCTGGCTATCGCCCTGCACGCCCTCATCATCGCCAACGTTCTCGCGCGTGTCAGGCGGTTGCGGCTTGAAAAAACTTCGTAGGCGTTACGCTGTTGCGGATAGCGCTGAGAATGACGCAGGCCGGCACCATACTCGGAAACGACCGCGACAGCCTCCGGCCTAACGCAGCTGATCCTCGTTGCGCGAGCCATACGAGCAAGCAGCTGTGCTCGCTCCCATTCTGGCATGACGTCGGCAGGTCCTCTGCATCCGGGCAGGCTGAAGCGTTAAGGTAAGGCCATGGGATTCGGCGTCTTCATCCACAGAACCGATTCGATCTATGACGACAGCCCGGCGGAGCGGTATCAGTTCCCGCGCCAGTATCTGGGCCGCGTGGAGGCCTGTGCCGGTGATTGGATCGTCTATTACGAACCCCGAAAGGTGGTGGAGACGCGTGGCTACTTTGCCATCGCCAAGGTCGCGGACGTGGTGCCTGACCCAACAGCTCCTGGCATGTTTCTCGCGCTGATCGAGCCCGGCAGCTACCTCGATTTCCCCAACGCGGTGCCTTTCGCCGATGCGGCGGGTGTCATCGAACAAGGGCTGTTGAACGAAGACGGACGCATTTCCGGTCGCGCTCAGGCCGCCGTGCGCTCGCTCTCGCCAGCCGATTTCGATCGCATCCTTGCTCGGGGGCTTGGGGACGGGCCGACCATACTGCCGCGCCTCGACAGCGATGCGCCTCTAGATGGCTTGCAGGAGGAGCATGTCCCTTTCGCCTTCGAGGAGAGCCGCGCGCGTGTCAGCTACTTGTCTTCGCGCCTCGTGCGAGATCGCATTTTCCGCCGCACCGTGCTCAAGGCCTATGATGAACGCTGCGCGATCAGCGGCCTCAAGCTGATCAATGGTGGAGGACGGGCAGAGGTAGCGGCCGCGCACATTCAGCCGGTCCAGGCCAATGGCCCGGATATCATCAGCAATGGCCTGGCTCTGTCCGGCACCGCGCATTGGATGTTCGACCGCGGACTGATCAGCCTGTCGGACGATTTGGAGATCCTGATATCGCGGCAGGCCAACGATCCAGACGGCGTGCGCGCTTTCATCAACCGAAGCGGCCGCGCTCTGGCGCCACAGCGCATATTCGAACGACCGCACCCCCGCTTTCTCAGCTGGCACCGCGAGCACTGTTTCAAGCAGTGATAAGGTCTGCGCCGCTGTCAGGGCGGCGCCATTCCAATCAAGGGTCGGGAGTAATTCGGCTGATGGTCGCTTTGCTCACGCCCATGATGCGCGCGATTTGGCGGACGCTCTCGCCGGCTTGGCGAAGCTTTGCGACGTAGGCGCGCTGCTCGATTGTCAGCGAGTGTTTGCGCCCGAACTTGATCCCTTGCGCCTGGGCTCGCGTACGCCCTTCGCTTGTTCTGGCCTTGATCAACTCGCGCTCGAACTCGGCGAGGCCGCCCAGCACCGTCAGCATTAGCCGACCATGGGGCGTGGTGGTGTCTGCCCATGCGTCGGAGAGAGATCGAAATGCCGCGCCCTTCTCGCCGACCTCGGCAAGCACGTTGAGCAGGTCCCGCGTCGACCGTGCCAGGCGATCGAGCCGGACCACCATAAGCACGTCGCCTTCAGACAGGCTCGCAACGCAGCGCCGCAGCTCGCGACGATCAGTCTTGGCTCCGCTCGCCGTTTCGGCAAATATCTTCTGGCAGCCCGTGGATTTGAGGTGTTCGATCTGGCTTTCGAGCGTCTGCCCATCAGTTGACACGCGTGCATAGCCAACGATCATGTGCACATAATGAGACTAATAAATGAGACAATCAAGTCGTTGAAAAACAACGTGCCGCAGAATGTCTCAGATATTTTGATTTATGAGACAACGATTGCGGCGATCTACCGCTGCAAGTGACGGACATGTTGGCGCGGCACATCCGCCGCCAACGCCAGGGCAACAAAGACCCGACGATAATACGCCGAGCTGAGTGCATTCGCTCCGACAGCCGTATTGAAGTGCGGGTGACATCGGAAATGCTTGTTCTCTGGGGTGCTACTTTCTCTCAGGTTCTGCCTATCCTTCAAACCCTCAAGACGAAAGGCGATTGGCAGTGTTTTCAAACGCTTATGGGGCAGGCTAAGCGCGAGGGTTTGAAACGGCCTCGCGGTGACGATGCAGTGAACACACTCGCCAAACTTCGGGCGGCCTGGGACCAGTTTCGAGGGAAGAGTCGGCAATAGTGGCTAATCCACGTGCCATTGCCAGGATCGGCCATCAGCATTGCGGAAAATCAGCCTTTCAGCAATGCGCTTACGCTCTCATAGTCCGCAATGGCAAGCGGTGTGAAGACGAGGTATAATAGTGGCGACGATTGCGGACGAACCGGAAAGTCGGGCATCGGAAATAGCGGTCCCGCCACCAACCCGATCGGGCCGGCGGAGCAAGCCGGCTCAGCCGCCTGCCACTGAAGTCGATGAGCCGGACTATGTACCGCCCGATTTCAGCGGCAGCCGGCGGACGCGGATCGGGTCGAGCTTCATCGAGCAGTTCGTCGCCGGCCACGACGCCAGCGATGTGCTGCGCGAGCTCGTCCAGAACGAATATGACGGCGGCGGCGAAAAGCTGATGCTGACCTTCGGCAGCCGTTCGCTCGAAGTCATCGGCTCGGGCCGCAATATCGATCGCAATGGCTGGGAGCGCCTGTCTGTGATCGTAGGCACGGGCAATGTCATGGGCAGTGCCCAGGCCGAGGTGGTGGCGCCCAAGGAGAACGGCATCGGCTCGAAGAATTTCGGGCTGCGTTCGCTGTTCCGCTTTGGTGACGAGATTCATGTTCGCTCGGCCGGGCAGGTCGCGCTGCTCGATCTCCAGACCCAGGAAACCGGGCGCGAGCGCGATCCCGCCTGGTGCGGCGAGAAGGGCGTCCGCGTCCATGTCCCTTATCGCCAGCAATCCTCGGAACGGCTCGAGGCATTCACGCTCGATCGCGAGGAGCACGCCCTGGGCCTAATGGCGGTGCGCATACCCGACACTCTGGTGAAGTTGGCGCATAGCGGGAAACGGCGCGGGCTGCGCGAGGTCGACATTCGTTCGATCCGCACCGGGCGGACGCTGCGCTGGAAGCAGGAAGCCAAGCCGCACCGTTGCCGCGTTGCGGGCGTGGCGATGGTGGCGCGGATCGGCCGGCTCACTGATGGCGATGCCAAGGGCGTGCCGTTCCAGGAGGAAGAATATTATCGGTCGGTTGCGCTGCCGGCCGAACATGCCGCCCGGCGTTTTCCTTCCTATTATAAGCTGCCCGGCGGTCGCGTGCGGATTGCTGTTTCGGTTCCGATCGCGCGGCGTAAGGTCGATATCGGCCAGCACGGCCATTTCTATTATCCGCTGAAGGCGCCCTCATCGCGCACGGGCTGCGCGATCAGCGTCAGCGCGCCGTTCGAGCTTGATACCGAGCGGAGCAAGATCACCGATCTGGTCTGGAACGACTGGCTGATCGACCAGGCGGTCGAGCTGGTGATCGCGCTGCTCAAGGGAGATTGGTTCGCGCGCTACGGAGCCGACGCGTTCAAGGCGCTGATGGGTGACGGCACCGCCGAGCCCGACCGCTTCGTCACCAAGTTGGCTGAGCGGCTCAAGGAAGATGCCTGCTGGCCGACCATCGCCAAGGGCGACAGCCATTTCGCCAAGGCGGGCGACATCGTCCTGCCCACCGACGAGGCCTATGCCGGCTTTCTGAGCGACAATCGCTATCTGGATCCGGTGCTGGCTGCGGACCAGGCGCTGTGCGACCTGATCGCCGATCGGGGTGCCAAACGGTTTACCCTTGCGTCGCTGGTCCGTCTTCGCTGTGCTCCAAGTGAGGAGGCCAAGCTCGAGACCAAGGTTGGCGACGGCGCCAACTTCTTCTTCACCAACTATGACGGGACGCTGCGCGGGCTCGATCTGCAGAAGCGCCTGGCAGCGGCGCTCTCGCTCCATCCGCGCCGCTTGAGCAAACAGAACCGCGCGGATCTCGGCAAAACGGCCTCGACGCTAAGCGCGACATGGGAACTGAAGCCTGCCACACAGCTGATGATCGTCGATCCCGACCTCTGGGCGGATTGCCCCGAGCCGGAGGCAAACCGGCTCCATCCAGAGTTGGTGCCGTTCAAAGCTATTTCCGGCCATTGCCGTACCTTCGACGAGGAGCAGTGGCTGATCGATGCGGCCGAGCGCGCGGCGACTGCCCCGACCGACGATCGCGAGCGCGAGACCCTCTATCGCAAGCTGCTCGCGCGCGAGGCACCGATCAGCCGGCCCGCCTTGACCGCTCTGCGCAACAACCCCGTCGTGAAGAACCAGCGCGACGAATGGGTCGCACCCGCGGCGATGGTATCCCTGAAGCGGCCGCTTGCGCGCTTCCTCGATCCGGCGATTGATGCGCCCTCCAAGGAACTACTCCAGTCTCCAAGTCTGCTGTCGCGGTTGCGGATTCGCAACACGCTGAGCGGAACCGACTTGGTCCGTTATGCCGGCATGCTTGCGGACAGGCCCGAGACGGCGGAGCGGTTCGAAAAACTCCTCACCGACAATCTCAAGTTGCTAGGCCCCGCGACCGTCGAGGAATTGCGTGAAATTCCCTGTCTGCGCGCGCGATCGGGCAAGCTCGCTGCGCCGTCCGCCCTCCACCTTGATACCCCGACCAACCGCCTCTGCATCGGCGATGACGGCAGGATCGCCGGCGGTAGCAGCGATCTCTTGTTCCGCAAGCTCAAGCTAAAGCCGGCCCCAGATTCCGATACGCTCCTCGAAATCCTTGGAGCGCATCGCGATGCGGAAACCCCGCCAGGCCGGCCCGATCTGCTCTATCCCGCGCTAGTCGACGCGCGCGCCCGCGAGCGCCGTGCCAAATCCGAGATCGTGGACCTGGAGATCTGTTGGGTGGCCGGCGGCTATCATGCCCCCTCGGACATCCTGGTCGGGACCCGGGTCGCAGGCCCCCTGGCCGAAGCGATCCCGGTCCATCGTCATTCAGACGAAGTCGGCCGCGCCTATCAGGACCTGGGAGCTCCGGTTCATGCCACCGATGCGCATTGGGCGCGGTTCTTCTGCCATGCTTCGAGCGACTGGGCCCCCGGTGCGCCGCTCGACACGCGCCGGCGTCGGCTGCTGCTCGAGGCCTACGCCACCCGCGGCGCACTCGGCCTACCCCAGGGTTTGGACGAGGTGCGCTGCCTGATCGACGATCGCGCGCGCCTGTTCACGCTCGCCGACCTGCGCGCGGGTCGGCTCGTCGAGCCCGACTTTGCGCCGCTCGAAGAGGCTCTGCGGGCCGCCGACAGCAGCATCGGTATTGTCGAGCGGTCTGAGCGCTCCCGCCCGTTCTTCAGTGGCCTGGGCATTCGTCCGCTGTCCGAGATCGCAGGCGCCGGGCTCCCCGAGCTCGGGCCGCCCGGCCGTCCGCATCTCTGGTACAAGCCCAAGCACCGCGAGCGCATTCTCGCCATGCTGCACAGACCGCTCTTTGCTCGCGCGCTCTACGAAGTCGCCTATCGGAACCGCCATGGCCATGCTGGGTTCGTCCCGGCGACCTATTCCGAGATCGAGGCGCAGCTTTCGGCACTCGCCGATATCTCCTTCTTCCAATCGATCGGCCGCCGCTACAACGTCGGCGGGGCAAGCGTCCTGGTGCCCGCGCAAATCGCGCTCGCCGGCGACCGGATCAATCTGGTCGCGCCCAAGACCAAGAACGGCTTCCAACTTCTGCTCGCCGAGGCGCTGGCCGAAATCGCTGGGGCGGTCAGCGTAGCGACAATGCGCGGACTGGCGAACGCTTTTCTCCCGCTGGTGCTTTGCGGAACGCAAGAAGAGCTTATCGACTATCTAGACCGCATGGGGATACCGCGCGACCGGTGGGGCGGTGCCGAAGAAGAAGAGGGCCAGAGCAACCTCGATCTCGATGATGACGAGGATGATGCCGACGCCGAGGAAGACGCGCTGCGCCAGGTATTCGACAATCTCGATACCGGCAGCGGCAGAGACGATACGCCGGTCGAGCCCGTCCAGCCCGGGCCGCCGCCCCCGCCGGCGCCGCGCCCCCCTCCGCCGCCGCCCTTCGTGCTGCCCGATATGGAACAGGTCGCGCTGAGCGTCGCGGCCAGCAAGGGAGCCGAGATCCAGCCGCGCGAGCCGTCAGGTCGGGGCGGTGGAGGCGGCGGGGGCTGGCTTCCGCCAACCCCTGCCGAGGTCGAGCGCGCGGGGCTGCTGGGGCGGCGCGGCGAAGAGTTGATCTACCGGATGGAACTTCAAAAGGTCCGCGAAATGGGGTTCGAGGAGCCCGAACGCTATGTGATCTGGACGTCACGCGACGAGCCCGGCGCCGATCATGACATCCGTTCGATCGACGCCGAGGGGCGGCCGCGCTGGATCGAGGTCAAGGCGACCACCGGCACCGACGGCCGGTTCGACTGGCCGCGCAAGGAGTTCGAAAAGGCGCTGCGCGAGCGCGACCGCTACGAGCTATGGCGCATCTACCGCGTCGCCGACCGCGCCCCGGTCGCCAAATGCTTCCGCAATCCGGCGCGCATGCTGGGCACCCGCCAGATCGCGCTCGAGCTGGGCATGCTCCGCGCCAATATCGAGGACCTCAGTTGAGCCGGGTCCGGCCATATCCTCGGGGGTGGCTCGGGCAATGACGCAGCAGCATCTAATGATCGCGGTCAACTGGTACGGCCCCTATCGCGACCTCGACGAAGCGCGGCGTAGCGCGCGGCCTATACCTCGCAATCGGCAAATGCCATAGCGAGCGGGCCGTGCGGATGCAATATGTCGGGATCGGCAACGCGATGCATACTCGGCTCAATCAACGGCACCCTAAGCTCTCGCTGATCTGCCGCGATTGCGAGATCTGGCTTGGCGAAATCTCGACGGCGGAGCCGTCCGGCAAGCGGCTGAAGGCGACCCGAGTCACGCTCGACTTCGCCGAGTGGCTGCACGCCCGGTTTCTGCGTCTTCCGCTCAACGACAAGAAGACCAAGGCGCTTCCGAACCGCAGCGTCACTGTGCTGAACCGGTGGTTCGCCCTCGACAATGGGACGCCGAAAAGGCGGCCGCACAAGGATTGGCCCGACCTGATCGACTATCCCGACTTCGGTCTGCCGGCGCGCGCTGTTTGGTTCGGTGTCCGTCAGCAGCGCTTCCTGGCTCCAGACTATGCGGCCGAGTCTTAGCTCATTCCAGACGTTGTTTGGAATGGCGGCTTCATGGGCACTGTTTCCCAAAAGTCGCTCGTCGACAATCTGCCAGACCCTTGAGTATTGGGCCGTCTTGACGAGCCGATCACCGACCTTTGCTCCAAAAGCAGTAGATTGGGCCATGATTTGTTGAAACTGCGGAAAAATTCCTAATGCCGGTCGTTCCTACCATTGCCGGGAGCAAGATGAATGAACGGCGAGTTTTCGAGTTCCCGTTGAACCCGGTTGAACTACCGACGCGGGGGCGCAAAGCGGACGTCTCTGAGGGGCCACTTGAGGGGCAGCTAACGGACAGGACCAGACCTCAACACATGATTAGAGGCTAAGCGTCGGCAGGGACCTTGCCGGCGCAGCCAGACCACCAAGCCGCTGAAGCGCACAAAGCATGAACGTTATTGACATAATGGCGGTATTATGATACCATATAGATGCACATAGCTGCACCCCCTCAACATGGAGCATCATCATGACTGCCATCGAAGTCTCTTCGTGCCTCGTGCTCTTCACCAAGAACTGGGCCGGCAAGGCGCAGGCCGGCCGCTTCGCCGCCGACAACATCGAGCGCGCCCAGGCCGCGGCTACCAAGCTGGGCCTCTCCTGCGTGTCCTTCGGGGAAGGCGATGACGCCGATCTGCTTGCGGCGCTGCCCGCCGGCCGCTTCGGCGAGAATGATCGCCCTCTGCTTGCCAACATCAAGACCGACATTTTCAAGCGGCTCTCCCTCATGGCCGAGGCGCTGGCCAACGGGGAGGATGCCGACCAGGAAGCGGATGCCGAGGAGAACGTCACCGCCGAGAACAAGGATGACGAGAAGCCGGCAGCGCCCTCCGGTGCCGTGAAGGCCAAGAAGGCCGCGCCCATGCTCTCCATCAAGTCCGATGCGGCTTCGGGCGACACCACCATCGGCGTCGTGATGAAGGAAGGCGGCACCCACTGGCCGCAGCTCACCAAGGGCGACGTGGTGCTCGCACCCGACTTCAGCGAAGGAGAATATGGCGGCTGGTGGGAAGCCGTTGTGCGCGCCCGCAGCGACAGCCATGTCACCCTCGACTGGCGCGACTACCCCGACTTTCCCCCCTTCACCCGGCAGATCACCCAGATCGCGCCGCTGCACCCCGAATGCGTGATCTAGGCCTGACACAAGGCTGATCCGGGCACAAAAAAAAGGAGGGCGGTTTTCACCGTCCTCCTCATTTTCGTTTTCGCACGATTCATTGCATCGGGTTCCGCACATCCAGGGCGCTTAAAGCGCCTTCCTCATGGAGCTCCATGGCATTCGCGGCACTCCATGGAAGGGCGTTAGGCGCCTTCGAAAGCCGAACAGAGCGATGGCGTTGGTCCAGCCTGGCGCTTGCGCTCGGGGGTCAAAAGATCACCGGCCACGGCATCGCGGCGAGCGCATCAACGAACTCCCCTGCACCCGATCGCAAGCCTCGTCATAGCCCCTTGCCGTGCGGTCCCGCTTCGCGCCCATTTCCATCGGAAGGATCAAGGGCTCGCTGCAGTCTTGGTGCCGGCCAAAGGCCTTCAGGGCATAGTCTGAAGCGCTAGCCGAATTGTATGTCACCTCGACCAGATGGACGCGTTGGATGCGGGTTTGGCGGGTCAACTCGACACCGAGGATTCTCACCAGTTCGATGAGATCGCCCTTGAATCTGCTAACAGGCGGCTTCAGGAAAATGCCATGCACATGAAGGCCGTCGCCGCCCTCCACACAATGGTTGCGACGCTTGATGTTGGGCGTGTCCGGTGAGCAGATCAGAATGGGGAGCTTGTACCGCTGTCCTGGCTTCTCCGGATGGTGCGCGAACCGTCCCGACAGGCGCAGATAGAAAACCTCGACATCCTGGTACATCATTTGAATGAACCGAGACATCGAGGCTGCAATAACCTGATTGAACATGAAGGTCATGAGATAGGGCGTATAACCGTCTTCGATATATGAATCGATCCACTCGACGTAAGATTGGCGAAGACGCATGCGAGCCTTGGGGTCGAGCTGGTTGACATCACTCATTGTTATCACCTATGTATGGATTATCGACATCAATGATTTACAAAATCGCAAATTTATTTATCCAATGATGCAAACAATCATCAATCCAATAGAAGGCGAGAAATATCTCTCTGTATATCCAATTGAAACGGGATAAAATAGCTACCCATTGAGAGTGATGATTAATGAACGTATTGATATAAATGCATTTCAATATCTAATTGTGTGATATATTTATTCAGAATATATCAATCTAGATATATCTTCCTCATATACGATGCTCGAAAATTGCACCGCATGAGATGGGTCGAAGGCAACGGGCGCGATGTCGAGACTCCAAAACGGCGCGCACGCGAAGCTGATGTCTTCACTATTTACAGAATCGCAAAAAAGATCGTTTTGGAGCCGCGCAGACGTATCCACGGCACTTTAAGCGCCCAACGACGTCGCATCTGAAACAAAAAAAGGCCCCGCGCTTGCGCGCGAGGCCCCGTGTTGTGTCTGCCGCGGACTACCACGCCGCCTTCTTGCGTGGGGCGTTCTCGGCGACCGTTCGGATCCTGGAGATCCTTAGTCCGGCTTCCTCCTTCACGGCCGTCAACCGAAACTTCGTCCCGGTCTCTGCCTTGAGCAGTTCCTTCTTTTCCGGCTTCGCAATCTTCAGCGAAATGTCGGAGCGGTTATCGTTGGCGCTCGCCCGAGATTGGTCGGCACCCTTCTCCGCGGCGGATCGAGACGAAGGGCCTTCGCTGTCTTCACGCGCTTTAGCTGCCTCCCTGGCCAAACGCTCGATTCCGCCCCTTTCCTTGATCTCCTGCGCTAGCGCGCCGGGTTCGATTTTCAGCACGTCGTAGGCGTAGGCCAGAACGCGGGCATACTTGGCGGCCAGCTTGGCTTTGCTGTTGTTCGCCGCGTCCTGTTTGATGCCGAGCATGAACCTCATGACGGCAAGTGGAACATCGGCTTCGTTCTTCACCTTGATCGGCCTGGCTACCTTCTTCCCCTTTGCCAGTGCCGCCCTCACCATCTTGACGATCGGCGCTGCACTGGCGATTAGGGCGTAGAGGCCGTCGCGATGGCGCTGTTCGAGTTTCTTGTAGGAGGTCCTGAGTTCTCTCAGCTTAAGGCTGTATTTAGCCTTAGTTTTCGTGAGCGGTTTCTTCGACTTCATGGTGAGACCTCTGTTCTCAGTCTGGATGCCTCCCCGGGTCATTCCGGGGAGGCAGAGTTTTCGCCAGGTGGGGTTGGTTCAACCTCACAGCCCGCGCTGGAGCAGCGGGGCGATGTCCGCCCATCGCCAAGCTACGATGCGTGCCCCGAGCTTGACCGGGAGCGGATAGACCCCTGACTTCATACCCGCATACCAGCAAGCCCGAGAAACTGGCACGAGGCGTAAGACCTCGTGCAGTCTGAGCAACGGCATGTTGTCGTTCGATGCGATTGGAGCACTGTCTTGAAAACGTGAAGTATCGGACTGTTTCAATTCTTGATTGGTCATAAATTTCTCCGTCAGTATATTTGATGCATTGCGATCGCGACTTGTCCTCCTTTCGTTGCTGTTACCCGCCGCCGTTCGGCGAGGGTCTCGTATTGCCCGGCTGGGCGTACTTCTCCCTTCGCCGTCAATGCTGCTGACGTCGTCAGGTGAAGGTGGTGGCGGCGGTCAGCTCAGGTCAGGCGCGGGGCGCACCTCTCCCGTTCCCAGGCAAGCGCCTTGGGTGATTGACCGCCAAACCCCGAAGGATTCAGGCCTTTATGGTGATCTCGATCTGGTCGGGGGAGATGCCCAGGGTGCGCGCCAGCGCTTCCTTGGCCTCCGCAATCGTCAGCTGAAGCGGCAACCCACCCGCGTCAGCTGTCCCTCCCTCGTCCTCGTCGGGCGAGATGCTTTCGAGGTCGTCGCGTTCGCCTCGTGCGCTCTTCGCCATGCTGGCCAGCGTGAAGTGCCACTCGATCCGGCTGGGGTTGCCCTTGCGCCCCACGACATAGACCCCCAGCCCCGCCGCTTGGAGTTCCTTGGCGACGGCTGTCGCCTCCGAGACCGGGACCTTGAGAAGGTTCGCTAGTGAATCGATCTTCGTGGCCGAGCTGTTGTTCGTGCGGTCGCCAAAGTGATCAAAAATGCGTTGCGCCCAAGGCTGTTGGGTGTAAAGCTTCCGAATGGCCTGGACTGTCTTTTGCCTTTCATTGCTACCGGCCACTGTTGGTCCTCGCCGCGTCGACACTGTGCACTCGTCATATATGGACGATGTGGGCTCTCAAGGCAAGCTAAAAAACGATAGACGCTTCTAGATCGGATATGGCCGGGCGTCCGCACCTCATTTTCTTATTGGCTTTAGCCTCCGAAACTCATCCAGCATGTCCGCCCAGGTCTGCATCAGCGCCACGCGCTCAGGCCAATAGGTGGCCCGATTGTAGGCCCGCCGCACCTCGTTCTGATCCAGATGCCCGAGCGCCGCCTCGATCACGTCCGGCGAATGGCCGCGCTCGTTCAGGATCGAGCTGGCGGATGCCCGGAAGCCGTGGGCCGTCATCTCGTCCTGCGTGAACCCCATGCGCCGCAGCGCCGAGTTCATGCCGTTCTCGCTGATCAGCTTCTTGTTGGACCGGATGGAGGGGAACACCAGTTCGCTCGCGCCCGAGAAGGCGCGAATCTCGTCGAGCCCGCTCAGCGCCTGGCGCGACAGCGGCACCATATGGGCGCGGCGCATCTTCATGCGGATGGCGGGGATGTTCCAGACGGCCTTGGCGAAGTCGAACTCGTTCCACCGTGCGCCACGCACCTCGCCCGGCCGTGCGAAGGTCAGCGCCGTGAACAGGAGCGCCGCCCGCAGGGTAGGCCAGCCGTCATACTCATCGATGGCCCTGAGCAGCCCGCCGAGGGCGACAGGGTCCGTGAGAGCCGCACGATGGACGACCTTTGGCCGCTCCAGGGCATCCTTCAAAGGCGAGGTCGGGTCGGTTTCCGCCCGCAGCGTGGCAATGGCGTAGCGGAATACGCTGCCGATGGCCGAGCGCAGGCGACGTGCCGATTCTCTGCGGCCGCTTCGCTCCACCTGGCGCAGGATGTCCAGAACCTCCACCGGCTTGATCTCGGTGATCGGACGGCTGCCGAGCGCCGGCCCGGCGAGCGTCTCCAGCAGCCACTTGTTCTTCTTGATGGTGGCATTGGCGGACTCTCGCGTCTCCAGGCGCGCGATATATTCGGCCGCGAGCAAAGCGAAGGTGTTGCCTGTGGAGATGGTGGCGTTGACCTTCTCGAGCTTGCGGGCAGTCGACGGGTCCTGGCCATCCAGCAGCAGTTTCTTGGCTTCGTCCCGCTTCTGGCGCGCATCGGCGAGAGAGACGGTGGGGTAGGGGCCGAACGAAATCTGCTTGGGTTTGCCGAGGAACCGGTAGGCGAGACGCCAGATCCTGCCGCCGCTCGGATTGACGAGAAGATGGAGGCCACCACCGTCAAATAGCTTGTATGGCTTGTCCTGCGGCTTCGCATTGCGCAGCGCCATGTCCGTCAGCGCCATGTAGGCACGCTCCCTTTGTAGGCATCGAGACGCCTACAAACTTGCCTACATGCCTACAGGATTCAAGCGGACGAGATGGGATCAAGCTGGACGCTAAAGACGTCTATCGCTTTGATTTCAAAGCGATATTGGACATTTTCGGACGCTTCTGGATGGTGAAATGGTGCCCAGGGGCGGAATCGAACCACCGACACTGCGATTTTCAGTCGCATGCTCTACCAACTGAGCTACCTGGGCGTCCGGAGGCGGCCTGAGGGGCCGTTCGGAGCGGCGAGTGTATAATTGGCTTGTCCGGCGCTGTCCATAGGGAGAGCCCAGCGAAAGCCGGCTGAAGCGCCCCTGTGGAAAAGCGGACCTGTGACCGGCGGTCGAAGGTTCGCGCGGAGGCCGGCGGGCATTGCGCTGCCGTATCATGGCGACGCCCGAGACCGCTGACCCAGACTGGCCCCCAGACCCGGCCCCCAGACCCGGCCCCCAGACCCGGCCCCCAGACCCGGCCCCGCCATCCGGATTCCAGACCGGACGCCCCGATGCCCCCGCCCCGCCCGTCCGCCCCGAAAAGGGGTGCCTTCCCAGGCGCAAGCTGGCAATGTAGCCGGCAGGACGCCGGAGGTGAGCCGGCATGGCGGCGAGGGTGAGGAGCGCGACGGTGGCGGAACGCAAGGCGCGCGGGGCGGCAGAGGCTCCGGATGTCATCGACTACACCACCGGCTCGGGCGCGCCGGCCGCCACCTCCGCCACCCTGGAGCAGGCGCTCGGCGTCCAGGTGCGCACCATCCGCCGCCAGCTCGACCTCACCGTGTCCGACCTCGCCGGCGCCGCCGGCATCTCGGTCGGCATGCTGTCGAAGATCGAGAACGGCCAGATCTCCCCGTCCCTCGGCACGCTGCAATCCATCGCCAAGGCGCTGAACGTGCCGATCACCACCCTGTTCTCCGCCTTCGAGGAGCGGCGCGACTGCTCGTTCGTGCGCGCGCGCCAGGGGGTCATCATCGAGCGGCGCGGCTCCAAGGTCGGCCACCAGTACGAGCTGCTCGGCCACGGCCTCGGCGGCGACATCGTGGTGGAGCCCTATCTGATCTCGCTGGAGGCGGGCGCCGCGCCCTTCACCCAGTTCCGCCATGCGGGGGTGGAGTTCATCTACATGCTCACCGGCGAGGTGCTCTACCGCCACGCCGACCGCTCCTACCACCTGCGCCCGGGCGATGCGCTGATGTTCGATTCGGGCGCCGCCCACGGCCCCGAGGAATTGCTGGTCACGCCCATGACCTACCTCTCCATCATCGTCTACGGCCGCGACGGACGCTGAGGCGCGGGGGCTGCCCTCCCGTAATGTTTTCTTATAGCGAAACTTTTATTCTTTCACATTGACGCATTCTCCCAACGGGCGTACCAGTGGAACCGAGGCCGCGAACGCGGCGGAGGCGTGCGGCATCAGGCGCCGCGGCCACGGATCGGAGCCAGTTGAGCGCCATGTGCGGCATCGTCGGAATATTCCTGAAGGACCAGAAGCTCGAGGGCGAGCTCGGGGCGATGCTCGCCTCCATGCTCTGCACCATGACCGGACGCGGGCCGGACAGCGCCGGCTTCGCGGTCTATGGCGCCGGCGCGCCGGGCCAGGTGAAGCTCTCCCTGCGCGCGGCCAAGGGCTATGACTTCCCGGCGCTGGCCCAGGGCCTGAGCGTTCCGGCGGACGGCGTGCCGGCGCTCTCCATCCGCGGCACCCATGCGGTGATCGAGGTGCCGGCGGCGCGCGAGGCGGCGGTGCGCGCCTTCCTCGCCGCGCGCCATCCGGAGGTGGCCGTGGTCGGCTCCGGCACCCGCATGGAGATCTTCAAGGAGGTGGGGCTGCCCTCCTCCGTGGCGCAGACGTTCAACCTGCCCGCCATGCGCGGCACCCACGGCATCGGCCATACCCGCATGGCCACCGAGAGCGCGGTAACCACCGCCGGCGCCCACCCCTTCTCCACCGGTACCGACCAGTGCCTGGTGCACAACGGCTCGCTCTCCAACCACAACGGCCTGAGGCGCTCGCTCGCCCACGAGGGCATGACGTTCGAGACCGAGAACGACAGCGAGGTGGCCGCCGGCTATCTCACCTGGCGCATGAAGCAGGGCGCCTCGCTCGGGGAGGCGCTGGAGGCAGGCCTGAAGGACCTCGACGGCTTCTTCACCTTCGTGGTCGGCACCGAGAGCGGCTTCGGCGTGCTGCGCGATCCCATCGCCTGCAAGCCGGCGGTGATGGCCGAGACCGACCAGTACGTGGCCTTCGGCTCCGAATACCGCGCGCTCATCGGCCTGCCCGGCATCGACAAGGCGCGGGTGTTCGAGCCCGAGCCCGCCACCGTCTACTTCTGGGAGCGCGCGCAATGAACGCCGTCACGCCCGACGCCACCTTCGACCTCGGCACGACGCCGCTGCGCGAGCTCAACGCCGCGCTCCACCAGGCCACCGGCGAGAGCAACGCGCGGCGCTGGCGGGTGCTGAACCCCAATGGCCGCCACGCGGTGGCGGTGGGCATCGCCGCCCCGCTCACGGTCGAGATCGAGGGCAATGTGGGCTATTACTGCGCCGGCATGAACGCCGAGGCGTCGATCATCGTCCACGGCAATGCCGGCCAGGGCGTCGCCGAGAACATGATGAGCGGCTTCGTCCACGTGAAGGGCGACGCCAGCCAGTCCGCCGGCGCCACCGCCCATGGCGGGATGCTCCTGATCGACGGCAACGCCTCCGCCCGCTGCGGCATCTCCATGAAGGGCGTCGACATCGTGGTGAAGGGCTCGGTGGGCCACATGAGCGCCTTCATGGGCCAGTCCGGCGCGCTGATCGTGTTCGGCGACGCCGGCGAGGCGCTGGGCGACAGCCTCTACGAGGCGAAGCTGTTCGTGCGCGGCAGCGTGAAGAGCCTCGGCGCCGACTGCATCGAGAAGGAGATGCGGGACGAGCACCGGGCGCTGCTGCACGACAAGCTGAAAGCGGCGGGCGTCGCCGGCAGCGTCGATATCGCCGAGTTCAAGCGCTACGGCTCGGCGCGCAAGCTCTACAACTTCCACGTGGACAACGTGGACGCCTACTGAGACCCATTCCCTCTCCCGCTTGCGGGGGAGGGCCAGGGAGGGGGAAAGCGCGGCCGATCATTCAGCCGCACGCCGGGGAGCAGCCGAATGCCCCCTCCCCCACCCTCCCCCGCAAGCGGGAGAGGGAGTTTTCGTGCAGCCCCATCGACCCGCTTGGGTGAGGACCCCATGACCGCCCATTCCAACGTGCCCCGCACCCCGCCGCGCTTCTCGGCCACCTTCGATCCGGCGACGCTGGCGGAGATCCGCCGCGCCGCGGCCACCGGCATCTACGACATCCGCGGCGGCGGCACGAAGCGCAAGGTGCCCCATTTCGACGACCTGCTGTTCCTCGGCGCCTCCATGTCGCGCTACCCGCTGGAGGGCTACCGCGAGAAGTGCTCCACCGAGGTGGTGCTCGGCACCCGCTTCGCCAAGAAGCCGATCACCCTCAAGACGCCCGTCACCATCGCCGGCATGAGCTTCGGCGCGCTCTCGGCGCAGGCGAAGGAGGCGCTCGGGCGCGGCGCCACGCTGGTGGGCACCTCCACCACCACCGGCGACGGCGGCATGACCGCGGAGGAGCGCGCGCAGTCGCAGACGCTGGTCTACCAGTATCTGCCCTCGCGCTACGGCATGAACCCGGTGGACTTGAGGAAGGCGGACGCCATCGAGATCGTCATCGGCCAGGGCGCCAAGCCCGGCGGCGGCGGCATGCTGCTGGGCCAGAAGATCTCCGACCGTGTCGCCGCCATGCGCAACCTGCCGAAGGGCATCGACCAGCGCTCGGCCTGCCGGCACCCGGACTGGACCGGGCCGGACGACCTGGAGATCAAGATCGAGGAGCTGCGCGAGATCACCGACTGGGAGAAGCCGATCTATGTGAAGGTCGGCGCCTCGCGCCCCTATTACGACATCGCGCTGGCGGTGAAGTCGGGCGCCGACGTGGTGGTGCTCGACGGCATGCAGGGCGGCACCGCGGCGACGCAGGACGTGTTCATCGAGCAGGTGGGCATCCCGATCCTCGCCGCCATCCGCCCGGCGGTGAAGGCGCTCCAGGACCTCGGCATGCACCGCAAGGTCCAGCTCATCGTCTCCGGCGGCATCCGCTCCGGCGCCGACATGGCGAAAGCCCTGGCGCTGGGCGCCGACGCGGTGGCCATCGGCACGGCGGCGCTGGTGGCGCTCGGCGACAACGATCCCCAGTGGGAGGACGAATACCAGCAGCTCGGCACCACCGCCGGCGCCTATGACGACTGGCACGAGGGCCTCGACCCCGCCGGCATCACCACCCAGGACCCGGTGCTCGCCGCCCGGCTCGACCCGGTGAAGGCGGGCCGGCGGCTCGCCAACTTTCTCTCGGTGATGACGCTGGAGGCGCAGACCATCGCCCGCGCCTGCGGCAAGAGCCACCTGCACAACCTGGAGCCGGAGGATCTGGTCTCCCTGACCATGGAGGCCGCCGCCATGGCTGGCGTGCCGCTTGCGGGAACCGGCTGGATTCCCGGCCAGACCGGCGGCCTCTGAGCCGCCTCCCGGGCGCCCCAGGGCGCCCGCTTCGCTTCCGCGCCCCGGCCGCGTGCCGGTGCGCCCCAACGTCGAAAAATAAAAACCCAGAAATCACCCCCTTCCGAGGACAGAACCCATGAAGCGCCAGTTCGAGATCGCGCGCGAGGCGGAGGGGCGCTCCTCCGCCGCCGCCAAGGCGAGCACCGACCTTGAGAAGGCCGCGAAGGACCGCGGCATCAAGTATTTCCTCATCTCCTACGTGGACCTGTTCGGCGCCCTCAGGGCGAAGCTGGTCCCGGCGTCCGCCATCGGCGCGATGCAGAAGGAAGGCGCGGGCTTCGCCGGCTTCGCCACCTGGCTCGACATGTCGCCGGCGGATTCCGACATGTTCGCCGTGCCCGACCCCGCGAGCCTGATCCAGCTGCCCTGGAAGCCCGAGGTGGGCTGGCTCGCCGCCGACCTCTACATGGACGGCGCGCCGGTGGAGCAGGCGCCGCGCGCGGTGCTGAAGAAGCAGCTCGCCGATGCGCTGAAGCTCGGCTACGAGATGAAGACCGGCGTCGAGTGCGAGTACTTCCTCGTCTCCGCCGACGGCACCGCGATCTCGGACGCGTCCGACCGCGCCGAGAAGCCCTGCTACGACCAGTCCGCCCTGATGCGCCGCTACGACGTCATCAAGGAGATCTGCGACGCCATGCTGTCGCTCGGCTGGGGCGCCTACCAGAACGACCACGAGGACGCCAACGGCCAGTTCGAGATGAACTGGAACTACGACAACGCGCTATTGACCGCCGACCGGCACGTGTTCTTCAAGTTCATGGTCAAGTCCATAGCCGAGAAGCACGGTTTGCGCGCCACCTTCATGCCGAAGCCGTTCCCGAACCTCACCGGCTCGGGCTGCCATGCCCACGTCTCGCTGTGGGCGAAGGGCAAGAACGCCTTCTCCGACCCCAAGGGCGAGCTCGGCGTCTCCAAGCTCGGCTACGCCTTCATCGGCGGGCTGATCCACAATGCCGACGCGCTCGCCGCGCTCACCAATCCCACGGTGAACTCCTACAAGCGCATCAACGCCCCGCGCACGCTCTCGGGCGCCACCTGGTCGCCCAACACCGTGACCTATACCGGCAACAACCGCACCCACATGATCCGCATCCCGGACGCCGGGCGGTTCGAGTTCCGCCTCGCCGACGGCGCGGCCAATCCCTATCTGCTCCAGGCCGGCCTGCTGGCGGCGGGGCTCGACGGCATCGCCAACACGCGCGATCCCGGGAAGCGGCTCGACATCAACATGTACACCGACGGCCACAAGGTGAAGGCGGCCAAGAAGCTGCCGCTGAACCTTCTGGACGCCCTGCGCAACCTGGAGAAGTCGAAGGTGCTGGCGGAGCGGCTCGGCGCCTCCTTCGTCTCCGGCTACCTCAAGCTGAAGACCGAGGAATGGAACGCCTACTCGCGCCACCTGACGCAATGGGAGCGCGACAACACGCTCGACATCTGAGGATCGTCCCGCGACGAACTCTGCGGAAGCCTGCGATAGTCCCCGGTGGAAACACCGGGGACTATCCTGTTTTCGCGGGTGGGAGATGTCAATTCCTTGACGTCATCTTGAGCAAGGCGCCTGGGAATTCTTTCGTTTTGACAAGGATCAAGCGAAGCCGCGCCCGTTTTCTGTGCATCTCCTTGACGCTCGATGCAGCCAATAGATGCATTCCCGCAGAGCGACGCGACCCATGCCGTCGCGGGCGGGTGACGCGGCCAGCCCTCCGCCCGAGCCGGCCTCACCTTGCGAAAGAAATTCTTCACTCGGGCAATGAGTTAGACATTCCCATACGTCATCTCTGTGCCTCCCGTTAGGTATTCCCCAACGCCATCTGCCTCTCTGGCATAAAAGTTGCTCCACAGTGAAAACCTTGGCCCGACCGGAGGGGATACCGACGGGGGCTCTGGCCAAAGGCGCAACAGCGTTCGGGGACCAGCATGACAGAGCAATTGGCAGCCCTGACGACCATCTTCACGGAGTTCTACTACTTCCTGACGGTCGTCCTTATGTTCTTCATCCATGTCGGCTTCTGCATGTACGAGGTGGGCGCCGCCCGCGTGAAGAACGTGCAGCACACGCTGCTCAAGAACACCATGGCGATCCCGCTGATCGGGCTGGCCTTCTTCCTGTTCGGCATGTGGATCTACATCGCCTTCCAGGGCTGGCCGGTCGCCTCCATGTCGCTGAGCTTCACCACGGGCTTCGAGCCGTGGTCGACCACCATCGCCCCCAACCTGTCCGATCGCATCTCGGGCGTCTTCTGGGCCGCGTTCGCGCTGTTCGGCATGACCGCCGGCTCGATCGTCTCCGGCGCCCTCATCGAGCGCACCAAGACGTCGGGCTTCTTCATCATCGCCATCTATGTGGGCGCCATCGCCTGGGTGATCCCGGCGGCCTGGGCCTGGGCCGGCAACGGCTGGATGGCGCAGTATCTCGGCTTCCATGACCAGTATTGCTCGGCCATCCTGCACTCGGTGGCGGGCTTCGCGACCCTCGGCGTGCTGATGAACGTCGGCCCGCGCATCGGCAAGTTCGCGCCCGACGGCACCCCGCGCGAGATCCCGGCGCACAATCCCTGGCTCGTCACCATCGGCCTGTTCATGATCTATGTGGGCTTCTGGGGCTTCTATGCCGCCTGCCACATCCCGATCGTCAATGTCGGCACCGAGGCGGCGCCCTACTTCACCGCCACCAACATCTACGGCGTTCCGATCACCCTGTCGGGCGTCACCGTGAACTTCATGCTCGCCTTGTTCGGCGGCATGGTCACTGCCTACATGATCTCCAACGGCAATGCCTTCTGGACCTACTCCGGCGGCCTGACCGGCCTCATCTCGGCCAGCGCCGGCAACGACTACTACCACCCCATCATCGCGCTGGTGATCGCCATCGCCGGCACCATCATGGCCTACAAGCTGCACTACTGGGTGGAGAAGAAGTTCAAGATCGACGATGCCGTGGGCGCGGTCGCGGTGCACGGCTATTGCGGCGTGTTCGGCGGCATCATCGCCGGCTTCGCGCTCTGGGGCTACCCGGCGGTGATGCCTTCGGAAGGCACGCTGATCGCCATGGGCGAGGGCGTCGGCTGGTTCGGCGTCAATGCCGAGGGCCTGCCGATCATCACCCCGATCGGCAACCTCATCGGTACGCTGGTGTTCGCTCTCGGCTTCGGCTTCGTCCCCGGCTACCTGATCAGCAAGCTGCTCGCCAGCTTCGGCATGCTGCGCGTCCCGGCGGCGGCCGAGATCATGGGCCTCGACGGCAAGCACCGCGAGCTGACCTACCCGCAGCACTCCGGCATCGAGGCGGCCTTCGAGACCATCCAGCGCAAGGAAGCGAAGTTCTGACCGATCGAGCTCAGGCGGCTCCGGCTGCATCAAGCCGGGGCCACCGCCCCAACTTCACAGGAGCAGTCACATGAATACCGGCGTCACCTCTCTGGCGAAGCTCTCCGAAGTGTCCACGCTCTATCCGTTTGCGGGCTTCGAGCCGTTCTTCGCGGCCATCGCGGCGGTTTTTTTCGTCGCCTTCATCGCCAAGCAGATCTCCATGGACAAGCAATTCCACGAGGAGCAGCTCGACCACAGCTCCGAGGCGGTCGCCAGCCCGGCGGAGTGAGGGACCGGGCGGCGGCGGCGCCTCCCTGTCCCGCCGGCGCGGCCCGAGACGTCGCGCGGCCCTCCACGGGGCCGCGCGATTTCGTGTGCTCGAGGGGCGCAGGACCGGCGGCAGCCTCACGAGCCGGAATTGACGCGGCCCACGGTGAAGATCTGCACCCGCCGGTTGATGGGGTCGGTGGGCTTCTTCGGGTCGAGCAGCACCTCCTCGCCCAGGCCCACCGCATCGAGGCGTGTCGGGTTGACGTTGAACACCGAGACCAGCGCGCTCACCACCGCGTCGGCGCGGGCCTGGCTGAGCTTGAGGTTCAGCTCGCGCGGGCCGGTGACGTCGGTGTTCCCGGTCACGATGAACTTGTAGCCGTGCAGGATCGGATTGTGCATGGCATCGGCGATGGCGCCGAGCGTGCCGTAGGAGGACGGCTGGATGATCGACGAGCCGAGGCGGAACTGGATCTGAACGTTGATCTGCGGCAAGCGGTCGAGGTTCAGCGCCAGCGACGGGCGGGTGAGCTGCTCGCCGGGATTCTGCTCCATGTGGCGGCGGACCATGTCGCGCAGCTGCTCGGCGGTGATGCCCGGCGCCTTGTCGGTGAGGCCCTGGAGGCCGCTGAGGATCTGGCTGTCGGAAAGCGCGGTCTGGGCCAGCGCGGGACCGCTCGCGAGCGCGAGGGCGGCGATGAGCGCGAGGCGGGGCAAAGGCGACGTCATGGCGTTCGTCCTTGATCTGAGGGAAAGGGAGCGCGCGATCACCGGTAGCCGGCGTCGGTGATGGCCTGGTTGCAGGCCGGGCTGACGACCCGCGTCGCCTGCAGCAGGCACGAGAGCAGGTTGCCGTCCTGGGGCACCATGCCGGGGCACAGGCGCGCGGTGTCGGCGCTGCAGATGCGCGCGATGGAATCCTGCGCCGCGTCGCGCTGGGCGATCGACGCCTTGGCGATGGCATAGTCGCGCTGGCACTGGGCGCTGACCTGGCCGATCTTGGAATCCATGCAGGCGAGCAGCGCGCCGTTGCCCAGATTGACGTTCGAGCACAGGCGGTTGATGTCCGGCCCGCAGCTCCTGGCGAGCAGTGCGCCCGCCTGGGCGTAGCTCATGGTCTGGGCCTGGGCCGCCGAGCCGGCGACGGCGAACGCCGCCGCGGCCAGCAGGACACGAATGATCTTCATGATTGTGCGCTCCACCGGAGGGAGAGAAGGGCCCCTGAACAGCCGTTGGGGAAGGTCATCCTCGCACGGATGCTGGAAGATTGGGATACCAGAGCTGCCCCATGGTGAACGCGCGCAGAGCGCCGGTTCCTCAGCCGGCGCGGGTGGGGCGGACGGAGGGTGAGAGACCCGCTCCGGCGCCGGCATGCGCCTCCAGCGTCGCCCGGCAGAACTGCGCCATCTCCTTCGGCAGCCGTCCCCACTCCTGGCGCCGCGACACCAAGGTGAGGCTGCGCGCGAAGGCCGGGCCGGGAAGCGGCGCGACGGCGAACGCGCCGGGATCGATCCCGGCCTCGTGGATGCACAGCGGCGTCGTCACCGCGAACCCCGCCCCCGCCGCCACCGTCGCCGCCACCCCGAGCGGGGTGTCGAACTCCAGCCGCCGCGGCAGATCGAGCTTCAGGCGCCGCAGGTGCCGCTCCACCTCGATGCCGGTCTTGGAGCGCGCCGAGAACCGCACCAGCGGCAGGCGATGGGCGAGCGGCGCCATCTCCTCCACCCGCGCCGGCGCCGCAATGCCCGTCGGCAGCATCAGCACATAGGGCTCGCTGACGAGGGGATGGCGCTCCAGGCCCTCCATCTCCTCCAGCTCGTCCACGCCGGCGAGGAAATCGAGCTGGCGCGTCAGCAGCGCGCTGGCATGGGCGGCGGTGAGGCCGGAGCGGATCGAGACCTCCTCGGCGAGCCCCGCCAGATGCGCCCCGAGCGGCGCCGCCAGCGCGCGCGTCAGCGAATCCACCAGCCCCACCCGCATCAGCGGATAGCGGCTCTTGCCGGTGTCGCGCAGCGCCGGTGCGATCTGGCGCGCCTCGGAGAGCAGCGCGCTCGCCCGCTGGCGCAGGAGCCCGCCGGCGGGCGTCAGTCCGAGCGGGCGCACCGAGCGGTCGAACAGCACAGCGCCCATGCGGCTCTCCAGCTCCGCCACCGCCTGCGACACCGCCGGCTGGGTGAGGCCGAGCCGCCGCGCCGCCCCCGCCATGGCGCCCTCCTCGCACACCGCGAGGAAGATTTCCAGGCTCCTCAGGTCGAACGGCAGCGCCTCGCTCCGTGGTGCCATTCCGGTCCCCTCCCCGCCCCGCCCGCGGCGCCGGCAGGGCGCGCGCGTGTATAACTGAGATTTATACTAGCGCATGAAAGGCGCCTAGCTATGGTTTCATGAACGGCCGGCCGGCATGCCGTCCCGAGCCCGGCGCAGCGGGGCTTGCGCCCCTTCGGAACGCGAATGATGTCCGTGAACTGGTCCCCGCGCTATTCCGCCTTCAGCCTGCTGGCGAACGCCCTCTCCGGCCAGAAGGGCTGGCGCCCCGCCTGGCGCGACGCGGCGCCGAAGCCGTCCTATGACGTGATCGTGGTGGGCGGCGGCGGCCATGGCCTCGCAACCGCCTTCTACCTCGCCAAGGAGCACGGCATCCGCAACGTGGCGGTGCTGGAGAAGGGCCATATCGGCTCCGGCAATGCCGGGCGCAACACCACCATCATCCGCTCCAACTACCTGCTGCCCGGCAACGAGCCGTTCTACGAATGGTCCATGAAGCTGTGGGAGGGCCTGGAGGCCGACCTCAACTTCAACGCCATGGTGTCCCAGCGCGGGGTGCTGAACCTGTTCCACTCCGACCCGCAGCGCGACGCCTATGCGCGGCGCGGCAACGCCATGCGCCTCGCCGGGGCGGACAGCCAGCTGCTGGACGCGGACGGTGTCCGGGCGCTGGCGCCGTTCCTCGACTTCGCCAATGCGCGCTTCCCCATCAAGGGCGGGCTCTACCAGAAGCGCGGCGGCACCGCGCGCCACGACGCGGTGGTGTGGGGCTATGCCCGCGCCGCTGACCGCCTCGGCGTCGACATCGTGCAGAATTGCGAGGTCACCGGCTTCCTGCGCGAGAACGGCGCGGTGGTGGGGGTGGAGACCACGCGCGGGCCGGTGCGCGCCGGCAAGGTCGCCCTCGCGGTCGCCGGCTCCACCTCGCGCCTGACGCGGTACCTCGATCTGCGCCTGCCGATCGAGAGCCACGCGCTCCAGGCCTTCGTCTCGGAGGGGCTGAAGCCGCTGGTGCCGGGCGTCATCACCTTCGGCATGGGGCACTTCTACATCAGCCAGTCGGACAAAGGCGGCCTCGTCTTCGGCGGCGACATCGAGGGCTACAACACCTACGCCCAGCGGGGAAACCTGCCCGTGGTGGAGGACGTGTGCGAGGGCGGCATGGCGCTCATGCCGCTGATCGGTCGCCTCAGGATGCTGCGCTCCTGGGGCGGGCTGCTCGACATGTCCATGGACGGCTCGCCCATCATCGACGTGGGGCCGCTGCCGGGCCTCTACCTCAACACCGGCTGGAACTACGGGGGCTTCAAGGCGACGCCGGCCTCGGGCTGGTGCTTCGCCCACACCATCGCCAGGGACGCGCCCCACGCGCTCAACGCCGCCTTCCGCCTCGACCGCTTCCGCAGCGGCCACGTGATCGACGAGAAGGGAGTCGGCGCCCAGCCGAACCTGCACTGATGCGCGCCGCCTCCAGCCTCCCTCCGATGCCGTCAGCGCCACTGCCGTCATCCTCCCCGCCGCCGCCATCCTCCCAACCGCCGTCATCCTTCACCCAGCCGCCGTCATCCTTCCACCCGCCGTCATCCTCCGGCTTGACCGGAGGATCCATGGAACGCCAACCCGTGCGACGGGCCGCAGGATGGGCCCTCCGGTCAAGCCGGAGGGCGACGGCGCGCGGGGCGGCGATGATCCTCTCGGCGCTTTCGACATCAGCCCCGCCACACTCGCCCTCCCAACCGCCGTCATCCTCACCGTCGCCGTCATCCTTCAGCCAGCCGCCGTCATCCTCCGGCTTGACCGGAGGATCCATGGAACGCCAACCCGTGCGACGGGCCGCAGGATGGGCCCTCCGGTCAAGCCGGAGGGCGACGGCGCGCGGAGCGGCGATGATCCTCTCGGCGCTTTCGACATCAGCCCCGCCACACTCGCCCTCCCAACCGCCGTCATCCTTCGCCCAACCGCCGTCATCCTCACCGCCGCCATCCTCCTCACCGCCGTCATCCTTCCACCCGCCGTCATCCTCCGGCTTGACCGGAGGATCCACGGAACGCCAACCCGTGCGACGGGCCGCAGGATGGGCCCTCCGGTCAAGCCGGAGGGCGACGGCGCGCGGGGCGGCAACAGCATGCCAATCGACCGCCGCGCGCGAAGCGAGGGCCTGACCATGCGCATCCCCTGCCCCTATTGCGGCGCGCGCGACGCCCATGAGTTCGCCTATCTGGGCGACGCCACCGTGACCCGACCCGACCCGGCGGCGCCGGACGCGCTCGATGCGTTCTCCGCCTATGTCTATGAGCGGACCAACCCGGAAGGCCCGCACGAGGAGTTCTGGTATCACGCCAGCGGCTGCCGCCGCTGGCTCAAGGTCACGCGCAACACCCGCACCCACGAGATCCTCGCGGTGTCCTTCGCGCGCGCCGAGGAGACGGCGCCATGAGCCGCCTCGCCCACGGCGGGCTCGTCGACCGCACCCGCACCCTCTCCTTCTCCTTCGACGGCGCGACCTATCGCGGCCATCCCGGCGACACGCTCGCCTCGGCGCTGCTGGCGAACGGGGTGCGGCTCGTCGGCCGCTCGTTCAAGTATCACCGCCCGCGCGGCATCGTCTCCGCCGGCTCGGAGGAGCCGAACGCCCTCGTCGAGCTGCGCATGGGCGCGCGGCGCGAGCCCAACACCCGCGCCACCACGGTCGAGCTCTATGGCGGGCTCGCGGCCGCGAGCCAGAACCGCTGGCCGAGCCTTGCCTTCGACATCATGAGCGCCAACCAGTGGCTCTCCCCGCTGCTGGGCGCCGGCTTCTACTACAAGACCTTCATGTGGCCGTCGGCGCTGTGGGAAAAGCTCTACGAGCCCGTCATCCGCCGCGCCGCCGGCCTCGGCCGCGCCGCCGCGCGGCCGGACCCGGACCATTACGAGAAGGCCAACGCCTTCTGCGACGTGCTGGTGGTCGGATCGGGCGCGGCCGGCCTGTCCGCGGCGCTGGCGGCGGCGCGCTCCGGCGCGCGGGTGATCCTGGCGGAGGAGGACTTCCGCCTGGGCGGCCGGCTGCTCGGCGAATTCGCCAATGTCGGCGGCGGCACGGCGCGCGACTTCGCGGCGGCGGCGGAAGCGGAGCTCGCCAGCCTGCCCAACGTGCGCCTCATGGCCCGCACCACCGTGTTCGGCGCCTATGACGGCGGCACCTACGGCGCGGTGGAGCGCGTGAGCGACCATCTCCCCGTCCCGGCGCCCTTCGCGCCGCGCCAGCGCCTGTGGCGCATCGTGGCGAAGCGCTGCGTGCTGGCGGCCGGCGCGTTCGACCGGCCCATCGTCTTCCCCGGCAACGACCGCCCCGGGGTGATGTCGGCGCTGGCGCTCGCCACCTACGCCACGCGCTACGGCGCGAGCGCGGGCGAGCGCGCCGCCTTCTTCGTCAACAACGACCATGCGTTTGCCGCCGCGCTCGACGCGGCGGAAGCCGGCGTGAAGGTGGAAGCCATCGTCGACGTGCGCCCCGATCCGGCGCTGGCGGCGCGGGCGCAGGCGCTCGGCGTCAGGGTGATCCAGGGCGAGGTGACGGCGACCTCCGGCAAGCTGCTCTCGGCGGTCACGGTGCGCACGCCCGCCGGAACCGAGACGCTCGCCGTGGAGGCCCTTGGCGTCTCCGGCGGCGCGACACCCAACCTCAACCTCACCACCCACATGGGCGGCCGCCCCACCTATGACGAGACGCTGTGCGCCTTCGTGCCCGGCGCCCTGCCACCCGGCATGGCGGTGGCGGGGGCTGCGGGCAGCGCCTTCCCGCTCCAGGACTGCCTCGACACCGGCGCGCGCGCCGGCGCGGCGGCCGCCGCCGGCCTGGGCTTCGCCGCCCCGGCCCTCGACGTGCCGCGCGCGGAGGGGGCGCCCTCCGGCATCCGCGCCTTCTGGCACGTGGAGGCGCCCGGAGGCTTCGCCTTCGTCGACCTCCAGAACGACGTGACGGCTAAGGACGTGACGCTCGCCCACAAGGAAGGCTATCGCGCGGTGGAGCTTTTGAAGCGCTACACCACGCTCGGCATGGCCACCGACCAGGGCAAGACCTCCAACATGGCGGGCCTTGCCATCATGGCCCACCTCACGGGACGCTCCATCGCCGAGACCGGGGTGACGGTGTTCCGACCACCCTACACGCCGGTGGCCATCGGCGCGCTCGCCGGCCACCACCGGGGCCGCGACTTCAAGCCCACCCGGCCGACGCCGACCCATCAGTGGGCGAAGGAGCAGGGCGCGGTGTTCGTGGAAGCCGGCTTCTGGCTCCGGGCGCAGTATTTCCCGCGGCCCGGGGAGACCGACTGGCTGGAGACCGTCAACCGCGAGGTGACGGCGGTGCGCACGGGCGTCGGCGTGGTGGACGCCTCCACCTTCGGCAAGATCGACATCCAGGGCCCGGATGCGGGCCGCTTCCTTGACCGGGTCTACATCAACACCTTCTCCACCCTCGCGGTGGGCAAGGCGCGCTACGGCGTGATGCTGCGCGAGGATGGCATCGTCATGGACGACGGCACCTCGGCGCGCCTCGCCGACGACCATTTCGTGATGACCACCACCACGGCGAACGCCGCCAAGGTCTACCAGCACCTGGAATTCTGTCTCCAGGTGCTGTGGCCGAACCTCGACGTGCAGCTCGCCTCGATCACCGAGCAATACGCCCAGATCGCGCTCTCCGGCCCGCGCTCGCGCGACGTGCTGGCCAAGGTGGTGGACGGGGCGGACGTGTCGGACGCGGCCCTGCCCTTCATGGGGGTGCTTCAGACTAGCGTCGCCGGCGGCATCCCGGCCCGCATCTTCCGGCTCTCCTTCTCGGGTGAGCTCGGCTTTGAGCTCGCCGTGCCCTCCGGCCAGGGCGATCGGCTCATCCGCGCCATCATGGATGCCGGCGCGGAATTCGGCATCACACCCTACGGCACCGAGACGCTCGGGGTGCTGCGGATCGAGAAGGGCCACGTCTCCGGCAACGAGCTGAACGGGCAGACCTCGGCGCGCGACCTCGGGCTCGGCAGGATGGCCTCCACCAAGAAGGACTTCGTCGGCCGCGTGCTCGCCGGCCGGCCCGCCTTCCTGGAAGAGGAGCGGCCGATCTTCGTCGGCTTCCGGCCGGTGGACCGCGCCGAGCGCCTGCGCGCGGGCGCGCATTTCCTTGGCCTGGGGGCCGAGCCCACCATGGCGAACGACGAGGGCTACATGACCTCGGCCGCCTTCTCGCCGACGCTGGGCCATTCCATCGGCCTCGGCTTCCTCAAGAACGGGCAGAGCCGCATCGGCGAGACGGTGCGCGCCTATGACCCGGTCCGGGGTGGCGACATCGCGGTGGAAGTGTGCCATCCGGCGTTCGTCGATCCCGAGGGGGAGAAGCAGCGTGGCTGACATCCTGGCCGACATCGCGCCCACCACACTCCTGCCGCAGGGCCATTACGGCGCGCCGGGCGAAGGCGTTCGCGCGCGCCTCCTGCCCGGCTGGTCCGCCGCGACGCTCGCCGCGCGGCGGGGCGCGGGAGAGGCGCTCGCCGCCCGCTTCGCCGAGGCTGGCCTCGTCCTGCCCGCCGGCCCGAAGGCAGCGACGGCGGCCGGCCTGACGCTGGTGGGCACCGGCCCCGGCCGCTGGCTCGCCTTCGCCCAGGGCACGGGCACCCTGCCCGATCGCATCGCCCCGCTGGCCGACGGCCTCGCCGCGGTCACGGACCAGAGCGACGCCAGCCTCATGTTCGAGGTATCCGGCCCCAGCGTGCGGGCGGCGCTCGCCAAGGGGGTGATGATCGACCTCGACCCGTCCGCCTTCGCGCCCGGCGATGCGGCGACCACCACCGTCTCGCACGTGAACCTCACCTTCTGGCAGACACCGGAGCCGCTGGCGGATTCGCCGGCCTATATGTTCGCCGTGCCGCGCTCGTTCGCGCCCGCCTTCCTGCGCTGGCTCGCCGCGAGCGCGGCCGAATTCGGCTTCGCCCTCTCCGGCACGGGGCGAGGTTGACGGCGGCGCGGCGCGCGCGTTCCGCCTCTTCCCTTCTTCCGGCCCCAAGCGGCGCTCGCGCGCCGGGGCAGCCCCATTGCGAGACCCGACCATGAGCAATCCCGAGCTTCAGTTCATCCTCACCCTCGCCTGCCCGAACCGGCCCGGCATCGTCGCCGGCGTCTCCACCTTCCTGTTCCAGCACGGCTGCAACATCCTGGAGGCGCAGCAGTTCGACGACACCGAGAGCGGGCGCTTCTTCATGCGCACGGTGTTCAACGTGGTGGAAGGCGAGGCCGGCCTCGAGGCGCTCAAGACGGAGTTCGCCGCCATCGCCGAGGGCTTCAAGGCCGCCTTCAGCATCCGGCCCAAGGCGGAAAAGCGCCGGGTGCTGCTGCTCGCCTCGAAGTCCGACCACTGCCTCGCCGATCTGCTCTATCGCTGGCGCATCGGCGAGATCCCAATGGACCTCGTGGGCATCGTCTCGAACCACCCGCGCGAGACCTATGCCCATCTCGACTTCGACGGCATCCCGTTCCACCATTTGCCGGTCACGAAGGCGACCAAGCTGGAGCAGGAGACCGAAATCTGGGACGTGTTCAAGTCGTCCCGGGCGGAACTGGCCGTGCTCGCCCGCTACATGCAGGTGCTCTCGGATGGACTGGCGGCGAAACTCGCCGGACGGTGCATCAACATCCACCACTCGTTTCTGCCGGGATTCAAGGGCGCCAAGCCCTACCACCAGGCCCATGCGCGCGGCGTGAAGCTGATCGGTGCCACCGCGCACTACGTCACCTCCGACCTCGACGAGGGGCCGATCATCGAACAGGACGTGGAGCGGATTTCGCACCAGGACTCGCCGGACGACCTGGTCCGCAAGGGCCGCGACATCGAGCGCCGCGTGCTCGCCCGCGCGCTCGCCTGGCATTTGCAGGACCGGGTGATCCTCAACGGCAGCAAGACCGTGGTGTTCCGCGACTGAACGCGCCCAAGGTCAAGTCGGTCATAAACCCAGGCCGCGTATATCGAAATCATCCGTCCGGACGATCCTGCGCCGGGCGGAGAGATGAACGGATGAAACCTCTCGCCGTCCCGCGCGTTCCCGAAAAGAAACCTTTCGGGAGCCCATCATGAGCGGACGATCTACTCTCATCGCCGGCGCACTCGTCCTGGTCGCCGCCATCGCCGCCGCCGGACTGTTCTCCGGCCGCGGCACCCCCGAGCCGTCCGAGACCGCGCCGGCCGCCGTGCCGGTGCCGAGCCCCAGCGGCGAGCCGCCGCCGCCCACCGTATCGCCGGCCATGCCGCCCGGCCGCACGCTCTCGGAGGAACCGCGCTGAGCCGGGGGAAGGAGCCCCAACAATTGCATGCATGGCGGATTTAATTGGCTAATTTTTAGTCAATCTGGTATAAGCTCCCAGAGTGAGGCGCCAGCCTCTCCCCCAGGGCCGTCCCCCCGCCGGCCTTCCTCCAAGCCTTCCGCCGCAAGGATCTTGCGTTGTCCCTCGGGACGGGCGGGAGGCTTGGTCGGGGGACGGAGGACGCTGGCGCGCTTCCTGCTACAGGGACCGGCGGCGGGGCTTCGGCCCTGACCGAGATCGCGCCGGACCGACCTGAAGAGAGCGCCATGCACACCCTTTCCGACCTCCTCGAAGCCCACCGAAGCGGCGCCCGAACGCTTCAGGACACGGTGGCCGAGGTCTACCGGCGCATCGCGGCGCGCGACGATCCGGCGATCTTCATCACCCTGCGTCCCGAGGCGGAGGTGCAAGCGGAGGCCGCAGCCCTGGCGGCACGGGGCGACACCTCCCTCGCCCTCTACGGCATCCCGGTCGCGGTGAAGGACAATATCGACGTCGCCGGCCTGCCCACCACCGCCGCCTGCCCTGCCTTCGCCTATGTGCCGGAGAAGGACGCGACCGCCGTCGCGCGCCTGAAGGCGGCCGGCGCGCTGATCATCGGCAAGACCAATCTCGACCAGTTCGCCACCGGCCTCGTGGGCGTGCGCTCGCCCTATGGCATCCCCCGGAACCCCTTCAAGGCGGACCTCGTGCCCGGCGGCTCGTCCTCGGGCTCGGCGGTGGCGGTGTCGGCCGGGATCGTGCCGGTGGCGCTCGGCACCGACACCGCGGGCTCCGGCCGGGTGCCGGCCATGCTCAACAACATCGTCGGCGTGAAGCCCTCGCTCGGGCTGGTGCCGAACACCGGCCTCGTGCCCGCCTGCCGCTCGCTCGACTGCATCTCGGTGTTCGCCCTCACGGTGGACGACGCCATGGCGGTGCTTGAGGTGCTGGCGGGGGACGACGACGACGCCTATTCGCGCCCGCTCCCCCTCGCCCCCCTCGCCCCGCCTCCGCCGGCGCCGGTGCTGGGGATCCTGGCACCGGGCGAGCGGGAGTTCTTCGGCGACGCGGACGCGGCCGCCGCCTACGAGGCCGCGCTGGCGCGCTGGCGCGCCCTCGGCGCGAAGCTGGTGGAGATCGACTTCGCCCCCTTCGCCGAGACCGCGCGGCTGCTCTATGAGGGCCCCTGGGTGGCTGAGCGCTGGATCGTCGCCGGCGCGCTGATCGAGAAGGACCCGCAGGCGGTGCACCCCGTCACCCGCGCCATCACCGAGCCCGGCGGCACGGCGAGCGCGGCGGACGCCTTCCGCGCCATGTACCGCCTCAAGGCGCTGCGCAGGAAGGTGGAGCCGACGCTCGCCGCCATCGACGCGCTGGTGCTGCCCACCGCGCCCACCGCCTACACCGTGGACGCGGTGCTGGGGGAGCCGATCCTGCTCAATTCGCGCAACGGCACCTACACCAATTTCGTCAATCTGATGGACCTGTGCGGCACCGCCGTGCCCACCACGGTCGCCGCCTCGGGCGTGCCCTATGGCATCACGCTGCTGGCGCCTGCGGGCCGCGATGGCGAGGTCGCATCGCTTGCCCGCACCTTCATGGCGGCCGGCAGCCTGCCGCTCGGCGCCACCGGCGCGCCGCTCATCGCCCCGCCGCTCGCGACGCCCGCGACGCGAGCGGACCGGCTGGAGGTGTGCGTGTTCGGCGCCCACCTCTCCGGCATGGCGCTGAACGCCGACCTCAAGGCCATGGGCGGCCGCTTCGTCGCCGAGGTGGAGACGGCTCCGGCCTACCGCATGAAGCTGCTGCCGGGCGCCCAGCCGCGGCCCGGCGTGGTGCGCGTCGGCGCGGGCGGCGGCACGCTCAAGGGCGAGGTCTGGTCGCTGCCGATGGAGGGGGTGGGCCGGCTGCTCGCCACCATCCCGGCGCCGCTCGGCCTGGGGCAGGTGGAGCTGGAAAGCGGACGGCGCGTCGCCGGCTTCCTCGCCGAGTCCGGCGAGGTGGCGGACGCGCCCGACATCACGCCGTTCGGCGGCTTCCGCGCCTTCGCCGAGAGCCGGCAGGCCGCCGCCGGATAGGAGGCGGCCGCGGACCCGCAAGCGAGACCCAGGCCTCAGCCCACCTTGCCTCAGCCCACCTTGCCCTTGCCCTCGCCCTCGGTGAGGAAGTGCTCCAGCCAATGGATGTCGTAGCGCCCCTCGGCGATGTCGCGGGTGCGCACCAGGGTGCGGAACAAGGGCAGCGTGGTGTCGATGCCGTCCACCACGAACTCGTCCAGCGCCCGGCGCAGGCGGCGCAGGCACTCGTCGCGGGTCTTGCCGTGGACGATCAGCTTGCCCACCAGGCTGTCATAGGTGGGCGGGATCACGTAGCCCTGGTAGGCGTTGGAATCCACGCGGATGCCGAGGCCGCCGGGCACGTGATAGTGGGTGATCCTGCCAGGCGAGGGGCGGAAGGTGGCCGGGTGCTCGGCGTTCACGCGGCACTCGATGGCGTGACCTTCCATCACGATGTCGGACTGCTGGAGCGTCAAGGGCTCGCCGGCCGCCACGCGGATCTGCTCGTTGATGAGGTCGATGCCGGTGACCATCTCCGTCACCGGATGCTCCACCTGGATGCGGGTGTTCATCTCGATGAAGTAGAAGCGGCCGTTCTCGTACAGGAACTCGATCGTGCCGACGCCGAGATAGTTCAGCTCGCGCATGGCCTTGGCGCAGGTCTCGCCGATCTCGGCGCGCTGCTCGGGGGTGATGACGGGAGACGGCGCCTCCTCCCACACCTTCTGGTGGCGGCGCTGCAGCGAGCAGTCGCGCTCGCCGAGATGGATCGCGTGGCCCTTGCCGTCGCCCAGCACCTGCACCTCGATGTGGCGCGGCGTGCCGAGATACTTCTCCAGATAGACCGCGTCGTCGCCGAAGGCGGCCAGCGCCTCGGTGCGGGCGGTGGACAGCGCCTGGGAGAGATCCTCCCGCGTCATCGCCACCTTCATGCCGCGCCCACCGCCGCCGGCGGCCGCCTTCACCAGGACCGGGAAGCCGATCTCCTCGGCGACGCGGTGCGCCTCCTCGTCGGAGGTGACGCCGCCGTCCGAGCCGGGCACCACCGGGATACCGAGCGCCTGGGCGGTCTTCTTGGCCTCGATCTTGTCGCCCATGATGCGGATGTGCTCCGCCTTGGGGCCGATGAAGTGGATGTTGTGGTCGGCGAGGATTTCGGCGAAGCGGGCATTCTCCGCCAGGAAGCCGTAGCCGGGATGCACCGCGTCCGCGCCCGTGATCTCGCAGGCGGCCAGCAGCGAGGGCACGTTGAGGTAGCTCTCGCGCGCCGCCGGCGGGCCGATGCACACGCTCTCGTCCGCGAGGCGCACGTGCATGGCATCCGCGTCGGCCGTGGAGTGGACCGCGACCGTCGCGATGCCCAGCTCCTTGCAGGCGCGCAGGATGCGCAGCGCGATCTCGCCCCGGTTGGCGATGAGGATCTTCTTGAACATCAGCGCTCCTCGCCTTCCGGCCCGATCACTCGATGATGAGCAGCGGCTCGCCGTACTCGACCGGCTGAGCGTTGCCCACCAGCACGCGCGTCACGGTGCCGGAGCGCGGGGCCGGAATGGCGTTCATGGTCTTCATGGCCTCGACGATGAGCACCGTCTGGCCTTCCTTGACGACCGAGCCCACGTCCACGAACGGGGCGGCGCCGGGCTCGGCGGCGAGGTAGGCGGTCCCCACCATGGGCGAGGCGACGACGCCGGGATGCTTGGACAGGTCCGCGCCCTCGGCGGCGGCCACCGGCGCGGCGGCGACCGCAACGGCCGGCGCCACGGCCACGGGAGCGACAGCCGGGCCCTGGGTGATGTTCACCGGCGCCGGCGTGCGGGCGACGCGGATGCGCAGCTCGGCGTGCTGCACCTCGATCTCGGTGAGGTCGGTCTCGGAGAGGAGCTCGGCGAGCTCCTTGATGAGCGCGGTGTCGATGGAGGTCTTCGAGGGTTTCATCATGGTCCTGCTCTGGCCGGCCGCGACGGGCCGCACGAGGGCTGTTGGCGTTTCGCGCCCGCTCACGGGGAGGCGGGCAAGCGGGCGAGCGCCGCGATGGCGAGCACGTAGCTCTGCGGGCCGAAGCCGCAGATCACGCCGCGCGCCACGGGCGACAGAAACGAGTGGTGGCGGAAGTCCTCGCGGGCGAACACGTTCGAGAGATGCACCTCGATCATGGGCACGCCCACGGCCGAGACCGCGTCCCGCAGCGCGACGGAGGTATGAGTATACGCAGCGGCATTGAGCACGATGCCGCGCGCGCCGCGGGCGGCCTGGATCAGGTCCACGAGTCCGCCTTCGGAATTGGTCTGGCGGAAGACCATGTCGAAGCCGTGGCGGGCGGCCTCCTCGCGGCACAGGGCCTCCACGTCGGCGAGCGTCGCCGCGCCATAGATGCCCGGCTCCCGCGTGCCGAGGAGGTTCAGATTGGGCCCGTTGAGGACGTGGACTGTGCTGGACATCCGCGCAAGGTTCTGCCGCCGGCTCCGATCGGCCGGCTGGCGCGTTATAGGGGCGCGCGCGTCCCGTGGAAAGAGTGCCCGTTTGCGGTGGGGACGCCGAACATGTGGAGGACGCGCCCGCCCGGCGTCTCACTGGGCCAGGAAACCGCCATCCACGGGCAGGGTGTGGCCGGTGATCATCCCGGCCATGCCGCTCGCCAGGAACAAGGTCGCGGCCGCCACGTCCTCGGGCTCGGCGAGCCGGCCCATGGGCATCAGCGCCTCCAGCTTGGCGCGCGTCGCCTCGTCCGCCAGCAGCGCGGCGATGAAGGGGGTGCGCACCCAGGTGGGCGCCACCGCGTTCACCCTTACGCCGACGGGCGCCAGCTCCACCGCCAGCGCGCGGGTGAAGTTGACCAGCGCCCCCTTGCTGGCCTGGTAGGCCGGGTTGGGATAGGGCCCGCCGCCCGACAGGCCCATGATGGAGGCGATGTTCACGATCGCCCCCGCGCCCTTCGCCCGCATGTGCGGCACCGCCGCGCGGGCGCACAGGAAGGCGCCGGTGACGTTCACCGCGAACACCTTGTCCCATTCGCGGAGGCTGAGATCCTCCACGCCCTTGCGGATGGAGAGGCCGGCATTGTTCACCAGCACGTCCGGCGCAAGGCCATCGGCGGCGAGCCCGGCGAAGGCCCGCGCAACCGCCCCCTCGTCGGTCACGTCGAGGGTAAGGGGCGTTGCGCTGGCGGCGGGAAACGCCTGGGCGGCCAGCGCCTTGGCCGCGGCCTCGGCGCTGAGATCGGCGAGGATCACGTGCGCGCCCTGGGCGATGAAGGCGGATGCGATGGCAAGGCCGATGCCCCCCGCCCCGCCGGTGACGAGCACGCGGGTGCCGGTGAAGTCGAGGGCGGCGAAAGCGGAGGGCATGGGCTCAAATCCTGGCGTGAGGGGTCTTCCATACGACCGAGCGCCGGGCCGGGAAAGGGGCTCGCCCCCCGCCGCGACGCTGGATGCTCCGGCCGAGCCGGAGCATGACCGCGGGAAGGATTCCCGCGGTCTCTCCGCCTTGCCCCATCGCGCTCACACCGTCGCCCTCCGGCTTGACCGGAGGGCCCAAGACCGCCAGGGCAAGCCCCGCGGCCGGGCATGGATGCTCCGGTCGAGCCGGAGCATGACGGTGGGAAGGATCGGAAGCGGATGCCGAGCAGCGCGCGTCGGCGCGCCTCCCCTCCCCGTTGCGGGGGGCGTGATGGGGTGGGGGTCGCGCGACGACGCCACCCCTCTCACCGTCGCCCTCCGGCTTGACCGGAGGGCCCAAGACCGCCAGGGCAAGCCCCGCCGCCGGGCATGGATGCTCCAGTCGAGCCGGAGCATGACGGCGAAAGGAACCATCGGCGCCCCCACCCCGGCCCCTCCCCGCTAGAGAAAGCCCGGCCGCCCGCGCCGCGCTCCACGCCGGCGCGAGACATTTTGGCCTTCCGCCCGGCGGGGCAATTGCATTAGCTCTGCGCTTTCGAACCCATTCCACGCGCTCAGCGCCAGAAGGACCCCATCCATGTCCCCTCCCCTTGCCGGCCTCCGTGTCCTCGAACTCGCGCGCATCCTCGCCGGCCCCTGGGCCGGGCAACTGCTCGCCGATCTCGGGGCGGAGGTGATCAAGGTGGAGCGGCCGGGCGGCGGCGACGACACCCGCACCTGGGGCCCGCCCTTCTTCACCGGCGCAGACGGTGCGCCGCTCGGGGCGGCCTATTTCCACGCCACCAACCGGGGCAAGAAGTCGGTGGCGGTGGATTTCGAGACCGCCGGGGGCCAGGCCACCATCCGCGCGCTGGCGAAGGAATGCGACGTCCTGATCGAGAACTTCAAGGTCGGCGGCCTGAAGAAATACGGCCTCGACTACGCGAGCCTGAAGGCGGAGAACCCGCGCCTCGTCTATTGCTCCGTCACCGGCTTCGGCCAGGACGGCCCATACGCCCCGCGCGCCGGCTACGACTTCCTGGTCCAGGGCATGGGCGGCATCATGGAGCTGACCGGGGAGCCGGACGGCGAGCCGGAGAAGGTGGGCGTCGCCTTCGCCGACATCTTCACCGGCCTCTACGCCACCGTGGGCATCCTCGCCGCCCTGCGGCGGCGCGAGGAGACTGGGGCGGGTGGCCATGTGGACATGGCGCTGCTGGACACGCAGGTGAGCGTGCTCGCCAACCAGGCCATGAACTACCTCGCCTCCGGCAAGGCGCCGACCCGCATGGGCAACGCGCACCCCAACATCGTGCCCTACCAGGTGTTCGCCTGCGCCGACGGCCACCTGATCGCCGCGGTGGGCAATGACGGCCAGTTCGCCCGCTTCTGCGCCGTGCTCGATGCGCCGGAGCTGGCGCGGGACGAGCGCTTCGCCGCCAATGCCGGGCGCGTCGCCAACCGCGCCGAGCTGGTGCCGCTGCTCGCCGGCCTCGTGGTCCGCCGCGAGCGCGACGCGCTGCTCGCGGCACTGGAGAAGCAAGGCGTGCCGGCCGGCCCCATCAACACCATCCCCCAGGTGTTCGCCGACCCCCAGGTGATCCATCGCGGCATGAAGGTGGAGCTGCCGGAGGCCGGCGGCGGCACCCTGCCCTCGCTGGCGAGCCCGATCGTCATCGACGGCGCGCGGCAGGTGGCGGCGAGCGCCAGCCCGCGCCTCGGCGCCGACACCGACGCCGTGCTGGCGCTGATCAAGGCCCTGGCGCCGGGCTGACGCGCGGAGGGCGCTCCATGGAACCGGCCTATGACGTGGTGATCGTCGGCGGGGCGGCGACCGGCTCCTCGGTCGCCTATCACCTCGCCGCCGATCCCGCCTTCACCGGCCGCGTGCTGGTGCTGGAGCAGGACCCGTCCTATGCCCGCGCCGCCTCGGCGCTCTCGGCCGCCTCCATCCGCCAGCAATATTCGACCGCCATCAACGTCGAGGTCTCGCTGTTCGGCATCGACTTCCTGCGTGCGGCGCCGGAGCTGCTGGCGGTGGACGGCGAGCGGCCGGCGCTTTCGCTCCACGAGGGCGGATACCTGTTCCTTGCCAGCGCCGAGGGCCGCTCGGCGCTGGCCGCCGGGCACGCCGTGCAGCGGGCGCACGGCGCCGACATCGCGTTCCTGGAGCCGGACGCGCTGGCGGCGCGCTTTTCCTGGCTCGACGGCTCGGGCATCGCCGCCGGCTGCCTCGGGCTCTCGGGCGAGGGCTGGTTCGACGGCTGGAGCCTGTTCATGGCGCTGCGCCGCAAGGCCCGCAGCCTCGGCGCCGACTACCGCGCCGCCCGCGCGGCAGCGGTGGAGACGGCCGGCGGCAAGGTCACGGGCGTGCGGCTCCATGACGGAACCCGCATTCCGGCGGGCGTGGTGGTGAATGCCGCCGGCGCCGGCGGCCGCGCGCTCGCGGCCTCGGCCGGGATCGACATCCCGGTGCACATGAAGAAGCGGATGATCTTCACCTTCACCGCCGAGGACCCGCCGCAGGGGCTGCCGCTGGTGATCGATCCGAGCGGCGCCTATGTGCGGCCCGAGGGGCGCGGCTTCCTCGGCGGCTCGGCACCGGCGCCCGAGGACGATCCCGACAGCGACGATTTCGAGGTCGACCATGCCTTCTTCGACGCGGTGGTGTGGCCGCGCCTCGCGGAGCGCATCCCGGCCTTCGAGCGCATCCGGCCGGGGCGCGCCTGGGCCGGGCACTACGACATGAACGCCTTCGACCAGAACGCCTTCGTCGGCCCGGTCGCCGGGGTCGACGGCTTCTATCTCGCCAACGGCTTCTCGGGCCACGGGCTGCAGCAGTCGCCGGCGGTCGGACGGGGCCTCGCCGAGCTGATCGCCCACCGACGCTTCCGCACCCTCGACCTTTCCCCGCTCGGCTTCGACCGCCTCGCTTGCAACGCGCCGCTGCGCGAGCTGAAGGTGGTGTGAGAGACCGGGGGCTTATGGGGCGACGGCCCCCAAAACCACCGTCATGCTCCGGCTTGACCGGAGCATCCATCCTCGCGATTGGCGATGCGGCCGTCGATGGGCCCTCCGGTCAAGCCGGAGGGCGACGGTGGAGAAACACGCAAGTCGCGCGATATTCCCAAACCGCCGTCATGGCCGGGCTTGTCCCGGCCATCCATGCCCGCAGCGGGGGGCGCCTCGCCGGTCCGTGGGCCCTCCGGTCAAGCCGGAGGGCGACGGGTGTGGGGTCCCCTGCCGTCCTCTCACCCGCCGTTGCGATGGGCGCCGTTGGGGCGCGCGCCGCCCGGCAGATGCTCGATCCAGGCCCCTAGCGCCGGGGAAAGGCCGGTGGCGGGCTTCGGGCCGGGGCGGGCGAAGCGGCCGGCGCTGGCGGGGCGCGGCTTCAGGCGGGCGAGCAGCTGCGCCTGGCCCACGGCGGCGCTGAGCGGGTCCACCAGCGGCACCGGCACGCGGTCCGCCACCCGCTGAGCGAGGCCGGTGAGCGGCGCGCCGGCAAGGATCACCACGTCGGCCCTGTCCTCGTCGACCGCGCGGCGGGTCATCTCCACCAGCTCGGCCTCCATCTCGTGCTGCACGTCGGACACCGAGCTGAAGCCCACGTCCGGCACGCGGATGGAGGCGCAGCGCGCGCCCATGCCGGTGAGCGCCACCGCGTCCTCGTACCAGGGGGTGAGCGCGGGCGAGAAGGTGACGATGGAGAATCTCGGCCCCAGCATGCAGGCGGTCAGCATCGCCGCCTCCGCCATGGCGACCACAGGCAGGTCGAACAATTCGCGTGCCGCGATCAGGCCGGGATCGCCGAAGGCGGCGATCACCACCGCGTCCATGCCCTCCTGGTGGGCGGCGATCATCTCCAGCGTCAGGGCGCCTGCCACCACCGCCTCGGCGCGGCTGGCGATATAGGGCAGCCCCTGCGCGGCGGTGAGGGCGACCAGCTCCACGTCCGGCGCCAGCACCGGGCGGGCAGTCGCCACCATGCGCGCGGTCATGTCCGCCGAGGTGTTGGGATTGATGAGAAGGATGCGCATGGTCGTCAGTTCCCGCGCGCCCGCCGCCAGAGCGCGGCGATGGCGGCCTCGGCGTCGCGCCGGATCTCGCTTTCATTGACCTTCGTGGGGGCGCCGGCCTCGACCACCACCTCGCCGTCTACCGCCACCAGCTCCACGTCGCGCCCGTGGGCCACGTGGACGAGGTTGCCGAGCACGTTGGTGCGGGGCGTGAGGTGGACGCGGCGGAAGTCGAAGGCGACGAAGTCCGCCTTCTTGCCGGGCGCGATGGAGCCGATCTCGTCCTGAAGCCCCATGGCGCGGGCGCCGGCCAGGGTGGCCATCTCGAACACGGTCGCGGGCTGCCAGTCGTCGGTCACCGCGCCCACCTGGATGCGGCCGACCGCCAGCGCCCAGCGCATCACCTCCACCATGTCGGCGTGCATGTTGTCGGTGCCGAGGGTGAGCCTGGCGCCTGCCGCCCGCAGCTTCTGGGTCGGGGCGATGGTGGCGCCGGTGGCATTGCCCTTGGCGATGTGCGCCACATGGATGCCGGCGCGGCCGATGCGCGCGATGTCGCTCTCGCTCACATGGATGCAGTGCGCCGCCAGCAGGCGGTCGTTCAGAAGGCCGATCTCCTCCAGCAGCTCCGGCGGGCTCTTGCCGTCGCGCTCGCGGATGCGCGCCACCTCCACCTTGCTCTGCGAGAGATGGGTGGTGACGCGCAGGCCGTTCTCCTCGGCGGCGCGGGCGATGCGCTTGAGGAACGGCGTCGAGCAGGTGTCCGGCGCATGGGCGGCGAGCTGGACGCCGATGCGGCCGTCGCCCTTGCCGTTGTAGCGCTGCGCCAGCGCCAGTGCGTCGTTCAGCTTCTCCGCGCCGATGGCGTCCACATGCTCCCAGCGGCCCACCGAGACGCCGGAGAAATCCACGTCGTGGATGCGCCCGCACGACCACACGCGCAGCCCGATCCCGGCCATGGCGGGGGTGACGACGTCCGCATGGACGAAGGTGTCGTTGATGAGGGTGGAGCCGAACAGCAGCGCCTCCAGCGCGCCGAGGCGGGAGATGGCGTAGGCCTCGTCCGGCGTCACCATGTGGCCCTGGGGGATGCCGGGCGTGTAGGCCGGGGCGAAGCCGAGGTCCTCCGCCACCCCGCGCACCATGGAGAGGTTGGCGTGGGTGTGGATGTTGAGGAAGCCCGGCGTCACCACCCGGCCCGGCAAGTCGATGCGGCGGCGCGCGGCGGGCGGGGCGGCCTCCGCGCGCGCGTCCCCGATCAGAGTGAAGCGGCCGTCCTTCACGCCCAGCCAGGCATTCTCGATCTGCGGCCGCGCCGGATCGCCGGTGAGGACGGTGGCGCCGGTGACGAGGAGGTCGAGGGCGGGTTCGTTGGTCTCGGTCATCACGCTCACCGGTTCAGCACATGGGCGAGGAAGCGCCGGGTCTTCTCCTCGCGCGGGGCGGAGAACACCGGCTCGGGCGGGCCTTCCTCGACGATCTCGCCGTCGGCCATGAAGATCAGGTGGTCGGCGACGCGGCGCGCGAAGCTCATCTCGTGGGTGACGACCACCATGGTCATGCCCTCGCGGGCGAGCTCCGCCATCACGTCCAGAACCTCGTGCACCAGCTCGGGGTCGAGCGCGGAGGTGGGCTCGTCGAACAGGATCAGGCGCGGCTCCATGGCGAGCGCGCGGGCGATGGCGACCCGCTGCTGCTGGCCGCCCGAAAGCTGGGACGGCCGCTTGTGCATGTGGTCGGCAAGGCTGACGCGGGCGAGCTGGGCCGAGGCCCGGGCCTCGGCCTCCTTGCGCGGCAGGCCCAGGACCTTGCTGGGGCCGATGGCGACGTTCTCCAGCGCGGTCAGATGCGGGAACAGGTTGAAGCGCTGGAACACGAAGCCGAACTTGCGGCGCTGGCGCGCCATGTCCGCTTCCGGCAGCGGCCGCCACTTCGCCTCCTCGCCCATATAGGCGCCGCCGATGGGCTCGCCCAGAAGCTCGATGGTGCCGCCGTCCGGCGTCTCCAGATGGTTGAGGCAGCGCAGCACCGTGGTCTTGCCGGAGCCGGACGGCCCGATCAGCACCAGGGTCTGCCCGGCCATGAGGTCGAACGAGATGCCCTTGAGGATCTCCCGGTCGCCGAAGGACTTGCGCAGGCCGCGCACGGCAAGGAGCGGGCGTCGGCGGCCATGCTCCCGGCCGTGGTCTTGGCTGTTCCCTTGCGCAAGGGAGGTGAGAGGAGAGGTCATGGCGATCACCAGGCCGGCAGGCGACGCTCGATCACCCGCGAGATCCACGAGAGGACGCTGATGATGGCGTAGTAATAGATGGCGAGCAGGGTGAAGATCTCCACCGGGGCGAAATGGGAGGCGATGATCGCCTGGCCCGAGCGCGTCAGCTCGTAGACCGAGATCACCGACAGCAGCGAGGTGTTCTTGAGCAGGGTGATGATGTCGTTGGTGAGCGCCGGCATCATCGGACGGATCGACTGCGGCAGGAGCACGTAGATGAGGATCTTGCCGCGCGTCATGCCGATGGACTTCGCCGCCTCGGTCTGGCCCTTCTCCACCGCGCCCACGGTGCCGCGCACCACCTCCGCCACATAGCCCGCGCAGTTGAGCGAGAGGGCGATGACGCCGGCCCAGAACTCGCCCAGCCGCAGGCCCATGGCCGGCAGGCCGAAGAAGACGATGAAGATCTGGATCAGCAGCGGCGTGCCGCGGATGAAGTCCACATAGGCGCGCACCATCCAGCGCGCGGGCGCGAAGCCGCCGAGCGAAATGAGGCCGAGGGCGACGCCGCCGGCAAGGCCGAGGACGCCGGCGATGGCGGCGATCTTCAGCGTCATCACCGTGCCTTCCGCGAGCAGCGGAATGGCCATCTGGACGACGGACCAGTCGATGGTCATGGGGCGGTTGCTTCCTCAGTTTCACGTGCGGCGCGGCGGGCGCGCGTTTCGCTCCCGCCGTCCGCCGGGGATCGTGGCCGAACCAAGACCCTTGTCGTTTCAAGCCCTGTCATGCCCCGGCTTGTCCGGGGGATGACAGCGCGCCTGAAGACGCTGGTCCTGCCGCTGCTCGCCCGGCAGCATGAGCCGCTGCGGCCGCGGCGGGCAATCCGCGGGACGCGATCAGGAGAAGGTCGGGATCTTGTCGGACAGCTGCATGCGCATGCCGAACCACTTCTCCTGCAGCTTGTAGATGGCGCCGCTCTCCTTCAGCGCGGTGATGCGCTGGTTGAGGAAGGTGATGAGGTCCTCGTCCTCCTTGCGGGTGCCGATGCCGGCCCAGTTGCGCGGGCCGATGTCGCGCACGATGGCGTACTTGCCGGGCGCGTCCTTCACCACCTGGGTCAGGGTGGCGAGCGAGTTGATGACGCCGTCCACCGAGCCCTGCGCCAGCGCCAGATAGGCCGCCGGGTGGTCGTCATAGGTCTTGATCTCGGAGAAGCCCTTGCCGGTGTCGGCCTTCAGCTTCTCGTCGAGCTTGGTCTTCATGGTGTCGCCGGCCGAGCCCAGCTTCACGCCCAGCACCTTGCCCGACATGCCGTCGAGCGACTTGATCGTGCCGGCGTCGGAGGCGCGCACCAGCATCTCCTGCGTCGCCTCGGTGTAGGGGATGGAATAGCCGACCTTGGCGATGCGCTCCTTGGTGTAGGTGAGCGAGGTCATGATGACGTCGAAGTTGCCGGCATAGAGGGCCGGGATGACGCCGGCCCAGGCGGTGTCCACCATCTCCACCTTCACGCCGAGCGGGGCGAAGATCTCCTTCGCGAGATCCACGTCGTAGCCGACGATGGCGCTGCCCTCGCGATAGGTGAAGGGGCGGTAGGCGGCCTCGACGCCGATGCGCACCACGCCGCGCTTCTTGATGTCCTCGACCGTGAGCGGCGCGGCCTCCGCGCGGCCGGAGACCTGCGCCAGGAGCGCGGGGGCGGCAGCGGCGGCGGCGAGCGCGGAGACGGTGAGGGTCAGGAAGCGGCGGCGCGAGGCCAAGGGCAGGTTCGACGGGCGGTCGGACGAGCGGTGAGACATGGCGATTTCTCTCTCGTTCAGAAGGGCTTGGGAGACGCGAACGAACTAGATAAAATTGCATTCCATTTGATTTTCAATATTATATGCAATTAGTTAGTTACATCATGCTAGAGGCTTTGCCGCTGAATGATTGGGCATGGGGTGGCGCATAATCGGGCAGAGGGCGCAGGTCACGGCCGCCGCAGCGGCGCCGGGTCGGCCGGGAACGCGCGGCATCCCGTTGTTCGCAATCGGAAATTGCGCGACTGCGCCCGTGCGGCGCGGTCGGCCGCGGCGCACCTGGGGCCGGGTTCCGGTGCCGACAATCTGCGCAGCGCGGCGCGTCTTGCCCTGCAGCCGCGGCGGACGGTCTCAGCCCGGCGCGCCGTCCTCGTCCGCGACCGCGTCAGTCATGGCGGCGGCCTCCAGCACCGCGCACACGGTCTCGCCGGTGCGGATCAGGTGGCGCCGCCAGACGCGGCGGGCGGTTTCGGCGTCGCGGGCGTGGAGGGCCGCCATCAGCGCCGTATGCTCGCCCACCGATTCCTCCCAGCGGAACGGATCGATGATCGCCATGTAGCGGCCGCGCCGGGCGCGCAGCATGAGGCTTGCATGGGTGGCGATCAGGATCGGATTGTCGCTGGCCCGCACCACCGCGTCATGGATCAGCGTGTTGAGCTCGAAATAGGGGTCCTTCTCCTGCCGCTCGTAGTGGGCGCACATGCGCGCATGCATCTCATCGAGCCGCGCCAGCTCATCCGCGTCCATGCGCTGGGCGGCGAGCTCGGCGGCGAGGCTCTCCAGCCCCGCGATCACCTCGAACAGCCGCGCCGCCTCCTGCGGCGTGAACGACATGATGCGGGCACCCTTGTGCTGGGAGATTTCCACCAGCCCCTCGGCCTCCAGCAGCTTCAGCGCCTCGCGCAGCGGCGTGCGCGACACGTCGAGGCTCTGGCACAGCGCGCGCTCGACGATGCGCCCGCCGGGCGGCAGCGCGCCGCGGATGATCTGGTCGCGCAGCAGGTCCGCCACCTGCCGGGCGAACGGCACGCGGCGCGAGAGCGGCGACGGCTTCTGGGCTGGGGCCTCCCCTGCCGGCTTGGGCGCCGCCGTGCCGGCGTGCGCCCGCGCGCCGCGCTTCCTGGCCGCGCCCGTCTTCGCCGCCGTCCCTTCCATGGTCCCGTCCGCTCCGATGCGGGAATCGCGCCCGCCCACAGGTTCTAGCAAAAACAACTCCAACACCGTGAAAGACTTGCCCATGCCCGACAGCGTTCCCGCGTTCGACACCGTCATCCGCAACGGCCGCGTCGCCACCGCCGCCGACGTCTTCTCCTGCGACATCGGCATCAGGGACGGGCGCATCGCCGCCCTGGGCGAGGGCCTCGCGGGGCGGCAGGGGATCGACGCCGCCGGCAAGTGGGTGCTGCCGGGCGGCATCGACAGCCACGTCCACATCTCCCAGCCCTCGGGCGAGGGCATCATGATGGCCGACGACTTCGCCTCCGCCACCCGCTCGGCGGCGCTCGGCGGCAACACCACGGTGCTCCCGTTCTGCATGCAGGAGAGCGGGGCGAGCCTCAGGAGCGCGGTCGGCGCCTACCACGCCAAGGCCGAGGGCGAGTGCTACGTGGACGTCTCCTTCCACCTCATCATCACCGATCCGAGCGAGAGCGTGCTCGGCCAGGAGCTGCCGGCGCTGGTGGCGGACGGCTATCCCTCCTTCAAGGTGTTCATGACCTATGAGGGCCTGGCGCTCGCCGACCGGCAGATCCTGGAGGTGATGGAGGTGGCGCGGCAGACCCGGGCGCTGGTGATGGTGCACGCGGAGAATTACGACATCATCCGCTTCCTCACCGACCGGCTGGAGCGCGGGGGCAGGACCGCGCCGCGCTTCCACGCCGCCTCCCGCCCGGTCATCGCCGAGCGCGAGGCGACCTCCCGCGCGATCTCGCTGGCGGAGCTCTCCGACGTGCCGCTGATGGTGGTGCACGTCTCCAACCGCGAGGCCATGGAGGAGATCCGCCGCGCCCAGGCGAAGGGGCTGAAGATCCTCGGCGAGACCTGCCCGCAATATCTGGTGCTCACCGCCTCCGACCTCGACGGCCTCAACATGGAGGGGGCGAAATATGTCTGCTCGCCGCCACCGCGCGACACCGCGAGCCAGGAGGCCTGCTGGGAGGGGCTCCAGCAGGGCGTGTTCGCGACCTTCTCCTCCGACCACTGCCCGTTCCGCTACGACGATCCGCAGGGCAAGCTCACGCCGAAGGGCCGCACCAGCTTCCGCTGGGTGCCGAACGGCATTCCCGGCGTCGGCGCGCGCCTGCCGATCCTGTTCTCGGAAGGGGTGGTGAAGGGGCGGATCGACATCAACCGCTTCGTGGCCGTGACCGCCACCAACCACGCCAAGATCTACGGGCTCTACCCGAAGAAGGGCACCATCGCCGTCGGCGCCGATGCCGACATCGCCATCTGGGACCCGGCGCTGACACGCACCCTGACCCACGCCGCGATCCAGGACGGGTCCGACTACACGCCCTATGAGGGCATGGAGATCACCGGCTGGCCGGTGCTCACCATGGTGCGCGGGCGGGTGGTGGCGCAGGACGGCGTCCTGACCGGAGCCAAGGGCTTCGGGCAGTTCGTCCCGCGCGCGCTCTGAGCGGCCTGCATCCGGGCACGCCGCCCGTGAATCAGTGCGATCGGACGTGCCTCAGTGGGTCGAAGCCGGCCCCTCGGGCGGCGCGGCCGTCTGGGTGGAGCTCAGGAGCTTCGCCTGCACCAGCTCCGCCACTTCCAGCATCTCGCTGCTCCAGGCGAGCGCGGACTGCTGGAGGAAGGCGGCTTCCTTGGTGAAGGCGTTCGCCATGTTCTCCTCCTTGGAAAGCTCGGAGAACAGCTGCACCTGATCCTGCATCTGGCGGCCGGCGAAACGCTGGAGGTGAGAGGCCACTTCCACCGGGCAGTCGAAGAAGCAGTTCTTCCAGAAGGCCATGGGCCAAGCCGCAGGCGGGGTGCCGGCGCTCATGGCGCGGGCCAGCCCCTGGAAAATGGCGGAATCGTTCATCTGAGCATCTCCCTATGTGCCACCAGACATATGCCACCAGCGCGACCACGCCGGTAATCCGGCGATGATGGCGTCTCGTCCTCACCTCGCGCCGAAGCCCGCCGCTAAAATCCCAGCCGAGCGCCCGAAGGACCTTGCGCCACATCAAACCGCAGGCGAGAAAACCATCCTACAGGGGCGCCGGAGGACGGTCCGGAGCGGCGCCGCCGATCGGCCGTACAACGCCCAAGCTCCTGTTTTGTTCCGCATCATCGAGGAAACGCCCATGACCGAACTGCCCCCCTTCTTCCGCCAGATCCGGCTTGAACTCGCGCGCGAGAAGGGCCATCCCGAGGGCGCGCGCAATTTCGGCTACAGCTTCGTGGCGCCGCTCGATGAGAGCGGCCACATCGACCCGGCGCTCTGGGCCAAGCACCGCGATGCCTGCCGCGTGCTGCGCTTCCGGCCAAACGAGACGGACGAAAGCGGGCACTTGGTGCGCCGCCCCGGCGGCAGCTGGGCGTTCCGCTATGACATCCACGGCACGGACGACGACGAGGCCGGCTACCGCTTCGGCGAGGAAAAGTTCGAGGTGGGCGAGTACGTCTCCATCCGCGAGGACGAGGATGAGACCCACACGTTCCGCGTGGTGTCGGTGGAATCCCTGCGCTGAGGCGCGCCGGGCGGGAAATGCCCGTTCATCCTGATCCCATCGCCTGAGGGTTGCCCGCACCCTGCCAACCGCGAGACCGCATCGCTTGCGGTTGGCAACACCCATATGGGGGGTGCGACAGGCGCCTCCCCATCAGACACTCGCGATTGACACCGGCCCGCGCCAGGAAAGCGCCGGGAACCAGGAACGCGCCAGGAAAGGGCGCCGACCAGCCGGAGCTTCGATCAGCGATCGAAGCGACGAGGGTGTCGGTCGTCATGCGGGGCCGGTCGTCATGCGGGGCCGGTCGTCATGGGGGCGGTCGTCATGGGGTCAGGGCGCCATGCATCAGGGATCAGCGGCACACTATGATCGTCTGGAAGGCCGGCTGATCGACCTCATCTATGCCGCGCTGGTGGACGAGGGCGCCTGGAGCGACTTTCTGAAGGAGCTCGCCACCTGCACCCCGAACGGGCAGAGCACCCTGTTTTTCCACGACGAGTTCTCCGCGGCCGGGTCCATTTCGCTCTCCCACGGCGTGGACCGCGAGTTCGAGCGCCTCTACCCCCTGTATGCGCCGAAGAACTTGTGGATGCAGAATCTTCACAGGAGGCCGATCGGGCTCGGCGTCCGCTCGGAATACATGGTTCCATTCAAGGAAATCGAGAATTCTGAATATTACAATGAAATACTGAAGCAGTTCGGCATCCAGTCCGGCGTCGGAATCACGCTGCAGCGATCAGGATCGCTGAATTTTCTGCTGAGCGTCGTCGGCTCGCGCCAGGGTGATGCGGAAGAGCAGCGCGCCGCCGACATGCTGACCCGGCTTGCGCCCCATCTCACGCGCGTTTTCAAGATCTATGGCCAGGCTCGGGAACGCTCGTCGCTGATCGCCATGGGGCAGGCGCTCGCCGCCCACGAAACGGGCGTGATGCGCGTGGGCCCCGGACGGAAAATCCAGTGGCTCAACGAAGCGGCGAGCGCCGTGCTGGAAAACGGCGACGGGATGCGCAGGGATGGCGCCGATCGGCTGCGGCTGGCGGATGAGGCCTTGGATGGCATGCTCGGCCTGATGCTCGGGCCGGGCGGGCCCCAGGAAGGACAGGCAAGGACCCTGACCCGCACCATGCGACGCTGCGGGGCGCCGCTGAGGGTGACCCTCGCCAGCTCGGGACAGAGCCTTGTGGAGCGCTACTTCGGCGGACCGACCGTGACCGTGCTGCTGAGCGAGGTGGAAGGCGCGGGCACATTGCCCGCCGAGCTTCTGGCGACGACCTTCAGCCTGACGTCGCGGGAGGTGGATGTGACGATGGGGCTCGTGGCCGGCCACTCCCTGCAGGCGATCAGCGAACGGCTGAACATCTCCTACGAGACCGCCCGGACGCACCTGAAGCAGATCTTCGCCAAGACCGGGACCCGTCGCCAGGCGGAACTGCTGGCGCGGCTCTACAGCGTCGGCAGCGCGGATACGTAGGCCAGCCGGGGCAACGAGCCCCCGCCGGCGATCCGGCGGGGGCTCCTGTCCTCAGTAGCTCTTGTATTCCGCCCTGCCCTTCGAGAGCGCGAACTCCTCCTCGGGCGAGAGCACCAGCTTGTGCCGGCCATACGCCGCGAAATAGGCGATGCCCACCGCGAACCAGATGGCGACGCCGATCACCCCGTTGCGGTAGACGGGATCGGACAGCTGGTAGCCGATGGTGACGAGCGCGATGACGATGGTCAGCACCGCCCCGGGAATGCCGAACGGGCTCTTATAGGGCCGCTCGATGTGCGGCATGTTCCGGCGCATGAGGATGAACGAGAGCGCCTGCATGACATAGGAGAGCATGGCGCCGAACACCGCCATGTTGAGCAGCGTGCCGCCGATCGCCGCCGCTCCGGCCTCCGCCCCCAGCGCGAACCAGATGGCGAGCATGATGGCGAGCCCCACCACCGCGCCGGCCACCATGGCCACGTGCGGCGTCTTGCGCCCGCCATGGGTGACGGACAGGCCGCGCGGGAAGTAGCCGGCGCGCGAGAGCGAGTAGATCTGCCGCCCCTGGGCGTAGATGATGGTGTGGAACGAAGCGATCAGGCCGATCACCGCCACGCCCGCCAGCAGCTTGGCGAGGCCGTCGCCATAGATCGCCTTGAAGCCGTCCAGCAGCGGCTCCAGCGAGGTGGACAGGCCGAACGAGCCGTTGGCCACGGAGGAATTGAGCCACAGGATCATGAAGGCGGAGACGATCAGCGTCGCCATGCCGAGCATGATGCCCTTGGGCATGTCGGTCTTCGGGTCCACCGATTCCTCGGCCGCCAGCGGCAGCTGCTCGATGGCGAGGAACAGCCACACCGCGAACGGCAGCGCCGCGAGCGCGCCGCCGATGCCGAACGGCAGGAACGGCCCGCCGCCGTTCGGCAGCTCGACCGCGGCGCCGTCCGGGCCGACGCCGATATTGAGCGCCCAGCGCGAGAAGTCGGCGACCGGGATCGCGCTGACCCAGAAGGCGACGAGGCAGGCGAGCGCGGCGAGCGTGACCACCAGCGTCACCCGGAACGACAGTTCCACGCCGACGATGTTGAGCCCCACGAAGACGATGTAGCCGAAGATCCAGTATACCGGCTGGAAGCCCGTGGGCGTGCCGAAGATGGAGCCGAGATAGGAGCCGATGAAGGACACCACCACCGCCGGGGTGACGACGTACTCCACGTTCTCGCACAGGCCGGTGATGAAGCCGCCCCACGGCCCCATGGTGGTGCGGGCGAAGGAATAGGCCGCGCCCGTGTGCGGCAGGGCCGGCGACATCTCGGCGATGGAGAAGGTCAGCCCCAGATACATCACGGCGATGATGACGGCGGCGATGAACATGCCGCCCCAGCCGCCCGAGGCGATGCCGAGGTTCCAGCCCGAGAAGTGTCCCGAGATCACCGCGCCCACGCCGAGCGCCCACAGCGACCAGACCCGCGCATGGCGCTTCAGAGCCCGCTGCTCGAAATAGGCGACGTCGACGCTGGTATAGGTCACGCCTGCATGCTTGCCCTCAGCCATGGCACCAGCCCTTCCGTAGCGGAATCGCATCGACCGCGATCCATATGCTTCGGAAAGGCAAAATGCATGCCTTTTCATGACATTACTTAACGTCAGGCGCGTCGTTCCTGCGGCGCTCGCGCGCCTCCCCTCCCCCTTGCGGGGAGGAGCGAGGGGGTGGGGGTGGCGCAGCGTCGCCACCTCCCGCCCCCGTCGCCCTCCGGCTCGACCGGAGGGCCCATGGTCCGCGCCGCGTCTCCAACGGCGCGGACGGATGCTCCGGTCAAGCCGGAGCATGACGGCGGTGGCCATGGCGAGGCGCGGCCGGAGTCCTCCGTCCCCCTCAGTCCAACAGCCCCCCGACCGGCGGGCGCCCGGCCACCAGGAGCAGGTCGCTCTCGTCCTTGAGGTCGACGCCCGTGAGGCCGCGCTTGAGCGCCTGCGACAGGTGCCAGGCGAGCTTGAAGGCGGCGAGGTCGTAGGCCAGCCCCTCCGGCCGCACATTGGAGATGCAGTTGCGCTCGGCGTCCGAGCGGCCCTTCCTCGGCGCGAAGGTGAGGTAGAGGCCGAGGCTGTCGGGGGAGGAGAGGCCCGGCCGCTCGCCCACCAGCAGCAGGCAGGCCCGGGCGTGCAGCAGCTCGCTCACCTCGTCACCCAGCGCAACGCGCGCCTGGGAGGCGATGGCGACCGGCGCAAGGCTCCAGCCCTGCCGGGCGATCCAGGGCTTCAGCGCTTCAAGGAACGGCGCGGTGTGGGCATGGATGGCGGCGGAGGAGAGCCCGTCCGCCACCACGATGGCGAGGTCGCTCGGTGCCGCATGAAGGGCGGCGAGGCGCTCGCGGCTCTCCGCCGAAAGCGTGCGGCCGAGATCCGGCCGCCGCAGATAGGCGTCCCGCCCCGGGGCGGCGCTCGAAACCCGCACCGTGTCGAAGCCGAGGCCGCGCACCTCGGCCTCCACCGCCTCCGCGTCGAAGGGGGTGTGCACCGCGTCGCGCGCCTTCGCATGGGCGAGCGAGAAGCGCAGCACCTCGCTGGTGGGCAGGCTGGCGCCGGTGCGGCCGAGGGCGATGCGCGCCGGGGTGTGGCGGGCGAAGGCGAGCCAGGGGTCGCGCGCGGTCATGCCGCCTGGTCCGCGACGAAGCCGAGCAGCGGGTGGTGCGCGTCCGCCGGCAGCAGGCGCCCGTCGGGCCCGGCGATGCCCATCTTCTCCAGCCACGCCTCGAACTCGGGGGCGCGCTTCAGGCCCAGCACCTCGCGCACATAGAGCGCGTCGTGGAACGAGGTGGACTGGTAGTTCAGCATCACGTCGTCGGCGCCGGGAATGCCCATGATGTAGGTCACGCCCGCGGCGCCCAGCAAGGTGAGCAGGGTGTCCATGTCGTCCTGGTCGGCCTCGGCGTGGTTGGTGTAGCAGACGTCGACGCCCAGCGGCACGCCCAGCAGCTTGCCGCAGAAATGGTCCTCCAGACCGGCGCGGATGATCTGCTTGCCGTCATAGAGATATTCCGGGCCGATGAAGCCCACCACGGTGTTCACCAGCAGCGGCTCGAACACCCGCGCCACCGCGTAGGCGCGCGCCTCCAGGGTCTGCTGGTCGACGCCGTGATGGGCGCCGGCGGAGAGCGCGGAGCCCTGGCCGGTCTCGAAATACATGGCGTTCTGGCCCACCGTGCCGCGCTTGAGCGCCCGCGCCGCATCGGTGCCCTCCTTCAGCACCGCGAGGTCGACGCCGAAGGAGCGGTTGGCGCCCTCGGTGCCGGCGATGGACTGGAACACGAGGTCCACCGGCGCGCCGCGGTTCATCAGCTCGATCGAGCTGGTGACATGGGTGAGCACGCAGCTCTGGGTGGGGATGTCGAAGCGCTGGATCACCTCGTCCATGAGCTTCAGCAGCCGGTCGATCACCGGCAGGCTGTCGGAGGCGGGGTTGATGCCGATCACCGCGTCGCCGCAGCCATAGAGCAGGCCGTCGAGGATGACGGCGGAGACGCCCGCCGCGTCGTCGGTCGGGTGGTTCGGCTGCAGGCGCACCGCCATGGTGCCGGGCAGGCCGATGGTGTTGCGGAAGCGCGTGACCACCCGGCACTTGCGCGCGGCGAGGATCAGGTCCTGGTTGCGCATGATCTTGGAGGCCGCCGCCGCCATCTCCGGCGTCAGTCCCGGCGCGAGACGCGCGAGCGCCTGCGGGGTTGCCGCATCGGACAGCAGGAAGTCGCGGAAATCGCCTACCGTGAGGGCACTTACGGGGGCGAAGGCCGCCCGGTCGTGGCCGTCGAGGATGAGGCGCGTGACCTCGTCCGCCTCGTAGGGCACCAGCGCCTCGGAAAGAAACGTCTTCAGCGGCACCTCGGCGAGGCACATCTTAGCGGCGACGTTCTCCTCCGCGCTGGCGGCGGCGATGCCCGCCAGCATGTCGCCGGAGCGCGGCGGCGTCGCCTTGGCCATCAGCTCCTTCAAATCGGCGAACACATAGGACCTCGCGCCGACCCGGTGGACGAAGGCCATGACACCTCTCCTCTCGCCTCGAACGCGACCGCCTCGACGGCCGCCGCACCGATCACCCGCCACGATCCGGCGATCCGCGCTCCAATGCAACAAGCGTGCCCCGGATGGCCTGCCGACGCCGGAAGCATCCGGTGCGGGCACGGGCGGCGCACCGTTCATTTCCGGTTCAGGCACGCGGCCCTAACCACCCGCGCCACGGTGCAGGCCCCGCTGCCCGCGCGAGCCGGACCGGCCCGCCGCGGCCGCGGGCGACGGCGCAGCCGGCCACGCGGGGTGGCCGCGCGTTCGTCGGGACGCCGCACCGTGCCGGACCTTGCGCTGGAAGCGCAGGACCGTGCCCGGCACCGCGACCGAACTTCCCCTCATGCCTCAGCCCGAGCATGCTCGGCGGCGGGTCGGCGCGCCTCGTCTCAACGGAGTGACCTCGAACATGGCCTTCAAGCCTGAACGCCGCCGGTCCCGCGCCGGCCTCCTTCCTTGCGCCTTCGCCGGCGCCGTCGCGTTCGCGGCGCTCGCCGCCGCGCCGGCGGCGGCCGAAACCCAGCTGGAACGCGGCAAGTACCTCGCGACCATCATGGACTGCGCCGGCTGCCACACCCCCGGCGCGCTCATCGGCAAGCCCGACATGGCGCGCTATCTGGGCGGCGCGGACGTGGGGTTCCAGATCCCCGCAGTCGGCATCTTCTACCCGCCGAACCTGACGCCGGACACGGAGACCGGCCTCGGCGCCTGGAGCGAGAAGGAGATCGTCGATGCGGTGCGCAAGGGCGTGCGGCCGGACGGGCGCATGCTCGTCCCCGTCATGCCCTTTCCTTCCTATGGCGCCATGTCGGACGCCGACGCCATGGCGCTGGCGGTCTATCTGAAGAGCCTCCCGCCGGTGAAGCACAAGGCGCCCGGCCCCATCGGCACGACCGAAAAGACGCCGGCGCCCTACCTCACGGTGGTGATGCCGCAGTGAGCCTCGGGGCGCGCGGCGGACCCCGGGATGACGCGCGCCCATCTCGCCGCCTATCTGCGTTGCGGCCCCCTCACCCTGCCCTCTCCCCGCCGGGGAGAGGGTTCGGGCCATGCGCGACGGAGTTCTCCCTGCGCGTGGTCCCGATCGTCACATGCACCTCGTTCGCCCCCTGCGCGACGGGGCTCCCTCTCCCTGAGGGAGAGGGCGGGGCGAGGGGCTCGCCGCGCCGGAGGCCGTCCCCGCCGCCAGGGGATGCTCCGGTCGAGCACGATGGAAGGCGGAAGGTGGCTCAGCCCGGCCAGGGACCGAGCTCCTTCGCCACCTGCGCCACCTTGTCCGGACCGCCGAGGCCCATCCACACCGCCACGGCGCAGGCGGCGAACAGCTTCTGCACCTTCATGTCGGTCTCGTCGAACATGTAGCGCGCCTGGGAGGCGGTGTTGAACATGCCCACCGCGTCGCCTTTCCACATCACCGGCACATAGACCGAGCAGCCGACGCGGCCGGTCTTGATGATCTGGCGGAAGATCGCGTCCTCGTCGGTGTTCTTCACCACCGCCGCCTGCTTGGTCTGCACCGTGTGGCCGGGGCGGCTGTCGGTGACCGAGATGCGGGCGCGGCCGAGGCCGAAATTGTCCGCGAACACGATCATATGGTCGCGGCTCGGAGCGATGAAGAAGCAGGCCGAGACGATGAACTGCGTCTCCCCCGGCTTCAGCGCGCCGGGCTTCATCGGCGCATCGGGATCGCCCAGCAGCGCGCGGGTGGCGGTGGTGAAGTGGCGCACGCCCTCCTCCGGGTCGCTCTCGCGCCAGGCGGCCTCGTTCACATCGTGCAGCACGTCGACGGCGCGCGCGTGGAAATCCGCGGGTCGGGTCATGGGTGGCTCCTGGAAGGCTGCGGGTTCGGGTGGCGGAGGGCGAGCTTGAGGGCGCGGGCGCTCGCCCCGCCTCGGGGTCTCGGGCGCGCTCCCCTCCCCCTTGTGGGGAGGGGCGAAGGGGACGGGGGTAGCGCGCCATCGGGCCGGCCTCGCCGGGAGTGGCGCTGACACGGTGACACCCCCTCCCCTGCCCCTCCCCACAAGGGGGAGGGGCAGCTCCGTGTGGGGAGGGAAAGCCCCGGGCCGGACATCGCGCCAGTCCCCATCTTCAGTGGCTGAAGCGGGCGGGGAAGGTGTCGGGCGCGATCTCCACGCACTGGCAGCGGCGGAAGATGCGCTCGTAGTGCGGGGAGATGCGCTCCACGTCCTTTTCGGATTCCGTGAGCAGCGGCTCGATGCGCGCGTGCGCCTCGGCGATCTCGTCGAGGATCGCCGCCTCGTCGATGCGGGTGAGCCTGCCGTCCCTTTCGATCACCGCGCCGTCCACCATGACGAGGTCCACCTCGGCGCGGGACGCGGAATAGACCAGCTGGTTCACCGCATTGTTGAACGGCGTGAAGGGGATGGTGTCGAGCCGGTAGCCCACGAGGTCGGCGATGCGGCCCGCCTCCACGGCGCCCAGCTCCTTGTCGCGGCCGAGCGCGCGGGCGCCGCCCATGGTGGCGGCGTGGAACGCCTCCTCCGCCCCCACCCATTCGGTGTGGTCGCCGCGCAGCTTCTGCAGCAGCGCCGAGAGATAGAGAGCGTTCTGCATGTCCGTGCCCTCGATGGAGCCGCAGCCGTCGGTGCCCATGCTCACATTGACGCCCGCCTTCAGCAGCGCGCGGATGGGCGCGAGGCCCGAGCCCACCTTCAGGTTCGAGGGCGGGTTGTGCTGGATGGTGACGCCGGTGCGCGCCAGGATCTCGATCTCGCGCGGGTTCAGCCAGATGCCGTGGATGAAGGCGGTCTTCGGCTTCATGAAGCCGATGCGGTCGAGATACTCGATCATGGTCGAGCCGTAGAAGATCTGGCCCGTCACCACCTGCATTCGGGTTTCCTGCACGTGGATCATCAGCGGCAAATCGTACTCGTCCGCCATGCGGCGCACCGCCATCAGGAACTCTTCCGTGCAGCGCTGCGGCGCCGAGGGGGCGGCGATATAGGCGACGCGGTTGGTGGAGGGGTGGCGCGTGCGGGCGAGGCCGGTGACGAACTCCAGCAGCTCGGCGCCCGAATACATGGGCGTGCCGTCGAGCTCGGCCAGGAGCGCCGGAGGGAACTCCTCGTCCACGAACGGCACGGCGCGGAAGAACGGCTTGTCGAACAAAGTGATGCCGACGTTCGCCCGGATACCGATGTCCTCATAGGCCTGGAACACCTGCTCCACGTGCTCGGGACGGATGCGCGGGCTCTGGTTGGTGTCGTCGCTGAGCGTGGTGGTGCCGCTCCTCACCGCCTCGATGGCGCCGATCATGGTGCGCAGATAGACGTCGCGCGCCGAGAGCTCGATCGGCTTCAGCGGCCGCACGTAGTTCATCCACAGCTCGAGCGGCAGATTGTCCTTGCGGCCCTTGTAGAACCCCTCGTGGCTGTGGTGGTGGCCGTTGATGAGGCCGGCCGCCACCAGCAGGCGGCGCCCGTCGATCACCCCCCCCTCGGGCGCGCGGGCGCCGGCGGGACGGATGTCGGCGATCAGCCTCCCGACGATCTCGATGTCCACCGGACCGGGCGCCGGCGTCGCCGCCTCGCCGAGCAAGGCATGGCAATGGACGATGGTCGTCTTCACGCGGCGTCTCCACTCGGTTCGGGGCTTTGTTGGTCTTGGATGCGAAAGGGTGGCCCGGCATCGATGCGCCCCTCCCCCACCGCGTGGCAGGCGACGGAGACGGCATCGACGCGGATCGGCTCCGGCCGCTCGGCGGCGCAGCGCGCATCGGCGAGCGGGCAGCGGGGGTGGAAGGCGCAGCCGGAGGGCGGGGCGAGCGGGCTCGGCACCTCGCCCGAGAGCCGCGCCCGCGGCCGGTGCGGGGCGTGCGGATCGGGCACCGTGTCGAGCAGCGCGCGGGTGTAGGGATGGAGCGGACGGGTGAGGATCTGCCCCGCGTCCCCCTGCTCCACCAGGCGGCCGAGATACATGACCCCCAATCGGTCCGCCATGTGCGCCACCACGGCGAGATTGTGCGAGATGAGGAGGAAGGTGAGGCCCAGCTCGCGCTGGAGCTTCTTCATCAGGTTCAGGATCTGCGCCTGCACCGACACGTCGAGCGCGGAGGTCGGCTCGTCGCACACCACGAAGGCAGGGCTGGCGGCGAGCGCGCGGGCGATGGAGATGCGCTGGCGCTGGCCGCCGGAGAACTGGTGCGGATACTTCTGCGCATCCTTCGGCGAGAGGCCCACCGTCTCCAGCAATTCGCCGATGCGGGCGTCGAGGGCCGCCCCGCGCTTCATCAGGCGGTGGGTGAGGATCGGCTCGGCGATGATGCGGCCGATGCGCCAGCGCGGATTGAGGCTGGCGTACGGGTCCTGGAAGATCATCTGCAGGTTGCGGCGGTAGGGCAGCGCCGCGTGCCGCGTCCTGAAGCCGGCGACGTTCACGCCCATGAAGGAGACCGCGCCCTTGGTCGGCGCCTGGATGCCGGCGATGGTGCGGGCGATGGTGGACTTGCCGCAGCCGCTCTCGCCCACCAGCGCGAAGGTGGAGCCGCGCCCCACCTCGAAGTCGACGCCCTCCACCGCATGCACGGTACGCCGCTTGGCGCCGGTGAGGAGGCGCTTCGCCAAGGGCGGCGAGGCGTCGAAGCGCACGGTGAGCTGGTCCACCGAGAGGATGATGTCGGCGCCGCTCATGCCGTTGCCCCCTGAAGGGCCGGGTCGGCGCGCCAGCAGGCGACGCGTGCCGGCCCCACATCGAACGCGTTGGGCCGCTCGATGGCGCACCGCTCGAACGCAACCGCGCAGCGCGGATGGAAGGCGCAGCCGGAAACCGGCGCGTCCGGGCGCGGCATGGCGCCGGGGATCTGCGTCAGCTCGGCCTCGCGCCGCCGCATGGAGGGGATCGAGGCCATGAGGCCGCGTGTGTAGGGATGGGCGGCGTCCTCGATCAGCGCCCGGGTGGGGCCGATCTCCACCACGCGGCCGGCATACATCACCGCCACCCGGTCGGCGACCTCGGCGATCACGCCCATGTCGTGCGTCACCAGCATCACCGCCGTGCCGCGCTCGCGGCACATGCGGCGCAGCAAATCGAGGATCTGCGCCTGGATCGACACGTCGAGCGCGGTGGTGGGCTCGTCGGCGATGATGAGGCGCGGCGCGCAGCAGAAGGCGAGCGCCAGCACCACGCGCTGGCGCATGCCGCCGGAGAGCTCGTGCGGATAGGCCGAAAGGCGCTCGCGCGGCGCGGGGATGCCGACTTCCGCCAGCAGCTCGCCGGCCCGCGCCTGCGCCGCCGCCCGCGTCATCGGCAGGTGCGTGAGCATGGTCTCGGCGAGCTGGTCGCCGATGGTCATCAGCGGATCGAGGCTGGTGAGCGGGTCCTGGAACACGGCGGCGATCTCCCTGCCGCGCAGCGCCCGCATCTCCTCCTCGCCGAGCGTGTCGATGCGCCGGCCGTCGAACAGGATGCGCCCACCCGCATGCATGGCCGGCCGCTCCAGGAGGCCGAGCACGGCGGTTCCCGTGACCGACTTGCCGGCCCCGGATTCGCCCACCACGCCGAGCACCTCGCCGGCGGCGATCTCGAACGACACGTCGTCGATGGCGACGAGGCGCCTTTTGCGGGCTGCGATCTCCACCCGGAGGTTCTCCACCTGAAGCAGCGCGCTCATGAGGCGAGCTTCGGGTTGAGCGCGTCGCGCAGGAAGTCACCGAAGATGTTCACCGATAACGACAAGAGTACCAGCAGCGCCCCCGGCGCGGCGCTGATCCACCAGTCGCCGGAGAACACGAACTCGTTGCCGATCCGCACCAGCGAGCCGAGCGAGGGCTGGGTGGAGGGCAGTCCGACGCCGAGGAAGGACAAGGTCGCCTCGGTGAGGATGGCGAGCGCGAGGTTGATGGTGGCGATCACCAGCACCGGCCCCAGCACGTTGGGCAATATGTGGGTGAACAGGATGCGCGGCGTGCCGACCCCGATCACCCGCGCCGCCAGCACGTATTCGCGATTGCGCTCCACCAGCACGAGGCCGCGCACCGTGCGCGCATACTGCACCCAGAACGAGGCGGCGATGGCGAAGACGAGGACCGGCACGGCGAGCGCGTCATGCACCTCGCGCGGCAATGCGGTGCGCGTCACCCCGTCGATCAGCAAAGCGATGAGGATCGCCGGGAAGGAGAGCTGCACGTCGGCGATGCGCATGATGACCGCGTCCAGCACGCCGCCGAAATAGCCGGCGACGAGGCCCAGCAGCACGCCGACGAGCGCCGCCAGCGCCACGCTCGCGAGGCCCACGACGAGCGAGGTGCGCAGGCCGTAGATCATGGCCGAGAGCATGTCGCGGCCCTGCGGATCGGTGCCCAGAAGGTAGCTCTCGCCGTACATCCCGGCGCTGCCGGGCGGCAGGCGCGCGTCCACCACGTTGGCGCTCGCGGGGTCGAAGGCGTCGTAGGGCGCGATGGCGTCCGCCCCGAGCGCCACCGCGAACAGCAGCACGGCGACGAGCAGCGAGACGATCGCCACCGGCGAGCGGCGGAAGCGGTAGAGAAGGTCGCCGTCCCACCAGGCGGCGAGGGCGGCGCGGGCGGCGCTCATGTGGCCCTCCCAGCCGCCCGTGAGCCACGCACCCGCGGGTCGATGGCCACATAGGCGAGGTCCACCGCGAGGTTGATGACCGCGAAGCACAGAGCGATGAGCACCAGGTAGCCGGCGAGCAGCGGCACGTCCGCGAACTGGATCGCCTGGATCACCAGCAGGCCGAGGCCGGGCCACTGGAACACGGTCTCGACGATGATGGAGAAGGCGAAGACGTTGCCGAACTGGAGGCCGACGATGGTGATCACCGGCAGGAGCGTGTTGCGCAGCGCGTGACGATACTCGATGGCGCGCGGCCTGAGGCCCCGCGCCTTGGCGAAGCGGATGAAGTCGGTGCGCATCACCTCCAGCATCTCGGCGCGGGCGAGGCGCATGATGAGGGCGAGCTGGAACACTCCGAGCGTCACCGAAGGCAGCACCAGCGCCTTGAGGCCGCTCACCGTCAGCATGCCCGTGGTCCAGCCGCCGATCGCGACCACCTCGCCGCGCCCGAACGAGGGCAGCCAGCTGAGCCAGACCGAGAAGATGAGGATCAGCGCGATGCCGATCAGGAAGGTGGGCAGCGCCACGCCCACCAGCGAGACCGCCAGCAGCACCTGCGACAGCCAGCTGCCCCGGTGGAGCGCGGTCCACACGCCGAGCGGCACGCCGAGACCGGCGGCGATGACCATGGAGATGAGGGACAGCTCCAGGGTCGCCGGAAAGCGCTCGCCGATCAGCGCCGCCACCGGCTGCCCGAAGCGGTAGGAGATGCCGAAGTCGCCCCGCAGCGCGTTCATCACGAAGCGGGCGAACTGCACCACCATGGGGTCGCCGAGGCCGAGCGCCTGCCGCACCGCCTCGCGGTCGGCCATGCTGGCGGCCTGGCCCACCATGTTGTTCACCGGGTCGCCCACATAGCGGAACAGCGCGAAGGCGACGAAGCTCGCCACCAGGAGGACGAGGACGGTCTGGCCGAGACGCCCGAGGAGGAAGCTCATGGGGTAGCGCCCCGTGCAGCCGACCCGCCGATGGTCGCGGCGCGCCTCCCCTCCCCTCGTGGGGGAGGGGTGAGGGGGCGGGGGGCCCGCCGCCGCTGTAAGACTTGCCGACGCGATGTCGGACGTGCCGCGACACCCCCCTCCCTGCCCTCCCCCACATGGGGGGAGGGAGGCCAGCGGCGGGGGAGCGCCCGGCGGAGAAGAAAGCTCATGTCACCGTCTCATTTCCGCCGGCCGGGCGCGCCTCCCCTCCCCCTTGGGGGGGAGGGAGGTGAGCCGAGGGGGAAGGAAGGCGCGCCGGGATCAAAGCTCATGGGGCGCCTTTCTGGAGGTTGCTTGGAAGTCTTGCCGCCATCCCGGCCTCCCCGTCGTCATGGCCGGGCCTGTCCCGGCCATCCACGCTCTGCGACCGGGCGCCCCGCGCCGGCACGACGCGCGAGCGGCGTGGCGTGGATGCCCGGCACCAGGCCGGGCATGACGTCCGTCATCGCCGCTGGGCATCGGCCATTGGCGTGCGCGGCCGACCGTCCTCAGTCCAGCGTCACCCACTTCAGCTCCAGGCTGTCGTCGGAGCGCAGCACGGCGTTGACGCCCTTGCGCACGCCCCAGGCGATGCCGGCCTGGTGCAGCGGGATGTGGCTGTAGTCGTCCTTGCTCAGCGTCATCGCCTCGAAGATGAGCGCGTTGCGCTTGGCCGGGTCAACCTCGACCTCGATCTGCTGCGTCAGCGCGTCGATCTTCGGGTTGGAGTAGTTGCCGATATTGTAGGTGCCGATCTTGCCCTCCGGCGTGTTCATGGTGTCCTGGAGGGTGGAGTGGGCATCATAGCTGAGCGGCTGCCACCCGAGCATGGCGAACGAGGTATCGCGGGCCAGCACCTTCTCGAAATACTTGCTGCGGGTCTGGGCGTTGAGGTTCACCTTCAGGCCGATGCGCCCCAGCATGCCGACGATGGCCTGGCAGATGCGCTCGTCGTTCACGTAGCGGTCGTTCGAGCAGTCCATGGTGAAGGAGAAGCCGTCCGGATAGCCGGCATCCGTCAGCAGCTGCTTGGCGGCCTTGGGATCGTAGGGGGCGGTGCGGGTGTCGAGCTTGGCGTCGTAGCCGTTGATGCCGGGCGCGATCATGGTGCCGGCGACGTGCGAGGTGCCGCCCATGATGCGGTCCTTGATCGCCTCCATGTCGATGGCCTGGTAGATCGCCTGGCGCACGCGCTTGTCCTTGAAGGGGTTCTTGCCCTTCACGTCGGAGGTGGTGAGCTCGTCGCGCTTCTGGTCCATGTTGAGGAACATGGTGCGCAGCTCGGCGCCCTTCAGCACCTTGGCGGAGCCGGAACCGTCGATGCGCGCGGCGTCCTGCTGCGGCACCGGGTAGACCATGTCCACCTCGCCCGAGAGCAGCGCCGCGACGCGCGTAGCGTCGGCCTGGATCGGGGTGAAGATCACCTTGGTGACGTTGGAGGTCTTGTCGCCCCACCAGTTGGGGTTCGGCACCAGCACGGTGCGCACGCCGGCCTGCCGGCTGTCGATCTTGAACGCGCCGGTGCCGTTGGCGTTGGTGGAGGCGAAGTTCTCGACCTTCGCCTTCACGCTCGCCGGGGCGGTGGCGCCGTTCTTCTCCGCCCAATCCTTGCTCATCATGTAGGTGGAGGTGATCTGCACCGGCAGGATGGGATTGGGCTTGGCCATCACGAGGTCGACGGTGTGGTCGTCCACCTTCTTGATGTCGGTGACGGAGGCCACCGTGTAGGCCATGTCCGAGCCGTCCTTCTTCACCCGCTGGAGCGAGAAGACCACGTCGTCGGCGGTGAAGGGCGTGCCGTCGGCGAACTTCACGCCCTTGCGCAGATGGAAGCGCCAGGTGGTGGGATCGACCTGCTCCCACTTCTCGGCCAGCGCCGGCACCAGCTCCAGGTTCTTGCCGCGGCCGACGAGCGGCTCATAGACCTGCCCGAGCCAGGACAGCGTGAAGGTCTCGGCCAGCGCATGCGGGTCGAGCGAGGCCGGGTCCACGCGATAGGCGTAGCGGAAGACCTTCTCGGCGCCGGCCGCAGGGGCCGGCGCCTGCGCCGCGGCGGGCGCGGCGGCGATGAGAAGCGCGGTGAGCGCGGTCGAGACGAGCAGCGGAAGGCGCATGGCGAGAGGCTCCTGGAAGGTCATTTTTGAATTCATTTTCTCGCGAAAGAGTGCCCGAACTAAGTGGACGCTTAAATATCAAATTGTAGGCAGGACGCAGGACGGCATTCCCGAAGACTGCCGCTCCCGACGCCAGAGTCTGCCTCATTCCTGTGCAACAACCGTTGCTATTACGCGATTTGAATGGATTGACGAAGCACGCGGCACAGGGCAGAGCTAAAGGCGGGCTCCGGCGCCACCGCCTCGGCTTCGGCCTTCGCCGGCCGGGACGCCCTTCTTGGATCGGGTCATTTCTGAATGCAAAATCTCACCGCCCTCCCCCGACGCCGCATCGGCATGCTGACCCCCTCGTCCAATACGGTGCTGGAGCCCTTCACCGCGCATCTGCTGGCGCCGCTGTTTCCGCAGGTGAGCGCGCATTTCGGCCGCTTCCGCGTCACCCGCATCGCCCTCGACGACGCCGCCAACGAGCAGTTCGGCCAGGAGGCGATCCTCGCTGCGGCGGAGCTGCTGGCCGATGCCCGTGCCGACATCATCGCCTGGAACGGCACCTCGGCGAGCTGGCTCGGCTTCGACTGGGACGCGCGCCTCACCGCCGCCATCGAGGACCGCACCGGCGTCCGCGCGACCAGCGCCATGGCGGCCATCAACGCGCTCATCCGCAAGGACGGGGTGGAGAGGCTCGCCCTCGTCACGCCCTATACCGAGGAGGTCGAGCAGAAGATCGTCGAGAATTATGCGGCCTGCGGCGTGCGTTGCGTGGCCGGACGCCACGCCGGCCTGACCGACAACTATTCCTTCGCCGAAATCTCCGAGGCGGAGATCGCCACCATGTGCACGGATGTCGCCGCCGCCGAGCCGGACGCCATCGCCATTGTCTGCACCAACATGCGCGGCGCGCTCGTGGGCGCGCAGATCGAGCGCCGGCTCGGCGTCAGGGTGTATGATTCCGTGTCGGCGACCCTGTGGGGATGCCTCGACGCGCTCGGGCTGCCGACCGGGGCTCTCGGCGCGTTCGGCGCCATGTTCGCCGAGCCGGGCCCGGCCGCCCCGATCGGGATGCCGGCCGAGTGAGGGCGCGCGGGGAGAACGGGCCGCGCGCAGGACGAGACGGGGCAAGCACGGTGGAAGAGGCCACGCAGGACCCGCGCGAGCAGACCACGCTCCACGAGCAGATCGTGGAGCGGCTGCGCGCCGTGCTGCTCGACGGCGAGCTCGCCTACGGCGCCAAGATTCCCGAGGCGGAGCTGTGCCTCAGGTTCGGCATCTCCCGCACCCCGCTGCGCGAGGCGCTGAAGGTGCTGGCGGCGGAAGGCTTCGTCGAGCTTCGGCCGAACCGCGGCGCCATCGTCGCCCCCATCGACCCCGACGACATCGCCCATCTGTTCGAGTTCAAGGGCGCGATCGAGCACCGCATCGGCCTGCTGGCGGCGGTGCGCGCCACCGCCGCCGACCAGGCGCGGCTGGAGGAGATCCACGCGCTGCTGCGCACCCATCCCGCGCCCTCGGCCTATACGGCGCTCAACCAGGACTTCCACCGCGCGCTTGCCGCCGCGACGGGAAATCCGGTGCTGCTGCAGACCTACGACAACCTGCAGAAGCGCGTGCTGCGCCTGCGGTTCGTGGTCAATGTGAACCCGCTGCGCGTGGCCCAGTCCTTCGACGAGCACGAGGCCATCATGGTGGCCTTCCGCGCCCGCGCCCGGCTCGACCTCGCCGAGCGCCTGGAGGCCCACAACCGCCTCACCGGCGAGGCGGTGCTGCGCGCGCTGGCGGGCGCGGCCGAGCCCGCCTGAGAGCCGACCGGGACGGCTGGAGAGAATTTGGGCACGCCCCGGCGCAGGGGCGCCCAAGGAACCGGCACCGCGACGCCACATCGCATAAACATCAAAGGCATAGATGGAAATCCCGTGGCCAATCTATCGGCTTGCGGGGCGGTCGCGCGCTGATCAAACTAAGTAAGTACTTAATTTATCCGACATCCAATCCCGCCCCCGCGCCGCCTGCCTCCGAGCCCCCAGGAGATCCGCCATGTCCTTGAGCCGCAGAGATTTTACCCGCGCCGCCCTCGCCGGGACCGGGCTTGCCGCCACCGGTGTGTCCACCCTGGGCCTCCTCACGCCGGCCCAGGCGGCCGAGCGGCTGCTGGTGGTGCAGTGGGGCGCCAACTGGATCGAGGTATCGAAGCAGATCCTCGCCGAGTTCCAGAAGACCAACGACACCCAGGTCGCCTGGGAGCTGCATTCCGGCGGCTCGGCGGCGGTGGTCGCCAAGATCAAGGCGGTGTGGCCGCGCACGCAGTACAATGTGCTTTCGGTGTGGGACCCGGTGTTCCGCGCCATGATCGCCGAAGACTGGCTGCTGCCCATCGACGAGAGCATCGTCACCAACCTGAAGACCATTCCCGACCAGTACATCCAGAAGAACGCCATGGGCGAGAAGATGACGGTGCCGCTCAGCACCGCCGGCGCCTTCTGGGGCTATCGCGAGGACCTGCTGCCGGGCGGCTTCTCGTCGCTGGAAGACCTGCTGAAGCCCGAGTTCAAGGGCAAGCTCTGCGTGCCCTACCCCATCAACCTCACGGGCCTGCTCATCGTCAGCGCCGCCATCCAGCGCGGCGGCAACGAGAAGAACCCCGAGCCGGGCTGGGACTTCATCAAGGAGCTTGCCTCCAAGGGCCAGATCGGCGAGATCTGCACCTCCAACTCCGAATACATCAACGCCATGGCCACGGGCCGCTATTCGGTCGGCTTCTGGAACAACGGCGGCTGGTTCGCCACCGCCAAGAACTTCCCCGTGAAGCTCAAGAACCGCATGCCCGACAACAAGGGCTTCCTCTACAATGAAGGCTTCTGCGTGCTGAAGGGCTCGCCCGCCAAGGCGGCGTTCGAGTTCGCGAACTTCTTCGCCGATCCGAAGATGAACGAGATCTACAACATGCCGCTCGGCTCCGGCCCCACCCAGCCCTCGGCCAAGGCCAACCCCATGATCGCCGACTGGTACTACGCCCCGGAGGAGCTGCCGAAATACGCCTATTTCGCCGACTTCGCCTATCTCTCCTCGGTGATGAACGAGTGGAACGCCCGCTGGGAGCGGGAGATCGTTCCGCTGGTGCGGCGCGGCTGAGCGGGCGACGCGCGCGCCATGGCGATGCGGCGTCCCTCCCTGAGCGCGGCCCTGCTGTGGCCGGCGCTCGTCGTCATGGTGCCGCTGCTCGCCGGCCCGCTGCTGCTGCTCGCCCACGAGAGCCTGAAGCCGTTCGTCGGCGGGCGCATCGGCGGCGACGAGAGCGGCGCGCTCACGCTCCAGAACTACGCCCAGATCGCCGACCCGCAATATGTGCGCTACTTCCTCGACACCTTCCGGGTCGGCCTGCTGGCCACCGCCTTCGCCCTGGTGCTCGGCTTCCCGGTCGCCCACTTCATCGTCCGCCGCGCCGGGCCGGTGGCGCGCCGGCTGATGGTGGGCGGGCTGGTGGGAACGCTGTTCCTGTCCATCATCGTGCGCGTCTACGCCATCGCCATGACGTTCGGGCCGCACGGGCCGCTCTCCGACTTCAGCCGCCTGTTCGGCATCTCCGCATCGAGCCCCGACGGGGCCGAGCTGATGGTGGTGCTGGGACTGCTCAATTCCACCCTGCCGCTGGTGGCGCTGACGCTCATCGGCACGCTTCAGAACATCAATCCGCGCCTGGAGGATGCCGCCCTCTCGCTCGGCGCGCCGCGCTGGAAGACGTTCTTCCAGGTCACGGTGGCCATGAGCCTGCCGGGCATCCTCTCCGCCGCGATCATCGCCTACGCCTTCTCGATCAGCAATCTGGTGGTGCCCATGCTGGTGGGGCGCGGCTTCATCGTCTTCGTGTCGAACCTCATCTACTTCCGCTTCTCGGAAGTGGCGAACTTCCCGAGCGGCGCCGCGCTCTCCATGGTGATGATGGTGATCTCGGTCGCCCTCTTCTACGGCCTGCTGAGCCTCGTGCGCGGCCACTGGCAGGAGGCGGGCAAATGAAGCGCCTCGCCGACGCCCTGTTCCAGACCGCCTACCTGTCGCTGGTCACGTTGTTCGTCGCCTTCTCGGTGATCCCGGTGGTGGTGGCGGTGGTGCTGTCCTTCGACGCGCGCGGCTTCGTCGGGCCGTTCCCGCCGACCCAGTTCTCGCTGCGCTGGTACGACCGCTTCCTCGCCGACAGCTACTATCACGACGGCCTCGTCACCAGCCTCATCCTCGCCACCGGGGCGACGCTGATCGCCACCGTCATCGGCGCGCTGGCGGCCATCGGGCTCCATCACGCCACCTTCCGCGGCAAGGGGCTGATCCAGGCGGCGCTGCTCTCGCCGCTGGTGATCCCGAACGTGGTGCTGGGCTTCGGCGTGCTGATCTTCGCCAGCCGCCTCGGCATCCTCGACGGCATGACGCGGCTGATGATGGGCCACGTGCTCATCACCTTTCCCTATGTGATGCGCACCACCGCCGCCGCGCTGGTGGGCATCCGCGCCTCCTATTACGAAGCGGCGCTGAGCCTCGGCGCGAAGCCCTGGCGCGCGCTGTGGCAGGTGACGCTGCCCTTGGCGCGCACCGGCATCATCGCCGGCGCGGTGTTCGGCTTCGTCACCTCGTTCGACGACGTGGGGGTGAGCCTGTTCCTCACCGACGCCTTCACCTTCACCCTGCCGGTCGCCATCCTCGCCCAGATGCGCGCCAACCTCGATCTCACCATCGCGGCCCTGTCGGTGATGTTCATCGTCGCCACCGTGCTCATCATCGTCATCCTCGACCGCGTCGCCGGGCTCGACGCCATCACCGGGCGCGGAGTGTACGGGCGATGATCCAGTCGGTTCTCGATCTCCAGCACGTCACCAAGCGCTTCGGCGACACGGCGGCGGTGGACAACGTGACCTTCGAGGTGGCGCGCGGCGAGATCGTCGCCTTGCTCGGCCCGAGCGGCTGCGGCAAGACCACGACGCTGCGCATGATCGCCGGCTTCGAGCAGCCGGACGAGGGGCGCGTCTTCATCTCCGGCGCCGACGTCGCCCGCAAGGCGCCCTACGAGCGCAATGTGGGCCTCGTGTTCCAGGACTACGCGCTGTTCCCGCACATGAGCGTGGCGCAGAACATCGCCTTCGGCATGAAGAACCGCGGCGTGCCGCGGGCCGAGATCGGCCCGCGCATCGCCGAGGTGCTGGAGCAGGTGCGCCTGCCGGGCATCGAGAAGCGGCGCCCGTCCCAGCTCTCCGGCGGCCAGCAGCAGCGCGTGGCGCTCGCCCGCGCGCTCGTCACCCGCCCGGACGTGATGCTGCTGGACGAGCCGCTCTCGAACCTCGACGCCAAGCTGCGCCTCCAGCTCCGGCACGAGATCCGCGCCATCCTCTCGACCTTCGACTGCACCTCCATCATCGTCACCCACGACCAGGAGGAGGCCATGGGCCTCGCCGACCGCATCGTGCTGATGAACAAAGGCCGCATCGAGCAGGTGGACACCCCGGCCGCGCTCTACCAGCGGCCGCAGACCCTGTTCGCCGCCGACTTCATCGGCCACGCCAACTGGCTGTCCGGCACGCTGGCGCGCCGGGCGGCGGAGGCGGGCATGGTGGAGACCAGGGTCGGCGGCGTCGCCGTGGCGCCGGGCGCGGTCGCGGACGGGCCGGTGACCTTGTGCATCCGCCCCGAGCGGCTCGCCCTCCTCGCCGAGGGCGCGGCGGCCGACACGCGGCTTCCGGCGGTGGTGGAGCGGCTCGACCCGGTGGGCGCGGACCTGCGCATCTGGTCGCGCCTCGGCGACGGCACGCTGGTGCAGTCGCTGGAGAAGAATGTGGGCCGCGAGCTGCCGGCGCCCGGCGCCGGCGTGACGCTCGGCTTCCGGGTGGCCGACTGCATCGTGCTGCCGGACGAGGGAGCCGGCCGATGAGCGCCCGTCCCCTCGCCATTCGCGGCGGCCTCGTCGGCTTCCCCGCCGAGGGCGCGGTGCGGGCGGCCGACCTGCTGGTGGTGGACGGGCGCATCGCCGACATCGCCGCGCCGGGCACGCCCTTCCCCGACGAGGCGGAGGCGATGGACGCCGCCGACCGCCTGATCATCCCCGGGCTGATCAACGCCCACACCCACAGCCACCTCGCCATCGCCAGGGGCGTCTCACGCTCCTGGACCCTGGAGCTGCACCTCCACAACGGGCCGTGGACCGGCGGCGGCCAGGCCTTCGCGGACCGGCACCTGCTCGCCCAGGCGAGCGCCGCCGAGATGCTGCTGAAGGGCTGCACCGCCTGCTACGACCTCGTGCTGGAGCTGCCGGCGCCGACGCCGGAGGGGCTCTACGCCACCGCCGCCGGCTATGCGGACGCCGGCATGCGCGCCGTGGTGGCGCCGATGATGGCCGACCGCACCTTCTGGCAGGCGATCCCCGGCCTGATGGCGGCGATCCCGCAAAGCCTGCGGCCGGCGGTGGAAGAGATCCGCCTGTCGAGCGCCGAGGCCGCGCTCGCCGCCTGCGGGCGGATGCTGGAGGCGTGGCCCCACGACCGCGCCTTCGTGCGCCCGGCGCTCGCCCCCACCATCCCGCACCATTGCTCGGACGATTTCTGGACCGGCTGCCGCGCGCTCGCCGATCGGCACGGCGCCGGCATCCACGCCCATCTCGCGGAATCGAAGATCCAGGCGCTCGTGGGCGTCGCGCGCTATGGCGAGAGCCTGACCGCCCATCTCGACCGGCTCGGCATCCTCGGGCCGGACTTCACCGCCGCCCACGGCATCTGGCTCGATGGCGACGACATCGCCTTGCTCGCCCGCCGGGGCGCCTCGGTGGCCCACAATCCGTCGAGCAACTTCCGGCTCGGCAGCGGCATCGCCCAGGTCCCGGCCATGCGCGCCGCCGGCATCAATGTCGGCATCGGCTCGGATGCCTGCAGCTGCTCGGACCACCAGAACCTGTTCGAGACCATGCGGCTCGCCTCGTACCTGTCGCGCACCGCCTCCTTCGATCCCGACGACTGGCTGACCCCTCAGGACGTGTTCGCCATGGCCACCACCGGCAGCGCCAAGGCGCTGGGCCTCGACGGCCTCACCGGCGACATCGAGACCGGCCTCGCCGCCGACCTCGTCTTCCTTGACCTTGGCACGGTGAACTTCACGCCGCTGAACGACGCGCTCTACCAGCTCGTCTTCGCCGAGGAGGGCCGCAGCGTGCGCCGGGTGATGGTCGGCGGGCGCGTGGTGGTGGAGGACGGCGCCCTCGTCACCATCGACTATCCCGCCTTGCGCACCCGCCTCAACGACCGGGCGCGCGAGATCTTCGCCGCCAACGGTCCGCGCCGGGAGGAGCTGGCGGCGCTCGAGCCGTTCGTGAAGCATTTCTGCGCCGGCCTCGCGGAGGGCCGGTTCGCCCTGGAGAGAGAGACGGCATGACGGCGAGGAGTTTCGCGGCAGCGTTCGAGCCCATTCTGAGCACGCTCATGGACCGCACCGGCGCCATGCGCTGCACCGTGCGCATGGATTTCCCGGCCCTCGGCCTCAGCGTGAACGTGCCCTGCGCCGAGGTGCTGGCGCTCGGCGCCGCCTCCATGATGGAGAGCCGCTCGGTGGACCACCGCCGCGCCCGCACCGTGCGCTGGGTCGAGGCCAGCCGCCGCACGCTGGTGCAGGGCGACGTGTTCGCCGACCCCGCCCTCGCCCCGCCGCCGGCCTTGGTGCGCCAGTTCGGCACCACGGCGCAGATGGTGGCCCCGCTCATCGGCACCGACGGCTATCTGCTGGGCTGGGTCTCGGCCCATTTCGCCGGCGGCCCGCGCGACTTCGGACCGGGCGAGATCGCCGCCATCGAGGCGGCGAGCGTCGCCGTGCTCGCCGTGCCCGGCATGCCGCTCGACATCTGACATGATCCGCCTCCCCTTCCCCCCGGCCGCGGTCCGGCCGCCTAGCGCCGCCAGGAGCCCCGATCCATGGACCTGATCGTCAAGCACGCCCGCCTGCCCCACGATCCGGGGCGCCAGGTGGACATCGGCATCGAGGGCGGCCGCTTCGCCGCCATCGAGCCGTCGCTGGCCGCCGACGCCGAGGTGCTGGACGTCGCCGGCCGCCTGGTCTCCCCGGGCTTCGTCGAGACCCACATCCACCTCGACAAGTCCTGCATCCTGGAGCGCTGCCACGCCCAGCGCGGCGACCTCGCCGAGGCCATCGGCGAGGTGGCGAAGGCCAAGGCCAAGTTCACGCCGGAGGACGTCTACGAACGCGGCAAGCGCACGCTGGAGAAGTGCATCCTCAACGGCACGACCCGCATGCGCACCCAGCTGGAGGTGGACCCCGGCATCGGGCTGCGGGGCCTGGAGGGCATCCTGCCGCTGATCGACGAATACAAGTGGGCCATCGACATCGAGATCTGCGTGTTCCCGCAGGAGGGTCTGCTCAACAATCCCGGCACCGACGACCTGATGGTGGAGGCGCTGAAGCGCGGCGCCCGCGTGGTGGGCGCGGCGCCCTACACGGATTCCAGCCCGCACGGCCAGATCGACCGGGTGTTCGAGATGGCGCGCGAATTCGATGCCGACATCGACATGCATCTCGACTTCGGCCCCACCGCCGAGACGCTCGACCTCGACTATGTCTGCGCGCTCGCGAACACGTATCGCTGGGGCGGGCGCACCGCCATCGGCCACGTCACCAAGCTCGCGGCCGCTGGGCCGGAGCGCTTCAGGGCGGCGGCGCAGTGCATGTGCGACGCCGGCGTCGCGCTCACCGTGCTGCCCTCCACGGACCTGTTCCTGATGGGCCGCGATGCGGAGGCGAACCAGCCGCGCGGCGTCACCCACACCCACAAGCTGCTGCACCACGGCGTGAACTGCTCGCTCTCCACCAACAACGTGCTGAACCCGTTCACGCCGTTCGGCGACTGCTCGCTGATCCGGATGGCGAACCTCAACGCCAACATCTGCCATATCGGCGCCACCTCGGACATCCGCGAGTGCTTCAACATGATCACCGAGCGCTCGGCGCGGCTCCTCAATGCCCGCGACTACGGCCTGGAGGTGGGCAAGGCGGCGGACTTCGTGGTGCTGGACTGCCAGACGCCGGAAGCCGCCGTCGCCGAGCTCGCCCCGGTGCTGTTCGCCTACAAGCGCGGGCGCCGCACCGTGACCCGCCCGGCGGCGTCCCTGCATCGCCCGACTTCGCACTGAGCACGCCCGGATGACCGACAGCACCCTGCCCTTCTTCCGCCCGCCGGCCGATCCCTACGGCGCCTTCTGCCTGGACAATCACGTGGCGGTGGCGGCGACCGCGCCAGGCCCGCTCGAAGGCCTCTCCTTCGCCATCAAGGACGTGTTCGACGTCGCCGGCAGCCGCACCGGCTTCGGCCATCCGCGATGGCTCGCCACCCACGGCCCGGCCGCCGAGACGGCGCCGGCGGTGAGCGCGCTGCTCGATGCCGGCGCGGACCTCGTCGGGCGCACCATCAGCGACGAGCTGTGCTACTCCATCGCCGGCGAGAACCTGCACTACGGCACGCCCACCAACCCGCGGGCGCCGGACCGCATTCCCGGCGGCTCCTCCTCGGGCTCCGCGGTGGCGGTGGCGGGGGGCATGGCCGACTTCGCCATCGGCACCGACTGCGGCGGCTCGGTGCGGGTGCCGGCGGCCTATTGCGGCATCTACGGCATCCGCCCCAGCCACGGCCGGATCTCGCTCGACGGCATCTCGCGCTTCGCCCCGCGCTTCGACACGGTGGGCTGGTTCGCGCGCGATCCCGGCATCCTTCGGCGCGTGGGCGAGGTGCTGCTCGGCGCCGGGCGCGGCGGCGGCTTCACCCGACTGGTGATCGCCACGGACGCCTTCGCGCGCTGCGACGAGGCCACCCGCGCGGCGCTGGAGGGCGCCGTCGCGCGCCTCGCGGCGCTCTTTCCGTCCCGCGCCGCCACCGATCTGTGCCCCGGCGACCTCGCGGCGTGGTTCGAGACCTTTCGCCTCATCCAGGCGGGCGAGATCTGGGCCTCGCTCGGGGCGTGGATCGAGGCGGAGCGGCCGGTGTTCGGCGACGGCGTCGGCGAGCGCTTCGCCACCGCCGCGAAGGTGGACCCGGCCGTTTCCGGGGCCGCCCGCGTCCGCGGCGAAGCCATCGCGGAGACGCTCGCCGCGCGCATCGGCGAAGGCGATCTCGTGGTGATGCCCACCACGCCCGGCCCGGCGCCGCTGCGCACCACCTCTTCGCGCGAGGTGGAGACCGACTACCGGCGCCGCGCCATGGAGATGCTCTGCGTCGCCGGCCTCGGCCGCCTGCCCCAGGTCACGCTGCCGGCCGGCGCGGTGGACGGCGCGCCGGTGGGATTGTCGATCCTCGCCCGGCGCGGCAAGGATATGGACCTCTTGGATATCGCGGCGCGGGCCGGCTTCGGCGTCCCGGCGCCGCCGGAGCGCCGATGAAAGCCGGAAAACCAGAGCGCACACCCGCGCTGAAGCGCGCGGCCAAGCCGAGGGCGTCCGACGCCCGCAAGGACGCCGGCACGCCCATGGCCGCCGCCGCGCGGCCCGAGCCCGCGAACGGCGCCCGGCAGAAACGCATCGCGACCCCCCCGGCCGCGCCCCCGGCTGCGATGCCGGCGCAGGCCGCGCCCGCGCGACCGCCCGCCCGGCGCAACGCCGCAGCGACGCGCCAGCGCATCCTCGAGGCGGCCATGGCGGAGTTCTCCGACCACGGCTTCAGCGGCAGCCGCATCGACCGCATCTGCGCCACCGCCGACGTGAACGTGGGGATGATCTACCACTACTTCGGCAACAAGGACGATCTCTACCTCGCGGCGCTGGAAGCGTCGTACCGGATCATCCGCGACCTGGAGCAGACGCTCGACGTGAACGGGCTCGACCCGGCCACGGCGATGCGGCGGCTGATCGAGATGACCTTCGACTTCCTCGCCGGCGATCCGCACTTCGTGCGCCTGATCATGAACGAGAACCTGATGATGGGGCGCACCGCGCGCCGCTCGCAGACCATCCCGCATCTGACGCAGCCGCTGCTCTCCTCGCTGCGCACCATCCTGAAGCGCGGCCAGGCGGCGAAGGTGTTCCACAAGGATATCGACGCCGAGAACGTCTATGTCTCGATCCTCGGGCTCAGCTTCATCCACGTCTCCAACCGCCACACGCTCGGCACCATGTTCCAGCACGACTTCGCCGCGCCGGCGTGGCTCGCCCGGCGGCGGGCGATCGTGGTGGACATCATGGCGAGCTACCTGGCGGCCGACCAGGGCTGAGCGGGCGGCCCCCGGCCAAGAGCGGCCGGCACGGGCCTGGTCGATATTGACGATGTCTCTGGTGCGGACGGCGGGACTCGAACCCGCATGCCTTGCGGCGCAAGATTTTAAGTCTCGTGCGTCTACCGGTTTCGCCACGTCCGCGCCGATGGGGCGGTGTCTGAGCCACGCGCCCGAATCCGGTGAACCATACCGGAGCAACGCCCGCGATCAATGCGGAAGAGTAACAAATTACCATGCACCGCAACCGGAACGTGATGCGTCGCGCTGCGCCGCAACACCGGATCGGAACGCGGTGGCCATCGGCGCGTCCGGTCGGCCGTGCCGCCGCGACGGAACCGGCGCGGGTTTCAAATCCCGGTGAGGACGCCCGGCGCGCCGCGCCTCAGGACACGGCCTCGCCGCCATCGCGCGCGGCGGCGGGCGTGATGGCGACCGATTCGCCGCAGCCGCAGGCTGAGGTCTGGTTCGGGTTGTTGAACACGAATTGAGCGGACATCTTGTCCGCCTTGTAGTCCATCTCGGTGCCGAGAAGGAACAGCACCGCCTTCGGATCGACGATGACCTTCACGCCCTTGTCCTCCACCACTTCATCGCCCGGGGCGATCTCGGCCGCGTAGTCCATGGTGTAGGACATGCCCGCGCAGCCGCCGTTCTTCACGCCGACCCGGACCGCGGCGATGGGCTCGCGCGCACGGGACATGATCTGGCGGATGCGCGCGGCAGCGGCGTCGGTGATGCGCATCACCGGGGGGCGGGCTCGGGCCGGCCTGACGCTGGAAGCAGCGTTCATGTCTGAAAGCCTCCGACGGTTCCGGCCGAGGCCGGATGGTCTTATTATCCCCTAAATGGATGACGACGGACCCTTTCACAAGGCGTTCCATGGCATCCGGCCATGCCGCGCCCTGTCGCCGGTCGCTTGACCAAGGCCAATGCGACCAGGATAAGTTCACCATAGCGGTATTATAATATTTCAGATTTTATGGTTTGAAAGGAAAAATGGCTAGAACGCGCCGGTAAGCCTCTGGCCCACCACAGTCCCACGAACGGACGACGCCGTGACTCCCCAGGCCTTCATCATCCGCGCGACACTCGCCTATGCGATGGGCGCGCTTGGCTGGGTGTACCTGTCGGACTGGCTGATCGAGAAGGTCGGCGGCGCGTCCGAGCTCGCCGCCTTGTCCACCTTCAAGGGCATCGCCTTCGTCGCCATCACCACCGCCCTGCTCGCCATGGCGCTGGCGCGGGTGGCGGCCATGGCGCGGAACGATCGGCGGGGTGCGCAGCCGTTCGGCCTGCTGCCGACCGCGGCGATCATCCTCGCCATCGTCGCCCCCACACTGATCGTCGGCGCCCTTGTGTACAACTCCGCATCGCGGGCGCTGATGCGAGAGAGAGAGGCCGACCTCAAGGCCACCATGGACCTGCAGATCGAGGCGCTCACACGGCACCGGCAGGAGAGCCTCACCTCCGCGTCCGCGCTCGCCGGCAGCGCCTTCATCCGCGACATCGTCGCCGACCTCCTGGCGCCGCATGCCCCCGGCAGTGACAAGCACCTGCGCGCGGTCCTCAGCGACGCCGCGCAAACCCTCGGCTTCGGCGCCGTGGAGCTGTGGAGCGCCGAGGGCCGCCGGCTGCTGCGGGAAGGCGACGACTGGCCGCCGCGCGACGCGGTTCGCAACCTGATCGCCCGGGCGCAAGGGTCCGAGGGGATCATGGTCGTCGTTCGTGACCGGAGCCGGGACCGCTACGGCTATGTGGTTTCGGTCGCCGGCGCCGATGGCGCAAGGGCGCAGGCATCGCTCTATCTGGAGATGGATCCCGCAAGGTTCCTCTATCCCTATCTGGCGCGACCGGTGACGATCGGCGCCGCCACCCAGTCGTTCCTTGCACGCAAGGAGGCCGACGGCGTCTGGTACTTCGGTTCGGTGCAGGCCGATGTTTCAGGTCCCTTGCTGACGCGGCCGCTGCCGGCCGATCTCGCCGCGCTCGCCGACGATGCCCAGCGCGCGCCCGGGATCGCCGCGGTAACCGGAACCTCTCGAAACGACATGCTCGCGGTCGCCAGGACGATCCCCCTCTGGCAGAGCGTCATCATCGCCACCATGAAGCACCGGCAGGCGCTGGGCGGCGCACGCGGGCTGATGCTGTTCGCCAGCCTGACAACCGCGGCCGTGATGGTGGTGGCGGTCGCCATCGGGCTCCTGTTCGCCGAGCGCCAGAAGCTGCGGGCGGCGCTGCGCGAGGTGGATCAGGCGCGCGCGCTCGCTTCCGCGGAGGAGCGATTCCGGGCCACCTTCGAGCAGGCGGCCGTCGGCATCATCCACATCGCGCTCGACGGCCGGATCTTACGCGCGAACCAGACCTTCTGCGCCTTCGTCGGCTACAGCCGCGAGGAGCTCCTGGGGCAGCACTACACCTTCCTCACCTACCCCGCCGACCAGGCGAAGGACGCGCGCGACATCGCCGCGCTGTCCGAAGGCCAGACCACCAACATCAAGGAAAGCGAGAAGCGTTTCCGCCGCAAGGACGGCTCCGATATCTGGCTCGATTGCTCGGTCTCGCTGGCGCGCGAGGATGACGGCGCGCCGAGCTACCTCATCGTGGTGTCGCAGGATGCCTCGGAACGACGGGCCGCATCGCGCGCCCTGAAGGAGAGCGAGGAGCGGTTCGAGCTCGCCGTGCGCGCCACCGAGCAGGGCGTCTGGGACATCGACCTCGTCACCGGTCAAAGCTACGTATCCCGTCGCTGGAGGGAAATGCTCGGGATTTCGCCGGACGCGCCGGTGGACCTGCGGACCCTGTGGCAGGACCGGGCGCACCCGGCTGACGCGCACCGCATGGCGGGGCTCTGGCAGGATGCGCTGGCCACCGACGGCGCCACATTCGCCGCCGAATACCGCATGCGCCACGAGGACGGGTCCTACCACGACTTCGTCTCGCAGGGCTTCGCCATCCGCGGCCCCTCGGGCGCGCCTGCGCGCATCGTCGGGCTGACCGAGGACATCACCGAGCGAAGGCAGACCGAGCGCCGCATCCAGCTCGCGGGCGCCGTGTTCTCCGGCACCGACGAAGGCATCGTCGTGACCGACGCCAAGGGGGTCATCTCCGCCGTCAATCCAGCCTTCACGGCCATCACCGGCTACGAGGAGGCGGAGGCGGTCGGAAAAAGCATGCGCCTGCTGCAGTCGGGCCGCCACGACCGCAATTTCTTCCGCCAGATGTGGGAGGAAATTCGCGCCGCCGGCTCCTGGCGCGGCGAGATCTGGAACCGGCGCAAGGACGGCGAGGTGTTCCTCCAGCATCTCATCATCAGCACGGTGCCCAGCGGCAACGGCGACGCGCCCCGCTACGTGGGGGTGTTCCACGACATCACCCAGGCGCGGCGCTCGCAATCGGAGCTCGACCGGCTGACCCACTACGACGTGCTCACCGGCCTGCCGAACCGCTCGCTGCTGTTCTCCCTCATCGACCATGCGGTGAGCCGCTCCAAGGCGCGCTGCGCCGTACTGTTCATCGACCTCGACCACTTCAAGACCATCAACGAGACCCTCGGCCTGACCTCCGGCGATGCCATGCTGCAGGCCGTCGGGCAGCGCCTGCGCTCCAGGCTGTCCGCCGACACCACGATCGGGCGCTATGGCGGCGACGAGTTCGTGGTTCTGCTCGAGAACATCAAGGGGTCCGAGGACGCCGCGGCCGAGGCCACGCGCATCATCGACGCCTTCACCGATCCGTTCACGGAGCCCGGAGGCGAGGACATCTATCTCGGCGCCAGCGTCGGCATCAGCCTGTTCCCGGACGACGACCCGGACGGAGGCCAGCTGCTCCAGCACGCCGGGTCCGCCTTGTTCCAGGCCAAGGCGAACGGGCGCGGGACCTACAGCTTCTATACCGGCGCCATGACGGCGGCCGCGCGGGCCCGGGTGGGCATGGAGGCGGAGCTGCGCCGCGCCCTCACCCGCGAGGAGCTGGTCGTCTACTTCCAGCCCATCATCTCGCTGTCCACCGGCCTGCTCACCGGCGCCGAGGCCCTGGTGCGCTGGATGAGCCCGCGCGGCCTCGTGACGCCGGACCAGTTCATTCCCGTGGCCGAGGAGACCGGCCTGATCGTGCCGCTCGGCGAGTACGTCGCCCAGCGCGCCTGCCGCCAGGTGGTGCAATGGGACGCCGAGGGCGTGACCTGCGGCACCATCTCGGTCAACCTCTCCCCGCGCCAGTTCAAGCAGGCGGACCTGTGCGCGCATTACGCCCAGATCCTGCGGGAGACCGGCCTCTCCCCGGAGCGCCTGGAGGTGGAGATCACCGAGAGCCTGCTCATCACCGAGGGGGTGGAGGCGAAGACCAAGCTCAATGAGCTCGCGGCGCTGGGGGTGAGGGTGGCGGTGGACGACTTTGGCACCGGCTACTCCTCGCTCTCCTACCTCAAGCGCTTTCCGATCGGAAAGCTCAAGATCGACAAGAGCTTCGTGCGCGACCTGCCAGGCTCGGCGGTGGACGGGGAGATCGTGCGCGCGGTCATCGCCATCGGCCGGGCGCTCAATCTCGCCATTCTCGCCGAGGGCGTGGAGACCGAGGCGCAGCGCGACTTCCTGAAGGAGAACGGCTGCGCCCTCGGCCAGGGCTTCCTCTGGAGCCGTCCGGTGCCGGCGGACAGCTTCGCGGCGTTCGCGCGCGCGCTGAGCCAGGACGGCGGCGCCCCGCCCGCCGCGTAGAGTCCGCGCCGCAGGCGCGGATGCCTTGGCCTCGGCGCCTCCCCCGGCCCGCGACCCGGATGCACCCGGACGAACCAGGGCATGACATCGCCCATGATGCGATGGCCGCCTCAGTAATTGGCCCAGAGGCCCGGCGTCGCGATCTCGGCGAGGTTGCCGTCCGGGTCGCGGAAATAGAGGCTGGTGCCACCCTTGGGCCAGCGCGCCTCGCCTTCGATGGCGACGCCGTGGGCGGCGAGATGCGCGCGCCAGCGGTCGATATCCGCCGCCGCCGCCGCGAAGGCGAAGTGCAGCCGGCCCGCCCCGTCATGGGGCGGGATGGTGCCGAACGGCATGGCGATGGTCTCGTGCGTGCTGCCGCGCTTGAACAGCAGCAGCACCGTCGCCCCCACCGGATAGGCGATGAAGCGCTCGTCCGCGAGCATGGGGACAAGGCCCATCACGCCTTCGTAGAAGGCGGCGGCGCGGGCGAGGTCGTCCACATAGAGGCCGGTCTCCAGCACACCGCCGAGCGGCGGCGCGGCATGGGCATCCGGCCCCGGCCCGCTCACCGGCGGCTCACCACAGATTGAGGGTGGCGCGCGCCTCTTCCGACATGCGGCCCTGGTCCCACGGGGGATCGAAGGTGATGTCCACCTTCACGTCGGCGACGCCGGGAACGGCGGCGACCGCGCTCTCCACCATGCCGGGAAGCTCGGCGGCGGCGGGGCAGTTGGGGGTGGTGAGCGTCATCTCCACCGCCACGGTGCGGTCGTCGGCGATGTCCACCTTGTAGATCAGGCCGAGCTCGTAGATGTCCACCGGGATCTCGGGATCGTAGACGCTCTTCAGCGCGCCGACGATCTCGTCGGTCAGGCGCGTGAGCTCCGCGTCCGGAATGGCGGAGGAGATCTTCGGCAAATGCGCCGTATCGGTCGCGTTATCGGTCATGCAAATAAATCCTGCGCCTTGACGAGGGCGTCGGCAAGCCGGTCCACCTCGGCGCGCGTGTTGTAGAGCGCGAACGACGCGCGGCAGGTGGCCGTTGCTCCATATCGTGCCAAAAGCGGCTGGGCGCAATGGGTTCCCGCGCGCACCGCGACGCCGTAGCGGTCCAGCACCGTGGCGACGTCGTGCGGATGGGCCCCCTTCATCTCGAACGAGACGATGGCGCCCTTGTCCGGAGCGCGCCCGACAATGCGCAGGGAATTGAGCGCTCCCAAGCGTTCCTGGGCATAGAGCGCGAGGTCGTGCTCGTGCGCGGCGATGGCCTCGCGGCCGACGGCGGTGACATAGTCCATCGCCGCGCCGAGGCCGATGGCCTGGACGATTGGAGGCGTTCCAGCCTCGAACCTGTGCGGCGGAACGCCGTAGGTGACGGTATCTTCCGTCACCTCGCGGATCATCTCGCCGCCGCCCTCATAGGGCGGCATCCCGGCGAGCAGGTGGTGCTTGCCGTAGAGCAGGCCGATGCCGGTGGGGCCGTAGAGCTTGTGGCCGGTGACGGCATAGAAGTCGACGTCGAGGTCCCGCACGTCCACCGGCATGTGGACGATGGCCTGGCAGCCGTCCACCAGCACCTTGGCGCCCACCGCATGGGCCGCCTGGACGATCTCCTTCACCGGCGTCACCGTGCCGAGCACGTTCGACATGTGGGTGATGGCGACGATCCGGGTGCGCTCGGTGAGCAGCGCCTTGAAGGCGTCGAGGTCGAAGCTGTCGTCCTCGCGCAGCGGCGCCCACTTGATCACCGCGCCCTTCCTCTCGCGCAGGAAATGCCAGGGCACGATGTTGGAATGGTGCTCCATGATGGAGAGCACGATCTCGTCGCCCGGCCGGATCGACTGGCCGAGCGAGTTGGCGACGAGGTTGATGGAGCCGGTGCCCGAGCGGGTGAAGATGACCTCGTCCGCCGAGCCCGCGTTCAGGAACGCGCGGGCGGTCTCGCGGGCGTGCTCGAACGCTTCCGTCGCGGCGTTGGCGAGATAGTGCAGGCCCCGGTGGACGTTGGAATATTCGCTCTCATAGGCGCGGGCGATGCGCTCGATCACCTGGCGCGGCTTCTGGGCCGAGGCGGCGTTGTCGAGATAGGTGAGCGGGTGGCCGTTCACGGTCATCGCGAGGGCGGGAAAGTCCGCGCGCACCGCCGCGACGTCGTAGGCACCGGTGGCCGGATGGGAAGCGATGCGGGTGGCGGTCATGGGTGGTCCTCGATCAGCGTGCTTCAGTCGTAAACGCCCTCTCCCGTCTCGGAAAGGATCGGGAGGATAACGCCCCTCGCTACCGTCGCCCTCCGGCTCGACCGGACGGCCCGTGGTCCTCGGGCCTTCCCGGCCCGCCCGTGGATGCTCCGGTCGAGCCGGAGCATGACGGCGGCGGGGCGTCGGCCTTTCCCCTCTCCCCCACGGGGAGAGGGATGGGGTGAGGGGGAAGGACGGCGGAGGGCTTGCGGGCACGAGGTTTTCCCGCGTGCCGTTCCCTTCATTGCCGTCGCCCTCCGGCTCGACCGGAGGGCCTATGTCCCTCCCTCGGGCCAGGCCCAGCCCGTGGATGCTCCGGTCAAGCCGGAGCATGACGGGGGTTGGGACCGAGCCCCTCAGCCCACCTTGCCGAGCCGCTCGACGATGCGCGCCATCAGCGCCTCGCGCAGCGGCTCCTGCTCCACATATTCCACCGCCTCGCCCACGAACGCCTGCACCAGCAGCACCTGAGCCTCCGCGCGCGGGATGCCGCGGGAGAGCAGGTAGAACAGAAGGTCGTCGTCGAGCGCCCCGGCGGTGGCGCCGTGGCCGCACTGGACATCGTCGGCGAAGATCTCCAGCTCCGGCTTGTTGTCCATCTGCGCGAACTCGCCGAGCAGCAGCGACTGGCTCATCATGCGCCCGTCGGTCTTCTGCGCGTCGGGACGCACGATGATCTTGCCCTGGAACACGCCGTGGCTCTCGTCCTTGAGCACGGTCTTGAACAGCTCGCGGCTCTCGCAATGGGGCACCGCGTGGTCCATCACCATGGTCACGTCGCCGTGCTGGCGGTTGGCGAGCAGGTTCACGCCGCGGATGCCGGCATGGCTGCCGGAGCCCGAGAACCGGCCATAGAGGCTGAGGCGGGCGGTGGCGGCGCCGGTGGCGAGCTGGAAGGCGTGGAAGGCCACGTCGCGGCCCATGTCCACCACCAGCGTGCCGAGATGGAGCGCCTTGTCGCCCTCCTCCTGCACCCGGATCAGGTCCACATGGGCGCCGTCGCCCAGGTAGAACTCGCTCGCGGCGTTGGCCTGGTAGGCGATGCCGTCCGGCCCCTGGTGGCTCTCGATGAAGGCCACCTGCGCGCCCTCCTCCACCACCACCAGCGCGCGGGTGAAGGTGGCGAGCGGCGCGTCCGCGGTGAAGACGTGGGCGATGTGGATCGGCGTCTCCACCTTGGCGCCGGCGGCGACGTGGACCACCAGCCCCTCGTGCAGCATGGCGGTGTTGAGCGCCAGAGCCGCGTCGTAGCGCTGCGGCGCCAGCGCGCCGATGCGCTCCAGCAGCGGGCTGCCGGAAGCGAGCGCGGCGGCGAGCGGCACGGCGGAGACGCCGGCCGGGAGCCTGCCGAGATGGGAGGCGCCGCGCGCGTAGCCGCCATTCACGAACAGCACGCGCTCGGCGCCGGGGAAGGCGATGGCGCGCAGGCTCGCCTCCGCCTCGGCGGCGGCGGTGACCTCGCCGGCGAGCGGCGGCGCCTCGCGCACGGCGGCGCGCAGGTCGGTGTACTTCCACTCCTCCACCCGGCGGGTGGGAAGGCCGTGCTCGGCGAAGGCGGCGGCGGCGGCGCGGCGCAGCTCGCTGATGCGGCCCGCCGTGGGCTCGGCGGCGATGCGCGCCTCGGCCGCCTTGGCGAAGGCCTCCTCGCCGGCCGTGCGCAGGGTGCGGATCTCGGTGTTCATCTCGCCCGCCTTCACGCCGCGTCGCCATAGGCGGCGTAGCCGGAAGCCTCCAGCTCCAGCGCCAGCTCCTTGCCGCCCGAGCGCACGATGCGGCCCTGGTGCATCACGTGCACCACGTCCGGCACGATATGGTCGAGCAGGCGCTGGTAATGGGTGATGACCAGCATGGCGCGCTTCGGCGAGCGCAGCGCGTTCACGCCCTGGGCGACGACCTTGAGCGCGTCGATGTCGAGGCCGGAATCGGTCTCGTCGAGGATGCAGAGCTTCGGCTCCAGGATCGACATCTGGAGGATCTCGTTGCGCTTCTTCTCGCCGCCGGAGAAGCCCACGTTCACGCCGCGCCGGAGCATCTCCTGGGAGATGCCGAGGGCCCCGGCCTTGTCCTTCACGAGGCGCAGGAAGTCGGGGGTGGAGATTTCCGCTTCCCCGCGCGCCTTGCGCTGGGCGTTCAGCGCCGTGCGCAGGAACGTCATGTTGGCGACGCCGGGAATCTCGATCGGGTACTGGAAGGCGAGGAAGAGGCCCGCGGCCGCGCGCGCGTCGGGCTCCATGGCGAGCAGGTCCTCGCCGTCGAGGGTGGCGGTGCCGTCCGTGACCTCGTAGTCGTCCTTGCCGGCGAGCACGTAGGAGAGCGTGGACTTGCCGGAGCCGTTCGGCCCCATGATGGCGTGCACCTCGCCGGCATTGATGGTGAGGTCCAGGCCCTTGAGGATCTCGCGGTCGTCGATGCGGGCGTGCAGGTTGCGGATGTCGAGCATGTCTTCGTGTTCCGTTGGTGCGCCGGCCGGGCCGGGCGTAAATTCCGCGGCGCCGGCGCTGACGCGCCTTCGCCGCTTGTCGCTCCCGTCATGCCCGGCCTCGTGCCGGGCATCCACGCCTTTGGGCTCGCGCAACGCTCTGGATGCTGCGCCGAGCCGCAGGCCGTGGATGGCCGGGTCGAGCCCGGCCATGACGGCGTGGGAATGAGGTCAGCCGACGCTGCCCTCCAGGCTCACGGCGATGAGCTTCTGCGCCTCCACGGCGAACTCCATGGGCAGCTGCTGGAGCACGTCCTTGACGAAGCCGTTGACGATGAGGGCCACCGCCTCCTCGTCGGAGAGACCGCGCTGGAGGCAGTAGAACATCTGGTCCTCGGAGATCTTCGAGGTGGTGGCCTCGTGCTCGAACTGGGCCGAGGAATTGTTCGCCTCGATGTAGGGCACGGTGTGGGCGCCGCACTTGTCGCCGATCAGCAGCGAGTCGCAATTGGTGAAGTTGCGCGCGCCGCTCGCCTTGCGGTGGGCGGAGACGAGGCCCCGGTAGGTGTTCTCCGAGTGGCCGGCGGCGATGCCCTTGGAGATGATCCGGCTCGCGGTGTTCTTGCCGAGATGGATCATCTTGGTGCCCGAATCCACCTGCTGGTGGCCGTTCGAGATGGCGATGGAATAGAACTCGCCCTGGGAATTGTCGCCGCGCAGGATGCAGCTCGGATACTTCCAGGTGATGGCCGAGCCGGTCTCCACCTGGGTCCAGGAGATCTTGGAATTGTCGCCCCGGCAGTCGCCGCGCTTGGTGACGAAATTGTAGATGCCGCCCTTGCCCTCGGCGTCGCCCGGATACCAGTTCTGGACCGTGGAGTACTTGATCTCCGCATCCTTCAGCGCGATCAGCTCGACCACCGCCGCGTGCAGCTGGTTCTCGTCGCGCTGGGGCGCGGTGCAGCCTTCGAGATAGCTCACATAGGCGCCCTCGTCGGCGATGATGAGGGTGCGCTCGAACTGGCCGGTGTTCTTCTCGTTGATGCGGAAGTAGGTGGACAGCTCCATCGGGCAGCGCACGCCCTTCGGCACGTAGACGAACGAGCCGTCGGAGAACACCGCGCTGTTGAGCGTGGCGTAGAAGTTGTCCGACACCGGCACCACCGAGCCGAGATACTGGCGCACCAGCTCGGGGTGCTCGCGGATCGCCTCCGAGATCGAGCAGAAGATGACGCCGGCCTTCGCCAGCTCGGCCTTGAAGGTGGTGGCGACCGAGACCGAATCGAACACCGCGTCCACCGCCACCTTGGAGCCGCCCGAGCTCTCGATGCCGAGCAGCGCGTCGCGCTCGCGCAGCGGGATGCCGAGCTTCTCGTAGGTCTTGAGGATCTCGGGGTCGATCTCGTCGATGGACTTCGGCCCCGCCTTGGCCTTCGGGGCGGCGTAGTAATAGAGGTCCTGGAAGTCGATCCTGGGATAGCTCACCCGCGCCCAGGTGGGCTCGCGCATGGTGAGCCAGCGCCGGAAGGCGTCGAGGCGCCATTCCAGCATCCATTCGGGCTCGTTCTTCTTGGCGGAGATGAAGCGCACCGTGCCTTCGTCGAGGCCCTTCGGCGCCTTCTCGGATTCGATGTCGGTGGTGAAACCGTACTTGTACTGATCGACGTCGATCGCGCGGACGCGCTCGACGGTCTCCTGGACCGCAGGCATCTTCTCGTCTCCTCTCCCGCGCGGGGTCAAGGCCCGCGGGTCAAGTCCCACTCCGCCCCTGAAAGGCGGAAATCCATGTCACCCGCCCGGCCGGGCGGGCCTCACGCCGCGCGGACCGGGCGACCGCCGGTCTGCGGCACGGCCTTCTGAAGGGCGTCCACGACGCGCGCCACATCCTCTTCGGTGGACGACCAGCCGAGGGACAGGCGCACGGTGCCGGACGCCAGATCCCCGTCGACGCCCATGGCGGTCAGGACGTGGGACGCGCCCACCTTCCCCGAGGCGCAGGCCGATCCGGCACTGACACTTACGTAGGAAAGGTCGAGGGCGATCACCAGGGTTTCGGCCTTCGCGCCGGAAAAAGCAATAAGGCTGGTGTTGGGAATCCGCGCCGCGCCGGAACCCACCACCACCGCGCCGGGAATGCGGGCGGCGATCTCCGCCTCCATCCGGTCGCGCAGGCCGGCGAGGCGCTCGCGCTCGCCGCCGGTCTCGTAGCCGGCGCGCGCCGCCTCCGCCGCCGCGCCGAAGCCGGCGATGAGCGCGACCGCCTCGGTGCCGCCGCGCTGCCCGCGCTCCTGGCCGCCGCCGGTCATGAGCGGCGTGACGCGGCTGTCCGCATGCCCGGCGATGAGCGCGCCGATGCCCTGCGGGCCGCCCAGCTTGTGGGCGGACAAAGCGAGGAAATCCACCGCCAGCGTGCCCATGTGGAACGGCATGCGGCCCGCCACCTGCACCGCGTCGCACACCAGCACGCCGTCATGGGTGTGGACCAGGCGCGCCGCCTCGGTCACGGGCTGGAGCACGCCGGTCTCGTTGTTGGCCGCCATGAGCGCCACCATGGCGCGGCGGCCGGCCCCCGCATGGCGCTGGAGCGCCGCATCGAGGGCGTCGAGGTCGATGCGCCCGTCGCGGCCCACGGCAATGGTCTCCAGCGCCCCGGCGGGAAAGCGGTGGCCGCGCGTCACGGCGGGATGCTCCACCGCGCTCGCCAGCAGCACGTCGCAGGGCATCGGCCGGCCGGCCACCTCCACCTGCGGATGCAGGACGGTGGCCAGCGCCTCGGTGGCGCCGGAGGTGAAGGTCACCTGGCGCGCCATGGCGCCCGCCAGCGCCGCCACCTGGCCCCGCGCCCGCTCGACGCGCGCGCGCGCCGCGCGCCCCGGCCCGTGCACGGACGAGGCGTTGCCGCCGGCGTCGAGCGCCTCGACGATGGCGGCCCGCGCCTCCGGCCGCAGGGGGCTCGACGCATTGTGATCGAGATAGGCGCGCGCCGCCTTGGCGCCGGCCGCGTTCATGCCGGCGGCGCTCATCGCGGCAGCCGTCCGCACCCGGACGCGGGGCGGCGCCGAGGGTTGCATTTGCCGGCGATCTCGGTCATAGGTCAAACTCCACCCGTTCCCGCAATGCAGCGCCCTTCGGTTTGCGCAGCCGGCGGGAATAGATTAGAATTATTCTAAATTGATAAGGCGCGTCGTGCTCTAAGTCAAGTCATTACCGCCGCTCCGTCAAGCCTCGGACCGGTCGGCGACAGGACTTTCGGGCGGACGCGGGCCCCATGGTTCTTTCGCGGGGAGAGCGATCCGTGCCCCAAGCCGCCTCTGCCTCCCTGTCCAGAGGACAAGCCCCGCGGCACCGGCCGGGCGACGCCCGCATCCGCGGCGTCCTCGCTCACCTCCCGTCCGCAGGCGCGCGGCACTTTCAAGAGGTTGTCCAGACCCATGCCTGAAGTGATCTTCCCCGGTGAGAAGGGGCGGCTCGAAGGCCGCTATCAGCCCGCCAAGAGCCGCAACGCGCCGATCGCGGTAATCCTGCACCCGCACCCGCAGTTCGGCGGGACCATGAACAACCCGGTGGTCTACAACCTCTACTACCAGTTCGTGAATCGCGGCTTCTCGGTGCTGCGCTTCAACTTCCGCGGCGTCGGCCGCTCCCAGGGCTCGTTCGACCACGGCCAGGGCGAGCTGTCGGACGCCGCCGCCGCGCTCGACTGGGCGCAGTCGGTGAATCCGGACGCGCGCGCCTGCTGGATCGCCGGCTTCTCGTTCGGCGCCTGGATCGGCATGCAGCTGCTCATGCGCCGGCCGGAGGTCGAGGGCTTCATCTCGGTGGCGGCGCCCGCGAACCTCTACGACTTCTCGTTCCTCGCCCCCTGCCCGTCCTCCGGCCTGTTCGTGCACGGCGACAAGGACGCGGTGGTTCCCACCTCGGCGGTGGCGACGCTGGTGGAGAAGCTGAAGACCCAGAAGGGCATCGTCATCGAGCAGCAGGTGGTGCCCGGCGCCAACCACTTCTTCGACGGCAAGACCGACGAATTGATGGAAGTGGTGGGCACCTATCTCGACAAGCGCCTCCCCGGCGCCCGCACCGACAGCGCCGCCTGAGCAAGGCGGCGCTGGGCGCATGACGGCCGCTTCCGCGCCCTGTCCGCACACCCGCCGTCGCCCTCCGGCTTGACCGGAGGGCCCAGGGGCCTTTCCGCAAGCACCCGCGCCGCGTGGATGCTCCGGTCAAGCCGGAGCATGACGGCGGTTGGGGGCGGTTGGAGGCGGTTGGAGGCGGTTGGAGGCGTGGATGCTCCGGTCGAGCCGGAGCATCACGGCGGTTTGGGACATGACGGCGGTTGAAGGATAACGACGGTTGAAAAATACCGGCGGCTGGGAGCGTGGAGGCTTCCGGAGAGCCGGGGCATGATTGCGCTCGGCGCCGGGCGCCGGCCGGCCCGCGCCTCCTACCGCTCGAAGACCCCCACCAGCTCCACGTGCGGGCTGTAGCGGAACTGGTCGAGCGGCGTGACCCCGCCGAGCCGGAACCCGCCATCGATCAGTGCCCGCGCGTCGCGCGCGAAGGTGGTGGCGCTGCACGACACATAGACCACGCGCCCCACCTTCGCCGCCGCAAGCTGGCGCGCCTGCGCCTCGGCTCCCTGGCGCGGCGGATCGATGACCACGGCGTCGAAGGCCGAAAGCTCCTCCGGCAGCAGCGGGCGCCGGAACAGGTCGCGCGCCTCGCCCTCCACGCCCTTCAGCCCCGCCGTGGCGCGCGCCGCCTTGAGCAACGCCGCCACCGCCGGCGCATTGCCCTCCACCGCATGCACCCGCGCGCCCTCCGCGAGGCGCAGCGCGAAGGTGCCGATGCCGGCGAACAGGTCCGCCACCCGCTTCGCCCCCGCCACCCCGTCGGCCACGGCGGCGGCAAGGCGCGCCTCGCCCTCGGCGGTGGCCTGGAGGAAGGCGGCCGGCGGCAGCTCCACCCGCGCCCGGCCCATCATCAGCACCGGCGCCACGCGCTGGAGCACCAGCTCGCCATGGCGGGTGACGCGGGCGAGGCCGAAGCGCTCGGCGAGCTGCGCCAGATCCATGAGCAGCGCCGGCGGCAGCGGCCCGGAGCCGCGCACGTCGAGGTCGAGCCCGGTGGCGCTGGCGATGACCTGGATGTCGAGCGGCTTGTTGCGCGGCGCCAGCGCCTGCGCCACCGCCCGCGCCGCCGGCAGGGCCTGGGCGAGGTCCGGCGCCAGAACCGGGCATTCGGCGAGATCCACCATGGCGTGCGACTTGCGCTCGGCGAAGCCCACCACGGTCTTCGCGCCATTCTTGGCGCCATATTGCCGGGCATGGAAGATGACGCGCCGCCGGCCCGCCCCATGGGCGTCCGCCACCGGCGCCACATCGGCGGCGATCCGCTCGCGCGACAGCGCCTCGGCGACGAGGCCGCGCTTCCAGGCGAGATAGGGCGCAAGCTCCCAGTGCTGGAGCAGGCAGCCGCCGCAGCGGCCGAAATGGCGGCAGGCCGGCGCCGCCCGCTCCGGGCTCGCCTCCAGCACCGCGTCGAGCCGCGCCCGCTCGCCCTCGATGGTGGCGGCGACGCGCTCGCCCGGCAGCGCGTAGGGCACGAAGAGCGGGCCGGACGGCCCCTCGGCGACGGCGTCGCCCTGGGCGCCCATGCGGGTGAGGCGCAGCTCCATCACAAGCGCTCCGCGCCGAGCAGGAACTCGCGGTTGCCGTCGCCGCCGGCGATGGGCGACGGCACGAGGCCGAGCCCGCGCCAGCCCAGGGTCTCCACCAGCGCCAGCGCCCTGGCGCACACCTCCTCGTGCACCGCCGCATCGCGCACCACGCCTTTCTTGAGCGCGGCGCGGCCGGCCTCGAACTGCGGCTTCACCAGCGCCACCAGCCGCGCGCGGGGCGCGGCGAAGGCGAGCGCGGGCGGCAGAACCAGGGCCAGCGAGATGAAGCTCGCGTCCACCACCACCAGATCGACGGGCGGCAGCGCACCGGCGGCGAGGGCGCGGATGTCGGTTCCCTCCAGCGAGGTGACAGCCGGATGCCTCCGGAGGCGGGCATGAAGCTGGTCGCGCCCCACGTCCACGGCGAACACATGGGCGGCGCCCCGGCGCAGCAGCAGCTCGGTGAAGCCGCCGGTGGAGGCGCCCACATCGAGCGCCGCCTGCCCGGCGGGGTCGATGGCGAAGGCGTCGAGGGCCGCCTCCAGCTTGAGCGCCCCGCGCGAGACGAAGTCGTGCGCCGCCTGCGCCGCGATCTCCGCGTCCGGCGCCACCTCGGTGGCGGGCTTGGTGACGACGACGCCGGACACCCGCACCAGCCCCTGGGCGATGGCGGCCTGGGCGCGGGCGCGGCTCTCGAACAGGCCGCGCTCCACCAGGAGGCGATCAAGGCGCTGGCGCGCGGAACTCGGGGGATGGATCGGGAATGCGTTCGTCATCGTCGGGAGGCCCGCGCCGGGGCTGGTTCAGTCCAAAGGTCGCTGCGGGACCGGGCCGCGAGCCATCGCGGAAGCCCGTCGCGAGCCGGTCCGGGCCGTGATATGCGATGCGGGTGGGTGGCGCAAACCATCTGCCGATTCCCGTCCGGGCGCCGGCATGGTACCACCCCTGAGTGCGGGCGGCCGGCATCCTGTGGGGGGATGCAATGGTCCACGCCCGCATTGCCCGCGTATCCGAACCAGGGCAGCGCCCGATCAGATCGCCCCGATCCGACCGGCGCGCGCCCGGGAATATCTTACGGGAAGGCCATCCGGACCGATCCGGGTCCGGCCTGAACCCGTTCTTCGGCTGGAGACCCCATGCGCCGCGCCTTCCTCCTCGGCCTGCTTTTTTCATTGGCCGTGCTCGATCATTCCGCAGCCGCCCCGGCCAAGCCCGCAGCCAAGCCCGCCGCTGCCGACGCCCGGACCTGGGCCATCGTCAAGGCCGAGGATTCCTACGTCATGCGCTACGGCGCCTCGCGCGTGCCCGACCCGCTGTTCGCGGTCGCCTGCCAGCCGGCCGCCGCGCTGCTCCAGTTCACCGTCGACGTGCCCGCCGGCCGCATCAAGGCGGGCGACGGCGTCGCGGTCTCGCTGGCGGCGGGCAAGCGGCGCATGCAGCTCGCCGCCACCGCCTTCCGCGGCGCCGGCGACCGGCTGGTGGTGGAGGCGGCGGTGACGCTGGAGGCCAACGTGCTCGATCTCTTCGCCTCCGGCGACCAGCTCACCGTGTCCATGGACGGCACCCGGGAGGCCATTCCGCTCGCGGGCGCCAAGGCCAAGCTCGCGGACTTCCGGCGCGCCTGCCTCGGCGCATCCTGACGCCCGCGCGCCTGTGGACGATGCCGGTGGAGGGCGCTTCTCCTGCCTGCGGGACGCCTTAATATGCGCGCCGATGCAATTTAGGAAATGCCGCACGGCGGCTACATGCCCGCCGACGTGCGCATCACAGGAAGATCATCCCATGACCCGCCTGCTTTTCCCGCTGCTTGCCTTGCTCGCCCTCACCTTGCCGGCGGCGGCCCAGCAGAAGATGACCTGGCATGCCTCCGAGACCGACCAGGGCGGCGCGCTGGTGTTCGGCGTGCCGGAGACCGAGGAAGTGGCCATCTTCTTCCTCTGCGACAAGGGCTCCGAGGACATCATCGTCCAGCCCATGATCGGCACCAAGGGCCTCGCCAAGGACGCCGCCGCCCGCGCCATCCTCACCGCCGGCGCGGTGAGCCGCACCTTCACCGGCAAGGCGGTGGCGGACGAGGACGGCGGCGCCATCAACGTGGAGGCCAAGGGCAAGATGGCCGACCTCAAGGCCCTGGCGAAGGGCAAGCAGCTCACCATCGAGACCAAGGGCGCCAAGCGCCAGATCACCCTCGACGGCGCCGCCGCCGCGGTGGCGCAGTTCGAGGCCGCCTGCAAGGCCAAGTAGACCGGTTCAGAGGCCGGTTCAGGCCGGCCCGGCGCAAATCGGGGCGGATCGGCAGCGATCCCGGCCGCGCCCAAGGCGGCCGCTCCGTTCCGCTAGGGCGGTCGCCTGCGGCCCGAGGCGAGCGCCCGCCCACCGGCCGCGACGCTCAGTCGTGCTTGTGCCCGTGATGATGGCCCTCGCCGTGGTGCTCGTGCCCGCAGCCGCCCCCGTGCTCATGCGCGTGCTCGTGAGCACGGGCGGCCGAGCCGTGGTCATGTGAATGCCCGTGCTCATGGTGATGCCCGTGCTCATGGCCGTGCTCATGGCCGCAGCCGCAGCCATCCCCGTGCGCATGGCCACGATGATCGTGGTCATGATGAGAATGGTCATGATGCCCATGGTCGTGGTGGCCGTGGTCGTGGTGGCCGTGGGCATGCGCCTCGGCCGCCTCGAAGGCGCCCTTCTCCGGGCGGAACGGCCGCCGCACCTCCTGAACCGCCGCGCCGAGGCCGCGCACCAGCTCGGCGACGGCGCCGTCGCGCGCCACGTAGACCGCGCCCTCGGCGATCTCGACCGGAACATGGCGGCCGCCCAGATGCCAGGCCGCCTTCAGGAGCCGCGCCGGGCTCGGCGAGGTCACCTCCAGGAGGTCCTCCGCCGCCGCCCTGACGCGCACCAGGCGCCCGTCCTCCAGCCTCACCGCATCGCCGTCGTCGAGCAGGGCCGCCTTGTCGAGATCGAGCACGATCCGGAGGCCTCCGGCGGTGGTGAAGGCGAAGCTGCGGCCGTAGCGGGCGCGATGGTCGAGGACCACTTCGTCCGCGACCTTGTCGTCCTTGACGGCGGGGCGGCGGACCATGGCGATGGCGCGGTTCATGTGACTGTCCCTCAAGCTCTCTCGGGCGCCGGGCGGGGTCGGCGCGTGCCGACAGGACTAGAGCAGGATTTCCCTTCGCGCCATGGTGTCGTCCCGGTGGTCCGGCAACGCCTCCGCCGCCTCAGATCGCCATCAGGCGGCGCACCTCGTCGCCGTCGAGGCCGCTCCGGTCGCCCTTGGCCACCACCTCGCCGCGCTCCATGAGGATGAAGCTGTCGGCCAGTTCCTTGGCGAAGTCGAAATACTGCTCCACCAGCACGATGGCCATGTCGCCGCGGTCGCGCAGATAGGCGATGGCACGGCCGATGTCCTTGATAATAGAGGGCTGGATGCCCTCGGTCGGCTCGTCCAGAACCAGAAGGCGCGGCCTCGTGGTGAGCGCGCGGCCGATGGCGAGCTGCTGCTGCTGGCCGCCGGAGAGGTCGCCGCCGCGCCGCTTCAGCATGGAGTTCAGCACCGGGAAGAGCTGGAACACCTCCTCCGGCACGTACTTCTCCTTCGCGGGCAGGCGGGCGAAGCCGGTCTCCAGGTTCTCCTTCACGGTGAGGAGGGGAAACACCTCGCGCCCCTGCGGCACGAAGCCGATGCCCAGCGCCGCGCGCTCCACCGTGGGCAGGCGGGAAATCTCCTTTCCGTCCAGCATGATCGAGCCGCCGGCGATGGGCCGCTGGCCGACGATGGCGCGCAGCAGCGAGGTCTTGCCGACGCCGTTGCGCCCGAGCACGCAGGTGACCTCGCCGGTCCTCGCCTCCACCGAGACCTTCTTGAGAATCTGGGCGGCGCCGTAATAGAGGTCGAGATTGTCCACCTTCAGCATGGCGCGCGCTCCTCCGGGCACAGGGCACCATTCCCTCTCCCCCACGGGGAGAGGGCCAGGGTGAGGGGCCAGAAAGGCGGGGAATCGTGCGCGACGCCCAGGCGGCGCGCCCCCTCACCCCATCCCTCTCCCCGTGGGGGAGAGGGAGCCACCTCGCGTCCCGTCATTCCCTCACCTCCCGAGATAGACTTCGATGACACGCTCGTTGGCGCTCACCTGGTCGAGCGAGCCCTCGGCGAGCACCGAGCCCTCGTGCAGCACCGTCACCTTCACGTCGAGGTCGCGCACGAACTGCATGTCGTGCTCCACCACCACCACGGCGCGGGTCTTGGCGATCTCCTTGAGCAGCACCGCCGTGTCCGCCGTCTCCTGGTCGGTCATGCCTGCGGCGGGCTCGTCCACCAGCAGCAGGCGCGGCTCCTGGGCCAGCAGCATGCCGATCTCCAGCCACTGCTTCTGGCCGTGGGAGAGCTCGGAGGCGCTGCGCTTCCTGTGGTCGGTCATGCGGATGCGCTCCAGGAGCTCGTCCGTCCGCTCGCGCTCGAAGGGGGTGCGCTGCCAGTAGAAGTTCGCGAACGGCGCGCGGCTCTCCTTGATGGCCAGCAGCAGGTTGTCCTCCACCGTGTGCATGTCGAACACGGTCGGGGTCTGGAACTTGCGGCCGATGCCGAGCTGGGCGATGGCCGCCTCGTCGAGGCGGGTGAGGTCGTTGACGCCGGCGAACAGCGCGACGCCCTCATTGGGCCGCGTCTTGCCGGTGATGACGTCCATCATGGTGGTCTTGCCGGCGCCGTTGGGGCCGATGATGGCGCGCATCTCCGCCTCGTCGATGGCGAGCGACAAGGCGTTGAGCGCCCGGAAGCCGTCGAACGAGACCGTGATGTTGTCGAGATAGAGCAGCGCCGACGTCATGGCGAGCGGGTCGCGCACGCGGTTCTGCGCGCGCGCCACGTCGGCAAGCTCCGCCTCCAGCGAGTAGACGCCGGGCGACTTCACCGCATAGGGATCGGCGGAGGAGATGGGCAGATGCGGGGACGCCATGGCGCTCACTCCGCCGGCTCGGGACGGGGGACGGGCGGCGCGGCCGCCGCCCTGCGGCGCGCCCAGATGCTGGACCACAGGCCGAGCACGCCCTTGGGCAGGAACAGCGTCACCACCACGAACAGCGCGCCGAGCGCATAGAGCCACGCCTCCGGCAGGGCGCCGGTGAACCAGGTCTTGCCGGCGTTGACGATCACCGCGCCGAGCGCCGCGCCCACCAGCGTGCCGCGCCCGCCCACCGCCACCCAGATCACCATCTCGATGGACTGGGCGGGGGCGAACTCGGACGGGTTGATGATGCCCACCTGCGGCACGTAGAGCGCCCCGGCGACGCCCGCCAGCATGGCCGAGAGCACCCAGGCGACGAGCTTGTAGTTCTCCACCCGGTAGCCGAGGAACCGCGTGCGGCTCTCCGCGTCGCGCACCGCCACCAGCACCTTGCCGTATTTGGAGGTGACCACCGCCCGGCACAGGACGTAGCCGCCGGCGAGCGCCGCCACGGTGGCGAGGAACAGCGCCATGCGGGTGGAGGCCGCCTGCACCGGGAAGCCGAGGATGTCCTTGAAGTCGGTGAGGCCGTTGTTGCCGCCGAAGCCCATGTCGTTGCGGAAGAAGGCCAGCATCAGCGCGAACGTCATGGCCTGGGTGATGATGGAGAGGTACACGCCCGTCACCCGCGAGCGGAAGGCGAACCAGCCGAACACGAAGGCGAGCGCGCCGGGCACCAGCAGCACCATCAGCATGGCGAACGGGAACATGTCGAAGCCCCACCAGAACCAGGGCAGCTCCTTGTAGTTCAGGAACACCATGAAGTCGGGCAGCACCGGGTTGCCGTAGACCCCGCGCGCGCCGATCTGGCGCATCAGGTACATGCCCATGGCATAGCCGCCGAGCGCGAAGAAGGCGCCGTGGCCGAGCGAGAGCACGCCGCAATAGCCCCACACCAGGTCCACCGAGACCGCGAGCAGCGCGAAGGCGAGATACTTGCCCAACAGCGGGATCATGTAGTCCGGCACGTGGAAGGGGTTGCCGGGCGGAACCAGCAGGTTCAGCACCGGCACCAGCACCGCCACGGCGAGCAGCACCACGAGGAACACCGCCCCGGTGCGGTCGATGATGCGCGCGCCGGTCATGTGCGGATGCTCCCTTCTGCCTCAGCCGCCCCGAGGGAGGCGTCATGCCCGGTCTTGTCCCGGCCATCCGCGCCGAGCCGGCAGCGCGACGCCCGATCGAATGCGCCCGGCCGCGGGGCGTGGATGGCCGGGACAAGTCCGGCCATGACGGCCGCCGACGCTCGGTGCCGCAGGGAGGGGTGAGCGCCCCTCACGATTCCACCGCCCGGCCCTTGAGCGCGAACAGGCCGCGCGGGCGCTTCTGGATGAACAGGATGATGAAGACCAGGAGCAGAATCTTGCCCAGCACCGCGCCGGCCACCGGCTCCAGGAGCTTGTTGGCGACGCCCAGCGTGAAGGCGCCCACCAGCGTGCCCCAGAGGTTCCCCACCCCGCCAAACACCACCACCATGAAGCTGTCGATGATGTAGCCCTGGCCGAGGTTCGGGCTCACATTGTCGATCTGCGACAGCGCCACCCCGGCGATGCCGGCGATGCCGGAGCCGAGCCCGAAGGTGAGGGCATCGATGCGGCCGGTGCGGATGCCCATGGCCGCCGCCATGCGCCGGTTCTGCGTCACCGCCCGCACATAGAGGCCGAGCGAGGTGCGTTTCAGGATCAGCAGCAAGGCGAAGAACACCATGAGCGAGAAGACGATGATCCACAGGCGGTTGTAGGTGATGGACATCTGCCCCACCTGGAACGCGCCGCTCATCCAGGAGGGGGCGCCCACCTCCTGGTTGGTGGGGCCGAACACGGTGCGCACCGCCTGCTGCAGGATCAGCGACACGCCCCAGGTGGCGAGCAGGGTCTCCAGCGGGCGCCCGTAGAGGAAGCGGATGACCGTGCGCTCGATCAGGATGCCGACGAGGCCGGTGAAGACGAAGGCCAGCGGCAGGGCGATGGTGAGCGACCAGTCGAACAGCCAGGGCGCCGAATTGCGGATGATCTCCTGCACCACGAAGGTGGTGTAGGCGCCGAGCATCACCATCTCGCCATGGGCCATGTTGATGACGCCCATGACGCCGAAGGTGATGGCGAGGCCGATGGCGGCGAGCAGCAGCACGGAGCCGAGCGAGAGGCCGTACCAGATATTCTGCGCCACGTTCCAGAAGGCGAGGTTGCGCTCGACCGCGGCGATGCCGGCCGCGGCCGCCGCCTTCACCGGCGCAGGCGCGTCGGCGGGCACCGCGCGCAGCATGGCGAGGGATTCCTGGTCGCCACGGGCGGCGATGCGCTTGACCGCCGCGAGCCGGTCGGCCTCCGAGGCGGAGGGCGCGTTGATGAGGATGGCGGCGCGGGCGTCCTCGAACGCCGCCTTCACGTCCGGCACCTGCTCCTTGGCGATGGCGGTGTCGAGCGTCTCCAGAGCCGCGGCATCGCGCGACTTGAACACCGCGGCGGCGGCGGCGCGGCGCTTGCCGGCGTCGGGGTTGAGCAGCGAGAGCGCACCGGACGCCGCCTCGATGGCCCGGCGCACGCGGTTGTTGGCGCGCACCGCAGTGAGGGCGGCGGGCGGTCTCGCGACGGCGGCGCCGGTGGCAGCGTCGGTCACGGCGCCGGACGGCGTGCGGATGAATACCGCCTTGGTGGAGGGATCGAACACCAGCCGGCCCTCGGCCAGCGCCGCGACGATGGCCGCCGCCTGGTCCGAGCCGGTGGCGGAGAGCGCCGCGAGCGCATCCGCCGTGTCGCCGTAGCTGTCATTGGCGAACTTCGCGACGATCGGCGCGAGGTCGGCGCCCTGGGCGCGGGCGGGCGCCGGGCCGACGGCCGCGAGGATGAGAAGGAGCGCCGGGAGAAGAAGCGGCAGCAGGAACAGGCGGCGGCGAAGCTGCGGGGACATCTTCATGGGCAGCATCTTCATGGGATCTCGGGCGTCCTTGATCGCGCGGCGGGAGAGCTGCCGCCGGAGCGGCGGAGGGACGCGGACTTGCGGAACGGGCACGTCCTCCGGGGATCGGGCCCTGCCGCACGCCGGGCGCGGCAGGGGATCGGGTCCAACCGGCCGCGCCGGGCACGGCGACGTCTCGGGAAAGCCGGCCGGCGGTCCCTCGGATGAACCCGGCGGCGTTCGTGCCGCCGGATGTCCTCGGGTGCGGGTCAGGCCCGGCTGGTCACGCCACAGCCCTCACTTGGCGGCGGTGGCGCCCAGGCACTTCTTCTGGACGGTGTCGTAGTTGCCGCAATTGTACTTCACCCAGTCGGCCTCCAGGGTCTTGGAGCCGTCGAGGAAGTCCGACCAGGCGTCGCCCGGCACCAGCTCCTTGGTCTTCCACACCACGTCGAACTGGCCGTCGCCCTCGATCTCGCCGATGAAGACCGGCTTGGTGATGTGGTGGTTCGGGAGCATCTCGGAGATGCCGCCGGTGAGGTTGGCCTGCTTGATGCCCGGCAGCGCCGCGATCACCTTGTCCGGATCGGTCGTGCCGGCCTTCTCCACCGCCTTCACCCACATGTTGAAGCCGATGTAATGGGCCTCCATGGGATCGTTGGTGACGCGCTTCTTGTCCTTGGTGAAGGCGTGCCACTTGTCGATGAACGCCTTGTTCTCGGGCGTGTCGATGGACATGAAGTAGTTCCAGGCGGCCAGATGGCCCACCAGCGGCTTGGTGTCGATGCCGGCGAGCTCTTCCTCGCCCACCGAGAACGCCACCACCGGAATGTCGGTAGCCTTGATGCCCTGGTTCGCCAGCTCCTTGTAGAACGGCACGTTGGCGTCACCGTTGATGGTGGAGACCACGGCGGTCTTCTTGCCCTGCGAGCCGAACTTCTTGATGTCGGCGACGATGGTCTGCCAGTCGGAATGACCGAATGGCGTGTAGTTGATCATGATGTCCTCGGCCTTCACGCCGCGGGACTTCAGGTAGGCCTCCAGGATCTTGTTGGTGGTGCGCGGGTAGACGTAGTCGGTCCCCGCGAGCACCCAGCGCTCGACCTTCTCGTCGTTGGCGAGATAGTCCACCGCCGGGATCGCCTGCTGGTTCGGCGCGGCGCCGGTGTAGAACACGTTGCGCTCGCTCTCCTCTCCCTCGTACTGGACCGGGTAGAAGAGGATGTTGTTCAGCTCCTTGAACACCGGCAGCACCGACTTGCGCGACACCGAGGTCCAGCAGCCGAACACCGCCGCCACCTTGTCCTTGGTGATCAGCTCGCGCGCCTTCTCGGCGAACAGCGGCCAGTTGGACGCGGGGTCCACCACCACGGCCTCGAGCTTCTTGCCCAGGAGGCCGCCCTTCTTGTTCTGCTCCTCGATGAGCATGAGCATCGCGTCCTTCAGCGTGGTCTCGCTGATGGCCATGGTGCCCGACAGTGAATGCAGGATGCCGACCTTGATGGTCTCCTGCGCCTTGGCCGCGCCGATCCCCATCGTCCCTGCGATGACGGCGGCGGCAGCAAGCGCCCCCACTCCCTTGGTCGCCTGTCCCAGCAAACCGAGCATTCGCTCTCTCCCCTGTTGTGCGGCCGGTGCGACCCAGCCCGCGGCAGAGGTGAGCAAGCCGCGTGCCACCCGCCCGGGGGCGGCCCGGCAAACGTCCGCCCCGGCGCGCACCGAAAGGGGGCGCAAGGAAGAAGATGCTTGGCTGACGTTGCGAAAAGAACCGATTCCGCAGCCTGGAACGCCGGAGTCAGCCCACAAATTGCATATAAATTAGTCATACTCGACGATCGAGGGGGTCAGCAGGTCGATTTCTGGGCATCACGCCCATCCGAATTGTGTGCAATCGCCCGCGAACTGGTCTGCGCATAATCAGGGCATAGCAGGCCGTGAAGGCTGTCTCCGATCAGGATCGTTAAGCGGAAACGCGGCCGTGAAGTGATGGCGCCTTCGTCCGCGCCGTTCACTTTGCACACTTTCAAGGCAGAGATTGTCGAAAGCCGGCCCGGCGGGGAGCGCGGCTGCGCGCTCCCGCATTGGCGATATTCATCCGGGCGCTATGGCACGTCAGAGAACGTTGAAGAGATAGAGCAGGACGATCACAGAAAGAGGAACGCCCATGATCCACAAGAGCAAACCGCGCATGTGTCTTCCTCCTGAAGCATGATGAAGACTGAACTCCTCTTCATTTCGAGACGTTCCGAAGCTTGAGCGAAAGAAATTCTTCTGCCCTTCGGGAACCTTGAGCGCATCCGCTACCAAGAGCTGGACCGCAACGCCCGAACCGGCATGCCCGAACCTGCGGACGAGGCGTGATCGACGCTTGACGCCGGCAACAAACTCCCCTTTCCCTGCTGCGCCGCAAAACGAGGGGACGCCCGTGGACGATCTGATCTCCGGCTACAGACGGTTTCGTGAGTTGGCCTGGCCTGAGCGCAAGCAGACCTTCGAGCGCCTCGCCGCACGCGGACAGAGCCCGCAGACCATGGTCATCGCCTGCTCGGACAGCCGCGTCGACCCGCAGATGATCTTCGATGCCGGTCCGGGCGAGATGTTCATCGTGCGCAACGTGGCGAACCTCGTGCCGCCCTATCTGCCAGACGCCAACTATCACGGCACCTCGGCCGCCATCGAGTTCGCGGTGCGGGTCCTGAAGGTGAACCACGTGGTGGTGCTCGGCCACGCCCAGTGCGGCGGCGTCCAGGCGCTGCTCGACGGCGCCCCGCCCGGCGCGGAAGACTTCGTCGCCGGCTGGATGACGATCGCCGAGCCGGCGCGGCGCCTGGCGCAGGACGCGAACCTGCCGCCGGAAGAGCGCCAGCGCTTCTGCGAGCATTGCTGCGTGAAGCTCTCGCTCTCCAACCTCGGCAGCTTCCCCTGGGTGTCCGAGCGTGTGGCCGAGGGGGCGCTGCAGCTCCACGGCGCCTATTTCGGCGTCGCCACCGGCCGGCTCGAACTGCTCGGACCCGACGGCGCGTTCGAACCCGTCTAGAGCGCGATCCGATCAAGTTGAACCAATTTGATCGGTGAATCGCCCTCTAACTTAATGATGGAGCGCGGGCCGGAAGAGCTCCCACGCCCCGCCTTGCGCACCGATAGCCTCATCGCGAGTCGATCGGCCGGGATAGGTCATCAAGGGCGACGCGGCCGGCGCCCCGGTGTATGGGAAGTCGGCCGGCGCCGGCCGCCGAAGCCCATGCCCGCCGGGCCGTCGCGTCCGGGGCGGAATCCGGCTCCGGATCGCGTTAATCCTGTCATGACCTTGGGACATATCAACCTGGACCTTCGCGATCCGGCACGCTGGGCGGAGGCTTCGTCGGAGGATGGCACGGGACCCGCGCGCGGGGCGCGGCGCCCCCGTCAAACGCGGCCGTGCAAGCGGCAAGGAGAACCGAGATGAACGTCGACCGGATCCTCCAGGCCACCGAGCCGTCCGCCCTCGCCTCCAGCCTCGGCCGGGAGCACGTCGCCGACATCGTCGAGTTCCTGAATGGAAAGAGCGTCGAGGAGGCAACCGAGATCGTCGCCCACATGCCGCTGCAATGGGGCGTGGAGGTGCTGGACCAGCCTCCCTTCCGCAACGCCTGCGAGGTGATCGAGACATTGCCCGAGGAGAAGGCGGCGGCGTTCCTCGAAGGGATGTCCTCCGACCGCGCGGCGGACGTGCTGCGCTGGATCGAGGAGCCGAAGAAATCCGCCCTGCGCGAGGGCCTCACGGCGGAGGCGCGGGCGGCCATCGACCACCTGCTCACCTATCCCGAGGACTCGGCGGGCGCGCTGATGACCACCGAGTTCGTCTCGGTGCCCTCCGACTGGAGCGTGAAGCAGACCCTCGACCACATCCGCGAGGTGGAGCGCACCCGCGAGACCGTCTACGCCATCTACGTCCTCGACCCGGCGAGCCGGCGCCTGACAAACGTCGTGACGCTGCGGCGCCTGATCTTCGGGGCGCCGGACGACAACATCCTGACGGTGGCACAGCCCTACGCCCCCATCACGGTCGCCCCCAACGCCACCCGCGAGGACGTGGCCCGCACCATCCGCAAGTACGATCTGCTCGCCGTTCCGGTGGTGGACACCACCGGGCACGTGCTGGGCATCGCCACCGTGGACGACGTGATCGACGCCATCATCACGGAGCAGACCGAGGACGTGCAGCGCATGGGCGGCATGGAGGCCATCGACGAGCCCTATCTCGACATCGGCTTCTTCCAGATGATCAAGAAGCGCGCCGGCTGGCTGTGCGTGCTGTTCCTCTCCGAAATGCTCACCACCTCGGCCATGCAGGTGTTCGCCGACGAGCTGGAGAAGGCCATCGTGCTGGCGCTCTTCATCCCCCTCGTCATGAGCTCGGGCGGCAATTCCGGCTCGCAGGCCACCTCGCTCATCATCCGCGCGCTGGCGCTGCAGGAGGTGAGGCTGCGCGACTGGTGGCGCGTGGCGGTGCGCGAACTGCCGACCGGCATCGTGCTCGGGGCCATCCTCGGCGTCATCGGCATCATCCGCATCGCCGTCTGGCAGGAGGCCGGCATCTTCGATTACGGCGAGTACTGGAAGCTGCTCGCCGCCACCATCGGCGCGGCGCTGATCGGCATCGTCACCTTCGGCTCGCTCGCCGGCTCGCTGCTGCCGTTCGCGCTGAAGCGGCTCGGCTTCGATCCCGCCACGGCCTCGGCGCCGTTCATCGCCACGCTGGTCGACGTGACCGGCATCGTCATCTACTTCTCGGTGGCGTGGATGTTCCTCCACGGCACCATCCTGTGAGGGGCCCCTCAGGCAAGCCGGCGCTCGGCGATGAAGCGCATCAGCGCGCCATAGCCGCCCTCCCCTTCCGCCGGCGCGGCGCGCGCCTCGCTCGCGAGCGCCTCGGGCGGGATGTGGAAGCCGCGGGCGGCGAGGAAGTCGAGCGCCTCGCGCTGGTCGGAGAAGCCGCCCACCGCCAGTTCCAGCGCTTCCGACAGACCGGTATTGCCGGAGGCGTCGGCCTTCAGGCGGTCGAGGTCCGAGTGGCTCATGAAACGTCTCCCTGCGTCGGCCAGCCTTCAGGGAAAACGGCGGCGCGGCCGGGAGGGTTCCCTTGCCGACCGCAAGGGCTCACGCCTCCAGCGTCTCGGTCTCGACGATCTCGATGCCGAAGCCGGCGAGGCCCACATAGGTCCGCGCCTTGGAGGCGAGCAGGCGAATCGACTGGATGCCGAGGTCGCGCAGGATCTGGGCGCCGAGGCCGACCTCGCGCCACTGGCGGTCGCGGGCAAGCTCGCTCGCGCTCTTCTCGCCCGGCCCCATGGCGGAGGGCGGCACGCCCATGGTGCCGTCGCGCAGATAGACCAGGACGCCGCGCCCCTCGTCGCGGATGCGCTCCAGCGACTTCTGGATCACCTTGCCGCCGGTGAAAACGTCGGTGATGGGATCGGCGCGATGCAGGCGCACCAGCACCTTCTCGCCGTCGCCGATGCGCCCATGCACCAGAGCGAGATGGTTCACGGTGTCGAACGGGGTGACATAGGAGAAGCCGTGCAGCTCGCCGATGGAGGTGGGCACCGGGAAGTCCGCCGCCCGCGTCACCAGCTTCTCGCGCGCCTGGCGGTAGGCGATGAGGTCGGCCACCGAGATGCGCAGAAGATTGTGCTTGTCGGCGAAGGCGGCCACCTGCGGCCCGCGCTGGACCGTGCCGTCGTCGTTCACCAGCTCGGCGATCACGCCCACCGGCGGCACGCCGGAGAGCCGGCACAGATCCACCGCCGCCTCGGTGTGGCCGGAGCGGATCAGCACCCCGCCCTCCTTGGCGATCAGCGGGAAGACATGGCCCGGCCGCACGAAGTCGGCGGCGCCCATGTTGGGATTGGCGAGCGCGCGCACGGTGTTGGTGCGCTCCTCGGCGGAGATGCCGGTGGTGGTGCCGTGCTTCAGGTCCACCGAGATGGTGAAGGCGGTGCCCATGGGCGCGTCGTTGTTCGACACCATGGGATCTAGCCGCAGGCGCCGCGCCTCGGAGGGCGGCAGCGGCGTGCAGACGATGCCCGAGGTGTTGCGGATGATGAAGGCCATCTTCTCCGGCGTCGCCAGCGAGGCGGCGACGATGAGATCGCCCTCGTTCTCCCGGTCGTCGTCGTCAGTGACGACGATGATCTCGCCGCGGGCGAAGGCTTCGATGGCGGACTGGACGCGGGCCTGGGTGGTGTCGGTCACGGGCAAACCTCGGATGAGCGGCGGCACGGATACGCCGAGGAAGTCGTTCGGGGTGACCTGGTGGCCGGTGGCCTCGGCGATCTTCTCGGCGGTCTCGCGGGAGATCCAGGCGCGGTCGTCGTTGCACAGCGCCGTGACGGAGGCGGGCGAGAGCCCCACCTGCCGCGCGAAGGCGCTGCGCTTGGTGCCGGTCGACGTGAGCCAGTCCGCGAGCTTCATGCGGGGAGCATAGACGGCGCTAATTTCAGTGACAATGAAATTTAAGGCACATTCGCTATGAATAAAAATCATCGTAAAGCCAAGCAAAAACAACGGGCGGAGCCGGCATGCCTGCGGGCCCCGCCCGCCGCGACGACCCGAGGACGTCACATCACCGAGCGCCAGTAGGGCGGCACGCCGTAATAGTCGTGGATGCGCTGGCCGTTCTCGCGCGACCAGTCATACTCCTCGTTGGCGCCATACTTCGGCGCCTTCTCCACCTGCTCCTTGGTGATCGAGACGCGGAAGCCGCCCAGGCCCTCGTCGTAGGTCAGCATGGACCAGGGCACGGGGTAGTAGTCCGTGCCGATGCCGAGGAAGCCGCCGAAGCTCAGCACGGCGTAGGACACCTGCCCGCTCTCCTTCTCCAGGATCAGCCGCTCCACCGAGCCGATATGCTCGCCGCGCGGGTCATAGACGGAGGTCCCCACCACCATGTCGCTGGCGACGAGGGAGTGGGTCTCCTTGATGTTGGGATTGCGCACGTCGGTATGCATGAAGCTGTCTCCTCCGCGTGGTTGCCATGCGGGGAAAACGAGCCGGAGGCGCGGGCGTTCCCGCCGCGCCACGGAAAATATCAAAGCGTAGCCTTGGCTTAGACCTCGAATGGCCACCGCACGAAGCCACCCACCTGGCCGCGATGGCGCAGGAGGTGGTCGGCGAGCACGCACCACATCATGGCCTCGCCCACCGGCACGGCGCGGATGCCGACGCAAGGGTCGTGGCGGCCCTTGGTGGCGATCTCGGTCTCCTGGCCGAGCCGGTCCACCGTGCGGCGCGGCGTGAGGATGGAGGAGGTAGGCTTCACAGCGAAGCGCACCACCACCGGCGCCCCGGTGGAGATGCCCCCGAGGATGCCACCCGCATGGTTGGAGAGGAAGTGCGGGCGCCCCTCATTGCCGAGGCGCATCTCGTCGGCATTCTCCTCGCCGGTGAGGCGGGCGGTGGCGAAGCCGTCGCCGATCTCCACGCCCTTCACCGCGTTGATGCTCATCATGGCGCCCGCGAGGTCGGCGTCGAGCTTGCCGTAGACCGGCGCGCCGAGGCCCGCGGGCACGCCTTCGGCCACCACCTCCACCACCGCGCCGATGGAGGAGCCGGCCTTGCGGACGCGGTCGAGCTCGGCCTCCCACAGCGGCACCGTGCCGGCGTCGGGACAGAAGAAGGCATTGTTCGGCACCTCGTTCCAGTCCCAGCGGGCGCGGTCCACCGCGATGTCGCCGATCTGAACCAGCGCCCCGCGCACCGTGGCTTCCGGCAGCACCTTGGCCGCCACCGCGCCGGCCGCCACCCGCGCCGCGGTCTCGCGCGCCGAGGAGCGGCCACCGCCGCGATGGTCCCTGAGGCCATACTTGATGTCGTAGGTGAAGTCCGCATGGCCCGGCCGGTAGGCGCCGGCGATGGCGGCATAGTCCTTGGACCTCTGGTCCACGTTCTCGATCAGGAGCGCGATCGGCGTGCCGGTGGCGACGAGGCCACCCTCCGGATGGTCGATGACCCCCGAGAGCACCTTCACCTCGTCCGGCTCGCGGCGCTGGGTGGTGAAGCGCGACTGGCCGGGCCGGCGCCGGTCGAGCGCGGCCTGGATGTCATCGCGCGTGAAGCGCACGCCGGGCGGGCAGCCGTCCACCACGCAACCGAGGGCCACCCCGTGGCTCTCGCCGAAGGTGGTGAAGCGGAACATCTGGCCGAAAGTGTTGAACGACATGGCGGACGCGATCCCGTGACGCAGGCTCAATAGGACGAGGCGCGCGCCCATGCAAACCGCATGACCGCGGCATCGGCGGCCCCGGCCGCGGGACCACCTGCGGGCTCCGCTACCATTCATCCGACCTTCCCATCGCGCAGAACCCTTGGTCTGTGCTATGGAGAACGCTGACGGAGACCAATTGCCCCCGCCATGCCCTTTCTCGAAATCCTCATCGTTCTCGTCCTGGTGTTGCTGAACGCCGTTCTCGCCGCCGCCGAGCTATCCATCGTCTCATCCCGCCCTGCCCGCCTCAAATCCATGGCGGAGAAGGGAAAAAGCGGAGCCCGCGCGGCGCTTCACCTGGCCGCCGATCCGGGACGCTTCCTGTCCACGGTGCAGATCGGCATCACCCTCATCGGCATCCTGGCCGGTGCCTTCTCCGGCGCCAGCCTCGGCACCCAGCTCGGCGACGCGCTGCGCGAAGCCGGCATGCCCGCTGGCGCCGCCGCCGCGGTGGGCTATACGGTGGTGGTGGCCGCCATCACCTATGTCTCGCTGATCGTCGGCGAGCTCGTGCCCAAGCGGCTGGCGCTGCAGAATCCCGAGCCCCTCGCCTGCCTCGTGGCGCCGCTGATGATGACCCTCTCGAAGGTGTCGGCCCCGGCGGTCTGGCTGCTCGATGCTTCGACCCGGCTGTCGCTGCGCCTCCTGGGCGCGGGCGGCGACCGGTCGAGCGGCGTCACCGACGAGGAGATCCGCGCCATCATCACCGAGGCCGAATCCGCCGGCGTCATCGATCCCGCCGAGCGGCGCATGATATCGGGCGTGATGCGCCTCGCCGACCGTCCCGTGACGGCGATCATGACGCCGCGCACGGATGTGGAATGGGTGGACATCTCGAAGTCCGCCGAGGAGGTGCGCGCCGAGTTGCTGGAGACGCCGCACAGCCGCCTGCCCGCGTGCGAGGGCTCGCCCGAGGAGACCATCGGCGTGATCCAGGCCAAGCGCCTGCTCAACGCCTATCTCAAGGGCGAGACCCCGGACCCGCGCGACTTCGTGGAGACCGTGCCCTTCCTCGTGGAGGGCGTCGGCGCGCTCGAGGCCATGCGCATCCTGCGCGGGGCCGACGTGCCTATGGGCATCGTCGTGGACGAGTACGGCGACATGTCCGGCATCGTCACCGGCTACGACCTCCTGGCTGCCATCACCGGCTCGGTGGCCACCGAGACCCACGTCGCGCGCAACGTGGTGGAGCGGCAGGACGGCTCGTTCCTGGTGGCCGGCGACACCCCCATCGACGAGCTGCGCGAGCTGCTGGACGTGGACCTGCCGCTGGAGGAGGGCTTCCACACGGTCGCCGGCTTCGCGCTCTCGCGCATGAAGGAGCTGCCGGAAGAGGGCGCGGTGTTCGATGCGCTCGGCTGGCGCTTCGAGATCGTCGACATGGACGGCCGGCGCATCGACAAAATGCTGGTGTCGCGCCCGCACATCCTGCACCGGCAGAAGGTCGCGGAGGGCAGCTGAGGCCGTCGCAGTGGCCGGCGGCGGCTGCCGCCCGCCCCCCTCGAAGCGGCGCGCCCCCTGCTCCGTCCCGCCTTCGGGTTCGGCTCAGTTGCGCCGCGCCAGCGAGCGCAGGAAGCCTTGATATTCGTCGGTCAGTTCCATGTCGACGCCGGGCGCCATGCGCAGCAGCAGGTTGGCGACGAACGGCTCGTCGTTGCGCGCGTCGGCCAGCACTTCCCGCAGCACCGGCAGGTTGTCCTCGATATGGGCGAGGAAGGAGACTCCCTTCTCCTCGGTCTCGCTCCAGCGGGCACGGGTCCACAGCGCGAGCGGATACATGATCTCGTGCACGAAGTTGGATTTCCGCGCCTTCTCGAAGAAGCGCAGGCCCGTGTTCCAGTTCTCCCGCGCCCGCATGGGCGGCGGCGGGATGTCGCCCGTCAACATCTTCTTGCCGGCCTGGCCGACGAAGTCGTCGAGCGTGGTCGGCGCATCGATGGCGGCGCGGAAGTGCCAGAGGCCGAACGAGCCCGGAAAGTCGGGGCCGAAGCGGTCCTTCAGCACCCCCTCCACCTGGTCCACGGCCGCGCGCTCGCCCTTCAGGGCCGCGGTCATGCAGAAGGCGAACACGGCGTCGTTGCCGACCTCGTGCACCACGCCGCCCTTCAGCTGCGCCGGCGTGAGCGCCGGCGTCCGCCCATCCGCCGGCACCTCGGCGTCGCCGGCCCGCAGCGCGGAGATGAAGGCCGTGATCTCCAGCCAGCCCATGTAGTTGGAGACGAACGCCACCGGGTCCACATGGACGATGGCGAGGTTAAGGGGAACCTTGCGGTTCCGAAGTTCCGTCATGTCGGTCATGGCGTGTCCCGAAGCCCACGAATCTGCGCCGCGAGCGCCGATTCCGTCGCGTTCGCGACAGGAGCGGCGCCCGTTCGGGGACACGGAGCAAGAGGGGTGCCAGGGGCACGGGACGCAGCCGGCGCGCCACATCTGCCGGCCGGGAGGCCTCAAGGGAGGGCGCCTCCCCTCGCCCCTTGGGGGTGTCCGGAGCGCCGTCGCCGCTCGCCCCGTCGCCCTCCGGCTTGACCGGAGGGCCCATGAACCGCGCCGCATGCCAGTGGACGGGATGGATGCTCCGGTCAAGCCGGGGCATGACGGCCAGGACGAAACGGCGAGCGCCGGGGCTCCGGGCACCTCCCGCAAGGGGAAGGGCTCCGCGCGGAGATCATGGGCGAAGGCTCAGTCGGCGACCTTGAAGGCGCCGCCGGCCACCACATAGACCGCGCCCTGGCGTACCGGCAGCAGCGCCGCCTCGCCCTCGGGCATGCCGGCGAGCACGTGGAGCGCAGCGCGCACGACGCCGCCATGGGTCACCACCACTGCGTCGCCGGGCAGGTCGGCGATCGCCTTCTCCACGCGGGCGCACAGATCAAGGTAGCTCTCCCCGCCCGGCGGCTGGAAGCGCCAGGGGTCGAGGTCACGCCGGCGCACGCCGTCATGGTCGCGGCGGCGCAATTCGGGCCAGGTCTGGCCCTCCCAGCGGCCGAAGGAGAGTTCCGCGAGGCGCATGTCGCTGTCGAACGCGCTCGCCGGCAGGTCGAGCGTGGTGCGCAGGATGCGCATGGTCTCCACCGCCCGCGACAGCGGGCTCGACACATAGCCGAGCCCCGAGACGTCGCCCACCAGCTGGTTCAGGACCCGGCCGACCTGCGCCGCCTGGATGCGGCCGAGCGCGTTCAGCGGCACGTCGCGCCGGCCCTGGAGGCGGCCGGCCACGTTCCAGTCGGTCTCGCCGTGGCGCACGAAGAACAGCCTGCGGCCTTCCCCGGCCGCGACACCGGCCGGCTGCGCGCGGGTCTCCTCGTTCATGCCGCGCTCCTCGGCGCGCCGAAGCGGAGGGCGGGGGCCGCTCGCAGGGCAAGCGGCGCGCGCGCCTCTCACCGGCCGGAGACCGAAACCACGTGGTCGTACCACGCGCCCATGGTCGGATAGGTGACGCGCAGCGTCACCTTGTCGCCCGGCGCCGACGGCCCCTTGTAGCGGACGACCACGCCCTTGAGCGTGCGCCCCATGCAGGGGTTCATGGCGCCGCCGTCCCGGCCGGTGGCGACGAAGCTGCCGTAGCCCATGGTGACGCGGCCACGGGGCGGCGCCGAAAGCACCTTGATGGTGGGCACCTGGGTCTGCTGGCAATTGTAGTCGGTGGTGCCGGCGGCAAAGATGGCACCCCTGGTGCCGGCGCCGCTGCCGGTCATGTAGGTGATGCCGTAATAGCTCGGCGTCACATAGTCCGGAAAGAAGGCGCCGCCCGAGCCGAACACCCGGTCGCGCAGGGGATATTCCTGCAGGGTCGGCAGACTCTGCGCGGCCGCTCCGGTGGCGGATGCGGCGCAGAGCGCGAGAACGGCGAAGGCACGGCGGCAGGCAACCAGCATGATCGATCTCCTCATCGCACGCCCTGAAACACGCGCATCCCGTCCGCGACCGGTGGCGGCTGCCGCGGGGCAGCCGGTCAATCGCGCACCAGAGCGAGGTCCGGCGCGTCGGGGTGCTTCATGCCGACGATATGGTATCCGGCGTCCACATGGTGCACCTCGCCGGTCACACCGCGGGACAAATCGGACAGGAGATAGACCCCGGTGTCGCCCACCTCGTCGGTGGTGACGGTGCGGCGCAGCGGCGAGTTCAGCTCGTTCCACTTCAGGATGTAGCGGAAGTCGCCGATGCCAGAGGCGGCCAGCGTCTTGATCGGGCCGGCGGAGATGGCGTTGACGCGGATCGCCTTGGGGCCGAGGTCGGCAGCCAGATAGCGCACCGAAGCCTCCAGCGCCGACTTGGCGACACCCATCACGTTGTAGTGGGGCATCCACTTCTCGGCGCCGTAATAGGTGAGCGTCAGGAGCGAGCCGCCGTTCGGCATCAGCTTCTCCGCCCGCTGGGCGATGGCGGTGAACGAGAAGCAGGAGATCAGCATGGTCTTGGAGAAATTGTCGGCGGTCGTGTCCACGTAGCGCCCGTCCAGCTCGTCCTTGTTGGAGAAGGCGATGCAGTGGACGACGAAGTCGATGGTGCCGAAGAGCTTCTCCGTCTCGGCGAAGACGGCGTCCATGGTCTCGGGCTCGGTCACGTCGCAATGGCCCACCAGCGACCCGCCAAGCTCGGCGGCGAGCGGCTCCACGCGCTTCTTCAGCGCCTCGCCCTGATAGGTGAGGGCGATCTCGGCGCCGTGGGCGCGCAGCTGCTTGGCAATGCCGAAAGCGATGGATCGGTTGTTGGCGACGCCCAGGATCAGCCCGCGCTTGCCCTTCATGAGACCGCTCGCGAAACCGTCCGTCGCCATGTGCCTGCACTCCGAAATCCCAAGGCGTTGACGCCGCGCGGCGCACCGGCGGCGGGCTTCCTATGGCATGGGGCCATCCCCCGTTCAAGCGAAGCCGCTTCGGAAGCCCTTGCTTCGGTGAAGGGGCGCGTGCTAGAGGCAGCCGCCTGGATCGGAGTGTAGCGCAGTCTGGTAGCGCACCACGTTCGGGACGTGGGGGTCGCAGGTTCAAATCCTGCCACTCCGACCATTCGGGCTCCTGCCCCATTCGGGCATTCGCGAAGCCCGGCCACCCCACAAATGTCCCCCTATGCCTGCACGCGCGGCGGCGACGGCTTACTCAACGGCGCCTTCCCCGCATGGCCGCCCCGTCAGGTGCGAATCGCGGGAACGAATCGGGGCCGGAGGTGACCTTCCAACCGATTCGGCACCCTGCCGCGACCATTGGTTTCATGCTCCACCCCACCACCCCTTACGCGAGCACCGCCAAGGCGCCGGACCGCGACTTTTTGCACTGCTTTAATTTTGTGCAGTGTCATGAAGACCAAGGTCTTGCACCAGAAGGCGGGTCGCGCCCGGGCCCGGCCTTCCCGCGAAGCGATGCTGCGTTGCAGCGCGACGCATGAAAACAAAAGAGGCGGCTAACCGCTTTGTCGCCTGAAGTGTTGGTGACACCATTCTCGCGACGCGATGTCGCGCCTTTCCGGCTCGGAAGGGAGAAAGGAATGTCGAACGCCAAGATTTGGTTGGGCGCACTCCTGGCAGGAGCTCTGCTCCAGGGCTCGGCGGGCGCCGCATCACCGCGGGACCTGGAGGTGGACGTGGAGCTGGTCCTCGCCGTGGACGTCTCCTATTCCATGGACGTGGAGGAGCAGGCGCTCCAGCGCGAAGGCTATGCCAGCGCCCTCACCTCCCGCGAGTTCCTCGACGCCCTCAGGCAGGGCCTCAACGGGCGCATCGCCATCGCCTACATCGAATGGGCGGGCGAGAACGAGCAGCAGATCGTCGTCAACTGGCGGGTGGTCGACGGTCCCGAGACCGCCCAGGCCTATGCCGACGCCATCCGGGAGGCGCCGCTGCGGCGGGTCTACCGGACCTCCATCTCCAGCGCCCTGCTCTACAGTGCCGATCAGTTCGACCTGAACGGCTATGCCGGCGTGCGCCGCGTCATCGACGTGTCGGGCGACGGGGTCAACAACCAGGGCCCGCCCGTGGCCCTCGCCCGCGATTCGGTGGTGAAGCGCGGCATCACCATCAACGGCCTGCCGCTGCTGCTGAAGCGCTCCGCCTCCTCGGCCATCGATGTGCCGGAGCTGGATTTCTACTATGAGGACTGCGTGATCGGCGGACCCGGCGCGTTCGTCATCCCGGTCCAGCATCGCGAGGAGTTCGCGCGCGCCATCAAGACCAAGCTGGTGCTGGAGGTGGCGGGCGTGCGGGTGCCGGATGCGGCCGGCCCGATCCGCCGCGTGGCGGATGCCGCCCCGCGCATCTCCTGCACCATCGGCGAGAAGATCTGGATGGAGCACTGGAGCAACTGAGCCGACGGGCGGCGCCGGCTCAGGGCTCCGCCCGCTCCAACGGCACGCGCCGCAGCGCCGAAAGGTCCCGCGCGCCGGTGGCGAAGCAAGCCACCGCGAGCTGGCGGATGACGACGGTGAAATGGTCCACCACCGCCTCGGTGGACCGGAGCGCCGCCTCCAGGGTTCCCGCCGCCTGGGCCGCGAGGTCGGCGCCGAGGCGGATGGCTTTCGCCATGTCGACGCCATGGCGCACGCCGCCGGAGGCGATCAGCGGCACATCGGGGCAGGCCCCGCGCACCGCCGCGAGGGAGGCGACGGTGGGGATGCCCCAGTCGGCGAACGCCTCGGCCACGGCCTTCGAGGCGCCGATGCCGCGCTCACCCTCCACCAGCGCCCAGTTGGTGCCGCCCGCGCCCGCCACGTCCAGAGCCGCGATGCCAGCGTCCTGAAGCGCCCGCGCCACCGCGCCGGAGAGACCGAAGCCAACCTCCTTGGCGATCACCGGCACCTCCAGCGCCCGCGTGAGGGCGGCGATGGCGCCGAGCGCGCCGCGCCAGTCCCGGTCGCCCTCGGGCTGGATCGCCTCCTGGAGCGGGTTGATGTGAAGGATGAGCCCGTCGGCACCGATCATCTCCACCGCGCGCCGCGCCTCGTCGACGCCGTAGCCCTTCACGAACTGGGCGACGCCCAGATTGGCAAAAAGCGCCACGTCCGGCGCACGCCGCCTCAGATCGCGCGTCAGACCCGCCGCCCCCTGCCGCTCGATGGCGATGCGCTGCGAGCCGACGCCGAGCGCCAGCCCCAGCGCCTGCGCCGCCTCGGCGAGATGGGCGTTGATGCGCTCGGACTGCGCCGGCCCGCCGGTCATGGAGGAGATCAGCACCGGCGCCCTCAGCGGGCGGCCCAGGAAGGTGGTGGAGAGGTCCACCTCGTCCAGCGAGATTTCCGGCAGCGCGCAATGGACGAGCCGCACGGCGTCGAAGCCGGCCGAAACCCGCGAGCGGGCGCGGGCGCCGTCGAGCACGATGTCGATATGGTCCTGCTTGCGCTTCTGCGCGTCGGCACCCTCATCGTTGCGGCTGTTCATGGGCAATGAGCGCTCCGAATGGAGGGAGGTACTTGAGGCCGCGCCACCGTCGGGCCGGCTGTGCCCGTAAGGTCACGGTGCGGCGCCCGCGTGCGCCCGCCCCTAGCGCCAATGTCTAGGGGGTGATCTAAAGGCATTCAAGACAACGTATTGTTCGAGCATCTGACTTCGGCCGGGCGCCAAAGAGGGGCGAGCGTTCATGAGCCATAATGGAAGCCGGGATGCGCTGCCCGCACACCCGGTGGAGGAGACGCCGGCAGCCGACGATGCGGACAACCTGGTCCTGCGCTCGCGGGACCTGTCCTACCTGCGTGCGGTGATCGAGCGCCGGCTGGGCCTGCTCGTCCCCACCGGAGCGGCCCATCCCGCCGTGCTCCACGCCGCCATGCGCCACATCATGCTGGCACCCGGCAAGCGCCTGCGGCCGCTGCTCGCCATCGCCGGCGTGCTCCAGCTCGACGGGTCGGAGCAGCAGGTGCTGGATTTCGGCTGCGCCCTGGAGATGGTGCACGCCTCCTCGCTCATCATGGACGACCTGCCGTGCATGGACGACGCGAAGGTGCGCCGCTCCCAGCCCACGACCCATGTGCAGTATGGCGAGGACGTGGCCATGCTGGCCGCGGTCGCCCTGCTCTCGCGCGCCTTCGGCGTCGCCGGCGCGGCCCCCGGCGTGCCGGACCGGGTGCGGCTCGACGCGGTGGCGGTCCTCTCCCTGTCGGTGGGCTCGCTCGGCTTGTGCGGGGGCCAGTTCGACGACCTCCACCCGACACCCGGCCGCACCGTCGCCGCCACCGAGGACGTGAACCGCCGCAAGACCGGCGTCCTGTTCACCGCCGCCGCTGAGATCGCCGGCCACGTGGCGGGCGCCGACGACGCGCAGTCAGGACAGCTGCGGGCCTTCGCCTCCCATGTGGGGCGCGCCTACCAGATCCTCGACGACATCCTCGACGCCTCCGCCTCCGCCGCCGCGCTCGGCAAGGACGTGGGCAAGGACGCCCACAAGGTCACCGTCATCGCCTCGCTCGGCGCCCCGAGGGCGCGCAAGCTGCTCGCCGAGCACTTGGCGGGCGCGCTCCAAGCCTCTAAAGACCTCGGACCCAACCGGGAGGGCCAGGAGCCTCTGCGCGATTTCATGGATGCCGCCTTCGGTGAACTGATGGGGCCGCTGGCGCCGTGAGCGCCGCGCTCCAGGACGATGCCCGCCGAACCGACCGTGCCGAAGCCCCGCCGCTCCTGATGGAGGGTCTCAGCGCGGGCTTCGGCGCGCGCATGGTGCTGACCGGCGTGAGCCTCGCCGTGGCCGCCGGCGCCGTCACCGTGCTCCTCGGCCCCAACGGCGCCGGCAAGACCACGCTGCTGCGCGCCGTCTGCGGGCGGCTCGAAGCCCGGCACGGCACGGTGCGCATCTGCGGTGTCGACGCCGAGGAGGCCGCGGCCCGCCGCCTGATCGGCCTCGCGCCACAGGAGATCGCGCTCTACCGGCCGCTCACCATCCGCGAGAACCTGGAGACCTTCGCCCGCCTCGCCGGCGTGCCCTGGCGCGGGCTCTCCGCCCGTGTCGGGGAGGTGATGGCGCGGGCGGGCATCGCCGAGCGCGCCGGCGAGCGCATCGACCGCCTTTCCGGCGGCTGGCAGCGGCGCGCCAATGTCGCCGCCGCCTTGGTGGGCGCCCCGCGCCTCCTGGTGCTGGACGAGCCCACGGTCGGCATCGACGCCCAGGCGCGCGAGGACCTCGCCGCTCTGGTCCAGCGCCTCGCCGCGGACGGGCTCGCCATCCTGCTCGTCACCCACGACTTTGCCTTCGCGGAGCGGGTGGCGGACCGGGCGGCGATCCTGAAGGCCGGCCGCCTCATCCTGGAGGGCGGCCTTGCGGACCTTCTGGCCGCCCGGTTCAAGGGCCGCCGCATGGCCGAGGTGACCTTCGGCACGGTGCCCGACGGCGCCCGCAAGGCCGCGCTGGCGACCCTGGGGCTGGCGCCGGCGGACGAGCCCGATCTCTATTGCGGCCTCGTCGCCGACGATCCCCACGCGGCCGCCGCCCTCATCGCCGCGCTGGACGCCATGGGCGCCGCGCCCCGCGCTTTGGCGCTCAAGGCGGCGGGGCTCGAGGCCCTCTACGCGCTCGCCATGCGGGAGGCCGCGCCATGATCCTCGCCATCATGCGCGCCCAGGCGCTGACCACCGCGCGCGACCGCGGGGCGCTGATCATGACCTTCGTGCTGCCGCCGCTGCTGTTCCTGCTGTTTGCCTCGATCTTCTCCGGCGCCGGCGGCGACACGGCGCGGGTGACGGTGGCGGCGGCCCGCGCCGTGGACGCGCCGGCCGCCGACGCGCTCATCGCCGCGCTCGCGGCGGCGCCGGACCTCGATGTCAGCGTGATCCCCGAAGACGAGGTCGCCAAGCGCGTCGCCGACGGCGCCGCCGACGTGGGCCTGATCGTCCGCGGCGATCCCGCCGCTGCCACCGAGAGGCCGCCGTTGGTGGTGTTGTCCGATCCCGGCCGGGCGGTCGCCGGCTCGCTGCTGCTGGCGCGCCTAAACGAGGTGCTGGGCCATGAGCTGCCCGGCATCGCCATGCGCCGGGTGGCGGCGCAGATCCAGGTTCTGGTGGGCGCGTTCACGCCCGAGCAGAAGGACCGCCTGGAGCAGTCCGTCGCCAAGGCCAGGGAGCTGGTGGAGGGCGGCGGCGCCGACCTGGTGGAGCGCCGGCCGGTGGCCCGCCTGAAGGATGCGCCGACCATCACCTATTATGCCGGCGCCATCGCCATGCTGTTCCTGCTGTTCACCGCCGTGCTCGGCGCCGCGAGCCTCGTGGACGAGCGCCGCTCCGGCGTGTTCGACCGGGTGGTGATGGCGAAGGGGGGCCTTCTCGCCCTCGTCACCGGCAAGATGGCGTTCCTGGTGCTCCAGGGGCTTGCCCTCTCGGCGGTTCTGCTGGCGGTGGCGCAGATCGCCTACGGCGTGCCGGCGCTCGCCCATGGAGCGACCCTCGCCGTGGTGTCGCTGGCCGCTGCTGCTGCGGCGGCGGGAATCGCCTTGCCCATCGCCGCCGCCGCCCAGACGCGCCACCAGGCGCAGACGCTCTCCACCTTCGCGGTGCTGCTGGTGTCTGCGGTGGGCGGCTCCATGGTGCCGCGCTTCCTGATGCCGCACTGGCTGCAGCAGGCGGGCGCGCTCACGCCCACCGCCTGGGGCATCGAAGCGTTCCAAGGTGCGCTCTGGCGAGGAGATTCGCTCGCCGCGCTTTTGCCTTCGCTGGCCGCGCTCCTTATATTCGCAGTTGCGGGATGGGTGCTCGCGGTGGCTCTGGTGCACCGTTCCGTGCGGCTCGGCTGAGGCCGGGCCGAATTGATCTGGAGCAGGGCCGCGCTCGCGCGCGGCGCTAGACTTCAGCACCTATGCCATCGTCCGCCGCGCGCTTGGAAGCAGCTCGGCGGGCTACGGCCGTGAGAACAAGGTCATGACCATCCTCGTCAACGTCCTCATCGTCGTCGCGACCGTCGCCGCCATGGAAGGCGTCGCCTGGGCGGCGCACAAATACGTCATGCACGGCTTCGGCTGGGGCTGGCACAAGTCGCACCACGAGCCGCGCGAGGGCGCGTTCGAGCGCAACGACCTCTACGCGGTGCTGTTCGCGGTGCTGGCCATCATCCTGATCTATCTCGGCCGCAACGACGGCGGCACGATCCTGTGGATCGGCGTCGGGATGACGGTTTACGGCTTCCTCTATTTCTTCGTCCATGACGGGCTGACCCACCAGCGGTGGCCGTTCCGCTACGTGCCGCGCCAGGGCTACCTGAAGCGCCTTGTCCAGGCGCACCGGCTGCACCATGCGGTGGAGGGCAAGGATGGCTGCGTCTCCTTCGGCTTCCTCTACGCCCCCTCGGTGCCGGCGCTGAAGGCCAAGCTCAAGAGGCTGCACGGCGGCAGCCTGAAGAATTCGGACATCAACTCGGAAGCGGCGGAATAGCGGTCAGCGGCTGCCGACCGCGCCTTCGATCAGGTCCGCAGCAGCCGAGACGCCGCCGCCCTGCACCATCGCCGCCGCCACGCGCCGCGCCGCCGCTCCAAATGCGGGATCGCCGAGCACCGCGCCGAGCGCGTCCCGCAGGCGGCGCCGGCTCAGCTTGCCGGCCGGAACCACTTTCGCCACGCCGTGATAAGCGAGCCGCGACGCGGTCGCCGGCTGCTCGAAGGCGATGGGCACAGCCACCAGCGGCACGCCGGCCGCCATGGCGTCCAGCACCGTGTTCATGCCGCAATGGAGCACCGCCGCCTTGCAGCGCCCCAGCACCTCCCCCTGGGGCACGAAGGCGCGCACCTCGCCTAGCGCCTCGAGCCGCTTCACCTCATGCGGCGCCAGCAGCCCGCCATGGGCGATCAGCAGCCGCACGCCGAGATCGCGCGCGCCTTCCGCCACCTTCAGGAAGATGTCCGCCCGCGCCCCCTGGAGCGTTCCGAGCGAGCAGAACACCAGCGGCCGCCCGTCATCCGGCCCAAGGTCGAGCGGCTCCACCGGCACCGGGCTCGCCCCGTCTCGCCATGGGCTGCCGTAATGAAACGTCGCCGGCAGCTCCCTGCGCGGAAAGTCCAGCGCCTGCGGCACCTGCGAGACCGTGAGCAGCGGCGAGAAGCCCTGGCCGGCGAACGGATCGAGGCCGAACGCCGCGCCATGGCGCATCAGCACCTTGCGCATGGGGCGCATCAGAAGGTCGGTGACCTGGTAACCGCCCTTGTTCATGACGAGGCCCTTCTCGCTCAGGTCGTAGGGCCAGGGCACGAAGGGCGGCGGCACGGTGGGCTCGCGGTTGAGCGGCAGCGCGGTGGCGGTGGAGATGAAGGGAATGCCGAGAGCGCGCGCCACGAGGCCGCCCGCCGCCTCGGTCTGGTCGGCGATCATCGCCTGCGCACCGATCTCCCGCAGCGCGCCCGGCAGGTCGCGGCACAGCATGTCGGTCTGGGCGGCGGTGGCGTGCAGCGTGCCGAGCAGCCCGAACAGGCCGGTGGGCTTGGCGAGCCGGTCCACATAGGCCTTCAGCGCGCCCGGCGGATAGTCGCGCGCGCCCACCGCGTGGAAGCCGGCGCCCTTCCCGTCCACGAGGCGGGCGGCATCCGCCATGTGCAGGAAGGTGACGCGGTGGCCGCGCCGGCCGAGCTCGCGCGCCAGCACGAGGAGCGGGTTGAAATGGCCCGGCAGCGGCGGGGCGACGACGGCGAAATGGGTCATGAGGGCCGCGTCCACAGATGGGAGGGCCGGGCGGGCGCCGGTCCGGCGAACCGCGAGCCCACCGCCTCGGCGACGCCGCCGGCGAGCAGGCGCAGCTTCTCGGCCTTCGAGGTCGAGGCCCGCGCGCCCCACGCGTTGGGGCCTTGGGCGCGCACCTTGGTGCCGATGGCGCGGTAGACCGCGCGCGCCGTGGCGATGGCGCAGGCGGAGCGCAGGGGCAAAGCGCGGATGCCGATCAGCGCCTGGTCGTAATAGGGCTCGGCCACGTCGAGCAGGCGCGCCACAACGGCCGCGACCTTCTCCCGGTTCTCCGGCGCCGCCACGCGATCCTCCGGCACGCCCGCTGCGGCGAGGAAGTCCGCCGGCAGATAGAGCCGGCCGATGCCGGCATCCTCGACCACGTCGCGCGAGATGTTGGTGAGCTGGAAGGCGAGGCCGAGGTCGCTCGCCCGGTCCAGCACCACCTCGTCGCGCGCGCCCATGATGAGCGCCATCATCACGCCGACGACGCCCGCCACGTGGTAGCAATAGGTCAGCGTGTCATCGATGCTCTGATAGCGCCGCTCCTCCACGTCCATGCGGAAGCCCTCAAGCAGCTGGAGGGGATAACGCTCGGGAATGTCGTTGCGCCGGACCACCTCGGCGAAGGCGGCGAAAGCGGGGTGGGCGGAGGGCGCGCCGCGATAGGCGCTGCGCGTCTCCTCATAGAGCGCGTCGAGCCGCTCGGCGGGCGTTCCGGCAGCCTCCGCGCGGCCCATGCCCAGAACCTGCCCGTCCACCACGTCGTCGCAGTGGCGGCACCAGGCATAGAGCATCACCGCATCGGCACGGGTGCGGGCGTCGAACAGGCGCGCGGCGGCGGCGAAGCTCTTCGAGCCCTGGGCGATGGATTCCTCGCTCGCGGCGAGAACCATGCCATCGGCTCCGCTCACGCCTGCCCCCCCGCAAAGTCGGCGACGATCAGCGAGGCGGTGGCCTTGGCCGAGCCCACCACGCCCGGCACTCCCGCTCCCGGATGGGTGCCCGCGCCGGTGATGTAGAGGTTGGCGATCCTGTCGTCGCGATTGTGCGGGCGGAACCACGCCGACTGGGTGAGGATCGGCTCCACAGAGAAGGCCGAGCCCAGATGCGCGTTCAGCTCGTCGCGGAAGCCGAACGGGGTCAGCATGCGGCTCGTCACCAGGGCATCCGAGAGGCCGGGCAAAAGGCGCCGTTCCAGGGACGCGAGGATGCGGTCGCGATAGCGCGGCGCTTCCTTGTCCCAGTCGATCCCGGCCTTGCCCAGGTGCGGCACCGGCGAGAGCACGTAGAAGGCTGTGCAGCCGTCCGGCGCCAGGCTCTTGTCGGTGACGGTGGGGGCATGGAGATAGAGCGAGAAGTCCTCCGGCACCTGCGGCCCGCTGAAGATCTCGTTCACGAGGCCCTTGTAGCGCGGGCCGAACAGCACCGTGTGGTGCTGGAGATGGTCCCAGGTGCGGTTGGCACCGAAATAGGTCACGAACAGCGACATGGAATGGCGCTTGGCCGCGAGGCTCTTGCCGTAGGAGCGCCCGCGCGCGCTGCCGCGCATCAGGGTCCGGTAGGTGTGGACCACGTCGGCATTGGAGGCGACGAGGTCGAAGGGCAGCGCCTCGCCGCCCTCAAGCCGCACGCCGGTGGCGCGCTCGCCCTCGACGACAATCTCGTCCACCGGGGTCGAGAGCCGGATGGTGCCGCCGATGTCCTCGAACAGGCGCACCATGCCCTTCACGAGCGCCCCGGTGCCGCCGCGCGGGAAGAACACGCCCCATTTGCGCTCCAGCGCGTGGATGAGGGCGTAGATGGAGGAGGTGGAGAAGGGATTGCCGCCCACCAGCAGCGAATGGAACGAGAAGGCCTCGCGCAGGTGCTCGTTCTCGATGAATTTCGAGACCATGGAATAGACCGAGCGCCAGGCCTGGAGCCTCATCAGGTTCGGGCCGGCCTTCACCATGTCCGAGACATGCAGGAACGGCACAGCGCCGAGCTTGAGATAGCCCTCCTCGAACACCGCGGTGGAATAGGCGAGGAAGCGCCGATAGCCCTCCACGTCCTGCGGCGAGAAGGCGGCGATCTGGGCGTCGAGCGCCGCCTGGTCGTTGACGTAGTCGAACTGCGCGCCGTCCTCCCACAGCAGGCGGTAGAAGGGCGAGACCGGGATCAGCTCCACATAGTCCTCAAGCCGCTTGCCGGCCGCCGCGAACACCTCTTCGAGGCAGGTGGGATCGGTGATGACGGTGGGACCGCCATCGAAGGTGAAGCCGTCCTGCTCGTAGACATAGGCACGCCCGCCCGGCTTGTCGCGCTTCTCGAACACGGTGGTCGCGAAGCCGGCGGCCTGGAGACGGATGGCGAGGGCAAGGCCGCCGAAGCCGGAGCCGATGACGGCGGCGCGGCGGGCGGCAGGGCGGGCGGGATCGGGTTTCATGCGGAACTCGGTGAACCTCTGGTCTCGGTAAGGCAGCGCATGGCGCGCCACAAAGGTACGGGCGGGCGGCCCGTGAGGATGCGTGCCTGGTCCGTCAAAGTGAGCCGGGCGGCATAGAAGCGGGCGATGAGACCGGGCGAGAGGCGGTAGAAGCGCTCAAGAATGCGGTAGCGGTGCGCCGGCTCGGCGGCGCGGAACAGCATGCGGTTGAGCAGGCGGAAGAAGCCGCGGCTCTCCCACCTCCTCACGGCGAAATCCCGCATCGCCGCGGCCAGCGCCGGGCCGGAGAGGTCCGGCAGGGTCGAGACGTGGTCGGCGAGCGCCACCGCGTCCGGCAGCGAGTAGCCCGTGGTGGGATGGAACAGCGCCGCCCGGAGCCCCGCGCGGGCGACGCCCTGCGGCCCGTCGTCCAGGAAGGCGGCGATGTCGCCGCCCAGCGCGATGGGCAGGACCCCCTCCTCCTCCCGCACCACCTGCCCGCGCCAGCCCATGCCGGCGGCATAGGCGATCACCCTTGCGCGCACGGCCTCGGCGGAAAGCTCCGGTCCATCGGCGTAATAGGTGTCCTCCACCAGCAGGGTATCGGGATCGAGCGGCAGCACGTAGACGAAGCGGTAGCCGTCGAGCTGCGTCACCCGCGCATCCATGATGATGGGCCGGGTGAGGCGATGGGGCTTCTCCAGGCGCAGTTCCAGGCCGACGAACTTCTGCCAGCTGAGGTCGAGGTGCCGGCTCGGCGCCGCGCCGCGGCCGTCGATCACGGCGCGGGCGTCAAGGCGCCCGCCGTCCTCCAGCACCACATGGTCCGCCGCCACCGTCGCCACCCGGACCCCGGTGCGGATGCATTCGCCGAGGCGCCCGCTCAGAACCGACGCGAGGCGTGCCGAGGAGATGCTGGCATAGTCGCCGGGAAGCCTCCGCGAGTGGCCGGGGAAATGCACGTCGGTGCCGCGCCAGGAGGCGGCGAGGAACGGGGCCAGGAAATCCGCATTGGCGGCATCGACGTCGCTGCCGTGGAACGACCAGGTGTGGTTGCCGCCGAGCGCCTCCCCCGCCTCCAGGACCTGGATGCGCAGCTGCGGCCGCCGCTCCGCGAGCCGCGCGGCGATCAGGCCGTTGGCGAGGCCGCCGCCCACCAGAAGGATGTCGTCCATCGCCGCCGATCCGAACCGCCGATTGCATGGCGCCGCGGGAGGCGCGCCTGCCCGAGCCAATAGCCGGTTCGGCCCGCCGGTGCCACCACCCAAACGGCGGAGCCGGCGGACCGGGCCTGTTTGAGCTCTCCCGCGCCTCCTCCTGCTCATGCCTCCCCGCGCGGGCGCCGCTGTTCCCGCCGGGGAGAGGGAATGCCGCGCTCCGGCATCCGCTGACTGCGGACCAGCCACGTCTTTTGACACCGCGCGAGAGCTACCATACCAGTTCCGCTTAGAGCGGGCGGCCCTCGGCGGTGCCGGGAGCCGCGGCGGATCGGGAAGCGGGAGCAAGGGCATGCGGCAGACCTGGCGCTGGTTCGGCCCGAAGGACATCGTCCGGCTCTCCGCCGTCCGGCAGGCGGGGGCGGACGGGGTGGTGAGCGCGCTGCACCACATCCCCACCGGCGCGGTGTGGACCCGCCCCGAGATCGCCCGGCGCAAGCGCGAGGTCGCGTTCCACGCCGACGGCGCGCCCACCGGCCTGACCTGGGACGTGGTCGAGAGCCTTCCCGTCTCCGAGGACATCAAGCGCCAGACCGGCGACGTCCGTGCCCACCTCGCCAACTACAAGGCCTCGCTGGAAGCGCTCGCGGCGGAGGGGCTGGCCACCGTCTGCTACAATTTCATGCCGGTGCTGGACTGGACCCGCACCGATCTCGCCTTCCGCGTCGACCATGGCGGGCGGACCATGCGCTTCGACCTCGCCGACTTCGCCGCCTTCGACCTCTTCATCCTGCAACGCCCCGGCGCGCCCGAGGATTTCGGCGCGGCCCTGAAGGACGAGGCGGCGCGGCGCTTTTCGGCCATGGACGATCAGGCCAGAACCGCCCTCGCCCGCAACCTCAGCGCCGGCCTTCCCGGCGCGGCGGACGGCTGGACGCTCGACGGCCTGCGCGGCCAGCTGGCGCTTTATGACAGCCTGTCGGCCAAGCGGCTGCGCGCCCATCTCGTGGATTTCCTCGCCGAAGTGGTGCCGACGGCGGAGAAGCTCGGCATCCGCCTGTGCTGCCATCCGGACGACCCGCCATTCCCGCTGCTCGGCCTGCCGCGCATCGTCTCGACGGAAGCCGACTACCGCTTCTTCCTCGATGCGGTGCCGAGCCCGGCGAACGGCGTCACGCTGTGCTCGGGCTCGCTCGGGGTCCGGCCCGACAACGACCTGCCGGGCATGGCCGAGCGGCTCGGTCCGCGCATCCATTTCGTGCACCTGCGCAATGTCCGCCGTGAGGGCATCGCGGACGGCATCCGCGCCTCGTTCCACGAGGACGAGCACCTGAAGGGCGTCACCGACATGGTGGCCACCATCGCCGCCCTTCTGAGGGAGGAGTCACGCCGCCGCGCCGAGGGCCGCGCGGACGCGCAGATCCCGTTCCGGCCCGACCACGGCCAGGACATCCTCGACGACATCGGCCGCGGCGGCCAGCCGGGATATCCCGCCATCGGCCGGCTCAAGGGCCTCGCCGAGCTGCGCGGCATCATGACCGCGCTGGAGCACCCGGGGGTCCGCTGCGGCTGAGGGCAGCGGGAAAGACGGGTGGCCACCGCTCGGTCAGCGGCCGAAAGGGGCGGCGGGACAGGCGCCGCCGCGTCTGCTCCCGGCACCTGCCGCAGAGACATGCCCCCGGGCAGAAGCAGGCGCCGTCAGGCGGCTTTCTTCCGCCAAGGTCGCGCTCTACTCTGCCCGCCGATCGCGGCGCGCGCCGCAGACCGTTCCAGAGACCGTTCCAGGAGCGCCCCGATGCGTGATGCCGAGCCCCAAGCCGTCCGCCTTGCCGACTACCGCCCCCCGGAGTGGCTGGTGGATACCGTGGATCTCGACGTCGCCCTCCATCCCACCCAGACCCGCGTCACCGCCAGGCTCGCGTTGCGCCGCAATCCCGAGGGCACGCCGGACGCGCCGGTGATCCTGGAGGGGGACGGCCTCACTTTGGTGCGCCTCGCCCTCGACGGCGCCCCGCTCGCCGGCTCCAGCTTCGAGGCGAGCCCGGAGCGCCTCGCCCTGCGCCATCCGCCGTCCGATGCCTTCACGCTGGAGATCGAGACCCTGGTGGACCCCACCGCCAACACCCAGCTGATGGGCCTCTACCGCACCTCGAACAATTACTGCACCCAGTGCGAGCCCGAGGGCTTCCGCCGCATCACCTATTTCCCCGACCGGCCGGACGTGCTCGCGGTGTACACCACGCGCATCGAGGCGGAACTGGACGAGGCGCCGGTGCTGCTCGGCAACGGCAACCTCGTGTCCTCCGGACCGGTGCTCGGCGCCTCGCGGCACTTCGCGGTGTGGCACGACCCGTGGCCGAAGCCCTCCTATCTGTTCGCGCTGGTGGGCGGGAAGCTCGCCAAGGTCTCGGACAGCTTCACCACCGCCTCCGGGCGGCAGGTGGAGCTCGGCATCTATGTGGAGGAGGGCAAGGAGGCGCGCGCCGGCTACGCCATGGACGCGCTGAAGCGCTCCATGCGCTGGGACGAGGAGGCGTTCGGCCGCGAGTACGACCTCGACGTGTTCAACATCGTCGCCGTCTCCGACTTCAACATGGGAGCGATGGAGAACAAGGGCCTCAACGTCTTCAACGACAAGTACGTTCTCGCCTCGCCGCAGACCGCCACCGACGCCGACTATTCCGGCATCGAGGGCGTGATCGCCCACGAATACTTCCACAACTGGACCGGCAACCGCATCACCTGCCGCGACTGGTTCCAGCTGTGCCTGAAGGAGGGGCTGACCGTCTTCCGCGACCAGGAGTTCTCCTCCGACCAGCGCTCGCGGCCGGTGAAGCGCATCTCCGACGTGCGGATGCTGAAGGCGGCGCAGTTCACCGAGGATTCGGGCCCCCTCGCCCATCCCGTGCGGCCGGAAACCTATCGCGAGATCAACAACTTCTACACCGCCACCGTGTACGAGAAGGGTTCCGAGGTGGTCCGCATGCTGAAGACCCTCCTGGGCGAGGAGGGCTTCCGGAAGGGCATGGACCTCTATTTCGAGCGCCATGACGGCGAGGCCGCCACCATCGAGGACTTCCTCGCCTCGTTCGCCGACGCCACCGGACACGACCTCTCCCAGTTCGCGCTCTGGTATTCGCAGTCGGGCACGCCGACGCTGGAGGTGAAGGGTGCCTGGGACGAGGCCGCCGGCACCTACCGCCTCGACGTGAAGCAGTCCGTGCCGCCGACGCCCGGGCAGAGCGAAAAGAAGCCCATGGTGATCCCGCTCGCCCTCGGCCTCGTGGGTCCGGATGGGGCCGACATGCCGCTGATGCTCGGCAACACGCCCGTGGAGCGCGGCGTGGTGGAGGTGACGCAGAAGGAGCAGAGCTTCCTCTTCACCGGCCTCGACGCCAAGCCCGTGCCCTCGCTCAATCGCGGCTTCTCGGCGCCGGTGAACCTCAAGAGCGACCTCACGCCCGAGGACCGCGTGTTCCTCGCCGCCCATGACGGCGACCCCTTCAACCGCTTCGACGCGCTCCAGGGCCTCGCGCTCGGCCTGCTCACCAGGGCCGCCCGCGGCGGCGCTGCCGACGGCGAAGCGGCGCTCATCGATGCCGCCGGACGGCTCCTGGCCGACGCCGCGCTCGATCCCGCCTTCAAGGCGCAGGCGCTGGCGCTGCCCGGCGAAGGCGAGATCGCCCGCGAGCTGGGCAGCGACGTCGATCCAGACGCGGTGTTCGCCGTCCGCAAGGCGCTGCGGCTCAAGCTGGGCGCGGCGCTCGCCGGGCCGCTGGCCGAGACCTATGCCGCGCTCGGCACCGCCGCCCCGTTCACGCCCGATGCCGCCTCGGCCGGACGGCGCGCGCTGCGCAACCTCGCGCTGGACTATCTCGCCGTGTCCGGCTCCGACGAGGGTGTCGCGCGCGCCCAGGCCCAGTTCGCTGCGGCCGACAACATGACCGACCGCATGGCCGCCCTCGCCGTGCTCGCCCAGCACGACCGGCCCGAGCGGGCGGCGGCGCTCGACGCCTTCTATGCCCGCTTCGAGCGCGATGCCCTGGTGATCGACAAGTGGTTCACCCTCCAGGCGCAGATCCCCGAGGCCGGGACGCTGGAGCGGGTCAAGGCGCTGATGCTGCATCCGGCCTTCTCCATGGGCAACCCGAACCGGGTTCGCGCGCTCGTGGGCGCGTTCGCGGCCACCAACCCGACCCAGTTCAACCGTGCCGATGGGGCAGGCCACGCCTTCCTCGCCGACGTAGTTCTGAGCCTCGACGCCAAGAACCCGCAGGTGGCCTCGCGCCTGCTCTCGGCATTCAAGACCTGGCGCCAGCTGGAGCCGGGCCGCCGGGGCCACGCGGAAGCGGCACTGCGCCGCGTCGCCGACACGCCCGGACTGTCACCCGACGTCGCCGACATCGCCACCCGCAGCCTCGGCTGAGATGGGCGGCCTCGCGGAGGCGCCGCTACCCTCGAGGCTCCCTGTCCCCTTGTGGGGCAGGGTGAAGGTGTGAGGGTGGAGCGAGAGCACCCCATCTCACCCCGTCGCCCTCCGGCTTGACCGGAGGGCCCATGGAGCATGCGCCATCTGCAACCGCGAGGATGGATGCTCCGGTCAAGCCGGAGCATGACGGAGGGAAACGGCAGGCGCTCCGCCCCATCCCCCGCCCTCCGCACAGGGAGAGGGGTTCCCGGAGGAGCCAAATGCCTGTACGCGCCGAGCCGTCGCCCCGCCCCTTTCCCATCTGCCGCCGGCCGCTCTAGATTTGCCCCATGAGCACGCTGCCGCGCACCCCCCTGCCCGCCTCCATCGACGCCGCCGCCGACCTGCTGCTGAAGGCCGGCTACGTGGCCGACCGCGCGCTTGCCACCGTGGTGTTCCTGGCGCTGCGCATGGGCCGGCCGCTGCTGCTGGAGGGCGAGGCCGGAGTGGGCAAGACCGAGGTGGCGAAGACGCTGGCCGCGGCGCTCGGACGCCGCCTCATCCGGCTCCAATGCTACGAGGGCCTGGACCTGTCCGCCGCGGTCTATGACTGGAACTATGCCGGGCAGATGATCGCCATCCGCCTCGCCGAGGCCGCCGGCGAGCGCGACAGGGATGCCATCGCCACCGACGTGTTCTCCGAGCGCTATCTGCTGCGCCGGCCGCTGCTCGACGCGCTGGAGCCCCAGGCCGAGGGGCCGCCGGTGCTGCTGGTGGACGAGCTCGACCGCACCGACGAGGCATTCGAGGCGTTCCTTCTGGAGGTGCTCTCCGACTTCCAGGTGACGATCCCGGAGCTTGGCACGGTGAAGGCGGCGGCGCCGCCCATCGTCGTCCTCACCTCCAACCGCACGCGCGAGATCCACGACGCGCTGAAGCGGCGCTGCCTCTACCACTGGGTGGACTATCCCGACGCCGCGCGCGAGCTCGCCATCCTGCGCACCCGCCTTCCCGGCATGCCGGCGCGGCTCTCGGCGCAGGTGGTGGGCTTCGTGGAGGCGCTGCGCCGGGAGGACCTGTTCAAGGTGCCGGGCGTCGCCGAGACGCTGGACTGGGCCTCGGCGCTGGTGGAGCTGGACGCGGTGGCGCTCGATCCCGGCACGGTGGGCGACACGCTCGGCGTGCTGCTCAAGTACCAGGACGACATCGCCCGGACCTCCGCGCCGGTTATCGAGCGCCTCGTCGCCGAGGCGCGCACGCGGGCCGAGGCGCTGTGAGGGGCCCCCCGGATGCTCCCTTCCCCTTACGGGGAGCGCGCTCCAGGGGAATGGGAGCCGCCGCGGAGACCGGCCCATGAGCGGTCGCCTCGCCGACAACATCGCCTTCTTCGGCCGTGCGCTGCGGGCTGCCGGCATGAGCGTCGGGCCGGGGCGCATCGTCGATGCGGTGAAGGCGGTGGAGGCGGCCGGCATCGGCACCCGGGACGACGTCTACTGGACCCTCCACGCCGTCCTCGTCTCGCGCCACGAGGACAGCATTGTGTTCGACCAGGCGTTCCGCCTGTTCTGGAAGAAGCGCGGCCACCAGGAGCGGCTGATCGCCATGCTCTCCCCCGCCGCCCTGCCGGCCCGCGAGGAGAAGCGCGAGAGCGTGATGCGGCGGGTCGAGGAGGCGCTGTTCTCCGGCGTCGGCGCGGAGAAGCGGCGCGAAGAGCCGCCGCGCCTGGAGGCGGAGGCGCGCCTCCTCGCCTCCAGCGACGACGTGCTGCGCACCAAGGATTTCGCGCAGATGTCGGCCACCGAGCTCGCCGAGGCGCGCCGGCGCATCGCCGCGCTCAGGATGCCCGACGACCGCGCCCGCACCCGCCGCCTCGCCGCCGACCCGCGCGGGCGGCGCATCGACCTGCGCGCCTCGCTGCGCGCCGGCCTCGCCTCCGGCGGCGACCTCGTGCCGCTGAAGCGCCGCGGCCCGGCCGAGAAGCCGCCGCCGGTGGTGGCGCTGGTCGACATCTCCGGCTCCATGGCCGACTATTCGCGCCCGATCCTGCATTTCCTCCATGCGCTCGGGGCGAGGCGGAGGGTATCGACCTTCCTGTTCGGCACCCGCCTCACCAACGTCACCCGCGCGCTCGCCCGGCGCGACCCGGACGCCGCCCTCGCCGCCGTGGCTGAGGCGGCGCGGGACTGGTCCGGCGGCACCCGCATCGCCACCTCGCTCCGGGCGTTCAACAAGGACTGGTCGCGCCGCGTGATGGCGCAGAACCCGGTGGTGCTGCTGTTCACGGACGGGCTGGAGCGGGACGTGGACGACACGCTCGCCGCCGAGATGGCGCGCCTCAGGCGCTCGTGCCGGCGCCTCGTCTGGCTCAACCCGCTCTTGAGCTATGACGGCTTCGAGCCGCGCGCCCGCGGCATCGCCGCCATGCTGCCGCAGGTGGATGAGTTCCGCCCGGTGCACGACCTGAAGAGCCTCGAAGACCTCGTCGCTGCCCTCTCGGATGCGCCGCGCCCGGCGCGGCGGCGCCTCGCGGCCTGAAACCCTGCGCCGCCCTGGGGCGTTTCCCCTTCGACACCACAGCCACGAAGGAGAACACCATGCGGGAGCCGCAGGAAATCCGCGACGAGCGCGACTTTCACGCCCCCGACGCGCGCGGGCCGGCCGGCGAGCCGGTAGAGCCCGCCGCCAAGGCGCGCCAGGGCATCGGCTCGGGACGCGTGCTCACGGTTCTGGTCGCCGGCATCGTCCTGGTGATGGCGGCGTTCGCCCTCAGCTATATGGGCGCGGTGTAGGCCGCGCTCCGGCGGGACGCCCCGGCCTCCTTCAGCGACGTGAAGGGCAGGCGCAGCTCAGGCCGGCGCGAGGCGACCGGTTCACGCTCCCAGGGCCGGCGGGCGATTGTAGCCGGGCGGCATGGTGCGCTCGAAGGCACAGGCGGCGCGCACCACGTCGTCCTCGCAGCAGGCGCGCCCGACGATCTGCAGGCCGATGGGCATGCCGGCGCTGGAGACGCCCGCGCACACCGCGCCCGCCGGCTGGCCGGTGAGGTTGAAGGGATAGGTGTAGAACACCCACGAGACGAGGTTCCGGTCCTCCAGGCCCGCCGGCAGGTTGCGTCCGGCCTCCAGCGCGCTGACCGGCACGACCGGCGAGATCAGCAGGTCGTAGGTCTCGAAGAACAGACGCATCCTCTCGCGCAAGGCGTAGCGCTCGAACACGCTGGCATAGTAGCTCCGCATCTCCTGGGACAGCGCCGGCATGAGGATGTCGGCCACCGCCGGATCGAGAAGCTCGCGCTGGTTTTCCAACACGTTGCGCAGCCGGGTGCCGACCCCGGCATAGAATTCGGCGGTCCAAAGATCGGCGGGATCGGTGTCGAAGACAGCCTCCACCCGCTCCACCTGGCAGCCCAGCGCCTCGAACGCCAGGGCCGCCCGGTCGCAGGCCTCCACCACCTCGGGCTCGGGGCGGGCATAGCCGAAGGTGGGGCTGTAGGCGACGCGCATGCCGGCCATCGAGGCGCGGGCCGCGCCCATCATGTCGGGCACCGGACCGGCGACGCCGAACGGGTCGCGCCGGTCGTGGCCGGCGACCGCCGAGAACAGCAGCGCCGCATCCTCCATGGAGCGGGCGATGGGGCCCACGTGGGCCAGCGTCGGCGTCGCCGAAGTGGGCCAGACCGGCACCCGGCCGAACTGGCCCTTCAACCCCGAAAGCCCCGACAGCGCGCAGGGAATCCGGATCGATCCGCCGCCATCCGTGCCCAGCGCGAACGGCGTGATGCCGGCGGCGACCGAGGCCGCCGCGCCGGCGCTGGAGCCGCCCGGCGTCATGGCGAGGTTCCAGGGATTGCGGGTGATGCCTGTGAGCGGGCTGTCGCCGATGGGCTTGCAGCCGAACTCGCTGGTGGTGGTCTTGCCGACGAGGATGGCACCGGCGGCCTTCGCCCGCTCCACCGCGGGAGCGTCCACCTCGGCGACGTTGCCGGCCATGGCGCGCGAGCCGGACGCGTAGCGCACCCCCTTCACGGCCATCAGGTCCTTGGCGGAGAACGGCAAGCCGTGCAGCACCCCGAGCGGGGCGCCCGCCATCACCGCGTCCTCGGCGACGCGGGCGGCGGCCATGGCCTCCTCCTCCAGGATCACGAAGAAGGCGTTCAGCGTCTCCTGCGTCGCGATCGCCCGGTCGAGCGCGCGGCGCGTCAGCTCCACCGGCGAGACCTCGCGCCGCGCCACGAGGGCGCGCAGGGCGACGGCGCTCATGGTGTCGAATTCGGCGGACATGGCTTCCCCGCTTGGCTTTCGGGACCGGCGCCGGACGATCGGCAGAGACCATCCGGCGCCCCCCATACGTCTCGGTCAGGGCTTGAGACGTATCCGGATCAGTTCAGGATCGCGAAGGCGCGCACCGGCGAGCCCGAGCCGCCCTTGAACTTCAGCGGCGCGCCGAAGAACTGGAACTCACCCTTGCCGATCAGCGCCTCCAGGTTCACCAGCCACTCCCAGTGGCTCATGCCGAGCTCGCGGCACAGGCGGTGCTGGGCGAAGATGTTGTCGGTGGGCTTGTCGGTGGAGGGGCCTTCAACCCCGTGCATCTTCGAGCCGCGCTCGTAGAGCCACTTGGTGGCCTCGACCGTGAGCAGCGGATTCTTCCACACCGAATCGAGGGTGGGATAGTTGCGCGCGTGGAAGCCGGTGCACAGGAGCACGATGTGCCCGTCCACCTTCACGCCGGCGGCGGCCTCGGCCTTGTCCATGTCCTCGGCGGTGATATCGCCGAGGTCCGGGATGTGGCGCAGGTCGAAGCACACGGCCTTGCCCATGAACATGTCGAGCGGCATCTCGTCGATGGGCGCGCCGTCCGGCTTCACGTGGCGGAACGCGTCCACGTGGGTGCCGACATGGTCCAGCATGGCGATGAAGTTGGTCTGGAAGGTCATGGCGTCGCCCTCGACGCCGAGGCCGAACGCCTTCGAGCTCTCATGGCTCAGATGGGTGGTGATGACCGGCCGCTGGAACAGCTTGTGGGCGGGCATGTTGTCTTCGATGAGAAGGCTGAGATCGATGACTTTGGACATGACGTCTCCTTGACGTGTCTGGTCTTGCACAGAGAAAGATCGGCTCAGGCGGCGGGCTTCTTCTTGCCGAGGAAGGCCTCCATCACCTCCGGATCGCGCGCGAGCGCGGCGCTCGGCCCCTGCCGCGCCACGCGCCCGTTGGCGATCACGTAGGCATGGTCGGCGATGGCGAGCGCGTAGGAGGCGAGCTGCTCCACCAGGAGGATGGTGAGGCCGGCCTTGTTCAGGTCCGAAAGCACCCGCATGAGCTGGTCGACGATCTTGGGCGCGAGACCCAGCGAGAGCTCGTCGATGACGAGCAGCTCGGGCTCCGCCATCAGGCCGCGGGCGATGGCGAGCATCTGCTGCTCGCCGCCGGACATGGAGCCGGCCTGCTGGGCGAGGCGCTCCTTGAGACGCGGGAACAGCTCCAGCACCTTCTCCAGGGTCTGCCGCGCCCGCGCGCCCTTGAGGCCGCCATGGACGTAGGCGCCGAGGGTGAGATTGTCCTCCACGCTCTGGTCCGGGAAGATCATGCGCCCTTCCGGCACCATGACGAGGCCGCGCGCCACCTTGGCATAGGCCGGCAGGCGGGTGGTATCCTCGCCGCGGAACAGCACCTGGCCTCCCGAGGGCGTCACGAGCCCGGTCGCGCCCTTCATGGTGGAGGATTTGCCGGCGCCGTTGTTGCCGATGACCGCCACCAGCTCACCGCGCCGCACCGTGAGCGAGACGTCGCGCACCGCCACCGCCGCGCCGTAGCGCAGCTCCATGGACCTGATGTCGAGCAGGATCTCGGCCTCGCCGGCGGCGGGCTGGGTATCGGTGGCGCTCATGTCGGTGGCGCTCATGGGGTGGCCTCCGCGGCGGCGGCGTGCTCCAGCGAGGTGCCGAAATAGGCCTCGATCACGCGCGGGTCGTCCTGCACCACGGCCGGCGTGTCGGAAGCGATGATCTGCCCGTAGTCGAGCACGGTGACGGTGTCGGCCACCGCCATGATGAGCTCCACATGGTGCTCGATGAGCAGCACCGAGACACCGAGCGCGGCGATGCGGCGGATCATCTCCTCGAGCGCGTCGATCTCCTGGGTGGTGAGGCCGGCGGCCGGCTCGTCCAGCAGCAGCAGGCGCGGCTTGGCCGCCAGCGCGCGGGCGATCTCCAGCCGCCGCTGGAGGCCGAAGGGCAGGAACCGCGCCTCCTCGTTGGCGTAGTCCTGAAGGTCGACGAAGGCGAGGAGCCCGATGGCGGCGCGGCGGCACTCCTCCTCCTGCCGCCGCATGGCCGGCGTGCGCAGCAGCGCGGCGGCAAGGCCGTAGCCGAGGCGCTGCTGGTAGCCGACCATCACGTTCTGGAGCACCGTCAGCTCGCCGAACAGCTCGGTGTTCTGGAACGTGCGCGACAGGCCGAGGCGGGCGATCTCGTGGGAGGTCTTGCCGGCGAGCTGGACGCCGTCGATCTCGAACGCGCCCTCGGTGGGCCGGTAGAAGCCGGAGATGGTGTTGACGAAGGTGGACTTGCCGGCGCCGTTCGGCCCGATCAGGGCATGCACCTCGCCCGGCTTCACGCGCAGCGAGGCCTTGTTGAGCGCGGTGAGGCCGCCGAACCGCACGGTCAGCTCACGCGCCACCAGCTCCGAGCGCTGGGCGTGGGGATCGAGCCGTAGCGTCTCCTCGGCCGGGATGCCCTCCTTCGCGCTCACGGCGCGCGGGACGGGTCTGAGCTTCTTCAGGGCGAAGGCGAGCGAGCCCATGATGCCGCGCGGCATCACGAACATCACCGTCAGCAGCAGCGCGCCGTAGGCGAACTTCTGCCACACCGCGAACTGCTGCAGGTATTCCGGCAGGTAGGTGAGGATATAGGCGCCGAGGATCGGCCCGAAGGTGGAGGCCGCGCCGCCGAGGATCACCATCAACAGGAAGCGCACGCTGTCGGAGAAGGTGAAGATGTCGGGCGAGATGTAGGAGTTCAGGAAGGCGTAGAAGGTGCCCGCGAGCCCCGCCGTCACCGCGGCGGCGACGAAGGCGAGGGTGCGCATGCCGGTCGCGTCCACGCCCAGCGCGCGGGCCGCGGTCTCGCTCTGCGACACCGCCAGCATGGCGCGCCCGTAGCGGGAGACCTTGAGATTGTGCGCGGCGGCGGCGGCGAGGAACAGCACCACCGCCAGCAGGCCGTAATAAGCGTAGCCCGAGAGGCGCACGCCGAACACGTTCGGCGCGGGAATGGAGGTGATGCCGGTGGTGCCCCCGGTCATGGACTGCCACTCGATGGCGACGTTCTCGACGATGAGGCCGAAGGCGATGGTCACCACCGCCAGATAGACCCCGCGCACCCGCACCGTGGGATAGGCGAGCAGCACGCCGAAGAAGCCGGCGACCAGCGCCGCGACCAATGCCGACGACACCATGTCGAAGCCGAGCCGGGTGGCGAGGATCGCCCCGGTATAGGAGCCCAGCGCGAACACGCCGGCCTGGCCGAGCGAGACGAGGCCGGTGAGGCCCACCAGCACGTTCAGCCCCACGGCGATGATGCCGTAGATGAGGAACAGCATGAACAGGCGCAGCTCGTACTCGTTGTTCGAGGCGAGCGGCACGGCGATCAGGATCGCCGCCAGCGCCAGGAAGCCGAGGGTGGTGAGGTGTCTCATACCTTCATCACCTCGCGCTTGCCGAACAGGCCCTGCGGGAACACGAGCAGGGTCAGGATCATCACCGAGAAGCCGACGATCTCGCGCGCGGCGGTGGAGATGTAGCCCTCCACGAACTTCTCCATCACGCCGTAGGCGAGCCCGGTGAGCACCACGCCCGGCGCCGAGGTGATGCCGCCGATGATGGCCACCGCGAAGCCCTTCAGCCCCGGCAGCACGCCCATGGTGGAGGAGGCCTGGACCACGGGGGCGACCAGCACGCCGGCGGCGGCCCCGAGCAGGCCCGCGAGGGCGAAGGAGAAGGCCACGACCCGGTAGACGTTGATGCCCATGAGCGCGGCGGCGCTGCCGTTATGGGCCACGGCGCGCATGGCGCGGCCGATCAGGGTGTGGTGCTGCATGAGGCGCAGCCCGATCATGGCGATGACCGCCACCACCGGGATCACCAGCTCCTGCGGATAGACGCCGGCGCCGAGGATCTGGATCGAGGAGGCGATGCCGGGCGAGGGCAGCGGCAGCGCGTAGCCCTGGGTCTGGATGGTGGCGACGCTCTCCACCATGATGCCGATGGCGATGGTGGTGAGCATCCAGCCCACCGAGCCGTGCTGGCCGAGGAAGGGCCGCACCGCGACGCGCTCCAGCACCACCCCGAACAGGCCGCCGACAAGGATGGCGAGGAGGCAGGCGAGCGCCAGCGGCAGGCCGGCGGCAAGGAAGTAGACGGCGAGCAGGCCGCCGATCATCAGGGTATCGCCATGGGCGAAGTTCACCGCCTTGGCGGACGACCACATGATGTGGAAGCCGAGCGCCACCAGGGCATAGATGCCGCCGATGGCGAGGCCGGAAAGGATATATTGCACCACCGTGCTCATGGCGGATGGCCCGTCTGGTCAGGGGTGGGCCCGGCGCGGACGCAGGGCTGACGGCTTGAACGTCAAAACGGCTTGAACGTCGAGGATGCGAGGGGAACGGGCACCGGGCCCGCCCCCGTGGCGCTCACTTGTCGTAGGGCGAGCCCTTGAAGGGGATCAGCTTGCCCTCGTGCCAGACGGTCAGCAGGTAGTATTGCGGCAGCAGGGCGTCCTGGCGCTCCGGGTCCTTCTTGTCGAAGGCCGGCTTGTAGGGGGCGACAAGGCCGTCGCGGCTGACCTGGTAGAGCGCCGCCTGCACCTTCTTCCAGTCGTAGGCGCCGGCGATCTTGATGGCGTCGGCCAGGAGGTACACCGCGTCATAGGCGTCGGCGATGCCGGAGGCGGCCTTGATGTCCCTCGGATCCTTGATGCCGGTCTTCGCCTCGATGGCGGCAAGCACCTTCTTGCCGGTCGCGCTCTGCTCGGTCTGGAACGAGTAGGTCTGCATCACCCGCACGCCGTTGGCGAGCGGCCCGGCGAGTTCGCCGAGATTGCCGGAGATGCCCCAGGCGCCGATGATGGTGGGCTTCCAGCCCGCCTTGTCCATCGAGCGCAGGATCTGGTTGCCCTCGCGGTCGATGGCCCAGAAGATCGCCACGTCCGCCCCCGCGTCGCGGGCACGGATGACCTGGGGCGTCATGTCCTGGTCGTTCCAGTTGAAGGTCTCGGCGGCCACCAGTTCCTTGCCCTTGGCGGCGAGCGCGGACTTCACGTCGGGCAGGGCGCCGTTGCCCCAGCCGGTGTTCTCGTAGAAGAAGGCGATCTTGCCGTTCTTCGAGACCTTGAGCGCCTCGTCCACCAGGAAGCGGGCCACCCACTTGTCCTTGGCGGAGATGCGGAACATGAAGTTCGGGTCGCGCCCGTTCTCGATCGCCTTGGTGTTGGCCGCCCACACGCCCATGTAGGGAATGCCGATCTCATGGATCGGGTCCACCTGGGCGAGCGCCACGGTGGAGTGGAAGCCGCCGAGCACGGCGATGCACTTGTCGGCGAGCGCGATGCGGCGCGTGTTGTCGACGCCGCGCGGCGGGGCGCCGGCGTCGTCGTACTGGATCAGCTTGAGCTTCTTGCCCAAAACGCCGCCGGCGGCGTTGATCTCGTCGATGGCGATCTCGGCGCCGAGCTTGATCGCCAGGCCCGAGAACGCGGCCGGGCCGGTGACGGCCACGGAATTGCCGATGCAGGGCTCCTGCTGGGCGAAGGCGCCGGTGGCCGAAAGGCCGAGCACCACCGTCGCGGCCAGGAGCCGGCCGCGCAACGAAGTCTCTGGAAGCATGTTGTTTTCTCCTGTCGTCTACAGGATGAGCGGGGTCGATGACGCCCAAAAATCACGAGCAGGGAAAAGCTAGATTGAGGCTCGGGCAATCGGCAAAGATTAATTTCCAATCAAAGATATCGGAATATCCTATGTCATATAACAATAGGCAATACCGATGCGGTGATGACATTAATAACATATTGATAATACTAATTTTTCACATTTTGAATGCCCATAGCTTGTGCATATGGCGATTTATCATGCAGTTTGACAATCGCTCCTGATCCGGCGAACGTTCCTCGCCGGAAGGACTGGTCATGGAAATCCGGCAGCTCAAATACTTCGTCCAGATCGCGGAAAGCGGGAATTTTTCTCGGGCAGCCGAAATCCTCCGGATTGCCCAGCCCTCGCTCAGCCAGCAGATGAAGAATCTGGAGGAGGAGCTCGGCGTCGACCTGCTGCTGCGCCATGCCCGCGGCGTCACCCCGACCGAGCTCGGCCAGCAGCTTTACGACCACGCCCGCCGCATCCTCCAGGAGGTGGACCGGGCCAAGGACGTGGTCAGGTCCCGGTCCCGCAATCCCTCGGGCAAGGTCTCGGTCGGCCTGCCCACCTCGGCCTGTCGCGGGCTCGGCCTGCCGCTCATCTCGGCGCTCGCCGAGCGGCAGCCCAACATCACGCTGCACGTGGTGGAGGCGATGACCGGCTATCTCGACGACTTCCTCCAGCACGGCCGGCTCGATGTCGCCCTGCTCTACGACCACAAGGCGTTCGAGCACGTGGCCTGGACCGAGATGATGGTGGAGGACTTGATGCTGTTCGTCCCGCCCCATCATCCGCTCGCCAAGGCCGAGGCGGTGACGTTCCGCGAGATGTTCGACCTGCCGGTGGTGCTGCCGGGCGCCCCGAACGTGATGCGCACCGTGATCGAGCAGTTCGCCGCCCGGCACGACGTGGTGCCCGCCGCCATGGCCTGCGACAGCCTGCCCACCATCTCCCGCCTGGTGCAGTCCGGCCGCGCGCTCGGCGTCATGCCGCACTTCGCCTTCCTCGACGAGATGGCGCGGGGCGAGATGGTGGCGATCCCCATCGTCGAGCCGACGCCCTCCTGGCGGCTCTCGGTGGTGGTCTCCCAGCGCACCATGAACCCGCGCGGCGCCGAGGCGGTGGCCGAGGTGATGGCGGACGTGATCGCCGCCATGGTCGAAAGCGGGGAATGGCGCGCCAAGCTCACCGGCGAGAAGGCCCGCGCCGAGCCGCGGGCGGCGGCCCGCTGAGCCGGTCGGCGCTCGCCCTCGGCGCCGGCGCGGCGGCTGGCGCGGAGCTTGCCTGCATCTGCCACGGTCGGGCCACTCAAACCGCGGCGGAGGCATCGTGAGCCTTTATCTGAAGCAGCTGCGCTATCTGGTGGCGCTGGCGCGGCACCGGCATTTCGGCCGGGCGGCGGCGGAGTGCCAGATCAGCCAGCCGGCCCTGTCGCAAGCACTGAGACAGCTGGAGCACGCCTTCCAGGTCCCGATCGTCGACCGGCACAATCAGGGATTCGAGGGCTTCACGCCCCAGGGCGCGCTGGTGCTGGACTTCGCCCGCCGCACCCTGGACGGCTTCGCCCACTTGAACCAGGAGCTGCTCAGCGCCGGGAGCTCGCTCTCCGGGCACATACGGCTCGGCGTCATCCCGGTCGCCATGCCCGGCATCTCGATCATCACCACCGCCTTCAACCAGCTGTTTCCGGATGTCAGCGTGTCGGTTTCCTCGCTCAATTTCTCGGCGCTCAAGGCCGGGCTCGAGAATTTCGACGTGGACATCGGCATCAACTATCTCGACCACGGCGCTTCGACCGGGCTGCGGCCCTACTTCCTCTATGATGAATCCTACTATCTCATCGCCCCCGCGGACCATCCGGTCGCCGAGCAGGAAACCGTGACCTGGACCGAGGCGGGACGCCTGCCTTTGTGCATGCTGACGCCGGACATGCAAAACCGGCGCATCCTCGACCGGGTTTTCGCCAGCGTCGGCGCCTCGCCGCGCACGGTGATCGAGACCAATTGCGCGCTCGCTTTGTGCTCCCACGTGCGGCCGGGGCACTGGTTCGCTGTGGTGCCCAACACCTTCTTCCTGATGGTGGGCGAATGGAGCGAGACCCGCGCCATCCGCCTGGTGGAGCCCTCCATCACCAACTCCATCGGCATCATGGTGCTGGAGCGCGAGCCCCAGCCGCCGGCCGTCCGCGCCTTCCTGGAGGTGGCGGAAGACATCTCCATGGCCAAGGAGCTGATGCGCTACGCTCCCGCCCACGCCCGCCCCGCCCGCGCCTGAGGGCGCGGCGGCGCCCGCCGACTCAGGACGGCGACAACACTGCGACACCGATCATGCAATCGCGCGTCACCAGCGCGGCCAGGGCCTCTTCCTTCAGCCCCTCGGTACCGGCTGGGCGCTGCGGCAGGACCAGATAGCGCATGTCGGCGTTGGAATCGTGCACCACCACCCGGATGGCGGACGGCAGCTCCAGCCCGAACTCCTTCAGCACCGCCCGCGGCTCGCGCACCACCCGCGCCCGGTAGGCCTTGCTGATGTACCAGGCCGGCGGCTGCCCCAGGATCGAACGCGGATAGCACGAGCACAGGGTGCAGCAGACGAGGTTATGGGTGTCGCCGTCATTCTCCACCACGATGAGCTGCGCCTCCCCCACACCGATGCCCAGTTCCGCGGCGGCGGATTTGCCGTTGTCGAGCAGACGCGCCCTATAGGCGGCGTCGGTCCAGGCGCGGGCGACGATCTTCGCGCCGAGGTGCACGCCGGGCGCCTCGATGCGCTCGATCTCGCGCCTGATCTCCTGGGGCGCCACAAGGTTGCGCTCCACCAGCAGCGCCTGGAGCGCCGCGACCCTGATCTGCCCCTCGATGTTGCCGGCCTCGTCCTCCACCACCAGCGGCTCGTGGGGCTCGTGGCCGTGGTCGTGCCCATGGTCATGGTCGTGGTCGTGCCCGTGACCGTCGTGGGTCATGATGCCTCTCTCCCTTCAGGTCAGGGGGCCGGCGCCGGCTCGGCGGCGGTCAGCCAGTGGTCGTAGATCTCGATCGCGACCATGTCGTCGGCGGCGCCGTCATAGTCGGGCCACAGCTCGGTCATCGCGAAGCCCACCCGGTAGAGCGGCACCACGGGACCGCACACGCGGCCTATCGCGAGATCTTCGGGGTTCAGGAACATGCCGGCGCGGTGCAGCACCGTGCCCACATGGTGGCGCACATAGAAGGGGGTGCGCACGTGGCCCGGCTTGCCGAGGTCGAGCACCCGCACCTTGTCGCCGGCGTCGAAGCGCGGCTTCATGGGGCGCATTCGGGCGCCGGCTCCCACTGCGCCCGCGCCTTCGCCACCGCGTCCTCGTATTCCTCGCGCGTGAAGACCCCCTTCTCAACCAGGATGTCGAGCATGGCCTCGAGGCGGCGCCGGTAGAAGGAATAGGCCCGGTACTTCTCCTCGCCGAAGGATTCGAAGCCGCGCCTGAGCTCGTCCAGCGACATCATGCGGCGGGTGCCGTCGCCGAGGACGTTGCGGATCGCCTCCACCTGCTTCTCCCACTGCAGCCAGGGCAATTCGACGATGGGAATGTCGCCGGCGCTCGCGCCGCCGATGTCGTGATAGCCGCGGGTCATTCTCGCCTCCCTCACGCGCGCCGGATCGCGAAGCTGTCCACATAGGCCTGGGGCTGCGACGGATCGAACACCTTGCCGAGGATCGTGTGCTTGATCGACGCCGACGCCGGTGCGGCGAGGCCCATCTCCTTCATGCGCTTGGTGGCATCGGTGGCGAGGAACACCTGCTGGGCGACCGCCTGGTAGTCCACGTCCTTCGGCACCATGTCCCAGCGCCGCAGCTGGGTGAGCAGCCAGACCGCGGTTGAGGTGTAGGGGAAGGGCTTGAAGCCGATGCGGTTCGGCTCGCTCACCACCTGGCCTAGGCCGTCGGCGTAGCGGCCCACCAGCACCTGCTCCAGCACCGTCTGCGGCTGGTTGAGATAGGCGGCGGGCGCGAGCAGCTCCGCCACCTTCTTGCGGTTCTCCTGCTTGTCGGCGAACTCCGTCGCGCGAACGACCGCCCGGAACATGGCACCGTAGCTGTTGGGCGCCTCGGTCACGAACTTGTCGGTGACCGAGACCACGCAGCACGGATGATCCATGAAGATGTCGCGCGTCAGCATGTGCAGGAAGCCGACGCCCTCGAACACCGCCCGCTGGCCCCAGGGCTCGGCGAACAGCATGCCGTCGAGATTGCCGGCCGCCATGTTCGCCACCGAATCCGGCGGCGGGAACACGCGCAGCTCCACGTCCTTGTCCGGGTCGAGGCCGTGCTCGGCGAGATAGTAGCGCAGCAGCATGGCATGCATGGAATGCTGGTGCGGGATGCCGAACTTGAAGCCCTTCCAGTCGTTCGGGTCGCGCCGGTCCTTGTGCTTCACGTGCAGCGTGATGGCGTTGCCGTTCACGTTCTGCACCGAGGAGACGTAGGTGCGCATGGCCGGGCCGCCGACGCCCATGGTCATGGTGAGCGGCATGGCGAGCACCAGGTGGGTGGCGTCGAACTCGGTCGCCGCCAGCTTGTCGCGCACGATCGCCCAGCCGGGCGTGCGTGCCAGCGTCACGCTCTCCAGCCCCTCCTTGCCGTATTCGCCCATGGCGTGGGCCAGCAGCAGCGGCACGGTGCAGGTGATCGGCACGTAGCCGATATTGAGCTTGGTCTTCTCGGGCTTGGCTGTTTCCTGGGCGATCGCCTTGGCGGTGCCGAGCGGGAACAGCTGGGCGATGGCGGCAAGCGCGGTCGCCGCCCCCACCGACTGGAGGAAGGCGCGGCGCTGCATGGGGTTGGGGATCATGGCGTTGAGCACCGCCGTCTCCACCACCCGGTCGACGTAGTTCTCGGTGCCCTCGTAGGCATCCGCGCCCATGGCCGGGCCGAGCGTGTCGCGATGCTGGCCCATGGCGCCACGGCAGCCGCAGGCGCAATCGGGTCGAAGGCGGCGCGGTCGATGGTCCTCGGTCATGGTCTGGCTCCCCTCGGCTGGCCACGGAATGCGACCCGTTTTGCAACCCCCATGCCAAAGGGGATGATGCGGCCTGCATCGTCGGAATATCAGCCTAAATAAGTTCTGCTTATCGCGCATTCAAATCGCAGCGCATCGATCATGGGCGTGCAGAAGATTACATTTTAATCTGTCTGACACTTGAGATTTTGCGCATTTTATTTGCGATCCGCGCGGGCAAAACGCGGCCCGGAGCGGCAGCTGGACTATGGAGAGCGCCATGAACGGACTCGGCGGGTTGAACAAATCAGACCAGGGCGTGGTCCTCGGCATGGTGCAGCTGCAGTTGCCGAACGTTGTCACCCCGGCCGATCTGAAGGCCCAGACCGAGAAGATCGTCGCCATGGTGGGCAAGGCGCGCCGCAACCTCGGCACCATGGACCTCGTGGTATTTCCCGAATATTCGCTGCATGGCCTGTCCATGGACATCAACCCGGACATCATGTGCCGGGTGGACGGGCCGGAGGTGGCCGCCTTCAAGCAGGCCTGCATCGACAACAGGATCTGGGGCTGCTTCTCCATCATGGAGCTGAACCCCGGCGGCATGCCCTACAACACCGGCCTCATCATCGACGACCAGGGCGAGATTCGCCTCAACTACAGGAAGCTCCACCCCTGGGTGCCGGTGGAGCCGTGGGAGCCGGGCAATTTCGGCATCCCGGTCATCGAGGGGCCGAAGGGCGCGAAGATCGCGCTCATCATCTGCCATGACGGCATGTTCCCGGAGATGGCCCGCGAGTGCGCCTACAAGGGCGCCGAGATCATGATCCGCACCGCCGGCTACACGGCGCCGATCCGCGCCTCCTGGCGCTTCACCAACCAGGCGAACGCGTTCCAGAACCTGATGGTGACGGCGAACGTGTGCATGTGCGGCTCGGACGGCTCGTTCGATTCCATGGGCGAGGGCATGATCGTGGACTTCGACGGCACCATCCTCGCCCACGGCGAGACCGGGCGGGCGGACGAGATCATCACCGCCGAGGTGCGCCCGGACCTGGTGCGCGAGGCGCGGCGCATATGGGGGGTGGAGAACAACATCTACCAGCTCGGCCACCGCGGCTACGTGGCCGTGAAGGGCGGCGCGCAGGACTGCCCCTACACCTTCATGCGGGACATGGTGGCCGGAAAATACCGCCTGCCCTGGGAAGACGAGGTGCGCGTGACCGACGGCACCAGCTGCGGCTTTCCGGCGCCGACCCGCCTCTATGGCGGCGGCGCCTGAGGAGCGGCTTCGCCCGGCTTCGCGACCGCCCCGATCGCATGTAGGTTGCCGCGCCCGGCGCAGGCGCGCCGGCGAATGCGGGCATGTGAGCGCGATGGATCAGGTCGATTGCTTGGTGGTGGGCGCGGGCGTGGTGGGGCTCGCGGTGGCGCGGGCGCTCGCCCTTTCGGGGCGCGAGGTGGTGGTGATCGAGGCGGCGGACGCCATCGGCACCGGCATCTCGTCGCGCAACTCCGAGGTGATCCACGCCGGCATCTATTACGAGCCGGACAGCCTGAAGGCGAAGCTGTGCGTGAGGGGCCGCGACGCGCTCTACGCCTTCTGCGCCAGCCACGGCGTCGCCCACGCCCGGCTCGGCAAGCTGATCGTCGCCGCCAGCGCCGGCGAGGTCGCCTACCTGGAGAAGCTGGCGGCCAACGCCGCTGCCTGCGGCGTCGACGACCTGCGCCTCCTGGACGGCGCGGAGGCGCGGGCGCTGGAGCCGGCGCTCTCGGTGCATGCGGCGCTGCTCTCCCCCTCCACCGGCATCGTCGACAGCCACGGCTACATGCTGGCGCTGCAGGGCGACTTGGAAGCGGCCGGCGGCATGCTGGCCCTGTCCGCGCCGTTCGTGGCGGCGGAGGAGGTGGCCGGCGGCCTGCGCGTGCGCACCGGCGGTCCCGAGCCGATGACGCTCGACTGCCGCCTGCTGGTGAATGCCGCCGGCCTCGACGCCCCCTCGGTCGCAGGCGCCATCCACGGCATGCCAGGGGATCTCGTGCCCGAGCAGACCCTGGCCAAGGGCAACTATTTCACCTGCACCCGGAAGGTGCCGTTCCGCCACCTCATCTACCCGGTGCCCGAGCCGGGCGGGCTCGGCACGCACCTGACGCTGGACCTCGCCGGCCAGGGCCGCTTCGGCCCCGACGTGGAATGGGTGAGCGCGCGACGCTACGAGGTGGACCCCGCGCGCCGCGGCTCCATGCTGTCCTCGATCCGCCGCTACTGGCCGCAAGTGGAGGCCGAGGACCTCATCCCCGGCTATGCCGGCATCCGGCCGAAGATCCCCGGCATCGCCGGCAAGGCTCCGGACTTCCTGATCCAGGGGCCGCGGGCGCATGGCGTGGCTGGGCTCATCAACCTGTTCGGCATCGAATCGCCGGGGCTGACCAGCGCGCTGGCGATCGCCGAGGAGGTCGCGGCCCTTCCTGCCTGAGGCGGCTTCAGCCTGCGCGCCCCTCCGCCGCCGCCATATCTCGGCGCCAGCGCAGGAATTCATGCACGGCGGGCGAGGGCTCGTGGCGGCGGTAGATCATGTAGACGTCCGCCACAAGCTTCGGCGCCACCGGCCGGAACACCACGTCGGCGCTGGTGAAGGCCTCGGTGGAGGCCGGCACCAGCGAGACCCCGAAGCCGGAGGCGATCAGGCTCGGGATCGACTGGCTGTCCACCACCTGCTGCGAGACCTTCGGCAGGAAGCCCGCCTCGACGCAGCTCTGGCCGAGATAGCGCGCGAACTCCGATGAATCGGGGTGCAGCATCACGTGCTCGTCCTCGGAAAGGTCGGCCAGCGCCACCTCCCGGCGACGCGCGAGGCGGTGGTCACGCGGCAGGATCACCGAGATGCCCTCGTGCCAGGCGAGCGTGCTGGCCAATTCCGCGTGGTGGGCGACCGAGCGGTTGAAGCTGATGTCGGTGCGGTGTTCCAGAACGCCCTGCACCTGGAGCGCAGGCGCCTGCTCGTAGATCACGGTGCGCACATCCGGCGCATGGCGGCGGTAGGCGGCGAGCCACTGCGCGAGGCCGCCGCGCAGGATGGTGCCGGTGGCGCCGATCTCGATCTTGCCCGAGCGTCCGGCGCCGATGGCCCTGACCTGCTGGCGCGCCCGCTCCGCCTGGTCGATGAGAGCCCGCGCCTGCACCTGCAGCTCAAGGCCCGCCGCGGTCAGCTCCACCCGGCGGCTGGTGCGGGTGAAGAGCCTGGTGTCGAGCTCCGCCTCCAGCTGCGCGATCTGCTGGGAGAGCGGCGGCTGGGAGATGTGGAGCCGCTCCGCCGCGCGGGTGAAGGACAGTTCCTCGGCCACGGCGGTGAAATAGCGGAGCTGCCGCAGATCCATATGTATTCCAGATAAATCTAGTTTAACGATATATTGGACGTATTCCTGAATCCGCGCAACTCTCAGCCCAACGGCCGGGCATCTGGCATCCCATTTGCTGCTTGTCCGAGACCGCCCTTCCAGAACCGGGCACCATAAGGAAAACCTTCCATGAGCAAGTTCAATGCCTTGCGCCTCGGCGCCGTCGCCGCCGCCTCGCTTGCCGGCGCCTTCCTTGCAACCCTCGCCCCCGCCGCCGCGGATGCTCTGGCGGACATCGAGAAGGCGAAGGTCATCAAGATCGCGGTGCCGCAGGACTTCGCCCCGTTCGGCTCGGCCGGGCTCGACCTGAAGCCCCAGGGCTACGACATCGACATGGCCAACTACATCGGCAAGGCCTTGGGCGTGAAGGTCGAGATCGTGCCGGTGACGAGCGCGAACCGGATCCCCTATTTGCAGACCAAGAAGGTCGACCTCGTCATCTCCAGCCTCGGCAAGAACGCCGAGCGCGAGAAGGTGATCGACTTCTCCGTGCCCTACGCCCCGTTCTTCTCCGGCGTCTACGGCATTGCCGGGGAGAAGATCGCCAGCGCGGACGCCCTCGCCAACAAGACGGTCGGCGCCACGCGCGGCGCCATCGAGGAGCAGGAGCTCACCAAGCTCGCTCCCGCCTCGGCCACCATCAAGCGCTACGAGGACAACAACGCCACCATCTCCGCCTTCATCTCCGGCCAGGTGGACCTGATCGCCACCGGCAACACGGTGGCGGCGGTGATCGCCGAGAAGAGCGCCTCCAGGAAGCCGGAGCTGAAGTTCGTGATCAAGGACAGCCCCTGCTATGTGGGCCTCAACAAGGACGAGCCGGCGCTGCTCGCCAAGGTCAACGAGATCATCGCCAAGGCCAAGACGGACGGCACGCTGGAGCAGTTCTCCCAGAAGTGGCTGAAGCAGCCGCTGCCGGCGACCTTCTGAGCCGCGCCGCACCAGCGCCTAGATAGCGCCAAGTCAGCGCTCCGGGGGGCAGGCCATGCTCTACCAGCTCAACTTCGGCGACCTCCTGCCCTACTGGCAGGTGCTCGCCCGCGGGCTCCTCTTCACCGTGGTGCTGACCCTGGTCTCCACCGTCGCCGGCGTCTTCGTCGGCACGGCCGGGGCCTGGGCGCGGACCTTCGGGCCGAAATGGGCCGGAACCTGCGTCAGCATCTATGTGGAGCTGATCCGCAACACGCCGTTCATCGTGCAGCTCTTCTTCATCTTCTTCGGGCTGCCGGCCATCGGCGTGAAGATGGGGGAGGCGGAAGCCGCCTTCCTCGCCATGACCATCAATCTCGGCGCCTATTCCACCGAGATCATCCGCGCCGGCATCAATGCGGTGCCGCACGGACACCTGGAGGCCGGCGCCTCGCTCGCCATGAGCCGGTGGGAGATCTTCCGCCACATCGTGCTGAACCAGGCCTTCAGGAAGGTCTATCCGGCGCTCTCCTCGCAGATCGTCATCGTCATGCTCGGCTCGGCGGTGGTGTCGCAGATCTCGGCGGAGGACCTGACCTACGCCGCCAACTACATCCAGTCGCGGAACTTCCGCGCCTTCGAGGTCTATCTGGTGGTGACGGGCATCTATCTGCTGCTCGCCATCGCCCTGCGCGCCCTCCTGCGCGGCATCGGCCGCGCCGTCTTTCCGAAGGGGTGAGCCATGGTTGAATTCACCTTCGGCGTGATCCTGGAGAACCTGCTCCTCGCCACGCGCTGGACCATCCTCCTGTCTCTCATCGCCTTCGTGCTGGGCGGCATCGTCGGCCTCGCCGTGCTGTTCGCGCGGGTCTCACACAGTCGGGCGCTGCGCATCGCCACCATGGGCTACATCGAGCTGTTCCAGGGCACGCCGCTGCTGATGCAGCTGTTCCTGTTCTTCTTCGGCGTCGCCCTGTTCGGCCTGGAAGTGAGCCCCTGGGTCGCCGCCTCGCTGGCGCTGACCTTCTGGACCTCGGCCTTCCTCGCCGAGATCTGGCGCGGCTGCGTGGAGGCGATCCCGAAGGGCCAATGGGAGGCCTCCGAGAGCCTCGCCATGACCTACACCGAGCAGATGCGCCACGTGATCCTGCCCCAGGCCCTGCGTATCGCCGTCGCCCCGACCGTCGGCTTCTCGGTGCAGGTCGTCAAGGGCACGGCGCTTGCCTCGGTGATCGGCTTCGTGGAGCTGACCAAGGCCGGCACCATGCTCAACAACGCCACCTTCCGCCCGTTCCTCGTCTACACGCTGGTGGCGCTGATCTACTTCGCCCTTTGCTTCCCCTTGTCCTGGTATTCCAAACGCCTGGAGGGCCGCCTCAATGTCGCTCGTTAGCATCAAGGACGTGCGCAAGAGCTATGGCGCGAACGAGGTGCTCAAGGGCGTCTCGCTCGACATCAAGCGCGGCGACGTGGTCGCCATCATCGGCCGCTCGGGCTCCGGCAAGTCGACGCTCCTGCGCTGCATCAACGGCCTGGAGACCTTCCAGTCCGGCTCCATCGCGGTGGACGGCATGGCGGTGGGCGACGGCAAGACCGACCTGCGCACCCTGCGCCGCCACGTGGGCATGGTGTTCCAGCAGTTCAACCTGTTCCCGCACCTCACCGCAGGCGAGAACATCATGCTCGCGCCCACCGTGGTGGCGAAGGAGCAGAAGGGCGAGGCGCGGGCCATGGCCGAGAGCCTGCTGGAGAAGGTCGGCCTCACCGGCAAGTTCGATGCCTATCCGAGCCAGCTCTCCGGCGGACAGCAGCAGCGCGTCGCCATCGCCCGCTCGCTCGCCATGCGGCCGACAGTCCTGCTCTGCGACGAGATCACCTCCGCCCTCGATCCGGAGCTGGTGAACGAGGTGCTGCGCGTGGTGGAGCAGCTCGCCAGCGAGGGCATGACGCTGATCCTCGTCACCCACGAGATGCGCTTTGCCCGCGATGTCGGCACCAAGCTCGTCTTCATGCACCACGGCCTGGTGCACGAGGAGGGCGACCCCAAGGCGCTGTTCGCCAATCCCGGCACGCCCGAGCTCGCCCAGTTCGTGGGCGGCATCCACTGACCGAGGCACCATCAATGACACGGGAAGAGGACGCGATCATGGAGCGCGCGCAGCCGGCCGTTCCGGCCAAGGTGGCGGCGGCGATGGCCGCGCGCATCGTCCGCCGGATCGAGGAGCTGGCGCAGGTGTCGGAGACGGACGGCGCGCTCACCCGCGTCGCCTTCTCCCCCGAGCATGCCCGCGCGGCCGACCTCCTCGTCGCCTGGATGCGGGAGGCGGGCATGCGCGCCCGCATGGACGAGATCGGCAACGTGATCGGTCGCTATGAGGGCATGACGGAGGGACTGCCCGCCCTCATGGTGGGCTCGCACTACGACACCGTGCGCGACGCCGGCAGATGGGACGGCCCGCTCGGCGTCGTCACCGCCATCGAGTGCGTCGCCGCCCTCGCCGCGCGCGGGACGCGCCTGCCCTACGCGCTGGAGGTGGTGGCCTTCGCCGACGAGGAGGGCACGCGCTTCTCCTCCACTTTGCTCGGCAGCCGGGCGGTGGCGGGCACCTTCGACGAAGGCGCGCTGGAGGCGAAGGACAAGGACGGCGTCACCGCGCGCGCCGCCATGGAGGCGTTCGGCCTCGACCCGCGCCGCATCCGCCGCGCCGCGCGCAGGCGCGAGGATGTGCTCGCCTATCTGGAGCTGCACATCGAGCAGGGCCCGGTGCTGGAGGCGGAGGACATTCCCGTCGGCGTCGTCACCGCCATCAGCGGAGCGAGCCGTTTCCTCGTCGAGCTGAACGGCATGGCGGGCCATGCGGGCACGGTGCCCATGGGGCTCCGGCGCGACGCGCTCGCCGGCGCCGCCGAATGCGTGCTGGCGGTGGAGGACCTGTGCCGCGCCGGCGTCGGCGTGGTGGGCACGGTGGGCCAGATCACGGCCGAGCCCGGTGCCGCCAACGTCATTCCCGGCCGGGCGCGCTTCTCCATCGACATCCGCGCCCCGGACGACGCCCAGCGCCGCGAGACCGTCTCCGACGTGGTGGACGCCATCGACGAGATCGCCTCCCGCCGGAAGCTCAAGGCGCGCATCACCAAGACCCACGAGAACGGCACCGCCCAGTGCGCCCCATGGCTGCGTGCCCAGCTCGGCGCCGCCATCGCCGCCGCCGGCCACCGCGTGCTGGAGCTGCCGAGCGGCGCCGGACATGACGGGATGGCGATGATCGACCTCACCGACATCGCCATGCTGTTCGTGCGCTGCAAGGGCGGGGTCAGCCACCATCCGAGCGAGCACGTGGACGAGAAGGACGTCGCGGCTGGCGCGCAGGCTCTCCTCTATGCCATGGAGAACTTCGTCGCGCCGGGCGCCGGGCCAGCCCCGGCAGGCAAGGTCAAGTCCGAGCCGAAGCTCAAGGCCGCGCCGCGCCGGACGCCGTCTGGCAACGCCAACCCGAGGAAGTCATGAGCGCCCTCCCCGCCTCTCCCGGTGACATGCGCGTGCGAGAGCCTATCCTCGCCTTCCTCGACGCCGCCCGCGCGGCCGAGGTCGCGTTCCTCGCCGAGTTGGTGAAGGTGCCCTCCGACAATCCCCCTGGCGACTGCGCCCCCCATGCGGGCCGGGCGGCGGAACTGCTGGAGGCGCTCGGCTTCACGGTGGAGCGCCACGCGGTGCCGCCGACGCGGGTGCGCGAGGGCGGCATGGAGAGCGTCACCAACCTCGTGATCCGCGAGCGCTTCGGACCCGGCCCGGTGGTGGCGCTCAACGCCCATGGCGACGTGGTGCCTCCGGGCCTCGGCTGGAGCGTCGATCCCTATGGCGCGCAGGTGAAGGACGGGGTGATGTACGGACGCGGCGTCGCGGTCTCCAAGTCCGACTTCGCCACCTACACCTATGCCCTGCTGGCGCTGAAGGCGGCGGCGCAGGCCGGCGCACGCTTCGCCGGCACGGTGGAGCTGCACTTCACCTATGACGAGGAGATCGGCGGCCTGCTCGGTCCCGGCTGGCTGCTGGAACAGGGCATCACCAGGCCGGACTATGTCGTGTCCGCCGGCTTCGCCTACGACATCGTCACCGCCCACAACGGCTGCCTGCACCTCCAGGCCGAAATTCTCGGCCGCTCGGCGCACGCCGCCATGCCGGACACCGGCGCCGATGCGCTGGAGGCGGCGACCGCCGTGCTCGACGCGCTCTACGCGCTCAGGCGCTGGCTCAGGGCGAAGCCCTCGGCGGTCCCCGGCATCGGCGCGCCGGGGCTGACGGTGGGTCTCATCTCCGGCGGCATCAACACCAATGTGGTGCCGGACAAGGTGACCCTGCGCATCGACCGCCGCATCACCCCGGAGGAGGACCCAGGCGCGGCGGAGGCCCAGCTTTCCGAGACCATCACCGATGCCCTTGCGGGCTTCGAGGGCATCTCCTGCCGGCTCACCCGCATCCTGCTGGCGACGCCGTTCGTGCCCATGCCGGGGCAGGAGCGGCTCGTCGGCGCGATCCAGAAGGCGGCCACGGGCATCCTGGCGGAGCCCGTGGGCACCAAGGGCGTGCCGATCTACACCGACGCGCGCCTCTATTCGGCGGCCGGCATCCCGACCGTGCTCTACGGCGCCGGCCCGCGCACGCTGCTGGAGGCCAACGGCCACCGCGCCGACGAGAGACTGAAGCTCGACGATCTCGACAAGGCGACCCGCGTGGTGGCGCTGGCGCTCGCCGACCTGCTCTCGCCTGCCTGAGCACGGCGCCGGACGGCATGAGATTTCTTCGGGTTTCAACGCGCCGGCAAATTGAACTAGCTTCCCTTCCGTCGGCGGGGCTGCCTGATCTGAGGCGGCGCGTGAGACGAAAAAGGGGGGGCAGGATGGGTGCGTTGCTTTCGCGCCGCGCGTTCGTCGCGGGGCTGGCCGCAGGTGTTGCGGGCGCCGGCACGGCCGAGGCGGCAACGCCGGCCGACCTGAAGCGCATCCACCGGGTGGCGATCCATCCCGCCATCGGTATCGCCCGCGTCGGCAACAGCGACGACGCCTTCTTCTTCGGCCCCGAGATACCGGGCGGGGTGCCGCGCGGACCGTTCAAGGACCAGGCCGGCGCCATGGCCAAGCAGGCGGCGCGCTTCCGCCTCTACGGCTACGACGCCCAGGGCCGCGTGGTGGCCGAGCTCACCGCCAGGGAGGCGGACATCACCTGGTCGGTGGCGGTCGCCAACACCAAGGCCCTCTGGTATGGCGTCGACGTCGCCTTCGACCTGCCCGGCGCACCGGCGGCGGACCGGCGCAATACCGCCATCGCCGACCGCTCAACCCTTGCCATCGTCGCCGCGCCCCGCACCCTGGCGGGGCCGGGCGCGCGCCCCCGCCCGCTCGACGGCGGCAGCTTCAGGGGCAGGCCGATCACCCTCGGCGAGGTGATGACCGACGCGGACGGCCGTCTCGTGGTTCTGGGCGGCGCCGGCGGCGCCTATGCCAGCGACGGCGCTCCGCCCATGAGCGGCTATGCCGACAATGACGGCTGGGCCGACGACACCTGCGACGGCCCGGTGGACGCCAGCGTGAGGATCGGTGACCGCGTGTTCCAGGCCGAGCCCGCCTGGGTGGTCAGCGTCGGCCCCAATTACGCGCCCGCGGTGGCAAGCGGCCTCGTCTCGCTCCACGACGTGGTGGATTCGGCGCTGGTGAGTGCGGGCATGCGCCGCGCCCCGGCCACCGAGTTCGAGCGCCATGTCTGGCCGGTGTTCGAGCGCATGGCAGACCTGCAATGGGTCAATGAGGGGTTCTTCCAGAAATACGGCTTCGGCAGCGCGCGCGACTTCTCGAGCGTCGCCTGGCGCGCGCGCCTCGCCGACGGCTCGGCCGGCAATGCGCCTTTGCGGGCCGAGATGCTGGCCCTGTTCCGCGACCCGGCCTTCACCCGCGTCGAGCCGGACCTCGAACCGCAGCTCTACGGCGACAAGGTCGTTCTGCCGCCGGATGCGGTCGAGCCGCGCCAGTGGCTGGCACTCACGCCGCTGCAGTACCGCCACCTGACGGCCTGGGCCGAGGGTCGCTTCACCCGCGCTCCGGAGCGGCCGCGCAACCGCCTGGAGGACCACGCGCTGGCGGACCAGCCGGCGGCGCTCGACCGCGCGGCGATGGAGGCAAGCCTCGGCGGGCCGTTCCATCCCGGCATCGAGTTTCCCTGGATCGCCCGCGTCGCCTGGATCTGGACCCCGGAGATGCGGCTGAGGTCCGCCGTCCGGACGCCGGACCTGACCGACTACGGCGCCGTTCTCACCGCTCCGAGGGCACTGTCGAGATCCGGCCCGCTGTCCCGCCTCGGACCGGGCGGCATCACCCAGTGGATGGGCCTGCCCTGGCACGCGGACTGGTCGAGCTGCCGCTCCGGCTATGAGAGCGCGGTCTCGCCGATCCTGCCCGCCTTCTGGCCGGCGCGCGTGCCCACCACGGTGCTCGCCGAGGCGGACTACAAGGTGGTGATGGACACCGCCCGCTCGATCGAGGAGCGCCGCGCCGCCTTCGCGCGCCGGCGCGACTGGGAGCGCTTCATCAGCGCCCCCACCCGCCCGCCGGTGCTCGCGGCCATGGCGCAGGAATGGCATCGGCTCGGCCTGGTGCAGGACCGGCCCGGCCCGGCGGAGGGCCCGTTCCCCGCCAGCATGAAGGTCGAGACCCTGGTGGGATTCGCGCGCGAGCCCGAGGTCGCCTACGGCGCCAACACGCTCTACCCGCAGATCGGCACCTTCCCGCTCGCGGTGGCAAATTCCGACGACAACAGCCTGCGCCTCGTCGCCGCCGACGGCGAGGTCTCGCAGATGCGTCTCACCGCGCCCCTGGAGCGGCCCGAGGGCATGACGCGCAATCTCGACGGCAACCTGTACGTCTGCTGCATGAACGGCAACGTGGTGCGCCGGGTGACGCCGGAGGGCGAGGTGACGCCGTTCGCGGAGGGCTTCTCCTCCCCCGCGGGCATCGCCGGCGACCGCGCCGGCAACCTCTATGTGGCGAATTTCGTGGAGAAGGGCTTCATCAGCGTCATCACGCCCGACGGGAAGAGCCGCGTGCTGGTGCCGCCCGAGGCCGGGCTCGCCTTTCCCATCGGCATCGTCGTTACGCCGGATGGCGCGCTCCTGGTGAGCTGGGGCGGCGCCTCGGTGGCGCGCATCGACATCGCCACCGGCAAGGTGATCGACCTGCACTGGCTCACCGATTTCCACAATCCGCGCCAGATGGCCTACGACACCTCCTACCGCCTCTATGTGGCGGACCAGATGAACAACGCGGTGCGCCGCTTCGACCTCATGGGCGTGCCGATCCCGCTGATCCTGCGCGGGGCGACGCTGACCATGCCGTTCGGGCTGGTGTTCGACGTGAAGGGCGACCTCTACGCCTCGCAGACGCGCGGCACCCTCATCAAGCGGGTCCAGCTCAAGGGCGAGGTCGGCATGGTCTCCGACTTCGCGGACGGGCTGCCCAATCCCGGCGGCGTCGTCTTCATCGGATGACCGCCTGCGGCCTCCTGGTCGCGGGCGCGGGGCCCGCCGGCGCCGCGGCGGCTATCACCGCGGCCCGGCGCGGCTGTGACGTGATCCTGCTGCACGATCCGCGCCCCGGCCATGGCTGGGCCGGCGAGAGCCTGCCGCCGGGCCTGGCGGACCTGGTCGCGGCGGTGTTCGGCCCCGGGATTCTGGACGGCCACCTGCCCGCTTTCGGCACCCGCGCCGCCTGGGGCGGCGAGGCGCTGGAGGAGACCGATTTCCTGACGAACCCGCTCGGCGGCGGGCTGCTGCTCGACCGCAACCGCTTCGACGCCGCGGCGCGGGCCGCGGCCTTGGCTGCGGGCGTGCGGCTGGCGGAGGGACGGGCGGGCACGATCAGCGGCGCGGAAGGGTCGTGGCGGCTCGCGCTCGCGGACGGGGCGGAGATCGCCGCGCGCTTCGTCATCGACTCCACCGGGCGCCCGGCGGCGGTGGCCCGCCAGCTCGGCGCCGGGCGGGCGGCCGCCGATCGGCAGGTGGCCATCGTCGCCGCCTTCGCCGACGCGGGCGACGCCTTCCGGGGCACCAGCATCGAGGCGGTCGAGCAAGGCTGGTGGTACACGACGCCACTGCCGGGCGGACGACGGGTCCTTGCCTTCCTCACCGACGCCGACCTCTGGCAGGCGCGGACGCGGGACTGGGCTGTCCTTCTGGGCGAGACGCGGCACATGGCGCGCTGCGCCGGCCCTGCCGCCTTGGCCGCCAATCCACGCGTCAGCCCCGCCGAAACCGCAAGCGCGCGCCTGCTCCATGGCCCGGGCTGGCTCGCCGCCGGCGACGCGGCCATGACCTTCGATCCCCTGTCCTCGCAGGGCATCGCAGCCGCCGTGCTCATGGGATCGCGCGCCGGAGCCGCGGTGGCGGACGCGCTCCGGGACGGGAGCGCGCCGGACCTTGCGCCATGGGCCGAGGACTACCGGACGCTGGGGGCGGAGACGATGGACCTGCGCACCTATTACGCCCGCCTGGAGCGGCGCTGGCCCGATGCGCCCTTCTGGGCGCGGCGCGCCGCTCAGCGCAAGGCGTAGCGCACGCCGAGCCGCACCTGGTGCGCGGACAGGCCCTCCACCTCCAGCGGGATGCTGCCCGCCGGCATGGGCGCCGAGGCCGAGCCCAGATTCACGTAGCGATAGCCGAGATCGAGGCTGAGCGCGGACGAAAAGGAATAGCTCACGCCCGCCGAGAGCGAGTAGGCGAAGTTCCAGCTGTTGCCCTGTGCGTAGCCCAACGGAGCGTCCAGCGAGACGATGCCGAAGCCGAGGCCGCCGCCGATATAGGGGGTGAAGCCCGCCAGCGTTCCCACGTCCCAATAGAGGCTCGCCATGCCGACGGTGGCGCTCGCGCCCACGTCGCCGGCGACGGTCGCGGTGCTGCCGAGGGCGAAATAGTCGATGGTGCCCTCGACCCGGAACGGTCCGGAGAAATCGTAGCCGAAGCCGCCGCCGAACGACCAGCCGGAGCCATAGTCGGGGCTGGGGTTGAGCGGCGCGGCGGCCGACGTCACGGCACCTGAGCGCGGGGCCACGTAGCCGACGTCGCCGCGCAGATACCAGCCGCTCTCCGGCGCCTCGCCGACCTCGGGCGAAGGCAGCGAGAAATCGCCTGCCTTGCCCAGGCGAGGCGCGGGGTCCGCGGCGAGAGCCGCCGCGGCCGAGGCCGCGAGCGCCGCTGCGCTGAGAGGCAGAACCTTACGCCACATCACGGGACAACCCATGTTTTCACCGATCACGGGCCGCAGGTTGCCACGGGATGCTTAAGCAGCGATTAACCCTGACAAGGGGTTAAGATGAAACGGCGCGCACGCTCCCAAGGCCTGCCCGAGCGGCAGCCGCCTCCGGTCCCATCCTCGCCACGAAGCCGCCTAGAATTCGCGGCCATGGATCAGCCTGATTCGGGAGCGGCCCTGATGCCAGGAATCTTCCGCGCGGCCGTGGCCCTGGTGCCCGCCGTCTTCCTTCTCGCCAGCCCGGCCGGCGCCGGGGCGCATCGCGACGACATGATGCTTCACGTGGACATGGCGACCCGCGTAGAGCAGCGCTGCAACGCGCGCGCCATGGGCCAGCTCGGCCGCGAGCAGAAGGGCATGCGGCCGGAGGAGGTTGTGGCCTATGCCTTCGCCGACCCCAAGCTCGGCAAGGAGAGCATCTCCGCGCCGGGTGCCGCGATCCGCAGCCGCGGCCACTGGTACCACCTCGCCTATCAGTGCCGCACCAGCACCGACGGGATGGAGGTGGAGGACTTCCGCTACCAGCTCGGCGCCGAGGTGCCGCGCGACCAGTGGGAGGCGCACAGCCTCGTGGAATGAGCGGGAGCCGGGCAGCCGCTCCCCTCCGGCTCGGTGCCGAGCATCAGGTGGGAGCCCTTCTGGCGATGGCGCCCCGCGATCAGCCGGCGAAGAACGCGACCAGCCGGGGGATCACCTGGCCTGGGGCCTCGTCCATCAGCCAATGGCCAGAGCCTTCGATAATCACGCCTTCCACGTTCTCCGCGGCGAGGCGCCCTTGGGCGATGAGAAACGGGCCCGAGGCCCTCTCCCCCGTCAGCACCAGCATGGGCATGGTCAGCTTCGTCCTGGCGAAGCCGGCGAAATCGGCCGCGTCACGCTCGAAGGCACGGAACACCTCGAAACCTGCCTGCATGCCCCCCGGCTGCGCATAGGCGGCGGCATAGAGCTGGCGATCCGCTTCGGACACCGACTTGTCGGGATCGGCGGCGAAATCGTTCCAGAAATGCTCCAGGTAGATGCGCTCGCGTCCCGCCACCAGCGCCAGAGCGGTCTTGCCGTAGAAATGGAAATGCCAAAGGTCGCGCAGCAGCCAGACCGTGGTCCAATCCCCCACGCCCGGCAGGAACGCGTCCAGCAGCGCGATGCGGCTCACCTCGGCCGGAAACTGGGCGGCGAGCGCATAGGCGACCATCAGCCCGATATCGTGCCCCGAGACGCCGTAGCGCTCGTGGCCGAGCGAGGCCATCAGGGCATGGACATCGCGCGCCATGGTCTTCTTGTCGTAGCCCCCGTCGGGCTTCGCGCTGTCGCCGAAGCCGCGCAGATCGGGCGCGATCACCTCATGGGTCTTGGCGAGCTCGGCGATCAGCGGACGCCACATGTGGCTGGTCTGGGCATAGCCGTGCAGCAGCAGCACCGGCGATCCGGCGCCGCTGGTGAGATAGTGCAGGCGCACGCCATCGAGATCCGCGAAGCGGCTGGCGACGACTGGGCCTGCGGCGGGGGCACCCTCGGGCAACGCGGAGAATACGGGCGAGAGGATGGGCATGTCGCTCTCCTTTGTCCGCGGCGAAAGCCAAGTTTGTCCGCGGCGAAAGCGATGCGCCGAGGCCGCAGTCTTCGACGAGCGAACCATAGGCCCATCCCGGCGGCGCAGCCATGGGCAAAGCACGATTCCCAAGCCCAGGGCATCTCCCCTAGCGTTAGGCGCGCGCTGGCTTTCCGGCTATTCTCCGTGTCCGGATTCCGCAACCCCGACCGCCGGCACATGGGCCATTCTCATGCAGCACCACCCCGATGCCCCACCCCCGGCGGACGCCGGATCACCCGCCCCGACAGGCAAGATGCACAAGCGCGGCAAGGCCGCCTCGGGCGCCGTGGCGGCGGGGGCGGGCACCCTCGGCGCCGGCGCCATCGGCGCCTTCGCCCTGGGCGCGCTGGCGGTGGGGGCGCTCGCCATCGGCGCCCTGGCCATCGGCCGCCTCAGCATCGGCCGGGCGCGCATCAGGCGGCTGGAGATCGAGGAGCTGGCGGTGGGCCGGGTGGTGCGGCTGCCGCGGGACGGCGGCCGCCACGGACGGAGGTTCTGACCGGGGCGTCGGTCCCGCGCCCCAACGCCCCCCGCAGCGTCATGCCCCGGCTTGTCCGGGGCATCCACCATGCCGCCCGCGCCGCGCCTGACGACCAAAAGCCATTCCGGCCGCACGTGGACCCTCCGGACAGGCCGGAGGGTGACGGCGCGCGTTGGCGCCCCCAGCCCCCCTACCCCTTGGTCCGCCGCCCGCCCTTCCTGAACCCCTTGGTGCCGGGATCGGGCCGCGGGCCGGGGCGGAAGGCATCCTCGCTCAGGGGCACGGCCCGGTCGGTGCCCGGTCCCATGTCGTCGAGCGAGGGCTTGTGGGCGCGCGGCGCGTACATGGGCATCTCCGGCGCGGAACCGCGCGGAGCGGCGCGGCCTTCCGGCGCGCCGGGGTTGGCGCCTGTCTTGGCTCCCCGCCCCTTCGCCTTGCCGGCCGCCTCCTTCGGCGGCTCATTGGCGGCGCGGCCGTATTTGCGCGGGCCGCGGAAGCCGCCGGTCCTGTCCTCCACCGCCTCCTGGCGCGCCAGCGGATCGTCGGAGACCGCGAGCTCGGTCGCCTCCAGCCGGCGGATCTCGTCGCGCAGGCGCGCGGCGGTCTCGAAGTCGAGGTCGGCGGCGGCGGCGCGCATGCGCTTCTCCAGGTCCGCCATGACGGTCTTGAGATTGTGCCCGAACGCCGCCCCCTCCTCCGCGAGGCCTGCGTCCACCTGCACGTGGTCGCGCTCGTAGACCGAGTTGAGGATGTCGCCGATGGCCTTCTTCACGCTCTCCGGCGTGATGCCGTGGGCTTCGTTGTAGGCCATCTGCTTCTCGCGGCGGCGGGAGGTCTCCGCCATGGCGCGCTCCATGGAGCCCGTCACCTGGTCGGCATAGAGGATCACCCGGCCGTCCACGTTGCGGGCGGCGCGGCCGATGGTCTGCACCAGCGACGTCTCGGATCTGAGGAAGCCTTCCTTGTCGGCGTCGAGGATCGCCACCAGCCCGCACTCGGGAATGTCGAGGCCCTCGCGCAGCAGGTTGATGCCGATCAGCACGTCGAAGGCGCCGAGGCGCAGGTCGCGGATGATCTCGATGCGCTCGATGGTGTCGATGTCCGAATGCATGTAGCGCACGCGGATGCCGTTCTCGTGCAGGTATTCAGTGAGGTCCTCGGCCATGCGCTTGGTGAGCACGGTGACCAGCGTCCGGTAGCCCTTCGCCGCCACCTGCCGCACCTCGCCCAGCAGGTCGTCCACCTGGGTGCGCGCCGGCCTCACGTCCACCGGCGGGTCGATGAGGCCCGTGGGGCGGATCACCTGCTCCACGAACACGCCGCCGGTCTGGTCCATCTCCCACGAGCCGGGGGTGGCGGAGACATGGACGGTCTGCGGCCGCATGGCCTCCCATTCCTCGAAGCGCAGCGGGCGGTTGTCCATGCAGGACGGCAGGCGGAAGCCGTATTCCGCCAGCGTCGCCTTGCGGCGGAAGTCGCCGCGATACATGGCGCCGATCTGCGGCACGGTGACGTGGCTCTCGTCGATGAAGACCAAGGCGTTGTCGGGCACGTACTCGAACAAAGTCGGCGGCGGCTCGCCGGGCTTGCGGCCGGTGAGCCAGCGCGAATAGTTCTCGATGCCGGCGCAGGAGCCGGTCGCCTCCATCATCTCCAGGTCGTAGCGGGTGCGCTGCTCGAGGCGCTGGGCCTCCAGCAGGCGGCCCATGCGGTAGAGCTCGTCGAGCCGCACCTTCAGTTCGGCCTTGATGCCGGAGAGCGCCTGGATCAGCGTCGGGCGCGGGGTGACATAGTGCGAGGCGGCGTAGACGCGCACGCTCTTCATGTCGCCGCTCTTGTGGCCGGTGAGCGGGTCGAACTCGGAGATGCTCTCCACCTCGTCGCCGAACAGCGAGACGCGCCAGGCGCGGTCCTCATAGTGGGCGGGGAAGATCTCGATGCTGTCGCCGCGCACCCGGAAGGTGCCGCGGGCGAAGTCCGACTGGATGCGCTTGTACTGGAGCGCCACCAGATCGGCGAGGAGCTGGCGCTGGTTCACGCGCTCGCCCACCTTGATGTCGAAGGTCATGGCCGAATAGGTCTCGACCGAGCCGATGCCGTAGATGCACGACACCGAGGCGACGATGATCACGTCGTCCCGCTCCAGCAGCGCGCGGGTCGCCGCATGGCGCATGCGGTCGATCTGCTCGTTGATGGAGGATTCCTTCTCGATATAGGTGTCCGTCCGGGGAACGTAGGCCTCTGGCTGGTAATAGTCGTAGTAGGAGACGAAGTATTCCACCGCATTGTCGGGGAAGAAGCTCTTGAACTCGCCGTAGAGCTGCGCCGCCAGCGTCTTGTTGGGCGCCATGACGATAGCGGGACGCTGGAGCGTCTCGATCACCTTGGCCATGGTGAAGGTCTTGCCCGAGCCGGTGACGCCGAGCAGCACCTGGTCGCGCTCGCCCGCGCTCGCCTGCGCGCACAGTTCGGAGATGGCCTGGGGCTGGTCGCCGGAGGGCTGGAAGTCGCTCTTCATGGTGAAGGCGACGCCGCCCTCGGACTTCTCCGGGCGCGGCGGCCGGTGGGGCACCCAGACCTGGCCGTTGACCTCGGGCCGCCCGTCCTCGATCAGCCGCGAGAGCGCCTGCACGGTGGCGGACGCCCCGCCGGCGGCGAGGTCGAGGGAGAGGTCCGCGGGGTCGAGCCCCAGGGACTTGGCGAGTGCGGGATCGAGCGCCTGCTGGGGCGCCGGCTCGAAGTGGCGCTGGGAGCGCTCACCGAGCTTGCCGGGACGGGATGCTTTGGCCATGGCGCCAATATGGGGCCTGCCCGCTCCGACAGGAAGATGCAGCGCAAAGTTGAGCATTGCTTGATACACATCTTAATGATTGCAGATTTGAGTTATGCGCCCTATGGTTGTGGTGTCCACAGCGTTTGGGAGGGGGCACATGACCATCACGGCGCAAGAGGGAGCGAAGATCATCCTCGATGCGGTCGCGGAGGCGGCGACGCAGGAGAAAGCGGCGGCGACCACCATGGCGGGCGCTGGAGCGGGCAATGATTTCTGTGGCATCTGGCCCAAGGCCAAGCCGCTGCTGGAAGTGGCGAGCACGGTCCTCGTCTTCATCCCCGGAGCCGGAACGGTCGCCGGGCCCGTTTTGACCGGCCTCATCAAGATCGGCGACCAGATCTACGCCGAAACCTGCCGGTGACCCGCCATGATCGACATTGCCGAACTGAAGGCAGAGATCGAGGCGCAAAACCTCAGCTGGACGCCTCTTGAGAAGCCGATCTTCAACATTGCGGAAGGTGGGGGCGGCCCCGGAGCCTTCCTCGGCGTCGTCATGGATCCACAGGTCGCCATGGCCCAAGTTACGCTGGCGCGCGCAGTGGAATCGGCGGCGTTCGCCGCCCTTCCCAAACCACCACGTGCCATCGACTGGCGTCGTGCCAGAGAGCAATCGAACTTCCTAACACCCATCCGCAACCAAGGCGCATGTGGCGCGTGTGTAGCCTTCGCCACAGTCGCAGTCGTCGAAAGCCGCCTTGCAATTGAGCATGGCGAGACTGACCCCGACCTTGACCTGTCGGAAGCCGGTCTTTTCTTCGGCGCAGGTCGAGCGTGCGCTCAAGGATGGTGGCCAGAGAACGCCATGGGTTACGCACGCACAAAGGGTCTCGGGAGCGAGGCGGAGTTCCCCTATCCGGGCAGAGATTTCGCAGCGATTCCCGTCAAACCCGTGGCCTGGGTGACCGGGTGGGAAAACGCCGGCACATCCGATCACCGCCGCAAGGCTATCGCCTATCGTGGCCCCGTCGTGGCGGTCATCGAGGTAAAAGAAGACTTCCTTTACTATCGAAGCGGCATCTACAAATGGGCCACAGGCCCATTCGTTGGTTGGCACGCGATCGCCGTCGTCGGCTATGACGATGACCGCCAAGCTTGGATCATCAAAAACAGCTGGGGCCGCGAGTGGGGCGACGACGGCTTCGGATACATCGCCTATGGTGCCTGCGAAATTGAGAAGAATGTCTTTTGGGACCCCTATGTCACCGCAGTCCTCGCCGCCGCCAGGCCCGCCACCGCCAGCCTTGTTGCTGAACGGCCCAAGCCAAAACGCAACACTCCCCGTAAGAGGTGAGTCCATTTTGGTCGCTCTTCCGTATGAGGGGCTCACACCTCATCGCTGGACACTGCGGCCGACCGCGGCCGCTGTAACCACTGGCCAGCGTCGGATTGCGGCTACTTCGGGGGCGGCCGGCGCCGGAGGCCATGAAGAGATCACCGTGCTGATCCGTGCGCCCCTGTCGGAGCTTGTCTTCGACCTTGCCGCGCCGCGCGGAGCGCCGGTGTTAACGCGCCGGCTGCATTTCACTTGATCCGTGTTATCAGGAGGCACTGTTCCGTCTTCCGGACCCCGCCCCCCCATGCCCTCGCTCTCCGCCCTGCTGCCGCCGCATGTCGCGCCCATCGTCATGCTGGTCGCCTCGAACGTCTTCATGACCTTCGCCTGGTACGGCCACCTCAAGTACAAGTCGGCGCCGATCCTGGTCGCCGTCCTGGCGAGCTGGGGCATCGCCTTCTTTGAATACTGCCTCGCGGTGCCCGCCAACCGCATCGGCTCGCAGGTCTATTCCACGGCCCAGCTCAAGACCATGCAGGAGGTCATCACCCTCCTGGTCTTCGCCGGCTTCTCGGTGCTCTATCTGAAAGAGCCGCTGGGCTGGAACCACGCGGTGGGGTTCGCCCTGATCGCGGGCGGCGCCTACTTCATCTTCCACGAGTTCTGAGCAGCGCGGACCACGGCGGGCCTCAGCGCGCCGGCACCACGCGCAGGATGCGGCCGTCCTCGGCGTCGATGGCGAGCCAGAGGGCGCCATCCGGCCCCTGGCGCACGTCGCGCACCCGCGCATCGAGATCCAGGCGCTCCTCGCCGGTCACCTTGCCGTCGGCGATCTTCAGCATCACCAGCGCCTGGGCGGCAAGGCCGCCCGTGAACAAATTCCCCTTGAAGGCGGGTATGAGGTCTGCGGTGTAGAAGTCGGCGCCGGACGGCGCGATGGAGGGATCCCAGTAGAACAGCGGCTGCTCCATCCCGGCCTTGGCCGTGCCCTCGCCGATCTTCGCTCCGGAATAGTGCCGGCCGTAGCTGATGACCGGCCAGCCGTAGTTCCGACCCGCCTCCGGCCGGTTCACCTCGTCGCCGCCGCGCGCGCCGTGCTCGATGGTCCAGAGCGCGCCGGTGGACGGCTCCAGCGCCGCGCCCTGCACATTGCGGTGGCCGTAGCTGAAGATTTCCGGCCGGGCGCCGGGGGCGTCCCGGAACGGATTGTCGGCCGGGATCGAGCCGTCGGAATTGATCCGCACCACCTTGCCGATGGTGGTGGAGAGATCTTGCGCCCGTTCCGAGAGGGAATACCGGTCGCCCAAGGTCACGAACAGCGTGCCGTCCCGGGCGAAGACGAGGCGCGAGCCGAAATGCTGGCCGCTCGCATGGACCGGCTCCTGCCGGAAGATCACCTGCAGGCCGTCCAGCCGAGGCGCCACGGCATCCAGCCGGCCGCGCGCGACCGCGGTCGCGGCGCCGCCCGGCCGCGGCTCGGCATAGCTCAGATAGACCAGCCGGTTGGATGAGAAATCGGGATCGATGGCGACATCGAGGAGCCCGCCCTGGCTCACGGCGAAGACTTTCGGCATTCCGTCCACGGGACGCGACAGCCGCCCCTCGTGATCGACGATGCGCAGACGCCCGGGACGCTCGGTGACGAGCAGACGTCCGTCCGGAAGGAAGGCCATGCCCCAGGGATGCTCAAGTCCCTGGGCGAACGGCACCACCCGCACGCTGTCCCCCGCGAATTGGACCGGCGCGCCGGTTTCCGGCGCGCCGCTGGTGTGGCCGAGCGTCAGCGCAAGTCCGGCAACGACAAGGGAAGGAAGGGCAAGCGGCCGTCCGGCCATCAGCGCCGGCGGCGCTCGGTGACGCGGGCCACCGACCGCCGACGCGCGGCAAGGCCCGCCAGCACGCCGCCGCCGATCAGCGCCACGCCCAGAAGAGCCGCCGGGCCGGAGACGCCCTGCACCGCGTTCAGGCCTGCGGCCACCGCGCGATCCACGCTGAGCACGAAGGCCACCGCGCCGATGGCACACATGAGCGCGAGCGTCAGCGCCGCCTGGGTCACCGCGTCCCCCGCCTTATGGGCGCGCACCGCGCGGGCGAGAACCTGGGGATCGGCGGCCGAAAGCGGCGGACGCACGGAGAAGCCGGCATGACCGAGAACACGGGAATCGAGGTCGAAAGGCTCCGACATGATGCACTCGCTCGATAGTCTGGCCGATCCGGTGGGCATTCACCCCGCGAATCAACCGATTCAACGTGTAAAGGGTGGCGTTCAACTGTGGCCCCACGGCGGACAACCATGGCGATATCGTGACGAATGGTCACGGTATCGCGATTCCCTGCCGCGCATCAGCCAGTTGGATGCTTCGCCCTCCACCCTCGCTTCGCCGATCAACCTGCGCCCGAGTCAAAAGGTTCCCGCGGAAAAATGCGGCGCCCGCGTTCAGGCCGCGGCACCGTCCGGCCGCCACGCCATGTCCACGTGCCCCGGATCGGCGGCCACGCGGGCGAGCCAGGCGCGGATGGCGGGGAAGCCGGCAAGCGAGAAGTCGCCCTCCTCCGCCACGTGGGTGTGGGCATAGAGCGCGATGTCGGCGATGGTCAGCCGCGGCCCGACGAAGAAGCCGCATCCGTCCGGGCGGCCTTCGAGATGGCGCTCCATGACCTTCAAGGCGCCGTAGCCTTCCTCCATCCAGCGGTCGACGTCGTGGGTGCGCAGGTCGCGGCCGCCGCGCACCTGCCGCAGCCAGAAGCGGGCGGCGGCGATGCCGGGCTCGTGGCTGTTCTGCTCGAAGAACATCCAGCGCAGGGCCTCCGCCTTCTCCAGCGGCGCCTGCGGCAGATAGGCGGTGCCCTCGGCGAGATAGAACAGGATGGCATTGGATTCGGCGAGGAAATGCCCGTCCACATCGAGCAGCGGCACCCGGCCTTCCACGTTCTTGGCCAGGAATTCGGGGGTGCGGTTCTCGCCGGCGAAGATGTCCACCTCCACGAGGCGGAACGGCCGGCCGAGCTTCGCGAGCATCAGCCGCACCTTGTAGGAATTGCCGGACGACCTGGTGGAATAAAGCGTCAGCACGGCTGGTCCAGTCCTGTGATCCGGGACTGCCGCCGCGCGCATGCGGCCCGGCGGAAGCCCCTGCCCTGTCTAGCCGAGCCCGGCCGAGGTTTCACCCGGCCATTCGGCCAAGCCGCAGCGTGGTCCCGGCCTGATCCCGCAGCGGTCCCGCCGCGGTCCCGGCAGCGACGTTTCATCACCGTCCGCGAACGCCGCCATCGCGCATCCTTGCTTGTTCGCGGCGCCGGCCTCCATTAGTGTCCGCGCGCCCCGGCCCATGGGCCGCGCGGCGCAACGTGCCACCATCCGCCCACAGACCGCAGCCGAACCCGCCCGCGCGGCGGCGCCGCGGCGAGGGCGCGTCCGGAGTCCCAAGGCCATGAGCCTCATCTCGTCGGCGCTGAAGCGCATCAAGCCGTCCCCCACCATGGCCATCACCGGCAAGGCCAAGGAGCTGAAGGCGGCGGGGCGCGACGTGATCGCGCTGTCGGCCGGCGAGCCCGACTTCGACACCCCCGAGAACATCAAGGAGGCGGCCATCGCCGCCATCCGCCGCGGCGAGACCAAGTACACCGCCGTCGACGGCATCCCGGAGCTGAAGGCGGCGGTCTGCGCCAAGTTCAAGCGCGAGAACGGGCTCGACTACAAGCCCTCGCAGGTGACGGTGGGCACCGGCGGCAAGCAGGTGCTGTTCAACGCGCTGGTGGCCACCCTCGATCCCGGCGACGAGGTGATCGTCCCGGCGCCCTACTGGGTGAGCTATCCCGACATCGTCGAGTTCTGCGGCGCCAAGCCGGTGCCGGTGCTGACCCGGCTCGAGGACAATTTCAAGCTCCGCCCCGAGGTGCTGGAGGCGGCCATCACGCCCAAGACCAAGTGGCTGATCTTCAACTCGCCCTCCAACCCCTCGGGCGCCGCCTACACCTATGACGAGCTCAAGGCGATCACCGACGTGCTGGTGAAGCACCCGCAGGTGTGGATCCTGTCGGACGACATGTACGAGCACCTCGTCTACGACGACTTCAAGTTCTACACCCCGGCCCAGATCGAGCCGCGGCTCTATGACCGCACGCTGACCATGAACGGCGTGTCGAAGGCCTATTGCATGACCGGCTGGCGCATCGGCTACGGCGCCGGCCCGGAGCCGCTCATCAAGGCCATGGGGGCGCTTCAGTCGCACTCCACGTCCAACCCCTCCTCCATCGCCCAGTGGGCGGCGGTCGAGGCGCTGAACGGTCCGCAGGACTTCATCCCGGTGAACAACAAGGTGTTCAAGGAGCGCCGCGACCTCGTGGTGTCCATGCTGAACCAGGCCAAGGGCCTCACCTGCCCGAAGCCCGAAGGCGCCTTCTATGTGTTCCCGTCCTGCGCGGGCGCCATCGGCAAGACCACGCCCGCCGGCGTGAAGATCGAGACCGACGAGGTCTTCGCCGCCCAGCTGCTGGAGGTGGAAGGCGTCGCGGTGGTACACGGCTCCGCGTTCGGGCTCGGCCCGGCGTTCCGCATCTCCTATGCCACCGCCACATCTGACCTTGAGGAAGCCTGCACACGTATTCAGCGCTTCTGCGGCGATCTGAGCTGAAGTTGCCACTAGACCAAAGAAAAGGAACTTGTGGCGCACACAAGCGTTGGCGTCGCGTTGGAGTCGGGCTAAGGCTTCGCCGTCGTCAGCGCTGGTCTCAGAACCCGCTTCCCATAGGAGGAACGACACAATGAAGACTGTCCTCAAGGCCGGGCTTGCCGCCGCCGCCCTGGTCGCCCTCGGCGCCATGCCCGCTTCCGCCCAGACCCGCGTCCAGGTCGGCCAGCTGGTCTGCAACGTCGCGCCGAACGTGAGCTTCGTCATCGGCTCGGTGCGCGATATGACCTGCAGCTTCCGTCCGTCGGTCAAGGGTGCGAAGGCTGGCTCCTATCGCGGCACGGTCCGGCGCTTCGGCCTCGACGTCGGCGTGAGCGGCAAGGGTGTGCTGGTGTGGGGCGTGTTCGCTCCCTCCGCGAAGGTCCCGAGCGGCGCGCTGCGCGGCACCTATGTGGGCGCCTCCGGCAACGCCACCATCGGCGTCGGCCTCGGCGCGAACGTGCTCGTGGGCGGCTCGCGCAACACCTTCGCCCTTCAGCCCCTGTCCGTGGAAGGCCAGACCGGCCTGAACCTCGCGCTCGGCGTTTCCGACCTGACCCTGCGCTGATTCGGAATCGCGGCGGCTCCCTTGGGAGGCGCCGCGCGCCCGGCGCAGCCGCGAGCGCGCCCCCACGGGGGCGCGTTTGCATTTCCGGGCCTTGGCGATCAAGGGGTTCGCAACCCTGTCATCGGCCGCGCCCACCCTATCCGCGCACCGCTGTTGCGCCGGAGCGGCGGGCGACGTACCAGTCACTCTGGTCTTCAGTTTTGGGGGAACCCATGCGCACGTCCTTTGCCAGCCTTGCCGCCCTCGCTTTCGTCTCGGTCGCCGCCGCAACCCCTGCCGCCGCCCAGTCAGCCAAGGTCCAGGCGGGCGTCCTGGTCTGCAGCGTCGCCCCGTCCGTGGGCTTCGTCCTCGGCTCCATCCGCGAGATGAGCTGCGAGCTGCGCACCGCCCAGGTGCAGCCCTACAATCTGCTGGCCCGCTACAAGGGCACCGTGAGCCGCTTCGGCATCGACATCGGCGTCAGCACCGGAGGCACGCTGGGCTGGGCGGTGTTCGCGCCCACCGCGTCTATCGCGCCCGGCAACATCTCGGGCAGCTACGTGGGCGTCTCGGCCGACGCGGCCTGGGCCATCGGCGGCGGCGCTAACGTGCTGCTCGGCGGCTCCAACAGCACCATCGCGCTGCAGCCCCTGTCGCTGGAAGGCGTCACCGGCGCCATGATCGCGGCCGGCGTCGCCGACATGAAGCTCACCCTCGTGCCCTGAGGCGCGGCCGGGCGCATCGCCGATCGCGTGCCGCTGACGGCGCCGCCCCCCGGGGCCGGCGCCGTTTTTCGTTCCCGCCGCCGGATATCCCGGCGCAAGGCGCGCCCGGCGGCGCCTGTCTCTGCCGCCGTCAGCCGGCTTGAGTCCGTCTAATGTCGCCCGGACCAAGCTCCCTCCCCCTCCTGCGGGGGAGGGCTGGGGAGCGGGCCAGGGGAGGATTGGGGAGGGAGCGAGTGCGGTGGAGAAATCACCCGCCTCCCGCATGTTCGCGCGATTGCCCCCTGCCCTCCCTCGCAAGCGGGGAGGGTTCCGTTTGGCCGCGGATCGCTGACGCTCTGATTCAAACGGACCCACCACCCGTCAGCCGTTGCAATGGCGCGCCCGAAGGCGGACAAGGAATGCGGCGAATCGTGCTTCGGAGCCCGGTTTGCCCGGGGGCGTGACGGGCCGGGGCGGGCCTTCCGCGTCGGCCCCTTTCAGACGGCGGTGCCATGCGCCGCCGCGATCAGTCGCGTCCTCCGAGGGGCAAGCTCCGGAGGGTTGCCACATGCGAGGCCTGCTCCCGCTTCTGTCCCTCGGGTCGGCGCTGACGCTCGCGGGCACCGTGAACGCCTCCGGCCCCACCATGCCGCAGGTCTCCGCCGGCCTTCTGGAATGCCGCGGGGCGTTCGCCACCGGCTACGGCTTCGGCTCCACGCGCAAGGTGCAGTGCGAGTTCCGGCCCTCGATCGGCATGAACCACTATTATTCCGGCACGCTCGATCGGGTCGGCCTCGACTTCGGCGTGTCCGACCAGGGCAGCATGCTGTGGGCGGTGCTCGCCACCTCGCCGAACCTCGATCCCGGGGCGCTGGCGGGAACCTATGTGGGGCTCTCCACCGGCTTCGCCCTCGGCCCCGGCTTCTCGGCCAACATGCTCGCCGCCCAGGATGCGGGCCGGCAGGTGACGCTCCAGCCGCTCAGCATCTCCGCCGACAGCGGGCTGAGCCTGTCGTTCGCCGGGGCGACGCTGAAGCTGGAGCCTTCCGCGACGGCACCCCAATAGGCCGAAAGCTTCGTCACACTGCCTTGAGCCGCCACACGGGCCTTTGACTTGCCGATCCGCGCCCGCAACCAGATGGTTGCCGCCGGTTCGGAGGACGAGGCATGCATATTCGACGCAAGCGCGGCTGGGAAATCCCGGAATCGGCGGCGACACCCGAGGCGGCCTATCTGTCCCGCCGCGAGGCCATGGGCGCCGGCATCGGCGCCGGCGCGGCGCTGTTCGCCTCCTCGCTCCTCGCCGGTCCCGCCGCGGCCCAGCGCGTGTCGGACGTGCCCGACCCTTCCGCCGGCCTCTACCCCGCCGGGCGCAACGAGGCCTATGCGCTCGACCGGGCGGTGACGCCGGAGGCCCGCTCCAGCACGGTCAACAACTACTACGAGTTCAGCTACGGCAAGAACGTCGCCCCCTCCATGACGCGCTTCCAGCGCCGCCCCTGGACCGTGAAGGTGGACGGGCTGGTGGAGAAGCCGTTCGAGATCGGCATCGACGACTTGCTGAAGAAGGTGGCGCTGGAGGAGAGGCTCTACCGCCACCGCTGCGTCGAGGCTTGGTCCATGGCGGTGCCGTGGACCGGCTTTCCCATGGCGGACCTCGTCGCGCTCGCCGCGCCCATGGCCTCGGCGAAGTACATCCAGCTGGAATCGTTCGTCGATCCCAAGGTGGCGCCGAACCAGCGCGACTTCCGCTATCCCTGGCCCTATGTGGAGGGGTTGACCATCGAGGAGGCGCGCAACGAGCTCGCCTTCCTCGTCACCGGCGTCTACGGCAAGCCGGCGCCGAGCCAGTTCGGCGCGCCGCTGCGCATCGCGCTGCCGTGGAAGTACGGCTTCAAGTCGGCGAAGGGCATCGTCCGCTTCACCTTCACCGACACGCAGCCGGTGAGCTTCTGGGAAGCGGTGCAGGCCTCCGAATACGGCTTCTGGGCCAATGTGAACCCCAAGGTCCCGCATCCGCGCTGGAGCCAGGCGAGCGAGGAGGACATCGCCACCGGCGATCGCCGGCCGACGCTGCTCTACAACGGCTATGGCGACTACGTGGCCGACCTCTACAAGGGGCTGGAGACAAAGAAGATCTGGTACTGAGCCGCCGGCCGGAGCGAGAAGGGCACCGGAAGCGAAAAGGGCCCCGAGGCGGCCTGCGCCCCGGAGCCCTCCCAGCCCTGACCGGACAGCTTTTGCGCGGGCCGGCGCCGGCCGGCCAACGCTTCAGTGGATCGGCGCCTCAGTTGATCGGCTTGGTGATCACCGACTTCCAGACCGCCACCTCGGCCGCGAAGCGCGCGCCGTGGGCGTCGGGTCCGCGCTCGGACGGCGGGAACACGCTCGTCCCCACGTCGGCGAAGCGCTTGACGATGGCCTCGTCCGACAGCGCCTTCTGCAGCGCGCCGTTGAGCTTGCCGATGGCCTCCGCCGGGGTGCCCTTGGGCGCGTAGAGGCCGTGCCAGATCACGAAATCGAAGCCCTTCAGGCCCGCCTGCTCCAGGGTCGGGATGTCCTTCAGCACCGCGAGGCGCTCCTTGGAGGTGACCGCGAACGCCTTGACGGTTCCGGCCTGGATCTGCGGCACGGCGGTGGTGGACTGGTCGCACAGGAGGTCCACCTGGCCGCCCATGAGGTCGTTCATGGCCGGGCCCGTGCCGCGATAGCCCACCTCGGTGAGGGTCACGCCCAGCGCCTTCTGCAGCAGCAGGCCGCACAGATGCGCGTTCGAGCCGACGCCGGCATGGGCGATGGTGGTCTTGGTGCCGTTCTCCTTCACCATCTTCAAGAGCTCGGCGATATTGTTCGCCGGATAGTCCTTCTTCGAGAGCAGCACCATCGGGCCGTAATTGATGAGGCCGACGGGTGCGAAGGCGTTGGTGGTCTCGTAGCTGAGATTGCCGTAGAGCGCCGCGCTGGCGGCGAGCGCCACGTGGTGGATGAGGATGGTGTAGCCGTCCGGCGACGCCTTCGCGAGGCGCGCCGCGCCCGCCGTGCCGCCTGCCCCGGCGACGTTCTCGATCACCACCTGCTGGCCGAGGCTTCCCGTCATGGATTGCCCGAGCAGGCGGGCGATGGCGTCGCTGGGGCCGCCGGCGGCGAACGGCACGATCAGCGTGATCGGCCGCGACGGGAAGGTCTGCGCCTCAACCCCCGCCGTCGCCAATGCGAGCCCTGCGGCGACGGCCGCGAGCCATTTCCCGAAACGCATCATGGTCCTCTCCTTGCTGGCGTTTTCCTCCCGCGGCGGCCGTGCCTTGCGCCGGCCGTTCCGCGAGTTCCCGTGAGCCTTTCGACCGTAGGGCGCTTGACACGCCTCTCCGACTAACTCATCTATCCTATATCTTATAGAAGACTTGCTCGGAGAGGGCAAGTCACGGAGGCGAGGAGGCCCGTGTGACTGCGCCGCAGCTGCTGGTTCATGAGAAGAAGGACACCGTGGGTGTCGTGGTGGTGGAGGGCCTGAAGGCCGGCACCGACATGCTGTGCGTGGTGACGCACGACAATTCCGCCTTCAACCTGACGTCGAAGATGGACGTGCCCATCGGCCACAAGATCGCGCTCGTCGACATCAAGTCCGGCGACACCATCTGGAAGTACGGCCAGGACATCGGCATCGCCAAGGCCGACATCGCCAAGGGCGAGCACGTCCACGTCCATAATGCCAAGACCAAGCGCTGGTGAGGGGTGAAAATGTCCGAGATCGCCATGTTCCACGCCCAGAGCGCCGCCAACCCGTTCCAGGGCGGCGCGCCCGACCAGCTGGTCACGAAGGCCACCCCCGCCGCGCGCGCGTCGAAGGACCACGCCAAGGCCACCTTCCGCGGCTGGCGCCGTGAGAACGGCCGCGTCGGCGTGCGCAACCACGTCGTGCTGCTGCCGCTCGACGACCTCTCCAACGCCGCCTGCGAGGCCGTGGCCGCGCACGTGAAGGGCACCATGGCCCTGCCCCACGCCTATGGCCGCCTCCAGTTCGGCGCCGACCTCGACCTGTTCTTCCGCACCCTGATCGGCATCGGCTCGAACCCGAACGTCGCCGCGGTGGTGGTGATCGGCATCGAGGACCAGTGGACCAACATCGTGGTCGAGGGCATCGCCAGGACCGGCAAGCCGGTGGTGGGCTTCGGCATCGAGGGCAACGGCGACATCGCCACCATCGCCAAGGCCTCCTACGAGGCCAAGCGCTTCGTGCAGTGGGCGGGCGAGCTGCCGCAGGAGATCTGCCCGATCTCCGACCTGTGGATATCCACCAAGTGCGGCGAGAGCGACACCACCACGGGCCTCTCCTCCTGCCCGACCGTCGGCAACATGTACGACAAGCTGATCCCGAAGGGCATCTACGGCGTGTTCGGCGAGACCTCCGAGATCACCGGCGCCGAGCATTTGTGCAAGGCGCGCGCGGCGAGCCCCGAGGTCGCCGAGAAGTGGTTCAAGATGTGGAAGTCCTACCAGGACGACGTGATCGAGGCCCACAAGACCAACGACCTCTCCGACAGCCAGCCCACCAAGGGCAACATCGCCGGCGGCCTCACCACCATCGAGGAGAAGGCGCTCGGCAACCTGGAGAAGATCGGCCGCGCGTGCCGCTACATCGACGCGCTGGAGCCCGCCGAGGCGCCGGCCAAGGGTCCCGGCCTCTATTACATGGACACCTCCTCCGCGGCCGCCGAGTGCGTGACGCTGATGGCGGCGGCGGGCTACGTGATCCACACCTTCCCCACCGGGCAGGGCAACGTGATCGGCAACCCCATCGTCCCGGTGATCAAGATCTCCGGCAACCCGCGCACGGTGCGCACCATGGGCGAGCACATCGACGTCGACGTGTCCGGCGTCCTGCGCCGCGACATGACCATCCCGGAGGCCGGCGACGCGCTCATCGACATGATCGTGCGCACCGCCAACGGCCGCCTCACGGCGGCGGAGGCCCTCGGCCACCGCGAGTTCGTGATGACGAAGCTCTACCGCAGCGCGTGACACTCCGGCCGGACGGGCGGCGATGCCCGTCCGGCTCCCTCCCCGGTCGCGATCCTACGATCCGAACAGGCGCCGATCCCAGAATACCGGCTGATGGAGGCTCGCCTCGATCAGCCCGAATTCGGGATGGGCGGGATTGATCAGGATGTTGCTGTCGAGCCGCGCGACTACGCTCGGCACCAGCAGGATGGCGCTGCGCTTCTCCAGGCACCAGCGCGCGCCGAAAGCCTTGCTGACGGTTGCCGGCATGGCGTCCCACCCCGGCAGACTCGGCGGCGCGAACACCTCGTACGAAAGCCCCCGCGGCAGGGTGATCGATACGTAATGCTGGTTGGGCGGCAGCCGCCCGCTGCCGCGCACCAGCTTCTCCAGCAACGCGGTGGAATAGTGCTCGCTCGCATAGATAAGCGGGCTGGCGATGGTGTTCCACCGTCCCGGCGACAGGGTCGAGCCGGTCGCGTCGAAGATCGGATAGTCGCCGTCGGGATCGCCGATCCTGAACCCCACCAGCGTGCGATCCAGGATCCGAGCTGTCACGCCGCGGTGCCGTACTTCAAGCCGGCGAGGACATCGAGGACCAGTTCGGCGCCGATCTCGCCGCGCAGGACGACATCGATCGGCCGCTCGTCCTGGAGCATGGGATGCGCGCGAAACAGAAAATCGCGCGCCTCCGCCTCGCTGCGCCAGACCTCCAGCGCCAGGCTCCAGACACGGGCAAGGCGCGCGAGCCGCGTGCCTTCGTCGGCCGAGAGGCGGTGGGATGCCTTGCGCCGCTCATAGGTCGCCTTTGCCACCAGACGGTACTTGAACCGGGCGTCGTCGGGCGCGAGAAGCCGCGACATCCGATCCAGCGCCGCAAGCGGCAGCCCGTCCTCGATCTCGTCCATGAGATCGAAGGGCGAACGTGGCACAGCGTCCGCGCCGGGAAGTCCCAGCACATCGGCGATATGCGCAAACGCAGGCATCGTGATCACCTTTCCAGATGAGGCTGAAAATAGCCCCACCTGAGACGAAGCACAACGCCCTTCGCGACGGACCGGCTTTCGGCCTATCGCTCGGCCCGCCGCCGCAACTCCTCCAGCAGCGCCGCCGGCACCGAGATCCCCTCCCCCGCCGCCTTCGCCCGCGCGGCGAGGCGCCGGTCGCCGGGAAGGCGGGTGCCCTCCTGGCCGAGGATGGCGCCGAGCAGGGTCTCCAGCCGGGCCGAAAAGTCCGGGCCGCCGAGCCGCGCCGGGTCCATCACCAGGAACAGGTGGCCGATGCGCGGCGCCGGCCCGTCGGCGGTGAAGAAGGAGGAGGCCTCGAAGCCGAACTGGCCGCCGGTGAGCGCGGCGGCGAGGATCTCCACCATCAGCACCAGGGCCGCGCCCTTGGCGTCGCCGATGGGCAGCATGGTGCCTTCCAGCGCCGCCTTGGGATCGGTGGTGGGCCGGCCCTCGGGATCGAGCGCCCAGTCGTCGGGGATCGGGTTGCCGCGCTGGGCGGCGACCATGATCTTGCCGCGCGCCACCTTGCTCAGCGAGGCGTCGATGACGAGCGGCGCGGCGCCTGCGCGCGGCACCGCGAAGGCGATGGGATTGGTGCCGAACACCCCCGCCGCCCCGCCCCAGGGAGCGATCGCGGACGGCGAGTTGGAGAAGGCGAGGCCGGCAAGCGCGCGCGCCGCGAGCTTTTCCACGTGGTGGCCCATGGCGCCCGCATGGTGCGAGGCATGGACCGCGACGCCGGCGATGCCGGTCTTCGCCACCCGCTCGGCCGCCGCATCCAGCCCGGCGGCGATGGCGGGAAAGGCGAAGCCGGCGCCCGCATCGACCCGCAGCGTCGCCTCGGCGGTCCAGAGGAGCGCCGGCACGGCGGCGCCCGCCACCTTGCCGCTCTTCACCTGGTCGGCATAGGCCGGCAGGCGCGACAGGCCATGGCTGGCGATGCCGTCCGCCTCGGCCGCGACCAGGGCATCGGCGACGGCAGCGGCGTTGTCCGGGCTGGTGCCGGCGGCAACCAGGACGGCGCGGGCGAGGTCGCGCGCCTCGGAAAGCGTCAGGTGGGCGGTCATGCGGCGGCGCGCTCCTTCAGCACGCGGGCGACGGCCTCGGCCACCGCCGCGCTCACGCGGACATTGGATTCTTCCGTCACCCCGGCGATGTGGGGGGTGAGAATGAGGTTCGGCGCGCCCTTGAGCGGCCCGCCGCCCGGCAGCGGCTCGCGCTCGAACACGTCGAGCATGGCGCCGCCGAGCCGGCCCGCCTTCAGGGCCTCGGCCAGCGCCGCCTCGTCCACCACGCCGCCGCGCGCGGCGTTGATGAGCACGGCGTCCTTGCGCATGCCGGCGAGCGCCGCGGCGCCGATGAGGCCGCGCGTGGCGTCGGTCAGCGGCACATGGAGGCTCACCGCATCGGCCCGCGCCAGGAGATCGGCGAGCGGCAGGGGCGTCGCCTGGAGCTGCGCGAACACCGGGTGGTCGTCCGGCAGGAACGGGTCGTGCGCGAGGATGCGCATGCCGAGCGCGGAGGCGCGGCGCGCGGTCTCGCGGGCGATGGCGCCGAAGCCGACAAGGCCCAGCGCCCGGCCCGACGCCTCGCGCCCCATGAGGCGGGTGCGCGGCCAGGCGCCGTCCGCCATCTCGGCGGAGGCATGATAGGCGCCGCGCAGCAGCATCAGCACGCCGCAGACGACGTATTCGGCCACCGAGAGGTCGTTGGCGCCGGTGGCCGGGCGCACGGCGATGCCGCGCGCCTCGCAGGCGGCGACGTCGATATTGTCGAGGCCGACGCCGAGGCGCCCCACCACCTCGAGGCGCGGCGCCCTCTCCAGCAGCGCGGGGCGCACCTGGGTGCGGTTGCGCACGATCAGCGCCCGCGCCGACCCGATGAGCGCGGCCAGATCGTCCGGCCGGTCCACCAGCGCCGGATCGTAGGCGACCTCGTGCTGCGCGCGCAGCGTGTCGAGCGCGCTCCCGTCCATGAACTCGGTGACGACGATCTCGGGCAATGTCCTCTCCCCGGCTGCCGCGGCCTGGCGCCCGATGGGGCGGGCTGGCGCGCGTGAATTCTGATGTTATATATAAGATATATGACTTTCTCCACGCGATCCCGCAAGCCGGATTCGGGGGTGGCGGAGAATCTGCTTATAAGTCGGAGCGTTGATGGATCGACGGGGCACCAGCGTGGCAAGGACCAAGGCAGCCGATGCGGGCGCCGGCCGGCCGAAGAGCGCCGATCCCGCGCGGGCGCGCGGGCGCGCCCTTCCCGCCGCCGCCGAGGCCGACGGCCTCGCCTCCAAGCCGCTCTACCGCCAGGTGCGCGAGGCGCTGATCCGCCGCATGGTGGAAGGCGTCTGGGCGCCCGGCGCGCCGCTGCCGAGCGAGATGCAGCTCGCGGCCGAGCTGCGCGTCAGCCAGGGCACGGTGCGCAAGGCGCTGGACGAGATGGCGGCGGAGAACCTCGTGGTGCGCCGCCAGGGCCGCGGCACCTTCGTCGCGCGCCATGACGAGGACCGCATCCTGTTCCAGTTCTTCAAGCTGGTGTCGGACGACGGCGTGCGCCGCTTCCCCGAGAGCCGGGTGCTCTCCATCGCCAAGGGCAAGGCGACCGAGGCCGAGGCGCAGGCGCTGGCGCTGGCGCGCGGCGCGCGGGTGATCCGCATCCGCCGGGTGCGCGCGCTCGACGGCGCGCCGATCCTGGTGGAGGACCTCGCCCTGCCCGAGACGCTGTTTCCCGGCCTCGTCGAGGCGGGGGTGCCGAACAACGTCTACGGCCTCTACGCGGCGCGCTACGGCGTCACCGTGGCGCGGGCGCGCGAGAAGCTGAAGGCGGTGGCGGCGCCGGCCGAGGACGCGGCGGTGCTGGGCGTGCCGGCCGGCACCCCGGCGCTGCTCATCGACCGCCTCGCCTTCTCGCTCGAGGAGCAGCCGGTGGAATGGCGCGTGAGCCTCTGCCTCACCGGCACCATGCACTATCTCTCCGACCTCACCTGAGCGGGGCAGGCGCCGGCGTCCGGGCGCCACGCGGAACCCTCTCCCGCGTGCGGGGAGAGCAGGGTGGGGGCATCGGCGCCCGAAAGCCGAACGCAGCTTCAGCCCGCACCGACCTGCCCCCTCCCCCGCCCTCCCCCGCACGTGGGAGAGGGCGTTTGGCCCGGGCATTTCGAACTGGCCCGGTGCCGCGCGAGCGGGCACGTTGGCGGCTCCGGCCCAGCAGCCGCCGTTTCCGGAGCCCGCCATGGACCATCGCCTCGTCTACACCACCTTCCCCGACCATGCCGCCGCCGAGGAGGCGGCGCGCAGCCTGCTGGACCAGCGGCTCGTCGCCTGCACCAACATCCTGCCGGGCATGGTCTCGCTCTATCGCTGGGAGGGGAGGACCGAGCGCGCCGAGGAGGTGGTGATGCTCTTGAAAACCACCGCCGCCCGCGCCGATGAGGTGGCCGCGGCGGTGGCGGGACTTCACCCCTACGAGGTGCCCGCCATCCTGGTGCTGCCCGTGGAAGGCGGCGGCGCGCCGTTCCTCGCCTGGATCGCCGCCGAGACGGCGTGACCCCTCAGGCGGCCTTCAGCAGGCGGCAGAGATCGCGGCGGATCAGCTCGTTGCCGGCGATCACGTGGCCCTTGTCGAGGATCTTGTCGCCGTCGTCCATGTCCGAGACATAGCCGCCCGCCTCGCGCACCAGGATCAGGCCGGCCGCCATGTCCCAGGCCGCAAGGTTGCGCTCCCAGAAGGCGTCGAAGCGGCCGGCGGCCACCCAGGCGAGGTCGAGCGCCGCCGAGCCGGTGCGCCTGAGGCCCGCCACCCGGGTCTGCACCGCCTCCAGCTCGCGGTTGAACTGCGCGTGGTCGCCGCGGCCCATGTGCGGCAGGCCGCAACACACCACCGCGTCGGCGAGCTTCTTGCGGGCGGCGACGCGGATGCGCCGGTCGTTCAGGAACGCGCCCTGGCCATGCTCGGCGACGAACATCTCGTCCGCCACCGGATTGTAGATCACCCCCGCCACCGGCGTGCCGTTCCTCACCAGCGCCACCGAGATGGCGAACATGGGGATGCCGTGCAGGAAGTTGGTGGTGCCGTCGAGCGGGTCCACCACCCATTCGTTGGCGGGATCGGTCCCCTCCACCCGGCCGCGCTCCTCCATCAGGAAGCCGAAGCCGGGACGCGCCTTGGACAGCTCGGCGAACAGCACGTCCTCGGCCTTGCGGTCGGCGGCGGAGACGAAGTCGGCGGGTCCCTTCATGGACACCTGGAGCTGCTCCACCTCCCCGAAATCGCGTGCCAGCGCGCGGCCGGCCTTGCGCACGGCCTGGACCATGACGGTCATGAGGGGGGTACGGATCATCGCGAAAGGGTTCCCGGAATTGGCCGTGCGGGCGCCCACTTGCGGGGCGCGCTTCGGCTGGGCAGGCGTGAAGTCGGCGCGTGTGTGCCCGCCCCGTGCGGCGCCGTCAAGGCAGCCGGCCGCGAAGTCCGGCGCCGTCAGCCGCCCCATTTGCGCGCGAGCGCTTCGGCCTTCTGGCGGTCGGCATCGCTCAGCTTCGCCACCATGTCGTCCAGCATGGGGTCGCCGAGGCCCTTGTTCTTCGCCACCAGGTGCCAGCCGGCCGCCGCGATCTTGTCCTGGCCGGTGCCCCGGCCGGCCGAGAGCAGGCGCGCATAGCGGTTCTGGGCGATGGCGTTGCCGGAGAGCGCCGCGCGGCGGAACAGGGCGGCGGCCGCCGCCTCGTCCTTCGGCACGCCGACGCCGTTGAACAGCATGATGGCGAACTCCACCTGCGCGGTGACGTGGCCGAGCCGCGCCGCCTTGGCCATCAGCTTGGCGGCGCGGGCATTGTCCTTGTCGACGCCGCTGCCTTCCTTCACCAGGACGGCGAGGGCGTAGACCGCGTCCTCCAGGTCGTAGCCGCTCGCCACCTCGAACCAGTGCGCGGCTTCCGGCACGTCCTTCGGCACGGTGCGCCCCTGGAGATAGAGCAGGCCGAGATTGTAGGCCGCGGCGCCGCTCCCCTTGTCCGCCGCCGCCCGGAACAGGCGCGCGGCCTCCGCCTCGTCCGGCTTCTGGCCCTGGCCGGTGAGCGCCATCAGGCCGAGCGCGAACAGGGCGTCCGACGAGCCGGCGTCGGCGGCCTTCTTGTACCATTCACGCGACTTCCTGACGTCCTGCGGCACGCCGAAGCCGCGCCCGTAGAGCTCGCCCAGCAGCGTCATGGCCGCGGGGTCGTTCCCGGCGCTGACGCGCTTCTGCGCCTCGGAATAGGCGGTCAGGAAATAGCCGCGCTGATAGGCGCCGTAGGCGAGATCGCCGCCGCCCTCCGGCGCCGGCTCCGGCGGCTTCTGGGGCTCGGCCTTGGCACCCGGTTTCGCACCCGGCTTGGCCCCCGGCTTCTGGGCCGGCTTCGCGGGCGGCACAGCGGGAGCCGACGGATTGAGCTGGATGGCGTTGGGCAGGAGCGGCGGCAGCGGCTGTGCCGCCGTCTGCGCCGCCGCCTCGGAGCCCGGCGCGGCGGCGCCCAGCGCCAGCGCCAGCAGGACCGCGCCGGCGCCCGCCGGAAAGACCACGGCCGCGCGCCGCATCAGGCGCCGGCCTCGGCGATGCGCGCCATGGCGGCGGCGACATTGGCCGGCCCCTGCCCGGCGTCGAGCAGCGGCCCCGCCAGGGCGATGAAATCCACGCCGGCGCGGGCCAGCGCCTCCACCTCGTCGAGGGAGGCGGCGACGCCCACGCACGGCACCTCGAACAGGTCCGCCCACCAGGCGGCGAGATCGAGGGTGCGGGGAAAGCCGCCGGCGGCGCCGGCGGCATCGCCGAACAGCACGTAGTCGGCGCCGCTCTCGCCGGCGATCATGGCCTCGTGGCGGTCCGCCAGGCCGCCGGCGCCGACGATGGCGCCCGGCTTCAGGGCCGAAAGCGCGGACTTGAGGGCCGCCGGATCGCTGACATGGACGCCGTCTAGCCCCGCCTGGGCGGCGGCGGCGGTCCCGCCTTCGGCCAGCGCCGCCACGTCGCGGCGCTGCGCCGCCTCCACCTGATCGGCGGGCGGCGGCCCGCGCCAGATCACCGCCGCCACGTCGCCCGCATCGAGGCAGGCGCCGAGGTCGGCGACGCCTTGCGGCGGCAGGATCATCATCAGGCGCGCGGCGGGCCGCGGCAGGGGGGCGCTCATGGGCAAGACCGGTCGGCCAAGAAACGGGCGAAAGCGGGGCGCGCGGCGCGCGTGCCCCGGGAGGAGCGCGACCTTAGCTTCTGGCCTCCGCAAAGGAAACCACGACGGCGACGCGCCGGATATTGCATCGCGACACCACATCCAAATCGATTTAGAATCGATGATCAAACCGTCCGCAAGCGGGATGGGGCCGTCGCGGCCAAGTGATCGCAGCCGCCGGCGCCGCACGTCCTGCGCGGACCTCTCGTCGCACGCGGAACGTCCGGCGGCCCACGGCATTGCCCCTTTGCAGCCGTCGGCGGCGGGCGGAGCATGGCGGCACGTGGACGGCGGGGCGGGAGATTCGCGCCGCCCATCGGGCGCGCTGGACGGAGAATCGGGAATGGTCGCGCGGGTGATTGAAGTGGAGCCTTTCGACATCGTCGTGTTCGGGGCGACCGGGGACCTCGCCCGGCGCAAGCTCCTGCCCGCCCTCTACGAGCGCGACCGCGCCGGCCAGTTGCCGGAGGCCTGCCGCGTCTTCGGCGTCTCGCGGCGCCCCATGGCGCGCGCCGCCTTCGAGGCCTTCGCCCGCGAGGCGGTGGAGGACCGCGACGGCATCGAGGAGGCGTCTCGGTCCGATCTCGCCCGCTTCCTCAAGCGCCTCGACTACGTGGCGGTGGACGCGCTCTCCGATGCCGGCTGGGCCGACCTTGCCGCGCGCCTCGCCGAGGCCGAGGACCGGGTGCGGGTGTTCTATCTCGCGGTCGGGCCGGACCTGTTCGACGACATCTGCGCGCGCATCGGCGCCCACGGCCTCGTCACCCCGCTGACCCGCGTGGTGGTGGAGAAGCCCGTGGGCAAGGACCTCGCCTCGGCGCGCAAGGTCAACGCCGCCGTGGGCCGGGTCTTCCCCGAGGAGGCGGTGTTCCGCATCGACCACTATCTCGGCAAGGAGACGGTGCAGAACCTGATGGCGCTGCGCTTCGCCAACGCCTTGTTCGAGCCGATCTGGAACAACGCCCACGTGGACCACGTGCAGATCACGGTGGCCGAGAGCCTCGGCACCGCCGGCCGCGCCGGCTATTACGACACCGCCGGCGCGCTCAGGGACATGGTGCAGAACCACATCCTGCAACTGCTCTGCCTCGTCGCCATGGAGCCGCCGGTCTCGCTCGACGCCGACGCGGTGCGCGACGAGAAGCTGAAGGTGCTGAAAGCCCTGGTGCCCATCGACGAGAAGACCGCCGGCCAGCTCACCGTGCGCGGCCAGTACCGCGCCGGCGCCTCGGCGGGCGGGGCGGTGCCCGGCTATCTGGAGGAACTGGGCGCCGGCGCCTCCGGCACCGAGACCTTCGTGGCGCTGAAGGCGGAGATCGCCAACTGGCGCTGGTCCGGCGTGCCGTTCTATCTGCGCACCGGCAAAAGGCTGGCGAGCCGGGTGTCGGAGATCGTGATCCAGTTCCGCCCCATCCCGCATTCGGTGTTCGACGGGCAGGCGGGGCCGATCATGGCCAACCGCCTCGTCATCCGCCTGCAGCCGGACGAGGGGGTGAAGCTCTGGATCATGATCAAGGACCCCGGCCCCGGCGGCATGCGGCTCCAGCACGTGCCGCTCGACATGAGCTTCGCCAGCGTGTTCGGCGTGCGCAACCCCGATGCCTACGAGCGCCTTCTGATGGACGTGGTGCGCGGCAACCAGACCCTGTTCATGCGCCGCGACGAGGTGGAGGCGGCCTGGCGCTGGGTCGATCCGATCCTGGAGGCCTGGCGCAATTCCCGCGAGGCGCCGAAGCCCTACACCGCGGGCACCTGGGGCCCGTCCGCCGCCATCGCGCTGATCGAGCGCGACGGGCGCACCTGGGCCGACGACGCCTGAGGCCGGCCATGGACCACCCCCCCCTGCCCTTGCCCCCCTTGCCCTACGCGCTCGCGGCCTATGACGACCGCGCCGCGCTCGCCCGCGCGCTCGCCGCCCATGTGGCGCAGGCGCTGCTTTCCCGTACCGCGCGGGACGGCGCGGCGAGCCTCGCCGTCTCGGGCGGCCGCACCCCGGCGCTGTTCCTGGAGACGCTCTCGGCCGCGCCGCTCGACTGGGGCCGCATCACCGTGACTCTGGTGGACGAGCGCTGGGTGCCCGAGACGTCCGTCCGCTCCAACGCCGCCTTGGTGCGCGCCCATCTGCTGAAGGGGGAGGCCAGGCGGGCGCGCTTCGTGCCGCTCTTCACCGGCGCGCCGACCCCCGAGGTGGGGCTCGACGAGGCCACGGCGCGCGCCGCCGGCCTGCCCCGTCCCTTCGCCGCCGTGGTGCTGGGCATGGGGGATGACGGGCACACCGCCTCCTTCTTCCCCGGCGCCGCCGGCCTGGATGCCGCCATCGACCCCGCCGCGCCGGCGGCGCTCGCCGCCATCCGCGCCGCGGCGGCGGGCGAGCCGCGCATCACATTTACGCTGCCGCCGCTCCTTGCCGCCGACACGCTTCTGCTGCACATCGAGGGCAAGGTGAAGCGGGAGGTGCTGGGGGCGGCCTCCCGTCCCGGCCCGGACGGCGAGATGCCGATCCGCGCCGTGCTCCGCCATGCCCGGCGCCCTCTCGATGTCCTGTGGTGCCCCTGATGGAGACGTGCATGAGCGAGACCGAGGCCTTCTGGCAGTCCCTTTCGGCCGCCTGGGCGGCGGACCGGGAACGCCCGCTCCGGGAGGTGGTGGCGGAGCCGGGCCGGTTCGAGGACTTCTCCTGCGCCTTCGGCGACCTGCTGCTCGACTTCTCCAAGACCGGGCTTTCCAGGCGCAGCCTCGGCCTGCTGATCGACCTCGTGAAGGCGGCGGGCGTCACGGCGCGGCGCGACGCCATGTTCGCCGGCGAGAAGGTCAACGCCACCGAGCGGCGCAGCGTGCTCCACGTCGCCCTGCGCGACGGCGAGGAGGCCGCCCTCGTGGTGGACGGGGCGGACGTGAAGCCGCCGGTGCGCGAGACGCTGGCGCGCCTGTTCGCCTTCGCCGACCAGGTGCGCTCCGGCGCCATCGCCGGCGCCAAGGGCGCGCGCTTCACGGACGTGGTGAACATCGGCATCGGCGGCTCGGACCTCGGCCCGGTGATGGTGACGGGGGCGCTCGCGCCCTATCACGACGGGCCGCGCTGCCATTTCGTCTCCAACGTCGACGGCGCCCACATCGCCGACACGCTGAAGGGCCTCGACCCGGCGACGACCCTCTTCGTCATCGCCTCGAAGACCTTCACCACGGTGGAGACCATGTGCAACGCGGCCACCGCCCGCGCCTTCATCAAGGAGGCGCTGGGCGAGGCGGCGGTGGCGGACCATTTCGCCGCCGTCTCCACCGCGCTGGAGAAGGTCGGGGCGTTCGGCATCCGCCCCGAGCGCACCTTCGGCTTCTGGGACTGGGTGGGCGGGCGCTATTCGGTGTGGTCCGCCATCGGCCTGCCGGTGATGATCGCGGTGGGGCCGCAGAACTTCCGCGAGTTCCTGGCCGGCGCGAGCGCCATGGACGAGCATTTCCGCACCGCGCCGCCGGAGATCAACCTGCCGGTGCTGCTCGCCGCCGTCGGCCTGTTCCACCGCAACGTCTGCGGCTTCCCGAGCCGCGCCGTCATCCCCTACGACCAGCGGCTCGCGCGCTTTCCCGCCTATCTCCAGCAGCTCGACATGGAGAGCAACGGCAAGAGCGTGACGCTGGACGGCAAGCCGGTCGCCCGTCCCACCGGGCCGATCGTGTGGGGCGAGCCGGGCACCAATTCCCAGCACGCCTTCTTCCAGCTCATCCACCAGGGCACGGACGTGATCCCGGTGGAGTTCCTCATCGCCGCCGAGGGCCACGAGCCGAAGCTGAAGGAGCATCATGCGCTGCTGGTCGCGAACTGCCTCGCCCAGTCCGAGGCGCTCATGCGCGGGCGCACGCTGGAGGAGGCGGCGGCGCAGCTGCGCGCCAAGGGCCTCGGCGAAGCGGAGGTGGCGCGGCTCGCCCCGCACCGGGTGTTCCCGGGCAGCCGGCCGTCCGTCACGCTCGCGTACGCCCAGCTCGATCCCTTCACCCTCGGCCGCCTGATCGCCCTCTACGAGCACCGGGTGTTCGTGGAGGCGGCGGTGTGGGGCATCAATGCCTACGACCAGTGGGGGGTGGAGCTGGGCAAGGAGCTCGCGACCGAGCTGCTGCCGGCGGTCACGGACGACAAGGTCCCGCCCGCCGCCTCCGCCTCCACCCGCGGGCTGCTGACCCATCTCAAGGAGATCGGCGGCCGCTGAGGCGCCGTGCTGCCATGCAGCAAAGGCAGGGCTCAGTTTCGTATTATGTATACCACAGAGGCCGGAAATTGGGTCAGTATGCCATCCGTAATTGGGAGGTCACCTCCCGAGAGGCGCTCCGGCGCCCGGAGGCAGACATGAGCGTTCTCGATTTCGCCGCCCTCGGCATCCTTGGCATCACCCTGACGGGCGCCACCATCGGCTTCTCCTCGCCCAAGCTGTTCCTGGCGGCCGGCGGCGACGTGGGCATCCCGATCGCCGACGCGCTCGGCGAAGCCCCTGCTGCGCAGCGCTTGGCCGGCGTCCGCTTCGGCGGCGAGCCTTCGCGCGATTCGGTCGAACCCGCCGTCGCCGCCTTCCCGCGCGCCTTCTGAAGAAAAAGAGGGAGAGGCGCCAACCTCTCCCTCCAGGACGGCGCGGGGTGGAAAGGGCGCGCCGTTGAACCCAGGCCGAGATCAGCGGGCGATTTCCGGCGCCCGCCCCTCGACCGCCTCGATGCCGCGCGCCTGCGAGACGAATCGCGCCCGGAGCGGCTTCAGCACGAAGATCGCCATCAGCGCCGCGACGGCGTTGACCGCTGCGGTGACGAGGAACACCAGGTCCCAGTTGCCGAGGCTCGCCACCGCCACGGAGGCCATGGGCACCACCAGCGAGGCGGTTCCTTTGGCGGTGTAGAGGAGGCCCGCATTCGTGGTGGCGAACTTCGACCCGAACGTGTCGCCGCAGGTCGCCGGGAACAGCGAGTAGATCTCGCCCCAGGCGAAGAAGACGAGGCCGGTCAGGATCACGAACAGCACCGGGTTGGCGCCGAAATGGGCCAGCGCCAGCACGCCGACCGCCTCCAGCGAGAAGGCGATGAACATGGTGTTCTCGCGGCCGATATTGTCCGACACCCAGCCGAAGAAGGGCCGCGTGACGCCGTTCAGCACCCGGTCGATGGAGAGCGCGAAGGTGAGCGCCGGCATGGTCAGGCCGAGGATCGACACCGGCACGTCGGCGATCCTGAAGTCCTTGGCGATGGAGCCGAGCTGGGCGGTCGCCATGAGCCCGCCGCCCGCCACCAGCACGAACATCAGGTACATGATCCAGAACACCGGCGTCTTCACCATCTCGCCGGGGCCGTAATTGCGCCGGCTCTGGTTCACCGCCACCTCGACCTTGGGCAGCTGGCCCTCCTTCGGACTCTGCAGCAGCAGCGCCAGCACGAACACCACCGCGCCCTGGAGCAGGCCGAAGAACAGGAAGGTGTGCTCGTAGCCCTGCGCCTTGATCATCGCCGCGATGGGCACGATGGTCAGCGCCGAGCCGGCGCCGAAGCCGGCGGCGGTGATGCCCGCGGCGAGGCCGCGCCGGTCCGGGAACCACTTCAGCGCCGCGCCGACGCAGGTGCCGTAGACCGCGCCGGCGCCGGTGCCGCCGATGGCGGCCGAGACGTAGAGCAGCGCCAGGCTGTCGGCGATGGAGTTGAGCCACCAGGACGCCGCGCACAGCACGCCGCCGATCATCACCACGATGCGGGGGCCGAACTTGTCGACGAACCAGCCCTCGATGGGCACCAGCCAGGTCTCGAACAGCACGAAGATGGTGAACGCCACCTGGATCGCGGCGCGGCCCCACTGGTGCTTCTCGTTCATGGGCTCGACGAACAGCGTCCAGCCATACTGGAGGTTGGCGATCATCGACATGCAGACGACGCCGATGAGGAGCTGGAGCCAGCGCCCGCCCACGGGGCCGCGGCCGGCCGCGGCCGGCAGAGTTGAAGACGGCATTTCCTTCCCTTTCTCACTGGGGATCATCGAAGGACGATGAACGGCCCGTGACGGTCACCATTCGGCCGCGCCTCGTTCGAGCGGGAGCGGCTGCGTTCCGTGGGGAAGGATGGATAGAAATACGGTATACCGTATGCAAGTTTCGGATATGTAACGGCTACCTCGCCCCCTTTGACCGGTCTTTCGCGCGGTTCGACGGGCACCCGCCCCGATCCGGCGCGCGCGGGCGCGCATACGTCTCCCCGGCCGGTGCGGGGGGCGGCGCGGCGGTCTCGTCGCGCCGGAGCGGCGGGTCGTCCGCGGCGCGCCGCGGCCTTGGGGCGCCGACCGGTGCGTCCGGCCTGGCCTGCGCCCCCGCTCCAGCCCCGTCGACCAGGCAAAAAAATGGCCCCGACTTGCGCCGAGGCCATGCAGGGGCCGCCCGAGGGGCGGTGGAGGGACTTCAGGCGCGCGCCGCGATGTGGCGGCGCGCGCGATCCGCGGAGCGGGTCAGACGGTGGCCGCGCGCGCCTTCAGGGCGCGGGCCTCGTTGAGCCGGTGATGGCGCGCGAGCAGCGGCTTCAGCACCAGAAGCGCGGCGATGGCGGCGGTCATGTCCATGGCCGCGACGGTGTAGAGCACCACCGTCCAGCTGCCGGTCGCCTCCATCAGCAGGTTCGCCACCGGCACCAGCAGAGCGGCGATGCCCTTGGCGCAGTAGAGCATGCCGTAGATCTTGCCGATGTGCTTGGAGCCGAAGGTGTCCGCGGCGGTCGCCGAGAACAGGGAGTAGACCTCGCCCCAGGCCAGGAAGACGATGCCCGACAGGATGATGAAGGCCCACGGATTGTGCCCGAACGTGCCGAGCGCGACGATGCCGATGCCCTCCATCATGAAGGCGAAGAACATGGTCTTCTCGCGGCCGATATGGTCCGAGATCCAGCCGAAGAACGGCCGCGAGAAGCCGTTCAGGATGCGGTCCAGCATCAGCGCGAACGGCAGGGCCGCCATGGCGAAGAAGTAGAGGTTGACCTCCACGTGCTTCACGCCCAGGTCCTCGGCGATCACGCCGAGCTGCGCCACCGCCATCAGGCCGCCGGTGACGGTCAGCGTGAACATGGTGAGCATGACCCAGAACACCGGCGTGCGCAGCGCCTCGCCGAGCGTGTAGTCGCGCCGGCTCTGGGCGACGGTGGACGAGTAGGTCACGTCCTTGCCGGTCGGCGCGGTCAGGAACAGCGCCGCGGCGACGATCACCGCGCCCTGGATCAGGCCGAAGGTGAAGAAGGTCTCGTGGTAGCCGGACGACTTGATCATCGCCGCGATGGGCAGGATCGTGACCACCGTGCCCGAGCCGTAGCCCGCCGCGGTGAGGCCGACCGCGAGGCCGCGGCGGTCGGGGAACCACTTCAGCGCGCTGTTGACGCAGGTGGCGTAGACGCAGCCGACGCCGATGCCGCCCACCGCCGCCGCGAAATAGAGCGCGGGCAGCGTGGAGGCATAGGAGTTCAGCACCCAGGACAGGCCGGTGAACAGGCCGCCCATCAGCACCACGTTGCGCGGGCCGTACTTGTCGATGAAGTAGCCGACGATGGGCGTCGCCCAGGTCTGCACCACGACGAACACCGTGAAGGCCACCTGCACCGAGGCGCGGGTCCAGGTGTTGGCGGAAACGATCTCGGGAACGAACAATGTCCAGGAATATTGAATATTCGCGGCCGCAACCATGCAGACGATGCCGGCCACCAACTGAAGCCAGCGGTTGGGGCCGGCAGCTTTGACAGATTCACTCACCATTTGATCCACCCTTTGAGAACATTATTATTTTAGTTCCAAGAAGACAGAGCCGCCCCACCCCGTCGTTTTCCCTCTCGGAGGCAGCTTTTTTTGAAAAACAGAAAGGCGCGTGCGCTTACACCGCGCCGGCGGTGCGCATGCCGGCGATCTCCTCGGCGCTGTAGCCGAGGGCGCCGAGCACCTCGTCGGTGTGCTCGCCGAGCAGCGGCGCGCGCGCGACCGGCACGTGGCTCGCCGACATCTGGATCGGCGAGCCGAGCGTCACGTAGGTGCCGCGCTCGGGATGCGGCACCTCGACCAGGAAGCCCCGCTCGTAGAGCGCGCGGTCCTCCAGGATGTCCTTGGTGGAAAGCACCGGGCCGCACGGCACGTCGATGGCCTTGAGCGCCTCCATGACCTCGAACTTGGTGCGCTTCAGCGCCCAGCGCTCGACCACGTCGAAGCAGGCGTCGAGGCGCTGCAGGCGCGCCTCGTGGCTGGCAAACTTGGGATCGTCGATGAGGTCCTTGCGGCCGACGAGCCGCATCAGCGGCGCCCAGCCCTGGGGCTGGATGATGACGTAGCAATAGTCGTTCTCGCCGCCCGGGGCGCAGCGTACCGCCGCGCCCGGCTGGCCGCCGCCGGAGCAGTTGCCGGCGCGCGGCACGCATTCGGTCTCGGGGGCGCCGGGATACTCGGCCAGCGGGCCGGAGGCGAGGCGCTGCTGGTCGCGCAGCTTCACCCTGAGGAGGTTCATCACGCAGTCCTGCATGGCGACTTCCACCAGCTGGCCCTCGCCCGTGACCGTGCGCTGGTAGAGCGCCGCCAGCACCCCGGCGAGGCAGTGGACGCCGGTGCCGGTGTCGCCGATCTGGGCGCTGGTGGCGGTGGGCGGGCCGGAGCGCCAGCCGGTGGTGCTCATGGCCCCGCCCATGGCCTGTGCGATGGTCTCGTAGGCCTTGGCATCGATGCCCGAGGCGTCGGCGAAGCCCTTGATGGTGGCGTAGATCAAGCGCGGGTTGATGGCGCGCGCCTGCTCGTAGCCGAAGCCCTGGCGGTCGAGCACGCCGGGGCCGAAATTCTCCACCAGCACGTCGGCGCTGGCGATGAGGCGGGTCAGCGCCTCCTGCCCCTGGGGGCTCTTGATGTTGAGGGTGAGGCTGCGCTTGTTGGCGTTCAGCATGGTGAAATAGAGACTGTCGACGTTCGACTTGTCCCTGAGCTGGGATCTCGTGATGTCCCCGCGCCGGGGCATCTCGACCTTGATGACCTCCGCCCCGAGCCACGCCAGCATCTGGGTCGCGGACGGTCCGGACTGCACGTGCGTCATGTCCAGGACACGCACGCCCTCAAGCGCCTTGCCCATGCCGTTACCCCTGGATTTCCTCGATCCGACCGTGTGTTCCGCCAGTCTTGAGCCGGCTTGCGGGCGCAGCCTGCGCCCGGCATCCATTCGTGTCTACTGGATATGGTATGCCATATACAAACGTTATCATCGCCATTTTCCGCCTGCAACCGAATTCGACTTAAGTGAAACGGCAGGCGCTGCGGGACCGCGCCAGACAACGGCACGATCCCTGCGGACGCGGCCGGCGGCGGCGCGGGCGGCGGCAGCGCGGGCGGCCGCCGCCCGCAAGGCGGCTCAGCGCAGGACGGCGAGCTCGGCGCCCATGCCGCTCGCGGCCTGCTCCGCATGGGTCGCCACCTCGGATTCGTGCAGGTAGTGGCGCATGAGGTCGGTGGCGCTGATGACGCCCACCAGCGCATGGTCCTCGATCACCGGCAGGTGGCGCACCTGGTGCTCGTTCATGAGCCGCAGCACGGTGACGAGGGAATCGCCGAGCCCACAGGAGATCAGCTCCCGCTTCAGCAGCGTCGCCAGCACCACGCCGGGGGTCGCGGCGCCGTGGGCGAGCAGGGCGCGGGTCACGTCGCGCTCGGAGAACACCCCGACGACGGTGTTGCCCTCGGTGCGGCACACGTCCTTGACGATCACCGAGGAGATGTTCTCCCGCTTCATGATCATCACGGCGGTGGCAACCGTCTCGTTGGCGCGGACGGTGATGATCCTGGTGTCGCGCTTCTCGCGCAGGATGTCGTCGACGGTCATCAGCATTGGCATTCCTCCGGGGCCGAAGCCCCCTGTTCCAGAAGGTCCGGGCCTCTTAGAGGGCACCTGGAGCAATTCTTGTATTCATAATACATGAAGTCAACACGCAGTGCGGCAGCGACATCCACCCTTCCATGCTGCGTTGCAGCGCCCTGCCGTTCCGGGGCCGGGCCTGCGGCAACCCTTGCCCTCAACGCACAAGTCCTTCATCTGATATGATGTATTTGGTCGGCATCGAAATGCGGGCCGCGCCGCGCCACGAAGACTGCCTAAGGCGAAGGGGAGCGATGACCTACCAGGACATCAACGTGAAGCCGATCGAGACCGAATCGAGCTTCCGCATGAAGGCCTACAAGGCCCTGAAGTCGGCCATCATGGAGATGGACATCTACAGCCACCGGGAGGAGATCCGCCTCGAGGAGCGCCAGCTCTCCGAGAAGCTCGGCGTCTCGCGCACCCCCATCCGCGAGGCCATGACGCTGCTGGAGCAGGAGGGCTTCGTCCGCTCGGTCCCCCGGCGCGGCATCTTCGTGGTGCGCAAGACCCGGCAGGAAATCCTGGAGATGATCACGGTCTGGGCGGCGCTGGAGAGCATGGCGGCGCGTCTCGCCTGCGCCCGCGCCTCCGAGGCCGAGATCCGCGAGTTGCGCGAGAACGTGCGCGCCTTCGCCGACCGCGACCCGGAGGAGTTCGTCTCGGAATATTCGGAGGCCAACCTCGCCTTCCACAAGATCATCATCCGCATGTCCGGCTGCGAGCTGATCGGCGAGATGACCGAGGGCCTGTTCCCGCACATGCGCGGCGTGCGCAACGTCACCATCGGCCAGGACCACCGCGCCCAGCGCTCCATCGTCGATCACACCCGCATCGTCGCCGCCATCGAGAAGCGCGACGCGGACCTCGCCGAGCGCCTGGTGCGCGAGCACACGCTCGGCCTTGCCCGCCACGTGGAGGCGCACGGCGAGTTCCTGGACTGACCTTTGGCGCTGCCCGCCTCCGGGCGCGGGAACCTGCCGCCAAGCCCTCTCCCGCCTGCGGGGGAGGGTTGGAAGGGGGCATGGCCGGGCGCCCCTTCGGCGCGACAGAACATCCGCTCGGCCGCCGGCCCTGCGGGCCGCCCCCGCAGGCGGGAGAGGGGGCGCGAACGGCGGGGCCGACGCCCCGCTCCCGCCTCCGCGGCGTATCGCCCGCGCGGTCATGCTCCAGCCCCCTCCCACCCGAACGCCGTTGAAGCGGAGCTTGGATCGAAGATCCCGAAGCCGGAAACGTCCGGCTGCGGACGGGAAAGAGGACGCGAACGGCACCCGCAAAATGCCTCTGCGGGGGCGCGGTGCGTCGCGGCGGCAGGCGTGCCATAATCGCCGGCGAAGGCCCCTTCATCCGCCGCTCGCCGGCGACGGGAGGGGCCGCTTCTTATCCGGCGCCTGCCCTCCCCCCATCACCGGAGCGCGGCGGGGCGGCCGGCGCGGACCATCGGCGGAGCAAGGATGCGTTATCTCAACCTCATCAAGACCATCTCCAACTGGCCGGTCTATTTCGCGCACAAGTACAACCTGACCACCACGTCCCCCGCCGTGTTCGAGCTGCGCGGCGGCGGGCGCATCCATGTCCCGCGCGAGGTGATGCACGAGTTCAAGGAGGTGTTCTTCGACGAGGCCTATCTCTGCGGCCTGCCGCTGGCGGTGCCGGAGGGCGCCACGGTGGTGGACATCGGCGCCAATATCGGCGCCTTCAGCGTGTTCGCGGCCACCCGCTTCACGGGCGCCCGCGTCGTCGCCTTCGAGCCCGACCCGGTGAACTTCGCGGCGCTGGCCCGCAACGCCGCCGAGGCGGCCGGGCGCGTCACGGCGGTGGAGGAGGCCATCGCCGGGCAGGCGGGCACGCTCGTGTTCCACCGGGGCGATGCCACCGGCGTCTCCACCTCCGGCTCGCTGGTGCGCAGCACCGGCGAGAAGATCACGGTCAGGGCGGTGACGCTGGAGGAGGCGTTCGCGGCGCGGGGCATCGCCACCTGCGACCTGATGAAGATGGATTGCGAGGGCGCCGAGTTCGACATTCTCTACGGCGCCTCCGACGCCCTGCTCGCCCGCATCCGCCAGATGGTGGTGGAGATCCACGACCAGGGCCGTGGCGACCGCACCCGCGCCGCCGTCGTCGCCCACCTCGTCAAGAAGGGCTTCCGGGTGAAGGACGGCATGCACCATTTGCTGTGGGCGTGGCGGCAGCCCCAGTGAGCGCCCGGCGCCACTTGACCGCGATCAAGGCCGAGATACCGCAGCGGCCCGCATAAAGAACGGCGTCGGCTTCCGCCGGCACCGGAGGGCGGAATGGCGACGTTCGAGGTGAGTGTGCCGCCGCACGGCCTTCCCGGGACACTCAGCATCCCCGATTATGCGGGCGCGCTCGTGCTGTTCGCCCATGGCAGCGGATCGAGCCGCCACTCGCCGCGCAACGCGACGGTGGCCGGGGCGCTCAATGCGCAGGGAATAGCCACGCTTCTGTTCGACCTGCTCACGCCCGAGGAGGAGGCCGACCGCGCCAACGTCTTCGACATCGACATGCTCGCCGACCGGCTGTCGGAGGCGGTGCGCTGGGCCAGGGCGGAGCCGCGCGCCGCGCGGCTGCCGATCGGCCTGTTCGGCGCCAGCACCGGCGCCGCGGCCGCCCTCAGGACCGCCGCGCGGCTCGGCGGCCTCGTCTCGGCCGTGGTCTCGCGCGGCGGACGCCCCGACCTCGCCTGGGAGCAGCTCGGCCAGGTGGCGGCGCCGACCCTGCTGATCGTCGGCGGCGCCGACGAGACGGTGCTGGAGCTGAACGCCGAGGCGTTCGGCCGGCTCACCTGCGACAAGGCGCTGAAGATCGTGCCCGACGCGAGCCATCTCTTCCCCGAGCCCGGCGCGCTGGAGGAGGTGATCGCCTTGTCCACCCGCTGGTTCGAGCGGCATCTGCTCGGCCGCACCGACGACTGGAAGGCGCCGTGAGCATCCCCTTCGCCGACCGCCGCGACGCGGGCCGGCGGCTCGCCGCCGCCCTCGCGCACCTGCGGGATGCGGCGCCGGTGGTGCTGGCGCTGCCGCGCGGCGGCGTGCCGGTGGCGGCCGAGGTGGCGCAGGCGCTTGGCGCGCCGCTCGACCTGGTGCTGGTGCGCAAGATCGGCGTCCCGGGCGCCGAGGAGCTGGCCATGGGCGCCGTGGTGGACGGCGCCGCCCCCGTCGTGGTGCGCAATGACGACATCATCGCCGCCGCGCGGGTGACGCCCGCGGACTTCGACGCCGCCTGCGCCCGCGAGCTGAAGGAGATCGAGCGCCGGCGCGCGCGCTATATCGGCACGCGGCGGCGCGCGCCCATCGCCGGGCGGACGGTGGTGATGGTGGACGACGGCATCGCCACCGGCGCCACCGTGCGCGCCGCGCTCAAGGCGGTGCGGGCGCGCGGGCCAAAGAGGCTCGTTCTGGCGACCCCGGTGGCGCCGCCGGAAACCGTCGACGCGCTCACGGCGGACGCGGACACGGTGGTGTGCCTGGAGACGCCCGAGCCGTTCGGCGCCATCGGCTATTTCTACGACGACTTCCGGCAGGTGAGCGATGCCGAGGTGATCGACCTGCTGGCACGCCATCCCGTGCCGCCGGAGGGATGATTCGCGCCGCCTCTACACCGGCACCCAGCGCGCGCCCTGCTTCACGTAGGACCGCTTCACGGCGCCCCAGGCGATGCGATGCGCCGCCTCCTCCTGGCGCGGGTCGTCGGCATGAGCGGCGAAGGCATGGTTGAAGGCGGCGCGCCAGATGTCCTGCGCGTGCTCCGGCAGGTGGTCGCGCACCGCGGGCGGCAGGTCGGCGTTGGTGGCATAGGGCATCATGCTGCGCCGCCGGGCCCCGGCGGCCTCCCCGGACCGCGGGGAGGCTACACCCGCGCGGCGGGCGCGTCAGCCGGCGCGGCGTCGGCGCGCACCTCCACCGGCGCCGCCGCGAGCCGGGCGAACAGGTCGCGCCGCCGGGCGAGCGGCCACCAGTCGTAGAGGAATATCTCGATCGGCCGCCAGTTGGCCACCCAGCCGACGATGATCAGGCTCTCCTCCAGGATGCCGGCGAACGTGCCCTCCCCGAGCACGCGCGAGACCAGCTGCGCCGCGAGGAGGCACGCCGCCAGCACCGCGAGGCCGATGGCCAATGACAGCCGGCCGACCCGGAACAGCTGCTTCAGCTCCCGCGCGGTCTCCTGGCGGCGATAGTCGAAGAAGTGGGAGATCGCCTCCGGCAGGCCCTGCGCCTCGTGGCCCGCGGCCTCCGCCGCCGGCAGGTGGACGACGATGGCGAGCGGCGCGCCGGCCGGCATCTCCTCGGCCCAGCCGCCGATATACTCCTCCGCCTCCGGCGCCAGGTCGCGCTCGCGGAAGGGAAACGGGTCCAGCATGTTGAAGAGCTGGGAGACCCGGGTCAGGCGGATGGAGATCACGCCCGGCGCGGTGGGGGCGGCGGACGGGGTCGGTGCTTGCGTCATCGGGAAGGGTCCGCCGTCGCGGCGCGCCGGCGCGCGCCTCCGCCCGGCGCAATAGCCGCGCGCGGCGGCGCGCACAAGGTGCCCCCGCTACCGCCGCCGGAGATGCCGGCACGCGGCAGGCCGAGCGCGCACTCGCGCGCGGGAACCGGTCGTGCCACTGTCACGTTCCGCGAGGACGCTCCCGCGGCCGGGCCCACGCTTCCGGCGGCGGCGAAGCATCCCGCACTGCGAGGAAAGACAGTCATGAGCAATCTTGTCGTATTCGGTTTCGATGGCGTCCACTCCGCGGACGAGGTGCTGAACAAGCTGCGCTCGCTCCAGAAGGGCCACCTGATCGACCTGGAGGACGCCTGCGTCGTCGAGCGCGAGGCGGACGGCAAGGTCCATATCAAGCAGGCGGTGAACCTGGTGGCGCTGGGCGCCGCCCAGGGCGGCACCATGGGCGCGCTGTGGGGCGGCCTCGTCGGCCTCCTGTTCCTCAACCCGCTCGCCGGCATGGCGCTCGGGGCGGTGGCCGGCGCAGGCGCGGGCGCGATCTCCGGCTCGCTCGCCGACTATGGCATCGACGACGACTTCGTGAAGAACCTCGGCGACACCATCCCGGCCAATTCCTCGGCGCTGTTCGTGCTCATCAAGAGCGTCACCGAGGACAAGGTGCTGCCCGAGATCGAGCCCTACAATCCGCGCGTGCTGAAGACCTCGCTCTCCAACGAGGCCGAGGCCAAGCTGAAGGAGGTGCTCGCCAAGGCCGCGGCCGGCCTGCCCGCGGGCGCCGCCCCCGCCGCCTGAGAAGCGCGAAGCAAGCGAGGCCGGCGCGGACGCGCGCCGGCCTCAGCTCTTCAGCCGGTAGCCGGTGCGGAACATCCAGGTGCACGCGCCGAGGCACAGGGCGAGGAAGCCCAGCGTCATGGCGAGCGAGAGCCCGACCGCCACGTCGGAGATGCCGAAGAAGCTCCAGCGGAAGCCCGACACCAGATAGACCACCGGGTTGAACAGCGTCACCGTGCGCCAGGCCGGCGGCAGCATGTCGAGCGAGTAGAAGGTGCCGCCGAGGAAGGTCAGCGGCGTGATCACCAGCAGCGGGATCACCTGCAGCCGCTCGAACCCGTCGGCCCAGATGCCGATGATGAAGCCGAACAGCGCGAAGGTGAACGCGGTCAGCACCAGGAACGCCATCATCCAGACCGGATGCTTGATCTCCAGCGGCACGAACAGCGAGGCGGTGGCGAGGATGATGAGCCCCAGCACCACGGTCTTTGTGGCCGCCGCCCCCACATAGCCGAGCACGATCTCGAACGGCGACACCGGCGCCGACAGCAGCTCGAAGATGGTCCCTGTGAAGCGCGGGAAATAGATCGCGAACGCGGCGTTGGAGATGGACTGCGTCAGCAGCGTCAGCATCATCAGGCCGGGCACGATGAAGGCGCCGTAGGGAACACCCTCGATCTCGGCCATGCGGGTGCCGATGGCGGAGCCGAACACGACGAAATAGAGCGAGGTGGAGATCACGGGCGACACCACGCTCTGCAGCAGGGTGCGCATGGTGCGGGCCATCTCGAACATGTAGATGGCGCGGACGGCTTCGAGATTCACTGTTCCCGCCTCACGAGGCTCACGAAGATGTCTTCGAGGGAGCTCTGCTCCGTGTGGAGGTCCTTGAAGGCGATGCCCTCGGCCGAGAGCAGGGCGAGCAGATCGGCGATGGAGCGCGTCTCGCCCTCCTCCTCGGCGCCCGAGGCCCGCGTCTCGTAGATATAGGTCAGGTGCGTGCCGCCGGCCGAAAGCTCAAGGCCGAACGGCGCCAGCGCCTCGGGGATGGCGGCGAGCGGGGCGACCAGCTCCACCGTCAGCTCCTTGCGGCCGAGCCGGCGCATCAGCGTCGCCTTCTCCTCCACCAGGATCAGCTCGCCCTTGTTGATGACGCCGATGCGGTCCGCCATCTCCTCCGCCTCCTCCAGATAGTGGGTGGTGAGGATGATGGTGACGCCGTTCTCGCGCAGCTCGCGCACCAGCCGCCACATGTCGCGCCTCAGCTCCACGTCGACGCCGGCGGAGGGCTCGTCGAGGAACAGCACCTGCGGCTCGTGGGAGAGCGCCTTGGCGATCAGCACGCGCCGCTTCATGCCGCCCGAGAGCGTCATGATCTTGGCGTCCTTCTTCTCCCAGAGGGAAAGGCTGCGGAGCACCTTCTCGATATGAGCGGGGTTCGCCTTCTTGCCGAACAGGCCGCGCGAGAAGCTCACGGTGGCCCACACGGTCTCGAAGCTGTCGGTGGTCAGCTCCTGCGGCACGAGGCCGATGGCGGCGCGGGCGGCGCGGTAGTCCTTGACGATGTGGTGGCCGTCCACGCGCACCTCGCCCGAGGTGGCGTTCACGAGGCCGCAGACGATGGAGATGAGGGTGGTCTTGCCGGCGCCGTTGGGGCCGAGCAGGGCGAATATCTCGCCGCGCCGGATGTCGCAACTCACGTCCTTGAGCGCGCTGTGGCCCGTGGCGTAGGTCTTCGACAGGCGGGAGACGGAGATGACGGCGCCGGGCGCGGCGCGGGACTCGGGGGCGGCGGGCATGCCACCTCATTAAACCGGTCCGGGCGCGCGCGGAAGGGCGCGCGAGGGGGTCACGCACCGTCAGGCGCGGGACCCTGTCCTGCATCGGGAGCCGATCAGGCGCCTTGGATGGCGCTGAGCTTCCAGTCGCCGCCGTTCTCGCGTACGAAGGTCCAGATTTCCGTGGCCTCGCCCTTGGCGTCGCGGTCGCCGCCCACCACCTGGCCGGTCGCCCGGTCCACCATGGCGTCGCGGCTCTCATAGCGCATGGCGACGGTGGCGAACTCCCTGCCACCCTCGCGCCACGCCTCGGCGAGGTCGCCCTGGAGCAGCTTCACGTCGCTGACCACGTTGCGCACGCCGCGCTCGGCATTCTCGCGCAGCTCGTCGGCGAAGTAGGAGAACACCTCCGGGGTGGTGTGCTGCATCAGCGTGCCCTGGTCCTCGGCGCCGAACGCGCCATGGATGGTGCCGAGCAGCCGCTCGAAGGCGTCGAAGTCCTCGCCCTTGAGGCCCAGCTCGTCGGAGGGCGCGCCGGGCGCGGCCTGGCGCTGCGGCTGGGCCGCAGCGCCGGAGGCGGCATAGCCGGCGCCGGCGGCGCCCGCGGGCGCGCCGCCCATGGGCGGAACGCCGCTGGAGCGCGCATAGGGCGCGCCCGCGCCCGCCGGCTGAGGCTGGCCGCGCCGCAGCAGGCGCATCACCAGCATCACCGCGAGCACGATCAGGCCGGCCTGGAGCAGCAGGCCGAGAATGCCGGCGAGGCCGCCGAAGCCGCCGCCCATGAGCAGCCCGACGATGCCGCCGATCAGCAGGCCGCGCATGAGCGCGCCGCCGAGCCCGCTGCCGAACATGGACGGACGCGCCGCCGGAGCGGCGGAGGGAGCGCGGGTGGCGGCCGGGGACGGTGCCGTCTGCGGCGTGGTCGAACGCTGGATCGGCGCGGACGTGGGCGCGGTGTTGGTGGCGGGCGGCGCCTGATACGTGCGCGAGCCCCGGTTGCCGAACGAGAAGCCGCGCTTGGCCTCGGCGTGGTCGGCCGCGACCAGGGTCAGGCCCGCCGCGATGGCGAGCGCCGCAAACAGAGTGGTCTTCCTGAACATCGTTCCTCCCGCACCGCCACCTGACCTAAGGGCAGCCTTGCCATTCATATGGGAAAGCCACCGCCGATTGCCAGGGGCTCGGCGGCCCGCGACTTGAAATCTTGGTGTGCACCGCGAGGGCGCATCCGGCTCCGCTCGGCCAGGGCGTCGGGGATGCCCTGATCGGCCGGGATGCCCCAGCCGCCCGAGATTGGCCCCGATCGGCGCCCCTGATATGGTCCGCGCCCTTGCGCGCATGAGCCTTCCAGGAGCCTGCGATGTCCGCCCTCTCCCGCCGCGCCTTCATCGCCGCGAGCGCCGCCGCTGCGCTCGGCCCCAAAGCCGCCTTGGCCGATTCGCATCTTCGTCCGCCGGCGGTGCCGCTGGGGACGGCGGGCTTCCGCGTCGGCGCGTTCCAGGTGACGCCGCTGTTCGACGGCACCTTTCCCCTGCCCCTGGCGGTGATCCCGCAGGCGCAGAGCCCCGAGGGCACGGCTTTGCTCAAGGCGGCCGCGCTGCCCGCCGACGGGCCGGTGCCGATCCCGGTGAATGCGTTCGCGCTGGAGCGGAACGGTCGCCTGGTCCTGATCGACTGCGGCTGCGGTCCGCTGTTCGGCGCCGATTTCGGCAAGGCGTTCGGGGCCATGGCGGACGCCGGCATCGATCCGGCCAAGGTGGAGGCGATCCACCTGACCCATCTGCACGGCGACCATGCGGGCGGCCTCATCACCGCCGACGGCACGGCCCGCTTCCCCATGGCCCGGGTCACGGTCCAGCTCAAGGAGATCGCGTTCTGGAGCGACGACGCGATGCTGGCCCGCGCGCCGGACGACATGAAGCCGTTCTTCAAGATCGCCCGCGACGTGCTCGCCGCCTACAAGGACCGGATCGAGCCGATCGAGGGGGTCGCGGCGCTGGCGCTGGGCCTGCTCGCCATGCCCTTGCCGGGCCACACGCCGGGCCATATGGGGGTGCTGATCGAGGATGGTCCCGAGCGCATCCTCCTGTGGACCGACGCGCTGCACACCGCGGCGCTGCAATTCCCCAATCCCGGCTGGTCGCTGCTGTTCGACGTGGACCAGGCTCAGGCCCGCGCGACCCGTCTGCGCCTGCTCGACCTGGTGAGCGCCGACAAGATCCCGGTGATGGGCTCCCATTTGGGCCTGCGCGGGCTGATCGAGCCGAAGGGCGCGGGCTATGCCTTTGCGGGCTGAACGGATCGTCGCTGCGGCGCTGGTCCTCGTTCTGGTCCAGGTGGGCCTCGGCCCGGCCGGCGCGGAAGAGATCGGCGTCGCGGTGGCGAACGGCACCGCGCCCACCGCCTGCGCCGAGACCGACAACGTCTCGCTCACCTTCGCCGCCCCGGCGGTCACCGGCCTCAGGATCGAGGCGCGGCATCCGGCCTATGTGGGCACCCTCGCCATCGACAGCACGGCGCCCGACTTCACCGCCTGCGACATGGCGAACGACCCGGCGGTGCCGGCCGCCGCCCCGCTCGCCGGGCCGAGGCGCACCACGCTCTACGAGACCCCGGACCTGTGGCTGGTGGGCTTCACCTTCCCGAGTTTCTGGCGCGCGGCGGCGACGCCGGTGCGGGTCGGCGGGCTCACCTTCGAGGGGCTGCATCTGGTCCAGCTCTGGGTCTGGCACAAGGAGCGCGCCGAGGAGGTGCTGGTGGTCTACCCGCCCGACGGCTACTGGCGCGCCCGCCCGCTGCCGCCGCCGCATCTGCGCGCCGTGGCCTACGGCTCCTCGTTCCTGCTCGGTCCGGTGGAGGAGAAGGGGCGGCCGATGGTGGAGCTGAAGGAGATCGCCTTCGATCCCGCGGCGAAGGCCTTCACCCTCGCGTTCGCGGACGGCGGCGCCGCGCGGCTCGCCATGACCGAGCTTTCCGAGGCCCGCATGGTGCTGGAGGCGACGTTCGACCGCCCGCGCGCCGGCGCCTTCGCGGCCCTGCGCTCCATGTACGTCACCGAGGCCAACGCCGACGTCGCCCGCCTCGCCTGGCGCACGGGCGCGGCGGGCTGGCGCGAGGCGCCGGTGACGGGCTTCGGCGGCGCCTCGGACGTGCGCGCTTTGTGGGCGGGGCGGCTCGTGCCCTCCGCCCACAACACCAGCGCCCCCGACATGATGCTCGACCGCTTCGCGGGGCCGTGAAGGCGGGCGCGCCCCGGCTGCCCGCCGCCCTGCCCGGCCGCGGCGCCCCCTCACCCTGGCCCTCTCCCGCAAGGGGAGAGGGGACGTGAACGGAGACGCTCACGCCGTACAGCTCGTGAGAGCGGCGGCCTTCCCTCTCCCCTTGCGGGCCGGGGGCGAGGGCGCGCGAAGCGCTGCGGAGGCGCCGGCGTAGCGCCTCCCGCCCTCATCAGTCCCATGCCGGCGCCGCCGGTGATGCTCTCGCGAAGGCCAGCCGCCTTTCCGCCGTCATGCTCCGGCTTGACCGGAGCATCCAGCCTCAGGGCAGGAAAACGACGCGGGCCGTGGGCCCTCCGGTCAAGCCGGAGGGCGACGGCGGCGACATTCGGAAGCCCCCCTCAGCCGACCGCCAGCGCCGCCTCCGCCTCCAGCACCGCGCCGGCGCCGCCGGTGATGCTCTCGCGAAGGCCAGCCGCCTTTCCGCCGTCATGCTCCGGCTTGACCGGAGCATCCAGCCTCAGGGCAGGAAAACGACGCGGGCCGTGGGCCCTCCGGTCAAGCCGGAGGGCGACGGCGGCGACATTCGGAAGCCCCCCTCAGCCGACCGCCAGCGCCGCCTCCGCCTCCAGCACCGCGCCGGCGCCGCCGGTGATGCTCTCGCGAAGGCCAGCCGCCTTTCCGCCGTCATGCTCCGGCTTGACCGGAGCATCCAGCCTCAGGGCAGGAAAACGGCGCGGGCCGTGGGCCCTCCGGTCAAGCCGGAGGGCGACGGCGGCGACATTCGGAAGCCCCCCTCAGCCGACCGCCAGCGCCGCCTCCGCCTCCAGCACCGCGCCGGCGCCGCCGGTGATGCTCTCGCGAAGGCCAGCCGCCTCGGTGGCGAGGTTCTCGGCGAAGAAGCGGGCGAGCGCGATGCGGGCGGCAAGGCGCGGGTCGCTCTCGCCCTCCGTGCGCGCGCGGTGCGCCGCCAGCGCCGCCTTGGCGAGATAGGCGCCGCCGGCCGCGCGGGCGAACAGGCGCAGATAGGGGGTCGCCCCGGCGAGCGCCTTGGCCTGGTCGTCGCCCAGCCAGTCGAGCATCTTGCGGGTGGCGGCGGCGAACGCGTCCACCGCCTCGCCGAGCCGCACGCCCATATGGCCGAACTCGGGGGCGTTCACCGCCGTCACGTCGGCCGCGACGGCGCGGCAGTCGGCGATCAGGCCCTCCACCACGTCGCCGCCGTTCTGGCCGATCTTGCGGGTGACGAGGTCGATGGCCTGGATGCCGTTGGTGCCCTCATAGATGGCGAAGATGCGCGCGTCGCGCAGGTGCTGGGCCGCCCCGGTCTCCTCGATATAGCCCATGCCGCCATGCACCTGGACGCCCATGGAGGCGACCTCGATGCCGATGTCGGTGGAGAAGGCCTTCGCCACCGGCGTGAGCAGGCTCGCCTCGGCGTGCGCGGCGGCGCGGGCGGCGGGGTCCGGCAGGCGATGATAGCGGTCGAGCGCGTCGGCGGTCATGAGGCAGATGGCGCGCGCCGCCAGCGTCTCGGCGCGCATGGTGAGCAACATGCGCTTGACGTCCGGATGGGCGATGATGGGGGCCATGCCCTCGCCCTGATAGGACGCCGCCTTGCCCTGGCGGCGCTCCTGGGCGTAGGCGATGGCGCGCTGGGTGGCGCGCTCGGCGACGGCGACGCCCTGCACGCCCACCGCGAGGCGGGCGTTGTTCATCATGGTGAACATGCAGGCGAGGCCCCTGTTCTCCTCGCCGATCAGCCAGCCGATCGCGCCCTCGCCCGTGTCGCCGAAGGTCATGGTGCAGGTGGGCGAGCCGTGCAGGCCGAGCTTGTGCTCGATGCCGGTGCACACCGCGTCGTTGCGCGCGCCGAGGCTGCCGTCCGCGTTCACCAGGAACTTCGGCACCAGGAACAGCGAGATGCCCTTGGTGCCGGCGGGCGCGCCGGGCAGGCGGGCGAGCACCAGATGGATGATGTTCTCGGCGACGTCGTGCTCGCCATAGGTGATGAAGATCTTGGTGCCGAAGATGCGGTAGGTGCCGTCGCCCTTGGGCTCGGCGCGGGCGCGCAAAGCGGCGAGGTCGGAGCCCGCCTGCGGCTCGGTGAGGTTCATGGTGCCGGTCCAGGTGCCGGCCACCAGCTTCGGCAGGTAGGTGTCCTGGAGCGCCTGCGAGCCGTGGGCGGTGAGCGCCTCCACAGCGCCCATGGTGAGCACGCCGCAAATGCCGAAGGCGGGCGAGGCGGAATTCCAGAACTCGGTGAGCGCGGAGGTGAGCGCGGTCGGCAGGTGCTGGCCGCCGAACCGCTCCTCGGCGGCGACCGAGGGCCAGCCGGCGGCGGACCAGGCCGCGTAGGCGGCGCGCACGCCGGCGGGGGTGGTGACCGCGCAGTCCTTCAGCGTCGCGCCTTCCGTGTCCGCCACCCGGTCCAGGGGGGCGATCTCGGAGGCGGCGAACTTGCCCGCCTCCTCCAGCACGCTGTCCACGAGATCGAACGAGAGATCGACCACGCCCTCCTCCATCAGCCGGGGCAGGGAGGTGCAGGTCTTCAGCAGGAAGGACACATCCTCCACGGGGGCGCGATAGGCCATCGATCTCTCCACTTGTGCATTTTCGCCGCCCGCGCGCGGGCACGATGCGGCTTGACCCGGCCCGGCACGCTCACTAGAGGCGGGACCGGCGCACCAATTCGGGGCGTCGCCCCCCTTTCGTCAAGGGGCTGGCCCTGGCCACTTCGTCTGATGCGCCGGCACCCATGGACCCTTCCGCAGCCCCCCCGCACCGCCGCACCCTGAGCCTTTCGGCCGCCGATCCGCAGGCGCCCGCGCGCGGCGCGGCGCTGCTTGCCGAAGGCCGGCTGGTCGCCTTCCCCACCGAGACGGTCTACGGCCTCGGCGCGGACGCGGCGAACCCGCGGGCGGTGGCGGACCTTTATGCCGCCAAGGGCCGGCCGGCCTTCAACCCGCTCATCGCCCACACCGCGACGGTGGCGCAGGCGCTCGACATCGGCGCCTTCCCGCCAGAGGCACGGCGCCTGGCGGACGCCTTCTGGCCCGGCCCGCTGACGCTGGTGGTGCCGTTCGCTGGCGGGGATGCGGTGTGCGAGCTCGCCCGCGCGGGCCTGTCCACGGTCGCCCTGCGGGTGCCCTCCCATCCGGTGGCGCAGGCGGTGCTGAAGGCCTTCGGCGGCGCGGTGGTGGCGCCGAGCGCCAACCGCTCGGGCCGCGTCTCGCCCACCGAGGCCGCGCACGTCGGCGCCGACCTCTCGGGCCGGATCGACGCCATCCTCGACGGCGGCCCGACCGAGGTGGGGGTGGAATCCACCATCGTCGACGCCACCGGGCCGGTGCCGCGCCTGCTGCGCCCCGGCGGCGTGCCGCGCGAGGCCCTCGAACGGGTGCTCGGCCACACGCTGGCCGACGCGGGCAAGGACGACGCCGCGCGCCCCGCCTCCCCCGGCCGGCTCGCCTCCCATTACGCCCCGCGCGCCGCGGTGCGGCTCGACGCCGACGCAATGGCGCCGGGCGAGGCGCTGCTCACCTTCGCCGGGGCGCGCCCGCGCGGCGCCGAGGCGGCGCGGGCGGTGATCGACCTCAGCCCCTCCGGCGACCTCGCCGAGGCCGCCAGCCGCCTCTACGGCGCCCTGCGCGCGCTCGACGCCACCGGCGCCCCGGCCATCGCCGTGGCGCCCCTGCCCCGCCACGGCCTGGGCGAGGCCATCGCCGACCGCCTGGCCCGCGCCGCCGCCCCCCGACCCGCCCCCGAGGAGACGCCGCAATGACCGCCCATCCCATCGCGGCATCCACCGCCGCCGGCGCCCTCGCCATCGACCATGCCGGGGACGGCGACACCGCCGCCCTCGCGGCGCTGTGGGAGCGCGCCGGCCTGACCCGGCCCTGGAACGATCCGCTCGCCGACATCGCCCTCGCCCGGCGCGGGCCGCATTCCACCATCCTGGTGGCGCGGCAAGGCGAGGCCATCGCCGGCTCGGTGATGGTGGGCCACGACGGCCATCGCGGCTGGCTCTATTACCTCGCGGTGGAGCCGGCGCTCCGGGGCAAGGGCATCGGCCGGGCGCTCGCCCGGGCGGCCGAGGACTGGCTGAGGGGCCGCGCGGTGCCCAAGCTGATGCTCATGGTGCGGCCGGACAATGCCGACGTGCGCGCCTTCTACGAGGCCCTGGGCTACCTGGAGGAGGAGCGCATCGTCTTCTCCCGCCGCCTCGACGGCAGGTGAGCGCGGGCGGCGCCGCGCCGGCGATTGAGCCGGCTCAAAGCGCTACCGGGCCTGCTGGAATATGGTATGCAAACGGAGCCCCCGCTCCGAAAGAGAAGCCAGCCCGAGGAAACGCCGCTCCCATGTCCACCCTGCTCGTCACCCATCCGTCCGGCCTCGCCCACGCCACCCCGCCCGGACATCCGGAACGGGCCGACCGGCTGCGTGTGCTCGACCGCATCTTCGAGCAGGAGAAGTTCGCCAACCTGGTGCGCGATCTCGCGCCGCGCGGCGAGCGCGAGGACATCATCCGCGTCCACCCGGCCGACTTCGTCGACGCCATGGGCGAGGCGAGCCCCAAGGAAGGGCTGGTGCGGATCGATTCCGACACGCTGATGTCGCCCGGCACCTGGGAAGCGGTGCTGCGCGCCGTGGGCGGCGCCTGCTTCGCCGTGGACGAGGTGATGGAAGGCAAGGTTTCCAACGCCTTCGTGGCCATGCGTCCGCCGGGCCACCATTGCGAGACCCGCCGGCCCATGGGCTTCTGCCTGCTCAACCAGGTGGCCATCGCCGCGCGCCACGCCCAGGCCAAATACGGCATCGACCGCGTCGCCGTGATCGACTTCGACGTGCACCACGGCAACGGCACCCAGGAGATCTTCTGGGCCGACGACAGCGTGCTCTATTGCTCCACCCACCAGATGCCGCTCTATCCCGGCACCGGCGAGGTGAGCGAGACCGGCGCCGCCGGCACCATCGTCAACGCCCCGCTCGCCTCCGGCGACGACGGCGCGAAGTTCAAGGAGGCCATGGAGGGCCGCATCCTGCCGCGGGTTGAGAGCTTCGCGCCGGAGCTGATCCTCATCTCGGCCGGCTTCGACGCCCATGTGCGCGACCCGCTGGCCTCGCTGCGTCTCGTGGACACGGACTTCGCCTGGATCACCAGGCGCCTGATGGAGATCGCCGACAAGACGTGCGGCGGCCGCGTGGTCTCGGTGCTGGAAGGCGGCTACGACCTCGAAGGCCTCGCCTCCTCCGCCTCGGCGCACGTCACCGCTTTGATGCGGGGCTGACGCCGGCAGGCGGACCGCGCCCCGCCGCCCCTCAGCGGTGCTCGCCGGAGGGCAAATAGGGCCGCAGCGCGTGGGCGAGCTTGGCGGGCGTCAGCGACTGGAGCCACACCTGCCCCGGCCCGGACAGCCGGGCGAGGAACAGGCCGTCGCCGCCGAACAGGATGTTCTTCACGCCGCTGATGGTGGTGATCTCGAAGCCGACGGTCTCCTCGAACATGCCCACATGGCCGGGATGCACCAGCAGGTCCTGGCCCTGCTTGAGCGTGTAGCTGACGATCTCGCCCCCCAGCTCCACGAAGGCCGGCCCCTCCCCCGTGAGGTGCTGGAGCACGAAGCCCTCGCCGCCGAACACGCCGGCGCCGAGCGACTGCTGGAAGCCGATGGCGAGGCTGAGGCCGGCGGCGCCGGCGAGGAAGCCGTGCCGGTGGATCAGCAGGCCCCGCCCGGCACTGACCTTCATCTCCATGATGGCGCCGGGCACGGTGGCGGCGAAGGCCACCAGCGCCTCGCCGCCCCGGGCGGTGAACTCGGTCATGAACAGGCCGCCGCCGGACACCGCCCGGCCGATGGCGCCGAAGAATCCCGAGGCGCCGCCGGTGGCCGCCGTGGTGCGCATGGCCACGTTGGACGACATCCAGGAGAGACGGTCCGGCTCGGCCAGCACCGTCTCGCCGGCCTCCAGCGTGAGCGTGAGGACGGGGAGCGTCGTGCCGGAAATCTCGCTGCGCATGGCGTGGGCATCCCCCGTTCGGCGCTCGCATCGCACCGACGGTAATTTAACACGGTCGGACGGCGGGCCGGAAGCGCCGGCCGTCGCGCCGCCCTAGAGCATATCGACATTCATCGCAGCCAGATCATGGCTGCGGCGATGTGGATGAAGCCGGTGAAGTGGATTGTCCTGCGGTCATATCTGGTCGCGAAGCGTCGGAAGTGCTTGAGGCGGTTGAAGCAGCGCTCGATCCGGTTGCGCCGCCTGTAAGCCATGACATCGTGGGCGATGAGCACCTTGCGGGTGCGGTTGGAAGGGATCACCGCCGTCGCGCCGATGCCGGTCACGATCTTGCGGAAGGCATTGCTGTCATAGGCCTTGTCGGCGAGCACGGCGCCACCGACCCGGCCCTCCACCAGGGCTGGAGCGGCGGTGACATCGCCTTTCTGGCCGGCCGTGACGATGAAGCGCAAGGGCCGCCCCAGCGCGTCGGCCAGCATGTGGATCTTGGTGGTCAATCCCCCTCGGGAACGCCCCAGCGCCTGATCCTTGGCCCCCCTTTTCCGCTCGCGGCCTGCTGGTGGGCGCGGACGATGGTTGAGTCGATCATCAGATAGCGGTTGTCGTGATCGGCTGTCAGAGCCTCGAACACGCGCTCCCAGACCCCGGCGTGGCACCAGCGGCTGAAGCGCTTGTGGATGCTCTTCCAGCGGCCATAGCGCTCGGGCAGGTCGCACCAGTGCGCGCCGGACCGTAGAACCCAAAGACACCCGTTGACGAACAAGCGGTTATCCGAGCCCGTCCGCCCGGGATCCGTCGCCTTGCCGGGCAACAGCGGCGCGATCTTCTCCCATTGAGCGTCGCTCAATTCATACCGTTTCGCGGCCATGCCGGGGCTCCGTGCGGAAAACACGGTTCCCTATGAATCAGCATTTCAGCGCGCTGGGAATCCTGAATGTCGATCCCGCCTAGGGGGCGCCGACGAAGCGGGCGAGCTTGCCGAGCGTCTGCTGCCCCAGCTCGATGGCGCCGAAGCCCTTCGCGGCCTGGAACTCGGCCTCGGTGCTGAACACCATGCCCAGCGTCACCGTCGTCGCCCCGTCCTGCTCCTCGAACGTGGCCCAGGCGTCGGCGTGCTTGGGCCCGTTCTCGCCCCACAGCAGCGCATAGGCGATGCGCTCCTGCGGCCGGACCTCGCCGTAGCGGTGATGGTTCGGGAAAACCGTGCCGTCGGGGGCGATCATGTCGAACACCCATTCGCCCCCGGCGGTGAGGTCGATCCGCTTGGTGCGGCAGGAAAAGCCGTCCGGCCCCCACCATCGCGGCAGCGTCTCGGCATTCATCCAGGCATTCCAGACGGCGGCGCGCGGCGCCCGTATCACGCGCTGAAGCACCATGGTGCGCGCGGCGACCCCCGCGAGATTGCCGAGGCCCGCCTCGAAGCCCTGCCGGTAGCCGGCCTCCATGTCCTTGGCCAGCGAGGAGAGCTGCACCGTCACCGCCAGGCGGCTGCGCGCCTCGGTGCCGGAGAACTCGGCCGTCACCAGCGCCGCCGACTGCGCCACGCCCGCGGTGGAGACCACTTCATAGTTCACGCTGCGCTCGGCCGGGCGCAGCTCCAGCCAGCCGCATTCGCAGCGGATGTCCGGCTCGCCTTCGACCTTGCACAGCGAGACCTCGCGCCCGCCGACCCGCGTGTCGGCGTCGACGAACGCGACGACCACGTCGGGCGTGGGGGCGGCCCAGACCGCCCGCGCGGCGGGCGCCGTCCAGGCCTGCCAGAGCGCCGACAAGGGCGCCTCCACCTCGCGCTCGAAGGTCAGCGTCGCAAAGCGGCCGCCCGCTTGGCCGGGCGCTTGCCCATGCCCGGGTTCCGGATTGGCTGTCATTCCTGGCGCTCCTTCATCGCGTTGATGACAAATGCGTCCAGCCGGTCGAGCCGGCTTTCCCAGATCGCCCGCTGCGCGTCGAGCCAGGAGCGCGCCGGCTCCAATGCCTGGGGAACGACGGCGCAGGTGCGCACCCGCCCGGCCTTGGACGTGGCGATCAGCCCCGCTTCCTCCAGCACCGAAAGGTGCCGCATCACTGTCGGCAGCCGCAGGCCCGTGGGCCCGGACAGCTCCGTGACCCGCGCGGGCCCTTCCGCCAGCCGGGTCAGGATGGACCGGCGGGTCGGATCGGCAAGGGCATGGAAGAGCAGCGACAGGTCCGGATCATGCTTAGTCATATCGCTAACTATCACTCGCGCGATTCCGCGGCAAGAAAAACTTCGCTCTCTTGCTAAGTGTTCGCGGCGGCCGGCGACGGCGCAGGCTGGAACGCCTTGCGGTTTGCCGTGGGGAATGATGATGTCGCAGCGTGCCGCGCGCGGCACGCCTTCGCCATCCCAGGGTCCCCCATCCATGACGTCCCACGAAGGTGCACCACGCGCCGTGCCCGGCCTCCCCTCCTTCTGTGCCCTTCTCTGTGCCGCGCTGTGGTGGTGCGGCGCGCAGCCCGCCGGCGCCGCTGACGAGACCGGCCCCCGCAGCGTGACCCTCACCTTCCTCAATGCGCCCGCCGAAGCCGAGCCGCTGCTGCGGCCCCCCACCCTCGGCCTCGCGGTGGGCAGCGGCGAGGTCCACCGGGCGGTGCTCGACACCGGCTCGACCGGGGTCGTGATCTCGGCCTCGTCGATCCTCGACCTCGACAACCTTCCGGTGATCGGGCCGGGCCAGCTCACCTATACGAGCTCCGGCCGGATCATGCAGGGGCGCTACGTGTTCTCGCCGGTCACGGTGATCGGCAAGAATGGCGTCGCGCTCACCACCCGGCCGATCGCGGTGCTGGCCGTGGACAGCGTCGACTGCCTGGTGTCGGCGCGCAATTGCGAGCCGCAGGACCAGCCCCGCGGCATCGCCATGCTGGGCATCGGATTCGCGCGCGAACGGGACCACCAGCGCGCCGCCACGCCCGACAAGAATCCGTTTCTCAACCTCCCCGACATGGGCCAGAACGGCAGGCGCGGGCCGCTCGGGCGCGGCTATGTGCTGAACCGCCGGCAGGTCCAGGTCGGGCTCGAACCGGGCGACATCGGCGTGCGCTTCGCCACCATTCCGCTCCTGCGCGACCCCGCCTCGGGCGACTGGGCGCCGCCGCAGGCGTGCATCTCGGTCGCGCAGCGCATGCCGCCCGCCTGCGGGACCCTGCTGGTGGATACCGGCGTCACGTCCATGTACCTCTCGATCCCGGTGCTCCAGATCGAGGACCGGGAGCACATCAGCGCGCGCGGCCTGCCCACCATCGCCGTGGGCGTGGAGCTCGCGATCCTTCCGCCGCCGGGCGCGAGCGCGCCCTCCTATCGCTTCGTCGTCGGCGACGACGCCAATCCGCTGGCGCCGGAGCAGGTGATCCTGGTCGGGGACGGGCGGCGCCCGCCTTTCGTCAACACCACCGTGCGGCTGCTCAACCGGTACGACTATGCGTTCGACGCCGATGCCGGCCTGATCGGCTTCCGGCCGGTGCAGAACTGAGCCGGCGGCACACAGAAAGGATCGGATCGGACCATGCAGGACCAGCATTGGGGCGCGCAGGCCGCCGGCGGCGGAGCGGGGCGGGACCGGCCGGCGCCCATGGAAGGCCACGGCGCCTACAATCGCGGCTCGCGGGTGCAGGGCTCCTCGCTCGGACCGGCGGCGGGACTGCTGGTGGCGGCGGCGCGCGCGGCGGCGCTGCCCGATGCGCCGGCGCCGCTGGTGATCGCCGACTACGGCGCCTCGCAGGGCCGCAACTCGCTGGCGCCCATCGGCGCGGCCTTGGGCGAGCTGCGCCGGCGCGCCGGCCCCGGCCGCGCGGTCGGCGTGATCCACACCGATTTGCCGGGGAACGACTTCTCGGCCCTGTTCGAGACGCTGGAGAGCGATCCCGGCAGCTACCTGAAGGGCGACGGCGCGGTCTTCCCCTCGGCCGTGGGACGCTCGTTCTTCAGGCAGATCCTGCCCGGCGGCAGCGTCCATCTCGGCTGGACCTCCTGGGCGGTGCAGTGGCTGAGCCGCGTGCCCGCGCCGATCCCCGACCAGGTGCAGGTCGCCTTCAGCCGCGACGCGGCCGCCCGCGCCGCCTTCGCCGCCCAGGCGGACGCGGACTGGCGCGCCTTCCTCTCGGCGCGCGCTGCCGAGCTTGCCCCCGGCGGGCGCCTGGTGGTGCTCGCCATGGCCACCGACGATAGCGGCGACTTCGGCTATGGGGCGCAGGTCGCGACGCTCTACGCCGCCCTGGAGGCCATGGCGGCGCGCGGCGACATCGCCGCCGACGCGCTCGCCCGCATGGCCATCCCCACCTACGGCCGCACCCGCGCCGAGTTCGCGGCGCCGTTCGCGGGCGGGCGCTTCGCCGGCCTCAGGATCGAGGGGCTGGACGTGTTCCACGGCGAGGACCGGGTGTTCGCGGACTACGCCGCCGACGGCGATGCCCGCGCCTTCGGTGCCAAATGGGCCGGCTTCTCGCGCGCCTCGGTGTTCCCGACGCTCGCCTCCGAGCTCGGCGCCGACCCGGCGCGGGCCGCGCGCTTCATGGACGCGCTGGAGGCGGACGCCGCCGCCCGCCTCGCCGCGGCGCCGGCGCCGACCGTGATCCCGCTGGCGGAGATGACCCTGGTGCGGGACTGAGCCTGCCGGCATCGGACCGGCGCGGCCGTCCAGGGCGCGGCCTCACGGCCGCGTGAGAGTGCCAGAATGTGCCCGGCGGGGCGGCAATTGCCGCTCCGGCAGGCAGAACAGCCCTACCCGGTGCGGGAATGAGGCAGCTTTCAGCCTGCATCCACAAACTGCATGCAATTGGCACGGTCGTTGCGAAAGGGGAGCCCGGACCTTCCCCCGACGCACGAGGCCTGCCATGCGCCGCCGCGACTTCTCGAAACTTGCCCTGACCGCCGCCGCCGGAACCGTCGCCGCCCCGGCGGTGTTGCGCGCCCAGACCACCTTCACCTGGAAGATGACCTCGGCCTATGGCCCGAAGGCCGCCTTCTACTCGGTGGGGCCCGGCAGCGCCACCGACCTGTGCAAGCGCATCGAGGCCATGTCCGGCGGCCGCATCAAGATCCAGTTCTTCGGCGCCGGCGAGCTGATCCCGGCGCTGGAGGGCTTCGACGCGGTCTCCGCCGGCACGGTGGAGATGAACTACGCCAACGCCTACTTCTGGACCGGCAAGAGCTTCGCCGCGCAGTTCTTCACCGCGGTGCCGTTCGGCCTCAACTTCCAGGGCGTCAACGGCTGGCTCTACGAGGGCGGCGGCATGCCGCTCTACAAGGAGGTCTACGACAAGTTCAACCTGGTGCCGCTGGTGGCCGGCAACACCGGCGTGCAGATGACCGGCTGGTTCAAGAAGCCGATCGAGAAGACCGCCGACCTCAACGGCCTGAAGATGCGCATCCCCGGCCTCGCCGGGCGCGTCTACAAGGAGTTCGGCGTCGATGTGCGCCTGCTGCCGGGCGGCGAGATCTTCCCGGCGCTGGAGCGCGGCGTGATCGACGCGGCCGAGTTCGTCGGCCCCTATCTCGACCGCCAGCTCGGCCTGCAGAAGGTGGCGAAATACTATTACACCACCGGCTGGCACGAGCCCGCCACCGTCTCCGAGGTGATCGTCAACAAGGCCGCCTGGGCCAAGCTGCCCGACGACCTGAAGGCCATCGTCGAGAATGCCTGCGCCGCCTGCAACGTGATCTCGGAGGCCTGGTGCCAGAAGGCCAACGGCGAGGCGATGCAGGACCTAGTCAAGAACCAGGGCGTCATCGCCCAGCCGCTGCCGGACGACGTGGTGAAGGACCTGCGCGCCGGCACCGCCAAGGTGCTCGACGCGGCGGTGGCGGCCGACCCGATCGCCAAGAAGGTCTCCGAGAGCTACTTCGCCTTCCTCGGCACCTACCGGAACTGGGCCGAGCTCTCCGAGGGCGTGTACTACGACAAGATCCTCGGCTGACGCCCATGACCACACCTGCCGAAACGGCCGGCGCGCCTTCCCTCGGGGGGCGCGTCGCGGGCGCCATCGAGGCGCTGGTGGACAAGGTGGGCGCGCTCTCGGCCTGGACCTGCCTGGCGCTGGTCCTGGTCATGGCCACCAACGTGCTGCTGCGCTACCTCTTCTCCACCGGCTCCATCTGGGCGCAGGAGCTGGAATGGCACCTCTTGGTGCCGATCTGCATGCTGGGCGCGGCCTATGCGCTGCGCCACGGCGAGCATGTGCGGGTGGACGTGCTCTACGCCCACTATTCGCCCCGCGCCAAGGCAGTGACGGACGTGCTCACCGCGCTCGTCTCCATGACGGTGGCGGCGATCATCTTCCGCCTGTCGATCCCCTACGTGATGCAGTCGGCCGCCATCGGCGAGGGCTCGGCCAACCCGGGCGGCATCGAGATGCGCTACCTGCTGAAGGCCTTCATCCCGCTCGGCTTCGCGCTGTTCTTCCTGCAATCGCTGGCCGACGCCATCCGCGCCTGGCAGCGCCTCATCTCCCGGTGACATCCCCATGAGCGTGAACGAGTGGCTGGCGATCGGCATGCTGGTCGGCTTCTTCGGCCTGCTGATGGCCGGCCTGCCGGTGGCCCTGACGCTCGCGGTGTCGGGCTTCGTCGCCGGCTGGCTCGGCTTCGGGCCGCTTTTGTTCAACCTGGTGCCGGCGCGCATCTATGGCGTCGTCACCAACTACACGCTGCTCGCCATCCCGCTGTTCGTGTTCATGGGGGTGATGCTGGAGAAATCCCGCCTCGCCGAGGACCTCATGGAGGTGGTGAGCCACCTGGCCGGCGGGCTCAGGGGCGGCATCGGCGTCGGCATCATCCTGGTGGGCGTGATCATGGGCGCCACCACCGGCATCGTCGGCGCCACGGTGGTGACGCTGGGCCTGCTGACCCTGCCGGCGCTGCTGCGGCGCGGCTACGACAAGGGCCTCGCCTGCGGGGCGATCTGCGCCTCGGGCACGCTCGGGCAGATCATCCCGCCGAGCCTGGTGCTGATCCTGCTCGCCGACATCATGAACGAGAGCGTCGGCACGCTGTTCGCGGCGGCGGTGATCCCGGGCCTAATGCTGGCGGCGCTGTTCTGCATCTACATCCTGGCGCTCGGCATGGTGCGGCCGGACATGGCGCCGGCGGTGCCGGCGGACGAGCGCGCCGCCATGGGGCGGGCGGAGCTGATGGGCAAGATGGTGCGCGTGGCGCTGCCCCCGTTCGGGCTGGTGCTGGCGGTGCTCGGCTCCATCATCGCCGGCGTCGCCGCGCCCACCGAGGCCGCCTCCATGGGCGCGCTGGGCTCGATCCTGGTGACGGCGCTGGGGCGGCGGCTCTCCTGGGCGACGCTGTGGGCCACCATGACCGACACGGCGAAGATCACGGCGCAGATGATGTTCATCCTGATCTGCGCCCAGGTGTTCGCCATCGCCTTCCGGGGCCTGGGCGGCGAGCGGCTGGTGCAGGACGCCTTCGACCTCCTGCCGGGCGGTCAGGCGGCCGAGATCTGGTTCATGCTCGCGATCGTGTTCCTGCTCGGCTTCTTCATCGAGTGGATCGAGATCTGCTACATCGCCGTGCCGCTGTTCCTGCCCATCTTCCAGGCGCAGAACGTGGACCTGGTGTGGATCGGCATGCTGGTGTGCGTGATGCTCCAGACCAGCTTCCTGACCCCGCCCTTCGGCTGGGCCCTGTTCTTCCTGCGCGGCGTGGCCCCGCCGGAGGTGAAGACGGGGGACATCTATCGCGGCGTCATCCCCTTCATCGCCCTGCAGGTGGCGGCGACGGTGCTGGTGTTCCTGTTCCCCCGGCTCGCGACATGGCTGCCGGGAGCGATTGGGTGGTGAGGGGGATACTGATGGAGAACGATGGCAGTCAACTTGCATCAGTGTGCCGATGGGCGGGCATATCCGCAATTACTATCTGCGAACTAACATCATCAAATGCATAATAAATTCGCAAACATTTTTCCGGATCTCTGGTATTTCCGCCCGTTTTAATATGCCATGCGGCGCTCAATTTTCTACCCTGGAAATAAAATTCAAATTCATCTCCGCCGCAAGGAGCATTTTCGACCCCTGATTCGATAGAAAAATTTGCTATACTGCCACCGCCATTAATAAATCGATCTCTTGCCTGCGAGGCGAGCCAATGAATGCATCTGGCCACCAAACTCACGTCACCAAATTGTGGAGACCTAACCCCTCGACGAGCAGATGGGGCGAGAGACAAACGGCCAACAAACTTCTCTTCGCACCAGTCGGCAAATCCGGTCCAGACATCTGGATATAACAAATCGGAATCAGGATTAATATTTTTGGATAGCAATTTCAATTCGAGCGATCTTATTCGGACTCGCATTGAGTGCAATTGCGCCTCGGCCGACCTTGCGCGCTCCTCCTCCGATTGTGCCAAATCCATTGCCTGATTTACTTGTTCAATAGCTGATTTTAATTGAAAGTCCAATGCATCTGCTCGCCGCAGCTCCTGATCGAAACGCTCTGCATCACTGGCACCTTCGGCAAAACGCGACTCTCGCTCAACAAGTAACGCAGCACTTCTCACGGCGCCGAATGAAACCACTTGTCGCTCTAGACGGGTTCTCTTAACGCTATCAGCGGCTAAAAAAATGGAAATCTCAGTTAAAACAGCGTCGGGATCGACCAGAACTCTATCACCAAGAAATAGCGGATGCTCAAATTGGTCAGAATCGATTGTAAATCCAGGTTTATATATTCGAATTGCGCCATGAAAAACAGATCTTGATCGCCCGATCATGTCTGTTAGATGATAAGTAAAATCTGACGGCAAGAACACGACATGCGCAAGCCCAAGCATGGCTCTAGCCAATTTTTTTCCGTCAAACTGGAGACTGACATTGGATGTATGACGCTCATCGCCAGATATTACAACAATCGGAAGTCGATCAGGACTCTCGAGGGCTGCGACGAAAACTTCGATATCGCTTAATGACGTCGGAGTCCAAATTTCAGCATTCGCAAAAAAAGATCCATTTTTTAGATTCATCATATTTGATATTTTATGCAAAAAACCTGGAACATGGGGAGAAATATGAAGCTTAGGCTCTCTCGAAGAAACAAGAAGACGCACACTTAACTTTGGACTACTGATTGGGTCTGACCCTATGGTTACTTCCGTTGTCCAGACTCGACCGGGAACATCCTTGTCGGGATCATCGCACCGAGCCGCCCATAAATCTGCCTCATCCGACCTAAGTCGCACACAATGAATTGTTCTTCCGCCTGATAAACAATCAAAACTATTGCCCTGCCAAGCTTCTTCTGGAAATTTAACGCCATTACGCTTTTGCGCCCAAATCAATACCTGATTTATAGCGACCTCCATAGGTTTAGGAAGCTGCCCATTTTCTAATGACGCTACTATGCGTAAAATTTCACGCTCTTGAATGCTCACGGAATCCACCCGACGCGCGTATGGTCTCGATGTCGCAGCGAAGTCCATCTCCCCTTCTCCTTAGAGCAGTCTTTTATCGCATTGGTTGAAGCATAGGTATACGGCACAGAAAAAGAAACGGGCATGATGGGCATCTCTGTTCGCGTTTCGGTCTATCAGACCTTCAGGTCTTGGAATCCCCCCTCACCCCACCCGCCACCCGTTCCGTCCCCCCGCCTTCGCGGCGTAGAGCGCGGCGTCGGCGGCCTTGAGCAAGGCGGCGGGGGTGTCGCGGCCGGGGCGGGCGGCGGCGATGCCGGCGGACAGGCCCACGCTCACGCGCCGCCCCGCCACCATCACCGGCTTGGCCATGGCGGCGATCAGCCGGTCGGCGAGCCGGCTCGCCGCCGCCTCGGCCTCGGCCGCCGCGTCGGCGGCGCCTTCGGGAGCGGGCGCCCCGGCGCCCGGCGCGGGCTGCGCCTCCACCACCACCAGGAACTCGTCGCCCCCCACCCGCGCCACCAGGTCGCCGGCGCGCAGCTCGGCGCGGAAGCGCTCCGCCGCCGCGTGCAGCACCTGGTCGCCGGCGCCGTGGCCCAGCGTGTCGTTCACCGCCTTGAAGCGGTCGAGGTCCAGCATCAGCACCGCCACCGCGCTCTCCCCGCCCGCCCAGCGCGCCAGCGCCGCCGATAGCCGCGCCTCCCCGACCACCCGGTTGGGCAGGCCGGTGAGCGGATCGTGCGAGGCGGCGAAGGCGAGCGCCTCCTCCGCCGCCTTGCGCTGCGAGATGTCGCGCACCGAGGCCACATAGCCGTCCGGCGCGCCGGTCTCCTTGTCGCGCGTCAGCTTGAGATAGGCCTCCAGCCACACATATGCGCCGTCCTTGCGCCGCTGGCGGTGCTCGGTGCGCAGCAGCTCCACCCGGCCGGCCCGCACATCCTCCATCATCCGGCGGAACTCGGGCAGGTCGTCGGGATGCACCAGCTCGGCCGCGCGGCGGCCCACCATCTCCTCGGGCGCATAGCCCAGCAGATCGCGCACCGAGGAGGAGATGTAGAGTCGCACGCCCTCCAGGTTGCCGCGCACCAGCGTGTCGGTGTTGTGCTCGGCGATCAAGGCGTAGAGATCGCGCTGCTCGCTCGCCTCGCGCTCCTCGGTGAGAGCGGCGAGGTGGGCCGAGAGCAGCGCCGCCACGTCCCGCAGCAGCGCCCGCTCGGCGGGCGCGAGCGCGGCCTGGGCACGGCTCCAGGCCACCACCAGCCCGGACCCGGCCAGGAGCGGCGCCACCGCCACCACGCCCGGCGGCAGCGCGCCGGTCGCGGCGAAGTCCGGGTCGTGCCCCATGTCGGCGATCTCGAACACGTCGGCGAACGTGCCGGTCCGCGCCAGCATCACCGCCGCCCGGGGATCGGACGGCCCGGCGCGGCCGATGCGGGCGCGCGCGGCATCGGTGAGCCAGACCTCGACGACCCGCCCCGGCAGGGCGGCGGACGCGACGCGGACGAAGGCCTCCATGGCGCTGTCGAAGGCCGGCTGCGCGGGCGGCGTCCCCGCGCCGTCCCGGCCCTTCACCTGCGCCCATTTCTCCAACACCGTCCGCTCCGCCCGACGCGCCCCTGCGGCTTCAACCTTAGGTCAAGGCACGCGGGCGCGCACCGGGAAAGTGGCCGCGCCGGCGCCTCCCGCGCGCCAACGAAAAAGGGCGCGGCCTCGCGGCCGCGCCCCAATTTGCCACCCGTGCCGGCATCGCCGGCTCGGGAGCCTCAAACCTCGGTCGGCACGGACGTCCTCAGAAGTCCATGCCGCCACCCGTGCCGGCGCCGCCGGCACGGGAACTCCAGGTCCCGGTCGGCTTGGACTTCCTCAGAAGTCCATGCCGCCCATGCCACCCATGCCGCCGCCCGGCATGGCGGGCATGCCGGCGTCCTTCTTCGGCAGCTCGGCGATCAGCGCCTCGGTGGTGACGAGGAGGCCGGACACGGAGGCCGCGTCCTGGAGCGCGGTGCGGACCACCTTGGCCGGATCGACGATGCCGGCCGAGATCATGTCCACATATTCCTCGGTCTGGGCGTTGAAGCCCTGGTTCGGGTCCTTCGCCTCCAGCAGCTTGCCGACGACGATGGAGCCTTCCACGCCCGAGTTCTCGGCGATCTGGCGCAGCGGCGCCTCCAGCGCCTTGAGCACGATCTTGATGCCGGCGGCGATGTCGGCGTTCTCGGAGTTGAGGGCCTCGACCGCCTTGCGCGCGCGCAGCAGCGCCACGCCGCCGCCGGGAACGATGCCCTCTTCCACCGCCGCGCGGGTGGCGTTGAGCGCGTCGTCCACGCGGTCCTTCTTCTCCTTCACCTCGACCTCGGTCGAGCCGCCGACGCGGATCACCGCGACGCCGCCCGCCAGCTTGGCGAGGCGCTCCTGGAGCTTCTCGCGGTCGTAGTCCGAGGTGGTCTCCTCGATCTGCGCCTTGATCTGGGCGACGCGCGCCTCGATGTCCGCCTTCTCGCCGACGCCGTCGACGATGGTGGTCTTCTCCTTCTCGAGGATCACCTTCTTGGCGCGGCCGAGCTGGGCCAGCGTCACGTTCTCGAGCTTGATGCCGAGGTCCTCGGAGATCACCTGGCCGCCGGTGAGGATGGCGATGTCCTCCAGCATGGCCTTGCGGCGGTCGCCGAAGCCCGGCGCCTTCACCGCCGCGACCTTCAGGCCGCCGCGCAGCTTGTTCACCACCAGGGTCGCGAGGGCCTCGCCCTCCACGTCCTCGGCGATGATGACCAGCGGACGGCCCGACTGCACCACCGCCTCGAGCACGGGAAGGATCGGCTGCAGGCCGCCGAGCTTCTTCTCGTGGATGAGGATGTAGGGGTCCTCCAGGTCGGCGATCATCTTCTCGGCGTTGGTGACGAAGTAGGGCGAGAGATAGCCGCGGTCGAACTGCATGCCCTCGACCACCTCGAGCTCGGTCTCGGCGGTCTTGGCTTCCTCGACGGTGATCACGCCCTCGTTGCCCACGCGCTGCATGGCGCCGGCGATCATCTCGCCGATGGACTTGTCGCCGTTGGCGGAGATGGTGCCCACCTGCGCCACCTCGGCGGAGGAGGAGACCTTCTTGGCGCGATCCTGGATGTCCTTGAGCGCCGCGGTGACGGCGAGGTCGATGCCGCGCTTCAGGTCCATCGGGTTCATGCCGGCGGCCACCGCCTTGGCGCCTTCCTTGACGATCGCCTGGGCGAGCACGGTGGCGGTGGTGGTGCCGTCGCCGGCGAGGTCGTTGGTCTTCGAGGCCACCTCGCGCACGAGCTGCGCGCCGAGATTCTCGAACTTGTCCTCGAGCTCGATCTCCTTGGCGACGGAGACGCCGTCCTTGGTGATGCGCGGGGCGCCGAACGACTTCTCGATCACCACGTTGCGGCCCTTGGGGCCGAGGGTGACCTTCACCGCGTTGGCGAGGATGTCGACGCCGCGCAGCAGCTTGTCGCGCGCGTCGGAGGAGAACTTCACGTCTTTGGCAGCCATCTCGGCCTCCTTAATGGGATTGTCGGGGGTGGACCGGGCGGGCGCCTTACTTGGCGATCACGCCGAGGATGTCGCTCTCCTTCATGATCAGGAGATCCTCGCCGTCGATCTTCACCTCGGTGCCGGACCACTTGCCGAACAGCACCCGGTCGCCGGCCTTCACGTCGAGGGGAATGAGCTTGCCGGCCTCGTCGCGGGCGCCGGCGCCCACCGCCACCACCTCGCCCTCCTGGGGCTTCTCCTTGGCGGTGTCGGGGATGATGATGCCGCCGGCGGTCTTCTGCTCGGCTTCGATGCGCTTGACGACGACCCGGTCGTGCAGGGGACGGAAGGCCATGGGACTTTTCCTCTCGGCGCTTGGAGGCGGGTGATCCCGCCGGTTCTGGCACTCACGATCAGGGAGTGCCAAGCTCGCGGCGGAGATAATCAGCCCGCCGCCCGGCGTCAAGGCGGGAGACCGCTGTCGGCAGGCGCATACCAATCGGTAACCAAGGCGCCGTTAGGATTTCGCCATCGCTGACCGCTGGCGGTGCCGCTGCGGCACCTCACGCAGGGTCAGGACCGAGGTCGGCCTCCCAGGTCGACGCCGTGCCGGGAACGCTCTATGGTCCGGCACGCCCGCACGGCGGGACGGGGAGGCGAAATTCCAGGGCGCAGGAAGCGCGTAGGTTGCGGAGTGGCCTGATGCTGACACAGACGGTGGAACACGAGACGTCCCGCGAACGGAGCGGTCGCCGGGGCGCGGGTCGCCACCCCTGGGGCGCTGCCATCGCCGTCACCTTCGCGCTCGCCCTCGCCGCGTGCGAGACCACGCCCAGTGCGCCGCCGCCGCCCGCCCTGCCGCAATATACCAGCCCCATCCCGGCGGCGAGCCTCGTGGGCCGCTGGGGCCTCGCCGCCTATCACCGCCCGGACGACGCCGCCCGCACCGAGACGCAGGCCAGGGCCCAGTGCTCGAACCCCTATGTCATCACCGCCGGCCCGAACGGCGGCGTGATGATGTATCTCGCCGACGACAACAAGCTCACCGAGGTGGTCTCCAAGCAGGTGGCGGGCGGCCCCACGTTTATCGGCCCGCCCGACGAGGCTGCCGGCGGCGAGAAGGACCGCCAGGTGCTGCGCTTCGACGGCAAGGTGCTGGTGCTCAAGTGGGTCGACCCGGAAGTGTCCAAGCGCTACGGCACCATGGTGTTCGTGCGCTGCGCCTGAGCGGGCGCCGCACGCCGGGCGTCACTTGAGAAAAGCCGCTGCCCGGGAGCGCCCGGCCCCGGGAGGCGCGGCGGTCTATCGTATCCGGTTGAAACGCGGGCAAGGCGCCCGTACCTGTAGGGTCGAACCCATCTGTTCGAGCTTGCGGGATTTCCATGACCGCTCTGGCCAGAACCGCTCCCGCCAGCACTTCCCGTGCCGGGATGCCTTCTTCCAAGCCTGCGCTTGAGCGCGGCGCATCGCGCCGCCGCCGGATATCCGCGCTTCTGGCCGCCACGGCCCTGTCCGCCCTCGCGCCCGCTGCCGCCCGGGCGGAGGACACCATGCTTCCCACCCTCACCGTGGAGAACGACGAGCAGAGCGCGTGGGGGCCGGTGGACGGCTACATCGCCGAGACCAGCGCCGTCGGCACCAAGACCGACACGCCGATCCTGGCGACGCCGCGCGCCATCTCCGTGGTCACGCGCGAGGAGATGGAGGACCGCGGGGCGCGGACCGTGGTGGACGCCGTCGGCTATACCGCGGGCGTCGTGAGCGGCACCTATGGCTATGATCCGCCCTTCGACTCGATCTATATTCGCGGCTTCCCCGTGACGGCGAACGGCGACTTCCTCGACGGCCTGCGCCAGGGCGCAGGCCTCTTGTCCCGTTTCCGCACCGAAGTGTACGGCCTCGAGCGCATCGACATCATCAAGGGTCCGGCCGCCGTGCTCTATGGGCAGATGGTCCCGGGCGGGCTGATCAACCGCATCTCCAGGATGCCGGTGGACCGGACCTTCCACGAGGTGCAGGGGCAGGCGGGCGATCCGGACTGGCTGCAGGCCGCATTCGACTTCGGCGGCCGCGCCACGGAGGACGCCAGCGTGCTCTACCGCTTCACCGGCGTCGCCCGCGACGCCGACGGTCCCCGGGCCCACACCGACAACAACGAAATCTATCTCGCCCCCGCCGTGACCTTCCAGAACGACACGACGCGCCTCACGGTGCTCGCCAACATCCTCGACGCGGAGCTGCCGAGCAGCAGAGTTTACTACCAGCCGGGCGGAGTGCTCACCAAGGCGCCCGTCGGCACCTCCTTCAACCTCCTCGACCAGACCCAGCAGCAGATCGGCTACCGCCTGGAGCACGACCTCAACGACGCCGTCACCGTGCGCCAGAACCTGCGCTATGGCCGCATCGACAACACCAGTTCCTGGCTGCTTCCCACCGGGACCGAACGGGGACCTTATGTGGGCGTCTACGCCATCAGCTACAAAGAGGTGCTGGACATCTTCCAGGTGGACACCCAGATCCAGGCCAGGTTCGCCGCCGGCCCCATCCAGCACAAGGTGCTGGCCGGCCTCGACTATACCTGGGGCAGCACGAATTACGGCCGCGCCTACAGCACCATGGTGGCGCCCCTCAACCTGCTCGACCCCAACGCGCCGAACGTCGGCCTGATCCCGCGGCCGGCCATGACCGAGCGCATCCGCGTCGACCAGCTCGGCCTCTACGTCCAGGACCAGATGGAGTTCGGCGACGGCTGGCACTTCACCATCGCCGGCCGGCAGGACTTCACGGGCCAGCAGCAGACCGCCCCCCTCAGGGACGTCTCCGCCGCGCGGGACGAGCGGACGTTCACCTGGCAGGCGGGCCTGCTCTACGAGTTCGATTTCGGCCTGTCGCCTTATGTGAGCTACGCCACCTCGTTCCTCCCCTCCTACAATCTGGACCAGTTCGGAGCCCTGCTCCCATCCTCCACCGGCGAGCAGTACGAGGCCGGCGTCAAGTACCAGCCCAGGGGCAGCCGCAGCCTGTTCACCGCCGCCGCCTACCAGATCACCCAGAGCAATTATGCCGTGCAGGACCCGGTGAACCTCTATTACACCGCGGTGGGCAACGTGCGGGTGCGCGGCTTCGAGGCGGAGGCCCTGGTGCAGCTGGCGGACGGGCTTGATCTCACGGCGGCCTACACCTTCACCCGCGGCGAGATCATCGGCGGCGCCGATGCGGCCGCCATCGGCAAGACCCCGGTGAACATGCCGGAGAACGTGGCGTCGCTCTGGCTGAAATACACCGTCCTGGACGGGCCGGCGAAGGGCTTCGGCTTCGGCGCCGGCATCCGCTACATTGGCGCGTATTGGGCCGACCACCTCAACACCTACAAGAACTCCGCCCAGTTCCCGGTCGATGCGGCGCTCTATTACGCGAAAGACAATTGGAGGCTCGCGCTCAATGCGAGGAACCTGTTCGACCAGCAGGAGGCGCTGGAGAACGAGGGCGCCTGGTACTGGCAGCAGGGCCGCACCGTGATCGCCTCGGCGACCTACCGCTGGTGAGCGAAGGCAACGGGCCCTCCCACGTCCCGCGCGCCTACTCGTCCATCTTCAGGGCGGCGATGAAGGCTTCCTGCGGGATCTCCACCTTGCCGAACTGGCGCATCTTCTTCTTGCCCTCCTTCTGCTTGTCCAGAAGCTTGCGCTTTCTCGTGATGTCGCCGCCGTAGCACTTGGCGGTCACGTCCTTGCGCAGGGCCTTGATGGTCTCGCGGGCGATGATCTTGGCGCCGATGGCGGCCTGGATCGGGATGTTGAACAGGTGCTGCGGGATCAGGTCCTTCAGCTTCTCGCACATCACCCGTCCGCGCGCCTCGGCGCGGGTGCGGTGCACCAGCATGGAGAGGGCGTCCACCGGCTCGCCGTTCACCAGGATCGACATCTTCACCAGGTCGCCGGTGCGGTACTCGGTGATCTGGTAGTCGAACGAGGCGTAGCCCTTGGAGATGGACTTCAGCCGGTCGTAGAAGTCGAACACCACCTCGTTCAGCGGCAGGTCGTAGGTGACCATGGCGCGGGCGCCCACATAGGTGAGCTCGATCTGGTTGCCGCGCCGGTCCTGGCAGAGCTTCAGCACGCTGCCGAGATAGTCGTCCGGGGTGAGGATGGTGGCGCGGATCCAGGGCTCGCGGATCTCCTCGATCTTCACCACGTCCGGCATGTCGGCCGGGTTGTGCAGGTCGATCATCGAGCCGTCGGTCATCTCGATCTGGTAGATGACGGAGGGGGCGGTGGCGATGAGGTCGAGGTTGAACTCGCGCTCCAGGCGCTCCTGGATGATCTCCAGGTGCAGCAGCCCGAGGAAGCCGCAGCGGAAGCCGAAGCCGAGCGCGGCCGAGGTCTCCATCTCGAACGAGAAGCTGGCGTCGTTGAGGCGCAGCTTGCCCATGGCGGCGCGCAGGTCCTCGAAGTCGGCGGCGTCCACCGGGAACAGGCCGCAGAACACCACCGGCTGCGCCGGCTTGAAGCCCGGCAGCGCCTCGGCGCAGGGCCGCTTCTCCTCGGTGATGGTGTCGCCGACGCGGGTGTCGGCCACCTCCTTGATGGAGCCGGTGAGGAAGCCGATCTCGCCCGGGCCGAGCTCGGTCATGGCCACCATCTTCGGGGTGAACACGCCGACCCGGTCCACGTCGTAGACCGCGTCCGTGCCCATCATCTTGATGCGCTGGCCCTTCTTCAGCACGCCGTCGACGATGCGCACCAGCACCACGACGCCGAGATAGGTGTCGTACCAAGAATCCACCAGCAGCGCCTTCAGCGGCGCCGCGCGGTCGCCCATGGGCGGCGGCAGGCGGGTGACGATGGCCTCCAGCACCTGGTCGACGTTGAGGCCGGTCTTGGCCGAGATGCCGATGGCGTCGGAAGCGTCGAGGCCGATCACGTCCTCGATCTGCGCCTTCACCTTCTCCGGCTCGGCGGCGGGCAGGTCCACCTTGTTGAGGACCGGGACGATCTCGTGATTGTTGTCGATCGCCTGGTAGACGTTCGCCAGCGTCTGCGCCTCCACGCCCTGGGAGGCGTCCACCACCAGCAGCGAGCCCTCCACGGCGGCGAGCGAGCGGTTCACCTCATAGGCGAAGTCCACGTGGCCGGGGGTGTCGATGAGGTTCAGCGTGTAGGTCTCGCCGTCGTGCGCCTTGTAGGACAGGCGCACGGTCTGGGCCTTGATGGTGATGCCGCGCTCGCGCTCGATGTCCATGTTGTCGAGCACCTGGTCGGTCATCTCGCGCTCGGAGAGCCCGCCGGTGATCTGGATCAGGCGGTCGGCGAGGGTCGACTTCCCGTGGTCGATATGGGCGACGATGGAGAAGTTGCGGATGTGCTTCTGGGCGCTGGCGGTCATCCGCGCCGCATAGCATCGGCCCGAGGCGGCCACAAGGCGGGGGCGCCCTCCCCTCGCGCCCGCGGCCTCCCGTCCCCCTTGCGGGAAGGGGTGAGGGAGCGGGGGTGGCGCAACATCACCATCTCCCGCCCCGTCGCCCTCCGGCTCGGCCGGAGGGCCCAAGGACCCAGGCCGCATCTCCAACCCCGAGAGTGGATGTTCCGGTCAAGCCGGAGCATGACGGCGGAAAACAACAGACGTGCCGACACCCTCACCCCTGCCCCTCCCCGCAGGGGGGAGTGAGCCCAGAGAGGTACGGGCGCTCTCGGCGAAAGCACGCCCCGCACCCTCCCCTTGCCACGCCCGCCGCCAGCGGCTTCATTGGCCACCTCCTCCTTCTGCGGCGCACCATGGACCCGATCTCACCCCGTCCCCTTCTCGCCCGCGGCCGCACGCTCGCGCTCGGCCCGCGCACCCTCGTCATGGGCATCCTCAACGTGACGCCGGATTCCTTTTCCGACGGCGGCCGGAGCGCCAAGCCCGACGATGCCGTCGCCACCGCGCACCGGCTGGCGCAGGAGGGCGCGGACATCCTCGATATCGGCGGGGAATCCACCCGCCCCGGTCACACGCCGGTGGCGGCGGAGGAGGAATGGGCGCGCATCGCCCCGGTGCTGGAGCGCCTCGCCGCGGAGAGCGCCCTGCCCGTCTCGGTGGATACCTGGAAGGCCTCCGTCGCCCGCCGGGCGCTGGAGGCGGGCGCGGTGATCGTCAACGACATCTGGGGCTTCGCGCGCGATCCGGACATGGCGAAGGTGGTTGCCGAGTACGACGCCGCCGCCGTGGTCATGCATAATCGCGCCGAGGTGGACGAGACCATCGACATCGTCTCCGACATGCTGGCCTTCTTCGAGCGGGCGCTGGAGACCGCCGACAAGGCCGGGGTGAAGCGGGAGAGGATCGTGCTCGATCCCGGCATCGGCTTCGGCAAGAGCTTCCCCCAGAACCTCGCGGCCATCCGCCGCCTGCCGGAGCTGCGTGCGCTCGGCCTGCCGCTGCTGCTCGGCACCTCGCGCAAGTCGCTGATCGGCAAGGTGATCGCCACCGAGCCGGCGGAGCGCCTGCCGGGCACCATCGCCTCGAACGTCATCGGCGTGATGGCGGGCGTGGAGATCGTGCGGGTGCACGACGTCGCCGCCCACGTCCAGGCGCTGCGCGTCGCCGAGGCGATCCGCGATGCCCGCTGAGGCGCCGGCGCGGCGGGCCTATCTGTGCCTCGGGTCCAATGTGGGCGACCGCGCGGAAGCGCTGGGCGGGGCGCGGGCACGGCTGGACGCGGCCGGCGTGAAGATCCGCGCCGCCTCCTCGCTCTACGAGACGCCGCCCTGGGGCCCGGTGCCGCAGGGGCCCTATCTCAACCAGGTGGTGGAGGTGGCCTCTCCCATGGGCCCGCACGCCCTGCTCGACCTCGCGCTCGGCATCGAGCGGCAGCTGGGGCGCGACCGGTCGCGCGAGGTGCGGTATGGCCCGCGCCGCATCGACATCGACATTCTCTGGTTCGAGGGCGAGACGGTCGCCGAGGAGGACCTGGAAATCCCCCATCCCCGCCTCATGGAGCGCGCCTTCGTGCTGGTGCCGCTGACCGAGATCGCGCCCGACTTCGCGGCCTTCGGCGTCACGGCGAAGGCCGCTCTGGCCGGCCTCGACGTCTCGGGCATCTCCCGCATCGACATCTGAAACGACAGGCGCCGCCCCGCCCCTCGAAGGGACGGAGCGGCGCCACCCTGCGTCCCGCCGGCTCGCGCGTCAGGCGCGGCGCGGCGGCAGGTTTCACATGGTGCGCACGTGGGTGGACCAGGTGTCGATCTGGCGCTTCACCTCGTCCTTGGCGTAGCCGTAGCGCTCCTGGAGCTTGCCCTCCAGGACCTCCCGGTTGCCGTTGATCTGCGTCAGGTCGTCGTCGGTGAGCTTGCCCCACTGCGCCTTGACGTTGCCGGAGATCTGCTTCCAGTTGCCCTCGATGCGATCCCAGTTCATGGCTCGTCCTCTCAATGGTTGGAAGATGCCGGGACAACGCGGACGCGTCCCTGCGGGTTCCCGCAGCGGGCGGCACGGAGCGGACCAGGAAGGACAGGCGCGTGGTGCGACACGAGGACGATGCGGCGCTGGCCGCGCGGGTGGCGAAGGGCGAGCGCGCGGCGCTGGCGCGGGCGATCACGCTGGTGGAATCGCGCCGGCCGGACCACCGCCAGCGCGCCGAGGCGCTGCTCCAGGGCCTTCTGCCGCGCACCGGCGGCGCCTTCCGCGTCGGCATCACCGGCGTGCCCGGCGTGGGCAAGTCCACCACCATCGACGCGCTCGGCACCTACCTGACCGGCAAGGGCCGCAAGGTGGCGGTGCTGGCGGTGGACCCCTCATCCACCCGCACCGGCGGCTCGATCCTCGGCGACAAGACGCGCATGGCGCGCCTCTCGGTGGACCCCAACGCCTTCATCCGACCCTCCCCCTCCGGCGGCACGCTGGGCGGCATCGCCGCCAAGACGCGCGAGACCATGCTCCTGTGCGAGGCCGCCGGCTTCGACGTGGTGCTGGTGGAGACGGTGGGCGTCGGCCAGTCGGAGACCGCGGTCGCCGACCTCACGGATACCTTCCTGGTCCTGATGCTGCCGGGCGCCGGCGACGAGCTGCAGGGCATCAAGAAGGGGGTTCTGGAACTGGCCGACATCGTCGCCGTGAACAAGGCGGACGGCGACAACATCGCCCGCGCCAAGGCGGCCGCCGGCGAGTACCGCGCGGCGCTGCACCTGCTCGGCCCGCGCAGCGAGCACTGGTCGCCGCCGGTGCTCACCTATTCCGCCCTGACCGGCGCCGGCATTCCCGACGTGTGGGAGCAGGTGGAGCTGCACCGGCGGAAATGCGAGGCCGCGGGCGCCTTCGCCGCCACCCGCCGCGCCCAGCAGGTGCGCTGGATGTGGACCCTGCTCAACGAGCGCCTGGCCGCGCGCGTCACCCACGACCCGGCGGTGAAGGCGCGCCTGCCGGAGCTGGAGCGGCAGGTGGCCGAGGGGACCCTCGCCCCGGCACTGGCGGCGGCGGAGATCGCCCACCTGATCGGCCTGTGAGGGAGCGGCCATGACGCGGCCAACGCTCCTCGTCACCGGCTTCGGCCCGTTCCCCGGCGTGCCGGCGAACCCCTCCGCGGTGCTGGCGCGGCAGGTGGCGCGGCTGCGGCGCCCCGCTTTGGCGCGCTTCCGCCTCCAGGTGGAGGTGCTGCCCACCCGCTGGGACGGGCTCGACGGGCTCGCCGCCCTGATCGCGCGGCAGCGACCGGCGGCGGTGCTGATGCTGGGGGTCGCCGCCCGGCGGCGGCTGGTCTGCGTGGAGGGCCGGGCCATGAATGCGGCGCGACCGGCGCCCGACGCCGCGAAAGCGCATCCGGCAGCGGTCCGGCTGGCGCTGGAGGGACCGGACGCGCGCCCGTCCACCGCCCGCCTCGCGCCGCTGCTGGCCGCGCTCCGGCGCCACCGCGTGCCGGCCCGCCTGTCGCGCGATGCCGGGCGCTATCTGTGCAACGCCTCCTATTTCCGCGCCCTGGCGGCGGCCGGCGCGGTGCCGGTGGCGTTCATCCACCTGCCCGGCCGCTCCGGCCGGCCGCGCGGGGTCGGGAGCGCCCGCATGGGCCGCGCTTTGAGCGACCTCCTGGTCGCGCTCGCCGCCCAGGCGCGCTGACCGGCCTCAGGCCTCCATGAGGTCGATGCGGTCGCGCCCGCCATTCTTGGCGCGGTAGAGCATGTCGTCGGCCCGCTTCAGGGCGTCGTAGGCGGCGATCATCGCCGGGTTGCGCACCGCGCAGATGCCGATGCTCACCGTGAGCCGGGCAAGGCGCGGATTGATGCGCGCCCAATCCACCATGCGCAGCGAGCGGCGCATGCTGCGGGCGATCGCCATGGCCTCCTCGCCGGTGGCGTTCGGCAGCAGCACGGCGAATTCCTCGCCGCCATAGCGGGCGGCAACATCGGCCGACGGCGTCACCGCCTCCTTCACCGCCGCCGCCACCCGGCGCAGGCATTCGTCGCCCGCGGCATGGCCGAAGCTGTCGTTCACCGCCTTGAAGTGATCGAGGTCGATGAACATCACCGCGATCGGCCGGCCCTCGGCGACCGACTTCGGCCACTGCTCGGTCAGCGCCTGGTCGAAGCGGCGCCGGTTGGCAAGCCCCGTGAGCACGTCGGTGGCGGCGATGGTGGCGAGCTCGTCCATGGCCCGCTTCAGATCCGCCTGCTGCCGCTTGAGGACGGTGATGTCGGAATGGGTGAAGAACCCCACGCCGCTCGCCGAGCGCCGCGCGATCACCCGCCGCCAGCGCCCGCCCGGCAGGCAGACCTCGAACGGCGCGCCGGCAAAGCGCAGGTTGTCGAGCGCCGAGGCCTCGGCCGCGCGGTCCTCCTGCCCCGCCTTCAGGCAGGCCTCGCGCACCACGTCGGCGAAGGTGAGGCCGATGACCGATCGCTCGTCCGGCACGTCGTAGAGCGTGCGGAACTCGTCGTTGGTGGCGACGATCCGATCCTCGCCATCGAGCACCATGGCGCCGTCGGCGATGAAATTGAGCAGGTCGATCGGAAAGACGGCCCACCGCTCATCCTGAGCCGGAACCACCTGCTCCGGGGCGATGTCCTGCCAGATGCGCACGCGGTGGCCGTCCGGCGTCGACTGGGAGGCGACGCGCAGCCTGCGGCCGCGATGGCTGAACACGAACGGCCGGGTCTGGCTGCGATGGCGCTCGATGCCTTCCTCGATGTAGCGCTCGATATTGGCGCGCTCGGCCTCCGACAGCCGTCCGCGGTAGAAGCGCAGGAGATTTTCGCGGTAGGGCTCGCCCACATGGACATGACCCGCATGCTCGGGAAAGAAGCGCAGGAAGGCGTCGTTCCACAGCACGGTGCGATCCTGCGCATCGAACAGGCAGAGCGCCACATCCAGCGTATCCAACACCTCGCCGAAAAACGCATAGGAATCCAGATTCGGCACGGCGCCCTCTTGCCCCCGCGGCGCGCCATGATTGCGCGGGCGCGCCCGTGCAACAAGCCATCTTCGGCCGGCCGCAGGAACTATCCACCAAAGACGCGCCGCGCGGGCGACAGACGGCATGCGCCCGTTCGCGAGCGGATCGCGCCGCGAACTGCGCTTTGCGGCGGGCCCGCCGCCGCAGTGAATTGACGCAAGTGGCGCGACGCGTCCGTGCCGGCCTCGGCCTGGGCTCTGGCCACGAAATTAAACCCATTGATTTTATTAAATAATTTATTTCGGATACAGGACGGAACGGCCCTTCAAATGCCCGCCTCAATGACGTAAAGCGCCTCTCATCTTCCGCGCCGCCGCCGGCTCCGCCCCGTCATCAGGACCCATCCGTGACGATCTATCTGCCCATCGCCGAGCTGCCGGTTGCCATATTCACCATATTCGCCATGGGCTTGGCGGTTGGATTCATCTCCGGCATGTTCGGCGTGGGCGGCGGATTCCTGATGACGCCGCTGCTGATCTTCACCGGCGTCCCGCCGACGGTGGCGGTGGCGAGCGTGTCGCCCTACATGGCGGCCTCCTCCTTCTCCGGCGCGCTCTCCTATCTGCGCAAGGGCATGGTGGACCTGACGCTCTCCGGCGTGCTGCTGAGCGGCGGCCTCGTAGGCACGGCGGCGGGGGTGGCGTTGTTCGCCTTCCTGCGCCGCGTCGGCCAGGTCGATCTCGCCATCGCCCTGTCCTACACGGCGCTGCTCGGCGCCATCGGCACGCTGATGCTGACCGAGAGCGTGCGGGCCATCGCGCGGTCGCGGCGCGGCGGCGCGCCCCAGGTGCGCCGGCCGGGCACCCATTCCTGGTTCATGCGGCTGCCGCTGAAGATGCGATTCCGCCGCTCGCGCATCTATGTCTCGGCGATCCCGGTGGTGACGCTCGGCTTCGTCATCGGACTGCTCGGCGCGGTGCTGGGCGTCGGCGGCGGCTTCATCCTGGTGCCGGCGCTGATCTACATGCTGCGCGTGCCGACCCAGACCTCGGTCGGCACCTCGCTGGTGCTCACCCTCGTCACCATGACCGCCGCCACCGTGCTGCACGCCGAGGCCAACGGCACGGTGGACGCGGTGCTCGCCCTGGTGCTCATGATCGGCGGCACGGTGGGCGCCCAGTTCGGCGCCCGCGCCGGCCAGACCATGCGGCCGGAATATCTGCGCCTGCTGCTCGGCCTGCTGGTGCTCTCGGTCGCCGTCCGCGTCGCCGCCGATCTCGTGCGCCCGCCGGCGGATGCCTACATCATCGCCCCGGTCGAGGGACCGCCATGAGCCGCGCCGACCGCCGCGCAAGCGGCCGCCCCCTCCTTGCGCTGGCGCTCGCCGCCGCCACCACGACCTTCGCCAGCCCCGGCGCGCACGCCGCGGAGGCGCGCGCCGAAGCGGTCGTGCTCTCCATCTCCCAGCGCGAGGTCCTGATCACGTCGAGCTTCGCCGGTGCCGACCTCACCATCTTCGGCGTCGCCGAGCCGAAGGGCGCCGCCGCGCCGCGCCCCGACGTGGTGGTGACCGTGCGCGGACCCGAGCAGACCTTCCTCACCTGGCGCAAGTCGCAGGTGATCGGACTGTGGATGAACACCGACAGCCGCGCGTTCCTGGACGTGCCCGGCTTCCTGAGCGTCATGTCCAGCCGGCCCGCGGCGCTCCTCGCCGGTCCGGAGATCCTGCGCGCCGAGCAGATCGGCCTCGACCGCATCCTGCTGCTGCAGCGCGTGGGCCCCGACTTCGCCGACGTGGTGCCTTCCGACCCGTTCCGCACCGCCTTCCTGCGCATCCAGGCGGCGCACCAGCTCTACCAGGACGACCCAGCAGGCGTCACGTTCCTGGCTCCGAACGTGTTCCAGTCCCAGCTCAGGCTACCGGGGCACGCGCCCATCGGCCGCTACGAAGTGCATGTGAAGGTGCTCAGGGACGGCCAGGTCACGGGCGAAGCGCGGACACACTTTGAAGTTGCACGCACAGGATTCGAGCAGAGTATCGCGGCTTTCGCGCACACTAGCGGTATACTCTATGGTATTTCCGTTGCGTTTGGCAGTCTCGTGGTCGGTTTCTTGGCGAACCTGTTGTTCCGGAAGGAATGACCTTCAGCCGGCATCATGATGATCGCCCGATTGTCGCGCGCTAGCATGCCGGCATTGTATGCCAGCATGGACCATTCAGTTACCAGTGATTGAATTTGTCGGTGTTGATCGACATTTTTCGCTTGAAGTTGCACCGCGAACTCGTCACAGAAGACGCGAAGGGCCTGATGTGGCCGATCTCCTTCGGGTGCCAAGCCCTGACCGGCGCCCGTAGGGACGGGGCGGCGCCTTGCGGCGCCGTCCCGGCTCCCTACCGGAAGTCGTCCCGCTACGACACTCCCGCCAAGACCCTCCCGCCAAGATCGTCCCGCCAGGACGGAAATCCGCATCGGCCGGATTCATCGCGCTCCCCGCCCCCGGCCCTCTTCTGCTCCGCTCCTGACCGAGCCTCGGCGCGGACATCACCGCGCGGCACGATGCGCGGCATGGTCATGCGACCGTGAATGGGGCATATGTCCTTCCGGAACCGCGCGCAGGGGCGTCGATCGGCAGCGTCCGGAGCGATATCATGGCCGGCCGGCGGCAGTCGTCCTCCTGGCGGCACTCCGGTCTCGGGGCGCAGAGACCATCGCCCGGTCCAACCTTGGCCGGGCCTGGCGGGCGCGTCGGCCGGATGAGGGAGGTGCATTTGGCGGGGACCATCGCAATTTCGGTCGAAGGCGGCATCGCCCGGCTCGTTCTCTCCAATCCGGAGCGGCGCAACGCCATCTCCAGCGGCATGTGGCGCGCGCTCAGCGCGTTCGCGGCGGATGCCGCGCGGCCGGGCGACATCCGCGTCGCCATCCTGCGCGGAGAGGGCGACCTCGCCTTCTCCGGCGGCGCCGACATCTCCGATTTCGACACCGCCCGCTCCGACGCGTCCGGGGCGCAGAGCTATGACGATCTGGTGGAGGCCGCCTGCTCGGCGATCGAAGGGCTGCCGTTCCCGACCCTCGCCTTGGTGCGTGGCGCCTGCGTCGGCGCGGGCGCGGCGCTGGCGGCGAGCTGCGATCTCAGGATCGCGGCGGACGACGCCTTCTTCGCCATTCCCGCGGCGCGTCTCGGCCTGGGCTACGATCCGCGCGGGTTCGCGCGGCTGGCGCGCGCGTTCGGCGGCCAGAGCGTGCGCACCCTGTTCTTCACCGCCGAGCGCATGACCGCGGTCCGTGCCCAGGAGGTCGGCGCGGTGGACCTGTGCCTGCCCGGCGCCGAGGTCGAGGCAGCGGCCGTGCGCATGGCCCAGCGCATGGCGGACAACGCGCCCCTGACCCTGCGGGCGGCGAAGCTCTCGATCCGCGCCACCGAGGGCGCGCCGCACCAAGTGCTGGCGGAGGCGCGCCGCGCCACCGCCTTGGCCAATGCCAGCGCGGACTATCGCGAGGGACGCCTCGCCTTCGCCGAGAAGCGGGCGCCGCGCTTCACCGGGGCCTGAACGGACCGGCCACGGCGCGCGCCGATCGGAACGCGCCTCCCTCGTCGCCCGCGCGAGAGGGCGAACGCGAGAGGTCGAAAGCAAGAGGGCGAAGCCCGAGCGGATCGACACCGCCCGCATGGATCGCCCTCCCGGCGCCTCAGCGGCTGGCGGCGGCCTTCAGGCGCTTGTTGCAGGCGCTCCAGTATTGCGGCCAGGTCTGGCCGTCGGGAATCTTGCCGGCCTCCTTCTGGGACCGCCATTGGGCGCCGCACTCCTTCATCCGCTCGCGCGCGGCGAGCTGGCCCGGGGTCGGCTCGCGCACGCCCTCGCCGGTGTCCTCGTCGTCGTCCACCGCCGGCTTGGCGGCCGGCTTCGCCGCGGCGGGCGCCTGGGCGGGCGCGGACGCGGGCTTGGCGGTCGCCGGAGCGCCCGGCTTCGCCGCCGCGGCGGCCGGTGCGGCAGCAGGCGCGGCGGCGGGGCTCGCCGCGGAAAGGCGCGCGGCGCATTCGCTGTAGAACTTGGGCCAGGTGGCGCCGGCAGGGAGCTTGCCCCCGGCCTTGGCCTGCTTCCATTCCTCGGCGCAAAGCGCCTGGCTCGAATGGCCGGCTGCCGGCGTCGCGTCGGGCTTGGCGGCGGCCGCCGGGCTGGCGGGCTTGGCGGCCGCGGCGGGCGTCGCCGCGGCCGGCGTCGCGCCCGAGAGGCGCGCGGCGCACTCGCTGTAGAATTTCGGCCAGGTGGCGCCGGCCGGCAGCTTGCCGCCGTCCTTGGCCTTCTTCCACTCCTCCGCGCAGACCGTCTGGCTCGAAGAGGCGGCGCTCTGCGCCGGCTTTGCCGCAGCGGAAGCCGGCGCGGCGGCGGGCTTGGGCGCCGGCTTGGCCGTATCCGTTGACACCGCCGCGGGCGCCGACGCGGCGGGAGCGGCGGCCGCGCCGAGACGCGCGGCGCATTCGCTGTAGAACTTCGGCCAGGTCATGCCATCCGGCACCTTGCCCGCGTCCTTGGCCTTGCTCCATTCGGCCGCGCATTGCTGCTGGCGTGATGGCGTCTCGGCGGCGGCGGGCAGGCTGACGGCGAGGGCGGCACCGAAGGCGGCGCCGAAAAATGCGATGCGCAACGTCATTGCGCGCTCTCCCCAGAACGCCGCGCGATCTGCGCAGCGCCGCAGCCTACCGCAGATCGAGAGGCAAAATCGACGGCAGAATCTGCTCCGGCCGCCCGCTCACAGGGTGACGTAACGGCGGCTGAACCCGCCGCCAGGCAGCGGGGCAGCCTGAGGCACGCGCTTCTCCGATCTGCCTCTTGCACCCGAAGCCGGATATTTCCGGCATCGGCACTCTCAAACCGGACGCCGCTTCCGCTACGTTCGGGCGGGGAGACTGCTGCCGCGCGCCCGGCCCGGCGCTGGAATTCAAGCTGACCCGTTCCCAGCAGCCAAGGGTGTTGGACATGGCGCCGACCCGAAGATATGTTCCGCCGCCGCGATGGGGCGTAGCCAAGTGGTAAGGCAGGGGATTTTGATTCCCCCATTCCCTGGTTCGAATCCAGGCGCCCCAGCCACTGTCGTATTTCCGTTATTTTTCAAAATATTATGACAATAGAACCGGATCATTCCAAAATATTCAACACCACCTTGACGTTGTTACCTGCAATCCTGGCGAAGGGCCGCGCTGCCGATCCAGGATGATGTCGCCCCCACCTCTCGCCTCCATGCCACGCAGCAAGCAACAGGGGCGAGGGTTGGCTCGCTTGATGCTGAATGCGCGGCGCGAGACATTCATACCCCTGCTTCGCGCTTCGTTTCTCTTGAACAGAGAAACAGAGAAGCGCGCATGCGCCCCTCAAATTCCTCCTGCCGCAGGGAACCCGGCTTTGCCGCAGGTGCTCCCGTGCCGGTCTCAATGATATCCGTTCGCGGGAACCTCTTCTGCCAAGCAGTCCGGATCGATACCCAAGACGGCCTCTTTGAATCGCAGAGCTTTCGCGACGCGCGCCGGGATTTTCTCCTGGCCAGCCGACTTATGTATTCGGGTCCTGAAGCGCGCCGGAACGGATCCCCCGAAGCGAGAGGCCGCTACACGGCGCGACACGGATGTCGTAACGAAATGCCGGCGCAGGTCTGCGGAGGCATGGGGGATGGCCAGTGCGAGCACGGGCGCGGCGCTGCTTTTGGCTCTTTCATCGTCAGCCGTGCTTGCCCAGGTGGAGCCGTGGGGCGGCAATGTGCCAGGGTGGAAATTCACCCAGACGGCGGAGGCGGGCGGCATCGTCAATTGTCGCGCGACGCAGGGTGCATACCTGATCTCTCGAAGCAGCCGCGGCCGGACCTACGTATCCGTGCCTCCGCCAGCCGGCTTGCCCAGCGGCCGGTACAATGAGGGGCGGGCTTCGATCATCATCGGCGGCGCCGCCGAGCCGATCGACGCGGAGCTCAATGGCCGCCTGCTATTCTACATCAGTTCGGCCCAGGCAGCGACCCGAACGACTATGAGGTGACGTTCATCGAAGGCCGGGATGGGGAGAAGTGGGCGCGCATCACGGAAGGGCGCAACGATGGCCCCGGGCTTCTGGACGATGCGCTTCCCAATTTCACTCAGATATCCTTTTCCGGTCGGAACATCATCCTTGAGCGCCCGCTCAATGGGAGCAAGCGCGCGCTGGATGTGTTCTTCCGGTGCAGCAACGACCTTCAATAGCGCTTTCCGTCTCGCTCCGACGCGCGATTTCCCAGACTTCTCAGCCATTGCGGCGTCGCCCACTTCCGTCGCGGGGGCGATGGGCCGAAGCGGCTTTTCTGCGAACGATCTCTGACTTTCCCCAGCCCTTCAGCTGCGGAAGCGCCATTGGCGAACGGGAAGCCGGATCGGGGACGCCGCGCGGAAAGGCGCGAGCGCGCGCCCGGGCCTATCCCAGGCCCCGGGTGGGGCGCGCGAGGCGGGCGGAGGCGAACGCGTCGAAGTCGGCGCGCGGGAGGGGACGGGCGAAGAAGTATCCCTGCGCCTCCTCGCAGCGATGGGCGCGCAGAAACGCCATCTGCCGCTCCGTCTCCACCCCCTCGGCCACCACCTCCAGGCCGATATTGTGCGCCATCACCAGGATCGACTGGACGATGGCGGCATGCTCCGGCGCCGCCGCGTCGGCGATCTTCTGCACGAAGCTGCGGTCGATCTTCAGGCGCGTCAGCGGATAGCGCAGCAGATAGCTCAGCGACGCGTAGCCGGTGCCGAAGTCGTCGAAGGCGAGGCCGATGCCCCGCTTGTGCAGCGCCTTGAGCACGTCGAGCACCTCGTCGCCGTGGCCGAGGGCGATGTTCTCGGTGATCTCAAGCTCCAGCTGGCGGGCATCGAGCCCGCTGCGCGCGAGGGCGCTCTCCACGTCGTCGAGCAGCGTGCGGGAATGGAACTGGATCGGGAACAGGTTGACGCCGATCCGCAGCGCCCCGAGCCCCTTCTCGCGCCAGGCGGCTGCGGCCTCGCACGCGCTCGTCAGCACGAACTGGCCCGCCTCCGCCGCCGCCGGGCTGCGGCTGAGGGCATCGATGAAGGCCGCCGGCGCCAGCAGCCCGCGCTCCGGATGACGCCAGCGCAGCAGCGCCTCCGCCCCCACGATGGCATCGTCGGCGAGGCGGATCTGCGGCTGGAAATGGAGCTCGAACTCCTGCTGCGCCACGGCGCGGCGCAGCTCGCTCTCGATCTCCTGGCGCGCGCGCGCCTCGGTGCGGATGGCCGGCGCGAAGACCCCGAGCTTGCGCGCCCCTCCCGCCTTGGCGGCATTGAGCGCGAGATCGGCGTTGAGGATCAGGTCCTCGCTCCTGTGACCGTGGTCCGGCGCGCGGGCGAGGCCGCATGACACCGAGACGAACAGCCGATATCCGTCGACCTCGATCCGCTCTTCCAGGATGCGCACCACCTCCTCGGCCTGCGCCACGCCGGCGTCTGGCGAAGGGCCGCCCTTGAACAGCATGAAGAACTCGTCGCCGCCGGAACGGTAGAAGCGGCAGCCGTCCGAGGCGAGACGCATGAGGCGCGCGCCGATCTCGCCGATCACGCGGTCGCCGGTGGAATGGCCGAGAAAATCGTTGATGTCCTTGAAGCCGTCGAGGTCGAACACCGCGAGCGCCAGCGGCGACGCGTCGGCCCCGTCGAGCGCGGCCGAGAGGTCACGCAGCAGGCTCACCCGGTTCGGCAACCCCGAGAGCTGGTCGAAATAGGCCAGCCGGTCGAGCCGCAGCGCGGCCGCCATGCGCTCGGTGATGTCGCGGCCGATCACGAGGCCGCTATCGAGCCCCGGCGCCCACACGCCGAGGAAGGAAAGGGTGAGCAGGTGCCCGTCCTTGTGGCGCATGTCCGCCACCACCTCGGGCGCGCGCTGCCCGGCGGCCAGGGTAGAGAGCGCGGCTTTCAAGCTGGCGCGCTGCTCGGGCACGGCGAAGATGCTGCCCTCGCGCCCCACCATCTCCTCGGGCAGGTAGCCGAGGATGGCAGCCGAGCTCTTGCTCACCCGCCGTACGATCCCCGCGCGGTCGATCACCAGGATCAGGTCCACCGAGGTCTCGAACAGGAGGCGCTGCTCCTCCGCCTCGCGCCGGATCTGCGCGGACTGCGCGCTCATGGTGCGCAGCGCCTCGGACCGCTCCGTCGCCGCCAGCGGCAGCCAGCGCCACAGCAGGATGACGAGCACCAGGATCGCCGCCAATACATTCAGGATCTTGGGCAGGATCAGCAGCTCGGGCCGGGCCAGCGCGGTCTCGACGGCCTCGGGGAACACGCCGTACCGCGAGCCCCACAGGAGCCCGAAATAGAAATTCTCGGCGATGTTGCGCACCACGTCGATGGCGAGGACGGCAAGAAGAAGCCAGGTGGTGCCGTAGACGCCGGACTTGCCGCGCGCCGCCGCCCTCGCAACCGCGCAAAGCACGGCCAGCCACAGAGCGACAATGACCCAGTAGATCAACGCTGTCGCCAATGCCACGGCAGCCCCCTTGGACGACGCGACACTGCATCGCACGATCAGATCACGAGCCCGTTTGGTTTAAAAGCATACGCGATATCAGAAGCTCATCTCAACAAAGCAGCGACAGAATATCAAGATACCATCAAACGACAATGCGCCGCCGTCAGGCCACCGCGCGCGGCGTTTCCGGCGCGCTCCGGTCTCGCGCCGCCTTCACATCCCGCGCCGGCGACAGGCCGAACATGCGTCCATACTCACGGGTGAACTGGGGCACGCTCTCATAGCCCACCGCGAACGCCGCGCTGGCGGCGCTGGCGCCGTCCTGGAGCATCAGCCGGCGTGCCTCGATGAGGCGGAGCTGCTTCTGGAACTGGAGCGGCGTGAGCGTGGTCACGGCGCGGAAATGCTGATGGAAGGTGGACAGGCTCATGCCCGCCGCCGCGGCAAGGCGCGCCACGGGCACCGGGCGGGCGAACTCGGCGCGCAGGATCGCCACCGCGCGCGCCACCCGCTGGGCGTGGCCATCCGGCCAGCCGAGCCGGCGGATCGCCGGCCCGTGCCGCCCCGCCAGCAGCCAATAGTGCATCTCGCGCACCAGCTGATCCTGCAGAACGGGCAGCGCCTGCGGACGATCGAGCAAGCGCATCAGGCGCAGCGCCGCCTCGCTCACCTCGGCGTCGGTGGGCGCGGTGCGCACCGGTGCGGGATCGGCGAGATGGGCCGCCTCCATCTCCGCGCTGAGCGCGGTGATGAGGCCGAGGTCCAGCGCCATCACCAGCGAATAATAGGGCTTGGCGGGGCTCGCCTCGACGATCCGGCTGCGGATCGGCACGTCTGCCGTGATGATGAGGGATTCGCCGGCGGAGAAGGAGAAGCTGTCCTCCCCCTGGGTGACATGCTTGCGCCCCTGGACCACCAGGCACACCAGCGGCCGGTAGATGTCGTGGGTGAGTTCGGTGGGCGCGCGGGCGCAGACCGTCGCGAGCCCCGGGATCGCCGTCATGGCAATGCCCGCGGCTCCGGCGTGGCGCGCAACGTGGGCGCGGACGGCATCGAGCAGGGTCGTCATGGCCGGAAGACTAGCGCAGCGGCGCGGCGCGCGCACCTGTCGCCTGCGGCCTCCCGGAGAATCAGGCAAGCATTCGCGAGCTTCGGACAACATCGCGGGCGTCGCCGGGCGCATAACCCCTGCATCGAACCAACCCCGTGGGAGAGCGGCAATGACCTCGGCACAGTCCCCCAAGATCACCCTCGTCACCGGCGGCAGCCGCGGCCTCGGCCGCAACACCGCCCTCGCGATCGCCCGCAAGGGCGGCGACGTCGTCATCACCTATCAGAGCCGGGCCGACGCGGCGCAGGAGGTGGTGGCCGAGATCACCGCCATGGGCCGCAAGGCGGTGGCGCTGAAGCTCGACACCGGCGCCGTCGCCGGCTTCGTCGATTTCGCGGCGGCCCTGAAGGCGGCGCTGCGGGAGACCTTCGGCCGCGAGAGCTTCGACAACCTCGTCAACAATGCGGGCCATGGCGACTTCACGCCGCTCGGCGGGACCACGGAGGCGACGTTCGACCGGCTGGTGAACGTGCACCTGAAGGGGGTCTTCTTCCTCACCCAGGCGCTGCTGCCGCTGATCGCCGACGGCGGGCGCATCGTCAACCTGTCGTCCGGGCTGACCCGCTTCTGCTATCCGGGCTACAGCGCCTACGCCGCCATGAAGGGCGCGGTGGAGGTGCTCACCCGCTACCTCGCCAAGGAGCTGGGCCCGCGCGGCATCGCCGTGAACACCGTGGCGCCCGGCGCCATCGCCACCGACTTCGGCGGCGGCGCGGTGCGCGACAACGCCGAGATCAGCCAGCACGTGGCTGGGGTCACCGCGCTCGGCCGCGTCGGCGTGCCGGATGACATCGGGCCGATGATCGCCAGCCTGCTCGGCGAGGACAACCGCTGGGTGAACGCCCAGCGCATCGAGGTGTCCGGCGGCCAGGGCCTCTGAGCCCGCTCCCGGCCCGCCGCCGCTCCGGAAAACCGGGGCGGCGGTGCCGCGCCTCAGCGCCCGAGCGCGGCCTCCAGGGCGTCGGCAACGGTCTTCGCCACCTTCACGCGGGCATAGAGCTTGTCCTCGGCCTCCACCAGGGTCCAGGGCGCCGCGCTGGTGGAGGTACGGTCCACCATCTCGCTCACGGCCGCCTCGTAGAGCGGCCACTTCTCGCGGTTGCGCCAGTCCTCCGGGGTGAGCTTGAAGCGCTTGTAGGCGACGGTTTCGCGCTGGGCGAAGCGGCGCGCCTGCTCCTCCTGGCTGATGGCGAGCCAGAACTTCACCACCACATAGCCCGCCGATGTCAGCTGGTCCTCGAAGTCGTTGATCTCGCCATAGGCGCGGCCCCATTCGTCGGGCGAGCAGAAGCCCTCCACCCGCTCCACCAGCACGCGGCCGTACCAGGAGCGGTCGAAGATGGCGGTGTGGCCCAGCGCCGGCACCCGGCGCCAGAAGCGCCACAGATAGGGCCGCGCGCGCTCCTCGTCGGTGGGCGCGGCGACCGGGTAGACGCGGAAGCGGCGCGGATCGAGCGCGTGGCGCAGCCGCATGATGGCCGAGCTCTTGCCCGCCGCGTCGCTGCCCTCGAACACCACCACGAGGCCGCGCTTGCCGAACGCGGACGCGGTGGTGAGGCGGGTGATGCGGCGCTGGGCCTCGCTCAGCTCCTCGCGATAGGTCTTCTCGTCCAGAGCCTTCGTGAGGTCGAGGGTGGAGAGGATGGAGAATTGCGGCAGCCCGTGCGGCACCTCGGCCGGGTTGGCCGGCCGCGGCTGCGGCGCCGGGGCGGGCGCGGCGTCGATGGCGCGCAGCATCTCCAGCAGCACGGTGCCGGCCATGGCGTCGCGGTATTCGCCGTCCACCGCCGGCACCACGTGCCAGGGCGCGAACGGGGTGGAGGTGAGGCGCACCACCTCCTCGGCCGCGGTCCACAGGCGCTCGCGCTCCTTCGGCGTGTCCACCTCGGTCCACTGCCGCACCACCGGGCGCGCATGCTGGCCCTTCTCCAGCGCCTTGAGGCGCGCCTGCGCCTCGTCGCCGCCGAGATAGAGCCACAGCTTGAGGATGCTGACGCCCTCCGCGTCGAGCATGGCCTCGTAGCGGCGGACGCCCTCCAGCGCGGCGGTGAAGGCGGACCGGCCGAGCTTGCCCAGCGCCCGGTCCACGAGCGCCGTCTGGTACCACGAGCCCAGCATGATGCCGATCTCCCCGTAGCCGGGGAGGTCGCGCCAGTACTTCCAGGCCGGCGGGTGGGTCAGCGCGTTGGTGGTGGGGGCGTCATAGGTCAGGGTCCGGAGCTTGCGGGCGTCGAGCCAGCCGTAGAGGCGGTTGAGCACCGCCCCCTTGCCGGCGCCGTCCGGCCCGTGGATCAGCACCAGCAGCGAGCGGCGCTTCTGGTCGATCAGCTGGAACTGGGCGTTGAGCAGGTCTTCCCTGAGCGCCGGCTCCAGCGTCTTGAAGGTGGCCTTGTCGAGCTTGTGCTCGAACTTGGCGGACTCGAACATGGCGCGTCCCCTTGCCGATCCGTTGCCGATCCGCGGCCGCTCAGGCCGATGCCACCTTCTGCACGCCGGAGGACGGCACCTTCACCAGCGCCTCGCCGTCGAGCACCACCTCGTCGCCCACCTTGCAGATGCAGGAGAGCCGGGCGCGGAACTTCTCGGGGATCAGTTCCAGCACCTTCACCTCCACGTCCACCGTGTCGTCGATGCGCACCGGGGCGCGGAAGTTGAGGGTCTGGGAGATGTAGATGGCGCCCGGCCCGGGCAGGCGGGTGCCGAGCACGGCGGAGATCAGGCTCGCCGTGTAGAGCCCGTGGGCGATGCGCCCGCCGAACGGCGTCTTGGCGGCGAAGTGCTGCGACAGGTGGATGGGATTGCGGTCGCCGGTCAGCTCGGCGAAGCCGACGATGTCGGAGGAGGAGACGGTCTTGGAGATGCGCTCGGCCCGGCCGACCGCGAGGTCCTCGAAATAAAGGTTCTGCAGCTCGAGAAACATGGCGGCGCGCTCCTCCGGGACAAGGGGCGCGCAGATTAGTGCGCGCGCGGGGAAGAGGGAAGCGAGAGGAAAGGGGGATGGTTGCGCACGTCCAGATTGACGGCCAACTCATTGCAACGCTACAGATATAAAGCAAAAAGAAGGGGGAAAGTTCATGGATGCCGCGGTGCTCTCGGATTACCGGACTCGATTCGTCGAACTCGCCAAGCGCGCCGCGAATGCCGCGCCCCGCTGTGCCAACGAGGAATCGACAAAGATGTTCCTCGTCATTCCCATGATTTCATTCCTTGGCTACGATCCCATGGACCCGAATGAAGTCTTTCCTGAACATCACTGTGATTTTTCGGAAAAATACAAGAACAGGGTCGATTTCGCCATCTTCAAGAACAACGATCCCGTCATTGCCGTTGAGACAAAGCCGGCCGGCGCCCCGAGTCTGAGAGACGACCGCGGCCAATTGCGCAGCTACTTCAATGCCGCAAAGACCGTGAAGATGGGGGTGCTGACCGACGGGTTGATCTGGGAATTTTATGCCGACTCGGACGAGCCTAACATGATGGATACCAATCCATTTCTCAGGCTCGACCTTAGGGAAGTCGCCAAGGGAAAAGTCGACGATTCAGCGCTTGAAGGGCTCCATGGCCTCGGCAAGGCTGTGTTCGACCCCGAGAACATCGGTGCGGAGGCCAAGCGCAAGCATATCTACAATTCGGTCCTTGCTCAGGTGGCGACCGTTTTTGCCGATCCGCCAGAGGAGTTTGCGCGACCGCTGCTGCGCAAGGCCGGTATCGGCCATATCTCCCAGAAGGCGCTCGACGAATACCGGCCGGTCATCCAGGCGGCCTTCAGGGAATTCATCAATCGCCAGATCCTGCACCGGCTCGATTTGCCCAAGCCCGATCAACCGACTCCGCCTGAGCCGCCCCAGCCTCCGCCAGTGACGCCGGCCGATGTCATCGTCACTTCCGAGCGCGAGATGCAGGTGTTCAAATGGGTCCTGCAGCGCCTTGCCTTCCTGGTCCGCGACGACAGCCTGTTCGCCGAGATCGCCGCCATCGATTTCCGAGACTATCAGGGCAAGTTCGTCGTCTTTTACAAGAATGTGCGCAAGGGGCGCCTGTTCGAGTTCATCGAAAGCAAGACGGCGCCCGGATATCGCTTCGTTTTCCCGGAGGAGAGCGAACTCCCGCAAACCGATATTACCGTCTCGGCATTGCCGGACATCGATGCCCCCCTTTTGGCGATATTCAAAGCGCGCGTCGGCGCCCTTTCAAAGGCGCCAGCCAGCGCGGCGGCGGATGATTGACGTGGGCCGGCGCGCAGATCTGGCAGGTTAGCCCCCTCACCCGAACGCGGCGAAGCCGAGGGTCTTGGGGTCCGCCACCTTGCGGCCGACGCGGCGGAACACGCCGATGCCCTCGCGCGAGCCGCCGTCATTGGTGTTGCCCTCGATGGTGGAGAGCACGCCGTTGACATTGTCCGTGACGATGCCGGCATGGCCCGTGTCGCCGTCGAGGCCGAGGAAGAACACCATGCCGGGCGTCACCAGCGAGGGGTCGCGCGCGGCGTCCCGGGCGGCGACGACGCGCACGCCGGCGGCGATCCGGCCCGCCTGCCGCCAGGCGGTGCGCACATGGCCGGTGCCCGGCACGCGGTTGGGCACCTTGAGCGCCGCCGCGGCACCGGCGAAGCACCAGTGGACGAAGGCCATGCACCAGGGGCTGCCGCCCTTGAGGCCGACGCTGCGCAGATAGGCCTCCACCTGCGGCCCGCGATTGCTGCCGGGCGGCACCTCGCGCACGTCGATCTCGCCCTGGGCGATCTCGATCACCGCCGAGGCGAGGTCCAATTCGCGCTTGCGCACCCGGAAGCTGGGCTTCACCCATTCGCTGTCGATGGCGAGCGGGCCGAACAGCGCGCCCCAGGTCTTCGGGCCGACGATGCCGTCGATCTCCAGCGGCACGCCCTCGAGGTCCGCCGAGCGCGACTGGAACAGCTGGATCGCGAAATGGGTGGGGGTGTCGAAGGCGCCGCTCGGCGCGCCCGGCGAGGCGCCCATCTGGGCGAGGCGCTCCTGCACCTTGCGGACCGACGCCTTGTCCCGGCTGCCGGGCAGGAGGTACTTGCCGGGAAAGCGGGGCGGATCGGCGGGGAAGTCCGCGGCGCTGCCGTCGCCGGGGACATGGGGCGTCGGGCGGGCAACGTCGTCCGGCTCCTCCGGCGGCACGAAGCCGAGGCGCGCGGCGACCTCGGGCTCGTCCTCCATCAGCGCGCTCAGAAGCGTCATGCCGCCGCACTGCTGGCTCACCGCGTCAGGCGAGAACACCCCGTCGGTGATGAACTTGCCCCGGCTATAGGCGTTGGAGAAGCCCCAGAGATAGGGGCTCTTCACGTGCGGATGGCGGCGCCGGTAGCCGAAGCCGTTATAGCGCTCCAGCGCGTAGGCGATACCGGGGACCGTCCAGTCCCGCCAACGGTCGAGCCCGTCGTGGGCGAGAGCGTCGGCGGCGCTCTCCTCCCAGCTGTAGGCGGTGCCATCGGCGGGCGGCGGCGCCGGCAGGCCCGCCGGCTCGCCGGCTCGCGGACCGTGCGGGCCGTCAGCGGATCACCATTGTGCAGATGGGCGCGGAAGGAGCCGGAGGCCTCCAGATTGTGGATCAGGCCCACCACGAACCAGGGCACGCCGCACGCGGCCTCCACCGCCGCGTAGCGCGCCCGGTTGGCGGGCAGAAGGATGCGGGCGACCAGACGCTCCACCTCCTCCCGCCGGCCCGGATTGATCACGAGCGCGGCGAACAGGGCCGCATATTCTTCCGCAAGCCGGGAATCGAATGCGACCGCCATGGCCGTGCCCTCGGGGAGGAGATCCGAGCGCCAGGGATTCCACGGGCGGTAGAGATGCGCAACCTATAATTGCACAAACTTAATAACGCATCCGAAAGTCGGCTTCAGGCCGCATCCCCGTCCCTCAGCTTGCGCATGAGGGCCTCCAGCTCCGCGTCCTTTTCCTTGGGCAGGACCACGTTGACCCGCACCAACATGTCGCCGTGGCCGCCGGTGGCGTTGGGCAGGCCCTTGCCGCGCAGGCGGAACAGGCGGCCACCGGAGGTCCAGGCGGGAATGGAGAGGTCCACCGCGCCGGAGAGCGTCGGCACCCGCACCTTGGCGCCCAGCACCGCGTCGGGCAGCGGCACGTCCACCAGCTGGCGCAGGTCGTCGCCGTCGCGCTCGAAGGTCGGGTGCGGGGCGTAGGCGATGGTCACGTAGGCATCGCCCGGCGGGCCGCCCATGGGGCTCGCCTCGCCCTGCCCCTTCAGGCGCATGCGATGGCCCTCGCGGGTGCCGGCGGCGATCTTGATGTCGATCTGCTTGCCGCTGGGCAGGCCGACGCGCTTGGACGCGCCCTCGGTCGCCTCCTCGAAGCTCACGGGCAGCGAGATCTCCATGTCGGCGCCCGGCTGGGGCGCGAAGCCCCCGCCCGCCGAGCGGCGCTGGCGGCCGAAGCCGAAGATGTCGCCGAGGTCCTCGAAGCCGCCGCCCTGGCCGCCGCCGCCACGGCGGCCGGCCCGGCGCATGCCTTCGGGACCGAAGGAGAAGCTCTCGAAGATGGTGTCGCCGTCGAAGCCGGAGAAGCCGCCGGGACCGCCCCCCGGCCCGCCGCGCCCGCCGCCGAAGCCGGCGAACTCGGGCGCCCGCGGCTTGCCCTCGGCGTCGATCTCGCCGCGGTCGTACTGGCCGCGCTTCTCCTTGTCCTCCAGGATCTCGTGGGCCGTGTTCAGCTCGGCGAACTTGTCCTGGGCCTTCGGGTCGTCCTTGTTTGCGTCCGGATGCAGCTTCTTCGCCAGCCGCCGATAGGCACGCTTGATCTCGGCCTCGTCGGCGCCCTTCGACACGCCGAGGACGTCGTATGGATCACGCATGAATTCTCACCTCGCCGGCCGGCGCTCAAGCGGCCAGCCGCATCAAACATGTGGGAGGCGGGGCTTGAAATGCAACGGCGAAGGTCAGGCACGCCCCAGAATTCGCACCTGGTTCAGCACGAAGCCCGAGCGGGCGCGGCAGGCCTCGCCCTGGACCCAGCGGTCGCCGGCCTTCGCGTCCACCACCGAGATCATGAAGTCGCGGCAGCCGCCGCGTTCGGGGCCGATGGGGGTGGCGGTGCCGCTGGCGCCGCTCGCCTTGTTCTCCCACGGGATCGAGGTGTCCTTGTCGCGCGAGGTCAGCGCCTGGTCGAGCGCCGCCTTGGCCTCGATCCAGTCCGGCTCGGCGATACCCTTCGGCGCCGCGCCCTGGGGCAGCGGCGCGGACACCGGCGTCGCGTGCGGGCGCACCGAGCCGGTGATGAGCTGGTCGTCGGGCGTGCCGAGCGTGGAGCAGCCCGCCGAGGCGAAGGCGAGGCACAGGAGCGCGGCGCCGAGAATGCCGCGCCCGAGCCCCTGCGGGAGGGCTTCGCGCCGGGGCGCCGCGCTTCTATGATGGGCAACCTGCCGGCTCTTGACGGGGCCGGTTTCGGCGATGGACGGCACGAGGGGCTCCCAGATGACGACAAGCGAGACCATGGAAGCCCACGACCCCTTAACATCCGGTGATTTTACCGAGGCGTCCGAGCCTTTCCGCCTGTTCGCGGAATGGCTGGAGGACGCCACCAGGTCGGAGCCGAACGACCCCAACGCCATGACCCTCGCCACGGTCGACGAGACCGGCCTGCCGGACGCGCGCATGGTGCTGCTGAAGGGGCTGGACGCGCGCGGCTTCGTCTTCTTCACCAACACCGGGAGCGCCAAGGGGCGCGAGCTGGCGGCGGTGCCCAAGGCGGCGCTGGTGTTCCACTGGAAGTCGCTGCGCCGGCAGGTGCGGGTGCGCGGGATGGTGGAGCAGGTGAGCGCGGAGGAGGCGGACGCCTATTTCGCCACCCGGCCGCGCCTGTCGCAGATCGGCGCCTGGGCGAGCCAGCAGTCGCGCCCGCTGGAGGGCCGGTTCGCGCTGGAAGCGGCGGTGGCGGCGACCACGGCGCGCTACGGCCTCGGCACGGTGCCGCGCCCGCCGCACTGGACCGGCTTCCGCATCGTGCCGGTGGCGATCGAGTTCTGGCACGACCGCCCGTTCCGCCTGCACGACCGGGTGGTGTTCCGGCGCGGCGGCGAGGCGGAGTCCTGGGTCCGCACGCGGCTCTATCCCTGATCCCTGATCGCTGGGCCATCCCTGAGCCGCGGCGGCGCCCGCCTCAGCCCATGCCGATATTGCCCTTCTCGCGCGGCGTGAGCTCGGCGGTCAGCCGCTCGATGCGCTCGGCCACCTCCTCGATGGTGCGGGCCACCTCCTCCTCGCTCGACTCGATGCGGGCGATGGCGGAGGCGCGGGCGTCGCGCTGGCTCTCGATGTCGCTTTCCAGCGCCCGGATGCGCGCGCGCGCCTCGGCCAGCTCGTCGGCGATGGTGATGGCGGCCATGACCACCAGGCGCTGATCGCCGATCTCGCCGAAGGCGCCGCGCAGGTCGAGGATGCGGGTGTCGATGTCCCGCGCCAGCCGCATGAGGTGCTCCTCCTGCCCCTCGTCGCAGGCCATCCGGTAGTGGCGACCGGCGATGGTGACGGAGACATGCGGCATGCGCTTATCCGCCGTGGGTCGCGAGCACGTCGCGGATGGTGCCCATGGCGACGTCGAGGCGGCGCATGACCTCGCGGCTCACCTGGGCCACCTCCTCCACCTGGCTCTGCGACAGGTCCAGCTCGGCGGCGAGGCGGGCGCGGTCGTTGCCGAGCGCGTGGAGCTGGGCGAGCAGCGCCTCCTGGTGCCGGTCCATGTCGCGGCGCCGCTCCAGCGCGTCGGCGAGCGCGTCGAGGGCCGCATTGAGGCGCTTGGTGGCGGCCTCGATGGGCGTATCCTGGAGCGGCGGACGGTGCTTCAGCGCATACATGAATTGAAGTCTAGCCGAGTCGAGGGGATTCGGGCCACCGGCCATTGGATTGTCAACGCAAAAACTTGGGCCGCGCGCGGCCCCCTGCGCCCGGAGGGGTGGCCGGCGCCGCCGCCCCCCAGTACCCAAGGAGCCGGCGCCGCCGGCTCCTCGGGCGGTATCGAGTGGCAATCGTGGCGCGCGCGGCAGTTGCCGGCGGCCGCCTGCCTCATCCTGGCCGGGCAGCGGGGGGTAGCGGATGGTTCCGAAGCGCCCCCCATCCACCCGCCGGACGCCGCCGCGACGATGGGGCGCAATCACGCGCGATCGCGCCAGCCTTGACGGCGCGGCATCCGGCGGGTTTGACACCCGGCGGTGCGCTGATATCTAGACCGCCATCAGGGCCGGGGCCGGCCGGTCCGCCCCGGCGCTCCGCGTTACCAGGCGCGCCCGTCCGGGCGCGGGAGACAAGAAGAACATGTCGAGCCGCCACAGCCATGACCGCATGGCCAACGCCATCCGGTTCCTGTCCATGGACGCGGTGGAGGCTGCCAACAGCGGTCATCCCGGCCTGCCCATGGGGGCGGCGGACATCGCCACCGTGCTGTTTGCCCAGGTGCTGAAGATCGACCCGTCCGCGCCCCACTGGCCGGACCGCGACCGCTTCGTGCTCTCGGCCGGCCACGGTTCCATGCTGCTCTATTCCGTGCTGCACCTGATGGGCTTCCCGAAGGTGACCATGGAGGAGATCAAGCGCTTCCGGCAGCTCGGCTCGCTCACCCCCGGCCATCCCGAGAACTTCGTCACCGAGGGCATCGAGACCACCACCGGCCCGCTCGGCCAGGGCATCGCCACCGCCGTCGGCATGGCCATGGCGGAGAAGGCGCTCCAGGCGCGGTACGGCGCCGAGGTGGTGGACCACCACACCTATGTGCTGTGCTCCGACGGCGACCTCATGGAGGGCATCAGCCAGGAGGCGGCGGACCTCGCCGGCCACCTGAAGCTCTCCAAGCTGATCGTCCTGTGGGACGACAACCTGATCTCCATCGACGGCGCCACCTCGCTGTCGGGCTCCACCGACCAGCTCGCCCGCTTCGCCGCCTCCGGCTGGTCCACCACCCGCGTGGACGGGCACGACCCCGCCGCCATCCTTGCCGCCATCGAGGCCGCGAAGGCCTCCGGCAAGCCGAGCCTGATCGCCTGCCGCACCACCATCGGCTTCGGCGCGCCCAAGAAGGCGGGCTCGGAGAAGGCCCACGGCTCGCCGCTCGGCGCCGAGGAGATCGCCGCCACCCGCGCCGCCCTCGGCTGGGAGGCCGCCCCGTTCGAGGTTCCCGCCGACGTGCTCGACGCCTGGCGCGCCGCCGGCGCCGCCGGCAAGGCCCGCCGCACGGCGTGGGAGCAGCGCCTCGCCACACTGCCGGCCGACAGGCAGGCGGAATTCCAGCGCACCCAGGCCGGCCGCCTGCCGGAAGCGCTCGCCGACGCCTTCGCCGCCTTCAAGGCCAAGGCGGCGGCGGACAAGGCGGCGGTCGCCACCCGCAAGTCGTCCGAGATGGTGCTCGACGCCATCACCCCGGTGGTGCCGGAGATGCTGGGCGGCTCGGCCGACCTCACCGGTTCCAACAACACCAAGGCGAAGGGCGCCAAGGCGATCACGCCGGACGACTTCTCCGGCTCGTTCGTCCACTGGGGCGTGCGCGAGCACGGCATGTCGGCGGCCATGAACGGCATCGCCCTCCACAAGGGGCTGATCCCGTTCTCGGGCGGCTTCCTTGTCTTCTCCGACTATTGCCGCCCGGCGATCCGCCTCGCCGCCCTCATGGGCGAGCGGGTGATCCACGTGCTGACCCACGATTCCATCGGCCTCGGCGAGGACGGCCCCACCCACCAGCCGGTGGAGCACCTCGCCGCCCTGCGGGCGATCCCGGACCTTCTCGTGCTGCGCCCCGCCGACACGGTGGAGACGGCGGAGTGCTGGCAGATCGCCCTTGAGACCACCGACCGCCCGTCCGCGCTGATCCTGTCGCGCCAGAACCTGCCCGTGCTCGCGCCGGGCGGGGGCGAGAACCTCTCCAGGGGCGGCGCCTACGAGATCCTGCCGGCGAGCGGCAAGGCGCAGGTGTCCCTGTTCGCCACCGGCTCCGAGGTCTCCCTCGCCGCCGAGGCCAAGAAGATGCTGGAGGCGCAGGGGGTGCCCACCCGCGTCGTCTCCGTTCCCTGTTTCGAGCTGTTCCTCGAACGCCCGGCCGCCGAGCGCGCCGCGGTGATCGGGGATGCCCCGGCGAAGGTGGCCGTAGAAGCCGCCGTCCGCATGGGGTGGGCCGATCTCCTCGGCTCGGATTTCGCCTTCGTGGGAATGACCTCGTTCGGCGCCAGCGCGCCGGGAAAGGACCTTTTCAAGCATTTCGGCATTACGCCGGAGTCGGTCGTCGCCAAGGCGCTCGACCGCCTGAAGCAGAACTGAGATCGGCGCGCGGCGGAGCGCGACGGGCGCGCGGGAGCGGAGGGGCCGTTTCCTGCGCAGGGCACACATGAGGGCCGGGCTTCAAGCCGGCCATGGAGGAATGGACATGAGCGTCAAGGTGGCCATCAACGGTTTCGGTCGCATCGGTCGCAACGTGCTGCGCGCGATCGTGGAATCGGGCCGCACCGACATCGAGGTGGTGGCGATCAACGACCTCGCCCCGGTGGAGACCAACGCCCACCTGCTGCGCTTCGACAGCGTGCACGGCCGCTTCCCGGCGCAGGTGAAGGTCGACGGCGACACCATCGATGTGGGCCGGGGCAAGATCAAGGTGACGGCGGTGCGCGATCCCGCGACCCTGCCGCACAAGGAGCTGGGCGTCGACATCGCGCTCGAGTGCACCGGCATCTTCACCGCCAAGGACAAGGCGTCCGCGCACCTCACCGCCGGCGCCCGCCGGGTGCTGGTCTCCGCGCCCGCCGACGGCGCCGACCTGACGGTGGTCTACGGCGTGAACCACGACAAGCTCACCGCCGAGCACTTCGTGGTCTCCAACGCCTCGTGCACCACCAACTGCCTCGCGCCGGTCGCCAAGGTGCTCAACGATGCCATCGGCATCGACAAGGGCTTCATGACCACGGTGCACTCCTACACCAACGACCAGCCCTCGCTGGACCAGGTGCACAAGGACCTCTACCGCGCCCGCGCGGCCGCGCTCTCCATGATCCCGACCTCCACCGGCGCCGCCAAGGCGGTGGGCCTGGTGCTGCCGGAGCTGAAGGGCAAGCTCGACGGCGTCTCCATCCGCGTGCCGACCCCGAACGTCTCGGTGATCGACCTCAAGTTCGTCGCCAAGCGCGCCACCACGGTGGAGGAGGTGAACGCGGCCATCAAGGCGGCGGCGGACGGCCCGCTGAAGGGCGTGCTGGGCTACACGCTCCAGCCCAACGTCTCCATCGACTTCAACCACGATCCCCACTCCTCCACCTTCCACATGGACCAGACCAAGGTCATGGACGGCACGCTGGTGCGGGTGATGAGCTGGTACGACAACGAGTGGGGCTTCTCGAACCGCATGGCCGACACGGCCGTGGCGCTCGGCAAGCTCGGCTGAACCGGAGGGGAGGAGGCTTCATCATGATCGCCTACCGCACCCTCGACGACGCCGACCTCGCCAAGAAGCGGGTCCTTGTCCGCGTCGACCTCAACGTTCCCATGGAGAGCGGGCGCGTCACCGACGGCACCCGCATCCGCGCCATCCTGCCCACCATCCGCGCCATCACGGAGAAGGGCGGCAAGGCCGTGCTCCTCTCGCATTTCGGCCGGCCCAAGGGCCGGGACGAGAGCCAGTCGCTGGCGCCGCTGGTGGAGGCGCTCTCGGCCGAGCTCGGCCGCTCCGTCGCCTTCGCCTCCGACTGCATCGGCGCCGAGGCGAAGGACGCGGTGGAGCGCCTCGCCTGCGGCGAGGTGATCGTGCTGGAGAACACCCGCTTCCATGCGGGCGAGGAGAAGAACGCGCCCGATTTCGTCGAGGCCTTGGCGAGCCTCGGCGACGTCTACGTGAACGACTCGTTCTCCACCGCCCACCGCTCCCACGCCTCCACCGAGGGCCTCGCCCACAAGCTGCCGGCGTTCGCCGGCCGCTCCATGCAGGGCGAGCTCGACGCCCTCACCAAGGCGCTGGAGGCGCCGCAGCGGCCGGTTCTGGCCGTGGTGGGGGGCGCCAAGGTCTCCACCAAGCTGGAGCTGCTGGGCAACCTGGTGGCGAAGGTGGACATCCTCGTCATCGGCGGCGGCATGGCCAACACCTTTCTCGCAGCCCAGGGCAAGACCGTCGGCAAGTCGCTGTGCGAGCACGACCTTCTCGGCACCGCGCGCGAGATCCTGGACAAGGCGAAGGCCGCGAACTGCGAGATCGTGCTGCCGGTGGACGCGGTGGTGGCGAAGGAGTTCAAGGCCAACGCCCCGCACCGCACGGTCTCGGTGGACGAGGTCGGCGACGACGAGATGATCCTCGACGCCGGCCCCAGGACCGCCGCGCTCGTCAGCGACAAGCTGAAGGCGGCGAGGACGGTGGTGTGGAACGGGCCGTTCGGCGCGTTCGAGCTCACCCCGTTCGATGCCACCACCGTGGCGGTGGCGCAGGAGGTGGCGCGCCTCACCCAGGCCGGCAAGCTGCTTTCCGTTGCGGGTGGCGGCGACACCGTGGCGGCGCTCAACCACGCCCGGGCGGCGGCGGGCTTCTCCTACGTCTCCACGGCGGGCGGCGCCTTCCTCGAATGGCTGGAAGGCAAGGCGCTCCCCGGCGTCGAGGCGCTGAAGCGCTGACAAACATTGCACTGCGGCGCACCTGCCGCAGTGCCCTATACTGTTCCCAGAACATCCCGCCGCGAGGGGCGGCAAAGGCAGGACGGACCGATCATGACCGCTGAGCTCGATACGATCGCACAGAAGATGGTGGCCGACGGCAAGGGCATCCTGGCGGCAGACGAAAGCTCCAGCACCATCAAGAAGCGCTTCGACGCCATCGGCGTCGCGTCGACCGAGGACAACCGCCGCGACTATCGCGAGCTGCTGTTCCGCTCGACCGAGGCGATGAAGAAGTACATCTCCGGCGTGATCCTGTTCGACGAGACCATCCGCCAGAAGGCCAAGGACGGCACGCCGCTGGTGACGCTGATCGCCGAGGCGGGCGCGGTGCCCGGCATCAAGGTGGACGCGGGCGCCAAGCCCCTGCCCTTCTGCCCGGGCGAGACCATCACCGAGGGCCTCGATGGCCTCGCCGGCCGCCTGAAGGAGTATTACGACCTCGGCGCCCGCTTCGCGAAGTGGCGCGCGGTGATCGACATCGGCGCCGGCATCCCGTCCTACACCGCCATCCGCACCAACGCCCACGCGCTCGCCCGCTATGCGGCGCTGTGCCAGGAGGCCAAGATCGTCCCGATCGTCGAGCCGGAAGTGCTGATGGACGGCGACCACGACATCGAGCGCTGCTACGAGGTCACCGAGTTCGTGCTCAAGGAGACCTTCCAGGAGCTCTATTACCAGCGCATCCGCCTGGAAGGCATGGTGCTGAAGCCCAACATGGTGGTGCCCGGCAAGAAGAGCGCGAAGAAGGCCTCGGTGGAGGAGGTGGCGGAAAAGACCGTGCGCCTGCTCAAGAGCTGCGTGCCGTCCGTGGTGCCCGGCATCGCCTTCCTGTCCGGCGGCCAGTCGGACGAGGAGGCCACGGCCCATCTCGACGCCATGGTGAAGCTCGGCGGCCTGCCGTGGAAGCTCACCTATTCCTACGGCCGCGCGCTCCAGGCGGCGCCGCAGAAGGCGTGGTCCGGCAAGGCCGAGAACATGGCCGCCGCCCAGGCCGCCTTCACCCACCGCGCCCGCATGAACTCGCTCGCCGCCCTCGGCCAGTGGTCGTCGGCCGAGGAGAAGAAGGCCGCGTGAGCCGCAAGGCGGCCGCGGCCGCCTTCTTCCGCATGAGACAAGAAAGGCGCCGGCTTTCGCCGGCGCCTTTTTGCTTGGGCGTGTCCGGCGCTCCCCCTGCCCTCACATGCCGATCGGACGGCGCAGATCGAGGGTGGTCGGGAACTCGTCCGGCGCGGTCTCGGCCGGCACGTGGGCCATGCCGGGCGTGTGGCCATACTCCTGGAACCGGGCGAGGCGGCGCGCCTCGGCCTCGTAGGAATTGACCGGGAAGGTCTCGTAGGAGAGCCCGCCCGGATGGGAGACGTAATAGACGCAGCCGCCGCGCGAGCGCTGGCTCCAGGTGTCCACCACGTCGAACACCAGCGGCGCATGCACCGGGATGGTCGGATGCAGCGCCGACCAGGGCTGCCACGCCTTGTAGCGCACACCGCCGACGAAGGTGCCATTGCGGCCCGTAGGCGCCACCGGCACACGCCGGCCGTTGCAGGTGAGCACGTGGCGCGAGGGATTGAAGCCCTCCACCTTCACCTGCAGGCGCTCCACCGAACTGTCCACGTAGCGCGCGGTGCCGCCCGTGACCCCCTCCTCGCCCAGCACGTTCCAGCATTCGAGCGCCTGGCGCACCTCCACGTCCACGCCGCCGCGCTGCACCTGGCCGTAGAGCGGGAAGCGGAACTCGAACTGCGCCTTGAACCATTCGGGATCGAACGCGTAGCCGGCGTCGCCGAGGTCCTCCAGCACGTCGAGGAAGTCGGCCCACACATAATGCGGCAGCATGAAGCGGTCGTTGAGGATGGTGCCCCAGCGCGTGCAGTCGCCGTGGATCGGCGCCTTCCACAGGCGCGAGATCAGCGCCCGCAGCAGCAATTGCTGGGCAAGGCTCATGCGCCAGTCCGGCGGCATCTCGAAGCAGCGGAACTCCACGAGGCCGAGCCGCCCGGTGGGGCCGTCCGGCGAATAGAGCTTGTCGATGGAGATCTCGGTGCGGTGGGTGTTGCCGGTCACGTCCACCAGGATGTTGCGCAGCAGGCGGTCCACCAGCCACGGGGCGGGGGGCAGCTCGCCGCCCGGCAGCGGGATCTTGGAGAGCGCGATCTCCAGCTCGTAGAGGCTGTCGTGGCGCGCCTCGTCGATGCGCGGATGCTGCGAGGTCGGGCCGATGAACAGCCCCGAGAACATGTAGGACAGGCTCGGGTGGCGCTGCCAGAACAGCAGCAGGCTCTTCAGGAGGTCCGGCCGGCGCAGGAACGGGCTGTCCGCCGGGGTGGCGCCGCCCACCACCACGTGGTTGCCGCCGCCGGTGCCGGTGTGGCGGCCGTCCACCATGAACTTCTCGGTGCCGAGGCGGGCGAGCCGCGCCTCCTCATAGAGCGCGTGGGTGATCTCGACGCAGCCCTTCCAGGTGTCGGAGGGGTGGACGTTCACCTCCAGCACGCCCGGATCGGGGGCGAGGCGGATCAGGTTGAGGCGGTAGTCGAACGGCGGCGGGTAGCCTTCCAGGTGGATCGGCATGTTCTGCTCGATCGCCACCTGCTCCACCGCGGCGATGAGGTCCACATAGTCCTCGAGGCGCTCCACCGGCGGCAGGAACACGCACAGGCGGCCGCCGCGCGGCTCCACGCACAAAGCGGTGCGGGTGTCGGCGGTGAAGATCTGGCGCTCGTTCTGGGCGATGTACTGGCGCACCAGCTCCTGCGCCCGCTCGCCGACCCCGTAGGCCTCGGTGCGCGGCGCCACCTGGTAGCGCGCGCGCGCATCGCCGGCCGGCGCGCCGTCGCGGTAGCGGGCGGCAAGCTCGGCCGCGTCCGGCAGCGGGCCACGCGGCTCGAACGTGTCCTCCTGCATGGTGAAGGGGTAGCGGGTGGGCGCGAGGTACGGCATCGATTCCAGCGGCAGCCGATAGCCGATGGGGCTCTCGCCGGGGATCAGGAACAGGAAGTCGCGGCGGAAGGTCCAATGCTCCGACGCCCAGATGGGCGTGCCGTCGGTCAGCCAGGAGCGGCGCAGCGGCAGCACCACGCCGGAGGGATTGGCGAGGCCCTGGTTGAAGGCGCGCGCCAGCATGCGGCGCGCCACCTCGTCCGCCATGCGCGGGTCGCCGGGGGGGATGTTCTCGGGAAGGCACTGCTCCTTCCACATGAAGTAGATGTTGTCCTCGTAGGCCGGCACCACGAACTGGTCGCCGACCTTGAGCTTCTCGGCCACCGCCTTGCCGAAGCGCTCCGCCTCCGCCGGGCCGGCGCCGTAGTCCACGGTCTCGGACGCGATCAGGTCCTCGCGCGACCACATGGGCTGGCCGTCCTTGCGCCAGAACAGGTCGAACGACCAGCGCGGCAGCGTCTCGCCGGGATACCACTTGCCCTGGCCGTAGTGCAGCACGCCCTCGGTGGAGAAGCGCCGGCGCAGGCGGCGTATGAGGTCGTCGGCGCGCACGCGCTTCTGCGGGCCGAGCGCCTCGGTGTTCCACTCCGGGGATTCATAGTCGTCGATGGAGACGAAGGTGGGCTCGCCACCCATGGTCAGGCGCACGTCGCCGCTGGCGAGGTCCCTGTCCACCTTCGCGCCGAGGGCGTCGAGCGCGGTCCAGGTGTCGTCGGAGAACGGCAGCGTCACCCGCGGGGCCTCGGCGACGCGGGTCACGTCCATCTCGAAGCCGAATTCCACCTCCGCCTTCTCCACCAGGCCGGTGATGGGCGCGGCGGAGCCGTAGTGCGGGGTGGCGGCGAGCGGGATGTGGCCCTCGCCGCACAGCAGGCCGGAGGTGGGATCGAGCCCGATCCAGCCGGCGCCGGGCACGTAGACCTCGCACCAGGCGTGCAGATCGGTGAAGTCCACGTCGGTGCCGGAGGGGCCGTCCAGGGCGGCGACATCCGGCTTCAACTGGATCAGGTAGCCGGAGACGAAGCGCGCGGCGAGGCCGAGGTGGCGCAGCACCTGCACCAGCAGCCAGCCGGTGTCCCGGCACGAGCCGAGCTTCTTCTCCAGTGTCTCGTCGGGCGTCTGCACGCCCGGCTCCATGCGGATGACGTAGCCGATCTCGCTCTGGAGGCGCTGGTTGATCTCCACCAGGAAGTCGACGATGCGCTTCTTCTCGCGCGGCACCGAGGCGACGAAGGCGTCGAACAGCGCGCCCTCGTGCTCCAGCTCCAGATAGGGCGCGAGCTCCGCCTTCAGCGCCGGGGCGTAGGCGAAGGGGAATTCCTCGGCGTACTCCTCGACGAAGAAGTCGAACGGATTGATCACGTCGAGCCTGGCGAGGAGGTCAACCTCCACCTTGAACTCGGTGGTCTTCTCGGGGAACACCACGCGCGCCAGCCAGTTGCCGAACGGGTCCTGCTGCCAGTTGATGAAATGTTGGGCAGGCGTGATCTTGAGGGAATAGGACGGGATCGCGGTGCGGCTGTGGGGGGCCGGGCGCAGGCGGATGGTCTGCGGGCCGAGCGCGACCGGCTTGTCGTAGCTGTAGCTCGTGACGTGGTGCAGGCTCGCGAGGATGGACATCGAGGAAACACCTGATCCTGCGGGCCGCGACCTGGGCCCTGGTTAGAGCAGACCGAAGTTAGACAAGCCCCCGATCGAGCGGAAGCGCGACTTTGCGGCGACACATGCTGCAAAGGCGGGCATGCACGCAAGAGGAGGCCCCACAGGGGAGCCATGCATTTTCAGCGTGTACCGGCCCGGCGCGGCGGCGCCCGGCACCCGGCCGGGCCGGAGCGCTTTCGGGCACAGGCCACGCCGAAGCCACGGCGCCCGCCTCAGGCCGTGGCGGGCGCGGGCGGCGCCGCCGGCCCGCCTGCGCCGACCGGCCCGCCTGCGCCAACCGGCCCCTTGGGCCCTTCGGGCGGCTCGCCCGCGGCATGCGGCCCGGCCGGCTTCTTCTTGTTCTTCAGCCTCTCCTCGAAGCGCTGGAGAACGGTATAGAAGGAGGGCACGAACAGCACCGCGAGGCAGGTGGAGGCGAGCATGCCCGACACCACGGCGATGCCGATGGACTTGCGCGAGTTGGCGCCGGCGCCGGTGGCGAACACCAGCGGCAGCACGCCGAGGATGAAGGCGAACGAGGTCATGAGGATGGGGCGGAACCGGAGGCGCGCCGCCTCCACCGCCGCGTCCGTGATCTCCATGCCCTCGGCCCGCTTCTCGCGGGCATATTCGACGATCAGGATGGCGTTCTTCGAGGCCAGCGCGATCAGCAGCACGAGGCCGATCTGGGTGTAGAGGTTGTTGGACACCCCGAGGCCCAGCAGCGCGCCCACCGTTCCGAGCAGGGCCAGCGGCACGGCGAGGATCACCGACATGGGCTGGATCCAGCTCTCATACTGGCCCGCCAGCACGAAGTAGACCAGCAGGATGGCGAGGCCGAACACGAAGTAGATCTGATTGCCCACCGCCTTCTCCTGATAGGACATGGCGGTCCACTCGAAGCCGGTGCCCGGCGGCAAGGTGGAGGCGGCGATCTGCTCCATGAGGTCGAGCGCCTGGCCGGAGGAGAATCCGGGGGCGTTGGTGCCGTTGATGGTGGAGCTGGGATAGAGGTTGTAGAGCGAGATCAGCGGCGGCCCCTGCACCACCTTCACGGTGAGCAGCGTGCCGAGCGGGATCATGGTGCCGTTGGGCGCGCGCACCTTCAGCGCCTCAAGGTCCGCCGGGGTCACGCGGAAGCCGGCATCGGCCTGCACATAGACCTGGAACACGTTGCCGAACTTGTTGATCTGGTTGACGTAGGTCGAGCCGAGATAGGACGAGATGGTGGTGAACACCTGGCCCACGGTCACGCCCAGCGTCTCGGCCTTGATGCGGTTGATCTCCACCTCCAGCTGCGGCGCGCCGGCGCGGAACGAGCTGGAGACGTGGGAGAGCGCCGACTGGGCGTTGGCCTTCTCCACCAGCGAGGTGGTGATCTGCGCCAGCAGCTGGTAGTCGAAATTGCCGTTCTTGAGCTGCGGCTGCATGGTGAAGCCGGCGGCGTTGCCGATGCCCTGGATCGCCGGCGGAACCAGCACGATCACCTGCGCCTGCTCGACGTCCGCCACCGCCTTGTTCATGTTCTGGTACATGGACAGGAGGTCCTGCCCCTTGGTGGCGTAGCGCACGTCCCACGGCGTCAGGGTGACGTAGATCACGCCGGCATTCGCCAGGGTGGACGAGTTGTCCATGATCGAGATGCCGGACACCGCAAGCGCCGTCTGCACCCCCGGCACCTTGCGCACCCGCTCCGACACATCGCCCATCACCGCCTTGGTGCGGTTGAGGTTGGCGCCATCCGGCAGCTGGACGGCGACGAGGAAGTAGCCCTGGTCCTCGATCGGCAGGAACGAGGTCGGCACCCGCGTCAGCCCCCATCCGGCGACGCCCATGAGCGCCAGCGCCACCAGGACCATCAGCTTGGAGCGGTGGACCATGCGCGAGATCAGGGCGGTGTACCAGTGCTCGGCCTTGCCGTAGACCGCGTTGAAGCCGCGATAGATGAAGTTGCGCTTCTCCGGCGGCACCGGCTTCCTCAGCCAGAGCGCGCACTGGGTGGGCTTCAATGTCGCCGCGTTGATGGCCGAGATGAACGCCGTCGCAGCGATCACCAGGGCGAACTGCTTGAACATCTGCCCCGATAGGCCTGGTATGAACGAGGCTGGCAGGAACACGCTCATCAGCACCAGGGTGATGCCGACCACCGGCCCGAACAGCTCGTCCATGGCCTTCTCGGCCGCCGGCTGGCCCGCCATGCCCTCCTCGATGTGGCGCGCCACGCCCTCGACGATGACGATGGCGTCGTCCACCACGATGCCGATGGCGAGGATGATGGCGAACAGGGTCGAGATGTTGATGGTGAAGCCCATGGCGTCCATGGCGGCGAACGCGCCGATGATGGTCACGGGAACGGTGGTCGCCGGAACCAGCGTCGCGCGCCAGTCCTGGAGGAACATCAGGATCACCACCAGCACCAGGATCGCCGCCTCGAACAGGGTCTTCCAGACCTCGTCGATGGAGGCGGAGACGAACCAGGTGGTGTTGAACGGGTTGGCGTAGTCGAGGCCCTCGGGGAAGCTCTTCTTGAGCTCCTCCATCTTCTTGCCCACCAGCTCCGAGACCTCGAGCGCGTTGGCGGCGGGAAGCTGGAAGATGCCGATGCCGGCCGCAGGCTTGTTGTCCTGCATGAAGTCCTTGGAATAGCTCTGCGCGCCGAGCTCCACGCGGCCGATATCGCGGACCCGCACGATGCGGCCGCCATTCTCGTTGTCGACCTTGACGATGATGTTCTCGTAGTCCGCCACGTCGTCGAGGCGGCCCTTCACGTTCACCGTGTACTGGAACGAGGCGTTGGAGGGTGCGGGCGGGATGCCGAGCTGGCCGGGGGTGACCTCCTGGCTCTGCTTCTGCACCGCGTTCGACACGTCGGTGGGGGTGAGGCCCACCGCCTGCATCTTGTCCGGGTCCATCCAGATGCGCAGGGCGTAGGTGCCGGCGCCGAACACCGCCACGTTGCCGACGCCGGGCACGCGCTCCAGCTCGTTCTGGATGTTGATGATGGCGTAGTTGTTCAGGAACAGGCCGTCATAGCGTCCGTCCGGCGAGATCAGGGTCACGAACTCGAGGATCGAGGTGCCCTTCTGCAGGATGGTGACGCCCTGGGCCTGCACCGGGGCCGGCAGCGAGGCGAGGGCGATGTTCACCCGGTTCTGCACCAGCACCTGCGCCATGTTGGGATCGGTGCCGATGGCGAAGGTCACGATCAGCGTGTAGGTGCCGTCCGAGGCCGACCAGGACTGCATGTAGATCATGCCCTCGACGCCGTTCACCTGCTGCTCGATGGGCAGGGCGACGGTGTCGACCAGGGTCTTGGCGGAGGCGCCGGGATAGGAGGTGGAGACCGACACCGTGGGCGGCACGATGTTGGGATATTGCGCAACCGGCAGGCGGATGAGGGAGACGAGGCCGATCAGCACGAAGACGAGGGCGAGCACGTTCGACAGAACCGGCCGCTCGATGAAAAAGCGCGAGATCATGGGCGCTCCCAGAGGTTCGAGGGACGGATCAGTTCTTCTGTGCCGGCGCGGTGCCGCCCGCGGGGGCGGCGGGCGCCGTGGCGCCTCCGATCGCGTCCGGCACGCCCGCCGGCTTGCCCGCCTTCGTGGTCGGGGCGACGCCGACGATCTTGCCCTCCTCGGGGTCGATCTTCGAGCCCGGGACGGCCCGCTGGAGGCCGCTGATGATGATGCGGTCGCCCACCTTCAGCCCGCCCTCGATGGCGCGCAGGCCGTTGGCCTGGAGCTGGCCGGTGGTGACCGTGGTCTGGGAGACCACGTTGTCGGCGCTCACCGTCAGGACATAGGCGCCGAGCTGGTTGTAGCTGATGGCGGCGTCGGGCACGAGGATGGTCGGCGCGGCGTCGCCGAGCGGCAGGCGCACCCGCGCGAACAGGCCCGGCAGCAGCGCCATGTCCTTGTTCTCGAAGATGCCGCGCACGGTGAGCGTGCCGAGGTTCGGGTCCACCTGCGGGGCGATGTAGTCGAGCTTGCCCTTGTGCGGGAAGCCCTGCTCGGTCTGCAGGCCAATCTCCATGGGGATGTCGCCGATGCGGCGCTCCACGCTCATCAGCGTGCGGCCGGTCCTGGCGAGGTGCTCCTTGATGTTGAGCACCTGCTGCTCGCTCAGGGAGAACCAGACATAGATCGGGTCCACCTGGACGATGGAGGCGAGCTGGGTCGGCCCGCTGTAGCCGACCAGGGCCCCCACGTCCTGCTGGTGGGCGGTGACGAGGCCGTCGAAGGGCGCCGTCACCTGCGTGTAGCCGAGGTTGATCTGCGCCGTCTGCACCGCGGCCTCGGCGTTGGCGACGTTGGCCACCGCCTGGTCGCGCTTGGCGCGCGCCTGGTCGAGGGTGGCCTGGGAGGCGAAGTCCTGCTTGGCGAGCTGCGCCTGGCGATTGTATTCCGCCTCGGCCTGAACCTGGAGCGCCTGATTCGCCGCCAGCGTCGCCTTGGCCTGGTCGAGGCTGGCCTTGTACTGGTCCTGCTCGATCACGAACAGCACCGAGCCCTTCTTGGCGAGCTGGCCGTCCTCATAGTTGATGGCGGTGAGGAAGCCCTGGACGCGGGCGTTGAGCTGCACCGAATTGATCGAGGCGGTGTTGCCGGTCAGCTCCAGGAAGCGCGTCACCGGCTGCTGGAGCACGGGAGCGACGGTCACCTTCGGCGGCGGCGGGGGCACGTAGGTGTTCTTTTCCTCGCAGGCGGCGAGCACAAGAGCGGCCGAAACCGCAATGCCGCCACGGCGCAGGCCGGACACCCGGAATCCCCCCACCATACCCAATCCCCCTTTGTGCAGTCGCGGCGGATACTAAGCATGGGTCCATGACGTGTCCATGAGAGGAATTGGCTTGATCACTTCCAACATGCCGCTCCGCGGCCATCCGTCGGCGGCCGGGCCGGCGCCCGCGCCCGGGCTGCCTCGCATTGACATTGCCCCCACCCGTTCATAAGTGTCCGCCAGGATTTGCGCTCCCTTTGGCGGCATGAGGGTCAACGTTGCCCCGCGCGCCCTTGCGGCAGGTGCGGGGCGTCCGGGTTCCCGACTTGCTGCCGCCGCATTGGGGGTATTGAAGAACGCCCAATTTCCCGGAGGTCCGGCCGCTTGCGCCCGCCGCCTTCGCGACCGATCGGAACAGAGATACCCATGCTAGGTGGATTTGCCCGCAAGCTTTTCGGCTCCGCGAACGACCGTCGCGTCAAGGGATACCGCCCTCGCGTCCAGGCCATCAACGCCATGGAGAAGGAGCTGGAGGGGCTTTCCGACGAGGCGCTGCGCGCCCGCACCCAGCAGTTCCGCGACCAGATCGCCGCCGGCACCTCCCTCGACGATTTGCTGGAGCCGGCCTTCGCCACCGTGCGCGAGGCCTCCAAGCGCGCGCTGGGCATGCGCCCGTTCGACGTGCAGCTGATCGGCGGCATGGTGCTGCACGAGGGCGGCATCGCCGAGATGAAGACCGGCGAGGGCAAGACCCTGGTCGCCACCCTCCCCGTCTATCTCAACGCGCTCGCCGGCAAGGGCGTGCACGTGGTCACCGTGAACGACTACCTCGCCAAGCGCGACGCCGAGTGGATGGGCCGCCTCTACCGCTTCCTCGGCCTCTCCACCGGCATCATCGTCCACGGCCTCGACGACGACGAGCGCCGCGCCGCCTACAATGCGGACGTCACCTACGCCACCAACAACGAGCTGGGCTTCGACTATCTGCGCGACAACATGAAGTACGAGCGCGCGCAGATGGTGCAGCGCCCGCACTTCTACGCCATCGTCGACGAGGTGGACTCGATCCTGGTGGACGAGGCGCGCACGCCGCTCATCATCTCCGGCCCGCTCGACGACCGCTCGGACTTCTACAACACCATCGACCTCTACATCCCGCGCCTCGTGAAGGAAGACTACGAGGTGGACGAGAAGCAGCGCACCGTCACCATGACGGAGGCGGGCATGGAGAAGATGGAGCAGATGCTCGCCGAGGCCGGGCTCTTGAAGTCGGAGAGCCTCTACGACATCGAGAACGTCTCGGTGGTGCACCACGTCAACCAGGCGCTGCGCGCCCACACGCTGTTCCAGCGCGACAAGGACTACATCGTCCGCAACGGCGAGGTGGTGATCATCGACGAGTTCACCGGCCGCATGATGCCGGGCCGGCGCTATTCGGAAGGCCTGCACCAGGCGCTGGAGGCCAAGGAGCGCGTCCAGGTCCAGCCGGAGAACCAGACGCTCGCCTCCATCACCTTCCAGAACTATTTCCGCCTCTACCAGAAGCTCGCCGGCATGACCGGCACCGCGGCGACCGAGGCGTCCGAGTTCGCCGACATCTACAAGCTCGAGGTGGTGGAGATCCCCACCAACGTGCCGGTCTCGCGCATCGACGACGACGATGAGGTCTACCGGTCGGCGGCGGAGAAGTACAAGGCCATCATCACCCTCATCGGCGCGTGCCACGAGAAGGGCCAGCCGGTGCTGGTGGGCACCACCTCGATCGAGAAGTCGGAGCTGCTGGCCGAGCTGCTGAAGCAGGCCGGCTTCCGGCAGGTGGACTTCTCCGACCCGGCCGCGACCTCGGGCGCCCGCAGCAATGCGCGCTCGTTCGCGGTGCTGAACGCGCGCTACCACGAGCAGGAAGCCTACATCGTCGCCCAGGCCGGCGTGCCCGGCGCCATCACCATCGCCACCAACATGGCCGGCCGCGGCACCGACATCAAGCTCGGCGGCAACGTCGAGATGCGCGTCGCCCACGAGCTGAAGGACATGCCCGAGGGCGAGGAGCGCACCGCCGCCGAGGCGAGGATCGCCGGCGAGGTCGAGGAGCTGAAGAAGGCCGCGCTCGCGGCCGGCGGCCTGTTCGTGCTCGGCACCGAGCGCCACGAGAGCCGGCGCATCGACAACCAGCTGCGCGGCCGCTCCGGCCGCCAGGGCGATCCCGGCCACTCCAAGTTCTTCCTGTCGCTGGAAGACGACCTGATGCGCATCTTCGGGTCGAACCGGCTCGACGGCATGCTCCAGAAGCTCGGCCTCAAGGAGGACGAGGCCATCGTCCATCCCTGGATCAACAAGGCGCTGGAGAAGGCGCAGCAGAAGGTCGAGGCGCGCAACTACGACATCCGCAAGAACCTGCTGAAGTACGACGACGTGCTCAACGACCAGCGCAAGGTGGTGTTCGAGCAGCGCGTCGAGCTGATGAACGACGACGACGTGGCCGAGACGGTGGAGGACATGCGCCATGCCCTCATCACCGAGACGGTGGCGAAGTTCATCCCCGAGAACGCCTATCCCGAGCAGTGGGACGTGGACGGGCTCGACGCCGCCGTGAAGGAGCTGCTGGCCCTCGATCTGCCGGTCAGGGACTGGGCGAAGGAAGAGGGCATCGCTGGCCCCGAGGTCACCGAGCGCATCATCCGCCGCGCCGACGAGTGGATGGCGGCCAAGAGCGCCCAGTACGGGCCGGACCTCATGCGCTACGTGGAGAAGTCGATCCTGCTCCAGACGCTGGACCATCTCTGGCGCGAGCATATCGCCATGCTCGACCATCTGCGCCAGGTGGTGGGCCTGCGCGGCTATGCCCAGCGCGATCCGCTGAACGAGTACAAGTCCGAGGCCTTCAACCTGTTCTCGGCGCTGCTCAACCGGCTGCGCGAGATCGTCACCGCCCAGCTGATGCGGGTGGAGATCGTCACCCAGCCGCCGCCGGTGGGCGAGCTTCCGGTGATGGAGGCGCACCACGAGAACCCGCTCACGGGCGAGGACGAGATGGCGGACGCCGGCGCGGCCATCGGCAGCCGGCCCCAGCCGCTGCTGTCGGGCGACGTGGCGGTGGCCGAGCGCAACCCCGACGACCCGTCCACCTGGGGCAAGGTGGGCCGCAACGAGGCCTGCCCCTGCGGCTCGGGCAAGAAGTACAAGCACTGCCACGGCCGCTTCGCCTGAGGACGGGCCCGGCCGAGGGGTGCCGCGCCCGCTTGCGGCTCCCCTCTGCCCCCGTTTCGGCACCAAGACCCGGCACCTTCGCGCCTCCCCGCTCCAATCCCACGAGCGCGCCGGACCTTCGCGTCTCCCTGCTCCCCTTGCGGGAGAATGGCCGGGGGTGAGGGGGCGCCGGGCATGAGCCCGCGCTGGAAGGTCGTCAAACGTCCTTGAGCCGCCGCGACAGCGCCCGGTCGAGCGCCACCAGCAGCAGGCCGGCGGCATAGAAGCCGGCGGCGAGGGCCACCGCGTTGAGCGCCATGCGCTCCGGCCCGAGCTTCGCTGGGTCGAGGAACCAATAGGCATACCAGCCGTCATGGGCGCCGCGCGCCATCGCATAGGCGAAATAGGCGAGCGGCGGCACCATGACCCACAGGGCGTCGCGGAAGCCGAGCCGGCCGTGCGGCATCATCGCCCAGGCGAGAAGGAACAGCGGCGGCATCACGTCGTGCAGCGCGTGATCCGCCACCGCCTGCCAGCCGGTGGGGTTCCATACGTGCCGCAGCAGCAGGGAATACACGATGCCGATGAGCACGATCGCCACCGCCGCCGCGAGCCGCACCCTCGGCCCGGCGAGCGCGCGACCCGGAGCCAGCGCCATGGCGAGCGCCACCACGGCAGCGAAGATGTTGCCGAGAATGGTGAAGTAGCCGACGAAGCGCCACAGGCCGGCGGCGAGCGCCGGCAGCGGCCCAAGTCCCGCCCGCGCCTCCTTCACGACGATGATGCCGAGCTGGAGCGCCAGCGCGGCGAGCCCCACCAGGGCCGCGACCAGCGCCAGCCCCCTGCCCCACCGTTCCATGACGCTCCGCCCTCCAGCGCCGCGAACGGGAACGCGGGCTGCGGTCAGCGTGCCAGGCCAACCTCATGCCGGCCTTCGCCGGCACCAGGCATCCCGCTGTGGCTGCTCGGCCGGCTCTGCGCCGACTGGCGCAGCGGCGGGCGCGAAGGGGTGCTGCGCCGGGAAGGCTGAGGGGGCGCCGGCCTCAGCGGGGCGCGACCGTGCCGGTCACGACCGGGGCGGTCGCGCTGCCGCCGGCCTCGGTCAGGCCGGTGTCGTCGCTGCCGGCCGGCGGGCGCGTGGTGTCGGGCACGGTGCCGGGCGCCTGGGGCGTGAAGGCGGCTTCGCCGCCGCCCGCCGCCTGCTTGCGCTTGAACTCGGCGAGGAACACCGGGTGCATGCCGCCGTCGCGGCCGGTGCGCACCGGCGCCAGCGGCGCGCTCTGCGACAGGGCGGCGACCTGCGCCTCGTCGGCCCGGCTCTTGGCGGCCACCTGCTGCGCCACCTGCTCGTCCACCTTGTAGGGCGGGCAGGCCTGCTGGGCGTTGAACGTCCTGCCCGGCTCCGGCTCGGCGCCGAACACGTAGCGGCGCTCGCAGACGTTCACCTTGGGCACCTGCCGCGTCACCTCGAACTGGTCGTAGCCCTCCTTCAGGTTCTTCCAGAAGGCCATGTTCGGGTTCTTGCGGTTCTCGGCGAGGTTCTTCGGCGACATGCGGAAGGGATAGGCCTGGACCTGGAACGCGGTCTGGCCGCCGGCGAAGCTCTCGCGGGCGAGCGAGAAGACCTCGGAGATCTGCTCGTCGGTCATGGCGTAGCAGCCCGAGGACGAGCAGTCCCCGTGCACCATCAGGAACTCGCCGGTGCGCCCGTAGGCGCGGTCGAAGGCGTTCGGGAAGCCCAGGTTGAAGGCGAGATAATAGCTGGAGTTCGGATTCATCTGGCCGGGGGTGATGGTGTAGAAGCCCTCCGGCGCCTGGCGGTCGCCGATCTTCTCCTTGGGTCCGAGCTCGCCGGACCAGCGGCAGATGGGATAGGTCTTCAGCAGCGCATACTTGCCGTCCGTGGCCTCCTTCCAGACCTCGAGCTCCGACTCCTTCTTGAAGATGCGCACCAGGATCGGGCTCGACGGCTCCATCTTCTTCTGGGCGAGGAGGGAGAGCATCTGCGGCGTCAGCGGCTTGTTGGCCTTGCGCGCCACGTCGTCGGTCTGGGAACAGGCCGAGAGCGCAAGCCCCAGCGACGCGGCGAGAACCGCCGCGCGGGCGCGCACTCCAAATCTCGTCAGCGGACGGCTCAACGCAGAACTCCCAACGTCCGTATCCGGAACCACAAGAGGCCAAGAGCGGACGCCACGTCCATCGATAAGATCCTGTAGCGTTGACGAATGGTTACCGCAAGCCGCCCCAGGGGCACCTTGCAGCGCGGCAACCTTCTGCCTGCGATCGCCTTTCCGCCCCGGCGCGGAGACGTGCGGCCATCGGCCCTTCACGACACCGCGATCCCGCAGGCAAGCCGCCAAATGCGGCAGGGATGAGATCGCGGGCTCCGCGAGGCCTCAGAGGTTGCGGCCGATGGCGAGGAACTTCTCGCGCCGCGCCTTGCGCACGGCGTCGCCGTCGAGGCCGGCCAAGGAGGAGAAGGCATCGGCGATGGCATCGCCGGCGGCGGCGATGGCGGCCTCGGGGTCGCGGTGGGCGCCGCCGGTCGGCTCCTTGACGATGCCGTCGATGATGCCGAAGCGCAGCAGGTCCTGGGCCGTGATCTTCATGCTCGTCGCCGCGTCCTGAGCCTTGGCGGTGTCGCGCCACAGGATCGAGGCCGCGCCCTCGGGCGAGATCACGCTGTAGATGGCGTGCTCCAGCATCAGCACCCTGTTGGCGGTGGCGAGCGCGATGGCGCCGCCCGAGCCGCCCTCGCCGATGATCACCGAGACGCTGGGCGCCCTGAGCGACAGGCAGGCGTCGGTGGAGCGGGCGATGGCCTCGGCCTGGCCGCGCTCCTCGGCGCCGATGCCGGGATAGGCGCCGGCGGTATCCACCAGCGAGATCAGCGGCGTGCCGAAGCGGTCCGCCAGCTCCATGATGCGCGCCGCCTTGCGGTAGCCCTCGGGGCGCGCCATGCCGAAATTGTGGCGGATGCGGGTCTCGGTGGTGGAGCCCTTCTCGTGGCCCAGCACGCACACCGCCTCGCCGCGGAAGCGGGCGAAGCCGCCGATGATGGCCTCGTCCTCGCCGTACTTGCGGTCGCCGGCGAGCGGCGTGAAATCCTCGAACAGGGCTTTCGCGAAGTCGGCGAAGTGCGGCCGCGCGGGATGGCGCGCCACCAGCGTCTTCTGCCAGGGGGTGAGATTGGCGTAGAGCGCCACCAGCGCCTCGCCGGCCTTGGTCTGAAGGCGCTGCACCTCGTCGCCGATGGCGACGCCGTCGCCCGAGGCGGCGAGCGCGCGCAGTTCCTCCACCTTGGCCTCGAGTTCGGCGACCGGCTTCTCGAAGTCCAGATAGCTGCGCATCGTCATCCGCGAGATTTCAACGGGCCTCGGCCCGCGCCCCCACAAGGCGGCGGGAAGCTGCCTGCGCACGCCGCCCAAGTCAAGCGGTGATCGCAAGCGGCGATCGCAGGCGGCGCGCGCATGCCGGCCCCACGCGGGCGCAAGCGGATCGGGGATCGCGGCCGGTATTCCATGGCCGCCCGGCGCCGCCGGCATCGTCCCGGGCAGCGGAACGGAGACGCGCCTGCGCCGTTATGCTCCATGGCGGCCGGTCACGGCGACCGGCCCGGGAGACGACACATGGCAACCAGCAAACGCCCCGCCGCCGTGGCGAAACCGGCGGCCAAGCAGGCCGGCAGGCCCAAGGCCACCGGGCGGCTGCGCCCGGCCGGCGGCAAGCGGCGGCCCATCGGCGCGCCGGAGCCGATGCCGGCGGCCGGCCCGCATGCGCGGGCGCACCTGACCGATCCGGCGAAAACGCCCGGCGCCGGCACCCTGCCCGACCCGGCCCGGCCGCAGGACGAGAACGCGACCAGCGGCTAGCGGGGTTGGACCGGCGCGCGGGGCGTTTCCCGCCGTCCTCCCCCGGCTCGTCCGGGGGATCCACCCTGCGGGGCCGGCCCCGGCAATGAAGCGACGGCACGCAAGCGGCGCCGTGGATCCCCCGGACAAGCCGGGGCATGACGGCGCCGAAGAGGATGGCACGGGCAGGGGTGCGCTCAGGCCTGCTCCCCGCGCCTGTTGAGTGGATACGACCCTCGTGCGCGCTTTGGTGCCGCACTGCCCTTGTTCGATGACCCTCGGGGAGGCTATTGCTTCTGCCGATCCTTTCCGGGGGCTCCTTCGGCCATGCGCGCTCTGCTCGACATCATCCTCATCATTCTGCAGATCTACGTCTGGGTGCTGATCGCCGCAGCGGTGCTGTCCTGGCTCGTCGCCTTCAACGTGGTGAACTCGTACAACGGCTTCGTGCGGAGCGTGGGCGAGTTCCTCTACCGCGTCACCGAGCCGGTTCTGGCGCCGATCCGCAACGTGCTGCCGAGCTTCGGCGGCATCGATCTCTCGCCGATGGTGCTGATCCTCCTCATCTTCTTCCTGCAGCGCGTGATCGCCTACTACATCTACCCCTACGTGTTCTGACGGAGCCCCGCGCCTTGGCCTTCTGGCGGCCGGTCGCCGACGGCATCGAGGTGACGGTGCGCGCCACGCCCAAGGGCGGACGCGACGCGCTGGACGGCGTGGCGGCGCTGGCGGACGGGCGCGAGGTGCTGAAGGTCCGGGTGCGCGCGGCGCCGGAGGACGGCGCGGCCACCAAGGCGGTGATCAAGGTGGTGGCGCAGGCGGCCGGCGTCGCCGCGGCGCGGGTCTCGCTCGCCTCCGGCGCCACCGCGCGGGTCAAGGTGCTGCGGATCGAAGGCGATCCCGCCGCCCTCGGCGCGGCGCTCGCGGCGAAGGCGGGAGCGTAGGGCGCTCCGGACGCCCGGCAACTGTCCCTTACAGCCCTCCCCTGCCCCTCCCCGCAAGGGGAAGGGGTTGCCCCTGCTCGCGCTGCTCCCTCCCCCTTATGGGGAGGGGAGGGGAGAGGAGAGGAGAGGAGAGGAGAGGAGAGGGGGCGGGGGTGCCGCAGCGGGTGGTTGAGCAGCCCCCCTACCCCTTCACGAAGTCCGCACGCATGGGCGTGAACACGTCCACCAGCACGCCCGGCTCGATGCAGACCGCGCCGTGATGCACGCCGGAGGGCACATAGAAGCTGTCCCCGGCCTTCAGGCGCGCCGTCCTGCCGCCGATGGTGAGCTCGAACACGCCGCTCTCGACGCTGGTGATCTGCACGTGGGGATGGGAATGGGGCGCGCCCATGGGGCCCGGCGCGCGGGCGACGACGCGCACCAGCATGATCTCGTCGTCGAAGGTGAGGACCTGGCGGCTCACCACCGCGTCCACCACCTCCAGAGGCGCCTGGTCGGCGAAAGCGAAGACGTCGCCCTTCATGGTCATGCCCTTCCCTCTCAGCGCGCCAGCCAGCCGCCGTCCACCGGCAGCACGATGCCGTGCACGTAGTCTGCGGCCCTTGAGGCCAGGAACACCGCCGCGCCGCCGAGATCGGTGGGGTCTCCCCACTTGCCGGCCGGGATGCGGGCGAGGATGGCCGCCGAGCGCTCGGGGTCCTCGCGCAGCGCCTCGGTGTTGTTGGTGACGAAATAGCCTGGGGCGATGGCGTTCACGTTGATGCCCCGGCCCGCCCACTCGCAGGCGAGCAGGCGCGTCAGCCCGGCAAGCCCGCTCTTGCTCGCAGTGTAGGACGGGATGCGGATGCCGCCCTGGAAGGAGAGCAGCGAGGCGATGTTGATCACCTTGCCCCCCTTCCCGTCCGCCAGCATGCCCCGCGCCACCTGCTGGGTGAGGAAGAAGGCGGACTTCAGGTTGACGTTCATCACGTCGTCCCAGTCGGCTTCCGTGAAGTCGATGGCGTCGGCGCGGCGGATGATGCCGGCATTGTTGACCAGGATGTCGACGCGCCCGCCCGCCGACGCCGTCTCGACGATGCGCGCCACCGGCTCCAGGCTCGAAAGGTCGGCGCGCACCTCGGTGAAGGCGGCGCCCGCCTGGCGCACCAGGTCGCCGGTCCCGTCCATGGCCGAGCGGCCCACCGCGACGATGCCGGCGCCCGCCTCAGCCAGCGCCACGGCCACCGCCTGGCCGAGGCCGGTATTGGCGCCGGTCACCACCGCCCGGCGGCCGGAGAGGTCGAACGGGGAAGCCACGGCGCTCACCTGAGCTCCGCCATGGGCACCATGTCCATGTCGGTATAGTCGATATTGTCGCCGCCCATGCCCCAGATGAAGGTGTAGGCGCGGGTGCCGCAGCCGGAATGGATCGACCAGGGTGGCGAGATCACCGCCTGCCCGTCCGCCACCACGATGTGGCGGGTCTCGTCCGGCTCGCCCATGAGGTGGATGACGCGGGCGTCCGCGGCGAGGTCGAAATAGAGATAGACCTCCGAGCGCCGGTCGTGGACGTGGCAGGGCATGGTGTTCCAGATGCTGCCCTCGGCGAGCTGGGTCATGCCCATCACCAATTGGCAGGACGTGACCACGTCCGGGTGGATCATCTGGAAGATGGTGCGCTTGTTCGCGGTGGCCTCGTCGCCGAGCGGCATCTGCTTGGCGTCCGCCGCCTTGACCACCTTGGTCTCGTGGCGCGCATGCGCCGGGGTGGAGAGCAGGTAGAAGCGCGCCGGGCTGGCGGCGTCGTCGGAGGAGAAGGCGACCTCCTTCGTGCCCATGGCCACATAGGCGGCGTCGCGGTGGCCGAGCGGGAACGTCTCGCCGTCCGCTGTGATGGCGCCCGGCCCGCCGATGTTGAACACGCCCAGCTCGCGCCGGTCGAGGAAGTGGGGCGAGCCGATGGTGGCCTTGTCCGACCCCAGCGCCAGGGGCGCCATCAGCGGCACCGCGCCGCCGATGACGAAGCGCTCCACATGGCTGTAGGTGAGGCGGATGCGCCCCGCCTCGAACAGGTCCTCCACCAGGAAGGCCCGGCGCAGCGCCTCGGTGCCGAAGGCGCGCACCGCCTCGGGGTGGTGCGCCTGGCGCACGTCGATCTTCATGGCGGAAACCTCTTCGGAACGGGGTGGGGACAGGCTCAGCGGAACGCCGCCGGAAGCCAGAGCGAAAGGCCGGGGATGTAGGTGACCAGCAGCAGCACCGCCACCGAGGCGCCGAAGAACGGCCAGATGGTCTTCATGGCCTCGCCGATGGTGATCTTGCCCACCGCGCAGCCCACGAACAGCACCGACCCCACCGGCGGCGTGTTGAGGCCGATGCCGGCGTTGAGGATCAGGATCACCCCGAAATGCACCGGATCGATGCCGAACGCCTTCACCAGCGGCAGGAAGATGGGGGTGCAGATGATGATCATCGGCGCCATGTCCATGAAGGTGCCGAGGATCAGCAGGATGATGTTGATGAGCAGCAGGATCACGTACGGATTGGACGAGAGCGACTGCATCAGCTCGATGGTCGCCTTGGGCACCTGCAGGAAGGCCATGAGCCAGCCGAACGAGGCCGCCGTGCCGATCACCAGCAGCACCATGGCGGTGGTGCGCACCGCGCCGAGGGTGGCGTGGACGAAGGCGCTCCAGTCCATCTCCCGGTAGACCAGCGTCGTCACCAGCAGCGCGTAGATCACGGCGATGCAGGAGCTTTCCGTGGCTGTGAAGATGCCCGAGCGCACGCCGCCGAAGATGATGCCGATCAGCAGGATGCCCGGCACCGCCGCCACCACCGCGCGCAGCACGCCGTACCAGCCGGGGAAGGTGCCGGCCGGATAGCCGCGGTTGCGCGCCACCACGTAGGCGGTGACCATCAGCGCCGCGGCGAGCAGGATGCCCGGCACGATGCCGGCGGTGAACAGATCGGCGATGGAGATCGTGCCGCCCGCCGACAGCGAGTAGATGATCATGTTGTGCGACGGCGGGATCATCAGCGCGATGATGGCCGAGTTCACCGTCACGTTGACCGCATAGTCCTTGGCGTAGCCGTGGCGCGCCATCTGCGGGATCATGATGCCGCCGATGGCGGAGGCGTCGGCCACCGCCGAGCCGGAGATGCCGCCGAACAGGGTGGAGGCCACCACGTTCACCTGGCCGAGGCCGCCGCGCAGGTGCCCGACGAGGCTCGCCGCCATGCCGATGAGCCGGTCGGCGATGCCGCCGCGCATCATCAGGTCGCCGGCGAAGATGAAAAACGGGATCGCCAGCATGGAGAACGCGTTCATGCCAGAGTTGAGCTGCTGGAACACGACGATGGGCGGCAGGCCGAGATAGACCACGGTCGCCACCGAGGCGAGGCCGAGGCAGAACGCCACCGGCATGCCGATGAGCAGGAGCAGGGCGAAGACGCCGAACAGGACGGTGATGGCCATTTGCGCCTCCCCCCTCAATCGATGGGATGCTCGGCGTGGAGGGGCACGGCCGGCTCCTCCGCGCCCGCGAGGTCCTCGACCAGCTTTTCGAGGGAGAACAGGGCGATGAGCGCGCCGCCGCCCACCAGCGGCAGATAGTCGACGCCCTGGGGCAGGTCGATGCCCGCCATCTTGGCGCTCCAGGTGCCCATGGCGAGGTCCCAGCCATAGACCGCCATGGCGGCGCCGAAGCCCATGACCAGCACGTTGGTGGCGATCTCCATGGCCCGGCGCATCGGCGGCGCGGCGAAATGGAGGCCGATCTCGAAGCCGAGATGGTCGCGCTCGCGCACGCCCACGGCGGCGCCGAGCAGGATGAACCAGCTCATGAGCAGCAGCGCGAACGGCTCGGTCCAGCTGGGCGAGGAATTGAGCACGTAGCGGCCGATGACCTGCCAGAACACCACCGCCGTCATGAGGACGAGGCCGGCGCCGGAGATCCACAGCGCGGTCCGCGAGAGCAGGCTCACCAGCCGCCGCAGCGGGCGAAGCGCGGGGAAATGTCCCATGGCGTCGGGTCTCTTCATGGCGTCAGCGGGGAGCGTTTCGGCTGGCATGGCACGCGGTCCCTGGCGCGGCGGCGGCGGATGCCGCGCGCAGCCGCGTGGACGGGCGCCCCCGGCGCGGGGCCGGGGGCGGATGGCTCACTGGACCGCCTTGATGCGGTTCACGAGGTCCTTCATCTTCTCGGAGGTCACGAACTTGTCGTAGACCGGCGCCATGGCGTCGATGAACGGCTTCTTGTCCACCTCGTTGATCATGGCGCCGCCCTTGACCACGCGCTCCTTGGCCTCGGCGTCGCGCTTGGCCCACAGATCGCGCATCTTCCTGGTGGCCTCCTTGCCGGCCTCCTTGAACGCCTTCTGCTCGTCCGGCGTGAGCTTGTCCCAGGACTTCTTCGACATCACGAACACTTCCGGCGCCAGCGAGTGCTCGGTGAGCGAATAGTATTTCGCCACCTCGTAGTGCTTCACCGAGTCATAGGAGGGATAGTTGTTCTCCGCCCCGTCCACGAGGCCGGTCTGGAGCGCGGAATAGACCTCGCCGAACGGGATCGGCGTCGCGTTGGCGCCGAGCGCGTTGATCATGCCGATGAAGAGGTCCGACTGCTGCACGCGGATCTTCATGCCCTTCATGTCGGCCAGCGTCTTGATGGGCTTCTTGGAATTGTAGATCGAGCGCGCGCCGCTGTCGAAGAAGCCCAGCACCACGAGGCCCTGCGGCTCGAACGCCTTGGCGATCTCGTCGCCGATGGGGCCGTCCACCACCTTGTACATGTGGTCCACCGAGCGGAACAGGAACGGCATGCCGAGCACCGCCGTCTCGGGGATCAGGTTGTTGAACGGGGCGGTGTTGATGCGGTTGAGGTCGATCACCCCGAAGCGTGTCTGCTCGATGGTGTCCTTCTCGCCGCCGAGCTGGCCGGCGAAGAACAGCTGCACCTTGTACTTGCCGTTGGTCTTTTTCTCCACCAGCTCGCCGAAATACTTCACCGCCTCGACGGTGGGGTAGCCGTCGGGATGGATGTCGGCGGACTTCAGCGTGGTCTGCGCGAAGGCGGGCAGGGCCGGCGCGGCGCACAGCAGCGCGGCCAGTGCGAAGGCGTGGCGTCGGTTCAGCATGGCGTTCTCCCTTCTCGACTGTCTGGTCTTGTTTGGTCTTGACCGCGGAACCTGTTCGGCTCACCGAGGACGACCGGGCTCGCGCGCGTCGCATCGGCAGGCCCGGACGGCCGTCCCGGGGATCGACTTTCCTTGTTGGACGAAAATTGTATGGTAGTGTCCACTGGTATGCAACAGAGGAGGCGCGCGATGGACGCCATCAATGCCGCCGCGCAGGGCTCGGCGGCGCATCGCCTGGAGGCGGAGCTGCGGCGCGCCATCGTCGCGCTGGAGCTGAAGCCCGGCACGCGCCTGTCGGAGCAGGAGATCGCCGCGCGCCACGGGGTCTCGCGCCAGCCGGTGCGCGAGGCCCTGATCGGCCTCGCCCGCACGCGCCTGGTGGAGATCCTGCCCCAGCGCGGCACCGTGGTGGTGAAGATCTCGGTGAAGAAGATGATGGAGGCCCGCTTCGTGCGCGAGGCGGTGGAGTGCGCCGTGGCGCGCCGCGCGGCGGAGGCGTTCGACCCCATGGCGCGCCAGCGCATCGACGACCTCCTGGACCTGCAGGAGAAGACCGCCCGCCGCGGCGACCACCTGGCGTTCCAGCGCTATGACGAGATGTTCCACGCCGCGCTCGCTGAGGGCGCCGGCTGCCCGCTCGCCTGGGAGGCGGTGGGCGACATCAAGGCCCACATGGACCGCGCCTGCCACCTCACCCTTCCGGGCGCGCAGGCCATGCTGCCGCTGGTCGGCCAGCACCAGGCGGTGATGGCCGCCGTCGACGCCCGCGACCCGGACGGCGCGGCGCAGGCCATGCGGGAGCACCTGACGGAAATCCTGCGCGCGCTGCCGAAGGTGGAGGCCGAGCACCCCGAGCTGTTCGAGTAGCGAGCGCCGGCCGCCGCGAACCCGGGCGCGAAACGCCGCCTCCTGCTCCCGTTCCGCTCCGCCAGGGACGCCACGGGCCGTCATGCCCGGCCTCGTGCCGGGCATCCACGCCGCGCCGCCGGCGCACCATTTGCCATGTAGCGCCGGTCCGCTGGGCGGGGATGGCCGGGACGGGCCCGGCCATGACGGCTCCCCATGTCGCGGAGCCCTCCCCCGCAAGCGGGAGAGGGAATGGCGCGCCGGCCCGGCGTCGGGACGGCTGCCATTGCGGAGCGGGGAGCACAGCCGCGCCATCACATCACCGCGCCGATCTGCCAGGGCACGAACTCGGCGTCGCCATAGCCCAGCGCCTCGGACTTGGTCCGGGCGCCGGAGGCGACCGCCAGCACCGCGTCGAGGATCTGGCGGCCCTTGTCCTCGAGGCTCACGCCGTCGAGCACGTCGCCGCAATCGATGTCCATGTCCTCCTCCATCCTGCGGTAGATGTCGGAGTTGGTGGCGAGCTTGAGCGAGGGCACGGGCTTGCAGCCGAAGGCGGAGCCGCGCCCGGTGGTGAAGCAGATGACGTTGGCCCCGCCCGCCACCTGCCCGGTCGCCGCCACCGGGTCGTAGCCCGGCGTGTCCATGAAGACGAAGCCGTGGGCCGTCACCGGCTCGGCATATTGGTAGACCTCGCTCAGCGTCGCGAACCCGCCCTTGGCGGCCGCGCCCAGCGATTTCTCCAGGATGGTGGTGAGGCCGCCGGCCTTGTTGCCGGGCGAGGGATTGTTGTTCATCTCGCCGGCATTGCGGGCGGTGTAGTCCTCCCACCACTTGATGCGGGCGACCAGCTTCTCGCCCACCGCCCGGCTCGCCGCCCGGCGGGTGAGCAGATGCTCGGCGCCGTAGATCTCCGGCGTCTCGGACAGGATGGAGGTGCCGCCGTTCGCCACCAGCAGATCGGAGGCGACGCCAAGCGCCGGATTGGCGGTGAGCGCCGAATAGCCGTCCGAGCCGCCGCACTGGAGCGCCAGCACGATCTCGGAGGCCGGCCGCGTCTCGCGCCGCGCCGCGCTCGCCTTGGGCAGCATCTCCCTCAGCGCGCCGACGATGTGCTCGACCGTGCGGCGCGTGCCGCCCTCCTCCTGGATGGTGAGGGTGCGGAAGCCGTCGCTCTCCTCGATGCCGTAGTCGGACTTGAAGCGGGCGATCTGGAACATCTCGCAGCCGAGCCCCACCATCACCACCGCGGCGAAGTTGGGATGGGTGGCGTAACCCCACAGGGTGCGCGAGAGCACGTCGAAGCCCTCGCCCCTGGAGGCCATGCCGCAGCCGGTGCCGTGGATGATCGGCACGATGCCGTCGATGCCGGGAAAGCCCGCCAGCGCGCCTGAGCGCTCCAGTTCGGCCGCCGCGAAGCGCGCCACCGAGGCCGAGCAATTCACGCTGGTGAGGATGCCCAGATAGTTGCGCGTGCCGGTGCGCCCGTTGGAGCGGCGGAGGCCCTGGAAGGTGGCGCGCTCCGCCTGCGGCAGCAGCGCGTCCGCATGGGCGTCGGCGGCGAACGCATAGTCGCGCTCGAAGTCGTGCAGCGCGACATTGTGGGTGTGGATGTGGGCGCCGGGCGCGATCGGCTCGGACGCGAAGCCGATGATCTGCCCGAACTTCACCACCGGCGCGCCCGCGAGGATCGGCGCCAGGGCGAACTTGTGGCCCTTCGGGATGCGCGACATCGCCCGCACGCCCTGGACCTGCTCCCCTTCCGGGATCATGTCGAGCGCCACCGCGAGATTGTCCTTCTCGGACAGACGCAGGGTCCGCGGGGAAAGGCCCGCCTCCGCCACCTGAGCCACGCTTCCTCCTCACGCCGCGACCGTGCCGCGTTGACGTTGTTGATATGCTAATATATTAGCTGAGAGGCATCCGCAAGAGCGCCGCCGCCGTCTTCCGGCTCCGCAAGGGAAGCCCGGACCGCAGGCGAAGCGGCCGCAGCAGCGATGCGCTGGAGCACGCGCCGATCAGCCTGCGATGCAAGCCGATCGGACAACGCGTTCTCCATCATTAAGTTAGCGGGCGATTCACCGATCGGATCGATGCAATTTGATCGGATCGCGCTCTAGGGAGGGGCGAGGCGCCGTGGACGGAACGCGCAAGACCGGCACAAAGGTTCGCACCGTGGGCGCTCCCGCCCGGGTGGAAAATGTCCGAGCCGTCCCCGCCTCGGCCCGCATCCACGAGGCCTTGCGCGAGAAGATCATCGCCATGGAATGGACGCCCGGCGCGGCGGTCCAGGAGAAGCAGATCGCGCTCGCCTACGGCGTGTCCCGAACCCCGGTGCGCGAGGCGGTGCTGAAGCTCGCCGACGAGCGGCTGGTGGACATCTTTCCCCAGTACGGCACCTTCGTCTCGCGCATCTCGCTGCCCTCGGTGCGCGACGCCATGGTGATCCGCCAATCGCTGGAGCGCACCGCCGTGCGGGAAGCCGCCCTCAAGGTGGCGGGCGCGACGGAGAAGGCCAGCAAGGGCCTCCTCGCCGAAATCAAGGCGCTCGTCGCGCGCCAGCGGGCAAGCCACAAGGCCGGCGACCTCGCCGCCTTCCACGCCGCCGACGAGGCCTTCCACCAGGCGATCGCGGAACTGGCCGGCCATCCCAACATCTGGCGCGTGATCCGGCAGGAGAAGGCGCAGGTGGACCGCTGCCGGCTGCTCACCCTGCCGGCGGCCGAGCGGCGCGCCAGCGTCATCGCCGAGCACGCGGCCATCGTGGACGCCGTCGCCGCCGGCGATGCCGCCGCCGCCGAGGCGGCGGTCGCCGCCCATCTTGGCCGGGTCATCCCCAGCATCGCCGGGCTGGTGGCGGCCTATCCCGACTATTTCGCCGAGACCGAAATCCTCGCCGAGGCGGCAAGCGAGCCGCCCTCGCCCCGCATCAGGACCCTGTGAGAATGCTCGATCATCCCGACCGCCTGCTGCCGGCCGATCCCAACGTGCGCGCGGTGGCGCGGCGCCTCCTCGCCGAGGTCGAGCAGCTGCCCATCGTCTCGCCGCACGGCCACACCGACCCGCGATGGTACGCCGAAAACGCGCCGTTTCCCGATCCGGCGCGGCTGTTCGTGGTGCCGGACCACTATGTCTTCCGCATGCTCTACAGCCAGGGCGTGCCGCTGGAGGCGCTGGGCGTGCCGCGCCGCGACGGCGGCGCCACCGAGCAGGACGGGCGCGCCATCTGGCGCCTGTTCGCCGCCCACTATCACCTGTTCCGCGGCACCCCCACGCGCCTGTGGCTGGACCATGCGTTCGCCACCCTGTTCGGCCTGGAGGAGCGCCTGGGGCCGGACAATGCCGACCGCCACTACGACACCATCGCCGAGCACCTCGCCCGCGACGCCTTTCGCCCCCGCGCCTTGTTCGAGCGCTTCAACATCGAGGTGATCGCCACCACCGAGAGCCCGCTCGACGACCTGAAGTGGCACGCCATGATCCGCGACAGCGGCTGGAGCGGGCGCGTGATCACCGCCTACCGGCCCGACCCGGTGGTGGACCCGGAGTTCGAGGGCTTCCGCGACAACCTCGCGAAGCTCGGCGAGATCACCGGCGAGGACACCCTCACCTATCAGGGCTACCTCGCGGCTCACCGCAGGCGGCGCGCGTTCTTCAAGAGCTTCGGCGCCACCTCCTCGGACCACGGCCACCCCACCGCCGCCACCTTCGACCTCGACCCGGTGGAGGCGGAGGCGCTGTTCCGGCGCGTCACCGGCAATGCCTCGGTCTCGGCGGCGGATGCCGAGCTGTTCCGCGGCCAGATGCTCACCGAGATGGCGGCCATGAGCCTCGACGACGGGCTGGTGCTGCAGATCCATCCCGGCGCGCTGCGCAACCACAACGGCGCCGTCTTCGCCCGCCACGGCCGCGACATGGGCGCCGACGTGCCCACCGCCACCGAATATGTGCGCGCGCTCGCCCCGCTGCTGGAGCGCTTCGGCAACGAGAAGGACCTGACCGTCATCCTCTTCACCCTGGACGAGACCGCCTATGCCCGCGAGCTCGCCCCGCTCGCCGGCCACTATCCGGCGCTGCGGCTGGGGCCGGCCTGGTGGTTCCACGACAGCCCGGAGGGCATGAGGCGCTTCCGCGAGATGACCACCGAGACGGCGGGCTTCTACAACACCGTCGGCTTCAACGACGACACCCGCGCCTTCCCCTCCATCCCGGCCCGGCACGACGTGGCGCGGCGCATCGATTGCGGCTTCCTGGCGAGCCTCGTCTGCGAGCACCGCCTCGACGAGGACGAGGCGGTGGAGGTGGCGCGCGCGCTGGCCTACGGGCTGGCGAAGAAGGCCTACAGGCTGTGAGCGGGGGCGGCGAGGCTTCCTCGGCCGGCGGCACCCCCGCCCCTGCCCCTCCCCACAGGGGGGAGGGGTTCGCGGCGGAGCAAGGCGGCGGGGTGGCGCGCCTGACGCTGAAGACGCTCGGCGATCTGCCGGCCGCCGTCGCGCGGCCGGCCTATGACGTGGGCGCCGCCGAGGTGGGCGTGGTGCATCTGGGCGTCGGCGCCTTCCACAGAGCGCACCAGGCGGTCTATCTGGACGACGTGATGGCGCGCGGCGCGAAGGGCTGGGCGGTGGCCGGCGCGAGCCTGCGCGCGGCCGACACCTACGATGCCCTCGCGCCCCAGGACGGGCTCTACACCCTCGCCGTCCGCTCGGGCGAGGGCGACGCGCTCCGGGTGGTGGGATCGCTGCGGCGCCTCCTGGTCGCCCCGCGCGATCCCGAGGCGCTGCTCGCCGCCATGTGCGATCCGAAGGTGCGCATCGTCACCCTCACCGTCACCGAGAAGGGCTATTGCCACGACCCGGCGCGCGGCACCCTCGACGAGGCGCACGCCGACATCCGCGCCGACCTCGCCGACCCCCATCGCCCGAGGAGCGCGCCCGGCTTCCTGGTGGAGGCGCTGGCCCGCCGCCGCGCCGCCGGCACCCGCCCCTTCACCGTATTGTGCTGCGACAACCTGCCGGCCAACGGCGGGACCGTCGCCCGCGTCACCGCCCGCCTCGCGACGCTGCGCGATCCGGACCTCGGCCGCTTCGTCGAAGGCGAAGTCGCCTTCCCCGCCACCATGGTGGACCGCATCGTGCCCGCCACCACCGACGCCGACCGCGCGCTGGTGGCCGGGCGCCTTCGCGTCGCCGACGCCTGGCCGGTGATGGCCGAGCCCTTCAGCCAGTGGGTGGTGGAGGACCGCTTCCCCGCCGGCCGCCCGCCTTTGGAGGAGGTGGGCGTCCAGATGGTGGCGGACGTCGCCCCCTACGAGCACATGAAGCTGCGTCTGCTCAACGGCGCCCATTCCACCATGGCCTATCTCGGCTATCTCGCCGGCCACGAGACCATCGCCGAGGTGATGGCGGACCCGCCCTTCGCCCAGCTCGTCGCGCGGCTCCAGGACGAGGAGATCACGCCCACCCTGGCGGTGCCGCCCGGCGCCGACCTCGACGGCTACAAGCGGGCGCTGCGCGCGCGCTTCCGCAACCCGGCGCTCAGGCACCGCACCTGGCAGATCGCCATGGACGGCTCGCAGAAGCTGCCCCAGCGCCTCGTCGCCACGGCGCGCGACCGGCTGGCGGCGAACGCGCCCATCGACTTCCTCGCCTTGGCCATCGCCGGCTGGATGCGCTACGTCGCCGGCCACGACGAGCACGGCCGCGCCATCGACGTGCGCGACCCGCTCGCGCCGCAGCTGCGCGCGCTCGCCGACGCGGCCGGGCTCGATGCCGGCCGCCTCGCCCCGGCGCTGCTGTCGGTGCGCGAGGTGTTCGGCACCGGTCTGCCCGCCGACCCGCGCTTCTGCGGCGCGGTGACGGCGGCGCTCAGCGACATCATCCGCGGCGGCGCCGCCGGCGCCGTGGGGCGGCGGGTCACACGCTAAGGCGGTTCTCTGGTATAGCGGACCCGCGGCGGCCGGACCCGGCGCCGATGACGCGCAAGCCGGCACAGGCAAAGCCCGGAGGAGACCGATGACGACCGCTCCCGCTCCCACCCCCGTCTTCCCCGACCTCGCCGGCAAGGCGGTGCTGATCACCGGCGCGTCCACGGGCATCGGCGCGGCGGCGGCCGAGGCGTTCGCGCGCAACGGCGCCAAGGTCGCGGTGCACTACAATTCCAGCCGCGACAAGGCGGTGGCGGTGGCGGAGCGGATCCGCGCCGCCGGCGGCACGGCGCTTCTGGTCGCCGGCGACGTCACCGAGCCCGGCGTGCCGGGCCGTGTCGTGCGGGAGGCGGCCGAGGGCCTCGGCGGGCTCGACGTGCTGGTGAACAATGCCGGCGGCCTGGTGAAGCGCATGCCTGCCGCCGATTACGACGACGCCCATATCAGCGACGTGCTCGACCTCAACGTGCGGCAGGTGATCCACTTCGTGCGCGCCGGCGCGCAGGTGATGACGGCGCAGGGACGCGGCGGCGCCATCATCAACGTCTCCTCGGTCGCCGCGCGCACCGGCGGCGGCGGCGGCGCGGTGCTCTATGCGGCGGCGAAGGGCTTCATCTCCACCGCCACCCACGGCTGGGCCAAGGAGCTGATCGGCGCCGGCATCCGCGTCAACGCGGTGGCGCCGGGCGTGATCACCACCCCGTTCCACGACCGCTATTCGACGCCGCAGATTCTGGACGCGATGAAGGCGTCCATCCCCGCCGGGCGGCTGGGCGAGGCCGAGGAGTGCGCCGCCACCTTCCTCTACCTCGCCTCGGCGGCGGCGAGCGGCTACGTCATCGGCCAGGTGATCGAGGTGAACGGCGGCCAGTACATGCCGTGATCGGGCGCGCAGACCGCCCCGGCGGCTCAGTTGCCGCCGTCGTTGTTCGCCTCGCCGCAGGTGTAGCCGATGAAGCAGCGCGGGTTGTCGTCGGTGGGCACCCAGGCGGGCGTCGTCACCTGGTCTTCCTGGCAGAAGGTCTGGTCGCGCACATAGCGCTGGGCGTTGCCGCCGCCGATGGGGATCAGCACGAAGCCGTTCTGCTGCACCATGGCCTGGAGCGGACCGCAGGTGGAGGGCGGCACCGGGATCGCCATGTAGCCCGAGGGCGGGGACGACCCGTAGATCGCCGTGCCGTCGGGCGGCACCGGCACCCCCTGGGCGCCGAGGTCCGGCGGCGGCATCAAGCCATCCTGTGCCAGCGCCCCGGCCGGCATCATGAGCGCGGCCGTCAGAATCATCCAACGCATGGATCCCCTCCCCGTGAGCGGTCTCATCTAGAGCGTTTTCGCGCGAACGGGAATCCACCCCGGCGCCGCATCGAACACGATTGCGGGGTCCGGGCCTTGCGCGAGGCGGGAGGCTCAGACGGGGAGCGCGGCAGAAACCTTGCGGTCGAGCCCGGCGCGGATCGCCTCGGGCAGCTCGACCGCCTCCTCCACCGGCTGGCCCCGGTAGCGGATCAGCAGCGGCACGGTGAGCGTCATGGGATGGCTGATGCCGTGCTCCCACAGGCCGTCCTCGCCCCAGCAGTCGCCATGGTCGGCGCAGACGATGATCGTGGCGTGGGCGAAGGCATCGATCAGCGGCGCCAGCACGGCGTCCACATATTCGAGGCACAGGCGCTGGCGGGAGCGGCACGTGTCGGCGCGGTCCTCCTGCTGGAACGGACGGCAGGGATTGTCCGCCGCCGGCCAGGGCGCGCCCTCGAAATGATAGGGCACGTGGGTCTCGCCCACATTTATGAACACGAAGGCGTCGTCGCGCCGCCGCCGCGCCAGCGCCTGCTCGACGAAGGCCAGCTGGTGCCGCACCCCGGCCTCGCCGGTGAAGCGGAACTGCTCGAAATTGCCGATGAGGCGTTGGGAGACCGGGCTCGAACTGTCGAACCACCCGGCCGCGCCCGTCCCCACCGTATGATAGCCCGCGGCCCGGAAGCCGGCGATGATGTCCTGGCCGTCCACCGTGAAGCCGGGCTTTGCGTGCCCCGCATGGCCGGCCCGCCCGAGCCGGAACAGGCGCGCGAACTTGGGGTTCAGCAGCGGCGCGGGGATCTGCGCCACCCCCGGCGTAAAGCCCACGAACATGGCCGCGTGCGAGGCGTAGGTGAAGTGGGAGGGCGCCTGCGCCCGGAACACCGCCGAGACCCGGTCGATGGCCGGCGTGCGGGACGCCAGGAACGTGTCGTAGCGGCAGGAGTCCAGCGTGATGAAGAGGACGCTCTCGCGGGTGATTCCGCGCATTGCGGTGACCATTCCCGCCTGCCCCTCCGTCCCTAACGAAAGCCGCTCCCCATCCCCTCTGCCTGACTTAGCGGCATGCCGCAAGGAAAATTTGCGCAAGCGGTTGCAATATCAGCGAAAGATTCGCCGTTACAAGCTCGGAATCTGCCCGCCGTCCACCCGGATCATGGAACCGGTGATGAAGGAGGCCTGGTCGCTGGCGAGGAAGCAGGCGGCGGCGCCGAACTCCTCGGGGCGGCCGTAGCGGCCGGCGGGGATGGCGGCCCGGGCGCGGGCCCTGACCTCGTCGACGTCGATGCCCTCGCGCTTCGCCGCCGCCTCGTCCAGGAACGCCACGCGCTCGGTGGCGATGCGGCCGGGCACCAGCGTGTTCACGGTGATGCCGTCCTTCGCCACCTCCCGCGCCAGCGTCTTCGACCAGCCGGTGAGCGCCACGCGCAGGGTGTTGGACATGGCGAGGTTCGGGATCGGCGCGATGGTGCCGGACGACGTCACCGTGATGATCCGCCCGAACCGGCGCTCCCGCATGCCGGGCAGAATGCGGTCGGTGATCGCGATCACCGACAGCACCATGGCGCGGAAGTTCTTCTCCCACAGCTCGATGGGCTGGCCGGCGGCGGGCGTGGGCGGCGGGCCGCCGGTGTTGTTGACGAGGATGTCCACCGGCCCGAGCGCCGCCTCCACCTTGCCCACCGCGCCGTCGATGGCGTCGAGGTCGGCAAGGTCGAACGGCAGCACCAGCGCCTTGCCGCCCCCGGCCTCCACCGCGGCGGCGGCGCGCTCCAGCGACTCCACGTTGCGGCCGGCGAGCGCGACGCGCGCGCCCTCGCGCCCGAGCGCCGCGGCGATGGCGCCGCCAAGGCCGCCGCTGGCGCCGAGCACCAGGGCCGTGCGGGCCTCAAGTCCGAAATTCATGGGTCGTCTCCCGATGGTCGCGTGCCGAGCCGGCCGGCGGCGCGCGCCGCAGGTCCCGGCTGGGGAAGGTGCCTTCTCATAGGTCATGATGCGCCGGCGCGGAACGGGCTTTGCGCACCGAAGCCCCGGTGCCCGACCGTCCACCTCCCTCACCCCAGCCCCTCTCCCCGCCGGGGAGAGGGGAGACGGGCCATCATCCGCTGGAAATGCCGCCACGGAACGGCGCGCGCCCTCTCCCCTCGCGGGAGAGGGTCGGGGTGAGGGAGATCGCGGCGCCGCCGCGAGCGCTGCCGAAGCGTCTTCCCCCATACCCGGCGCCCCCTCACCCCCGGCCCGTCTCCCGCGAGGGGTGAAGCGCCAAAGCCCACCCACCGGAGCCAGCCGCGACGGAACCGCGCCGAACCCCGCCCGTTCGCGTCCCCTCTCCCCGGCGGGGAGAGGGCCGGGGTGAGGGGGGCGCCCGCCGGGACATGCGGTAGCCGGGCCCGAAGCGCGGGACCCCTCACCCTGCCCTCTCCCTCAAGGAGAAGGTTCTGCGGCAGTGCAGGCCGCCGCGCCGTCCCTCTCCCGCGAGGGGAGCGGGGGGAGCCCGCGGGCGAATCGCGGCGGGGCGAAAGAGGAAAGTCCCCGCGCCACCCTCCTGCCCGGCCGAAGCCGGCCCCTGCCCGTTATCCCCGCAGCTCACTGCCAATAATGTGGCCTGTGGAATGCAGTCGGCGAGCCCGATAGCGGCCCCATGAGGCTGGAGATCGCCCGCCCATCTGCTACATCATGCGCTCAACAGCGGATGGGCCCCCATGCTCGACCTTCCCGCCCGCCAAGGCGACATCGAACAGAACTACCGGCAGGCGCCCCACAACGTGGAGGCGGAGCAGGCGCTGCTCGGCGCCATCCTGGTGAACAACGAGGCCTTCTACCGGGTCTCCGACTTCCTGGAGCCGCGCCACTTCTACGAGCCGATCCACGCCAAGGTGTTCGAGCTCTCGGGCGCGCTGATCCGCGCCGGCAAGATCGCCACCCCGGTGACGCTCAAGACCTTCCTGCCCGCCGACCTCGACGTCGCCGGCCTCACCGGCCCGCAATATCTCGCCCGCCTCGCGGCGGAGGCGACCACCATCATCAATGCCGAGGACTACGGGCGCACCATCTACGACCTCTCGGTGCGGCGCGATTTGATCCGCATCGGCGAGGAGATCGTCAACGAGGCGTTCGACGCGCCGGTGGACGCCACCCCGCAGGACCAGATCGAGCAGGCGGAAAAGCGCCTCTACGAGATCGCCGAGACCGGGCGCTACGACGGCGGCTTCCAGCGCTTCGGCGAGGCGCTGCGCGAGGCGGTGGACATGGCCTCCAAGGCCTTCCAGCGCGACGGCCACCTCTCCGGCATCGCCACCGCGCTCGACGACCTCGACCACCAGATGGGCGGCCTCCAGCCGTCCGACCTCGTGATCCTCGCCGGCCGCCCCGGCATGGGCAAGACCGCGCTCGCCACCAACATCGCCTTCAACATCGCCGCCGCCTATCGCGGCGAGACCCGGCCGGACGGCGCCACCGAGACGCTCTCGGGCGGCATCGTCGGCTTCTTCTCGCTGGAAATGAGCGCCGAGCAGCTCGCCACCCGTATCCTCGCCGAGCAGGCCGAGATCCCCTCCTACAAGATCCGCCGCGGCGACATCTCCGAGGCCGAGTTCTCCAAGCTCGCCGCCGCCGCCCAGACCATGCAGGTGGTGCCGCTCTATATCGACGACACCGGCGGCATCTCCATCGCCCAATTGGTGGCGCGGGCGCGGCGGCTGAAGCGCCAGCGCGGGCTCGACTTCATGGTGGTGGACTATCTGCAGCTGCTCTCCGGCTCCTCCAAGAGCTCGTCCCAGGGCCGCGTGCAGGAGATCACCGAGATCACCACCGGCCTCAAGGCGCTGGCCAAGGAGCTGAACGTGCCGATCCTGGCGCTGTCCCAGCTCTCGCGACAGGTGGAGACGCGCGACGACAAGAGGCCGCAGCTCTCGGACCTTCGTGAATCCGGCTCGATCGAGCAGGATGCGGACGTGGTGATGTTCGTGTTCCGCGAGGAGTACTACCTCAAGAACAAGGAACCGAAGCAGGGCACCGAGGAGTGGTTCAAGTGGGAGATCGAGATGAAGGCGGCCGAAAACGTGGCCGAGGTCATCATCGGCAAGCAGCGCCACGGCCCGACCGGGACGGTGAAGGTGCATTTCGAGCCCCAGTTCACCCGCTTCTCCAACCTGGCGCGGGAGGACCGCCTGCCGGAGCACCGGTGAGCGCGCCGGCCCCGACCCCGGAGGAGGCCGCCGCCGAGGCGGACGCGCTCAAGCGCGCCGGGGCGGTGCTCACCATCGACCTTGCCGCCATCGTCGAGAACTGGCGCACGCTGTCCGCCCTCGCCGCCCCGGCCGAATGCGCCGCCGTGGTGAAGGCGGACGCCTACGGGCTCGGCATCGACCGGGTCGCCCCGGCCTTGTGGCGCGCGGGCGCGCTCACCTTCTTCGTCGCCCACCTGAACGAGGGCATCCGCCTGCGCGCGCTGCTGCCGGACGCCGTGATCTACGTGCTCAACGGCCTGATGCCCGGCACCGGTCCGGCGTTCGCGGCGGCCAAGCTGCGGCCGGTGCTCGGCTCGGTGCCCGAGATCGCGGAGTGGAGCGAGTTCTGCCGCGCCACCGGCAAGCCGCTGCCCGCCGCGCTCCACGTGGACACCGGCATGGAGCGGCTCGGCCTGTCGCTGGACGATGCGGTGCGGCTGTCGGACAGCCGGCGGCTGCTCGGCTTCGAGCCGAGCCTGCTCATGAGCCATCTCGCCTGCGCCGACACGCCCGGCCACCCGCTCACCGGGCGGCAGCTGAGCCTGTTCACCGACATCGCCCGGCGCTTCCCGGGCATCCCGGCCTCGCTCGCCAATTCCGCCGGCACGCTCTCGGGCCGCGACTTCCGCTTCGACCTCGTGCGGCCCGGCATCTTCCTCTATGGCGGCATCGCGGTCGCGAACGTGCCGCCGCTCCGGCCCGTGGTGCGGCTCGACGCCCGCATCCTCCAGGTGCGCGAGGTGGAGCGCGGCGCCACCGTCGGCTACGGCGCCGCCCAGCGCGTGAAGCGCGCCAGCCGCATCGCCACGGTCTCCATCGGCTATGCGGACGGCCTGTTCCGCGCCGCCGGCTCCACCGATGCGAAGGCAGGCGCCGAGGCGGTGGTCGCCGGCCGGCGCTGCCCCCTGGTGGGCCGCGTCTCCATGGACCTCGCCACCATCGACGTCACCAGCCTGCCGGAACCGGCGGTGGAGCGCGGCGCCATGGCCACCTTCCTCGGCGAAGGCATCGGCGTGGACGACCTCGCCGCCAGGGCGGGCACCATCGGCTACGAGGTTCTGACCTCCCTCGGCGGACGCTATCTGCGGCGCTACGTCGGCGGCTGAGCGGGCCTTCGAGGGCGCCGGATTCCTTCCGCGCTGCGGCATCCCCAAAAATTAACTCTTCGTTAAGAGAAAGGATTCGATTTTTTAGTTCTTTCGGGGCAGTCACCCGCGACTTCCCGCTCGACCGTGGAATCCGGTCGTGTCTATCCTTTCATCCGGATGCGGGGGGAGGCCATGGTGATTCGATTCGCGTTGTCCCAAGAACAACTCGCCTTGGTGGATCGGCTGGTGGCGTCCGGCCGCTACGAGGCGCAGGAGAGCGTGATCGGCGCCGCCCTCGGCCTGCTTGAGATGCGCGAGCGCGAGCGGCTCGTTTCCCTCGCCGCCCTGCACGACGCGCTGGCCGCCGAGGACGACGCCGAGGACCATGGCGAGGACGAGGACGGCGAAATCCCGGCCGCGGATCACGAGGCGGTGTCCTGCGACGGTGCCGTCCTCGACGAGATCGAGCGGCTGATCGCCGCCCATCCTGGCGCCTCCGCGCTCAAGGAAGCCTGCTGAGCGCGTCCGCGCTCACGGAAGCCTGCTGAAACGGGTCCGGCCGGGGGGCTCGGACGGGACAAGACCGGGCGGCGGGATCGCGCACGCTCGGGACTACGCGCGCTCGGGACGGGACGTGCGCGGGAACAGGCCTGGATTTCAGGTGTCGTCCTGGTCGAAGAGCGGCAGAGCCGAGGGCTCGCGCTTGGGCTCCGGCAGGCCGAGATGGGCGAACGCCAGCCCCGTGAGCAGCCGCCCGCGCGGCGTCCGCTGGATGAATCCCTTCTGCACCAGGAACGGCTCGACGATCTCCTCGATCGCGTCGCGCGGCTCCGAGAGCGCCGCCGCCAGGGTGTCGACGCCCACCGGTCCGCCGGCATAGAATTCAGCGATCACAGTGAGATAGCGCCGGTCCATGGCGTCGAGCCCGGCGGCGTCCACCTCCAGCGCCCGGAGCGCGCGGTCGGCGATCCTGCGGTCGATGGCCTCCGCCTCCGCCACCAGCGCGAAGTCGCGCACCCGCCGCAGCAGCCGGCCGGCGATGCGCGGCGTGCCACGCGCCCGGCGGGCGATCTCGGTCGCCCCCTCCGGGACGATGGGAATGCCCAGGACCCGCGCCCCCCGCGTCACGATTAGCTCAAGTTCCTCAACGGTGTAGAAGCCAAGCCGCACGGGAATGCCGAACCGGTCCCGAAGCGGCGTGGTGAGCAGTCCCGACCGGGTGGTCGCCCCCACCAGGGTGAATTTCGGCAGCGAGATCTTCACCGACCGCGCCGCCGGCCCCTCGCCGATGACGAGGTCGAGCTCGTAATCCTCCATGGCCGGGTAGAGGATCTCCTCCACCGCCGGCGACAGCCGGTGGATCTCGTCGATGAAGAGAACGTCGCGCTCCTCGAGATTGGTGAGGATGGCGGCGAGGTCGCCCGCCTTGGCGATCACCGGCCCGGAGGTGGAGCGGAAGCCCACCCCCATCTCGCGCGCCATGATCTGGGCCAGCGTGGTCTTGCCGAGGCCGGGCGGGCCGACGAACAGCACGTGATCGAGCGCCTCGCCCCGCGCCCGCGCCGCCTTGATGAACACCTCCAGGTTCGCGCGCGCCTGCGCCTGGCCGGTGAAGTCGGCGAGCAGTTGCGGGCGCAGCGTCACGTCGGCATCGTCGCCGCTTTTCTCGCCGGACAGGAGGCGGGTGGTCATGGGCTCAGTCTCGGAGGCCGGCGCGGCGCTCCCCTTCGCGAGTCGGTCATTCGGCGGAAATCTAGCGCCTCGGGCGGAGAAGGGCCAATGCAGGCCCCGGCATCACGCCGCCCGGGCGGCGAGCAGGCGCTCCAGGCGGTTGCCGGCGGCCTTAAAGGCGAGGATCTGCAGCACCTTCTCGGTGATGACGCTCCCCGCCTCCACCGGCGGCAGGCCGCCGTCATAGATATTGGAGATCACCGAATATTCGTAGCGGATCGAAGGATTGCCGGAGAACGCCGCTGCCCGCGCCCGCGTCTCCTCGTCGGCGAGGCGGAAGGCGAGATAGGCGGACATGGAGCGCGAGGCGCGCGCGTCGCCGCCCGGCCGCTCGCCGATCAGCGTCACCACCAGCTTGGCGCCGAGCGCGTCACCGATGGGCTCGGCCACCTTCACCCGCCCGAACGGCACCAGCACCGGCAGGCCGAGGCTCGCGCCGGAGCGCTCCAGCCCCTCCATGAGCACCGGCACGAGGTCCGGCACGTTGGCGTGGATCGCCTCGGCCGAGAGGCCGTCCGAGACCACGATCTGCACGTCGCGGTGCTCGAGCGCGAGATGCGCGAGATCGGCGGCGTCGAGATCAGCGCCGATGTCGGGATGACTGAGGTGCGCCGCCCGGTCATGGGCGCGCGAGGCGATGCGGCGGAATTGGATGCCGCCGAGCCGCTCCGGGTCGAGGTCGGCGTGGATCGCCTCGCGGGCGATGGCGAGGTTCGCCTTCACCGCACGCGAGACCGTGTCGGCGGGCCGCGGCCCGGCATTCTCGAAGCCGTGGGCGCCGGGCACGGTGCGGGCGAGGCGCTCGAACTCGATCTGCGACCCGCAGAAGAGGCGCGGATCGCCCCAGTTGGGCCCGCGCACCACCTCCCCTTCCTCCTCGGCGAAGATGCCGCGCGCGAGCGCCCAGGCGAGGAATTCCGGCGCCGGCCTCAGGCCGTGAATCTCGCGCAGCGTCTGATCGTCGTGGCCGGAGGTGTCGAAATAGGCCAGCATCCGGTCGGTGGAGAGATAGACGTCCATGAAGAAGTTGGCGCCCGCCGCGGCGAGCAGGCCCGTCGCCACCTGCTGGCCCTCCATGGTGATCTCGGAATGCAGCGTGTAGCAGGGCGCCATGCCCATGGGCAGGCCGAGCAGCTTGCCCATGAAGTGGTCCTGGAGGTTCGAGACGATCATCTCGAAATTGTCGCGGTGGGTCTCCGGGCCGATGAAGCCGGTGACGTTGTTCACCATGAACGGGTCGTAGCGCCGCGCGAGGCCGTAGCACAGCGCCTCGCAGGTGGTCATGTCGATGCCGTCGTGCTTGGCGTAGGTGAGCTCGGAGCCCTGGCCGGTCTCGAAATACATGTACTGGCAGTCCGGCCCGAGCGGCCCCTTCGCTGCCATGGCCGCATAGGCCTCGTCCAGCAGCGCGAGCGTGACGTCGAACTCCTCGGTGAGGGTGCGCTCGGTGCCGGCGAGCGACTGGAACATGATCTCCACCGGCGCCCCGGCGGCGAGGGCCGAGAGCTGGGTCTTGATGTGGGACAGCACGCAGATCTGCGTCGGCGCCCCGGTCTGGCGGCGGATCCGGTCGAGATGGGCGAGGATGGAGGAGACGTTCTCCAGCGTGTCCACCGCCGGATTGAGGCCGATCAGCGCGTCCCCCGCCCCCATGGAAAGGCCGGTATAGACCAGGGCCGTCACGCACGAGAGGTCGTCGGTCGGATGGTTCGGCTGCAGGCGCGAGGAGAGCGTGCCGGGCGCCCCGACCAGGGTGCGCGCGGTGGCCGCGCGCTTCGCCTTCTTCGCCACCAGCACCAGCTCGTGCACGTCCATGATCTTGGCGAGCGCCGCCGCCATCACGCCGGTGAGGCCGGGGCCGAGGCGCCGCACCTCGGCGGGGCGCGCCTTGAGCAGCAGGTCCTTCAGCGCCCCGAGCGTGAGCGGCGCGACCTCGGCGAAGGCCGCCGCGTCGATCTGGTAGTTGGCCCGCATCACGTCGTCGACGCGCCCGTTGGCATCGGTGAGCGGATGGTCGAACAGGTGCTGAAGCGTGAGCGAGGAGAGGAGCGTCCGCGCCGCCTCCCGCTCCACCTCGTCGCGGGCGGCGAGGCCGGCGAGGCGGTCGCCCGCCTTGGGATGATCGGCGGCGCCGAGCAGCGCCTTGAGGCCGGTGAAGGCGAAATCGCGGTCGAGCAGGCGAACCCGATAGGTCTCGTCCGGCCGCGGCGCCGGCACCTGAATGTCGCTGAAGGGCTTGAGGGGGCGCATGGCGGCTCCAAGCGGTGTCAGTTCAGGCCGTAGAAGGAGATCGGCACCATGCCGCCGCGCGCCTTGCCGACGCGGGCGAACTGGGCGGGACGGTCGGGCACCTCGTCGATCACCAGCAGCGGCGCGGGGGCGCGGCCGAAATCGGTGGCGTAGAGGCCCACCGTCTTGGCGGCGTTTTCGGCGAGCAGCAGGACCAGGGGACGGGTGGCATCGAGCGGCACCGCGGCGAGCGCCGCCGCGACACGTGTGCCCAGCGCCTTCACCGCCGCCGCCGACCGCAGATCGGCGCCGCCGCCGATCCGGATGCAGCCGCCCGCGCGGGTGCGCGCCACCAGCGCCACCGCCTCGTTGAGGCGCGCGGAGTCGGCGTCCGACGGCAGGCTGGCGAGGACGGGCAACTCGCGCAAGGGCAGCGGCACGGTGTCGGGAAGGTGCAGGGTCGCCCCCGACACCTCGGTGGCGTGCAGCGTCAGCCCGCACACGGTCGCCCGGCCGCCATGCTCGGGCACGAGATCGAGATCGCGGGAGAGGCGCGGGCTTGCGAGGATGGCGCGCGCAAGGTCGATGCCGAGATCGCCGAAGGCCGTGGTCGGCGGCAGGCCCGCGCCGGAGCGCGCGGCATAGACCAGCTCGCCCACCCCGCCAGAGAAGGTGACGGCCGGGTCGCGGGAAGCCGGCAGCGCCAGGGCAACATCCACCAGCAGGCGCGCGGGCTCGGCGCGGAAGAACGCCCCGTCGCCCTCCGCCAGCGCCTCGAGGGCACGCACGAGGAAGGCGGTGACGGCCGCGACCTCGCGCGCGGTCAGCGTTTCGCCTTCCGCGGCCGCGATGCCCAGATGGTCGAGCACGGCGCGGGCGCGGCGCGAGACGAAGGCGAGCCGGTAGCTGCCCGGCGCGAACCGCAGGTGCCGCGCGCCGATGAAGTGGCAGCCGGAGGCGATCACCTCGCCGGCCTGGCCGAGCGCGGCGTTGGTGGTGCCGCCGCCGATGTCCAGATTGAGGATCGCCCGCTCGGGCAAGGCGCGCGAGAGCCCGCCGCACGAGCCCATGAAGGCCAGCCAGGATTCCAGCGCCGGATCGCGGGCGGTGGCGATGATGGCATCGCCCAGCCGCGCCTCCACCAGCTTCGCCAGCGCCTCCGCATTGGCCCCCTCGCTGGCGAGGCCGGTGACGATGGCGCCGCCGGAGAAGATCGCCTCCGGCGCGATGCCGCCCTCGGCGAGCCAGCGCTCCACATGCTGTTCGAGGTTGGAAATGTCGATGTCGCCGGCCACACGGAACGGGGTGAACACCGGCTCCGAGCGGTAGACCACGCGCGGGTTCTGGAATTCCTGCCGCCCGGTGGCGCAATTGAGGGCTATGCGGGCGCGCGCGGCCATGGCCGAGGAGGTGGTGGAGCCGAAATCGAAGCCCACCAGCATCACCTCGTCGGCTGCCGCGCCCGCATGAGCCATACGTCGCCTCCTGCCGCGACCCAGCGCTCTCGTGCGGCGACGCAGTATTCTCTTAAGGAAAATTGTTTGCCAAGTGATTTTCGACGGGCGGCCGGATCACAAAAGCGGGCAACAGCGGCAAGGCGCGGCCGGCTTCACACCACGGCGGCGAGCTTCGGGGTCTCGTTGGAATTGGCGGCGCGCCCGTTCACCGGCAGGCGCACGATCACCGAGGTGCCGACCCCCTCCGTGGAGCGGATGCGCATGGCGCCGCCGTGCAGTTCCACCAGCGACTTCGCGATCGCGAGGCCGAGGCCCGAGCCCTTGTGGGTCTTGGTGAACTGGCTCTCCACCTGCTCGAACGGGCGGCCGATGCGGTCGATGGCGTCGCGGGCGATGCCGATGCCGGTGTCCTCGATGGCGATCACCGCCGCATCCGCGTTGATGCGCGCCTTCACCGCCACGCGCCCGCCCTCGGGCGTGAACTTCACGGCGTTGGAGAGGAGGTTGAGGAGAACCTGCTTCAGCGCCCGGCGGTCGCCGAGGATGGCGAGGCCCTCGCCCGCCTCCACGGTCATGGCGATGTTCTTCTCGTCGCCGTTCACCGCCGTGACGCGCATGGCGTCGGCGATGAGCTCGTCGAGCCGCACCTCCTCGGCCTCCAGCTGCATGCGGCCGGCCTCGATCTTGGACATGTCGAGGATGTCGTTGATGACGTCGAGGAGATAGGTGCCCGAGCCTTTGATGTCGGAGCAGTATTCGGCGTACTTCTCCGAGCCGAGCGGGCCGAACATGCCGCTCTCCATGATCTCCGAGAAACCGATGATGGCGTTGAGCGGCGTCCTCAGCTCGTGGGACATGTTGGCGAGGAACTCGCTCTTGGCGCGGTTCGCGTCCTCGGCCTTGTTGCGCTCTTCCGAATACTTCTCCGCCAGCTCCGCGAGCTGCTGGGCCTGGTGCTCCAGGGTCTGCTGCGACTTCCTGAGATCCGCCACCAGCGCCATCAGGCGCTTCTCGTTGTCCATGAGGCGCTCCTCGTGGCGCTTCATGGTGGTGATGTCGGTACCGACCGAGACGTAGCCGCCATCCTTGGTGCGGCGCTCGGCGATCTTGAGCCAGCGGCCGTTGGAGAGCTGCGCCTCGAATGCGCGCGAGCCCTCCTCGGGCTTGTCCTCGGGCTTGAGCGGGATGCGGGTGACGGGATGGCGCCCCACCGAGGCGATGGTGTCGAACGGGGTTCCGGACTTGACGGTCTCGTCGGGCAGCTCGTGCAGGGTCTGGAACTTGGAATTGCAGAGCACCAGGCGGTTCTGGCTGTCCCACAGCACGAACGCCTCCGAGATGCTCTCGATGGCGTCTCTGAGGCGCATGTCGGCGGTCACCGTGCGCTCGGCCATGCGCTGGGCCTCGGTGACGTCCATGGCGATGCCGATGAGGTGGGGGCCGTCCTCGCCCGCCTGCTGCACCACCTCGGCGCGCATCCTGAGCCACACGAAGTCGCCCTTGGCGGTGCGCATGCGGAACACGCGGTCCACCGAGGCGCCGGGCCGGTCCGCCAGCTCCTGCGCCAGCTCGTAGAGGTCGCCGTCCTCGGGATGGACGAGGCGGGCGATCTCGCCGAACGAGATCAGCTCGTCCTTGCGCTCCAGTCCGAGGATTTCGAACATGGTGTCGGACCAGTACATGCGCCCGCGCGCCATGTCCCAATCCCACATGCCGCAGCGCCCGCGGTTGAGCGCGGTGTCGATGCGCCGGCGCACGGTGTCGTAGATCACGTCCGCCTCGCGCGCCCGCGTCGCCTGCCAGTGGAACGAGAAGCCGAGGATGAGGAGGACCATGCCGGTGGTGGCGAACAGCGTCACCGTGAGCGTGGTGGAATCCGACCAGGCGGCGAGCGCCGCGTCGAGCGGCTGCACATAGACCACCTGCCCGAGCGGCGCCGGCAGGTTCCGCACCGTGGCGAGCGCGGTACCGCCCTGGAACGGCACCTCCAGCACCCCGGCGCGCTCGGCGAACACCACCAGCGGCTGGGCGGGATCGAGCAGTTGGGCGATGTCGGCGGGCGGGGTGTCGGCGCGCGGGGCGGTGGCGATGACGCGCCCCTGCGGGTCGGTGACGAACACCCGCCGGCCATTGTCGGTGGCGCGCGGCGGCAGGCTCTCGGTGAGCGCGGCGGGCACGCGGGCCGGAACGTTGCCGGCGCGGGCGGCGACGCCGTCGGCGGTGGCGAGGGCGAGCAGCGCCAGATCGTCCTTGGCACCGTCGATCACCGACAGGCGGTGGGAGTGCACCTGGACCACGGCGCCGATGCCGATGACCATGAGAAAGGTGACGATGAGGGCGGGCACGATCCGGCGCAGGACCGGCTCGGCATCGAGCAGGCGCTGGTAGGCTGGGCGCGCGATCGACCGTGCCAGGCCTCGAATGGCATGGTCGCGCGCACCGACGCTCGCAGCGTTGGCGCGTGCCATCGCCGGTTCTCCTCCGGATTCCATTGGGGAAATCGGGACGGCCTAATGCCCCTCAGCCCCCGCGTCCTCGATCGGGAGGGACGTGCCGCATCTCTCCGAATCATGCCCATTGGAATCGAATCGAAGGTGATTTGTCTAGAGTCAGCGGGAGTCAAGAGCCGAAAAATCGGCCTGTCGCATCTTGTTGCGATGCATCGGAACGGACGGTGGAGGTATGCGCGGCGCCTGCGCCGCGCGCAGGACGGGGCACTCCCCTCCCCGACTGGTCCCGCCTCTATGCGGCATCCGCCTCCAGCAGGCGGATGAAGATCTCGCGGACCTTGCCCTGGGTGTCCACGAGGTGCGCCTCCAGCGTCGCGAAGTCCGGCATCTCGCCGGCGCGGGCGAGAAGCGCGCGCAGCGCCGGGCTGGCGTCGAGGGGCACCACGTGGGCATCGACCGCGAGGCGCAGCACCTGCGTCAAGTCCTGGTAGAGCCGGCAGGCGCGGATCAGCACCTGCGCGTCCTCGGGCGCCAGCAAAGCGAGGCGCTCGGCCGCGGCGAGCACCCGCGCGGTGACGGTGTCGACGATCTCGGGATGGTCGGCGGCGAAGGCCAGCACCAGATATTGCGCGAGGAACTCCACGTCCACCTGGCCGCCGGCGGCGTGCTTCAGGTTCCAGCGGTCGTCCTCGCCCTTCTCGGCGGCGATGGCGCGGCGCATGTCGAGGATGTCGCCGGCGATGCGCCGCTTCTCGCGCGGACGCGCCATGACGGCGTGGATCACCCGGCCGACGGCGATGCCGAAATCGGCCTCGGCGGCGATCACCCGGGCCCGGGTGAGCGCCATGTGCTCCCAGGTCCAGGCCTCCTCGCACTGGTAGCTCTCGAACGAGGAGAGCCGCGTCGCCAGCGGCCCGGCGCGGCCGGATGGGCGCAGCCGCAGGTCCACGTCGTAGAGCTTGCCGGCATTGGTGAGCGCGGTGAGCGCGGAGACGAGGCGCTGGGTGAAGCGCGCGAAATAATGCGACGCGGCGAGCGGACGGCGGCCGTCCGACATCACGTCGGCGCCGCCGGGATAGTCGTAGAGCACGATCAGGTCGAGGTCCGAGCCTGCCGTCATCTCGCGCCCGCCGAGCTTGCCCATGGCCACCACCGCGGCGCGCGCGCCTTCGATCTGGCCATGCGCCTCGGCGAAGCGCGCGCGCACCCGCCTGAACAGCGCGCGGATGATGACCTCTGCGAGCCGCGCATAGGCCTCGCCCGCGCGTGCCGCCGGCAGGGTGCCGGAGGCGATGCGCACGCCGATCAGCACGTGCTGCTCCTGGCGGAAGCGCCGGGCGCGGTCGAACTGCTCCTCGTCCGTCTCGGCGGTGTCGAGCAGGTGGTCGAGCCGCACCCTGAGGTCGTCCTCGTCCGGCAGCACGTCGAAGAAGGCCGGGTCGAGCAGCGCGTCGGTGAGCGAGGGCCGCCGCGCCAGGGTCTCGCCGAGCCGCGGGGCGGCGGCGAGGATGGTGGCGAGCAGGCGCACCAGGTCCGGGTGCCGGTCCAGGGCGGCGAGCAGGCGCGGCCCCGGCAGCTCGGCGAGGAAGCGGTCGGCGGCGATCAGCGCGCCGTCCGGATCACCGCCGCGCGCCAGCGCCTCCAGGAACAGGGGCGCGATGCGGGCGAGATGGGAGCGCGCGCCCTCGGTCTTCAGCGCGCGCGGCCCGCCGGCGAGCCAGCCGCGCACGATGGCGCTTGCCGCCGCCGGCTCGCGGAAGCCGAGCCGGCTGAGCGAGGCGAGCGTCTGCCGGTCATTCTCGCCGGCCGGGAACACGAGCTCCTCGCACAGGGCGGCGGGCGGCGGGGCATCCTCGAACAATTGCGCGTAATGGAGCTGCACCCGCTGGAGACGCTCCACCAGGGCGGCGGCGAAGGCGTCGCGGTCGGCATAGCCCATGAAGCGGGCAAAGCCCTCCATGGCCTCGCGGCTCTCGGGCAGCTCGTGGGTCTGGGCGTCCGCCACCATCTGGATGCGGTGCTCCACCCGGCGCAGGAAGCAATAGGCCTCCTTCAGCTCGTCGCGCACCTTGGGGGCGATCCAGCGGTGGTCCACCAGCGCGTCGAGGGCGTCGAGGGTGCGCGAGGTGCGCAGCAGCGGGTCGCGGCCGCCGGCGATCAGCTGCTGGGTCTGGACGAAGAACTCGATCTCGCGGATGCCGCCGCGCCCGAGCTTCACATTGTGTCCCTCCACCGCCACCACGTCGTGGCCGCGGAAGGCGTGGATCTCGCGCTTCATGGCGTGGACGTCGGCGATGGCCTGGAAATCCAGCACCCGGCGCCACACGAACGGCGCCAGCTCGCCGAGGAAGACACGGCCGACCGCGAGGTCGCCCGCCACGGCGCGCGCCTTGATGTAGGCGGCGCGCTCCCAGGTGGCGCCCTCACGCTCGTAATAGTCGAGCGCGGCATGGGTGGAGAGCGCGACCTGGGTCGAGCCGGGATCGGGCCGCAGGCGCAGGTCCACGCGCAGCACATAGCCGTCGGCCGTGCGCTCCTGGAGGAGCCGCACCAGCCCCTTGGTGATGCGCACGAAGAAGGGCGAGGGCTCGGTGCCAGCGGTCAGCGGCGCCTTCCCGCGGTCGTAGACCACCACGAGGTCGATATCGCTCGAATAGTTGAGCTCGCGCGCGCCGTGCTTACCCATGGCGATCACGGCGAGGCCGCTCGGCCCGTCCGGAACGGCCGCCTCGGCGGCGATCTTGCCCGAACGCGCGGCCTCCTTGAGCAGGAAGCACAGCGCGGCGCGCACGGCGGTGTCGGCCACGTCCGTCAGCGCGCCGGTGACCTGCTCGAGATCGAAGGCGCCGCCGATGTCGGCAAGCGCGATGGTGAGCGCCGCCTCCGCGCGCATGCGGCGCAGCGCGCGCATGATTTCTGCCTCGTCCTGCGCCTCCTCGGCCGCCGCCACGGCCTGCGCGGTGAGCGCGTCGAGGTGGGCGTGCGGGTCGGTGCCGAGCGCGCGCAGCAGCCGCCCGGGCTCGGCTCGCACGAGATCGAGCAGGAAGGGCGAGCCCTCGGTAAGGCCAAGGCAGACGGCATGCGCCACGGGATGCGCTTCCAGCAGCGCGGCGAGGGCCGCCATGCCCTCGGGATCGAGCCGGTCCGTGGCCTGCGAAAGTTTAAGCTTTGCCGTCTGAGGATCGGCGACGACCGGAGCTTCCCGCATCAGCGACGCGAGCGGCATGAGGCCGGGCGAATCCGGTTCGTGTGGAGCGCGCATGTCGTGCCCTAAAGGCACGACGCCGCGCCGGAGCGCAAGCCCCCGCATGGCCGAGGGCGGGCGCGGGACGGGGCGGACCGCTCCCGATTTCGCCGCAAGGGTTAACGAAGGCGCCGTCGGAACGGCTTCCGCTACCGTCCGGGCTCTGCCGGCTTTGCCGGCAAACGGAGCGTCGCCACGAGGCCGGGATCGTTGTCCGAGAAGGCGAGGCTGCCGCCGTGCAGGTGCGCCACGGCCGATACCAGCGACAGGCCGAGGCCCGAGCCGGGACGGGTGCGGCTCGCCTCCAGGCGCACGAAGCGCTCCACCACCCGGCCACGCTCCGAGGTGGGGATGCCCGGCCCCTGGTCGGCGACCCTGAGCACCGACTCCCCTCCCTCGCGCGCGAGGCTGACGGCGATGCAGCGCCGCTCGCCCGCCTGCGGGGCGGCATATTTGATGGCGTTGTCGACCAGGTTCGAGAGCGCCTGGGCCAGCAGCTCGCGCACCCCATGCACCACCACCGGGGAGGTTGTGACCACGAGGTCGAGGCCCTTCTCGTCGGCCAGCGGCTCGTAGAGCTCGGAGACGTTCTCGGCGATGGCGGCGAGGTCCACGTCGCTCATGGAGGCGCGGGCCTGGCCGGCCTCGGCGCGGGCGATCATCAGCAGCGCGTCGAAGGTGCGGATCAGCGCGTCGCTCTCCTCGATGGTGTCTTCCAAAGCCTGGCGCCACTGGGTCTCGCTGTCGGCGGTGCGCAAGGCCTCCTCCGCCCGGTTGCGCAGGCGGGTGAGCGGCGTCTTCAGATCGTGGGCGATGTTGTCGGAGACGTCCTTGAGGCCCTGCATCAGCGCCTCGATGCGCTCCAGCATGGCGTTGAGGGAATGGGCGAGGCGGTCGAACTCGTCGCCGGTGCCGGCGAGCGCAAGGCGGCCGGAGAGGTCGCCGGCCATGATGGTCTCGGAGGTGGCCGTCATGGCGTCGATGCGCTTCAGCACCCGGCGGGTGACGAACACGCCGCCGGCGAGGCCCAGCCCGACGATCAGCAGCACCGCCCACTGCGCCGGGCGGGTGACGAGCGCGCGCAGGGTGTCGCGCTCCTCGATGTCGCGGCCTACCAGCAGGCGGTAGCCGCCCGGCAGCATGTCCACCTCCACGAAGGCGACGTGGCTCTTGGAGCCGGTCTCGTCCGGGCGGTTGTAGGTGGTGAAGCGCGTGCCGGGCTGGTCGAGCAGGCCGAGCGGCAGGTCCGAGACGTTGGTGGCGATCACCTCGCCCTGGAAGTTCGCCAGCATGTAGATGGACGAGCCCGGCCGGCGGGTGCGCCGGTCGATCACATAGACGAGGCGCTGGATGCCGCCGATGCGGTACTGGTCGGACAGGAAGCGGATCTCGCGCTCCAGGTCGTCCGCCACCTGCACCTGGATCAGCTGGCGCGTGTGCCAGGCGGTGTAGGCGATCACCGACACCGCGAACACCGCGAACACCAGCAGGTAGGCGGCCAGCAGCTTGAACGCCGTGGTGCGGATCAGCCGCGCGAGATTGGCGAACAGCTTCACCGGCGCGCCTCCCGCACGGCGCCGGCCGCGCTCACTTCAGCCCCGCGCGCACCATGTAGCCGGCGCCGCGCACGGTGTGGATGAGCGGCACCTCGAAGCCCTTGTCGATCTTCGACCTCAGGCGCGAGACATGGACGTCGATGACGTTGGTCTGGGGGTCGAAGTGATAGTCCCAGACATTCTCCAGCAGCATGGTCCGGGTCACCACCTGCCCGGCATGGCGCATGAGATATTCGAGCAGCCGGAACTCCCGCGGCTGGAGCACGATCTCCTTGCCGCCCCGCGTCACCGAATGGGAGAGGCGGTCGAGCTCAAGGTCCGCGACCTTGTAGACGGTCTCCGCCGCCTGCGGCGCGCCGCGCCGCGACAGCGCCTCGACGCGGGCGAGGAGCTCGGTGAAGGCATAGGGCTTGGGCAGATAGTCGTCGCCGCCGGCGCGCAGGCCCTGGACGCGGTCGTCCACCTGGCCGAGAGCGGAGAGGATGAGCACCGGCGTGGTGTGGCCGCGCCCGCGCAGCTCCGAGACCAAGGACAGGCCGTCGCGCTGGGGCAGCATGCGGTCGACGATCATCACGTCGTACTTGCCGTCGAGGGCCAAGGCGAGGCCCTCCTCGCCGTCGCCCGCGAGGTCCGCCACGTGGCCGGCCTCCTTGAAGGCCTTGCGCAGATATTCCGCAGCGTCGCGGTCGTCCTCGACCAGCAGGAGGCGCATGGGGTTGGAAGAGCCCAGATCGAGATTCGCAATCATGGCACTCTAGCCGAGCCTCGCTTCAGGTCCACACTTGGACGTTGGGGCGGGAGTGGCGCGGGAAGCCCTCTGGAGACTTCCCGCGCCGTCGGGTCCGAAGCGGCTGGGGGCGACAGGGATAGGGCCGCCTCGGGTCCGATGGGAAAAATCAGGCCCGGCGCCGCTCCATGGCAGCGCCGGGCCGGGTCATGCGGGGAAGGCTCAGCCCTTCGCCTTGGTGTCCATGGAGATGGCGACGAAGCGGATGCCCTGCTCGCCCTTCACCTGGATGAGGACCGCCTTGCGGTTCTCGGCCTTGGCGGCGGCGAGGCCCTCGCGGATGTCCTTCGGCGTGGAGACGGCCTTGTCGCCCACCTTCAGGATCACGTCGCCGGTCTTCACGCCGCGCTGGGCGGCGGCGCCGTTCGGGTCGACGCCGGTCACCACCACGCCCTCGGAGCCGGCGCCCTGCACCGACTTCGCCGGAGCGAGCTGGAGGCCGAGGCGCGGCAGGTCCTTGGCCTGCGGGCCGCCGTCATCCTCGTCCTGGCCGCCGCTGCGGGCCGCGACCTTGTCGTTCGGCAGCTGGCCGAGCTTCAGCGTCACGTTGATCGGCTTGGTGTCGCGGATCACGGACAGCTGCACCTCGGTGCCGGGCTTCATCATGCCCACCTTGCGGGTCAGCTCGCGCGCCTCCTTGATGGCCTCGCCGTTCACCTTGGTGATGACGTCGCCGCTCTTGAGGCCCGCCTTCGCCCCGGGGGTGTCGGGCTGGACCTGGGCCACGAGGGCGCCCTCGGCGTCCTTGATGCCGAGGCCGGAGGCAAGCTCCTCCGTCACCGGCTGGATCTGCACGCCGATATAGCCGCGGGCCACCGTGCCGCTGTCGCGCAGCTGGGCGACCACCGTCTTCACCGTCTCGGACGGGATGGCGAAGGCGATGCCCACGTTGCCGCCCGAGGGCGAGACGATGGCGGTGTTCATGCCGATCACCTCGCCGTTCAGCGAGAAGGTCGGGCCGCCCGAATTGCCCCGGTTGATGGGCGCGTCGATCTGCAGGAAGTCGTCATAGGGACCGGCGCCGATGTCGCGGCCGCGGGCCGAGACGATGCCGGCGGTCACGGTGCCGCCGAGGCCGAACGGGTTGCCGACCGCGATCACCCAGTCGCCGATCCGTGGGGCGGTGTCGGAGAGCTTGACCCACGGCAGGTCCTTGGCGCCCTCGATCTTCAGGAGCGCCACGTCGGTGCGCGGATCGGTGCCGATCACCTTGGCGACGTAATCCTTGCCGTTGGTGGTGGTCACGTCCACCTCGTCGGCGCCGTCAACGACGTGGTTGTTGGTGACCACATAGCCGTCGGCGGAGATGATGAAGCCGGAGCCCTGGCCCACCACGGAACGGCCGCCGGGACCACCGGGGCCACGCGGGCCGCGCGGACCCATGCCGGGGCCGCCCGGACCGCCGGGGCCGAAGCCGAAGCGCTTCAGGAACTGCTCGATCTGGGGCGGGACGTTGCCGCCGAAGCCGCCCTCGTCGTCGTTCATGGCGACCTGGTCGTTGCGGTCCTTCTTGACCTTCACCGAGACCACGGCGGGCGAGACCTTCTCGACGATGTCGGCGAAGGAGAAGGTGCCGGCGGGCTGGCTGGTGGTGATCTGGGCGAGCGCGGGGGTATTGGCCGGGGGCACGAATTGGCCGGCCACGACGCCGGCGATCGCGAGGCCGAACACACCGGCGAGCAGGGCCTTCCGGTGGCGCTTGGTCACGGAAGTGGTGTTGGCGGAGCGGGTCATGTGCGTGCTGATCTCTCTGTCTGGCCTGCCGGTGCGGGCAGGTTCGAGGAGGCACGCTAGCGGGGCGACCCTTACGGCTCTCTGGCGGGGAGATTACAGTTTGGTAATGCGGCACACGGAAGCGTGAGCGCAGCGGCGGGGAGACGGGAAGCGGCGCGCCGGAGCCACCATCGGCCCGGCCCCAAGGCGCCGCCGCCAGGCCCACTCCAACCACCGTCATGCTCCGGCTTGACCGGAGCATCCATGCCACCTCCATGCCGCGCGCCCGGCCGCAGGATGGGTCCTCCGGTCAAGCCGGAGGGCGACGGGCGAAAGCCCCTCAGTGCGCCGCCGCCTCGCTGCCGTAGCGGCGCAGCAGGTGCGCCTTGAACACCGACGCGTCGAGCGGGCGGCCGGTGGCGCGGGTCAGGAGGTCGTCGGTCTCCAGAAGCGAGCCCTGGCCGTGCACGTTCACGCGCAGCCAGGAGAGCAGCGGCGCGAAATCGCCGCGCGCGATCGCCGCGGGGATCTCCGGCACCGCCCGGCGGGCGGCGTCGAACAGTTGGGCCGCCGTCATGGCGCCGAGCGTGTAGGTGGGGAAATAGCCCCACCCGCCGCTCGGCCAGTGGATGTCCTGGAGGCAGCCGACGCGGTCATCGGGCGGGGTGATGCCGAGCAGGTCGCGCATGCCGGCGTTCCAGGCGGCGGGCAGCTCGGCGAGCGGCATCTGGTCGCCGATCAGCGCCTTCTCCAGCCGGTAGCGCAGGATCACGTGGGCGGGATAGGTCACCTCGTCGGCGTCCACGCGGATGAAGCCGCGCTCGACCCGGGTGTAGAGGCGGTAGAGGTTGTCCGCCTCCCAGGCCGGCCCGGCGCCGCCGAAGGCCGCGCGCATGCGCGGCGCGGCGAAGGCGAGGAACTCGCGCGAGCGGCAGGCCTGCATCTCCATGAGCAGCGACTGGCTCTCGTGCACGCTCATGCTGCGCGCCTGGCCCACCGGCTGGTGCACCATCGCCTGCGGGCGGCCCTGCTCGTAGAGCGCGTGGCCGGTCTCGTGCATCACGCCCATGAGGGCCTTGGCGAAGTCGGCCTCGTCGTAGCGGGTGGTGATGCGCACGTCATTGTCGGCGCCGCCGCAGAACGGATGGGTGGAGACGTCGAGGCGCCCGCGCGCGAAGTCGAAGCCGACCACCTTCATCATCTCGAGCCCGAGCGCCCGCTGCGCCTCGACCGCGAACGGCCCCTGAAGCGGCAGCGGCGCCGGCCGGCGCTCCTGCGCCTCCAGCACCTCGTTCGTGAAGCCGGGCAGGAACGCCGCGAGGTCGTCGAACAGCGCGTCGATGCGCGCCGAGCGGCCGCCCGGCTCGTAGTCGTTCAGCAGCGCGTCGTAGGGCGAGAGGCCGAGCTTCTCGCCCTTCACCGCGCCGATCTGGCGCTGGAGGGAGAGCACCTCGGCGAGGAGCGGCAGAAGCGCGGGGAAGTCCGCCTCGGCGCGCGCCGTGCGCCAGGCCATCTCGCAGCGCGAGACGGAGCGGCTCGACGCCTCCACGAGGTCGGCCGGCACCGCGGTCTGGACCGTCCACAGCCGGCGGATTTCCCGGATGTTGGCCCGCTCCCAGTCGCCGAGACCGCTTTCGGCCTCCGCACCGGCGATCAGGTCGCCCACCTTGGGGTCGCACACCATGCCGTGGTGCAGCACCCGGAGCAGCGCCAGGCTTTCCGCCCGCGTCTCGGCGGCGCCCTTCGGCATCATGGTGTCGCTGTCCCATTGCAGGATGCCGATGGAATTGGCGAGCGCCGCGGCACGCGCGAAGTGGACGGCGAGATCGGCATAGGCTGGCATGGGGACCTCGGAAAATGCGTTGACCGGCAGGACGTTGACGGGTCAGTCCTGGGGCGTGTCGGCGGCCTTGCCCTCGGCGAGGAGCTTGGCGAGGCGCGCCTCCTCCTCCGGCGAGAGGCGCTGCACCGGACCGGACGCGCGGCGCCGCAGGGCGACCACGGCGATCAGCGCGCCGAGCCCCAGCACCAGAACCGGCGCGCCCCACAGCAGCGCGTTGCGCCAGGAGAAGCGCGGCCGCAGCAGCACGAACTCGCCGTAGCGCTGGACCATGAAGTCCAGCACCTGCGGGTCGGTGTCGCCCGCTGTCAGGCGCTCGCGCACGATCAGGCGCAGGTCGCGGGCGAGCGGCGCGTCGGAATCGTCGATGGACTGGTTCTGGCACACCATGCAGCGCAGTTCGGCCGAGAGCGCGCGGGCGCGGCTCTCCAGCACCGGATCGCCGAGGATCTCGTCCGGCTGCACGGCGACGGCGGGTGCGGCCGAGACGAAGGCGGAGAGGACGAGCAAGAGCAGGACGGCAAGGCGGCGCATGATCGTCACTCCGCCGGCAGGGGCCGGACCTCCGGCTTGGCGGCCCGCCGCGCGGCGGGCTTCGGCGCGCCCACCCTCAGGCGCCGGTCGGTGAGCGAGAGCGCGCCGCCGATGGCCATCACCACGGCGCCGAGCCAGATCAGCAGCACCCGCGGCTTGTAGGAGGCGCGCACCGAGACGTGGCCGTCGGCCCCCTCCTCGGCGACGCTCACATAGAGCTGGCTCAGCCCGTAGGTGCGGATGCCGGCCTCGGTGGTGCCCATCTGCCGCGCGGTGAAGGTGCGCCGCGACGCCTCGAGGGTGCCCTTCGCCACCGAGCCCTCGCGGATCGCGAACACGGCGACGCGGGCGCGGAAGTTCGGCCCCGTGCGGTTCTCCATGCGCTCCAGCGTGAGCGTGCGCGTGCCCACCTTGAGGCTGTCGCCCACGCGGATGGAGGTGATGGTCTCCGTGCTCCAGGAGGCCTCGCAGACGATGCCGAGCAGGCACAGCCCGACGCCCATATGGGCGATGGCGGTGCCGTATGCCGAGCGCGGCACGCCGGCGAGGCGCTTGACCGCCACCTTGGCGCTCACCTTGCCGAGGCCGGCGCGCTCGGCGAGATCGGTAAAGGCGCCGAGAATGACGAAAGTGGCAAGCGCGATGCCGACCGGCGCGAACACCGAGCCGCCGTCCGCCGCCGCGGCCGTCACCACCGCCGCCACCACCGCGAGACCGGCCGCCAGCATCAGGCGCTGGGCGACGCCCAAAAGGTCGCCGCGCTTCCAGGCGAGCAGCGGCCCGAACGGCATGGCGAACACCAGCGGCAGCATCAGCCCGCCGAACACCAGGTTGAAGTAAGGCGGCCCGACCGTGATCTTGGCCCCGGTCAGCGCCTCCAGCGCCAGCGGATAGAGCGTGCCCACCAGCACCGAGAAGGTGGCGGCAGTCAGGAACAGGTTGTTGAACACCAGCGCGCCCTCGCGCGACACCGGCGCGAAGATGCCGCCCTGCCTGAGCTCGGAGGCGCGCAGCGCGAACAGCGCCAGCGAGCCGGCGATGAAGAAGGTGAGGATGCCGAGGATGAAGACGCCGCGCGCCGGATCGGTGGCGAAGGCGTGGACCGAGGTCAGCACGCCCGAGCGCACCAGGAAGGTGCCCACCAGCGACAGCGAGAAGGCGAGGATGGCGAGCAGCACCGTCCACACCTTGAGCGCGTCGCGCTTCTCCATCACCACGGCGGAGTGGAGCAGCGCGGTGGCCGCGAGCCAGGGCATGAGGGAGGCGTTCTCCACCGGGTCCCAGAACCACCAGCCGCCCCAGCCGAGCTCGTAATAGGCCCAGTAGGAGCCCATGGCGATGCCGAGCGTCAGGAACACCCAGGCGGCGAGCGTCCAGGGCCGCGTCCAGCGCGCCCAGGCGGCATCGATGCGCCCCTCGATCAGCGCCGCGACCGCGAACGAGAACGACACCGAGAGCCCCACATAGCCAAGATAGAGCAGCGGCGGGTGGATGGCGAGGCCGGGGTCCTGCAGGATCGGGTTGAGGTCGCGCCCCTCGGCCGGCGGCGGCACGAGGCGCAGGAACGGGTTGGAGGTGAAGATCACGAAGGCGAGGAAGGCGGTGGCGATCGATCCCTGCACCGCCAGCACCAGCGCCTTCAGCCGGTCCGGCAGGTTGGTGCCGAACAGCGCCACCAGCGCGCCGAAGAAGCCGAGCACCAGCACCCACAGGAGCATCGAGCCCTCGTGGTTCCCCCAGGTCGACGTGATCTTGTAGATCAGCGGCATCTGGGAGTGGGAGTTCTCCACCACGTTCAGGACCGTGAAGTCCGACGCCAGGTAGAGCTGGACCAGCGCACCGAACGCGAAGGCGATGAACGCGAACAGGGCGAAGGCGATCGGCCCCGCCGTGCCCATGAGGACCGCATCGCCCCTGGCCGCGCCCCAGGCCGGCAGCGCCACCTGGAGAAGCGAGAGGACGAGGGCGAGGATGAGGGCGTACTGCCCGAGCTCGGCGATCACGGGCTCAGCTCCCTGGCGCGCGGGCGGGGGTGGTGCCGGGGGCGGGGTCGCCCTCCTTCCACACGCCCTGGGCCTTGAGCGCGTCCGCCACCTCGCGCGGCATGTACTTCTCGTCGTGCTTGGCGAGCACGCTGTCAGCCTTGAAGGAGCCGTCCGGCTGGAGCGCGCCCTCCGCCACCACGCCCTGCCCCTCGCGGAACAGGTCCGGCAGGATGCCGGAATAGGCCACCTTCACCACCGCGTTGCCGTCGGTGACGGCGAAGGTGGTGAGGGTGCCGGACTTCGCCACGCTGCCGGTCTCCACCAGCCCGCCGAGGCGCAGCCGGGTGCCCGGCGCCACGTGCTGCTCGGCGATCTCGGTCGGCGTGCGGAAGAACACGATGGTGTCGGTGAGCGCCGACAGGATCAGCGCGGCCGCAAGGCCCAGCACCCCGACCCCGGCGCCGATCATGACGAGGCGACGGCCCTTGCGCGTCATCTCCTACCCTCCCCTGGCGAGGTCTTTCTCGGCCGCATCGATGCGGCCGAGCGCCTCCTGGTTGTCCTTGAAGGCCGCGCGCGCGGCCTTGATCGCGCCCAAGGCCTTCTCCCTCTCTCCGAGCACGGTGAAGGCGCGGGCGAGCCGCAGCCAGCCGTCGAGATCGTCCGGGTCCTCGGCGAGGCGTGCCTCCAGGCGGTCCACCATGCCGCGCACCATGGCCGAGCGGTCCTGCGCCGACATGGCGGCGGCGGCCTGGACGTCCGCGGCGGTGGGGCCGGGCGCGGCCGGCGATGCCGCCCCGGCGGCCGGAGCGGGCGCGGCGCCCAGGCCGACCTCGGCCTCGGCGCGGGCGAGCGCGGCCTTCACCATGGGCAGATAGGGCGCCTCGGCCGGCGCCTCGGCCGCGAGGCGGCGGAAGATGGCGGCGGCCTCCGCCGGGCGCCCGTCCTGCTCGGCGGCGACACCGGTGAAGAACAGAGCGCGCGGCTCCTTCGGATCGAGCGCGAGCGCGGCCTTGAAGGCGCGCTGGGCATCCGCCGAGACCAGCCCGTTCGAGGCCACCATCAGCGCCTCGCCGCGCGCCGAGTGACGCTCGGCGGTGGGGCCGAGGATGCGGATCGCCTCGCCGAAGGCGCGGGCGGCGTCCTCGGGGCGGCCGAGGCGCAGATAGACCGGCGCCAGAATCTCGTAGCCGTTGCCGTCATTGGGATTGCTGGCGAGGTGGTCCTCGACCCGCCGCACCAGGATGGCGACATCGCCCCGGTCCGGCGGCGCCGCGAGCCGCCCGGCGAGGGGAGCGCCCGGAATTTCGGGCGAGCCGAACAGCCCATAGAGGCCGGCGGCGCCAACAGGGATGAGCATCAGGGCGGCGATCGCCGCCGCACGGCGCCGCCAAGTCGCCGAAACGGACGCGCCGGCCTCGGGCTCGGGGGCGACATCCGCCGCAAGAATCCGCCGGGCCACCTCGACCCGCGCCGCATCGGCCTGCTCCGGCGCCAGCCGCCCGCTCTCCTTGTCGCGGGTGATCTCGGCCAATTGATCACGATAGACGGCAAGATCGGCCTCGCGCGCGCTCCGGAGCGCGCGGCTGCGGCCGAGCGGCCACAACACGGCAAGCGCCGCGGCGGCCGTCATGAGGGCAAAGGCGGTGAACAGGGAAGCGGAAATCATGCCGTGTAGCCGATAGACACAATGCCCTCGAAAGCAAGTGCCCTTGGGGTCTCAGCGGCGCCGGGCCGCAGCCGGACCGCACCCCGGAGGGGCGCGACGCCGCAGTCCCGGCCACTCCCTGAATACCGTTTGGAACCTAAGGGAATGGCGAGTGGCGGCAAACTTCAAGGCGCAAATGAGGCGCAATCGCAGGGCGCGACCGCACGCCGCCCTCCCCGTCCAGGCTTGGGGACGGCGTCCTCAGCCTCGCCCCATCTCGCGCGCGAGGCACCTTCGCGCTATATGGGGAAGACGAGGAGATCGGCGGCGGTTCGCGGAAGCCGAGGCTGGCACCGTGGGACCCGGCATCCTCGAACCAGACAACCTGGAACCCGACATTTTGGACCTGACGCCGTGACCGCCCCGGAACGCCCCTCGCTGATGAAGCGGCTGCGCAACGCGCTGCTCGACTTCGACGCCTTCCTCGACAGCGGGCTATTCACGCTCGGGGCCGGCACGCGCAGGGCGCTGTCCTCCTATGCCGCCTTCACCGAGCGGTTCAACATCACCGGGTTTCCGCGGGTGCTGACGGGCCTCGCCTCCGACCTGTTCACCCTCGGCGCCATCAGCGCGGTGGCCATGCTGGCGCTCGCGGTTCCCGCCTTCCACGAGACCTCTGACGACTGGCTGAAGCGCACCGAGCTCGCCGTCACCTTCCTCGACCGCTACGGAAATACCATCGGCGAGCGCGGCGTGAAGCAGAACGACACGGTGCCGCTGGAGGACTTCCCCGACGCCCTCATCAAGGCCACCCTCGCCACCGAGGACCGGCGCTTCTATGAGCACTGGGGCATCGACGTCTCAGGCACCATGCGGGCCCTCGTCTCCAATGCCAGGGCGGGCGGCGTCGTGCAGGGCGGCTCCTCGCTCTCGCAGCAGCTCGCGAAGAATCTGTTCCTCTCCAACGAGCGCACGCTGGACCGCAAGATCAAGGAGGCGTTCCTCGCCCTCTGGCTGGAATTCCATCTCACCAAGAGCGAGATCCTCAAGCTCTATCTCGACCGCGCCTATCTCGGTGGCGGCGCCTACGGCGTCGATGCGGCGGCGCGCTATTATTTCGGCAAGTCGGTACGCGAGGTGAACCTCGCCGAGGCCGCCATGCTGGCCGGCCTGTTCAAGGCCCCCTCGAAATACGCGCCGCACATCAACCTGCCGGCCGCCCGCGCCCGCGCCTCCACCGTGCTCGACAATCTGGTGGAAGCCGGGTTCATGACCGAGGGCCAGGTGTTCGGCGCGCGGCGCAACCCCGCGACCCCGGTGGACCGCCGCGCCGACGCGGTTCCCGATTACTACCTCGATTATGCCTTCGGCGAAGTGAAGAAGCTGGTGGAGCAGTTGCCGGCCTCGGTGTCGGAGCGCAACTTCATCGTCCGCACCGGCCTCGACCCCAACATCCAGAAGGTGGCGGACGCGGCGCTGGAGAGCTCGCTCTCCGAGTTCGGGCGCGACTACAAGGTCAAGCAGGGCGGCATCGTGGTGATGGAGCCCAACGGCACGGTGCGCGCCATGGTCGGCGGACGCGACTATGGCGAGAGCCAGTTCAACCGCGCCACGGACGCGCTGCGCCAGCCCGGCTCCTCCTTCAAGCCGTTCGTCTACACGGTCGCGCTCATGGGCGGCATGAAGCCCACCACCATCGTCCAGGACGCGCCGATCTGCCTCGGCAACTGGTGCCCGCAGAACTATGGCCGCTCCTACATGGGGTCGATCACGCTCAAGACCGCGCTGCAGCATTCGCTGAACACGGTTGCGGTGCGCCTCGCCGAGCGCTTCACCCGCAGGAAGATCGTCGACCTCGCCCACCAGATGGGCCTGAGGACGCCGCTGCCCATCAGCGCGCCGCTGCCGCTCGGCGCCGCCGAGGTGACGCTGGTGGACATGACCACCGCCTATGCGGTGTTCCCCAATGGCGGGCGCTCGGTCTATCCGCACGCGGTGGTGGAGATGCGGATCGGCAACGGCGACGTGGTCTGGCGCTTCGACCGCGACGCGCCCAAGAGCGTGCAGATCATCCCGCAGCAGCAGCTCTACGACATCAACGACATGCTCAACAACGTGGTGGAGAACGGCACCGGCCGCCGCGCCCGCCTCGTCAACGCCAAGGTGGCGGGCAAGACCGGCACCACCAATGCCTATCGCGATGCCTGGTTCATGGGCTTCACCGGCAACTACGTCTGCGGCGTGTGGTTCGGCAATGACGACTATGCGCAGATGAACAAGATGACCGGCGGCTCGCTGCCGGCCATGACCTGGCAGAAGGTCATGGCCTATGCGCACCAGGGCATCGAGATCAAGCCGATCCCCGGCGTCACCTCGCCGATCCCGAAGATCGAGGAGCCGCCGGCCATGGTCAACGTGCCGGGGCTCGCCAGCGCCGAGCGGCCGGTCACGCTCTCGCCCCGCGCGGCCGAGCGCCTGGTGGCCCTGGAGAAGCTGCTGAAGGAGGCCGAGCAGGTGGCGATGCCGGAGGTGGTGGCCTCGGCGGCGCGTCCGCTGCCGCTCCCGCCGGCCGTTCCGGCTCCGGAGTCCCGGAGCCAGGCCCCCGCGCCGGCCCCGGCGGCCTTGCCCGCGCCCAGCGTGCCGCCGCAGACGCCCGCGCCTGCCGCCGCGCCGAAGCCGGCGGCGCCGCGGCCCGCTCCGGCGGCGCGTCCGGCGCCACCGGCTTCACCCGATGGCGTCCCGCGCCCCCCGGCCGCGGTCGGAACCTCCCGGACCGGCATCTACTGAGGATCGCGCCGGAGACGGATCGGCTCCGGCCGGACGGCGCCTGGCGTCGCGACCCGGCCGTCCCGTGGCAGGCCGCAGCGGCGGCTCAGCGGTTCTGCTGCGCCTGGGAGACGTGGTCGCGCAGTTCCTGGAGCGAGGCGAAGCGCACCACGCCGTCGGGAAGCTCGGCCTGGATCGAGCCGTCGGAATAGAGCGTATAGGCCATGCCGCCGACGATGCCGGACTTCAGGATGCGGGGCTCCTCGCCGCCCTCGGGGCGGCGGGCCCCGGGCGTGACGGGCGCGGGCCGCGCCGGGGCAGCCGGCTTCAAGCCGGGCGCCTCATAGCGTGGCCGCGGGCCCGGGCGCGTGTCCGTGCGCGGCTCGGCGCGCGCCTCCTGCCGTGGCTCGACACGGGCATCGCTCCGTGCCTCCGGCTCGGCGCGGCGCTCCAGCCGCTGGCGCCGGGCTTCGAGCATGGGATCGGCGGCACGCTCCTCGGCCGCCGGTCGCTCGTCCACGCGCGCGGGACGCGGCGGCTGCACCGTCCGTGGACGGGGCGCGGGCACCGTCGCCTCGGCCTCGTCCTTCTCCTTGTCATCCTCGTCCGGTTCCGGCTCCAGAATATCCTCGGCGGTCATGCGCGGTGCCGCGCCAAGGCGCCCGCGCGCCGCAGGCGCCGCCGGCACCGCGGGGGCAGCCGGCGCCGGCGTCTCGGCAGCGACGGTGCGGACATTGACCTCGATGCCGTTCAGCCCGGCCTCGATGCGGGCCGACAGGCGCTCCAGCTGGCGCAGGACGAGGCCCATGGCCGTGATGACGAAGCCGCCCGAGGCGGCCACCGCTCCGGTGGTGATGAGCGTGTTGCCGATGCTCGAGATGAAGATGGATACCCCGAGCCCGATCACCGCCAGGCCCGCAAGGGCGATCAGCACCCCCAGTAGCACCAGGAACCACCACATCTCGCTACTCCACTACGCCTCGCCGACCCGGCGGAAGAAGAGCCTTGCGGCCCCGACCTGGAACATGCCTGAATTTCGACGGCACCACGGTTGTTTGAAGGCAGCCCCGGTCCTATCTAGTCGGCAGCTCGGACGTTCCCGATGCTCCCGGCCTCGACCGGCGGCACGGCGCGGGGCCGGGCGCTAATGCCGGATCGATTGCGGAGATCATTCATGTCCTTCACGCTGCCCGACCTGCCTTACTCCTATGATGCCCTCGCCCCGTACATGTCGCGGGAAACCTTGGAGTATCACCACGACAAGCACCACCTCGCCTATGTCAATAATGGCAACAATCTCCTAAAGGGAACTGAATTTGAAGGAAAATCCCTGGAGGAGGTGGTGAAGGGGTCGTTCGGCAAGAACGCGCCGCTCTTCAACAACGCCGCCCAGCACTACAACCACGTGCTGTTCTGGCAGTGGATGAAGCCCAACGGCGGCGGCGCCATCCCCGGCGAGCTCGAGAAGAAGATCGCCGCGGACTTCGGCTCGGTGGACAAGTTCAAGGAGGACTTCGTCGCCGCCGGCGTCGGCCAGTTCGGGTCGGGCTGGGCCTGGCTCGCCCTCGTGGACGGCAAGCTCGCCGTGACCAAGACCCCCAATGGCGAGAACCCCCTCGTGCATGGCGGCACGCCGCTGCTCGGCGTCGACGTGTGGGAGCACTCCTACTACATCGACTATCGCAACCGGCGCCCGGACTACCTGAAGGCGTTCGTCGACCACCTCGTCAACTGGGAATATGTTGCCGAGCTCTACGCCAAGGCTTCCTGACGCCTGGGAAGGTCAGTCCCGTTTCCGCGACTTGCGGAAACGGGACACGGATCTGTCGCTGACCTGCCATCATTCTGAGAGATGCAGTGCCGGCACGTCGCCGGATGGAGATGTCGCTGCATTTCTGTTTTGCAGTGCATCGTATAATTTTGTTGCAGTTTTCCAGCCGGCGATCTTAGCTGCTGCGCCTTCACGTTCCCGCGAGGTCCCCCTTCGCGAAGCCGTCGAGGGTGACGCCTGCGTTCGAGGTCGCCCCGTATCATGCCGTCTTCCGCCTGGTTTTCCCTGCGCCGGCTCAGCTCCCATCCGGCGGACGTGATCGCGGCCGCGCTTTTCTGCGCGCTTGCCGTACTTAGTTACCTCACATTCCGTGACTACGGACTGGGCTGGGACGACTTCACCCACTCGCAATATGGCGAGCTCCTCCTCAACTACTACCGGTCGCACTTCACCGACCGGGCGGCGTTCTCGTTCGTCAACCTGTTCTATTACGGCGGCGGGTTCGACCTGATCGCGGCCATGCTCGCCAAGGTTCTGCCGCTGGAGCTGTTCGACGTGCGCCGCCTGCTGGGTGCCGCGGTCGGCATGGTCGGCTTCTTCCTCACCTGGCGCACCGGGCGCCGCATCGGCGGCCCGGTGGCCGGGCTCGCCGCGATGGCGCTGCTGGCCATCTGCCCGCTCTATTACGGGCAGATGTTCATGAACGCGAAGGATGCGCCCTTCGCCGTGGCCATGCTCGGCGTCATCTACGCCTTGGTGCGGGCCTTCGACGAATATCCGCGCCCCTCGCCGCGCACCGTCGCCATGTTCGGCGCCTGTCTCGGGCTCGCGATCGGCGCCCGGGTGCTGGGTCTCCTCGCCGGCGTGAACCTCGCGCTGGCGCTCGCCGTCCTTTTCGTCCTCGAGGCGCGCAACCGCGGCATCGGCCCGGCGACGCAGCGCGGCGCGGGCTTCGTCGCCCTGCTCGCCTTCGGCCTTCCGCTCGGCTACTTCATGCTGGCGCTGGTGTGGCCATGGGCCGTCGTGGAGCCGGCCAACCCCCTGGTGGCTCTGAAATACTATTCCCATTTCTGGGAAGTGCCCTGGCGCGAGATGTTCGAGGGCCGGGCCATCTCCGTGCCCGACATGCCGCGCCGCTACGTGCCCACGCTGTTCGCGCTGCAGATGCCGGAGATGTTCCTGGGTCTGTTCCTGGCCGGCACTGGCCTGGCGGTGTTCCGCATCATCCGCGGACAGGAGGCGCCGCAGACGCGGGCGCGCTACATGCTGCTGATCTCGGCGGCTCTGGTGCCGATCGCGCTGGTGATGGCGACGCGGCCGGCCATGTACAACGGCATCCGCCATTTCGTCTTCGTCACCCCGGCGATGGCGCTCCTGGGCGGGCTCGCGGTCTCGGCGCTCTGGAACCTCCTGGCGCGCGCTCCGGTGGCTGCCCGGGGCGTCGCGGCCGCGGCATTCGTCCTCGGGGTCGCGGCGCCGGCGAGCACCTTCCGCGACATCCACCCTTACGAATACACCTACTACAACAGCATCGTGGGCGGTGTTCGCGGCGCCGACGACAAGTTCATGCTCGACTACTGGGGTCTCGCCTTCAAGCAGGCCTCAGAGGCGCTCGACCAATATGTGGAATCCCACCGCGCGCTGCTCCCCCAGGGACGCAAGCTCAAGGTCGCGGTCTGCGGCCCGCTGCTCGCCGCCAAGGCCGAGTTCGGCCCGCAGTTCGAGCTGACCTATGACAGCAAGACGGCGGACCTCGCGCTGGTCCAGGGCGAGTTCCACTGCGCGGACGTAAGGGCGCCGGTGCTGGTGGAGGTGGCGCGCGAGGGCGTCGTCTACGCCCGCGTCTACGACGTGCGCGGACGCCAGGTGCAAAGCATCGTCGCCGGTCAGTAGTCCGCAAGCGGCCCGGACCGCCGCAGCGCGGCCGGGCTCCGAATCAGATCCAGCGCAGGCGCTTGAACGCCCAGAACATCAGCCCGCCGATGGCGAGCAGGATCAGGCTGACGATCCAGAAGCCCTCGCCGTCGCCCGAGCCGGGAATGCCGCCCACGTTCATGCCGAACATGCCCGAGATCAGGGTGAGCGGCGCGAACACCACCGTCACCACCGCGAGCACCAGCATCGACTGGTTCATCTGCTCGGCGCGCCGGTCCACCATCTGATCGCGGATGACGGCGGCGCGCTCGCGCACGCTGTCGAGCTCCTCGGTGAAGCGGGTGACGCGGTCGGCGGCGTCGCGCAGGCGGTTGCGGTCCTTCGGACCGAGCCAGGCATCGTCCTCAAGGGAGAAATGGTTCAGCGCCTCGCGCTGCGGGGCGATATGGCGGCGCAGCTTGATGGCGACGCGCCGCATCACCGCCAGCCTCGGCAGGAGATCGGAGACCTGGCTGCCCTCCACCTGGTCCTCAAGCTCGTCGGCATCGTCGGTGAGCGCGTTCACCACCGCATCGAGGCGCTCCACCAGCCGGGTCGCGAGCTCGGCGACGAACTCGCCCTGGGTGCGCGGGCAGCGCCCGCGGGAGAGGGCGTCCTCGAAATCCTCCACCGCCGAGAGCGGTTCGTGCTGGACCGAGACGATGCGGACCTTGTCGACCCACAGATGGACCGTGACCACGTCCTCCGGCAGCGCGTTGCGATAGAGGTTGACCCCGCGCAGAGACAGGAGCGCCCCCTCCGCGAACACCGCGCAGCGGGGCCGGGCATGATCCTCCAGCAGCGATTCGACCGCGGACGGGTCGAGGCCGCTGGCCTGCCGGAGCCAGTCCTCCTTCGGGCGGTCCATGCGCCGGAAGTGGAGCCAGAGGAATCCCTCCTCCGGCTGCGGCGCCATCGCCTCCTCCCAGGAGAGGCGCCGGCCGCCGCCCTTGCCATCCAGCGACCAGATGGAGATGAGCCCCTGCGTATCGATCCTGTCCATGTCGCCAGCCGCCGGTCCCGCCCGCGCGGGATTTCCCTTTCATCCCGCCTTCCTTGCACGATTGCGCGACACCCGGAAGATGGCGCCGCTCAGCCCAGGGCCTGGAGGATGCGCACCCAGCTGCGGGTCCCCTTGTGGAAGGACGTGACGTCGTATTTCTCGTTCGGGGAGTGGATGCGGTCGTCGTCGAGGGCGAAGCCGATCAGCAGCGTGTCGATGCCGAGGCGGCTCTTGAACTGCCCGACGATGGGAATGGAGCCGCCCGAGCCCACCATGACCGGCGCGACACCCCATTCCTCCCGAAGCGCCTGCGCCGCATGGGCAAGGTCCGGGCTCGCGGGGTCGACGAGAAAGGCGCGGCTGCCGCCGTGGCCGGAGAAGGTGGCGCTGCAATCGGCCGGAAGCCGGGCCCGCACGAACGCCTCGAAGGCCGTGGCGATCTGCGCCGGGTCCTGGTCCGCCACCAGGCGGAAGGAGATCTTCGCCGTGGCCTTGGAGGGGATGATGGTCTTGGTCCCCTCCCCCGTATAGCCGCCGAAGATGCCGTTCACCTCCATGGTGGGACGGGACTGGATCTGCTCGATGAGCATGCGGTCGCTCTCGCCCGCCGGCACCGAGAGGCCCACCGGCTTCAGGAACTCCTCCGGTCCGAGCGCGAGGCGTGCCCAGGCCTCGCGCACCTCCTGCGGCATCTCCCGCACCGAGTCGTAGAAGCCGGGAATGGCGACACGCCCGTCGGCGCCGCGCGCCGCGGCGAGGATGTCGGCGAGCACGTGGATGGGATTGCGCGCCGCTCCGCCGTAAAGGCCGGAGTGCAGGTCCCGGGACGGCCCGGCAACCGTGACCTCCACTGAGAGGATGCCCCTGAGCGAGGTGGTGATGGACGGCGTGGTCGCGCTCCACATGCCGGTGTCGCAGACCAGCGCGAGGTCGGCCTTCAAGCGATCCGCCTCGGCGGCGAAGAAGCCGGGCAGGCTCGGCGAGCCGCACTCCTCCTCGCCCTCCAGGAACACGGTGACGTCCACCGGCGGCGCGCCGCCGGCGGCGCGGAACGCCCGCAGCGCCTCCAGGAATGTGAGCAGCTGGCCCTTGTCGTCGCTGGCGCCGCGGCCGACGATGGTGCGCCGGCCGGCCGCGCCGGCGCCGAAGCGCGGCTCGAAGGGGGGCGTCTCCCAGAGTTCGAGCGGGTCCACGGGCTGCACGTCGTAATGACCGTAGAACAGCACCCGGCGCGCCGCGCCGGTATCGGTGCGCCCCACCACCACCGGATGGCCGGTGGTGGGAATGACGGTGGCCGCCAGTCCCAGGTCCGTCAGCGTTGCCGCGGCCCAGTCGGCGGCCGCGCGGCAATCGCCCTTATGGGCCGGATCGGTGGAGATCGAGGGAATGCGGAGGAAGCCGAACAGCCGCGCCAGCGAGGCGTCGAGTCCCGCATCGACCGCATCGAGCGCCTTGCGCTGCAATGCCTCCCCGGAAAGCCCATCCTTCGCCTGCGCGCCGCCTGCCGTCATCTGCATCTCCCCGCGTCGCCGGCCATCACCGCCGACGCACACGCGGGATGCTGGCCGCGAAGGACGCGCCTTGCAAGCGCCGCCGCGCGATGCGAACGGGCGCGCGACGGCAGCCGCCTGCAGGCTCATGGGGCGAGCCGGTCGTCAGATGCTCCATGGACGGCATCGCGCGCCGCGAACCACGCGGCGCGAAAGGGCCGGCGACTTACCGCGAAGCTCAGCCGACTTCGGCGAGCCCCGCCATCTCGGGCTTCGCCACCGATAAAGAAGGCCGGGCGGCACGCCGCGCGCGCTGGAGCACCGAGCCGATCCGCCGGTAGAGCAGGCGCGGCTGCACCGGCGCCCCGACGCCGGCACGTAGCCGGCGCGGCCGGCCGAACGTGCGACCATGGGCGCCGCGACCTCGACCACGAGGATGGCCGGCACGCTGCCGCCGTCGCGGTAGGGATTTTCGGGAACCTGGTCCGCATCATCGACCTGCACGACCAGAACGTCGACCTTGCCGGCCCCCACCGGCGGCTGGACGTCCTCGAAGCTCGATGCCTCGACGATCGCCCCCACCCCGAAGGCGGTCAAAGCTTGCCGGGTCGCCTCACGGCGCTCGACCTGGGAATCCACGAGTAGAATGCGGGCGGTTGGTAACACCTTCATGGGGCGCTCCAATATGGAGGCACGTCCGGTCCGCAACTTTGCCAGACGTGCGGCGTTGAGCAGCTCCGGCCGACACGACCCCGCAATCGTATCGACTCGCACTCGAAAATAGCGGCACCCGGCAACCGAAGCAACCTCCGACATCAGCCCTCAGACCAATATCGGACTGCCGCAGCGTGATTTTCAGCCGAGGAGGAGAACCGCGACGCGGCAAGGCCGCGCGGTCCCGAAGCGCGCGTTTGCGGCCGACCGCGCCGCCGGCGGTCAGCGTTTGATGTTGCCGAGAATGCCCCGCAGAATCGCCCGGGTGAGTTGCGTGCCCACCTGGGTTGCCACCGTTCGTGCCACCTGCCGTACCACCACCTCGGTGGTGGACATGCGGGTCGACGTCCGCCCCTTCGGCGCTCCCGCGCCGGTGCCCGTCCCCCTGGCGCCGCCCGGCGCCGGCGCGCCGGTGCCGAGCACGCTGTCGAGGATGCCACCCAGCAGGCCGCCGCCTCCGGCATCGGCCTGCGCCGGCGGCTGGGCCCTCTCCTCGGTCCGCTGCTGGAGCTTCTCGAACGCGCTCTCCCGGTCCACCGGCTGGTCGTAGATATGGCCGACCGGGCTCTTCGCCATGACGGCCGCGCGCTCGGCCTCGGTGATGGGTCCGACGCGCGCGGACGGCGGGCGGACCAGCGTGCGCTCGACCATGGACGGCACGCCATTGCCCTCCAGCATGGAGACCAGCGCCTCGCCCTTGCCGAGCTCCATGATCACCTTGGCGGTGTCGAGGTCGGGATTAGGGCGGAAGGTCTCGGCCGCGGCCCGCACCGCCTTCTGGTCGCGCGGCGTGAAGGCGCGCAGCGCGTGCTGCACCCGGTTGCCGAGCTGGGCGAGCACGCTCTCCGGCACGTCGAGCGGGTTCTGGGTGACGAAATAGACCCCCACCCCCTTGGAGCGGATCAGCCGCACCACCTGCTCGACCTTGTCCAGCAGCACCTTCGGCGCCTCGTCGAACAGCAGGTGCGCCTCGTCGAAGAAGAAGACCAGCTTCGGCTTGTCGGGGTCGCCCACCTCCGGCAGATGCTCGAACAGCTCGGAGAGCAGCCACAGCAGGAAGCAGGCATAGAGGCGCGGCGCGCCCATGAGCTTGTCGGCCGCGAGGATGGAGACGGTGCCGTAGCCCGAGCGGTCCACCCGCATGAGGTCGGCGATGTTCAGCGCCGGCTCGCCGAAGAACTTGTCCGCGCCCTGGTTCTCCAGCACCAGGAGCTGGCGCTGGATCGCGCCCACGGTCTGCGGCGCCACGTTGCCGTACTGGGCGCCGAGGGTGGCGGCATTCTCCGCCACGAAGGCGAGCATCGCCCTCAGGTCCTTCAGATCGAGCAGGAGCAGCCCCTGCTCGTCGGCGACGCGGAAGGTGATGTTGAGCACGCCTTCCTGGGTGTCGTTGAGCCCCATGAGGCGCGAGAGCAGGAGCGGCCCCATCTCCGAGATGGTGGCGCGCACCGGGTGGCCCTGCGCGCCGAACATGTCCCAGAAGATCACCGGGAAGCTGTCCGGCTGGTAGTCGATGCCCACCTCCTCGGCGCGCGCCAGCAGGAAGTCCTTCGGCGTGCCCGGCTCGGCGATGCCGGAAAGGTCGCCCTTGATGTCGGCGGCGAACACCGGGACGCCGGCGCGGGCAAAGCCCTCGGCCAGAACCTGGAGCGTCACCGTCTTGCCGGTGCCGGTGGCGCCGGTGACGAGGCCATGGCGATTGGCGAGGCGCAGGGTGAGGAACTCGTCCTTGGCGCGGCGCGCCTTGCCCGCGCCGGTGAAGCTGCGGCCCAGATAGATCTTGCCGTCGCCGTCGGGAGCCTTCGGGTCGAGGGAGGCGGCGGCCGGCTTCGGGGCGGCGGGGGCAGTCATGGGGTCTCCTCTCGCGCGTCTCGGGCGGAAGATGGATCAGGGGGCTGTTTTCGCCCGTTTCACGGCACCGGGGCAAGCGGCTTGCCGCGGCGCATCGCCCGCGCCTGTGCGCTGCGCCTTGCGGGATCGTCGCGCGGCCTTCAAATTCACCGGCTATCTCTGAGGCCGAAAACCGCCGGGGAGGCGACATGGACGAACTGCTGGACCGGCTGGAAGCGCATGTCGGGCTTCCGCGCGACACCGGGCGGGCGGTGGTGGCGATCGTGGTCCAGTTCCTCGGGCGGGAGGCTCCCGCCGCGGCCATGGCCCCGCTCGTCGCGCGTCATCCCTGGATCATCGAGGCGCAGGCCGATGCGCCGGAGGCGCCGCCGCCGACGCATGCGAATCGTCATTTCGGCGGCATGGCCCGCCTCATGGAGCTCGCGAACCGCATGATGGCGCTCGGCCTCACCATGGGCGAGGTGCAGAGCGCGACGCGCGAGGTGGTCGCCTATGCCCGCGAGACGGCCGGCGCCGAAAGTGTGGACGGCGTGGTGCGCGCCATACCGGGCCTGCGGCAGCTGGTTTGACTTTCGCCCCGGTTGTGGGCCTGATCGTCGCGGCTCCGCTTGAGCCGCGCCATTGAGGGGGAGATCATGTCCTATCCCATCATCGACATCGAGGGCATCGGCCCGGTCATGGCCGAGAAGCTGAAGACCGCGGGCATCACCAACACCGGCGCGCTGCTCGACGCCGCCAAGACGCCGAAGGAGCGCAAGGCCCTGGCGGAGAAGGCCGGCATCGACGAGAAGCATGTCCTCAAATGGGCCAACATGGCCGACCTGATGCGCATCAAGGGCGTTGCCGAGGAATATTCCGAGCTGCTGGAGGCCGCGGGCGTCGATACGGTCAAGGAGCTGAAGACCCGCAACGCCGCCAACCTCACCAAGGCCATGGCCGAGGTGAACGAGAAGAAGAAGCTGGTGCGCCTGCTGCCCGCCGAGAGCATGGTGGAGAAGTGGATCGCCCAGGCCAAGGATCTGCCGCCTATCCTCACTTACTGACGCGGCGACGGGATAAGGAAAGCCGGAGCGAGGCAGGCCGGAGGCAAGACGCCTCGGGCCTGCGCCCTGTTTTATCTCGCCTGCGGATCCCGTGGGCGAGCCGGCCGGCGTCGTCTTGGACGCGCATGGGCCCATGCTCCAGGCCGATCCCGCGCCCAGCCCTTGAAAAGCCGCCATCCTGCCCGTATGAGAGGCGGCGCGCCGCGGTAGCTCAGCTGGTAGAGCAACGCATTCGTAATGCGTGGGTCGGGGGTTCGAATCCCTTCCGCGGCACCATTTCACCATCCAGAAGCGTCCGAAAATGTCCAATATCGCTTTGATTTCAAAGCGATAGGCGCTTCTGACGTCCAGCTTGGTCCCATCTCTTCCGCTTGAATCTTGTAGGCATGTAGGCAAATTTGTAGGCGTCTCGATGCCTACAAAGGGAGCGTGCCTACATGGCGCTGACGGACATGGCGCTGCGCAATGCGAAGCCGCAGGACAAGCCATACAAGCTATTTGACGGTGGTGGCCTCCATCTTCTCGTCAATCCGAGCGGCAGCAGGATCTGGCGTCTCGCCTACCGATTCCTCGGCAAACCCAAGCAGATCTCGTTCGGCCCCTACCCCACCGTCTCTCTCGCCGATGCGCGGCAGAAGCGGGATGAGGCCAAGAAACTGCTGCTGGATGGCCAGGACCCGTCGACTGCCCGCAAGCTCGAGAAGGTCAACGCCACCATCTCCACGGGGAACACGTTCGCTTTGCTCGCGGCCGAATATATCGCGCGCCTGGAAACGCGAGAGTCCGCCAATGCCACCATCAAGAAGAACAAGTGGCTGCTGGAGACGCTCGCCGGGCCCGCGCTCGGCAGCCGCCCCATCACCGAGATCAAGCCGGTGGAGGTTCTGGATATCCTGCGCCAAGTGGAGCGAAGCGGCCGCAGAGAATCGGCACGTCGCCTGCGCTCGGCCATCGGCAGCGTGTTCCGCTATGCCATCGCGACGCTGCGGGCGGAAACCGACCCGACTTCGCCTTTGAAGGATGCCCTGGAGCGGCCGAAGGTCGTCCATCGTGCGGCTCTCACGGACCCTGTGGCCCTCGGCGGGCTGCTTCGGGCCATCGATGAGTATGACGGCTGGCCCACGCTGCGCGCGGCGCTATTGTTCACGGCGCTGACCTTCGCGCGGCCGGGCGAAGTGCGCGGCGCGCGGTGGAACGAGTTCGACTTCGACAAGGCTGTCTGGAACATCCCCGCCATCCGCATGAAGATGCGCCGCGCCCATATGGTGCCCCTGTCACGCCAGGCGCTGAGCGTGCTCGACGACATTCGCGCCTTCTCGGGGGCGAGCGAACTGGTGTTCCCCTCCATCCGGTCGAACAAGAAGCTGATCAGCGAGAACGGCATGAACTCGGCGCTGCGGCGCATGGGGTTCACGCAGGACGAGATGACCGCCCACGGCTTCCGGGCATCGGCCAGCTCGATCCTGAACGAGCGCGGCCATTCGCCGGACGTGATCGAGGCGGCGCTCGGGCATCTGGACCAGAACGAGGTGCGGCGGGCCTACAATCGGGCGACCTATTGGTCCGAGCGCGTGGCGCTGATGCAGACCTGGGCCGATATGCTGGATGAGTTCCGGAGGCTAAAGCCAATAAGAAAATAAGGGCGCGACAAAGCGCGCAAACCACTGAATTGTTTCGATTATCTGACCTGCCATCGGTCGACCGGGGCAAAACTTACCCTCGCCTAGGCGTTTCTAGATTGCCTTGAGGGTCCAAATCGCCCATATGTGACGAATGCACAGGGACGACGCGACGAGGGACCAACAGTGACCGGTAGCAACGAAAGGCAAAAGACAGTCCAGGCCATTCGGAAGCTTTACACCCAACAGCCCTGGGCGCAACGCATTTTTGATCACTTTGCCGACCGCACGAACAACAGCTCGGCCACGAAGATCGATTTTTTTGCGAACCTTCTCAAGGTCCCGGTCTCGGAGGCGACCGCCGTCGCCAAGGAACTCCAAGCGGCGGGGCTGGGGGTCTATGTCGTGGGGCGCAAGGGCAACCCCAGCCGGATCGAGTGGCACTTCACGCTGGCCAGCATGGCGAAGAGTGCACGAGGCGAACGCGACGACCTCGAAAGCATCTCGCCGGACGAGGAAGAGGGAGGGACAGCTGACGCGGGTGGGTTTCCGCTTCAGCTGACGATTGCGGAGGCCAAGGAAGCGCTGGCGCGCACCCTGGGCATCTCCCCCGACCAGATCGAGATCACCATCAAAGGCTAGCACCGCGAAGGGCCGCGAGCCCTTAAACCCAGCCTTTCATCAGCCTTTCAGCATCTGAGCTATCGCGGACGCGTTCGCGGCAAACGGGAAGACCATGCCCCCAGATGCTCCTCCGATCCCGCACTCACCGGCGGGAAACGACCACGCATGTTCAGTTCGGTTCATGCAGTGGCCCACTCTACGCATGCAATCAGAAAGGACCGCAATATGTCAGACGACCTGGCCTTGAACCGCAACATCCAACGCTCCGAAACCTTGGCATCCTCTCCGTACCCGGATCGTGAAGCTCACGCCTTGGCGTTCGGCCGCTGGGATGAAATTGTCGATCACTGGTCCAAGCTTCGATACTGGAAGGCGGCCGAGGCAGCAGCACTTATCATGGGATACTCCCCGGCCGAGTTGCCGGAAGAGGTCTCGTCAAGCCGCCGATTTACCGATTTGGTTACGTTGATCTCCCGAGCTTCTTCGAAGTCAAAGCCAAGCCCGGCCTTTCTGCTTGCTCGACTTCAGCGGCTCGACATCGCTCTTCCGGAAGGCCTTTTGGATGCCTGCGAGAAGCATAGGAAGGCATATAGATCAGACCACATGACCAAGACGGATCTGGAGCAAGAGCTTGAAGCACTGCGGGACGCGTTGAGAACGCTTGGAGATGCGAATGGAGGTAAAGAGAAAAAGAGCATCTTTATGATCGCCGCCGCAGCTCTCCGCCTCAAGTATGGCGACATGCGCTTGAGCAGTCCCAAGATCGCATCTGAGGTTGAGAGCTGGTTGACATCCGCGAATGTCGTTTTGCAAAGCCGTACCGTCGATAAATGGCTCATGGCAATAGAGAAGGCTGAAAGTCTTTACCGGGGCTGAAAGGCAGAGTCGGCTGCATTTGCAAATCGACCCGTGCAAATGCAGCCGCACGCCCCCTCATCTCGGCAAGTTCGACCTCGTTCAAGAACTGAGGTTGAGATGCAAGAAGATAAAACATCGCCAGATCGCCTGCTGAAGCTCCAGGACGTGATTTTCATTCTGAGCATTTCCCGCGCCAGCCTTTACGCTGGAATCCGGGTGGGTCTTTATCCCCCGCCGGTCAAGATTGGCGCTCGTGCTGTGCGATGGCGCGCCTCCGACATCACCGCATTGGTGGAGAAGGGGGTGGGCGATGCGTAGGCATCCCCGCAACAAGCTCCTGCCCGAGTCACTAAGGGCGGAGCTGGCCCTGCAGCAGGCCCTCACCAGAGCCGGCATCCAAGACTTCGAGACCCGCGACGACGTCGGCTCGCGCCGACGGTCCCAGCTCAGGCGCTTCGCGCGCCTGGGCATCACCAAGCCAGCGCGCCGGATCACCAAGCTCACGGCCTGTGCCTCTGAAAGGGGCTGCGAAAACGTGGGCACCTGCCCGGCCGCTTGTCACGTCGCATCCCGCATCGAACGAGGCCGTCTCGTGGTTCGCATCTGGGAGCGACTGCAGGACTGCGAAGGTGACCTGTGGCTCATCACGATTGTCAACGACGCCTGGAGGCAAGATGAAGGCGAGCTTTATGGCTGCAATCCGGCGACGCTCCTCAAGTGGCTCGACCGCCGTCTCGACCGTCTTGGAGGCATAAAGAGCAACCTCAAGGGTGTGGCTGGCGTCGACGTATCCGTCAACGAGAGGGAGGGAGAGTGTTTCTGGCAACCACATCTCCACCTGCTGGCCGCCGGTGTCGACAAATCTAAGTTGAAAGAGGCTCTTAGCCTGAAGACATCATGTCAAACCCACAAGCCAGTCATGTTCAAGCCGGTGCAACGCAGCGAACTCGCCACTTCCGTCGGCTATGTGCTGAAACGCACCGTTGAGAAACGTGTCGCCTATCTCGACGAGGAGGGCAGGCAACGGCAGCGGAGCGTGAAGGTCCCTTCTGATGCCGTGGCGGAGCACGACAGTTGGCTTCTGCGACAAGCCGTCACCGAGCGCTTTCGCGTGATTGGCATGCGCCTTAGTCGCCGCCCGCTCGTCGACCCGACGTCTTTTCGGCAAATCGTCAAAGTCCGCCGCAAGCCATACAGCCTGCCGTTTTGGCTCCGCGATGACGAGGAAGACGATTTCTAGCCGCCAACACTGCAAGCCGTTGATTCCACTCCATTCTTCACGCGCGCGGCGCGCGCGTGAAGGCCAACTTGAGCTCCACGTGAGCCACTGATGGCTCACACGACAAGGGATTTTTCATATGACGCGCGCGCATAACGCCGCCTGGGTGCGGCCTCTTGAAATTCGTCATGACGTCGACACCGGCGAGCATCACGTTCTGGTCGAGTTCCGATCCGTCGACGGGGGATGGCGCCAAGCCCTCGTCCGCCGGGGCCAGATCGACGACCCGCGGGGCGCCAAGCGGCTTCTCGCCGACCTCGGCGCCGATATCCCCGAGGACTGGCTCGAGCCACTCAAGACCGCCCTCCAGGCTAGGGGATGCGATGTGGTTCGCTCGACCAGTGTCATGGGCTGGCATGAGGGCGGAACGTTTCTTCTGCCCGATGGTCCCATCGGCAGGCTACGCACCCTACGACCCATGAGGCCCGCGCCGGCGGACCTTTGTACGCTCGGCAAGGTCTCCACGTGGCGGAAAGGCCTGAGGGCGCCGTGTGCCGGGTCGAGCTATCTCACCTTCGCCATCGCCGTGGGGTTCGCAGGCTGCCTTCTCGAACCCATCGGCCAGGAGGAAGGAGCGGTCTTCCACCTCTTCGGCGAGAGCTCCACCGGCAAGAGCCTGGCCACGCTGGCGGCCCAGTCGGTCATCGAGAAAGCTGGCCGCTCGCATTTGCGCTCCCACGACCTCACCGACCGCGCCCTGGAGGAGGAAGCCGCGGCCTGCAATCACTCGCTCCTCGTGCTGGACGAGACGGGACGCATTGAAGGCACCCCAGCCAGGCGCCTCCAACGCTTGCAAGCCATCGCCTACAAGCTGTGCGGGGGGCAGGGACGCCGGCGCTCTCAGAAGGCCGTGGCGGACCCGACGCTTCGCAATGTGGCGTTCCGCATCTTTGGCCTGTCCTCCGGCGAGGAACCGCTCGACGGTGGTCCGCAGAAGCGCAACGACGGGGAGCTGGTTCGCCTCATCGGCATCCCCATTCCCCGGCGAGAGGTTGGGGGCATCTTCGACCGTGAAATGTCCGGCGAGCAGCGCGGCGCGCTGGCCCGGCAGGTGGAGGAGGCCATCCGCGTCGGGTACGGGGTGCCCGTCCGACGCTTCCTGGGCAAGTTCCTGAGCGACGGGAAGGCCACGAGCAAGGCGAAGGCCTACGCCGAGCGTTTCGTTGCCAGGGTCGTGCCCGCGACCACGCCATTCGCGGACCGCTTTGCCCGCAAGTTCGCCGTGGTCTATGCGGCGGCCATGCTGGCGGTGGATTTCGGCCTGGCGCCCTGGACAAAGAAGCAGGCGGGGCTCGCTATACGCATGGTCCATCGTCGGGCCTGGGAGATCGTCCGCCCTCCGGCTTCGGCTGCCGAGGATCTGATTGCGACGCTGCGCAAGCAAGCGAGTGATGAGGCCCGCTTCCCCGAGGTGGGTCAAGGCGAGAAAGTCAGCTCGAAGGCCGTAGGGAAGCTCTACGGCATCCGGCGGGAGATCTCGGGTCGCTCTGTGATCGCCTTGCTCCGCGACCGCCTTGATCGATTCGTTCCGGCGCACCAGGCCAAAGAGGTCGAGGCGATCCTCGCCGATCGCGGCTACCTGCTTCCCGGCAAGGAGCCCGGCCGGCGGGTGCGACAGCTGCGCGTGCAGGGACTTCAGCCCGCCCGACCCGACTTCCTGCTGTTCGATGCTGAGAAGGTGCTCCAGCGGGACCCGGAGGCGAACCGCGACGCAGCCTGATCGCCCGCACAAAAGAGAGGGGCGGCCGAAGCCGCCCCTTTCTTGCCTCTAACCGTCCGGATCAGCCCGTGTCAGGCGTTGATCACGCAGTCGGGGTGCAGCGGCGCGATCTGGGTGATCTGCCGGGTGAAGGGGGGAAAGTCGGGGTAGTCCCGCCAGTCGAGGGTGACGTGGCTGTCGCTGCGGGCGCGCACAACGGCTTCCCACCAGCCGCCATATTCTCCCTCGCTGAAGTCGGGCGCGAGCACCACGTCGCCCTTGGTGAGCTGCGGCCAGTGGGTGCCGCCCTCCTTCATGACGACGCCGATGGTGGTGTCGCCCGAAGCCGCATCCGACTTGATGGAAAGCATGGGCGCAGCCTTCTTGCCCTTCACGGCACCGGAGGCAGCAGCAGGCTTTCCGCTATCCTTGTTCTCGGCGGTGACGTTCTCTTCGGTTTCAGCCTCCTGGTGGTCATCATCGCCGGAACCCAGCGCCTCGGCCATGAGGGACAGCCGCTTGAAAATGTCGGTCTTGATGTTGGCGAGCAACGGTCGATCATTCTCGCCGAAGCGGCCGGGGGGCAGCGCCGCGAGCAGATCGGCGTCACCGCCTTCCCCGAAGGGCACGCAGGAGAGGCCCAGCTTGGTAGCCGCGGCCTGGGCGCGCTCGATGTTGTCGGCGGCAAAGCGGCCGGCCTGCGCTTTGCCAGCCCCGTTCTTGGTGAACAGCACGAGGCATGAAGAGGCTTCGATGGCAGTCATGATGATGCTCCATGTTGAGGGGGGTGCAGCTATGCGCATCGATATTGTATCATAATACCGTTCACATGTCAACGATGTTCATGTTTTGTCCGATTTTAAGGGGTGGCATATTGTCTATCGGCCTACGGTCCCCATGGAAATGTAGCGCTTTACGGGAGGAGACAGGTGCTGACCCTCAGTAAATCACGGAGCGTCCGTTCCAGAGATGTTGATGCTCCCAAGTCTAGCGTCCGGAATGGGCCGTCTCCTGACTACAGCTATCCGGTAGCGAATGCAGTGTAGCCAACCTTTCTGCACCCGACCCATCGCGGCCGTTTTGATGAAAAAGCCCCATGCTACATAGCGGACGTTGATCCTGCGCGAAAACGCGCTGTACACTCCCGGTAAAACGGGGGCCAGTAGGAGGTTGCCGTGCATCGTGCCAAGCACCGCGTGTCAGAATGACACTAGAAATCAGAGACGGGCTTCGGAAGGTTGGTTACATCTTTTTCAGCAGTCATCGACCGAAAGACAGTATCGTCGAGATCGCGGAGCGTTTCGGCAAACCTCTAGTCCCGTGGGAAAATGGGCTCATCCAGACGCTCGTGCCGCGCACTAAGGCTGCGCCCAACAGCTATAGTGGCATTTATGGCCTTGATCGATTCCCGTTCCATTCGGATCTTGCCCACTGGCGCACGCCACCGCGCTACCTCCTCTTGCGCTGCATCACCGGTTTTGCCGATGTGCCGACGCTCATGATCGACGGGCACGACCTTATCGACGCCGTCTCCCTAGACGTTCTGGGACGCGCAATCTTCAAGCCGCGCCGACCGCGTGAGGGGAGCGTCTCGCTCTTGCGCCTTTGCGAGCCTGTCGACGATGTCGTGCGGGTCCGCTGGGACGAGGTGTTTCTGAAGCCGGCGAGTAGGATCGGCGAGGTCGCCAACCTGCGTGTTCGCGAATGGCTTTCGATCTGCACGCCGATCGCGTTGTCGTTGGCCGAAACGCACGACACGCTCCTGATCGACAACTGGCGGATGCTGCATGCGCGCTCCCCGATCCTTGCCGGGCGCGAGACCCGGGCGATCGAGCGCGTCTATCTGGAGGCACTGCATTGAAGAAGTCGATTTCACCCGGCACGACGCCGGCCTCGTACGATCCGGAAGCGCTTTATCTCAAGGCGGAGCGCTACATCCAGCATATGAGCGCATTCGACAGTGACGACTGGGAATATGCCCTGTGGTCCAGCCTTGCGCTCGAATTTCTCGCCCGTGCCGCACTCGCCAATGTCAGTCCCGCCCTGATCGCGGACACCGACAAGACTTGGTCGAGCCTGTATCATGCGCTGGGTTTCACGCCCACGGAGGAGCGGTTCGTGCCAAAATCGATCGCCGTCAGCGAGGTCTTCAAGCGGCTTACTGCCATCTTCCCGGATTTCGCCAAAGAGCACGAAAGCTTTGGCGTCCAGCACACGGGCCGCCGCAACGCCGAACTTCATTCCGGCGAGCTTGCGTTCGACGGGGTCAAGGGATCGTCCTGGCAGCCCCGCTTTTACCAAACCTGTGAGATTCTTCTCACCTCTATGGGGGCGACGCTCAAGGATTTCCTCGGGGAGGATGAGGCGAATGTCGCGACGAAATTGATCGCCGCCGCGGTCGATGAAAGCGCGAAGGTGGTGAAGGGCGAAGTGGAGGCGCACAAGAAAGTATGGCTCGCAAAGACCGGTGATGAGCGCGACACTCTGACCACACAGGCAGCGGTCTGGGCTACGCGGCATGCTGGCCATCGGGTCGACTGCCCGGCCTGCACTTCCCAGGCACTCGTTTGGGGCGAACCGGTCTCCGCACCTCAGCAACGGCTAAGTGACGGCGAGATCACCGAAACCCAGGAGTTCCTGCCGAACCGGTTCGAGTGTGTCGCATGTGGCCTCAAGATCAATGGCCTGTCGCGTCTCGCCGTGGTCGGTTTGAGCGATCGCTACAAGAAGACGCAATTCTACGATGCTGCCGAATATTATGCACCGGAAGATGATTATTCCGGATATGAGGATGACAACAACGAACGCTGAACGGCGCGATCGGCGTGTGAAACTGGCCCGTGTAAGGGCCCGGGCGGGGGGAAAAATGGCTGGCGAGGAACACGTATCAGTTGCGGTGAGGGATGATTTCGTTGCGCGGCAGACCAAGGCGAAGCCGGTACCTGCCCTTGCCGAGTTGCTGTGGAACAGCCTCGATGGAGACGCCACCGAGGTATCCGTCGAGTTCGCGCACCACGATCTCGCAGGCGGCATGTCTAAAATCGTCGTCTACGACAATGGTGACGGTTTTTCCCGCAGCGACGCCCGTGCGCTGTTCGGCAATCTCGGCGGCTCGTGGAAACGCCACGTCCGCCAGACCAAACGCAATCACCGCATGATCCACGGCCAGGAAGGGCGCGGCCGCTACAAGGCGTTCGCCCTCGGCCAGTCGGCCACCTGGAAGGTCTGCTATGACGATCCGTCCGGGCGTAAGGCGTTCGAGGTCCGGCTCCTCGATGCCAATCTCACCGACGTCACCATCACCGAGGAAGTGCCGGCACCCGAGCGCTCAACGGGCGTCATCGTCGAAATCGAAGACCTCCGGCGTGATTTCAAGACATTCGAGAGCGAAGACGGCCTTCAGGACCTGAACGAGATTTTCGCGCTCTACCTGATGAACTATCGAAGCGTGTCGATCTCGATCGCCAGCCAGAGGCTCGATCCAGAGAAGGTGATCGCCAGTCATCACAAAGCGTCACTGCCGCCGATCGAGAAGGATGATGGTACCCGGCACGATGTCGAGCTCGAGGTCATTGAATGGCGAACCGACGCGCGGCGTGTCCTCTATCTCTGCTCCGCGACCGGGTTTCCGTTGGATCAGGTCGAAACGCGCTTCCACATTCACGGCTTCTCTTTCTCAGCCTATCTGAAATCCACCTATGTCGAGGAATTGCACAACGAAGAGCGCGTCGCGCTCTCGGAAATGGACCACCCGCTGAGCGCAGCCGTCGAAAATGCCCGCTCGGTGATCAAGGACTATTTCCGCGACAAATCGGCGGAAAGGGCGCGATCATTGGTCGATGAGTGGATCGCCGAAGACGTCTATCCCTATCGCGGCACGCCGCAGAATGCCGTCGAGAAGGTCGAACGTCAGGTTTTCGACATCGTCGCGGTCCAGGTTCAGGAGCTCGCGCCGGATCTTGGCATCAGTTCGGCGAAAGCGAAGGCGCTGCACCTTCGCATGCTGCGCAACGCCATCGAGCGCGGACCCGAGGAGTTGCAGCTCATCCTGAAGGAGGTGCTGGACCTGCCGGCGCGCAAGCAGAAGGAGCTTGCGAACCTCCTGCAGGAAACGACGCTGTCTGCGATCATCACCGCCGCCAAGACCGTCGCCGATCGGTTGAAGTTCATATCAGCAATGGAGTCGATCGTTTTCGACCCAGAAACCAAAAGCCGATTGAAGGAGCGCACCCAGCTTCACAAAATCCTCGCCGAGAACACCTGGGTTTTCGGCGAAGAGTACAATCTTTGGGTGAGCGACAAGGATCTTCGTCGCGTTCTCGAGAAGCATCGCGACCATCTCGATCCGAACATCGCGATTGACGAACCCGTGAAAGTGATCGGCAAGGCGCGAGGCATCATCGACCTGATGTTCTCACGCTCGACGCGACGGCATCGCGCCAACGACATCGAACACATGATAGTCGAACTGAAGGCTCCGAATGTGAAGATCGGTTCAGATGAGATTACGCAGGCGAAAAAATATGCGATCGCCGTTACCTCAGACGAGCGATTCTCGACCGTTAATGGCGTGCGTTGGCACTTCTGGCTGGTCTCCAACGCCTATAATGAGTTTGCCCGACAGGAAATCGAAAATGGACCTGATCGCGAGCGCCGCCTAATCGCAAGGGGACCGAGACATATTGTAGGTATAAAGACATGGGGCGAACTCATCGAGGAAAATCGAGCTCGGCTTCAGTTCTTCCAGGAGCACTTGCAGCATTCCGCTGATGAAAGTACCGCGATCAAATATCTGCAGGAAAAGCACAGCCGGTTTCTGGAAGGTGTCATCGTCGAGGACGAAAATGGTGGCGATCAGCCGGAGGCTTTGACCCCGGTAGGGCTCGCAGGCGGCGCTCACGATCGATAATGAAATAGTTCTGCGGGGGAAAGGTTCATTCCGAAGGCTGACGTCTAGGGTAGCAGGACATGTTGCATGGATCGAGTCAAACGGTGAGCTGCGACACCAACCGGTGGGCCGCTATAGGCGGCCTGGACAAAAGCGAGGAATCATATCGAAATCGCTTTGGACGCATGGATGTAAGACGCAATGGATTTTAGAATCGTTGAATTCACAACCGCGCCCAGCAGCGGCAACGAAGTTTTGCTCGTCCGGGACAATTGGAACGACTGGTTTACCTGGGTTACCCAGTTCTATGTGATTGTGGTCACGCAGGACAATCAGCGAATCGATATCGGCCACGTGAAGATCGCCCGGGCAGGTATGACGGACCAGTCCGCCATCACTTCGGCTTGGCTGCCAGTCTCTTTCTCACGCCTCGATGCGCCATGGTTCTCGATTGGCCAAACTGAAAATTACTATGAACAGCTCAACGAACTCGGTGATCCATATCGCGACTGGTTTCTCGATGCGATTCGCGATATCGCGAAGACCCCTGCGATTCTGGAAGAATATCAGGCCGAAGAAGTACTAAGGCGGTCACTGCTGCGCGATATCGATACAGATCGAGTGCGTAACCGCTTCAACCGGCTCGCGACTGGCGATGCTGCGCTGACCAATTTCGCGTTCCGCTTTACGTTTCCGGGTGATCCGCGCACGATGGACGCTCCGCCGCAGCTCAGCTTCCAAGTTACCCCCGCGTCCAAGCCCCCTACAAATGTCCATGTCGTCATCGGCCGCAACGGTGTAGGCAAGACGCGTTGCTTCGATTTTCTATCGCGAGCCTTCTTCGGCCTTCCGGCCCGCGACGGCGGGCCTGCAGGCGAGATCGGGCCGCTCGATCTACTGGGGCAGGTCAGTCCGTTCTCGGGAAAGGGCCACGGCTTCGCAGGCCTAGTCACGGTTTCGTTCAGCCCTTTCGACGAATATGGCCCCCTTGTATCCTCGAACTCCCGACTGGAGGTGAGGTACGCCTATATCGGACTTATCCGCGAATCGGCAGAACAGATCTCGCCGCCTGGCGACAACGACGACGAACTGGCGACGCTTACCATCAAGGGGCGCCCGGAACTCGCCCGGGATTTCATTAAGAGCATTGCAGCCTGTCGCGGCGCCGCACGACGACGACGCTGGCTGCGCGCGGTCGAGCTGCTCGAGGCCGATCCCTTGTTTCTTGACGCGAACGCCAGAGCCGTGGTCGACGATACAGCCGAAGGCTGGGAGGGTCGCACGCGCAAATGGTTCCGGCGACTGAGCTCGGGACATTGTGTCGTCTTGCTGACAATATCGCGTTTGGTTGAGCTGGTAGAGGAAAAGTCGCTCGTCCTGATCGATGAGCCCGAGGGGCACCTTCATCCGCCGCTGTTGTCAGCCTTTATTCGCGCGCTGAGTGAGCTTCTAATTAATCGTAACGGCGTCGCAATTGTCGCAACGCACTCGCCGGTCGTACTGCAGGAGGTGCCGCGCTCGTGCGCGTGGGTGCTAAACAGGACGGGTGTCGCCTCGCGCGCCGACCGACCCGAACTAGAGACCTTCGGCGAGAATGTCGGCATTCTCACGCGTGAGGTATTCGGGCTTGAGGTCATTCAGACCGGGTTTCACCGCCTTATCAGCGAGGCTGTGCAGCAAGGTGGGTACGACGAAGTCATCGCGCAGTTCGGCGACCGTCTTGGTGGTGAAGCGCGATCGCTAGCGCGTGCACTCAGCATAGTCCCACCACTGTCGCCCGATGCGGATGAGTAAGTGATCTAAAATGCGCACCTTACCGATTCCCGCTGATACGCAAGCCGACGTGTTCGCAATGTGCCTGATTGGGACGACCGAGCCTGATCTACAGGCTCGTCTGACGGCGATCACCCAGACTCTTGCCAACACCGGTGCAACCTATCAGCAAAACGCCACGGTGGCGGCACTCAACCTTATCCCGCGCGTCCTGTCGGTCGGCGCGGTTACCAAGCCAGAGCTGATAGGGCTCTACGAAGCGCATCTAAGCACGACTAACGGCGCGGCCCGCGCCGTCTATGACCGAATCCGCAACGCTGCGCCGAATAACCGTTGTCCACTGTGCGGCGTGGGTAATGTCGCGCATTGCGACCACCATCTGCCCAAGTCACGCTATCCAGATCTCTCAATCTTGCCGATCAACCTCGTGCCGGCCTGCCATTTCTGCAACTATAAAAAGCGCGAGAAATACCCTGCCACAGCCGGACAACAGACCTTTCACCCCTATTTTGATCAGCACCTGCTGGCGGAAAACTGGGTGCGGGCGACACTCAATCCCGGCCCCCCGCCGGTGCTTGTGTTCGACACGGCTGCTCCCCCGGCATGGCCCGCGCTAGATCAAGACCGAGTTCGGCGGCATTTCGATGCGTGCGGACTAGCGATGACCTTCACAACCAACGCCAACGACGAATTGCCCATCGTTCGGGATCGATTGAAATTGCAGGCGGGTCGCGGTGGGGCGCAAGCGGTCCAACAATTCCTCGACGAGGAGCGCGATCTCCATTCGACGCGGCCCAACAGTTGGCAATACGCGACCTATCGCGCGCTCGCGGCCGACGCATGGTTCGTGACCGGCGGCTATCTCACCATCCCGTGACGGCCTTCGCGGCGAAAACACTGAGCGTCTTTTCTTACCCGCGAATCGAGATGGCAGCTTTTGAGATTGGCTATTTACTTGCTAAACGTCCGAAACGGGGCGCGAAGCGGAAGGTCCGCTATCGAGCATCAACCGAGCTTCCGATCCTAGCGCATGTCGTTGAAAGAGTCGGTGTTGAAGCGTGGTGACATCGGCGCTCAGGCAGATGGTTAAGCTGCGCCGTGCGGTTCGACCACGCGGAGCAGCTGTCTACGAATGTCCGAAGCTGATGCCGCCAAATCCACGGTCGCGAAACGCAAGACATGCCCCTGTATCGTGACTGCTTCGTCCATCATCTGGTCGATTGCCGGATGCAACAGCAAGCCGCTGGCGCTGTCTGCCAAGGCATCACCGCGGCCTGCCTGAGAGCGGAGGTATGCATAAATCTGGTACAGGTAACCGCTCCGCAGCGTTTCTTGCTTGTACCAGCCACTGGTCAGAATTGAGTTGAATTTCGTATCGATCACAATGCGGCGGCCCGACGGTCGATGGGTCAGAACGATGTCGGTCCGCATGTGGGGAAGGATCGCCCCGATCCCGCTTGTCGCATGTTCGATCTGCCATTGCAGGGCGCTGCCCCGCCGAACCTCCCAGCCCGCGGGGGCGAGAACAACCTCGTAAAAGCCGCCGACCGCGCGTTCAAACAAACGTCGCGCCCAGACCTCATCACGATCCGGCATAGCGAAACTGCTTGCTCCAGCTGCTTCGGTTGGCAAGGCGAGGTCGAACACCAATCTAGCGGCAGCCACCATCAGTCTGTCGTCTGCGTCGTGACGCCCAAATCGATCGAGACTCATCTGCTTGATCGTCGGGACATCGCCGGAAATACCCATGGACTTCATGGAATTTGCCAGCTGTCGGCAGCGATGTGCAAGATCGCGCCGGAGGCCGAACCTAGAGACCGATTCCAGCGCTGCGCGGACGAAGCGATTTCGCGGAGTATCGACGGTGAGCTCGTCGAATCGGCACGATATCAAACCACGCGAGAGTAGCTGACGCCGCTCTGTCGTTAGGACATCAATCCGGCCGCGGACCCTGCACAGAACGGCATGGTTCTGCTGGAAGCCAAAACTGAACTGCCTGCGCTGACGTTCCTCCACGGCGTGCACCAGGATCTCTGCGACTAGGTCGGGCAGGTTGTCCGGCATCCCTTCCAACGCCACCATCGTGCCGCCCAGCACGCGGAAGAGATCAGAGTCGTAGAGCATCAGAAGCCACAGATTCCGGATGGGGATCTGGCCAACGAGGCCAGCCCCTCCCGCGACCACTCTGTTATTCGAGACAACGGCCTGGTCCATTACCAGCCCTGCATCAGCGTATCGAACGCCTTCTGCGGCTCGCCGGATGCATCGAACCAGTATTCCTCCAAGAGAGGCAGTATCTCTGTCTGCGCGACCCGACGGAACCAATCCCTGGTCTCGCCCTCTTGAAGTACGTGAGTGGGCGTTACGTAGCTGTGCCCAATCCTGAACTGCTTACCGAGGCGTAAGTCGGCTGCGATCCGCTCATTCATCGTCATCAGACGGGTCTCGATGTTCTTCGCTCCGTCCGGGTCCATCTTGCACACGTCGACGACCCACCTCCGCCAAGCTTCGCCTAGCCTGGGTTCTAGACTCACAAACGCGAACCGCCTGCGCAGTGCGAGGTCAACGAGAGCGAGCGAACGATCTGCAATATTCATCGTCCCTACGACGAAGACGTTCTCGGGGATGTGGACGGGTCGACGTTTGCCATCGGCGTCCGCGTAGCAAAGTTCTATGGCGTCCTTGGGCGTGCGCTTGCCCGCCTCTAATAGCGTGAGGAGTTCGCCGAAAATCTGGGCCGGATTCCCACGATTGATCTCCTCGATGACTACCACGTATTTCGCGCCCGGTTCCTTCAGGGCTGCGGTGATCACCTCCATGAATGCGCCATCAACCAACGCGAGCTTGCCGTCGCCAGTTGGCCGCCAACCGCGAACAAAGTCCTCGTAGGAAAGGTTGGGGTGGAACTGAACGACACGCACTTTGCTGTCGTCACGCGCTCCGACCAGCGCGAAGGCAAGCCGCTTCGCGAGCCACGTCTTCCCTGTGCCTGGCGGTCCTTGCAGGATCAGGTTCTTCTTGTCGCGAAGCCTGGCAAGCATGCCTTCAATCTCAACAAGGCTGAGGAAGCAGCCGTCGGAGACGATGTCCTTCACGGTGTATGGACTAGTGGGCGGTGGCGGCGGTGTGATGGCCTGATCGACGTTCGCGGCAGTCTTTCCATCATCAGTCTCACCGTCTTCCTCGCCTCGCCCTTCAATCTCATCCTCGCTGGGTCCGCTCCCAACCTTGTGTCGCCACGCCTCGAGCGACAGCTCTGGGAATGAATGAACAGGATAGTCTACTTCTTCGAAGCGCGTCCGCAGTTTGCGGACCAAATCGACGTAGTCTGTTGCGCTGCTGCGGCCGTTCTGACCACTGGCGACGATCTGTATGCGAAGTCGTTCGGCAATGTAATTTCTAGAGTTTCTGTCGAGGCTCGCGAACACCCATGGCTGCGACCAGTATAGGCCAATGGTAAGATTCCATCCCACAAGCGGGCGACGCATAGCGTCGTCGAACGCCTGAACGAATTCGATGCGCGCGGCATCGTCTTCCGTGTCGGCCAGCTCGATGCCGGCCGAAAATACGCGCCACAGGGCATCAATGTGATCGCGCGTACGATCGACCTCGCGCGGAAAGAACCAGGACTTCATCTGGAATAGCACCGGAACGCCATCGAACGACTCCGGAACCTTCTCAGTTACCCCGAGAAACGACGCGAGTTCCCCCGCGATGGAGCGCCGGTTCTCGGTGGTCACGCCCCGATTGAACAGCCCCATCACGGTGAAGGGGCAGATGTCCCGGACGAAGCCACCGCCATCAGCATATCGGTCGCTACTGAGATACCCCATCCCTTGCAGGCGTCGCGACATGTCTTCGATAAAGGCTACGAGCGGTCCGCGGTCCCTCCGGTACTTCAGTAGCGCCGATGCGACGGCTTCGTAGAACGACGTCCAGGCGAAACGGTTGGGTGACCCGGCAAGCTTTGTCCCGAAGCGCTCGCGCCAATACGGCGCATTGCAGAAGCGCTCGATGTCCTGGGGCTGTCTATTGAAGGCGAAATTGATCAGGCCATCAGCTTGCCAATCGCCCGGCAGAACGCGCCAGACGGTCACACGATGGGTGAAAAAGTACCACTCCCGCGGCGGCTCTACCTTCGTCCATTCGACACGGATGCGCCGTCCATCGTTGATATTTTCGATCACCTTGCCTATGGCCTTGATCACCATCACCGAAACGGAGCGACCGTGGTTTTCGAAGGGCAGATCGTGCTTGCGCGTATATGCAGCCTTGATCGCAATCCGATCTCCGGGCCGCATCGCCTGGACGAGGTCTACATAGCGGTCAGTGTATCCGTTCTCCCAGATACCTTCGGAGAGAAATCGCTCAGTCTGATCCGCGCTCCCGCCGTAGCTTGCACCGACGAACCAAAATTGAGCGCCTGGGCTTTCTGTTTTGAAGTTCATCCGTCGACCCTGTGTTGCACTCAATTTAAGGAGATATAGGCATTTGTTGATGACCGCATCCTAACAGTTCATGCATCGCTTGGCCTTGGGACCCTCGCAACGACAGTCGCTCGAATCATCCCCATACTTCCGGCATCTACACATAGCCTATTCTCCCGGAGTGTGTTGCTATGAATGTCGCCCTTCTGCAGTTGAGCCCGAGTCCGCTCCTGGCGCGGAATCGAAAGTCCGTTCGTAGCGGTGAGTGCAATAAGCGTCGTTACAGCGTCTCAGAAATCAAAATATCTGAGACATTCTTCGCCTTCTTGTTTTTCAACGACTTGATTGTCTCATTTATTAGTCTCATAATGTGCAGATGATCGTTGGCTATGCACGCGTTTCAACTGATGGGCAGACGCTCGAAACCCAGATCGAACACCTCAAATCCATAGGCTGCGAGAAGATATTCGCCGAGACGGCGAGCGGAGCAAAGACCGACCGACGCGAGCTGCGGCGCTGCGTTGCGAGCCTGTCTGAAGGCGACGTGCTCATGGTGGTCCGGCTCGATCGCTTGGCACGGTCGACACGGGACCTGCTGAACGTGCTGGCAGAGGTGGGGGAGAAGGGCGCGGCTTTTCGATCCCTTTCTGACGCGTGGGCAGACACTACGACGCCCCATGGTCGGCTAATGCTGACAGTGCTTGGCGGCCTCGCCGAGTTCGAGCGCGAGTTGATCAAGGCCAGAACAAGCGAAGGGCGTACGCGAGCAAAGGCGCAAGGCATCAAGTTCGGGCGCAAACACTCGCTGACAATCGAGCAGCGCGCCTACGTCGCAAAGCTTCGCCAAGCCGGCGAGAGCGTCCGCCAAATCGCGCGCATCATGGGCGTGAGCAAAGCGACCATCAGCCGAATTACTCCCGACCCTTGATTGGAATGGCGCCGCCCTGACAGCGGCGCAGACCTTATCACTGCTTGAAACAGTGCTCGCGGTGCCAGCTGAGAAAGCGGGGGTGCGGTCGTTCGAATATGCGCCGCGGCGCCAGAGCACGGCCGCTTCGGTTGATGAAAGCGCGCACGCCATCGGGATCGTTGGCCTGCCGCGATATCAGGATCTCCAATTCGTCCGACAGGCTGATCAGTCCGCGGTCGAACATCCAATGCGCGGTGCCGGACAGAGCCAGGCCATTGCTGATGATGTCCGGACCATTGGCCTGGACCGGCTGAATGTGCGCGGCCGCTACCTCTGCCCGTCCTCCACCATTGATCAGCTTGAGGCCGCTGATCGCGCAGCGTTCATCATATGCCTTGAGCACGGTGCGGCGGAAAACGCGATCTCGAACGAGGCGCGAAGACAAGTAGCTGACACGCGCGCGGCTCTCCTCGAAGGCGAAAGGGACATGCTCCTCCTGAAAGCCATCTAGAGGCGCATCGCTGTCGACGCGCGGCAGTATGGTCGGCCCGTCCCCAAGCCCCCGAGCAAGGATGCGATCGAAATCGGCTGGCGAGAGCGAGCGCACGGCGGCCTGAGCGCGACCGGAAATGCGTCCGTCTTCGTTCAACAGCCCTTGTTCGATGACACCCGCCGCATCGGTGAAAGGCACCGCGTTGGGGAAATCGAGGTAGCTGCCGGGCTCGATCAGCGCGAGAAACATGCCAGGAGCTGTTGGGTCAGGCACCACGTCCGCGACCTTGGCGATGGCAAAGTAGCCACGCGTCTCCACCACCTTTCGGGGTTCGTAATAGACGATCCAATCACCGGCACAGGCCTCCACGCGGCCCAGATACTGGCGCGGGAACTGATACCGCTCCGCCGGGCTGTCGTCGTAGATCGAATCGGTTCTGTGGATGAAGACGCCGAATCCCATGGCCTTACCTTAGCGCTTCAGCCTGCCCGGATGCAGGGGACCGGTCGACGTTGTGCCGAATGGGAGCGGGCTCAACCGCGTGCCTGGATGGCGAGCGCAACGAGATCAGATGCACTTGGCCGGAGGCTGTCGCGGTCGTTTCCGAGTATGGTGCCGGCCTGCGTCATTCTCAGCGCTATCCGCAACAGCGTGATGCCTACGAAGTTCTTTCAAGCCGCAACCGCCTGACACGCGCGAGAACGTTGGCGATGATGAGGGCGTGCAGGGCGATAGCCAGGCCCAGCGCCGCATAGTGAAAGCTGGCGCCGACAGGCCCAACCGCGAAAATCGTCCATAGACTGAGCGGCAGGAATACGAACAGCGCCGTTCCCAGTCCGGGATTGTAGCAGCGCAAGCGCAGGGCGGCGCCGATGTGGGTGATGCCGTTCACCAGCATCGCATAGGGGGCCACCAGCCCATAGCCGGCGCCCCAAAGATACGCCGCATAGAGCGCAGCCAGATTGAGGCCCCAGACGACCGGAATGTTGATGACAAGGACCGCTGCGACGCTGAGCGCATCGCGGCCGCCAAAGATCCGTTGATTGACGAAGGTGCGGAACCGGTCTCCCGAGTGCTCCTCCACCTGGTGAAGCATGTAGCCTGGGCTGTGAAGGAATATCAGCACGAACGGCAAGGCATAGGCGGCGTGCAGCAAGGGCAAGATCGCGAGGAGCGCCGCCGCCATGAACCCGGCCGCCGCCACCCAGCGGCTTGCAAGCCACAGCTTCAGGTCTTTCATCGGCACGGCCCCCCACGGCGAGAAGGATGCCGATACTATCGGCGCAGCCGCTTTCCGAAAGCCTCATGCTCCTTGGGAGGATGTGCAGCGCGCCTATGAATTCGGGAGCGCTATGCACCCCCGGCATCGAGCATGATCTGGACGCTAAGGCGGGCGACAATGCCCGCAGGTGACACGCGTATCGGACGTCGAGCCCATCTCGGCCCGAGACACATCACCCCGAGACAAGAGAAGGAGGCCTGCGCCATGACGAACCGACCGGACAAGCAGCTCGATCGCCGCGACTTCATGATCGCGTCAGTGGCTACGGTTGGGGCTTCGGCTGCGCTCGTGGCGGATGCCGGTTCCGCCAGCGCCCAGGCCCCGGCACCGTCCTCCGCCAGCCCGGCGCCTGGTGTGCGCGCGGCCACGGTCTATACCGGCGACACCATTCAGGGGAAGAAGGTCGTCAGCGCCCTCGATGTCGCCGACCTGGAGCCCGGCAGGACGCACCGCCTGTATTTCCAGGGCGTCGAGATGTCCACCGGGCAGCACTGGTATGTCTCCGTGACGGTCGCCAAGGGTGCAAGGCCAGGCAAGCGCGTCGTCCTGGTCAGCGGCGTGCATGGGGACGAGATGAGTTCGGTGCACACGGTGCAGACGGTGATGAACCAGCTCGACCCGCGCGAGATGTCCGGCACGGTGATGGCGGTCACGGACGTGTCTCGCCCCGCGCTGGAAGGCATGCAGCGCCGCTGGCCCAATGCCGGAAGGGGTGCCGATCTGATCGACATGAACCGGGAATGGCCGGGCAACGAGAACGGCTTGACCGCGCCGAGCCGGCATGCCGGCCTGCTGTTCAACCGGCTGCTCCGGCCGAATGCCGACGCCGCCATCGACTTTCACACCGGCACCACTGGCTTCGACGTCACCGCGTTCAATATCGGCGGCATGGACATCCCGGCGGTCAAGGCGATGGTGGAGCTGTTCCCGGTCGGCCAGATCTTCGACAATCACGTCTATCCCGGCGTGCTGCACAACGCTTTCATCGACGCGGGCATCCCTGCGTTCACCCCGGAGATCGGCGCCGCGCGGGTCCTGGACCTCGAGATGGTCGCGATGTTCGTCGAAGGCACGATGAACGTCCTCAAGCACCACGGCATCATCGCCGGGCCGATGGGGCGCACCGGCAAGGACGTGGGCGTCTTCGTCGGCAACAGCGCGCTCCCGGTGCTCGCGACCCAGGGCGGGCTGGTCGAGCATCTGGTCAAGCTGAACGCCAAGGTCGCGGCCGGGCAGAAGGTGGCGATCCAGCGCGACAGCTTCGGCGAGGTGGTCGCGGAATATGTGAGCCCAGTGGCCGGAGAAATGACGGGACAGCGCAGCGACGCTATGGCCGAGCCGGGCAACCCCCTGGCGTTCATTCTGTTCCAGAAGGATGGAGCGGAGGGGACCGAGAACTATCCCGAGTAGCGGCATGCGTCCCGCCACTGCATTGATCTCACGGCGCACGCCAATGGAGATGCGGTAAGGAGAGTTAGCAACCGCGCGGGCTGCGTAGGCGGCAGTTGCGCCAGAAGGAAGCCTTGCCAAGAGCGTGTGTGAATGTCCGGTGTAGGGCCAGTTGCGGACAGTCCGCTTCTGCGTGTAGATCGTAGGAAGCTGAAATTCGAATCCCGACCCCATTGCTGACATCCATGGCTTGCACCGCGAGACATGCGTAGCTTCAACCGTTACTTGATTGACCCACACGTTTTTGGATGTCGGATCGCCCCTCGCCCTCAGTCTCGGAAAGATGACGGACTAGGAGAGACATGGCAGATAGCGCTATCGACAAAGTACGCGCGTCGCGAGATGGGCACCAATACCACGAAGCTTGGTTGGCGAGGCGCGCGTTGGCGTTGCTGCTACCACGCGACAAGCTATGCGGGATTGCCGTGGAAGGGCTGTCTGTTGAAGACCAGCAAGGTGCCAACCAGGCGATTATCGAGATCGCGGATGCTACCTTCTACTACGGTCCGGCGCCAAATTTTCGAGATGCGACGCGCATCGAAATAGCGCAATTCAAATATTCGATTGCAAAAGAGACAACAAATTTTCTCGCCTCAGATGCCGCAAAGACGCTTGGAAAGTTTGCGAAATCAGAAGCGGCGCTCGTATCGAAATCTGACCATTTGAGCGCGGCAGGCAAGATTGCTTACGCAATCTACACCAATCGACCCATCAGTCCCGAACTGATCGGGGCCGTCTCTTCTTTGGCAGAAGGGACCGTGCCGTCGAATAAAAAAATCCGCGCACAGTATGACCAACTCTTAGCTACGATTCCTTTGAATGGCGAACAACGCAAGGTGTTTGCGGCCAAGCTGTCGCTCTTTGGTCAAGGTGGCGATCTGCGTACAGTCGAAAATGGCAATGCGCGGATCATTGCCGACTGGTCGGCATCGAGTGACGCCATTGCCCGCGCTAGGCTGGGTGAGCTTCGGCAATTGGTGCGTAACAAGGCCGGTCACGCCGGGCAGCAGAACAACATCATCACGCACATCGACGTGCTGGCGGAACTCGGAATTGCTCACGAGCGCGACCTCCTTCCCACTCCGCAGGCGTTTGCTGAACCGGGTCCGGTCGTCGAACGCGAGCAATTGCGCCCGTTCCTAAATGAGCTGGCCAGCTCAAACCTATGGATTGTTCATGCAGCCGGCGGCGTTGGCAAGACGGTCTTCCTTCAGAGCGTCGCAACTCGCCTGGCCGAGACCGACGAAGTAGTCATCTTCGATTGCTTTGGCGGTGGCGCCTACCGTTCCCCCCTCGATGTGCGGCATCGCCCCGAGCAGGGATTGATGCACATCGTCAATGAACTCGCATGTCGTGGCCTGTGTGATCCCATCCTTCCTGGCGCCACCGATCCGACAGAGGTGGTGCGCCGGAGTGTCCAACGTTTCTCGCAGTCGATTGAGGCCTTGCGCCGCGTCCACCCTGCGGCGCGTCTGATTGTCATGATCGACGCCGCCGACAATGCAGCCATGGAGGCACGCGACCGGAGGCAGGCCTCATTTCCACAGATGTTGCTTGAGAGTTTGTCGTACCTTTCGCCGTCCGTCGATGGTCTCGTGTGTATCGCGACGGCGCGGACCGAGCGTCGGGCGCTGGCGATTGGCCGGAGCCAGTGCAAGGAATTCGCGCTCAGCGCATTCTCGATCTCCGAAAGCCAGGCCTTTATCAAGAAGCGGCGTCCCGAAGCCACGGCTTCCCAGATCGAAGCCATTCACCGCCGTTCGAACGGCAATCCCCGGGTGATGGCCAATCTGATTGAACCGGATCGATCCTTGGCCGAAGTCGATACCGGTGCCGCCGATATCGATCTGAACGATCTCATTCGCCAGAGAATTGAGAAGGCGATACGCCTAGCCGATGACAAGGGCAGCACGCGCCAGGAAGTTGCTGCGTTTCTTTGCGCCCTTTCGGTACTTCCTCCTCCGGTCCCAGTCGACGAAATGGCGGCAGCGTTCGGAATTGCTGGTTCCGAAGTGGAAAGCTTCGCAGCGGACCTCTCGCCGCTTCTGGAGCGTACACGCCACGGGCTTATCTTCCGCGACGAACCGACGGAAACGTTGGTTCGGCAATCCTACGGGCAACAACTCCCGCTGCTGCAAGGCGTCGCAACACGTTTGACCAGCTCACAGGGATCTTCGGTTTATGCGGCCCGGTCTCTTCCCGCGCTGCTCTTTGCGATGGGACGGACCGATTTACTGCGTGCTCTGGCATTCGATACTCGATTCCCGGCTGAACTCGACAGCGATCTGGCAAAACGCGCTATTCGGCTCAATAGGCTGCGGACGGCGGTCGGAGCGGCCGCCAAGGATAAGGATTTCAGCGCCACCGTCGATCTCCTGGTCGAGCTAGCCGCACTCGTGATCGTTGACGAGCGCGGGGAAGACTATTTGCTCGAACAGCCCGACTTGGTGGTCGGTCTCGGCGATCCCGAGGCGTTGCGGCGTCTGTTCGAGACACGCACCGGCTGGCCTGGAACACGCCACGCTCGATTGGCGACCGCCTATATCGCCGACGGCGATAGTCCAGAGGCATACGGGCATGCCGTCAGGGCGGATGACTGGCACCGATGGCACCAACAACAAGATGAGGAAAAACACCGGGGCGGTGGTCCCGAATACAGCGATTTCGCCTCGATCGCCTTCTATCTGTTCGTCAAGGGTAACGCACAAAATCTTGCGAGTTACATCTCCTGCTGGAAGCCGTTCTACGGGTTCCTGGTTGCAAACCGATTGTTAGAATACTGCATAACGGCCGAAGCAAGCGGCAAATTGCCTGAACTTGCGAAGACGATGGTCAGAGTTGTCTCCATGGCTCGAGTACCGCCGGCGCTGATTGTCGCATCATTCGCGAACTTTCCTAACTTTGCTTCCCGGTCCCAAGCACGGTCGTTGATGAAAAAAGTCGCGGCAAAGCTGGGTGCCGCCAAGGATCTTCCTGACGAATTCAGTAGCAGGCAGCACGACGACACATACCGCAAGGCATTGATGCGGTGCGCCGTCCGAATGGCGAATCTCGGCATGACGAGGGAGCTGAATGCGACATTGCTGGTCGCGGCAACCGAACGCTACGGTATTTGGTTGCTGCGTGAAGCGTGGCATATCGAGCGGCTCGTACCGTTTGCGCTCGGCCTCGCCGCCCGCTGCGTGATCGAGTCGCGCATAGCTGACTTCTTCGACTGTCTGCCACAGGAACTTTGGGTGTTGGTCGAGGACGCCCCACGGCCTTCGACGGACAAGGCACAGCGGGAATTGTTGGATCAGCGCCTCAAAGAACTGGAAAGGACCAAGGACGAGACAACGGCGCAAATCGAGGAACGACGGAAGAAAAGCACACTGTCGTCATCGGAGCGATACCACGTATCGGACAGGATTTCTCGCGGCGTCCTCCCTCTGCTTGAATTGGTGAGACAGCTTACGACCATGATCGCAGCTGTGAAATCCGCCGACAGGAAGGTGGCAACATCTGCATTCTTTGATGCATGGAAAACGCAGCAGACGAAGACCAGCGAACGCGGCTCGTATGTCCCGCGTGAGCAGGTGCAATTTGCGAATGCTCTCTACAAGGGATGCGCATTCGAGCTCTTCACAGCGCTCGATCTGCTCACGCCGGTCACCGCCCCGCAATTGGCTGATTGTTTGGAGGCATGCCAAATCTTGGCGCCCGAAACAGTGATCGGCTTCGTCAAACGGCTCGCGGAGCGGCACGACTGTCACAGTCATGCCGGGAGCCTGGCCGTGTTGGCCGTCCGATTGATTGAGCGCGAAGACGAAGTACAACATCGCAGCCAATTGTTCGCCCAACTGTCACGTGCGCTTCTGCGCGCCAATCGCGCCGAAGCCGCATCGGTCTTCAAACGCGGATTGAAGGAGCTCGACGCCATAGGCTCGGGCGACTACGAATTCACGTACGAACTCTTGGAATTTGCGGCCACCTTGCGCGGCGCCGGTTTACCGCCGCCGTTGGCGCTTCGCCTTGCCAAGATTTCCGAGATCAATGTCTATGACTCGCATAAATGGCATTGGCCGCTGACGGCGAGGGCTTTTTCGCGGGTCTCGGGTGCTGCCTACCTCGCACAAATTGCCCGCTGGCATGATCGCGACAAAGTTGATCTGAGCCTTACGCTGCCGTCTGCGCTCACGCATCTAATGAATGACGGCGCATTGAGCCCGGCGTCGGCCGTGTCACTTCTTCGGCTGGTTGATCCGCAGCCTTTGTGGCATTGGGGCTGGAACGATCTCGTCAGGGCCTTGCTTAAGCGAGGTGCTACCGACGCAATTCTGCATGAAGTGCTCGATCAATACGAGCACTCGTTTCCCGGCCGCTCTTCCAGCCACTACCTTGCGGACCTCCGTAAAGCCTTCGATTCCGATCCAAAGATAGCGGCTAGGTTTGTCACGCGCCTCGAGTTTTTTGAACAGCGAGGCACGTTGCGGCGAGAAACCGATACCGAAAGCCGCTCATCTGTGCCGAGCCACACCGGCCCGGATATTGTTCGCAAGAAGGAGGAGGCGATCCGGGAAGCCGTGCTGAAAGATGCGTTGGCCGCTGCCGACCCAGCCGATGCTGCGTCGTTCGAGGGCTTTGTGGAAAAATTGGAAGCTCTGCCCGGTTGGCAGGTCGACAAATCGCAAGTTCATAAGTCGCTGCGTGCTCGCGTTGCCTATGCGGATCGGGCCAAGCACCTGGAAGCTATCGTGTCGGCTCGGAATTTGGAGCTCTCCGAAAAGAATGACTTGATGCAAGCCGTCAAGGACGAGTGGACAAAGGACTCGCCGACTCAACTGGCGTCTCTGTCCGGTTTCGGCGTTCGACTCGTTCGCCAGCATGCCGAAGACCTGATTAGCAAGAAATGGGGCTTTGCTTCCGACATCCACAAACTGTCGGAAGTGACGGGTACACCGATCGACGAACTCGCCATCGCACTGGTCGAGGCGGCGACGACCAGGGAGCTCGATGCCTCGGCGATGACGTGGCTAAGTACCGCGACAATCCTCTCAAAACGCGCCGATGCGGCCGCGCCACGTTCTGCACTTGCCCGTCTACTCGACAGTGGTGCGGCAAGACTCGCGGACGACATCGGCGACGGACCATGGCGCGAAGAGCTGAACGCCGGAACGGACCCGGACCAAATAGCCGCCGGATTGCTATGGTTCGTACTCGGCTCACCGGTTGCCAAGGAACGTTGGCGGGCGGCACATGCGGTTCAAGCGATGGCAAGGCATGGGCATTGGTCCGTCATCGCGCGGATGTTCACGCTGTTCGGTGCTGCCGATGCCGGAGCGTTTCAGGACCGGTCGCTCCCGTTCTTCAAACAGAACGCGCAACTATGGTTTTTGCTGGCCGTTGCCCGCATCGCGCTAGATCATCCGTCCGAAGTATTGCGTTTCCAATCCGATCTTGAAGCAGTGGCCTTCGATGATACCTTCCCGCATGTCGGACTTCGCGAGGCAGCATGTGAGGCCTTGCGGCATTGTCTCGTGGGCCGACGTGATGCGAACGCGAAGAAACTTCAGGCACGTATCGGCAAGGTGAACGTTTCGCCGTTTCCCCTTGCCAGGACGCGCAACAACACCGTCCGGGATTTCCCGCGGGAGCGACCGATAGATTTTCCGGAGCCTAAGCCGCGCTTCGCTTTCGACTACGACTTCGAAAAGGACAAGATCTGCAATTTGGCCAGAGTGTTCGGGCTTCCGAAGTGGCGCATCAACGACCTTAGCCGTGAATGGATTAGGGCATGGGCGCCCAGCGTTACGTCGATGAACGACTTTTCTGGCAGGCATCACCCATACAGTCAGCGCGGCTATTATCGGCCATCTGAGGAAGCGTACCAATCGCACGGCGCTTACCTTGCCTGGCATGCGCTGGCGCTCGTTGGAGGGCGCCTGCTTTTAGAGCGTCCCATTACGGATGAGAGCTACTATGACGACCCCTGGCAGGATTGGCTGTCAGAGTACCGCATCACGCGCAACGACGGTTACTGGATATCCGATGGCACCGGGCGCTACCCCCTGGTTGCGTTGAATGATCTTACAACGGGTGTGGGCGATGAAGCGGAGCAAAATCTGCCAATTGCCGACAAGACATTCCTGCTGTCGCTTGCCGGCATAGGGCGACAGTTGCCGGAGGGCATTGCCGTTCAAGCATGGTGGAACTCGCCGGATCGCGTGGATTGCAGTGTCATGTCCAGCCTAGTCGATCCTAGGCAAGCGGAGTTGACGGCGCTCGCCGTTGCAACATCACCCAGGTTTCATATGTGGCTGCCCTTTCATGAGCCGCATAACGAGGAACATCCGCGTTTCGGTCGCGATGAGATGCAGCCTTGTGAGCCGTGGATTACGCATCTCCAACGGTCGGAGAATTTGGATGAACGCGATCCGTTTGGTGCTCCGTCGGCGCTTTCCATTTATCGGCCCACGGCATCCGTCATCGCACGCTTCCAACTCGCTGCGGTCGAGCCTTGGTCGCATGCATGGCAAGAAAAGAACGGTTCGACAGCGTTTCGATACAATGCGTGGGGCGGCTGGCAAGGCGATGGCGAAAGCGAATACAGGCATACCGGACATGCACTCTATTGCGACCGCGCGTTCCTATCAAAGGTTCTGACCGATCTTGATCGTGACCTTATCGTTCTGGTCAAACTCCAACGCTATCAGGAAGGGAAACGATACGGCGACAAAGCAAACGAAGAAGAACAATTCACTCAGTCATTCGCTGTTGCTGTCTTAGACAAGGAGCTCAACGCTCGCGTAATCGAAGCGACACCGGCGCAAGCAGACGCTGTATTGAAACTTGGTCAGTACGACGTGCACAATTTTGCCAGACGGTTTCGAACCATCAAAGCGCTGGCGTCGGATGAAAAATTAGCGCGCAATACGCGATCAAGTGGAAAGAAGCGTCAATAGCACACCGGCTCCGCCGGCCGGGCTCTACTCGCTTCGCTCCCCGAGCCGCGCCATATCCGGCGTTGCCGGAAGGTACGTCTCGGCCCTGCGGTGAAGATCTCTCACGCAAGAGAACGGGATGGCTGTCTTTGGCTTGCCGCCGTACGTTGCAAAGTCGCGATCTACCTCGTAGGAGGGATCGTCTGATTTCAGATGAAGGCGAACACTGCCTGAGGTCTTCCCCCTCGCAGCGGAATTTCAGCCGATACGCGGATTGGCTCGCTTGGCCGGATCGGCGGACCGGCCGAGGCGAGACGACAGGTGGCTTCATGCCCGGCATAGCCGTTGGTCGCCACGATCAGATAGGGAAACTCGCCGTCGACATCATCGTCGGGCAGATCGCAGGAAACCCCATCCGGCGCCCATACGCCGACGAGCTCGGCCGGCATCTGCTGCGCCTGCGCGGAAAGGCCGCTGGCGGCCAGAAAGATCGCGAGAGCGGCAACGGCAGCGATTTTCATGTTTCGGCCTCTGGCGGCCTTCTGAAACGATGGGCGCCGCCATGGCGCGGCGCTCGGCCTGGCCATGACGGCAGTGTCAACGGGGTCGCCCTCAGGCCCCGGCCGGCTACTGGCTCGCGGGAGCCGCCGGCAGCTCGATCCCCCAGCGCGAGGCGGCATACTGGGCCTCGAGGCTCTCGGGCTTGGCGAACACCCAGCCGCGGTCGAGCAGGTTCTTCGCCGTCAGCTCGTTCCCCTTCATGCCAAGATAGGCGAGGAACGCAGCCTGGACGCCGATGCCGATGAGCGCGCCCATGGGGTTCTCCTCGGTGGCGGTGTTCGAGAGAACCGAGCTGACGATGTTCACCGCCACCATCAGCGCGCCCAGCAGAAAGAGCCGGCGCAGGAACAGCGGGATGCCGAGGAAGGAGGAGAACAGGAACAGCACCCAGCTCCAGCCGACCTTCACCTGCCTCAGCTCACCCGTACGCGGATTTTTCAGAACGACCTTCATGTGATCCCCCAGCGTGTGGAAATAAATGGATCTCAACGGGAAGCGGCGCGCGGCAGGATGCCGTCCTTGAGCAGGACGCCCGTTGATCCATCGGAGAGCGTGACCGGCACGAGCTCGGCCGGGCCTTCCCCCTGCGGCGTGACGATGGCGACGGGCGCGGCCCATGTGACCGTCTCGCCCTGGGCCAATTGGCGGCAGTCGCCGGCGGCGATGAAGGCGTCGCGGACCTGCCGGCGGCCTGGTCCCGGCCTTTGGGAGAGAACCACCGTCATCTGCTGCGGCGTGCGGCAGAACAAGGTGGCGGAGATGACGGGACAGGCGGCACCTTCCCGGCAGTCCGTCCCCATGGTTGCCGGGACCGGCACAGGCACATTCGCCGCGACCACGGGCCGTGCCTTCCTCAGGCGGGTCAGCGCGCGGTCGACCTCCAGGCGTTCGGCCTTGGCTTGATCGAGTTCGGCCTGGACCTGGCTGATGCCGGCGATCCCCGAGAGGGCGGCCTGCGGGTTGAGAGGGTTGCGAAGAAAGGCACCCTGCCGGCTCGCCATCTGGCCCTGAAGCCGGCTGATGGTGCGATCGACCTCGGCCCGCCGGCTCTCCAGCTGCCGGATCTGCGCCTGTCGTGCCGCCTCTTGCCGTGGGGTGTCGTTGGCAGGGGTCCTCGCCGAAGCAGACGGATATCCCACTTGAGGCATGGCTTGCGGAGCCGGCACTGGCGGCAGGCGTCTTGCGCGGCTCTCCTCCTCCCGGCGCAACGCGGCCTGCCGTTCCTCCTCTTCCCTCTGCCTGCGTTCGGCCTGTCTCGCCTCTTCCTCCGCGCGACGCCTCTCCTCCTGGGCCCGCTTCTCCTCCTCGGCGCGCTGCTCCTCGGCCTTCTTGCGCTCCTGCTGTTCAAGCAGGGCCCGCGCCGCCTCGTCCTCTACGGTGGTCAAGGCGGCATCCACCTTGGCGTAGGCCGCATCGTCCTTCAGGGCCTGAATGCCATCCCGCCATCCAATCGGCTTGGCGCTCACCCCCAGATCGCTCGGCACGGCGATCCCGCGCTCGTCCAGGCGCTGGACCCGTTCGGTGAGCCGCTTGAAGCGGATTGTGCCCTTCCTCACCATCGGGTCGGCGATCTCCGACGGGAAAAGCCACTCGGCGGCGTACTGCCGGCGCATATGACGGGCCAGCCTGTCGAGCTGCTGGTCCATGGAGAGGCTGTCCTCCATGGCGTCCCGAAACAGGATGAGCTGCACGAGGCATCGTTCCGCCGGCGAGGCCGGCGTCCTCGAGAGCACGTTGGGATCATCGGCAATCTTGACCTTCGGCATTCTATCGATGGCGACCTGGGCCGGCGTCCCTGCCTCAGGCGGCGCGAGGAGCAGGCCATAGGCGCATGCTCCACCTGCGGCCTCGATCAGCCGGTCATCGATCAGCTTGACACCGCCGCTCGCGAGCAGGGCGGCCATCCCCCAGACGCCGCGCGCATCGAGGGCGCTGAAGTCGGTCGGCAGCACGTACTTCTGCTCGAAGATGCGGTCCTTGTAGCCGAACTCGACGCCGCGCTGGGCGATGGCGGAAACGGGAGAAAGAGCAATCAGCACGCCGAGAGCGAAGGCCGCATTCTGGAAAAGTGAATTGCGTTTCATGGTTGCGATTGCGCACATAATGGACAACTATTAAGATACATTTTGTTCGTAGACGGCACAAGGGGTGCCATGAACATTTTGTTCACATGGACCTGTTTGCAGCCAATCTTCGAGCCCGTGCCGCGGCGCTCAATCTCTCCAACGCCGAAGCCGCCCGTCGGGCCGGTCTGAACGAGCGCCGCTATTTCCACTATGTGAGCGGGGCGAGGGAGCCGGACTTGGCGACGCTGGTGAAGATATCGAAGGCGCTGGGCACCACGCCCGACGCGCTGCTCGGCGTGAAGCGCGACCCTGATGATCTTGCCGAGCCGACGGAACGGTCACAGCTGATCGACCGGATGGTGTCGGCGGTGAACAATCTGGGCGACTACGAGCTGGCGATCGCCGTCCTGCAGGTGGAGGTGATCCTGCGCCTCCAGAACGAGAAGCAGGCCGCTGAGAAGGCCGGCGGCGAATAGGCCAAAAACGCGCCTCGAAAGATCGGCCTTGCGCGCGCGAACACTCTGGATGTATCTAGACAATATCAGACAGAAGAGGATTCGAACCTCTTCTGCAACTTCGCGCGTAGGCACAGATGTAGGCGCGAACGTTTTCCACAATTAAATTTAACTATATTTCACATCGACTTATTGTATTAGTTCGTTTCCCTTCCGCACCATTTCACCGTCGGCCGACGTCCGCCAGCGTCGACTGATCCTGAAAAATCAACAGATCGTCGACAACCTCCGTCTGTGGGCGGCGGAGGACATCGGGTGGCATCGATCGCTTTTGTTGGCCTGATTGTTGGCATCGTCGCACGCCAACAGGTTGGGATGCCAACACGATGCCTTTGTCCGACATTGCGGTTCGCACGACGAAGCCGCAGCCCAAGCCTGTAAAGCTCTCCGACGGCGGCGGCCTTCAACTGCTCGCACGCCGGCCGGTGGGAAGCTCTGGCGTCTCGCCTATCGGTTCGACGGCAAGCAGAAGCAGCTCGCGCTCGGGTCCCACCCCGAGGTGGGACTGGCAGATGCCCGCAAGGCGCGCGACGCCGCTAAGGCCACTCTGGCCACCGGAACAGACCCGAGCGAAAAGGCAAAGGCGGACAAGGCCGCTCGCAAAGTGGCAACCGCGAACACCTTCGGGGCAATCGCCGACGAGCTCATCGCCAAGATGGAGCGGGAGCGCAAGGCGGGGCGTACCATCTCGAAAGTTACCTGGCTTCTTGGCATTGCGCGCCAAGATCTGGAAAATCGCCCCATCAGCGGCATCACTGCAGCAGAAGTCCCCAAGGTCTTGAAGGCCGTGGATGAGCGGGGAAACCACGAGACCGCGAAGCGCCTGCGCGCGACCGTTGGCGGCGTGTTCCGCTATGCGATCGCGACCACGCGCGCCGGGAACGATCCGACCTATGCCCTGAAAGGCGCGTTGACCTCGCCCACAGTGGTTCACCGCGCCGCCATCACCACCCCGAAAGAGCTGGGCGCCCTCCTCCGTGCAATCCAGGGCTTCGACGGCCGGCCCACTACCCGGGCAGCACTTCAGCTGATGGCGATCCTCTTCCCCCGGCCTGAGCCTGTCGGAATTCTGGCTTGAACTATGGGGTGGCCCCAGCCGCGTCTCGCTCGCGATAGCTCCAGCCACTCGACGAACACCCGCCGATCTCCCTTGAGAGCGCAATGCTGATCTCGCTGATGGCCCGTACCGCAGGGTCCGAGCGCCCATAGGGTGAGACGATCAGGAAGTCGTAGCGGTCAATGGGCAGCGGCAGTTTCAGAATCTCAAGTTCACCACCCTTCACCTCCCGTGTGACGAGGATGTCCGGCAGGACCGCTACGCCGATTCCTGAGCGCGCCAGTGCAGCCAACGTGGTCAAACTGTTGCAGCCGAACAAGCGGCGGCGGCGCGGACCCTGCCCATGGCCAAGAAGCCACTCCGACACGTGCCGATGCATGTGGGATTCGCGCGAGAGGGTGAGGATGGGAATCGCGTCCAGCTCCGCGAAGTCCACGAACCGGCCGCCCAATCCGAGAGCGGCGCTCGCATACCAGTGCATGCGCGCCGATCCGAGCGGCAGGCAGGAGATGTCGTGCGCCTCGACCGGTCCGACCACGAAGCCCATGTCCAGCTGGCCGGCGCGCAGCATGCGAATGAGATTCACGGACAGGTCCACAACCACCTCCACCTCCAGAGCGGGGTGGCGCGCGCTCAACGCCGACAGCATCTGCGGGAACCAGCTCAAGGCGACGATCTCGCCGACGCCGATGCGAACGAGGCCGGCGACGGGCGTGTGGCCGACGATGTTCTCCTGGATGCGCCGGGCAAGGGACAGCGCCTCTTCCGCATAGGGGAGCAGCGCGCGCCCGACATCGGTGAGCTGCACCGTGCGGCCGGAGCGGTCGAATACGGTGGCGCCGAGCGAAGTCTCCAGCTCCTGGATGCGCGTCGAGATCGTGGACTGCGTCGCGTTCAGCCGCGCTGCCGCAGCGCCGAACTGGCCGAGCTGGGCGATCCAGTAGAAGGTTTCGAGCTGGCGGAAGTTCATAGTCCCGCATTCAACGGCCGCGCCCGGCCCGGCGCAAGGCCGGCGCCACGGGCAGGACCCGCCTCAGCGGCCGGTGAAGCGCGGCGCCCGCTTCTCGGCAAACGCCCGCCGGCCCTCCACGCGGTCATGGGTCTCGCGCAGCGTGCCCCAGACGAACTGTTCCAGCTGCATCGCCTGGGGAATCGGCATGTCCAGGCCGTCGCGCGCCAGCATGCGCGCCGCCTTCACCGCGAGCGGCGCATTGGCGGCGATCCGTCCGGCGAGGGCCAGGGCCTGGGGGAGCAGTTCCTCCAGGGGAACGACCTGGGAGACGAGCCCCGCGGCGAGCGCCGCCTTGGCGTCGATGGCCTCTCCGGTGAGAATCATCGTCATGGCAGCGGAATGGGCCATGGTGCGCATCAGCCGCTGGATGCCGCCCACGGCCGGGATGCTGCCCGAGCGCACTTCCGGGAGGCCGAAGGTGGCGTTGGGCGCGGCCATGCGGATGTCGCAGGCGAGCGCCAGTTCCAGCCCGCCGCCGAGGGCGTGCCCGTTGATGGCGGCGATCACCGGCTTGCCGATCTGCAGCCGGTCGAGGTCGAGCCCGCGAATGTAGTTGCCGTCGAGGATGCCGGCCTCGTCGCCCGCGAACACGCTGGCCGCGAAGGGGGTCTGCGGCGGCAGCGTCTCCTTGAGGTCGGCGCCGGTGCAGAAGCCGCGATCCCCCGTGCCGGTGACCACCGCGACGCGGGCGCCGGGATGATCGCGGAACCCGGCGAACGCGGCGCGCAAAGCGAGGAAGGTCTGCGGCGCCAGCGCATTCAGCCGGTGGGGGCGGTCGATGCGGATCAGCATCACCCCTTCGGCGGGCTCGCTGATCACGATCCCCGGCAGCCGGGCCGCCTTCGCATTTTCCCGATCCATGTCCGCCTCCTCCGCGAGCCGGGCCTTCCATAGCCGCCGCAGGGGCGCGCTGGCCAAACGAAAAAATCGATCCGCGCGCATCGAAAAAACGCGTTTGAGCCGATCCGTGCTGCCGGCCTAGCGTGGCGGCGATCGAAACGGCGGCGTTCTGCCGAAGAAAAACGAAAGTCGTCAGGAGGAATAATGGGCGAGAGACCGGCAGTGGCCGTGGTCGGATGCTCGATCTATCGGTCGTCCCGCACAGAACAAGCGAGCCTCGAGGAGATACTTCACGAGGTGGCCGCGGCAACCCTCGCGGATGCCGGGCTGGGTTTCGACGACCTCGACGGCATCGTCGTCGCGGCCAACGACCAGCTCGACGGGCGCGCCATCGCCATCATGGCCGCGTCGGGCTCGGTCGGAGGCGTCGACCGCGACATCCTCGCCACCCCATCCGCGGGCGAGCATGCCTTCGTGCTCGGCGCGCTGCGCATCCGCTCCGGCCTGTTCCGCACCCAACTGGTCATGGCCTGGAGTCCGATCGAGGCGACCTCGGTGCGCGACGCGCTGCGCCTCGGCACCGACCCCTGCTACGAGCGCGCCCTGCCGCTCGATCCGCTCACCGCGGACGCCCTCCAGGCCGGACGCCTGGAGGCGAGGCACCCGCTCGCGCGTCAGGCGGCGCTCGCCGTCGCCGACAAGAATCGCGCCCACGGCCGCGCCGCCGGCATCCTGCGCGACGACAATGCCGCCGACGGGCAGATGCTGCGCTGGCCCATCCGCGCCGGCATGACGGCGGCACCCGGCGTCGGCGTGGTCGGCCTCCTGCTCACCGATTCCGCCTTCGCCGGATCGTCCGCTCCCTGCGCGCTCCTGAAGGGGCTCGGCTGGGGCGCTGAGGCGTCCTTGCTCGGGGATCGCGATCTCGCCCGCGTCCCCTCCCTCGAGACCGCGGCACGGCAGGCGTTCGCTCACGCCGGGATGTCGCCGGCATCCTGCGATCTCGGCGAGATCACCGACGGCACCCCGCACCAGGAGTTGATCGCCTACGGCGCGCTGGGTCTTGCCGAGCCCGACGCCTGGGCGGCGGCGCTCGGCGCCGGGGAGTTCAGCCAACGCGGGCGCCTGCCCATCAACCTTTCGGGCGGGCTCGCGGCGCACAACCCCATCTTCTGCGCCGGCCTGACCCGCATCGCCGAGGCTGCGAACCAGGTTCGCGGGCGTGCCGGATCGCACCAGGTCGCGGGCGCACGGACCGCGTTCGCCGCCGCCGCCAGCGGTCCCGCCATGCAGTACAACACGGTCGCGGTATTCGCGCGACCTGCGGAGGGCCGGGCATGAGCACGCGGGTCGGCATCATCGGCATCGGCCAGTCGCGCTTTCAGGCCCGGCGGAACGACGCCAATTACGGCGAGCTGGTGCGCGAGGCGGTGTCCCTCGCGCTCACCGACGCCGCCTTGGGCTTCGACGACATCGAGGCGGTGGTCTACTCGCTTTCACCCGACGCCATGCTGGGCATCGGCAATGCGGAGCGCCTCGGCATCGACGCCGCGGGCGGGCGGGAGAAGCCGTTCCTTCGCGTCAATACGGGCGGCTCCACCGGCCTTTCGAGCGTCCAGGCGGCCTACTATCACATCGCATCCGGCGCCCATGACGTGGTCTTGACCGCCGGCGCCGACAAGGTGGGCGAGTGCGGCGATTCCCAAACCGTGCTCAACAAGATCTGGGACCCCGTCTACGAGCGCCCTCTGCCGCTCGGCACCATCACCATGCTCGCCATGTCGGGCGTGCGCTACGACGCCAAGTACGGCATGACGCAGGAGGACATGGCGCGCGTCGCGGTGAAGAACCGCGCCCATGCCGCTCTCAATCCGAACGCCCACCTGCGCAAGCCGGTGAGCGTGGACGAGGTCATGGCCTCGCGCATGATCTCCTGGCCCATCAAGCTCTTCGACTGCTGCCCGCAGTCGAGCGGCGGGTGCGCGCTGGTGCTCGCCTCCGAGGACTACATCCGCCGCAACCGGCTGGATGCCGTCTGGATCACCGGCATCGGCCACTGTTCGGAGACCTACTATCTCGGCGACCGGATGGGGCCGGACGTGGCGGCGGACCATGCCGACGCCTTCGCGCTCTCGCGTTCCTTCGCGCGGGCCTTCCGCATGGCCGGCATCACCGATCCGGCGCGACAGGTGGACGCCGCCGAGCTCTACGCGCCCTTCACCAACACCGAGTTCCACGCCATCGAGGCGGCGGGCCTCGCGCCCCTCGGCGGCGCCCCGGCGATGCTGCGGGAGGGGCAGTTCGACATAAGCGGCCGAATCCCGGTCAACCCGTCCGGCGGCACGCTGTGCACCAATGCCATCGCCGTCACCGCCATGGTGCGGCTCGCCGAGGCCGCGCTCCAGGTCTGGGGCCGCGCCGGGGCGCACCAGGTGAAGGGCGCCAAGATCGCGATCGCCAGCGGCAATGGCGGCGACCACCAATTCTTCGCGACCGCGGTCGTGGAAGCCTGAGAGGAAACGATCCCATGGAACTGATGACGCGGACGGAACAGTGGAACATCACCTATCGCCATGCTCTGGGCGAGACGGCGAGCCACTTCTTCGTCGAGCTCAGGGACAATGCACGGCTCTATGGCCGGCGCTGCGCCAAGTCGAAGCGCGTCCTGGTGCCCCCGCGCGCCTTCTCGGACCAGACTTTGGAGGCAACCGAGGAATGGGTCGAGGTCGGCCCCGGCGGCCGCATCGAGGCCTTCACCATCGTCTATGAGGCCTTCGACAAGCTGCCGGACCCGCCCTATGCCTTCGGCTACGTGACCCTCGACGGGGCCGACACCGCCATCGGCGGCTATTTCCGCTCCGTCGACCTCTCGAAGCCCGAGGAGGCGGCTGCCCGTCTCGCCGTCGGCACGCGGGTCGTCACCCGTTTCGCCGCCGACCGGGTGGGCGACATGCTCGACTTCTGGTTCGAGCCGGCATGATGGGCGCGACCCTCGCCACCCCGACCGCCATGGGCGACGCCGATGCCGTCTCCGGGCTCGCCGGCGCGCTCGACGGACTGAGGGTGCTCGACTTCAGCCAGATCGGCGCGGGGCCGACCTGCAGCATGTATCTCGCCGACCTCGGCGCCGACGTGGTGAAGGTCGAGCCGCCCGGCGGCGACGTGGGCCGCGCGCTCGCTCCGCCGTGGTACGGCAGTGAGGCCGCGATCTTCGTCGCCTTCAACCGCGGCAAGCGCAGCCTGTGCCTCGACCTCAAGGCCGAGGAGGGGCGGTGCGCCGCGCGCCGTCTCGCGCTGCGCGCCGACGTTGTGGTGGAGAGCTTCCGCCCCGGTGTCATGGCGCGCCTCGGTCTCGGCTACGGCGCGCTGGCGGCGGAGCGGCCGGGGCTCGTCTATTGCTCGGTCTCCGGCTTCGGCCAGACCGGGCCCTTCGCCGCGCATGCGGGCGTGGACGGCATCGTCCAGGCCGCGAGCGGCCTCATGAGCCTGATCGGCGGACCGGACGACGCGCCTTCCAAGGTGCAGGCGCCCATCGTCGACGTGACCACCGGCTTCATCGCCACCATCGCCGTCCTCGGCGCGATCCTGCGCCGGCAGCGCACGGACCTCGGCGCCCATCTGGACGTCAGCCTCTTCGGCTCGGCGCTGGCGCTGCAGCAGTCTGCGCTCACGCAGTATTTCGCCGAGGGCCGGCCGCCCGAGCGCATCGGCAGCGCGGCGCCCTATTCCGCGCCCAACGAGGCGTTCCGCACCGAGGACGGCTGGATCATGGTCGCGGCCTATCTGGGAGATCGCTGGTCCCGGCTCTGCGCCATCCTCGGCCGGCCCGAGCTCGCCGAGGATGCGCGCTTCGCCACGTCGCCGGCGCGCCTCGCCCATCGCGCGGAGATGCAGCGCGAGCTCAATGCCGCCTTCGTCCGCCGCTCGACCGCCGCCTGGGTCCTCGAGCTCGAGCGGGCGGACATTCTGTGCAGCCCGGTGGCGAGCTTTGACGACCTCGCCGTCCATCCCCAGGCCCGCCACATGGGCGCCTTCGGCACCGTCGGCGGCGCGGACGGGCAGACCTACCACCTTCCCGCCTCGCCGTTCGGCATCCGCGGGCCGGTCCCCCATCTGCCGCGGCTCGGCGAGCACAGCCGGGCCGTGCTGGCCGAGGCCGGGTTCGCGGAACAGGCGATTTCGGACCTCATGCGCGCCGGCATCGCGCGCGAGCCATGATCGGGTACGACATCCAACGGAAGCACCTCAAGGTGCGCGCACTCAGGGAGGAGACGATGACAGCTCACAAGGGACGTCCCGCCGCCGGATGGCGGCTTGGCCTGCCGGCGCTCGCGGCGCTGTTCGGCCTCGCGCTCGCGGGAGAGCCGGCGCCGGTTGCGGCGCAGGCCTATCCCGCCCATCCGGTGAAGTTCGTGGTGCCCTATCCGCCCGGCGGCGGCAACGACATCCTCGCGCGCATCCTCTCCCCGCGCCTCGCCGAGCGCCTCGGGCAGACCTTCGTGGTGGAGAACATCGGCGGCGCGGGCGGCAACGTGGGCACGGCGAGCGCCGCCCGCTCGGCGCCGGATGGCTATACCATCCTCATGGCGAACAACGCGTTCGTCATGAATCCCAGCCTCTATGCCAGCCTGCCGTTCGACGTGCGCAAGGACTTCGAGCCCACCGCCATGATCTCGGCTCTGCCCATGCTGATCGTGGTCAACCCGAAGGTGAAGGCGGGCTCGCTCGCCGAGCTCGTCGCCCTCGCCAAGGCCAACCCGGAGGGCATCACCTACGCGACGCCCGGCGTCGGCACGCCGCAGCACCTGGCCACGGAGCTGTTCGCCAAGCAGGCGGGCATCAAGCTGCGCCACGTGCCCTATCGCGGCACGGGTCCCGCGGTGAGCGACACCGTGGGCGGCCACGTGGACCTCATGTTCGCCACCGCCTCGTCCGTGGACCAGTACGTCAAGAACGGCACGCTGCGGGTGCTGGGCACCTCCAGCGAGAAGCGCTCGCCGAGCTTCCCGGACGTGCCCACCGTCCAGGAGGCCGCCGTGCCGGGATACAGCGCCGACATCTGGTACGGCGTCCTGGTGCCCGCCAAGACGCCCGCCGCGATCAACGATCGGCTCGCTCAGGCGATCGCGGCAACCCTCGCGGAGCCCGAGGTGAAGGAGAAGCTGGCGAGCCTCGGCTATGAGCCCAAGGTGCTCCAGGGCAAGGCGTTCGGCGCCCTCATCGACGCCGACCTCGTCAAATGGAAGCAGGTGATCGACGCCCTCGGCGTCAAGCTCGACTAACTCCTGACGCCGCTCGCACATCGGGGCGCGGAAGTTCTGACCGGGCCCCCATAGAGGTGATCCGCGTGCTGGATGCCCTCCACCCCGCCTCCGCCGGCATCGCGGCAGCCACCGCGGCGAACTCCTATGCCCAGAGCCAAGTCCAAGGCGTACGCGGCGCCGCGCTGGCAGCCCAGTTCATCCGGCGGCGCCGCTACGACCAAAGCACAGGCTTTCAACGACCGCGGCCGCAATCGGCATGACGGCTTCCCCGACCAAGCGTGCCAGCGCGCCAGCGGCCTGGGCGCCCAATTCGCCGGCCAGGAGATCGCTCGGGGCTCCGCCAATGAGTGGGGCGCCGCCGATATGGCCAGCTCCCATATGACAACCGAATGTTGTGTAAATGGCAGGCAAGGGTGCTGTGCCGGCGAGTAGTCCCGCAGCGTTCACGAAGACTGGCGGCCAGCAGGTCGCCGCGCCGCCCAGCTGGCGTACAAGATTTACTGAACGCATCAGGCTTTTACGTAGCTCGGCGGCGGTTGTCGCGGATCCGCTTTGCCTTGAGCTCGAACTGGGGGAGCGTGCCTTGGGGGACGATCTCCACCCGCATCGAAACAAATAGCGTGCGGTGCAAGCGTTCCTCCAGCGCGCGTGCCAGCACCGCCGACTGCGTTTCCGAAATCGGCACGCGGGGTTCCACCCGGATCCGCACCTGGTCGAGGCCATCGGCGTCGGACCAGAACTCGACGTCGTAATCGTCGGAGGCGTCGGGGTGGCTGCGGATGACATGCTCGATGCCCGACTGCGCCACGCTCACGCCGCGGATCTTCGCCACGTCGTCGATCCGCCCGATGAAACCCTTGAAGTGGCGGAACGTCCGCCCGCATGTGCACTGCACGGCCTCGAAACCGGCGACGAGGTCGCCGGTGGGAAAGCGGATCAGCGGATGGGTCCGCTGCATCAGGTCCGTCACCACCAGTTCGCCGGGCTCGCCCTCGGGAACCGGAGCTTTGGTCACAGGATCGAGCACCTCTGGAAAGACGAGATCCTCGTTCCAGTGGAAATGACCGTGCCCGCAATCCCAGGCGAAATAGTTGGTCTCCTGCGTGCCGCAGAACTCGTGCACCTCCGCATGCCACAGCTCGGCGAGGCGCACCCCGGTGGCAGGCGAGGAGGCAGGCCCTACCTCCCCGGTTACGAACAGCTTTTTCACCGGCCAGAGCGAGAGGTCGTGCCCCTGCTCGCGTGCCAGGCGCCCGAGACGCAGCAGATAGGTGGGCGTGCCCATCAGGACGCTGACACCCAGCGCCGGGATCATGTCGGTGCGGATGGCGCTGTCCCAGGCCCCGCCGGGGATGACGGTGGCGCCGATCCAGCGCTCGGCCACGTCGTGGGCGCCGAACAGGCCGACGAAGGGCGTGAAGCCGAACGCCGCGTGGACCACGTCGGTGCGGCGCACGCCGGCGGCCCACAGCGAGCGCGCCACCCCTTCCATCCAGAGCGAATAATCACGCTGCGTGAAGGGGATGAGAACCGGCTTGCCGGTGGTGCCGGAGGTCATGGCGATGCGCACGATGTCCGCCTGGCCGAGGCCCTCGGCGAGCATCACGCCATAAGGCGGCGCCTCGATCTGGCTCTGGCGGATCAGCGCCTTGGTGATGAACGGCAGGCGGGTGATGTCGTCGAGCGAGCGCACGTCGCCAGGCTTGAGCCCGGCCTCGCCCCAAAGCCTTCGATACCAAGGGCTTTTCGCCCATCCATAGGCGATGGCGGCGCGGAAACGTTCCTCCTGGAGGGCGCGCAGGGCATCGCGGCCGAGGGTCTCCTCGCGGCTCCAATAGGTCGCGTCGTGCGGGGCGCGGTCGATGGCGAAATCGGCGATCGCATCGCTCGGGTGCGCGGACATGTCTGGCTCTTCTCCACGGATTCGCTGTCTTCGCCCCGGCGGGGGCGGATCGGCGGCGGCCGGCCTGCCGGCTGCCAGGTGTTCACGGATTGCTGCGCGTCACGCGGCCTCGGCGGCGGCGGGCCGGCCGCCCTTGTAGGCGGCGACGATGCGCCGCCGCTCGTCCTCCCGGCGCGGATCGCCCACATGGATCAGCTCGCCGTGATGCAACACCGCCGCCCGCTCGGCCACGGAGAGAACGAGGTCGAGGTCGTGCTCGATCCACAGCACCGCGAGATCGGCGCGCGCGCCGCGGGCGAGCGCGATCATCTCGGCGATCAGCGGCCGCTCGTCGTGGGAGAGGCCCGAGGCCGGCTCGTCGAGCAGCAGCAGCGCCGGCGCGCCCACCAGAGCGCGGGCGAGGTCGACCCGCCGCAGGACGCCGAGCGGCAGGTCGGCCGAGCGCTCGCGCGCCACGCCGCCGAGCCCGGTCCGCTCCAGGACGGCCTCGGCCCGCTTTGTGTTCTCCCGCTCCTCGCGCAGCGCCCGGAGCGGCAGTGCCAGGGAGGCGAAGGCGCCCAGATGGAAGCGCGGCGCGAGGCCGAGCAGCACGTTCTCCAGCACGGTCAGCTCGCCCACCAGGTGCATGCCCTGGAAGGTGCGCCTTACCCCGGCGCGGATGACGCGGTGCGCCGGCAGCTGGTCGATGCGCGCGCCGTCGATCGCGATGCGGCTGCCCGCCGCCGGGCGGTAGATGCCGCTGATGCAGTTGAGCAGCGCCGACTTGCCGGCGCCGTTGGGGCCGATGAGGGCGAGCACCTCGCCCGGCGCCACGTCGAGCGTGATGGAATTCAGCACCGAGACGCCGCCGAATTCCAGGCTGACGGCGTCGAGGGACAGGCGCGGGGCTTCAGGCATGGCTCACCTCGCGGGTGTTGGAGAGGCCGAGCATCACGTCGTGGATGGCGTCGAGGTCTCGCTCCTCCAGGCGCCGGAAGTCGGCGACCTGGCGGCCGCGGTCGATCACCACCGCGCGGTCGGCGAGATGGGGCAGCCAGTTGCTGTCGGATTCGGCCACCAGCGCCGACAAACCGAGCTCGGCCCGCAGCCGCCTCAGGCTGGCGCAGAACTCCTCGATCACCGGCACCGCGAGCCCGAGCGTCGGCTCGTCGAGCAGGATGAGGCGCGGCGTGCCGATGAGGCTCACCCCGAGCGCGAGCATCTGCTGCTCGCCGCCGGAAAGATTGCCGGCCAGAGTGTCCCGCCGTTCGCGCAGGCGCGGGAACCAGGAGAGCACGTCGTCCACCCGCACCCGGTCGCCCACGGCGCGGCTGGCGCCGATGCGCAGGTTCTCGCGGACGGTGAGGAGCGCGAACACCTTCTCCCGCTCCGGCACCAGCGAGATGCCGGCGGCGAGGCGGGCGCGCACGTCGCCCCAGGGGAACGCCCTGTCCTCGAACGTCTGGGTGCCGGAGATCCGCGCGCTCTGTTTCAGCGCGCCGGCCAGCGCCAGCAGCGTGGATGTCTTGCCGGCGCCGTTGGCGCCCACGAGGGCGACGCTCTCGCCCGCCTTCACATGGAGGGTCAGGCCGCGGACCGCCGGGCGCAGGCCGTAGGAGACGGCGAGGTGATCGAGAACGAGGCCGCTCATCGCCCGCCCTCCTTCCTGAGCCATGCGAGGGTGCGCGAGGGCGCCTTCAGCAAGCTTGCCGCGAGGATGGTGCCGAGGACGACGTTCTCGATGCCCGCCACCTGGGCCGCAGCGGGGATGTGGAGGGCGCGCAGCGCGCCGTCGATGGCCACCGGCAGCAGAAGCACGACGTAGGAGGCGATGAGCGCCCCGCGCAGGCTGCCCGGCCCGCCCAAGGCGACGATGGTGAGGAACGCCACCGCCATGTGGATGGAGTAGCTGCCCGCCTGCACGTTGCCGAGATGATAGGCCGAGAGCACGCCGGCCGCCGCGGTGATGGCCGACGTGAGCGTGAACACCGCCGCCCGCGCGCGCACCTGGGAGATGCCGAACACGGTGGCGGCGGTGGGGTCCTCGCGCAGGAAGGTCCAGGCGCGCCCCACATGGCCGCGCCGAAGAAAGGAAAGCGCGGTCCACACCAGCGCCAGCGCCACCACCACAAGGCCCCACCAGCGCAGCTGGGTGTCCACCACGAAGCCAAGGATGACCGGCGGATCCAGCAGGAAGCCGGTGGCCCGCGTCACCTTGATCTCGATGTCGCTGGCGACGATCTCCACCACATAGTGGAAGCCGAAGGTGGCGACGGCGAGATAGAGGCCCGACACCCTGAGAGTGAGCAGCGCCAGCAGCCCGCCGAGTGCGAGCCCCAGCGCCGCCGCCGCCACCACCGCCGGCAGCAAATTGAGGCCGAGCTGGGTGGCGAGCAGAGCGGCGGTGAAGGCGCCCACCGCCATGAAGGCGGCCTGGCCAAGGGAGAGGAGGCCTGCGGTGCCGGTGAGCACGGTCAGGCACATGCCGCCGATGGCGAGGATGCCGCCGGAGACCGCGAGGTGCAGGCCATAGTCGCCGAGCAGCGTCGGCAGGACGATGCCGGCGAGTGCCAAGGCCGGCCAGACCGCCGCGCGCAGGTTGATCCCGCGCGCCGGCGCGGCCGGGAAGGCGGGCGCGGTGATGGGTTCAACGGAGATGGGCTCGACGGACATGGCTCAGACCCTCTCGATGCTTTCGACACGGTTGCCGATGCCGCGCGGGCGGACGATCAGCAGCGCCAGCAGCGACAGGATCGGCACCACCTGGCTGTAGCGGGCGTCGAACCAGGCCGTGGTCAGGTTCTCGGCGAGCGCCAGCAGAAAGGCGCCGAGCACGGCGCCGGCCGGATTGGTGAGGCCGCCGATGATCGCCGCGACGATGCCCGACAGGCCCACGGACGCGCCCTCGATGGAGACCGACGAGAAGGCGGCGGAGAGCATGCCGCCGATGGCGCTGAACACGGCCGCCAGCACCCAGATGCTGAGCAGCCGCCGGTTCACGGGGATGCCGCGCAGATAAGCGAGGCCCCGGTTGCTCGAGAGCGCCTGGCTCTCGATGCCGAAATCGCTGTGACGCAGCAGCGCCAGCACCAGCGTCAGCAGCACCGCGCCGATGGCGATCACGGTCAGCGTCAGGACCGGAACGCGCGTTCCGGCGATGGTGGTGAAGCCGAGGCGGATCGGCAGGCGGGAGATCTCCCCGCCCCAGCCCGCGGCGAGCAGGCCCAGCAGCACCACCCCCGCGGCCACAGTGAGGATGGTGCCGATGAAGTGGTCGCCGCCAGGATTGAGGCGCTCCACCAGGAGGTAGAGCGCCGCGCCGATGAGCGCGGCGACCGCCAGGGCGGCCGCCACACCCACCAGGAACCCTTGCACGCCGGTGCCGGCGATCACCCAACCGTCGCGCAGCACATAGGCCGCGACCGCGCCGATCTCGCCGACGCAGAACACCAGCACCCGGCTCGCCCGGTAGACGAACACGACGGCGAGCGCGAGGACCGCGTAGACGACGCCGATGGCCAGCGTCGACAGCGCGAAGGAGAGCGTCAGCATCGGGCCTCCTCTCACTTCTTGGCGATGGCGGGCGAACTGGTCGCGGGCAGCCATTCGCCGACCGCGGCGAAGGTCTTCTTCGCGTGGTCGTACTGGTAGAGCCGGTAGGCGGTGGCGCCGTAATGGTCGGTGGGCGAGAAGGTGATCGGCGCACCCGAGAGGCCGCCGGTGTCCACCGACACCTGCTCCAGCGCCTTGGTGAAGGCGGCGCGGTCGCACGGCTCGGCGCACTTTCGGGCGGCGTCGCTCACCACGAGGCCGAGCGCCCAGCCGGCGGCGTGATAGGTCAGAAGCTCCTTGACGCCAGCGGCCTTGGCGGCGGTGCGCAGGGCCTCGGCCTGCGACCCCGGGCCCTGGCCGTCGACGATGTAGCGGCTGTAGGTGAAGAGCTTGATGTCGGGGGCGTCGCGCACCGCGTCGCGCAAAGCGTCGATGCCGATGCCGGATTCCATGTTGAGATAGACACCGTCATAGCCGGCCGCGCCCAGCGCCGGCAGCAGCGAGACCACGTGGCCGCGGCCGAAGCAGTCGGTGACCACGTCGGGATTGAGGGCCAGAACCTTGTCGGCGACACCACGGAAGTCGCGCTGGGTGAGCGGGACGATGATGCTCTCCACCTTGGTGAAGCCGTTGGCCGCCGCCGACTTGGTGGCCGCCTCGCAGGCGAGGATGCTGCCGGGAGATTCGAAGCCCAGGCACACCAGCGTCTTGCCCTTCGGCGATACCTGGCGGGCGAGCTTGCCGGCCACCTCGCCGGTGACCGAGAATATGAGGCCGCTGGCGAAGGCGTTCGGGGATGCCGGCGGCAGCGCCAGCGGGATGTTGGCGGGATAGGCCGCGACCACCGGCAGGCCGAGCTTCTCCGCCGAGGCGTAGACCGCCGCATGGGTGTTGGAGACGGCGAGGCCGAGGATGGCGAGCACGTCGGCAGCGGAAAGCTCCTGCACCGCGTTCACCGAGCGCTGGGTGTCGCTTTGGATATCGCGCACCTGGATCTCGAACGGCCGGCCCTTCACGCCGCCGGCCTTGTTGAGCTGGTCCACATAGAGCTGGAAGCCGTCGAGGGTGGCCTTGAAGGTCCCCTGCATGGGGCCGGATGCGTCGGTCAGGTAGCCGAAGCGGAACGGCTCCGGAGCCGCCGTCGCCGGAGCGGGCGACAGGCAGGCGAGAGCGAGGCTCAACGCAAAGCCGCTGAGAACATGACTCTTTTCCATGAACATTCGATGGCCACCTGTGATGAGTGAAGGGACTGCGTGTGAGTGGAAGGGCGTGCCCGCGGCGAAGGCGTGAGCAGGTTCGCGGTTATTATATTTAATCGATAGATTTAATCTTATTATGTCAATTAGACATTTGTGGACATGCCTCAGGGGTTGCACGCGAGCTATCATCTCGCGAATGGCGGGCATGCGCGCGCGGCTTTCGGGCGTCGCCACGGTGTTTCCGGGGGCAATCTGAGCGCAGGTCACCTTGGTCGAATTGGTGCTGGCCTAGCGGGGCTGCCGGACCTGGACGTCCTGCGATAAGACCGGGTGGGCGATTGCCGTTTGTTTCGAGCCACGCTTTGCGCGGCGGACTTCCCGCGAAGGGCATTGTCGCGGCGGCGAGGAACTGGTGAACCGGGTCGAGGCGCTCGGCGTGCGCATCCTGAGCCGGGCTCTCGTCTGGGACGCGGAGCCGGAGGGAAGCGGGCATATCGTCGTCCGCTCTCTCGTCGATGAGCACATCGTGAGCTGGACCGCGCGACGCCCAGTGATCGCAATGAGAGCCTTCGAACGGGCCAGGCCCGTTCCCGGCTGGACGCTGCCGGGCATGATGGCCACCGGCTGGCTCAGACCTTGTCCCGCGCCTATCAGGTGGCGCCGGGTAGCCGCGTGCTCATCGCGGGAAACGTCACCGTTGCCAATGCCGCGCCGTGGACCGCGTCCCCCGACATGATCCGCGTGGAAGACGACAAACAGGTATGCCGGCAGATGAGTTGCCCCGTGCCACCGAGCGCTTTTTTCGTGGCCGCGGGCAACCGACGTCCCACAGCGGGCTCAGCGTCGCCGTGGCCGCTCTTGCGACCGAGCGCATCGGCGCCCGCCTGGTCCTGGCGAATCCCAAGGAACAGTTGGGCCCGAGGGCCGAAATCATCCGGCAGGCATAGGCGCTCCGGACCCGGCGCATTGGCGCCAGGCGGAGTGGTTGGAATTGCTCCGCGCGATTTATCACCCAGGCAGACCAAAGCTCGCCGGCCGAAGCTCCGCATCCGGGTTGTGGAGCGGCTGGCGGATGGTCCCGCTCAATCCCGCCTGATCCCGCGAAATCCTGCACAATGCCTGGGCCGCCGGGGCACGATTTGAATTTGTTGACATTTTTGTTGGCGTCGCGACCGGCACGTCGCAGTTTTATATTTTAAAATTACTTATATATGCCAAAACATCGAATTCCTTCCGCCCACCTCGTGGAGACGTTCGCGCGCAAGCTCGGCTCGTCCGATCTGGGCGGGATGGTGGGACAATCCACCCAGCTGGACCAGCTCGGAACCTTCGGGCGGCGGATCCAGTGGGCACCGAACCGGCGCGCCGCCTTGGCAGGCCGCTGCGCGGGAGCGGACCGGCTTAACGGTATGGGGGCGGTCCGGTCGGGCGTCCTGCGACACCCACCGTCCGGGGTAGGACCTTTCGCATGTGCCGTCCGGCATGAGCGTGCCGGGTTCCTTATGCCTTCTTTATCTCGGTGTCCCGCAATCCATATCGAACGCTTATCCGCGCCGGCATAGATGAAGCGCCAGCCCAATTTCGGAGCTGGATCATGCTCGACCTCGCCTGCCTCGCCGTCACCGTCGGCTTCTTTCTCGCCATGGCGGCCTATGCCCGCTTCGCCGCGCGCGGGTGACGCCATGCTGGAACTGATGCTCGGCGGCACCGCCGCCCTTCTCCTCGCCGTCTACCTCGTGGCCGCGCTCCTGCGGCCCGACGCGTTCTGACGCCGCCCCTCCTCCTGCCGAAAGCCGGACCTCCCATGACCGCCCAAGGCTGGCTCCAGATAGCCATCATCCTCGCGCTCGTCCTCATCGCCGCGGTGCCGCTCGGCGGCTACATGGCGCGCGTCTATGCCGGCGAGCGCACCGTCCTCTCGCCGCTGCTCCATCCGCTCGAGCGCCTGATCTACCGCGTCGGCGGGATCGATCCGGCACGCGAGCAAAGCGCGCTCGCCTACACCCTCGCCATGCTGGCCTTCAACCTCGCGGGGGTCCTGCTGCTGTATGGCCTGCTTCGCCTCCAGGGGCTGCTTCCGCTCAACCCGCAGGGCTTCGACGGCCTGTCGGCGGACCTCGCCTTCAACACGGCGGTGAGCTTCGTCACCAACACCAACTGGCAGTCCTATGGCGGCGAGACCACCATGAGCCTGTTCAGCCAGATGGCCGGGCTCACGGTGCAGAACTTCCTCTCCGCCGCCACCGGGCTGGCGCTCGCGGTTGCCCTGGCGCGCGCCTTCGCGCGCTCGAACGCGGCGGAGGTCGGGCACTTCTTCGTCGACATGACGCGATCCGTGCTCTACGTGCTGCTGCCCCTGGCGGTCGTGACCGCCCTGGTCCAGGTGGGGATGGGCGTGCCGCAGACGCTCGTCGCCGCCGTCACGGCGACCACCGTCGAAGGCGCGCAGCAGACCATCGCCATGGGCCCGGTGGCCTCGCAGATCGCCATCAAGCAGCTCGGCACCAACGGCGGCGGCTTCTTCAACGTCAACGCCGCCCATCCCTTCGAGAACCCCTCGCCGCTCTCCAACGCACTGGAGATCTGGCAGATGCTGCTGGTCTCGACGGCGCTGGTCTTCGCTTTCGGCCGCATGATCGGCGACCGCCGCCAGGCACGCGCGCTGCTCGTCGCCATCGGCCTCATCCTCCTCGCCGGCGTCGCCCTCGCCTATTGGGCGGAAGCCGCGGGCACGCCCGTGCTCGCCGCCGCCGGCATCGATCCCGCGGGCGGCAACATGGAAGGCAAGGAGGTGCGGTTCGGCCTGTCCGCGTCCGCGCTCTTCGCCGCCGTGACCACCGGGCTTTCGGACGGCGGCGTGAACGCCATGCACGGCTCGTTCACGCCGCTCGGCGGGCTCGCCCCCCTGTTCCTGATCCAGCTCGGCGAGATCCTGCCGGGCGGGGTGGGCTCGGGCCTCTACGGCCTCCTGGTGATGGCCGTGATCGCGGTCTTCGTCGGCGGGCTGATGGTGGGCCGCACCCCGGAATATCTCGGCAAGAAGATCGAGGCCAAGGACGTGAAGATGGCGATGCTCGCCATCCTGATCCTGCCCACCGCCATCCTCGGCTTCTCGGCCGTGGCGGCGGTGCTGCCGGCCGCGCTCGCCGGCCTCGGCAATGCCGGCCCGCACGGCCTCTCGGAGATCCTCTACGCCTATTCGTCGGCGGCGGGGAACAACGGCTCGGCCTTCGGCGGCCTCTCCGCCAACACGCCGTGGTGGAACATCACCCTCGGCATCGCGATGCTGCTCGGGCGGTTCGCCTACATCGTGCCGATGATGGCCATCGCCGGCTCGCTGGCGGCCAAGACCCGCCTGGCGCCCTCCGCCGGCACCTTCCCGACCCACGGCCTGCTGTTCGTCGGCCTGCTGGTGGGCGTCATCCTCATCCTCGGCGGCCTCCAGTTCTTCCCCGCGCTCGCCCTCGGCCCCATCGCCGAGCAGGTGCAGATGCTGGCGGGCAAGACCTTCTGATCCGCCCGCGACCGGAGATTCCCGAATGTCCACGTCCTCCCATGCCAAGCCCGGCTCCAGCTCCGCCTTCGCCTCGCCCGACATCCTCGGCCGGGCGCTGCGCGACGCGGTCGTCAAGCTCAATCCCGCCACCCTGATGCGCAATCCGGTGATCTTCGTCACCGAGGTGGTGGCGGCGCTCGTCACCGTGCTGTTCGTGCGCGACGTCCTGGCCGGCAATCCGCTCGCCTTCACCGGCCAGATCATGGCCTGGCTGTGGTTCACGGTGCTGTTCGCCACCTTCGCCGAGGCCATCGCCGAGGGACGCGGGCGGGCGCAGGCCGACAGCCTGCGCAAGGCGCGCACCGACACGGTGGCCAAGCGCCTGCGGCCGAGCGGGACGCGCAAGCTCCACGACGCCGTTTCGGCGCTGGACCTCAAGATCGGCGATCTGGTCCTGGTCGAGGCCGGAGACCTCATTCCGGGCGACGGCGAGATCGTCGAGGGCATCGCCTCGGTCAACGAGGCGGCGATCACCGGCGAGAGCGCCCCGGTGATCCGCGAGAGCGGCGGCGACCGTTCGGCGGTCACCGGCGGCACCACGGTCATCTCCGACTGGATCGTGGTGCGCATCACCGCCGCCCCCGGCTCCTCCTTCCTCGACCGCATGATCGCCCTGGTGGAGGGCGCCGAACGGCAGAAGACGCCCAACGAGCTCGCCCTGTCGATCCTGCTCGCCGGCATGACCCTGATCTTCCTCATCGCCGTGGTCTCGCTCGCGGGCCTCGGGCGCTATTCCGGCGCCGCGGTGCCGGTTCCGGTGCTGGTGGCGCTGCTGGTCACGCTCATCCCCACCACCATCGGCGGCCTGCTCTCGGCGATCGGCATCGCCGGCATGGACCGGCTGATCCGCCACAACGTGCTCGCCATGTCGGGCCGCGCGGTGGAGGCGGCGGGCGACGTCGACACGCTGCTGCTGGACAAGACCGGCACCATCACCTTCGGCAACCGCATGGCGAGCGAGATCATCCCCGTGCCCGGCATCACCGCGCACGAGGCGGCCCTGATCGCGGTGCAGGCGAGCCTTGCCGACGAGACCGCGGAGGGCCGCTCGATCCTGGCGCTGGCGCGCGAGCAGCACGCCATCACGCCGGAGCGGGCGGCGCTGGAGGGCGCGAGCTTCGTGCCCTTCTCGGCGGCCACCCGGCTCTCGGGCGTCGACCTCGCCGGCCGGCGCATCCGCAAGGGCGCCGTCGACGCGATCAAGCGCTTCGTGCTCTCGGTCGACCCGCAGGCGGAGACGGCCGTCGCCGCCTTCGACGCCGCGGTGGAGAAGATCGCCCGCTCCGGCGGCACGCCGCTCGGCCTCGCAGAGAACGGACGCCTGCTCGGCGTGATCCATCTGAAGGACGTGGTGAAGCCGGACATCAAGGACCGCTTCGCCCAGTTGCGCCGCATGGGCATCCGCACGGTGATGGTGACCGGCGACAACCCCATCACCGCCGCCGCCATCGCCTCGGAAGCCGGCGTGGACGATTTCATCGCCGAGGCGACGCCGCAGGACAAGCTCGCCTACATCCGCGCCGAGCAGCGTCTCGGCCGGCTGGTGGCCATGTGCGGGGACGGCACCAACGACGCCCCCGCCCTGGCGCAGGCCGACGTGGGCGTCGCCATGCAGTCGGGCACCCAGGCCGCCCGCGAGGCCGGCAACATGGTCGATCTCGACAGCGACCCGACCAAGCTCATCGAGATCGTGGGCATCGGCAAGCAGCTGCTGATGACCCGCGGCGCGCTCACGACCTTCTCCGTCGCCAACGACGTGGCGAAGTACTTCGCCATCCTCCCGGCGCTGTTCATCGCCGCGATCCCCGAGCTCGGCCTGCTCAACGTGATGGGGCTCGCCTCCCCGCAGAGCGCCATCCTCTCGGCGGTGATCTTCAACGCGCTGATCATCATCGCGCTCATCCCGCTGGCTCTGCGCGGCGTCGCCTACCAGGCGCGGGAGGCCGGGGCGGTGCTGGCGCGCAACCTCGCCATCTACGGCCTCGGCGGCCTCCTGCTGCCGTTCGCCGGCATCAAGCTCATCGACCTCGCCATCGCGGCGCTGGGCCTGGCCTGAGAGGAGATATCCATGTTCATCCAGCTGCGCGCGGCGGTGACGCTGCTCCTGTTCTTCACCCTCCTCACCGGGCTCGCCTATCCGCTGGCGACGACCGGCCTCGCCTTGGCCCTGTTCCCGCATCAGGCGGCCGGCTCCCTGGTCTCCCGCGGCGACGTCGTGGTCGGCTCCGCGCTGATCGGCCAGAGCTTCGGCGCGGATCGCTACTTCCACCCGCGTCCCTCGGCGGCGGGCAGCGGCTATGACGCGGCGGCCTCGTCCGGAAGCAATCTCGGCCCCACCAGCGCCGCGCTCGCCCAGCGCCTGAAGGGCGACGCGGACGCGCTTAGGGCCGCCGGCCTGCCCGCCATCGTCCCCGCCGACGCGGCGACGGCGTCGGGCAGCGGCCTCGACCCGCACATCTCGCCGGCCAACGCGCTCGCCCAGGTGGCGCGCGTCGCCCAGGCCCGAGGCCTCGACCCCGCCCTTGTACGCAGCCTCGTGACGGCGCACATAGAGGAGCCGGATCTGGGCGTGTTCGGGGAGCGCCGCGTCAACGTGCTCGCCCTCAACCTGGCGCTGGACGCGAAGGCCTCGCCCGGCTCGTGACACGGAGAGCGCGATGAGCGTGGAGGAAGCCCCCCGCGCCAGCCCCGATGCCCTGCTCGCGGCAGCCGAGCGCGAGACCCGCGGCAAGCTGCGGATCTTCCTCGGCGCCGCCCCCGGGGTCGGGAAGACCTTCGCCATGCTGTCGGCGGCGCGCGCCAGCGGCAAGGAGGTCCTGGTGGGGCTCGTCGAGACCCACGGCCGCGCGGAGACGCAAGCCCTGATGGCCGGGCTCGAGGTGCTGCCGCGCAAGATGGTGCCCTATCGCGGGCGGCTGATCCCGGAATTCGACCTCGACGCGGCGCTGGCGCGCCGTCCCGCTTTGCTGCTGGTGGACGAATACGCCCATTCGAACGTCGAGGGCAGCCGCCACGCCAAGCGCTGGCAGGACGTGCAGGACCTGATCGCCGCCGGCATCGACGTCTGGACCACGCTCAACATCCAGCACCTGGAGAGCCTGAACGACGTCATCCAGCGCATCACCGGGGTCCGGGTGCGCGAGACCGTGCCGGACGCCGCCCTGCAGAAGGCCGACGAGGTGATCCTCGTCGACCTGCCGGCCGACGAGCTGCTGAGGCGCCTCGCCGACGGCAAGGTCTATGTGGAGGATACCGCCACCCGGGCGGTGCGCAGCTTCTTCAAGCCGAGCAACCTGACCGCCCTGCGCGAGCTCGCCTTGCGCCGGGTCGCCGCCCAGGTCGACAGCGACCTGGTGGAGCGGATGCAGGGCGCGGCGATCGAGGGGCCATGGGCGGCGGGCGAGCGGCTGCTGGTCTGCGTCGGCCCCGACATGGCGGCCGAGCGGGTGGTGCGCGAGGCCAAGCGCCTCGCCGACCTCATGGGCGCCACCTGGTTCGCCGTCACCGTCGAGCGGCCGGGCCACGTGATGGCGAGCCCGGCGCGGCACAAGCTCGATGCCGGCCTGCGCCTCGCCGAGAGCCTCGGCGCCGAGGTGCGCTCGCTCGTGGCCAGCGACGTGGCGAGCGAGCTGCTGCGCTTCGCCCGCTTCGAGAACGTCACCCAGATCATCATCGGCAAGGCCGCCGCGCGCCTGCGGCTCGGACGCTCGCTCGCCGACGCCCTGGTGAAGCGCGCCGGCGGCGTCGCCATCCACGTGGTCACGGCCGAGGTCCCGCAGAACGCGGCCGGCTGGCGCGCGCGCCTGCCGCCGCTCGGGCCGGTGGCCGGCTATGTGGCGGCGATCGCCGGCGTCGGCCTCGCCACCGCGCTGGGGCTGGTGCTGACGCGGTTCGTGCCGCTGCCCAATGTCTCCATGCTCTACCTGCTGGCGGTGCTGGCGCCCGCGCTGCTCTACGGCGTGTGGCCGGCCATCCTCGCCTCGGCGCTGTCGTTCCTGGCCTACAATTTCTTCTACATCGACCCGGTCGGCACGTTCACGGTCGCCCGACCGCACGAGCTGCTGGCGCTCCTGGTGTTCCTGATCGTCGCCGTCATCATCTCCGCCATGGCCGGGCGGGCGCGCGAGCAGACGCGCCTCGCGGCCCGGCGCATGCACGTCACCCGCCGCAACTACGCGTTCACGCGCAAGCTCTCGTCCCTGCCGGACGGGGGCTCGGTGGCCGAGGCCGCCGCGGTGGAGCTGCACGCGGTCTTCGGGCGGGCCAGCGTGCTGCTGCTGCCGGGCGCGGACGACCGCCTCGGCATCGCCGCCGCCTGGCCGCCCGAGGACCGGCTCGACACCGCGTCCATGACCGCGGCCAGCTGGTCGTTCGAGCATGGGGAAGCGGCCGGCGCGGGCACCGGCACGCTGCCGAGCGCGCCATGGCTGTTCCGCCCCATGGGCGGGACGGGCAGCGGCCGGCGCATCGGCGTGGTGGGCATCGAGCGCGACCCGAGCGGGCAGCCTCCCGACCCCGAGAGCGAGGGCGTCTTCGGCACCATCGTCGAGCAGACCGCGGCGGCGCTGGAGCGCACGATGCTGGCGGCGGAGGTCACCAGGGTGCGCACCGCGGCGGAGACCGAGCGGGTGCGCAACATCCTGCTCGCCTCCATCAGCCACGATTTCCGCACCCCGCTCTCCTCCATCCTCGGCGCGGCGACGAGCCTGATCGACTACGGCCCCGCCATCCCGGAGCCGGCCAAGGCCGATCTCCTGGGCCAGATCCGCGACGAGGCGGAGAATCTCGACCAGATGGTGCGCAACCTGCTCTCCATGACGCGGCTGGAGTCCGGCGCGCTGGAGCTCAACCGCGACTGGCTCGACCCGGTCGAGCTGATGAACCGCGCGGTCGCCGCGGCGCGCCGGCGCGGGGCGGGCCAGGACTTCGTCGTCGAGCCGGCGCCGGACGTGCCGCTGGTGGAGGCCGACCAGAGCCTGATGGACCAGGCGATCGGCAACGTGGTGGCCAACGCCGTGCGCTATGCCGGCGCCAAGGCGCGCATCGTCCTGTCGGCGCGCGTGGCCGGCGGCGCGCTGGAGATCGCGGTGAGCGACGACGGGCCCGGCATCCCCGCCGAGGTGCTGCCGCACGTGTTCGAGAAGTTCGTGCGCGCCGCGCACCGGACCGCGGACGGCGGCGACGGGTCGGGCCTCGGCCTTGCGATCACGCGCGGCATCGTCGAGGCGCATGGCGGCCGGGTCGCGGCCGAGAGCCCGGCGCCGGACCAAAGCGCGGGGACGCGCATTTCCATCCGCCTGCCGCTTGCCGGGGGCGTGGCACGGGAGGCGCAGGCGTGAGCAGGATCAGCGTGCTGGTGGTGGACGACGAGCCGGCCATCCACCGCTTCATGGCGCCGGCGCTGGCCGCGAACGGCTACGAGGCGCTGCGCGCCGACACCGGCGGCGAGGCGCTGGCGCTGGTGGCGCAGCGCGCGCCGGACATCCTCGTCCTCGACCTCGGCCTGCCGGACATGGACGGCAAGGAGGTCATCCGCCGGCTGCGCGGCTGGTCGTCGGTGCCGATCGTCGTGCTCTCCGCCCGCGACCGCGAGGCCGAGAAGGTGGAGGCGCTCGACCTCGGGGCGGACGATTTCGTCAACAAGCCGTTCGGCGTCGGCGAGCTGATGGCGCGGCTGCGCACCGCGCTGCGCCACCGCATCCAGGCGCAGGGCGAGGTGGCCGTGCTGCACCTGGGCGATCTCACGATCGACCTGCCGCGCCACCGCGCCACCCGGGACGGCGCCGAGATCCGCCTGACGCCGAAGGAGTTCGACCTGCTCGCCTTCCTGGTGCGCCACGCCGGGAAGGTCCTGACCCACCGCCAGATCCTGCGGGCGGTCTGGGGGCCGGCGCACGAGAGCGACACCCAGTATCTGCGCGTCTATATCGGCCAGCTGCGGGGCAAGATCGAGGCCCAGCCCGCCAACCCGGCGCTCATCCTGACCGAGCCCGGCGTCGGATACCGGGTGGCGGACTGAAGCGCGCGACAGCGCGACGACGCGCCACCGGATCGCGTTCCCACCATGGCCGCGGCCCACAGCGCCCTGCACCACGCCCGGCATCGGCGGGAGAGGCATCGTCCATCTCGGATTCAAGCGCCCCCGCCCGCCCTTGCGCGGCCCCCCCCTGCATGCCCCCTTGCACGGACGGGCGCGATCCGGTACCCCTACCAAAACGAATATAAAACTTACTCTTGAGTTTTTTCGGCCGTCGCCGACGAGGCTTGGGAGCATGGTGGGAGGAACGGGACATGGCATGGTGCGGATCGGGGAAGAGGGCCATCATCGCCGGCGCCGGCATGGCGCTGGCGGCGCTCGCGCCGCAGGGCGGGGCGCAGGCGCAGGCGCCGGTGAAGATCGGCGTGGTGGAGGGGCTCAGCGGGCCGCCGGCGATCGTCGACTTCGGCGAGAGCTACCTCCAGGGCATCAAGCTGGCGCTGGAGGACTACAAGGCCAAGGGCGGCAAGACCCCCATCGAGCTGGTCATCTATGACGACGAAGCCAACCCGCAGCGCGCGGTCTCGGTGGTCCAGCGCCTGATCCAGAACGACGGCGTCGCCGGCGTCATCGGCACCGTCTCCAGCGGCAACGTGATGGCGTTCGCGCCGGTGCTCCAGCGCGCCGGCGTGCCGCTGATCGCCGGCCCCTCGGCGGCCACCGACATCACCGCCAAGTTCATCGACCAGAAGCCGAGCTTCATCTTCCGCTGCTCCATGATCGAGAAGTACCAGATCGACGCGATCCTCGACTGGGCGGTGAAGAACTACAAGAAGATCGGCCTGCTGCACTCCACCACCGGCTATGGCAACTTCGCCGCCCAGGAGGCCACCGCCGGCCTCAAGGCGCGCGGCGTCACCCTCGCCGCGGTGGAGGCGGCCGCGCCCGGCGTCAACGACCTGACGCCGCAGATGATCAAGATGCGCGACGCCGGCGCCGACCTGATCCTGCACTTCCACGAATCCTTCGAACTGCCCTACCGCCCGCTGCCGCGGCTCGACTACAAGCCGGTCTTCGCCGGCAATTGGGGCCTGTCCTCGCTGAAGGTGAAGGACATCGTCGGCGTCGAGGCGATCCAGGGCACCGCCATGGGCCAGGCGCTGGACCTGTCCGATCCCAAGGCGCAGGCCTTCAACAAGCGCATGACCGAGAAGTACGGCAAGGACTACCGCTGGCCGGTGGTGGCCGCGCTCGGCTACGACGCCGGGCAGATCATGTTCGCGGCGGTGGACAAGGTCGGCGCCTCCGATCCGGCCAAGCTGCGTGACGCCATCGAGGCCATCGACGGCATCCAGGCGGTCTCCGCGACGCCGCCGAAGCCCTTCGGCCCCACCGACCACGAGTGCCTGGGCCAGGGCGACATCTTCCTCGGCGTCTGGAAGGGCGACACGGTGGTGCCGGCGCCGAAGTAGCGCCGAGGCGGCCGGGCGCAAGCCCGGCCGACCGCGCGGACGAGGGCGCCCTCAGAGCCGGTTTGGAAACGCAAGATTGGGTCCCGGCCCGGTTTCCCCCGTCATGCCCGGGCTTGTCCCGGGCATCCACGCCCAGAGACCAGGGAAGACCTTTGAAAGTCAGGAAAATCGGCCCGGCGCGGATGGCCGGATCCCGCATGCTTGCGGGTTCCGCTCTCGGAGCCGGAAGTCGGCAACAGCCGACTTCCGGGACAAGCCCGGCCATGACGGCCTGTGTGGAAGTGCGGCGCCATGAAGGGCGCCGATCTTGGCATTTCCAAACAGGCCCTCAGGCCTGCGGCTTCGCCTTGGCGCGCCCGGCCTTCGACATCCCGGCCCTGGAGGGCCGGGATGTCGAAGGCCGCGGCTGGGTGGCCGCGGGCGCGGCAAGGCCGGAGATCAGGAGGGCGGCGAAGCTCTCCATGATCTCCTCCGGCGTGTTCGGCCCCGTGTCGCGGTACCAGGCGGGAATCCAGTTCACCACGCCGAGGGCGAACAGGCTGGCGAGCTTGGGATCGCAGGGGCCGATGGAGCCGTCGGCCACCCCGAGGGTGATCAGCCCCTTGGTGGCGGCGCTGATGCGCTTGCGGCGGGCGACCACCTGCTCGCGGTCGTCCGGGGCGAGCGAGTCGACGTCGGTCAGAACCGGGCAGTTGCCGAGGTCGCCGAAGATGCCCTCCATGTAGCGCCGCAGGTAGATGATGAGTTTCTCGAGGCCGGTCCCCTCATGGGCGGCGGCCAGTGCGAGGCCCGCCTCGCCATTGTCCATCGCCACCTGGTGGCACGCGAAGAGCAGCTCCTGCTTGCTCTTGAAGTACTGGTAGAGCGTCGGCTTCGACACGCCGAGCACCGAGGCCACGTCGTCCATCGACGTGTTGGCGAAGCCGCGGCGATTGAAGGCGGAGGCGGCGACGCGCAGCACCGCTTCGCGCTTGCGGCGGCGCTGCTCGTCGCGGTCGAAGGCCGCGCGCCCGGCCGCTGGGGCGCGGCGCGCCGCACCGGAGGAAGTTTCACTCATGAACGGGCGCATCCTGATTGGGACGATCGAAGCCTGGACCGGCCAGGGGCACGATCCGAGACGCTGGATTCGCGATTTAAAACGGACAGACATGCTTGCACAAAACCACAAAAACAGCTAGCCTGACTTTTAAGTAAAATATAACTACTCATTAGTAGGGAGACCCGATGAGCATCGCCACGCTCATCCTGCAGACCGCGCGGCGTCTGCCGGAAAACCCAGCGATCACCGACGCCGACGGCACCCTCACCTATGCCGCGTTCGCCGAGCGCTCCGCCCGCCTCGCCGGCGGCTTCAAGGCAGCCGGCCTTTCCCCCGGCGACCGCGTGGTTCTCTACATGGAGAACACCGGCGCCTTCTTCGAATGCCTTCTGGGCTGCTGGATCGCCGGGCTCTGCGCGGTGCCGGTCAACGCCAAGCTGCACCCGCGCGAGGTTGCCGGCATCGCCGCCGATGCCGAAGCCGGGGCCCTCGTGACCACGCCCGGCCTTTCCGGCCCGCTCGCGGCCGAGGCCGCCGCCCTGCCGGCGCTGCGCGCGCTCGTCTCCACCGGAACCGAAGATTATGCCCGGCTCGCCGGCGCCGCGCCGATCGCCTGCGCCGATGCCGCCCCGACCGACCGCGCCTGGCTGTTCTACACCTCCGGCACCACGGGCAAGCCGAAGGGCGCCATCCTCAGCCACCGCAACCTGCTGGCCATGAGCCTTGCCTATTATGCCGACATCGACGCGGTGGATGCCGACGACACCCACATCACCTGCGCGCCGGTGTCCCACGGCGCCGGGCTCTACAGCCTGCCGTTCCTCCTGAAGGGCGGCCGGCAGGTGGTGCTGCCCGGCTTCAACGTGGAGGACGTGCTGGCCGCCATCGCCGGCTACGGCAAGGTGAGCCTGTTCGCCGCGCCCACCATGCTGACGCGGCTCGTGAACCACCCGGCCGCGCTCACCGCCGACTTCACCAACCTCAAGACCATCTATTACGGCGGCGCGCCGATGTACGTGGCCGACCTCCGGCAGGCGCTGCGCCTCATCGGCCCGAAGCTGTGCCAGATCTTCGGCCAGGGCGAGACGCCCATGACCATCACCGCTCTGCCGAAGGCGCTGCATGTGGGGCCCGGCGGCGGCGCCGCCGCGGACGAGGTGCTGGGCTCGGTCGGCTATCCCCGCACCGGCCAGGAGGTGCGGGTGGTGGACGCCGAGGGCCGCGACCTGCCGCCCGGCGACGTGGGCGAGGTCATCACCCGCAGCGACTGCGTGATGGAAGGCTACTGGAACAATCCCGACGGCACGGCGGCCGCGCTGCGCGACGGCTGGCTCTACACCGGCGACGTGGGAAGCCTCGACGCCGCCGGCTACCTGACCCTGCGCGACCGCTCCAAGGACCTCATCATCTCCGGCGGCAGCAACATCTATCCGCGCGAGGTGGAGGAGGTGCTGCTGCGCCACGAGGGCGTGCTGGAGGCCTCGGTCATCGGCGCGCCGCATCCCGACTGGGGCGAGGAGGTGGTGGCGTTCGTCGCCGTGCGCCCCGGCGCCAGCGTCGACGCGGCGGCGCTCGACCAATTGTGCCTCGACAACATCGCCCGCTTCAAGCGGCCCAAGCGCTACCGCTTCGAGGCGGCGCTGCCGAAGAACAATTACGGCAAGATCCTCAAGACCGAGCTGCGCCGCAGGCTCGCCGAAGAGAAGGGAGCCGCCTCATGAGGCCCGTCTTCATCGCCGGCATCGGCTCCACCGCCTTCGGCCGCCATCCGGGAACCGCCATCGAGGCGCTCGCCATCCGTGCCGCCGACGCCGCCATCCGCGAGTCCGGCATCGACCGCGGCGACATCGGCGCGCTCTACCTGGGCAATTTCGTCGCCGGCCCCCTCCTGGGCCAGGAGGTGCTGGCGGGGCTGGTGGCGGACGGGCTCGGCCTGCCGCAGATCCCCTGCACCAAGGTGGAGGGCGCCTGCGCCTCCGGCGGCATCGCCTTCCGCCATGCCGCGCTCGCGGTCGCCAGCGGCCTGTGCGACGTGGCGCTGGCGGTGGGCGCGGAGAAGATGACCCACGCCGACACCGCCGCCGTCACCTCGGCGCTCAACTGCGCCATGGACTTCCGCAGCGACGGGGTGAGCGGGCTCACCTTCCCCGGCCTGTTCGGGCTCGCCTGGCGGCTCTACGAGGAGCGCCACGGGGCGACCCGGGACGACATCTCCGCCGTGGTGCGCAAGAACAAGGGCAACGGCCTCAGGAACCCGCTGGCGCAGATGGGCGCGGAGCTCACCGCCGAGGAGATCGGCAGCGCGCGCCTGATCTGCGATCCGCTGCGCCTCTACGACTGCTGCCCGGCGAGCGACGGCGCCGCCGCGGTGCTCATCGTCTCCGCCGACCGGCTGCGCGACATCCTGCCACCGCCGGTGGAGGTGCTGGCCTCGGCCCAGGCGCGCGGCAGCGCCCGCATCGCCGGCCATCCCGACCTGTGCACCTTCGAGGCGACGGTCGCCGCCGCGCGGGCCGCCTACGCGCAGGCGGGCATCACCGCCGACGAGGTGAGCTGCGTCGAGCTGCACGACTGCTTCTCCATCGCCGAGATCATCGACAGCGAGGACCTGGGCCTGATGCCGCGCGGCGCGGGGGCCGCCTACGCCGCCGAGGGCCGCACCGCGGTCGACGGCGACCGGCCCATCAACGCCAGCGGCGGGCTGCTCGCCAAGGGCCACCCGGTGGGCGCCACCGGCCTCGGCCAGATCTACGAGAGCGTGCTCCAGCTGCGCGGCGCCCACCCCAACCAGGTGAAGGGCGCGAGGATCGCGCTCACGCACAATCTCGGCGGCACCGGCGTCGCCTGCACCGTCAACATCCTGCGCGCCACCGACGCCTGAGCGCGCGCTGCCACAGCATCGGAAGCAATCCATGGGCGACATCCGCTGCGACCGCCACGGCAAGGTCTGGCTCATCACCATCGACCGCCCGTCGGTCATGAACTCCCTCGACTTCGCCGCCAATGACGACCTGGTGGCGGCGTTCCGCGACTTCGACCGCGACGACGGCGCCCACGTGGCGGTGGTCACCGGCGCCGGCGACAAGGCGTTCTGCGCCGGCGCCGACCTGAAGACCTACACCGTGAACTTCGCCCGCACCCCGGCGCCCGAGTTCCGCACCCGCTACACCAACGGGCCGGGCTTCGGCGGCATCACGCGCTCGGTGGAGATCGACAAGCCGATCCTCGCCGCGGTGAACGGCTTCGCCATTTCCGGCGGCTTCGAGCTGGCGCTCGCCTGCGACCTCAGGTTCTGCGCCCCCAGCGCGGAGTTCGCCCTCCAGGACGCCAAATGGGGCTTCCACGCCTGCGACGGCGGCCTCATCCGCCTGCCACAGATCGTCGGCCTCGGCCACGCCATGGAGATCATCCTCTCCGGCGAGCGGGTGGATGCCGAGCACGCGCTGCGCATCGGCCTCGTCAACCGCATCGTGCCGGCCGAGGAACTGGTCGGGTTCACGCTCGACTATGCGCAGATGCTGGCGAAGCGCTCGCCGCTCTCCCACCGCTTCGCCAAGGAGGTGATGCGCCGCGCCGTCGGCATGCCCATGGGCGAGGCGCTGCGGCTCGAATCCCGCTCCTTCTTCGACCTCGGCCAGAGCGAGGACATCGTCGAGGGCACCACCGCCTTCCGCGAGAAGCGCGACGCCGACTTCAAGGGCCGCTGAGCGCCCGCCACCAGGATCACGCCGTTCCATGACCTCAATCCTTTCCGCCCCGCCCGACCTGGAGATCCTGCGCTGCGCCGCCTGCGGCCGGCTCGATCCCGGCCCGCGCGAGCTCTGCCCGTCCTGCTTCAGCCCGAACCTGGAGAAGGTGGCGGTGCCCGGCCGCGGCGCGCTCGTCTCCTGGACCCTGGTGCGGCGCCCGCCCTCCCGCTTCCAGGCCGACGGGCCCTATGCGGTCGCGGTGGTCGATCTCGATTGCGGCGTCCGCCTCACCGGGCGCCTCGCCGAGGTGCCCCGGGACGAGGCCGACGCCCCGCCGCTCGGCGCCCGCATGCGCCTCAGCGGCGGCACCGCGGGCATGCCGCTGTTCGCCCCCGAAGCCGAGCGCCGCTGAGCCGCGATCCCAGGCCGGCGCAAGACCGGCCGAAACCAGGCCTTTCAAGGGAAACACGCCGATGAATTCGCCCGCAACCAAGCTTCGGCCCGTACGCCGCCAGGGAGGCGCGCCGTGACGCTGGTCAACTTCTTCCAGCTGCTGGTGAGCGGCATCGCCATGGGCGCCATCTACACGCTCACGGCCAAGGGCCTGTTCATCACCCACCTCGCCACCCACCGGCTGAACTTCGGCCAGGGCGACTTCCTCATGGTGGGCGCCTTCGCCTCCATCGGCATGCTCGCCGCCGGGGTGCCGGCGCCGCTCGCGGTGCTCGGCGTGCTGGTCCTCATGGCCGTGCTCGGCTATCTGCTGGAGCGGTTCGCCATCCGCCCGCTCGACCGCCTCGGCGACCGCGCCGGCGCCTATTCCTGGGTGCTCACCACCGCCGGCGCGGCGCTGATCCTCCAGAACATCGTCGAGCTCGGCTTCGGCAAGTCGGCGCAATACGCGCCGCCGCTGTTCTCCAAGACCCGCGACAACGTGATCAGCATCCTCGGCGTCGGCATCTTCTTCGAGGAGGCGGCGATCATCCTCGCCGCCTTCCTCATCGTCGGCGCCTTCTACTGGTTCCTGTTCGGCTCGCGCTGGGGCAAGGCGGTCTACGCGGTCGCGTTCAATCCCGAGGCGGCGTCCCTGTTCGGCATCGACGTGCGCGGGGTCGTGGTGCTGGTGTTCGTGCTCGCCGCGCTGATGGCGGGCATCTCCGGCGTCCTCGTCGGGCCGCTGGTGTCGGTGCACCCGCACATGGGCCTCATCTTCACCATCAAGGCGCTGGCGGTGGCGGCGATCGGCGGCTTCACCAATCCGGTCGGCATCCTCCTCGGCGGCCTGCTGTTCGGCGTCGCCGAGGCGTTCTCCAACTACTGGGACAGCGCCTTCGGCGACCTCTACCCGCTGCTGTTCGTCATGGCCCTCCTCGCCGTCCGCCCCTCCGGGCTGTTCGGCGAGCGACGCGCCGACGTGCGCTGAGGAGGCCGAGATGCCACGCATTCCCCGCCTCCTGGCCTATGCCCTCGCGGCCTGCGCCATCGCCGCGTTCCCCTTCCTCGCGCCGAACCCGTTCTTCGTCCATGTGGGCCAGACCTTCGCCTACACCGCGATCGCGGTGATCGGCCTCAACATCCTGCTCGGCCTGTCGGGGCAGATGTCGCTCGGCCACGGCGGCTTCTACGCCGTCGGCGCCTACGCCTCCGCCATCCTCGCCACCACCTACGGCTGGCCGCTGACGCTCTCCATGGCGGCGGCGCTCGGCGTGAGCCTTCTCGCCGGCTTCCTCGTCGGCGCGGTGGCGCTGCGCACGCGCGGCCTCTATCTCGCCATGGCGACACTGGCCTTCGGCTTCATCGCCGAGATCGTCGCCCAGCGCTGGATCAGCGTCACCGGCGGCACCATGGGCCTGATGGGGGTGCCGCAGATCGACTTCGGCAACTTCCGCATGGGGCCGACCTATTTCTTCTGGTTCGCCGCGGGCCTGCTGCTGATCGTGCAGATCGCCAGCGACTATGTCTTCGGCTCCGCCATCGGCCGCCGGCTCAACGCGGTGAAGGAGAGCGAATCCTTCGCCGCGACCGTGGGCCTCAACGTCCCGCTCTGGCGCATCGGCGTGTTCGCGGCGAGCGCGGCGCTGGCGGGGCTGGCGGGCGTCCTGTTCGCCCACCAGAGCGGCTTCGTCTCGTCCGACGCCTTCAGCATCCGCCTCACCATCTCGCTGCTGATCGCCACCGTCATCGGCGGGCTCGGACGCTCGGCCGGCCCCCTGCTCGGCACCGCGATCCTGATCGCCATCGCCGAGGCCATCGCCGCGGTCCACGACATCGGCCTGATGCTCTATGGCGGCATCCTGCTGATCGTGCTCCTGGTCTTCCCCGAAGGCGCCATCGGCCTGTTCGGCCGCCAGCGGGCGGCGGCGGGCGCGGCGCCGCAGGACGTGCCCGCGTTCCAGCCGCGCCGCGCCGCGCGCGAGGGCGCGGCCGGACGGCTCGACGTGGAGGGCGTCACCAAGAGCTATGCCGGCGTCGTGGCGCTGCGCGACGTGACGCTCTCGGTGGAGCCCGGCACCATCCATGCCCTCATCGGCCCCAACGGCGCCGGCAAGTCCACCTTCATCAACGTGGTCGCCGGCCTCTACGCGCCCACCGCCGGCCGCATCCGCATCGGCGGCGCGGACGTCACCGGTCTTTCGGCCCACCGCCGCGCCCGCCTCGGCCTGGTGCGCACCTTCCAGAACCTCCAATTGATCCACAGCGTGAGCGTGATCGAGAACGTGATGCTGGGCATGGAGCGGCGCAGCAGCCTCGTCGGCGACGTGCTCGCCTTCCTCGGCGGCGCCGGCCACGAGGCGCGCGAGCGGGCGGAGGCGGCCTCCATCCTCGCCTTCCTCGGCATCGGCGCGCTGGCGGACATGCGGCCCAAGGACCTGTCCTACGGCCACCGCAAGCTGGTGGAGCTGGCGCGCGCCATCGCCCAGAAGCCTTCCATCCTGCTGCTCGACGAGCCGGTGGCGGGCGTGAACCCGCAGGAGGCCCGGGAGGTCGCCCGCATCGTGGCGAAGCTGAGGGACGCCGGCATCAGCGTGCTGCTGGTGGAGCACAACATGGAGTTCGTGATGGGGCTCGCCGACCGGGTGACGGTGCTCGACTTCGGCAACCGCATCGCCTGCGGCACGCCGGCGGAGGTGCAGAAGGACCCGAACGTCATCCGCGCCTATCTCGGCGCTGCGGAGGACGCGGCATGATCGAGGTCGAGAATATCGAGGTCGCCATCGGCGCGGTCGGCATCCTCCACGACGTCTCGCTGCGGCTCGAGCCGGGGCGCCTCGTGACGGTGATCGGCGCCAACGGCGCCGGCAAGACGACGCTGCTGCGCACGCTGTCCAACATCGTCACCCCGAGCGCCGGGACGATCCGCTTCGACGGCCGGCCGACCGCCGGCATCAAGCCCCACCTCCTGGCGCGCGCCGGCCTCGTGCACGTGCCGCAGGGCCGGCAGATCGTTCCCGGCCTCACCGTGCGGGACAATCTGGTGATCGGCGCCGACCGCGTCGCCGGCCTCGATGGCGACGCCATCGCCGAGGGGCTGGAGCGGGAGTTCGCCCGCTTCCCCGTCCTCAGGGAGCGCCAGCACATCCCCGGCGGCAACCTCTCCGGCGGCGAGCAGCAGATGCTCGCCGTGAGCCGGGCGCTGATGATGCGGCCGAAGGTGCTGCTGCTGGACGAGCCCTCCCTCGGCCTCGCCCCGCAGGTGGTGACGATCATCCTGAAGGCCCTGCGCGGCCTCGCCGACGACGGCCTCGCGGTGCTGCTGGTGGAGCAGCTCGCCTTGCTGGCGCTCGACACCGCCGACGAGGCCCACGTGCTCCAGCGCGGCCGGGTCGCGCTCAGTGGGCCGGCCCGCGAGCTGCGCCGGGACCGGGCGGTGATCGAGAGCTATCTGGGGTAGAGGGAGCAGAGAGGCTGCGAAACGGCGTTTCGGAACGCGGCGGTTGAAATCACCCGCCCCGCTCCGGCCGCCCTTGCGCGGGCCAAATCTTCTCGGGCAGGATCGCGCCCATGACGCCCAAGCCCAATGCCCGCACCGGCGGGCGCATCCTTGTCGACCAGCTTCTGATCCACGGCGCCGACACCGCCTTCTGCGTGCCCGGCGAGAGCTATCTCGAGGTGCTGGACGCGCTGTTCGACGCGCGCGACCGCTTCCGGCTGGTCAATGCCCGCCATGAGGCCGGCGCCGCCAACATGGCGGAGGCCTACGGCAAGCTCACCGGCCGGCCCGGCATCGCCATGGTCACGCGCGGGCCCGGCGCCTGCCAGGCGGCGGTGGGCGTGCACACCGCGTTCCAGGATTCGACACCGATGATCCTGCTGATCGGGCAGGTCGGGCGCGACATGATGGACCGCGAGGCGTTCCAGGAGATCGACTACCGGCAGATGTTCGGCCCGGTGGCCAAGTGGGCGGCGCAGATCGACGTCACCGCCCGCATCCCCGAGTACATGGCGCGCGCGTTCCGCGTCGCCACCTCCGGCCGGCCCGGCCCGGTGGTGCTCGCTCTGCCCGAGGACATGCTGACCGAGGCCGCCGACACCCCCGACGCCGCCCCCTGGCGTCCGGTGGAGCCGGCGCCGCCGCCGGAAGCGGCGCTGGAGAAGCTGCGCGCGCTTCTCGACAAGGCCGAGCGGCCGCTGGTCCTGGTCGGCGGTCCCGGCTGGAGCGACGCCGGCGCCGCCGCTATGCGCGCCTTCGCCGAGGCGAACGGCCTGCCGGTGGCCACCTCCTTCCGCCGCCAGGACGCCTTCGACCACCGCTCGGAGAGCTTCGCCGGCGACCTCGGCACCTCCGGCCCCCCTGCCCTGGTGCGGTTCGTGAAGGAAGCGGACCTGCTGCTCGTTGTCGGCGCCCGCCTCGGCGAGATGACCACCCAGGGCTATACGGTGATGGAGAGCCCCGCGCCGCGTCAGGTGCTGGTCCATGTCCATGCCGATCCGGACGAGCTGGGCCGCGTCTACGCCCCGGACCTCGCGGTGGCCGCCACCGCCGAGGCCATGGCGCTGGCGCTCGGCGGCCGGCGCTGGTTCGCGCCGGAGCGCTGGGCCGGCTGGCGCGCGCGCTTGCGCGAGGGCTATCTGGAGACGCTGCGCCCCACCCATCCGCCGGGCGATCTCGACCTGCCGGCCTGCATGGCGGCGCTGGCCGAGCGCCTCGGGCGCGACGGCATCGTCACGCTGGACGCCGGCAACCATACCGGCTGGCCGCAGCGCTTCCTGCCCTTCGGCCGGCCGGGGCGGCAGATCGGCCCCACCAGCGGCGCCATGGGCTATTCGGTGCCGGCGGGGGTCGCCGCGGCGATCCTCCATCCCGAGCGGATGGTGGTGAGCTGCGTCGGCGACGGCGGCTTCATGATGAGCGGGCAGGAGATCGCCACCGCCGTGCAGCACGGCGCGAGGCCCATCGTGCTGCTGTTCAACAATGCCACCTACGGCACCATCCGCATGCACCAGGAGCGCGAGCATCCGGGCCGGGTGATCGGCACCGACCTCGTCAATCCGGACTTCGCCGCCATGGCCGCCGCCATGGGCGCCCATGCCGAGCGCGTGGCGCGGACCGAGGAGTTCGCCCCCGCGCTCGACCGCGCGCGCGCCTCCGGGCGGGCGGCGCTGATCGAGCTTGCTGTCGATCCGGAGATCGTCTCCACCCGCCTCACCATCTCGGCCCTGCGGGCGAAGGCGCGCGCCTGAGCCGGCCGCGCCGTCAGCGCGGCGCAGGGGCGGCGACGCCCGCCTCGATCCGCTCCAGCAGATAGGGGAAGAACGGGTTGGAGGACATGCGCACCAGCATGTCCATGTTCACCACCAGGGCGCCATATTCGCCGCGCGCGGCGATGTTGCCGAGGCGGATGCCGAAGTCGTCGGCCGGATCGGGATCGAGGCCGTAGAGCCCGTCGCCGAGCGGGAACGGCACCGCCACGTGCGAGAGCGAATAGACGTCGCGCGGATAGGCGGCGCCGAGCGTGCGCCGCACCTCCTCGGTGGCATGGGCCGGCGTCTCCCGCACCTCGGCCTGCGCGGTGTCGGCGGCGGCGTTCGCCACCACCGCCACCCGGAACGGGCGCGGCGCCGGCGGCAGCAGGCGGTCGAGCGCGGTGTCGGCGCGGGCGGTGAGGAGCTGCTCGAAGGCGGTGTCGCGGTTGATGTCGAACAGCACCAGCTCGCTGCGGTTGTCCGGCAGGCGCCGATGGAGCTGCTCGATCACCGCCCGCGTGCTCACCGTGTGGTCCAGGACGGACTGGAACGTCAGGACCGGCGGCAGTCCCGCGAGGACCCCGTCCTTCAGGTGCCGGCGCATGTTCTCCGACAGCGCCTGGGTCAGGAGCCAGGACTGGCGCGCGGCGTGCACCGGGAAGGAATTGTACTTGAAGGGATTGAACTCCGGGATGATGGAGAGCCAGGCGGCCTTGGCGAAGGCCGGGAAGATGGCGGGCCAGCCGGCGACGCCGGCGAAGCGGGCGAACGCCGTCACCCCCACCATGGGCGAGACCAGGACGATCTTGTCTGGCCGTCCCAGCGCCGGGTCGTCCAGCGCGTCGAGCGCGTGCATCAGCGCCAGCGCGCCGCCGTTGGAATAGCCGACGAGGTGGAACGGCCCGTCCGGCACCCGCCGCTTCGCCTCGCGCACCGCAAGGCGGGTGGCGGCGCGCCAGTCGTCATGGTCGACGCCGATGAGGCCGCCGGGAACGGTGCCGTGGCCCGGCAGGCGGATCGAGATGGCGACGAACCCCAGCGCCGCGTAGCGCCGCGCCAAGTGCCTGAGGCTGTAGGGAGAATCGGTCAGCCCGTGCAGGAGCACGGCGACGCCCCGCGCCGGCCCTTCCGGCTCGATCACGAACGAGCGGTTGAAGTCCTGGGCGAAGCGGGCCGGGAAGATCGGGCTGTCCGCATAGTAGCGGTCATAGGGCACGCGGGCGCGCGGCGGCAGCCTGTCCGTGACCTCGCGCCGCACCTCGGCGAACAGGCGGTCCTCGGCGGCGAGATAGTCGGCGAAGCTCGCGCGGTCGAGCTCGGCCCGGCTCAGCTCCTTCGGCTCCGTTGTGTGCCAGAGCTCCAACGGGTCGCCGCGCTGGGAATCCACCGCCCGCACCACGAACACCGTGACCAGCGCCACCAGGACCAGCGAGGCGATCCAGCGGGCGATCCAGACGAAACGCTTCACCATGCCGCTCTGCCCCCCGCCTGCCGACCGCCTGCCGGCGATCTGCCGCCTCACACCTTGCGCACGAATTCCGCGCGCAGCACCAGGCCCTTGATGCCGGGATGGCGGCAGTCGATCTCCTGGGCGTCGCCGGTGAGGCGGATCGACTTGATGACCGTGCCGCGCTTCAGGGTCTGGTTGGCGCCCTTGACGGTAAGGTCCTTGATGAGGGCGACGCTGTCGCCGTCAGCCAGCAGGTTGCCGACCGAATCGCGCACCTCCACGCCGGCCGGCGCCGCCTTCTGCGCCGCCTCGCCGGGGCTCAGCCACTCGCCGGTGGCCTCGTCATAGACATAATCGTCGTTGCCGCTGGTCATCATGTGATCCCGATAGGTTTGGTCCCGCTCACCCGTAGCGCCGCTGCGCCTCGATGGCGAGCCCCGTGCCGACCGAGCCGAAGGTATCGCCCTCGATCACCCGCGCCTTCGGCACGCAGGCGCAGATGGCGGCGCGCACATGGGCGAGGCGGGTCGAGCCGCCGGTGAGGAACAGCGCGTCGATGGCGTCGGCCTCGAGGCCCGCCGCCGTGAGGCAGGCGCCGATGCGCGCGGCGATGCGGCCCGCCAGAAGGCCGGTGTGGCGCACGAGGTCCTCGTGGGCGATGCCCACCGAGAGGCCCGCCTCCAGCACCGCGAGATCGAGCCGCGTCGCGCCCGCCTCGGCGACGCGGATCTTCGCCGCCTCGACATCGAGCGCCAGAGCGTGGCCGCGCTCGTCCTCCACCGCCCGCGCGAGGCGCCCGACCAGGTCGGGCTGCGCCGCCTCGCGCTCCAGCTCGCGGATGGCGCGGGCGGTCTTGCCGTCATAGAGGCGGTTGATGGCGGACCAGGTGGCGAGGTCCTGGTAGAGGCCGACCGGCATGGAAAGGCCCCGGCGCTTCAGCGCGCTGCCATGGCCGAGCAGCGGCATCACCATGGACAGGGACAGCTGCCGGTCGAAATCCGTGCCGCCGACGCGCACGCCCTCGTTCGCCAGGATGTCGGATGCGCGGTCGGCGCGGTCCTGATGCCCGCGATCGATGCGCACGATGGAGAAGTCCGAGGTGCCGCCGCCGATGTCGGCGATCAGCGCCAGCTCCTCGCCCGCCACCTGCCGCTCATAGTCGAGGCTGGCGGCGATAGGCTCGAACTGGAACGAGATGTCGGAAAAGCCGATGTCGCGGGCGATCTCGCCCAGCACGCGCTCGGCCCGCGCGTCGCCCGCCGTGTCGCCGTCGACGAAATGCACCGGCCGGCCGAGCACCACCTGGTCGAGCGCGGTGCCGGCGGCCTCGGCGCCGCGCGCCTTCACCGTGGCGAGGAATGCCGCGATCACCGCCTTGAAGCCGAGCCGCTGGCGGCCCACCGGCGTGGTCTCGTCGATGAGCGCCGTGCCGAGCACCGACTTGAGAGCCCGCATCAGCCGCCCCTGCTCGCCGCCCACATAGGCCGCCATGGCGGCGCGCCCCACCAGCGGGGCGCCGGTGCGCGGGAAGAAGATGGCGCTCGGCAGCGTGTCCGCCCCCGCCTCCAGCGGCGCAAGGCGCGGGCCGTCGGCGCCGACGAAGCCGAGCGTGGTGTTGGAGGTGCCGAAATCGAGGCCGCAGGCGGTCACGGGACCTCCTTGCATCATGCGGGGGCGGGAAAGAGGGCTCGGTTGCTAGAGCAAGCGGTGCTGCAACGCAACAGAAAGCGTGCGGAGGCGCCGCCCAGCCATCACCGTGCCCGCCCTCGCCTGCCCCGTCAGCCCGCCTCCGCCAGCATGGCCGGACGGCCCTCGTGGTCGGCGGTCCACAGCTCCAGGCCATCATCGGCCCCCGCGGCGGCGTTGAGCGTCATGGGCGGCCCGTCGAAGATCGGGCGCACCGATCGGAACGAGAAGCGCGCCGGCCGCCGGCCCAGCAGCCGGGCGGCGAAGCCCGCGAGCAGCGTCGCCTGCAGCGGCCCGTGGACGATGAGGCCGGGATAGCCCTCCTCGCGGAGGCAATAATCGCGGTCGTAATGGATGCGGTGGCCGTTGAAGGTGATGGCGGAGTAGCGGAACAGCAGCATCGGCGTCGGCACGACGGCCTCGCTGTGCTCGGCCGCACGCGGCGCGCCGCCGCCACCGGAGCCGCCGGCCGGCGCGTCGGCGCCGCGATAGACCACGTCCTGCCGCTCCTCCACCGCAAGGCCGCGCCCGGTGGCGTAGCGGTGCTCCACGGTGACGAAGCACAGGGTCCCCGTACGCCCCTCCTTCACCGCCACGTCCGCGATGGTGGAGCGCCGCTCCACGGTGTCGCCCACCCGCAGCGCGTCGTGGAAGACGAGCGCGCCGCCGGCCCACATGCGGCGCGGCAGCGGCACCGGCGGCAGGAAGCCGCCACGCGCCGGATGGCCGTCCGGCCCGAGGCCGGAATTGGGCACGGCGGGCGGCGCGAGGCACCATTGCGCGGCGAGCGGCGCCTCGTCGCCCGGCATGGGCTCTCCCGGCGGCATGTCGAGGGTGGCGCGCATCTCGCGCACGCCGCGCGCGGTGACGAGGTCGCTCACCCGCTCCTCGCGGCCGATCCAGGAGCGCAGATGGGCGATGTCGAGCGCGGCCATTTCGGCACCTCCTCAATGGAGCCGAGGCAAGCCGGGCACGGGCTCGGCGAGACGCGGCGGGATCATGCCGGTGGCGATGGGCGCCACCGGGCTTCAGATCTTGTATTCGTAGAGCAGGCGGGCGCGGATGGTGCCCTCCAGCGCGCGGATGTCCTCCAGCACGCGCTGGCTGTCGGCGGCGGAAGCGTCGGCGTCGAGCACCACGTAGCCGATGTCCGCGGCGGTCTCGTAGTACTGCGCGGCGATGTTCACGTGGTGGCGCGCCAGCACCTCGTTCAGGCGCCCCAGCATGCCCGGCAGGTTGCGCTGCACCTGGATGAAGCGCGTGCCCAGCGGGCGCGCCGGCAGCTGCACCTGGGGGAAGTTCACCGCGCCGACGGTGGAGCCGGTGTCCGAATAGTCCACCAGCTTGCGCGCCACCTCGGCGCCGATGCGCTCCTGCGCCTCCTCGGTGGAGCCGCCGATGTGCGGCGTGAGGATGACGTTGTCGAGGCCCTGGAGCGGGGTGACGAAGCGCTCGCCATTGGCGCTCGGCTCCACCGGGAACACGTCCACCGCCGCGCCGCGCAGCCGGCGCTCGCGCAGCGCCTCGGCCAGCGCGTCGAGGTCCACCACCGTGCCGCGGCTGTTGTTGATGAAGTAGGCGCCGGGCTTCATGGCGGCGATCTCCTCGCGCCCGATCATGCCGTGGGTGGCGGGGGTCTCGGGCACGTGCATGCTCACCACGTCCGACTGGGCGAGCAGCTCGCGCAGGCTGTTCACGGGCTCGGTATTGCCGTGGCGCAGCTTGTCGGTGAGGTCGTGGAAGATCACCCGCATGCCCATGGCCTCGGCGAGGTTCGAGAGCTGCGAGCCGATATTGCCGTAGCCGACGATGCCGAGCGTCTTGCCGCGCACCTCCAGGCTGTTGGTGGCGGACTTGTCCCACCTGCCCTCGTGCGCCGCGCGCGAGCGCTCGGGGATGCGGCGCAGCAGCATGACGATCTCGCCGATCACCAGCTCGGCGACGCTGCGGGTGTTGGAGAACGGGGCGTTGAACACCGGGATGCCGTGGGCGCGGGTGGCGTCGATGTCCACCTGGTTGGTGCCGACGCTGAAGCAGCCGATGGCGATCAGCCGGTCGGCCGCCTCCAGCACCGGCGCCGTGATGTGGGTGCGCGAGCGGATGCCGAGGATGTGGACGCCCTTGATGGCCTCGCGCAGCGCCGCGCCGTCGAGCGCCTTGGGAAGGCGCGTGAGGTTGGTGTAGCCCGCGGCCTTCATCAGCTCGACGGCGCTGTCGTTCACGCCCTCCAGCAGCAGGACCTTGATCTTGTCCTTGGCCAGCGAGAGCTGCGGCATCTGGGTTTGGCTGTGGTTCACGGGCTCGGCGTCCTTCGGCGGTGACGGCGCGGACCGGAGGCGCCCGTGCGGCAAGCCGCGGTCGGCTTCGCACGGTTTCGATCGGCACGGCTCGATCGGCACGGTCTGGCGCGCCCGCGGGTGTCGACCCCCGGGCCGCGGGAACTTAGCGATTTTGCCGCCCACGTCCAGATTTCCCCTGCGGCGGGGCCGCGGTGCCGCAGCGCCGGCGCCTGGGTTGGAAGTGGAGCGCAACGACGATCGGGACGGGCATCATGGCCACGCTGAAAGTCCTTTTGTGGAATCTTGAGTGGCAGCGGGCCGGAACGCCCGGCGGCACCGCCGCCCGCGCCATCATGGCCGACTGCGATGCGGACCTCGTCTGCCTGACCGAGGCCAATCTCGATATTCTGCCGGTCCCGCATTTGATCGCCGGCGAGGCCGATTTCGGCGGCCCGTCCAAGCCGGGACGCCGGAAGGTGATGCTGTGGAGCCGGTCGCCCTGGACCGGGGTGGACGGGATCGGCCGTTCCACGCTCCCGCCCGGCCGTTTCGTGCGCGGGCGGACGCAGACGCCGCTCGGCCCGCTGGACGTGATCGGCGTCTGCATCCCCTGGCGCATGGCGCAGGTGGCGACCGGGCGCCGGGACAGCAAGCCCTGGCAGGAGCACATGCGCTACCTGGACGGGCTCGAAGCGCTCCTTTCCGGATCCGCCGGGACCGCGCCGAACCTCCTGCTCGGCGACTTCAACCAGGCGATCCCGCGGCGATCCGCACCATATGCCGTATCCGAGCGGCTGAACGGAGTGCTGGCGCCACGATTCCCGGTGGCGACGGCGGGCGCGATCGCCGGGCTTTCCGCGCCGGCTATCGACCATCTGGCGTTCGGCGCCGGCCTGCGCTGCCGCAGCGTGGTGCCGCTGGCCAATGTCGGGGGGACGGGCCGGCGGATCTCCGACCATGTGGGCCTTCTCATCACCCTGGAGGCGGCCTGAGCGCCTATTTCCCGCTCTCGCAGAAGCGCCGGGAGGGAGCGCGGGCCGAGGGCGGCCGCAGCCCGCTCCACCACGCGTCCAGGCTGGCGCGCGAGCAGGCGAGCCGCACGCACAGGCCTTCGGTGAAGCGCAGCCAGTCCGGAAAATGGGCGGCGGGCACCGGCAACAGCACCGGCACGTCCCGCTCCACCGCGGCGCAGATCACGGCGATGAGGCCACCACCCGCCCGCTCCGCCGCGCCGAAGCGGTTGAGGATGAGGAGGTCGGGGCGGCGGTGCGCCGCCTCCAGCAGCGATCCCTCGATGCGGCCCAGGGTGTCGCGCCAGTCGGGCGCGTGGCGCGCGCCGCAATCCGTCACCTCGAGCTCGCGGCCTTCCGGGATCAGCATCAGTCCGGAGGCCCGGCCGCGGGCGGTCCTGCGGCCCTGCACCACGCCCACCGCGTCGACGCCGCGCGCGCCGAGGTCGCGCGCGAATGCGGTCAGGATCGCGTCCGGCGCCTCGTCCCGACCGTAGACCAGCGCGGCGACGTCGCTTTCCGCGTCGAACAGCGGCGCCGCCGCCGCCCCGGTCCCCATGGACGGAGCGCGGGCGCGCGGGGCGGCCGGGGTGCTCATTGCGCCGCCACCGCGCCTTGCGCGGCCAAAGCGTCGAGCGCGGCGGCGAAGCTCGCGAGGCCCGATGTCCGCAGCGGAATGAAAGGCTTCCCTGCCTCCCGGCACAGGCGCTTGACCTGGGACGAGGCCAGGTGGCTGACGCAGTCCACCGGGAAGAAGGCGATGTCGGCCTGGCTGACCAGGCCCGGCAGGAGCGTGACCGTCTCCTCCATGCCGCCGTCATGGGTGAGCAGAACCCCGCCGGCCTTGTCGGCAAAGGCGCGCAACTGGTCGAGCTGCTTGGGCCGGCCGCCCACATAGAGGAAACGCAGCCCGGAAAGCCCGAGCGGGTGGTCCGGCGCGGCCGCGGGCTCGGCGGCGGAGGCGAGCGCGCCCTCCAGCGCCTCCACCTCGCGGCACAGGTCCTCCGCCTCCCGCTCCAGGACGGCGATGCGGCGCGCGCTCTCGCCGAGCGCGGCGTCCCGCGCCACGAGCCGCTCGGCCAGGGCCGCGGAGCGCGCCTGCTCGTCGCCGAGCCGGCGCCGCAGCGCCTCGCCCGCCTCGCCGTCCGGCTCGACAGGCGCCGCGTGGCTCTGCTCCAAAGCGTGCCGCAGGTCCGCCCTGAGCTGCGCCGCCTCGCGCGCGAGCGCCGCCTGCGCGGCGGCCATCTGGGCGAGGCGCTGCTCCTGGCGGGCGATCTTCTCGTCCCGGGCGCCGAGCTCAGCCTCCAGCGTCCGCAGGCGCTTGATGTCGGCGCGGTTGGACTGCCCCATGAGATGCGAGAGCATGTGCACCTCGCAGAAGGCCTCGCGCGCCAGCGCCTGGTCGGTCGCAGGATGGGTCAGCGTCGCCCAGTAGGCGCCCGGCACCTCGCCCTTCTCGACGCTGTCACGCCACAGCGCGCGCACCTCCTCCAAGGTCGACGCCTTGGAGAAGCGGCGCACGTGGGTCTCGTGCTTCTTGTCGAGCAGCTTGTGCAGCAGCTTGCCCGGCAGATCGCGCCGACCGGCGCCGGCTACGGCGAGGGAGTGGATCTCGTGCTCGGAAGCGGTCTTGGCGAGCGGGTCCTTCAGCTTGACGAAGAACTGGCGCAGGTCCGCGGTGGACAGGCAGGTGCCGATGACCGAGCAGTGGAGATTGGAGGACAGCTCCCACAGACGCTCGCGCCGCGCGCCGCCGGCCCGGTCCCCGGCCCCGTCCGACAGGTCGAGCACCTTGCGCGGCGAGGGCAGGATTCCCGCCCGCTCGGCGAAATGGCCCAGCAGAACCGGGGAGAGGACCGGAGAGGAGACCACGGCGCAGCCCAACGTGATATTCACATGAGCATAACGATGCACCGAACACCCCCCGACCTGTCAAGGTGTCGGCAGGAAATTAGCCCGCAGCCTGCCAATTCTTGGCGGAAATCGCTATATCCGAACGGCTATTCGGCAGCGGTGGGCTTGGCGGCCAGTTCGCTCTGCAGGGCGTCGAGATGGGCCGCTGCGGCCTGGGTCGCGGCGCTCTCGATGGCCCTGTAGCGGGCCACCAGGGACAGGCCGAACGGGGTCAGAACCGCGCCGCCGCCGCGCTTGCCGCCGGTCTGGGCGGAGACCACCGGGCTCTCGAAGGTGCCGTTGAGCTCCTCCACCAGTTCCCAGGCCCGGCGGTACGACATGTCCATGGCGCGCCCGGCCGCCGAGATCGAGCCGAACGCCGCGATCTTCTCCAGCAGCTCGATCTTGCCGGGGCCGATTCTGAATTCGGGACCCAGGTCGATGCGCACGCTCAAGGATGCCATGGATAGTGCCCGCGAATAGCGGGCCACCCGCAGGCCCGCTTTTGAAGCACTCTAGCAAACGGGAGGCCCTCTTGTCGTTATTCCCGAATTAAAATAACGTATCTTCACCCAGGAGGTCGCCATGCTGATCCGCCAGCTCGAATATCTCGTCGCCGTCGCCCGCGAGCGGCATTTCGGCCGGGCGGCGCGCGCCTGCGCCGTGTCCCAGCCGGCGCTGTCCACCGGCATCCGCAAGCTGGAGGAAGAGCTGGGCCGCGCGCTGGTGGTCCGCAGCCACCGGTACGAGGGCCTGACCCTGGACGGCGAGCGGGCGCTGATCTGGGCCCAGCGCATGGTCGCCGACTTCGAGGGGCTGCGCCAGGAGCTCTCCGACCCCGGCGGCGGCCTGTCGGGGGTGCTGCGCATCGGCGCCATTCCCGGCGCCCTGCCCTCCCTGCCGACGCTGGTGAACGCCTTCTGCGAGCGCCACCCCAAGGTCAGGGTGCAGGTCAAGTCCATGCCCTCGGCGGCGATCCAGCGCTCGCTGGATGAGATGGAGATCGAGGCCGGTGTCACCTATCTGCACGCCGAACCGCTGGCGCGGGTGCGCGCCCGGCCGCTCTATGAAGAGAGCTACGTCTTCGTCACCTGCACGCCGTGGTTCGAGGGCCGCGATCATCTCACCTGGTCGGAGGCGGCGCGGCGCCCGCTGTGCCTTCTGACGCGCGACATGCAGCACCGGCGCATCGTCGACCAGATATTCGCCGAGGCCGGCATCGCCTGCGAGCCGCGCATCGAGGTCAATTCCTTCGAGGGCGTGTGGACCGTGATCCGCTCCGGCCCCTGGGGCGGCATCCTGCCGGCGAGCCATGTGCCGGCGCTGAGCGCCCAGGAGCGGCTCCACGTGCTCGCGCTGGTGGACCCGGTGCGCACCCAGCCGGTGGGGCTCGTGACCTCCGACCGCGACCCCGCCTCGCCGCTCGCCGACGCGTTCCTGCGCCACGCCCCGCGGGTGCTGCGGGCGCCGGAGCGGGAACTGCTCATCGCCTGACGGCGCCGCGGCGGCGGATATATCCCTCGCCCGCCAAAACGCTATAGGCTCGGCTTTCGCGCCCCCGATTGCCGGAGCCCGTCCTTGCCGAAGCCGGATGCCGCCTCTCCCGCCCCACCCGCCGAGACGCCGCTGCTTGCCTATCTGCGGCGCTGCCAGCGCGACTTTGCCGACGACCATTCCGGCGAGGTGGCGCAGTACATCCCCGAATTGGGCAAGGCGGATCCGGATCATTTCGGCATCGCGGTCGCCACCATCGACGGCTACGTCTACGAGGCGGGCGATACCGACATTCCCTTCACCATCCAGTCGATCTCCAAGGCCGGCGTGTTCGCGCTGGCGCTCGACCTGCTGGGGCCGGACAAGGTGGAAGCCTCCATCGGCGTCGAGCCCAGCGGCGAGGCGTTCAACTCCATCCGCCTGCGGCCCGACAACCGCCCCTTCAACGCCATGGTGAACACCGGCGCCATCGCCTGCTGCGGCCTGATCGCCGCAGCCGAGGGCGATGGCACCTTCGAGCTGATCCGCGCCACGCTGAGCCGCCTCGCCGGACGCCGGCTGGACGTGGACGAGGCCGTCTTCCAGTCCGAGCGCACCACCGGCGACCGCAACCGCGCCATCGCCTATCTGCTGCGCACCTATGGCGGCATCGCCGGCGACGTGGACCGCCTGCTGGACATCTATTTCCGCCAGTGCTCGGTGCTGGTCACCGCGCGCGACCTCGCCGTGATGGGCGCCAGCCTCGCCAACCAGGGCGTGAACCCGCTCACCGGCGAGCGGGTTTTCTCAGGCTATGCGGTGGCGCGCACGCTGGCGGTGATGAGCTCCTCCGGCATGTACGACTTCGCCGGCGAATGGATCTACCGCGTGGGCGTACCGGCCAAGAGCGGGGTCGGCGGCGGCATCCTCGCCGCCCTGCCCTCCCAGCTCGGCCTCGGCACCTTCTCGCCGCGCCTCGACCAGCACGGCAACAGCGTGCGTGGCATCCGCACCTGCGAGGCCATGTCCGAGGCGTTCGACCTGCACATGCTCTCGCGCCAGGACGACGTGCGCGCCTGTCTCGTGGCCGACTACGACTTCCGCACCGTGCCCGCCAAGCCCGGACGGCGCGCCGGCGAGCAGCGCATCCTCGACGACCGGTCGGGCGCGATCCGGGTGGTGGAGCTGGCCGGCAAGCTCTCCTTCGCCACCATGGACTATGTCACCCGCCGCCTCGCCGACCCGGCGCAGCTGCCCGACTTCCTGATCCTCAACCTGCGCCGCGTCGCCACCATCACCGATGCGGGCATGCGGCTGTTCACGCAGATGATCGAGAGCCAGATCCCCGCCACCACCACGGTGGTGCTGGCGGGCGTCGACGGCCTGTCCCAGGTGGGACCGCGCATGCGCCAGCTGGCGCAGGCGGGCGTCAAGGTGCGCGCCTTCCCCACCTACGACGCCGCGGTGGAGTGGGCGGAGGACCAGGTGGTCTATCGCCACGGCGGCTTCGCACGCGGCGCCGGGGAGGCGGACCTTTCCGGCCAGGCGCTGCTCGACGGCCTGTCGCAGGACGACGTCACCGCCTTCGCCAGGCTCGGCACCCGCGTGGCGTTCGAGGCCGGGACGCGCATCGTTTCGGCTGTCGAGCCGACGCCCAAGGTCTACTTCCTGCTGCGCGGCATGGTCAGCGCGCGCTCCATGACCGGCGTCCGCATCACCACCATGATTCCCGGAACCGCCTTCGGCGAGCTGGCCCTGATCGACCAGCCGCGCAGCGCCGACGTCTGGAGCGAGACCGAGGTCCTGTGCCTGGAAGTGGGCGCCGACGCCTTCGAGGCGTTCTCGCGAAGCCATCCGGCGGCGGCCCGCCGCATCATCCGCAATCTCGCTGTCCTGCTGGCCGCGCGCATGCGCATGGCCACCGCGCGCATCGACGCCCTGACCGGGTGATCCGCTCGGGGAGTCTACGGGCTTTACAACAGTCGCCGCCGCTCCCACTCTCTCTTCCATAAGCGAAGCGCATCGGCTCCCGAGGCCAAATGCGAACGTGCCCTGGGGAGGGCGCATCCAGGAGGGCCGCAGATGGCGGATGTGGTGAAGCAGCACGGGAGCGCCGTCACGGCCTTCCCGAAAGTCCGGCCGGTGACGATGGCCGATCTGACCTGGGCGCTGGAGGCCGGTGTCGCGGATTTCCGCAAGGCTTCGGCGATCGGCCTGTTCTTCGGCGGCATCTATGCGCTGGGCGGGCTTCTGATCTTCGCCACCGTATTCGCGCTGGACGTCGCCTATCTCGCCTATCCGCTGGCCGCGGGGTCGGTGCTCATCGGCCCGTTCGTCGCCGCCGGCCTCTACGAGGTCAGCCGCGAGATCGAGGCCGGGCGCCAGCCCACCTTCTCGGGCGTCATCCGCACCGCGCTCGCCCAGCGCAGCCGCGAACTGGGCTGGATGGCGTTCGTGACCATCTTCGCCTTCATCATCTGGATGTATCAGGTCCGGCTGCTGCTGGCCCTTTTCCTGGGCTTCGCCTCGTTCGCCTCGCTGCAGGACTTCGCGCAGGTCCTGTTCACCACCACGGACGGGCTGAGCTTCCTCGCGGTGGGCCATGTGATCGGCGCGGCGCTGGCGCTCGGGCTGTTCTCGATCTCGGTGATCTCCTTCCCGCTGCTGATGGACCGGGACGTGGACGTGGTCACGGCCATGATCACCAGCGTGCAGGCGGTGCTGGCGAGCCCCGGCCCCATGATTCTCTACGGCATCATCGTGGTGGCGATGCTGGTGGTGGGCGTGCTGCCGCTGTTCCTGGGGCTGCTGGTGGTCCTGCCGGTGCTCGGCCACACCACGTGGCACCTCTACCGCCGGGCGGTGGAGCCGCCGACGGCGTGAGGGCCGCAGAGCCCGTTGCATCCCAGACGGATGCGCGCCAGACGGATGCGCGGGGCGACGTCCTGACCGGGCTCGCCGCCGGCAGGCAGCCGAACCGCCTGGAGAGCAGGACCGGGAATGGCCGTCGCGCCCGCGCTTAGTGTAGCAGATGCGGCGCCTTGCCCGGACCGCGCTCCCTCGCGGTTGTGGAGAGCTTCTTCGCCCCCTTGGCCGGCGGCGCCTTCACGGGCTTTGCGGCGGGCTCGGCGCCCTTGGCCGCAGCTCTGGCGCCCGCCTTCGCCACCGGTATGGCAGCCGGCTTTGAAGCCGGCTTTGAAGCCGACTTGGGCGCCTTCGCGACCTTCGCCGCCTTCGCGGGCCGGGCAGCCTTCGCTGCCTTGGCGCCCTTCGCAGCGCCCTTCGCAGCCCCCTTGGCCGATCCGGGCTCCGAAGTCGCGGCGAGGGCGCTCTTGTTTAGAGCGATCTTGGCGAGGGCAATCTTGCCGGCGCCCGCCTTGTCGGCTCCCTTGACCGCACGCTTCACGCCGGGCTTGGCTCCGGCGCGCGCCGATGCCTTCGCCGGGCGCCTGGATGAGGCCTGCGGACCGGGCCTCTGCTCTTCCTCCGCGGACGTCGCCCTCGACTTCGCGCTCGGCCGCGCCAGTGGCTTTGCTACCCTTCCAGATCTGCCGGCCTTGGCTGGCTGCGCTCGCGATCCGGCCGCCTCGACCCGTTCGGCCGCCTTCTCCTTCGCGGCCTTCGCCTTGGCCACCTTCTCCTTGGCGGCTTTGCCTTTCACCGCCTTCCCTTTCGCCGGCTTGGCCTTCTTGGCGGCGGCGGCGTCGGTCCCGTCGCTGCCCTCGGCCCCGCCTTTCCCGCCCGGTGCGGTAGCGGCCTTGGACGGCTCCGGCGCATCGGCGTCGGATGCCATCGCGGCGCGCGCGGGCTGGGATGTCTTGCCCTTGCCGCGCCGCGCCTTGGCTGCCGGCGCCTCGGTCGGAGCCGCGTCCGCCACCTCGGCGGTGGAGGCGCTGCGCTTCTCGGCGAACGCCTTCGCCATGAGGTCGCCGAAGGCCAGGATGAGCACCTTCAGCTCCTCCTCCTGGACCGCGGCGGCCGCGCTCTCGATGGGAAACCAGAAGCCGAACCGCTGCGAGCGCTCCGGCCAGTTGCGCGCGCGCCGCTTCACCTTCAGGGGGAAGACGATGACGTCGCACGGCACGGTGCGGTGGGCGAGGCGCTTGTCGTAGGTGTAGAGGCCGAGCGGCTCGCGCGCGACCGTGCCGAGAAGGCCGGCCTCCTCGTAGGTCTCGCGCGCCGCGGCCTTGGCGGGCGTGAGGCCCTTCATGGGCCAGCCCTTCGGGATTACCCAGCGCCGCGTCTCGCGGGAGGTGATGAGGCGCACCTCCACCGTCCCGTCCCGGCGGACCCGGTAGGGTAAGGCGGCGTACTGGATGCGCCGGCCGTTCCGCTCGTTGATGCCCGACCCCATGGCCGACGCCCCGTGGAAGATGCCTTGTGGAAGATCCCTGTGATTCCCCCCGCGAATCGAGGCGCGCGAGGAATAGGACAATGGCTCTACCACTTTGGCCGGACGCGCAAGTGACAGCTTCTGTGCCGGTCCGGCCCGAACGGCGCGCCGGCGCGGGGCCGGCGCGCCGACATCGGCTCACTGCGGCTCGATCTCGAACACCAAGGTGGCGTGGGCGCGCACCTCCAGCTCGCCGGCCTCGATGGGGACCGCCGCGCGGGCGGCCTCGGCCTTCATCATCATCGGCGCCGGCATCACCGGGCCGGAACGGTCGGCCCGCATGTCGATGCTCGAGATGCGCACGATGCGCATGCCAGCCGCCGCGGCCAGCGACTTCGCCTGCGCCATGCCATCCTTGACGGCGTCGACGCGGGCCGCCTCCTCCATCTTGTCGGGATCGGACAGCAGGAAGGTCAGGCCGGAGGCCTGGTTCGCGCCGGACTGGACCATCTTGTCGAGCAGCGCGCCGAGCTGCGCCAGGTCGCGCACCTTCACCCGCACGGTGTTGCGCGCCTCGAAGCCGACCAGGCGTGGCGGCCCCGACTGCGCGCCGCTGGCATATTGCGGCGAGAGCGAGAAATTCGCGGTGGCGATGTCCTTCGGCGCGATCCCCGCCTCCTTGATGACGGCTATGACGGCCGCGGCCGCCTTGGAATTGGCGGCGACGGCCTCGCCCGCGGTCTTGCCGGCGGTGACGACGCCGGTCGCGACGAGCGCCATGTCGGGCTCCGCCGTGGCGCTGCCTTCGCCGATCACCGTCAGCGTGGCGGCGGCGTGCGCCGGAAGGGACGCGGCGGCAAGCAGTGCGAGCGCGCAGAGCGCCCCTGAGACGACGCGCAGCGGACGCGCGGGCAGACCGTGGGCCCTGTCGACGGGCATGGGCGAATCTCCATCGGGTGACGTGGCGCGCGATCCCGGACACCCCCGTCGACCTCCTCGGCCACCCGCCCGCAAAACGTGAGGGTGGGTGATCCGACCGGATCGACGCGGCCTGGATCAGGCGCGAAGACACCACCTTCCGAACGCGGCGCCATTGGGGCGTTACCGTGGCGTCAACCGCGCTCCCAACGGAAAACCGCTTCCGGCCCGCCACGCGCGTCGTATCGGCGAGGCCGGCCGCTTCGCGCCGAACGCTCCGGTTGTTCGCGCCGCCGCCAGTTGCTAGAGGGGAACGGCACGCCGCGCTGCGGCGAAGCGCGGGCCCGTAGCTCAATGGTTAGAGCTGACCGCTCATAACGGTCTGGTTGTCGGTTCGAGTCCGGCCGGGCCTACCACATCGCGCTCCGCCGAGGTTCGCGCCGGCTCGCGGGCATCCTGCGACACCTAAACTTATCAATGGTTTATTTGTCGCGCGCCACCGCCAACGTTCGTCACGGTTCGTTGGAAGCCAGCCGAAGACGGATTGCTTATGGCGCCACGGTTTGATTCCCCCGAATTGGGGAACCAATGCGGCAGGGGGGCATCCTGCAATGCAGAGGCAGCTCCGAATTTCGGAGGTGCCTTCCCGCACAAGGCTTTCCGCCCACGGCTCGCTCATCTGGACGGATCGTCACTCGCCGCACGGCACGGCGAGATGCCCGCCTCCATGGCGCCCAAGGGGGCGCGAGAACCAAACCCGGTGGATCGTCGGGTTTGGATTAGCCCAACTGCTACCCTCGCGCGTTGCCCACTGAAACCACCCTGAAACCTGCCACCTGAAACCTACGCTCCTGAGCCAATGCAGCAAAAAGAATGGGTGTCAGGCATTAATTGACACATGTAAGGGTATACCTTACATTTCCTCATGATCAGGAGTTTCAAGAGCAAGGCGCTGAGCCGCTATTGGACCAAGGGCGACGCTTCCGGCATCCATCCGGATTGGCTCTCAAAGGTGAAGCTTGTTCTTTCCCGCCTGGACGCTGCGGACGCCCCGGAGCAGATGGACATTCCTGGCCTCGGCTACCACGTCCTTTCGCCGAAGCTCGGAGAGCGCCACGCGGTCTCGGTGTCTCGCAACTGGCGGATCACGTTCGATTGGGGCGGCGAAGACGCGGTCGCCGTCGACATGGAGGATTACCATGGCAAGTAAGACGCTCAGGCACCCGGCCATCGAGCCCACCCACCCCGGCGAACTGCTGCGCGAGGTCGTCATCCCCGCCACGGGCCGGAGCAAGGCCGAGATTTCCCGGCTCCTCGGGATTTCCCGGCAGACGCTCTACGACATCCTGAACTGTAAGCAGCCTGTGACGCCCACCATCGCCGTGAAGCTCGGCAAGATGTTCGGGGACGGCGCCGGCATCTGGCTCAGGATGCAGGCGGCCCACGATCAGTGGCATGCCGAGCGCGAGGTGGATGTATCCGACATCCCCACCCTGACCGCAGCTTAAGAAGGGCAGGCACGACCGAGAAGAAGACACCACGGCCGCTCACCGACGCGGAGGAGGCGGAAATTCAGCGGCAGATTGCCGAAGATCCGGACACTTGGGAAATCACTGAAGAGGACATGAAGAACGCCAAGCCCTTCGCTGAGGTGTTCCCCGAGCTCGCCGAGAGTATCAAGCGCGCCAGGGGCCGCCCAAAGGCCGACAACTGAACGCACCAGCAGGGCCGGTTCAATCCGAAGCCGCCCAACGGCTGGGGCTTAGGGGGCAGTTCAAGCGGCCAATGCGCGAGAATGGCAAATTTTGCCGCCCATGCCGGGCCGAGCTGAGCCCGGCGGAGGCCGCCTACCAGACGGCGCGGCGGAAAGAGATCTACGAAACGCTGCACCCCGAAGCGCGCGCCCAAGTACGGCAGGCGCACATTAGAAATGGGGCCGCCGCGGACAATTTGTCCGTGGCGTTCGCCGCCGATGCCGCCTTGAAGACTGGTCGGGATGAGCGGACGGTGCGCCGAGATGCCGCCCGTGGCGAAGCCCTCGGCGAGTCCCTGAAGGACATCGCTGGAACATCGCTCGACAAGGGCGTGGAACTGGACGCCCTCGCTCACCGCTTCGAGCTTGCAATGAGGTAGCCAGCCGCAAAGCCGATCATGATGCCCATGAGACCCGCCGATGGCAGCACGGCAGCGGCTGTTCCGGGATGCTCCCCCACCGCCTCCGACACGACCCGCGCCTTGCGCCCGGCTTCCTTCATGGCGCCGTTAGCCTTCGACCGCATGTCGTTGAAGGCGTCCTCGGCATCGTCGGCGACATCCGAGGCGCGCGCCTTGATGGACTTGCCCAAGCTCGCCATCTCGTCTCTCAGCTCGGCAATCTGCGCTTCGAGCGTCTCGCGTACCGCCTGGGCGGAGTTGGTCTCGGCCATCGTCGAATTCCCTCAGTTATCGGTGCCGGGACAAACGCCGGTGCGCCGACCGGTGTTCCCTCATCCGCGGGCCGCGGAACCGGACGCGGGAACAAAGCGCGGGCTTAGGCGTCATATGCACGGCATAACGTTGCTGCCCTGGGGAGAGCCATGCGCTTCACCATGCACTCACGCCTCGAATATGATGTGAAGGCGCCCACCGTCTTCATCCTCAACCTGGAAGCGGCGGCCTTGCCCCGCCAGCGCATCGTCGCGGAAAAGCTCACGCTGGAGCCGGCAAGCCCGATCGATCGGTTCTCCGACGACGAGGGAGGAAGTCGCTTCTTCCGCGTCCTCGCCGAGTCGGGACGGTTCGCGGTCACCTATGAAGCCGAGGTCGAGGTGAACATGCTCGACAAGGCGCCGGAGGACATCCGGGAGGTGCCGGTGGCCGAGCTGCCCCTCGACATCCTGCCCTATCTCCTGCCGAGCCGCTTCTGCCAGTCCGATCTCCTCGGCCGGTTCGCCCGGCGCGAGTTCGCAGAGCTGGAGCCGGGCCATGCGCGCGTGACCGCCATCTGTAACTGGATCTACGAGCACGTGGACTATGAGCGCGGGTCGAGCGATGCCCAGACCTCGGCCTATGACACGATGGTGCTGCGCGCCGGCGTGTGCCGGGACTTCGCCCATCTCGGCATCGCCTTCTGCCGCGCGCTCAACATCCCGGCCCGCTTCGCCAGCGGCTATGCGTGGAAGCTCGACCCACCCGATTTCCACGCCGTCTTCGAGGCCTATCTCGACGGCGACTGGTACCTGTTCGACGCCACGCGGCAGGCGGCGCTTCAGGGCCTGGTCCGGATCGGGGTCGGACGCGACGCATCGGACGCGGCCTTCGCCACCATCTATGGCGATGCCGAGTTCAAGGGCATGTCGGTCGGCATCGAGGCGGCGCATCCCGTCGCCGACGACGAGCCGACCACGCGGGCGGTGGGGGTCGGGTAGCGGGCCTCGGCAAGAACCTCCTCTCCAGCGCTGTCGATTTCCATGTCCCGGCGGAGGCGGTGCTCCTTAGCTTTCAGAGAATCGCCCGCGACCGGGAGCTCTCTCGCCGCCTGCATGATGCCGCCGGTCAGCCCCCTTCCGCCCTTAAAACCTCCCCAGTTTGGGGAGGTTTTCCATCAGCGGTCGGCTCAATCCGAAGCTTGATCCACTCCGCCTCATGCAAGGCGCGCTGCGCGCGGTCCAAGTCATTCCGGTGCAGGTTCTCGCCGATCTCCCACGTGCGGAGCGGAGGCGACCGGCCGCGCCGAGCGCGACCCGACGCAAGACCTCCGCGGCGCGCTCAAGTCGCCGGGCCGCATCAGGCATAGCAGTCGGTTTCTTTTTTCAAATTTAAAATAATTAAAATGTATTTGTCCATTGATCTACCCTCTACAAGTTTCATGTGAGGCGGGTATAAATTTAACCGAATCTGGCGCCCCCAGATTGCGATATTTGTCTGGGATTTTACCATGATTCTAAACAAATGCACCGTCGTCGATACTGTCACGCTCGCGGCGGTGCTCGTCGGCAGTTCGGTAATCACTGCGGAGGCCCAACAGGCCAACGGCGCTGTCGATCTGCCAACGGTCGAGGTGGTGAATGACCAGGCATCCCGCCAGCAACCTGGTGATCGGGCGACGCCATGGTCCGCGGGTCCCGTGATCGACTATGTGGCCACCGATTCGCGGGTGGGCACGAAGACCGACACGCCGCTCATAGAGACGCCACAGTCCATCACCGTGGTTGGTGACGAGCAGATGCGCGATCAGGGCGTGCAGAGCCTTCAGGAGGCGGTGCGTTACACCGCCGGCGTGTTCGCCGACGGCTTTGGCTTGGACAGCCGCGGCGACTACGCCATCATCCGCGGCATACCCGCGTCCTATTTCATCGACGGCCTGCGCAGCAGCTTCGGCTATTATTCCAATACGGCCGCCATCGAACCCTACGCGCTGGAACGCGTTGAGGTCCTGCGCGGCCCCGCTTCGATGCTTTATGGGCAGTCCTCCCTTGGCGGCATCATCAACGGCGTCTCCAAGCTGCCTCTGGCGACGCCCCGGAACGAGATCACCTTCGAATACGGCTCGTTCGACTTCAAGCAGATCAAATTCGACACCTCAGGGCCGCTAACTGCGGACGGCAAGTGGCTCTATCGCGTGGTCGGCCTCGGCCGGGACGCGGGCACCCAGGTGGACTTTGTAGACAACGACCGCCTGATGCTGGCGCCGTCGATCACCTACCGCCCCACGGATATGACCAGCATCACCCTCCTCGCCAATTTCCGGGAGGATCATTCGGGGTCCGTGCAGCAGTTCCTGCCGCAGATCGGTACGCTGGTTCCCAACCGGTTCGGCCAGCGGGCCGACTTCAGCACCTTCGTCGGCGAGCCCAGCGACAAGTACGACACCTCCTCGCAGTCGGGCACCTTCCTGTTCGACCATGAATTCGAGAACGGGCTGAAGTTGCGCAACGCCACGCGCTACACCCACGTCGACAACACCTACAATTCCACTTATGCGGCCGTGCTCACTCCGGCCCGCATCGCCACGCTGAATGCACTCCTCGGTGGGCCGGTGCTCAACCCTGCCTATGCGCCGTTTCTCAATTACGGCCAGAGCGAAATTGCGCGCGCGGTTGTCGATCAGCAGACCGAGACCGGTGTCTTCAACTCCGACACCAACCTAACCGGCAATTTCACGACCGGCCCCGTCGAGCACAAGGTCATCGGCGGCTTTGACTACACCCAGTATGTCGTGAACATGGCCACGTCGGGCACGCTTCTTGATAATGTTTTCCCAGGCATTCCTGGCTTCCTTCCGGCGCAGCCACGTTTCAACATGTATCGCCCGGTCTATAATCAACGCAGCTATCTGGTCGGCCTCGACGGCAGTCTCGTGTTCGGCCAGCCGCCGCTCTATGACCGCCCCCAGGAAACCCAAAAGCAGACTGGCCTTTACATCCAGGACCAGATGCGCATGGGGCCGTGGATCGCTGTTCTCGGCCTGCGCCAGGACTGGCTGACCATTGAGCAGGAGGGGGCGGCCGACGAGAACCTGTCTGCCACGTCGACCCGAGCAGCGCTGATGTATGAGACCGATTTCGGGTTCGCGCCATATGTGAGCTTCTCCACGGCATTCGAGCCTCAGCCCGGTCAGCCCGTAGCTCGCAACATCACAGCCCCATTCAACACTCAGACGCCAGCGAAGCCGCTCGAGGGAAACCAGGTCGAGATCGGCTTCAAGTACAAGCATCCCACCCTACCGCTCGTCGTCAATGCCGCGGTCTATGACCTCACGCAGGACAATGTGATCGTACAGCCGGACTTCCTGTTCAACGCCGTGCAGGGAGCGAGCATCAACGTGCGCGGTTTCGAGATCGAGGCAATCGGCGAGATCACCCCCAACATCAAGATTGTTGCGTCTTACTCTTATACCGACGCGAAGTATGAGAGCTATCCAGAGCTCTACCCGTTCCCCTCAGGCATTCCCGCCTTCATGAAGGGCAAACCCGTCGATGGCATCCCGCAGAATCTGGCCTCGCTCTGGGGCGTCTATACGGTAAAGGAGGGGCAGCTCAGCGGATTGTCGTTCGGTGGCGGCGTGCGCTACATCGGCGAGGCGCAAAGCTACGGCCGGGATATCCTGACGCAAAGCGTAATCTACGTGGAGACGCCAGCGGTCACGCTGTTCGATGCCATGGTTGCCTACGAAACCAAAAATTGGCGCTTCCAAGTGACCGGGCAGAATCTCGCCAACACTTTCTATGTCGCATCGTGCAGCGCCTACCGCGGCGACTGCGGCGTCGGCCAAGCTCGCACGGTCATCGGCAGCGCGACCTACAAGTTCTGACTTCAATCCGGGTAATGCGCGCGTCATGGGTTCAGTGTCGGACATGGGAATTCTGGAGCTGCTTCTGGCAGCGGCTTCATTGGCGCTGGGCCTCGTGGTCCTGCGTCGGCAGTGGCTGCAGAAGTCGAGGCGGTCCACCGCAGCGACCATGGCGGGATGGGCCCTGATCTGTGCCGGATTCTGGCTGTTCGCCCAGGCCTGGGGGGCAGAGAGCGGGCTGGCCTATGGCCTGCTCGCGTTCTCCCTCATCGCCTACGCCGTCGTCGCGGTCAGCACCACATTCCGCAGCGCGCGCACGCGAGAGCCACGCGCGGCCCTCGACCCAGAAGAGCGGCGGACTTCCTGGGCGCGCGGCAGCGCAAAGGCATTCCTTGCCATCGTCTTGGCGGGCATCACGTCCATCGGGCTCGGACTTGCATTCGCCGTCGCAGCACCGCTGTCCGAGCAGGACAGGATCGTGATCGGTGGCATCTTCGTCCCGGTTCTGTGGGGGGCTGGCATGGCATGGACGCTGTGCGACGCGAAGCTCTTACGCGCCACCATCGTGCTCGTCTGCCTGTCCGCCTTCGGCTACGGCGTCGCCTTCATGCCCAAGGTGCTGGGCTGATGGACGTGCACCCTGACCCACCGTCGCGCCGACGGCCGACCCTGTCTCCCGCGTTCGTCCGATCCATGTTAGCGGGGCATTCCGCGCTCGGCATCGCCTTTGCGGCGCTGATCTATGTGGTGTGCCTTACCGGATCGGTTGCGGTCTTCATCAACGAGTTCCAGCGCTGGGAGCAGCCCCAGGCGCCCGTCGTGGCGCCGGGCGTCGCACCTGAGAGCGCCGCCGCCGCTTTGGTCGAGGGTCATGCGAAGGCAGTGGCCGAAGGTGCCGCTCATGACGTCTTCCTGCAGGGACCAACCGCGACCAACGCCCGTCTGGCTGTCTTCTATCGCGGAGAAGAGGACGGCGCCGAGGGGCAATGGCTCGCTGATTCCCAAGGGCGGCTCATCGCCCGCTTTGACGCGCCGTGGTCGCATTTTCTCGGCGAGTTGCACGCCTCGTTCCACCTGCCTGGCACATGGGGGCGCTTCCTTGTCGGTGTTGTCGGGGTCACGCTGTTGTCGTCGCTGATCTCCGGCCTCCTGTCCCATCCGCGGATCTTCAAGGATGCCTTCGCTCTGCGCTGGGGCGGGGCGCGGCAATTGCAAGAGGCAGATCTTCACAATCGCCTGGGCGTCTGGGGCCTGCCGTTCCACGTCGTGGTTTCGGCGTCGGGCGCGCTTCTCGGCCTGTCAACTCTGATCGTCGGGGTGTTGGCCCTCGCCGCCTATGAGGGCGATTCTGAGAAGGCCTTCGCGGCGATCCTCGGGCCCATGCCGACGGAGGACCACAGCCCGGCGCCACTGCCGGATCTCGCGGCCATGATCCGGCATGTGCAGGCCGAACGGCCGCAGGCGCAGTTTGTGAGCGCGACCGTCCAGCATGTGGGCACCGCCGGCCAAGTGGTCCATCTCGGCATGCGCACGCCGGGCCATCTCGCTTTGGCCAACACCTACTATTTCGACGGCGACGGCACGCCCATGGGCGATGGTGGCCTTGAGGTGGGCAGCATTGGACAGCAGATTCTGGGTGCGTTGCAGCCGCTGCATTTCGGCTGGTTCGGCGGCATGCCCGTCAAGCTCGGTTATGGCTTGCTTGGCCTTGCGCTAACCTACGTCGCCTATAACGGCGTCACCATCTGGCTGGCACGGCGGCGCGCCAAGGGACGACCTACGCCGGGTTGGGAGAAGGTGTGGGCGGCCCTCGGATGGGGCCAGCCTCTGGCGCTCGCCACAAGTGCAGCCGGCGCGCTCTTGGCGGGCGAAAGCGCGGTGATTCCTGCCTATCTGGTGGCGACGCTCGGCGCTTTCGCTTACGCCTACGCGGCGCGGGGGAGCGCGGACACGGGGCGTGGGCTCCGTCTTGCGACCGCCTTTGTTCTTGCTTTCGTCGCCACGGTCCACTCCGCGCTTAGCGGGGGCAATGCCAGCGACCCGATGGGCAATTATATCGATATAGCGCTCTTTGCTGCTGCGATACTTCTCGCGCTTCCTCACATTCGCCGTCGTCTGGCACCGTTCCGCGGCGAGGGACCTTCGTCGCGCACCTGATCGTCGCAGGCTTATCTCCGCAAGGGCCTCAGCCTGACGCCAGGGCATGGGTGGGCCTTGGCGGCCTCGACATCCTGGCAAACAACGCAGCGCACCAGGCGAGCTTCGAAAAGATGGAGGACATCTCCGATGCCGAATGGGCACACACCTTCGAAGTGAACGTCCATACCGTGTTCCGCCTGACCAAAGCGGCGCTGCGGCACATGCAGCCGGGCGGCGCCATCATCAACACCGCCTCCATCAATTCTGACGCGCCGAACCCCACCTTGCTTGCCTATGCCACCACCAAGGGGCGATCCACAACCTCACCGCCGGCCTTGCCCAATCGCTAGCGCCCCGTGGCATCCGTGTGAATGCGGTGGCGCCAGGACCGATCTGGCCCCCGCTTATTCCCACCACCATGCCGGAAGAGGCGGTGAAGAACATCGGCAAGTCGGTGCCTAGGGACGACCGGACCAGCCGGCCGAACTCGCCACGGCCTTCGTCATGCTGGCCGATCCCTTGCGCCCGGCAGGTCCCTGTCGATCTGGAAGCGGTACGGCTATGGCTGGGTCACGCTGGGCTTCTTCCTTATCACCCTCGCGGGCCACTGGACCTTTGGCTGGTTCGCCTATCTGTCCGAGCAGACCCAGCATGGGGCGGCCGCGAGTATTGGCGACTATTCCGTTGTGATGTTGCGAGACACCCTGGAAAACTGGCAATCGGAATTCCTGCCGTTGTTCTGGCAGATCGGCGGCCTCGCATTCCTGCCATATGTGGGCTCGCCCCAGAGCAAGGAGAATGACGACCGGATGGAGGCCAAGATCGCCGCCATTCTTGCCGCGGCAGATCCCAAGAGCGGCGAGCGCCTGCTGGTGGAGATCGACAACGAATACGTGGGGCGCCACACCGATCCCCGGTGGCAGCGCATGGCGAAGCACGGCGATGGAACATGAGGACGGAGGCTCCTCAGCCTTCACCTTCCACATTCCCTACGTTATGTGGCTCGACGGCGATGCGGTTACGGCCCGCCCGCTTGGCCTCATAGACAAGAGTGTCGGCTCTACTCATTACCGCAAGAAGATTCTCGCCCGGCCGCCATTGGGCAATGCCGAAACTCGCGGTCACGCTCGCCTGCTGTGGCAGGCCAGGGAAGCGCGCCAGTTCCACCTCCTGGCGTACGCGCTCGGCGAACACATGCGCTCCCGAAAGGTTCGCATCCATGAGAAGTACCACGAACTCCTCGCCGCCAAGGCGTGCGGCCACATCCTGCGGCCGGATCTCACTCTGCAGTAATCGAGCGAATTGCTGGAGCACTTGGTCCCCCACCAGATGTCCATAGGTATCGTTGATCGACTTGAAATGATCAATGTCGCAGTAGACCACGCTCATGGAAAGGCGCGACGGATCGCCAGAGATGGCCTTGACGCGTCGCAGGAAGCCCCGGCGGTTGGCGAGGCTGGTGAGTGGATCAGCGTTGCCCTCCTGCCGCGACTCTTCGATGACGTCAGCCACCACTGCGCCGAGGAGCGCTAGAAAGGCCAGCAAGGAACTGATCAGCAGCGAGAAGTTGAGGACAAGCCAAAACGGTGTCCGCCCGAACGCGGCACGCACCGCATCTCTGTCATAGGCGCCTCCGGCTTTCTCGAGATGGTGAAGATCACCGGAGATGGACATGGTCAGGAGGGTGCGGGGAAAGAAATGCAACCCAAAGATCAATAACAGCCAGAAGACGAGCTTGTCGGCTCCGCGACGTTGGGAGGGGCGCGCAATCTGTACCGCAGCCACGACGAACATCAAACCATACCCGAAATTCTGCGCATAGATCCTCATGGCAAGGTCGCGGTCGACGTAGAAATAATAATAAAGAAACATCATGATAGCGCCGGCGATGCCGAAAAGGAGCGCGTCGCCTCCCGTGACCTTGACCCGCGCTTTGGCCCCTTCGATGAGGCAGAGCACCGCGAAGGTGTAGAGCCCGCCCGAGACCAGGATGTTCGCCTCGCCTGTCGAGGGGATGTTCAAAAACTGCGACAGAAGTCCCATGGCAAAGGCCATGAAGCAGACGCAGAAGAATAGGATATAACGGCGCTGCGGCTGGAGGAGCCAGGCTCCAAAAAAAGCGGCAGAAAAGATGACCGCCGCCGCTGGAGCCATATAGATGTAGATTCCGAGCTCGGACTTCATGGCTGGCGCGTCACCAAATTGCCATGCAGCTAGCGCACGCGGCCACCCGCCAAACGTGCTCGCCGCCCCCTCTACCGCCCCCACGGAAGGCGTCATAGGAGCGAGATTTTCACCGGGGTCAAGCCCAAAGCGGATTCAGCGAGCTGGCACCTGATGCGCACCAGGGCACGGTCATCCTCTCTCCTCAGCACCCCGGCCGATCAGAGTCATCGAACGCGTGCGTGATGCCCCTAGGATTGCATTTTCCGTTCCGTCGCGTTAAGCGGCGATTGTGGGGGCATAGCTGGCGTTCAGAATCGGGGTTCGCCGAAAAGATGGATTTGGGTTCTGCTGCCGTTCGCGACTGGATGCGCGTCACCTGTTACAATCGGTTTTGCGCTGAGGTGCCCGACATTTTTGTCGGGCAGTGGCCCACATCCTTCAATCGAAGCAAGGATCACCCCTGGAAGCTCTGGATCGTCGACACAGACGCTGAAAGACGAGCGCTTGAGCAGTCGCTGAAGCTCCCGGTTCCCTTCACAAAGGGCTGGCCGGACTTTCGGGCAGGACCAGATTTCGTCAATGCCGCTCCCAGCCGCGGCGCCGCCTTCGTCGCGCTTTACCCTCCGGCGGAAACGGGCCTGCCGTGGATTGCCCTTCGCTCCATGCCGGGAAGCCCGATCGGCTATCGCCATCGCTATATCTGGGCATGCAGCGACACGCTGGAAGAGGCTGGTGCCCATTTTCGCGCCTTCGCGGAGTCGGACCCGAAGGCGTCGAGATACCTACCAAGGGACCGAGCTTGAACCGCGCTGCCGGGCAGTTTCCTGCTATTCCCACCTGATCCCAGCGAATCTCAGAATGAGCCTCGGACAGGGCAACAACCCGATTTAATGGTATTTTTGCTGGCATATGCGAATTGAATGATTCATTATATAATTGAAATATATATGTAATTTAAATGAAATGGCTGTCCGGCCTGGCCTTACCACATTTCCGGTCGCCGGGACGAGGCAAAGGACCGCGCCGGAGCAGCGCGACGATCCGGCGGCCTCTTGCCCTTCGCCACACCCTCAAACCGCCGGGCCGCGCCCAAGCGTGTCTGGCCTCAGAGGGGAGATGCCCAGGATTGACGCCAGTTTCGCCAATGCGTCGAGTGTCTCCCGCCCAAGCGGAACGCCCAGGCGATCGGATGTCGTCTGCTCCGCGTGGGCGCGCTCGCCAGGAATGACGACGTCGCGCGCTCCGGGCGCCGCTCGCGCCGCCTTTATCCGCTGGCGCAGGCCTTCCATCCGGTCGAGGAACGCATCGCGTGGCATGAATGCCGCGATATCGGTGGCGCGGAAGAGATGACCGATCCCGTCTGGCGCGGGCGAGCCCCCAGTCCGCTCCCCGGTCGGCCCGTCCGGGCCCGCGCCCGTCAGGACCCCGGCGAGGACCTCGAAGACCAGGGAGAGGCCGAAGCCCTTGTGGCCGCCGAACGGCAGGAGGGCGCCGCCGCGCAGGAAGTCGCCGGGGTCGGTGGAAGGGCTCCCGAGCGCATCGAGGAGCCAGCCTTCGGGAACCGGGAGCCCCGCCTCGGCGGCCCCGATCACCTTCCGGCCGGCGGCGACGCTGGTCGCCATGTCGAGCACCAAGGCGGGATCGTCCCGCGTCGGCACCGCCACCGCATAGGGATTGTTGCCCAGCACGCGCCCCCGCCCGCCGGTGGGCGCCATGACCGGCGGCGCGGTGCTGACGACCTCGCCGATCATGCCGGCCTCCGACATGATCAGGGCATAGTAGGCCGCCGCTCCGAAGTGGTTGCTGTTGCGTGCGCCGACGCAGCCGATGCCGCAGGCCCTCGCCTTCTCCACCGCCAGGCGCGCGCACCTGATCGCGGTGATCGCGCCTAGCCCGCCATCCCCGTCGACGACCGCGCAGGCCGCCGTATCGGAGACGAGGCGCACGTCCGGCCGGGGATTGAGGGTGCCGGCGCGCAGATGGTGCACGTAGCCGGGAAGCGTCGAACAGCCGTGGGAGGCGATGCCCCGCTTGTCCGCGAAGACGAGGACGGCGGCGACGTCGTGCGCATCCGCCTGGGAAAGCCCGCAGGCCGCCAGGGCGCTGACGCAGAACCCGTGCAGCACGTCCTGCGGCATCCGGAGCCGGTCGCTCATGGGCGTACCGGGAGGCGAATTCGCACGGTCATGGCCCCTCTTCTACCTACCGGCGCGAAGTAGGCACCGGATCGCGATAACAAACGCCCGAAAGTCAAAGTCTAGAACCTGTCCGCGCGATAGGGCGCGGGATCGGCGAACGGCTGTTCCCCTGCCAGCATCTCCGCCAGCAGCCGGCCCGTCGCCGGACCGACCGTGAGCCCATGATGCGCGTGACCGAAATTGAACCACAAGCCGTCCGCGCCGGGCGCCGGGCCGATGACCGGACGCATGTCCGGCGGGCACGGGCGCACGCCGAGCCAGGGTGTCGCCTCCACCGGATCGCCGAGCGGCAGAAGCTGCGCGGCGGCCGCCTCCGCGGCCCTGAGCTGCCGCGCGTCCGGCGGCGCGTCAGCCAGCGCGAACTCGACGCCCGTGGTCAGCCGCAGCCCGCGCGCCATGGGCGACATCACGAAGCCCTGCTCCTGGTCGGCGACCGCGTGCGACGGCATCGCATCGTCCACGAGATAATGGCGGTGATAGCCGCGCTTCATCAGCATCGGAACGGAGCGCCCGAAGCGCCTGGCGAGGCGCGAGGCCCCCGCGCCGAGAGCGATGACGGCGTGCCGGGCCTCTATCCGCGCGTCCCCGGCCGCGACCGACCAGCGTCCGTGCGCCTGACGCAGGCTCTCGGCATCGCCCCGCGCCAGCCGCCCGCCGCGGCGCGCGAAAAGGTCGGCATAGCGCTTCACCAGCGCTCCGGGATCGGTGACGGTCCTCGGATCGTGCCAATGGATGCCGCCCGCGGCGCCGCCCGGCCCGACGCGGATCGTCGGCTCCACGCGGGCGAGCTGGGCGGCGTCGAGCACGCTGTAGGAAAGATTGAAGCGATCGAGGCGATGCACCGCCTCGGCGATCGCCGCGAACGTCTTCGGCGTCCGCCAGATGCCGATCCAGCCGTCGGACCTGACGAGGTCCCCGGCGCCGGCCTGCGCGATCAGCGCGTCGTGCTCGTCGACGCTGGCCTCGATGAGCGGCAGCATCGCCGCGATCGCGAGCCTGAGGTTGGCGCGCGAGGAATGATGCCAGTAGCGGGCCAGAACCGGCGCGTTCCACAGCAGATAGGCGAGGTCGTAGCGGACCGAGGGCACCCGGTTGAGCGCGTATCTCGCCAGCGCCGCCGCCTGCCGCGGAAAGGCGGTGGGGATGACGCTGGAGCGCTCGATGAGGCCGGCATTGCCGAAGCTCGCCCCTTCCCCGGGCGGGCCGCGGTCGAGGAGCGCCACGTCCATCCCGCGCGCCTGCAAATGCAGCGCGGTGCTCACGCCGACGATGCCCGCCCCGAGAACCGCCACATCTACCCGCATGTCCGATCCCATGCTGCGCCGCCCCGCGGATGGACCGGCGGCGCCCTGCCCGCGCTCAGAGAATGTCTCCCCGCCGCGCGAGACGCTGCCAGGCATACCGGGCGCGCAGCAGCAGGCTCCGGAGCCGCGGCAGCCGCTTGCGCGGCGCCCGCACGAACAGCTTCGCCTCCAGTTCGTCGACCCGCTTGCGCAGGGCAGGAACCGCCTCGCGCTCCAGCCACAGGGCATCGACCTCCTTCGCGAGCCGCTCCAGATAGGGCGCGAAGGACGTGTCCGCCGAGAGCGCCGGTGCGGGTGCCGCCGCTGCGTCCCGGTAGATCGCCTCCAGCCGGTCGACGGCGCCCTCGAGCGTGCGCTCCCGCCGGACCCTCGCGGTCACGGCCGCGACATCGGCCGGATTGTAGGCCTCCAGCTGCTGCTTCAGCCAGAGCGTGCCGATCTGCGTCGCGGCCATGAAGTAGCGCGGCCCGAAATTGGAATGGGCCCAGTGGTCGAAGCTTGCGTCCGTGATCAGCTGTCCGGCCTGTCCGGGAATGACGGGAATGACGGCGCATCCCGTCGCCATCGCTTCCAGCGCGCTCTTGCCGATGCCGAAGACCAGATCGTAGTCCTGCAGGAAGATCTCGGGCCGCGGCTGCACATTCTGGTAGGCGCGGCCGATCCATTCGAGTTCGATCCCGAGCGCCGCGCAGGCGCCGTTGAGCCGGTCGAACTCCGCATCGGGCAGGGCCGGGCCGCCGAACAGCAGCGCGCGGCGGACTGTCTCGGGCGGCTGGCGCACCTCCGAGAAGCGCGTCGTGTTGACGAAGTTCGGGACACAGGTGACGCGCTCCGGCGGCAGATCGAGCTCGGCCTGCGCCCGCACCACCATCCATTCGCACATCATCACGTATTTCAGGATGCGCGGATGGAACGGGGGACGCTCCACCCACGGCATGGTGCCGTGGCAATGATAGATCGCGCGCGCCCCCGGAAAGCGCGCGACCGCCGCCATGGCAGGCAGATGGTGCTGTCCGTGGATCAGCTCGGGCGTCCACGGCACGTCGCGCAGCTCCTGCGCCACGCGCGCGCCCGCCGGCAGCAGCATCCGCGCCATGTCGCCGACCTTGGGGCAGAATACCACCACGTCGTGGCCGCGTTCCGAAAGCGTCCGCGCCACTTCGACGGCCACCATCTCGGAGCCGCCCGCCTGGAGCAGCTCGCGCTGGGTCATCAGGACGCGCATGGGCCCTCCGGCGGGGCCGCGACCATCAGGCTGGCGCCAGAGGGCTCGAACAGGTAGCCGATGCCGAAGCCGAGCGGCTCGCTTGCCCGGCTGCGATACGCCGCCGCAAGGGCGGACTGGTCGTAGCGGGAGAAGACGGGAATGTCGCGGGTGAAGCACCCGAAGAGGTCCACCGTCCAGCCCCAGGACCGCAGCAGTTCGTAAGGCACGCCGCTCGGGTCCTGGACCACCAGCGCCGCGCGCTCCCGGATCACGCTCCGCAACGCCTCGAACGGCGCCTCGTGCAGCAGGTAGCTGGCGCTTTTGACGAAGACCGCGAGCTCCCCCGCTGCCGCGAGGCGGCCGTGCAGACCGTGGCCTGCCGCCCAGTGGCCGTCGCGCAGGTCCTGCTGGACATAGGTGAGCCGCTGCGGCCGGGCCGCATCGCCAAAGGTGACGACGACGCCCCGCGCGTCCGCTCCCAGCGGCTCGATCTTCAGCACCGCGAGCCCACAGCGGGCGATCTGCACCAGAAGCAGCGGCAGGACGCCGGCACCGCCGAAGGTGTGGATCGACGCCCGCAGGTCCTTGGTGATGAAATAGGAAAAGTCCAGGTAGTGCCGCGCCGCCGCGACGGTGGCGGCGAAATCGAGGTCGAACCCCTCGGCCCAAGCGCAGGGCTCGACGCCGACCAGGATGAACTCCCGCGCCTGCGGAAACAGCGCGTGGGGCAGGCAGAAGTCCGGTCCTCCGAACGGATAGAACACCGTCGTGACCGGCCGCCGCGGCGCAAGGTGGGCCTGCGCCCAGGCGCGCAGCGGCGCGCGGTGGGCGCGGTCGAAGCGGGTGAACAGGTCGTCGAGCTCGCGGGCGGCCGCGTCCCGCTGCGATTCCCCGCCCGCGAGGCTGATGCCGGGGGGCACGCCGATGCCCGCGACGGCGAGGTCGCGCAGGCCCTCAAGGGCACCGGCGCCATCAAGGTCGGCGCCCGCGCCGGTCTCAGTCTTGCGCAGCAAGCGCCCCTCCGGGAATGGTGCTTCCGATGCCGAGGCTCGCTGCCAGCAGCCCGCCCGCGTCGTTCCAGATGTCGTCCGGCGTGCTGCCCAGCACCACCACCAGCCGCCGGGTCGCCCCGCGCGATCCGGTGGCGGCCAGACAGGCGCCGGAGGCGCGGGTGAAGCCGGTCTTCATCCCGTCGCACCCGTCCATGGTGCGCAGCAGCCGGTTGGTGGCGTCGAGGTGCGTGGCGTCGCCGGAGCCGTGGCGCACCTGCCAGTGCCGCTGCGCCACGAGCGCGCGCACCAGGGGGACGGCATCGGCCGCGGCGCACAGCAGCGCCGCATCGTGCGCGGTGGAATGCTGGCCCTCGTGCGGCAGGCCGGTCGGGTTGCGGAACACGCTGTCGGCCATGCCCAGCGCCTGCGCCCGCGCATTCATCGCCTCCGCGAAGGCCGCAAGGCTGCCCGAATGGTCGCGCGCGAGCGCGAGCGCCGTATCGTTGGCGCTGCCAATGAGCATCGCGCCCAGCAGGTCGTGGCGCGCATAGGCGCCGCCCGTGCGCAGTTCGGCCTTGATGGGCATGCAGGCGGTGTCGCCGGGCTCGATCTCGACAGGTCGCCGGAGGTCGCCGGCCTCGATCACCAGCAGTGCGGTCAGGAGCTTCTGGATGCTCGCAATGGGCGTGCGAACGGAAGCGTTCCTGGCTGCGAGTACCGAACCGGTCTGCGGCTCGACGACCACGTATTTCTCGCAGGTCAAGGCCGGCAGCATAGCTTCAGTCACGCGCAGGACCTCGATGATATCCAGTCGAATTTGTTCTACCTGACTAGACGCCGCACCGAAAGACGCCGGCTTTCTGAAAAAAGCTCGCCTGGAGAGGCGCACCACCTGTACGAAGCATCATTATGATACCGCAGAAAGCGACCAACTTGCCCGCCTGCGCTGCGCATCTGCGCTCTTCCCGGCTCGCTGCCCCCCCGTCTCGCGAGCGGATGCCCGCCTCTCGCCAGCGCGGGCGGTCGCTGAGACAATCCGCCAACGTCGCAAGCCGCGATCTTCCGTTACGTCATACACATGATCTGTCATCATGCATCCAGCAAAATCCATCGGGGGACGGCGGGCACCATGTGGACAGTGCTGCGGACCAGGTTGGCCGAGGTGCTCAGGGCAGTGATGCCGCTGGTGCTGCTCCTCTGCCTGCTGCAGTTCACGTTGGTCCGGGCACCGCCGGAGCTGTTCCTCCAGTTCCTGGCCGGATCGGCCCTCACCATCGCCGGCATGCTGCTGCTGTTCGTGGGCATCGATTATGGCATCCTGCCCATGGGCCGCTTCGTCGGCGCCGAGCTACCGCGGCGCGGGTCGCTGGCGCTCATGGTCGCGGTGGCCTTCGCCCTCGCCTTCACCACCACCCTCGCCGAGCCGGACGTGCTGGTCCTGGCGGGCCAGGTGGACGCGGTGGATGACGGGCCGCTGCCGGGCCTTGCCATCGCCGTCGTGATCGCCATGGGGGTGGCGCTGTTCGTGGCCGCGGCGGTCGCCCGCATCGTCCTCGGCTGGTCCATGCGGGTGGTGCTCGCCGGGTCCTACGGCCTTTTGATCGTCCTCGCTCTGGCGGGGCCGGCGCACTTCACGCCGCTGGCGCTCGATGCCGGCAGCGTCACGACGGGCGTGCTCTCGGCGCCGGTGATCCTCGCCCTCGCGGTCGGCCTGTGCTCCGTGCTCGCCGGGCGCTCGGCGGTCTCGGACGGGTTCGGCATCCTCGGGCTCGCCTCCGTGGGGCCAGTGCTCATGCTCCTGGCCATGGGGCTGGTGCTGCGGTGATCGCGCTGCTGATCGCGGAGATCGAGAGCACGGCGCTCAGCGTGTTGCTCGCCATCGGGCCGCTGATCGCGCTGTTCCTGCTGTTTCAGCTGTTCCTCCTCGGCCTTCCTGCAAAGCAGGTGGCGGACATCCTGGCGGGCACGGCCATCGCTGCGGCCGGCCTGTTCCTCTTCCTGCTCGGCATCGGCGTCGGCTTTCTGCCTTTCGGCCAGGCGGTGGGTGCAGCGCTCGGGCGCCTTGCGGACCAGACCTGGCTGTTCGTCTCCATCGGCCTCCTGCTCGGCCTGTTCACCGCCTGGAGCGAGCCGGCCGTGCGCATCCTCGCGCACCAGGTGGAAGCGGCCTCGGGCGGCGCGATCCGTGCCTCGCTGGTGATCTATGCGGTCTGCGCGGGCGTCGCCGGCTGGGTGGCGCTCGGCATGCTGCGCATCGCCTTCGCGATCCCGCTGCTCTATCTCGTGGTGCCGGGCTATCTTCTGGTGATCGGCCTGATGTGGCTCACCGACAAGGACTTCGCCATGATCGCCGTGGATGCCGGCGGGGTCGCCACCGGACCGCTCGCCAACAGCTTCCTGCTGGCGCTGGCGCTCGGAGCGTCGTCGGCGATGGAGGGGCAGGACCCGGTGGTGCAGGGCTTCGGCTTCGTGGCCCTGATCGCGCTCGCGCCCATCACCTCGATGATGATGCTGGGCGTTCTTGTCCGGCTGAAGAACCGCATTCGGGAGAACTGAGATGCACGATCCGTGTCTCATCGTCAGCATCGTCCGCAAGGGCTGGGGCGATACGGTCCTGAAGGCGACCATGGACGCCGGCGCCCATGGGGGCACCGTGGTGCTGGGGCGCGGCATCGGCCGCAACGAGCAGCAGCGGGTCTTCGGCATCCGTATCGAGCCGGAGAAGGAGGTGGTGCTCACCCTCGTGCCGCAGACGCTGAAGTCGGCCATGCTGCGGGAGGTGGTGCGCGCCGCCGAACTCACCCTGCCGGGGCATGGCCTCGCCTTCGTGGTGGGCGTGGAGCAGATCGTCGGCATCGCCCATCTGGTGTCCGCGCCGCCGGCCTGAGCGAGGCCGGGACGACGGCGCGGGCCGGCATCAGCCGCCCTGCGCCTCCGCCCGGTCGGGGGTGCGCACCAGCAGCGCGTCGCACGGCACCTGATCGAGGATGTCCTTGGCCACGCTGCCCACCAGGACCTCCAGCAGGGCGCCGCGGCCGTGGGTTCCCAGAACGATCAGGTCCACGCCAAGATCCTTGACTCCCTGGCGCAGCACCGTCGCCGGCTCCCCGAACTCGACGAAGGTTCGCACCTGCGTGCGCGTCGCCGCATCCAGGTCCATCGACGCGAGGAAAGCCGCTGCTTTCTGCCGGGCGGCCTCCTGCATCTGTCCACGATAGGCCTTCGCGTCGTCCATCAGGGGGCTCACGCGCATGTCGTAGGCGTGGAACAGCGAGAAGGCATCGCCCGGGAAATCGCGCAACGCGACCTCCAATGCGTGGCGGGAAGGCTCGGAGAAATCGGTGGCCACCGCCACGTGGCGATAGGGATGGCTTGCCCGGCTGCGCACCACCAGCAGCGGCACCCTCGAGCGGCGCAGGAGGCGGTCGACGGTGGTGCCGAGCAGGAAGCGGCCCAGCAGCTCGTCGCGCGCGATCCCGGTCACGATCAGATCGCAGCCGCGCTCGTCGGCGACCCGCGCGGTCACCTCGGCGGGGTCGCCCGCTTCGACGACGATGCGGGCGCGCGCGGCGACCTCGCCCACATCCATCTGGAGCTGACGGCGCGCGACGCTTGCCGGGTCGGGTGGCCGCCGCCAGGAGGGCACGGTGAGATCGGCGCCCTCGCTCGCCGACGTCTCCAACACGTGGACGATCACAAGCTCCGCGTTCCATTGTTTCGCGAGGATCACGGCCCGATCAAGCGCGCGGTCGCAGCGCGGGCTGAGATCCGTCGCGAGCAGGATGGCCTTCGGCCCACCGGCGGGCGCCCTGGTCCCTGTCATGTGCGGTCCTCCCTCGATCGGATTGCAGTCATGGGGTGGACCGCCTGCGCGGTTTCACCCCAGGTGAACGGACAGCCGCCGCCGCGGGGGCCGGGCACATTGAGATCACAGTACCGCCCGGACCATAGGAATTCCCTTACGGCATGTCGACGCACGCGGGTCAATTCGCATGTCGGACCGCCGCCTCGGTCGCCGGGCCTGGCTCACCCGATCCCGCCTGCCCGGTCAATCCCGGACCCGGCCACGATTACGACACCGAGACGATTTGACGGGGGGTTTTGCCGGCGAGCGTCATGCCAAAACCCATTGCACATAAGACGAGCCGCCGCCTCGGCTGCCAGGCGGGGAGATGCGGGAAGCTGAAGCTCGCGGTCGTCGGCGGTGGCGATGCCGGCCGAAAACCCGCCGTGGGCGCTGCGGGCCGCCGCGAGAGCGCGCCTGCAGATGTCGGCGAGCCGCGGATCTGGTCCTTCAATCAGCCCATCCGCCAGAGCGCGAATCGCCCTTGGCTCAATAAGGCAGGAGAGCGCGGTTTCCGCGCCGCTTGGCGCGCAGGCCGAGCGGCGCGCGCTAGTTGCCGCCAGCCGCGCCTGACCGGCCACGCTGCTCCGTCTTCGGCGATGGCGTGGCCGGGATCTTGGGCTGGCGCGGATCGGTTTCGGGCCGGCGCAGGACCGGAACGCATGTCCGGCCCTGGCTGCGCATGCCGCTGGGGCAGAGGCAGCGCGTGCCGGAGCGGTCGGGGAAGGCCGGCGCCACGCAACGCAATGCCGGTGGCGGCTTGACGCACTGGGAGCCGCGCGCTTCGAGCCCCGACGGGCAGACGCATTGCCCCGCCGCATTGGGAATCTTCGGCTTGGCGCAAACGGGCGGCGGCTTCACGCAGGCATTGCCGCGCTCGACCAACCCGTCCGGGCAGCGGCAGGCGCCGGAAGCGGTGGCGACGCGCGGCGGCGCGCATGCCGGTATCCTGACGCATTCGCGGCCCCGCTCCCGGGTGCCGGGCGGGCATTCGCAGACACCGCGCGGACCCGGCACGCGGGGAGCCGCGCAGGTCGGGATCGGGACACACTCCCGGCCACGGGCGATGGTGCCCTGCGGGCACTCGCATCCCTTCGCGGTCGCGACCCGCGGCGGCGCGCACACCGGCGGCCGCACGCATTCGCGGCCGCGCTCGATCGTGCCCTGCGGGCATTCGCATCCCTTCGCGGTCGCGACCCGTGGCGGCACGCACGCCGGCGCCCGCACGCATTCGCGGCCGCGCTCGATCGTGCCCTGCGGACATTCGCAGGCTCCCGCTGCCGTGGCCACCCGCGGCGGGGCGCAGATATCGCCCTTCACACAGGCGCCGAACCTCAGCAGACTTCCCGCCGGGCAGACCACGGGCGGAGGTGGCGGTGGCGGCGGCGTCCGCACGCACTTGCCGTCAGAAAGCGTCTGGCCGGGCGGGCAGCCAGCGATCGCCGGGGCCGGCTCCGCGACCACGAAATTGACGCAGTGGCCCCACTGGCCGCCGCTCGGGCTCATGCCGGGATTCACGTCCGTATAGGCTGCCGGATAGGTCGTCGGCACCGGCGTCTTGCCGTCGGCGACGAAGCAGTTCTTGTAGGTCCCCGCCGGAATCGGCCCGCCGAGCGTCACCGTGAAGGTGATCGTCTGGCCGAGGGCGAGGCTGACATTGGGGTCCGCGCAGGTGGAGGGCGAGCCCGAGCTCCAGGTGCAGTTCACCGGGGGGGTCGAGGTGATGGAGGCGATGGGGATGGGATTCGGCGAGGAGCCGGAGAACAGGCCGTCGCCGAACAGCACCGGTCCGCTGAAGTCGGTGCATTGCGCCGTCACCGTCACCGTGAACTTGCACGGCAGGGCGCTCTCCACGCCCTGGACCGGCGGCCGGCAGACCTCGTTGAGCGGCGTCTTCTTCACCCACAGATAGGGCGTCGTGCACGGCTGCGGCGGCGGCTGCTCGTAATCGCGGATGCAGACCTGCGCGGAGGCCTCGTCCGGCTCGTGCACCGGGCCGGTCTCCGCATTGGCCATGTTGTTCGGCACCGCGCCCACGGTGCCGGTGCCCACCGCCGTGACCTGGGCGAAGTTCCGGATGCACAGCCAGGAGCCGTTGGTGGGGATGGGCGAGGCGGGCGAGAGCGTCACCTTGAAGGAGAGCGTCGCCGTGTCACCCTGCGCCATGGCCGGGATGGTCCACACCACCGGGTCCCCGGCGACGGCGCTGGAGGGCGGGTTGGCCGAGGTGCTCAGGTTGGTGGGGTTGGTGAGCTGGCTCGGCAGGTCATCCTGGACGACGACGTTGGTCAGGTTGCCGGCGGTGTTGGTGAGGGACAGCGTCACCGTGACCTGGTTCACGTTCGGCGTGTCGTGCAGGTTGATGTAGCTGGGCGAGATGCTCTTCGAGAGATAGAGCGAGGGGCACAGCTGCTTGGCAAGCGCGGAGAGTGTGCCGGAAAGCCCGCCGAAGCTCGTCATCTGCACGTTGCCGCCGAGCAAGGCGTTGAGGTGGGTGGAGACGCTGCCGATGCCGATGCCGATCACCGGCACGCCGGCGCCATAGAGCTGGTTCACCACCGGGATCGCCTCGTTGGTGGCGGTCACCGAGTCCGTGTAGAAGGTGTTGCCCGAGCCATCGAGCGCGGCATTCGGCACGCCGTCGGTGATGAACACGACGATGGTCGCGGGCGGGGGGCCGGGCAGCAGCGCGGCCGCCGCGGCGAGGCCCGCCTCCCAATTGGTGCCGCCCACCGGGGAATAGCCGGTGGCGATGCTGCCCCAGGTGCTCGTGGACATGGGCTGGACCAGCTGCGCGGCGTCCGAGAAATGGATCACCGCCGCCTGGGCGCCGTTGGTGTTGAGGATCGCGGCGGCATTGGACAGGGCTGACGTGACCTGCCCTGCTGCCCCGCCGACGCTGCCGGACTCGTCCACCACGAAGATCACGTTGAGGCCGCACATCTTCGGCACCGGCGGCGGATCGTCCGGCTTGTCGAAGCCGTCGTCGTTGACCGTGGCGCAGGCCTTGTTGTTGGCGAGGGTGGTTTCCTGGAAAGAGGCGGGCGCGACCGCGACCTCCGCGCAGTTCTCCCACGGCCCCTTGCCCTTGGTCGTGGCGGTGATGCCGATATGGCCGAGCGTCGCCCCCGGCGCCGCGGGGCCGGCCCCGGTATAGGTGCAGGTGAGCGTGCCGCCCGAGGCGATGGGCGTCGCCGGCCCGCAGTTCCAGTCGGAGGGCGCGGCGACCGCCGTGAAGGTGAGGCCCGCCGGCACCACGTCGGTGACGGTGATGACGTTCGCCCCGGCGAACCCCGACCCCACATTGGTGATGGCGAGATTGAAGGAGACGGTTGCCTCGCCCGTGCCATCGGGCGTGCCGGAGCCTTTCTCCACCTTGCCGGTCTTCTCGATGGCGAGGTCCACCGGCAGCTTCTTCACCTCCACCGTGGCGCAGGCCTTGTTGTTGTCGAGGCTGGTCTCGATGTAGGGCGCGCCCGGCCACAGGCCGACCGTGCCGCAGTTCTCGTACTTGCCCGGCTCCTTCACGGTGGCGGTGACGGTGAGCGGATTGACGGTTCCGCCCGAGGCCAGGATGCCGGGGCCGTAATTGTGCCGGCAGTTGAGGCTGCCGGACGACAATGGCGGCGCCGGGATGCACAGCCAGCCGGCGCCGGTGGCGCTGGTGAAGGTCATGCCCGCGGGCACGGGATCGGAGATGGCGATGGTGGCGCCGGGCGCGAAGGGCGGGCCCGCATTGCTCACCGTCAGGGTGAAGGTGACGGTCCAGAGTCCGGTCCCGGCATCGTATTTCGGCTCGCCGGAAACGGTCTTCTCAAGCTTCAGGTCCACCGGCGGCAGCGGGCAGAGCTTCGGATCGGGATTGATCTTGCAGTCGATCACGACCGGGCCGCACCAGCCCCCCGGCCCGATCGCCCAGGGACAGCCGCCGTCGATCCCGCCGCAGCCGCCGAACGGGCCGCCCCAGCCGGCGCCCGGCGGGCAGACGCCCGGAGGCCACACCGGCGGGTCCGAGACCACCACCACGTAAGGCGGCGCATAAGGATAGAGCGGCCCGCCATACCAGGCCACAGGCGGCACGCAGGGCGCCTTGCGGATGCGCACGCCGCCCATGTGGCCGGCATCCTTCGGATCGGCGGGACGGCCGTCATAGTCCACGAAATAGGTGGCCTCCGGCGGCTCGTTGAAGCTGCGCGCCGGCCCGGCGGGGCTCGCCTGGAGCCCGTCCACCAGGAGCGGGCCGCCGCGCTCCAGCCGCTCGCGCAGGGGCGGCGCGTCCCGGAGCTTCTGGCCGGTGGCCCACAGCGTGGACTCGCAGCCCGCGCCGGTGACGAGCACGCCGTCCGGCCCGTAGCCATAGCCGAGGTCCACGCCGCCATTGGCATTGCGGAAGGTGCCGGCGAAGCCGACGGCGTACTCCTCCGGCTCGCGAACCCAGCGGCTGGGCGTCGCCGGATCGTCCGGCGTCTCCAGCACGTAGCGCAGCACGCGCGGCTCGCCGGGCCGGGTGAAGGTGGAGAAGTCCCAGCTCGCGGCAGGCGGCGCCCGCTGGGCGAGGATCATGGCGCCGCGGTTCGAGAACACCACGTCCGTCACCGGATAGGGCCCTGGCGCCGCAGGCAGCGTCAGCTCGATCCGCGCGTCATCGCCGAACCCGCCGTCGCGGGTGAGACCCACGGACCAGATCTGCGGAGCCTCGGCGTCCGCGCCGTTGTTCACCGAATAGAACAGCCGCCCGTCATGCACCGCGACGGCGAATACCCGGCGCGCGGGCGGCGCGAAGCCCCAGGTCCTCGGATCGTCGGCCTTGAAGCGAGCGCTGGCGATGTTCGGCCGCCCCGCCGGATCGAACGCGACGGGCGCAAGGCCCGCCGCGGCACGCCCCTGAACGCCGTGGTCGTAGGGCGGACCCGGCTCGGTCCCGCCCTCGATGGAGAACCGATGCACCAGTCCGGTGTGGAGGTCGGAGACGAAGAGCTGCCGGCTTGCGGCATCGTAGGCGAGATTGCCGAGGCCCGGCGCCGGGTTGGCCGCGCCGTTCAGCATCACCTCGGCGAACAGGGTGACCGCACCGGTGACGCCGTCCACCCGATAGATGCTTCCCGGCCCGCCCGAGAGGTCGAGCCCGAACTGCCCGGCCATCCAGGACGTGCCCGGACCGCCCTGCCTGCGCCGCTCCGGCAGGCCGTCCGGTCCCCGACCGACAATGGCGAGGCCGAAGGCCGAGGTCGCGGCGAGATAGGCGTTCGGCGCCGGTGCGTCGTCGAGGGCGACGCCGAAGACCTGACCGACGGTCTTCGCGGGCAGATCAAGCCGGCTCGGCGCGGCAATGACGGCGGCGTTCCAGACCGCGCCGGGGCGGCTCAGGTCCAGGATGCGCGCCGCTGCGCCGTCGGGATCGATGACGGTGAGATCGGCGACGCTCTTGCCGGGCGGCCGTGGGACCGCGGGATCGGGCACCCGCGTTCCGGAGAAACCGGAGACCACGGCATCGCCGAGGGAGATCAGGGGCGGAGGCGGCGCCTGTCCAGCGGCGACGCCGGCCATTGCGAGCAAGACGGACCCAATGGCGGCGACGCGAAAGGACGTCTTCGGCATAGGCCGCTCCTGGCACTGCCTTCAGTCAAGTTTCAGCTTAACACGCTTTTGTGATGAAAGGTAGGAAACTATTAAGAAATCAAGATTTCGTGCCATGCCACTTTTTCTAGATTTCTTCCAATCCTTGTATCGATCGCGCCAACCATCTGTAAAAAATGGCATTTTTGCTCTTTTACGAACTCTCTGAAGTCCCGAATTCCAACGATTTCAGAGCAATCCGGAAAAGCCGGACCTTGATACCGCTTCCAGCAAGTCAAAAGGGAAAACGACAGCGTACGTTACGTAAATCCGCAGCGCGGGCAGGCGCACGCGGCACCTGACACGGCAGCCAGAACCGCACCGGCGGCCGCGTCCGCGTCGCGCTCCCGCTCGTTACTCGGAGAGTATCTTGCGTATCATTTCCTGGATCATTGTCTTTCTCTCGGCATCCGCCTCGCCCACCTGCTTCACGTCATAGGCGATCTTCGCCGGGCGGCGCAGCACCACGATCCGATCCCCGATCTGCAGCGCCTCATTGATGGAATGGGTGATGAACACCGCCGTCTTGCCGTTCTCGCGCACGAGGCGCACGAACTCCTGGCGCAGACGGTTGCCGGTCATCTCGTCGAGCGCCGAGAACGGCTCGTCGCACAACAGGATGCCGGCATTGGTGGCGAAGGCGCGGGCGATGGAGACGCGCTGGCGCATGCCGCCGGACAGGGCATGGGGATAGTCGCCCTCGTGCCCGGCGAGGCCGAGCTTGGTCAGCCAGTGCTGGGCCGTCGCCCGGCGCTCGGCCTTCGGCACGTCGAGCATCTCCAGGCCGAGCTCCACGTTCTCGATCGCGGTCCGCCACGGCAGCAGGCGGTCGTTCTGGAACACGATGGCGATCTTGCCGCGGAACCACTCGAACTCGGTGAAGGGATTGTGCCCCGACACCTCCACCTTGCCCGTGCTCGGCTCCAGCAGCCCGGCGATCATGTTGAACATGGTGGACTTGCCGCATCCCGTCTTGCCGAGGATGGCCACCAGCTCGCCGGCGTGGATGTCGAGGTTGAGGTCGTCCACGGCCTTGAACAGGTCGGTGCCGCGCGCCCGGCCGAACGCCTTGGTGACGTTCTCGAACCGGATCTCGACGGCGGGCGGCGGCACGGCGGCGTCGTCGATGTCGGGAGCGCTTTTCACGGCGTTCATAGCGAGCGCTCCGAGGTGGCGCGGTAGCTGAAGGCGACCGTCTCGATGACGGTCAGGATGTGCTGGACGATGAGGACGAAGAAGACGAGCTGCAGCGTCCAGGCGAGCGCGCCGGCCATGTCGAAGAGCTGCTGCTGCTGCAGCAGCTGGTAGCCGACGCCGCCGGTGGCGCCGACCAGCTCCGCCACCACGACCACGCGGGAGGCGTTGCCGAGATTCACCTTCCACGCGGTGATGATGTCCGGAAGGATCGCCGGCAGGATCATCACCCGGAAGATCTTGGCCCGCGTCGGGCGGAAGCTCATCACCATCTCCACCAGGTCCTTGGACATGCCGCGCAGCGCGCCGAGCACCTGGAAGGTGAAGGCGGGCAGCGTGGTGAGCACCATGATGAAGAAGATGCGGAACTCGACGCCGTGGAACCAGATGATGGCGAACACCACCCAGGACAAAGCGGGGATGCCCTGGAAGAAGGTGAGGATCGGGCCGAAGAAGCCGTCGGCCGCCCGCGAGCGCGCCATCACCAGCGCCAGCGCCGCGCCGAGGATGAAGGCGCCGGCAAGTCCCGCGAGGATGCGCATCACGGTGGCCAGCACGTCGACCAGTTGCGACCAGTGGGTGAGGATCTCCAGGCACCGCCAGAACACGTCCACCAGCGAGGGGAAGAGATAGGGCGGGAAGAACAGGGAGGCGACCTGCCAGAGCGCCGCCATCAGCGCGAAGGGCGCGGCGGTGCGCAGCACCCGGCCGATGAGCACGGCGCCGGGAATGGGCCCGGAGCCGCCCGCGAGCGTGTCGGTCACTTGCCGCCTCCGTCGTGGATGGTGGCGGCCGAGGGCGTGCCGGGCAGGAAGCCGATGCTCTTGCCGGCCTCATAGACCGCGTTGATCTCCTTGGCGCTTTGCGCGGCCCAGCGCACGTTCAGCCCCAGCCGGTCGTTGGCGCGGATCAGGTCGGCGAGCGCCTTCTGGTCGTCGGCGTTGGCCTTCGGGGCGATCAGCTTCACCGCCTCGTCGGGATTGGCGGCGATATAGGCCGCGGCCTCCTTGTAGGCGGCGTAGAGCTTCGGGACGAGGTGCCTGTTCTTCTCCGCCCAGGCGGTGTGCGCGGCGACGCCGAGATAGGGGATGTCGCTGGTGCCCGAGAACTTCTTCCAGCTCTCCTGGATCTTGAGATCGAGGGTGCGGATGCTCGGCTTCTTCGCGCGCAGCGAGGTGTAGCCCGGCTCCCAGAGCTGCACCGCCGCGGCGCGGTCGGCGAGGGCATAGCCCACGAGGCCCGGCGTCGCGGTGTTCACGACCGCGATCTTGGAGGTGTCGACGCCGTGCTGGCGGGCCAGCCAGTCGAACATCACGTAGTTGGTGGTGCCCTTGGCGGCGGCAAGCTCCTTGCCTTCCAGGTCCTTCAGCGTCTGCACGTCGGGGCGGCTGGTGACGACCGCGCCCCAGAAGTCGAACAGGTTGAAGAGGTAGGTGACCTTCACGCCGCGCAAGTCGGCGAGGCCGACGGTGAGCAGCGCGGCGCTGCCGCCGAGCTGGTATTCGCCGGAATTGAACTGCGCCGTGTACGCATCCGGGGTGCGCTCGTCGAAGGTGATGGAAAGGCCCTGCTTCTCGTCGAGCTTCTGCGCCTTGATGATCGGTGGCAGGAACGCCCCGAGCGAGGGGGCGCCGAACACGACGATGGAGAGCTTCTCCAGTCCCTGCGCGAAGGCGGAGGCGGGCGCCGTGACGCACATGGCGGCGGCGAGGCCGGCGGCCGCGAGCCGCGCGGGAAAGCGGACGGTGGAGAAGCGGGCGCTTTGGAGCTTGCTCATCTTGTTCCTCCCGGGATTGTTGTTTGGCTCAGGTGGACGACAGGCCCGACACGAAGCGGATCAGATGCGAGGCGAAGGCGTCGGGAGCCTCCACAGCGCTGAGATGGGCGGCATCGAGCGTCACCAGCGTGGCGCCGGGAACGGCGGCGACGATCTCCTCGCCCCGCGCGGGCGGGCTGGAGGGGTCATGCTGCCCGGCGATCACCAGCGTCGGGCAGGCGATCCGGCCGAGTTCCGGCAGGAGGTCGGTTCCCGCCAGCACCTCGCAGGCGGCCGCGTAGCCCGCGGCCGGCGTCGCGGCGATGGCGCGGCCGATGGCGGCCACCCGGTCGGGCGCCGTGGCACGGAAGCCCTCGGTGAACCACCGGCCGAGGGTCGGCTCGACGAAGCCGGCGACGCTGCCGCTCGCGCGCGCCGCATCGGCCCGCTCGCGCCACAGGGTGGGCGGCGGAAAGCTCGCCGCCGTATTGGCGAGAGCCAGCCCGGCGACGCGCTGCGGCGCATGGATGGCGAGCCACATGCCGGTCATCCCGCCGAGGGAGAGGCCGCACACCGCCGCCTTCCCGATGCCGAGCGCATCGAGCAGCGCCAGCACGTCCCGACCGAGATCGGCCAGGATGACGGGTCCGCCCGGCACGTCGGAGCGGCCGTGGCCGCGCGTGTCGTAGCGCACGATGCGCGCATGCGGGGCAAGGCGCTCTGCCACCTCGTCCCAGGAGCCCATATCCGCCGCCAGCGAGTTGCTGAACACCAGCACCGGCATGCCCGGCGTCCCGCCGACCTTAACGGCGAGCCTGACGCCGGGGGCGACCTCGATCCGCCGGGTGTCCTCGCTGATGGTATCCATGGCGTTCACTCCGCCGCCCCGAGGGCGCCTTCGGTTGACGCTCCAGGCTCGAACTCCTTGCGCAGCGCGGCGAAGAAGCGGCCGATGAGGTGCTTGGACACGCTGCCGAGGATGCGCTGGCCGACCCCCGCCACCAGTCCGCCGACCTCGCCGGTGCCCTGATAGGAGAGCAGGCAGCCGCCGTCCTGGGGCGTCAGATCGAAGCGCGCCTCGCCGCTGCCGTGGCCGAGCGATCCGGCGCCCGACACGGTGATGCGGCAGCTCCTCGGCGGCTCCTTGTCGGCGAGGCTGATCTCGCCCTCGAACGAGCCGCCCACCGCGGCGACGCGCAGCTGCATGTCCACCTTGTAGGCGTCGGGCGCCGTCTCGGTCATGGCCTTGCAGCCGGGGATGCAGCGGGTGAGGACCGCCGGATCGTTGAGCGCCGTCCACAGGCTCTCGATCCCGGTGTCGATGCGTTCGCTTCCCGCGATATCGAGCTTCATGGCGCGCGCCTCACAGGCCGAGGAGACGCTGGGCGAGGCCGCCATTGATGGCGGCGCGCTCGGCATCGGAGAACGGGGTCTCGGCGACGATCTTCATCGGCTCCAGGTCACCGATGGGGAACGGCATGTCCGAGCCCATCATGATGCGCTCGGCGCCGACCATGTCCGCGAGGTAGCGCAGCGTGCGCGGGTCCTGGACGATGGTGTCGTAATAGAGCGCCGCCAGCGCCGCATCGGGATCGCCGAGGCTCTTGTCGAGGCTGTAGTTGCGGCGCAGGCGCCCGACCACGTAGGGCAGCGCCGCGCCGCCGATGCCGGCGACGATCTTCGCCCGGCTGTAGCGCGTCACGTGTCCGGCATAGATGAGCCGCGAGAAGGTGATGAGCATGTCGGTGATGCGCCCCACCGCGTTCGCCATGCCGTAATCGTGCACCCGGTCGTCGCCGCTCTCGAACACCGGGTGGATGAAGACGCCCATCTCCAGCTTGTCGGCCGCCTCCCAGAAGGGCGTCAGGGAGGGATCGTCGAGAACGCCGCCCTTGCCCTTAGGCTGGGTGCCGATCATGGTGCCGCGGAAGCCCTGGGCATGGGCCTCGCGCAGGACCTCGGCGGCGCGGGCGCCGTCCTGGAGCGGCACGCAGGCGAGCGGCACGAAGCGCGGCTCCGCCTGGGCGGCGGCGGCGAGGTGCGCGTTGTAGAGGCGCGACCAGGCGACGCCCTCCTCGACCGGCAGCTCGTTGCCGAAGATGTCGAGCCAGCCGCCCACCACCTGCCGGTCGATGCCGTTGTCGTCCATCCACTTCAGGCGGCCGGGAATGTCGCTGAGGCCCTTCGACACCGGGCGCGTCGGCTTCTTGCCGCAGAAGGCGAAGCCGCCCTCCTCGGTGATCCGCACCGACGGGAACCGGCCGGCCTCGGACTTGATCGCCTCCACCAGGCTCGGCGGGACGAGGTGGGCGTGGGCATCGATGATCATGCGCTTTGCTTCTCTTCGGTCTGGGCGGCACGCGCGGCGGCGACCGCGTCGCTGATGGCGGAAATGCGGATGGGCAGCTTGTCGAAGAACAGGCCGAGGTCGGCCACGGCGTCGTTCACCGCGCCGGAGATGGCCGCGGGCGAGCCGAGATAGCCGCTCTCGCCGGAGCCCTTCTGGCCGAACACCGTGAAGGGCGAGGGCGTGACGTGGTGGACGATCTCCACCTCCGGCACCTCGTGGGAGGACGGCAGCAGATAGTCCATGAAGCTCTGGGTGAGCATCTGGCCCTCGTCGTCGTAGACGAACTCCTCCAGCAGCGTCGCGCCGAGGCCGTGGGCGATGCCGCCAAGCGTCATGCCCTTGACGATGTGCGGGTTGATGACGGTGCCGCAGTCGTGGCCGATCACGTAGCGGCGGATCTCGGGCTTGCCGAGGTCCGGGTCGATGGCCACCAGCACCACGTGGAACTCGAAGGAATGGCAGGGATACATCTGCACCCGGCCGTCCTTCGGCAGCTCGGTGCCGGTGGGCACCTGCATGATGTGCGAGGCATCGAGCCCGGGCTCGGTGCCGGGCGGCAGGAGATGGAACTGGCGGTGTCCGAGCGTGACGAGATCGGCCCATTCCAGCCGGCTGCCGGAGGCCGGGTCGATCACCGCGCCCGCGTCATACGTGGCGGCGGCGGGATCAACGCCGAGGCGGAAGGCGCCGATCCTGACCAGCTTGTCCTTCAGCTTCTGCGCCGCATGGAAGCAGGCGCCGCCGAGCATGATCGCCATGCGGCTGCCCACGGGCGAGTTCGAGGGCAGGCTCGCCAGCGTGTCCGGCCGCACCACGCGGATGCGCTCCGGGTCCACCTGCAGCACCTCGGCCACCACGGTGGCTGCCAGCGTCTCGTGGCCCTGGCCGGAGGAGGTGGTGTGGATGGTGACGGTGATGAACCCCATCCCGTCCACGTTGATGCGGGCGGAATCCATCCAGGTGGAGGTGGTGTTCTTCTCGTTCAGCAGCGGCTCGAAGGAGGAGTTGCCGCCGGACGGCTCCAGGCAGGCGGCGATGCCGATGCCGGCGAGCAGGCCGGAAGCCCGTAGACGATCGCGCTCGGCCTTGAGCGCGTCGTAGTCCACATGCTTCAGCACCTTGGCGACCACGGTGTGGTAGTCGCCGCTGTCGTAGCGGGTGCCGGACGGGATGAGGTAGGGGAACTCGTCCCTGCGGATGAAGTTGCGCCGCCGCACCTCCACCGGGTCGAGCCCCAGAACGCGCGCCACCTTGTTGATGGCGGTCTCGATTGCATAGTTGGTCGGCGCCTGGCCGAAGCCGCGCACCGCCTCCTGGCCGCCCTTGTTGGTGGTGACCGACTGCGCGCGATAGGCGACGCTTTCGATCTTGTACGGGCCGACGATGGCGCCGATGGGCTTGCCCAGCTGGAACGGGGCGCGGCCCGCATAGGCACCGGCATTGTCCAGCGCCCGCATCTTCATGGACCGGACGATGCCCGCGTCGTCGAAGGCGATGTCCACGTCGAAGATGCGCTCCGGTCCGTGCATGTCGCCGGCGCGCATGTTCTCCAGCCGGTCCTCGATGAGGCGCACCGGGCGGTTCAGGCGGCGGGACAGGTAGGCCACCAGAACGGTGTGCTTGATGCCGCGCTTGACGCCATAGGAGCCGCCCACGTCCACGTCCTGGTGCACCCGCACGCAATTGGTGCGGATGCGCAAAGCGCGGGAGATCTGGTCGGAGTATTTCGGCATCTGGATCGAGGCCCAGACGTCCAGCATCTGCTGCCACGGGTCCCAGGCGGCGGTGACGCCGAAGGTCTCGATCGGCACGGTGGAATTGCGGCCCCAGGTCACGCGGAAGCTCAGGTGCCGGGGGCTCTCGGCGAAGTGGCGGTCCACCTCGCCCCACACGAACTGCTTGTCCATCAGCACGTTGGAGCCGTGCGGCGGATGCACCGGCGGGCTCGCGGGATCGAGCGCCTGCTCGGCGCTGACGAGGAAGGGCAGCGGCTCGTAGCCCACCTTCACCTTCTCGGCGGCGTCCTCGGCGAGGGCGCGGGTGTCGGCCACGACCGCGGCCACCCACTCGCCGGCATAGCGCGCCTGCCCCACCGCCAGCGGAAACCGCCGGACGTTCGGGGTATCGAGGCCGTTCATCAGCGGCTCCACCGCGCCGGACAGCTCCTCGCCGGTGAGCACATAATGGACGCCCGGCATGGCGAGCGCCGCCGTGCCGTCGATGGCGATGATGCGCGCCGCAGGGTAGCGCGAGGGCACCAGGGCCACGTGAAGCGTGCCCTCGGGCAGCACGTCGGCGGCATAGTGGCCGTGCCCCGCCACGAAGCGCCGGTCCTCCCGCACGCGCCGATTGGAGGAAACGAAGCGGAAGGGGGCGGGCGTGTCGGCGCCGTGGTCGCTCATGCCTTGCCTCCCTGGCGCATGCCGGCCTCGGCCGGTTCGAGAACGTCGCCGCCACGCGGGGCGTTGGCGCGGCGCAGGCGCTCGGCGGCGTGCTCCACCGCCTCGACGATCTGGCCGTAGCCGGTGCAGCGGCAGATGTTGCCGGAGATCGCCTCGACGATGTCCGCGCGGGTGGGGCTCGCCTCGCGCTCCAGCAGCGCATGGGCGGACAGGATCATGCCCGGCGTGCAGAAGCCGCATTGCATGCCGTGGGTCTCGCAGAAGGAATCCTGGATCACCGAGAGCTCGCCGGGGGCGGGCGCGAGGCCCTCGATGGTGGTGATGACGAGGCCGTCCGACTGACAGGCGAACATCAGGCACGAGCGCACCGGCGCCCCGTCCACCAGCACGGTGCAGGCACCGCAGACGCCGTGCTCGCAGCCGGCATGGGTGCCGGTGAGCTTCAGGTCCTCGCGCAGCGTGTCGAGCAGCGTCTTGCGCTCCTCCACATCGACGACGCGGACCCGGGAGTTGACGGTGAGCTCGACTTTCATCGCCCGCTGTCCTTCTTCTGCGCGTCGGCTGCCGCATCGAGCACCGCGCGCGTCCCGAGCACGCGGGCGACCCGGCGGCGATAGTCGGCGCTGGCGTGCAGGTCGGAGGTCGCCTCCAGGACCTCGCAGGCGGCGGCCACCGCCGCGGTGACGGCTTCCGGCTCGGCCCGGGAGCCGGCGAGCGCCGCCACGTCGAGCTTCACCGGACGGTCGCCCACGCCGCCGATGCCGAGGGAAACGCGCGCGAGCCGGCCTTCGGCATCGAGCGCCACCTGGCCGGCGGCGGACACGAAGGCGAAATCGGACCGCCGCGCGCTGATTTCGTGAAAGGCGACGCCGACCCGCGCCTCGCGCCAGATCGGAAAGCGCACCGCCGTCAGGATCGCCGTGGGCGGCAGCGCGGTGAGCATGGGGCCGATGAAGAACTCATCGGCGGGAATGGAGAAGGCGCCCCCCTCCTCCTGCGCTTCCATCTCCGCCTCCAGCGTCACCGCCACCAGCGGGATCTCGGCGGACGGATCGGCATTGGCGCAGGAGCCGCCGACGGTTCCGCGGTTGCGGGTGGGGGGATGGCCGACCCAGGGCAATGCGGCGGCGAGCAGCGGCAGGTCGCGCGCGACCGCATCCGAGCGCTCCGCCTCCACCTGGCGGGTGGTGGCGCCGATGCGCACCACGCCGTCCTGCGCGGCGACGCCGGACAGGCCCGGCAGGCGGGCGATGTCCACGAGCGTCGACGGACGGGCGAGGCGCATGGCGAGCATGGGCACCAGCGTCTGCCCGCCAGCGATCACGCGGGCGTCCTCGTCGGCGCCCAGCGCGGCGCAGGCCTCATGGAGGGAAGACGGCCGGACATAGCGAAAAGGGACCGGTTTCATGGATCATGTCCCGAATGGGCCGCCGGCCACGCCGGCGTGCCGTCAACCGAGCAGCAGGCCAGCACCGGCGGGCGAAAGGACCGAGACCGACTGCGAGGCGAGCAGCGGACCATTGGCCTCGCTCGCCGCCTTCACCGCCTTCCAGCCGGCATCCGCGCCGAAGGAGGCCCAGCCGGCGGAGCGGGCGGCCTCGTCAGGAAAGCGCGTGATGTAGGTGAGCCGACCATCCTCCTCGGGCGCGGTGAAGACGCCGAGAAGCTCGATGCCATGCTGGGGAAGACGCGGCACGACCTCGGTCAGGAAGCGCTTTCGCATGGCATCGGCCCGGCCCTCGGCCGCCTGATAGACCCGAATCTCGTACAGCATTGCTCGCTCCCCGCTTCATTCGGCGCGTCTTCCGCGCTCTGATTGACCGGGACGTTACCGATGCAAAGAGCGATGAGTCAATAATTGAAATAAGGCAATATCCTAATTTGGCTCATTATTTCATGATGCAATGCGGAGATTTTTACGCTGCAATGCATCAAAATAGGGTCATTTGGCAAGAAAACTCCAGATCTGAGCGAAATCGACGCGGGTGCCAAGGCCCATATTGCATCAATTTGCGAATTGTACTATTCGCTGGAGCACAAGCCGAGAAAGCCAATGACCGATTGGGTCCCTTCCCTGTCCTCCCAGCGCGGCCCGCGCTACGTGAGCATCGTCGACCAGCTGGAGACGGACATCGCCGCCGGGCGGGTGCGCCCGGGCACGCGCCTGCTGCCGCAGCGGGACATGGCCGAACGGCTCGGCATCAGCGTCGGCACGGTCTCCAAGGCCTATGCGGAGGCGGAGCAGCGGGGACTGATCTCCGGCGAGGTCGGGCGCGGCACCTTCGTCCTGCGGCGGAAGCCGCAGGCCAGGACCGAGAGCGGCGGCGGGCGGCCGGCCGGCATCAACCTGGCGCTGAACGTTCCCCCCGCCACCGGCGAGGCGGATCTCATCGCCGCCACCCTCGCCGAGATCGTCTCCGACAGCGAGATCGGGGACCTGCTCGGATATCTGCCCCACCAGGGCCGGCGCGACCACCGCGAGGCCATCGCCTCGTGGCTTGCCAATCACGGCATGGCGGCGGACCCTGACCGGGTCTTCATCACCCACGGGGCGCAGCATGCGCTCTCCATCGCCCTCGGCATGGTGGCCCATCCTGGCGACCCGGTGCTCACCGAATCGCTCACCTATTCGGGCATGCTGGCGCTCTCGGCCCAGCACGGCTACCGCCTCCACGGCGTGACGATGGATGCCCATGGCCTCGTTCCGGACGCGCTCGACGCCGCGTTCCGCGAGACCGGCGCGCGGGCGCTCTACTGCATGCCGACGCTGCAGACCCCCACCGGCATCGTCATGCCCCATGACCGGCGCCTCGCCATCGCCGACGTGCTGCGCCGGCACGACGCCTATCTGCTGGAGGACGACGCCTACGCGTTCCTCATGCCGGTGCCGCCGCAGCCGCTGTCCACGCTGGTGCCGGAACGGGCGTTCTACGCGGTCAGCCTTGCCAAATGCCTCGCGCCGGGCCTGCGCATCGGCGCCATGATCGCCCCGGATGCCTTCCGCGACCGTTGCATCAACGCGTTGCGGGCCACCGGGTGGATGGCCGTGCCGGTCATGGCGGAGGCGGCCGCGCGCCTGATCCGCAACGGTAGCATGGAGCGCCAGGCCATGCTGAAGCGCGAGAAGGCCGCCCGCCGCGACGACGTGCTCCGCCGCGTGCTGAAGGACTGGCTGCCGCCGCGCTCGGGACCGCCCTGCTTCCACGTCTGGCTGCCGCTGCCCATGGGCCGCACGTTGATGGCGTTCATCGCCCAGGCGGCACAGGCGGGCATCACCCTCGCCCCGCCCGGCGCCCTGCGGCCGCAGGACCCGGGCAGCCTCGGGGTGCGCCTGTGCCTCGGCGCGCCGGCGAGCGAGGCCGATATCGAGGCGGCGGTGACCGAGTTGCGGGCGATCCTGGAGATGCCCGAGGCGATCTCCCTGGTCTGATCCCGCCTTGTGACGGGTCTCGCCCCCGCCCTTTGGGTTCGAAGGGTTATAATTGTTCTAATCTATTTTGCTCGATCTGCGTTCCCTGCGGCGCGAAGCCAAGGAATGCAGTGGATTCGCGTGCGCTGCCGAAGAGGTTTTTCCTGAAATCATTCTAAAATTCGACGCTTGAAGGGGCAGCATCGGCTCCCTAATCATCCGTCACTGCTTGAACGCTTGATTGAACAATTGAGGATCGTGCAATGACCATCGCCCTCGACCATCCCGTGGAAAGCCGCGCCAAGGCCCTGAAGTCCGCCACCCATGAAACCCACGAGCGCCTCGACAAGGCGATCATGGCGGGAGATCCGTTCGCGAGCCGTGAGCGCTATGCGCTGTTCCTCAAGGTGCAGCACGCCTTCCACCGGGAGATCGACGCGCTCTATTTCGATCCTGCGCTCGACGCGGTGCTGCCCGACCTCTCCGGCCGGCGGCGGTTCGACCTCATCGGCCAGGATCTCGCCGATCTGGAGGCCGCGCCCGTGGCCGTCGCGACCCCCCCCGCCTTCGCCAGGGGCGAAGCCGCCGACCTTCCTACCGCTCTGGGCTGGCTTTATGTGGCGGAAGGCTCGAACCTCGGCGCCGCGTTCCTGCTGAAGGCGGCGGCCGGCCTCGGCCTGTCGGAAACCTTCGGCGCCCGCCACCTTGCCGCCGCGCCCGAAGGCCGGGGGCTCCACTGGCGCACGTTCACCGCAGCGCTCGACGCGCTCGATCTGTCCGAGGCGGAAGAGGCACGGGTGATGGCCGGCGCGCAGGCCGCCTTCGCCCGCGTCCACGATCTGGTCGGCGAGACCTTCCGCTGAGCGCCTTCGCGGGGCGCCGCGGCGCCCTGCCCTGCCGTGGCGAGAGATTGGGAAGGCCGCGCCGAACCCGGCGCCCCCTTTACCGCACGCACCTGCGCGTGAAGGGAGGTCCAACAGGAAGAGCCTCAAGTCCGGCTTCCGGGAGCAGGTCGGCGCCTCGATCCACGCCCATCTGGTTAAGGTGCGGCGGGAAGGCGGACGCCTCCACGTCGGCCGCGAGCCAGAGCGTGACCGACGTGGCGCTTGCTTCGGGATTCTCGAACCGCCGCCACTTCGGCAGGACCTGCCGCCGCGGAAATTCGCAAGACGCAGCCGGGAGTCCCGAACAGGCCGCATCGGCCGCCCGGGCGCGGCGCGAGCCACGCCAAAAGATTTCATTCGCTAGAGCGCTTTGGAATTTTTGAAATCAGAAAATAAAGCAGAATCTCTTGCTTACCTCAGCCCTTAACCCTAGATGAAATCAATAAGCTCTCCAGTTCTTTGCACAAACGGCATCATTCTTTGAGAAATCGTCATGCGCCTGATCGGACTGCCCCATGTGCCGGCGCCCGCCCTCCTCACGGCCGCCTTCGTCGTGGTCGCGGCGCAGGCCCTCGCGGCCGCGCCGGACGAGGGGGCGGCAAGGCGCGCGCCTCTCCCGCAGCAGCCGCGCACGGTAATCGTCTTCGACGTCGCGACCCTCGACACGCTCGACGCGCTGAACGTGGAGGTCGCCGGGGTTCCGGGCTCCAACCTGCCCGACTATCTGGGCAAGTACCGGGCGCCGCGCTACGCCAAGGTCGGCACGCTGTTCGAGCCCGATTATGAAGCCGTCGCGGCCGCCGCACCGGACCTGATCCTCATCGGCCCGCGCACCAGCGCCCGGCGCGCCGCGCTTGCCCGCATCGCGCCGACCGTCGACCTCACCATCGCCCCCGGCCGGTTCATCGCCGGGGCGCAGGCGAACCTCGCATGGCTGGGCGAGACGTTCGGCCGCCGCTCCGAAGCCGCGGCGCTTGCGGGGCGCATCGACGCCGCGGCGGCGCGGGTGCGGGCGCTCGCGCCGTCCGCCGGACGGGTGCTGATGATCATGGTCAACGGCGGCAAGCTCACCGCCTTCGGCGCCGGCTCGCGCTTCGGCTGGCTCCATGACGAGCTCGGCCTTTCCCCGACCATCCAGAGCGCCGGCGCCATCGCCCACGGGGAGGTGATCTCGTTCGAGTATCTGCTGAAGGCCAATCCCGACTGGCTGCTGGTGCTCGACCGGGACGCCGCGGTGGGGCGCGGCAGCGACGCGGCGCGCGCGGTCCTCGACAACGACATCGTCGCCGCCACACGCGCCGCCAAGGCGGGGCGCATCCTCCATGTCGATCCCGCGCGGTGGTACATCTCCGCCGGCGGCGGGGCGGCCACGGCGACGATCCTCGAGAGCCTCGCTGACGCGCTCGCGGCCGGCGGGTCCGGCCGGTGAGCGCGCCGTCCGCGGCCTCGGCGCGTCCCGTTCCCGGCTTCGCCCTGGCGCTCGCCGGCCTCGCCCTGCTCGGGATGACGAGCGTGCTGGTGGGGACCACCTCCATGGACCTTTCCAGCCTGCTGAGGGGCGGCGAGGCCGACCGGGCACGGCTGGTGCTGTGGGCGAGCCGGGTGCCGCGCACCCTGTCGCTGCTGTTCGCGGGCATGTCCATGGGGGTAAGCGCCGCCATCATGCAGATGCTGTTCCGCAACCGCTTCGTCGAGCCCACCACCGCCGGGACCGCGGAGGCCGCGAGCCTCGGCCTTCTCGTCGCCGCCTTGCTGGCGCCCGGCATGCCGATGCTGGGGCGGATGGCGCTGGCGGCGACCTTCGCCCTCGCCGGCACGATCGTGTTCCTCAAGATCGTCGACCGCATCGGCGCTCGCGGCGCGGTTCTGGTGCCGCTGGTGGGGCTGATGCTGGGCGGCATCATCAATGCCCTGACCGGCTTCCTCGCCTATCGCTTCGACCTGCTCCAGTCGCTCGCCGCCTGGACCACCGGCGACTTCTCGGGCGTGCTGCGGGGACGCTACGAGCTCATGTGGCTCACCGTGGCGCTCGCCAGCGTGGCCTATGTAGCTGCCGACCGCTTCACCGTCGCGGGCCTCGGCGACGATGCCGCCCGCAGCCTCGGGCTCGACCACGGCCGCACGGTGGCGATCGGCGTCCTCGTGGTGGCGCTGGCGACCGCGTCCTGCATCGTCACCGCCGGAACGGTTCCCTTTCTCGGGCTGCTGGTCGCCAATCTGGTGAGCCTCGCCATGGGCGACAATCTGCGGCGCACCCTGCCCTGGATCGCGGTGGCGGGCGCCGCCTTCCTCGTCGCCTGCGACCTCGTGGGCCGCCTGGTGCGCTATCCCTACGAGATCCCGGTGGGAGCGGTGGCCGGGGTCCTCGGCAGCGCCGTCTTCCTCTACCTGCTGCTTTCCGGGCGCCACCGCCTTGGCTGACGCGCGCTCCGTCCGGGCGCAGCGGGTGCTGCTGCTCCTCGCGCTGGCGGCGCTCACGGCCGCCGCCGCCTTCATGACCGTGGGCGCGCGCGGCAACTGGAGCTTCGTCCTGGCGCTGCGCGGCGGCAAGCTCGCCGGGCTCGCGCTGGTGGGCATCGCGGTGGGAATGGCCACCGTGCTGTTCCAGACGCTGACAGAGAACCGCATCCTCAGCCCCGCGGTCATGGGGTTTGATTCCCTCTACGTGGCGCTGCAGACGCTGGCGGTGTTCGCGCTCGGCGGACAGGCGGCGGCCGGGCTCGACGCGCGCCTGCGCTTCGCGGTTGAGGCCGTGCTTCTGGTGGGCGCGGCGCTCGCCCTGTTCCGCCTCCTGTTCGACGGGCGGCGCGGGCTGCACCTCGCGGTGCTTTCCGGCCTTGTCTTCGGCATCCTGTGCCGCGGGCTCGCGGGGCTGATCCAGCGCATTCTCGACCCGAACGCGTTCGCGATGGTGCAATCCCTCGTGTTCACCCGCTTCAACGCTCTGGATGCCGGCCTGCTGCCGCTCGCGGCGGCCGCTATCCTCGCGGCGGGGGTGATGGCCTGGCGGCTCGCCGCGGTCCTCGACGTGCTGGCGCTCGGCCGCGATGCGGCCATCACCCTCGGCATCGACTACCGGCGCATGGTCACCATCCTCGTGGCGGTCGTCGCGGTGCTCGTCGCCGTCTCCACCGCTCTCGTGGGGCCGGTGCTGTTCTTCGGCGTGCTGGTGGCCAATCTGGCCTACCTGGCGCTCGGCACAGACGCCCACCGTTATACTCTGCCGGGCGCGGCGCTCATCGCCGTCGCCTGCCTCGCCGGGGGGCAGACCATTCTGGAGCGGAGCCTCGGCTATGACGGCGCGCTGAGCATGGTGATCGAGTTCGCCGGCGGTCTCGTCTTCCTGTTCCTGCTGCTGAGGGGCCAGCGGGCATGATCGAGATCGAGCGCGTCTCCAAGGCCTACGGCACGGCCAAGGTGCTCGACGATGTCAGCCTGAGCGTGCCGGCCGGCGGCCTCACGGCCATCATCGGCCCCAACGGCGCCGGCAAGTCCACCTTGCTGTCCATCGCCGTGCGGCTGCTGCGGCCCGACCGCGGGCGCGTGCGCGTCGACGGGCTCGACGTGCTCGCGACGCCCGGCGACGTGCTGGCGCGGCGCCTCGCTCTGCTGCGGCAGAGCAACCACATCACCCCGCGCCTCACGGTCGAGGAGCTGGTGGGGTTCGGCCGCTTTCCCCATTCGCGCGGCCGCCCGACCGCGCACGACCTGGAGCAGGTCGGGCGTGCGATCGCCTATGTGGACATGGCGGACATGGCCCGCCGCTTCCTCGATGAACTGTCCGGGGGCCAGCGCCAGCGGGCCTTCATCGCCATGGTGCTGGCGCAGGACCCGGACTGCCTGCTGCTGGACGAGCCGCTGAACAATCTGGACATGAGGCACGCCGCCGCCACCATGGGGCTGCTGCGCCGGGCGGCGGACGAGCTGGGCAAGACCGTGGTCGTGGTGATCCACGACATCAACTTCGCCTCCTGCCACGCCGACCGGATCGTCGCCATGAAAGCGGGGCGCGTGGTTGTCGACGGGCCGCCCCGGGAGGTGATGCAGGACGACGTGCTGCGGGAGATCTACGACATGGAGATCCGCGTGCGCGAAGTCGACGGCGACCGCCTTGCCGCCCACTACCGGTGAGGACCGAGGCGCGGCGCCAGGTCGATGAGGCCGTCGGCGAGGGCGCCGCGCCAGACGAAGTAATCGTGCCCGCCCGCATATTCGCGGTAGCTCACGTCGTAGCCCTTGGCCCTGAGCACGTCGCGCAGGTGGCGGGAGGTCTCCAGGATGCCGGGCGTGCCGCCATGGGCGGTCTCGAACCGGCCGGCGGACAGGTGGAAGCGCACGTCCCGCCGGGCGGAGCGGGCGACCCGATCGGCCACGTGCTCGGGCGTGTCCGAGCGCGCGCTGTCCGGATGCCACCAGAAGGAGCCCGAGAGGGCGATCGCGTTGCCGAACCGCTCCGGGTGGCGCAGCGCCACGGTGGCGGCGGCGAGCCCACCATAGCTCGATCCGGCAAGGATGGTGCGGGCGGCTGGCATGCGCGCGCCCAGCCGCGCCTCCACCGCCGGCAGCAGCTCCATCGCCATGACGTCGGCGAAGTCCGCATTGCCGGGCAGCTCGCGGGCGCGCGTCTCGCCGTCGATCTCGGAGACGAACGCGGCCGCCACCGGCGGCAGCCGGCCTTGGGCGATCAGGGCATCGAGGATGGCCGGCGTCGGCACCTTGGTGAGATAGGCCTGGGCATCGAAGACCACCAGCAGCACGTTGCGCGGATCGGCGGGGGCGAAGCCGGGCGGCGTGTAGAGCGTGATCGCCCGGCTGTTGCCGAGGCGCGCGCTCTCGAACCGGAATGTCGCGAACGTGCCGCGCGGCATCTCCCGGGCGCCGATTCCCGGCTGGGGCGGCGCGGCCGGGAGCGTCAGCGTGGACTCGCGGTTGAATGCGTCGGGCGCGTCGTCGGGCCACGGCGCGCGGTTGAAGGGATCGGCCTGCGCCGTGGCGAGCAGCGCGAGGCGGCGCTCGCGCGCGCTGCCGGGAAGGTCGGGCACGTCCGGCGCGAGCTGGTAGGCGAGGCGCGTGTCGGCGGGCACGAGGAAGCTCTTGACCCAGGTGTCGCTGTCGCCGACGCGCTCCAGCCATTCATGATCGCCGGAGGGCGCGCCCACCAGCCGCACGTTGCGCCGCGCCCCGCGGGCGAGGAAGGTCACGAGCGCCTGCCCATCGGGGCCGGGCTCCACCAGAGGCGTGCCCGCGCGCGCGATCTCCCTCCAGAAGGCATCCGTGCCGCGGCCCTCGGCGACATCGCGGCCGAGCCGCCCCACGGCCGGGCTCAGGGGCTCGGTCTCCGGGGCGCGCTGGGCGGCGGCGGGAATGCGCGCGGTGATGGCGATCTCGGCGGAGCCGGCGCCGCGCGCGGTGGCGACAAGGCGCAGCGGCGTCTCTTGCGCGACGAACTGGAACGGGCGGCGCCCCTCCGCGCCGGCGGCGAGCCGCCGCACATGCCGCCCGTCCGCGGTCTGCAGGTCGAGGTCGAAGCGGCCCTGCGCGACCGCGATCGACCCGCGCACATAGTCGCCGCGATCGGCGGCGAGCGGGAAGGCGGCGCTTTCCCCTGCGCCCAGCGGACCGACGGGACGCCCCTCCCCCGCCGCCACGGCGGCGGGCGGCGCCTGCGCCGCGGCCGGAACGGCGGCCGCCATCAGGAGCGCGAGGACCGAAGCAAGGCGGGCGGCAAGCATCACCAATTGTACTTCAGCGCCCCGGTCACGGATAAGCCCTCGCCGTAGAAGCAGGCATAGGCGTTGGCGCAGGAGGCCACATAAGTGAGGTTGCCGATGTTCTTGGCATTGAGCTGGACCGCGGCGCCCTTGAGGCGCGGGTCCGCCGCGCCGAGATCGTACTTCACCATGGCGTCGAACAGGGTATAGGCGGGCACCTCGAAGGTGTTGGCGTTGTCGCCCCAGCTGGTGCCGATATAGCGCACGCCGCCGCCCACCTCGAGGCCGCGCAGCCGCCCCTCGTCGAAGGCGTATTTCGCCCAGAAGGAGGCGGTGTTCTGCGGGATGCGCGAGGGCGTCTTCCCGAGCTCGCTCTCGACCCCGGTCTCGGTGATGGTGGAATCGATGTAGGAATAGGCGGCGATGATCGAAAGATTCTTGGTGATCTCGGCATTGGCGGAGAGCTCGAAGCCGCGATTGTGGACCTCGCCGATCTGCTGGTAGACATAGGCGCCGTAGCCCGGAACATAGATGTTCTGCACCACGTTCTGCTGCCAGATGTCGTAATAGGCCGCAGTGAACAGCATCCGCGTTCCGGGCGGCACGTATTTCACGCCCACCTCGAACTGCTCGGCGGTGGTGGGCTTGAACGGCGCCTCGCCCTCCGGCGGCGCATAGACCGCCGGCTCGAACGAGGTGGAGTAGCTCGCATACGGCGCGATGCCGTTCGCGAAGGTGTAGAGCGCGCCGACGCGATAGGTGAAGGCGCTGTCGTCGTAGCCGAGTGCGCTCGGGCCCACATATTCGGTGATGGAGGTGTCGGCCCAGTCCTGGCGGATGCCGGCGATGAGGTTCAGGTCGCCGACCTTGATCTGGTCCTGGAGATAGACGCCGAGCTGGCTCGCCGACAGCTCCTGGTCCGAATAGGGACTGAGGACCAGTCCCGAGAAATTGTAGCCGTAGATCGGGTTGGTGAGGCTGATGGTCGGCACGTCCGACCAGTTGTAGCCCCAGTTGTAGCTGCGGCTGCGATAGCGATAGTCGAGGCCGGCGAGGATGGTGTGCTCGGCCGGGCCGGTGGTGAGATTGAACTGCGCCTGGTTGTCGTTGGTGAAGGTGCCCCAGGCGTCGCCGCCGCCGGAGGCGGTGCGGTTCACGATGGTGTTGGCGCCGGTCTTGGGATCGGCGCTGGTCCAGCCCCAGACCAGCGTGTACTGGTCGTAGTCCACCCAGTAATAGCGGGTCTTCTGCCGCAGCGTCAGCGCGGCGCTGACCTGATGCTCGAACTCGTAGCCGATCCAGGCCTGGGTGCGCCGGGCGGTCTCGTAGTTGGGATCGGAGACGAAGAAGTCCCGCGGCACGTAGCCGTAGCCGGTGATGGGCGAGACCGTGCCCGCCGCATCGAGGAAGTTGCGGTAGCCGAAGTCCGGCTCCCACTCGAAGCCGGACAGGATGGTCAGGCGGGTGCTGTCGCTCGGCGCCCAGGTCAGCGACGGAGCGATGGCGATCGCCTGCTGCTTGGCGAAGTTCTCCTGCAGGTCGGTCGTCAGCCCGGTGCCAACGATGCGGAAGGCGAGCGTGTCGGAGCCGACGATGCGGTCCGCGAAGTCGAACGAGCCCTGGAACATCATGTTGTTGCCGATGGTGAGCTCCACCTCGCGCAGCGGATGGTCGAAGGTCGGCTTCTTGCTCACCATGTTGATGAGGCCACCCGGATTGATCTGGCCGTAAAGAACCGAGGACGGCCCCGAGAGCAGCTCCACGCGCTCCAGCAGGTAGGGATAAATCTTGGCGTAGTCGACGTCCCCGCCCATCAACATGCCGTCGAGGTAGCGCGGCACGTAGGCGAAGCCGCGCACGATCACCTCGTCGCGCACGTTGGAGGCGCCGCGATACTCGGAGAAGACACCGGGCGTGTAGCGCAGCGCCTCGGCGACGGATTCGACCTCCTGGTCCTCCATCTGCTCGCGCCCGACCACGGAGATGGATTGCGGGGTCTCGGCGATGGGGGTGTCGGTCTTGGTACCGGAGAAGGTCTGGCGTGCCAGATAGCCGTCAACCGGCCCGTCGCCGCGCTCCTCGGCGCCGAGCACGGTCACCGTGCCGAGGGCGATGTCGGCCTGGGAGGAGGCGCTCTGGGCCGATGCGGAGCCGACCGCGAGGAGGCTCGCGGTTCCAAGCAGGACGGTGCGCAAGGCAAGGCGAAGCGGCAAGGCGGCGCGGGCGTGAATAACCATGGACGAAAGCCCCAAAAATGCGCGGTGTACAAATCCTCAGCGTTGAAACGTTGAGTCTTCGATCCATGTATAGGAGCCGCATCCGGGAGCGTCGATGCATGTGATCGTTGCAGGGACGGCAAAGAATTGGCTAAAAACGGCATCGGGCAGGGTGACGTGGAAGATTTTAATACTAGGAATTCTAAAGAGAGCCGTCGGTATGGATATTCCCCAGCATTTGTTCGTCGGCACGGTCGACGGGGAGCCCAGCTGCGCGCCTGACGAGACCGTCTACGACATCTGGCCGAAGTTCGTGGTCATGGTGCTGCTGGAGGGCATGCAGCATTTCGTGATCGACGACCGCCACTTCCGCATCGATGCGGGCGCGGCGGAGGACGGCGGCGTGCTGTTCACGCTCAACGTGGCGCAGTCCGCGCGCCTGCGCTTCATCAACGAGAGCGCGGTGCCGCTGCGGAAGGTGATGATCTCGGCGCCGCACCCCTGGATGGAATGGCTGATGCGCACCCGCGGCGCCGGACAATCGGCGCTGCGGGACTTCCTGGCGCGGCATCTCGCCGGGCAGAGCTTTCCGGTGAGCGGCCATGTCCGCCAGCTCGCCGAGCAGATCCTCAGGCCGCCGCCCGCCATGGAAGGCGAGGTGCGCACGCTCTACTGCAATTCCCGCGCGCTCGACATCATGTGCCTCGCCTGCGTCGCCATGGTCGAGCAGGGCATGGACGACCACCACCGGCCGCAGATCGCCAGCCGGCGGCGCAGCGAGCGGGTGCGGGATTTCATCCTGCAGAACCTCGATCGTCCGCTGACCATCGAGGAGATCGCCGCCGAGGCCGGGGCGAGCGTGTCCTCGATCCAGCGCGGGTTCAAGGATCACTTCCAGATGACCGTGTTCGAGTTCGTCCGCGCCGAGCGCCTGGCGCTCGCCTGCGCCGCCCTGGAGCGCGAGGGAATCTCCATCGCCCAGGCCGCCTATGCCGCGGGCTATGCGGCCCCCTCGAACTTCACCACCGCCTTCAAGCGGGTCTACGGAGTGCCGCCGAAACGCAAGCGGCGCTAGAGCGCGATCCGATCGGGTCGCGCGCCGGGGCGGGCCCTCACAGGGCGGACTGGGTCTTGACCAGCCTGGCATAGAGGCCGCCGGCCTTCAGGAGCTGGTCGTGCCCGCCCTCCTCGCTTACGCCCTCGCGGGTGACGACCAGGATGCGGTCGGCGTTGCGCACCGTCGACAGGCGGTGGGCGATCACCAGCGTGGTGCGGCCGCGCGAGAGCGCCGCCAGCGCCTGCTGGATCTCCCATTCGGTCTCGGTGTCGAGGGCGGAGGTCGCCTCGTCCAGGATCAGGATCGGCGGGTCCTTGAGGAACATGCGGGCGATGGCGAGGCGCTGCTTCTGCCCGCCGGAGAGCTTCACGCCGCGCTCGCCGATCAGGGTATCGAGCCCCGCCGGCAGCCCGGCGATCATCTCGTCGAGCATCGCCCGCCGCGCCGCGCCCATGATCTCGGCGTCGGACGCACCCAAGCGGCCATAGGCGATGTTGTCCCGGATCGTCCCGGCGAACAGGAACACGTCCTGCTGGACGATGCCGATGGCCCGGCGCAAAGAGGCGAGCGTCACGTCGCGGATGTCGCGGCCATCGATGGTGATGCGCCCCGCGCCGACCTCGTAGAAGCGCGGCAGCAGCGCGCAGATGGTGGTCTTGCCCGCGCCCGAGGGGCCGACGAAGGCCACCGTCTCGCCCGGCGCGATGGACAGCGACAGGTCGCTCAGAACGCGCTTGTCCGGGCTGTAGCCGAAGCTCACATGCTCGTAGCGCACCGCCCCCCGCACGTTTTCCAGCGCGATCGCGCCCGGCCGGTCGGCGATGTCGGGCCGGGTCTCCAGGAAGTCGACGTAGGAGCGGAAGCCGGCGATGCCCTTGGGATAGATCTCCACCACCGCGGCGATCTTCTCCAGCGGACGGAAGAACACCGCCACCAGCAGCAGGAAGCCGACGAAGCCGCCGTTCGAGAGCTCGCCCCGCACCACGAACCAGGTGCCCGCGAGCATCACCGCGAGCTGGGTGAGGCGCATGCCCACGTAGCTCAGCGAGGTATTGGCGGCCATCAGCCGGTAGGCGGCGAGCTTGGTCTGGCGGTAGCGGCCGTTGTCGGCGGCGAACAGCGCCCGCTCATGGTCCTCGTTGGCGAACGCCTGGACCACGCGGATACCGCCCACGGTCTCCTCGATGCGGGCGTTGAAGGCGCCGATCCGGCCGAACAGGGCGCGGAAATTCTCCGTCATCTCGCGCCCGAAATGGGTGGTGGCGAAGGCCATCGCCGGCACGATGGCGCCGGTGATGAGGGCGAGCGGGACGTTGACCCACAGCATCAGCAGGAAGGCGCCGATGAAGGTCATCACCGCCAGGAACACGTCCTCGGGCCCGTGATGGGCGACCTCGCCCACCTCCTCCAGGTTCTTGGTGAGGCGCGCCACCAGATGCCCGGTCTTCTGGTTGTCGAAGAAGGAGAAGGAGAGCTTCTGCAGGTGGTCGAACGCCTTCTGGCGCATCTCGGTCTCGATGTTGATGCCGAGCATGTGGCCCCAATAGGTCACCACCGCCATCAGGCCGGTATTGACCAGATAGACCACGAGAAGCCCCACCGCGGCGATCAGGATCAGCCCCCAGTCCTGGGCCGGAAGCAGATGGTCCACGAACGCCTTCACCGCCACCGGGAAGGCGAGCTCCAGCAGGCCGGACAGGATCGCGCAGGAAAAATCGAGCAGGAACAGGCCCTTGTAGGGCGCATAGTAGGAAAAGAACTGGCGTAGCATGGCTGGCTCTGAGGGCTCGCGTTCAATCGCCGATATCTACGCCTTCGTGGCCGCGACGCCAGTAGGCGGCGACCGAAACCTGGCGCTTGTCGAGGCCGCGTCCGTCGATGAGATGGGCGCGCAGGCGCCACGCGGCGCCCTGCTCGCAGCCCGCGAACACGCGGACCGTCGCCCGCTCCACGGGGAGCACCACGTCGCGGACCGCGGCCTCGATCATCGATGTCGTCCCGGCGGGGGCGCCCGCGCGGTGCAGCCAGCGCACGTCGAGCGTGGCGGGCGAGACCAGCGGCTGCTCCTCGCGCCCATCGTCGACCTCGATCAAGGCGAGCGCCCGCGCATCCGCGGGCAGGCGCTCCAGGATGCGGGCGATGGCCGGCAGCGCGGTGGCGTCGCCTGCCAGCAGATTGAAGGCGCCCGGCACGAACGGCGCGCCGCCCGGGCCGAGCAGACCGACGCGCGCGCCCGGAGCGGCGGTGCGGGCCCAGGTGGCGCCGGGACCGGCCGGGGCGTCCGGGTCGCCATGAAGCGCCACGTCGATGGCGATCTCGCCCCGCGCCAAATCCACTTGGCGCACGGTGTAGACCCGCGGCACCAAGGCGTCGGCGCCCTGCGGCCAGACCATCCGGCCCATGGCGTCCGCGTGCGGCCAAACCGGAGCGCGGCCCGGCGGCGGGATCAGGACGCGGACGTGGAGCGAGGCCGTGTCGTAGTGCGCCGCATCCCCGGCGAGCACGATGCGGCGCATGCCGGGGCTGACCTGGAACGCGCGCGCGACCACCAGTTCGCGGAAGAACGGCAGCGGCCCGCCTGCGGCACCGGCCCCGCTCCAGGCGAAAGCCGGCCCCTCCTCGCCGGCAAGCCGCTGGAGCGCGTCGGCGGCGGCCATCTTGGCGAAGCTCAGCGCGCTCGCCGTGGGGCAGGTGCAGGAGATCACCAGGACGCCCGGCGCGGCCGAGAGCGCCATGCGTCCGAGCCGCGGGCTCTCCACCGTCGCGCCGTCCGCCGTCCGGGCCACGTCCGCCTGGTCGGCGAAGCGCGCGGCGAACGCGGCGATGGCGGCCGGGGGGTCGGCGAGCGGGATGCGCGCTTCGGCGTGGAGCTCAGCCATGGCCGCCCCTGCGCTGGAGCAGCCAGATCAGATAGGGCCCGCCCACCAGGGCGGCGAAGAAGCCAACCGGCACCTGATAGGGGTAGGCGACGGAGCGGCCGAGGAAGTCGGCGAGCATCAGCAGCACCGCCCCGATGAGCGCCGACGCGGCGGGGAACAGCCGCCCCCCGGCGAAACCCAGCAGCCGCGCCAGATGGGGCGCCAGAAGCCCGGCGAGACTGAGCGGCCCGACGAAGAACGCCGCCACCGCCGTCATCAAAGCGGCGAGCAGCGCCAGCGTGAGCCGTCCCGTCGCCACCGGCAGCCCGAGGCCGCGGCCGACCGGCGCGCCGAGCGGCAGGATGGCGATCCACCGGCCGAGCAAAGGCAGCGGCGCGACGAGGACGAGGGTGGCGAGCGCCAGCATCCAGGCCTCGGGCGCATCCACGCGGTCGGTGGAGCCCGCCATCCAGGTAAGCAGCAGGAAGGTGTTCCAGCCGCCGGCGGCGAACACGGCGGCGAGGATGGCGAGGCAGGTGGCGCCGAGCGCCACGCCCGCGAGCAGCATGCGCTCCGGCCCGAAGCCGGTGCGGGCCGCCATGGCGAGGATGAAGGCGATGGCGCCGAGGGCGCCGAGGGCGCTCGCCGCCATCTGCGTGCCCCGGTCCGGCATGTCGAAGAGGATCAGCGCCACGGCGATGCCGACCCCTGCTCCGGCGCCGACGCCGAGCACCTCGGGGCCGGCCAGGGGATTGCCCGTGAGGCGCTGCATCAGCGCGCCGGCGGTTCCGAGCAGCGCGCCGGCGCAGGCCGCCGCCGCCACGCGGGGGGCGCGGAACGGCAGCAGGTCGGCCAGCAGCTCGCCGGTCGCCAGCGACCAGCCGTCCGGTCCCGGTCCGAGGGTCAGCGCCAGCGCCGCGAGCAGCAGCGCGGCGCCGCCGAGCAGCGCCAAAGCCCGGCGGGGCCTTTCAAGCCGCCCCCCATCCCCGGCGGGCGCGGCGGGCGGCGCCGTCGGCCGCACCTTCGGCAGCAGCCAGAGCAGCAGCGGGCCGCCGATGAGCCCCACCATGGCGCCGGTGGGGACGAGGTCGCCGCTGCCGGTGGCGGTGGCGAGGACGATGCCGTCGGCGAGGCTCAGCAGCAGGGCGCCGATCAGCGGCGCGCGCCAAAGGATCTCGCTCGGCGTGCGGGCACCTGAGATACGCGCGAAGGCCGGCGCCGCAAGGCCGACGAAGCCGATGATGCCGACCTCCGATATCACGCTCGCGGCGAGCCACACCGCAAGCGCGATCACCAGCACCCTCAGCGCCGTGAGCGCGACGCCAAGGCTGCGCGCGCCGGCATCGTCCAGCGCCAGCATCGCCAGCGGACGCAGCAGCAGCGCGGCGGCGGCCCCGCCGAGCACGAGCCGCGCGCCGATGACGAGCGCGCTGTTCCAGTTCTGCTGGTGCAGCGAGCCCGCGCCCCAGATATAGACCGAGAGCACATATTCGCCGCGCGCCAGCACCACCGCGGCGCTCGCCGCCGCCGCCATCAGCGCCACCGTCATGCCCGCCACCACGACGGTGACGGGATCGAGCCCGCGCCGCCAGGAGAGCGCCACCACCAGGGTCACCGCCCCTGCCCCGCCGGCGAAGGCGACCGCCTCGCGGGAGAAGGCGAGCAGGCCCGGCGCGAAGGCCAGAGCGAGCACCAAGGCGAGCTGGGCCCCGGAGGCGATGCCGAGGGTGGAGGGATCGGCGATGGGATTGCGCAGAACCCGCTGCAGCAGCGCGCCCGAAAGGCCGAGGGCGGCGCCTGCGAGCAGGGCAGTCGCCGCGCGCGGCAAAAGGCCCTGCCACAGCAGCGCCGCGTCGAGCCGGCGCACGGTCTCGGGATCGCCGACGATCTCGGGACGGCGCAGCACGCCGATGGCGAACAGCGCCAGCGCCGCGGCGGCGAGGGCGAGCCAGAGCGGCATTCGCGGCGCCGAGCGTGGGTGCGGTAGCGTCATGTCAGCCAAGGCCCGCTCCCGGCGGATGGGTGAGCGCCCGCGTGAGCAGGCGGGCGAAGCGCATGGCCGTGGGCAGGCCGCCGAACGGGTTCATGGAGCCGAGCACCACCACGCGGTTCTCGCGCACGCTCGGCAGCGCGCGCCAGACGGCGCTCTGCGGCAGGATGCGCCGCGCGTCCGGCGGCACCGGCGGCAGGATGACGAGGCCGGCATCGGCGAAGCGCGCCAGCGCCTCCAGCCCCACCGGCGCGGAGGCGGCATAGGAGGTGCCGGAGGTCCAGGCGTTGGCGAGGCCGAGCCGCGCCAGCACCTCGCCGAACATGCTGTCGGGCCCGAACACGCGGAAATGCCGGGCATCGCCCAGGTTGATGACGAGGAGCGGGCGGCCATTTCCCCCCGCGAGCGCATCGCGGCAGCGCGCGAGCGTCTCCTGCGTCGCGGCGAGAAGGCGCTCTGCGGCATCGGGCCGTCCCACGGCGACGCCGAGGCGTTCCGCCGCTTGCTCGGCGCGGACGAAGGGGAGCGCGCCGCGCTGGTAGATGGAGATGGTCTCCACCGGCGCGATCCGCCGCAGCTTCGGCTCGGACGCGACATAATAGGCCGAGTTGAAGATCAGGTCCGGTGCCGCGCGGCGCAGCGCCTCGAAGTTCGGCATGCCGCGCAGGCCGAGATCGACGACATCCGGCGGCACCTCCGGCTCCACCGCCACCTGCCGGAACAGCACCAGCTCGGCGGCGGCCACCGGCGTCACGCCCATGGCGAACAGGGTCTCCAGCAGCGCCCAATCGAGGGTGGCCACGCGCGGCGACGCCGCGCCCATGGCGGTGTCCGCCGGACCGACGGCCAGCAGCGCCGCGGCGCCCGCGATCACGGCCCGGCGCGAGAGACGGCTCACAGCACGAACCCCATGGGATGGCCGCTGACCGGATGGGGCAGGACGCCCATGTCGAGGTCGTAGACCGCCTTGAGCGTCTCCGGCGCCATCATCTCGCGCGCCGGCCCGTGCGCCGCGAGGCGCCCGGCGCGCAGCGCCACGAGGTGGTCGCAGGTGCGCACCGCGAGGTTGATGTCGTGCAGAACCACGATCACCGTCAGCCCCTCCCCGTCGGCCGCCAGCTCGCGCACGATGGCGAGGACCTCCATCTGGTGGGTGATGTCGAGCGCCGAGGTGGGCTCGTCCAGCAGCAGGCAGCGCGCCCCGGTGCCGCCCTTGAGCTGTGCCAGCATCAGGGCCAGCCAGGCGCGCTGGCGCTCGCCGCCGGAGAGGCCGTCGACGGCGCGGTCGGCGAGCCGCTCCAGGCCGGCGCGCCGGATCGCCGCCTCCGTGGCCGCCGCGTCCTCGGCGCCGAAGCGGCCCAGCACGCCGTGCCAGGGATAGCGGCCGAGGGCCACCAGCTCGCGCACGCTCATGCCGTCGGCCGGCGGCGTGAACTGGGGCATGTAGGCGACCTTGCGCGCGAACGCGCGGCCGCGCCAGCGCGTCAGATCGGAGCCCGCGAAGCGCGCCGCGCCCTCGCTCGGCGCGAGCTGGCGCGCCAGCACCTTCATGAGCGTGCTCTTGCCGGAGCCGTTCGGGCCGATGAGGCCGTAGACCTTACCGGCGTCGAGCGCCAGCGTCAGCGGCGCCAGAATCGGCCGGCCGCCGGCATGAACGCCGACGCCGTCGAGCTCCCACAGCGCCGCCGCGCTCACCATCGGTAGCTGAGCTGGCCGATCACGGTGCGGCCGTTGCCGTAGTAGCAGCCGAAGAAGCCGCAGCTCGCCACATAGGTCTCGTTGGCGATGTTGTTCACGTTGATCTGCGCCTTGTAGGGGCCCTTCTCGTAGGTGAGCGCGGCGTCGAACAGCGTGTTCGCGTCGAGGAAGATGGAATTGTTGTCGAGCGCGTAGCGCGAGCCCACGTAGCGCACGCCGCCGGCAATGCCGAGGCCCGCGAGCGTGCCGTTCTTGAAGCTGTACTGGAGCCAGACATTGCCCATGTTCTCGGGCACGTTGGCCGGGCGGTTGCCGGCATACTCGCCTTCCGTGATCTCGGCGTTCATGTAGGTGTAGTTGGCGAGCACCCGCCAGCCGTCCGACAGGCTCATGGTGGCGGAAAGCTCCAGGCCCTTCACCTCCACCTCGCCGATCTGGGTCTGGTAGCTGACGCCGCCGATCAGCTCGTTGGAGAGCACGTTCTGCTGCCGGATGTCGTAGAGGGCGGCGGTGAAGAAGGCGTTCCAGCCCACCGGCTGGTACTTCACGCCCACCTCGTACTGCTCGCCGGTGGACGGCTTGAAGGCCGCGCCGCCGAGCACCGTCGGCATGTTGCCGATCACCGGCTCGAACGAGGTGGAATAGCTCGCATAGGGCGCGACGCCGTTGTCGAACAGGTAGGTCAGGCCGATGCGGCCGGTGGTGGCGGCGTCGTTCTGATCCTGCACCGTGTCGCCGAAATTGGTATCGGTGGTGGAATCGACGCTCGCCCAGTCCTGCCGGATGCCGGCGGTGACGAGCCACTTGCCGTAGCGGATCTGGTCCTGGGCGTAGAGGCCGGTCTGGGTCACCGTGCCGTTCACCTGCGAGGTATACCAGGGCGTGCCGGGATTGATCGGCCCGTAGGTGGGCATCAGCAGGCTAATGGGCGGCGCCACGCCGAACTCGGTGAGGTTGTCCTGGCTGTAGCGGCGGAAGTCGACGCCGAGCAGCAGCTTGTGGCTCAGAGCCCCGGTCTGGAAGTCGCCCTGGATCTGGGTGTCGAGGGTGAAGGTGTCCTGGTCCTCGCTGTTGGCGGAGGAGCCGCGGTTGGCGATGGTCGGATTGGTTGCGCTGAGGCTGCTGTAATAGAGGTTGGTGTAGTCCCAGTTCATCGACAGGTAGCGCCCGTTCTGGCGCACCTGCCAGGCGTCGCTGAAGCTGTGCTGGAACTCGTAGCCGATGCTCGCCAGGGTCCGGCTCGACGAATTGTAGTTGGGGTCGCCCAGGAACAGGTTCGGCGACAGGAGATTCTGGCGCGGGCCGACGGTGTACTCCACCGGCAGACCCACCGGCGAGCCGACCTCGTCATACTGGATGTTGGCGAGGACGGTGAGCGAGGTGTCGCTCCCCTTCCACGTGACCGCGGGGGCGAAATAGAGGCGGTTGTCCTGCAGATAGTCGGTCTGCATGCCCGAGTCGCGGGCGAGGCCGGTGAGGCGGTAGGCGAAGTCGGTGCCCACCACCCCGCCCACGTCGAAGGCGCCCACATAGCGGTCGAACGAACCGATCTGCCCCTGCACCTCGCCGAAATTGGTGAAGGTGGGCCGCTTGCTGATCATGTCGATCAGGCCGCCGGGATTGCCCTGGCCGTAGAGCACCGAGGCCGGGCCGAGCAGCACGTCGATGCGCTCGAGGCCATAGGGCTCGATCGAGATCGCACCCAGCTCGCGCACCAGCTTCAAGCCGTTGAGATACTGGCTGTTGGCGGCGGAGAAGCCGCGCAGCAGCGGAGCGTCGAAGCGCGGATCGGTGCCGAACGGCTGGCCCAGCACGCCCACAGAATAATCGAGCGCCTGGCCGACATTCTGCACCTGCCGGTCGTCCATCTGGTCGCGCGTCACCACCGAGACCGACTGCGGAATCTCGATGATCGGCGTGTCGGTCTTCGAGCCGGTGATGGTGTTGCGGGCGACGTAACCTTCCACCGGGCCGGTGGGCGAATCGTTGCTGCGCCCCTCGACGACCAGCTCCTGGAGCTGGGTGTCGGACTGCTGCGCCAGCGCCGGGCCGGCGGCGAGCGCGCCGAGGGCGACGCCGCACAGCAAGATTGTCCGGGATCGCGTGCGGGAGATTGCAGTCATTCTCTCACCTGTGCTGGCCGTCTCTAGTTGAGAATCCTTCAAAACTGACACAATGCGATGCCAGTTTTGCTTTCAGATCCTGATACCAACTCGACCGCGGCACGGATTGTCGGCTCCACTTGCAGTTTGACTGTTCTTGGCCTCTTATTGCATTGCAGGCTAGCCACCGCACGCAGCGAGCCGCACATTGCACTTCTTCTAAATTGGCGCAGCTGCGGGCCCGCAGGCTCCAGCGGCCGCGCGATGCGGGCTCTGCCATGGCGTTCCGACCACGCATGACCTCCTCGATCGAGGGCATCACGCTGCTCGACAGCCTGCGGTGGCGGCGCTGGAACGGCGTGGTCGCCGACGTCTGGCACGTGCATTGCGCGGCAGGCGCGCGCGGCAGCTACATCTCGCGCGACGCGCGGCTGTTCGTGGTGCTGGAGCGCGAGGAAGGCCACACCCAGCTCCAGCTTTCGGCCCGCGGCGCGGACATCGCCGCCTGCGCGCCGGTGCACATGAGCTACGTGCCGGCGGACATGCCGCTCTGGTCGCGCGTGGAGGCGGCGGGCGAGCTGCGGCACCTCGACCTGCATTTCGACGTGCCGGCGCTCTCCGCGCGGATCGGCGAAGACCTCGACGGCGAACGCCTGGCGACGCCGCGCCTCGGCTTCATGGACCCGCGCATCCACACGCTTGCGGGCATGATCGCGCGCGAATGCCTGGAGCCGGACGCGCACCATGACCTTTACGGCGACGGCCTGGTCCTGGCGCTGTTCATCGATCTGCTGCAGCTCGGCCGCAACCCGGCTTCCAAGCGCTCACCGCTTTCAACGCGGCAGCTGCGCAAGGTCACGTCCTTCATCGAGGACAACAGCTTCCGCAACATCCGCCTGGAGGAGCTGGCGGCGCTCATCGACCTGTCGCAATCCTATTTCAGCCACGCCTTCAAGGCGTCCACGGGCGTTCCGCCCAGCCACTGGCACATGCAGGCCCGCATGCGGCGGGTGCAGCACATGCTGTCGGATTCGGACCTGCCGCTGAGAGAGGTAGCGCTGGCGGCCGGCTTCGCCGACCAGGCCCATTTCACGCGCGTGTTCCGTCGCTTCTGCGGCGAGACGCCGGCCGCCTGGCGCCGCGCGCGCCGCGATTGAGCCGCATCGGCGACGGCGCCGGTCTCCAGCGCCGTCTCGGCACGTCGGCTCGCGGCCGATCGAGGCCCGTGCGTGCCCCCCCGTTCAGCCCCGCTCCCCGGCGCGGGTGCGGCCGGTGGGGTCCACGCGTCCGGCTTCGAGCGGCTGGGAGGGCTGCCCCATCCTCGCTCCAGCCGGCGCCCTGCCCTTGCCGCGCGACTTCATCTGCTCGACGTTCATGTCCTTGTCTTCGTTGATGTCCGGCCGGCCGAGCGCGTCCTTGCGCCGGGGCCCGGCGGGTCCGCGCTCGACGCTGTCCTGATGGTTTCCCACGAGACCGCCAGGCGCGGCCTGCGTGGCCTCTCCGCCTTTGGCGCCCTGCTTGCGCCCGCTCTCCTGATAGTTGCCGACCAGATGGCCGGCGCCGTGCTTGGCGTTGGTCCGTTTCAGCTGTCCCACGGCGCGCCTCCTCTTCGGAAGGGGTGATCCCGTCTTCAACGCCGCCAAGCCCGCTCCGGTTTCAACGCGGCCGTGCAAGCGAACAGGGGCCGGGGCTCCTCAGCAGGACTGCGGCTGGTCGGCAAGGCGGGTGTCGCGCAGCTCGCCGGTGCGGGCGAGCACGGGATAGGCCGACGCCGCCACCACATGGGAGTTCACGAGCTTGAGGTCGCGCACGATGTCGATGCCGAGGCCGCTCGCGTCGGCGAGGATCGCAAGGCCCTGGCGCAGCCGGTCGAAATGCAGCCGCGCGGCGGCGGTCTCGCTGTCGCGGAAGGCGGCCTTCTCCAGCGCCAGGAGGCGCGCGGCGCGCGGGTCCGCGGTCATGAACAGCGAGGTGGCGAGGCGGATATTGGCCTTCAGCCGCTCGAACAGCGCCGCCAGTTCCTTCTCCTCGGCCGGCGAGAAGGCGATGCCGCGCTTCAGCCGCTTGCGGGCGTCCGTCATCAGGCGGCCGCTCACCACGTCCGCCGCCTGCTCCATGTTGGCGGAGAAGGCGAGAATCTCCTCGACCCGCCGGCGATCGGTGGCGGACAGCTCGTCCGGGTCGAGCAGCGCGAGATAGGAGCGGATCTCCCGGTTCAGGCGGTCGAGAATGTCATCGTCGTCCCGCGCTTCGGCGATGCGCCGGCGCTCGCCCCCGAGCAAGGCGCGCGCCGCCTTGTCCAGCATCTCGTCGAGCGCGTCCGCGAGGCGCAGCGCCTCGCGCGCCGCGGCGCCCAGCGCCACCACGGGCGTGTCGGCGGCGGGCGCGAGATAGCGCGGGCGCGCGGGATCGGCCTCGTCCTCGCGGTCGGGATAGAGCCATTCGAGCAGGCGCGCGAACGGCCCCAGCAGGGGCAGGAAGGCGAGCGCGGTGACGATGTTGAACACGGTGTGGAAGTCGACCGCGACGCGCGCGGGATCGGGCTGCCAGGTCACCATCAGCGCGCCGATGGGCTCGATGAGCGCGAGCCCCACCGCAACGCCGGCCAGCCGGTTGATGAGATTGCCCACGGGCAGGCGCAGCGCCGCCCGGTCGTCCCTGCCCATGGCCTGCACCACCGGCGCGATGGCGCTGCCGAGATTGGCCCCGAGCACCAGCGCGATGGCGGCATTGGGCGGCACCACGCCCTGCGCCGCGAGCGAGGCGGTGATGAGCACCACCGCCACCGAGGAATGCACCGCCCAGGTCAGCACCGCGGCGAGGATCACGTCCAGCAGCGGCACGGTGGCGATCACGCCCATCAGCATGCGGATGCTCGGCGCGTCCTCCAGCGGGCGCAGCAGGTCCACGAGGTGATGCAGCGCCAGCACGATCAGGCCGAGGCCGATGGCGGCGCGGCCGAGGTCGCGCATCAGCGTGGCGGCACCGCGCCTGAACATGATCAGCCCGGCGAGGATGGCCACCGGCGCGAAGGCGGTGACGTCGAAGGAGAGCGCCTGCACGATCAGCGTGGTGCCGATATTGGCCCCCAGCATCACCGCCAGCGCCGGGACCAGGGCCACCAGCCCGGAGGCGGCGAAGCCGGAGACCACCAGCGCGGTGGCGGTGCTGCTCTGGAGCAGGGTCGTCACCGCGATGCCGGCGCAGAAGCCCCGCACCGGATTGCGCAAGGCCCGGCGCAGCACCACCTTCAGCCGCGGGCCGAGCGCGCGCATGACCCCGGTCTGCACCATGTGGACGCCCCACAGCAGCAGCGCCGCGAAGCCGGCGAGATCGACGAGGGTGACCGAGAAGCTCATGGCGGACCTCCGCGCTCCGGGCGGCGGGCGCCGCATGGCGTCCGTCTGATGTCAGGCCGTTGGCGAACGTCGATCGTTCCGGCGGCCACGATGATCTCGCCGCATCCACCTGCTGCGCCGCAGCATCATCGGCAATATTTCCTGCCTCTTCAAGGACTAAGATGCCCTCGCCCCGGGATCGGCAAGGCCCGCGCCGATGCCGGGCCGTCAGCCGGCCGCCGGCGCCAGTTCCTGAAGCGCCGCCGCGTGCAAGGCGGCATTGGCGGCGGCCACCACCTGCCCTCCCGAGCCGATGGTGAGCGGGGCGCCGCGCCAGTCCGTGATCACGCCGCCCGCGCCTTCCACCACCGGCACCAGCGCCATGAAATCATAGGGCTTGAGGTCCGCCTCAACCACCAGATCCACATGCCCGCTGGCGAGCAGCCCGTAGGCATAGCAGTCGCCGCCGAAGCGGCGCAGCGCCACCTTGTCCGCGAGCGCGGCGAAGGCGGCGCTCTCTTCGGCCGTGAACATGTCCGGCGAGGTGGCGTAGAGCCGGGCCTCGCCCAGGCGGGCCGCGGCGCTGGTCCGGCACGGGACGCCGTTGAACCGGGCACCCGCGCCGGCGATCCCCACCCAGCGGTCGCCGAGCGCGGGCGCGTCGATCACGCCGACCTCTGGCCGCCCGTCCACCACGGCGGCGATCAGGGTGCCGAACAGCGGCAGGCCGGTCATGAAGCTCTTGGTGCCGTCGATGGGGTCCACCACCCACACCACCGGCCGGTCGATGCCGACCGCCGCCTCCTCCTCGCCGAGCACGCCGTGATCCGGGAAGCGCGCGGCGATGGCCTCGCGCAGCGCCCGCTCCACCGCCCGGTCGGCGGCGGTGACCGGGCTCGCATCGGCCTTCCACTCGACGCCCACCGGGGTGCGGAAATAGGACCGCACGATCGGCCGCGCGAGGTCGGCGAGTTCTCCGGCGAAGGCGGCGAGCGCGGCCGCGCCATCGCTCGCCGGGCGCTTGGCGGTGGCGCTATTCGGCATAAGCGGGCTTCCGGCCATGGCCATTGCCGTTGCCCCCGGGTCCTGCGGGAAGCGGTGGCGCCAGCACCACGCGCGCATGCTCCAGCTCGTCGCGCACCGCGGCGGGCGGAGGAGCATCGGTGACGAGGATGTCCACCGCCTGCCACTCGCACACCTGGATCAGGCCGGGCTTCGAATATTTCGAGCTGTCGAGCAGCAGCATGACCTTCTCGGCGAGCGGCATCATGGCCCGCTTGAACTCGGTCTCGAACAAGTCGAAGTCCATGCAGCCGCGCTGCGGCGAGGCCGCCGCCACCGACATCACGAACAGGCCCGGGGTGAACTGCGAGGCGAAGTCGATGGCCGAGGGACCGATGATGGTGCGGTCGTCGGCGCGCAGCTCGCCGCCGGGCAGGATCACGCGATGGCTCCGGCCGGCGGACGACAGGATCTGCGCCACCTCCACCGAAAAGGTGATGGCGGTGAGGCGGCCGGGTCGCGGCGCCAGCACCTGGGCGAGGAAGCAGGAGGTGGAGGAATTGTCGAGCAGGATGGTGGCATCCTCCTCGATCAGCTCGGCGGCGGCGGCGGCGATGCGGCGCTTGGCCGGCGCCTGCTCGCGCAGGCGGCGGTCGAACGGGGCCTCCCATTCGGCGACGTTGAGGCGCACGCCGCCATGGAACTTGTCCACCATGCCGTCCTCGGCGAGCGCCTTGAGATCCCGCCGGATGGTCTCGTCCGACACCTGGAAGTGCTCGGCGAGGTCGGTGATGGTGGCGGAGCGCCTGTCGCGGAGCAGCTCGACGATCTGCTGCTGGCGCACGGTCTGTGCCATGGGCTTATCCGGAGCTAGAGCATTTTCGAGCGAAGTGGATACCGGTTCGCGTGAAGAAAATGCGTGGAAACGAAGATCTGAGGCATGGCTGGTGAACCGGAGTTGCCCGGCACTGCTTCAGAGACGGGGAAGGACGCGGCCCGAGGCCGCATCGAACAGGCGCACGCGCTCCATGTCGAAGCTGATGCCCACCTCGGCGCCGGGCGGCGGCGCCTTCGTCACCGGCGTGCGCGCCACCAGGCGGTCGTCGCCGATGACGATCTCCGCCAGCGCCTCCGAACCGATGAGCTCGGTGCGGTCCACCCGGCCGCGGGCGAGCGCCTCGCCGTCCGCCGGGCCGACGATCACCTCCTCGGGCCGGATGCCGAGCAGGATCTCGCCCGCATCGGTGCGCTCGGGAACATGGGCGGAGAAGGCCGGATGGCTCACCACGCTGCCCGACCCGTTCGGCTTCAGCGCGCAGCGCAGGAGGCTCATCTCGGGCGAGCCGATGAAGGTGGCGACGAAGGTGTTCTGCGGCCGCATGTAGAGGTCCATGGGCGCGCCCACCTGCTGGAGCCGGCCCGCCGAGAGGATGGCGACGCGGGTGCCGAGCGTCATGGCCTCGATCTGGTCGTGGGTCACATAGATGACGGTGAGGCCCAGCTCCTTGTGCAGCCGCTTCAGCTCGCCGCGCATGTGGGTGCGCAGCTTGGCGTCGAGGTTGGAGAGCGGCTCGTCGAACAGGAACACCTTGGGCTGGCGCACCAGCGCCCGGCCGATGGCGACACGCTGGCGCTCGCCGCCCGAGAGCGCGTTGGGCTTTCTCTCCAAGAGGTGGGTGATGTGCAGGATCTCCGCCGCCTCGCGGATGCGCTTGTCGATCTCCGGCTTCGAGAGCCTGGAGGTCTTCAGCAGCCCGAACGCCATGTTCCGGTAGGCGGTCATGTGCGGGTAGAGCGCGTAGGACTGGAACACCATGGCGATGTCGCGCTTCTGCGGCTCGGCATGGGTCACGTCGCGCCCGTCGATGAGCAGGCGCCCGGCGGTGATGTCCTCGAGCCCGGCGATCATGCGCAGGGTGGTGGACTTGCCGCAGCCCGAGGGGCCGACCAGCACCATGAATTCCTTGTCCGCCACCGCGAGGTCGACGGCGTGCACGGTGGGCTTGCCCTGATAGGACTTGCTGACGCCCTGAAGAACCACTTCGGCCATGCCAATAACCCCTACTTCAGACCCGCGTGCATGAAGCTGTCCACGAAGCGCCGCTGGAAGATGACGAAGAACAGGAGCAGCGGCGACACCACGACGACGGTCGCCGCCATCAGCCGCGTCCAGTCGGCGCCGCTGTCGGACTTCGCCAGCAGGCCGAGGCCGATGGGCAGCGTGCGCACGCTCTCGGAATTGGTGACCAGCAGCGGCCACATATAGTCGTTCCAGTGGGTGACGACCGCGATGATGGAGAAGGCGATCAGCGTCGGCTTCACCAGCGGCAGGTAGACGTGCCACAGGATGCCGAGATGCCCGCAGCCGTCGAGCCGCGCCGCGTCGGCGAGCTCGGTCGGCACCTGCCGGAACGCCTGGCGCAGCATGAAGGTGCCGTAGCCGGAGGCGACGAAGGGCACGATCAGCGCCGGCAGCGAATTGAGGATGCCGAGCTCGCGCACGGTGACGAAGTTGGTCAGGAAGGTGGCGTAGATCGGGAACATGATCTGCAGCAGGAACAGCGTGAAGAGGATGTTCTTGCCCGGGAAGTTCAGCCGCGCGAAGGCGTAGGCAGCGAGCGTGATGGTGACGAGCTCGCCGATCAGGATGCCGCCGGTGGCGAGCACCGAATTGATGAGGTAGGTGCCGAAGGGGGCCACCGCCATCGCGGCGGGATAGTTGCCGAACTGGAGCACCGCCGGCAGGAAGCCGGCATTGGGGTCGAACACCTCGGTGCGCGTCTTCAGCGAGGTGACGACGATCCAGATCAGCGGGCTCAGCCAGAACAGCATCAGCGGCAGCAGCACGAAGTGCAGCCAGTTGCGCTTCAACGCGGTCCGCAGCGCGAGCAGCGTGCCACGGGAGGTGGCGGGGGCGGACAATTCGATCGGGTCCTGAAGGGTCGCCATGGAGAGCCTCAGCGTCCGAGATAGTGCACGCGCCGGCCGAACACGAGCGCGACGAGGGTGATGAGGCCGCCGACGAACAGCAGCAGCACGTTGGCGAGCGTCGAGGCGTAGCCGATGTCCTGGTACTGGAACCCGTTCTGGTAGATGTAGAAGGTCAGCACATTGGTGGCGTCAGCCGGGCCGCCCTGCGTCATCACGTAGACGTAGTCGAAGATCTGGTAGGAGTGCAGCAGGCCGATGATGACGACGAAGTAGAGCGTCGGCGAGATCAGCGGCACGGTGATGTGGATCAGCCGGTGCCAGGCCGAGACGCCGTCGAGCTTCGCCGCCTCGTGGAGGTCCGAGGGGATCATCTGCAAGGCCGCGAGCAGGATCAGCATGAAATAGCCGGCATATTTCCAGATGCTCATGAAGATGATGGCCGGCAGCGCCCAGCGCGCGTCGTAGAGCCACTCCACCTTCGGCAGGCCGAACGCGGCGATGGCGGAATTGATGGGGCCGTAGCCCGGCGCGTAGAGGAACACCCACACCATGCCGGCGGCGACCGAGGGAATCATCACCGGATAGAAGAAGGCCGAGCGGTAGAAGCTCATGCCGCGCAATTTGCTGTCCAGCGCCACCGCCAGCAGCAGCGCCACCGTGATGGCGCAGGGAATGGTGACGAGGGTGTAGAAGACGGTATTGCCGAGCGACTTCCAGAACAGCTTGTCGGTCCACAGCCGCTCGTAGTTTTCAAGCCCCAGGAAATAGATCTTGTTCGATCCCAGGACCACGTCGTGGAAGCTGAAATAGATCGAGCGCAGGATCGGCCAGTAGGTGAAGGCGGCGAGAAACACCAGCGACGGCAAGAGCAGGAGATAGGCCAGCCCCGCCTCCGACATGCGGGCACGCAACGCGGGACCTGTCACCATGGCCGGACCTCATTCGATAGCCATACGCTGACGTCAACATGCAAAGTCTTTGCCGGAGCGACCATGGCCGGGATCGGGGGAGCATCCCGGCCATGGCGCAGGATGGAGGGGCGCACGGCCCCTCCCCTCAGGAGCGCCGGCGCAGCAGGCGCTGGATCTCGCGGTTGGAGTTGTCGGCCGCCTCCTTCAGCGCCACGTCCGGCTTGATCTCGCCGGCGAGCGTGCGGTCGAGGGCGCTCTTCAGGTACTCGCGGACCTTGTGATAGCCCGGCACCTGGAGGAAGGCGCCGGCATAGGCGGCCTGCTCCAGCGCCACCTTCGCCTGCGGCACCTCCTTGAGGTAGGCCAGCATCTCAGGCGTCTCCCACGAGGACTTGCGCACGGCGAGATAGCCGGTGTCGCGGCCCCACTGCGACTGGACGTCGGTGGAGGTCATCCACTTGGCGAAGGTCCAGGAGGCCTCGATGGCGGCGTCCGACTGCTTCTTGGCGATCATGATGGGACCGCCGCCCTGGCAGGCGCCGAAGGTCTTGTTCTTCGGCATGAAGGCGACGTCCACCTTGAACGGCGACGAGGTGCGCAGGTTCGTCAGCGAGCCGGTGGAGTGGTAGAGCATGGCGGTGCGGCCGGCCATGAAGTCGTTGGCCGAGCCCTGCCAGGTGGAGGCCGGCGGCATCACGCCCGCCTTCGTCAGCTTGACCCAGAATTCCAGCGCGTCGACCGCCTCGGGCTTGTCGAACAGCACCTTGTCCTTGGTCCACGGCACAAGGGCATTCTGGCGGCAGAAGCACTCGAAGATCCAGTCGTGCCAGCCGCCGCCGATGGTGAGGCCCCAGCGCTTCAGTTCGCCGTTCTCGCGCACGGTGAGCGCCTTGGAGACTTCGAGCAATTCGTCCCAGGTGACCGGGGGCTTGGCGATGCCGGCGGCCTTGAAGGCGTCGGCGTTGAAATAGAGCACCGGCGTCGAGGGCTGGAACGGCAGGCCGTAGAGCTTGCCGTCGGAGACCGCGGTCTCCAGGAAGCCGGGGATGAAGTCCTGGTAGATGTCGGTCTTCTTCGCCTTGTCGGTGACGTCGGCGAGCGCGTCGAGACCGAGGAAGGTCTGGAGCGCGGAATTGATGGGCAGCCAGGTGGCGGGCGGATCGCCCACGCCGAGCGCGGTGATCACCTTCTGCTCGGTGTTGTCGTAGCTGCCGGCATAGATCGCCTCGACCTCGATCTTCTCGTGCGCGGCATTGAACTTGGCGATCATCGAGGCGACCAGCTTGTTGATGTCTCCGGAGACGCCCACCGGATACATGAACTGGACCTTGACCTTGTCCGGCGCCGCATAAGCGGGGCGGGAGCGCAGCCCCGCGGAAGCGGCAACGGCGGCGGCGCCGCCGAGCAGGACGCTACGCCGGGAAATGTTGGAAAATGTGGATTTGACCGACATCTCATTCCTCTCACAGAGCGAGTGGGCATGGAGCAGGCGTGCGCCGCCCGCCGCCGAAAGGCAGCTGGAAAAGCTTTGAACTTAACTCCCCAGGGGGTGACGGCGCAGGGTTCGGATCCCTGCTGCGCGGTGCATTTCTAGAACCGCTTCGGTGACAGTGATGTGACCTTAACTCTGGGTAATTTGGAAATCGAGGTTATAAAATGAGCAAGATGCACAAATAACCACATAATCCCTCAGACACCTCGACCGGGCACGCATCAAGCCTTAGGCGGGATCGACATTCAGGATTCCCAGCGCGCTGAAATGCTGATTCATAGGGAACCGTGTTTTCCGCACGGAGCCCCGGCATGGCCGCGAAACGGTATGAATTGAGCGACGCTCAATGGGAGAAGATCGCGCCGCTGTTGCCCGGCAAGGCGACGGATCCCGGGCGGACGGGCTCGGATAACCGCTTGTTCGTCAACGGGTGTCTTTGGGTTCTACGGTCCGGCGCGCACTGGTGCGACCTGCCCGAGCGCTATGGCCGCTGGAAGAGCATCCACAAGCGCTTCAGCCGCTGGTGCCACGCCGGGGTCTGGGAGCGCGTGTTCGAGGCTCTGACAGCCGATCACGACAACCGCTATCTGATGATCGACTCAACCATCGTCCGCGCCCACCAGCAGGCCGCGAGCGGAAAAGGGGGGCCAAGGATCAGGCGCTGGGGCGTTCCCGAGGGGGATTGACCACCAAGATCCACATGCTGGCCGACGCGCTGGGGCGGCCCTTGCGCTTCATCGTCACGGCCGGCCAGAAAGGCGATGTCACCGCCGCTCCAGCCCTGGTGGAGGGCCGGGTCGGTGGCGCCGTGCTCGCCGACAAGGCCTATGACAGCAATGCCTTCCGCAAGATCGTGACCGGCATCGGCGCGACGGCGGTGATCCCTTCCAACCGCACCCGCAAGGTGCTCATCGCCCACGATGTCATGGCTTACAGGCGGCGCAACCGGATCGAGCGCTGCTTCAACCGCCTCAAGCACTTCCGACGCTTCGCGACCAGATATGACCGCAGGACAATCCACTTCACCGGCTTCATCCACATCGCCGCAGCCATGATCTGGCTGCGATGAATGTCGATATGCTCTAGAACGTGCGTCGTTGCCCCTGTGGAAGCTTGCGCCGGCCCGGGTCCGGCGCGTTGAGGTGATTTCGATGCTGATCGCGCAGCTCACGGATTTTCACGCCACCGTTCCCGGCGCCACGGCGGGCGGCGTCGACACGCGGGCCGCCTTCCGCGCGCTCATCGCGCATGTCCGCGCCCTCGCGCCGCGGCCGGATCTCCTCCTGGTCTCGGGAGATCTCGCCGAGACCGGCGTCGATGCGGAATATGCCTTTGTCCTGGAAGGCCTGGAGAGCCTCGGCATCCCCTTCGTCGCCGTGCCCGGCAACCACGACCTGCGCGCGCCCCTGCGCCGCGTGCTGGCGCGGCACACGGGCACGGAGCCGGATCATCTCGGACTGGTACGCGAGCTGGACGGCCTGCGCGTCATCGGCCTCGACACGCTGGTGGAGGGGGCGAGCCACGGCGCCCTCCTGCCGGCGCAGCTCGTCTGGCTGGAGCGCACGCTCGGCGCCGACGCCGGCCGGCCGACGCTGGTCTTCCTGCATCATCCGCCGTTCGCCACCGGCCTGCCGGCCATGGACGAGATCGGCCTCAGGGAGGGCCGCGCCGAGCTGGCGGCGCTGCTGGAGGGCCGGCGCGACATTCTCGGGCTGGTCTGCGGGCACGTGCACCGCGCGATTACCGGCGGCTTCGCCGGCCACCGGGTCTTCATCGCGCCGTCCGCCAGCCATCAGTTCGCGCTGGACTTCGCCGGCCCCGGCTTCCGCGTGGTGCGCGAGCCGGCGCAGATCGCCCTGCACCGCGTGGCGGACGGGCGGCTCGTGTCCTACCTCATCCCCGGGCCGGCCCTGTAGCCCGGCTCAGCGCCATCCCAGGGCCGGCGCCACCTGGGTCAGGATCGCCTCGATCACATGCGCGTTGTAGTCGACGCCCAGCTGGTTCGGCACGGTGAGCAGCAGCGTGTCGGCCTCCTTGATCGCCTCGTCCTGCGCCAGCTCGGCAATCAGCGCGTCCGGCTCGGCGGCGTAGGAGCGGCCGAAGATGGCGCGCGTGCTCTCGTCGATGAAGCCGATCTGGTCCGCCTCCCCGCCGCCGCGGCCGAAATAGGCGCGGTCGCGATCGTCCACCAAGGCGATAATGGAGCGGCTCACCGACACCCGCGGCTCGTGCGCATGCCCGGCTTCCTTCCAGGCGGCGCGGAAGGCGCGGATCTGCTCCGCCTGCTGGACGTGGAAGGCGGCGCCGCCCTCGTCGTTCTTGAGGGTGGAGCTCTGGAGATTCATGCCGAGCTGCGCCGCCCAAACCGCCGTGGCGTTGGAGCTGGCGCCCCACCAGATCCGCTCGCGCAGGCCCTGCGAATGGGGCTCCAGCCGCAGCAGTCCGGGCGGGTTCGGGAACATGGGCCGCGGATTGGGCTGGGCGAAGCCCTCGCCGCGCAGCACGTCGAGGAACACCTCGGCGTGACGCCGCGCCATGTCGGCGTCGGACTGCCCCTCGGGCGGGCGGTAGCCGAAATAGCGCCAGCCGTCGATCACCTGCTCTGGCGAGCCGCGGCTGATGCCGAGCTGGAGCCGTCCGCCGGCGATGAGGTCGGCCGCGCCCGCATCCTCGGCCATGTAGAGCGGGTTCTCGTAGCGCATGTCGATGACGGCGGTGCCGATCTCGATGCGGCTGGTCCTTGCCCCCACCGCGGCGAGCAGCGGAAACGGCGAGCCGAGCTGGCGGGCGAAATGGTGCACCCGGAAATAGGCCCCGTCCGCCCCCAGCGCCTCGGCGGCGACGGCAAGCTCGATGGATTGCAGCAGCGCATCGGCGCCCGAGCGCGTCTGCGAGTGGGGCGAGGGGTTCCAGTGCCCGAACGAGAGAAAGCCGATCTTCTTCACGACCATGGTGCCCGGTGGGAGGAGGCCGGCAGGCTAGTCCCGGATGCGCCGCGCCGCATCCATAAATCGCGTTCACCGAACGGCAGCAGGCTCAGCCTCGCCGCCCGGGACCGGGCGGGCGGCCGCCGACCGCCCGCTCCGCCTCGCGCCGCATGAGGGCGACCACGTCGGCGCGCCGGTCCTCCTCCAGGCGGCTCGATATGGCGGCGATGCCGAGCGCCAGCGGCGGCAGGCCCGGCCGCTCGGGCACCACGACGCCGATGCCGCTCACGCCGGGCGTGATGTCGTTGAAGTTGAGCGCGTAGCCCAGCTCCCGCGCGCGTTCGACGAGGCGGGTGAGGATCTCCGCATTGATGCGCCCGTAGCGCGGCAGGCGCGGAGCGTTGAAGGCGATCACCTCCCGCGCCTCCTCCTGCGGGAGCGAGGCGAGCAGCGCGATGCCGCCGGCGGTGGTGCCCATGGGCCGCCGCGCCCCCACCTCCACGGTCAGCGCCTTGATGGGGTATGTGCCCTCGCGCCGGTCGAGGCACACGGTGTCGAAGCGGCTGCGCACGGTGAGGAAGGTGGTGTCGCCGCTCTCCTCGGCGACGGCGTTGAGCGCCGGCGCGAACATGGCCCGCAGGTCCAGCTCCGGCGCCGCGGCAAGCCCCAGCTCATAGGCGAAGGGGCCGAGGAAGAAGCGCTTGTCCGCATCCTGGCGGGCGAGGCCCTCGTGGCACAGCGCCAGCAGCAGCCGGTGCGCGGTGGGGCGCTCCAGTTCTGCCTCGAAGGCGATGTCCGCCACCTTCAGCCCGGCGCGGTTGTTGGCGCCGAGCACCCTGAGGATGCGTGCCACGCGCTGCACCGCCTGGGTGCCGGGAGGGGGAGCAGTCACCATTCAGTCTCCATATTATGGACAAATCTGCCTCAGCCGCGACCTTGTTTGGCACTATTTCATGTGATTTCTTGTGCCCGGCTCGACATAGATCGGCAAGGAATATCCATAATATGGACATTCCTTCAGTTCGGCAACAGGAAGGAATCCATGCGACATCTCGATACGGACGTGGCGGTCATCGGCGGTGGCGCCGCCGGCATCGGCGCCGCCATCGCCGCGGCCAAGACCGGCGCGCGCACGGTGCTGGTGGAGGCCGGTCCCATGCTCGGCGGCGAGCTGCTCTCCGGCATGTCGGTGGACGGCGTGCTCAATGCGCGCGGCGAGTGGGTGGTGCGCGGCGTCGCCGAGGAGATCTTCGAGGAGTGCCGGCAGATGCAGGGCTTCATCGGCCCGCTGCACGACTTCCGCCTCATCTGCTACGTGTGCTGCGATCCCGAGGTGCTGAAGCTCGCCATCCCGCGCGTGCTCGCCCGCTACGGCGTCCAGGTGATCCTCTACAGCCAGGTGAGCGAGACCTACTCGGACAACGGCGAGGTGGAGGCCGTGGTGCTCTCCCACCGCGACAGCCGCACGCTGCTCACCGCGCGCTATTTCGTTGACGCCTCCGGCGACGGCGACGTGGCGGTGCAGGCGGGCGCGCCCTTCGAGGTGTCCGACGCCTCGGGCGACCTGCAGCCGCTCTCGCTCATGTTCCGCATGTCCGGGGTCGAGAACGCGCCGTTCCTCGACTTCGTGCGCGACAACGCGCCCTCGCTCGCGGTGGGCGAGAGCGACTATATCCGCGCCGGCCGCTCCGACGAGGAGCTGGCGCAGGCGATCCACGCCCAGGGCGCCCCGAGCGTGTTCTTCAAGGGCAACGGCCCGTTCCTCGGCGGCGCGATCCAGCGCGGCGACATGTTCCCCACCGCGCTGATCATGATCATGCCCACGTCCGAGGCCCGCAAGGAGGTGTGCGTCAACGCCACCCGCGTCGCCGAGAACATCATGGGCACGGATGCGGCGGCGGTCTCGGCCGCCATGCCGCAGCTCACCGAGCAGGTGTGGCAGGCGGCGCGCTTCCTGAAGGAGAACGTGCCCGGCTTCGAGAACGCCGCCTTCGCCGGCGTCGCCCCGCGCATCGGCATCCGCGAGACGCGGCGTATCATGGGCGAGTACGTGCTCACCGGCGAGGATTGCCGGACCGGGCGCAAGATGCGCGACGTGGTGACCAAGGGCGCGCATCACATCGACATCCACCAGGAAGGCATCAAGCAGGTGCGCATCCCGGTGGAGAACGGCGGCTCCTACGACATTCCGTGGCCCTCGCTGATCCCGCAGGGGCTGAAGAACCTCGTGGTGGCCGGGCGCTGCATGTCCTCCACCCGCGAGGCCAACGGCACCACCCGCATGATGGGCCAGTGCCTCGGCATGGGCCATGCGGCCGGCACCGCCGCCGCCATGGCGGCGAGCGGCGAGATCGCCGACATCCGCAAGCTGCCGCTCGACCGCCTGCAGGGCGCCCTGCGCGCGCAGGGGGCGGTGCTCGAAGGCACCCACTGACGACGGCGCCGGGCGGGTGGCAAGCCCGCCCGGCGCCGCGATGCAAGAAGCCACAAAGACAATGCCCGCCGCGTGCCTGCGCCACAGGACCGCGGAACGGGTTCTAGGGGAGAAGCCACATGAGGAAGATCAAGGCCGCCTTGGCGCTCGCCGCCGCGCTCCTCGCCGCGCCCGCGCTGGCCCAGACCACCGCCGCGCCGGCGCAGCAGGCCGCGAGCTATCCGTCCCACCCGGTGACCATCATCGTGCCGTTCGCGCCCGGCGGTTCCACCGACGTGCTGGCGCGCGTGCTCGCCAACAAGCTCACCAAGGCCTGGGGCCAGCAGGTGATCGTCGACAACCGCACCGGCGCCGGCGGCAATGTGGGCGCGAACGCGGTCGCCAAGGCGGCGCCGGACGGCTACACGCTCGGCATGGGCTCCATCGGCACCCATGCGGTGAACGCCAGCCTCTACGCCTCCATGCCCTACGACACGGTGAAGGACTTCGCGCCCATCACGCTGGTGGCGGAGGTGGGGCTGCTGCTGGTGGTGCACCCGAGCGTGCCGGTCAACACCGTCGAGGAGTTGATCGCCTACGCCAAGGCCAATCCCGGCAAGCTGAACTACGCCTCCGGCGGCAACGGCGCCTCCCAGCACCTCGCCATGGAGCTGTTCAAGAACATGACCGGCACCGACATGGCCCACATCCCCTACAAGGGCTCGGGCAATGCCATCGGCGACCTCGTCGGCGGACAGGTGCAGCTGATGTTCGGCGACATGCCCCTGGTGCTGCCCTATGTGCAGCAGGGCCGCCTGCGCGCCCTCGCCTTCGCCGGCGCCAAGCGCTCGCGCGCCGCGCCCGACATCCCCACCGTCGACGAGGCGGGGGTGAAGGGCTATGCCGCCAGCGCCTGGTACGGCCTGTTCGCGCCCGCCGGCGCGCCGGCGCCGGTCGTCGACAAGGTCAACGCCTCGGTGGTGAAGATCCTGAGCGAGCCCGACACCGTCGAGTTCCTGGTCAAGCAGGGCGCCGAGGCGGTGGGCAACACCCCGGCCGAGTTCACCGCCTTCCAGAAGCGCGAGATGGACAAGTGGGGCAAGCTCATCAAGGTCATCGGCCTGCGCAACGAATAGCGCCGATGCCCGGCGGCGCGGCGGGACCAGCGCCCGCCCCGCCGCGCGCTCGGAACGGCGAACGGCATTTCGCCGCGCGGGGGGATTCAATTTGCCCCGCCGGCGCTCTACTCTCGGCATGACCGCCTTGTGGACATGACCGAGACCATGACCTGCACCGTTCCTCCTCCCGCCGCCGCCCAAAGCACGCTCTCCGTCCAGGAGGCGATCCGCTCGCGCCGGGCGGTGCGGGCCTTCCTGCCGACGCCGGTTGCCGACGAGACCGTCGAGGAGATCCTCGACCTCGCCGCCCGCGCCCCCTCCGGCTCCAACATCCAGCCCTGGGGCGTCCAGGTGCTGCGCGGCGCGCCGCTGGCCGCGCTGGGGCAGGAACTGCACAGGCGCTTCCTCGCCGGCGACGTGGGCCAGGAGGAATACGCCTATTATCCGCGCCAGTGGCGCGAGCCGCATCTGTCGCGGCGCCGGAAGGTGGGCTGGGACCTCTACGGCGCCCTCGGCATCGCCAAGGGGGACGCGGAGCGCATGCGCCGGCAGCATGCGCGCAACTTCCTGTTCTTCGACGCGCCCGTGGGCCTCGTCGTCACCATGGCCCGGGACCTGGAGCGCGGCTCCTGGCTGGACTGCGGCATGTTCCTCGAGAACATCATGATCGCGGCGCGCGCCTTCGGCCTCGGCACCTGCCCGCAGGCGGCCTTCAACGGCTATGCGCGCGTGATCGCCGAGCGCCTCGCTTTGCCCGAGACCGAGATGGTGGTGTGCTGCATGGCCCTCGGCCACCCCGATCCCGACGCCCCGGAGAACGCCTTCCCCACCGAGCGCGAGCCCGCGCGCGGCTTCGCCCGCTTCGTGGAGCGCCTCGCCTGAGGCCGCCTTCCACTGGCGAAGGCCATCCGGCCGCGCCACGGGCGCGACCGGTTCGCGGAAATTAGTCCCGCTTCTCAGTCGCGTTTCTCAGTCCCGCTTCTTGGCCAGCTCCTGCATCATCAGCCGGATCGCCTCGGGCGAGACGGTGGAGGCGCCGAGATCGATGGTGATCTTGCCCAGCTTGGCGGTCAGCGCGAACGGCACCTGATAGTCCTTGTCGTCCACCGGCGTGCCGGTATCGAGACCGACATCGAAGGTCTCGTCCCAGGCCCAGATCAGCGGCTGGGTCCGCGGCAGCGCGTTCTGCGCCACGGTCTTGCCGTCCACCTTCAGGACGCCGGTGCCGCTGCGGCCGAGGGCCGGGCCGTCCGTCGCCATCGCCCAGTCGAACACCAGGGTGTGCTTGCCGGGGGCGAGCGCCTCGCCGGCCTGCCACTTGGGGCGCTCGATGTCGAGCAGGTTCATGGTGAAGGTGGGCTTGCCGTCCTTCAGGTAGAAGCCCCAGCCGGAGAAGCGGCCGCCCTGGGTGACGAGGACGCCGTTCGCCCCGCCGGACGGCACCTCGATCTCGGCGGTGATGGTGTAGGAGCGGTTGAGGATCGAGGGCGCGACCGCGAACTGGGTCGAGGTCATGGGCGCCGTATAGACGAACTGCGTGCGCCCCGCAGCCGGCCCGGGCCGCTCCACCGTCAGGATCGGCAGCTGCGAATCGTTCAGCGGCAGCACGTTGTTGCGCGCGGCCTCCACCAGCCACAGGTCCTGCATCATGCGCAGGCGCTCGGGCTCCTTGGCGGCGAGATCGTTGGTCTGGGTCGGATCCTCGGCGAGATTGTAGAGCTCCCACTTGAAGCCGTTCAGCACATCCACCGGCGGCTTGCCCTTCACCCCCTCCCAGGGCGTCGCGGCCGGCACGGTGTTGGCCATCCAGCCGTCGTGATAGATGGCGCGGTTGCCGAAGATCTCGAAATACTGGGTCCCGCGGGTGGACGGCACGCTGGCCGCCGCCTTGTCCCAGCTGTAGGTCATGCTCACGCCGTCATAGGGCCGCTGGGCGATGCCGTTGACCATGGTCGGCTGCGGGACGCCGATGGCGTCGAGGATGGTGGGCGCCACGTCGACCACGTGATGGAACTGGTTGCGGATGCCGCCCGCGTCCTTGATGCGGTTGGGCCAGGTCACCACCATGCCGGTGCGGGTGCCGCCGAGGTGGGAGGCCACCTGCTTGGTCCAGCGGTACGGCGTGTCCATGGCGAACGCCCACGGAACCGCGAAGTGATTGTAGGTGCGATCCGTGCCCCAGACCGGGATCAGCGGCATCATCTGCTCGACCGAGTAGTCGAAGCCGTTGAAATAGGCCACCTCGTTGGGCGTGCCGTTGAGCGAGCCCTCGGCGCTCATGCCGTTGTCGCCGGCGACGAAGACGATGAGCGTGTTGTCGAACTGGCCGAGCTGCTTGAGCGTCTCGATCACGCGGCCGATCTCGTGGTCGCTGTAGGCCATGTAGGCGGCCCAGATCTCGATCTGGCGCAGATAGAGCTCTTCTGGTCCGCGGTCAGGGCGTCCCACTTGGGCAGGAAATCCGGCCAGTCCGGCAGCTTGGCATTGGCCGGGATCACGCCCAGCTTCTTCTGGTTGGCGAAGATCTGCTCGGCCACCTTGTTCCAGCCCTGGTCGAACAGGTGCATGGCGCCGATCTTGTCCACCCACTCCTTGGTGGGATGGTGCGGCGCATGGGTGGCGCCGGGCGCGTAGTGGATGAACCAGGGCCGCTTCGGATCGGTCGCGGTCTGGGTATTGATGTAGGAGATGGCGTCGTCCGCCATGGCGGTGACGAGGTTCCAGCCCGGCTTGCCGTTGTAGGGATGGATCGGCGTGGTGTTGCGGAACAGGTTGCCGGGCTCCCACTGGCTCGTGTCGCCGCCGACGAAGCCGTAGAAATAGTCGTAGCCCTCGCCGATGGGCCAGTGGGTGAACGGCCCGGCCGGCGTCGCCTCCCAGATCGGGACATTGTGGTTCTTGCCGAACCAGGCGGTGGCGTAGCCATTGAGCTTCAGCACCTCGGCGGCATGGGCGGATTCCGGCCCGGTCACGGAATTGTAGCCGGGATAGCCGACGGCCCCCTCGGCCACCATGCCGTAGCCCACCGCATGATGGTTGCGCCCGGTCAACAGCGCCGCGCGGGTGGGCGAGCACAAGGCGGTGTTGTGCATCTGGGTGTAGCGCAGGCCGCGCGCGGCGAGATCGTCCAGCGTCGGCGTCGGCACGATGCCGCCGAAGGCGGAATTGGAGCCGAAGCCGGCATCGTCCACCAGGATCAGCAGCACGTTGGGCGCGCCCTGGGGCGGGGCGATGGTGGGCGACCACGCGGCGGTGCTGTCGATCAGGTTAGGCTGAATCGCGCCGGAGAACGGGGGCGTCGGGATCGGCAGGACACGGGAATCGGGGAATTCCCGCGTTGCCGGCGCGCCGGCCGGCCCCTGGAGCTGCTGGCTGCTGGCCTCAGGCGGCGCCAGGACCACCACAGCCAACAAGGCCGGAATTACATGACGCCCGATCATCGGCGATACCTTCCAAAGTTCGCCGAAATCCATCTCTCGACCGGGAGATCGAGTAAACCGACAGGCGTCAATTGGGTGTGGCCGGCGCGTATTTTGGCCGTCAAAAGCAATGCCTGCAGAAATTACCTTACGTCATGAGCGACGCCAGGGCGGCATGAAGCTGCGCCTGCGACAGCTCGGGCCGGAAGTTGCGGATATAGGGCGCGGTGCGCCAGGACACGTCGACGATCACGTCCACCGCCGCAGGATCGCTGACGCCGAACGCCGCCAGCGACGCCGGCAGGCCGATGGCGGCGTAGAAGGCCTTGAGGTCGTCGAGGAAGGCCGCGTCCCGCCCCTCCGCCACCAGTTGCGCCATGAGGCCGAGCGCCACCTGCTCGCCGTGCAGCGCGCGGGAGATCTCCGGCACCGCCGAGAAGCCGCGCGTGAGCGAATGGGCGATGGAGAGGCCGCCGCTCTCGAAGGCGAGCCCGGAGAGCAGGATGGTGGCCTCCACCACCTTCTCCATCGCCGCGTCCGGCGCCTTGCGCCCGACCGCCGCCATGGCCGCTTCGCCGTCGGCGCGGACGATGGCGTAGCAGCGCTCGGCGATGGCGAGCGCAAGCTCGGTGGGGGCCCCCTTGTAGAAGTTCAGCCCGCCGGCGGCGGCGCATTGCTCCACCTCGAACTTCTTCGACAGCGCATCGCCGATGCCGGCGGCGAAGAAGCGTGCCGGCGCCTGCGCGATCACCGCCGTATCCACCAGCACGAGGTCCGGATTGGTGGCCATGAGGCGCACCTCGGCGAGCACGTGGTCCGCCGTGTAGAGCACGGCGAGGCGCGAGGTGGGGCTGTCGTTCGAGGCGATGGTGGGCACGATGGCGAGTGGGCACGAAAGCGCCATGCACACGCCCTTCGCGGTGTCGATGGCCTTGCCGCCGCCGACGCCCAGCACCACCCCCGCCTCCGCCGCCCGCGCGGCAGCGGACAGGCGGTCGATCTCGGCCGCCGTGCATTCGCCGCCGAAGGTGGCGAAGGTCGCGCCGGCGCCCACGGCCGCGCGCAGGCGATGCCCCAGAAGCTCCGCCACCACGGCATCCGCCACCACGAACGGACGCGCGCCGAGCGCGGCGATGCGTGGGCCGAGGTCGGCGAGGGCGCCGGCGCCCTGCACATAGAGCGAGGGACCGCCGAAGGCGCGCAAGGACATGGTCATCTCCGTTCTGGCGCGCCCTCAGCCCTTCACGGCGCCGGCGCCGAGGCCCTGGATGAAATACTGGCTGAGCAGCGCGAAGGCGCCGAACAAGGGCAGCGCGATGAGGGTCGAGCCGGCCATGATCTCGCCCCAGCGCAGGTCGAACGAGCCGATCATGGACGCAAGGCCCACCGGCACGGTCTTGTTGGCATCCGAGCCGATCATGATCAGGGCGAAGGTGTAGTCGGTCCACGACAGCAGGAACGAGAAGATCGCCACCGTGATCAGCCCCGGCAGCGACAGCGGCAGCACCACCCGCAGGAAGGCGCCGAGCCGCGTGCAGCCGTCCACCATGGCCGCCTCCTCCAGCTCGAACGGCATGGACTTGAAGAAGCCCCACAGGAACCACACGCCCAGCGGCAATGTGAGCGTCAGGTGCGAGACGATGACGCTCAAAAGCGTGTCGCCGAGCCCCATGCGCGCGAACACCGTGAACATGGGGATGGCGATCAGCAGCGGCGGGAACATGTAGGCGTAGAGCATCGCCCCGACGATCAGCTTCTTGCCCGGCACCCGGTGGCGCGTGACCGCATAGGCGATCATCACCGACAGCACCATGGTGACCGCGACCGTCACCGCCGCGACGATCACCGAGTTCAGGAACTGGGCGGGATAGTCGGTCAGCTCCAGCAGGTTCCAGTAGTATTCCCACGTCACCGCGCCGGGCACCAGAGCGGTGCTGGAGATCAGCTCCTGCGGCGGCCGCACGGAGGAGATCACCATCCAGTAGATGGGGAAGGCGGAATAGACCGAGATCACGATCGCGGCCGCATAGAGGCCGACGCGCGAGGCGAGCGAGCGGGGGGCGAGCGCGCTGGACATGAGGCTCATTCCGTATCCAGGGGGAACAGGCGGAAATAGATGAACACCGCCACCGACAGGATCAGGAACGAGATGGTGGCGATGGCGGCGCCGCCGCCGATGTCGAACAGCGAGAAGGCGGTCTTGTAGGAGAGGATGGCGAGGTGCTCCGTCGCCCCCACCGGGCCGCCCTGGGTGAGCAGCCAGATGACGTCGAACTTATTGAACATCCACACCGCGCGCAGCAGCACGATCACGGTGAGGATCGGCTTCAGCATCGGCAGGGTGATGTGGAAGAAGCGCTGCACCGCGTTGGTGCCGTCCACCTTCGCCGCCTCGTAGAGCGAGGCCGGCACGGTCTGGAGCGCGGCGAGGAAGGTGGTGGTGACGAACGGCGTCCACATCCACACGCTCACCAGGATCACCGAGGTCATGGCGGCGGCCGGGCTCTCGAACCAGCTCACCGGCGGCAGGCCGAGCGCGGCGATCACGGCGGTCAGGACGCCGATGGAGCCGTCCACCATCCACTTGAAGGTCAGCACCACCACCACGGTCGGCAGCAGATAGGGCAGGATGGAGAGGCCGCGCACGATGTTGCGCAGCGGGAACACCTGGTTCAGCACCAAAGCGAAGCCGATGCCCAGCGTCACCTGCAGCACGATGGTGCCGAGCGAGTAGACGAAGCCGTTGATGAGCGCGCGCCAGAAGGTCCAGTCGGAGAGCACGCGGGCGTAATTGTCGAGCCCCGCCCATTGCGGCGCGCCGACGAAGCTGTCCATCCGGTAGAAGCTCAGCGAGATGGCGTAGGCCACCGGCGCCACGATCAGCAGCAGCGTCGCCGCCAGGCCGATGCCGAGGAAGGAATAGATGGTGGCGCGTGAGCTCAAGGCGGTGTCCTTGCGAGCAGTTTCATTGGCTTGTTCATTGACTTGGCCGCAGCCGGGGCGGCGCTCCGCTTGATGAATCGTCATGCCCCGGCTCGTCCGGGGCATCCACCGGGCCGCCCCCCCCCCGCGGCCGCAGCCCAAATCGCCGCCCCGGCCGCGGAGTGGATCCCCCGGACAAGCCGGGGGATGACGGTTGCGCGTCTCGCGCCCCTTAGGCGATCGTCCTCACGCGATCACCTGCCGCATGCGGTCCGCCGCGACCTTCACGCATTCGGCGGACGACATGTTCTTCAGGCATTTGTTCTGCAGCATCTCCGGGAACACGAAGGCCTCGAAGATCTTGCCGGGCTTCAGGCTCGGCGCCGGACCCTGGGTGTCGATGGAGGTGAGGATGATGTTCTTGTCGGTCAGGAACCGGCGCATCTCCTCCACCGCCGCATTGTGCTTCTCGATCAGCGGATGCGCCCGCCAGCGGGCGTCGTCATAGACGTCGAGGCGCGGCGGCTGGAAGTGCAGCGGGGCGGTGTGGAGGAAGTTGATGTACTGGTTCTCCGTGAACCACTTCATGAACTTCATGGCCTCGTCCGACTGCGGCGTCTTCAGCACCACCCAGCCGTCATAGCCGTGGTTCACCGCCTGGTGCTTCCCGGCGGAATCCATGTAGGGCATGATGCCGTACTGGTCGGCGAGCTTGGGGTTGTTGCGCTCCAGGCCCTCGATCAGGCGGCCGGCATAGGCGGTGTGGGCCACCTTGTCGGAGGTGAAGTTCGAGAGCACCTCGCCGAAGCTCGCCTGGCTCGCACCCGACGGCATGGTCTTGTAGAGCTCGCCGAAGAAGTCGAGATAGGCGGCGACCTTCGGCCCGATCTCGGCGCTGTCGAAGACGATGTTCCACTTGTCGTCGAAGATCTTGGCGCCCTCGGCCCACATGAAGCCGGGCGAGAGCCAGTTGGTGGCGCCGTTCGAGCCGATGGGGTAGAGCGCGCCGGCGCGGCCGTCGCCGTTCAGCGTCTGGGCGTTCTTGAGGAACTCGGCCCAGGTCTTCGGCACGTTGAGCTTGTTCTTCTCGTAGAGATCCTTGCGATAGTAGATCCAGGCGAGGTTGTAGTCGTAGGGGTACCAATAGACCTTCCCATCGATGGGGAAGAGGATGTTCGGACCCCACTTGTACTTGTCCGTCAGCTCGTTGAGCGGCATCAGGTGCCCCTCGCTGGCGAGGATCAGCACGTGGCCGACGAAGGCGAAGGTGGCGATGTCGTAGGGCGTGCCGCCGCGCAGCGAGGTCGTCACCTTGGTGAAGACGCCGTCCAGCGGCACGGAATCGATCACCACCTTGGTGCCGAACTGGCGCTCGTATTCCGCCGCCGCCACCTTCAGCGCGCGGATGCTGTCGATCGAGGTCTCCGCGTTCAGGAAGCGGATGGTCTTGGTGCCCTGCGCGTGCACGGCGGGGGCCGCGAGGCTGCCCGCCATCACGCCGCCGGCGAGCGCGCCGGCCGCCTTCAGCACCGAGCGGCGGCTGAGGTCACTCTTGTGGTCCTTCTCGTCCATGGCCCGTTCCTCCCGTATATGTTTGTTCTGACGCTTACTTTTCCATTCCACGCTCAGGCCGCCGGTCGCGCGCCGGCCTGTGCGCTTCCGCGCTCGATGCGCATGCCGGTCTTCCCGTCGAACACGTGGAGCCGCTCGGGCTTGAGCGAGATCGGCACCATCGACCCCGGCCGCACCGCGTCGGTGCGCTCCACCAGCACGCGCATGCGCGCGCGGCCGATGCGGCCGACCAGGAGCGTCTGCGCGCCCAGCTGCTCGATCACGGCCACCTCCAGCGGCAGCGCGCCCTGTGCCTCGCCCGCCGGCATGTGCTCGGGCCGCACGCCGATGACGAGCTCCGTGCCGTCGCTCGCCGTTCCGCCCGGCGGCAGGTCGAGCGCGAGACCGTCACCGACGAAGCGGCCACCCTCGGCCCGCCCCTCCACGAGGTTCATCTCCGGGGCGCCGATGAAGCCGGCGACGAACAGGTTCTGCGGCCGGTCGTAGACCTCCAGCGGCCGGCCCACCTGCTGCACATGGCCGTCGCGCATGATGACGATGCGGTCGGCGAGCGTCATCGCCTCCACCTGGTCGTGGGTGACGTAGACCATGGAGGTGCCGACCTCCTGGTGCAGGCGCGCGATCTCCTCGCGCATGCGCACGCGCAGCTTGGCGTCGAGGTTGGACAGCGGCTCGTCGAGCAGGAACACCTCCGGCTCGCGCACCAGCGCGCGGCCGAGCGCCACGCGCTGCATCTGGCCGCCGGAAAGCTGCTTGGGCTTGCGCTCCAGATAGGGATCGAGGCCGAGCATGGCGGAGGCCGCCTTCACCCGGCGGTCGATCTCGCCCTTGTCCATCTTGCGCATGCGCAGGCCGAAGGCGAGGTTCTCGTAGATGGTCTTGTGCGGGTAGAGCGCATAGTTCTGGAACACCATGGCGATGTTCCGGTCCTTGGGCTCAAGCCGCGTCACATCGCGCGCGCCGATCTCGATGGTGCCGGACGTGATCTCCTCCAGCCCCGCGATCATGCGCAGCGTGGTGGACTTGCCGCAGCCGGACGGCCCCAGGAAGACGACGAACTCGCCGTCCCGGATGTGGAGATCCACCCCATGGACCGCCACGACGGAGCCGTAGGCCTTGCGGACCTTGTTCAGTGTGACCTGAGCCATCTTCTCCTGCCGTGCTCCCTGCCGCTTCCTCAGCGGCCGCGGACGAAATCGTGGATGCGGTGGTTGATGGGCGCGAGCGCCTTCTGCGTGTCTGCATAGATCGGGTGGCCGCGCGCATAGAGCGCCGCCCGGTCGGGATCGGGCGCGGTGCGCCAGGCGATGTCGACGGCGGCGGCGGCCGCGCGCGCGTCCGGATAGACGCCGACACCGACGCCGGCGATGAGCGCGGCGCCGAACGAGGCCTCCGCCACCGCCGGCAGCTCCACCTCGACGTTCAGCACGTCCGCCACGATCTGGCGCCAGAGCGCGCTCTTCGCCCCGCCGCCGGTGAGGCGGGCGGTGGAGAAGGAAAGCCCCTTGGCGTTCAGCGCCAGCATGCAGTCCTTCAGCGAATAGGCGATGCCCTCATAGAGCGCGCGCACGAAATGCCCGGGGCCGTGGTTGAAGCCCATGCCCACATAGTCGGCGCGCAGGAGCGGGTCCCAGTGCGGCGAGCGCTCGCCGTTGAGATAGGGGTGGAAGAACAGGCCTTCCGAGCCCGGCGCCACGGCGGTGGCCTTCGCGTCCATGGCGGAGAACACGGCGGAGCCGTCCTCGCCCGCGCGGCGGAAGAAGGTGTCGCGCAGCCACTTGTGCGCCGAGGCGCAGGAATTGGTGGCGGCGATGACGTACCAGTGGTCCGGCACCACGTGGGGATAGTTGATGACGGTGACGTCGGGGCGCGGCGCCGTGGTCAGCACGCTCACCGTGGCGGCGGTGGCGAGCTTCACCACGCCGAGGTCCTCGCGGATCATGCCGGCGCCATAGGTCTCCGCCGCCGTGTCGGAGGTGCCGCACACCACCGGCGTGCCTTCCCTGAGCCCGGTGGCGCGCGCCGCCGCGGCGGTGACGCCGCCGACCACGGCGGTGGTGGGGACGATGGGCGGCAGCGTCTCCATCGGCCAGCCGATCATGTCGCACAGCTCGCGCGACCAGCCGCCGGTCTTCACGTCCGCCATCAGGGTTCCGACCGCGTCGATGAAGTCGGTCTCCCACGTGCCGGTGAGGCGCGCGCGCAGCCAGTCCTTGGCGACGTAGAGCCGCTTCACGCGCGCGAACGCCTCGGGCTCGTGGCGCGCGAGCCAGAGCATCTGCGGCAGGGTCCAGGTGGGGTTGGCGCGGTTGGCGCCGATCTCGAGGATGCGCGCATCCGCCCGCTCGCGCAGCACGGCGGCCTCGGCGCCGGAGCGCTGGTCGTTCCACAGGATGGCGGGGCGGATGACGCGTCCGTCCGCGTCCTCAAGCACCTGCGTGTGGGCGCCGGCGGAAAAGGAGATGGCGGCGACCCGCGCGGCGTCGCCGCCCGCCTGGGCGAGCGCGCGCGGCAGCGTCTCGCGCATGGCGCGCCACCAGTCGGCCGGGTCCTGCTCGCTCCAGCCGGGATGCGGCGCGGACGTGGCGACGGGCGCCGACGCCTCGCCCGCCAGCGTCCCGTCGATGCGGATGATGCTGGTCTTGAGCGCGCCGGCGCCGAGGTCGATGCCGATGAGCAGGTCGGCGGTCACGATGGGCGCCTCCCGCGGGCTCGCGCGATGCTCATGTCACACCTCTCCCCGGCGCAGGTCCACCGCGCCCGCGGCCGGGCGCAGGCCGAGCTTGCCGGGATTCATGAGGTTGTCGGGGTCGAGCGCATCCTTGATCTTCTGGAGCACGCCGAGCCCGGCGCCCAGCTCCTTCTCGATCCAGGGATTGCGGAACAGGCCGACGCCGTGGTGGTGGGCGATGGAGCCGCCGTGCTCCAGGGTCAGCGACTGGAGCGCCTCCCAGAGCTTCGCATGCAGCGGCAGCGCCTCGGCCTCGTCCATGGGTGGCAGGCGGATGGTCATGTATTGGCAGGCGCCCTCGGGATAGACGTGCGACCAGTGGGCGCCGAAATGGATCCTGGGGTAGATCGCCCGCACCGCCGCGCTCATGGCGGCATACATGCCGGGGATGGCCGACCAGTTGCCCGTGACCTCCACCGTGTCGTTGTAATAGCCCGCTGCCTGCCACTTCTGGGAATAGGCCACATAGCGGTTTTCCTTCCAGTGATGGAAGGGGCCGTCGGGCGCCACCTCGCCGCCGACGCTGGCGACGATGTCGAGCGCCGCCTTCTGCTCCGCCCCGAGCACCGGCTCGGCGCCGGAGAACACCAGGATGGCGAGGATCGGCCTCGCCTTGAACTGCTCCAGCCCCTCGGTGCGCTCGCGGCTCTCGGCGGCATCGTAGATGCGCACCACGGTGGGCCGCAGTTCGGCCTGCATGATCCGGCGCGCGGCCTCCCACGCCGCCTCCAGCGAAGGCAGCGCCACCACCACGCCGCGCTCCTCCTTGGGCAGCCGCCACAGGCGCAGCGTCAGCTCGGTGATGATGCCGAAGGCGCCCTCCCCGCCCACCAGCAGATCGCGGATGGACGGGCCGACCGAGCGCCGCGCAACCGGGCGGATCTCCAGCGGCGTGCCGTCCGGCAGCACCGCCTTGAGGCCGATGACGATGTCCTCGATCTTGCCGTAGCGGCTGGAAGCCTGGCCGCCGCCGCGGCAGGCGGCCCAGCCGCCCACGGTGGAGATCTCGATCGACTGCGGCAGGTGGCCGGTGGTGAAGCCCTCGGCGTTCAGCGCATTCTCGAACACGATGCCGTTCATGCCCGCCTGGACCGTGACCATGGCATCCTGCGGATTGATGGCGACGATCTGGTCGAGGCGCCTGAGGTCCACCATCACCTCCTGGTGGAGCGGGATGGCGCCGCCGAGCACGCCCGAGCCGTTGCCGAACGGGATCAGCTCCACCTTGCGGGCGTTCGCCAGCCTGACGATGGCCGCCGCCTCGGCGTCCGAGCCGGGCCGCGCCACGAGGCGCGGCACCACGCCTGCGAGCTTGCCGAAGCGCTCGCGGAAATTGGCGAACGGCAGCCGGTCGTGGGCATAGGCGCGCCGCGCCTCGAACTCGCTCAGGACGTTGGCGTCGCCGACGATGGCCGCCAGCGCGGCGGCAAGGTCGGCATCCACGGCGTCGGAGGTCTTGGCGGCGGCGATGGTCAGGCCGGTCATGGGCACCCCTTGCGGGAAGAGGCGCGCACCCATGGCCCCGCGCTGCGGGGTCCCATCGTGGCGTCCTCCCTCGTTGTTCTTGAGCAATCGTTTGTTCAAAGCTGTCAGACCCGGCGGGAGCCGTCAAGCGGGAATGTCGGGAGGCGGCGCGGAACGCGAAAGCCTGGAGCAAGGCCGAACCCTCTCCCGCGTGCGGGGGAAGGGGCGCGAACGGCGGGGCTTTCGCCCGGCAGGGGATCCGCGCTGCCTCTGAAGCGCCCGGCATCCGCGCGCCCCGACCCGACGTCTCATCCCCTCACCCTGCCCTCTCCCCGCCGGGGAGAGGGGGCTCCGCCGCGGTAGCGGCGCGGCAAGTGGATGCAAGGACAGAAGCCGACCCCTCGGGCTACCCAGGCGCCGGCCCCGTCGAGGCGCGGGCGATCAGGTCGCCCGGCGGCAGCGGCGGCACCGGGTCGGGATGCTCGCCGGAGAGGCTGCGCACCAGCAGCGAGGCGGCGACGCGCCCCATCTCCTCGGTGGGCATCATCACCGTGGTGAGGCTGGGATAGAGCAGGCTCGCCACCGGCGCGTCGTGCAGGCCGGCGACGGAGATGTCCTGCGGGATGCGCCAGCCCGCCGCGTGCAGCACCGACATGGCGCCGGCGGCGGAAACCAAGGTCGCCGCCAGCACCGCCGTGGGCCGCTGCGGCAGCAGCTCCGCCATGGCGCGGGCGCCGCCCTCGGCGGTGTAGCCTGCGGTCGCCACCAGCGCCGGGTCGAAGGCGATGCCCGCCGCCTCCAGGCCCTGGCGATACCCATCCAGGCGCTGGGCGGCGTTGAAGCCCTGGTCGCGGCCGGCGAGATGAGCGATGCGCCGGTGGCCGAGACCGGCGAGATGCGCCACCGCCTTGCGCGCCGCCGCCCGGCTGTCCAGCACCACCGAGAGCGGCGCGCCGGGCAGGATGCGGTTCATGAGCACGAACGGCACATGCGCGGCGGCAAGGTCCGAGCGCAGCACCTCGTCGTCGTCGAGGCTCGCCACCAGGAGCCCGTCCACCCGGTTGGTCTGGGAGAGCTTGGCGATGGTGGTGGCGGTGGTGCCGGGCTCGCGGTGGGAGATGAGCAGCGAATAGCCGAGTTCCGCCGCCGCCTGCTCGGCGCCGCGGATGGCGGCGGCGAACACCGGATTGTCGAGCTGCGGCACGACGATGCCCAGCGTGTCGGTGCGCGCCGTGCGCAGGCCGCGCGCCAGCGAATTGGGCCGGTAGGCCAGCTCCTCGGCGACCTTGAGGATGCGCGCGCGCGTCTCTTCCCGCACCCTTTGGGAGACGTCCCCGCGCAGCACCCGCGAGGCCGTGGACATGTCGACCCCGGCGGTCTGGGCCACGTCGGCAAGCGTCGCCCTTGGCCTCGTCGTCCGCGAACGGGTGGACTCAACGGGTGCGCGCGCCATCTTGCCTGTCGTGCCCAGCCGCCCGATCGCGTCGGGCGCGCCGCATGGTGGCAGCGGGCGGCGGCGCTGGCAAACCCGTTGCCGTCCAGCCTCTCCAGCGGCGACCGACGGCGAATGTGGCAGGCGCCGGCTCAGCCGTGCGGCACGGTGACTTCCAGGCCCTCCAGCTCCGGGCCGACCCGAAGCTGGCACGAGAGGCGGGAGCCGGCGCGGGTGTTGAAGGCGCAGTCGAGCATGTCGGCTTCCGCGTCCTCCGCCTCCGGCAGGCGGGCGATCCAGGCGTCCGCCACCCAGACGTGGCAGGAGGCGCAGGCGGCCGAGCCCTCGCACTCGCCGGCGATGCCGATATCGAGCGGGCGCAGCGCCTCCATCACGGAGAGGCCGTCCTGCGCCTCCACCTCGTGGCGGGTGCCGTCGCCGGCGGTGACGATGAGACGCGTCATGTGCGCAAGGGCTCCTTAGGCCTGGGCGGCATGGGCGGCGGAATCGCCGCCGTGGGCGGCGTAGGCGGCGTGCGCGGCCGGATCGCCGCGGCTGGTGGAATGCTCGAAGTGGCGCGCCGCCTCCGGGCGCAGCAGCGCGAGCGCGCTGCGGGCGGCCCGCGCCGCCTCGGCGAAGCCGGTGAGGATCAGCTTCAGCTTGCCGGGATAGTCGGCGATGTCGCCGACGGCGAACACGCCCGCACACCGGCTCTGCATGCTCGCGGGGTCCACGGGGATGCCGGCCGGACCCGCGCCGATGCCGAAGCCGGCGAGCGCCGAAAGGTCCTTGGCGAGGCCGTAGAAGCACAGGAGCGCGTCGGCCGCGACCTCCTCCGCCCCGCCCGCCCCGTCGGCGAGCCGCACCGCCGCGATCCGCGCGCCGGTGCCGGCGAGGCCGGCGAGGGTGCGCGGGGCGGCGATGCGGATGCGCCCCTCGCCTTCGAGGCGCGCGATCTCGCTCAGCGTCGCCGGCGCGGCGCGGAAGACGGGCCGGCGGTGCACCAGCGTGACCTGCGCGGCGAGGCCGGCCAGGATCACCGCCCAGTCGGCGGCGGAATCGCCGCCGCCGGCGATCACCACGCGCTGGTCCCGGAACCGCTCGGGGTCGTCCACCGCGTAGAACAGGCTCTCGCCCTCGAAGTCCGCCAGTCCGGGCAGCGGCGGACGGTTGGGGCCGAACGCGCCGGCCCCCGCCGCCACCACCACCGCGCGGGCGCGCGCCGCGCTGCCGTCCGAGAGCGCGATGCGGAACGCCTCGCCCTCCTGCGAGAGGCCCACGGCGCGCCGGCCCAGCAGATAGAGCGGGTCGTAGGGCGCTGCCTGGCGCCTGAGGTCGGCCACCAGCGCCCCTGCGGTCACGGACGGGCGGCCGGGAATGTCGTAGATGGGCTTTTCCGCATAGAGCGCCGCGCACTGGCCGCCGGGCGCGTCGAGCGCGTCCACCACCAGCGCGTCGAGCCCCGCCTGGCCGAGGGCGAAGGCGGTGAACAGGCCCACCGGCCCGGCGCCGATCACCGCCACGTCACGCGCCGCCACGGCTGCGTCGGTCGTGCTCATTGCGCCGCCTCCGGCCGCACGAGGCGCGCCTCGGTCCCGTGGACGGCGGTGCTCTCGGCGATGTCGCTCTTGCGGCCGGGGACCAGCGCGTTGACGTTGGCGTCGCCGGGAGACAGGCCCGGCCAGCGGCCCTTGTGCATGAGGCCGACGCCCGGAAGCGTACGATCCGAGAGGGTGACCGTGACCGGCACGCGCCCCTCGTCATTGGCGAGCAGCACCGCGTCGCCCTCGGCGAGGCCCTGGCGCACCGCGTCGTCCGGATGCAGCGCCACGGTGGGCGGTCCGAGCCGGCGCCGGATCATGGGATCGTTGCCGTAGCTCGAATTCATCTGCCACTGCGAGGCCGGCGAGAGAATGCGCACCTGCCCGTCCCCGGGCGGGGCGTCCGCATGGGCGAGCGGCAGGCGCGGCAGGCCGAGCGCCTCGGCCTGCGCGCTCGCAAGCTCGATGCGGCCGGAGGACGTGCCGAAGGCGAGGCCCTCGAACTGCACCTTCGGCTCCGGGAACACGGTGGCCGTGCCGATGACGGCAAGGTCCGCGAACGTGCCCCTGAACGGGGTCTGGGCGAGCAGGCGCGCGATCAGCGCGGCATCGCTCTCGAACAGCTCCGGCTCGGTGAAGCCCATGGCGGCGGCGAGGCGGCGAAAGATCTCCGCGTTCGGCAGCGCCGCGCCGGGCGGATCGCCCGCCTTCACCTGCGCCGAGACGGTGAGGTCGAAATAGGACAGCACCAGGTCGTCGCATTCGAGGAAGCTCGCCGCCGGCAGCACGATGTCGGCATAAGCGGTGGTGTCGGTGTGGAACAGCTCCACCCCCACGTGGAACAGGTCCTCGCGCTTCAATGCCCGGCGCAGCCGCGCCTGCTCGGGAGAGGAGGCGGCGGGGTTGTTGTTCCAGTTGACGAAGGCGCGGGCGCGTTCCGCATCCTCCAGCGTCGCCGCGAGGTCCATGTGGCTGATGGCGGGCGGCGCGTCGGCCGCCAGCTCGGGGCAGGTGAGCGTCGCCATGTCGATGCCGCGCCCGCCGGGACCGTTCATGTAGAGGAAGCCGGCGCCGGGCTTGCCGAGATTGCCGGAGAAGGCCACCAGCGCCGCCAGCGCGCGGAAGGCATTGCCGCCAAAAGGCTGGCGCTGCACCCCCTGGCCGAGCCACAGGAGCGAGGGGCCGGCGCCATAGGCCCGCGCCGCCTCCTCGATCAGCGCCGCCGGCACGCCGCTGAGCGCCGCCGCGCGCTCGGGCGTCATGGCGGCGATGGCGCGCGCGAGCTCCTCAGCGCCCAGCACATGGGCGGCCAGGAACGCCTCGTCCGCGAGCCCCTCGCGCTTCAGCACGTGGATGAAGGCAAAGGCGAGCGCCGCGTCGCTGCCGGGCAGCAGCTGCAGATGCAGGTCGGCCGCGCGCGCGGTGTCGTGAGCGATGGGGTCGACGGCGATGATGCGCGTGCCGGCGGCCTGCGCCGCCTTGAGCCAGCCCTTGTTCTGGTGCGGGGCGGAGAAGGAGGGGTTGGCGCCCCACACGACGATGGTGCGCGCCTCGCGCGCGGTGCGCGGGTCGAAGCCTTCCAGCGAATTGCCGAAGGTCATCTCCAAGGCCACGTGGCCGGCCTTGTTGCAGACCGTGTCGGGGTCCACCTCGGTGGCGCCGAGGCGGTTGAAGAAGCGGATCGGATACCAGCCGCCCACGAGGCCCACGGTGCCGGTGTAGTGGGTGTGGAGGATGGTGCGGGCCGCGCCCGCGGCCGCCAGCGCGCCGAAGCGTTCCGCGATCAGCGCCAGCGCCTCGTCCCAGGAGATCGGCGCGAAGGCCCCCTCCCCCTTGGCGCCCACGCGCCTCAGCGGCGTCGACAGCCGCAGCTCCGGGGCGCGCCAGGCGCCGTTGTAGGCGATGGCGCACTTGCCGCAGAGCGCGCCGCGGGTGACGGCGTGCTCCGGATCGCCGAGGACCTTCTGGATCGTCCCGCCCTTCCGGCTCACGACGATGCCGCAGGCGTCGTAGCAGTCCCTCGGGCAGGTGGTCTTGATGAAGTCCGCGTCGGCCATGGCGCTCGTCGGCCCCGTAACTGGTGAAGGAAGGACGCTCGCCGCCGGCCGCGCCGGCCGGCTCGCCAGGGGAACCTAAGCGCAAGCCGCCCCGGCGCCGAAGCGCTCCATAAGCTGGTCCTATCGAATTTTCCCAAAGCGGAACCATCGCAGCACCGGGGCCAACGGCCTGCGGGCGGTGGAAGGGACCACCGAGAAGATCAACACCGCCGGCGGCATCGCCGGCCGCAAGGTCGCGCTGGTGGTGGCAAAGGAGACCAACGCCAAGGAGGCGCCGGAGCGCGCCCGGCGCCTGATGCTCCAGGAGAGGGTGGCCAGCATCCAGGTCGGCTACGCCACCGGCGTGACGCTGCCCATGGCGCCGACGCCGGAGGACATGCAGGTGCTCACCATCTTCTGGGACGGCACCACCCAGGACGGCGTGAAGGAGACCATGCCGTCGCCGAAATACGCCTTCAAGATCTTGCGCGGCCGCAGGTGGCATCGGGACTCGCCTGAGGCATCCGCCACCCCGGCCAAATGGCATGCGATTTGCTAATCTCGGCCTTGGGGCCAAGGATCGAACAGGCACATGATTCCACTCCTTCTGGACCCGTCCGCGGGCACGACGCTCCAGGAACAGGTCTACGACCAGGTGCGCGCGGCCATCCTCGCGCACACGCTGGGGCCGGGCTCGGCGCTGCCCTCCACGCGCGAGCTGTCGCGCACGCTGAAGGTGTCGCGCAACACCGTGGTTCTGGCGTTCGAGCGGCTGGCGAAGGAAGGCTATCTCGCCATGCGCCCCGGCGCCGGCACCTTCGTGTGCGAGGTGCTGCCGGAGGACTGCGTCGGCCTGTCGGGAAGGCCTGCTGTCGCGGCGTCCGGCGCCGCGCCGCCGCCCGCGGAGCCGGCGGTGGTGCATCCGCCGGTGCTGCTGCGCGCCGCGCCGCTGCGCATGGTGCAGACCGGCCCCAACCGGATGCAGGTGGACTTCTGGTACGGCAGCGCCAACAGCCAGAACTTCCCGCTCCGGGAATGGCGGCAGCTGCTGGTGGAGAACCTTTCGCGCGCCTCCGGCAACCTCTCCGGCTACGGGCCGCCGGAAGGGGCGATCGAGCTGCGCAGCGCCATCGCCCGCCACGTCTCCGCCAACCGCGCCATCCCGGCCGAGCCGGACCAGGTGATCATCACCGCCGGCGCTCAGGAGGGCTTCAACCTCATCAGCCGGCTGTTCGTGCAGCCGGGAGTCAGGATCGCGGTGGAGGACCCCTGCTATGCGGGCGCGGCGCACGTCTTCCAGAGCTATGGCGGATCGCTCGTTCCGGTGCCGGTGGATGCGCAGGGCCTGTGCGCCGACTATCTGGACGGCTGCGGCGCCACGCTCGCTTATGTCACGCCCTCGCACCAGTTCCCCACCGGCGCCACCATGTCGCTCGGCCGCCGGCGCGAGCTGCTGGCCTGGGCGCGCGGCAGCGGCGCCTATGTGGTGGAGGACGACTATGACAGCGACTTCCGCTATGACGGCGCCCCGCTGGCGGCGCTGGCGGGGCTCGATGCCAACACCTCGGTGATCTATCTCGGCACATTCTCCAAGTCTGTGGGCGCGGGCATCCGCACCGGCTACATGGTGGTGCCGAAGCAATTGGTGACGCCGGTGCGGCAGGCCAAGAGCCTCGCCAATTACGGCCACCCCTGGCTCGACCAGATCGTGCTCGCCGACTTCATCGACCAGGGCCGCTTCGCGCGCCACGTGCGGCGCATCCGCCAGACCTACGGCGCGGCGCGGCAGGCGCTGGTGGAGAGCCTCAACGCCCATTTCGGCCCGGCGCGCATCGCCGGCGCCGATGCCGGCATGCACGTGATGTGGACGCTGCCGGACCATTTCCCGCCGGTGCGCGAGGTGGCGCAGATCGCCGCCGACGCCGGGGTCGGCATCTACACGCTGGAGGCGGCGGGCGCGCACGAGATCGTGCCGTTCCGCTATCCCCGCGCGGTGGTGCTCGGCTATGCGGCGCTGAGCCCGGAGGCGATCCGCAAGGGCATCGCCCGGCTCGCCACCGCCTTGTCGCGCGCGGGCGTCGACCTCTCCCCGCGCTTCGCGCGGCGGCGCCGGCCGGGCGCGCTGGCGGCGCCGGGGCCGCAGCGATAGGGCGCGCGGCGCGCCCGGGCTCGATGGCTTGCGCCCCGCTTTTGTCTCCGCCGTCATCCCCCGCCTTGCGCGGGGATCCACTCGGCGGCCAGGCTGGCGCCCACCGTGACGCGGTGGAGCATCCGGCCCGGTGGATGGCCCGGACGAGCCGAGCCATGACGGCGCGTGACAGGCCGCGATACGCCTCTATCCGCGGCTTTCGTCCTCAGCGACCGGCGGAGACGTCGCGGCGGATGTGGGCGGCGAGGTGGTCGGCCGCCGGCGAGCCGCCGGGATGGCGCTGCCACAGGATGAGGTCGACGCTCTCCAGCGCCGGCAGGCCGCCCGAGGGCGGCAGGGCCACGAGGCCGGGCGTGCGCACCGACTGGGCGAGCACGCACACCGCCGCGTCCGCCAGCGCCATGGCCTGGAGGCCGGCGATGCTCTCCGAGATGCAGGCGATGCGCCAGCGCCGGCCGATGCGGTCGAGCGCGGCGAGCGCGAAGTCGCGATAGAGGTTGCCGTCCGGCAGCATGGCCAGCGGCAGCGGATCGGCGCGGTGGGCCGAGCCGCCCTCGGCCCCGAGCCAGACCAGCTGCTCCGGCCGCAGCACCGTGCCGATGCCCACCCGCGGCGCGACGCCCGGCATGCGGGTGGCGATGGCGAGGTCCACCAGCCCGTCGGACATGTCCTCGGCGAGCTGGCGCGAGAGCGCGCAGCGCACCGTCACCTCCACCGCCGGATAGCTGGCGCGGAAACGGGCCAGCGTCTCCGGCAGCAGGAAGGCGGCATAGAGGTCCGGGCACCCCAGCGTGACGCGGCCCTCCACCTCGTCGGCGGCGAGGCGCAGGCGCGCCTCCTCGTCGAGCCGCAGCATGGTGCGCGCGTGGGGCAGCAGCATCTCGCCGTGGCGCGACAGGCGCAGGTGCCTGAGGTCGGCCTCGAACAGGGGGAAGCCGGCCGCCTCCTCCAGCCGCCGGATCTGCAGGCTGATGGCGGGCTGGGTGCGGTTCAGACGCCGCGCCACCTTGGTGACGCTCTTTTCCTCCACCAGCAGGACGAAGGTGCGCAGCAGGCCGATCTCGAGGCTCCGGGACATGGATCGATAAATTAAACTCAGCTTTGTGCAAAGCAATATAAATTTGATTTCATGACTATCCATGGGTCTAATCTGAACAGCGAGCAGATCATCTGTTCAATTCTGCATCAAATCTTTTATTTTGATGCACATCAAAAAGGCGCTCTGCCCACGGAAGAGGCATTCCGCGGGCATCGCCGCGGGAGATGTGCGCTTTGGACTCCTTCCTCGATGTCCGCGGGCTGACCCGGCGCTATGGCGGCGTCGCGGCGCTCGACGGCTGCACCGTCGACCTCGCGCGCGGCCAGGTGACCGGCCTCATCGGCCCCAACGGCGCCGGCAAGACCACGTTGCTCAACGCCTTGACCGGGCTCGCGAAGCCCGATGCCGGCAGCGTCACCTTCGAGGGCGAGGACGTGACCGGCCTCGCCGCCCACCGCATGGCGGCCAAGGGCGTGGTGCGCTCGTTCCAGATCGTGCGCGAGCTCGGCAGCCTCACCGTGTTCGAGACCCTGCTCATCGCCCCGCCGCATCAGGCGGGCGAGACGCTGGTGGGGGCGCTGCTGGCGCGGCCGAAATGGTGGGCGCAGGAGCGCGCCAACGCCGCCGAGGCCCGGCGCCTCCTGGAACGCGTCGGCCTGCTGAAGCTCGCCGACCAGCCCTCCGGCATGCTCTCCGGCGGCCAGAAGAAGCTCCTGGAGGTGGCGCGCGCGCTGCTCATGCAGCCCAAGCTCATCCTGCTCGACGAGCCCGGCGCCGGCGTCTCGCCGCCGCTGCGCGAGGAGATCATCCGCCTGGTGCGCGAGCTGAAGGCGGAGGGCCTCTCCTTCGGCATCGTCGAGCACGACATGCACCTGGTGGAGGAGGTTTGCGACCGGGTCCACGTGCTGGCGCAGGGCCGCGCCCTGGTCTCCGGCACCTTCGCCGAGGCCACCTCCGACCCGCGCGTGGTGGACGCCTATCTCGGGGTAGCCGCATGAACGCGCACGCCGCCGCCCCGCCTTCCGCTCCGACGACGGACGATCCGCGCGACCACGCGCTCGCGGTCGTCGGCCTGCGCGCCGGCTATGGCCGCGGCGGCGACATCGTCTGCGGCATCGACATGATCCAGAAGCCGGAGACCATCGTCACCGTCATCGGCCCGAACGGCTCCGGCAAGTCCTCCTTCATCAAGACGCTGGCCGGCCTGCTGCCGGCGCGCGCCGGCCGCATCGAGGTGACGGGGCGCGACATCACCGCCCTCTCGCCGGCGCGCCGCGTGGCGGCGGGGCTCGCCTACGTGCCGCAGGAGGCGAACGTGTTCGCCTCCCTCACCATCGCCGAGAACCTGAAGCTCGCCACCGAGTTCATCCGCGGCCGCGCCGGCGTCGGCCCGGGCCAGCGCGAGCGGGTGCTGGCGCTGTTCCCCGAGCTGGGCCAGCGGCCGAAGACGCTCGCCGGCAACCTCTCCGGCGGCCAGCGGCAGATGCTGGCCTTCGCCTGCGCGCTGCTCGCCAACCCGGAGGTGCTGCTCCTGGACGAGCCCTCCGCCGGCCTCTCGCCCAAGATCGTCGGCGAGACCATGGAGGCGGTGGTGCGGGTGCGCGAGGCCGGCGTCACCGTGCTGCTCGTCGAGCAGAACGTCGCCGCCGCGCTCGCCATCGCCGACGAGGTGGTGGTGCTGGTGGCCGGCCGCCTCAGCCTGCGCGCCAAGGCCGGCGACGTGAAGCAGGCGGATCTCGCCGGCCTGTTCTTCGGCAAGGAGGCCTGAGATGGCCGCGCAGCTCTTCCTCAACGGCCTCGTCACCGGCCTCCTGCTCGCCTTGCCGGCGCTGGCGCTGACGCTGATCTTCGGCATCATGCGCTTCGCCAACTTCGCGGTGGGCGCGCTCCTCACCCTCGGCGCCTATGCCGGCTACCTCGCCAACGTCACCTTCGGCCTGCCGCTCTCCATGGCGGCCGCCTTCGCGGCGCTGGTGGTGGGGCTCGCCTGCGTCCTCTGCGACGAGATGGTGTTCGAGCGCCTGCGCGAGCGCGGCTCCATCACGCTCCTGGTCGCCTCCATGGGCGTGTCGCTGGTGATCGAGAACATCTGCCGCTTCGCCTTCGGCAACGCCGCGCGCAGCTTCGACCTCGCGGTGGCGCGGCCGATCCGCTGGAACGGCATCCGCATCAACTACGAGCAGATGACCACCGCCGGCGTGGTGATCGTCGCCCTGATCCTGTTCCACCTGCTGCTCACCGCCTCCCCGCTCGGGCGCGCCATGCGGGCGGTGGCGGACAATCCCTCGCTCGCCGCCGTGCGCGGGGTGGAGCGGCGCACGGTCGCCCGCATCACCTGGATGCTCACCGGCGCGCTGATCGGCATCGCCGGGGTGCTGGCCGGGCTCGACCGCGCCATCGACCCGCTCATGGGCTGGAACTACCAGATCCCGATCTTCGCCGCCGCCATCCTCGGCGGGCTCGGCAGCCCGCTCGGGGCGGTGGCGGGGGCGCTGCTGATCGGCATCGCCGAGGAGATGTCCACCCTCGTCCTGCCGCCCAGCTACCGGCAGATCGTCAGCTTCAGCGTGATCCTGCTGCTGCTCCTGTTCCGCACCAACGGCCTGTTCGGCGCCAAGGCCGTGCGCAAGTGAGGGCGCGCTCATGATCTCCTATCTCGTCACGGTCGTCATCTTCGTCGCCATCGCGGCGCTGGTGGGCCTCGCGCTCAACCTGCAATGGGGCCTCGCGGGCCTCGTGAACTTCGGCGTCTCCGGCTTCGTCGCGCTCGGCGCCTATGCGGTGGCGCTCACCGCCCCGCACGTGGGCTGGCTCGCCGCCATGGTGTTCTCGGCCGTCGCCTGCGCGCTTCTGTCCATGGCGCTGTCGCTGCTCACCATCCGCCTGGAGGAGAACTACCTCGCCATCGTCACCATCGGCTTCGGCGAGATCGTGCGCATCCTGCTGCTGAACGAGGGCTGGCTCACCGGTGGCGCGCTCGGCATCTCCGGCATCCCGCGCCCGTTCGCGGACATGACGCCGGCGACCTGGGGCGACGGGGTGATCCTGGTGTTCGCCGTGGTGCTGGTGGCGGCGGCCTTCGCCTTCAGCGAGGCGCTGGTGCGCTCGCCCTTCGGCCGGGTGCTGCGCGCGGTGCGCGACGATCCCACCGTCACCGCCGCGCTCGGCAAGCCGGTGCTGGCGCTCCGGGTGCGCGCCTTCGCCGTGGGCGGCGCGATCATGGGCCTCGCCGGGGCGCTGCACGCCTTCTTCCTCACCTATATCGACCCGTCCCAGTTCACGCCCATCATCACCGCCTATGCCTTCATGGCGGTGATCGCCGGCGGGCGCGGCTCGAACCTCGGCCTGATCCTCGGCGCCGGCTCGATCATGCTGATCCTGGAGGCGACGCGCTTCCTGAAGGACCTGATCCCCTGGATCGACGGCGTGCAGCTCTCGGCGCTGCGGCTCGGCATGATCGGGGTGGGCATCGTGCTGATGCTGATCCTGCGCCCGCAAGGCCTCGTGGCGGAGCCGAAGCGCCGCTACGGCGAGTTCTTCCCGAACGACGACGCCGCGCCCAAGGGCGCGCTCGCCGAGGGAGGCAAGGCCTGATGCCCCGCGTCGCTCCCCTCACGGCGGCCCACCTGCCGCCTGCCACGGCGCAGGTGTTCGAGGCCTTCGCCGGCGGCTATGCCGACTTCCGCGACCAGGCGGCGGTGATGGCCCACGTGCCGCCCGCGCTCGACCACCTCTACCGCATGCTGATGGAGCTTCGGGCGCGGGAAGGCGTGCCGTTCCGCTACATCGAGCTGGCGGTCGTCACCGTCTCCAAGCTCAACGCCTGCCCCTACTGCGTCTCCCACCATACCCCCCTGCTGGCGGTGGAGGGCATTCCGGCGGACGCGGCGGCGGCGCTGCCCTCCTGCGACCATCCCGCCTTCGACGACGCCGACCGGGCGGTGATCGACTATGCCGGCCTCGTCACCACCCGCGCCTGGGGCATCCGCGACGCCGTGTTCGCGCGCCTGCGCACGCACTTCACCGAGGGCCAGATCGTCGAGCTGACGCTGCGCAGCGCGCTCGCCGGCTTCTTCAACCGCTTCAACGACGCGCTGCAGATCGACGACGGCGCGGCGGAAGCCCTGCTCCACCTCCATCCCGAACAAGACGAACCAGCCAGAGGAGTACAGCCGTGAGCCCCAAATTCTCTCCTTCCCGCCGCCAGGTGGTCGCCGGCCTCGCCGCGCTGCCTGCCGCCGCGCTCCTTCGCACGCCGGCCGCCGCCCAGGCGGCGGACGTGCCGCTCGGCATGGTGCTGCCGTTCTCCGGCGCCACCGGCCCCTACGGTCCGGACATGAAGAAGGCCGCCGAGCTGGTGGTGAAGCAGGTGAACGACGCCGGCGGCATCCTCGGCGGGCGCAAGCTGAAGCTGTTCATCGAGGATTCCGAGACCAACCCCACGGTGGGCGTCACCGGCACCAAGAAGCTGCTGGAGGTGAACAAGGTGGAGTTGGTGGGCGGCTTCTGGGGCAGCCCGATCGCGCTCGCCGCCAAGCCCATCATCCTCGCCGCCGACAAGGTGCAGATGGTCTCCTGCGCCGCCAACGCGGTCACCGACGGCGACAACAAGGGCATGGTGTTCCGCTTCCAGGCGAAGAGCACCTCCTGGGGCCCGGCCGGCGCCAAGGTGATGAAGAATATCGGCGCCAAGAACGTGGTGGTGCTGGCGCAGCAGAACCCGTTCGTGGTGGCCATGATCGAGCCCTTCAAGGCGGAGATGGAGAAGCTCGGCGGCAAGGTCTCGCAGGTGGTGATGTACAACCCGGACCAGCCCTCCTACCGCTCCGAGGTGGAGAAGGCGTTCGGCTCCGACCCGGACGCGGTGTTCTGCCTGTCGCTGCTCACCGATTTCGTCTCCATCGCCAAGGAAGTCTATCGCGGCGGCTTCAAGTCGAAGATCGTCGCCCTCTCCATCGGCGCCGACGCGGAGGGCAAGTTCCTCCAGGCGGTGGGCCCGGAGGTGGCGAACGGCATCTACCACCTCCAGCCCGCCCCGCCGCTGGAGTCCGCCTCCTACAAGAAGTTCGTGAAGGAGATGGGGGCGCCGGCCGGCACCGTGTTCCTGTTCGCCGGCAACGCCCACGACCAGATCTGCGCCACCGCGCTCGCCATGGAGCACGCCAAGTCCTCCGAGGCGAAGGTGTGGGCGAAGTCGGTGTTCGAGGTCTGCAACCCGCCCGGCGAGGAGGTGGACGACGTGGTCAAGGGCCTGGAGATGATCCGGGCCGGCAAGAAGATCAAGTTCGTCGGCGCCGGCGCGAGTTGCGACTTCGATGCCAAGGGCGACCAGATCAACCGCTCGTTCCTGGTCCAGGTGGTCAAGAACGGGAAGAACGAGATGGTGGGCGTCATCTCCTGACGCCGCCCGAGAGCATTTCCGCGCGAAGTGGCTACCGGTCCGCGTGCAGGAAATGCCTCAGATCTACAGGCTATGGCGGGTCGGCGTTTCCCGCTGAACCGCCATAGGGCGCCGTCATCCCCCGGCTCGTCCGAGGGACCCGCTCCGCGAGCATACCGGCCCTTCGGCCTGAACGCGCGGAGCGAGCGGCCAGGTGGATGCCCCGGACAAGCCGGGGCATGACGACCGGAACAGAACGGATCCCACACCAGCGCGCGCGGGCTCCCCGCGCGTGAAGCGACAAGCCTTGCCCGGACCGGGACAAGGGAGGACCAGCCATGCCCAAACATATGCATCTGTGCGGATTTCTCATCGCCGGCCCGGTGGTGCACAGCCACGCCATCTGGCGCAACCCGGCCCACGAGACGCCGTTCCTCAGCCTCGCCCACTATGCCCGCATCGCCCAGCTGCTCGAGCAGGGGTGCTTCGACTTCCTGTTCTTCGCCGACCGGCTCGCCATCGCCGACCGCTATGCCGACAGCCACGTGGCCGGCATCCGCCACGGCGACCAGGACGCGACGCGCATGGACCCGCTGCCGATCCTCGGCGCCATGGCGGCGGTGACGCGGCACATCGGCCTCGGCGGCACGCGCTCCACCACCTATGACGCGCCCTACAACATCGCCCGCGAGTTCGCGACGCTGGACCACATCTCCGGCGGGCGGGCGGCCTGGAACGTCGTCACCTCCATGAATGACGGCGAGGCGCTGAACTACGGCTCGGTGCCCCACCTCGGCCACGACGAGCGCTACGACCGCGCCGACGAGTTCATGGAGCTGGCCTTCAAGCTCTGGGACAGCTGGGACGAGGACGCGCTGATCCTCGACCGCGCGGCCGGCCTCTATGCCGACCCGGACAAGGTGCATTACGTGAAGCACGAGGGCCGCTGGTTCCAGTCGCGCGGGCCGCTCAACATCCCGAGGAGCCCGCAGGGGCGGCCGGTGATCGTGCAGGCGGGATCGTCCGGGCGCGGCAAGCGCTTCGCGGCGCGCTGGTCCGACATCATCTTCGCGCTCCAGCCCAACATCGAGCGCATGAAGGTGTTCAAGGCCGACGTGGACGCCGCCCTCGTCGAAGCGGGGCGCCCCGGCGGCAGCAAGGTGCTGATGGCGGTGATGCCCTTCATCGGCAAGACCCGCGCCGAGGCGAACGCGCTGCTGGCGCTGCACGACAGCCTCGCCGACCCGGTGGCCGGCCTGTCGACGCTGGCGGCGCACGCCAACATGGACTTCTCCAGCCTGCCCATGGACGCGACGGTGAACGAGATCGCCGCCTCCGGCAGCCAGGGCAACATCGCCGCCCTGCGCTCGATCACCCCGGACGGCTCCATGACCATCGCCGAGGCCGGCGGCGTCTATGCCCGCGGCGTCATGTGCCCGCGCCTCGTCGGCACGCCTGAGGACGTGGCGGACGAGCTGATCGCCATCATCGACAGCGGCGCGGCGGACGGCTTCGTGGTGTCGCCCGCCTTCCTGCCCGACACGTTCGAGAGCTTCGTCGGCGCGGTGGTGCCGATCCTCCAGGCGCGGGGCTACCTGCGCGCCGGCTATGCCGGCGGCATGCTGCGCGACATGGTCAAGGGAGCGGCGGCATGAGCGCGGCGGCGCGGCCGGCGGTGGACGCGGACGCCTTCAAGGCCGGCATGCGGGCTCTGGCGGCGGGCGTCACGGTGATCACCTCCTGCGCCGACGGGCGGCTCAACGGCATGACCGCCACCGCCGTCTGCAGCGTCAGCGCCAGCCCGCCGCGGCTGCTCGTCGTGGTGAACCGCGAGAGCGCCTCCCACGACCTGATCGCGCGCGGCGCGGCGTTCGCGGTGAACCTCCTGGCGCACCATCAGGAGCCGCTCGCCGCGCGCTTCGCGCAGCGGATCGAGCGCCCGTTCGAGGGGCTCGCCTTCGCGCAGGGGCAGACCGGCTGCCCGCTGCTGGAGGAAGCGGCGGCGAGCCTCGAATGCCGGCTCGACGACCGCCACGAGGCGGGCACCCACACCATCTTCATCGGCGAGGTGGTGCACGTGCGCACGGCCGACGCCGCGCCGCTGCTCTATTTCAGCGGCGCCTATCGCCGGCTCGCGCCGCGCGATCACGGGTGAGGCAGGCGCCGGGCGCCCGCCTCCCCCGATCGCCCGCTCAGTAGCAGGGCGGATAGGGGTAGTAGCCGCAATAGGGCGGATAGGCGCGCGGCACCGAGGCCGCGGCCGCCGCGGCCGTGCCGGCCACCGCCGCGCCGGCGACGAACCCCGCCGCCGCCGCGCCGGCCGCCGGATAGTACGGATGGGCATACCAGGCGCCGTGATAGACCGGCGGGTGGTAGTAGCCGCCCACATGGACCGCGCCGCCGCCATAGGGACCGCGCACCGCCCAGGCGTCGATGAACACCGCCACCGGGCCGCCGGGGGTGAGCGTGCCCTCCAGCACCTTGACGTCGAAGGTCAGCGTCGTGCCGTCGAGCTTCGGCGCCTTCAGCACCACCACCACGTCCGACACCTCGCCGGGATTGGCGCCGAGCACCGACACCGTGGCGTTGGGCGGATCGACGGCGAACGAATCCTTGCCCTCGTCCCACTGCGACAGGAACTGCTTCAGCGTCTCGTGGCCGGCCGCGCGCACCGGACGGTCGGCGAACACGATGGTGTTGGACGACACGCCGGTGAGGGTGAGCTTGGTGCCCTCGAGCTTCGCGCCGGCCGCGTTCAGCACCGCGAGCGAGGGGATCGGCCGGTCGATGTGCGGCACGCCGATGGCCTTCTGCAGCGGCACGTGCTGCGCCGACTTCGGCGGCTGCTGCGCCTCCGCGGCACCGCAGGCGATCACGGCGAGCGCGGCCGCGAGCCCGAAGGCGGCCGTGCGGAACCGGGCCGGAAGTGAGGTCTGTTCGGTCATAGGTTCGCCTTGCATCGGCGGGACCGCCATCGGTCCCGCTTGTGGGAAGGAATGGGACAATGCCTCAAGGTGAGGGGCGGGTGAAGAGCAGCGCGCGCCGGGCTTCCGCGGCGGCGCCCGGCAGGCAGACGGGCAATTTGGCGCGGCACCGGACTCCGCCCTGACGGAGCCGATGCCGCGCCGCGACGCCCTGACGTCGCTGTCCTTGCCCGCCGGGACAGATCCCGACGCCAAGAACTTGCCCCGCCCCGTTGCGTTAGCCTATGACCCGGAGCAAAGCTTGCCATTGGAGGACAGGGGGAGGTCCGAAATTGCAGCGCACGCCCTTGCAGCGGGTGGGGCCGCTCGCGCACCTGCCGGAATTGCTGCGCGAGCTCGCGGTTCCTCTCGATGATGTGTTCGCGGGATCGGGGATTGCGCCGCAGGACCTCGTGCCCGAGGCGCGGCTGCCCATGCCGGCTTTGATCGGCCTGCTGGAGGGCGCCGCGCGGTGCAGCGGACGCGCCGACATCGGGCTGAGGCTCGGCGCGCGGCTGGACCACCGCGAGCTCGGCATCGTCGGCGAGATGATGTCGCGCGCGCCCACGCTCGGCGACGCGCTGCGCGACTATGTGGGCCTCCAGATCGGCTATTCCCGCAGCGCCACGGTCTATCTCCAGCGCCACGCCGACACCTACACGCTCGGCTACGGCATCTATGACGGCCCCTCCCGCGGCCGGCAGATCTACGACCTGGTGCTCGCCATCGGCTGCAACCTGGTCCGCAATCTGACGGGCGGCAAGGCGCGCCCGGCGCAGGTATTGCAGTGCTGCCGGCCGCCGCCGGACACCGCGGCCCATTTCGGCGTGCTGCGCGCCCCGGCGCTGTTCGACCAGGAGCAGACCTGCATCATCCTCTCGGCAGCGGACATGGCGCTGCCGCTGCCGGGCGCCGACCCCGCCGAGCGCACGCGCCTCAGGGACATGGCGCGCGCCTTCGCCCGCGGCGAGTTCGACGATCTCTCGGCGCGGGTGCGGCATGCGCTGCGGCCACGCCTCATGACCGGCGGGGCCGGGCGGGACCAGGTGGCGCGGGAGCTGGGCGTGAGCACCCGCACGCTGGCGCGCCAGCTCGCCACGCGCGGAACCTCCTTCGAGGAGATCAAGGACCAGGTGCGCGCGAACGTGGCGCGCGAGCTGCTCGCCCTCACCACCCTGCCGGTCGGGAGGGTCGCCGAGGCGCTGGACTACACCACCCACAGCGCCTTCAACCATGCCTTCCAGCGCTGGACCGGCATGACGCCCTCGCGTTGGCGCGCCGCGGGGGACGAGGCCTGAGCCCCCGGCGGCTGGCGGATCACCGCCGGCGACCGCCGCAGGAGATCGCCGGCGCCCCATCCTACCGGACGCGCGCCACGGCGGCGGCGATGGCGCCGAGCTTGTCGACGGCCGAGCCGGCGCAGCAGATGGGGTTGTCGGCGAAGGTGGCGAAGCCGCAATCGGGGTGCAGCAGCACCCGCTCTCGCCCGAACAGGTCGATGGCGTGGGCGATGCGCGCCGAGACCGCGTCCACCGCCTCCACCTGCGGGTCCTTCTGGTTCACCACGCCGACGCCGATGCGGGCGTCCTGCGGCAGCGCCTTCAGGATCTCCATCTCGCCGGCGCGCGGGGTGCACATCTCCAGCAGATAGGCGCCCACCCTCACCTGCGCGAGCGTATCGACCAGCGGCGCGTAGGAGCCGGAGAGCGCCACGCTCTCGTCCGGCGTCCAGTTGCCCCGGCACACATGGAGCGCCGTGCGCGCGCGGGGGAAGCCGTCGAGCACCGCGTTGAGCAAATCGCGGGCGAAGGCCAGCTCCTGCTCCGGCGCCAGCGATTCCGAGAGCGCGCCGCACATGAAGCTGCGCTTGCTCTTGGCGCCGGAGAACACCACCTCGGAGAGCACCGGCTCGTCGAGCTGCACCAGCGCCGCGCCGGCATCCATCAGCTCGGCCAGCTCCTCGCGCAGCACGCGGACGATGTCGGCGGAGAGCTCCTCGCGGCTGTCATAGGCGCGGTCGGAGATGCACTCCATCCACATGGTGCGGGTGAGGAGATAGGGGCCGGGCAGCGCCACCTTCACCGGCTTCTGGGTGACGGCGCGGGCGAAGTCCACCTCGTGCGCCACCAGCGGGCGCGAGCGCGCGAGCCGGCCGAACACCGCCGGATGGCGCACGTCCCCGGCGGGGATGTCGAGGGCGCGCAACTCGGCCTCGAACTCCTCCGGATGGTCGACCAGCGGCAGGAGATCGGTGAGCGGGATGAGCTGGCAATTGTCGAGCCGGCTGGCGACGAAGCTGGCATAGCTGTCGCGGCGCTGCTCGCCGTCGGTCACCACGTCGACGCCGGCCTTCTCCTGGGCGGCGATGGCGAGGCGCACGGCGTCGTCCGCGGTCTCGTGGAACGCCTTCTCCGGCAGGCGGCCCTCCACGTAAGCGTGCATGGCGTCGATCATCCAGCGCGGGCGCGGCCAGGAGCCGATGCCCATCACCGCCAGCGCCGGGATTGCGGGGGCCTCCACAGGCACGCGCGCCGGGCGCGGCGCGGCCGGGAGGCTCGCGGCGGGCGCGGCGGTCGTGGGCGGCGGGGCGGGCGCCCGCTCCTCGAGGCGGCCCTTGCAGACGAGGAAGGAGCGCTGCTTTCCCTCCTTCAGGAACGAGACCATCTCGTTGCCGGTGAGGCGGCACCAGGCGGGCAGGTCGTCATCCACCGAGATTTCCGTGGAGCGGATCTCCAGCAGGCCGCCGCGCGGCAAGGGGTCGATATGCTTGCGGATCAGCAGCAGCAGCCCGTTGCCGCAATCGAGGTCGCCGCCGTCGAACGAGACGTCGGAGGCGAGGTCATGACGCAACTCGGTCACAGTCATCGGCACCTTCCGGATGGTGGCGGAACGGAGGAGGCCGTTCCGCCCGCAGGTCATTCTGAAATCTCACCCCGGACCGCAGGTCGGGGCCTCCTCCCGCCCCCGGCATGCGTGATGGGTGACGTCGCCCATCGGCGCGGCCGGCTCCCCTCCCCCTTGTGGGGAGGGGTGACCTCTGCCCTGGGGTCCGGGGTTGCTTGCGGCGGTCCCGACCCCCTGCCCCTCCCCGCAAGGAGGGGCCGCCCGCCGCCGCGCTCAGCCGGCCTTGCGACGGCGGCCGATCTCGAAGCCGATAGCGCCGGCGCCGATGGCCATGACGCCCACGGCCAGGACCAGGGTCGGCGAGAACGACGCCTCGGCCGGCTTCGCCGTTGCCGCCACCGGCGGATGCGGAGCGGGAGCCGGCGCGGGCGCGGCGGCGGCCGGCTGGGCCGGGGTGCCGTCCCTCGGCGCGGCGGCAGCGGCGGCGGTCTCGAGCCGCACCATGGTGTCGTAGTTGCGCGCCAGCATGGCGCGGCCCACGTCCTTCAGGATCGCCTGGCCGGCGACCCGGCCCTGGCCGAGCACGAGGTCGACATTGGTGACGTTCGGCCCGCCGAGGTCCACCGAGCGGTTGCCCTTGGCGTCCTCGATGCGCCAGGAGAGCACCTTGTCACCCTCCGCCTTGTCCACCACCACGCGGAAATAGCCTTCGGGGCCATCCACCGAGGTTCCGGGCTTCAGGCGGATCTCCTCCTTGTTGACCAGCATGAACCCGAAATTGTGCCCGGTGGGGCAGCCCACGGGATAGACCGCGAACCGCTTGTCGCCGGCGAAGTCGGCGCCGTAGTTCAGGCTGAAGGCGCCGCCATAGACCTTGAGGTTGGCCTTTTCGCCCTCGAAGGCGTTGGGCCAGGGCGAGAGGAAGGCCACCATGTCGGCGTCCTCGAACACCAGCGCCTTGCGGGCGGCGGTGTCCTCGATCAGCAGCTCGTTCTTCACCGGGCCGAGGGTGCGGGTGCCGGTCACCTTGTCGCCGGAGAGAAGCTCCAGCGTCACCGTGCCGGCGATGGGATCGACGGCGGCGACGCGCACCGTGCGGTCCCCCACCTTCCAGCTCTCTCCCGCCCCGGCGAGACCGGCGAACACCTTGTCCTGCGCGAACAGGATGCGGTCCATCCTGACCCCGCTCAGCCAGTCGAAGGTGATCTGCTTCGGCGTGATCTCGCGCGCCTTGCCCTGGTTGTAGAGCTGGGCGAAGCGGTCGCCGTACCAGCCGGTCTCGGTGGCCGAGAAGGCCGGCGCGCCGAACGCCCATTCCCAGTCCGTGCCGGCGATGGTGCGCACATGGACGGTGTGGTTGGCCATCTTCTCGTGGCCGACCGTGGCGTAGTAATTGTAGACCTGCCCGCCCACCGCGACGCTGCCGCCGGCGGGGATGGTCACGTCCTCCTTCACGACGATGGACATGTCGTAGTCCACATAGGTGGGCAGGCGCGAGAGCACGGGCACCTGCTCGCCGCGCAGCGCCACCTCGCCGCCCCAGGTATCCTCCATGAAGACGAGGCCGCCGGCCGGGATCACCACCTCGCCGTTCTCCACCCGGCTCTTGCGGATGAAGACGCCGTCGAACTTCGGCGGCTTGCGGCCGAAATCGTCGGTCACGAGCCGCCCCTGGGGCAGGCCGGGCAGGCCCGGGACATAGGCCGGCTTCACCGGCCGGTCCGCCAGCAGGGAAAAGGGCGGCGGCGGGATGTCGGCCCCGGCGATGGGATGGGCGAGCGGCCAGCCGGGCTTGGCCGGCGTGAGAATGGTCGCGTAATCGGCGGCGGCCGCCGGAAGGGCGAGCGCTGCGGCGAGCGCGGCGCCGCGGAAGAGACGCGGGAGCAAGCGGAGCATGGCGATGTTCCTCCGGATCTAGCCTTGGCTATGGGCGAGCGCTCCCTCCCCCTGCCGCACCGGCAGCGGGCAGGTGGAAAGGCGCCGCGAGAGGTAGAGCGTGCCCCAGAAGGTGAGCAGCGCGGTGTTGAGCGTCAGCAGCCATTTCGGCACGTCCGCCAGGAGGCTGCCGGCGATGCCGAGCCCCACCAGCGACAGCACCGGGGCGAGGCAGGAGATGCACAGCGCCGAAAGCGCCAGCACCCCGCCGCCCGCCGCCATGCCGGCGCCCGCCGCCCCGCCCCGGCGCCCGGCGATGAGCGCGAAGGCGAGGAAGGCGAAGGCGAGGCCGACCGTCGTGGCGGTGAAGTATTCCTGCTTGCGCATGAAGCTCACGGCGAACGCCTGGGAGCGCTCATAGGTGAGCGTGCCTGCCGAGACGAACTCGTCGGCGAGGAAACCGCATTCCTCCGCCGCCTCGGCGGTCTGCGGCATCTGGAAGAAGGCGTAGCTGAGCGCCACGTAGCCGAGCGCGGCGGCGAGGAAGACCGCGATCATGGTGCGGTAGGGGATCACGACGCGGTCCTCCGTTGGTCATTCGCGGCCCCGGGACGATCCCGGGACCACATGCGCATTTTCGGCGGGACCAGGCCGGTCCGTCCCGCCGGATCGGGTCAGTAGGAGACCGAGGGGGCGCCCTCGCCCATGAACTCCACCAGCTTGGCGCCGCCGACGATCTTGGCGCCGTCCACCAGGTTGTTCTCGTCGAGCGAGCGCTTCTTGAAGCAGGGCGAGCAGACATAGATCGTGCCGCCCGCCGCCGCGAAGGCGCTCATCAGCTCCTTGAGCGGTGCGAAGCCCGCCTCGTGGATGTCGTCGGAATATCCCTTCTGCGACAAGCGGGTGCCCTCGATGGAGAGGAACACCACGGTCTCCTTGTCGGAGGCGACGGCGGCGTTGGCGATGACGAAGCCGACGGTCGCCTTGTCGGTGTCGTTCTTGGCGCAGCTGATGGAGACGACGAACTTTCCGGGCATCTTTTCTCTCTCCCTCTCTCGGGTCCGCGCCGGCGCCGCGGCCGGCGATGCGGCAAGTGCCGGCCGGCCTGGGCCGGTCCGGGTCCAGGGGTCAGCTCCAGTCGGTGCGGGAGCGAATCCAGAACAGTTGGGCTTCAGGATCGTGATGAATCAAGGCGTTGCGGGTCATGCGGCACCAGGCTGGCAGATCCTCGGGGGCGCCGGAATCGCGCGCCGTCAGGCGCAGCACACCGCCCGGCATGGCCTTCAGGCGCTGCCGCAGAAAGATGACGAGCTCGCCGCAGCCCATGTCGGCGGCGTCCCAATCGTCGATCGCGCCGAACGGATCGGCACGCGCCTCTTGCTCGGTCATGGCCCCTGTTCCCGAGGGACGGCGCACGTCCGCGACGCGTCGCGCACGGTCCCGCATCTGTCGCAGCGAATGGGAAAGGGAGCTGACGGCCGCCCTGTGCGCCTGCAGGATTCCACTGCAGAGGTCCAGCCCTCACGGGGCATGGCGATGGGGGCGCGTCACCGCTCGCCGGCAGACTAGGACCCGCCTTCCCGCCACGTCAAGGCGCAGTGCGGCATGGGCGGGCCGGTAGCCCGGTCACATGCCAAGATAGGAGGAGGCCACATCGGGATTGGTCATGAGATCGCCGGCTCGGCCCGCGATCTCGACCGTGCCGGTCTCCAGCACATAGCCCCGGTCGGCGATCGAGAGCGCTGCCGAAACATTCTGCTCGACCAGCAGGATGGTGAGGCCGCTCGCCTTCAACTCGACGATGGTCGCCATCACCTGGTCGATGAGCAGCGGCGCAAGCCCCATGCTGGGCTCATCCATGAGCAGCAGGCGCGGCCGGCCCATCAGCGCGCGGCCAATGGCGAGCATCTGCTGCTGGCCGCCGGAAAGGCCGCCCGCGACGGAGCCGCGCCGCTCCGCCAGCACCGGGAACATCTGGTAGACCCGCTCCAGATCCTGCGCCGTCCCGGCCCCGTCGGCCCGGCGCCACGCTCCGAGCCGCAGGTTGTCCGCCACCGAAAGCGCGGTGAAGATCTGGCGACCTTCGGGAACCTGGGCGATGCCGCGCTCCACCCGGCGGTGCGCCGGCACCCGGTCGAGCCGCTCGCCCTCGAAGCGGATCTCGCCGCCGGTCAGCGGGCAGATGCCGGAGATGGCGCGCAGCAGCGTGGTCTTGCCCGCGCCGTTGGCGCCGAGCAGAGTCACGATCTCTCCCTGCTCGACCGTCAGGCAGACCTCGTGGAGCACCTCGACACGCCCGTAGGCGCAGCAGGCGCGATCGATCTCAAGCAACGTGGGCCTCCCGCGTTCCGTGCTGGCCGAGGTAGGCCGCCTGGACCCGGCTGTCGCCCCGCACCACGGACGGCGCGCCGAGGCAAAGCACCCGGCCCTGCTCCAGCACCAGGATGCGGTCCGAGATGCGCATCACGAGCTTCATGTCGTGCTCCACCAGAACGATGGTGATGCCGGCGTCGGCGATCCTGCGGATGATCTCGGCAATCTGGGCGGTCTCGGTGCCGTTGCAGCCGGCCGCCGGCTCGTCGAGCAGCAGCAGATCCGGCTCGCTGGCAAGCGCGCGGGCGATCTCCAGGCGCTTGAGCGCCCCGTAGGACAGGCCTCCGGCGGGCCTTTCGGCGAGATCGGCGAGGCCCACGAAATCCAGCTGCGCTCTCGCCTCCCTGGCGCTCAGCGCGTTCTCGCGGGCCACCCGGCGCAGACCAAGGATGTGGGACAGGGCGCCGGTGCGCTCGTGCCGGTGGCGCCCGGCCATCACGTTCTCCAGGGCGCTCATGCCGAAGAACACCTGAAGGTTCTGGAACGTGCGGCACAGGCCGCGGCGGGCCAGCACCTCGGGCGGACGGCCGGTGACGTCCTGGTCCTTGAACAGCACGCGGCCCTGCGTCGGCAGATAGAGCCCCGATATGATGTTGAAGAAGGTGGTCTTTCCGGCGCCGTTGGGACCGATGATGGAGAGAATCTCACCTGTCTCCACGGCCAGCGACACCCCGCTGACGGCCTTGATGCCCCCGAAGGAGATGGAGATATCGTCGGCTCGCAGGAGGGTGCTCATGCCGTGCGCTCCCTGAAGCGCGCGGTCAGGGCGGGCACGAGGCCCTGGCGCAGCGCGATCATGCAGGCCATCATCACGAGGCCGAGGATCATGTGCTCGTAGTCGTGAAACACGGTCAGCGCCTGGGGCAGGATGACAAGGATCGCCGCCCCGGCCACCGGGCCGAGCACCGCGCCCGTCCCCCCGAGGACGACCATGGTGATGAGCTCGATGGAGCGCAGGAAGCCCGACGTGGCATCGGGCGTGATGTGCCCGTTGACGAAGGCGAGCAGGGAGCCGGCCACAGAGGCATAGGCCGCCGAGAGCACGAATACGAACAGCTTCTGCCGCGCCACGTCGATGCCCACCACCCGCGCCGCCACCTCGCTGTCGCGGATCGCGCGCAGCGCACGCCCGGTGGGACTGTGGGTGACATTGATGGCAAGCACCATGCCGATCGTCAGCGCCGCGCCGCAGACATAATACCAGGTCTGGACGCCGCGCACCGGCACATCGAACAGCACCAGCCGCGGCACCGCCATGCCGTCCGGCCCGCCCGTCCATTGCGCCTCGTTGGTCAGCACCATGGAAATCAGCAAGCCGCAGCCGAGCGTCGCCACGGCGAGATAGTAGCCCTTCAGCTTCAGGATCGGCCGTCCCATGAGAAAGGCGAGGAGGCAGGAGAGCGCGACACCGGCGAGCGCCGCGGGAATGGCAGGCACGCCGAGATGCGTGGGGCCGACCGCGACCGCGTAGGCCCCGACTCCCATGAAGCCCGCATGGCCGAGGCTCACCTGCCCGGCGAGCCCCAGCAGCAGGTTGAGCCCCATGGCGGCGAGCGCGAACACGAACACCATGCACGCCACCCGGAGATAGTAGGTGGACGGCAGCACATAGGGCAGAGCCAGAATAACCGCGAGCATCAGGAAGGCTTGCAGATAGCGGGATCGGAGCATGCGGCTCAGCATCTTCACACCCTCTCCAGCGCGGCACCGCCGAGCAGGCCCTGAGGACGGAGCAGCAGCACGGCGAGCAGGATCACGAAGGCGATGGCGTCCTTGTACTGGGAGGAGATCAGGCCGGCGCCGAACGATTCCGCAAGGCCCAGCAGCAATCCGCCCAGCACCGCGCCCGGCGGGTTGCCGATGCCCCCCAGCATCACTGCCGCGAAGCCCTTGAGCGCGAGAATGGTGCCGGCATCGTAGCTGGTCAGCGTGATCGGGGTGACGAGAATGCCCACCACGGCCCCCAGCAGGGAGGAGATGAGGAAGGTCGCGGCGACGATCACCGGCACATTGATGCCCACCAACGTCGCCGCCATGGGATTGTTGGAGGCGGCGAGAATGGCGCGGCCGAAAAGCGTGCGGGTCATGAACAGCCACAGGGCGAAGAGCACGACCAGCATTCCGGCGAGCACCACGAGACTCTGCGGCAGCACCGCCGCGCCCGCGATCACGATCGGCTCGGCGCCGAACCATGGCGGCAGCGAATGGAAGCGCTTGTCGAACACGACCTGCGCGAGGCCGCGCAGGAAGATCGAGGCGCCGATAGTGATGATGATGAGCGCGATCGGGTCCGCGCCGCGCGCCGGGGCGATGGCGAACCGGTGAAGCAGGAAGCCCGCCGCCATTGAGATGAGGACAGCGAGCATCATCGCCACAGGAAGCGGCAGCCCCGCGGCGGCCAGGAACACGGTCGACATGGCCCCCAGCATGACGAACTCGCCCTGGGCGAGATTGACCACGTGCGAGGCGTTGTAGATCAGCGTGAATCCGAGCGCGACCGACGCATACACCGCGCCGACGGTCAGGCCCGAGAAGGCGAACTGAAGAAGCTCGGTGGTCATGGCTCTAGCCCGTGTCAGGACGAGGACGCCCCGGGGCGCGGCGCCCCGGGGCCGGCACGCGCGTCAGGGCACGGCGACCCAATCGCCCTTGCGGATCTCCACCATGCGGAAGCCCGAAAGATCGAGCCCCATATGGTCCTGCGGCGACATATTGTAGACGCCGTCGACGCCCACGAAGCCCCTAGTCTTCTCGATCTCGTCGCGGATCGCCGCGGGCTTGCTGGTCGGCGCCCGCTTGATGGCTTCGGCGACGATCATAAAGCCATCATAGGCGAAGCCGCCGAAGCCCGAGACCGGCTGGCCGGCCTTCTTCTCGTAGGCTTTCGTGTATTCGAGCACGACGGGCCGCTGGGGATCGTTCGCAGCGAGCTTCTCCCCCAGCAGCAGAGCGGCGGCCGGCAGGCGCACGCCTTCCGCCCCCTCTCCCGCGAGCGCGATGAACTCCTTGGAGGCGACGCCGTGGCTGACATAGAGCGGCAGGGCGATGGCGAGCTGCTTGTAGTTGCGCACCCCGATGGCGGGCCCCTGGCCGATGCCGGGGATGATGATGGCCTGGACGCCCGGCTTGTTCTTGATGTTGGTGAGCTGTGGCGTCATGTCGGCGTCGCGCGGGCCATAGGTCTCCTCGTGCAGCACCTCGATGCCGAACTTCGGCGCCGCGGCCACGCACTGGTCGCGCATGGACTTGCCGAAGCCGTCGGTGCCGGACAACAGCGCCACCTTGGAAAGCTTTCGCGCCTGAAGATCGGTGAAGATCTTCTCGCACGCCATCAGATCCGTGTGGGGAGTCTTGAAGACCCACTTCTTCACCGGCTTGATCACCTGGATCGCGCCGGCGAAGGACATGAAGGGAATCTCGGCATCCTCGAACACCGGCGCCATGGCCATGGTGGTGCCGGTGGTCGAACCGCCGATCACCACCGCCACCTTGTCCTCCTCGGTGAGCCGGGTGGCGAAGGTGCGAGCCGTGTTGGCGTCGCCGCCGTCGTCATAGAGCACGAGTTTCAGCTTGTTGCCCTTGATCCCGCCCTTGGTATTGATGTCCTCGACCAGCATCTCCAGCGTCCGCTTCTGCGGATCGCCGAGCAGCGAGGCCGGCCCGGTGGCGGACACCACCGAGCCGATGCGGATCTCCTCCGCCCGAGCGCCCGACCAGCCGCCCGCGACGAGCGTGGCCGCGACGGCGACGCTCCCAAGAATTCGTGCAACCATGGCGTTCCTCTCGTTGTCGTGACGCGACAGGCCGATGGCCCGGCGCTCCGGCCCGGTTGATCCGGGCCTTTCGGTCGGCCGCGTTCAGGCGGCGCGCTTGTCCGCGTTCCAGAAGCGTTCGAGGTTGGAGATCAGCGCCGGCGAGAAGTGGCAGTGCGCCTGCTCGCGCGCGTAGACGGCCATGTAGGTGCGGAAGTGGTCCAGAGGCTCATGGGCGATGCGGAAGGCGCGCCGGTTGCTCGCCGCGCTGACCACGCCCGAGTTCGTGAGCCGGTCGAGCACATTGGCGAGCGCCTTCTCGAGGGCCTCCGGCTGGACGATCTCATCGCAGATGAGGCGCCCCTCGGGACTGTCGCAATCGAACCGGCGCTCGTACATAACGGCCTGGCGCGCGGTGCGATCGCCGACGAAGCGCGGCAGGCGCATGTTGGCGACCCCGGGAATGATCCCCTCCTTGCGGGCCGGCAGCGTCATGTAGGCGTCGCTCGCGGCAAGGACATAGTCGCAGGCGAGCAGGTACTGGCAGCCGCCGCCGATGGCGAACTTCTCCACCGCCGCCACCCAGGCTTTCTCGCGCGTATCGCCGAACACCTCCTCGGGGCTGCCGTCGCCGGCCAGGCCGCGGAAGATCTTGTTGATGAAGCCGAGATCGCGCACCAGATACCAGAGGTAGGAAATCTTGCCGCGATAGAGCTGCGTCAGGTTGATGCCGGTGCAGAACACGCCCTGGCCGTCATATTTGCCGCCGGTGATCGGCGCGCCGCGCAGCACGCAGATGTCACTGTCCGGGTCGAGCAGGGCGAGATCGACCGCGATCTCGACATTGTCCACCGTGCTGTCGTCCTCGGCGTTGAGATAGCGGGGGTTCTTCATGGACACGATCGAGGCCCGGCCGCGCCGCTCGATCAGCGAGGTGCCGAAGTCGATCCGCCCGTCCCTCCGCAGGCGATCGAGTGCCGCGAGCGACTCCTCGCGCGGACGCAGCATGGCGTGGCACAGGTGCATGCCGGAGGCGGGGTCGCCCAGGAACTGATTGAACAGCAGCCCCTGGTCGAATTCGTGCCCGTCCTTGTCCTTCTGCGCCCGCTGGGCCTCGGCCGCCACCTGCGCCTCGGTCGGCACGAGACCGGGCACCAGGGCCGCGGCGCCATAGGCGAGATCTTCCACCCGGACGAACCGCGAGCGGCCAGCCGTCAGGCGGTCATAGAGCTCGGCCCCGTGGCGGGAGAGAAATCCCGAGCGAGCGGCGCGGGAGGCGGCGAGAACGCGGTCAGCGACCGCCTGGTCGGCCGGAGAGCGTCTGCCCTTCGCCGGAAGCTTGGCCAGCAATTCGAGCCCCTGCTGCCACCAGGCTGCGTGGCCGGCGACATCCTGCCCGAACACCCCGCCCACGCCGGGCGCGCCCTCGAACCACGCCGACTCCGGCGACCCTGCCAAGCCGGCAGATCGGCCCTGCTCCATGATCCGCTCCCCAAATTACTGTTTTCCGTATCACGCCCGCGGCGCGTTCATGCACCTGATATACCCCGCGACCCGGCGACCACACGACCCTTACATTAGTAGTTCATGAAAACAAGTTAATTTATGTGCTGCATTGCAACATTTTCCCTCTGCGCGGCATATTTTTGCGCCAAATCAATGCGATTCCAAAAATCGCAAATGGCGGACGAGAATGATGAAAATCGAAATAACTATTTGTTTTATATTATTTTTTTGAAAATCAAACCCGCCCGGCACCTTCCTCTATCCATCGATTCAATGGGCTTTTCTCCTTAGGCCGAACCTAGATTCACCCATCGCACTTGCATTTATGAACCATTATCGTCATGCTGCACGGAGGGAAACGCTCCGGAGAAGGCGGAATGATTGCGGCAGGCGCTCGCGCCCGGCGCCGCGTTGTCGTGGACGACGCGCGCGCCATCACATTCATGGGCCCGGCCCTGCGGGTCTACGGCACTCCGAACATGCTCCACGACGTGGAAATGACGTGCCGGGACATGCTCCTGCCCCTCATCGAGCCCGGGCAGGACAGCGTCGGCGCCGAGGTCAGCCTGATCCACAGCGGCGCGGCGGTCATGGGTGCGGAAGTGGACCTGGACGTGGTGATCGCCTCCGCCACGGGCCGGCGCGTCACCTTCGATGCCACGGTGCGCGTGGGTGGCGATGTCATCGGCACGGCGGCGCACGTGCGCGCGGTGGTCGAGGTCGCGCGCCTCGAGGCGCGGGTGCGCGATATGCGGACGCGTCTCTCCGCCGCCCAGCTCAGCGGGAGCTGATCCATGCCCGAGCGCTCATTTCATGAAGAAGTCTCCCAGCTGAAACTCGGCGCCGGCGCGTATTTCGAGGGCGAGGGCATCCTGGCCGTCACCAAGGCCCTGCTGCAGTCGGGCGTCTCCTATGTGGGCGGCTACCAGGGCGCGCCCATCTCCGCCCTGGTGGACGTGCTGAGCGATGCCGGCGACCTGCTGGACGAGCTGGGGGTCCATCTCGACACCTGCGCCAATGAGGCGGGCGCCGCCGCGATGCTGAGCGCTTCCGTCAACTATCCCGTGCGCGGTGCCGTCACCTTCAAGTCGGTGGTTGGCACCAACGTCGCGTCCGATGCCCTGTCCAACCTCTGCTCGGCAGGGGTGACCGGCGGGGCGCTGATCATCGTCGGCGAGGATTATGGCGAGGGATCGTCCATCATCCAGGAGCGGTCCCACGCCTTCGCCATGAAGTCGCAGTTCTGGCTGCTGGACCCGCGCCCGGAGCTCGGCAACATCGTCGACCTGGTGGAGCGCGGCTTCGAGCTCTCCGAGGCCAGCAACACCCCGGTGATGATGGAGCTGCGCATCCGCGCCTGCCATATGACGGGGCGCTTCCGCGCGCGCGACAACGTCCGCCCGCGTCTGTCGACGAGATCGGTGATCGAGGCGCCGGTCTTCCACAAGGACCGAATCTCGCTCCCGCCCGCCACCTACGTCCAGGAGCGCCACAAGATCGACGTGCGCTGGCCGGCGGCAATCGCCTACGTCGCGGAGAAGAAGCTCAACGAGCGCGTCGATGGCGACATCGACGAGGTCGGCTTCATCCTCCAGGGCGGCATGTACAATCATGTGATCGCCGCCTTGCGGGCGCTGGGCCTCGCCGATTCCACCGGCGCCTCGCGCGTTCCGCTGCTCGTGCTCAACTGCGTCTATCCGCTGGTGCCGCAGGAGATCGCCGATTTCGCCTCGGGCAGGAAGGCGGTGCTGGTGATCGAGGAGGGCCAGCCCAACTTCATCGAGCAGCAGATCAAGGCCCTGCTCGCCGACGCCGAGGTCGCTACCCGCGTCCATGGCAAGAACGTGCTGCCCGAGGCCGGCGAGTATGTCGCCGCCGTGCTCATGGACGGCATCGCGAAGTTCCTGTCCCGCGCCCGCGCGGCAGGCGTCGACGTACATGCGGCGGCGCAGAAGGTCCGCCGCATCGAAGAGAGCCGGCGCAAGGCGCTCGACATCCTCGGCGCGCCGGTTCCCGCCCGGCCGCCGGGCTTCTGCACCGGTTGCCCGGAGCGTCCCGTGTTCAGCGCCATCAAGCTGGTGCAGGAGCAGGTGGGGCAGCTCCACGTCAGCGCGGACATCGGCTGCCACAGCTTCGCGACGCTGGAGCCGTTCAAGGTGGGCAACACCATCCTCGGCTACGGCCTCGGCCTTGCCTCGTCGAGCGGCCTCTCCTCGATGATGCGCAATCCCGTCGTCTCGATCATGGGCGATGGCGGCTTCTGGCATCAGGGGCTGACCACCGGCATCGCCAACCACGTCTTCAACAAGGACGAGGGCGTGCTGGTGATCCTGAAGAACGGCTATTCTTCTGCCACCGGCCACCAGCACATTCCCTCCACCGGAACCAACTCGCGCGACGAGGCGAGCGGCATGGCCATCGAGGCCGCGCTCAAGGGCGTCGGCGTAAAGTGGGTGCGCACGGTGGGCAGCTATCGGGTCGGCGCTGTCGTCAGCGCGCTCAAGGATGCCATCCTGGCCCGTGGCAAGGGCCTGCGCGTGATCATCGCCGAGGGCGAGTGCATGCTCGCCCGTCAGCGGCGCGAGAAGCCGGTGGTCGCCGCCAAGGCCAAGGCTGGCGAACGGGTGGTGCGCACCCGCTACGGCGTCGACGAGGCCACCTGCACCGGAGACCATTCCTGCATCCGGCTGTCCGGCTGTCCGACGCTCACGGTGAAACAGTCATCCGACCCGCTGCGGACCGCGCCCGTCGCCCACGTGACCAATGGCTGCGTCGGCTGCGGCAATTGCGGGGAAGTGGCGCACGCCGCCGTGCTCTGCCCCTCCTTCTACAAGGCCGAGGTCATCCAGAACCCGACCCGCGTGGACCGCCTGCTTGCGGCGGTGCGCGGCGCCGTGATCGGCTTCTTCCTCTCGCGCCAGGGAACGCCCGCATGAACGCCTCCATGCGCCCTCCCGTGGGCGGCGACGTGCCGCGCAACCGCGCCATCCTGGTCGCGGCGCTCGGCGGCGAAGGCGGCGGCGTTCTGGCCGACTGGATCGCCACCGCCATCCGCCGTGCCGGCCTGCTGTGCCAGGCCACGTCCATTCCCGGCGTCGCGCAGCGCACCGGCGCCACCACCTATTATCTCGAGTACTGCGAGATTCCGATCGACGAACTCGGCGATCGCCGTGTGGTGTTCGCCCTCACCCCGGTGCCCGGCGACGTGGACGTGATGGTCGCCTCCGAGCTCGTCGAGGCCGCGCGCGCGGTGCAGAACGGCTACGTCACCGCCGACCGCACCACCCTCATCGCCTCCAGCCACCGCGTCTACGCGACGTCCGAAAAGATCGCCATGGAGGACGGGCGCTTCGATGCGGCGCGGGCGCTAAAGGCGGCCCACGACCTGTCGCACCGGGCAGTGATCTTCGACATGGAGCGGGCGGCGGAAGAGGCCGGCACCGTGATCAATGCGGTGCTGCTCGGCGCGCTCGCCGGCTCGGGAGCGCTGCCGATCGATCCGGAACATTTCGAGGCTGCCATCGAGGCCGGTGGAAAGGGCGTCGCCGCCAGCAAGCGCGGGTACATGCTCGGCCTGCGCGCGGCGCGTGGCGAGACGATCGGCGCAGCCCCGACAGCGGCGGAGCTGCTGCGCCCCGGCACGGGCAGCGCCCCGCTCGCCGACGTCCCGGTGGAGGCGCGTTTCGTGGTGGGCCACGGCCATGCGCGGGCGTGCGACTACCAGGATGCCGCCTACGGCGATGCCTATCTGGAGCGGGTGCGGGAGCTGCTGGCGCTTGACCGCGCGCTCAACGGCGCGGGCCGGGGCTGGCGGCTCACCATCGAGGGCGCGCGCAACCTCGCTTTGCGCATGACGTATGAGGACGTGATCCGGGTCGCCGACCTGAAGACGCGCGCCGAGCGCTTCGCCGCTGTGCGGGCGGAAACGCGCACGCAGGCCGGCCAGCTGCTCCACATCACGGAATTCCTCAAGCCCGGCCTTGAGGAGGCTTGCGCCGTGCTGCCGCCGCGCCTTGGCGAATGGCTGCTGGGCTGGGCGCGCGGGCGCGGCATCGAGCACCGGCTTCATGTGGGACTCCACGTGCGCAGCGACACCATATCAGGCTTCCTGACGATGCGGCTGCTGGCGAACATGCGGTGGCTGCGGCGCGGCTCGTGGCGCTTCGCGCAGGAAAGCGCGCTCACGGCACGGTGGTTCGAGGCGGTGCTCGCGGCGGCGCGGGTCGACTATGATTTCGGCGTCGCCGTGGCGGAGGCCGCCACCCTGGTGAAGGGATACGGCAGCACCTACCGCCGCGGGCTACGCAATTTCGACCTGCTCTTCGAGCAGGTGATCCGGCCGGCGATTGCGGATAAAACGCCCGCAGCGCAAGAGGTTGCAGCGGCGCGGCGGGCGGCGGTCGCAGACCCGGAGGGTGATGCGCTCGACGCGGTGATCGCGCGCCATCGGGCGGCACGGGACACCGGTCGCCTGGAGCGGGCCGCATCGGCCTGAACCGGAAGACTACGACCCAAGGGGAGGAAACAGTGGTCGCGCTCTCTCAGGTCCGGGGGGAAACCGAGCCCCCGCTGCTGGAAATGACGATCGGCGCCGCGCTGCGCCGGGCGGCGGAGAATTTTCCTTCAAACCCAGCCATTTGCAGCATCTTTCAAGGCGGATTGGCGCTGACCTACGCGGCGCTCGACGCCATGAGCGACCAGGTGGCGGCGGGCCTCATCGCCGGCGGGGTCAAGGCTGGCGACCGGGTCGCCATCTGGAGCGCCAACCGCTGGGAATGGCTGGTGGCGCACCACGGGGCCGTGCGCGCCGGGGCCATCCTGGTCCCCGTCAATCCCGCATTCCGGGCGGAAGAAGCGCGCCATATCCTTGCTGATTCCGGTGCAGTTCTCCTCTTTTCTCCCCGTTCTTTCCGCGGATATTCCTATCTCTCCGCGATCACCGCTTTGCGCGACGTGCTGCCGGCCCTGCGCACCGTCGTCCTCTTCGGCGACGAGGCGATCCCCGCCGGCATGAGCGGATGGGACGACTTCCTCGCATCGGGATCGACCGTCGCCAGGGAAGAGATCCGCGCCCGCGAGGCGGAGGTCGCCTGCGACGCGCCGTGCCACCTGCAATACACCTCGGGGACCACGGGGCGGCCGAAGGGGGCGCTGCTCACCCATCGGGGCATCCTCAACAACGGCTATTTCGTCGGCCTGCGCCAGCGGCTCGGGCCGAAGGACAGCATCTGCCTGCCGGTGCCCTTCTTCCACTGCTTCGGCATCGTTCTGGGCGCGCTCGCGGCGGTGGCGCACGGCTGCGAGATCGTGCTGCCCGGCGAGAGCTTCGATCCGCTGGAAACCCTGAAGGCGGTGGAGGGGCGCCGCTGCACCTCGCTCTACGGGGTGCCGATGATGTTCATCGCCATGCTCGGCCAGCCCGGCCTCGCCGCCCTCGACCTCGGCGCGCTGCGCACCGGGGCGATCGGCGCTGCGCCCTGCCCGCTGCCGACCATGAACGCCATCGTCGACACCCTCAACATGCGCGAGATCACGGTGGTCTACGGCATGACCGAGACATCGCCCATCTCCTTCCAGTCGCGCGCCGACGACGGCGCCGAGGTGCGGGTCTCCACCGTCGGAGCGGTGCAGCCGCACGTGGAGGCGAAGGTGGTCGACCCGTCGTCCGGCGCCACCCTGCCGCGGGGCCAGCGGGGCGAATTGTGCATCCGCGGCTATTCGGTGATGCGCGGCTACTGGAACCGCCCGGAAGCCACCGCCGAGGCGATCGATGCCGACGGCTGGATGCATTCCGGCGATCTCGCGGTGATGCGACCGGACGGCTATGCCCAGATCGTCGGCCGGCTCAAGGACACCATCATCCGTGGCGGGGAGAACATCTATCCCCGCGAGGTGGAGGAGTTTCTCCTCACCTTGCCGGAGGTGAGCGACGCCTATGTGTTCGGTGTGCCGTCGCAGGTGTATGGCGAGGAGGTCTGCGCCTGGGTGCGCCTGAAGCCGGGCTCGGCGGCGGTGGCGCCGCAGATCCAGGACCAGTGCAAGGGCCGCATCGCCACCTACAAGATTCCCCGCGTGGTGCGGATCGTCGCCGAGTTTCCGGCCACCGCCAGCGGCAAGGTGCAGAAATTCCGGATGCGGGAGATGGAACTGGAGCACCGGACTTTGGAGGAGCGGCGGCCGGCATGATAGTGCTGGCGGCGCGAACAGAGCGGAGCCCCACGTCCGTTGAGCAGCAATCCCAACGCACCGCATGAGCGCATCGTCCCGACGGGACGGATGTTCGACGGACGGGACCCGCCGGCACCGCACCGCGCCGCAGCCGCGGCGCCGCGCCCGGACAAGTTCGCCCCGCCCGGCTGCGAGCGCGATTCGGAGATATCCGACACGCTGCAGATCCTTGCCGACCCCTGGCGCTTCCTGATCATCCGCGAGGCCTTCTTCGGCGCCGAGCGCTTCAACGAGTTCGCGGCCCGGCTCGTCATCCCGCGGGCGACCCTCACCAAGGCGCTGACCAGCCTTGTCGGCGGCGGGCTGCTGGAGAGCGTTTCGCTCGGCTCCGGCGGCTCCTGGAAGCGCTACGTCCTGACCGACAGCGGGCGCGACCTCTTCCCGGCTTTGCTGGGGCTCATGTGGTACGGAGACAAGTGGCTGTGGGAGGGCATTCCGCCCCTTGCCCTGTTCCACGAGCCCTCGCGGACCTGGTTCTCGCCCCTTCTGGTGTGGGAGCATGACCACTCGCCCCTGAACCCGCGCACGGTGAGATTCGAGACCGATCCCGGCTACTGGCGCCCGCGGGACGAGCCGGCGACACGCTCCTACCGCATGGACCGGGAGCGGCAGGCGCGCGGTCTGAGGCCCTGCTCCATGGAACGCACGCTGGCGCTGGTCGGCGACCGCTGGACGTTCATGATCTTTCAGGAGTTCTTTCACGGGAACAGCCGCTTCGACGAATTCTCCCGCAACCTCGGCATCGCCTCGAACGTGCTGGCCTCGCGGCTGGAGAACCTGGTTTCCCACGGCTTTCTGGAGAAGCAGGGCGACGGGGGAGCCTACCGCCTCACCCCCAAGGGGCGCGACACCTACTGCCCCATGGTGCTCCTGAAGACCTGGGGCGACCGCTGGCTGCGGCGCGGGCGCGGCACCACCTCGCGCTTCCTATCCGTGAACACCGGCGAGGAGACGCGGGCCATCGTCATCGTTCCCGCCACCGGCGAGCCGGTGACCCCGCAGGAGGTTCGGCTGGTTCCCCTCTATCTGCCGGAGGTCTCGGGAGAGACACCCTGATCCCGGCGGCGCCCTCACCGGCCCCACCGCGCACGCGGCAGGAAAGCGTGCAGGGCAGCACTTACTTGCATTATTGAACTGAAGTCGCCATCCTTGGCGCCAGACTGACGCTCCGGAGGCATGCGGAATGATCGTGGTAGGCGCCCGCACCCGGCGCCGCGTCGTGGTGGACGACGCGCGCGCCATTACGTTCATGGGCCCGACGCTCAGGGTCTATGGCACGCCCAACATGCTCTACGACGTGGAGATGGTGTGCCGTGACCTTCTGCTGCCCATGCTCGATCCGGGCCATGACAGCGTGGGCGCCCAGGTCCGCCTGGTTCATTCCGGCCCGGCCGTCATGGGGGCGGAGGTCGACGTGGAGGCCGAGATCACCTCGGTGGACGGCAGGCGGGTGACGTTCGAGGCCGTGGTGCGAACGGAAGGCGCCATCATCGGCACGGTCGCGCACCAGCGCGGAGTGGTCGAGGTGGCGCGCCTTCAGGCGCGCGTGGACGAGATGCGCTCGCGCCTCGAAGCGCCGCAGGCGTGCGCGGACTGACCACCGCCGGACATCCGTCTCCCGCGTCCTCCCGCGCGCCCGCAGGGGTGGCCTGCGCTCAGGGGGCGGCCTCGCTGCGCGTCACCTCGATGAGCTGGCCGAGCAGCCATTGCAGCCCGGCGTCGCGCTCCCCGCGCTGGTGCCAGATCGCCTCCACTGTCGCCTCCAGCGGCGGCAGGTCCAGCTCCAGCGTCACGTGTCCGCCGGCCTCCACCAGACCCCGCGCGATCCGCGCCGGCAGCGTCGCCACCATGTCGGTCCGCGCAAGGATGTCCGCGACAGAGGCGTAGTGGGGCAGCGAGACCGCCACGTGCGCGACCGCCGCGACGTCGTCGTCCGCCTCCATCACCAGCCGATCGATCCAGACCCGGCGCCACACCCCGCGATCGTCGACAAAGCCGTCGGACGCCTGGTCGCCCGCGCCGAGCAGTTCCACCACCACGAACGGATAGGCGAACAACGCCTCCCGCGTGGCCGGCCGGCCCGCCAGCGGATGCCCGCGGCGCACCACCAGCGCCTCCTGGTCCTTGAGCAGCGTCGCGCGGCGCACGCGTTCAGGCAGATCGGAGAACCAGCCCACCACCAGATCGAGCCGCCCCTCGTCGAGCTGCTGGACCACATCGAGGCGGCTATAGGGGAAGATGCGCAGCTCGAGCTGCGGCGCGCTTTCGGCAAGGCGCGCGATGAGGCCGGTAAGGACCACGCTCGTGCCGTACTCGCTCGCGGCGATGCGGAAGGTGCGCACCGCCTCGGCGGGGACGAACGGCTTGCCGGCGATGGCGTCCTCGATGCGGCCGAGGCCCTCGCGGATGGCGGGCGCGATCGCCAGCGCCCGCGGCGTCGGCACCATGCCGTCGTCACCATAGACGAACAGCTCGTCGCCCACCGCGAGGCGCAGCCGCGCGAGCGCGTGGCTGACCGCCGAGGCCGTGACGCCCAGGTCCTTGCTCGCTCCGCTCACGCTGCGGGAATGCATGACGGCCTCGAATACCCGGAACAAGTTCAGATCAACTCGCTTCAGCGACATGCGGACGACCTTGTGCATGGATTTCACTATGATGCTGAAGAAATTTCAGCGTTTACGGCCCAGCTTCACATTGGCATGTTTCGGCGGCCAGAGGAACGTCGGCTGCGCCCATCGGCGTGTCGACGGCGCCACCCGGCCACGCCGCAACTCAAGCGAGTACAAGGCTTTGGATATTCGCGCCCGGGCGTCAGCGGAACCAGCCCGATGCCGCGCGATGCGCCTCGACACAAGGGGAAGGCTTATGTCTGGACGGTATCATCATAACCAAACAACGACATGAGACAGCATCTCTACAACGCTTCCACGCACTCTTATTGCATCACACAGAAAAATATATCGCATTGCACCATAAAATTGAACTTACTCTAAGTTTTTACAGAATGATTTTATTGAGAACCGGAGCCTCAAGCTTTACGGTACATGCTAGGCTGCCCTCTTCGCGCCGGCTTGGGCGGACGCACCACCTCGATGGCCGGAGGCGGCAGGCGCCGACAATGAATCGCCCGGCTCCGGGCTGGCTCCAGGAAAGGCCTCCGATCCCACCGCATCCGCCCGGCGCGCCGAAGACGCCCCGAAGAGCTCGGCAGAAGAACAAGGAAGCCGCCATGTTCCGAGATGACGACCTGACCAGCCCCGCCTACATCTCCACCGGCCACCTGCCGGAGGCCGAGGAAGTCGAACGCCTGGTGCGGCGCGCCCACGCGCGCTTCAAGGACAACGCGGAAGGCGAGAACTCCAAGGTCTATCCGGCCCTGGAGCGGGTCCCGCGCGACCTGTTCGGCATCTGCGTCGCCGGCACCAGCGGGCGCATCTACGCCGCCGGCGACATCGAGCACGAATTCTCGATCATGAGCGTGTCGAAGCCGTTCATCTTCGCGCTCGTCTGCGGCGTCATCGGCCCCACCGAAGCGCGCGCGAAGCTCGGCGCCAACGCCACCGGGCGCGCCTTCAACTCGCTGGCGGCCATCGAGGCGATGCCGGGCGGCATCACCAATCCCATGGTCAATCCCGGCGCCATCGCCACCACCAGCCTGGTGCCGGGCGCGACCGGCGAGGAAAAATGGGCCTTCATCCATGGCGGGCTGTCGCGCTTCGCCGGCCGCGCCCTGCCGCTGAACGAGGAGGTCTACGCCTCGGCCATCGCCACCAACTTCCGCAACCGCGCCATCTCGCGCATGCTGCAGAGCGTCGGCGCCATCTACAGCGACCCGGACGAGGCGACCGAGCTCTACACCCGCCAGTGCTCCCTCAACGTCAGCGCTCGCGACCTCGCGGTGATGGGCGCGACGCTGGCGGACGGCGGCGTCAACCCGGTGACCCGCGAGCGCGTGGTCGAGCCGGATGTATGCCACTACGCCCTGGCGGTGATGGCGACGGCCGGCCTCTACGAGACCTCCGGCGACTGGCTCTACGAGATCGGCCTGCCAGGCAAGAGCGGCATCGGCGGCGGCATCGTCACGGTCTCGCCCGGCAAGGGCGGCCTCGGCACCTTCGCGCCGCCGCTCGATGCCGCCGGCAACAGCGTGAAGGGCCAGCTCGCCGCGCGCTACCTCTCGCAGCACCTGGGCATGGACCTGTTCGTCTCCCGCCCCGAGGAGTGATCCCGCGCCCGGCGCGTCCGCAGACCAAGAACACGATCTCAGAAGGAAAACGCCCATGGACAACACTGCCGCGGCCAGCCCGCGCGCCGGCCAGGAGACGAAGGACTCCTGGGTGCCGATGATCGCCATCGCGCTCGGCCAGGTGCTGATGTCGTTCAACGTCGCCTCGCTGCCGGTGGCGCTCGGCGGCATGGTGAAGAGCTTCAACGTCCCGCCCACCACCATCGCCACCGGCATCGTCATGTATTCCATGCTGGTGGCCGGCTTCGTGATGCTCGGCGCCAAGCTCAACCAGCGCTTCGGCGCGCTCAAGGTGTTCCGCGCCACGGTGCTGCTGTTCGGCGGCGCCCAGGTGCTGATGACCTTCAGCCCCAACGCGGCGACCATGATCACCGCCCAGGGCCTGTCGGGCGCCGCGGCGGCGGCCATCGTGCCCTCGCTGGTGGCGCTGATCGCCGAGAACTATCGCGGCACCCAGCAGGCGACCGCGCTCGGCGCGCTCGGCTCGGCGCGCGCGGCGGCCGGCGTCGCCGCCTTCCTCATCGGCGGCGTGCTCGGCACCTTCATCGGCTGGCGCCCGGCGTTCGGCATCCTGATCGCGCTCTCGGCGATCGTGTTCGTGCTCAGCTTCCGCCTGAAGCCGGATCACGGCCGGCCGGAGGTTGAGATCGACCTCGTGGGCGTGGTGCTCGCCGCCGCCGCGATCGTGCTGATCTCGTTCGGCTTCAACAACCTCAACCGCTGGGGCATGGCGGTGGCGACGCCGGCGGCCCCGTTCAACATCGCCGGGCTCTCACCCGCGCCGGTGTTCATCGTGGTGGGCATCGTGCTCGGCCAGCTGTTCGTGCGCTGGACGAAGAGACGGCAGGAGGCCGGCAGGACGCCCCTCCTCGCGCTGGAGGTCATCACCTCCGGCCAGGAGCGTGCGGCGGTGATCGCCATGTTCGCCGTGGTGGCGCTCGAGGCGATGCTGAACTTCTCGGTGCCGCTCTACATCCAGATCGTGCAGGGGCGCTCGCCGCTCGCCACCGCCATCGCCATGATGCCGTTCAACCTGACGGTGTTCTTCTCGGCGATGCTGATCGTGCGCTTCTACGACAGGCTCACGCCGCGCCAGATCGGCCGCTACGGCTTCATGCTGTGCACGGTGGCGCTGGTGTGGCTCGCCTTCGTGGTGCGCAACGACTGGAGCGCGGTGCCGGTGCTGATCGGCCTCGTGATCTTCGGCATCGGCCAGGGCTCGCTGGTGACGCTGGTGTTCAACGTGCTCGTCACCGCGTCGCCGAAGGAGCTGGCCGGGGACGTGGGATCGCTGCGCGGCACCACCAACAACCTCGCCGCCGCGGTCGGCACCGCGGTCGCCGGCGCGCTGCTGGTGACGCTGCTCTCCACCATCGTCCTCGGCCGGGTGGCGGCGACGCCCGCCCTGACCCCCGAGGTCCAGGCGATGGTGAACCTCGACAGCATCAACTTCATCTCCAACGACCGGCTGAAGACCACGCTGGAGACCGCCGGCGCCACCGCCGAGCAGGTGACGGCGGCGGTCGCGGTGAACACCGAATCGCGGCTCAGGGCGCTGAAGATCGGCCTGCTGCTGATGGCCGGCATCGCCTTGCTCTCGATCATTCCCGCGGGGCGCCTGCCGGACTACAAGCCGGGCGAGATTCCGGATCCGGACACCGCGCCGCCCGCCAAATGAGGCGGTCCCTGCCGGGGCGCCCTTTCCCCCGAGGGCAGCCCCGGCAGGAGCATGGCGCAGCGGCGACATGGCCAAGCTTTGCCATGGTTGCAGCCGAATTCGGGCACCTTTTGCCGTCACAAGCGTTGATCAGGTCTGGCGGCATTCCACGCCGGCCCGGAATGGAAGTTGGAGGGTTTATCGTGGCCGTGACAGCCAGAATGCGGCGCTCGCCGCTTCGTGCGGGCAAGGTCGGGCGGGTGCTGGTGGCGAGCGTGTTCGCCTGGTCGACCGTGGTCTTCCCCATCGCCGCCGGCGCGCAGACGCCGCCCGACGGGCCGCAGGCCCAGCCGACGCCGCCGGCCCCTCCCCCGCCGCCCGCGCCGGCCCAGGTCCCGGCGCCCGCGGCGCAGGAGACCGCCCGCTATTCCATGAGCGACCTCGAATACATCTTCGGGCCGATCGCGCTCTATCCTGACCCGCTGCTGGCGATCCTGATGCCGGCCGCCGCCTTCCCGGACCAGATCGTCGCTGCCGACAAGTGGATCGAGAACAATCCGCGCACCGTGGCGGCCCGCAACTTCGCGCTGGTCGACAAGAAGCCCTGGGATTCCTCGGTGAAGGCGCTGGCGCGCTTCCCGGATGTGATCGCGCTGCTGGCCGACCACATGGAATGGACCGAATCCATCGGCTACGCCTTCGTCACCCAGCCGCAGGACGTCTCCAACGTGATCCAGATGCTGCGCGCCAAGGCGGAGCAGGTGGGCAACCTGAAGACCAACGAGCAGCAGGTGGTGACGACCCGCGAGAGCGGCGGCCGTCAGGTGATCTACATCGCCCCCGCCAATCCCGAGCGCATCTACGTGCCGGTCTATGACAGTTCCAGCGCCTTCACCACCTTCGCCACCGGGGCGCTGCTGTTCGGCACCGGCGTGGTGGTCGGCTCGGCCTGGAACAACCGCTGGGGCTGGAACAACCGCGGCTGGAACACGGTGTGGGTGGTCCCGCCCGCCTGGCATCGCCCGCCCCACTGGGGCTGGGGTCCCGGCGCGCGGCCGCCCGCCTGGGGACCGGGACCCTGGCGCCCCGGCCGGCCGAACGTGCCGCCGCCCAACCGCCCGGGACGACCGGATCGTCCCGGCCTTGGTCCCGATCGTCCAGGCATTGGTCCCGGCCGGCCGGGCCTGCGCCCGGATCGCCCCGGCGTGCGCCCCGAGCAGCCCGGCGCGCGGCCCGACCGGCCCGGACTGCGCCCGGATCGTCCCGGCGTACGGCCTGACCGCCCCGGCGCGCGGCCCGACCGACCGGGCGTGAGGCCGGATCGGCCCGCCGCCCGCCCGGATCGTCCGGCGGCCCGGCCCGACCGGCCGGCCAACCGCCCCGCCCAGGGCGCGCGGGACAATGTGCGCAATCGCGCCCAGCAGGCGCGCCCGAAGCGCAATGCTCAGCCGCAGCGCAACGTGCGGCCGAACCGCCAGGCGGCGCCCCAGCGCAATGTACGGCCGAACCGCCAGGCGACGCCGCAGCGCAATGTACGGCCCCAGCAGCGGGCACGCCCGCAGCAGAATGCGCGGCCGCGGCAGAATGCCCGTCCGGCGCAGGGGGGCCGACCGGTGCAGCGCCACCGCTGACCCGGCGGACCGGGCGGCGCTGCGCCGCCGCCCGGCCTGAAGCTTTCCGGCGCGGCGGTGCCGCCCCGGCGACGCTTCCGTGCACTTCAGCCGGCGGCTATGATGCGGCGCATCGCGGGCCGGACCCTCGTCGACGGGCGCAGCGGGCAAGGGGACTCCGGCAAGGGAACTCGGGCAAGGGAACTCGGGCAAGGGGGCTATGGGGGAACTCTTCACGGCGCAGGGCGTCGCGCGATGGCTCTCTTTCTTCGCCGGCTGGGTGGTGCTCGGCCGGCTCTCCGCGTCCGATCTCGCCGCCGGCCTCGTCATCGCCGCCCTCTGCGCCCGCACCAGCCTCGCCTTGCTGCCGCCCGCCGGGACGCGCCTGCGCCTTCCCGGCTCCCTGGCCTACCTGACGCGGTTCTCGGCCGGCGCGCTCGCGGCCGGATGGGACGTGGCCCGCCGGGTGGCGGCGACGCCGCCCAAGGTCGCCCCCGGCATCCTCACCGTTCCCTGCCCGGTGCCGGAAGGCCTGCCGCGCGACGCCTTCCGGGCGCTCACCAGCCTCCAGCCCGGCACCCTGCCGCTCGATGCGCCCGGCCCCGGCCTCACGGTCCACTGCCTCGACGTGACCGCGCCCGTGGCGGCGGCGCTCGCGGCTGACGCCGCCGCCTTCCTCGCCATGAGCGCCCCGGCGGAGCCATTCCCGCGCGAGGCCCCGGAGCGCGAGGACGACGGACGCCGCCATGGCTGACCTCCTGTTCGCGGCCGGCGCCCTGGTGCTGCTCCTCACCGGCCTCGGCCTCGCCGCCCTGTGGCGCGGCGGCGCCGACATCGACCGCATGCTCGCGCTGCAACTGCTGGGCTCGGGCGCCATCGCCGCGCTGCTGCTCATCACGCCCGCCATGGGCGAGCCGGCGCTCATCGACGCGGCGCTGCTGCTGGCCCTGCTGGCCGCGCTCGCCGCCTGCGCCTACCGCGCGGCGCTCGGCCCCCACGCGGCGCCCGACACCGAAGCGGAGCGGCGGCCATGAGCCTGCTGCTCGATCTCCTCACGGCGCTCCTCGTCGCCGCCGGCCTCGTCTTCTTCGCCGCCGGCACGCTCGGCCTGGTGCGGCTGCCGGACCCGCTATCGCGCATCCACGCGCTCGCCAAGGCCGACAATCTGGGGCTCGCGCTCATCGTCCTCGGCCTGCTGCCGCAGGCGGGAAGCCTGATCGCCGGCGCCAAGATGATCGCCGTGTGGGGGCTGGCCCAGCTCGCGTCCGGCGCGGTGTCGCAGGTCATGGCGGAAGCTGCGACGGCGGAGGCGGCGACGGCGGCGACGGCGGCGGCGACGGCCGAGCAGGCGAAGCGGGAGGAGCGGCCGTGAGCCTCCTGCTCGACGCCGTCCTGTGCCTGCTGCTGGCGGGCGGCGCCCTCGCTGCCGTGGCGACACCGGCGCCGCGCGCGGCGGTGATCGCCTTCATGGGCTACGGCCTGCTGCTGGGCCTCGCCTGGGCCCGGCTTTCGGCGCCCGACGTGGCGCTCACCGAGATCGCCATCGGCAGCGGCATTTCCGGCATCGTGCTGCTGCGCGCGGCGGCCGGCGCGCCGACCGTGCCCGGCGCCGGCAGCAAGGCGCTCGCGGCCGCCATCTCGGCCGGGGTCGCCCTGGGGCTCGCCGCTCTGGTGCTGGCCTTGCCGGAGCCGGCGCCCTCGCGCGCCGCCGATGCCGCCGCGGCGCTGCCGGCCACCGGGCTCGGCAATCCCGTCACCGGCGTGCTGCTGGCGTTCCGCGGGCTCGACACGCTGCTGGAGAAGATCGTGCTGCTGCTGGCCCTCGTCGGCGTGTGGGCGCTGGCGCGCGACCCCCACTGGCGCGGACGGCCGGAGCCGCTGTTCGCGGGCCCCGCGCCCGCCCCCTCCGCCTTCCTCGCCCGGGTGCTGGTGCCCATCGGCCTGCTGGTGGGCGTCTACCTGCTGTGGGCCGGCGCCGACGCGCCGGGCGGCGCGTTCCAGAGCGGGGCGACGCTGGCGGCCATGGGCCTTCTGGCGCTGACGGCCGGCCTCGCGCCGCTGCCCCGCGCCGACGACCGCCGGCTGCGCGTGGTGCTGCTCGCCGGCCCGTTCGGCCTCCTGGCGGCCGGCTTCCTCGGCTGGGCGACCGCGGGCGCCTTCCTCGCCTTTCCGCCCGGCTTCGAGAAGCTGGTGATCAAGATCGTGGAGATCGCCATCACCGCCTCCATCGCCCTGACCCTGGTCCTGGTGGTGCTCGGGCCGCCCGCCGGCGAGGAGCGGCCATGAGCGCGGCGCTGCTCTACGGGCTCGCCGGGGCGCTGCTGGCGGGCTTGGGCACCTATGGCCTCCTGACCGCGCCGGGCGCGCTCGGACGCATCCTCGGCTTCAACATCCTCGGCGGCGGCGTGTTCCTGATCTTCGGCGCGGTGGCGCGGCGCGGCGCGGGCGCGGGGCTCGCCGCCGACCCGGTGCCGCAGGCGCTGGTCATCACCGGCATCGTCGTCGCCTTCTGCGCCACCGCGCTCGCGGTCGCGCTGCTGCTGCGCCTGAGGGCGGCGGAAGAAGCGGACGGCGGCGGGCCGGAGGGGGAGCCGTGAGCCCCCTCCTCGTCCTCGCCTTGACGGTGCCGCTGCTCGGCCTCGTGCCGCTGCTGCTCCTGAAGCCGCGCGCGGGAGAGCGCGCCGCGCTCGCCATCCTGGTCCTGGGGTCGGGCCTCTCGCTCGCCGTGGGCTGGGAGGTGGCGCGCACCGGCCGGGCACTCGAATACTTCGTCGCCGGCCTCGCGCCGCCGCTCGGCATCGGCCTGCGGGCGGACGGCTTCTCCGCCGCCATGATGGCCATGTGCGCGGTGGTGCTGCCGCTGATCGCCATCTACGGCATGCGCGCGCCGGGGCGCGCGGCGGCGCGCATGCCGCCCGCCTTCTTCATGCTGGCGCTGGCGCTCGCGAGCGCGCTCAACCTCGCCTTCATGGCGCAGGACCTGTTCACGCTCTACGTGGCGCTGGAGCTGCTCACCTTCGCCGCCGTGCCGCTGGTCTGCCTCGACGGCAGGGCCGGCCAGCTCAAGGCGGCGATGACCTACCTGATGTTCGCGCTGTTCGGTTCGGTGCTCTACCTGCTCGGCGTGGTGCTGGTCTACGGGCTCTACGCCACACTCGACCTCGCGCACCTGTCGGCGGCGCTCGCCAAGGCGCCGCCGGGCTGGAGCTTCGGCGCCGCGCTGGCGCTCATGAGCGCGGGGCTGATGGCGAAGGCGGCGCTGTTCCCGCTCCATCTGTGGCTGCCGCCGGCCCATTCCGGCGCGCCGCCGGCCGCGAGCGCGGTGCTCTCGGCGCTGGTGATCAAGGCGCCGCTGTTCCTGCTGGTGCGCCTGTGGGCGGATCTCGCCCCGCCGGCCATGGCCGATGCGGCGGCGCCGGTCCTCGCCGCATGCGGGGCCGGGGCGATCCTCGTCTGCGGCGTGGTGGCGCTGGCGCAGGCGCGGCTGAAGCTGCTGATCGCCTACTCCACCGCCGCGCAGATCGGCTATCTGTGCCTCATGTTCCCGCTGGCGGCGACGGACGATCCCTACTGGAGCGCGCTGGCCTGGACCGGTGGCACGCTGCACCTCGTCTCCCACGCCTTCTCCAAGGCCGCCATGTTCATGGCCGCGGGCCTCGTCGCCGAGGCCTTCGGCCACGACCGCCTCGCGGGGCTCAAGGGCGCCGCCCGCGTGGCGCCGCTCTCCATCGCCGCTTTCGCCATCGGCGGCCTCTCGCTCATGGGCCTGCCGCCGGCGGGCGGCTTCACCGCCAAGGTGATGCTGCTCACCTCGGCACTGCAGCAGAGCGCGTGGTGGATCGCGGTGGTGGTGCTGGCGGGCGGGCTGCTGGCCGGCGGCTACGTGCTGCGCCTGGTGGTGCTGGCGCTCCAGCGCCCGGACGAGGCGCTGCCCGCGCAGCGCGAATGCCGCTGGCGCGCCGGCATCGCGCTGGTTCTGGCCTTCGGCGCGGTGGCGCTCGGCTTCCTGCCGCTGGCGCCGCTGGATTTCCTCTCCATCGGCCGGCCGGTGACCTGGGCGGGGCTCATGCCATGAACGGGACCGTGAACGCGGCGATGAACGCAGCCGCTGCGGGAGCGGTGCTCGCCCCGCCCCTTCCCATCGCCGGCGCGGGCTCGGGCGCGCCGGAGGCGCTGCTCCTGCTCGCCGTCCTCGCGCCCTTGGCGCTGGCGCTCGCCATGCTGAAGCCGGCGCTGCGCCGCCGCGTGCCGGGCCTGCTCGTGCTCGCGCCGCTGCCGGCGCTGGCGGCGGCGCTGACGGTGCCGCGCGGCATGTCGGTGCTGGTCGCGCCCTACCCGTTCCGCTTCATGTTGGCGCTCGACGGAGCCGGCGCGCTGCTGCTCGGCGGCGCGGCGCTCCTGTGGATCGCCGCCGGCGCCTATGCCGCGTCCTACATGCGAAAGGACCCCGCGCGCGGCGCCTTCGCCACGTGGTGGGCGCTCACCATGGCGGGCTCGTTCGCGGTGTTCGTGGTGGCGGACGTGGCGAGCTTCTACCTCGCTTATGCCCTGGTGAGCTTTTCCGCCTTCGGCCTCGTGACCCACGACGACACCGTCGAGGCGCGGCGCGCCGGCAACCTCTACCTCGCCTTGACGGTGCTGGGCGAGGCGTTCCTGATCGCCGCCTTCGTCATGCTCGCCTCGGGCGCGAGCGAGGCCAATCCGCTGATCCGCGACGCGGTGGCGGCGCTGCCCGCCTCGCCCTTCAGGACCGCCATCGTGCTGCTTCTGCTCGCCGGCTTCACCATGAAGATGGGCCTGTTCCCGCTGCATGTGTGGATGCCGCTCGCCCATTCGGTGGCGCCGGTGCCGGGCTCGGCGGCGCTCTCCGGCGTGGTGGTGAAGGCGGGGGTGATCGGCCTGCTGCGCTTCCTGCCCGAAGGCGTGGCGCTGCCTGGCTGGGGCGAGGCGCTGACCGCCGTCGGCCTCTTCACCGCCTTCTACGGCGTCGCCCTCGGCGTGACCCAGACCCACCCCAAGCGCGCCCTCGCTTATTCCACCGTGAGCCAGATGGGCGTGGTGGGCGCGGTGATCGGCGCCGCCATCGCCTCGGGGCTGCCCGGCGCCTTCCCCATCGCCGCCTTCTATGCGGTGAACCACATGCTGCTGAAGGGCGCCATGTTCCTCGCCGCCGGGCTCGCCATGGCGGCGGCGCCGGCGCGGGCGCGGCAGGTGGCGCTGCTCGCCGGCCTGCTCGGCCTCAGCCTCGCCGGCCTGCCCTTCACCGGCGGCGCGCTGGCGAAGTACGCCATCAAGATTGTCGTGCCCGGCGGCCTCGCCGGCTTCCTTCTGACGCTGTCGGCGGCCGGCTCGGCCCTGCTCATGGCGCGCTACGCGCTGCTGGTGGCGGCCAGCGGCAAGCCGGACAAGGCGCCGCCCGCCGGCATCATCCTGCCCACGCTGGCGCTGGCGGCCCTGGCGCTGGCGGTGCCGTTCGTGCTGTTCGGGCCCGTGACGGGGCTGCCGCTCGCCGCCGCCTTCTCGGCCGATGCGCTGGCGAAGGGCCTGTGGCCGGTGGCGCTCGGCCTCGCGCTCGCGGGGCTGCTCGCCTGGCGCAGCTGGCCGCTGCCGGAGGTGCCGGCGGGCGACATCCTGCACGCCATGGGCCCGCTCAAGGCGCTCTGGCGAGGCATCTCAGGCCTCGCCGTGGCGGCGGACGGCCAGCTGCGCCGCTGGCCGGTGGCGGCGGCGGCGCTGATCGCCATGGCCGCGCTGCTGGCGGCGGCGACCGCAGGCGGGTTCTGAGCCTTCGGACGCGACGCCCGCCTCACGCCTCGCAGACGAAGGTGACGGTGCGGATGCGCCGCTCGCGCAGGGTCGCCACCTGATTGCGCGCCATGGCCGCGAAATCGTCGCCCAGCAGCAGGCGCAGGGTGGGCGCCCGGGCCGCCCCCGCCTCGGCGCCCGCCGCCGCCGCCCGCGCCGCCATGCGCTCGAACCAGAGCTGGCCCTCGGCGGTGGAATCACGGCTTTCGACCAGCCGGAACCCGGCGCCCTCCAGCAGCTCCCGCATGGCCTCGGGGGTCGCCAGATGGCTGATGGCCGGGGTGCGCGCCCAGGGCACGGGATAGAGCACCGGCCCGCCCTCGCCCTGGAGGATGTCGTAGGCGACGAACCGGCCGCCCGGCTTCAGCACCCGCCGCGCCTCGGCATACATGCGGTCCTTGGCGGCAATGTTCATGGCGGCATGGATGGTCATGGCGGCGTCGAACGCGGCGTCGGCGAACGGCAGCGCCGTGGCGTCGCCCTCGCGGAAGTCGACGCGGCCGGACAGCCCCACCCAGGCGCTCAGCGCCGTCGCCGCCGCGCAATAGGCCGGGGTCAGGTCGATGCCGGTAACGTGGCAGCCGGTCGCCTCGGCCAGGGTGCGCGCCGGGCCGCCGAGGCCGCTGCCGACGTCCAGCAGGCGCGAGGCGGCATGGAGGCGCAGGAAGCCGGCGAGCTCCAGGGTCGCCGCGCGGCCGCGGACATGGAACTCGTCGACGCCCGCGAGATCGGCGGCGGTGATCCGTCCGGGGTCCTTGCCGGCGGCGCGCAGGGCGTCGGCGATGGCGCGGACGAGGTCCCCGCCGCTCTCGTAGTGGCGCGCCACGTCATCGGTCATTGCCGGCTCCTCCTGTGTGCGAGCGGACCCCGACTTCGCGTCAGGACCCGCCGGCCGTCAAGGGCGCGGCGCCGTCCCTCTCAGGCGAGGACCCGGCGGGTGCCGTCGGGCCGGCGCAGGACGAAGGCGAGGCCGGAGGCCGGGGCCTCCTCCACCGCCGCCAGCGCGGCGATGCCCGCGGCGGCGAGGAAGTCCGCCACCGCGGCGGGATCCGGATGGCGCACGATCACCGCCTCCAGCACCAGGCCCGAGGGCTGCATGCCGGCGGAGGGATGGGGCGGGCCGTCCCATTCGATGAAGCCGGGCACGATGCCGCCGAGCGCGCCGACCCCGTCGTCCGGCACCGTGAGACGCCAGGAGCGGGTGCCGCGCGACATGGCCTTCACCGGGCCGAGGTCCACCGGGCTTTTCGCCACCACGCCGTCGAGGTCGTCGGTGCGGATCACCCAGCCTACCGGCGCCGGCCCCCTGGCGAGGCGCGCGCGGCGCGCCGGCAGGTCGAGGCCGAACCAGCGCGGCCGGCCGGGCGCGGGCGCCTCCGGGTCGATGGCGATCAGCTCCAGGAACTCGCCGTCCGTGGTGCGCATGACCCGGTTGTGGGTGCTCATGTCCACATGTTTGCCGCCGAGCGGCATGTCGATGCCGAGGAGGGTCCGCATGTCGGCGGCGCCGCTGTCCAAATCGGCGGCGCCGACGGTGACGTGATCGATCTCGTTGCGCATCTTCGGGTCCGTGCTGGAGGTTCCGCCCGCTGTGTAGGGCAACGGGCGCGGCGGCGAAAGCTCAGCGCGGCGGGTCGGTGGCGACCGGGCCGCCGGCCTCCTTCCAGGCCTTGAAGCCGCCCTTGATGTGGGCCACGTCCTCCACCCCCATGCGCTGGAGCAGGTGTACTGTGAGCGCCGAGCGCCAGTCGAGCGCGCAGTGGAACAGCAGCTTCCTGCCCTCCCCGAACTCCTTCTTGAAATAGGGGCTTTCCGGGTCGATCCAGAACTCCACCATGCCGCGCGGGCAGTGGAACGCGCCGGGGATATAGCCCTCGCGCTGGCGCTCGCGCACGTCGCGGATGTCCACCACCAGCCATTCGGGGTCCGAGGCGAGCGCGATCGCCTCGGCCGGCTCGACCTCGGTGATGGCGGCGCGCGCCTCCTCCAGCAGCTCCTTGACGCCCATCTTCAGCTTGCCGGTCATGGTGCGGGCCTCCTCGCGGCGCGGCCTGGCGCGCCATTGTTCTGATATGTGAAACGATAATTCAGTATTTTGGCACGACGGAACGGCGCGCTCAAGCGGCCGGCGCGTCCCGGGCGGGAAACCCTCTCCCCGCTCACAGCGGGCGCCCCGCGTTCACGGCCTCGCTGATCCGCCGGCCGGCCTCCGCCACCGCCGGGCCGATCTTGCGGATCTGCTGGCGCGTCAGGCGGCTGAGCGGGCCGGAGACGCCCACCGCCGCGATCACGCGCCCTTCCGGATCGCGCACCGGGGCGGCGACGCCGGTGACGTCGTCGCGATACTCGGCGATGTTGGTGGCGATGCCACGCGCGCGTACCGTCTCCATCTCCGTGTCGAGCGCCTTCAGGGTGGTGATGGTGCGCGCGGTCTGGCGCGAGAGGTTGCCCGACAGGCGCGGGCGCAGCAGCTCGTAGTTGAACGCCAGCAGCACCTTGCCGGTGGCGACGCAATGGAGCGGCGCGGTGCCGCCGCGCTCGGAATAGGCGCGCACCGAGCGCGCGCTGTCCACCTTCTCCACATAGAGCACGTCGATGCCGTCGATGACGGAAAGGTGCACCGTCTCGCCCGAGAGCCGCGCCAAAGCGTGCATGGCGGGGCCGGCGATGGCGGGCAGGTTCATGTGGCCAATGACGGAATTGCCGAGCTTCCAGACCTTCAGGGTGCAGCGATAGGTGCGGTCCGGCTCCTGCTCCAGATATTCGAGCGCCTTCAGCGTGCGCACCAGGCGATGGACGTTCGACTTGTTGAGCGAGAGCCTGGCGGCGAGGTCGGAGATGCCGAGCGGGCGCGGCGACGAGGAGAGCGCCTCCAGAACCAGCATGCCCTTGGAAAGGGTCGCATCCAGTCGCTCAGGCATCAGCGGCTCCTCCTGGCCCCGCGGCGCGCGCCGCGCCTTTCCGCGGATGGACCATCCTGCGGCGGCCCGTGGGGCGCCATGCGATCCTTGCGTTTCATATATCGGAATTTCCGGCCCCAGCGCAACCGCGCGGCGGCCTCCGGACCGTCCCCGCACGGTCGTGCGGGCGCTTGCGCCGCATCGGGATCGGTGCCAGAATTCAAAACACTTGTTCCAAATATTGGAATTTTATGTCCGCTGTCCGGCCGGTGCGAGCCGTCCGTCGCGCGAGGGGATGAGATGACCAAATCGGCGGACGGGCGGATCGGGGTGGATATCGGCGGCACCTTCACCGACACCGCCCTGGAGCTCGGCGGGAAGCTCTATTCCAGCAAGGTACTCACCACCTATGCCGCGCCCGAGCGGGCGATCCTCGATGGCATCCGCCTCGTGCTCGCGTCGGCCGGCGTCGGGCCCGAGGCGGTGCGCGGGGTCATCCACGGCACCACTCTCGTCACCAACGCGCTGATCGAGCGGCGCGGCGCCCGCACCGCCCTCGTCACCACCGAGGGCTTCCGCGACGTCATCGAGATGCGCCGCGAGAACCGCTTCGAGCAGTACGACCTCAACATGGTCCTGCCCGCCCCGCTGATCCCCCGCGCCGACCGCTTCACCCTCGGCGAGCGCATGGGCGCCCACGGCGAGGTGCTGAAGGCGCTCGACGAGGCGGAGGTGGAGGCGCTCGCGGACCGCCTCAAGGCCGGCGGCTATGAGAGCGTCGCGGTGGGCTTCCTGCACTCGTACGCCAACGGCGCCCACGAAAAGCGCGCCGGCGAGATCCTGCGCGCCGCGATGCCCGGCGTCGCAGTCTCGCTCTCGAGCGCGGTGTCGCCGCGCATGCGCGAGTTCGAGCGCTTCAACACCGTGTGCGCCAACGCCTATGTGCAGCCCATGGTGGAGGGCTATCTCAAGCGCCTCGCCGGCTGCCTCGCCGGGATCGGCCTCGCCTGTCCGGTCTTCATGATGCATTCCGGCGGCGGCCTCATGTCGGTGGAGGACGCGGCGCTGTTCCCCGTGCGGCTGCTGGAATCCGGGCCGGCGGGCGGCGCCATCTTCGCGGCGCGCTACGGCAAGGCGCACGGGCTCGACCGGGTGCTCTCCTTCGACATGGGCGGCACCACCGCCAAGATCTGCCTGATCGAGGACCAGCGCCCCAAGGCCGCCGACACTTTCGAGGTGGCGCGCACCTACCGGTTCAAGAAGGGCAGCGGCATGCCCATCTCCATCCCTGTGATCGAGATGGTGGAGATCGGCGCCGGCGGCGGTTCCATCGCCCATGTGGACGTGATGCGCCAGATCCGCGTCGGCCCGGAGAGCGCCGGCTCCGAGCCCGGCCCCGCCGCCTACGGGCGCGGCGGCACGAGGCCCACCGTCACCGACGCCAACCTGCTGCTGGGCCGGCTCGATCCGGACGCCTTCGCCGGCGGCTCGATCGCCCTCTCGGTGCCGGGCGCCACCGACGCCATGCGCGACCACGTCGCCGCGCCGCTCGCCTTGCCGGAGGACCAGGCGGCGGTGGGCATCTGCGAGGTGGTGGACGAGAACATGGCCAACGCCGCCCGCGCCCATGCGGTGGAGAACGGGCGCGACCTTGCCACCTACACCATGATCGCCTTCGGCGGCGGCGCGCCCATCCACGCCTGTCGGGTGGGCGAGAAGCTGGGCGTCGATACCGTGCTGGTGCCGCCGGGCGCGGGCGTCGGCTCGGCCATCGGCTTCCTGGCGACCCCGTTCGGCTACGAGACCGTCCGCTCCAGCCACCTGCGCCTCGAAAAGGCGGAGGCGGTCGCGCTCCAGGCGGTGGTGGACGAGATGAAGCGCGAGGCCGCCGCCTTCGTCGCCCGCGGCGCCGGGGACACGGCGCCGGAATTCTCGCTGCGCGCCTTCATGCGCTATGTGGGCCAGGGCTGGGAGATTCCGGTCGACCTGCCCGACGCGCCGTTCGCGGCCGATTGCGCGGCCGGGCTGCGCGCGCGGTTCGAAGCGGAATACGAGCGCCTGTTCGGCCGCGTCATCGCCGGGCAGGCGGTGGAGATCGTCTCGTGGTCGGTGCGCGCGGCGACGCCCGAGCCCGAGGTGCCGCGCGCCGCGCCGCCGCCCGACACCGGGCCGGCGCCGGTGGCGGGCACCCGCCGCATCTTCGACGCCGGCGCGCGCGACTTCGTGGCGGCCAAGGTCGTCGCCCGCGCCGCCATGGCGCCCGGCGCCGTCGCCGAGGGACCGGCGGTGATCGTCGAGGCCGAGACCTCCACCATCGTCACCTCCGCCTTCCGGGCGGTGATGCAGACCGACGGCACGCTCAGGCTCGACCGCCGGGCGAAGGTCAGCGAGACTTCATCGGGCACCCGCGCCGGGGAGGCGGTCTGAGCCATGCACAAGCTGAGCGAAGTCGACTTCCAGATCCTGTGGAACCGCCTGATCGCGGTGGTTGAGGAGCAGGCGCAGACCCTGGTGCGCACCGCCTTCTCCACCAGCGTACGCGAGGCCGGCGACCTCTCCGCCGGCATCTTCGAGGCGGAAGGGCGCATGCTCGCCCAGGCGGTCACGGGCACGCCGGGCCACGTGAACGCCATGGCCGAGGCGGTGGCCCACTTCATCCGCGACATCGGCCCCGACGACATCTTTTCGGGCGACGTCTACATCACCAACGATCCGTGGAAGGGCACCGGCCACCTGCACGACATCACGGTGGTGACGCCCTCCTTCCGCGCCGGGCGGCTCGTGGGCTTCTTCGCCTGCACCGCCCATGTGGTGGACATCGGCGGGCGCGGCTTCGGGCCGGACGGGCGCGAGGTGTTCGAGGAGGGGTTGCGCATCCCCATCATGAAGCTCGCCGCGCGCGGGGAGGTGGACGAGGGCCTGATCCGCATCGTGCGCGCCAATGTGCGCACACCGCAGCAGACGGTGGGCGACATCTTCTCACTCGCCGCCTGCAACGAGGTGGGCCACCGCCGCCTCATGGACACCATGGACGAATTCCACCTCGACGACCTGGAGCAGCTCGCCGGCTTCATCTTCGACCGCAGCCGCGAGGCCACCCGCGCCTGCCTGAAGGGCCTGCCGCGCGGACGGTTCGAGAACGAGATGCGCATCGACGGCTACGACGCGCCGGTGACGCTGAAGGTGGCGCTCGACATGGGCGACGGGGAGATTCTTGCCGATTTCTCCGGCACCTCAGGCGAGAGCCCGTTCGGCGTGAACGTGCCGCTGGTCTATACCCGCGCCTATGCCTGCTACGGGCTGAAATGCGCGCTCGCGCCCATGGTTCCGAACAACGCCGCTTCGCTGGAGGCGTTCGAGGTCACGGCGCCGCCCGGCTCGATCCTGAACGCGCGCGACCCGGCGCCGGTGGCGATCCGCCACGTGATCGGCCACATGGTTCCGGACCTGGTGCTGGGCGCGCTCCACAAGTGCCTGCCGGAGCGCATCCCGGCCGAGGGCGCGGGCGCGCTGTGGAACATCCACATCAGCGCCCGCCGCCTCCCCGGCGCCAACGTGGAGGGGCCGGCGGGCGCCGAGATCCTCATGTTCAACAGCGGCGGCACCGGCGCGCGCGCGACCCTCGACGGCATGAGCGCCACCGCCTTCCCGAGCGGGGTGCACACCATGTCGGTGGAGGCGACCGAGCAGGTCGGCCCGATCGTCGTCTGGCGCAAGGAGCTGCGGCCCGATTCCGGCGGCGCCGGGCGCCAGCGCGGCGGCCTCGGCCAGACCATCGAGATCGGCGCGGCGGACGGCTACGACTTCCACTTCAACGCCATGTTCGACCGGGTGGACAATCCCGCCCGCGGCCGCGACGGCGGCGCCGACGGCGCGCCGGGCCGGGTGGCGCTCGACGACGGCACCAAGCTCAAGGGCAAGGGTCGCCAGCACGTGCCGGCCGGCCGGAAGCTCAGGCTCGACCTGCCCGGGGGCGGCGGCTTCGGCCCGCCCGCCGAGCGCGACGGCGCGGCGGTGGATCGGGATATCGCGGCGGGCTACGTCTCACCCGAGGCGGCGCGGCGCGAGGATCGCTGAGGCCGCCTTGAACCACCATCCGCCGACGCGGCGGGCCACATCGGAGCCATTCCCATGACGCTTGAAGGAAAGTCCGCCATCGTCACCGGCGGCGCGCAGGGCATCGGCCTCGCCTGCGTCGCCGCGCTCGTCGCCGAGGGCGCGCGCGTGACCATCGCCGACGTGAAGCTGGAAGAGGCGGGGAAGGCGGCCGCGGCGTTCGGCGACAAGGCCGCGGCGGTGGCCTGCGACGTCTCGAAGCCAGAGGACGTGAAGGCGGCGGTGGAGGCCGCCGAGGCCGCCTTCGGCACGGTGACGGTGCTGGTGAACAATGCCGGCATCACGCTGTCCGGCGATATCCTCTCGCTGGAGCTGGACGCGTTCCGCAAGGTGCTGGACGTGAACCTCGTCGGCACCTTCCTGATGAGCCAGGAGGTGGCGCGGCGCATGGTGGCGGCGAAGGCGAAGGGCGCCATCGTCAACCTCTCGTCCATCAACTCCATCATGGCGATCCCGGCCATCACCGCCTATTGCGCCTCCAAGGGCGGCGTCGCCCAGGTGACGCGCGCGAGCGCGCTGGCGCTGGCGCCCCACGGCATCCGCGTGAACGCGGTGGCGCCGGGCTCCATCATGACCGACATGATGCGCGGGGTCGCCGCCGACGAGGCGGCCATGAAGCGCGTGCTCTCGCGCACCCCGCTCGGGCGCATCGGCGAGCCTTCCGAGATCGCGGACGCGGTGGCGTTCCTCGCCGGCGACAAGTCGAGCTACATCACCGGCGAGACCATCTTCATCGACGGCGGCCGCGCGGCGCTGAACTACACGGTGTGAGCAAGGGCGGGGAGCCTCCCATCCGGCCGTCGCCCTCCGACTTGATCGGAGGGCCCATGGCCACTGCGCCGGGACGCCACCGCGCGGAGGAACGGGTGCTCCGGTCAAGCCGGAGCACGACGGCGGCTGATGGGGCAGCCGCAGCAATCTCCGCCGCGCGGGCGGGCCTTCTCACACCTCCACCGCCTTGAACCCCATGGGCGCGCGCATGGGGCGGCGGGCGGGGGCCTTCATGGCGATGAGGCCCACCGCCTTCTGCCGGGCACGGAACATGCGCTCGAAATGAGCCCAGGGGATCGCCGCGCAGGCGGGGCTGAAGAACGCCTCCCAGGAGGCTTCCGGCACCTTCTCCCCCGGCATCCGCGCCTCTTCCGCACGCGTGCGCTCGCGCACCACGTGGGAGGCGGGGACGAACGGGCGATACTTGTTTCCGTCCTCGTATTCGTAGAAGCAGCACATGACCAAGATCCGATAATCGTTGGATTTTATCCCGCTCCGAGGCGATCGAGCAAGCGCCCGCCGCCGCGCCCGGAGGCGTCCACCTTCATGTGGTCGAGCGCTGCCCAGAGCGAGGCCTGGTTGGAGGAGACGACCGGCTTGCCGAGCCGTGCCTCCAGATCGGCGATGCGGTCGCAGGTGAGCAGCTGGGTGCAGCTGATGAAGACGCCGTCGCAGCCCGCGATCTCCTCCGCGTGGCGCGTGACCATCTCGGCGACGGCGTCCGAGGAGATGCGGCGGATCTCCTCGCTCGAACCGCAGCCGAACGTGTCCCACGCCGTCACGCAGACGCCGTGGCGGGCGAGGAAGGCCGCCTCCTCCCGGTTGATGTCGTCGGGATAGGGCGTGACCATGTAGACTCGCCCCATCCCCAGCGCGGCGAGCGCGCGATGCACGGCCGTGGAGGTGGTGACGGCGGGGATGCCTGTCAGCGTCTCGATCTCGGCGGCAAGGTCCGCGTCGCTCTCCCCGCCGAGGAAGCTGCCGCTGGTGCAGCCATAGACGATGATCTCGGGATAGGTCTGGGCCAGGTCGCGCGCGGCGCGCGGCAGCGACTGCGCCATCGCCATGAGGGACGCCGACGAGAGCGAGGAATCCGGCCGCGACAGGCGGTTCGTATGCATGGAGACGTGCGGCGGCAGCAGCGGCGGCAGCTCGCGCTCCATGGTCACGTTGCCGGGCGGGAACAGCACCCCAAACTTGCGCGGCGTCGGCTCCACGTCGCCCCTCCTCTTCCCAAGACATCGGCGGGACGGCCGGGGCGAGCCCGGCCATGACGGCGGTCGGCGACGCAGCGGGCTGCGGCCCCCCGATCCGGGCGGACGCTCAGTCCCGCTTCAGGATGTGCATGCCGCGGTTGCGGTCGATGACGTACATGAGGCCCTCCTCGGTGAGGAAGACGTCGTTGGTGCCCGGCCGGTCGAAGCCCTCCGGCGGGTCCGGCACGAAATAGGCCACCTCCCTGGGCGCATGGGGGTTCTTCACGTCCACCACCCGCAGGCCATAGGCGAACCAGGCGACCGGGATCTCGGTGCCGTAGACCTGCTCCGCAGGCTGATGGCAGCCGCTGAACTCCGGCATGTTCACGGCCTCCAGCCCCTCGATCTGGTAGGTGGAGACGATGGTCGGATACTCTTCCTCGGTGATGTCCACCAGCCACAGGAAGGGCGGCGGCGAGGGCTTGGTCTTGCGCACGTCCTCGTCCGCCACCAGCAGGATGTCGCGGCCCGCGAGCTTGAACGGCATGGGCAGCGCGGTGTGGGTCGGGTGGGTGAAGGGCGGGTTGTAGCGCAGGCGCGAGATGAGCTTCGGCTTCGACATGTCCTCGATGTCGAGGATCGCCATGCCAGCGTGCCAGTAGGCCACATAGAGGCGGTTGCCCCGGCGCAGAACCTGGTGGCACCAGGTCATGCGGTAGCCCTCGTCCGGGGTCTCGCCGCCCGCCACCCACTGGCCCGGCATCCACCAGCGCCCCACCTCCTTGGGGTTCGCCGGGTCCTCGAGGTCGATGATCATCATGATGTTGAGGTGATAGCCCTCCACCTCCGGCGTGATGTAGGCGTAGCGCCCGTCGAAGTCGAAGCGGTGCACGCCCGTGCCGGCGGTCTTCCAGAACGCGACCTGCTTCGGATTGGCCGGGTCCTTCACGTCATAGATGGCGAGGCCGCCCTGGAAGTTCTCGTCGAGGATGTAAGGCGGCGGGCACTCCCAGTTCACCAGCATGATGTCGTTCTCCACCCGCACCTTGTGCGAGTGCACCCCCTTGGGGATGGAGATGTGGTGCACCTGCCTGGGGTTGGCCGGGTCCGAGATGTCGACGATGGTGGTGCCGTAGGGCGCGTCCATGTGGGCGATGTAGCAGTAGTTGCCCTTCACATAGACTTGGCCGCCGCCCGGGCAGTCGAAATAGGACAGAACCTTCAGACCTTTGATCTCAGCCATTTGAACGTCACTCCGGGCAGTTCTTGGTGTTGGTCGGAAAGGATGAGGCCGCTCAGTCAAGCGCCGCACCGGCCGGCAGGCGCCGGCGCCATTTCAGGAAGGCGTTGGTGGCGAACAGCAGCACCATCGCCGCCACCACCACCACGCAGATGGGCCGCGTCACGATCAGCCCCCACTCGCCGTTGGCGAGGAACATGGTCTGGCGCAGCGCCTTCTCGATCATCGGCCCGAGCACCAGGGCTATGACCAGCGGCGAGGGATCGATGGAGAGCTTGCGCAGCCCGTAGCCGGCCGCGCCCGCGATCACCATGATCCAGATGTCGAGCAGGCTGTTGTTGATGGAATAGGTGCCCACCAGGCACAGGATCATCACCATCGCCGCCAGCACGTTCTGCGGCAGCTTCAGCACCGAGACGAAGACATGCACCAGCGGCAGGTTCAGGATCAGGAGCAGCAGGTTGCCGATATACATGCTGGCGATCACGCCCCAGAACACGTCCGGCGCGTTGAGCATGAACATCGGCCCCGGCTGCACGCCGTGGATCACCAGCGCCGCCAGCAGCATGGCGGTGGCGGGCGAGAAGGCGATGCCGAGCGAGAACATGGGCACCATGGCCCCCGCCGTCGCGGCGTTGTTGGCGCTCTCCGGGCCGGCCACCCCCTCGATGGCGCCGTGCCCGAAGCGCTCCGGCGTGCGCGAGAGACGCTTCTCCACCCGGTAGGACAGGAAGGAGGAGACCACGGTGGCCGGCCCCGGCACGAGGCCGATGAGGAAGCCGAGCCCGCTGCCGCGCAGGATCGGCCAGAACGACATCTTCGCCTCCTGCCAGGAGGGCAGGAGATCGCGGAAGCGCACCTTGGTGAGGCGCGCCTTCTGCTCGCCCTCCTCCATCATGGAGAGCACCTCGGCGATGCCGTAGAGGCCCATGATGACCGGCACGAGGTCGATGCCCTGGGCGAGCTGGGTGAAGCCGAAGGTGAAGCGCTGGGTTCCGGTGATGGGGTCGATGCCCACGGTGGAGATGGCGAGCCCGAGCCCGACCATGATGAAGGCGATGTGGAACGGGTTGGTGGAGAGCCCGCACAGGAAGACCAGGCCCGCCGCGGCGAGCACGAAGTATTCCGGCGGACCGAACTGGAGCGCCATCTCGGCGAGCCACGGCCCCACCAGCATGATGCCGACGATGCCGAGCGTGCCGGCCACGAACGAGCCGATGGCGGCGATGGCGAGCGCGGGTCCCGGCCGGCCCTTCTTCGCCATCTGGTAGCCGTCCACGGCAGTCATGATCGAGGCCGCCTCGCCCGGCACGTTGAGCAGGATGGCGGTGGTGGAGCCGCCGTACATGGAGCCGTAATAGATGCCCGCCAGCATGATGATGGCGGCCTCCGGCGGCAGCGCGAAGGTGAGCGGGATGAGCAGCGCCATCCCGGCGTTGGGGCCGATGCCCGGCAGCACGCCCACCAGCGACCCGAGCGCCACGCCGATGAAGCACGCCAGCAGGTTCGCGGGCAGCGCCGCCACCGAGAAGCCGTGGGCAAGGCCGGCGATCATCTCCATGGCCGCGCCTCCCCGGCGACAGGACGAAGGACGTTCATGAGAACAGGCTCCCGGCCGGAAGGGTGAGGCCCAGCAGCGGCACGAAGATCGCCCAGGTCGACGCCGCCAGGGCGGCGCCCACCAGCAGGCTCAAGATCCAGGAGGTGCCGAACAGCCGCAGCGCCGCCACCGACAGCAGGATCGCGCTTGGGAGATAGCCGAGGATCGGCAGCAGCGCGCAGAAGGCGAACAGGCACGCGAGCGTGGCCGCCACCTTGGCGAGGCCCACCCGCGAGGTGGGCTCCACCTGGAGCGCGCCGCGGGCAAGCGCCGCGACCACGCCGCTGGCGATCAGCAGGATGCCGACGACGACCGGGAAGAAGCCGGCGCCCGGCCCCGCCAGAGTGTGCATGGGCAGCTGCGCCGCCAGGGCGAGGTAGAGGGCGCCGAGCAGCAGGATGCCGGCGCCGAGGAGGCGGGTGGCCATCTCACTTCTTCAACAGGCCGAGCTTATCAAGCAGCGCCGTGTGCTCCTTGAACTCCTTGTCGAAGAACGCGCCGAGCTGGGCGCTGTCCATGTAGTTGACCTCGATCTCGCGCGCCTTGGCAAAGTCCTGGAACGCCTTGTCATCCACCGCCGCGCGGACGGCCTTGGCGTAGAAGTCGGTGACGCCCGCCGGCAGGCCCTTCGGCCCGACGAAGGAGAAGGAGAGGTTCACGCCGATGTCGTAGCCAATCTCCTTGAAGGTCGGCACGTCCGGATAATAGGGGCTGCGCGTCGGCTGGAACGCGGCGAGGATGCGGATGCGCCCGGCATTGGTGAGCTGGCGGCCCTCGCCCGGATTGATGATGAGCGTGTCCACATGGCCGCCGAGGAGGGCGGCCGAGCCCTCGGCCCAGCCGGAGAAGGGCACGTGCACCACGTTGATGCCGGAGGCCGACTGGAGCTGGGCGAGGTTGAGGTGGGAGGCGGTGCCGATGCCGGACGAGCCGAAGCGCAGCTTGGCGGGCGCGGCCTTCGCTGCCGCCATCAATTCCTTGATGTCCTTCCATGGCGCGTCGCCGCGTACCGCCAGCAGCTGGTAGTAAGTGACCGTGTTGGCGATGGGCGTGTAGTCCTGCGGCCCCCTGTAGGGCAGCGCGTTCATCTGCGGCTGGTCGAGCAAAGCCGGGGTCGGCACGAGGCCGATCACGGTGCCGTCGGGCTTGGCCTGCACGATCTCGGTGACGCCGATGGAGCCACCCGCGCCGGTGCGGTTGATGACCGCGATGCCGCCGGGGAACTGGCCCTTGATCTTCTCCACCACCGAGCGGGCGGTCAGATCGTTGAGGCCGCCCACGGTGAAGGGCACGACCACCGTGACCGCGCCGGATGGCGCCTGCGACGCGGCGGGCGCCGCGAAGGCGACGAGCATCGCCAGGGTGGGAAGCAAGATCCTGCGCATGACAACCCCTCTGTCTGGAACATCTGGTTCTGGGAAGGTTTGCGGCTCTCAGTCTGCTGCCGAGATGCCGCTCAGATTGACGACGAACCGCGTGCGGTTCGCCGGGTAGAAAGCAAGGCTCAGGATCACCGGACGGCCGGCCGCATCCATGTAGGTGCGATCGCCTTCCAGCACCGGCGCGCCGACCGCGATGCCGAGGTGCCGGGAGAAGCGCGGGTCGGCGAGCGTCGCGGCGATGGTCTGGACCACGTTCGCGATCTCGATGCCGGCCACCTCCTTCACCACCTCGCCCAGCGTGCGGCGCTCCAGGAGCGCGATGTTCTTCAGGACGATGTCGCCCACCTCCCGGGGCAGGTAGGCGGAGATGAAGATCACCGGCTCACCGTCCGAGAAGCCGACGCGATCGATGGCGACCACCGGCGCGCCCACCGGCACGCCGAGGGTGTCCGCCACGTGGGGCGTGGCCGGCGCGTGGCCGGCGAACTCGACCTTGGCGAAGCCCTTGGGCTGCTCCCTCAGAAGGGATTGCAGCAACTGGCTGGGCTTTGCATCCGTCCTCTTGACGCGGGGGCCCCGATAGAAGGTTCCGCGCCCCCTATGCCTGCTGATGATGCTTTCGTCCGCCAGCAGAGACAGGGCCGTTCTTATGGTGATGACGCTGACGCCGAACTCCTTGCAGAACTCGTCGTCCGTCGGAAGCTGGTCCCCGACAGCATATTCACGCTCAAGGCGCTGTTCGATGACCGATTTGATCATCGAGTACTTGGGAATGACCACATCCATTGGGATCAGCCTAGGAAATAGCATAAACTTATGTCAATAGGTTTTTATACTCGTTTTACGTGCGATATAAAATATCAAAATAGATATGAATACGTTGCAATCAAACGCTCTTCCTCCGTCCGGCAGCGGTTGATGCAACCGCGCTCGTTGCGTAAATTAGAACGGCGTTTTATGGATGGGCAGATTGCCGGACGCGGATCGCGCGGAGGGATGTGGCCTCTCGGGCGCCCGGCGCCGGGAAAGGGCCGTCCGGCGCGCGGGCGGCCGCGGCGGGGCGCCGGCTATTCCGCCGCGCCGCGCAGGCTTCCGCCCGGCACGGCGGGAAGGTCGGCATTCGCCTCGCCCAGCGCGCCGATGGCGGCGAGCGGCACCGGCGTCATGCCGGAGAAGCGGAACGGCGAGCGGAACAGCGGCCAGGTCTTGCCGTCCGTCCCCTCATAGAGAGCCACCGCGCCTTCGCCGACGATCGCCGGATCGTTGCGGATCTCGGTGAGCGTGCGCACCGGAACAGCGGCGATTCCACGCGCCGCCAGCACCTCCACCAGGGCCGCGCGGGTCGTGCCGGCGGCCATCTCGACGGCATCGGCAAGAACCGAGGCATCCACGCCGGCCACCACATGGCCGTCGGCGCAGGCGATGACGCAATGCCGGTCGGTTGAACCACCATTCCACGCGGCCTGGGTCAGGAACACCGCCACGTCCTGCATGGCGAGGTCGATGGCCGAGCCGCGCCCGGTGCGCCGCCGCTGCTCCAGGGCGCACAGGATCGCGAACAGCCCGGCGAGGCCCCCGCTCACGTCCGCCACCGAGATGCCGAGCTTCACCGGCTTCTCGCCTGTCCGCGTGATGTCCATCAGCCCCGACATGGCCTGCACCACGGTGTCGAAGGCGGGCCGGCCGGGATAGGCGGAAAGGGCTCCGAACCCCGAGATGCCGCAATAGACGAGGCGCGGATTGAGCGCCGTGAGCGCCTCGGTGTCGAAGCCGAGCCGCGCCAGCGAGCCGGGCTTCAGGTTTTCCACCAGCACGTCGGCGCGGCCGATGAGCGCGGCGAAGGCGGCGCGGCCGTCCTCGGCGCGCAGGTCCAGCATCAGGCTGCGCTTGTTGGCGTTGTTGATGGTGAAGAAGTAGCCCTGCCCGTCCTGGTGCGGCGGCCAGGCCCGCGAGGCCTCCCCGCCCGGCGGCTCGATCTTCAGCACCTGTGCGCCCAGAAGCGCCAGCTGCTTGGCGGCGACCGGGGCCGTGGTGTACTGGCCGATCTCCAGCACCAGCATGCCCTCCAGCGGCCGCGCGCGATGCTGCGCCGGCTCCGGCCGGCCGGGCGGCGGCTGCGCCGAGACATCCGTCCGCACGAAGGAGAGCGGCCGCGGGCGCGGTTCCTGCGAGAGCGTGCCGCGCAAGGCGAGGTTCTCGTCGGTCCGCAATCCCTCGATGTCGAGGATCGGCCCGGCGGCGAGGTTCGCGCCGTTGAGCGCGGCGATGCACTCCTTCACCGAAAGCGTCGAGGTCCAGGCCTCCACCTCGCGATCCACCGCGTCGCAATGGGCGATGCGGTCGGCGAGCTTCTCGAACCGGCCTTTGGCGAGCTCGGGCCGGCCCATGAGCGTCGTGAGCTTCGCCCAATGCTCGTCGGTGGCCGAGCACAGGAGGATCCAGCCGTCCGCCGCGCGGTAGCTGTTCCACGGCACCGCCATGGGGTGGCGGTTGCCGGAGCGCTGCGGCGTGCGGCCGGCAAACACCAGCGGCAGGAAGGTGGACTGGTTGTTGAGCCCGCAATCGACCAGCCTGAGGCCGATCTCCTGGCCGACGCCCGCGGCGGCGCGGGTGCGCCAGGCGGCGAGGATTCCCGAGGCGGCGAGCATGCCACCCTGGATCTCCACCACTGCCCCGCCGCAGATCACCGGCGGCCCGCCGGCAACGCCGGTGATGTCGGCGATGCCGGTCGCAGCCTGGAGGAACGGCTCGATCCAGTGGCCGTGCGCGGGATCGCCGTCCACCGTGATGTCGCACACGATCTGCTCCGCCCGCCGGGGCGGCGGAGGCGGCGCATCGGCCCGATCGGAGCAGAGGAGGACCACGTTGGCGCGCGCAAAGGCGGCGAGGCGGGCCTCCGGCGTGTCCGCAACCGTCTCCGTGAAAGCGCCGAAGCCGTCGTCCAGATCGACGCTCCCGAACGCCGTCACCTGCGCGCCCACCTGGGCGAGGAGGCTGCCGCAGGCGCGCACCGCCGGCCGTCGGCCCCATTGGAGGACCACCAGGTCGCGCAGCGGCGTGGTGAGGGTCATTTCGCCACCGCCGCCTGGAGCGGACCGACATTCGGCGCCCCCTTGAGGGCCGCGACCTCGTTCACGAGGCGCTCGAACGCAGCCTCGTCCAGCCGTGCGCCGATCAGGCCCCGGGCCTTGAAGCGCAGCGCCTCCACGGTCATGGGATTGACCGGCGTGCCGAGGCTGTCGAGCACGCGCTCGGTGCGGGTCGAGCCGTCCGCGAACGTCACCTCCACCTCGGTGCCGAAATGCTCCGGATAGGCCGCCTCCAGCGCCGCGTCGTGGGCCACCTCGACCCGGTCTGCGAAGGCGAGGATGCGCGGGTCGGAAAGATTGTCCGGCTCGTAGGCGTCGTAGCGGTCGGGGCCGAAGGCAAGCGCCGCGCCCACCGTGAATGGCATGCTGTACTGCGCCGCCATGGGGGTATCCGGACGGCGCACCATGTGCTGCTCGGCGAGCTTGCCCGGTCCGCGCACCAGGACGGCGCGGATCTCCGCATCCGCGACGGCGAAGCCGCAGGTGGTGGTGCGCAGGCCGTCGATCATGGAATGGAGCAGCCGGCAGCAGGCATAGGGCTTGAAGCTCATGTCGTGGATGGCAAGGCCCCGCGCGCCCATCCGCGTCAGCGCCTCCGGCACCGCATCGTGGCCGTAGAGGGCAAGGAAGCCGTAGCGCCCGTCGAGGCCGCGCGTCGGCCCGGGCACGCCCGCCTCCACGACCTCGGCGGCGAGCACGCCGGCGCGCGCCGCATAGCCGGCATGCAGGCGCTTCACCTCCGCCCCGCTCACCTCCTGCGAGAACTGCATGGAGCCGGCCGAGAGCGACAGCGCGTGGCCCCAGGCAGCGGTGATCTGGGGGGCCGTGAAGCCCTTCAGCTTGCCCGCCGCCACCGCCGCGCCGAACACGCCGAACACGGCGGTCGGATGATGGCCGGCAGCGATCACGCGCTCGGCGCGGGCGGCGATGCCGATGCGCGCCATGGCCTCGTAGCCGGCGGCGACGGCGGCGAGCACGTCGCGCCCCGAGGCGCCGGTCTCGGACGCCACCGCGAGCGCGGCGGGGATCACCACCGCGCCGGGATGGCTCATGGAGGCTTCGTGCGTGTCGTCGAGCTCGAAGGAATGGCCGGCGGCGCCGTTCACGAACGCCGCCACCTCGGGCGTCGCCTCGATGTCGCTGGCGATGATGCGTGCCGGCCCGGTGCCGCGATAACGCTCCGCCCAGCGGTGCAGCGCCGCGATCCAGGGCCGTGACGCGCCGCCATAGGCGACGCCGAAATAGTCGAACACCAGCAAGTCGAGCTGGGCGTGATCGCGCTCGGTCAGCGTGGCGGGCGTGATCGCGGCCAGCTCTTCCGCGAAGATGAGGGTGAGGTTGGTGTCTGTGCCGTTCGTCATGGCGCGTCCCTCAGCTCGCCTTGGCCTGCGGCGCGGTGGCGCGCTCGCGGAATGGTTTCAGGAAGTCGCCGGGCCGCATGGAGGGATGCGAGCGCTCGTACTGGGGCGGGAAATAGACCTCCTCGCCGAAATGCTCGGCCGCGTGCCACGCCCAGCGCGGCTCGTAGAGCATGCCGCGGCCAAGCGCGACGAAGTCCGCCTGCCCGCCCTTCAGGATGTCCTCGGCCTGCTGCGGCTTGGTGATGAGGCCAACCGCCATGGTGGGGATGCCCACCGCGCGCCGCACCTCGTCGGCGAACCGCACCTGATAGCCCGGGCCGACGGGGATCTTCTGGTCCGGCGAGGAGCCGCCGCTGGAAGCGCAGATATAGTCGCAGCCGCGCGCCTTCAGCTCCTGCGCGAACGCCACCGTGTCCTCCGGCTGCCAGCCGTCCGGCGTCCAGTCGGTGGAGGAGACACGGACACCCAGCGGCTTGCCGGCCGGCCAGGCGGCGCGCACCGCCTCGAACACCTCGAGCGGGAAGCGCATGCGGTTCTCGCGGCTGCCGCCATAGGCATCGGTGCGCGCATTGGCGTGGGGCGAGAGGAAGGAATGCAGCAGATAGCCGTGGGCGTTGTGGATCTCGATCACGTCGAAGCCCGCCGCATCGGCGCGCCGGGCGGCGGCGGCGAAGGCGTCGCGCACGTCCTTAAGGCCCGCTGCGTCGAGTGCCTCCGGCACCGGGCGTCCCGGATAGGGCACGGCGGAGGGGCTCGCCATGAGCCAGCCGCCCTCCCCGTCCTCCATGCCCTGCTGCTTCTCCCACGGCACCGTCACCGAGCCCTTGCGGCCGGAATGGGCGAGCTGCATGCCGAGCTTGGCGCCGCCGTGCTGGCGGCAGAAGCCCACCACCGCCTTCAGCCCCGCCACGTGCTCGTCCGACCAGATGCCGAGGCAGCGCCCGCTCACCCGCCCGCGCGGCTCCACCGCCGTCGCCTCGGTGAAGACGAGCCCGGCGCCCGATACGGCCAGATGGCCGAGGTGCATGGTGTGCCAGGGCGTGGCGAAGCCGTTTTCGTCGGCCGAATACTGGCCCATGGGCGAGACGACGATGCGGTTGTCGAAGGTCACGTCCCGCAGCGCGAAGGGGGAGAACAGGGTGGTCTTGGGCATTTCCTCGTCCTTCCGAATTCTTGTCGTTCAGCTGGCCGTGCGCTCCAGCCCGGGGGCGGGAGCGAGCAGCGTGTCGATGTCGTCGAGGCGCGCGAGATCGCCGACGCGCGCGCGCAGTGCGGCCGCCGCGCCGGCGCCCAGCACCGGGCCGGCGAGCTCCTCGAACTTGGCGACGAGGGCCGCATCGGAGAGCGGATGGCGCGCCGAGCCGAGCGGCTCGTCCACGTAGCTCTCAAAGGCGCCACCGGCCTTGGTGCGCACGGTGACGCGCGCCGACCTGAGGCGCGGATATTCCGCCTCGCGCTCGGCCTCGGCCGTCACCTGCACCCGGCCGGCGAGGTCGTGGAGCACGGGATCGGCAAGGTGGGCGGCGTCAAACGCGGCGATGCCCACCTGGTCCTCGCGGGCGGCGAGCGCCACGCAGAAGCGGTAGTTCATCTGCGCCGAGGGCATGTCCTCCCAGCCGCCATGGGCGTGGCCGGCGGCGATGCCATAGGTGCCGATCTCGATGGCGGCGACGTCCTCCGCCCCGATGCCGCCGTCCGCCATGGCCGCGCGCACCCCGTCCATTCCCGGATGCAGGTGCCGGCAGCAGGCATAGGGCTTGATGTAGCAGCGCGTGACATTGAGGCTCTCGCCGAGGCCGGCGCTGAGCTTTTCCGGGTCCGCCTTGTCGCCGAAGGCCTGGAGGAAGCCGTCCTCGCCCTCCAGGATGCCCGCCGGTCCGGTCATGCCGTTGCGGGCGAGCAGCGCCGCATAGAGGCCCTCGCGCGCGGCGAGGCCCGGATGCAGGCGCTTGATCTCGCCGCCGCCGTGCAGAAAGGCGAACAGCCCCGCCGCCGAGCTGGCGGCGATGCCCAGCGCATGGGCCGTGCGCGCCCCGTCGAGCCCGAGCACGGACGAGGCCGCCGCCGCAGCGCCCAGAACGCCGGTGATGGAGGTGTTGTGGAAGCCGCGCTTGCGCGAGGCGGGATGCACCGTCTCGGCGACGCGCGTCACCACCTCGTAGCCGACCGCGATGGCGGCGGCGGCGCGTGCCCCGCTGACCCTGCCGCCCCAGGCGGCGCCGAGCACGGCGGGGATGACGGGCGCGCCGGGATGGACCGAGCCGGCGCGGTAGCCGTCGTCCACCTCCAGGCCATGGGCGCTCGCGCCCATGAGATAGGTCGCGGCGAGGCGGTTCCAGCCGCCGTCCATGCCCGGGACCGGCATGGGCCCTTCCGAGCCCACCTCGGCGAGGGTGCGCGCGGCGATGCGGGCCGGCAGCCCTTGCGATCCCGCGATTGCGGCGCCGAGCGTATCGAGCAGATGACGGCTCACCGACCGGCGCGCCGCCGCGTCGAGGTCCGCGAAGGCGAGGCCGGCGCAGAATTCGGCGAGCCGGCGGGTGATGTGGCCGGACTGGGCTTCAGTCCGCATGTCCGCCTCCCTTCACAACCAGGGCGTCGAGGGCGACGACCCCCTCCCCTTCGGCGCGCACCAGCACTGGATTGGCTTCCGCCTCCGCGACGTCGAGCGCGGCGAGGCGCGAGAAGGCGGCGACCGCCTCAGCCAGCGCGTCGAGGTCGCCGCGCGGCAAGCCGCGATAGCCCCGGAGCGGCGCGAAGGCCTTCACCTCGGCGATCATCGCGCGGGCGGTCTCGGTGTCCACCGGCGCGGTGCGCACGCTCACGTCGCGATAGACCTCGGCCAGCACGCCGCCGGCGCCGAGCGTCACCACCGGACCCACCGCCGGGTCGCGGCGGAAGCCGACCAGCGCCTCGCCGAGCCCGCGCAGCATGGGCTGCACCTGGATGCCGAGGAGGCGAGCCCCGGGGGCGTGCCGGGCGGCGCCGGCGAGGATGCGCCGGCAGGCCTCCTTCAGGGCCTGCGGCGCGGCGATGGCGAGCGCCACCCCCTCCGCCTCGGTCTTGTGGGCGATGTCGGGGGACAGGATCTTGGCGGCCACCGGATAGGGCAGATCGTCGAGCGCCATGGCGTCGATGGCGGCGGCGTCCGCGGGCAGCACCCGCTCAGGCGCCACCGGCACGCCGAGCGCGCCGAACACCCGCGCCGCGGCCTCCGCGTCGAGCGCCGGCCCTGCGGCGGCTTCCAGCGCCGGGCGCGCCTCCGGCGGCGCGGTCACGGGCGCCGCGTCGCGCGGCACGCGCCAGTCGAAGAAGGCGCGCACCGCGTCTGCGCAGGATTCCGGCGTGCGGAAGGCGGCGACGCCTGCCTCCGCCAGCAGGCTCAGCGAGGTGGCCGCGTGCGGCGTGAGGAACGCTGCCACCGGCTTGTCGGGATTGTCGCGGGTCGCCGAGACGATGGGCAGCACCGCGCGGTCGGGACGGAACTGGGAGGACGAGCCCACCACCGACACCACGAGGTCGCAGTCCTGCGACGCCATCAGCGCGCTCAGCACCGGGCCGTAGGTCTTGGCGTTGGTGCCGGCGAGCGTCAGGTCGATGAGCGGCGCGCGCTCGATGGCGATGCCCTGCCCGGCGAGACTGTCGACGCACGCCTGCGACGGCGGGACGATGGTGATGCCGTGGCGCGAGAGCGCGTCCACCACCAGCGTGCCGCCGCCGCCCGTGGTGGTGACCACCGAGACGCGCCGCCCCGGCGCCGGCCGGTGGCCCTTCACCAGCGGCGCGACCTCAAGGAAGGAATCCATGGTCTCCACGCGCACCACGCCGATGTCGGCGAGGAAGGCGTCGACGGCGGCCCCGCTGCCCACCAGCGCGCCGGTGTGGGAGGCGGCGAGCGTCTCGCCCACCTCCGAGCGGCCGACGCGGAAGGCGATCACCGGCTTGCCGGCGGCGAACGCCCGCCGCGCCATGGCGGCCAGGGCGTCGGGATTGCGCACGGTCTCCAGGAACAGGAGGATGGCGTCGGTGCCGGGATCGTCCACCAGCAGGTCGCCGGTCTCGGCGACGCCGAGGTCGGCCTCGTTGCCCACCGAGATCATCTTGGAGAAGCCGATGCCGCGCTCGATGCCCCGCGAGAGCACGGCGCCGATCAGGCTGCCGCTCTGGGAGACAAGGCTGTAGCGGCCGGGCCGAAGCTCCGGCAGCGACAGGATCTCGTTGGCCGAGAGCGCGACGTGCTCCGGCAGGTTGATGACGCCGAGGCTGTTGGGGCCGAGCAGGCGCAGGCCGGCGTCGCGCGCCATCTCCACCAGTTCGTTCTGGCGGCGGCGGCCGCTGTCGCCGCTCTCGGCGAAGCCGTTGCTGAGGATGGTGGCGCAGCGCACGCCGGCCCGGCAGCAGTCGGACACCGCATCCTTCACCGCGTCCGTCGGCAGCATGATGAAGGCGTGGTCCACCGGCCGACCAATGTCGTCGATGCGGGCGAAGGCGCGCTCGCCGAACACGCTGTCGCGATAGGCGTTGATGGGGAATATCTCGCCGCCATAGCCGTGGCGCCGCAGATACTGGTGCGGCAGCGAGGCGTGCTTGTTCTGGTCGCCCGAGGCGCCCACCAACGCGATGCTGCGCGGGCGGAACAGGGCGTCGGCGATGGAGGGCGCGGCGCTCATGCGGTTTCCTTCGCGCGCGTCTCGGCCCGCTGCGGGAAGGTGCGGTCGAACACGTGCTCGGCGATGCGGTTCAGGAGAATCTCGATGGCGCCGCCGGCGATCATCCAGCCACGGGTGCGGCGGAAGCAGTATTCCACCAGAGAATCCTGGCTGTAGCCGGCGCCGCCCATCACCTGCATGGCCTCGTTCGCCACGTTGAACCCGGCGCGGTTGCAGGCGACCTTGGCGATCGCCGTCTCCTCCGCCGAGGGGAAGCCCCGGTCGGCGCTGGCGGCGGCGCGGTAGAGCAGCAGCTGCGCCGCGTCGAGCTGGATCTTCATCTCCGCGAACTTCCACTGCAGGCCCTGGAACTCGGCCAGCGCGCGGCCGAACTGCCGCCGTGTGAGCGCATGCTCGCGCGCGGTCTCGTAGGCGTAGCGGCCGAGCGCGAGGGCGCGCGAGGAATTGCCGATGCGCTCCACGTTGAAGCCGGAAATCTGCTTCTTGAAGCCGCCCGGTCCGAGCAGCACGTTTTCCGGCGGGATGTAGACGTTGTCGAAGAACAGCGGGTTCCATTCCTCGCCGGAGAGGAACGGCACCTGGCCGCCGAAGGTGAAGCCCTCCATGCCGCGCTCCACCAGCACCGAGCCGATATTGCCGGTGCCCGGCCCGAAGCGGACATAGACCAGGAACACGGTGGCGTGGGTGCCGTGGGTAGTGAAAATCTTCGAGCCGTTGAGGCGGAAGCCCTTGCCGTCCGGCTTCACCGAGGCCTGGAGCTCGGTGACGGCGGAACCGGCGCCGGGCTCGGTCATGGCCACCGAGATCAGGCCCTTGCCCGCGAACAGGGGTTTCAGGTAGCGCTCGCGCTGCTCGGGGCTCGCATACTGGGCGAGCACGCGGATGGCGCCGAAATTGCCGGCCTGCACCACGTCGGCGGAGCGCGGGCAGGAGCGCGCCACCTCCTGGATGGCGATCACCGCATCCATCAGCGTGCCGCCAATGCCGCCATTCTCCTCGCTGGCGGTGATGCCGATGAGGCCCTGCTCCGCCATCATCTCCGCCACGTCCCAGGGATAGGCGTTGGCATGGGCGCGCGCCAGGGCGCCGGCCGCAAGGTGCCGCTCGGCGAAGGAGCGGACGGCGTCGCGGAAGAGGGTCTGTTCCTCGGTGAGGCTGAAATCCATGGCCGTGTCCTAGACCGCGCGGCTGGCGCGGATGCGTGTGTCGGGCGGCGCGCGCTCGGCGTCGCCGATGGTCGGGGCGGGGCGGCGGGCATCGCGCACGAGGCCCGCCGCCTTCAGGCCGCTGCGAAGCGTGTAGGTGGTGCCCTCGGTGGGATGCTCCACCTCTTCCACCACGCCGCGGCTGGCCGCATGGGGGCTCGCCACCGCCTCGTCGGGAGTGAGCACCGGCATCACCGGCAGCGCATGGGCGACCATCAAAGCGCCGATCTCGTCGCGGTCGTGGGCGAGGCAGAACTCGGTGATGGCGGCGCGGAACAGCTCGGCGCGCGGGCCGTGGCTGGAGAGCCGGTCCACCGGCGTCTCGTCGGCGAAGGCAAGATCGTGCCGGCCGATCACCGCGCAGAAGCGCCGCCAGATCTTCGCCTCCAGCAGGCAGACCGCGACCCGCTTGCCGTCCCGCGTCGGATAGGTGGTGTAGCGGGGGCTGCCGCCGAACACCTCCATGGCCGGGGTTCCGGTGCCGCCCGCGCGCCGGCCGAGCGCGCTGGCGAGGGCGATGTTCCCCATGCCCATCAGCGCGTCGTACATGGCGACGTCGAGGAACGCGCCCTTGCCGTCCCGGTCGCGGTTGCGCAGGGCGGCGAGGATGGCGATCACCGCCATCGCCCCGGCGGAATAGTCGCCGGCCTGGAAATAGGGCGCGGTGTCGGCCGTGTTGGCGAGCAGGCCGGTGCTCGCCTGGATCGCGAGGTCGTGCCCGGCGATGCCCGAGAGCGCGCCGTCGTGGCCGAAGCCGGTGATGCTGCAATAGATGAGCCGCGGGTTGAGCGCGCGGGCGCGCTCGTAGTGCACGTCGAGCTTCTCGGCGCCGCCGCGGCCGAAGCTTTCCACCAGCACGTCCGCTTCCGCGATGAGGCGGTGCGCCGCCGCCCTGCCCTTGGGGGCGGAAAGGTCGACCGCCAGCGAGCTCTTGCCGCCGTTGACGGAGCAGAAATAGACGCTCTCGTTTTCATAGAGCGGGGCGTTGTGGCGGCTCGGGTCGCCGTCCGGCCGCTCGACTTTCACCACCTCGGCGCCGAGGTCGGCGAGCATCTGCGCGCACCAGGGGCCGGGCAGCAGGCGGCTGAAGTCCGCCACCTTGATCCCGGAAAGGGGGAGCACCTCGGCCATCGGCGTCAGGCTCCCGTGAAGGTGGCGGGCCGCTTCTCCAGGAAGGCGGTGATGCCCTCCTGCTTGTCGCGGGTGCCGTAGACGGTGGTGACGAGGAAGGTCTCGAACTCGATCGAGGAGGCGAGGTCCATCTGCATGCCGCGATGCACCGCCCGCTTCACGAAGGCCAGGCTGAGGGGCGCGCGGGTGGCGTAGAGCGCCGCCATCTCCAGCGCGGTGTCGAGGGCGGCGCCGCGCGCCGCGACGCGGTTGACGAGGCCGATGCGCAGCGCCTCCGCGGCGTCGATGGGCTCGGCGGCGAACAGCATGTCCAGCGCGTTGGGGACGCCCACCACGCGCGGCAGGCGCTGGGTGCCCCCGGCCCCCGCCACGGTGCCGATGCGGGCGCTGGTGATGGCGAAGCTCGACCCTTCCGCGGCCACCCTGAGGTCGGCGGCGAGCGCCAGCTCCAGCCCGCCGGTCATGCAGAAGCCCTCGATGGCGGCGATCACCGGCTTCGAGGAATTCTCCAGCGCCGCGTTGAGCGCGTGCCACTGCTTGAAGTAGCGGGTGCCGTCGGTGGCGGTCTTGATCTTCACCGCCTCGGTGAGGTCGGCACCGGCGGAGAAATAGTCCGCCCCGCCATAGAGGATGATGACGCGGCCCTCGGCGTCGTCCTCGGCCGCCTCGGTGGCGGCGATGATCTCGGCCATCATCTTGAGGCTGACGGCGTTGCGCCGCTCGGGGCGGGAGAGGTGGAAGATCAGCGCCGGCCCCCGGCGCTCCACGCGGATGGTCTCGTAGCTGGTCATGAAGGCACCTGGTTGGAAAAAGCCTGGTCGTGAAACGTCTCGATCAGCGCGCAGACCGCGTCCGGCGCCTCGTACTGCACCCAGTGGCCGGCGCCCGGCACCAGGTGGATTTCGGCGTTGGGCCGCACGGCGCGCACGAGGCCGGCGCGATGCGCCACCGAGGGCACGCAGAGCTGGTCCTTCGTACCCCAGATGACCTGGAGGGGGCACTCGACCCGGGCGAGATCGCCCACCAGGCGGTCGGCGAGGCTGATGACGCGGCTGTCGAAGCGCTGGCGGGCGATGTTGGCGCTATGGAGATCCACCACGGGATCGGCGGCGGGCGGGACGCGCGACATCATGAAGGCGCCGAGATTCTGGGCGACGGCGGCGCGGTGGCCTTCGGGGTCCTGCGCCGCGCTCGGGGTCGGCACCACGGGGAGCCGGCGGCCCTCAGGCACGCCGAATCCGCCCGGCCCGAGCAGCGTCAGCGCCGTCAACTTGCCAGCCGGCAGGCGCCCGGCGAGCGCCGCCGCCAGCGTGCCGCCGAAGCTGAAGCCGACGAGACCGAACGGACCCTCGTCCGCCAAGGCGGCGGCGAGATCGTCCGCGAGGGCGGCGACATAGGCCTCCGGATCGCGCCCGGCCGGGCGCGGAGCGTCGCCGTAGCCGGGCAGGTCGAGCGCCACCACCTCGAAGCGCCGCGCCAGCCGGTCGATATTGGCGGCCCAATGGGTAAAGGAGCCCGAGCCGCCATGCAGCAGCACCAGCGGCCGGCCGGCGCCGAAGCGGCGCACCGCCAGCGTGCCGACGATGGCCGGCGCCGGGGATGCGGGCGATCGCAGCGAGGCGTTCATGCGGCGTCCGCCTCCAGGGGCTTGCCGAGATAGGATTCGATCACCGCCGGATGCTCGACCACCTCGTTCGGCGCGCCCTCGAACAGCTTCTGCCCGAAATTGAGAACCATCACGCGCTGGCTCAGCTCCATGATGACTTCGACCAGATGCTCGATCATGATGATCGTCACCCCGGCGGCATGGATGCGGCGCAGCACCTCCATGAGGTCGCCCACCTCGCCGCGCGTCACCCCGCCCATCACCTCGTCCAGCAGCAGCAGGCGGGGGTTGGTGGCGAGGGTGCGGGCCAGTTCCAGCTTCTTCTTCTCCCCCAGCGTGAGCGCGCCGGCGGCCACATGGCGCTTGGCGATGAGGCCGGTCAGCTCCATGGGCATCTCCGCCGCCTTGCGGGCGACCGAAAGGCTGTTGGTGCGCGCGCCCGAGAACAGCGCGCCGGTCATCACGTTGTCCTCCACCGACATCTCGGCGAACGGACGCACCACCTGGAAGGTGCGCCCGACGCCGCGGTGGGAGATCTTGTAGGGCGGCAGGCCGACGATGGATCGTCCCTCGAACAGCACGTCGCCGGAGGTGGGGCGCATGTAGCCGGTGATGAGGTTCATGAGCGTGGTCTTGCCGGCGCCGTTGGGACCGATCACGCCCACGAACTCGCCCTGGCCGACGCTGAGGCTGACGTCGCTCACCGCCTTCAGGCCGCCGAACGCCTTCGAGAGATCGCGCACCTCAAGCATGGAGAGCCTCCCCGTTGCGGGCGGAAGGATTGCGGGCGGCATTGCCGCCGATGAACGCGTCGCGCAGCTCCGGCGCCTCGCGCAGCGTGGCGGCGTCGCCCGCATGGACGATGCGCCCGCCCGCCATCACGTAGCCGCGCGAGGCGACGGACAGTGCCGCGTGGGTGTTCTGCTCCACCAGCAGGATGGAGATGTTGGTGGCGGCGATGGCGCGGATCGCCGCGAACACCGCCTGCACCACCAGCGGCGCGAGGCCGAGCGACGGCTCGTCCAGCAGCAGCACGCGCGGGTTCGACATCAGCGCCCGGCCCAGCGCGAGCATCTGCTGCTCGCCGCCGGACATGAGGCCCGAGCTCTGCATCCGCCGTTCCGCGAGGCGCGGGAACAGCGCATAGACCTCGTCGAGCTTGCGCATGCGGTGGGCGCGGGCGTTGCGGTTGAACGAGCCGAGATAGAGGTTCTCCTCGACCGTCAGATTGGGAAATACCTTGCGCCCCTCGGGCGACAGCGCGAGGCCCGACTTCACGCGCTCGTGGGAGGGCATCGCCAGCAGGTCGACGCCGTCATAGCGCACCCGCCCCTCGCTCGCCGGCACGAGGCCGGAGAGCACGCCCATGGTGGTGGTCTTGCCGACGCCGTTGGCGCCGAGCAGGCAGACCACCTCGCCCTTTCCGAGCTCGAAGTCGAGCCCCTGGAGCACCTCGCTATCGCCGTAGCCCGCGTGCAGGCCGCTGACCTCGAGAAGGGCGCTCATGGCTTGGCTCCCTGGGTGGAGGCGAGGGGAAGGCGCGGCGCGGGCGTCGGCTTGCGCCGGCTCGGGCCGCCATGGATCAGGCCGACCAACCCCTTGGGCAGGAACAGGATGCACACCACCAGGATCAGGCCGAAGGTGAGCTGGCTCACGCCCTCCATGGTGCCGAGCCAGATGCGCGTGCCCTCGGACAGCGCAACGATCGCCACCGCGCCAATCACCGGCCCGGCGATGGTATGGATGCCACCGAGGATGGGCGCGATCTGGGACAGGATGGTGTTGTGCAGGGTGAAGGCGACATCCGGGTCGAGATAGCCGCCGTACCAGGCGTTGATGGCGCCCGCGCCGGAGGCCATGGCGCCGGAGATCGCGACCACGATCAGGCGCTGGCGGCGCGGGGCGATGCCGAGCATCTGCGCCGCCGCCTCGTTGTCGCGCATGGCCCGCGAGGCGAACTGGAGCTTGGAGCCGGCGATCACCGCCGCCACCACCACGCTCGCGACCGCCGCCAGCGCGCCGAACAGGTAGAGCGCGTGCTGGCTCGGGCGCAGGTCCTGCTTCAGGAACAGGCCCACCGCCCCGCCCGTCACCTCCGGCACCATCAGCGCGCAGATGCGCAGCCCTTCCGACAGCGCCAGCGTGACGATGGCGAAGAAGATGCCCTTCAGCGTGCCGGTCACGAGGGCGAGCATCGCCCCCATGGCGGCGCCCATGGCGAGCGCCAAAGTGAAGGTCAGTAGCACCGAGCCGCCGAAGGCGTTGGCCGCCAGCACCGCGGTGTAGCTGCCCACGCCCCAGAAGGCGGAATGGCCGAGCGAGACCAGACCCGCATTGGCCATGAGGTTCCAGCTCGTCGCCAGGATCACCAGGGTCGAGATGCGGAACAGCCAGTCGTTGAGCTGCGGCGCGTCGAAGAAGGTGGAGGCGACGAGGAAGGCGGCTGACGCCACGCCCAGGCCGACCATGAAATAGGGGGATCGGGTCATGCTTCAGTCCGCCACGGCTTGGCCGATAATGCCGCGCGGGCGCAGCACCAGGACGAGGAAGAGGGTGAGAAAGGCCACGGCCTCGGCCCAGCCGGTGCCGTTGGGCACGTAGTAGCTGACCGCGGTCTCGGCGAAGGCGAGCAGGAACGCGCCCATCACCGCGCCGATGATGCTGCCGAGGCCGCCGAGGACGATGATGGCGAAGCCCTTCACCAGGATGTGGAAGCCCATGAACGGGGTGATGGCGCCGAGGAAGCTCAGGATCACGCCGGTGGCGACACCGAGCGCCACCGAGAGCCCGAAGGCGAGCGCGTACATCTGGTTGACGTTGATGCCCATGAGCACGGCGGCGTCGTGCTGCTCCGCCAGCGCCCGGGTGGCGCGGCCGAACTCGGTGCGCTTGAGCCAGAAGAACAGCGCCAGCACCAGGACCAGCGCGATGCCGAAGCCGATGAGCCGGCCGCCGGAGACCACCACCTCGCCGAACTCGAACGAGGAATAGGCATAAGGCGGCACCACCGAGCGCTCGTCGGGGCTCCAGATGACGAGCGCGAGATTCTGAAGCACCAGGCCGATGCCGAAGGTGAGCAGGATCTGGTTGACGTGCGGCGCCTTGAGCACCGGGGCGATGGCGACCTTGAACAGCACCATCCCGAGCACGCAGCCCGCCACCATGAGCACCGGCATGGCGATCAGCGGATCGACGCCCATGGCGACGAACACCGTGAATGCGCCGTAGGCGCCGAGCATCACGGCCTCGCCGTGCGCGAAGTTGATGACCCGCGTGACCCCGAAGCTCAGGGCAAGGCCGATCACCATCAGCGTGTAGATGCCGCCGAGCAGCAGCGCATCGACGATCAGTTGGGGAATGAAATCCATCAGCCGGCCTCCGCTCGCGGCGGCCGGGGCGCGGTGACCCCGGCCGCCGGAACTGCTCTCAGTAGCTCACAGCCTTGATCTTCTTGGTCTCGGGACCGGGCGGGAACAGCATCACGTTCTTGCCGTTCTCGCGCTGGAACACGACCATATCGGTGAAGGCCTGCTGCTTGGTGCCGCTCGGGGTGGAGACGAACTTGGCGCGGCCGAGCAAGGTGTTCGGGATGTCCATCTTGCGCAGCTCGGCCGCCACCTTCTCCTTGTCGTCGCCGCCGGCGCGCTCGATGGCGAGGAACAGCAGCATGGCCGAGACGTAGCAGCCGGCATCCTCGAAGTCGGGCTCCTGGCCGTACTTCTTCACGAACATGGCCTCCCATTCGCTGCTCGGCGGGAACAGCTTGGGGAATTCCTTGTTGCCCGGGCGATTGAGGCCCGGCAGGTAGGTGGTCACGCCCACCCATCCCTCCTGGGCCGGGCCGACCGCCTTCTGCCACTCGTCGAGCTGGGTCGCCGCGGTGCCGATCAGGTAGGGCACCGGCAGCTTGCGGGTATAGATCTGCTTGGCGAGGGTGACGGCGTCGGTGGTCTGCACCAGGCCGAGCAGCACGTCGGGCTTGGCGCGGGCGATCTTGGTGAGCAGCGGGTTCATGTCCGCCGCGTTGGTGCGCACGATCTCCTCGAGCACGATCTCGAAGCCGGCGTCGGTGAGGTACTTCTTGGCGTAGGGCTGGTGCGTGCGCCCGTAATTGTCGTCGGTATAGATCATCGCCACCTTCTGCCCGGCGGGCAGCTGATTCTTCAGCGCGGCGGAAATGCTCTCGTGATAATTGTAGGCATAGGGGAAGGTGTGGAAGAACTCCGGATCCCCGCCCACCTCTTCTTCCAGCTTGGTGCTCGATGAGCCGGGCACGAGCCAGATCGGCTTGCCCTGGCGCCAGGCGGGAATGGCCGCGGCCACCGTCGGCGAGCCGATCGGGCCGATGATGTAGTTCACCTTCTCCTTGCTCACCAGCTCGTTGAACACCGAGATGGTGGCCTGCGACTCCGACTGGATGTCGCGCACCAGGAGCTCGATCTTCTTGCCGGCGACCTTGCCGCCATAGACCTCGGTGGCGAACTCGACGCCGCGCTTGCCGGAGGAGCCATAGGCGACGAAGCGCCCGCTGAGCTCCATCGGCACGCCGATCTTGATGGTTTCCTGCGCGAGCGCGGGGGTGGCGGCGAGCGTGGTCGCCAGTGCCAGGATGGGCAGTATTCCGCCCGAGGACAGACGATGCATGCGGTTCTCCCTAAACGCCGATCTTCGGTTGCTCGTCGGCATGTCGGGGAGTATAGATTTTTGAAACTCGATCCGTCTAGTGGAATCTGAAGATCAAAACAGACCGGGAGAAACACGTGCCCTACGAGGACGTTCTGTATGAGCAGGAAGGCGGGATCGCCCGCATCACCATCAATCGCGCCGAGGTCCGCAACGCGGTGCGCCCGCGCACCTACGAGGAGCTGACCGACGCCATGGCGCGCGCCGCCGACGATCCGGAAGTGGGCGTGGTGGTGCTCTCGGGGGCGGGCGAGAAGGCGTTCTGCGCCGGCGGCGACATCCGCGACCAGTCGAAGCGCGTGCCGCCCGTGGGGCGCAAGCACATGCGCCGCCTGTTCAACCTCTCCACCGTGATGCGCATGATGGACAAGCCCATCATCGCCAAGGTGCGCGGCTTCTGCGTCGGCGGCGGCAACGAGATCAACCTGTTCTGCGACATGACGGTGGCGAGCGAGGAGGCCAAGTTCGGCCAGACCGGCCCGCGCGTCGGCTCGATCCCGATCTGGGGCGCCTGCCAGCTGCTGGCGCGCTATGTGGGCGAGCGCAAGGCGCGCGAGATGGTGTTCACCTGCCGCCTCTATTCGGCGCAGGAAGCCCTCGCCATGGGCCTCATCAACCAGGTGGTGCCCGCCGATGCGCTCGACGCCACGGTGGACGCCCTTTGCTCCGACATCCTCGACAAGAGCCCGCAGAGCATCCGCATCGCCAAGCTGGCGCTCAACGCGGGCTCGGACCGCGACTTCTATTCCGCCTTCTTCCCCAGCGCGGAGATGCTCGCCTCGATCTACGGCAACGAGGAGAATCTCGAAGGCATCACCGCCTTCCTGGAGAAGCGCCCGGCCAACTTTCGCCGCTTCCGGAAGGCGATCTGATGGCGACGCAACGCTTCAAGGATCGCGTCGCGCTCGTCACCGGCGGCGCGCGCGGCATCGGCTTCGCGGCTGCGGAGCGCATCGCGTCGGAGGGCGGGCGCCTCGCGCTCGCCGACATCGACGCCAAGGCGGCCGAGGCCGCAGCCGCCAAGCTGCCCGGCGCCATCGGCATCGGCTGCGACATCACCAAGGCGGACGACGTCGCCGCCATGGTGGCGACGGCGGAAGGCGCGCTCGGCCCGCTCTCCATCTTCGTCAACAGCGCCGCGGTGCTGGACGACAAGCTGTTCCTCGAATCGACCCCAGCGGACTGGAAGCGGATGCTGGGCGTATGCCTCGACGGGCCGATGCTCGGCCTCCACGCCGTGCTGCCGGGAATGGTGGCGCGCGGCTACGGCCGCGTGGTGTGCCTCGCCTCCGATTCGGCCCGGATCGGCCAGGCGCGCCTGTCCTACTACGCGGCGGCGAAGGCGGGGGTGATCGCGCTGGTGAAGTCGGTGGCGCAGGAGGTGGGCGGCAAGGGCGTGACCCTCAACGTGGTCTCTCCCGGTGCCACCAACACGCCGCTGCGCCAGGCGCGCGAGGCGCAGATGCTGGAGCAGATGGGCGAGGAGAAATACGCCCGCCGGCAGAAGAGCGTGCTCAAGCTCTATCCCACCGGCCGGATCGGCGAGCCGGAGGACATCGGCGCCGCCATCGCCTTCCTCGCCAGCGGCGAGGCCGGCTGGATCACCGGCCAGGTGCTGAGCGTGAACGGCGGCTTCGTGATGCCGTGAGCATCCACAACAACACGTACGGGATGAAGCGTTCAAGGATCATCGGACCATGGACTTCAAGCTAAGCGAGGAGCAGGAGCTGCTCCAGGACCAGGTGCGCCGCATGGTGCGCGCCGAGATCGAGCCCAGGCTCGCCGCCAACCACCCGGACAAGCCGCTGTCCAAGGCGGTGATGCTGGAGATTTTCGCCGCGCTCGCCCGCATGGGCCTCACCGCGCCGCGCCTGCCGGCCGCCGCCGGCGGCGGCGAGATGGCCATGCTGGACTACGGGCTGTGCTTCGAGCAGCTGCCGCCGACGATCGCCATCTCGCTCATCTCGCACGAATGCACCATCGCGCGCCTCCATGCCGAGGGCGGCGCCGAGCATGCCGAGCACCTGCTGCCGGAGCTGATCGCCGGCCGCAAGATCGGCTGCACCGGCTCCACCGAGCCGAACACCGGCTCCGACCCGCGCGGCATCGCCACCCGCCTCACGCCGGACGGCGACGGCTACGTGGTGTCCGGCACCAAGATGTGGATCACCAATGGCACCATCAGCGACCTGATGATCGCCACCTGCATCGATGGGCGCACGGCCAGCGGCGCCGGCGTGATGCGGCGCGTGCTGATCGAGCGCGATGTCTCCCCCTACGAGGCGCGCGAGATCCCGGTGCTGGGGTTCAAGCAGGGCCACCTCTCCGAGGTGTCGCTCGCCGGCTGCCGGGTGCCGAAGCGCAACGTGCTCGGCGCCGGCGGCGACGCGGCGCGCATCCTCCAGGGCACCTGGGTGGGCAACCGCCCGCTGCTCGGGCTGAGCGCCGTGCACATGGCGCAGAAGGCGCTCGACCTCGCGGTGGCCTATGCCGGCGTGCGGAGCCAGTTCGGCGAGGCCATCGGGCGCAAGCAGCTGGTGCAGGGGCGGCTCGCCGACATTGCAACCGCTGTGACAACGAGCCGCCTCCTTTGCTATCGTGCGTTGGCACTCATTGACGACGGCGCGCAGGCCGACGGCGCCTCCGCCATGGCGAAAAGGTACGCCACGACGGCTTGCGCAGAAGCGATTTCTCTGGCCATGCAGGTGCACGGTGCCATGGGTGTCGCGGAGGAGACGGGGCTGGAGCGCCTCTACCGCGACGTGCGCATGCTGCCGATCCCCGACGGGACCAACGAGATCCTCACCCTCATCGTCGGGCGCGAGCTGACCGGGCTCAACGCACTGAGGCCGGAGGCGCGGCAGGTGGCTGCGGAGTAGGCGGCGGGGCGGGACGGCGGGACAGGACGGCAGGGGAACCACATGATCCGAGCGGTAGGACGGGCGCTGGCCATCTTCGATGCGTTCGACGCCCAGCATCAGAGCCTCTCCTTGCAGGAGATCGGCGAGCGCATCGGCATGCCCAAGGCCACCACGTTCCGGCTCGTGAACACGCTGGTGCGCGGCGGCTTCCTGGTGCGGCTCGAAAACCAGCGCTACTGCCTCTCGCTCAAGATCCTGCGCCTTGCCGGCTTGGTGAAGAGCACGCTCGGCATCCGTGAGGCCGCACGGCCCACCATGGCCGAAGTCTGCCGCCTCACGGGCGAGACAGTGACGCTGAACATCCGCTCGGGCGTCGAGCGCATCTGCGTCGACGTGGTGGATACCCCCTCGCCGCTGATGACCATCGTGCGGCCGGGCGAGCATGTGAGCCTGCTCCACGGGGCGACCGCCCGCCTGCTGCTCGCCTATGCCGGCGAGACCGAGATCGACGCCATCATCGCCTACGCCCAGGCCAAGGAGAAGGTGGACGTCAAGGACCTGAAGGCGGCGCTCGCCGAGATCCGGCGCCTCGGCTATTCCTGCACCACGGGCCAGCGCATTCCCGGCGTGACCGCCATCTCGGTGCCGATCTTCGACATCAAGGACGAGGTCCACTACTCGCTGTCCGTCACCGGGCCGAGCGTGCGCATGGACCCGCGCCTCGACGAGTTCAAGCAGATCATGATCACCGCCGGAGCTTCCATCTCCGCCATGATGGGCACCTCGAAGGTGGCGCCCGTGGCGGCCGAGGACGCATTGGCGGCGGATGACGAGCACGAGGCGCCCGCGCCGATGCCGCGCAAGCCTGCCGCCAAAGCGCCGGCCGGGAAGCCCGCGAAGGCACCCGCCCTCACCCTGGTCGCCGAGGCGGCGAAGAAGCCCCGCGCCACGGGCGCGCGCAAGACCGCCCGGAGCTGACCGGCGACGGCCGCGACGGCGAACCTCCTTGCACTCACGCCATTGTGCATCCCGGGCGCCGGATGGCGGGCCGCGCGCCGAACCCTTGATCGGCAAAAGAAAACACCGCCGCCTCCACACCCGCCGCCGCACCTCGCACCCATCAGCCGCCGCGATTGTGCGCTGCGGCCGGGGCCGGCTTTACGTATGGTCGCCCGGCATCGGCGAACGCGCATTCGAGCCGTCTGCGGACGGCATCTCCGAGGAGGCGGCATGCGGCGCGACAGGAGACGACACAAGCATGAAGGCGGCTGGCGCGGACGTGCGCGCGGCGGCGCGTGGCTCGCCCTCGCCCTCGCGGCGGCCCAGGCGTTCATCGCCGCGCCGGCGGGCGCGCAGGAGAGCGTCGCCGTCACCAGCCCCCGCGCCAGCGTCACGCTGATCGCCGATGCCGCCGGCGCCGTGCCTGGCCAGGAGCTGCGAATTGGCCTGCGCCAGAAGCTCGCGCCCGGCTGGCACACCTATTGGAAGAATCCCGGCGATGCCGGCACGCCGCCGGAGATCGCCCTCGCGCTGCCCGAGGGCGCGCGCGCCGGGGAGATCGTTTGGCCCGGCCCCGACCGCTTCGCCGTCGGCCCGGCGACGAGCTTCGGCTATGCGCGCGAGGTGGTCTTTCCCATCGCCGTGACGGTGCCCGCCGCCCTCAAGCCGGGCGAGACCTTCACCGTGTCGGCCGAGGCGAGATGGCTGGTGTGCGAGAAGGAATGCATTCCCGAGGAGGGACGCTTCACCCTCGCTCTGCCGGTGGCGGCGCAGGCGGCACCACCCGCGCCCGACATCGCCTCGGCCTTCGCCGCGACGGACGCCCGCCGCCCGGTCCCTCTCGACTGGCGGGCGCGGCTCGGCGCCGAGGGCGGGAACGTGGTGCTCACCGTCGAGGGCGACGGCATCGCGCCGGACCGGATCGCGCGCGCCTTCTTCTACCCGCAGGACTGGGGCGTGATCACCCATGCCGCCCCGCAGGCGCTGGAGGTGGCGCCCGGCCGGCTCACCCTCGTCGCCGAGAAAGCCCTGTCGTTCGATCCGGCGGCGGCCAATGGCGGGCTTCTCGCCGTCAGCGATCCGGCCGGCGCCACGCGCTGGATCGAGATCGCCCCCTCGCCTGCGCCGACATCGGCCGGGGCTGCGGCGGCCTCCGCCGACCCGGCCGGCGCGGCGGCGGAGCGCCTGCCGCTCGGCCAGGCAATCCTGTTCGCCTTCCTCGGCGGGCTGATCCTCAACCTCATGCCTTGCGTGTTCCCGGTGCTCGCCATCAAGGCCACGGCGCTTGCGCGCCTTGCGGGGCGCGAGGCGCGGGAGGTGCGGCTCTCCGGCGTGTTCTACACGATCGGCGTGCTCGCGGCCTTCCTCGCGCTCGCCGGCACGCTGCTCGCCGTGCGCGCGGCGGGAGGGGCGGTGGGCTGGGGCTTCCAGTTCCAGTCGCCGGTCTTCGTCGCCCTCATGGCGTGGCTGATGCTCGCCATCGGCCTCAATCTTTCGGGCGTCTACGAGATCGGCACCTCGGTCACGGGCGTGGGCCATCGCCTCGCCCATGCGCCGAGCCACAAGGGCAGCTTCTTCACCGGCCTCCTGGCGGTGGTGGTGGCGACGCCCTGCACCGCTCCGTTCATGGGCGCGGCGCTCGGGGCGGCGCTCGCCGCCTCCTGGCCGGTGGCGCTGGCGGTGTTCCTGGCGCTGGGCCTCGGCCTTGCCGCACCTTATGCGCTGATCGCCTTCGTGCCGCGTCTGGCGCGGCTTCTGCCGCGGCCAGGGCCGTGGATGGTGCGGCTCAAGCAGGCGCTCGCCTTCCCCATGTATGCCTCCGCCGCCTGGCTGGCCTGGGTGCTGGCGCGGCAGGCGGGCGAGCTCGGGGTGATGGTGGCGCTCGCCGGCGCGCTGCTGGTGGCGCTCGCCGCCTGGATCTACGGCATCGCCCAGCATGGGCGCGGGCGGGGCCTCGTGCCGCGCGCCCTGGCGCTCGCGGCGGTGGCGGGGACGATCGCGCTGCTGCCGCAGCTGCGGGCGGTGGCCGCCCCTTCCGCCGCCCCCGAGGCGTCGGCGGACTACGAGCCCTTCTCCGCCGCCCGGCTCGCCGCACTCCGGCGCGAGGGCAAGCCGGTGTTCGTGAACATGACGGCGGCCTGGTGCATCACCTGCCTCGTCAACGAGCGCACCACGCTCTCCACCGCCGCCGCCAAGGCCGCCTTCAAGGACAAGGGCGTCACCTACCTTAAGGGCGACTGGACCAACCAGGACCCGGAGATCACGCAATTCCTGCGCGCCTTCGGGCGCGACGGCCTGCCCTTCTACGCCCTCTACCCCGCCGGCGGCGGCGATCCGGCGGTGCTCTCCACCGTGCTGACCGAAGCCTATCTCGTCGACGCGCTCGCGCGCGCCACCCCCTGACCCGAACGGAGACGACGCATGACGACACGCTCTTCTTCCGACCGGCCGGCCACCTTCGGCCGCCGCGCCTTCCTGATGGCGGGAGCCGCGAGCCTCGCCGCCGGCCCCGCGCTCCTCGCCGCCACTCCGGCTTTGGCCGCGCCGCAGATCGGCCAGCCGGCGCCCGCCTTCACCGCGGTCGACAGCAACGGGAAGACCCAGAGCCTCGCCGCGCTGAAGGGCAAGGTGGTGGTGCTGGAATGGACGAACCACGAGTGCCCGTTCGTGCGCAAGCACTACGGCGCCGGCAACATGCAGAAGCTGCAGTCCGAGGCGAAGGCTGAGGGCGTGGTGTGGCTCACCATCATCTCCTCCGCCCCCGGCGAGCAGGGCGCGGTGGACGGCCCCACCGCCAACGGCCTCACCGGCTCGCGCAAGGCGATGCCGGCGGCGGTGCTGATGGACCCGGACGGCAAGATCGGCCGCGCCTACGGCGCCCAGGTGACGCCGCACATGTACGTCATCGGCAAGGACGGCACGCTGCTCTACATGGGCGGCATCGATTCCATCGCCTCCACCCGCGCCGACGACATCGAGAAGGCGGTGCCCTATCTGCGCGACGCCATGGCGGCGGCGGTGAAGGGCGAGCCGGTGAAGACCGCCGTCACCCGGCCCTACGGCTGCACCATCAAGTATGTGGGCACCTGAGACGTTTCTCCCTTGACGCGAAGACGCCCGCCGGTCTCCCGGCGGGCGTCTCGCGTTTCAGGATGATTCCGAGGCGCCCGCCTCAGCCCCAGATGTCGGCGGTGATGCCGGCATACCAGCCCATGTTCTCCTGCTCCGTCTGCTTGCGCAGCTCGGCGCTCTCGCCGGTCTTGGAGACGAAGCCCTCCACCTCCTTGATCTTGCCCTCGGCGGGGGCGTAGCGCCCGCCCACCTTCACCGCGTCGTCGGTGTCGATGAGGCTCCAGCAGGTGTTGGCGTAGCGCGCCGGGAAGGCCTTCGAGCCGGTGAGCGCGGCGCGCGCCGCCATGGCCGCGACCTTGGCCTGGCTGTTGGCGGCGAAGGCCGACTTCGGCATGTCGCCGGGAATGGCGGCGTCGCCGACGACGAAGATGTTCGGGTCCATCTGCGAGGCCATGGTCTCCGGATCGATGGGGCAGAATCCGGAGGCATTGGCGAGCCCCGCGTCGCGGGCGATGGCGCCGGCCATCTGCGCCGGGATGACGTTCACCAAAGCGGCGTTCTTGTAGGTCTCGAAGCCGGTCACGACGGTGCCGGTCTTCGGGTCCACCGACTTCACGCCGTCATTGATGCTGGGGGCGAGCCACTCGACCATGCCCGGATAGTGGCGCTCCCAGCCCTCCTGGAACAGGCCCATCTTGGAGAACTTCTCCTTGGGGTCGATGACGATGATCTTCGCCTTGCCACGCCCCGACGCCTTGAGAACGTGCGCCATCATGGAGACGCGCTCGTAGGGCCCGGGCGGGCAGCGGTAGGGGTTGGGCGGGGCGAGCATGACGATGACGCCGCCATCCGGCACCGCGTCGAGCTTGGCCTTGAGGAGCTTGGTCTGCGGCCCAGCCTTCCAGGCGTGGGGCATGACCTCCTCGGCCGCCTTCGACCAGCCGGGCACGGAATCGTACTTGAGGTCGATGCCGGGCGCGAGCACGAGGCGGTCATAGGACAGGCGCGAGCCGTCCGCCAGCACCACCTCCTTCTTGTCGCGGTCGATGGACTTGGCGGCCTGGCGCACCATCTTCACGCCCTGGGCGGCGAGCTTGTCGTAGCCGTGCTCCAGGCTGTCGAAGGAGCGGAAGCCGCCGAGATAGAGGTTCGAGTGGAAGCAGGTGACGAACTTCGGCGCCGGCTCCACCAGCGTCACGTCCACGGCGCCGCCGGAATCCTTGGCGACGTAGCGCGCCACGGTGGCGCCGCCCGGGCCGCCGCCCACCACCACGAGGCGCGGCTTGGCCTGGCCGAGCACGGCCGGAGCCCCGAGCGTCGAGGCGAGGGCGAGCGTGCCCGCGCCGGCGACGAAGTGCCTGCGAGATATCATTGTCCGAGATATCGTTGTCATTGTCCCAGTCCTCCCTATGCCGGCCTGTCAGCCGATCTTCATGTAGGCGAAGCCCTTGTTCTGAAGCGCGCCGACGGTGGCGACGCCCGACGGCACGAAGGCGATGTAGGGCACCTTGCGCACCTTCTCCTTGTCGAGCTTCAGCCGCTCGAAGGTGATGGAACAGAGGTAGATCTTGAGCCCGTTCTTGGCGACGCCATCCACCTTCTCGAAGATGGCCGGCACCATCACCTCGTCCTTCCAGGTGGTCCCGTCGAGGTTCTCCAGGAAGAACTTCACGCCCTGCCCGTGCGCCACCACGGCGAGCTGGAGCGCGAACGGGTCCGCGCCATAGGCCGAATAGTGGTTGGAGATGTTGGTGAGCATCTGCACGAACCGCGGCGGATCGCCGAAGTCGCAGTGATAGAGGCAGGCGCTGTCCGCCTCCTTCTTGATGTCGGTGAGCTTGAGGCTCTGCGCGGCGGAGGCGGCGACGGGCGCCGCCCCGGCAAGCGCGAGGGTGCCGAGAAAGGCCCGGCGGCCGAAGTTGAACATCGTCTCCTCCTCCCATATGGGCACCTTTGCGGCGCCTCGTTGCGGTGCGCCGGGGACGCCCCCGACAGGCCAGGCCCACCTATGGCCGCGCGGAGCGGCGGGCGGGGTCTTTCAGTGCCCGCCCGCAGGCTTCAGGCTGGCGAAATAGGCCGCGAGCGCGGCCATCTCCTCCTCGGAGAGAGTGGCGGCGATGGTCCGCATCACCTCGTTGTCCCGCTCCTTCTTGCGATAGGAGTTGAGCACCGCGACGAACTGCTCCTCCGGCCAGGCGACGATCGCCGGCACGCCGGCGACCGTGGCGCCGGAGGCCTGGTGGCAGGTGACGCACTGCGAGGCGAGATAGGCGCCGTATTCGCGGTCGCCGGAGGCGCTCGCGTCCGCGGGGCCGATGAAGAGGGGCGCCAGAAACGCCGAGAGGGCGGCGCGCGAACGCACCGCCCTGGCAAGGAGCGCCCGCGATGGTCGCGGGGTCACTCCAGGTTGCCCTTCTGCTCGCCGTCCGGCGTCACGTCCAGGATTCGTGCGTGGCTGATCACCTTTACTTCCCCAGTACAATTTTTCATGCAGGGATTAGGATTCCAGAAGACCTTCTCCGCCATCTCGCGGTCATCATCGAAGAAATTTGGCCGATTCGGAAGAACAATCTTTGTGAAATTTTCCTTCGACAACACGAAATCATCTTTGACAATATCATTCAGGTTGAGAAGATACGCCACGATCGCGTAGGTCTGATCTGCGGTGAGCGACTGACCGTTGCCGAACGGCATCGCCCGGTGGATGTAGTCGAAGGCGGTCGAGGCATCGGGCCAGAACGAGCCGATGGTCTTCTCGGGCCGCTCCGACTTCAGCGTTCCCGCGCCGCCCGCAAGCACCGGCCACCGGCCGGCACCCTCGCCGAACTCGCCGTGGCACACCGCGCACTGCTCGAGGAAGGCTTCCTCGCCCTCCTTCACCGAGCCCTTGCCCTCGGGCAGGCCCAGTCCGTCCGGGCGCACGTCGATGTCCCAGGCGGCGATCTCCTCGGGAAGCGCCGGCCGGCCGAGCGCGACGACCTTGGCCGGGGGGGCGCCGGCAGCGGAAGCGGCCGCCGCGTTCACCGCCTGCTGCGCCTTGCCCTTCTCAGGCTTGGCCTGCGCCTTCTCGCCCTTCTTCGCGGGCTCGCCTTTCTGTCCGGCAGGCGCGAGCTCGGCGCGGGAGGGAAGCGCGGCGAGGGCGAGCCCGCCGGCCATGACGATGGCGACGACAAGCGCCTCAGCCGACTTCCACATTTTCCGTCTCCCCGTTGCCGCGCACCAGCCAGGTCTGGATGCCGTTGTTGTGGTAGATCGAGTTCTCGCCGCGCACCTTGCGAAGCTCGGCCTTGGTGGGCTGCACGTAGCCGGTCTCGTCCATGGCGCGGGACTGCACCATGAGCTCGCGCCCGTCCCAGTCGAAGTCGAGATAGAAGCGCGTCATCGCCATCGGCATGGCCGGCCCCTCGATGCGCGCGGTGGTCCAGTTGCGCCCACCGTCGAGCGAGACGTCCACCCGCTTGATGGTGCCGCGTCCGGACCAGGCGATGCCGGAGAGGACATTCGGCCCCTTGTGCCTGAGCGGCGCCTGCGGGCTTGGGCTCGTCACCACGGACTTGGCGTCCATGATGAAGGTGTAGCGGCGCGAGCGCCCGTCAGCGAGCAGGTCGGTGTACTTGGACGTCTCCTCGCGCTGCGCCCAGGGCTGGTCGCCCACCTCGATCCGGCGCAGCCACTTCACCCACATGTTGCCTTCCCAGCCCGGCACCACGAGCCGCACCGGATAGCCCTGCTCGGGCCGCAGCGCCTCGCCGTTCATGGCGAAGGCGACGAGACAGTCGTCGAGCGCCTTGTGGAGCGGGATCGAGCGCGTCATCACCGAGGCATCCGCCCCCTCGGCGAGCACCCATTTGCCGCTCGGCTTCACCCCCGCCGCGTCCAGGAACGCGCGCAGCGGCACCCCGGTGTAGAACACGTTGTGGATCATGCCGTGGGTGAACTGGCAGCCGTTGAGCTGGGCGCCGCGCCACTCCATGCCGGAATTGGCGGCGCACTCCAGGAAGTAGGCCCGGTTCATCCGGCCCGGCATGCGCTTGATGTCGTCGAGGGTGAACACCAGCGGCTTGTCCACGAGGCCGTGGATCATGAAGCGGTACTTGTCCGGCTCGATCTCCGCCTCGCCGCCGTGGTGGCGCACGAAGCACAGGCCGTTGGGCGTGATGACGCCGTCGAGCGCATAGAGCGGGGTGAAGCTCACCGAGCTCTCGCGGCTGGCGGTGAGCCATTCCACCTCGCGCCGCACCACGTCCTTCTCGAACTTGGAGGGCACGCCGTAGGGGTGGTTGTTGACCCCCGCGCCGAGCATCCTGGTCCATTCGGGGACAGGCACGATGTTGGGATCGGGCGTGCCGGCGCGCGCCGCGACCGCGGACAAGGGCGCGACAGCCGCCGCCCCGGCGCCGATGCCGGCGGCGGAAAGGAAGCGGCGGCGGCTGAGGGATGCGCTCCCACTCTCCTCGCCTCGCCCCTTCCCGGGTTCCTGGATCTGGGACATGGCGTCCTCCCTTAGATATTCTTTCATTCGCAAGTTTGCATATGTTCGACGGAAAGCGAAGCGCTCTTCCGCACCGTCACGCCCCGCTGACCTTCACGGAGGAATTGGGCTTGATGTCGATGGTCTTCTTGGCGGCAACGTAGCGCTCGACGATCTCCCAGATCGGCGGCCCTTCCACGTTCTGATTCACGCTCGCCCAGCCGGCGACGGTGTAGGGCTTGTCCGCCTCCACCGCCTTGCCGGTCTTCAGGAACACCATGTCGGAGATGCGCGAGCCGATGTCCTTGCCGACGTCGATGGAATAGCCCATGCCGCCCACGCGAACCATGTCGCCGCCGCCCTGGAAATAGGGATCGGGGTGGAAGATGTTGTCCGCCACATCCTCCAGCACGTCCTTCAGCTGCTTGCCGGTCATGGTCATGCGGTAGCAGGCGGGATAGGTGATGGCGGTGGCGTTGGCGACCTGATCGAAGGTGATCGGGTCGCCCGGCAGCAGGCTCGCGCCCCAGCGGAAGCCGGGCGAAAGCGCGATCTCCGCGTCGCGCTCGGCCATCATGGCGTCGCAGATCATGTCGTCCAGCGTGCCGTTGAAGTTGCCCCGGCGGTAGAGCAGGCTCCCCGCCTGCCCGAGCACGCGGTCGAGATCCTTGGCGTAGGGCGCGCGGATGTCGGCGACGAGCTTCGCCATCTCCGGATCGGGCGCGACCACGTCCGAGAACACCGGGATGAGCTGGAAGCGGAAGCCCGTGACCTTCTTGTCCTTCACGTCGAGGTCGAGGCGCGAGAGGAACTTGCCGTGGGAGCCGGTGGCCACCAGCAGGGTCTGGCCCACCTTCACCGCCGCCGGCATGGCGTCATGGGTGTGGCCGGTGAAGACGACGTCGATGCCCTTCACGCGGGACGCCATCTTGCGGTCCACGTCGAAGCCGTTGTGGGAGAGCACCGCCACCACGTCGGCGCCCTCCGCGCGGGCGGCATCCACCTGCTTCTGCATCTCCTCCTCGCGGATGCCGAACTCCCAGTCCGGGATCATCCAGCGCGGATTGGAGATCGGCGTGCGCGGGAAGGCCTGGCCGATGACCGTGACCTTGGCGCCGCCCTTCTCGAAGGTCTTGCGCGCCTCGAACACCGGCTCCTGCCATTCCACCGAGCGCACGTTCTGCGCCAGGAAGGCGAACGGCGCCTTCTCCTTGATCTCGGTGACCCGGTCGGCGCCGTAGGTGAACTCCCAGTGGCCGACCATGGCGTCGAGCTTCAGGGCGGAGAACATCTTCACCATGTCGTCGCCCTTGGTCTTGAGCGAGGTCCAGGAGCCCTGCAGGCCGTCGCCGCCATCGAGCAGCAGCACCTTGTCGTCGCCGCGCTCGGCGCGGATCGCCTTGATGAGGGTCGCCATGCGGTCCATGCCGCCCATGCGCCCGTAGGTCCTGGCGAGGTTCTGGAAGTCCAGGCTCGTCATGGCGTAGGCGTCGCGACCGCCGGCCGGGAGCTTGAAATAATCGAGGAACGCCTGGTCGGTGAGATGGGGCGGCAGGCCGCGCGCCTCGCCGACGCCCAGATTCACCGACGGCTCGCGGAAATAGATCGGCACCAGCTGGGCGTGGATGTCGGTGACGTGCAGCAGCGTCACCGTGCCCGGCGCGCCGAACTTCAGCAGGTCGCCCTGCGTGAGGCTCTGCCCGCGCGCCGCCTGGGCAAGAGCGCCAGGCTGGCCGGCGAAGAGGCCCGCGAGCGCCGTGCCGGCGATGAGGAAGTCGCGCCTGGAGATCATGTCGGTCCTGCGTTCGAGATCGGCTGCTGCGGAAGCGGCGGGCGCGCCCCTGCCCGGGACGTGCCCACCTTGGCGCGCGCCGCGCATGCGTCGCCTTTCACGCCGCGCGGCGTGTTCAGGGAACGCGCCCGTCCCTTCTGGGCGGGCTGCGGCTGGGTCGCGGGTCGGCGCCGGCCTCAGCCGACGGTCAGCTTGGCGGTCGCCTTCTGCTCGGAGCCGCCGTCGTCCTTCCAGGTGAAGGTGAACTCGCCGCTCTCGGTCGCCTTGAAGAAGAACGACTGGAACGGGTTCGCCGAAATCGCCGGGAACCAGTCGGCCTTGAAGAACGGCTTGCCGTTGAAGGCGGCCTCGAAGCTGTTGATGATGTCGCGCGGCACGGTCTTGCCGGACGAATCCTTGCGCTGGCCGCTCTCCATCTCGTGGGAGATGAGGGTCTTGATCTCGATGATCTCGCCGGCCTTGGCCTGGGCGGGCACGCGCACGCGGGGCTTGGAGGTGATGGCCATGGTGCGTTTCCTTCCTTGAGTTTCGTTGCCGGTCGCCGCGCGTCAGCCGCCGCAGCCGCCGATGGTCACCTTCACCTGCGCCTTGGCGCTGTACAGCTTGCCGTCCGACATCTCGGCCACCGCGATCACGTTCTGCGTCTGGGCGAGGCGCATGCGGGTGGAGGCGGAGGCGCGGCCGGCGGCCGGGGTGAAGTGATAGGTGACGACCTGGGGCAGCGGATTGCCGTCGGCGAAGACGTGCACCGCCTTCACGTAGTCGGCGTCCGTCATCGGGCTCTCGACCTCAAGGTTGAGTGGCACGACGAGGCCGTTCTCGGCGATCTCCGGAAGGTCCAGCTTCACCTTGCCCTCGGCCATCGACTTGCCGCCGAACAGCTTCTTCAGCTCGTCGGCGACCTGCGCCTCGCTGGCGGCAACGAGATTGGGGGCGAGCGCGGCCGCGAACGCGCCGACCGCCAAGTGAAGCGCCTGGCGGCGGGTGGGCGCAAAAGCCTTGAACGTCATCCGTTTCCTCCTCGGTGCCGCGCCGCGACGGGCGCCCTGCAATCCATGATTTTTATCGGCGGCCCTGGCGGCCTTTTGGAACGGCGGTTCGCCGATCAATTTCACATATTGTGATATCGATTTTTTTGAATGTAAAGTAGCTCCATTCGGCGTCCGCTTCGGCAAGGAGCGCGGCCGGCCGATGCGAGGAACGGCCGAGACTCCGTCCAAGAGAGCCGGACGCCGCGAGACGCCAACTTTCGGGAGGAAACATGCGACGCAAAGCCACAACCCTCAAGTTTCTGTGCGCGCTCGCTTTCGTCCTCGGCGCGCCGCTGGTCGCGGCCGCCCAGGAGGATGCCAGCGAGAAGGAGATCGAGCGCTACCGCGCCATGATCAACGATCCCATGGCCAATCCGGGCTACCTCGCGGTGGACCGGGGCGAGACGCTCTGGGCGGAGAAGCGCGGCGCCAAGAACCTGTCGCTGGAGACCTGCGACCTCGGCGTCGGTCCCGGCAAGCTCGAAGGCGCGTTCGTTCAGCTGCCGCGCTACTTCAAGGACGCCGACCAGGTGATGGACCTGGAGCAGCGCCTGCTGTGGTGCATGGAGAAGATCCAGGGCCTCGACACCAAGCCGCTCCGGGCGAAGCCGTTCTCCGGCCCTGGCCGAGGCTCGGACATGGAGGACCTCGTCGCCTTCATCGCCAACAAGTCCAACGGCATGAAGATCGACGTCGTTCTGGGCGACCCGAAGGAGAAAGAGGCCTACGCCATCGGCGAGGCGCTGTTCTTCCGTCGTTCGTCGATCAACGACTTCTCGTGCCAGACCTGCCACGCCGAGCCCGGCAAGCGCATCCGCCTGCAAGGCCTGCCGCAGCTCGACAAGCCCGGCAAGGACGCCCAGGCGACCATGAGCTCGTGGCCCACCTACCGCGTCTCGCAGAGCGCCCTGCGCACCATGCAGCACCGCCTGTGGGACTGCTACCGCCAGATGCGCATGCCGGCGCCCGACTACGGCTCGGAGGCGGTCACCGCGCTCGCGCTGTTCCTGAACAAGCAAGCCAACGGGGCCGAGCTCAACGTGCCCTCGATCAAGCGCTGAGGCGGGAGGAAGTCCATGAAACACGCATTCATCGCCGCCGCGGTCCTGGTCGTTCCCTCCCTCGCATTCGCCCAGCAGATCCCGCCCGCGCCGCAGGCGACCGTGGACCGGGTCGTCAAGGAGAGCTTCACCAAGCTGCCCGAGGGCTGGGCCGCGCGCCTGGTCCAGGACGAGACCATGCAGGTCTGCTCCCAGACCCGCAACCAGCCCTCCGCCGCCCAGGCGGACGCCATCGTCGCCCGCGAGACCAGGACCCTGGTCTTCCCCGCCGACGGCGTGATGCTCGGCGACTGGAAGGAGGGCGCCAAGGTGGCCCAGAACGGCCGCGGCGGGCAGTTCTCCGACGCGCCCGGCACGGTGAGCGGCGGCAATTGCTATGCCTGCCACCAGATGGACCCGAAGGAGGTGAGCTACGGCACGCTCGGGCCCTCGCTCACCAATTACGGCGCCGACCGCAAGTACGCCGCCGAGGACGTGAAGAGCGCCTACGCCAAGGTCTACAACGCCCAGGCCGCGTTCGCCTGCTCCTCCATGCCGCGCTTCGGCCATAACGGGGTGCTCACGGAGAAGCAGATCAAGGACGTGGTGGCCTATCTGTTCGACCCCAACTCGCCGGTGAACAAGCCGGAGAAATGAGGCCGGGACGGGCGCCCCGGGGGCGCCCGTCCTTCCTTCGCATACCGTGGCGGGGGGAAAGGCGCCGCGCCCGGCGCTACAGCTGCTTCTCGAAGAAGTGGTCCGGATAGGGGTCGTCGTTGAAGCGCTCGATCTCGCGCCAGCCGGAACCGCGATAAAGCGCGAGCGCCTCGCCCAGCGCCCCGTTGGTGTCGAGCCGCAGCGTGGTGATGTCGAGCGCGCGCGCCGCCGCCTCCACTTCGTCCATCAGGCGCCGGCCGAGTCCCAGCCCCCGCGCGGACGGCGCGATCCACAGGCGCTTCACCTCGGCCATCGGGCCGCCCGAGCCCTTCAGCCCGACGCAGCCCACCGGCAGCCCGTCCGACATGGCGAGCAGGAACACCCCGCGCGGGCGCACCATGGCCTCGGCCTCCGGATCGCGGGAGCGCCCCACGTCGAAGCCGGCCGCAAAGCGGCGCCCGAGCTCAGCGTAATACGCGCCGAGACACCAGCACGCGTCGGCGCCACGCGGGTCCGCCTCCTCGACGGTGACGCGCCCGCGTCCGAGCGTGGAGGCGACGAGGTCCATGGCGTCGAGGAGCGCCTCCGACCGTGCCGCCCGGGCAAGGAAAGACCCGGCCTGTTCGTTGGAGAGCGCCTCATAGGTCGCGAACTCCTCCCGACCGGCCCCGGTGAGCCGGGCGACGCGGCGGCGGGCGTCCTGCGGATCGGGCGACGTCTCCACAAGCCCCTCCTCCTCCAGGCCGCGCAGCAGCCGGCTCATGAGGCCCGAATCGAGGCCGAGCCGGGAGCGGATCCGGGCGACGTCGCCACAGCCCTGGCCGATGGCGTTCAGCACCCGCGCCGCGCCGAGCGGGCGCCCGCGCCCGAGGAAGGACGTGTCGAGCGCTCCCACCTCGGCGGTGACCACGCGGTTGAAGCGACGGATGCGGGCGATGGGATCTGGCAGCACAATAACTGACTTTAGTCAGAGATATGGCGCCGTCAATCGGGCGCTTGGGCCGCGCGAGGATGAGCCGGGGCCACCGCGACGCCGGAAACCCGCATGCTTCCTGCCCTCGCGGGGCATCGGCCACCGCTGCGCCCTTGCCATCGCCGCGAAACCTGCTATACGCCCCGCTTCCGTCGCACCCGGCCGGGGGCTGAACGGACGCTCTTTCTTTGCCCGGAGGCGTGCCTTGGGAAAAGGAGGGGAGGGCCAGATCGCCCGCCGTCCCGTGTCCCCGCCTTCCGAGCTTCGCGCCTTTCCGAAAGGCAAGAAGGGCTTGGCGCCGGTGGGACGGAGAGGTGAAACGAAAGGCAGCGAACACATGCCGCTCTACGAGCACGTGTTCCTCGCGCGCCAGGACGTGACGGCGCAGCAGGTCGAGGAACTGACCACCCGCTTCAAGGGTGTCATCGAGGCGAATGGCGGCTCGGTCGGAAAGACCGAGTATTGGGGCGTGAAGTCCCTTACCTATCGCATCAACAAGAACCGCAAGGCCCACTTCACGCTCATGAACATCACCGCCCCCGCGGCGGCGGTGCAGGAGCTGGAGCGCCAGCAGCGCATCGACGAAGATGTGCTGCGCATCCTGACCCTGCGCGTCGAGGAGCACGAGGAAGGTCCCTCGGCGATGCTCCAGAAGCGCGACCGCGACGACCGCGGTGAGCGGGGCGAGCGCGGCGAGCGGGGTGAGCGCGGCGGCTTCGGCGGCCGCGAGGATCGCCCGCGCCGTCCGCGCGGTGGTGAAGAGACCCAGGCCGAGGAGGAGAACTGATGGCTTTCGCATCGTCCGGCGGTGCCGGCGGCGGGCAGCGCCGTCCCTTCTTCCGCCGTCGCAAGACCTGCCCCTTCTCCGGCCCGAACGCGCCGAAGATCGACTACAAGGACGTGCGGCTCCTGCAGCGCTACATCTCCGAGCGCGGCAAGATCGTGCCCTCGCGCATCACGGCGGTGTCCGCCAAGAAGCAGCGTGAGCTCGCCGCCGCCGTCAAGCGCGCCCGCTTCCTGGGCCTGCTGCCCTTCGTGATCCGCTGAGGATCACGAACAGGGAACGCGTGATCCGCTGAGGATCACCGTGCGAACATGGTCCCCAAGGGACCCCACGCCTCCGGGCCTTCCCCGGGGGCGTCATTTTGAGATCGAGACAGGCCGCAGGGAATGAGCCCTCCGGCTTCAGTTGGGGTGGCCTTCCGCCGCCTCTAACCGCCTCAAGCGGGACAGCTCGTCCAATGGGTCCGCTGATCGTCATCGCCATCGTTGCGGGCGCCGCGTCCGCCCTTCTCGCCGCAGGCGTCGCGGCGGGATCGCTCCTGGCCGTGCCGCTGTTCTATCTCGCGCCCCTGCCGGTGATGATCGCCGGCATCGCCTTCTCGCCCTGGGCCGCGCTCGGCGCCGCCATCGTCGCCGCCGGCAGCCTCGGCTTCGTGTTCGGACGCGCGCTTCTGCTTGCCTATGTCATGGGCATGGGCGGCCCGGCCTTCGCTTTGTCCTATGCCGCCCTCCTCGCCCGCGAGGAACCGGCCGCGCGCGACGGCGTGCTCTGGTTCCCGGTGGGCGGGCTTATCGCCATGGCGGCGGGCCTCGCCACCCTGGCGGTGCTGGTGGCGCTGTTCTCCATGGCGTGGAGCTTCGAGGCCTACGAGGCCTCCGTCGTCTCCGCCTTCGAGGCGCTCGTCGGCCAGGGCGGGCAGTCGACCCTGGCAAGCGGCACCGACACGGCGACCATGGGGGCGCTGCTCGCGCGCCTGCTGCCGCCCATGGCCGGCGTGCTGAGCATGATCTCCCAGCTCGCCTGCCTCTATTTGGCGGGCAAGGCGGCGCTGGTCTCCCAGCGCCTCACGCGCCCCTGGCCCGATCTTGCCGCCTTCCGCCTGCCGCGCGGAACCCCGGTCGCGCTCGCGGGCGCGCTCGCCCTTACGCTGGCGCCGGATATGCTGGGCCTCGCCGCCTCGGTGGCGGCGGCGACGCTGATCCTCGCCTACGCGCTGGCCGGCTTCGCGCTGGTCCATGCCCTCACCCGCGGCCACAGCGCGCGCATCCTGGTGCTGAGCGGCGTGTGGATGACGAGCCTGATGCTCGGCTGGCCTCTCCTCGCCATGGCGGTCCTCGGCTTCGTGGACGCCATGCTCGACCTGCGCGCGCGGCTTGCGACGGCGAAGGGACCGCCGGCCGCCAACGATCGCTGAAAACCAGACCTATCGAAAATTCAAGGAGACACGAAAATGGACGTCATTCTTCTCGAGCGCGTCGCCAAGCTCGGCCAGATGGGCGAAGTGGTGAAGGTGCGCGATGGCTACGCCCGCAACTTCCTGCTGCCCAACGGCAAGGCCCTGCGCGCCACCAAGGCGAACAAGGACCGCTTCCAGGCCATGAAGGTGGAGCTGGAGGCCCGCAACCTGGAGCGCCGCAAGGATGCCGAGACCGTGGCGGAAAAGCTCGGCGGCCAGAGCGTAGTGATGATCCGCCAGGCCGGCGAGAGCGGCCAGCTCTACGGCTCGGTCTCCACCCGCGACATCGCCGACGGCCTGACCGCCGCCGGCTTCCACGTGGATCGCGCGCAGGTGGTGCTGAACCACCCCATCAAGACCCTGGGCGTGCACACCGTGCCCGTCACGCTCCACCCCGAGGTGGAGGTCACCGTGCAGGTGAACGTCGCCCGCAATCCGGAGGAGGCCGAGCGCCAGGCCCGCGGTGAGGACGTGCGCACGGCCCGCGACGAGGACGCCGAGATCGAGGCCGAGCTCGCCATCGAGCGGGCCGAGGTCGCCGCCGAGGTGGCGGCCGAGGAGGAGGTGGAGGGCTGACGCCATCCGCCTTCGTGTGCGCCGGCAGTGGCCGGCGCGACACCTGAAAACGCGGCGCCCCGGCCTCCGGCCGGCGGCGCCGCTGTCGTTTCCCCTCCCGGAGCGTCGCCCACCGCCACTATGGCGGGTCGACGCTGCAGAGGATGCAGAAACGGGAAACACCACTCATGGGGATGCCGCACAGCTTTTCAGCAGCCTTCGCGACTGATCGAAAATTCGGCGATCCCGGGGTGCGGCATATTGCCGGCGGGGAAAGTTGATGGTTTCATCACACCCGTTGCGGCCGAACCCGGAGGCCGGACACCGCCAAGGCCTCGGACGGCGTCGTGCCGTGGGAAGCCGAGGCGGGACCCGATGTGAACCAAGGCGGTCGGGGGTGCGTTGTTGCTAAGGGCTGCCTGCGGGTGGATCCGGCGCCGGGCGAGGGAAGGAGACGGAGCACGCGTCCGCAGGACGCACTGTGGGAGGCGGCCGATGGAACGGTTGCTGCAGAATGTTCTGGCCCGCGTGGTTCAGCGCGGCGCGCTTAAGGTCACGTCGGCTTCGGGCCGGCGCTATGTGGTGGGCGAGGCGGCAGCCGGCCCACCGCAGGTGGCGGTTCGCTTCACCTCGCCGGCTGCCGAGCGCGGGATCCTGCTCGATCCGGAGTTGCGCCTGGGCGAAGCCTACATGGACGGCACGCTGGTGGTGGAGGAAGGCTCGCTCGCCGACCTTCTCGACCTGCTGATGTCGCAGCCCGAAGCGGTGAACCCCACGCTCCCCTCACGGCTCCTCTACCGCCTGCGAGTCGCCTTGCGGCGGATCGCCCAGTTCAATCCGCGCGGCCGCTCACAGCGCAACGTCGCGCATCACTACGACATCGACGGACGGCTCTACTCGCTCTTCCTCGATGCCGACCGGCAGTATTCCTGCGCCTATTTCGAGACGCCGGAGCAGCGGCTCGATGACGCCCAGCTCGCCAAGAAGCGCCATATCGCGGCGAAGCTGGTGATGGACCGGCCCGGCCTCCGCGTGCTCGACATCGGCTCGGGCTGGGGCGGGCTCGGCCTCTATCTCGCGGAGATGACGGGCGCCCGCGTCACCGGCGTCACCCTCTCCAGGGAGCAGTTGGAGATGGCGCGCAACCGGGCGCGCGAGCGCGGGCTCGCGGACCGGGTCGAGTTCCGCATGCAGGACTACAGGGACATCCCGGAGACCTTCGATCGCGTCGTCTCCGTGGGCATGTTCGAGCATGTGGGGGTGGATCACTTCGCCACCTTCTTCCACAAGGCGAAGGCGCTGCTGAAGCCGGACGGGGTGATGCTGCTGCACGCCATTGGCCGCTCCGACCCGCCCGGAGTGACCAACCCCTTCATCGCCAAGTACATCTTCCCGGGTGGCTACATCCCGGCACTGTCGGAGGTCCTGCCCTATGTGGAGCGTGCGGGGCTCGTCGTCACCGACATCGAGCTCCTGCGCCTGCACTACGCGGAGACGCTGAAGGCTTGGCGCGAGCGCTTCCGCGCGCGGTGGGAGGAGGCTGTGCGCCTCACCGACGAGCGCTTCTGCCGCATGTGGGAATTCTATCTCGCCGCCAGCGAGATGGCGTTCCGCCACCAGGGCCTCAACGTGTTCCAGATCCAGCTCGCCCGACGGCAGGAGACGGTGCCGCTCACCCGCGGCTACATCGCCGAGGCGGAGGCAGCCCTGCGCCGGCGCGAGGCGGAGGCCTGCCCGCCGCTGCGGCTCGCGGGGGAATAGGCACGCGATCGGCCATCGCCGTGGTCGCCCGCTTTCTCGGCTCGTCATCCCCCCGGCGGGGAGATTCACGTCCGGCCGTGGCGCCAGCCTGCCGGGCATCGTGCGGGATGGCAGGGTGGATGCCCCGGACAAGCCGGGGCATGACGGTGCTCGGGAGACCACCCCCTACAGGAAATAGAGGAACGTCAGCAGGATGAAGCCCGGCACCAGGAAGCCCACCGACCAGACCATGTAGCCGAAGAAGCTCGGCATCTTCACGCCCCGATGCTTGGCGATGGACAGCACCATGAAGTTCGGCGCGTTGCCGATATAGGTCATGGCGCCCATGAACACCGCGCCGGCCGAGATCGCCTCCAGCGTCACCGCCAAGGGCCCCATGAGCTGGTGCGGGTCGCCGCCGGCGAGATTGAAGAACACGAGATAGGTGGGCGCGTTGTCGAGGAAGGCCGAGAGCGTGCCGGTCAGCCAGAAGTACCACACGTTCACGGGCTGGCCGTCCGGGCCCGTCACCAGCTGCACCAGCGGCGAGAACACGCCGCGCTCGCCCGCCTTCAGGATCGCGATCACCGGGATGATGGTGAGGAAGATGGCGGCGAACAGCTTCGCCACCTCGCGGATCGGCTCCCAGTCGAAGCCGTTGCGCTCGCGCACCAGCTTCGGAGTGATGGCGAGGGAGACCAGGGCGATCACCACCAGCAGCACGTCGCGCACCATCCACTGCAGTTCCACGTGGGTGCCGTAGATGTTGAACGTGATGCCGGGCTTCCACAGCGCCGAGAGCAGGATGGCGCCGATGACGCCGCCGAGCAGCGGCAGATTCTGCGCCCCGCGCAGGCCCAGGCCCTCGGTATCAGGGGTCGGGTCGCGGCGCAGCTTCATGCCGCCTTCCTTGCGGTAGTAATAGGTATCGAGCGCGAAGAAGGCGCCGAGCAGCAGCACCGCCATCACCACCGTGTCGTGGAACAGGTGGGTGGTGGTCCAGAAGAAGTTCACGCCCTTCAGGAAGCCGAGGAACAGCGGCGGATCGCCGAGCGGGGTGAGCGAGCCGCCGATGTTCGACACCAGGAAGATGAAGAACACCACCGTGTGCACGTTGTAGCGCCGCTCGTCATTGGCGCGCAGCAGGGGGCGGATGAGCACCATGGAGGCGCCGGTGGTGCCGATCACGCTCGCCAGGATGGTGCCGATGGCCAGCAGCGCCGTGTTGGTCACCGGGCTGCCGTGCAGGTTGCCGGTGACCAGGATGCCACCCGAGACGGTGAAGAGCGCGAACAGCAGGATGATGAACGGGATGTATTCCAGCAGCGCCGTGTGCACCACCTCATGCGCCGTCGCCGAGGGGCCGTAGGTCAGCGCGAACGGCAGCGCGAAGGCGAGGCCCCAGAACAGCGCCACCTTGCCGTAGTGGTGGTGCCAGAAATGGCCGGCGAGAAGCGGAAACAGGGCGATCGACAGCAGCATGCCCACGAACGGCAGCGCCCACAGCGGCGAGAGCGAGGCGCCATCCAGCACCGGCGCGCCATCGGCGGCGAGGACGCCCGAAGCGCCACTGAAGAGAAGGACAGCCGCGCCGGCAAGCCCGAGAGAAGACCTGACACACCGCCGCACCGCTGTCATTTCCCCACCTCTGTGTCTTTTGAGTGCCGCCCTGTGATGGACGATAGGGCGGCGTGAGGCAAGGGCGGCTACCCTCAAATGGACGCCAGGGCGGTGGCCAATCTTCCCCAGCGTCCCCGGCACCCGCAGGATGGCCCGGACGGGACCCACGAAACGGCACCGCGCCATTGACCCCGGCGCCGGTTTCTGCCCAAGTGCCGCCGCGTTTCGATCCCAGCACAAGACGATGAGCCAAGAACCCACACAGGAGCGGGCAAGCGACCGCTACAACGCCCGCGAGATAGAGCCGCGCTGGCAGAAGATCTGGAAGGAGCGCGGCGTCTTCCGCACGCGCAACGACGATCCGCGCCCGAAATTCTACGTGTTGGAGATGTTCCCCTATCCGTCGGGGCGAATCCATATCGGCCACGGGCGCAACTACGTCATGGGCGACGTGCTGGCGCGCTACAAGCGCATGGCCGGCTTCAACGTGCTGCACCCCATGGGCTGGGACGCCTTCGGCCTGCCGGCGGAGAACGCCGCCATCGAGCGCGGCGTCCACCCCAAGGAGTGGACGTACGAGAACATCGCCACCATGCGCGAGCAGCTCCAGCTGCTCGGCCTCTCGCTGGACTGGGACCGCGAGATCGCCACCTGCGACGCCTCCTATTATGTGGAGCAGCAGCGCATCTTCCTGGACTTCCTGGATCACGGCCTCGCCTATCGCAAGGAGAGCGAGGTCAATTGGGACCCGGTGGACAACACCGTGCTCGCCAACGAGCAGGTGATCGACGGGCGCGGCTGGCGCTCCGGCGCGGTGGTGGAGCGGCGCAAGCTGTCCCAGTGGTTCTTCCGCATCACCCACTTCGCCCAGGAGCTGCTCGACGCCATCGACACCCTCGACCGCTGGCCCGACAAGGTGCGCCTCATGCAGCGCAACTGGATCGGCCGCTCCGAGGGCATGGAGGTGCTGTTCGAGTTCGCGAAGGATGCGGCGCCCGCCGGCGAGAAGGCCGTGAAGGTCTACACCACCCGCCCGGACACCCTCTTCGGCGCGGCCTTCCTGGCCCTCTCCCCGGACCATCCGCTCACCCAGGCCCTGGCGGCGAAGACCAAGGCGCTCGCCGACTTCGTGGCAGAGTGCAAGAAGGGGGGCACCTCGGCCGAGGAGATCGAGACCCAGGAGAAGATGGGATTCGACACCGGCCTGAAGGTGGTGCACCCGCTGGACGACAAGCGCGCCGTGCCGGTCTATGTCGCCAATTTCGTGCTGATGGACTACGGCACCGGCGCCATCTTCGGCTGCCCGGCGCACGACCAGCGCGACCTGGACTTCGCCCGCAAGTACGATCTGCCGGTCGTGCCCGTGGTGCTGCCGCCCGGCGCCGATGCCGGCGCGTTCGCCGTGGGCGACGAGGCCTATGACGGCGACGGCACGCTCATCAATTCCGGCTTCCTGGACGGCATGAGCGTCCCCGACGCCAAGGAGGCGGTGGCCCGGCGCCTGGAGCGCTTCCGCGTCGGCGACGCGCCCCAGGGCACGCGCAAGGTGAACTTCCGCCTCAGAGACTGGGGCATCTCGCGCCAGCGCTACTGGGGCTGCCCGATCCCGGTGATCCACTGCGAGAGCTGCGGGCCGGTGGGCGTGCCGCGCGACGAGCTGCCGGTGCTGCTGCCGGAGGACGTGACCTTCGACCGCCCCGGCAACCCGCTCGACCGGGCGAAGGCCTGGCGCGAGGTCGCCTGCCCCAAGTGCGGCAAGCCGGCCCGGCGCGAGACCGACACCATGGACACGTTCGTGGATTCGTCCTGGTACTTCCTGCGCTATGCCTCGGACAACGCCCAGCGGCCGCTGGACAAGCAGGCGGTCGCGCACTGGCTGCCGGTGGACCAGTATATCGGCGGCATCGAGCACGCGATCCTGCACCTGCTCTATTCGCGCTTCTTCACCCGGGCGCTGAAGGCCTGCGGACGGATCGACCTGGAGGAGCCGTTCGCCGGCCTCTTCACCCAGGGCATGATCGTCCACGAGACCTACAAGGACCAGGACGGCAAGTGGCTGTTCCCCGAGGAGGTGAAGGTCCTCGGCAACGGCAAGGCGGTGAAGATCGACGACGGCACCCCGGTCGCGGTCGCCCCGCCCGAGAAGATGTCGAAGTCGAAGCGCAACGTGGTCGCCCCCGAGGCGGTGGCCGACACGTACGGCGTCGACTGCGCCCGCTGGTTCATGCTCTCCGACACCCCGCCCGAGCGCGACAGCGAATGGACGCAGGGCGGCATCGAGGGCGCCTGGCGCTTCGTCCAGCGCATCTGGCGCCTGGTGAACGAGGCGATCGAGCTCGGCGCGCCCAAGGCGGTCAACCGGCCCGATTCGTTCGGTGAGCCGGCGCTCGCTCTGCGCCGCGCCGCCCACGGCCTCGCCGCGCAGGTGGCCGACGACGTGGAGCGCCTGCGCTTCAACGTGGCGGTGGCGCACGTCTACGAGTTCACCAACGCCTTCGCCTCGGCGGTCGCGGCCGCGCGCGCCCTGAAGGAGGTGCCGGCGGACCTCGCCTACGCGCTGCGCGAGGCGGCGGAGATCGCGGTGCTGGTGATCGCCCCCATGACGCCGCACCTCGCCGAGGAATGCTGGGCCGCGCTCGGCCATGAGGGGCTGGTGGCCGAGGCCGGGTGGCCGCGCGTGGACGCGGCGCTGCTGCGCCGGGATACCGTCACCCTGCCGATCCAGATCAACGGCAAGAAGCGCGACGACATCGTCGTGCCGCGCGAGGCCACCACCGCCGAGGTGGAAGAGGCGGTGCTGCAACTCGAAAGCGTGCGCAAGGCACTCGACGGGCGCGCGCCAAAGCGTATCATTGTGGTGCCGCAGAGGATCGTGAATGTGGTCGCCTGATACCGAACACCGCGCCGGCCGCTCGTCCATGGTGGCCGCGTCAGCGAAGGATGATGCCGGCCGCGCCGCTTTCGGCGGTAGCGGACGCACGGGGCTGCTCGCGCGGCTCGCCGTGGTGGGACTGCTGTCCGGCGCCCTCGCCGGCTGCTTCCAGCCGCTCTATGCGGAAAGCAACACCACCGCCGGCCCCTCGCTCATGGAGAGCATGCGCGAGGTGGAGATCGTCCAGATCCAGGGCCGGATCGGCAACGAGCTGCGCAACGACCTGATCTTCGCCCTCACCGGCGGGGAGGGCAATCCCAAGCACGTGCCCTACCAGATGATCATCTCGGTGCAGTCGTCGGTCGCCTCGGCGATCGTGAACTCGGGCTCCGGCCTGCCGGAGAACCAGATCGTCCGCGTCACCGGCAACTGGAAGCTGGTGCGGTCCGGCGACGAGAAGAAGAAGCCGGTGATCGAGGGCTCCGCCTCCGGCTCCGGCACCATCGACGTGAGCGACCAGCGCTACGCCAACTACGCCGCAGCCCGCGACGCCGAGAACCGCGCCGCCCGCATCGTCGCCGACCAGATCAAGGCGCAGATCGCCGCCTATTTCATCCGCAAGAAGAACGACCCCACGTTCGAGCAGTCCAAGGCCCAGGGCAGCTAGCCCATGGTGGCCGTGCGGCCGGGTGACGCGGACGCCGCGCTCGCCCGGCGCGACCCCTCAAAGCAGGTGGTGCTCATCTTCGGGCCGGACATGGGCCTCGTGCGCGAGCGCGCGAGCGCCCTGGTGCGACGCGCCATCCCCGACGCTTCCGACCCCTTCGCCCTGGTGCGCCTCGACGGCGACGAGCTGGCGTCCGACCCGCGCCGCCTCGTGGACGAGACGCGCACCATCGGCCTGTTCGGCGGCGAGCGGGTGGTCTGGGTGCGCGCCGGCTCACGCAACATCGTGCCGGCGCTGGCCCCGGTGCTCGCGGAGCCGTCCGGCGCGCTGGTTGTGGTGGAGGCCGGCGACCTCAAGCGCGGCGCGCCGCTGCGCGCGGCCTGCGAGAACTCGCCCCACGCCCTCGCCATCGCCTGCTACGCCGACACCGAGCGCGACCTCGCCCGCCTGGTGGACACCATGCTCGGCGAGGCCGGCCTCGCCATCGATCCGGACGCGCGCGAGCTGCTGGTCTCGCTGATCGGCGGCGACCGCCTCGCCTCGCGCGGGGAGATCGCCAAGCTCGCCCTCTATGCGCAAGGCGGAAAGCGGGTGCGCGCGGACGACGTGCGCGCCATCGTCGGCGACGCCTCCGCCTTGGCGCTCGACGACGTGGTGGACGCGGCGCTTGCCGGCGAGACGGCGGATGCGGTCATAGCGCTCGGCAAGGCGTTCGGCGCCGCCACCCGGCCGGACGCGGTGCTGGGGGCGCTGCTGCGCGCCCTCGCGTCCCTGCACCAGATGGCGCTCCAGGTGGAGGCGGGCGCGTCCGTCGACCGGGTGATCGACGGCGCCCGGCCGCAGGTGCACTTCTCGCGCAAGCCCAAGCTGACCGCGGCGCTCCGGGCGCTGCCGGCCGGCCGCGTGCTGAAGGCCATGCTGGCGGTGGACGAGGCCATCCTCGCCGCCCGCCGCAGCGCCCCCCTCGCCCAGGCCATCTGCGAGCGCACCGTGCTCCAGGTGGCGCAGCAGGCAGCGGCGGGGAAGAGGCGGGGGCGCTGACGCGTCGTCGGCTCGGGCGGGCAGCCGGAAGTGGCCCGCCGCCCCGGCAGGCCGTCGCGGCGCCGTCCCCAATCTCTCCCCCCTCCCGCCGGGTGGATGGGAGCCGTCCAAGGGCCAGGCAAGCGGCATGGCATGGATGCCCGGCTCAAGGCCGGGCATGACGGGAGCGGCCGATCGTAGGTCCCCGGAAGAGTTTCGCCGTCATGCCCCGGCTCGTCCGGGGCATCCACCTCCTCGCTTGCACCCCCTCGCTTGCACCCCGCTCTCACGGCAGACAGCCGGCCCGGCCGCAGAGTGGATCCCCCGGACAAGCCGGGGGATGACGGCGCGCATGGGATGAGGCGGCCCGTGCGCACAGCCATCTCAAACAAAAAAGGCGGCCTCTCGGCCGCCTTTTCCGCTTTCCAATGGTCCGTTCAATTATCCAGGAAGCTCCTGAGCTTCCTCGACCGGCTCGGATGCTTCAGCTTCCTGAGCGCCTTGGCCTCGATCTGGCGGATGCGCTCGCGCGTCACCGAGAACTGCTGGCCCACTTCCTCAAGGGTGTGGTCGGTGTTCATGCCGATGCCGAAGCGCATGCGCAGCACGCGCTCCTCGCGGGGCGTGAGCGAGGCGAGCACCCGCGTCGTGGTCTCGCGCAGGTTGGACTGGATCGCGGCGTCGATGGGCAGGACCGCGTTCTTGTCCTCGATGAAGTCGCCGAGGTGGCTGTCCTCCTCGTCGCCGATGGGCGTCTCGAGGGAGATGGGCTCCTTGGCGATCTTCAGCACCTTGCGCACCTTCTCCAGCGGCATGCCAAGCTTCTCGGCCAGTTCCTCCGGGGTCGGCTCGCGGCCGATCTCGTGCAGCATCTGCCGCGAGGTGCGCACGATCTTGTTGATGGTCTCGATCATGTGCACGGGGATGCGGATGGTGCGGGCCTGGTCGGCGATCGAGCGGGTGATCGCCTGCCGGATCCACCAGGTGGCATAGGTGGAGAACTTGTAGCCGCGCCGGTACTCGAACTTGTCGACCGCCTTCATGAGGCCGATGTTGCCCTCCTGGATCAGGTCCAGGAACTGCAGGCCGCGGTTGGTGTACTTCTTGGCGATGGAGATGACGAGGCGCAGGTTGGCCTCCACCATTTCCTTCTTCGCCTGGCGGGCTTCCTTCTCGCCCTTCTGCACCATCTGGACGATCTTGCGGAACTCGGAGATCTCCAGGCCGGTCTCGGTGGCGAGGCCGTGGATGTCGCCGCGCAGGTCCTTGATCATCTCCTTCTCGTGGGCGACGAAGCCCTTCCAGCCCTTGGAGCCGAGCTTGGAGACGCGCAGCACCCACTTGGGATCGAGCTCGGAGCCCATGTACTGCTTGAGGAAGTCGTCGCGGGCGACGCCGTAGCTGTCGGCGAGGCGCAACAGGCGGCCCTCCAGGCCCACGAGGCGCTTGTTGATCTCGTAGAGCTGCTCCACCAAAGCGTCGATGCGCTGCTGGTTGAGGGAGAGGGACTTCACGTCGGCGACGAGGTCCTCCTTCAGCTTCTTCGCCTTGCGCTCCTGGGCCGGGGAGAGCGTCTCGTTCTTCAGCTTCGATTCGACGTTCTGGTCCTGGAGCCGGCGCAGCTTGGTGTAGCTGGAGGCGATGCGGTCGAAGGTCTCCACCACCTTCGGCTTGATCTCCGCCTCCATGGCGGCGAGCGACATGGAATTCTCCATGTCGTCCTCGTCACCCTCGGGCCCGGCGCCGTCACCCAGAAGGCCGTCCTCGCCCGCCTCGGGGGCAAGCGCGGTCTCCTCGCCCATGGCGGCGGGCGGGTTCTTGCCCTCGGGGCCGGCATAGGTGGCTTCGAGGTCGATGATGTCACGCAGCAGCACGCGCGCCTCGGTGAGCTCGTCGCGCCAGATGATGATCGCCTGGAAGGTGAGCGGGCTCTCGCACAGGCCTGCGATCATCGCCTCGCGGCCGGCCTCGATGCGCTTGGCGATGGCGATCTCGCCCTCGCGGGAGAGCAGCTCCACCGAGCCCATCTCGCGCAGGTACATGCGCACCGGATCGTCGGTGCGCTCGGCCGGCTCGGACTTGGTCTCCGAACGCGTGACGGCGCGCGGGGACGCCTCGGCAAGCTCGCCGCCCTCCGCCTCCTCGGGCTCCTCGGCGGCCTCGCCTTCCTCGCCGCTCTCCTCGGTCTCGGCCTCCTCGGCCTCGATCACGTTGATGCCCATGTCGTTGAGCATCGCCAGGGTGTCCTCGATCTGCTCGGAGGTCACCTCCTCGGAGGGCATCACCTCGTTGAGCTGCTCGTAGGTCACGTATCCACGGCGCTTGGCGTTCTTGATCATCTTCCGGACGGCCGCGTCCGAGAGGTCGAGCAGCGGCCCGTCGGGCGCATCGCTCTCCTTCTCCGGAGCCTCGGTCGTCTCGGCAGACTGTTTCGCCATGGACTTCTCCTGCTGATCTCGCCGGCTAGAAACGGCAAGACGGCGGCGCGGCCCCTCGGCCTCGCCACCTTTTGCCTTCGCACCCGGGAGCGGCTTTTTCGTCGCCATCCCGTTAAACCAGCCTGAACGCGCATCCAACCCCCATGGCCGGAGCGGCAGGCTTCCTTTGACTATTCGGAGGACGGTTTCACACCGAGCGCGCCGACGCGCGGCCCGAGGAAGCGCCAAATCCCTCCACCAAAGCTTCCGTGCCGTCGATCGCCGACAGGCGCTCGCGCACGTCGCGGAGCCAAGCGAAATTCTGCTCGCTGGGGTCCTCCCCCAGGCTGCGCTCGGCCTCCCTCAGCTCCCTAGATAGCGCGTGAGCCTTGCGATGCAAGGCCGTGCGCTGATGCCACCAGAGCCGAACATCGGCCGAGGCGGTATCTTTGTAAGCCGGCCAGTCGTGACGGGGATTGGCGAGGGCGCTCACGCGCCGCGCCAGGGCCTCCATGTCGGATTGGCCGAGGCGGGCGGACAGGGCCTCCGGATCGTCGCCCTCCAGGTGCGACTCGACCAGCAGCCGGCGCAGGCGGTCGGCGTCGGGATTGGCGAGCGGCAGGCCCGCCACCTCTTCCGAGGCCTCGTCCAGCAGAAACGGATGGTTGATGAGGCAGAACAGCAGCAACGCCTCGTTGCGCGGCATGGCGGCCATGGGCCCGCGCACCAGGGCGCTCTTGGCGATCTCCGCGCCGCGCGGCACCAGCGGCGCCTCGCGCGGGGCAAAGCGCCCGCCCCGGCCGCCATCGCGGCGCTGGAAGGCGCCCTGCCGGGCCGCTCCGGCCGGCGCGATCAGCGCGCGGAACCGCTCGGACAGGTCCTGCCCGTAATGCTTGCGCACGGTCTCGTCGGCAATCGCGGCGACCACCTCCTTGAGCCGTGCCTCCAGCGCGGCGCGCCGCTCGGGGGTATCGAGGGATGCCGCTTCGCTCTCGCGCGCCCACAGCTCGGCCGCGAGCGGGCGTGCCTGGGCCAGCACCTCGGCCATGGCGTCGGGGCCGGAGCGGCGGATCAGGTCGTCCGGGTCCTGCCCGTCCGGGAGCGTGGCGAAGGAGAGGCTGCGGCCGGCCTTCAGGTGCGGCAGCGCGAGGTCGATGGCCCGGTGGGCGGCCTTGCGGCCGGCCTTGTCGCCATCGAACAGCAGCACCGGCTCGTCGGCCATGCGCCAGAGCAATTGGAGCTGCTCCTCGGTGAGGGCGGTGCCGAGCGGCGCGATCGTGGCACCGAACCCGCCCTCCACCATGGCGATCACGTCCACATAGCCTTCCACCGCGATCACGCGCGCGCCCTTCTGGGCCGCGGCGCGGGCGGAGAAGCCGTTGTAGAGCAGCGAGCCCTTGTGGAAGAGCGTGGTCTCGGGGGAGTTGAGGTATTTGGCGGGAACGTCCTTCTCCAGCGCCCGCCCACCGAACGCCACCACGCGCCCCTTCATGTCGGTGATGGGGAACATCACCCGGTCGCGGAAGCGGTCATAGGGGACGGGGATGTCGTCGCCGGAGATGAGAAGGCCGGTCTCCACCATGTCCTCGACCGACACGCCGAGCTTGCCCAGCGCCTCTTTCAGATGGAATCGGTCCGGGGCGGCATAGCCGAGACGGAAGCGCTGCTGGGTGAGCGGGCCGAGCCCACGGTCGGAAAGATAGCCGCGCGCCTTGGCGCCGGCGCGGGACTGGAGCGTCGCCTCGAAATGGCGGGCGGCCAGCTCCATCACCTCATGGAGGGTGCGCCGCCGCTCCTCCTTGGCCGCTGCCTCGGGACTCGCCTGCGGCACCTGGAGGCCGGCCATGGAGGCGAGCCGCTCCACCGCCTCGCCGAACGGCAGGCCCTCGGTCTCCATCAGGAAGTCGAACACGTCGCCGTGCTTTCCGGACGAGAAGCAGTGATAGAAGCCCTTCTGGTCGTTGACGAAGAAGGACGGCGTCTTCTCGGCGTTGAAGGGCGAGAGGCCGGCGAACTCGCGCCCCTGCTTCTTCAGCTTCACGCGCCGGCCCACCACCTCCGACACCGGGAGGCGGGCACGAATCTCGTCGAGGAACGAGGGCGGGAAGCGCATGGCACCAGTCTAGCACGAGCCGCGGAGCGGGGTTGACAAACTACGTTTGTATATACAACATCGAGTAAAATGACCCTCGCGACCGAGACACAATCCTAGCGTGCGCGCGCCGGGCGCCGAGACTATTCTGCCCCGACTGTGGCGGGGGCGGGGCGATGGACTGGGACACGGTCCTCTTCGAATGGGACGAGGCGAAGCGGCGCTCGAACCTCGACAAGCACGGCGTCGATTTCCGGGATGTCGCCCGGGCCATGCGATCTGGTCCCATCGTAATCTACGACTCGTCACGGAGACAGGAGGAGCACCATGTCGGCATCGTCGAGATCAGCGGCCTCCTCTTCGCGGTCGTCCACACCTGACGGGGCGAAGCGATCCGCATCATCTCCGCCCGACGCGCCCGAAGGCAGGAACAGCGGGCCTGCCATGCGCTATACGGCCGAGGAGCTGGCGCAGCTTCCCTCCGATATCGACTGGGGGCGCCTGCGCGCCATGACCGAGGAGGAGGTCGAGGCGGCGGCCCGCGCCGATCCCGACTGGGAGGGTCTTCTGGACCTGGAAGGATGGACCGCCACCGTGGTGGTGCCGCCGAAGAAGGCGCCGATCTCCATCCGCCTCGACGAGGACGTGCTGGCCTTCTTCAAGGCCTCCGGACCCGGCTACCAGAAACGCATCAACGCCGTGCTGCGCGCCTACATGGACGCCGCCGCCGCGCGCAAAGGCGCGGACGAGGCCTGAGCCCGGAAGCGGGAACAGTCGCGAGCAGCATCCCCGCAATCCACAGGCGGATCGCAGGAGCGCCGCCCCGCCCGGCCGCGGCGCCCGAAGCCGCTTTCCCAGTGGACCCCACGTAAGCCACGCTCTAGCCTGTGATTTCAACCTATCCGGGCTGGGGCGCCATGGACGCGATCATCGATTTCCTCAATACGGTCTTCTGGGGCTATGTGCTGATCTACGGGCTCCTCGCCACCGGCATCTATTTCACGCTCCGGCTCCGGTTCATCCAGATCGTCCACTTCCCCGAGATGCTGCGCTCGGTGCTGCGGGCCAACGAAACCGACAAGTCCGGCATCACGCCGTTCCAGGCGCTGTGCACCTCGCTCGCCTCCCGTGTCGGCACCGGCAACATCGCCGGCGTCGCGGTGGCCCTGGCATTGGGTGGCCCCGGCGCCATCTTCTGGATGTGGATGGTGGCCTGCGTCGGCATGGCGACCGCCTTCGCCGAGAGCACGCTCGCCCAGCTCTACAAGGTGAAGGACGACCAGGGACGCTATCGCGGCGGCCCCGCCTTCTACATCTCCGCCGGGCTGAAGGCGCCGTGGGCGGGCGCCATCTTCTCGGTCTGCCTGATCCTGTCGTTCGGCTTGGTGTTCAACGCGGTGCAGGCCAATTCCATCGCCGACGCCATGGAGGGCGCCTTCGGCCTGCCCAAGCTCGCCACCGGACTCGCGGTCGCGGCGCTCTCGGGCGTCATCATCTTCGGCGGCATCGCCGCCATCGCCCGCACGGCCGAGATCATCGTGCCGTTCATGGCGGCGGCCTATGTGGGCCTCGCCCTCTATGCCCTCGTCATGCACATCGGCGAGGTGCCCGGCATGCTCGCGCTGATCGTGCGCAGCGCCTTCGGCTTCGAGCCGGCGACCGGCGGCATCGCCGGCTCGGTGGCGGCGGCCATGCTCAATGGCGTGAAGCGCGGCCTGTTCTCCAACGAGGCCGGCATGGGCAGCGCCCCCAACATCGCCGCCGTGGCGACGCCGGACCCGCACCACCCGGTGAGCCAGGGCTTCGTGCAGTCGCTCGGCGTGTTCATCGACACCATCGTGATCTGCACCGCCACCGCCCTGCTGATCCTGCTCTCGGGCGTGTTCCAGCAGAACACCGGCCTCACCGGCACCCAGCTCACCCAGGCGGCGCTGGAGGTGCATATCGGCTGGGCCGGGCGCTACTTCGTGGCGGTGGCGATCTTCTTCTTCGCCTTCACATCCATCATCGGCAACTACTCCTATGCCGAGGGCGCGCTGGTGTTCCTCGGCCACGGACACACGGCCGGCATCGTGGTGCTGCGCCTCGCTCTGCTCGCCATGGTGGTGTGGGGATCGCTGCAGAGCGTCGGCACCGTGTTCAACGCGGCGGACGCCTCCATGGGCCTGATGGCCTCCATCAACCTCGTCGCCATCGTCCTCCTGTCGGGCGTGGTGGCGCGGCTGACGCGGGACTATCTGCAGAAGCGCAAGGCGGGCAAGGAGCCCATGTTCCTCGCCTCGGAAATGCCGGACCTCACCGAGGGCGTCGACAAGAGCATATGGAGCCGCCGCTGACCGCGGCGCCACAGGGGCCGCTCACCCGGCGGTGAGCTGCTCCTTGACCCACTGGGAGGCCTTGCCGAAGTCGATGGCGCCGGCGAAGCGCTCCTTCAGCACCGCCATGGTGCGGCCCATGTCCTTGATGCCGGCGGCGCCGATCTCGGCGATCACCTTGCCGATCTCGGCCTTGGTGTCGGCCTCCGACAGCTGGGCCGGCAGGAAGGCCTTGATGTAGCCGATCTCCTCGCGCTCCTGCGCGGCGAGCTCGGGGCGGCCGCCCTCGTCATAGATCTTCGCGCTCTCGTCGCGCTGCTTGATCATCTTGGCGAGCAGCGCGCGCAGCTCGTCGTCGGTCAGCGGGTCCTTGCCGTGACCGCGCTGCTCGATGTCGCGGTCCTTGAGGGCCGCGTTGATGAGGCGGAGCGTGGAGGTGCGCCGCTTGTCCTGCGCCTTGAGCGCCTCTTTCAGCGCGGCGTTGATGTCGTCACGAAGCACGTGGAAACCTCTGTCGAATGGGAATGAATCGAGCCGGCATCTGAGCTTCCGGCGAAAAGGCGCCTGGCTGCCGCGCCGGGCGTCCGGCCAAGGCCTCAGATGCCCCCGTGCGGCGCGCACCGCGCCCTCTCCCGAACTCATGGTGCCGCCCGGCGGGATCGGGATGCCTCGCTATCCGGCGCCCTGCGCCCGTCGCACACCCCTTTGACCCCGCCGCGGCCGATGACTATGTAAGCGTCCCATGACCCTCGAACAAGTCCATTCCGGCTGGGCGGAGCCCACCCCTACGGCCGTGCTGGTGCTCGCCGACGGCACCGTGCTCTACGGTCACGGCATCGGCGCGGAGAGCCAGCTCGCCGGCGAGGTGTGCTTCAACACCGCCATCACCGGCTATGAGGAGATCCTCACCGATCCCTCCTATGCCGGGCAGATCATCACCTTCACCTTCCCGCACATCGGCAATGTGGGGACCAACGAAGAGGACATCGAGACGGTCTCCATGGCCGCCTCGTCCGGCGTGCGCGGCGTGGTGCTGCGCACCGACGTCACCCAGCCGTCGAACTACCGCGCCACGCGCCATCTCGACCAGTGGCTGAAGGCGCGCGGCATTCCCGGCATCACCGGCATCGACACGCGCGCGCTGACGGCGCTGATCCGCGACAAGGGCATGCCCAACGCGGTCATCGCCCACCGCGCCGACGGCGTGTTCGACATCGAGGCGCTGAAGGCCGAGGCGCGCCAGTGGCCCGGCTTGGAAGGCATGGACCTCGTGCCCGGCGTCACCGCGCCCCAGCGCTACGGCTGGGACGAGACGCCATGGGAATGGGGCGCCGGCTACGGCCGCAGGGATGACGGCAAATTCCACGTGGTGGCCATCGACTACGGCGTGAAGCGCAACATCCTGCGCCTTCTGGCCGGGGCCGGATGCAAGATCACCGTGGTGCCCGCCACCACGCCGGCCGAGGACATCCTGGCGCTCAAGCCGGACGGGGTCTTCCTCTCCAACGGCCCGGGCGATCCGGCGGCGACCGGGGACTATGCGGTGCCGGTGATCCGCGCGCTGATCGAGAAGGACGTGCCCACCTTCGGCATCTGCCTCGGCCACCAGATGATCGGCCTCGCCGTCGGCGGGCGTACCCTGAAGATGCACCAGGGCCACCACGGCGCCAATCATCCGGTGAAGGACCTGACCACGGGCAAGGTGGAGATCACCTCCATGAACCACGGCTTCGCCGTGGACCGCGAGACCCTGCCGGCGAACGCGGTGGAGACCCACGTCTCCCTGTTCGACGGCTCGAACGCCGGCATCGCCCTGTCGGACAAGCCGGTGTTCTCGGTGCAGTACCACCCCGAGGCGAGCCCCGGCCCGCGCGACAGCCACTATCTCTTCGACCGGTTCGTGGAGATGATGGGCAAGCACAAGGCGGCGTAAGGGGCGGCGGCTTAGCGCCCCCACCTCCTCTGTCATGCCCGGGCTTGTCCCGGGCATCCACGCGGTCTCGTTTGCCCTTGACCGCCTGCCTTTGACCGCCTGCCCTTGACCGCAAGTGGGCTCCCAGCCGCAGGGCGTGGATGGCCGGGCTTGTCCCGCCACGACGACTCGGCTGCGCTCAAGCTCATCGCGCCGAGGATGTCCGCAGAGGCCGTCGCTGGCAGCGGGCGAATCACGGTGCTCGGGCGCCACGGGACGCGCCGCCCCTCCCCCTTCAGCTCGTCACCACCGAGGTCCACCCTCCCTCGTCGGTGAGGCAGGCGGCGCCGCGGGCGATCTGGGGGCGGTTGCCGATATAGATGGTGTGGGAGTAGTCGCGGCAGCTCTTGTAGCCGGGGCGCACATAGGCCGGGCCGGCGATCACCGTGCCGCGCGTGCCGTCCTCGCCCTTCCAGCCGATCGGATAGCCGGGGCTGCCATTCTCCAGCGCCGCGATCTCGGCCTCGTAGGCGCGCTGGCGGTCGGCCGGCGCGAGGCCATTGCCCACCGTGCCGCCGATGAGGCCACCCGAGACCGCGCCGCTCATCACCGGCGCCATGGGCAGCGCCACGCTGGCCGTCGATGTTCCGAGCCCGCTGCCCGGAGTGGTGGCGCAGCCCGCGAGCAGCGCCGAGAGCGCCAGCGCGGCGAGCGGGCCGGAAGGGGCGACCAGACGCAGAACCATCGGACGGAACGAGCCTTCAGCGGACGAAGCCGGTGCCGCGCGGAGCGCGCGGAGGCCGGTCCTTCGTACATAAGGCCTGGCGTCGCCGGAGGGAAGGCTGTCGGCAAGCGGCGGGGGCGTTCCGCTCCGAAAGGACGGGCGGGCAGGCTCAGGCGGCGGGCAGAACCAGCTCGCAGCGCAGGCCGCCGATGGGCGCCGCGCCGAGGTCGAAGCGCCCGCCATAGAGGGTCGCGAGCTCCTGCACGATCGACAGGCCGAGCCCCGAGCCGGGCTTCGATTCGTCGAGGCGCCGGCCGCGCCGCCCCACATCCGCGCGGCGCGCGGGATCAAGGCCCGGCCCGTCGTCGTCGATGATGACGTGGAAGAACACCCGGTCGGACACGGAGCGGCCGCGGCCGATGCAGACCTCCACCTCGACCCGGGTGCTGGCCCACTTGCAGGCATTGTCGATGAGGTTGCCCACCATCTCCTCGATGTCCTGCCGCTCGCCGCGGAAGCGCACGTCGTCCACCACCTTCACGTCGATGGCGATGTCCCGCGCGCGGTTGATCTTCTCCATGGTGCGGGCGAGGGAGGTCACGACCGGCGTCACCTCGCACAGGCCCGCCACCACCGAGACGCGCGCCGCCATGCGGGCGCGCTCCAGGTGGTGGGCCACCTGGTCGCGCATCACGCCGGCCTGGTCGCGCACCAGCACGGCGAGCGGATCGTCGCGGGTGCCGGCCTCGTTCATCAGCACGGAGAGCGGGGTCTTCAGCGCGTGGGCGAGGTTGCCCACATGGGTGCGCGCGCGCTCGACGATCTCGCGGTTGGCGTCCACCAGCATGTTCACTTCCCGGACCAGGGGCGCGATCTCCTCCGGGTAGGCGCCGTCGAGGCGCTCGGTCTTGCCGGAGCGCACCGCTGCGAGCGCCTGCGAGATGCGCGCCAGCGGCCTGAGGCCGTAGCGCACCTGGATCAGCACCACCACGAGGAAGGCGATGGCGAGCACCACCAGCGTGCCCACAAGGACGAGGTTGAAGGCGGATATCTCCTCCTCCAGCTCGGAGGACACCGCCGCCACCGACACCACGAACCGCTCGTCCTTGCCGAGATCGAGGTCACGCTCGACCGCGCGCAGGGTCTCGCCGAGCGGCCCGGCGGCATAGCCCTGGCGCATGCGGCCGGGCGGCGCCTCGACGCCCATCTCGGAGAGGATCGGCAGCATGCCCGATGGCAGCGAGGGGGAGGTCCGGTGGTCCTGCGGGCCGCCGCCCACCTTGGCCACCTGCCAGTACCAGCCGGAATTGGGAAACAGGAACAGCGGGTCGGCCATGGCCTGGGGCTGGGGCAACTGGCCCGGCGCCGCATTGGCCAGCTCGGCGACGATGGTCTTGAGGTAGATGTCGAGCCGGCGGTCGAACGAGCGCTCCGCCGCGTTGCGATAGAGGCCGGAGAGTACCAGCCCGACCAGGGTCAGCACCACCAGCATGATGGCGATGGCCGAGAGCATGAGGCGGACCGCGAGCGAGCCCGGCTTGGCCTCGTCGGTCATGGAACCCGCGCCCCCGCCCGGACCGCGCGTCGCGCCGGCTCACGCCTCATCGGGCGCCACCAGGAGATAGCCGAGGCCGCGCACGGTCTGGATCACCTCGCAGTCGAGCTTCTTGCGCAGGCGCCCGACGAACACCTCGATGGTGTTGGAATCGCGGTCGAAGTCCTGGTCGTAGAGATGCTCCACCAGCTCCGCGCGGGAGACCACGCGCCCGGAATGGTGCATCAGGTACGACAGCAGCCGATATTCATGCGACGTGAGCTTGACCGGATTGCCCTCGACGGAGACGCGCCCCGAGCGGGTGTCGAGCCGCACCGGCCCGCAGGTCAGTTCGCTGGAGGCGTGGCCGGTGGCGCGGCGCAGCAGCGCCCGCAGGCGCGCCAGCACCTCCTCCATGTGGAAGGGCTTGGCGACGTAGTCGTCGGCGCCGGCGTCGAAGCCCTGGACCTTGTCGCTCCAGCGGTCGCGCGCCGTGAGCATGAGCACCGGCATGGCCTTGCCCGCCCGGCGCCAGCTCTCCAGCACCGAAAGGCCGTCCATCTTGGGCAGGCCGATGTCGAGCACCACCGCATCGTAGGGCTCGCTCTCGCCGAGATAGTGCCCCTCCTCGCCGTCGAAGGCTCGATCCACCGCATAGCCCGCGTCGGCGAGGGCCTCCACGAGCTGGCGATTGAGATCGGGATCGTCCTCGATGACGAGCAGACGCACAGGCCCTCCAGGCGCGACGGGTTGCGGACAGGTTGCGGGTAAGGCGCGAAAACGATTGCCCTGCCACAATGCCAGAGCAGAGCCGCAATGTCAGCGTCCCGCGACGCGGCCATTTCGCCGGAGGCCCGGCGGGCGGCCGGACGCGGGCCTCACCACCGGCACAGCTTCCTGCCGACGGCGTTGTGCGCCTTGGCCTGGCGGATGGTCTCGTCGGTGTCCGACCTCGACCAGAGCACCGGCCGCGCGCCGCGGCAGAACACGTCAGTCCCGCCGGAACCCGTCGTCGTCGCGCAGGCGCTCAGGGTCAGAATTGCGGCGGTCAGCGTCAGCGCGCGCGCGCTCCGCCAGCTGAACGGATCGGTCGGCATCGGCTTGCTCCTTGGCCTTCTGCTGGGCGGCGCCGCGGCGGACGCCGAGATGGTGGATGGCGACAGCCGCCGTGCCGGCGAGCCAGGCCAAGGCCGGCCTGAGGCCGAGCGTGGACCAGAGCGTCGCGAAGCCGGCGGCGCCGGCGGCGAGGATGAGGGCGAGCACGGCGTCGCCGCCGCACAGGACCGTGGCGATCAGGCTCACCAGCGCCGCGCCGGCCGGCATCGCCCAGCCGAGCGCCAGCGCCGCCGTCCACCTGGCGCCCAGGAATGCCAGCAGCGCGCTCATGCCGGCACCGCCTCGGCGGGCGTTCCGGCGCCGCCCAGCTCGGGCGCCTTGAGATCGAGCGCGTCGAGGAGCTCGGCGGCCCTGGCCTTCGCCCATTCGCGGTAGACGAAGCCGAGCACGCCCACCAGCGCGCCCGCCACCATCAGGAGAACCAGGAGGCCGGCGGCCGTGGCGCTCTTGTCGGCCAGCGGAGTGACGCCGTCGACGGCGACGCCGATGCCCGTGGTCACGACGCCGCCCGAAGCCAGCGCATCGCCGATGGCCTTCGGCGGTGGCGCCTTGGCGCTGGAGGCATAGGCCTTGCCGCTCGCCGTGGCGGTCGGCATGGGCAGGTCCTGGGAGCCCGTGGCGAGTGCGAGGGCGAGCCGGCGCACCTCCTCCACCCGCCTGCCCCACCCCTTGCCGAACACCGGCCAGGTCCTCAGCGCCTTCAGCATGGCGAGGCGCCGCGCCTGGATGCCAGCGACGACGGCGTCATGATCTTCCGCCCGCTCCATGGCGGCGAGCGTTGCCGGGCCGAGCACGCCGTCCGCCGGGATGCCCAGCGCCCGCTGCAGCCATTTCGTGGCCTGGGCGGGGCCCGAGTTCACCGCGCCGTCGAACACCGCGTAGTCGATGCCGGCGGGCAGCCGGTCGCCCTGGATCAGATCCCAGTAGCGCTTGCGGTAAATCTCCTGCAGCTCGGCCTCGGTGATCTGCCGCACGTCGCGCACGCTCGCGCCCTTGGCGCGGCGGTAGTCGTCATAGACCCGCTTGATGACGCCCTTCATGGTGGGGCCGCCGGGATCGGACGGATGATTGGAATAGCCGCCCTCGTGCACCAGCACGGCGGCAAGGGCGGGCCTGAAGTTCTCGCGCATGGGATCGAGCCTCATCTGGAGTATTGGGGACGGCGCCGCCGCGAAATGGTGCGGCGGATGGCGTTTCATCCCTCGAATTGGGGAAGCGGCGCGGCCGGGGTCCGCGCTACGAAGGCAGCGGCACCAATGATGCCGGTCAGGAGCGATCGGCCGGCCGAAGGCACCCCGCACCTTCGGCCGGTCGCTCGTTTCCCGGGATGTGGGCGAGGCGGCCGCGCCGTCAGGCGAACACGCAGTCCGGCGTCTGCGGAAACACCCGCGCCGCGCCGAAATCCGGGATCAGCCCTTCCGGTCCGCGCCACAGCACGTTGACGTGGAAGCCCGCCACGGGCGCCATCACCGGCTCCGGACCGGAGCCGGTGTCAGTGGTCGCGCCGGTGGGACGGAAGATGGCGCCGTCCGCGCCCACGAGCGCGATGTCATAGCGATGACCCTGATAGGCGCCGCAGGACGGCCATCGCGGCGCCCCGTCCGGCCCGGCGACGGTGCCCGAGCCGTAGAGCGCGAAGGCCGCACGCGCCGCCTCCCGGTCGGCGAAGCGCAGGAAGACCGTCTCGCTCATAGCCACCCCCGCGCCTGCGCCGCCAGCCCGGCGCCGGAGCCGCGCGCGGCCCACGCCACCAGTTCGTCGATCTCCAGCGCACAACCGGCAGGCAGGCCGGCCGAGCCGCCGAGGAAGATGTCCGTGCGCGCGCGGTCGAGCCCGGCCGCGTCGGACACCGCCGCCGCCCCGTTGACCGCGCCGGCGCGCCCCGCGCCGTCCCAGCCGATGGCGGCGCCGATCTCCCCCGGCAGCACCGCGCCCAGGGAAAGCGCCGCCGCGCTCGATCCGTCGAGGCGCAGCTCGGCCGGCGTCGTGCCGCCGCGCAGCAGCGCGTATCCGGACGGCAGGCCGACCAGCGGCTGCGACGCTTCGGCCGCGCGCACCCGGCCGCGCCACGCGAGCGAGGCAGCCGCGCCCTGGAGCGGGGCCGCGGCGGCGGGGGTGAGCTGCACCACGTCGGCGATGCGCGCGACCGCCGACGCCGCGGTCGGGATGTAGGAGGTGGCGATGGCGCCGGCCTCCGCCTGGGCGCCCCACGCGAACAGCGTCTGCGCCGGCAGCGGGGGCGCCTGCGCAGGATCGCGCCCGTCCCGCCCGATGCAGAAATAGACGGTGCTGCCGTAGCCCGGCGTCGTGAAGGTGAGGCTGAACCGCTGCCACTGCGTCGTGAGCATGCAGGGCGCCGCGTAGGTCTGCGAGAGGTCGGCCGTGGAGAGGATGAGATAGGTCATCTCGCCGCCGCCGAGGCCGCGCAGCCAGCACGAAAACGTATAGGTCCCGCTCGAAAGCCCGACCCGCGACGCGTAGATGTAGCCAAAGCTCGACGCGCCGACGACCGCATTGGCCGGATAGTCCAGGCGCGCCGCGCCCAGGCTGCCGTCGGGCGCGATGTCGGCCGCCCCGGTGCGCGCGGGCCGCAGCGCCACGGGGCTGGGAACCGACCACAGGTGCATTTCGCCCGAGCGGACCAGCAGGTTGGTCGCCGGTCCCTCGACGAGGAGCCGGGGCCGCCCCGAGCGCCAGGTGAAGGCCGGCGCGTCGGCCGGCGAGATGGCGATGGTGCCGTCGGCCGCGACGATCCGCTTCGCGGCGCCCGACACGGCGAGGATGTCGGACACCGGGGCGACCGCGCCGGCGCGCGCCCAGCGGCCGCGCGCGAAGTCCGCCACCAGGATGGGCGCGGCGCCGTCGAGGCGATAGGCGTAGCCGTGGAAGAAGGGCGCCCGGCGGCGCGCGTTCACCGTATCGAGCCCGAGCCCCGGGCCGAGATGAGACATCACGCGGCCCTCCCCTCGCGAGACGCCGGCCGGCGCGGGTGACGCCCGCCGGCGCAGCGCCGGAGGGCGGGAAGATGGATCATGGATCGCTCCTCGGCAGGCAGATGGACGGCACGGCACGCGGGGCAGGCAAGCGAGGCAGGCAAGCGGCCGCCTCAGCCCTCGACCAGCGCATAGACATGCACCCCCTCCGAGGTCCCGGTGGCCCAGACCCGGCGCACCTGGCACGGGGGCAGCGGCTGCAGGCCGGGCAACGCACGGATGTCCACGCTCTCGCCGTCGCCGGCGCCCACCGGCGTGACGCGCACCGTGCCGACGCCGCCCGCCACGTCCTCCGGAACGAACGCCCACAGCGCCTTGGCGTAGACGGAAAGGTCCGCTTCGTCGGCCGGCGCCACCTCGGCGAGGTGCCGGGTGGGCGAGGTCAGCGAGGCGGCATGGCCGCGCATGGGGTCGCGGGCGGGATCGTAGGGCATGGGGCTCTCCTCGAGACGGGGATCAGGCGCCGGCCACCGGGCAGGCGAGGACATGGATGGCGAGGCGCACGACGCCGGCCGTGAAGGCGGCGCCATTGGCGGTGAGGCGGACCGGCGTCGGCGCATAGAAGGCGGTGGGGCCGATGACGCCGGCATTGGTGGAGCCGGCCGCCGCCCCCAGCGAGCCGCCGAACTTCGACGGCTCCCCGGCGATGCCGCAGTCATAGGAGGCGGCTCCCGTGACCGCCTCCAGCGTGCGCGTGGTCACGCCGAGCACGATGGCGCGGTCGGGGATGGCGATCGCGCTCTCCACATGGGCGCCGGAGAGGGCGATGTCCTCCTCCAGCACCCGCGCCTCGATGGCGGCGCGGTTGGCGCTCGCGGCGAGCGGCGAGACGAAGGCCGCGCCGTCGAACAGCGCGAGCCGGCCCTCGTCCTTCACGAAGGCGAGGAATCCGGGCGCGAGCGGGAGGAAGTCGAACGCCCCCGCCTCGAAGGCGGCGAGCTGCCCCTCGTGCCCGGCGAAGGCGCCGCCTGCGCCGGGCGGCACAAACCAGCGCGCGCCCTCCCCTGGGGTGAGCGGCGGAGCGGTGGCGGTGACGCTTTCCAGCACCAGCTGGACGAAGGCGTCGAGGCGGCGCAGGGACTCGTTGTGGGTCACGTGCTTCTGCGCCTGCGCCGCCGCGAGATAAGGCAGCGCCAGGTTGGCCGTGCAGTCGGTCGCCATGAGCGATCCTCGTTTGATCGGGAAGGAAAGGTCAGCCGACGGGCAGCGTCAGCAGCCGCGCCGCGCCCGCGCCGACGGCGCTGGAAAGCTGGGCGATGCGCACCGCGAGCATCGCCTGCGGGCCGCCGAAATCGGCCGCCTCGTCGGCGGCGGGATAAAGCAGCGACGGCGCGTCGGTCTCGAACGTCCGCGCCACCGCCGCGCCGTCGAGGATCTCCACGCGGTAGGCCTCGCGCGCCTCGCCGAGCGGCACCTCCACCTGGTCCCAGCCGTCGCCCTCGGTGCGGGTGCGGCGGATGAAGGCGAGCGCGATCCCCGCCGGCGTGCGGCGCGCCTGCGCATGCACGGGGAAGAGCGGGCGCAGCGCGGTGCCATCCACCGTGCCGGCGATCTCGCTCGCCTCCTCGTCGCCCTGGTCGCCGCGCGCCGGGCCGACGCGGTAGATGAAGGAGCGGCCCAGCAAGGAGAGCTCCGAGGCCACCGGCTCGACGCGCCCGTCGAGCTTCACGAGGCGGGTGCCGGCGGGCCAGGGCTCGGCGCCGGCGAGCTCGGTGCCGGCGCGCCCGCGCAGCAGGCCGGAGAGGCGGAACACGCCGTCCTCCAGCAGCTCGGCTTCGGTGAACTGGATGATCTCGCAGTCGCGCCCCTCGGCGAACAGCGCGGCGAGGTTGGCGCCGCCGAGCACCTGCGCCTCGCTCGCCGAGACGAGGTCGGCGGCGGCGGCGACCCGCACCGCGTTGAAGCGGTCGAAGCGCCAGAGCGGCCCCCGCGGCAGCGGGTCGAGCAGCGTGGCGAACAGCGCCGGCGAGGTGAGCGCGGCGACGGCCTCGAAGCTCGCCCCGTCGCCGGAGCGCCACACCGCGAGCGTGCCCGGCCAGGGCGCGGCGGCGGCGGCGAGATATTGCAGCGGCACCGGCTCCGCCGCGCTCTCCGTGGGCAAGGAGAGCAGCGCCACGGCCGGCGGCCCCGAGGGCGGCGGCAGCGCGACCGTTCCCTCCTCCGCCGGCGGCAGCGCGGCGTCGAACACCTCCGGGTCGATGGCGCGGGCGGTCACGGCGCGCGCCCCCGCCTCCTCCACGCGCGTGATCTCAAGAAGCCGCTCCCGCCCGTCGAGGACGAGCCGTACCAGGTCGCCCGGCACCAATGCGAGGCGCGAGGGCGGCAGGGTGAAGGCGGCGCTCTCGCGGCCGGTCCACAGGTCCTGGAGCCAGACATCGGCGGCGCGCGCCATGGTCGCGGTCTCGGCCACCACGGCGAGGTCCGCCTCCACCTCGTGGCGGCTCGCGCCCACGAGCCGGCGCGAGGCGATGCTGACGCGGCGGTAGTCGCGGTGCGCGTCCACGAAGCCGAGCCGCACCGCAGCCGGCAGCTCGCTCTCCTGCGCGCGGGTGAAGGCGATGAGCGGGCCGTCCTCGCTGCGCACCAGGTCGTCCGCGCCGATCGTCACCGGCTCCGCGCGCCCGCGCGGCCGGAAGGCGATCCCGGCCCCCTCCTCGATGGCGTCGAAGCCGAAGGCGCGCGCCAGCGGCTCGATGGCGGCGCGCGCGCTCATGGGGCGCTCCACCACATAGCCGTCCACCGCCCCCGGCAGGGTGGAGGCGTCGACATCGTCGATCCCGTAGTCCGCGCACAGGGCGCCGACGAGGCCGTCGAGCGGCGCGCCGCCGAGGCGGCCGTTGAGCCAGTGGCCGGTGCGCCAGTTGTCGCCGTCCGCCCACACCCCGCGCGCCAGCGGGAACTGGGGATAGGGCCGCGCGTCGAAGGTCCACAGGAAGGTGCAGCCTTCCTCCACCATCCGCCCCTCATAGAATTCGGCGGCGGGATTGTCGGCAAGGCTCGCGCCCGCCGCCGGCTCGAAGGTGGAGAGGATCGCCGCGAGCGCCCGGCGCTGGATGAGGTCGTCGCGGGCGCCGGTGGAGAAGGGCGGCAGCGCATTCTCGGAGGATTTCGCGTCCGGGAACACGCTCGGCCGGTTCGGCCCCTTGTCCACCGCCGGGCAGCCGGCCTCCATGAGGCGGATCGGCTTGGCGCCGGGCACGAAGGCGGTGGGCGCGGCATGCCGCACGCCGCCGGTGCACTCGAAATGGGCGTTGGCCCAGAACGACCAGATGTCCTTCTGGCGGAACACCCACGGCTCGCCATGGGCGCCGTCGGTGATCGCCGCGCGCTCCTGGGCGAGGCGAGCGGCCGCGTCGGCGTAGTACCAGTCGTAGCCCTCGCCGGCGCGCAGATTGGCCTTGAGATAGGCCACCTCGTGCGGCGAGCGGGCGAGCGCGGCGTCGAGATGGTCCGAGCCCTCGCGCCAGTCGGCCATGGGCGGATAGTAGTCGATGCCGACGAAGTCCACCGCGGGCGAGGCCCACACCGCGTCGAGCGGAAAGCGCACGTCGCCGCCGTCGAGGACCTGGGCGCCGTACTCGCTCCAGTTGGCGGCGTAGGAGACGCGCGTATCGGCGCCCACCACGGCCTTCACCTCGGCCGCGAGGTCGGCCAGCGCCTCGGCCGCCGGGAAGGCGCCGGTGTCATCCCGCAGGCGGGTGAGGGCCTCGAATTCCGAGCCGACCAGGATCGCCTCCACCCCGCCCGCCGCCACGGCGAGATGCGCGTAGTGCAGCGCCATGCGCCGGAGCGACCATTCCGCCGGGCCGGAATAGAGCACGAGGTCGCCGAGGCGGGTGAAATGGTGCCCCTGCGCCGACCCGAACAGCGCCGACACCTGCGCCGCGCAGGCGGCGGTGCCGTCCGCGCTGCCCTCCCGCCCCGGCGCGGGATCGCAGGCGATGCGCCCGCGCCAGGGATGGGCCGGCTGGGATGCGGCGCCGGTCCACGGGTCGGGCAGCGTGTTGCCGGCCGGGATGTCCATCATCAGGAACGGGTTGAGCGTGACCTTGATGCCCTCCTGCCTCAACCGGCGGATGGCGCGCAGCACGCTGCCGTCCGCGGGCGTGCCGCCATAGGCCGCCCGGCCCCCGAAGCGCGACACTTCGGGCACCGAGAGGCGCGTGTCGCCGCCCACCGTCCAGGCCACCGGCGTGGTGATCTTGATGAGGCGCTCGCTCTTCGGCCGCACGGAGCAGTGGCCGGCGCGCAGGTCGTCGCCGAACCAGGAGACGACGAGGCTCACCCGTTCGAGATTGGGGCAGGCGCACAGCAGTTGCTCCAGCGCCGCCTCGAAGTCGCTCTGGTGGGTGGTGACGTGGCGCGATTCCGGCAGGAACACCGCCTCCCCCACTTGCTGGCGCACGGTGAGCGGGTCGTAGCCGAACTCGGTCGCGCCGGGGATCAGGGTGACGGCGCGGATGTCCTTTTCCAGCGCCCCCACGGGGCGCTCCACCTCGGCGGTGATCTGGGGGATGCGGTTGCCGAAGTCGGTGAGCTCCAGGTTCTGGAACACGAGATAGGCGACGCCACCATAGGCCGGCGTGCCCTTGGCGCCCTGCCTGGCGGCGATCCAGCTGTCGGGAGCCTGGTCCTCGGCGCCGAGATGGGTGCGGATGAACAGGCGGCGCTCGTCCAGCGGCTTGCCGTCGGCCCAGATGCGGCCGATGCGCGCCACCGGCCCCTCGCAGAAGGCGACCGCGAAATTGGCGTAATAGGTGTAGGTGGTGACCTTGGGCGCCAGCGAGCCGCCCTTGCCGGCGACGCTCTGGGTCTCCTCGCGCCGGATCTCCGTGAGCCGGGTGGCCCAGATCACCTGGCCGGGCAGCCGCGCGCGGCCGTAGAGCCGGGCGACGGGCGCGCCCTCGGTGGAGGCCATCACGTCGAGGTCGGACAGGCGCGGCCCCTCGGCCTTGGGCGCGCGGGCGCCGCCGAGCAGCGTCTGGTCGAGCGCGGCGCCGCCGAGCGCGCCGAGCGCCCGCCCCGCCACCGCCCCGAGCGGACCGAAGAGCGCGCCGCCGATCAGGGAGCCGGCCGCGCCGAGGAGCAGGGTCGCCATGGATGGTGTCCTTGGGTTGGTCTCAGGTGGAGCAGGCGCCTTGCGTCACGGCCGCCGGCGGTCCGGGCGCACAAGACCTCTCCCGCGTACAGGGGAGGGTTGGGAGGGGGCACGGCCGGGAACGACGCCGAGCCCAGCGGCAAGCGCCGCCCGGCCCTGCGGCCGCCCCCACCCCTGCCCTCCCCCGCCTGCGAGACCTCTGCGAAACATCGCGTCACGGCTGGGATTGAGCGTTTGGCGTGTTCCGAGGGTGTTGCGCACCGAAGCGATGGGAGTGCGCGGACGCTTCGGGCGAGCGCCTGTGGCGCTCAGGCGGCCTTGCCGGTCAGGGTCCTGAGGTTGAAGGCGATGAGCATCAGGTCCAGGTGGAAGGCGTTGGCGAGAAGGCCGGTGTAGCGCATCCGCCCCAGGCCGTAGCGCCCCTTGAGCTGGGAGAAGGTGCGCTCGACGCCGGAGCGCACCCGGCCGATCAGCGTGTTGCGCACCGCCTGCCAGCGGGGCAGCCCCTTCTGGTGCTTGTTCCGGCGGTGCTGGATGCGGTCCTTGATGCCCTGCGCCTTCAGGGCCTGCCGCCGCGCCTTCTTCTCGTAGGCCTTGTCGGCATAGACCGCCCGTTCGTCGCCCAGGATCAGGCGATCGGCGACCTCGCTCTCATACACCTTGGCCGGGGTCAGGACCCGGCTTCTCACCAGGCCAGAGGTCTGGTCCACACCGATATGGACCTTGTAGCCGAAGAACAGGGTGCGCGCCGCCCCCCGCCGGGTCCAGTTCGCGTCCGGGTCCTGCGGCGAGCGGCTTTCCTGCTCCCGCGGCGTGGAGCGGGAGGGCGGCGGGCGCACCGCGCTCTGCACCAGGGTGGCGTCGATCAGGGTGCCGGTCTTGAGCACGAAGCCCGCCGCTTCCAGCTGGCGCAGCACCTCGCAGAACAGCGCCTCGCCCAGGCCCGCCTGCTTCAACGCGTTGCGAAACCGGCACAGCGTCGTCTCGTCGGGGGTGGCGGCATCCAAGGCGAGGCCGCAGAAGCGACGGAACGACACCCGGTCCAGCAGGGCTTCCTCCAGGCCCGGATCGGACAGGCCGTACCATTGCTGCAGCAGCAGCGCCTTGAACATCGACAGCGGGCTGTACGGCGGACGCCCGGTCTCGCCGGGCCGCACCGCCACCACCAGCGCCTCGATCCGCGTCCAGTCGAGCAGACCGCTGATCCGCTCGAGCCGCGCATTGCGCCCAAACCCCGCAGGCAACAATGCGTCAAGGAAGCTCTGTTGATCCATCACCGCATCCCCCTCACACGCAGTGAATCACAACCCAAAGCTCACGTCATTTCGCAGAGGTCTCGCAAGCGGGAGAGGGGGCGCGAACGGTGAGGGCGGCGCCTGGCTCTTGGGTTCGTCCCCGACGGGCCGCCGCGCTTTCAGCCCGCCACCCCCGGGAAGGCGAAGGCGAAGGCGCAGCGCCGGGTCCACCAGCGGCCGAGATGGCTTTCGCACACCGCCGCGCCGTCATAGGCGTGGATCATCATCCCGCCCTCGCCCACCGCGCCCGCCGAGAGGATCGCCGCGTGCTTCGCCGGCAGGTGGGCGCGAAAGCGGAACAGCAGCACGTCGCCCGGCCGCGCGGCATCGAGCGGCACCGCGACGAGGCGGCGGAAGGCGGTGTCGGCCAGCGTCTCGCGCCGGCCCGCCTCGGCCCAGTCGGGGGCATAGGGCGGCAGCGGCTCGGGCTCCGGGCCGACGAGCGCGCGCCACACCCCGCGCACGAGGCCGAGGCAGTCGGTGCCCTCGCCCTTCACCGAGGCGCGGTGGCGATAGGGCGTGCCGAGCCAGGCCCGCGCCTCCGCCAGGATGGCGCCGCGATCGAGCGCCGCGCTCACGACAAGAGCCCGCCGTCGTATCCGCCCTCGCCGGGCACCGCGACGGTGATGACGAAGTCGTTGCCCGGCATGTGCGGGAAGCCGCGGAAATTGAGCGCGTTGGCGAAGCGGTCGCGGCAGGTGGCGAAGGCCTTGTCGCAGCCCGCGGTGAGCTGGACGCCGTCGCCCGCCGCCACCGCGAAGGGCGGCCGCTGCCACAGGCGGATCACCGCGTCATCGCCCTCCACGAGATGCGACTTCACCTCGGTGGCGAAGCCCGCATTGGCACCCGAGGCGAAGACGGCGCGGCCGCGCGCGAAGGTCGCCGCCGCGAAGCCGGAAAGACCGGTGAGCACGAGCCGCGATCCGTCCGCGCCGGCCACGGTGGCGAGCGCGGAATGAGCGGGCGCGCCGAGGTCGACGCCGCAGCGGTGATCGCCGAGGTCCGCGTCGCAGCGGGAGGAATAGAGCCGCCCGCGCGCCTCGCCCAGCGCGTCGGCGCGCGAGCGCACCTCGGCGGTGAAGACCCCGTCGGCGCTGCGCACCTCGCCGATGGTGCCGCTGCGCAAGAGCAGGAACGTCTCGGGCGCGGACCAGTCTACCAGCAGCAGCTCGACGCGGGCGCCGTCATAGCGGCCGACGGCCAGCTCGTCGGCGTCGAGGGCGTCGGACGAAAGGGCGCCGGAGAGCTCGGCGCCGGTGACGGCGAGGCCCTGCGCGAGGGTGCTCTCGCTGGCGCGGATGCCGGAGGCCGCGCGCATGAGCGTGCCATCCACCACGAGGTCGCGGTCGTGGTCGGTGAAGCCCAGGACCGTGCCGTCGCGGCGGGTGATGCGGAAGGCGTGGCACAGGGTGGTCACGCCCTCCGCGAGGCGCGCGGCAAGGGCGGCGGGAAGCGCTCTCATGACGGCCTCACGGACGGATCTCGATGACGGGGATGCGGGGGATGTCGCCGGCCGCGAAGGCGGAGAGGTTCACCTCCAGGAAGTCGGTGTCGAAGCGCGCCGGAACGTCGAACAGGAACCCCGCCGTGACCGCCGCGCCGTCGCCCGGAGCGGCCTCCTCCGCGAAGGTGAGAAGGCCGCTCGCGGGGTCCACCGCGAACGCCGCAGGCGCCGCCTCGACGCCGTCGACGGCGACCCGCACGGTGCCCGCCACGGGCTTGCCGATGGGCCGCGCATACGGCGCGTGGAATGCGCCGTAGGTCTTCACCAGCGGGAAGGCGCGGCGCGCGCCGTCGCCGATGCCGAGGAGCTGGTCGAGCGGGCTCGGCGCGGTTCCCGGAAGGTCGGAGGAATGGTCGAGCCGATCGCGCCAGCGGAAGCCGTGAAGGCGTCCGCGGCGCTCCTCGAAGAAGGCCACCACCTGGCTCAGCGCGGCGAGCGTGCGGACACCGAATCCGGCGTCCCATCGGCGCCGCGAATCAGCCTGCCGCGTGTTGCGCTCCTCGCGTCCGGAGGCGGTCGTGATCACCTCCGTGACGCGCTCCGGACCGCCCGAAGCGCCCAGCGCCACGTCGATCGGGAAGAGAACCTCGTGAAATCCGCCCATGAGAGGCCTCCAATCCCCAATTCTTAAGGCAAATCAATAAAAAGCCGCTTGACATAGTTTAAGGGCACGCCTTGACTTTCATTTCCTCGATGAGGATGGAGCGAAAGCATGGCTACGAAGCCCGCGAAGAAGCCCGCCGCCGCCGCCGAGAAGAAGGCGCCGGCCAAGGCCCCCGCGAAGGCCCCTGCGGCGGAGAAGAAGCCCGCCACGAAGGCCGCCGCGAAGGCCCCCGCGAAGACCGCCGAGGCGAAGCCCGCCGAGAAGAAGGCGGTCGCCGCGAAGGCCCCCGTCAAGGCAGCGGCGAAGACCGCAGCGAAGGCGCCTGCGAAGGCCGCGGCCAAGCCCGCCGCCGAGAAGAAGGCCGCGGCTCCGAAGGCGGCTGCCAAGCCGGCGGCTGCGAAGAAGGCTGCGGAGAAGCCGGCGGCTGCGCCGAAGGCCGCCGCCAAGCCCGCCGCCGAGAAGAAGGCCGCGGCTCCGAAGGCGGCTGCCAAGCCGGCGGCGGAGAAGAAGCCCGCGGCCAAGGCCCCGGCCAAGAAGAAGTGAGCGTGGCCCCGTCGCCGGGGCCATCTCGCGCAGGCAGACCCGTTCCGAGGACCCGCGCGGCGCGGCGCCGTCGCGGGCCGCAGGTGGTCCGCCGAAATTCGGGAGCGCCCACATGCGGGCTCACCCGAGCTCGGATCCGCTCAAACTCGGGTCCGTCCAAACGCGGATCCCTCCAAACTCGGATCCGCTTGGCCCATCCCGCTCCGGGCGGGATGAATGAATTCCGGTGCCGGCATTTCATCGGCGCCAGCGTTCCGTGCGCAGGTCCGTGACACGCGACCACGGAGCGGTTGCAGCCGTCCGGCTTCGACAGCGCGGGTCCGGCGGCCTCTCCATTCTGCGCAGGTCCCGTTCCGGCTGCCGCCGGCCCGGGTCTGGGCGGCGGCTCGGCGCGGCAGAAGCACGCCGACGGAACGCGCAGAACGCGCAAGCGTCGGATGTGGGGGCTGGATGTGGGCCCGGTCTTCGGGCCGGCTTTGGCCATCCCCCGCCTCGCCCATTCCTCAGGGCATCGCCGCCTCCGGCCTGCGGACGCAGCCGCCGATGTTGCGTGAGGCCCATGTTGCGTGAGGCCGACGTTGCGTGAGCTTGTGCGGGAAATTTGCGACGCTAGATTTCGCCGGTCTGCCCCCAACTCTCGTGCTGGGACCGATCGGCCATGGCGCCACGTTGCTCTTTCTCCTCGCCCGGCCGCACGCGGCGCGCGGCCTTCATGCTCGCCGCCACGCTGGCGGTCGTGCCCGCCGGCGGCGCCCTGGCGCAGTCCAATCCCTGCGCCGCCCTCGGCCCCGGATTCCAGAAGGCGCCCGGCAGCGACAGCTGCGTGAAGACCGGCGGCGCGGTGCGGTTCGATGCCTATTCGGGCGGCAGCCTCAGCAGCAATCCCGGCGCCGGCAGCACGCCCACCGGCACCACCGGGGCGGCCGCCTCGCCACCGGCCGCGGCGACGCCATCGGACAAGAAGAGCCCGCCGCCCGCCGCGAACGATCCCTGGCGCCAGGCGCGCTGAGCGGCCCGCCTCGCCTTCGGGCGCCGCGCTCGTCTCTCTGGTCCCGCCGCATCCCTGAACGGACGCCTCCCCCGTCACGCGCCGCGCTGGCCGCGCGCCACCGCCCGCGCCACCAGGCCGGAGAGGTAGGCGTCCGAGCGGCGGAAGCCGGCGAGGTCCGGCGTCGAAACGTTCACCGTGACGCTGGCGCGCGCGCCGCCTTCCGCGCTGCGCACGCCGAGCGCGCCGTCGGCGCCGCGCGCCAAGGGAAGGATCGCCTCGGCGCCCTTCTCGCCCATCAGGCCGAGACCGGAGGCGAGCGGGAAATAGGTGGGCGCCGCCACCACGCCGCCGCGCGCGAACGGCTTCACCTGACCCTGCTGGATCACCCCGCCATCGGCGAAGCCGAGGCCGCCGAGCGCGCCGGACAGGAGGCCGGTGAGCCCCTGCTCCAGCGGCTTCAGCGCGGCGGTGAGCGCGAGGCTGGCGAGGCGCTGGGCGAGCTGCTCGAGCACCGTGCCGAGATCCTTGCCCTTCAGCGCGACGCCGGTGAATGCGCCCGACAGAGCGCTGGCGAAGCCGCGCGCGGAAACCTCGGCCGCGCCGAGCGCCTCCAGCGCCTTGCGGGTGTCCACGGACAGCTCGATGTCGACGCTCTCGGTCACGGCATTCTCCTCTCATCCCCATCGGGATAGCGGGCCATCAGCGCGTCGAGCCCGGCGCGCGCCATGGGCCCGGCGCGCTTCGGCGCGAGCGCGCCGAGCGCGGCGGCGAGCTCGCGCGGGGTCAGGCGCCAGAACTGGTCGGCTGGCAGCCGCAGGAGGCCGAGCCCGGCGCCCATCGCCTCCTCCCAGGGGAAGGGCGCGGGCGCGCCGGGCCGCGGCGTCAGCCCTCCTGCGGCGGCGGAGGGCGCTCCTCCTCGCCGCCGAAGGTCGCGGCCAGCAGGTCGCAGACGATGCGCGCGAAGCCGGCCGCGCCGCCCTCGGCCCGCATGCGCGCCACGTCGTCCGCCGACACGCGCTCGCCCGCCCCGCCCAGCCCCGCGGCGATGATGCGCGCGGCGTCGCGGGCACCGAGCCGGCCGCGCGAGAAGCGCGCGGCGAGCGCCATCAGGTCATCGGCGCCGAAGGCGGCCTCCAGCTCGGCGAGCGCGCCCAGCGTCAGCACCAGGGTGCGCGGGCGCCCGTCGAGCACGGCCTCGATCTCGCCACGTCGGGGATTGGCCATGGCGATGTCCTCAGAGCGCGGCGAAGGCGAGCGCGCCGGCGCTCTCCAAGGTGAGGTCGAAGGTCACCTCCCGGTCGTGCTCGGCGGCGATCTCCAGCGCCGTGACCTGGAACGGGCCGGTCACGGTGCCGAAGTCCGGGATCACCATCTGGCATTCCGGGATCGCGCCGGAGAAGAACACCTCCCGCACCAGGGCATCGGAGGCGGCGTCCTTGAACACGCCGGAGCCGGTGACGGCGGCGCGCCGCACCCCCGCCCCGGCCAGCAGCTCGCGCCACTGGCCGGCGGATTCGGCATGGGTCACGTCGACGCTCTGGGCGTTGAAGGCGATCTGGCGCGAGCGCAGGCCCGCCACCGTCACCAGGCCCGTGCCGTCATGCATCTTGAGGAGAAGGTCCTTGCCCTTCTGCGCGGCCATGGCGTGTCTCCGGATAGGGGATCAGAGCGGCTCGGTGACGGCGCGGAACCGCACCAGAGCGTGGAAGGTGCGCCCGTCGGCCTCGCGCACCACCTCGGCCGTGGTGGCGCGCAGGTTGGCGAGGCGATGGGCGTCGAGCGCGAGCGGCATGTCGTGCAGCGCCTCCTGCACCGCGGCGGCGATGGCGAACGCCTCCGCCCGCCCGCCGGAGCGGGAGAAGGCGTGCAAAGTGAGCGCATGCTCGGTGCCGCGCTCGGTGGCGGTGGACCAGTCGGCCACCACCGCCTCGCCGAGCGCGACGAACGGGAAGCCGGCGTCCTTCGGCGGCACGTCGAATACCTTCGCCCCGCCCAGCAGAGCGGCGAGCGGCGCGTCGGCGGCGAGCGCCGCATGGATCGCGGCGCGCAAGGCGAGCGCCGGGCTGTGGAGGGGCAGGCTCACGGTCGCCTCCTGCGGAACGAGAGCAGCGCCGCCGCGAGCCAGGGCGCGGGCGGCGTCTCAAGGGTGCCGCGCTCGCGGCCGAGCGCCTCTATCTGCGCGACCCGCACCGTGCGCCGCGCGCCGGTGCCGGCGACCGCGGCGGACGCCCCCGAGGCCGCGGCCATCTCCCGGGCCAAGGCGTCGGCGCCGCGCGCGGCGGCGGCCTCCGCGGCGGGCGGGATGGCGCGGGCGGCGAGGCGGCGGGCGAGGCCGTCGAGGCCCCGCGTTCGCGGGCGCGCGCTCATGGCTGCTCCTCCCGGCAGCGGCAGCGCGACAGGCGTCCGCGCCCGTCCGGATCCGCCACCGCCTCCACATGGAACACGCGGGCGCCCAGCGTCAGCCGGTCGCCCGGCGCCACCGTGTTGGGCGCGCGCACGGTGATGCGCGCGCGGTGGCCCGCCTGGGGCCGCTCGGCGGCGAGCGCGACGTCGTCGGCGAGCATCTCCACCCTGCCCCAGAGCTGGTCCACGGTGAGGAAGGTGCGGGCGATGCCGCCGGCGCCGTCCGGCAGGTCCACATAGGTCTGGTGCGCCAGGCGCTGGCGCAGCGCGCCGATGGCGCTCACAGCCGCACCACGCGATAGGGCGCGATCAGCGCCATGACCGCCGCGGGCAGCTCGGTGGCGGCGCCCGCGCCGTCGCGCAGCTCGTAGAAATGCGCCACCGCGAGCCGCACCGCCTGCAGGAGATCCGCCGGCACGTCCGCCGCCGCGCCGTAGCCGGCGCGGATGGCGATGCGGATGCCGTCATGGCGCGGGCCGGGCGCGGGCGCGCGGGCGCGGTCCACATGGATCAGCGCCGGCGCGCGCTCGCCCTTCAGCGTCAGCGCGCCGTCCGGCACCGCGACCTCGGCGCCGGCCGCGTCGGTGACGGTGGCCGAGAGGAGCGCCGAGACCGGCGCCACCGGCAGCGCGATGACGCCGCTCGCCGGCCAGGCGTCGCGGGAAAGCGCGAACTCCTGGTCCACCAGGATGCGCCCGCTCGCCGCCTCCACCAGCCGCCGTGCGGCGGGGATGAGGGCGTCGAGCAGCGCGTCCTCGGCATCGTGGTCGATGCGCAGGAAGGCTTTCGCCTCGGCGCGCGTCAGGGGCTCGGCCGCAGGGCCGGCGAGGGGCTCGGGCATGGGATGGGCTCCGGCTGGAAGGCGTTTGCGCGCGGGCGGGCCGTTGACGGCTGAGCCCGCCCCCGGCAGAAGACCGGCATGAAGATCCAAGCGTGGCGCCGCGCGCCGTCCGCCCTTCTCGCCCTCGCTCTGCTCGCGGGGGCCGCCGGCCCGGCGCGCGCCATCGTCGGCGGCGCGCCGGCGGGCGCGGAGGTGGCGGCGCAGACGGTGCTGCTGGTGTCGACGCGCGGGGCGACCTGCACCGGCACGGTGCTGGCGCGCGACGTGGTGCTCACCGCCGCGCACTGCGTGGAGCCGGCGGCCGACTATGCGGTGGCGCTGCTCTCGGGCGCCGAGCCGAAGCTGATCCCGGTGGCGCGGATCGCGCTCCATCCGGGCTTCAGCGCCGACCAGTTCCGCACCCGGCGGCCGACGCCGGACCTCGCGCTGGTGAAGCTCGCCGAGCCGCTGCCGGCATCGCTGCGCCCGGCGCGCCTCGCGCCGGCGGGCGGGCTGCCGCCCAAGGGCGACGGCTTCACCATCGCCGGCTTCGGCGTCACGGCGGACGGCGCCACCAAGAGCGCCGGAACGCTGCGCACGGTGGCGCTGCCGAACATCGGCTCCACCGGCGGCATCATGGTGCGCCTCTCGCGCGCCGAGGGCGGCGCCGGCGCCTGCACCGGCGATTCCGGCGGCCCGGCGTTCCGCGACGGCGCGGTGGCGGGCGTCATCGGCTGGGCTACCGCCTTGGGCAACGCCCGCGGCTGCGGCGGCGTCACCGGCGTCACTTTGGTCTCGCTCCACCGCGACTGGATCGACGCCAAGCTGAAGGCGCTCGCCGGGCGCTGAGGGGCGCCGGGACGGACGCCCGCCGCATCCCCCAGAACCGCCGTCATGCCCCGGCTTGACCGGAGCATCCAGGCAACCTTTCCAGCATCGCGACCGGCCACCGCATGGGCCCTCCGGTCAAGCCGGAGGGCGACGGTGGGGCAAGGGGCAGCGGCGGGGCAAGGAACGACGGCGCGGAAACCTCTCACCGCCGTCATGCTCCGGCTTGACCGGAGCATCCACGGCACCGCCGCCACGATCCCTCGCGGCCACCGCATGGGCCCTCCGGTCGAGCCGGAGGGCGACGGCGGGGCAAGGGGCGGCGGCGATAGAAAGCCCGCCACATCCCACGAAAACCACCGTCATGCTCCGGCTTGACCGGAGCATCCATGCCCCCTCCCGCATCGCGCCTGGCCGCAAGATGGGCCCTCCGGTCAAGCCGGAGGGCGACGGCGGGGCAAGGGGCGGCAGGCAAGGAGCGACGGCGCGGAAACCTCTCACCGCCGTCATGCTCCGGCTTGACCGGAGCATCCACGGCACCGCCGTCACGATCCCTCCCGGCCACCGCATGGGCCCTCCGGTCAAGCCGGAGGGCGACGGCGGGGCAAAGCGGTTGCCGGCGATAGAAAGCCCGCCGCATCCCACGAAAACCACCGTCATGCTCCGGCTTGACCGGAGCATCCACGGCACCGCCGCCACGATCCCTCCCGGCCACCGCGTGGGCCCTCCGGTCGAGCCGGAGGGCGACGGTGGGGCAAAGCGGTTGCCGGCGATAGAAAGCCCGCCGCATCCCACGAAAACCACCGTCATGCTCCGGCTTGACCGGAGCATCCACGGCACCGCCGCCACGATCCCTCCCGGCCACCGCATGGGCCCTCCGGTCGAGCCGGAGGGCGACGGCGGGGCAAGGGGCGGCGGCGATAGAAAGCCCGCCACATCCCACGAAAACCACCGTCATGCTCCGGCTTGACCGGAGCATCCACGGCACCGCCGTCACGATCCCTCCCGGCCACCGCATGGGCCCTCCGGTCGAGCCGGAGGGCGACGGTGGGACAAGGGGCGACGGCGGGGCAAGGGGGGGCGGCGGCGGCGTGGCGCCCCGCCCTCAGGCGGCGAACTTCAGCAGCTTGGCGGCGTCGAAGTCCTGCACCCCGCCGCCCACCCGCTTCGTCGTGTAGAACAGCACGTAGGGCTTGGCGGAATAGGGGTCGCGCAGCACCCGCACGCCGGCGCGGTCCACCACCAGGTAGAAGCGCCGGAAGTCGCCGAACGCGATCGCATGGGCGTCGGCGGCGATGTCCGGCATGTCCTCGCTCTCGGCCACCGGGAAGCCCATGAGGCTCGCCGACTGCCCCGCGCCGGGGGGCGGCGCCCAGAGATAGGTGCCGTTCTCGTCCTTGAGCTTGCGCGCCGCCGCCTGGGTGCGGCGGTTCATGAGGAAGGTGGCGTTCTGGCGGTAGGGCGCCTTCAGCGCATAGACGAGGTCGATCAGCGGGTCGGCCGGCGTCGCCGAGGGGAAGGCGCCCGCCGCGCCGGTGGCAACGACGCCCACCTTGCCCCAGCTCCAGGCGTCCTCGGCCGCCTTGGTGTAGGTGAGGAAGCCGGTGGGCTTGCCGGAGCCGTCGCCGGTGACGAAGGCGGTGCCCTCCTGGGCGGCGAAGCTCTGCTCCACCTCGGCCGCGAGCCACTCCTCCACGTTGACGCGCGCATCCTCCAGCAGCGCCGTGGTGGCGGCCGGCATGGCATAGAGCTCCATGGCCGGGAAGGCGAGCTCGGCCAGCACCGGGCTGTCGGTCTGCGGCCGCGCCGCGGTCTCCGCCGCCCAGCCGGAGACCGGGCCGGAGGTCATGAAGGGCTTGCGGTAGGTGCCGGCGCCGATGGTGCGCACGCTGGCGAGGGCGCGCACCGGCGAGAGCACGGCGAGGCGCCGGCCGATCTCGGCCTCGGCCTCGAACGGCACCAGGTAGCCGCCGTCCGCGCCGGTGCCGGCGGAGAGCGCCTTCGCCTCCATGGCCTTCAGGCCGCCGGCCTCGCCGTGGCGCACATAGGCGTCGAAGGCGCCGGCATGTGCCGCCTCGCCTGCGGTGCGCTCGGCCGCGCCGACGCCGAGCGCCGGCCGGCGCGCCTTGGTGGCGAGGGCGTCGAGCCGCGCCTGGTGGGCGTCGAGGGCGGCATCGATGCGGGCCATCTTGTCGGCGGTGAGCGGATCGGCGCTGCGGCGCTCGATCTCGGCGAGGCGCGTCTCGTTCGCCTCCTTGTAGATCTCGAAGGCGGCGAGGAACTCGGCCGCCGCCGCGCGCTCCTCCTGGGTCTCGGGCTTCGCCACCTTGGTCTCGGGGGCACGAAGGGTGTTCGCCATGGGTGTCGGTCCTCAGATGGTGACGGGGATGCGGGCTTCTCCGCGCAGGCGCGCGGCCGCCTCCCGCAGGGCGCGCGCGGGCACGGCGGCGGGGTCGGGCGTGCCGAGCGCGACCCGCGCGCCCGGCTGCATGGGGAAGGTGACGATGGACACCTCCCACAGGTCGATGCGGGAGATGCGGCGCACGCGGGTGCGCGGATCGCCGCGCGCCTCCACCGCCTTGAAGCCGATGGAGAGGCCGTCGAGCGCGCCCTCGGCGATGAGCGCCGCGCACTCGCGCGCCCGCTTCACGCCGGCCGAGAGGCGCCCGCGCACATGAAGGCCGCGCGCGTCCTCGGCGATCTCGCTCCACACGCCGATGGGCTCGGCGGGGTCGTGCTGGTAGAGCAGCCGCACGCCGCCGGCGCCGCGCCGGGCGAGGCTCTCGCGGAAGGCGCCGGGCAGCACCATGTCGCGGCCGAGATCCACCACGCCGAACAGGCAGGCATAGCCTTCGATCGAGAGGCCGGCCTCCATGCTCACGCCTCCCGCCCGCCGGGGGCGGGCGGCTTCTTCTTGCGCCGCCCCTTCTCCAGGCGCTCCAGCGTCGCGACGAAGTCGCGGAACACGCTCTGCGGCGCCGGGGTGGCCTTGGGCCGCGAGGGCGCGCCCGTCAGCGCGCGGATGCGCGGCGCGGGCGCCTTCTGGAACGGGGCGCGCATGGGATGGTCTCCGGTGGATGTCGATGGGTCAGGGCCGGCCCCGGGCTATTCCCGGCCGTGCCGGGCGTTGAAGCGCGCCAGCTCGCGCACGAAGTCGTCGAAGCGGCGATGCGCCCGCGCCACCTCGGCGAAGGCGCGGAAGAAGGCGAGCGAGGCGCCGATCGCCCACAGCGCCAGCGCCACATGGGCGATATCGCCGCGCTCGGCGACGGCGCGGATGAGCGCGTCCATGGCGGCTCCTGGAGCAGGGCAATGACTTCCGTCCCCGCTGTCATCCCCCGGCTTGTCCGGGGGATCCACCCGGCGGCCGGGCGCGCGGCGGGGAGGTGCATGGATGCTCCGGTCAAGCCGGAGCACGACGGCGGCGTTATGGGAGGCGCGCCGCGCTCCGGGCCGCCCTCGCCCGCTATCGCCGCCCGTCTTCCCCATAGCCCACCGCGGCGCGCTTCTCGGCGTCGGAAAGGAAGTCGGCGGCGCCGATGCGCTTCCACAGTTCGGAGCGCTCCACGGCCAGCGCCTCCACCTGGTCGAGGTCGGGCACCAGGCGCAGGTCCGCGCCATAGGCCGGGGCGAGCCAGGACGAGAGCTCGTCCGCCACGCGCCGCACCAGCGGCACCACGCTCTGGCGCCACAGCGCCCGGTTGGCCTCGGCATAATTGGCATAGGTGTTGTCGCCGGGGATGCCCAGCAGCAGCGGCGGCACGCCGATGGCGAGCGCGATCTCGCGCGCGGCGCCGTTGCGGGCGGCCTCGAAATCCATGTCCTTGGGCGAGAGCGAGAGCGCGCGCCATTCGAGCCCGCCCTCCAGGAGCAGCGGGCGGCCGGCATTGGCGGCGCCCTGGAACGAGGCCTCGAGCTCGCTCTTCAGGCGCTCGAACTGCTCCTCGGTGAGCGTGCCGGCGCCGCCATAGACCAGCGCCCCGGAGGGCCGGGCGGCGTTGTCGATCAGTGCCTTGTTCCAGGCGCCGGCGGCATTGTGGAGGTCGAGCGCCTGGGCGGCGGCCTCCAGCGGCGCGAAGCCGTAATGGTCGTCCACCGGGTTGAAGGCGGAAAGATGCAGCACCGGCGGCACGTCGGCGCCGGCCACCAGCGTCTCCTGGGCGATCCGCACCGTGCGGCCGGCGAGCGTGTAGTCGAACGCCTCCGGCCAGCCATCGGCGCCGGGCACCACGCGCACCCGGTCGGGGCGCAGCAGGTGCAGCTCGCGCACGCGGCCCTCCACCGCCACCGCCTCCACATAGGCGTTGCCCGCCACCAGCAGGTGGCAGCACAGGGCCTCCATGAAGGCGGTGCCGCCGAGCCGCGGATTGGGCCGCGCCACCAGCCGCAGCAGCGGATGCTCGGCCAGCTCCTCGGCGCCCGCCATGAGCACCAGCGGCACGCTCGCCGCCGCCTCGCCGATCAGCCGCACGGCGCGGTAGGCGATGGCGTTCCGCGCGAAGCCCTCCCGCGCCAGGCTCGCATAGTCGCGCGGGCTCCAGACCGGGCGGCCGGCGGCGAGCACCGCCACCAGCGCGGCGGCGCGGCTCGCCTTGGCCTCGGGCCGGGCGGCGGGCGAGCGGAAGGGCGCGGCGAAATGCGCCCTGAGCGGGGCGAGCAGGGCATCGAGCATGGAAGGCTCCGCGGATCGAGGCAGGGTCGGCAGGGCGGCCGGAACAAGCGGCGGGCGACACGACGGCGCCACGAAATGGCACCCTTCGCGCCGCATCCGGCCGCGAAGGGCGCACATTCTCCCGCTAGGAGACCGGCTCCGTCTCACGGACCGGCAACAAGGTCTTGCGTATGCCGGCCGGCCCCGTCCGCGTGTCGCGCGGACGGGGCCGCCGTAGGGGCGGCCTTCCATCGGCGATCGGATCGGGACCGCGAGCGCTCAGGCGGGGCGGCGCGGATAGTCGTGGCGCGGCGGCAGGCGGTGATAGAGGATCGCCAGCGCCACCAGGGCAAGGCTCCCCGTCACCACCACGCCCACCAGCGCCATGGGATCGCCCGGCGCCACCACCATCAGGATCGGCACCGCGCCGGCCGGCGGGTGCGAGACCCGGAACGCCAGCATGATGGCGATGGCGAGCCCGACGCCGAGCGCGGCCGCCCACCAGGCGCCGGGAAACAGCAGCGCCAGCGCCAGGCCGACCATGGCCGCGAGCGCGTAGCCGCCCACCACGTTGGCGGGCTGGGCGAGCGGCGTCGCGGGATGGGCGAACAGCAGCACGGCGCTGGCCCCGAACGGGGCGATCAGGAAGGGCAGGTCGGTGAAGGCGGCGAGCCCCGCCACCAGCCCCATGCCCAGCATGCCGCCGGCCCCGGACTTCATTCCGATCAGGAACGACCCGCAAGACGGCTCATGACGCGTGAAGAATGCTTTCCAATGCGATCTCATGGCACCTGAACGGGCAGAGAGGATGATTGAAAGGCAAATGTCTGCACACGTCGTTGTCATGCAGCCTCATTTGTAGGCATCACACTGCACGTATTCTGGATGCCAGGTCAAGGGGCGGGCGCGTCAGGCAGCGGGGCCGTTTGAAATCCCGTCGTTGGTCCGGGAACACCACGAACCCTCTCCCGCTTGCGGGAGAGGGAGCAACGCCAGCTCTCAGTTTCAAACCGACCCACTGCCGCGCGCCGGTGGCCATCCCCGCCCGTCATGCGCAAGATGACCGCCATCTCCGGAAGCGCCTCCACCCTCACAGACCGCGCACCCTCGGCGCCGCCGGCTTCGGCCCCAGCGACAAGGCGGTGACCGCCCACACCAGCGCATCCAGCCGGTCCGGCGAGCGTCCGGAGGACAGGCCGTCGGTGCCGAAGTCCGCCATCTCGTCCTCGAGTTGCGGGAAGGCGCCGGCATGGCGCACCCGGTTTTGCTCGTAGAGCGCCGCCACCGGCTCGGCGCGCAGATATTTTCCGCGCGTCGCGCGCACCTCGGTCACCGGCACGTCCGGGTCCACCTCGGCGAGCACCGCGCACACCATGTCGCCGCCCTGGTTCACCTCCACCACCACCTGGTCGGCGGCGAGGCGGCGGAACAGCGCCACCGCGCGCGCCGCCCACTGCGCCGGGCGCTGGCCCGCCGCGCTCTCGTCGGCGAGCACGTGTACCGTCCCCCCGGCATCGATGCCGGCGGCGACGAGGCCGCAGGCGTCCGCGCCGACGCGCGATGAGGCCGGCGGGTCCACCGCCACCACCACGCGGGCCAGCGGCGGCGCCGCGGCCTCGCGCGCCGCCTCGATGGCGGCGCGGGTCCACAGGGCGTCGGGGCGGTCCTCGATGATCTCGCCGTCCAGTTCCTGCCGGCCGAGGCGGGTGCCGCCGTAGCGCGCGATCACCTCCGAGAGGAAGGATGGCGCGAGATGGAAGGCGTTGGCGCGGGTGCCGGCGCGCGTCACGGCGCTGCGCGGGTCGCCCATCAGGCGGCGCAGCAGCGCGGTCGGGCGCGGCGTGGTGGTGACCATCTGGCGCGGCCGCGTGCCGAGCCTGAGGCCGAACTGCAGCATGTCGAAGGCGGCCTCGGCGCGCTTCCACTTGGCGAGCTCGTCGAGCCAGGCGGCGCCGAACTGCGGGCCGCGCAGGCTCTCCGGGTCGTCCGCCGAGAAGCCCTGGGCCACCGCCCCGTTGGGCCATTCGAGGCGGCGCCGGCTCGGCTCCCAGGCGGGGCGCTCGGCCGGCGGATGCACCGCCAGGAGGCCGGAGACGCCCTCCACCATCACCTCGCGCAGGTCCGACAGGCTCTCCGCCACCAGGGCGATGCGCGACACCGGCGCGGCGGCGAAGGGCGGCCGGCCGAGGGCGAGGGCGCGCACCCATTCGGCGCCGGCCCGGGTCTTGCCGGCGCCGCGCCCGCCCATGAGCAGCCAGGTGTGCCACGGCGTGCCCGACGCGGTGGCGGCGGGCGGCATCTGGTCGGGGCGCGCCCACAGCTCCCAGTCGGCGAGCAGCGCGTGGATGTCGGCGTCAGACAGGCTTCGCAGCAGGCTCTGCGCCTGCCCCGTCCGCGCGCAATCCGTCAAGCCGGCGCGCAAGCTCGCTGCGGAAGGCGTCGAGATCGCGGAATTCGGTGCCATCGCCCTCCCCTTCCATGGCCGCGCTCGCGCCGGGCGCCGGCCGGCCGCGGCCCGCGCGCCGGGCGCGCGTCGCGTCCTCCAGCGCCGCCAGCTCGCGCAGGGTGCGCGCCAGGATCGCGAGCGCGCGGGCGTCCTTCTCGGTGTCGCACCCGGCGTCCTCGCCCAGAGCGGGGATGCGCGCCTCGATCAGCGCCACCTGCCGCTCGGCCGCATGCCACAGGCGCGCCATGAGGCGGGCCCGCGTCGGCGCGGCGCCGGCGCGCGCGGCGGTCCGCGCGCCCGCAGCGGAACGGCGGCGCGGCACCGGCGCGAACACCACCGTGCCGTCGTCGGCGACGATGCGGTCGATCCAGCGATAGAGCGTGTCGCGCCCGTGCCCGGTGCGCCGGGCGATCTCCGTGAGCGGCACGCCCTCTTCGTAGAGCCGCCGCAGGAGGCGCGCATCCGCCGGCGGTGGCGGCGGCGCCCGCGTGCCGCGGATGGGTGGCGCCGCGCCGGCTCCTGCGGCCGCCGTCCCGCAGGCGGCGCCGGGCGGATCGCCAGCCGGGCCGGACATGCGGGCGGCGCCGGCACGCGGGGCGGGCGGCCGCGATGGCACGCCCTCCGGCGCGTCTGAACGCGCGCCCGCGCCTTCCGGCGCGGCGGGGCGCGAGCGCGCACCTTCCGGCGCGATGGGGCGCGGCGGTCTCGGCATGGCGGCGGTTCCGGCTGAGGCGCGACAGGTTCGCGGCGCGAACCCAGGGCGCGGGGTTCAGGAAACGAGAGGTTCAGGAGGCGCGATGTTCAGAATGCGAGACGTCGCGGCGGGAACGCGCGGCCTGCCGGCTCACTTTGGGAAGGAGCGGGCGCCGGGCGCAAATCTCGAACGTGCCGCAACCCTAGCGGAGCAGCGTCCGGCTGTCAAGGACTAAATTCCTCTTTCTCCCGTATCGCGGCGGCATCTGGCGTAGCGCCGGAACGCGGCCGCGCCGCGCGGGGGCAGCCGCCAAGGGCACAAGGGGTCAGTTGAGCTGGAGCAGGAAGCGCCGGTTGATCGCCTGGAGCGGACGCGCATTCATGGGGAAGATGGCGCGGAAGGCGTCGATGTCCGCCTGCCCCACCTCGATCGGGGTGGCGAAGACGTTCCAGTCCACCACCTCCGAGCAGGGCGGCGTCGTGAGCGAGCCCTCATAGCGGTAGAGGCTGCGGGACGCCGGCAGGAAGGCGGTGATGTCGATCACCGGCTGCGCCGCCGCCGCGCCCTCGGCCTTCGGCGCCACCGCCATCACCTGCGCGAAGGCGGCATTGGACTTGCCGGCCTTCATGAGCACGCCCACCACGGCGAGGCCGCCCTCTGGCCGGGCATGGACGAAATGCACCTCCATGGCGGTGCGCGCGCCGCCGATCGCGTGCTCGCTCGGCGCATGGAAATGGAACTGCTTCAGCTCATAGGCCTTGCCGGAGAGGTCGACGCTGTTGGCGCCGGACAGTGCATCCGCCTGGATGGTGTGGCCGTTATTGACCACCTTGAAGGGTTGCGCCGACCAGGAGAAGGCGAGCGGCTTCTGCGGCGTCTCGACGGCCCCCTCCAGGTTCACCGGCGACTGCTGGCTGCCGAGCGCGCAGGCCTGGAAATCGGCGGAGAGCGCGCCCCAGTCCTTCGGCCCGCCATGGCCCTCATAGGTCCAATGGGGATGGGCGGCTTCGGCGCGTGCGAGGCCGGCGCACAGCGGGCAGGCCGCGAGGCCGGAAAGGAGGCTGCGACGGGTGATGGACATGGCTCGTGTCTTTCTGTCCTTGGGACGGCGCCAAGATACCACGGGCGGATGAAGCACGCTTGAACCGAGCCATCGGCGCGGCGGCAAAAACATGACGCAGCGGAATGCGTTAGGCCGCGAACGATGGTTCCGGCGCGCCGGGGCGCGGTCGGCGGCGTGGAAAAGGCTGGCGGAGGGCGGCCGGTCAGCCGCGCGGGGCGGGAAGCGACATGGAGCGCGCGCCGGCGTCGCGCCGCTCCTCGGCACGGCGATCCTCGGCACGGCGATCCTCGCGCCGCATCTCGCGGCGGGCGAGCCGCGCCTCGCGGCGGAAGCGGCCCTGGCTCACCCAGGTGACCAGCCCGCCGAGGACGACCCCGGCGATCAGGGCGGCGAAGATCACCGCGAACAGGGGCACCGTCACCGAGAAGGCCGGCGTCGCGGGCGTGAAGGGATCGAGCGAGACGGTCACCGGCTTGCGGTTGGCCACCGCCAGCGCCACGCCGAGGATGGAGAGCGGAACGACGATCAGGAGCGAGAGGACGCGGCCCACGCTCACCGCCCGTCGTTGAGACGCTCGCGCATCTCCTTGCCGGTCTTGAAATAGGGCACGCTCTTCTCGCTCACCTCGACCTGCTTGCCGGTGCGCGGGTTGCGGCCGACGCGCGCGTCGCGCTTCTTCACCGAGAAGGCGCCGAAGCCGCGCAGCTCCACGCGGTCGCCCCGCTCCAGAGCCGAGACGATCTGCTCGAGGATGGCGTTGACGATGTTCTCGACGTCGCGCTGATAGAGATGGGGGTTGGCTTCCGCGATCTTCTGCACCAGTTCGGACTTGATCATGACGGCTTCGTCTCCCCCAGGAACGATCCAGAGTGCCGCCGCCTCCGACGACCAGCCCCCGCCCAAGCGGGACCGGAGCAGATGCGCGGGCCGGAATTCGGACGGTTCTCAAGCACCGTTCACCTGTCGATTTGAGGGTGCCAGAGGGCCAATAGGCCGTCAAGCTGAGCCCGCTCCAATGCGGCGCTTGTGGCCTGCGACAGGATGGCGGCGAGCTGCGGGAAGCCGAGGGCGCCGGCGAGCCCGGTGACCGCGCTCGAAAGCCAGCCGAACTCGTCGCCCACCTGCCGGGTGCGCCAGGTGCGCACCTTGAGGTCCTCGGAGACCCCCTTCTCGCGGGCGAGCCACGCGCGCGCCGTGGTCTCGTCGCCGAGCTCGTCCACCAGCTGCAGGCCGAGGCCCTGGTGGCCGGTGAAGACGCGCCCGTCGGCGACGGTGGCGAGCTGGGCGTCGGTGAGCTTGCGGCGGCTGGCGACGAGGCCCTTGAACCAGCCGTAGGTGTCCACCACCAGCGCGTCGATGGCGGCGCGCGCCTCCGGCGAGGTGGGGGTGTAGCCGTTGGGGGCGGCCTTGAGCGGCGACGACTTGATGTCCTCCACCGAGATGCCGACGCCCTTCAGCAGCTCGTAGACGTTGGGAAACTGGTAGATGACGCCCACCGAGCCCACGAGCGCGTTGCGCCGGGCGACGATGTGGTCGGCGCCGATGGCGGCGATGTAGCCGCCCGAGGCGGCGAGGCCCTCCACCACGGCGACCACCGGCTTCTTCTTGGCGAGGCGCTGGAGCGCGTCGTAGAGCTGCTCGGCGCCGGTGACGGTACCGCCGGGACTGTCGATGGACAGGATCACCGCCGCGGCGCGGGATTCGGCGATGTCGTCCAGCATCTCGACGCGCTCGCGGTCGTTGCGGATCACGCCGCCGATCACCACCCGCGCCACGTGCGGCGTGGAGGCGGAAATGGTGCGGCCGGCGATCACCGAGGCCGCCACCGCCACCGCGGCGACCGCGGCGAGCACGCCGAGCGTGCGCCAGAAGGTGAGCTTGCGCCTGAGGCGGCGGCGTTCGACGATCTGATCGGCGTCGAGGGACATGGCGGAAACTCCAGACGGCGCCCCCGGAGCCGCACGCCATCCCCGGCCCGATGCCGGGACGGGAGCGGCGGCGGCGCCCGCGCGGTGCGGACTTAAGCGGGCGGACCCGCCCTTGGCAAGCGCAAGCGGCGCCGTCACGCCCTCGCCCGGCCGATCGGGCGAGGCCCCGCGGCGGAAGGAGCCGGCCGTCCGGCGCGGCCGCGGCGATTGCCGCGCACAAAAGAAACGCACAAAAGAAAAACGCGGCCGCCGGCAGGAAACGGCGGGCCGCTCACCACATGTCGGAGACCGGCGTCCGGCCCTCTTGCTCGGCGATGCGCCGCAGGGTCGCGGGCGAGATGTCCTGCGGCAGCGCGTCGGGCGCGAAGAATTCGGCGGCGAGGATCTCGAGGTTGCGCGCCGGGCGCGGGCCGATGACGATGCGGCCGGCGCGGAACAGCACCACGTGGTCGCGCCCGCCGACGCGGGGGTTGAAGAACATGCCCGCCATGGCGAGCGGCTCCTCGGCCTCCACGTTCGCCTCCTCCTTCAACTCGCGCCGCGCGGCATCGGCGGCGGTCTCGCCGAAATCGACGCCGCCGCCGGGCAGGTGCCAGCCCGGCAGGTAGGAATGGCGCACCAGCAGCAGGCGCCCGTCCGCGTCCTCGGCCATGACGCGCACGCCGAGCGTCATGCCGTGGCGCACCCGGCGGATCAGGGGAATGAGCCCAAGCATGCCGCCACCTTAGACCATCCGGCGCCGCGGCACAGGCTGGACCGCAAAGGCTAGAGCATATCGACATTCATCGCAGCCAGATCATGGCTGCGGCGATGTGGATGAAGCCGGTGAAGTGGATTGTCCTGCGGTCATATCTGGTCGCGAAGCGTCGGAAGTGCTTGAGGCGGTTGAAGCAGCGCTCGATCCGGTTGCGCCGCCTGTAAGCCATGACATCGTGGGCGATGAGCACCTTGCGGGTGCGGTTGGAAGGGATCACCGCCGTCGCGCCGATGCCGGTCACGATCTTGCGGAAGGCATTGCTGTCATAGGCCTTGTCGGCGAGCACGGCGCCACCGACCCGGCCCTCCACCAGGGCTGGAGCGGCGGTGACATCGCCTTTCTGGCCGGCCGTGACGATGAAGCGCAAGGGCCGCCCCAGCGCGTCGGCCAGCATGTGGATCTTGGTGGTCAATCCCCCTCGGGAACGCCCCAGCGCCTGATCCTTGGCCCCCCTTTTCCGCTCGCGGCCTGCTGGTGGGCGCGGACGATGGTTGAGTCGATCATCAGATAGCGGTTGTCGTGATCGGCTGTCAGAGCCTCGAACACGCGCTCCCAGACCCCGGCGTGGCACCAGCGGCTGAAGCGCTTGTGGATGCTCTTCCAGCGGCCATAGCGCTCGGGCAGGTCGCACCAGTGCGCGCCGGACCGTAGAACCCAAAGACACCCGTTGACGAACAAGCGGTTATCCGAGCCCGTCCGCCCGGGATCCGTCGCCTTGCCGGGCAACAGCGGCGCGATCTTCTCCCATTGAGCGTCGCTCAATTCATACCGTTTCGCGGCCATGCCGGGGCTCCGTGCGGAAAACACGGTTCCCTATGAATCAGCATTTCAGCGCGCTGGGAATCCTGAATGTCGATCCCGCCTAGACCGCAAAGGCCTGTCCGCACCGGCCAGAAGACGCAGCCGTGCGGGCGCGGCCCCGGAAGCGCCGGCCCGGCGCCTGGCCTCAGCCCGCCGCTGCGGCCAGCGCCGCGGCCTCGATCTCCTGCGCCCTCTTGAAGGCGGGGCGCGCCGTGAGGCGCTCCACATAGGCGACCATGGCCGGGGTGGGATCGATCACCTTGAGCAGGCCGATGCCGTACCACACGTCGGAGCCCAGCATCACGTCGGCGGCGGTGAACTGCTCCCCCAGCAGATAGGGACCGGGCGTCAGCGCCGCGTCCACCACCTCCATCACCAGGTCGAAGCTGCCCCAGCCGGCGCTCGACTTGGGCAGGCTCACACCCATCATCTTCTGCACGAAGGCCGGCTCCATGCAGCCGGCCGAGAAGAACAGGTATTGCAGATAGCGCCCGCGCGCCGGATCGCCCAGGGCCGGGGCGAGGCCGGCTTCCGGCACGCGCTCAGCCACGTAGGCGCAGATGGCGGCGCTCTCGGCGAGGCGCGCTTCGCCATCGGTCAGCGCCGGAACCTTGCCCATGGGATTGACGGCGCGGAAAGCCGGCGTGTCCTGGGCGCCGTTGCGGATGTCGACCAGCGCCCGCTCATAGGCAACCCCGGCCTCCTCCAGCATCCACAGCACGCGAAAGGCCCGGCTATGGGGCGCCCAATAGAGCTTCACTGGCGGTTCTCCCTGGATTTGATCTTTCAGAACATAAAGGGAACATCAACGGGTGTCGAGTCCGCATCAGGACGTATCCGCCGTCATGCTCCGACGTGATCGGAGCATCCACGCCTTGCGTGGGTGCGAGCCGGCTCAGGGCCTTGCGCGCGGGGCTGCGGCGATGGATAATGCGCATACGGCCTGGGGTGCCGTGCACGTGCACGGCTGAGATCATACCCATCGAACCTGTCTGGATCATGCCAGCGTAGGGAGATGCCGATGAGCGCGAGCTTATCGACCTTCGCATCGTCTTCGTCCGAAACCGCCGCCAGCCCGGCGCGGATGAAGGAATCGTGCCCGCGCGTCGCCATCGTCGGCGGCGGCGTCATCGGGCTCGCCATCGCCTGGCGGCTCGCCAAGGCAGGCTGCCCGGTGGATGTGTTCGAGGCCGGCGAGGCCGGCCGGGGCGCCACCCATGCCGCCGCCGGCATGCTCGCCGCCTGCGCCGAGGCCGAGCCCGGCGAGCATGTCCTGCTCGCGCTCAACCGCGCGAGCCAGGCGCTCTGGCCCGCCTTCGCCGCTGAGCTGGAGCAGGAGACGGGCACGGGCGTCGACCTGCGCACGGAGGGCACGCTCTCCATCGCCCTCACCGCCGACGACCTCGCGCGGCTGCGGCATCTCCACGCGCTCCAGACCTCCCTCGGCCTGCCGGTGGAATGGCTCGGCGGCGCCGAGGTGCGTCGGCGCGAGCCCTATCTCGCGGCCAAGGTGGCGGGCGCGATCCTGACGCCGGAAGACCACCAGGTGGACAACCGCAAGGTGGCCGCGGCACTGAAGGCGGCGGCGCTCGCCGCCGGCGTCGGGCTCCACGAGGGCCTGCCGGCGGAGCGGATCGAGGCCGCGTCCGGCCGCGTCACCGGCGTGGTGGCGGGCGGCGCGCTCCACGGCGCCGACGTGGCGGTGCTCGCCGCCGGCGCCTGGAGCCGCGGCATCGGCACGGCCCCGGCGGCGCCCCTGCCGGTGCGGCCCATCAAGGGCCAGATGCTGGCGCTGCAGATGGACCCGGCGGCGCCGATCCTCACCCACGTCCTGTGGGCGCCCGGCGCCTATCTGGTGCCGCGCCGCGACGGCCGGCTCATCATCGGCGCCACCACCGAGGAGAAGGGCTTCGACACCTCGCTCACCGCCGGCGGCCTGCTGGCGCTGCTCACCAATGCCTGGCGCGCGCTGCCGACCCTGGAGGAGCTGCCGATCATCGAGCAGTGGGTGGGCTTCCGCCCCGGCAGCCGCGACGACGCGCCGATCCTCGGCCCGAGCGCCGAGGTGGAGGGCCTCGTCTACGCCACCGGCCACCACCGCAACGGCATCCTGCTGCTGCCGGTGACGACCGATGCCATCGTCTCCCAGATCCTCGACGGCCGCATGGACGCGGTGGCGGCGCCGTTCACGGCGTCGCGCTTCGCCCCGCGCGCGGCGGCGGAGTGACGGCCATGACGCTCGCCCTGAAGGTGAACGGCGCGCCGGAGCGGCACCCCGTCGCCACCGTCGCGGAGCTTTTGCGCGAGAAGGGCGTGGAGGACGGCCGCAAGGGCATCGCGGTGGCGCTCAACGGCGCCGTGGTGCCGCGCCGCGCCTGGGGCGAGACCCGGCTTGCGGCCGGCGACCAGGTGGAGATCATCGAGGCGAAGCAGGGGGGCTGACCCCCCAGGCGCTCCGGGGAGGGAGCGCTTCGCGCAGGAAAGAACGAGAACAACCATGACCGAGTTCAACGATCCCCTCGTCATCGCCGGGCGCAGCTTCACCTCGCGCCTGTTCCTCGGCACCGCCGGCTATCCGAACCAGAAGGTGTTCCTGGATGCGCTGGAGGCCTCCGGCGCGCAGATGGCGACCGCCTCGATCCGCCGCATCAGCCTCGCCGGCTACGAGGAGAGCCTGACCGACCTGCTCGCCGGCCGGGTCCACATCCTGCCCAACACCGCCGGATGCCAGACCGCGAAGGACGCCATCCTCACCGCCGAGCTGGCCCGCGAGGCGCTGGAGACCGACTGGGTGAAGCTGGAGGTGATCGGCGACCGGGAGCTGCTCTATCCCAACGTGGAAGAGCTGCTGAAGGCCACCGAGGAGCTGGTGAGCCGCGGCTTCGTCGTGCTGCCCTACTGCAACGACGATCCCGTCACCTGCCAGAAGCTCGCCGACCTCGGCGCCGCCACCGTGATGCCGCTCGGCTCCATGATCGGCACCGGGCTCGGCATCGCCAACCCGCACATGATCGAGCTGATCTGCGCCCGCTCGCCGGTGCCGGTGGTGCTGGACGCGGGCATCGGCACCGCCTCGGATGCCGCGCTCGCCATGGAGCTCGGCTGCGCAGCGGTGCTGCTCAACACCGCGGTGTCGAAGGCGCACGACCCGGTCCGCATGGCCGCTGCCTTCCGCCACGCGGTGGAAGGCGGGCGCCTCGCCCGGCTGTCGGGGCGCATCCCCAAGAGATTGCACGCGGAAGCGTCGAGCCCCGAATTCGGCCTCGTCGGCAGCTGAGGCGGCGGTGCTGCCCGTCCCGCCGGCGCTCCTCATCACCGACCGGTCGCAGGCGAAGGGCGATCTCGCGGCCGTGGTCGCCGCCGCCTGCGCCGGCGGCTGCCGCTGGATCAGCCTGCGCGAGAAGGACCTGCCGGAGGTCGAGCAGGTCGCGCTGTTCGCCCGCATCGCCGGGGTCGCGCGGCCGTTCGGCGCGCGGGTGACGCTGCACGGCGCGGCCGCGCTCGCCCGGGCAGCGGGGGCCGATGGCGTGCACCTGCCCGGCGGCTCCGATGCGGCCGCGGCGCGGGCGCTGCTCGGGCCAAAGGCGCTGGTGGGGCTGTCCCTCCACTCCCGGGAGGAGGCGGCGCAGACCGACGCCGCCAGCCTCGACTATGTCACCGCGAGCCCGGTGTTCCTGACCGCTTCCAAGCCCGGCTACGGGCCGGCCCTGGGGCTGGAAGGGCTCGCCGCCTTCGCCCGCGCCTGCCCCGTCCCGGTGCTTGCGCTCGGCGGCGTAGGCGCCGCCGAGGCGGGCGCCTGCTGGGCAGCGGGCGCGGCGGGGCTCGCCGTCATGGGCGGCGTGATGCGGGCGGACGACCCGGCCACCGCGTTCCGGGCGGTCGCGGGGCCGTTCAAGATATAGCTCGGCCAATCCTTCCTTTCCGGTCGTGGCCGGGCTTGTCCCGGCCATCCGCGCCCCGCGGCCAGGCGCCTTCCTTTGCAGGGTGCGCGAGCGGCCCGGCGTGGATGCCCGGGACAAGCCGGGGCATGACGTCGGCTTTGCGCCATCGCCGCGCCGAGGAAGCTCCGCTCTCCTGCTCAGGTCTCCACCAGGCCCGTGGTGTCGCCGGAGGCCGCCGAATCGCCGCGCCCGTGCGGCTTCGCCAGATACTCGTCGGAGCGCATCTCGTGCAGGCGCGAGACCGTGCGCGCGAACTCGAACGCCTCCGCCCCCTCGGTGCCGATATAGAGCCCGTCCGGCTCGGCGGCGGCCGAGGCGACCAGCTTCACGTTGGCGTCGTAGAGCGTGTCGATGAGCGAGATGAAGCGCTTGGCCTCGTTGCGCTGGTCCTGCCCCATGATCGGGATGTGCTCCAGCACCACGGTGTGGAACATGCGCGCCAGCGCCAGATAGTCCGGGTTGGGGCCGAGCGGAGCCTCGCACAGGTTGGCGAACGAGAACCGCGCCGCGCCGTTGGCCATGGCCGGGATGTCGAGCTGGCGCCCCTTCAGGGTGATGTGGCTCGGCACGCCGCCGCCGGGGCCGGCAAGGCGCTTCCAGGCGGCATCCACCGCCGCGTCGGCCCCCGGGCCGAGCGGGGTGTGCCAGGTGGAGACGCCTTCCAGCTTCTCCATGCGGTAGTCGGTGCGCGAATCGAGGCTCAGCACCTCCATGCGCTGCTTGATCTCGGCGATGAAGGGCAGGAACAGCGCCCGGTTGAGCCCGCCCGCATAGAGGTCGCCGGGCGCGACGTTGGAGGTCGCCACCACCACCACGCCGTCGGCGAACAGCTTCTCGAACAGGCGTCCGAGGATCATGGCGTCGGCGATGTCGGTGACGTGGAACTCATCGAAGCACAGCACCTTGGCCTCCGCCGCGAGCTGGGCCGCCACCGGGGCGATGGGGTCGGCGGTCTTGCGCTCGCCCTTCTTCTGCGCCTCGCGCTCCCTGAAGATGCGCTCGTGCACATCGCCCATGAATTCGTGGAAGTGGGCGCGCCGCTTGCCCTTGGCCGGCAGGGCCGAGAAGAACAGGTCCATGAGCATGGTCTTGCCCCGTCCGACCTTGCCGTAGACGTAGAGTCCCTTCGGCGCCACCGGAGCCCGGCGGTGGAACAGCCAGCCGAGCGCCGAGGATTTCTGCGCCATGGCGCGCTGGCGCAGCTCCAGCTCGAGGCGGGCGAACGCCGAGACCACCTCGGCCTGCGCCGGATCGGGGGAAATGTCGCCCGCCGCCACCTTCGCCGCATAGAGCTCCGACACCCGCGCCGTGGTCTCCGACCCCATCAACCCGCCTCCGCTCCCGGCATTGCCGCGCCTTGCCCACGGGCCTGCCGGCCCCAGGGATCGGTATAGTCTCCCGGCGGTGCGCGTATCAATGCACGGTGGACGGGCGGGGCCGCGCCGAGACACGCCAATTGGCGTCAAGACGGACCGTTAACCCTTACCGCAGAGGCGCCCCGCGAAGCGGTATCGAAATAATGCAGCTTTACCTCCCCGCAACGGGCGTCCCCTAGCGTTGCGCTGGCGCGGCGTTTTGGTCGCGCAAGACAACCGGATCGGACGCGATGAAGCTCCTACTTGCCCGCTTCATTCGGGAGGAACACGGCTCGACCGCCCTGGAATACGGGTTGATCGCCGCCGGCCTCTCCATCGCCATCGTCACCGTGCTGGCGCAGGTGGCGACCACGTTCTCGCGGCTCAAGGCGACCACCGCCATCGCCGGCCAGTAGGGCACGCGCGTGTCCGCCCCGGTGTTCCAGGAAATCATCCTCATCGGCCTCTATCCCACGGTGCTGTGCGTCGCGATCGGCACCGACATCGCCCGACGCATCATCCCAAACCTGCTGGTGGCGGCGCTGGTCGCCGGGTTCGCAGCCATGGCGCTGGTCTCGCCATTGCCCGACCTCTCCCTGCGCCTGCTGGTGGCGGGGGCGGTGACGAGCCTCGGCTTCTCGCTGTTCTCGCAGGATCTCGTGGGCGCCGGCGACGCCAAGTTCGCCGGCGCGCTGATGTTGTGGCTCGATCCCGTGCAGCTGCCTTTGTTCGCGCTCATCGCCGGACTGATCGGCGGCGGCCTGTCGCTCGCCCTCGCGCTCCGGCTCCAGCGCCACGCCGGGGCCGGTCCGGCCGCTCCAGCCATGGAGGCGAGCCTGCCCTACGCGGTGGCGCTCGCGGGCGCGGGACTGCTGCTCCATCCCTATTCCAGCCTGATGCTCGGCGCCTGAGCCGCTTCTCCAACGGCGCGCCGGCGTGCTACCTCGCACAGCGAGGAGCAATGACATGCGTGAAGTGATCGTGAGCGCGCCGGCCGAGAGCCGGCCCATCTGGTGCGTCACCAAGAAAAGCTTTCCCCAGGCCGACCTGCCCGAGGCGACGCGGCGGTTCGCGCAGAGCGCAGGCTTCGAGGCCGCGGCCGGCAAGCACCTGCTGGTGCCGGGCGCGGACGGAGCCCTCGCCGGAGTGCTGTTCGGCCTCGCCGAGGGGGGCGATCCGTTCGCGCCCGGCGCCCTCCCCGCAATCCTGCCGCCCGGCACCTACCGGCTCGAAGGCGCGCTTGAAAGCCCGCGCCTGGCGGCCCTCGGATTCGCCCTCGGCGCCTATCGCTTCACGCGCTACCGCAAGGCACCGGACCGCGCGGTGCGCCTCGCCGCTCCGGCGGGCGTGGACGCCGGCGATCTCGCCCGCACCGTCGCGGCGGTGGAATTGGTGCGCGACCTCGTCAATACCCCCACCAACGACCTGGGCCCGGCCGAGATCGAGGACACCGCCCGCGCGCTCGCCGCCGAGCACGGCGCGACGATGCGGGTGATCCGCGGCGAGGACCTCCTGGCGCAGAACTTCCCGCTCATCCATGCGGTGGGGCGCGCCTCGGCCTCGGCGCCGCGGCTGATCGAGATCACCGCCGGCGACGAGAGCCTTCCCAAGGTCACGCTGGTGGGCAAGGGGGTCGCCTTCGACACCGGCGGCCTCGACATCAAGCCCTCCTCGGCCATGCTGCTGATGAAGAAGGACATGGGCGGAGCGGCCTCGGCGCTGGGCCTCGCCCACCTGCTGCTGGCGCGTGGCGCCAAGGTGCGCCTCAAGGTGCTGATCCCGGCGGTGGAGAATTCCATCTCGGCGAGCGCGTTCCGGCCGGGCGACGTGCTCGCGAGCCGCAAGGGCCTTTCGGTGGAGGTGGGCAACACCGATGCGGAAGGCCGCCTGGTGCTTGCCGACGCGCTCGCGCTGGCCTGCGAGGAGGAGCCCGACCTCCTGATCGATTTCGCCACCCTCACCGGCGCCGCGCGCGTGGCGCTCGGCCCGCAGCTTCCCGCCGCCTTCACCGCCGACGACGCGCTCGCCGCCGACCTCGCGCGCCACGCCAAGGCCGAGGCCGACCCGCTGTGGCGCCTGCCGCTCTGGCAGCCCTACGCCTCCATGCTCGACTCGAAGATCGCCGACACCAACAACGTCTCCTCGGGCGGGCTCGCGGGCGCCATCACCGCCGCCTTGTTCCTGGAGAAGTTCGCGGCCCCCACGGGCTCCTGGCTGCATCTCGACCTGTTCGCCTGGAACCCGTCCACCCGTCCCGGCCGACCGGAGGGCGGCGAGGCCCAGACCATCCGCGCCCTCGACGCGCTGATCGCCGAGCGCTACGGCGCGGCGCGATGAGCGCCGCCGCCCTCGACCCGCGCATCACCCCGGCGCGGCCCGACCTGGCCTGGGAAGGCGTGCGCGACCAGGTGGCCGCGCCCCGCTACGTGGCGGGGGAACTGCGGCGCGTCACCGCGCCGGTGGCGCCCCTGCGCCGCCATCCCGCCGGCGACGCCCCGCTCGACAGCGAGGCGCTCCTCGGCGAGAGCGTGCGGGTGCTGGAGGAGGATGCCGAAGGCTGGGCCTGGGCGCAGCTGCTCGCCGACGGCTATGTGGGCTACCTACCGGCGGAGGCGCTGGCGCCGCTCGCCGGCGCGCCGACCCACAAGGTGGTGGCGCTGCGGACCTTCCTGTTTCCCGGGCCGGACATCAAGCTGCCGCCGATCGCCGCCCTGCCCTTCGGCGCCCGGGTGAGCGTGAACGGCGAGCGCGAGCGCTTCCTCGTCACCGGCGAGGGCTTCCTGTTCTCCGGCCATCTCGCCCCCATCAACCGCAGCGAGACCGACCCGGTGGCGGTGGCCGCGCGCTTCGTCGGCACGCCCTATCTCTGGGGCGGGCGCTCCAGCCTCGGGCTCGACTGCTCGGGCCTGGTGCAGACCGCGCTCAACGCCTGCGGCATCGCCGCCCCGCGCGACAGCGACATGCAGGAGCGCGCGCTCGGCGCGCCCGCAGCCCTCGACGGCCCGTTCCGGCGCGGCGACCTCCTGTTCTGGCCCGGCCATGTGGCGATCGCGGAAGCCCCCGACACCCTGCTCCACGCCAACGCCTTCCACATGGCGGTGGCGCGCGAGCCGCTCGGCCCCGCCCTGGAGCGCATCGCCGCAGCCGGCTCCGCCCTGATGTCGGTGCGGCGCCTCTAGAGCGCGATCCGATCAAATTGAGCCTGTTTGATCGGGAAAACGCCCTGCCAAGCTCAGAACGAGCGCACGCTCCTCGACGCCTGCCACTCTCAGCCGCCGGCCGCCACGACGCAGTTGCGTCCCCGCCGCTTCGCCTCGTAGAGCGCGGCATCGGCGCTGGCGACCAGGGCATCCGGGCCGCTGCCGTTGGGCAGAACGCTGGCGACGCCGAGGCTGATGGTGAGGCGCCGGTTCGCCGCCTGCCGGTTCTCGATGCCCAGGGCCTCGACCATGGCCCGCACCTCTTCGGCGAACGTGATGCCCTGCTCCACCTCCGCGCCCGGCAGGAGGACCACGAACTCCTCGCCGCCATAGCGGGCGACGAAATAGCCCGAGCCCGTCGCCACGGCGCTGAACGCGCGCGCCACCGCGCGCAGCGCGTCGTCGCCTGCGAGATGCCCGTAGGTGTCGTTGAACCCCTTGAAGCTGTCCACGTCCGCCATCACGAGCGTCAGCGGGGTGGCATTGCCGCGCGCCGCCACCCAGTCCTGGGAGAACTGGACGTCGAAGGTGCGCCGGTTGGGGAGATCGGTGAGGCCGTCGGTCCGTGCCAATGCGGTCAGCCGGTCATTGAGGCCGCGCAACTCGCGATTGCGTTCGGACAGGCGCCGCGCCATTTGGTCGACCGCCTGAACCAGGGGCGCGAATTCAGCCACGCCGATGTCGTCCACGGTCTCCGCCTCCTCCCGCCCCACCGCCTTGACCGCGCGGGTGAGGCGCTCGATGGGCGCGATGATGAGACGCTCGGCAGCGAACCAGGCCAGCGCCAGGAAGCACGCCAGCGCCACCAGGTGGGCGATCGCCGTGGCGAGGATCTTCTGATCGATGGGCCTGACGATGCGGTCGGCATCGACGCCGACGGCCACGTGCACGTTGGTGCCTTCGAAGCGCATGAAGGCGAAGATGCGGTCGCGCCCGTCATAGCCGGCGACCCGCGCCACGCCTTCCTCGGCACCAGCCACCGCCTGCGTCAAAGGGTGGTCAGGAAAGCGTCGCCCGACGATGTCGGGGCCGAGCGGATAGCGGGCGATCACCGCCCCGTCGCTGCCGATCACGTCGACCACTGTGCCCGACCCGAGCGCGGTGCGGGCGGCGATGCGGGAGAACCACTGCAGATCGATGCTCACAACTCCGATCGCCACCGGCTCGCCCGCCGCGTCGCGGTCCGCGCGCGCCAAATAGAGCGCATTGCGGCCGGTGAGCCGGGACACCGTGAGCTCGCTCATCACCATGTCCGGAGAGCCGAGCGCAGCCTTCACCCATCGCTGGTCCGCGATGTTCATGCCGATGGCCGCCGGCGTGCTGGCGCAGACCGTCTGTCCGTCCGGCAAAGCGAGGGCCAGGCCCTGGATGCCGACGATCTCCTGGGCGAGGAGGGTAAGCTGTTTGCTGCAGGCCGAGGGATTCTCGAGCAGGATCGCGCTCTGGCGCGAGACCACGTCCAGCACGGCCTTGCCCGAGGCGAGGCCCTCCTGCTGGGCCAGGGCGGCGCGATGGGCGAGGTCGCGGACCGTGTCCTCGGCGGCGGTGATCTGATTCTGGCGGTCGGTCAGCAGCGACAGGATGCGCTCGGCCGAAAGCGGCACGGCGGCGAGGCAGATGAGCGCGAGTATGCGCAGCCGAATGCTGGTGCGGCCTCCGTCCGTACCCGACGCGCCACCCTGAGTGCCCCCGCCCATCGACCGGACTGCCCTCCCCACCGGCATCGCTCGCGCCAGCAGATTCCTTCTAGCCTCTTCTTGATCCATTGGGGAGATCGGTCCATCACGCCCCTGTGCAACGGAGGATGGAGATGACGGACCCGGGTAGCGACACCGCGTCAGGCGGACCGGCGGCGAGCGCGGTGCGGCTCGCGGCGGTGCGCCACGAGATCGCCGATGCGTGCCGCCTCGCCGGGCGTGATCCGGGCTCGGTCTGCCTGGTGGCGGTCTCCAAGACTTTCCCCGCCTGCGACATCTCGCCGGTGATCGCCGCCGGGCAGCGCGTGTTCGGCGAGAACCGGGTTCAGGAGGCGCAGGCGAAATGGCCACAGCTGCGCGAGGCCCATCCGGACGTGAAGCTGCACCTCATCGGTCCGCTGCAATCCAACAAGGCGCGGGACGCGGTGGCGCTGTTCGACGCCATCCACACGGTGGACCGGCCCAAGATCGCCGCCGCGCTCGCCGCCGAGATGGCGCGCCACGGGCGGTGCCCTGAGCTGTTTGTGCAGGTGAACACCGGTGCCGAGCCGCAGAAGGCCGGCGTGCTGCCGGAAGCCGCGGACGCCTTCATCGCCCAGTGCCGGGATCAATTCGGGCTTAGGATCGCCGGCCTCATGTGCATCCCCCCCGCCGATGCGGTGGCTGCCCCTCATTTTGCCCTCCTGGCGGAGATCGCGGCGCGCAACGCCCTCACCGGCCTCTCGATGGGCATGAGCGCCGATTTCGAGGCCGCCATCCTGCAGGGGGCGACCCACGTGCGCGTCGGCAGCGCCATCTTCGGCCACCGCCCCACCCCGGCCTGAGGCCGGGTCCGCCGTGACCGGTGACGCCCGGGACGGGCAGGCCCCGCTCCCCGTTCCTGCCCCATCGGCCGGGCATGCCGAACTTTCTGACGGCGACGACGGTGGATGGCGGCGCGCAAGGCTTGAAGTCCCCCGCATTCGCCGCTATAGAGGCCGCCTTCCGCGAGATGCTCCCATCGTCTAGCGGTCTAGGACGTCGCCCTCTCACGGCGAAAACAGGGGTTCGAGTCCCCTTGGGAGCGCCATTCTTTTCAAGCACTTACGCGAATTTTGAGGCGCGCTGTCCAACGCGTGGCTAAAACGCGTGGCTAATATGCATGCGCGGACAATACGCTAGCGACACACCAAAAGGCGGCGCACCGAACTTCATGGCCGAGCGGGCCTTGGACTATGTTGCGCTGCTCACCCGCCGCCGCGGCGTAGCGCTGCAGCCGTGCGAGCCTCGGTAGCCTGTCCCCATCGATGTTCGCCGCCAGTCCCACGAGGACCAAAACCCAGCCGGGCCTAACTTATGACCCGGGAAAATGGGGAGCACGCCCCTCGGCAACATCAACCCGCCGGCCGCAGCCGAGGCATGCCTCTATGCTCTGCTCACCGGGCAGGAACGGGGCGTCTGGCTCACATCAACAGTCGCGGCAATCCGCGGCGGCTCATTCCGAGGCACGCCCGGTGAAAAACAGCTGGCGAAGAAAGGCAAAGAAAAAAGGCGACGCCGGAGCGCCGCCCTTATCTGGTGCAGACTGGCTGCTTGTTAACCGCCAGACCACGATCTCTAAGACCGCAACTTTCGCGCGATCACACAATCCCGTCAAGCGGCAACTAGACACCCTTTGGCGGCAGGAGAAGCCCTTCTCCTTCGATGTCTAGAGGGCACGGAGCGCGCCTCCAAGCTGCCAAGTGTGGACCTCCGCAGCAGCCGGGTGTGGACCCCGGCTCGACCCCGGAGCACGTTACCGCGCAATCTTTAGATTGTAAATTCCTTAGACACCCTTATAAGATGAATAACCGAACTCCGTTGCCGGGCAATCACGCCCATAGTGCAATCTGAAAAACCAATCGCCATGAGGGCAGCATGCGCTGGCGCCTTGGAGCAGATCAAGGGACGAATTCGCTGGGATGGGTTGCCATCGAACTGGATGCGGAGGACCGACCCCTTCATATCCTGGCGGCTGGCTCGCGCATCTTTTCCGACGGCCGTGACGCGAAATCCGGCGCTTCTCTCGCCGTCGACCGCCGCAACGCCCGCGCCATGAGCCGACGGCGTGATCGCTTCACGCGCCGGCAAGAAGCGCTCCTCAAACATCTCGCGCGCGCAGGCCTGTTCCCGGCCGACGCGGAGGCGCGAGCCGCGCTCGCCGGTCTCGATCCGTTCGAGCTCCGGGCGCGCGCCCTGCATGAGGCCCTGCCGCTGCACCATGTGGGGCGCGCCCTGTTCCACCTGAACCAGCGCAGAGGCTTCAAGTCCAATCGAAAGGCCGATCGCGGCAAGGAAAGCGAGGACGGCAAGATCAAGATCGGCGTGAATCGGCTCCACGAACGAATGGCCGCTGCGGGCGCCGCCACGCTGGGTGAATACCTGCACGGTCTGCGTGCCGCAGCCACCGGCCCGAGCGCCATTCCCTCGGTACGCGCCCGGCTGCGTTCGGAAAGCGCCGAGGGCTACGATTTCTACCCCGACCGCAGGATGCTGGAGGACGAGTTCGCCGCCATCTGGGACGCTCAGGCGCCCCATCATCCCCACGCGCTCACGCAAGAGACGCGCGGGCGCCTGTTCGAGGTGATCTTCCACCAGCGCCCGCTGAAGCAGCCCAAGATCGGCACCTGCACCTTCGGCAGCGGCGAGCCCCGCCTGCCCAAGGCGCACCCGCTGTTCCAGCGCCGACGCCTGCTGGAGGAGGTGAACGCGCTACGCATCGTCCAGGCCGGCGCCGCGGCGCAGCCTCTGACGCTGGAGCAGCGCGACGCGCTCCTCCTGAAGCTGCGGGACAAGAAGGCCGTCAGCTTCGAGAGCCTGCGCAAGGTGCTGAAGCTCGATCCCGACGCGCGCTTCAACAAGGAGAGCGAGAACCGCAAGGACCTGAAGGGCGACGAGGTCACCGCCGAACTCTCCGACAGGAAGCGCTTCGGCAAAGGCTGGCTCGCCCTTTCACCGGATGCGCAATGGTCCATCATCGCGCGCATCCGGAACCAGGAGAGCGAGGCGGATACCGATGCGCTCATCGCCTGGCTCCAGAGCGAGCACGGGCTCACGGCCGAGCAGGCGGCAGCCACCGCCAACGCCCGGCTGCCGGAAGGCTTCGGTCGGTTCGGCGCGGATGCCACCATGCGCCTCATCGCGGCGCTGAAGGCGGAGGTGATCGTCTATAGCGCGGCGGTGGAGAAGGCAGGGCTCGGGCACCATTCGGATTTCCGGACCGGAGAGGTGCTGCAGGAGCTTCCCTATTACGGCTCCGTGCTCGAACGGCACATCATGCCCGGCACCGGCAACCCCGGCGACCCCGAGGAGATGCGCGTCGGCCGGCTGACGAACCCCACCGTCCATATCGGGCTGAACCAGCTCCGCCGCACCGTCAACGCGCTCATCAAGCGCTTCGGGCCGCCGGCGGAAATCGCCATCGAGCTGGCGCGCGAGCTGAAGCTCGACGATGAGCGCAAGAAGGAGGTCAATGCCCGCAACCGGCAGAACCGGGACGCGGCGATCAAGCGCTCGGAGAAGCTCACCGAGATCGGTCAGACCGACAAGGGGGCAAACCGGGCCCTGCTGAAGCTCTGGGAGGAGCTGAACCTCGAGAACGCGCTGGACCGCCGCTGCGTCTACACCGGCAGGCAGATTTCCGTCGGGATGCTGTTCTCCGGCGAGGTGGAAGTGGACCATATCCTTCCCTTCAGCGAGACGCTGGACGATTCAAACGCCAACCGCCTGCTTTGCATGCGCGAGGCCAACCGCGCCAAGCGCAAGCGCTCGCCCTATGAAGCCTTCGGCCACACTGCCGAGTGGGCGGAGATCGCCGCCCGCGCCGCGCGCCTGCCCAGGGAAAAGCGCTGGCGCTTCGAGCCCGACGCGATGGAGCGGTTCGACGACAAGGGGGGCTTCCTCGACCGCCAGCTCGTGGACACGCAGCACCTTTCGCGCCTCGCGCGCGAATACCTGTCCGCGCTCTATCCCGGGGAGGGCGAAGGCAGCAGCCACGTCTGGGTCTCGCCCGGCCGGCTCACCGAGATGCTGCGCCGGAGCTGGGGCCTGAACAGCTTGCTTTCCGACCACAATCTCGGCGCGGAGCAGCCGAAGAACCGCAAGGACCATCGGCACCACGCCATTGACGCGGCGGTGATCGCCGTGACCGACCGCGCGCTGCTCCAGCGCATCGCCCACGAGGCCGGCCGGCGGGGGCACGAGGCCGCCAACCGCATGACCGCCGACCTCCCCGAGCCATGGGAGGGCTTCCGCGAGGATCTGGAGGCCAAGGTGCGGGACATCGTCGTCAGCCACCGCCCGGACCACGGCACGGCGTCCAAGGCCGGGCGTCCGAAAGGCCGCGACGCCACCGCCGGACGCCTTCACAACGACACCGCCTATGGCTTGACCGGCGCCAAGGATGCGCGCGGCAACGACCTGGTCGTTCATCGCGTTCCGTTGTCAGCGCTGAAGAAGCGCGCCGACATCGAGCAGGTGCGCGATGAAGAGTTGAGGGCCGCGCTGCTCGACTGGACGAAGGACCTGGACGGAAAGCCCTTCGAAGCGCGCTTGCTGAAGTTTCCGGAACTGGGGCCGCTTGCGTTCCGCGGCATGCGCCGGGTGCGGATCATCGAGCCGCTGTCGGTCATTCCCATCCGCGACAAGGCGGGGCACGCCTACAAAGGCTACAAGGGCGACTCGAACTATCGCTATGACGTCTGGGAGCTGAAGGACGGGCGATGGGTGTCGGAAGTGGTATCCATGTTCGACGCGCATCAGCCGGGCTGGACGTCCGCGGTGCGCCGCGAGAATCCGATCGCGAAAAAGGTGCTCTCGCTCCACCGGGATGACACGCTGGCGGTGGAGCGCGACGGCGCCCGCGCGCTGGTCCGGGTGGTGAAGTTTTCGGAGAAGCAGCTGGCTTTGGCGGAGCCGCACCAGAGCGGGGCGCTGAAGGCGCGCGCGGCGGACAGGGACGATCCCTTCAACTATCTGTATCCCTCTCCTTCCACGCTCAAATCCTGGAGGGCCCGCCAGGTTCGCGTCGATGAGCTCGGCCGGGTCCTCGACCCCGGCTTCCCCGCCCGCACGGCCGTGCGCCGGACAATATCCACCCCCGTGGCGGCGAAATAGGCGGGGAGGGTCGCGATGGAGCGCATTGTCGACATCGCGACCGACGGGAGACACCTCTCGGCCCATCGCGGCTTCCTCGTGGTGAGCGAGGGCGGCGGGGAGGTCGGCCGCATCGCGCTCGACGATATCCTTGCGGTGATCGTCCACGCCCACGGGGTCACCTGGACCACCAGCCTCATCGCCGCGCTTGCCACGCGGGGAGCGCCCATGGTGCTGTGCGGAAGCAACCATTCTCCCGTCGCCGTGTGCCTGCCGCTCGACGGGCATCATGGGCGGAACGGCCGCATTCGCGCGCAATGGGCGGCAGGCCAGCCGCTGGCCAAGCAGATCTGGCGGCAGATCGTCATCGCGAAGATCCGCTGGCAGGCGACGGCGCTCACGGCGCGCGGCCAGCCGGCCGAAGCCTTCGACCTGCTGGCCCGTCGCGTGCGTTCCGGCGATCCGGACAATGTGGAAGCGCAGGCGGCACGGCGCTATTGGCCCTTGATGATGGGCGAGGATTTTCGCCGTGACCGCGATGCCGGCGGCATGAACGGCCTGTTGAACTACGGCTACACGGTGCTGCGCTCGTTGTGTGCCCGCGCCGTCGTGGCGGCCGGACTGCATCCCTCCATCGGCGTCCACCACGCCAATCGCGGCAACGCTTTCGCGCTCGCGGACGATCTCATCGAGCCGTTGCGGCCCTTGGTGGACGTGCTTGCGCTGAGATTGCGCGCACGCGGCTGCGAAGAGGTGACACCGGATGCGAAGCGCGCATTCGCCGCTCTGATCGCGATCGATCTGCCCGGCGCGGACGGTGTCACCACCGTCACCATGGCGGCGACCCGCGCCGCGCAGTCCCTGGCGCGGTGCTTTGAAACCGGCAAGTCCAGCGAGCTTGTGTTGCCGCGGCCGCCCTCGCCGCTCGAACTGGCGGGGATAGAGGCGATCCTTCCATGACGGCCAGCCAGCTGAGTGGGTATCGACTGATGTGGATATTCGTCATGTTCGACCTGCCCGTCGCGACCAAGGCACAAGCGCACGCGGCGACGAAGTTCCGCGCCTTTCTGCTGGACGAGGGCTTTGAGAAGAGCCAGTTTTCTGTCTATGCGCGCTTCTGCAACGGCAAGGAGCAGTTCGAGGCCTATATGCGCCGCATCGAGCAGCGGCTGCCGGACCGCGGGGACGTCCATGTGCTCACGTTCACGGACAAGCAGTATGAGAACATCGTCCGCTTCTCCGGCCAGCGCCGCAAACGCCGGCAGAAAAATCCGGATCAGCTGGCCCTGTTCTGAGTTCTCCCAGGATTTTCCAGCGAAGGGGAAGAGCGGCTACCCCAATTTTTTTCAATGGGATAGCCGCTCGTCTAGAATAGCCGCTCAGAGATCGCGGTCCAGCGGCAACCAGGCGACCGCCTATGCGCCGCCGTTCTCGAGAATAGCCGCTCAGAGATCGCGGTCCAGCGGCAACTCACCCACGATCATGCGCAGCGTGCCGTCGAGAATAACCGCTCAGAGATCGCGGTCCAGCGGCAACGCAAGACGGCACAACACCTGCTGCGCCGCCAGAATAGCCGCTCAGAGATCGCGGTCCAGCGGCAACTCAATGCTGGCTCTAGCGCGACGCGCCTGAAGAATAGCCGCTCAGAGATCGCGGTCCAGCGGCAACCGGGCGTTCAAGCGCAGATTCGGAACCTCGCCCGGGCGCCAAAGTTCAGGCATCTTGCCAGGAGGATCCCGCCGGCGCGCATCCGCCATTGGCCGGCCACGCACCGGCCGCGCTCGCCAGCGCCGCCGCCTCGCGCGGGGAGCAGGGCTTGCCCAGCAGGAAGCCCTGGGCCTCCGTGCAGCGCGCCCGGCGCACCATGTCCCACTGCTCCGGCGTCTCGATGCCCTCGGCCGTCGTGGCCATGCCGAGCCGGCTGGCGAGCGCCGCGATCGCCTCGATGATGGCCTCGCCGGAGGATTGCGCGCCGGCGTCGTGGACGAACGAGCGGTCGATCTTGATCTTGTCGAGCGGCAGCAGACGCAGGCGCGCGAGGCTCGAATAGCCGGTGCCGAAATCGTCCAGCACGATCCGCACCCCGCTCTCCCGCAGGCCGAGGAGAATATCGAGAATGGGCTGGTCGTTGGCGAACAGCGCGGTTTCCGTGATCTCCAGCTCGATCCGTCCCGGCGCGACGCCGCTTTCGCGCAGCGCGTCGCGCACCGTCTCGACGATGTTGCCGAAGCCGATCTGGATCGGCGAGAGGTTGATGGCGAGCCGCAGATGGTCAGGGAGCTTCGCGGCATCGGCCATGGCGCCGCGCATCGCCCAGGCGCCGATCTCGACGATGGCCCGTGATTCCTCGGCAAGCGGCACGAAGAACGCCGGATCGATCAGGCCGCGGCGCGGATGGTTCCAGCGCAGGAGCGCCTCGAAGCCGCACAGCCGGCCCGACGCAACCGTGAAGATCGGCTGGTAGGCCAGCTCCAGCTGACCCTTGGCGAGCGCCTGGCTGAGGTCCAGCTCCATCTCCAGCCGGGCGCGCAGATGAATGTCCATTTCCGCCGCGAAGACGCACAGCGTGCCGCGGCCGCGGGCCTTCGCCTGGTACAAGGCGAGATCGGCGTGCTTCAGAAGCGTGTCGGCGTCCGTGCCCGCGCCGGGCGCCACCGAGATGCCGACGCTCACGCTGATGGAGATGGCGTGCCCCAGCACCGCATAGGGCTCGGCCAGAACCGCGATGATGCGGCGGCTCAATTCCTCGGCCGCCTGCGGCTGGCGGGCGGCGAGGCTGATGACGGCGAACTCGTCGCCGCTGAGCCGGGCGACCAGCTCCGGAGAGGCGACGCATGCGGTGAGCCGCTCGGCCGCCGCGCGCAACAGCGCGTCCCCTGCCGGATGGCCGAGCGTGTCGTTCACATCCTTGAAGCGATCGAGGTCGAGATAGAGGAGCGCCAGCTGCCCGCCCTGATCGAAGGCCGTGTCCAGGGCCTCCGCGACGCGCTCGCGGAACAGGATGCGGTTGGGCAGGCCGGTGAGGTCGTCATGATGGGCCAGGAAACGGATGCGGCTTTCGCGCTCCCTGAGCGCGATGTTCTGGCGGCGCGCCTCCGCCGCCGCCTCGGTGGCCCTGGCATTGGCCTCCGCCAGCTCGGCGAGCGCCGTCTTGAGATCGGTGATGTCGGTGCGGATGCCGACGATGCCGCCGTCGGCCGTCAGTCGCTCGGTCATCAGCACCCAGCGGCCATCCGGCAGCAGGCGCTCGATCCCGCCGCTGCCGCCACGATGCCAATGGAGGCGTTCGGCGACGAAGGCCTCCACGTCGGTCGCGGCCTCGGGATACTGGCCGACCTCGATGCCCTTGCGCAGGATGTCCTCGAAGCGCTCGCCCGGCACCAGGAAAGGGGAGAGGCGCGAGAAGAGATCGCGATAGCGCTGGTTGCAGGTGACAAGGCGGTCGTTCTGGTCCCACATGGCGAACCCGTCCGACATGGCCTCGACCGCGTTCGCCAGCACGGCTGCCGAGCGGGCACGCTCCTCCTCGGCCCGCTCGCGCTGCCGCAGCGCCAGGACCAGCGCGCCGGCGAAGGCTGCGATCAGCAGGCCGCCGACGGCGGATGCAGCCGCCACCCGCGCGCTGTCGCGACGCCATGGCGCGAGCACCGCCTTGAGACGGGTCGTCAGCACGACCCTGAGGTCGCCGTGCAGCGAGGCGCGCACGACCGCAAGCCATTCCCCGCCATCCGGCGCTTGGGCGATGAATGCCGTGCCGTCCGGCTCCCGCATGCCGAGCGCGCCACTGCGGGCGACGCCGGTCTCGACCTCGTCGTGCGGGAGCGAGCCGACGAGCTGGCCATTCGGCCGCTCGATCTGGATGCGCACGCCGGGGTCGAGCCCGGTCTCCGCCAGAAGCTTCATCAAGGTGGGGATCGGAACCTCGGCAACGGCGAACACGCCGGTCGCGCCGGGAACCGCGCGCACCACGTAGATCGACCAGTCCCCGGTTATGGGGTTGCGCACGGGGCCGACCAGCGCCGCGGCCTCCCGCCCGCGCAGCTGTCCGGAGAAGGGCAGCGCACGCCTCCCGCCCCGTGCGCGCGCCGAGGCAAGGATGGTGCCGTCGGCCGCAACCAGCATCAAGTCTCGGAACGCCAGCGTCTGGAAGTTGAGCCCCCGCAGCAGGTCCGCGGCAACCGGGCTCTGGGGCGAGGCCTTGGCCACGGAGAGCAGGGTCGGCAAGCTGGCGAGCGCGCCATGGACCTGGAGCAGCTGACGGTTGAGCGCATTCTCGACCGCGTGTGCCGAGCGCTCCAGCGAAGCTTCAGCTGCGCGGCGCGCGGCATCCTCGCCACGCGCGATAAGAACCGCAGTCCCGGCGCCGAGAATGGCCAGGATCAGGACTGTGCCCGCGACAACAGCCAACTTGAGGCGGTGCCAGATCATCGCACGCCATCGAACGAGGAACGCAAATTTACTCGGACTTGACGACTATTGAATGCACCTTGGCAAGGTAGGCATTCCAGGCGTCCGCGCAAGCGGCACCACAGCGATCCACCCACCGTGGCAGCACGAAGTCCTGGAGCAGGCGGCGCCGGCGGACTTCATCCGCAGGCGATGTGGGTACCAGGGTCATCGGCCGCGCCGGCTTCCCGGCGCACGCCGCCGTGCCAACATTGCAGGCGAGGCCGCGGCCGGTATCGGCCTCCGCCTGCTCCCAGATGCGGCGCTCAAGATCGCCGACCCCGGTCCGGATGGTGTCCCGCGCATCCTCCGGAAGCGCCTGCCATGCCGAGACGTTGGCGCCGAAGAAGGACAGCCCCCAGCTGATCGCCATGGCGTGGACGTGGGTGGTCACGTCCGGCAGGCCAATCTCGTAGCCGCTGAGCGTTCCGGTCACCACGCAGTCCACCACGTCGTCGCGCAGTGCCGTGACCGTTTCGGCGAAGGGCATGACGACCGGCATGGCGCCCAGCGCCGTCATCAAGTCAGACTGCCCGACCGAAGAGGTGCGGATCCGGCGCCCCTTCATGTCGTCGAGGCTGGCGAACGGCGCTTTGCAGAACAGCACCTGCGCCGGATAGACATAGAGGCCGAGCAGCTCAATGTCGTAACGCTCGCGCAGCACCTTCGCGAGATGCCCCCGGTAGGCCGCCACCGAGCGGCGCAGCGTCGCCATGTCGGGGCTCAGGACCGGAAGATCGACCGCGTTGAGCTCGGGCTCGTCGCCGGCGACCACGGACAGCAGCGCGCTGCCGAAGGGCACCACGCCGAGCCGCATGAGCTGGAGCATCTCTTGCCCGCGCAGGCCGCCGCCGTCGAGCGGCGTGATGTCGGCGACGATGCGTCCGCCGGAGCGCGCGGTGATCTCCTTCTTCCAGAACGGCTGCTCGAAGTCGGTGAACTGCGTCACCCGCGCGAGGCCGCCGACGATCTGCAGCCGGATGGTCTCTCCGGCCGGCGCCTCGCCCCGGGCCGCGGTGCCGGCGAGGACGGCGACGATCCCCATCAGCGACGCGATCGACCGAGCGGAGCGCCGCGACGGGTCGCGCGCACCTTTTCCTCCCGCCCTGGCCACAGGACTCAACATGACGGACTCTTCGACATTCCACCTGAACGCGCTTGCCACCTGAACGCGCTTGCCTGGCAGGACCGAAACGCCGCTCTCGGTCGCCAGCCGCGACATCCCGGCATGCAGATTGCCGGTAGTCAACGGTCCGGCGCAAGCGCCCCCGAGCCGAAATGCGTCCGGTCGATGATGCACGAGGGCATACGATGGCTTCGCGGTGGACGCAGGCATGGTGCCCGTCGGCGCCGGCGCCGGCCTCCGGCCCCGCTCAGGCCCGAGGCGGCATGGGCACGAGGGTGCCCTCGTCGAGGCACCGCAGGTCCGGCACCCCAAGCAGAGCAAGGTTGCGGGCGATCTCCGCCTTCAGGATGTCGCAGACCCGCAGCGCGCCCGCCTCGCCGCCGACCGCGGCGCCATAGAGGAAGGGGCGGCCCATGAACACCAGCCGCGCGCCCAGGGCGACCGCCTTCAGCACGTCCGAGCCGCGCCTGAAGCCGCTGTCGATCATCACCGGGAAGCCGTCCGGCACCGCCTTCACGACATCCCCCAGGGCCAGGATCGAGGGCAGCGCGCCGTCCAGCTGGCGGCCGCCATGGTTGGAGACGATGATCGCGTCCATGCCGCGGGCCGCCGCCTCGCGGGCATCGGCGGGGTGGAGCACCCCCTTCACCGCCAGCCGACCCGGCCAGCGCTCGCGGATCCAGCTCATATGCTCCCAGGTGAAGAGGTCGCGGCCGCCGCGGAACCCCTGCTTCGGCTCGCTCGTGATGGCTGGCCCCATCTCCTCGTAGAGGTTGGCGAAGCGTGGCACGCCGGACGTGACGAGCGTGCGCGCGAGGACCTCCACCAGCCAGCGCGGATGGGCGAGGCCGTCGAGCGCCAGCCTCAGGGAGGGCCGGAACGGAATGGCGAAGCCGTTCCTGATGTTGTTCTCGCGGTTGCCCGCCACCGGGGTGTCGCAGGTGACCACCAGCACGTCGATGCCGGCCCGCTCCAGCCGCCCCAGGATGCGGCCGAGCCGGTCGGTATCGCCGGGAAGATAGCCTTGATACCAGGTGCCGGGCGCCTGACGCTCCAGCTCCTCCAGCGGATAGGTGGAAACCCCGCTCAGGATGAAAGGGATGCCGGCGGCGCGGGCGGCGCGGGCCAGCTCCAGGTCGCAGTCGCGGCGGCAGATGGCGGTGACGCCCATGGGCGCGATGCCGATGGGGGAAGCGTAGCACCGCCCCCACAGCTCCACCTCCTGGCGGATGTCCGACACGCCCGCGAAGCCGCGCGGGCGCAGCATCAGGCGCTCGAACGCGGCGCGGTTGGCGCGCAGCGTCACCTCGTCCTCGACCCCGCCCGACACGAAGGCGTGGACGAGGCGCGGAAGGCGGCGCGCCGCCTCCCGCTCGAAGTCGGCGACGCTCAGGAAGCGGCCGAGCGCCCGCTCCCGCGCCGCGCCGGACGCGGCCGTCACTGGATCTTCAAGCCGGAGGCCTTGACGATCTTCTCGTACTTGGCGAGCTCGGACTTGATGAAGGCGCCGTACTGGGCGCCGCTCATGCCGTCGGACTCCAGGCCCATGCCGGCGAGCTTCTCCTTCACCTCCGGCATGGCGACGATGCGGCGCAGCTCGGCGGAGATCTTGTCCGCCACCGGCGCTGGGATGCCCGCCGGGCCGACGATGCCATACCAGGTGCCGGTCTCGAAGCCCGGCAGGATGGTCTCGGCGATGGTGGGCACGTCCGGCAGCGCGCCCGAGCGCGCCTTGGAGGAGACCGCAAGGGCCTTGATCTTGCCCTGCTTCACGTAGGGCACGAGCGTGACCATGTTGTCGAACTGCGCGTCGGTGACGCCGGCGAGCAGGTCGGTGGTGGCCGGCGCCGATCCCTTGTAGGGCACGTGCGCCACGTTCAGGTCGGCCTCGCCGGCGAGATAGACGCCGCCCATGTGCTGGGCCGTGCCGTTGCCGCCGTTGCCGACATTCACCTTGCCGGGATTGGCCCTCACATAGGCCACGAACTCCTTGATGTCCTTGACCGGCAGGTTGGGATTCACCACCAGCAGCAGGGGCGCCTTCACCAGCAGCGTCAGCGGCGTGAACTCGGCCGGATTGTAGGGCAGGTTCGGATAGACCCACGGGTTGACCGACATGAAGCCGGCTGCCGCCAGGAGCAGCGTGTAGCCGTCGGGATCGGACTTGGCGACGAAGTCGGCGCCGATATTGCCGCCGGCGCCGGGCTTGTTCTCCACCACCACCGGCTGGCCCCAGGCCTCCTGCATCTTCTGGCCGACCAGGCGGGCGAGCGTGTCGCTGGCACCGCCGGCGGAGAACGGGACGATGATGCGGATCGGCTTTTCCGGATACGCCGTCTGCGCCGCCGCCGGGGTGGAAAAAAGCGTGGCGGCGCCGAGCAAGGCGAGGGGAAGGGCGAGGACGGTCCGGCGCAGCCAGGGCCGGGTCTGTTGGCGTTCTATCATTTCCATCTCCTTGTGTTTCCGTGTATTTTTCGTTCTTGGTCTTGGTCCTGGACTGGTCCTGGATTTGGGCTGGAGTCCGGGTGCAAATCCCGGGAAATCCCGCCCGTTCCCGCCGAATCCCGCCTAATCCGGTCCTGGTCCGGATCAGGCGATGGCGTGGCGCTGGGCGAACGCCTCGCTCACGGTCACGCCGAGGCCGGGGCGGTCGGGAATATCCAGCATCCCGTCCACCACCGTGAAGGTCTCCTCGGCCAGCTCGTGCAGCAGCGGATTGGCGCCGAGCGAGTATTCGAGGATCCACCCCGCCGGCGAGGCGGCGGAGACGTGGAGCCCGGCGGCGAAGGCGAGGGCGCCGGTCCACAGATGCGGGGCGAGGCGCAGGTTGAAGGCGGAGGCGATGGCGCCGATGCGCATGGCCTCGGTGATGCCGCCGCAGATGGCGAGGTCGGGCTGGAATACGTCCGCCGCCCGAAGCTCGGCGAGGTCGCGGAAGTCGAAGCGGTTGAACTCGCTCTCCCCCGCCGCGATCGGCACCGAGCTCGAGGCCCGGACCTCGGCCATGCCGCGCTTGTCGTCGGCGGTCACCGGCTCCTCGAACCACATCAGGTTCTCGTCCTCCACCAGCCGGCAGAAGCGCTTGGCCTGCGCCACCGTGTAGGTGCCGTGGGCATCGCACGCGAGGCCGATGCCGGGGCCGAGCGCCTCGCGCGCGGCGCGCACCCGGCGGGCGGAGCTCACCGGGTCGCCGTCGATGACGCCGACCCGCATCTTCACCGCCTTGAAGCCGCCGCGCTCCACATAGCCCATGAGCTGGCGGCCGATGCCCGCCTCGTCCGCCCAGCCTCCGGAGGCGTAGGCCGGCATGCGTTCCGCCTTGCGCCCGCCGAGCAGCCGCCACACCGGCGCGCCGAGGCTCTTGCCGAGGATGTCCCACAGCGCGAGGTCGACGCCGCTGATGGCGGACACCGAGACGCCGCGCCGGCCGAGGATGGGGAACACATGGCCCTCGGCGAGCGCGTAATGGGCGCGGCAGCCGTTGTACATCACCTCCCAGAGCCGGGAGATGTCGCGCGGGTCCTCGCCCACGAGCGCGGGCGCATACTTCTCGTTGATGAGCGCCACCAGCGCCTGGCTGTTGCCCTCGCTGCCCACCTCCTCCTTGGCCTCGCCATAGCCGACGAGGCCGCACGCGGTCTCGATGCGCACCAGCACGCAGTCGAACGAGGCGACGCGGCCGAAGTCGGAGACGTGCTGCTGCTCGTAGGGGATGGGCACGTGCAGCCAGCGGGCGAGGACGGACTTGATCTTCATAGGGGTCCCAATCGTTGAAGGCGGGCGCGGATGGCCGCTTCCGCCTCCGGGTTGAACAGATGGCGGGGCAGCTCGCCCCTGAGCAGCTGGAGCGCCTGCGCCACCGCCCCCTCCCCCATGCGGCGCATGGCGTCGTCGGTGAGGCCGGCGAGGTGGGCGGAGAGGATCACGTGCGGCATGGCGAGGAGCGGCGAGGCGGCCGGCAGCGGCTGCTCCGCGAACACGTCGAGCGCGGCGCCGGCGAGCGGCCCGTCGGTGAGCGCGGCGATCAGCGCCGCCTCGTCCACCACCGGCCCGCGCGCCACGTTGACGAGGAAGGAGCCCGCCTTCATCCGCCGCAGCAGGGCCGCGCTCACGAGGCCGCGCGTGCTCTCGTTCAGCGGGCAGGCGAGCACCACCACGTCGGAGCGCGCGAACAGGTCCTCCAGGGTGGCCGGCTCCACGTGATCGGGCATCGGCGCGTCCGAGCGCCGGGCGCCGAGCACGCGGGCGTTGAGGCCGAAATGGCAGATGCGCGCCACCTCGCGGCCGATGGCGCCGAGGCCGACGATGCCGATGGTGCGGCCCGCCACCTCGTGCGTGCCGTCGGTGAGGGCGCGGGCGGCGGCCCAGCCCTCGGCGCGCAGCGTCGCGTCGATCCAGCGCAGGCGGTGGGTCAAGGCGATGATCTGGCCGACCGCATACTCCGCCACCGAGACCGCGTTGACGCCCGGCACGTTGGCGACCGCGACGCCCAGCCGGCTCGCCTCCGCGACCGGGATCATGTCGACCCCCGCCCCGTGGCGGATGGCTCCGCGCAGGCGCGCCCCGGCCAGCGCCTGCGGCGGCAGGGGCGCGCGCACGATGATGATGTCGGCGTCCTGCGCCACGCGCGCGAGCGTTTCGGCGTCGGTGGCCGGCGCGAGGCGCACGTCCGCCAGCGCCGAAAGGCGCGCCTGCGGCTCCGGGTGCATGGGATTGGTGAGGAGGACCACCGGCCGGGCGCTCATGCCAGCTCCTTCAGCAGCGCGCCGCGGATCACCTTGCCCGACGCCGTCATGGGCAGGGCGTCGCGGAAGGCGATGCGCTGGGGCACCTTGTAGGGCGCCATGTTGTCCCGGCACCAGGCGGCGAGCGCCTCGGCGGTGAGCCCCGCCCCCTCCCGGCGCGGGATCACCACCGCGCTCACCACCTCGCCCTTGGTGGGGTGGGGCACGCCGAGCACCGCCGCGCGCTCCACCTGCGGGTGGCGCATGAGGATGATCTCCACGTCTTCCGGGAAGACGCTGTAGCCGGAGACCTTGATCAGCTCCTTGTAGCGCCCGAGCCAGGAGAGATAGCCCTCCGCGTCGAGGGTGCCGATGTCGCCGGTATGGACCCAGCCGTCGCGCAGGGTCTCGCGCGTCTTCTCCGGCTGGCGCCAGTAGCCGAGGAAATTGCCGGGGCTCTTGAGCAGGATCTCGCCCTCCGCGCCCGGCGGCACGTCGCGGCCGGTGGCGGGATCGACGATGCGGCAGCTCACCCCCGGCATGAGCGTGCCCACCGGGCCCCATTTCACCGCGTCGCGCGGCATCATGGCGTCGAAGGTGTGGGTCTCGGTCATGCCGTAGCCGGATTCGCTCACCGTGCAGCCGCCGGTGAAGGCGGCCCAGCGCGCCGACATCTCGGGCGTCGCGCGCACCCCGAAGCTGGTGGCGGTGGTGATGCGCAGCGAGGAGAGGTCGCACCCCGCGCTCCCGTGGTCCATGCAGGCCACCAGCATGGGGGCGATGCTCTTCCAGTAGGTGACCTTGTGGCGGGCGATGGACTGCATGGCAGAGGCGGCATCGAACCGATAGTGCAGAACCAGCGTCGCGCCCGAGATCAGCGGGATGTCGAAGCCGCAGAGCATGCCGGAGATGTGGTAGAGCGGCGGGATCGACAGGTGCACGTCGTCCGCGCCCATGCCCATGAACGCCACCGAGCCGGCGCTTTTGAACACGACGCTGCGGTGGCTGATCATCGCCCCCTTGGGCCGGCCCGTGGTGCCCGACGTGTAGATGATCATCGCCACGTCGTCGGGCGAGACCGGCGGCGCCGCGGCCGGTTCCGCCTCGGCCTCGATCAGCGCCAGGATCAGCGCCAGGAAGTCCTGCTCCGGCGGGACCGTGCGCGGGGCCCGCAGCTGCGCCGGGACGGCGTAGGTGGGGTCTTCCGGCAGCAGGTCGGCATGGTTCACGAGCAGCACGTGGCCGACCGGGGTCTCGCGCGCCACCGCCTCGACCACCGGGAGCAGCTCGTCGGCGGCGATGACCGCCTTCGGCTCCAAATCGGCGAGCTGGTAGCCGAGCTCGTGCGCCTTATAGAGCGGGCTGCAGGGGCAGACCACGGCGCCAAGCCGCTGGATGCCGAAATGGGCGACGATGTATTGCGGGCAGTTCTGCATGAACAGCGCCACCCGGTCGCCCTTGCCGACGCCGAGGCGAGCCAGCAGCGCCGCGCAGCCCTCGATCAGCCGCTGAAGCGCGCCATAGGTGATCGTGCGCCCGTACCAGACGATGGCCGGCTTGTCCGGCTGCGCGGCCGCGTGGGCGGCGATGCGGGCATGGAGCAGGTGGTCGGCGGGGAGCGGCGCGCCGGTCATCGCTTGCGCTCCGCGAGGCGCTGGGCGAGCACGCGCTGGGGGACGCCGGCGGCGAAGCATTCGGCCTGGTAGCGCGCGCCGGCCGCGCAGGCATCGTCGAAGCCGATCTGCGTCATCTCGCGGAAGCGCCGCTTGGTGAGGCGGAAGGCGAGCTGCGGCAGGTCGGCCATCTCGCGGGCGATGCGGCGGGCCGCGGGCAGCACCTCCTCGGGCGGCACCAGCTGATGCACGAGCCCGAGCGCCTGCGCCTGCGCCCCGTCGATCAGCGCGCCGCGCAGGGACAGCTCCACGTTGTTCGACAGGCCGAGATGGAGCGTCATGAGATAGGAGCCGACGATGCTGGCGATGCCCGCCTTCACCTCCGGCTGGCCCATGCGCACCCCGGCATGGGCGACGCGGATGTCGGCGCACAGCGCCACCTGGAAGCCGGCGCCCGCCGCCGCGCCGTTCATGGCGGCGACGCACGGCTTCTCCAGGTCGCGGATGGACTGGAACATGGCGCGCTGCCCGGCCTGCCATTCCGGCACCCGCGCCGCGGTCATGGCGGCGGCCTCGCGCAGGTCCTGGCCGGCGCAGAAGCTGCGCCCCATGCCGGTGACGACCACGGCCTCGACCGCTTCATCCGCCGCCAGCGCCCGCAGGGCGGCGGTGAAGTCGCGCCTGAGGGCGTCGTCGATGGCATTGCTCGCTTCCGGCCGATCCATCGCGAGGGTGGCGATCCCCTCCACGATCTCGACCGCCACCGTGCTCTTCACGTGCGTTCTTCTCGTTCCTGCCCCTTGGGGGCGTTTCCTCTGGGCGCGAGTCTTACGGTGGCCCGGAAGCGCGTGAAGTGCCACAATTGCGATTTCAGATGTCGAATAATCAGAATTCCGGTGCGCCATGGACCTGAAGCGGTGGCAGTATTTCAACGCGGTTGCGCGCGTCGGCAGCCTCGCCAAGGCGGCCCAGCTGCTGGAGATCGCCCCCTCCGCCTTGAGCCGCCAGATCGCCATCCTGGAGGAGGAGTGCGGCGGCATGCTGTTCCACCGCACCGGGCGCGGCGTGGTGCTGACGCGGCTCGGCGAGATGGTGGAGCCGAAGGCGCGCGCGCTGCTCGACCAGGCCGAGCGCCTCGCCATGGAGGCGCGGGAATCCGCCAACGTGCCCACCGGCATCGTCAAGCTCGGGGTGCTGCATTCGGTGGGCCGGCCGCTGGTGAGCGAGCTGTTCGAGCACCTGCGCCAGAGCGCCCCCGGCGTGCACCTGCACGTGATCGAGGCCTTCTCCGGCCTGATGGACGAATATCGCAATGTCGGCCGCATCGACCTGACCGTGCTCAACCGCTACAAGCGCGCGGATATCCGCGAGGAGCAGCTCGGGCGCTTCGACATGCACCTGGTGGGGCCGGCGGGCGATCCGGTGACAGCCGCGCGGACCATCGATTTCAAGAGCCTCGACGGCCTGCCCTTCGTGCTGCCGGGCCTGCCGAGCGAGCTGCGCATCCGCCTCGACCAGCACGCGCGCCGGCTCGGCATCACGCTCGACATCAAGATCGAGGTGGAGACCATCGTCACCATGAAGGACGTGTGCGCGCGGAGCCGGCTCTACACCATCCTACCCACCTACGCGGTGGCGGAGGAGGTGAGCCGGGGCGAATTGTCCGTGAGCCGCATCGTGCGCCCGGAAATCCGGCGCCTGCTGTGCCTCGGCGTGACCTCGGTGCGGCCCATGAGCCTCGCCATGAAGGAGGTGACCAGGGCGCTGCGGGAGATCAGCCGCCGCCTGATGGCCGACGGCACCTGGCCCACCTCCATCGACCAGGCGCATTAGGGCGGTCCAGCCCGGGCGGCGGTGGAGACGCCGAGGCCGGACTTGCCGCCGCCCGCGTCGCATTCAAGTCGAGGCGCCCGCGCTACCGATTCTTGTATTTTATCTCATCATGAACTTGCGGCTGCACGACTTCAGCCTGCTGGGCGGGCGATGGCTTTTTGATGCCGAGACCAAAGATGAAAGTACCCGAATTGGGATATGGATCGCGCGGCTCAAGCACTCCATAATACCAGACCGGACGCGACCGCCCCTCACCCGGGCGGTGTACCATCGTTCAAGCAATTGAAAAATTTTAAAGATTCTCAAATTGCGAGAGGACAATCGCGGCGGTATCTGCTATCAACGCCACGCTTGCGCAAGCGAGCGCAAGAGCGCCGGGCGGCCTGCAACCAGCGGCGAATGAAGAGGAGGCAGCTTATGCATTTTACCCCCAGAGAAATCGATAAGCTTCTGATCTACATGCTCGCCCAGGTTGCCCAGAAGCGGAAGGACCAGGGCCTGAAGCTCAACCACCCGGAGACGGTCTCCCTGATCTCCGTCGCCGCGCTCGACGGCGCGCGCGCCGGCAAGACCGTCGAGGAGGTGATGGAGCTGGCCGGCAAGGCCATCACCCGCGCCGACGTGATGGAGGGGGTCGCGGAGATGATCCCCTATGTGCAGGTGGAGGCCGTGTTCACCGACGGCAGCCGCCTCGTCACCGTCCACGATCCGATCAAATAGCCAAGCCCGAGGGCAGAACCATGAGCAATGACCAGACGAAGACCCCGGTCGGCGGCCTCGTGCTCGGCGCGGGCGACATCGAGATCAACGCCGGCTATCCGACCACGACGCTGAAGGTCCGCAACACCGGCGACCGCCCGATCCAGGTCGGCTCCCACTTCCATTTCTTCGAGGTGAACGCCGCGCTCGAATTCGACCGCGAGCAGGCGTTCGGCAAGCGCCTCAACATCCCCGCCACCACGGCGCTGCGCTTCGAGCCCGGCGACGAGAAGGAGGTCGTCCTCGTGCCCTACCAGGGCAAGCAGCGGGTGCTGGGCTTCAACGGCCTCGTCAACGGCTGGGTCGGCGACGAGAACTACGACGACTATCGCCCGCGCCTGACGGACGCCCTGGAGCGCGCCAAGCGCTACGGGTTCAAGAGCAAGTCGTGACGCGCCGCAACACCACGGGAATGGAGCTCTGAGATGGCCAAGATCTCGAGGCAGCAATATTCGGACCTCTACGGCCCCACCACGGGCGACAAGATCCGCCTCGCGGACTCCGGTCTCTACATCGAGATCGAGAAGGACCTTCGGGTCTATGGCGAGGAGGCGGTCTACGGCGGCGGCAAGACGCTGCGCGACGGCATGGGCTACGACAACGAGCTCACCAGCGCCGCCGGCGCGCCCGATCTCGTCATCACCAACGTCACCATCCTCGACGCCCGCCAGGGCGTCATCAAGGCCGACGTGGGCATCAAGAACGGGCTGATCTGCGCCATCGGCAAGGCCGGCAACCCGTCGACCATGTCGGGCGTCACCCCCGGCCTCGCCCTCGGCCCGGGCACCGACGCCATCTCCGGCGAACACCTGATCCTCACCGCCGGCGGCATCGACGCGCACGTCCACTTCATCTCGCCCCAGCAGGCCGAGGCGGCGCTCTCCAACGGCGTCACCACGCTGTTCGGCGGCGGCATCGGCCCGACCGACGGCACCAACGGCACCACCATCACGCCCGGCACGTGGAACATCGAGATGATGCTCCGCTCGTTCGATGCGTGGCCGGTGAATGCGGGCGTGCTCGGCAAGGGCAACGGCTCCGCCGCGCTGCCGCTGGAGGAGCAGATCCGCGCCGGTGCCATGGGCCTCAAGATCCACGAGGACTGGGGCTCGACCCCGGCGGCGATCCGCGCCGCGCTGACGGTGGCGGACAATTACGACATCCAGGTCTGCATCCACACCGACACCCTGAACGAGGCCGGCTTCGTCGAGAACACGATCGCCGCCTTCGAGGGCCGCACCATCCACACCTACCACACGGAAGGCGCCGGCGGCGGCCACGCCCCGGACATCATCCGCGTGGCGGGCCTGTCGAACGTCATCCCCTCGTCGACCAATCCGACCCTGCCCTACGGGATCAACTCCCAGGCCGAATTGTTCGACATGACGATGATCTGTCACAATCTCAGCCCGAAGATTCCGACCGACGTGGCGTTCGCCGAGAGCCGCGTGCGCGCCGAGACCATCGCCGCCGAGAACGTGCTGCACGACCTCGGGGCGATCTCGATCCTCTCCAGCGACAGCCAGGCCATGGGGCGCGTGGGCGAGAACTGGGCGCGCACCATCCAGACCGCCGACCTGATGAAGCAGCGCATGGGCGCCTATGCGGGCGACACCTCGGGCAACGACAACGAGCGTGTCCTGCGCTTCGTCGCCAAGGTCACGATCAACCCGGCGATCGCCCAGGGCGTGTCCCACGTCATCGGCTCGGTGGAGGTGGGCAAGATGGCCGACCTCGTGCTGTGGGAGCCGGCCTTCTTCGGCGCCAAGCCGAAGATGGTCATCAAGGGCGGCATGATCTCCTGGTCGCTCATGGGCGATCCGAACGCCTCGCTGCCGACGCCCCAGCCGGTGATCTACCGGCCGATGTTCGGCGCCATGGGCTCGGCGCTGCCCAAGACCCGGGTGACCTTCACCTCCCACGCCGCCCACGAGGACGGCATCGTCGACCGCTACCAGCTCAAGTCGCAGGTGGTGCCGGTCTACGGCACGCGCACGATCACGAAGAGCTCCATGGTGCGCAACACCGCCATGCCGGCGATCGAGGTCAATCCGGAGACGTTCGCGGTGACGGTCGACGGCAAGCACGCCACGATCGAGCCGGCCACGCGCATCCCGCTCAGCCAGCTTCACTTCTTCAGCTGAGCCTCGCACAAGTCCGCGGAGGGGCCCCGCCCCTCCGCATCAGTCCGGGCGGCACCAGGCGATGGAAACAATCGACATCCTGTGGATCGGCCTGGGAGGCGGCGTCGGGTCGCTGCTGCGCTGGCAGGTCGGCCGCCTCGTCGACCGGCGCATCGCCGCGCCCTTCAAGGCCGGAACCTTCCTCATCAATGTCTCCGGCGCGTTCGTGCTCGCCTACATCTCGGCCTCCCTGGCGATCGGCTGGGAGCACCGCTACGGCGACGTGATCTCGTCGCTGGTGCTCACCGGCCTCCTCGGCGGCTACACCACCTTCAGCACCATGCAGCTCGACGCGGTCGAGATGGCGGCGGCGCGGCGTCACGCGCTCTCCGTGTTCTATCTCGCCGCCTCCGTCGGCGCCGGCCTCCTGGCCGCCGCGGCCGGAGTCGCGCTGGCGCGGGCGTAGGGAGGCATCCATGGGGCCGCCGGCAGTCCTGGTGTTCGTGGGCGGCGGGCTCGGGGCGATCTCCCGCGAGCTGTTCATGCTGCTGTTCCAGCGCGACAGCGCGGCGTTTCCGGTCGACATCTTCGCCGCCAACATGCTGGCCTCGTTCCTGCTCGGCCTGATCTTCGGCCTTCACGCGGCGCGGCGCGTGTCGGATCATGCGGTGCTGCTGATCTCGACCGGCTTCTGCGGCGGCATGTCCACGTTTTCGAGCTTCATCTTCGGCGCCTATTCGGAGATGCGGGCGCCCGGCCATCTGGGCCTTTCGCTGCTCTATATCCTCTCAAGTCTTGTTGTCGGCTACGGCGTCACCTGGCTCGGCCTTCAGGCTGCGGCGCGCCTGCGCCGCACGTGAAGACGGGTCCCTCGGAGGTACTCATGATTCTGGTCGAGACCACGCTCGGAAACCTGCGCGATCCGCAATGGCAGGAGCGCGCGCGCGGCGCCGCGGTCGATCTTCTGGTTCTGGAGCAGTGGGAGGCGCCCAAGAACCGCCTGCGCAAGGCGAGCGAGGGCGGCATCGAGCTCGCCATCTCGCTGCCGCGCTCCGAGCACCTGCACGACGGCGACGTGCTGCACTACGACGCCGCGGCGAAGGTCATCGTCGCCGCGCGCATCGCGCTGAAGGACGTGCTGGTGATCGAGCTGGAGGGCATCGAGAAGCTCTCGCCCACCGAGATCCTGCGCACCTGCTTCGAGCTGGGCCACGGCCTCGGCAACCAGCACTGGCCGGCGGTGATCAAGGGGTCCACCGTCTACGTCCCGCTCTCGGTGGACCAGAAGGTGATGGCGTCGGTGATGCGCACCCACGCCTTCGAGCACGTGAAGACCCGCTTCGCGCCCGGCGAGGAGATCGCCGCCAAGCTCGACGCGCGCGAGGTGCGCCTGCTGTTCGCGGGCGCCGACGCGACGCCGCACCATCATCACGGCGCCCATGCGCATGGGGAGGCGCAGGCCCACGGCCACGCCCACAGCCATGCGCATGCCCACAGCCATTCGCACGAGCATGCCCACGAGCACGCCGACGGGCACTCCCACGGGCACACCCACGCCCATTCCCATGATCACCACCATGATCATGACCACGACCACGACCATCACCACCATGACCACGACCATCCGCATTCCCACGCTCACGGCCGGCCATCGGTGAAGTGATGGCGACCTCGGGCACATCGGCGCGCGGCACATCCTCCGGCATGGTGCATCTGGCGCGCCTGCTGCAATTCTCGGATTCGACCCTGCCGATCGGCTCGTTCGCGTTCTCGAACGGCCTCGAGTCGGCCCTGCAGACCGGTGTCGTCCGCGATCCCGACAGCCTTTTGAGCTATGTGGAGATGATCCTGCGCCAGACGGCGCGGATGGATGGCATCGCCCTCCTCCACGCCCACCGCGCCGCGCTCGCCGGCGACGACGCCGCCATCGTCGAGGTCGACCGCGAGCTGTTCTGCCGGCGCGTGGGCGAGGAGCAGCAGATAATGCTCACCCGCACCGGCAAGAAGTTCGCCGAGCTGGTGCTGAAGATCATGCCCTCCCCCGGCCTCTCGCGCTGGCTCGACGCCATCAAGGCGGAGGCGACCCCCGGCTGCCTGCCGGTCGGCCAGGCGCTGGCGCTGGCGCACATGGGGGTCGACGAGGTGGAGGCGTTCGTCATGCACCAGTACGGCATCGCCTCCATGATCCTGAGCGCGGCGCTGCGGCTGATGCGGATCGACCATCTCGACACCCAGCGCATCCTGTTCACCGCGCAGGGCCGCGTCGAGGACGACTATCTGGCGGTGCGCGACCTCGCGCTCGACGAGATGGCGTCCTTCGCCCCCGTCTTCGACGTGCTCGTGGCGCACCACACCACCACCCATGTCCGCCTGTTCATGAACTGAGCGCGGCATCGGCAAAGGAAGCGGCCTATGAAGAAGATCACCCGCATCGGCATCGGCGGCCCGGTCGGCTCCGGCAAGACGGCGGTCATCGAGACCATCACCCCGCGCCTCATCGACCTCGGCATCAAGCCGCTCATCATCACCAACGACGTGGTCACCACCGAGGACGCCAAGCAGGTGCGCCGCACGCTCAAGGGCGTGCTGGTGGAGGAGAAGATCGTCGGCGTCGAGACCGGCGCCTGCCCGCACACCGCGGTGCGCGAGGACCCCTCCATGAACATCGCCGCGGTGGAGGAGCTGGAGGAGAAGTATCCCGACAGCGACGTGATCCTGATCGAATCCGGCGGCGACAACCTGACGCTCACCTTCAGCCCGGCGCTGGCCGACTTCTACATCTACGTGATCGACGTCGCCGCCGGCGACAAGATCCCGCGCAAGAACGGCGCAGGCGTGTGCCAGTCCGACATCCTGGTCATCAACAAGAAGGACCTTGCGCCCTATGTCGGCGCGAGCCTGGAGGTGATGGACCGCGACTCGAAGCTGATGCGCGGCAAGAAGCCCTTCATCTTCACCAACTGCAAGACCGGCGAGGGGATCGACGAACTGATTCGCCTGATCCTCGACATGGCCCTGTTCGACGTGAAGGTCACGCCTCCCGCCAAGGCGGATGCCTGACGCCATGGCGCTCCACGAGCAGCTCGGCCGCCTGGACGCGGCGCGCGAACTGACCGGCTTCAAGAGCGAGCCGGCGCAGATGCGCGCCGCCGCGCCGGGCAAGGTGGGCGAGCTGCGCCTCGGCTTCTCGCTGCGCGACGGGCGCTCGGTGCTCGCCGACCTCTACCGCGTGACGCCGCTCCTGGTGCAGCGGGCGCTCTACTGGGACGAGGCGATGCCGGAGCTGCCGATCTGCTCCATCATCTCCATCGGCGGCGGCATCCTCCAGGGCGACCGCTACAAGATCGACATCCATGTGGGGGCCGGGGCCTGCGCCCATGTCACCTCGCAGAGCGCCAACCGCGTCCATCAGATGGACGCCAACTACGCCTCGCAGCACCAGACGGTGACGCTGGAGGCCGGCGCCTATCTCGAATACCTGCCCGATTTCACCATCCCCTACCGCGGCTCGCGCTTCATCAACCAGACCGACATCGTCATCGCCGAGGACGCGACGCTGCTCTATGGCGAGATGATGCTGGCCGGGCGCAAGCACCACCATGCGGAGGAACGGTTCGGCCTCGATCTGCTGTCGGTCGCCGTGGCGGTGCGCCGGCCGGACGGCCGCAAGCTCTTCGCCGAGAAGATCCTGATCGAGAAGGGCGATCCGACCGTCGACATGCCGGCGGTGATGCGGGGCTACGACGCCTTCGCCAACATCATGTGCCTGGCGCCACCGGACGTCGCCGCGCGCGTCAAGGAGCGGTTCGAGACCAATTTTCCGCCCGATGCGCCGCGCGCGATCTCGGGCGTCAGCCGCCTGCCCAACGGGGCGGGCCTCATGCTGCGCGCGGTGGGCGTCGAGACCTACGACGTGCGCGGCGAGGTGCGCCGGTTCTGGCGCATCGTCCGCGAGGAGGCGCGCGGACGCACCCTTCCGGAAGAATTCCTGTGGCGATGATCTAGGGGGCGAGCATGTCCGAGCCGAGAGCCAACTTTGCGATCCAGGCGTTGCGCGGCACCAGCCAAGTCTTCTTCATGGAGAACGCGCTGACCGGCGCTGTGTTCTTCGTCGCCATGGCCTATGCGTCCTACGTCTCCGGCGTCTGGGCGACCACCATCGGCGCGGCCGTCGGCGTGGTGGTGGCGACCCTCACCGCCCGCCTGATGGAGTGCGACGACGAGTCGGTCTCGTCCGGCCTCTACGGCTTCAACGGCGTCCTGGTGGGGGCGGCGCTGCCCACCTTCATCGCGGCCTCGCCGCAGCTGTGGGTCTATGTGGTGGTGGGCGCGGCGGCGAGCACCGTCGTCACGGCCGCCTTCAGCGCGACGCTGACCGCCAGATGGAGCATCCCCGGCTCCACCGGGCCGTTCGTGCTCACCGGCTGGCTGATGGTCGCGGGCGCCTATTCCTTCGGCGGGCTGCAGGTGACGGGGGACACGCCGAAGCTGCCCACCGACTACGTGCAGGGCATCGTCGCCATTCCCGCGCCCATGGAGCTGGTGGAGATATTCTTCCGCAACATCGGCCAGGTGTATCTCCTCGGCAGCTGGATCAGCGGCGCCATCATCCTCGCCGGCATCCTGATCGCCTCGGTCCCGGCGGGCATCGCCGCCATCTGCGGATCGCTGGTGGCGATGGTCGTCGCCATCGCCATGGGCGCCGATCCCGCCGCGGTGACCCAGGGCCTCTACGGCTTCAGCCCGGTGCTGACGGCCATGGCGGTGGGCGTGATCTTCCTCAATCCCAAGCCGAAGGTCATCATCTATGCTCTGCTGGCGACGGTGGTGACGGTGTTCGTCCAGGGTGCGCTCGACGTCATGGTGGCGCCCACGGGCATTCCGTCCTTCACTGCCCCCTACGTGCTGACCATGTATCTTTTCATCGCTCCCAAGAAGCTCCTGGCTCCGCATCCGCACAAGCCCGTGGCCGGCCACATGGTCCACGACGACGGCACGGCGGGAACGGGCGAGGCGCCGGCGCATCCCGCCGCGCATTGAGACCAAGCCGCGGCGGAGCGGGCGCGTCCTGCTCCGTCCGGCCCCCCTGTCACACGCGTATCTGCGCCGCCGCGAGGCGGCCCTCAGGAAGGACACGCCAATGCAAAGCATCAATGCCGGCAATACAGCCTTCATCCTCCTGTGCACCGCGCTGGTGTGCATGATGACCCCGGCGCTCGCGCTGTTCTACGGCGGCCTCGTCAAGCAGCGCGACATGCTGTCGATCATGATCCAGAACTTCGTCTGCATGGGCGTGGTGGGCCTGATCTGGGTGTTCGGCGGCTTCAGCCTCGCCTTCGGCCCCGACATCGGCGGCGTCATCGGCAACATCGTGCCCTATTTCGGCATGTATCACGTCGGCGTCGCGCCCAACCCGGCCATGGGGCCGACCATCCCCTTCATCATGGTGTTCGCCTATCAGATGATGTTCGCCATCATCACCCCGGCGCTGATGACGGGCGCCTTCGTGGGACGCTTCCGCTTCGGCGCCTACCTCGCCTTCATCGCCTTGTGGACCATCCTGGTCTACCTGCCGGCGGCGCACTGGATCTGGGGCGGCGGCTTCCTCGCCAAGATGGGCGTCGTCGACTTCGCCGGCGGCATCGTCATCCACACCGCGGCGGGCTTCTCGGCGCTGGTGACGGCGGCCTATCTCGGCAAGCGCAAGCTCGCGCCGGGCGAGAGCGAATCCGAGCCCGCGAGCCTGCCGCTGGTGGCGCTGGGCGCCGGCCTGCTGTGGTTCGGCTGGTTCGGCTTCAACGCCGGCGGCGCCTATGCGGCCGACGCGCTCGCCGCCTACGCCTTCACCAACACCATGCTCGCCGGCTCCATCGCCATGCTGGTGTGGATGTTCTGGGAATGGCGCGAGAAGGGCCGGCCGTCCTTCTCCGGCGTCCTGGTCGGCGCGGTGGCCGGCCTTGCCACCATCACCCCGGCCTCGGGCTATGTGGAGCCCATGGCGGCGCTCGCCATCGGCGCCATCGGCGCCACCGTCTGCTTCCATGCCAAGCATGTGCAGAGCTGGCTGAAGATCGACGACTCGCTGGAGGTCTGGCGCGCCCACGGCGTCGGCGGAATGACCGGCGCCCTCTTGATCGGCGTGCTGGCGAGCGCGCACATCAACCAGGTGTCGGCCGGCATGCACCAGCTCGGCGTCCAGGCGCTCGCGGTCGCCATCGTCGCGGCCTATGCCAGCCTCATCACCTTCATCCTGCTCAAGATCCTCGACGGCATGGGCGTGCTGCGGGTGCCGGACACGCTCCAGGAGAAGGGCCTCGACACGACCATGTATGGCGAGCAGGCCTTCAACTTCTGGAACATGGATCGCGGCGGCAAGGCCTGATCCCTCCCCGGCTGCGCCCGCGCGGCCGAGACCTGATCCCCCGGCCGCGCCCGCGCTGCCGGGGGGCCGACCGTGCGGGAGCGGCATGCATCCGGGGCCATCGGGGTGCATGCCGCTTACGCGTTCCCCTTCCCTCTCCCGCCACGGCGCCCATGGACCTGACCCTCACGATCTTCGTCCTCGTCTATGTCGCCATGGGGGTCGGCCACCTGCCGGGCTTCCGGCTCGACCGGACCGGCGCCGCGCTGGTGGGGGCGATGCTGCTCATCGCCCTCGGCATCATCACGCCGGCCGCCGCGTGGCAGTCGATCGACTACAACGCCCTCGGCCTGCTGGCCGGCCTCATGATCATCTCGGCCGCCTTCTCGGTCTCCGGCTTCTATGACTGGGCAGCGCGGGCGGTGGGCGCCGCCAAGGTCGGCCCGCAGGCGCTGCTCGCCATCGTCATCGCCGTCTCCGCCAGCCTGTCGGCGCTGCTGACCAACGACGTGGTGGTGGTGGCGATGACGCCGATCTTCTGCCAGATCTGCCTGGCGCGGCGGCTCAACCCGGTGCCCTTCCTGCTGGCCTTCTGCTTCGCCGCCAACGTGGGCTCCTCGGCCACCCTCATCGGCAGCCCGCAGAACATGATCGCCGCCGAGACGCTGCACCTTTCCTTCCTCGGCTTCATGAAGCTCGCGGCGCTGCCGTCGCTCATCGGCCTGCCGGTGATCTGGCTGGTGCTGGTGCTCTTCTACAGGGGCCGCTGGGACCTCCCCGGAGCCGGCGCCGCACGTGTCGCCCCGCCGCAGCCGCTCGACGTGGGCGAGACCGCCAAGGCCTTCGTCGTGACCGCGGCCGTGATCGTCGGCTTCGTGGCGACCGACTGGCCGCACATGCTGATCGCGCTCTTGGGCGCCAGCATCCTTCTGGTCAGCCGGCGCGTGGAATCGCAAAAGCTCATCGGCCTGGTGGACGGCGACCTGCTGGTGATGCTGATCGGCCTGTTCATCGTCAATGCGGCGGTCGCCGCCACCGGGCTGCCGCAGGAGCTGATCGCATGGCTGCGCTCGGTCGGCTTCAACCTGCACGACCCCATGTCCATGCTCATCATCATGTCGGTGGTGTCCAACATCGTCGGCAACAACCCCGCCGTGATGCTGGCCGCCCCCTTCCTCACCGGCGCCGCGCAGCCGGAGGCCCTCGGCGCGGCGATCGCGCTCGGCACCGGCTTCTCGTCCAACGCGGTGATCTTCGGCAGCCTCGCCGGCATCATCGTCGCCGAGCAGGGCAGGAAGAACGGCATCACCATCGGCTTCGCCGAGTTCGCCAGGGCGGGCGTGCCCACCTCTCTGCTGTGCCTCCTGCTGGCGGCCGGATGGATCCTGTACCTGCAATGAGACGCGGCCGGGCTCACCGCCGCGAACGCGCGCCTTCGGCGGCGCGGGACGGCGCGCCGGCCTCGTACCAGTCCTTCGAGCGGTTCACGATCCACACCACGGACAGCATCACCGGCACCTCGATCAGAACCCCCACCACGGTGGCGAGCGCGGCGCCGGAGCTGAAGCCGAACAAGGCGATGGCGGCCGCCACCGCCAGCTCGAAGAAGTTCGAGGCGCCGATGAGGGCCGAGGGGCCGGCGACGCAATGCGCCTCCCCCGCCATGCGGTTCAGGACGTAGGCGAGGCCGGCGTTGAAATAGACCTGGATCAGGATCGGCACCGCCAGCAGCGCGATGACGAGGGGCTGGGCGATGATCGCCTCTCCCTGAAAGCCGAACAGCAGCACCAGGGTCGCCAGCAGCGCGCCGAGGGAGAGCGGGCCGAGGCGGGCGAGAAGCGCGTCCAGGGCCCCCTGCCCGCCCCGGGCCAGCAGCCGGCGGCGCAGCGCCTGCGCGGCGATCACCGGGATGACGATGTAGAGCACCACCGAGAGCACGAGGGTGCTCCACGGCACGGTGATGGCGGAAAGGCCGAGCAGCAGCGCGACGATGGGGGCGAACGCCACCACCATGATGGCATCGTTGAGCGCCACCTGGGACAGGGTGAAGTGCGGCTCGCCCTTGGTCAGGTTCGACCACACGAACACCATGGCGGTGCACGGCGCCGCGGCGAGGATGATGAGGCCGGCGATGTAGCTGTCGATCTGGTCCGCCGGCAGCAGCGGGCGGAACAGCCAGCCGATGAACAGCCAGCCCAGGAGGGCCATGGAGAACGGCTTCACCGCCCAGTTGACGAACAGCGTCACGCCGATGCCGCGCCAGTGCCGGCTGACCTCCCGGAGCGCCGCGAAATCGATCTTCAGCAGCATCGGCACGATCATCAGCCAGATCAGGACGGCGACCGGCAGGTTCACCTGCGCGATCTCCACGGCGCCGATGGCGTGGAACGCCGCCGACATCAGATGGCCGAGGGCCACACCGACGACGATGCACAAGCCGACCCAGACGGTGAGATACCGCTCGAACAGGGACATGAACGCGCTCCGATGGTTCAGCCGGTGATCCGGCGGCCGGCCTCGTCCACCACGCGCGCGCCGTCCTCCTTCGCGAAGGCGCCCTGCTGCGGCGGCAGAAGGTCGAGCACCAGCTCGGACGGGCGGCACAGGCGCACGCCCAAGGGCGACACGACGATGGGCCGGTTGATGAGGATGGGATGGGCCATCATCGCGTCGAGCAGCGCGTCGTCGGAGAGCGCCGGATCGCCGAGGCCGAGCTCCGCATAGGGCGTGCCCTTCTCGCGCAGCACGTCGCGCGCCCTGAGGCCCGCGCGGACGAGGAGATCGGCCAGAAGGGCGCGGGCTGGCGGCGTCTTCAGATATTCCACGACGTGCGGCTCGACGCCGGCGTTGCGGATCATGGCGAGCGTGTTGCGCGAGGTGCCGCAGTCGGGGTTGTGATAGATGACGACGTCCATGGCCGGCTCACGCCACGTCCGGCCGGGGCGCGGTGGCGCCGTCGAGGCGGCCGATCTCCCGCAGCTTCGTGCCAAGGGCGAGACGGTCCAGCTTGGCGATGGGAAGGGCCGCGAACACCGAGATGCGGTTCTTGAGATAGCGGAAGGCGGCGTTGAAGGCCGCCTCCTTCGCGATGTCGCTGCCCTCCACCGCCGCCGGGTCCTCGATGCCCCAGTGGGCGGTCATCGGCTGGCCGGGCCATACCGGGCAGGCCTCGCCCGCCGCGCTGTCGCAGACGGTGAAGACGAAATCCATCACCGGCGCGCCGGCCGCGGCGAACTCCTGCCAGCTCTTCGAGCGGAAGCCCTCGTGCGGATAGCCGAACCCCTTCAGCGTCTTCAGCGCGAAGGGGTTCACCGCGCCCTTGGGCGCGCTGCCGGCGGAGAAGGCGCGGAACCGGCCCGCGCCCTCCTGCGCCAGGATGCCTTCGGCGAGGATGGAGCGGGCGGAGTTTCCGGTGCACAGGAACAGCACGTTGTAGACGTGGGCGGCGGGGATATCAGGCATCGGCGTCCTCGGGCTCGCAGGTGCAGGACAGGGCGGCGACGACCGGCGCGCAGACCTCCGGATGGCCGTTGCAGCAGTCGCGCATCAGGAAGGAGACCAGACCGGACAGCGTCGGATAGACGGCGCTGTAGATGATGGACCGCCCCTCCCGCCGCGACCGCACCAGGCCGGCCTGCTCGAGCTGGGCGAGATGAAAGGACATGCGCGACGAGGAGGCGCCGCCCAGCGCTTCGCCGATGGCGCCGGCGGGCATGCCGCCGGGCCCCGCGCGCACCAGCAGCCGCACGACCTGCAGCCGGGTTTCCTGGGACAGGGCCGCGAAGGCGGCGAGGGCTTCGGTCTCGGTCACTGACATCTCAATATTTCATCATCTATTGAGATGAATGGCACATCCCGCCCCGGTTGGCAATGGCGCCGCCGTTTGGTCCCGGACCGGAAACCCGCCCCGGGGATGCCAGGAAACGCGGGACCGAACGGCGGCCGGGCACCCGGAAACAGGCGCGGGCGCGAGCGGGCCGGCGACCGCTCAGGTGCTGCCGCGGGCCAGCAATTGGAAGCCCACGTCCACCATCTTCGCCTCCACCTCCTGGCCCTGCATGCGCCGCAGCAGCAGGCGGGCCGCCTCCATGCCGATGGTGCGGCTTGCGATGGCGATGGTGGTGAGGCCGGGCACCAGATGGGCGGCGATGTCGTAATTGCCGAAGCCGGTGATGGCGAGGTCCTGCGGCACGCGGATGCCCAGCGCCGCGCACTTCAGCAAGGCGCCGGAGGCGAGCACGTCGCTGGCGAACACCACGGCATCGGTCTCGGGATGGGCGGCGCGGACGCGGTCCAGAAGCTCGACGCCGGCCTCCATCACCATCGGGCCGCTGGCCATGGTCACCACGCGCGGCTCCGCGCCGGGGAAATGCCGCCCATGGGCGTCCAGGAAGCCCTTGAGGCGCTCCTTGGCGCGGTGGTCGCCAGGCTTGATCATGCCGGCGAAGGTGAGCCGGCGATAGCCGCGCGCCACCAGATGGTCGACCACCGCCATCATCGCCGCCGGGTTCGAGAACCCCACCAGCAGGTCGATGGGGCGCGGCGTCCAGCTCCAGCTCTCCACCACCGGGACGCCGGCGCGCTTGAGGATCTCGGCGGCCTCCTGGGTGTGGCGCGTGCCGATGATGAAGAAGCCGTCCGGCCGCCGTCCGGCCAGCGAGCGCACCAGCGCCTCCTCGCGCGCCGAGGTGTAGTCGGTATGGCCGAGGAACACCTGGTAGCCCTCGGGCAGCAGCACGTCGGTGAGGCCCTGGATGGTCTCGGCGAAGATCGAGGTGGAGATGGTGGGGATGATCGCCGCCACCGTCATGGACCGGTTTGAGGCGAGGTGGCTCGCCGCGTAGTTCTGCACGTAGCGCGTCTCGCGCACCGCCGTCTCGATGCGCTCCAGCGTCTCCGGGCCGACGCTGCGCGGGTCGCGCAGGGCGCGCGAGACGGTCTGGGTGGAGACCCCCGCCGCCCGCGCCACGTCCGCCATGGTGACGGCGCGGGTGGCGGACCTGCGCCGGGAAACCGCTTTCGGCGCCGGCCCTCGCCCGTTCTCTGACACGTCCGCCAAACCCTTTCCCCGGCACCCGAATCCAGCGCGGAAGCGGCGCGTGCGACGCAACCGCGGCGGGGGCGATGTTAGCGATCGCGTTATCGCTAATCCAGAGGCGGCGAGGACGGAGATGGCGGCAGGAATCCTCCGTAAGCATCCCTCACCCGAATCCCCGCTTCGCCTGTGCGCACCTATGGCGGCCCCCTTGCCGTGGTGGTCCCCTCTCCCCGTGGGGGAGAGGGTAGGGTGAGGGGGAAGGCGCGCCGACCTCTGACGCCGCGATTTCCCGCCGCTGACGGCCCCCTCACCCCGATTCTCTCCCCGCCGGGTGGAGAGAGCTGGCGTGCCTTCCCTTCAAACGGCCCCACGCCCCGCCGTCGCCTCTTGCGCTCGGCTTCGCCTGCATGTTATCGCTCACGTTAGCGGTCACTCTGCATCAACGCAGGAGCCCGGCGACGCCGGGAAGAGCCGCAGCCGGCGGGCGTTGCCCCGCGCACGGGAGAGGAAGCGGCCATGACGGCCACGCGACAGCTCGAAGGCAAGATCGCCTGGATCACCGGCGGCGGCAGCGGCATCGGCGCGGCCACCGCCCGCGCGCTCGCCGAGGCCGGCGCGCATGCCGTCGTCTCCGGCCGCCGCGCGGCGGAGCTCGACCGTGTCGCCGCCGACATCCGCGCCCAGGGCGGCCAAGCCGACACCCTCCCCCTCGACGTCGCCGATGCCGGGGCCGTGGCCGACGCGGGCGCGCAGATCGCCGCCACCCACGGCGCCGTCGACATCCTGGTGGCGAGCGCCGGCATCAACGTGCCCAACCGCGCCTTCGCCGAGCTGGACACCGCGTCCTGGGACCGGATCGTCGCCGTGAACCTCAGCGGCGTCATGTACGCCGTCTCGGCGGTCCTGCCGGGCATGCGCACGGCCGGCGACGGGCTCGTCGTCATCGTCTCGTCCTGGGTCGGGCGCCACGCGGTGAAGCTGGGCGGGCCGGCCTACAACGCCACCAAGCACGGCCTCGTCGCGCTCGGCCACTCGCTCAACATGGAGGAGTGCGCCAACGGCATCCGCGCCTGCGTGGTGATGCCGGGGGAGGTGGCGACCGACATCCTGGCGAAGCGCGCCGCCCCGCCCCCGCCGGAAGAGCTGGCGCGGCTGCTCGATCCTTCGGACGTGGCGCGGATGATCCGCGCGGTGTGCGAGATGCCGGCGCGCGCCTGCGTCAACGAGATCCTCATCAGCCCCGCCTGGAACCGCAACTTCATCGCCCCCGGCGAGGCCGCGCCGCGCCCTGCGCGCGCCGCCACCTGAGGCGCCCTTCTTACGAGAGCAGCGTCCGCCGCGGCGGACCCAAGGATGACGAGGCATGGACAGCAAGCGTAACGTTCTTTCCGGGTACCGCGTGCTCGACTGCTCGATCGCCATGGCCGGCCCGTTCGCCGCCCAAAGGCTCGGCGACCTCGGCGCCGACGTGGTGAAGGTCGAGCCGGTGACCGGCGAGTGGCAGCGCCACGTGGCCGCCGGCGGGGCGGGCGGCAACCGCATCAACGTCTCGTTCCTCTCGCTCAACCGCAACAAGCGCTCGCTGGCGGTGGACCTGAAGTCGCCCGAGGGCAAGGCGGTGCTGCTCGACCTGGTGAAGAGCGCCGACGTGTTCCTCCAGAACTACCGGCCCGGCGTCGCCAAGCGGCTCGGCGTCGACTACGAGACGCTGTCGGCGATCAACCCGAAGCTCGTCTACTGCTCCATCTCCGGCTATGGCGAGAGCGGCCCCTACACCCAGCGCCCGGGCCAGGACCTGCTGCTGCAGGGCATGTCGGGGGCCATGCTCTCCGCCGGCCGCGCCGGCGAGCCGCCGACCCCGGCGGGGCAGTACCTGGTGGACGCCGTCACCGCCTACACCGCCTTCGAGGGCGTGCTCGCCGCCCTGCTCCACCGCGAGCGCACCGGCGAGGGGCAGCTGGTGCAGGTCAACATGCTCGACGCCATCACCACGCTGCAGATGCAGGAGCTTTCCGTGTTCACGGTGGCCGGCAAGCCGCAGGTGCGCTCGGCCGAGCCGCACGCCCACGTCTATATCCGTGCGCCTTACGGCGTGTTCGCGACCTCGGACGGCTTCATCGTCCTCGCCTTCCCCTCGCTGAAGCTGCTCGGCGAGCTGATCGGCGAGCCCTCCTTCCTCGCCATGAACGACGAGGTGGACAGCTGGACGAAGCGCGACGACATCTTCGCCAGGACCCGCGCCAGGCTCACCGGCAAGACCACGGCCGAGTGGCTGGACATCTTCCGCGCCGCCGACATCTGGGCCGGCCCGGTCTATGGCTACGAGGACCTCGTGAACGACCCGCAGGTGGCCCACAACGGCACCTTCGTCACCTACGACCACCCGACCGAGGGCCGGGTGACGACGCCGGGCTTCCCGATCAGGTTCTCCAAGACCCCCTCGCAGGTGGACCGCGGCGCCCCGCTCGCCGGCGAGCACTCGCGCCAGGTGCTGGCGGAGGCGGGCTATGGGGAAGCCGACATCGCCCGCCTCATCGCCTCCGGCGCTGTGGCGCAGGGCTGAGGGCGCCATGCACTATCGCGGCCTCACCTGGGACCATCCGCGCGGCTACAACGCGCTCGCCGCCGCCGCGGCGCGGCTCGATCCCGCGGGCGGCTTCTCCCTCGCCTGGGACAAGCAGCCGCTGGAGGGGTTCGAGGCCCATCCCATCGACGATCTGTGCGCCCGCTACGACTTGGTGGTGCTCGATCATCCCCATGTGGGCGAGGCGGTGGCCAAGGGCTGCCTGGTGCCGCTGGAGGACCTGTTCTCGCCCGAGGAGATCGCGGCGCTCGCGCGCGAGAGCATCGGCCCCAGCCTGTCGAGCTACCGCTTCGCCGGCGCCCACTGGGCGCTGCCGCTCGACGCGGCGACGCAGGTGATGGCGCGCCGCGCCGACCTCCTGGACGGTCCTCCCCCTGCCACCTGGGACGAGGTCGCCGCGCGCGCCGAGCACGCGCCGGTGGCGCTGTCGCTCGCCGGCCCGCACGCCTGCCTCACCTTCCTGTCCATCGCCGCCGCCTTCGGCGAGCCGCCCGCCGTGGCGGACCCGGACCTTCTGGTCTCGGACGCGGTCGGCGCGCAGGTGCTCGACCTCATGGCGCGCCTCGCCGCCCGCGCGCCGGCTTCGGTGCGCGAGAAGAACCCCATCGGCATCCTGGCCCACATGGCGGCGCAGGACGACGTGGCGCTGTGCCCGCTGATCTACGGCTATGTGAACTACGCCGCGCCAAGCGATGCCGCCGCCAGGCCCATCGCCTTCTCCGACGCGCCGCGCGCGACGCCGCGCGGGCGGCCGGGCTCGACGCTGGGCGGCACCGGCATCGGCATCTCGCGCCGGTGCGACGTGACCCCGGCGCTGCTCGACCATCTGCGCTGGCTGCTGGGCGCGCAGGCGCAGGTGGGCTTCATCCCGGCCCATGACGGCCAGCCCAGCCGGCGCGCCGCCTGGCACGACGCGGGCGTCAACGCCCGCTGGGGCGGCTTCTACGCCGCCACCGCGCAGACGCTGGAAGCGGCCTATGTGCGCCCGCGCCACGACGGCTACATCGCCTTCCAGGCCGATGCCTCGCGCCTCATCCGCGACGGCCTCGCCGACCGCCGTCCCCACCGCGACATCCTGGGCGACCTCGGCGCGCGCTATGCCCGCAGCCGCGTCCCCGGCACCGAACGATAAGCGCAGCACCATGACCGACGAAGTCACCTTCTCCATCGACGGCCACGTCGCCACCCTCACCCTCAACCGGCCGCAGAAGCTCAATTCCGTGACCCCGGAGATGGCGAGCGCGCTGGTGGCGGCGGTGGCGCGGATCAACGACGACAACGCCATCCGCTGCGTGGTGCTGACCGGCGCCGGGCCGAAGGCGTTCTGCTGCGGCTCCGACATCCGCGAGCTGGACCGCTACGACACGGCCTGGAACTTCCGCAACCGCGAGGACTATTGCGACGCCATCCGGCGGCTGCGCAAGCCGTCCATCGCCGCGGTGAACGGCTACGCTTTCGGCGGCGGCCTCGAGACCGCCATGAGCTGCGACGTGCGCATCTGCTCGGACAACGCCCAGTTCGCGGCGCCCGAGATCAAGCTCGGCTGGATCGGCGGCGGCGGCGTCGCCGCCTTCCTCTCCCACGCCATCGGCGCCTCCAACGCGGCGCTGATGATCCTCACCGGCGATCCCATCGACGCGCAGAAGGCGCTCGCCTGGGGGCTGGTCAGCGAGGTGACGGCGCCGGACGCGCTCGTCGCCCGCGCCCAGGAGCTGGCGGCGGTGATCGCCAGCCGCGCGCCGATCGCGGCGGAGACGGCGAAGCTCAACCTCGCCGCCGCCCACGCCCTGCCGGTCGAGCAGGCCATCGCCTATGAGCGGGACCTGCAGACCATCTGCTTCGCCACGCAGGACGCCGCCGAAGGCCGCGCCGCCTTCAAGGAGAAGCGCCCGCCGGTGTTCCGGCGCAAGTAGGGCCGACCGAATGAGAACAAGAACGACACGCGGAGGAAACATCCGGCCATGACCGCCCCTGCCCTCGCCCTCGATCCCGCCGCGGCGCTGCCCGAAGGCGGCCTTCTCGTCGGCCGCGCCTTCCGCCCCGGCATCGGGCCCTGCGTCGTCACCGTGCGCGGCGGCGACGTGGTCGACATCACCAGCTCCACCGCGCCGACCGTGCGCGACCTGTGCGAGAGCGCCGATCCGGCCGCCCTCGCCCGCGACCTGCCCGGCACCGCCATCGGCTCGGCGCGCGACCTGCTCGCCAATTCCGACGAGGCGGCGCGCCGCCCAGAGGCGCCGCACCTGCTCGCGCCCGTCGACCTCCAGGCGGTGAAGGCCTCCGGCGTCACCTTCGTCATCAGCCTGCTGGAGCGGGTGATCGAGGAGCAGGCGCGCGGCGCGCCCGAGAAGGCGCTGGCGATCCGCGCCGACATCGACCGCCTGATCGGCGCCGACCTCTCCCAGCTCAAGCCCGGCTCGCCGGCCGCCATGGAGGTGAAGGCGGCCCTGATCGCGCGCGGCATGTGGTCCCAGTATCTCGAGGTGGGCATCGGCCCCGACGCGGAGATCTTCACCAAGGGCCAGCCGCTCTCCTCGGTGGGCACCGGCGCCCATGTGGGCATCCTGCCGACCTCGGTCTGGAACAATCCCGAGCCGGAGATCGCCATCGTGGTCAGCAGCCGCGGCGCCATCGTCGGCGCGACGCTCGGCAACGACGTCAACCTGCGCGACGTGGAAGGCCGATCGGCGCTGCTGCTGGGCCGCGCCAAGGACAACAATGCGAGCTGCTCCATCGGCCCGTTCGTGCGCCTGTTCGACGCCGGCTTCACCCTCGACGACATCCGCGCCGCCGAGCTGAGCCTGACGGTGGACGGCCCGGACGGCTTCCACCTCACCGGCGCGAGCTCCATGCGCCAGATCAGCCGCGACCCGACCGAGCTCGCCGCCGCGACGGCGAGCGCCAACCACCACTATCCGGACGGCTTCGTGCTGCTGCTGGGCACCATGTTCGCCCCGGTGGAGGACCGTGACCGGCCAGGCGAGGGCTTCACCCACAAGGTGGGGGACGTGGTGACCATCGCGACGCCCGCCCTCGGCGCGCTGTCGAACCGCGTGCGGCACTGCGCCGACTGCGCGCCCTGGACGTTCGGCGCCGCCGACCTGATGCGCAACCTCGCGGGACGGGGGCTCCTGTGACCCTCGTCGCGGCCAGAAAGAGGCTCCCATGACCGCCCAAGTCACCGGACAAGTCACCGGACAGATGCTGATCGGCGCCACCGCCGTGCGCGGCCGCCGCGGCGAGATCCTCGCCGTCGACCCGGGCACCGGCGAGACGTTGCAGCCCGGCTTCCCGGGCGGCGGCGCCGAGGACGTGGCCAAGGCGTGCGCGCTCGCCTGGGCGGCGTTCGACGCCTACCGCGAGACCACGCCGGAGGCGCGCGCGACGTTCCTGGAGACCGTCGCCGAGGCGATCCTCGGCCTGGGCGACGCGCTGATCGTGCGCGCCCTGGCGGAGAGCGGCCTGCCGCGCGGGCGGCTGGAGGGCGAGCGCGGCCGCACGGTGGGCCAGCTGCGGCTGTTCGCCAAGCTGCTGCGCGAGGGCTCGTTCATCGAGGCGCGCATCGACCCGGCGCTGCCGGAGCGCCAGCCGCTGCCGCGCGCGGACCTGCGCCAGCGCCACATCGCGCTCGGGCCGGTGGCGGTGTTCGGCGCCAGCAACTTCCCGCTCGCCTTCTCGGTGGCCGGCGGCGACACCGCCTCCGCGCTCGCGGCGGGCTGCCCGGTGGTGGTGAAGGGCCACTCCGCCCATCCCGGCACATCCGAGCTGGTGGGGCGGGCCGTGCAGCAGGCGGTGGCGGCCTGCGGACTGCCGGAAGGCGTGTTCTCGCTGCTGTTCGGCTCGGGCAGCGAGGTGGGCATCGCCCTCGTCACCGATCCGCGCATCAAGGCGGTGGGCTTCACCGGCTCGCGCCGGGGCGGGCTGGCGCTGGTCGCCGCCGCCCAGGCGCGGCCGGAGCCGATTCCGGTCTATGCGGAGATGGCCTCCATCAACCCGGTGATCCTCCTGCCGGCGGCGCTCGCCGCCCGCGCCGAGGCGCTGGGGAAGGAATTCGTCAGCTCGCTCACCCTCGGCGCCGGCCAGTTCTGCACCAATCCCGGCCTCGTCTTCGCCCTCGCCGGAAGCGACCTCGACCGCTTCGTCGCCGCGGCCGGCGCGGCGCTGGAAGCCAGCGCGGCGGCCACCATGCTCACCCCCGGCATCCACGCCGCCTACGAGGCGGGCGTCGCCCGGCTGGAAGGCAATGCCAACGCGCGCACCCTCGCCCGCGGCGCCGCCGGCGCCGGCCCGCACCAGGGCTGTCCCGCTCTGTTCATCACCGAAGCGGCGGCGCTCGCGGGCGACCATGGGCTCACCGAGGAGGTGTTCGGCGCCTCCTCGCTGCTGGTGCGCTGCCGCGACCTCGACGAGGTGCGCGCAACCATCGAGCATCTGGAAGGCCAGCTCACCGCCACCATACACGCCGACGCCGCCGATGCCGACGCCGCCCGCGCCTTGCTGCCGACGCTGGAGCGCAAGGCGGGGCGCATCCTGTTCAACGGCTGGCCCACCGGCGTCGAGGTCTGCGACGCCATGGTCCATGGCGGCCCCTTCCCGGCCACCTCCGACAGCCGCACCACCTCGGTGGGCACGCTGGCGATCCGGCGCTTCCTGCGGCCGGTCTGCTACCAGGACGTTCCCGACGCCCTGCTCCCGGAGGCGCTGAAGCGCGCCAATCCGCTCGGCGTCCCGCGCCGCATCGACGGCACCTTCCAGGGCGCCGCCCAAGGCTGAGTTCCACCTTCGACGCCTGCACCACCCAACGAAGAACACTGGAGGACGCCAATGACCCTCGATCGCCTTCTGACCCCGCTGGTGGCCGCCGGAGCGCTGCTCCTCGCCGCCGGCGCCGCATCCGCCCAGACCAAGAGCGTGGTCACCTTCGCCGCATCGCACTTCGCCGAGGTCGGCCGTGGCGACCGGCTGAGGGCCTGGGTGGAGAAGTTCAACAAGGAGAACCCGGACATCGAGGTGAAGCCCATCACCATCCCGTTCTCCTCCTTCGCCACCACCATCTTCACGCAGATGGGCGGCGGCGGCGGGCCGGACATCATCCGCTTCGACCTGCCGGAATTCTATGCCGCGGTCGCCGCGAGGTCGGTGCTGCCGTGGGACGGCTTCATCACCGACGCCGACTACAAGTTCACCAGCGCCGACAAGTACATGTTCGTCGGCGGCAAGCGCTACGGCGTCGCCTTCGACACCGCCAACTATGCCATGGTCTTCAACGCCGCGCTGGTGCCGGGCGGCAAGGCGCCGGCGAGCTTCGACGACTTCCTGGCTGCCGCCAAGGCCGCGACCAAGGACGGCAATTACGGCTTCGCCTTCCGCGCCACCATGGCCGAGCGTGGCGGCATGTGGTATGATTTGACCAATTTCGTCTATGGCTTCGGCGGCCGCTGGTCCAAGCCCGACGGCACGCCCACCTTCAACAGCCCCGAGGTGATCGCCGGCATCGCCGCCTACAAGCAGGTCTACGACGCCGGCGTGACCCCCAAGGGCACCGACGCCGCCACCTACCGGCGCATGTTCTGGGAGGGCAAGATCGCCATGGAGATCGACAATGGCGGCGTTGCCACCATTCTCACCTCCGAGGGCAAGGCGTACCCCATCGGCGCCGCCCACTCCCCGTTCCCGCACCGCGAGCAGGGGATGATCCTGGCGCCCGCCACCATCAATGCCAACACCAAGGCGAAGGACGCGGCGGTGAAGTTCCTGCGCTGGGCGCTCCAGCCCCAGCAGCAGCAGGAACTGCAGACCCTGCTCGGCGCCGCCAACGTCGCCACCGTGGTGCCGCGCACCGCCGCCGAGCTCGACGCCATGCCGTGGCTGAAGGTCTACGACGCCCAGACCCCCTACAGCGTCCCCGCGCTGCCGCAGGGCCTGGAGACCAAGGCGCCGGAGATCCAGCAGATCGTGGTGGCGCAGGTGCTGAAGGTGCTCCAGGGCGGCATGGCGCCGAAGGCGGCCATGGACGAGGCGCAGCGCCTCGTGACCACCCGCGTGCTCGGCCAGTGACCTCAAAGTGACCCTGCCGGGGGCGGCGCGCGCCGCCCCCGCTTCTCCCTCACGGACCCGGATCATGACGCGCCCCGCCCAGAGCCGGCCCCAGGCCGCCGAAAAAGCCGCAGCGCCGGACCGCAGCCGGTGGACCGCGGCGGTCTTCGTCGCGCCGGTCGTGCTCTATCTCCTGGCGTTCCAGTTCTACCCGCTGGCGCAGCAATTCTATCTCAGCGTCACCGCCACCTCGCTGCTGGACCCGTCGCGCCAGACCTTCGTCGGGCTGGAGAACTACCGCGACATCCTCACCGACCCGGAGTTCCACCAGGCGCTCCGGGTGACGGTGGTCTACACCCTCGTCTGCGTCGCCGGATCGATCCTGCTCGGCCTCGGGGCGGCGCTGTTGCTCGACCGGCCGTTCCGCGGCCGCGGCATCGCCCGCGCGCTCGTCACCATCCCCTGGGCCGCGCCGCCGGTCGCCGCCGCGCTCATCTTCGTCTGGCTCTACAACGCCCAGTACGGCCTCGTGAGTCGCGCCTCGCAGGCGCTCGGCCTCTCGGCCGGCGGCATCAACTGGCTGGACGAGCCCTCCTACGCGCTGCCGGCGATCCTCATCACCACGCTCTGGCAGATCTTCCCGTTCTCGGCGGTGGTGATCCTCGCCGCGCTCCAGGGCGTGCCCTCGGAGCTGCGCGAGGCGGCGGTGATCGACGGCGCGGACCGCTTCAGCGTGTTCAAGGCGGTGGTGTGGCCCACCATCCGCCCGACCGTGACGCTGCTCGCCTTGCTCATCACCGTGTGGTCGCTGCGCCGCTTCGACGTGATCTGGATCATGACCCAGGGCGGGCCGCTGGGCGAGACCAACACGCTGGTCATCGACCTCTACCGGCGCGCCTTCGTCTATCTCGACCTCGGCCGCGCGGCGGCGGTCGGCATCGTCGGGCTCGCCGTCGCGGTGCTCGTCACCCTGGTCTATTTCTGGGCTTCCCGGCGCGCGGAAGCCGCGAGCGGAAGGCGGTGAGCGCCATGGCCCGGTTCCGTCCCTTCCATGCCATCGCGGTGCTGGCCCTGCTCGGGGTCGCCGCCTTCCCGCTCTACTGGATGTTCGTCACCTCGTTGACGCCGTCGGCGCGCCTGTTCGGCGCGTCGCCGCAGATGCTGCCGGACCTCTCGCAGCTGCCGGTCTACCTGGACGCGCTGACCACCACCTCGCTGAGGCACTGGCTGTTCAACTCCATGGTGGTGGCGGTGGGCACTACGGTGCTCTCCATCCTGCTCGCGGTGCTGCCGGCCTACGCGCTCTCGCGCCTCAAGTTCCCCGGCATGCTGCTGCTCGGCTTCGTGCTGTTCCTGACCCAGATGCTGCCCGAGGCGATGCTGGTGGTGCCGCTCTACGACATCTTCGCGCGCATGGGCCTGCTCAACACCCTCCTCGGCCTGATCCTCGCCAACACCGCCTTCGCGGTGCCGGTGGTGACCTGGATCCTGAAGGGCGCCATCGACGCCGTGCCCGGCGAGATCGAGGAGGCGGCGCACGTCGACGGCTGCTCGCGGCTCGGCATCGTGCTCACGGTGGTGGTGCCGCTGATCGCCCCGACGCTGGCGGCGGCGGCGGTGATCGCCTTCTTCCACGGCTGGAACGAGTACGTGTTCGCCCAGACCTTCATCAGCGACGACCAGCTGCGCACCGCCTCGGTGGGGCTCGCGAGCTTCGTCGGCGAGCTGTCGACGCCGGTCCACACGGTGATGGCGGTGGGCTTCATCTACACCCTGCCGGCGGTGGTCTTCTATCTGTTCGTCCAACGCTACGTGGTCGCCGGCATGACGTCCGGCGGCGTCAAGGGCTGACGCGCGCGCGTCGCCGCACCACCATCTTCGAGGAACACGCCCCATGGCGCTCAAGCTCGCGAACGTCACCAAGTCCTTCGAGGCCCACAAGGTGATCGACAACATCGACATCGAGGTGGGCGACGACGAGTTCCTGGTCCTGCTCGGCCCCTCGGGCTGCGGCAAGTCCACCATCCTGCGCATGATCGCCGGCCTGGAGAGCGTCACCAGCGGCGAGATCCACCTCGCCGGCAACCGCGTGGACCGGCTGCCGCCGAGCCAGCGCGACATGGCGTTCGTGTTCCAGTCCTACGCCCTCTACCCGCACATGACGGTGCGCCGGAACATCGCCTTCCCGCTCATCATGCGCCGGCACCGCTGGTGGTTCCACCTGCCGGTGATCGGCGGCCTCGCCAAGCGGCGCATCGAGCGCAGCCCCGAGGTGCGCGAGAAGGTGGAGCGCACGGCCGAGATGCTGGCCCTCACCAAGATGCTCGACCGCTATCCGCGCACGCTCTCCGGCGGCCAGCGCCAGCGCGTGGCGCTCGGGCGCGCCATGGTGCGCCAGCCCTCCGCCTTCCTCATGGACGAGCCGCTGTCGAACCTCGACGCCAAGCTCAGGACGGCGATGCGCGCCGAGATCACCCAGCTGCACCAGCGCGTGGGCGGCACCTTCGTCTATGTCACGCACGACCAGATCGAGGCGATGACCATGGGCAGCCGCATCGCGCTGCTTCGCGACGGCAGGCTGCAGCAGTTCGGCACGCCGCGCGAGATCTACGAGACGCCGGCCAACACCTATGTGGCGCGCTTCATCGGCACGCCGCCCATGAACCTGATCGAGGCCGAGGTGCAGGAGGGCGCGCTCACCGTCGGCGCCGTGCGCCTGCCGCTGCCGGCGGGCGCGACAGGCTCGGGCTCCGGCAAGGTGTGGCTCGGCCTGCGCCCCGGCGCGCTGCGCCTCGCCGCGCCGGGCACGCCCGGCACCCTGCCCGGCACCGTGAGCCTGGTGGAGCATATCGGCGCGGAATCCGTGGTCGGCGTCGCCCTCGACGGCGTCCGCACCGCCCATGACGACGACGGCGCGCTTACCCGCGAGGTGATGGTGACGCTGCCCGGCTACGCCGACAACCGGGCCGGCGCGGCGGTGGGCGTCGCCTTCGACCTCTCGGCCTTCTCGCTGTTCGACCGCGAGAGCGGCGCCCGCGTCGGCGGAGAGGCGGCGCGCGCCTGACGGGAAGGCCGGCTCCGGCGCGACGAGCTCCGGCGCGCCGCCCCAAGCCGGGGGATGGGGCGACGGACCGCCGCCCGCATCTCGCGGGCGGCCTCCGTCACGGCATCCGAAACGGACCGGCTGGAGCGCGATCCGGTCAAATTGCAGCGGGCTGAGCGGCGCGCACTCTAGTGCTTATGGCCGCCGGCATCGGCACCGGCGCCGACCGGTTCCACCTTGTACTGGACCTTGACGGTTCCGGCCTTCTCGAAGGTCAGGGTGCCGTCCATCAAGGCCCCTTCCTTCAGCGGCTCCTTGAGGTCCATGAACATGATGTGATAGCCGCCGGGCTTCAGCTCGACCTTGCCGCCAGCGGGAACGGCGAGGCCGTCGGCCAGCGGACGCATGGTCATGATGCCGTCCTTCATGGCCATCTCGTGAATCTCCACCCGGCCGGCGAACGAGGCGGTGGCGGAGACCAGGCGGTCGGCGGCACCGCCGTTCTTGAGCACCAGATAGCCCGCGCCGACCTTGGCGCCGGCCGGCGTGGCGCGCGACCAGGGATGGCCGATCTCGATGCTGCCGGCCTTGAACTCGTGCGCGATCGCGCCGGCGCCGGAGAGCAGCGCCGCGCCCATGGCGGCAGCCGCCACCAGGAGACGACGACGGGAGCTGACGACACGGGACATGGACTACTCCTTGGGTGGTCTGCCCTCGCCTCCAAGAATGGAGCGCGCGGAAGCCGGTCACGCGCCAGCATGGACCCCGGTTGGCAGGTGACGGGCGTCGATGGGATGAGGATGAGAATGAGGATAACGAAGACGGCGCGCTGACGCTCTACTTCCAGAACGAAACCCCGGGCAAGGACAAAGAGCGGAACTGGCAGCCCGCGCCATCTGCCCCCTCGCGCGGACATCGCGCCCGTACTGGCCGAACAAGATACCGCCTTCCATCCTCGACGACTCGTGGGGACGGCCGCCGGTCGCGAAGGCCCGAGCCGGACAGGTGCGGAGCGCGCGCCCCCTGCGCCCCCTGCGCCCCCTCGCATCGATGCGCCGGGCGTGTGTGCCGACACCCTCAAAATCTCGCGACCGCAGCGGACTGGCTCGAACTGGACGCAGGATGCTGGCAGAATGCCGGCAACGAAATGAAAGGGTGGGAGGCCGGGCACCTTGCTGGTGGAGACGACGCGGCGAGCCAGCCAAGGATTTGCGATCCAGATCATGACCGCGATCGCAATCGCCCTGATCATCGCGGCGCAGGCGTGGGCGTTGTGGCGGAGCTACCAGGCGACCTGGCTTCTGGAAACGCGCTCGGCGGAAAACACGGTCAACTCCATCGCGGCCAACATCGAGCGCAATCTCAACGTGATCGAGCTGTCTCTTCTGGGACTGGTCGAGGCGGCGACGGACGCCGCGGTTCTGGCCCTGCCGCCCGATCTGCGCAACCGGGTGCTCTTCGACAGTTCGGCAAGCGCGCGCTATCTGGGCTCGATGCTCGTCCTCGATGTCGACGGCAACATCAAGTTCGATTCCGGCGCCTTTCCCCCCCGGGTCGCCAATCTGAGGGATCGGGATTATTTCCAAGCCCAGATGAAGCCGCGAGCGGGCACCTTCGTGAGCCTTCCGTTCGAGAGCCGCATTCGTAACGGCGATGTCAGCATCGCGCTCAGCCGGCAACTGGCCGGCCCCGACGGCGACTTCGAAGGCGTGGCGGTCGCCACCCTTCGCGTCGCCTACTTCAAGACCCTGTTCGAAGGCATCTCGCTTGCTCCGGGCAGCATCATCTCCCTGATCCGGAGCGATGGAACGCTGATCTATCGTCACCCGTCCACGGACGGCCGCGGGAATGTGGGATTTGATCTTCGCGGCTCAAACGCGTTTCGCCGCATCAAGGAGCATCCCAACATCCCGTTCCAGGAGCGATCGGTGATCGATCTCGTCAATCGCTATTACGTCCACACCCAGATCGCGAGCTATCCGCTTGTGCTGTCGATCGGCATCTCCACCAGCGAGGCCATGCGGAGCTGGTATCGTCAACTCGCGATCAGTATCGCCGTCATACTCGGCACCATCGTTCTCATTGCCGTCATCATCCGATCCCTGCGTCTCGCGCTCGCGCGCAGCGTCGAAATCGAAGACGAGCTGGAGCGCCTGTCCCTGACGGATGCCCTGACCGATCTGCCCAACCGCCGAGCGTTCGATCTGGCCTTGCACACGGAGGTCCGGCGGTCGGCAAGAAGCGGGGCTGAGCTATCCCTGGCGCTGCTCGATATCGACCATTTCAAGCGGGTGAACGACCAGCACGGGCACCCGGTCGGCGATGAGGTGCTCCACCGGCTCGCCAGGGTCCTCCTGGGCTCCGTGCGACGGCCTGGCGACTATGTCGCCCGATACGGAGGCGAGGAGTTCGTCGTCATGCTCCCATCCACCGAGCCTGATGGGGCAAGGCATATCGCCGAGGCCATCCGGCGCAATGCGGAGGCGATGGCGCCCAGCCTCAAGGACGCGGGCCTGCGGCAGATCACCGTCAGCATCGGCTTGGCGACGCAGAGCTTCAAGCCGGGGGATCGGCCCGAGGACCTTGTTCGACAAGCCGATGAGGCGCTTTACGAAGCAAAGGGATTGGGCCGCAACCGTGTCGTGGCCCATGGCGACCGTGTCAGAGATGCTTCGGCCCTTGAGCTTCACTGAAGAATCGCCCCGGAGGCTGGAACCAACAGCTTCCCGGCGTCGCGGCCAGGAAACTGGCGGGCTGCATCGTCGAGGCATGGGTGCCGGATACGGGCTGGGGGGACTAACCCTCCGGTGCCATCACGTAGCGCGTGCTGCCCTCCACAACCTGCTCGAGGTTCTTGCCCAGCCTGTAAAGAATCGTTGAAGCTTCTTTGGACGGCGGCGTCAGCGACCTGAAGGCCGCCCCCGGGCTTCTCGAACGCGCTGTGCCCATGCGCTACCTGCCGGGCGATAAGGGCTACGATGCCGACCGGCTGCGCCGTCTGGCGCGCGAAGCGGGCGTCACGCCCGTCATGCTGGGCCGGCGCCACCGTTAAGCGCGCCATCCGGCATGACGGGCAGCGCTACCGAAGCCGACACCTCATCAAGAATGCCTTCTGCGGTCTCAAGGACTTTCGGCGCGTCCATGCCCGCCACGGCAAGCGGCCGCCATCGTCCTTCCCGCTGTGGCACTCCCAGCCGCTCTCGCCTTCCGGCTCTGATCGAGTCTCGACCCTATGTCGGTCTGCGCGCCGAACGCGATGTGTTGGCTGCGATTTCGAACTGCCCACAGATCAACATCCGGTGAATGATTCAACCCGACCGAGATCATGACCATCTGCTGGGCGCCGCACGAAGACATTTGTAGCGCCCCCAGCGCGTGCGTGCGGCGCGCGCCTTCGGGATGATGGAGGGCGGCATGCCGCGAGAGCCATCGTCGCCTCAGCCGGCGGCATCGGCGCTCCCCGCGAGCGGGAGTATCATGTCGGACACCATGCTTTGGGTCAGGCTTTCCGATACCCGCTTGCGGGCAAGGCCGGCATGGGAGCTGCCGAGCGCATCCGCCAGCTCAGCGTCGCGCGCCTCAATCGCCTCCACCATCTTTCGGTGCTCGCCCAAGATGACGTCCATGTGGGCGCGGTAGGCGTCCTCAGTGGGAAAGCAGTCATAGGTCATTGCGAGGCGGGAGATGCGCAAGTTGATGGTGAGAAGCTGCAGGTAGAACCGCTCGATGACGCTGTTGCGGCAGCTGGCGGCGATGGCGGCGTGGAAGCGCCAGTTGATCTCCAGCATGGCCTCGGAATCGCGCCGTTCGGATGCAGCCTCGAATGCCCGGCATTCGGCCTTGATCGCCGCGATCTGCACCTCGGTGCGCCGCGTCGCGGCCCAGCGCGTTACCAAGCGCTGAGCGAGATCGAACGCCTCCAGATGCTCGCGGATGTCGTTCCAGCCCATGGGCGCGACACGGGCGCCGCGGTTCGGAAGAATCTCCACCAGGCCTTCCCCGGCGAGACGCACCAGGGCCTCTCGCAGCGGCGTGCGCGAGATGCTGAGCCGCGCCACCAGCTCGTTCTCGTCAAGGTCCTGTCCGGGCGACATCTCCAGGGAGACAATGGCGTGGCGGATCGCCTTGTAGGCGAACTTGCCCGAGCTGCCCTTCGATATTTTCCCGGTGCGTCGGCCCTCTTTCCCAGCCGGGTCATCCGTTTCCGTGGTCTTCATGAGCGCTTGACACTCCGTGCGTACACCTTGTATTTTTCTATCAACTAATAAGCCAATTGCCCATGTTTTTCATGAGCAATCAAGATCTTATACCTTCCTTGCGGACCCCTGCGCGCCTCATTCGCGCGTAGTCCTTTCGATTTCCCGGACGGCAACTCGCGGCGTGCGCCAGTTGTGAGAGCGCATGGTCATGCCCGCGACCAAAGAGGTTCGAGCGTGTCCCGACCGTATGACCTGGTGATCGAAAACGGCACGATCCACGCGCCGACGTCCTCGTACAAGGCCGATATCGCGGTCCTCGACGGCCGGATCGCGGCCATCGGCGGCCCGTTCGAGGCCGCGGCCGAGCGCATCGACGCCAAGGGGCTCGATGTGCTGCCCGGCATCTGGCACGTGCACTGCCACTTCCGCGAGCCCGGCCACACCTACAAGGAGGACTTCGCCACCGGCTCGGCGGCGGCGGCGGTCGGCGGCGTGACCATGTGCATCGACATGACCAACAACACGCCCCATCCCACCACCCTCGACGACTTCGAGATGAAGAAGGCGCTCGTCGCCCCCAAGGCGCACGTGGACTACGCGCTCTACGGCGGCGGCCTCTATCCGCGCACGGTGGAGCCGCTGGCCAAGGCCGGGGCCATCGGCATCAAGATCTTCAACACCCGCCATATCAAGGAAGTCTATCCCTACATCTCCGAGCTCGGGGTGCTCGACCACGGCATCCTCTACGAGCTCTACGAGGCGACCCGCGACATGGGCCTCGTCGCCTCGGTGCACCACGACGATCCGGAATGGTGCAAGCGCCTCACCTTCCGCGACTACATCGACAAGGGCCGCACCGACGCCATGGCCTATCACGAGAGCTTCTCGAAGGGCTACATGTACGGCCACGGCATGGTGGCGGGGCTCGCCGCCTCGCTCTATTACGCCCGCATCAGCGGCGTGAAGCTGCACGTGCTGCATCTCGGCGTCATGCCCAAGGGCGCCAACGAGATGATCCGTCACGCCAAGTTCGACCTCGGCCAGGACGTGTCGTGCGAGCTGGAGCTCGGCACCCTGTTCATGAACCGGGCGCAGATGGAGAAGGTCGGCCCGCGCACCTACAACTGGGCCTATGACCCTGAGGCCGGCTGGGACGCGATCAGGGACGGCACCGCCGACATGATCGTGCTGGAGCACGCGCCCCATTCGAAGGACGACGTGGAGCCCGGCTGGCAGGACCTGTTCTCGGTGCCGCTCGGCGTCACCGGCGCGCAGGAATACATCCCGCTGCTGATGAACGCGGTGAATGAGGGCCGGCTGACGCTCAACGACGTGGCGCGCCTCGCCGCCGAGGCGCCGGCGCGCCGGTTCGGGATCTTCCCGAGGAAGGGCGTGATCCAGCCCGGCGCGGACGCCGACGTCACCATCCTCGACATGGCGCGCGAGGGCACCTTCCGCAACGAGGACATGCTCTCGAAGACCGGCTACTCGAGCTGGGAGGGCATGTCGACCAAGGGCGCGGCCACCCACACCATCGTCCGCGGCACCCTCGTCGCCAAGGACGGCAAGCTGCGCACCGGCCCCGGATACGGCCAGTTCGTCCCGGGCACCGCCGCAGCCGGATGATCCACCCAGGCAGAGGAGGCAAGAAGTGTCCAGATTGGTGACAGCGACCTGCGCGGCGGCCCTTGCCGCGGCCCTCGTCTCCTCCCCCGCCGCCGCGCAGGGAACCCTCGTGGTCCAGACCCAGGGCTCCGTGGACCGTGCTGTGCGCGAATTCATCGTGCCGAAGATGAAGGCGCTTTACGGCGTCGACGTCTCCACCACGCCATCGCTGAGCGCTCCCGCACTCGCCAAGGCCATGGCGCAGAAGTCCTCGCCACAGATCGACGTGTTCATGCTCGATGCCGGCCCTTGGCTCCAGGGCAAGGCGGCGGGGCTTTGGGCGGACCTGCCGGTGGCGAAGATCCCCAACCTCGCCGATGTTCCGGCAAACCTGAAGGATCCGAAGGGCGTGGCCTACACCCACCTCGTCATCGGCTTCCTCTACGACACGGCGAAGATATCGACCCCGCCGAAATCCATCGCCGACCTTTCCGATCCCAAATACAAGGGGAAGGTGGCGGTGCCGACCTTCTCCAGCACCTTCGCCTTCGCGCTGCTGGCGAACCTGGACGTGATCGCCGGCGGCAAGGGCGATGCGGCCAAGCCGCTCGACGCGGGCTTTTCGTCCATGAAGAAGATCGCCCCCAACGTGCTCAGCTATTATGGCGGCGGCGCGCAGCTGGTGAACCTGTTCAAGCAGGGCGAGATCGAGCTCGCCTGGGGCGCCAACCACGTGGCGCAGGGTCTCGGCAAGGACTCGACCGTGAAGTGGACGGCGCCGGTGGAAGGCGCTGCGCTCAGCACCGTCTATGCCGCCATCGCCGAGGGCTCGAAAAACACGGACGCCGCGGCGCAGTTCATCAACCTGCTGCTGTCGCCGGAATTTCAGGCGCTCATGGCTGAGCAGGGCGGCGTCGCCTTCGTCAACACCAAGACCGAGCTCTCGCCGGACTATGCCAAGACATCGCCGCTCACGCGCGAGGTCATCGCCGCCGGCAAGCAGCTGCCGTGGGATGTCTTCAACGCCAACCGCATCGTCCTCAACGAGCGCTGGCAGCGGGACATCGAGGCGAAGTGAGCGCGCGCCGCGCGACAAGCGACACTGGAAAGGCACGATGGGCAGCAGACTGTCGATCGCCGGGCTGACGAAGTCCTTCTCCGGCAAGACCGTGCTCGACGACATGAGCCTCACCATCGGGGAAGGGGAGTTCATCTCCCTCCTCGGGCCGTCGGGCTGCGGCAAGACCACGACCCTCAACCTGGTGGCGGGCTTCTTCGCGCCGGACGGCGGATCGATCGCGCTCGACGGACGCGACATCACCGGGCTGCCCACCTATCAGCGCGGCGTCTCCATGGTGTTCCAGAACTACGCTTTGTTCCCTCACATGAGCGTGGCGCAGAACATCGGCTTCGGGCTGCGCATGCGCGGCGACAGCGCCGCCACCACAGCCGCCCGGGTCGAGGAGATGCTGGCTCTGGTCCAGCTTCCGGGCGTGGCGGAGCGCTATCCCCGCCAGCTCTCCGGCGGCCAGCAGCAGCGCATCGGCCTCGCCCGCGCGCTCGCGGTCCATCCCGGCCTGATGCTGCTCGACGAGCCCATGAGCAACCTCGACGCCAAGCTGCGGCGCGAGATGCAGCTGGAGCTGCGCGAGATTCTCGCCAAGGTGGGCACCACCACCCTCTACGTCACCCACGACCAGGAGGAGGCGCTCGCCATGTCCGACCGGGTGGTGGTGATGAATGGCGGGCGGGTCGAGCAGATGGGCACGCCCACCGACATCTACCATGCGCCGCGCACCCGCTTCGTGGCCGGCTTCGTCGGCGAGAGCAATTTCGTGACCGCAGACGTGGTGAACTTGGAGGGCGACACCGCCCGGGTCCGGATCGGCCCCGTCCACGAGGCCCGCGTCCTGCTGCGCGGCGCGCAGCCGGATGCTGGCGGACTCCTCACCCTGCTGGTCCGCCCCGAGCACATCCGTCTCGAGGCGCCCGGCGCCGCGGCCTTGCCGGCCACCATCCGCGCGGTCGCCTTCGGCGGCGCGAGCGTGCGCCTCAGGGCCGAGGCGAGAGGCCTGCCGGCGCTCGACTGCGAGGCGGCCTCCAACTGGGCAGGCAACCTCAAGGTGGGCGACGAGGTCGGCCTGATGATCGCCGACGATGCCTGGTACGTCATGCCGGCGGAGGCGGCGCGGTGAGCGCGCGACGATTCAGGCCCGACTGGGCCGCGGTCCCGGTGGTCGCGTTCCTGGGCGTGTTCTTCGCGCTGCCCATCGCCGCGGCGCTGCTCGCCGGCTTCCTGAAGTACGACCCCATCATCCTGGTGGGGCGCGAGTTCACCCTCGCCAACTATGTCCGCTTCCTGACCGACTGGTTCTATCTGCGGGTGTTCGTCGACACGCTGGTGATCGCGGTGCTGGTCACGGCGGCGTCCGTGGTCATCGCCTATCCGGTGGCGCTGCACCTGCACCAGGTCGCATCGTCGCGCACCCGCACCTTCCTCATCCTCATCATCCTGCTGCCGGTGATGGTGTCCTACGTGGTCACCGCCTTCGCCTGGGTGGTGATCCTCGGCCGCAACGGGTTCGTGAACCAGGCGCTGATGGCGACCGGACTCCTGGCGCAGCCGCTGGCGCTGCTCAGCCGGCCCTCCGGCGTGGTGGTCGTTCTGATCTACACCTTCGCGCCCTTCATGGTGATGAACATCTACGCGGCACTGGAGGCGATCGACCGCAGCCTGCTGCGCGCCGCCGCGGTGCTGGGCGCGCCGCCGCGCGCCGCCTTCTGGTCCATCATCGTGCCCATGAGCCTGCCCGGCGTGCTCTCCGGCACGCTGCTGGTGTTCGCGCTGTCGCTCGGCGCGTTCGTCACCCCGATGATCATCGGCGGCAACCAGGTGAAGACCGTGCCGGTGATGATCTACAATTTCGTCAGCGGCGTGTTCGACTGGCCGGGCGCCGGCGCCATGGCGGGACTGCTCCTGGTCCTGTCCTATGCCTGCAACTACATCATCTCGCGGCTCTTCCACCGGAGGCTGGCATGGCTGAAAAACCAGCGCTGAGCCCCAGCGTGGTCCTGATCTGCGTCGTCGTCTACGCGCTCTTCATCCTGCCGATGTTCGTGACGGTGGCGGCCTCGTTCACGCAGACCCAGACGGTGCAGTTCCCCCCGCGGGGCTTCACGCTCCACTGGTACGGCGAGATCCTGAACGACCGCGAGCTGATGGACGGCATGGCGCTCAGCGCCGTGATCGCGCTGTGCGCGGCGGTCGCCGCGTCCGTCCTCGGCACGCTGGGCGCGCTTTATCTCGCGCGCGCCGACGGGGTGCGCCGCGAGCTGTTCCAGTCGCTGGCGCTGGCGCCGCTCACCATTCCCCATGTGCTCATCGGGCTCGCCTTCCTGATGACCTTCTCCAGCCTCGGCCTGATCAACGCCTACGGCCTAGCGCTCGCCCACGTGGTGATCTGCCTGCCCTACGTGACGCGCAGCGTGCTCTCCATCCTCATGGCCGGCGACGCCTCCCTGCCGCGCGCGGCTGCGGTGCTGGGCGCGAGCCCGATCCGTACCCTGATCCACGTGACGCTGCCGAGCGTCAGGCCCGGCATCATCTCCGGTGCCGTGTTCGCCTACCTGGTGTCGTTCAACAACGTGTCCATCTCCATGTTCGTGTCGAGCCCGCGCACGGCGACCCTGCCGGTGGTGATCTTCAACCGGATCGACTACGTGCCGAACCCCTCCATCGTCGCCGTGGCGGCGCTGATGATCCTCGCCACGTCGCTGGTCCTGCTCGCCCTCGACAAGGCGTTCGCGCTGTTCCGCACCATGTTCGGCTGACCTCGGAGGGACCTCCCGTGAAGTTCCGGCACCTGGCACGTCTCGACATTCCCGGCGGCGGGCAGGTGTTCGCGCAGGGCGACTTCGCCTATGTGGGGCACCTGCGGCCTCCGCACGGCACCACGCTCATCAACTGCGCGGATCCGCTGAACCCGCGCGTGACGGCGACCGTCGAGGTGCCCGCCAACGTCCATTCCCACAAGGTCCGCGTCCATGGCGACGTGATGATCGTCAACCGCGAGCTGAACCGGCCCGAGCCCACGGGGCCGCAGGACAAGGTACCGGTCGAGGTGATCCTCAACCAGACGCTCGACGCGGAAAAGGCCGGCTTCAGCGGCGGCATCCGGCTCTACGACATCGCCGACAAGGCCCGCCCGCGGGAGATCGGCGCCTATCGCTCGCTCGGCACCCATCGCTTCGATTCCGATCCGCGCTACGCCTATATCTCCTCCGAGGAGCACGGCTTCCTGGGCGACATCGTGGTGATCGTCGACATCGCCGACCCGGAAAACCCGGTGGAGGCCGGGCGCTGGTGGATGCCCGGCCAGTGGCTCGCCGGCGGCGAGGTGCCGAACTGGGGCGGGCGGCGCTCGCGCTGCCACCATCCCCTGCGGCGCGGCGACCGGCTCTACACCAGCTACTGGCACGGCGGGTTCGTGATCCTGGGGATCGAGGACATCTCGAGGCCGCGCTTCATCAGCGGCCTCGACTGGAGCCCGCCTTACCCCTGTCCGACCCACACCGCGGCGCCGGTGCCGTTCGAGATCATGGGTCGCAAGGTGCTGGTGTGCACCGACGAGGAGGTGGCCGACCGCCTCGCGCCGGCGCCCAACGCCTTCATGTGGATCGTCGACGTGACCGACGAGGCGCATCCGGTGCCGATCTCCGCCTTCCGGGTCGAAAACGACAAGCCGTTCGATCCCAAGTGCTGGTTCGGCGCCCACCAGCCGCAGGAGGTGATCGACAGCACCACGGTGCTCTCGGTCTGGTTCGCCGGCGGGCTCCGGGCGGTGGACATCTCCGACATCTACCGACCGACCGAGGTGGGGCGTTTCATCCCCGAGCCGGGCGCCGGTGAGGCGCATGTCCAGACCAACGACCTCTATGTCGACCGCGCTCGCGGCCTCGTCTACCTGATCGACCGCTTCCGTGGCCTCGACATTCTCGAAATGGAAGGCTGAGCCGCGATGTGCGCGTGCGAGCAGGGCGATGTTTCCGAGCGGATTGCCTTTGATCCCGGCCTCATGGAGCCCGCCCGCGCCTTGGCGGCGAGGCTGGGGCATCGGCCGCCCGAGGAGGCTTGGCTGATCTTCTTCGGCCTCAAGGGCGGCGCCATCGCGTGGTCCGACCTCTGCGTCGTGAAGCAGTCCTACGATCGCACCGTACGGATGATGCGCATGCGACATGCGACGCGCAGGCCCCGCGGGCTCCTGGCCTGCGACGCGATCCCCGGGATGTTGCTCCAGCCCCAGGTGGATTTCGCACAGGAAGCAAGGTCGCTTCTTCCGCATTCTTCCGGGGCTGTCCTTCGTCAATAGGCCAGCGCATAGGCCGGAAACTCTAACTTCCGGCGGTCCAACGAATGGCCACGGATCAACGGTCTTTGCCATAGCTTCGACCAGCTGGGCATCACGCTTGTCGATCAATGCTTGCTCGCGGATGTGGTGGCGGCCATCGACACACGGCTTGCCGCGCGTGTCCTGCGGCAGGTGGGCTCAATCCGCGCAAACTGCGCATCCGTCAGCCAGAACAGGTCCCGATCGTCGTCCCTTCCTCTCGGAAGCCGTGAATCGCAACCCGCCTCTCACGCCAACCATTTCATGGATCTGAACCCTCTGGCGCGATCCGAGCAGATTGTTCAATTTGATCGGATCCGCCGTCGAAGGCGATCCCGCCAACCGCGCCGCCGAGACTGGCATCCGCGGCGACGACAAGCGTGCCGCCCGTGAGCCAGGTGCCGCCGGAATAGGTGTTGGCGCCGGTGAGGTGCGTCACATCCGCTTCGTGGATCACGGCGGTGCGGTGGGCGGTGACGGCGTTGACCCCGTGCCCGGTGTGGCAGCGCGAGCAGGTGGTCATGAACACGTCCTTGCCGAGCTGGATCTCGGCGAGGCGCGCCTTCCGCTGGGCCTCGGAGAGGCCCAGCGGCAAGCCGGCCTGCTCGGCAGGCGTGAGCGGGTTCGAACAGGTGGCGTAGGCCAGCACGCCGTCGCGCTGGAGGAGGGGATAGTCCTCCACCCGGAAGCCGTTGGCATGCATGTGGGAGCCGATGACACAGGGCTTGCGCACGAACTCGCGCACGCGCTCGAAATGGCCGGTCATCCAGAGGATGGCGACGAACGGCACCAGCAGCGCCACGCGCGGCAGCAGGTTCGGCCGCGCGATCGCCACCTGCACCACCACCAGGACGGCGATGACGGTGGCGGCATCCGCCTCGCGCTGATACTGGAAGCTCGATCGATCTACTCCGATCAGCCTGCAGGCCCCGCGCTCCGAGTAGCCGTGATCGTCGATCACGCGCTTCACCGTCGCGAACCGCGCCGCAGGCGAGCTCAGTTTTTTCCGAGCAGATCCTTCAGCACCGCATTGTCGAGCACCTGCTCGGCCAGCAGCTTCTTCAGCCGCCTGTTCTCCTCCTCGAGGGTGCGAAGCCGGGCCGTCTCGGAGGCCGTCATGCCCCCGTCCTTCGCCTTCCACTTGTAGAGCGTGGCATCCGAGATTCCGTGCCTGCGGCACGGGTGGCAAGGGCGCGTGCCGCCTCGGCATCACCCTGGACATCAAGATCGAGGTGGAGACCATCACCACCACGAAGGACGTGTGCGCCAGGAGCCGGCTCTACACCATCCTGCCCACCTATGCGGTAGCGGATGAGGTGACCCGCGGCCTGCTGTCGGTGAGCCGCATCGTGCGGCCCGAGATCCGCCGCCTCATGGCCGGCGGCACCTGGCCGACTTCCATCGGTTCCTGACCGACGGCGCGCTATTCCAGCCCGTGATGGAGCATGAAGCGCTTGATGCCCCGCACATGGACCGGGCGGCCGCGATTGATGAGCTGGCGCATGACCGCCTCCCGCAAATCCGGCCGCATGTCGCTCAGGATCAGGCTGCAGTCGTGCTCCACCCAGATGCCGCGCTGCAGGAGGTCCTTCTTCACCAGCGGCGCGCCCATCAGAACATGGTAGACGCCGAAGCCGGAATGGACCTGGCTGTGCACCGAGATTTCGCCCAGCAGCAGGTCGATCAGGGCCAGCTTCGAGAGCTCCTGCTGCGCAGCGGCATACTGCGCGCTGTCGGTCTCGGAGGCGCCGACGACGCCACGCGGGCGCGGCGCCACGGTGCCGATGGTACTGAGCCCGCGCGGCTTGTCCTGGACCGGCGCAGGCGGCCGCGCCGCGAACTCGCCGCGCAGGCGGGCGCCGAGCCCGAGCGGCCCCTGGCGGGTGCGATCGAGGAACATCGAGCGCCACGCCATGGGCATGTATTTGACCAGCCCGAGGATATCGACCGCGTCCATGGCGTGGAGCTTCGCGCTCAGGCGGTCCACCGAATAGATGACGTCGATGTTGAAGCCGAGCTTCTTCATCCGCCGCGACAGGCCGATCTCCCCGTGGTGGATGGCATGGGGGCGCACGTCGTATGGGCGGTAGGCGCGCCAGAACTTCAGCATGCGGCGATTGCCGAACACCTCGGCGCTGATGGAGAAGGCGTACGAGCCGATATGGTGCTCGAACTCGTGGTTCTCGAACGTGCCGATGACCGGGTATTCGCCCTCCGCGAGCTGCCGCACCATGCGGTCCAGTTCGGGACCGGCGAGATAGATGACGCTGTCGTTGAAATAAAGGACGCGGGAGGCCGGCAACTGCTGTTCATTGAGGTACAAAGTTGCCGCGCGATAGGCGCCGATGTCGCGCCCCACATTACGGCGCACGAGAATGCGATGGGCATGCGCGCGCAGCCTCGCCAGCGCCGGCCCCCTCGGCGCGCCGTTGCAGACGAGGATCGGATTGACGTTCGCCCTGCGCAACGCCTTCAGGAGTTCAATAAAATCGTCTGTCGCACCAAATCCGGCGTAGCAGACGACGATGGCATAAACTGACCCGACCGCCGGAGTAATGGTATCGTCAACTGAGAATTTTGGCCTATAGTCGGCAATGACCTTCGGTAACTGGCGAATTTTTTTCGTCGTTACATAAGACCAATAGCCAAATTTATGAAGGTCAATTTTCATTTCCTTTTTTGTCCCGCCATTTCAATTATTCTTTATGTTACCGTTGTGACGATCGTGTGCGCACTATATAGGCTCCACCGCGTTATGCCCACGTATTCGCGGCAGACAGCGCGTCGGAGGGATGGTTATGGATTTTCGCGCGTATGTACGCTCGATCGTGGGACACAACCTGATCGGCGTCGAGTTCGGCCCCTCCTACAATCCGATCCTCGCCAAGAAGGACGGCTACAACGTCTTTGTGGTCGACCACGCGGACGAGGAGGCGCTGAGGGAGAAGTACCGCCCCCACGGCGTCGACGTCGACCGCATCGAGCCGGTGGACGCCATCGACGACGGCGGCGAGCTGACGAAGCTGCTGCCGCCCGGCATGAAGTTCGACTACATCGTCGCCAGCCACGTCTTCGAGCACCTGCCCGATCCGATCGGCTTCCTGCAGCGCTGCGAGCGCGCCCTGAAGCCGGACGGCAAGCTCTTCCTCATGGTCCCCGACCGGCGCTTCACGTTCGACTATTTCCGCCCCGTCAGCACCACCGGCGACATGCTGCGCGCCTATCTCGAAGGCCGCACGCGGCACGACCCGGGCAACCTGTTCGATCATCTCGCCCTGTCCACCCTGCGGGACGGCGCCTTCATCTGGGCGGACCGCAACGACGGCGCCTTCGCCCTGACCGGAACGGCGCAGGCTGGATACGCCGCGGCGGTGGCCTCACAGGACGCCTATGTGGACTGCCATGCCTGGGTGTTCGTGCCGTCCAGCTTCCGCCTGATCGTGGACGACCTGCGCGCGGCCGGCCTGACGCAGCTCGGGGAGCTGGAGTTCCATGATTCCATCGGCTGCGAGTTTTTCGTCGTCCTGTCCCCCGCCGCGCCGCCTCCGCCGCTCACGCGCATCGAGCTGGCCCGGAACATCCTTGCCGAGGCTGGCGCGGTGGGGCCGGGGCGCGCGGTCCCGCCCGTGCCGCAGGAGCAGCCCGCCTTCGCCCTGAAGGAGGCCTACGAGCCCCGCGCGCCGTCCGCCCAGAACGCCGTCGACGTGATGGCCGGCTCCTGGGTGGCGGCCATCCCCGACAGCTTCGCCGCCCAGGCCGGCGACATCCCACTGTCGGCCGACGCGCGCATCGCCTGGCTGATCGAGCAGATCGGCGGCGTCAGCGGGCTAGACATCCTCGAGCTCGGGCCGCTGGAGGCGAGCCACACCGCCATGCTGCTGGAGGCGGGGGCAAACAGCGTGCTGGCGATCGAGGCGAACCGCCTCGCTTTCCTCAAGTGCCTCATCGTCAAGGAGGTGCGGCGCCTTGCCGGCGCCTCGTTCCTGCTGGGCGACTTCACGAAGTTCCTGGAGACGGACACGCGCCGCTGGCCGCTGATCGTGGCGTGCGGCGTGCTCTACCACATGGAGGAGCCGCTTCGCCTCCTGGAGCAGCTGGCGGCGCGCACCGACCAGCTCTTCCTGTGGACCCATGTGGTCGACGACATCCAGATGCCGGAGGGCGATCCGCGCCGGGAGCCGATCCGCGCGGTCGAGGAGCGGACCTGGCGCGGGCGCGCGGTGCGGCACTATCTGCGACCCTATCAGGGCAAGAACGATCCCAAGTTCTGCGGCGGCATCCCGGCGGAGCCCGCATGGCTGGACCGCGGCGACCTCCTCGACGCGCTCGCGGCCCTGGGCTTCGACGACGTGCGCACCATCGACCACGACCAGAACGTGACCGCCGGCCCCTCGACCACCATCCTCGCCCGCCGGACCGCCTCCGCCGCATAGGCCGCGGACGGGCCTAAAAGGGATACTCGTCGGCGGCGATGTCCTTCATGGACACCGGCCAGTCCACCAGGCTTTCGCCGGTCTTGCGGAAGATCACCGCCGACATGAGGGCGCCACGGTACATCTCCGACCATGCGGAAGCCCCCGACAGGCGCTCGGCGACGATGAAGGCGGGGCAGCCGTCGGCGGCCGCGAGGATCTCGAAGCCGGTGCTCGCGTTGAACAGCGCCTTCCACGAATGGCGCGAGAAGCGGAAATAGTCGCACGGCTCCTCGTGCAGCGGCCAGGTGTGCGGCGCCACGATCAGGCCGATGGCGCCCGGCTTCAGAAGGCGGCTCACCTCGACCGCGGCCTTCCAGGGCATCAGCAGATGCTCGAACACGGCGAACGACATCACCGCGTCGAAGGCCGCGTGCGGCAGGAGGCGGCTCGCCTCGTGCGCGTCGCCGACCACGTCCACGTTGGGGCCGTCGACGATGTCGATCCCGGTGTGCCGCCAGGTCTGTGGAACCTGATGGCGCCATTCGTCGCCGGTGCGGTTGCGCGAGCCGATCTCCAGCATGTGGCCGGGCGGCAGCTCATGCACCAGGGCGAAGAACTGCCGCAGGAGCGCGTGGACGGGATCGGCGATCTCCTCCTTGTCCCGGTTGGCGATCACCTGCGTGGTGCCGTCGTCGAAGGTGAACTCCAGGCGGGCGTGGAGCGCCTCCTGCTCGCCCTGGGGGAACGGCACGCGCTCGTCGATCCGGCAGGCCGCGGCCGCGCGCCCCCAATTCATTGTCAGATCGGCGCTGGGCAGGCGGAAATGAGCGAGCGGCACCTGGGCGCCATCGCGCAGCACCAGCCGCGCGGCGGTGGTCCGGCGGTGCGGCGAGAAGGCATGGCCACGGATGTGCAGCATGTTCTGGAAGAACGACCAGCGGTCGATCCAGTACACGAAGCTCTCGACCGCCGGCGGCTGAACCAGATGCTGCATTGCTCCCTCGGCGCTGCGACTTGCGCGCCAATCCTTAGCGCACCGGCCAAGCGGTGTCTGCCGCTTGAAGCTGCGGGGGACGGTGACGGCCGGGGAGGCGCGGGTGCTTTCGCTTCCCGGCGACGCCAAAGCCCGGGTTGCCAGCGGAGATGCTCGGGCATAAGCCCGGTCCGCCGAGATCGGCCGGCGGCCCCGCCGTCCTCACGCCCTCCCCCGCCCCAAGGATGCCGCGCATGCTTACCCTCTACGGAATCCCCAATTGCGACACCGTGAAGAAGGCGCGGACCTGGCTCGATGGCGCCGGCATCGCCTACGCCTTCCACGACTACAAGAAGCAGGGCATCTCCCGCGACACCCTCGCGCGCTGGTGCAAGGTGGTGGGGTGGGAGACCCTGTTGAACCGCGCCGGCACCACCTTCCGCAAGCTGCCCGAGGAGGACAGGACGGGCCTCGATGAAGACAAGGCCATCGCCCTCATGCTGGCCCAGCCCTCCATGATCAAGCGGCCCGCATTGGAGAGCGGCGAGATCCTGGAGGTGGGCTTCAAGCCGGAGCGCTACGCCGCCCTCTTCGGGCGGTAGGGGCATGTCGACAGGGCCGCCTCGCGGCATCGGCTCCGTTGCATGCCTTGGATCGTGACACCTGCGAACAAATGAGCCCAATGCCGAGCCCGAGACGCCGCACACTTTCGCCTCGGTGACGATCCGATGAAGGCAGGGCGCACGCCAGAGCGGACGGATCGCACACAACATATGGAGATTGCCCGCCTTTGGCGCCGACTGTCTATAGATTGCATCTCTCAATGCAACATTGAAATATTATTGACTTATGCACCGCTATGCAAAATTCATATTAGTAATTTTTATTTCTGATGACGACCCAGAAGAGAGCCTTGAACTATAGACACCATGCCTAGAGCGAACACCTACTTGGCAGCGGGCACAGCGCGGGCCGCCTAAGCCAGCAGATCGTGCCATTCCGGGTGCCGCCGGAATCGCGCCGCGACGTAGGAGCACAGCGGGGTGATCTTCCAGCCCTCCGCGCGCGCGGCCGCGACGGCGGCATCCACAAGCTGCGCTGCGATGCCCTGACCTTCGAACGCTGGCGGGACGCCGGTGTGCGTAATGATCATGCGGCCATCGGTACCCCGGCGATACTCCATCTCCGCCACGGCGCCACGGCCGAGCTCGATAAAATAGCGGCCTCGGCCGGCCCTTTCCTCGTGCCGCACCTCATAGACCACCGCCGCCGCTCCTTCTCAGCCATCTTCCACGCATGATCCTCGCGGCCCATCATCGGTGCAATGGCCGTGGCCAGCGCGATCACCTTGGAGTGTGACGGAGGGGCGGGCGGTCGTCCATTGCAGCGCCAGCATGAGCTTGCGTTTCGCTGGTGGGCGCCGCGAGAGCAGATTTTCGACCCACACGGCCTCCGCCACGCCAGTGACAGGATCGACGCACTGCCGGGCCATCAACGCCGCTGGTGGAGGAGAACGCCCTCCGGCCGGATCGGCACCAGCGAAGGCCCTCAAACGACAGAACATGCGGCCGAGAGCTGCTGGGGCGCATCCGGCTGGCACCGCGAGCACTGCTTCAAGCCGTGAGAATGTCGGCGTCGCTTTCGGAGCCGCGCCATTCGGAATCAAAGCTCTGGAGCAATTCGGCTGATGGTGGCTTTGCTCACGCCCATGATGCGAGCGATCTGGCGAACGCTCTCGCCGGCCTGGCGAAGCTTTGCGACGTAGGCGCGCTGTTCGATCGTCAAAGCATGCTTGGGGCCGAACTTGATGCCTTGCGCCTTGGCTCGCGTACGCCCCTCGCTGGTCCTGGCCTTGATCAGTTCGCGCTCGAACTCGGCGAGGCCTCCCAGCACCGTCAGCATCAGCCGTCCGTGGGGCGTGGTGGTGTCTGCCCAGGCGTCGGAGAGAGATCGAAAGGCAGCGCCCTTCTCCCCCACCTCTGCCAGCACGTTCAGCAGGTCCCGCGTCGACCGTGCCAGACGATCGAGCCGCACCACCATGAGCACGTCGTCTTCAGAGAGGCTCGCAACGCAGCGGCGCAGCTCACGGCGGTCAGTCTTGGCTCCGCTCGCCGTCTCGGCGAAGATCTTTTGGCAGCCCGTGGATTTGAGGTGTTCGATCTGGCTTTCGAGCGTCTGCCCATCAGTTGAAACGCGTGCATAGCCAACGATCATGCGCGCACTATGAGACTAATAAATGAGACAATCAAGTCACTGAAAAACAACGTGCCGCAGAATGTCTCAGATATTTTGATTTTTGAGACAGAGAAGGAAGATTTCATCACTTCAGATTTGCATTCGAGGCGAAAATTGGTATCTCATTGGTATCTCGCCGGCAATTGGACATTCTGAAAAGGGGGCGCAGCGAGGGTTCGCGTCCTATCTACGACATTCAGACGTTGTCGCCGGTCGGCTTGCAGGCGAAAGCAGACAAGCTGTTTGGTTGCCTCGCGGCCTTCTGGCATTATCCGCCTTATCGCTTTCATCATGCGGCCTTGTCGGCAAACTCAGCCATCTCTGCCGCCACGCGAATTCGTGCCCCGTCTTCCTCATCACTCCCCTGGCCCGCGATTGCATGTCATTGAAGGCTCGTCGGTGAGCCGGCAGAACGCCCCATATGGGAAAGCGAGCTGTAGGACACGAAAAAGAGGAGGGCTCGCACCATCGTGTGGCTGCACCGCGGAATTCCAACGCAGTGCGCCATGGTAAAGATGCCGGGAGGGCACACGAAATTACCAAGCCGTGGGGCCAAATCATCCAAGAGACGTATCGATCCATTGTTCAATGTTCTGGCGGGATGCGGCTCCCACACGACGGAACTGTCGTCCATCCTTGGCCAAAAGCACCAGCGTCGGGAGGCTCTTCACGCTGAAGCGCTCCGCGAGCTGCTCACATTCGTCAACGTTCACCTTCAACAGAGTGAAGGTTCCGTTCGCGGCGAGTTCTGCCTCCTCAAGGATCGGCGTCATCGCGGCGCATGGCTTGCACCAGGGCGCCCAGAAATCAACCAGGACGGTTCCGCTCTGCCGCGCCACGATATCGTCGAAATGCACATCATCTGCTGTCTGGGACATATCAGTTGCTCCCGATTCTCAGCGAACAGGCCTCAGCCCGTCGTATTCAAAAGAAACCGCTCCGCCTCCAGCGCGCTCATGCATCCGGAGCCCGCGGCCGTGACGGCCTGTCGAAAGTGCCGGTCCTGGACGTCGCCGGCGGCGAATACACCCGCCCGGCTCGTGACGGTGCTACCGGGCTTCGTGACGATGTAGCCATCCTCGTCGAGATCCAGCCGGCCCGCGAACAAGGACGTGTTCGGGCTGTGGCCGATGGCGATGAATACGCCATCGACAGGCAGGTCCCGGAACCCGCCGGTGACGGTGTCTTTCAGGCGCAAGGCCGTGACCTCGGGCCGCTCGGGATCGCCGAGAATCTCGTCCACCTCGCTGTTCCAGCACACCTCTATTTTCGCGTTCGCCAGCAGGCGCTGCTGTGCGATGCGCTCGGCGCGCAGGATATCGCGCCGATGGATCAGGGTGACCTTTGCGGCATGGTTGGTCAGATAGATCGCTTCTTCCACCGCGGTGTTTCCACCGCCCACCACGGCGACGTGCTTGTTGCGGAAAAAGAAGCCGTCGCAGGTCGCGCAGGCGGAGACGCCGTAGCCGCGATAGCGTCGCTCGCTTTCAAGGCCGAGCCACCGCGCCGATGCGCCGGTGGCGACGATCAGGCTGCGGCCGTGATATCGAACCCCGGACTCGCCCCGACAAACAAACGCATCGGGCAGGCATTCAAGCTCCTCGATCGTATCGTTGACGAAGCGCGCGCCGACATGCTCCGCCTGCTTCTGCATCTGCTCCATGAGCCATGGACCCTGGATCATGTCGGCGAAGCCCGGAAAGTTCTCGACGTCTGTGGTTATGGTGAGCTGGCCACCGGGTTGGCTTCCGGAGATGACGATCGGCCGCCGGTTGGCCCTCGCGGCATATATCGCGGCTGTACATCCGGCCGCGCCTGAGCCGAGGATCAGGATGTCGGAATGATGATCGATCATCGTCATCAAGGTCACCGGACCGGGTTCGAGAGCGTGCCGATGCCGTCCACGCGGATCGTGACGGTGTCGCCCGGACGCAGGTAGCGCGGCGGTTTGAAGCCGATGCCGACCCCCTGGGGGGTCCCGGTAGCGATGATGTCGCCGGGCTCAAGGGTGATCTGAGCCGAAAGGGTGGCGATCAGCGTCGGAATGTCGAACAGAAGGTCGCTGAGCGCGGCCGACTGCCTGAGCTCTCCGTTCACATGGGTCGTCAGCCTCAGCGCTTCCACGTCCGGAATTTCGTCGCGGGTGACGAGCGCGGGTCCCATGGGACAGAACCCGTCGAGGTTCTTTCCGAGGAACCATTGTTTGTGCTGGCCCTGCAACACGCGCGAGGTGACGTCGTTGATCAGGGTGTAGCCGAAGACGTGATCGAGGGCCTGCCCGGGTGCGATGTTGCGTCCCTTCCGGCCGACCACCACGCAGAGCTCGCCCTCATAGTCGACCGAGTTGGTCGTGTCCGAACTGGCGGGAATGGGCGCGCCGTCGGCAATGACCGTATTCGATCCCTTGGTGAAGAAGACCGGAAACTGCGGCACCACTTCGCTCTGGGAGCTGGAATCAAAGCCACTCGCCTCGAACTCGGCTGCATGGGCACGATAGTTCTTGCCAACGCAGATGATATTTCTCAGCAGGCTTGGGAATGGCGCGAGCACCGTCACATCCTCGATCGGCGTTGCGTCCTGCGGTTCGGCGGCGACTGAGGCAGGCGCGCCCGCGGATCGCACGAGATCAAGCATGGTCGGCGAGGTCCCGTCTGCGGCGCACAGGCGGCTTACCGTACGCCCGGAAGGATCGACAAGGCCGGTGCCGACGCGACCGTGCTGTTCGAAGCTGATCAGCCGCATCGCTCAATCCTTCGCCCGCGCGACGGCTTCGACCTCGAACAGGAAATCCTCCTTCACCAGCCGATCAAGCACACAGATGGTATTGGGAGGAAACTGCGTGGTCGCGAACAGGGCAGGGAACAGCTCATTACGCAGGCGCATGAAAGCCTCGATATCCTGCGAATGCACGAAATAGGTCGTGAACTTGGCGATATCGTTGAAGGTCAGGCCAAGCTCATCCAGAACGATCTTCATGTTGGAGAATACTTGCCGAAACTGGGCTTCGAAATCGTTCTTTCCCACAACGTTTCCGGATTTGTCGATCGAGAGCTGACCGGCGATGAACACAAGGTCGCCAGCGCTGACGCGCGCGCAATGGCTGTAGGAGCCCTGGGCAGGCCCGGAAAGGGGCGGATCGAGGTATTCAACCTTGGGACGGACGGTCATGAACATGGGCTCCCTGGCGTTATTGGGTGACGACCGGCTGCCTCTCGACAGCCGGCCAGCTTTTACTTCCAGTATTCCTGGAAACTGACATCGGAAATGGTCTTGAGGTCGGGCGCAGCGCCTGTGATTTGCCCGTTCTTAAGCAACAGGTCCATGGTCTTGTCGATCATGTCCTGCTTGACCGCAGGCCGGAATGTCGCGAGCTGCGCCTCGATGCTGCGGTGAAGGGTCTCCGGCTTGATCTCACCGAACACCGCTTGCGCGATGGCAACGGTGCGCTCCAGGTTGGCGCGATCGCGGATGAAGACCTGCGCCTTGGCGAGCGCCCGCACTACCTTTTCGACAACTGGACGGTTTGCTGCCAAATAGGCCGGCGTAACCTGTAGCGTGCAGTAGCCGATGTCGTGGAAAACGGCCGGGCCTTCGCCCAGAGTGATGTTGGTGATCATATCCCAGTCGCCAACCTCATAGACGGCGATCGTCTGCCACGGCTCGACCATCAGGCTGGCATCGATCTCCCCGGCCGCGGCCGAGGCGATGTGCTTGTCGAAGCCGCGGACGGGGATAAGGCTGACATCCTTGTCCGGGTCTATGCCGGCGTCGATCAGCATGTAACGGATGGCGCTGTCGGCAAAGCCTCCGCGCTGGAGCGTGCCGATGCGCAGGCCTTTCATGTCTTCGATCTTGACCGGGCGCCCCAACTTCTGGGCGATCCGCTTGTGGACCACCAGCGCGCCGCTGAAATCGGCCTGCATGGTCATCACGTTGATAACCGGCTGCCCGCGCTGGGCGAGCTTGAGGGTGTTCTCGAACGCCGAGGAAATGAACTGGACTGAGCCGCCGATTAGCGCGGCGGTCGCTGCCGGCCCGCCGGAAAAGAAGATGGTTTCAACATCGAGACCCTCTTCCTTGTAGTATCCGTTGGCCTCGGCCACATAAAGTGGCAGCGAGAATATCGATTTTACAGAGCTGCCGATTTTGATTTTGGTCTGGGCTGACGCGACCTGCGGGGTCATTGCCAGGAGCAAGGCACTCACGACAATAGCTATTCTTCGCCTGAATAACGCGCCGATATGTATTTTCTGCATGATGAAATCCTCTCTGGTGGAGACAGGTTCTATTTTTTATTTATGAGGCGTTTTGCCGTTTTATTCAGAGGGCGACAGGACGCCAGCGCATGAGATGCGTGGAGAGCGCAAGGACGGCGCGGTCCAGCGTGAATGCGAAAACCATCAGCCACAGCAGCGGCGTCAGCATGCCGGTCGTATCGAATGCGCCGCTTGCCTCGTCGATCATGAAGCCGATGCCGGCCTGGGCGGAGATGAACTCGCCGACGATGGCGCCGATGATCGCAAAGGGAATGGACACCCGAACCGCCGACAGGATCCAGGGAATGCTGTTGGGAAGCAGCAGCTTGGTGAAAAGCTGCCGCTTGCTGGCCTGGAGCGTGCGCAGCGCGCTGATGAGGGTGGGATCGACCGACCTCACGCCTTCGAACGTGCTCAGCATCACCACGACCACGACCAGCGAGAAGGCCAGCAGGAACTTCGAGGCGAAGCCGATGCCGACATACATCACCAGCAGCGGGCCGAGCGCTACCCGCGGCAGGCTGTTCAGGGCGATGATGAACGGCTCGAACACCATGCCGAACGTCCGGTTGACGCTGGTGGCGAGGCCGAGGATGACCCCCGCGATCGTGCCGGCCACCAGGCCGCTGAACGCCTCGTTGATGGTGATGCCGAAGTGGTAGAAAATCTCCCCGTCGAGGACCAGCTTCCAGGTCCGCTCGGCAATGAGGGCCGGGCTGCTGGTCCAGAACGGATTGGCGAGGCCGCTGCTGGTAAGCCCCTGCCAGAGGCCGAGGGTCCCGGCGAGCACCAGGAGCCGGTAGACGTATATCCTGATGCTCATCGGCCACTCCCGTCGGCGAGAAGCGCGGTCTTCGCTTCGTCTTTGAGGTCTTCCCAGATGCTTTCCCAGTACGTCGTGTACTGGGGCAGGCGCCGGACCTGCGCCAGCGCACGGGGACGGGGAATGTCGACGGTGTAGGTGGCTTTGAAGCGGCCTGGGCGCGCGCTCATGACGAGGATCCGGTCCGCCATCGTGATGGCCTCGCCCAGGTCGTGGGTGACAAACAGCACCGTCTTTCGGTGGCTTTCCCAGTAATTGATGAAGATGTCCTGGATCAGGAGCTTCGTCTGGGCGTCGAGGGCGCCGAAAGGCTCGTCCATGAGGATCACCTCGGGTCCGGCCACCAGTGTCCGCGCAAGCCCGACCCGCTGCCGCATGCCGCCGGAGATTTGGGCCGGGTAGTGGTCCTCGAAACCTTCGAGCCCCAGCTGGCGCAGGACCTCGACCGCCTGCCGCCGCCGCTCTGTCGCGGGCAGCCCCTTGATCTCGGGGCCGATCTCCACGTTGCCCAGTACCGTGCGCCAGGGCAGGAGGGCGTGGGTCTGGAACACGTAGCCGATCCGCGGATCTATTCCGGTGACCGGCGCGCCGAACAGCTTGAGCTTGCTGCCGGCGCAGGGAATGAGTCCGGCGACGAGATTGAGCAGCGTGCTCTTGCCACATCCGGAGGGGCCGACGATCGCGACGAACTCGCCCTCCCGGACCGAAAGGTCCACGCCGTCGAGAATGGTCAGCTCGCGTCCCTTGTTGTCCTTGGCTGAGAAGGTGAGCCCGGCCGCGGAGATTGCCTCGGCCGCTGGTGCGCCGCTTGCGGTGGACTGCGCCCGAATGGTCTCGGCTTTGGTCATCGGAGCCAACATTCTCCCGCCTTCCTTGAGTAGGCTTCAGGTATCCACGAACTCCGGCGCGAACAGGTCGTTGACCTCGACAGGTGTCTCAAGAAGATCCTGACACCGAAGATAATCGAGGAAGGTCTGCAGGCCGGCGCGGTTGCGCGCGATCCCATAGGGCCAGAAATCACGCCCCAGGGCGGCGAAGGTGTCCTCCATGTCGGGGACGAGCCAGGGCACCATGTAGGGCAGCGCGTCCGTGTCGTAGAGGCGCGCCAGGGAAACGGCCTTCGCGTTCTCGAAGGCCTCAAGGAGGCGGGCGGCGAGCTCCGGCGCCGCGTCGTAGGCGCGCTGCCGCATCACCAGCACATGCATGATGGGGAAGATGCCGGTCTCGGCGAAGTATTTCCGCTCCGCGGCCACGGGGTCGCTGAACAGGCGGACCATGCGCGCGTCGCCCTCGAGGAAGGCCGGCGGCATCTTCGCCGTTATGAGGGCGTCGATCCGGCCGTCGAGGAGATAGGCCTGCAGCGTGTCGGTCACGGGAATCTCCGTGACGTCGTAGCCGTCCGGCAGGCGCAGCGGAATGCGCTCGATGCGACCGGGGGTCCCGACGCCGCCCTTGAACCACTTCACCTCCCGCGCCGCCACGCCATAGTATTCCTCGAGCACTCCACGCATCCACACCACTGCCGTCATCTGGTACTCGGGAATGCCGATGCGGCGCCCGCGAAGATCTTCAGGGCGGGTGATGCCGCTGTCCCGGTGCACGTAGATGGAGCTGTGGCGGAACATGCGGGAGGTGAAGACCGGAATGCCGACGAACGGCCGCTCTCCGCGCGACATGAGGATGCAGTAGGCCGCAAGGGACATTTCGGTGACGTCGAAATCATCCGAATGCAGCGCACGCCAGAAGATGCGATCGACCGCGGAGAGATCGAACTCCAGCCGCGTGCCGGGAATTTCGATACGCCGGTCGAGCAGGGGCTGCATGCGGTCGGATTGCGCGATTCCGACCGTAAGTGAATTCGGTGTCATGGCTCAGGCCACCTTCAGAAGGGGACGGACGTCGGTGACCACTCCGGTCAGCGCGCTGGCCGCCGCTGTCGCCGGGCTGCAGAGCATGATCTCCGCATTGTTGTTGCCCATGCGGCCGGGCATGTTGCGATTGCTGGTGGAAAGGCAGACCTCCCCGTCCCCTAGAACGCCCTGGTGCGCGCCGGCGCAGACCGCGCACCCGCTCGGCAGCACGGTGGCTCCGGCCTCCATCAGCGCGAGCAGATCGCCGTTGCGGGTCGATTCCACGGCCACCTCCCGCGACGCCGGCACCACCATCAGCCGCACATCCGGGTGCACGCGCTGGCCCCGCAGGATCTGTGCGGCGATGGCGAGGTCGTCGACGCGGGCGTTGGTGCAGGAACCGATGAAGATCTGCTGAACCTTGCGCCCCTGGACCTCGCTCACAGGCAGGCCGCGATCCTCGCGGCCTGGGAGGGCGACCATGGGCTCGAGTTCGGAAAGGTCGAGGTGGAACGTGCTGGAATATTCCGCGTCGGAATCCGGCAGCACCGGCGCGAAGGGAAAGCGCGCCCGGCTCTTCTCGAAAGCGGCGGTGATGTCGTCATAGGGGAAGATGCCCCCCTTCCCGCCCAGCTCGGCCGCCATGTTGCAGAGGGTGAACCGCTCGGAGATGCTCAGCCGGCGTGCCGCTTCGCCGTGATATTCCATGACCTGGTAGAGCCCGCCGAGCACTCCTAGCCTGGCAATCATGTGGAGGATGATGTCCTTGGCGTAGACCCCTTTCGGCATCTGGCCGGACAGTTCCACCCGCATGGTCTGCGGCACCTTGAGCCACAGCTTGCCCACCGCCCAGAGAAAGCCCATCTCGGTCTCGCCGATGCCGATGGCGAACGCGCCAACGGAGCCGCCCGACGGCGCATGGGAATCGTTGCAGCACACAAGGGCGCCTGGCACCACGAAGCCCTTCTCGACCATCACCTGATGCGCGATGCCGACGCCGCCCTCATAGAACTCGGCAAACCGATGCCGCCGCGCGAACGCGCGAACGATCTTATGATTGTTTGCGTCCCGCAAATTGTCCGCCGGGGTGCCGTGATCGAAGCAAACCGCGATGCGCTCGGGGTTGTGAACCGACGTGGCGCCCATCTTCTCAAAGGCGTCGATCGCGAAATAGGCGTAGTCGTGGGAATAGCTGAAGTCCGGAACCGCCTCGACGATCTGGTTGGGCACCACGGCGCCAAGTCCAGCCGCCCGCGCGAGGATTTTTTCAGCGACCGTCTGCGGGCGCATCGACGCCTCCCTGGTTCTGAGCAGCCATGAGCATGCGGCCGTAATCAATCAGGCTTCCGGCCTCGATGATGCGCTTCACCGCTTCCGGTACGGGGGCGATGGGGAAGGTCTCTCCCTTCGCCGCGATATGTCCCGCGTCGATGTCGATGACGATCTCCTCGCCTTCCGCGAGGCCCGCCGCGCGCAGCGCCGGGCAGTCGATGACGAGGACGCCGTTGTTGATCGCGTTGCGAAAGAACATCCGGGCGAACGGTCCCCCGACCACCGCCTTCACCCCGGCCGCGCGCAGCGCCCGCGCCGGAGACTCGCGGCCGGTGCCATAGCCGAACGCCTCGCCCACCACCAAGACGGGGTGCCGGCACGCCGCTTCGTTGGCCTGTAGGGACAGGTCCGTCAGAAGATTGCGTGCCATTTCCTCCGGCGGAAGAAAGGAATAGCGCGCGGGAAGCAGCACGTCCGCCGAGACGAAATCCCCGAGGACTGCCACGCTGCCGCTGATGACGCTCGCATTCATCTCGCTTCCCGCCGTAGGAATGGCTCAACAAGGTGCCGCGCCGCTCTGAGGCAGGCGCGGCAGGCTCGGTGTCAGCGATTGACGTTCTCGCCGTAGAACTTGCTTGGCAGGTTGTCTCGCGGCCACTGGTCCCCGTCCTCGAACGGGGCCACGCCGACGGCGTGCCTGGCCATGCCGGATTCGAGCATTGCCATCGAGACGATCTCCGCCACGCCGACGTCGTCGACCCCGTGCCGGCGCAACTCGTTGAAATCCTCGTCGGTGGTGCCGAGCGCGAACGCCATCTTTCTGGCGAAGCTCAGCACCGCCTTGGTCTTGCCGTCGAGCTTGGTCGACTTCTCGAAGTTGAGGACCTCGTGGACGTCGTCCTCAGTCATGCCGAAGTGCTCGATCAGGTGCGTCTGGTGATTGTTGATGCAGCGCGGGCAGTCGACTTCGGCAGCGCAGACCAGCGAAATGCTGTTCAGCAGCGGCTTCGGCAACGAACCCTCCGCCATCTGAAGGCGCTTCGTCAGCCCCCACCAGTGACGCAGCAGGTCGATGTCGAGGGCAAAGAAGCCCCAGGTCGGCGTCAGGAAGTTCGCACCCTTGGTCTTGCGGATATCCTCGAAAATTTCCGCTGCTTCCGCAGTTACTTCATTCGGCTTCTTGAGAACGACCTTGTCGACCATGTCCGTATCCTCTCACGAATTGAATGGAAGCCACGCTAGGGAACAGGGTTCGCGGACGGCGCATCCTTGATCGGGTTGGGAGCCTTGCCGCGCGGAACGCCGGCGGCCGGCTCGCCCGCCGTGAGCCCCTGCAGAGTCGCCATGAGCTGGCGGCCGGCGCCGCGGATGTGATTGGCCATGGCCCGCTCGGCCTTGTCCGGATCACGCTTGTGAAACACGTCCACGAGCGCTTCGTGCGTTTCCTCGTCGAGCTCGGCGGAATGCGAGACATCGCCGTGGATTCGTATGTACGGCGTGACGATCTCGCGCAGACGGTTGGTTTCCTTGCGCACACGGGCCAGACCGGAGCGCTGTCCGATCAAATCGTGAAAGGCATCGTGGCGCCGGGTGTAGCTGTCGAGGTCGGGCAACCGGCGCATCATCTCGGCTAGCGCCGCCAGCTCCGCGACATCGTTGGCGGTCAGATTTTCCGCCGCGTAACGCGCCGCGAGACCTTCCAGAGAGGCGCGCATCTCGAAAATCTCGTTGATCTCCGAGATGGTGAAGCTCGGCACGACCGCCCGCCGGTTCGGCTGGATGACCAATAGCCCCACCGACTGAAGGCGCTGCAGGGCGTCGCGCACCGGAATCCGGCTGACCTTCAACGCCGCGGCGATCTCCGCCTGATTGATGGGCGTCTGCTCGGTGATCTCGCCCGCGAGGATGGCCTTTCGGAGGTATTGAAAAACCATCTCCTCGGCGCTTCTAAATTCGCGTTCTTCCATGCGCGACTCCGATCGGCCTCCCTGCTGGCCGGTGGCCCATGAACTTGGCCCCCGAATTGCGAGTGAGTATCCGAGCACACTGCTATTTATGTCAACTGATATTTATGTATACATTTAGCCATTAGGGCGTCGCCAGCTAACCCGCTGAACTCGCGAGGGCGACGCGATCCGGGCCGTTCCGTATGCCAGAGCGTCCGCTTGGTGAGTGGGCGAAATCGGGGCGGCAGATGACGGGAGATTGGGATGCGTGACTATGAATTGGTCGACGGCGTACGCCTCGCTCAGACCGTTATCGACGCCGGAGAGTCCTGGAGCCGCGTGATGAAGGCGGGCGAAGTCCTGCGGATCGTCGATCTCAAGGGCAAGCAGGCGGTCGACTTCCTCTGCTACAATGCCGCCGACCACGTCGACCGCTACGCTGCGGCTGACACGATGAAGATCAACCCCACCGGAATTTTCCTAACGACAGGGACGGTCCTCTACAGCGTCAATCTGACGGCTCTGTTTACCATCGTCGCCGATACGTGCGGTCACCACGACACGATCGGCGGGTGCTGCAGCGCTCGGCTGAACGCGTTCCGCTATGGCGCGAAGGACCAGCCGAATTGCCGCGACAACTTCCTTCGCGAACTGAAGCGATACGGCATGGGGCCGCGGGACCTGGCCGCAAACGTCAACTTCTTCATGTATGTGCCGGTCGGCGCCGATGGCGCGATGGACATGGGTCCTGGAATTTCAATGCCTGGGGACTATGTCGATCTGCGCGCCGAATGCGACGTGCTGGCCGTGATTTCGAACTGCCCGCAGATCAACAATCCGGTGAATGATTTCACCCCGACCGAGATCATGACCATCTGCTGGGAGCCGCACGAGGACGTGTGAGCCGCGTCCCAGTGCGCACGCGAGCGCGCATCATTCAGGTACTTTCACCGGTGATCCAGGTTCACCGCGGACGCCACACCGTGGCGGAACACCTCGGGTCCGTTTCCGCCCTCAGCGTCGCGATGGCGTAGCGGAACACGCTGCCGATGGCCGAGCGCAGGCGACGGGCCGATTCTCTGCGGCCGCTTCGCTCCACCTGGCGCAGGATGTCCAGAACCTCCACCGGCTTGATCTCGGTGATCGGACGGCTGCCGAGCGCCGGCCCGGCGAGCGTCTCCAGCAGCCATTTGTTCTTCTTGATGGTGGCATTGGCGGACTCTCGCGTCTCCAGGCGCGCGATATATTCGGCCGCAAGCAGGGCGAAGGTGTTGCCCGTGGAGATGGTGGCGTTGACCTTTTCGAGCTTGCGGGCAGTCGAAGGGTCCTGGCCATCCAGCAGCAGTTTCTTGGCCTCATCCCGCTTCTGCCGCGCATCGGCGAGCGAGACGGTTGGGTAGGGACCGAACGAGATTTGCTTGGGTTTGCCGAGGAACCGGTAGGCGAGACGCCAGATTCTGCTGCCGCTCGGATTGACGAGAAGATGGAGGCCACCCCCGTCAAATAGCTTGTATGGCTTGTCCTGCGGGTTCGCATTGCGCAGCGCCATGTCCGTCAGCGCCATGTAGGCACGCTCCCTTTGTAGGCATCGAGACGCCTACAAACTTGCCTACATGCCTACAAGATTCAAGCGGACGAGATGGGATCAGACTGGACGTCAGGAGAGTCTATCAATTTGAAATACAATAGAAATCAGCCTTCACCGGACGTGCCTGGAAGGCAATCTGGTGTCCCGGAAGGGATTCGAACCCCTGACCTGCGGTTTAGGAAACCGCTGCTCTATCCTGCTGAGCTACCGGGACACGCCGCAGTCTTTTAATGGGGGTCCGGCGCCGTGGAAAGGCCCCTGCCTCCCTGTCCCGTTCAGCCCCGGCGGCTGGAGCCCCGCGCAAGAGGTCGTAGGAAAAGGTGTTCGGGCGGCCCTGCTGCGGCGCCTTCTGCGGCAGGACCGCATGGCGTATTCTCAGAAGGATCGTCGAATTCCTTGCGCCGGCCCGCAGACGTGTCACCCCGCCATGCCCTTCCGCTGCTCCTCGCCGCCGCGCTGCTCGCGGGCGGCATGGCGCCGCTTGCGGCGTGCGAGGGCGGCACGGCTTCGGGCGGGGATGCGGCGGCGGCAGAGGCGGGCGCGCTTGCCGCCGCCTGGGGCGCCGACGGCGCGGTCCTGCTGTCCGACAGCCGGAGCCTCGTGCCCGCGGGGCTCGCGCTGCCCACGGCCCTCGATCCGCGCACCGGCCTCGTCGCCCGCTCCCGGGCCGCCGCCGAGACCGTGCTCGACGGGCGCTTCGTCGTGCCGGTCGCCAGGTCGCGGGACCGGCACGGCCGCCTCATTGGAGACGCGCGCCTCCTCCCGGAGCCGGGGGACGGCGGGCGCCCGGGACGCTCGCTTGCGCAGGCCCTGGTCTTGGCCGGCGCGGGATTTGCCGACCCCCAGGCCGCACCCGCCTGCGCCGCCGCGCTGCTGGCGGCGGAAGCCGAGGCGCGGCAGGCGCGGCGCGGCATCTTCGCCGATCCGGCCGCCGTCCTTCCGGCGCGGGATCAGGACCGGCTCGGGCGCCGCGCCGGCCTGTTCACCCTGGCGGAAGGCCGCGTGCGCGCCGCCGGGGCGACGCGCGATAAGGTGTTCCTCAACTTCGGATCACGCTGGCGCGAGGACTTCACCATCGTCCTGCCGGCCGGCGATTTCGCCACAATCTTGGGGGATGGCCTCGATCCCGCCATGTTGCGCGGCACCCTAGTGTCGGTGCGCGGCGTGGTGCGGATGGACGGCGGACCTGCCATATTCGTGCGCGGCAAGGACGAGATCGCGATCCTGGACGGCCCGACGCCGGACGGCGCGAAGGAGGGCGAAGCACGGTGAGGAGCCTGGCGGCGAGGCGAACGGCGATGACGGCGGCAGCGATGACGGCGGCAGCGATGACGGCGGCAGTGCCCGCGCGCGCCAGTGCTGGCGCGCGCCTGCCGCGCGTCGGCGTGCGCGCCCCGGTCCTGTGCCTGGCCCTCGCCTTGTCGGCCTGCGCCGGCGTCGACCTCGACCAGGCGGGCATCTCCGTCAGCCCCGCCACGGGCGACGCCTCGACCCGCTCCGAGTTCGCGGAGATGTCGCCCTCCCAGCGCGGCGAGCACGAGCGGCTCATCGCCTCCTATGGCGGCGCCTATGCCGATCCCCAGCTCAAGGCGTTGATCCAGCAGACCGTCGAGCGGCTGGTGGCGGCCTCCGAGCGGCCGGACCTGAAGTACCGCGTCACGGTGCTCAACTCGCCCGCCATCAATGCCTTCGCGCTCTCCAACGGCTCGCTCTACGTCACCCGCGGCCTGCTGGCGCTCGCCAACGATACCTCCGAGCTCTCCTCGGTGCTGGCGCACGAGATGGCGCACGTGATCGCCCGCCATGCGGTGATCCGCGAGGACCAGATGGAGCGCACGGTGCTGGTGAGCCGCGTGGTCGCCGACGTGCTGAACGACCCCGCGGTGGGGGCGCTCACGCTGGAAAAGAGCCGCAGCACGCTCGCCACCTTCTCCCGCGGCCAGGAGCTGGAGGCGGACGCCATCGGCGTCGGCATCGCCGCGCGCGCGGGCTTCGACCCCTACGGCGCCTCGCGCTTCCTCACCGACATGGGGCGCTATGCGGAGTTGCGCGCCGGCGCATCCTCGCCCAAGTCCGCCGGCTCCGGAGAGGTGGACTTCCTGTCCTCGCACCCGGCAACCCCGGAGCGCATCTCCATCGCCATCGCCAACGCGCGCCAATACGCCCAGCCCGGGACCGGCGAGCGCGACCGCACGGTCTATCTTTCCGCCATCGACGGCATGATCTACGGCGACGATCCCAAGGAAGGCTTCGTCCGCGGGCGCACCTTCTTCCACCCCAAGCTCGGCTTCACCTTCTCCGCCCCCGAGGGGTTCTCGCTGGAGAACACCTCGCAGGCCGTGCTCGGCGCCACCCAAACCGGGCGCGAGGCGCTGCGGCTCGACGCGGTGCGCGTCAGCGCCAACCAGTCGCTGGCGCAATACCTCTCCTCGGGCTGGATCGAGGGGGTGGAGATCAACACGGTGGAGACGCTCACCATCAACGGCTTCTCCGCCGCCACCGCGGTCGCCCGCGGCGACCAGTGGTCGTTCCGCATGTTCGCCATCCGCTTCGGCTCGGACGTCTACCGCCTGATCTTCGCCGCGCGCGATCTCACGCCGGAGATCGACCGGCAGTTCCGCGCCGCCGCCGCCTCCTTCCGCCGCGTGACCTCGGGCGAGGCAGACGCGGTGAAGCCGCTGCGCGTGCGCGTGGTCGGCGTCGGGCTCGGCGACAATCCGCAGACATTCGCCGCCCGCATGCAGGTGCCTGACCGGCCGCTGGAGCGCTTCATGATCCTCAACGGGCTCGATCAAGGCGCCAAGCTGAAATACGGCGAGAAGGTCAAGATCATCGCCGAGTGAGGGCGCAGGGCTGGCACGGTCCGATGGCCGCTTGGTCGAGACCGACCTGGCGGCGGCCTCCCGCTCCCTGAGGGCGGGGCCGGCCCCTGCGGGGAGACGGCTTCTCCGGCGCGCACGGTTCCGGCCCGCGCTTTCCGGCTGAGATACCCCCATCCGCCCGCAACCCTTGCGTTCGCGCCGCTTTTCGCCTATGTGAGCGGCGTCCGAGGTCGCGCTCCCCAAAGGTGGAGGCCGCCCGGGCGGGCCTGGGGCCGCGGGATACGCGACCCAGTTCGTCGGAGGCAGCCCGCCCTGGCTTTCGCTGAGCAGAACCCGGCTACACCAATCATAGCCCGTGCCGCTCGGCGTTTTGCGCCGGCCCGCCGACCTCCGTCGGCGGCCGTCCAGTCCGTTTTCCGCAAGGAGCGCCTGGACATCCGAGCGGTCCCGGGTCTTGCAACACCAGACGCCGGTGCAGCGATTTCGGAGTTTGAATGACCGCCGTAGAAACCACCCGTGAAGATTTCGCCGCGCTCCTCGACGAGAGCTTCGGCAGCGCCGACACCCAGGAAGGGTCGGTCGTCAAGGGCATCGTGGTCGCCATCGAGAAGGATCTGGCGATCATCGACATCGGTCTGAAGACCGAAGGCCGCGTCGCGCTGCGCGAGTTCGCCGGCCCCGGCCGCGAGAACACCATCCAGGTGGGCGACGAGGTCGAGGTCTATCTCGAGCGCGTCGAGAACGCCATGGGCGAGGCCGTCCTCTCGCGCGACAAGGCGCGCCGCGAGGAGAGCTGGATCAAGCTCGAGAAGGCCTTCACGGCCAACGAGAAGGTCTTCGGCGTGATCTTCAACCAGGTGAAGGGTGGCTTCACCGTCGACCTCGACGGCGCCGTGGCCTTCCTGCCGCGCTCGCAGGTGGACATCCGCCCGATCCGCGACGTCGGCCCGCTGATGCACAACCAGCAGCCGTTCCAGATCCTCAAGATGGACCGCCGCCGCGGCAACATCGTCGTCTCCCGCCGCACCGTGCTGGAAGAGACCCGCGCCGAGCAGCGCCACGAGCTGGTGCAGAACCTCGAGGAAGGCCAGGCCATCGAAGGCGTGGTCAAGAACATCACCGACTACGGTGCGTTCGTTGACCTCGGCGGCATCGACGGTCTGCTGCACGTCACCGACATTGCGTGGCGCCGCGTGAACCACCCCACCGAGGTGCTGAACATCGGCCAGACGGTGAAGGTGAAGATCATCAAGATCAACCACGAGACCCACCGCATCTCGCTCGGCATGAAGCAGCTGCTGGGCGACCCGTGGGAGGGCATCGAGGCCAAGTATCCGGTGGAAGCCCGCTTCAAGGGTCGCGTCACCAACATCACCGACTACGGCGCGTTCGTGGAGCTGGAGCCCGGCATCGAGGGCCTCATCCACGTCTCCGAGATGTCGTGGACCAAGAAGAACGTCCATCCTGGCAAGATCGTCTCCACCTCCCAGGAGGTCGAGGTGCAGGTGCTGGAAGTGGACAGCGCCAAGCGCCGCATCTCGCTCGGCCTCAAGCAGACCCTCCAGAACCCCTGGGAGGCCTTCGCCGAGAAGTATGCCCCCGGCGCGGTGGTCGAGGGCGAGGTCAAGAACAAGACCGAGTTCGGCCTGTTCCTGGGCCTCGACGGCGACGTGGACGGCATGGTCCACCTTTCCGACCTGGACTGGAACCGTCCCGGCGAGCAGGTGATCGACGAATACCGCAAGGGCGACATGGTGAAGGCCGTGGTGCTCGACGTGGACGTCGAGAAGGAGCGCATCTCGCTCGGCATCAAGCAGCTCGCCGGCGATCCCTTCGCCGATGCGGGCGAGGTGAAGAAGGGCTCGGTCGTGACCTGCGAGGTCACCGACGTGAAGGACGGCGGCATCGAGGTGAAGCTCTCGGGCACCGACCTCTCGGCCTTCATCAAGCGCTCCGAGCTTGCCCGCGACCGCAACGACCAGCGCCCCGAGCGCTTTTCGGTGGGCGACAAGCTGGATGCCCGCGTCACCCTGTTCGACCGCAAGGCGCGCAAGGTGCAGGTCTCCATCAAGGCGATGGAGATCGCCGAGGAGAAGGAGGCCGTGGCGCAGTACGGCTCGCAGGATTCGGGCGCTTCGCTCGGCGACATCCTGGGTGCCGCGCTCAAGCAGCGCGCCGCCGGCTCCGACAAGGAAGACTGAGCCTTTTCAAGGCTTGGACAGCAAGCGGGCCGGCGTTCGCGCCGGCCCTTTTTATGTCGCCCCCTGGGCTTTGGGCGCCCGCGCGCGCCCCTTCGCAGCGCCTTTCCCGACACCGGCCTTCGCCCCCTTCGGCCAGCGCACCGGCCAGGAGACGATGTGGTCGACGAGCTCGAACAGCCCGAAGGCTTCCTCGCTGCCTCCGATCCGCCCCGCCACCGAGACGCCCGCCGCGGCGACGCTTGCGGGATCGCCCGAGACCAGCGGATGCCAGAACGGCAGGTCCCGGCCCTCCGCCACCAGGCGATAGCCGCACGTGGGCGGCAGCCAGGCGAGGCTCGACACGGCCTCGGGCGTCAGCCGCACGCAGTCGGCGACCTGCGCCGAGCGGTTCTCGTAGTCGGCGCAGCGGCAGGTGGCGGCGTCGAGAAGACGGCACGCGACGTCGGTATAGGCGATCTGGCCGGTGTCCTCGTCCTCGAGCTTCACGAGACAGCAGCGCCCGCAGCCGTCGCACAGGCTCTCCCACTCCGCCGCGCTCATGGCGGCGAGCGGCTTGACGCGCCAGAAAGGCTCCTCGGCCATCCTCGCTCCCGATTTGGGCCCGCCGCTCCCGATCCACGCAAGCGGGCCGACGCCCGGCGGCCTCGCATCGAAGCGCCGTCTTTTGCGGGCCGGCTTCCGTCCCGCGCGAACAGTCCCTATTCGTAGCTCAGAGACATCTCATAGGCCACGGGCCGCGCGGCCGTCATGGCGGCGGCGTCGGACCAGGGCCGCAGCCAAAAGGCTTGCCCCGGCACCCGCCGTCAGCCGGCTGAGCACGTGGCCCTGCCCTTGTAGGTCCAGGTCTTGGCCTCGCTGGCACCGTCCGGCAGGTCGCTCACCTCGAGCCAGTAGCGGCCGGCGAAGGCGCCCTCGTCGTCGTCCTTGGGGCCCGACCTGGTCTCGATCACCAGCTCCACGGTGCCGTGCCTGCCCTCGGTGCGCTCGTGATAGAGGTGGAGCTTCAGCTCCTTGCCGCGAAACCAGTGATGGACCAGCGCGGCGGCATCGAGCTTCAGGTGGCGCAGGTCGTCCGGCGCGCCCTTGGCCTTGAGCGTCAGCTCGAACCGCTCGTTGGTGAATCCGGCCGCGAGCCCGTGCGAGAAGATGATATGGGCGTCAAACGCAACCGCCTTGTCGTCGATCGCGCAGTCTAGGGAACCGGTGGCTCCGGCCGGTGCGGCGCCAAGGATAGAGCCAAAGATGGAGCCAAGGATCACGAGAGCGACGGCGCCTGCGCATGCCCCGTTGCAGCGGGGCCGGCGACGCAGGTTCGGGATCTGAATTGAAGACGCCATGGCATGCCCCCCGCGCGGCCCGTCCGCACGAGGCCCCATAGCCTGGAACACGCTCCGCGTGCAATGGAAGACGCCGGAAGGGAAGGACCTGCGGCTCGGCCGCATCCCTCCCGCGCGCCGGTCGCGGCCGCCGGCCGCGGAAAGGCGCGCGATCCGGCCTCGCCTCAGCGCTTGGCGCCGGCGTAGAAATCGGCCCAGGCGAGCAGCACGGCAAAACCGCCGAACGCGACGACCACCCCGACAACCACAGCGAAAGTTTCCGACGGCACGGCGTCCTCCCCTTTTGTCGCGCAGCCTAGCCAGCGCCCGGGGCCGTCCGCTTTGACCTCGATCAATCCGCGAGGGGTCCGCCCTCGTCCACCACCACGCGGTTCCGGCCGGCGCGCTTGGCGACATAGACCATGCGGTCGGCGCGGTGCATGGCCTCGGTCAGATCCTCGTCCCGGCGCCATTCGGCGACGCCGAAGCTGGCGGTGACCGTGGCGCCATGGGGCAGGCCGGGGAAATGCGTCAGCTCGGTCTCGGCCCGCAGCCGCTCGGCGAGCCCGGTGGCGCCGGAGCGGTTGGCCCGCATCAGCAACATGACGAACTCCTCGCCACCGAAGCGGGCCACCACATCGTCCGCGCGGACTTCCTTCTCCACCAGCCGGGCGAACGTCTGGAGTACCCGATCGCCCACCGGATGGCCGTAGGTGTCGTTGATGGTCTTGAACCGGTCGATGTCGCAATAGACCACGCTGACGGGCGCGAGCGGCCCGTCCGGCCTGATTGTCTTCGCCTGGCGGTGGAAGCCGCGGCGGTTGGCAAGCCCGGTGAGCGCGTCAACCCCCCCTTCCCGGCTGAGGTCCTCGATCACATCCATGGCCACTGCGGCGAGCAGCGTCAGGGCCATGAGGAAGGCGCTGATGAGGAGCGAAAAGTTGAGCACTTGCCAGAAAGGGGAAGTCCGGAAGGCGACCCTCAAGGCCTGAGGGTCGTTCGCCAAGTTTCTCGCGTACTCCCGGATAAACTCCCCGTCTCTCACCGTCATCAGCGTACGCGGGAAAAAATGGAGCCCGAACAGGAAAAGCAAAATCAGAATCACACGGTCAATGACCTTTTGATTTGATAGACGCACAAGCCGGACGGCCGCATAAACAACCATCAGACCATACCCGAAATTTCCAATGTAAATTCTCGCAACCAAATCCCGGTCGATATAATAAAAATAGTACAATAACGCAGTGATCGTGCCCGCCACGCCGACCAGCACCACATCCACCCCTTGGACGCCTCGGCGCAGCATGATCCCCTCCACCAGGCAGAGGATGGCGAAGGTGTAGAGGATGGCCGAGACCATCGTGTTGCTCCCGTAGTCGTACGGGATGCGCAGCATCTGCGACAGCGAGCCCAGCGCGAAGGTGAGGAAGGTGATGGCGAACAGCAGCACGTAGCCGCGCTGACGCTGATAGAGCCAGGCGCCGAAGAAGGTGGCGGCGACGATCAGCGCGAACGCCGGCCCCGCAAAAAGATAGATGCCGCCTTCCGACATCACGCCTCCGCAGGCCGATTCACAGGTGCCTCCTCCCCGTCAGGCGGACCTGCGGAGCAAGGGCGGCGGCCGCAGCCGCCTGTCCCCGACCCCGGAACGGCGCGGTGCACTGGAAAAGCATCCCGCTCCTCAGGTCAAGTGCGGCCGAAGATCTTTCAACCCGGCGGCACAGCCGGCGGCGGCGAGAGCGGCGGCGCTGAGGTACGGTGATGCAGGAACGTCATGGTGGCATAGGCGCCGATCCACGAGCCGACCGCCGCGAAAACCACGTAGACCCAGTTGGCGGTGTAGCTGATGACCGCGAAGGAAGAGAGCATGTACCAGATGCTGCTCCAGTTCGCGGCCTGGAGCCGCCGCTTGCCCGCCACCGAGGCGGTGAACATCACATAAGCGGCGTCGGTGAGGGTGGTGGCGAGCACCACGCCTGCGGCGACCAGCGGGTCGAGGGCCGAGAAGGCGGAGAGGATGTCCGGCATGGCAGATCCCTGGCGGCGGAGCGCCGCGCCGATCATCCTGGCCGGCGGCGCGCCGCGCGCAAGCAGGTGCGCACGGCCGGCCGGCTACCTGCGATAGGCCCAGACCCGGATCTCGTGCTTCAGCCGCCGGAAATCGTAGAAGGTGAACGCCATCAGCGCGATCGCGACGGCCGCGAGCGCGAGGCTCACCGGGCCCGGCCAGCCGATGGCCGATCGGGAAAAGTCATAGACCAGATAGCCCAGCAGGACGGTCACCGCCGCGCAGATGGCGAAATAGACCTTCGGCCCGAGCCGGGCGATCGCCATTCCCGCCGCCACCCAGATGGCGAGCGCCACCAGGATCGACCAGCCGAGGCCGAGCCCCAGCTGGCGGGCGAGGAAATGGCCTCCGGCCCCGCAGAGCACCACCGAGGCCACGAGCAGGAGAAGGCCGGCGCGCAGCCGCAGGATGGTGATGGACTTCCTTGCTTTCGCCGGCGTGCTATCGGTCATGATCGGCTCCGATCCTTCTCGCTTGCCCGGGGCCGGCGCGTGGAACCGACGCGGCCCGCTATTGTTCTAGAGCACGCGCCGATCGGCTCGCAACGCGAGCTGATCCGACAACGCGTTCTCTATCATCAAGGTAGAGGGCGATTCACCGATCAGATCGGGCCTATCTGATCGGATCGCGCTCTCTGCCATCTGGAGATCGCTTTCTCCAGTCGAGTTTGGGGGGGCGGGCTCGGGCGGCTCCGCTCCGATGGGCGCCGGAGGCCCACACGATGCGGCGGATGCTGGTTGTTCTCAATGCCGAAGCGGGAACGGTGCGCGACCTCGGCGCCGCGCGCGTGCGCGGCGAGGTGGAGGCGGCGCTCGCCCGCGTCGACATGGATGTGGAGGTTGTCGTCGCCGCCGGCAAGGAAACGGCGGCCGCCATCGACGCGGCGCCGCACCGCGGCTTCGACACGCTGGTGGTGGGCGCCGGCGACGGCACCGTGTCCTACGCCGCCTCGGTGCTCGCCGGCACCGACATCGTCCTCGGCGTGCTGCCGCTCGGCACCATGAACCTGCTCGCCCATGATATCGGCTTGCCGCGCGACCTCGCCGGGGCGCTCGCGGCCCTGCGGCGCGCCGAACCTGTGCGCGTGGATCTCGGGACGCTCAACGGCCGGCCCTTCCATGGCGTCTCAGGGCTGGGCTTCTTCAGCCAGATGGCGCTGGCGCGCGAGCAGCTGCGCAAGAAGCGCGGGCGGATCGTCGGCTGGCTCATCGCCCTCCTGCGGGCGCTGGTGCGCTCGGGCCGCATCTCGCTGGAGATCGAGATCGCCGGGCGGCGCGAGCCGATCGAGGCCTACGCCGCGCTGGTCACCGTGAACGCCTTCGACGCCCAAGGCCTGCACCGCTCCCACCTCGACGGCGGACACCTGGAGGTGCTGGTGGCTGAGGATCGCGGCGCGCTCGCCAAGATCAGGGCCAGCGCCGACGTGCTCGTGGGCTCCTGGCGCGGCAATCCCGGCATCCACACCTTCACCGCCGAGCGCCTCACCATTCACGCCCGGCGCCGCCGCGCCTGGGTCGCCACCGATGGCGAGGTGACGCGCGAGAACCTGCCGCTGCGCTACGCCATCGCCCCCAGGGCGCTGTCGCTGCTGGTCCCGCCCGAAGGGCTGCGGGCGCGCGCGGACGCCGGCGCGCCGGACGCCGAGACCCTTCACGGTGGCCCGCGCATCGGCCCCGGCTGACGCAAAGCGGTGCATCTCCCCTCCCCGTCATGCTCCGGCTCGACCGGAGCATCCATCGGCCGGGAACCACGCGCAAGGCGGCAGGCACCATGGGCCCTCCGGTCAGGCCGGAGGGGCGACGGCGCGCGGGACGGTGTGCGAGACGGAACGGCGGCGGCGCGCGAGGCCTGACGTTCCTCAGCCCTGGTCGCGGAAGCGGTTGGTGATGGGATAGCGGCGGTCGCGGCCGAAATTGCGGGCCGTGACCTTCACCCCCGGCGCCGCTTGGCGGCGCTTGTACTCGGCGATGTTGAGCAGGCGCTCCACCCGCTTCACCACCTCCGGATCGAAGCCGTCCGCCACCAGCTCCGCGACCGAGGCCTCGCCCTCCACCAGCCGGGCCAGGATAGTGTCGAGGACCGCATAAGGCGGCAGCGAATCCTCGTCCTTCTGGTTCTCGCGCAATTCGGCGGTGGGCGGCTTGTCGATCAGGCGCTCGGGGATCACCTCGCCGCTCGGCCCCCTGGCGAACACCGGCTTCCACAGGTTGCGCAGGCGCGAGAGGCGGAACACCTCGGTCTTGTAGAGGTCCTTGATGGGATTGTAGCCACCGTTCATGTCGCCATAGAGCGTGGCGTAGCCGGTGGACATCTCCGACTTGTTGCCGGTGGTCACCACCATGGCGCCGAACTTGTTCGACACCGACATGAGCAGCGTGCCGCGCACCCGCGACTGGAGGTTCTCCTCGGTCACGTCCCTGGGCCGGCCGGCGAACAGCGGCGCGAGCGCCGCCTCGATGCCCTCGACGCCGCCGGCGATCGGCACCGTGTCGTAGCGCACGCCGAGGCGCTGGGCCACGGCGGCGGCATCGGCGAGGCTCTCCCCCGAGGTGTAGCGATAGGGCAGCATGATGCAGTGGACCCGCTCGGGTCCGAGCGCATCCACCGCCATCGCCGCGCACAGCGCGCTGTCGATGCCGCCCGAAAGGCCCAGCACCACGCCGGGAAAGCGGTTCTTCTCCACATAGTCCTTCAGGCCGAGCACGCAGGCGGCGTAGTCCGCCTGGTCGCCCTCGGTTCGGTCGGCGAGCAGCGCCTCGGTCATCTTCCAGCCGTTGGCGAAGCGCTCCCACTTCGTCACCCGCACGCGCTCCTGGAAGCTCGGAAGCTGCATGGCGAGCGCGCGGTCGGCATTGAGCGCGAACGAGGCGCCGTCGAACACCAGTTCGTCCTGGCCGCCCACCTGGTTCACGTAGAGCAGCGGCAGGCCGCTCTCCACCACCCGAGCCACCGCCACGTTCTCGCGCTCCTCATAGACCGAGCGGCGATAGGGCGAGCCGTTGGGGACGATGAGCAGCTCCGCCCCGGTCTCGGCGAGGCATTCCACCACGTCCGCGCCCCAGATGTCCTCGCAGATGGGAACGCCGAGCCGGATGCCCCGGAACGGGATCGGTCCGGGCATGGGGCCGGGCGTGAACACCCGCTTCTCGTCGAACACGCCGTAATTGGGCAGGTCGACCTTGTGGCGCGCGGCGGCGACGCGTCCGCCATCCAGCAGCAGCACGGAATTGTACAGCCGGCCCGCCTCCACCCAGGGCGCGCCCACCAGCAGCGCCGGGCCGTCCACGGTCTCGGCCGCCAGGTCCTCCACCGCCTTGCGGCAGGCGGCCTGGAAGGCGGGCTTCAGCACCAGGTCCTCGGGCGGATAGCCGGAGATGGACAGCTCGGAGAACACGAGGAGGTCGGCGCCTTCGAGCCGCGCCGTGTCGCGCGCCTTGCGGGCGAGCGCGAGGTTGCCCTCCACATCGCCGACCGTGGGATTGATCTGCGCCACCGCGATCAGAAGCTCGTCCGGCGGGGCGCTGGCGGTGACGGAAGGCTGGGTGTCGGTGCTGCTCATGGCTCGGATGTAGCCCCCGCGTGGCCCGGCGAAAAGGGGCAGATCGCGATCAGCGGCCATCTGCGCACGGACGATCCCCGAACAGGCGGAGGACCAGCGCCGCACTGGCCCCGATCGACGCAAAAACCGCGACCCGGGCACCCAAATGGGTGAGGCGGGTCGGGAAGCAGGGCCTCAACTTACCGGAATATCCGTGCCCACGGGCAAAACCGGGAGGAACGACGATGGCGCGCACCCTGATGATCGCAATGCTTGCGCTGATTGCGCAGATCGGCACCGCCAGCGCCTGTGTCACGACGGGCAAGGAGCCTGGCCGCTATCCCTATTTCTACAATGGCTGCCGCGGTCCGGTGATCGTCAAGTTCTTCCAGAATGGCGGCCATGCCGCCATGACCGGCCGCATCCCCGTCGGCGGGCGATATCACGTGGACAGCATCGTCGGCCGCTACTCTTGGTGCGACGTGGGCGACAAGCACTATTGGACCTGTTCCTGACGCGCGAGTCGCGGGCGCAGTGACGCGGCGCCGGCAAGGTGCTGACACCCTGCTAGGATGTCAGCGTCGCGATCACCGCGTTGAGCACCGGAAAGCCCTCCGGCGTCGCCCTCAGCCGGTCGCCGCCCCGCGCCACCAAGCCTTCCGCCTCCAGCGCCGCGATGCGGGCGCCGTCCAGCGGGCGTCCGCCGAGCTGGGCATGGCGGGCGAGGTCGACGCCCTCCTTGAGGCGCAGGCCCATGAGCAGCATCTCGTCCGCCTGCTCGGCGGCGGCGAGCGCCGTGTCCTCGGCGACGGCGTGGCCCTGCGCCTCCACCTGCGCCAGCCAGCCCTCCGGCGCGCGCTCCGTGAAGGTGGCGCGGCGCGCGCCGTCCACCAGCAGCCGGCCGTGGGCGCCGGGGCCGATGCCGGCATAGGTGCCGTAGCGCCAGTAGACGAGGTTGTGCCGCGCCTCGGCGCCGGGCCGCGCGTGGTTCGAGATCTCGTAGGCCGGCAGTCCGGCGGCAGCGGTGACCTCCTGCGTCACGTCCCACAAGGCGCGCGAGGCCTCGTCGTCGGGCAGGATCAGCTTGCCGGCGCCGTAGAGGCGCGCGAACGGCGTCTCCGGCTCGATGGTGAGCTGGTAGAGCGAGAGGTGCTCGCAGCCCTCGGCAAGCGCGCGCGCCAGCTCGGCCGCCCAGGCTTCCGGCCTCTGGCCGGGCCGGGCATAGATGAGGTCGAACGAGACGCGGTCGAAAGCAGCGCGCGCCACCGCCACCGCCGCCAGCGCCTCGGCCACCGAATGCATCCGGCCGAGGCCCTTGAGGTCGGCATCGTCCAGCGCCTGCACGCCCAGCGACACGCGGTTGACGCCGGCGGCGCGGTAGCCGGCGAACCGCGTCGCCTCAACGGACGTGGGGTTGGCCTCCAGCGTCACCTCGGCGTCGGCCACGAGCGGCCAGGCGTCGTCGATGGCGTCGAGGATGCCGCCGACGGTCTGCGGCGCCATCAGCGAGGGCGTGCCGCCGCCGAAGAACACGCTCTGCGCCTGCCGCGGGCCGGAGAGCACGCGCATGTGCGCGATCTCGCGCCGGAAGGCGGCCAGGAACCGTTCCTGGTCCGGCGGGGCGTGCCGCACATGGCTGTTGAAGTCGCAATAGGGGCATTTGGCGAGGCAGAACGGCCAGTGGACATAGACGCCGAAGCCGCCTTCGCTGTCGCGGGCGACGAATCCAGCCCCCTCTCCCGCTTGCTGGGGAGGATTGTGGATGGTGGAATCAAAACCATTCCGTGTATCGCCCGCCCGGCATCCGCCAGTTGCCCCCTCCCTGCCCTCGCCCGCAAGCGGGAGAGGGTTCGCGGCGCGAGGGATGTCTGCGGACAAGATGCTCACCCCTCCAGGCAGGCCTTCGACAGCTTCAGGAACGCCCGCGCCCGGTGCGAGAGGCCGAAGCCCTTCGGCGGCATGGCGTGCTTCTCGTCCGCGGACATCTCGGCAAAGGTCTTCTCGTAGCCCTCGGGCTTGAAGATGGGATCGTAGCCGAACCCCTTGGCGCCGCGCGGCGGCCATACCAGGGTACCCTCGACCGTGCCCTCGAACTCCTCCAGGTGCCCGTCCGGCCAGGCGAGGCACAGCGCCGAGACGAAGCGCGCGCAGCGCTGCCCGGGCGCCAGCGCGCCCGCCTTGCGCAGCTCCTCCTCCACCTTCTCCATGGCCAGCTCGAAGTCGCGCTCCGGCCCGGCCCAGCGGGCGGTGTGGATGCCGGGGGCGCCGCCCAGGGCATCGATCACCAGCCCGGAATCGTCCGCGAAGGCTGGAAAGCCTGAGGCCTTGGCCGCCGCCACCGCCTTAAGGCGGGCATTGCCGGCGAAGGTCTGCTCGGTCTCCTCCGGCTCGGCGAGGCCGAGCTCGGCGGCGGAGACCGCCTCCACCCCGTGCGGCTCCAGGAGCATGCGCATCTCGGTGAGCTTGCCGGGATTGTGCGTCGCCACCACGAGGCGGCCCTGGAGGCGGCGGCCCATCAGGCCACGGCCGCCTTCTGGAGCGCCACTAGGTGCTCGACCCCGCCGCGCGCGAGCGAGAGCAGCGAAAGCAGCTCCTCCTGGGTGAACGGGGTCTTCTCCGCCGTGCCCTGGATCTCGACGATGCCGCCGTCACCCGTCATGACGAAGTTGGCGTCGGTCTCGGCGGCGGAATCCTCGGCATAGTCGAGGTCCAGCACCGGCGTGCCGTTGTAGATGCCGCAGGAGACCGCGGCCACGTGGGTCTTGAGCGGGATCTCCTTCACCATGGAGCGCGCGCGCATCCAGGCGAGGCAGTCATAGAGCGCGATCCAGGCGCCGGTGATGGCGGCGGTGCGGGTGCCGCCGTCGGCCTGCAGCACGTCGCAGTCGATGGTGATCTGCTTCTCGCCGAGGCCGACGAGGTCGGTGACGGAGCGCAGGGAGCGGCCGATCAGGCGCTGGATCTCCTGGGTGCGGCCGGAAGGCCGGCCGGTCGTGCTCTCGCGCCGCGTGCGGTCGTGGGTGGCGCGCGGCAGCATGGAATATTCCGCCGTCACCCAGCCGCGCCCCTGGCCCTTCAGCCACGGCGGCAGGCGCTCCTCCAGCGTCGCGGCCACCAGCACGTGGGTGTCGCCGAACTTGACCAGGCAGGAGCCTTCCGCATGGCGCATGACGCCCCGCTCGAAGGAGACGGCGCGCATCTGGTCGGGGGCGCGTTTGCTGGGACGCATGACACTTCCTTTGAGGTATTCTTGTTCCGGGCGCCTTTGTAGGGGGGGCGGATGACGCCAGCAAGGGGCGCGCCGCCGCGGCGCTTGAACCGGACCCGGCGGATGGACACATTATAGCGTCCCGGCCGTCCTGACGCTTGGCCGACCCGCGTTTCGCAGACGAGGCACACCGTGGCTCTGGACCCGCTTCTGTCCCTGTCCACCGGCGCGCTGGCGCAGATCGACGAGCGCGCGCGCGAGATCTTCCGCCAGATCGTCGAGAGCTACCTGGCCACCGGGGAGCCGGTGGGCTCGCGCAACATCTCGCGCCTGATCCCCATGACGCTGTCGCCCGCCTCGGTGCGCAACGTGATGGCGGACCTGGAGGCCGCCGGCCTCATCTTCGCCCCCCACACCAGCGCCGGGCGCCTGCCCACCGAGCGCGGCCTGCGCTTCTTCGTCGACGCCATGCTGGAGATCGGCGACGTCAACGAGCGCGACCGCACCAGCATCGAGGCGCAGGTGATGGCCGCCGCCAAGGGCGCGACCGTGGAGGGCGTGCTCCAGGAGGCCTCCGCCCTGCTCTCCGGCCTCTCGCGCGGGGCCGGCGTCGTCACGGCGCTGAAGACCGATCCGCGCCTCAAGCACGTGGAGTTCGTGCCGCTGGATCCCGGCCGGGCGCTGGTGATCCTGGTCTCCGAGGACGGGCAGGTGGAGAACCGCGTGCTGCCGCTGCCGGCCGGCCTCCCCGCCTCCGCGCTCACCGAGGCGACGAACTTCCTCAGCGCCCGCATCCGTGGCCGCACGCTGGCCGAGGCGCGGGCGGAGATGGAGAGCACGCTGGCGGAGCTGCGGCGCGACCTCGACGCCCTTACCGCCCGCGTGGTGGAGGCGGGGCTCGCCACCTGGTCCGGCGACGCGCCCTCCGAGCGGCGCCTCATCGTGCGCGGGCAGGCGAAGCTCCTGGAGGACCTGCGCGCGCTGGAGGACCTGGAGCGCATCCGCCTCCTGTTCGACGATCTGGAGCAGAAGCGCGACGTGGTGGACCTCCTGGGCCGCGCCGAGGAGGCGCAGGCGCTGCGCATCTTCATCGGCTCGGAGAACCGGCTGTTCTCGCTCTCCGGCTCCTCCACCATCGTCGCCCCCTATCGCGACGGGCAGGGCCGGGTGCTGGGCGTGCTGGGCGTGATCGGGCCGACGCGGCTCAATTACGGGCGCATCGTGCCGATGGTGGACTTCACCGCCCGCCTGGTCAGCCGCGTGCTCGGCGCGCCGGGGGCGGATGCGGCGTGAGGGCGTCCGAACGGGGAATGCCGGCGCCGCCCGGTCGCGGACTCTTGATTTTTCCCCCGGTCTTTCCGATATGCGCGGGGAACATGCCGCCCCTCGCGGGCGAGATCGCTTGAGAAAGAGGAAGACCGGATGAGCGAGCAGATGCGCGCGCCCGAGACCGGCGAGGGCGCGGCCGATCCCAGCTCCACCGCCAAGGCCGAAGCCAACGCCGAGGCCGAGGCCCTGGCGGCCGCCGACGCCCAGATCGGCGCCGATGCCGCCGCCGAGCGCGCGCGGCTCGAGGGCGAGATCGCCAACCTGAAGGACAAGTTCCTGCGCGCGTTCGCCGAGGCGGAGAATGTCCGCCGCCGCGCCGACAAGGAGGTGGCCGACGCCAAGGCCTACGGCGTCGCCGCGTTCGCGCGCGACATGCTCAACGTCGCCGACGACCTCGCCCGCGCGCTTGCGGCCGTGGACGACAAGGTGAAGGACGAGGCCGAGGGGTCCCTGAAGGCGCTGCTTGAAGGCCTGGAGCTGACCGAGCGCGGCTTCCACAAGGCGCTGGAAAAGCACGGCATCCGCAAGATCGAGCCGCGCGGCGAGCGCTTCGACCCCAACCTGCATCAGGCCATGTTCGAGGTGCCGGACCCGAGCGTGCCGTCGGGCACCGTGGTCCAGGTGGTCCAGGCCGGCTACACCATCGGCGAGCGGGTGCTGCGCCCGGCCATGGTCGGCGTCGCCCGCGGCGGACCCAAGCCGGAGGCCGTCAAGTCCGACGCCGCGAAGCCCGACACGGCAACCGGCGGCTGAACGCGAAAGGGGCGCCAGCGGCGCCCCTTGTCGTCCCGGCTTCACCATGGGGCGGCAGCCGGGTGGGGGCCCATCCTTCAGGGATAGCCGGCGGTCTCGAAGCCGCCGCGCGCGCCGCCTTGTCCCTCGTCGTCGTCATCCGCCCCCATGAGCTCCGCGAGCGTCGTCGCGATGGCCTTGCTGGTATAGGGCTTCGGCACCCGCGGCGCGTCCGCGAACTTCTCCGGCAGCCGGCCGGAGCCCGAATAGCCCGAGCAGAACATGAACGGGACGCCGCGGTCCAAAAGGATGGCGGCGGCTGGAAACACGGCCTCTCCGGCGAGATTGACGTCGAGGATGGCGGCATCCACCGCTTCGTGCGCCGCGGCCACCATTGCGGCGGAAAGGCTCGCCACGGGTCCGACCACGGTGCAGCCCAGCGCCCTGAGATTGTCCTCGAGGCCCAGGGCCACCAGGAACTCGTCCTCGACGACGAGCACCCGCTTTCCAGAAAACTTCATCTTTACATACGCCTTGGTTGGTCCCTGCATTTTCGCGACCAACGGCCCGTCGGGCGGAAAGTTCCGTGGCCCACCCAGGCGCGGCGTATTGCCATCCTCGCGGCCCATGCCCCACCGGGCGGCGACGCCAACCACCGGCCTCTGGATCAAGCTATTGCAAACGCTTGAAAATAAGCCGCTCGGGCGGCAAGGCGCGCCGCCGACGCGAGGCCGGCGGGGGAAGGCAGACCGCTCCCGGAGCGGGTCTGCCTTGCGACCCCGGCAGGCCAGCCAAGCGCGTGGCGTCAAGACACGACCGGCCGGGCAGCAGCCGTCCCCGCCGGGCGCCGCGCCGGCGTCGATCAGTCCTTGGCGCGCTCCACGTAGGACGCATCGGCGGTCATGATGACCACGCGTGTGCCGGCGGAGACGTGCGGCGGCACCATGGTGCGCACGCCGTTGGACAGCATGGCCGGCTTGTAGGACGAGGAGGCGGTCTGCCCCTTCACGGTCGGCTCGGTGTCGACGATCTCGAGCGTCACGCGCGCCGGCAGCTCGATGGCGATCGGCACGCCGTTATGGGTGGAGAGCATGCATTCCATGCCTTCCTGGAGATAGACCGACTGGTCGCCCATCACGTCCTTCGGCACCGTGACCTGGTCGAAGGTCTCGGGGTTCATGAAGGTGTAGCCGTCGGAATCCTCGTAGAGGAAGGTGTGCGGGCGGTCCTCCACGAAGGCGCGCTCCACCTGCTCGGTGGTGCGGTAGCGCTCGGAGATCTTCACGCCGTCGGAAATCCGGCGCATGTCGAGCTGCGTGACGGGCGTGCCCTTGCCGGGATGGATGTTCTCGGCGGTGAGCACCACGTAGAGCTTGTCGTCGATGTCGACCACATTGCCCTTGCGCAGGGAGCTGGCGATGACCTTGACCACGTATCGTCTTCCTCGAACTGTGCGGCGGCGCCGCGTCTGAGCGTTGGCGCGCACCTAACCCATAATGGCGCCGAGCGCCAGCCTCCGCGCGCATTTCGCGCCCGGAGCGCCTGCCAGGGACCTGCCGCGAGCGATGACCACGCCTCCCTCCCCCGGCCCGCTGCCGAGTCCCTGGTGGGACCGGCGCGCCTATGAGGACCGCCGGCCCTTCCTGCTCGCCCGCGCGCGCCTGATGGCGCGGCTGCGGCAGGCGTTCGCGGACTGGGGGTTCCTGGAGGTGGAGACGCCCATCCTCCAGCGCTCGCCGGGCAACGAGACCCATCTGCACGCCTTCGCCACCGACCTCGTGGCGCCGGATGGGGCGCAGGCCCGCCTCTATCTGCGCACCTCGCCGGAATTCAGCGCCAAGAAGCTTCTGGCGGCGGGAGAGACGCGGATCGTCGAGTTCGCGCGGGTATTTCGAAACCGCGAACGTGGCATGGCGCACCATCCCGAGTTCACCATGGTCGAATGGTATCGGGTTGATGAGCCCTATACCGCGCTGATGACCGACTGCGCCCGCCTCCTGGCGCTGGCGGCGGAAGCCGGCGGGGCGCGCAGGTTCGCCTATCGCGGCCACGCCTGCGACCCGTTCGCGGAGCCCGAGCGCCTGACCGTGGCGGAAGCCTTTGAACGGCATGCGGGAATGGACCTCGCAGCCGTGCTGCCGCCCCCCGGCGCGGAGCCGGACGCCCCGGCCTTCTCGGCGGCGGCCGCGCGCGCCGGCATCCGCACGGCGCCTGACGATGGCTGGAGCGATATCTTCTCGCGGGTGCTGGTGGAGCGGATCGAGCCGGCGCTCGGCATCGGCCGGGCGACGCTGTTGTGCGACTATCCCGTGAGCGAGGCGGCGCTCGCCCGCGCCAAGCCCGCCGACCCGCGCTTTTCCGAGCGGTTCGAGCTCTATGCCTGCGGCCTGGAGCTCGCCAACGCGTTCGGCGAGCTCACCGACCCGATCGAGCAGCGCCAACGGTTCGCGCGCGACATGGACGAGAAGGAACGGCTCTATGGCGCGCGCTATCCCATCGACGAGGAGCTGATCGCCGCGTTGTCCTTCATGCCGCCGGCGAGCGGCTGCGCGCTGGGCTTCGACCGCCTCGCCATGCTGGCGACCGGCGCGCGGCGCATCGAGGACGTGCTGTTCGTCCCGGTGGTCCGGCCCTGAGATCGGCGCCTGATCCCGCCAAATCCCGCCGAGTCCCGCGAGGTCCGGTCCCGGCGGTCCCGCTCAGGTGATCTCGAACAGGGACGAGAAGCCGGAGATGTCGAACACCTCGCGGATCTGCGGCTGCAGCGAGGTCAGCGCCAGCTTGCGCTTGCCGGTGCGCATGGCCTTGCCGGCCACCAGCAGCGCCCGCAGGCCGGACGAGGAAACGTAGTCCACCCCGGCGAGATTGATGACGATGCCGCCGGTGGTCTGCGTCACCACCTCCATGAGGCTCGCCTCGAACGGCTTCGCGTTCGGGGTGTCGAGACGCCCCACCACCTTGAGCAGCACGTCGCTGCCCGACTGTTCGCGGTCAATGTGCATGGACGTCATGAGCGCTCCGCAGCGTCGGGACCGTCCCGGCACGCGGCCGGCGGAAGGTCAGGCCACGCCTTCCGGAGCCTCCTGCCGCGCGGGGTCACCGTCCTGTGCTCTATCCTCAATCGGTGGGGGGCGCAACGCCACCGCCACGCGCCGCACCAGCCAGACGGCGCGCTCGAACAGGCTGGTGGCGTGCATGAGGCGGCGCGAATCCGCCTCCCCGCCCGCCTCCGAGGCTGCGAGCGCCCGGCGGATGCGGTCGAGCATCTCGGAGCGGTCGGCGGTCAGCCCGATCAGCAGGTCGAAGTCGTCGCCGGTGCCGCCGTCGGTGGCCTCGGCCAGCGACAGGACGATGACCCGCAGCGATTCGGAGAGGTTGAAGGCGAGCGGCGGCACGGTCTCGAACTCGCCCACCACGCCGGAGAAGTCGTGCAGCGTGTCCACCAGGGCGCGGACGGTCTCGAGCCGCGCCTGCTGCCGGAGCGCGATGTCGAGGCTCTCGCGGGTCGCGCCGGCGCGGATCACGTCCACCAGGAAGTGGTCCACGGCCTGCACGATGGCGGTGGAGCCCTTCCAGAAGGCGTTGCGCTCCTGGGTGCTGAAGTCGGCGCCGCCGCGGTCGAGGTCCGGAAGGAGGTTGGGCAGGAGCTTGATGAGCCGCATGCTCTCGCGCTCGGAGAGGTCGAGCGCGGTCGCCGGCTCCTCCGCCGCGCGCCGGTGGATGTAGCGCGGGCGCGAGGCGTCGTCCTCCATCGACGGCGGGCTGAAGCGCACGGCGATCCTCTCCGTGAGGCCGCGCGCCAGCGCGACCGTCACCGCGCCCGCCAGCTGGAGCGCCAGGAACAGCATCGAGATCGCCGCCTGCGCGCCGCCGCTGCCGCCCGCCGCCGCCAGCGCCGCCTCGGGATCGCCGCCCGCCAGCGCCACCGCGATCCAGGCGGCGAGCAGCACCGCGCAGCCGATCGCCTTCACCAGGATGTGGACATAGCAGAGCTGCCGCCCGGTGCCTTCCAGCTCGCCCGACGAGACCAGCGTCGCCAGGCCCGAGCCGAGATTGGCGCCGAGGACGATGAAGAAGGCGTCCTCCAGGCCGAGCAGGCGCGCCTGCATCAGCGCCAGGACCAGGATGGTGGGCGTGGAGGAGGACTGGCACAGCGCCGCCGCGGCCATGCCGATCGCGAACCCCATCCCCGGCGAGAGGCCCGCGTCCAGCGCCTGCGAGATCAGCGCCACGTCGAGGTCGCGCGGACCCTGCTTGATGAAGTCGAGGCCGAGCAGCGCCAGGGTGAGGCCGAGCGCGACCCAGAGCCATTCCTTCCAGGCGGGCCTGCGGTCGAGCTTGAAGTGGAAGCCGAAGCCCACCAGCGCCAGCAGGTAGAACACCACCAGGCGGAAGTCGAAGGCGGCGACGAACACCAGGGCCGCCGTGCCCACATTGCCGCCCGCCACCACCGGGATGGCGTCGCGGGTGGTGAACACGCCGCCGCGCACCAGGTTGCCGCAGATCAGCGCCACCGCGTTCGAGGACTGGGTGGCGGCGCCGGCGGCGATGCCGCTGACGAGGCCGACGAACGGCGAGCGCGTGGCCGAGCGCAGGAGCGCGCGCACCCGCCGGCCGGTGGCGCTCTGGAGGTGGCTGGACATGGTCTTCAGCCCGAAGAAGAGAAGGCCGAGCCCCGCCAGGATCTCCGCCAGAACCACCGCCATCCAAGGGCCTCCCGTCGTCCGCACCCACCTGCAATCCACCCGCCGTGCGCGGCAGGCGGAGGCCGCGCAGTATGTGAAAATTTCGTGACGTTACGACTACACTGTAACAATATGATTTTGTTGCATTTTATATCCTTGCCATACGCAGCGCCGCTCTGTTGCCGTCCGCGTGACCGAAGCGCCACGCCCCCTTGCAGGCGCATTGCCGCAGGCCAGCGATGGATGCTCCGGTCAAGCCGGAGCATGACGGCGGTGAGGGTCCCCCGGGTGCCGCCCGGCCCTCCCGCTTCCGCCCTCCCGCTTCCGCCAATCCGCCTCCGCCCTCCCGCTTTCCGCCATTCCGCTTCCGCCGTCCCGCCGTCGCCCTCCGGCTTGACCGGAGGGCCCATCGCCGGCCGGGCGTGTCACCGCGAGGACATGGATGCTCCGGTCAAGCCGGAGCATGACGGCGGCGGGGGTTCTCTGCGTGCCGCCCTGCCCTCCCGCTTCCACCGCCCCGCTTCCACCGCCCCGCTTCCACCAATCCGCCTCCGCCCTCCCGCTTTCCGCCATTCCGCTTCCGCCGTCCCGCCGTCGCCCTCCGGCTTGACCGGAGGGCCCATCGCCGGCCGGGCGTGTCACCGCGAGGACATGGATGCTCCGATCAAGCCGGAGCATGACGGCGGTGGGGGTTCTCTGCGTCCCGCCCTGCCCTCCCGCTTCCACCGTCCCGCTTCCGCCAATCCACTTCCGCCGTCCCGCTTTCCACCGTCCCGCTTCCGCCATCCCGCCGTCGCCCTCCGGCTCGACCGGAGGGCCCATGGCCGGCCGGGCGTGTCACCGCGAGGACGTGGATGCTCCGGTCAAGCCGGAGCATGACGGCGGTGGGGGTTCCCCGGGTGCCGCCCGGCCCTCCCGCTTCCGCCCTCCGGCTTCCACCGTCCCGCTTCCGCCAATCCGCTTCCGCCGTCCCTCTTTCCGCCATCCCGCCGTCGCCCTCCGGCTTGACCGGAGGGCCCATGGCCTGCCGGGCGTGTCACCGCGAGGACGTGGATGCTCCGGTCAAGCCGGAGCATGACGGCGGCGGGGGTTCCCCGGGTGCCGCCCGGCCCTCCCGCTTCCGCCCTCCCGCTTCCGCCAATCCACTTCCGCCGTCCCGCTTTCCACCGTCCCGCTTCCGCCATCCCGCCGTCGCCCTCCGGCTCGACCGGAGGGCCCATGGCCGGCCGGGCGTGTCACCGCGAGGACGTGGATGCTCCGGTCAAGCCGGAGCATGACGGCGGTGGGGGTCCCCCGGGTGCCGCCCGGCCCGCCCGCTTCCACCGTCCCGCTTCCGCCAATCCGCTTCCGCCATCCCGCCGTCGCCCTCCGGCTTGACCGGAGGGCCCATGGCCGGCCGGGCGTGTCACCGCGAGGACGTGGATGCCCCGGTCAGGCCGGAGCATGACGGCGGTGGGGGTTCCCCGGCTGCCGCCCATCCTTCGGCCGGGAGCGGTTGCATGGATGCGCCGGCGCGCGGGAGGCCGGCGTCACGAAGACGGCGCGTGCTGGGCCACAAAGCCGCCCTAGCCCTCGTCCGCCTTGCCCACCAGGGTCAGGCGGTTCTCGCCGCCCGCGCGCTCGTAGGAGAGGCTCTCCAGGAAATTGCGCATCAGCTGCACGCCATGCCCGCCGATCTTCGCCTCCTCGATGGACGCGGGGACCTCGGGCTCGGCGATCTGCGTCGGGTCGAAGGCGACACCGTTGTCGCGGATGCGCACGGCGATCCGCCCCTGCGGCGTGCGCCAGCATTCGATGCGGATGTCGGGCGCATGGTCCACCCCGGCGAAGCCGTAGGAGACGACGTTGGTGAGCGCCTCCTCGAGGCTGAGCTCCAGGCCGAAGCGCACCGATTGCGGCCAGTCCCCGGCCTCGGCGAGCGCGCCGAGCCAGGAGGTCGCCCGCGCGATCTCGTCGATGCTCGCGCCGATCCGCAGCTCAGAAAGCAGGGTGCCGGCTGCCGGAAGGGGGATCATTTCGGGACTTAGACCGGCCCACCGCCGGGAACGAGGGTGCCGGCCCGGCCCACCGCCTCCTCCCGCGTCGCCACGATGGCGATGAGCTGGTCGACACCGGTCGAGCGCAGCACCTTTTCCACCTGCGGATCGCAGCCGAACAGGATCATGTGCCCGCTGCGGCGCGTGAGCGCCTTGGCGTTGGCCAGCAGCAGGCGGATGCCGATGGAGGCGAGGAAGGTGACGCCGGAAAGGTCCACCACCATCACATGGGTCTCGCGCGCGGCCGCCGCGAACGGGGCCTCCACGGCCCCGGCGCCGGCGATGTCCAGCCGCCCGGCGAGGGCCGCGAGCGTCACCTGCTTACCAAGCTCGGTCGTCTCGATCTTCATAACCGCATCGATCTCCCGGAGCGGAAGGTGAAAGTGCATCCGCGGCGGGCCCGGCCGCGCCCCCGTGCCGAACCCGGCCACACTCTAGAGCGCGATCCGATCAAATTGAATCAATTTGATCGGTGAATCGCCCCCGAATTTAGAGATAGAGAACGCGTTATCCGATCGGCTTGCAACGCAAGCCGATCGGCGCGGACCCTCCGGCGGATCGCCGTTCAGTGGCGAAGCCCTTCTTCCGGGCGTTTACTGCGTGATGGGCTTGCGAATGCGCCGTGGTCCGGGAAGCCCGTCATGGCCGGGCTTATCCCGGCCATCCACGCCCGGCGGCATGGCGCCGACATTCGGAAGCACGGCGCAATTGGCTCGGCGTGGATGCCCGGCACAAGGCCGGGCATGACCGCGGGCGGATGAGGAATCCTGCGGCTGCCGCCGTGAACGGCCATGCCGGCCCACCGCCACCGAATGTCGATCGCGCCTAGAGCGCATTGCCCTCGCTGGCGGAGGCGCCGTGGGTGGCGGTCCCGCGCAGGGTGCCGCGGCCGGCGAGCGCATACATCGCCGCGCCCGCCACCACCACGGCGCCCAGCAGGGCGCCGGCGAGGGCGAAGCCGAGGCTCGCCAGGAGGGCGCCCGCCGCCGCCGGCCCGGCGGCGTTGCCGGAGCGCTCCACCAGGCGGAACAGGCCGAGCACGCCGGCCGAGCGGCCGCCGGTGGCCGAGGCGCTGTCGGCCACCAGCGCCGACTGCGAGGCGATGGACATGGACTGGCCGATGCCCAGCATCACCAGCGCCAGCGCGATCGTCGGCACGCCGGGATAGAACGGCAGCGCCAGCGCCCCCGCCCCTGCCACCACGCCGCCCAGAACCACGAAGCTGGCCCGCGCCGACGTGTGGTCCGCCATCGCCGCGAACACCGGCACCAGCATGACCATCAGGAGGGGATAGATCATCTGGAACCGGCCGATGGCGGCAGACGAATAGCCCAGCGCCTGCAGCTGGAGCGGCACCAGGAGGAAGCACAGGGCGGCGAGCAGCAGCTTGGCCGGGAAGGCGCAGCCCACCAGCAGCGCCATCAGGCGCGGCGCCCGCGCGGCGTCCCTCAGGTCGCTCCAGGCGAGGCCCGCGCCCTTCGCGGCCTGCCGCACCGCGGGCAGCGTGAGGGCGGCGACGCCCAGCGCGACGATGGCGAGGCCGGCGGCGAGCAGGAAGGCCGCCTGGGGCCCGAGACGATCGGCGACGACGCCGCCGATGGGCGGTCCGCACAGGCTCGCCACCATGATGGCGCGCACGAACACGGCGAGCGCCGTGGTGCGCGCGTTGCCCACCGAATGGTCGACCACATGGCCCTGGGCCGAGACGAAGACCAGCGCGTAGCCTACCGCCGTCGTCACCCGGGCGGCGAGGAACATCATGTAGTCGCCGGTGGAGGCGGACAGCGCGTAGCCGGAAGCGGCGAGCAGCGCGCCGATGAGGAAGCCGGGCCGGCGGCCCATGCGCTCGGACAGCGCCGCGAACGGGATCTGGCACAGCGCCACCACCGCCATGAAGGCGACGATGGGCAGGCTGGCCGCCATGTCGGGACCGATGCCGCCGCCCGCCGGCGCCAGGGCCTGGGCGAAGCGCGGCAGGAACGGGCGCGTCAGCTCCTCGGCCAGCATGAAGAGGAACAGCGCCGGGCGCACCGCGACGGCGGCCTGGCATTCCGGCGTCGTCACCGCGCCGAGGCCGGTGCGGCGGGAGATCTGCTCGAGCTGGGCGAGCGCCTCCGCATCCCCCGCGCGCTCGGCGGCGGCGCGGGCCGCGGCGTGGCGCTCGGCAAGCCGGCTCATCTGCTGGTCGATGGGGGCGACGAGGTCGCGCGCCCGGCTCTCGGTGCCGGTCTCGTGCAGCGCGAGGCGTCCCTTGGCGAGGGCGCGGAGCCGCTCCTCCAGCGCCGCCAGCGCGGCGATGCCGCTGGTGCCGATGACCAGCGCCACCAGCTCCAGCGCGATCAGGAGCGAGACGATGCCGATGAAGGCGACGTCGATCAGCACCCCGCCGACCTCCTGGGAGATGACGCCGGGATCGACGGTGACGGCGATGTCGGCGATCGGCACGCCGGCGCGGGTGGTCACGGCGGTGTGGACCACCGGCGCGTCCGCCATGCCGGCCGCATCCCCCGCGCGGGCGAGCTCGCGCCCGTCCGGCGCGCTCAGGCGGATGAGGACGAACTCCCGGTTGGCCTTGCGCAGGTCGGCGAAATAGGCGCGCACGCCCACCATCCGCTCCAGGGGGATGCCGGCGCCGTGGGCCACCTCGATGAGGCTTGCGGCGGAGCGCCCCACCGATTCGGCCTTGGCGAGGATCTCCGGGACGATGGTGCGCTCGGCGGCGCTGCGCGCGCCCCAGCCGATCACCGCCAGGGCGACGCACAGCACCAGGGCGATGGCGATGGAGATGCCGGCACGGAACCCGATCATGGCCGCGTCTCCGGCGTCAGGGAGCCGGCGCCGCCGGCCGCGGCGCGGGCATGGACCTCGGTGACGGTGTCGAACGCGCTGCGCGCCGCCGGCGGCCAGGAGGCGGGCTCGGCCGCCCGCAGCGCCGAGCGGCGCAGGCCCAAGGCCAGGAGCAGGCCGACGAGGATGGTGGCGAGGCACGCCACGGCGAGGGTGGGAATGGCGATCACCGTGAGGTCGTCGGCGAGGGCGGCGGAGCCGGCGGCGAGCGCCGTGGGATCGTAGCGCAGCTCGACCTCGCCGATGGTGGTGCCGATGTCGCTGGTGATTCGCCGCGACACCGCGTGGCGGACCTTGGGATCGGCGCGCCCGACGCGTCCCGGGTCGCTGCTGAACAGCACCACGCCGCGCTCGTCCACCACGTCGATGGAGGCGATCGACGGCTCCAGCTCCGCCTCCCGGCGCAGCAGCCCGGCGAAGGTGGTCTGCGCCGGCAGGGCGATGCCCAGCGAGCTGGCCCGCTCTCCGGTCGCGGCGAGGCGGTCCGCGGTGATGGCGAAGCGCGCCTCGATGGCGCTGCGATGGGCGTTGAGCAGGGTGACGTAGGAGAAATAGGCGCCGAAGGCGACGCACGCGGCGGCGATCAGGGCGAACAGGGCGATGAGCCACAATGTGGTCCGCGTCATGGTGTCGACCGTTGGAGCGGGAGAGGCGCCACAATGTCAGGCAATCCGCGCCGTGAAAAGCGCGCCGAAGGAAAAGGGCGATTTTTGCCCGAAACGGCAATTTGGTCTGGTTTGAAGGAGACGGCGCGGGTAACGTCCGCCCCGTCCCATTGTCGAAGCTTCGCCCATGACTTTTGTTAGCCGACTCGCGCTGCTTCTGGCGGCCTCGGTGGTGGCTGCCGTTGTCGCCACCGCCGTCATCGCCTTCGGGGCGAGCGAGCGCGTGAGCCAGGAGATCGAGCGCGCCCGCGTCGCCAACCTGCTCGCGGCCATCAAGCAGAACGCGGAAGCAAGCCTGTCCATCGGCCTCTCGCTCGACCAGATCGCCACCCTGCAGAACCGCATCGAGCGCGAGAAGGCCGGCGACCCCTCGATCCTCGCCATCGAGGTGTTCAACCCCTCCGGACGGGCGGTCTATTCCACCGATGTCAGCGTCGCCGGCGAGACGGTCGCCGGCGACTGGGTGCGCCGGCTCTCGGTCCCCGGCATCTGGCAGACGACGGAGCGCGGCGAGACCGTGTTCGGCAGCCATTTCGAGAACGACCTCGGCGTCGCCGGCGGCATCGCCGTCACGGTCTCGGACGAATCGCACCTCAACCGCATCGACCGCCTCGCCGTCGACCTGATCCTGCGGGCGGCGCCGCTGGCTTTCATCGCAGCGCTGCTGGCGGCGGGGGCGGCGCTGGTGTTCGCCTATCTGATCACCCGTCCGTTCGACCGCGTGGCGCAGATCCTCGGCGGCATCGAGGTCGCCGGCCCCGACGACGGCGACCTGGCGCGCCTCGCCGGCCAGGCGCGCGCCGGCTGGACCGCCGCCGAGGCACGCATCGACCGCGGCCTGCAGCAGCTCGGAGCGCTCGACGATGCGGGCTGAGCCTCTGCGTCCCGGACGGGCGCGCCTCCTGACCGGGCTGTTCGTGTTCTTCATCACCCTGGTGGTGGGCGGCGGCGCCAGCCTGCTGCTGACCAACGGCTTCCGGGCACGGGTGGAGGACAGCGCCCGGCGCGACGCGCTGGTGATCGGCACCTCGGTCGCCCGCACCCTCGCCCAGCAGTTCGAGCGCGCCGCCCGCTTCAACGTGCCGCTGAAGCTCATCCCCGGCGTCGACGCCTATCTCGCCGACACGCTCGCCGGCACGCCCGGCATCGCCCAGATCGTGCTGCGCGGGCCCGACGGGCGCGAGATCCGCAGCGCCGTGGGCGACGAGCCCGGCACCGACCAGACCAGCGCGCCGGTGACCGTGGACGGCCTCCAGGTGGCGGCGGTGGAGGTGAGCACCAATCCGGCGGCGCTCATCTCCTCCTCCGAGCGGTTCCGGCTGCGCTCCATGCTGGCGGTGCTCGTGACCGCGCTGGCGTTCGCGATCCTCGCGGCGGTTCTCGCCGGCTCCCACCTCGACGCCGACATGGCCCGCGTCGCCGCCGGCCTCGCGCGCACGGCGCAGGAGGATTTCGACCCGGCGCCGCTCGACCACCGGCGGACCGGCCGCCTGGGCCGCGGCGCCGTCGGCCGCGCCCTGAGCGCGCTGATCCAGGGCAACCGCCGCGTCAGCGAGCGCCGCGCCGCGCTCGAGGCCTATGCCGAGGAGCTGCTCGCGGTGGACTTCGACGGCGCGCTGCGGCCGGACGTGGAGCGCATCCGGCGGGAGGTCGTGGCGCGGCCGGCGGCCGACAAGGCACGGAGCTCCTGATGCTGCTGCGCACCCGCATCACGCTCATCGTCGCCGCCGGCTTCGTGGCGCTGATGCTCGCCATGTGGAGCGCCACCGTGCTCCGCGACCGCGTCGCCCAGGACCGCGAAGGCGAGCTCGCCATCGCCGGCCAGACCGTGCTCTGGCGCGAGATCATCGCCTTCCAGGTGGCGAGCCTCGGCCGGGTGCTCGACCGGGTGGACGCCTCGCCCTCCTTCCGCCTCACGCTCGGCTTCGCCGACCGCGCGGGCATCGGCACCGCGCTCAAGGATGCCGGCGTCGACGTGGAGGACGACGACACCTATTTCGAGGTCGTGGGCGCCGACCGGGAGGTGATCTACAGCGGCAGCGGCGCCGGCGCGCGCTCGGTGCTGGACGCCGGCAGCCTGGACCGCGCCCTGCGCGGCGAGGCGCTGGGCGGGATGCGCCAGGTCGCGGCGCGGCAGATCGTCGTGCTCGCCACCCGCACCGTGACCCTCGCCGGCAAGGGCCTCGCCGTGCTGGTGCTCGGCCGCAATGCCGGCCTTGGCATGGAGCGGTTCGCCCGCGGCATCAATGCCGAGACCACGCTGGTCACCCTGCGCGGCCGGGTGGCGGCCAGCACCGACCCGGCCCTCTGGGAGCGCGCCGACCTCAGCTTCACGCCGCGCCGCGCGTTCGCCGAGCAGGTCACGGTGGGCGAGAAGACCTATGCCGTCACCGGCATCCCGGTCCAGGACCTGTCGGGTTCCGCGCTCGGCGCGCTGGTGAGCTTCGTCGACGCCACCGCCACGCTCGAGGCCACGAGCCTGATCCGCAGCGCCGCCATCGCCGGCGCGATCGGCCTCGTGCTGCTGGGCGTGATCGGGCTCAACATGTTCCTGTGGTACTCCTTCCGCCCGCTGGAATCCGCCATCGACGTGCTGCAGGCGCTGGCGCGCGGCGATACCTCCGTCACCGTGGACCACGCCGGCCGCGACGAGATCGGCCGCATCGCCACGGCGGTGGTGGCGCTGCGCGGCAACGTCCAGGCGCTCGCCGAGGCGCGGCGCCAGCGCGACCGGGTGCGCCGCCGCCAGGAGGCGCTCATCTCCACCGAGCTGAAAGCGCTCGCGGACGCCATCGACCCCACCGACCGCGAGGAGGTGCTGGCGCTGCTGGCGCGCGGGGCCGAGGTGGCGGAGGAGGACGAGCTCAAGCGCGTCGCGCGGGTGCTGCACGACCTCTCGCGCCGCATCGTCGAGCAGCACACGCGCCTGTCGTCCATGGTGGTGGAGCTGCGCGAGGCCCTGGTCACCAAGACCAAGCTCGCCGGCCTGCAGCAGGAGCTGGAGATCGCCCGCCAGGTGCAGCTCGCCATCCTGCCCAAGGAATTCCCGCCCGACGCCCGGGTCGCCGTGCACGGGCAGATGACGCCGGCGCGCGAGGTGGGCGGCGACTTCTACGACTATTTCATGATCGACGAGACCACGCTCGGCTTCGTGGTGGCGGACGTCTCGGGCAAGGGCGTGCCGGCGGCGCTGTTCATGGCCATCTCGCGCACGCTGCTGCGGTCCACGGCGCTGTTCGAGCGCTCGCCCGCCTCCAGCATCCGCCGGCTCAACGACCTGCTCGCCGCCGAGAACGAGCAGATGCTGTTCGTGACGCTGTTCTACGGCGTGCTCGACCTCACCACCGGCCGGTTGAGCTACGTCAATGCCGGCCACAACCTGCCCTACCATATCACCCGGGCGGGCGAGGTGACGACCGTGCCGAGCACCCGGGGCATGGCGGTGGCGGTGCTGGAAGGCTTCGTGTTCGCGGAAGGCGAGCTGCAGCTCGCGCCGGGCGACACGCTGTTCCTCTATACCGACGGCGTGAACGAGGCGTTCGACATCGACGAGCAGCCCTATGGCGAGGAGCGTCTGGAGACGCTATTGAAGAGCGGGGCGAGCGACTGGTCGGTGCACGACCTGTCCGAGCGCGTGCTGGCCTCCGTGCACGTGTTCGAGCGCGGCGCGCCCCAGGCGGACGACATCACCTGCCTGACCCTGCGCTATTCGGGCGGGCAGGGACCGAGACGGCCACGGTGAGGGACCGTCCGCGGTAGAGGACCGTTCGAGGCGAGGGGCCAACCTTGCCCGACGGAAGAACCGGAAGAGGGGAAAGATCCGGCCGGACGGCGCGAGCCGCACCGGCCCCGGCGCAAAGCCGGCCACCGGACGGGAGGAAGAGTCGTGTCCATGGAATTGCGCGCGGCCGAATGGCCGGCCAGCGAGACGTCGACCATCGGCGCGGTGGGCATCGCCCATTTCTCGAGCCACTTTCTCCAGCTCGCCGTCGCGCCCCTCTTCATCCTCATGCGCGACGACCTCGGCGTGTCCTTCACCGAGCTCGGCCTCGTCCTGTCCGTCTTCTATCTGTTCTCGGGCGTCGGCCAGGTGGTGGCCGGCATCCTCGTCGACCGCTTCGGCGCCGACCGGCTGCTTTTGTGCGGCATGATCCTCCAGGGCACCGCCACCGCCGCCATGGGCCTTGCGCCGCGCTACGAGGCGCTGCTGCCGCTCGCCGCCCTCGCCGGCCTCGGCAATTCCGTCTATCACCCGGCGGACCTGTCGATCCTCAGCCACCGGGTCGCCCATGTGCGGCTCGGACGCGCCTTCGCCGCCCACGTCATCGCCGGCAATCTCGGCTTCGCCGCCTCCCCGCTCGCCTCCGCCGCCCTCGGCACCACCTACGGCTGGCGCACGGCGCTGCTGGCCATGGGCGGCCTCGTGGTGGTGTTCGGCCTCGGCCTCATCGCCTGGCGCTCGGCCCTGAAGGTGGAGCCGCAGGCGCATCACGCCGGCGGCCAAGCCGGCGCCCTGCGCGCGCCGAGCTTCCTCCAGGTGCTCGCCATGCCGGTGGTGCTGATGGCGTTCCTCTATTTCGTGCTCACCGCGGTGTCGCTGTCCGCGTTCCAGAGCTTCTCCATCCCGGCGCTCCAGCAGGGCTATGGCGCGAGCCTCGCGCTCGCGACGCTCGCCGCCGCGCTCTACCAGCTCGGCAATGCCGCGGGCGTCGCCGCCGGCGGCGTGGTGGCCGACCGCACCAGCGCCCACCACGTGATCGCCATGGGCGGCCTCGCGGTCGGTGCCGTGTTCGGGCTGATCGCGGCCTGGCTCACCGCGGCGCCGGCGGTGACGGTGGCGCTGATCGCCGTGGCGGGCGTGTGCCTCGGCCTCACCACGCCCTCGCGCGACGTGCTGGTGCGCAGCGCCGCGCCGGCCGGCGCCACGGGCAAGGTGTTCGGCGTGGTCTATTCGGGCTACGACATCGGCGCGCTGGTGGCGCCCATCTTCTTCGGCCTCGCCCTCGACCACCACCGGCCCTCGCTGGTGCTGACCGTCGGCGCGCTGGCGCTCGCCGTCGCCGTGCTCACCGCGTTCGCCGTGCGCCGGCGGCCCGACGCGGTCCCGCTGCCCCGGCCCGCCGAGCCCGACCCGCTGACCATCGAGGCGCCGGAGCGCTGAGCAAGAATTGCGCCGGGAGCGCCGCGCCGGCAGGGTTGGCGCAAGCCGTCCGGCGCCCCAACGCCGTCATGCCCCGCCCTGTGCCGGGCATCCACGCCGTGCCGCCTGCATCACCTTCCGGATCTCTGCGCCACGCCGCAAGGCGTGGATGGCCGGGACAAGCCCGGCCATGACGGAAACGGAAGCCTGGGCCGGACGGGAGCCTCCGCTACCGCCCGAGCAGCACCTTGCCGGGATTGGCGAGGCCCTTGGGGTCGAGCGCCGCCTTCACCGCCGCCATCAGCTCCAGCGCCACCTTGTCCTTGTAGAGGGTCAGCTCCTCCTTCTTCAGGAGGCCGATGCCGTGCTCGGCGGAGATCGAGCCGGAGAGCGACGCCACCAGATCGTGGACGATGCGGTTGAAGTCCTCCCAGGTGTCGATGAAGGCCGCCTTGTCCATGCCGACCGGCTGGCTCAGGTTGAAGTGCACGTTGCCGTCGCCCATGTGGCCGAAGGCGCAGACCCTGAGGCCCGGCATGTGCGCCTCGCAGCGGCGCGTCGCCTCGACGATGAAGTCCGCCACCTTCGACACCGGCACCGACACGTCGTGCTTGATGGAGCCGCCCTCGAACTTCTGCGCGTCGGACAGGTCCTCGCGCAGACGCCACAGCGCCGCCGCCTGGGCCTCGCTCGCCGCGATCACCGCGTCCTCGACCTCGGCCGCCTCGAAGGCGTCGGCGAGCACGGCGAGCACCATGGCGGCAAGGTCGTCCTCGTGGCGCGTGGAGGTGAGCTCGGCCAGCACGTAGAAGGCATGGTCGCCCTGGAGCGCGCGCACCGTGCCCGGCATGTGCTTCAGCACCGTCTCCAGGCCGAAGCGCGGCATGATCTCGAAGCCGGTCAGCGCGTCGCCCGCCACCGCGCGCAGGCGGCGGAACAGCGCGAGCGCGGCGTGGGGGCTCTCCAGGCCCACCAGCGCCGTGGCGCGCTGGCGCGGCGCCGGGAACAGGCGCAGCACGGCGGCGGTGATGATGCCGAGCGTGCCCTCGGCGCCGATGAACAGGTCCTTGAGGTCGTAGCCGGTATTGTCCTTGCGCAGGCGCGAGAGGCCGTTCCACAGCCGCCCGTCCGGCAGCACCACTTCGAGGCCCAGCGCCAGCTCGCGCATGTTGCCGTAGCGCAGCACCGCGGTGCCGCCGGCATTGGTGGAGAGGTTGCCGCCGATCTGGCACGAGCCCTCCGCGGCGATGGAGAGCGGGAACAGGCAGCCGTGCTCGCGCGCCGCCTCCTGCACCTTGGCGAGGGTGACGCCGGCCTCGGCGGTCACCGTGAGGTCGGTGGGGTCGAGGTCGCGGATGCGGTCGAGGCGCGAGAGCGAGATCAGCAGCGCGCCGAACGGCACCTGCCCGCCCACGAGGCCGGTATTGCCGCCCTGCGGCACGAACGGCAGGCCCGCGGCCGCGCATTCGGCGACGACGAGCGCCACCTCCTCGGCGCTGCCGGGCCGCAGCACGGCGGGCGTCGCGCCCTGGAACAGGCCGCGCCCCTCCACGAGGTGGGGCGCGAGATCGCCCGCCGCGCGCAGGACATGGCGCGCGCCGATGCGCGCGGCGATGCGGCCGAGGACGCGCTCGACCTTGTCCGGGTCGAGGACGATGGGCTGGGGCGAATGGCTCGACATGGCCGGGACACTGCCCCACCGCCTCGCGCCCGGCAAGCGCCAGCTGTGCCGCAGCGCCCCTCCCCTTCCCGCAACGGCCCTTCTCCCCTTGTGGGGGAGGGTCCGGCGCCCCGCCGCTCGCGCCCCTCGCCTTCCCTTCCGCGCGCGGCAAGGCTATGAGGGCGGCCCGGCGCGCGGGGCCGCGCCGTGAAAGGCCGCCCATGACCGACCGCATCCTCGTCGCCCGCATCGGCGCCCCCCACGGGGTGAGGGGCGAGGTGCGCCTGTTCCCGTTCACGCAGGACCCCATGGCGGTGCTCGACTATCAGCCGCTCACCGACAAAGCGGGCCGGCGCAGCTTCCGCATCGTCTCGCTCCGGCCCGGCAAGGACCATTTCGTCGCCCGCCTCGCCGGCGTCGACGACCGCACCGCCGCCGAGGCCCTGACCCAGACCGAGCTCTATGTGGCGCGCGACCGCCTCCCGCCGGCAGAGGACGAGGATACCTTCTACCACGCGGATCTCATCGGCCTGCCGGTCACCGACCCCGACGGCAACGCGCTCGGCACGGTGGTGGCGCTGCACGATTTCGGCGCCGGCGACATCCTCGAATTCGCCCCCGCGGCCGGCGGCAAGACGGCGATGGTGCCCTTCACCAAGGCGGCCGTGCCAGCGGTGGACGTGACGGCGCGGCGGGTCGTGGTCGATCCCGCCTTCCTGCCCGCGGGCGGGGACGAGGACGGCGCCCCGGACGACGGCGCCTGACCTTCCGTTTGACGCCGCCGCCGCCCGCGCCCATCACACTGCCATGACCGCCGCCCCACCCTTCCGCGCCAGCGTGCTGACGCTCTATCCCGAGATGTTCCCCGGGCCGCTCGGCCACGCGCTGGCGGGACGCGCGCTCGGCGCCGGGCTGTGGGCGCTGGAGGCGGCGCAGATCCGCGACTTCGCCCGCGACCGGCACCGCTCGGTGGACGACACCCCCGCCGGCGGCGGCCCCGGCATGGTGATGCGCGCCGACGTGCTCGCCCGCGCCATCGACGCGGTCTCTCCCGCCGGCGATCCCCGCCCGCGCCTGCTCATGACCCCGCGCGGCCGCCCGCTCACGCAAGCGCGGGTGCGCGACCTCGCGGCGGGGCCGGGCGCGGTGATCGTCTGCGGCCGGTTCGAGGGCGTCGACGAGCGCATCGTCGCCGCGCGCGGCCTGGAGGAGGTGTGCGTCGGCGACGTGGTGCTCTCGGGCGGCGAGGCGGCGGCGCTGCTGCTGCTCGACGCCTGCGTGCGCCTCATTCCCGGCGTCATGGGCAAGGCCGAGAGCGGCGAGGACGAGAGCTTCTCCGCCGGATTGCTGGAATACCCCCAGTACACCCGGCCGCAGGACTTCGAGGGGCTGACCATCCCGCAGGTGCTGACCTCGGGCGACCACGCCCGCATCGCCCGCTGGCGCCGCGCCGAGGCCGAGGCGGCGACGCGCGCGCGCCGGCCGGACCTGCTGGAGCCCTCCCCGCCCTGTGACAAACAGGCGACGGAAAGGGAATGACAGGCGCCCCTTTCTCCGATATGAAGCCGCGTCCCTTAACTTAAAACGACACGACGTGGCGCCGGGGCTTGCCCAGGGCCGCTAGAGGTTGGCGACATGAACATCATCGAGACGCTCGAGCAAGAGCAGGCGACCCGGCTCGCCGAGAAGCGTGCCATTCCGGAGTTCCAACCGGGTGACACCGTGATCGTGAACGTGAAGGTGGTCGAAGGCGACCGCACCCGCGTGCAGGCCTATGAGGGCGTGGTGATCGCGCGCTCGGGCGGCGGGCTCAACGAGAGCTTCACGGTCCGCAAGATTTCCTATGGCGAGGGCGTGGAGCGCGTGTTCCCGGTCTACTCGCCGCTGATCGACAGCATCAAGGTGGTCCGCCGGGGCAAGGTGCGCCGCGCCAAGCTCTATTACCTGCGCGACCGCCGCGGCAAGTCGGCCCGCATCGCCGAGCGCCAGGACACCCGCGCGGACGCCGCCAAGGGCAAGAAGGCGAAGGCCCCCGCCGCCGCCGAGTGACCGGCGCCCCTTCCGGGCCGAGATCCTTCGGGTCAAAGATCCTTCGGGTCAAAACAAAACGCCGCCGGCTGACGCCGGCGGCTTTTTTGTGCCCTGATGCGCCTCCTCCGCGTGCGCCCCTGCGCGCCGCGACCCGCCGGCGCACCCCGGGTGATGCGGGCGTTCGGCGCTCAGGCCGGCATCTTGGAGAGGTCGACGCGCGGCGGCATCATCTTGCCCAGCTCCTCGCGCGTCACCTTCTTCTGCACCTCGAGCTTGTTGTCGGTGACGCGCGAGATGTAGCAGTCGATGATGCCGGAGTGGTCCTCCTTGCGCAGGAGCTTGGCGCCCTGCGGATGGCCGAGCGAGTTGGCCATCTCCAGGCCCTCCAGCGCCTCGATGACCAGGAGGTCGTCCTTCTTGGTCTTCCAGCCGCTCTTCTCGATCGCCTCCTTGAGCGCGAACACGTTCTCCCATGACTGCCAGGCGTGGCTCTTGGCCATCACCCGCGAGGAGGTCTTCTCGCGCGCGTCGACGTCGTCGATCTCCATCACCTCGTTGTGCTTCTTGTGGAATTCGTCGTTCTTGAACTTCAGCATGCGCGGGAAGTTCTCGACCAGGTAGACCCCCTCGCCCGCGCCCTGAAGATCGGCCGGGGCGATCGCCTCCATGGTGCCGCAGATGGAGTACATGCGCATGGTCTTCTCCAGGCCCATGGACTTGGCCTGGGTGTAAAAGGCCACCGACTGGGCGCCGAAGAACACCGAGAACAGCACCTCCGTGTCCTGCGGGATCTTGGCGAGGTAGGGCACCAGGTCCTTGGCGTCGAGCGGCACGAAGATCGGCGGGTGGACCTTGCCGCCCAGCTTCTCGATCACCGCCTTGTGCTCCTGGTAGTGGCTGTGGCCCCAGGCATAATCGGGCGAGATGATGGTCCAGGTCTTGCCCAGATTCTCGAACGCCCACGGCGCGCCGGCGGCGGCGAGGCCGTAGGTGTCGGTGCCGGTGCGGAACGAGTAGCGCGTGCCCTTGGAGCCGGTGGCCTCGGTGGCCTCGCCGGCGGAGAAATAGACCGTCTTCAGCTCGGTCGCGACCGGGATGGAGGCCAGCATCACGCCCGAATGCACCGAGCCGACCACGAAGTTCGCGCCGCCGCGCTCGATCAGCGCGCGCAGCTTGCGCGCGCCCACCGCCGGGTTGGATTCGGTGTCCTCGGTGAGCAGCTCCACCTTGCGGCCGGCGATGCCGCCACCCTCGTTCACGAGCTTGACGGCCGCCTTCGCCGCCTTGTCGTGCCAGTAGCCCCACGAGGAGAAGCCGCCGGTGAGCTCGCAGTGGTTGCCGATATAGATCGGCCCGCCGGCCTGCGCGTAGAGGTCCTTCGTCAGGCCGAGATAGGAGGTGCCCGCGGCGACGCCGCCGGCGAGCGCATGGCCGAGGAAGCTGCGCCGCGAGAGGCCGGACGCCTCGGGCGCGGGGGACGCGGAGAGTTCGGGAAACTTCGCCTTGCCGTCGGTCATCTGGTCCACTCCGGTTATTGGATCCGCTCAGAGCGCGATCCGATCAAATTGAAGCAATTTGATCGGTGAATCGCCCTCTAAACTATTGATGGAGAACGCGTGGTCCGATCAGCCTGCGGTGCAGGCTGATCGGCGCGTGCTCTAGAGCGCCACGCCGAGATAGCGGTGGATCGTCGAGGGATCGGTGGTGAGCTCCTGGCTGGTGGCCTCGTGCACCACCTGCCCGCGCTCCATGAGATAGATGCGCGAGGCGAGCGCGAGCGCCGTGCGCACGTTCTGCTCCACCAGCAGCACGGCGACGCCGCGCCTGGCGATGGCCGCGATCTCGCGCCTTATCTCGGCGACGAGCTTCGGCATGATGCCCTCGGTGGGCTCGTCGAGCAGGATCAGGCTCGGCTTGCGCATCAGGCAGCGGCCGATGGCGAGGATCTGCTGCTCGCCGCCCGAGAGCGTGCCCGCCGCCTGGAAGCGCCGCTCGGCGAGGCGCGGGAACCGTGTGTAGATGTCCTCCACCAGTTCGGGATCGGGCGCCGACCTGAGGCCGAGGAACAGGTTCTCCTCCACGGTCAGCACCGGGAAGATGCCGCGCCCCTGGGGCACGTAGCCGATGCCGAGGCCGGACAGCCTGTAGGCCGGCAGGCGGCCGATGTCGGCGCCCTGGAACGCCACCGAGCCGCCGCGCCGCGCGAGAAGGCCGAGGATGGCGCGGAGGGTCGAGGTCTTGCCGACGCCGTTGCGCCCAAGCAGCGCCACGGTCTCGCCGGCGCCGACATTGAGGTCGACCCCGCGCAGCACCGGCACGCGGCCGATGGAGGCCTGAAGGCCCTTCACGTCGAGCACGGTGCTGCCGACCACGGGATGGGCGAGCGGGGCGTTCATGCTGCGTCCTCCGGCGCGCCGAGATAGGCGTCCTGCACGTCGCTGTTGGCGGCGATCTCCTTCGGCGTGCCGCGCGCGAGCACGCGGCCCGCCGCCATCACGGTGATGCGCTCGGCGATGGCGAACACCACCTCCATGTCGTGCTCGATCAGGATGATCTGCGTCGTCTTCGCGAGCGCGACGATGCGGGCGACCGTGGTCTCGGTCTCGGCCGGGCTCATGCCGCAGATGGGCTCGTCCAGCAGCAGGAGCCTGGGCTTGTTGGCGAGCGCGAGCGCGATCTCCAGCAGCGCCACGTCGCCGTAGGAGAGCGTGCCGGCGACGCGCTTGGCGAGCCGGGCGAGGCCGGTCTCGGCCAGCAGCTCCTCGACGCGCCGATTGACGCCGGCGAAGCCGAGCGCCGGGCGGAAGGGGCTGGCGATCTTCTCGTGCGCCATCACCGCGACGCGGAGATTGTCGGCGACGGTGAGGCCGGTGAACACGCTCTTGATCTGCAGCGTGCGCGAGAGGCCGCGCGAGACGATCTGGTGCGGCTTCATGCCGGCGATGTCGTCGCCCTCGAACACCACCTGGCCCGCGTCCGCCGGCAGCATGCCGGTGATGAGGTTGAACAGCGTCGTCTTGCCGGCGCCGTTGGGGCCGATCACGGCGCTGAGCACCCCATAGGGGAAGTCGAGGTCGACGCCGTCGACGGCGGCAAGACCGCCGAAGCGCTTGGTGAGGCCGCGGATGGAGAGCACGTTTTCCATCACTCGGCCTCCGCGCGGGCGGTCACGGGGATGCCGGGATTCTCCAGGTGCTCGCGCTGCTCGCTTTCGCCGCGGCGGGCGAGCGCCGTCAGCGAGCCGACGAGCCCCTTGGGCGCGAAGATCACCACCGCGATGGTGATGGCGCCCACCGCCATCAGGTAGTTCTCCCACAGGCCGGAGACCACCTCGCGGAAGATGATCAGCAGCGCCGTGCCCACCAGCGGGCCGAGCAGCGTTCCCGCCCCGCCGACGATGGCCCACACCACCGCCTCGCCGGAGACGTGATAGAACATGTAGGAAGCCGAGGCGTAGCGCCCGAACAGCGCCAGGAGCGCTCCGCCCACCCCGGCGATGAAGCCCGCCAGCACGAAGGCGATCCAGCGCGTGGCATAGACGTTGATGCCGATCAGCTGGGCGCGCTTCTCGTTCTCCCGCACGGCGGCGAAGCGCAGGCCGAGCGGGCTCGCCACCACCAGCGCCATCAGCGCGTAGCAGGCGAGGCAGACGAGGAAGATGAAGTAGTATTGCGTGGTGCGGTCGGTGAGCATCAGCCCCGCCGCCTCCAGGATCGGCGGCGCGCTGAAGGACAGGCCGTCGTCGCCGCCGGTGAGCCATTTCTGCGACATGGCGACGAAGTAGAAGATCAGCGAGAACACCACCGTGATGATGGCGAAATAGTGCCAGGTGAGGCGCACCGCGAAGGCTCCCGCCACCGCCGCCATGCCGGTGGAGGCGAGAATGCCCAGCGCCAGCGCCGGCCACAGGCCGAGCCCCAGCATCGAGATGCCGATGGCGGTGCCGTACATGCCGAAGCCGAAATAGAGCGCCTGGCCGAACGACAGCAGCCCCACATAGCCGAACAGCAGGTTCACGCTGGCGGCGAGCAGAGACCAGATCAGGATCTCGGCCACCACGTTCACCCAGAAGGTGAGGCCGAAGGCGGGCAGCACCAGCGGCAGGCTGGCGAGCGCGGCGACCAGCGCCACGACCAGGGCGATGCCGGCGGCCCTCATCGCGTCGCCCCCGCGAACAGGCCGTGGGGACGCGCCAGCAGCACGACGCTCATCACCACCAGAGAGGAGATGCGCGCCATGGTGGGATCGGCGAAGGCGGAGACGACGCCCTCCATCACCGCCAGCAGCACCGCGGCGGCCACCGTGCCCTTGAGGTTGCCGAGGCCGCCGATGACCACGGCCATGAAGCAGACCGGCAGGATGTCGATGCCGGTCCTGAAGTCCACCGTGGTGATGGGCGCGGCGATGACGCCGCCGAGCAGCGCCAGCGCGGTGCCGAGCGCGAAGGTGAAGGCGCACACCAGCGTCACCGGGATGCCGAGCGCGGTGGCGGTCTCGCGGTCGTGGCGCACGGCGCGGATCCAGGTGCCGAGCGTGGTGCGCGACAGGAAGGCGAAGAAGCCGGCGATGGCGAGCGCCGCGAACAGCGCCGCGAACAGGCGGTAGACGTCGTAGTCGATGCCGAACAAATGGATGGTGCCCTCCACCGGGGCGGGCATGCGGCGCGGCTGCGGGCCGAGGGTCATGCGCACCGCCTCCTGGAGGATCATCGACAGGCCGAAGGTGATGACGATGGTGAGCGAGGCCGAGCTGATGGCCGGGCGGATCACCAGGCGCTCGATCACCAGCCCGAGCGCGAAGCCCAGCAGCGGCACCAGCACCAGGGCGATCCAGAAGCCCGTCGTCCCGGCGATGACGAGGCCGAGCACGGTGCCGACCATGAAGAAGTCGCCATGGGCGACATTGATGATGTCCAGCAGGCCGAAGATGATGGAGAGGCCGAGCGCGATGAGCGCGACGATCAGTCCCCAGATCAGCCCGTTGATGGTCAGTGCGATAACGATATCCATGGCTCTGGCAGGTTGTTGTGTTGATCGAGTGTTGCCGCCGGATGGGCCCGGCGGTACCGCGAAAATCTGCAAAAGGGTTTGCGAAAAAGGCACGCCCAAATTCGCGTCACTTGCCGTCCATTTCACCAGAATCCGCGCCCGCCTGCCGATTGGGCAGCAGCCGCGGGGAAGTGCGCAGGGGGATGTGCGGAAATTCGCGGTTCTCGGCGCATCCGGGCTCACTCACTAATGGGCGGAAACCGCGCGCTGCGCGCCGTCCAAAGACCGGGCCAAAGATGACCGTCACCTATCCGCGCTTCAAGGCCGCCGCCTGCCACACCTCGTCGGTGTTCCTCGATTCCGAGAAGACCGCCGAGAAGGCGTGCGACCTCATCGCCGAGGCCGCCCATGCGGGCGCCGCGCTGGTCGCGTTCCCCGAATCCTTCCTGCCCGGCTTCCCGGTGTGGGCGGCGCTGCAGGCGCCGATCTACAATCACGGCTTCTTCCGCGCCTTGGTGGCCGAGGCGCAGAAGCTCTCCGATCCCGCCATCCGCTCCATCCGCATGGCGGCGCGCCGCCACGGCGTGCACGTCTCGCTCGGCTTCACCGAGGGCACGGACGCGAGCGTCGGCTGCATCTGGAACTCCAACATCCTGATCGGCCCGGACGGGGCGATCCTGAACCACCACCGCAAGCTCGTGCCCACCTTCTACGAGAAGCTGGTGTGGGCGAACGGCGACGCGCGCGGCCTGCGCGTGAGCCCGACCGAGATCGGCCGCATCGGCATGCTGATCTGCGGCGAGAACACCAATCCGCTCGCCCGCTACGCTCTGATGGCGCAGGGCGAGCAGGTGCACGTCTCCTCCTACCCGCCGATCTGGCCGACCCGCCCGCCGAGCGAGGACGGCGCCTACGACCTGAAGCGCGCCATCGAGATCCGCGCCGGCGCCCACGCCTTCGAGGCCAAGGTGTTCAACATCGTCGCCTCCGGCTTCGTGGACGCCGCCATGCGCGAGGCCATCGGCTCGGTGAACCGGGCGAGCCTGGAGATCATCGACAACTCGCCGCGCGGCATCTCGCTGGTGCTCGACCCCACCAGCGAGGTGGTGTCCGACGTGCTCGCCGACCACGAGGGCATCATCTACGCCGACATCGACACCCAGCGCTGCGTGGAGCCGAAGCAGTTTCACGACGTGGTGGGCTACTACAACCGCTTCGACGTGTTCCACCTGGAGGTGGACCGCTCGCCGCGCGAGCCGGCGCACTTCTCCCAGGACGCCGCCGACATCGAGGCCGCTCCGCTGGCCCATGGGGCGGACGGCGCCGAGGATAGCCTCTTCGCCCGCGCCAACGGCGCGCTCTGAGGCGGCCCCCGCACGGCGAAGGGGCCGCTCGCGCGGCCCCTTTTGCTTGCGCCCCTCTTCAGGCCGCCGGCGCGACTGCGACCGGGCGGCCGAGCGCAAGCTCGCACGCCTTGGCGATCCGCAGCAGCTTCAGGTCCTCGCCGAACGGAGCCACCAGCTGGATGCCGAGCGGCAGGCCCTTCGGACCCGTTCCCGCCGGCAGCGCGACGGCCGGCACGCCGAGCGTCGTCCACGGCACGCACAGCGCCGGATCGCCGGTGTTGCCGAGGCCTTCCGGCGCCTCGCCGAAGGCCGGGGCGGTGAGCAGCACGTCGAAGCCGGCGAGCGCGGCCGGCAGGGTGGCCCGGAGCGCCAGCCGGTCGTGGCAGGCGGCGACATAGGCGGTCGCCGGCACCGCCCTCCCCGCCTCCACCAGCGCCTTCACCCGCTCGCTCGCCTTGTCCGGAAAGCGGTCGGTGAGCGGGCCGAGATTGTAGGCCCCCTCGGCGGAGCAGAGGGTGGCGCTGATCTCCCCGAGACGCTGGAAGGCGGGCGGCAGGGCGATCTCCTCCACCAGCGCGCCGGCGGCGGCGAACACGCCTGCGGCCTGGCGCAGCACCTCGCGCTGCGGCGCCTCCAGCAGCTCCCATTCCGGCCCGGCGAGGAGGCCGATGCGCGGCTTCGGGAACGGGGCGAGCCCTTCGGGCGGCACGCCGAAGGGCGGAAAGGCAAGCCCCCCGTCGCCCTCGGCGATCAGCGACAGCACCAGGGCCGCGTCGTCCACCGTGCGGGCGAACAGGCCCACATGGTCGAGCGACTGGGAGAGCGGATGGACGCCGGCGCGCGGCACGGCGCCGAACGAGGCCTTCAGCCCCACCACGCCGCAATAGGCCGCCGGGCGCAGCACCGAGCCCAGCGTCTGGGTGCCCAGCGCCACGTGCGCCGCGCCGCTCGCCACCGCCGCGGCCGAGCCTGACGAGGAGCCGCCGGGCGTGTGGCCGACATTCCAGGGATTGCGGGTGCCGGCGGGATGGCGCCAGGCGAACTCGGTGGTCACGGTCTTGCCCACCAGAACCGCCGAGAGCGCCTTGAGGCGCTTCACCACCGCCGCGTCCTCGGCCGGCACATGGTCGGCGAAGATGGCCGAGCCGTAGGTGGTGGGCATGCCGGCGGTGTCGATCAGGTCCTTCACCGCCACGGCGATCCCGGCGAGCGGCCCGGCCCCGGGATCGGCGGCGGCGTCGAGCGCGGCGAGATGGGTGAAGGCGCCCACGGCCGGCTCGCAGGCGCGGGCACGGGCGGCGGCGGCGGCGACGCTTGAGCGCGGATCGAGGGTGCCGGCGGCAACGGCGCGCACGGTTTCGAGCACCCCCAGCGGGGCGAATGTCTCAGTCATGGGTCGCGGAGGGTCCGGCTTAAGGAGCAAGGCCCGGACCGATGGGCCCGGGCCTTGCGCGCTGGATTGAGAACAGGCGTCGGCGGACCTGGCCCGCCGGCGCGCGCGGCGTCACTTGATGGTCATCGCCTTGTCGATGAAGGACTTGCCGACGAAGGTGGCGTAATCGGGCTGGGCCTTCAGGTTGCCGAGCGCGATCTGGGTCTCGAGGCCCACCTTGAGCGCGGCGGGGGTGATGTCGACGCTCTTGGGATAGACGCCGTCCGCCAGCATGCGCTTCACCGCGGCGCCGACCAGCGCCGCGTCGAGCTTCGGGAACTCCTTCTGGCCGATGGCCACCGTCTCGGCCTCGTTGGCGTGCATGAAGCGCATCGCCTTCTCCAGGCCGTTGGCGACCCGCTGGGCGAGGTCGGGGTCCACGTCCTTGCGGGCGGTGATGGAGGAGAAGGCATAGGCCCCGTAGAGCTTCGGGAAGCTGACGATCACCTTCATGCCCTGGCCCACCACCTGCTCGAGGCCCGGCTCGTACATGACGCCGATCTTGGCCTGGCCGGCGGCGAGCGGGCCGGGCTCGGAGCCGAGCGGCACCTGGAGCATGTCCACGTCCTTCTCGCTCAGGCCGTTCTCCTTGAGCAGCTTGATGAAGAGCGAGGTGCTGGTGGTGGGCATCTGTCCGGTGACGACCTTCTGGCCCTTGAAGTCCTTCGGGCTCTCGTACTTGAAGTCCGGGGCGGCGGCGATCCACACGGCGGCGCCGTTCACCACGTTGGCCATGATGAAGACCGGCGCGCCCTTCTCGGCGGCGATAGCGGTCCATTCCGGCCCGTGCAGCGAGAACTGCGCGCTGCCCGAGATCACCGCCGAGAGCGCGGCGGTCGGCGAGCCGGCGGTCTCCTTCACGAGGTCGAGGCCTTCCTCGGTGAAGTACCCCTTGTTGATCGCCACGTAGAGCGGCAGGTACAGCATCGACTGGAAGGCCTGCGAGAGCACCACCTTCTTGTTCTGCGCGGCCGCGGGCGCGGTGCCGGCGGCCAGCGCGAGCGCCGCGGCGAGCGACGCCATCTTCAGTTTGCGCACAAAGGACATGGACAATCTCCGGTCGGGTTGGGAGGTCGGTTGGAAATCGGGCGCTCAGACGTTGATCTGGGTGGAGTGCTGTTCCTGCTTCCAGGGCAGCAGCCAGCGCTCGGTGAGCTCGACCATGTGGTAGAAGACGAAGCCCACCAGCATCAGCACGAACAGGCCGGCCCAGACCGAGTTGAGGTCGTAGAGGCTGGAGGCGGTGTAGATCAGGTGGCCGAGGCCGTGCTGGGAGGAGATGAACTCGCCGACCACCGCGCCCACCAGCGCGAAGCCGATATTGATGCGGAAGGTGGCGATGATGGCCGGCAGCGTGGACGGCACGATCACCCGCTTGAAGATGCGGTGCTTGTCCGCGCCCATGGAGAACAGCAGCGCCTGCAGGTCCTTGTCCGCGTCCTTGGCGGCCTGGTAGGCGGTGATGAGCGCGACGATGGCGGTGAGCGACACCGCGAGCGCCACCTTCGAGGTCAGCCCGGTGCCGAACCACAGGATGATGATCGGCGCGAGCGCGATCTTCGGCACCGAGTTGATGGCGGCGATGAAGGGCTCGGTGAGGCGGGCGACGAACACCGAGTACCAGAGCGCGAGGCCGATCAGCGAGCCGATGACGGTGCCGAAGGCGAAGCCGAGCAGGGCCTCGAACACCGTGTAGCCGGTGTCGACGAACAGCGAGCCGTCGGCGATCGAGGAGACCAGGACGGAGATGATCCCGCTCGGCTTGCCGACCAGGAAGGCGTTGGCCCAGCCGACGTCCACCGCCAGTTCCCACAGCAGGAAGAAGCCCACCACCGCCGCGATCTGGAGCGCCGAGCGCCCGAGCGTGGAATCGAGCGCGTTGCGCCGCCGCCTGCGCCGCGCGGGCACGCTGCCTGCGGAGGCGGATTTGGAGCTCGGGGCGATGCCGGGCTTGGTCATGGCGGTCTCCGATACGTCGCTCATGCCGTGGCCCTCGTCTGGATATCGAGCTCGGCGCAAAGGGTGTGGAAGTAGCCGGAGAAGCGAGGATCGCTGCGAGCGGCGATGGGCGAGCGCTCCGACAGCTCGATGTCGTGCACCGACTTCACGGTGGTCGGCCGATGGCTGAGGACCACCACCCGCTTCGACAGCGCCACCGCCTCGTCGATGTCGTGGGTGACGAGGATCACGGTCTTGTTGAAGGTCTCCACCGCCTCCAGAAGCACGGCCTCCAGATAGAGCCGCGTCTGGTAGTCGAGCGCGGAGAACGGCTCGTCCAGCAGCAGGATGTCCGGGTCCTGCACCAGGGTCCGGATCAGCGCCGCGCGCTGGCGCATGCCGCCGGAGAGCATCTTGGGATAGGCGTTCTCGAAGCCCGAGAGGCCGAAGGTCGAGATGTACTCGCGCGCGGTGTCGCGCGCCTCCGCCGGCTTCACGCCCTTGGCGTCCAGCCCGAGCAGCACGTTGTCCAGCACCGTGAGCCAGGGGAACAGGAGGTCCTTCTGCATCATGTAGCCGACGCGCCCGCGCAGGCTGTCCACCTCATGGCCGCGATAGAGCAGGACGCCCTCGTCCGGCTCGGCGAGGCCGGCGATCACATTGAATACAGTTGTCTTGCCGCAGCCCGAGGGGCCGATGATGCTGACGAAGTCCCGTTCATGGATGTCGAACGTCAGGCCGTCGAGCACTTTGACCGGCTCGCCTTTGCCTGGAAAGCTCTTGCGGATGCCGTTCAGGCGGAGCTGAACTTTGGGCGCCATCGGCCTCTCCCTTGTTGCTGGCCCTCAGGTTTGCAACAAGGGTGCCAAAGTCAGCGAAGCGCCATTTTTGCTTTGCGACAAAGGATTAGAGGCGGGGCGGCAGGGTTCCCGAGCGGTAACCGCATGACGCGATTGCATGCAATCTGCCGCCTTTTATGCCATGCTTAACTTGCAACGAATGCATGCACATGCGGCATCGCACCATCGCCGTCATTCACCAGCCAAGCTCAAGCTTGTCTTTTCGCGTGAGGTCCGCCCCGTCCTGTGCCACAAGCAGCCGCCTACCGAGGACGCGCGTATGGCAAGCTGGATCTCCTTCTGGGACGGCGCGAATGCCGTCTATGTGAACGGGCATCACAAAGCGGTGCATTATCTGCGCATCGCCGCTGATCTCGCCCGGTTCGTCCCGGCGCCGGACGCCCGCGTGCTCGACTTCGGGTGCGGCGAGGCGCTCGCGGCCGACCGGCTCGCGGAGCGATGCGCCGCGCTCGTGCTGTGCGATGCCGCGCCCACCGTGCGCGAAGCGCTGAAGGCGCGCCATGCCGGCAACCCGAAGATCGAGGTGCTCTCTCCCGAGGAGGTGGCGGCGCTGCCGGACGGCAGCTTCAACCTGATCGTCGTCAACTCGGTGCTGCAATATATCCCCAAGGTCGACCTGCCGGCCCTTCTGGCCGGCTGGCGGCGGCTGCTGCTGAAGGGCGGCAGCCTGCTGCTGGCGGATGTCATTCCGCCGGATGTGGGCATGGTGAAGGACGTGACGGCGCTGCTCCGGTTCGCCACCAAGGAAGGCTTCCTGCCGGCGGCGCTGGTGGGCCTCGCCCGCACCGCCGTCTCGCCCTACCGCAAGCTGCGCACCGAGCTTGGCCTCACCTTCTACGAGGAGGACGAGATGCTGCGCCTGCTGGAGACGGCACGGCTGCCGGCGAGCCGCGTGCGCCCCAATATCGGCCACAACCAGAACCGCATGGCGTTCCAGGCCTTCCGGCTGCGCTGAGGATCGCGCCGTCGGCCCGGGCCTGCGACCGGCGCCCGGCGGGCCGCCCAAACGCCGCGCGGGCTTCGCGTCACGCCTCCGGCGCGTGGCGGAAGGCCCAGATGCGGTAGGCGGAAAAGGTCCAGATCAGCACCAGGCCGGTGGTGAGCACCTGCGCCAGCAGGTAGAACAGGCCCAGCCGGTGCACGAACAGGTCCATGAGGAAGGCGTTCAGCACGAAGGCGACCCCCGCCACGGCGATGAAGCGCGGCACCGCCCCCACGTGCGAGCGCGTGGCGTTGAAGGTGAAGCGGCGATTGAGCACATAGGAGATCACGCCGCCCACCAGGAACCCGCACGCCGAGGCGCGCACCGGGCCGGCGAGGTCGAATTCCACCAGCGCCGCCAGCGTGGAGAAATGGCCCACCGCCGCCGCCCCGCCCGCCCCGGCGAAGGCGATCACCTGCCGGATCAGCGGCCGGTAGCGCCGAACCATATCGTGGACCACGGATGCCATGCGGGGGCCGCTCCCGGCGGGTGGGAAATGGAAGGCGACTTCCGTCACCTGGAATTATGGTCTAAGGAAGCCCCATCAGCGTGCCGGGCCAAGGGATATTTCGTCGCTGGAGCGTCGCCCTGCCCGCACGCGCCGCCCGCAATGGCGGAGATCGAGCTGAACGATGAGGGGCGCGCGACCCGCGGCCCTTTTTTTGCGCCCGAGGCGCGATCCCCCCGAAAAGCGCATGCCGGTTTTCGGGACGGAGCATCGCAGCCCGGGTGAACGTGGAACGAGCGCCGGGAAAAAATGCCGAAACGCACCGATATCGAAACCATCCTCATCATCGGCGCCGGTCCCATCGTGATCGGCCAGGCCTGCGAGTTCGACTATTCCGGCACGCAGGCGGTGAAGGCGCTGAAGGAGGAGGGATACCGGGTCGTCCTCGTCAACTCCAATCCCGCGACCATCATGACCGACCCGGACATGGCGGACGCCACCTACATCGAGCCCATCACCGCCGAGATCGTCACCAAGATCATCGAGAAGGAGCGCGGCGACCGCTCCAAGGGCTTCGCCCTGCTGCCCACCATGGGCGGGCAGACCGCGCTCAACTGCGCGCTGTCGCTCAAGAAGATGGGCACGCTCGAAAAGTTCGACGTGGAGATGATCGGCGCCACCGCCGAGGCCATCGACAAGGCCGAGGACCGCGAGCTGTTCCGCGAGGCCATGACCAAGATCGGCCTCTCGACCCCCAAGTCGCGGCAGATCAAGACGCTCGCCCAGGCGCTGGAGGCGCTGGAGGAGGTGGGCCTTCCGGCCATCATCCGCCCGTCCTTCACCATGGGCGGCACCGGCGGCGGCATCGCCTACAACAAGGCCGAGTTCATCGAGATCATCGAGCGCGGCATCGACGCCTCCCCCACCAACGAGGTGCTGGTGGAGGAGAGCGTGCTGGGCTGGAAGGAGTATGAGATGGAAGTGGTCCGCGACAAGGCGGACAACTGCATCATCATCTGCTCGATCGAGAACATCGACCCGATGGGGGTGCACACCGGCGATTCGATCACGGTGGCCCCGGCGCTGACGCTGACCGACAAGGAATACCAGATCATGCGCGACGCCTCGCTGGCGGTGCTGCGCGAGATCGGGGTGGAGACCGGCGGCTCCAACGTCCAGTTCGCGGTCAATCCCGAGGACGGCCGCCTCATCGTCATCGAGATGAACCCGCGCGTGTCGCGCTCCTCGGCGCTGGCCTCGAAGGCGACCGGCTTCCCCATCGCCAAGGTCGCGGCGCGCCTCGCGGTCGGCTACACGCTGGACGAGATCGAGAACGACATCACCGGCGGCGCCACGCCCGCCTCGTTCGAGCCCACCATCGACTACGTGGTGACGAAGATCCCCCGCTTCGCGTTCGAGAAGTTCCCCGGCGCGGACCCGGTGCTCACCACCTCCATGAAGTCGGTGGGCGAGGCCATGGCCATCGGCCGCACCTTCCAGGAGAGCCTGCAGAAGGCGCTGCGCTCGCTGGAGACCGGCCTTTCCGGCCTCGACGACATCGAGATCGAGGGCCTGCGCCAGGGCGACGACAAGAACGCCATCCGCGCCGCGCTCGGCACGCCGACGCCGGACCGCATCCTCTACGTCGCCCAGGCCATGCGCCTCGGCCTCACCGACGAGCAGATCCACGCCGCCTGCAAGATCGATCCCTGGTTCCTGGCCGAGATCCGCGGCATCGTCGAGATGGAGCAGAAGGTGCGCCGGCTCGGCCTGCCGGGCACCGAGGGCCAGTTCCGGCGCCTGAAGGCCATGGGCTTCTCCGACGCGCGCCTCGCCACCCTCGCCGGCCTCTCCGAGGGCCAGGTGCGGGCGCGGCGCCAGGCGCTCGGCGTGCGCCCGGCCTACAAGCGCATCGACACCTGCGCCGCCGAGTTCGCCTCCCCCACCGCCTACATGTACTCCACCTACGAGACCCCGTTCGCCGGCGCCCTCGCCGACGAGGCGCAGCCCTCGGACCGGGAGAAGGTCATCATCCTCGGCGGCGGGCCGAACCGCATCGGCCAGGGCATCGAGTTCGACTATTGCTGCTGCCACGCCGCCTTCGCGCTGAAGGATGCGGGCTATGAAGCGATCATGGTCAACTGCAATCCGGAGACCGTCTCCACCGACTACGACACCTCCGACCGGCTCTATTTCGAGCCGCTGACCGCCGAGGACGTGCTGGAGCTGATCGACCGCGAGAAGACCAACGGCACGCTCAAGGGCGTGATCGTGCAGTTCGGCGGCCAGACGCCGCTGAAGCTCGCCAAGGCGCTGGAGGACGCGGACGTGCCGATCCTCGGCACCTCGCCCGACGCCATCGACCTCGCCGAGGACCGCGACCGCTTCAAGACCCTGCTGGAGCGCCTGAAGATCCGCCAGCCGGCCAACGGCATCGCCTATTCGGTGGAGCAGGCGCGCCTCGTCGCCGGCGAGCTCGGCTATCCCATGGTGGTGCGCCCCTCCTACGTGCTGGGCGGGCGGGCGATGCAGATCATCCGCGAGGAGCGCGAGCTCGGCGACTACCTGCTGGAGACCCTTCCCGGCCTCGTGCCGCAGGAGGTGAAGGCGCGCTACCCCAACGACAAGACCGGCCAGATCAACACGGTGCTGGGCAAGAACCCGCTGCTGTTCGACCGCTATCTCTCGGACGCCATCGAGGTGGACGTGGATGCGCTCTGCGACGGCAAGGACGTGTTCGTCGCCGGCATCATGGAGCACATCGAGGAAGCGGGCATCCATTCCGGCGACAGCGCCTGCTCGCTGCCGCCGCACTCGCTCTCCCCGGACATGCTCGCGGCGCTGGAGAAGCAGACCGCGGCCATGGCGCTGGCGCTGGGCGTCGGCGGGCTCATGAACGTGCAGTACGCCATCAAGGGCGACGACATCTACGTGCTGGAGGTGAACCCGCGGGCCTCGCGCACGGTGCCGTTCGTCGCCAAGGTGATCGGCATCCCCATCGCCAAGATCGCCGCGCGGGTGATGGCGGGCGAGAAGATCGCGAGCTTCGGCCTCGAGCCGGCGCGCATCGACCATATCGCGGTGAAGGAGGCGGTGTTCCCGTTCGCCCGCTTCCCCGGCGTCGATACCGTGCTCGGCCCGGAGATGCGCTCCACCGGCGAGGTGATGGGGCTCGACACCGACTATGGCGTCGCCTTCGCCAAGAGCCAGCTGGGCGGCGGCACCAAGGTGCCGAAGTCCGGCACCGTGTTCGTCTCGGTGCGCGACGAGGACAAGGCGCGCATCCTGCCCACCATCAAGATGCTGCAATCCCTCGGCTTCAAGGTGATCGCCACCTCCGGGACCCTGCGCTTCCTGGAGGAGCACGGCGTCCCCGCCTCGAAGATCAACAAGGTGCTGGAAGGCCGCCCGCACATCGTCGACGCGATCAAGAACGGCGAGGTGCAATTGGTGTTCAATACCACCGAGGGCGCCCAGGCGCTGGCGGACAGCCGCTCGCTGCGCCGGGCCGCCCTCTTGCAGAAAGTGCCGTATTACACCACGCTGTCCGGTGCCGTCGCGGCGGCGCAGGGGATCAAGGCCTATGTGGGCGGAGACCTCAAGGTGCGGCCGCTGCAGGGCTATTTCGACGCCGACGGGCGCGCTGCGCGGGGCAAAGCCTCGGTGGCGTGAGCCGTCGGCTTTTTCGGCGGGCGAGGGCGGGCTCAAACCCGTCCGCGCGCGCCTTCATCTGTGCCGGGCCTCTCCGGCGCGGCCGGAGCGCGGACTGCCCTTAGGGCACGGCTCCGGGCGGCCTGGAGAGGCGCAGAGGCATGGCGGGCGGTCCGGCGCCAAGGCGGCGGCCCGCCGCGGCGGGCCGAGCGGAACCGCCCGGCATGGGCGGGCCGCAGGCGGCCACAGGTTCAGGAGGTCTTGAAAGGACCCATGGAGAAGATCCCCATGACGGCGGCAGGCTATGCCGCCCTCGAACAAGAGCTGAAGCAGCGTCAGCAAGTGGAGCGCCCGCGCATCATCACCGCCATCTCGGAGGCGCGCGCCCATGGCGACCTCTCCGAGAATGCGGAATACCATGCCGCCAAGGAGCAGCAGTCCCTCAACGAGGGCCGCATCGCCGAGCTCGAGGACAAGCTCTCGCGCGCCGAGGTGATCGACGTCTCCAAGCTCTCCGGCGACGTGGTGAAGTTCGGCGCCACCGTGACGCTGGTGGACGAGGACACCGAGGAAGAGCGGGTCTGGCAGATCGTCGGCGACAGCGAGGCCGACGCCAAGGCGGGCCGCATCTCCATCTCCTCCCCCATGGCGCGGGCGCTGATCGGCAAGAAGAAGGGCGCCTCGGTCGAGGTCGTCACCCCCAAGGGCGCGCGCTCGTTCGAGATCGTCGGCGTGCGCTGGGCCTGAGCGGCCGCGCCCGGGCCCTCGGCCGGCCGCTGGGTCCCCGCGGCCGGCCTTGGCCGGCCCGGGGGGCGCCGGGCTCTAGCTGGGATTCGCGCCGGACACCAGCACCGCCATCATCAGCGTGATGCCGACCGGCGACCAGTATTGCATCGGCACCAGCAGCAGCGCATGCCGGTTCTCCTCGACACGAAGCAGGCCGGTAACGGGATCGATCCGGACGCGGGCGCGCGCGGGATCGTTGAAGCCGCGGCCGATGACCCAGTTGGCCACCGACCCCGCCAGCAGGCCGGAGGCCACGCGCAGATTGTCCTCGATGCCCAGCGCCGGCCCGAGGACCACCGCCAGAAGCAGGCAGACGGCGAAGATCGCCGCGGTGACGAAGCCCCATCCCGACCAGAGATCCATTGCTCCCCCCTCGCGCGCCCGCCCAGTGAGAGCCGGAGCGCGGCCTGGGCCAGCGCCCGCACCGTCAGCGCCGGAGGCGGCCGAACCCGTCACGGGATGCGCAACGCTAGGACGGACGCGGCCGCTCCACATCCTCCAATTGAGGGATGGGGCCGGCTTGGCTGCGTCTGATGCCGGGTATGCCGCCGGCCCCGGTCGCATGCTTGACGGCCTGCGGTGCGCCGCGCGAGGCTGCGCGGTCTTCGGTCTTCAGGAGCGTCTCATCATGGCGGTGGCGGAACGGGCGGCGGAGCTCCATCCCACTTTCCGGACCATGGCCTTCATCGACGGCGCCTTCGCGCCGGCCGTCTCGGGCCGCACCTTCCCCGCCGTGAACCCGGCCACCGGCAAGGTGCTGGCCGAGGTCGCCGCCTGCGACGCGCAGGACGTGGACCGGGCGGTCAAGGCGGCGCGCCGGGCGTTCGAGGACCGGCGCTGGTCGGGCCTCAGGCCGCTCGACCGCAAGCGCACCCTCCAGCGCTTCGCGGAATTGATCCGCGCCAACCGCGAGGAGCTGGCGCTCACCGAGACCCTCAACATGGGCAAGCCGATCTCGGACGCCCGCGCCATCGACGCGCGCGCCGCCGCCGACTGCTTCGCCTATTACGGCGAGTGCGCCGACAAGGTCTATGGCGAGGTGGCGCCCACCACGCTGGAGAACCTCGCCCTTATCCTGCGCGAGCCGATCGGGGTGGTGGGCGCCGTGGTGCCCTGGAACTTCCCCATGATCATGGCCGCCTGGAAGGTGGCGCCCGCTCTGGCCATGGGCAATTCGGTCGTCCTCAAGCCGGCGGAGGAGAGCCCGCTCACCGCGCTGCGCCTCGCGGAGCTGGCGCAGGAGGCCGGGATTCCGGACGGCGTCTTCAACGTGGTGCCGGGCCTCGGCGCCGAGGCCGGCAAGGCGCTGGGCCTGCACATGGACGTGGACGCCATCGCCTTCACCGGCTCCACCGAGGTCGGGCGCTACTTCATGCGCTATGCCTCGGACAGCAACCTCAAGCGGGTCTATCTGGAGCTGGGCGGCAAGACCGCCTTCGTGGTGGCCCACGACGTGAAGGACCTGGACGCGGTCGCCGAAGCGGTGGCCGGCGGCATCTTCTTCAATCAGGGCGAGATGTGCACGGCGGCCTCGCGGCTGCTGGTGGACAACCGCATCCGCGCCGACCTCGTGGCGCGCATCGCCGCTCTGGCGCCGCGCTGGATGCCCGCCGATCCGCTGGATCCCGCCGCGCCAGCCGGCGCGGTGGTGAGCCGCGAGCACCAGCAGCGCATCCTCAAGGCCATCGACGGCGGCCTGAAGGAGGGCGCGCGGCTGGTGGCGGGCGGCACGGCGGTGCGCGAGGAGAGCGGTGGTGCCTTCGTCGCCCCCACCGTGTTCGACGACGTGGCGCCGTCCTCGTCGCTGGCGCAGCAGGAGATCTTCGGGCCGGTGCTCTCGGTGATCGGCTTCGACGGGCTCGATGAGGCGGTGGAGATCGCCAACGGCACCGTCTACGGCCTCGGCGCCTCGGTCTGGAGCGGCGACCTCGGCGCCGCCCACAAGGTGGCGCGGCGCTTCAAGGCCGGCGTCGTCTACGTGAACTGCTTCGACGCCGACGACATCACCACCCCGTTCGGCGGCGTGAAGCAGTCCGGCTTCGGCCGCGACAAGTCGTTGCACGCGCTGGAGAAGTATTCCGACCTCAAGACCGTCTGGACGCGGCTTTAGAGCCGCGGGCCGGCCGTCACGCGGGTTCGAGCAGCCAGACATTCTCCTTAGCCGGAACCTTGCCCCTGAGCCCGCCGGGCACCGGGCAGTTGTCGAGGCGTTCCAGCCGGTAGGCCGCGCCATAGAGCGCTTCGACCTCCTCGGCGGCCACCGAGAAGGGCGGCCCTTCCGCCTGCGTCTGGTCATAGGTGAAGCAGACGAGCAGTTGCGGCGCGCGGGCGGCGAGGGCCGCGAGGTGCGCGGCATAAGGCGGGCGCATGGATGGCGGCAGCGCCACCAGCGCCGCCCGGTCATAGACCGCGTCCACCGGGCCGAGCCGGTCCGCCGAAAGCGCGAAGATGTCGCCGACGAAGACGTCGAGGCCCGGTGCGCGGTGAAGCTCCAGCGGCCCGGCGGCGGAGATCTCCGGCGCGACGCCCAGCTCCTCGAACAGCTGCGCCACCGCCAGCGGGCTCAGCTCCGCGCCGGCGACCCGGAGGCCGCGCGCCAGCAGCCAGGCGATGTCCCGCGTCTTGCCGCACAAAGGCAGGAACACGCGCCCATCGGCGGCAAGGCCGAGACGCGCCAGGCGCGCCTCCAGATGAACGTTCGGCTTGCCTTCGTGGAAGCCGATCTGGTTGGCGGTCCACCGGGCGTGCCAGAAATCCGCGTCCATCGGTGCCACCCCGTTCCCGTCACGCGCCGGCGGGTTCAGCGCCCGCCGCCGGTGCCGAAGCGATAGTTCAGCGTCAGCGCCACGGTGTCGAGCCGCAGCGTGTCGGGCGCGACGCTCACGCCGGCGAGCGAAGGCGGCGCCGGGGCGACGAACCGGTCGCCGGCGCCGAACGCGTAGTGCCGGTATTCGAGCCCCACCGAGAGGTCGGGCAGCAGCGCATATTCGATGCCGGCGCCCGCGGTCCATCCCGTGTTGGTGCCCACTTCGGTGAGGCGCCGGGGTTGGGGCGGATGGGTGTTGAAGGCATCGTTCTGCCGCGCCCAGGCGGCGCCGCCGCGGGCATAGAGGAGCGACCGGCCGAAGGCGTAGCCGAGCCGCGCCGTCAGCGCACCCAGCGCCTCGATGCCGGTGCCGCAGTTGAACCCCGCCGGGGGTGGCGCCGAGGCGAAGCAGGTGTTGGTGCCCACCATGCGGGCCCAGGCGCCGGAGAGCTCGGCCCCGGCCACCAGGGCGCCGAACTGGTAGTCGGCGCCGATCTGCCCGCCGGCCAGCGCCCCGCCGAGGTTCACCGCGTCGCCGTTGACGGGGGTCGCGAAGGGCGAGGCGTAGGTGGTGTGCCCCTTGCCCGAGCCGAGGGCCGCCCCGGCATAGAAGCCGGTCCAGTCGGTCGCAGGCTCCGCCGCGTTGACCGCCGCGGCGGTGCGCGGCTCGGTCTCGGGCGCGACGTCGCCGAAGCGGTAGGAGGCCTGCACGAACGCCCCGTAGCGCTCGCTGGCGATGGTCTCGGGCGAGCGCTGGACGGGCGTCGTGAACTGCGTCGAGGCGGTGGTGGTGGCAAGGAATTCGTACCGCGCGCCGATGCCCACGTCGAACCGGTCGGTGAGGGCGTAGGTGAGGACCGCCTGCGCCTGGGTGCCCCAGCCGCTTCCGGTCTCCGGCTGCGGGTTGATGTCGCCGCGCCACCAGTGATTGTCGTAGCCGGTGCGGATGGCGTAGGGCAGATAGGCCGCGTCCAGCTCCAGCCGCAGGCGCGGGGCGAGGGCGAGCCGGCTGTTGAGGCCGAGCGCCACCCCCTGCCAGGAGGCGGTCTCGCCGAGCACCAGCTGCACCGGCCGCTTGCCGGTTGCCGTGTCGGCGCAGACGTCCGGATTGCCGGCGACCTGCCAGCAGCCGTAGCCCAGGAACTTATCGTAGGCGCCGCGATAGCCCACATAGGCGCCGAGGGTGCCCGACGGGCCGCGGATGAAATCGTAGCCGAGATCGATGCCGCCATAGGCGAAGCTCCCGGCCTTCAGAGGGCTGCGCGTGCTCGAATAGGGCATCTCCACGGGCGGAAAGTCCTCGTCGATGAGCATTCCGCCCGAAAGCGTGCCGATGCCGCCTTGGCCCTTGAGGAACACGCCGCTGTCGTGGTCGAGGCGGAAGAACGCTTCCGGCGCCTGGCCGGTGGAATCCCCATAGGAGAGGCGGGAGTTGAGCTGGGCGCCGTCCTGCGGGCTGAACAGGTCGAACGAGGCGTGGCCGGTGCTCAGGACGTATCGGGCGCCGACCTCCAGGGTCCAGCCCGCCGGGGCGGCGGGCACGGACGGCCCGGCCGCGGGCGAGGCCGGGCCGAAGCGATAGTTCACGCCCATGCGCACCAGGTCGAGGCTCTGGTCGAGGCTCGCGGTGGCGGTGCGGCGCCCGTCGGCGAAGGTGATGTCGTCGGTGCCGAAATCCAGGTGGTCGTATTCGATGAAGGCCGAGACGCGGTCCGTCAGCGCGTACTCGACGCCGGCGCCCAGCAGCCAGCCCCAGCGGGTGGCGCCGGCGGCGTAGAGGGGGCCCTTGTAGGCTTCGTGCAGGTCGACGGTGCCGGAGGCCCAGGCGGCGCCCGCCTTGCCGTAGATGAGCGCGTCGCCGAAGCCGTAGCCGAGCCGGCCGGCGATGGTGCCGAGGCTCTTCACGGTGTTGCGGCACGCGTAATTGGTGAAGGAGGCGTAGTCGGTGAGGCACTTGGAATAGCCGCCGATGGTGGCGGCGCTGGCGGTGGCGTCGATGCCAGCCACAAGGGAGCCCGCCTGGAGATTGAATCCCGCCTGCACGCCGCCGAACATGCCCATGGCGCCACCGCCGCCCGGGATGGCGCCGGTCGTCACGGCGCTTGCCAGGAAGCCGGTGGCGTCGGTCCACGTGTCGCGGCCCCAGGCGCCGCCCGCGTGGGCGCCCACATAGAATCCGGACCAGTCGTGTCCCGCGGCGGTGGGAACGGGGCGCGTGCCCGGCAACGGCGCCGCGCCGGGGCGCACGTTCACGCCCAGCTTCACCATCTGCGCGGACTGCATGAGGTCGATGTTGGCGCGCGCCGTGCCGTCGGCCAGCGTCGGCGTGCCGCCGCCGAGGTCGAGATAGGCATACTCCACCTTCACGGACACCGAGGGCGTGAGCGCCAGCTCGACGCCGCCGCCGGCGGTCCAGCCCGAGAGCGTCTGCGAGCCGGAAATCTCGCCCTGATAGCCGCTTCCGGCTGCCGAGAAGGCGGTATGGGCGAGGGCGAGCCCCGCCTTGCCGTAGAGCAGCACGCTGCCGAAGGCGATGCCGGCGCGGGCCGCCAGCGTGCCCACGAGGTCGGTGCCCGAGGTGCAGAGCGAGGTCCAGTCGAAGCCGCAGCGCGAGATGCCGTAGAGCGAGCCGGTGCCGAGGTCCGCCTCGACGCCCAGCACCACGTCGCCGATCTGGTGATTGTAGCCGACCTGCCCGCCCACCACGGCCGCGGTGGCGGTTCCGAGCGCCGGCAGGCGCTGGGCGGGCCGCGGCGCCAGAACGCCGTTCGCATCGCCCCACCAGGTGTCCACCAAAGCGGACCCGGCATAGGCGCCCAAATAGAAGCCGGTCCAGCTTCCCGGCGCCGCAGGCGGCCCGTCGTCGGCGCGCGCCGACGGCGCCAGAAGACAAGCGAATGCGCAAGCAGAGGCCAGGAATGCGCCGCGAATCATGTGCCCATCCCAATCCCCATCATCCCTGGCCATAAGGTTAACGCATTTGGTGCCGGACGGTATCATCGGAAAGCTGCATCCGGCCCCGCGCGCCATCATCCGGTGTGCCGCCGACGTGCCGCGGCCACAGCCCTTGACGGCCGCAGGACGGCGAGCGAGCTTGGCCGAGGCTTGCCGTCGGGGCGGAATTCGGGGCTGGGATCGCCGCTCGTGGCCTCTCGCGCGCGGGATGCGCTCCGGCCACGGCCGCCCCACGTCGTCGGCGCCGGCCGGCCGATCAGCCTCCGGCCGCGGGTTCGCGGGCGGATCGCGCAGGCGGCCGGACACGGCCGTTCGAGGACCGTGGCGCTATCATGCAGCTTTGCGGGAGCATTCCATCGTGACGTCGGCTTCGGCCCCTGTGTCCAACTCCACCGCCCACTGGCGCGCCCTCGACGCGGCGCATCACCTGCATCCCTTCTCCGACACCAAGGCGCTGAACGCCGAGGGGGTGCGGGTCATCACCCGGGCGGAGGGGGTCTATGTCTATGACAGCGAGGGCAACCGCATCCTCGACGGCATGTCGGGCCTGTGGTGCTCGCAGGTGGGGCATGGGCGGCACGCGATCGTCGACGCCATCGCCCGCCAGCTGCGCGAGCTCGACTATTACAACACCTTCTTCAAGACCACCCATCCCGCCGCCGCCGAGCTTGCCGCCGCCATCTCGCAGGTGGCGCCGGCGCACATGAGCCGCGTCTTCTTCACCTCCGGCGGCTCGGAGGCGGTGGACACGGTGCTGCGCATGGTGCGCCACTACTGGGCCTCGCTCGGCCGGCCGCAGAAGTCGATCTTCATCTCCCGGCGCAACGGCTATCACGGCTCCACCATGGGCGGGGCCTCGCTCGGCGGCATGAAGCCCATGCACGCCCAGGGCGGCCTGCCCATCCCCGGCATCATCCACGTCCAGCAGCCCTACTGGTGGGCCGAGGGGGGCGAGATGAGCCGCGAGGCGTTCGGACTCCACGCCGCGCGCGAGGTGGCCCGCGCCATCGACGAGGCGGGGCCGGAGAACGTCGCCGCCTTCATCGGCGAGCCGATCCAGGGGGCGGGTGGCGTCGTCATCCCGCCGCCGAACTACTGGCCCGAGGTGGAGAAGATCTGCCGCGAGCGCGACGTGCTGCTGGTCTGCGACGAGGTCATCTGCGGCTTCGGGCGCACGGGGGAATGGTTCGGCTGCCAATATATGGGGGTGAGGCCGGACCTCATCACCTTCGCCAAGGGCGTGACCTCGGGCTACTTCCCGCTGGGCGGGGTGATCGTCGGCGATCGGGTGGCCGAGGGCTTCATCGAGCATGGCGGCGACTTCAACCACGGCTACACCTATTCCGGCCATCCCGGCGGCTGCGCGGCGGCGCTGGCGAACCTGCGGATCCTGCACGAGGAGAGCCTCGTCGCCCGGGTGAAGAGCGACATCGGCCCCTATCTCCAGGAGCGCTGGCTCAAGCTCGCCGAGCATCCGCTGGTGGGCGAGGCGCGCATGGTGGGCCTGATCGGCGCCATGGAGCTGACCCCCGACAAGGCGACGCGCGCCGCCTTCGCCGCCGAGGAAGGCACCGTGGGCCTCATCTGCCGCGACCTCTCCTTCCGCGAGGGCCTGGTGATGCGGGCGGTGCGCGACGGCATGATCCTCGCCCCGCCCTTCACGCTCAGCCATGAGGAGGCGGACGAGCTGGTGGCCACCGCCTGGCGCGTGCTGGACCTGACCTATGCCGAGCTGCTGAAGCGCGGCCTGATGGTGCCCGTCCCCCGCGTTCCCGCCCGCGCATCCGCCTGAGGCGCGGAGCGCCGGCCCGGCTTCCCCGTCATGCCCGGGCTTGTCCCAGGCATGACGGCGTCGGGTGTCGTCTGCCGTCCGAGCCTTCAGCCGCATGTCCAGATAGATCCCCGGCACGCAACAAGGGCGAGAGGTGTGGCGAACGGCTGCGCTGTAGTTTTCTGGCAAAGCTCCCGGCTCGCTTCAATATTGTTTGAATATAAAATGACGACGCCTGCCACGGTCCGGACAATATTCCGGACGCTGCGTCATCATGGAACGAACTCTTGGTCTCGCCGTTCTTGATCACACAGTTTGACGAACGAGGAGACAGGACATGATCCGCAAGATGCTTGTGGGCACGGCCGCAATTGCTGTGATGGCGCCGAGCCTCGCCTTCGCCCAGGCCTCCACCGCCACCGGCGCCGTCGGCGGCGCCGCGGTCGGCGCGGTCGTCGGCGGCCCCGTAGGCGCCGTGGTCGGCGGCGCGGTCGGCGCCACCGTGGGCGCCGCGGCCGAGCCGCCCGCCGAGGTGCGTGCCTATGTGGTGAAGGAGCGCCGCCCGTCGGTGGCGGTGCGCGAGGAGGTGGTCGTGGGCCGTCCCCTGCCGAAGCAGGTGGTGCTCTACGACATCCCCAACAGCAGCTACGAATACTCGGTGGTCAACGACCAGCGGGTGATCGTCGAGCCCGGCACCCGCAAGGTGCTCTACATCGTCAACTGACGGATCGGCCGGCCGGCGCTTGCCGTCGAGACGATGGCGCGCCGGCCGGCCCGCAAAGTGCCCATGGGTGCGCCCACGGGCACGCCCGCGTGCCGGGCGCAGGACCGAAGCGGGCCACGGCCTCAGGCGTGGGGCTTGGTGTCCTCGAACCGGGGGCAGGCTGCCGCGAACGCCTCCTGGAAGGCGACCAGGCGGGGATGGCTCGCCCGCCATTCGCCGCCGAAGCGGAAGTCGAGGAAGCCGAGGGCGCAGGCGAGCGTGATGGTGCCGTTGTTCACATCGGCGCCGTTGGGCGTGAGCTTCTCCAGCGCATCCACGGCCCGCGCCATCTTGTCCTTCTGGTACTCCAGCCAGCGCGGCTCATGGCGGTCCTCGGGGCGGAAGCGGCCTTCGTAGAGCACCAGCACGCCGGCATCCATGAGCCCGTCGGCGAGCGCCTCCAGGCGCATGGCGGCGAGCCGCGCCTTGGGATCGGCCGGAATGATCCGGCCACCGCCGGCCACGTGGTCGAGATAGGCCAGGACCACGCGGCTGTCGTAATAGCTCTCGCCGTCGTCCGCGATCAGCGTCGGAATCTTGCCGAGCGGGTTCTCGATCCGCAGGCTGTCGGAGCTGCTGGCGGTGTCCGCCATCTTCTCCTCCAGCGGAATGCCGAGGAACGCGGCGGCGAGGCGGGCCTTGCGGGCGAAGGGCGAGGTCGAGGACAGACGCAGCAGCATCGGAGGGCGCTTCCGGTCGATTGTTGGCTCAAGCTGATTGTTGGCTCAAGCGGCGGCGAGGCCGCGGGGAGGGCGCGGGCAGCATAAGGGGATCGCGCGCCCCATGCCATCGTCTTCGCGGCGGCGGGCGCCGGCGTCAGGGCAGGCGCGTGACGGTCACGTTGACGGTGCGCGTGCGCTCGCTGCTCACGTCCCCGCCGCTGCCGCGCGTCGCCTCCTCGGTGCGCGCCGCCCGGGCGATCCCGTCCTTCACGTCGATGGTGCGCGTCTTGGTCACCGACAGCTTGATCTCGGGCAGCCTGGCGCGGATGTCGGCGCCGCTCGCCCCGCCGGCCGCCGGGGCGAGGCGCTCGGTGAGGGCGGCGATGGCGGCCTTCAGCGAGGCCTCGTCGAAGGTCTCGGTCTCCATCACCTTGTAGTCGGAGGGCTTCGGATCCGGGCCGAGCTTCTCCACCTTGACGCTGGCGATGGTGCCGCCGAACGGGCTCGGCAGGTCGCTCTTGGAGCGGCGCTCCTCGCCCGGCTTCAGCGTCGTGTTCTGCGCGCCCGCCAGCTGCGGCAGCGGGCTCAGGAAGACTTCCGCCGCCTCGGGACCGGTGGCGGTGAGCAGCTGCTCGAACACCTGGTTGAGCAGCTGGGTCAGCTGCGGATTGCCACGGTAGGGGGTGAGGAAGCGGGCGCTGAGCCCACGCATGGAATTGCGCACCGCATCCTCGTTCTCCACCCGCACCGGCCTGCCGGCGGCATCGGTGACGGCGCGCACGATGACGCCGCGCAGCGCCTCCACCGCGCCACGCGCCAGCAGCACGGACGGCGCGTTGCCGCTCACGGCGGCGTCGAGCAGCATGTACGAGATGCGGTAGCCCTCGCCCTCGCGGGCGACGTATCGGAGATCGAACTTGTAGGTGGCGGTCCGCGTGGTGGAACGCGTGGCGTCGACGACGCTGTCCTCCACCACCACCAGCCAGCGGCTGCCGACCGGCGGCGCGAAGGGCGTGGGCGTCCAGGCGGCGGCCGCGGGCATCGCCGCGGCGATGACGAGACCGCAGACGACAAGAACGTTCCGCAACCACACCACGACCATGTGCATCCCCTTTCAAAGCTCGCCGGTGAGCCAGGATACCCGCACACGTCCCTTCCCGTCCCGCGAAATGATCGGTGCCAGCGCCGTGAGCACGGTGCGCAGGTCGTCCGCCAGGGTGAAAGGCGGGTTGACGATGATCTGCCCCGAGCCAGACAGCGTGTCGAGGCGGCGCACCTCGGAGAAGTCCACTTCCACCTTGAGCGTCTTGGGCAGCCGCAGCCGCGCCACATCGCGGCGGAAGGCGTCCACCGCCTGGAGGTCCTTGATGGGATACCACAGCATGACGATGCCGGTGGCGAAGCGCCGGTGGGCGGCGGCGAGACCTTCGGCGAGACGCTGGAACTCGCCCGGCTCCTCGAACGGCGGGTCCACCAGCACCAGCCCGCGCCGCTCGCGCGGCGGCAAATGGGCGGCGATCGCCTGCCAGCCGTCCTGGGGCAGGATCTTGGCGCGCGGGTCGGCGCCGACCCGCTTCTCGAGCTTGGCCCGTTCCTCGCGGTTGGTCTCGCAGAACAGGAAGCGGTCCTGCGGCCGGCCGAGCGCGAGCCCGAGGGCGGGCGAGCCCGGATAGCGGCGGCTGCCGTCCGCCCGGAGCGCGCGCACCGCATCGAGATAGGGGGCGAGCAGCGTCGCGGCGCGCTCCGGCAGGTCGGCGGCCAGCACCTTCTCGATGCCGCCGTCCGCCTCCTTGGTGCGTTGGGCCGTGGCGCCGGCGAGGTCGTAGAGGCCGGCGCCGGCATGGGTGTCGAGCACCCGGTAGGACGCGTCCTTGCGGTTGAGATAGGCGAGGATCAGCGCCAGCGCGGCGTGCTTCACCACGTCGGCGCCGTTGCCGGCATGGAAGGCGTGCTGATAGTTCATCCCGGCGCCGGGCTCAGCCGCCGCGCACCGGCGGCATCACCACCTTGTTCTGGCGGCAGGCGCGCCGGTCCACCTCGGGGCAGGGCGTGAAGGCGAGGTCGCGGCTCATGCAGATGCGCACCTCGCGCAGCCGCCGGCTGTCGCAGTCCACCGAGATCATGTCGGGGGCGAGGCCGGGATTGGCGGCGCGGAAGGCGGCCTCCACCTCGGCCGGCGCCACCATGCGGTAGGTGTTGAGGCGCTGGAACTCCGCCGGGATCGCGACCTTGGCCTTGGCGCGCCGCACCAGATCGAAATAGCCCTGCGCGCCGAGGCCGGAGCAGGTGCCGTGCTTGCGCCACTGGTGCAGGATCAGGCCGCGGCTCGGCATCACCTCGGTCATGGCGCGCAGCAGGTCGTTGGGCACGTAGGGCGCCGGACGCACGCAATATTGCGGGAAGCCGCGCTGGTATTGCGGCCACAGGCCGTGCACCACGAAGGCGAAGGGGCGGGCGCGGGAGCACTGGGGCTCGCGCTCCGCCCCGGCGCCCTGGTCCTCGCACCACGTGGGCGACCAGGAGAGCGAGAGCACGTAGAAGTCGAACCGGCCGGGAATGTCCTGCTGGGCCGAGGCCCCCGCCGGCGCGAGGCCGGCGAGCAGCAGCGCGCCGAGGAGCGCCGCGGCGAGGCGGCGCGCGCCCTCAAGGCTCACGGGCGCGCCATCTTGCAGGAGGGCGCGTAGGCATAGTTGCGGTCGAGGCCGACGATGCACCACTCCACGCCCCAGGAAGCGCCGATGAAGCCGCCATCCTCGATGATCGAGTAGTAGATGGCGCGCTGCTTGTTGTCGTTGGTGAAGACGCGGGCGCTGCAATAGCGGCGCGGCTGGTATTCCGGACCCCAGGGGCGGAAGGCGATCTCGCTGAGCTTGTCGAAGCTGGTGATGGCGAGGGTCGAGTTCCAGTACATGCGCTCGGTCTCGGCGAAGCGCGAGGCGATCATGTTCAGCGCCTCCTGCTGGTCGCAGGCCGGCACGATGCCGCTGTAATTGGGGCCGGAGAGCCAGAAATTCTTCTCCAGCAGGCTCGCGGCCCGCGCGTGCGGCGCGGTGACTGCGACAAGCGCCAGAACCGCGAAGGCGGCCGCCATCATGCCAAGGAGACCCTGGCGGCGCATGCCCGCGGCAGCCGGAACCGAACCGCGCACCCGATCGGCCATTGATCCTCTCCACCGTCTCGCAGGGGCGCGCCCGAGCGCGGCATCCCCCCGTCCAGAAGGCGCGCCGCGGCGCGCCAACGCCAAAGGGGCGCCCGCACGCACCCCGCTCCGGCCGGACGATGGGGCGGGCGTCCGCCGTCCGTCAAGCGCAGGCGGGACACACCGGGGGAGAAAATCGCGCCCGCCCCAGGCAATCCGCCGCGCCGTCGCCCGAATGCCCCGCCATGAGGCATGATGGCGCCGCCGCCGCAGGCCGGCGGGAGCAAAGACCGATGGGGAGACCGCCATGACCTCGTTCCGCTCCGCGCCCGACAGCCGCCGGACCGAGGCCGCCGGCCGTCCGCTGCCGCGCTTCTCCTCGGGACGGGAGGCGGCGCTGGAGATGCGGCCCGACCATCCGGTCTACTGCTTCCGCCCCTCGGTGCTGGCCGCCGACGCCCGCGCCTTCCTCGACGCCTTTCCCGGCCGCACCGCCTATGCGGTGAAGACCAACGACGAGCCCATGGTGCTGGAGACGCTGGCGCGCGCCGGCATCACCGCCTTCGACGTGGCGAGCCCGCACGAGTTCGCCGCCGCGCGCGCGGTCGCGCCCGAGGCCGAGCTGCTCTACATGCACCCGGTGAAGGCGCAGGCCGACATCCGCCTCGCCCTGGAGCACTACGGCATCCGCGTCACCGCCCTCGACCACGAGGACGAGGTGGCGAAGATCGTGCGCATCGTGCGCGCGCTCGACCTCGACCCGCAGGACCTCACCCTGTTCGTGCGCATCGCCTCCAAGGGCGAGGCGGCCTACGAGCTGTCGAAGAAGTTCGGCGCCGCGCCGGGGCACGCGGCCGAGCTGCTCCAGCGCATCGACGGCCTCGGCATCAGATGCGGCATCTGCTTCCACGTGGGCAGCCAGGTGGAGGACGCGGCCACCTACGAGCGCGCGGTCGCCACCGCCGCCGAGGTGCGCGAGGCCGCGCGCGTGCCGATCGTCGCGCTCGACGTGGGCGGCGGCTTTCCCGCCACCTATGCCGCCGACCCGCGCCGGCCGCAGACGGTAATGCCGCCGCTCGCCGACATCATCGCCCGCCTGACGGGCGCGGTGGAGCGCGGCGGCTTCGCCGGCGTTCCCCTGGTGGCCGAGCCGGGGCGGGTGATCGTCGCCCGCGCCTTCTCCGTGATCGCGCGGGTGCTGCTGAAGAAGGGCCAGCGGCTCTACATCAATGACGGCATCTGGGCGTCGCTGTCGGATTCCTGGACCGGCAAGATCGTCCTGCCGGTGCGCCACATCCCCGACCCGGCGCGCCGCCGCCGGCCGGGGCGCGCGGACAGGATCGCGCCGTTCCGCATCTACGGCGCCACCTGCGACAGCGTCGACGTGCTCTCGCGCCCGTTCTTCCTGCCGGAGAGCGTGGACACCGGCGACTGGATCGAGATCGGCCACATCGGCGCCTACTCGCTCTCGCTGCGCACGCGCTTCAACGGCTTCTATCCCGACACCTTCGTGGAGGTGGAGGAGCCGTTCGAGGCCGGCCCGGCGCCGGAGGGCTTCGGCGAGCCGGAGCGAAGGATGGGCGTGGCCCCGGAGGGGTGAGAGGGGCTCGGAGTTCGCAAGTGAGTCTCCCCCGGCATCCGTTACGCGATCCCCTCCCCCCTTGCGGGGGGCAGGGGCGGGGGGGGCCGGCACGCCTGTCGTTTGCGCCGTCATGCTCCGGCTTGACCGGAGCATCCATCCTCGCGGCTGGAGAGGCGGCCTGGTCCTTGGGCCCTCCTGTCAAGCCGGAGGGCGACGGGCACAGACGATAGGGCGTGCGCCCCCCTCACCCCGCCTGCTCGAACGCCTCCATGAAGGCCGCCACCTTGCGGTTCACCCGCACGTCGGTGCCGCGGATCTCGCGCACCAGCGAGAGGCCCTCCAGCGAGCGGGCGCGGGAGAGCGCCACATAGGCCTGGCCCGGCGCGAAGGCGCCGTCGCCGAAGTCGATGCGCACGTCGTCCAGCGTCAGGCCCTGCGCCTTGTGCATGGTGAGCGCCCAGGCGGGCGCGAGCGGAAGCTGGGTGAAGGTGCCCACCACCTGCGTCTCCAGGCGCCCGCCCGGCTCGTCCCAGCCGTAGCGGATGCGCTCCCAGGTGAAGGCCTCGATCTCGACCACCGGCCCGGCGTCGAGCCTCACCACCGCGCTGTGGGCGCCGAGGCCGAGCACCGTGCCCACCGAGCCGTTGACCCAGCGCCGGGCCGGATCGTTGCGCAGCGCCATGACGCGGGCGCCGGGCTTCAGCACCAATTGCTCGGGCACCGGCAGGCGGTCGCCGTCGAGGCCGAACTCGCCCTTGATCAGCCCGCCGAAGGCCCTCCCCTCCCCCGGCAGCGCCGCGAGGCCGCGCGCGTTGTAGGCGTCGGCGCGGGCATTGGTGGGGGTGAGCAGAACCGGCTGCGCGCCGTCGCGGTGCGGCCGCACGCAGGCGGCGTTCAGCGCCTCCGCCGCCTCGCGCGCGCCGCGCCCGCGCCGCAGCGCGTCCAGCATGGCGATGAAGGCGCGGTCGGTCTGGCGGTGGACGTGGGCGAAGGGCACGCCGTCGGTTTCCTGCTCCGCCAGCGCCTTGGACTGGAAGGCGAACGGGCCTTCGTATCCCATCCGGCCGAGCATCTCCTGCTCGGCCATGGGGACCACCGGCGGCAGCTGGAGGAAGTCGCCCACCAGCACCATCTGCACGCCGCCGAACGGCTCGGAAGTGTCGCGGGCGATGCGCAGCGAGATGTCCACCGCGTCCAGGAGGTCGGCGCGCACCATGGAGATCTCGTCGATCACCACCCGGTCGAGCTTCTTGAGCAGCCGGCGCACCTGCACCCGCGGCTTCACCTCGTCCGGGTTGAGCAGGCGCGGCGGGATGCCGAAGAAGGAATGGATGGTCTGCCCGCCCACCTGGAGCGCGGCGACGCCGGTGGGGGCGAGGAACACCTGGCGCCCGCGCGGCTCGCGCCGCAGCCGGTGCAGGAAGGTGGTCTTGCCGGTACCGGCCCCGCCCAGCACCATCACCACCCGCGCGCCGCGGTCGATGGCGGCGAGCGCGCGCGCCGACTGGGCGTCGCCGTCCGGGCCTTCGATCTCGCGGCCCGCGCCGGTCAATGCCCCGCTCAGGAGAGAAGCCCCGCCTCGCGGGCGAGGTCGAGGAGGCTGCGCTGGGGCCGGGCGCCCATCTGCGAGATGATCTCGCCCGCCGCCAGCGCGCCGAGGCGCAGCGAGGTGGCCGGGTCGAGCCCGCGCGCATGGCCCACCAGGAAGCCGGCGGCGAACAGGTCGCCGGCGCCGGTGGTGTCCACCACGCGCTCCACCGGCCGCGCCGGCACCGAGACCACGGCGCCGGGGGTGACGAAGGAGGCGCCCTTCTCCGAGCGCGTCACCACCGCCTGCTTCGCGTCCCTGCGCAGGGCGACCAGAGCCGCGTCGAAGTCGGCGGTCTCGTAGAGCGACTTCAGCTCCGCCTCGTTGCAGAACACGAGGTCCACGGTGCCGGAGCGGATCAGGTCCAGGAACTCGCCGCGATAGCGGTCGACGCAGAAGGCGTCGGAGAGGGTCAGCGCCACCTCGCGGGAGGCGCCGTGGGCGATGCGGGCGGCTTCGAGGAACGCCTCCTTCGCCGCCGGCGGGTCCCAGAGATAGCCTTCGAGATAGGTCACCTTGGCGCGCTCGACCATGGCGGCGTCGATCTCGGCGGTGGTGAGGTTCTGCGCCGCGCCGAGATAGGTGTTCATGGTGCGCTCGCCGTCCGCCGTGACGAGGATCAGGCAGCGCGCGGTGGCCGGGCCGTCGGTGGCGGCCGCGGTGGCATAGGCGACGCCGGCGGCGCGGATGTCGTGGCCGAACACCGTGCCGAGCACGTCGTCCCGCACCTTGCCGATGAAGCCCGCCTTGCCGCCCAGCGAGGCGATGCCGGCGGCGGTGTTGGCCGCCGAGCCGCCCGAGGCCTCGGTGCCGGGCCCCATGGCGCCGTAGACCGCCTCGGCGCGCGCCTCGTCGATCAGCGTCATGCCGCCCTTGGCCATGCCGTGGGTGGCGAGGAAGTCCTCCTCCGCCCGGGCGAGCACGTCGACGATGGCGTTTCCGATGGCGAGCACGTCGAGGCTGGGACTGGTCACGGCAAGGCGGTCTCCGGTGGAAAGCAGGTCTTGTGCACGCCGGGCCGTTGTCGTGCAAGCAGTCTTAACCTTTACCGGTAAAATGAACGGCGTGCGGCGAGGCTGGGCGTCCGCACGCGGCGGGTGCAGGCAGGCGGGACGCAATCGTCCGCGCCGCCACCGCCGGGTCGTGCCCCCCGCACGCACAAGCTCCACGCAGGGAGAACCATCGGTGACGGATCTGGCCTCAGGTTACGCGTCTGGCGGGGCGCACGAGGGGCGCGCAGGCTGGGGTGCCATGTCCGCCGTTGCCCAGAGCATGCGCGAACTGCTCGAACGCATCGGTGGCCGCGCGCCGGAGCCACCCCGCGGGACGTCCATCTGGGAGCTGAGCCCGGAGGAGGTGCGCCGGTCGGTCGCCTCGTTCGAGCGGCTCGTGGCGGCGCTCGCTGCCGGGTCCGATGGCCGGCCGGAGGCGCAAGGCGCTGCCGCCGATCCCCTTCGGGCGGAGGCCGCGACGCCCTGGGAGCCCCCCTCGGGGCCTGTCGGCGGTATGCCGGTAGACCATGTGACGCAGAAGGATGGCGGGGCCTCGCCGCGAGTGGTAAATGGCGGCAAGAGTGGCGAGAATCCGCACGAGGACTCCATGTCTCGCAGGTATTTCGGAACCGACGGCGTGCGTGGCCGCGCCAACGCCACGCTCACGGCGGACCTCGCCTTGCGCGTCGGCATGGCGGCCGGCCTCGTGTTCAGCCGCGGCGAGCACCGCCACCGGGTGGTGATCGGCAAGGACACGCGCCTGTCGGGCTATATGCTGGAGACCGCCTTGGTGGCGGGCTTCACTTCCGTGGGCATGGACGTGTTCCTGCTCGGACCGATGCCCACCCCCGCCGTCGGCATGCTGACGCGCTCCATGCGCGCCGACCTCGGGGTGATGATCTCGGCCTCGCACAATCCGTTCGACGACAACGGCATCAAGCTGTTCGGTCCGGACGGCTACAAGCTCTCCGACGAGGTGGAGCGGGAGATCGAGGGGCTGGTCGGCCAGAACCTCTCCAAGCGGCTCGCCAAGCCGGCCGAGATCGGCCGCGCCAAGCGGCTTGAGGGCGTGCACGCGCGCTACATCGAATATGCCAAGGGCACCCTGCCCCGGAACCAGTCGTTCGAGGGCATGCGCGTGGTGGTGGACTGCGCCCACGGCGCCGCCTACCGCGTCGCCCCCGAGGCGCTGTGGGAGCTGGGCGCGGACGTGATCTCCATCGGCGTCGAGCCGGACGGCCTCAACATCAACCGCGACGTGGGCTCCACCTCCACCGGCGCGCTCTCGGCCAAGGTGCGGGAGGTGCGCGCCGACATCGGCATCGCCCTCGACGGCGACGCCGACCGCGTGATCATCGTCGACGAGAAGGGCCACGTGGTGGACGGCGACCAGCTCATGGCGGTGGTGGCCGAGAGCTTCAAGGTGGACGGCCGCCTGTCGCGCGACGGCATCGTCGCCACCGTGATGTCGAACCTCGGCCTCGAGCGCTATCTCGCCAGCGAGGGCCTGACCCTGGCCCGCACCGCCGTCGGCGACCGCTACGTGCTCGAGCGCATGCGCGCGGACGGCTACAATGTGGGCGGCGAGCAGTCCGGGCACATCATCCTGTCCGACTATTCCACCACCGGCGACGGCCTCGTGGCCGCGCTCCAGGTGCTGGCGGTGGTGGCGCGCAGCGGCAAGCCGGTATCCGAGGTGTGCCATCGCTTCGAGCCGATGCCGCAGATCCTCAAGAACGTGCGCTACGGCTCCGGCAGGCCGCTGGAGAACGAGGCGGTGAAGAAGGCTATCGCCCGCGGCGAGCAGCGCCTGTCCAACACCGGCCGCCTCCTCATCCGCCCCTCGGGCACCGAGCCGGTGATCCGCGTCATGGGCGAGGGCGAGGACCGCGAGCTGGTGGAGACCGTGGTGGACGAGGTCATCGACGCGCTCCAGCGCGTCGCCGCCTGAGGGACGCCCTGGCGCCGGTGCGGATACCGGCCCTCACCGAAAGGCATTGCCGTGCCCCCTCTCCCCTCGTCGGAGAGGGACGGATGACGGTTGCCCAGCCACCCGCGGGAACTCTCGAAGGCCGGCGGAACCCCTCGCCCCGTCCTCTCCCGCATGGGGAGAGGGGACGCGAACGGGGGGGGGGCGGCCTCGGGTCTTCGGCCATCGCCGCGCAATCACGCTGCGGCCATCCCGGCCGAACCCGCGCTATCCCTTGGCCGGCAGCGGCCAGGTGCGGATCTGCTCGGCGACGGCGGGGAAGCGGGCCGCGAGCTCGTCGGCCTTGCCGAGCTCCACGTCCTGCGGCTCGACCCCCGGCCATTCGGTGGACCCGCCGAGGAACCAGCGCCGGGATCCGGCGACGCGCGCGGTGTGGAACGTGCCGCCGGGGATGAACAGCTGCACCTTGTGCCCGGCTTTGAGGTCCGGCCCGACCACGTGCCGCGCGGCGGTGCCGTCCTGAAGCATCAGCAGCACCTCGATCGGATCGCCGAGATAATAGTGGTAGAGCTGGTCGTTGCGGATGCGGTGCAGCTTCACCGGCTCGGCGGGCGTCAGCATGAAGAACAGCGCCGAGCCCATGGGCCGCCCGTCCGCGAACGGGACCGCCAGCCCGCCGGGGGCGATCCGCTCCTTGCTCACATAGGTGAGGCGCACGTAGCCGCAGGTGGCGTTCGGCTCCAGCGCGAGCAGCCGCATGACGTCCTCGTGTGTCATGTCATGGGGCATGGTCTCTCCCGGCGCACTGGATGAGGCAAGGCCCGCGCCGGCGAGCGCGGTGCCAGCAAGCGCGGTGCCGGCAATGAAGCTCCGTCGGCTGCGATCAATCATGTCTGACCCCCGCGGTTGCGTGCGTCAGACAAGCACACCCGGAGCGCCGTTCCAACCCACTGCATCCCTTGCGCCGCAAGGCTGGGCTGCCCCTGTGCCGGCTCGCCCGACCCGCCCCTTGGCGCCGCCGCGCCGGCCTCGGGATTCTCCGAGGCTGACAGGCTTGCTGCGCTGCGCATAATAGGCAGAGTGAATGAAGCAGCCTGCCCGCAGGCCCCTGGCCGGGCGCGCGGGCCGCGGGTGACCGACCGATGCCGCTCGAACGTCCCATGATCCTTGCCCTCCAGGGCGCGGACCGCGAGGTGATCCAGGCGCTGCTGGCGAAGGCCGCGCGCCGCCTGGCGGCGGGGGGCGTGCGGGTGATCGGCGTGATCGAGCACCTGCCCGAGGGCGGCGGGCACGAGGACGTGCTGCTGCTCGACCTCGTCTCCGGCGAGACCCACCGCCTGCACCAGGACCTCGGCCCGGGCGCCGCCGGGTGCAGCCTCGACCCGGCCGGGCTCGCGGCCGCCTCCGCCGGCGTCGAGCGCGCCATCGCCGCGCGCCTCGCCGAGGGCGGCGACATGTCCGACACCGTGGTCGTGCTCTCGAAGTTCGGCCGCCAGGAGGCGGAAGGCCGCGGCCTCACCAGCGCCTTCCACGCCGCCGTGGCGTCCGAGATGTGCGTGCTCACCTCGGTCTCGCCCACCGTGCGGGCGGAATGGGACGGCTTCGTCGGCGACCTCGCCAGCATCGCCCCGGCCCATCTCGACGCGGTGGATGCCTGGTGGGGCATGGCCGAGGTGGTCGCCGGCTGAGCGCGCCGCCTGACGCGCCCTATACCACGCGCCGGCGCCGGCGCGGGATTTCGCCGGCGGCCGGTGGTCGGCTAGTCTGCGGCATCGAATCTGCGCCCGGAGCCGCCATGCCGAAGCTCACCTGCGAGGTCTCGGCCTCGCTCCTCGACGCGCTGGCGCGCGCCGCCGCCGGGACCGGGGAGAGCATCGACCACATCGTCTCCCGGGCGCTGGCCGACGCGCTCCAGGTGGAGCACGGCACGCTGTTCCAGGTCTCCACCTCGGGCGCCATCGTCGAGGGGCTGTTCGGCGGCGTGGTGTCGGTGGGCACCCTGCGCGAGCACGGGGATTTCGGCCTCGGCACCTTCGCCGGCCTCGACGGCGAGATGATCGCCCTCGACGGCGCCTTCTTCCAGATGCGGTCGGACGGCACGATCCACCGCGCGGAGGACGGGATGCAGGTGCCGTTCGCCCTCGTCACGCACTTCACCCCCCAAGGCGAGGACACGCTGGCGCCGTTCGCCTCCATGGCGGAGCTCCTGGCCCGGCTCGACGCGCGGCGCGACAGCGACAACATCTTCTACGCCGTGCGCCTTTCGGGCCGCTTCGCGACGGTCCACGACCGCGTCGCCTGCAAGGCGGGCGCGCACGAGACGCTGGTGGAGGCCACCAGCCACCAGGCCGAGTTCCGCCATCAGGACGTGCCGGGGACCATGGTGGGCTTCTACACGCCGGCCTATGCGCGCGGCATCGGCATCCCCGGCTGGCACCTGCATTTCATCAGCGCCGACCTCAGCCGCGGCGGCCACGTGCTGGGCTGCGCGGGAGCCGGCATCCGCCTTGAGATGGAGCGGCTCGACGACTTCCGCTCGCCATGCCGGAGACCGCCGCCTTCCTGAAGGCCGACCTCTCCGGCGACACCGAGGCGGCGCTCGACACGGCGGAGCGGGCCACGCGCTGAGCCCGGGAATTTTTCGCGGGCGCCCCGCGCGCAAGCGGAACCGCAGCCGCATCGCCGCGTTGATGGGGGTTGAGGAAACCCCATGGGACACGCGCCATGACCGCACCCCGCATCGCCGCCGCCATCCCTGCTGCCATCCCTGCCGCCCTGAGCCGGCGCGACGCGCTGGCGCTGGCGGGCGCCGCCGCCACCCTCGCCATGCCGCGCATCGCGCGGGCGGCGGCGCCGTTCCAGCAGCCGCCTCTGCCCTACGAGGAGAGCGCGCTCGCCCCCACCATCTCGGCGCGCACCGTGGGCCTGCACTACGGCAAGCACCACAAGGGCTATTACGACAAGCTCAACACCCTCGTCGCCGGCAAGCCCTATGCCGACATGTCGCTGGAGGAGGTGGTCGTCGCCTCGCGCAAGGCCAATGACGCGCCGGTGTTCAACAACGCCGCCCAGGCCTGGAACCACGACCTCTACTGGATGGAGTTCAAGGGCGGCCCGAACCCGCCCAAGGGCGCCTTCGCCGACACGGTGAAGCGCGACTTCGGCGACCTCGCGGGCCTCAAGAAGGCCATGACCGACACCGGCGACGGCGTCTTCGGCACCGGCTGGGTCTGGCTGGTGCGCGATGGCGACAAGCTGGCGGTGGTGGGCCTCAAGGACGCCATCAACCCGCTGCCCGACGGCAAGACCGTGCTCGCCGGCATCGACGTGTGGGAGCACGCTTACTATCTCGATTGGGAGAACAGGCGCACCGCTCACGTGAAGGCGGTGCTCGACGACCGCATGAACTGGGCCTACGTCTCCGAGCGCTTCGGCTGAGCCGTAGCGGCCGGTCGGCGGCGATCTCCCGGTCCGGCAGGCGGTCGCCGTCAACCATGACGCCAGAGCCCCGGCGCGGCCCCCTGGCGAGCCTGCCGCGAAACCGGTAAGACGGCAGGGTTGCGGGAGAACCCCATGTCCGAGCGTTGTGTCACCCGTTCCCTCACGCGCTCGACGTGCGCCGCGCTCGCGTTCGCCCTCATCGCGCTCGTCGTGCTGGCGCTCGCCGCCTGCCAGGGCTCGCCCGACAGCTGGGGCACCGGGGTCGTGAAGGAGACGGATGCGTTCGGCGACTATGCCGAGACGGTGGTCTCGATCCCCAAGCCCACCGCCGGGCCGCGCCAGTTCGTGTGCCAGGGCCCGTTCGCGCCCAACACCACCGCCATCAACATCGCCGCCGATTTCGGCCAGGCCAACGTGATCTCCGCCCCGGTGATGGAGCCGGACGGCACGGTCGCCAACGGCACGGTGCTGCTGCCCGGCGATCCCGCCCTGCGCCTGGACATCGCCTGGGGCGACGCCATCGGCATGACCAATCCGCGCCGCGTCGCCTTCACCGAGGCCACCGCCTGGACCGTCAACGGCCTCGGCATCGGCGCGAGCCTCGCCGACGTGGAGAAGGCCAACGGGCGGGCGTTCCGCATCCAGGGCTTCAGCGGCCCCGCCGGGGGCGTGGTGGCCGACTGGCAGGGCGGCAAGCTCGCCAATCTCGGCGGCGGCTGCCGGCTCGGGCTGCAGCTGGCGCTGCCGGCCACGGTCTTGGACCAGGTGCAGGGACGGGTGGCGGGACCGAAGTTCTTCTCCTCCTCCGACGCCGCCGTGCGCGCGGCCAATCCCACGGTGGGCCTGTTCTGGGTGCTCTACCGGTAGAGCGCCCGCCGCCCGGCCCGCACCGCAAGCCGGGCGGAGGAGGCGTCCGCTTTGCTTTTGGTCGGATCGCGCTCTAGCGCTCCGGCGGCCCGCTCTCCCCGTCCTCGTCCTCCTCGGGGGCGCCGGGGATGGCGTAGGCGCCGGAGAGCCAGCGGTTGAGGTCCACGTCGGCGCATCGCTTGGAGCAGAACGGGCGATATTTCTCCACCGCCGGCTTGCCGCAGATCGGGCAGGGCTTCGCCGCCGGCGCCTGCCCCGGCGCGTCGGCCGCGCTCACGCCGCGCGCTCCACCCAGCCGGCGCGCACGTCGTAGCCCTCGCCGGCGAGCAGGCCCACGGTCTCGGCGAGCGGCAGCCCCACCACGTTGGTGTAGGAGCCCACGAGCTTGAGCACGAACGCCCCGGCGATGCCCTGGATGGCATAGCCGCCCGCCTTGCCGCGCCACTCGCCGCAGGCGAGATAATCCGCCACCTCGTCGCGCGACAGGCGCTTGAAGCGCACCCGCGTCTCCACGAGGCGCGTATGGGCGCGGCGCTTCCTGTCCATGACGCAGATGCCGGTATAGACTCGGTGGGTGCGCCCCGAGAGCAGCCTGAGGCACGCCTCGGCCTCGTCGGTCAGCTCCGGCTTGGGCAGGATGCGCCGGCCCACCGCCACCACCGTGTCGGCGGCCAGAACCAGGGCCGGGATGCCCGCGTCGTTGGCACGTGCCGCCACCAGCCGCGCCTTCTCCTCGGCGAGCCTCTGGGCGAGGCGGCGCGGCAGCTCGCCCCGCTCGGGCGCCTCGTCCAGCTCCGCCGGCATCAGCAGGTCCGGCTCGATCCCGGCCTGGTTGAGGAGCGCGAGCCGGCGCGGCGAGCCGGACGCGAGGACGAGCTTCACCTTGTCTTCCACGGGATCGAGACCCTTTCCGCGCTGGCGACCGTGCCTTCCGGGCGCAGCCGCCCGCGGCCGGCACGCTAATGGAAAGGGCCGCCGGTGTGAACGGGGCAGTTGCTTCGCGGCGCCCGCCGGAGCCACTGGACCCGCCCCGCGCGGCATGCTATCGCCCGCCCCTCAATCGGCACGAGGATCAGGCGCCATGGCGCTCCGGCTGCGACGACGAGAGGACGGACCGCGCGCAAGCGCGTCCCTTCGCCTGCCCGCCTGACCGCCCCCGGGTTCCCCCCGGCGCCGGATCAGCGGGCGCCAGCGCCTGCCGATCCGAAATAGGCCATGACAGAGCTTCCCCTTCTCCTTGCCCTCGAGCAGCCCCAGGACGTGCCCGCCATCGAGCGGCTCCATGAGCGCACCTTCGGCCCCGGCCGGTTCGCGCGCACCGCGTTCCGCATCCGCGAGCAGGCGCCGCACGCGCCGGATCTGTCCTTCACCGCCCGCGTCGGCACCATGCTGGTGGGCTCGGTGCGCCTCACGCAGGTGCGGATCGGCGAACATCCCGCCTTGCTGCTGGGTCCGCTCACCGTGGAGCCGCCGTTCCAGTCGGTGGGCATCGGCGCGCGGCTGATGGAGGTGGCGCTGGAGGCCGCCCGCAATGGCGGCCACCGCCTCGTGATCCTGGTGGGGGACGAACCCTATTACGCCCGCTTCGGCTTCGCCCGCGTGCCGGCCGGCCGCGTCACCCTGCCCGGCCCGGTGGACCCGGCGCGGCTGCTGGTGTGCGAGCTGGCGCCGGGCGCGTTCGAAGGGGTCGCGGGGCCGGTCACGGTCTGACGGCGCGCCGTCTCAGACCAGGTGCTGGCCGGCATCGAGCGCCAGCATCTGCCCGGTGAGCGAGGGCGTCTCGACGAAATAGCGGATGGTGCGGCCGAAGTCGGCAAGGCGCGGGGCGTGCTTGAGCGGCGTCGCCGCCACCTCGCGCGCGAACGCCTCCGGGGCGAGGCCCTCGTGCGGCAGCACCGGGCCGGGGCCGATGCCGAGCACCCGCACGCGTGGCGCGAGGCGCTCGGCCAGCATGCGCGTCGCGGCCCACAGGGCCGATTTCGAGACGCCGTAGGAGAAATGATCCGAGGTGAGCCGCAGCACCCGCTGGTCGAGGATGTTCACCACCACCCCGTCCGCGCCCTGCGGCAGGCGGGCGGCGAAGCGGTCGGCGAGCACGGCAGGCGCGAGCGTGTTGACGCGGAAATGCCGCTCCATGGCGGCGGCGTCCACCCCTGCCCCGTCGTCCTCGAACAAAGCGGCGCAGTTCACCAGCACGCCGAGCGGGCCGAGCGCCGCCTCGGCGTCCGCCGCCAGCGCCGGCAGGCGTCCGGTCTCGGCGAGGTCGGCCACCACCAGAGCGGCGCGCCCGCCGTCGGCCGCGATCTCGGCCGCCAGCGCCGCCGCCGCGTCCGCCGACCGGTTGGCGTGGAGCGCGACGCCGTAGCCGTGCGCCGCGAGGTCGATCGCGATGGCGCGGCCGATCCGGTAGGCGGCGCCGGTGACGAGCGCGACCCTGGGGACGCTCTGGGGCTCTCGCATGTTCGCGCCTCCATGGGACCGCGCGGCTTCAGCGGGCCGCGCAGCGCCGTGTGTCACATCTCGCCCGGCAAATGAAGGGGGCACGTCCGACGCATCGTTACCCGCTCCGGCCTGCGGTTCCGCCGGGGCACGGCCCCTCTCCCTCGGGGAGAGGGCAGGCTTTGGCAGAGGCCTGCGCCATCGATGGGGGTATCGCCCCTCCCGCCGAAGGCCGGAGGGGCCGGAAGGGGCGACGGCCCGCCGGCTTTATCGCCGGGCGATCCGGGGCTAGGCTTTGGCCGTATCGGCAGCGCAGGGGCGCGGGGCGGCTGTCCCCGCGCATCATGGGACGGGAGCCGGCCGGAGGCCGACGGATCAGGGCATGAAGCAGGACGAGACGACCCACTCCCCGGCGGCCGCGACGGCACGCCCGGCCTTCGATCCCTTCGCGAGCCACCAGAAGATCATCGTGCGCGGCATGAAGACCGACATCAATGTCGGCCTGCACCCGTGGGAGACCCACCCCGAGCATCCCACCCGCGTGATCGTCGACGTGGAGATGTACGCGCGCTGCGAGCGGCTCGGCGACAGCCTTTCCACCATCATCGACTACGACCCGATCCGCGCGCTGGTGACCCGCGATTGGCCCAAGCGCCCGCACACGCCGCTGCTGGAGACCTGGGCCGAGGAGCTGGTGGCGTTCTGCTTCGCCGACCCGCGCATCGACGCCTGCCGGGTCTCCATCGTGAAGCCCTACATCTTCCCGGAGACCGAGGCGGTGGGCGTCGAGGTGTTCCGCCTGCGCCCGCCCGGCACCTGAGCCGCATTCCCTCGCTCAGGGCACCGCCGCGAGGACCAGCGCGCCCAGCACGGCGGCCATGGCGAGATCCGACACCATGGCGATCCGCTCCTTGGCGTTGCCGCCGCCGCGCATCGCGTGCTGCACCCCGGCCAGCGCCAGGAACAGGGCGGTGGTCACCGCCGCCGGCACCAGGAAGGACGGGAACGGCAGCGACAGCATGCCGAGCGCGCCCATGGAGGTGTTGGCGAAGCCGAGCTCGCGCACCAGCACCGCCGCCTTGGGATCGGCGACGCCGAGGATGTCCCGCGAGGTGAACAGCGGCTTGGTGATCTGCCGCAGGCCGGCGGTGAGGAGGCGCACGCCCGCCGCCCAGAACACGAACCACTTGAGCGCGAGCGGCACGAGGCCGCCGCCATGGACGGCCCATTCCACCGCCACGGAGCCGAGCGGCAGGGCCGCCATGAGGACCAGGATCGCGGCGAGATACATGGGCGGCTCTCGGGTTGGCGGAGGGAACCGGCGCGTAGAGTGCCGCAACCACGGTAGCGAGGTCCAGCACGAGCTTGCGCGGCGCGAAGCCGGCGCGAAGCAGGTCGCGGCAAGAAAAAAGGCCGGGAGCGGACGCCCCCGGCCTTCCGTCCTTGCGCGATCGCGGCGGATCACTCCGCCGCCACCGGCCTGTGCCTTTTGTGGCCGCGGCGGATCACTCCGCCGCCACCAGCCTGTGCCTTTTGTGGTCGCGGCGGATCACTCCGCCGCCACCGGCCTGTGCCTTTTGTGGTCGCGGCGGATCACTCCGCCGCCACCACCTGCGGCCGGCCGCGGGCGAGGCGCTCGCGCTTGAGCAGCTCGGCCACCAGGAAGGCGGTCTCGATCGCCTGCTCGGCGTTGAGGCGCGGATCGCAATAGGTGTGGTAGCGGTCGCGCAGGTCCTCGTCCGAGATGGCGCGGGCGCCGCCGGTGCACTCGGTGACGTTCTTGCCCGTCATCTCCAGGTGCACGCCGCCGGCGAACGTGCCCTCGGCCGCATGGATGTCGAAGAACGAGCGGATCTCCGACTGGATGCGCTCGAACGGCCGGGTCTTGTAGCCCGACGCCGCCTTGATGGTGTTGCCGTGCATGGGATCGCACGACCACACCACCGTGCGGCCCTCCTTCTCCACCGCCCGGATGAGGCCGGGCAGGTGCTCGCCCACCTTGTCGGCGCCGAAGCGGCAGATCAGGGTGATGCGGCCGGCCTCGTTGTCCGGCTGGAGGATGTCGAGCAGGCGGATGAGGCCCTCGCCCGAGAGCGAGGGGCCGCACTTGATGCCGATCGGGTTGCGGATGCCGCGGAAGAACTCCACGTGCGCATGGTCCGCCTGGCGGGTGCGGTCGCCGATCCACAGCAGGTGGCCGGAGGTGTCGTACCAGTCGCCGGAGGTGGAATCCACGCGGGTGAGCGCCTGCTCGTAGCCGAGCAGCAGCGCCTCGTGGCTGGTGAAGAAGTCGGTGGTCCGCATCTCCGGGTGGCTCTGCGGGTTGATCCCGCAGGCGCGCATGAAGTCGAGCGCCTCGGTGATGCGGCCCGCCAGTTCCTGGTAGCGCGAGGACTGGGGGCTGTCCTTCACGAAGCCGAGCATCCACTGGTGCGCGTTCTCGAGGTTGGCATAGCCGCCGTTCGCGAACGCGCGCAGCAAGTTGAGGGTCGCCGCCGACTGGCGGTAGGCCTCGATCTGCCGGCGCGGGTCGGGCACGCGCGCCGCCTCGGTGAAGGCGATGTCGTTGACGATGTCGCCCCGGTAGGAGGGCAGCGTCACGCCGTCCACCGTCTCCGTGTCGGCGGAGCGGGGCTTGGCGAACTGGCCGGCGATGCGGCCCACCTTCACCACCGGCGAGCCGCCGGCGAACGTCATCACCACCGCCATCTGCAGGAAGACGCGGAAGAAATCGCGGATGTTGTCGGCCGAATGCTCGTCGAAGCTCTCGGCGCAGTCGCCGCCCTGGAGCAGGAACGCCTCGCCCTTGGCGACGCGCGCCAGCTCGGCCTTCAGCCGGCGGGCCTCGCCGGCGAAGACCAGCGGCGGGTAGGAGGCGAGCTTGGCTTCCACGTCTCCCAGCGCGGCCTTGTCCGGATAATCGGGCATCTGCAGGCCGGGATAAAATCGCCAGCTATCCGGACGCCAGCCTTCGGCGCGGCGGGAAGCCTCGGCGCCAGGGACGGATGCGGATTGCGGGCGGGTCACCATTTCACTCTCCTGGAGATGGGTTCCGGTACGCCTTCGTGCCGGACCGGCCCGTGCCGCGTTCCTCTTGTGTTCGCGCCCTGGACCGGAAGGCGGGCTTATACACGAGGAACGCGCCCCCCGAAAGTGAGGGTCACCACGGCAAAGCCCACGCCCGGTTGCGGCCGGCCGGGCGCACGCCGTTGTGATCCGCCCGCGCGCCGCGCGCCGCAAAGCGGACGCCGAAGATGGCATGATGGGGGCTCCCCCGGCCGACGCCTCGGGCGCGCCGGACCCCACGGACAGGGAAAGCGCCATGACCTTCGCCCGTCTCGCCGTCGCCGCCGGCACGCTGTTCGCCGCCTTCGCCGCGGTGCCGGCGCTCGCCCATCACGGATGGGGCAGCTACGACACCGCGAAGGCCTTCACCATCACCGCGCCGGTCGAGCACCTGGAATGGGTCAATCCCCACGCCCACCTGATGCTGAAGCATGACGGCGCCACCTGGGAAGCGACGCTCGCCCCGCTCTCGCGCATGCAGGCGCGCGGCCTCACGCAGGAGATGCTGAAGCCCGGCACCATCGTCGCCGTCCACGGCTATCCCTCCACCCGCACCGCGAACGAGATGCGCGCCGAGCGCATAACGGTCGAGGGAAAAACGGTCGAACTGCGCTGAGGCGGCAGCGTGGACCTGCTCTTCGCCCTCGCCGCACTGGTCGAAGGCTCGGCGCTCGGCCGGCTCGCGCGCGCCAGCGTCTGGCTGTATCCGGCCGCGAACCTCGTCCACGTGCTCGGGGCCGCGCTGCTGGTGGGGGCCATCGCCACCTTCGACATCGCCGTGCTGCGGCGGGTGCCGGCCGCCCGCGCGGTGGTGCGCGCCGGGATGCCGGTGGCGGCCGCGGGCCTCGTGCTCCTGCTGGCCTCGGGCACGGTCCTGTTCGCGGCCGAGGCCGGGCCGCTGGTGCGCAACGTGGCGTTCCTCGCCAAGCTCGGCTTCATCGCCCTCGGCATCCTGAACCTCGCCTTGTTCCACCTGGTGTTTTCCGGCGCCCTGCGCCGCGGCGACATCCCGACGGGCGCGCGGCCCTACGCCGCCCTCTCGCTCGCGGCCTGGATCGCCACCCTTCTCCTCGGCCGCGGCATCGCCTATGTGTGAGCCGCGTTCGCGCTGCATCGCGGTATGAACCCATCCCTCGGATCGCCGCAGCCGTCCGCTTTTCCCTCCTCCGTGTCTGTTGCGGGACACGCGTCCTCATCCGAGTGATCGATGCCCAAGACCGGCGCTCCCGCCCGCCCCTTGAAGCCGCCTTTCGCCGAGTTCGTCGCCCTCATCGCGCTGATGATGGGGATGACGGCCTTCTCCATAGACAACCTCCTGCCCGCCTTCGGCGCCATCCGGGCCGACTTCGCGCTTCGCGATCCGAACGACGTGCAGATGCTGGTCTATGCCTATCTGATCGGCATCGCCGTGGCGCAGATCTTCTACGGCACGCTGTCCGACGTGGTCGGGCGCCGGCCGGCGCTGCTGGCGGGGCTCGCGGTCTATGCGGCGGGCAGCCTCCTGGCGCTTGTCACCGGGAGCTTCGGCCTGCTCATCGTCGCCCGGGTGATCCAGGGCGTCGGCGCCTCGGCCGGGCGGGTGATGGCGGTCGCCATCGTGCGCGACCGCTTCGAGGGCCGCGAGATGGCCCGCATCATGTCGCTGGTGATGATGGTGTTCCTCACCGTGCCCATCGTCGCCCCCGCGCTCGGCAGCGCGATCCTGGCCTTCGGCTCCTGGCACCTCATCTTCATCGCCATGCTGGCGCTGGGGCTGGTCGTGACGGTGTGGTTCGCGGCGCGCATGCCGGAGACGCTGCATCCCGAATACCGCATCCCGTTCTCGGTGCGCGCCATCTGGGCCGGCATGGTGATGACCGTCACCAACCGCCGCGCCTTCGGCTACGCCACCGGCATGGGGCTGATGATGGGGGCGCTGATGGCCTATGTGGGCTCGGCCTCGCAGGTGTTCGACACCGACATCTACAGGCTCGGCCACCTGTTCCCGGTGGTGTTCGCGGCGGTGGCGGCGATCATGGCGGCGGCCTCGTTCCTGAACGCCTCGCTGGTGCGCCGGCTCGGCATGCGCCGGCTGTCGCACGGCGGGGTGATCGGCTTCGTGATCGCGTCGCTCGGCATGGTGGCGGCGGCGCTCGCCTATGACGGGCGCCCGCCGCTGCTGCTGTTCTGCGCGCTGGTGGCGGCGGCGCAGTTCCTGTTCGCGCTCACGGTGCCGAACTTCAACTCCACCGCCATGGAGCCGCTCGGGGCGGTGGCCGGCACCGCCTCGTCCTTCATCGGCTTCTACACCACGCTGATGGCGGCGCTGATCGCCTTCGGCGTCGGCCGCGCCTTCGACGGCACGGTGCTGCCGATCTCGCTCGGCTATGCCGGGCTCGGCATCCTCGCCTTGCTCGCCGTGCTGTGGGCGGAGAAAGGCAAGCTGTTCCACCACGCCTGAGCGGGAGGCCCTCTCAGGACGAGGTACCGCTCAGGACGACGTGCCGTTCAGGACGACGTGCCGTTCAGGACGACTTGGTGCGCAGCGTCACCAGCTCCTCGGCGGCGGTGGGGTGCACCGCCACGGTGCGGTCGAAGTCCGCCTTGCGGGCGCCCATGCCGATCGCCACCGCCGCGAGCTGGATCATCTCGGACGCGCCCTCGCCGACGATGTGGCAGCCCACCACCCGGTCGTCGGTGGCGTCCACCACCAGCTTCATGAGCACCCGGGTGTCGCGGCCCGAGAGCGTCGCCTTCAGCGGCCGGAAGGTGGTCTTGTAGATGTCCACCTTCGGGCAGGCCGTTCGCGCGCCCGCCTCGGTGAGGCCGACGGTGCCGATCTCGGGCTCCGAGAACACCGCCGAGGCGATGCCGGAATGGTCGACGCTCCACGGCGTGCCGCCGAAGATCGTGTCGGCGAAGGCGTGGCCCTCGCGGATGGCGACCGGCGTCAGGTTCACCCGGTTGGTCACGTCGCCCACCGCGTAGATGGAGGGAACGGACGTGCGCGAGGCGGCGTCCACCTCCACCGCGCCCACCTTGTCGAGGGTCACGCCCGCCGCCTGGAGGCCGAGCCCGTCGGTGTTGGGGCTGCGGCCGATGGCGAGCATGACCTCCTCCACCTCCACCTTGGACCCGTCCGAGAGCGTCACGGCCTTGCCGCCGTGGATCGCCTCGATCTTGGCCAGGGTGGCGCCAGGGCGAAGGTGGATGCCCGCCTTGGCCATCTCGGCGGCGAGATGGGCGCGGACGTCGTCGTCGAAGCCGCGCAGGATCTGGTCGCCGCGGAACACGAGGTGGGTCTCGGCGCCGAGCGCCCGGAACAGCCCGGCGAACTCCACCGCGATGTAGCCCGCCCCCTGCACCAGCACGCGCTCGGGAAAGCGCTTGAGATGGAACGCCTCGTTGGAGGTGATGGCGAGCTCGCGGCCGGGAATGTCCGGCCCCAGCGCCGGCTTCGCGCCGGTGGCGACGAGGATGTAGCGCGCCCTGATCTCCTCGCCGGTCGAGGGAATGCGCACCGCATTCGGCCCCGCCACCACGGCGCGGGCGGCGACGATCTCGACCCCGGCCTTCTCCGCATTGGCGCGGTAGATGGCTTCGAGGCGCGCGATCTCCTTGTCCTTGTTGGCGACCAGGGTCAGCCAGTCGAACTCGGCGCCGGACACCTGCCAGCCGAAGCCGGCCATGTCCTCCAGATCGTGGGCGTAGCGGCCGGCATGGACGAACAGCTTCTTGGGCACGCAGCCGCGGATCACGCAGGTGCCGCCCATGCGGTATTCCTCGGCCATCATCACCTTGGCGCCGTGCTGGGCGGCGATGCGCGCCGCCCTGACCCCGCCCGAGCCGCCACCGATGACGAACAGATCCACTTCCTTCGACGACATCGGGCTCGACCTTTCGCGGCTGCCGGGAGGGGCACAAACAAGTCCGTGCGCCGCGCCACGTCAAGCGGGGCTCGGCAGGCAGGGGCCCCGCCGGGCTGCCGCCCGCCGCATATGCTGCCGGGCGTGCCCCTCACCCCACGCTCTCCCCGCCGTTGCTGCCGGCGCAGCCGGACCGGCCCGCCCCCGCCGGAGCGGCGCCCCCTCTCCCTCAGGGAGTGGGTAGGGTGAGGGGCTCGGACCTCACGGCAAGCGCCGCCAGCGTCCCCACGCCAGCCCCCCCTCACCCCATCCCTCTCCCCGCTGGGGAGAGGGTTTCCTTGCCGTTGCCGCCGGCGCAGACCGACCGGCCTCCGCTCCCGCTGGAGCGGCGCCCCCTCTCCCTCAGGGAGAGGGTAGGGTGAGGGGTTCGGACCTCACGGCAAGCGCCGGCCTTCGCCCCGCGCCAGCCCCCTCACCCTGCCCTCTCCCCGCCGGGGAGAGGGTTTCCCCGCCGTTGCAGCCGGCGCAGCCGAACCGGCCCGCCCCCGCCGGAGTGGTGCCCCCTCTCCCTCAGGGAGAGGGTAGGGTGAGGGGTTCGGACCTCACGGCAAGCGCCGGCCTTCGCCCCGCGCCAGCCCCCCTCACCCTGCCCTCTCCCCGCCGGGGAGAGGGTTTCCTCGCCGTTGCCGCTGGCGCAGACCGACCGGCCTCCGCCCCCGCTGGAGTGGTGCCCCCTCTCCCTCAGGGAGAGGGTAGGGTGAGGGGTTCGGACCTCACGGCAAGCGCCGGCCATCGTCCCCACGCCAGCCCCCTCACCCTGCCCTCTCCCCGCCGGGGAGAGGGTTCCCCCGACGGCGGCTGGTGGACAGCTGGACGGCGATCCCCCGGGCGCCTGGCCGCCGGCGCTTGCCTCGCGGCTTCAAGGAGTGGTTTAAGGCGGCACGCGATCGGATCAGCACATATGGCGAACGAGATTGCCCCCTTCCCCCTCAAGGGCGGCGCATGGGTGGCGGACGGACGACGGTTTCACCTGCCGCTCCTGGTGCGGCTTGCGAGCCTGCGCCAGGGCACCGTGATCATGCTGGCCGTCTCGGAGGTCGGCGGCCCGGCGGAGATCGCCATCGAGGGCACGGAGCGCCGCGTCACCGTGCAGCCCGGCGCGCTGGAGCCGGTGGAGGTTCCGCCCGGCGCCGCTCGCCTCGTGCTCAGGGGCGAGCGGGCCGCGATCGGCGCGGCGCGGGTGGCCTATTTCCCGGTGCGCGGCCAGTTCCCGCTCGGGCGCGTCATCCTCAAGCTGCACGCGTTCCTCGAAGGCTTCCGCAATGCCGCCGCGCCGGGGTCGGACCTCAAGCAGCGCTGGACCGCCGCCTCCGACGCCGCCCGGCACCTCGGCTTCCAGATGGCGGCGCGGCTCGCCAGCTCCTCGCTCCAGCGCCAGCTCTGGCTGCCGGTCTACCTCAAGTACCGGGCTCGGTTCGTCGGCGACTTCGCGGAGGTCGCCCCGCCGGAGGCCGCGCCGAGGCTGCTTCTGGCTACCCCGGTCGGCGCGACCATGCCGAGCGACGCCGACCTCGACGCCTGCGCCGCCGCCCTGCGCGCGCAGACGGACGGCGCCTACGACTGGCTCGTCGCCGTCGATCCGGCGCGCCTGGAACGGGACGCGGCGCGCCTGTCCGCGCTGGTGGCCGGCATCGGCCGCCTGGTGCCGGCCCCCGGCGCCGGGGAGGGCGGCGCGCTCGCGGCGGCGCTGGCGCAGCCGGAGGCCGCGGACCGGCTCGTCAGCGTGCTCGACGCGCGCGGCGTGCCGACCCGCGACGCGGTGGCCATGGTCCGCGCCACCTTCGCCGAGGTTCCAGGCCTGATGGCGCTCTACACCGACGCGGAGCGCCGGGATGCGGCGGGCGCGCCCATCGAGGGCGTCTTCAAGCCCGCCTTCAACCGGCATCTGCTGGAATCCTGCCCCTATTTCGGCGCGCTCACGGTGGTGCGGGGGGCGCGGGCGCTCGCGGTGGGCCTGCGCGCGGACTTCGCCGGCGCGGCGCCCTACGACTTCCTGCTGCGCTACCTGGCCGGGCTCGACGCGGCGGCGGTGCGGCACTTGCCGCGCATCGCCTACAGCGGCCCGGACCTGCCGGCCGGATTTCCGGACGCCCAGACCGGCGCGCGCGCCGCCGCGGCGCTGTCGGAAGACCTCGGCCTGCCGGTGGAGACGACCGACGGCGGGCGCTTCCTGCGGCCGCTGTTCCCGGTGCCGGAGGCCCGGCCGCTCGTGTCCATCGTCGTGCCGACGCGCGACCGCGCGGAGCTGCTGGGCATGACCCTGCGCACGCTGATCGCGCAGACGCACTACCGCAATTTCGAGATCGTCATCGTCGACAACGGCTCGGTCGAGCCGGAGACGTTCGCCTTGTTCGACGAGGTGAAGGGCCTGTGGCCGGCCACCCGGATCGTGCGCGACGGCGGCAACTTCAACTTCTCGCGCATCTGCAACACCGGCGTCGCGGCGACCTCGGGCGCGCTGATCCTTTTGCTCAACAACGACATCGAGGTGATCGACGGCGCCTGGCTCGACGAGATGGTGGCGCTGATCGCGCGCCGCGACCACGGCGTGGATACCGGCGTGGTGGGGGCGAAGCTGCTCTATCCCGACCGCACCATCCAGCACGGCGGCGTCATCGTCGGCCTGTTCGACTATGCCTCGCACTGGTTCGCCTCGTGCCAGCCGGAGGCCGAGGGCCAGGAGGGCCGGCTCCTGGTGCGCCAGGACCTCAGCGCCGTCACCGGCGCCTGCCTGCTGATCCGCCGGGACGTGTGGGACGAGGTGGGCGGGCTCGATCCGGAGCGCTTCCCCGAGGACTGCAACGACATCGACCTGTGCATGCGCGTACGGCGCGCCGGCCATGGCGTGGTGTGGACCCCGCACGCGCTGCTGATCCACCACGAATCGGCCTCGCGCGGGCGCCACCGCACCGCCGAGCACCGCGCGCGCCTCAGGCAGCAGCACGCGCATTTCGAGGCGCTGTGGGCCTCGCACGTGCTCGTGGACCCCCACTACAATCCCAACCTCAGCCGGGTGAACCTGTTCGCCTCGGTGGGCAAGGCGCCGGAGGGCGCGCGCGCGGCGCGCGGGCCGGCGGTCTGAGGCCGGCCGGCGGGCCGGCCTCAGACCGCCGGCGCTGGCGCCTCAGAGGTCGTAGCCGCGCTTCTTCATCTCGGCGCGCACCCGCTCCAGCACCTCGGCATTGACCTGCGCGCCCCAGGCCTGGATGCCCTGCACGGTCTGCTGGACGATGGCGGGCCGGTCGGCGACCAGCTTCTTGCCGGTGGCGGTCTTGTAGAAGGCCAGCGCCTCCTTCAGCTCGGCCTCGGTGAAGCGCGACGCATAGGCGGTCGCGAGCAGCTGCACCACCTCGCTTTGGCGCTTCTCGAACTCGACCCGCAGGGTCTGGGCCACCTCGGACAGCGGCTTGGCGAGATCGGGATTGGTGGGCACGAAGGACCGGGCGGCGCCGTTGACGATCTCCGGGATCACGCCCTCGAAGGCGCGGGCCTCGCCGTTGGCGACCACCAGATCCCTGGCGGCGGCGATCGCGGCGGGGGAGGGCTGCGCCGCCTGCTGGGCGCTGGCGCTCCCCGCTTGGAACGGCGAGAGGCCCATCGGGGCCGCCGTGAGGGCGAGCGCCGCCAGGAGGCCGAGGCCGGCACGGCGGGCGAAAGTGAGTTCGCGCATGGAAGTCTCCGCAAAAGATGTGTCGCGCTCCGGAGGCGCGCCCGGCCGGGACCATCCGGCCGGGCGCGCGCCTCCAATGGTTGAACCCGGCCGCGGCGCCCGACGCCCGGCCGGGCGCGCGGGGCCGCGCCCGCGTCAGAAGCTGGTGCGGTCGAGCACCACGATGCCGTCGGTGCCGGCAAGCACGGCGCGGCCCGCGAGCCCGAGGAACAGCCCATGCTCCACCACGCCGGGAACCTGCGCGATCGCCTGGGCGAGGCGCGCGGGATCGGCGATGCGGCCGAGATGGGCGTCGATGATGAGGTGCCCCTGATCGGTGACGAAAGCATGTCCGTCGCCGTCGCGGCGCAGCACCAGGGAGCCGGCGCAGCCGGCGTCGGCGATGGCGTCGGCGAGGCTGCGCTCGATGCTGGCGACGCCGAAGTCCACCACCTCCACCGGCAGCGGGAAGCGCCCGAGCACAGGCACCTTCTTCGAGGCGTCGGCGATGACCACCATCTCGCGCGCGGCGCGGGCGACGATCTTCTCGCGCAGCAGCGCGCCGCCGCCGCCCTTGATCAAGGCGAGGCCCGGCCCCACCTCGTCGGCGCCGTCGATGCACAGATCGAGCGCGCCCGCCTCGTCGAGGGTGGCGATCGGCACGCCGAGGTCGACCGCCTGCTGCAGCGTCTGCTCGGAGGTGGGCACGCCGAGCACGTTCAGCCCCTCGCGCACCCGCTCGGCCAGGAGGTCGACGAAATGGCGCGCGGTGGAGCCGGTGCCGAGCCCGAGGCGCATGCCGTCGGTCACGAACTCGAGGGCGCGGGCTGCGGCGCGACGCTTCAGGTCTTCGGCGGGGGCCATGGGCGCTTCCGTTCTGTTTTCTTGGAGCCGCGCGGCGGGCCGGCTGGCCCGGCGACGGGTCCGGACCTCGCCTCTAGCCTCGATCGCCGGCGCGGACAAGGGACGCGACGCCCGATCCGTGCATTTGCCGGAGGCTCGCGCGGGCCGGCCGCGCCGGGGGGCCGCCCTCACCGGACGGCAGTCATTTGGCCGGCGGGGTGCACAGGATGATCGGATCGGTCTTGCCGCTCGCCTGCGGCGCGTCGCGGACGTAGCAGATGCTCATCTCGCCGGTGTCGTGGTTGACGCGGAAGATCCCGGTCTCGCCGGCGAAGCGGGTGGGCACGAGATCGTAGTTGCCGGCCTTCTGCGCGCCGGCGCCGTCGCCCTGGGCGAAGCAGCGGGTGATGCCGGCGAAGCTGCCGGCCGGACGCTCGAACTGGCACACCGACATCTCGCCGGTCGCGCGGCTGACGCCATAGACCCGGTTGGCCTCCGCCGAGGGCGGCGAGGCGAAGCTGTAGCCGGACGCGGACTGGGCCGCCGCAGGACCCGCCAGCGCCGCGCCGAGAAGAAGCGCCCCGAGCGCGCCCGCCCGCGATACGCCCGAAGCCGCGTCAAGAACCATCCGCATCGCCAAACCTCCTCGTTCGCGCGCAAAAAGGCGAAAGCCCGCCGCGCGGCTGCGCTGCCGGGCCGCAGGACGCTGGCGCCAAAAAGCGGCAGGATTTAAGGCAAAGGGGCGATGGCACGCCCCGAGTGACAAGAGCCCAAGGACGCCCGATGCCTGAAACGCCCGTGATCGCCTTCGACCTCGACGGAACGCTGGTCGACACCGCGCCCGACCTCCTGGACGCGCTCGACGTGGTGCTCGCCGCCCACCGGATACCGCCGGTGGACCGCGCGGCGGCGCGCAACATGATCGGCGGCGGCGCGCGCATGCTCATCCGCCGCGCGCTGGCGAGCGAGGGCATCACCCTCCCGGCGGAGGAGGTCGAGGCGCTCAACACGCAGTTCCTCGCTTATTATGCCGACCACATCGCCGACGGCTCGCGGCCCTTCCCCGGCCTGATCGAGGCGCTGGACCGCCTCGCGGCGCGCGGCGCGCGGCTCGCGGTGTGCACCAACAAGCTCGAATACCTCGCCCGGCTGCTCCTGGACCGCCTGGAGCTCACCCCGCGGTTCGCCGTCATCACCGGCGCCGACACCTATGCCAGGCCGAAGCCAGATCCCCTGCCGCTGCTGTCCACCATCACCGCGGCCGGCGGCAGCGCCGGGCGCGCCGTCATGGTGGGCGACAGCATCACCGACGTGACCACCGCCCGCGCCGCCGGGGTGCCGGCGATCGCGGTCTCCTTCGGCTACACCGAGACGCCCGCCCACGAGCTGGGCGCCGACCGCCTGATCGGCCATTTCGACCAGCTGGAGGCGGCGGTGCTCGCCGTCCTGGCGCGCGAGACGGCTTGAGGCAGGGCAGCGATCAGGGCCGGCGCGCGGAATTCGCCAGCGCTCTTCGTTCCGGAAAGGATTTCCCCCTCCCTGCCCTCCCCCGCAAGCGGGAGAGGGTTCGGCCGCGCGCCCGACCTAACCTCGGGAATTCAGACTGATCCACGACCGACGACCAGGCCGCCCCTTGACAGTCGGGGGCCTCCCGCCCTACATCGCGCGTCTCGCGACTGGTGCGGGCGATTAGCTCAGCGGGAGAGCACTCCCTTCACACGGGAGGGGTCGCAGGTTCAATCCCTGCATCGCCCACCAGCCCCAAACCCTTCCACCGACGGATCGGACGCGGCGGCGCCTTTCTTGGCGTCGTGTCACGGCACCTGTGCGTAGCTTCGTCTTGCGTAGCTTCGTCTGCGTGGCCCCCTCCGGCCGCGCCCGAGCCTTGCGGCCCGGGCGGCGCCCCTCAGTTCGCCCCCTCCTCCCCGGCGACGCTGTCCAGCATGCGGTTGGCGCAGACCAGCGCGTTGTCCGGCTCCTGGAACGAGGTCTGGGTGAGGAAGGAGCAGGCCAGGCCTTCGTTGGCGGCGAGCCAGCTCGCCACGCGGTGCTGCACCGCGGCGGTCGCCGCCGGGTCCTGCGCCGGCTTGAACGCGGCATCGTCCGGCGCCTGGGCGCCGCGGCGCGGCGCCGTGCGCAGGCGCGAGACGGTGGGGACGAGCGAGATGGTCTCGCCGGTGTCGGCGGCGGTGACCTGCGGCATGAGCGTGAGCGCGAACTGGTCCACCTCGCCCTTGCCGAGGCGGGTCGCCTCCGCATCGCCCTGGAGCGTCGCCCCGAGATAGGGCAGCCCGTTGGCATCGCGCGCCACCTGCACGCCGGAGAGCTTGAACCGGCGCGCGCCGGGGGCCCGGGCGCCGGCCTCGGCACCGGAGAGCAGCCGCGGCAGGACCTGGTCGCCATAGGCCTTGAGCTTGGCTTCACTCACCACGCTACCGTCCATGATGCGCTCGCGCGGCACCGCGGCCAGCGCCATCTCCCCGCAGGAGGCCGGCAGCCCCACCGCCGATACCGCCGGCAGGGCGCGCAGGGCACGGGCGAGCTGGGCCTCGCCGCCGAGGGGAACCCGCACGTCCACCACCACGGGGTCGGCATCGGCGGCGAGGACGGCGAGGCGCAGGCGCGACCAGATGTCCTTCAGCTTGGCGGTGACGACGTTGCCGCGATTGGGGCCCACCACCACGTCGAGATCGGCCAGCGGGGCGGGAGGCTCGGCCGTGTCCTTCAGGGCGCCCGGCTTGAGCTCGATGGCGAGGCCGCCGATCAGCTGCCCGCACCAGCTAGCGTCCAGGTGCTGCAAGGCGAGCCCGGTCTCGGAGAAGCCGCCCACCGGCCGGAACAGGGCGATGGGATCGAGATCGGGCAGCGGCGCCGCCTCGCTCCAGATCTGCTGCTGGTCCTGCTCGCCCTCGCGCAGGTCGAGCGTGTAGGTGTCGGCGCCGGCGCCGATGACGAGCCGCATGCGCCCGTTGGCGAGCGTGCCGGAAAGCGGCAGCGGCGGGCGCGGATCGCCGGCCGGCGGCGCCAGCGTGCCGGTGACCTTGCCGTCGCGCACGTCGATATGGGCGATCGCCACCCGATAGGGATCGAAGAACGGCAGGCCGACAGTCATGTAGTTCTCGGCGGCGCGGGCCGTTGCGGGGGCGAGCGCCGCGCCGCACAGCAGCGCGAGCGCAAGCGCCTTGGGACGGAACCGGTGGTGCATCTGCTTGGCTCCCTGGGGTGGACGGCGTCTGTGTCCGCGAGGTTTTGTCGATTCGGCGACCTTCGGCAAAGGCTGCGGCTCCATGGCGGCGGAAATTCGGACGGCCCCGCCCGGCACAGCCGGTCGTCGCGCGCGATCGCAGTCGTTCAGGGCTTGGCAGACGCCGGCACCTGAGGCAAGCCTGCGGCCATGACCGATGCCGCCATGACCGATGCCGCCTCGACCGCCCCGAGCCCCCTGAGCGTGACGACCCCCGACGGCCTTGCCATCGCGGCAAGCGTGTGGGAGCCGGACGGCACGGCGCCGGGCCCGGACCTGCTCTTCATCCACGGCTTTTCCCAGTGCGGGCTGTGCTGGAGCGAGCAGGTGGCGAGCCCGGCCTTGGCCCACCTGCGCCGCGCCACCTACGATTTCCGCGGCCACGGCGCCTCCGACAAGCCCCACGACCCGGCCTTCTACCAGGAGGCCGGCCGGTGGGCGGACGAGCTTGCCGCGGTGATCGGGCAGGCGGGGCTCGATCGCCCGATCCTGGTGGGCTGGTCCTATGCCGGCCGGATCATGTGCGACTACCTCGCCCGGCACGGCAGCGGCGCCGTTTCGGGCCTGGTGTTCGTGGACGGCGTGGTATCCAACGAGAAGCGGTTCTTCGGCACCTGCAACCGCCTGATGCGGCAGATGTGCAGCCCCGACCCGGCCACCAACGTGGCCGCCACCCGCGCCTTCCTGCGCAACTGCTTCGCCCGCGAGCCCGGGCGCGACGCGTTCGAGACCCTGCTCGGCCTCAACATGCTGGTGCCGGCGCCGGTGCGCGCCGGCATGTTCGGCCGGCCGGCGGACTATGACGGGCTGCTCGGCGGCCTCGACCTGCCAGTGCTGGCGATCCAGGGCGCCCAGGACATCGTGGTGGCGCCCGCCATGGCCGAGCACATCGCCGCGACCGTGCCCGGCGCCCGGCTGGAGCTGTTCGCGGAAGCGGGCCACGCCCCGTTCCTGGAGGCGCCCGAGGCCTTCAACGCCGCGCTGGCGCGCTTCGTGGCCGACGTCGGCGCCCGCTGAACGGTTGCCGGGTCCCGGCACGGCCGCCTCCTCCCGCCCCACCGTTGCCGGCGCACCGCAGGGCGCGCAAAAAGCGCATCACACTGGCGTGCACCACCGGCAAGTGAGGCACAAAGCGGTTGCAGTCATGGCTGATTTGTGGCGACAAGGTTCAGGGGCCGTCCTAGCGCCCGCGAGCCGAGACTGAGCCATGATGCATCCGAGACTTCTGGTCGTCGCCGCCGTGGCGGCGCTGCTGGCGGCGGCCGCGCCGGCGCGCGCCGACGACCGCTACGAGATTTTCGACTTCTTCAAAATGTTCAACCAGCCGAGCGGCATGTCCATGGGCGGCTCGGGCCCGATCCCGCGCCAGAGCGTGTCCATCGACGCGAAATATGCCCCCGGCACCATCGTCATCCGCACATCGGAGCGCCGGCTCTATTACGTGACCTCCCCGGGCCAGGCGATCCGCTACGGCATCGGCGTCGGCCGCGACGGCTTCCGCTGGTACGGCGTGAAGTCGGTGAGCGCGAAGAAGGAATGGCCGGGCTGGACGCCGCCGCCGCAGATGCTGCGCCGCCGCCCCGATCTGCCGCGCTACATGCCCGGCGGCATCGAGAACCCGCTCGGCGCCCGCGCCATGTATCTCGGCTCCAGCCTCTACCGCATCCACGGCTCGAACGAGCCGCAGACCATCGGCCAGGCGGTCTCCTCGGGCTGCTTCCGCATGACCAACGACGACGTGGTGGACCTCTACAACCGCGTGCGCGTCGGCGCGACCGTCTACGTGCAGCAGTGAGCGCACGCCGCCCGGCGTCCTGAAAATGAAAAGGCCCGGGTCTTGCGACCCGGGCCTTTCTCTTTTCGCGCGTCAGCTCGGGCCGCCGAAGCCCCCGAGCGCCGCCGCGGCGCCGGCTCACAGAGCGGCGAGGTTCGCCGCCTTGTTCTTCCCGCGGTTGTCGGGGACCACGTCGAACGACACCTTCTGGCCGTCGTTGAGGCCGTAGAGGCCAGAGCGCTCCACGTCGGAGATGTGGACGAACACGTCCGGTCCGCCGTCGTCCTGCTGGATGAAGCCGAAGCCCTTCTGGGCGTTGAAAAACTTGACGGTACCCGTGGCCATTTGAGGCCTCCTTGCGTTCGGGCTCTCGATAAGGACCCGGCACGGCGGCGGCGCGTTCGCACGCGCCGGCAGCCGCGCCTGATCCTGGACATGTCCGAAGAAGGAGAACTTTCAGTCGCGGCCCGAAGGATACGAAAAGAAGCAGGCCGACCGACGAACCGTCCGATGGGCTCGCCCGTTCGCGCACCGTGAGACGTGCCAGCGAACGGGACGAACACCCTTGCCGTCGCGGGATCGGAGTACATCCGTCCGTCTCCCGCACACGCTGGAAAAGCGCGATGTCCGGCTTGGGTTGATTGTATGTAGGTGCCAATTGCGGCGTTTCAAGGGTGGCGCGTGGCAGGCGCCGTCGGTCCCGTGCGGGGTGCCGAAGCGCCCCCCTCCCCGACCGGGACGGGACGAAGCCGGTCTTGCCGGGACCTGGGCCTGTCCGTCCCGCGGTCCCGGCCGATGGAAGCGGCGATCCTTTCGGATCGGCCGCTTCCGGGGTCGTCATTTTCCGGCGCCGGCGGCCTTGGTCACGAACCGCGGATCGAAGGTCTTGGCGAGGTCGACGTTCGCCGCCTTCAGCTCCGGATCGAACTCCACCAGCATGTTGAGCGCATTCTTCATGCCGCTCTCGGGGATGACGCCGGTCTTGGAGTAGATCGGCATGGAGTTCTTCACCGCGGCGAGGTAGAGCCCCTTGTCGCCGAGAAGGTATTCTTCCGGAACCACGGCGGCGATCTCTTCGGGAGTGGCGGTCTTCAGCCACTGCAGCGTCTTGTAGAAGGCATTGACCAGCTTCTGCGTCGTCACCGGGTTCTGCTCGGTGAAGTCGCGCTTCAGATAGAGCACGGCGGCGGGATTGGTGCCGCCGAAGATCTTGTCGTTGCCGGCCTCGGTGCGGCTGTCCGCGAGCACCACCACGTCGCCGTCGCTTTCCAGCTTGGTGATGACGGGGTCGAGGTTCGACATGGCGTCGAGCTCGCCGCGCTTCATCTGCGCCACCGCCGAGGCGCCGCCGCCGACGCCCACGAAGGCCACGTCCTCGGGCTTCAGCCCGTCCTTGGCGAGCAGGAAGTTGACGAAGAAGTTGGTGGAGGATCCGGGCGCCGTGACGCCCACCTTCGCCCCCTTCATGTCCTTGACGCTCTTTATCTTTCCATCCTTCTTCGCCACCAGGACGATGCCCGGGAAGCGCCCCAGCTCGATCACCGAGACGATGTCCTGGCCCTTGGCCTGCATGCGGATGGTGTGCTCGTAGGCGCCCGTCACCACGTCCACCGATCCGCCCACCAGCGCCTGGAGCGACTTCGCGCCGCCGCCGAAATCGTTGATGGTGACGTCGAGCCCCTCATCCTTGAAGAAGCCCTTGCGCTCGGCGATGGTCAGCGGAAGGTAGTAGAGCAGCGGCTTGCCGCCGACGCCGAGGGTGAGCTTGGGCTTTTCCGCCTGCTGGGCGCTCGTCGGTCCCGCCACCGCCGCCACGAGGCCGAGCGCCGCCGCAAGAGCCAGCGCGGACTTGAGAATGGTCATCGCATTTCCTCCCGTTTCCCTTTTTCTGACATAGGCTTCCGCCGCTTCCTTCACCCCTGCGCCGCCGCCGGCGCAGGGCGCCAGACCATGAGCCGGTTCTCGATCGCGCTCACCACCGTGTCGATGATGATCACGAAGATGGCGAGCACCAGCATGCCCGAGAACACTCCCGTCACGTCGAACACGCCTTCGGCCTGGTGGATACGGTAGCCGAGCCCGGCCGCCGAGCCGAGATACTCGCCCACCACCGCGCCGACCAGCGCGAAGCCCACCGCCGTGTGCAGCGAGGAGAACATCCAGGACAGCGCCGAGGGCCAGAACACGTTGCGCATCAGCTGGCGCTCGTTCATGCCCAGCATGCGGGCGTTGGCGAGCAAAGTCGGGCTCACCTCCTTCACGCCCTGGTAGACGTTGAAGAAGACGATGAAGAACACCAGCGTCACCCCGAGCGCCACCTTCGACCAGATGCCGAGGCCGAGCCACAGCGCGAAGATCGGCGCCAGCACCACGCGCGGCAGCGCGTTCGCCATCTTGACGTAAGGGTCGAACACCGCGGCGAGCAAAGCCTTCCTGGCGAACCAGAAGCCGATGAGCACCCCGCCGGCGGCGCCGATGACGAAGGCAAGCATGGTCTCCAGCAGGGTGATGCCGAGGTGATACCAGATCACCCCGGTGTAGAAGTCGTTGAAGGTGCGCTGGAACACCGCCACGGGTGTGGAGAAGAAGAACGGGTCGAGCGGATAGAACGGCTTCGGCGAGATTGCCGGCATGTTCACCTTGATGGTGGAGCCGAAGTGCCAGATGCCAATCAGCACCAGGGCGACGAGAATCTGCAGCGCGATCAGCGCCATGCGGTTGCGCGCCATGTCCGTCAGCCTGCGCTTTCCGATTGCTGGTAGCCCTTGACGACCTCCTCCTTCAGCGCCGACCAGATCTCCCGGTGCAGATGGTGGAAGGCGGGGTCGAGCCGCACGTCCATGTCGCGCGGGCGGGGGATCGGCACGCGCCACTCGCCGATGATGCGCGAGGCCGGCCCGGCGCCCATGATCACCACCCGGTCGGCGAGCGCGATCGCCTCCTCGAGGTCGTGGGTCACGAACATAACCGCCTTGCGGTCGGCGCTCCACAGATCGAGCAGCAGGGAGCCCATGATCTGGCGCGTCTGCGCGTCCAGCGGGCCGAAGGGCTCGTCCATGAGCAGGATCTTGGGATCGCGGATCAGCACCTGGGCAAGGCCCACGCGCTTGCGCTGCCCGCCGGACAGCATGTGGGGATACCGGTCCGCGAACCCGGCGAGGCCGACGCGGGCGAGCCATTCGCGCGCCCGCGCGCGCGCCTCCTCGTGCGGCGTGCCGACGATGTCGAGGCCGATGGCCACGTTGTCGAGCGCGGTCTTCCAGGGAAACAGCGCCTCGGCCTGAAAGAGGTAGCCGGCCTGCCGGTTCAGCCCGGCGAGCGGCGCGCCGAAGATGGAGACCGAGCCGGCGGCGGGCGCCAGCAGGCCGGCGGTGGCGTTCAGCAACGTGGACTTGCCGCAGCCGGTGGGGCCGACGATGGCGACGAACTCGCCGTCCGCCACGTTGAGGTCGACGCCGTCCACGGCCACGAAGGGCGCGTCCGCGCGGCCCTGGCCCGGGAAGGCGATGCGCACGTCGGTGAGGCTGACGGCCCCAACCGCCGGCTCCTGTCCGCCTTGGACCACACTGAATGGCAGCGCCAACCGTGTCTCCTCCCGCTTCCCATTGTTCCTTGCCCGCAGGCGCGCCCGGTTGCCCCGGATCGAGTGGCCAACGTAGCCGCGGGCGCGAAAGAGGCAAGGGCCGCTGACCTGGGCGCTCTCCCTCGACAAGCGCGAGGATGTCGGCTTGTCTGGCCGTAGTCAGCAGGAGAACAAACCGATGACCGAGAACGCCACGCTCAGCCGCCGCCAGCTCGCCATGCTCGCCGCCACCGCCGGCGCCGCGAGCCTGACCCTGGGCGCCTCGGAGGCCGAGGCCTATCAGGGCAACATGGAGCGCGCGCTCTCGGCGCTCTACGACGCCCTCGGCTCGCTGCGCGAGGCGACCTCCAACAAGGACGGCCACCGCGTGCGCGCCATGGAGCTGGTGCAGCAGGCCATCGAGCAGACCCAGGCCGGCATCGAATATGCCGCCGAGCACGGCGGCGGCGGGCGCTGACCGCCCTGCTCATGGCTGCCCCGGCAGCGCTCGCGGGCGGGAGCATTCATCCGCGATGCCATGGGCCCTCCGGTCCGGCCGGAGGGCGACGGCAGGGAAGATCAGGCCGGCGGTGGGGCGGCGGTTGCGACGAGGCGGGCGAAGAGGCCGTCCGGGTCGGCATCAAACGCCGCCCGCGTCCGCTCCAGGGCACTGAGGCCGCCTTCCCGATGCCCTGCCCCGCCGATATGGAACCAGCCGTCCAGCAGCATGCTGGCGCGACGCTCACCGGTCGCTCCCGCCCCCGGATGGACATCGGCCAAGTAAACGCTGCGCACCTTTGCGCGCCTCAGCCCGGCGAGATCGAGACGGCGGTAGAGCACAGCCCAGTTCTGCCCGCCGGTGTCGAGGCCGAGCGGCGTGTCGGTGCCGAAGTCGAGCGCAAGCGCGCCCACCGCCGCGAAGTCGAACACGGTGAAGCCGGGCCACAGATACCAGGCGCCGCAGGCCGGTCGGTCGGAGCGGCGCACATGGCCGTAGCACGGCTGGCCGCGCACCAGCGCCGAAAGGTCCGTCGGCGCCAGCGGCACGAGATCGTGGTCCAGCATCGCGAACACTCCGGGGGCCGCCGGGCGCACCAGATTGCGGAACACCCAGTTGAGCGCCACCGCGTGGGAGCGCGAGCCGTTGCGTGCCCCGCGATAGGGGGCGGGCGGCAGCGGGCAATAGGCCAGCCGCCTCTCCCCGCACAGGCGGGCGATGGCGGCGCGCGCAGCCGGATCGGAGGAATTGTCGCACACCACCAGTTCCGCGGCGGGCACGAAGCGCGCCATGGCGTCGGCGAGCAGCGCCACCGCGCCCGGCTGGTTGAAGGCGATGGTGAAGGCGAGCGCGTCGTGGCCCTTCAGCCGCGCCACCAGCGCCTCCTGTCCCACGGCCGCGCGACGGCGATAGATGCGGTCCACCACCACGTTGCGCGTCCGCCGCAGGCGCTGGGCCAGCGGCGCCCCCGCCAGCCATTCACGGACCGTGTAGTCGGCGAGCGCGCGCATGAGCTCAGCCTCCCGCCCCGGCGCGCAGGCGCTGCCTGAGGGTCGCCGCATCGGGCACGGCGGCGCCGGGGATGCCATAAAGGCGCGCCTCGCCCCCGCCGTCGGCGCGCGGGTAGCTGCCGAGCAGCCTGAAGCGGTCGGGATGGGCGGCGATCGCCGCCTCCGCCGCCTGGACCGCCGGCAGCGTGCGCGCGCCGGGCGCCGCCTCGATCACCAGGAACGACGCCCCGAGCGCGCCGACCTCCGCCATCACCGCATCCGGTGCGGCGCCGGCCGCACGCCGCGCCAGCGGCACGACGAAGGCGCTCCGGGCACGGTCGCGCTGGGCCATGGCGGCGATCAGCGCCGCCTCGCCCTGCCCGTCCGCCGCCACCAGCACCACCGGATGAGCGACGTTCTTCGCCACCACGGCCTCGGCCACCTGGTCCATGCCGACCGCCCCCTTGTGCACCGGCTCCAGCAGAGCCGGCATGGCGGCGAGCAGCAGCACCAGCGCCACGGCGAGGCCGAACACCGTGTCCCAGCCGCTGGATATCAGGCGCAGCAGGCTGATGGCGCCATAGGCCGAGAGGATCGCGGCCGGCGCCGCCAGCACCAGCAGGCGGCCGGGCTCCGGCGGCACGTCCGAGAGAGCGAACAGCACGAGGACGCACACGGCGAGCGCGGCCACCGCCGCCACCGGCCGCGCCGCGGCGCGGCCGCGCCATGCGTGCACCACCGCGGCGACGGCGCCGATCGGCGGAAGGACGACGAAGACATCCCCGAGACCGGATCGCAGCGCAGCCGCGCCGGCCGCAAGGTTCGCCTGCGCCGAAGCGAGCGTCGGAGCGGCCGCGAGCTCCGGCAGCACCCGGAAGGCCATCAGCCAAGGACCGGCGAGGAGCGCCATCAGCAGCAGCCCCAGCCAGAAGGCGCGGCGCAGGACAAGCGCCGGGCACCCGCCGAGCGCCAGGGCGAGGAACGGCAGGCCGACCAGGGCCGCGCCCCCGGGCGCGGTCAGGAGCGCGGCAGCGGCGGCGAGCGCGAACAGCGCCATGAACAGTCCCCGGCCGCCGCGCATGAAGCCGGCCACGGCGAGCGCGGCCGAAAGCGACGCCAGCGCGAGCGGCAGGTCGACCCCCACCGTGATCGCGGCCTCCCGCACCGGCACGGCGGCCATGAGCACCGCCCCGACTGCCACTCCTGGCAGCGGCCCAGCCGCCCGCGCCGCGACCCACCCCGCGCTGACCACCAGGAGGGCGGCGAGGAAGGCCGGCAGCAGGAGCAGGGCTGGCGTGCCGGGGCCAAGCGCGGCGATCCACAACCCTTGTGCCAGAGGATGGAGCGGCAGCCCGGCGGGAACGCCGGGCACCGGCAGGCGCAGGGTGTAATCGGAGAAGAAGCGGCCCGGCGCGGGCAGCCCGGCGGCGATCCAGTCCGCCACCATCATCCCGCCCAGCACATGGGTGGCCTCGTCGGCGCGGGTGGCCGAGAATTCCGCCACATAGGCGCCGGAGCCGCGCTGCTGCACCACCACGATGGTGGCGGCCAGCGCCGTGAGGATGAGGAAGGTCAGCACCCGCAGCGAGGCACCTCCGAGGCTGGGACGACCGTCTTCCTGCACCTGACCGCCTCCGCGCCGCCGCTTTCCCCGGGCCCGGCCCGCCGAAAGCGGGCCGCCGCCGTTCTAAAGCGCGATCCGGACAAATTGAAAGAGCCTGCGCGGGAAATCGCCCGCCGGCTTCCCGACCGGAAAAGGTGGATCTCGGCGCGGCCGCGGGACGATTGAGGGTGCGCGGCGCCCCAGCCTCCCGCGCCGCGCCCCTCAGCCCGGCCCTCTCCCGCAAGGAGCGAGGGCAGGCGTGGCGGCGCGGCCAGAGAAACGGCTTGACCGCGACCGACCGCGCGCGCGAGGAGTGGGGAGACGCGCCGGCCCGCCGCAGGGGCGTTCCTTGGCGGCGGACCTTCCGGTTGGTGCGATCCTTGCCTTAAGGGTGGGGCCAGAGCTTGGGACAGTCATGGCCAGCGACCTCACCTTGCGCATCGTGATCGTCGACGAGAGCCCCGTGCGCGCGGCCATCCTGGAGGAAGGCCTGCGCGAGGCGGGGTTCGAGAACGTGCTGCGCATCGAGGGGCGGCACAACCTCCTGGAGCGCATCTACGCCATCGACCCGGACGTGATCCTCATCGACCTGGAAGACCCTTCCCGCGACACCATCGAGCAGATGTTCCAGGTGAGCCGCGAAGTGAAGCGCCCCGTGGCCATGTTCGTGGACCAGTCGGACCGCAGCACCATCGAGGCGGCGATCGAGGCGGGCGTCGCCTCCTACGTGGTGGATGGGCTCCGCAAGGACCGGGTCAAGCCGATCCTGGAGACCACCATATCGCGCTTCCGCGCCTTCGCCCGCCTCAAGGCGGAGCTGGAGGAGGCCAAGACCCAGCTGGAGGAGCGCAAGCTGGTGGACCGCGCCAAGATGATCCTGATGAAGCTCAAGGGCATCGGCGAGGAGGAGGCCTATGGCCTTTTGCGCCGCACGGCGATGAACGAGAAGAAGCGCATCGCCGACATCGCCCAGTCCATCATCACCGCGTCGGAGCTCCTGCGATGAGACGGCTCGCCATCGGCTTCATCCCCCTCACCGACGCCGCGGTGCTGATCGCCGCCGCCGAACGCGGCTTCGCCATGGCGGAGGGCATCGAGATCGACCTGCACCGGGAGGTGTCCTGGGCCAACATCCGCGACAAGGTGAATATCGGCCTGCTGGACGGCGCCCACATGCTTGGCCCGCTGGCCATCGCCTCCTCGCTGGGCCTCGGGCACGTGCGGGTGCCGCTGGTGGTGCCGTTCGCGCTCAACCTCAACGGCAGCGCCATCACCATCGACAAGCACGTCTATGCCGCCATGGGCGAGGTGGGCGAGGACCTCGCGAGCGCCCCCGGCGCCGCCCGCGCGCTCGGCAAGGTGGTGCGCCAGCGCCGCGCCGAGGGGCGCGACCCGCTCACCTTCGCCGCGGTCTACGCCTTCTCGACCCACACCTACCTGATCCGCCACTTCCTGAAGGGCGGCGGGGTCGACCCCGATCGCGACGTGCGGCTCGTCGTGGTGCCCCCGCCCTTCATGGTGGAGAGCCTGCGCGGCGGGCTGATCCACTCCTTCTCGGTCGGCTCGCCCTGGAACTCGGTGGCGGTGGACGCGGATGTGGGCCGCATCGCCGTGCTGGGGGCGGAGATCTTCGGCTGGGTGCCGGAGAAGGTGCTGGGTGTGCACGCCCGTTTCGCCAATGCCGAGCCCGAGGTGCTGCACCGCCTGGTGCGCGCGCTGCATGCCGCCGCCTTCTGGTGCGAGGACCCGGCCAACCACGAGGATCTCGCCCGGCTGCTCGGCGAGCCGCGCCACCTGAACCTGCCCGCCGACGTGCTGCGCCGGACGCTGGACGGACGCCTGCATTCGGCCCCCGGCGGGGCGCGGCGTTCGCACCCGGACTATCTGGTGCTGAACCGCGACGGCGCCAACCGGCCCTCCATCGACCACGCGCTGTGGATCTATTCCCAGATCGTCGAGGCCGGCCAGGGCGAGTTCTCGCCTGACGCCGCGCGCGAGGCCATGGGCGTCTACCGGCCCGACATCTTCGACGCCGCAGTCGGCCCGGTGCCGGTGTTCAAGCCGCAGCCGGACTGCGTCGCGACCCAGTTCGGCGACGTGTTCGACCAGGAGGCCTTCCTCGCCCGCAAGGGCTGAGGACGGGCGCGGCCGCCGGCCGGCCTCCCGGTCGAAGCCGGAGGCGACAGAGCGACAGGACGGCGGCGGCGCGAGAGAAAGCCGGAGCCCAGGCCGCAAGAACGCAGCCGGAGCGCGCGCCCCTCACTGCGTCCCCACCATCTCCTTCAGGCGGAAGCGGATGATCTTGCCCGAGCCGGTGCGCGGAATCTCGCTCACCTGGTGCACCACGTGGGGCACCTTGTAGGAGGACAGGCGCTGGCGGCAGTGCTCCAGCAGCGCCTCCACGTCGAAGGCGCCGCCGCGCGGCACCACGTAGAGCGCCGGCACCTCGCCGAGCTGGGGATGGGCGACGCCCGCCACCGCGCAGTCCAGCACCTCGGCGAAGGTCAGCACCGCCTCCTCGATCTCCGCCGGGGCGATGTTCTGCCCGCCGCGGATGATCAGCTCCTTGAGGCGCCCGGTGATGGTGACGAAGCCGTTGCGGTCCGCCCTGGCGAGGTCGCCGGTGTGATACCAGCCGTTGCGCAGCGCCTTCTCCGTCTCCTCCGGCTTGTTGTGATAGCCGAGCATGACGTTCGGGCCGCGCACGATCAGCTCGCCCTCTTCGCCGGCATCGAGGTCCCTGAGGCTCGACGGATCGACGATGCGCAGCGCCACGCCCGGCAGCGGCAGGCCGCACGAGCCCATGACGCGGGCGCTGTCGGCGGCGTTCATGGTCACCATGGTGGAGGTCTCGGTGATGCCGTAGCCGTCCAGCAGCGGCACCTTGAAGGCGGCCTCGAAGGTGGAGTTCAGCGTCGCCGGCATGATGGCGCCCGCCGACATGCACACGTGCAGGCCAGAAAGGTCGGTGCGGCCTTCGGCGAGCCCCGCCTCCATGAGATAGTGGAACATGGTGGGCACGCCGGGGAACACGGTGAACGCGCCCGTATCCAAGAGCCGCAGCGCCTCGCGGGTGGAGTACTTCTCCATGATGTACTCGCTCGCCCCGGTGGCGAGGATGGAGAGCACCGACAGGTTCAGCGCGTAGGAATGGAACAGCGGCAGCGGCGAGAGGACGTAGTCCTCCTCGCTCAGGCCCATCACCGACGCCCAGGCGGAGGCCGTCACCCACAGCATGGAGCGGCAGGTGAGCAGCACGCCCTTCGCCCGCCCGGTGGTGCCGGACGTATAGATGATGAAGGACGCCGCATCGATGTCGGACGGATCGCGCGGCGGGGCGGGCGGCGCGGTCGTCGCCAGCGCCTCGAAGCTGCGCGGAGCGTCGGCCGGCGCGTCGGCGAGAATGACGGCGCAGATGCCGGGCGCCTCGCCCTTCAGGCTCTCGATCAGCTCGGCCTTCGCCGCCGAGGTGACGACGATGCGGCAGGCGGCGTCCGACAGCCGGTAGGAGACCTCTCCGGGCGCGGCCTCGGCGCTGATGGGCACGGCGACGCCGCCGGCCCGCACGATGGCGACGAGCGCCTCGACCCACGCCACCGAATTGGCAAGGTAGATGGCGACCCGGTCGCCCTCCCCCACGCCGATCGCGGCGAGGTGGCCGGCGAGGTTCGCGGTGCGCCGGTCGAGATCGCCGTAGGTGACCTCCCGGGCGGCGTCGCGGAACGCCACCTTGCCGCCGCGCGCGGCGGCATGGCGCTGCAGAAGCTCCGGAATGGGAGCGATGAGTTCCGCCTTGAGCATGCAACCTCCCCGAATGTTCGCCGACGTTCGCCGCGCGGCCGGCCTCAGAGCATCGAGAACCCGCCGGAGATGCTGATCACCTGACCGGTGATCCACGAGCCCTTGGGCGAGGCCAAAAGCGCCACCGTCGGGGCGATGTCCTCCGGCTGGCCGAGGCGGCGCAGCGGGTAGAACTTGGTCAGCTTGTCGCGGTTCGCCTCGACCCAGGAGCGGTCGTGGGCGGTCTCGATCAGGCCGAGCGAGATGGTGTTGGCGGTGACGCCCGAGCGGCCCATCTCGCGCGCCAGCGACTTCATGAGCGCGATCACGCCCGCGCGCGCCGCCGCGACGATGGAGAGGCCGGATTCGCCGACGCGCGACGAGTCGCCCACGACCGCGATGAGGCGGCCGTCGCCGCCCTTCTCCAGATGCGGGGCGGCAGCGTGGGCGAGGTGGATGGCGCCGTAGAGGCAGGTATCGATCTGCGCCTTCCACTCCTTCTCGGTGGTGTCGGTGAACTTCTGGCGGATGGCGAGGCCGGCATTGTTGACGACGATGTTGAGCCCGCCCAGCTCGGCGACGATGGCGTCCACCATCGCCTTCACGGCGGCGAAGTCGGCCACGTCCGCCTTGTAGGCCTTGGCCTCGCCGCCCTTGGCGCGGATCTCGTCCACCACCGCCTGCGCCTCCTCGGCGGACTTGCGGTAGTTGACCGCCACGGCGGCGCCCTCAGCCGCCAGCGCGAGGCAGATCTCGCGGCCCACATCGCGCCCGCCGCCGGTGACCAGCGCCACTTTGCCCTTCAGGTTCAGGTCCATCTTCGTCTCGCCTCGTTCTCGTTTGCTGCGTCGGCCGCCGGGCGGCCGGGTGTCATTCGTAGGGGTCCGCGCCCTTGCGCAGGCTCTGCCACTGGGCATCGTCGTGGCCGCACAGGACGGTGGCGCCCGAAGCCTCGATCTTCCTGATCTCGGCGATGGTCTTCACGTGGGCGTCGACGTCCCAGGTGTTCTTCGGCACCACGTCGCGGTCGAGCGCGGAGCGCAGGCTCACCGCGTCGGAGGCGAGCAGGAAGGCGCCGTCGCGCTCCAGCGTCACCAGCGCGCCGGTCAGCCCCGGCGTATGGCCCGGCAGCGGCAGGAGGGTGATGCGGCCGTCGCCGAACAGGTCCCGCTCGCCCTCGACGAGGTGCAGGGGATTGGCCTGGTCCCACTCCACGGGAAGGTAGCCGGACGCGACCGCGTTCTCGGCCTTGGCGGCGGCGAGCTCCAGGGCGCTCACCACCACCGTCGCCTTGCGGAACAGGCCGTTGCAGCCGCAATGGTCGGGGTGGAAGTGGGAGCACACCACCACGTCGATGTCTTCCGGCGCGAGGCCGACGCACTTCAGCTGCGAGACCGCGTTGTCCTCCGCCCCCATGATCGGCGTCATGGCGCGGGCGACGCCGCCCCAGCGCGCCTCGGCATCGCTCGCCACCGAGGGATGGCAGCCGGTGTCGAACATCACGTTGCCCTGCGGGTGGCGCAGCAGGAAGCAGGAGACCGGCAGCTCGATCATCTCGCCGCGATCGGCGCTGGGCTCGTAGACGTGCTTCTTCATGCGCAGCCGGCCGCCGGACAGGACATGCATCTTCATGGCGCTTCTCCCCGGCGACGCTCAGCGGCCCTCGAAGCGCGGCGGGCGCTTCTCGGCGAAGGCCTTGCGGCCCTCCTGGTAGTCGTGGCTGCTGGAGGCTTCGTCGATCAGGCGCTGCGCCTCGGCCACATCGAGCGCGCCCTCGCCCATGGCGAGGCCGTCGAGGATGTACTTCGCACCCGAGACCGAGAGCGGCGCGTTCTGCGCGATCCGTCCGGCGAATTCCATCGCGGCGGCCATGGGGTCGACCGCGAGCTCCTGCGCGAAGCCGATGCGCACCGCGCGCTCGGCGTCGATCCGGTCGGCGGTGTAGAGGATGCGCTTGGCCTCGGTGAGGCCCACCAGCGAAAGCAGGCGCTGGGTGCTGCGCACCCCGTAGATGATGGAGAGCCGCGCCGCCGGGATGCCGAACACGGCCGAGGGCCCGGCGAAGCGGAAGTCGCACGACATGGTGAGGTGGCAGCCGCCGCCGAGGCAATAGCCCTCCACCACGGCGATGGTGGGCTTGCCGGCGGCCTGGATGGCGTCGGAGGAGGTGTCCACCGCCACCTCGTAGGCGACCGACTGCTCCACCGTGTGGCGCACGGTGCCGAACTCCGAGATGTCGGCGCCCACCGAGAAGTTGCCGCCGGCCCCGGTGAGGATGACGGCCCGCACCTCGGGATCGGCCCCGAGCGCGTCGAAGATGCGCGCCACGTCCTGCCACATGGCGAGCGTCATGGGATTGCGCAGCTGCGGCCGGTTCAGCGTGACGATGGCGACGTGATCGGCGACGGCGACTTCGATGTCCGACACAAGTTCCCTCCTGGGCTTCGGCGCCGCCGGAGGCGACGACCGGAGGAGAATGCACTCCGGCCCCGCCTGGCAAGCGGGCGCGCCGGCGCGCGGGCCGCATTTTTTCGTCCCACCCCGAGTTTCCGGGATGCGCGCTTCCTCGCGCCGGCCCACGGCGGAGCACCCGCGAGCACGGCTCAAATCATGGCTTGCATTAATAGACTAAAAATGGTGTTGTCAATGGCGCTGCCTGGGGATGTGCGGGATATTTCCCGCAATTCCAAGGGCTTTCACGGCCCCTCGCCCTCGAAGCGAGGACAATTCGTCGAGATTGAGAGCGTTAAGTTCATCTACGAAAGCAATGGGGCGACACGCCGCCCGCCGAAGGCTCCCGCCCTTCGGCGCAAGGCAGACGCGCGTCCGATAAACAGTCCGGAGGAAGAGATGCCAAGGCTCGCCAGTTCAGCCCTCACCAGGGCGCTTCTCGCCTGCGCCACGCTCGCGCTGCCCTTCGCAGCGCTGGCGCAGTCGCCGGCCGGCATCTCCAAGGACGTGGTGAAGATCGGCGTGCTGACCGACATGTCCGGCCAGTTCTCGCACGAGGCCGGCGAAGGCTCGGTCACGGCCGTGAAGATGGCGGTGGAGGATTTCGGCGGCAAGGTGCTCGGCAAGCCGATCGAGGTGATCGTCGCCGACCACCAGAACAAGACCGAGGTGGCGGTCGCCAAGGCCAAGGAATGGTTCGACGTCGACAATGTCGACATGATCGCCAACCTCATCAATTCCGCCGTCGCCATCGGCGTCGCCAACGTGGCGAAGGAGAAGAACGGCATCGCCATCGTCAACGGCTCGGGCTCCTCGCGCCTGACCAACGACGCCTGCACGCCCAATTCCATCCACTACGCCTACGACACCTATGCGCTGGCGGTGGGCACCGGCAACGCCCTCATCAAGGAGGGCAAGAAGCGCTGGTTCTTCCTCACCGCGGACTACGCCTTCGGCCATGCGCTGGAAGCGGACACGGCGGCGGTGGTGAAGGCGGGCGGCGGCCAGGTGGCGGGCTCCGTGCGCTATCCCATCAACACGCTGGACCACGGCTCGTTCATGCTCCAGGCCCAGGGCTCGGGGGCGGACGCGGTGGCCGTCGCCGGCTCTGGCACGGTGTTCATCAACGCGGTGAAGGCGGCGCACGATTTCGGCCTCACCAATTCGGGCAAGCAGACCCTGGCCGGCCTGCTGGTGTGGATCACCGACGTGCACTCCATGGGCCTCGACACCGCCCAGGGCCTCGTGCTCACCAACGCCTTCTACTGGGACCGGGACGAGGAGACCCGCGCCTTCTCCAAGAAGTTCGAGGCCAAGATGGGCCGGAAGCCCCACATGGGCGACGCCGGCGACTACTCTTCCACCATGCACTACCTCAAGGCCGTCCAGGCCGCCGGCACCGACGAGGCCCAGGCGGTGATGGCGAAGATGCGCGAGATCAAGGTCAGCGACTTCTTCGCCAAGAACGGCGTCATCCGTCCCGACGGGCGCTTCGTCCATGACATGTATGTCTACCAGGTCAAGAAGCCGTCCGAATCGAAATATCCGTGGGACTATTACAAGCTGGTCCAGGTGATCCCGGGCGACCAGGCGTTCCGGCCCCTGTCGGAGAGCAAGTGCCCGCTCGTGAAGAGCTGAAGCTCGGCATCCATTCCTTTAACTGCTCCTCCCGAGCGCAAGGCCCGCCTCCCGGCGGGCCCTTTTTTTGAGGCGCTTCAATCCTCACCCGGCGCCGCGTCTTCAATGCGCTCGCGGTTGGCACCGAAGGGGGCCGGGTCGTAGCCGAGGCGATAGCGCATCGCGTGCGCCTCCACCGGCTGGCGGCACTGGTCGCAGATCACCACGGCGGAGAAGTCGTGGCCGCAGTCGAGATGGGTCAGGATCAGCGGCCGCTCGCCGCCCGAGAGCCAGCGATCGCCCCATGCCTGCATGGCGATGAAGGCGCCGTAGATGTCCTTGCCCATCTCGGTCAGGCGATACTCGAACCGCTCCGGCTGGTCCTGGTACTTGCGGCGCTCGAACATGCCGCGGGCGACGAGGCGGGAGAGGCGCTCGGTGAGGATGTTGGGGGCGATCCGCAGCTCGGTCTGCAGCGCATCGAACCGGCGCACGCCGAAGAACGCCTCGCGCAGGATGAGGAAGCTCCAGCGGTCGCCGACGATCTCCAGCGTCCGCGACACCGAGCTCGGCCGCCCGCGCGAGAAGCTCGCCGATTCGGCGGTGCGCCGCGATCGCTTCTCCATGCTGACGGGCGTCCGTCCAGCGCCGGGCCCGTCGCGGTAGCGCACGCGGGTGGCGCTCACCTCCTCCAGGCAGTGCGAGCAGGCCACATAAGGCCGGCATTCATGCCCGCAGGTGGCATGGACGAGCCGCAGCGGCGGCCCGTCCGGTCCCGACAGCCAGCGGTCGCCGAACACGATCATGGCGACGAAGCTCGGATAGAGGTCCATGCCGCAGCGGGTGAGATGGTACTCCACCCGGCTCGACGTCGCGGAATAGTGCACCTGCCGGAAGATGCCGCGCTGGGTCAGGCGCTTCAGCCGCTCGGCGAGGGTCGCGCGCGGCAGGCCGAGGGCGGCGCGGAACTCCTCGAAGCGCCGCGCGCCGAAGAACGCCTCGCGGATGACGAGGAAGCTCCAGGCGTCGGAAAGGATCGACAGGGTGCGGCCGACCGAGCAGTTGCGCTCGAACGCCTGGAGCGCGCCGCGGACCTTGGGGTCGCGCTTCTTGGCTCCGGCGCTCTTGGCGACACCAGTCTTGACGACACCGGACTTGGCCGCGCGGGACTTGGCCGCGCTTGTCTTGGCGACACCAGTCTTGGTGACACCAGTCTTGGCCGCGCCCGTCTTGGCCGCGCCCGTCTTGGCCATGCCTGTCTTGGTCATGCCTGTCTTGGCCATGCCTGTCTTGGCGATGCCCCGTTTCGTCCCTTCCTTCCCGGCGCCCGCCTGCGACGACACCTGCGCCAGGGCGGCGTCCGCGGAGTCGCGGGTCAGGCGCGCGCGCTTCTGCGTGGACATTCAGTTCCTGGCCCAATGGCGAATTCGGTTCATTTATACAATGAACCCTCCACGGGCCGCACTGTCGAGCGAAGATTGTCCCGTCCGTCTTCCCATTCAATGGGCGTAGATCACCCCCGGCAGCCACAGCGCCAGCTGCGGGAACGCCCACAGCAGACCCAGGCAGACGATCTGCAGGCCCACGAACGGGATGATGCCGCGGTAGATGTCGGAGGTCTTCAGCTCCGGCGGCGCCACCCCGCGCAGGAAGAACAGCGAGAATCCGAACGGCGGGGTGAGGTAGCTGGTCTGCAGGTTCACCGCCAGCATGATGGAGAGCCACACCGGGTCCACGTCCATGTGCAGGAGGACGGGCGCGGCGATCGGCACGACGATGAACAGGATCTCGAACGTATCCAGGAACATGCCGAGCACGAACACGATCGCCATCACCACGAGGACCGCCCCGTTCGCGCCGCCCGGCATGGCGCGCAGGAACTCGCCCACCACCTCCTCGCCGCCGAGGCGCGTGAACACCAGCGAGAACACCGTCGCGCCGAGGAAGATCACGAACACCATCACGGTCAGATTCAGCGACTGGCGCGAGACCTGCGTCATCACCTCCACAAGGCGCGCGCGGGTGTCGGGCCGCGAGAGCGCGAAGGCGGAGGCCGCGACCAGAGCCACCAGCGAGCCGGTGAGCACGCCGGCCGCGCCGGCGAGCGCCGCCAGCGCCATGAGGCCGAGGATCATCGCCATCCACCACCAGAACAGGGCGCGCTCGATCTGCGCGCCGAAGCGAGGCGCCAGCGCGTCGCCGACGATGCGCACCACGGTGAGCAGCACCGCCCCCATGGCGCCGACGGACGCCGCCTCGGTCGGGGTGGCGACGCCGGCGATGATGGAGCCGAGCACGGCGATGATCAGCAGCAGGCTCGGCGCCAGCGCCACCACCACACGGCGCCCGAGGCCGGGCGAGCGGTGCGTGACCATGGCGGGGCACGACGCCGGCCGGAAGATCATGTGGGCGATCACCCAAAGCGCATAGAGGCCGGAGAGGACGAGGCCGGGAATGAAGGCGGCCGCGAACAGGTCCCCCACCGACAGGGTCTGTGGCACGAAATTGCCCTTGGCGAGCTGCACCTGGCTGTTGGCGGCCTGCATGATGACGGCGAGGAACACCAACACCGTGGACGGCGGGATGATCTGCGCCAGCGAGCCGGTGGCGCAGATCAGCCCCGAGGCGAGGCGCTTGTCGTAGCCGACGCGCAGCATGGCCGGCAGCGAGATCAGCGCCATGGTGGTGACGGTGGCGCCGACGATGCCGGTGGAGGCGGCGAGCAGCGATCCGACGAGGATCACCGAGAGGCCGAGCCCGCCGCGCATGCGCCCGAACACCTCGCCGAGCGTCTTCAGGAGATCCTCGGCGATGCCGGACCGCTCCAGCATCACCCCCATGAGGATGAAGAGCGGCACCGCGATCAGCACGTCGTTGTTGAGGATGCCCCAGTAGCGCAGCGGCAGGGCGTTGAAGTAGCTGAGGTCGAAGGCGCCGGCGAAATGGCCGATGAGGCCGAAGCCGAAGCCCACCCCCGCCAGGGAGAAGACCACCGGATAGCCGAGCGCGAGCACCGCCACCACGGCCAGGAACATGAAGACGCTGAGGGCTTCGCCGGCGAGCAGAGGCGTGATCATGGCGCATCCGAGAGCGCGGGCACGGGGGCGGGCGCGGGCTGGTGGCAGAGGAGGACCGCGAGCGCGCGGGCAATGACGGCGATGCCCTGGAGGCCGACGGTGAGGACGAAGAGCAGCAGCGTGCCCTTGAGCAGCCACAGGGCCCGAAGGCCGTTCTCCCACTGGGAGGCCTCGTTCATGACGTAGGAGGTGTGGAAGAAGGACCAGCCGGAGACCGCCATCATGGCCAGGAACGGCGCCATGAGGAACAGCGTGCCGAACAGCTCCACCAGCGCCTTGCCGCGCGGGCTGAAGCGGGCATAGAGCAGGTCCACCCGCACGAACCCGCCCTTCATGAGCACGTAGCCCGCGCCCATGGTGATGGCGGCCACGTGGGTCCAGGCATAGAGCTCCTGGAGCCAGATCTCGCCGATGTGGAACACGTAGCGCAGATAGACGGTGGCGAAGCACACCACCACGGTGGCGAAGGTGAGCCACGCCACGACGCGGCCCACCCCGTCCGTGAAGCGGTCGATGCGGGAGGCGATGGCCTCCAGCACCGTTCCCGCATCCGAGCCGTCGCCCTCAGACATAAGGAAAGCCGAGGCCGCGGGCATTGCCGAGCGCGCGGTCGGAATAGTCCGTCAGGTTGATCATGGTGCGGCGGGCGGAGAAATAGGCGTCCCAGATCTTCTGGCCGAGCGGATCGAGCTTGCCGCGCTCCTCCTTCAGCACCTCGCCGGCGGCGGTGCCGAGGGCGATGAGCACGTCGTCCGGCAGCTTGCGCGCCTCCACCCCATGCTTCTCCGTAAGCGCCTTCAGCGCCTGGGCGTTGATCCAGTTGTACTCGGCAAGCATGTCCTGGTTGCCGGCCTGGCACGCCACCGTCACCACCTCCTGCAAGGTGGGCGAGAGCGCGTCATACTTGGCCTTGGAGATGATCACCTGCTGGACCGCGCCCGGCTTCTGGACGCCGGGCCAGTAGTAATATTTGCACACCTGCTGGAAGCCGAGTGCCATGTCGTTGGCGGGACCGGTGAAGTCGGTGGCATCGAGGGCGCCGGACTGGAGCGCGGCGAAGATGTCGCCCGGCGCGAGGATGGTCGGCACCATGCCGACCCGGCGGATCATCTCCGCCCCGAGGCCCGGCATGCGCATCTTCAGGCCCTTGAGGTCGGCAACCGAGTTGACCGGCTTCTTGAACCAGCCGAACGGCGGCGTGTCGATGTTGCCGATGGCGAACGACTTCAGGCCGTACTGGGCCGACAGCTCGTCCCACAGCTGCTGGCCGCCGCCGTGGTAGAGCCACGCCACATGCTCCACATAGGCCATGCCGAACGGCACGCCGAAGAAGTAGCCGAAGGCGCGGTTCTTGCCGAGGTGGAAGCCCGGCGTGTCGTGGCCGATCTCCGCCGTCCCGTTCTGCACCGCCTCGAAGGTCTGGAGCCCCGGCACCAGCTCGCCGGCGGCGAACACCTTCACCGCAAGCTTGCCCTCGGACATCTTGGTGATGCGCTGGGCGAGGCGCTCGGCGCCGGTGCCGAGGCCGGGCAGGTTCTTCGGCCAGGCAGTGACCATGCGCCACTCGATGCGCCCCTGCGAGATGGCCGGAGCGGGGAAGGCGGCGGCGCCGGCGGCGCCGGCGGCAAGGCCGGCCATGATCTTGCGGCGGTCGATGGTCTTCGACATGGGAATGCTCCTGAAGAGACGGGCGAAGGGAAAGGCGGCGTCGGAAGAGGCGCGGCTTCGGCGCGTCAGGCGGCGGACGCCTTGGCGGGGAGCGGCTCGATGTAGTGGACCTCGCCGGTCTTCACCTCGGTGATGGCGAAGGTCTCGAAGTACTCGATCTCGGGATACATGCCGTAGCGGGCGACGATGCCGTCGAGCCACGGGCCCTGGTAGAAGGCCTTGGCGTCGGCGATGCTTTCCCAGAGATAGATGCCGCCGGCGCTGCCGGTCTCGTTCCAGATGAAGTGCTTGCGCAGCAGACCCTGCACCTCGCCGAAGCCGGGGGCGATCTTGTGGAAGTGGGCGATGCAGTCGGCCCGGGTGATGGAGGCCGGAAGCTGGTAGCGGACGATGGCGGTGATCATGCAAAGAACCTCTTGGCGCGGCGGCTCGGGCCGGCCTGATGGGTTTTGCAGGGAACGTGCCAAATCGTATAATATTTTTGGGTGCAGCCTTTTCGCTCGCGCCCGAGCGTCTAGAAGATATATATTTATCAATGATATCATGTGCCACTGAAAATCAGGGCAGCCATCGGCACTCTGTGATATTATACGATTAGCGAATGAGGCCAGGAGGAAATCGGGTGTCCGCCAATGCAGCCAGGATAAGCAAGGCGCCCAAAAAACAGGCGCGTCAGGCGGTGATCCTGGACGCGATCCGCAAGGACATCCTGGACGGCCTGATCCTGCCCGGCGCGCCGCTGCGCCAGGACGACCTCGCCTCGGCGCACAATGTGAGCAAGATCCCGGTGCGCGAGGCGCTGCTGCACCTCGTGGCCGAGGGCCTGGTGCACCTTGAACCCAACCGCGGCTTCACCGTCGCCGCGCTGGGCGCCCAGGACGCCGAGGAGCTGCTCGACATGCGCGCGGTGCTGGAATGCCACATGCTGCGCCTCGCGATCCCGCACATGAGCGACGAGGACATCGCCATCGCCACCCGGATCGTCGCGGAAGCGGAAGCGGCCGAGGAGCTCGGCCGCTGGACCGAGCTCAACTTCGCCTTCCACGCGGCGATCTCGGCCCCCGCCAAGCGCCACCGGCTGGCCGCGCTCATCCGCCAGGTCTCGAACCCGACCGACGCCTATGTGCGGGTGCTCCTCACCAATGCGAACTATCGCGACCAGGCCGAGCGCGAGCACCGCGCCATCCTCTCCGCCTGCGCGGTGCGCAACGTGCAGGCGGCTACCGCGCTGCTCGACCAGCATATCCGCCAGACCGGCGTGCTGCTGGCCGACGTCTTCGCCGGCAAGGCCGCCCCGCGGGAGAACCCGCGCGGCCGCCCGCTCAGCGCCGCCGACGCGAGCAAGGCGCAGGACGAACGCTGAACGGTCCAAAGGCGGCCGGCGCCCCCGCTTCAGGCGACGCGGTCGCCCTTCTTGATGGTGACGGCGCGGTTGTCGACGCCGGGAAGCATCTTCGCCGGATCGCGAGTGACCATGACGTCGATCACGCTCGGCCCCCGCGTCGCGAGCGCGGTCTTCAGCGCGCCCGCCAGCGCGCCGGGCGCCTCGACCCGGATGCCGGTTACGCCCATGGCCTGAGAAACCTTCGCATAGTCGGTCTCGGCGAGGTCGCTCGCGTGGTAGCTGCCGGTGCCGTAGACTAGGTGCTGCAGCGCCTTCACATAGCCCGAGGCGGCGTTGTTGACGACCATCACCGTGAAGGTCAGACCCATGCGCCGCGCGGTCTCCAGCTCGCCCAGCATCATGTTGAAGCCGCCGTCGCCGGTGAGGCCGATGACGGCGCGGCCGGGCGCGGCGAGCGCCACGCCCATGGCCCCGGGCAGGCCGTAGCCGATGGAGGCGAAGCCGCGATCCGGCACGAAGGCACGGCCCGGCCGCTTGGTGTCGAACAACAGCCCGCCCCAATGGGCGGCAAAGCCGCCATCGGCGATCAGGAATCCGTCCTCCGGCAGGGCGCGGTTGATCTCGGTCATGAGGCGCGCCATGGAGACCGGTGTCTCGTCGGACTGGAGTCGGGCGGACACCTCCGTACGCCATGCGGCCATGCGCGCGGCCACCTCGGCGGCATGGCCGGCCTGGCGCTGGCGGATCTCGGCCGCGCGGTCGGCGAGCGCCGCCGCGAGATCCTGGAGGCCGAGCAGCGCGTCGCCCCAAAGGGGCAGCTCCGGCACCAGGGTGCGGCCGAATTCCTCCGCCACCAGATCGAGATGGATGACGGGCGCTCCGCCGCCCGGAACCGTGTAGCGCTTGGTGGCGATCTCGCCGAGCTTGCAGCCGACGACGAGAATGAGGTCCGCCTCGGCGATCAGGCCGTTGGCGATCCGGTCGTAGCGGCCGAACAGGCCCGCCGAGAGCGGATCGGTGCAGGCGATGGCCCCCTTGCCGGTCAGCGTGTGGGCCACCGGCATGTTGAGCGCCAGCGCCAGCGCCGTGAGCGCGTCCGCCGCGCCGGACAGATGCACGCCGCCGCCGGCGAGCAGGATCGGGCGCCGCGCCTCGGCGATCATCTGCGCCGCGCGGGCGAGCGAGCGGGCGTCCGGCCGGCAGCGCAGGGCGGGCGCCTCCTGGAACGCGGGATCGGCGCGGAAGGCGTCTTCCGGAAAGGCGAAGGTGGCATGGGCGACGTCCTCGGGAACGTCCACCACCACCGGGCCGGGCCGACCCGTGGTGGCCACCATGAAGGCGCGGCGCATCAGCTCGGGGATGCGCTGGATCGCCTCGATGCGGATCAGCTCCTTGCAGGCCGGACGCAGGATGTCGATCTGGCGGCACTCCTGGGTCATGTTCTTCCAGGAATGGTCGCGGTGGGAATCCCCCACCAGCGCCACCATGGGGGTGCCGGCGTTGAGCGCCTCCACGAGGCCGGTCACGAGGTTGGTGGCCCCCGGGCCCAGCGTCGCGTCCACGAGGCCGACACGGCCCGAGGCCTTGGCATAGGCGTCGGCGGCGAACACGCCGGCGCGCTCGTCGTTGATCAGGTGGTGCGGCAGGCCGAGGCGGCGCGCGGCGTCGTAGAAGGGCAGCAGCTGGAAGCCGCCCATGCCGAACATGGGCCCGCCCTCGAACGCCTGGATCATCCGGGCGATGGCCTCGCCGCCGGTCGTTTCGTTGCTCATCGTCTGCTCCAAGGAATGCTGGGGCGCCGCCCGGACGCGCCGGGCGGCGAAACCTGCGCTCGAACGCGGCGCGTCAGTCGACCCGCGCGCCGGAGGCCTTCACGGCGGCCGCCCACTTGACGCCCTCCGCCTTCACGAAGGCGGCGAGCTGCTCGGGGGTCATCTGGGGCATGGCGGCGCCGGATTCGACGTAGCGCCGACGCACCTCGGGCGCGTCATAGGCGGCGCGCACCTCGGCGTTGAGCTTGTCGACGATGGCCTTCGGCGTGCCGGCGGGCGCGAACAGCGCCAGCCAGGCGACCGCCTCGAAGCCGGGCACGGTTGCGGCGACCGTCGGCACGCCGGGCAGCGCCGGCGAAGGCTCCGCCGAGGTGACGGCGATGGCGCGCAGCTTGCCGGCCTTCACCTGGCCGATGGCGGACGGCAGATTGTCGAACATGAGGTCCACCTGCCCGCCCACGAGGTCGATCACCGCCGGGCCGGAGCCCTTGTAGGGCACGTGCTCCAGGTTGGTGGCCGTGGCCTGCTTGAACACCTCGCCGGAGAGGTGGATCGAGCTGCCGCTGCCGGACGATGCCATCAGCAGCGGCCGCTTGGCGGCCTTCGCCTCGGCGATGAAGTCGGCCACCGTGGTGGCCTTCACGTTGTTCGGGTTCACCACCAGCACGTTGGGGATGGTGGCCACCATGGCGACCGGTTCGAAGTCCTTCTCCACGTCGTAGGGCGGCTTGGCGTAGAGGCTCGGATTGATGGCGTGGCTGCTGACGGTGCCGAGCACCAGGGTGTAGCCGTCCGGGGCCGAGCGGGCGACCGCATCCGAACCGGTATTGCCCCCAGCTCCCGGCTTGTTCTCGACGATGAAGGGCTGGCCCGTGGCCTTGGTCAGCCGCTCAGCGATGAGGCGCGCGAAGATGTCCGTGGCGCCGCCGGCCGCGAACGGCACCACCACCCGGACCGGGCGGTCGGGATAGGCCTGCGCGGCGGCAGGCTGCGCCGCAGCCAGAGCGAGGCCCGCGAATGCAAGGCCCGCAAGGCCGCGGGCGGCGCGCCGGCGGATGGCGGACGGAAGGCCCGCGCGGCATGTGTTCTCTGGTTCCATCTGGTCCTCCCTGTGGTGTCGTTGCTGCGGCCGCGCGCCATTCTGGCCGCATTCGCCGCGGGTGTTTCGCCGAAGGCGGTGGCCGACGAAGGCGCAGCCGCCCCGGTCGGGGTTGCCTTCTGCTATTGGTCTCTTTTATTGAGACTATGTTTTATTTTATGAGACGATAGTAAGCGGACAGCCATGCTGTCAATGGCGCGCGGCGAGACGGCAGTGTCACAGGGGCGCGGCGGCGCCGCAGCGTGGCGCGATCACGGATCCGGGGCCGCTGTTGAGACCCGGTCGATGACGCCCCGATCCGGGCGCAGGCCTATCGGCGGGCGGCCGGCGGGCGTGCGCCCGAGGCGAGAAGCGGGCCGAGCTCCTGGGCGAGAGCGGCGGCCTCGGCCGTCACCGCCGTCGCGATCTCGGCGCGCCGGGCCTCGCCCATGCGGTCCGAGATGGCCGAGACGCTGATGGCCGCGACCGGGCGGCCGTCAGCCCCCGGGACGGGAACGCCGAGGGTAGCGATACCCGGGATCACCTTGCTGTCCACGAACGTGTATCCGGTTCGCCGTGCCGCGGCGATGATGGCCCTCAGGTCGGCGTCGGCGATGCCGTGTGGCGCCCGCGCCGCGGCGCCTTCGCGCAGGATGCGCGCGACCTCCTCGTCGGGCAGGAAGGCGAGCAGCGCCGTGTTGCCGGCCCCCACGCCCAGCGGACGGTGGTCGCCCACCTTGAAGGCGAGCGTGCGGATGGGAAAGGTGCCCTCCACCCGATCCAGGCAGACCGCCTCGTCGCCGTGGCGCACCATCAGATAGACCGCGTCCTCGAACCGCGCGGCGATGCGCTCGAGCCCCGGCCGGGCGAGCCGCGCCAGGCCGTAGCGCTCCCCTGCCCCGGCCGCCCAGGTCAGCACCTTGTAGCCGATGAAATAGCGCCCCGTGGCGTCGTCATGGTCGGCGAGCCGGTACTGGACGAGGCCGGTGAGCAGCCGGTGCACGGTCGCCTTGCCGAGGCCGGAGAGGCGGCAGACATCCATCAGCTTCAGGCCCTCGCCTTTGCTGGAGGCGAGCACCGACATCAGCAGGTCGAGCCGCGCGATGCTCTGATGCGCGCCGCCATCGACCGCCGAGGCCGGTCCGTGATCCTGCGCCTGTTTCGCCATCTCGTCCGTCCAGCGTTCCGCGTCCGGCCGTGTTGGCATATTTGCCGGAAAAGGACGAGGTCTCTGTTATCGGAAATATGGATCGTTAAACGGAATTCTTTCCGGTGCCGCCCCTATGCCAGCGGCAAGCCTTCACCCGGGGGCGCCGCCTCGCCGTTGACGGCGGCCCGGGTCCGCAGCGCCACGCGCTCGATGGCCTCGGCGAGACGCGGACGCGTGGAGGCGGCCAGCCGGTCGATGCCCAGCAGGCGGGCGAGCGCCAGCGCCGGGTCCGGTTCCTCCAGGACATGGCGGTTGCGGTCGGCGACATAGGCAAGCTCGGCGAGGGGAATCTCGGCGACGCTGCGGCGCGAGGCCTCCCCGGAGGGGGCGCGGTAGGCGATCAGATCGCGCACGGAACCGGCGCGCCACAGGAAGTCGCCGCTGCTCTCGGCGGTGCGCTCCACGTCACCGAGGCACTGCGCGATCCGCGCCTTGATCCGCGGGCCGGTGCGCAGCCAGCCATGGACCCGGGCGATGCGCTGGGCGAGCACGTCCTCGCGCACCGGAGCCTCGCAGTCGATCACGGTCTCGATCATGGCGGCGAGGGTCGTGTTGTAACCATCCTCGAAGAACTGGTCGGGCCGCGCCGTGAAAGCGGAAAGGTCCGCCGTCAGGTAGTGCGCCGCCTCCGCCGCGCCGCGCTCGGCGAACAGCGGCCCTGCGAGCCGTACGGCGGCATCGGGCGCCGCGCGCACCGGCGCACCCTCTCCCACCCGCTCCTCCCGCTCGGGCTCCGCCTCGGGCTCCTCCGGCGCCTCCGGCTCCGCTGCGGGCGCGGCGACGGGATCGACCGCCGCGCCGAGATCCCAGTGGGCCGCAGCCTGCGCCGGCTCTGGAGCGCCGGCAGCGGCGAGCGCCTTGAGCGCCTCGTCCAGCGCACTGACAGCCCCCTCGGCGTCGCGCCACCAGTCGGTGGACCACACGCGCAGGATCTTCCAGCCGAGCCCGCGCAACACCTCCTCGCGCACCTTGTCCCGGTCGCGCGCGGTGGCGGAGCGATGATAGGTGGCGCCGTCGCACTCGATGCCGGCGAGGTAGAGGCCGGGCTTCTGCGGGTGCTGCACGGCGAGGTCGATGCGGAAGGCGGAGACGCCCACCTGCGGCACCACGGTCCAGCCGCGCGCGGCGAGCGCGATCGCCACCGCCTCCTCGAACGGCGATTCCGCATCGCCCGCCGACCCGCGATCGGGCGCCGCCAGCGCCGCCGGCCCGCGCGCCGCATAGTCCAGGAACGCCTTCAGGTGCCGCACGCCCAGCTTGCCGGTGCGCGCGAGGTCGAGATGCTCGGCCTCGGTGCCGGAGAACACCAGCAACTCCTGCCGCGCGCGGGTGATGGCGACGTTGAGGCGCCGCTCGCCGCCGTCGCGGTTGAGGGCGCCGAAATTCATGCGCCGCACCCCGGCGACATCCTTGGTGTAGGTGATGGAGAACAGGATCACGTCCCGCTCGTCGCCCTGAACGTTCTCCAGGTTCTTGACGATGGTGGGCTCGAAGCGCTCCTCGGCGAAAAACCATTCCAGCGCCGGCTCGTCGCGCCGCGCCTTGTCGAGCAGGTCCTGGATCAGCGCCTGCTGCGGCAGGTTGAAGGTGATGATGCCCAGCGTCGGCCGCGCCTTCTCGGGCAGATCCAGCGCGGCGCGCATGCGCACCACCGCCTCCGCCGCAACCGCGCGCGCCTCCAGCGGGTTGGTGCGGCTGCCGCCCTGCCCACCCACATAGACGCCCTCGGGCACGCTCACGAGCCGCACCGCGCTTCGCGCCGCCTCGGGCGCGGGGAAGGTGATCAGCCGGTTGCCGTAATAGGCGCCGTTGGAGAAGGCGATCAGGCTCTCATCGCGGCTCCTGTAGTGCCAGGAGAGGTAGCGCACCGGCAGGCCGCTGGTGCGCGCCTCGTCGAGGATGCTTTCCAGGTCCTTCTGGTGTTCCTCGATCTCCTCGTCCTCTTCCTCGCTGCGGCCAAAGAAGTTGGTTGGCGGCAATTGCTTGGGGTCGCCGACGATCACCGTCTGGCGCGCCCGCGCGATCGCGCCCACCGCATCCCAGGTGGTGATCTGCGAGGCCTCGTCGAAAATCACCACGTCGAACAGGGGATGGGCCGCCGGCAGGAATTGCGCGATGGACAACGGCGACATGAGCAGGCAGGGCGCCAGCTTGGGGAAGCTCTGCGGCATGGCGGCGATCATCTCGCGGATCGACTTGCTCGGCCGCTTGAGCGCCATCTGCTGGTTCAGGAGGCCAAGTTCGGAATTGCGCGGCACGCTGTGCGCCGCCGGCAGGCCATGGGCGATGCGGTGGCGCACCCGCGCGCTCGCCTGCCCGCGCACGAAATCGTCGAGGGCGCGGAACTCGCCGATGGCGTGCTCGTGCTTGAAGCGGCGGAAGTCACGCAGCGCGGGCGCCGCGTCTAGCACCAGCGGCGCCCACCAGCGGGCATAAGCGAGGCGGAAGGCCGAGCCGATGAAATCGGGCGCGAGGAGCCCCTCCTCCAGCGCCGACACCACCGGCCCGAGACCCGCCTCCTGCGCGCGGTGCCGCACCGCGCACCAGCTGCTCCAGTCCGCGAGCGCGGTCTGGGCGGCGGCGATCTCCCCCATGGCGCCGGAAATCTCGCCGAGCGACCCCGCGCCCATGATGGCGGCGGGCTCGCAGCCCGCCGCCGCGGTGAAGGCACGCCCAGCCGCGGCGAAGGCGTCCATCGCGGCGCGCAGCGCGCCGGCGGCGGCGCGCACGCCATAGCGGTCCTCGCCGGCCATGGCGACGGGCGCGAAGGCATCGATCGCCTCCTGCGCCTCCTCGTCGTCGAGCGGCAGCTCGGAGAAGGCCCGGCGCAGATCGGCGCAGCGCGCGAGGTGCGCGGTCATGGCGGGGATATCACTGTCGATGCCGGCGAGGCCGAGCTTTCCGCCCGCGAGCGGGTTCGCGGCGATCTGGTCGAGCTGGCCCTTGAGGCGCCGCAGCAGCGGCAGCACCTCCTGCGGATCGGGCTTGCCGGCGACCGCATAGGTGGCGAGCAGGTTGCGCACCTTCGCGAGGCGGGTGACGCGCAGCGGCCAGGCGGACGCCGCGGCGGCGCGCCAGTCGCGCTCCAGATCGTCGAGCGGGATGCGCGCCATCTCCTCGCGGGCGAAGCTGCCGACAAGGCGCGCTTCCGCGCCCTTCGCCCCGGCGAGGCTCTCGCCGAGCGCCCGCAGCGCCGGCGCGAGGGTGTCGAACTCGGGGTCGAAGACCAGCGCATGATCGGCCGTGGCGCATGCTTCGAGCGCCGCCGCGAAGCCCTCGAAGCGCTCGATCTCCGGCAGGCCGGCGTCCGGGCGCGAGGGCAGGCCGAGCGCCTCCAGGAAACCGTCGAAGGCGGCCGCGAGCCCCGAGGACGCCGCGCCGAGGCCGGAGGCGGCGGCGAGCAGGTCGCGCTGCCAGGTGCCGGACCACTGCTCCACATTCACGAAGCGCAGCGCCGGCCGGGTGCCCACGGCAGCGAAGGTGCGCCCCGCCTCCTCGGCGAGGTCCTCCAGCGCCTGGCGCGCCTCGGCGTCGTGCGCGTCCGCGGCCGGCCAGGAGAGCGCCGGCACGTCGCGCCCCTCCCCGCGCAGGACGGTGCCCACCGCCTCGTAGGCCGACAGGCCGTTGCCATGGCGCGCGTGCAGCGCCTCCACATAGGCGTTGAGCTCGTCGCGGCGGCGCTGGAGGCGGCCGTTGCCGACGATCCAGTCGCGGTCGTCCGCCGCGCCGCCCTCCTCCCAGGCCGCCTTGAGCTGACCCAGGAAGTGCCGCCGGTCGGTCTTGCTCGAATGAAGCTCCAGGCAGTGCGGCCCGAGGCCGTGCTCCTTGAGACGGCGGTGCACCACGTTCAGCGCCGCCGCCTTCTCGGCCACGAACAGCACGCTTTTGCCCACCGCCAGGCAGTGGCCGATCATGTTGGCGATGGTCTGGCTCTTGCCGGTGCCGGGCGGCCCGACGATCACCATGTCGTGCCCGGCAGCGGCCATGACGCTCGCCACCGTCTGCGAGGAATCCGCCGGTAGCAGGCACACCAATTCGCGCGGGGCGAAGGCGCGGTCGAGGTCGGCCGGCTGGGGAGCGGGCGCGTCGACGACCGGGAACGGCGCGTCCGGCGCGTCGATCAGGTGGCGCACGAGGCGGTTCTCGCGCAATTGCCCTGCGCGTTCGACGAGATCCTTCCACATCAGATACTTGGCGAAGGAGAAGGTGGAAAGCGCGGTGTCGTTCACCACCTCCAGGCCCGGCACCTCGCGCACCGCGGCCCGCACCTTTTCGAGCAGCGCGGCGACGTCCACCCCGGTCCCGTCCTGCGGCAGCGGCTCTTCGAGCTGCGGCAGAGCGAGCGAGAATTCGCTCTCCAGGAACTTCAGCAGGGTCGCGTTGAAGCGCGGCTCGTCCTCGTGGAAGCGCAGGTTGAAGCGGGCGGAGGCGGCGACGCGCTCGAGCTTCACCGGCACCAGCAGGAGCGGGGCGCGGTGATCCTTGCCGCCGCGCCGCCAGCGCAGGAAGCCCACCGCCAGGAACAGCGTGTTGGTGCCGCCTTCCGACAGGTCGTTCCTGGCCGCGCGGTAAAGCTCGATCAGCCGCGCTTCGAGCTGGGCCGGAGCAAGCGGCGAGGGCAGCTCGTCGCGCGCCAGCGCCTCGGCGGCGAAGCCGAGATGAATGTCCTGCCCGCGCATCTCGCGGAAGGTGCCGGGGTCGCGCTCGCCGATCGGGTTCTGCTCCGGCAGCGAGATGATGCGGATCGTGGCGCCCGAGGCGAGGCGGTTCTCCAGGTACGCCGCGTCGGTGCACAGGAACGGCACGGTCCGGCGCGTGTCCTTGAAGTCGACCAGGCGGTTGGAGAGCGAGAGATCCAGGAGTTTCTTCTGCCACCGGGCGATGCGGTCTTCGGGGGTGGTGGGCTTCTCCTCCGATGCGGGCGCCGCCGCAATGGCGGGCTCCGGGCCCGGCGGGGGCAGGATGATGAGCGGCTCGGCCGGCGCCTGCTCCTCCTCCGGCGCCGGACGCTCCTCGTGGCTCGGCAATGGGGTGATGCCGCCCTCACGCAGGCGCTTGACGTCGATGGCGGCGCGGAACTCGCGCTCGCGGGCCTCGGCGAGGCGCGCCGCCACCGCCTCCTGCGCCCGGTCGATGGCGAGCACCGGCTTGCGCGTGACGCCGGTGGTCTCGAACACCATCATCTCGCCGACGGCGATCGCCTTGCGGACCTCCATCGGGTCCGCCATGACCGCGAGCGGCAGCGTGCGCGCCGAGAGCCACACGCCCACCGCCGCATGGCCCTCGAACAGCAGGACCACCGGGTTCAGCCCCGCCGCCTCGAACGCCGCCGCGAACAGAAGCGTGCTGTCGAGGCAGGTGGCGAAGCCCGAGGCCTTCACCGCCGAGGGCCGCCGAATCTTCTGGCCGCGCGCCTCGAAGCTCGCAGGCGGCTCCGCGTAATGGAGCCCCATGGCGGCGCCGGCGGCATAGATGGCGGCAGAAAGGATGCGGGCGCGGCGCGGATCGCCGCTCTGATAGCCGTCCATGCCCGAGGGGATGCGGTTGCGCGCCAGCGCCTCGGAGGCGGTGCGCAGCAGCGCCTCGACCGCCGGGTCGTTGGGCATGACGAAGGCGGCGAGCAATTGCGCCATGTCGGCGACCCCGCCCCACTCGTCCCGCGCCAGCAGGCGCACCGGCAGGCGCGCTTCGGCCAGCACCTGCCCGTCCTTGCTGAGCGAGAAGGCGACCTCGCCGCGCTCCGCCTCGTCGAGGCCCCGCAGGTAGTCGAGGTCGAAATGAACCAGGCGGTCGAACACGGTCTGCCGGTCGCCGGGGGCGAGCCGGTCGATGGTCCAGCTCTTCGGCCGCAGGAAGGGTGGCGTCGCCGTCAGCTCCAGCCGCAGGCCCACATGGGCCTCGTCCGTGGTGTTGGCGAGCGCGAGCGTCCGCAAGACCGGCACGGCGTTCTGGTATGAGGCGTAGGTGAAAGAGGGTGCGACCTCGGCGAGGATCGCGATGGCTCCCGCCGCCAGGTCCAGCGCCATCCGGTCTTGCGCCGTCCTGTCGATTGCCTGATCTGTCACGGGCGCCCCTCCCGGTGTCCCAACCATACGATAGACCCACGCGTTTTCGCCCTGCAACCCTGGCGGAACGTGACAACGCCATGCCCGCCACGCGACAAGCAGGTCAGGCGATAGGCATGTCGTCCGCCTCCTGCGTGCCGGCTGCGGCGAGGACGATGCGGTCGCGGCCCTGCCGCTTGGCTTGGTAGAGCGCCGTGTCGGCCGCGCCCATGAGGCGACTGAAGCCTTCCTCGCTCATCGCTCCGGCGGCGACGCCGCCGCTGGCGCTGCAGTGAAGGCCGTGCTCGGCGCGGACGCGGGCGGCGAATTCCCTTCGCGCGGCCTCCGCCCGCACCGCGAGCCCATCAGCCGTCCCGCCCGGGATCGCTAGCACGAACTCCTCGCCGCCGAGCCGAGCCGCGATCTCGCCCGGCGCCGCATGGCGCTGCAGCACGCGCGCGAACATCACGATGACGGCGTCGCCCGTGGCATGCCCGCGCGTGTCGTTGATGGCCTTGAAGCGGTCGATGTCGAACAGCACCAGCGCACCAGTTCCGCTCAGCTCCGCCACCCGTTCGATGAGCGCGCGCCGGTTGGGCAGGCCGGTGAGGGGATCGGTGAGCGCCTGCTGGCGATGGGCGCGCACGAGGCGCTTCTGGTTGAGCGCGAGCGTGAGAGCGCCGAGCGCCGGCACGCTGGCGATGATGAGCGCGACACCCGCGGTCTGCGCCCAGTTCTGCGGCGGGCCGGGCATCACCGCCTTGCCCTCCAGCGCCACCATGACCGCGCGCGGGATGAAGGATAGGCCGATGATGAAGTAGCTCGCCGCGAGCGCGACCAGGGTGCCACGCGCCTCATGGCGCGCCCGCCAAAACTCATAGGAGGTGAGGAAGAGCAGCCCGGCGGCGGCGGCGAAGCCGCAAAAGAAGCCGATGCCGTTCAGGCCCAGCACATGCGGCGGCACGGTGATGCCGAGCGCGAGCCCGGTAGCGATCGCCACGGCACGCCAGGGCGAGGCGTCATGGCGAAACTGCCGGGCCGTTCCGTAGATGGTCGACAAGCCCGTGAGCAGCAGGGTGTAGGCCAAGGTGACGAGCCAGACCTGCGGTGTCTTTGCATAATAGGCGGAGCACACGACGCTGACCGCCACCAGCAGCGCGCCAAGTGCGCATGTCAGCAGGAATCCGTCGCGACGCGACGTGATCCAGCCGGCGAAAAGCACCGCACTGATGCCGCCCGTGGACAGGAAGATCGCAAGAAGAAGAGACGAGAAATCGAGCATCTTCTCCCTTATCGCGCTGAAAATGCAGCCGGATACCGCCAAAAAACGAAACCAGCCAGGAGGTTTCCTTGGCTGTTCTCGTACCCCCCGGTGGCGCGCCGGGCAATCCCGGCGCAACCGGCGCCTGTGGACCAAGCGGGCCGGAGCGCGCGCGGCCCGCCCGGCTCCCGAAGGCCAATCTCAACCTGCCGGTCCGAGCGCCCGCCGCAGCACCGCCTTCGCCTTCGCGGTCCAGGGCATGGCCCCTGCGATCTCCCGCTCGAATGTGGTGAAGGCGTCATCGAGCCGAGCCGTCTCGCGCGCTTTCTCTGCCTCCGCGAGGAAGGAGCGGGCGATGCCGGCGTGGGCGAATGCCTTCAGCCGGCCATACCCCATCCCCTGGTCCACGGCGGCGCGGAAATATTCGTGGGTGAGGTCGATGCGCGAGACGCCGGCATCGTCGGTGGCGAGCGTCACCGGCACGCCCACCGACAGGTAGGTATGGATCGGATGGGCGCGGCCGCGCACGCCGAGGATCACGTCGCTGGACGTGAGCGCCACCTCCACGGTGACGCCGCGCCGCGCCATCTCGGCCAGCAGGCCGTCCATGTCGCGCTCGAAGGCGATGGCCGTGCCGTGACCGATGCGGCGGGCGCCGGCCACCTCGACCGCGGCGCGGATGTGGAAGTCGAGGTCGTCGGGCGGCACGAGGCCGAGCCACAGCTCGCCCGCATGCAGCGCCACCGGCACATCCACGCCGGCGAGGAAGCCGATCCAGCCCATGTGGGCGCGGTAGTCCCGCCGGGCGACCAGGAAGTCCTCCGGCCCCACATAATTGATGCCGGCGACCACGGACGGCAGCGCGCGGGCCAGAGCCACGGACAGCGCGGTCTGCGCGAACACCTCGGCGGGCGGCCCGTTGCGGTTGACCTGGGCGATGTAGCGGAAAGCGACGCCGCAACCGGGCCTGGCAGCGCCGCCGCCGCAGGCGCGCAGCGCGTCGATGCGGGCGACCAGGGCGGTCAGGTCGCGTGCCCGGGCGGCGACGAGATCGGCGAGCCCGTTGTCCTTCAGCGCCGCGAGCAGCACGGCGGGGTCGGCTTCGGTCACGGGCCGGTCGCCGGCGGCACGGGTGACGAACTGCGCCATGCGGCGGCGATCGTCGCCCTCGAACAGGGTCGCCATCAGCTCGGCATACTGGACGTTCTCGGCGTCGTACTGCCGGAGCTGGTCCAGCGTCATCTCGGCGGCGCGCGCCAGGGTCTGCTCCCAGTCGGCGCCGCCGGTGGCGGCGTTGAAGCGCGAGAAGGTGCCGAAGAACTGGTCGTGGCCGGACGGCACCGCCGGGGTCGGCAGGAACCAGCGCATGGAGAAGGCATTGACAATCTGGTCGTAGGTGCCCTGCCCGCGCCAGCCGGCGATCGCCTCCGCCACCGGAACGAGCGCCGGGTCCGGTCCGCAAGGCACGCCCAGCGCGGCGCCGGTCGGCGGCGGCACGAAGGTCATGTCGGCCTTGCGCAGGCACAGCCCGTCGGCCGCCGCGAAGGCGATCAAGCGCTCGGCATAGACCGCGCCCGACAGGTGCATGTGCAGGTCCGCGCCCTTCGGCATGCGAGCGAGGAACGCACGCAGGCGCGGCAGGTCGTCCTTCAGCGTCTCGAGCCGGGCGGCGGCGGCAAGGCCAGGAAGGTCCTGCGCCACCACCAGGATGCGGACCGAAAACACGGCAGCCACGAGAAGAAGGGCGGCAATCCAGATACGGCGTCGCAAGCTCGGGCTCCACAAAGAATCGGCCGAGCCTAGCCCAGCGCGCCGCGGGCGGGAACGGCGCCCCCGCGGTGCAAGCGGCATGGCAGCTACCGCTTGGCCCGTCTCGCCCAGCTCCACGGCGCCGAGATCACCCTGGAGGAGTTGCTGGACGCCCTCGCCTACGGATGCCCCTGGAGGGACCCGCAGCGCCGCCCGCCGCGAAAGTACCAGGCGAAATGCGGTGCGCGGTTCACGGACCTCCGGCCAGGAGCACCACGCCCTCCCGACCTGCCGCCCGCCTTCGTCGCGCTCCGCGTCATTCCAGGCAGGAGGACCGGCACCGAATGGAACCCAGCCGGGCAAAATCGAGAAGCCTGCGGCAGACCGGGTGAATCCTCGGCCACCCCCCGTAACGTCCTGTGAGTAGTAGCGACGCTTCGTCGTTGAGACGTGTCGTCCTAATTTGACGATACGTCCTTTTTTGGCTGTCAGGGCCGCCACCCGGCCCCCCGGCCTAGACTTCGCCCACGGGCGCCTTTGGAGTCACTGGCGGGCGAACAAACGTTCATCCCTACTTCCATTCATTCCAGACGCTTCCGCGCCGATATTCGCCTCAGACGCCGACCACGAGGCACCGAGATGGAAACCGCAGCAGCCCGGCCGACCTTCGCATGGGTGCTGGAGAACGGCGGCAACGTGATTGCCGCACACTGGCTGGTTCACCTGCCCGAAGGCAGGGTGATGGACTTCAGCGCACGACTCCCCGTGTGGCTCGGGGCTGTTACCGGGGCAGACGCCCGTGCCGTGGCGCCCGTGATCCATATGCGTCCCGCCTATCGGCCGAGGGGAGCCCGCAAGTACATGTTGAAGGGCATCGAGCCCGGCATTGCACGGTGCTATGGCATCCGCCCCGAGGACCAGGGAACCGTGGACGGCAAAAGAACTGGCGTTAGCCAGAGCCTATGCCCTTCCACCAAGCGGCGCCTGCGGGAAGAGGGCCGGCACTCCGTTGGCCGCGGTAAGTGATGGGAACCGAAGGACTCTCTTATGCGCCCGTGGGCGAGACTGAAAAAGCCGGACGCAACTGCACACTTGGCAAGTGCAGCGTCGAGGCGCGCGGGTCGAAGTCCGACCCGAGCCAGGGCACGGACATTCGGCGACCGATCGGGCCGGCGCGGCTGGCGGCGGGCACGAAATTCTGGCACCACGGCGGGAGCGAGACGTTCCATCCCCTAGGGCGGCGCCCATGGCCATGAAGATCGACCTCAACGCCATGCTGCTGTTCTACGAGGTCGCCAATGCCGGCAGCCTGACCAAGGCGGCGCAGAAGCTCGACCTGCCGAAATCCACGCTTAGCCGGAAGATCGCCCACCTGGAGGACCAGATGGGGGTGCACCTGCTCAAGCGGGGCAACCGCAAGATCACGGTCACGGATGCCGGTCGCGCCCTCGCCCACCATTGCGAGCGCATCTCCTCCGAGATCGAGGATGCGGGACTGTTCGCCCACAGCCTCCAGACCGAGCTGCGCGGCAAGCTGCACGTCTCCATGCCGATCGACTTCGGCATCTCCTGGCTCAGCCGCGCCATCGGCGCGTTCGCCATGAAGTATCCCGACATCCATCTCGACATCGAGGTGAGCGGGCGCTGGGTGGACGTGAACGAGGACCGCTGCGACGTTGCCATCCATCTCGGCCGCATCAAGAACTCGCAGGTGCCGGTGCGCCGCCTCGCGCGCGTCACCCGCGGCGTCTATGCGAGCCCAGATTATGTGCGACGGCGCGGCGAGCCGACCACCATCGAGGAGTTCGCGGGCCACAACTGCATCGTCACCGATCACCAGCGGAGCGAAGGGGTCTGGACGTTCCAGAGCCGCAACGGAGACCGCGCCGTGGCGGTGGAGGGCCACGTCACGGTCAACAATATCGGCGTCGCCCGCGAGCTCATCATCAAAGGGGTGGGCATCGGCATCCTGCCCAACATCATGTGCCGCAACGATGTGAAGGCGGGCCGGCTGGTGCCGCTTCTGGCCGACTGGGAGAGCCCGGCGCTGGAGGTCTCCGCCACTTTCCTCGGCCGGCGCAGGACGCCGCGCATGGTGCGGGTGTTCCTGGATTTCATCGCCGAGAGCCTGGGCGAGGAGGCGTGAGCGGGTCGCATATCGTTCCAATTATGGAACGATATGGGCACGCATATGCGCTGGATCGGGCACGCCCCTCCCCCTAGCATCCTGGTGCGAGAAGACCGGCGGCAGCCCGGTCGCTCGATGGGAAACGCACAACGAGCGCGCCGACGCCACCGGTCCCGACGGGGCTGCGTGGGGTGACGGACGCGCCATGCCTGGGAGGGCAAGGTGGTCGCACATCTCTCACGCCGCACGTTCCTCGAAGCATCCTTGGGCGCATCCTTTGGCGCCGCGCTCGCAGGCGGGGCCGCCGGCCTCGCCACGCCGGCCTTCGCGCAGGCCGCGGCGCCGGTGCGCTGGGCCTCGCTGGCGCCCGGCTTCACCATCCTCGTGGTGCAGTACATCCTCGCCCAGAAGCTGGCCGAGAAGCATGGCGTGCCGCTCGCACCGCCCACCCAGTACACGGCGGTCTCCACCTATTACAACGACTTCGCCGCCGGCAATTACGACGTCTGCATCGGCAGCTGGGACACCTTCGCCTCGCGCCAGCAGGCCGGCGTGCCGATCGAGATGCTGTGCTCGATCACGACGGCGGACATGATCTACATCGTCACCGGCGATCCGGCGCTCAAGGACGTGGCGGGCCTCAAGGGCAGGACGCTGGCCGCCGCCCAGTCCACCGGCACCTTCCGCATGGTGGCCGCGCTCATCAAGGAACTGAACGGCATCGAGCTGGGCAAGGACGTGACCATCCAGGGGGTCGACAATCCTGCCGCCGCCATGACGCTGGTAATGGCGAACCGCGCCGAGGCCGGCCTGTCCTGGGAGCCCAACGTCACCGCCGCGCTCATGCGCGACAGCAAGCTCAAGCCGCTGTTCAACGCCGGCGAGGCCTATCGCAAGGCGACCTCCCTCGATCTGCCCTATTTCGGCGTCGCGGTGCGCCGGGAGCTTGCGGAGAAGAGCCCGGACATGGCGAAGCGCGTGCGCGCCATGTTCGAGGAGTGCCTCCAGCGCATCAATGCCGCTCCGAAGGAAGCGGTCGCCATCGCCGGCCAGAATTCCGGCTTCTCGCCCGAGGTGCTCGCCGAGGCCATCACCTCGCGCAGGCTGCGTTTCCAGTTCGGCTCCATGGCGAGCGCGCAGGGCCGCTCCGAGATCGTCAAGGCGAGCGAGTTCCTCGCCCGCAACGGCCTGTTGCAGAGGCCTGTCGACGACGCCTTCTTCTTCAAGGGCTGAGACCGGCGCCGGCGGTCGCTTCGCCGGCCGCCGCCGCTTCCAAGCACAAGAGGTGGCCGGCAAAGGCCACCACCGACGCAACGACAAGCGAGGACGCGCCTTGACCTCCACCCATCCGACCATGCCGCGCGCCATTGCGCCGCCGCGGGCCCCCATGACGGAGCGCCGCCGCGAGACCATCGCCACCGTCGTGGTGGTGACCGGCCTCGTGATCCTCATGGAGGTGCTCAGCCGCTTCGTGCCGGACTACGTGATGCCCTCGCCCGCCATGGTGCTGAAGGCGGCGCGGGAAATCTTCTTCTCCGACACCAGCCACGTCTTCATCACGCTGGCGCGCCTCACGGCGGCGGTGGCGGCGTCCATGCTGCTGGGGCTGATCCTCGGCCTCGTCATGGGCATGAAGCCGAAGCTGCGGCCCTATCTGCGCTCGCTGGTGGTGATCGACACCGGCATCCCGGCGCTCTCCTGGATGCTGATCGCGGTGTTCTGGTTCAAGGACCCGGAAGTCCGCATCTTCTTCATCCTGTGCGTGATCATCATCCCGTTCTACGCGCTGAACATCTATGACGGCATCCGCGCCTTGCCGAAGGAGCTCATCGACATGATCGAGAGCTTCCGCCCCTCGCGCTGGCACGTCATGCGGTACCTCATCATCCCGCACATCGTGCCGTACGTGTTCCTCACCACCAAGTCGGTGATCGGCTACGCCATCCGCATGGTGGTGTTCGCGGAACTGGTCGCCTCCGCGGCCGGCATCGGCTCGCGCATGAACCTCGCCCAGTCCACCTTCCGCATCGATCAGGTGTTCGCCTGGACCTTCTTCCTGGTGGCGCTGAACATCGTGCTGCAGGTCGCGATCTCGGCCATCGAGAAGGTGGCGCTCAAGTGGCGCCCGGAGGTGAGCGTCCGATGATCCAGGACATCGCCATGATCAAAAGCGCGACCGCCGCGGCGCACCCGCCCTCGGTAAGGCTCCACCAGGTCTACAAGGCCTTCGGCGGCAAGACGGTGGTGGACGACCTCTCCATCGACGTCGCCCACGGCGAGATCGTCGCTTTGCTCGGGCGCACCGGCGCCGGCAAGAGCACGGTGCTGAACCTCGTCCTCGGCACGCTGACGCCGGACAGCGGCACGGTGCGCGTCGCCGGGCTCGACCCCAACGCCAACTTCCTCGGCCTGCGCGGCAAGCTCGCCGTGAGCTTCCAGACCGACCGTCTCCTGCCCTGGCGCACGGCGGTGGAGAATGTGGAGCTCGGCCTGCTCATCCTCGGCCGCAGCAAGGACGAGGCGCGCGCCACCGCCCTCTCCTGGCTGGAGCGGGTGAAGCTCGGCGATGCCGCCGACAAGTATGCCCACGAGCTTTCGGGCGGCATGCGCCAGCGCGTCTCGCTCGCCCGCGCGCTGGCGGTGGACCCGGAGATCGTGCTGCTGGACGAGAGCTTCAGTCAGCTCGACCACGTGACCTCGCGGGCGCTGCGCGCCGACTTCCACCGCATCGCGCGGGAATTCACCAAGACCTGCCTCCTGGTCACTCACCGCATCGAGGACGCCCTCGACATGGCGGACCGGGTGCTGGTGCTCGGCGCGCCCGCGCGCATCCAGCTGGAGCTGACGCTCACCGACCGGGAGCGCCGCGATGAGCAGCTGCGCGCCCGTCTCCACGACGAGATCGCCGCCGCCCTCGGCGGGGAGGAGCACCCGGCCGATCCGGGCTGATCCCCCACGCCCTCCCCCTTTTCGATCCGCGCGCGGCCGGCCGGCGCGGCAGCCGAGCCCTGTTCATCCGGAGTAAGCCCATGTCCCACGAAGATATTCTGGTCGCCCGCCGGGACGCGACCGTCGAGATCACCATCAACCGGCCGGAGAAGCTGAACGCGCTGCGCGAGCAGACGGCAAGCGAGATCCTCGACGTGCTCGCGGAGGCCGAGTTCGATCGCTCGGTGCGCGCCGTGGTGCTCGCCGGCAACGAGAAGGCGTTCTGCACCGGCATCGACACCAGCGAGTTCCAGATCAAGGAGAACGAGTATTTCGAGTTCTACCGCTTCCGGAAGCGCGCGCGGAAGGTGAACCGCCTGTTCCAGGAGGTGGCCGCCTTCACCAAGCCGGTGATCGTGGCGGTGGAGAGCTTCGCGCTCGGCGGCGGGCTCGAGCTGGCGCTCACCGCCGACATCGTGGTGGCCGGCGCCAAGGCGAAGTTCGGCCTGCCCGAGTGCAAGCTCGGCCTCATGCCCGGGGGCGGCGGCACCCAGACCCTGCCGCGCCTCATCGGCCCGCAGCTCGCCAAGGACCTGATCTGGACCGGGAGGCGCATCGACGCCGCCGAGGCTGAGCGCCTGCGCCTCGTCACCTATGTCACGGAGCAGGGCGCGGCGCTGGCGAAGGCGCACGATGTGGCGGCCTCCATCGCCGCCAACGCGCCGCTCTCGGTGATGTTCTCCAAGGCGGCCATCGACCGCGGCGCCGACATGCCGCTCGCCGAGGGCTTCGCCACCGAAGCCGACCTCTCCTTCTACCTCTACTTCTCGCGGGACCGGAACGAGGGGCTCGCCGCCTTCCGCGAGAAGCGCGCCCCCAACTTCCAAGGCGAATGAGACCGACCATGAGCAAGCGTGACATCGTCATCGCGGGGTATTCGGAGACCCGCATCGACTTCAAGAGCGGCCGCAGCGCCTACGACCTCGCCGGCGAGGCGCTCTCCGACCTCCTCACCGCCACGGGCGTGGACAAGAACCGGATCGACGGCCTGTCCGTCACCGCGCCCCTGAGCGAGGCGCCGAATCCATTCTACGCAGTCTACATGACCGAGGCGCTCGGTCTCACGCCCACCTGGCTGAACTTCGGCGCCATCGGCGGCTGCTCGGCCACGGGCGGCGTGGCGCGCGCCGCCGCCGCCATCCGTGACGGCGCCTGCGAGGTGGCCGTGGTGCTCTCCTCCGACGCACCCTCGACCTCCTGGCGCGCCAATTACGGCGCCTATCGCAGCGAGTTCCAGGACCCGCCGGGCGTCCAGGGCCCGCCCGCCTCCTTCGGCCTGCTGATCTCCCGCTACATCCATCAGTACGGACTGAAGGACGAGGCTCTGGGCAAGATCGCCGTCACCCAGCGCGCCCAGGCGCTGATGAACGACAACGCCTATTCCAAGTTCAAGAAGCCCCTGACCATGGAGGACTACTACGCCTCGCGCGTGGTCTCCGATCCGCTGCGGCTGCTCGACTGCGTGATGTTCTGCGACGGCGCCAACGCCTTCCTCGTCACCTCCGAGAAGACGGCGCGGGAGATGGGCCTTCAGAAGATGGTCTATCCGACCGCCTTCGCCGAGGTCACCAACTTCAACGGCGCTGACATGCTCGCCGACGTCACCGAGAGCGGCTTCGCGAAGATCTCCGGCACCGTGTTCGGCAAGACCGGGCTGAAGCCGAAGGACATCCGCATGTTCCAGCCCTATGACGACTTCACCATCGCCGTGCTGATGCAGCTGGAGCAGTTCGGCTTCTGCAAGCGCGGCGAGGGCTCGGACTTCATCCTCGACACCGACCTCTCCCACACCGGCGGACTGCCCACCAACACCGGCGGCGGGCAGATCTCCGCCGGCCAGCCGGGCCTCGCCTCCGGCGGCCTGAACCTCGCCGAGGCCGTGCGCCAGATGTTCGGCGAAGGCGGCGCGCGCCAGGTGCGCGAGCCGAAGAACGCGCTCGTCACCGGCATCGGCGTCATCCCCTACGCGCGGAACTGGGGCACCAGCGCCGCCATGATCCTGGAGGCCTGAACCATGAGCGAGGCGAAGACCGCAAGCGCCGCGAAGCCCGACAGCACGGCCAAGGCCGAGAGCCCGAAGCCAAGCCGGCCCGCTCCCAAGCCCAACGTCTATGTGGACACCCAGCCGTTCTGGGACGGGGCGCGGGAAGGCAAGCTGATGATGCAGTATTGCACCGAGACCGGCCGCTTCCAGCACTATCCCCGCCCGGTGAGCGTGTTCACCGGCAGAAGAACGCTGGAATGGCGCGAGGTGTCGGGCAACGGCACCATCTATGCCTGCACCACGGTGCGCATTCCCGGCCCCGGCGTCGAGGGGCGCCTGCCGCTGCCGGTCGCCACCGTGGAGCTGGACGAGGGCGTGCGCCTCATCGCCAACATCCTCGGCTGCGCGCCGGAGGAGATGGCGATCGGAAAAAGGGTGACGCTCGCCTTCGACCATTTCGACGACGGCACTCCCTATCCGGCGTTCCGGCTCGTGGACAACGCGAGGTGATGCGATGCGGCTCGAGGTCTTCATCGAGGCCCATGCCCTCAGGCGGCCGGACCATCCGGCCGTCATCTGCGGCGGCGAGCGGCTGACCTACGGCCAGCTTCAGGCACGCATCACCGCCTTGGCAGGCGCCATGAGCGCGCGGGGGGTCCGGCCGGGAGACCGCGTGCTGCTCTATCTCTCCAACGGCACCGCGTTCGTGGAGCTGACCTTCGCGGCCCTGTCGCTCGGCGCCATCGTGGTGCCGGCGACCACCCGCCTGACCGATACCGAGGTGGCCTATATCGCCGCCGATGCCGAGCCGCGCCTCGTCGCGCACGACGGCGCCGGAACCGGGCTCGATCTGGTGCGCCGCGCGGCGGAAGGGGCGATCTTCCTTTCGGCCGGCGCTGCCACCGGGGGGGACGAGCGGCTGGAGGACTGGCGCGCCGAGCCGGTGATGCTGCGGCCGGACGTGCCGGTGGAATGGCTCGACGCCATGATCATGTACACCTCCGGCACCACCGGCCGGCCCAAGGGCGCGTTGCTGACCCACGCCAACATCATCACCAACCATCATTTCGTGAACGGGCTCGAATGGGGGCTCGCCGCGGACGACGTGTTCCTGGTCTCCACGCCCCTCGCCCACCGCACCGGGTTCGCCCGGCTCGCCAACGCGCTCACGGTGGGCGGCACGCTGGTGGTGATGGAGAAGTTCGACCCCGCGGCGACCCTCGACATCATCGCCCGCGAGAAGGTGAGCGTCGCCGGCATGGTGCCCACCATCTGCCGCATGATGCTGCCGGCCATCGCCGCAGCTCCGCACAAGTGCGCGAGCCTGAGGCGCATCGTCGTCACCGGCGAGGCGTTCCCGGTGGAGCTGAAGCAGCAGCTCATCGGGCTCCTGCCCCATGTGCGGCTGTTCTCCTTCTTCGCCATGACGGAAGCCGGCGCCATCACCGGGCTCGACCACGAGGAGCAGTTCACCCATCCCGCCTCGGTGGGCCGGCCGACGCCGGGCGTCGAGGTGAAGCTGGTGGACGCGGAAGGCGCCCATGTGCCGGATGGCGAGGTGGGCGAGATCGCGGTGCGCACCGGCGCGCCGGGCCAATCCCTCACGTTGCGCGGCTATTTCCGCCGGCCCAAGGAGACCGCCGAGACCATCCGCGACGGCTGGGTCCATACCGGCGACATGGCGCGGCGCGACGCCGACGGCTTCCTCTACATCGTCGACCGCAAGAAGGACATGGTGCTGTCCGGCGGCTTCAACATCTACACCAAGGAGGTGGAGCAGACGCTGATCGCCCACCCCTCGGTCGCCGATGCGGCGGTGGTCGGCATCCCGGACGCCATCTATGGCGAGGCGGTGGTGGCGTTCGTGGAGCCCCGGGCCGGCCAGGAGCCGAGCGAGGAGGCGCTGATCGCCCACTGCCGCACGCTCATCGCCGGCTACAAGAAGCCGAAGCGCGTGCTGTTCGTGGAGCAATTGCCGCGCAACGCGCTCGGCAAGGTGCTGAAGACCGAGCTGCGCCGGCAGGCTGTGGAGCGCTGCGGCGCCCCCGGCACCGGCAAGGCCGCGTCCTGAGGCCGCCATGCTGCGCCCCGAGACCGATGCCGAGCAGGCATTCCGCGCCGAGGTGAGGGCCTTCCTCGCCGCCGCCATCCCCGACCACCTGCGGGATCTCACCTTCCGCGCCCCGCCGGAAGCGTGCATGCCCTGGTACCGGGCGCTGTCGCGCCGCGGCTGGATCGCGCCGCACTGGCCGAAGGCATTCGGCGGCATGGCGGCGAGCCCGGTGGAGCAGGTGATCCTGCTGGAGGAGATGGCGCGCGCCGGCTCCCCGGACATCCCCACCCAGGGCATCAACCATATCGGCCCGCTGCTGATGCATTTCGGCAGCCCGGCGCAGCAGGCGCGGCACCTGCCACCCATCCTCACGGGCGCCGTCATCTGGTGCCAGGGTTATTCGGAGCCGGGCGCCGGCTCCGACCTTGCGGCGCTGCGAACCTCCGCGCGCCGGGACGGCGAGGAGCTGGTGGTGAACGGCCACAAGATATGGACCACCTGGGGCCACCATGCCCACTGGATGTTCGCGCTGGTGCGCACATCGAGCGCAGACAAGCCCCGCGATGGGATCAGCTTCGTCCTGATCGACCTGTCGAGCCCCGGCATCACCCGCCGGCCGATCCGCAACATCGCCAATGACGATGAGTTCTGCGAGGTGTTCCTCGATGAGGTTCGGGTGCCTCTGGAGAATGTCGTGGGCGCCCTCGACGACGGCTGGCGGGTCGCCACCGCTTTGCTTGACCGCGAGCGCATCCAGCTCGGCGCGCCAGCCCAGGCGCTGCGGGCCCTGGAGCGGGTGCGGCGCCTTGCACCTCTCGCGGACGCCGCGCTTGCCGGCCGCATCGCCGAAGCGGAGCTTGCGGTGGAGGTTCTCACCGCCGCCTTCCTCGACGCCGCCGAACGCTTCGCCTCGGGCGAGGATCCGGGCGCGGAAAGCTCCTATCTCAAGATCCTCTCCACGGAGACCACGCAGGCCGTGCTCGATATCGCCCAGGAGATCGCCGGGCCGCTGATGGCGGTGCGCGATCCGGTACGCCTCGGCAACCAGGTGGTGGATGTGAGCGAGATGTTCCTCCAGGCCCGCCGGCTCTCCATTTATGGCGGCTCGAACGAAATCCAGCGCTCGATCCTGGCGGACCGGGTGCTGGGTCTGAGGCGGGAGGCGCGCTGATGCCGTCAGAGACCGAAACGATGCTCGCCGCCGCGGCCGCCGACCTGCTCGACGGCGCGGGCGGCGTGGCCCGCGCCCGCGCCTGGCGCGATGGCGGCGGCGCGCTCGACCGCGACGTGTGGGGCCGCATGGCCGAGATGGGCTGGTTCTCGCTGCTGCTGCCGGAGGCCCATGGCGGGCTCGGCCTGCCGGCCGGCGAGGCGTTGGCCTTCCTGGAGGAGATCGGCGCGCGGATCGCGCCCGAGCCGGTGGTGGCGGGCATCGCCGCCCTGCCGCTGCTCGCCGCCTGCGGCACCGGGGCCGCAGGCGCGCTGCTGGAGCGGGCGGCAGGCGGCGCCGCGATCATCTGCGCCGATTCGGCAGAGGAGGCCGAGGGCGGGCCAGGATCGCAGTCCCAGGTCCTCGCCCTGGCGCCGGCGGACGTGGACGTCGCCATCGCCTTCGACGTCCGGGGCCGGCGGCTCCTCGCCCTCGATCCGGCGGAGGCCCGCGCTGTTGCAACCGTCGACGGCGGCGCTCTCGCCTTCCTCGCGGACGGTCCTGGGGCGGTCGTCATCGCCGAAGGCGCGACGGCGGCGACGGCCTTCTCGCAGGCGAGCGACACCCTGCGGCTCGGCCATGCCGCCGAGCTTTGCGGGCTCATGTCGCGCGCGCTCGACATGACGCTCGACTACATGCGGCTGCGCCGGCAGTTCGGCCAGCCCATCGGCGCGTTCCAGGCGCTCCAGCACCGTGCCGCCACGCATTTCGTGGACGTGACGGCGACCCGCGCCCTGGTGCGCGAGGCCGGGCGGGCCTTCGGCACGCCCAAGCAGGCGGGCGCGGCGGCCGCGGCCAAGGCGGCGGCGGGCACGGCGGCGCTCCGGGTGCTGAAGGACTGCATCCAGCTGCACGGCGCCATCGGCTTCGCCGACGAGCACGACATCGGCCTCTATCTGAGGCGCGCCATGGTGCTGGCAGCTTCCGCCGGCACGCCCGGCGCCTGCCGCGCCCTGTTCGGGACGGCGCGCGCCGCGGAGCTGTCGGCCCCCACACTGCGCCAGGCCGGCTGAGCCTCAAACGCAGGCGGCAACGCCGCCGCCAGGGTTCAACCTGCCACCGGAGCTCGGCATTCCGGCCGCTTCACGCGCGAGCTGATCCGCCCCCTCCCCCCTTCCCCCGATGGGAAGAAGGGGGCGGCCCGGCGCGGGCGAGCCGCGCCGGAGGCTCAGAACTGCAACGTCACCCGCGTGTTGAAGGAGCGGCCCATGCCGGCGACGGGATAGCCCCAGTCCACGGAGCTGCCCATCATGGACGGCGTGCGGTAGTTCACGAGGTTGGCGCCGCCGAGCGGCAGGTCGTAGTTCGTGTCGAAGATGTTCTCGACCGCGAAGTCCACCCGCAGCATGTCCTTCTGGTAGGACGTGCGGAAGTTGAGCAGCGCGTAGGCCTCGGTCTCCAGCTCGTTGCGCACCTGGCTGACCAGGGTCTTCGACGCCACCAGCTGAAGTTCGAGGCTGTTGGTCCAGGTGCCCCAGGTGCGGGCGATGGTCTGGTCCACGGCCATCACGCCGTTGAGCGGCATCATGTGGTAGAGGTTGATGCCGTCGGTGCGCTGGCCCTGGACGAAGTTGAGGCTGCCGCGGAACTGGCCCTGTCCCCAATTGTCGTCGTCCCAGAGCGCCATCTTGCCGTCGATGTTGACACCGTAGAGCCAGGCATCGTGGTTGGCGAACTGCAGGAACACGAAGTTGTCCTGCACGACGGCGTTGTTCGGCTGGCTCGCGAGGCACCCGGGCAGGGTGCAGCGGTTCACGTCGATATAGTCCACCACATAGCTGTAGTAGGGCGAGACCCTGAGCTCCCAGACCTTCTTGGCCGGATCGTTCCAGGTGGCTGTGAAGCTGATGGTGTGCGCCGCCTCGGGGTCGAGGTCGAGATTGCCCACATAGCCGTTGCCGTCGCCGAACCAGCCGATCATGTCCATGGCCATGGCGTTGGTGGACCAGGCGTAGCGCTCGTAGAAGTTCGGCGAGCGCGTCTTCCGGGCGAGGCCCAGCTCGTAGAGGCTGGACTGGTCCGGCTGGTAGCGCAGGATCGCGGTGCCATCCATGTTGAAGTCGGTGCGAGCGCGGTCGGCGGCGTTGAAGGCCGCGGCATCCGCTCCGTACATCATCATGTTGTAGCCCTGGACGTCGCCGGTATTCATCCACACCGTGTCGTTGCGGATGCCGATGAGGCCGGTCCAGGCGCCGTCGAACTTATGCTCCCACTCCGCCCAGGTGCCGAGCCGGGTGCGCTGCCCGTTGTTGATGCTGATAAAGGCGTCCGGGCTCATCATCATGGAGCCGGCCACCGGCGGCCACCAGTCGTCGAGATTGTTGTAATAGAGTTCGTTGCCCACCCGCACGACGTCCCGTGCCGAGAGGCCGACCGTGCCCTTGATGGCATAGCCCATGTCGGTGGCGCGCGTGTCCATGGGCATGTCGCCGGTCTTGTCCGGCTCGATGAAGCCCATGGTGTGGCGCACGCGATTGAAGAACACGTTGCCTTCGAGCTTGCCCCAGTCGAACAGGCCCTCATAGCGGCCGTTGGCGAAGAAGCTCTTGTTTTCCACCATGTCCATGTACTGGTTCACGTAGCCCTGATAAGGAATGAACTGCCCGCCGATCTGCGCCGTGAAGATCTGGTCATTGATCTTCTTCGACAGGCTCAAGGCGTGATTCTGGGTCTCGTACATGGTGGACTTGATGACGGTGCCGTCACCCGCCGTGTAGTCGCTCGCCTTGGCCCAGCCACCGGTATAGGTCAGGCTGGTGTCGGAATTCGACATGCGCACCGTGGTGTCGACGCCGTAGGCATTGCCGTTGGAGCGGTAGAAGCCGGCCACGAAGCCGGAGACGGTGATCCGGTCGCCCGGCGTGAAGACCGCCGGCGCCAGGGTCACGTCCACCTTGGCGCCGGTATAGTCGCCGCCGACGCTCACCGGCGCGGTGCCCATATAGACGGCGATCTTCGAGACCATGGCCGGGTTGAGGAACGACAGCGGCGGGTTCATCTCGTTCGGGCAGGCGACGCCGAACAGCATGCCGTTGATGCCCACTTGGACGCGGTCGGCGCCCATGCCGTTCACCGCCGGCAGGCTGGAGACGCCGCCCGCGCCCCAGGCCGCGCCGCCGGGAACGCCGGCGATCAGCGAACCGGTGTCGCTGGTCAGCAGCGCCGCCGCCGATGCCTCCGCCCCCGAGATGGTGGCGGTGTCGGCGGGCGTGAAATTGCTTGGGAGGCCGCCCACGGCGGTCTCCGCTCTGCCCGACATGGGCTGACGCACCACCAGGGTGGGGAGCGTGGTGTCGGAGACGGTCTGGGCCGAAGCCGGAGCGGGCAGAAGCGCGAGCGCGGCGAACGCGGGAGCCACCAAAGCGGTGGAGCGGCGCAGCGCCCCGCGCTGGCCGAGGAAGGACGACGGGGACATGGGCATTTCCTGATCTGCTGCAGACGTCGCGTGCCCGCGCGGCGGAAGCCGCGCGCGGGGCTGCGAGCCTGGCTTGGGTCGGGCTATGGGAACGGGCCTCGCGCCGCCGCGGGACGGCGACGGAGCACTGAGGCGCGATACGGCAAGCGGGGAAAAGCGGCGACGCGATGCGGCGCAGGCTTTACCGGCTCGTCAGCCGAGAAATGGCGGCGCGCGGGGCTGGGATGGCCGCCGCGGCGGCGGGCGCAGGACCAGCACTGGCGCCGGCGCTGCATGGATGGCGGCGGTGGACTGGCGCTCTGGCGCCGGAACGGGAATCGGCGGCGGCAGGTCGGCGACGTCGACGCGCGCGAGGCAGGCCGGGCAGTGGACATCCGTCCGACTCCCCTTGCCGTCCAGGTCCGCGCCCGCAGCGAGGCTCCCCGCCCCGGCACATATGGGCGCGCCGGTGGCGTCGCGCGGCATGCCGGCGACGAGGGCGCTGGCGAACACCAGCTGGAAGACGAGCGCATAGGCGGCGGCCAATGCGGCCACCCAGCCCGATCCCCCGCTCCGTCCCGCCCGTCTTAGCATTTCGCTACCACCCCTTTCCGGTTAGCATGTCAGCCGCCATATGAAAATACGGCTGATATGCGGCAGAAGGGGCCCGCCCTTTGACCGGGGTCAACGCCCCGTTGCTGCACCGCAGCTACCTGTGCGATCAAGTGGGGCAGTTCCGGCAACGGGAGCGCGCGCGATCAGATCGCGCCGCTGGCGTGGTTGCTTTTTCTGAGGTTCTGTCCATGAAGCGCACGCTGGTGATCCTCGGGCTTCTCCTCGTCCTGGTCGGAGTGGGAGGCGCCGGAGCGTGGTATCTGGCATCCCGCAGCCGCACCCTGCCGCCGGGATTCGCCTCCGGCAACGGCCGCATCGAGGCGACGCAGGTGGACGTCGCCACCAAGGCTGCCGGCCGGGTAGTGGACGTGCTCGCCGAGGAGGGCGACTTCGTCCAGGCCGGGCAGGTGGTGGCCCACATGGACGTCGAGGAGACCGCCGCGGCCCTGCGCACCGCCGAGGCCCAGGCGGCCCAGGCGACGCAGTCGCGCGATACCGCCACCCATGTGGTTGAGCAGCGGAAGGGTGAGCTCGACCTCGCCACCAAGGAGCTGGAGCGCCAGGAAACCCTTGTCGCCAAGGGCTTCGCCACCGAGCAGAAGGTGGACCAGTATCGCACCACCAAGCTCACCGCCGCCGCAGCTCTCGCCGCAGCCCAGTCGAGCCTCGCCGCGAGCGAGAGCGCGATCCGCGCCGCCGAGGCGGAGGTGGACCGCCTGAAGCGCATGGTGGCGGACGGCACCCTCGTCGCGCCCAAGTCCGGCCGCGTCATCTACCGCCTCGCCGAGCCGGGCGAGGTGCTGGGGGCGGGCGGCAAGGTGCTGACCCTGGTCGACCTTTCCGACGTCTACATGACCATCTTCCTGCCCGCCTCCCAGGCCGGCAACCTGGCGCTCGGGGCGCAGGCGCGCCTGATGCTGGAGCCGCTGCCCGACCGCGCGGTGCCCGCCAACGTCTCCTTCGTCTCCGCACGCGGCCAGTTCACGCCCAAGCAGGTGGAGACCCAGAGCGAGCGCGACCGCATGATGTTCCGCGTCAAGCTCAGGGTGCCGCGGGTGCTGGTGGAGAAGTATCTGGAGCACGTGAAGACTGGCGTCACCGGGGTCGGCTACGTGCGGCTCGACCCGAACGCCCAGTGGCCGGCCTGGCTCGATTCCGACCTCGTGCACGAGGCCGCGCGGTGAGCCAGGCGGCGGACGGCGCGGCGGGCCCGCAGGCAAGCCGGCCGCCCTGCGCCCTCCGCCTCGCCGGCATCCGCCACGTCTATGGCGCCACCATTGCGGTGGACGGCATCGATTTCCAGGTGGCCGAGGGCGCCTCGGTGGCACTCGTCGGGCCGGACGGGGTGGGCAAGTCCACGCTGCTCGGCCTGATCGCGGGCGCCAAGCGCATCCAACAAGGCACGGTCGAGGTGCTGGGCGCGGACTTCGCCCACCGCGTGGCGCGCGAGAAGGTCCAGCCGCGCATCGCCTACATGCCCCAGGGGCTCGGCCGGAACCTTTATCCCAACCTCACGGTGGCGGAGAACATCGCCTTCTTCGCCCGCCTGTTCGGCGAGGAAGCCGACGCCAAGGGCGCGCGCGTCGCGCCTTTGCTCGCCGCCACCGGCCTCGACCCGTTCGCGGACCGGCTCATGCGCAAGCTTTCCGGCGGCATGAAGCAGAAGCTCGGCTTGTGCTGCGCGCTGGTGCACGACCCGGACCTGCTGCTGCTCGACGAGCCGACCACCGGCGTCGACCCGCTCTCGCGCCGGCAGTTCTGGGACTTCGTGGGCGATATCCGCGCCGACCGGCCGCATCTGACATTGCTGGTCGCCACCGCCGACATGGAAGAGGCGGCGCGCTTCGAGCGGGTGGTGATGGTGGACGGTGGCCGCATCCTCGCGGACGGCTCGCCGGCCGATCTGCTCAACCGCACCGGCCAGCAGAACCTGGAGCGCGCCTTCATCTCGCTCCTGCCCGAGGGCCGGCGCGGCGACGGGGAGGTGGCCGCGCGCGCCGCGCCCATCGGCGACGACGCGCCCATCGCCATCGAATCGCGCGACCTGACGCGGCGGTTCGGCGACTTCGTCGCCGTGGACCATGTGAGCTTCAAGATCCGCCGCGGCGAGATCTTCGGCTTCCTCGGCTCCAACGGCTGCGGCAAGTCCACCACCATGAAGATGCTCACCGGCCTGCTTCCCGCCTCCTCCGGCGAGGCGCTGCTGTTCGGTGTCCCGGTGGACCCAGCCGACATCGAGACGCGCCGGCGCGTCGGCTATATGAGCCAGGCCTTCTCGCTCTACGGCGAGCTGACCGTGCGCCAGAACCTGGAGCTGCACGCCCGGCTCTTCACCCTGCCGGAGGACGAGGCGAAGGCACGCATCGACGATCTGGTTCGGGCCTTCGACCTTGCCGACCACCTCGACGCGCTCTCCGACGGCCTGCCGCTCGGCGTGCGCCAGCGCCTGTCGCTGACGGTGGCGGTGCTGCACCAGCCCGAGGTGCTGATCCTCGACGAGCCCACCTCCGGCGTCGACCCGGTGGCACGCGACAATTTCTGGGACCACCTCCAGCGCCTGTCGCGCGAGGAGGGCGTGACCATCTTCGTCTCCACCCACTTCATGGGCGAGGCCGAGCGCTGCGACCGCATCTCCTTCATGCATGCGGGCAAGGTGATCGCCACCGGCACGCCGGAGGCGCTGAAGGCGGAGAAGGACGCGCCCACCCTGGAGGAGGCGTTCATCGCCTATATGGAGATGGGCGGACGGGAGGCCCGCACCGAGGCCCGCCTCGCCCCGCCGGCCCCGCGCGCGGAAGGCCCGCCCGCCGCCTTCTCGCCGCGCCGGCTCGGCGCCTATGCCTGGCGCGAGGCGCTGGAGCTCAGGCGCGATCCGGTGCGGCTCGCCTTCGCGCTGCTAGGCACGGCGCTGCTGATGCTGATCTTCGGCTACGGCATCACCCTCGACGTGGACAAGCTGCGCTTTTCGGTGCTCGACCGCGACCAGACGCCGGAGAGCCGCGCCTATATCGACGGCTTCGCCCACTCGACCTACTTCGTCATGGAGCCGGCGCTCGCCAGCCCCGGGGACCTCGACCGGCGGCTGAAGGCCAACGACATCGCCTTCGCCATCGAGATCCCGCCCGAGTTCGGCGCCGACCTGCGCTCCGGCCGGCCAACCGAGATCCTCGTCACCATCGACGGCGCCATGCCGTTCCGGGCCGAGACCATCAAGGGCTATGTCCAGGCGGTCCACCTCCTGTTCCTCGCCGACGCGGCGCAGATGGCGGGGCAGGCCGTGATCAGCTTCGCGACCCTGGAGATGCGATACCGCTACAATCAGGCCTTCAAGAGCGTGGAGGCCATGGTGCCGGCGGTGATCGCGCTGATGCTGATCTTCATCCCCGCCATTCTCACCGCGCTCGGGGTGGTGACGGAGAAGGAGCTGGGCTCCATCACCAACCTCTACGTGACGCCGGTCACCAAGCTGGAGTTCCTGCTGGGCAAGCAGCTGCCTTATGTTGCGGTGGCGTTCTTCAACTTCTGCGTCATGGTGCTGATGGCGCTGTTCCTGTTTGGCGTGCCGCTGAAGGGCTCGGCCCTGGGCCTTGCCCTCGGCGCCTTCGCCTACGTTCTCGCCACCACCGCTATCGGCCTCGTCTCCTCCACCCTGACGAACACGCAGGTCGCGGCTTTGTTCGGCACCGCCATCGGCACCATGATGCCGGCGACCCAGTTCTCCGGCATGCTCCAGCCGGTGGCGACGCTGGAAGGCGGGGCGTGGCTGCTGGGCACCTTCTTCCCCACCACCTACTTCATGCGCATCTCGGTAGGCGCCTTCACCAAGGGCCTCGACTTCGCGGATCTCGCGCCCTTCGTCGGCGCGACGGTGCTGTTCTGGCCGGCGCTGCTCGCCCTCGCCTGGGCCATCCTGCGCAAGCAGGAGACGTGAGGATGGAACCGGACATGGCCGCCCCCGCCCCCTCCGTCCGCAAGGGCCCGCCGCGCTGGCGCGCCTTCGCCGGCAACGTGCGCGAGCTGGTGGTGAAGGAGCTCATCAGCCTGTGGCGCGACCGGGCGCTCCTGGTGCTGGTGCTCTATGCCTTCACCGCCGCCATCGTGCTGCAGGCCAACGGCATCAAGCACGATCTGAACCGCGCCACCGTGGGCGTGGTGGACGAGGACAATTCCGCCCTCTCCAACGCCATCCTCGACGGGCTGCTGCCGCCGCGCTTCCAGGCGCCGGTGCACCTTTCCCCACAGGACGTGGACCGCGCCATGGACGCGGCGCGCTACACGTTCGTCCTCAACGTCCCGCCCGACTTCCAATCGGACGTGCTGGCGGGGCGCGACCCGCAGGTCCAGCTGCTGATCGACGCCACCGCATTGATGCAGGCGGGCCTCGGCGCCAACGACATCTCCGCCATCTTCCAGGAGGAGGTGAACCGCTTCGTGCTGCGCCACTCGGAAGGGGTGGCGACTCCGGTGGAGCTGAAGATCCGCATCGCCTTCAACCAGGGGCTGGAATCCTCCTGGTTCACCGGCACCATGGGCCTCATCACCAACATCACCATGCTCTCTGTGCTGCTCGCCGGGGCGGCGCTGATCCGCGAGCGCGAGCACGGCACGCTGGAGCACCTGCTGGTGCTGCCGGTGCGGCCATCCGAGATCATGCTGGCGAAGATCCTCGCCAACGGCGCGGTGATCCTCGCCGGCTCCGCATTCAGCGTGGTGGTGATCCTCAAATGGGGGCTCTCCATGGGGATCGCCGGCTCGGTGCCGCTGTTCCTGGCGGGTGCCGCGCTCTACCTCTTCTTCACCGCCTCGCTCGGCATCTTCCTCGGCACGCTCGCCGGCTCCATGCCGCAGTTCGGGCTGCTGTTCTTCCTCATCGTCCTGCCCATGAACATGCTTTCCGGCGGCTTCACGCCGCTGGAGAGCATGCCGCAATGGCTGCAGGTGGCGATGCAGGCCTCCCCTTCCACCCAGTTCGTCGCCTTCGCCCAGGCGATCCTCTACCGGGGCGCCGGCCTCGACACCGTGTGGCCGCGTTTCGCCGCCACGTTCGGCATGGGCATGCTGTTCTTCACCTTCGCGCTGACGCGCTTCCGCACCTTCCTCGCCGCGCAGCAGTGAGCGGCCTCAGCCGGCCTCTGCCGGCTTGCCGGAGAGCACCGCCGCCACCGGCCTCGACCGAGGATGGCCGGCGCAGAAGGTCAGAGTCACGATCAGCACCGGCACGCCGATGAAGGCGCCGGGAAGGCCCCAGAGGAAGGCGAAGAAGAACACCGAGAACAGCACCAGGAACGGCGAGACCGCGAGCGTCTTGCCGGCGATGCGCGGCTCGATGTAGCTGCCGGACAGGAACTGGATCACGTTGAGGCAGACGAACACGAACACCGCCATCTGCCAGGATTCGAACTGGGCGAGCGCGAACGCGGTGGGGAGCAGCGTCGCCACGAACGGGCCGATGAAGGGGATGTAGTTGAGCGCGAAGGCGATGGCACCCCAGGCAAGCGCCAGTTCCAGCCCCGAGGCCAGCGTGAAGGCCCAGACGGCGAAGCCGGTGGCGAGGCTCATGAAGGTGCGCACGAGCATGTATTTCTGGAGCTTCTCCGCCGCCGCCGCGCCCGCCGCCACCAGATAGGCGCCGCGCCCGCCGGCCCGGAGCTTGAGCAGCTGCGACTTCAGCGCGTCCGCCTCCAGCATGCCGAGCAGGACATAGAGGAAGGTGAAGACCAGGAACGACGCCAGCGAGTGCAGCCGGCCGGACACGTCCTGGAACACGCGCAGCATCCAGCGCACGTCGAAATGGTCCGCCATCACGCTGGCGAGCACGAAGCCGTGGCCTTCCAGCCAGCCGCCCAGCTGGGCGTAGAGCGCCTGGAAGCGCGCGGCGTTGGCGAACACCCATTGCCCCACATGGCCGAAGCCCCAGACCACCAGCGAGGTCACCGCTCCCACCACGCCGAGCGCCACCACCAGCGTCGCCAGAACGGCGGCGATCTTGGGCAGCACCTTCTCCAGCCGGCGCTGCAGCGGCCAGGCGAGCGCCATCACGAACACGGCGAACACCACCGGCACGATCAGCGTCTGCGCCTCTTTCAGAGCGGCACAGATCACCACCAGGGCCGCAAGCCCGACCAGCACCCTCATGGCGTCTCCCCCATCCGTCCGCACCCGTCGCGGCACCCCTTTATGGGCGAAACGGCAGAGCCGGCGAAAGGGTGATCCGGCCGCACGGCGAAAGAAAAAGCCGCCGCGCGACGGCACCCGATACCGGCGCGGCCCCGCTTGCGCCGCCCGCAGCTTTCCCTTTACCTGCAACGCTCTATAAAGAGGCCAGGAATGATCAGGGGCAGCCGGAGCATGACGCAGCGGCGGACGGGATTGAATGAGGCGGGCGCCTTCGCGCGCACGCTCGCGCCCCTGCTCGGCGCGCTCGGCCTCCTGGCGCTGTCCGCCTGCGCCCGGCCGGAAGGCGTGCTCGTGCCCGTGGCCGTGGGCGACAGTCCCGGCACCCGGGTCGACATGCTCGTCGCCACCACGCGCGCCGCCACCGACGCCTCCGGCGTCGTCTTCACCGGCGAGCGTGGCGACGGCCTCGCCTTCACGGACGTGGCGGTCTCGGTGCCGCCGAACCGGCCGGTGGGCTCCATCCAGTGGCCGTCCGGCCCCAATGGCGACCCGGCGCGCGAGTTCGTCGTCACCCGCCTCGAGCCGCTCCCGCGCACGGACATCGTGTCCTGGTTCAAGGCGCGCCACGGGCAGAAGCGGCGGGCGCTGGTGTTCGTCCACGGCTTCAACACGCGCTTCGACGCCTCGGTGTTCGGCTATGCCCAGTTCATCGCCGACACCGACGCCTCGCTGGTGCCGGTACTGTTCTCCTGGCCCTCGCGCGGGCGGGTGACGGACTATGTCTACGACCGCGAGAGCGCCAATTTCTCGCGCTCGGACCTCGCCTACGTGCTCACCGCCGCGGCCGCGAGCCCGAAGGTGGACGAGGTGGTGGTGATGGCCCACTCCATGGGCGCCTGGCTCGCGGTGGAGGCGCTGCGGCAGATGGCGCTGAAGAACGGGCGCGTGCCGGCGAAGATCACCAACGTGGTGCTCGCCTCTCCCGACCTCGACATCGACGTGTTCGAGCGCCAGGTCCAGGAGCTTGGCCCCAACCGACCGAAAATCACCATCTTCGTCTCGCGCAACGACAAGGCGCTCGGCCTCTCGCGCTTCCTCGCCGGACAGGTGACGCGGGTCGGCGCGGTGGATCTCAACGATCCCCAGTATGCGGCGCGCCTGGAGCGGGCACGCGACATCACCGTGGTCGACCTCACCGCGCTCCAGGGCGGCGACGCGCTCAACCATTCGGTGTTCGCCACCCAGCAGGACATCGTCGGCCTCATCGGCACCCGGCTCGCCGGCGGGCAGGACATGGGCGAGGAGCAGGGCCTCGTCGCCCGGGTCGGCGGCGGCGTCGGCGCGGCGGTCGGCACGGTCGCCGCGGCGCCGATCCTGGTGTTCTCCGGCGGGCGGAACTGACCCGCCCTGCCGCTTCAGCGGATCATGAAGCCGATCGCCAGCGCGTTGGCTATATCGATGAAGAAGGCCGACACCAGAGGCAGGATGATGAAGGCGAGCGGCGCCGGCCCATGGGTGCGCGTCACCGCCGTCATGTTGGCGATGGCGGTGGGCGTCGCACCCAGGCTGATGCCGGTGAAGCCGGCTGCAAGCACCGCCGCCTGGTAGTCGCGCCCCATGGCCGGGAACACCACGAACAGGATGTAGGCCACCGCCACCAGCGTCTGCAGGCCGAGCACCACGGCGAGCGCCGGGCCGAGCCCGCCCAGCGTCCACAGCTGCATGCTCATCAGCGACATGGCGAGGAAGATCTTGAGCGACAGGTCCGAGATCAGCGCCAGGGCCGGGGTCCGCGCCGGCCAGGGCGCGCGCGGCATTAGCCGCGGCAGGGTGTTGGTGGCGACGATGGCCACCAGCAGGCAGACCACGAACAGCGGCAGCTTGATGCCGGTCTTCTCGACCAGGTCCTCCAGCGAATAGGCGATGAGGATCACGAGGTTCAGCACCAGCACCGAGCTCAGGATGTTGTCGTAGGTGACCTTGCCAGCGTCCGGGCCCACGTCGTTCTCGGGCAGGCCGACCATGGGCGGCAGCAATTCCTCGCTGGAGAGCTTGAAGCGGGCGATGAGGATGCCGGCCACCGGCCCGCCCACGAGGCTGGCGATGACGAGGCCGAGCGTGGCGCTGGCGATGCCCACCTCCAGCGCGTTCGGCAGGCCGAACCGCTCCGAGATCAGCGGCGCCCAGGCGATGGTCGTGCCGTGGCCGCCGATGAGCGACACCGAGCCAAGCAGCGGCGCGAGGCCCTTCGGCAGATCGAGCACCGCCGATCCGGCCACCGCGACCAGGTTCTGGATGCCGAGATAGGCCACGGTGAGCACCAGCAGGATGAACAGCGGCCGACCGCCGGTGGCGAGGTCCGAGAGGCGCGCATTGAGGCCGATACCGGTGAAGAAGTAGAGCAGCAGCACGTCGCGCGCCGACAGGTCGAACGAGATGGCGAGGCCGAGCACGCGGTAGGCCACCAATGTCGCGATCGCCGCCAGGAGGCCGCCGGTGACCGCCTCGGGGATGTTCCATTTGCGCAGCGGCGCGATGATCCCGTTGAGCCCCGCGCCAACGAAATAGACGATGATGGCGAGCGTGAAGGCGAGGAAGCCCGAGACCTCGTAGCTGACCGGCATGTGCCCCCCTTCTGGTCCGGGCGCCCTGCGCCTCAGAAGCTCCCCACCATCGAGCCCAGCACGATCACCGCCGCCAGCGCGATCAGCGCGCCGACGATGCCGGCCATGACGATGTCGAGATAGCCCTCCTTGTGCGTCACCCCGCACACCGAAAGCAAGGTCACCACCGCGCCGTTGTGCGGCAGGCTGTCGAGCGTGCCCGAGCCGATCACCGCCACGCGGTGCATCAGCGCCGGGTCCATGCCGATCTCGGCGGCGATCTTCATATAAGTGGGGCCGAGCGCGTCGAGGGCGATGGTGAGGCCGCCGGAGGCGGAGCCCGTGAGCGCGGCGAGGATGTTGGTGGCCACCGCCAGCGACACCAGCGGGCCGCCCTCGATGCCGAGCACGAAGTCCCGCACCACGCCGAACGCCGGCAGCGAGGCGACGATGGCGCCGAAGCCGACGAGGCTCGCCACCGAGAGGATCGGCAGCACCGAGGCGTTGGCGCCCGCCGTCACGGTGGCGCGCAGCACCGGCACGGAGCGGAAATTGATGGCGATGACCGTGAGGATGGCCGCGGTCAGCGCCACCATCACCGACCACACGCCGCCCACCGACGACAGGCTGGTGCCGCCCCATTGCGGCAGCGCGAGGAAGGACGTGTCCATGCGCGGCAGCACCGCGAAGGACATCAGGAGGTTCACCGCGATCACGACGATGATGGGCAGCGCCGCGAGCAGGATCGGCGGGCCCTTCTCCGTCTCGTCGCTGGAATGGATCTCGGACGGGTCGAACGCGCCGGCGGTGGTGGCGCGCTCGCGCACGATCGGGTCGTCCACCGCGCTTTCGGCCGAGGCGTCGGGATCGACGGCGAAGGCGCCGAAGCCCTCGCCGGCGGCCCGCGCCGCAGCCTCGCGGCGCTTCAGCCACCACATGCCGAAGCCGAGCATGATGAGCGAGGCGATGAGGCCAAGCCCCGGCGCCGCGAACGGCGTGGTGCCGAAGAACGGCATGGGGATGGCGTTCTGGATCGAGGGCGTGCCGGGCATGGCCGACATGGTGAAGGTGGAGGTGCCGAGCGCGATCGCCGCCGGCATCAGGCGCCGCGGCACGCCCGCCGCGCGGAACAGCGCGATGCCCATGGGCGCAAGCACGAAGAAGGCGACGAACAGCGAGACACCGCCATAGGTGACGATGGCGCCCGCCAGCACGACGGCGAGGATCGCCCGCTCGGTACCGAGCTTCTTCGTCATGTAGTCGGCGATGGAGCCGACCGAGCCGGAATCCTCCATCAGCTTGCCGAACACCGCCCCGAGCAGGAACAGCGGAAAGAATTGCGCGACGAAGTCCGCCGCGTTGCGCATGAAGGTCTGGGTCCAGCTCGCCAGCAGCGGCTCGCCCGAGAAGGCGGCCGCGATCAGGCCCGCGATGGGCGCGAGGATCAGGATCGAGGAGCCGCGGAAGGCGAGATAGATCAGGACCGAAAGGCCGACCAGGATGCCGATGAGACCCATGGCTCAGAGCTCCGACAGCAGCATGTTGAAGTCGACCGTCGACGCCTTGCCGATGTCGTGGCCGTGCTCGTCGAGGAACACCTGGGCAGCCTTGCGCCCCTCCGCCTTCAGCATGGTCAGGAACTCCCACTCCGCGTTGAGCTTCGAGGAGAAGCCGAGCCCCGCCATGATCGGGTTGCGCACGATGTGCACCCGCATGCGCGCCCAGTTGCAGGCCTCGGTGTCGCCGGAGAGCTCGGCCGCATGGCGCTGGAGCAGCGCCATCATGTAGAGCTCCTTCACCGCCACCGAGTTGAACGACACCTCGTTGAGGCGGTTGAGGATTTCCGCCGGGGTCTTGGGCGTGCCGGGCCGCTCCAGCGGGTTGATGGGGATGAGGATGGTGTCGTCGGACTTCAGCTCGCTCACCAGGGGGGCAAGCGTCGGGTTGCCGGAATAGCCGCCGTCCCAATAGGCCTCGCCGTCGATCTCCACCGCCTGGAACAGGGTCGGCAGGCAGGCCGAGGCCATCAGTGCCTCGGGGCTGATGTCGGCGTTGCGGAACACGCGCGGACGCCCGGTGCGCACGTTGGTGGCGGTGATGAACACCTTGACGGGGGAATTGCGCAGGCGCTCGAAGTCGATCTGCTTGGCGAGGATCGGCGCCAGCGCGTTCCCGCCCAGGGGATTGTACTGGTAGGGCGAGAACATGCGCGTCATGAAGTCCATGAACAGGTAGCCCGGCGCGGCGTCCAGACCCCAGCGGCCGAGCATCTTGTCGAGCGGCGAGCGCTTGAACGGGCTGAAGCGCGCCGCCTCGGAGACGTGGGCCCAATAGCTGTCGAGCGCCTTGCGCGCGCCCTCCCGGCCGCCGGCCGCGTAGCCGTCAGCGAGCACCGCCGCGTTCATGGCGCCGGCCGAGGTGCCCGAGACGCCCTCGATCTCGAGCCAGGTCTCCTCCAGGAGACGGTCGAGGACGCCCCAGGTGAACGCTCCGTGGGAGCCGCCGCCCTGAAGGGCGAAATCCACCAGCACCGGTTCTCTGTCCATCTTAACGCTCCCCTCTGCGCCCAGGCGCATGCCGGCCGCGCCGATGGCGGCGGCCTGCTCCTCCTCAGGGTCTCCCGGTCTTGCGTCTTGGTCTTGTGTTGTTGGCGGACGCGGGGCTGCCGCGTCCGCTGAGTTGGCGCGCCTCAGGCCGGCTGGACGGCATCGCCTGCGGGCGCCACGGCCCGCTCCGGCCCGGTCTCGGGACCGAACCAGGCCACATAGAGCGCCGGCAGGAAGATCAGGGTCAGCAGCGTGCCCACCAGCAGGCCGCCCATGATGGCGAACGCCATCGGCCCCCAGAACACGGTGGGCGCGATGGGGATCATGCCGAGCACGGTGGAGACCGCGGTCAGCATGATCGGCCGGAAGCGCATGGACGAGGCGGCGATCACCGCGTCCCACACCTTCCTGCCGGCGGCGCGGTCGGCCTCGATCTGGCCGATGAGGATGACCGCGTTCTTGGTGATCATGCCGATCAGCGCCAGCACGCCGAGGATGGCGACGAAGCCCAGCGGCCGGCCGGAGGCGAGCAGCGCGCCCACCACGCCGATCAGCCCCAGCGGCGCCACCGAGAGCACGATGATGATGCGCTGGAAGCTCTTCAGCTCGAACATGAGCACGGTGAACATCAAGAGCAGCATCACCGGCACCACCGCTACCACGGAGGCGAGCGAGGCCGTGCTCTCCTCCACCGTGCCGCCCACCGCGATCCGGTAGCCGGGCGGCAGGGTCTTGCGCAGCGCCTCGATCTTCGGCTCCAGCTTCTCCACCACGCTCTCTGGCAGCACGCCCTGGCGCACGTCCGCCTGGACGGTCAGGGTGGGCACCCGGTCGCGCCGCCAGATGGCGGGATAGTCCTGGTCGTAGGCGAAGGTGGCGATCTGCGAGAGCGGCACCGTGCGCCCGCTCGGCAGCGGCACCTGGAGGGTGGCGAGGCTCTCCAGCGAGACGCGCTCCTCGTCGGTGGCGCGGGCCACCACGTTGACGAGATAGATGTCGTCGCGCACCTGCGTCACCGCTTGGCCCGACAGCACGGTGTTGAGCACCCCCGCGAGCTGGGCGGTGGAGAGGCCGAGCAGGCGCGCCTCGTCCTGGTCCACCTCGATGCGCACCTGCCGCGCCGGCTCGATCCAGGCGTAGTTGACCTTCTCGGCCTCGGGGTTCGAGGCCATGACGGCGGCGAGATCGAAGGCGAGCGCGCGCACCTTCTCGATGTCCGGACCGGAGACCCGGTACTGCACCGGCCAGCCCACCGGCGGGCCGAGCTCCAGCGGCGCGATGCGCGCCACCAACTGCGGGAAGTCCTGCGCCAGCGCCTTCTCCAGCTTCGCCCTGAGCCGGTCGCGGGCGGCCACGTCCTGCGCCACGATCACGGTCTGGGCGAAGAAGTCGTTGGGCAGCTGCACGTCGAGCGGCAGGTAGAAGCGTATGGCGCCGCGTCCCACATAGGTGGACCAGCGCTTCACGTCCGGGTCCTTCGCCAGCAGCGCGTCGAATGCCTCGGCCACGCTCTCGGAGGCGTAGATGGAGGCATTCTGAGGCGAGGCGAGGTCCACCAGCAGTTCCGGCCGGTCGGACGAGGGGAAGAACTGGCGCGGGATCAGGGGCAGCGCCAGCACCGAGAGCACGAACAGGGCGATGGTGACGGCGATCGTCGCCCAGCGCAGCTTCAGGCACAGCACCAGGAAGCCGCGATAAATCCCCATCACGCCCTTGGGCGGGGCGTCGGGATCGGGGATGCTCTCCTTGGGCGGCGCCTTCAGGATCAGCACCTGGAGCAGCGGCGCGAACAGCACCGCCACGAACCAGGAGACGATGAGGGCGATCCCCACCACCGCGAACAGCGTGAAGGTGTACTCGCCCGCCGAGGAGGCGGCGAAGCCCACCGGCACGAAGCCGGCCACCGTCACCAGCGTGCCCGCCAGCATCGCCGCCGCATAGGCCTTGAAGGCGTAGGAGGCGGCCGTCACCTTGTCGTCGCCGGCGGCGAGGCGGGTCAGCGTCGCGTCGGTGGTGGTCATGGCGTCGTCCACCATGAGCGCCAGCGCGATGATGAGCGCGCCGAGCGAGATGCGCTGCATGTCGATGCCGGCGATCTGCATCAGCGCGAACACGATGGCGAGTGTCAGTGGGATGGCGAGGGCGACGATGGCGCCCGCGCGCACGCCGAGGGCGATGAACGACACCACGAGGATGATCGCCACCGCCTGCCACAGGCTCTCCATGAACTCGGCGATGGCGCTCGACACCGTCACCGCCTGGTCCGCCACCAGGTGCGCCTCGATGCCGATGGGCAGATCGGCGATCTGCCGGTTCATGGCGGCGTCGATGTTCTTGCCCATGGCGAGGATGTCGCCGCCGTCGCGCATGGCGATGGCAAGGCCGATGGAGGGCTTGCCGTTGGTGCGGAACATGGGCTGCGGCGGGTCCGCGAAGCCGCGACGGATGGTGGCGATGTCGGCGAGCCGGATCAGCCGCCCGTTGGCGACGAAGTTCACGTTGGCGACGTCCGCCTCCGACGTGAAGGCGCCGGAGACGCGGATGGAGATGTTCTCCTTGCCGGTCTGGATCTCGCCCGAGGGCCGCACGATGTTCTGCGCCTGGAGTGCGGCAAGCACGGCGGCGCGGTCGATGCCGAGGCTGGCGAGCTCCTGCATCGAGAACTCGATGAAGATGCGCTCCTCCTGCGCCCCCAGAATCTCGATCTTCGAGACGTCCGGCACATGCAGCAGCTCGGAGCGCACGCCCTCCACATAGTCGCGCAGCTCGCGGTGGGTGAAGCCGTCCGCGGTGAAGCCGTAGATGATGCCGAAGGTGTCGCCGAACTCGTCGTTGAAGAACGGCCCGACGATGCCCTGGGGCAGCGTGTGGCGGATGTCACCGACGCTTTTGCGCACATGGTACCAGATGTCCGGCACCTCGGCGGCGGTGGCCGAGCCCTGTAAATGCACGAAGATCGTGGTCTGGCCCGGCTTGGTGTAGCTCTCCAGATAGTCGAGCTTCGGCGCTTCCTGGAGCTTGCGCTCCAGGCGCTCGGTGACCTGCTTGAAGGTCTCCTCCAGGGTCGCGCCCGGCCAGTTGGCCTGCACCACCATGGTCTTGATGACGAAGGTCGGGTCCTCGGCGCGGCCGAGATTGCGGAACGCCATCACCCCGGCCACCACCGATATGGCCATGAGATAGATGATGATGGAGCGGTGCCGCAGCGCCCAGGCGGAGAGATTGAATCCCGAAGGGGCGCTCACGGCTGCGTCCCCAGCAGGCGCACCTGCTGCCCCGGATGCAGCGCTTGGACGCCCGCCGTCACCACGATCTCGGAGGGCTTCAACCCCTCGGCCACGGTCACCGAGGCAGGCGTGAAGCGCAGCACCTCCACATTGCGCAGAGCGACCGTCTTGGCGGCGGGATCCACCACCCACACCGCAGGCTTGTCATTGAGGCGCGTCAGCGCGCTCGCCGGGATCTCGATCACCGGCCCGCCGTCCACCGTCACGCGGCCGATCACCGTGGTGCCGAGGCGCAGCGCCTCGGGCGGATCGATCAGGCCGACGCGAACGCGGAAGGTGCGTGTGACGGGATCGGCCTGCGGCGCCACCTCGCGCACCCTTCCGGTGGCACGGGCATTGGCGTCGCCCGCCAGCGTCACCTCCACCAGCGGGTCGGCGGGCATGGAAGAGAGCAGTGCCGCCGGCACGTCGAACACCGCGTCGCGCCCGTCCTGGCGCGCCACTTCCACCACCGGCTGGCCGGCCTGGACCACCTCGCCCGGCTCGGCCCGGCGCTGGGTCACGACGCCGGCCGAATCCGCCTTCAGCTCGGTGAAGCCGAGGCGGTCGTGCGCCATCTGCAGGCGTGCCTCCGCGTCCTCCACCTGGGAGCGGGCGTTGAGATAGGCCTGCTCGGCCTGCTCGTACTGGGCGCGCGGGGTGAAGCCGCGGGCCAGCAGCTGGCGCTGGCGCTCATACTGGTTGCGGGTCTGCGAGAGATTGGCCTGCGCCGCCGACAGCGCCGCCTGCGCCGAGCGCAGCGCGTTCTGCTCGTCCTGCGGATCGAGGCGGGCGAGCACCTGGCCGGGCTTCACCCGGTCGCCTACGTTCACGAGCCGCTCGATGACGCGCCCGCCGATACGGAAGCCATAGGAGGCCTCGTTCTGCGCCTCCACCTGGCCGGTCAGCGTCACCGCATCGCTCGCCGTGCGGGTCGAGGCCAGCGCCGTGCGCACCGGGCGCGGCTCGGCCTTCTCCGCCTTGGGCGCCTCGCCGCAGCCGGCGACGAGGAGCACGGCGACCAGGAGGGACGGGCCTGCCGTGCGGCGGGCCGACCACGCGATGGCGTTCTGGATGCGAAACATCGCGTCGGGCAAGGGAATGTCCTTTCCGCAGGTCGGGCCGCTTCCGCTATAGCCGAGCCTGCGATGGGTCGCCAGTTAAGTTGAGGTGCAATGGACAGGCAGATTGTGCGCGTCAAGCCGTGAAAACGGCTAAAGCGTTGCATGAATATCATTCACGAATGATTTCGCCCGTCGCCCGACCGTATGTGTTGACGGAGGTAAATCCCCCGGTCTAGCTATATGGTGACGGTTCCCTTCGGGGATCAAAAGGGAACGCGGTGATCCGCCCGCCCGGAAACGGGGAGATGGAGATGCCGCGGCTGCCCCCGCAACTGTAAGCGGCGAGTCCTGCGTCACGCGCCACTGGGCCTTGAGCCTGGGAAGGCGACGACAGGGCGGCGACCCGCGAGCCAGGAGACCTGCCGTCAGCCGTGGTCACGCGCGAGCACGTCGGGCGGGGTGTCCTGATGGTGGCGAATCCGTTCGGCCGTGGTGCCGGCGGAGGCCTCGTTCGCGGTGACGGACCACTCGTGTCGAGGCCGTCATGCCCTCCCGCCATACCAAGCCCCCTCGCGGCGCCGCGCGCGCCGCCCGCTTCCTCGTTCCCGCCGCCTTGCTCGCCGTGCCGGCGCCCGCGCTGGCCCAGTCGCCGGCGGATGCCGCCGCGCCCGTCATCGATTTGCCCGACCTCATGGTGACGAGCCCGACCGGCATCGCGACGCCGCAGGAGGAGGTTGCCTCCTCGGTCAGCGTGGTGACGGCGCAGGAGATCGAGCGCAAGCAGCTGCGCACCCTGCCCGAGGTGCTGGAGAGCCTGCCCGGCCTCAACGTGGTGCAGACCGGCGGCCCGGGCGGGCAGACCTCGGTGTTCATCCGCGGCACCAATTCCAACCATGTGAAGGTGCTGATCGACGGCATCGACGCCGGCGACCCCTCCACCCCCAACGGCGCCTTCGACTTCGGGCAGATGCTCGCCACCGACCTCGCCCGCGTGGAAGTGCTGCGCGGCCCGCAGAGCGGCCTCTACGGCTCGGACGCCATCGGCGGCGTCATCTCCGTCACCACCAAGAAGGGGGAAGGGCCGGCCAAGGCCTTCGGCTTCGCCGAGCTGGGCTCGTTCGGCACCTTCAACCAGGCAGTGGCACTCAGCGGATCGACGGAGAAGCTGTCCTACTCCTTCAACGTCACCCACTTCTCGTCCACCGACACGCCGGTGACGCCGGCCGACATCGTGCCGCTCGGCTATCCGCGCAATCCCAGCGCCTACGACAACTGGACCTATTCGACCCGCCTCGACTACGAGGTGAGCGATACGTTCGCGGTCAATTTCGTCGCCCGCTACATCGACAGCCAGCTCTCCTTCACCCCGGACATCTACCCGCCGCCCACCTATGCCGGCATCCCGGCGCCGGAGCGCTCCACCAGCTACGCATCCATGTTCTTCACCAAGGGCGAGGGCGTGTGGAAGGCGCTCGACGGCGCGCTCGAGACCACGTTCGGCGTCAGCGCCATGACCTCGAGCCGGCCCACCGACGGCCCCAACGCCTCGGTGAACGGCGATTATAATGGCGACCGGCAGATCTATTACCTGCGCTCGCTCTACAGCTTCGCGCCGGGGCAGAACGTGCTGGCCGGCGTCGAGCGGCGCAACGAGAGCATGACGTCCGAGACCGCCTACACGCAGATGGACGCCGCCACCGGCAACACCGGCGTCTATGCGGAATATCAGGGCCAGTTCTTCGAGCGGCTCTTCCTCGCCGCCAATGTGCGCTACGACAGCGACGACACGTTCGGCGACCACACCACCTTGCGCATCGCGCCGGCGTTTCTCATCCCGGAGACCGGCACCAAGCTGAAGGCGAGCTACGGCACCGGCTTCAAGGCCCCCACCCTCTACCAGCTCTACGCGCCCTATTACGGCAACGCGGACCTCAAGCCCGAGGAGAGCACCGGCTACGACGCCGGCTTCGAGCAGGAATTCTTCAAGGGCCGCCTCGCCTTCGGCGCCACCTACTTCCACAACGACATCACCAATCTCATCAGTTACGACCCCGTGACCTACCAGAACGTCAACATCTCCAACGCCACCACGCAGGGCGCGGAAGTGTTCGTGGCGGTGAAGGTCACGGACACGCTGAAGGTCCGCGCCGACTACACCTATACCGACGTGGTGGGCTATTTCCCGCCCGGCCAGCCGTTCGGCGCCGCCTGCGCGCCGCTCACCGCCACCTCGTGCATTCCCCTGCGGCGGCCCAACGACAAGGTGAGCGTGAGCGTCAACTGGCAAGCGACCGACAAGCTCGACCTCACCGCCACCCTCATCTATGTCTCGTCCTGGTGGGACATCGAGCGCCTGACCTCGAACTATGTGGACCAGCCTGGCTACACGATCGTGAACATCGCGGCGAACTACGCCTTCAACGAGCACGCGACCCTGTTCGGCCGCATCGACAATCTGTTCGACGAGACCTACGAGAACCCCAACGGCTTCCTCGCCCCGGGCTTCGGCGCCTTCGCCGGCCTGAAGCTGACCTATTGAGGCGGCCCATGATGCGGGCGGCGCTCCTGGTCCTCGTCTTCCTCGCCGCCGCCCCCGCGACGGCGGCGGAGGGCAAGCCCGCCCGCATCGTCTCGCTCAACCTGTGCGCCGACGAACTGGTGCTGCGCCTCGCGGGTCCCGGGCGCGTCGCCTCCGTGACCTATCTTGCCCGCGACCCGCGCGGCTCCAACGTCGCCGACCTCGCGGCCAGGGTGCCGGTCAACAGGGGCCTTGCCGAGGAGGTGGTGCCGCTGGCGCCGGACCTCGTCATCGCCGGCGCCTTCACCACCCGAGCCACCACCGCCATGCTGCGGCGGCTCGGCTTCGAGGTGATGGAGCTCGGCGTTCCCGCAACCCTGGAGGAGGCCTACGCCCAGATCGGAGAGGTGGCGGCGCGGCTCGGCGAGGAAGATCGCGGCGCGGCCATGGTCGGCGAGATCAAGGCCGCCATGGCGGCCTTGCCCCCCGCCCCGGCGGATCACCCCACCGCCGTGGTGGTGCGGCCGAACGGCTTCACCGCCGGCCGCGGCTCGGTGCCGGACGAAGTGCTCGCCCGCGCCGGCCTCGACAATCTCGCTGCCCGCCTCTCCACCGACCGCATGGGCCAGCTCGCCCTGGAGGAGATCGTCACCGCCCGGCCCGACCTCCTGGTGGTGAATTCTTCGCCGGACGCGCCGCCCTCGCTCGCCGACGAGCTGCTGCACCATCCGGCACTGGCGCCGTACGCCAAAGGGGGCCGCGCGGTGCCGCTGCCGATCCGCCTTTGGGCCTGCGCCGGGCCAAGCCTCGCCGAGGCGGCGCAGCGCCTCGCCGCCGCCCGCGCCGCGATCGCGCCGGGCGCGGCGCGCCCGCCCGAAGGACACCGGCAATGATCGGATCGCGGGATCACTACCGCCTCCTCGTCGCGGCCCTGGCGCTGCTGGTGGCGGCGCTGGCGGTGGTGTCGACGCTCATCGGCTACGCGCCCCTCTATTTCGGCATCGCCGTCCTCGACCTCATCGCCGGGCGCGAGAGCCTGCCGGCGCTGGTGCTCGCCGAGCTGCGCATTCCCCGCGCCGTGCTGGGCGCGGCGGTCGGCTTCAGTCTCGGTCTCACCGGCGCGGCGCTCCAGGGGCTGATGCGCAACCCCATCGCCGATCCCGGCATCGTCGGCGTCTCGGGCGCGGCGGCGCTCGGGGCTGTGGTGGCGTTCTATTTCGGCTTCTCCGCGACCTTCGCGCTGGCGCTGCCCCTCGGCGGGCTGATCGGCGCCGGCATCGCCACGGCGTTCCTGCTGATGGTCGCCCGCTCGGGCGCCGACACCGCGACGCTGATCCTCGCCGGCGTCGCCATCAACGCGCTGGCCGGCGCGCTCACCGCGCTCGCGCTCAACCTCGCGCCCAGCCCCTATGCGGCGCTGGAGGTGGTGTTCTGGCTCATGGGCTCGCTCGCCGACCGCTCGCTGGTCCACGTGGCGCTGGCGCTGCCCTTCATGGCGCTGGGCTGGGCCCTGGTGCTCGCCTCGGCGCGCGCCATGGACGCGCTGACGCTCGGCGAGGACGCCGCCCAGAGCCTCGGCTTCTCCATCCGCCGCGTGCGCCTGCTGGTGGTGGGCGGCACGGCGGCGGCGGTGGGGGCGAGCGTCGCCGTGGCCGGAGCCATCGGCTTCGTCGGCCTCGTGGTGCCGCATCTTATGCGCCCGCTGGTGGGTCACCGGCCGGGGCGGCTGCTGCTGGTCAGCGGCCTCGCCGGGGCGGCGCTCACGCTCGGCGCCGACATCGCCGTTCGGCTGATCCCCACGCGGCCTGAGCTGAAGCTCGGCGTCGTCACCGCCATCATTGGCGCGCCCTTCTTCCTCGCCATGCTGCGGCGCCTCAGGGTGGAGGGGCCATGATCGTCGCAGCGCAAGCCGTCGAGGTGAGGCGGAACGGGGCCGCCGTGGTGCGCGACCTCTCGCTGGAGGTGCGCGGCGGCGAGCTCGTCGGCCTCATCGGCCCCAACGGCGCCGGCAAGACCAGCCTGCTGCGCGCCCTGTGCGCGCTCGATCCCCTGGCGGCGGGTCGCATCGCCTATGACGGGCGCACGCCGGCTGAGATCGGCCGCGCCGCCTTCGGCCGCACCCTCGCCTATCTGCCGCAGAACGGGCGCATCCACTGGCCGATGAAGGTGGAGGACGTGGTCGCCTTGGGCCGCCTGCCGCACGGGGCCGCCACCCTCGACGCCACGGCGCGCCGCGCCATGGCGGAAGGGGACGTGGCCCACCTTTCGGGTCGCTCCACCGGCACGCTGTCGGGCGGCGAGCGCGCCCGTGTGCTGCTGGCGCGCGCACTGGCGGTGGAGGCTCCGGTGCTGCTGGCGGACGAGCCGGTGGCCGCGCTCGATCCCTACCACCAGCTCCAGGTGATGGAGCTGCTGCGCGAGCGCGCCCGCGCCGGAGCGGCGGTGGTGGCGGTGCTGCACGATCTCACCCTCGCGGCGCGCTTCTGCGACCGCCTCGCCTTGATGGACCGAGGCATCCTCGCCGCCCTCGGCACGCCCGCCGAGGTGCTTGCGCCCGGCCCCGTGGCGGCGGCCTACCGCGTCAGCGTCGAGAGCGGGACGCGCGACGGCGTGCCCTTCGTCATCCCCTGGAGCCGCCTCGACGGCCCCGAGCGCACGGACCCCAGCCCATGAGCGAGACCGCGATCCTGAATGGCCCGGGCGCCTTCGCACTGCTCCGCCGCCATGCCGAGGATCCGCGCACCGGATGGAGCCTCGGCGTGTTCGGCGGCATCGCTGAGTTCATGCGCGATGCCGACGAGCCCGCGCGCCTCCTGGCCACGCCCGAGCAGATCGAGGTCGCCACCGCCCGCGGCGCTCTCCGGGTGACCGCCCATCCCGGCATGGTGGTCCTGCCCTATGAGATGCCCTCGCGCCACGAGGAACGCCGCGTGCCGGCCATCGCCGCCTGCCTCGCCGCGACCGAGGCCGCGCGCGCCGGGCGGCAGGCGATCGTCCAGATCGGCCCCGACGAGGAGGCGATCCGGGAGGAGGACCGCGGCGCCATCCTGTTCGACCTCGGCATCGGCCTTGGCAGCGTCGAAGCGTGCGTGCGGACCCGCGATCCCGCGCTGATCTCCGCCATGCGCCGAGCCGAGGGGCGGCAGATGTTCGACCCTGACGGCCCCATCGCCGCGATCCTCGCCGCCAGCCCACACCGGGTGTTCATCAGCGCGCTGGGACGCGTGGAGGTCTACCAGCCCATCCCGCCCGCCGACGGCCGCAGCCCCGATGGACCCCACACCCACGTGCTGCCGAAGCTGCTCGCCCATCGCCGTACCCACGCAGCCAGCATTCCGATTCCCGAGGGCCTTCTGCCGTGTCTGTCGCTGCATCCGCCCCGCGCGGGCGGGACAGGGCGCGCCTGACACTGACGCTGCGTCAAGCTGACGCTGGGCCGGCAGTCGCTCCTTCTACAAATTCCACCCGGATTTGATTGGGCCCCCTTGCGAACGCGGTTGAGGTCGCGCATTGCTTCGGCCGTTGAACGCGGGATGCTCGCATGGGTGGCGTGCCGGAGTGCGTGTCCAGATGCCGAGTCGCGGCTTTCCCCAGCGGCTGCGGGTTTGTCTGGAAGCACGGTCTTTGATCGGGCCAATGGTCCGCGGCGCCTACGGGTGAGATGACTGCTGCAAGTCTTCGCAGAAGGCGAGGTGGCCTTAAGGTGCAAATGGACAGTGTCCTGAGGCGCTCCGTCCGGGGTCCCGTGCTCCTGCTCACCACAGCGGTGATCCTCGTCATCATTATTGTGATTCAAGCCGGCATGCTGGCCAAGCTGCGCGAGGACCGGCGGGCCGAGGCCTACCGTTCGGCCGAGAACGTGCTACGCACGCTGGCACTCACCATCGACCGCAATCTGAGGCTGATCGAAGTGTCCATTCTCGGTGTGCGCGAAGCCCTCGCGCTGCCCGAGGTCCAGGCGATGCCGGCGTCGTCGCAGAACCTGCTGCTGTTCGATCGCGCGGCGGCGCCGCAGTATCTCGGCTCCATGCTTGTGCTGGACGCGGACGGCAATATTGTCATTGATTCCGGGCAGATGGCCCCGCGCAAAGCCAATTTCGGCGACCGCGACTACTTCGCGGCGCATCGTGAGCGCGACGCCGGCACCTTCCTCAGCCGCCCCTATGCCAGCCGCCTCCGGCAGAACGACCCCAGCATCGGCATGACGGTGCGCCTCTCGCGGCCCGACGGCGCGTTCGACGGCGTGGTGCTGGCGGCGATCCGGCTCGCATTCTTCAAATCGCTGTTCGAAAAGGTCGATCTCGGCCCGGACAGCATCGTCAGCCTGGTGAACACCAGCGGCACGATCATCTATCGCCACCCCTCCACCGACGACGGAGGCAATGTCGGCGAGAACGTCGCGAGCTCCCCCGTGTTCCAGCAGATGCGCGACGCCCCGGGTGCTAGCTTCTCCGGCACCTCCAAGATCGACGGGCTGACGCGCTATTATGTGACCGAGAAGATCGGCGACTTTCCGCTCATCCTCTCGATCGGCATCTCCACCTCCGCCATCTATGCCGAATGGACCCTGCAGGCGATCATGGTCGGGCTGCTCACGCTGGTGGTCTGCGGGCTGCTCGCCGTGATCGTGCTGGTCCTCCGCCGGGCGCTCATTCACAGCTACGAGATGGAGGAGCAGCTCGAGCACATGGCGGTCACCGACGCGCTCACGCAGATCCCCAACCGCCGGGCACTGGAGATGGTCCTCGACACCGAGATGCGGCGCACGGCGCGCGAGAAGAGCGAGCTCTCAGTGCTGGTGATCGACCTCGATTTCTTCAAGCAGATCAACGACACTTACGGCCATGCGGTGGGCGACGCCATGCTGCGCAACGTCGGGCGGCAGGTGACGCGCTCCATCCGCCGGCCGGGCGACTTCGCCGCGCGGCTCGGCGGCGAGGAGTTCGTGGTGATCCTGCCCTCCACCGGAGCCGCGGGCGCAACATTCATGGCGGAGCGCATCCGCAAGGCGATCGCCGCCACCCATGTCGCGACCGAGGACGGACACCGCGTGAACACCACCGCCAGCATCGGCGTCGCCTCCGGCATCGTCCAGCCCTCCGATCCGCCGGACCGGCTGCTGCGAGAGGCCGACGGGGCGCTCTACAAGGCCAAGGGCGGCGGCCGGAACCGCGTAGTCGGCAGCCACCCGGACGGCGGCATCGCGGCGGCGCAATAGGAGCCGACAGGACACCGGCGGCGCGGGACGGGTTCAAGAGCCTGTCATGGAGCTGCGCGAGAACAGGCCGGATGGATCAGACGCTCCGCTCCGCCACACCCTCACCGATCCGCTGCCGCGTCCGCCATCACCTGCCGGGCCGCACGCGCGTCCATCTGGCGAGCGCATGGCCGGCGGACTGGGAGGCGCTCAGGCGCGGCCTCGACGATGCCGGCGTCGTCCTCGTCAAGGCCGACCCCCTGACCGGCTCGGTGCTGCTGCGGCACCCGGCGGCGCTCGGCGCCGAGGTGGTCGCGGCGGCGCTGTCCTCCGTGCTCCGCGGCGGGCCCGTTCCTGCCATCGGGGCGCCCGCGGCGCCATCCGGGATCAGGAGCCGCGCGCAGGCCCATGCGGCGGCGGCCGCCACCGGCCCGAGCATTCGCGCACGAGGCGGCCCCGCAGCCTCCACCGCCATGCCGCCCGACCCGCGTCTCGACGCCATGTTCCTGATGGAGGCGACGCAGGTGCTGGCCCAGCTCGGCGCCGCGGCAACCGGCCTCTCCACGCCCGAGGCCGCGCGCATCCGCGCCGCCCACGGCGCCAACGCCATGCCGGAGCCGCAGGGCCGCTCGGCCGGCGCGATCCTGCGCGACCAGGTCTCGAACCTGCCGGTCGGCCTGCTGGTGGGCTCCGCCACCCTTTCCCTCGCCACCGGCGGCGTGTTCGATGCCGCCGTCACCCTGGCTGTGATCGCGGTGAATGCAGGCATCGGCTTCGCCACGGAGAATTCCACCGAACGGCTCATCCGCCGGCTGTCGCGGCCGGTGGAGCACCCCGCCGCGGTGCTGCGCGACGGCGCGCCGGCGCTGATCCCCGCACGCGAGATCGTGCCCGGCGACATCGTCCTCCTGGCGCCGGGCACGGTGGTGGCCGCCGATGCCCGGCTGATCGCGGCGAACGCCCTCTCGGTGGATGAGAGCGCGCTCACCGGCGAAAGCCTGCCGGTGGACAAGACTGCGGCTCCTTTGCCCGAGGCGCCCGGAGCGGTGGGCGAGCGGCACAATCTGGTCCATGCCGGCACCGTGGTCACGGGCGGCGACGGACGCGCGGTCGTGGTGCGCACGGGCGCGGCGAGCGAGGCGGCGCGCACCCGGGCGCTGATCGGCGATGCCCGGCCACCCCGGCCGGCCACGGAGGAGAAGCTCGCGGCTCTCTCCACCAAGCTCGCCATCGGCTGCCTCGGCGCCTCCGGCCTCCTGCTGGCGGTCAGCCTTGCCCGCGGCGAGCCCCTGGTCGCGGCGCTCCGGAGCGCCATCGCGCTCGCGGTGGCCGCCATCCCGGAAGGGCTGCCGGCAGTGGCCACCACCACCCTCGCCCTCGGCGCGCGCGCCATGGAGAAGGACCGCGCGCTCGTGCGCGCCCTGCCCGCCATCGAGGCCATCGGCGCCATCGACACCATCTGCCTCGACAAGACCGGCACCCTCACCCGGAACGAGATGGCGGTCACCCAAGCGGTGGCGGGCGGCGCGGACGTCGCCCTGGACCGGGACACGGCAGCAAGCCCGTCCAGCGACCTGCTCGCCCTGTGCGAGGCCATGGCCCTGTGCAGCGAGGCCGGGCTCGATCCGCGCCAGGGAACGGCCACCGAGCTCGCTTTGCTCGACTTCTCCGCCGCCATGGGCTGCGACGTGGCGGCGCTGCGCGCCGCGCTCCCCCTGAATGCGTTGCGCAACCGCGACCATCGGCGCCGCTACATGGTGAGCGAGCATTCGGGCGCCGCCGACGGTCCTCGCCTGTTCGTCAAGGGGTCGCCGGAGGAGGTGCTCGCCTTGTGCGACCGGGAGCGGATCGAGGGCAGCGAGCGCCCGCTTGATCCGGATCGCCGCGTCGCCCTCCTGGCGCAGAACGAGCATCTCGCCGGCGCAGGCCTGCGCGTCCTCGCGGCGGCCGCGGGGCACGGAGCCATCTCGGAGCAGGCGCCGTCGGGCCTCGCCTTCCTCGGTCTCGCCGGCCTCGCCGACCCGGTGAAGCGGGATGCCGGGGAAGCCATCGGGCTGTTCCACAAGGCCGGCATCCGCACCATCATGATGACCGGCGACCAGCAGGGCACGGCGCTCGCGGTGGCGCGGTCGCTCTCCTTGTCCCGCACCGGCATCCTGCGCATGGCGAGCGGTCCCGAGATCGCCGCGCTCGATCAGGCGGCGCTGGGCGAACTGGCGCTCGGCACCTCGGTGTTCGCCCGCGTGAGCCCCGCCGACAAGCTGCGCATCGTCGAGGCGCTCCAGGCCAAGGGGCGGCGCGTGGCCATGCTGGGCGACGGCGTGAACGACGGGCCGGCGCTGCGCGCCGCCTCGGTGGGCGTCGCGGTCGGCGAAAAGGCGACATCCGTGGCGCGGGAGGTGGCGGACCTCGTCCTCGCCCACGACGACCTGCGCGAGCTCGCCCGCGCCATCGCCCGCGGCCGCGCCACCCAGGACAACGTCCGCAACGCCATCCGCTTCTTCTTCTCCACCAATCTGTCCGAGATCCTGGTGATGCTGGTGGAGACGATGCACGGCCGCGGCGAGAGCGAGACCCCCATGGAGCTGTTCTGGCTCAACCTCGTCACCGACGTGCTGCCGGCGCTCGGCCTCGCGCTCGCCGAGCCGCGCGGCGACGTGATGGCGCGCCCGCCCAATGACCACACGGCACCTCTCTTCGACCGCGCGGAGCTCACAGGCATGCTGGCGGACGGCGGCGTGATCGCGGCGTCGGCGCTCGCGGGCCATTTCCTCACCCTGTCCCGCGCTGGGGCCGGACCGCGCACGCGCACGGTCACCTTCACCACGCTGGCGCTGGCGCAGATTGCCACGGCCTGGGTGTTGCGGGACCGCTCACCGGGCGCGGGCGAAGCGCTCATCGTGTCCGAGCGGCGGCTCGAGGCCACGCTCGCGGGCGCGCTCGGCCTGCTCGCGGTGCCGTTCCTCGCGCCGGGCCTGAGAAGGCTGCTTGGCGTCGCGCCCGCCACCCTCGGCGACCTCGCTTTGGCGGCGAGCCTCGCCGGCGGCGCCTTCACGGTGGCCGAGGGCCGGCGCATCATCCGGATCGGCGCGACCGACCCGTCGGCGTCAGCGGCAACGTAGGGCTGGCGCGCCTTCATCCTGGCGCCGCGCGGAGCCCGCGTTGACAGGCATCAATGGCAAGCGATCGCCTGCTGTCTATTGTTGGATCAACATTCTCGCGGAGGAGGTCACGGCCATGGCGAACACCATTCTCGAGCAGACAAAGCCCGTTTCCGACCGTCGTTCTCCCGGCAAGCGCATGATGAAGGCGGCGGTCTTTGTCGAGAAGGACCGCATCGTCCTCGACGAGAAGCCGATCCCGGAGGTCGGTCCCCTCGACGCGCTCATCCGCGTCACCACCACCACCATCTGCGGCACCGACATCCACATCCTCAAGGGCGAGTACCCGGTGGCGAAGGGCCTCACCATCGGCCACGAGCCGGTGGGCATCATCGAGAGGCTCGGCTCGGCGGTGGAGGGCTTCGAGGAGGGCCAGCGGGTGATCGCCGGCGCCATCACCCCGTCCGGCTATTCCAACGCCTGCCTGTGCGGCTGCGGCTCCCAGGACGGTCCGCGCGCCAAGCACGGCTTCAAGCCCATGGGCGGCTGGCGCTTCGGCAACACCATCGACGGCGCGCAGGCGGAATACCTGCTGGTGCCCGACGCCATGGCGAACCTTGCGCCGGTCCCCGAGGGCCTCGCCGACGAGCAGGTGCTCATGTGCCCGGACATCATGTCCACCGGCTTCTCCGGCGCCGAGAGCGGCAAGGTCAGGATCGGCGATGTGGTGGCGGTGTTCGCGCAGGGTCCCATCGGCCTGTGCGCCACCGCCGGCGCCCGCCTCATGGGCGCGACGCGCATCATCGTCGTCGACCAGGTGGAGGCGCGCCTCAAGGTCGCCCGCGCCATGGGCGCCGACGAGACGGTCGACTTCTCGAAGGCCGACCCGGTGGAGGAGATTCTGCGCCTGACCGACGGGCGCGGCGTCGACGTCGCCATCGAGGCGCTCGGGCGCCAGTCCACCTTCGAGGCGGCGCTCAGGGTGCTGCGGCCCGGCGGCACGCTGTCCTCGCTCGGCGTCTATTCCAGCGACCTGAAGATCCCGCTGGACGCGTTCCTCGCCGGCCTCGGCGACCAGACCATCGTCACCACGCTCTGCCCTGGCGGCAAGGAGCGCATGCGCCGGCTGATGGACGTGGTGGCCTCCGGCCGCGTGGACGCACGCGCCCTCGTCACCCACCGCTTCAAGCTGGACGACATCGAGAAGGCCTACGACCTGTTCGCCAACCAGCGCGACGGTGTTCTGAAAGTGGCCATCACACCGTAACATACCGTTGGCAGACTGGGCGTTCATGGCTTCAGAACGAAGGTTGCGAAGGGCATGGAACCGGAGAAGGTGGTGCGCGGAGGCTTCCTGCTGGGCCTTGCCGTCGGCATCGGCGCGGCGGTGATCGGTCCGGCCTTGTGGCGGCTGGCGCGTCCGGCGGCGAAGGACGCCATCAAGGCCGGCGTCGCCGGCTACGGCGCCGCGCGTGTCGCGCTGGCCCGCGCAGGCGAGGAGGTGGAGGACCTCGTCGCCGAGGCCGCCCACGAGATGAAGGAGGCCGCGGCAAGCGCGGCCGACGCCATGGACGAGACCGAGGACGCCGCTGGGGCCATCGTCCGTGGGTGAGGCGCACCGCCCCGTCCATGCGCGGCTCGCGCACCGGGCCGGCGGACGCACGCGCCTCGTCATCCTCGGCAAGGTTCCGCACGCGCGCCTCGTCGCGCTGGCCGACGCGCTGGCTGCGGCCGGCATCGCCAAGGTGGAGATCCGGCCGAAGACCGGCAGCATCGTCCTCGTCCACGACACCGCCTGGGAAGACCTTGCGGACACGCTGAAAGGCGCCGGCCTGAAGGTCGCCGACCCCGCCCCGCCGGAGCCGGACCCGGCGCCCATCGAGGATGCCGCCACGCGCCTCGCCAAGGCGGACCTGCTGATGGCGCTGCTCACCAAAGGCCGGCTCGATCTGCAGAACGCCGCCTTCCTCGGGCTGACGCTGGTGGGCCTCGTCCAATTGGCCCGCGGGCGCCTCGCCGGCCCGGCGTTGACGCTGTTCGGACAGGCGATCACCCTTGCCGTATTGAAGGACCGGCGCCCGTCCCTCTGAGGCGCCGCACGGGAGGAGCGATGCCGGACCCACATGCCCCCCGCCAGCCCTCCGGCGGTCCCGGCCAGCATGTGGTGGCCGACCAGAGCGCGGTGTTCGCCGCCCTCGCCGATCCGGAAACCCATGGCTTGCCGCCCGGCGAGAGGGTCACGCGCATCGACACCCACGGCGCGGCGGTGTTCCTCGCCGGCCCGTTCGCCTACAAGGTGAAGCGGGCGGTGCTGTTCCCTTTCATGGACTTCTCGACCCTGGAGAAGCGTCGCGCGGCCTGCGCGGCGGAGGTGGAGGTCAGCGGCGCGGGGGCGCCCGGCCTCTATCTCGGTGTGGTGCCCATCGTGCGACGGAACGGCGCCCTCGCGCTCGGCGGCGACGGCGAGGCGGTGGAGCACGCGGTGAAGATGCGCCGCTTCGACACCGCCCTCACCCTCGACAGGCTGTCCGAGCGCGGCGCGCTGACGCCGGAAATCGCCAGGGCGCTGGCGCAGACCGTCGCCGCCGCCCATGCCGCCGCCCCCGTCCGGCGTGGCTTCGACACTGCGGGGCGGCTCGCTTCCTACCTCGCCGACAACACGGCCGAGTTCGCGGCCCGGCCGGACCTGTTCCCGGCCGATGCGGCGGCGGAGCTGACGAAGCGCTCGAAGGAGGCGCTGGAGCACGTCGCCCCGCTGCTGAGGGCGCGCAGCGCCGTCGGCTTCGCGCGCCGCTGCCATGGCGACATGCACCTGCGCAACATCGTGCTGATCGACGGCGCGCCGACCCTGTTCGACGCCATCGAATTCAACGACGACATCGCCACCTGCGACGTGCTCTACGACCTCGCCTTCCTGCTCATGGACCTGTGGCAGCGCGGCGAGCGGGCGACGGCCAGCACGGTGTTCAACCGCTATCTCTGGACGGCGGACGACGCCATGATCGACGGCCTTTCGGCGCTGCCGCTGTTCCTCAGCCTGCGCGCCGCCATCCGCGCCAAGGTGGAGGCGGCGGGTCTCGGCCACCTGGAGGGCACGGCCCGCGCGGAGGGCGAGGCGCGCGTGCGCCATGCGTTCGCGGCCGCGCTCGGCTTCCTCGCCTCCCCACCGGAATCCATGCCCCGGCTGGTCGCGGTCGGCGGCCTCTCCGGCAGCGGCAAGAGCACCTGGGCCGCGCGCGAGGCTCCCGGCATCGGCCGCGCGCCCGGCGCGGTGATCGTGCGTTCCGACATCGAGCGCAAGCGCCTGTTCGGTGCCGCGGAGAGCGAGAAGCTGCCGCCCGACGCTTACGGTGCCGAAGCCGGAGAGAAGGTCTATGCCCGCCTGCGCGCCCTGGCGGCGCGCGTCATCTCCACAGGGCAGAGCGTGATCGTCGATGCGGTGCATGCGCGCGCCGAAGAGCGCGCGGGCATCGAGGCCGTCGCGCGCGCGGCGGGCGTGCCGTTCGCCGGCTGCTGGCTGGATGCGCCGGCAGCGGAGCTGGTGCGCCGGGTCGAGGCGCGCAAGGGCGATGCCTCGGATGCCGATGCAGCGGTGGTCCGGCACCAGCTCAGCTACGATCTCGGTGAGATCACCTGGACGCGGTGCCACCCGCCCGTCAGCAGCGGCGCTGCGGCTCAGGCTTCGGATCGACGCCCGTGACCACCTCGGGCTGGCGCTCCGGAGATGACGGCGCGCCCGCCTGCGGCGTCAGGCCGGTATAGGTGCCGCCGGTGCCGCCGGTCCAGCCGGTGGAGCCCTCGCTGCCCGGCTTGGTGCCGGAATCGGCGCCGCGCGCGGGCGGAGTCGCGGCAGTGTGGGGCGGCTCTTCGCACGCGCCGTCACGCGATGCCTGCGGGGCCGCCTGGGCGTGCGCGGGGGCCGGCGCGGCGGTGGCGAGCAGGAATATCACGCCGCCGACAAGGCCGGTGGCCATGAGCCGGGCAGCGCCCTCAAGGCGCGGCGTGAGGATCACAGGAGTTGCGCGCGCAGGCGCCGTCGGGTTCGGATACGAGGGCATGGCCGTTCTCCTTTCAGATCAGAGAACGCCCGCCCGGGAATCCTGGTTCCCGCTCTGCCTCGAGCGCCGGCCCTTCAGGCCGCGACCGTCACCCGCGGCTCGCCTTCCTCCACGCGTCCGATGCGGCGGGCGCTGGCAAAGCCCGCGGCCTGGATTTCCGCCAGCAGCCGGTCCGCCTCGGCCTCCGCGCACGAGACCAGCAGGCCGCCGGAGGTCTGCGGATCGGTGAGGAGGTGACGCCAGTAGTCCGGCGTCTCGGCCTCGAGGTCCACCTCGTGACCGTAGCTTGCCCAGTTGCGATGCGAGGCGCCGGTGACGAAACCCTGCCGCACCAGCGCCTCGGCATGGGCGAGCAGCGGCAGCGCCGCACGCGAGATGCGCAAGCGCGCCGAGGAGCCGCGCGCCATCTCCAGCCCGTGGCCGAGAATGCCAAAGCCGGTCACGTCGGTCACCGCATGGACCGCGCCGTCCTTGGCGAGCTCGGCCCCCACCTTGTTGAGGCGGGTGGTGGAGGAGATCATCTCGTCATAGGCGTCGGCCGGCAGCGCCTCCTTCTTGAAGGCGGCGGAATAGACCCCCACCCCCACCGCCTTGGTGAGGATCAGCGCATCGCCCGCCCTGGCGTCGGCATTGCGTCGGATGCGGGCGCGCGGCGCCGTGCCAATCACGGCGAGGCCGTAGACCGGCTCGGGGCAGTCGATGGAATGGCCGCCCGCCACCGGGATCCCGGCCTCGGCGCAGATCGCCTGCCCGCCCTGGAGGATGGCGCGCACCACATCGGTCTCGATCCTGCCCAGCGGCATGCCGAGGATGGCGAGCGCCATGATGGGCGTGCCACCCATGGCATAGACATCCGAGATGGCGTTGGTGGCGGCGATGCGGCCGAAATGGTCCGGGTCGTCCACCATGGGCATGAAGAAATCGGTGGTGGCGATGATGGTGGTCTCGCCGTCGAGATCGTAGACGGCGGCGTCGTCGCCGGTCTCGGTGCCCACCAGCAGGCGCTCGAAGGGGCCGCCCTTCGCCTGGCCGGAAAGCAGCTCCTGGAGCACGGAGGGCGCGAGCTTGCAGCCGCAGCCGCCGCCATGGGCAAGGCTGGTGAGGCGGAATGGGGTGTCGGTCATGAGGTCACCTCTCGGCGGAAACATAGGGCGCCCTCAGCGGGCGGGAAAGCGCTGCGCCTCCACGCCGCCGAACGCCCCGAGGGCGAGGCGGGCGCGGATGCGGCGGGAGACGAGGTCGATGGCGGCGGTGGCGGCGACGGTCACGGCGATCAGCACCAGGGCGCGGTCGAGCCGGATTTCGGCGATGGCGCTGTCGATGAAGAATCCCAGCGTCGCAACGCCGAGGATGCCGACGATGGCGCTCTCGCGCATGACGATCTCCCAGCGGTAGAAGGCATAGGCCAGGAACGGCCCGAACAGGCGCGGCACCAGTTCGTAGCCGTAGAGGTCGAGGCCGCGTGGCGCGTCGGGCCGCAGGTTCCGCGAGAGCCGCTCGCCCTCCCGCCCCAGGAGGTGGGCGATGATGGCGCCGTTGTGGAGGCCGAGCGCGATCACCGCCGGCAGCATGGAGGGGCCGAGCACCTGCAACGCCAGATAGGCCAGCATGTATTCCGGCGTCGAGCGCAGCACCACCAGCACCACGTGCCCGGCCTGCGCGCCGAGGCGGCCCACCACGTTGCGCACCAGCAGCGCGAAGCCGGAGAGCGCGGCGAGGCCCATGACCACGAGGGTCAGCTGGGTGACGACGAAGGTGGCGAACAGGCCCGGCGCCGCCTGGTCCACCAGGACGATCTTGAGCCAGGCGGCGAAGGCGGCCCAGGTGGCGGGCGCCAGCAGCTCCGCGTCCCGGAGCGGGGCCGGAACGATGTCCACCGTGAAGACGCGCGCCACGTTGGTCCAGTCGAGGCTCACCGTGCCGAGGGAGAGCAGCACCGCGAGGGCGCCGGCGAGGTAGAGCGGCAGCAGCTTGGCGCGCATCCACCAGCGGATGGTGCCGATCAGCAGGTAATAGGTGATGAGGATGGCCGCCACCGCGTCGTACTGGCCCTGGCGGAAGAAGCCGTCGAGCTCGAAGCCCAGCGTCGGCAGGCCGACGAAGCCGATCACCGCCGACGAGCGGATGCCGCACTCCACCCGGTACAGGCCGTAGATCTTCATGGGCGCCAGCGCCAGCGGCAGGCGGGCATAGAGGAAGGCGCTCACCGCGCCGGTGTCCTTGGGGAGCACGTCGGCCGGTCGGCGGTCGGCCTCCTCCAGCATCTCGCCATAGACCTTGGCGAAGATGCCGGCATAGGGCAGCGCGATGGCGAGCACGCCGGTGAGCGCGCTCGGGCCGAACGGCTGCATCAGCAGCAGCGCCCAGAACAGTTCATGGATGGAGCGCAGGACGGTCGCGAGGCCGCGCGCCGCGCGGCTGCGGCTCGCGAGCGCGAGGGCGAAGCCCGCCCCGCCGCCCAGCGCCACGCCGGCGACAGCGAAGGCCAGCGTCAGCAGCACCGCCCGGCCGAGATCGGAGACGGCGCCGAAATCGGGCGCGAGGAAGCCGGCCGCGAACTTGGTGAGCACCGCCCAGGGATTGGCGTTGGCGATCTCGAGGTCGGCGAAGGGGATGAGCACAAGGGCGAGCGCGACGAAGAGCAGGCAGACATTGCCGCGCGTGAGCGCGAGCCGGCGGAGTGGGGGCGCGGCGGCGTCAGCCGGCATAGAGGCCATCGAGCTCGCCCCGCGTCAGCGCCCCTGCCGGCGCGTCCACCACCACCCTGCCGGCCTTCAGCCCGATGATCCGGTCGGCCGTTTCCAGCGCCAGATCAACCGCATGGAGCGACAGGACCAGGGTGGGGAAGCGCTCTGCCATCCCCTGCAGGATGCGCCGCGCCTGGGTTTCGTCCACCGCCGAGACCGGCTCGTCGGCGAGCAGGATATCTCCGCCGCGGAAGAAGGCGCGGCCCACCGCCGTCCGCTGCCGCTGGCCGCCGGAGAGGCGCTCCACCGGTCGGAGGATCTCCGGCGCGAGGCCAAGCTCCTCGGCGAAGGGCGCCACCGCCTCCCGCTCGCGCCGGAAAGGCCGCAGCAGGTTCAAGGCGTTGTAGACCGTCCCATGGCGATCGAGCCGGCCCATATAGATGTTGTGGAACACCGAAAGCTGCGGCACCAGCGCGTGGTCCTGGGGCACCAGGGCCACGCGCCGCCCCGCCTCCGAGAGGCGCCGGTAGAGCGCCGAGATGAGGGTGGACTTGCCCGAGCCGCTGCGCCCGAGCAAGGCGATGCGCTCGCCCTGCCGCACGGCGAGCGTGAGGTGCTCGAACACCACGCGCTCTCCATAGCCGAGGCGTTCGCCCTCGAAGGCGGCGAGGACGGGCGCGCTCGCGGGAGCCGGAAACGACGCGTTCTCGTTCAATCCAGTAGCCCGAGCTGCTGGCCCACGGCGACGATGGGGTCGTAGTCGGCATTGCTCGCCGGGATGAACTTCTTGCGCGGGAAGGCCGCCAGAAGCTCCGGATCGGTCATGCCGAGCAGCGCCGCCCGAACCTTGTCGGTGAAGCCAGCGCCGAAAGTCTTGTCAGCGTCGCCACGGATCGACCAGTTGTAGTCCGGATAAGGCGGCGTCTTCCAGACGATGCGGACCACCGCCGGGTCGACCTGCTTCTTGGCCACCATGTCGTCGAACGAGGTGAAGTTCACCGCGCCCACGTCGTAGGCGCCGGAGGCCACCAGCTCCACGGTCTTGGTATGGTCGCCGGAGAAGCCGACGCGGGAAAACACCTCTTCGGGGCCCTTGCCCAGCTCCTTGCGGATGTAGAATTCCGGCATCAGCCGACCGGAGGTGGAGGTCTTGGCGCCGAAGGTGAAGGTCTTGCCGGCGACCGCCTTGGACAGGTCCTTCTGGTCCGCCGGCAGGCCGGTCGCGGCATTGGCGATGAAGTAGCTGACGAAGGCCTTGTCCTCCTCGCCCTGGGCCAGCGCCTGGGAGCCCGGCACGGCGCGCCGCGCCTGGACGCCGGAAAGGCCGCCGAACCAGCCGAGCTGGATCTGGTTGTTCTTGAAGGCAGTGACGGCCGCGCCGTAGCTCTTCACCGGCACGTACTTCACCGGCACGCCGAGGGTCTTGGACAGATAGTCCGCCACCTTGGTGAAGCGCTGGACCAGCTTGGTCTCGTCCTCGTCGGGGATGGCGGAGAAGGTGAGCGTCTGGGCGAAGGCGGCGGAGGCGCCGAGCAGGACGGCAGCCGTCGCGGCCGCGGCAAGAAGCGGGCGGATCATGGGCAGGTCTCCCCAAGCGGGCACGCGGGCGCGCCGCTCGCTACGGTTGAAAATCTAGACATCTTGGAGCAGGACGAGCAGGGAGCATGGCGGTCACGGGAAGTGGCCATGTCGTCGCGCGCAGGCGCGGCTGCTCTCGGGAGGTGCGCCCCGTCACGCGGGAGCCTGACTGCCGTCACCTTCCCAAACTGGAAGTTGGCGCATCTGGCGTCAATAGAGAAAAACACATACGACTTTCGGAGCATGATCCGAAACGCAGAATATTTTACCAGACATCGCCCTCGAACTTTCTGCAGCGTCGACCCGGATTTTTACAGACCCTCCCATTGTGCGCCGCAGCAAATACATGGGATGGCCGAGCCGCCCCCATTTTTTCCACCGGACCGGCCACGGAAACTTGGCATGATCCCGGCGTTTTGAACGATCCCAACCCAGTCTCAGTTTGACATGCTTCCAGTTCCAAAATACCGTCCGCACAAGCCGGAATCCCGGCGTCGGGTGGCGCGAAACCGCCCGCAATCGTCCCCGGTCAGGGGCACGTATCGGAGGCTGCCTTCGATGAATATGGAGCTCTCGCGGCGCCAGTTCTTGCGAACTGCGGGCGCGGGTGTGGCGGGGACAACCCTGGGAGCCATGGGCTTCGGGGGCGTGGAAGAGGCCTTCGCCTCCACCATCAAGCCATTCCGTCTCGTCAACACCACCGAAGCCCGCAACACCTGCACCTATTGCTCGGTGGCGTGCGGCATCATCATCTATTCCAAGGGCAGCATCGCCAAGGGCGAGAAGGCCGACATCACCCATATCGAGGGTGACACCGACCATCCGACCAACCGCGGCACCCTGTGCCCGAAGGGCGCGGCCCTGCTCGACATCGTCAAGTCCGAGACGCGCCTGAAGTATCCGATGATCCGGCGCGCGGGATCCGACACGTTCGAGCGCATCTCCTGGGACGAGGCGCTGAACAAGATCGCCCGGGCGATGAAGGACGACCGCGACAAGAACCTGATCCAAAAGAACAAGGACGGGGTCACGGTCAATCGATGGACCACGGCGGGGTTCCTCGCCGCTTCCGCAACAACCAATGAAACGGCCCTGTGCACCTACAAGGTGGTGCGCTCGACCGGAATGGTGGCTTTCGACAACCAGGCACGCGTCTGACACGGCCCGACGGTGGCGAGTCTCGCCCCAACTTTTGGCCGTGGAGCAATGACGAACTCCTGGACCGACATCAAGAACACGGACCTCGTGGTCATCATGGGCGGCAACGCCGCCGAGGCCCATCCGTGCGGATTCAAGTGGGTCACGGAGGCGAAAGCCAACCGGGGCGCCCGGCTCGTCGTCGTGGACCCGCGCTACACGCGCTCGGCCGCGGTAGCGGACTATTACGCGCCGATCCGCCAGGGCACCGACATCGCCTTCCTGATGGGCGTCATCAACTACTGCATCCAGAACGACAAGGTGCAGTGGGACTACGTGAAGGCGTTCACCAACGCCTCGTTCGTGGTCAAGGAAGGCTTTGCCTACAATGACGGCCTGTTCACGGGCTATGACGAGCAGAAGCGGGACTACAACCGCTCCACGTGGGACTACGACGTCGGTCCCGACGGCTATGCGGTCGTCGACGACACGCTCCAGAACCCGCGCTGCGTGTGGAACCTGCTGAAGCAGCACGTCTCCATCTACACGCCCGAGATGGTCGAGCGCATCACCGGCACGCCGAAGGACAAGTTCCTGAAGGTGGCGTCGATGATCGCCGAGTGCTCCGCGCCCAACAAGACCATGACGTCCATGTACGCGCTCGGCTGGACGCAGCACTCCAAGGGCTCGCAGAACATCCGCGGCATGGCGATGCTCCAGCTCATCCTGGGCAATATCGGCGTGCGCGGCGGCGGCATGAACGCCCTGCGTGGTCACTCCAACATCCAGGGGCTCACCGATCTCGGCCTGATGTCGAACCTGATCCCGGGGTATCTGGCGATCCCGACGGAGCGGGACGTCGACTTCAACGCCTACATGTCGACCCGCGGCTTCAAGCCGCTGCGGCCGAACCAGATGAGCTACTGGCAGAACTACAAGAAGTTCTTCGTCAGCTTCCTCAAGACCATGTGGGGTCCGGCCGCGACGGCGGAGAACAACTTCGCCTTCGACTGGCTGCCCAAGCTCGACGTGCCCTCGTACGACATCCTGCGCGCGTTCGAGCTCATGGACCAGGGGAAGATGAACCTGTACTTCTGCCAGGGCTTCAACCCCCTGCAGGCGTTCCCCAACAAGGCCAAGCTCGCCCGGGCGCTGGGCAAGCTGAAGCTGCTGGTGGTCATGGACCCGCTCCAGACCGAGACGGCGCGCTTCTGGGAGAACCACGGCATCTATAACGAGGCGAACCCCGCCTCGATCCAGACCGAGGTGATCCAGCTGCCCACCACCTGCTTCGCCGAGGACGAGGGCTCCCTCGTCAATTCGGGACGGTGGCTGCAATGGCACTGGCCGGGCGGCACGCCTCCGGGCGAGGCCAGGACCGACACCTTCATCATGGCGCAGATCCACCTGCGGCTGAAGGAGCTGTACAAGAAGGAAGGCGGCACGGTTCCCGAGCCGATCGTCAACCTCACCTGGAACTACAAGGACCCGAACGAGCCGACGGCGGAAGAGCTGGCCAGGGAGATGAACGGCTCGGCCCTGGTCGACGTGTTCGATCCGAACGATCCCACCAAGAAGGTGCTGGAGGCGGGCAAGCAGCTCGCGTCCTTCGGCCTGCTCAGGGACGACGGCACCACCGCGGCGGGCTGCTGGATCTATACCGGCTGCTTCACCGAAGCGGGCAACATGATGGCCCGGCGGGACAATTCCGATCCCGGCGACACCGGCGCCTTCTCCAAGTGGTCGTTCTCCTGGCCCGCCAACCGCCGGATCATCTACAACCGCGCCTCGTGCAATCTCGACGGCCAGCCGTGGGACGACACGCGCAAGCTGATCTGGTGGGACGGGTCCAAGTGGACCGGCTTCGACGTGCCCGACATCGCGCCCACGGCCAAGCCGCGGGACGTGGGGCCGTTCATCATGAATCCCGAGGGCGTCTCGCGCCTGTTCACGCGGGGCATGATGCGCGACGGGCCGTTCCCGGTGCACTACGAGCCGTTCGAGAGCCCGGTCGCCAACCTCATCGCTCCGAAGGTCCGGGGCAATCCGGTGGCGCGCGTGTTCAAGGACGACTTCGCCCAGTTCGCCGACACGGGGTCCAAGGAGTTCCCCTATGCGGCGACCTCCTACCGCCTGACCGAGCACTTCCACTACTGGACGAAGAACAACCACGTGAATTCGGTGCTCCAGCCTGAATTCTTCGTGGAGATATCGCCCGAGCTCGCAAAGGAGAAAGGCATCGCCAATGCCGGCTGGGTGCGCGTGTGGTCGAAGCGCGGCTCGGTGATCGCCAAGGCCTATGTGACCAAGCGCATCCGCCCGCTGATGGTGGACGGCAAGGCGCAGCACATCGTCGGCATCCCCATCCACTGGGGCTTCGTCGGCGCGGCGAAGAAGGGCTTCCCGGCCAACGTGCTTACCCCGTTCGTGGGTGACGCCAACATCGAGACGCCCGAGTACAAGGCGTTCCTGGTCAATATCGAGCCCACGACCGGGCCGGTGGCATAAGGGAGACGAGAACCATGTTTCCTCCGATCCCGAATCCCCCGGTCACAGCGACCCCTGCGAAGTTTGGCGACGCGGACCTCGTCCGCCGCTCGGCTTCCTCGGTGCCGGCGCCAGCGCAGAAGCTGACGCCGGTCGCCAAGCTCATCGACGTCTCGAAGTGCATCGGCTGCAAGGCCTGCCAGGCCGCGTGCCTCGAATGGAACGAGCTCCACGAGGAGATCGGCACCTTCAACGGCACCTACACCAACCCGCCGGATCTCACCCCGGCGTCGTTGACGCTGATGCGGTTCGAGGAATGGGTGAACCCCGAGACGGACAGCCTCGAATGGCTCATCCGCAAGGACGGCTGCATGCACTGCGCCGATCCGGGCTGCCTGAAGGCCTGCCCGGCGCCCGGCGCCATCGTGCAGTATTCCAACGGCATCGTGGACTTCGACCACGACAAGTGCATCGGCTGCGGCTATTGCGTGAAGGGCTGCCCCTTCAACATCCCGCGCATCTCCAAGGTCGACAACAAGGCCTACAAGTGCACGCTCTGCTCCGACCGAGTGGCGGTGGGCCAGGGACCGGCCTGCCAGAAGGCCTGCCCGACCCAGGCCATCGTCTTCGGCACCAAGGAGGAGATGAAGGGCTGGGCGGACGGCCGGATCAAGGACCTGAAGTCCCGCGGCTTCAAGAATGCCGGGCTGTACGACCCGCCAGGCGTCGGCGGCACCCACGTCATGTACGTGCTGCCGCACGCGGACAAGCCCTCGATCTATTCCGGCCTGCCGGACAATCCCCGCATCAGCCCCATCGTCGAGGCCTGGAAGGGCGTGACGAAGTATGTGGGCCTCGGCGTCATGGGCTTCGCGGCCGTCGCCGGCGCCTTCCACTACCTCGTCACCGGCGCCAACAAGGTCACCGCCGAGGATGAGGAGAATGCGGAGAAGCTGACGCAGGGAGGACGCTCATGAGCGCGGCACCCTATGACGTCGAGAGCGGCGACCAGGTCCACAAGGGCCATCCGGTGCAGGTGGACCGCTACACGGTCGCGGCGCGGATCAACCATTGGGTGACGGCCATCAGCCTGATCCTGCTGGCGATCTCCGGCCTCGCTCTGTTCCACCCCAGCCTCTACTTCCTGACCGCCCTGTTCGGGGGCGGTCAGCTGACCCGCGCCATCCACCCCTGGATCGGCGTGGTGCTGTTCTTCTCCTTCTTCGGCCTGTTCTTCCGCTTCTGGAAGGCCAATCTGTGGAAGAGCGAGGACGGCACGTGGCTCAGGCGCATCCGCGACGTGATCGCCGGCAACGAGGAGAAGCTGCCCGAGCTCGGCAAGTACAATGCCGGCCAGAAGTTCGTGTTCTGGGGCATGTCCGTCCTCATCGTCGCGCTGATCGGCTCGGGGCTGGTGATCTGGAACACCTATTTCTCCAGCTACACCTCCATCGAGCAGCAGCGGATCGCGCTCCTGGTGCACGCACTGGCGGCGGTCGCAATCATCTGCGTATGGATCATCCACGTCTACGCGGCCATCTGGGTCAAGGGCACCATCTCCGCCATGACCCGCGGCCAGGTGACCGGTGGATGGGCCTGGCGCCACCACAGGAAGTGGCTGCGCGAACTGGTGGCCGGCAAGCGCACGGGAACCCCGGCCGAATAAGGTCGTTTCCCCAAGATGGCCCCCTCTGGCGACAGAGGGGGCCCGAGGGGGGCCAGGCGTGCCGACGCTCCATTCAGGGCCGCGCGGTCGCCGGGCGTGCCGCTTCGGTCGCCGCATGCGGTCCGGGGCGGTGCGGAGCACGCAGCATCCGTTTCTCAACCACGTGACCCGTGAGGTTCGTGACGCATCATGTCCGCTTCCCCCAACAGCCCGGGCGCCGTCCTGCCCGATCCGTCGGTCATCACCGGCGTCAATGTCCCGCCCTTCGCGATGATGCCGGAGCCGGAACTCCTGTTCGCCCGGCGCGCCGAGCGTTTCGGCGTCCTGGCCCGGAGCCATGAGCTGGCGCCCTACCTCACCTTCCTGCAGGACCTTGCGGCTGCCCAGGCGGCGATCCTGCCCGACCTGCCGCTGCCCGACCTGCCGGAGGCGGAGGACCGCGAGCGCGCGCGCAGCTTCCAGATGCCCCCCCTCGACCGCTCCCGCTCCACCGCGGATCCGGTCCTGGACGATACCTTCACGCGGCTCCAGCGGCTTGCCGCCGACGTCTCCATGCCGCCCGCCGCAGCCGCGGGCCTTGCCCGTCTGTCGGCGTCCGGCGACGGGGTGCGCGAGGAGGTGATGCGCAACGTGCTGGCGGATTCCATCCCCATGGAGCATCTGGCCGAGCACGTCTTTGCCGCCGCCGCGCTCCAGGTGCATTTCGCCCGCCTCGCCGCGCGGCTGGACCCGAAGAGCCTGGTGGACGTGGGCGTCGGCATGTGTCCCACCTGCGGCGGTCCGCCGGTGTCGAGCGTGGTGGTGGACTGGCCGAACGCCCATGGCGCCCGCTATTGCGTCTGCGCCCTGTGCAGCACCTGGTGGAACTTCGTGCGCATCCGCTGCACCTCCTGCGGCACCACGAAGGGCATCGGCTACCAGGAGGTGGAGGGCAGCGACGGCGAGATCAAGGCCGAGACCTGCGACGCCTGCAACACCTACCTGAAGGTGCTCTACCGGCCGAAAAATCCGGACCTCGACCCGGTGGCGGACGACGTGGGCAGCCTCGGCCTCGATTTGCTCATGAGGGACGGCCCCTACCGGCGATCCGGATTCAATCCGCTGCTGCTCGGCTATTGAGGGCCAGGCCATGAGCGAGCCCTCTCCCGCGGGCGTTCGCGCCCACGACGCCGGGGATGCGCCGTCCGGCGCGCCTGAGCCCGCAAGCCGCCGGCTGCCCTCCGTGGACGCCGTGCTCAAGACCGAGGCGGCCCGCGCTGCCCGCGAGCGCCACGGCCGCGCCGCGACCACCGCCGCCGTGCGCACCGTGATCGACGGCGCCCGCGCCACCGCGCGCGGCGCGCCGCCGGCCGCCCCGCTCGCCCCCGAGGCACTCGGCGCTGAGGCGCTGGCGCTGCTCGACGCGGCGGCGGCGCCCTCGCTCAAGCCGGTCCTCAACCTTACCGGCACGGTGCTGCACACCAATCTCGGCCGTGCCATCCTCGCCGAGGAGGCGGTGGCGGCGGCCACCGTGGCCATGCGCCAGGCGGTGGCGTTGGAATTCGACCTGTCCGGCGGCAAGCGCGGCGAGCGCGACGATCATGTGCGCGCCTTGCTGCTGGAGCTGACCGGCGCCGAGGCGGCGACCGTCGTCAACAACAACGCCGCCGCCGTGCTCATCACCCTCAACACCCTGGCGGCGGACCGGGACTCCATCGTCTCGCGCGGCGAGCTGATCGAGATCGGCGGCGCCTTCCGCATGCCGGAGATCATGGCGCGCGCCGGCACCCGCCTGCGCGAGATCGGTACCACCAACCGCACCCATCTGCGGGACTACGAGGGCGCGCTCACCGCCGAGACCGGGCTGATCCTGAAGGTCCACACCTCCAACTACCGCATCGAGGGCTTCACCGCCGAGGTCAGCGCCCGCGACCTCGCCGACCTCGCCCGCGCCCACGGGGTGCCGCTTGTGAACGACCTCGGCTCTGGCACGCTCTGCGACCTCTCCGCCTACGGCCTGGTGCATGAGCCCACCGTGCGCGAGGCGGTGGCGGAAGGTGCGGACATCGTCACCTTCTCCGGCGACAAGCTCCTGGGCGGACCGCAGACCGGCTTCATCGTCGGGCGGGCGGAGCTGATCGCGAGGATCAACAAGAACCCCATGAAGCGCGCGCTCCGGGTCGACAAGATCCGCCTCGCGGCCCTTGAGGCGACCCTCAAGCTCTACCGCGACCCCGACCGCCTCGCCGCCCGCCTGCCGACGCTGCGCTTCCTCACCCGCAAGGCGGCGGACCTCGCCGCCGAGGCCGAGCGCCTCGCCCCCGAAGTCGCCGCGCGGCTGGGCGCGGGCTTTACCGTGTCGGTCGTCGCCTGCCGCAGCCAGATCGGCTCCGGCGCGCTGCCCCTGGAGACGCTGGAAAGCGCCGGCCTCGCCCTGCGCCCGGCCAGCGGCAGCGGGCGCGCGCTCGCCGCCCTGTCCGACGCCCTGCGGCGGCTGCCGGTTCCCGTCATCGGCCGCGTGGACGACCAGGCGCTGGTGCTGGACCTGCGGTGCCTCGACGACGGCGCGGCGCTCCTCGCCGCGCTCGACGCGCTGCCACGGGAGGCGCGCCATGGGCTGGCTTGACCGCCTGAGGAGCAAGTCCGGCCGGCAGGAAGCCACGGCAGCCGACGCCGAGGCCGCCATGTCCGCCGCCCTCGAAGCCGCCAGCCAAGGCGACTATCCCAAGGCCCTGTCGCTCTGGGAGCCGCTCGCGAGCGCGGGCCATCCCCGCGCCCAGAACAATGTGGGCGCGTGCTTCGTGGACGGCCTCGGCGTGGATCGCGACCTCGCCCTCGCCCATCGCTGGCTGGAGCTGTCCGCCGCCGGGGGCGACCCGGTGGGCATGCGCAACCTCGCCGCGCTCCATTTCAAGGGCGAGGGCACGGACCAGGACTACGCCCGCGCCGCCGAGCTCTACCGCGCCGCCGCCGAGAAGGGCGACGGGCCGGCCCAGGACATGCTGAGCTGGATGCTGCTGGAAGGCGAGGTGATCCCCGCCGATCCCGCCGAGGCGAGAAAATGGGCCCAGGCGGCGGCAGCCAAGGGCGTCGCCTCGGCCATGACCCGGCTCGGAATGATCGCGCACAACGCCCTCGGCACGGCGCGCGATCCGGCCGAGGCCGCCCGCTGGTGGCTCAAGGGCGCGGAGGCCGGCGATGCCGATGGCCAGGCGATGCTGGGCGCCGCCTGCCATCTCGGCTCCGGCGTCCCGCGCGACAACCTGGCGGCCTTCGTCTGGCTGCTGCGGGCGCGCGCCGGCGGCAGCCCGCTCGCCGAGCGCTTCTTCGATGTCGTCCGCGGCCAGCTCTTCCCCCAGGAGCAGGTGGAGGCGCGGCGCCGCGCGGCGCTGCCGCTGCCGAAGGCGAAGACGCCATGATCATCGGCACCGCCGGCCATATCGACCACGGCAAGTCGACACTCGTGCGCGCGCTCACCGGCGTCGACACCGACCGGCTGAAGGAGGAGAAGGCGCGCGGCATCTCCATCGACCTCGGCTTCGCCTACCTGCCGCTGGCGGGCGAAGGCGGGGACGGGGCCGACGGCGACATCCTCGGCTTCGTCGACGTGCCGGGCCACGAGAAGTTCGTCCACACCATGCTCGCCGGCGCGAGCGGCATCGATTTCGCGCTGCTGGTGGTGGCGGCCGACGACGGGGTGATGCCGCAGACCCGCGAGCACCTCGCCATCGTCGACCTCCTGGGCATCCGCCACGGCCTCGTCGCCCTGACCAAGGCCGATCTGGTGGACGCGGCGCGGCTGGAGGCCGTGACGGCGGAGATCGCCGCCGCGCTCAAGGGCACGGCACTGGAAGGCGCCGAGATCCTGCCGGTCTCGGCCGTGACCGGCGCCGGCGTGGATGGCCTGCGCGCACGCCTCGCCGAGGCCGCGCGGACCATGGGTCGCCGGGCGGCCGAGGGGCGCTTCCGCCTTGCGGTGGACCGCTCCTTCACCCTCTCCGGCGCCGGCACCGTGGTGACCGGGACCGTGCTGTCGGGCCGCGTGAACGTGGGCGACCGGGTCACGGTCAGCCCCTCCGGCCTCTCGGCGCGCGTGCGTTCCATCCGCGCCCAGGACCGGACGGCGCAGGAAGGGCATGCCGGCGACCGCTGCGGCATCAACCTCGCCGGCGACGGCATCGCCAAGGAGGCGATCGCGCGCGGCGACGTGGTGCTCGATCCCGCGCTGCATGCGCCCGCCGATCACGTGGACGCGGAGCTGAGGGTGCTCGCGAGCGAGCCGAAGCCCATCGGCCAGTGGTTCCCGGTGCGCCTGCACCACGGCGCGCGGGAGGTGGGCGCGCGCGTGGTCCTGCTCGGCGAGCCCATCGCGCCGGGCGGGCGCGGGCGGGTGCAGCTGGTGCTGGAGGCGCCCATCGCCGCGGCGGTGGGCGACCGGTTCGTGATCCGCGACACCTCGGCCCAGCGCACGGTGGGCGGCGGCACCTTCCTCGACCTGCGCGGGCCGGCCCGCAAGCGCCGCACGCCGGAGCGCCTCGCCCAGCTCGACGCCTTGGCCCTGCCCGACCCGCAGGCCGCCCTTGCCGCGCTGCTGGAGATCGCCCCCTTCCAGGTCGACCTCATCGCCTTCGCCCGCGACCACGCGTTGTCGGAGGCGCAGACGGAGGCCATGGCGGCGGCGCTCGATCTGGTCCGCATTCCGGCCGGCGAGAGCGTGACCGCGCTCTCGCCCCACCGCTTCGCCGCGTTCCGCGGCCAGCTGCTCGCCACGCTCGACGCCTTCCACGAAGAGAACCCGGACCTGCCCGGCATCGGCCGCGAGCGGCTGCGCCTCGCGCTGGTGCCGCGCCTGCCGGCGCCGGCCTTCCTCGCGGCGCTGCAATTGCTGCCGCGCGAGGACGTGCGCCTGGAAGGGGCATGGGTGCGCCGCACGGCTTTCGAGGTCCGCCTCTCGCCCCAGGACGAGGCGCTGTGGGCGCGCATCGCTCCCTTCGTCTCGGCCGAGGAGCGCTTCCGCCCGCCGCGGGTGCGCGACATCGCCGGACTGCTGCCGGCGCCGGAGCCGGAGGTGCGGCGGCTTCTCAAGCTGCTTGGCCGCATGGGACGCCTCGACGAGGTGGCCCACGACCATTTCTTCCTGCGCGCCACCGTGGCCGAGATGGTCGCCATCGTGCGCCACCTCTCGGCCACCCAGGCCAAAGGCGAATTCACCGCCGCCCAGTTCCGCGACCAGGTGTCCAACGGCCGCAAGGTGGCGATCCAGATTCTCGAATTCTTCGACCGCCACGGCGTCACCCTGCGCCGCGGCGATCTGCGCCGGGTGAATCCGCACCGTCTGGACCTCTTCGCCGCGCCGGTGGAAGATGCGCCGGCGACGGGCACGGCCGATACGCAATCCGCGACGCCCTGCTCCGCCCCGGCGGAGAGCGGCGCGCCGCGAGGAAGAGAAGCGTCCCTGGTGGGGCGTCCGGACTTCAAATCCGGGAGGGGCCGCGAGCCGGTCCTTGGTGGGTTCGACTCCCACTCTCTTCCGCCACCTCTCCGGAACAAGCGATGAGCCCCCTGGCCACTTTCCTCGCCGAACTCGACGCCGCCAAGTCCGCCGCCGATATCGCCGAGACGCGCTATCGCGCCGAGGCGGCTGCGCGGACGGAGGCGCTCGCCACCGCCCGCGCCCACGCCTATAGGCGCGCCGACCTGATGGCTTCTCTCGGGGAGGCGACGAAGGACCTGGAGAGCGCCGAGCTCGCGATCGCCGCCGGGCAGGCCTTGCTGGCGGCCCGGCTGGGCTGGGACGAGGACAGTCCCGCCCGCTCCGAGGTCCTCGCCCGCTTCGCCCAGGTGGCGCTGGCGCTGTATGCCGCCGGACGCGAGGCGCCGGAAACGGAGCCCGACGCCCCCGCCCCCGCCGCAGCCCTGGCGACGTTCGAGGACTGGTACCTCGCCACGCGGGAGACGCCGTTCTGGTACCTGTTCGACCACTATCTGCCGGAGACGCCCCTTGTCGACTTCTAGGCGCAAGCCCCGTGGCCGCGCCGGCGCGGCCACGGCCAGCGGCGCCCCCTCGCTCACCGACGCCACGCCGCCGGCGGACGACTTCTCGAACTGGCTCGCGCAGACCTATGCGCAGGAGGGCGACTTCACGGCGCTGGTGGTTCTGGTGGCCATCGGCGAGACCAGGGTCACACCGCTTGCCTCCACCTTCCTGACCTTCGTCGGCGACGAGATCGGCTGGGCGCAGATCGCCGGCCTGTTCGCGGGCGCCAAGAAGGCATGGGACGGGGCGAGCTTCTTCCCGGTGCGCGATGCCGGCGGCCCGATCGAGAATGCCGATGCGCGGGCGCGCCTGCGGCGCCTCGAATCGCGGCTGGCCGAGGACCGGCTGGTTCTCAACGAGGGCGCCTTCTTCGATTCCTGGGGCCGCAAGATGAAGGTGGAGGAGATCACGTCTCACTGAGACGGCGCGATGGGCGCCGCGCTCCCTCGCCGCCTCAGCGGATCGGAAAGTCGAAATAGGTGTTCGGGAACGGCTCGTCCTTGAGCGTGAAGTGCCACCACTCCTTGGCGAAAGGCGCGAAGCCGTGGCGCTTCATGAGGTCGGCGAGGCGGATGCGGTTCGCCTTCTGCGACGCTGTCACCGCGTCCGAGTCGGGCCACGAGAGCGGGCTGAACAGATCGAAGGGCGTGCCCATGTCCGCTTCCGCTCCGGTGGCGGCATGGACCAGCGTGAGGTCCAGGGTAGAGCCGCGCGAATGGCCGGAGCGGGAGGCGATGTAGCCCTCCTTGAACAGCTCGGACTTGTCGAGATCGGGATAATAGGTGGCCTTGGTGCGCTCGTCAGCGAGGTCCGCGGCCCAGCGCGCGAAATGCGCCACGGCTCGGGCCGGTCGGTAGCAGTCGAACAGCTTCAGCAGATAGCCCTGGCGGCGGGCGTCCTCAGCCACCTTGGCAAGCGCCTCGGCCGCCGGCCGCGTGAGGAAGCAGCGCGCCGCCTCGTAGCCATCGACGCGGGTGCCGACGAAATTGTCGGCGCCATGATAGCGCACGTCGAGGATAAGCCCCGGCACCAGCTGGGCGACGTCCACGAACGTGGCCGGCCGGTCGGTGCGCGCCTCCGCCGGCGGCACCAGCGTGGAGAGGCCCAGGACCAGGGCCGCAGGTTTCACCACTTGGTCCATGAGGCGGGCGACCACCGGCGGGAGGAAAGCCATGGGCGCAGCGTAGAGCGCGATCCGATCAGCTTGCAATGGGAAGCATCGCCCCCGGACCGCCGGCTCTCGCCCAGGGCCGGGACGCCGCCGAGGTGAACGGCGGTGGACGGCGAGCGCTCCTTCGGGGCGCCGCCGTCCACCGTGATGCGTCAGGAGAAGAAGCTGGTGATGCTCTGCCAGATGCTCTTCTTGGGCGCGTTGGCGGCGTCCGCCGTGACCGGCTTGCCGTCGGTGCCGATGGTCGCCGGGCCGGACTGGGCCTTGGCCACGGCCTCGGCGCTGAACACGCCCGCGAAGGCTGAAATCTTGGACAGGGTGACCGGGCCGGCCATGCCATCGGCCTCAAGGCCGTTCTTCTCCTGGAACGCCTTCACCGCCTTGGCGGTGCCCTGGCCGAACTGGCCGTCGGCGGCGATGCCGAGGGCGGTCTGCAGCTTCTTCACCGCCTCGCCCTTGGTGCCGACGGTGAGCAGGATCAGCTCCGGCAGGCCCATGGCGGAGAAAGTGTCGGGACCGGCGATGCCGTCTGCGGCAAGGCCATGCGCCTTCTGGTAGGCCTTCAGGGCCTCCTCGGTGGCGGGGCCGAACTGGCCGTCCGCAGTGACACCGAGCTTCGCCTGGAGAATCTTGACCGGCTCGCCGGCCAGTCCGCGCTTCAGAATCGCCATCTCTGTTCCCCTGATGAATGGGATGGGAGGTCCGGCCCTGCCCTGGCGGACGGGACCGGGGCACGAGCCCCGCGACGTCCCGCCGCCGCCCGTGACTGGCTGGGTAATACCGCAGCGCACGGGGAGGCGAAACACCCTCGACCTCCGATCACATACTACCAACGCATGACAAAAGCATGCGAATTGAGCCGCCGAAAAGAAAAATGCCGGGCCCGATGAAAGGCCCGGCAAGTATCGCCGCAGAGCGGCGAACCTTCCAGAGGGGAACAGCTGAGGCACCGCACAGGATGCGATCAGCGCGTGATTAAAATGCCTTCCGCATAGGCATTTTGCAACGCCATCTGACCGCATAACAGGCATGTGCTGGACGCTTGGCTGCCCTCGCAATGCGGCATTCCGCTACCTGGACTTGATGTTCCTCAATAATTCCAGCGCTGGGCCTTGGAAATGAGAAAGTCACGAAACACCTGGATTCGCGCCACGGAGCGCATTTCCTGGGCATAGGTGAAATAGGCTTCGAGCTTCGGCGTCTCGCGGTCGGTGAACAGCGGCACAAGCGAGGTCGAATCATCTGAAAGGTAATCAGGTAGAGTTCCGATCCCCACGCCGCGCTCCACGGCGCGCTTGAGGCCCAGCACGTTGTTCACCTCGAAGGCGGGAATGCGCGGCGTCGAGCCGTCCCGGCCGGCGTGCTCGAGCCAGTTCAGCCCCTGGAAATAGGACGGGATCGGGCCGCCGAGCAGCAGGATTCGGTGCTTGTCCAGCTCGTCCACCGTGCGCGGCTGGCCATGGCGCTTGAGATAATCCGCCGAGGCATAAGCGTGGAAATGGACGGTGAAGAGCTTCCGCTGCACCAGGTCCGGCTGCACCGGCTGGCGCATGCGGATGGCGACGTCCGCCTCACGCATGGCAAGGTCCAGCTCCTCGTCGGTGAGGATCAGCTGGATGCGGATGTCGGGGTAGAGCTCCACGAACTCGCCCACCCGCGCCGTGAGCCAGTGGGTGCCGAGGCCCATGGTGGTGGTGACGCGCAGGTCGCCGTTGGGCTTCTCCCGGCTGTCGGTCAGCTGGGCGCGGGCCGATTCGAGCTTCAGGAACACCTCGTGGGCGGTGCGATAGAGCAGCTCGCCCTGCTCGGTCAGGATCAGGCCCCGGGCGTGGCGGTGGAACAACGGCACCTTCAGCTCCGCCTCCAGCGCCGACACCTGCCGGCTCACCGCCGATTGCGAAAGGCCCAGTGTCTCACCCGCATGGGTGAAGGAGCCGGCCTCGGCGGCGACGTGAAAGACCTTGAGCTTGTCCCAATCCATGGGGTCCCGTTCCCTGGCAGCATTGCTCCCCGCTTCGCGGCGGGACACGCGCTCACAGTCTCACCGGCGAGCGATTGGGGCACGGCACGCGGCGCCGCGCCCGATGCGGGCGGTCATTCGGCCGCCCGCGGCACCTGGTGGTGGGCGAGGTAGCGTTCGGTCTCGAGCGCCGCCATGCAGCCGCGACCCGCCGCCGTCACGGCCTGGCGATAGACATCGTCCGCGACGTCGCCGGCCGCGAACACGCCGGCAACCGAGGTGGCGGTCGAATCGGGCGCTGTCCACACATAGCCGTTGGGCTTGAGCTTCAGCTGATCCTTCACCAGATCGGTGGAGGGCGCATGGCCGATGGCGATGAACACGCCATCGGCGGCAAGGCGGGTCAGCTCGCCGGTGCGGGTGTCCCGCAGCATCACGCCGGTCACGCGGGTGGGTTCCTCGGCGCCGACGATCTCGGCCACCTCCGCATGCCAGACCACGCTCACCTTCGGGTGGGCGAACAGGCGCTCCTGGAGGATCCTCTCGGCGCGGAAGCTGTCGCGGCGATGCACCACCGTTACCTTGGCGGCGAAGTTGGTGAGGAACAGCGCCTCCTCCACGGCAGTGTTGCCGCCGCCCACCACGACCACCTCCTTGCCGCGATAGAAGAAGCCGTCGCAGGTGGCGCAGGCGGACACGCCGAAGCCGCGATAGGCCTCCTCCGAGGCAATGCCGAGCCAGCGCGCCTGCGCCCCGGTGGCGAGGATCACCACATCGGCGAGATAGGTCTCGCCGCCCTCGGTGGTCATGCGGAACGGCCGACGCGAAAGGTCGAGGCTCGCCACATGGTCGGCGATGATGCGGGTGCCCATGTGCTCGGCCTGGGCACGCATCTGCTCCATCAGCCACGGACCCTGGATGACATCGGCGAAGCCGGGATAGTTCTCCACGTCGGTGGTGATGGTGAGCTGGCCGCCCGGCTGGATGCCCTCGAACAGCACCGGCTCCAGCATGGCGCGGGCCGCGTAGATGGCCGCGGTGTAGCCCGCCGGGCCAGAGCCGATGATGACGACCTTCTTGTGATGGGTGGTCATGGAAATCCTCGAAACCCAGGCGCACGGGACTGTCCGCGCCTGCGCTGTGAAGCGCCCTTGCCTCTAGGGAAGAGGCCGACGAGCCATGCAAGAATGTAGGGGCACGCGTGCGGCGCCACAAGACGCGGAGCCAAGCCTCTTGACCCGATGGTCACGCCGCCGCCCCGCGAAAGATTATTTCGTTGCGCTGCGGCAAACGCGCACTAAGGTGCCGCCCAGCCATTCACAAGGAGCCCGCCTTGACCGTTCGCCTCGATGCCGTGGACTGGAAGATTCTCGACGAGCTCCAGCGGGACGGGCGCATGACCAACGTCGAGCTCTCGCGCCGGGTCGGCATTTCGGCGCCGCCCTGCCTCAGGCGCGTGCGGGCGCTGGAGGAAGACGGCATCATCGAGGGCTACCGGGCGCTGCTCGACGAGAAGCGCCTCGGCTACGACCTCACCGCCTTCGCCATGGTCCACCTGACGAGCCAGGCGGAAGCGGACCTCGCCGCCTTCGAGGCGCGGATCGGCAGGTGGCCGCTGGTCCGCGCCGCCTGGATGCTCTCCGGCGAGGTGGACTTCCTGATGCTGTGCGTGGCACCGGACCTGCGCACCTTCCAGGCCTTCGTGCTCGAGATCACCGCCGCGCCCAACGTGCGCAACGTGAAGACCGCCCTCACGCTCAAGCGGGCCAAGGATGCGCCCGTGGTGCCGCTGGAGGCCGGGCTGCCCAAGACCTGAGACGGCCCCGGTCCGGGGCCTGCCGGCGGATCACCGGCACTGCTTGCGGACCTTGCGCACGAAGTCTCCCGCACCGCCCGGATTGAGCAGGTAGCAGCGGCGCACGTCGTCTTCCCTCAGACCGGAGAGACCGGCGCACACCTCGCGGAAGGCGGGCAGGTTCCGCGAGAAGCGCGCAGGCAGCGCGTCGTAGGTCGTCCCGACCTCGTGGTAGCGGCCGAGCACGCCCTGGCAGGCAGGCCGCCCATTCCCCGTGTCCCGCAGGACCGCCAGCGCGGTGTCGGCCCGCGCATCGCCACGCTCGGCAGCCCGGCGCAGCCAGTCGAGCCCGCGATCGAAATCGAGCGGCACGCCGCTGCCGGCGGCATAGCGGACGCCGAGCGTGACCATCGCCGCGGGATCGCCCGCCTCGGCGGCCTTGCGCAGCCAGTAGAGGCCTTCCTGCGGGTCCTTCGGCACGCCGGTGCCGTTGAAGTAGCTGAACGAGATGAGACGCATGCTCATCACGTCTCCCGCCTCGATCGCCCGCTTGTACCAGGAGATGGCGGCGCGCGAATCCTTTCCCAGGCCGTTGCCGGTCTCCAGGTTGATGGCGAGCAGCCGCATGCCGCGGCGGTTGCCCGCCGCCGCGGACTTGCGATACCAGTCGTTGGCCTCCTTGAGGTTGCGCGGGGCGCCGTCGCCCAGCTCCAGGAGCAGGCCGAGGCTCGCCATGGCAAAGCTGTCGCCCTTCTCCGCGGCGCGGCGATACCAGCGGGCCCCGGCGCCGGCATCCCGGGCAATGCCGTGTCCGGCCACCAGATTGTCGGCCAGCAGATTCATGGCGACCGGTTCGCCCACCTCGGCCGCCTTCAGGTACCAGGCATTGGCCGCGGCGATGTCGGCGCTGCCTCCGGCGCCGTCCTCCAGCATCACGCCGAGGTCCACCATGGCCGGCGCGAAGCCGGCCGCGGCCGCCCTCTCATAGAGCGTGCGGGCAGCGCCGAGATCCGGCGATCCGTCGTGGCCCGCCTCGTGGCTCTGGCCGAGCGCATGGGTCCCACCCGCATGGCCGAGGGCATCGGCGCGGGCGGCCATGTCGCGGAATTCGTCGAAGCGCCGCGCGGCAAGGTCGGCTCGCGCCATCTGGTACCACAGGCGCGGCACATCGGGCGCCGCCCGCACCGCCGCCATGCAGGCGGGAATGGCGACGGCGGGATCGATTTCGTGGGACGCGACCCCCGCCACGCCCGGCGGGCGCTCCTTGTCGAATGGGCTGGCTGCGGCCGAGTCGCAGCGCGCGAGCGTCTCCGCAAGGTCGGCATCGGCCGCGCCGACGGGCCGCGCCGCCACCGCCTGAAGGCAGGCCAGCGCCACCACCAGCGCCAACGCGTGTCTCATGCCGCTCCCCGACCAACGACCCACTCACATCCACGTTACCCGATCGGAGCGCCGTTGGCAGGTGGCTTCTCGGCGCGCACCGCGGCCGTCGCGGGGACCGAAACTCACGGACCGTCACACGCATGACGCCAGATGGCCCTAACTAGCGGCCTCCTGGCGTTCCGCCTGCAGCAGCGCGCCACCGTCGAAACCCGATCCCATGAGCAGCCGAGCACACAAAGCCGGCGCGAACACGCGCGCCGCCTCCGATCTTCCCAGCCGCGCGCTCGCGCGCTGCCGCGGCGCCTTCGCCGCGGTGGGCGCGTTCTCGGCGGTCGTGAACGTGCTGATGCTGACCGGCTCGCTGTACATGCTCCAGGTCTATGACCGGGTGCTGCCCTCACACAGCCTGCCGACCCTCGTTGCACTGTCGCTCATCGTCATGGCGCTCTACGCGGTGCAGGGCCTGTTCGATGCCCTGCGCCAGCGCATCCTGGGGCGCATCGCCGTGGCGCTGGACCAGGATCTCAGCGGCCCGGTGGTTGCTGCGATCCTGCGCGCGCCGTTGCGGCGCCGCGACGACGGGCGCGGGATGCAGCTCTCCCGCGACCTCGACACCGTGCGCTCCTTCCTTTCAGGGTTGGGCCCGACCGCGCTCTTCGACCTGCCGTGGATGCCGCTCTATCTCTTCGCCTGCTTCCTGCTGCATCCCTATCTCGGCTGGACGCTGGTGGCGGGCGCGCTGCTCCTGGTCGGCTTGACCCTCATCACCGAGTGGCGCACCCGGCGTCCGGTGCGCGAGGCGGCCCAATCCGGGGCCGAGCGGGCTGTGCTGCTCGAAGCGGCCCGGCGCAATGCCGAGGTGGTCGCCGCGCTCGGGATGGAAAAGCCCATGCTGGCCCGCCTGGAGGCGCGGGGCGCCGGGTATCTCGCCGTCCAGCAGCGCGCCGCCGACATCGCCGGTGGCCTCGGCGCGCTCTCGAAGGTGCTGCGCTTCATGCTCCAATCGGCGATGCTGGGCGTCGGCGCATGGCTGGTCATTTCGGGACTGGCCTCGCCCGGGGTGATGATCGCCTCCTCGGTGATCGCGAGCCGGGCACTGGCGCCCATCGAGCTGGCGATCCAGAGCTGGCGCCCGTTCCTCGCCGCGCGCCAATCCTGGAGCCGCCTGCGCCAGGCGCTGACGGACGAGGACCGCGCGCGCCCCGTGGCGCCGGAGCGGGCCCACCGGCGCCTCAGCCTGGAGCAGGTCGCGGTCGCGCCGCCAGGCGCGGCGGCAGTGGTGCAGAATGTCTCGTTCGCCGTGGATGCCGGCCATGCGCTCGGCATCATCGGCCCGTCCGCATCCGGAAAATCGACGCTGGCGCGGGCGCTGGTGGGGGTGTGGCCGGTCCTGCGCGGCGAGCTTCGACTCGACGGCGCGACGCTCGACCAATGGCCCGACGAGGTCCGCGGCGCCATGATCGGCTACCTGCCTCAGGACGTGGAGCTGTTCGACGGCACGGTGGCCGAGAACATCGCCCGCTTCGATCCTGGCGCCGCCGAAGCAGATGTCCTCGCCGCCGCCAAGGCGGCCGGAGCCTACGAGATGATCCTGCGCCTTGCCGATGGCTTCGCCACCCGCATCGGCGAGGGCGGCTCGACCTTGTCGGGTGGGCAGCGCCAGCGCGTGGCGCTCGCCCGCGCGCTCTACGGGGAGCCGTTCCTGGTGGTGCTCGACGAGCCCAATTCGAGCCTCGATGCCGAAGGCGAAGGGGCGCTCAACGCTGCCATCAAGGGCATCCGCGCGCGCGGCGGCATCGCCGTGGTGGTCGCCCACCGGCCGACCGCGCTCGCCGCCTGCGACCTCGTGCTCGCCATGGCCCAGGGCCAGGTCCAGGCCTTCGGCCCCAAGGAGGAGGTGTTGCGCAAGACGCTGGCCGCACGCGAGGCCCGGGCGGAGTCCACCCTGGCGCCGGCCGAGCCCGGCCAGGCGGGCCCCGCGAAGCCCCGTGTCGTCATCGAGCGCGTGGGATAGGAGACGCCGCCATGGCCACGGGCAAGGCCCTCGATCCCTTCCGCGACATCCGGGCGACGACGCTCGCCGGCGGCGCCTTGCTGCTCGTGCTCCTGGGCACGGTGGGCGTGTGGGCCGCCACCGCGCCGCTCGCCGGCGCGGTGATCGCGCAGGGCCAGGTGGTGGTCGAGAGCAACGTGCGGCGCATCCAGCATCCCACCGGAGGCGTGGTGGGCGAAATTTTCGTCAACGACGGCGACCGGGTGAGGACGGGTGACGTCCTGGTGCGGCTCGACGAGACCACCGCGCGCGCGAACCTCGGCATGATCGACAACCAGATCAACCAGCTCGCCACCCGCAAGGCCCGGCTCGAAGCCGAGCGCGACGGCCGGTCCGCCATCGCTGTCCCGGCCGCGCTGAAGGTCCATGCCGCCGAGGAGGCGGTCGCCGCCATCCTCGCGGGGGAGGAGACGCTGTTCGCCTCGCGCAAGGCGGCGCGCGAGGGGCAGATCTCCCAGCTGCGCGAGCGCATCGCCCAGACGCGGGAGGAAATGTCCGGCCTCGCGGCGCAGATCGCCTCCAAGCGCGAGCAGATCCGCCTGATCGAGCTGGAGCTCGAAGGGGTGCGCAAGCTCTATGCCTCCAACCTGGTCTCCATCTCCCGCATGACCAGCCTGGAGCGGGAGGCGGCCCGGCTCTCCGGCGAGGCGGGCCAGCTCGTGGCCGAGACCGCGCGCGCCAAGGGGCGCATCACCGAAACCGAGCTGCAGATCCTCCAGATCGACCAGGAGCAGCGGCGCGAGGTCTCGACCGAGCTGCGCGACGTCGAAACCCGCCTCGCCGATTTCGCCGAGCGCCGCGTGGCCGCCATGGACCAGCTTCAGCGCATCGACCTGCGGGCGCCGCAGGACGGCGTGGTGCATCAGAAGACGGTCCATACCGTGGGCGGCGTGGTGAGCGCGGGCGAGCAGATGATGCTCATCATTCCCGAGCATGACGGGCTCGTGGTCGAGGCGCGCATCGATCCGCAGCTGATCGACCGGCTGAGGGTGGGGCAGAACGTGATCCTGCGCTTCTCCGCCTTCGACAGCGCCGATACGCCGGATCTGGCGGGCGTGCTGACGCGCATCTCCGCCGACCTCACGCGCGACCCGCAGAGCGGGCTGTCGTTCTACGTCACGCGCATCGCGCTCAGGCCGGGCGAGGCGCAGCGTCTCGACGGCAAGGACCTCATGCCCGGAATGCCGGTCGAGGCTTTCATCCAGACCGGCGAGCGCACCGCCCTTGCCTATCTGGTGAAGCCGGTGAGGGACCAGCTGATGCGCGCCTTCCGGCACGACTGACGCCCGCCGCCCTCCCCCTCGATCTTCACCGATGCGCCGGCAAAAGCCCGCGCGCGCTGCGCATTTCATTGCGACCCAGAACGACGCAGTACGCTATATTGCTGCAATATTCGCCGACACATAAACCACTGATGTTAAATATTTTTGCCGGAGAACCAAAATTCTCTGAGCCTAAATATCTATATGGACCAGCCTCCGGACCGAATGTCATCGGATCTGCATCAGGCGTTCATTGTTTTGTTGTGAACGCTTTCTAGGTTTGCCCGTGATTACCGAAGGTTAGGTGGGGAACCGGTGTGCTGGGCGGCGACACCGGCGCCCCTCTTGTCACCCTATTCCTATTTGGCCGCCCCGATCAGCAGCGAGCGCATCCATGGCGACCACTCCTCATGTCCTGTCCACCGGCGATTTCTCCCAGAACTGGAGCAATGCCGATCTGATCACGGCCAATGACGACTGGTCGAACGTCCCGGCCATCGTCGGCTACCTGGGCGACATCGACGCCGGCACCGCCACCAATGTGGACCCGCGGACGCTGACCGGCGCCGCCCTCGGCAGCGTCGACGTGATCGCCAACCAGTCCGCCACCACCATCACCAATGGCGGCGTGGCCGAGTTCGACACGCTCGCCAACCCCACGGTCGCGCTGCAGGGCTCGGGCACCGCCGACGCGCCGAGCCTGGTGCTCTATCTCGACGCCACGGACCGCTCCGACGTGCGCCTCACCTTCGACGCCCGCGACATCGACGGCTCGGGCGACAACGCCGCGCAGCAGATCGCCGTGCAGTATCGCCTGGGCGACACGGGAAGCTGGACCAACGTCACCGGCGGCTATGCCGCCGACGTCACGACGGGCGGCACCGCCACCCAGTCGACCGCCTTCGATCTGACCCTGCCGGCTGCCGTGAACGGACGCGCCGACCTCCAGGTGCGCATTCTCACCACCAATGCCGCCAGCAACGACGAGTGGGTCGGCATCGACAACGTCGCGGTGACGAGCGCGCCCGAGGTCGAAACGCAGCAGTTGGGCTTCGCGGCCGGATCGCTCGCGCTCTCGCTCGTGGAAGGGGACGGCGGCACCAAGCTGTTCACCTTCACCGTGGAACGCACCGGCGGCACCACCGGCGAGGTGAGCTTCTCCGGGTCCTTCTCTGCGGGCGACACCGCAGCCGATGACTTCGCCGGGCTCATCACCGGCTTCGCCGGCATCATCGCCGACGGGCTCGCCTCCACCACGGTGACGATCGAGATCAACGGCGACACCGAGACCGAGCTTGACGAGGCGTTCTCGCTCACCCTCACGGACGTGGAGAATTCCGCCGGCGTGGAAACCTCCATCCTCGCCGAAGGCGCCACCGCCGCCGCCACCATCCTCAACGACGATGCCGCCCCGGCCAACGTGATCGGCGGCATCGAGATCCTCGACATGGCCCAGTCCCTCACCGGCTCGGTCGAGACCCCGGTCGCCACCGGAACGCTCTCGGTCACGCGCCGCGGCTCCTGGGACAGCGGCGACGGCGAAGGCGGCGCTGAGAGCATCACCTTCGACGACACCACCGCCCGCGCCTACGTCACCAACGCGGCCAGCGACCGCATCGACGTGCTCGACCTCTCCGACCCCTTCGCGCCGGTCAAGGTTGACGAGATCGACCTCTCCACCCTGCCCGGCTACGGCGAGGTGAACTCGGTGGCCGCTTCCGACGGCATCGTCGCCGTGGCGGTCCAGAACGCGGACGGCGGCGAAGCCGGCCTGGTCGCGCTCTATGACGGCGAAGGCACCCTCATCAAGACGCTCGCGGTCGGCGTGCTGCCCGACCAGCTCACCTTCTCGCCCGACGGCAAGCTGCTGCTGGTGGCCAATGAGGGCGAGCCCTATCTCGACGAGGGCACCGGCGAGACGGTCAACGCGCCGGGCTCGGTCACGATCATCGACATGAGCGGCGGCGCGGCCGGCGCCACGGTGCGCAACACCATCGGCTTCGGCGCGCTCGACGGTTTCGAGGACCAGCTCTCCGACCTCGGCATCAAGATCTTCGGCGGCAATTCGGACCTTGAGGCCCCCACCGCCTCGCAGGACATCGAGCCGGAATATGTGGCCGTCTCCCCGGACGGCACCAAGGCCTACGTCACGCTCCAGGAGGTGAACGCGATCGCGGTGATCGACCTCACCGACACCGGCGCCGACAAGCCGGTCTCGATCCTGCCCGCGGGCTATGTGGACTTCTCGCTCGCCGGCAACGAGGCCGATTTCTCCGACCGCGACGGCGGGGGCAACGCGAAATCCATCTCGGTGGGCAATGCGCCGGTGAAGGGACTGCTCCAGCCCGACGCCATCGCCTCCTTCGAGATCGATGGCGCCACCTACTTCATCACCGCCAATGAGGGCGATACCCGCATCGTCCAGAACGGCTCGGACGGCCTCAACGAGGCGCGCGCCTCCAGCTTCGGCATCACCGACGCGGACTATGCGCGCTACAATCTCGACACCGTGTGGACCACCTCCGCCGACGACCTCTACGGCTTCGGCGGCCGCGGCGTCTCGATCTTCAAGCAGAATCTCGACGGCACCATCGAGAAGGTCACGGAGACCGGCGGCGACTTCGAGCAGATCCTCGCCGCCCTCCCGAATGCCTCGACCGTTTTCAACGGCGAGAACGGCGGCAGCTTCGACACCCGCTCGGACAACAAGGGCGCCGAGCCCGAAGGCGTCGCCGTCGGCGAGGTGAACGGCAAGACATACGCCTTCGTGGCGCTGGAGCGCATCGGCGGCGTGATGGTGTGGGACGTCTCCACCCCCGAAGACGCCAAGTATGTCGACTACATCGCCGCCACCTCCCAGGACTACGGCCCCGAGGTCATCAAGTTCGTCGCCGCCGAGGACAGCCCGACCGGCCGCGCGCTCCTCATGACCGCGAACGAGGTTTCGGGGACGGTCACGGTCTATGATCTGGAGGACCCGGGCGTCACCAAGATCAGCGCCATCCAGGGCGAGGGCGCCGCGTCGGGCATGGTCGGCCAGACGGTGACGGTGGAGGCCATCGTCATCGGCGACTTCCAGAACGCCGACGCCGACGACAGCCGCAACCTCGGCGGCTTCTACATCCAGGAGGAAAAGTTCGACGAGGACGGCAACCCGCTCACCTCCGAGGGCATCTTCGTCTATGGCGGCACCGGTGACGTGAACATAGGCGACCGCGTGCGCGTCACCGCCACCGTCAGCGAATATTTCGGCATGACCCAGCTCAGCGCCACCACCATCGAGGTGGTGGAGGCCGGCGCCGTGACCGACATCAACTCCATGGCGCAGGTCATTTCGCTGCCTGCCGCCGGCGCGAGCGTAAGCCAGGACGGCGATTTCCAGCCCGATCTGGAAGCCTATGAGGGCATGCTCGTCACCATCGAGCAGGAACTCACCGTCACCGAGCAGTTCAACCTCGACCGCTTCAACGAGATCAAGCTGGTGGCGGGCGAGCGACCGGCGCAGTTCACCCAGGAGAACGCGCCGGACGCGGCCGCCTACGCGGCCTATCTGGAGGCGCTCGGCGCCCGCACCATCACCTATGACGACGGCCTGAACGTCCAGAACGCCGCGATCACCAACCTGGACGGCTTCGATCCCTACACCACGGCGAGCGCGCCGCGCATGGGCGACACCATCACCGGGCTCACCGGCGTGCTCGACTATCAGTGGGCGGGCAATTCCGCCTCGGGGGCCACCTGGCGCGTGCGCGCGGTCGAGGACGGCGCCAACACCTTCGAGGAAGGCGCGGCCCGCGAGGACGCGCCGGAGGACGTGGGCGGGCGCCTCACCGTTGCCTCGCTCAACGTGCTGAACTACTTCACCACCATCGACCTTTCCGGCGTCACCACCGAGGCCGGCTTCGACCCGCGCGGCGCCGACACCGCCGATGAGTTCGCGCGCCAGACCGAGAAGCTGGTGGGTACCATCCTCGCCATCGACCCCGACGTCCTGGCGCTGGTCGAGATCGAGAACGACTTCCTCGCCGGATCGGACGGCAACGCGCTGGAATACCTCGTCGACCAGCTCAATGCCGAGCTGGGCGCGGAGGTCTATGCCTGGGTCGATCCCGGCACCCAGTTCGTGGGCGGCGACGCCATCGCCGTGGGCTTCATCTACAAGCCCTCAGAGGTGAGCATGGCCTTCGGCACCACGATCGAGATCCTCGAGGACGGCGATCTCGCCGGCCTCGGCCTCGGCGGCCTCATCGGCGAGAGCACGGTCGGCGGTGTCTTCACCGGCGAGAACACGAGCCGCGCCGCGCTCGCCGTGACATTCGAGGAGGTCGCGACCGGCGAGACCTTCACCGCCGTCGCCAACCATCTGAAGTCCAAGAGCGGCACCGGAACGGGCGCCGACGCCGACCAGCTCGACGGCCAGGGCAACTGGCAGCAGCAGCGCGAGCTGGCGGCCACGGCGCTGAGCGCCTGGGCTCAGAGCGACCCCACGGGCTCGGACGACGCCGACGTGCTCCTGCTGGGCGACTTCAACGCCTACTTCAAGGAGGACGCCATCGGCATCCTCGAGGACGCGGGATACGAGAATCTCCAGGCGCGCCTGGAAGATCCCTATTCCTACGTGTTCGACGGCCAGACCGGCTCGCTCGACTACATCTTCGCCAATTCCAGCCTCGCCGGGCAGGTCGCAGGCGTGACCCACTGGCACATCAATTCCGATGAGGCGGACGCCCTCGACTACAACACCGACTTCGGCCGCGACCCGGACATCTTCGATGCCGATAGCCCGGTCCGCACCTCCGACCACGATCCCCTCATCATCGGCCTGAACCTCGAAGAGGAACCGCCCGTGTCGACCACCTACACGCTTCAGCTGCTGCATTTCTCGGATGGCGAGGCGGGCATGCTCGCTGCCGAGACCGCGCCGAACCTCGCCGCGCTGGTGGACGCCTATGACGACGACTACGCCAACACCCTGATCCTCGCCGGCGGCGACAACTGGATCCCCGGGCCCTTCCTCGCGGCCGGCACCGATCCCGCGGTGCGCGACGCCATCAACGAGGTGACCGGCTCCACCATGACCGGCACCATCCCGATCGCCGCCGCCGACATCGCCATCCACAACCTGATCGGCGTCGAGGCCTCGGCCCTCGGCAACCACGACTTCGATCTCGGCTCCAACGTGCTCGCGGCCTCGCTGACGCCCGGCTCCGGCTGGGTGGGCGCGCAGTTCGTGTCGGTCTCGGCCAATCTCGTGGTGGGGCCGAGCTCGCCCTACTACACCGACCCGACCGCCACCGATTCGGCGCTCAACGCCATCTATGTGGACACGCTGGACTACAATGTTCAGCCGGGCGTGAATCAGCCGGCCACCACCACCACCATCCCCGAAGCGTCCTCGCTCAAGGGCAAGATCGTTCCCGCCGCGGTGATCACCGAGGGCGGCGAGAAGATCGGCATCGTCGGCGTCACGACGCAGATCCTGGAGACCATCTCCTCGCCCTCGGGCACCGAGATCGCCGGCTTCCCGGGCGGCACCGGCGCCAATGGCGAAGTGGACGACATGGACCTGCTCGCCGCCCAGCTCCAGCCGATCATCGACGAGATGATCGCCGAGGGCGTGGACAAGATCATCCTGCAGTCGCACCTGCAGGTTATCGGCAACGAGATCGAGCTGGCCGGCAAGCTCAAGGGCGTGGACATCATCCTGTCCGCCGGCTCCAACACCCGCATGGGCGATGCCGATGACGTGGCGGTGGAGTTCCCCGGCCACGCCGCGGACTTCGCTCTCGACTACCCCTATCTCGGCACGGACGCCGAGGGGAATCCCATCCTCATCGTCAACACCGACAACGAGTACACCTATCTCGGCCGCCTGGTGGTGGACTTCGACGAGAACGGCCACATCATCACCGACAGCCTGATCGCCAACCAGTCCATCAACGGCGCCATTGCCGCCACCGAGGAGAACGTCGCGGAGGCCTGGGGCACCACGGTCGAGAATCTCGACGCCACCGCCTTCGCCGACGGCACCAAGGGCGGCGGCGTGAAGGCCATCACCGACGCGGTGCAGGGCGTGATCGACGTCAAGGACGGCAACGTCTACGGCTACTCCACCGTCTATCTGGAAGGCGAGCGCGGCCAGGTCCGCAACCAGGAGACCAACCTCGGCAACCTCTCCGCCGACGCCAATGCCGGCAGCTTCACCTCCGCCCTCAAGGATGCGCTCGGCAATGCGGCGGAAGGCGCCTACGTGGTCTCGATCAAGAATGGCGGCGGCATCCGCGCCCAGATCGGCACGCTCTCGGCGCCCGATCCGGTGGACGGCACGGTGGACAAGCTGCCTCCGGAGGGGGGTGTCTCCCAGCTCGACGTGGAGAACTCGCTGCGCTTCGACAACAAGCTCATCACCTTCGACACCACGCCGGAGGGCCTGAAGGCGATCCTGGAGCACGGCGTCGCCTCCTACGGAAATCAGGGCCGCTTCCCGCAGATCGGCGGCGTCGCCTTCTCCTTCGACCCCGACGCCCCGGCGGGCAGCCGCATCCTCGACATGGCGCTGGTGGACGCGGACGGCAACACGCTGGTCCAGCTCTATGACGATGGCGTGCTGCTCGATGACGTGCCGTCCGAGGTCTCGGTCATCACGCTCAACTTCATGGCCGACGGCGGCGACGGCTATCCCATGAAGGCCAACGGCGAGAACTTCCGCTACGTGCTCGCCGACGGCACGCTCGGACCGGTGCTCGACGAGAGCCAGCTCCTGGTGCCTCTCGCTCCCACCGACGCCATGGGCGAGCAGCTCGCCTTCGAGCGCTACATGCGCGAGAACCACGGCACGCAGGAGACCGCCTACGATCTCGCCGACACCGACATGACTGGCGACGAGCGCATCCAGAACCTCAATGCCCGCGCCGAGGACACCGTGCTCATCTCCGAGCAGGTCGTCTTCTCCGGCGATGCCGACGCCGACATCTCCGAGGGCGGCGCCCTCGCCGACGTGCTCTCGGGCAATGCCGGCAATGACATGCTCAAGGGCCATGGCGGCAACGATCTCCTGCGCGGCGGAGCGGGCGACGACCTGCTGTTCGGCGGCACCGGCGACGACATCCTGCTGGGCGGCGCCGGTGCCGACGAGATCTATGGCGGTGACCAGGACGACGAGATCGAGGGCGGCCGCGGCGACGACATGCTGATCGGCGGCAACGGCTCCGACACCTATTCCTACGAGACGGGGGACGGCTCCGACACCATCGCCGAGGGAGAAGGCCTCGAGGGCGACACCGACCGCCTCGTGTTCCAGGACATCGAGAGCGACAAGGTCGCCTTCGCCGCCTCCGGCAACGACGTGGTGATCCGCCTCGAGGACGGCTCCACGATCACGCTGAAGGACCAGGCGCTCGCCGGCGGCGTCGAGGAGATCGTGTTCGCCGACGGCGAGACGCTCGACCGGCTGGCCATCCTCGGCAGCCTGGAGAATGCCGCCCCGGTGGCGGCGGACGACACCCTCGCCCCGGTGGCCGAGGACGCGGCTGCGTTCACCATCGCCTTCGCCGACCTCCTGGCCAACGACATCGACGGGGAAGGCGACGCCCTCACCATCACCGGCGTGAAGAACGTGGTAGGCGGCGTCGCCCAACTCACCGCGGACGGCGTGCGCTTCACGCCGGCGGCCAACTTCAACGGCCAAGCCTCGTTCGAGTACACCGTCTCCGACGGCGAGGATACCGACGACGCGAAGGCGACCTTCACCGTGACCCCGGTGAACGATGCCCCGGCCGCCACCAACGACGCCGGCAGCGTGTCCGAGACCGAGAGCAAGCTCTTCGACCTCCTGGTCAACGACACCGACCCCGATGGCGACACGCTGAGCCTTGCGGGCTTCGAGGTGACCTCGGTGTCCGGCATCGACGTCGATATCGACGACGCCGCGGCCGCCTTCTCCATCGTCGACGGCAAGCTCGCCTTTGCCCCCGGCAGCACCTTCGCCGGCCTGGACACCGGCGAGACCGCGCGCGTGACGGTCGCCTACCAGCTCTCCGACGGACAGGGCGGCACCGACGTGGGCGAGTTCCTCCTCGATGTCGCCGGCGAGAGCAGCCTGAACCGCATCGTCGGCACCAGCCGGGCAAATCAGCTGCGCGGCACCTCGGGGGACGATTTGCTCCTCGGCCTCGGCGGCAACGACAATCTCCACGGCGGCCGCGGCGCGGACGTGATCGACGGCGGCGCCGGCAACGACCAGTTGCGCGGCGGCGCCGGCAGCGACGTGTTCGTCTTCCGCTCCGGCTACGGCCGCGACACCGTGTTCGACTTCCAGCGCGGCTCGGACGTGATCGAGATCGACGCCGACGACTACGCCGACTTCGACGCCATGGTCGATGCCGGCGCCATCAGCACCACCGGTTTCTTCTTCTTCCGCTCGACCACCATCTCGCTCGACGACGGCTCGCAGATGATGCTGTGGGGCGTCAACGGCGCCAGCCTCTCCGCCGACGACTTCCGCTTCGTGTGAGCGCGCCGGCGCCGGGCCCAGTCCCGGCGGAATCAAACGGAAAGGGGCGCCGCACGGCGCCCCTTTTTTCGTGCTCGGAAGACCGGACGAGGCCGGGCGGCCTTCCCCGCAGCCCGGCCTCGCCCGTCGGACCCGCGCCCCTGCCCGCAGCCGTCAGGCCGCGGCCTTGGTGCCGGCGCCGATCACGCCCTTGGCGGCAAGGTCCGCCCGCGCCCGCTCGTCGAGGCCGAGCAGGGTGCCGAACACCTCGCCATTGTGCTGGCCGAGATCGGGCCCGCAGGCGGCGACCTTCCCGGGTGTCTCCGACAGGCGCGGGAAGGTGTTCTGCATGCGCAGGCTGCCGAACATGGGGTGGGCGATCTTCACGATCGCCTCGCGCGCCTTGAAATGCGCGTCCTCCAGCATCTCGGGGGCGCGGTAGATATCGCCGCGCGGCACGCCGTGGGAATCCAGCAGCGCTCCCAGTTCGTCGGCCTCCATGGTGCGCGACCAGTCGGCGATCATTGCGTCCAGCTCCTGCTGGACCTTGCCGCGGGCGGAATGGGTGGCGTAGCGCGGGTCCTGCGCCAGCTCGGGCCGGCCCATTGCGGCGGCGAGGCGCTTGAACACCGTGTCCTGGTTGGCGGCGATCAGCACATAGTGGCCGCTCTTGGTGGGATAGACGTTGGAGGGAGCGACGTTGGGCAGGATCGCGCCGGTGCGCTCGCGCACATATCCGGCCTGGTCGTATTCGGTGACGAGCGATTCCATCATCGCCAGCACCGCCTCGTAGATGGCGCTGTCGACCATCTGGCCGCGTCCGGTGCGCTCGACCGCATGCAGCGCCATCAGCCCGCCGAGGCAGGCGAACACGGCCGCGAGCGTGTCGCCGATGGAGATGCCCATGCGGCTCGGCGGCGTCGAGGGATCGCCCACCACGTAGCGCAGGCCGCCCATGGCCTCGCCGATGGCGCCGTAGCCCGCCTTCTCCGCGTAGGGGCCGGTCTGGCCGTAGCCGGAGACGCGGATCATGACGAGGCGCGGGTTGATCTTGCGCAGATCCTCATAGCCGAGGCCCCATTTCTCCATGGTGCCGGGGCGGAAGTTCTCCAGCACGATGTCGGCGTCGGCCACCAGCTTGCGGATCAGCTCCTGGCCTTCCGGCACCCGGGCGTTGATCTCCACCGATTTCTTGTTGCGGGCGATCACCGGCCACCAGAGCGACTTGCCGTGCTGCTTCTCGCGGCCCCACTCGCGCATGGGATCGCCCACGCCCGGCTGCTCGATCTTGATGACCTCGGCGCCGAAATCGGCCAGCAATTGGCCACAGAAGGGTCCGGCGAGCAGCTGGCCCATCTCGATGACACGGATGTCGGCCAGGGGGCCGAAGCTGTCTTTCGTTCGCGGCGCGCGCATGGCTTTCACCTATTTGTCCGGACAAAATTGTTGAGATACAAACAGAAGGGAAACGGGCTGGCAAGGCTGCGCCGGCCCTCCAAAGGGAGCACGACGCCCATGACTTCCCCCACCGTCGAGATCGTCGAGGTCGCCCCCCGCGACGGACTGCAAAACGAACAGGTTCACGTCTCCACCGCGATCAAGGCGGAGCTGGTGAAGCGCGCCCTCGGGGCCGGCTTGAGGCGCGTCGAGGTGACGAGCTTCGTCAACCCGCAGCGCGTCCCCCAGATGGCCGATGCCGAGGCGCTGATGCAGGATGTCCGGACATATCCGGATCTCACCGCCATCGGCCTCGCCATGAACCGCCGCGGCTTCGACCGCGCGGTGGCGGCGGGCTGCAGCGAGGTGAACATGGTGGTGGTGGCGTCCGAGAGCCTCAGCCGCCGCAACCAGGGCATGTCCACCGCCGACAGCGTCGCCATCATCGGCGAGGTGGCCGCGGCGGCGCGGGAGGCGGGCAAGCCGATCTCCGTCACCATCGCCGCCAGCTTCGGCTGCCCGTTCGAGGGCGAGGTGCCGGAAGGCCGCGTCCTCGCCATCATGGAGCAGGTTCTGCCCTTGGAACCGCTGGAGATCGCCTTCGCCGACACCATCGGCTGCGGCGTGCCGTCCCAGGTCGGCTCGATCCTGCGCCAGGCCAGGGCGCTCGCCCCCGGCAAGCGCCTGCGCTGCCACTTCCACAACACCCGCAACACCGGCCTCGCGAACGTGGCGGCGGCGGTGGAGGCGGGAGCGAACACCATCGATGCCAGCCTCGGCGGCACCGGCGGCTGCCCGTTCGCGCCCGGCGCCACCGGCAACGTCGCCACCGAGGACGTGGCCTGGATGCTCCACCGCATGGGCGTCTCGACCGGCGTCGACCTGGACCAGGCGGTGGAGACGGCCAAATGGCTCTCCGCCGCGCTGGGCAAGCCGATGGCGGGCGGCGTCGCCAAGGCCGGCCTGTTCCCGAAGGAGGCCGCGCTCGGCGGCTGCGTGGCCGTGGCCTGAAATCCGGCCTGAGGCCACATGCCCCGGCCGGGCGCGCGCCGGCCGGCCGCGCTGTCGTGCGACGCTTTCCATCTTACGAGGCACGCCGCTCCAGCGCGCCCGGCCGCGCCGGCAGGGCGATGCCGAAATGGCGCTTCAGGACGTAGGCGATGTCCTCGTAGCAGGAGCCGAAGCGCACCACGTCCAGCGTCTCCACGTTCAAGAGCGTGGAGGACGAGCCGTAGGGGTGGAAGCGCTGCAGCCCGTGGTCCACCACCAGGTCGGCGATGGCGAGGATCTCGCTCTCGATATCCTCCACCTTGAACTTGGTGCCGCCCAGCGTGAGGTTCGCCGAGGAGCCGAACAGCGGGAACTGCGCGTCGAAGGACAGCTCGGTCAGCGCCGCGTGGAACGGGCCGGCATTGAGCAGCATGACGAGCGTGCCTTCCTTGGTGCTCGCCCCCATCACCTCGATATCGAGGCCGGCCATCATCGGGTGGTCGGCCCGGAACGGCGCGATGCAGCCGAGCGGAAGGTCATAGTCGCCGGTGATGGCGGCGACGATCTCCACGCCGCGCGTGCTCGTCACGTGCAGGGCGCGGTGCGCCGCCATGCTCGCCACCATGGCGTTGAGCTTCTGCGGCGCCCGCTTCTTGGTGCGGAAGATGGTGTCGAGCGCCGCCTTGGAACCGCCGAGGATGGAATAGCCGATGGTGTTGGGCACCACGGCGATGCCGCCCTTGCGCAGCACCTCGAAGGCGCGGGCGGCGTCGCCCGCGATGTCGAAGAGGGGAGCGCCCGACATGGCTCGCGCTCCGCTCAGGCCGCGACCGGTGCCGGACGGGCCGGCAGCTCGATCTGGAAGTGGCGGCGGAGGATGTCGGCGATCTGCTCGAAGCAGACGCCGTAGCGGTGCACCTGGAACGTCTTCAGGTCGATGATGGTGGAGGAGATGCCCTGCGGGTTGGCGTAGCGCGACAGGCCGTAATCCACCTCGATGGCGGCGATGTCGCGCACCTCGCGGTCCACGTCTTGGAGGCGGTACTTGGAGCCCGTCAGCGAGCGGTTGGCGGACGAGCCGAGCACCGGCTTCATGCGCTCGCGCGAAAGCTCGGTGATCGCCTTGTGGAGCGGGCCGGCGTTCAGCAGCAGGTCCAGCGTGCCGATCTTGGTGGAGCGCTCCATGGTGAACTCGTCCACCGAGGCGAAGATCGGATGGTCGGGGCGGAACGGCGCCACCACCGAGAGCGGCAGGCCGTAGTCCTCGGTCACCGCGCGCACCAAGGTGCGCTCGCGCTCGCCGACGATGTGCAGCTCGGAGAAGATCTCGTAGTCCGCCATCATGCCGTTGGGCTTGGAGAAGCTGCGGCCCTTGGCGGTGAAGATGTTCTTGATGGCATCGCCGCAGCCGCCGAACACGGCGTAGGCGACATCCAGGGGAACGATGGCGACCCCCCCCTTGTCGAGCACATCGAACACCGCTTCGGCGTCTTTCCTCGGGTCCAGCACGACCATCTTCGTCTCCTCGGGAATTCGGTTGAAAGATCAGCGGCTCCAGGGAGCGATCCAGGAGCGCAGGGTGATGAGCACGGCGCGGAACAGCACCGTGGCGGCGACGATGATGACCAGCAGCGCCACCACCCCTGTGGTGTCGAAGCCCATGGAAGCCGCCGAGATCAGGTGGCCGAGGCCGGATGTGGAGCTGATGAACTCGCAGATGATCACGCCGATCAGGCACAGGCCGATGGCGAGGTCCACGGCGGCCCACATCCAGGTGACGAGGCTCGGCCCGGTCACCATCGCGAAGGTCTGCCAGCGGCCAGCGCCCATGAGCAGGAAGTTCCGCCGCAGCATGGGATCGATCTGGCGCATGCCCTCCAGCACGTTGGTGGTGAACACGAACAGCGCGATCGAGACCGCGAGCGCCACCTTGGCGGTGATGCCGACGCCCAGGAACAGCACGATCAGCGGGCCGAAGGCGACGCGCGGGATGCCGTTGATGGCGACCAGGAGCGGGTTGAGCGTCGCCTCCAGCAGCGGCCAGCGATAGAGCGCCATGCCGAGCGCGAGGCCCATCGCCGCCGAAAGCACGAGCGCGATCAGCGCCGCCCCGAGCGTGTCGACGAGGTGCGGCCAGATCATGCCGCTGGCGAACATCTCGTAGAGCCGCCGCGCCACCAGGACCGGCGACGACATGGCGGCGGGCTCCATCCAGCCCGCCCACACCGCGAGCTGCCAGAGCGCGAGGATGACGGCGACCAGCAGCAGGCGCAAAGCCGACAGGCCGAGACCGAAGCGCATCTTCGCCATGGGAGCCTTCCGCTCGGTGGACACGGACATGACGCTCATCGCGAGGCCTCCCACGGCGAGAGCTTGCCCTGGCCCCAGCGCAGCAGGCCGTCGAGCGCGAGCGCGAGCACGCCGAGCACGATGATGCCGACATAGCACCAGGCCACGTTGAAGGTGCCGAAGCCGTACTGGATGATGAAGCCGACGCCGCCCCGCGCGGCCACGAACTCGCCCACCACCACGGCGGTGAGCGCAAGGCCGAGCGAGATGCGCAGCGCGCCGTAGTGCCAGCGGGCGAGCTGCGGCAGCATCAGCATCTTCAGCATCTGCCAGCGCGAGGCGCCCATGAGCCTGAGGTTCGAGCGCACCACCGGATCGATGCCCTTGAGGCCGGCCACCGTGTTGAACAGGAATACGAACACGACGATGGTCACGGCCAGCGCCGCCTTCGAGGCGATGCCGATGCCGAGCGCGGCCGCGAACGCCGGCGCGAGCGCGATCTTCGGCAGGGCGTTGAGCGCCGACCAGATGGGATCGAACAGCTTCTCCAGCCAGTCCGACAGGCTCATGAGGATGCCGAGCGCGGTGCCGATGGCGGCGCCGATGGCGAGCCCGATCAGCGTCGCGCTCACCGTGAGCCAGATGTGGTTGGCGAGCTGGCCGTTGAGCGCGAGCTTCCAGGCCAGCGTGCCGATGGCGGAGGGGGTCGAGAACCAGAAGGTCGGGCTCTCGATGAAGGCGTTCATCCAGCCGTTGCCGGTGCCGGTCTCCCAGGCGACCAGGAACGCCGCCACCGCGGCGAGCTGGATGTAGCGCGCGGTGCGCCGGGTGCTGGAGGCGGCGAGCGTCGTCATAGGGCGAGCGTCCGGCCGACCTCGGCGCGCAGCGAGGTGGAGAGGGTGCGCAGCGTCGGCTGGAAGCCGTCCGCGAACTTCGCCTCGTCCACGGTGCGCGGGCGCGGCAGCGGCACGTGGAGCACCTCCTTCACGGTGCCGGGATGGGCGGTGAGGATCACCACCCGGTCGCACATGCAGATCGCCTCCTCCAGATCGTGGGTGACGAACAGGACGGTCTTCCTGTTCTCTCCCCACAGCCGGAGGAAGTCGTCCTCGATGATGGTGCGCGTCTGCGCGTCGAGGGCGCCGAACGGCTCGTCCATAAGGATCACGGGCGGGTCGAAGGCGAGCAGCACCGCGAGCTGGACGCGCCGGCGCATGCCGCCGGAGAGCTGGCTCGGATAGCGGTCCGTGAAGCGGCCGAGGCCGACCTTGTGGAGCACCTCGTTCGCCCGCGCCGGCCATTCCGCCTTGGGCACGCCCTTCAGCTCGAGGGCGGCGCAGACGTTGCCGTAGGCGGTGCGCCAGGGCAGCAGGCTGTCCTTCTGGAACAGGTAGCCCACCTCCCCCGGCACCACGCCCTTGACGGCGTGGCCGTTGAAGAGGAGCTCGCCCGACGCCACCGGGATCAGCCCGGCGACGGCATCCAGGAAGGTGGTCTTTCCGCAGCCCGACGGGCCAACGATGCCGACGAACTCCCCCTCCTCGACCTGGAGGGAGAAATCCTCCAGGGCGACGAAGCCGTTGGCGTGGCGGATGGTGATCCGGGACGCGGAAATCAGCTGCCGTGACATGGTGCTCGGAACCCCTCATGCTCGGAACCGCCTGCGTTCAGAAGCCCTTGGCGGGCGGCGCCTTCCAGTTGCGCCACAGGTCCTCGAACCCTGCGGGCACCACCTCGGCCATGGTGAAGGACTTCGTCGTGACGCCGGCGAACTTGCCGTACTCCACCACGTTGGCGAGGCCCTGGGCGGTCATCACCGGAGAGAACGAGGCGAGGTGCTCGTTGAGGCTGCGCCGGAGCACCTCCTTGGCGACGCCGGGGAACATGGCCTGGTAGACGTCCAGCACCCGCGGGTCGCCCTGAAGGATCAGGTCGATGGCCTTGGTGTTGGCGCGGTTGATGTTCTTGGCGGTCTCGAGATTCTTGTCGACCCAGGCCGCCTTGGCGGCGAGGCATTCCATGGCGAAGTCCTGGAAGATGGCGGGCGGGTCGCCGCCGGGGCCGCTCCACACCGGATAGGCGACCTTCTTCTCGTACTTCAGGATCGACTGCGCGGGATCGAACGCCATCAGCACGTCGATCTGGCCTTCGGTGAAGGCCTTCACCTGGGTCGCCGGGCTGCCCACGGCGACGAAGGAGACGTCGGTGTCCGGGTCGAGGCCGGCGGCGCGCAGCACGTAGCGCGAGGACACGTGGCTGCCCGAGCCCATGCCCGAGACGCCGATGGTCATGCCCTTCAAGTCCTTGACCGACTTGACCTTGTCCTTGTGCTTGTTGTTGACGATCAGCTCGGTGATGTAGCGCTGCTCCTGAACCGCGATCACCTTCACGTCGAGTCCGGTCTCGCGCAGCTTCAGCATGTGCTCGACGCCGGCATTGGCGATGTCGGCCGCGCCGGTCAGCAGCAGCTGGGTGATCTCGGAGCCGCCGCGGGCGATCACGAACTCGACGTCGACGCCGAATTCCTTAAAGATGCCAAGGTCCCGCGCCACCCAGGTGGGGAACAGGATGATGCTCGGCAGGGTGGCGATCTTCACCTTCGCGCCCTGGGCGAAGGCGGGGCCGCCGAGGCTCGCCGCGGCGGCGATGCCCGCGGCGCCGGCGAGAAGGTGGCGCCTGTTCAGTCCGATAGCCATGTGGTCCTCCCTCTTGCCCCGGGCCTGCCGCCGGCGGGGACTTTATTGGGGGAGGATGCGCCCTGGACCGCCGCAGCGCGGCCCTGCCTGACGACCTCCCATTGCCACCGCCGGATGAGCGATCATCCGGCGTCCACGAGAAGATGTCCGGTCAAATACCGTGCGCCGGAGAATGCGCCCGCGCATCCGAGGCGCCCACGGCGATTCCGCACCGCAGCAGGCGGGGCGAGGCTTCAACTTTGGGGCAAGCGTCCTGCGTCATGGTCGTTCTCCCGGATTTTTATTTTTATTTGTCCGGACAACATAGACCATGCCCTGCCGGTGTCAACAGGCGTCGGAATCCCTACGAGTCCTGTCCCGGCCAATCGCCCCGGCGGATCGACATGACGTAGGAGAACCGGTCGGCGGGATGCCAGTTGAGAGAGGTCAACATGATGCCTCCGCTGGCATCTAAATACCGTCTCACGAAGCGCATGGCGGGCGCGCCGGGCCGCACGTTGAGCGGCTTGGCGATGGTGGCGGGCAGCGCGCAGGCGGTGATCTCCTGGATCGCCTCGGCGATGGTCTCGCCCGAGCGCGCCTCCACCAGCGCATAGATCGGGCCCTCGGCGCTGCTGACGTCGGCCAGGAGCGGCACGAAGCGCACATGGATATAGACCGTGGTGTAGCTGATGGTCTCGGTGCGGGCCGGGTTCCAGCGCACCCCCTGGATGCGCATCCAGCGGCTGCCCACCGGCGCCTTCAGCACCAGCGCCTCGTCGTCGTCCAGGGCGTAAATCCCTGAATCCATTATCTCCAGGTGGGTATCGCGGGCATATTGGAAGAATTCCGCCAGGGTCCGCATGGTGTGCGAATAGGAGGTGCGCGGCGCCGCCGCGACCACCCGCGAGCCCGCCCCCTGGCGGCGCTCCACCATGCCGAGGTCCACCAGCGTCCTGAGCGCCTCGCGGATGGTGTAGCGGCTCGCGCCGAAGCTGGTGCAGAGCGCGGCCTCGGTGGGCAGCAGCGCGCCCACGGGATAGCGCCCCACCGAAATGGCGGTCTCCAGCTGCTTGGCGATCTGGCGGTAGCGGGCCGGATCGTCCTCCGCCCGCGCCGGGCGCGCGGGCGCGGCGGCCGGCAGCTTCTCGGGCGGGACCGCCTGCGGCGTCCCGGTCAAATCCCGGCGTTTCCTCATCACTGGTCCCGCTTGCCTCGGGTTGATCCGGCACTCTAGCGCGGCCACGGACACAAATCGACACTTGTCCGGTCAATTTCGGATTTGTTCGCCGATAGTGGCACCTGTCCGGAATTGTCGCCGCCGTGGCGCGCGACCCGCCGTCAGGCGCGCGGCGGCGCCGCCGGCGCCTCGGCCTCCACCTCGCCGCGGCGCTGGAGCCACAGCATCACCAGCCAGGAGCCGGAGGCCCAGGCCGCCCCCACCGCCCATCCGCCGAGCACGTCGGTGGGCCAGTGGACGCCGAGATAGATCCGGCTCGCCCCCACCAGCACCGTGACGAGCACCGCGACGCCGAGCAGGAACACCTTCACCCGCACCCGCTCCTGGCTGCGGGCGAGCAGCGCGCCGAGGGTGAGGTAGATGGCGGCCGAGAGCATGGCGTGGCTGGAGGGAAAGCTCTGGCTGTAGACCGCGACGCCGTGGGGCACGAGATCGGGCCGCGGCCGGTCGAAGCCCCATTTGAGCAGGCTCGCCAGAACCGTGGCGCCGAGCACCGAGGCCGCCACCAGCAGCGCCGTGGCGCGCCGGCGCACCAGCAGCAGATAGGCGATCACGGCGAGCGTCACCAGCGTGAGGACCGTGGTGCCGCCGAGCGCCGTGAGGTCGCGCATCACCTCCTCGAGCCAGACCGGACCGAGGGGATCGGCGAGATCGCGCGGATTGCGCAGAGCCAGCAGGATGGTGCGGTCGAGGCGGCCGGTGTCGCCCTCCAGCACCTCGCCCGCCAGGACGGCGAAGGCATAGATGGCGAGCGCCGCGAAGGCGACCACGGCGAGGGTCACGCGCTCCATGCGCGCCACCGGGGCGAGCGCCCGCCCGAGCGGGCTCGCCGCCAGAAGACCGCAGGCGCGCGCCAGCGCGGGTCCGGCAAGGGGGATGGCGCGCAGGCGGGATAGCCGGCTGGGGTCGGAGCTCATGGCCTCATGCTTGGCGAGTTTCTCCCGCAGCGTCAATGCCATGGCCGCAAGCCGGCGCGCCGCCGAAGCGGTCGCCTCAGCCTCTCCTCAGGCCTCCTTCGCCATCTCGCGCAGGCGGAACTTCTGGATCTTGCCCGTGGAGGTCTTGGGGATCTCCTCGAACAGGATGGTGCGCGGGCACTTGTAGCCGGCGAGGTGCAGCTTGCAGTGCGCCATCAGCTCCTCCGCCGTGGCGCTCGCCCCCTCGCGCAGCTCGACGAAGGCGACCGGGGTCTCGCCCCACTTCTCGTCCGGCTTCGCCACCACCGCCGCCGCCGCCACCGCCGGGTGCTTGTAGAGCGCGTCCTCCACCTCGATGGAGGAGATGTTCTCGCCGCCGGAGATGATGATGTCCTTGGAGCGGTCCTTGAGCTGGACGTAGCCGTCGGGGTGCTTCACCCCGAGGTCGCCCGAATGGAACCAGCCGCCGGCGAACGCCTTGTCGGTGGCCGAGGGGTTCTTGAGGTAGCCCTTCATCACCACGTTGCCGCGGAACATCACCTCGCCCAGGGTCTCGCCGTCGGCCGGCACCGGAACCATGGTCTCGGGGTCCATCACGTCGAGCGCCTCGAGCGCGCCGTAGCGCACGCCCTGGCGCGCCTTCTTCACCGCCCGCTCCTTGGCCGGCAGGTCGTCCCACTCGGTGTGCCAGTCGTTCACCACCGCCGGGCCGTAGACCTCGGTCAGGCCGTAGACGTGCACCACGTTGAAGCCGGCGTCCTGCATGGCGGCGAGCACCGCCTCGGGCGGCGGCGCGGCGGCGGTGATGAACTCCACCCGTCCCGGCAGAGCGCGCTTCTCCGCCTCGGGCGCGTTGAGCAGCGTCGACATGACGATGGGGGCGCCGCACATGTGCGTCACGCCATGGTCGGCGATGGCGTCGTACATGGCCTTCGCGCGCACCTGCCTGAGGCACACATGGGTGCCGGCCACCAAGGTGATCGACCAGGGGAAGCACCAGCCGTTGCAGTGGAACATGGGCAGCGTCCACAGATAGACCGGATGCTTGCCGAGCGCGCAGGTCACCACGTTGCCCACCGCCAGCAGGTGCGCGCCGCGATGGTGGTAGACCACGCCCTTGGGGTCGCCCGTGGTGCCGGAGGTATAGTTGAGGGCGATGGCGTCCCACTCGTCGGCCGGGGTCTTCCAGGCGTAGTCCGGATCGCCGGTCTCGAGGAACGCCTCGTATTCCAGGCTGCCGACGCGGTCGCCCTTGCCGGTGAATTCGGGGTCGTCATAGTCGATGACGATGGGCTTCCTCACCGCCATGGCCAGCGCCGCCTTCATCACCGGCGAGAACTCGCGGTCGGTGATCAGCACCTTGGCCTCGCCGTGGTCGATGGTGAAGGCGAGGATGGCGGCGTCGAGGCGGGTGTTGAGCGAGTTCAGCACCGCCCCGGTCATCGGCACGCCGTAGTGCGCCTCCAGCATGGCCGGCACGTTGGGCAGCATCACCGCCACCGTGTCGCCGACGCCGACGCCGAGCTTCTCCAGCGCCGAGGCGAGGCGGCGGGCGCGGGCGTAGAAGTCCCTGTAGGTGCGGCGCAGGCCCCCATGGACGATGGCGGTGCGGTCCGGAAAGACGCTGGCGGCGCGCTCCAGGAAGCCGAGCGGGGTCAGCGGCTGGAAGTTGGCCGGGTTCCGGTCCAGATGGAAGTCGTAGATGCTACCCGACATGGGTTCCCCCTCAGAGGCTAGATTATCTTGGCCCAGCCGACCTCGACATCATCGAGGTCGGGCGTCGCGCTCAGATGGGCCGGCGTGACGACACGGTCGAACGGGCACTCTCTCAATTGACGCCGGGTGATGGCTGCGTGCGCGTCGTGGAACACCCGGCTGCAGATGTTGATGCGTGGGGAGGAGACGACCTTTTCGGCGGACCACAAGCCGCGCAGAAGATCGAGATAGAGCAGGCCGATTCCCAGGTGGCTGTAGCCTTGCCCGAACATGGACAGCGCCCTGAGCGCGATCCGGTAGCGATCCTCCATCGCAAGAGCAGGCGCCCGCCTTATGCGCATCCTGAAGCCTGGGACATATTCGAGGATGTTGCGCTGAATGACCCCGTGCCAGGGCAGCGCCTCGACCACGTACCAGTCGTACAGGTAGACGGCCACATGGCTCCATTGGCAATCCTGTTCGGCGAAGCCTCCGCGTCGTTGCGCATCGACGACGATCCGCCCGTTCCATGTCGGCTTGACCGCGCCGAACAGGACAAGATCGCCCGGCTGCATCGCCGTCACGTCCGGGACATGGCCGAAGTCGCGGCATTTCAGCGGCGCGACCGCGATCGTCAGCCTCTGCCCCGGCGTGCCCATCGTCCCGGGATCGAGCACCCGCTGCATGGACATCGGGCGCGCCAGATCAGTACCCGCCCGCCACCTTCAAGGCCGTGATGGCGGCGAAATCCCTGTCGTCCGCCTCGGCCTCTCCCACCACGTGCACGCCCTTCGCCAAAACGTCATAGGGAATGCGCGCCTCGACCCCGGAGAAGACACCGTGCGTATTGGCATGGGGACCCACCGGCCGGTCGAACATGACGATGCCGAAGCCGCCCTGCTCGATACGCACCACGGTTCCCTCGAATTTCACCGTGTCGGACATGGCCTGCTCCATACCACCTGCCGGTGAGTATCTAGCGTGTCGCAGCACGCTTGCAAGGGCGCAGCGCGCTTACAGCATGTATACTAAGGAAGACTGCGACCAATGTCTTACGCAGTTGTGCGCACTTGCGCGGCGAAAAGACGATGGGCTCTAACCCATCCAACCAAGCGGACCAGGGGAAACGCTCATGTCACAGACCGGCACCAGCCGCTATGCGGAAACCTATGCCCGCTGGCGCACCGACCCTTCGGCCTTCTGGGGCGAGGCGGCGCGCGACATCGACTGGATCAAGCCCGCCGACACCGTGTTCGATCCCGACGCCGGCATCTACGGCCGCTGGTTCTCCGGCGCCTCCGCCAACACCTGCCACAATGCGGTGGACCGCCACGTGGCCGCGGGCCGCGGCGCCCAGGCGGCGCTGATCTATGACAGCCCGGTCACCGGCGCCAAGCGCACCATCACCTATGCCGAGCTGCAGGACGAGACGCGCGTGCTCGGCGCGGTGCTCGCCGGCATGGGGGTGAAGAAGGGCGACCGGGTGGTCATCTACATGCCCATGGTGAGCGAGGCGGTGATCGCCATGCTCGCCTGCGCGCGCATCGGCGCCATCCATTCGGTGGTGTTCGGCGGCTTCGCCGCCAAGGAGCTCGCCACCCGCATCGAGGACGCCGAGCCGAAGGTGATCCTCGCCGCCTCCTGCGGCATCGAGCCCTCGCGCGTCGTCGCCTACAAGCCGCTGCTGGACCTCGCCATCACCATGTCGGCGTTCAAGCCGGACGGCTGCCTGGTGCTCCAGCGCCCCGAGGGCCCCTGCACCCTGGTGGCGGACCGCGACCTCGACTGGGCGCAAGCCTGCGCCGACGCGCGCGCCGCCGGCAGGGGCGCCGACTGCGTGGAGGTGGCCGCCACCGATCCGCTCTACGTGCTCTACACCTCCGGCACCACCGGCAAGCCCAAGGGCGTGGTGCGCGACACCGGCGGCCACATGGTGGCGCTGCGCTGGAGCATGGAGAACCTCTACGGCATCGCGCCCGGCGAGGTGTTCTGGGCGGCCTCCGACATCGGCTGGGTGGTGGGCCATTCCTACATCGTCTACGCGCCGCTGCTCATGGGCTGCACCTCCATCGTCTACGAGGGCAAGCCGGTGGGCACGCCCGATCCCGGCGCCTTCTGGCGCGTGATCGAGGAGCACGGGGTGGTGGCGCTGTTCACCGCCCCCACCGCTTTGCGCGCCATCAAGAAGGAGGACCCGGACTGCACCCTGAAGCAGGGCCGGGACATGTCCCGCTTCCGCACCCTGTTCCTCGCCGGCGAGCGCGCCGACCCGGACACGGTGAAATGGGCCGAGGAGAAGCTCGGCGTGCCGGTGGTGGACCATTGGTGGCAGACCGAGACCGGCTGGGCCATCGCCGCCAACCCGGTGGGCCTCGGCCTGCTGCCGGTGAAGCTCGGCTCGCCCACCGCGCCCATGCCCGGCTACGACGTGCAGATCGTCGACGAGGCGGCAAAGCCGGTGCCGGCCGGCACCATGGGCTCGATCGTCGTCAAGCTGCCTCTGCCGCCCGGCTGCCTGCCGACGCTGTGGCAGCAGGACGAGCGCTTCAGGGAGAGCTACCTCGCCGACTATCCCGGCTACTACAAGACCGCGGATGCCGGCTTCATGGACGACGACGGCTACGTGTTCGTCATGGGCCGCACCGACGACATCATCAACGTCGCCGGCCACCGCCTCTCCACCGGCGGCATGGAGGAGGTCATCGCCTCCCATCCCGACGTCGCGGAATGCGCGGTGATCGGCGTCAAGGACGAGCTGAAGGGCGAGGTGCCGTGCGGCTTCGTGGTGCTGAAGGCGGGCGAGCGCCGGGCGCCGGACGTGATCGAGAAGGAGCTGATCGGCCTGGTGCGCGACCGCATCGGCCCGGTGGCGGCCTTCAAGCTCGCCATCACCGTCAACCGCCTGCCCAAGACGCGCTCGGGCAAGATCCTGCGCGGCACCATGAAGAAGATCGCCGACCACGACGCCTGGTCCATGCCGGCCACCATCGACGACCCGGTGGTGCTGGAGGAGATCGAGGGCGTGCTCAAGGAGCGCGGCATCGCCTGAGCAGGCGCGCGGCAGGCCTGCGGCCACCCGCGCGCGCCCGGCGATGGGACGACGCGGTCTGTCGGCGGCACCGAAGGCTCGGCTCGACCGTTCCGGGGGGCCGCCTTGCGCGTCCGTCAGTCGCGGCCGCCGCCGCGGAACGGCTCGAAGCAGGTGAAGCCCACATAGCACTGCTTCACGTCGCGGGTGGGCACCCATTCGGGCCGCAGCTGCTGGTCGTAGAGGCAGAACCTCTGGTCGCGCACATAGCGGTCGTAGAGCGTGGGCGAGGTCGCCATCACCACCGCGCCCCGCGTCTGCACCAGCTGCGCCGCCTGGGCGCAGGTCAGGCTGGAGCTCTTCGTGATCGCTTCCTCCGCCCCGGCGCCCGCCGCCAGAAGCAATGTCGCGCCCGCGACCCACGCGCTCAATGCCCAAATCCGTCCCGTCATGGGCGCCCTCCTTCTTGGTGGCCGCATGGCCGACGACACCGTCCGCACGGGGCGCCGCGGCGCCCCGTGCGGACTTCATATACGCGGGGCACCGGGCCAGAGACCATCCCGGCGTCCACCTTCAGGTCCCGCGCGCGCATCCGCCCTTCACTGGCCGTCGCCGGAATCGCGGTACTGATCGGCGCAGGTGTAGCCCACGAAGCACCTGGACGTATCCCGGGTGGGCACCCACTCCGGCCTCAGGTCCTGGTCGTAGGCGCAGTAGGCATTGCTGCTGACATAGATGTCGCGGTCCAAGGCCGACGTCGCCAGCCGCACGGCGCCCATCTGCCGCACCGCCTGCGCCGCCTGGGCGCAGTCGAGGCTGCGGGTCATCAGTGCCGCGGGAACCGGACCTCCGGCATGGCTGCCGACGCCGGCGGCGTGAGCCGCCCCGGCGCCTGTCAGCATGAGGGCCGCGCCCAGCATCAGAATGGTCTTTGTCATGGGGTACCTTCCTCGCGCCTCCGGCGCACACTGGCCCCCGAGCCCGAAAGGAACGTGCGGACTCGCGGCTGAACGTTCCGCAAGACCGCGTCTTTCCCGACGCTTAAAGGCGAATCGCCGTCCGGATCGGCGTGATCCGGGTGCCTCGCCCTCGCCTTCGCCCTGATCGCCGGCCGCATCCTGTTCTAGAAGGAACGACCGAACACAACCCGAGCGCAGGCAGGCATGACATGGTGCGGCTCAGGGCCGGCGCAAGAGCGGTGGAGCGAGGAAGCCTGCAAAAGCGTTCCGGCCTATAAGGGACTACCTGCCCGGGATCGCCGACCGGCGAATTTTCGCCCCGAATGCCCCGGCGCGCCCGAGCCGCCCGCAAGTTGTTAACGTAAGGTCAAAGTATTCGCGGCGGCTTTATCAATGTTCCGCCAAAGCGGCGCCTGCGCGGCCCGGCGGGACTGCGCGGCCGGGCGGCAGGGGGCCGCGCCCCTTTCCGGCTCACGGCACCCAGTTGTCCCGCGACGGCACGAAGCAGGTGTAGCCGATGAAGCATTGCGGATTGTCGCGCGTCGGCACCCACTGGTTCTTGAGCACCTCGCCGACCGAGCAGTAGTTGGCCGCGCTCACGTAGCGATCGAAGGTCGTCGGGCTGGTGGACAGGAGCACCGCGCCCCTGGCCCGGACCAGCGCCGCCACCGCGCCGCAGCTCATGGACGGCGTGTACGGGCGGGACTGGGCCACGGCCGAAGCCGGACCCCATGCGCAAAGCACCAGGGCCAATGCCGCCGATGCGCCCATGCGCCTCGTGCCTGACGGCTGTCGTCGCATCTTCTTTCCTCCCGCCGGAACACGGCCACCTGTTCGCTCGACCATAGGCCGGGGCGTATGAACCGAAGCTGAAAACGGCTTGCGCCGCCGGGACCGACACGTCGCCGCCGCCCGTGGGCGGCAGGTCCTGCCGACGAAAGGCGCATGGCGGGACGGGGGCGGCGGACGGGCGCGGGAGCCCGCCGCCGAGCCGGGCCTGCTCGCGGGCCGATTCGAGCCGGCTCCCCACAACCCTTTGGCGAGCATGGGGTCGCCGCCCGCGCTCCCGCAGCCCCTCGACCAATTGCGGCGGTAGCGGCGGAAGCACCTGGAAAAACCTCGCTTAAGTGAGGTATTTTGGTGAGTTTTCAACGGCTGGAGCCGCCGCGTTTTGGTTGCAAGTGTGGCAGGAAAGATACGGCTTTTTCCCCCGCCCCCTGCTAGACAGAGAGCACTGGACGACGCGACTCGTTTGGCGTGCATGGCTGGCGAGTGCAGATCATAAGACAGTTACCCAAGCTTAAGGGGGTTTCTCATGAAGCGGTTCCTTCTCGCCACTGTCGCGCTGGCGGCGCTCTCGGCTCCGGCCGCGGCGGCTGATCTGGCGACGAAGTATCCGGTCAAGGCGGTTGCCGTGCCGGTGTTCTCCTGGACCGGTTTCTACATCGGTGCCAACGTCGGCTACGGCGGTGACTCGGTCACCTATGACGCCTCCTTCGCCGGCGTCATCCCGCCGCTCACCGCCTCTGCCAGCCTGAACACCTCCGGCTTCTTCGTCGGCGGTCAGATCGGCTACAACTACCAGTTCTCGAACAACGTCGTGCTCGGCATCGAGACCGACCTGCAGTGGTCGGACATCTCCGGCAATCTGTCGGCCTCCTTCATGGGTCTGCCGATCGTCAGCGCCGGCTCCTCGGTCGACTACTTCGGCACCATCCGCGCCCGCCTCGGCTACGCGATCGATCGGTTCCTGCCCTACATCACCGGTGGTATCGCCTACGGCAAGAGCGGCACCGACGTGACCTTCATCGGCGTGCCGGTGTTCTCCGACAGCTCCACCAGCTGGGGCTGGACCCTCGGTGCCGGCGGCGAGTTCGCCATCACCAACCACTGGACGTTCAAGGCCGAGTACCTGTACGTCGACCTCGGCGACAACACGCTCGACCTGACCGGCATCGTGCCTCCGGGCTTCCCGCTGGCCATCAGCAACGACACCAAGTTCCACACCTTCAAGGCCGGTGTGAACTACAAGTTCTGATCGAAGCCACGCTTCGTTCGAGACCCGCTGCCGCAAGGCAGCGGGTTTTTCTTTGTCGCGGCGCCCGTCTTGTCCCGGCGCGCGCTTCTTCCGCCTTTCCTTCCGCCCCGATCTGGCCCAGCCTAGGGACTTGAAAGCCGTGGCGACGGGCATGGCCGCCGGCGCCGGCTCTCCTGGCTGCGTGCCCCCTGCCTCAACGCTCTCGTCCGGGATCCCATGAGCGAGGACATCACCTTCGACCGCAGCTTCGACGCCCCCTCAGGCCGGGTCGTCGAGGTCTCGCCCCTGGTCCGCCGCATCGTCGCGCCGAACCCGTCGCCCTTCACCTTCACCGGCACCTGCACCTACATCGTCGGCCGCGGGACGGTGGCGATCCTCGATCCGGGCCCCGACGACCCGGCCCATGTCGCCGCCGTGCTCGATGCGGTGCGCGGCGAGACGGTCTCCCACGTCTTCATCACCCACACGCACCGCGACCACTCCCCCGCCTGCCCGGCGGTCATCGCCGCCACGGGGGCCATTACCGTTGCGGAAGGGCCACACCGGCCCTCGCGCGCCATCGAGGTCGGCGAGGGGGCGCGGCTCGACGCCAGCGCCGACATGGACTTCCGCCCCGACATCGCCATCGGCGACGGCGAGACCCTTTCCGGCGCAGGCTGGACGCTCACCGCCGTCGCCACGCCCGGCCACACCGCGAACCACACCGCCTTCGCGCTGAAGGAGGAGGACCTCGTCTTCTCCGGCGACCACGTGATGGCGTGGGCCACCTCCATCGTCGCGCCGCCGGACGGCTCCATGGGCGACTACATCGCCTCGCTGGAGCGCCTCGCCGCGCGCACCGAGAAGGTCTATCTGCCCGGCCACGGCGGCCCGGTGCGCGACGCGCCGGCCCATGTGCGGGACTTTCTCGATCACCGCCATGCGCGCGAGGCGGCGATCCTGCGGGCGCTCGACCGCGATGCCTCGACCATTCCGGAGCTGGTGCGCGGCATCTATATCGGCCTCGACCCGCGCCTCACGGGCGCCGCCTCGCTCACGGTTCTGGCCCACCTGGAGCATCTGGTGGCCCAGGGACGGGTGGCGACCGATGGCCTCCCTTCCATCAACGGGCGGTTCCGGATCGCGGCGTGAGCGCGTCCGAGCGTCCGGCCTGAGCCGATCCGCGCCATGTGCTCGCGCTTCGTCCAGAACCTCTCGCCGCGCGCCTATGCGGAGCGCTACGGCGTCGGCCTCGACGTGCCGCTGCCCAACGCGCCCGCCCGCTGGACCGTGGCGCCCACGGACGACGCGCTGGTGCTGCGCCGCCATCCCGAGGCCGGCGATCTCCGCCTGTCGCTGCTGCGCTGGGGCCTGGTCCCGGTCTGGTCGCGGGACACGCGCGGCGCCGCGCGGCTCATCAATGCCCGCGCCGAGACGATCGCCGAGAAGCCGTCCTTCCGTGGCGCCTGGCACCGGCGGCGGCGCTGCGTGGTGCCGGCGGAGGGCTTCTATGAATGGACGCCAGGCCCGGGCGGCAAGGTGCCCCACTTCATCTTTCTCCGCGGCGGCGCCGGCATGGCGCTGGCCGGCCTGTGGGAGGGCTGGAAGGACCCGGCCTCCGGCGAATGGCTGCGCACCTTCACGCTTGTCACCTGCGCCGCCAACCCGGTGATGGCCGAGCTGCACGCGCGCATGCCCGTCATCCTCCACAGCGCCGACATTCCCCGCTACCTCGGCGACCCCGACCCGCGCGACCTCCTCGCCCCCTACCCGGCGGACGCCATGGCGCACCGCGCGGTCGACCCGGCCGAGGCGAAGCCGGGCGCCGCAGTGCCTGCGCGCGCAAAGAATTAAAGCGTGATGCGCGCAGCCTAACCTTGGGGCAGGGCTGCGAAACCTTTCCAATGTTTCATGCGACGGCCATCGTGCGGACATGGTCTTGCCGGCAAGGCTTCGGCTCCCGAAGCCGCGACAAGACCCACCGGAGACGGCCCCGTGCGCAAGCTCCTTCACCTCCTCGGCGACGTGCGCCGTCTCGCCTTGCCCTACTTCCGCAGCGAGGAGCGCGCCGTCGCGCTGGGCCTGCTCGGCGCCGTGGTGGCGCTGGAGCTCGCCTGGGTCTACGCCACCGTGCTGCTCAACGAGTGGAACGTCGCCTTCTACAATGCGATCCAGGACAAGGACCTCGCCGCCTTCCGCACCCAGCTTCTGGTGTTCTGCGCCATCGCCGCCGGCGCCATCGTCGTCGCCGTCTACCAGATCTACCTGAAGCAATGGCTGGTGATCCGCTGGCGCCGCTGGCTGACCCAGCGCTATCTCGATGCCTGGCTCTCGGACGACGTGCACTACCGCCTGCGCCTCAAGGGCGACGTCGCCGACAATCCCGACCAGCGCATCGCCGAGGACGTGCAGCTGTTCGTCAGCCGCACCATCTCCGTCGGCGTCGGCCTGCTGGGCGCCACGGTTTCGCTGGTCTCGTTCTCGGTCATCCTGTGGAGCCTGTCCGGCTCGCTGGCGGTCAGCCTGTTCGGGCACGAGGTGAACATTCCCGGCTACCTGTTCTTCGCCGCGCTGCTCTACTCCGCCGCCGGCACCCTCCTCGCCCATGTGATCGGCCGGCCCCTGGTGCGCCTCAATTTCGAGCAGCAGCGCTACGAGGCCGACTTCCGCGTCGATCTGGTGCGGGTGCGCGAGAACGGCGAGCAGATCGCGCTGCTCGACGGCGGGCCGGCGGAGGAGCGGCGCCTGTCGAGCCGCTTCGCCCGGGTCTGGGGCAACTTCTTCGAGATCATGCGGGCGCAGAAGCGGCTCACCTGGTTCACCGCCGGCTACAACCAGATCTCCAACATCTTTCCCTACGTGGTGGTGGCGCCGCGCTACTTCTCCGGCGGCATCCAGCTCGGCCAGCTGATGCAGACCGGCTCCGCCTTCGGATCGGTGCAGGGCGCCTTCTCCTTCTTCGTGTCGAGCTATGTGGAGCTCGCCGAATGGGCCTCGGTGGTCCAGCGCCTCACCGGCTTCGAGCGCGCCATGGCAGTGGCGCGCGCCGCCGAGCCGGCGTTCGCGTCCGCGCCGGGCGCCGACGGCGCGCTCGCCTTGTCGGGGCTCGACGTGCGCCTGCCCTCCGGCGCCCCGCTCATGGAGGTCGACGGCATCAGCCTGGCGCCGGGCGAACGGGTTCTCGTCACCGGCCCTTCCGGCGCCGGCAAGACCACGCTGCTGCGCGCCATCGCCGGCATCTGGCCCCACGGCAGCGGCGAGATCGCGCGCCACGCGCATCACCGGCTGCTGGTGCTGCCGCAGAAGCCGTACATCCCCTCGGGCCGGCTCGACGCCGCCCTGACCTATCCGGCGCCGCCGCAGAGCATCGCCCGCGCCGACCTGGAGCAGGTCCTCGGCGCCGTGGGCCTTCAGGGGCTCGCCATCCGGCTCGGCGAGGAGGCGCAATGGCCGCACGAGCTCTCGCTCGGCGAGCAGCAGCGTCTCGCGGTCGCACGGGCGCTGCTCCAGCAGCCGGACGTGCTGCTTCTGGACGAGGCGACGTCGGGGCTCGACGAGGCCGCCGAAGAGGAGGTGTACGGCCTGCTCAAGGCGCGCCTGCCCGAGGCCACCGTGATCTCCATCGGCCACCGCTCCACGCTGGTGCCCCTGCACGACCGGGTGCTCCACCTGCACGGCCCGGAGGCGCCGCGGGTGCTGCGGCCGGCGGGTCCGCCGGTGCTCCGCTCGGCCTGAGGCCGGCGCCGCGCTTGCGGCGCCGCACCATCCTCCGGTAAGCACGCAGGAACGCGCCGCGCTCCGGCCGGCGCCATCCTGCCCGGAGCGACGGATCATTGGCGGAAGAGACGATCGGCGCGCCCCGCGCCCCGCGCGATTGGGCCTACTACACCCTCGCCGCGCTGGTGGGCGTGATCGCCGGGGTGGTCGGCGCCCTGTTCCACATCGCCGTCGAGGATGCCGCGCGCTGGCACACGCTGCTCGACGGCGTGCTTGCAGGGCCTGCGCGGCTCGCCGCCCTTTCCGCCGGCTCGGCCGTCATGGTGGTGCTCTCCGTCGCGCTGGTGCGCTTCCTCGCGCCGGAGGCCGCGGGGTCGGGCGTGCAGGAGATCGAGGGCGCGCTCGAAGGCCTGCGGCCGGTGCGCTGGAAGCGCATTCTCCCGGTCAAGTTCGTCGGCGGCATCCTCGCCCTCGGCTCGGGCCTGGTGGCGGGGCGCGAGGGCCCCACCATCCATATGGGCGCCTCCGTCGCCAAGGCGGTGTCCGACGCCGCCGGCCTCGGCACGCGCGACATGCGCGGCCTGCTCGCCGCCGGCGGCGCGGCGGGCCTCGCCGCCGCCTTCAACGCCCCGCTCGCCGCCATCCTGTTCGTGATCGAGGAGACGCGCCGGCAGTTCCCCTACGGCTTCCGCACCTACAGCGCCGTCATCCTGTGCGCGGCCGCGAGCGCGGTGGCGACCGAGCTGATCGGCGGCACCGGCCCCGACCTCCGGCTCGACGTGCCGGAGATGCCGCTGGCGCTGCTGCCCGCCTTCATCGCCCTCGGCGCGATTCTCGGCTTTGTCGGGGTGGCCTTCAACCGCTGCCTGATCCTCGCCCTCGACGGCGCGCGCGCGGTGGGCCTCAAGGTCTCGCCCTATCTGGTGCCGCTGGTGGTGGGCGCGGCGGTCGGCCCGCTGCTGCTGCTGCGGCCGGAGGCCACGGGCGGCGGCGAGCAGCTCGCCGTCGCCCTTGCCGGGCAGAACCTGCCCGCGCTCACGCTGGCCGGCATCGTCGCCATCCGCTTCGTCATGACCATGGCGAGCTATTCCACCGGCATTCCCGGCGGCATCTTCGCGCCCATCCTCGCGCTTGCCACCGCCGTCGGGGTCCTGTTCGGCACGCTGCTCGGCATGGCGTTCGCGCTGCCGCCCGAGGCCACCGCCGCCTTCGCGGTCGCGGCGATGGGGGGCCTGTTCTCGGCCACCGTGCGGGCGCCGCTGGTGGGCATGGTGCTGGTGGCGGAGCTCACCGGCGCCTACGCGCTGCTGCTGCCGGTGATCTTCACCTGCCTGTTCGCGAACCTGGTCGCCGAGGCGCTGGGCGGCAAGCCGATCTACGAGCAGCTGCTGGAGCGCACGCTGCGCCTCGCCGGCCAGATTCCGCCGCCGTCCGACGCGCCGGAGGACATCGGCGGCTGGGATCAGCGCGTGCGGCGGGAGTGAGGCCGGTCAGCTCCAGCGGCGCGGCCACGCACCCCGCTGTCCCAGATTGTGCCAGACGAAGGCGAACAGCGCGAGCAGCGCCGCGCCGAGGCCGATCGGCACCAGCAGGAAGGTCGCCGGCAGCTGCTCGATGACGATGATGATCGGGTTGATGGCGGCCGGCGGGTGCATGGTGCCGGTCAGGCGCATGGCCACCATGGCGACCCCCACCGCCGCCGCCGCCACCACCTGCGACGGGCCGAACAGCCACAGCAGGAGGAGCCCGCACGACGCCGACACGAGGTGGCCGCCCACCAGCGCCCGCGGCTGGGCCGGGCTCGCCTCCGGCATGCCCATGACGACGACGATGGAGGTGGCGAACGGCACCAGAGCGAGCGGCGTCTCGCCGAGATCGGCGGCGATCTCCATGCCGCCCACGGCCAGCGCCCCGCCCAGCCCGCGCCAGATCCAGGTGCCGATTTCGCGCCAGTCGAGCCTCACCGCCGCGCCTCCCGCCGACGGGGGCGCGGGCCGCCAGGGAGGCCCGCCGTTCGGCGGGACAGGGGCATCAGGTCAGGCCGCATTCCCTATTCTGGAGCCGAGCCGATGCCGGCTGCAACGGCGAAGTCGCAGCTGACGATGGGGCAGCGGGCGCCTGCGGTCAGAAAAGACGCACGCCGGCGGACGCGAGCAGGCCGGGAAACGCATCCGAGGCGAGCACGGCATATTCGCGCGCGCGCTGGTCGGTGACCGGATCGCGGGCGGCGAGCGTCGCATCCACATGGCCGGGATGGACCATGGCAAGCCCGCCTTCGGGCAGCCCGGCAAGGAAGCGGCGCAGCAATGCTGCGAAGTCGGAGCCGGCGGAGAAGTCATACGCGCCCGCGAAGCGTCCCGACGTGCGCAGGCGAGCGCGCGCGGCGGCGGCGGGGAATCCGGCGCCGAACGCGCCGATGAGGCGCGCCTTGAGCCCCGGCCCGTCGAGCCCGGGCGCGGCCGGCCGGACATCGCGCAGCCAGGCGCCGGGCGCATGCCGCGCCGCAGCCGCGATCACCACGTCGCGCACCCCCGGCAGAACGTGGACGTGCTGGTGTCCGTCCACATGGTCGGGCGGCCGGCCGAAGACGGCCTGGAAGGTGGCGAACTGGGCCTCGACCTCGGCGGCGAGCGCCGCGCGATCGAGCCGTCCGGTCAGGAATTCGATCAGCCGCCCGGATAGGGTCGGAAAGCGCGCCGCCGGTGCGGTGAGCGGCGCAAAGCCTCCGGTCAGGGTCACATGCAGGCCGATGCTGACCGCGCGGCCGGCACAGGCGGCATCGAGCGCAGGCGCCGCCTCCGGCAGGCCCTCGAACACGGTCATGACCGAGGTGGCGTTCAGGCGGCCGAGCGCCACCAGCTCGCGGATGCCGCGGCTGACGCCGGGGGCGATGGCGTAGTCGTCCGCGCACAGGACGACGCGCTTCACCGGTCCTCCCCCGCCGTGGGCGCGGCGGGCGCCGCCGCCGGATGCGGATGGGCGTGGGGATGGCCGCCGGCGCCGTCGTGCCCGGCCTCGCCCTCGCCGCCGTGGCCGTGCGCGCCGGTGCCGTGGCTCAGCATGTGGTCGGCGACGAAATAGACCGGCCGGCCTTTGATCTCGGACAGGATCCGCGCCATGTACTCGCCCATCACGCCCATCACCAGGAGCTGGGCGCCGCCGATCACCATCAGCCCCACCACCACCGACGGATAGCCCGGCACGGGGATGCCCCAGACGAAGCGCTCGACGACGATCGACAGGCCGAAGATCAAGGCGAGGCCGGCGATCGCGGCGCCGAACAGGCCGGCGAGGCGCAGCGGCGCCGGCGAGAACGAGGTCAGGCCCTCCATGGACAGGCCCAGCAGCCGCAGCAGGCTGAACGAGGTCTTGCCGTGGGAGCGCGCGGCCGGCCGGTACGGCACCGCCACCTGGCGGTAGCCGACCCAGCTCGACAGGCCCTTGAAGAAGCGGTTGCGCTCGGGCATCCGCCGCAGCGCGGCGGTGGCCCGGGGCGACAGCAGGCGGAAGTCGGCCGCATCCTCGGGAATGGCCGTGGAGGCGCCGAAATTCAGGAGCCAGTAGAAGCTCCTGACGAACAGCCGCCGGCTCAGGGGCTCGTCGAGGCGGTCCGCCTTCACCGCGTAGGGCACGTCGTAGCCCTCGTCCTTCCACAGGCGCAGGAAGGTCGAGATCATCTCGGGCGGATGCTGGCCGTCCCCGTCCATGAACATGACCGCGTCGGCGCGGGCGTGGTCGAGGCCGGCGGCGAGCGCCGCCTCCTTGCCGAAATTGCGCGACAGCGCGACGACCTGGACATCCAGCATGCCGGCGGGAAGGCCCGCCGCGAGGCGCGCGCTGCCGTCGCGGCTGCCGTCGTCCACGTAGACGATCTCCATCCTCAGCCCGCGGGCGTTCGCCTCGGCCTCCGCCGCGCGCAGCAGCCGGTCGTGGAACGTCTGGAGGCCCTTGGCCTCATTGTAGAGCGGCACAACAATGCTGAGGTCGGGCGTCATGGCACACTCGTTCTGCGGCCCGCCGCCCGGGCTGCACGAAAGACGGATTGCGGTAGCATGGAAGTTCCTCTGGGGCAGCGAGATTTTTTCTCCGGCCGCGGAACCGATGGGCGACCCGGCCGTTATCTGTCTGTCGCGGTCAATGCCCCCCAACTGATCGCACATCCGGCGCGGTCGCCTTCCCCCCAAGGCGACCGCGTCTTCATCTCCAGGCCCTGTTGAGCTACATCAAGCGCGCGGATTTTCGGCGCGAATAGGGTATGGTCGCGGCGCCGAAGCGGCGGAGGGGGATGAAACGCATGATCCGGGACATTCTGGTCAATCTGGCCCAGGGCGTGGAGAAGGACAGCGCGTGCGAGTTCGCGGCGAGCCTCGCCGCCTATTTCGGCGCCCACATGACGGGCCTGTCCATCGCCTACGAGATCGACGTGCCGCCCTTCTACATGGGCGCGCTGCCGACCGACTTCATCGACGCGCAGTTGACCGAGAACCAGGCGGCGGCCGACAAGGCGACGGCGCGGTTCAAGGCCATCGCCGCCGAGGCCGGCGTCACGTTCGAGGCGCGCTCGCTCTCCGCCTCGCTCGGCGTGGCGGCGGGCAGCTTCGCCCACATGGCGCGGCTCTACGACCTCACCGTGGTCGCCCAGCCCAATCCCGATCTTCCGGGGCCGGAGGAGGTGATCGCCGAGACCGTGCTCATGGAGTCCGGCCGCGCGGTGCTGATGGTGCCCTACGTGCAGAAGACTCCGTTCGCCGTGGAGCGCGTGGTGGTGGCGTGGGATGGCGGCCGCGCCTGCGCGCGGGCGCTCGCCGAGGCGCTGCCGCTGCTGCACCGGGCGACGAGCGTCGAGGTGCTGCGCGTGGTCCATGCCAACGGCGACGTCACCGACGAGGAAGGCCCGGAGGTGGTGCGCCACCTGGCCCGGCACAATCTCGCCGCCAAGGTGCGCACGCTGCCGGTCGGCGCGGGCGAATCGGTCTCGTCCGCCATCCTCAACGAGATCTCGGACCGCGGCGCCGACCTGGTGGTGATGGGCGGCTACGGCCATTCGCGCCTGCGCGAGCTGGTGCTCGGCGGCGTGACGCGGGATATCCTCGCCTCCATGACCGCCCCGGTGCTGATGGCCCACTGACCGGTCCGGCACGCCTGGAACTCGGGGAGCCGGCGCGGAATCCGCGCCGGCTCTTTTTTATGGAATGACGCAGGATGGGACGCCGCGGGACGCGCGGCCGGGCGCGGGCGATCCCGCTCCTCAGCCCTTCATCGCCGCGCGCTCTTCCGCCTGGCGCTGGCTCTCGGCCCGCTTGGTGACCACGGAGGCGACGATCACCACCACGGTGACGATGGCGATCAGGATGGTGCAGACCGCGTTGATCTCCGGCGTCACGCCCAGGCGCACCTGGGAATAGATGCGCATCGGCAAGGTGGTGGCGCCCGGGCCGGTGGTGAAGCTCGCGATCACGAGGTCGTCCAGCGACAGCGTGAAGGCCAGCATGAAGCCGGAGATCACCGCCGGCAGGATCAGCGGCAGGGTGATGGTGAAGAAGGTCTTGAGCGGCGGCGAGCCGAGGTCGAGGGCCGCCTCCTCCAGCGTCATGTCGAAGGTGACGAGCCGCGACTGCACCACCACCGCCACGAAGCACATGGTGAAGGTGATGTGGGCGAGCGTCACGGTCCAGAAGCCGCGGTCGAAGTCCACCGCCACGAACAGCAGCAGCAGCGACAGGCCGGTGATGACCTCGGGCATGACGAGGGGGGCGTAGATCATGCCCGAGAACAGGGTCCGCCCCCTAAACCGCCCGTAGCGGGTGAGCGCCAGGGCCGCCATGGTGCCGAGCACGGTGGCGACGAGGGCGGAGACGAAGGCGACGCGCAGCGTCACCCAGGCGGCGTCGAGCAGCTGCTCGTTCTCCAGCAGCGACCAGTACCAGCGCGTGGAGAAGCCGCCCCACACCGTGACCAGGCGCGAATCGTTGAAGGAGTAGATCACCAGCAGCAGGATCGGGATGTAGAGGAAGGCGAACCCCAGCGCGATCGAGCTGACGTTGAACCAGGTGAGCCCGCGCCTCATTTGCCCGCCTCCCGGATCAGTGCCCGCGCCGCCACTGGGCCGGGCGCGGCTTCCCCCCTCTCCCCGGCGGGGAGAGGGATCGGGTGAGAGGCCACCGTCGCCGGTTCGCGATAGACGGCCGGCCCGCTCATTTGCCCGCCTCCAGCTCGCGCTGCTGGATGTTCTGGTAGATGACGATGGGCACCACCAGCACCAGCAGCAGCAGCACCGCCACCGCCGACGACACGGTCCAGGAGCGGTTCACCGTGAACTCGGTCCACAGCGACTTGCCGATCATCAGCGTGTCGGAGCCGCCGAGCAGGTCCGGGATCACGAACTCGCCCACCGCCGGGATGAAGCACAAGAGCGAGCCGGCGGCGACGCCCGGCAGCGAGAGCGGGAAGGTGATGGTCCAGAACGCCTTCCAGGGCGGGCAGCCGAGGTCCTCGGCCGCCTCCAGCAGCGTCATGTCCATCTTCTCCAGCGCCGAATAGAGCGGCAGCACCATGAAGGGCAGGTAGGAGTAGACGATGCCGATATAGACCGCGAGGTCGGTGTTGAGGATCTCCAGCGGGTCCTCGATCAGACCGATGCCCATCAGCGCCTGGTTCAGGAGGCCCTCCGGAGAGAGGATGCCGATCCAGGCGTAGACGCGGATCAGGAACGAGGTCCAGAACGGCAGGATCACCAGCATCAGCAGCGTCGGCTGGAGCGCGCGCGGCGCGCGCGCCATGCCGTAGGCGATCGGGTAGCCGGCGGCGAGCAGCAGCAGCGTCGAGATCGCAGCGATGACGAGGCTGGACCCGTAGGCCTGCAGGAACTCGTTCGAGAAGTCGAGCACATAGAAGTAGTTGTCGAAGGAGAGCTGGGACAGGAAGCTGCGGATGCCCTCCCATCCCGCCGAGAGGTCGAGCAGCGGCGTGTAGGGCGGCTGCGCCACCACGTCCTGCGAGAGCGAGATCTTGAAGACGATGAGGAACGGCGCGAGGAACAGCGCCAGCAGCCACAGATAGGGCAGCGCGACCACGAACGTCCGCCCCCAGCCTTTCTCGCTCGCGAGCGCCATTCCCGCCTCCCCTCAGCGTGTCAGGACGACGCCGGCATGGGGCGCGAACGTCACCCACACCTTGTCTTCCCAGGAGATGGGGCGCTGCACCACGCGCGAGAGGTTGGGCTGGGACACCTTGATGCGCGTGCCGCAGGGCAGCTCCACATGGTAGATGGAGAGGTCGCCGAGATAGCCGATGTCCCAGATGCTGCCCTCGAAGCAGTTCTCGGTGATGTCCGGCGGCTGGTCGAGGGTGATGCGCAGCTTCTCGGGGCGGATCGCCACCCAGGCCTCGTCTCCCGAGGCCGCCTCCACCTGCTGGGTCACGTGGATGGGGGTCGAGGTGATGGGCGTCGTCAGGATCGCCTGGTCGCCCTGGCAGGAGGTGACCTTGCACGCGATCAGGTTCACGTCGCCGATGAAGTCCGCCACGTAGCGCGTGGCCGGCTGCTCGTAGATCTCCGCCGGGGTCGCCACCTGCACCAGCACGCCCTGGTTCATGACCGCGATGCGGTCGGCCACGGTCATGGCCTCCTCCTGGTCGTGGGTGACGATCAGGAAGGTCATGCCGAGCTCCATCTGCAGGTCCATGAGCTCGAACTGGGTCTCCTCGCGCAGCTTCTTGTCGAGCGCGCCGAGCGGCTCGTCGAGCAGCAGCACCTTCGGGCGCTTGGCGAGCGAGCGGGCGAGCGCCACGCGCTGGCGCTGGCCGCCGGAAAGCTGGTGCGGCTTCCTCTTGGCGAACGAGGTGAGCTTGACGAGCTTCAGCATCTCCTCGACGCGGGCGTCGATGTCGGCCTTCGGCATCTTGTCCTGCTTGAGGCCGAAGGCGATGTTGTCGGCGACGCTCATGTGCGGGAACAGGGCGTAGGACTGGAACATCATGTTCACCGGCCGCCGGTAGGGCGGCACGCCGGACAGGTCCTGCCCGGCGAGGGTGACGCGCCCGGTGGTCGGCTCGTCGAAGCCGGCGAGCATGCGCATCAGCGTGGTCTTGCCGCAGCCCGAGGGGCCGAGCAGCGCGAAGAACTCGCGCTCGTAGATGTCCAGGGTGACGTCGTTGACGGCGGTGAAGTCGCCGAAGCGCTTCACCACGTTCTCGAACCGGATCAGCGGCGTCTTGGTGGGATCGCTCCAGGGGGCGAACGAACGCCGCACGGCGCCGATGGTTTCCTTGCGCGTCTTCTCCGAAGCCATGCTGATCCCCGCCCGGCGCCACCGCCTGCGATCAGGCTACTAAGGCGCGCGCCGACGCTCAAGCGTTGTGCACGCGCAAAATTAAAGCGCATCGCGCCCGTTCGCCGGGCACCGCGGCGCGCAGGGCCGGCGCTGCGCGGTCGCGCGAACCGATGCGTCCCGGGGCGCCTGCGCGCGGGGCGCCGGGTTAGGCGGCCGGCCGCGCGCACGCTCCTGTTCATGGCGGGCACAAAGGGGCGCGCGGCCCCACCTGCCCCTTGCGCCCATCACCCGCATGTGGCAGGAGAGGCCGCCTGACGGGACGGCGCGCCGCCCCGCCTTTCGGGCAGGGATGGTTTTCCCTCCCGGACCCCCGGCCCGGCCGGACCGGTTCGCTGCGGTAGCTCAGTGGTAGAGCACTCCCTTGGTAAGGGAGAGGTCGAGAGTTCAATCCTCTCTCGCAGCACCAGCCTGCCGCATCGCGCCGCCCTTCCCATAACCGCCTATTTCCGTGGCGCTTCTCCCGGCTCAAGCGCATGATGCCGGCACGACGGCGGACCGGACCGCCGCGCGAGGCATTAGGGGAACGCTCATGAGATATCTTTTCGCCCTGGCGGTGCTCATCGCCGGGCTCAGCCCGGCTGCGGCGGAGAAGTGGGACCTGTCCACCATGACCTGCCAGCAGTTCGTCAGTAGCGACAAGGACACGATCGCGCTCATCCTCACCTGGCTCGACGCCTACTACCGGGACGAGGACGACCCGCCGGTGATCGACACCGACAAGTTCGTCAAGAATGCCGAGAAGCTCGGCGCCTTCTGCGCCGCCAACCCGCAGCTGGGGCTCATCACCGCGGCCGACAAGGTGTTCGACGACTGACGGGGCCGCGGACGCCGCGCCCCGGCGGGTCCGCCGATCGCCGCGCGGCGGACCCGCCCGGCTGGATCAATGGGAAACGGGCGGCTATCAAGAGACTTCCGGAACGCGCCCTCCGCGAGCGCGCCACCATGAACGCGATATCATGAACGCGACGCCATGAACGCCATCTCCTCGCTCAAGACCTTCTTCATCGACCGGGTGAGGGCCCAGGCAGCCCCGCCCTATGCCGGGGCCGATCGCATCGGCGTGCCGGCGGACGATCCCCACGACGAGCTGCCCGGCGGCCCGGTGGAGCAGAAGCGCGACGCGGCGGACGGCCAGTCCTTCGCCATAGACTATGTGGACCATGCCGGCCATCCGAGCCACCGGCGCATCTCGGTCTGGGCGGTGGAGCGCAATCCCGAGGGCGTGCCGATCCTGATCGCCAAGTGCCACGAGCGGCAGGCCACCCGCGCGTTCCGCGTGGACCGCATCACCGGCGTCACCGACCTCGACGGCGCGCGGCGCGAGCCGCTGGCGCGCTTCTTCTTCGAGACCTTCGGCTTCGTCTGGCCGAAGGAGGCGATCCACGTCACGCTCGGCGATCCCGAGGAGGCGCGGTTCGAGCGCATCCGCACCATCGTGCGCCAGGCCGGCCTGCCGCTGCTCGCGGCGCTCTCCCTCGCCGACAAGGAGATGAACGCCGCCGAGGTCGAGGAGATGAGCTATTTCTGCGACCGCGCCTGCGCCGAGAAGGGCGTCGACCTTTCGGGCGCCGAGCGGGAGCGCCTCAGCGGCTACATCGCCCGCATGCGTCCCACCGAGCAGACCGTCGAGGCCGCCATCGACACCCTCATGGAGAGCGGGCACGACGCCATCTCGGCGCTGCTGCGCGCCGGCCTCAAGGTGGTGAGCGCCGACGGCACGCTGAACGTGGAGGAGGCGGACATGCTTGACGCCTTCTGCTTCGCCCTCACTGGCCGCCACGTGCGCTAGAGCGCGATCCGATCAAACTGAAACGGCGTGATCGGGGAACCGCCCTCTCGCTCCATGAGAGCGCGCGGCGCCGATCACCGGAGCGTCAGGTCGGCGTAGATCGGCAGGTGGTCCGAGCCGAAGGCCGGCGCGGAGCGCTGGCCGTCGGTGCCGACGCCGCCCTTCACCGCCAGCCGGTCCACCGGCGCGCCGAGCCACTGCGGCAGCTCGCGGCCGCGAACGAAGAACACCCGCGTCGCCGCCGGCCAGGGCAGCGCCTCGGCGGCAGCGAGCTTTGCCGCGCCCATGAAGGTCGCGAACTGCGGCGACCAGGGCGGCGTGTTCCAGTCCCCCGCCACGACGATGGGCGTGCCCTCCGGCTCGGACCGGATGTGCCGCGCGATCTCCGCGAAGGTGGCCGCCCGCCGGTGCCAGTAGCGCAGTTGGCGCGGGCTGGGCGGGTGGATGGCGTAGACCACCAGCGGCGGATCGCCGGGCGCGACCTGGATCTCGGCGCGCACCGCCACCGGCCGCCGCCGCCGCGCCTTCATGCCGCCGGGACCGGCGCCGATCAGCGTGACCTTCATGGGCAGGCGGCTCAGCACGTCGATGGCGCCGAGGCGATCGTCGAGGTCCGAGGCCTTGTAGGGGAACCCCTCCAGGCGATCGAGCGCGATCGGCCAGGCGAAGACGTCCTCCTGGACCACCAGGATATCGGGGCGAACCTCCTGCACCGTCTTCCGGAACGCCTCCTTGTGGGGATTCCGGTTCAGCAGGTTGGCCGACATGATGCGCACCGTGGGCGCCCCGGGCGCGGACGGCGGCGCGGACGGCGCGGACGCGACCGCGAGCGGCCAGAGGTTGAACAGCGCCACCGCGACGGCGATGAGGATCGCGCGCCGATGGCGCGTGCAGAGCGCGAGGAGCAGCATCGCGAGGCTCGCCGCAAGCAGATGGGGGCGGAAGAAGGTGAGGAGGTCCGCCTGCCAGACCCAGGGCGCGAGCAGCGTCGCCGCGGATATGAGCGCGAGCAGCGCCTGCGCGGCGAGCAGCATGCCCAGCGCCAGGCGGGCGAGGCCGAGGCGCGCCCCGGCGACGATGGAAGTACTCACGCTCACGCCGCCATCCTCGCCATCCCGGCCCAAGCGGGCCGGATCGCACGCACCGCCGGCCGCCGCGCGGACGCTGCAACGCAACATGCGCCGCCAGTCTGCCGCTAATGCGGGCGAATGCAAGACGCATGGCGCGCGCGGCATGCCGGGACCGGCCGATGCGCCCCGGCCCTGCGGCCGGACGGCATGGACTGCCCTCTCGCGCGCCGAACCGCCGATTGATAAGAACCCGTCGTTCAACGCAATCGCGGCGGCGATTCGATGTGAGCGCACCCGGCTCTGGGGTAATGTGCGCCTTGCGGCAGGAACGGGGCGACGGAGCCGCCCCGGCGGATCGGCGCGATCCCGGCTTTCCGCGCGGAGGATCAGACCCAGACCATGCAGATCATGCTTCTCAACGACACCGGCCTCGTGAGCCACGTGGGATGCCAGGGCGTCTCGGATGCGCATGCGAGAATGCTGGGCCGCGCCGGACATCATGTGACCCAGAGATATTTCATCGGCCAGGTGGGCCGGTTCCGCGACGCCGATGCCAAAAGGGGCCTGCGGCGCGTCCTGGCGGACGACGACTTCATGCGGCGCCTGAACGCCGTCGACGCCGTGGTGGTTAACGGGGAAGGAACCATCCATCACGCGGCCGGTACCGAATACCTCAACGTGCTGGCGGCGGCGCACAAGCTGCGCAAGGCGACCCTTTTGGTCAATTGCGTGCTCGAAGGCACCGAGGGCTTCGACCACGTGTTCCGCGCCATCGACGACATCGTCGTCCGCGACAGCCGTTCCGCCCGCTGGCTCGAGGCCCGCGGCCGGCGGCCGCGCGTCATTCCCGATTCCTTCGTCGAGGCGCAGTTCGATCCGCAGCCGATCCTGGATCTCGCCGGCCAGGTGCCGGTGACCGACTGGCACCATGAGCGCGACGCGGACACCGGCGCGGCGAGCCTGCGCTTCCTGCGGCATCCGCAGCCGCTGCGGGCGTTCTTCCTGCCTTTGATGTGCGGCAACATCGCCCCCCACTGGCGCCATGTCCCGGCGACCATGAAGACCGCGCCGGCGGTGGTCACGGGCCGCCATCACGGCGTCTATTGCGCGGTCCTGGCGGGCGTCCCCTTCGTCGCGCTCTCCAGCAACACGCACAAGGTCGCGGGCCTCCTGGAGGATGTGCCGGAGCTGATGGCCTTTCTCGATCCGCCGTCCATCGCCGACGCCGTCGCCGCGGCGCGCGGGCGCCCGGACGCGTTCCGGCGGCTGGAGGACATGATCCTGGGGCAGCGGCCGCTGGCGACGTTCTCGCTTCTGGGAACGACGCCCGACGGTGCCGGCGAGACGCGCGAGATCGCCCGCCTGTCGCGCGATGTGGAGGCCGCCTCCGGCGGCCTGCCGGCCGATCTCGCCTACCGCATCCAACGGCGCTCGGCCGAAACCGGCCAAGCCTGACAGCGGCCGGGGCCGGTCGCCAGCCAGAAAAGTTAGGCATTCGCCAAACTTTTCTTGACGCCACTCGGCGCGCCTCTATACTTAGGCATATGCTTAACCAAGAGCCCGCCACCCTCGATCGCCTGTTCCACGCGCTGGCCGATGGCACCCGGCGCACCATGGTGGCGCGGCTCTGCCGCGGTCCGGCGACAGTCAGCGAACTGGCAGCGCCGCTCGCCATGTCCCTGCCCTCGGTTCTTCAGCACCTGCAGGTGCTCGAAGCCAGCGGTCTCGTCCGCTCCCGCAAGGCCGGGCGGGTGCGCACCTGCGAAGTGGAGCCGGCCATGCTGGCGCAGGCGGAGCGCTGGATCGGCGAGCGCCGGGCACTGTGGGAGCACCGCCTCGACCGCCTCGGCGGCATCATCGCGGAATTGCCCGAGCCGTCTCTCAAGGATGCCCCCGACCCAGGAGAAAACCCATGACCCAAACCGCGGCCCGCCCCGTCACCCACGCCTCCTTCACACTCCAGCGGACCTATCCGCGCGCGCCGGAGGTGGTGTTCGCCGCCATCGCCTCCCCCTCCGCCAAGCGCCGCTGGCTGGTGGAAGGCGAGGGCTTCGAGGTGGTCTCCTACGAGCCCGGCTTCGGCGCCGGCGCCTTCGAGCGGTCGAGCTTCCGCTTCAAGGGCGGCCCCCTGGTCCGCAACGACACCGTCTATCTCGACGTGAACGAGAACCGGCGCATCATCTTCGCCTATTCCATGAGTCTTGAGGGGACGCCCATGTCCTCGTCGCTGGTGACGATGCTGCTGGAGCCGGCGCCGGGCGGCACCCGCCTCACGCTCACCGAGCAGGGCGCCTATCTGGAAGGCTTCGACGACGTGGCCGGCCGCGAGCAGGGCACGCGCGAGCTGCTGGAACGGCTGCATCAGGACATCGAGCGCACGTCGTCAGCCGCACAGTGAGGCGCGGGCATCGGCAAGGCGGCGGGCGCAGCCGCCGCCTGCTTTGCCCGGCCGCAACCCTACTTCTTGTAGGCGTCGATCACCGCCTTGCCGCTGTCGCCGGCCTTGGCGAGCCAGGCCTCGGTGAGGGTGGCGCCCACCTTCTCGAAGCCGGCCTTCAGCTCCGGGCTCGGCGGGGCGAGCTTCATGCCCTTGGCCGAGAGCTGGTCCATGTACTGCCTGGTCTTGGTCTCGGCGAGCGTCCAGCCGCGCGCCTCGGCGGCGGCCGCCGCCTTCAGCACCGCCTCCTGGGTGGGCTTGTCGAGGGCGTCGAAGGCGGCCTGGTTCACGAACACCACGTTCTTCGGCAGCCAGGCCTGGATGTCGTAGAAATAGGGGATGCTCTCCCAGATCTTCACGTCCGTGCCGGTGGCCGAGGAGGTGATGAGCGCGGTCACGGTGCCGGTGGCGAGCGCCTGGGCGAGCTCGGCCTGCTGCACGGTGACGGCCTGGGCGCCCACCGCCTCGCCGATGCGGGAGGTGCCGGCATTGTAGGCGCGCCATTTCGCGCCCTTCAGGTCCTCCACCTTCTCCACCGCGGTCTTGGAGAACAGCCCCTGCGGCGGCCAGGGCATGGCGTAGAGCACCTTGATGCCCTGGGAGGCGAGCTTCTTCTCCACCGCCGCGCGCGAGGCGGCCCAGAGCTTCCTCGATGCGTCGAAGGAGGTGGCGAGGAACGGCACCACGTCGACGCCGAAGATCGGGTCCTCGTTCTCGTGCAGCGAGATCAGCACCTCGCCCGCCTGGGCCTGACCGGTCTGCACCGCGCGCTTGATCTCCGGCGCCTTGAACAGCGAGGCGTTGGGGTGGAGCGTGATGACCAGCTTGCCGCCGCTCGCCGCCTCCACGTCCTTGGCGAACAAAGCGAGGTTCTCCGAGTGCAGGTTGTCGGCCGGATAGGCGGACGGCAGGTTCCACTTGGTCTGCGCCATGGCGGGCGCGGACAATGCCAGGGCCCCCGCCGCGATGACCGGGCCGAGGGTGCGCATCAATAACGACATCGAACGTCTCCTTCGGGTTGATCCCAAGTTCGGCGGGGTGAGGCGCGCCGCGGCGTCCTCATCGTCCGTAGGCGAGCTCCGGCAGCACCATGACGATCTGCGGGAACACGGTGATGATGGCGACTGCCGCGACGAGAAGGAAGAAGAACGGCAGCGAGGCGATCGCCACCGTGTTGGAATCCCTGCCCGACATGGTCTGCAGCACGAACAGGTTGAAGCCCACGGGCGGGGAGACCTCCGCCATCTCCACCACCAGCACCAGGAAGATGCCGAACCAGACCGGATCGAAGCCGGCGGTCTTGATCATGGGGATCACCACCGAGGTGGTGAGCACGATCATGGAGAGGCCGTCGAGCGCCGCCCCGAGCAGGATGTACATGACGGTGAGCGCGGCGATCAGCGCGTAGGGCGACAGATGCAGGCTGTCCACCCACTGGGCCAGCGCCACCGGGATGCCGGTATAGGCCATGGAGGTGGACATGAAGGAAGCGCCGGCGAGGATCAGCATGATCATGCAGGTGAGCCGCGTCGCCCCCATCACCGAGGCCCAGAAGGCGGGCCAGGAGAGCGCGCCCTGCCACCAGGCGATGGCGAGCGAGCCGGCGACCCCCCAGGCGGCGCACTCGGTGGCGGTGGCCCAGCCCAGCAGCAGCGAGGCGAACACGAAGATGATGAGCAGGCTGACCGGGATGAGGTTCGCCGATTCCTTCAGCTTCTCGCGCCACGGCATCGGCGGGTCGGCGGGCGGCGTGCGCCTCGGGTTGAGCAGCGACCAGACGATGATGTAGCCGGAATAGAGCGCCATCACCAGGAAGCCGGGCAGGAAGCCGGCGAGGAACACCTGGATGATGGAGACGTTCGCCGCCACCGCATAGACCACCATGGTGATCGAGGGCGGGATGAGGATGCCGAGCGTGCCGGCGCCCGCCAGAGATCCGAGGCTCACCATGTCGTCGTAGCCGCGCTTCTTCAGTTCCGGCAGCGCGATCTTGGCCACCGTGGCGCAGGTGGCGGCGGAGGAGCCGGAGACCGAGCCGAACAGGCCGCAGGCGATGACGTTCACATGCATCAGCCGGCCCGGCAGCCAGTTGAGCCAGGGGGCGAGGCCCCGGAACATCTCCTCCGACAGGCGGGTGCGGAACAGGATCTCGCCCATCCACACGAACAGCGGCAAGGCGGCGAGCGTCCAGGAGGCGGAATTGCCCCAGATGGTGGTGGCGAGCACCGCGCCGGCGGGGATGCCGCCGCCGACGAACTGCATGCCCACAAAGCCCACCACCAGCAGCGCGACGGCGATCCACACGCCGCCCGCAAGCAGGACGAACAGGAGCAGCAGGAGCAGCCCGGAGATCTCGATCATCTCCATGGCGCTAGACCCCGCTCTGCATGGCGCGCTCGACCACTTCCTCGGCCGAGGCGGGCGGTGGCTTCTCGTAGCGCGGGGCGCCGCCGCGAAGCGCGTGGACCAGCTCGTCGGCGAAGGCGACGGCGAGGATCACGAGGCCAGCCGAATAGCCGAGCTGCGGCAGCCAGAGCGGCACGGCCACAACCCCTTGGGAGATGTCGTCGAAGCGGTAGCTGTCCCAGTTGAGGATGACCGCGTTCCAGGCGAAATAGCCGACGGTGACGGTGCCGATGACGAGGCAGCCCAGCTCCACCACCCGTTTCGCACGCCCCTTCAGGCGGTCGGTCACAAGGCCGACCCGGATCAGCTCGCCCGAGCGGAAGGTGTGGGCGAGGCCGAGGAAGGCGCTCGCCGCCATGCACCAGGCGACGAAGTCGTCGCCGGAGGGGATGTTGAAGCCGACGATGCGTCCGATGGAGAGCAGCATCATCAGCACGAAGATGGAGACGAGGAACAGGCCGGCGAGCCATCCGGCGACGAGATAGAGGCCATCCAGCAGCCGGCGGATCATGGGCGGCTCCGGCCCGGCTGCCGCGCGCCGGTGCACCGGCGGCAAGAAAATGGGCGGCAGGTAAATGGGCGGCAAGGAAACAGCCCGCATGAGAACAGCCGGCAAGGACCAGGCGGCGCGACGATCACTCCCATAGGTCCCCTCTCCCGCCCAGACCTGCTGCGCCCACCGCCCCGCCGAGCCGATCAGGCTCCGAAGCGCAGACGGCCTGCAATCGCAGACTGTAGCAAATCCCGAGCCAACGCCATTGCCGCCGCCGGGATGCCGGGCGAGGCAGCAACCCGCCCCGGCGCCGCTTCGACGCGGAACGGCCTGGGAGCTTCGGCGGCATATCCCCTATCTAGAGGAGATGCCCCAGGGCGCCTTCGTCCGTAGATTTGCCCGGCTCCGCAACGGTTCGGCGGGCGAATCAACGGCTTGCGCGATGCGAGGGGCAATGGGGCCGCGGAATGCGCCGGGGACCAAGGATCGTGCGGGCCGGGCGTGGCGGGCGCCGGCCGTGGTGCGGGCACCGCGTCGCCCGCGTCATGTGCGTCCGGCGCTCCTCGCTTCGGTCGCCGGCGCCGCATTGCTCCTGCCGGGAGCACCGGCCCGAGCGGCCGATGTGACCATCGACGGCGGCGACGTCGTCACCGTGCCGAGCCTGGCCGTCCCGTCTCCATGGATCATCGACGGCCAGCTCATCGTCGGCGGCACCGGAACCGGCACGCTGAACGTCCAGGACGGCGCGACGGTCCGGGCAGGCGACGCCTTCATCGGCAACGAGGCGGGCTCGATCGGCACGGTGACTGTCGCCGGAGCAGCCTCCCTTTTCGAGGTCCCGGACGGAGCCCTCGCGGTGGGCAACCTGGGAACCGGCACGCTGACGGTCGAGGGCGGCGCCACGGCGAAGAGCGACACAGCCGTCATCGGCGTGGCCGGGGCCTCGGTCGGAACCGTGACCGTCACCGGCGCGGGCTCGTCCTGGCAGATCGGCGACAGCAATTTCTTCCTCATCGGCTTCGACGACACCGCCAAGGGCACGCTGAACATCGAGGCGGGCGGCAAGGTCACGAGCAGCTACGCCATTCTCGGCGCCGGAGCCGGGACGGCAGGCACCGTGACGGTGACCGGCGCGGGATCGAGCTGGGAGGTCGATCAGAGCCTGATCGCCGTCGGCCTCGATGGCACCGGCACGCTCACCGTCGCCGACGGCGCCACGGTGACTGCCGCCGCGATCGGCCTCGGATCCGGAGCTTCCGGCTCCGGGACGCTCAATCTCTCCGGCACCGACGGCGCCCGCGGCGTCCTCGCCGTGCAGGGCGTCGGCGCCGGCACCGGCACGGCGCAGATCAACTTCAACGGCGGCGTGCTGCGCGCGACCGCGGACAATGCCGATCTCTTTCTGGGCTTCACCGCCAGCGAGATCGACATCAAATCCGGCGGCGCCTTCATCGACAGCAACGGCTACAGCGTCGGCATCACCCAGGCGCTGCAGGGGGCCGGCGGCCTCACCAAGCAGGGCGAGGGCACGCTGACGCTGTCGGCCGCCGCCACCTATACCGGCGCGACGGTGATCGAGGCGGGCACGCTCGCCTTGACCGGGGCCGGCGCCATCGCCGCCTCCAGCGCGCTGACGGCGGACGGCACGTTCGACATCTCGGCGAAAGCTGCCGGCGTTTCCCTCAACTCCCTGTCCGGCGCCGCGACCGGCGCCATCAAGCTCGGCGCCAACACCCTGACGGTCACGCAGAATGCCGATGGAGACTTCGCGGGCGTGATCTCGGGCACCGGCGGCCTGTACAAGATCGGCAGCGAAAAGCTCACGCTTTCCGGCATCAACAGCTATTCCGGCGCGACCACGATCTCCAACGGAACGCTTGCCCTGGTGGGCGACGGCTCCATCACCTCGTCGAGCAACGTCACGGTCTTCGCCACGCTGGACATCTCCGGCACCACCTCCGGCGCCACCATCCATACGCTCTCGGGGTCGATCTTCGGCTCCGTCGTGCTGGGCGGGAAGGACCTGACGGTGGTGCAGGACTCGTACGGCAATCTCGGCGGCATCATTTCCGGCACCGGCGGCCTCATCAAGCAGGGCGACGGCTGGCTCTCGCTCCAGGGCGTGAACACCTATACCGGCGACACCGCCATCGACGCCGGCAAGCTCTCCCTGATGGCCGACGGCTCCATCGCCGCCTCGCGCTCGGTGACGGTGGACGGCGCATTCGACATTGCGGCAACCACCTCCGGCACCACGATCCACACCTTGTCCGGCGCCTCCACCGGCTCCATCTTCCTGTGGGTGAAGACGCTCACCGTGGCGCAGGACGCGGACGGCACGTTCGCCGGCGTCATCTCCGACACCGGCGACCTCGGCCGCCTGGTGAAGGAGGGATCGGCGACGCTCACCCTCACCGGCGCGAGCACGTTCGGCGGCGGCACCACCATCTCCGGCGGCACGCTCCAGATCGGCAGCGGCGGCACCACCGGCGCGATCCTCGGCGACATCGAGAACAATGCCGCCCTGGTGTTCAACCGCGCGAACGCCGCGAGCTTCGGCGGCGTCATCTCCGGCACCGGCACGCTCGGCAAGAAGGGCGCGGGCACGCTATCCCTCACGGGGGTGAACACCTTCACCGGCGCGACCTCCATCGCGGCCGGGACGCTCGCTCTGTCGGGCGCCGGCGCCATCGCCGCCTCCAGCGCCGTGACGGTGGATGGGACGCTCGACATCTCCGCCACCGATGCCGGGGCATCGATCAAGACCCTCTCCGGCGCCGCCGCCGGCGCCGTCGCTCTCGGCGCCAAGACGCTCGCCGTGCAGCAGAACGCCGACGGCACCTTCGCCGGCACGATCTCCGGCGACGGCGGGCTGACCAAGCAGGGAACGGGCACGCTCGTGCTCACCGGCGCGAGCACCTTCGGCGGCCTCACCACCATCTCCGCCGGCACGCTCCAGATCGGCGACGGCGGCACCACCGGCGCGCTCGCCGGCGCGATCCAGAATGACGCCGCCCTCGTCTTCGACCGCTCGAACACCTATGCCGTCGCCAGCACCCTCTCCGGCGCCGGCACCACCGCCTTCCGCGGCGGAGGCACCGCGCTCCTGTCCTCGACCGGGTCCTACAGCGGCACGGTCACGGTGGAGGACGCCAGCGTCCTGCTCCAGAACGCGGCCCTGGCCTCCGCCGGCTTCGTCGTCGCAGACGGCGGCCTCGTCGCCGGCGGCGGCAATATCGGCGCGCTTACCGTCGGCAGCGGCGGCATCGTGGCGCCGGGCTTCTCGCCGGGCACGCTGGTCGTCAGCGGTCCGGTCACGTTCCAGGACGGCGCGACCTACCGCGTCGACGTCACGCCGGACGGGCAGCACGACATCATCTCCGCCAGCGGTGCCGTGACGCTTGCCAGCGGCGCGCGGGTGGAGGTGGAGGCCGTGCCCGGCGCCTTCAAGCCCGGCACCGCCTACGCGATCATCACCACCACCGACCAGGTGAGCGGGCAGTTCGGCGGCCTCGACGGCGGGGTGAGCGCCAACTACGCCTTCCTCGATCCCGGCCTCAGCTACGACGCGCAGAACGTCTATCTGACGCTGACCTACAACGGCACCGCCTTCACCACCTTCGCGCCGACCGCGAACACCTTCGCCACCGCGCGGGCCGCCCAGGCGCTCGGGCCGGGCAACCCGGTCCATGACGGCCTGCTCCAGTTGCCCGCGGGGCCGGACGTGGCGAACGCCTTCGCCGCGCTCTCGGGCGAGGCCTATGCCTCGGCAAACACGGTGATCCAGCAGCAGTCGGTCTATGTGCGCGACGCGGTGCTCGCCCGCCTCGCGCAGTCGGTGACCGGGCCGGCGCCGACGCCGCTTTCCTACGCCAAGGCCCCGGTCGAGGCGCGGCTCGCGCCGGACCTCGCGCCGACGCTCTGGATGCAGGGCTATGGCGGCTGGGGCAACACGTTCGCGAACGGCAACGCCGCCGCCGTTTCCAACACCGTCGGCGGCTTCCTCATGGGCGCCGACGTGGCGGTATCCGACCATGCCCGGGCGGGCGTGTTCGGCGGCTATGGCCGCTCGACCTTCGATGTGGACGATCGCGCCTCCTCCGGCACCATCGACAATTACGGCCTCGGCCTTTATGCCGGCACCCGCTTCGGCGCCCTCGCCGCGCGCGGCGCGCTTGCCTATTCCTGGCACGACGTGTCGGTCGACCGCGTCGTCGCCTTCCCCGGCTTCGCGCAGGCGCTGGATGGCGGCGCAACCACGGGCAGCCTCCAGGCCTTCGGCGAGCTCGCCTGGCGCCTGACGCTGGGCGCCACCGACGTGGAGCCGTTCGCGGGGCTTGCCTATCTCGGCCTGTCGGGCGCGCGCCTGCGGGAGAGCGGCGGATCGGCGGCGCTGCGGGCGGACATCGCCGCCATGGACACGCTCTACACCACGCTCGGAGTGCGGGCGGCGACCTCCTGGGAGGTGGCGGGCCGGATGCTGGTGCCGAGCGTCACGGTCGGCTGGCAGCACGCCTTCGGCGACACCACGCCCACCGCCGCCATGCTGTTCACGGGCGGAGCGCTGCCTTTCCAGGTGGCCGGCGCGCCGATCGCCGAGGACACGCTGATGCTGGGCGCCGGCCTCGGCTACGCGCTCTCCACGGCGGCGACCCTGTCGGTGGACTATAGCGGCCAGGTCGCCGCCGGCGCGGCACAGAACGCCGTCACCGGCCGCTTCGCCATGCGCTTCTGAGACCACCTCCGCGGCGGCGCCGCCCCGAGGGGCACGCCGGCGCGATGTCCCCCGACCCCTCATGCGGGAAGGCGGCGCCATTGAAGCGCGCCGACCGGCTGGCGATGCAAGCCGATCGGATAACGCGTTCTCTATCCTTAAATTAGAGGGCGATTCGCCGATCAAATTGATTCAATTTGATCGGATCGCGCTCTAATGGGCGGCGGGCCGGACCGGAATGCGCATGGCCGATGCGAAGGTCTCGAAGGCCTTCCAGGCGCGCCGCTTCAGCTCGGGCGCGTCCGCCGCCTCCATCACCTCGATCAGCATGCCGGCATGGCGCGCCATCGGCAGCGAGCGCAGGAAGTCCGCCGCCTCGCCCATGCTGCGCAGGACGATGACCGAGCCGTCGCGCGTGACCTGGAGCGGCAAGAGGTCGTTGGTGTGCATCCGTCTGTCCTCCATGCTGGTGGCTGCCCCGTTCATGGCGTGCCTACCAGCCGAAGGCGTCCCCATTTTGAGGGAGACGTGGCCATTTCGTGGGGCATGCCCGCCCCAACGGAAAGCGGGCATGCCGGCCGTGGCCCTTGCGCTGACGTGGAAGAGAGCCGGAAGCGCCGCCCGATCAGTGCATCACCGAGCCGCCGTCCACCACCACCGTCTGGCCGGTCATGAAGTCGCTGTCGGCCGAGCACAGGAACAGCAGCGTGCCGATCAGGTCCTCCGGCTCGGCCTCCCGCTTCAGGGCGCGCGAGGCGATGTTGGCGGCGACGATCTCGCCCGCCCAGTCGGCGTTGGCCTTCACGTTGGCGCTCATGGTGAGGCCGGGGGCGATGCAGTTCACGCGGATGCCGAAGCCACCCACCTCGCGGGCAAGCGCGCGGGTGAGCGCCACCACGGCGCCCTTCGACGTCACGTAGTGCAGCATCAGGGGCGAGCCCTTGAACACCGTGCCGGAAGCGACGTTGACAATCTTGCCGTAGCCGCTGGCGCGCATGTGCGGCAGCACCGCCTTGGCGCACTCGAACACGCCGCGCACGTTCACGGCCATCACCTTGTCCCACTCGGCGCCGGACATCTCCCAGAACGGCTTGAGGGTGAGATTGCCGAACAGGGCGGCGTTGTTGACCAGGATGTCGGCGCTGCCGAAGGCATCCACGGTCTCGCGCACCATGGCCTCCACCGAGGCGGGGTCGGTCACGTCGGCGGCCAGCGCCAGGGTGGTGCCGCCCTCGGCCTCGATGGCAGCGCGCGTCGCCTCGGGGGCGGCGATGTCGGAGATCGACACCTTGGCGCCTTCCCGCGCCAGCGCCAGCGCGTAGGTCGCGCCGATGCCCTGGGCCGCGCCGGTCACCAGCGCGACCTTGCCGCTCAAACGTCCCATCCTCGTCTCTCCCTTGCTGGCCCGCCGGCGCGCCTCACTCGAGGCCGAGGAACTTGGAGCCGAAATCGGCATCGCCGATCAGGCTCTCGCGCGTTCCCTCGAGCGCCGTGCGGCCGTTCTCGATCACATAGGCGCGGTCGACGAAGTCGAGCGCGCGGTGGATGTTCTGCTCGATCAGAAGGATCGTCACGCCGGTGGCGGCGACGCGCCGGAGGGCGTTCATCACGTCCTCGATCACCAGCGGCGCGACGCCGAGGAACGGCTCGTCGAGCAGCAGCAGGCGCGGCTCCGACATCAGCGCGCGGCCGATCGCCACCATCTGCTGCTGGCCGCCGGACAACTCGCCCGCGGGCTGCGCGGCCTTTTCCTTCAGGATCGGGAACAGGTCGAACACGAAGCCGAGCCGGGTGTCGAGCCCGCCGCGCAGGGGCCGCAGATAGGCCCCCATCTCCAGGTTCTCGCCCACGGTCATCTCGGGGAACAGCCGCCGGCCCTCGGGCACCAGCGCGATGCCGCGCGCCACGTTCTCGGCCGGCGCCCGCCCGGCGATGGACTGGCCCTCGAAGCGGATCTCGCCCGATTGCGGCGGGAACAGGCCCATGATGGCGCCCACCGTGGTGCTCTTGCCCGCGCCGTTGGCGCCGAGCAGCCCCACCTTCTCGCCGGCCTCGACCGAAAGGCTCACATCCCACAGCGCCCGCATCTTGCCGTGGTCGACCACGAGGTGAGAGACGGCAAGCATCAGTGGCCCTCCTTGGTGGCGGCCGAGCCGAGATAGGCGGCAAGCACGCGCTCGTCACGAACCGCCTCGGCGAGCGGCGCATCGGCGATCACCTGGCCCTGCTCCAGAACCACGAGGCGGTCGACGATCTGGGCCAGGGCGGAGAAGATGTGCTCCACCCAGATCACGGTGACGCCGTAGACCTCGCGGATCTCGCGGATGTGCGACACGAACCGCTTCACCTCGGCCGGCGTGAGGCCGGACGCCACCTCGTCCACCAGCAGGAGCTTGGGATGCAGCGCCAGCGCGCGCGCCAGCTCCAGGCTCTTCTTCTCCTGCAGCGACAAGGCGTCGGCGCGCTGGGTGAAGCGCTCCTCCAGCCCGACGAAGGCGGCGTAGCTCTCCGCCTCCTTCAGCGCCTCGGTCATGGACGGCTTGTCGGCGCGGAAGGTGGCCGCGACCGCGATGTTCTCGGCCACGGTCAGGTCGCCGAACGGGCGCGGGTTCTGGAAGGTGCGGCCGACGCCGATGCCCGCCACCTCGTCGCGCCGCAGACCCTTCATGTCGGCGCCGTCGAACAGCAAGGTGCCCTGCGGCTCGTAGACCTTGGAGATGCAGTTGAACAGCGTGGTCTTGCCGGAGCCGTTGGCGCCGACGAGACCGATGACCTCGCCCTCGCGCACGTCGAGAGTGACGTTGTTCACCGCCACGTTGCCGCCGAACGCCTTGGTGATGCCCTTGAGCGACAGAAGCACCTTGTCCGGATCGGGCGCGCGCACCGGCATGGGCAGGCGCCGCTCGTGCGTCGCCGCCGGCGGGGCGGCCTCGATCTCGTGATGCACCTCGCGCGACAGGGCGCGCAGGCCCGGCGTCGAGCGGGCGAAGGCGGAGCGCAGCAGGCCACCCGGCATGAACCGGCCGATCAGCAGGATGATGAGGCCATACACCGTGGCGTGCAGCATGGTCATGTTGACCAGCAGATACTGCTGGATGGAGAACAGGAGCACCACGCCGACCAGCGGCCCCCACAGCAGTCCCGAGCCGCCGAACAGCGCCATGGCCACCGGCACCAGCGCCACGTTGAGACCGAACACGGTGGGCGGATCGATATAGGACAGCTGCCAGGCGTGCACCGCGCCGGCCAGCGCCGCGAAGGCGCCGGAGAGCACCATCACCGCGCGCTTGGCGGGGAAGATGCGGATGCCCACCACCTCGGCCGCCTGCTCGTCGTTGCGGATGCTCTTGAGCGCATAGCCGAAGCGGCTGCGCGCCAGCAGCACCGAGAGCGCGAAGGTCACGACCGCAAGGCCCACCGCGGTGTAGAAGGCCGGCACCAGCACGTAGTGCGGCGGCAGCACGATGCCGTCGGCGCCGCCGGTGAGCGGCACGAGGTTGAAGGCGAGCAGCTCGGCCAGCGGCAGGATGGCGAGCGTCGCGAACGCGAAATAGTCGCCCTTGAGGCGGAACAGCGGGAACGAGAGCAGCGCCGCGATCCCCGCCACCGCCACCGCGGCGATGAGGAAGCACAGCGGCGTCGGCACGCCGGCCACCAGCGAAGCGGCAAAGGCGTAGGCGCCGATGCCGTAATAGGCGAAATGGCCGAGATTGACGTAGCCCGCGAGCCCGCCGATCCAGTCCCAGCTCTGCGCCAGGATGAAGAAGACCAGGAAGGTGAAGACGAGGTTCGTCACGTAGGGCACGCCGAACTGCGGCACGCCGAGCGCGAGCACGCCCGCCGCCGCGGCGCCGATGACGACGCCGAGGCCACCGAATGCGGGAGGCCGGGAAGAGGTCTGCGGCATGGTCAACTCGTTGTGGGCCATCAGGTCCTCCTCGCGCTGCCAAAGCCCTGCGGGAAGGCGACCAGGATCGCGAGCAGGAGGAAGATCGACAAAGCGGACGCCCATTCGGCGGCCCAGAAGAAGGCCGTGAAGGCCTCGGCCACGCCGAGGAACAGCCCCGCGGCGAGCGCGCCGACGAGGTTGCCCACCCCGCCCAGCACGATGATGGTGAAGGCCTTCACCGTGAGGTTGAAGCCGGCATAGGGATCGATCGGGAACACGGTGGCGTAGAGCACGCCGGCGACCGCGGCGAGGCTCGCCCCGAGCCCGAAGGTGATGCCGTGGATCACGCGCGCCCGCACGCCGCAGAGCGCCGCGCCCACGTGGTCCTGCGTCACCGCGCGCACCGCCCGCCCGTACCAGGAGCGGGTGAGGACGAGGTGCAGCACCACGGTGAGGACCGCGATCGCCGCCAGCATCCAGGCCTGCGAGATCGGGATCAGGACGTCGCCGAACTCCAGCACGTCGGAGCGGATCGGGATGTTGCGCGGCCGCGGCCCGGCGAGGGCGGCGGCGACGTCGCCGATGATGATGAGCGCGCCCACGGTGGTGAGCACGGTGCCCACCGAGGCCTCGAAGTGGCTGCGGCGCTTCAGCGGCGCGAGCAGCGTGTCGTGGAACGCCCAGCCGAAGCCGAAGAACACCACGGCGAGCAGGCCGATGATGGCGACCAGCGCCAGCGGGTTCGCGCCTAGCACGCCGTAGAGGATGCTGCCGAGGACGCCGGCGATCGCGAGCAGCGTGCCGTGCGCGAAATTGAGGATGCGGGCGACGCCGTAGATCAGCGACAGGCCGAAGGCGAAGAGCGCGTAGAGGCCGCCGATCAGGATGCCGCCGATCGCGATCTGGATGAGGATGTCCAGGGACATGGCGTGTTGCTTTCAGGCTCGTCGGAGACGCCCGTGCGGCCGGTGGCGCGCGGGCGGCCCGCTCGATGGATGCGCGGGCCTCCCGGCGGCAGGGCTTGCGCCCGCCCGCCGGGAGGCGGTGCGGCTCACTTCCAGGTGGGCGAGGGCCAGATCACCTTGGCGGCCGTCTGCGGCCAGACCACCGCGACCTTGCCGTTCTGGATCTGGATGGTGAAGGCGCCGTTGGTGGTGGGGAAGCCGTTCTCGTTGAACACCACCGGGCCGGGGGGCGCCTCGAACGTGCCCTTGGTGAGCACCTCGCGCACCTTCTCGCGGTCCACCGCGCCGGCGCGCTCGATCGCCTGCACCATCACCAGATAGGAGGCGATCCGGCCCATGGTGAAGATGCTCTCGAACATGTCCACCTTCGAGCGCTCCAGGACCTTCTTGACGAGCTCGCTGTGCGGGCCGCCCACGTCGGGATACCAGGCGAGCTCGCCGGTCATGCCCTCGATGTCCTGCCCCACCTGCCGGGCGAGCGCGCCGGTGAGCATGGTGTGGTGCACGTCCATCGCCTTGACGCGCTGCTGGCGCATCTGCTGCACCAGCGGCGCGGAGACGTTGTCGAACGAGGCGATGTAGACGATGTCGGGCTTGGCGGCGCGGATCTTCAGGATGATGGCGCTGAAGTCCTTGGCGTCGGCCGGGAACAGCTCGCGGCCGACGATCTTGATGCCCTGCTCCTCGGCCTTCGGCGCCCAGTAGTCGGTGATGCCCTTCATCACCGGGTTGTCGTGGGTGACGAAGAAGATGGTCTTGGGCTTCGGCTCCACCTTGGTGAGCATCTCGAAATAGCGCTGGGACCACAGCGGCACCACCGGGTAGGGCGTGCCCCACATGTACTTCAGGCCGCGCTGATAGGCCGAGGGCGTCGCCACGTTGGCGGTCACGATCGGGATCTGGTGCCGCTCGGCCACCGTCGGCACCGGCAGGCCGAGGGAGGTCCAGTCCGGGCCGACGAAGAAGTCGACATTGTCCACGGAGGCCATCTTCTCGAACAGCGAGGTGGCCGTCGAGGGGCTGCTCTGGTCGTCATAGATGAGGATCTTGACGGGTAGCTTCTTCTTGCATGCCTCGACATAGATGCCGCCGGCGTTGTTGACCTCCTCGAAGAAGATTTCGGTCATCTTCTTCCAGTTGTCGGTGAGGGTGGAGAACGGCCCGGTCTCCGAGATCGTCGTTCCGAGCAGGATCGGCGCGTCGCACGAGCCGATCTTCGCCACCGCCGGGCCAGCGCCCAGCAGGGCGGCAGCCATGGCCAGGGCCGCAGGGGCACCCCATCTCCGCGTCATGTATTCCTCCCTATCCGTCTTTCTTGGCCTGCTCGTCTGCGGAGCAGCAGCCCGTGAACAAATGAAACGCGACCCATCAAAGCGGATAACCTGCATCCGCCATCTGCACGACTTCGAACGATCGGCTTAAGCTTCTCCCACGTTCACGACGATCCGCCCCGCCGGCAGCTCAGACCACGCCGGCGTCCTGGTAGACGTGCTTGATCTCGACGAAGTCGATCAGCGCGTCGTAGCCGTGCAGGCGCCCAAGGCCGGAGCGGCGGTAGCCGCCGGTCTCGGCCTCGGCGAACAGCTTGTTGTGGTCGTTGATCCACACCGTGCCGTTGCGCAGCGCGCGGGCCACCCGGAGCGCGCGGGCGCCGTCCTGGGTCCACACGCTGGCGGACAGGCCGTATTGCGTGTGGTTGGCGCGGCGCACCGCGTCCTTCTCGTCGCAGAAGCGCTCGATCACCACCAGCGGGCCGAAGATCTCCTCCTGGACGAAGAAGGCGGCCGTGTCCTCGTGCGCCACCAGCGTGGGCGAAAGGAAGGTGCCTTTCTCCAGCGCCCCGCCGGGCCGCGCGCCGGCCAGCACCACCTCGTCCGCCGCCGCCATGGTCTCCTCGATGCGCCGGCCCACCCGCGCGAGCGCGTCGGCGTCGATCAGCGGGCCGATCTGCGCCCCGGGGGCGTCCCCGGGCGCGAGCTTGAGCCCGGCGAGCGCGGCCCCGAGCGCCGCCTTCATCGCCTCGAACCGGCTCTCGTGCACCAGCACGCGCCGGGCCGCCGTGCACTGCTGGCCGGAGATGATGGTCGCCGCCGCCGCGAGCTTCGGCGCCACCGCGTCCACGTCCGCATCCTGGAACACCAGGCAGCAGGACTTCCCGCCCAGCTCCAGCGACAGCTTCTTCATGGTAGGCGCGGCGTCCGCCATGATGCGCGTGCCGGTGGCGTTGGAGCCGGTGAAGGAGATCACGTCCACCTCGGGCGAGGTGACGAGCGCGCGCGCCACCTCGTGCCCGGTCTCGCAGACGAGGTTGAGCACGCCGGCGGGCAGGCCCTCCACCTCGTGCAGCGTGCGCAGGACCTCGGCGGTAAGGATGGCGGTCTGCGGCGCCGGCTTCACCACCACGGTGCAGCCCGCCGCGAGCGCCGGGGTGAGCGCGCGGATCAGCAGCACCACCGGTGCGTTCCACGGGATGATGAGCCCGGCGACCCCGGCCGGCTCCTTCATCATGGTCGAGTAGACGCCGGGCTCGACCTCGAAGGCGTGGCCGGGGATGTAGCGCGCGAGGCCCGCATAATAGCGGATTTCGGACACCGAGCCGGCGATCTCGCCGCGCGACTGGGCGAGCGGCTTGCCGTTCTCGGCGGTCAGAAGGCGCGCCAGCGCCTCGCCGTCGCGCTCCATGGCGTCGGCCCAGCGCAGCATGACGAGCTGGCGCAGGCGCGGGTTCTGCGCCCAGCCCGGCTGCTCGAAGGCCCGGCGCGCGGCGGCGATGGCGGCGTGGGCGTCGAGCGCCGTCGAGGCCGGGAAATGGCCGATGACAGCGCCGGTGGCGGGATCGAAGCTCGGGGCGGTGGCGCCCTCGGCCGCGTCCACCCACGCGCCGTCGACGAGGTTCCTGGCGGACAGATCGGTCAACATGCTCATGGACGATGCTCGTTGTTCTGGGACGTTGGCGGGGCGCCGGCGGAACGGCGCCTCAGGGCCTCTCGGCGATGATGCGGGCGAAGGCGTCGCCGGGGTCCTTCACCAGCGCGGTATCGAGATCGACCGCCTCCTCGCCCTTCACGTGGATGCGGCGGAACGCCATCGGGTCGTCGGTGAGCGGGGCGGTGGCGTCGAGGCCGAGCTTGGCGGACACCCCGTCCTCGGACGAGGGGTCGAGCTTGGAGCCCTGCGCGCCGGCCACCAGCACCAGGTCGCGGTCGGCCTGGAAGCGGGTGGCGACGGCCCATTCGATCTCCTCGGCGACGGCGATGTCCACGTCCTTGTCCACCACGATCACCTGCTTGATGTCGTAGTGGCCGCCGAAGGCGCACATGATGATGTTCTTCGGCTCGCCCGCGCTCTGCTTTTCGATCTTGACGGCGAGGTGGTAGCGGCAGGTACCGCCGAGGGTCAGGCGCACGTCGAGCACGTTCGGGAACGAGCGCTTCAGGTGCTGGAGCAGCGTCGCCTCGCGCGGCACCTCGCCCAGCACCAGGTGCTCGAAGCTGCCGCCGACGATGGTGTGGAAGATGGGCTGCCGGCGATGGGTGAGCGCGTCGACCTCGATCACGTCGCGCGGGGCGCGGGGGCCGTAATATTGCGGGAACTCGCCGAACGGCCCCTCGGGCTCCAGCACGCCGGGCAGGATGCGGCCCTCCAGCACGATCTCGGCGTCGGCCGGCACCCGCACCGCGTTGGTCCGGCACTTGACCACCTCGACCGGTCGCCCCAGCAGCGCCCCGGCGATGGCCATCTCGTCCTCGTCGAGCGCGGCGATGGCCTGGGAGGCGAGCAGCAGCGCCGGGTGCACGCCGATGACGATGGCCACCTCCAGCTCCGTGCCGACTTCGGCCGCCAGGCGGCAATAGGCGCGGGTGTGGCGCGGCAGGATCAGGATGCCGATCCGGTTCGGGCCGCTGATCTGGCAGCGGTGGATCGAGACGTTCTGGACCCCGGTCATAGGGTTGCGGGCGATCAACAGGCCGGCGGTGATGTAGGGCCCGCTGTCGAGCTCGTTGTGCTTGGGGATGGGCAGCTGCCTGAGCAGGTCCACCTCGGTGTGGATCACCTCCTGGACGGCGCCGGCCGGAAGCTCGACGCTCGGCACGGGACAGGCGGCGGCGGCGAGGAAGCGTGGCAGCAGGTCCGCCTCGTCGAGCCCGAGGCTGTCCGCGACCCAGGACCGGCGCGTGAACAGGTTGACCGCCACCGGGATGGCATGGCCGCTGGGCCGCGGGAACAGCACCGCCTTGTCGCGCTCGGTGCGCTTGGCGATGGCGGCCAGCTCGTCGATCAGGTCGACGCCCTCGCGCGCGACCGCGAGGTCGCCGCGCCCGGCGAGCGCCTCCAGCCAGGCGCGCAGGTCCGGCGCGGCGTTCCGGGCCCGCGGACGCACCACAGTTTCAATGCGCATCGTAATGGGTTCTCTTCCGTTTGCGGCGTGCGAACTTGTCGTGGATCGAACGGCAACACGCCGGCCAGGAGAGATGCGAGACCTCGCGCGCGGCTTGGCAAGCCGACGTCTGCGAAGCAGCCGACGCAATCATGCTAATCCGGCACTTGAGCCGCATGCTCCTGCCTTCGGGAGTCCTGGCCGCTCCGCGCCGGACAATCCCGCCTCCCTGTAGGGATCGAGGCCGCGCGGCTCGTTGCCTCGCCCGTGCCCCTGCTCCCGGCCTCTCCCTGCGCCGCGTGCGGTGATCCGCATTCTTGGCGCCAGCCGTCCATATCCAGACGGTCGCGGGACCATAAGGAGGCGATTCAATCAAAACAAATAGCGATTGATTATCTCATTGATCATTTTTATTGATGCCGCGCCGGCTGCGGCCGCGGATATGGAGGAGTCCCTATGGACCTCAGGCAGATGCAGTATTTTCTCTGCCTGGCGGAAACGCGCCACATGACGCGCGCCGCTCGCCAGCTCAACATCGTACAGCCAGCACTCTCCATGCAGATCGCCAGGCTGGAGACCGAGTTCGGCCAGAAGCTGTTCGACCGCGGCGCCCATGGCGTCACCCCCACAATGGCCGGGGAAACGCTGGCGCGGCTCGTATCGCCCATCCTGCGCGACTTGGAGCACGCTGTGCAGGAGATGGCGCGCCTCAACGGGCGCATTTCCGGGCGAGTGGTGGTTGGACTGCTGACCTCCGTTGCCCAGAGCACGTTGGCCAGCTCCACCGCCAAGGTCGCCGCGCGCTTCCCGGACGTGCAGCTCTCCGCTTGCGAGGCCTACACTGACACGCTGCTCGAATGGGTTGCTTCCGGACAGCTCGACCTCGCCTTCATCAACGTCCCCCGCAAGAAACCAAGTCTCAACGCTTCACACGTGCTCGACGAAGACATGGTGTTTGCCTGCCGCCGGGGGGCGACCCTGTCGGTGCCACGCGACCTCATGATCGAGCATCTCACGCGATACGACCTGGTCCTGCCCTCGCGTCGGCATGGGCTGCGCAATGTCTTGGAGGAGCATGCGGCCGAGGCGGGCATCACGCTGAATCCCCGGCTGGAGATCGACACGCTGCCCGCCATCTGCGACGTGATCGCGACCACCGAGCTCGTCACCGTGCTGCCCACCATCGCACTCCAGCAGGCGCTGGCGGCGGAGAAGGTGCAGGCGCATCGCTTCCGCGACCGGCCCATGACCCGCTCTATCGCAGTCGTTCATCACCCCCGTCGCGCGATGTCGGCCGCGGCGATGGCGATCGTGGAGATTATCCGCCAAGACGTGATCGCGGCGGCATCCTCCGCAAGCCAATACGTAAATACCCCGGAAGATGTCCCTGATGCGCCACGGTCAAGATCAATGCAAAGCGATATCACCGCTGTTGATGTAGGAGAGGCGCGACGCAGCCGTAAGCGCGCGAAGCCTACGCCCTAGACGTTCCATTGGTCACCATCGCCACCGCACGGCGGAAATCGCGGGGCACGAGGCCGGTGTGTTGCTGGAAGAAGCGGCAGAAATTGCTCGGCGCGCTGAACCCGAGGTCATCCGCCACGGTGGAGATGCTGGTCGAGCGCGTGCCGAGCGCCGCCACCGAAGCCTCGACGCGCAGGGCGTTGCCATAGACCGCCGGCGTCACGCCCGTGGACTCCCTGAACAGCGCGTTGAAGCGCGAGCGCGACAATCCCGCGGAGGCGGCGAGCGTGTCGTAGGCATAAGGCTGGCCGATGCGCTCGTGCATGGTGCGCATGGCGCGCCTGATGCGAAAATCCGGAGCGCGGGCTGGGCGTGGCTCACGGCTCGCAGCGCTCCGCCCGACCGCCCATGACAGCTGGACGATGGCCTCCTCGACGGCGCACGCATCCTCGGCGCCGGCCTCCACCATCTCCATCAGCCGGTCGCGCCAGAACTCCGCCTCCGGGCCGACATGGACGCCCGGCGCCCCGAAGAAGGCGGGGCGCCCGCACAGGCTGAAGAGCCGGTCGGCATCGGCCAGCCAGTCGGTTTCAAGGTAGAGCGCGAGGAACACCGTGCGCTCCCCGCCGGTGGCGTGGGCGTAGGAATGCTCCTGCCAGGAATTCACGGCGACCGCGGTGTCGGCGCGCAGAGGCAGCGCCGCGCCCTCGACCGTGAACAATTGGTCCGGCCCGGACACCTTGAACACGAGATGGCAATGGCCGTGCGCATGGACCGTCAGCGACGTGTCCATGTCGAGCAGCGCAACCCGCCCGAAGCGGCCGCTGAGAATCCCGAGCGCCTGTGTCATCGCGTTCCACGCATCCAGGCCCGGAAGGATAGGGACGGGGCCCGGAGGCGACAAGCGAGGCGGGCGCCGCCGCCCGGCCTCCAGGCTGGCACAGGTCCAAAAATAGTTCCCGATGATAAATTCCGCCCCTGCCTGAGCGGGAGATGCGCGCCTGCCGATGGTTTCCTGGCCTCGCCAACGACAAAGGGAGGCTCCCATGGAAGCCATCGTCCAGGACCCACGGCGCGATCAGCGCGAGAAGGAGCGGCAGGTCAAGTTCCGCAGGAAGTTCGTGGAGGAGACGCCGGCCTGGTATCATGGCGCGTATCATCTCGGCCTGATGCTGCTCATCACCGGCGGCGCCATCGCCTACTGCCTGTCAAAGCTCAACGCCCCCACCTTCTGGGAATGGATGCTGATTCCCGCCATCGCCCTGTTCGGGAACTGGGTGGAATGGGCGGCGCACCGCTACATCCTGCACCGGCCGGTGCCGGGCCTGGAGGCGGTCTACAAGCGCCACTGCACGGTGCACCACCAGTTCTTCACCCACCACGATCTCGACTTCCACGGCCACCGGGAGTGGCGCGCGCTGCTGTTCCCGCCGTTCGCGCCCATCGGCTTCATCCTCGCCTCGCTGCCGTTCGCGCTGCTGGCGGGATGGCTGATGTCGCCGAACGCAGGCTATCTCGTGGTCATCACCATGTCGGGCTATTATCTGCTGTACGAGGGCCTGCACACCCTTTCTCATATTGATGACGACAAGTACCCGATCTTAAAATACATCCCGCTCATCAATACAGTTCGGCGGATGCACTATATCCATCATGTGCTCGGCTTCATGCAGACTCGCAATTTCAACCTCACATTCCCAATCTGCGACTACCTATTTGGCACCTCCGATCTCGATCGAGGCTTTATCGGGACGCTGTTCAACGGCACCACGCATAAATACATGAAGCCAGAGCTGCGTCCTACGGATCCGGACATCCTGGTGCCGGGCCTCGACGACCCGCATCAGCCGGCCTCAGCCGGCAAATCCTGACTTCGGCCCCAGGGAATACGGCAATCGGCCCGGATCCCACCGGGGCCGATTGCCGGCGCCTCCATTATACTTTGAATTTCTGACCCGGTCGGAGCTGGTATTTTCCACTTACGCCCCTCGATGGGGCGGGGAGAGTTCCACGAAGACATCTCCGTTCCCGAAGGCGCAGATTGCCTTCGTTCTGAAGCTGGCGGAGAACCGTACCATCGGCTCTCAGGCCTGCGCGCAAACGAGCGTTGGCGGCCGAAGTGGCGAGTGGAAGGTCTTGGTGCGGCGCGCCCTTGCAACGCTTGGGATCGACCGTTCGCTCTTTGCCTGCACGTCGAAGCGCGGCACGCCGGACATAGAGGGCGACGTGCCGCAAGCCGATTCGTCAGGGCGGGAAAGTCGGCTACCCCCCCAGTTTATATGTCCCAGGGGCGCGCGGTGATCACCTGGCGGAGCCGGGGCCTCGAATGGCATTCCCCAGCAACAGTTGCGGCGGCGGGCCTTCTCGCGCCTCCGATGTGCTTCCGGAAACGGATAACGGAAGCCGATCCCGCGGCGCGGGCAACTTCTCGCCCATCAACTTATTGAATTTTCTGTGTAATTTTTGGTGGAGCCAGGCGGAATCGAACCGCCGACCTCTTGAATGCCATTCAAGCGCTCTCCCAACTGAGCTATGGCCCCACCGGGCCTCGGGCTGCGCGCCACGCCTTGCGGAAACAGGCGTTTCCTTCAGGCGAGATCGCGCCGGGATGTCCCGAGGCGGGGTTGCCGGGGAATCGCGTCCCCGAGCGAGAGCGGCCTTTAAGCACAGGCCGCATCCGGTATCAAGCCTCTTCGTCGTCCTCGAGGCCTTCGCCGATCAGATCGGAGACGTCGTCCCCATCATCTTCGTCTTCCTCGAGGAAGGTGTCGTCGTCACCGGCCTCGATGTCGTCGTCCACATCGTCGCTGGTGGCGGCCGCCGCGCCGCTGGAAGCCTCCTCATCGGCCTCCTCGAGGCTGATGACCTCGGCCTCGGTCTCCTCGCCTTCGGCCTCCTCGGCGACGGCGCGGGGCTCGGCCCGGCCGCGGACGGCGGGCTCGAAATAGGACCGCGGATAGGATTCCCCCGTGAACGGCGACACGATGGGGTCCTTGTTCAGGTCGTAAAACTTGCGCCCCGTGACCGGGCAGGTGCGCTTGGTGCCGAGTTCAGGCTTCGCCACGGCAAAGTTCCTCGGTAGGGCTGTAAAAACGAGGGTGCTCCATTGGCGCCTGCCACAGGCTCTGTCAAGGCCAATCGCAGGGCAAGGCCTCGCGGCCGTCGTGAACGGCGGCTCCGGCCGCCTGCGCGTGGCGGCGCCCGGCGCCCTGTGTTAGACGGGCGGCCGATCTTGCCATGACGCCAACAGGCCCGCTTGCGCGATGCGGCGGGCCCCACGGGAGGCCTTTCATGTCCACCGCTTCGCCCGCGTCCGCCGCCCACGGCGAGGGTGCGCCGGTTCCCGCCACGGCGCTTGCCTCCGGCCCGCTGAACGGCCGGGTGCGCGTGCCCGGCGACAAGTCGGTCTCGCACCGCGCGCTGATCTTCGGCCTGTTCGCGGACGGCGTGACCGAGATCACCGGCCTCCTGGAAGGCGAGGACGTGCTGAACACCGCCAAGGCCTGCGCCGCCCTCGGCGCCAGGGTGGAGCGTCTCGGCGAAGGCCATTGGCGCGTGGCCGGCGTCGGCCCGCGCGGCCTCAGCGCGCCCGACGCGGTGCTCGACTTCGGCAATTCCGGCACCGGCGTGCGCCTGATGATGGGCGCCGTGGCCGGCCAGCCGGTGCGGGCCACCTTCGACGGCGATGCGAGCCTCAGGCGCCGGCCCATGCGGCGGGTGCTCGATCCGCTCCGGCAGATGGGGGTCGAGGTGGTGGCGGAAGCCGAGGGCGGCCGCCTGCCGCTGACGCTGAAGGGCAGCGTCGCGCCCACCGCCCTCACCTACGAAACCCCGGTGCCGTCGGCGCAGGTGAAGTCCGCGGTGCTGCTCGCCGGCATCGGCGCCCCCGGCAGCACCGTGGTGATCGAGCGCGAGGCGACGCGAGACCACACCGAGCGCATGCTGGCCCATTTCGGCGCCCAAGTGAGCGTCGAGCCGCACGGCCCGCATGGGCGGCGCGTGACGCTGGAGGGCGGAGCGAGGCTGAAGGGCGCGCCGGTGGCGGTGCCGGCGGACCCCTCCTCCGCCGCCTTCCCGCTGGTGGCGGCGCTGCTGGTTCCAGGCTCCGATGTGATCCTGACCGACGTGATGATGAACCCGTTCCGGACCGGCCTCATCACCACGCTGAAGGAGATGGGCGCGGATATCGCGACCCTCGCCGAGCGCTCCGAAGGCGGCGAGAGCGTCGCCGACCTCAGGGTGCGGCATTCGCGGCTCAAGGGGGTCGAGGTGCCCGCCCACCGGGCGCCGTCCATGATCGACGAGTATCCCGTGCTCGCGGTCGCCGCCGCCTTCGCCGAGGGCGAGACCGTCATGCGCGGCCTCGCCGAGCTGCGCGTGAAGGAGAGCGACCGTCTCGCCGCGGTGGCGGACGGGCTTGGCGTCTGCGGCATTCCCCACCGGGTCAAGGGCGACGACCTGATCGTCACCGGGAGCGCAAGCGTGCGCGGCGGCGGTCCGGTGAAGACCCACATGGACCACCGCATCGCCATGGCCTTCCTGGTCCTGGGCCTTGCCGCGAAGGAGGGCGTGAGTGTCGACGACGTGTCGTTCATCGCCACCTCCTTTCCGAGCTTCCTGCCCATGATGCGGGCGCTGGGCGCGGAGATTCTCGCGTGATCATCGCCATCGACGGGCCGGCGGCCTCCGGCAAGGGCACGCTCGCCAGGCGCATCGCCGCGCATTACGGCCTGCCGCATCTCGATACCGGGCTGCTCTACCGGGCGGTGGCGGCGCGATGCCTCGCCCTCGGCGGGCTCGACGACGTCGGCGCCTCGGAAGCCGCGGCGCGCACCCTGGACCTGGCAACCATCGACCCCGAGGCGCTGCGCTCGGCCGCCATGGGCGAGGCGGCTTCCGTGGTGGCGGCGCGGCCGGGCGTGCGGGCGGCGCTGCTGGACCTCCAGCACCGCTTCGCCGCCCAGGACAAGGGCGCGGTGCTGGACGGGCGCGACATCGGCACCGTGATCTGCCCGGGCGCGGACGTGAAGCTGTTCGTCACCGCCTCGCCCGAGGTGCGCGCCCAGCGGCGCTTCCGGGAGCTCGCCGCGCGTGGCGCCGCCGTCACCTTCGACGACGTGCTGGTGGACATCCGCAAGCGCGACGAGCGCGATTCGCAGCGCTCCGCCGCCCCCCTGGTGATGGCGGACGATGCGGTTGCCCTCGACACCAGCAACCTGGGCATCGAGGAGGCCTTCGCCGCCGCCATGGCGATCGTGACCGAGCGCACCTCCCGGCTGGGCTGAAGCCGCGGCCGCCGATCACCCCGGCCCCGCCATTTGACAACCCGCCCCGGCCGGCCCTTAAGTGCCCCAGTCGATGGGTCCCGGAGGCGAGCGATCGCGCCGGGCGCAAAAGGGAATGCGGTAGGGCGCCACGCCGGAAGGCGGAAGGCCCGAAGCCGCGGCTGCCCCCGCAACTGTAAGCGGTGAGCTTCCGTCAACGGCCACTGGGCGCGCAAGCGGCCGGGAAGGCGGCGGGGGCGCTGAGATCCGCGAGCCAGGAGACCTGCCCTCGACAAGGTCCGCGCCGGGCGGGGTGCCTCGGTCCTGCGTCCCTTCACGCCCGCGCGCGGGCGGCCCGCACCCATGGAATGTGCCAGGTGGAGCGCGCCGCGCCGTCTTCCCCCGTGACCGACGAAACCACGCCGGACGTGTCCGCGCGCGGCCCGGGCGCCGCCGCGCCGGTGACGCTGCTGGTCTGCGTCACCTGCGGCGCCGAGGGCGACGGCAAGCCGCCCCGGGGCGAGGCGCTGCTGGCCGCAGCGCGCGCGGCAGATGCGGCCGGCGGATCCGGCCCGATCGAGATCGCCCCCGTGCGCTGCCTCGCCAACTGCAAGCGCGCGCTCTCCGCCGCGCTCGGCCGCGCCGACGGCTGGACCTATGTGTTCGGCGACCTCGACGGCGCGAGCGCCGGCGACCTCCTCGAAGGCGCGCGCCTGCTCGCCGCCGCCGAGGACGGCCTCATGCCCTGGCGCGGGCGGCCCGAGCGCCTCAAGCGCGGGCTGGTCGCGCGCATCCCGCCCCTGTTCCCCAGCAAGGACCGTCCATGACCGCCCCCTCCCTCGCCCGCGTGCCCTGCACCATCGTCACCGGCTTCCTCGGTTCGGGAAAGACGACGCTGATCCGCCACGTGCTGGAGAATGCCGGCGGCCGCCGGCTCGCGGTGATCGTCAACGAGTTCGGCGACGTGGGCATCGACGGCGAGATCCTGAAGGGCTGCGGCGCCCCGGCCTGCGCGGAAGAGGACATCGTCGAGCTCGCCAACGGCTGCCTGTGCTGCACCGTGGCGGACGACTTCGTGCCGGCGCTGGACAAGATCCTCGCCCGCGCGCCCGACCACATCCTGATCGAGACCTCCGGCCTCGCGCTGCCCAAGCCCCTGGTGCAGGCGTTCCAGTGGCCGGCGGTGAAGAGCCGGGTGACGGTGGACGGCGTCGTCGCCGTGGTCGACGGCCCCGCGCTCGCGGAAGGCCGCGTCGCCAGCGACCACGACGCGCTCGACGCCCAGCGCGCGGCGGACGAGAGCCTCGACCACGAGGACCCGGTGGAGGAGGTGTTCGACGACCAGATCGCCTGCGCCGACCTGGTCGTCATCTCCAAGGGCGACCTGATCGACGGCGCGGCGGCCGAGGCCGCCGGCGCCCGCGTCGCCGCCCACCTGCCGCGCGCCGTGAAGGTGATCACCGTCACCAACGGCAAGGTGGACCCGGCGGCCCTGCTCGGCCTCGGCCTCGCGGTGGAGGAGGAGATCGACGCCCGCCGCACCCATCACGACGACGAGGAGGACCACGATCACGACGATTTCGACAGCGTCGTCGTGCCGCTGCCCGAGATCGCCGACCCGGCCGACCTCGCCGCCCGCGTGGCGCGCGCCGCCGAGGCCGCAGACGTGCTGCGGGTGAAGGGCTTCGCGGCGGTGGCCGGAAAGCCCATGCGGCTGCTCGTGCAGGGCGTCGGGCCGCGGGTCTCGCACCATTTCGACCGCCCCTGGGGCGCGGGCGAGACGCGGCGCGGCGCGCTGGTGGTGATCGGCCTCAAGGGCTTCGACCGCGCCGCCGCCGAGCGGACGATCCTCGGCTGAAGCCCGGAGCGCGAGCGAAGCGCCATGCATCTCCTGTCCACCACGTCCGCGACCCTGGAGGACCTCGCCGAGCCGGTGGACCTCGCCCAGGCGCCCGCGGACATGGTGGCGCTGTCCTTCGCCGACAGCGACCTGCTCGCGCTCGCCGCCGCCTGGCGGACCGGGCGCGCGCGCCTGCCGGGCCTGCGCCTCGCGCGGCTGAAGGACCTCAGGCACCCCATGTCGGTGGACCTGTGGCTGGAGAAGGTCGCGGCCCATGCCAAGGTGATCGTGGTGCGCCAGCTGGGCGGGCTCGACTGGTGGCGCTACGGCGCCGAGCGGCTCGCGGCGCTGGCGCGTGAGAAGGGCATCGCCTTGGCGCTGCTGCCGGGCGAGGACCAGGACGACGCCCGCCTTGCCGCCCTCTCCACCCTGCCGCCCTTGGAGCTGGCGCGCTGGCTCGCTTATTTCCGCGCCGGCGGCCCGGACAATCTCGCGAGCCTCCTGCGCTGCATGGCCTACGCCGCCGGCGCCGAGGGCGATGCGCCGCCCGCGCCGCGCCCGGTGCCGGCCTTCGGCCTGCTCGCCCGCGGGCCGGACGGCGCCTTCTCGCTCGCAGGAACGCCGGCCGTGCCGGAAGGACCGGCGGCGCTCCTGATCCTCTATCGCTCCATGTGGCTCGCCGGGGACGCCGCGCCCATGGAGCGTCTCGCCGATGCGCTCGCCGCGCGCGGGCTTAAGCCACTGCCGCTGTTCGTGGCGAGCCTCAAGGCCGAGGACTGCCGCGCGGCGGTGCGCGACGCCGTCGCCCGCTTCGATCCAGCATTGGTCATCACGGCCACCGCCTTCGCCGCCGGGGAGGCGGACGGCCTGTTCGCGCCCGGCGGCCCGCCGGTGCTCCAGGCGGTGCCCGCCACCACGGCGCGCGCGGCGTGGGAGGGGAGCCCGCGCGGCCTCTCCGCCGCCGACCTCGCCATGCACGTGGTGCTGCCGGAGCTGGACGGACGGCTGCTGGCGGGCGCCCTCTCCTTCAAGGACTTCCTGGCGGAGGATACGGACCTCGGCTTCTCGGCGGCGGTGAACCGGCCGGAAGAGGCCCTCATCGCCCAGGTGGCGGACCGCGCCGCCGCTCTGGCGCGCCTCGCGGCGACGCCGCGCGCGGAGCGGCGCCTGTGCGTGGTCCTGCCCGATTATCCCGGCGCCGCCGGGCGCGCCGGCCATGCGGTGGGCCTCGACGTGCCGGAGAGCGCGCGCCGGCTGCTGCTCCTGCTGGCGGAGGCCGGATATCGCGTCGGCCCGGTGCCCGAAGATGCCCGCGCGCTGCTGGACGCCCTGAAGCCGGCGCCGGCCCTCCCGCGCGAGGCCTATGAGGCGGCCTTCGCCAGCCTGACGCAGGCCGCGCGCGATGCGGTCCTGGCCGCCTGGGGCGCGCCGGGCGACGATGCCGATCTTCAGGACGGCGCCTTCCAGGTGCGTCACGCCGCCTTCGGCAACGTCACCGTCGCGCTCGCCCCCGATCGCGGCACGAGCCTCGACCGGCGCGCGGACTATCACGACCCGGCGCTGCCGCCGCGCCACGCGCTCATCGCCTTCGGCGCGTGGGTTCGGGATGGGCTCGGCGCCCGTGCCCTGGTGCATCTCGGCGCCCACGGCACGCTCGAATGGCTGCCGGGCAAGGCGGTCGCGCTCACCCGGTCATGCTTTCCGCAGATCGTCACCGGGGGGCTGCCGGTGATCTATCCCTTCATCGTCTCCAATCCGGGAGAGGCGGCGCAGGCGAAGCGCCGGCTCTCGGCGACCACCATCGGCCACCTGCCGGCCCCGCTCGCCGGCGCCGGCCTCTCGGAGGCGGAGGCGCGGCTGGAGCGCCTCGTGGACGAATATGCCCAGGCGGACGGCCTCGACCGGCGCCGCCGCGAGCGGCTCGCCACCCTGATCGTCGCGACCGCGCGCGAGAGCGGCCTCGCCGCCACCGCCGGCATCGGCGGGGAGAGCGATCCGGACGCGGCGCTCCGCCGCATCGACGCCTGGCTGTGCGACCTGAAGGACCTGGCGGTGAAGGACGGCCTCCACGTCTTCGGATCGGTGCCGCAGGACGAGCCCGACCCGCTGCGCCGCGCCAGCGCCGCAGCCGAGCGCGCCGCGCTGCTGACCGCCCTCGACGGGCGCTTCGTCCCCGCCGGCCCCGCCGGCACGCCGGGGCGCGGGCGCGCGGACGTGCTGCCCACCGGGCGCAACCTCTTCACCGCCGACCCGCGCGCCGTGCCCACGCCGACCGCCTGCGACCTCGCGCGGCTCCAGGCCGAGGAGATCGTGCGCGCCTTCCTCCAGGAGCAGGGCGAGTTCCCGCGCACTTTGGTGCTCGATCTGTGGGGCAGCGCGGCGCTGCGCACCGGCGGCGAGGAGATGGCGCAGGGCCTGTGGCTCATGGGCTGCCGGCCGATCTGGGATGCCGCCACCGGCGGCGTCACCGGCATCGAGGTGCTGCCGCCCGCCCTGCTCGGCCGGCCGCGCATCGACGTGACGTTCCGCATCTCCGGCCTGTTCCGCGACGTGTTCCCGGCCCAGTTGGCGCTGCTCGACGCCGCCGTGCGGGCGGTGGCGGCGCGCGCGGAGGAGGACGCCGCCGACAACCCCCTCGCCGCCGACGTCACTGCGGGCGGCGACGGCGCGCGCATCTTCGGCTCGGCGCCCGGCGCCTACGGCTCCGGCGTCGAGGCACGGCTGGCGCGCGGCGCGTTCGAGGATCGCGCCGCGCTCGGCCGGGACTATCTCGCCGCCGCCTCCCACGCCTTTGGCGGCAGCGACGGCGCGGCGCGCCCCGCGCCCGGCGCCTTCGCGGCGCGCATGGCTGAGGCGGACGGCCTCGTGCACGGCTGGGACGATGCCGGCCGCGACCTGCTCGACGGCGGCGCCGACGCGGCCTTCGTCGGCGGCTTCGCCGCGGCGGCCCACGCGCTCGGCCGCAAGGCGCATCTGGTGATGCTCGACACCCGCGATCCTGCCCGCCCGCGCGGGCGCACGCTTTCCGAGGCGCTCGCCTTGCTGGTCCATGGCCGCGTCTCGCCGGTCTTCGTCGCCGGCCAGATGCGCCACGGCCCGCGCGGGGCGGCGGAGCTTCTGGAGACGGTGGATCGCCTCGTCGCCTTCGCCGAGACCACCGAGGCCGTGCCCTCCGCGCTGCTCGACCGGCTGCACGCGGCCTATCTCGGCGACGGCGCGGTGCGCGCCTTCCTCGTCGACCAGAACCCCGAGGCCGCCCGCGCCATGGCGGCGCGCTTTTCCGATGCACGCCGGCGCGGCCTGTGGCATCCGCGCCGCAACGACCTTGACGCCGACCTCGACGCGCTCCGGGCGGAGGCCGCGCGATGACCGCCGCCCGCCCCCTTGCGCCCGAGCGGCGCGGCGCCTGCCCGGCCTTGTCGCGCCCGATGGAGACCGGCGACGGCCTGCTGGTGCGCCTCGTGCCGGCCGAGGGCACGCTCGCGCCGGCCCAGCTGGAAGGGCTCTGCCGGGCGGCCCGCGCCTTCGGCAACGGCCTCTTGGAGGTGAGCGCGCGCGGCAGCCTGCAATTGCGCGGCCTCACGGCGGAAACCATCGGCGGCCTGCGCGCCGCCGTGAACGCGCTCGCCATCGCCCCGCGCGAGAGCCTGCCGCTCGATGTCTCTCCGCTCTCTGGCCTCGACCCGTCCGAGATCGCCGACGCACGCCCGCTCGCCCGGCGCATCGCCGCCGGCATCGCGGCGCGCGGGCTCTCGGCGCGGCTGGGCCCGAAGGTGTCGGTGGTGCTGGACGGCGCCGGCGCCGTCCGCCTCGATGCGCTCTCCGCCGATGTGCGGCTCGTCGCGCGGCCGGACGGCCCGCTCTGGGCCCTGGCTCTCGCAGGCGACGCCGCCATCGCCCGGACGTTCGCGGTGCTGCCGGAGGCGGAAGCTGCCGACGCCGCGCTCGATCTTCTCGGCCGCGTCGCCGATCTTGGCACCGGCGCGCGCATGGCGGATGTTTTGGCTGCGGATGCCGCCCCCTCCCCCGACGCAACGCACCCCCTCCCCCCCTGTGGGGGAGGGTTGGGGCGCGGGGTCGCAGGCGCTAGGGACGCAGAGAGCGAGGATGCCGCAGGCGGAGGGACACCCCCCACCCTGCCCTCCCCCGCAAGGGGGGAGGGAAAGCCCGGAAGGGCGAGGGTGGCGCCAGGCCGTGCTGCACCGCCCATCGGCCGCTTCGCCCTCGCAGACGACACCTGCGCCCAAGGCATCGCCCTCCCCTTCGGGCAGATGGAGGCCGAGGCGCTCGCCGCGCTCGCCGACGCCGCCCGCCGCCTCGGCGCGCGCGACCTTCGCCCGGCGCCGGGACGGGCGCTCCTCGCCGTCGGGCTCGCGCCGGAAGGCGCGGGCGCCTTCGCCGCCGAGGCCGCCCGGCTCGGCTTCCTCACCGCCCCCGACGACCCGCGCATGTCGGTCGCCGCCTGCCCCGGCACGCCGGCCTGCCGCTCGGCCCTGATGCCGGCGCGGTCGGTGGCGGCGGAGGTCGCGGCGACGCTGGCGCCCATTCTCGACGGCTCCGTCACGGTGCATCTTTCCGCCTGCGCCAAGGGCTGCGCCCGTCCGGCGCCGGCCGCGCTCACGCTCACGGGCATGGACGAAGGCATCGCCCTCGTGCGAGAGGGCACGGCGGGCGCGGCCGCGCGGGCGGACTTTCCGGTCGCGGAGCTGCTGCCGCGGCTCGAGGCGCTGGCGCTGGCCGTGGCCGAGGCGCGCCACGCGGGAGAGGACATGCGCGGCGCGCTGGCCAGGACGGGGACGAGGAATACGATGCCGAAGACGAGGACGCGGTGCACCCAGCCATGACGGACCATCCATGAGCACGCCCGCCGCGCCGGCTCCCGCCCTTCCCGCCTATGAGCGCGACAGCACCGCCATCTATGAGCGCTCCTTCGCCATCATCCGCGCCGAGGCCGACCTCTCCCGCTTTTCCGAGGAGGAGGCCGACCTCGCGGTGCGCATGATCCATGCCTGCGGGCTGGTGGAGGCGGCGCGGCACTTCCGCTTCGGCCCCGGTTTCGTCGTTGCCGCCCGCGACGCGCTGAAGGCCGGCGCGCCGATCCTGTGCGACGCGCAGATGGTGGCGCACGGCGTCACCCGCGCCCGCCTGCCGGCCGGCAACGAGGTGGTCTGCACCCTGCGCGATCCCGCCGTGCCCGCGCTGGCCGAGAAGCTCGGCACCACGCGCTCGGCGGCGGCGCTGGAACTGTGGCGCGACAAGCTCGCGGGCGCCGTGGTCGCCATCGGCAACGCGCCGACCGCGCTGTTCCACCTCCTGGAGATGCTGGACCTGGGGGCGCCCCAGCCCGCAGCCATCCTCGGCATGCCGGTGGGCTTCGTGGGCGCCGCCGAATCCAAGGACGAGCTGGCGCGGAACCCGCGCGGCGTGCCGTTCGCCATCGTCGAGGGCCGCCTCGGAGGCAGCGCCATCACCGCCGCCGCCCTCAACGCGCTGGCGAGGGCCGGCCTATGAGGGGCCATCTCTACGGCGTCGGCGTCGGCCCCGGCGATCCCGAGCTTCTCACCCTGAAGGCGGTGCGCGCGCTCGCCGAGGCGGACGTGGTGGCCTATTTCGCCAAGGCCGGGAACGTCAGCCACGCCCGCACCATCGCCGCCGCGCACATCGCCGAGGGCACGGCGGAGCTGCCGCTGCTCTATCCGGTCACCACCGAGATCCACCGCCACGACGCCGCCTACCGCATGGCCATCGGCGCGTTCTACGACGCGTCGGCGGCGGCGGTCGCCGAGCATCTGCTGGCGGGACGGCGGGTGGCGGTGCTGAGCGAGGGCGATCCCCTGTTCTACGGCTCCTACATGCATCTGCATGTGCGCCTCGCGCCGCGCTTTCCCTCGACCGTGATCGCCGGGGTCACCGGCATGTCCGGCTGCTGGTCGCAGGCCGGCGCGCCGATCGCGCAAGGGGACGACGTGCTGATGGTGGTGCCCGGCACCCTCGACGAGGAGGCGCTGACGCGCCGCTTCCGCGAGGCCGACGCCTGCGTGGTCATGAAGGTGGGCCGCAACCTGCCGAAGATCCGCCGCGCGCTCGCCGCCGCCGGGCGGCTGGAGAAGGCGCTCTATGTGGAGCGCGGCACCATGGAGGGCTGCGCCCTGGTGCCGCTCGCGACGCGCGCGGAGACGCGCGCGCCCTACTTCTCCATCGTCCTGGTGCCCGGATGGGAGCGCGCGGCGTGAGCGGCGGCCGCCTCACCGTCGTCGGCCTCGGCCCCGGCGCCGACGCGCAGATGACGCCCGAGGCGCGCGCGGCGGTGGAGGCCGCCGACGCGCTCTTCGGCTATCTGCCCTATCTCGCCCGCCTGCCGGAGCGCGCCGGCCAGAGCCGCCACGCCTCCGACAACCGCGAGGAGCTGCAGCGCGCCGGCACGGCGCTGGACGCGGCGGCGGCGGGGTCCAACGTGGCCATGGTCTCGGGTGGCGATCCCGGCGTGTTCGCCATGGCGGCGGCGGTGTGCGAGGCGATCGAGAAAGGGCCGCCCGCCTGGCGCGCGCTCGATGTCGCCGTGGTGCCGGGGGTGACCGCCATGCTGGCGGTGGCGGCGCGCGCCGGGGCGCCGCTCGGCCACGATTTCTGTGCCATTTCGCTCTCCGACAACCTGAAGCCCTGGGAGCTGGTGGAGAAGCGCCTGCGCCTCGCCGCAGAGGCCGGCTTCGTGATCGCGCTCTACAATCCCGTCAGCCGGGCGCGGCCCTGGCAGCTCGGACGCGCCTTCGACCTGCTGCGGGAGACGCTGCCGGCCGACGTGCCCGTGGTGTTCGGCCGCGCCGCCGGGCGGGCGGACGAACATATCACCGTGACGCCGCTCGCCGAGGCGCGCTCCAACCTCGCCGACATGGCCACCTGCATCATCATCGGCTCAGCCGCGAGCCGGGTGGTGGCACGAGAGGGCCTGCCGCCGCTGGTCTATGCCCCGCGTTCGGCGGAGGCGGCGCGATGAGCGAGCACCTGCGCCAGCCATGCCTCGGCGGCGCCCATATCGGCCACCGCCGCCACGTCCGTCGTCGGCGGGCGGGCGATCAGGATCACCTCGATGCCGAGCGCGCGGGCGGCGGCGATCTTGCCGTAGGTGGCCGCCCCGCCGCTGTTCTTGGCGATGATGGCGTCGATGCGATGGGCGGTGAGCAGCGCCCGGTCGCCCTCTTCGGTGAACGGGCCGCGGCCGAGCAGGTATTGCGCCTCCGGAACCGCCAGCGGCGGGTCGATGGGGTCGACGCTGCGCACGAGAAAGGCATGCTGCGGCGCCGCCTCGGCCGCGCGCACCTCGTTGCGCCCGAGCGCCAGGAACACCCGGCGCGGCGCCGTGCCCAGGGCAGCGACGGCGGCGCGAACGTCCGCCGCCTCGCGCCAGCGGTCGCCCTCCCGGCGCTGCCACGGCGGACGCCCGAGGACGAGCAGCGGCACGCCGGTCCTGGCGCACGCCGCCACCGCATTGGCCGAGATGCGGGTGGCATAGGGATGGGTGGCGTCGACCACCGCCGCGATCCCTTCGGCCTCCAGATAGGCCGCCAGCCCCTCGGCGCCGCCGAAGCCGCCGACGCGCGCCGGCACCGGCTGCGCGGCGGGCGCGAGGGTGCGGCCGGCGAGCGAGAGCGTCACCCGCAGGTCGTCGCGGTCCGCGAGGCGGCCGGCAAGCGCGCGCGCCTCCCCGGTGCCGCCCAGAAGGAGCACGTGCGCCATGGCTAGGTCGCCCGCGAAGGGCCGCAAGGAAGCATCCATCGGCGCGCACCGTGCCGCAGACGGGCGCTGGCTGTCCATCGTCGGCATCGGCGAGGACGGCGCGGACGGTCTCTCGCCCGCCGCGCGGGCGCTCATCGAGGGCGCGGAGATCGTGTTCGGCGGCGCGCGGCACCTCGGGCTGGCGAGCGGCCTGATTCAAGGCGAGGCGATGCCGTGGCCGAGCCCGTTCTCGGTGGAACCGGTGCTCACCGCGCGCGGGCGCGCCGTGTGCGTGCTCGCCTCGGGCGATCCCATGCTCCACGGCGTCGGCGCTGTGCTGGCGCGCCATGTGCCGGCGGACGAGATGCAGGTCGTCCCCGGCCCCAGCGCCTTCGCGCTCGCCGCCGCCCGGCTCGGCTGGCCGCTCCAGGACGTGGATCAGGTCTCGCTGCACGGGCGCGAGATCGGCCGCCTGCGGCCTTTTCTCCAGGCCGGCGCGCATATCCTCGCTCTGACCTCGGACGCGCACGGCCCCGCCGCTGTCGCGGACCTGCTCGCGAATCTCGGCTGCGGCGCCTCGCGCCTCACGGTGCTGGAGGCGCTCGGCGGCCCGCGCGAGCGCATCCGCACGTCCAAGGCGGACGGCTTCGACCTCGACGGCATCCAGCCGCTCAACCTCGTTGCCATCGAGGTGGAGGCGGCCGACGGCGCGCCGCTCCTCTCCCTGGCGAGCGGGCTTGCCGACGAGCTGTTCGAGCATGACGGGCAGATCACCAAGCGCGAGATCCGGGCGCTGACCCTCTCGGCGCTCGCCCCGCGCCGGGGGGAATTGCTGTGGGACATCGGCGGCGGCTCGGGCTCGGTGTCCATCGAGTGGCTGCTGTGCGACCCCTCGCTGTCGGCCATCGCCATCGAGAAGGACGCCACCCGCGCCTCCCGCATGGCGCGCAACGCGGCGCGGCTCGGGGTGCCGCACCTTCAGATCGTCGAGGGCGCGGCGCCTAAGGCCCTTGCCGGACTGCCCCCGCCCGATGTCATCTTCGTCGGCGGCGGCGCGAGCCGCACCCGTCTGCTGGACACGGCGCTGGAGGCGCTGAAGCCGGGCGGGCGGCTGGTGGCGAACGCGGTGACGCTGCAGACCGAGGCGCTGCTGCTCGCCGCCCACGCGCGGCTCGGCGGCGACCTGGTGCGCATCGCATTGTCGCGGGCGGCACCGGTGCAGGGGCTCACCGGCTGGCGGTCGGCCATGCCGGTCACCCAGTGGCGGCATGTGAAGGCCAGGGCCTGAGGGAAGAGCATGATCGTCGCCGGCATCGGCTCGAAACGGGGCGTATCGCAGGACGAGGTGCTGGCCGCCCTGGACGCGGCGCTGGCGCGCGCGGCGCTCGACCGCGCAGACGTGAACCTCATCGCCGCCCCCGCCGTGAAGGGCGGGGAGGCCGGCATCAGCGAGGCGGCGGCGGCGCTCGGCCTGCCGCTGGTCCTGGTGCCGCAGACCCAGCTGGAGGCCGCGTCGAACCGCGCCAGGACCCGTTCCGAGCGGGTGGTGGCGCTGCTGCGCGTGCCCTCGGCGGCCGAAACCGCGGCGCTGGCAGCCGCGGGGGCGCAGGCGCAGTTGCTCGGGCCGCGCCTGGCGCTCGGCCCGGTCACCTGTGCCCTGGCGCGGCGGGGGGCGTCATGACGGTCCATTTCATCGGCGCCGGCCCCGGCGCGGCGGACCTCATCACCGTGCGCGGGCGCGACCTCATCGCCCGCTGCCCGGTCTGCCTTCATGCCGGCTCCACCGTGGCGCCGGAGGTGCTCTCCTGGTGCCCGCCGGGGGTGCGCCTCGTCGACACCGCCCCGCTCGACCTCGACCGCATCGAAGCCGAGTTCGTGCGCGCCCACGCGGCGGGCGAGGACGTGGCCCGGCTCCATTCCGGCGATCTCTCGCTCTACAGCGCGGTGGCCGAGCAGATCCGGCGGCTGGAGCGGCGCGGCATTCCCTATACCCTCACGCCGGGCGTGCCCGCCTTCGCGGCGGCGGCGGCGCTGATCGGGCGCGAGCTGACGGTGCCCGGGATGGCGCAGAGCGTGGTGCTGACCCGCGTCTCGGGACGCGCCTCCGCCATGCCGGAGCGGGAGACGCTCGAAGCCTTCGCCGCCACCGGCGCGACGCTCGCCATCCACCTGGCGGCGCATGTGCTGGGCCAGGTGGTGGCGCAGCTTCTGCCCCATTACGGCGCCGACTGCCCGGTGGCGGTGGTGGAGCGCGCCACCTGGCCGGGCGAGCGGGTGGTCTCAGGCACGCTCGCCGACATCGAGGGCAAGCTCGCCGCCGCGCCCATGACGCGCACGGCGCTGATCCTGGTGGGCCGCGCGCTCGCCGCCGGCGACTTCCGCGAGAGCGCTCTTTATGACCGCGACTATGTGCGCCGCTTCCGCGGAGGCGGCGCGTGAGCCGGGGCGAAGGGCGCGCGGCCCCTCAGCGCGCCGTCGCGGTCGAACACCAAGATCTCCAGCAGCACGTCGCCGCGCCGCAGCGCGCCCGCCGCCGTCTCCCAGGCGCCGCGCGCCACCGCGTCGCCCAGCGCGATGCCGGCCTCCGCAGCGATGGCGAAGGCATGGGCCACCGTGTTGGCCTGCGCGATCGCGGCCGCCACCTCCTCGGTCGCACCCGCGCCGCGCGCCAGATCGGCCAGCGCCGGGAGGTCGGCGCTGCCGCGCTTGGAGTGGAGGTCGAGCCGGCCCTGCGCCAGCTTCGTCATCTTGGCGACGCCGCCCGCCACCGTGACCTTCGCCACCGGATGGGCGGCGATGTATTTCAGCATGCCGCCGGCGAAATCGCCCATGTCGATCAGCGCCACATCGGGCAAACCGTGGAACTCCTGCGCCGCCGCCTCGGAGGCCGATCCGGTGGCCCCGGCCACATGGCCGATCCCCATGGCGCGGGCGACGTCGATGCCGCGATGGATCGAGTGGATCCAGGCCGAGCAGGAGAACGGGATCACCACCCCCGTGGTGCCCAGCACCGAGAGCCCGCCGAGGATGCCGAGGCGCGGGTTGAGCGTCTTCAGCGCCAAGGCGGCGCCGTCGGCGATGGCGATCTCCACCTCGGCGTCGGCGGGAACGCCATGGGCCCGCGCCACCTCGGCGATGCCTTCAGCAATCATGCGGCGCGGCACCGGATTGATGGCCGACTCGCCCGGCGGCAGCGGCAAGCCGGGCCGGGTGACGGTGCCCACCCCTTCCCCGGCGCGGAAGGTGACGCCCGCGCCCGGCGCGCCGCGCCGCACGGTGGCGAGCACGAGCGCGCCGTGGGTCACGTCCGGGTCGTCGCCGGCATCCTTGACGATGCCGGCGGTGGCGCTCGCCCCGCCGAGCTCCTGCCGCGCCAGGGCGAAGGCGGGGCGCTGGCCGCCGGGAAGCGCCACCTCCACCGGGTCCGGGAAGGCGCCCGTCACCAGAGCCGCGAACGCCGCCTTGGCGGCGCCGGCGGCGCAGGTGCCGGTGGTCCAGCCGCGCCGCAGATGCGGGCCGCCGGGTTCCGGATCGCTCGGGCCTTCGGTTTCGGACGGAACGCTCATGGCGTGAGTGATAGGCCCGAAGGCCGCGCCTTTGAAGGGCCGTCCGCCAGCGGAACGCCCTCATGAGCGCGCGCGGCTTCCTCGTCGGCGCGCCGCGCTCGGGCTCGGGCAAGACCACGGTCACACTGGCGCTGCTCTCGGCCTACGCCCGGCGCGGGGTGAAGGTGCGGGCGGTGAAGACCGGTCCCGATTACATCGATCCCGCCTTCCACGCCGCCGCCACCGGCCGGGACGGACTCAACCTCGACAGCTGGGCCATGCCGCCCGCTCTGCTCGACGCGCTGGCGGCCGAGGCGGCGGAGGGAACCGAGCTGCTGGTGGCGGAAGGCGCCATGGGCTTGTTCGACGGCGTGCCGGCCGCGCCCCGCCGCACCGGAGCGGGGGCGGACGTGGCGGCGCGCCTCGGCCTGCCGGCGGTGCTGGTGCTGGACGTGTCCGGCCAGTCGCAGACCGCGGCGGCGGTGGCGCGCGGCTTCGCGCTGTTCGACCCCGAGGTGCCGCTCGCCGGCGTGGTGCTGAACAAGCTCGCCAGCGCCCGGCACGAGACGTTGATCCGCGATGCCATGGCCGCCGCCGGCATCGCGGTGCTCGGCGCCATCCCACGCGAGGCAGGACTGATCCTGCCGGAGCGGCATCTCGGCCTCGTCCAGGCGGAGGAGACGGGCGACCTTGAGGCGCGTCTCGCCGCGCTCGCCGACCTCGCCGAGCGGCATCTGGACCTTGCGGCCATAGAGGCCGCCGCCCGGCCGCTGAAGCCGCTGCCGGCCGCGGACACGCAGGCGCACGCGCTGCCGCCGCCAGGCCGGCGCATCGCGCTGGCGCGGGACGCGGCCTTCTCCTTCGTCTACGGCCACGTGCTGGCGCACTGGCGGCGCAGCGGCGCCGAGATCGTGCCGTTCTCGCCGCTCGCGGACGAGGCGCCGGACGAGTCCTGCGACGCCCTATGGCTGCCCGGCGGCTATCCGGAGCTGCATGCCGCCCGCCTTGCCGCCGCAGCGCGCTTCCGCGACGGCGTGCGCGGGTTCGCGCAGACGCGGCCCGTGCACGGGGAGTGCGGCGGCTACATGGCCCTCGGACGCATGCTCACCGATGCGGACGGCGTCGCCCACCAGATGCTCGGCCTGCTCGACCTTGAGACCAGCTTCGCGCAGCGGCGGATGAATCTCGGCTACCGGGAGGCGCGCCTGCTCGCGCCCGCGCCCCTCGGCCCCGAAGGCACGACGGTGCGCGGCCATGAATTCCACTACGCCACCACGCTCACCCGTGGCGACGACGCACCGCTTGCCCGCCTGAGCGATGCGCAGGGACGCGACCTCGGCCCGGCCGGCAGCCGGCGCGGTCACGTGACGGGAAGCTTCTTCCACGCCATCGCCCGCGCCTGAGCGGGCGAGCGCCTAGCGCGCGGTGGCGGCGAAGATCTGGCGTGCCACCAGCCAGGCGCAGGGAACGGCGACCAGTGCGCCGATGCCCGCGGCGAGCGGGATCAGGTTCATGTCCTGCCCCGACAGCGATGGCGTCGCCAGAACCACCATCACCCCGATCCCCGCGAACGTGGTGCCCATCACGAGCCAGACGAGAATTGCCAGCTTCCACATGTCCCTGCCCTCCTTCGAGAGGTTCCAGGAACGTAAACCCGACAGCGCGGGACAGGGTTGACCTCGATCAACACTCGGCCCATGTGGATTGCGGCGCTCCGCCGCTGCGGCGAAGCGCTGCTCGGGAGGAGAGACCGAAGATGAACAGCTGGGACAAGCGGTTCGCAGGCGAGGAATTCCTGTTCGGCGAAGCGCCGAACGCCTTCCTCTCCCGTCAGGCGCCGCGGCTCGAGAAGGGCCAGCGGGTGCTGGCGGTGGCGGACGGCGAGGCGCGCAACGGCGTATGGCTCGCCGAGCAGGGCCTGAGCGTGCATTCCATGGACTTCTCCTCGGTGGCGCAGGCCAAGGCGCGCCAGCTCGCGGCCCGGCGCGGGGTCGAGCTCGACTTCGAGCTCGCCGACCTCCTGACCTGGGAGTTTCCGTCGGAGGCCTACGATGTGGTCGCGACCATCTTCATCCAGTTCATGCCGCCGCAGGATCGCGCACGGGTGTTCGCCGGCATGAAGCGGACCCTGAAGCCCGGCGGGCTCCTCATCATGGAAGGCTACCGGCCGGAGCAGATCGCATACGGCACCGGCGGTCCGTCCGATCCCACGTGGCATTACACCGAGGAACTGCTGCGCGCCGAATTCTCCGATTTCGAGATCATCGAGCTTTCGAGCTACGACGCCGAGCTGAACGAGGGCGCGCGGCACAAGGGCCCCTCGGCGCTGATCGACATCGTCGCGCGCAAGCCCGGCTGAGGGGGCCGGGTCGCGCGGCATCCCGCCTGTGGCGCGGCGCGCCGCGCCGCTGCGTGACGATTGGGCTCGCCTTTTTGCGCCCCATCAGCGTTAAGATCGCACCGACGGTCGAAGATGCCGCCGCGCGGGCTTCCCGCCCGCCGATGCCGGGAGGACGAGACCCATGAGGTGCCAGCTCAAGGACGACGATTTCCGCCAGGCGGTGCTCGACGTGGTGAGCGCCAAGGACGGGCAGGCCATCATCATCCAGGTGGTGGGCGGCTCGACTATCACCGGCTTCGCGCCCATGAGCGTGGGCAAGGACTATCTGCGCTGCCAGATCGCCGCAGGCAGCGGGCAGAAGGAGCAGATCGTGCCCTTCCACTCCATCACCTGTGTGCGCTGAGCGGCGCTTCCTTCGCTGATCGCCCGAGCCCGTCGCCGCCGGACGCGCGCTGCGCGCATGGCACGCGGCGGCACGCCTGCGCGCGACACGCTCGCGCGTCTGCGCCTTTAGGCCTATATGCGGTAGCCGAACGCCCGCAAAATCGACCGCCAGATCGGCTCTCAGCCTCAGGAGAAAGACCATGGCCGCTCCCCAGCCCGTCGCCCGTACGGGCGCCCCGCGCTTCACCCTCCTGCGCGAGCAGATGCTCATCGGCGGCCAATGGGTCGACGCCGACAGCGGCGAGACCATCACCGTCACCAACCCGGCCACCGGCGAGGTGGTCGGCACCGTGCCCAAGGCCGGCGCCGCCGAGACCCGCCGCGCCATCGAGGCCGCCGGCAAGGCATTCACCACCTGGCGCGCCACCACCGCCGCCGAGCGTGCCGCCAAGCTTCACAAGCTCGCCGACCTGATCCTCGCCAACAATGAGGAGCTGGCGGTGATCCTCACCACCGAGCAGGGCAAGCCGCTGCCGGAGGCGCGCGGCGAGGTGGCTGGCTCGGCTGCCTATGTGCGCTGGTTCGCCGAGGAAGCGCGGCGCCTCTATGGCGACGTGGTCCCCTCCCCCTGGGCCGGCCGGCGCATCCTCGTGACCAAGGAGCCGGTGGGCGTGTGCGCGGCCATCACGCCGTGGAACTTCCCCTCCTCCATGCTGTCGCGCAAGATCGGCGCGGCGCTCGCCGCGGGCTGCACGGTGGTGTGCAAGCCGTCCGAGCTGACGCCCTTCTCCGGCTATGCCTGGGGCGTGCTGGCGGAGATGGCGGGCATCCCGGCCGGCGTGGTCAACATCGTCACCGGCGACGCGCCGGCCATCGGCCTGGAGATGACCACCAACCCGATCGTCAAGAAGGTGACCTTCACCGGCTCGACCCCGGTGGGCAAGCTGCTGGTGAAGCAGTCGGCCGACACCATGAAGAAGGTCTCCATGGAGCTCGGCGGCAACGCGCCGTTCCTGGTGTTCGACGACGCCGACCTCGACCTCGCGGTGGAGCAGGCCATCGCCTCCAAGTATCGCAATGTGGGCCAGACCTGCGTGTGCGCCAACCGCTTCTACGTGCAGGCGGGCGTCTATGACGCCTTTGCCGCCAAGTTCACCGAGGCCTCCAAGAAGCTGAAGGTGGGCAACGGCATGGAGGAAGGCGTCGCCGCCGGCCCGCTGATCGACGAGCGCGCCCTGGCCAAGGTGGAGCGGCTGCTCAAGGACGCGCTCGACAAGGGCGCGCAGGTGGCGACCGGCGGCAGGCAGCCGCCCCAGGGCGGCACCTTCTTCGAGCCCACCGTGCTCACCGGCGCGACCCAGGACATGGCGTTCGCGCGCGACGAGATCTTCGGCCCCATCGCCCCGCTCTTCAAGTTCGAGACCGAGGAGCAGGCCGTCGCCTACGCCAACGCCACCGAGTACGGCCTCGCCTGCTACTTCTTCACCAAGGACCTCGGCCGCGCGTTCCGCGTCTCCGAGGCGCTTCAGTACGGGCAGGTGGGCGTCAATGCCGGCGTCATCACCACCGAGGTGGCCCCGTTCGGCGGCGTGAAGGAGAGCGGCGTCGGCCGCGAGGGCTCCAAGTACGGCTGCGACGACTACCTGAACATCAAGTACGTCTGCCTCGGCGGCGTCTGATCGGGGCGCAAGCACAGGCCGAAGGCCGCGCGGACCGACCGGCGCCAGTCCGGCGCCCGGATCACCGCCCCGTCCGGTGGGCGGATTCGTCATCCCCCGGCTTGTCCGGGGGATCCACCTCTCGGGCAGCCGCGGACTCTCCGGTCTGAAGGACAGCGACGGCGGCCGGCGGATGCCCCCGGACAAGCCGGGGCATGACGTCGGGATTGGTGGCGATCCCCTCACCCCCGCCCTCTCCCTCCGGGAGAGGGAGCCCCCTCGCGCAGCCCCCCTCTCCGACAGGGAGAGAGGGCAGGTCTTGGGAGAGACCCCTCTCCCCGGCGGGGAGAGGGCAGGGTGAGGGGGTGCGGCGCCGGGAGCGCTTTGCCGTCCCCCTTAACCGCGGCGGGCACGAAGCCCGCCCCGAAAACGGGGCAGCGTGTCCCCCAAGGAAACGCCTCGAACGAAAGGGCCGCCACGCCAGTCCGGCGGGCGGCCCTTTCTTCGTTCGTGGCCCCCTGCCAGCCGCCTGTCGGCGGGCAGGGCTGCTCGCCTTTAGTGGCCCATGGCCTTGACGATCTCCTCGGTGACCTTCTTGGCGTCGCCGAAGAGCATCATGGTGTTGTCCTTGAAGAACAGCTCGTTCTCCACGCCGGCATAGCCCGAGCCCATGCCGCGCTTGATGAAGAGCACGGTCTTGGCCCGCTCCACGTCGAGGATCGGCATGCCGAAGATCGGCGACTGCGGATCGGTCTTGGCGGCCGGGTTGGTCACGTCGTTGGCGCCGATGACGAAGGCGACGTCGGCCTGGGCGAACTCGGAGTTGATGTCCTCCAGCTCGAACACCTCGTCGTACGGCACCTGCGCCTCGGCCAGCAGCACGTTCATGTGGCCCGGCATGCGGCCCGCCACCGGGTGGATGGCGTACTTCACCTCGACGCCTTCCTCCTTGAGCATGTCGGCCATCTCGCGCAGCGCGTGCTGCGCCTGCGCCACCGCCATGCCGTAGCCCGGCACGATGATGACCTTGCCGGCATTCTTCATGATGTAGGCCGCGTCGTCCGCCGAACCCTGCTTCACCGGCCGCGCCTCCACCGCCCCGCCGGCCGCGCCGGCGGTCTCGCCGCCGAAGCCGCCGAGGATGACGGAGATGAAGGACCGGTTCATGCCCTTGCACATGATGTAGCTGAGGATGGCGCCCGAGGAGCCCACCAGCGCGCCGGTGATGATCAGCGCGGTGTTGCCCAGCGTGAAGCCGATGCCGGCCGCGGCCCAGCCCGAATAGGAGTTCAGCATCGACACCACGACGGGCATGTCCGCGCCGCCGATGGGGATGATGAGCAGCCCGCCCAGAACCAGGGCCAGCACCGTGATGATCCAGAACAGCGCGATCGAGCCGGTGAGCACGAAGGCGACGACCAGGATGACCAGCAGCAGGGCGAGGCCGCCGTTGATGAAGTGCCGCATCGGCAGCATGATCGGCTTGCCGCTCATGTTGCCGTTGAGCTTGGCGAAGGCGATGATCGAGCCGGTGAAGGTGATGGCGCCGATGGCGACGCCGAGCGACATCTCGATCAGGCTGGCGCCGTGCAGATTGCCCGGAGAGCCGATGCCGAACGCCTCCGGCGCGTAGAGCGCGGCGGCGGCGACCAGCACGGCGGCGAGGCCCACCAGCGAGTGGAAGGCGGCCACCAGCTGCGGCATCGCCGTCATGGCGATGCGCTTGGCCACCACGGCGCCGATGGCGCCGCCGATGGCGATGCCGGCGATCACCAGCACCCAGCCGAACGCGTCGGACGGCGGCTGGAGGGCCAGCGTGGTCAGCACGGCGATGCCCATGCCCACCATGCCGAACAGGTTGCCCTGCCGGGAGGTGGTGGGATGCGAGAGGCCCCGCAGCGCCAGGATGAAGAGGATGCCCGCCACGAGGTAGAGGGCGGCGGCGATGTTCGCGTTCATGGCGCCGGCCTCACTTCTTCTTCGAGTACATGGCGAGCATGCGGCTGGTCACCATGAACCCGCCGAAGATGTTCACCGAGGCGAAGACGAGGGCGATGAAGCCGAAGATGCGCGCCCACCAGGCGTGGCCCGGATCGCCCACCGTCGACACGCCCACCGCGAGCAGCGCGCCCACCACGATCACCGAGGAGATGGCGTTGGTGACGCTCATGAGCGGGGTGTGCAGCGCCGGCGTCACCGACCACACCACGTAGTAGCCCACGAACACCGCGAGCACGAAGATGGAGAGGCGGAACACGAACGGATCGATGGCGCCGCCGGTGGCCGCATGGGCGAGCCCGCCGAGGGCGGCGGCGGCCTGGTCCGCATAGGCCTGGGCGGCTTCCGCCGCCTGGCGCGCCACCTCGGCGGCGATGCGCGCCTGTTCCGCGGCGTCCGCCGCGAGTTGTGGATTGGGGGTCATCAGGCCGCTCCCTCAGTCTTGGGTGCGAAATTCGGGTGCACGACGGCGCCGTCGCGGGTGAGCAACGTCGCCTTGACCAGCTCGTCGTCCCATTTGACGGCAAGGGCCTTGGCCTGCTTGTCCACCATGGTCTCGAGGAAGTTGAACAGGTTCTTGGCGTAGAGCGGCGAGGTGGAGGCCGCCGAACGGCCGGGGACGTTGAGGTGGCCGACGATCTTCACGCCGCCCACTTCCGCCACCTGGCCGGGGATCGCCCCTTCCACGTTGCCGCCGCGCTCGACCGCGAGGTCCACCAGCACCGAGCCCGGCTTCATGGAGGCGACCATGGCCGCGCTCACCAGCTTCGGCGCCGGCCGGCCCGGAATGAGGGCCGTGGTGATGACGATGTCCTGCTTCTTGATGTGGTCGGCGACGAGCGCGGCCTGCTTGGCCTGGTACTCCGCCGACATGGGCTTGGCGTAGCCGGCGGCGGTCTCCGCCTGCTTGAACTCCTCGTCCTCCACGGCGACGAACTTGGCGCCGAGCGAGGCCACCTGCTCCTTCGCCGCGGGGCGGACGTCGGTGGCGGTGACGATGGCGCCGAGGCGGCGCGCGGTGGCGATGGCCTGGAGGCCGGCGACGCCCGCGCCCATGACGAAGACCCGCGCGGCGGGCACGGTGCCGGCGGCGGTCATCATCTGCGGCAGCGCGCGGTTGAACTCGGCGGCGGCGTCGATCACGGCGCGGTAGCCGGCGATATTGGCCTGCGAGGACAGAACGTCCATCACCTGTGCGCGGGTGATGCGGGGCATCAGCTCCATGGCGAAGGCGGCGACCCCGGCATTGGCCATGGCGGTGAGCGCGGCGTCGTTGCCGTAGGGGTCCATGATGGCGAGCACGAGGGCGCCGCGCTTATAGGACGAAAGTTCGGCTTCCGTGGGACGGCGAACCTTCAGTACCACATCGGCACCGGCGACGGCGTCCGCGCCCGAGGGGGCGATGGTGGCGCCGACAGCCTCGTAATCGGCATCGAGGATGCCGGACTTGATGCCCGCGCCAGCCTCGACCGCCACCTGGGCGCCGAGCGCGACAAGGCGCTTGACCGTATCCGGGGTCGCAGCGACCCGCGGCTCGCCGAGATCCACCTCGGCGGGGACAGCGATTTTCATCGAAAATGTCTCCGGTGCTCCGGCCCGCTTGGGCTCAGAGGAGGAAGATCCACATCAGGACGAGAATGACGGCGAGGGTGATGGTGGCCCATTTGGTGAGCTCGGTGAACAGCGCATAGGTGCGCTCGTGCTCGACGTAGTCGTTGCCTTCGGCGGTGCCGTATTCGATCGTGCCGTGATCGGCCATCGTCTCCCCCTAGCTTATGGCTCGCATTGGCGTTTAGCGGAGAAGCGATTTTCTGGCAACTGGTCCGTGGCGTACAGTATACAGAATGTGCGTTGCAACATCAGGGTCCTGCGCCATTCTGGGACGCATGTTCTTGATTTGTTCGCATTCGTGCGCTAGCTTTTGAGCATGGATACGCCGCTCGACTCCCTCATTGCCGATCCGCCGCCGCAGGCCGCCGGGGCCGCGGAGGGAGCCGGTGTGCCCACAGGTCGCAGGCGCGCGCGCTCGGGCGGCGGCGCGAAGCCGGCGGCGCCGCGCAGGGCCCGGCCGGACGCGGTGATGACCGGCGCCGCGCCGCGGGGGGATCAGGCCAAGGCGCGGGGCAAGCGCATTCTCGGCCGGCTCGCCGAGGAGCACGCGGCACCGGCGCCCGGCGTGCCGCCGGCCCTGGATGGCGAGGCGGGAACGGCGGTGGAGGCGGAGCGCCGCCGCGGGCGCGGCGCCGTCTCCAACGCCGCCGGCCGCTTCGAACCCGCCGCCCGCATCCTGTTCGACGACGGCTGGGAGAGCCTGGAGGACCTGCCGCCTCTGCGCACCGAGGTGACGGAGGAGCGCGCGCGCACGGTCATCACCCGCAACCAGTCCCCCGACATCGCCTTCGACCGCTCCATCAATGCCTATCGCGGCTGCGAGCACGGCTGCGTCTACTGCTTCGCCCGGCCGACCCACGCGTTTCACGGCCTGTCGGCGGGGCTCGACTTCGAGACCCGGCTGTTCGTGAAGCCGGACGCGCCGGAGCTGCTGGCGCGCGAGCTGTCGCACCCGTCCTACCAGCCGCGCGTCATCGCCATGGGCACCAACACCGATCCCTACCAGCCGATCGAGCGGCGCTACCAGGTGACGCGCCGCATCCTGGAGGTCCTGGCCGACTTCGGCCACCCCGCCGGCATCGTCACCAAGTCGGCCCTGGTGGCGCGCGACATCGACATCCTCGCGCCCATGGCTGCGCGCGGGCTGGTGAAGGTGGCGGTCTCCATCACCACCCTCGATCCGCATCTCGCCCGGACCATGGAGCCGCGCGCGGCCAGCCCGCACGTGCGCCTCGCCACCATCCGCCGGCTTGCCGACGCGGGCATCCCCACCGCGGTGCTGACGGCCCCCCTCATTCCGGCGCTCAACGACATGGAGATCGAGCGCATCCTCGACGCCGCCAAGGCTGCCGGCGCAAGCGAGGCCGGCTACGTCACCCTGCGCCTGCCGCTGGAGATCGCCGACCTGTTCCGCGAATGGCTGGTGGCCCATTTTCCCGACAAGGCTCGGCACGTGCTGGCGCTGGTGCGGCAGATGAACGGCGGCAAGGATTACGATGCGACTTTCGGCAAGCGCCAGCGCGGCGCCGGCCCCTATGCCTGGACCATCGGCCGTCGCTTCGAGATCGCCGCGCGCCGGCTCGGACTGGACGGGCGGGGACTGAAGCTCACCACCGCCCACTTCCGCCGGCCCGCCGCCAAGGGCGAACAGCTCTCTTTGTTCGATTGAGGACGCACCGGCCGGCAGTCCAGGCCACGCGAGGCGCCTCGGGGTAGGCCTGCGCCAAAGGAAGGGAGGGGCCGGCAGTGCCTCCGCCGGAAGGCCGTCGCCGCAGCGGCCGCCCCTCCCTCCCTTTGACGCACGCGCGGCGGCAAGCCCGGCAAAGGGCGGGCGGCTCGCAGGAAGACGATGGAAGGTCATGGAAGGCTGCCGATGGGCGCCATGTCCGGCGATACCCTTCTGCGGAACCTTTCAGCGGCACCGCCGGGATGCTCCCGGTCGCGGTCCCGCACCGGATATCCCTGGGATCAGCGCGCCGGCGGCGCCGGCTCGGGCGAGGCGGGCGTTGCCAGATCGGGGGCCGCCTCGTTGCCGCCGCACGACGCCGCGGGCCCCTTCGCGCCATAGGCCGCCATGAAGACGCGCACCGCCCCGTTCACCACCTTCGCGGCATGGGCGGGGTCGGGCGGCTCGTTGGAGCCGATGAGGATGGGTGCGGTGACGCCATCCTTGCACAGACCGAGAAACTGGCTCGCGGCCTGCTCCACGTCCTCGATATCGAGCACGCCCTGCTCCACCTTGGCGGCCAGGAACTGGGACAGGCGCTGGATGCCGGCGCACGGGCCGGCCTCGAAGAAGCGCCGGCCGATCTCCGGGAACTTGCCGGCGATGGCGATCACCGTGCGCAGGGTGGCGATGTGCCCCGGCCGCACCATGGCGGCGATGAAGGAGTGGCCGAGCTCCGTCAGGGCGGTCTGCACGTCCGGCGCGGAGGCATCGAGCACGAAAAGGCGCTCTGCGGTCTCGGTGCATTCGCTGGCGACGAGCGCGGCGAAAAGATCTTCCTTGTTCTGGAAATAGACGTAGAGGGTGCCCTTCGAGACGCCGGCGGCGCGGGCGATGTCGCCCATGCTGGCTGCATCGAAGCCGCGCTCCAGAAACACCTCGCGGGCGCCGGCAAGGATCTGCATGCGCTTTTCCGGGTCCTGCCCGGCACCGTGAGTGCCCTCACGCGCTTCGGGGGGCCGCGTCAGAACCGCTCCGCTCTCGCTCGTCGTCACGCTCAAATGTCCTCGTACAGGTCTCAGCACGCTCTCGCGTCCATCCGCTGCCTCGCGCCATATTTCTGCGGGGTCCGGGAGATGAGAGGCAAGCACAGAACCGCTGCGCAATCCGCCCGGACACCATCTGACACCAAAGGGTGGCGCTCCCGCCACAGCTCGGAGCCAACATCGAACCGAACCGTACGGTTCCCTCTTGCTATGCCAGTTGCGATGCGCTAATTCAATCCCACCGACCGAACCGTTCGGTCAATGAGTGGATCCGCAACCCGCTCGCTGATCGGACCTGAGGGAGGAGAGCACCGCCCCCGCTCTCCTCCCTCTCTTCTTTCTTAGGCCGGTCCCCACCCATCGTCGCGACCGACCGGCCGAAAGGCGCCGCCGCCAGCCTCTTTCGGAAATGCTCCCGCAGCCGCATCGCCCGCTCTCACGCGCGGTCGGCCTCCGGCCAGAGAGTCCGGCACGATCGCCCAAGAAGCTTTTTCCATGCGTGGCAAGATCGCCCGCCCGGCGCGCGAAACGGCGCGCAATGGTCGGCGCAGTCAGCCCCGACGTGGAAAGCGGCGCCTGCAGAACGTGTCTGGAGCCTCAAGATACCTCTTGAATAGGCCCTGATGATACCTCCCACTAGCCAGCCGGCTCTGCCATCGAACACGTGCGGCATTCCGCCGCATGACAGATGCGCTTGCCCGGCCACTTCGCCTGCCTAACTGAGCGGGAGGAGATCCGGGCCCCTCTGGCGTCGGCCGAAAGGCCGCGCGATGTCGGATCGACGTCGTGTTCTCGATCGACAGCGAGGCCCTTTGTCAGTGTTCCGCAGGCCCTCTCGGGGCCACCCGAACCCATGAGCCGCTCTCCTCGGCATGCGCTCCTGCTGGTCAACCCTCGCGCCCGCATGGGCCGAGCGCCGCTCGCGCGCGAGCGTGCAGTGCTGGAGGCCGGCGGCATCCGGATCACCGCCGAGGCTTTGCCCGAGAAAGCCTCGCTGGCCGGCATCATCCGCCGCGAGGCGGCCGGTTTCGACCTCGTCGTGATCGGCGGCGGGGATGGAACGCTGAACGCCGTCGCCGGGGCGCTTGCGGAAACCGGCCTGCCGCTCGGCGTGCTGCCGCTCGGCACCGCCAACGACTTCGCCCGGACCCTCGGCATCCCGCAGGACACGGTCGCCGCCGCGCGGCTCATCGCCACCGGAGCCCCGCGCCCGGTCGACCTCGGCGACGTGAACGGCCACCCGTTCTTGAACGTCGCCAGCATCGGCCTCGGCGCCGATCTCGCGCGCGCCCTCACCCACGAGGCGAAGCAGCGCTACGGCGTGCTCGGCTATGCGGTCGTCGCGGCGCAGCTGCTCGCCCAGTCACGTCTCTTCACCGCCCGCATCACCCATGACGGCACCATCGAGAAGGTACGCACGCTCCAGGTCTCGGTGGGCAACGGGCGCTATTATGGTGGCGGCATGGCGGTCGCCGAGGATGCGAGCGCCGAGGACGGCCGGCTCGATTTCTACAGCCTGGAGGTGGGCCGTTGGTGGCACCTGCTGGGACTTCTGCCGGCACTCCGGCGCGGCACCCAGGGGCGCTGGCACGACGTGCGCGCCTTCCGCACCACCGCCGTTACCGTCGAGACGCGCCGGCCCCGCGTGGTGAACACCGACGGGGAGCTGGTGACGCACACGCCCGCCCGCTTCTCCATCCGCCCCGGCGCGCTACGCGTCTACGCCCCCGCGGCGCACGGAACGCCGACCAGGCCCATGCGCGACATCCTTTCCTCCAGCTTCTGAAGGCCCCCAATGGAATACCTCCTCGCACTCGCCCAGGACCCGGCCGCATGGGTGGCGCTCATCACCCTGGTCGTCATGGAGGTGGTGCTCGGCATCGACAACCTGATCTTCATCTCGATCCTGACCAACAAGCTGCCGCCCCAGCACCGCACCAAGGCGCGGCGCATCGGCATCGGCCTCGCGCTCATCATGCGCCTCGCCCTGCTCGGCACCATCGCCATCATCGTGCGCCTGACCGCGCCGGTCATCACCGTGCTCGGCCACAGCTTCTCCTGGCGCGACATGATCCTGATCGCCGGCGGCCTGTTCCTGGTGTGGAAGGCCACCAAGGAGATCCACCACAGCGTCGACCCGCACCCGAACGACGACCTGTTCGAGGCGCCGGCGCGGGGCTCCATCGGCTTCTCCGCGGCGATCGTGCAGATCCTGCTGCTCGACCTCGTGTTCTCGGTGGACAGCATCATCACCGCCGTGGGCATGACCGAGCACATCCCGATCATGGTGATCGCGGTGATCGCCGCGGTGACGGCGATGCTGCTCGCCGCCGACCCGCTGGCGAAGTTCATCGAGCGCAACCCGACCGTGGTCATGCTGGCCCTGGGCTTCCTGATCATGATCGGCATGACGCTGATCGCGGAGGGCTTCGGCGCCCACGTGCCCAAGGGCTACATCTACGCCGCCATGGCCTTCTCGGCCTTCGTGGAGGGCCTCAACATGATGGCGCGCCGGCGCGGGCGGCAGCCGCACTAGAGCACGCGCTGGCTCGGCGGTGACGGGCCGGGAACCACGGGACGGCGGGCGCGAGCACCCGCCTTTCCCTCTTGCGCGGCGGCCGGACGGCGCGATCTATAGGCGGTATCGCGCCGCCTCGGGCGCCGGCCTGTCTCCGGAGGAAACATGTCCCGTTCGTCCGCCTCTTTCGCCACCCGGACCGGTCTCGGCGCGGTCCTCGCTGGCATCGCCCTGCTCGCGGCGCCGGCGCCGGCTTTCGCGGCGAGCTGCCTGGAGCAGATCGTGACGGTGCAGCAGCAGCTGAAGGCCAAGGAGCCGCGCCCGAAGGCGCCGCCCAGCCAGGAGCAGTCGGTCGCCGCGCAGACCGATCGCCAGCCGACCCCGGGCTCGCTCGCCGCGGCCGGCGTCACCGAGCCCGATTCCGGCGCGCTCGGCGCGCTCAACGCGGCCATGAACCTGCAGGCGGCGGGCGACGATGCGGGCTGCCTGAAGGCGGTCGGCGAGGCGCGCAAGCTCGGCGGCCTCGACTGAGCCCGCGCCGGACCCGCGGGGCGGCCGGATCAGAGCCGGTCGCGCAGCGCGTAGTAGGTGAGGCCGGCCACCAGCAGCGGGTAGCGCATCATGGTCCCGCCCGGGAAGGGCGGCACCGGCAGCCGGGAGAGAATGTCGAAGCGCTCGGCCTGCCCGCGCACGGCCTCGGCCAGGATCTTGCCGAACAGCGGCGCGAGCATCACCCCCTGCCCGCTGTAGCCCGAGGCCACCAGCACCTTGTCCGAGAGCTTCCGCACGAACGGCAGCCGCGTCATGGTGATGCCCAGCACCCCGCCCCAGCCATAGTCGATGCCGATCTCCTTCAACTGCGGGAAGACCTTGAGCATATAAGGCCGCACGAAGCCGGGAATGTCCGCCCGGAGCGCCCGGCGATAGCTCTCGCCGCCGCCGAACAGCAGCCGCCCGTCGCGGCTCAGGCGGAAGTAGTTCACCACGAACCGGCTGTCGGCCACCGCCGCGTCATTGACGATGAGCTCGCGGCCCATCTCGTCGAGCGGCGCGGTGGCGACGATGTAGTTGCAGATCGGCATGACGTGGCCGTCCACCCGCCGGTCGAGCCCGTCCTGGAGGCCGTCGCCGCATTCGAGCAGGAAATCGGCCTCCACCACCTCGTTTTGGTCGGTCATGACCTTCACCCGCGGCCCGTCCTCGAACCCGGTGACGCGGGTGCATTCATGGATGCGCACGCCGGCCGACACCGCCGCATGGGCGAGGCCGAGGGCGAAGTTCAGCGGGTGCAGGTGGCCGCCCTTCTTGTCCAGGATGCCGCCATGATAGAGCGGCGAGCGGACCAGGTAGCTGATCTCGTCCCGGTCGAGCTCGCGCACCGCGTCATAGCCGTAGGCTTCCCGCAGATGGCGCGCATACGCATGGCTTTCGGCGACGTAATGGGGCTTGTGGTCGGCGAGGATCAGCCCGTCCTTCAGGTCGCAATTGATGGCGTGGCGCGCCACCAGCACCTTGAGCAGGCTTTTTGCCTCCTCGGCGAGGTCCCAGAGCTTGCGCGCATCGTCCTTGCCCACCTGCGCCTCGAGGAAGAGCTGGTCGCGCCGCTGGCCGGAATGGATCTGCCCGCCGTTGCGGCCCGAGGCGCCGGAACCGACGCGCGCCGCCTCCAGGAGCACCACGTCGAAGCCCGCCTCCGCCAGATGCAGCGCCGCCGAGAGCCCGGTATAGCCGCCGCCGACGACGCAGACATCGGCGCTGGTGGCGCCCTTCAGCGGCGGATGGGCGGGGTGGGAGATCGCCGTTGCCGCGTACCAGGACTTGGCGTGGCCGGACGGGCTCAGGGGGGCGGCGGTGCGGTGCATGGCGCTCCTTGTTCTTATGGCGCGGATGACAGCCGCGAACCGGCGCGCGGACGCCGGCCCTCCCTTCGGCCCTCCGCCCGCCGGCGGCACGCAATCTACACGTTAAGCAACAGATACTCGCGCTCCCACGGCGAGATCACGCGCATGAAGGTCTCGAACTCGGCCTGCTTGACCGCGGCGTAGTTGGCGACGAAGCGCCGGCCGAGCACGTCGGCCATCTCCTCGCATTCCTGGAACGCCGCCACCGCCTCCAGCAGGCCGCGCGGCAGCTCGAAGTCGAGGTCCTTGGCGTCCCGCTCCAGCGGATCGGTGGCGCGCAGGCCCTCCACCAAGCCGAGATAGCCGCAGGCGAGCGAGGCGGCGATCACGAGATAGGGGTTGGCGTCGGAGGACGGCACCCGGTTCTCGACCCGCCGCGCCTCCGGCGAGGAGGGCGGCACGCGCAGGCCGGCGGTGCGGTTGTCGTAGCCCCACTGCACGTTGATGGGCGCCATGGAGTCGCGGGTCAGGCGCCGGTAGGAGTTCACGTAGGGGGCGAGGATGCACATCACCGCCGGCAGGTATTTCTGGTGCCCGGCGATGAAGGAGAAGAATTCCGGCGTCGGGTCGCCGTCCTGGTCGGAGAAGATGTTCTGCCCGGTCGCCACGTCCACCACCGACTGGTGGATGTGCATGGCGCTGCCCGGCTCGTTGGCGATGGGCTTGGCCATGAAGGTGGCGTAGATCTTGTGCACCAGCGCGGCCTCGCGGATGGTGCGCTTGAACAGGAACACCTGGTCGGCGAGCGCCAGCGGCTCGCCGTGGCGCAGGTTGATCTCCATCTGCGCGGCGCCGTCCTCGTGGATCAGCGTGTCGATCTCCAGGCCCTGCGCCTCCGAATAGGCGTAGATGTCCTCGAACAGCGCGTCGAACTCGTTCACCGCCTGGATCGAATAGGACTGGCGACCGATCTCGGGCCGTCCCGAGCGGCCCACCGGGGGCTTCAGCGGATAGTCCGGGTCGGTGTTCGGCTCGACGAGATAGAACTCGATCTCCGGCGCCACCACCGGCTTCCAGCCGCGATTGGCGTAGAGCGAGAGCACGTGCTTCAGCACCTGGCGCGGCGCCACCTCCACCGGCCGGCCGTCGCGATGGAAGGCGTCATGGATCACCTGGGCGGTGGGATCCTGCGCCCAGGGCACCGCCGCGAGGGTGGAGAAGTCCGGCTCCAACACCAGGTCGCTGTCCGCGATCACCGAATCGACGAGGCCTTCATAGTCCGGATACTCGCCGGAAATGGTCTGGAAGAAGACCGACAGCGGCAGGTTCATCACCGGCGAGGAGAAGAACTTCGAGGCCGGCATGATCTTGCCGCGGGCGACCCCGGCGAGGTCCGGCACCTGGCACTCGATCTCCGTGATCCCGCGGGCGGCCATCCAGGCCTTGGCCTCGCTCAGCGACTTGACGCCCCGGTGGGACGAGACGGCTTCCTTCTCCGCAACCTTGGTCCTTTTGGCCATGATGTCCTCTGGCGTGAACCCTCACGCGGACTTCAGGGAACACCTGCGCCCCCACGGGTGTCAACGCAGCGCTTCGGTTCGGCGCGGGACAGCGGTCGGAAGAGCGGGCGAACAGGGACGGAACGAACAGGGACGGAACGAACAGGGGGCGAATCGGTCGCCCCGGATGTTCCGCCTTCACCCCCTACTAGAGCATATCGACATTCATCGCAGCCAGATCATGGCTGCGGCGATGTGGATGAAGCCGGTGAAGTGGATTGTCCTGCGGTCATATCTGGTCGCGAAGCGTCGGAAGTGCTTGAGGCGGTTGAAGCAGCGCTCGATCCGGTTGCGCCGCCTGTAAGCCATGACATCGTGGGCGATGAGCACCTTGCGGGTGCGGTTGGAAGGGATCACCGCCGTCGCGCCGATGCCGGTCACGATCTTGCGGAAGGCATTGCTGTCATAGGCCTTGTCGGCGAGCACGGCGCCACCGACCCGGCCCTCCACCAGGGCTGGAGCGGCGGTGACATCGCCTTTCTGGCCGGCCGTGACGATGAAGCGCAAGGGCCGCCCCAGCGCGTCGGCCAGCATGTGGATCTTGGTGGTCAATCCCCCTCGGGAACGCCCCAGCGCCTGATCCTTGGCCCCCCTTTTCCGCTCGCGGCCTGCTGGTGGGCGCGGACGATGGTTGAGTCGATCATCAGATAGCGGTTGTCGTGATCGGCTGTCAGAGCCTCGAACACGCGCTCCCAGACCCCGGCGTGGCACCAGCGGCTGAAGCGCTTGTGGATGCTCTTCCAGCGGCCATAGCGCTCGGGCAGGTCGCACCAGTGCGCGCCGGACCGTAGAACCCAAAGACACCCGTTGACGAACAAGCGGTTATCCGAGCCCGTCCGCCCGGGATCCGTCGCCTTGCCGGGCAACAGCGGCGCGATCTTCTCCCATTGAGCGTCGCTCAATTCATACCGTTTCGCGGCCATGCCGGGGCTCCGTGCGGAAAACACGGTTCCCTATGAATCAGCATTTCAGCGCGCTGGGAATCCTGAATGTCGATCCCGCCTAGGGCTTGTGGCCGAATCGGACCGCAGCCACAGGCGGGCCAACGGCATCCCGGCCCGGGCGGCCGATGGGAACGCATCCCCGGCCGGCATCGGAGGAAGCGCTCAGGATTTCCGTGATCAGGGCTTGGGCGCGCTCACGGACAAGGTGCCGTCCACGGCCTGCATCTCCATGGCCTCGGCCTCCAGCACCGCGGTGCCGATCATGGTGGCGACCGAGACCCGGAACGGCGCCATGAGGCGGGTGCCGGCGATGGGCACCAGCCAGGCATAGACGTCCTTGTTGTCCTGCATGTACTTGACCGTGTAGCGCGAGGGCCGGTGGCCAGCCACCGGCTTGTAGCGCGCGCCGCACACCACGGCGGGGCCGCTATAGCCCTCCACCTTCACCTGCTCGATGCGCTGGAAGGTGAGCGCGATGTCGTAGCGCTGGCGTCCGTCGAACACCGGGATGACCCGCTGGCAGGCGGCTGCCGAAAGCATGTCGGCGGTGCCGGCCATGTAGACGAACGCGCCGCTCACGGGATCGAGCACGCTCTTCAGCACCGCATCGGTGACGGGGACGCGGTCCGGGTAGAACTTCAGCTCCGGCTCCACGTCCATCTCCTTGACCGCGCCGGCGGCCATGACGATGCGCGCGCTCTCCTCCTTGCCGTCGGCCTCGGCATCCATGGCGTAGACGCGCGGCACCATGCGGCCGCCCGCCAGCGCCCCGCGGGCGGCGGCCCGGCCCTTGCCGTTGGCGACGGCGCGCATGAGCCCGGTGATGCGCGCCGTGCCGGAGATCTCGTAGGCCGAATCGCTTGCCTGCACGACGAAGGTGCCGCGGCCGAACTCGACCCCGGCGACGCTGAGCGAATATTTGGCCACCATGCGGCCGTCCGCCCGCGCGGCATCGACTCCCAGCGCCAGCGCCAGCGGCGCCAGCGCGAGCACGGTCGCCACGAGGCGCGCATGAGACAGAACAGAGGCAGCGTCGATCATTGGCGTTCCCGTAGGACCCTGCGCGCAAGCCGCCCGCTCCCGCCGCGCAATTCGCTCCGCGCGTCAGGAATTGCGCGGCGAAGGCGGCTGAACTGTGGCTGGCGTGACTATGCCGCGTGGGCGGCGCAAGCGTCCAGAGCGCCGCGCGCGCCCTCCCCAATCTGGTGCGCCGCACACCGGCGCCGACCCGCGCGATCCCCGAAGGTCATTGACTTTGGCCCGGTTTATCCCGATCTTGGGGACCTGCCCAAAGATCGGGTCCAAGAACCCCGCGGCCTGCGCCGCGCATCCTGGCCCAGTGCTTCGGGCAGAGTTCAATTGCCTGAGGAGCACACGCCATTCGCCGCCCCATGAGACCCGTCGCGCCGGAGAAGGATGGACCGCGCGTCAATGAGGAAATCCGCATCCGCGAAGTCCAGTTGATCGACCAGGACGGGCAGAACCGCGGAGTGTTGGCCATTCGCGACGCGCTGGCGCTCGCGCAGGAGGCCGGTCTCGACCTCGTGGAAATCTCGCCCAACTCCACCCCGCCGGTCTGCAAGATCCTCGATTTCGGCCGCTTCAAGTATCAGAATCAGAAGAAGGCCAGCGAGGCGCGTAAGAAGCAGAAGGTGGTCGAGGTCAAGGAGATCAAGCTGCGCCCCGGCATCGACACCCACGACTACGAGGTGAAGATGCGCTCGATGCAGCGGTTCTTCGAGGAGGGCGACAAGGTCAAGGTGACCCTGCGCTTCCGCGGCCGCGAGATGGCGCACCAGGACATCGGCTTCAAGCTGCTTCAGAAGCTGAAGGAAGACGTGGCCACCATCGCCAAGGTGGAAAGCGAGCCCATGCTCGAAGGCCGCCAGATGATCATGATCCTGGCGCCGCGCTGAGCGGCGTCACCTGCGGGCCCCGCCCGGGAGCGCCGTTCGGGTCCGCCTCTTGGGATCATCCCCGAGGAGCGTCCCTTGGGTCCGCAACCCGCGGATCGTCCGTCCGAGCCGTCACCGAACCGCAGATCGGCCCGCGCCTGCCCTGGGCCGCCGGCGAAGCCTCTCGCTTCGCCGGCCGAACGGCGCGGCGCGACACAGGCGGCTCAAAGCCGCGGACGCGAGCGATCCTGGCCTGAAGCACCGCGCGCTGCCGCCGGTGGCGCCACCGAAAGGCGCGCGGCGGGTCGCATTCTCGTCAGGACCTCAAGACCCTCCCCCGCCGCAAGTCCGACGCTCCACCTGGGAGCACCGGGCCCGCAGCGCGGCGTCAGGCGTCACGGGCAGGGATGCTGATATCCGTCATAGCCCGTGTAGGTGCCGGTGGCCGGGTTGTAGGAGCGGAAGCGCTGCATGCAGTAGGCCACCGCATCATCCGTCACGACCGCGCTGTTGGCGGCGGCTGCGGCGGCGCCCACTGCGACGGCGCTCGCCACGCCGAGCGCCACCCACGCGCCCGTATTGTTGTAGTAGCCCCAGCCCCAGCCGGGACGGTACCAGCCCCAGCCCGGACGCCAGGGACCCGGACCCCACGCGCCCGGAGGCGGGCGCCAGCCGGGACGGCCCCAGGCGACGCCGGCGGCACCCCACCCGGGACGGTAGCCGGGACGGACCACGCCCGGCCGATAGCCGGGACGGACCACGCCCGGCCGATAGCCCGGACGGACCGTGCCGGGGCGATAGCCGGGACGGAACGCCGCCGCCCGATAGGCGCCGCCGCGATAGGCCGGGCGCGCGCCCACGGCCCGCATGCCGCCGACACGGGCGCCACGATAGCCGCCGCGATAGGCCACCTCGGAAACCGGGGCGGCATGAGCTCCGAGCTTTCCTGCGCCGACGCCGAACGCCTGCGCTCCAGCGGGGACTGGACCCAATCCGCCGACGGCGATGCTCATCGCCACGGCCAGCATTTTTGCTTTGCGAAACATCCAAGCGTCTCCTGACCTTGATGGCCCAAGATCGCAGGCATTTGTGTCAAATTCCCTGCGCCCTTGTCGCCGATCCATGTCAAACAGGCGGCAACTTCTGTGCTGTCTCAATCCGATACTTTCGCGTCCCCGCTGCGAAAGACCGGAACCGCCTGTCACCATCACATGGCAGCAGGCCGCAGCCCGCGGAAGGGCGGGGGGCACCCGTTCACGGTGACGTGAGGTCAACGAACCTCTCGTCCCGTTGGCCGTTACCTCTTCTGGACAAGGCCCAGCAGGCCTTCGGCAAGGAGAGAGTTCATGAGAAAAAACAATGCGCTGGCACTCGTCCTGAGCGCCGCGATGGCGGCCACTCTCGCTGCCCCCGTCTCTGCCCAGCCGCTTCGTGCCGCGCCTGGCGGTCTATCCGCCGCTGCCGTCGGGCCGGATGAAGTCCAGTACAGGCCGAGGCCGCGGCCTGGGGTTCGGCCCGTGCCGCCGCGCCGCTGGGTGGGACCGCGGCCGGGCTATCACCCGCGCTGGGGGCGTCCCTACTGGCGAAATGGCGGCTGGTACTACAACAACAACGGCGCCTGGGTCGCGGCGGCGGCCGCAGGGCTGGCGCTCGGCGCCGCGGCGGCAGCGGCCGCCAACAGCAACAGCGGCTATGGCGACCCTGTCGCCTACTGCATGTCCCGCTTCAAATCCTACAACCCGCGAACCGGCACCTATACCGGCTATGACGGGCGGCAGCATCCCTGCCCCTGAGCGCGGGCGAAAGGGCGAAAGGCAAATGAGCTGAGAGCGAAGGGCGGGCGTCTCGCGCCCGCCCTTCGCCGTTCCGGCGCTCAGTCCGGGAAGTGGTGGCGGAACAGCAGGCCGGCGAGGAAGGCGCCCACCAGCGGCACGACGATGAACAGCCAAAGCTGCGCGATCGCCTGCCCGCCCGCGAACAACGCCGGGCCGATGGAGCGGGCCGGGTTCACCGACACGCCGGTCACGGGGATGAACACGATATGGATCATCACCAGCGACAGGCCGATGGCGAGGCCGGCGGCCTGGGTGATGCCCGCCTTCGAGGTGGAGCCGAGGATCACCACCAGGAACACGAAGGTCCCCACAAGTTCCGCGAGAATGGCGGCGCCGAGGCCATATCCGCCGAGATAGTTCGCGCCCCAGCCGTTCTGGCCGAGGCCGGCGGTGCCGACATCGAAGCCGGCGAGCTTGCCGGAGGCGATCACGTAGAGGATCGCCGCGCCGGCGATGCCGCCCAGCACCTGCGAAATCCAATAGAGCGGCACTTCCGACGTGGGCAGGCGGCCCGCCGCCCACACGCCGATGGTGACCGCAGGATTGATGTGGCAGCCGGACACATGGCCGATGCCGTAGGCCATGGAGGTGACGGCGAGACCGAAGGCGAAGGCGATGGCGAGCATGCCGATGGGCGCGCTGCCATATCCGGTCAGCACGGCCGACCCGCATCCGAACAGGACGAGCACGGCGGTTCCAATGAACTCAGCGACGTACTTCTTCATCTGACGTCCCCCTTTGCTACCCACCCTCGCGCTTAGGCTTGAGCGGCTGCAAGATCAAGGACGATCCGATCCTTTGCCGAAACCTTCGGTGGAGAAGAGGAGACGGAAGGCACGACAGCCGGCCCCCGGGGCCCATCCCGGGGGTACGGATGAACCGCTCATGAACACGGGCGGTCCCCGGCGTTCATGAAGGTGAAGGGCAGCTAAAGGCGCGGTTCAGATTGGGTTCCGTGAGCACCCGCTAGAACCCTCCGCATCCCGGCCGCATTGATCGGCCGCAAATTCCCAGGTGCTCCCATGTCGCAGGTGCTCTCATGTCGAAGTCGGTCGTGATCGGTGTCGCCGCGGCCATCGTGCTCGCGGCCTCTGCGGGCGGCGGCGGCATGGCCGTGGCGCTCCAGGCGGCTTCGGAGCCCGCGCCGCGCACGATGGCGGCGCAGAAGGCCAGCGCGCCCGGCACCAGTGCCGCCCCGGCCTGCGGCCTGCGGAAGATCTGGGTCGCCACCGCCTCCGGCCCGCGCCTGAAATGGCGCCGCCCGTGCACCGAACCCTGAGCAGCTTCCAGAATGGAACCAGACACATCGGGCGCATTTCCCCCCGCAACTTGCACTCCTGTGTCCGGCGCCATAGCCCGGCCCCGAAAGGGGCCGGGTTTTTCTTTGCGTCATCTTTCCGCCGCCGCGATCGCGATTGCGCGGCGGCGCCGCATGCTGACGCCCGATGCGGAACATGGTAGGTCTCCCGCCGGTCCGCCACGCGCGGATTTTGGAGGAACACCATGGTTCGGCTCACGGCTTTGAGCACGGCAACGGTGGTCGCCCTGGCGATGGCGCTGCAGGCGCCCGCGGCGATGGCCCAGCAGACACAGGGACAGGCGCAGGCCCAGCAGGGGCAGGACATCTTCGCAGGGCCGCCCGCCTGGCCGCGCTCCTTCGACCTCTCGGGCGACACCGTGCTCCAGCTCTACCAGCCGCAGGTGGACGACTGGCAGGGCGACGTGATGAGCGGGCGCGCCGCGGTCGCCATCGGCCCCAAGAACGGCGCCCCCACCTACGGCATGCTGCGCTTCACCAGCCGGGTGGCGGTGGACAAGCCGGCGGGGGTGGTTCACGTCGCCTCCTTCTCCATCACCGGCGTCGAGGTGCCGACCGCGCCGGACAAGGCCCCGGTGATTCGCAGCGCGCTCCAGTCGCGCCTGCCGGAGAGCGGCATCGTCGTGCCGCTGGACCAGCTCCAGGCGAGCTACGCGGTCAACAAGGAGCTGGCGTCGCTGAAGAGCCAGCCGGTGGACAACACGCCGCCGAAGATCGTCTTCGCCACCACCGCCACCGTGCTGGTGCCGGTGGCCGGCAATCCGGTCCTGAAGCCGATCCAAGGCGTGGTGGGCTTCCAGCGGGTGGTGAACACCCGGCCGCTACTGCTGCTCGACGAGGCCGGCACCTATCATCTCCAGGCCGCCGGCACCTGGTACGAGGCGACCGGCATCAACGGGCCGTGGGTGGTGACGCCGAAGGTTTCGGACGTGCTGACCGCCGCCGGCGAGATCGCCAACAAGCAGCAGGCCGCGGACCCGCTTCTCTCGCAGGAGGGCAAGCCGATCACGCCGCCTCCGGCGATCCTGGTCTCCACCGTTCCCACCGAGCTGATCCAGTCGGACGGCCAGGCGCAGATGCTGCCGGTGACCGGCGCGCCGAACCTGCTCGCCATGAACAATGCCGACCATGCGGTGTTCATGGAGACCAGCTCCAATTCCTATTACGTCCTGATCTCGGGCCGCTGGTTCAAGTCGACGAGCCTGAACGGCCCGTGGACGTTCGTCGCCGCGAACGCGCTGCCGGCGGACTTCGCCAAGATCAACCCCAACGATCCCAAGGCCAATGTGCTGGTCTCGGTGGCCGGCACCCCGCAGGCCAAGGAGGCGGCGATCGCCGCCACCATCCCGCAGACCGCGACCGTGAAGCGGGACGTCACCATCACGGTGAGCTATGACGGCGGCCCGCCGGTGTTCGAGGCGATCCCGGGCACCAGCCTGTCCTACGCGCAGAACGCCCCGACACCGGTGATCCAGCTGGATTCCCAGCGCTACTACGCGGTGCACAACGGCACCTGGTTCGTCTCCGCCTCGGCCATCGGCCCGTGGAAGGTGGCGACCGTGGTGCCGGACGCGATCTACACCATCCCGGTGTCCTCGCCGATGCACTACGTGACCTATGTGCGGGTCTATGCCGTCACCCCCGACGCCGTGGTGGTGGGCTACACGCCCGGCTACATGGGCGTCGTCGTCGCCCCGGGCGGCACGGTGGTCTACGGCACCGGCTACAATTGCCCGGGCTATGTGGGCACCTACTGGATCGCCTGCCCCGTCACCTACGGTCTCGGCGCCGGCTTCGCCCTCGGCGCGGTGGACGGCTTCGCCTTCGGCTTCGCCGCCGGCTGGGGCTGGGGCGCGGCGGTCGGCCCCTATTGGGGCCCCTACTGGCACTACGGCCCCTACGGACCTTATGGGCCCTACGGCCCGTGGGGCGGCCACTGGGGCTACACCAACGTCAACCAGGCGAACCTCTATGGCCGCTGGGGCGGCGCCGCCACGGTGAACCACGCCTGGGGCACCACCTGGAACGGCACCGAATGGTCGGGCCGCGACTGGGCCGGCCACACCGCCAACGGCACCGCCTTCACCGGCCGCTCGGCCGCCGCCTTCAACCCCTATTCGGGCAACTGGGCGGCCAACCGGGAGAATGCGCGCTACAACCCCGCCACCGGCGCGCGCGGCCAGTCGGCGGCGGCGGCGGACGGCAACGTCTATCGCGGCACCGCGGCGGCGGGCCGCGAATCCACCGGCGCCAATCCCGCCTCGGGCACGTTCCACGCCTCGCAGACCGGCGTCACCGACAACCACGGCAACGTCAATGTCGACAGCCGTGGCGTCGCCGGCAACGTGAAGACCGGCAACGCGGTGGCCTGGGACAACGGCAAGGTGGTCGCCGACCACAACGGCAACGTCTACCAGCATTCGGACAGCGGCTGGAGCCGCGCCACCTCCTCCGGCTGGCAGAACATGGGCCGCGACTTCGACAGCTCGGGCCTCGACAATGAGGACCGTGCCCGTTCCTGGGGCCAACAGCGGGTCGACAGCTATGGCGGTGGCTGGGGCGGCGGCGATCGCTTCGGCGGCGGCGGTGGCTGGGGCGGCGACGACCGCTTCGGCTCCGGCGGCTTCGACCGCGGCTTCGGCGGCTGGGGCGGTGGCGGCGGACGCTTCGGCGGCGGCGGCTTCGGCGGCCGGCGCTGAGGCAAGCCCGCACGCAGGTCATGCAAGGGCGCGCCGGAGCCATCCGGCGCGCCTTCTTTTCTCCAGGGCGCGATCCGATCAAAGTGAACCAACCTGATCGGTAAACCGCCCTCTAACCTGATGATAGAGAACGCGTTATCGACGCGTGCTCCAGCCCGCGCGGAGGCGTCCCATGCGCGACTACCAGAGCCTTGCCGCCTACAACGCCTGGGCCAATGCCCGCCTCTACGACGCGGCGGCAGCCCTTGGGCCGGAGGCGTGCGCGCGGCCCATGGGGGCGTTCTTCGGCTCGCTGATCGGCACCCTGAACCATCTCGTGGTGGCGGACCGCATCTGGCTCGCCCGCTTCGAGGGCATCGATGCGCCGCAGCCGGCGCTCGACGCGATGCTGGAGACCGACCTTGCCGCGCTGCGGACGCTGCGCGCGGCCGAGGACGCGCGCATCGTGCGGCTCGCCGCGGCGCTGACGCCGGAGCGTCTCGACGGCCCCCTCTCTTATGCCAACAGCTCGGGGCGGGTGTTCTCCCAGACGCTCGCGAGCGCCCTCGACCACGTCTTCAACCACCAGACCCACCACCGCGGACAGGCGCACGCGCTGCTCACCCAGCTGGGCGGGCGCGCGGCGGCCCCCTCGCTCGACCTGCTCCAGTTCCAGCGCGAGAGCTAGGGCGGTAGCCGATCAGCTTGCAACGCAGGCTGATCGGCGCGTGCTCTGACGGCGCTCAGGCCGCCGCGTCCAGGGGACCGGGCGCCGCGCCGCGCAGGCGCAGCAGAACCGCGGGCGGATCGCGCTCCTCTGGCGTCGCCGCGAGGCCGCGCGCGGCGAGCCAGGCGCCGAAGCGCGGGTCCGCGGTCGCGATCACGAAGGGAATGGCGAGCAGGTGGCCGGCGAGCACCGGCGCCAGCCAGATCAGCAGCCCGGGCGCGACCGCCGCCACCGCCCCGCTTATGCCGAGCCCGAACAGGGTCGCGCCCCAGAACCGCTGCACCGCGAGCCGCAGCGGCACCGCATGGCCGTCGCGTGCCTGCCCGCTCCAGCGCACCGCGACCCGCCCCAGCGCCAGCCGCACGAGCAGCATCGTCACCGCCAGGGAGGTGAGCGCGGCGAGCAGGAAGGAGAAGACGAGCTCCATCGCCGCCGAGAGGGCGAACCGCGCCGCCCCGCCATAGCGGGCCGCGCCGCCGGGGGTCAGCGCCACGTCGATCCAGCCCGCGAGCTTGGGCGCGATCGACATCACCAGCAGCACGCCGTAGACGGCCGCCGCCAGCGCTGCCGGAAAGTCCTCGCCCGCGGACGCCTCGGCCGCCGCGAACGGTGCCAGCACCAGCGCCAGCGGCAGGGCCGGCACGGTGGCGAACATCAGGATCGCCCACAGAAGCTGGAACCGGCTCATGGGGTGGAGGCCCGGCAGGCCGAGCAGCCTCGCATATTGGAGATTGCCGAGGCACCAGCGCAGGTCGCGGGTGATGAAGTCGGTGGCCGCCGGCGGGTTGTCCTCATAGCTCTCGCTCTCCACCGGCAGCACCCGCACCTCGAAGCCGGCGCGGCGCATCAGCACCGCCTCGACCTGGTCGTGGGAGAGGATCGGCCCGCCGAAGGGCGGCGCGCCGGGCAGCTCCGGCAGGTGGCAGGCGGCGCGGAACGGAGCGACGCGGATTAGCGCGTTGTGCCCCCAATAGGGGCCGCAGTCGCCCGCCCACCAGGTGGCGCCGAGCGTGTAGCAGCGCATGCCGGCGCGCATGCCGAACTGGAACAGGCGGGCGAAGCCGCTGGTCGCCGGCAGCCCCACCGCGAGGCTCTGGAGGATGCCCGTGCGCGGGTGCGCCTGCATGATCCCGAGCATCTTCAGGACGGTCCCGGCGCCCATGAGGCTGTCGGCGTCGAGCGGCAGCATGAACTCGTAGGCAGCGCCCTGGGTGTCGAGGAAATCGCGGATGTTGCCGGCCTTGAAGCCGGTGTTGGAGGCCCGGCGCCGGTAGAAGACGTGGGCGCCGCCCCCTTGCGCCCGCCAGGCGCCCACGAGCGCCTCCTCGGCGGCCGCCACGTCCGCCAGCGACGTGTCGGAGAGGAGGTGGTAGTCGAAGATCGGCGCCAGCGCGGCGGCGTCGAGGTCCGCCTTCACCGCCTTGAGCCGGGCGATGGCGCGGGCCGGGTCCTCGTTGCGCAGCGTCATGAGGATGGCGACGCGCGTGCCCGCATGGGCCGGCGCCGGCATATCGAGGAAGGGCGCGGCCGCGGCTAGGCCGTCGTCCCCGCGCAGCCGCAGCGCGAGGCCGACCGCCGCATTCCAGAACCCGAGCGCGTGCCACGGCGTTATGGCGAGGGCGCAGAGAAGGACAAGGCCGTCGATGAGCGTGAACCCGTCCCGCGTCAGCACATACGCCGTGGCCGCGACGACGGCGGCGAGCGTGGCCCCGTTGGCGGCGAGCATGAAGCGGCGGCGCCAGGCGAGGGTCACCGCCCGGGCCGCCGGAGCGGCCGGCGCCGCAGGAAACGAGATCGGCGATTGCAGATCGGGGCGAAACGACATGGGATGCTCCCGTGCGCCCGGGACCCGAACCGCCCGTGGCAACGTTGCAGCGCACTCCAGCAGTACGGGGACGGCGGCATGACGGCGGACGCTGCGGCAGAATGCCGCAATGAGGGACAGACGCGGGCCCTGTGGTACGTGGCGCCGGGCGCGGCGGAAATCCGCGCCGCGCCGCTTCCCCCGCTTGGGCCGGGCGACCTCGTCGTCGTCACGCGCTGGAGCGCCGTCAGCCGCGGCACCGAGCGCCTCGTCTTCGCCGGCCTGAACGATGACGCGCACCGCGCCGCCATGCGCGCGCCGTTCCAGGAGGGCGACTTCCCCTTCCCCGTGAAGTACGGCTATTGCGCCGTCGGCCGGGTGGAGCAGGGTCCGCCCGGCCTGGTCGGCCGCGACGTGTTCGTCCTCCATCCGCACCAGGACCGCTTCCGCGTTCCGGCGGCCCAGGCGACGCCGGTGCCGGAAGCCGTGCCCATCCGCCGGGCGACCCTCGCCGCCAACATGGAGACCGCCCTCAACGCGCTCTGGGACAGCGGCGCGAGCGCGGGCGACCGCATCGTCGTGGTGGGGGCGGGGCTGGTGGGGCTGCTGGTGGCGTTCCTCGCCGCGCGCCTGCCGGGGACGCAGGTGAGCGCCATCGACCCCGATCCGTCCCGCGCCGGCATCGCCGCCGCCCTCGGCGCGCGCTGGCAGGCGGAGCCGGACGGGCGCGCCGATGCGGACGTGGTGTTCCACACCTCCGCCACCGCCGCCGGGCTCGAGGCCGCCATCGGCTGCTGCGGCCAGGAGGCTCGCCTCGTCGAGATGAGCTGGTACGGCGACCGGAAGGTGAGCGCGGGCCTCGGCGGCGCCTTCCATTCCCGGCGCATCGCCCTCCTCTCCTCGCAGGTGGGATCGCTGCCCGCCGCGCGGCGCCCGCGCTGGGACTTCGCGCGCCGCCGCGCCATGGCGCTGGCGCTGCTGGCGGACGATCGCCTCGATGCGCTCATCACCGACGAGGTGGCGTTCGATGATCTTCCCGCCCGCCTCGGCCGTATTCTCGGCGCGGGCACTCCGGGCATCGCCACGGTGATCCGCTACTGACAGCCGAAGGAGACGTGCCGGATGTATTCGGTCGAGGTGCGGGACCACATCATGATCGCCCACAGCTTCAAGGGCGACCTTTTCGGCCCCGCGCAGAAGCTGCACGGCGCCACCTTCGTGGTGGACGTCGCCTTCTTCCGGCCGGACCTCACCCCCGAGGGCGTGGTGGTCGACATCGGCCGCGCCCACGAGGCGCTGAAGGCCATCCTCGGCCCGCTCAACTACCAGAACCTCGACGAGGTGCCCGACTTCGCCGGCCGCAACACCACCACCGAGGTGCTCTGCCGCCACGTCTTCGACCGCATGGCCGAGGCCGCGCGCTCCGGCGCGCTGGGCGCGGGCGGCGACGGCATCGCCCGCATCAAGGTGACGCTGCACGAATCCCACGTGGCGCGCGCCGCCTACGAGGCCGTGCTTTCGTGAGCCTGCGCGCCGTCCTCGCCTTTCCCGGCGACCTCGACACGCCCACCGGCGGCTATGCCTATGACCGGCGCATGCTGTCGGAGATGCGGGCGCTCGGCCTCGACATCTCGCCCCTGCCGCTGGGCGCGGGCTTCCCCTTTCCGACACCCGATGCGGTTGAGACGGCGCTCGCCCGCCTCCAGGCGACGACGCCCGGCACGGTACTGCTGGTGGACGGCCTCGCGCTCGGCGTGCTGCCGGCCGCGGGCCTCGCGGCGCTGGAACGGCCCATCGTCGGCCTCGTGCACCATCCGCTGGCGCTGGAGAGCGGGCTCGACGCGCCGGCCCGCGCGCGCCTCGAAGCAAGCGAGCGCGCGGCGCTGGCCCGGTGCCGCGCAGTGGTGGTGACGGCGCCCGCCACCGCGCGCACGCTCGCGGCCGATTTCGGCGTGCCCGCCGCCACCATCACCCTCGCCGTGCCGGGAACGCAGGACGCCCCCCGCGCGCCGGGGACCGGCGATCCGCCGCGCCTGCTCGCCATCGGCTCCCTGATCCCCCGCAAGGGCTACCGGGTGCTGCTGGACGCGCTGGAGCGGCTCGGCGATCTCGCCTTCTCCCTGACCGTCGCCGGCTCGCTCACCCTCGACCCCGCCGCAGCGGAAGACATCCGCGCGCGAGCCGAGCGCCTGCCCGCGGGGCGCGTGCGCCTCCTCGGCGCGCTGCCGGAGGCGCAGCTCGACCGGCTCTACCAGGAGGCCGACATCTTCGTTCATCCCTCGCTGTTCGAGGGCTACGGCATGGTGCTGGCGGAGGCGCTGAAGCGCGGCCTGCCGGTGGTCTGCACCACCGGCGGCGCGGCGGCGGAGACGGTGCCAGACGGCGCCGGCCTCAAGGTGCCGCCGGGCGATGCCGCAGCCCTGGCCGAGGCGCTGCGCGCGGTGATCGCGGACCGCGCCCTGCGGCGGCGCCTCGCGGACGCCGCCTTCGCGGCCGGCGCGGCGCTGCCCGGCTGGACCGACGGCGCGCGCGCCATCGCCGTGGCGCTGCGGCGGGTCGCGGGAGAGGAAGCATGAGCGGGTTCTCGCCGGACTGGCTTGCCTTGCGCGAGAGCGCCGACCGGCGCGCCCGCAGCCCGACCATAGACAGCGCCGTGGCGGCGGCGCTGGCGCATCTCGACGCGCCGCGCATCTGCGATCTCGGCGCCGGCACCGGCGCCAGCCTGCGCGCCCTCGCCCCGCGCCTCGGCCCCCGTCAGCACTGGGTGCTGATGGACCACGACCCCGCGCTCGCCGCCGCCGCGCGCCGCGAGCTCTGCGCCCAGGCGAACGCGGCGCAGGCGGACGGGCCGGACCTGCTGCTCGACTGGGGCGGGCGCGCGATCCGCGTTTCCTTCGCCGCCGCCGACCTTGCCGCCGACCCCGCGGCGGCGCTGGCGTTCGCGCCCGACCTCGTCACCGCCTCGGCCTTCTTCGACCTCGCCTCGGCCGGGTGGTGCCGCGCCTTCGCCGCCGCCATGGCGGGCGCGGGCGTCATGGTGCATGCGGCGCTGACCTGCGACGGGGCGGACGCGTGGCTCCCGCCTCACCCCGCCGACGCGGCGGTGCATGCCGCCTTCCAGGCCCACCAGGCGCGCGACAAGGGCTTTGGCCCCGCCGCCGGATCGCTGGCTGGCGCGGCGCTGGCCGGCGCGCTCACAGACGCCGGCCATGCGGTGATGATCGACGACAGCCCCTGGCGCCTCGGCCCGGACGACCGCGCGCTCATCGCCGCCTTGGCGGCAGGCACGGCGGGGGCGGCGCGCGAACAGGGCGGCGTGGCGCCGGACGATCTCGCCGCGTGGGAAGCGGCGCGCCGGCAGGCCGCCTCCTGCCGCATCGGGCATGTGGACCTGTTCGCCCGGCCCGCGCGCTGAGGTCAATCCAGCCCGGCGACGGCTCGGTCTCCTTCGGCCCCGTCGTGGCCGGGCGTGTCCCGGCCATCCACGCCGGGCCGATCCGCCGGCCGCCGCAAGTCCATCCCGGCCGCCACCGGCCCTCAATCCAGCCCGGCGATGGCGCGGGCGAAGTCACGGGCGGCGAAGGGCTGGAGGTCGTCGGCCCCCTCCCCCACCCCGATCAGGTGGACCGGCAACCCGTGCTTGGCCGCGATCGCCACCAGGATGCCGCCGCGCGCGGTGCCGTCGAGCTTGGTCATGACGAGGCCGGTGACGCCCGCCACGCGCGCGAACGCCTCCACCTGGGAGAGCGCGTTCTGGCCCACGGTGGCATCGAGCACCAGCAGCACCGCGTGCGGCGCCGAGGGCTCCAGCTTCTTGATGACGCGCACCACCTTCTCCAGCTCCGCCATCAGCTCGGCGCGGTTCTGGAGCCGGCCGGCGGTGTCGATCAGCAGCACGTCGGCGCCGCTCTCGCGGGCGGTGGTGATGGCGTCGTGGGCGACGCCGGCGGCGTCCGCCCCCGGCTCGCGGGCGATCACCTGCGCGCCGGTGCGCGCGCCCCAGACCTTCAGTTGCTCGATGGCGGCGGCACGGAAGGTGTCGCCGGCCGCCAGAAGCACGGACTTGCCCTCGGCGCGCCACTGGGAGGCGAGCTTGCCGATGGTGGTGGTCTTGCCCGAGCCGTTGACGCCCACCATCAGCACGATGAAGGGCTTGTGGGCGGCGTCCACCACCAGGGGCCTGGCCACCGGGGTGAGGATCGCCTCCACCTCGCGGGCGATCAGGCCCTTCACCTCCTCGGCCGAAATCTCCTTGTCGTGTCGCCCCGCGCCCACGGTCTCGACGATGCGCGCGGCGGTGGAGGTGCCGAGGTCGGCGCGGATCAGGATGTCCTCCAGGTCCTCCAGCGTCGCGGCGTCGAGCTTGCGCTTGGTGACGAGGTCGCCGATGCCCTGGCTCAGGGACGAGGCGGTGCGGGTCAGCCCCTTGGCGAGGCGGCTCCAGAAGCCGCCGGTCTTTTCCTCTCCGCTCATCGGTGTTCCTCGAATGGCTCAGGCGGCGATCAGGCGCGCGCCGTCGTGGCCGGCGACGCGCAGCGCGTGGAGGCTGCCGCGCGGCAGCTCCCGCGCCAGGCGCACCGGCGTGAAATGCTCCGTATGGCCGCGCCCGCCCGCCTCCACCAGCACCGTGCGGCGCGCGCCCACCTCGGCGGACAAATGACGGCGCAGCAGGTCGGCGCCCTTGGCGCGCAGCCGCCGGGCGCGCTCGCCGACCTCGGCCGGGTCCACCTGCGGCATGCGCGCGGCCGGCGTGCCGGGACGGGGCGAGAACGGGAAGGCGTGGAGAAATGCGAGCCCCGCCTCGTCCGCCAGCGAGAGGGTGGCGCGGAACTGGGCCTCGGTCTCGGTGGGAAAGCCGGCGATGAGGTCGGCGCCCAGCACCATGTCGGGGCGTAGGCGCCGCAGCTCGGCGACGAAGGCCAGCGCATCGGCGCGCGAGTGGCGGCGCTTCATGCGCTTCAGCACCAAATCGTCGCCCGCCTGGAGCGAGAGGTGGAGATGCGGCATGAGGCGCGCCTCCTCGGCCAGCGCCGCCTTCAGCTCGTCGTCCGCCTCCACCGCGTCGATGGAGGACAGGCGCAGGCGCCTGAGCTCCGGCACATGGCGCAGGATCGTCCGCACCAGCCGGCCGAGCGTCGGCGCGCCGGGCAGGTCGGCGCCGTAGGAGGTGAGGTCGACGCCGGTCAGCACCACCTCCGCATGGCCCGCTTCCACCAGCCGGCGCACCTGCGCCACCACCGCGCCCATGGGGACGCTGCGGGAATTCCCCCGGCCATAGGGGATGATGCAGAAGGTGCAGCGGTGGTCGCAGCCGTTCTGCACCTCGACGAAGGCGCGGGTGTGGGCCTCGAACCGGTCGGCGAGGTGGGGACTGGTCTCGCGCACCGCCATGATGTCGCCGACGCGCACCTCGGCCTCGCCGGCGAGGCCGAAATCGGGCGCCAGCGCCAGCGTCTCCCAGGCCTGGCGCCGCACCTTCTCGCCATTGCCGATCACGGCGGCGACCTCGGCCATGCGGGCGAACGCCTGCGGATCGGTCTGCGCGGCGCATCCGGTGACGATGACGCGGAGGTCCGGATCGGCGCGCTTGGCGCGGCGGATCGCCTGGCGCGCCTGGCGCACCGCCTCGGCGGTCACCGCGCAGGTGTTGACGACGAGGGTGCGCTTCAGGCCCGCCTCGCCGGCCATGGCGCGCACCGCGTCGCCTTCGAGCGCGTTGAGGCGGCAGCCGAAGCTCAGGACCTCGGGGGCGGCCATCTCAGGCCGCCTCGCCCAGCATGGCGGGGGTGAGGAGGCCCGAGAACTCGCGTTCCACCGGCCCGGTCATGAGCACGTGGCTGTCTTCGCCCGGCAGCCACGCGATGCCCAGAAGGCCGCCGGGAAGGCGCACGCTCACCGTCCGCCCGGTTCGGCCGGTGCGGGCGGCGGCGACCGCGGTGGCGCAGCCGGCGGTGCCGCAGGCGCGGGTGCGCCCGGCGCCGCGCTCCCACACATGGAGCAGGACCGCGTCCGGCCCGGTGAGGGAGGCGAACGAGATGTTGGCCCGCTCGGGAAACAAAGGATGGCGCTCCAGCGCCGCGCCGAGGCCCTCCACGTCCACCGCATCGGCGGCGGGGACGAAGAAGACGGCATGGGGATTGCCCATGCTGACGAGGCTGGCGGGGCCGAGCTGCTCGAAGCCTTCCACCAGCACGGCGGCGGTATCGCCCACGTCGCGCGCCAGCGGGATGTCGCGCCAGGAGAAGCGCGGCGCACCCATGTCCACCGTCACCGTGCCGTCCGCATGGACGCGGCAGTCGAGCAGGCCCGCCTCGCTCTCGAACCGCACATGGCTGGAGCCGGTGGCCGCGGCCTCCAGGACGGCGATGCAGCGCGTGCCGTTCCCGCAGGCGGAAGAGTACGAGCCGTCGGAATTGAGGATGCGCACGAAGGCGGCGGTGTCCGGCCGGCGCGGCGGATAGAGCACCATCGCCTGGTCGAACGGCAGCGCCTCGCGCCGCGCCAGCGCCCGCGCCGCCTCGGGCGCCACCGCGACCGGATCGGCGCGCAGATCCAGCACCAGGATCTCGTTGCCGAGACCGTTCATCTTCACGAAGGGGCGGTGAGCGAGGGAAACCATGAGCAGGCCGGCACGCGAGACGAGGAAAGGGCACGGGGTGCGCCCCGTTCCTTATATGGCGCGAGCCCACCGCGACGCCACCCCCGCCGCCGGCGGGCGGCCGCCCCCGGCCGGAGACCGGGCGCCGGCCGGGCTCCCTCTCCCCGCGGGGGAGAGGGATGGGGTGAGGCGCGGCACCGTGAGGCATGAAGGACCGGCGCCCGAGCCCGGCACCGCATCCCCTCACCCTGCCCTCTCCCCGCCGGGGAGAGGGTGTGCGGCGCGCCGTGCAGGGTGGCCCGGCCGGCGGTCGGGCGGCCTCGGCCGAAGACCGGGAGCCGGCGGGACTCCCTCTCCCCCGCGGGGGAGAGGGATGGGGTGAGGGGCCACACCGTGAGGCATGAAGGGATCGGCGCCCGAGCCCGGCACCGCGCGCCCCTGACCCTGCCCTCTCCCCGCCGGGGAGAGGGCATGCGGCCGCGCCGCGCAGGGCGGCCCGGCCGGCTTGCCGCAGGGCAGCGTGCCATTCGCCCGCGCCTCGTATAGCTTGGCCGCAAAATCGGGAGGATTTTCATGGCCGAGTGGATGGACGCGAGCACCAAGGCCCTGCTGCGACGCTACGGCGCCTTCATCTTCGTGGTGCTCGGCGCGCTTCTCAGCCTCATCCTGTCCTTCGTCACCCACCACGTCTTCCTGTTCGCCTTCTGCGTGTTCTTCACCCTCGCCATGGTGGGGGTGTTCGACATCACCCAGCCCAACCACTCGCTGCTGCGCAACTATCCCCTCATCGGCTCGGTGCGCTGGATCTTCGAGGCGGTGCGGCCCTATCTGCGCCAGTACCTGATGGAGGACGACCTCTCCGAGAAGCCCTACAACCGCGACGACCGCTCGCTGGTCTACGCGCGGGCCAAGAACGAGGAGGATCGCCAGCCCTTCGGCACCGAGCTCGACACCTACGCCGCCGAATACGAGTGGATGACCCACTCGCTGGCCCCCACCCCGGTGAGCGAGGAGCCGTTCCGCGTGAACGTGGGCGGGCCGGCCTGCGCCAAGCCCTATTCCGCCTCGGTGTTCAACATCTCCGCCATGAGCTTCGGCTCGCTCGGCAGCCATGCCATCGAGGCGCTGAACATGGGCGCGAAGGCCGGCGGCTTCTACCACGACACCGGCGAGGGCGGCCTCTCCCCCTACCACCGCAAGCACGGCGGCGACATCGTCTGGGAGCTGGGCTCGGGCTATTTCGGCTGCCGCAACCGCGACGGCTCGTTCTCGCCCGAGCGGTTCCAGGAGCGCGCGCTGCTCGACCAGGTGAAGATGGTGGAGATCAAGCTCTCCCAGGGCGCCAAGCCCGGCCACGGCGGCGTGCTGCCGGGCGCCAAGGTGACGCCGGAAATCTCCGAGACCCGCGGCGTGCCCATGGGCGAGGACTGCATCTCGCCTTCCCGCCATCCGGCCTTCTCCACCCCGGCCCAGATGATGGAGTTCGTGGCGCAGCTGCGCGAGCTGTCCGGCGGCAAGCCGGTGGGGCTGAAGCTGTGCGTCGGCCATCCGAGCGAGGTGTTCGCCCTCGCCAAGGCCATGCTGAAGACCGGCATCCGGCCGGACTTCATCGTCGTCGACGGCTCGGAGGGCGGCACCGGCGCCGCGCCGCACGAGCTCGCCGACCATGTGGGCATGCCGCTGCGCGAGGGGCTGATCCTGGTGCGCAACGCGCTGGTGGGCACGGGGCTTCGGCCCGAGGTGCGCCTCGCCGCCTCGGGCAAGGTGATCTCGGGCTTCTCCATGGCCGCCAACATGGCCATCGGCGCCGACTGGTGCAACGCGGCGCGCGCCTTCATGTTCTCGCTCGGCTGCGTGATGTCCATGCGCTGCCACACCGGCGCCTGCCCCACCGGCGTCACCACCAACGACCCGCACCTCCAGCGCGGCCTCGTGGTCGAGGACAAGGCGGAGCGGGTGACGAGCTTCCACCGCCACACGGTCGAGGCGCTGGCGGACCTGATCGCGGCGGCGGGGCTGGAGCATCCGCGCGATCTGCTGCCGCACCATGTCTGGCACCGGGTCAGCCCGATCGAGGTGAAGCCGCTCGACCGGCTCTATACCTTCCTTGCCGCCGACGCGCTCATCGATGCCCCGGACGAGACGCCCTACGCCGCCGACTGGGCCGCCGCCGACGCCGACAGCTTCGCCCCGCGGCGCGCGGTGGGGCCGCGACGGGCGGCCTGACGCCCGGCGCGCTCGGCGCTGGCAGAATCAGCGCTGGCAAGATCAGCGCTGGCAGGTGGCGCAGAAGAAGGTGGAGCGCGCCCCCTGCACCATGCGCTCGATGTGGCCCTTGCAGTGGAGCGTGGGGCACGGCGCGCCTTCCCGGTCGTAGACGCGGAAGGCGTGCTGGAAATAGCCCAGTTCCCCGTTCACCTGCCGATGGTCGCGCAGCGAGGAGCCGCCGGCCTGGATCGCCGCGCGCAGCACGTCGCGGATGGCGGTGACGAGACGCTCCGCCCGCACCGTCGGCAGGCCCTCCTTGGTGGCGATGGTGTGGGCGGCGCGGCGCGGCGAGAGCCCGGCCCGGTGCAGCGCCTCGCTCACATAGATGTTGCCGAGGCCGGCGACCACCTTCTGGTCCAGCAGCGCCGCCTTCAGCGGCGCGCGCTTCCTGGCGCAGGCGCGCGCCAGGTATTCGGCGTTGAAGCCGTTGCCCAGCGGCTCCGGCCCGAGCCCGCGCAGCAGCGGATGGGTGTCGAGCCGGTCGTAGGGCACCATCAGGATGGCGCCGAAGCGGCGCGGATCGTTGAAGGTGACGGTCGCGCCGCCGGCGAGGTGCAGCACCACATGGTCGTGCGGCCCGGCCGGCGCGCGCGGATAGTGGAAGGCCGGCATGCGGCCGCGCGGCGGCACGTTCTCGATGCGGATCGAGCCCGACATGCCGAGATGCAGGATCAGCACCTCGCCGCCGCACAGATCCGCCAGCAGGTACTTGGCGCGGCGGCCCACCGCCTCGATGCGGCGGCCGGCGAGGCGCTCGGTGAAACGGTCCGGCAGCGGCCAGCGCAGATCCGCCCGGCGCGCTTCGACGCTCTCCACAACGGCGCCCTGCAGGACGGGCAGCAGGCCGCGGCGGACGGTTTCCACCTCGGGCAGTTCGGGCATTTCGTCCTTCGGCTGCGAGGGTTCGCCCCCCGCGATTCGGTGCTTGACTGCCTGATTAGGTAGGGATGGTCCTGCGGCGTGCAAGTCAAGACTGCGCGGGACACCGCGGCTGCGGGCGCGCCGCCCGGCTGGAGCTTCGGATCGGACGCGGGAACGGGGCGCCGGTGTGGTGCGGCGCCCCCACGCCGCCCACAAAGGCACGCTTTCCTGGCCCTTCGGTCGCGAAGGGGCTTTGCTTTCTCGAATTCCGCGTTAATAGCGGCGCATGCCTCCGGGTGCGTGCTGTCCTGCAGCACGGGCCTTCACCATGGCCAGCACGTGGGCGGGATCGAGATCGTCGACCCGCGACGTGCGGCGCCGGACCGTTTCGAGATCTGATCCATGGGCTTCAAATGCGGTATCGTCGGCCTGCCGAACGTCGGCAAGTCGACCTTGTTCAACGCGCTCACCCAGACCGCCGCCGCCCAGGCGGCGAACTACCCCTTCTGCACCATCGAGCCGAACGTGGGCGACGTGGCGGTGCCCGACCCGCGCCTCGACACGCTGGCGCAGATCGCCGGCTCGGGACAGATCATCCCCACCCGCCTCACCTTCGTGGACATTGCCGGCCTCGTGCGCGGCGCCTCCAAGGGCGAGGGGCTCGGCAACCAGTTCCTCGCCAACATCCGCGAGTGCGATGCCATCGCCCATGTGGTGCGCTGCTTCGAGGACGGCGACGTGACCCACGTGGAGGGCAAGATCTCGCCCGTGGACGACATCGAGACCATCGAGACCGAGCTCATGCTCGCCGATCTCGAGAGCCTGGAGAAGCGCGCCGCCGCGCTGGAGAAGAAGGCCAAGGGCGCCGACAAGGAGGCCAAGGAGACCCTGGACCTCATGAACCGCGCCCTCGTCCTGCTGCGCGACGGCAAGCCGGCCCGCCTCGCCGAGGTGAAGCCCGAGGAGGAGAAGCTGTTCTCCCAGCTCGGCCTGATGACGGCCAAGCCAGTGCTCTACGTCTGCAATGTCGAGGAGGCCTCGGCCAAGGAGGGCAATTCGCTCTCCGCCCAGGTGTTCGCACGCGCCAAGGAAGAGGGTGCGAAGGCGGTGGTGGTGTCGGCCAAGATCGAGAGCGAGATCGCGGTGCTGCCCCCGGAGGACCAGAAGGACTATCTGGAGGCCATCGACCTCGAGGAGCCTGGCCTCAACCGCGTGATCCGCGCCGGCTACGACCTGCTCAGCCTCGTCACCTACTTCACCGTGGGGCCGAAGGAGGCGCGCGCCTGGACCATCACCCGCGGCACCAAGGCGCCTCAGGCGGCGGGCGTGATCCATTCCGACTTCGAGAAGGGCTTCATCCGCGCCGAGACGGTGGCCTACGACGACTATGTGAAGTTCAAGGGCGAGGCGGGCGCCCGCGAGGCCGGGCGGTTCCGCCTGGAAGGCAAGGACTACGTGGTTCAAGACGGCGATGTGCTGCACTTCCGCTTCGCCAATTGAGCCCGGCTCCGACCTGGAGCGCGAGCTGACCGGCCTGCCGCGCACGGGCGTGCGGCGGGAGACCGGCCGCTTCGTCTTCACCGAGGCCGAGCTGCTGCGCTTCTCGCGCCAGTACGATCCCCTGCCGTTCCACGTCGACCCGGAGGCGGGGCGCACGTCCCAGTACGGGCAGCTCATCGGCTCCGGCTGGCACACCATGGCGGTGTGGATGAAGCTGTTCGTCGGCGCGCACCATGCGGACGCCTTCCCGCCCGATTCCCCGGAGGCCATCTCGCCGGCCGGCATCGGCTTCGGCTTCAAGGACCTGCGCTGGATCGCGCCGGTGTTTCCGGGCGACGAGATCGTGTTCTCCACCATCCTCGACGAGATGCGCCCGAGCGCCAACCGGCCCGGCTGGGCGGTGTTCCGCCGGCAGGCGCTGGCGGCGCGGCCCGACGACGAGGAGGTGATGCACTTCGTGCTGACCTATCTCGGCCCCATCGCCACCGCCATCGAATGCCGCGCGCGCGAAGCCGCGGACGCGCTCGCCTGACGGCCCGCCCCCATCCTTGACGCAGCGGCGATCCTCCAGTTGGATCGCCGCTCAAGCCAACTGGAGGCCGCCTTGGCCGATCTCTTCTTCGAGGATTTCATCGTCGGCGAGGTGAAGACCTTCGGCTCCTACGAGTTCACGCGCGAGGAGATCCTCGCCTTCGCGCGCGAGTTCGACCCCCAGCCCATGCATCTCGACGACGCGGCCGGCGGCGCCTCGCTGCTGGGCGGCCTCGCCGCCTCCGGCTGGCACACCTGCGCGGTGATGATGCGCCTCGTCTGCGACGGCTTCCTGGAGCGCTCGGCGGGCATGGGCTCGCCGGGCGTCAAGGAGAACAAGTGGAAGGCGCCGGTCTTTCCCGGCGACGTGCTCACCCTGCGCCGCACGGTGCTGGAGAGCCGCACCTCCAAGACCCGGCCGGAGATGGGCCTCATCACCTTCCGCTTCGAGCTCATCAAGGCCGACAAGAGCGTTGCGCTGGAGGCGGTCCTTGTCATCATGATGGGCCGCCGCAATCCGGGAGCGCGCCTCGCATGAAGTTCTTCGAGGACATCGAGATCGGCGAGCGCCGGCTGCTCGGGCACCACACCTTCGCGCAGGACGAGATGATCGCCTTCGCGCGCCAGTTCGACTTCCAGTCCTTCCACGTGGACCCGGAGGCGGCCAAGCGCAGCCTCTACGGCGCGCTGGTGGCGTCCGGCTGGCTCACCTCGGCCACCTGGATGCGCTACTTCGCCGAGCTCAATGCCCGCGAAGCCGAGGCGCAGCGCGCCCGCGGCGAGCGGGTGCCCGCGCTCGGCCCCTCGCCCGGCTTCGAGAACATGCGCTGGCTGAAGCCGGTCTATGCCGGCGACACCGTGACCTACGCCTCGGAGGCGAAGGAGAAGACCGCGAGCCGCTCGCGCCCGCAATGGGGCATCCTGCGCACCTACAACAGCGGCACCAACCAGCACGGCGACCTGGTGCTGGACTTCGAGAGCATCGTCTTCGTCGAGCGCCGCGGCTGAGCGGCGGCTCACGCGGGGGCCGCGGCGCGCGTCGCGAGGCGCAGGAGGTCGAGGCACTCGCGGGTGGAGGCTAGATCGAGGGCGGAGAAGCCGTCGAGCGTCTCCGGCCGCGTGTCGGCGCCATGCCGCAGCAGACGCCCAACCACCTCGGCCTTGCCGGCCGAGGCGGCATACATGAGGCTGGTGGCGCCGTTGTCGTTGCGGCTGTCGATGGCGCAGCCCGCCGCCACCAGGGCGTCGATCACCGGCAGGTGGCCGCCGACGCAGGCGAGCCAGAGCGCCGTGTTGCCGTCGGCATTGCGCGCATCCACCCTCGCGCCGGCGGCGATCAGCGCCGCGACGATGGCCTCCAGCCCCTCCCGGCAGGCGCGCATGAGCGGCGTCATGCCGTTCTCGATGGTGGCGTTCACCCCGTTCTCGGGAAAGCCCTGGATGGCGAGCCAGCGGCCGACCGCCTCGCCGGGCGTCGGCGCGCCCGTGCGCGCCTGCGCCGCCGCCCAGGCCTCGTAGCCGCCATCCATGCTGTGGACCGCCGCGAAGCCGAAGTCGCACAGCACCTGCGCGAACTCCCGGCTGGCGAAGCCGTGATAGCAGTAGATCAGCACCGGTCTGGCGCGGCTGGTGCCGTTGATGACCTGCGAAAGGTCGGAGAAGGCGATGTGGCGCGCGCCCTCCACGTGGCCGGCAAGGAAGCTCGCGCGGTCGCGCACGTCGAGCGTGACCACGCCGCCGGCCTTCAGCAGCGCCTCGGCGGCGGCGACGGAGATGGAGCGGAAGGCGGGGCGCTCGGCCATTGGCTCGTCCTCAGAGGGGCCGGCCGGCATAGGCCGGCTCGGTCAGGATGCGCGGGTCGGCGACGGGCGCGCCGACGGTGAAGTGGTAGAGCGACTGGAGCGCGTCGCCGTCGATCCCCAGCAGCCGGTGCACCTCGTCGTCGAAGAAGCAGCCGATGCCGGTGCCGCGCACGCCCAAAGCCTCGGCCTCCAGGTAGAGCACCTGGCCGATGAGGCCCGCCTCCCAGTGGAGCTGGCGGTAGCGCCAGGGATCGGCGGCGACCAGCGGCGCGAGCTCGGCGAGCAGAGCGATGGTGAAGGCGCCGTCGCTGGCGATCGCCTGGTGGCAGGAGAGCGTCCGGGTGACGCCGCGCGCGTCCGCCTCGGCGAGGCGGTACAGCGGCAGGCCTTCGGGTGCGCCGGGCACCGGGCTCCAGGCGAAGTCGGGGCGCAGGGCCGCCTTCAGCACCTCGGCCATGCCGCGCCGGCGCGGCAGGGCATAGACGCCGCTGGCGAGGCCCTCCACCCGGTGGACGAACAGGACCGGGTGCAGGCGGGGCGTGAAATCCCATGCCTGGAAGGCCGGCGCGCCGGGGTCGAGCGCCGCCAGCATGCGCAGGAAGGCCGGCATCGGCAGCATGGCGCGGGCATCGAGCCGCTGGGCGCTGCGGCGGCCGAGGATGAGGGCGGCGGCGCGCGCCGTGTCCGGCGCCGCGGGCGGCGGCGCGGCGGGGGGCGCGGCGCCTTCGCCCGCCATGGGAGAAGCGCCCTCCGACGCGGTGGCGGCGCTGGCCTCGGCGATCACCGGCCAGCGGTAGAGGGGATGGCGGTCGAGCACGTTGGCGCGGCCGCGAAAATCGGGATCGGCGGCGAGCGCCGGCAGGCCGGGGGGCGGATCGTCGACGCCGATGATCTCGGCGACCAGCTCCGGGTCCTCGCGCTCGGCGCCGGAAAAGTCGGCCACCCGGTCGAGGCCGAGCAGCGCCGCGACGTCCCCGGCGCCCGCCGGCACCAGCTTCACCCGCCAGCCGAGCGTGGCCGCGGCGAAGACGAGCGCGCCCAGCGCGTGGCCGGTGTCGAGCTGGCAGTAGCGGAACGCCCGCTCGCCATATTTCCACGCCTCGCGCCACTGGATCGAGGAGAGCCCGACCAGCAGCCGGGCCGGCGTCCCCGGCTCGGGCGCGAGGCGCGCGCGCCGCTCCAGCGCATGGTCGCGGCTGACATAATGGTGCACGCCGTCGTCGAGCCCGGCGACGCCCCGGGCGATCACATAGGCCTCGGTGGGGTGGAGGTTGCCGCTGGAGGGGTTGGCGCGCACCGCCCAGCGGTCCGGGCCGAGCCGCTTCCAGGCGGCAAGGCCGAACGACAGCTCCAGCAGCGCCGCCACCGTTTCGCGGTCGAAGGGCGCGGGCGGCGGGGCAGCCGGCCCGAACAGGTCGCCGAAGCGCGCTTCGATGGTGTGAGCGACCAGCGGCAGCGCCTCCGCCGTCGCGCCGTCAAAGGTGCGGAAGGGGTCGGGCTGCGCATCCCAGTCCAGGGTCTCGGGGCCGGCGGCATAGGCCTTCAGGCCATGCTTGGTGCGCCGGTGGTAGGCGAGCGCCAGCGCCGCGCGCCGCGCCAGCGCCTCGGGCTCAGCGGACGGGGGCGCGGCGAGGGCGGCGTCGGCCGTGGTCATCGGGCCGGATCCGGACAGCGCGGCGCATCGCCCGGCCGCGAGCAGGCCTCGGGCAGCGCCGTTCCGACGGCGAGGAGGTCGGTGACCGGCGCGCGGTCGAAGCCGGCGCAGCGCACGCCCTCCGCCTCCACCAGCGGGCGGCGGATCAGCAGCGGGTCGGCGAGCATCAGCGCGATCGCCGCCTCCGCCCCCGTGGCCGCGGGGTCCACCGCGCCCGACTTCACCCGCGGCGAGGCCGGATTGAACCAGCTCGCCACCGGCGTGGCGCCGAAGAAGGCGCGCAGCCGCGCGGCCGTCCACGGCTCGGCCAGCAGGCTCCGCACATCGAGCTCATGGCCGGCGGCGGCGAGTATCTGCCTCTGCCGGGCGTTGGTGCCGCAGCCCGGCTTCTCGTAGAAGACGACCTTCGCCACGGCTCACAGGCTGCCGAGCTGGATCAGCGGCTGGGCGCCGCCGCGGCCGAGAATCGTGTCCACCTTCTTGCGCACGCTCTCGATGGTGAGCGGCTTGACGAGCGCGCCGTGGGCGCCGGCCTTCAGGCCCTCCACCGCCACCGCCTCGTCCTCCTTGCCGCACACCACCAGGATGCGCACGCCGGGAAAGCGGCCGTTGATCTCCTTCACCAGCTCCGCGCCCCGGCTCTTGAGGAAGCCGACGCCGAGCAGGACCACGTCCGGCTTCAGCCAGTCGACGCCCTTCTCGTACGCCTCCTCCGGGGTGTTGATCTCGTGGGTCTCGATCTCGTCGTGGAGCATGAACTGGAGCGCGGCGCGGGTGATCTCGTCCTCGTCCACCACGAACACCCGCCGCTGGTCCACCGCCTTGGACGTCTCAACGCCGATCTGCATCTTCTATCCTCGCTTCAGGTCTCGCGCGCCGGACGCGGCTTCCGCTGCCCGCACGCGGGCGGGTGTTTTTCCTCTCAAGCAAGTTCCGTTCCCGGCGCCCGCGGCGCCTGGAAGAGCGCATGGCGCCAACACCTTGGCGCCGAAGGCCGGGGCGACCTTGTTTCAATTGCGACAGGAGCGCGCCGACCTGTCGGGTTCGACACACCTTCGGACCCGGTGGCGGCACCGTGCCCGGCAGCCGAGCGGGAGCCGGCACATTGATATGAATCAAGACTTTGCGCGCGGTTGGAGGCGTCTGGCACGGCGATTGCTCAGTCTTCGCCGCTACAGCGAGTGAGGGCTGAGTGCACGCCTACGTGAAAGCGAGCGATGCGCTCCTTCCCAACAGCCCGCCGTGCGTTTCCGACGAGACAATTCTTCTGAGAACTCTCTCGCGCCACGCGCGCGGTGATCTTTTGTGTCCGGTTAGGAGGAGAGCAAGATGTCGCTGAGACAGATCGCGTTTTACGGGAAGGGGGGCATCGGCAAGTCGACGACGTCCCAGAACACTTTGGCCGCGCTTGCGCAGATGGGTCACAAGATCCTGATCGTGGGCTGCGACCCGAAGGCGGATTCGACCCGCCTGATCCTGCACGCCAAGGCGCAGGACACCATCCTCTCGCTGGCGGCGAACGCCGGCTCGGTGGAGGACCTGGAGATCGAGGATGTCATGAAGGTCGGCTTCATGGACATCAAGTGCGTTGAGTCGGGCGGTCCGGAGCCGGGGGTCGGCTGCGCCGGCCGGGGCGTGATCACCTCGATCAACTTCCTGGAGGAGAACGGCGCCTACGAGGACATCGACTACGTGTCCTACGACGTGCTGGGCGACGTGGTGTGCGGCGGGTTCGCGATGCCGATCCGCGAGAACAAGGCGCAGGAGATCTACATCGTCATGTCCGGCGAGATGATGGCCATGTACGCGGCCAACAACATCTCGAAGGGCATCCTGAAGTATGCGAACTCCGGCGGCGTGCGCCTGGGCGGGCTGGTGTGCAACGAGCGCCAGACCGACAAGGAGCTGGAGCTGGCGGAAGCGCTGGCGGCGAAGCTCGGCACCAAGCTGATCTACTTCGTGCCGCGCGACAACATCGTGCAGCACGCGGAGCTGCGGCGCATGACGGTGATCGAGTATGCGCCGGAGAGCCAGCAGGCGCAGCACTACCGCAACCTTGCGGAGCGGGTCCACAACAACGGCGGCAAGGGCATCATCCCGACGCCGATCACCATGGACGAGCTCGAGGACATGCTGATGGAGCACGGCATCATGAAGGCCGTGGACGAGAGCGAGGTCGGAAAGACCGCCGCTGAGCTCGCCGTCTGAGCCTGAGTCAGGCCATCGCCCGGCCGGTCCCGCAGGGGGCCGGCCGGTATTCGTTTTCGGGGGTCTTGCGGATCTTTCGGGCCTGTCCTGCCGTCCCGCCTTCGCGGACCGTTCCCCACCGCCGCCATTCCTCGCGCCGTCGTGCTCCGGCTTGACCGAAGCACCCATCGCCCCATCCCGGCCGCGCGCTTGGCCGCAAGATGGGCCCTCCGGTCAAGCCGGAGGGCGACGGCGGAGAAAGGAGCGATGGCGGGCAAGCGAGCCACCGCGGGAAGGAAGCGCGGGTGGGGAAGGAAGCGGCGGCGGCTGAAGGCAGCCGGAAAAGCCCACCCGCATCCGCCCAAACCGCCGTCGTGCTCCGGCTTGACCGGAGCACCCACGCCACCTTCCCGCGCCGCGCATGGATCCTCCGGTCAAGCCGGAGGATGACAGCGGTGAGAGGCGATGACGCCGGTGAGTGGCGATGACGCCGGTGAGGGGCGATGACGCCGGTGAGTGGCGATGGCGGCGGTGAGGGGCAATGACGGCGGTGAAGCTGAGGATGACGACGCTGAGGCCGCGAATGACGGCGGTGAAGCCGAAGGATGGCGGTGGCGAAGGGTGAGCATGACGGCCCCTCTCCCCTCCCCGGCCCCCTGTCACCTTCCCGACAAGCCGCTTTTCTTTGTCCGCTCCCGACAAACGCGCCGAACTCCGTAGAATTCCGGAGGCGGCATTCGTAATCGCTTGATCGCCCTTGGCTATTTACATCATCCGATGCTTGGCACGCGCCTTGCTCCACTGGTCCTCGAGCCCCACGAGAAGGCTCGGGGCCCAGGTCGGAGCCCAAGTCGGAGCCCAAGTCGGAGCCAAGGTCATGCATATCGTCGTCTGCATCAAGCAGGTCCCCGACAGCGCGCAGATCCGTGTCCATCCGGTCACGAACACCATCATGCGCCAGGGCGTGCCCACCATCATCAATCCCTATGACCTGTTCGCGCTCGAAGAGGCGCTGCGCCTGCGCGATACCTTCGGCGGCGAGGTGACGGTGCTCACCATGGGGCCGCCCTCGGCCGAGGATTCGCTGCGCAAGGCGCTGACCTTCGGCGCCGACCGCGCGGTGCTGCTCACCGACCGCTTCTTCGCCGGCTCCGACACGCTCGCCACCTCGTTCGCGCTGGCCACCGCCATCACCAAGGTCGGCGAGACCTGGGGCACGCCCGACATCGTCTTCACCGGCAAGCAGACCATCGACGGCGACACCGCCCAGGTCGGCCCCGGCATCGCGAAACGGCTCGGCCTCATCCAGGTGACCTATGTGGCGAAGGTCGCCGCGCTCGATCCCGAAGGCCGCACCATCACGCTGGAGCGCCGCGCCGAGGGCGGCACGCAGGTGCTGCAGTCGAGCCTGCCGTGCCTGATCGCCATGCTGGAGGGCACCAACGAGGTGCGCCGCGGCACCATGGCCGACGCCCTGCGCGCGGCGCGCGCCGAGATCGTCAAGTGGAACGCCAAGGACGCCGGGGTCGAGGACCTGGGCAAGTGCGGCCTGAAGGGCTCGCCCACCATCGTCAAGCGCGTGTTCGCCCCCTCGGCCCGCTCCGAGAAGGCCAAGCTCATCGAGGCCCCCGAGGGCGGCAGCCTCGCCGACGCGCTGATCGCGGAAGTGTTCACGCGCCAGCCCGCCCTCGAAGCCGACCTCGCCGCGCTGGCGCGCGGCTTCTGAACGCCCCGGGACGGATGCCGAGAAGAGAAAGCCGACCATCATGAGCGAGCCGAAGAAGCCCCAAGCCCCCGCCGCCGGCGGGCGCGCCTCCACCAAGAAGGAGCTGCCCGAGCACTTCAAGGCGTACAAGCACGTCTGGGTGTTCATCGAGCAGGAGCGCGGCCAGGTCCACCCCGTCTCGTGGGAGCTGATGGGCGAGGGCCGCAAGCTCGCCGACAAGCTCAAGGTGGAGCTCGCCGCCGTGGTCCTCGGCGCCGAGGGCGAGACGGTGCGGGGCGCGGTCGCCGAAGCGTTCTGCTACGGCGCCGACCTCGTCTATGTGGCGGCCGACCCGGTGCTCGCCGACTACCGCAACGAGGCCTACACGGCGGCGATGACGGAGCTCGTGAACACCTACAAGCCGGAGATCCTGCTGCTCGGCGCGACGACGCTGGGCCGCGACCTCGCCGGCGCGGTGGCGACCACCCTGCTCACCGGCCTCACCGCGGATTCCACCGAGCTGGACGTGGACGCGGACGGCTCGCTCGCCGCCACCCGCCCGACCTTCGGCGGCTCCCTGCTCTGCACCATCTACACGCTCAACTACCGCCCGCAGATGGCGACCGTGCGCCCGCGCGTGATGGCCATGCCCGAGCGGGTGGAGAAGCCCGTGGGCCGGGTGGTGGAGCACAAGCTCTCGCTCCAGGAAGCCGACATCGTCACCAAGATCCTGAGCTTCCTGCCCGACCGGGATTCCAGCAAGTCGAACCTCGCTTATGCCGACGTGGTGGTGGCGGGCGGCATGGGGCTCGGCTCGCCGGAAAATTTCCAGCTGGTGCGCCAGCTCGCGGCCGCCATGGGCGCCGAGTTCGGCTGCTCGCGCCCGCTGGTGCAGAAGGGCTGGGTGACGTCGGACCGCCAGATCGGCCAGACCGGCAAGACCATCCGCCCGCGCCTCTACATCGCCGCCGGCATCTCGGGCGCGATCCAGCACCGGGTGGGGGTCGAGGGCGCTGACCTGATCGTCGCCATCAACACCGACAAGAACGCGCCCATCATGGACTTCGCCCATGTGGGCATCGTCACCGACGCCATCCGCTTCCTGCCCATGCTGACGGAAGCCTTCAAGCGGCGCCTGTCCCCCCATTCCCGCGACAAGCTGGCGAGCTGAGGAGCACTTGAGATGATCGACGAGAAGTTCGACGCGATCGTCGTCGGCGCCGGCATGGCCGGCAACGGGGCCGCCTACACGCTGGCCAAGCGCGGCCTCAAGGTGCTGCAGCTGGAGCGCGGCGAGTATTCGGGCTCCAAGAACGTGCAGGGCGCGATCCTCTATTCCGACATGCTGGAGAAGATCGTCCCCGACTTCCGCGAGGACGCGCCGCTGGAGCGGCACCTGGTGGAGCAGCGCTTCTGGATGATGGACGACAAGTCCCATGTGGGCCTGCACTACCGCTCGGAAGACTTCAACGAGGAGGCTCCGAACCGCTACACCATCATCCGCGCCCAGTTCGACAAGTGGTTCTCCAAGAAGGTCCAGGAGGCCGGCGCCCTGGTGGTGTGCGAGACCACGGTGACCGAGCTGGTGCAGGACGCCTACGGCAAGGTGATCGGGGTCAAGACCGATCGCGGCGGCGGCCAGATCCACGCCGACGTGGTGGTGCTGGCCGAAGGCGTGAGCGGCCTGCTCGGCACCCGCGCCGGCCTGCGCAAGATCCCGAAGCCCACCGACGTCGCCCTGGCGGTGAAGGAGATGCACTTCCTGCCCCAGGAGACCATCGAGGACCGCTTCCTGCTGAAGGGCGACGAAGGCGTCGTCATCGAGGCCGCCGGCACCATCTCCCAGGGGATGACCGGCATGGGCTTCATCTACACCAACAAGGAATGCATCTCTCTCGGCATCGGCTGCCTCGTCTCCGATTTCCAGAAGACAGGGCAATCGCCCTACCAGCTGCTGGAGAAGTTCAAGCAGCACCCCTCCGTGGCGCCGCTCATCGCCGGCTCCGAGGTGAAGGAATACGCCGCCCACCTCATCCCCGAGGGCGGCTACAAGGCGATCCCGCAGCTGTTCGGCGACGGCTGGGTGGTGGTGGGCGACGCGGCCCAGCTCAACAACGCCATCCACCGCGAGGGCTCCAACCTCGCCATGACCTCGGGCCGCATCGCCGCCGAGGCGATCTTCCAGGTCAAGTCCCGCAAGGAGCCGATGACGGCGCAGAACCTCTCGCTCTACAAGAAGATGCTGGAGGAGAGCTTCGTCATCAAGGACCTGAAGAAGTACAAGGATATGCCGCAGCTGCTGCACATCCAGTCCCAGAACTTCTTCCTCACCTATCCCCAGCTCGTGTCGAAGGCGATGCAGAACTTCGTCCGCGTGGACGGCACGCCGAAGGTCGAGAAGGAGAAGATGACCATGAAGTCGTTCACCTCGGCGCGGTCGTGGGCGGGCCTGTTCGGCGACGCCTTCCGTCTCGCCCGGGCGTGGCGCTGAACCTAGAGCACGCGCCGATCAGCTTGCAACGCAAGCTGATCGGATACCGCGTTCTCTATCATTAAGTTAGAGGGCGATTCACCGATCAGATTGATTCAATTTGATCGGATCGCGCTCTAGTCAACCGGAGGACATGGACATGGCCACCGCCGATCTCGCGGTCCGCGTCGAGGACAAGCTGTTCCAGAACCGCTATCTGGTGGATGCGGGGCGCTGCCACATCAAGGTGCGGCCCCACACCACCCCCACCCCGGCGCTGAAGGCGCTGCTCACCGCCTGCCCGGCGCGCTGCTACGAGCTGAACGCCACCGGCCAGGTGGAGATCGCCGCCGACGGCTGCGTGGAATGCGGCACCTGCCGCATCATCGGCGAGCCCTCGGGCGACATCGAGTGGAACTATCCGCGCGGCGGCTACGGGGTGCTGTTCAAGTTCGGCTGAGGATCGCTGGGCTCCCTCGCCCTCCTTCCCCGCCGTCGCCCTCCGGCTCGACCGGAGGGCCCATCCTGCGGCCGGGCGCGATGCGGGAGGGGCATGGATGCTCCGGTCAAGCCGGAGCATGACGGCGGTGAAAGTTCGCCGCGTTCCGTTTCCCGCACCGCCGTCGCCCTCCGGCTCGACCGGAGGGCCCATCCTGCGGCCAGGCGCGATGCGGGAGGCGCATGGATGCTCCGGTCAAGCCGGAGCATGACGGCAGAAGAAGCGCACCTCGCGATGCCGGGAGCTGCCCTCAGCCCTCCGGCGCGAGCGTCGCGGCGATGGCGCGCTCGACCGTGGCCTCGGCGTCGAACGCCACCGGCACGCCCAGCACGCGCGGCCAGAACAGCGGCTCCTTGATGGCGCCCATGAACTGCGCCGCCGCCAGTTCCGGGTCGGCGCCCGGCGCGAGCCGCCCCTCGCGCGCCAGGGTCGAGAAATAGCCGTGCAGCGCCTTGACGATGGGCTCCTTGCCGGCGGCGAAATAGGCCTGCGACAGCTCCGGGAAGCGCGGCGCCTCGGCGATGACGAGCCGCAGCAGCGGGATCACGTCCGGCCGGTCCCAGTGGTCCTTCAGCCCCTCCACATAGGCGCGCAGCACCGCGCGCGGGCAGCCGGCGGTCTCCGCCGGCAAAGGCGGGGCGCGGGTGAGGTGGGACCAGGCCGCGTCGATCACCGCCGCGAACAGGTCCGCCTTGCTCTCGAAATGCTGGTAGAGCGTGCGCTTCGACACCGGCGCGGCGGCCGCCACCGCATCCATAGATGTGGCGCCATAGCCCTTCTCCAGGAACAGCGCCCGCGCCGCAGCGAGGATGCGCGCGGCGGTGCCGCGCGGGTCGCGGCGGCGGGCGGACGGCGGGCTGGCCGCAGCCGGAAGGGATGGAGGAGGGGCGTCGGTCATTGACTCATGTAAACTGTTCGGTGTACTTTATGATTGTCCCGGCCGAATTCCCCTGCCGGGCCTCTCTTCCATTCCATCCTCAGGAGGTCCCCCATGGACCACCGCCCCCTCGGTCGCTCGGGTCTTTCCGTGTCCGCCATCGGCCTCGGCTGCATGGGCATGTCCGAATTCTACGGCCCCAGCGATGACGAGCAGTCGCTGGCAACCCTAGCAGCGGCGCTCGATCTCGGCATAAATTTCTTCGACACCGCCGACATGTACGGCTCCGGCCACAACGAGCGCCTCATCGCCCGCTTCCTGAAGGGGCGGCGCGACAAGGTGGTGCTCGCCACCAAGTTCGGCAACAGGCGCGGGCCCAACGGCGAGCGGCTCGGGGTCTGCGGCACGCCGGACTATGTGCGCGCCGCCTGCGATGCCAGCCTGGAACGGCTCGGGGTCGACACCATCGACCTCTATTACCTGCACCGGGTGGACCCCAAGACCCCCATCGAGGACACGGTCGGCGCCATGAAGGCCCTGGTGGAGGCCGGCAAGGTGCGCTTCCTCGGCCTGTCCGAATGCGCGGCCGACACGCTGCGCCGCGCCAACGCGGTCCATCCCATCACCGCCGTTCAGAGCGAGTACTCGCTGTGGACGCGCGATCCCGAGGGCGGGATGCTGGACGCCTGCCGGGAGATCGGCGCCGCCTTCGTGGCCTACAGCCCGCTGGGCCGCTCGTTCCTCACCGGCGCGGTGTCGAGCGCCGACAGCCTCGCGGAAGGCGACTTCCGCCGCGCCAATCCCCGCTTCCAGGGCGAGGCGCTGACGCAGAACCGGCGCCTGGTGGAGGCGCTCGCGGACTTCGCCGCCGCCAAGGGGGCGACCAGCGCCCAGATCGCCCTCGCCTGGATCCTCAACAAGCAGGACCGCGTGATCCCGATCCCCGGCACGCGGCGCGAGAAGTACCTGAAGGAGAACGCGGCAGCGACCGCGATCCGCCTCTCGGCGCAGGAGATCGCGACGCTCGACGCCCTGTTCGACCCCGGGAAGGTCGCCGGCACGCGCTATCCCGCCGCGGGCATGGCGACGCTGGGGCTCTGAGCCGGGCAGCCGGCCGCTCCTTCCGAAGTTCGACGACCCTTGGCCGCCGGCCGGATCCGCAGCGCGATCCGGCCGGCTTGCGTTTGCGGGTGCGCGCGCCGCATCGCGTCTTGCATTTCAGATATATCTTGCGATATAAAATCAACAGTCATATCTTTCGACATATCTGAGGAGACGAAATCATGTTTGGATGCAGACCCGGCTGGAACCCGGAACGCTTCGCCGGCGGCCCCGGCCGCGGCGACTGGGGCCATCGCGGCGGCGGCGGACGGCATGGGCGTGGCGGCGGCGGCGACATGTTCCGCCTCGGCCGCATGCTGGCCCAGGGCGACCTGAAGCTGCTCGCGCTCTCGCTCATCGCCGAGCAGCCGCGCCACGGCTACGAGATCATCAAGCTGATCGAGGAGAAGACCGCGGGCTGGTATTCGCCGAGCCCCGGGGTGGTCTATCCCACCCTCACCTTCCTGGAGGAGGCGGGCTACGTGACCGCCGAGAGCGAGGGTGCCCGCAAGCGCTACGCCATCACCGAGGAGGGCCGCGCCTACCTCGCCGAGAACCGCGACTTCGCCGACGCCATCACCGGCCGGCTGTCGGAGATCGGCCTCAAGATGGGCCGGGTGCGCAAGTGGATGGGCTGGAGCGAGCAGGGACCGAGCCACGGCGCCGAGCTGCCGCGTCTCGTGGAGGCGGCGCTCGAGAACCTGCGCGACACCGCGCAGCAGCGCCTCGCCGCCAACCGCGGCACGGAAACCCGCATCATCGAGATTCTCGCCCGCGCGGCGAACGACATCCGCGAGGCGTGAGGCAGAAAACCAGGGCGGCGCGCGGGCCACTCCCGCGCGCCGCCGCCCGAAAGCCTGCCGGATCTCTCCCTCGCCGGAGGTGTCTCAGCTTGCACCAGGGCGTCGACGGCCAGGAGAGCCACGCGGAACGCCGGGGTTGCTCCGCCGCGCGCGCCCTCCCTCGCAAGCGGGGGAGGGTTCGTGGTGTTCCCGGACCAACGACGGGATTTCAAGCCGACCCACGCCCCGCCAACTGCCGTTCCCTTGCCCGTTGCTGCGGCGGCTGCTAAGAGCCGCCATCCCGCGCGCCTGCGCGGTTTCCTTCATACGCAACAGACAGGACGGTCCCCTATGGCGATCGAGCGCACCTTCTCGATCATCAAGCCCGACGCCACGCGTCGCAACCTCACCGGCGCCGTGAACGCGGTGATCGAAAAGGCCGGCCTGCGCATCGTTGCGCAGAAGCGCGTGCTGATGACCAAGGCCCAGGCCGAGACCTTCTATGCCGTGCACAAGGAGCGCCCGTTCTTCGGCGACCTCGTCGCCTTCATGACCTCCGGCCCGGTGGTGGTGCAGGTGCTGGAGGGCGAGGACGCGGTCGCCAAGTATCGCGACGTGATGGGCGCCACCAACCCGGCCAACGCCGCCGAGGGCACCATCCGCAAGCTGTTCGCGGAATCCATCGAGGCCAATTCCGCCCACGGCTCCGACAGCGTCGACAATGCCAAGGTGGAGATCGCCCAGTTCTTCGCCGGCAACGAGATCGTCGGCTGAAGCGCAGGCCGGGGACAGCTTCTGGACGCGTGAACGTCCGGTTCTTCTCCGGTATGGTCTGTGCTCCGGGCGCGCGGCCACCGCCTGCGGTCCCGGCTTGTGCGGTGCGCAACAGAATTTGCGCACCGCGAAGTCCAGTTTTGGTTGAGGCAGCTGGTCCCTTTGGGTAACGTCCCAGCGCCGAAATTCAGAATACGGCGCACCAGACGCCAAATACCAGGCTCTGCTTCCGAGCCTCCCAGGGGATGGAAACCATGTCGCTCGACTCGCCGGCCCTGTGGCTCGCGCTGCTGCAGATCATCTGGATCAATATCCTGCTCTCGGGCGACAATGCCGTGGTCATCGCCATGGCGTGCCGCTCGCTGCCCGACAAGGCCCGCAAATGGGGCATCATCCTCGGCGCGGGCGTCGCGGTGACCCTGCGCATCCTGTTCACCGGCATCGTGGCCACGCTGCTCGGCCTGCCCTGGTTGAAGCTCGTGGGCTCGCTCGCCCTGATGTGGATCGCGGTCGATCTGGCGGTGCCGAGCGAGGGCAACGAGGACTCGGTCGAGGCCAGCGAGAGCCTTTGGAAGGCCGTCGGCACGGTCGCCCTCGCCGACATCGTCATGAGCCTCGACAACGTGGTCGCGGTGGCCGCCATCGCCAAGGACAACTGGTACCTGCTGGCCTTCGGCCTCGCCATCTCGATCCCGCTCATCGTCGCCGGCTCGTCCATCGTCATGGCGCTGCTTGACCGCTTCCCGATCCTGGTCTGGGCCGGCGCGGGCCTGCTCGGCTGGGTCGCGGGCGAGATGCTCATCGGCGATAGCGCCATCACCTCCCGCATCAGCCACGAGCTGACGGAGAACCTCCACTTCGTCATGCCGGCGGTCGGCGCGGCTTTCGTGCTGATGACCGCCTTCCTCATGCGGCGATGGAAGGCACGTCACGCCGAGGAGGCCAGCCACTGATCCCGGCCGCCCCGGCGCGCAGGCACGGGGCAGGAAAAGGGGGCCAATCGCCCCCTTTTTTCTTGCCAAACACATTACCTTGCGTAAATTTTACCTTACGAAACTTGACCTTAGGACATCCTGACCTTCCTCGGGGCAAAAAGGTCCGGACCACGCTGCAGGGGTAACCGATGGACTTTGCTTCACCGACCTTCTGGGTCTCGCTGCTTCAGATCATCTGGATCGATCTGCTGCTGTCGGGCGACAACGCGGTCGTCATCGCGCTGGCGTGCCGCTCGCTTCCGCCCAACCAGCGCAAGTGGGGCATCCTGCTCGGCGCCGGCGCGGCGGTCGGCCTGCGCATCCTGTTCGCGCTGGCGGTGTCCTACCTGCTCGGCATCCCGTTCCTGAAGGTGGTGGGCGGCCTGCTGCTGCTGTGGATCGCGGTCAAGCTGATCACCGACAACGAGGGCGACGCCCACGAGGTCGCCGCCTCGGACAATCTGTGGAAGGCGGTGCGCACCATCGCCATCGCCGACGCCGTGATGAGCCTCGACAACGTGGTGGCGATCGCCGCGGCGGCGCGCGGGCACTGGGAGCTGTTCGTGTTCGGCCTGCTGCTCACCATCCCGCTCATCATCTTCGGCTCGCAGCTTGTGCTGGCGCTGCTGACCCGCTTCCCGGCCCTCATCTGGGCCGGCGCGGCGCTGCTCGGCTGGATCGCCGGCGAGATGCTGGTGGGCGACGTGATGTCGCTTCAGTACCTCCAGCATCTCAACCCCGCGCTGGTGGTGCCCGATGCGGACTCGCCGATCGGCATCAAGACCGCCGCGCTGCCTCACTACGTGGCCAGCGTGATCGGCGCGCTGGCGGTGTTGGGCATCGGCTATGTGCTGCGCGTCCGCCGCAGCGACGAGAAGGCGGAGCACCACGCCTGAGGACGCGCCGCCACGGGCCTTGCGAAAAAGGGGGCGACGGCATCCGTCGCCCCCTTTAAGTTCGGGCCCATGAATGTCCACGCCGATGCCCGCCCCGCGCCGTCCCGCGCCGCAGCGACGGTCCGCGCCTCCGCCTGCCCGCACGACTGCCCGTCCACCTGCGCGCTGGAGGTGGAGGTGGGCGCCGACGGCCGCATCGGCCGCGTGCGCGGCGCCAGGGACAACAGCTACACGGCGGGCGTCATCTGCGCGAAGGTGGCGCGCTATGCCGAGCGGGCGCACCATCCCGACCGGCTGACCCGCCCGCTCCTGCGCACCGGCCCCCGGGGCTCCGGCCAGTTCGCCCCCATCTCCTGGGACGAGGCGCTCGACCGGGTGGCGCAGGGCCTCGCCGAGGCCGAGCGGCGCCACGGCGCCGAGGCGGTCTGGCCCTATTACTACGCCGGCACCATGGGCCTCCTGATGCGCGACGGCATCAACCGGCTGACCCACGCCAAGAAGTATTCGCGCTTCTTCTCCTCCATCTGCGTCAACCCGGCCTGGAGCGGCTACCTCGCCGGCGCCGGCCGCCTGTCGGGCGCCGACCCGCGGGAGATGGCGAAGTCCGACCTCGTGACGCTCTGGGGCACCAACGCCGTCTCCACCCAGGTCAACGTCATGACCCACGCGGTCCAGGCGCGGAAGGCGCGGGGCGCGAAGATCGCCGTGGTGGACGTCTACCGCACCCCGACCATGGAGCAGGCGGACATCCCGCTGCTGATCCGCCCCGGCACCGACGGCGCGCTGGCCTGCGCGGTGATGCACGTGCTGTTCCGCGACGACCTCGCCGACCGCGCCTACCTCGCCCGCTTCGCCCGCGACGCCGAGGCGCTGGAGGCGCATCTTTCCACCCGAACGCCGGCATGGGCCGCCGCCATCACCGGGCTCGGCGCGGACGAGATCGAGGCCTATGCCCGGCTCGTCGGCACGGTGCCGCGCGCCTATTTCCGCATCGGCTACGGCTTCACGCGCTCGCGCAACGGGGCGGTCGCCATGCATTCGGTGGCCTCCATCCCCGTGGTCTCGGGCGCCTGGCAGCACGAGGGCGGCGGCGCGGCGCACACGCTCTCGGGCATCTATGGCTGGCACAAGCGGATGATCGAGGGCCTCGACCTGCGCGATCCCAGGACCCGGGCGCTCGACCAGTCGCGCATCGGCCCGATCCTGGTGGGCGAGGAAGACGCGCTCGCGGGCGGGCCGCCGGTGCACGCGCTGTTGATCCAGAACACCAATCCGGTGGCGGTGGCGCCGGAGCAGGACAAGGTGCGCGCGGGCTTCGCCCGCGAGGACCTGTTCGTGTGCGTGCACGAGCATTTCATGACCGACACCGCGCGCATGGCGGACGTGGTGCTGCCGGCCACCATGTTCACCGAGCACGACGACCTCTACCAGGCCGGCGGCCATCCCCACATCCAGCTCGGGCCGAAGCTGGTGGAGCCGCCGGGCGAATGCCGCTCCAACCACGACGTGGTGTGCGCGCTCGCCGCCCGGCTCGGCGCCGCGCATCCCGGCTTTGACATGAGCGCGCGCGAGATCATCGACTGGACGCTGCGCGAGAGCGGCCGCGGCACGCTCGACGCGCTGGAGGCGGCGCGCTTCATCGACATCGCCCCCGCGTTCGAGGAGGCGCACTTCCTCACTGGCTTCGGCCACCGCGACCGGCGCTTCCACTTCGCCCCCGACTGGAGCGCCACCGGCCTGCCGGCGCCCGGCCTGTTCGGCCCCTGGCGGGAGATGCCGGCGCTGCCGGACCACTGGGCGGTGATCGAGGAGGCGAATGCGGACTATCCGTTCCGCCTGGTGACGGCGCCGGCGCGCTCGTTCCTCAACACCACCTTCACCGAGACCGCCTCGTCCGCCGACCGGGAGGGGCCGCCGTCGCTGATGATCCATCCGGACGACGCCGCCGGCCTCGGCCTTGCGGCGGGCGACGACGCGCGGGTGGAAAGCGCGCGCGGCGCGGTGGTCTTGCGGGTGCGGCTGTTCGACGGGCTCAGGCGCGGCGTGGTGGTGTCGGAGCAGATCCAGCCCAACCGCGCCCATGCGGGCGGGCGCGGCATCAACACCCTGACCGGCGCCGACCCGGTCGCCCCGGTGGGCGGGGCGGCGTTCCACGACAACCGGGTGCGCATCGCGCGGGCATGATGGACGGACGACGCCGGCACGGCGCCTCGGAGCCTGTTTGAGGTCTTGGAAGGACATCGCCACAGGCACCGTCGTCATGCCCGGGCGTGACCCGGGCATCCACGTCCAGCCGTCTGCGCCAGCTCGCGAAAGCTAACCCCGGCCGATCCGCATGGATGGCCGGGCCAAGCCCGGCCATGACGGCGACACGGCAATGGAACGGCCGAAAGGCCGATCCGCCCGTTTTCAAGCAGGTTCTCAGACCGAAGGCGCCACCAGCGTCGGCAGGCCGCCGCGCGCGCCGGCGATCGCGACCCGCTCGTCCTCCACGGTGAGCCGGCCGGCGGCGAGCAGCTCCAGCCCCTTGGGATAGATCACGTGCTCCTGGACCAGCACCCGGGCGGCGAGCGTGTCCGGCGTGTCGTCCGCCTCCACCGGCACCGCCGCCTGGAGGATGATCGGCCCCTCGTCCATCTCGGCGCGCACGAAATGCACCGTGCAGCCGTGGAACCGCACCCCCAGCGCCAGCGCGCGGGCGTGGGTGTCGAGGCCCTTGAAGGCCGGCAGCAGCGAGGGGTGGACGTTGATCATCCGGTCGCGCCAGCGCTCCACCAGCCAGGGGGTGAGCAGGCGCATGAAGCCGGCGAGGCAGATGATGTCGATGCCGGTGACGCGCAGTTGCGCGTCGAGCGCGGCGTCGAAGGCGAGGCGGTCGGCATAGTCCCTGTGGCTCAGCACCACGGTCTCGATGCCGCGCTCGGCGGCGAAGGCAAGGCCCGCCGCATCCGCCCGGTTGGAGAGCACGAGGGCGATCTGCGCCGGGAAGTCCGCCCGCTCCGCCGCCTTCACCAGAGCCGCCATGTTGGAGCCGCGCCCGGAGATGAGCACGGCGACGCGCTTCTTCGTCATGCCGTGAACCCGAAGTCGGCGGTGCCGTCATAGGCGACGTGAGGCGCCCCCGCGCCCGGCTCGATGACGCCGAGGCGCACCACGCTCTCGCCTTGGCCGGCGAAGGCGTCGGCCACCTCCTCCGCGCGCGCGGCGTCCACCACCACGGCCATGCCGACGCCGCAGTTGAAGGCGCGCAGCATCTCCTCGCTCGCCACCGCCCCGGTGGCGGCGAGCCAGCGGAACACCGGCGGCACGATCAGGTTCGACAGGTCGATGCGGGCGATGGTGCCCCGCGGCAGCACGCGCGGCAGGTTCTCGGTGATGCCGCCGCCGGTGACGTGGGCGAGCGCCTTCACCGCGCCGGTGGCGCGGATCACGGCAAGGGTGCTCTTCACATAGAGCCGGGTCGGCGTCAGCAGCGCCGCGCCCAGGCGCTGGCCCGGCGCGAACGGCGCCGGGTCGCCCCAGACGAGGCCGGAGCGCTCGACGATGCGCCGCACCAGCGAATAGCCGTTGGAATGCACGCCCGCGGAGGCGAGGCCCAGGATCACGTCGCCCGGCCCCACGTCCGGGCGCGGCAGCAGCCCCGCGCGCTCCACCGCGCCGACCGAGAAGCCGGCGAGGTCGTAGTCGCCGTCCTGGTACATGCCCGGCATCTCGGCGGTCTCGCCGCCCACCAGCGCGCAGCCGGCCTCCCTGCAGGCCCGCGCGATGCCGGCGACGATGTGGGCGCCGACCTCCGGCGCCAGCCGTCCGGTGGCGAAATAGTCGAGGAAGAACAGCGGCTCGGCGCCCTGGACCACGAGGTCGTTCACGCACATGGCGACGAGGTCGATGCCGATGGTGTCGTGCACGCCGGTCTCGATGGCGATCTTCAGCTTGGTGCCCACCCCGTCGGTGGTGGCGACCAGCAGCGGGTCTTCGAACCCCGCCGCCTTGAGGTCGAACACGCCGCCGAAGCCGCCGATGTCCGCGCCGGCGCCGGGCCGGGCGGTGGCCTTCACCAGCGGCTTGATGAGATCGACGAGCCGGTTGCCGGCGTCGATGTCGACACCCGCGTCGCGATAGGAAAGTCCGTCCTCAGCCATGGATACCTCGCGCTCGCCCGGCGCCCGCGCCGGCCGGCCTGCGTCCGAAGACGGCGCTCTAGCCGCGAATGAAGGGCAAGGCAAGGCGGGAGGGGCGTGCGCCGGGCGAACACACTCCCCTGCCTGCTCACTCTCCGGCAACACGTCAACCGCGGAAATGGAGCGCGGCGCCCCTCCCCCTTGTGGGGAGGGGTGGCCCGTCACGAGCCGCCCGCGAGGGGGGCGCCCCCTACCCGCCCGCTTCCTCCAGCTCGGCGCTGGCGGCGAGCCAGTCTTCCTCGGCGCGGCCGAGCGCTGCCACCATCTCCTCGCGCGCCTTGGCGAAGCGGGCGGCGTCGAAGGGCTTCCTGGCATGCAGGCCCGGCTCGGAGAGCTTGAGGTCGATCTCGGCGATCTCCTTCTCCAGCTTCTCCACCTGGCCTTCCAGCTCGCGGATGCGCTTCTTGATCGGACCGGTGGCGACGCGCCGCTTCGGCCCGCCTTCCGCCTGGCGCGCCTCGGCGCGGTCCCTGCGGCCGTCGCCGGTCATGCGGTCGCCGTCGGATTTCGAGAGCACCTCGCGGCGATACTGGTCGAGATCGCCGTCATAGGGCTTCACGGTGCCGCCGGAGACGCGCCACAGCCGCTCGGCGCAGGCCTCCAGCAGATGCCGGTCGTGGGAGATCAGGATCACCGCGCCGGGAAAGTCGTTCAGCGCCTCGATGAGGGCCGAGCGGGCCTCGATGTCGAGATGGTTCGTCGGCTCGTCGAGGATCAGCAGATGCGGGCCGTTGAAGCAGGCGAGGCCGAGCAGCAGGCGCGCCTTCTCGCCGCCCGACAGCGCCGCGACCTTGGTGTCGGCGGCGCTGCCGGAAAAGCCCATCTCGGCGGCGCGCCCGCGCACCCGCGATTCGGGCGCATCCTTCATCAGCCGGCGCACGTGCTGGGCCGGGCTCTCGTCGGCGTGCAGCTCGTCGAGCTGGTGCTGGGCGAGATAGGCCACCTCCAGCTTGTCGGCGCGCACCACGTTGCCGCTGTCCGCCTTCAGGCGGTCGGCGATGAGCTTGGCGAAGGTGGACTTGCCGTTGCCGTTCGGCCCGAGCAGGGCGATGCGGTCGTCCTCGTCGATGCGCAAATCGAGGTCGCGCAGCACCGGCTTGCCGGGCACGTAGCCCACCGCCACGTGATCCAGCACCACGATCGGCGGGGACAGCAGGCGCTCGGGATGGCGGATGGAGATCGAAGCCGCCTCGTCGGACACCTCGGCCGAGAGCGGCTCCATCTTGGCCAGCGCCTTGAGGCGCGACTGGGCCTGCTTGGCCTTGGTCGCCTTGGCGCGGAAGCGGGCGACGAAGGATTCCATGTGCGCGCGCTTGGCTTCCTGCTTCTTGCGCGCCTTCTGGTCGAGCAGGAGGCGCTCGCGCCGCTGGCGGTCGAAGCCGGTGAAGCCGCCCTTGTAGAGGGTGAGCTTCTGGTTCGCGAGGTGGAGGATGTGGTCCACCGAGGTATCGAGCAGGTCGCGGTCGTGGCTGATGAGGATGACCGTGCGCGGATAGTGCGCGAGGTAGTCCTGGAGCCAGAGCGTGCCTTCGAGGTCGAGATAGTTGGTGGGCTCGTCGAGCAGCAGCAGGTCCGGCTCGGTGAACAGGAGCGCGGCGAGCGCGACGCGCATGCGCCAGCCGCCGGAGAATTCCGCGCAGGGCCGCGATTGCGCGCTCTCGTCGAAGCCGAGGCCGGCGAGGATGGTGGCGGCGCGCGCCGGGGCGGAATGGGCATCGATGTCGATGAGGCGGGTCTCGATCTCCGCCATGCGGGTGCCGTCGGTCGAGCTCTCGCGCTCGGCCATCAGCGCCGCGCGCTCGGTGTCGGCGGCGAGCACCCGCTCCAGCAGGCTGTCGGGACCGGCGGGCGCTTCCTGGGCGACGCGGCCGATGCGGGTGCGGCTCGGCAGGCGGATGGAGCCGCTCTCCAGCTCCAGCTCGCCCACCAGCGCCTTGAACAGCGTGGTCTTGCCCGAGCCGTTGCGGCCGACGACGCCCACGCGCGCGCCCTCGGGGATGGCCACCGAGGCGTGGTCGATGAGCAGGCGCCCGGCGAGGCGCAGCGAGATTTCGTCGAGAACGATCATGGGCGCGCCTTTTCGCAGGTGCGCCCGGCCTCCGCAAGGCGGGACGGTGACGCGGCTCAGGCGGCGTCGAGCACCTTGCCCACCTCGGCGACCAGGTCGCGCAGGTGGAACGGCTTGGAAAGCACCTTGGCCTCCGACGGCGCGTCCACGTCCGCGTTCAGCGCCACGGCGGCGAAACCGGTGATGAACATCACCTTGAGGTCGGGATCGAGCTCGGTGGCGCGGCGCGCCAGCTCGATGCCGTCCATCTCCGGCATGACGATGTCGGTGAGCAGAAGCTCGAACGGCTCCTCGCGCATGCGCTCGTAGGCAGACTTGCCGTTGTCGTAGGAGGCCACGGAATAGCCGGCGTTCTGCAGCGCCTTGACCAGAAAGCGGCGCATGTCGTTGTCGTCTTCCGCGAGCAGGATCTTGGCCACGCCCCGTCCCCTCAAATCATTGAACCCAGCCGCCCCGGCCCGGGCGGGGGCGCATGGGCCTTCATCGCGCCAACGGGTAAATTCGAGGTGAAAGCGGCGCCGCGCCAGCTGTCCCCGCCGCGCCGGCTGAACCGGCAACGCTCGCGATGCGCCGGGCCTGACCCTGCGGGAAGCAATATGGCATCTGACCTTTCCAGCCGCGCGGCGCACCGTTAAGGTCTTCTTTCCCAAACATCGAAGGAGCCGCCGGCGCTCGATGACTGCCTGCCTCGCCGACACCATCGATCCTGCCTTCGAGATCCTGGCTCCCGACGAGGCCGGAACGCCGCTCGTCTTCAACTCCCCCCACTCGGGGCGCATCTATCCGCGCGCCTTCGTCGAGCAGGCCAAGCTCGACTTCCAGACCCTGCGGCGCTCCGAGGACAGCTTCGTGGACGAGCTGTTCCTGCCCGCGGTGGTGGCGGGGGCGCCGCTGATGCGGGCGCTGTTCCCGCGCGCCTTCCTGGACCTCAACCGCGAGCCCTACGAGCTCGACCCGCGCATGTTCGAGGGCCGGCTGCCGCCGTTCGCCAACACGCGCTCGATCCGCGTCTCCGGCGGCCTCGGCACCATCGCCCGCGTGGTGGGCGACGCGCAGGAGATCTATCCGCGCCGGCTTTCGGTGGCCGAGGCGCTGGAGCGCATCGAGGCCTTCTACAAGCCCTATCACCAGGCGCTGCGCCGGCTGGTGGCGCGCACCCAGCGGCGGTTCGGCGTCGCGGTGCTGGTGGACTGCCACTCCATGCCCTCGGTCTCCACCCGCGACGACGCCGCGCGGGCCGACTTCGTCATCGGCGACCGCTACGGCACCAGTTGCGCCGAGGCGGTGACCGACGCGCTGGAGCGCGAGCTTTCGGCGCTCGGCTACCGGGTGGTGCGCAACAAGCCCTATGCGGGCGGCTACATCACCGAGCACTACGGCAACCCCTCAGCCGGCCTGCACGCGGTGCAGATCGAGATCAATCGCGGCCTCTACATGGAGGAGGCGGTCTACGAGCGGGGCTCCGGCTTCGCGGCGCTGCGCGGCGACATCGGGGCGCTGGTTCCGCGGCTGATGGCGGCCGTCGCCGATGCGCTGGAGCCGCCCCGCGCCGCCGCCGAATGAGGCTGTCGGAAATTCGTCAAAAAGGTGCCTTGCGTTTTTCGAATGGCAGATATACGAATTTGCCGTGGACCGACGAGGGTAGCTGCTTGCCCCGTGAATGCCGGCAAATGACCGGGTCTCCGCGCCAGGGGAGACGTCCAGAAGGACAGGGCCATCCGCTTCCGTGAAGGCCGTCGTGCGACAACCGCTCCTTGGAGCGGCGAACGGTGTCCTTTGCGTCGGGGGAGGTCCCGCAGGAGAGAGCAGCCTTCGCGCGCGCAGGCTGAACAACAGGCAGAAGCTGAAGAACGGCTCAAGTCTAGGGATTGAACGCAAGGCCGGCAACTCAAGGCCGGACAAACGCAAGGCCGGACGTCGCGACGGGCGGGCCTGTAGTGCGCAGGAGCGCAGGAGCGGATCGGCGAAACCCGCTCGATCAGAAGCGGAACGATCCAGGATCGCAGGGAGCTGGCCGGAGAGCCAGAGTTGCCGGCCCAAAAAGAAAGGGGCCGTCCGCGAGAGCGAACGGCCCAAGTCTAGGGAGGAAACGCCCAAGGAGGGCAGCGACACAGCGACGCCAATCGCCATGTCGCAGTGCAGCAATAGCCCATTGCGCCGCCAGAAAGCAAGTGCTTGGTTGTCGCACGGTAGCGATTTTTTCTAATCACCTGATTTAATGAGAAGAATTTCCGCGCCCTCGGGCAGCGGAAACGGTGCCGTACGGCTCTCGGCGACGGTTTGTGTCCAAATCTGGGCGTGCACCGCGGGATGCCAGCCCGCGCGGGCGACTCGCCCCGACCGGCGGCCCAGATCGTCTGCGCGACCCCCTCCCGACGAAGCCGCCCCGATAAAGGGCCGCCCCGATAAAGGGCCGCCCCGATAAAGGCCCCCTTACGACGCCCCCCCCCTCGACGCAGCCGCCCCGCTGCTCGGCCCCCTCCTCCGTGCCGAAGCTTGGCCAGCGCCCGGACGGGCTGCCGGCCCGTCCATGGCGGCGCGCGCGAGGCGAGGAAGGCGTGCCGCGATGCCAGGGGCCCTGAGCATGCAGGGTGTCGGCGTGGCGGGACGGGACGTAGCGGGATTGCGCGAGGTCCGGCGGGATTTGGGAAGGATTTCGGCGGGATTTCGCGGGGGTCCGGCAGCATCGTCCGGGCTTCCAGGAGCGCCGTCCGCCGCCCGTCCGGAACCGCCGCGCTGGCCCGGAAAAGACCCGGAAAAGAAAGGGGCCGCTCACGAAACCGGAGCGGCCCAAGTCTAGGGAGGAAACGCCCAAGGAGGGCAGCGGCACTGCAACAAGCAATGCCGCGCTGCACTAATATGCGGACTTCCCCCTTTCGTCGCAAGATCACCCGGCGGTGATTGTTTAGGCAGCCTTTCGCGGATATAAATCGTTTTTAGTCAACAGCTTGATGGATTGTGCCCGCGCCGCAGGCGGCGGCCGGCCCCTGCCCTGCCCGCGTTTGAGCCAGCCCGGGCGCCGGCGGCGCGGAAGCGCCACGCGGTCAGCGCCGCCCCTTGCAAACGCTGGACATTCGTCTTTAGTCGTAGCGGCCGCCCGCATCCCTCCCGCAGGTGCGAAGCCGGAACCGCCGGAGGCCGCAGCCGGCCGCTATTCCCCTTGGCTTCGGCCCCCTCTCGCGCTTACTTGCCCCGCCGGCACGCCCGGCGCATCGCGCAATCCGACGACGAGGTGGACCTTCATGACGGCCGTGGCATTCGACTCCTTCGTCCACCAGCTGGCCACCGCGTCGGGAGAGGCGATCCTGCCCTTCTTCCGCACCGCGCTCAGCATCGAGGACAAGAGCCGCGGCCGCGCCTTCGATCCGGTCACCGAGGCCGACCGCGCCGCCGAGCAGGTGATGCGCAGGCTCATCACCTCCACCTTCCCGGACCACGGCATCATCGGCGAGGAGTTCGACAACCTGAACCCCGACGCGCCCTATGTCTGGGCGCTCGATCCCATCGACGGCACCAAGTCGTTCATCGCCGGCCTGCCTGCCTGGGGCACGCTCATCGGCCTCCTGAAGGACGGGGCGGCGGTCTACGGCATGATGCACCAGCCCTTCATCGGCGAGCGCTTCTTCGGCGACGGCAAGGGCGCGCGCTATACCGGCCCGGCGGGCGCGCGCGCCCTGTTCACGCGCGATTGCGAGCGCCTCGAGGACGCGGTGCTTTACACCACCAGCCCGCGCCTCATGGACGACGACGACCGCGCCGCCTTCGAGACCGTTGAGGCAAAGGTGCGCCTCTCGCGCTACGGCGGCGACTGCTATGCCTATTGCATGGTGGCGGCGGGCCTGATCGACCTCGTGATCGAGACCAACCTCCAGGACCACGACGTCATCGCCCTGGTGCCCATCATCGAGGGCGCAGGCGGCGTCGTGACCAATTGGGAGGGCGGCTCGCCGGTGGCCGGCGGGCGCGTGGTCGCGGCCGGCAGCCCGAAGGCCCACGCGGCGGCATTGAAGGCGCTCGGCGCCTGACGCCGGCGGCCCGGCGCCCGCTCAGAGCGGCGTGCCGGGGATGAAGGCGTCGAAGGCGGCCCAGAACTGGGCGCGGAACAGGTCCCGCTCCATCAGGATCTCGTGCCGGCTGGCCGGCACCACCACGTGGGCGCCGGCGATCAGCCGCGCCGAGAGCTTCTCGATGGCATCGTTGGAGACCAGCCGGTCCGCCCCGGCCGCCACCATCAGCAGCGGCTGGCGGATGCCGAGCACGGTCTCGGGATGGGCGAGCCGGCCCATGCTCTCATAGGCCGCGGCGAGCCAGCCGATGGTGGGCGCTCCAAGGCCCAGCTCCGGGTGCGCGCGCACGATCTCGGCGGCGCGGGAGTAGCGCACGGGATCGGAGGTGAGGATGTTGCCCTGGAACGGCATCTCCGTGATCGCGGCGGAGCCGCCGCCCGGCACGTAGGCGCGCGAGAAGCCGACCAGCGACAGGCCGCGCACCAGAGGCCGGGTGAGGCCCTCCATGGGCACCACCTCCAGCCCCAGCATCGGCGCGCACAGCACCATGCGGTCGAACCAGCGCCGCCCGGCCACCACGGCTTCCAAAAGGATGGTGCCGGCCATGGAATGGCCGAGCGCGAAGTGCGGCGCCGGACAGTCCGGCAGCAGCACCTGCTTGGCGAACGCGTCGAGGTCGGCGAGATAGTCGGAGAAGCGCCGCACATGGCCCTTGCGCGGATTCGAGGCGAGGCGCTGCGAGCCGCCCTGCCCGCGCCAGTCGAGCACCGCCACCGCGAAGCCCCGCGCCTGGAGGTCGCGCACCACCTCGAAATACTTCTCGATGAACTCGGTGCGCCCGGTCAGCACCGCCACCGTGCCGCGCAGCGTGTCCCGGGGCGGGAACCGCGCGAACCTGAGGCGCACGCCGTCGGCGGTGGTGATCTCGCCCGTGACGGCGCCGTCCGGGACGGGGTTGCTCGGCGTGGGATAAAGGGTCATGAGGGCTCGACGGCGTGCAGGGCAGGAGCGGGCGCGCGCCCGGCCCCACCGTTACATAAGGAGGGCCGCGCCGACAACGCGGCCGTTCCGGGGCGCCGGGATCGCGGGCGAAGACCCGCGGAGCCGGCCAAGGCCTTGCCTTTCGGCCCCGGCTCCTGTAACGACTGCCGCCTTCGAGCGGGCCGGCCAATAGGGCTGCCGCGCCCGCTCATACCGCTCAACAGCAACAAGAGGCTGGGGGTCGGCGCCGCAAGGCGGCCAATGACCCGTGCCACGGAGAGCCAAATGCCCAAGATGAAGACCAAGTCGGGAGCGAAGAAACGCTTCCGCCTCACGGGTACGGGAAAAGTGATCGCCGGCCAGGCGGGCAAGCGCCACGGCATGATCAAGCGGACCAACAACCAGATCCGCAACCAGCGCGGCACGACCATCCTCGCCGAGTGCGACGGGCGGATCATTCGCAAGTCGTTCCTGCCGAACGGCTGACGCCGCACCGCGATCTGAAGGAGCTTTTCCATGGCCCGCGTGAAACGTGGCGTTACCTCCCACGCCAAGCACAAGAAGGTCTTCAAAGCCGCCAAGGGCTTTTACGGCCGCCGCAAGAACACCATCCGCGCCGCGAAGTCCGCCGTCGAGCGGTCGATGCAGTATGCCTACCGCGACCGCAAGGTGAAGAAGCGGAACTTCCGCGCCCTCTGGATCCAGCGCATCAACGCCGGCGTGCGCGCGCTCGATCTCGACCTGACCTATTCGCGATTTATCGACGGTCTCGGCAAGGCCGGGATCGAGGTCGACCGCAAGGTGCTCTCGGATATCGCCATCCACGAGCCCGACGCGTTCAAGGCCCTGGTGGAGAAGGCCAAGGCAGCGCTCGCCTGAGCGCTGCGCAGGTGCCGAATGCAGCTCTCGCCTGAGCGCTGCGACGGCGAAAGGCCGCGCTCGCCCGAGGGCGGCTCCTTCCCTCCCGTCTTTTCCGAGACCCCATCAGCCCCGACGGCTTGCCGTGCGGGGCTTTTGCCTTTCGGCGACCCGCGTCTATAAGCGGCGCCGAAACACCACCTGCCGTCATGGCCAGGCTTGACCCGGCCATCCACGCGATCCGGGCGCCGCGCGAGCGGTCCGGCGTGGATCCTCGGGTCAAGCCCGAGGATGACGGCTTCTCCCAGCCGGCTGGAATCCGAAGGCTTCGACCATGTCCGACCTCGTCCTGACCGACCACCCCGCCCTCGACGCCTTGGAGCGCGAGATCGCCACCGCCATCCTCGCGAGCGCCGACGAGGCCGCCCTGGAGCAGGTGCGCATCTCCGCGCTCGGCAAGAAGGGCTCCGTCTCCGAGCTACTGAAGTCGCTCGGCGCCATGAGCCCGGACGAGCGCAAGGTGATGGGCCCCGCCATCAACGGCCTGCGCGACCGCGTCCAGGGCCTCATGGCCGCGCGCCGCGAGACGCTGAAGGCCGCGGCGCTGGAGGCCCGCCTCGCCACAGAGAAGGTGGACGTGACGCTCCCCGTGCGCGAGAGCCCGGCGGAGATCGGCCGCGTGCATCCCATCTCCCAGGTGATGGAGGAATTGACCGCCATCTTCGCCGACATGGGATTCTCGGTGGCGGAAGGACCGGACATCGAGGACGACTTCCACAACTTCACGGCGCTGAACTTCCCGGCCGGCCATCCGGCGCGCGAGATGCACGACACCTTCTTCCTGCCGCCCGGTCCGGACGGCGAGCGCAAGGTGCTGCGCACCCACACCTCGCCGGTGCAGGTGCGCACCATGCAGACGAAGCAGCCGCCGATCCGCGTCATCTGCCCCGGCCGCACCTATCGCTGCGATTCGGACCAGACCCACACGCCCATGTTCCACCAGGTGGAAGGGCTGGTGATCGACAAGTCGGCGCACCTCGGCCACCTGAAGTGGATCCTCCAGGAGTTCTGCAAGGCCTTCTTCGAGGTGGAGGGGGTGAAGATGCGCTTCCGCCCGTCCTTCTTCCCCTTCACCGAGCCGTCGATGGAAGTGGACATCCAGTGCGACCGCTCGCGTCCCGGCGAGATCCGCTTCGGCGAGGGCAATGACTGGCTGGAGATCCTCGGTTGCGGGATGGTGCACCCCAACGTGCTGAGGAACTGCGGCATCGACCCGGACGAGTACCAGGGCTTCGCCTGGGGCATGGGGATCGACCGCATCGCCATGCTGAAATACGGCATGAGCGACCTGCGCGCCTTCTTCGAGGCCGACGTGCGCTGGCTCTCCCACTACGGCTTCCGCCCGCTGGATTTCCCGACGCTGGCCGGCGGACTGAGCGCGTAAGTGAAGATGCACCCGGCCGTGCCCCCTCCCCGGCCCTCCCCCGCAAGCGGGAGAGGGAGCCAGGATGGCGCGAGCGGGCAAAGCCCTCTCCCGCTTGCGGGGGAAGGTTGGGAGGGGGAATGGAGCCTTGGAGCAGGGCGCAGGACCATGACCGAAGAGCGCGACGATCCGGCTCCCTCATGGCGCGTTTCCCGTGGCCAACGCGTACGTGCGCGCGCTTTGCGTGGCAACCAGACGGATGCCGAGCAGGCTTTGTGGCGCGCCCTTCGCGGTCATCGCCTCGCGGGCCTGAGCTTTCGCCGCCAGCATCCAATCGGCCCCTTCGTGGTGGATTTTGCCTGTGCGGCCGCCCGTCTCGTCGTCGAAGTGGATGGCGGCCAGCATTTTGATGCCCGAGGGCAGGAAAGAGATGCCCGGCGCGACGCGTTTCTCGCTCACCGCGGCTTTGAGGTGCTGCGCTTCTCCAATCTCGACGTGCTGAACAATCCGAGTGGCGTGCTCGAAACCATAAGCGCCGCCGCGGTCTCCCGCCGGCCCCCTCCCCGGCCCTCCCCCGCAAGCGGGACAGGGAGCCAGGATGGCGCGAGCGGGCAAAGCCCTCTCCCGCTTGCGGGGGAGGGTTGGGAGGGGGAAAGCCCCAGGAAGATTGAGCCGGCGGATCAGGAAAAGGACCAAGACCGATGAAATTCACCTATTCCTGGCTCAAGGATCACCTTCAGCCCACCGCCAGCTTCGAGACAATCGTCGAGCGCCTGTCCCTCATCGGCCTGGAGGTCGAGGGGGTGGAGGACAAGGCGAAGCTGCTCGCCCCCTTCGTGGTGGGCGAGGTGCTCACGGCCGAGAAGCACCCCAACGCCGACAAGCTGAGGGTCTGCACCGTCTCCATCGGCAAGGGCGACCCCATCCAGGTGGTGTGCGGCGCCCCCAACGCGCGCGCCGGCCTCAAGACCGTGTTCGCCGCGCCCGGCACCGTCATCCCTGCCACCGGCACCGAGCTGAAGATCGGCAAGATCCGCGACGTGGAGAGCCGGGGCATGCTGTGCTCGGCGCGCGAGATGGGGCTGTCCGAGGAGCATGAGGGCATCATCGAGCTGCCCGCCGACGCGCCCGTGGGCGCGCCGTTCGCGGAGGTTCTCGGCCTCAACGACCCGGTGGTCGAGATCGCCGTCACCCCCAACCGCGCCGACTGCCTCGGCGTCTCCGGCGTCGCCCGCGACCTCGCCGCCGCCGGCCTCGGCGAGCTGATGGCGCCGCGCGTGAAGCCGGTGGAAGGCGCCTTCCCCGCCCCGCTGAAGGTGACGCTGGCGTTCGGCGACACGCCGTCGCTCTGCCCCGCCTTCGCGCTCCGGGTGGTGAGGGGCGTGAAGAACGGCCCCTCGCCGCAGTGGCTCCAGGACCGCCTGCGCGCCATCGGCCTGCGCCCCATCAACGCGCTGGTGGACGTGACGAACTTCATGACCTTCGACCGCAACCGCCCGCTGCACGTCTTCGACTTGAAGAAGGTCACGGGCGACCTCGTGGTGCGCCGAGCGACGGCGGGCGAGACGCTGCTGGCGCTCGACGGCAAGACCTACACGCTCGACGAGAGCATGTGCGTGATCGCCGACGGCAAGGGTGTCGAGAGCCTCGCCGGCATCATGGGCGGGGAGGAATCGGGCTGCGACGCGGCGACCGTCGACGTGGTGATCGAGAGCGCGCTCTGGGAGCCCATCAACATCGCCCAGACCGGGCGCAGGCTCGGCATCAATTCGGACGCGCGCTTCCACTTCGAGCGCGGCATCGACCCCGAATTCACCCTGCCGGGGCTGGACCTTGCCACGCACCTCATCCTTGAGATGTGCGGCGGCGAGGCGTCCGAGGTGGTGCTCGCCGGCGCGATCCCGGACACGACGCGCACCATCGCCTTCCCGCTCTCCGAGGTGAAGCGCCTGTCCGGGCTCGATGCCTCCGAGGCGGAGATCCGCGACGTGCTGGGCAAGCTCGGCTTCGCCGTCTCCGGCTCAGCGCCGGTGCTCGACGTGGTGCCGCCCTCCTGGCGCGGCGACATCGAAGGCAAGGCGGACCTGGTGGAGGAGGTGGTGCGCATCCTCGGCCTCGAGCGCGTGCCGTCGACCGAGTTCCCGCGCGACGCCGACGCACGCAAGCCCGTTCTCACGACGCTCCAGCTGCGCACCCGCAAGGCGCGGCGCGCGCTGGCCGCGCGCGGCCTCGTGGAGGCGGTGACCTGGTCGTTCGTCTCCAAGGCGGAAGCCGAGGCGTTCGGCGGCGGCAAGCCGGAGCTGGCGCTCTCCAACCCCATCGCCGCCGACCTCTCCGACATGCGCCCGAGCCTGCTGCCGGGCCTGATCCGCGCCGCCCAGGCGAACGCGGACCGGGGCTTCGCCGACGTGGCGCTGTTCGAGGTGGGCCAGGTGTTCCTCGGCGACGGCGCGGGCGACCAGCGCCAGTCCGCCTCCGGCATCCGCCGCGCCACCGCCAAGCCCGACGGCGCCGGCCGCTTCTGGGACGGAGCGGCGGGCCCGGTGGATGTGTTCGACGCCAAGGCCGACGCGGTCGCCGCCCTTGCCGCCTGCGGCGCGCCGGTGGCGAACCTCCAGGTCACGGCGGACGCGCCGGCCTGGTACCATCCCGGCCGCTCGGGCACGCTGCGCCTCGGCTCCAACGCTTTTGCCCATTTCGGCGAGGTGCACCCGGCGGTGCTGGAGGCGCTCGACGTCTCCGGGCCGCTGGTGGCGTTCGAGATCACGCTCGACAAGATCCCCGAGCCCAAGGCCAAGGCGACGCGGGTGAAGCCCCCGCTGGAGCTCTCCGCCTTCCAGCCGGTCAAGCGCGACTTCGCCTTCCTGGTGGGCCGCGAGGTGGCCGCCGCCGACATCCTCAAGGCCGCCCAGGGAGTGGACCGCAAGCTCGTGACCGGGGTGGGCGTGTTCGACCTCTACGAGGGCAAGGGCATCGACCCGGACAAGAAGTCGGTCGCCGTCGAGGTCACGCTCCAGCCGCGCGAGCGCACGCTCACCGACGAGGAGATCGAGGCCGTGGCGGGCAGGATCGTCGCCGAGGTGGCGAAGAAGACCGGGGCGGTGCTGCGCGCCTGAACCGGGCGGGGGCTTTCCGGCGCGGCGATCCCCTCACTCCCGCCTCTCCCACAGGGAGAGGGAGCCCCGCCGTGCCCCGGAGCCGGCTCCCGCCTTGCGGAACGCCGCGCCCTCGAAGGCGCCCGGGAGGCTTGCCTCCTGACTTCTGATGATTTATGAAAATCGTCAGAAATTGAATCAAGGGCACCCCAAGAGTGAACGCGCGCGGCAGGGAGACGGCGGACGAGACCCGCGAACGCATCGCCCAGGTGGCGGAGGAGCTGTTCCGCCGCATGGGCTTCGCCAAGACCGCCGTGGCGGACATCGCCAACGAGCTCGGCATGTCGACCGCCAATGTCTACCGCTTCTTCCCGTCCAAGAACGCCATCGTCGAGACCATCTGCCAGAAGTGCCTCATCGAGAGCGAGGTGGTGGTGGCGCAGGCCGCCGCCGGCCCCGGCACGCCGCAGGACCGGATTGTCGCCGCCTATGCCGCCATCCTCGCCTATCACAAGGCCAATTTCCTCGCCGAGCGGCGGGTGCACGACATGGTGCTGGTCGCCATCGAGCACAATTGGCAGAACATCGAGGCCCACAAGGCGCGCATCGGCGCCATGGTCGCCGGCATCCTGGCCGAGGGCATAGGGAGCGGCACCTTCGTGCCGCACGATCCGGCCCAGGTCTCGGCGATCCTGCTCGGCACCTGCATGCGCTTCTGCCACCCGGTGCTGATCGCCCAGAACATCGACGAGGATCTCGAGGGCCAGCTCGACGCCACCGTGCGCTTCATCCTGCGCAGCGTCGAGAAAGAGCGGGCGCCCCTGGCGCCACCGGCAGGCACGGGGCGCCGCGCAGGCGGCTGACCCGCCTTCGGCGTGTCGGCGGCGCAGACCGTCGCGCGTCCTCGCATCGACATCGGACGCGGCGGCCTGCGGGCCTTTCTCGCCCCGAAATTGACGATCAACGATTTTTGTCAGTTGTGAACCGTAACCCATCACTGGTCAGGACGCTCGCCATGAGAGACCCTCTCGACCTGGACACGCCCCTTGCGGGGCCGGCCGGCCTCGCCCTCGCGGGCCTGCGCCTCGCCGCCGGCACGGCCGTGCTGATCGGCCTCCTGTTCCTCGCCGGATGCGGCGAAAGCGCGCCGGCGCAGACCGAGGGGCCGCGCGCCCGGCCGGTTCAGGTGGTGAACGTCGTCCTCGCCCCGCGCGAGGCGGAGAAGCGCTTCGTCGGCGTGGTGCGGGCGCGGCGCGAGATCGACCTCGCCTTCCGCGTGCCCGGCAAGGTCACCCAGCGCCTGGTCGGCATCGGCGACCGCGTCGCGCCAGGAACGGTGGTGGCGCGGGTCGACCCCGAAGACCTGAAGCTGGAGCTGCAAAGCGCCGAAGCCGAGCTTTCCGCCGCCAAGGCCAATCTCTCCCAGAACGCGGCCGAGGACGAGCGGGCGCGCTCGCTCACCGCTAAGGGCTTCGCCTCCGCCGCCGAGCTCGACCGCAAGGCGCTCGCCAAGGAGGAGGCCGTCGGCCGCCTGGAGCGCGCCCGGCGCGCGCTGGAGCTGGCGCAGAACCGGCTGTCCTATGCCGACCTCGTCTCCGACCAGGCGGGCGTCGTCATCGCCACCGCGGCGGAGCCGGGCCAGGTGGTCGCCACCGGCCAGACCATCGTGCGCGTGGCACGGTTGGACGAGAAGGAGGCGCTCGTCGCCTTGCCCGAGATCGACCTCGCCGACGCGCGCACCGCGCCGGCCTCCATGGAATTGTGGGCCGCGCCCGGCAAGGCCTATCCGGTGAGGCTGCGCGAGCTCTCGCCGCAGGCGGACGCCACCTCGCGCACCTATCCGGCGCGCTTCACCATCCTCGATCCCGACGAGACGGTGGCGCTCGGCATGACCGCCTCCGTCACGCTCCACCCGAAGGACCAAGCGAAGGTGGCGCGGCTGCCGCTGTCCGCCGTCATCGACAAGGGCCACGGCCCGCTGGTGTTCGTGGTGGAGCCCAAGACCTCCATCCTCGCCGCGCGTCCGGTGGAGATCGTCGCCTACACCGACGCGGACGTGATCATCGCCTCCGGCCTGAAGGACGGCGACGAGGTGGTGACGCTGGGCGTCCAGACCCTGGAGCCGGGCCTCGCTGTGCGCACGGTGCCGGCCAAGGCGCAGGTGGCGAATGTCGCGCCGGCCGGCGGTGCGCGGCCATGACCGCGGCCATGAGTGCGCCCGAGCCCGCACCCGACGACGCCGACGGCTTCAACCTCTCGCGCTGGGCCATCACCCACCGCGCCCTGACCCTGTTCGCGATCCTGCTGCTCGCCGCCTCGGGCCTCTATTCCTACCTCAATCTGGGACGCGCCGAGGACCCCTCCTTCACCATCAAGGTGATGGTGATCTCCGCCGCCTGGCCCGGCGCCACCGCCTCGGAGATGCAGGCCCAGGTGGCCGACCCGATCGAGAAGAAGCTCCAGGCCCTGCCCCACCTCGACCGCGTGGAGAGCTATTCGCGACCCGGCGTCTCCTTCGTCCAGGTGTTCCTCGCCGACAGCACCCCGGCGCGCGAGGTGAAGGACCTCTGGTACCAGGTGCGCAAGAAGGTCGGCGACATCAGGGGCGACCTGCCCTCGGGCGTCATCGGCCCCGGCTTCGACGACGAGTATGGCGACGTCTATTCCAACCTCTACATGCTCTCCGGCAAGGGCGCATCGCCGGCCGAGCTGAAGCGGCAGGCGGAGGAGATCCGCCAGCGCCTCCTGCGCGTGCCGGGGGTCGAGAAGGTCGACCTCGTGGGCGAGCGCCCCGAGCGCATCTATATCGAGTTCTCCCACGCCCGCCTCGCCACCCTCGGCGTCACCCCGCAGCAGATCTTCGACAGCGTGGCGCGCCAGAACGCGGTGGTGGCCGGCGGCGCCATCGACACGCGGGCCGACCGCATCAACCTGCGCCTCACCGGCGCCTTCTCGGGCGAGAAGGCGGTGGCCGAGGTGCCGGTGAATGCCGGCGGCGCGCTGCTGCGCCTCGGCGACATCGCCACCGTGAAGCGCGGCTACGAGGACCCGCCCTCCTTCCTGGTGCGCCAGAACGGCAAGGGCGCGCTCGGCATCGGCGTCTCCATGGCGGCGGGGCAGAACATCATCACCTGGGGCAAGGCGGTGAAGGCCGCCATGGACGAGGCGATGAGCGAGCTGCCGGTCGGCATCGACGTGGTCCAGGTGGCGGACCAGCCGCACATCGTCGGCGAATCCGTGGGCGAGTTCCTGAAGACCTTCGGCGAGGCGCTGGTGATCGTGCTGGCGGTGAGCCTGCTCTCGCTCGGCCTGCGCACCGGCATCGTGGTGGCGCTCTCGGTGCCCCTCGTGCTCGCCATCGTGTTCCTGGTGATGTTCGCCTCCGGCATGGACCTGCACCGCATCACGCTGGGCGCGCTCATCATCGCCCTCGGCCTCTTGGTGGACGACGCCATCATCGCCATCGAGATGATGGTGGTGAAGATGGAGGAGGGCTGGGACCGCGCCCGCGCCGCCACCTTCGCCTGGACCTCCACCGCCTTCCCCATGCTCACCGGCACGCTGGTGACGGCGGCGGGCTTCCTGCCGGTGGGGTTCGCGAAGTCCTCCTCCGGCGAATATGCCGGCGGCATCTTCTGGGTGGTGGGCATCGCGCTGGTGGCGTCATGGTTCGTGGCGGTGATCTTCACCCCCTATCTCGGCTACATGCTGCTGCCGAACATGAAGAAGGCGGGCGTCCACGGCGCCCATGACCTCCATGACGGGCGGCTCTACCGCCTGCTGCGGCGGGTGCTGGAAGCCTGCCTGAGGCACCGCTTCCTGGTGATCGGGACCACGTTCGGGATGTTCGCGCTGTCGGTCGCCGGCTTCGGCTTCGTGCAGCAGCAGTTCTTCCCCACCTCGACCCGGCCCGAGCTGTTCCTGGAGATGCGGCTGCCCGAGGGCACCTCCATCACCGCCACCGAGGCCACCGCCCGCAAGGCGGAGGCGCTGATCCAGGGCGATCCCGACATCGCCACCGCCACCACCTATGTGGGCCGTGGCACGCCGCGCTTCTGGCTCGGCCTCAACCCGGTGCTGCCGAACCCGAACTTCGCGCAGATCGTCATCGTCGCCAAGGACGTCGCGGCACGCGAGCGGCTGAAGGCGCGGCTCGATCAGGCGGTGGCCGATGGCGCTTTGCCCGAGGCGCGGGTGCGCGTCGACCGCTTCGTGTTCGGCCCGCCGGTGGGCTTCCCGGTGCAGTTCCGCATCGCCGGACCCGACCCGCTGATGGTCCGCGACATCGCCGAGAAGGTGCGCCAGGTGATGGCGCATGACCCCGCCGTCATCGACCCGCACCTCAATTGGGGCGAGCAGGTCAAGTCCATCACCCTGGCGGTGGACCAGGACCGCGCGCGCGCCATCGGCACCACGCCCCGCGACCTGGCCGAGACCCTCCAGACGCTCCTCTCCGGCTATACCGTCACCCAGCACCGCGAGGGCAACCTGCTCATCGACGTGGTGGCGCGCGCGGTGCCGGAGGAGCGGGTGGACCTGGAACGCATCGCCGCGCTCACGGTGGCGGGCGGCAATGGCACGCCGGTGCCCCTCGCCCAGGTGGCGCGCATCGCCTACGCCCACGAGGAGCCGATCCTGTGGCGGCGCGACCGCGACATCGTGCTCACCGCCCGCGCCGACGTGAAGGACGGCGTGCAGCCGCCCGACGTGACCACCCGCATCCTGCCGCGCCTCGCCCCGCTCAAGGCCGGGCTGCCGGCGGGCTACCGCATCGAGACCGGCGGCTCCATCGAGGAGAGCGCCAAGGCCAATGCCTCGCTCGCCGCGGTGTTCCCGGTGATGATCATCGTCATGCTGACGCTGCTGATGATCCAGCTGCAGAGCTTCTCGCGGCTCGGCCTGGTGCTCGCCACCGCGCCGCTCGGCCTCATCGGCGCCACGGCGGCGCTGCTGATCGCGCACCGCCCGTTCGGCTTCGTGGCGCTGCTCGGCCTGATCGCGCTCGCCGGCATGATCATGCGCAACACGGTGATCCTGGTGGACCAGATCGACCACGACATCGCCGAGGGCCACGCGCCGCACCGCGCCGTCGTCGACGCCACGCTGCGCCGGGCGCGCCCGGTGGTGCTGACGGCGCTCGCGGCGGTGCTGGGCATGATCCCGCTGGCGGGAAGCGTGTTCTGGGGGCCGATGGCGGTCACCATCATGGGCGGCCTCCTGGTGGCGACCGTGCTCACTTTGCTGGTGGTGCCGGCGCTCTATGCCGCCTTCTTCCGCGTGGACGTGCGTGCCCCGGCCGAGGCCGGCGCCGTGCCGGCGCCGGCGGAGTGAGAAGCGAAGCCCTCCCCCGCCTGCGAGACCTCTGCGAAACATCGCGTCACGGCTGGGATTGAGCGTTTGGCGTGTTCCGAGGGTGTTGCGCACCGAAGCGATGGGAGTGCGCGGACGCTTCGGGCGAGCGCCTGTGGCGCTCAGGCGGCCTTGCCGGTCAGGGTCCTGAGGTTGAAGGCGATGAGCATCAGGTCCAGGTGGAAGGCGTTGGCGAGAAGGCCGGTGTAGCGCATCCGCCCCAGGCCGTAGCGCCCCTTGAGCTGGGAGAAGGTGCGCTCGACGCCGGAGCGCACCCGGCCGATCAGCGTGTTGCGCACCGCCTGCCAGCGGGGCAGCCCCTTCTGGTGCTTGTTCCGGCGGTGCTGGATGCGGTCCTTGATGCCCTGCGCCTTCAGGGCCTGCCGCCGCGCCTTCTTCTCGTAGGCCTTGTCGGCATAGACCGCCCGTTCGTCGCCCAGGATCAGGCGATCGGCGACCTCGCTCTCATACACCTTGGCCGGGGTCAGGACCCGGCTTCTCACCAGGCCAGAGGTCTGGTCCACACCGATATGGACCTTGTAGCCGAAGAACAGGGTGCGCGCCGCCCCCCGCCGGGTCCAGTTCGCGTCCGGGTCCTGCGGCGAGCGGCTTTCCTGCTCCCGCGGCGTGGAGCGGGAGGGCGGCGGGCGCACCGCGCTCTGCACCAGGGTGGCGTCGATCAGGGTGCCGGTCTTGAGCACGAAGCCCGCCGCTTCCAGCTGGCGCAGCACCTCGCAGAACAGCGCCTCGCCCAGGCCCGCCTGCTTCAACGCGTTGCGAAACCGGCACAGCGTCGTCTCGTCGGGGGTGGCGGCATCCAAGGCGAGGCCGCAGAAGCGACGGAACGACACCCGGTCCAGCAGGGCTTCCTCCAGACCCGGATCGGACAGGCCGTACCATTGCTGCAGCAGCAGCGCCTTGAACATCGACAGCGGGCTGTACGGCGGACGCCCGGTCTCGCCGGGCCGCACCGCCACCACCAGCGCCTCGATCCGCGTCCAGTCGAGCAGACCGCTGATCCGCTCGAGCCGCGCATTGCGCCCAAACCCCGCAGGCAACAATGCGTCAAGGAAGCTCTGTTGATCCATCACCGCATCCCCCTCACACGCAGTGAATCACAACCCAAAGCTCACGTCATTTCGCAGAGGTCTCGCCTGCGGGGGAGGGGCGCGCGGGGACGGCCTCCGACCTTCGCTCAGGCCTCTGCGTTCAAGCTTTCTTGCCGCGCAGCGCGAGGCCGAACATGGCGGTGGTGACGCCGTTCACGATCAGGTCGATGCCGAGGAACAGGCCGAGGATGTAGAGCGAGTTCACCGGCCAGCGGGCGATGATGATCAGGCCCAGGAGCAGCGTGATGGCGCCGGCGAACACGATCCAGCCCCAGCCGGCGGCCGGGCGGGTGCCGAAGCCGGCGGCGATGCGGAACACGCCCTCCACCGCCAGCGCGACGCCGACCATGAGGGTCAGAACGCCGGCGCCGAGCAGCGGGTTGTACATCATGAGGGCGCCGGCGACGACATAGAGCACGCCGGCCAGAAGCCAGAAGAAGAAGCGGCCCCAGCCCTTCACCCGGAAGGCGTGGATCACCTGCACCACGCCGCCCACCACGATCAGCGCGCCCACATAGAGCACCGTGACGAGGGTGGAGGCGAGCACGTGCCCGAGGGCCACGAAGCCGAGAATCGCGAAGGCGACGCCGAGGGCGACGAACCAGCCCCAGCTGGCGCGGATGGATTGCAGCCCGTCGATCGCGGCAGCGGACGGGGCAGAAGCAGGCATGGTCATGGGCCATCTCCAAGCGCGCCGGGAAAAGTTGCAGCGATTCGCGGCGCGCCCGGCAGACGGGTGGCATCATACAGAAGTCGGGCGCGGGACATAACGCTCCCGTGATCGGGAATCGCAGGACCGAGGAGGCCGTCATGCAGGAGACGAGGCGCCGACCACCCGCATGGGAAAAGGCATTGCGCGCACGGCTGCCGGGCTGGCTGTGGCTGCACCTGCGCCTGATCCTCGCCATCGCCGTCGCCGCGGCGGTGTTCGCGCTGGCGCCGATCCCGCGCGCCAGCATGCGCTACCTGGTCGCCTTCGACGCGGGGGCGGCGGTGTGGCTGGCGCTCGCGGCGGCGCTGGTCCTGAGGTGCGATGCCGCCGAGGTGCGGCGCCGGGCCGAGGGCGACGACGAGGGCGCCTGGATCGCCCTGGTGGTGGCGGTGCTCGCCACCGCGTCGAGCCTGGTGGCGGTGGTGCTGGGCGCTGCGGCGCCGCCCGACGCGACGCGCTCGGCGCACATCGCGCTCGGGGTGAGCACCCTGCTCGCCTCCTGGTTCTTCCTCCATACCCTGTTCGCGTTCCACTACGCGCGGGAATATTACGACCCCGACATTCCCGACGCCGCGCCGCCGCTCGGCTTTCCCGGCGGCAGCCGCCCCGACTACTGGGACTTCCTCTACTTCGCCTTCAATCTCGGCACCTCCGCCCAGACCTCGGACGTGACGGTGAACTCCCAGCGCCTCCGGCGCTTCGTGCTCGGCCACCAGGTGGCGTCCTACCTGTTCAACACCGCGGTGATCGCCCTCGGCGTGAACGTGGCCGCCTCGCTGATGTGAGCCCGCCGCGAGCTGAACGCGAAAAGGGCGCGCCTTGCGGGCGCGCCCTTTCCTCCCAATCGGGGTCTTGCGGCCGACGGCGCCGCGCGTCAGCGCTGAGCGGTCGGGGACGGCGTGGAGCCGGTGGTGATCGGGGCCGGCGCCGCACCCGCCGCATTGGCCTGGGCGCCGCCCGGCTTGGGCAGGATCACCACCTTGGTGCCCACCTTCACCCGGTCGTAGAGATCTTCCACGTCGTTGTTCAGCATGCGGAAGCAGCCGGACGACACGAACTTGCCGATGGTCTGCGGCTCGTTGGTGCCGTGGATGCGATAGATGGTGCCGCCGAGATACATGGTGCGCGCGCCCAGCGGGTTGCCGGGTCCGCCGGCCATGAAGCGCGGCAAATAGGGCTGGCGCTGGATCATCTCGGTCGGCGGGCGCCAGTCGGCCCATTCCGCCTTGCGGGTGACCTTCTCCGTGCCGGACCAGGTGAAGCCGTCGCGGCCGACGCCGATGCCGTAGCGGATCGCCTTGCCGCCGCCCAGCACGTAATAGAGATAGGTGTTGGGGGTATCGATAACGATGGTGCCGGCGGGCTGGGTGGTCACATAGTCCACGGTCTGGCGGCGGAAGCGATCCGGCACCGGCTCGGTCGGGTCGACGTCCTCGATGCGCGGGCCGGAAGGCGCCTCCTGGGTGCCCGGCACCATCGCGGCGTTGGGACCGTAGACGCCGGCCGGCGACGCAGCGACGTTGCCCTGCGGGGACGGCGCGCCATAGGCCTGCTGGGGATAGGCCTGCTGCCCATATCCGGGCTGAGGCGCCTGCGGATAGGCCTGCTGCGGATAACCCTGCTGAGGATAGGCCTGCTGGACGTTGCCCTGCGGCGGATACGGCTGCTGCTGATATCCCTGCTGGGGATAGGCCTGCTGCGGCGTGATCGACATGGGCTGGCCCTGCTCGGCCGGAGCCGGCGCGCCATAGGCCTGCTGCGGCGCCGGAACCGAGGGGGTGTAGACCTGCGGCTGCCCGGCGCCGGACGGCGGGGCAAGGTTGGTGCGCTCCACCGCATCGCTGCTGCGGCCGGGCATGGGGCGCGCATAAGGATCATTGTAGCCGGGCGGCGGGGCGCCGTAGCCGACGCTGCCGGGCGGCACATTGGGCGCGGCCGTCGCCTCTTCCGCCTCGCCCGGCACGGCATAGCCGCCGTAAGCGCCTTGGCCAAAGGCCGGCACGGACACGAGAGACGCCCCGAAGGCAGCGAGAAGGAAGGTCTGACGCAGCATCATGTGAAAGCTGTTAACCTTGAAACGTGACGAAATTGGAAACGGCCGGGGAATTTCTCCGGTTCCGCTCCGAAGGCATTTTCGGCGAACCCGCGACGCACGGACCCGCGACGGATCGCCCGAGACCGCTCGCCGCGCATGGAGCCCGCCCGCGTCCCCGTTCCGGAAGGCGCGGCGTCGCACGACATCGACGAAATCGGCTTTATCGCGCGCGTCATTGCGGTGCAACGCGACATCCCCCTCCGCCGCAAATCGTGATCCGCCATCTTCCCTGGGTCAGATGCGCCGCAGCATGCTTGCGCCGTCGCCGCGAGCGATATAAAGATATCTTTATGTCATTTTTGGATGTTCCGCTTCCCTTCCCGTTCGTGCTCGAGAGCCTGAAGGCCGCGGGCGAGAGCACCCGGCTGCGCCTTCTGGCGGTGCTCGCGGAAGCCGAGCTCACGGTCTCCGACCTCACCGACATCCTCGGCCAGTCCCAGCCTCGAATCTCGCGTCATCTCAAGCTTCTGGCCGATGCCGGCCTGGTCGAGCGGCACCGCGAGGCGAGCTGGATCTTCTATCGCTGCGCCAGCGAGGGGGCGGGCCGCGCTCTAGTGTCGCGCCTGCTGGCGCTGCTCGACCGGGAGGACGGCGTCCTCGCCCGCGACCGCGAGCGCCTCGCCGACGTGCGCGCCGCCCGCGCCACCGCGGCCCAGGCCTACTTCGCGACCCATGCGAAAAGCTGGGACGAGATCCGCAAATTGCACGTGCCCGAGGCGGCGGTGGAAAGCGCGGTGCGGGAGGCGCTCGGCGGCGAGCCGATCCAGAGCCTGCTCGACCTCGGCACCGGCACCGCCCGGATGCTGGAGCTGTTCGCCCCGGACATCGAGCGGGGCGTCGGCCTCGACCTCTCGCCCGACATGCTCGGCGTGGCGCGCGCGAACCTCGAACGCGCCGGCATCCGCCACTGCACGGTGCGCCAGAGCGACATCTATGCCATTCCTGCGCCGCGCGATTCGTTCGACGTGGTGATCCTCCACCAGGTGCTGCACTTCCTCGACGACGCGGCGCGCGCGCTGGCCGAGGCGGCGCGGGTGCTGCGCCCCGGCGGCCGGCTCCTGGTGGTGGACTTCGCGCCCCACGATCTCGAATTCCTGCGCGACGGCCACGCCCACCGCCGGCTCGGCTTCGCGCGCGAGCAGATGGAGGCGTGGCTCTCGCAGGCGGGCCTTCGCCCCATGTCGTTCCGCACCCTCGTGCCCGAGGGCGGCGCCAAGGACGGGCTCGTGGTTTCCATCTGGCTCGCCCGCGACCCGCGCATGCTCATGGCGGGCGCCCACAGGGAGGTTGCGTGATGACTGACGCCGTGCGGGCGAGCCGCCAGACCGACAAGGCGCCGATCTCGGTCTCGTTCGAGTTCTTCCCGCCGAAGAGCGAGGAGATGGAGAAGCAGCTCTGGGCCTCCATCGACCGGCTCGCGCCGCTCGCGCCGCGCTTCGTGTCGGTGACCTACGGCGCCGGCGGCTCGACCCGCGAGCGCACCCACGCCACCGTCTCCCGCATCGTCAAGGACACGGACCTGCACCCGGCCGCCCACCTGACCTGCGTCGCCGCGACCCGGGACGAGATCGACGAGGTGATCCGCGGCTACGGCGCCGCCGGGGTGAAGCACATCGTCGCCCTGCGCGGCGACCCGACCACCGGCGTCGGCACGAAGTACGTGCCGCACGAGAACGGCTACGCCCATGCCTGCGACCTGGTCGCCGGCATCAAGCGCCTGGGCGACTTCGAGGTCTCGGTCTCCGCCTATCCGGAGAAGCACCCCGAGAGCCCCAGCATCGACGCCGACATCGACTACCTGAAGGCCAAGGTGGACGCGGGCGCGACCCGCGCCATCACCCAGTTCTTCTTCGAGAACGACGTCTATTTCCGCTATCTCGACCGGGTGCGCGCCAAGGGCATCGACATCCCCATCGTGCCCGGCATCCTGCCGGTGACGAACTTCAAGCAGGCCTCCAGCTTCGCCACCCGCACCGGGGCGAGCGTTCCGACGTGGCTGCTGAAGCGCTTCGAGGGCCTCGACGACGACGCCGAGACGCGCAAGCTGATCGCCGCGGCGGTCGCGGCCGAGCAGGTGACGGACCTCGTTGATCGCGGTGTCACCGATATCCATTTCTATACCTTGAACCGCGCCGACCTCGTCTACGCCATCTGCCACCTCATCGGCCTGCGGCCGAAGGCGGCCGAGGCGCCGCAGGCCATCGCGGTGTGAGGTGACGCAAAGCCCTCTCCCGCTTGCGGGGGAGGGTTGGGAGGGGGAAGGGACCGGGCCGACTGCGCCGCGGCCAGAGGATTTCGGCGAAGGCGGCGGCCCCCTCCCCGGCCCTCCCCCGCATGCGGGAGAGGGAGCAGGTCGCTTCCGGACAGTCGCGGCGGCCCAGTTCAAGATTGTCTTTCCCAAGGCGGCGTTGCCGCCGGAGCCCGAGACCGAGCCATGAGCGCCCAGAACCTTCGCGCTTCCGACCTTCGCGCAGACGCCGCGCGCGCCGACGACATCCACGCCGCCCTCAAGGCGGCGGCGGCCGAGCGCATCCTGGTGCTCGACGGCGCCATGGGCACCATGATCCAGGGCCTGAAGCTCGACGAGGCGGGCTATCGCGGCGAAAGGTTCAAGGACTGGCCGCGCGACGTGAAGGGCAACAACGACCTGCTCAGCCTCACCCAGCCGGATGCGGTGCGCGCGATCCACCTCAAGTATTTCCTCGCCGGCGCCGACATCGTCGAGACCAACACCTTCTCCTCCACCACCATCGCCCAGGCCGACTACGGCATGGAGGCGCTGGCCTACGAGCTGAACCTCGAGAGCGCGCGCCTCGCCCGCGAGGCGGCGCTGCGGGCGCAGGAGCAGGACGGCCGCCGCCGCTTCGTCGCCGGCGCGCTCGGCCCCACCAACCGCACCGCCTCCATCTCGCCGGACGTGAACGACCCGGGCTTCCGAGCCGTGACCTTCGACGAGCTCGCCACCGCCTATCGCGAGCAGGCCGCCGGCCTGATCGACGGCGGCGCGGACATCCTCCTGATCGAGACCATCTTCGACACCCTCAACGCCAAGGCGGCGGTGTTCGCCATCGAGGGGCTGTTCGACGAGCTGGGCTTCCGCCTGCCGGTGATGATCTCCGGCACCATCACCGACCTGTCCGGCCGCACGCTCTCGGGCCAGACGCCGGCGGCGTTCTGGTATTCGCTCGCCCACGCGCAGCCGTTCTCCATCGGCCTCAATTGCGCGCTGGGGGCGAAGGAGATGCGCGCCCACGTGGCCGAGATCGGCCGGGTCGCCGACACGCTGGTGTGCGCCTATCCCAATGCCGGCCTGCCCAACGAGTTCGGCCTCTATGACGAGAGCCCGGAGGCGATGGCGGCGCTGGTGGGCGAGTTCGCCTCGTCCGGCCTCGTGAATATCGTCGGCGGATGCTGCGGCACCACGCCCGACCACATCCGCGCCATCGCCGAAGCGGTGGCCGGCAAGGCGCCGCGCGCGGTTCCCGAAATCCCCCCGCGCCTGCGGCTGTCGGGCCTGGAGCCGTTCGAGCTGACGCCGGAAATCCCGTTCGTGAACGTGGGCGAGCGCACCAACGTCACCGGCTCGGCGCGCTTCAGGAAGCTCATCACCGCCGGCGATTTCCCCGCCGCCCTCGCCGTCGCCCGCGACCAGGTGGAGAGCGGCGCCCAGGTGATCGACATCAACATGGACGAAGGCCTGCTCGACAGCGAGGCCGCCATGATCACCTTCCTGAACCTCGTCGCCTCCGAGCCCGACATCGCCAAGGTGCCGGTGATGGTGGACAGTTCCAAGTGGACCATCATCGAGCAGGGCCTCAAGCGCATCCAGGGCAAGGGCATCGTCAATTCCATCTCGCTCAAGGAGGGCGAGGAGAATTTCCGCGCCCAGGCGCGCCTCGTGCGCCGCTACGGCGCCGCCGTGGTGGTGATGGCGTTCGACGAGGAGGGCCAGGCCGACACCTTCGAGCGCAAGACCTCCATCTGCGCCCGCGCCTACAAGATCCTCACCGGCATGGGGTTCCCGCCCCAGGACATCATCTTCGACCCGAACATCTTCGCGGTGGCCACCGGCATCGAGGAGCACGCGCCCTACGGCGTCTACTTCATCGAGGCGACGCGCTGGATCCGCCAGAACCTGCCGCACGCCCACATCTCGGGCGGCGTCTCGAACCTGTCCTTCTCGTTCCGCGGCAACGAGCCGGTGCGCGAGGCCATGCACGCCGTGTTCCTCTACCACGCCATCACGGCGGGCATGGACATGGGCATCGTCAATGCCGGCCAGCTCGCGGTCTATGACGAGATCGAGCCGGCGCTGCGCGAGGCGTGCGAGGACGTGGTGCTGAACCGCCGCGCCGACGCCACCGAGCGCCTGCTGGAGCTCGCCGAGGGCTTCAAGGGCGCGGCCGGCAAGGAGAAGAAGGAGGCCGACCTCGCCTGGCGCACCTGGCCGGTGGAGAAGCGCCTGGAGCATGCCCTCGTCAACGGCATCACCGAATATGTCGAGGCCGACACCGAGGAGGCACGGGCACAGGCCGCCCGGCCCCTGCACGTGATCGAGGGGCCGCTGATGGCGGGCATGAACGTGGTCGGCGACCTGTTCGGCGCCGGCAAGATGTTCCTGCCCCAGGTGGTGAAGTCGGCGCGCGTGATGAAGCAGGCGGTGGCCTACCTCATGCCCTTCATGGAGAAGGAGAAGGAGGAGATGGGCCTCACCGAGGCCTCGGCCGCCGGCAAGGTGCTGATGGCGACCGTGAAGGGCGACGTGCACGACATCGGCAAGAACATCGTCGGCGTCGTGCTCCAATGCAACAATTACGAGGTCATCGACCTCGGCGTCATGGTGCCGGCGGCCAAGATCCTCCAGACCGCCAAGGACGAGAAGGTGGACGTGATCGGCCTTTCCGGCCTCATCACGCCTTCGCTGGACGAGATGGTGAACGTCGCCGCCGAGATGGAGCGCGAGGGCTTCCACGTGCCGCTCCTGATCGGCGGCGCGACCACCTCGCGCGTGCACACGGCGGTGAAGATCTCGCCGCAATATGCGCGCGGCCAGGCGGTCTACGTCACCGATGCCAGCCGCGCGGTGGGCGTGGTCTCGAACCTGCTCAATCCGGAGACCAGGCCGGCCTACGTCGCCGACATCCGCGCCGAATACGAGAAGCTCGCCGAGGCCCATGCCCGCGCCGACGCCGCCAAGCAGCGCGTGCCGCTCGCCAAGGCGCGCGAGAACGCGCTGAAGCTCGACTTCACCGCCGAAGCGCCGGCGAAGCCGAGCTTCCTCGGCACGCGGGTGTTCGAGGACCACGACCTTGCCGACCTCGTGCCCTTCATCGACTGGACGCCATTCTTCCAGTCCTGGGAGCTGACCGGACGCTATCCGGCGATCCTCCAGGACCCGGTGGTCGGTGGCCCGGCCCGCGCCTTGTTCGACGACGCGCAGGCGATGCTGAGGAAGATGGTGGACGAGAAGTGGGTGACGGCGCGCGCGGTGATCGGCTTCTGGCCGGCGAACGCGGTGGGCGACGACATCCTCCTGTTCCGCGACGACACCCGCAAGACCCCGCTCGCGACGCTGCACACCCTGCGCCAGCAATTGCCGCGCCGCGAGGGCAAGGCGGCGCTGGCGCTCGCCGACTTCGTCGCCCCCCTCGACGGCGGCGTGCCGGACTATGTGGGCGGCTTCGCCGTCACCACCGGCATCGGCGAGGAGGACCGCGCGGAGGCGTTCAAGGCCGCCAACGACGACTATTCCGCGATCCTGTTCAAGGCCCTGTGCGACCGCCTCGCCGAGGCGTTCGCCGAGCGCATGCACCATCTGGTGCGCACGCGGTTCTGGGGCTACGCGGCGGAGGAGACGCTGTCGAACGAGGATCTGATCGGCGAGAAGTATCGCGGCATCCGACCCGCGCCGGGCTATCCCGCCCAGCCCGACCACACCGAGAAGGCGACGCTGTTCAAGCTGCTCGATGCCACCGCGCTCGCCGGCATCCACCTCACCGAGAGCTTCGCCATGTGGCCGGGCTCCTCGGTGTCGGGGCTCTATTTCGCGCACCCCGAGAGCCTTTATTTCGGCGTCGGCCGGATCGAGCGCGACCAGGTGGAGGACTACGCCGCCCGCAAGGGCTGGACCGTGGAAGAAGCCGAGCGCTGGCTGGCGCCGATCCTCAACTACGACCCGGCGCGCCGGGCGGCGGCGGAATAGGCGCGCGGGGTCGGCCTAGCCAGCGCGGCACCCGCGCGCGGTAGGCCGAAAAATCGGCGCCGAAGCGCGCCGCCAAGTGCGCCTCCTCGCGTCGGGCGGCGAGGCGGTCGGTGGCGCGCGCCGCGCCGAGCGCCGCCGCCATCAGCCACGGATTGGCGAAGGCGGCGCCAAGCCCAAGCACCAGCAGCGTGTTGCCGAGATAGATCGGATTGCGCGTGAGCGCGTAGGGCCCGTGCGTCACCAGGCGCTCCGTCGCCCGGTGGGGCAGGACCGTGGTGCGGGCGCGGTGGAGCGTCGCCAGCGACCAGAGATCGAGCAACAGCCCGACCACTGCGAGCGCCGCCCCGTAGAGCAGCGGCGGCCAGGGGATGCGGTTCGGGCGCGCGGCGGCGTCGTCCATCCCCGCCCCGCCGCTCACGCCAGCCTCCGCCGGCCGGCGAGAAGACCGTAGGCGAAGATGATGCCGCCCCCGGTGCCGGCGGCGAAGATGGCGATCGGCGGCGCCCAGTCGATGGGCCCGCCGATATCGGCCCTGTCGGAATTGGTGACCATGAAGGCGAGCCGGACGCCGAGCGCACCGCCGGCGAGCCCGCGCCCGAGCTCCGCATGAAAGGCGTTATTTTCCATTGGCTCCCCCCTCGCCCCTTGCCGCCGCCCCTTGCCCCCGCCGGCGCCCTGCGGCAGCGGCGCGCGGCCCAAAGCTTGCCATTGCGATAACATTCAGATTATATAATTTAATATATCTGAATGTTTCAAGGGCGCAGGACGCACTTTCTTCCCTTGAGGGAAAGGCGCGGACGCCCGAACCAAGGGAGCAAAGCTCATGGCCGCCTGTTCGTCCGCCGGATGCGTCTTCCGGCACAAGGCCTGGTCGCCTTATGCCGCCGGCATCCTCATCGGCCTGCTTCAGGTCCCCGCCTTCCTGCTGATCGAGACCGCCCTCGGCGCCTCCTCGTCCTACGTGACGGTGGGCGGCCTCGTCGCCGCGACCGTCGACCCGGCGGTGGCGCACATCGACTATGTGGCGAAGCATATCAGCACCTCGGCCAAGAACTGGTGGCAGGTGGCCCTGGTGGTGGGCGTGGCGCTCGGCGCGTTCCTCTCCATGAGCCTCTCGGGCGCGAAGCGCCGGAAGATCTCGCCGATCTGGGCGCGGGCGCTCGGCACGTCGAGCCCGGCCGCGCGCTATGCGCTCGCCTTCGGCGCCGGCTTCCTGATGCTGTTCGGCGCCCGCCTCGCGGACGGCTGCACCTCCGGGCACGGCCTCTCCGGCATGGCGCAGATGGCGGTCTCCTCCACCATCGCCGTCACCTTCATGTTCGTCGGCGGCATCGCCACCGCCTTCCTCCTGCTGCGCCGCATCTGACGCGCTACCCGAAGGAGAGATTCCATGTCCCTCGTCCAAGCCATCGTCATCGGCCTCCTCATGGGCGTCGTGTTCGGCCTCGTGCTGGAGAAGGCCCGGGTCTTCGAGCCCGGCATGATCGTCGGCCAGATGCAGATGCGGAACTTCATCATGCTGAAGGTCTTCCTCACCGCCGTCGCCACCGGCGCGGTGGTGATCGCGGCCCTGCACGGCCTCGGCCTCGCCAAGCTCGCGCCCAAGCCCACCCTCTACGCGGCGGACGTGATCGGCGGCCTGGTCCTGGGCGCCGGCATCGCGCTCGCCGGCGCCTGCCCGGGCACCATCCTGGCGCAGATCGGCGCCGGCTACCGCGACGCCATCTTCACCCTCCTGGGCGGCATCGCCGGCGCCATGGTCTTCTCCTACATGGAGCCGACGCTGAAGCCCATGCTGCTCACCGGCGGACCGGGCAAGATCACCTTCATGGACCTCACCGGCATTCCCTACTGGATGCTGGCGGCGGGCGTTGCGGTGGCGATCGTGATCGGCCTCGTGGCGCTGGAGCGCTGGCGTCCCTGGCGGGCGGACCTCGGCGCCGACGTGGACGGCGATTTCGGCCCGCGCGCGGCCGCCGCCGAGGCCGCCGGCCGGCTCAAGCCCGCGGAGTGAGCGCCGTGGCCGCGAACGCCCGGCGCCCCGCGCGGCGCATCGCCATCCTCGGCTCGGGCTTCGCGGCCCTCACCGCCGTGCGCGAGCTCCGGCGGCGCAAGGTGGAGGCGGAGATCGTGCTGGTCGCGCCATCGGCCCGGCTGACCTATCTGCCGAGCCTGATCTGGGTGCTGGCGGGCCTCCGGCGCGGCAGCGACCTCGAAGTGCCGCTGAAGGGCTTCTTCGCGGCGAACGGCGTCACCCATCTCGAAGCCCGCGTCACCGGCGTCACCGACGCCGGCCGCACGGTCGAGACCACCGCCGGCCCGCTCGCCAACGACCTGCTCCTGATCGCCAGCGGCGGGCGCCACCTGCGCAAGCTGCCGGGTATCGAGCACGCCTTCATCCCGTGCGAGGGCATCGCCGCCGCCGAGGCGGTGCGCGAGCGCCTGGCGGGTCTTGAGACCGGCCGCGTGGCGATGGGCTTCGCCGCCAATCCGCAGGAGCCGGCGGCGGTGCGCGGCGGACCCATGTTCGAGTTCCTGTTCGGGATGGACACGCTGCTGCGCCGGCAGGGCCGCCGCGGCGCTGTCGACCTGGTGTTCTTCAACCCCGCGCGCGAGCCCGGCCAGCGGCTCGGCCCGCGCGCGGTGAAGGGCCTGCTGGCGCAGATGGAGAAGCGCGGCATCGCCACCCATCTCGGCCACAAGCTGGTGCGCTTCGAGCCGGACCGCGTGGTGACCGAGGGCGGCGCGGTGGAGGCCGACCTCATCCTCTTCATGCCGGGCCTCACCGGCCCCGGCTGGCTGGAGGACAGCTGCCTGCCGATCTCGCCCGGCGGCTTCATCGCCGCGGAGGCGACCTGCGCCGTGCACGGGCTGCAGGACGTCTATGTGGCGGGCGACGCCGGCTCCTTCCCCGGCCCCGACTGGATGCCGAAGCAGGCGCACCAGGCCGACCTCCAGGCGAAGGCGGCGGCCTGCAACATCGCGGCGGCGCTTGAGGGGCGCCCGGCGACGGCGACCTTCAGGCCGGAGCTGGCCTGCATCGTCGACACGCTGGACGCGGGCATGCTGGTGTTCCGCAGCCCCCGCTACAATGTCGCCCTGCCGCGACTGCCGGTGTTCCACCTGCTGAAGCGCGCGTTCGAGCGCCATTACCTGTCGGCCTACAGGGCCGCCTGAGCTCAGGGCGCCCCGTCGCCGCCGGCGCGCCGCGCGCGCAGGGCGAGCGCGGTGCCGCGCAGGAGGTCGGTGACCGAGCCTTCCATCAGCAAGGCGATGCCGAGCCGCGCGCCGGCCGCCATGCCGAGCACCGCCAGCGGCCAGGAGAGCGCCATCAGCGAGCCGGCGGTGACGCCCTGGCCGATGGTGCAGCCGCCGCAGAGGATGCCGCCCACCCCCATGAGCACGGCGCCCATGAGGTGGCGCTTCATCTCGCGCGGATCGTCGAACGCCTCCCAGCGGAATTCGTCGGCGCGCAGCGCCGCGAGCGCGGAGCCGAGCGCGACGCCGGCGGCCGAGCCGATGCCGAACTCGGCGAGGCTCTCGGTGACGAACACCAGCCCGAAGAAGCCCCGCGCCACCGGCGAGACGAAGGTCAGGCTCTGGAGCGGGACCGGATGGGCGAACTCGTCCACCAGATAGAGCGTGGCGAGCCAGCCGGCGACCACGGCGAGGCCGAGCAGCGCCCCGGCGGTGACCAGCCGTGGCGCGCGCCTGAGCCGGGCATCGGCGTAGACGAGGCCGATGAGCCCCACGCCCAGCGCCACCGCGAGGACCATCCTCAGATCGACGCCGGTCAGCCGGCCGAGCACCGACGGCAAATCGGACGGGGTGCCGGCCGGCATCGGCACCTGCATGTGCTCGATCACGTCCACCCGGAACGCGGCGAGCGCGCCGCGCAGGGTGGCATAGGCGACGGCGCCGTAGACCATCAGCACCACCAGGCTGCGCAGGTCCCCGGCGCCGAGCCGCACCAGCGAGCCGAACGCGCAGGTGCCCACCAGCGCCATGCCGAGGCCGAACAGCAGCCCGCCGAACAGGATGCCGAACCAGGGCAGCGCCGCGCCCACATAATTGGTGCGCTCGGGGGACAGGATGCCGAGGATGACCAGCAGCTGCGTGCCCATCAGGGCCACGCCGAGCGCGAGGCCGAACACCTTCAGGCGGCGGAAGTCGGCGCCGACCATGGCATCCTCCAGCGCGCCGAAGGTGCACAGGCGCGCCCGGAACACGGCGAAGCCGGCGACGCCGCCGACCAGAAGACCGGCGAGCGCGGTCCACCAGGGGCTCGAAATGTCCATGCGCCGGTCCTCCCGTGACGCCGCCGCCCGTGTCGGGTCGACGGTCGCAGGCGCATTGCTTGAAGGCTCGGACAGACGGGACGCCGCTCAAGGCCCGGGCGGCCGACGGGCATGGCCCGGCCCCCACCCCGTCGCCGACCAGGCGCCGTTGGGAAGCAGTTTCTCGGCCTTTTCCCAATCCCGCAATAGGCAATGTAGATCATGCGCCCCGCACGGGGCGCTGCCGCGGGCGAAGACCCCCTTGCCTCGGTTCATTTTTCGCCGGAGGCGGGCGGCTCGCAATAAATGGAGTAGATCACCGAGATGACGCGCCGCACATCGTCGTTGGCAAGGCTGTAGTAGATCGTCTTGCCGTCGCGGCGGGTGGTCACGAGGTCGTCGAGCCGCAGCCGCGCCAGCTGCTGGGAGACGGTGGGCTGGCGCAAGGAGAGGATGTTCTCCAGTTCGGTCACGGAGCGCTCGCGCTCGGCCAGAAGGCACAGCAGCAGCAGCCGGTTCTCGTGGGACAGGGCCTTCAGGAAGTCGCTCGCCTTGCGGGCGTTGCGCATGAGCTGGTCGAGCTCGGGCGAAATCTCCGGGCCTTCGCGCAGCTCGTCCTCGATCCGCGTGGACAGGATTGGCGGCATCGTCGTTTCCAGACCTCTCAGTCGGCGACCCGCCGGCGCGCGGCGGCGCCAGCGGCTGTGTGTGCGGTGCATCTTAGTGGCGGGAATCGCCGAGGTCGAACCATTGAGGTGAAAAATTCGCCGCAGCCCGCAAACTGTGCACGTCGCCGATGTCGGCCCACTCCCTTCTTGGTCCGCTTCAGTTGCTCGCCGTGGCGGGAAGCGCCCTGGCCGGCAGGTCGCGCGTCATCGCGCCGAGCAGCCCCCAGAACGCGTCCTGCGACATGTATCCGGTGATGCGCCCCACCTCGCGGCCGCCGTCCACCAGCACGAAGGTCGGCGCATAGCGCACCGGCGCCGCCAGCGCGACGCCGCCCGGCTGCCCGCCGAACAGCGCGCCGAGGCCCCCGGGCATGGTGGCGCGCCGCAGCGGCGCCCGCTGGCCTTCCTCGGTGCGGTCGTAGATCGGCGCGACCTCGGCGTCGAACAGCTGGCAATAGGCGCAGCCCGGCCGCTCGAACATCACCAGCTCCGCCGCCCGTCCGGGACCGGACACGGCGAGCGACGCCAGAAGGGCGCCGGCAAGGGCCGTGACGCGCAAGCGCAGGCTGGGCATGGTCGGGCCACTCCGTCGTGTGCCGCTCAGGGCCGGGTTCGGCTTTACATATTATCGCATTCGAATATCTTTTTCCACCGAACGCCGGACCCCGAATTGAGGCGGATCAAATCCGTCCGGGACGAAACGGCGCGGCCGGGTCGTCGCCCGACCGCGGGAGTGGAAAACGCGTGGGCCGACCGGTCCGGACCGTCATCCGGACGGCGCACGAGGGGGAGCGCGATGTCGCTTGATGTGAGCCTGCCCGGCGCGTTCGTCGCCGGGCTCCTGTCCTTCGCCTCGCCCTGCGTGCTGCCGCTGGTGCCGGCCTATCTCGGCTTCCTGGCCGGCGCCGCCGAGGCCGCGCCCGCCGGCGGGAAAGCGCGGCCGGCGAGCCGGCCCGTGGTCGCCGCCGCCTTCGCCTTCGTTCTGGGCTTCTCCACCGTCTTCATCCTGCTCGGCGCCACCGCCTCGACCCTCGGCCAGGCGCTGATGCGCTATGCCGGGCCGCTCACCATCGCCTCGGGGGCGCTGCTGATCGTTTTCGGCCTGCACATGCTGGGCCTCCTGCGCATCCCGTTCCTCTACCGGCAGGCGAAGCTGGAGGTGCGCGAGAAGCCGGCCGGGCTCGTCGGCGCCTATGTCATCGGCCTCGCCTTCGGCTTCGGCTGGTCGCCCTGCGTCGGGCCGGTGCTGGCCGCCATCCTCATCGTCGCCGGCGCCGAGGCCTCGCTCGGGCGCGGGGCGCTGCTGCTCGCGGTCTATGCGGCGGGCATCGGCATCCCGTTCCTGCTCGCCGCCATGTTCGCCGGCCCGTTCCTCGCTTGGGCGGCGGCGGTGAAGAAGCGCATGGGGCTGATCGAGAAGGTTTCGGGCGCCCTCTTGGTGATCACGGGGCTGATCTTCGTCACCGGGCTCATGCCCGACGTGGCGCAGTGGCTGCTCGACCGGGTGCCGGCCTTCGGCGCCATCGGCTGACGGGAACAAGGAGGAGGACGCCATGGGAGCGAAACGTCACGCGATATCCGGACCCTCGCGCCGCGCGCTCGTCGCCGGCGTGCTCGGCGCCGCCGGGCTGGCCGGGGCGGGCCTCGGCGCGCGGCCGGCGCAGGCGGCGACGCGGCTCGGCGACGACGGGCTCTATACCCAGGACTGGTATGTGGAAGGCTTCCTGGACCTCAAGGAGGACCTCGCCGCCGCCGCCGCCAAGGGGCACGGCTTCGCCCTCCAGTGGAGCCAGCGCGGCTGCCCGCTCTGCAAGCGCTTGCACACCGAGTATTTCGCCGACGCCGCCATCGAGGGGCCCATCAAGGCCGCCTTCGACATCGTCCATCTCGACCTGTTCGGCGCCCGCGAGGTGACCTTCTTCGACGGCGCCCGCCTCTCCGAGAAGGCGCTCGGCACCCGCGAGGGCATCCGCGCCACGCCCACCTTCCAGTTCTTCGCCGAGGTGGACGGCAAGGTGAAGGAGGTGGCGCGCATGCCGGGCCTGCTGGCGCCGCCGGAATTTTCCGCCATGTTCCGCTACGTGGCGCAGAAGGGCTATGCCGGCGCCTCCTTCCCCGAGTGGCTGGCGCGCCAAAGCGCGCCGCGCGGCTGACCGGCGAGGCCGCCGCCCGTCATCTACGCATCTACCGCTCCCCCACGAACGCATGGCGGAGCGCCGCCGGCATGCCTTGCGTCCGCCCCGGCGGCGTGTTTTGTGCGTTGCCAACAACACGGCAAGAGGAAAGGCCGACGCCATGAAGCTCTACGATTCGGGACGCGCCCCCAATCCGCGCCGGGTGCGCATCTTCCTGGCGGAGAAGGGCATCGAGGTGGAGCTGGTGCCGGTGGACCTCGGCAAGCTCGAGCAGAAGGGCGCCGACTTCACGCGCATCAATCCGCGCCAGCGGGTGCCGGCCCTGGTGCTCGACGACGGCACGGTGATCTGCGAGACCATGGCCATCTGCCGTTATTTCGAGGCGCTGAAGCCGGAGCCCAACCTGTTCGGCAAGACGCCGGTGGAGCAGGGCCTGGTGGAGATGTGGCAGCGCCGGGTGGAGCTGGAGCTGCTCTACCCGATCATGTTCGTGCTGCGCCACACCAACCCCGGCATGGCCCAGGTGGAGGTGCCGCAGGTGCCCGAATGGGGCGAGGCCAACCGGCCCAAGGTGATGGCCTATCTCGAATTCCTGAATGTCGAGCTGGCGGACCGCGCCTACATCGCCGGCGACCGCTTCACGGTGGCGGACATCACCGCCATGGTGGCGCTCGATTTCATGCGGGTGATCCGCGTCGAGGTGCCGGCCTCCTTCAGCCACCTCCTGCGCTGGAAGAGCGTCGTCTCCGAGCGCCCGAGCGCGAAGGCCTGACTTGCGATGCACCTGAAAGTGGTCGGCTGCGGGGATGCGTTCGGCTCCGGCGGACGCAGCAACTCCTGCTATCTCGTCGAGGCGGCGGGGCTCACGGTGACGCTGGACTTCGGCGCCAGCGCGCCGGTGGCGTTCAACCGGCTCGGGCTCGATCCGGCGGCGATCGACATCGTCTTCCTCAGCCACCTGCACGGCGACCATTTCGGCGGCCTGCCCTTCCTGCTGCTGGACGGGCAGTTCGTGCACCGGCGCACGAAGCCGCTCGCCATCGTCGGCCCGCCGGGCACCCGCGCGCGCCTCGAGACCACCATGGAGGCGCTGTTCCCGCGCATGGGCGCCAATGCCTGGCGCTTCGCCTGGGAGGTGGCGGAAGTTGAGCCGGGCTCGACCACCACGCACGGCCCGTTCACCCTCACCACGACCGAGGTGATCCACCCCTCCGGCGCGCCCTCGACCGCGCTCAGGCTGACCGACGGCACGCGCACGCTGGCCTTCTCCGGCGACACGGAATGGACCGAGGCGCTGCTGCCCATCGCCAGGGACGCCGACCTCTTCATCTGCGAGAGCTACATGTTCGAGGGCTCGCCGGTGGGCCATCTCGCCTACCGCACCATCGCCGGGCGGCGCGCCGATCTCGGCGCCCGGCGCATCCTGCTCACCCACATGGGCGACGCCATGTGGGCGCGGCGCGCGGAGGTGGACGGCGCGCATTTCAGCGTGGCGGAGGATGGCCTCGAACTCGACCTCTGACGCCACCCTCGACGCGCTGGTGGCGCGCATCCGCGCCTGCCGGCTGTGCGTCGAGGCGCCGCGCGGCGCGCCTTTGCCCCATGCGCCGCGGCCGGTGCTGCGGGTGTCGTCCACCGCCCGCATCCTGGTGGCGAGCCAGGCGCCGGGCACCAGGGTGCACCTGTCCGGCCTGCCCTTCACCGATGCCTCGGGCGACCGGCTGCGGGCCTGGATGGGCGTGAGCGGCGACACCTTCTACGACGTCGCCCGCATCGCCATCGCCCCCATGGGCTTCTGCTTTCCGGGACAGGACGCCAAGGGCGCGGACCTGCCGCCCCGGCGTGAATGCGTTGCCGCCTGGCACGATGCGCTGTTTTCCGCCCTGCCGGACTTCGCCCTGGTGCTGGCGGTGGGGCGGCCGGCGCAGGCCTATCACCTCAGGCGGCTCGGCCTCGACCACCTGATCGGCCGGGGCCTGACCGAGACGGTCGCCAACTGGCGCGTGGTGCGCGCGGCCGCGGCCGCCGGCGGGCACACCATGGTCTACCCCCTGCCGCACCCCTCCTGGCGCAACACCGGCTGGCTGAAGCGCAATCCCTTCTTCGAGGCCGAGCTGCTGCCGGCCCTCAAGGCCGACATCGCCCGCCAGCTGCTGAAGGGCTAGGGAACGCGGCCGGATCGACGCCCCGTGCCGGACGGCACGGTCCGGAAAGCGCCGTCATGGCCGGGTTTGACCCGGCCATCCACGCGTTGCGACTGGGACACGCTTTCGTACGTCGGCGCCAGCGGCTGGACGTGGATGCCCGGGTCAAGCCCGGGCATGACGGCAGCCCCGAGGGCGCTGTCCGCCTGACTCCGCAAACGGGTTCTCAGAGCCCGAAGCGGCCCCAGAGCATGCGCTCCTCCAGCGCCGCCAGCGCGCCGTGGGCCGCCGCGGCGCCGAAGCCGCCGGGGCGGCGCCGGAAGAACGGGCCGGGCGGCTGGATCAGCGGCAGGCGCACGTCCTCGCCGTAGCGCGCCTTCAGGATCGCGCGCACGTCGCCGAGCCCGTCCACGAGGCCGAGGCCCGCGGCCTGGGTGGCGAGCCAGAACTCGCCGGAGAACAGCGCCTCGTCGCCCGCGTGGAGCGCCTCGCCGCGGCGCGCGCGCACGAGGTCGGCGAACACCACGTGCAGCTCCTTCAGGAGCGCGTCGAGCCGCTCCACGTCCTCGGGGCGCTCGGGCCGGAAGGGATCGAGCATCACCTTCTTCTCGCCCGCCGTGTAGACGCGCCGCTCGATGCCCAGGCGCGCGATCGCCTCGTTGAAGCCGAAGCCCGCCGTGACCACGCCGATGGAGCCGACGATGGAGCAGGGATCGGCGAAGATCTCGTCCGCCGCGCAGGCGATCATGTAGCCGCCCGAGGCCGCCACGTCCTCGACGAAGGCGAAGACGTGCTTGTCCTTCTCCTCCGCCAGCGCGCGGATGCGCTTGAAGATCAGGTGCGACTGCACCGGCGCCCCGCCGGGCGAGTTGATGAGCAGCGCCACCGCCGGCGCCTTCTTGATCGCGAACGCCTTGTCCAGCGCCTTCGCCACCCCGGCGAGGGTGAGGCTCTGGCTGAACGGGGAGTTCATGCCGATGGCGCCCGAGAGGCGCACCACCGGCACCACCGGCAGGTCGCCCCGCCAGCTGTTCGGGAGCAGATCGCGCGCGCGGCGCAGCAGCGAGGAGGAGGAGTATGCGTCGGCCATGCCTCCCGATTAGCGGGCGAGTGCGTCCGCCTCAAGGCGCCCCGGAGGTTTCCCCCTCCGCCATGATCGCCTAAAGGGAAGGCGCCGACCCCAGCCGAGGCCAGCCATGTTCGTGATCGCCCACCTGTCCGATCCCCATCTCGGCCCGATCCCGGAGGCGCGGCTGTCCGAGCTGCTCGGCAAGCGCTTCTTCGGCATGATGAACTGGATCGGCGCGCGGCGGCGCAATTTCGGCGCGGCGACGCTGCGCCCGCTGATGGACGATCTCCTCGCGCAGGCGCCCGACCATATCTGCGTCACCGGCGACCTCGTGAACGTGAGCCTGCCGGCGGAGTTCGACACCGGCGCCGCCTTCCTCACCGCGCTCGGCCCGGCGGACCAGGTGAGCGTCGTGCCCGGCAACCACGACGCCTATGTGCGCTCGGCCATGCACTACCACCTGGAGCACTGGGCGCCGTTCCTGGCCGGCGACGACACCCACCCGCACACGCCCGTGGACGTGGAGGCCTTCCCCTATGTGCGCCGGCGCGGGCCGGTGGCGATCGTCGGCGTCTCCACGGCGGTTCCCACCGCGATGTTCCTCGCCAGCGGCGAAGTGGGCCGGCGCCAGCGCGCGCGCCTCGAAGCCCTGCTGCGGCGGCTCGGCGAGGAGGGGCTGTTCCGCGCCGTGATGATCCATCATCCGCCGGTGGGCGAGCGGGCGTTCCACCGCGACCTGCGCGACGCCGAGGCGGTGCGGCAGGCGATCGGGGCGGCGGGCGCCGAGCTGGTGATGCACGGCCACGACCACCGCGCCTCGCTCGGCGCCATCGCCTCGGCCGCCGGCCCGATCCCGGTGGTGGGCGTGCCCTCCGCCTCCGCCGGCCCGGACGACGACCGTGGCGCCGGGCGCTACAACCTCTACCGCATCTCCGGCGGCCCCGGCGCCTGGCGCTGCGAGATGGAGGCGCGCGGCTACGCGCCGGGCGAGGCAATCGTGGCCGAGCGGCAGCGCCGGGTGATCCTGGGCTGAGGCCCGGCGCGGCAAGAAGGTGAACGGACATTCAAAGATACGGCGAAGTCGTGACGCCTTTGCGGCCCGCGAATTCTATCGTCACGTTCAGTAACGAATTGTAACCGAGCCTCATTACGGAAGTTTAAGTTGAGGTGACGGCGAGGGCGCGCAATCCTCACCTCATCCCTTAAGGAGGTTGAGACCATGAAGAAAGCCCTCATCGCCGCCACGGCCGCCGCCCTGATCGCCGGCTCCGCCGCCACCTACGCCGCCAACACCGGCCCCGGACCCGGCCGGGGCGAGCGCTGGCAGCCGAGCGCGGCCGACTTCGCCGCCCTCACCGACGCCCGCATCGCCGGCCTGAAGGCGGGCCTCAAGCTCACCCCGGACCAGGAGAAGCTCTGGCCGCAGGTGGAGACCACGCTGCGCGACGTCGCCAAGGACCGCGCCGCCCGCATGGAGCAGGCGCGCGAGGCCCGCAAGGCCGACGACGGCGCGCGGCCGGACCCCATCACCCGCATGCGCAACGCCGCCACCCGCATGGACGCCGCCGCCGCCGACCTGCGCAAGGTCGCCGACGCCTCCCAGCCGCTCTACAACGCCCTGGACGAGGCCCAGAAGCAGCGCCTGAACGTTCTGCTGCGCCAGAACTTCAAGGGCATGGGCATGCACCACGGCGGCCCCTACGGCGGTCCCCGCCGCGGCTGAGCGGCGCCCGCTCCGGAAGGCCCGCGGCCCAGCGGGCCTTCCCTCCCTTTGGACGATCCATGAACATCGATCATGGATCGCTTGATTATTATTGATTTCTATCAAGTGCAGGCCCGCAGTATCGTGGCGGCGAAATGCCCTCCCGCGCCCGCGGCTTCGCGCCCGGAGCGGAGGGCCCCGTCCCGGTCGCGGCGAACCCAGGCTCCTGTCCCCCGTCCGCGGGGTCCGGCGCGGGCGCGGCGCGACGAACGCCCGCCAAGGGCGTCTGCGAGCCCCTCATGTCGTCCCTTCCCGCCTCCCCGGCCGCCCCCTCCCCGCCCCGCCGCAGCCTGGCGCTGCCGGCGTTCGTCATCATCGCCGCCGGCGGCCTGATCGGCATGATCACGTTCGGGCCGCGCTCCGTGTTCGGCCTGTTCCTGCTGCCCATGACGCAGGAGTTCGGCTGGGGCCGCGACGTGTTCGCGGTGTCGGTGGCGATCCAGAACCTCCTGTGGGGCGTCGGCTCGCCCTTCGCCGGCGCCGTGGCCGACCGCTTCGGCACCGTGCGGGTGCTGTGGGCGGGGGCGCTGCTCTACGGCGCCGGCCTCGTGCTCATGGCCTATGCGCAGACGCCGCTGGTGCTGCACCTGAGCGCCGGCGTGCTGGTGGGCTTCGGCCTGTCCGCCTGCTCGTTCAACCTGGTGCTGGCGGCGTTCGGCAAGCTGCTGCCGGACCATCTGAAGTCGCTCGGCTTCGGCCTCGCCACGGCGGCCGGCTCGTTCGGCCAGTTCCTGTTCCCGCCGCTGGCGCGCGGGCTGATGGACACGGTCGGCTGGCAGGAGACGCTGATCCTGTTCGGCTTCTCCATGCTGCTCACCCTGCCGGTGGCGGTGGCGCTCGCCACCCGCGGCAACGCCAAGCCCGCGCCGGCGGCGGTCAGCGCCGCGCCGGCGCCGCAATCCATCTCCGGCGCCCTCGCCGAGGCGTTCCGCCACCCGAGCTACGTGATGCTGGTGCTCGGCTTCTTCACCTGCGGCTTCCAGCTCGCCTTCGTCACGGTGCACATGCCGGCCTACCTGGTGGACCAGGGCATGACGCTCAGCGTCGGCGCCTACACGCTGGCGCTGATCGGCCTGTTCAACATCGTCGGCTCGCTCACGGCCGGCTACCTGTCGGGCCGCTTCTCGCGCAAGTGGCTGCTGGCGGCGATCTACGCCGGCCGGGGCCTGGCCATCATCGTGTTCATGCTGGTGCCCACCACGCCGCTGAGCTGCTACCTGTTCGGCGCCGTGTTCGGACTGCTCTGGCTCTCCACCGTGCCGCCCACCTCCGGGCTGGTGATGCTGATGTTCGGCACCCGCTACATGGCCATGCTCTACGGCTTCGCCTTCTTTTCGCACCAGGTCGGTGGCTTCATCGGCGTGATGCTGGGTGGCGAGCTTTACGAATCGAGCGGCTCGTACGCGGTGGTCTGGTGGCTCTCGGTGGCGCTTTCCTTCGCCTCCGCCGCCATCAACCTGCCGATCCGCGAGGCGCCGGTGCACCGGCCGGCACCGCAGCCGGCCTGAGTCCTTCGGGGCACACCCAGGCACAAATCGACCCCGCGCGGCCCGCGTTTCCGGCTGCGCGGGGCCGCGGCGCTTGACAAGGTGCGCCCTGGCGGGTGCATCGTGTTCCTCAAACGTTCAGGACTTTGCGATCGACATGCGCAGGATCATTCTCGCGATCGTCGCGCTCGCCTGTGCGGGGCCGCTGGCCGCCGTGCCGGCGGGAGCGCAGCAGCTGAGCGCCGACGAAGCGCGCACCTTCGTGGTCGGCCGTGCCTTCTCCTTCACCTGCTTCGAGGGCACGTCCGGCTCCGGGCGCATCTATGCCGACGGATCGGTGGCCGGCACCATCTCGCTCGGCCAGAAGCCGGCGCGCTTCGTGCGCCTGCCGCCCAACACCCTGCGCGTGCGTGGCGAGGCGGTCTGCGGCTTCGTCAAGGGCATGAGCTTCGAGCCCTGCTTCGACGTGGTGCGCACCGGGCCGAGCTCGTTCCGCGGCTCCCTTGCCGGCATCGGCACCATGTGGTGCGAGTTCGTGGGCGCGGGCGGCACGTCGCGCCCGCAGATCGCCTCCCGCCGCAAGTCGAAGGGCAGCGCGGAGGCGTCCGACGACTGAGCGCCCGCGCGCGGATCGCCCGGCCCTTCGGGACAAGCCGGACTTGGCCACAAGCCGGACTTGGCCACAAGCCGGACTTGGCCACAAGCCGGACTTCAGGCCGCCGGATCCGCCGCCTTCGCGCCGCCGCCCTCGCCGTGCCCCTCGATCAGCGGCTTCAGCTTGCCGAGCTCGCGCGCGGCGTGGTCCATGAAGGCGCGCACCCGCGCCGTGGCCTTGATGTCCGGATGGGTCAGCAGCCACAGCCCCGCCTCCAGCTCCGGCTGCGGCGGCAGCACGCGCACGAGGCCCCGCGCGCGCTCGGCGATCATGCACGGCAGCAAGCCGAGGCCGATGCCCGCCGCCACCGCCTCCGCCAGCCCGAGCACGGTGTTGACACGGTAGACGATCTTCTCCTCGCCCACCCGCTCGCGCAGCCACTTGACGGCCTTGATGCCGTTGAGCGGATCGCCGAAGCCGAGCCAGTCGTGGCGCCGGAAGTCCTGCGCCTCGAGTCCGCCCGTGCAGTCGCCCGGACGACCGTAGACCGCCCAGGCGATGGAGGCGATGCGCCGGCCCACCAGCGTGTCCCCCGGCCGGTCGCTGGCGCGGATCGCCACGTCGGCATCGCGCTTCGACAGGTTCAGCGAGGGGTTCGCCACCACGATGTCGAGGCGGATCTCCGGATAGGCCTTGCGGAACGAGGCCAGGATCGGCGTGAGCAGGTGCACCAGCAGGGTGTCGTTGGTGGTGACACGCAGCTCGCCCGAGGGCCGCAGGTCCTGCCCCGTGATGCGGCGCTCGACGGCGTTCACCTCCTCCGCCATGCGCTCGGCGAGCCGCACCATCTCCTCGCCGGTCGGGGTCGGCACGTAGCCCGCGCGCGAGCGCTCGAACAGGCGCGCGCCGAGCTGGCTCTCCAGCGCCCCGAGGCGGCGGAACACGGTGGAATGGTTCACCGAGAGCTGCTCCGCCGCACCGGCGAGCGAGCCGGTCTCGGCGATGGCCTGCACCAGCCGGAAGTCGTCCCAGGGAATCATCGCATTGCATCCATGCAAATCGATTCATTCATTTATACTGATCGAATTGCATGAGGGAAAGCGCTACATCTCCGTCACTTCAACCGGAGATGACCTCCATGATCGACACTCGCACTGCCCCCTACGGCCTCTTCCTCCTGCGCGCCGCGCTCGGCCTGATGTGGGTCTCCCACGCGCTGCTGAAGGTGTTCGTGTTCACCGTCGCCGGCTTCTCCGGCTTCCTCGCCAGCAAGGGCTTCCCGGCCGCGCTGGCGCTGCCGACCATCGGCGCCGAGCTGATCGGCGGGCTGCTGATCCTCGCCGGCATCTATGCCCGTCCGGTGGCGGTGCTGCTGATCCCGGTGATGCTCGGCGCCATGCTGGTCCACATCCCCAACGGCTGGATCTTCTCCGCCGCCGGCGGCGGCTGGGAGTATCCCGCCTTCCTCGTGGTGGCCTCGCTCACCATCGCCCTGTCCGGCGAGGGCGCCTTCGCCCTCAAGCCCTCGGCGCTGATCCCGGGCCTCGGCAAGCGCGCCTACGCCTGATCTCGGCATCGCATCGACCGGCGAACGCCGTCCGCTCCCTCATGGGGCGGGCGGAGGCGCCTTGCGCGCGCCGGCATCGCGGGCGAGCAGGCGCTGGTAGAGCCAGCCCATGGCCACCAGCACCAGGCCGAGGCCGATGAAGGAGAAGGCGCGCAGCGCCCCTTCCAGGTCCGACATGTCGGACAGGAACACCTTCAGCACCGTCACCACCATCACCGCCGCCGAGGCGAGGCGCAGCGTGCGCGACCTGCGCCACAGGCCGAGGGCGAGCAGCAGGATGCCGAAGCCGAGCCAGGCGGCGGAGTAGGCGTACCACTCGGCGGACGAGATGGCGGCCGGATCGAGCACCGGCCCCTGGAACAGCCGGCTCACCTCGAAGGTGACGTAGGCGAGCCCCAGCACCACCGCGAGGCCGCGCGCGATGAGCCGCGTCGGCCGCTCGCTTGCCGGCACCCGCGCCGCGAACAGCAGCGCCAGGATCGCCGGCAGCGCATAGGCGGTCAGCAGGTCGTTGAACACCGGGCCGCCGACGCTCGCCTTGGTCGCGAACGGATTGGGGCCGATCAGGGTGCCCACCGCGAACAGCGCCGCGAGGGCACCGACGAGGCGCGCGAACAGGCCGTAGAGCGGCCGCGCCCGCACCTCGGCGAGCCACAGCAGGCCCACCGCATAGGCGCCGTAGATGCTCGCGAGCAGCCCGGTCTCGAACAGGCCCGAGCGCTCGGCGAGGATCTGATCCGGATGGGCGAGGTGGAACACCTCCAGCGCCGCCAGCAGCACCGCGAACAGGAGCGCGAGCCCCTCGTGCACCCGGCGCGGCCAGTCGTCGGCGGTGCGCCCCAGCAGGTGCGCGCTCGCGGCGAAGGCGGCGGCAGGCACGCCGTAGCCCCACAGCAGCCAGTTGAAGATCGGCGTGGTGCCGAGCTGGTCTCCGGCGATGGTGGGGTCGGCGCCCACGTGCGCCGCCACCAGCAGGCCGAGCCCGGCCGAGAGCTGGCGCAGGCCCGGCAGCGTCCGCTTGGTCGCGACCCAGGCCACCGCGAGCGCGGCGAGGGCGAGGCCGACGGTGAGCCATCCCTTCTCCAGCGCGAAGGCGAGCGCCAGCGCGAGGCTGACCACGCTTCCGGCGGCGAAGGCGGCGGCGGGCGCCCCGCTCGGCCGGGCGCGCTGGGCGCTCTCGGCCCAGAAGGCGAGGACGAGCGCGAGCAGGAGGCCGAGCGCCGCGAACGGCACGCTCTTCTCGAAGTCGGTCAGCCGCTCGTAGGCCGCCACCAGCAGCAGCACCGCGCCGAGGCTCGACGCCCCGGCCCAGCCGATGCTGGCGAAGGCGCGCCCCGCGCGGCGCGCGCCGAGGAGGCCGAGCGCCAGCTGCACGCCCGCGAGCGCGAAGCCGAAGGCGATGAAGTGGCCGAGCGGCAGATGCGACGGGCCGGGCACGGAGCCCGCCACCGGCCCCGCCGGCGCCACCGCCGAGCCGGGGTCGGGCGGGAAATCCCAGACGCCGAGGATCACCGGCGCGGTGAGCGCCACCGCGAGCGCCGCCAGGGTCGCCGCCGGCGCGCGCCAGGCCAGCGCCAGCGCCCCGAGCGCGGCGGCGACGTACGCCGCCAGCGGGCCGAAGGCGACGCCGCCATGGACCGCCGCCGCCAGCGCCACCAGCACCGCGCCCGCCGCGCCGAGGCTCGACACCAGGTCCGGCCGGCGGCCGGGCGGCGGTCCCCACAGGTGGCCGGGCGTGAGCAGCGCGGCGGTCAGCGCCAGCAGCACGAGGCCGATGAGCCCGCTCGCGGGCGTCGCCTGCGGCACCTCGAAGGCGAGCAAGGCGAGGCCCCATCCCGCCATGCCGGCGACGGCGAGCAGCGCCAGCAGGCGCCAGCGCTTCAGGCGCGCCACCGCGAGCGCGCTCGCCCCCACGGCGATGATCAGGATGGCGACGCCATAGGCGTTGGGGTCGCTGGAGGTGACCAGCAGCGGCGTCGCCGCCGCGCCGGCAAAGCCGAGCACCGCCAGCGCCGGCCCGTGCAGCAGCGCCGCGAACACCGTGGCGATGCCGGTGAGCGCCAGCAGCACGAACGCCGCGCCGGGCGCGATCAGGTGGTAGAGCTCGTAGGCGGCATAGAGGCTGCCGAAGGCGGTCATGGTGCCGGCGGCGGTGAGCACGCTCGGCACATGGGCGGCCGGCAGGCCGGCGAAGCCGTCCTTGCGGTCGACCCGGCGCAGCCATTCGCCCGCGCCCAGCAGCAGAGCGGCGAGCAGCAGGCCGAGGACGACCCGCGCCAGCGGGCCGATGAGATCCTGCTCCACGGCGTAGCGCACCAGGAACACGCCGCCGAGCGCCAGCGCGATGCCGCCCACCCAGACCGCCCAGCGGGCGCCGAGGCGCTCCTCGAAGCCGGCGAACCGCTCCCTGAGCGGGACCGTGGGCGGGCGTGGCTGCATCCAGGCCGGCTCCGGGACCGTGGGCCGCGGCGCTTCGCCGGCCACCTGTGCGGGGACCAGCGGCGGCGCTCCGGTCGTCCCGGGACCGTCCGGCGGCGGCGGGACCGCCTCCCCGGGTGCGGAAACGGCCTCCGACGCGGCGTTCCGGGGGTCGAAGCGGGCCAGCGGCGACCCCGGCGGCGAAGGCGGGACCAAGGCTTCCGATGGCGGGATTTGCCCCAGTCCTGCGGCCTGGAGACGCTGGTCCAGCTGCGCGACCTTCTCCTCCAGGGAGCGGATGCGCCCGCGATGCTTGAGCGACAGCACCAGCGCGACGATCGCCATCACCGGGAAGGCGAGCACCAACAGCACCAGCCAGACCAACTCGTCCATAGGCTCCTCCCGGCCGACCGGACACAAGCTATAGCCGTGCTCAAGCCGGCGCCACCGGCGTCAAGCGCCGCCCTCGCCCGGTTCAGGCCGGGAGGTATTCCGAAAGGTCAGACGGTCGGAACAGGGTGGCGCGGGAGCACCGTCCTACCGCAGGAGCCGCATCGCCTTCGCCAAGCACCGCGCTTTCCCGGGCGCGAATCAAAATGGCCGCACCATGCTGGCGCGGCCATCCGTACCGGTCGGCTTGGGAACGGGCGGGCTCAGTAGCCCGGCAGGTCGAACGGACCGGGCAGCGGCCAGCGCATGCCGGTGATCGGGCCCGGCCCGACCGCGCTGCCCTGGTAGTTCGGGAAGTTGTAGTTCAGCGGCAGCGCATAGTCCGTGTAGGACTTGGTGCCCGGCTTCACCATGGTGCCGGCATCCAGGTAGGAGCGCTTGGCGATGGTGACCTGGGTGCGCTTCTTCGACGACGTCTGCGCCTCGGCCGTGCCGGCAAACGCGACCGCGAGCACGGCAGCGAGGGTGAGAGCGGGCGCGAAACGCATGGATAGCCTCCCAGAACGGCGCACGGCCGTCGGCTCTTGGTTACGGCATGCTTGGCCTTCAGGCAAGGAAACGGTCCGACTGGCAGGCCGGTTCCCGGCCGGAGGCGGGCCTGCCGTGGCCTGCCGGCAACAGTTCGGGGACCCATGGCCGCCGTTGGGGAAGCCGGGCGCGGCGCTTCGCCCCTCTCCGGCCGCGGGGCCCTTGCGGCGGGGCTTGCGAATCACTCCCACGCAAATGGCGCCCCAGCCTTGCGCCGCGCGGCGTTGCGCCGGGGCGCGCTTCGTCATAAAAGCGCATCCTCCGGCCCCGGATGAATGGGGCGTGGGCAGTTTTCCGAGGAACACCATGGGTTACAAGGTCGCGGTCGTCGGCGCCACGGGCAACGTGGGCCGGGAGATTCTGTCGATCCTCGCCGAGCGGGGCTTCCCCGCGGACGAGGTAGTCGCGCTCGCCTCGCGCCGGTCGCAGGGCGTCGAGGTCTCCTACGGCGACAAAACCCTGAAGGTGAAGAATCTCGAGACCTACGACTTCTCCGACACCGACATCTGCCTGATGTCGGCGGGCGGAGCCGTGTCGAAGGAGTGGTCGCCGAAGATCGGCGCCGCCGGCTGCGTCGTCATCGACAATTCCTCGCAGTGGCGCATGGACCCGGACGTTCCCCTCATCGTCCCCGAGGTGAACGCCGACGCCATCACCGGCTTTTCGAAGAAGAACATCATCGCCAACCCGAACTGCTCCACGGCGCAGCTGGTGGTGGCGCTGAAGCCGCTGCACGACGCGGCGACCATCAGGCGCGTGGTGGTCTCCACCTACCAGTCCGTCTCCGGCGCCGGCAAGGACGCCATGGACGAGCTGTTCACCCAGACCCGCGCGGTGTTCGTCTCCGACCCGGTGGAGCCGAAGAAGTTCCCGAAGCGCATCGCCTTCAACCTCATCCCGCAGATCGACGTCTTCATGGACGACGGTTTCACCAAGGAAGAGTGGAAGATGGTGGCCGAGACCAAGAAGATCCTGGACCCCAAGATCAAGCTCACGGCCACCTGCGTCCGCGTGCCGGTCTTCATCTCCCATTCCGAGGCGGTGAACGTGGAGTTCGAGAAGGAGCTGTCGGCCGAGGACGCGCGCAAGATCCTGCGCGAGGCCCCCGGCATCCTCGTCATCGACACCCGCGAGCCGGGCGGCTACGCCACCCCGCACGAGGCGGCCGGCGAGGACGCGACCTACATCTCGCGCCTGCGCGACGACCCGACCGTGGACAACGGCATCGCCTTCTGGTGCGTGTCGGACAACCTGCGCAAGGGCGCGGCGCTGAACGCCGTGCAGATCGCCGAGGTGCTGGTGAACAGGAAGCTCATCACCTCGCGCCGCAAGGCGGCCTGAGGCGCGCCGCTCCGCCCAAACCACGTCCCAGCCCTCCGGGGCACGCCGGGGACGGGATCTAGATTGGCGAGCTCCCCGTTCCCTCCACTGGAGAGAACGGGGAGCTTGAGGGCGTTCCAGCCCGAAGCGCGCCGGGGCGATAGCCGCCGGCGGCGTTCGCCCGCTCGGTCCGGCCGGCGGGGCGGTCAGCTGCCCTTGTGGGTGCTCTCGGCCTGGGCGCTCTTGTCCTGGGCGCCGGGGCAGCCCGAACCGCCGGCGAAGGCGGGCGCGGTGGCGGAGACGACGGCGAGGGTGCAAAGAGCGAAGGCAAGGCGCTTCATCGGCAGATCCTCCTGTAACGGAAATTCTAGCCTAACCCCGCCGGACCGGCCCTGCGAAGCGCGCGGGACGCCTCCGGCCGCCTCAATTGCGGGCAATTCCCGTCGTTCTCACGCGCACGTGTAGCGATGCCGGCGTGAGCTTGGCGGTCCGGCGCTCAGCTTCCGTATGTCACCGCCTCGATGCGCCAGCCATCCGGGTCCACCAGGAAGGCGGCGTAGTAGCCGGGCCCGTAATGGGGCCGCGGCCCCGGCGCGCCGTAATCCGTGCCGCCGGCGGCGAGCCCGGCCGCATGAAAGGCGTGCACCGCCGCCCGGTCCGGCGCGCAGAAGCAGACGTGGGTGCCCGGCGGGGGCGCGAAGGCCGCGTCGCGATGCTGCACCCAGAACGGCGCCGCGCCCGGCAGGCCCTCCGGTGCCGGAAGCGTGCCCGGGGGCCCCCAGCAGGCCGAGGCGCCCTCCTCCTCGTCGTAGTCCGCCACCCGCACCAGGCCCAGCGGCGCCAGCGCCGCATCGTAGAACCGCACCGCGCGGGCAAGGTCGGCGCAGGTGAGCGACATGTGATCGATGACGGGGCGGATGGCAGTCATGGCGGGATCCGGAAAGCGGGAGGCGCGGTGTATCGCCGGCACAGCGGGGTAGTGGGCGAAGAGAGCGGCGATGGCGCCTCTGCCCTCAGCCCACCTCGCGCAAGGACAGCTTCTCGCGGCGGCGCTGGACCGAGGAGGGGATGTTCATGCCTTCGCGATACTTCGCCACCGTGCGGCGGGCGATGTCGATGCCGTCGTCGCGCAGCTTCTGCACCAGCGTGTCGTCGGAAAGCACGTCGTCCGCGCCCTCGGTGTCGATCAGCGCCTTGATGCGGTGGCGCACCGCCTCGGCCGAGTGGGCCTCCCCGCCCCCAGCCGCCGAGATGGCGGAGGAGAAGAAGAACTTCATCTCCACCACGCCGCGCGGAGTCGCGATGTACTTGTTGGAGGTGACGCGCGAGACCGTCGATTCATGCATGCCGATGGCGTCGGCCACCGTGCGCAGGTTGAGCGGGCGCAGGTGGCGCACGCCGTGCAGCAGGAAGGCGTCCTGCTGGCGCACGATCTCGCTCGCCACCTTGAGGATGGTCTGCGCCCTCTGGTCGAGCGAGCGCGTGAGCCAGCTCGCGCTCTGCAGGCACTCGGCGAGGAAGGTCTTCTCGTGCGGCGCCTTCGCCGCCTTCGCCACCACCGCGTGGTAGGACTGGTTCACCAGAACCCGCGGCAGGGTCTCCGAGTTGAGCTCCACGATCCAGGCGCCGTCCGCGCCCGGCCGCACATAGACGTCCGGAATCAGCGGATGCACCACGCCACCGCCGAAGGCGAGGCCGGGCTTGGGATCGAGGCGGCGAATCTCGCCGATCATGTCGGCGAGGTCCTCGGCATCCACGCCGCAGATGCGCTTCAGCGCGTTGCGGTCATGGCGGGCGAGCAGTTCCAGGTTCGCCACCAGCGCCTGCATGGCGGGATCGAAGCGGTCGCGCTCCCTGAGCTGGATCGCGAGGCATTCAGCGAGGTTGCGCGCGCCGACGCCGGTGGGCTCGAAGGTCTGGATCAGCTTGAGCACATCCTCCACATCCGCGGGGCGGGCGCCCATCTGCCCGGCCACCTGGTCGAGGTCGCCGGTGAAGTAGCCCGCCTCGTCGATGAGGCCGATGAGGTGGATGCCGATCAGCTTGCGGGCGGGGTCCGCCTCCGCCACCGAGAGCTGCGCCTCCAGATGGTCGGCGAGCGTGGCCTCGGAGGTGAGGAAGGCTTCCGGGTTGTAGTCCTCGCCGCGGTCCCCGCCCCCGCCGCCGCCCCAGTCGATGCTGGAGGAGGCGCCGGGCGAGGCCGCGGCCTGGGCGCGTTCGGAGGGCGCGTCGTCCGGGAACACGTTGCCGAGGTCGGTATCGAGCCGGGTCTCCATCTCGGCGCGCGAGGGCTCCAGGCCCTGCTCCATCCAGTCGCCGGAGGCGGGCGCCTCGCGCTCGGCGGTGGCCAGCTCCTCGCGGGCCTCGCGCGCCTCGGCGCTCTCCTGGCCGTCGGCCGGCGCCGGGCTTTCGTTCTCGGTCAGGCGCTCCAGCAGCGGGTTGCGCTCCAGCTCCGCCTCCACATAGGCCACCAGCTCCATGTTGGAGAGCTGCAGCAGCTTGATGGCCTGCATCAGCTGCGGCGTCATCACCAGCGACTGGGTCTGGCGGAACTCCAGCTTCGGGCTCATCGCCATGCGGAGCCCTCCCGCGTCGGGGTGATGGCGGGCGGGCGCCTCACAGGCGGAACTCCTCGCCGAGATAGAGCCGGCGCACGTCGGGGCTGGAGACGATGGCTTCCGGATCGCCCTCCATCAGCACGGTGCCGGAATGGATGATGTAGGCGCGGTCGATCAGGCCCAGCGTCTCGCGCACATTGTGGTCGGTGATGAGCACGCCGATGCCGCGCGAGGTGAGGTGGCGCACCAGCGCCTGGATGTCGCCCACCGCGATCGGGTCGATGCCGGCGAAGGGCTCGTCCAGCAGCATGAAGGAGGGCCGGCTCGCCAGCGCGCGGGCGATCTCCACGCGCCGCCGCTCGCCGCCCGACAGGGCGATGGACGGCGACTTGCGCACGTGGGTGATCTTGAACTCCTCCAGCAGCGCCTCCATCTCGTCGGCGCGCTTGCGGCGGTCGGGCTCGGTCACTTCGAGCACACCCATGATGTTGCCTTCCACCGTGAGGCCCCGGAAGATCGAGGCCTCCTGCGGCAGGTAGCCGATGCCGAGCCGGGCGCGGCGGTACATGGGCATGGGGGTCACGTCGTGACCGTCGAGCTCGATCCGGCCGGCATCGGCCTTCACGAGGCCGGTGACCATGTAGAAGCAGGTGGTCTTGCCGGCGCCGTTGGGGCCGAGCAGGCCCACCGCCTCGCCGCGGCGCACGTTGAGCGACACGTCGCGCACCACCTGCCGGCCGCCGTAGGACTTGGCGAGGCCGTACGCGGCCAGCGCGTCCTGCATGTCGGCATCGGTGACGGGGCCGCGCCGGCCGGAAGCGTAGGTCAGCGCGCGCGGCGCCTCCCGCGGCTCCTGCCAGCGCGAGTCATAGGCGTCGTCGCCGCCCCGATCGTCATAGTCCTGATCGTCGTAGTCCTGGCCTTCATAGCCGCGATAGCCGTCGTCCTGCTCGCGGTAGCCCGGATCCTGATAGGCGCGGGGATCGTGAGCGCGGGAGCCGGGGGACCGGGGCTCCCGGGCGCGCGGGTCATAGCCGGCACCGCCATCCTCGGCGGCATCATCGTAGAGCGCCTGCTCCAGCGCCGCGAGGTCGGCATGGTCGTCCGCCGGAGTGCGCGACTTGATCGCGCTCGTCCGGCGCTTGCCGCCACCTCTGCCGAAGATCGATAGGACGTTCAACGCTGCCTCCGGGCCCCCGCCCCCGGAGATAAGGTTTAACCGCTCGCCATCGGGGATGCAATGCACTCCAGATGCAAAAAATGGGCCGACCGTTCTAACGAAAGCGCTCGCGACCCAAAAGGCGGTTTTCGCAGCGCCGCCGCGGGGCGCCGTGTCGCAAAGCCTTCGCAGTTTGGTCCAAATCCTGCCTCTGCGCCAGTGTGACGAAACTGCCGCCCGTCTCGCGCGCAGGATGCGGCCTTGCGTCCCGGCGGCCGCCGGATCAGCGGCGCGGCGCTTGGCCGCCTTGCTGGCCGGCCCCCTGGGGCGCGCCGGGCTTTGCCCCGCCCGGAGGGTTCTCCTTGACGGACCCGGGCACGATCAGGCTTTCGACGCGGCCACCCTCGAACTTGGAGACCCCGGTCACGAGGTCCACCACCAGCTTCTGGCCGCGGATCACGTTCGGCCCCTGGGTCAGCACCACGGGCTTGCCCACCAGCGTCACGGTGTTGTCGGCCATCACGAACACGCCGCTGTCGCCGGTGGCGGTCTGCTCCTTGGTCTTCACCACCACGCCGCCCTTGGCCTCGAGCTTGCGGATCTGCCCCTGCTTCATGGGCGCGCCCTCCTGGGGGGCGCCCACCGAGCCGTCGTAATAGACGAACAGATCCTTGGTGTTCATGGTGGTGTCGCCCTGCACCACCACCACGTTGCCGGAGAACACCGCGATCTTGTCCTTGTCCCGCACCTCCAGGGTGTTGGCATTGATGCGCACCGGCTGGTCGCGGTTCTTGGCGAAGCCCTGGAGCGCATTCGGCACGTTGCCCTGCTGGGCGGCGGCGGGAGCGGCGAGGAGCACGGCGAGAGCGAGCGCGCCCCATGTGGCGCGTCCCATGAGGAGGCCTGCCATCATCGCGCCTCGACGGGACGGCGCGGCGGCAGGGGCGCGGGGGGCGGCAGAGCGGGCATCGCGCCGGCCGCCGAGAGGTTGGGCGGGGCCGCGGCAACGGATGCCGGCAGCGACCAGAACGGGGCCGGCAGCGCGGTCTCGGTCGGGGCGAAGGCGGACGACACCGCCCCCGGCCCGAGCGCCCCGGCCGGCAACGCCGGCGTCGCGGCAGGCGGCGGCGGCGCCGTGGCCACCGCGGCCGGCTTGTGCGTCCCCGACGCCACCGCCGGAGCCGGCGGCGATCCCTTGGCCGGCTGCGGCTTCTCCTGGCCGGCGGCCGGCGGAGCGACGTTCTGCCCCGAGGACAGGGCCGAGGGCAGGAAATCCAGCTGCACGTTGCCGACGAACAGCGCCTTGGCGCCGCGGTCCGTGACCGTGAGGCTGTCCGCCACCAGCTTCGCCTCCTGATAGGTGAACTCAACCGGCTTCTGGGTGACGATGGTGCCGGCCTTCACGTCCACGTCGGCGTCCTTCAGCTTGCCGGCATAGCCACCCTTCATGGCGAGGTCGACGCCACCGCCCAGGGTGATGAACTGGGTCTTGACGTTCATGGTGCCGGTCTTGGCGATCACCGTGGTCCAGCCCTTGTCGGCCAGCTCCATGCGCGCCTCGATGTCGGTCAGGTCCACGATGTCCGGCTTGGTGAGGTCCTGCTCGGCGGTCCGGGCATTGACGCTGTAGCCGCGCCGGTCGTCGGTGAAGCCAGAGAGCTTGGGCTCCTCCATGGTCAGGCGGGTGCCGGACAAGGAGAGGTGGCCGATGTCGAACGGCAGCTCAAGCTTGAGGTCGAGGCTGGAGAGGAACGGAATCGCCGTCAGCACCGCAAGCGACACACCGAGGGAGATGGGTAGCAGGCGGCGGAACCAGCGCACACGGGTGCTGTGCCGGGCGGCGCGCTTGAAGTCGGGCGCAGCGCGCGGTGCGAAGCTGGCGGCGTCTCGCCGTTGGATTTCGTGTGGCGGCACGTGTCGGTTCATGACCCTGTTCCGGGACCCGGGCCGTCGCCCGCCCCCATTCCGCCGCGGCCCCACGCAGCTGAGCGACGCGTCGCCCCACGCGCCCAGCCGGCAACTTGTCCGAAATGGCAGCGGCGCGCAAGTCTCGGTCCGGCGCCGACGCACGCCATGGTGGAAAAATGACGCTCCGTCAGGAATGAGCGAAGATATCTTCCTCGCCCCAGCCCGACAGATCGAGCGCCGCCCGCGCCGGCAGGAAGGCGAAGCAGGCCGCCGCGAGGCCGGCGCGCCCCTCGCGGGCCAGCATCTCCTCGAGCCTCGCCTTCAGCTGGTGCAGATAGAGCACGTCCGAGGCGGCATAAGCGAGCTGGGCGTCCGAGAGGTCGTCCGAGCCCCAGTCCGAGCTCTGCTGTTGCTTGGAGATCTCCACGTTGAGCAATTCGCGCAGCAGGTCCTTGAGGCCGTGGCGGTCGGTATAGGTGCGCACCAGGCGCGAGGCGATCTTGGTGCACCACACCGGCTGGGGCATCACCCGGAAGGCCTGCTGCAGCGCGGCGATATCGAAGCGCGCAAAATGGAACAGCTTCGTCACCGCCGGATCGGCCAGCAGGCGGGCGAGGTTCGGCGCGCTGTCCGGCCCCGCGCCCTTGGGAATCTGCACCACGTCGGCGGTGCCGTCGCCATTGGACAGCTGCACCACGCACAGGCGGTCGCGGAACGGATTGAGACCCATGGTCTCGGTGTCGATGGCGACCACCGGAGCGGCAACGAAATCCGCGGGCAGGTCACCCCGGTGCAGGCGGATGGTCATAAGCGGGCGGGCCTCCAGAAACGCGGCGCTGGCGCGGTTCGGGCTTTTAGCCGAGGGCGCCCCCTGTGTCGATGGCGCTACACCCGCCGACGTCCGGGCATCCCTGTCCGACCCCCCGCAAACGATTCTGGCGGCCGTCCGCGCCCTGGGATACGAAGTCTGACGCGTCGCAGCCCGGCGCGTCAGAATTGGTCATTTTGGGGGGCTTCATGCGATTGCGCGCCATCTGGGCCGGCCTGCTCGGCCTGTTTCTCTTCGCCGTCGGGGCTGTGCCCGAGGCCAATGCGCAGGGCGTGCCGCCCGGCAGCTACCTGCGCTCCTGCCGCGACGTGCGCGTGGTGGCCGGAGGGCGCGATCTCTCCGCGGTGTGCGAGACGCGCCAGCCGGGCCGGTTCGAGTTCACCCGGCTGCCGGATTTCCGCTCCTGCTGGGGCGACATCGCCAACATCAACGGCAACCTGCGCTGCGACCGCCGGCCCGGCCCGCCGCCTGGCCCGGCGGTGCGGGTGCCGCCCGGCTCCTACCTGCGCTCGTGCCGCAATGCTGTGGTCGGCCCGGCCGGAACTCTCTGGGCGGAGTGCCGGATGATGAACGGCGCCTGGGTACGCGCCAACGTGAACCTCAACCAATGCCGGGGTTCGCGCGACATCGCCAACATCAACGGCCGCCTCGTCTGCAACTGGTGATTCCGGAAGGGGGGGCCTCGGCGCCCCCTTCTCACATCCGGATGCGCTTTGCGCGCCCCGGTGCCGGAACTAGCGCCGTGCGCGCCAAGAATGCATTGCGGTGACCGTTCCGCCGATGGTACCTGCTTGTGGACGACGCAAGGAGATGACCATGGGTGCTCGGATCGCGAGCTTCTTCGTCGCCGTGCTGGCGCTGGGCCTTTCGGCCGGCGCCGTGCGCGCCCAGGTCCCCCCCGGCAGCTATCTCTACAGCTGCCGCGACGCGCAGGTGCGCTTCGGTCGCGACCTCGCCGCCTTCTGTCCCGACGCCGCCGGCGCGTGGGTGGTGACGCGCCTGAACGATTTCCCCAGCTGCCTTGGCGAGATCGTCAACCGCGGCGGCCGGCTGTGGTGCGATCGCCCGACCCCGGAGCCGCCGCCGGCGCAGTCGCCCGCCGGTCCCTCGGCCGAGCAGGTGATGCGGGAGATCGTGGGTTCTCCGCCTCCGCCCCCGGGGTCCTACCGGCAGAACTGCGGGCAGATCCAGTTCGAGAACGGCATCCTTACCGCCGCCTGCCGCACGCCCTACGGCGACCGGCGGGTCTCCTCGCTGCGCGCCGCGTCCTGCGGGCCCGGCACCGACATCGCCAACCTGGACGGTGCCCTTGTCTGCCAGACGGGCAATGCCGGAACCTATGGCAGCTATGGCGGCTATGGCGAGCAGCCACCCGCGGGCTCCTACGTGGCCACCTGCCGCGACATCCGCGTGGAAGGCGGCTGGCTCAGGGCCACCTGCCAGGATCGCGTGGGCAGCTGGCGGCCCACCGCCACCACGCTGATGGGATGCCGGCCCGGCGCCGACATCGTCAACGACAACGGCACCATCGACTGCCGCGCCTCCTCCGCCGCCTTTCCGGAGGGCCGCCCGCCCTACGGCTCCTATTCCGCCACGTGCCGCAACGCGCGCGTCGGCGGCGGCTGGCTGCACGCCGAATGCCAGGACCGCTGGGGCGGCTGGCGCCCGACGGTCATCGCCCTGTCCTCGTGCGACCGGGGCACCGATATCGCCAACGACAACGGCGCGCTGACCTGCCGCAGGCCGTTCAGCGGCGGCGGCGACCCGGTTCCGCCCCGCGGCTCCTACATGATGAGCTGCAAGGACATCCGCGTCACGGCCGGCTGGCTCAAGGCGAGCTGCCGCGACCGCAACGGCCGCTGGGTGGACGCCACCACCGCCGTCGGCTGGTGCAGCGCCGGCCGCGACATCGCCAACGACGACGGCCGCCTCACCTGCCGGTGAGCGCGCGGCCGTTAACCCATCATCGACCATGCCGACGAAAAAGGCCCCCGCTTTGCCGGCGGGGGCCTGATCGAACGTCCGCGAGGCCGATTGGCCGGCAGGCTCAGCGGCGCAGCGCCTTCACGTCGCGCACCGCGCCGCGCGCGGCCGAGGTGGTGAGTGCCGCATAGGCCTGGAGCGCCTGGGAGACCACCCGCTTGCGGCTCTCCGGCTTCCAGGCGGCGTCGCCCTTGGCCTCCATGGCCGCGCGGCGCTCGGCCAGCACTTCGTCGGAAACCGCGACGCGGATGGTGCGGCTCGGGATGTCGATCTCGATGATGTCGCCCTCCTCCACCAGGCCGATGGCCCCGCCCTCGGCCGCCTCCGGAGAGACGTGGCCGATGGACAGGCCCGAGGAGCCGCCGGAGAAGCGCCCGTCGGTGACCAGGGCGCACTTCTTCCCGAGGCCCTTCGACTTCAGGTAGGAGGTGGGATAGAGCATCTCCTGCATGCCCGGGCCGCCGCGCGGCCCCTCGTAGCGGATCAGCACGATGTCGCCGGGCAGGATGCGCTGGGTGGAGAGGATCGCCTCCACCGCAGCGTCCTGGCTCTCGAAGATGCGCGCCGGCCCCTGGAAGACGAGGATGCTCTCGTCCACGCCCGCGGTCTTCACGATGCAGCCGTCGAGGGCGATGTTGCCGTAGAGCACCGCGAGGCCGCCATCCTTGGAATAGGCATGGGCGAGGTCGCGGATCACGCCCTTCTCGCGGTCGAGGTCGAGGTCGTCCCAGCGGCGCGACTGGCTGAAGGCGACCTGGGTCGGCACCCCGCCAGGGGCGGCGCGGTAGAAGGTGGCGACGCTCTCGCTCTTGGTGCGCTTCACGTCCCACCGGTCCAGCGCGTCGGCAAGCGTCGCCGAATGCACCGTCGGCAGGTCGGTGTGGATCAGGCCGGCGCGATCGAGCTCGCCGAGAATGGCCATGATGCCGCCCGCGCGGTGCACATCCTCCATGTGGATGTTGGCGACCGCGGGCGCGACCTTGCACAGCACCGGCACGCGGCGCGAGAGGCGGTCGATGTCGGCCATGGTGAACGGCACCTCGCCCTCGTTGGCGGCGGCGAGCAGGTGCAGCACGGTGTTGGTGGAGCCGCCCATGGAGATGTCGAGCGTCATGGCGTTCTCGAACGCCTTGAAGGTCGCCACCGCGCGCGGCAGCACGCTCTCGTCGTTCTGCTCGTAGTAGCGCCGCGCGATATCCACGACGAGGTGGCCGGCCTCCACGAACAGGCGCTCGCGGTCGGCATGGGTGGCGAGCACCGAGCCGTTGCCGGGCAGCGCGAGGCCGAGCGCCTCGGTGAGGCAGTTCATGGAATTGGCGGTGAACATGCCCGAGCACGAGCCGCAGGTGGGGCAGGCGGAGCGCTCCATCACCGTCACGTCGGCGTCGGAGACCTTCTCGTCCGCCGCCGCGATCATGGCGTCGATCAGGTCCACCTTCTTCTCGCCGGTGGACAGGATCACCTTGCCGGCCTCCATGGGCCCGCCGGAGACGAACACGGCCGGGATGTTGAGGCGCATGGCGGCCATCAGCATGCCGGGGGTGATCTTGTCGCAATTGGAGATGCAGACCATGGCGTCGGCGCAGTGCGCGTTGACCATGTATTCCACGCTGTCGGCGATGATCTCGCGCGACGGCAGCGAATAGAGCATGCCGTCGTGGCCCATGGCGATGCCGTCGTCCACCGCGATGGTGTTGAACTCCTTGGCGACGCCGCCCGCCTTCTCGATCTCGCGCGCCACCAATTGGCCGAGGTCCTTGAGGTGCACGTGGCCCGGCACGAACTGGGTGAAGGAATTCACCACGGCGATGATCGGCTTGCCGAAATCGCCGTCCTTCATGCCGGTCGCTCGCCACAGGCCGCGGGCGCCGGCCATGTTGCGGCCGTGGGTGGACGTGCGGGAACGGTACTGGGGCATATCCTCGTCGCCTTGATAGGGCGCGGCTTGAGCCTGCGCGATGTTCTTGAAGCCGCCGTTCTAATGGGGAATGGCAGCGAAGTTAAATCATTTCAAGGCGAGCCGGTGCCGTCAGCCGCGCGGCTCCTCTTCCGGCGAGCCGCTCTGCGGGGCGCGCCAGGCGCGCATGGCGGTGCGGGCGCGCCCGGCGACGCTCCTCTCGAGGCCATAGTGGCGCGCCAGACGGTCGAGGCCCAGGCCGAGCACCACCTTGGCGGTGCGCGCAGGCCACGCACGCTCGCGCTCCACCTGTTCCAGGCCCTTGAGGAAGCAGCACACGTCGAGCAGCACGCCGGAGAGTTCCGGCCCGACGGCGGCAAGGGCTTGCGCGACGCGTGCCTTGGCCGCGAGCACCAGATCGGGGAAGGCGTCGGGCGCGCTGCCGCGCACGCCGCTCGCATCCCAGCGGGTGGTCACCGACGGCGTGAGCCCCGCGCGGGTGAAGTCGGTGCGCAGGCGCTCGCCCGCCAGCCGCTGCACCGGGTCCACCAGGGGCCGCCCGGCCTTGTCGGTGCGGCGGGCGAGCCAGTCCAGCGGGCTTTCCGCGCGCGCGGCACCGGCCGCCGCGCCATCTTTTGGGGCGCCGCCGGCGGGGCGGGCGGACGCCGTGGGGGCAGAAGGTGCATCCACGGCTCAGCCCCCCGCAGCCCAACGCGCGCAGGCCTCAAGGCGCGCCACCTCCTGGTCGAACGGCCCGTCCCTGAGGTCCTCGATGCGCCGGCAGGCATAGGCGACCGTGGTGCGGTCGCGGCGGAAGGCGCGGGCGACGTCCGCGAGGGCCACGCCGAAGCCCACATGGGCGAGGTACATGGCCAGTTGACGCGCGCTCGCCGCCGCCGCCGGAGCGCGGCGGGGCGCCAGGATGTCGTCCACGGAGATGCCCGTCGCCGCGCACACCATGGCCGCGGCGAGCCGGCAGAGGACAAACGCTGGGCGCGGGGCGGCGGCGGGCCTGTGCCCGGCCGAAGCAAAATCCGGACATCCCTCGGGGCGGGCAGAGTCGGTCAGAAGCATCGCGACCTCTTGGTGTAGGTTTGAATTCCCAATTATATACGTGACAAAGCAATCGCTGATTCGGGCGAATCAACCTGATGTCAACGTTTGGGGCCGAAAATCCGGTTGTGGATTTCGGGAGTTGTGTGGATAGAGGTGATATTCCCCACTTTTTTGGCCGATGGGGCCAGAAACTCGCGAGAAGCCTATTGACACGCACATTTTGGTTGCGAGCGCGCGTGGTGTGTGGTTGTTATGTGGTTAACGAAAAGCGAGCGCGATCCGGCGCCGGCCCTTTAAAAATAAAGGGTTTGGGAGGAACTAAGGACGGCATTTCGAAATTGATGTTAGCGCTCGGACTGTATCCGTCGACGACACGGATACAGCCCTCAGGTGCGCCAGCCTCGGGCCGGGTGATGGCAATGGGGGACCGTGGTGGGTGGCCCATTTCGTCGCGAGGCATCGGGATCATGAGCGATTCGCGGGATCGCAGCCACCAGGACGTGCAGGAAATCGCATTCCAGCGCGCCGTCCACAGGCTGCTCAGTACTCCGCCGGAGCCCCACAAGGCGAAAGCGGAAAGCAAGGGGGCCGCCCCCGGTGGAACGAAGACGGCCCCAAAGCGCACCGTTAAGGAGCGTGCACACCGAGACGAGGGTTAGCCGCCGCGGCGGCGCCCTCGCTCACTGCCGAATCGGCAGCCCCCGATCATACATAGCCTAAGCGGGAAAATGGAGTCCCGCGGGCGTGGCCCTCCCGCGAGCCGCACCCGAACTAGGCCGAGGGGAAAAATGAAGCGGACAAATCAACCCGTGAGCCTTAGCCTCTCGCAAGTTGTTGCAACTTACGGGGGGTGGCAGATGTCTGAGGTCGAGGTTTTCCATTTCGAGGACGATCGCCCCAACTTCGAAAGCTACGGGCGCCAAAACGGCCGGAGGTATTGGCTTGCCTCTGAGCTAATGGCGTGCCTCAACTACACAGAAATGGCGCCAATACTGAAGGCTGTTAATAAAGCCATTAACGCCTGCGCTCAGATCGGTGTAGCGATCCTTGATAACTTCGAAGAATGTAAGACGGAAAAGGGTGGCCGGGACTGGAAACTATCTCGGTTTGCTTGCTATCTTACCGTAATGAACGGGGATTCGAGAAATCACCACGTTGCGTCTGCTCAGGCATATTTCATCACTATGGCTGAGGCATTTCGGCAATACATTCAAGAGGCTGATGGAGTTGAGCGCGTAATTATACGAGGAGAAATTGTTGATCGTGAAAAAGAGTTGAGCATGACTGCTTCTTCGCACGGCGTTGAGCAGTACCAATTCTTTCAGAATGCCGGGTATCGTGGCATGTATAATATGGACCTAAAGGGTATAAGGTCTAGTAAAAATATTCCAGATGGTCGATCTCCATTGGATTTTATGGGGTCCACGGAGCTTGCCGCGAATTTGTTCAGGCTTACTCAAACAAACGAAAAAATAAAGAACGAGGCGATCAGAGGACAAAAGCCGTTAGAGCGGGCCGCAGAGAATGTCGGCAAGGCCGTTCGCAAGACGATGATAAATATTAGCGGAACTGTACCGGAGAAGCTTCCTGCCGCTCAAGACATCAAGGAAGTCCGTAGCGCGATTAAGCGATCTGGAAAGGAGTACGCCAAGTTAGATAAGCCCAAGAAAGTCTAGCACGCGCCATCTTTCTTCCAGCGCATGCGCTGGAAGCGTTTGATTTTCTGCTTAGCAGATCGAGGCTTCACCAATCCGCCGATAGGTCAGGCGCTTGCCTTCGATGCCCTTGAGGGCGTCGTCGGTGCGCTCGCGGTCGCTCATGCCGAGCGCGGTACGGCGGTTGTAGCGGAAGTCGAATTCGGTCAGGTAGCGGTGCAGATGGGCCTCGCCGCAGTGCTGGTACACGCCGCGCATGCCGCGCTTGAAAACCGAGAACACGCCTTCAATCGTGTTGCTGTGGACATCGCCGCGAGCGTACTCCCCGGCCGAGTGGCGCACAGAGTGATGGGCGTCGAACTCCTTGCCGGTCTCGACGTACAGCTTGCTCTCGTCGGTGTGGAGCGTGCTCTTGCGCGAGGCGTTCTGAACGAGGATTTCGCGGACGCTCTCCTTTGTGGCCTTCTCAACGTGGAAGGTGCGGACCTTGCCGCCGCGCTCCACGAGGCCCACCACGGCACGCTTGCCAGTGGGGCCACGGCGCCCACCCTTTGAGAAAGGCTTGCCGCTGGTGCGCGTCTTGGGCTGGATGTCGGTCTTTCCGAAGTAGGTCTCGTCGGCTTCCACCACCTTGCCCTCTCCACCGAGCGGGCCGGCGGTCGCAACATCCTCGCGCATGGCTTCGCGGATGCGATGAGCCATGAACCAGGCCGTCTTGTACGTGATGCCGAGCATGCGGTGCAGTTGGTGGGCCGAGATGCCCTTCTTGCTGGAGCACATGAGGTGCGTCGCCAGCAGCCACTTATTGAGTGGGATCTTGGAGCGCTCGAATACGGTGCCAACGGTCACGGTGAACTGTTCGCGGCAAGCGTTGCACTGATAGACGCCAGGACGATGCGCCTTCCCCTTGAGCGCGCGGATCGCGTCGGGATCGGCATTGCCGCAGTGCGGGCAAGTCGGGCCGTTCGGCCAACGCTGCGCTTCCAGGTAGGCGCGGGCCTTGTCCACGTCCTGAAAGATCGGGTTGGAGAGATCGGCGCTCATGACTTTTGTCCTAGGGGCGATGGGCTTGGAGAACCGAGCCCGCTCAAATCGTTGAGCCAACATCGCAAACCGGGGGTGCTTTGTCAAGTATATAATGCGGTTTTAATTCCTACACCATCATGCCGTGTGACACGGGCCCGGGGATAAGCCCAACCATAAGAATGCGCGCCATTTCGGGAGAGAATATTTATTTTCAATTACTTGAAGGATGAGGCTTCACCTTCAGAGGACCAAGAAATAGGAACTTATCCCCCTGGATCGGCAATGGCCTAACCCTCTGAGGAGGAAAAGAGGGAGCCGCGCCATGCCGACCGCCACCGCCGCCGCACCATCTCCGGTCCTGAAAGGGGGTCTCCGCCAACGCCTGCGCGCCTTCCGGGCGGAGGACCTGGAAGCCCAGGTCGCGCGGCGGATGGAGGCCTTGCGGCTCGGGGCGCCGGGCGCGGCTGAAATCACGCGATCGCTCCGCCTCGCACGCAAGGCCGCCCGGTCGCGCCAGCCAGGCCTGGAAGCCTACGATCCGGCCCGCCATGCAGCCTTGCTGCGGCTCGCGCGGAGCGTGGCGCAAAAACAGGCCCAGGAGCCCGCGCGGGCAACCGGGGAGCGCTGACCGGCCGCGCCCGGCCGCCGGCTCATCAAGGGCGCGTCATCTTTCGGCACCGGTGGGAACCGGCCCCGGACCACGGCGGTGCGCAGCGCTCAGCGGCGGCGGCGCTGCTGGCCGAGGCCCATCTGCTTGGCGAGTTCGGAGCGCGCCGCGGCATAGCTGGGCGCCACCATGGGATAGTCGGCGGGCAGGCCCCACTTCTCGCGATACTGCTCGGGGGTCATGTCATACTGGGTGCGCAGGTGGCGCTTCAGCGACTTGAACTTCTTGCCGTCCTCCAGGCAGACGATGAAGTCCGGCATCACCGACCGCTTGACCGGAACCGCCGGCTTCAGCGGCTCCGGCGCCGGCTCCTGCTCGCCGAGGGAGAGACGCTGCAGCGCGCCGTACACCTCGTTGATGAGGGCGGGCAAATCCGCAGCCGCGACAGAATTGTTGCTCACATAGGCCGAGACGATGTCCGCCGCGAGTTCGATGTGGCTGGTCGTTTCCGTGATATCGTTCATGGCACTTTCTTCGAGCATGTTGACCGATCTGGAAATATGACACTCGAACGCGGTCTTGCCCCCGCGCTGAAGCCCGCATCAAGGTCCGCCGGGCACCCGCCCACGGCATTCGACCGAACAGGCACGCGGGCGTTTTATGGTCGAGATTTAGGGATTGCAAGTAGATTTCTTGGAAATTCCGCTCTCATCTTTCAAGGTCTTCGCGGATATGGGATCTGGCCCCGCCAGCACTCTCGCCGGGCAAGTCCTTGTTGTCCGCCACGGGCTCGGCTTCCGCGCCGTCCTGCATCTTGCGGGGGCCCGGAGGGATGTCTACTTGAGGGGAAACGCAAGCGAGGTCCCCATGGACGACGTCAAGCCTGCGACCTCGGCGACCGGCGCCGAGCCGTCCGACAAGGTGGTACGCTCCGAGACGGAGTGGCGCTCCTGCCTCACCCCCGCCCAGTTCCACGTCCTGCGCCAGCAGGGCACCGAGCGCGCCTTCACCGGCCCCTATTGGGACGAGAAGCGCAAGGGCGTCTATTCCTGCGCCGCCTGCGGGGCGCCTCTGTTTCGCTCTGATGCCAAGTACGATTCCGGCACCGGCTGGCCGAGCTTCTTCGCCCCGGTCTCGCCGGACGCGGTGGTGACGCACGAGGACGTCTCCCACGGCATGCGCCGCATCGAGGTGCGCTGCGCCCGCTGCGACGGCCATCTCGGCCATGTGTTCCCGGACGGCCCCGCGCCCACCGGCCTGCGTTTCTGCATGAACGGCACGGCGCTCGACCTCGCCCTCGACCACGGAGGCGCGGGTGACGGCGCCTGAGCCGCCCCGCGCCGCCCGCCGAAGCGCCCCCGTCACGCTCCACGGCCTCACCCTCGACGATCCCTATGCGTGGCTGCGCGCCGACAACTGGCGCGAGGTGATGCGCGACCCCTCCGCTCTCGACGCCGACATCCGCGCCTACCTGGAAGCGGAGAACGCGTGGCAGGCGGCCTACTTCGCCCCCATGGAGGGGCTGAAGGACGCGCTGGTGCGCGAGATGCGCGCGCGCATCAAGGAGGACGACAGCTCGGTGCCGCGGCCGGACGGGCCGTTCGCGTATTTCAGCCGCCACCGCGAAGGCGGCCAGCACCCCCTGGCCTGCCGCAAGCCCAGCCACGGCGAAGGCGCCGAAGCCATCCTCGTCGATGGCGATGCGGAGGCTAAGGGCAAGCCCTATTTCCGGCTCGGCCACTGGCGGCATGCGCCCAACCACGCGCGTCTCGCCTTCGCGGCGGACGAGACCGGCGCCGAGCTGTTCACGATCAGGGTCCGCGACGCGGCCAGCGGCACGGACCTTCCCGGCCGCATCGAGGGGACCACCGGCGACCTGATCTGGAGCGCCGACGGCGCGGCGCTCTATTACATCCGCCGCGACGCGGAGCACCGTCCCTCCAAGGTGTTCCGCCACCTGATCGGCACCGATCCGGACGCCGATGCGCTGGTCTATGACGAGCCGGACAAGGGCTTCTTCGTCTCTCTGGGCGAGACCCAGTCTGGCGCCTTTGGCCTGATCGCCTGCGGCGACCACGAGACCTCCGAGGTGCGCCTGCTGGACCTGTCGGACCCTGCCGCGGTGCCGCGCCTCGTCGCTCCGCGCGACACCGGGGTGCGCTACGAGGTGGAGCACCATCCGGACCTTTCCGGCACCGACAGCCTCGTCATCCTGACCAATGCGGACGGGGCCGAGGACTTCAAGATCGTCACCGCGCCAACACTGTCGCCGGGCCGCGCCAGCTGGCGCGATCTCGTGCCCCATGTCTCGGGACGGATGATCCTCAGCGTCACCATGTTCGCCCATCACATGGCGCGACTGGAGCGGGAGGCCGGCCTGCCGCGCATCGTCGTGCGCCGCCTCTCGGACGGCGCCGAGCATCCGGTCGCCTTCGCCGAGGAGGCCTATGCGCTGGGTCTCGACGGGGGCTTCGAATTCGCGACCGCCGAGATTCACTTCACCTATGCTTCCATGACCACGCCGGCCGAGGTCTGGCGCTATCACATGGACCGCCGGGACCGCACGCTGCTGAAGCGCCAGGAGGTGCCGAGCGGCCATGATCCGGAGGCCTACGTCACGCGCCGGGTGTTGGCCCTGGCCGCAGACGGGGAGAGCGTGCCGATCTCGCTGCTCTACCGGGCCGGCACGCCCGTCGATGGCACGGCGCCGCTGCTGCTCTACGGCTACGGCGCCTACGGCATGAGCATGCCGGCAGGCTTCTCCACCACGCGCCTGTCGCTGGTGGATCGCGGCTTCGTCTATGCCATCGCCCATGTCCGCGGCGGCACGGAGAAGGGCTGGCGCTGGTACACGGACGGCAAGCTCGACCGCAAGACCAACACCTTCACCGACTTCATCGCCTGCGCCGAGCACCTGCTGGCCACCGGCTTCGCGCGCAAGGGCGCCATCGTCGCCCATGGCGGCTCGGCGGGCGGCATGCTCGTGGGCGCGGTGGCCAACATGCGCCCCGATCTGTTCGCGGGGATCGTCGCGGAAGTGCCGTTCGTGGACGTGCTCGCCACCATGCTGGACGCGAGCCTGCCGCTGACGCCGCCGGAATGGCCCGAATGGGGCAATCCGATCGAGAACGAGGCGGCGTTCCGGCGCATCCTGTCCTATTCGCCGGTGAACAACGTGCGGCGGCAGGCCTATCCCGCCATCTTCGCCCTCGCCGGGCTCACCGATCCGCGCGTGACCTATTGGGAGCCTGCGAAATGGGTGGCCCACCTGCGTCATGAGAGTACCGGCCGCGCGCCGATCCTGCTGCGCACCAACATGGAGGCGGGCCATGGCGGTGCGGCCGGCCGCTTCGACCGCCTGGACGAGGTGGCCCTGGTCTATGCCTTCGCGCTTGCCACCGTGGGCGCCGCCGCGCCGAAGCCCGTGCCGGCCTGAGGCTTCGGGGGGGGGCGCGGCCCCGCTTCAACTGCCGTCATGCTCCGGCTTGACCGGAGCATCCATGCCGCGACGTGACTGCTTGCGGGAGGCGCCCATGGGCCCTCCGATCAAGTCGGAGGGCGACGGGGGACGGTTGGTGGTCGGTGGGGCACGGCCGTTGGGAGATGGCAAAGCCGGCGACGTTCCGCTGCCCCATTTAGAGGTATTCAAATGAGGCAATTGCGCCTCAGGGCGCTTCCGGCTATCCAGTGGCCCGATCAATTGCGAGCGGGGGGCGGCTCCGCGCTGCAAGGCGAAGCTTGATGGGCCGTCTCGACCGCTACATCTTCTCGACCGCGACTGTGGCGTTCCTGGGCGTCGTGGTGGTGCTCGCGGGCATGATCTGGGTGACCCAGGCCCTGCGCCAGCTCGACCTGGTGACGAGCCAGGGCCAGACCATCATCGCCTTTCTCGCCATCACCAGCCTCACCATGCCGACCCTGGTGCTGGTGATCGCGCCGGCGGCGCTGTTCATCGCCACCGCCTACACGCTCATGAAGCTCAACGGCGACAGCGAGATCGTGGTGATGGCCTCGGCCGGCATGAGCCACTGGCGCCTGCTGCGCCCGCTGGCGTTGCTGGCGGTCATCGTCTCGCTGTTCTGCGAGATCCTGGCCATCGACGTGGTGCCGGCGAGCCTGTCCGGCTTCCGCGAGCAGGTCTCGCGGGTGCGCGCCGACGTGGTGTCCTTCATCGCCCAGCCGGGACGGTTCGTGAACCTGTCCCAGGGCCTCGTCTTCCACGTGCGCGAGCGCACCCCGAGCGGGGTGATGCACGGGGTCTTCATCAACGACGGGCGCGACGTAAACGAGATCTCCACCTATCTCGCCGATCGTGGACAGATCGTCGAGAACGAGGCGGGCATCTTCCTGGTGCTGGAGAACGGGTCCATCCATCGCCGCGGCGCCGACAAGGCGGCCAGCACCTCCGTCGTGGAGTTCCAGCGCTACGCCTTCGACCTGTCGTCGCTGGCGCCGAGCGCGAAGGGCGACCTCATCCGCCCCATGGAGCGCTCGTTCGCCTATGTGCTCGACCCGCCGAAGAACGATGCGTTCCTGATCCACACGCCGGGGCGCTTCCGCGAGGAGGTGCACAAGCGCCTGTCGGCTGGGCTTTACCCGTTCGCCTTCTTCGCCATCGCCGCCGCCGCCCTCGCCCGGCCGCGCACCACGCGCCAGAGCCGCGGGCTCGCGCTCACCGCCATCATCCCCGCCATGGCGGCCGTGCAGGCGGGCAACTTCGCCATCGCCGGCCAGCTCAAGGCGCATTTCGTCGCCGTGCCGCTGATCTATGCGCTGCCGGTGGTCACCGTAATCCTGTGCGCCATGGTGCTCCAGGGCTGGATCTCCTTCTCGGCGCCGCAGTGGCTGCTGAATGGACTCGACGCCCTCAAGGAGCGCCTCGCACGCCGGCCGGCCGCCGCCAATCCATGATCGGGCGCACCCTCGGCCTCTATTTCGCGCGTCGCTTCGCTTCCTCGGTGGCGATGATCTTCCTGTCGTGCGTCGCCCTCATCATGCTGGTGGACTTCCTGGAGATGGCGCGCCGCACCGCGGACCGCGAGCAGGTGACCACCAGCCTGGTGGCCCTCGTCACCATCTACCGCGCGCCCGCCTTCACCGAGCAGCTGCTGCCGTTCGCGGTGCTGTTCGGCGCCATCGCCACCTTCGTGCTGCTCTCGCGCCGGCTCGAACTGGTTGTGGCGCGCGCGGTGGGGCTCTCGGTGTGGCAGTTCATCCTGCCGCCGGTGCTGGTGGCCTTCGCCATCGGCGTGTTCGCCACCACTGTGTTCAATCCCATCTCCGCCGACTTCAAGGAGCGGGCGAACCAGATCGAGGGGGAGATGTTCGGCTCCACCTCCTTCTCGCTGACCCAGGACAAGAAGGAGTTCTGGGTGCGTCAGCAGAGCGTGGACGGCCAGTCCATCATCCAGGCCGCCGCCTCGCAGCAGGGCGGGCGGGTACTCACGGGCGTGGTGATCTACGAGTTCGACTCGAACGACAAGCTGATCGAGCGCGTGGAGGCCCGCACCGCCACCCTCGGCGACGGCATCTGGACGCTGGCGGACGCGCGGGTGCTGGTGCCCGGATTCGATATCCAGACCTTCCCCACCTACCTGGTCGCGACCAACCTCAATCCGAACGAAATTCAGGATTCCCTGGTGGCGCCGGAGACCGTGTCCTTTTGGCAACTGCCGGGCGCCATTCGCAGCGCGGAACAGTCCGGGTTCGGCGCGGCGCGCTACCGCCTGCAGCTCCAGAGCCTTCTGGCCCGGCCGTTTCTACTCATCGCAATGGTGCTGATCGCCGCATCGGTGGGCCTGCGGGTGTTCCGGTTCGGGGGTGTGGGCCAGACGATTCTCGGTGGCGTCGCGGCGGGGTTTCTGCTTTATGTTGGGTCCAAGCTCGCCGAGGATCTCGGAGAGGCTGGCATCGTTCATCCCGTTGCCGCAGCGTGGTTTCCGGCGGTCGCGGGGATTTTCATGGGGGTCCTCATTCTTCTGCACAGGGAGGACGGATGACGGTCGGGTTCTTCCCCGACGCTGTGGAACGCCAGCCGGCGCGCCGTAAGGGGCTGCGCCGGACGGGTGTTCTTGCGCTCGCGGGAATCGCCGCATTCGCTGTCCTGGCGCCCGCCGGTGCCGCTCCCGCCTCTGCGCAGGCGCGGGGAGGCAGCGGCGCGACCGGCCTCATGGCCGCGCCGAAGATCGACCCGAATCAGAAGATGCTCGTCACCGCCGACGAGATGGAATACGACTACCAGAAGGATACGGTCGCGGCGGTCGGCAACGTCCAGATTTATTATGACGGCTCCACCCTGGAGGCGAACCGGGTGGTGTTCGACCGCAAGGCGAACGTGCTGGTTGCCGAGGGCAACGTCCGCATGAAGCAGAAGGACGGCAAGATCGTCACTGCCGACAACCTTCAGCTGACCCAGGACTTCAAGGAAGGCTTCGTCGCCTCGCTGCGGCTCGACACCCCCGAGAAGACCCACTTCTCGGCCGCGCGCGCCGACCGCCAGCAGGGCAACGTCACCGTCTTCCAGAACGGCACCTACACCGCCTGCGAGCCCTGCAAGGACGACCCGAGCAAGCCGCCGCTGTGGCAGATCCGCGCCAAGAAGATCATCCACAACGAAGACCAGCAGATGGTCTACTACCAGGATGCCACGGTCGAGTTCTTCGGCTTCCCGGTGGCCTATTTCCCGTACATGTCCTCGCCGGACCCGACGGTGAAGCGCAAGACCGGCTTCCTGATGCCGGAGTTCCTGAACTCGAGCCAGCTCGGCTATGGCGTCGGCACGCCGTTCTTCTGGAACATCGCGCCCGACCGCGACATGACCATCACGCCCACCTACCTGACGCAGCAAGGCCTGCTGATGCAGGGCGAGTGGCGCCAGCGCCTGATCAACGGCAGCTACACCATCCGCGCCGCCGGCATCATCCAGCAGGACAAGGACGCGTTCCTCAACGTCTACTCCAACGGCGTGGTGGAGCCCCTGCCCGGCTACCGCGACGAGCGCGGCGCGGTCCAGAGCACCGGCGCCTTCGCCATCAACCCGTTCTGGACCATCGGCTGGGACGCGACCCTGGTCTCCGACCGGACCTTCCTGCGCGACTACAATCTCGTGCCCATCAGCCAGACCGAGAAGGTCTCCACCGCCTACCTGACCGGCCAGGGCGACCGCTCCTATTTCGACCTGCGCGGGCTCTACTTCCTCGGCCTGTCGGTGACCGACGACCAGAACCGCCTGCCGGTGGTGGGCACGCTCAACTACAACAAGGTGTTCGACAAGGCGCTGTGGGGCGGCGAGGCGGGCGTAAAGGTGAACCTCACCACCCTCACCCGCGACCAGGCCGACTTCATCGGCACCTCGGATTTGACCTCCGCGGTGGGCGCCATCGGCATTCCCACCGGCGCCTGCACGCTCGCCAACCCCAATGCCAGGGAGTGCCTGCTGCGCGGCGCGCCGGGCGACTACACGCGCCTGTCGGCCGAGGTCTACTGGCGCAAGACGGTCACCGATTCCATCGGCCAGATGTGGACCCCCTTCGTCTCCGCGCGGGTGGACGTGGCGTCGGTCAACATCAGCCCGCTGCCGCTGAGCTATTCCTACGGCCCGACCTTCCCCGGCCAGAATCCGCTGCAGTCCGGCAGCGAGGACCTGATCCGCGCCATGCCGGCGGTGGGCCTCGACTATCGCTACCCCTTCATCTCCGCCGAGAGCTGGGGCACCCAGACCATCGAGCCGCGCGCTCAGATCATCATCCGTCCCAACGAGACCGCGATCGGCGAGTTCCCGAACGAGGACGCGCAGAGCCTGGTGTTCGACGACACCAACCTGTTCGAGATCAGCAAGTATTCCGGCTGGGACCGGGTCGAGGGCGGCGGCCGCGCCAATGTGGGCGTCACCTACACGGCCGCCATTCACGGGGCCGGCCTGTTCACCGCCGTGGTCGGCCAGTCCTACAGCCTGTTCGGCAAGAATTCCTACGCCTATGGCGACATGGCCAACACCGGCCTTGAATCCGGCCTTGAGACCGGCGCCTCGGACTATATCGCCCGCTTCAGCTACTCGCCGACCAAGAATCTCGAGCTCACCACCCGGTTCCGCTTCGACGACGCGAACTTCTCCATGCAGCGCTTCGAGCTGCAGGGCCGCGCCGAGATCGACCGCCTGAGCGTCTCGGCCATCTACGGCCGCTACGAGGCCCAGCCGCTGCTCGGCTATTACGAGCGTCGCGAAGGCATCCTCACCAACGGCAGCTACAAGCTGACCGACAACTGGTCGGTCAAGGGCGCGATCCGCTACAATATCGGCCAGGACGCGTTCGACTACACACTGGTGGGCCTGAGCTACATCGACGACTGCTTCACGCTCGCCTTCAACTACATCACCGACTACACCCTGAACGGGCCGAACGCGCCGCCCGACACCAAGGTCACGGTGCGGATCGGCCTGCGCACCCTCGGCGAGGGCGGCTTCTCCACCTCGTTCGGCGGCGAGTGATCGGCCGCCTCCGATCCGGGCGCGGCCTTCGCGGTCACAATGGGGCGAGAGCGGTTCGTTCCGCGCACGCCGGAGGGTGGCGCCCGGCTGCTTTTGATGGCAAAACGGCACTGGCGCTGTCGGCCTGCCCGCCGCACGCCGTCGCAGCCCCATTGCTGCCAGGAACGGATGCCATCCTCATTGAGGAGCTCCACGGTCAACCCGGATCGTCGCTCTGCGCGCGCCAACTCGCGGATGCACCATGCCTTTTCTGATACGCTTTTGCTTCGCCGCCCTCGTCGCAACCTTCGCGTTGGCAACGCCCGCCGCGGCGCAGAAGGTGGTGGTGGTGGTGAATGGCGACCCCATCACCTCCTATGACGTCAGCCAGCGCCAGCGCCTGCATCAGCTGATCGAGCGCAAGTCCATCACCGCCAAGGAGGCGCTGGACGAGCTGATCGACGACCGCATCAAGACCCAGCAGATCCGCCGGCTGCAGACCACCGTCGACCAGGCGGACATCGACCGCATGTATGCCGGCGTCGCCGAGCGCTCCGGCCGCACTGCCGCCGAGCTGACCGCCAGCTTCGCGCAGGGGGGCCTCGACGCCCGCATCTTCAAGGACAAGCTGGTGGCCGACTATGTGTGGGGCCAGTATGTGCGCGGGCGCGCTGGCACCACCATGATCCGCGATTCCGACGTGATCGCCGCGCTCCAGCGCCAAGGCACGACCCAGCTCATCGCCACCGAATACACCCTCTACCCCATCGTCTTCGTGGTGCCGCGCAACGGTGGCAACCATGGCGCCCGCCTCCAGGAGGCCAATGGCCTGCGCCAGCGCTTCACCAGCTGCGACGCCGGCCTGGCCATGGCCAAGGGCCTCAAGGAGGTGGTGGTGCGCCAGCCGATCCTGCGCCTGTCGTCGGACATGCCGGCGCAGCTGCGCCAGTTGCTCGACAAGACCGAGGTCGGCCGCCTCACCCCGCCGGAGGTGAGCCAGTTCGGCGTCGAGACATTCGCGGTCTGCAACAAGACCGAGGTGCGCGGCGAAAGCTCCCAGAAGCGCGAGATCAAGGACCAGCTCAGCACGTCCCAGTTCACCGCCGAATCCAAGAAGATGATCGCCGAGCTGAGAAAAGCCTCGCTCATCGAATATCGCTGATGACACCTCCCCCGGCCGCGCCGCCCCGGACGATGCGTCCCACGGCGCGCCGTCCCCTCGCGCTCGCCCTCGGCGAGCCCGCCGGCGTCGGGCCGGAAATCGTCCTCATGGCCTGGCGCGACCGCCGCGCGCGCGAGGTTCCCGACTTCATCGCCGTGGGCGACCCGGATCTGCTCGAAGACCGCGCCCGCCGGCTCGGCCTCGACATTCCCCTCGCGCGCACCGTGCCGGAAGAAGCGGCGGCGCTCTTCGCCGACGCCCTGCCTGTTCTCGCGGCCGGCCCCGCCGCCACGGCGGCGCCCGGGCGGCCGGACGCGGCGAGCGCGGCCTGCGTCCTGGAGGCGCTCGCCGCCGCGCTCGATCTCGTGATGGTCGGCCTGGCTGACGCGCTCGTGACCTGCCCGCTCGCGAAGTCCGTGGTTCAGGCGGCCGGCTTCCCCTTCCCCGGCCACACCGAATATCTCACCGACCGCGCGCGCCGGCCCGACGGCTCCGTGCCGCGCCCGGCGATGCTGATCTGGTCGCCTCAGCTCGCCGTCGTTCCCGCCACCATCCACGTGCCGCTGAAGGACGTACCCGGCCTCCTGACCACCGGCCTGCTGGTGGAGACCGGGCGCATCGTCGCCCGCGACATGGCGCGGCGCTTCGGCCTTGCGCGGCCCCGCCTCGCCTTCTGCGGCCTCAACCCCCATGCGGGCGAAGGCGGCCTCATGGGGATTGAGGACGAGGCCGTGGTGCGCCCGGCCGTGGCGGCGCTCGCCGCCGAGGGCATCGCCGCCATCGGCCCGCTTCCGGCCGACACCATGTTCCATCCGGAAGCGCGCGCGCGCTACGATGTGGCCATCGGCATGTATCACGACCAGGTGCTGATCCCGGCCAAGACGCTGGCCTTCCATGACGGCGTGAACGCGACGCTGGGCCTGCCCTTCATCCGCACCTCGCCGGATCACGGCACGGCGTTCGACATCGCCGGCACCGGGCGTGCCGATCCATCGAGCCTGATCGCGGCGCTGAAGCTCGCCCGCCGGCTCGCCGACACCGAGGCGGCGGGGGCGCAGGCCGCGTGAGCGCGCTCGACGACCTGCCACCGCTGCGCGAGGTGATCCGCGCCCACGGCCTCTCCGCCCAGAAGTCGCTGGGGCAGAACTTCCTGCTCGACCTCAACCTCACCGCCCGCGTCGCCCGCGCCTCCGGGCCGCTGGAGGGCGCGACCGTGATTGAGGTCGGCCCCGGCCCCGGCGGGCTCACGCGGGCGCTGCTGGCGCTGGGCGCGGCGCGCGTCATCGCCATCGAGCGCGACCGGCGCTGCATCGAGGCGCTGGGCGAGATCGCCACCCGCTATCCCGGCCGCCTTGAGGTGATCGAAGGCGACGCGCTGAAGGTGGACGTGCGCCCGCTCATCGGCGACGCCCCGGCGCGCGTGGTGGCGAACCTGCCCTACAACATCGCCACCCTGCTGCTGGTGGGCTGGCTTTCCGCCGAGCCGTGGCCGCCCTGGTTCGCCTCGCTCACGCTGATGTTCCAGAAGGAGGTGGCCGAGCGCATCGTCGCCGCGCCCGGCTCCAAGATCTATGGGCGCCTGGCGGTGCTGGCCGGCTGGCGCGCGCAGGCGAAGATCGCCTTCGACGTCGCCCCCTCGGCCTTCGTTCCGCCGCCCAAGGTGACCTCCTCGGTGGTGCATCTCGTGCCGCGCGCGGCGCCCGCGCCCTGCGCGCTCGCGGTGCTGGAGAAGGTGACGGAAGCCGCCTTCGGCCAGCGCCGCAAGATGCTGCGCCAGAGCCTGAAGAGCCTCGGCACCGATCCGCTCGCTTTGCTGGAGGCGGCCGGGGTCGAGCCCACCGCGCGCGCGGAGGAGATCGACGTCGCCGGCTTCGTCGCCCTCGCCAACGCGCTTTCCGTCGTGCGTGGCGCGCCGGTTCCAGCCCCGGCGGGCGCCTGAGGCGCCTCGCCCCTCCCGGGCCGCCGTCTCCGAAAAGCCAAGCCGGGCAAGCAGCCCGCCATCCCGCGCCGGGTCATTGCCAAGCTGGCGCGGCCGTGCCACCGATCAAGCCGCGCGCCCGATCGGCGCCCCGCGGGGCCGCCGCGCCGCAGAAGAACAAGGCACGGGAGACCGACCCATGCGTTACCTGTCCCTCGCAGCTGCCGCCTTCGGCATGGCGCTGACCGGCGCCGCGCCGGCGCTCGCCCAGGCGCCGCGCTCGGCGCTGCTGCCGCAGCCGATCACGGCCACCTGCTCGCAGGCGCGGCTATGCCCGCTCAAGAAGTTCTTCGAGGTGCCGAACTTCCGCATCGGCGGCACCTACGACCTCTCGGCCCCGGACAAATGGCAGAACGGCGGCGAGGGCGGCACCACGCTGGAATCGCTCGGCGGCGGATCGCTTCGGACAGCCTACATCGCGCTCGGCACGCCGAAGCGCAACGCCGCCGGCGAGATCACCAACGCGGTGATCATCAACGCCTTCTATTCCGGCGACGCCACCGACATGTACGCCCAGTGGGTCGAAGGCACGGGCCTCTCCGGCGGGCCCGTGGTGGGCCCCAACCTCGCCATCGACACCAACGAATATTATGTCGTCATCCTCGACGGCCTCGGCCTGTGGGGCACCTCCAAGCCGTCCGAGGGGCTGGGCCAGAAGTTCCCGCAATACAGCTACCAGGATCTCGTCCAGTCCAACTACCGCATGCTGCGCGACCACCTGAAGGTCGCGCGCGCCGCGCTGGTTACGGGCGTCTCCATGGGCGCCACCCAGACCTATGTCTGGGGCGTGATGCATCCGGACTTCATGAACGGCCTGATGCCCATCGGCGGCACCACCCAGTCGGACGGAGGCGACCCGGTGGGCAACTGGACCTTCCAGCTCATGTCCGCGGCCATCGAGAGCGACCCGCAATGGCGCGCCACCGGCGGCAACTACTACGCCCTGCCCAAGGACAAGCACCCGAACCAGGGCGTCGCCTTCGGCTGGTCGGTGCTTCTGCTCACCGGCTTCGACTTCGACTTCCGCTCCCAGCAGGACTGGGCGAAGGTGCAGCCGGACATCTTCTACTGGAAGCCGCCGACCCCGCAGGCCGGCGCCTCGGTGAACGCCAGGGCGCTGCTGTTCGACGCTGTCGACCTCCTGTGGCGCAACCGCGCCGGCGAGCAGTACAACATCAACGCCGACCTTAAGCGCATCAAGGCGCGCACCATGGTCATGCACATCGAGAACGACCAGTGGCTGACCTTCGACCGCGCCAAGCGCGCGGTGGAGAAGGTGCCCGGCGCCGATTTCGTGCACGAGACCTCGCCGGTGGCGCACTATGGCGTGTTCTCGATCCTCAAGAACAAGCAGTTCGACCCCATCGTCGCGACCTTCCTCGGTGACGTGGCGCGCCTCACCCGCAACCAGTTGCTGGTGGCGAAGACCTACAGGACGCCCTCGGTCGCGGCCGACATCACGCCCGACAAGTCGTTCTGGAACACCTTCGTCACCTATCCCTTCCCGGTGAAGAAGGCCAAGGTGAAGGACGGCCGCGGCGTCGAGTGGGACATCGGCTACATGGACGAATATGCCGGCACCGATCCGAACCCGGAAGTGCTGGTCATCGTCCACGGCAAGGGCGCGTTCGGCGGCCATTACGGCAACGTGATGCGCGTCGCGCTGGAGCGCGGGCTGCGCGTGATCGTGCCGGACCTGCCGCACTACGGCATGTCAGGGCCCGGCAATCTCGACAAGAGCCCCGCCCGCACCATGCAGGACATGCGCGAGGTGGTGCACGGACTCGTGGTGGACCAGCTCAAGGTGGGCAAGGCCGCCTATATGGGCCATTCCATGGGCGGGCAGCTGGTGCTCGGCTATGCCCTCACCTGGCCCGAGGCGGTGACGAAGCTGGTGCTGGAGGCGCCCGCGGGACTTGAGGAGTATCCCCGCGAGATCACGGTGGCGCCGGGCAAGAAGCTGGACTTCTTCAACCCGGAGTTCGCCCGCGACTTCGACAAGTGGAAGGCCACCTGGGACCAGACCGGCCTGCGCGAGCGGGAGAAGAACCAGACCGCCCAGCAGATCGACGACTTCTTTCATTTCCGCCGCCGCGACCCGGTGACGGGCGCCGTCACGCCCTCGAAGTCCGGCTATTTCATCCGCGACAGCGAATATGCCCGGCTCCACACCGCCCAGCGCATCGGCATGATCAAGGGCGACCCGCGTGAGCTGCAGCAGTGGGTCGACCTCTTCATCTTCGACATCTACACCATGGCGATCGAGCTGCAGGAGAAGGACCCGAACAGCCTCTACAAGCGGCTCACCGACATCAAGGTGCCGATCTTCCTCGCCTTCGGCGCCAAGGAGCCGTTCATTCCGGGCTATGCCTTCAACGGGCTGAACGACCTCTCGCGGCAGGCCATCATGCCCTTCATGCGGCGCATGACGGCGGCCGGGCGCGAGGTGTCGGTGAAGGTCTATCCGGACACGGCGCACTTCATCCACACCGACGATCCCATCGAGTTCGCCGAGGATGCGGTGGACTTCGTGAAGACCGGCCGGGTGGAGACCACCACGCCCGGCATGGTTGACCTCATCATCAACGGCACGGCCAGCGCCCCCAAGGCCGCCGCTCCGGCGGCCGCCGCGACGCCCCAGGGGCTGAACAAGTAGGGAGGCGCGCCGTGGCAGGCAGGATCAGGGTCGGCGACATCGAGCTCGCCTTCCGCGAATGGGGCGAGGGACCGGTGACGGTCCTGTTCGTCCACGGCAACCTTGCCAGCAAGGACTGGATCGAGCTCGCCGCGCCACATTTCCCGCGCGGCGTGCGCACCATCGCCATCGACTGGCGCGGGTGCGGGGACAGCGACAAGCCGGTCCCCGCGCCTGACTTCTCCAACTATTCCATCGCCCGGCACGCGGACGACATGCTGGCGGCGCTCGACGCGCTGAAGGTGGACTTCTGCCACCTCGCCACCCATTCCACCGGCGGCATCATCTCCACCCGCATGATCCTCTCGCAGCCGGACCGGTTCGGGCGGGTGCTCTCGCTCTCGCCGGTGGGGCCGCAGGGCATCGACTTCCCGCCGGAAAAGTCGGCCTTCTTCGGCAGGATGAAGGCCGACACGGCGCTCGCGCGCGAGATCATGGCGACCACTGCGCCGAGCCTGTTCGCGCCAGAGACCCTTCTCCCCAATCCCGGCCCGGCGCGCTTCCTGCCGCAGGTGACGGCGGGCGACGGCGCGCGGGCGCTGCTGTTCAACCGGATCGTCGACCAGGTGTCCGGGGTTTCGGACGGCATCTGGTTCGGCACGCCCGACACCCTCACCAAGGAGGCGCGCTCGGGCGAGCTGAAGGCGAGGATGGGCACCATCCGCCATCCCCACCTCGTCGTGTGGGGCGTGCGCGACGGGGTCATCGCCGAGGCCGACATGAAGGAGATGGCGCATCTCATGCCCGACTGCCGCTTCGTCGCCGTGCCGGGCATCGGCCATTCCATGAACCTCGAGGCGCCGGAGCTCTATGCGGGCTATTTCGGCGCCTGGTTCGGCGGGTTGGCGAAATAGGTGCACGCAGCGAGGAACGGCGCGCGGGGTAGCGCTTGCCACCCCTCCTCCTTACGGGGAGGGGTGGCGGCGAGCCATCGGCGCGAGGCGCAAGCCCCCTGCCCTCAGGCCTCCTTGAAGCCGTATTCGGGAATGCCCTGCTCAGCGCCGTAATACTTGTAAGGCAGGAACTTGCCGGACATGGTGATCTGCACCCGGTCGCCCTTGGGGTTCGGCTCGCGCACCATGTCCATGTTGAAGTCGATGGCGGACATGATGCCGTCGCCGAACTCCTCCTCGATCAGCGCCTTCCAGGCCGGCCCGTTCACCATCACCAGCTCGTAGAAGCGGTAGATCAAGGGATCGGTGGGCGGCATGGGCGTGCCGGCGCCGCGCATGGGCACCTCGTTCAGCATCCGCTCCTCCGCCTCGGAGAGGCCGAACAGCTCGGCGGCCTTCTTCGCCAGCGGCTTCACCAGCTTCATCTGGCCGAGCAGCGCGCCGACCACGAGCACCTCGGACATGCCGCCGATCTCGGAGCAGATGTACTTCCAGGTCCAGCCCTTCTCGCGCTTGATGTCGAGGATCTTCTCTGTGAGCTGTTCACGCTTCATTGCCGTTACTCCACGTTTCTCGTTGGACCGCCTTGGACGGGGGAAGGGCGCCGGCAGCTAGTCGCGGCCGCTGGCGACGGAGGGGAAGGGAATGGTGTTGGAGGACAAAGCCGACTTCGCGGTCGATGCCGGCGCCTCGGGCGGCAGGCTGCCGGCCGGGCGCACCAGCGGCGGCTTGCGCTGGTCGTAGTCCTTGGGCTTCTCGTCCCGGAAGGTCTTGGAGCGCGCCACCAGAAAATCCACCAGGTGGTTGCGCACCGCGTAATAGTCCTTCTCGCGATGGATGGTGTCGCGGGTGCGATCCTTCGGCAGCGGGTTCTCCACCACCTCGGCGACCATGGCCTCCGGGCCGTTGGTCATGAGCACGATCTTGTCGGCGAGGTAGATCGCCTCGTCCACGTCGTGGGTGATCATGAACACGGTCTGGCCGGTGGAGGTGCAAATGCGCCGCACCTCGTCCTGGAGCGTGCCGCGGGTCAGCGCGTCGAGCGCCGAGAACGGCTCGTCCATGAGCATGATCTTGGGCTCGATGGAGAGCGCCCGGGCGATGCCGACGCGCTGGCGCATGCCGCCGGAGAGCTCCGCCGGCTTCTTCAGCTCGTTGCCCTTGAGGCCCACGAGCTCGATGAAGCGCTTGGAGCGTTCCTCGATCTCCGCCCGCGAGGCCTTGCGCCAGCGCGAGGAGACGGCATAGCTCACATTGCCCATGACACTGCGCCAGGGCAGAAGCGCGTGGCCCTGGAAGATCACGGCCCGGTCGAGGCTCGGCCCCTCGATCGCCTGGCCGTCCACCACCACCACGCCCTCGGAGGGCGCCTCCAGCCCGGCAAGGATGTTGAGCACGCTCGTCTTGCCGCAGCCGGAATGGCCGATGACGCAGACGAATTCTCCCCGCGCCACCTGCAGCCACAGGTCCTCGAAGATGGTGGTGGCCCCGCCCCCCGGCGTCGGATAGCGCCGGGCGATGCCCTCGATGGAGATGAAGCGCTCGTTCTGACGTTCCTGCGTGGTTTCCATGGCGCTCACTCCGGAAAGGTCACGCGCCGCTGGAGGCGCGCCAGGATGAGGTCGAGAACCATGCCGACCACGCCGATGAGCAGGATGCCCACGATCACGTTCGAGATGGACAGGTTGTTCCACTCGTTCCAGACGAAGTAGCCGATGCCGGTGCCGCCCACGAGCATCTCCGCCGCCACGATGACGAGCCAGGCGATGCCGATGGAGATGCGCATGCCGGTGAGGATGGTGGGCGCCGCCGCCGGCAGGATCACCGTGAAGGCCTGCCGCCACGGCCCCACCTCGAGCGTGCGGGCGACGTTGAGCCATTCCTTGCGCACCGACCCCACCCCGAAGGCGGTGTTGATGAGCATCGGCCACACGGAGCAGATGAAGATGACGAAGATGGCCGAGAGCGAGGAATCCTTGATCGTGTAGAGGGCGAGCGGCATCCAGGCGAGCGGCGAGATGGGTTTGAGCACCTGGATGAACGGGTCGAGCGCACGGTAGGCGAGCGGCGACATGCCGATCAGGAAGCCGATCGGCACCGCGACCAGCACCGCGAGCGCGTAGCCGATCGCCACCCGGCCGATGGAATAGAGGAGCTGGAGGCCCAGCCCCTTGTCGTTGGGCCCGTTGTCGTAGAACGGGCGCTTCAGGTTGTCCCAGAGCTTCTGAGCCACGTCGAGCGGCCCCGGCATGGCGGACTGGGAGCCTGCGGTGGTGATGCCCATGAGCTTCGCATATTCGGGATCGAGCGCCGGCCCCGTGCTCGCGCTCGGGGTGACGGCGATCTGCCAGAGGCCGCAGAAGACGATGAACAGCGCCACCGAGAGGATGCCGGCCCTCAGGCCGAGGCTCTTCGTCATGGCTCAGGACCGCTTGATGGCGAAGGAGGCGACGTACTCCTCCGGCTTCGACGGGTCGAACATCTTGCCCATCACCGAGAAGCTCTTGGTGGTGGTGGCTGGCGGGGTGAGGCCCATCTCCTTCATCACCTTGGCCGCGTCGGTGGCGAGGAAGACCTGCGAGGCGATGGTCTTGTAGTCCACGTCGCCCTTCACCTGGCCCCAGCGCTTCATCTGGGTGAGCATCCAAACGGCGAAGCTCTCCCACGGGAAGGGATCGAAATCGACGCGCTTGGGGTCGTCCTTGATGTTGCCGAGGCCGTCGGCGTACTTGCCCACCAGCACCTGCTCCAGCACGACCTCCGGCTGGTTGAGATAGGCGGCCGGGGCGATGGCCTTGGCGATCTCCTTGCGGTTCTCGGCCTTGGAGGCGTAGCCGGTGGCGTCGACGATGGCGCGCAGCAGCGCGGCGTAGGTGTTGGGCATGGTGGTGATGAACTCACGGCTCGCCGCGAAGGCGCAGCACGGATGCCCGTCCCACATGGACTTCGACAAGGAGTGGATGAAGCCCACGCCGTCGAACACCGCGCGCTGGGCGACGTTGCCGGGCGCGAGGAAGCCGTCGATGTTCTCGGCGCGCAGGTTCGCCACCATCTCCGGCGGCGGGACGACGCGCAGCTGCACGTCGTTGTCCGGGTCGATGCCGTTCTCCGCCAGCAGGTAGCGCAAGAGGTAGTTGTGCATGGAGAAGTCGTAGGGAATGGCGAACTTCAGGCCCTTCCACGACTTCACGTCCATCTTGTCCTTGTGCTTGATGCCGAGCGTGAAGGACTGGCCGTTGATGTTCTCGATCGCCGCCGTGACGAACGGCACCGCGTTCGAGCCGATGCCCTGGGAGATGGCGAGCGGCATGGGCGCCAGCATGTGGGCGGCGTCGTATTCCTTGTTGATGGTCTTGTCGCGCACCACTGCCCAGCCGGCGGTCTTCACCACCTCCACGTCGAGGCCGTGCTTCTTATAGAAGCCCATGGGGTGGGCCATGATGATGGGCGTCGAGCAGGTGATCGGGATGAAGCCCACCTTGAGGTTGGTCTTCTCGGGCTTGCCGGTCTGGGCGAACACTTCGGTGGCGGTGCCGAGCGGGAAGAAGGAGCCGAGCGCCGCGGCGGCGGAGGTGGTCCCCACCGCCTTCAGGAAGGCCCGGCGCTTCAGGTCGTTCGGGAACAGCGCCCGCATCAGGCCGGAGGCGACCACCTCGGTGTAGCGCTGGTCGTCCGAGAGCGACGAAGCCCGTTCCGCCGCCGCGTGCTCCTCGGCGCTGGCATGGCGTCCGCACAGGCAGCGCGCGAGCCTCGACTTCAGCGAGAACGGGTTCGAGAACATCGACATCAGGGTCTCCTGCGCGGTTGCGGGTTCAGGGGTGGTGTTCGGAAGGCAACCCTCGTGCCATTGGGGAAGGCCTCATGCGGCACTCCCCTGGGCAAGGGGCGCGGCGAGCGCGCGGCGCGCCAGCATGTGGCTCTTGGGATCGTTCACCGAGCACACGGCGATCAGCCGTTCGCTAGCGAAATAGCGCACGCAGAACCGGCCAGCCGCCACGTCGCCCTCGCACTCGGTGCGGTCGAAGCCGTCCAGCAGGCCGGCGATCTGGAGCTTGGTATCGTACTGGTCGGACCAGAACCACGGCACCGGATCGTAGGTCACGGCGCCCTCCAGCATCGCCTTTGCCGCCGCCTTGGCCTGATCGATGGCGTTCTGCACGGATTCCAGGCGGATGCGCCGTCCGTAGAGCCCGCTCGGGAACGAGGCGACGTCGCCGACGGCGTAGATGGAAGGGTCAGAGGTGCGCGCCTGCGCGTCCACCCTGATGCCGTTCTCGATGGCGAGGCTGGCGTCCGCGGCCAGCTCCAGGTTGGGCACCGCGCCCACGGCCGCGAGCACGAGGTCCGCCGGCAGCACCTCGCCGGTCACGAGCTCCACGCCGGTCACGCGCTCCGTGCCGGTGATCGCGGAAACGCCCATGGAGGTGAGCACCCGCACGCCGTGGGCGAGCTGGAGATCGGTGGCGTAGCGCGAGATGGTCTCGCAGGCGACGCGGGCGAGCACCCGCGGCTGGCCCTCCACAACGGTCACGTCGAGGCCGATCCTGTTGGCCTTGGCCGCGACTTCGAGGCCGATATAGCCGCCGCCGACGATGACGAGCTTCGCCCCCGGCTGCGCCACCGCGCGGAAGCGCGCCACGTCGTCGATGGAGCGGATGGAGAACACGCCCTCGAGGTCCGCGCCGGGCACCGGAAGCGCGCGGGCGCGGGTGCCGGTGGCGATCAGCGCCCGCTCATAAGCGATGCGAATGCCGCCATCGATCTCCACTGCCTTTGCGGCAGGCAGCAGGCGCACGGCACGGGTGCCGAGGCGCACGTCGATGCCGCTGTCGGGGTAGAAATTCGGCGCCTTCAGCTCCAGGCGGTCGGCGCTCATCTCGCCGGCGAGGAAGGCCTTGGAGAGCGGCGGGCGCTGGTAGGGCAGATGGGTCTCGTCGCCGATCATGACGATCTCGCCGCCATAGCCCTCCGCGCGGAGCGAGACGGCGGCCTGGGCGGCGGCCTGGCCGGCGCCGATGATGACGAAGGGCGCGCTCATGCCGCGGTCTCCTTCATCGCGGCGAGGCGCGCGTCCACGAAGTGAAGGCGGTCTTGGCCGAAATACATGTCGTCGCCGATGACGTAGGTGGGCGAGCCGAACACGCCCTTCTCCACCGCTTCGGCGGTATAGGCTTCCACCAGCGCCGCCGCTTCCGGCCCGGCGGCGCGCTCGGCGAGGGCGAGGGCATCGAGCCCCGCCTCAGAGGCGAGCTCGTAAAGCACCTGCGGGTCGGCGATCTGCAGGTCGCGCGCCCACACGGCGGCAAGGCAGGCACCGATCAGGTCGGCCGGGTCCTCCCCGGCCGCGATGGCGGCGGCGATCAGCCGGCAGGCGGGCAGGGTGTCGGTGGGCCAGAACTTCGGCTCGGTGTTGATGGGGATGCCGGCGGCCTTGGCCCAGCGCACGATGTCCTGCTTGCGATAGGCATTGCGCTGGGGCGACTGCTTGGCCGGAGCGGTGGAGCCGCCCGCGGCAAACACCTTGAGGATGTCCACGGGCCGCCATTGGATGGCGGCGCCGTGGGCGCGGGCGATGGCCCGCGCTCGCGCGTGCCCCAGATAGGCATAGCCGGACTGGGGGCTGAAATAGCAGGTGATCTCGGGCACGGCGCGGCTCCTCCTGGCGGTTTCGCTCAAGTGGCCGACGGATGCCCTACCTCGATGGGCAGGCTGGGATCGCGCGACCACTCGTTCCAGGAGCCAAAGTACATCTTCACGTCCTTCACGCCCGCCTCCTTGAGCGCGAGGAAGGTGTTGGAGGCGCGCGCGCCCTTGAAGCAATAGAGGTAGACCGGCGTGTCGGCGGTGATGCCGACGCTCGCGCACTCCGCCATGATCTCGGCTGACGACTTGAAGCGCGGCCCTTCAGCAGTCGGCTTCATCATGCGGTACCACTCGATCCACTTGGCGCCGGGGATGCGGCCCTTCCTGGGGCAGAAATCCTTGCCGTAGGGCGAGGAACTCTCGCCGATCCACTCGTCCACGTCGCGCACGTCGAGCTTGGCGATGGCGGGGTCGGCGACCGCCTCAAGCATCGCTCCGACATCGATGATGACCTCGCCCGCCGCCTCGTCCACCGGGAAGGCGGCCGCACTCGGAGCCGGCGCCTCGGTGGAGACCGGCAGGCCGGCGGCGGTCCAGGCGGCGAAGCCGCCATGCAGCACCTTCACCTTCGGATAGCCGAGGAAGGTGAGCAGGAAATAGCCGCGGCACGACTGGCCGAAGCCGGAATTCATGGACTGCTCGTAGATCACCGCCGTCTCGCTGCCGGACAGGCCCGCTTTGCCGAAGGCGTCGGCGAACTTGGCCTTCAGTTCCGCGAAGCCCTCAGGCGTCGAGGTGGCGAGATAGGTGAAGATCTCGTGCAGATTCACCGCGCCGGGGATGTGGCCGGCGGCATAGGCGTCGGGCGAACGGGTGTCGATGACCACGGCGGGCTCGGCGGTCATCAGGGCGGAAAGCTCGATTGGCGAAATGAGAACGGTCATGGTGATCCCCTCTCAGGAACAGGACGGACACGGCTGGGAAGGCTTTGTTGTCCGGGGCTTTCCGCCCCGGTTCGATGTGCCGGCGGGTCAGGCCGGAAGCTGGTCGAGCATCAGACGCAGTTGCTTGGTGGCGGGCGTGACGATGGCGACGAAGTAGGATTCGCGCAGGCGCCGCTGGCAGCGGTGGGCAGCGACGTAGCCCCGCGCGCCGCAATGGAGCATCGCCGCGTGCGCCGCCGCGACGCTGGCGTCGCCGGCGGCGAGACGCGCCGCCACCACGCGGCGGAAATAGCCGGGAGACGGATCGTCCGGGCTCGCGCACAGGGCCGCAACCTCGGCCTCCAGGGCCTTGATCTCATTGGCGAGATCGTCCGCCTGCATGGGCAGAAAGCGGTTCACGTGGCCGAGCTGGCCCTCCACCTCGCCGATCATGGCAAGACAATCGCGCATCAGGCCGAAGGCCATGCCGGCCTGCAGCAGGATGAAGCCAGCCCGCATCTTCTTCACGAACGGCATGGCCTCGTGCGCCAGCACCAAGTCGTCCGGAATGAACAGGTCGCGCACCTGCACGCCGTAGGTGCCGGTGCCGTCCATGGCGAGGAAGGGCTCACAGGGCTTCAGCGTCACCGCCGGGTCGGCGCAGTCGATGAGCGCCATCACCGGTTGATCCTCGCGGCCCTCCAGCGCGAACACGGCGCCGAAGTAATGGTCGGGACCGAGGTTCGACACCCAGGGGAGAAGGCCCTTGACCCTGTAGCCGCCGTCGACCCTTTTGCCGCGCAGCTTCAGGGTCTCGATGCCGAAGAACGACTTCATGGGGTTGGACAGGCCGGTGCCGCCGAGCACCTCCCCGCTGACCACCTTCGGCAGCAGGCGCGCGCGCAGCGCCGCGTTGTCGGACATCATCAGGTACCAGGCGAGCGTGTTCTGGCACCAGGCCATGAAGCCGGTGGAGACGCAGGTCTGCGACATGGCCGTCATGGCGGCGACGGCGTCGTTCAGCGAGCCGCCGGCGCGGGCATGGAGGCCGAACGCGCCGGCGCGGGCGAAGCTGCGCAGGATGTCGCCGGGATAGGCGCCCTCGTCGATGGCGCGTGCCGCCGGCGCGAGGTCGGACGCGCAGATGCGGGCGACCTCGGCCAGCACCTCGGCGGGCGATGCCTCGGCCGGGATCGCGGGTTCGGTGGCGGCAAGGGTCGCGGCGAGCATTGAGGTCCCTCCAGGTTCGGGCGAGCGGCCGGCCGGGGCCGGCCGCGGTCTGTCGGCAGGCGGCGGGCCTCAGCCCAGCGCCACTTCGAGATTCACCGGGCGCACGAAGGTGTTGGCCACCGGCGACCACTTGGTGACGTGGGCGATGAGCGCGTCGATCTCCTCCTTCGGCACGCCGTCGCACTCCATGTCGACCTTGACGCGCACGTCGGTGAAGCCGACCGGCTTCTCGCTGACGTCTCCGGTGCCCCACACGGCGGTGATGTTGAGGTCGCCCTCCAGCTGGAGCTCCAGCTTGCGGACGGTCCAGCCGCGATGCACCGCATTGGCATGGAGGCCGACCGCGAGGCAGGAGCCGAGCGCGGCGAGGGACGCCTCCGAGGGGTTCGGCGCGGTGTCGTCGCCGAGCAGGCCCGGGGGCTCGTCGACGATATAGGGGGCGAGGTTGCGGATATAGTTGGCGTGCCGGAAGCGGCCCTCGGCCACGGTCTTGCACTTCAGGGTCTTGATGACCCTGGGATCCGCCTTGCCGGCCGCGATGAGCTTCTCGAGCCCGTCCTTGTCGATGGGGGCGAGGCAGCCGGTGGGCGCGGTCTGCTCCGGCATGAGGCAGCCCGTAAGGGCGGTCTGGGGTGCTGACATCTCGATCTCCTTGGGCGCGTCTAAAGACAGACCGGTCTGTCTAATGCAGGGAGCATGCCAATACGTCCGACGTGACGCCCGGAAATGTCGACCCGGCGAAATTCCATGGAGCGGTCAGGATTTGGTACTCGCGATGCCGGGGGAAATCCGGCATGATCTTCGCATGAATCAGTCAGACAGGTCTGTCTTATTGCCCGCAGATCGGGCACAAGATCAGCTCCTGGTCAAAAGTTGCCCCCATAACGGGCAGGACGACACCCAGGCAGCGGGCGCAGGCAGATGACGATCACCTTCAACCCCCACAAGGCCAGGAGCACCCCGCAGGAGGGCGCCGACGCCTCGGCGCGCGAACGCCTGATGGACGCCGCGACGCGCCTGTTCTGCCAGTACGGCATCACCGCCGTGGGGGTGGATGCGGTGGTGGCCGAGGCCGGCACCGCCAAGGCGACCCTCTACAAGGCGTTCGGCTCCAAGGAGAGGCTGGTGGAGGCGGTGCTGGAGCGCGAGGGCGCTGCCTGGCGAGACTGGTTCCTCGGCGAGCTCGCCCGGGGCGAGGCGGCGCCGGTGGCGCGGCTCAAGCGCATCTTCCCGGTGCTGCGCCAGTGGTTCTGCGACGACGCCTTCTTCGGCTGCCCCTTCATCAATGCCGTTGCGGAGACCGACAAGCGCGACGACCGCATGCGCCAGATCGCCCTCGCCCACAAGAAGGTGGTGCTGGAGACCCTCGGCAAGCTCGCCGAGGAGGCGGGCGCGCGCGATCCCGGCGGGCTTGCCCACCAGTTGGGCCTGCTCATCGACGGGGCAATCGTCGCCGCCATGATCACCAAGGATGCCAATGTCGCTTTGCTGGCCGGCGAGACCGCGGACGCGCTGCTGCGCCCGCTTGCCGCCGAGGCGGCCTGAGGCTTCGACCAACAGCGCGTTCCGCGCCCCGGGAGCCTGTGCTATCAACGGCTCACCGGGTCCGGACGGACCAGCGGGCCAACCCTTCAGGAGCTTCATGTCGAGCGCCAAGCGCGGCCAGGCCACGAAGACGGTCACGAAGACGGTGCAAACCGCGGGGTCGGAACCCACCGCCAGGGCGGGGCATGCGATCAAGGTCGAGCTCACCGCCGTGCTGGTGGCGGTGGCCGGTGGCGAGCCGCGGGTGATGACGCGCGACGAGGGCCACGCGCTGCCCTCAGGTCCGTTCGAGGTGGCGCACCGCTCGCTCCAGGCGGGCCTGCGCGACTGGGTGGAGCAGCAGACCCACCATCCACTCGGCTATGTGGAGCAGCTCTACACCTTCGCCGACAAGGATCGCACCGGCGAGGAGAGCGAGGCGCGCACCATCTCCATCTCCTATCTCGGCCTCACCCGCCAGCGCGAGCCGGCCGAGGGCGGGTGGCGCTCATGGTACGACTACTTCCCATGGGAGGACCATCGCGCCGGCGAGCCGGCGATGATCGGCAAAGCCATCGCCCCCCGCCTCATGGAATGGGCGCAGGCCGAGAGCGGGCCGAAGCGCGCCGACCGGCTCGAGCGGGCGCGCGTGACCTTCGCCCTCGAGGGCCATGCCTGGAACGACGAACTGGCACTCCAGCGCTATGAGCTGCTCTACGAGGCCGGCCTCGTGGCGGAGAGCTGCCGCAGCCGCGCCAAGCCGGGCGAGACGCTCGCCGGCCGGGCCATGTTCGCCGACCACCGGCGCATCCTCGCCACCGGCATCGCCCGCCTGAGGGCCAAGATCAAGTACCGCCCGGTGGTGTTCGAGCTGATGCCGCCCACCTTCACGTTGCTTCAGCTCCAGCGCTGCGTGGAGGCTCTGGCGGGGCGTGCGGTGCACAAGCAAAATTTCCGCCGCCTCGTCGAGCAGCAGGAGTTGGTGGAGGAAACCGGCGCCACCACCTCGGAAGCCGTTGGCCGGCCAGCCAAACTCTTCCGCTTCCGCCATGGCGTCGTGGTCGAGCGGGCGGTGGCGGGCACGAAAGTTCCTCTCGCGCGCACTTGACAGGGATTATGCTCAGGATAAGCATATAGCAGATATATGCTCAATGTGAGTATAGATATGATGCTCGCGCTTCCCGACAGCTTTTCCCGTACCACGGCGCTCTACGAGAAGGTCCGCCGCGTGGTGCCCCCCGCCGACTGGGCGCTGTTCGCCGACGACGTGGAGGCCATCTGGCGCCTGAAGCGCGAGCGGAACGCGGTGATCCTCGCCCACAACTACCAGACGCCGGAAATCTTCCACGGCGTCGCCGACATCGTCGGCGACAGCCTCGCTTTGGCGCGCGAGGCGATGACGGCGCAGGCCGACGTGATCGTGCTCGCCGGCGTCTATTTCATGGCCGAGACGGCGAAGCTCCTGAACCCGTCGAAGACCGTGCTCATTCCCGACACCGGCGCCGGCTGCTCGCTCGCCGATTCCATCACCCCCGCCGACGTGCGGCTGATGCGGCAGGCCCATCCCGGCGTCCCGGTGATCGCCTATGTGAACACGTCCGCCGCGGTGAAGGCCGAGGTGGACATCTGCTGCACCTCCGGCAACGCGAAGAAGATCGTCGAGGGCCTCGGCGTGCCCAAGGTCATCATGCTGCCGGACCAATACCTGGCGAAGAACGTGGCGGCCGAGACGCATGTCGAGATCGTCGCCTGGGCCGGCCAGTGCGAGGTGCATGAGCGCTTCACGGCCGCGGATGTGCGCGAGCTGCGTGCCGGCCATCCGGGCGTCACCGTGCTGGTGCATCCTGAATGCCCGCCGGATGTGGTGGCCGAAGCCGACTTCGCCGGCTCCACCGCCGCCATGGCCGACTATGTGGGCGACAAGCGCCCCGCCCGCGTGGTGCTGCTGACCGAATGCTCCATGAGCGACAACGTCGCCGTGAAGTATCCCGACATCGACTTCGTGCGCCCCTGCAACCTCTGCCCGCACATGAAGAAGATCACGCTGCCGAACATCCGCGCGGCGCTGGAGGACAACCTTCACGAGGTCACCATCGACCCCGCCATCGCCGAGCGCGCCCGCGCCTCGGTCACGCGGATGCTGGCGCTGTGACCACGCGTGCCCCCGACCTCGCCGGCCGGCCGGTGGTGGTCGGCAGCGGCATCGCCGGGCTCGCCACCGCCCTCTTCCTCGCGCCCGAGCCGGTGGTGCTCGTGACCAAGGCGCCGTTGGGCGACCTCGCCTCCAGCCCCTGGGCGCAGGGCGGCCTTGCCGCCGCGCTCGGCGAGGACGACGACGCGGAACTGCACCTTCAGGACACGCTCGCCGCCGGCGATGGGCTGGTGGACGAAACCGCCGCGCGGCTCATCCTCTCCCGTGCCAAGGACGCGGTGGCCGACCTCATGGACCTCGGCGCGCGCTTTGACCGCGACGTCCACGGACGCATCGCGCTCGGGCTGGAGGCCGCCCACAGCCGCCGCCGCATCGCCCATGCGGACGGCGACGGCACCGGGCGCGAGCTGGTGCGCGCGCTCGCCGCCGCGGTACGGCGCACGCCCTCCGTCACCGTGATCGAGCATGTCGAGGCGCGGCGCCTGCTGGTGGCGGACGGTCGCGTCGCCGGGCTGCTCGCGGCAGGCCCGAGGGGCGCCTTCATCCTCGAAACGGCGCGCGTGGCGCTCGCCACGGGCGGCCTCGGCGGGCTGTTCGCCCACACCACCAATCCCCCGTCCTCCTTCGGCCAGGGCCTCGCGCTCGCGGCCCGCGCCGGCGCGGTGCTGCGCGACATGGAGATGGTGCAGTTCCACCCCACCGCGCTGGCCGTGGGCCGCGCTGGCTCGGGCGGCATGCCGCTCGTCAGCGAGGCGGTGCGCGGGGAAGGCGCGCTGCTGGTGAATGATCGCGGCGAACGCTTCCTTGCCGACGTTTCCGGCGCGGAGCTTGCGCCCCGCGACGTGGTGGCCCGCGCGGTGTGGGCGGAACTGGCGGCGGGGCGGCAGGTGTTTCTCGACGCCCGCGCGAGCCTCGGGCCGCGCTTCGCCACGCGCTTTCCCGCCGTCGCCGCCTTGTGCCAAGCGGCCGGGCTCGACCCGGCGCGCGATCTGCTGCCGATCCGGCCGGCGGCGCACTACCATATGGGCGGCATCGAGGTGGATGGTGCCGGCCGCAGCTCGGTTTCCGGGCTGTGGGCGGTGGGCGAGGTCGCCTCCACCGGGCTCCACGGCGCCAACCGGCTCGCCAGCAACTCGCTGCTTGAGGCGGTGGCCTGCGCCCGCGAGGCGGCATCGAGCATGGCCCACCCGGGCCTCCACGCTTCTAGGCCGCGGACGGAACCGGCGCCGGCGCCCCGCCCGAGCGCCGAGGCGGTGCGCCCGCTTCTGTCGCGCCACCTGGGCGTGGAGCGTGACGGCGACGGCCTCGCCTGCGCCGCCGTGCGCCTGCTGCCGCTCGCCGAGAGCGCCGGCCCGGTGGGCGATGCCGCCCTCGTGGGCCTCGTCATGGCGGTGAGCGCGCTGGAGCGGCGCGAGAGCCGCGGCGCCCACATGCGCACCGATCACCCCCGCCGCGCCGCCGAGGCGCGCCACACCCGCCTCACCCTCGACGCCGCGTTGACCGCCGCCCACGCGCCCGCGCTCTCGCACTGAAGGCCCACCGCCATGAATGCGCACACGACCGCACCCGTCGCCGCCCGCGAACTTTCCCCCCTCCCCATCCTCATGGTCGAGCCCATCGTGCGCATGGCGCTGCTGGAGGATCTCGGCCGCGCCGGCGATCTCACCACCGACACGGTGGTTCCGGCCGCAGCCCGCGCCCGCACCGAGCTGCGCGCCCGGCAGGCGGGCGTGCTCGCCGGCCTCGACGCCGCCCGCCTGGCCTTCACGCTCATGGACGGCACGGTCGCCTTCACCCCCGCCGCCCGCGACGGCGACGCGCTCGCGGCCGGCGACCTGGTCGCGACCGTGGAAGGGCCGGCGCGCACCATCCTCACCGCCGAGCGCACGGCGCTGAACCTGTTGTGCCGCCTCTCCGGCATCGCCAGCGCCACAGCCGGCCTGGTGGCGGCGGTGAAGGGCCACAAGGCCACCATCGCCTGCACCCGCAAGACCACCCCCGGCCTCCGGGCCCTGGAAAAGTATGCGGTGCGCGCCGGCGGCGGGTCCAACCACCGCTTCGGCCTCGACGACGCGGTGCTGGTGAAGGACAACCACATCGCCATCGCCGGCGGCATCCGCCCCGCCTGCGAGCGCCTGCGCGCCCAGGTGGGCCACATGGTGAAGATCGAGATCGAGGTGGACACCCTCGCCCAGCTGGAGGAACTGCTGGCGCTGAAGGTCGACGCGGTGCTGCTCGACAACATGACGCCGGACATGCTCGCCGAGGCCGTGAGGATGGTGGACGGGCGCATGCTCACCGAGGCTTCCGGCCGCGTGACCCGCGAGAGCGCACCCGCCATCGCCGCCAGCGGCGTGGACCTGATCTCGGTGGGCTGGCTCACCCACAGCGCGCCGATCCTCGACCTCGGGCTCGATTTCGCCGGCTGAGGGCGGCGCAAACCGCCTTGCGTTGATCCATTCGGTTGCCTTCGCCGGGTGCTTCCCTAAAGTCCCCTCATCCAATGCGCCGAACCGGCGCCGCAACGCCCGGAGGGGGGGACTTCATGCTCAAGCGCGTCCTGGTTCTGCTCGGTGAATCGGTTTCGTCGGTCGCGGCGCGTGACTATGCCTTCCGTCTGGCGCGGACCAGAGGGGCAAGCCTGTCGGGTCTTGCGGGCATCGATCTCGCCGCGCTGCGTGTGCCGTCGCTCGGGCGGGCTGGCGCGGCGGCTTTCCAGATGAAGCTGGAGCAGGGCATGCGCGCGGACGCCGACGCCGCCCAAGTGCGGCTGCATGCCGCCTACGAGGCCGAATGCGCCCGCAACGGGCTGCCGCTGGACTGGCTCTCGTTCGAGGGCGACCCCATGGAGGCGCTGGTGGCTGCCTCCGAGGCCCGCGACCTGCTGGTGACCGGCTGCGACACCGCCTTCCAGGGCACGCTCTCCTCGCCGCTGCCCGATCTCCTGTCGTCGCTCCTCGCCAAGACGCCGCGTCCCGTGGTGGTGTGCGGCGACGAAGCACCGGAGGGAGAGATCAGCCTGATCGCCTACGACGGCAGCCTGCCCGCCATGCGCGCGCTGCAGATGTTCGTGCTGCTGGGCACCGGGCGCAACCAGCCCGCGCTCGTGGTGAGCATCGATCCCAGCCGGGACGAGGCGGCGCGAATGGCGGTTGCCGCCGGCTCCTATCTGCGCGCCCACGGCTACGAGGCGAGCGAACTGCCGCTGACCACCCGCGTCGATCCCTCCGAGGTCCTGCACCTGGAGGCGGAGGCGCGCAAGGCCAGCACCCTGGTGATGGGCTGCTACGGCCATCGCGGGCTGAAGGAAATGCTTTTCGGTTCCAGCACCGGCAAGCTGGTGGAGAACCCGCCCTGCCCGCTGTTCATCTATCACTGACGGCAGCCGGAACAGGACGTCGCGCGGCCCTCTCCCCTCGCGGGAGAAGGGGCGCGAACGTGAAGCTCTCTTCCCTGCCGCGGCGCACATGCCGGCCGAATCCACCGGGCGGCGCGCCGCGAGCGCGGACTGACGGCGCCTCCCGGCAGGGGCTTTGCATCCGGTCGATCCCGTGCGAAGCAGGGACACCAGTTCCGGGTGCCGCCCAGCCCGCCAGCGCGCCAGCACGGCGACAGCCCGAGGGAGACGACCATGGCCGACATGACCGAAGACCTCGTGCGTAGCGCCCTCGCCAAGGTGCGCACGCCCGAGGGCGTTCCGCTTTCCGCCTCCCCGGCGCTCGCCGGCATCGTCGTCACCAGCGGCAAGGTCTATCTGTCCATCAATATCGACGAGGCCCAGGCGCGGGCGTGGGAAAGCGTTCGCGGCGCTGCGGAGGCGGCGGTGCGTGCGCTGCCGGGCGTCGCTTCGGCGCTGGTCACGCTCACCGCCGAGCGCAAGGCTTCGGCCCGCCCCGGGCCGCCGCCCGCGCCCGGCGCACCGTCGCCGGGCCGCGCCATCGAAGTGCCGGGAGTGAAGTCCATCATCGCGGTGGCCTCGGGCAAGGGCGGTGTCGGGAAGTCGACGCTCTCCATCAATCTCGCGCTCGGGCTGCGCGACCTCGGCCTGAAGGTGGGCCTGCTCGATGCCGACATCTACGGCCCCTCGGTGCCACGCCTGTCGGGCGTTGCCCGGAAGCCCGAGCTGGTGGATGGCAAGACCATGCTGCCGCTGGAGAATTTCGGGCTCCAGCTGATGTCCATCGGCTTCCTCGTCGAGGAAGAGACGCCGATGATCTGGCGCGGACCCATGGTCATGTCCGCGATCTCGCAGATGCTGCGCGAGGTGAAGTGGGGCCCGCTCGACGTGCTGGTGGTGGACATGCCGCCCGGCACCGGCGACGCGCAGCTCACCATGGCGCAGCAGGTGAACCTCGCCGGAGCCGTCATCGTCTCGACGCCCCAGGACCTTGCCTTGATCGATGCCCGGCGCGGCGTCGCCATGTTCCAGCGCGTCAACGTGCCGATCCTCGGCGTGGTGGAGAACATGGCCTATTTCGTGTGCCCGCACTGCGGCACGCGCTCGGAGATCTTCGGCCATGGCGGCGCGCACGCGGAGGCGGACAAGCTCGGCGTGCCGTTCCTCGGCGAGATCCCGCTGCACATGCGCATCCGCGAGATGTCGGACGCCGGCCTGCCGGTGCTGGTGGCGGACCCTGAGGGCGCGGAGGCGGGCGCCTACCGCGCGGTGGCGCGCGAGGTGAAGGCGGCGCTGGAGCGCGCGAGCGGCGCGGCGCGCAAGGCTCCGCGCATCGTGATCGAATAGCCGGCGCGGGGCCCCTCTACGACTAAGGTCGTACCGGCAAGGATGCTTCCCTATCAGGGACGGGCACACTAGAAGTGGAGAATGTCGCCTCGCCCGCGCGTTCCGCGCCCGCGTGCGCGGCCAAAATCGTCTAGGGAGCCTCCCTTCATGAAACGCCGTGAATTCCTGACCGCCGCCACCGCGGGCGTCGCTGCCTCCTCGGTCGCCATGCCGGCCATCGCGCAGTCCGCGCCCGAGGTTAAGTGGCGCTGCACCTCGTCCTTCCCGAAGTCGCTCGACACCATCTACGGCGCCGCCGAGCTGATGGCGAAGACCGTCTCCGAGCTCACCGACGGCAAGTTCCAGATCCGCGTCTTCGCCGCGGGCGAAATCGTGCCCGGCCTCCAGGCGCTCGACGCGACCCAGAACAACACCGTCGAGATGTGCCACTCGGCGTCCTATTACTATGTCGGCAAGGACCCGACCTTCGGCATGGGCACCGCCATCCCGTTCGCCCTGAACACCCGGCAGATGAATGCCTGGTTCCTGTTCGGCAACGGCCTGACGCTGATGAACGAGTTCTACAAGGACTACAACGTCAACATGCTGCCGGGTGGCAACACCGGCGGCCAGATGGGCGGCTGGTTCCGCAAGGAGATCAAGACCGTCGCAGATCTCAACGGCCTCAAGATGCGCATCGCCGGCATGGGCGGGCAGGTGATGGCCAAGCTCGGCGTGGTGCCGCAGCAGCTCGCCGGCGGCGACATCTACCCGGCGCTGGAGAAGGGCACCATCGACGCCGCCGAGTGGGTCGGCCCGTATGATGACGAGAAGCTCGGCCTCTTCAAGGTCGCGAAGTATTACTACTATCCCGGCTGGTGGGAGGGCTGCGCGGCCCTCAACTTCTTCTTCAACACCACGCAGTGGAACAACCTGCCGCCGCTCTACCAGGCTGCCCTCACCGCCGCCTGCGCGCGCGCCAACGAGAGCATGCTCGCGAGCTACGACGCCAAGAACCCCATCGCCATCCAGAGCCTCGTGAAGAGCGGCACCCAGCTGCGCCGCTATCCCAACGACGTGATGGATGCGGCCTACAAGGCGTCCCACGAGATCTACGAGAAGCTGTCGACCGAGAACCCCAAGTTCGGCAAGGTGTGGAACGACCTCAAGGCATTCCGCAACAACGCCTACACCTGGTGGCAGATCGCCGAGTTCAACTACGACGACTACATGGTGCGCGCCCGCTCGCGCGGCTGACGTATCACACCATCCACGCGGCATGGCGGCCCCGGAGCAGCGCGCTCCGGGGCCGCCATCGTTTCGCACGGGCGCTTCGCGGCGGCGATCCGCGCGATAGCCGAAGGTTACGGGCGCGCCTGGTTCTTGCCGCCCTCGACGGCACCGCCGCTATGGCCGTCCGGCCGGTTCGGCGTGGAGGGCCGCGGATTGACCGAGCCGGTCGGGTTCATGTCGGCACCGCCGCCATAGCCAGGCGTCGCCTGGTTCTTGCCAGCCTCGACCGCACCGCCGGTGTGGCCGCTCGGGCGCTGCGGGGTGTTTGGAACGGGATTGGCCGGCGCCGCGCTCGGATCGACCGCGCTGGCGCCCGGCGTCGCCTGGGTGCGCCCGCCTTCCATGGCCGGACCAGTGGAGGTGTTGGCATTGGGCTTCGACTGCGCCATGGCCATGCCGGTGGTGGCGAGAAGAACGGTGCCCGCAACAAGAAGACGCTTCATTTCTTCGGCTCCCTCGTTTCTGGAGCCCCCTGCCTGACCCAACACCGCAGCCGCCGGATGGTTCGCGTGAGCGCGGCCGCAGGCACCGATACGCCCCGCGCTTGATCCGAGCGCGCCGCGAAACTAGGGTCGCGCCGCGCGAGACCTCGCGCCGGGGACGGGCGTCCCCGTCCCGCCGCCGGCCTATGGGCCGGCGGAGAACACCGCGAGCACCATGACCGACCCCGCTCTGCCGCCGCACATGCGGCCCGACCGTTCCTTCCAGGCCCTGTTGCTGACGCTTCAGCGCTTCTGGGCGGACCAGGGCTGCGTCATCCTCCAGCCTTACGACATGGAAGTGGGCGCGGGCACGTTCCATCCGGCGACCACCCTGCGGGCGCTCGGGCCGCGCCCCTGGAAGGCGGCCTATGTGCAGCCCTCGCGCCGCCCGAAGGACGGGCGCTACGGCGAGAACCCCAACCGGCTGCAGCACTACTACCAGTTCCAGGTGATCCTGAAGCCCTCGCCCGAGAACCTGCAGGAGCTCTACCTCAAGTCCCTGGAGGCCATCGGCATCGATTTGCGGCTCCACGACGTGCGCTTCGTCGAGGACGACTGGGAGAGCCCGACGCTGGGCGCCTGGGGCCTCGGCTGGGAATGCTGGTGCGACGGCATGGAGGTGTCGCAGTTCACCTATTTCCAGCAGGTGGCGGGCTTCGAGTGCGCCCCGGTCTCGGGCGAGCTGACCTACGGCCTGGAGCGCCTCGCCATGTACGTTCAGGGGGTGGAGAACGTCTACGACCTGAACTTCAACGGCCGCGAGGGGTCTGAGAAGACCACCTATGGCGACGTCTTCCTCCAGGCAGAGCAGGAATATTCCCGGCACAATTTCGAGGCGGCGGACACCGACATGCTGTTCGAGCAGTTCCGCATGGCCGAGGCCGCCTGCCAGAAGTACCTCGCCTTCGGCGACAAGGGCGAGCGGCACGACATGGTGCTGCCGGCCTACGACCAGTGCATCAAGGCCTCGCACGTCTTCAACCTGCTCGATGCGCGCGGCGTCATCTCCGTCACCGAGCGCCAGAGCTACATCCTCAAGGTGCGCGAGCTGGCGAAAGCCTGCGGCGCAGCCTGGCTGAAGACCGAGGCGGGCGGAAGGGCGGCGGCATGAGCGGCGCTCCCCGCAGCTCGGCCGCCACCACGCGCGGCGTCCTGAACATTCTCTCGGGAACAGAATAAATCCCCATGCCCGACCTCCTGCTTGAACTCTTCTCCGAGGAAATCCCCGCCCGCATGCAGGCGCAGGCGGCGGAGGCGCTCAAGAAGCTCGTCACCGACGCGCTGGTGGAGCGCGGCCTCATCTATGAGGGCGCCAAGGCGTTCGTGACGCCGCGCCGGCTCGCGCTCTCGGTGCACGGCCTGCCGGGCCGGCAGGCGGACCAGAAGGAAGAGAAGAAGGGCCCGCGCGTCGGCGCGCCGGAAGGCGCGCTCCAGGGCTTCCTGAAGAGCGCGGGGCTCGCCTCCATCGATCAGGCGACGATCCAGAGCGACCCGAAGAAGGGCGACTTCTATGTCGCCGTGATCGAGAAGAAGGGCCTGCCGACACCGGACGTGATCGCCGAGATCGTGCCGGACATCATCCGCCGCTTCCCCTGGCCGAAATCCATGCGCTGGGGCTCCGGCACCCTGCGCTGGGTGCGCCCGCTCCATTCCATCGTCGCCACCTTCGGCGCCGAGGGGGACGAGCCGGAGGTGGTGCGGTTCGAGGTGGACGGCATCGAGGCCTCCAACGTCACGCGCGGTCACCGCTTCATGGCGCCAACGCCCTTCACGGTGAAGCGGCTCGACGACTGGATGGCGAAGCTGGAGGCCGCCAAGGTGGTGGCCGACCGCGAGCGCCGCAAGCAGATCATCCTCAACGACGCCAAGGACCTGGCGCTCGCCGCCGGCCTGGAACTGGTGGAGGACGAGGGCCTGCTGGAAGAGGTGTGCGGCCTCGTGGAATGGCCGGTGGTGCTCATGGGCGCGTTCGAGGAGCGCTTCCTCGACATCCCCGACGAGGTGATCCGCGCCACCATCCGCGCCAACCAGAAGTGCTTCGTGCTGCGGAACCCCGAAACCGGCCGCCTCGCCAACCGCTTCCTCCTGATCTCGAACCTCGTGGCCTCGGACGGCGGCAGGGCCATCGTCGCCGGCAACGAGCGCGTGATCCGGGCGCGGCTGTCCGACGCGAAGTTCTTCTGGGACACCGACCGGGCGCACAAGCTCGACAGCCGGCTTGAGAAGTTCAAGTCAATAACGTTCCACGAGAAGCTTGGCTCACAGGCCGAGCGCATTGCGCGCATCGAGCGGCTGGCGGTTCAACTCGTCGAGTCCGGCGTGGTGAAAGCGAACATCTCGGACGTCTCTTCGGCCGCGCGCCTTGCCAAGGCGGACCTGCTTACGGAGGTGGTGGGCGAGTTCCCCGAGCTGCAGGGCCTCATGGGCCGCTATTACGCCGAAGGCGAGAAGCTGCCCCCCGAGGTCGCCGCCGCCTGCGAGGACCATTACAAGCCCCAAGGTCCGAACGACCGCGTGCCCACGGCGCCGGTCTCTGTGGCCGTGGCGTTGGCGGACAAGATCGACACGTTGGTGGGCTTCTGGGCGATCGACGAGAAGCCCACCGGGAGCAAGGACCCCTATGCGCTGCGCCGGGCGGCGCTGGGGGTTATTAGGATTGTGCTGGAGAATGGGCTGCGGGTCGACCTTCGTGAGGTCTGTCTCGTTAGCTTTGAACAACACTACCATCGTCACGGCGGATCGATGGACATGCGTGTCTATTTCGAGAGCGCATCCAATCAGAAAAATAAAACCTTCGAGACGTTGGCCGACCTCCTCTCCTTCTTCGCCGACCGCCTCAAAGTCTATCTCCGCGACCGCGGCGCGCGGCACGACCTCGTGGATGCCGTGTTCGCCCTCGAAGGGCAGGACGACCTGCTGCTGGTGGTCCGCCGGGTGGAGGCGCTCGGGCGCTTCCTCGACACCGAGGACGGGAAGACCCTGCTGGCCGGCTATCGCCGCGCGGTGAACATCCTGCGCATCGAGGAGAAGAAGGACGGCCGCGCCTTCACCGGCCCCACCAATGCCGCGCTGCTGAAGGAGCCGGCCGAGGAGCACCTCGCCGCCGCCATCGAGGACGTGAAGGCGCGCGTGAAGAAGGCCGTGGCGGCGGAGGACTTCGCGGCCGCCATGACCGCGCTTTCCGACCTGCGCGCCCCGGTGGATGCCTTCTTCGACGCCGTGACGGTGAACGACAAGGAGGCCGCCCTGCGCGAGAACCGCCTGAAGCTCCTGGACGAAATCCGCGCCGCCACCCGCGGCATCGCCGATTTCGACCTGATCCAGGGCTAGCCTGGATAACGCGTTCTCTATCCGTAAGTTAGAGCACGATCCGACGGCCCCGCTGGGGGCCGTTTCACCTGGCGTCCCGCTTTCGTCCCGCCCGCTGGGCGAAGGCGACCACCGCCACCACGGCGACGGCGAAGCCGACCGTTTCCAGGGTCGGCACCTCGCCGTTGATGGGCCAGGCGAGGCCCACGGTGACGAAGGTCTGGAGCAGCTGGACCTGGCCGACGCGGGCGATGCCGCCCATGGCGAGGCCGGCGTTCCAGAAGAAGAAGCCCACGAACTGGCTGATCACGCCGAGATAGGCGAGCGCCGCCCAGGAGGCCGGCGCCACCGCCTCCACACGCGCCGGGAAGGTCGCCAGCGCGCCGATGAGGTTCACCGGCAGCGCCAGGATCAGCATGAAGCAGATCACCTCCCATCCGGTCATGGTGCGCGCGAGCCGTCCGGCAACGGCGTAGCCGCAGCTGCAGGCGATCACCGCGAGCACCAGGAGACCGTCGCCATAGCCGAGGCCGGCGCCAGCGCCGTTGCGCAGCGCGAAGGTGGCGATCAGGGCGGCCCCGGTCGCGCTGGCGCCGATCAGGCCGAGGCTCGGGCGCTCGCCCGCGAACAGCATGGCGGCGATCGCGGTGGTGAGCGGCAGCAGCCCCAGCACCACGCCGCCGTGCGAGGCCGGCACGGTCTGCGTGGCCACGGCCATCAGCAGCGGGAATATGAACACCAGGGCCACGGTGGCGACCAGGAGATCGACGAGCGTGCGCCCGCGCAGCGGCACCGGCCGGCCCATGACGATGACGAGCGTCACCGCGAGCACGCCGCCGATGGTGGCCCGCCCGAAGGAGATGAACCAGGGGCCGAGATCGTCGAGGGCGAGGCGCGTCATGGGCAAGGTGACGCCGAACATGACGACGCCGCAGAAGCCCAGAAGAAGGCCGAGGAGGACGCGGCGCTGCATAAGCTGTTCCGGAACAGCAGGCCGCGGGACGCGGGACCTGCCCGCGCTGCTTAAATGGTAGGCAGAACGAAGGACAGCGATTTCCCCTGATGGAGCCATCACGCTTGCTGATGCGACGGGGCGAGCATCGCCTTCAGCGCCTCGAAGGCGGCCGAGCGGTAGCCTTTCCGGCGGATCAGCAGCGTCGGCAGGCGGGCGATGGGCGCGGTGACGAGGCCGGCCAGCCCCGGCCGCAGATCGAGCACCGAGGCCGGCACTGCCGCGACTGCCACGCCCGCGGCGACGCAGGCCAGCATGGCGTCGTAGGATGCAAGCTCCATGCGTCGCAGCGGCCTCCGGCCGGCCCGCCCACCCTGAAGCCAGGCCTCGGCCAGCGCCCGATAGGTGCAGCCCGCCGGCAAGACGGCGAGGGTGTCGGGCCCGACGTCGTCCGGACCGGTGATCGCGCCATGCCCCGGCGGCGCCACCAGCAGCAGGTCCTCCGCGAATACCGGCGCCGCTTCCAGCGCGGGGTCGAGACCTGTGGCGCCCTCCTCTCCCGGCAGCGCGGCAATCAGGGCGCAGTCGAGATCGTGCTCGCGCACCCGGGCCGCGAGATCGCGGCTGGTTCCGGTGACGAGCTCCAGCGCCACATCGGGATAGGCCGCATGGTAGCGCGCCAGCGGCGCCGGAAGCCGGCTCGCCGCCGTGCTCTCCATGGCGCCGAGCCGCAGCCGGCCGGCGGGAACGCCGGGCCGCACCGCGCTCCGCGCCTCCGCTTCGAGCGCCAGCAGGCGGAGCGCGAAGCCGAGGAAGGTCTCGCCCTCGGCGGTCAGCGTCATGCGCTTGCCGTCGCGCAGGAACAGCGCCGCGCCGAGGTCATCCTCCAGCGAACGGATGCGCGTCGTGACGTTGGACGGTGCGCGGTCGAGCGCCGCGGCGGCGCGGGTGACGCTGCCGGCCGCGGCCACGGCGCGGAACACGTCAAGGCTGGAGAGATCCACGGTCGAGTTCCAAATTGGAGAATGATATTTGATTTTTATTCTCTATTGAGAAATATTGCACGCCTGCCAGGCGCCCACAAGGTGCCACCGCCCCGCGATCCCGCGGCCTGGGCGAACGCGCCCGAGGAGACGCGCCATGTCCGCTTCCCCATCCTCCGCCGCCGCGTGGCCGGATCGCCGGCTGCTCGACCTGTTCGGCATCGGCCTGCCGATCCTGCTCGGGCCGCTGGCGGGACCCGGCACCCCGGAGCTGGCGATCGCGGTGACGCAGGCCGGCGGGCTCGGCGCCCTGCCCTGCACCATGTACGATCTCGCCCGGTTCGAGGCGGCCCTGCGCCAGGTGCGCGCGGGCGCCTCCGGGCCGGTCAACGCCAATTTCTTCGCCCACCGCCCGCCCGCGCCCGACCCCGTTGCCATGCTCGCCTGGCGAGCACGGCTCGCGCCTTATTATGTGGAGCTGGGGCTCGACCCGGAGCTTGCCCCGCCGCCCGGCGGACGCACGCCCTTCGATGCCGATTTCTGCGCGGTGGTGGAGCGCCTGCGGCCGGAGGTGGTGAGCTTCCATTTCGGCCTGCCCGAGCCATCCCTGCTCGACCGGGTGAAGACGACCGGCGCCAAGGTGATCTCGGCCGCCACCACCGTGGCCGAGGCCCGCTTTCTTGCCGATCAGGGCTGCGACGCGGTGATCGCCATGGGGCTGGAAGCCGGCGGCCACCGCGCCACCTTCCTCGATGCCGATGTGGAAGAAGCCATGGCGCGCCAGCCGGGCACCTTCGCGCTGGTGCCACAGGTGGCGGATGCGGTGCCGGTGCCCGTGATCGCGGCGGGCGGCATCGCCGACGGGCGTGGCATAGCCGCCGCTCTGGTGCTGGGCGCGAGCGCGGTGCAGATCGGCTCCGCCTTCCTGCTCACGCGCGAGGCCAGCACCCCGGAGGTTCACCGGGCGGCCCTGCGCGCGGCGCGCGACGACGCGACCGCGCTCACCAACCTGTTCACCGGCCGGCCGGCGCGCGGGCTCATGAACCGGGTGATGCGGGAGGTCGGCCCCATGAGCGCGGACGCGCCCGCCTTCCCGCTGGCCGGCGGCGCGCTGGCGCCGCTGAAGGCCAAGGCGGAGGCGGCGGGCGCCGCCGACTTCACCAACCTCTGGGCCGGCCAGGCCGCCGCCCTCTCCAGGCGATACGAGGGCATGGGCGCGGGCGATCTCGTCGCGCGCCTGGCCGAGGACGCGCTCGCCCGGCTCCCGGCGCACAGCAGGTAGGACAGGCGCCCGGCCGCCGTATCAGAAGCGATCGTTCACGCCGCCTCTGAGGACGCGACCGCCGAAGCCCACGCCGCGCGGGCCGAACACGGCCTGAAACGAAGCCGGACGACGGCGGCCCCATGACGTGGATACCTCCACTCCCAGCCACCGCGTCTAGTTGTCAACGACGACAGACGACGCCCGCCCCCTGGCTCTCGGCGCGGTCAATGCCTAACTTGCGCCCATGAACGGCCGCCGCCCAACAGACCCGCCCGAGATCGCCCTAGACCCGACCGTGATGGCCCAGGACGCCGCTGCTGCCGGCGCCCCCGCGCAAGAGGCCGCACCGGCGGAAGAAGAGGCTCCCGCGGCGGAGAGCCTCGCCACCGGCCGCGACGCCATCGTCAAGGCGGCGAAGCATGCGCCCGCCGGGCCCGGCGTCTACCGCATGATCGATCGCGCCGGGCAGGTGCTCTATGTGGGCAAGGCGAAAAGCATCAGGAAGCGGGTACTGAGCTACACCCGCCCGGTCGGCCACACCAACCGCATCGCCCGCATGATCGCGGCCACCGTCGCCATGGAGTTCGTCTCCACCCGCACGGAGCCCGAGGCGCTGCTGCTGGAGGCGAACCTCATCAAGCAGCTGAAGCCGCGCTTCAACGTGCTGCTGCGGGACGACAAGTCCTTCCCCTACATCCTCATCACCGCCGACCACCTGTCGCCGCAGATCCTCAAGCACCGCGGCGCGCGCTCACGGCCGGGGGATTATTACGGCCCGTTCGCCAGCGTCTGGGCGGTGGACCGGACCATCAACGCGCTCCAGCGCGCGTTCCTCCTGCGCTCGTGCTCGGACAGCTATTACGAGAACCGCACCCGGCCCTGCCTGCTCTACCAGATCAAGCGCTGCGCCGGCCCCTGCACGGGCGAGATCGGCCATGAGGACTACAAGGAGCTGGTGCGCGAGGCGCGCGCCTTCCTCTCTGGCCGCTCCAAGGCGGTGAAGGAGGAACTGGCGCGGGAGATGGATGCCGCCTCCCAGGAACTCGAGTTCGAGCGCGCGGCGCGGCTGCGCGACCGGCTCGCCGCGCTCTCGGCGGTCCAGGGCTCGCAGGGCATCAACCCGCGCGGGGTGGAGGAGGCGGACGTGTTCGCCGCCACCCAGCAGGGGGGCGCCACCTGCATCGAGGTGTTCTTCTTCCGCACCGGCCAGAACTGGGGCAACCGCGCCTACTATCCGCGCGCCGACCGCTCGCTGTCCGAGGCCGAGGTGCTGGGCGCCTTCCTGTCCCAGTTCTACGAGGACAAGCCGGCGCCGCGCCTGATCCTGCTCTCGCACGCGGTGGAGGAGCAGGACCTGATCGCCGAGGCGCTGTCCGAGAAGGCCGGCTTCAAGGTGGAGATCGCGGCGCCCAAGCGCGGCGAGAAGCGCGACCTCGTCGACCACGCGCTCCAGAACGCCCGCGAGGCGCTGGCCCGGACGCTGGCCGAGAGCGCGACCCAGACCAAGCTCATGGAGGGCGTGGGCAAGGCGTTCTGCCTTGCGGCGCCGCCGCGGCGGATCGAGGTCTACGACAATTCCCACATCATGGGCACCAACGCGGTGGGCGGCATGATCGTCGCCGGCCCGGAGGGCTTCGCCAAGGGGCAGTACCGCAAGTTCAACATCCGCTCGACCGACCTCACCCCTGGCGACGATTTCGGCATGATGCGCGAGGTGCTGCGCCGTCGCTTCTCGCGCCTGCTGAAGGAGGCGCCGCGGGGGGAGGCAGGGTCTGCGCCCTCCCCCCTTGTGGGAGAGGGATTAGGGGAGGGGTCGCCCCCCGCAAGAGATATGGCCGAGGCCGAAGAGGGAGTGACACACCCCGCCCTGCCCTCCCCCACAAGGGGAGAGGGTGGATTGCAAAAAGGCGGGACCTCCGCCGACATGCCGCCGCCCGACGAGGATATCGGCCCGGGGGCCGCCGAGGAGGAGGATACCGCCGCCATCGCCGACACCCCGCCCTGGCCGGATCTGGTGCTGATAGACGGCGGGCTCGGGCAGCTCAACGCCGCCCGGCAGGTGCTGGAGGAGCTGCGAATCACCAGCGTGCCCCTGGTGGGCATCGCCAAGGGGCTCGACCGCGAGGCGGGGCGCGAGCAGTTTTTCCTTCCCGGCAAGACACCCTTCCGCATGGAACCGCGCGACCCGGTGCTCTATTTCATCCAGCGGCTGCGCGACGAGGCGCACCGCTTCGCCATCGGCTCGCACCGGGCGCGGCGCAAGAAGGACATCACCGAGGCGGGGCTTCAGGCCATTCCCGGCGTCGGGCCAACCCGGAAGCGCGCGCTGCTGCGCCATTTCGGCACGCTGAAGGCGATCGAGCGCGCCTCCCTCGCCGACCTCGGGCAGGTGGACGGCATCAACGCCTCGACCGCGCAGGCGGTCTATGACTACTTCCACGGGCGGCCCTGAAGCCCCCGCTCCCAGCCTCGTTCCTTGACGGGGGCGCCGGAGCCGACCAAGGAAGAGGGGACAAGTCCGGGTGCCGCCGTCCTGCGGCCCCGAGGAAGAGTGATCCCATGGCCGACGCCGCCACCCGCCCCGCTCCCGCGAACGCCAGCCCAGCCGCGCGCGGCCATGCGTTCTCGCTGCCGAACCTCTTGACCTACGGGCGCTGCGTGGCGGTGCCGGTGGTCGCCGGGTGCCTGTTCTGGTCTGACATCCTCCAGGGCGGCCTGTGGCTGCGCTGGGTGGCGCTGGCGCTGTTCATCGCCGCCGCCATCACCGACTTCTTCGACGGCTACCTCGCCCGCGCCTGGTCGCAGCAATCCGCCATCGGCCGGATGCTGGACCCGATCGCCGACAAGCTCCTGGTCTCCACCTGCCTGCTGATGCTGGCCTCCGACGGCACCATCCGCGGCTGGTCGCTGTGGGCCGCCATCGTCATCCTGTGCCGCGAGATCCTGGTCTCCGGCCTGCGCGAGTTCCTGGCTGAGCTGCGCGTCTCGGTGCCGGTCTCCCGGCTCGCCAAGTGGAAGACAACGCTCCAGCTGGTCGCCGTAGGCGTCCTGATCGCCGGGCCGGCGGGCGAGAAGGTGCTGCCCGGCGTCTCGCTTTTGGGCCTGACGCTGCTGTGGGTCTCGGCGGTGCTGACGCTCTATACCGGCTATGACTATTTCCGGGCGGGGGCGCGCCATCTGGTGGGAGACAGGCCGTGAAGGTCCTCTATTTCGCCTGGCTGCGCGAGCGCGTCGGCCACGCCGAGGAGACGGTGGAGCCGCCGGCCGAGGTGGTCACGGTGGCCGACCTCGCCCGCTGGCTGGCGGCGAAGGACGAAGCCCATGCCCATGCGTTCCAGAACCCGGCGGTGGTGCGCGCCGCTCTCGACCGCCGCCACGTGAAGCCGGACGCGCCGATCGCCGGGGTGAGGGAGATCGCCTTCTTCCCGCCCATGACGGGAGGCTGAGCGCCATGTTCGAGGTGCGCGTGCAGGCCGAGGTCTTCGATGCGGGCGCGGAAGCCGCGCGCCTGTCGGACGGCCGCGCGGACGTGGGCGCGCTCGTCACCTTCACCGGCCTGTGCCGCGCCGATCCCGACGCGGCCGGCGCTCCGCTCACCGCTTTGGTATTGGAGCACTATCCCGGCATGGCTGAGGCGGAGATGGCGCGACATCTCGACGAGGCGCGGGCCCGCTGGCCGCTCGCCGGCGCCGTCATCGTCCACCGCCACGGGCGCATCCTGCCCGGCGAGCCGATCGTGCTGGTGGTAACGGCCTCCGCGCACCGCGAGGCGGCGTTCGCGGCGGCGTCCTTCCTCATGGACTGGCTCAAGACCAACGCTCCCTTCTGGAAGAAGGAGGAGCGCGGGAGTGCCGGCGACTGGGTCGCCGCCAAGGACAGCGACGACGCCGCGGCCGCCCGCTGGACGAAGGACTGAGGCCTGCCGCAAGGACGGTCGCGCTTGTGGATGCCCATGGCCGCGCCCGAGCCACAGCTTTTCCGCCACACCAAGTGCGCGTAAAATTAAACTAATGCCAGCCCCTCTCTGACGGCTGCCCGGACATCGGTAAAGGGCCTTGAAGGCCTGGGAGGCGAGCATGCGTCGCGAGTCGATCACCACGGGCGGGCGCGCCCGCATGCCGTTCCCTCGCGCTCTCCTGATGGCGCTTCTCCTGGCCTCGGCCAGCGCCATGCCGGCGGCCCGCGCGGCCGATCCGGCGCCGGCCGCCGCGCCCGCCATTCCCGTGAGCGTCGCCCAGGCGCAGCTGAAGCCGGTGAGCGAGGCGCTGGAATTCGTCGGCCGCGTGGAAGCCCCGGAGCGGGTAGAGATCCGCGCCCGCGTGAAGGGCATGCTGGAGGCGGTGCTGTTCAAGGAAGGCGAGACGGTGAAGGAGGGCGCCCCGCTCTACCGCATCGAGAAGCCGCTGTTCCAGGCCGACGTGGAGAACGCCCAGGGCGAGGTGGAGCGGGCGAAGGCCGCCCTGGAACTGGCCAAGATCCAGCGCGAGCGTGCCGACGAGCTGCTGGCGAAGAATGCCGGCACCGTGGTCGCCCGCGACCAGGCGATCGCCGCCGAGGCCTCCGCCAAGGGCCAGCTGCTCACCGCCGAGGCGCACCTGAAGACAGCGCAGATCAATCTCGGCTACACCGACATCGTCTCGCCCATCACCGGCAAGATCGGCCGCACCGCCTTCACCAAGGGCCATATCATCGGCCCCGAATCGGGCGTGCTCGCCACCGTGGTGAGCGAGAATCCCATGTACGTCACCTTCCCCGTCAGCCAGCGCGACTATCTGGAAGCGCAAAAGGAGGAGGGCAAGGTGGACCTCACAAACGTGGAGGTCCGCATCAAGTTCTCGGACGGCACGGTCTATCCCGAGGTCGGCCGCATCAACTTCGTCGACGTGAGCGTGAGCCGCTCCACCGACACCGTGATCATGCGCGCCGACGTCGCCAATCCGAAGGGCTCGCTCATCGACGGCCAGCTGGTGCGGGTGGAACTGAAGTCCGGAAAGCCGGACGAGAAGATCGTCATCCCCCAGGCGGCGCTGATCGCCGACCAGGGAGGCCTCTATGTATTCGTGGTCGAGGACGGCAAGGCGGTGACGCGGCGCATCAGGCCCGGCGGGGCGGTGGGCGCGAACGTGGTCGTCGAGGAGGGCCTGAAGGCCGGCGAGCAGGTGGTGGTGGACGGCTTCGAGCAGCTGAGGCCCGGCGCCGCGGTGCGCGCCACCCCCGCCGCCGGCCTCGCGAGCGGGGGCTGACCCCATGCTCTCGTCGGTCTTCGTCGATCGCCCACGCCTCGCGATCGTCATCGCCATCGTCACCGTGATCGCCGGCGCGCTGTCGCTGATGGCGATCCCGATCTCGCAGTATCCCGACATCATCCCGCCGCAGGTCTCGGTGACCACGGTCTTCCCCGGCGCCTCCGCCGAGGTGGTGGATTCCACCGTCGCTCAGCCCATCGAGGCGCAGGTGGTGGGCGTGGACAAGCTCATCTACATGAAGAGCGTCTCCGGCGACGACGGGTCCTACACGCTCACCGGCTCGTTCGAGCTCGGCACCGACCCGGACATCAACACCGTCAACATGAACAACCGCGTCCAGGTGGCGCTCTCCAAGCTGCCGGAGGATGTGAAGCGCCAGGGCGTGACGGTGAAGAAGAAGTCCTCCGCCCTGCTCGGCGTGCTCGCCGTCTACTCGCCCAAGGCGACGAAGGACCCGCTCTACCTCTCCAACTACGTCACCATCAACATCCTCGACGAGCTGAAGAGCATCCCGGGCGTTGGCGATGCCTCGCTCTGGGGTCCCCAGGACTACGCCATGCGCGCCTGGGTGAAGACCGACCGCCTGACCGGCCTCAACCTCACCACCGGCGACATCGTCGACGCCATCCGCGCCCAGAACGTGCAGGCGGCCGTGGGCCGCATCGGCGCCCGGCCGGTCTCCGACGACCAGCAATTGCAGCTCAACCTGCGCACCAAGGGCCGGCTCTCCACGGTGAAGGAGTTCGAGGACATCGTGCTGCGCACCAATCCGGACGGCTCGGTGCTCCGGCTCGGCGACGTGGCGCGGCTGGAGCTGGGCGCGGCCAACCTCGACCGCGAGACGCTGTTCAACGGCGGGCCGGCGGCGGTGCTGGCGCTCTACCAGTCGCCCGGCGCCAATGCCATCACCACCATCACCGCCATCCGCGCGCGCATGGCGGAGCTGGCGAAGGCCTTCCCCGAGGACATGGAGTGGAAGGTCACCTACGACCCCACCATGTTCGTCACCGAGACCATCCACGAGGTGCAGAAGACCCTCATCGAAGCCTTCATCCTGGTGGTGCTGGTGGTCTACCTCTTCCTCGGCTCGTTCCGCGCTACCCTGATCCCGACGCTGGCGGTGCCGGTGAGCCTGATCGGCACCTTCATCGTGCTGAACGCCATCGGCTATTCGGCCAACACCGTGTCGCTGCTCGCCATCGTGCTCGCCATCGGCATCGTCGTGGACGATGCCATCGTGGTGGTGGAGAACGTCGAGCGGGTGATGGAGGAGCATCCCGAGCTCTCGCCCGCCGACGCCACCAAGAAGGCGATGGCCGAGATCACCGCCCCCATCATCGCCATCACCCTGGTGCTGCTCTCGGTGTTCGTGCCGGTGGCCTTCATCCCCGGCATCTCGGGCGAGCTGTTCCGGCAGTTCGCGATCACGGTGGCGGTGGCCATGTTCCTGTCGGCGATCAACGCGCTGACGCTCTCGCCCGCGCTCTGCGCGATCCTGCTGAAGCCCACCCACGGGCCGCGCAAGGGGCCGATCGGCTACGTCATGCGGTTCATCGACCGGGTGCGCGACGGCTACGGCGCCATCGTCGGGCGCCTGGTGCGCTGGTCGCTGTTCGGGCTGATCGCGGTCGTTGTCGCCTCGGGCGGCATCCTCGCGCTCTCCAAGGCGACGCCCACGGGCTTCCTGCCGGAGGACGACCAGGGCGCCTTCTTCGTGGTGGTCCAGCTTCCCGGCGGCGCCTCGGTGGGCCGCACCGAGGAGGTGATCCGCAAGGCCGAGGCGGTGCTCAAGCAGGAGCATACGATCGAGGACTACACCTCGGTGATCGGCCTCAACTTCATCGACAACTACTCCCAGCCCAATGCCGGCTTCATCGTCGTCACGCTGAAGCCGTTCGAGGATCGCGAAGGGGTGGAGAACGGGGCCGCCGCCATCATCGACCGGCTCGGTGCGAAGATGCGCCAGATCCCGGGCGGCACGGTGGTGCCGCTGGCGCCGCCGCCCATCGTCGGGCTCGGCACCGGCGGCGGCTTCGCGTACGTGCTCCAGGACCTGCGCGCGGGCGATCCCAAGGTGCTGGCCCAGGTGCTGCGCGGCCTCATCATCGCCGCCAACCAGGACCCGCAGCTCTCGCGCGTCTTCTCCACCTACTCGGCCTCCAACCCCTCGCTCTTCCTCGACATCGACCGGGAGAAGGCGCAGGTGCTCGGCGTACCGCTGAGCGACGTGTTCCAGGCGCTCCAGACCTCGCTCGGCGGGCTCTACGTCAACGACATGAACCTGTTCGGCCGCACCTGGCAGGTGCAGGTGCAGTCGGAGGGCGAGGACAGGAAGAGCGTCGACGACGTCTACCGCATCCACGTGCGCAACAATAAGGGCGAGATGATCCCGCTGCGCTCGTTCGTGGAGGTGAAGGTGGAGGTCGGCCCGCCCGCGCTCATCCGCTACAACAACAAGCGCGCGGTGACGGTGCAGGGCGCGCCCGCGGAGGGCGTGTCCTCCGGCCAGGCGCTGAACGCCATGGAGCAGGTGGCGGCCAAGACCCTGCCCCAGGGCTTCTCCGGCGCCTGGACCGACACCTCGTTCCAGGAAAAGCGGGCCGAGGGCAAGACCGGCATCATCCTCGCCTTCGCGGTGCTGTTCGCCTTCCTGTTCCTGGTGGCGCTCTACGAGAGCTGGTCGATCCCGGTGCCGGTGCTGCTGTCGGTGACGGTGGGCATGGTCGGCGCGTTCGCCGCGATCCTGATGGCCGGGCTGACGCTCGACCTCTACGGGCAGATCGGCATGATCGTGCTGATCGGCCTCGCGGCGAAGAACGGCATCCTGATCGTCGAGTTCGCCAAGGAGCGGCGCGAGGCCGGCGAGCCGCTGCTCGACGCCGCCACCGAGGGCGCGCGCCTCAGGTTCCGCCCGGTGATGATGACTTCGCTCGCCTTCATCCTCGGCCTGCTGCCGCTGGTGGTGGCGACCGGGGCGGCGCAGATGGCGCGGCAGAACGTGGGCACGCCCGTCTTCGGCGGCATGATCGCCGCCTCGGTGCTGGGCATCTTCGTCATCCCGCCGCTCTACGTGATGTTCCAGGCGATCCGCGAGCGGCTGCGGCCCGGCGCGCGCCCCAAGGTACCGCCGCCGGGAGGGTTGGCAGCCGAGCCGTCGGCGCCGGGCCCACATTCTTGATCTGGCACAAGGAATCCTGCCGCGCGCTGCGGTGAGTGGAGGAGAACCGGATCGCGGCGGGTGACGCCGCCGCAGTCCGCACCGGGATCAGATCGACGCCAGACCGAAATCCTGCCCCGTGGGGGCGACCGACGCCCAAGGGAGTAGACCCATGACGGACGCTGCGAAGACCAAGGCCGCGGACACGCTGGCAGACGAGACCTTCATGTCCGCCGACGACCTGCGCTCCTACATGGACGAGCTGGAGCGGGCGAAGCTCAACACGGAGCTCGCCGCCATGGACCAGGCGGACAGGGCCCGCCAGGAGCTCATCAAGACCTTGTCCGAGCCCATCGACCTCACCCCGGAGCGCCTGCACGAGATCGCGCAGAACCTCGTGACCAAGATGCGTCTCGCCGCCCAGCGCGGGGAGACCGAGATCATGGTGATGCGCTTTCCCAACCTGCTCTGCACGGACAAGGGCCGCGCCATCAACAATGCCGAGGAAGGCTGGCCCGACACGCTGACCGGCCGTCCGCGCCAGGCGTTCGAGCTGTGGCGCGACCACCTGCGCCCGGCCCACTACAAGCTCAAGGCCATGATCGTCGACTGGCCGAACGGCATGCCGGGCGACGTGGGCTTCTTCCTCAGCTGGGCCTGAGCGCGCCAGCCGACCCGAACGGCGCGCGCCGCATGTTCACGGCACATAAGAACACGCCGGAGCAAAAAACCGAGAGGAGGACCGCCATGGCCGCCGAGCCGCTCAAGCGCAAGGACTACGAGCGCAAGCTGAAGAAGCTCCACGCAGAGCTGGTGCAGCTCCAGCTCTGGGCCAAGGAGACCGGCGCCAAGGTCTGCATCCTGTTCGAGGGCCGCGACGGCGCCGGCAAGGGCGGCGTCATCAAGGCCATCATGGAGCGTGTGAGCCCGCGCATCTTCCGCGTCGTGGCGCTGCCCCCGCCTACCGAGCGGGAAAAGTCGCAGATGTTCATCCAGCGCTACATCCCGCATCTGCCGGCGGCGGGCGAGATCATGATCTTCGACCGCTCCTGGTACAACCGGGCCGGGGTCGAGCGCGTCATGGGCTTCTGCACCGACGAGCAGGCGGAGAAATTCCTCCTGGCGACGCCGCTGGTGGAGCGCGCCATCGTCGAATCGGGCGTCATCCTCCTCAAATACTGGCTGGAGGTGTCGCAGGACGAGCAGACCAAACGCATGGAGAGCCGCATCGACGATCCGCGCAAGGTCTGGAAGCTCTCGCCCATGGACGTGGAATCCTATGCCCGCTGGAGCGACTATTCCCGCGCGCGGTCCGAGATGATCGCCGCCACGGACACCGAGTGGGCGCCCTGGCATGTCGTCTTCTCGGACGACAAGAAGCGTACCCGCCTCAACATCATCTCCCACCTGCTCTCACAGATTCCCTACACCGAGGTGAAGCGCGAGAAGGTGAAGCTGCCCAAGCGCGGCAAGGACCACGGCTACGAGGACCGATTCGCGCCCCGCCACGTTGTGCCGGAGCGGTTCTGAAGCGGGAGCGGGGCCACTGCGCGACGCGGTAGGCTGTGGCTTCGCCGCTGCGGCCATGCCACGGTGCCCTCAATGGGTGCAAGACGAGATATCGGCCTCCTGTTCCTGCACGCGCTGCCCCTCGACGGCACCATGTGGGACGGCCAGCGCGATTTGCTCCCGGGCGCGAGCCACACGCCGGCCCTCTATCGCCGCGGCGAGGGCGTGCAGGACTGGGCGGCGTCCGCCCTTGGCGAGGCGACGCAAGAACGCCTGGTCGTGGTCGGCTGCTCGGTCGGGGGATCGTGCGCGCTTGAGGTGGCTGCCGCCGCACCCGACAGGGTCGCCGCCCTGGTTCTCATCGGCACCAAGGCACAGCGTGCGCCGGACCCGGCCCTGCGCCAGCATGCGCTGGACACGCTGGCGCGGCACGGCATGGAGGCGGCGTGGGACCAATTCTGGTCGCCCCTGTTCTCGAACGGGGCGGCGCGCGAGACGGCAAGGCAAACCTTTCTGCGCCAGGCCCCGGACGATATCGCGCGCGGCATCCGGGCCTTCCACGCGCGGCCGAGCCGGCATCGCATCCTGGAACGCATCCCCGGCCCGGTGGTTGTGATCTCCGGCGCCGAGGATACGGCTCCCGGCCCGAGGACCAGCGCGATCCAGGCCGCCGCCGCGCCCCGGGGACATCTGGAGATCATTCCCGCGTGCGGGCATTACGTACCCCTGGAGCAGCCGGAAGCCCTGAACGCCATCCTGCGGCGCCTTCTGTCGATGCTGTGGGCGCAGGCCTGATCCTGTCCGGATCGATGGCCTGCCGCGCGCGACGGACCGCTTGCCCCATGCCGGCGGATGGGCACAATCCGCGCCATGCTCGCGCGCGCCGAATCGTCCCCCGTCACTGCCGGCCCCGCTTCGGAGGCGATCTGCGGCCGCGAGGCCCTGCTTGATCCCTCCGGCGCGCTGTTCCTGGTGGAGGAGCGGGCCCTGGTGGTGGCGGACATGCACCTGGAGAAGGGCTCCGCCTTCGCCCGGCGCGGGCAGATGCTGCCGCCCTACGACACCGCCGAGACCCTCGCCCGCCTCGCCGCCCTGGTGGCGCGCCTGAAGCCGCGCCTAGTGGTGGCGCTGGGCGACAGCCTGCACGACCGCTGGGGCGCCGAGCGCCTCGGCACGGAGGCCCGCGCGGCGCTCGCCGCGCTCCAGGCAGGCCGCGACTTCCTCTGGATCGCCGGCAATCACGACCCCGAGCCGCACGGGCTCGGCGGCGCCTGCGCGCCCTGCCTCGACCTCGGCGGCCTCGTGCTGCGCCACGAGCCGGGCGTAGGCTCGCGAGGCGGCCCGGGCGAGATCTGCGGCCACCTCCACCCCGTCGCCCGGGTGGTGCGGCGCGGGCGGGCGCTCCGGCGGCGCTGCTTCGTGACCGACGGCGCGCGCATGGTGCTGCCCGCCTTCGGCGCCTATGCCGGCGGCCTCGAGGTTTCCGCCCCCGCCATCGCCGGCCTGTTCGGCCCCGGCGGATTCACGGCCCACCTTCTGGGCGAGGGCCGCACCTATCGTCTTACCTCCGATGCCTGCTTCTGAGGGACATCCTCAGCGCAGCCGCCACAGCAAGGCGAGCAGGACCGCTGCCACCAAGGCGAGGCCCACAAGGGCCGCGAACACGGCATCCGCCCCGCCGGCCGACAGCAGATAGGCGGCTGCGGACGGCGCCAGCGCCTGCGACAGCAGCGCTGGCCGGGCCAGCCGGCCCGAGAGGACCGGATAGCGCTCGGGCCCCAGAAGCGCGAGCGGCACCGTGCCCTTGGCGATGGAGAAGATGCCGTTGCCGGCGCCATAAGCCGCCAGCGCCACCGCGACCACCGGAAAGCCCAGCGCCAGGAGGCCGACGCCCACCCCCATGAGGATCACCGCCCCGGTCATGGTCCACAGGGGGTGATGCCGTCCGCCGCTCGCCTGCTCGATCAGCCGGGCGAACACCTGGGCCGGGCCGATCAGCGTGCCCGCGGCCACCGCGGCGGCGAGCCCGAGGCCCTTCGCCTGGAGCAGCATCAGGATCTGCACCGAGACGATGGCGGTGATGGTGCCCGCGGCGGTGACGATGCCGGCCAGCAGCAGGAAGCGCGTGCGGTCCACGCCGTCGAGCCGGAACGTGCGTGCCGCAGCCCTGCGGGCATCCGGCTCCGGCTTCGGCAACGGCGCGGGCAGCGCGATCCAGAGCAGCGGCATGGAGACGCAAAGCTGAAGGGCGGCATAGGCGAGGCACGCGCCACGCCAACCGAGATGGGTCTCCAGAAACGCCGAGATCGGCCAGCAGACCGTGCTGGCGAAGCCGCCCCACAGGGTGAGCGCGGTGATGGCGCGGCGCGCCGAGGCGCCCAGGATATGTCCCAGCGCCGCGAACGCCGCGTCATAGAGGCTCGCCGCCATGCCGGCGCCCATCAGGCACCAGCCCAGGGCGAACACCGCGAGGTTCGGCGCCAGCCCGAGCGTGGCGAGGCCAAGCGCCAGCAGCGCGCAGCCCGCGGCAAGCGCCGGCCGGCCGCCCCGCGCACCGATGACCGTGCCGACCCGCGGCGCCACCAGGGCGGCCACCAGAAGGCCGAGCGACATGGCCCCCATGATCCATTGCAGCGGCCAGCCGGTATCGGCGGCGATGGGCGGGGCGAGAACGGAGAGCAGGTAGTAGGACGATCCCCAGGCGAGGATCTGCACCACGCCGAGCGCGGCGATGGCGCCGCGGCCCGCGCCCCGGACGTGCGCGGGCGGCGGAGAAGAGGGGACGCCGTCAGTCATGGGACGCCGGCGCCGGGCTGCGCGCGGCGGCGGACATCGATCCTCGGCATCGCACCCCGCCCCACGATCCGCTCCCCGCCAGCCACCCGCCCGCCGTCCAGCTCCGAGAGCACGATCCGATCAAACTGCATCAATTTGATCGGTGAATCGCCCTCGGACTTTAGGCTTGAGAACGCGCGTTCCGCTCGACGTGCGATGCAGCCGGGCAACGCATGCTCTAGCAGCGATTCGGCTGTTTCACGAGTGCGTTATCGGAAGGGCTCGGGAACGGGCACGTCGTCTCGCTCATGCCGGCCGGCGGCGGATGCGCACGTAGAGCGCGCCCTCGCCACCGTGGCGGCGCCCCGCCTCCTCGAAGCCCACCACCACGGCGCGCAGATCCGGTTCGGCGAGCCAGAGCGGCACCGCACGCTTGAGCACGCCGCGCGCGCCCTCCGCGAGCCCGAGATCGGCCATGGCGGCGCCGCGCTCGCCCTTGCCGGTGATGACGAGCACCACGCTCAGCCCGCTGGCCTGGGCGTCCTTGAGGAACTGGCGCAGGCGCCGGTGGGCGGCGGCCTGGGTGAGGCCGTGCAGGTCGAGCCGCGCATCCACGGCGGCGCCGCGGGCGAGGCGGCGCCGCGCCTTCGGCTCCAGCGCCGCGAGCGGCGGCACGGCCGGCGCGGGGACGGGAGCGGGCAGCGGACGGAGGGAGGCCGCCCGCGCCGGCGGTTCGGCCGGAGCCGGCGGCGCGGGCTCCGGCGGCGGGGCGTCCGCAACGGCCTGCGGCCGCAGGGGTGTGACCGAGCGCGTCACCTGATCCCAGAGCGCGCGCTCCTTCTCGTCGAGCGTCCGGCGCCGCCCGCGGCGGCTCATCGACGCGCGTCCGCGGCGGCAGGCGCGGCGAGCCGCGGCACCAGCAGCGTGAAGCCGCCGGGATGGCGGATGCGCCCGGCGCGCGAGCCGGCCTCCCGGCCGGCGCCGAAATAGATGTCCGCCCGCGCCGGTCCGACGATGGCCGAGCCGGTGTCCTGGGCGATCATGAGATGGCGGAACGGCTCGGCCGTGCCCGGCGCCGAGAGCGGCAGCTCGGCCTCCACGAACACCGGCGATCCGTAGCTGTGCAGGCGCCGGTCCACGGCGATGGAGCGCCCCGCCGTCAGCGGCACGCCCTGCGCGCCCATGGCCCCGGCATCCGGCGGCAGGTCCAGCGCCTTGAAGAACACATAGGACGGGTTCTCACGCCTGAGCGCCCGGCCGGCCTCGGGATCAGCCTCCATGACGGCGCGGATGCGGTCCATGGACATCTCGTCCCGCGGCACGATCCCGCGCTCGATCAGGAGCCGGCCCACGGGCAGATAGCGGTGGCCGTTATAGCCGTCATAGTTGAGCTTCAGCACCCGCCCGTCGGGCAGGCGCACCCGGCCCGACCCCTGAATTTGCATGAAGAACAGGTCCACCGGGTCCTTCAGGAAGACGATCTCCAGCCCCTGGCCGGCGAGCGCCCCGTCCTCGATGGCGGCGCGGTCGAAATAGGGCACGAGCTTGCCGTCCACGCGCCGGCCCACGGGCCCAGAATTGGCGGTGGGACTTTCCATGACGAGATCGTTCGGCCGGGCGTAGACGGGCACGGAGAAGGCGTCCGTGGGCGCGGGCGCGCCTTCGGCTTCCACCTCGTAATAGCCGGTGTAGAAGCCCTCGTCGCGCCCGTCCGGAATGACGCGGAAGGGGCGGAAATTGGCCTCGAAGAACAGCCGCGCCAGCGGGGACAAGGGGCGGCCCGGGCCGAGCCGGCGGGCGGCGGCGCACGCGTGGGCGAGGCCAGCCTTCAGCGTCGGCGCCGATCGCGGCCCGGCCTCCGGCATGGCGCGGCCGAGCGCGGCGCAGCTCTCCAGGAAGGTCGCGAAGGCGGCCGCCGCGTCGTCCTGCCCCCACCCCTGAAGCGCGCCATAGGCGACCGGCGCGAGCCGCGCCCCGGCGATGGCGGGCGCCGTCACCACCGCCGGCGGGGAAGCCGCCGCGGGCGAAGCCGAGCCCGTCCAGAGGCCGAGCGCCAGCGCGCCGAGAGCCGCAGCGCCGGCGCGCCGCACGCGGCAAGGCTCGGCCGAAGGAAGAGCAAGGCGGGGCATGCGGGCGCCGCCACAAGATGGCGATACGGCCGACGCGTGCGGCACGGCCGCCTCACCGTGCCGCCTCACTGGGCGGCTTCGGTGGCCACCAGCTTCCAGTTGGGATCGCGGGCGCCGAGTTCGCGGGCGAAGGTCCACACGTCGGTCACGTCCGCCACCGTGTCTGGGCTGCCGTCAACCACCGAGCCGTCGCGTCCCCGGGTCACCGAGATCAGCTTCGAGACGAAGCGCACCGTGAGCTGCGCGTTGCGCCCGCGCACGGTGGCGTCCTGCAGCTCGGCGCGCTCGATGGAGACGAAGTGCGATTCCATGGTCTCGCCCCGGCTCTCGCGGTCGGCGATGGCGGCGACGAAGCCGTCATAGACGTCCTTGGCGAGCAGGTCCTTCAGCTGGCGGCGGTCGCCGGCGGCGAAGGCGGTGACGATCATCTCGTAGGCCGCCTTGGCGCCGGTGAGGAAGTGCTTGGCGTCGAAGTCGCTTTCCTGGCGGGCGATCTCGTCGAGCGCCGCGGCGATGGCGGTGCCCTCCTCGGTCACGCCCTCCCAGCGGAAGCCGGCGGGCGCAGCCTCCTCCTCCACACCGCCCGGCGCGGGCGCGGCCGGCGCGCGCTCGGGCAGCGTCACCACGTTGCTCTCCGGCGCCGGCTGCGGCGGGCGCGCCGCGTCGCGGGAATAGGGATCGTACGGCGGCCGCTCGCGCCCGGTGCGCTGGCCGAGCACGCTGCGCAGCCGCACGAAGATGAACACGGCCAGAGCCAGAAAGATGATCGTGTAGATGTCGAGCACTGCGCTTCGCCATGCCTTGCGCCCCGGCGACCCCCGCCTCCGGGACTTCGTTGCCTCGTTCAGGACTGGCGCGCGCCTGCCATGAAGGCGCCGTGCCGGCCCGTCGAATGGGAGGATGGCCGGCGGTCGATGCCGCATCCCGCGCCGTGCGCCCTCCCGGACTCCTCCTCGCGATCGTCACGCCATGCGGACGTCGCGTCTTCCGTACCTCGTCTTGCGTACGTTGCCTTATGTACGTCGCCTGCGGCCGAGCGCCAGACCCGACCGGCGCGCCTCGCGCCTTTTCCGCCACCTTACGGCAGGGGACGGCTTGGCGCCACCTCCGCTCGCAGGCGCGAAGCGACCCGATTGACCGCCCCTACGCCCTACCATACAGTTTATCAAAACGATTAGAATTCGGCCGAAGAGCCGTGCTCAGGGAGAGAACGCCACATGCGCCGCCTTCTTGCCGCGGGGCTCGCCCTCGCTTTTTCCGCGCTCGCCGTCCCCGCGTCTGCCGCCGGATACCCCGACCGTCCCATCACCATGATCGTCCCGTGGGGCGCCGGCGGCGGCACCGACGCGGTGGCGCGCATCGTCGCATCCCTGCTGGAGCGGGACCTGGGCCAGCCCGTCGCGGTGGTGAACCGCACCGGCGGCCAGGGCGTTGTCGGCCACCAGGCGATCGCCGACGCGACGCCGGACGGCTACACGCTCGGCCTCATCACGGTGGAGATCGCCATGATGCACTGGGCCGGCCTGACCGCCTTGACCCCCGCCTCCTACACTCCCCTGTCGCTGATGAACGAGGACCCGGCGGGCCTCCAGGTGCGCACCGACGCGCCCTACAAGACGGCGCAGGAGGTGCTCGACGACATCAAGAAGAACCCCGGCAAGTTCAAGGCCTCCGGCACCGGCCAGGGGGGCATCTGGCACCTCGCGCTCGCCGGCATGCTCTCGTCGCTGAAGATGGACCCGGCGAGCGTGCCGTGGGTGCCCTCCAACGGCGCCGCGCCGGGCCTGCAGGACCTCGTCGCCGGCGGCGTCCAGGTGGTGACCTGCTCGCTGCCCGAGGCGCGCTCGCTGATCGAGGCCGGCCGCGTGAAGAGCCTCGCCATCATGAGCAAGGAGCGCTCCAAGCTCATGCCCAACATCCCGACCCTCAAGGAGGCCACGGGCTCGGACTGGACAATCGGCGCCTGGCGCGGCGTCGCCGCTCCCAAGGGCCTGCCGGCGGATGTCTCGGCGAAGCTCCAGGCGGCGCTCAAGAAGGCCTATGAGAGCAAGGAATACCAGGACTTCCTGGCGAGCCGAGGCTTCGGCGGCAAATATGCGGACGGTCCCGGCTTCGGCGCCTTCATGGCCGAGGCGGATGCCTCGCTCGGCAAGGTGATGAAGGAGGTGGGGCTCGCGAAATAGCGTGCCGCCGCCACCCCTGCCCCACCCGCAAGAGGCGGTGCCATGCGCGTCAGCGACCTCATCGTGGGCCTCCTGGTCCTTGTCGGCGCGGCGGCGCTCTATGCCGCCGCCTCCACCTTCCCGCCCATCCCGGGCCAGCAGTACGGGGCGGACGTGTTCCCGACGCTCACCGCGGCGGGGCTCGCCGCGTGCGGGCTCCTCCTCTGCCTCGGCTCGGTCCGGGCAGGACCGTTCCCGCTCGCCCAGGCCACCTGGATCCGCGAGCCGGGCGCCCTGCCGCGCGCGCTCGCAACCATCGCCCTCACCGCCGCCTATTTGGTGCTGGCGCCGCTGCTCGGCTTCTTGCTGGCGGCGAGCCTGGTGCTCACCGGCCTGTTCGTGATCGTCAACGTGCGCCTCAAGGTGGCGGTGCCGGTGGCGCTCGCCACCGCGCTCGTCACCTGGTGGTCGTTCGCTCACGGCCTGCGGGTGCCGCTGCCGCGCGGGCTCATCGAGGGGTATCTGTGATGGGCGCCATGGAAGCCGGGATCGAGATGGTGCTGCGGTGGGACGTGATCCTCACCATCCTCGCCGCCTCCGTCTTCGGCCTGATCGTCGGCGCGATCCCCGGCCTCACGGCCACCATGGCGATCGCGCTGCTGGTGCCCATCACCTTCTTCATGGAGCCGCTGCCGGCGGTGGGCGCCATGATCGCCTGCTCGGCCATGGCGATCTTCGCCGGCGACATCCCCTCCACCCTCATGCGCATGCCGGGAACGCCGGCCTCCGCCGCCTACACCGAGGAATGCTACGCCATGACCCGCAAGGGCCAGGCGGAGATCGCGCTGGGCGCCAACGTGCTGTTCTCCGCGCTCGGCGGCCTGTTCGGCACGGTCATCCTCATCCTCGCCGCCCCGCTGCTCGCCGAGGTGGCGCTGGGCTTCTCCTCGTTCGAGTATTTCTGGCTGGCGCTGCTGGGGCTCGCCTGCGCCATCTTCATCGGCTCGGGATCGCCGGTGAAGGGAATGATCTCGCTGCTGCTCGGCCTGTTCGTCGCCCAGGTGGGCATCGACAATCCGGGCGGGCTGCCGCGCTTCACCTTCGGCTCGACGGAGTTGCTCGGCGGCATCGACTTCATCCCCGCCATGATCGGCCTGTTCGCCATGTCGGAAGTGATCCGCACCATGGCCACCGGCGCCCGCGACTGGAACGTGAAGCAGGTCTCCATCGGCAATCCGCTGAAGGGCTGGGGCGCGATGTTCGTGACCTATTGGCGGCAGCAGATCCGCGGCAACCTCACGGGCACCGCCATCGGCATCCTGCCCGGCGCGGGGGCGGACATCGCCGCCTGGGTGTCCTACGCCACCAGCCGCAAGTTCTCGAAGCAGCCGGAGAAGTTCGGCACCGGCCACGTGGAAGGCATCATCGAGAGCACGTCCTCCAACAATGCGGCGCTGGCGGGCGCCTGGGTGCCGGCGCTGGTGTTCGGCATTCCTGGCGACAGCATCACCGCGGTGGTGATTGGCGTGCTCTATCTCAAGGGCCTCAATCCGGGGCCGATGCTGTTCGTGAACAACCCGCAGACCATCTATGCGGTGTTCACCATCTTCATCCTCGCCAACCTCTTGATGATCCCGCTTGGGCTGATGGCGCTGAAGGCGGGCACGGCGCTTCTGCGCTTTCCCAGGCGCATCCTGATTCCGATCATCCTCATGTTCTGCATCGTCGGCTCGTACGCGGTGAACAATTCCGGTTACGGGGTGGTGCTGATGCTGGTGTTCGGCGTGCTCGGCTTCCTGATGGAAGAGCACGAGATTCCCGTCGCCCCCTGCGTGCTCGGCATTGTGCTCGGCAAGCTCCTGGAGGAGAGCTTTGTCACCTCCATGATCAAGGCGGACGGCAACCTGCTCGCCTTCTTCGAGCGGCCGATCTCGGGCACGCTCGGCGTGCTCACCATCCTGGTGTTCGTGTGGCCGATCTGGTCCGCCCTCAAGGCCCGGCGCCGGGAGCGGGCGGTCGCATGAAGGCGCGGCCGTCCTCAAGGCACGTCATTGCTCCGGCATGACCCAAGCATCCACCCCCGCCGGCGTCGGGCGGCGCCCCTCGGCCCTCCGGTCGAGCCGGAGGGCGGTGCAGGCGTGGCAAAGCAAGGCCGGTGGGACGGCGAGACCGCCCGCGCTCACTCCGCCGGGCGCAGCTTCGCGGCGTCCGCTTCGGGCGGGAGGTAGAGCGCGCCGTCACGATAGACCGCGCCCTCCATGACGCCCCTTCCCTCCTTCACGGCAATGGAGCCGACGAAGGCGCCGAGCGTCGACTGGTGGTCGCCGGCGCGGAAGGCGATGGTGCCGAACGGCGTGTCCACCGAAATGCCCTTGGCCGCCGCGATCAGCTTGTCGGTGTCGGTGGAGCCGGCCTTGGCGATGATGGCGGCGGCCGCCTTCAGGGTGGAATAGCCGACGATGGAGCCGAGCCGGGGGTAATCGCCGAACTTGGCCTGGTAGGCCTTCAGGAACGCCTGGTGCGCGGGCGTGTCGATATACTGCCAGGGATAGCCGGTGACGATCCAGCCCACCGGCGCCTCGTCCTTCATGGGATCGAGATATTCCGGCTCGCCGGTGAGGAAGCTCACCACCGCGCGGTCCTTGAACAGGCCACGCGTGGTGCCCTCGCGCACCAGCTTCGCGAGGTCGGGGCCGAAGGTGACGTTGAGGATGGCATCGGGCTTCGCCGCCGCGATCGCCTGCACCACCGGACCGGCGTCGATCTTGCCCTGGGGCGGCCACTGCTCGGCCACCCACTCGATGTCCGGGCGCTTCTCGGAAAGCAGCTTCTTGAACACCGCCACCGCCGACTGCCCGTATTCGTAGTTCGGCGCGATGGAGGCCCACTTCTTGGCGGGGAGCTTGGCCGCCTCCTCCGCCAGCATCGCCGCCTGCATGTAGTTGGAGGGGCGCAGGCGGAAGGTGTAGGCGTTGCCCTTGTCCCAGACGATGGCGTCGGTGAGCGGCTCGGCGGCGAGGAAGAAAACCTTCTTCTGCTTGGCGAAGTCGGAGACCGCGAGGCCGACGTGGGAGAAGAAGGTGCCCATCAGCATGGCCACCTTGTCGGAGGAGACCAGCTCGTTGGCGGCGGTGATGGCGTCGGCCGGCTTGCCGGCGTCGTCCTTGGAGATCACCTCGACCTTGCGGCCGAGGAGGCCACCGTTGGCGTTGATCTCCTCCAGCGCCAGCTGCCAGCCCTTGCGGTAGGGCTCGGTGAAGGCGGGAATGGTGGAATAGGAATTGATCTCGCCGATGCGGATCGGCTCCTGCGCCCGCGCGGCGCCGCCTGCGAGGGCGGCGAGGAGGCCGAGCGCCCCGGCGGCGATGAGCGCGCGGCGGGAGCGGGCGGGGGCAAGCGGAGCGGGCATCGGCATCTCCTTCGCGCCACGGGCGCGGCTCGCCCCGTGCGCAGTCGAGACGCTAGAAAGGGGCGCGCGGCGGGGGTGTCAACGCATTTCCGCGCCGCCGGGCCGCAGGGGAGCGCCCTGCGGCATCGCGTGCTCACCGCCGCAGGGCGTCGAGCAGCTTGGTGTTGGGGTAGCCGTCGGCGCGCAGGCCGGCGCGGGCCTGGAACTCCTGGATCGCCACCCGGGTCTGCGTGCCGATGACGCCGTCGGGATTGCCGACGTTGTAGCCCTTCTGGGTGAGGCGCTGCTGGATCTCCACGCGCTCCCCGCGCGAGAGGCCGCGCGCCTCCTTCGGCCAGGCCTGGGCGAAGCCGCCGCCGCCGCGCAGCCGGTCAGCCAGATGGCCGATGGCGAGCGCATAGGCGTCGGCCGGGTTGTATTTGCGGATGACGTCGAAATTCTCGACCATCAGGAAGCCCGGCCCGTCGCCGCCCGCCGGCAGCAGCAGATAGGCGGCATCGCCGCCGCGCGGAAAGGCCCGGCCGCCCGGACGGGCGACGCCCAAAGCCGCCCATTTCGCGATCGGCTGCTTGAGCTCGCGCCGGGCCAGCCGGTAGTCGAAGCCGTTCGGCACCACCACCTCGTAGCCCCAGGTCTTGCCGAACTGCCAGCCGTCGAGCTTCAGGTTGTTGGCGGTGGAGGCGATGATGTCGGGGATGGACGTGACCACGTCGCGCTTGCCGTCGCCGTCGAAGTCCACCGCGAACTGCTGGAACGAGGTGGGCATGAACTGCGTCGGCCCGAAGGCGCCGGCCCAGGACCCCTTCAGATGCTCGTTGGGCACGTCGCCGCTCTGGAGGATCTGCAACGTGGCCAGGAACTCGCCGCGGAAATAGTCCTGCCGCCGGCCGATGCAGGCGAGCGTGGCGGTGGAGGCGAGCACCGAGCGCGAGCCGGTGCCCTTGGGGTCGCCATAGGTGGATTCGATGCCCCAGATGGCCGCCACCGCATAGCGGTCGACGCCATAGGCCTTCTCCACCTGGTCGAAGATCGGCTTGTAGCGCTCCAGCACCTCCCGGCCCTTCTTCACCCGGAACTCGGTGACCAGCATGTTCACGTAGTCGCCGATGGGCTTGGAGAATTCCGGCTGGCTGTCGAGGAAGGTCATGATGCGCATGTCCGGCTCGAGCCGGGCGGTGTAGCGCTCGAAGGTCTGGCGGCTGACGCCGCGCGCCTGCGCCTCCGGCCACATGCCGCGGATGCAGCTCGGGAAGTTCGCCTCGGCGCGCGCGAGCACATCCGGCGCCATGTCCGGATGCACGAAGCGGGTCTGGCCCGAAGGGTCGATGGAGCCCGTGGTCTGGGCCTGGGCGGCGGCAGGTGTGATGAGGCAGGCCGCCGCGAGCGCCAGCATCACGCCGGAGGCGTTCAGGGGTGTTCTCGAAGCCATTGCTCTCATCCTCTTCCGGCGCTCCGGCCGTCCCGAAGTCTCCCTGCGCGGACCGGCGGCGGCAATGCGAGCGCGGCCCAGCGGGACCTATGGGGGCGCAATATGGTTGCGCCACGGTTAACGTAAGGCAAGATTTTGGGACGTGGCCCGCAGCGTCGCGAAGAACTCCGGCGGGAACGCGGAAGACGGCCTTCAAATACCTCCAATTCAAGGCTCTTCTTCGACGTTGCGCCGAAGCTGCGAACGTGCTGCGCTGCACATGGGCGCGCTCCGCAGGGGGAACCCGCCCGGTCCTTCCGGCATTCCTTGCGGAACCCTCACGGTTTCGTGCTAGGCATCGCCGCGCTCCGGAAAGAACAGACGGACCCTCATTCATGGCCAAGCCCATCCGCAAAGCGATCCTGCCCGTCGCCGGCCTCGGCACGCGCTTCCTGCCCGCCACCAAGGCGGTGCCGAAGGAGATGCTGACCGTCGTCGACCGCCCCGTGGTGCAGCACGTGGTGGACGAGGCGCGGGCGGCTGGCATCGAGCACATCGTGTTCGTCACCGGCCGCAACAAGGCGGTGATCGAGGATCATTTCGACCGCCAGTTCGAGCTTGAGCGCACGCTGGAGGAGCGCGGCAAGACGAAGGAGCTGGAACAGCTCGACCGCGACACGCCGAAAGCCGGCACCACCTCCTTCACCCGCCAACAACTCCCCCTCGGCCTCGGCCATGCGGTGTGGTGCGCCCGCGACATCATCGGCGACGAGCCGTTCGCGCTGCTGCTGCCGGACATGCTCCACATGGCCAAGCCGGGAAACGGCAACGCCAAGGGCTGCCTCGGCTCCATGGTGGAGGCCTATGAGAAGACCGGCGGCAACGTGATCGCGGTCTACGAGGTGCCGGACGACCAGACCCACCAGTACGGCATCGTCGGCAAGGGCACGGAGGCGGCGCCGGGCGTGCACGCCATCGAGAAGATGGTGGAGAAGCCCGAGGCCGGCACCGCGCCCTCGAACCTCGCCATCTCCGGCCGCTACATCCTCCAGCCCGGCATCTTCGACCTGCTGGCAAGCCAGGAGACCGGCGCCGGCGGCGAGATCCAGCTCACCGATTCCATGCTTAAGCTGATGGAGCGCGAGCCGTTCTATGCCGTCACCTTCGACGGCGCGATCTACGACTGCGGCTCGAAGATCGGCTTCCTGATGGCGAACGTCGCCTACGCGCTCTCGCGCCCCGACATCGCCCCCGCCTTCGAGGCGGAGCTGCGCGGCATGCTCGCGGGCGGCTGAGGCCGGCCGGGACCGCAGCCACGGGGCATGCGACGGCGCGCCCCGCCACCATTCCGCCGAAGTCGCGGGCGAGGCATGTGCAGCCCATCGGAGCCAACATGCGCCTGCTGCGATTCGCGTCCTGCCTCGCCGTCCTCCTCGCGCTCTCGGCGCGCGCCGAGGCGCACCCCCACGTGTGGGTCACGACGAAGACCGAGCTGGTGTACGCCGACGGCAAGCTCACCGCGCTCAAGCAGGCCTGGACCTTCGACGACGCCTTCAGCGCCTTCGCGCTCCAGGGCATGGAGAAGCAGAAGGACGGGACCTATGGCGACGACGTGCTGAAGCCCCTGGCGGAGGTGAACGTCACCTCGCTGAAGGAGTACGACTACTTCGTGAAGGGCAAGACGGCCACCGCCAAGATCGCCTTCAATGACCCCGCGGACTACTATCTCACATACGAGAACGAGACGCTGACGCTGCACTTCACGCTGCCGCTGAAGACGCCCATCGCCGCCAAGACCCTGACCTTCGACATCTACGACCCCACCATCTTCGTCTCCTTCTCCTTCGCCGAGAAGGATGCCGTGTCGTCCCCCGGCGCCCCCGCCGGATGCACCGCCGAGGCGATCTCGCCGACGCCGGGATCGGGACCGAGCACCACGCTCTCCGAGAGCTTCTTCACCAACCTGACGGCCGGCTCCGACTATGGCGCCCAGTTCGCGGACAAGATCAAGGTGAGCTGCCGGTGAGGGCCGGCCTGGGACCGCTCGGCCGCGCGCTCCTCGTGGGCGCCGCGCTCGGCGGCGCCCTGCTGGTTCTCGCCGCCGCGGAACCAGCCCTCGCCCAGGCGCTGGGCACCGGGCCGAAGGCCTCGCCGTTCGGGCTCGGCACGCCGGCCGCGGCGCCCCCCTCGGGCATCACCGGCTTCATCCTCGCCAAGCAGGCGGAGTTCTACCGCGCCCTCGTGCAGGCGGTGCGCGCCGCCAAGGCGGACGGCCATGCCTTCTGGCTGCTCGCGGGCCTGTCCTTCGCCTATGGCGTGTTCCACGCCGCCGGGCCGGGACACGGCAAGGCGGTCATCTCCTCCTATCTGCTCGCCGACGGCGGCACGCTGCGGCGCGGCGCGCTGCTCTCGCTCGCCGCCGGCATGGTGCAGGCGCTCGCGGCCATCCTGTTCGTCGGCATCCTGGCGCTGATGCTGAACGCCACGGCGGTGAGCATGGCGCGCGCCATGAACGTGGTGGAGATCACCGCCTACGGCGCCATCGCCGCCTTCGGCCTCTATCTCGCGATCGTGAAGGGCCGCGCGTTCTTCGGCGCCGTCACCGGGCGGCCAGCCGGCCACGTGCATGGCGACGATTGCGGCTGCGATGGGCACATGCCCGATCCGGCTCTGGTTGCATCGGGTGCGGGCGGCCTCAGGCGGGCGGCGGTGGCGGTGCTCTCCGCCGGCGCGCGGCCGTGCTCGGGCGCGATCCTGGTGCTCACCTTCGCGCTCTCCCAGGGCGTGTTCATGAGCGGGGTGGGCGCCGCCTTCGCCATGGGCCTCGGCACCGCGCTCACCGTCACCGCCATCGCCGCGCTGGCGGTCTACGGCAAGCGCCTCGCGGTGCGCATCGCCGCCTCTGACACCCGCTGGGCGGCGGTGGCCAGGAGCGGCATCGAGCTGCTCGCGGCCCTGCTGGTGATGGCCTTCGGCCTCGGCCTGCTCACCGGCTACCTGGAGAGCGAGCGCCTGCTGCCGGGGTGAGATTGGGGGCGCCGATCGCCATGCTGCAGCGCCCCCTCGATGCCGCAATGCACCAAAATGCGTCACGCCCGGCTTTTGGGCAATTTCGTTTCGATTAGAGTTTGAACAACGAAATTGCCGGGTGCGACACTCCGTGCCAGCCTAGACAGGAAGACGGCGGCGACGGTCTGATCCGCGCCGACCGCGCCCCGGAGGCGCCCATGGCTCTCAAGCCCGTATCGCTTGACGACAAATACGACCTTTCCCAGGAGCGGGTGTTCGTCTCCGGCACCCAGGCGCTGGTGCGCCTCGCCTTGATGCAGAAGGAGCGCGACCGCCGCGCCGGCCTCAACACGGCCGGCTATGTCACCGGCTATCGCGGCTCGCCGCTCGGCGGGCTCGACCAGCAGTTCGGCCGCGCCGGAAAGCTGCTGACGGCCAACGACATCAAGTTCCAGCCCGGCCTCAACGAGGACCTGGCGGCAACCGCCCTGTGGGGCTCCCAGCAGGCGGAGCTGCGCGGCGAGGGCCGCTTCGACGGCGTGTTCGGCCTCTGGTACGGCAAGGGGCCGGGCGTCGACCGCTCCGGCGATGTGTTCCGCCATGCCAACAATGCCGGCACCTCGCAGCATGGCGGCGTGATCGCGCTGATGGGCGACGATCACACCTGCGAGAGCTCCACCACCGCGCACCAGAGCGAGTTCCATTTCGTCGACGTGATGATTCCGGTGCTGAATCCGGCGGGCGTGCAGGAGATCATCGACTACGGCCTGCATGCCTGGGCGCTGTCGCGCTTCTCGGGCACGTGGGTCGGCCTCAAGGCGGTGAAGGACACAATCGAGAGCACCGGCATCGTCGACGGCCGGCTCGACCGGGTCTCCATCGTCCATCCCACGGACTTCGCCATGCCGCCCGGCGGCCTCAACATCCGCCTCGGCGATACCCCCATCGCCCAGGAGGAGCGGCTCCAGGAATTCAAGCGCGACGCCATCCTCCACTATCTCAGGGCCAACAAGCTCAACCGCTTCATCACCTCCGGCGGGTCGCGCCCGCGCATCGGCATCGCCACGGTCGGCAAGTCCTATCTCGACGTGCGCCTCGCGCTCGACGAGCTGGGCATCGACGAGGTCAGGGCCAACGACCTCGGCATCCGCATCTGGAAGGTCGCCTGTCCCTGGCCGCTGGAGACGCAGGGGCTCTACGAGTTCGCGCGCGGCCTCGACCTCATCATGGTGGTGGAGGAAAAGCGCTCCCTCATCGAGGTCCAGGTGCGCGAGGAGCTCTACGGCACCGCCAACCAGCCGGTGTGCATCGGCAAGAAGGACGAGGAGGGGCGCTGGCTGTTCCCGGTGAAGGGCGCCCTCGACCCCAACGACATCGCCATCGCCCTCGGCAAGCGCCTGCTCGCCTATGGCGACGTCCCGGACATCGCCCAGCGCGTCGCCCAGCTGGAGGAGGCCCAGCGCGTGCTCGCCGCCACCGGCGACGTCGCCACGCGCATCCCCTATTTCTGCTCCGGCTGCCCCCACAACTCGTCCACCAAGGTGCCCGAGGGCATGCGCGCCTATGCCGGCATCGGCTGCCACTACATGGTGCAGTGGATGGACCGGCAGACCACCGGCTTCACCCAGATGGGCGGCGAGGGCGCCAACTGGATCGGCGAGGCGCCGTTCTCGCAGCGCCCCCACGTGTTCCAGAATCTCGGCGACGGCACCTACAACCACTCGGGCTACCTGGCGCTCCGGGCGGCCATCGCCTCGGGCGTGAACGTCACCTACAAGATCCTGTTCAACGACGCCGTCGCCATGACCGGCGGCCAGCACCACGAGGGCGACCTCACGGTTCCGGTGATCGCCCGGCAGGTGGCGGCCGAGGGCGCAAGGCGCGTGGTGGTGGTCACCGACGAGCCGGACAAGTATCCGCCGGCGACCCTGTGGCCCTCAGGGCTCACCGTCCATCACCGGGACGACCTCGACGAAATCCAGCGCGAGCTGGCGCAAATCCCGGGCGTGACGGTCCTGATCTACGACCAGACCTGCGCCTCCGAGAAGCGCCGGCGCAGGAAGCGCGGCGCCTTCCCGGACCCGGACAAGCGCGTCATCATCAACGAGCGCGTGTGCGAGGGCTGCGGGGACTGCGGCGTGAAGTCCAACTGCGTGTCGGTCCAGCCGCTCCAGACCGAGTGGGGGCGCAAGCGCGAGATCGACCAGTCGTCCTGCAACAAGGACTTCTCCTGCGTGAACGGCTTCTGCCCCTCCTTCGTCACCGTCCACGGGGCGAAGCCGAAGAAGGCGGCCGGCGCGGCGGCGGGCGGCGGCGAATGGGCGGCCCTGCCGGAGCCCGCGCTGCCGGAGATCTCCGGCACCTACGGCATCATCGCCACCGGCGTCGGCGGCACCGGCGTGGTGACCATCGGCGCCATCATCGGCATGGCGGCGCATCTCGAAGGCAAGGCCTGCGGCATGATCGACATGGCCGGCCTCGCCCAGAAGGGCGGCGCCGTCTACAGCCACATCCGCCTCGCCAACGACCCCGCCGACATCACCGCCATCCGCGTCCCCGCCCGGGGCGCCGACGTGGTGCTGGGCGGCGACATCGTGGTGGCCGGCACCAAGAAGGTGCTCGCCGCGGTGAAGCCGGGCAAGACCCTGGTGGTGGTGAACACCCACGAGGTGCTGCCCGGCGACTTCACCCGCAACGCCGATTTCTCGCTGCCCACCGAGCGCATCAAGCGCACCATCTCCCAGGCGGCGGGGGCGCAGAACACCCACTTCATCGAGGCCAACCGCCTCGCCACCGCGCTGTTCGGCAACTCGCTGGCGCAGAACATCTTCATGGTGGGCTATGCCTACCAGTTCGGCGCCCTGCCGGTGTCGGCCGAGGCGATCGAGCGCGCCATCGAGCTCAACGGCGAGGCGGTGGCCATGAACAAGGCCGCCTTCCTGTGGGGCCGCCGCGCCGCGCACGACCCGGCCCGGGTGGAGCAGCTCGCGGCGCCGAGGGGCGAGGGCACGCCGGCGCGGCGCCTGTCGCAGGACCTCGACGAGGTGATCGCGCGCAGGGTCGCCGACCTCACCCTCTACCAGAACGCCGCCTATGCCGCCCGCTACCGCGCCTTCGTCGACCGGGCGCGCGAGGCCGAGGCGGCGCGCGCCCCCGGCCGCGCCGGCCTTGCCGAGGCGGTGGCGCGGAACCTCTACAAGCTCATGGCCTACAAGGACGAGTACGAGGTCGCCCGGCTGTTCACGGACGGCGACTTCCTGCGCCAGGTGGACGGCGCCTTCGACGGCACGCTGCGCTTCGAGTTCCACATGGCGCCGCCGCTGCTCGCGCGCGCGAGCCCCGCCACCGGCGAGCCGAGGAAGATGACCTTCGGCCCATGGATGCTGCGGGCGCTCGGCGTTCTGGCCGGCCTCAAGGGGCTGCGCGGCACGGCGCTCGACGTGTTCGGCTACAGCGCCGAGCGGCGCATGGAGCGCCGGCTCATCGCCGACTACGAGCGCACCATCGGCGCCCTGCTGGCCCGGCTCGATCCCGCCAACCACGCGGTGGCGGTGGCGCTCGCCTCGATCCCGGAGAAGATCCGCGGCTACGGGCCGGTGAAGGCGCGCCATCTCGCCGCCGCCAAGGCCGAGGAGGCCGACCTCCTCGCCCGCTTCGACGCGCCCACGGCGCCCGCCGCGGTGGCGGCCGAATAGGGGCCGACCGGCGGCCGGCCTGCCCTGGGGCGCCGCCCGGCCCTGCGCGAGCGGAGGCCGCCGCCCGCCGGCATGAAGAAAAGTGCGGGCGCCATAAGCTTTTATGTGGCGTCCCGGCGCATCCGGACGGTTGCGCGCCGAACCCGGAAGGCGCAAGAAGGGGCTCCCTCCCCGCCCTGCCCGCGATGATACCCACCGTGATCCTCATCGGCTTTCTCGTCATGGTCCTCGCCGGCGCGGTGAAGGGCATGGTGGGCATGGGGATGCCCACGGTCGCCATCGGCCTGCTCACGCTGATCCTGCCGCCGGCGCAGGCGGTGGCGCTGCTCATCATCCCCGCCGCCTTCACCAATGTCTGGCAATACGCCACCGGGCCAGGGGCGCGCTCCACCGCGCGGCGCTTCGCCGTCATGATGGCGGGCCTGACGGTGGGCACGTTCATCGGCGGCTTCGGCATCGGCGGGCTCGATTCGCCCTACACGCTGCCGGCCATGGGCACCGTGATGTGCTGCTACGGCCTGCTCGGCCTCGCCTCGGTGCACGTGCACCTGCCGGAAGGATGGGAAGGACCGCTCGCGCCCGTCATCGGCCTCGCCACCGGCGTCATCAACGGCATGACCAGCATGGCGATGCTGCCGGCGGTGGTGTTCTTCAAGGCGCTCGGTCTCGGACGCGACGACATGGTCCAGGCGCTGGGCCTCAACTTCATGGTGGCCTCGTTCGCCATGATGCCGATCCTGATGTGGCCGGGAAGCTCGGGGGCGCCGCTGCTGGACCCGTGGATCATCGGCGCCTCGATCGCGGCGCTGCTGCCGGCGGGGCTCGGCCTGAACCTCGGCCGGCGCCTGCGCATCATGGCCTCGCCCGAGCTGTTCTCGCGGATCTTCTTCGGCTTCCTGACCCTGCTCGGCATCTACATGGCCACGCGCGGCATCCTCAAGCTCACGGCCTGAGCACCGGTTTGGAAATGCCAAGGACGCCGGCTTTCGCGGGGCCGGGCTTCCATGCAAGCCGTCATGGCCGGGCTTGTCCCGGAAGTCGGCTGCCGCCGGCTTCCGCCTCCGAGAGCGGAACCCGCAAGCACGCGGGTTCCGGCCATCCACGCCGAACCGATGCCGCTGACTTTCCGATGTCTTTCCCGGCCTTTGAGCATGGATGCCCGGGACAAGCCCGGGCATGACGGGAAACTGGGCCGGCACCCGATCTTGAGTTTCCGAGCAGGCTCTGAGCGCCGCCGCCGGTCACTCCGACAGGCGGTGGATGTCGTGGACGACGATGCCGATGGAATCGTCCGGCTTCTTGATCCATTCGCGCCGGCTGAGGGTCTTCAGCGTGTCCTCGTAGCCGGTCTGCCAGTGATCGTGCATGGAGGTGCCGGAGAATTCATAGTCCTTGAATTCCCGCTCGTAGGTCTTCTCCTGATAGATCAGGTGGCAGATGTTGACCGGGCCGGAGGCGCCATACTCATCGATGAGGCACTGGTCCTCCGGCGTGCGCAGCTGCTCGGGGATGCGCAGCAGCGCCTCGTAGAGGTGCGCGCGCAGTTCCTGCACCCGGCGGAACACGTCGGTGGTGTAGCGGGTGCGGCTCGAATAGGCGATGTCCTTCTGCCGCTCGGACACGTCGAACATGTCGCGCGGCAGCGGCCCGCGGGCGCTGAACAGGTCCACCTGGAACACCAGCGCGCTCGGATGGTCGGGCTGGTCCAGCAGGAACTGGAGCGGCGTGTTGGAGACGACGCCGCCGTCCCAGTAATATTCGCCCTCGATCTTGATCGCAGGAAACCCCGGCGGCAGCGCGCCGGAGGCCATGATGTGCTCCGGGCCGATGGTGTGGATCTTGTTGTCGAAATAGATGAAGTTGCCGGTGCGCACGTTCACCGCGCCGACCGAGAAGCGCTTCTGGCCGGAATTGATGATGTCGAAGTCCACGAGCTTCAGCAGCGTCTCGTGCAGCGGCGCGGTGTCGTAGAAGGAGGTGGCGCCCGCGGCGCCGGTGGGCAGCAGCCAGGGATTGGGAAAGCGCGGGCGGAAGAAGCCCGGCTGGCCCTGGAGGATGGTCATGGAGGCGCTGAGCTGGTTGCGCCAGGCCCGGAAGATGTCGCCGTCCGGCGTCCAGGGCAGCACCTTGCGGCGCGAGATGGTCTCCCAGAACTCCTTGAGGCGCGGCAGCCGGTTCTCCGGCGTGTTGCCGGCGATGATGGCGGAATTGATGGCGCCGATGGAGACGCCCGAGATCCAGTTCGGCTCGCAGCCGGCCTCCGAGAGCGCCTCGTAGACGCCGGCCTGGTAGGCACCGAGCGCGCCGCCGCCCTGGAACACCAGGGCCACGCGGTCGTATTCCTTGATGATGTCGCAGAGGTCGGCGGGCAGTGCCTTGGCGTGCGGGTTCATGTCATCTCACCTCGGAGCCTGGATCGTCGGAAGGGACAGGGACGCGGGCGTGGCAGCGCGCGCCGTCGATCACTTCTCCTCGGCCAGATAGTCGTAGACCACCTCGCCGAGGCCGAGCGTCAGGTCCGCCCGCAGATGGACCGCCGACAGCACCTCCAGCACCGGCAGCCTCGCCACGTCGCAGATGGCGTGCGGGAACAGGCCGAGCGCCGCGGGCCCGGTCCAGCACTCCTTGAGGGTGATGTCCTCGAGATAGTAGCGCACCAGCTCGCAGATGCGCGGCTTGGCGTCCACGTCGGGGATGATCTTGATGAGGAAGCTCGGCGCGAGCAGCGAGGCGAGCACCTTCTCCTTGTCCGCGGCGACGTGCTTGTAGCCCATGGTGGCGGAGGCGCAGAGCACGCTGCCATAATGCAGGGAGCCGACCAGCGTGTCGGTCTCCACCTCGAACTTCGGCCTGGCGAACTTCTTCGGGAAGCCCCAGATCTCGCGGCCGCCGGCGATCGGCGCCTCGTCGTCGAGATACATGGAATGCACATAGCCTCCGGCGACGCCGTCGAGGGTCACGGGGATCACCTGCCCGGTCTCGGTATAGTCGCCGAAGCCGGTGGAATCGGGCATGCGGATGAACTCGTACTTCACGATCGGCTCGCCGACCTTCAGCGGCTCCGGCACCACCTTCTCCAGCGCCGCGGGATCGGTGCGGTAGGTGATGATCATGAACTCGCGGTCGAAGAAGCGGTAGGGGCCCCGCGGATAGGACGGGCTGACGAGCGGCATGGAATAAGCGGTGCGGCGAACGTCAGCGATCTTCATCGGGCGTGGCTCCCTGCTGGCCGCTTCGCACATGCGAAGACGAACCACGTTAGCCCATAGCGGGGGGCGGTGACAGGCCCGCGACGCGGCGCCGGCAGCCCGCGCCGTTCAGGCGCCACCGCAAGCCGGACGGAGGACGCGCGCCTCCCCAAGATCGAAGCACGATCGGATCGGGGCGCGATCAGAAGGCGAGCACCCCCGCCGCCCCGCTCCGGGTGGCGTAGGCCACCGCCCCGCCGGCCGGATGCCAGCCGATGGCCGCGACCGGATCGGCATCGGGCGCCCGCAGCAGGATCTCGGCGCCGTCCGAGATGCGCGCCATCAGCACCATGCCGTCCTCGTAGCCGGCGGCGATCACCGGGTCCTTGGGGTGGCACGCCACCACCAGCACCCGCGAGGAGGCGGAGGGCGCCAGCATGGTCGGCGCCTTGCCCATGGGGCCGTCCTTGGACTGGAACGGCCACATCACCACCTCGCCCGACCCCGAGGTGGCGAGCCACTTGCCGTCCGCCGTGAAGGCGAACGACTTCACCCGCGAGGGATAGCCGGTCATGCGCATGTGGGCGCCGTCCACCACCCGCCAGCCGTGCAGCGCCGGCTCCTGCATGGTGGAGACCAGGAAGCGCCCGTCCGGCGAGAACACGACGCCGAGGTGCGAGCCCTTCCAGCCCAGAAGCTCGGGCTTGGCGGAGGGCGCGTTGGGGAACCACAGCGTCGCCCCGCCATAATGGGCGATGGCGAGCCGCAGGCCCTTGGGCGCGAAGGCGAGGCCGCCGACGGTGGACGGCGCCTCGAAGCGCTTCGTCTCGCCCCTGGCGATGACGAAGGCGGTCTTGCCGGCGGAATAAGCGAGCGCGCCGTCCGGACCCGAGGCGATGCGGTCGATCCAGCGGCCCTTGTGGGCGGCGAGCTCCGCCGTCGTGCCGTCCGCATGCGTCTCCACCACCCGCCCGTCGTCGCCGCCGGTGACGAGGCGGGCGCCGTCCGCGACCGCGCACAGCACCGCCCCCTCATGGGCGGTCACCGCCCTGGCGCCGCCGACGCCCAGGAACACCTGCCCTTCGGCCCCGGCGAAGGCGGGCGTCGCGTCGAGGAACGCCGCGGCGACGATCTCTGCGCCGAGGGAGAAGGTGGTGACCTTGTCGGTGAGGCTCGAAGGGGCAAGGGACATGAAATAAAGCCTGCGCGCGGCCCGAAGGCGGGAGAGGCTCTTAAGCCACCGCGCGCGGCCCGACGCAAGGCGCGCGGGGCGCGGGATCGCTCCCGCGCGCATCGCGGCCTCGCCCGCCGGGCCCTTTGTGGTCTAAGACAGCGCCCATGCCGCCCGCCTTCGCGCCGCTTCCCATCGACGCCGTCCTCGACGACCTGACGCGCACCCTCGCCGCGACCAGCGGCGCGGTGCTGGTGGCGCCGCCCGGCGCCGGCAAGACCACGCGGGTGCCGCTGGCGCTGCTCGACGCGCCGTGGGCGAAGGGGGGGAAGATCCTGGTGCTGGAGCCGCGCCGCCTCGCCGCCCGCGCCGCCGCCCACCGCATGGCGCAGACGCTGGGGGAGCGCGTGGGCGAGCGGGTCGGCTACCGGGTGCGGCTGAGGTCCGAGGTCTCCGCCCGCACCCGCATCGAGGTGGTGACCGAGGGCGTGTTCACCCGCATGGTGCTGGACGATCCGGAACTGTCGGGCGTCGCCGCCGTGCTGTTCGACGAGTTCCACGAGAGGAGCCTCGACGCCGATCTCGGCCTCGCGCTCGCCCTCGACAGCCAGCGCGGCCTTCGCGACGACCTGCGCCTCCTCGCCATGTCCGCCACCCTGGACGGCGCCCGCGTCGCCGCGCTCATGGGGGCGGACGGCGCGCCGGCGCCGGTGATCGAGAGCGAGGGCCGCGCCTTCCCGGTCGAGACGCGCCATCTCGGCCGCGACCCGCGCGCGCGCATCGAGGGGCAGATGGCCGACGCCGTGCTGCGCGCGCTCGCCGGGGAGCAGGGCTCGATCCTCGCCTTCCTGCCGGGCGCCGCCGAGATCCGCCGCACCCGCGATCTGCTGGCCGAACGGGTGCGCGACCCCGCCGTCGACCTCGTGCCGCTGTTCGGCGCCATGGACGCGGCGGAGCAGGACCGGGCGCTGCTACCCTCTCCCATCGGCCGGCGCAAGGTGGTGCTCGCCACCGCCATCGCCGAGACCTCGCTCACCATCGAGGGGGTGCGGGTGGTGGTGGACGGCGGCCTTGCCCGCGTGCCGCGCTTCGAGCCGGACGTGGGGCTGACGACCCTCGTGACCGAGCGCGTCTCGCGCGCCGGCGCCGACCAGCGGCGCGGCCGCGCCGGGCGCACCGGGCCGGGCGTGTGCTACCGGCTGTGGAGCGAAGGCGAGACCGCGAGCCTCAAGCCGTTCGCCACCCCGGAGATCCTCTCCGCCGACTTGACCGGCCTGGTGCTGGACCTCGCCCGCGCCGGGGTGCGCGACCCCGCCAGCCTGCCCTTCCTCGACCCGCCGCCCGAGCCGGCGGTGAAGGAGGCGAAGGCGCTGCTCGCCTTGCTCGGCGCCCTCGACGGCGACGGCCGCGTCACCGCGCTCGGCGCGCGCATGTCGCGCCTGCCGCTGCCGCCGCGCCTCGCCCACATGGTGGTGATGGGCGCCGACCGCGGCGCCGGCCGGCTTGCGGGCGAGATCGCCGCCGTGCTCACCGAGCGCGGGCTCGGCGGCGACGGGGTCGACCTCCGCCACCGGCTCGACGACTTCCGCCGCGACCGCTCGCGCCGGGCCGAGGACGCCCGCCGCCTCGCCGCCCGCTGGACCGAAGCGGCCGGCGGCCGGGAGGCCGGCGGCGCGGCGCCCTCCCCCGCCGCGCTGCTGGCGCTGGCCTTCCCCGACCGCGTCGCCAAGGCGCGGGGTGAGGGTTCGCGCGGCGACGGCACGCGCTTCCTGCTGCGCAACGGGCGCGGGGCGGCGATGGACCCGGCGGCGGCGCTCGCCAAGGCGCCTTTTCTCGCCGTCGCCGAGGTGTCCGGCCGGGCGGACGCCGCCCGCATCCTGCTCGCCGCCGCGCTCGCGGAGGAGGAGATAGAGGCGCTGTTCGCGGACGAGATCATCGACGGCACGGAGGTGTCGTTCGATCCGGCCGCCGCCGCCGTGCGGGCGCGCCAGACGCGCCGGCTCGGCGCGCTCACCCTGTCGTCGCGCCCGCGCCCGGCGCCGCAGGACGCCACCGCCGCCCGCCTGCTGGCGGAAGGCGTCGCCGGCCTCGGCCTCGCCCGCCTGCCCTTCCCGCCGGCGCTCATCCAGTGGCGCGACCGCGTCGCCTTCCTGCGCGCCGCCGAGGGCGAGCCCTGGCCCGACCTTTCCGACGCCGCCCTCGCCGCCACGGCCGCGGACTGGCTCGCCCCCTTCATCGCCGGCCGCACGGCGCTTGCCGAGATCACGCCCTCCGACCTCGACGCGGCGCTGAAGGCACTGCTGCCCTACGCGCTCTCCGCCCGCCTGGAGGCGGAGGCGCCGACCCATTTCACCGCGCCCACGGGCACCCGCCTGCCGGTGGACTATGGCGCCGAAGGCGGGCCGCAGGTGGAGGTGCGGGTGCAGGAGCTGTTCGGCCTGACGCGGCATCCCGCGCTTGCCGGCGGACGCATCCCGCTCACGCTGGCTCTGCTCTCGCCGGCGCGCCGGCCGATCCAGGTGACGAAGGACCTGCCGCAATTCTGGCGCGGCTCCTGGCGCGACGTGCGCGCGGAGATGCGCGGGCGCTATCCCAAGCACCCCTGGCCCGAGGACCCGTCCCAGGCCGACCCCACCACCCGCGCCAAGCCGCGCGGCACCTGAGGGCTCACCCGGCCGGGTCGAGCACGTCCGTGTCAGGGGCGATGCCCCTAGAGGTGGGCGCGCCGTCGTCGAGCGGGGCGAGATGGTCCACCACCATCTGCCGGTAGCGCGGCAGGCCCTTATAGGCGGCGATGTCGGGGTGGAGGTCGCGCAGCACCCGGTGCAGGCGGCGGCGCCACTTCGGCACCTTGGCGATGTCGGCCACCGAGGTCAGGTAGCAGCGGATGCCGAACAGGATGGCGTTGGAGCGCGGCAGGCGGAACAGCGTCTGCAATTCCACCCGCAGGTGCACCTTCTCGGCCACGTTCTCAGGCGTCACGGTGGCCTTATCCGGACCCCAGACGGGATAGTTCTCCGGCGAGGTGTCGAGCCGCGGATTGACGGTCATGGTCCAGTTGAGCCGCCGCACCGGCTGGCCGCATTGCAGGCGCATCAGATACTTCAGCGCCCGGTCGAACACCCCCTTCTCGTGCGCCAGCGGCACCGGCCCGTGCCATTCGTGGAACGTCATGCCGATGTCGAACTCCAGCGACCAGTCGGCCTGCGTCGTCACCATGCCGCCGTCCACGAACAGGTTGTCCTCGCGCTGGTCCTGGAGCGTGAAGTCGCCCTGCGCCTGGCGGGTGATGTACTCGAACGGCGGGCAGGGCAGCGTTTCCGCCTTGCCGAAGGTGAAGGACTGCTGGAGGCCGAGCGGCCGGTTGACCCAGGTCCACAGGTCGCCGGCCTTCGTCAGCGAGAAATGCTCGGGATAGTCGGCGGCGAGGCTCTCCATGATCAGCTCAAGCGTGTCCCACTGGGCCGCCATCATGTGGGGCAGCACCTGGCAGCGCTTGGGGTCCTCGGCCAGCACCTTGGCGCGCTCGCGGCACTCGGCCACATAGTGCTCGTCGATGTCGAACACCGCCTGGAACGCCGCCGTCGGGCCACCCCGCACATGCGGCTCGATGTTCACCGAGTACATGTATTCGTCCTCGGGGAACGGGAACGGAAAGCGCAGGATGTCGTCCGCGCTCTTCGCGTAGGTGAAGGTGTCGCGGAAGGTCTCGGACGGCTTGAACTGCACGGTCATGGTCTCGTCCTTTCAATTGGCGCGACGGCCTGCACCCGCGCTCTCCCTCTCCTCGTCGGGGAGAGGGAGGGGGTGAGGGGACGCGCCGGCTGCCGCACGCGGCCGAGAGCATCCCTGCCGTCCTTCCCCCTCACCCCGGCCCTCTCCCCATTGGGGAGAGGGAGAGGCCCCCGCTTACAGATCGATCACCAGGCGCGGCCCGCGGGCGCGGGAGATGCAGGTCATGATGGAGGTCCCCGCCGCCTTCTCCTCGGGCGAGAGGACGTCGTCGCGGTGCTCCACCTCGCCCTCGATGACGCTCGTGCGGCACTCGCCGCAGGCGCCGCCGCGGCACAGGCAGGGGGCGGAAACGCCGGCGGCCTCGACGGCTTCCAGCAGCGACTGCGCCTCGCCCACCTCCACCTCGATGCCGGAGCGTTTCAGCACCGCCTTGAACGGCAGGCCGCCGGAGGTGTCGCCGAAGCTCTCCTTGTGGATCTTGCCCCTGGGCCAGCCGAGCGCCAGCGCCGTACCCGTCACCGCATCCATCAGCGCGCGCGGGCCGCACACATAAAGGTGGGTGCCGAGAGGCTGCCGCGAGAGCAGGCCGGCGATGTCGAAGGCGGCGCGCCCGCCGCCATGGACGCGGATCTCCTCGCCCGACGCGAACGGGGCGAGCAGGCGCTCGAACACCGCCGCCTCGTCCGCCACGCTGAGCTGGTGCAGCTCGTAGCGGGCGCCGCGCGCCTTCAGCTCCGGCAGGTGGGAGAGCAGCGGCGTGATGCCGATGCCGCCGCCGATGAGGAGGTGCTTTTTCGCCGTCGCCGCCACCGGGAACAGGCTGAGCGGCGGCGCCATTTCCAGCACGTCGCCGCACGCCACCTTGTGGTGCAGGTAGGCCGAGCCGCCGCGCGACTGGGCCACCAGCCGGACGATGATGTCGTAGCGCCCACGCTCGGCGGGGGGCGAGACCAGGGAATAGGCGTTCTTCATCACCCGGCCGCCGTCGCGCAGGGTGAGCATCACGTGCCCGCCCGCCGGCGGGGTCGGGAACAGGCCGCCATGGGCCGGCTCGAACGAGAAGCGCTTGAGGCCGGGCGCCAAGGGCTCGATCTCGCGCACACGGACGTCGCAGGTCTCGGCGGCGGTCATGAATAAAGCTCCTCGGGATCGGGCACCTCGCCGGGCACCTCGGCGTCGATCTGCACGCCCATGAAGGCGGCGAGCCGGCGCGAGAAGTGGTCGCGCACGAACAAGGACGCGCCGCAGCCGGAGCAGGTGACGATGGAGGCGGTGACCTTCTCCGTCACCGTGCGGCAGTGGACGCAGAAGATGCGCCGCGCCTTCGGGCCCACATGGGCGAACGCCGTCTCCTGCCGGCCGAGGCCGGCCGTCTGGGCGATGCCGAACACGTCCCACAGGAACGGCTCGGTGCCGGCCCCGTAGAGCCTGAGGCCCATGCGCTCGCGGCCGAGCCGCTCCTCCAGCGCGGCGAGCAGATGCGGCACCGCGCGGAACACGCGCACCGCGCCGGCCGCCTCCTCCATCACCGGCGCGCCCGGTACGGCGCTGCGACGGGCCACGGTCCACACCTCGAAGGCGGAAGCGCCGACCCCTTGCGCCAGCGCGTCCGGCGGCACCTCGGCCCCCTCCACCACGAGCAGATGGTGCCGTCCCGCCGGATCCGGCGCGATGGGCTGGTATTTCGGCCGGCTCTTGATGCCCTGATCGCTCATGTCGGCTCGCTCATAGGAGACGGGTTCCGCCGCCTGCGACAGCGCGGCGCCGGGGCGCCCCCGTGGGAGGCGCACCCATCGGACATGGCATTATTTTCTTCACAAGAAAATTAGTTGTCAATCAGGAGATCGACGGAAAACACCCCGCGGGGCTGGTAAATGATAGTCATCGTCCGCCGAAATCTTGGGCAGGCGGCGCGTTCTGCGGCACGCCACGGCGATGACCGTCAGGCGCGCACCCGGGTCTTCTGCGGATCGAAATGCGGAAACGGCACGATGCGGGCGGGAATGCGCTTCCTCTGGCCGTCCAGCTTGCCGATCTCCACCTCGGCCCCGTCCACGGCGGCCGATACGTCGAGCCGCGCCAGCGCGATCTGCGCCTTCAGGATCGGCGATTTGGCGGCGGAGGTGACGACGCCCACCTGGCCGCGCCCCACATGCACCGGGTCGCCATGGCCCACGTCCTCGTTGGAGCCGACCAGCAGCCCCACCAGCCTGCGGGCGGGATTGGCCTTGCGCCGCGCGAGCGCCGCCTTGCCGACGAAGTCCTCCTCCTTCGCCGCCACGGCGAAGCCGATGCCGGCCTCGAACGGGTCGGTCTGGTCGCAGAAGTCGTAGCCGGCGAACACCAGGCCCGCCTCCACCCGAAGCATGTCGAGGGCGGCGAGGCCGAGCGGCTTCATGCCCTTGGGCGCGCCTTCCGCCCACACCGCGTCCCACAGCGCCACCGCGTCCTTCGGGTGGCACCAGACCTCGAAGCCGAGCTCGCCGGTATAGCCGGTGCGCGAGACCACCAGCGCCGGCCCCTGCGGCCCGCCGAGCCGGCCCACCGCGAAGCGGAACCATTTCAGCTCGGCGACGGCGGGCTGGGTCGGCCCGGTCCAGATCAGCGCCGAGAGGATCTCGCGGCTCAATGGCCCCTGCACGGCGATGTTGTGGAGCTGGTCGGTGGAGGATTTCACCCAGGCCTTGAGGCCCCATTCGGCCGCCTTGTCGCGCAGCCACCGGCCGGTGAACTCCTCGCCGCACACCACGCGGAAGTTCGCCGGGCCGAGGCGGAAGACGGTGGCGTCGTCCAGCATGCCGCCGCTCTCGTAGCAGAGCGCGGTATAGACCACCTGGCCGACGGTGAGCTTCCTGATGTCGCGCGTCGCCGTGCGCTGGAGCAGCACTTCCGCGTCCGGACCCGTCACCTCGAACTTGCGCAGCGCCGAGAGGTCCATCACCGCCGCCTTCTCGCGGCAGGCCCAGTATTCGGCGATCGGCCCCTCGCCGGTGAACGAGGTGGGCAGCCAGAAGCCGCGATACTCCGCGAAGCCGCGGGTGAGGAGCGACGTGCGCGGGTGGAAGGCGCTCTCGCGGGTCAGGCGCGGCTCGGCGTCGGGCGTCATGCGGAAGGCGATCCCCTTGGAGAAGTCCTCGCGCGCGTCGTAGACGCGCACATGGATGTCGGTGGGCTCCCAGGCATTGGCGGCGTCGATGTCGTCGGCGCAGGAGGAGGTGGCGCAGACGAGATCGGTGAGCGCCCGCAGCAGCACATAGTCGCCCGCCTGCGACCACGGCTCGTCCATGGCGAGCGCGTTCGAGCCCTCGATGCACGTGTTGTAGAAGAAGTTGATGGCCGGCCAGCCGCGCCGCTCCCTGATGCCGAAGGGCGTGAGCGCGGCGTTGAAGTTGTCCGAGCAGTTGGCGTGGCCCGGATAGCCCATGTCCTCGTAGTATTTGGCCGAGCAGGCGAGCGCGAAGGTGTCGTGCCGGCCCACCGTGTCGCGCACCACCTCCACGAGGGGCAGCTGGCGCTCGTCGAAATACTTCGAGTGCAGGCCGGGGCCGGGATAGGCCGAGCCCATCAGCGTGCGGGTGGTGGTGGCGTCGAGGCCGAACTCCTGGCCCTGCTCCAGCGCCGTCGCGTCGAAGGCGAGGAAGTCCGAGCACTGGCGGCCGGAGACGTCGATGATCTGGATGTAGTCGCCCGCCCTCACGGTGAAGGCGCGCGCCTGCGCGGCCGGCACCCGCAGATCGAGCTTCGGCGGCGCCAGCGGCTCGGGCAGGTCGTCGAAGCCGGCGGCGCGGGCGAGCGTCACCAGGAGGTCGGTGGGCGCGGCCTGCTCGTCCGGCGCCATGGGCGCGCCGGGGGCGGCCACCACCAGCACCAGGTCGGCGGCGGCGGTGAGCGTGACGCTGCCGCCCGGCGCCGCGCCGGCGTCGAGCACGCGCCGCCCCTTCTGCGCGCCGGGCACGATGCCGCGCGCGGCGAGCAGGCGCGCCGCCGCGCGGCCGCCCTCGCCGGCATCCGCGATCGCCCGGGCGAGGTCCGGCCCCTCCGGGGTCGCGGCAAGCCCGAGCCGCGCGCCGGCGTCCCCGGCGCCGTCGAGCGCGAAGACGCGGGCGCTCTGGAGCCCCTCCGGGTCGGTGATGGTGACGCCGTCGCCCGCCTTCAGCGCGAAGGCCGCGCACCCGCCGCCGCGCACCGTGTGGCGCCGCGTGGCGCCGAGGGCGGGGAAGGGCGCGGGCGTGACGACGGCATCCATGCGCTAGCCTTTCTCGTTGGCGGCGAGCAGCCGGTAGCTGCCGCGGAAATAGAGCAGCGGGCTGCCCTCGTCCTCCACGTGGAGATGCACCACGCGGCCGACGAAGATGACGTGGTCGCCGCCGTCATAGTGCGCGTAGGGCACGCACTCGAAGGTGGCGAGGGTGGGCCTGATCTTGGGGGCGCCGGTGATGCCCCTGACCCAGTCGATGCCGGCGAACTTGTCGGCGCCGGGGCGCGAGAAGCTGTTGGAGATCGCCTCCTGGCCCTCCAGCAGGATGTTCACCGCATAGGCCTCCACCTTCTCGAAGCGCGGCAGCGAATAGAGGCCGCGCGCCATGGAGAACAGGATCAGCGGCGGGTCGAGGGAGACGGAGGAGAACGAGTTCACCGTCACCCCGAGCGGGCCTTCGCCGTCGTGGGCCGCCACCACGGCGATGCCGGTGGCGAAGCGTCCGAGGGCGTTGCGCAGCTCGCGCGGGTCGAAACGGGCGTCGAGATCAATGGCGGTCATGGAAATGGCTTTCTCGAATATGGATCCACGCCGCTATTGTAAGACAATTTCGCTCCGCGTGCGCGCCTCCCCGGCCGTCGCCCGAGCGCCGCGCGATGGATGCTCCGGTCAAGCCGGAGCATGACGGCGCGAGGAGAGCCCCCTCACGCCACCTTGGCCGGCTCGATCTCGGCCAGCAGCTTCTCGGCGAAGGCGCGCTTCTCGGCGTCGTCCATCTTCTTGATCTCGTTGGCGAGCACCCGGTGGTTGATGGACTTGTTCCAGTAGTCCAGCACCTCGAAGCCCAGGAGCGAGGCCTTGCCGACGAACTGGCGCAGCACCTCGTTGGTGGGGCCCATGACCCAGCCCGCCTTGCCGTCGCGCAGATAGCGCTCGATCTGCAGCGCCGGGCGGAAGCCGGTGCCGCCGGTGGCGTGGAGCATCTTGTCCACCACGTGGGCGACGTTCTTCGCCGCCTCGAACTTCACCTGCCACAGCCAGTGCAGCAGCGCCGCGCGCGGCAGGGCGTCGATATCCTTGTGGATCGACCAGTCGCAATCGTTGGTGACCTTGTCCAGCGCCTGCGCCATCTGGAAGTCGAAGGCGCGGCAGGCGTTGGTGTCCATGATCGCCTCGCCCACATAGTCCTGGATCGTGGGGTAGTCGGCGACGCGCATGCCCACGTCGTTATGGGTCTTCTTCGTGGTGTGGCGCTTGGCGATGTCGATCACCGCCAGCGAGATGCCGTTCCAGCAGGCCGAGGAGCAGGTGAGGAAGAACGGGTCCACCACCTCGTCGTTGGACTTCGCGCCGTCGCCCACCGGGCCGACCAGCGCCTCCTTCGGCAGGATGGCGTTCTCCACCACGATGGGGCCGGACTGGTTGCCCCTGAGGCCGAGGCCGTCCCATTCGGAGGGATTCGCCTTCACCTCGTCCTTGGTGACGAGGAAGCAGGAGAGGTCGGAATAGTCGCCGGCGAAGCCGGGGCTGGTGGTCTGCACGATGTACCAGTCGGCGAAGCCGCCGGAGGTGGTCCAGGAGGCTTTCTTGGTCACCTTCCAGCCGTCGCCATGGGCCTCGGCCTTCGACGAGATGGGATACCAGAAGTGCGAGCCGGTCTCGGGATCGGAATAGGACAGCGTGCCGATCAGCACGTCCGCGTCGAGGCGCTTGAGGATGCCGGTCAGCAGCGGGTTGTCGTGGTGGCGCAGCAGAGCGGCGGCCACCGCGCCGAGGTGCATGGTGTAGCACATGGCGGTGGAGGGGCAGCCGTAGCGGGCGATGGTCTCCACCACCATGGCGGCGCAGACATGGTTCTCGCCCAGGCCGCCCAGTTCCTTCGGCACGTTCAGCGACAGCAGGCCCAGCGAGGCCAGCGCCTCGAAATTCTTGCGCGGATAGATGTAGTCCGCGTCGCTCTCGACGGCGTTGGCGCGCAGGGTGGATTCGCACAGGGCGATGAGCTTCGCCTGGAGCGCCTTCTGGGCCGGCGACAGCAGCCATTGCGGGTCCCACTCGAACCCGAGGCCCCAGAACGGCTCCGCGCCCCACATCTTGGTTTCGGACATGACCTGGCTCCAGCTGCCTCTGCCGCGGGTCCCCGACCCGGCCGTTGGAATAAGCGGACGCCTGTTCTCCTGAGTGAATTTTTTTGACGGCGCAGAAACAAGATGCCATCGGTGACGCGACGTTCAAGTCGAAGAATTGAGCACCCGCAGATGAAATGTTGGGCTCCGGTTGGGCGAGTCGATACGAGAAGCCATTCAGCCTGCGCGCACACGAGGCAGAAGTCGCAAAAAATTTCTTCTCCAGAAAAGTAATTGACACAGAAGAGTCGGCCGACAAGGATGCCCCGGCCGAGGCGGCAGGCTGCGGGCGCAACCGCGCGGCGCCGCCCGAAATCGCGCAGCGCAAGCAGGGGGAAGGCATGAGCGAGACCGTCTGGAGGCAATCCATCCTCAACGGCCGTCACCGGGAGCTGGGCTCGAAGCTCGAGGAATCCTGGAACAACATGGCGATCCCCCAGCACTACGCCACCGACCCCTATCTGGAGACCGAGGCGGTGCGCTATCGCGCCGGCCTCATCGACGTGTCGGCGCTGAAGATCATCACCGTCTCCGGCAGGGACGCGCTCGCCTTCCTCAACCAGCTGCTCACCGCCGACATCGCCAGGATCGCGCCCGGCCGCTCCATGATCTCCTCCATCGTCGACGATCAGGGCGGGCTGATCGACGACGTGCTGGTCTATGTGGACGGCGAGGGCCAATTCCGCCTCTCCCATGGCGGCGGCGCGCTGGAGGAGGCGCTGCCCGAGGTGGCGAAGGGCTTCGACGTCGCCGTCGCGCGCGACGACGACGTGCACATCCTCTCGCTCCAGGGACCGCTGGCGCTCGACATCCTCGCGCCCCACACGCCCATGGACCTGAAGTCGCTCCCTTATTTCGGGCATGGCAAGACGACGCTGTTCGGCACGCCGGTCTCGCTGGCGCGCGGCGGCTATTCGGCCGAGCGCGGCTACGAGGTGTTCTGCGCGGCCAAGGACGCGGTGGCGCTGTGGGACAAGATCCTGGAGGCGGGCAAGCCGTTCGGCGCCATGGCGGTGTCGTGGGACTGCCTCGACATCGTGCGGGTCGAGGGCGCGCTGCTGTTCTTCCCGTTCGACATGCCCCACAAGGACACCACGCCGTTCGAGGTGCTGATGGACTGGTCGGTGGACCTGTCGAAGCCGGACTTCCGCGGCAAGGCGGCGCTGGTGAGGCGCAAGGGCACCGAGCGCACCCATCAGGCCGGCATCGAGGTGCTGGCGGCGAAGGCGATCACGCCCGGCGCGAAGATCCTCAAGGACGGCGCCGAGGTGGGCGTGGTGAACTCCACCACCTACAGCCGGCACCTCATGAAGTCGCTGGCCCTGGTCTCGCTCATCCCCATCATGACCGCGCTCGGCACCGCCCTCACCGTCAGGGACGGGGACGAGACGTTCGAGGCCAACGTGGTGCGCACCCCGTTCTACGATCCCATGCGCCTGCGCACCCATCCGCTGGAGGAGCGCGGCTGAGCAGGCCTCAGGGGCCGGCGGGGCGCAAAGGCGGACGCAGCAGCGCCACCAGCTCCGACTGGCGGTGGACGCCGCACTTGCGGAACACCGCCTTGAGGTGCCCCCGCACCGTGCTGTCCGAGAGCCCCAGCGCCACCGAGACCTCATCGATGGTCGCGCCCTCTGCCAGCATCCGCGCCACCCGCGCCTCCGCCGGCGTCAGGTCGAACAGCGCCTGGATCAGCGCGGCGTCGAGGGTCTGCGTCGCCCCCAGCTCGCTCACCACCAGAAGCGCGCCGGCACCGGCAAAGACGTCGTGCGCGCTGCGGCGCATGGGCACAACGTGGACGACGAGCGGCCCGTGCCCCTCGCCCGCCCGCACCGGGATCGACCCCACCGCCTTCGACCACAAGTGGCGATGAAGGCGCGCCAGCGCCTCGCCGAGCAGGGTGTCGGCACCGCGCTCGATGAGGCCGAGGCGGACGCGGCGGTCCAGGAACACCGTGCCGACGAACCGGCCGAAGGCGGGATTGGCGTCGATCATCCGTCCGCCCGGCGCCAAGGTGGCCGCCGGAATGCCGAGCGCGGTGAAGGCGTTGAGCGTCGCCGCGAGCCGCTCCAGCGCCAGGCGGGTGGAGGCCACCGCCGCTCGCGCCACATGGGGCTTCATGCCGAGCAGCCATCGGACGGCATCGTCGCCGAACGGCTCCTCGGTGCCCGGCCGCTCCAGGCTGAGGATGGTGAAGGCATCGTCCGGCAGCGGCTGCTTCAGCGCCACCGACCAGCCGACGCCGTAGCTGCGCACGGTCTGGAAATAGGGAAGCGTCTCGATCTCCTCCATCGTGAACAGGTCCTGGTCGCGGACCACCGGCAGATCAGGCCGCGCCATGGCCCGCTCGATGCGGGGATTGTAGGCCATCGCCCCCGAGGCGACCCATTCGTCGAACCGGGACTTGAGGTTCGGCGAAGAGAAGCCGTGCGTCTGCCCGGCGCGCGCCATGAACATCACCGCGCCGATGCCGCCGACCTGCACGCCGCACCGGGCGATGGCCTCCGGCCACAGTTCAGGCAGGACCGCCGCCTCATAGAGGCCGTCGAGGACATCGAGATCGTCGAACGCCGCCATTTCCAGCCCGCCATCCCGTCCCGGCCGACATTCCCGCAGCGCAAAATACAACCGCGGCACACCGCGCTCAACCCAACTTCATCCCGATCGGTCTGGCGGGCAAGGCCGGACGCCGTGCTATGCCTGCGCCGGCAGACCCGGCCACAGAGGGACGCAGGCAGGATGACCACGACCGAGGAGACCGACGCCCCCCATTTTTCCTATGCGCGCTTTCAGGAGACCGCTCCGGCGGCGGTCGCCGCATTGCGGGCGCTCACCAAGGCGGTGGAGGATGCGGGGCTGGAGAAGGACCTGATCGAGCTGGTGAAGCTCCGGGTGTCGCAGATCAACGGCTGCGCCTTCTGCCTCGCCTTCCATCTCGACGCGGCGCGCCGGCTCGGGATCGCGCAAGGCAAGCTCGACCTGATTGCCGCCTGGCGCGACGCGCCGGTGTTCTCGGCCCGCGAGCGCGCGGCGCTCGCCTTCGCCGAGCGGGTGACGGGCATGGCCGCCGCGCCCGTGACGGCGGACGCCCACGCGGCGCTGCTGGGCGCGTTCTCGGAGGCCGAGGCGATGCACCTCACGGTCTCGATCGCCACCATCAATGCCTGGAACCGCATCGCCGGCGGCCTGCACTTTCCGCCCTTGGCGCCGCGCCGGGGCTGAGCCTCCAGACACGCGAAGGCCCGGCCGGGAGAACCGGCCGGGCCTTCGTCGTCACAGCCGCGTCAGAGCGGCTTCAGCCCGGCCTCGATCTGCGCCCGGCGGCCCTCCAGGAAGGGCGGCAGGGACAGGCTCTCGCCGAGCGTCGCCAACGGCTCGTCGGCGGTGAAGCCGGGCGCGTCCGTGGCAAGCTCGAACAGCACCCCGTTCGGCTCGCGGAAATAGAGCGAGCGGAAGTAGAAGCGGTCGACCTTGCCGGAGTTCGGGATGCGCAGCTCCTTCAGCCGCGCCGCCCAGTCGTCATACTGGTCGAAGGTGGGCACGCGGAACGCCACGTGGTGCACCGATCCGGCGCCCTGCACGGCCGGATCGAGGCCCGGCTCCACCTTCACGTGGAGCTCGGCGGCGGGGCCGCCCTCGCCCATCTCGAACACATGGACCGCGCGCCCATCCTCGCTGGCGTAGTCGCGGACCTCCTTGAGGCCCATGACCTCCTTCAGGATCACGCCGGTGGAGCGCAGGTCCGGCACCGACATGGTGATCGGCCCGAGGCCGCGGATCTGGTGCGCGGCCGGCACCGGGCTCTTCTCCCACGGCACCCCGGGCCCCTTGCCGCCGTCGACGACGAGGCCGAGGCGCTGGCCCTCGAAATCCTCGAACAGGATCTGGTTGCGCCCGTCGCGGGTCTCGATGCCGCCATGGGCGACGCCGGCGTCGGTGAGACGGCCGGCCCAGTGGTCGAGCGCCGCGTCGTCGGCGACCCGCAGATGGGTGCGGACGATGGAATGGGTGCCGCGCCGCTCGCGCGCCACCGGCCAGTCGAAGAAGGTGAGGTCGGTGCCGGGATTGGCGAGGCCGTCGGCATAGAACAGGTGATAGGCCGAGGTGTCGTCCTGGTTCACCGTCTTCTTCACCAGCCGCATACCGAGCGTGCCGGTATAGAAGCGATGGTTGGCGGCGGCCTGGGCCGTCACCGCGGTGAGATGATGGATGCCGGTGAGCTGCATGGTGTCCTCCGGGGCGGAGGTCCGCCTCCGCGTCACGTCTCCCCCGAGATAGGCCCCCGGCCGGGCGGTTGCGAGCCGGTGCCGCGCAAGCCAGATTTGCATCGACGCAATGATTTCATCGCTCGCCCGCTCGAAAAATGGCGAGACTGCAATCGAGGCGCCGCCTGCCAACGTTGCGTTAACCCCTTTTTCATTGCGCCGGGCGATCCGACCGGAAATCGTCGATTGCGCAATGGGCGTCAGGCTCTCTATAGGCGAGAGGCAGAGGGGGACGCCCAATTGGCGATGACGATGGGGAATGAGCGCGCGCTCGGGCGCGGCCAGGACGGTGCGGGGCGGCGCCTGCGCGGCCTGCTGGTCGCATGCGCGCTGGTGCTGCCGCTCGGCGCCTGCGCCGACCGGCCCGGACCCGACGCCCTGACCCCCACCTCCGCCACCACCCCGCGGGGCAAGCCGGTGACGCTGCTGGTGGCCTCCACCCGCGCCCGCGACCCGCGGCCGGGCACCTTCTTCAACGGCGAGCGCGCCCCGCTCTCCTTCGCCACGGTGGAGATGTCGGTGCCCCCCGCCCACAGGCCGGGCGAGATCGAGTGGCCGAAGACGGCGCCCGGCAATCCCGAGACCGACATGGTGGTGCGCGAGGCGGTCTATCGCGACACGCCGCAGCAGTTCCTTGCCGAGCTCAACGGCGAGCTCGCCAAGCGGCCGAAGGGGCAGAAGAAGGTCTTCGTCTTCATCCACGGCTACAACACGCAATATGCCGAGGCGCTGTACCGCCTGTCGCAGATGGCGGCGGATTCGGGGGCGCCCGGCGTGCCGGTGCTGTTCACCTGGGCCTCGCGCGCCACCACCGAGGCCTATGTCTACGACAACAACAGCGCCACCGCCGCCCGCGACGCGCTGGAGGAGACGCTGCGCCTCGCCTTCGCCAGCAATGCGGAGGAGGTGTCCGTCATGGCCCATTCCATGGGCAATTGGGTGACGGTGGAGGCGCTGCGCCAGATCCGCATCTCCGGCAAGGGCGTGCCGCCGGAGCGGGTGGGCCAGATCATCCTCGCCGCCCCCGACATCGACGTGGACGTGTTCAAGTCCCAGCTCAAGCGCTTCGGCAAGCCGGCCAAGCCCTTCGTCGTGATCGTCTCGCGCGACGACAAGGCGCTCGGCTTCTCGGACTTCATCGCCGGCGGCAAGACCCGCCTCGGCGCCTTCACCAACGACGCCGAGCTGGTGGACCTCGGCGCCGTGGTCATCGACATGACCGACGTGAAGGCGCTCGACAGCTTCAACCACGGCAAGTTCGCCCAGCTCGCCGAGATGGCGCCGCAGCTGCGCGGCATGATGGCGAAGCAGGCCGCCAGCGGCGCCATGCCGTCCACGGTGTCGGTCCAGGGGGTGCAGATCGTCGGCCTCGACCGGGCGATGGAGCGCGCGCCCGCCGCTGCGGCCGGGGAAGCGGGGGCCGCCGCGCCTGCCCCCGCCGCAGCCCAGTAGGGCGCGCCGCGGGCTTCTCTCGCGGCGGCAGCTGGTCTAAAGCCGTCGCCCATGGCCTATTCCGTGAAAGAGATGTTCAAGACGCTCCAGGGCGAGGGCGCCCAGGCCGGGCGCGCGGCCGTCTTCTGCCGGTTCGCGGGCTGCAACCTGTGGTCCGGGCGCGAGGAGCACCGCGCCGACGCCCAGTGCCGCTTCTGCGACACCGACTTCGTCGGCACCGACGGCGCCGGCGGCGGGCGCTTTGCCGCCGCGGCCGAGCTTGCGCGTGCCATCGCTGCCGCCTGGGCGGGCGACCGCGCCCGCCGGTTCGTGGTGTTCACCGGCGGCGAGCCGCTGCTGCAGCTCGACGCGGCGCTGATCGACGCCGTGCACGGGGAGGGCTTCGAGATCGCGGTGGAGACCAACGGCACGCTCGCGGCGCCCGACGGCATCGACTGGATCTGCGTCAGCCCCAAGGCCGGCACGGCGCTCAGCCAGCGGCGCGGGCAGGAGCTGAAGCTGGTGTTCCCGCAGCCGGACCTGATGCCGGAGGCGATGGACGGGCTCGACTTCGCCCACTTCTTCCTCCAGCCCATGGACGGGCCGGAACGCGCCGCCAACACCGAGGCGGCGGTCGCCTACTGCCTCAGCCATCCGCGCTGGCGGCTCTCGCTCCAGACCCACAAGATGATCGGCATCCCATGACGCGCATGAGGATCACCCAGGGCTTCACCTTCGAGGCCGCCCACTTCCTGCCCCGGGTGCCGCAGACGCACCGCTGCTTCCGCATGCACGGCCATTCCTACCGCGTCGACCTGACGCTGGAGGGCGAGGTGGATGTCGAGACCGGCTTCGTGGTCGACTTCTTCGACGTGGAGGCGGCCTTCGCCCCGCTGCTGGCGCAGCTCGACCACCACTGCCTCAACGACATCGAGGGGCTGGAGAACCCCACCGCCGAGCTGATCGCGGTGTGGATCTGGGAGCGCGTGCGCCCCAGGCTGCCGCAGCTCGCGCAGGTGCGGGTCTACGAGACGCCGATGTCGTTCGCGGACTATGCCGGCGCCTGACGGCAGGGCCTGACGGCAGGGCCGTGCTCCGCCTCAGGCGAGCTTCTCCACGAACGCCTTGAAGGCGGCGAGCTGCTTGCCGACGAAGGCGGACGTGCCCTCGTCGATGATCCTGCCGTCCTCGATCTTCTTGTGGGCCTGGGAGATCATCACCTCCGGCATGTTCATCACCGCGGCGTCGAGCGCCACCAGCACCTGCCGCAGGTGATACTGGGCGCGGGCGCCGCCGAGCGCGCCGGGCGAGGCGGAGAGGATCAGGGTCGGCTTGCCCTTCAGCGGCTGGCGCTCCTTGATGCGCGAGAGCCAGTCGAGGGCGTTCTTCAGCCCGCCGGGCACCGAGTAATTGTACTCCGGGGTGACGATGACGAGGCCGTCCGCGCCGGCGATCTCGGCGCCCATGGCGGTCACCGGCCCGGGCATGCCGGCGGCCTCGATGTCGCCGTCATAGATGGGAAGGCTCGCCACCGACGGCAGCAGCGTCACCGCGACAGCCTCCGGCGCGAGCGCGGGCAGGGCGCGGGCGACCGCCGCGTTGTAGGAGCCCCTGCGCACGCTGCCGACCAGGACCACCCATTTCATGATCTGCCTCCTCGCGTCGCGGCGATGATACGCCGCCTGCCGGCGGAGCCACAACGGCCGTGTCCGCCATCCCGGCGGACGGAGGCATGCGCGCCACGCGGCCGCGATGCCGCGCACCCCGACGGAAACGATGATCGAGGAGGTCCCGTTCCCACGAACGGCGGCCCCGCTTCCCTGAGGGATCAGCGCGGGCGCCTTCGCGACGGACGGCGGCAGCGGCCGGACGGCCGCGCGCCGCTCAATAGGACAGGAAGAGCGGGATCTTGCTTTCCTTCAGCATGGACTCGGTGACACCACCGAGCACCCATTCGCGCATCAGCGAGTGGTTGAAGGCGCCCATCACCAGCATGTCGGCGCCGAACAGGTCCGCCTGCTCGGCGATGGTGGCGGCGATGGAGCTCTGGGCGACCAAGTTCTTCACCGTCACGTTGACGCCGTGGCGCGCGAGGTGCGGGGCGAGCTCGGCGCCGGGGATCGACTTGGCGAGCTCCTTCTCGGAGCCGACCGCCAGCAGCTCCACCGCCTCAGCGCCCTTCAGGAAGGCCATGGCGTCGTTCACGGCGCGCGCGGCACGCGGGCTGGCGTCCCAGGCGACGATGATGCGCTTGCCCTTGAAGGTGTCGCAATGCTCCGGGATCACCATGACCGGACGGCCGCTCTCGAACAGCAGCGCCTCGATCAGGCCGCGGTCGGCGTTGACGGTGGCGGTCTCGCTGTCGACGATGGCGATGTCGTGCACCATGGCCTGGGCGACGAACACTTCCACCAGCTGGCCATAGGCAAGCTGCGGCGTCTCCACCGAGGTCGAGACGCCGGCCGCCGCCGCATCGCCGCGCGCCTTCTCGCCCACCGCCGCGGCCAGCTCGCGCAGGCGCCGGTTGTGCGCGGCGACGAGGTTCGCGCCCATGGAATTCACGAACGTGTTGCCGAGAACGACCTTCAGCGACGCCGCCTGGATGGTGGCATGCGCGCCCGCCTTCTCGGCCAGCGAGATGCCGTAGGAGAGCGCGGCCGACGGCTCGTCGATCCCCTCCTCCGTCATGCCGATGAGTACGCTCTTGATGTTCTGCAGCATGAGCCTTCCTCCCTTGAGAATGAATTCCGTTTAGCGGCAAGCCGTGGCGCGGCGCGTTGCGATGGGTCAACCCGGCCGCCAGGGCACTTGTATCGCCGAACCGTGACGGCGCGGCCAGGACCTCCCTGCCGCAGAAGCGGCTTTCAAACCGAATCCTGTGCAGCTTGGCCGCAAGATGCCATAGGTAGCCGCTTGATGCCCCCAACGCCAGAACCGTCCTCCGGGACGGTGCCTTGGCAGGGGCGAACGGGGGTCCACGCCATGCTGTTGGGACGGGACGCATGAGACGGGGCGCAGGCGTCGCGGTCGGCGTCGCCGTTGTGCTGCTCAGCCTCTATTTCGCGCTCGCCATCCACTACTGGCTGCCCTGGCCGGCCGCCGTGCGCACCTTCGGCGCGCCCGCCTTTGCGGCGGCGACGCTGGCGCTGTGGTTCCTGCCCGGCCGCCGCAGGACGGCGCGCCGGGTCCTCGCCGCCTGCGCCCTGCTCGCCATCGGCACCGCCTATGTGACCAAGCTGCCGCCGGAGCAGGACTGGGTGCCGCTCCAGGCCGAGCGGGCCCACGCCACCATCGCCGGCGACACCATCACGATCTTCAACCTGCGCGACGCGGTCCACCGTCCCGGCGCGCCCTCCGAGCCGCGCTGGATCACGCAGAGCTTCGATCTCGCCACGCTCGACGGCGTCGACCTCATCATCCAGCCGTTCGGCGGCGTGAAGGCGCTGGCCCATGTCATGCTGTCGTTCCGCTTCGCCGACGGGCGGCACGTGGTGGTCTCCATGGAGGCGCGCCAGGCGAGGGGCGCCGCCTTCGACCCCGTCGCCGGCTTCTTCCGCCGCGACCAGCTCTATCCCGAGCTCGGCACCGAGCGCGATCTGATCTTCGAGCGCCTCGCCCGGACGCCGCCGGACGAGGTGCAGATCTATCCGATGAAGGCGAGCCCGGAGGCGGTGCGCGTCTATTTCCGGCGCGTCATCGATTTCGTGAACGCCAGCCACCGCCAGCCGCGCTTCTACTCGACGCTGCGGGAAAGCTGCATGACGACGCTGATGAACCTCGCCCCGGAGAGCTTCGCCCACGTGCCGTGGCGCGACATCCGGCGCTGGATACCCGGCTATTCCCTGAGCCTGTTCCAGCAGCTCGGCCTCGTGGACGGCGATCTCGGCGCCGAGGAGCTGGCGCGGCAGGCGCGCCTGCCGGACAGGCTGCGCCCGCCGTCCGAATTTGATTCCGATGCCGCCTGGAGCCGCTATATCCGCGACCGGCGCCCCTGAGCCGCGGCGCCGCGACCTTCCCCGAGAGTGCGCGCCGATCAGCCTGCGTTGCGGCTGACCGGATAACGCCTTCTCACTCATCAAGTTGGACGGCGATTGCCCGGAGACCGAGATGATCGAGGACCTCAACCTGTTCGCGACCCAGATCATCACCTTGTGGGTGGTGCTGGAGCCGGTCAGCCACCTGTCTATGTTCCTGTCGGTGACGGGCCACCTCGACAAGGCCGAGCGCCGCAAGGCGGCGGCCATCGGCCTCTCCTTCGCCGGGCTGATCCTGGTGGTGTTCGCCGTCGTCGGACGGCTGCTGCTGGAGGCGATGGGCATCTCCATCATCGCCTTCCAGATCGCCGGCGGGCTGATCCTGCTGCTGTTCTCGCTCTCCATGATCTTCACCGACGGCAGCTCCCACGGCCCGGTGGAGGTGGACGGCGATCGCACCGCGGCGAGCGTCGCGGTCTACCCGCTCGCCATCCCGGTGGTGGCGGGGCCGGGGGCGATCCTGTCGGTGGTGCTGTTCTCCGACAACAATCGCGGCTCGCTGGAGGCGCAGCTGGTGACGCTGGCGGCGCTGGTCACCATGATGGTGGTGCTGCTGATCGTGTTCTGGCTCGGCGACTACATCGTGCGCGCCATCGGCAAGAGCGGGGCGAACCTGCTGCGGCGGGTGATGGGCATCCTGCTCGCCGCGCTGTCGGTGAACCTCGTCCTCAACGCGCTGCAGATCTGGCTGGGCCTGCCGCCCATCTGAGGGGGCTTCACGTGTTGGGGAATACGCCTATCCTATAGGTGAGGGTGCCGGACCGTCGGCGCCCGGACGTCAAGAACAGGACCAGCGCGGCGGCGATCTTGCCGGCGCCGTGAGGAGGACGTGCCCTTGCCCCTGCCCGCTTTGCTCGCCGACCGCCTGCCGCTGCCGGCCATCGCCGCCCCCATGTTCCTCGTGTCCGGCCCGGACCTCGTCACGGAGACCTGCCGCGGCGGCGTGCTCGGCACCTTCCCGGCGCTCAACGCGCGCACCACCGAGACCTATGCCGCCTGGCTCGACGACATCGCCGCCCGGCTTGCCGCGAGCCCGGGCGCGGCGCCGTTCGGCGTCAACCTGATCGTCCACAAGTCCAACGCCCGCCTGGAGGCGGACCTCAAGGTGACGGTGGAGAGGAAGGTGCCGCTCGTCATCACCTCGCTCGGCGCGGTGCGCGACGTGGTGGACGCGGTGCATTCCTATGGCGGGCTCGTGCTCCACGACGTGATCAATGCGCGCCACGCCCGCAAGGCGGCGGAGGCGGGGGTCGACGGCATCATCGCCGTGTGCGCGGGCGCCGGCGGGCATGCCGGCACGCTCTCCCCGTTCGCGCTGGTGGGGGAGATCCGGCGCTTCTACGACAAGGCGATCGTGCTCGCCGGCTGCCTCTCCAACGGCGCCCACATCGCGGCGGCGCAGATGATGGGCGCCGACCTCGCCTATTTCGGCACCCGCTTCATCGCCACCCGCGAGAGCCTGGCGCCCGAGGGCTACAAGCAGATGCTGCTGGCCTCGAGCGCCGACGACATCGTCTACACCGACGCGATCTCGGGCGTGAACGCCAACTTCCTCAAGCCCTCCATCGTCGCCGCCGGCCTCGACCCGGCCATGCTGACGAAGCACGGCGAGCTGGACATGACCAACGAGCACAAGGCGTGGCGGGATTTCTGGTCGGCCGGCCAGGGGGTGGGCGCGGTCGCCGACATTCCCCCGGCGCGCGAGCTGTGCGCCCGCCTCGCCCGCGAATACGAGGCCGCGCTCGGGGCGGCGGCGGCGCGGCTCGCCGCGCGGCAGGCCCGGCCGCTCCCGGCGGCCTCCTGAGCCGGCGCCTTCACCCGCCCTTGAAGCGGGCGCGGATGCGCTGCTCCAGCTCGTCGCGCACGCGGCGGTAGGCCTCCAGCCGCTGCTCGCGGTTGCCCGCCTCCAGCGTCGGGTCGGAGGTGGGCCAGTATTCCACGTCGAGGGCGTTGGTGCGCGTCAGCTCCAGCGCCTTGTGGTGGGCGTCCGGCGCCAGCGAGACCGCGAGGTCGAAGCCGAGGCCTTCATACTCCTCCAGCTCCTCCAGGCTCTTCGCCCGGTGCTTCCTCACGTCGAGGCCGATCTCCTCCATCACCGCGTCGACGAAGGGGTCGTGCTCGCCGGCGCTCACGCCCGCCGAGCCCACATAGAGCGACTTGCCGAACAGATGCCGGGCGAGCGCCGCCGCCATCACCGAGCGGACGACGTTCTGGCTGCACAGGAACAGGACCGATTGCGGCCGCGCTGAGCGCTGGGTCGCCGCCGGAGGCTCCATGCGGCTATCCCTTCCAGTGCAGCGCGCAGACGAGGGTGAACAGGCGCCGGGCGGTGTCGAAGTCCACCTCCACCTTGTCCTTCAGGCGCTCGCGCAGCAGCTCGGAGCCCTCGTTGTGGAGCCCGCGCCGGCCCATGTCGATGGCCTCGATCTGGCTCGGCGAGGCGGTGCGGATGGCGGCGTAATAGCTCTCGCAGACCAGGAAATAGTCCTTCACCACCTTGCGGAACGGGGTGAGGGAGAGATGGTGCTGCACCACCTGCTCGCCGCCCTCGCGCCGGATGTCGAACACGAGGCGGTTGTCCATCAGCGAGATGTGGAGCGCGTAGGGCCCGGTTCCCGGATCGCCGCAGGGCAAGAAGGAATTGTCCTCGACCAGGTCCCAGATGGCGGTGGCGCGCTCGTGCTCGATGTCGGCCGTGGAATGGCCGATGGAGGCCTCGTCGAGCGTGACGGCGCAGAGCCGGGCCGGCGGTTTCTGAGCCTTGTCGGTCATTGTCCACCCTCCGGCGGCAGGTTGGTGCGGATCGCCACCGAGCGGCCATGGGCGTCGAGCCGCTCGGCGGCGGCGAGCCGCATGGCCGCCGGCCCGAGCACCGCGAGCGCGTCCGGCGCGCACTTCAGGATCGACGTGCGCTTCATGAAGTCCAGCACCGAGAGGCCGGAGGAGAAGCGCGCCGAGCGGGCGGTGGGAAGAACATGGTTCGAGCCGCCCACATAGTCGCCGATGGCCTCCGGCGTGAAGGCGCCGATGAAGATCGCCCCGGCATGGCGCACCCTGGCGGCGAGGCCGTCGGCATCCAGCGCGTGGATCTCCAGGTGCTCCGGCGCCACCCGGTCCACCAGCGGCAGCGCCGCGTCGAGGCTTGCCACCTTGATGATGGCGCCGTGGTCGCGCCAGGAGGCGCGGGCGATCTCCTCGCGCGGCAGGCGGGCGAGCATGTCCTCCACCGCCGCCTCGACGTTCGCCGCCAGCTCGTCGCTGTCGGTGACGAGGATGGACTGGGCGGCGGCGTCGTGCTCGGCCTGGGCCAGCAGGTCGGCGGCGACGAAGTCGGCGCTGGCCGAGCCGTCGGCGAGGATCAGCACCTCCGAGGGGCCGGCGATCATGTCGATGCCCACCTTGCCGAACACCTGCCGCTTGGCCGCCGCCACGAAGGCGTTGCCGGGGCCGACGATCTTGTCCACCGGCGCGATGGTCCGGGTGCCGTAGGCGAGCGCCGCCACCGCCTGGGCGCCGCCCACCCGGTAGACCTCGTGGACGCCGGCGAGCTTCGCCGCCGCCAGCACCAGGGGCGCGATCACCCCGTCCGGGGCCGGCACCACCATGACGATCCGCGGCACGCCGGCGACCTTGGCCGGCACCGCGTTCATCAGCACCGAGGAAGGATAGGCGGCGGTGCCGCCGGGCACGTAGAGCCCCACCGCGTCGACGCTGGTCCAGCGGTGGCCGAGGGTGACGCCGAGCGCGTCGGTATAGGTGTCGTCGGCGGGACGCTGGCGGGCGTGGTGGCTTTCGATGCGCGCCTTGGCGAGCTCCAGCGCCGCGCGGGTCTCGGCATCCACCGCGGCGAGCGCCGCGTCGAGCTCGGCCTCGGCGACGCGGATGCCGAGGGCGTCGAGGTCCACCCGGTCGAAGGCGCGGGAATAGTCGATCAGCGCCGCGTCGCCCCGCGCCCGCACGTCGGCGATGATGGCGGCGGCCTTGTCGTTCACGTCCACCGAGACCTCCCGCTTGGAGGCGAGGAAGTCGGCGAAACGCGCGGGGAAGTCGGCGCTGGCGGTATCGAGGCGGATCGGCATGGCGCCTTGCTAGAGCAGGACGGCGCCGGTGGGAAGCCCTACCCTTGCGTGCGGCGGGGCAGGCGGCAGGGCGCGCTTTCGCTCAGGCGGCGCTGCCGGCGGCGTGCTTCGGCACATGGGCGCAACCCCAGGCCGGGCCGAGGTCCTTGAGGCTCGCCTCGATGCACTCCACCTCCAGGCGCACCTCGGCGCCGCCTGAAAAGGTCAGGAGCACGAAGCCCGAGGGCGCATCCGTGGTCTCGAAGGTCACCGCGAGCAGGTTGAGGACCCCCTCGCGCAGCGCCTCATCGATGCCGCGGCACTTGACCTGCCGCACGCGCTCGAAATGCATGCCCGCCCGGCGCCGCACGGTCTCGCCCGTGGCCGCCTTGTGGTCCCAGTCGAACCGGTTGAGCAGCAGCACGAAGCGCTGCACGCGCGGCAGGAAGCCCATGTCGGCGCGCTTGACCACCGCATCCTGGAGATGGGCCGAGAGGATGGCGAGGTCTTCCTCGTCGAGTGCGAGCAGCTTCAAGGAGTTCATGGCGCGACCGCCTGCTTTGCGTTGAGGCGCAGATAGCGACGATCAGCCTTCCATTCAAGGCAGGGAACGCACTTTGGGCCGGCATCGCCTCAGGGGAGCGTGGCCGCCGCACCGTTCTGGCCGGGCACACGCCCGCCTTCGATGGGGATCGGCCCGCCGGCGATCAGCCGTTCCGCCTCCAGCGGCGGCAGGGGCCGGGCGAAGGCGAAGCCCTGCGCCAGCTCGCAGCCGCGCGAGCGCAGCCATTCCGCCTGCTCGCGCGTCTCCACGCCCTCCGCCACCGTGACGAGGCGCAGCGCGTGGCCGAGGCCGATCATGGAGGCGATGATCTTGCGGATCTGGGAATCCTCGCTGATCCCCCGGGTGAAGCTGGCATCGATCTTCATCTTGTCGAACGGCAGCTGGTGCAGGTGCGTCAAGCTCGAATAGCCGGTGCCGAAGTCGTCCAGCGACACGCGCACGCCCTTGGCCTTGAGCGCCGCCACCGAGTGGCGCGCCGCGTCGAAGTCGATCAGCAGCGCCGTCTCGGTGATCTCCACCTCCAGCCGGGGGGGCGGAAAGTCATACTCGTCGAGCAGGTCGAGGATCGACTGGGCGAAGCCCTCCTCCACCAGCTGCGGCGGCGAGCTGTTGATGGCGATGGTGAGGTGCTCGGGCCAGTTCCGGGTATCCCGGCACACGCGGCTCACCATCTGCCGCAGCAGCGCGTCGTTGAGGCCGATGTCCTCGATGATCGGCACGAACTCCGCCGGCCCCAGCAGGCCGCGCCTGGGATGCTGCCACCGCGCGAGCGCCTCGAAGCCCACCGGATTGAGGCTGGAGAGGCTCACCAGCGGCTGGTAATGGGCGACGATCTCGTCATTGACCAAGGCGGCGCGGATCTCCGCCTCCAGCTCCAGCCGCTGGCGCCGACGGGCGTCGAGCGCCCCGTCGAACAGGACGTAGCGGTTGCGCCCCGCCGCCTTGGCCTGGAACATGGCGGCCTCGGCGTGCAGCAGCAGCTCGTTCTCGTCGGTGGCGTCGCGCGGGAACTTGGCGATGCCGATGCTCACCGTGATGCCGGTGGTGGCGCCGCTCTCGTCCGGGAACGGCTGGCGCGCCGCCGTGACGATGCGCTCGGCGATGCGGAAGATGTCCTCGATGCCGGCGCCGTCGGTGAGCGGGAAGAGGATGGCGAACTCGTCCGAGCCGAGCCGCGCCAGCACATCCTGAAGCCGCAGCACCGAGCGCACCCGATCCGAGAACGAGCGCAGGATGCGGTCGCCGCCGACGTGGCCGAGCAGGTCGTTCACCGAGATGAAGTGGTCGATGTCCACCACCAGCAAGGCGAGCCGGGTGCCATGCTGCCGGGCGAAATCCAGGTGGCGCGTCAGCTCCTCGCGGAACATCTGCCGGTTGGCCACGCCGGTCAGCGCGTCATAGCGCGAGAGGTCCGCGACCGCAGCCTCGGCCTGCCGGCGCAGCGCCACCTCGCGCCTGAGCTGGCGGCTGCGCAGGATCAGCACCGCGGTCAGCGCGCAGCTCCCCACCAGGCCGAGCCAGTAGACCTCATCGAGCTGAAAGGCTTCATGCGCCCGCGTGAAGGCGTAGAAATGCTCGAACGCATTGGTGGCGATCAAGGCCGCCATGGCCGCCAGGGAGGCGGCGGCGATGAGCGCATAAGCAAGGCCGCGCCACCCCCGCGGTTCCGGCGCCGCAGCGCCCGCAGGCGGCGTTGGGGGCGGCGGGTTCAACTCCCTCGCACGCCGGACGGGAGCCCCATGATCCGATGCCAAATGCGCTCACTCGATTGGACACTCGATGGTAGTTCAGGACGTCCGTGGAACGGAAGACCTCAATACCGTATGTCTTCTGGGTGCCGGCCCGCGCCGTCACGTTTGGGTTGGTCCGGATGCGGCACCCCGCATCCGGCCACCGGATCGCAGATCGGCGGCGCGGGCGCCTCAGGCGCTGATGCGCTCGATCACCGCGCCGCAGCGCGAAAGCTTCTCCTCCAGCCGCTCGAACCCGCGGTCGAGGTGGTAGACGCGCTGCACCATGGTCTCGCCTTCGGCGGCGAGGCCGGCGATCACCAGGGAGACCGAGGCGCGCAGGTCGGTGGCCATGACGGGAGCGCCGGTGAGGCGCTCGCGGCCCTCGATGGTGGCGGTGTCGCCGTCGAGATGGATCCGGGCGCCGAAGCGGGCCAGCTCCTGTACGTGCATGAAGCGGTTCTCGAAGATGGTCTCGGTGATGCGCGAGCGCCCGCGCGCCCGGGTCATCAGCGCCATGAGCTGGGCCTGGAGGTCGGTGGGGAAGCCGGGATAGGGCGCGGTCGACACCTCCACCGGCAGGACGCCGGCGCCGTTGCGGCGCACGCGGATGCCCTCGTTGGTAACGTCGATCTCGGCCCCGGCCTGGCGCAGGATGTCGAGCGCGTTGTCGAGCAGGTCGGCGCGGGCGCCGGAGAGCATCACGTCGCCGCCGACCATGGCGGTGGCCATGGCATAGGTGCCGGTCTCGATGCGGTCGGGCAGCACCGCGTGGCGCGCGCCCTTCAGGCGCGGCACGCCGAGGATGTGGATGGTGGACGAGCCGGCGCCGGAGATGCGCGCGCCCATCTTCACCAGGCAGTCGGCGACATCGACGATCTCGGGCTCGCGCGCGGCGTTCTCGATCACGGTCTCGCCGTCGGCGAGGCTCGCCGCCATGAGCGCGGTGTGGGTGGCGCCGACCGAGACCTTGGGGAACACGATGCGTCCGCCCTTCAAGCCCTTGGGCGCCCTGGCGTTGACGTAGCCGGCGTCGATCTCGATCTCGGCGCCGAGCGCCCGCAGCGCGTCGAGGTGGAAGTCCACCGGCCGCGTGCCGATGGCGCAGCCGCCCGGCAGCGAGACCTTGGCGACGCCCATGCGCGCGACCAGCGGCGCGATCACCCAGAACGAGGCGCGCATGCGCGAGACCAGGTCGTAGGGCGCGGTGGTGTCGACGATGACGCGGGCGTCGATCTCCAGCGTCTGGCCGGCATGGGGATCGTCCCCGTTGCGCTTGCCGTGGGTGGTGATGTCAACGCCGTGATTGCCGAGGATGCGCTGGAGCAGCGCCACATCGGCGAGGCGCGGCACGTTCTCCAGCACCAGCGTCTCTTCCGACAGGAGGCCGGCGATCATCAGCGGCAAAGCGGCGTTCTTGGCACCGGAGATGGGGATGCTGCCAACGAGCGCCTGTCCGCCGACGATGCGAATCTTGTCCATGCTGCTCCTGTCCTCCGCCACCCGCGCCGCGCGACGGCGGGCGGGGCGTCCCGTAGCACGCGAGCCTTCACGTTTAGCCCGGCTCGTCTGTCGAAACAATTATGCCTCCGGCTACCGATGCCGAGGCGGTATCATCCGGCGCCTGCCCGGTGGAACCGGAAGCCGGCTTCACGGGCGGGACCGCGGCCTTGCGGGCGCGCGCCTGATCCTTCCGGCGCGCGAGATTCGCGCGCAGCGCAGCGGCGAGCCGCTCGGATTTGTCGTCGCCGGACGTCATGGGCCCGAGTTAAGCCGCGCCTCCCGCCGGGCGCAAGCCGGGACTGGACGACGCGCCGCCGGGCGGTCCCGGCTCACAGGCCGAGGAAGCGGGAGCGGCGCCCGTCGGGATCGGACCCTTCCGGCTCCGGGCCGGGATCGTCGGGCAAGGGCGGCATGGCGACGATGGGCTCGGCGCGGGCGCTCCGCGCGCCGGGCGCGGCGGGCGCGGGGCCGCCGAACGAGGCGCCAAGCGAGGCGCCGGGGGGCGGCAGCCGCACCACGCGGTCGATCTCGTCCGGGCCGGTCTCGCCGGCGGACTTGGCATCTCCCTTTGCCTCGGCCCGCGCCGCGGTCCCGGCCACCGCCTCCGGCGCCGGGGCGGACTCCGGAGTGCCTTCGGCCTTGGGGGCGGGGGAAGGGAAGGAGGGCGGCGGGTCGGGCGCCCTCTCGGGCTCGGGCGTTGCCGGCCCGGGCGGCACGGCGGCCGGCGCAGCCGCGCCGGCGGGGGCAGCGGCCGGATCGGCGGCCGGCGCGGCCCGCGCCTCGGCCGCGAGGGCGGCGGCCTTGGCCTCCTCGCTCGCGCGCACGGCGGCGATGGCCGCCTTCACCCGCTCGGCCTCGTGCTCCAGGATCGGCGTCGCCGAGACGCCGGGCGGCACCGCCCAGACGAAGGCGTCGAGCTTGCCGGAGATCGGGGAGACCGGCGCCCAGTGGTCGGAGACCACGCCGTCGGCGATCCAGGCCGGATCGCGGGTGGCGCGCACCGCGCGGGCGGTCCACTCGCGCGCCTTGCCGATGTCGGCGTGCTCGGCCGCCTCCAGCTCCGCCATCAGCAGGCACACGCGCTGGCTCGGCTCGGCGAGAAGCGGCTCCAGCACCAGGCGCGCCTGCTGGAACTCCTGGGCGTCGATGGCGGCGCGGGCAAGGGCGATGGCGCTCTCGCGGGCGCTCGGCGCCTTGTTGGCCAGCACGCGGATGCGCTTCAGGCGGTCCTGCGCCGCGTCGCCCGGGCGCAGGTGCGCCTCCACCTCGGCAAGCTCCGGATGGGGATTGGCGGCGAAAGCGGTCTCGACGATCTTCGCCGCCTTCTTCAGCTCGCCCGCCGCCCCGAGCAGCCGCCCGGCACAGGCGGCGGCGGGCACCAAAGTCGGGGCGAGGCGCACCGCCTCCACCGCGCGCTCGCGCGCCACCGGCGGATCGACATGCTCCAGCGCCACCGCCTCGGCGGCGAGCAGCACCGCGCGGCGGCGGCGATACTGCGCCTTGTCGATGCCCTTCTGCGCCATCTGGCGCTCCAGAACCGCGCGGGCGCCGGCGAAGTCGCCGTCGGCGCAGCGTGCCTCGATCACCGCGTCCACGGCCCAGCCGAGCGCCGGCGCGGCGGCGGCGGCCTCGGCGGCGAGCACGGCGGCGGCGCGCGCGTCGCCGGCGCGGCGCGCCTCCATGTGCAGGCCGCGCAGGCCCAGCAGGCGCGTCTCGGCGCGCTCCGCCATGGCGCGGAACTCGGCCACGGCCACGTCCCGGTCGCCGTCGAACTGCGCGGTCTGCGCCGCCAGAAGACGCGTCAGCGGCTCGTTGGGCAGCAGCCGCACGGCATCGGCGCGCGCCTGCCGGGCGGCCGGGACGTCGCCGGTGCCGATGGCGAGCAGGCCGCGCGTCACCGCGTCCCAGCCCTTGTCGCGGCGGCGGCGGCGGGAATGGCGCGCCACCATCTGCGGCGAGCGCAGCAGCAGCGACAGCGCGCGCCACAGGCCCATCAGCGCCGCGGTGAGCACGGCGAGCACGGCGAGCGCCACCGGCACGGTGGTCTCGATCCGCCACCCCTCCCAGGAGAGGTGGATCTCGCCCGGACGGTCGGCGAGCCAGCCGATGCCGAAGGCGAGCGCGGCGAGGACAACCAGAAGGATGACGAGGCGGATCACGGCGTCTTCCCCGAAATGGCGGCGAGCGACTGCTGGGAGAGCGCGGCCACGGCGTCCGCCGCCGCCCGGCGCGCGGCGATCTTCGCGGTGACGTCGGCGAGCTTCGCCTGCACCTCCGGCGGCAGGCGCTTCAGCGAGGCCAGCGCGGCGCCGAGGGCGCCGGCGCGCGCCTCGGCCACCGCCTGGTCGAGCGGCGCGCGGGCATCGCCCGGCGCGGCCTCGCCCTCGCGGCGCACCTTCACGAGGCTGCCGGCGCTGGCGGCGAGGCGCGAGAGCAGGTCGTCGCCGGCGGCGGGCGCGGCGGCAGGGGCCACGGCGAACGCGGCCCCGCCCTGCTGCGCCAGCGCGCGCGCCAGCGCCTCGTTGGTGGGAAGACCCGCCTTCGCATCGGCGGCGATGGCATCGAGCGGCTGCGCGGCCGGGCCGAGCACCGCGCGGGCGGCGTCGAGCTCGGCGGCGAACGGCCGGCCGGCGGCGGCCGCCTGCTTCAGCTCCGCCAGCACCACGAGGGCGGTCGCGGCACGCGCCAGCTTCACGGCGGCGGCGGAAGTCTCCTTCAGCTGGGTGTCGAACGCGTCGAGCCGCGGCGCCAGCGCGCCGGCCTGCCGCGCGGCGGCGTCGACCGCGGTCTTCAAGGCGTCCTGGCCCCGCGCCATGGCCGCCTGCGCCTTGTCGAGCGCGTCCTGGCCCTGGCGGAGCTGGGCGATCTCGCCGCGCGCGCCGTCGAGCGCGGCACGGGCGGCGTCCAGCTGCGCCTTCAGCGCGTCGACCACGGGCTGGAGGTCCGCGGCCGCCGCGGCTGGCGCGGACGCGGAAGCCGCCTTGGCGGCATCCTCCAGGGCGGCAAGGCCGGACTTGATCGCCGCGAGGCTCGCCTCGGCGGCAGCGAGCCGCCCGGACAGGTCGGGCGCCGCTGCGGCAGGGCGCGCCTCCAGCGCCGCGAGGCGGCCGTTGAGGGTCTTGAGGTCGGCGGCGACAGCCGCCGGCACCTCGGCGACCGGCGCTAAGACGGGCTGCGGCGCGAGCAGGCGCGACACGGCGCCGCCGGCGACGCCGCCGCCCACCACGCCCGCCACCAGCGCGGCGGCGAGCGCCAGGGCGCCCGAGGCGCGGCGCGGCGCGGCCGGCGCGGGGGCCTCAGGCTCCTCGGAGGCCGGCGCCCCGGGCTCGGAAGCGGCGCCGGAAGGGATGGCTTCGGGCGCCGGATCGTCCGGCGCACCGGTCGCGCAATCGGACGGCGGGCCGTCATCGGCCGCGCCCGCAGCGTCCGCCGGAACGGCCTGCGCCGCGCCGGAACGGGTGTCGGCGCTGCCGGATTCGGGCGTCGCCCTGACCTCCTCGGCCGTCAGATCGAGCGTCGGCGGCGTCGGCCGGGATCGGGGGGGCTGGCCCGCCGGGTTCGGATCATCGCTCGCCATCATCGCTCGCTCTGGGCCTCCTCGCGGTCCGTGCCTCCCTCGGATAGACCGCCGGACGCGCCGCCGCAACCGCCGCCCCTCAGAGCAGGGCGAGCAGGGCATCCTCGTTGGGCGCCGCAGCGACCGCGACGCTGCGGCAGGCGCCGAGCGCCGCGGCCACCTGCGCCGACAGGCACAGGTGCCGAACCTCGCGCAGCGCCGCGTCGAGACCGGCATCGCCGGCGCAGGCAAGCAAAGTCTTCACCGTACGCGGAGAAAAATGCAGCGCCGCGCCGATGGTTCCCGCCGCGAGCGCCGCCCGCGTCGCCGGACCGAGGGCATCGGCCGGCACCGCCGCATAGACAATGGCGAGCGCGACGCGCAGGCCGTGGCCTTCCAGCAGCGCGCCGAGATCGGCCGCCCGGTCCTCTCCCGCCGGATGGAGCACGCGCGCCCCCGTCCCCAGCGCGGCGGCGAGGCGCCCGGCGAGCGCCGCCGCATCGCCGTCGCAGTCCGTCACCTCTGGAAATCCCGCCTGCCGCGCCTCCCGCGCCGTGCGCGGACCGACCGCGAAGGCCGGCAGCCCGCGGAAGCGCGCGAAATCCGCATGCGCCGCCAGCGCCTTCACGCCGTTCACCGAGGTGAAGGCGACCGCCTCGAACGGGCCGTCCGGCAGCGCCGCGCCGGTGGGGGCGATGCGCAGCATCGGGTCCACCAGCGCCTCGTGGCCCATGGCGGCGAGGCGCGCCGCCGTCTGCTGCGCCGCCGGCTCGGGGCGGGTGACGAGCACCAGCACGGCCGCCCCCTAGAGCCCCAGGGCGCGGGCCGGCGCGCTCGCCCGCAGCCGCGTGCCGAGCGCGTGGCCGACGGCGACGGCGTCGGCCACGGCGCCGGCCTCGACACCTTCGGCGGCATCCGATCCGTCCGGCGCTAGGACCAGGCCCGAGAGGCTGACGCGCCCGCTTTCCACCGTCGCCAGGCCGGCGATGGGGGTGCGGCACGAGCCGTCGAGCGCCGCCAGGAAGGCGCGCTCGGCGGTCACCGCGATGCCGGTCGAGGCGCAGGCGATGGCGGCGATGGCGGCGTTGGTGGCGCCGTCGTCGACCCGGCATTCGATCGCCACCGCCCCCTGCCCCACCGCCGGCAGGAAGGCGTCGGTGGAGAGCACCGCGTCCGCCTCCTGCGCGAGGCCGAGGCGGGTGAGGCCGGCGAGCGCCAGGAGGGTGGCGTCGAGGTCGCCCTCGCGCACCCGCTTCAGGCGGGTGTGGACGTTGCCGCGCAGCAGCTCCACATGAAGGTCCGGGCGCAGCCGGCGCAGCTGCGCCTCGCGCCGCAGCGAGGCGGTGCCCACGCGCGCTCCGGCCGGCAGGTCGTCGAGCCCGGCCCCGCGCTTCAGGATCAGCGCGTCGCGCACGTCGGCGCGCGGCAGGTAGCCGGCGAGGTGCAGCCCGTCCGGGAGCGCCGTCGCCACGTCCTTGGCGGAATGCACCGCGAGGTCGACCTCGGCGGACAGGAGCTGGTCCTCGATCTCCTTGGTGAAGAGGCCCTTGCCGCCGGCCTGGGACAAGGCGCGGTCCTGGATCGCGTCGCCCGAGGTGCGGATCACCTTGATGGCGATCTGCTCCTTCGGCCGGCCGAGCGCGGCGGCGAGCGCGTCGCGCACGGCATGAGCCTGCCAGAGCGCCAGCGGGCTGCCGCGCGTGCCGATGGTGAGGCGCGCGGAGGCGTCGATGCGGGGGCCGCCCGTTTGGCGGTTCGTGTTCTCGTTCATGGATGCGTAGAATGCGCATTGGAATCAAAATGGATAGAGCGGCGTTGCGGCGCAGCCGGAACATCGCGCGGGAAAGGGCGGCAAGGTGGGCGAACTCCCCAAGGCGGGCGAACTCCACGGGTCGGGCGAACTGTTGGTGCTCGGCATCGAGACCACGTGCGACGAGACCTCGGCGGCGGTGGTCAGCCGCTCGCTGACGGGGTCGGGAGAGATCCGCTCCAACGTCATCCGCTCCCAGGTGGAGATCCACGCCCCGTTCGGCGGCGTGGTGCCGGAGATGGCGGCGCGCGCCCATGTGGAGGTGCTCGACCACGTGGTCGCCGAGGCCATGAAGCAGGCCGGCATCGCCTATCGCGACCTGTCGGGCATCGCCGCGGCGGCCGGTCCCGGCCTCATCGGCGGCGTCATCGTCGGCCTGACCACCGCCAAGGCGCTGGCGCTGGTGACGGGCAAGCCGCTGATCGCCGTCAACCACCTGGAGGCGCACGCTCTGACCGCCCGCCTCACCGACGGCGTGCAGTTCCCGTTCCTCCTGCTGCTGGTCTCCGGCGGGCACACCCAGCTCGTCGCCGTGGAGGACGTGGGCCGCTACACCCGCCTCGGCACCACGCTGGACGACGCCATCGGCGAGGCCTTCGACAAGGTGGCGAAGATGCTGAGCCTGCCCTATCCCGGCGGGCCGCACGTGGAGGAGGAGGCGGCGCGCGGCGACGCCGAGCGCTTCGTGTTCCCGCGCCCGCTCATGGGCCGGCGCGAGCCGGACTTCTCGCTCTCCGGCCTCAAGACCGCGGTGCGGCTGGAGGCGGACCGCCTCGCCCCGCTCACCGACGACGACGTCGCCGACCTGTGCGCCTCCTTCCAGGCCGCGGTGGTGGAGGTGATCGCCGACCGGGTGCGGGCCGGCGCGCGCGTCTTCCGCGAGAAGATGGGGCGCGGCCCTTCCGCCTTGGTGGTGGCCGGCGGGGTCGCCGCCAACGGCGCGATCCGCGCCCGGCTCGGCCAGATCGCCACCGAGCTCAACACCCGCCTCGCCATCCCCGCGCCAGCGCTGTGCACCGACAACGGCGCCATGATCGCCTGGGCCGGCGCCGAGCGGCTCGCGCGCGCGCTGACCGACCCGCTGGACGTGAGCCCGCGCGCCCGCTGGCCGCTGGACCCGGTGGCCGCCGGCCCCATGGCGCGGGCCTGAGCATGGCGGCGATCGAGACCGTCGGCATCGTCGGCGCCGGCGCCTGGGGCACCGCGCTCGCCAACGCCGCCGCCCGCGCCGGATGCCGCGCCGTCCTGTGGGCGCGCGACGGGGCGCAGGTGGCGGACATGGCGTCGCGGCGCGAGAACATCCGCGCGCTGCCCGGCATCCGCTTCGACGACCGGGTGAGCGTGACGGCGCGCCTCGCCGACGCGGCGGCGGCGGACGCGGTGCTGCTGGTGGTGCCGGCCCAGGCCTGCCGGGAGGTGGCGCGCGAAATCGCGCCGCTGGCGGCGCCGGGCACGGCGATCGTCTCCTGCGCCAAGGGCATCGAGCGCGGCACACGGCACTTCATCACCGAGGTGATCGCCGCCGAGGCGCCGGACGCCGCCACGGCGGTGCTCTCGGGGCCGAGCTTCGCCAGCGACGTGGCGGCCGGCCTGCCCACCGCCGTCACCCTCGCCGCGCACGAGGCGGGCCTCGCCGAGCGCCTGTGCGACGCGCTCGGCGGCCCGGCGCTGCGGCTCTATTTCTCCACCGACGTGCGCGGGGTCGAGATCGGCGGGGCGGCGAAGAACGTGCTCGCCATCGCCGCCGGCATCGTCGAGGGACGAAGGCTCGGGGCAAGCGCCAAGGCGGCGCTGATCGCCCGCGGCTTCGCCGAGCTGGTGCGCTTCGGCCGCGCCTTCGGGGCCAAGGCGGAGACGCTCACCGGCCTGTCGGGCCTCGGCGACCTGATCCTCACCTCCTCGGGGCCGCAGTCGCGCAACTTCGCGCTCGGCCAGGCGCTGGGCGCCGGCGCGGCGCCGCAGGGCAAGCTCGCCGAGGGCGCCTTCACCGCGCGGGTGCTGGTGGAGATGGCCGCATCGTCGGGCATCGACATGCCCGTGAGCGCGGCGGTGGACGCGGTGCTCTCCGGCCGCCTGACCGTCGACGGCGCCATCGACGCGCTCATGGCGCGGCCCCAGAAGGCGGAGGCCTGAGGCGGAAGCCTGAGGTGGAGGCCTGAGGTGGAGGCCTGAGGCGGGCTTCAGCCCCCGGCCGCCGGCTTCAGGACAGCGTGCCCAGCCGGACGAAGGCGGCGCGCATCTCGGCGCGCTCGGCGCCGTCGGCCGCCGCCGGGGTCAGGAAATCCTCGCCGGCCCGGAACGCCGCCTCCCCGTCCTGCCGCGCCAGCGCGAGGCGCAGCGCGCCGACGAGGTCGTAGACGCCCCACGGCAGGCCGGCATCGTGCAGCGCCGATTGCAGCGCGCTCTGCACCAGGCCCCGCACCGCCCGGTGCGCGCCCGAGACCGGCACGTCCTCGGCGCCGCCGCACAGGGCCGAGACGCACGCCTCCTTGTCGAACGAGGCATGGCCCCGGCAGGCCATGGGCCGCACCGGATAGATCACGCACATGCCCTCGGCGAGGAACGGGCATTCGCGCCCGAGCGCCATGGGATGAGCCGGCTCCTCGGCCGGCCCGGCGCTGGCGAGGCGGCCCCAGAGGTCCACGCCCACCTTGCTGAAGCCGCCGGCCATGGCGCGCACATAGCGCGCCACCATCAGCACCTCGGGCATGGTGGCCACCACCTTCAGCTGGCAGCAGGTGCCGCATCCCTTGTGGCAGGCGAGCTGCGGCATGCCCTCGGTCTCGGCCTCCACATTGTGCTCGAACGAGCTGAAGGCCTGCATCCACAGGCGGTCGAGCAGATCGGGCCGGCCCTCGAAGCGGGCGAGCGTGTCCTGGAAGGCCGCGCGCTGGGCGTGGAAGAAATCCGCCGGCCCCTCGCCGTCGGGGCCGGCGCCGTCGAAGGAAGACATGGACGCTATCCGCCGCTCCCGCCGCGCGGCACCGCCGCGGCGCCGGTCGGAAGATGGCTAAGCCACGCCGGCCGGCGCCGCATTGAGCGAGCGCAACGGGCCGGCGGGCAAGCGGGTGGCCCGCTCAGAAGCAGGTGAGCGCCTCGGAGAAGTGCTCCACCTGGGGCGGGCTGGCGAAATGCGGGCTGGCGAGGCGGCGCCATTCCTGGAATTCGGGCGCGCCGCGGAAATGGACGGTGTGATCCTCGACCGTGTCCCACTTCACCTCCAGCACGTAGCGGGTGGGGTTCTCCACCGAGCGCTGGAGCGCGAGGCCCGAGCAGCCGCGCGACTTCTGGAAATAAGGAGCGGCCTCCTTCACGGCGGCCTCGAAGGCCGCCTCGCTGCCCGGCTTCACCTCGATCACGGCTCTCTCATAGACCATGCGTCTTCTCCCTGGCGCCCGTCCTCCGGCGCGCCGGCACCATAGCCCCGCCCGGTGGCGAGGCAAGGCGGGGAATGGCGCGCCCTCCCCCGCCCTTGCCAAGCCTCACCGAAGCCGGCAAGACGAAGGCCTTGCGATCCGGCCGCCCGGCCGCCTCCATTGCCCCTTCACCCTTTAATGACGCGAGCGCGCCATGGCCCACTGGCTCTACAAGTCCGAACCCTTCAAATGGTCCTGGGACATGCAGGTGAAGGCGGGCGCCAAGGGCACCCACTGGGACGGCGTGCGCAACCACCTCGCCAAGCAGCAGCTGATGGCCATGAAGAAGGGCGACAGGGGCTTCTTCTACCATTCCAACGAGGGCAAGGAGATCGTCGGCATCGTCGAGGTCATCAAGGAGGCCTATCCCGACCCGTCGGACGCGACGGCCAGGTTCGTGATGGTGGACCTGAAGGCGGTGAGGCCGCTGAAGACGCCGGTGACGCTCGCCGCCATCAAGGCCGAGCCGCGCCTCCACGACATGGCGCTGCTCAAATATTCCCGCCTCTCGGTGCAGCCGGTGACCGACGCGGAATGGGACATCGTCTGCGCGATGGGCGGCCTTTGAGCCGCGCCATCGCCGACCCTGCCGCCTTCATCCGCGCCGAGACGCGCCTGCGCCCGATCCCGCTGGTGCCGGAAATCTCGCTCCACGTCGCCGACGAGGCGGTGCCGATCTGGCACCGCACCGAGGAGGAGCTGGGCGAGATGGGCCTGCCGCCGCCCTTCTGGGCCTTCGCCTGGGCCGGCGGGCAGGCGCTCGCGCGCCACGTGCTGGACCATCCCGGCCTCGTGGCCGGCCGGCGGGTGCTGGATTTCGCCTCCGGCTCGGGCCTCGTGGGGATCGCCGCCATGAAGGCGGGGGCGCTGGGCGCGGACTGCGCCGACATCGACCCGTTCGCGCTGGCGGCGATCGCCCTCAACGGCGCGGCCAACGGCGTCGCCCCCGCGCCGCGGGGCGACGCCCTGATCGGCGCGGACGAGGGCTGGGACGTGGTCCTGGCCGGCGACATCGCCTATGAGCGCGACCTGGCGGAGGGCGTGTTCGCCTGGCTGCTCGCGCTCGCGGCGCGCGGCGCCGTGGTGCTGGTGGGCGATCCCGGGCGCACCTACCTGCCGAAGGATCGCCTGGAGAAGCTCGCCGAATACAGCGTTCCGGTAACGCGCGAGCTGGAGGACATGGAGATCAAGCGCACCAGCGTCTGGCGGCCGCTGGCCTGAGGGCCGGACGGCGGATCTTCGGGGCCGCGAAGGCCCCACCCCGCCGTCGCCCTCCGACTTGATCGGAGGGCCTATGGACGCCGCGCCCCGGGCGCAGGTCCAGGCGATGGATGCTCCGGTCAAGCCGGAGCATGACGGCGGTTCGGTTTTGCGCCCCGGCGCCCCGGCGCCCCTGTCGCCGCCGTTTCCCTTCCGCCGCCCCCCTGTCGCTGCCGTCGCCCTCCGACTCGATCGGAGGGCCCATCCTGCGGCCAGGCGCGAGGCTGGGAGGTGGAACAGCTGCGCCAAGCCGGCGCATGACGGCGGTGAGGCGCGCCGCCGTGGGCCATGATCCCACCGCCGCCCTCCGGCTCGACCGGAGGGCCCCTGCTCGCGCGGGCGCCGTCCTCACGCCTTCTTCGCGAACAGCGCGGCGACCGCCGCCACCAGCCAGCCGACGATCATCAGCGAGCCGCCGAACGGCGCGCTGCCGCCCAGCAGCTTGACCTCCATCAAGGCGCGGGCGGCAAGGTCGCCGGAGAATAGAAGCCCGCCGACCGTGATCAGGCCGGCGGCGATGGAGAGCGCTGCGCGCCCCCGCCCGAGTTGGAGCGCCACGGCGACAAGGCCCGCCACAGCGGCGGCATCGAACAGCAGGAAGTGCGACGCGGTGGCGAGGTTCTCCCCGCCGCCCACATGGGCCGCGGCCGCCGCTGCGGCGACGCCCGCCGCGCCCATCAGGCCGGCGACCAGGAGGAGAAGGCGGCTGAAGAGGTCCATGGCGAAGCCTCGCTGACGGGGGGGGGGAGCAGTCCGGCGGCGCGGGCGGCGGATGCGCCCGCGGAGACCGGCGATGACGACAGACCGGGACCTCTCCTCTACAGGCCGCAGGGCCGGCGAGGGAACCGGGCGCCCCTGCGGCATGGCGGAGCACCCGCGCACCGCCGGCGCGCGCGGGCCGACGAAGGGCTATAAACCCAAAGTCTGCCTTGCGGTGCCTTGTGGAGGGGCGGGGTCCTCACCATAATCCGCCGCAAGAATGCGCGGCTGAAGCTGTGCGAGTGAACGTACGGGCTCAAGCCCGTGTCAGGGAGGCAAAGGCCATGTCCGACAAGGTGTATGACGTTCCGGCTGCGTGGGCGCACAAGGCCTATGTGGACGATGCCAAGTACAAGGCCATGTACGCGGCCTCGGTCAAGGACCCGAACGCCTTCTGGGCCGAGCACGGCAAGAGGATCGACTGGTTCCATCCCTACACCAAGGTGAAAAACACCTCGTACGATCCCGGCCACGTCTCCATCAAGTGGTTCGAGGACGGCATCACCAACGTCGCCTACAATTGCGTCGACCGGCACCTCGACGCGCGCGGCGACCAGGTGGCGATCATCTGGGAAGGCGACGATCCCTCCGAATCCAAGAAGATCACCTATCGTGAGCTTTCTGCCGAGGTGAACAGGTTCGCCAACGTGCTGCGCAACCGCGGCGTGGAGAAGGGCGACCGCGTCACCATCTATCTGCCGATGATCCCCGAGGCGGCCTATGCCATGCTCGCCTGCGCGCGGCTCGGCGCGATCCATTCCGTGGTGTTCGGCGGCTTCTCGCCGGACAGCCTCTCGGGCCGCGTCTCCGACTGCGGCTCGAAGTGCATCGTCACCGCCGACGAGGGCCTGCGCGGCGGTCGCAAGGTGCCGCTGAAGGCCAATGTGGACGCCGCCATCGACCTCCTGCCGGCCGACAGCGTGGACCACGTGATCGTCGTGCGCCGCACCGGCGGCAAGGTGGACATGACCCCCGGCCGCGACGTCTATTACGACGAGGCGGCGGCGCTGGTGACCGACGAGTGCCCGGCCGAGCACATGAACGCGGAAGACCCGCTGTTCATCCTCTACACCTCCGGCTCCACCGGCAAGCCGAAGGGCGTGCTGCACACCACCGGCGGCTATCTCGTCTATGCGTCCATGACGCACCAGTACGTGTTCGACTATCACCCCGGCGAGATCTACTGGTGCACCGCGGACGTGGGCTGGGTGACCGGCCACTCGTACATTCTCTACGGCCCGCTCGCCAACGGCGCGACGACGCTGATGTTCGAGGGCGTGCCCAACTATCCCAGCGTCTCCCGCTTCTGGGAGGTGATCGACAAGCACCAGGTCAACATCTTCTACACCGCCCCCACCGCCATCCGCTCGCTGATGCAGGCGGGCGAGGAGCCGGTGAAGAAGACCTCGCGCGCCTCGCTGCGCCTGCTCGGCTCGGTGGGCGAGCCCATCAACCCGGAAGCCTGGGAGTGGTACCACCGCGTGGTGGGCGAGGACCGCTGCCCGATCGTCGACACCTGGTGGCAGACCGAGACCGGCGGCATCCTCATCACCCCCCTGCCCGGCGCCATCAAGCTGAAGCCCGGCTCGGCCACGCTGCCGTTCTTCGGCGTGATGCCCGAGGTGGTGGACGCGGAAGGCAAGGTGCTCGCCGGCGCCTGCGAGGGCAACCTCGTGATCGCCGACTCGTGGCCCGGCCAGATGCGCACCGTCTACGGCGACCATGAGCGCTTCGAGCAGACCTACTTCTCCACCTATCCCGGCAAGTACTTCACCGGCGACGGCTGCCGGCGCGACGCCGACGGCTTCTACTGGATCACCGGGCGCGTGGACGACGTGATCAACGTCTCCGGCCACCGCATGGGCACCGCCGAGGTGGAGAGCGCGCTGGTGGCGCATCCCAAGGTGTCGGAGGCGGCCGTGGTGGGCTTCCCGCACGACATCAAGGGCCAGGGCATCTACGCCTATGTGACCCTCATGGACGGCATGGAGCCCACCGAGGAGCTGCGCAAGGAGCTGGTCGCCTGGGTGCGCAAGGAGATCGGCCCCATCGCCTCGCCAGACCTGATCCAGTTCGCGCCCGGCCTGCCCAAGACGCGCTCGGGCAAGATCATGCGCCGCATCCTGCGCAAGATCGCCGAGGACCAGTTCGAGAGCCTGGGCGACACCTCGACGCTGGCCGATCCCGGCGTCGTCGACGACCTGATCAACAACCGCCAGAACAAGCGCACCGCCGCCTGAGGCGGAAGCGCCCGAGGACCAAGGCCGGCGCGCTCTGCGCGCCGGCCTTTTCTTTTCTGGGCACTCCGTCGGAAGCGGATGCACCGCCGGACATGAGGATCCTGGCGGCCTGCGGAACGGTCATGGCCGGGCTCGTCCCGGCCATCCACGCCGCGCCGATGCCCCGGCGCGCATTCCTGGTCGCGATGCGTGGATGCCCGGCACGAGGCCGGGCATGACGGTCGGGCGTGATGGCGGGGCGTGACGGCGGAGCGCGGGCGCGAGGGCCGCAGACGCCCGGGGCTCAGCTCATGTGCTGCGCCGCGCCGGCCGGCGCGGACGCCCCGGAGCGCGGAGGGAGGACCGCGAAGGGAATCTCCTCCATGGCGTCGAACAGGTGGTCGGGCCGCGCCGCCTCCAGCACGTCGCGGCGCATGTAGCCCCAGGACACCGCGCCGCAGGCGATGCCGGCGCGCCGGGCGGCGGTGATGTCGCGGGTCTCGTCGCCGATGCACAGCGCCTCGCGCGGCGCGACGCCCTGCTGCGCCAGCACGCGGGCGAACTTGCGCGCCTTGCCGAACAGCGCCGCGCCGCAGGCGAACTGGTCCACGCGCGCCGAGATTTCCGGCCCCAGGACGTGGCGCACGGTTTCCTCGCCGTTGGACGAGACCACCGCCACCTTCACCGCCGCGTCGGACAGCGCGGCGACGATCGCCTCGGCGCCGGGAAACAGGCGGAAGGTGTCCTTCTCGCGCTCGGCGCGCTTCCTCAGGTGGCGCGCGATCAGCGGCACCTTCCAGCGGGCGATGGCGAGATATTCGAGCAGCTCGCGCGCGTCGAGCCCGCGCATGAAGTGCGTCTCCTCCGGCACGGCGCGGCGGAAGCGGAATCGATCCGCAGTCGGATTCACCACCGAGGTGAACCAGGGGAAGGTGTCCGCGAGCGTCCCGTCGAAATCGAAGATGACGAGCCGGTAGACCGGTTTCGGCGGCAAGGCGGTGACGATCTCCATAGGTCGGCAAGATGGCGGCTTCGCATCGCGGGGACAAGCGCGCAACTGCATGCAATACTGAAATTTATGCGGCAAACTGCTCAATTTTTCATCGGCATGTTCATGACCCCGGCAGCGCTGCGACGTGTGGCCACATCAAACCATTGAAAAATATAAGGACTACAATTGGCATGGCCGTTGCACAAAGGTTCGTCGAGTTGGTGGCTAGGGTTCCGGCATCCCCATGATCGGGGGTGCGCTGGTCCGAGAGCTGCCACCGCGGCGGGAGACATCCGGCGCGGGTGCACGGCGGGACAAAAGCCCGGGAGACCTCAGTGGCCAAGGAATTGGCGGCACTAGGTCTCGCCAATTCCCAATCGTTCGACACGAACCGAAGGGGAATTTTATGCGCACTCCGTTCTCGTTCCCAGCCATCCGCCTCAGGCGCGCCGCCGCCGCCCTGCTCGGCGCCGCCGCGCTCACCGGCCTCGCGCTCTCCACCCAGCCGGCGCTCGCCGCGCCGAAGAAGGAGTTCAAGGTCGCCTGGTCGATCTATGTGGGCTGGATGCCGTGGGGCTACGCCGCCGACGCCGGCATCGTCAAGAAGTGGGCCGACAAGTACGGCATCAAGATCGACGTGGTGCAGTTCAACGACTACGTGGAGAGCATCAACCAGTACACCGCCGGCGCCTTCGACGCCCTCACCGTCACCAACATGGACGCGCTCTCGGTGCCCGCCGCCGGCGGCGTCGACACCACCGCCGTGATCGTCGGCGACTTCTCCAACGGCAACGACGCGGTGATCCTGAAGGGCAAGAAGGACCTCGCCGCCATCAAGGGCCAGAAGGTCAACCTGGTCGAGTTCTCTGTGTCCCACTATCTGCTCGCCCGCGCGCTCGATTCCGTGAAGCTGCGCGAGCGCGACGTGAAGGTCGTCAACACCTCCGACGCCGACATGGTGGCCGCCTTCACGACCAAGGACGTGACCGCGGTGGTGACCTGGAACCCGCTGGTCTCGGAGATCCTCGGCGACAAGGCCGCCCACAACGTCTTCGACAGCTCCAAGATCCCCGGCGAGATCATGGACCTCATGGTCGCCAACACGCAGACGCTCAAGGACAATCCCGACTTCGGCAAGGCGCTCGCCGGGATCTGGTACGAGACGACCGCCTTGTTCACCGCCGACACCCCCGAGGGCAAGGCGGCGCGCGAGGCCATGGGCAAGGCGTCCGGCACCGACCGCGCCGGCTTCGAGGCCCAGCTCGCCGCCACCAAGCTGTTCGCCAAGCCGGCCGAGGCGGTGGCGTTCGTGCGCTCGCCGGCGGTGGGCACCACCATGGACCTGGTCCGCAAGTTCCTGTTCGCCAAGGAGCTGCTGGGCGCGGGCGCCAAGTCGGCCGACGCGGTGGGCATCGAGCTTGTCGGCGGCAAGATTCTGGGCGACGCCAAGAACGTGAAGTTCCGCTTCACCGACGCCTACATGGGCATGGCCGCCGACGGCAAGCTCTGAAGGAGCACCTCGGCCGCCCTCTTTCCTTTCGCCCCCACCACCGTCGTCCTCCGGCTTGACCGGAGGACCCACGGGACGCCCCCTCCGGGCGATGGATGCCCCGGACAGGCCGGGGCATGGCGGCGGGAAGGCGGCGGAGCCGCCGATCAGGACGCAACCAACAGGAGCAGCGCGGATGCGCCTCATCAATGTCAGGCCGGACCGGGGAACGGCGCTGGTCCTCGCCATCCTGCCGTTCGCGCTGGTGATCCTGGCCTACGTGCTGGGCTCGGCCGAGCGCCTCGCGCTGAACCCCGACGACAAGCTGCTGCCGAGCCTCGGCACCATCGGCGACGCCATCGTCAAGATGGCCTTCACCGCCGACAACCGCACCGGCGACTATCTGCTGTGGTCGGACACCGCGGCGAGCCTCTGGCGGCTCTTCGCCGCGCTCGCCATATCCACCGCCGTCGCCCTCGTCATCGGCGTGCTCATCGGCATGCTGCCCACGGTGCGGGCCTTCCTCGCGCCGTTCGTCGGCATGGTCTCCATGGTGCCGCCGCTGGCGCTGCTGCCGATCCTGTTCATCGTCATGGGCCTCGGCGAGGAATCGAAGATCGCCCTCATCGCCATCGGCATCACGCCGTTCCTCATCCGCGACCTCGCCATGCGGGTGGAGGAGCTGCCGGGCGAGCAGATGATCAAGGCCCAGACCATGGGCGCCTCCTCCTGGCTGATCGCGCTCCGGGTGGTGCTGCCGCAGATCGCGCCCCGCCTCATGGACGCGCTGCGCCTCTCGCTCGGGCCGGCCTTCCTGTTCCTGATCGCCGCCGAGGCGATCGCCTCCGACAGCGGCCTCGGCTACCGCATCTTCCTGGTGCGGCGCTATCTCGCCATGGACGTGATCCTGCCCTACGTCGCCTGGATCACGCTGCTCGCCGTCCTCATGGACTTCGCCTTGGTCAGGGCGCGGCGCCTGCTCTTCCCCTGGTTCGGAGCCGCGAGATGACCGCCATCAGCGTCCGCCACCTGTGGAAGGAATATGGCGACCAGATCGTGCTCGAGGACATCTGCCTCGACTTCGCGCCCCGCTCCTTCGTCGCTTTGGTCGGCCCCTCCGGCTGCGGCAAGACCACCTTCCTGCGCATCCTGCTCTCGCAGGAGCACGCCACGCGCGGCGAGGTGCTGATCGACGGCAGGCCGATCGCGCCCGAGCCGGGCGCGGACCGAGGCGTCGTGTTCCAGCGCTATTCGGTGTTCCCGCACCTGACCGTGCTGGGCAACGTGGTGCTGGCCGCCGAGCTCGCCGAGGCCCCGCTCACCGGGCGCCTGTTCGGCGCCCGCCGCCGGCGGGCCGAGGAGGAGGCGCGCGCGCTGATCGCCGAGGTGGGCCTGGGCGGCGCCGAGGACAAGTATCCCGCGGCCCTGTCCGGCGGCATGCAGCAGCGCCTCGCGCTCGCCCAGGCGATCATGCGCCGCCCCAAGATCCTGCTGCTGGACGAGCCCTTCGGCGCCCTCGACCCCGGCATCCGCGCCGACATCCACGTGCTGATGCGCAAGCTGTGGAACGCCTGCGAGATGAGCGTGGTGATGGTGACCCACGATTTGCGCGAGGCCTTCACCCTCGCCACCCGCATCATCGCCTTCGAGCGCCGCCGCAACCGCCCGGAGGAGAAGGCGCGCTACGGCGCCACCGTCGCCAAGGACATCGAGGTCTGGCCGAAGCGGATCGCGGGAGCGGGCACCGCCGGCAGCCTCACCACCCCCTTGAGCCCCGGCCGGGACGACCCGGCCACTTCCTCGGGCACCGGCCGGGACGACCCGGCGCTGAAGACGGCTTGAGGAGACAGCCATGACCGTCAGCGTCGAAACCCAGAAGTTCATCGAAGAGAACAGGCGCCGCTACGAGGAGCTGAAGGCCGCCGGCCAGACGCACGCGCCCAGGGCCCTGCCCGGCCCGACGCCGCGCGACGGCGCCCCCATTCCCGAAGGCGCCGTGATCCACGCGGAGACCATTCCCGGCGGCTGGTACTGGTGGACGCCGATGAAGGCGGGCGAAGCCCTGCGCCTCCACCTCGCTCATGGCCCGTCGGCGGTCTCGACGGTCGCCTGGGCGGCGGCGGACAGGTCCGAGCGGCTGAACTACGCCGACACGGTGAAGGTGCAGTGGACCGCGGCGCTCGGGAAGGGCCGGGTGCTGTTCTCCGACATGGGCCGGGTGATGTTCTCGCTCATCGAGGACACGACCGGCATGCACGACGCCCTGGTGGGCGGCTCGACGGCCGGCTCGAACCGCGCCCGCTACGGCGGGAAGACGCTGCGCAACACCCGCGAGAACTTCGTGCTGACGGCGGGCAAGCTCGGCTACGACAAGCGCGACATCCCGCCCGCCGTGACCTTCTTCGCCCCCGTCCGCACCGATGCGGAGGGCCGCTTCCGCTGGATCGAGGGCGCCCGCCAGACGGGCGACTTCGTCGACCTGCGCGCCGAGATGGACCTCGTCGTCGCCTTCTCCAACTGCCCCCACCCGCTGGACCCGGCGCCGGACTATGCGCCGCATCCCGTCGAGGCGATCCGCTTTCGCCCGCCCGCGCCCGCGGCGGACGACCTCTGCCGCACCGCCACCGTCGAGGCCGTGCGCGGCTTCCAGAACAACGCGCTGTGAGGGAGGCAAGACCAATGACCCGGATTTCCGCCTCTCCCGCCCGCGATGCCGCGCTGGCGCTCCACGATTACTTCGTTCCCGCCAACGCTCCCTTCTCCTGCCTCGTGAGGAAGGGCCAGTCGGTGCGCATCGTCGATCTCGAGGGCCAGCAGGCGGTGGACACGCTGCTGTACCGCGCCGACGATGTCTCCGAGCGCTACTCCTCGCAGGACACGCTCAGGGTCCAGGGCTCGGCCTACGTCTCCACGGGAACGCGGCTGATCTCGTGCGAGGGCAACGTGATGGCGACGGTCATCGCCGACACCTGCGGGCGCCACGACACCTCGGCGGGCGCCTGCTCGTGCGAGGCCAACACCGTGCGCTTCGGCCACCAGGTGAAGTATCTGCACGCCTGCCGCGAGAATTTCGTGGTGGAGCTCTCCAAGCACGGCATGTCGAAGCGGGACATCGTCCCCAACATCAACTTCTTCATGAACGTGCCGGTGGAGCCCTCGGGCGACCTCGCCATCGTCGACGGCATCTCCGGCCCCGGCGACCATGTGGAGCTGCGCGCCGAGATGGACGTGCTCCTCGTCATCTCCAACTGCCCGCAGATCAACAATCCGTGCAACGGCTTCAACCCAACGCCGGTCCAGGTCCTCGTGTTCGCGGCGGAGGATTGAGCCGATGCGCCAGGATCATGATCGGCGCCCCCTGCGGCGCTCCTTGCGCGCGGCCTTGCGCGCGGCCTTGCGCGCGTCATGGCCGGGCCTGTCCCGGCCATCCACGCCCCGCGACCGGGCGTGGATGGCCGGCACGAGGCCGGGCATGACGAACCGCCCGGCCGCCCCGGGCGCCATCCTGTCCGGAGGATATTGAGGCCATGTTCTCAAAAATCCTCATCGCCAATCGCGGCGAGATCGCGCGGCGGGTGATCCGCACCGCGCGCGCCATGGGGCTGCGCTCGGTGGCGGTCTATTCGGACGCCGACCGCTTCACCCGCGGCGTGCTGGAGGCGGACGAGGCCGTGCGCCTCGGCCCGGCGCCGGCCGCCGAGAGCTACCTCGACGTCGACGCCGTCATCGCCGCCTGCAAGGCCACCGGGGCCGGGGCGGTGCATCCCGGCTACGGCTTCCTGTCGGAGAACGTGCGCTTCGCGCGGCGCCTCGCCGAGGAGGGCATCGCCTTCATCGGCCCGCGGCCGGAGCACCTGGAGGCCTTCGGCTTCAAGCACACCGCGCGCGAGCTGGCCAAGGCCTCGGGCGTGCCGCTGCTGCCGGGCACCGACCTCATCGACACGGCGGAAGAGGCGCTGACGGCGGCGCAGGCCATCACTTTTCCGGTGATGCTGAAGTCCACCGCCGGCGGCGGCGGCATCGGCATGCAGCTCTGCCACACGCCGGAGGAATTGCGCGACGTGTTCGAGCGCGTGCAGCGCACGGCCCGCGCCTCCTTCGGCGACGCCCGGGTCTATCTGGAGCGCTTCGTCGCGAAGGCGCGCCATGTGGAGGTGCAGATCTTCGGCGACGGCAAGGGCCGCGTGGTGGCGCTCGGCGAGCGCGACTGCTCGCTCCAGCGCCGGAACCAGAAGGTGGTGGAGGAGACCCCCGCGCCCCTCCTTTCCGACGCCGTCCGCGCCCGCCTCCATGCCGCCGCCGTCACGCTCGGCGAGAGCGTCAGGTATGAGAGCGCCGGCACGGTGGAGTTCATCTACGACCCGGCGCGGGAGGAGTTCTACTTCCTGGAGGTGAACACCCGCCTCCAGGTGGAGCATCCGGTCACCGAGGCGGTGTTCGGCATCGACCTCGTGGAGTGGATGATCCGGCAGGCGGCGGGCGAAGACCCCATCGCCGCCGCCGGCCCGCTCGCACCGAAGGGCGCGGCCATGGAGGTGCGCGTCTATGCGGAGATCCCCCACGCCAATTTCCAGCCCTCCGCCGGCCTGCTGACGGAAGTGAAGTTCCCCGCATGGGCGCGCGTCGACGGCTGGATCGAGACCGGCACCGAGGTGACGCCCTTCTACGATCCCATGCTCGCCAAGGTGATCGTGAAGGCGGACGACCGGGCGGGCGCCATCGCGGCGTTGCGCAAGGCGCTGGCGGAGACCTCCATCTGCGGCATCGAGACGAACCTTCAGTACCTTTCCGCCATCGCCGCCTCCGACCTCCTCGCCTCGGGCAAGGTGGCCACCACCGCGCTGAAGGACTTCGCGTTCCGGCCTATGAGCGTGGAAGTCCTCGCGCCCGGCGCCCAGTCGAGCCTCCAGGAACTGCCGGGGCGGCTGAACCTGTGGCACGTGGGGGTGCCGCCATCCGGCCCCATGGACGAACACTCCTTCCGCCGTGCCAACGCGCTGGTGGGCAATCCCGAGACCGCCTGCGCGCTGGAGATGACCGTCAACGGCCCGACCCTGCGGTTCCATGACGATGCGGTGGTCGCGATCTCCGGCGCCCACATGCCCTTGAGGCTCGACGGCGCGCCGGCGCCGCACGATGCCGCCTTCCCCGTGACCGCCGGCCAGATGCTCGCCCTCGGCGCCATCGAGGGGCCGGGCCAGCGCACGTATCTGGCGGTGTCCGGGGCCTTCCAGGCGCCGGTGGTGCTGGGCTCGCGGGCGACCTTCGCCCTCGGCCAGTTCGGCGGCCATGCCACCGGAACGCTGAAGGCGGGCGATTGCCTCCACCTCGCTCCCCAGGAGGCCCGTCCGACCGCGCCGGCAAGCGAGGTGCCCGCCCCCGCCGCGTTGACGCGGGACTGGCAGATCGGCGTCGTCTACGGCCCCCACGGCGCGCCGGACTTCTTCCAGGACGCGGACATCGCCGATCTGTTCTCGGCCACCTACGAGGTGCATTTCAACAGCGCCCGCACCGGCGTGCGCCTGATCGGCCCGACGCCCCGCTGGGCGCGCGCGGACGGCGGCGAGGCGGGGCTCCACCCCTCAAATCTGCACGACAATCCCTATGCCGTGGGCGCCATCGACTTCACCGGCGACATGCCCATCATCCTCGGCCCGGACGGCCCTTCGCTGGGCGGCTTCGTCTGCCCGGCGGTGATCACCCGGAACGAGCAGTGGAAGATGGGGCAATTGAAGCCCGGCGACCGCGTGCGCTTTCTCCCGCTGCCCCGGCCGGAGGACCCCATCGCCGGCCCGACGATCATCGGCGCGCCGGAGGAGACCTCCTCCCCCATCCTCGCCATCCACGAGGACGGGCCGGTGCGCGTGGTCTATCGCCGGCAGGGCGACGACAACCTCCTCGTCGAGTTCGGCGACATGCATCTCGACATCGCCCTGCGCCTGCGCGCGCACCTGATGGCGGAGGCGGTCCAGCAGGCGAGGCTCCCCGGCCTGATCGACCTCACCCCCGGCATCCGCTCGCTCCAGATCCACTATGACGGGACGAGCCTGCCCCGCCGAAAGCTGCTCGCTGCCCTGGCCGAGATCGAGAAGGGCCTGCCCGCAGCCGAGAAGGTGACGGTGCCGAGCCGCATCGTCCACCTGCCGCTTTCCTGGAACGACCCGCAGGCGGTGCTCGCCATGCGCAAGTATCAGGAATTGGTGCGGCCGAACGCGCCCTGGTGCCCGTCCAACATCGAGTTCATCCGCCGCATCAACGGGCTCGATGACGAGCAGGCGGTGAAGGACGTCATCTTCGGCGCCAGCTACCAGGTGCTCGGCCTCGGCGACGTCTATCTCGGCGCGCCGGTGGCGACCCCCATCGACCCGCGCCACCGCCTCGTCACCACCAAGTACAACCCGGCCCGCACCTGGACGCCGGAGAACGCGGTCGGCATCGGTGGCGCCTACATGTGCATCTACGGCATGGAGGGGCCGGGCGGCTACCAGCTGTTCGGCCGCACCATCCAGATGTGGAACACGTGGCGATCGACGCCCGCGTTCCGCGACACCCCCTGGCTGCTGCGCTTCTTCGACGAGATCCGCTTCTTCGAGGTCTCCCATCAGGAGCTGGCGGAGGCGCGCGCCGCCTTCCCGCACGGCGCCTATCCGGTGCGGATCGAGGAGAGCCGCTTCTCCTATGCGGACCACGCCGCGACCCTCGCCGCCAATGCCGGCGCCATCGCCGCCGGCAAGGCGCGCCAGCAGGCCGCCTTCGAGGCCGAGCGCGCGCGCTGGAAGGCGGAAGGGCTCGACAGCTTCGTCGCCGACGACGGCGGCGCGGCGTTCGGCGAGAGCCAGGTGCCGGACGGCTGCTTCGGGGTCTCGGCCAGCGTGCCGGGCAATGTCTGGAAGGTGCTGGTTGAAGAGGAAGCCGTGGTCGCCGCAGGCGACACCATCGCCATCATCGAGAGCATGAAGATGGAGATCTCCATCACCGCCCATGCCGCCGGCCGCGTCCGCGAGATCCGCGCCGCGCCCGGCCGCACCGTGCGTTCCGGCGACGTGGTCGCCGTGCTCGAAGATTTGTGAGGGAGGAGAGTCATGAAAGCCGGCATGCCGCTCAGCGGCCGTCAGCTCGCCCCCGAGGGCGCAAGCACCCTTCCCGCCGCCGAGGCGGTGCCCATCGCCGTGGTGGGGGCGCATCTTTCCGGCATGCCGCTCAATACCGAGCTCACCGAGGCCGGCGGCGTGCTCCTGAAGCGGTGCCGCACGGCGCCGGACTACCGTCTCTACGTGCTGCCCGGCACCAGCCCCATGAAGCCGGGCGTGGTGCGCGCGCCGGGCTTTGCCGGGCCGGGGCTGGAGGTGGAGGTGTGGGCGCTTGCGCCCGCCGCCTTCGGCCGCTTCGTGGCGCGCATCCCGGCGCCGCTCGGCATCGGCAAGCTGCGCCTGGAGGACGGCACGGAGGTGCCGGGCTTCCTGTGCGAGGCCCATGCGGTGGCGGAGGCGCAGGAGATCACCGCGCTTGGCGGCTGGCGCGCCTTCATGGCCTCGCGGGCGGGCTGAGGCGACGGCAGGTGCTCTTTTCCGTGGCCGGGCTTGTCCCGGCCATCCACGCCGCGCCGTCGCGCCTGGCGTATGGCGCGGCTCCTGGCCGCCGGGCGTGGATGCCCGGCACGAGGCCGGGCATGACGGCGTTGGGCGCAAGCCACCATCGGCGCCCTGATGCCGGCGGATCAAACAGGCTCTTGGAACGAGCGTGCGATTGACCGATCAAATTCACTCGACTTGATCGGATCGCGCTCTAATGGCCGTGGCCGTCCTTGCCGTAGACCGCCTCGGGATCGAAGCGCGGGGTGTCGCCGGTGAAGGCGAGCTTCGTCGCCGGCGAGGGCGCGGCGCCCAGCGGCACGGTGCGGTAGAAGCAGGAGCGGCGCCCGGTGTGGCACGAGGCGCCGGTGCCGCCCACCTCCACCTTGATGACGACCGCGTCCTGGTCGCAGTCGATGCGCATCTCCTTGACCGCCTGCACGTGGCCGGAGGTCTCGCCCTTCTTCCAGAGCCGGCCGCGCGAGCGGCTGAAATAGTGCGCCTCGCCGGTGGCGATGGTGAGGGCGAGCGCCTCGGCGTTCATGTGCGCGAGCATCAGCACCTCGCCGGTGGAGGCATCGACGCAGACGCAGGTGACAAGCCCCGCCGCGTCGAAGCGGGGGGAGAGGACGGTGCCCTCTTCAAGCTCGGCGCCCCGCGCGGGCGGAGCGAAGGGGGAGGTCTCGGCGCTCATGATGACGGCTTTCGGAACGGGGCGCTCCTTGTGCCCGAGGCGCGGCGCGCACGCCAGCCCCCGGGGCCTACTTCCCCCCGCGCACCAGGGTGATGAAGCGCACCTGCTCGGCCGGGTCGTCGCGGAACACGCCGGTGAACTGGGTGGTGACGGTGGAGACGCCCTGCTTGGCGATGCCGCGCATGGACATGCACATGTGCTCGGCCTCGATCATCACCGCCACGCCGCGCGGGCGCAGGCCCTCGTCGAGCGCGGTGATGACCTGCGAGGTCAGGTGCTCCTGGGTCTGCAGGCGGCGGGCGTAGATCTCCACCACGCGGGCGATCTTGGAGAGGCCCACCACCCGCTCCACCGGGAAATAGGCCACATGCGCCTTGCCCACGAACGGCACCATGTGGTGCTCGCAATGGGAGTGGAAGGGAATGTCGCGCACCAGCACGAAGTCGTCGAAGGTGCCGATCTCGCCGAAGGTGCGGTCGAGGAGGGCGTCCGCGTCCTCGCCATAGCCGGAGAACAGCTCGTCATAGGCGGCGACCACGCGGCGCGGCGTGTCGAGCAGGCCCTCGCGGCCGGGGTCCTCGCCGATATAGGCGAGCAGAGTGCGCACCGCCGCTTCGGCCTCGCCGCGCGAGGGGCGCGGCGTGCCGTCCGGCAGCAAAGGTGCGATGGTGTCATGCAGGACGGCGGTGGTGCCGGGCTCCTCGGCCTCGGTCCCGATCTTCGCCCGGCGCGCCGCCTCCTCGGCACGCGCCTTCTTCTCCTGCTCGGCCTGAGCCATGAAGAGCTTCACCACCGCGTCCATGACCAACTCCGTTCGACCCTCACGCTGACGCGAAAGGGAGTGTCACCGGGTGTCGGCTATGCGCGCGCGGCCCCTTTATGCCCGCGCCCCGCCGGTCGTTCGGCGGTGGCTTTGCCGTCCTCGTCTATCCAAAGGACCCGCCCAGGGCTCGGTCCCGGCTCAATCATGCGGCGGCGTGCCCGACCGCGCAAGCCCGCCCGCATCGCGCCGGCCTTCTAACCCGGCGCCGGCGCGCTATATATAGGCGAACATGCCGCCGCCGGAAGAGGCGCCGGCCAAAGGACGCAACCGGCCCGGCCGGCGGAAAAGCCCATGCTCGACGACGTCTACAACGCCCGCATCCTCGCGCTCGCCGCCGATATTCCCCGGCTCGGGCGGCTCGCCGCCCCGCAGGCGAGCGCGCGCGCCCATTCGCGCCTGTGCGGCTCCACCGTCACCATCGATCTCGTGCTCGACGGCGACACCGTGGCCGATTTCGCCCACGAGGTGCGTGCCTGCGCGCTCGGGCAGGCCTCGTCCTCGCTCATGGCGCGGCACGTGGTCGGCGCCACCACCGCCGAGCTCCGGGAGCTGCGCGAGACCGTGTCGCGGATGCTGCGCGAGAACGGGCCGCCGCCCGAGGGAAAATGGGCGGACTTCGCGGTGCTGGAGCCGGTGCGGGAGTATCGCGCGCGGCACGCCTCCACCATGCTGACCTTCGACGCGGTGGTGGACGCCATCGACCAGATCGAGGCCGCCCGCAAGAAGACCGCCGCCGAGTGAGGCTCAGGCGGAGGCCGAGCGGGTGGCGATGGCCTCCAGCGCCGCCTCGGCCGCCGCGTCGAACGCCGCCTCCAGCGCCGGCGACCCGCCCCTGAGGCCGGCCGCCACCTCCCGCGCCCAGGCCACATAGGCGACGGCGCGCGCCGCCTCCCAGTCGAGAGGCGGGTCCTCGGCGAGCGAGCGCAGGTTGGCCACCTTGTCGGCAAGCTTCAGCAGCTTGCCGCGCGCCGACAGATGCGGCGCGTGGACGATCTGGAGACGCTTGCGCTCCTCGGGCGCGAGCGCCTTGTCGTCAGTGACCTCCGCCACGAGATGGGCCACATCGGCGCCGAAGGTGGCGGCGATCTCGGCCAGGGGGACGCCCTGGTCCTCCACCACGTCGTGGAGCAGGGCGGCGGCCACCAGTTCGGCATCCGTGCCGCCGGTCGCCTCGCTGACGAGGAGCGCCACCTCGGCGAGGTGGTTCACATAGGGCTGGGCGCGGCGACCCTTGCGGCGCTGGTCGGTATGGCGCAGCGTCGCGAACGCGAGCGCCCGAACCGCCAGGGCGAGCGGCGCGGGCGCCGCCTCCGGCCCGCCGGCAGGATGGGTCATGGACTGTTCGATCATAAGATGGTCGGTCATCGGTCGCCTCGCACGGTCGGGTGCCGAGGCCGATGGGTCCGGCCGGACCCGCCGGCCCGGCTCGAAGGAATGGGAAAAGTGTCGGACGCCATGAAGGCCCCGGAACGGGACGATTTTGAGGCGGCGCTGGCCGCCGCCCGCCCGCCGGCGCCGCGGGCGCCCGAGGTGCCTGCGGGCGGGCTCCGGCGGCTGCTGGGCGCGCTGGAGCTCGTCCCGCGCACGGCGCTGCGCGCCCCCATCCTCATCTACCGCTACACGCTCTCCTCGTTCATGGGGCGGCAGTGCCGCTATCTGCCCACCTGCTCGCAATATGCCGACGAGGCGATCCGCCGGCACGGCGCCTATGCCGGCTTCTTCATGGCGACAGCGCGCATCTGCCGGTGCAATCCGTGGGGCGGGCACGGCTACGACCCGGTACCCGGGCGCCTGCCGGAAGGCGGCCATCCGCTGGCGCCATGGCGCTACGGGGTCTGGCGCTACCGGGGCGGCCCGTGCCCTTGCGAGGACGACGCGCGCGAGCCGGCCGAGCCGTGAGGCACGCCCTGGCGGCGGGCGACGGACGGGCACGCCGGGAGCAATGAAAAAATGATCGCCCCTGTCGACCCGCCCCACCCCCGTTCGTCGTTACGCCAGGACGGCCGCGGCTGGCCGCCCCTGCCAACGGGAGACGAGACGATGCGCGTGATGGTTCTGGTCAAGGCCACCAAGGACAGCGAAGCGGGCATGATGCCCTCCACCGAGCTGATGGAGGCCATGGGCAAGTTCAACGAGGCCCTGGTTGACGCCGGCATCATGCTGGCAGGAGACGGTCTGAAGCCCTCCGCCCAGGGCAAGCGCGTCGCCTTCGACGGGGCGTCCCGCCTGGTCATCGACGGCCCCTTCGCCGAGACCAAGGAGCTGGTCGCCGGCTACTGGCTGTGGGAGGTCAAGGACATGGCGGAGGCGCTGGAATGGGTGAAGCGCTGCCCCAACCCCATGCCCGGCCCGAGCGAGATCGAGATCCGCCCGCTCTACGAGATCACTGATTTCGGCGCGGCGGTGACATCGGAGGTGCTGGAGAACGACCGCCGCCTGCGCGAGAAGACGGGCAGGGCCTGAGCGCGCGCCCGCAGCGGGAACCGGATGGGCGGCGCCGGCCTTCGGTGACGCGGGCGATGCCGGCCACGCCGTTGCGCCGGGCCGCCCGCGGACCCATGTGAAGGGTCGAGACGCGAGGCGCCCATGTTTCCCTTTTCCCATCGATCGCCGGGTCCGACCGGCGAATGCGAGGCGGCTCCCGAGCCCGAGGACGTCGAGCGCGCCGAGCGGGCGGGTCCGGGTCATGGCCAGCCCGCGGTCGGCCTCGCCCTCGGCGGCGGGGCGGCGCGCGGCTTCGCCCATATCGGCGTGCTGCGGGTGCTGGAGCAGAACGGCATCCGTCCCTCGGTGGTGGCGGGCACCTCCATCGGCGCGGTGGTGGGCGGCATCTGGAGCGCCGGCAAGCTCGACCGGCTCGAGGACTGGGCGCGCGGCCTCACCAAGCGCAACGTGCTCGGCCTCATGGACTTCGCCCTGGGCGGCCCGGGCCTCATCGCCGGTCGGCGCCTCGTGGAGCTGATGCGCCGCGACGTGGGCAACCTCGCCATCGACGATTTGCCGCTGACCTTCGCCGCCATCGCCACCGAGCTCGGCACCGGCCACGAGATCTGGCTCACGCGCGGCGATTTCGTGGAGGCGCTGCGCGCCTCCTACGCGCTGCCTGGCATCTTCACGCCGGTGAAGGTGGGCGGGCGCTGGCTCATGGACGGCGCGCTCGTCAACCCGATCCCGGTCTCGCCCACGCGGGCGCTCGGCGCGCGCATGGTGATCGCGGTGAACCTCAATGCCGACGTGTTCGGCCGCGGCACCGTGATCCAGGACCATGGCGGCGTGGTGGAGGACGCCGCCGAGGCGGCCATCGCCGAGAAGAAGGAGGGCATCGCCGCCATGCTGAGCCCGGAGCGGCTGCGGCGGCAGTTCTTCGCCGGGCACGGCGTCGCGGACGGCCCGCGCGGCCTGTCCACCGTTATGATCGACGCCTTCAACATCATCCAGGACCGCATTGCCCGATCGCGGCTCGCGGGCGACCCGCCGGACATCGCGCTCAACCCGAAGCTCGGGCGCATCGGCCTGTTTGACTTCCACCGCGCGGACGAGGCCATCGCCGCCGGCGCCGAGGCGGCCGAGCGCGCGCTCGACGACATCCGCGCCGCCATGGTGGCGCTGGGCTGATTTTCGGAGTGGGACGACGGCGCCGAGAGCGCCGTCAGGCCTTCTCCACCAGGGCCGCGCCCTCGCCGCGCCAGTGGCCGACGCAGGTCACCACCGCCCGCGCCACCGCGCCGCCGCCGGTCTCCACCGGATCGCCGGCCAGCACCGGGAACAGCTCGCCCTTGGAGACCGCGAGCGCGGCCAGCGCGAGACCGGCAGGGAACTGGGCCTCGAAGCCGTGGCCGAGCCGGTTCGCCACCGCGCGCACCGGAAGGCCGCTCGCCTTCAGGGCCTCGGCCTCGGCCGGGGTGGCATCGCGGCCGCCGGCGGCGCAGGAGAGCACCACCGTGCCCGGCCCGGCTTCCGCTTTGGCGATGAGCTCGGCGACCTTGCGGGTGGTCGCGCCCGGCTCGGACCGGCGCGCCCGCTCGGACCACACGCCCGAGAGCCGGGCGATGGGCGCGGCGCCGCGGGCCTTGGCGTGGGCGGCCGATTCGAGCACCAGGAACGCGCCCATGGAGCCCGACGGAATGCCCGGCGCCTCGACCGAGAACACCGGCCGGAACGTGCCCTTCATGCAGAAGTCGTCGAGCACGTTGAGCAGCAGCGTGTCCTCGCGCTCGGCATTGTAGGCGCCGCCCACGAGGCCGATCTCGCTCTGGCCCGAGGCGATGCGCGAATAGGCAACCCGCACCGCGTCCACGCCCGAGCTCTCCTCGCCCATGAAGGTGCGCGAGGAGCCGGTGACGCCGTGGACGATGGAGATGTTGCCGGCGAGCAGGTTCGAGAGCTGCGCCAGCGACAAGGTGGGCCGCAGGTCCGACAGCAGGCGCTCGTTCAGGAGCCGGCCGGGATCGTTGGAGCTGGCGAGGTCGCTGAGGATGGAGGCGTCCACCGCCGCGTCGCGCTCGCCGCCGCCGGCCGCCACCACCATGTCGGTCTTCGACAGGATGTCGGCGTTCTTGGCGATGCCCGCCGCCTCCAGCGCGAGACCGGCCGCATAGGTGCCGATGCGCTGCCAGGGCTCCATCTGCCGCTGGTCGCCCTTCTTGGGGATCTGGCGGTCGTAGTCGAGCTTGACGATGGGGTGGACCACATAGGGCGCGAACGTCTCGGCGTCCGTCACCGGAGCGGTGCCGCCCATCAGGGCGGCCCAGTTGGCCTCGGGCCCCTCGCCAAGCGAGGATACGAGGCCGATGCCGGTGATCCAGACATCGCGCCGGGCGGAAGTCTCAGGCATCGGCATAGTCCGCGAGCGGGAAGCTCACATGCTCGGCCACCTTGAGCACCACCGCCTTCATCTTGCCCTCGGGCCACGGCAGCACGCGGAAGGAGAGGTCGGCCGAGCAGATCTGCTTGCCGTCGAGCTTGGCCTCGGTCTTGACCACCACGTAGCCGGAGCCCTCGTGCTCGATCTTCGAATAGAGGTCGAGGTTGGCGCCCGGCAGAACGAAGGTGCGCAGCTTGGCCTCCTTCACCGAGGCGAGGAACGGCATGCGCTCGAATCGGTTGCGCGCCAGGATCAGCCAGCCGGTGGTCTGGGCCATGGCCTCGATGAGCAGCACGCCGGGCATGATGGGGTGACCCGGGAAGTGCCCCTCGAAGATGGAGCTTTCCTGGGGCACGAGGCCCTGGCAGTGGATGGTATCGAGCGAGGGGTCGATGGAGACGACCCGATCGATCATCTTGAAGACTTCAGGGCGCATGGTCCCCGTCCGGCCTCAGGCCGACTTCGCAGCGACCAGCTCGTCGATGCGCGCGCAGAGGTTCTTGAGCACGAAATACTGCTCGGTGGTGGCCTTGCCGTCGTTGACCTCCTGGGTCCACTGCTCCAGCGGCAGCTTGATGCCGAAGGCCTTGTCGATGGCGAAGGCGATGTCGAGGAAGTCCAGGCTGTCGATGCCCAGATCGTCGATGGCGTGGCTCTCCGGCGTGATCGTGTCACGCGGGATGTCGCAGGTCTCCGCGATGATGTTGGCCACGGTTTCGAACGTCGAAGACATGGACTGACGCCTCTCGTGTGCTCGGCCGCTTCTGGGCGCGACCGGCTCGCGCGGATTTGCGAGGGCTGCGGCCATGGCCGAGGGTTCGGCCTGAAGGCCCCTTCGGATGAGTTGATGGCCCCTATAGCGAACGCCGCCGTAGGATTCAATGGCCGGTCTTCCGGCCGGCCCTCACACGTCGAGCGCGCGCTCGACAAGCAGGCCGGCGCAGCCGCCCACGTCGTTGGCGCCATAGGGCCCCCGCGGACGGCCGAGGCGCGACGCCACAAAGGCTTCCGCAACATCGGCGGGAACCGTCTCGGTCATCGCCGCCGCTGCCGCGAGGTCATGGAGCCGATGCGCCGCGCGCCGCGCCTGCTCCTCGCGGTCGGGCGCGGCGAGGGCTGCGGCGATGTCGCTCGCCGCCGCGCGCGCCTCGGGTATGCCGCTGGCGTCCCGCACCAGCCCCTCGAGCACCAGCGCCAGCGCCTCCGGCTCACGCTGGGCCGCTCGCAGCAGATCGAGCGCCATCACGTTGCCCGTGCCTTCCCAGATGGCGTTCACCGGCGCCTCCCGGTAGAGGCGCGGCATGGCGCAATCCTCCACATAGCCGTTGCCGCCCAGCACCTCCATGGCCTCGAAGATGAAGCCGGGCGCCGCCTGGCATACGGCAAACTTCACCGCCGGGGTGAGAATGCGCGCCCGCGCCGCCTCCTCGGGCCGCGCCTCCGCCTGATCGAAGCTGCGGGCGAGACGGAGCACCAGCGCGGTCGACGCCTCGGCCTCCAAGGCGAGATCCGCCAGCAGCACCGCCATGGCGGGCTGGTCGGCGAGGCGGCGCTGGAACACGGTGCGATGGCGCGCATGGTGGATCGCCAGCGTCAGCGCCATGCGCATGAGGCCGGCCGAGGCCACCGCGCAGTCGAGCCGCGTCAGCTGCACCATCTCGATGATGGTGCTCACCCCGCGCCCCTCCTCCCCCACCCGCCAGGCGAAGGCACGCTCGAACTCCACTTCCGAGGAGGCATTGGAGCGGTTGCCAAGCTTCTTCTTGAGCCGCACGAGCTTGAGGTCGTTGACCGAGCCATCCGGCCGGAAGCGCGGCAACAGGAAGCAGGTGAGTCCCCGATCGGCCTGGGCGAGCACCAGGAAGGCATCGCTCATGGGCGCGGAGAAGAACCACTTGTGGCCGCTGATCTCGTATTCGTCGCCGCCGATCTGCTTGGCGCTGGTCAGGTTGGCGCGCACGTCGGTGCCGCCCTGGCGCTCGGTCATGCCCATGCCGACGGTGACGCCGGCCTTTTCCCAGAACGGCAGGAAGCGCCCGTCATAGGTGCGCGAGCGGATGCGCGGCAGCCAGTCCCGCAGCAGGTTCGGCGCTGCGGACAGAGCCGCCGGCGCGGCATGGGTCATGGTGAGGGGGCACACGTGGCCCGCCTCCACCTGGGTGGTGATGTAGAGCCGCGCGGCCCGCCGGCCGTGGGAGCGGCGGCCGGCCACGTCCCAGCTGGAGCAGTGCAGGCCGGACGCGTAGCTCTGCGCCATCAGCGCGTGGTAGGCCGGATGAAACTCGACGATGTCGCAGCGCCGTCCCTGCGGATCATGGCTGTGCAGCTCCGGCAGGTGCTCGTTGGCGAGCCGGCCGAGCGCGAACTGGTCGGCCGCGCCCCATTCCGCGCCGAAGACGGACAGGTCCTCGACAGCGCCATCGGATGCGGCGCTGTCCATCAACGGCCGGTCGGCGACAGCCAGATTGATGTCGCAGATCGGCGGCGGCTGATTGAACCTCTCCTCCACGTTCCGAAGCGTGTGCATGGGACGTCCCCGTGGCCGCGCTTTTCCAGCGCGATCTTGGCGCGACACGACTTATCGCAGAACGCCCGCTTGGCGCCGGGCACCGATCCACGTCGATCGCCTCGTTAAGTCCTGCGGATATTTCCCGAAAAATGCAAGGACCAGCATTACCATCGCAGAGTTGCAGACCGCATGCCCATCCGCCTCCGAATCCAGGCGGCTCAACGCGCGCGGCGGCAACCATCCCGCCCCGCCCGCGATTGCGGCCATTTATTGGTCAGCACCCCGGATCAGATGGGCCCCTGGAAGGTATTGCATTGCTGCATGTTTCCGGTCTTGAGGCCGCGCGTGAACCAGTTCACCCGCTGCTGCGAGCTGCCGTGCGTGAAGCTGTCCGGCACCGCGAAGCCCTGGGCCTGCTTTTGAAGACGGTCGTCGCCGATGGCGCTGGCGGCCCCCAGCGCCTCCTCCACGTCGCCCGGCTCCAGGATGCGGAACCGCGCGTTGGCGTGATAGGCCCAGACGCCGGCGAGGCAGTCGGCCATCAGCTCGACCCGCACCGAGAGCGCGTTCGCCTCGGCGCGGGAGGAGGCCCGCGCCTGTGCCTGCTGCACCTTGGGCAGGATGCCGATGAGATTCTCCACGTGGTGCCCGACCTCGTGGGCGATCACGTAGGCGGCGGCGAAGTCGCCGGGCGCGTTGAACTTGCGCTTCATCTCGTTGAAGAAGCTGAGGTCCAGATAGACCTTCTGGTCGATGGGGCAATAGAACGGCCCCATGGCCGACTGGGCGCCGCCGCAGGCCGAGCGGGTGGCCCCGGAGAACAGCACCAGCTTCGGATCCTGGTAGGTCTTGCCTTCGGCGCGGAAAATCTCGGACCACACGTCCTCGGTCTGCGCGAGGACGGCGGCGGCGAAGCGGCCCATCTCGTCGGTGGGCTTGCTGGCCTGGCCCTGGCTCGACGGCGGCGGCGCGCTCTGCTGCTGGCCGCCGCCGAGGCCGTTCAGCGCCTCGAGGCCGCCCAGCAGCACGGCGGGATTGATGCCCAGCGCCCAGCCGACGAGACCGACGATGATGATGGTGCCGATGCCGAGGCCGCCCCGTCCGCCCGGCATCTGGAAGCCGCCGCCGCCTTGTCCGCGCCGGTCTTCCACATTGTCGCTGGAGCGGAAATCGTCCCACCGCATGCCACACCTCCCACGCGCGCATGCCGGGCCTGACCGGCGCGCCTTGGGGCAACAATGCACAGCTTCATGGCGAAATCCACGACGATCGCCGGATCGGCAGCTGCACCGGCGTGGCGCCCGCCCCATTCCGCCGGATGGCGGACCCTTGAGGCAGAGACGAAAAAGGCCCGCGCGATGGCGGGCCTTGTCCGGATCCCCGGAATGTCAGGCGGCGTTCGGCGCCGTCACGGCATGAGGCAAACCACCGATGCGCCAAGCCGACGCATGCGGCGGAAGAAACGCGATTCGCTGCAGTGGATCAGCGGGTCGGGCGCGGCTTGGAGGGGATGAGGCCTTCGCGCTGGGCGCGCTTGCGCGCAAGCTTGCGGGCGCGCCGGACGGCCTCGGCCGCCTCGCGGGCGCGCTTCTCGGACGGCTTCTCGTAGTGGCCACGCAGCTTCATCTCGCGGAAGATCCCCTCGCGCTGCATCTTCTTCTTGAGCGCCTTGAGGGCCTGATCGACATTGTTGTCGCGGACGAGAACTTGCACGTGTTTGCCTCTTCGAGCTGTTGCGCCGAGCCGTGAGCTGACCTGATATGAAACGGTCCGGAAGGGACAGGACGGCTGTGAGGCCACGCGCATCTCATCCGGAAGAGCCGCTCTCATATCAGACGGCGCGACGAATGTCCACACGCCGCTTCCACGCCGATGGCGCGAAAGCCGTTGTGCCGGCTCACTTCCCTCGGACCCCCGCTCAGCCGGGGTCCTTGACGGCGTATCGCGCAGCCCACGGCGCGGGCGCAGCGGCGAAGGACGGGGCCTGCTGTTGCGGCGGGCGGGGCGAGAAGACCGGCACCGCAACGGGTGCCGGGAACAGTGACGGCGGCGGCCCAGCGACGGCGGCGACCTGTGGCGACAACCCGATCGGCAGCGGCGCGCTCGCGGCGGGACTGATCCGCGGCAGGGGCCAGTGCCGCGCCCGCTTCTGGGCATCGCGGCAGAGCCCGTCGAGCTCGTTGCGGATGGGGGCGTCGGCGAAGCAGTCGGCCGCCGCACGGATGCCTTCCATGAAGCGAAGCTCGATGGCGATCAGGCGCCAGCTGCAGAATCGGCCGGATCGCGCCAGTTGCCGCGCCAGATCCCGGATTTGCTCGAATGCCAGTTCTTGACCCATCGGCGCTCCTCCAGTGCCGTATGGTAAAAACTTACATCTCGCTTATGACGATTCGGTCACTTCCGTCACGGGATGATTCGCGCGCAGATCGACTTGTGCACAACTCATGCTTGGCTTGCCGGCGGCCCATCGCATGCGGCGCAAGGCGCCGCGCCGGCCCCCGCGAGGAAATCGCTCAGCAGCCATCACCCTCGCGCAGGCGGTTCACGTGGCCCATCTTGCGGCCGGCCCGCGCCTCGTCCTTGCCGTAGAGGTGCAGCCGTGCGCCGGGCTCGGCGAGGATCCTGCGCCAGGCGTGCACGTCCTCGCCGATGAGGTTCGTCATCTGCGTCGGGCCGAGCCGGGCGGGATCGCCCAGCGGCCAGCCGGCGATGGCGCGCACGTGCTGCTCGAACTGGCAGGTGGCGGCACCGTCCTGGGTCCAGTGGCCGCTGTTGTGGACGCGCGGGGCGATCTCGTTCACCAGCACCCGCTCCGCCGCGCCGCGCCCCACCAGGAACAGCTCCACCGCGAACACGCCCACGTAATCGAGCGCGCCGGAGATGGCGCAGGCGATGAACCGCGCCGCCCGCTCGGTCTCCGCGCTCACCCCGGCCGGAACGGTGGAGGTGTGCAGGATGTGCTCGCGGTGGACGTTGCGCGTCACGTCGTAGGCGGCGAAGGCGTCGTCCGCGCGCCGGGCGGCGACGATGGACACCTCCGCCTCGAATGGCACGAAGCCTTCCAGGATCGCCGGCTGGCGGCCCAGCGCGTGCCAGGCGGCGGTGAGGTCCTCGCCGGGGCGGATGATCACCTGCCCCTTGCCGTCATAGCCGAAGCGGCGCGTCTTCAGCACCGCGGGAAGGCCGATCTCGCGGACCGCCGCCTCCAGCGAGGCGAGGTCGTCCACGGGCGCGAACGGCGCCGTCTCGATGCCGAGGGACCGAACGAAGCTCTTCTCGGCGAGCCGGTCTTGGGTGGTGGCGAGCGCCTTCGCGCCCGGCCTCAGCGGCTTGCGGGCGGCCAGGAACTCGGCGGTGGCGAGCGGAACGTTCTCGAACTCATAGGTGACCACGTCCACCTGCCGCGCGAACGCCTCCAGCGCCGCGAAGTCGTCATAGGCGGCGCAGATGTGGCCGGCGCTCACCTGGAAGGCCGGGCTGTCCTTGTCCGGGCACAGGATGAAGGTCTTCAGCCCGAGGCGCGCGGCGGCGAGCGCGATCATGCGCCCGAGCTGGCCGCCGCCGAGAATGCCGATGGTGTCACCCGGCGCCAGCATGGCTCAGACGGGCCGCTCCGCCACCTGCGCCGTGCGCGCGGCGCGGAAATCCTTGAGCCGCCGGGCGAGCCCCGCGTCGGTCAGCGCCAGCACCGCGGCGGCGAGCAGCGCCGCGTTGGTGGCGCCGGCCTTGCCGATGGCGAGCGTGCCCACGGGCACGCCGGCCGGCATCTGGACGATGGAATAGAGGCTGTCGAGGCCGCTCATGGCTTTCGATTCCACCGGCACGCCGAACACCGGCAGGGTGGTGAGGGAGGCGACCATGCCGGGCAGGTGGGCGGCGCCGCCGGCGCCGGCGATCACCACCTTGAAGCCCTCCGCCTCGGCCCCCTTGGCGAAGGCATACATGCGCTCCGGGGTGCGGTGGGCGGAGACGATGCGCACGTCGTGCGGCACCTCCAGCGCCGCCAGCGTCTCCGCCGCGTGGCGCATGGTGTCCCAATCGGACTGGCTGCCCATGATGACGGCCACAAGCGGCGCGCTCATCCCTTCCGACCCCTCGGGAAAAAAGGAAAGCGCGGCTTTATAGGAATGCGGAAGGCGCGGCAAGGGCGGCGGCGCAATTCAGGCGCGCCGTCCCGGCCTTTTGCACTGCACTATAGCCGAGGCGCACCGCCTCAATCCTGCTGCTGGTAATAGCCGGGATCGGTGGGAAACACCGGCGCACCGTGATGGCCGATGATGGATTTCATCGTCGCCTCGAAGAACTGCGAGCGCGCCATGTCCTTCGCGAGGCCGTTGATGCGCTTGCGCATGGCTTCCGCCTCGGCGGGGCGCTCGGCGGCGAGATCGCGCGTCTCGCCGGGGTCGGCCCCGAGGTCGTAGAGCTCGACGCGTGACGGCAGGGGCGCGTTCCAGACCAGCTTCAGGTCGCCCTCGCGCACGGCGCCGCGAAACAGCTCGACATTGTAGACCACCTCCGTGCGCGGCGAGGCGGCGCCGGTGCTGATCGCCGGCCACACGTCCATGCCGTCGAGCGGCTTTGTGCCGGCAAGCGGCGCGCCTGCGAGGCCGGCGAGCGTCGGCAGCATGTCCACCACGTGCATCATGCCGGCGACCTTGCCGGGTGGGACGTGGCCGGGCCAGTTCGCGAGCGCCACCGCGCGGGTGCCACCCTCATAGAGGGAGCCCTTGCCATCGCGGAACGGCGTGTTGCGCGCCGGCAGGTCGCCCTTGGTGTCGATCTGGCCGGCAAAGGTGGCCGTGCGCACGCCGCCATTGTCGGAATGGAACACCACCAGCGTGTTATCCCGCATGCCTTTGTCCGCCAGCGCCTTCAGCACCGCGCCGATCTGGTCGTCCATGGCCGTCACCATGGCCGCATAGGCGCGCCGGTTGGGATCGGCGATGTCCTTGTAGCGATCGAGATAGGCTTTGGGCGCCTGGAATGGCGTGTGCGGCGCCGTGAAGGCGAGATAGAGGAAGAGCGGCCGGCTCGTGTCATGGGCACGGATGAGGCGCACCGCATCGGCGCCGATCAGGTCGGTGACGTAGCCCGGCTCCTTCAGGAGCTTGCCGTTTCGGTACCAGTCGACGATGCCGTGGACCTTGTGGTCGAAATAGTCGATCTCGCCGATCAGCGGGCCGTACTGGTAGTCGAAGCCGCGGGCGCGGGGCCAGTATTTCCTGTCCGCGTGGCCGAGGTGCCATTTGCCGACGATGGCGGTCTCGTATCCCGCGTCCTTCAAGACCTGCGGCAGGAGGCGCTCGTCGGTGGGCAGGCCATAGGTCTGGTCGGGGAGGATGACGAAGCTCTGCAGCCCGTAGCGCAATGGATAGCGCCCGGTCATGAGCGCGGCGCGCGTCGGGGTGCACATGGGCTGGACGTAGAACTGCTCGAGCGTGGCGCCGGTCTGCGCCAGCTGATCAAGCGTCGGGGTCCAGATTTCGGAGCCGCGGAAGCCCACGTCCGCAAAGCCGAGGTCGTCGGCGACGATATAGACGATGTTCGGTGGCGGCGCGGCCACGGCGGGCGCCGATACCAGAACCAAGACCCCCAGCGCAAAAAGCGCACGCATGGACACCCCCCGATGGCCGGCGCTCTTTCAGGCAGTGAGCAGCCCCGCGCGCGGCAACAGAGCGAAAATCCTCAAATGAAGCAGAAGGATGGCGTCCGCTGCAGCCAATGCCGAGCTTCCCTGGAGACAGGGCGCGCGAGCGGACGCCGGTGGACCCTCAGCGCCAGCGGCGGTGCAGCCAGAGCCACTGGGCGGGGTGCTCGCGCACCCAGCCCTCGATCACGTCGTTGATGGCCTGCATGGCGCCCTCGACGTCGATCTTGCCCTCGGCGTCGCGCGGCATGACCACCTCCTCGGTGAACTCCACGCGGAACCGTCCCTTCGGCAGGCGCACCACGCGCCAGCCATAGACCGGGCAGTCGAAGTGGCGGGCGAGCTTGGCGAGCGTCGGGTTGGTGGCGGTGGGTCGGCCGAAGAACTTCACCTTCGGGCCGCCGGTCCAGTACTGGTCCACCAGCATGCCGATATGCTGGCCCTGGCCGAGCCGGCGGATCAAATCGCGCGCGGCATCGCGATCGGTGCGGATGAGGTCGGGCATGGTGCCCTTGCGCATCTCCTCGATCAGCTCGGCCGCCTTCTTGTTGTTGGGCTCGCGATAGATGACCGCGTCGAGGATGTCGAGCTCGGCGCCGCAGATGGCGCACATCTCCCAATTGCCGGTATGGGCGGAGAAGAACAGCGCCGTCTTGCCGTCGCGCAGCTGGTGGGAGAAGTCGGTCTTGCCGATCTCGATGCGGCCCTTGCCCGGGTTCTTCGGATCGTAGTCCCAGATGTGGTCGAGATGGGCGAACTCGGCGCACAGGCGGCCGAGATTGGCCCACACCTCGCGCACCAGCTTCTCGATCTCCTGCGGCGACTTCTCCGGGAAGGCGGCCTTGAGGTTGGCGCGCGCCACCTTGGTGAGCGGCCACAGCGGCCCGAACAGGCGCGCCCAGAAGGCCATGCCGGCGGAGGACACTTCCAGCGGCCACAGCCTGAGCCACCACAGCGAGCCGCGCACATAGCCGCCCAGCAGCGCGCCGACGATCGGCGCCATGCGCTGGCGCATCCGGTTTCGCAGGCGCGGCAGCGTGCCGTTGCGGAAGCGCCGCCACCTTTTCACGATCTCGCCCAACGGGAATCCGCCCTTCAGAACTTGACCAGGATCTTGCCGAACACGCGCCGGCTCTCCAGGCGCTCCAGGCCCTCGTTGAAGCGCTCCAGCGGCACCACCGTATCGATCACCGGCCGGATGCCGCGGCCCATCTTGGCGAGCCCGTCGGAGACGTTGCGGATGGTGGCGCCGAACGAGCCGAAGATCTTGTACTGGCGCTGGAACAGCTGCATCAGGTTCATCTGCACGCTCACCCCGGAGGTCGAGCCGCAGGTGACGAGCCGGGCGCCCGGCCGCATGGAGAGCAGCGAGCCGTTCCAGGTCTCCGCGCCCACATGCTCGAACACCACGTCGACCCCCACCTTCCTGGTGATCTTGCGTACCTCGTGCTCGAAGCGGTCGCGCCGATAGTTGATGACGTGGTCGGCGCCGAGCGCCAGCGCCTTGACGCCCTTCTCGTCGTCGCCGACGGTGGTGATGACGGTCGCGCCCACGTCCTTGGCGAGGCGGATCGCGGCCGAGCCGATGCCGGAGCCGCCGGCATGCACCAGCACCGTCTCGCCGGCCTCCAGCCTGGCATTGTCGAACAGCATGTGCTCGACGGTGGAGAAGGTGATGCCGGCGCAGGCCGCATCCTCGAACGGCACGCCCTGGGGCGCCGGGATCGCGAGGCGCTCCGGCAGGTTGATCAGGTCGCGGGCGAAGCCGTCGATGTGGAAGCCGAGCACGCCGCCGACGTTCTCACAGAGATTGTCGCGCCCGGCGAGGCAGCTGCGGCAGTGGCCGCAGGTCATGGCGCCGTACATGGACACGGTCTGGCCGACCTTGAGCCCGCGCACGTCGGCGCCGAGCGCGACGATCTCGCCGGCGGCCTCCGCGCCCACCACGAGGGGCATCTTGCGCTTGGCGAAGGCCATGCCGCGCCAGCCCCAGACATCGATATGGTTGAGCGCCAGCGCCTTCACCCGGATCTGCACCTCGCCGGCGTCCGGAGCGCCGGGATCGGGCATGTCGACGATTTCGAGCTTGCGGTCGGAGACGAGCTGAAGGGCGCGCATTCTTGTTCTCTGGGTCGGTTCTTTTTCGGCGAAGGGCGGCGCAGGGCGCGCCGTCCGGGCCCGCCGCAGGGACGGACCGGTCATATAGCCCGCGTCGGGGGAGAAGCGGAAGGCCACCACCTGCGGGAGAGCTGCCTCCCCCGACAGGCGCTCCCGCAGGAGCCTGTGTCCTCAGGCGGGCTCGGCGGCCAGCACCAGGCAGACATTCTGCCCGCCGAAGCCGAACGAATTGGAGATTACCCGCCGGACCTGCGCATCCCGCGCCACGTTCGGCACCACGTCGAGCGGGATCGCCGGGTCGGGGACGTTGTAATTGATGGTCGGCGGGATGCGGCCGTTGGCGATGGTCAGCAGCGACACCGCCGCCTCGATCGCCCCCGCCGCGGTCAGCGTGTGGCCGATCATCGACTTGTTGGAGGAGATCGGGATGCCGGCGAGCTTCTCCTCGCCGAACACGCCCTTGAGGCCGACATATTCCATGCGGTCGTTCTCGGGCGTCGAGGTGCCGTGGGCGTTGATATAGTCCACGTCGTCCGGGGTGATGCCCGCGTCGGCCAGGGCGTTCTTCATGCAGCCGATGATGGGGCGGCCGTCCGGCGAGGAGCGGGTGCGGTGGAAGTTGTCGGCCATCTCGCCGCAGCCCTCGAGCACGCCGAGAATGCGCGCCCCGCGGGCGACGGCGTGGGCGTAGCTTTCCAGCACCAAGGCGGCGGCGCCCTCGGCCATGACGAAGCCGTCGCGGTTCTTGGCGAACGGGCGCGCCGCCTCGTCGGGCTTGTCGTTGGCGGTGGTCAGCGCCGAGAGCAGCGAGAAGCGGATCAGCGCCTCGGGATGCACCGAGCCGTCGGTGCCGAGCGAGAGCGCGACCTCGGTCTCGCCGCGGCGGATCGCCTCGACGCCGAGCTGGATCGCGGTGGCGCCGGAGGCGCAGGCGGTGGAGAGCGAGATCGGCTGGCCCCGGGTGCCGAAGCGGTCGGCGAGCCGGTCGGCCACCGAGCCGAACATGAAGCGCTCGTGCCAGGGGCGGAACTTGCCGGAGGCGGCGGCGCCGAGCAGGTCACGGTAGGACAGTGGGTATTTCCCCACCGCCTCGCCCAGTTCCCGGCGCTCGGGCCATTCCAGCTCCACCGGCGGGACGGCGGCGAACAGCGGGCCGGGGAAATCGCCCTTGGCGCCGATGCCGGCCTCGGAGATCGCCTCCTCCACCGCCAGGGTGGCGAGCTTCTCGGACAGGTCCGGCGCCGGCACGCGGCCCTCGAACAGATAGTCGACGGTGCCGGCGATGGTGGTGCGCATGCCCTCGATGGGGAAGCGGGTGATGGTGTGGATGCCCGACTCGCCGGCGGTGAGGCGGCGCCAGTTGTCGTCCTTGCCCTGGCCGAGCGAGGTGACGATGCCGATGCCGGTGACGACCACCACCGGCCGCCCGTGCTTGTCCAGATGCGCCTGCGTCATGCCGCGGCTCCCATTGGTGAGGCGCGCTCGCCCGAAGCGCCGAATTCTCTTCCGTGACCACCGTCGCGCCCCGGCAGGGCGCCCGCAGCCGGCGTCAGTCCCGGCGGAAAATAAGCCGAAGCCGGCCCGCGGGTAAATGCGGCCCGGCTTTTGTTACTTAGATACCATCTTGAATGGTCGGCGAGCGGCTAGTCCATCTTCTCGTTGGGGTATACGCCGAAGAGCAGGCTCTGCGCCACATAGCCGTCGAAGCTCTCGCCGGAGATGCGGCAGAATTTGCCGTCGCAGGCCTTCACGACGCCGAGCACGCCGGGCTCCAGCTTCGCCACCACGCGGGCGTCGGCGCTCGCCCCGTCCCGCAGCGGCACCGTCTCCCCCTTCTGCCAGGGCGCGACCAGGGCGGTGCGCCGCAGCGACAGCATGGAGTGGTAGACCCATCCCTCCGCCCCGTCGGCGTCGCGGATCCGGCGCCAGGTCTCGAATTCGGCGGTGACCTCCACCGGCAGCCCCGCCCGATGGAACACCCAGGCCACGTCGTGGTCCTTGTTCGGGCCGTTGCGCACGTTGACGGTATCGGCCTTGAGCGAGGCGAAGCGCGGCACCGGCAGCCCCGAGGTCCCGTCCTGCGCGGCCTCGGCCGGCGCCAGGGCGAAAAGCCCCGTGACGAAGAGCGCGCCCACGAGGAAGCTCTTCATGCAGTGACGGATCGGTGAGGGCATGATGGCATCGTCCTTTCGCATCGCGGCAGCGGCGCACTGGAGGTGCGCCGCGCGGGCGCGCGCGTCAAGGGCTGCGGCTCCCGCGCGCCTTGTGTTTCGCCGCCTGTCTGATAGACGGGTCCACAAGGGTTAAGAAATGGGGAACGGGGAAGTGCCGATGGTGCGTCGCAAGCCGCTGGTGGTCGTCACGCGCAAGCTGCCGGAAACGGTCGAGACGCGCATGCGCGAGCTGTTCGACGTCCGCCTCAACGAGGACGACGCGCCCATGGAGCATGCGGCGCTGGTGGAGGCGGTGAAGACCGCCGACGTGCTCGTGCCGACCGTCACCGACCGCATCGATTCGTCGGTTCTGTCCCAGGCCGGCGAGAACCTGCGGCTGATCGCCTCCTTCTCCAACGGCGTCGATCATATCGACGTGGCGAGCGCGCTCAACCGCGGCATCACCGTCACCAACACCCCCGGCGTCCTCACCGAGGACACCGCCGACATGACCATGGCGCTGATCCTCGCCGTGCCGCGCCGGCTGGCCGAAGGCGCGCAGGTGATGATCTCCGAGAAGGAGGAGTGGCCGGGCTGGTCGCCCACCTGGATGCTCGGCCGCCGCATCTGGGGCAAGCGCCTCGGCATCATCGGCATGGGCCGCATCGGCCAGGCGGTGGCGCGGCGCGCCAAGTCCTTCGGGCTGCAGATCCACTACCACAACCGCCGCCGCCTGCCGGTGGCGATCGAGGAGATGCTGGACGCCACCTACTGGGAGAGCCTCGACCAGATGCTGGCGCGCATGGACATCATCTCGGTCAACTGCCCGCACACGCCCGCCACCTACCACCTGCTCTCGGCGCGGCGCCTGAAGCTGCTGAAGCCGCATGCCTACGTGGTGAACACCGCGCGCGGCGAGGTGATCGACGAGAACGCCCTCACCCGCCTGATCGAGGCCGGGGAGATCGCCGGCGCCGGCCTCGACGTGTTCGAGCACGAGCCGGCGGTGAACCCGAAGCTGGTCCGGCTCGCCAAGCAGGGCAAGGTGGTGCTGCTGCCGCATCTCGGCTCGGCCACCCTCGAAGGCCGCGTGGATATGGGCGAGAAGGTGATCGTCAACATCAAGACCTTCATGGACGGCCACCGCCCGCCGGACCGGGTGCTGCCGGCGATGCTGTGAGGGGCTGAAAGCCGGAGCGCCCCGGCGCTCCCCCTCGCATTGCCCCCAGCGGCGCCCCCGCCCGCTCCCCCATTCCCGCCGTCACCCTCCGGCCCGACCGGAGGGTCTATTCCACTCTCGTTGCCCCTCGCGAGACCCGGCCATGGATGCTCCGGTGGAGCCGGAGCATGACGGCGGTGGGCCCCCCTGCCGCACCCTTCCCCTCACGCCGCCTTCACGTGCGCCGACAGATCGGTGATGCGCGCGTTCTCCCCCGTCAGCGGGTTCTCCGGGTCCCAGCCATAGCTCAGCGTCTCGAAGCGCATGGAGCGGGCGTCGATCATCAGCAGACGGCCCACCAGGCCCTCGCCGAAGCCGACGATGGCGCGGATCGCCTCCAGCGCGGCGATGGAGCCGGCGATGCCGGCGAGCGCGCCCAGAACCCCCGCCTCGGCGCAGGGGGCGACCGTGCCGGGCGGCGGCGGCTCGGGGAACAGGCAGCGATAGGTGGGGTTCGGCGTGCCGTCCGGCCCCGCCTCGTGGGCGCGGACGGTGGTGACGGTGGCGTCGAACGTGCCGAGCGCCGCCGTGACCAGTGTCCTGCGTGCCAGCACGCAGGCGTCCGAGACCAGATAGCGGGTCGAGAAATTGTCCGAGCCGTCCACCACCACGTCGACGCCGCCGACGAGGTCGAGCGCGTTCTCGGCGGAAAGCCGGGTGCGGTGCGCCACCAGTTCCACGTGGGGATTGAGCGCGGCGACGGCGTCGCGGGCGCTGTCCGCCTTGGGCCGGCCGATGTCCGGCGTGCCGTGGATCACCTGGCGCTGGAGGTTGGAGAGCGAGACCACGTCGTCCTCCACCAGCACCAGGCGCCCCACCCCGGCGGCGGCAAGGTAGAGAAGCACCGGCGCGCCGAGCCCGCCCGCGCCGACCACGAGGACGCTGGATGCCTTGAGCTTCTGCTGGCCCGGCCCGCCCACGTCGTGCAGCACGATGTGGCGGGCGTAGCGTTCGATCTCTTCGGTGGAGAAGGCCATGACGGCTCATTAGCCCTTCGGCGCGATTTCGTCACCCCGGCGGGAACCGGCGCGGCGCCGGCGGCATTCTCCCTGTGACAGACACGCCGGAGAACCAGCGACATGCACCGCATCGCCATCGATTTCTCGCGCCGCGCCGACGTTCCTGCCACCGTCCTGCTGGACGATCCGGTCCAGTCCGGCCGCGCCGTCGACTTGCTGCTCGACTGCGCGCGCGCCTGCGCCGACGGCGCCGCCGACATGGAGACGGGACGCTCGGCGGTCGAGCCGGAGCGGCTGCGCCTGATGCTCGCCTGCGCCGAGACCTGCCGCGCCGCGGCCCACGTGATGATCCTCGGCGTGCCCCACCATCGCGAGCTGTGCGAGGCCGCGGCCGGCCTGTGCGAGGCGTGCGTCGCCGCGGGCGCGGATGACGATGCGGACGAATGCGTCGCCGCCTGCCGGGCCTGCGCCGAGGCCTGCCGGAACATCGTGGTGCACTGAGCGCGCGGGGCGAGCCTAGCCCGCCGGCAGCGCCTATTGCGCCGACAGCTTCCCGATCAGCGGCAGAAGCGTGTTCGCCACCGCGTCCGGGGTCAGCGGCCCGACGAACTTGTGGGCGATCGTGCCGTCCTTGGCGAGCACGAAGGTCTCGGGCACGCCGTAGACGCCCCACTCGATGGCCGCCCGGCCATTGGTGTCCACCCCAACCGCCTCGTAGGGCAGCCCGTACTGGCCGAGGAAGCGACGGGCGTTCTCCGGGGCATCCTTGTAATTGAGCCCGACAAGGCGCAGGCGCGGGTCCTGCGCCAGCTTCATCAAAAGCGGGTGCTCCTCGCGGCAGGGGCCGCACCAGGAAGCCCAGACGTTCACCAGCGTCGGCTTGCCGGTGAGGGTCGCGGTATCGATGCCCGGGACGCTCGCGCCCGCTTTGCCCAGGCCCACGAGCGGCGGCAGCGTCATGGCCGGCGCCTTGCGGCCCACCAGAACGGACGGCACGCGGGACGGATCTCCCCCGGTCTCCAGCCGCGACAGGAACAGGCCCGCCAGCGCCAGGAACAGCACCAGCGGCAGCGCGACGATCCACACGCGCCGGCGCGGCGCCTTCGCGATCGGGGGGACCGGCTCGCTCATGGGGCGTGCTCCTCGAGCTTGGCGGCGGCACTGGAGCGGCGGCGCACGCCGCGCGCCTCCAGTTCCGCGAGCGCGCGCTTCTGCGCGGCATTGTCGACCAGCAGCCAGGCGGCGAGCAGCCCGAGGCCGAGGGCGGAGACCGCATAGGAGGCGGCGATGAAGGTGAAGTGCTCCATCGCCTCAGCCCATGGCCTCGGCGGCGGCGCGGGCCTCCAGCACCTCGACGCGCCGACGCAGGATCTCGGTGCGCATGGCGATGAGATGCAGCGTCATGAACAGAAGCGTGAAGCCGAGCGCGCAGGTCATCAGCGGCCAGAGCAGGCTCGCGTCGATGGTGGAGCCGCCCATCCGGAACACCGAGGCGGGCTGGTGCAGGGTGTTCCACCAGTCCACCGAGAACTTGACGATCGGGATGTTGATGACGCCCACCAGCGTCAGCACCGCCGCCGCCCGGCCGGAACGGCCCGGGTCGTCGATGGCGGCGCGCAACGCCATCACGCCGAGATAGAGCAGCAGCAGCACCAGCATGGAGGTGAGGCGCGCATCCCACACCCAGTAGGTGCCCCACATGGGCCGGCCCCACAGCGCGCCGGTGACGAGGCACAGCGCCGCGAAGGTGGCGCCGATGGGCGCCGCCGCCTTGTGCGCCACGTCCGCCAGCGGGTGGCGCCAGACCAGGATGCCGAGCGAGGACGCCGCCATCAGCGTGTAGGCGGCCATGGCCAGCCACGCGAACGGCACGTGGATGTACATGATCTTGACCGTCTCGCCCTGCTGGTAGTCGGCCGGCGCGTTGAAGGCGAGCACGAAGCCGATGCCGAGCACGAGCGCGCCCGCCGCCGCGATCCACGGCAGGAGGCGGCCGGAATAGGAGAGGAAGCGCGTCGGGTTCGCGAGGTCGAGGATCGCCATGCGGTCTTTCTAGACCATCTCCATTCGCCGGGGGAGCGGTCCTCGCGCGCCATTTACCCGCAGGAAGACAGCCAGGGGAGGAAGGCGTTGCCCGAAGCCCGGCATGGCCTCATCTTCCCTTACGGAATAAGAGGAGGAAACCCATGTATGAGGAACCCGTCAAGGAGCACCGATGGCTCAGGGGCCTGGTCGGCGACTGGACCTTCGAAGGCGAGTGCATCATGGGGCCGGACCAGCCGCCGAACCGCATGAGCGGCACCGAGACGGTGCGCGCGCTGGGCGAGCGGTGGGTGATCTGCGAGAGCACCACGCCCATGGCGGACATGGGGACCGCGACCAATATGCTCTCGATCGGCTACGACCCCGCCAAGGGCAGGTTCATCGGCACCTTCATGTCGTCGGCCATGAACGCACTGTGGGTCTATGAGGGCACGCTCGACGCCGGCGGCACGGTCCTGACCCTCGACACCGAGGGGCCGTCCATGACCGGAGAGGGTCGCGCGCGCTACCAGGACATCATCGAGCTGACGGCCTCGGGGGAGCGGCGCTTCTCCTCGCGCATCGAGCTGCCGGACGGGCAGTGGGTCACCTTCATGACCTCCACCTACGCCAAGGCCTGAGCCGAAGCGCGCAACCGGGACGGCGCAAGCCCGCCGCGCCAGGGACGCGGCGGGCGCAGCCTCACTCCTTTTCCGGCACCGGTACGTTGAAGCCGTTGAGGATCATGGAGACGTGGCAATAGAGCGCGACGAGATAGATCAGCTCCGCCGCCCCCTCCTCCTCGAAGGTCTCCACCGCGCGGCGGTAGAGCAGCTCCGGCAGCGGGCCGCCGCCGAGCAGCGCGTGGGTGACGTCGTAGGTCACCGCCTCCGCGTGGGTGAGGTCCGCCGGCCGGCTGCCGCCGACGATGGCGGCGATCTTGTCGTCCGAGAGCCCCTTGGCCTCCGCCACCGCCACGTGGGCATAGAGCTCGTAGGCGCTGTCGAACTTCGCCCCGGTGACGAGGATCGCCACCTCGCGCACGGTGCGGGGCAGGCTCGGCGCCTCCGACATGGCCTTCACCAGCTCCCACACCGGACCGCCGAACTTGGGATAGCGGAGCCAGGGGTTCCACGGCCCCATCAGCGCGCCGGCCCCGTCGATCACCTTGAAGGCGTTGAAATTGGCGCGGATGCCCTTGGCCATGTCGTCATAGAGCGGCTTCTGGGCCTCGGAGAGCGCTGTGGGCGAGAGCAGCGGCAGGCGCATTGAGAGGGTTCCCCATGTCGCACCGGGACGACGATCCGCCCGGCGGTGCCGGCATATGAGACGATGTTCGTGACGCCTTTTCCAGCGGCTCGCGACGTCAGCCGCGCGCGGCGCGCAGCGCCGCCGCGGCTGCCACCGGGCCGAGCACGAGCGCGAACAGCGCCAGGCCCAGCAGCACCCGGAACGGGGTGCCGAACGGCACCGGCCCGGTCACGGCCGAGGTGGTTGCCGAGACCGCGAAGATCAGCACCGGGATGGCGAGCGGGATCACCAGCACCGCGATCAGCAGCCCGCCGCGCCGGAACGCGCCCGCGAACGCCGCGCCGATCAGGCCGAGGAAGGTCACCGCCGGCGTGCCCACGAGAAGCGTCGCCACCACGGCGGCGATGGCGGCCGGCTCCAGGTTCAGCATCAGGGCCAGCACCGGGGCGGCGATCACCAGCGGCAGGCCGGTGGCGAGCCAGTGGGCGAGGCCCTTGGCCGCGGCCACCAGCTCCAGCGGCAGCGCGGACAAGGTGAGGTTGTCGAGCGAGCCGTCCTCCACGTCGGCCGTGAACAGGCGTTCAAGGCCGATCAGGCTGGCGAGCAGCGCGCCGATCCACAGGATCGCCGGGCCGATGCGGGCGAGCAAAGCGAGATCCGGGCCGACCGCGAACGGCACCACCGTGATGACGCACAGGAAGAACACGACGCCGAGCCCGGCCCCGCCCCCGGCGCCGAGCGAGAGCGCGAGGTCGCGCCTGAGGATGGCGAGGAAGGCGCGGGTCATGGGCGCAGCTCCATGGGGAGCGGCAGGGGCACCCAGAGTGGGGCGCCCGGCTGGCTTCCGGGGTCCCTCCCCCCTTGCGGGGGAGGGCAGGGCGGGGGGTGGCGCAACGGTTCCCGGCTAGGACGGACCGGCCGCCGATCGCGAATATTCGTATCCGCAGACGCGGCGGGGGATGGCGCGGGTGCGCCGCAGCGGCCTGACACCCCCCCCCCCTGCCCTCCCCCGCAAGGGGGGAGGGAGTCCGAAACAGCGATTGCGGCGTCCGGTGTCCAGCCCCTCATGCCCGCCTCCCCAGCCGCAGCTCCTCGCCCGCGCCGAGGTCGAGCGGGGCGTGGGTGGCGGCCACCAGGATGCCGCCCGCGCCGAGATGGGCGCGGGCGAAGCCGGCGAACATCTGCTGCGCCGCAACATCGAGCGCCGTGGTGGGCTCGTCGAGAATCCACACCGGCCGGCGCGAGGCGAGCAGCCGCGCCATGGCGAGGCGCCGCTTCTGCCCGGCCGAGAGGACGCCGGCCCGCAGGCGCGCGAGACCGCCCAGCCCCACCTCCTCCAGCGCATCGACGACGCCGAGGCCGGTCTCCCCGAGCACGGCGCGCCAGAAGGCGAGGTTGGCGTGGACGGTGAGCGCACCCTTCACCGCGTCCTCGTGCCCGAGATAGTGCACCTGCTCCAAAAGGGCCGCTTCGCCGGCCCCTTCCAGGCGCACCGTGCCGGCGGTCGGGGGCAGCAGGCCGGCGAGGATGCGCAGCAGCGAGGACTTGCCGGTGCCGTTCGGACCCGTGACCACCAGGGGAATGCCTGCGCGCGCCTCAAGGCTCAGCTCCTCGAACAGGAGTTTCAGTCCGCGCCGGCAGGCGAGCCCATCGCCCTTGAGGCAGGTCAAGGATTTTTCTGCCACGAATCCTGCTTTCGCTGCATTGCACTTTGCCCGTTCTTATCGCATGACCACGATTTGAAATGGCTCTATAAAGCGGCTGAACCGCACCGTCCAAGGTGGTGGGGTGCCTCCCTCCCCAACCCTTAGGCGATCCGCGTCGGTCGATCATCGAACCGGAGTGAACGCGCCGTGACTTCCCTCGACAGCTTCCAGTGCCGCAAGACCCTTCAGGTGGACGACAAGGAGTACGTCTACTACGACCTGGAAGCGGCGGAGAAGAACGGCCTGCCCGGCGTCTCCCGCCTGCCCTTCTCCATGAAGGTGCTGCTCGAGAACCTGCTGCGCTTCGAGGACGGCCGCTCGGTCACCAAGGCGGACATCCTCTCGGTCGCCGACTGGCTGAACAACAAGGGCAAGGCGGAGAAGGAGATCGCCTACCGCCCCGCCCGCGTGCTGATGCAGGACTTCACCGGCGTGCCGGCGGTGGTGGACCTCGCCGCCATGCGCGACGCCATGGTGGCGCTCGGCGGCGACCCGGAGCGCATCAACCCGCTGGTGCCGGTGGACCTCGTCATCGACCACTCGGTGATCGTCAACTTCTTCGGCGACAATTCCGCCTTCAAGAAGAACGTGGATGAGGAATACAAGCAGAACCAGGAGCGCTACCGCTTCCTGAAATGGGGCCAGAACGCGTTCGACAATTTCCGCGTGGTGCCCCCCGGCACCGGCATCTGCCACCAGGTGAACCTCGAATACCTCGCCCAGACGGTCTGGACCCGCAAGGAGGAGATCGGCGGCAAGAAGGTGGAGGTCGCCTATCCCGACACGCTGGTCGGCACCGACTCGCACACCACTATGGTGAACGGCCTCGGCGTGCTCGGCTGGGGCGTGGGCGGCATCGAGGCGGAGGCGGCCATGCTCGGCCAGCCCATCTCCATGCTCATCCCCGAAGTGATCGGCTTCAAGCTCGACGGCAAGCTGAAGGAAGGCATTACCGCCACCGACCTCGTGCTCACCGTCACCCAGATGCTGCGCAAGAAGGGCGTCGTGGGCAAGTTCGTGGAGTTCTACGGCCCGGGCCTCGAGCACCTCTCGCTCGCCGACCGCGCCACCATCGCCAACATGGCCCCGGAATACGGCGCCACCTGCGGCTTCTTCCCGGTGGACAAGGAAACCATCGACTATCTGGACGAGACCGGCCGCAAGGACAGCCGCGTGAAGCTGGTGGAGAAGTACTCCAAGGCCCAGGGCATGTGGCGCAAGAAGGACACGCCGGACCCGGTGTTCACCGACACGCTGGAGCTCGACCTCGACACCGTTCTGCCCTCCCTCGCCGGCCCCAAGCGCCCGCAGGACCGCGTGCTGCTCTCCGACACCAAGACCGGCTTCCTCGCCGCCCTCGAGGGCGAGTTCAAGAAGCCCGGCGAGGCCGGCAAGCGCGTGCCCGTGGCCGGCACCGATTACACGCTCGGCCACGGCGACGTGACCATCGCCGCCATCACCTCCTGCACCAACACCTCCAACCCCTCGGTGCTGATCGCCGCCGGCCTGCTCGCCAAGGCGGCGGCGAAGAAGGGCCTGAAGTCGAAGCCGTGGGTGAAGACCTCGCTCGCGCCCGGCTCGCAGGTGGTGGAAGGCTATCTGAAGGACTCGGGCCTGCAGGAATATCTCGACGACCTGGGCTTCAACCTGGTGGGCTTCGGCTGCACCACCTGCATCGGCAATTCCGGCCCGCTGCCGGAGGCGATCTCCGAGGCCATCAACAAGAACGACCTCGTGGCCGGCGCCGTGATCTCCGGCAACCGCAACTTCGAGGGCCGCGTGAACCCGGACGTGAAGGCGAACTACCTCGCCTCCCCGCCGCTGGTGGTGGCCTACGCGCTCGCCGGCTCGCTGCAGGTGGACCTCACCACCGAGCCGCTCGGCATCGGCAAGGACGGCCAGCCGGTGTACCTCAAGGACATCTGGCCCTCCAACAAGGAGGTCTCCGACTACATCCGCGAGAACGTCACCAAGAAGATGTTCAAGGAAAAGTATTCCGACGTCTTCAAGGGCGATGAGAACTGGCAGAAGATCGCGGTGCCCACCGGCCAGACCTACGCTTGGCAGGATGCCTCCACCTATGTGCAGAACCCGCCCTACTTCGTCGGCATGACGAAGGAGCCGGAGCCGGTGACCGATATCATCGACGCCCGCATCATGGGCCTGTTCCTCGATTCCATCACCACCGACCACATCTCGCCGGCCGGCTCCATCAAGCAGGCCTCGCCGGCGGGCCAGTATTTGATCGAGCACCAGGTGCGCCCGATCGACTTCAACCAGTACGGCACCCGCCGCGGCAACCACGAGGTGATGATGCGCGGCACCTTCGCCAACATCCGCATCAAGAACCAGATGGTGCCGGGCGTGGAAGGCGGCGTGACCATTCATTATCCGGACGGCGAGCAGCTGCCGATCTACGACGCGGCCATGAAGTACAAGGCCGAAGGCGTGCCGCTGGTGGTGTTCGCCGGCAAGGAATACGGCACCGGCTCCTCGCGCGACTGGGCGGCCAAGGGCACGAAGCTGCTGGGCGTGCGTGCCGTGATCGCCCAGTCCTTCGAGCGCATCCACCGCTCGAACCTGGTGGGCATGGGCATCGTGCCGCTGGTGTTCAAGGAGGGCGAGAGCTGGCAGACGCTGGGCATCAAGGGCGACGAGATCGTCACCTTGAAGGGCATCGAGGGCGACCTCAAGCCGCGCCAGACGCTGACCGCCGAGATCAAGTTCGCCGACGGCACCGTGAAGAACGTCGACCTCATCTGCCGCATCGATACGCTGGACGAGCTCGATTACTTCCGCAACGGCGGCATCCTGCCCTACGTTCTGCGCTCGCTCGCGGCCTGAGCGGACGCATTCCCGGCGAAGAAGAAGGGCGGGGGCGCGAAGCCTCCGCCCATTTTCGTGTCGGCACCTGACCTTCAGGCATGCCGATGTGGCGGCGCGCCACTCACGGCGACGTCAGCGGCGCATTCTCCGCCGCGAAAGCCGGCCCCTGCGCCGAAGATCACGCCAGCTCACACGATGCCGCCATATTATACCGCTCGTCGCACCGGAATGTGACTGGTTCCGCTTGCGTGGCTCCGTTATCCCCTTTGCACCCGTCCCATCCTCAACCGGCGCGATCGTCTTCATGCTTCGCAAGCCCGCACTCCTCGCGTTCGTCGCCCTCCTCGCCCTCGATGGCGCGGCGATGGCGCAGAGCGCGGGGCAGGCAGCCACCGGCCAGGGCGAGCCTTCCAAGGCGACCGCCCAGCAGAAAGTGGTGGTCGAGCTGTTCACCAGCCAGGGCTGCGCCTCCTGCCCGCCTGCGGACGCGCTCCTCGCCGAGCTCGCCAAGGATCCGCAGGTGATCGCCTTATCGCTGGCGGTGGACTACTGGGACTATATCGGCTGGAAGGACACCCTCGCCCTCCACGGCCATTCCCTGCGCCAGAAGGCCTATGCGGAGATGCGGCCGGACCGGAAGGTCTATACGCCGCAGGTGGTGGTCGACGGGCAGTTCGCGGCCAAGGGCAGCGACCGGGCGGCCGTCCATCGCGCCGTTCTGGCCGCGCGCGGCGCCACGGCGCAGCCGAAGATCCCTCTCGACGTGTCGCACGCGGCGGATGCCATCAAGGTGCGGATCGGCGCCGTAGAGGAGCCCGTCTCGGCGATCGTGTGGGCCTGCCCGGTGAGCACGAGCCAGCAGGTCGCCATCCGCCGCGGCGAGAACGGAGGCCGCAACGCCACCTATTCCAATGTGGTGCGCGGCTGGGTGCGCCTCGGCACCTGGGACGGCCGGAGCCTCAATCTCCAGGTGCCGTTCGCCGACCTCAGGCGTGACGGCGTCGATGCGGTCGCGGTCCTGGTGCAGGCGGGCCCGGCCGACGCCCCCGGCCGCATCCTTGGCGCTGCCATGGTGCCGCTGAACTAGCTTTTCCGCCTGTCGCGCCATCCCCGAACGAGATTCTCGTGCGTTGCTGAAGGCATGCCGTTTCCCGGCCGCACGGCAAAAAAAGAGGCCGCCTTTCGGCGGCCTTCGGGGGTCTTGATGAAACAGTGCGTAGCAGTGGCCGGCTCACGCGCGCCCCGGGGGCTGGGGGGCTGGGATAGGTCGGAGCGCCTCGCGAACCGGCCCTGCTACGGGTGCCAAGATCGCCCCCCGCCTAGGCGTGCGATTGTTCGAATTCCGGCGAGACTGTGATTCCATTGACGTTGCCGTGATCCCGGCCGAGCCGCCCCCGGGCGCCGTGTCCGCAGCCGGCTACGGAAGGCCCTTGAAAGCAGAGGGCGGGGCGGCAATCATGGCTTTCCGGGCGCGGCTGCGTCGCGCGAGAGACCGCGCCGGGAAAGGAGGCCCGATGGGAGACGTCGAACCCATACGAAACCTGGAGCCCGTCAGCCAGATCCGCCGCCCGGCCACGGCGCCCTCCCCCGTACCGGCGCCGGCGCGCGTGACCTTCGACCGCCGCGAGCTGGACCGCATCCTCGATCTGTACGGCCGCATGGTGGCTCTGGGCGAATGGCGCGACTACGCCATCGACTTCACCCGCGACAAGGCGGTGTTCTCCATCTTTCGCCGCGCGCTCGACGTGCCGCTCTACCGCATCGAGAAGGACCCCCGCCTCGCCCGGCGCCAGGGCGCCTATGCGGTGGTATCGCAGACCGGCCTGATCCTGAAGCGCGGCAACGAGCTGCCGCGCATCCTCGCGGTGCTGGAGAAGCCGCTGCGCACCATCTGAGGGCGTATTGCTGAGGGGCATTCTGAGGGGGGCATTGACGCGAGCGCCCTCGGCGGAGGCCGTCAGGGCGTGCTCCGTCAGCTTGCGAAGGGCGCGCCGGCGGCTGGCTTCGAAATGCGCGTGAACTTGGGAATGCGCATGAACTTGGCCGGCGAATTCAGCTGAGCGATTTCAACGCCAACGGCGGTCCGCCTCGCGATATTATCCCGGATCGCCCCGTGCGGTGAACGTCTCCGCACCCGACCAGAGCGGGGCGGCCAAGACGTGATGGCCAGGACGTGATGGCCAAGGCAGGGCGCCAAGCGCCTCTCAAGCACCTCGGCGTCTCAGAACCCCATGCCTCTCAGGACTTGGACGTCTTGCGGCGCAGGCGCACCACCACATCCACCCGCGCCACCTCGTAGCCCTCGGGCGCCTCGGGCAACCGGTCCACGCCCACCTGCTGGGCCGGAATGTCGAGCAGCTCGTTATGGCCTTCGAGGTAGAAATGATGGTGGTCGGAGGCATTGGTGTCGAAATAGGTCTTGGAGCCGTCCACCGCCACCTCGCGCAGGAGGCTGGCCTCGGTGAACTGGTGCAGGGTGTTGTAGACCGTGGCGAGCGAAACCGGGAAGCGGGCCTTGATGGCCTCCTCGTGGAGGATTTCCGCGGTCACGTGCCGGTCGCCCTTGGCGAACAGCAGCCAGCCCAGCGCCAGCCGCTGCCGGGTGGGGCGAAGCCCGACCTCGCGCAGCATCTCGCGCACGTCGTGGAAAGGACAGCCCGTGCGGCGTGCGGTGGAGATGTCGCGCAATTGCGCCACCGGCAGCACATGGTCCTCGGCGGCTTCGTTCCCCGACGCAATGGGGGAGCCGAAAGCGGTTCGGAATCGGGGCATCTCGCTCATTTCGGTCTGCAATCTTCGTAGCTAACACCAAAATATGCCGCCGGGGGCGAAACGCAATGCGAATGCCTCCGAAGACCAGCTTCAACTTATAACGGATCGCACACTGCAATTCCATACCAGCGGGCTATTACGATAATAAGTCTAAAGTGCATCTGCAGACATCCTGCACAGTGCCTGCCGAGCCTCGCGGGACGGGCTTTCCGGCGCGTGTCCGCGTCCTGCCCGCGCCGGCTCACGCCACAGTGACCACCCGGAGCACCCCCGCGCCCGTGGACGCCGGGACGGCCGCGCGCTATGGCGGCGGAGGCGGGCAAGCGCCCGCTCAAGATGGCGAAGGCGGAATTGCCGATGGGCTCCAGCAACACCTCACAAGCCGCGCTCCTCGTGGCCGCGGGCTCGGCCCTCGCGCTCGCGGCTGCCTGGTATTTCCAGCTGGTGGTCGGGCTCGCCCCCTGCCCGCTGTGCCTCGACCAGCGCATTCCCTATTACGTGGGCGTGCCGCTGGCGCTCCTCGCCTTCGGCGCGGCGCAGTCCGGGCGTGCCGGCACCGCGCGGGCGCTGATGGGCGTGCTGTTCCTGCTGATGCTCGCCAATGTCGGGCTCGCGAGCTTCCATGCCGGCGTCGAGTGGCGCTTCTGGCCGGGACCGACCTCCTGCACCGGCGCCCCCGCCGCCACCTCCGGCAGCATCCTCTCCGCCATCAAGGGCGCCCACGTGCCGCGCTGCGACGAGGCGGCCTGGCGCCTGTTCGGCCTGTCCATGGCGGGGTGGAACGCGCTGATCGCCGCCGCCCTCGCCGCCTGCGCGCTGTTCGGCGCGACATCAGGCCGCAAGCGGATCTGACCGCAGGCAGCGGTGGTTCCCGCGCTCAGGGATCGAGCTCGGTGTCCCAGTAGAGATAATCGAGCCAACTCTCGTGCAGGTAGTTGGGCGGGAAGTGCCGGCCGTTCTGGTGCAGGTCCTGGACCGTGGGCTGGAACGGCATCTGCGCCGGCCACATTCCCACGTCGCCCGGCATGTGGCCGCCCTTGCGCAGATTGCAGGGAGAGCAGGCGGCGACCACGTTTTCCCAGGTGGTCTGCCCGCCGCGCGAGCGCGGGATGAGATGATCGAAGGTGAGGTCGTCGCGCGAGCCGCAATACTGGCAGGAGAAGCGGTCGCGCAGGAAGACGTTGAAGCGGGTGAAGGCGGGGTGCCGGGTCGGCTTCACGAAGGTGCGGAGCGAGACCACGCTCGGCAGGCGGATCTCGAAGCCCGGACTTCGCACCGCCTTGTCGTAGTATTCGACGATGTTCACCCGGTCGAGGAAGACCGCCTTGATGGCATCCTGCCAGCACCAGACGGACAGCGGGTAATAGCTCAAGGGGCGGTAATCCGCATTGAGCACGAGCGCTGGCCAAGCCCCTGGTGACAAAGCCGTGGTCAAGGACGGAACTCCTCGCCTCGCCGCACCGAATCACGACGCCCGGGTCCGGTGCGCCGCGATACTCTATATGGACAGTGTCATTCTTGTGAAGCACGCCGCGCGCCACGCCCGAGGGCATGCGCGAGAAACGCTCCGGCATGGAAAAGGCCGGCCTCGTCAATGCCGTGGCCGAGATCGGGACACATGTGCCACTCCACCGGTGCGCCGGCCTTGGCCAGCGCCTGCGCGCTCGCGAACATGGCCGAGACGGGGATCAGTTCGTCCTGCGCCCCGTGGACCAGAAGCAGCGGCGGCGGCCGGTCGACCTGCTCCGGCGGGTTCTGGATCCGCGCCCACAGGCCCGAGCAGCCCACCACCGCCGCCGGGCGCGCGCCGCCGTCCGCCGTCGCCGCCTGGAGCGCCATCATGGCTCCCTGGCTGAAGCCCAGCAGCGCGAGGCGGGAGGCCGGCAGGCCGAGCGCCGTCAGCTCGCGGTCGAGAAAGGCGCGCAGGCCCGGCCAGGCGGCTTCGGTGCCGCGCGCGAGTTCGTGCGGATCGCGGAAGGTGAGCGGGAACCACTGCCGTCCCACCGGCGCCTCGGCGCAGGGCTCCGGCGCGTGGGGCGCGACGAAGGCCGCGCCCGGGAGCAGGTCGGCGAACGCGGCGCCGATGTCGATCAGGTCGCGGCCGTCGGCGCCGTAGCCGTGCAGCAGCACCACCAGCGCATCGGTCTTGCCCGCGCGCGGCGGGAGGCGGGGACCGTCGAGCAGGGCCATGGAAACGTCCGGGGCTGGAGGATCAGGCTGGAGCGCCGAGGCGGGCCCGGCGGGCGCCATAATAGGCCCACAGCAGGTGCGCCGCCACGCCGCGCAGCGGCCGCCAGTCCTCGGCGATGGCGGCAAGGCCCGGCTCGGAGCAGCGGCCCGGAAGGCCGAGCGCCTCGCCCGCCGCCACCTTCAGCGCCAGGTCGCCCACCGGGAAGGCGTCGCCGCGGCCGAGGCAGAACAGCAGGTAGATGTCGGCGCTCCACAGGCCGATCCCCGGCAGGCGGGTGAGATAGGCCGCGGCGGCGTCCGCCTCCATCGCCTCCACGTGGGAAAGGTCCACCGCGCCGGACGCGAGCGCCCCGGCGATGCCGCGCAGCGTGCGGATCTTCGGCGCCGAGAGGCCGGCCGCGCGCAGGTCGTCGTCGCGGGCGGCGAGGAGCGCGCCGGGCGCGAGCGCGCCGCCGAGGCGTGCCTCCAGCCGCGCAGCGATGGACCGTGCCGCCGCCACCGAAAGCTGCTGCGCCACGACGATGGCGGCGAGCCCGGAAAATCCGGGCGCGCGGCGGCGCAGGGTCGGCCGCCCGGCCTCCGCGACCAGCGGCGCGAGGCGCGGATCGAGGGCTATCAGCGCGTCGAGCGCCCGCTCGAACGCCGGCTGGTCGGAGAGGATCGGCTCCTTCATGGAATCTGCCCGCCTGCTGCCGCCCCCGTGAGGGGCGCCGTGGGAAATGCTATGGCTCACCCCGCAAGCATCGCGCCGCCGGGCGCGTCGCGCAAAGGGAGCCGCGCATCGTGGAGACGCTGGAGGCCGACAGTGGCGCGCACCCCGCCCCGGGCCGCTTCATCTGCCGCTTCGCGCCCAGCCCCAACGGGCCGCTGCATCTGGGCCATGCCTTCTCCGCGCTGGTCAACCACGATGCCGCCCGCCGCTGCGGCGGCACCTATCTGGTGCGCATGGAGGACGTCGACGCCACCCGGTGTCGACCCGAATTCGCCGACGCCATCCTCGACGACCTCGCCTTCATCGGCGCGCCGCCGGACGCGCCGCCGCGCCGGCAGTCCGCGCACATGGCGGACTATGCCGCCGCGCTCGCCCGGCTGGAGGCCATGGGCCTCGTCTATCCCGCCTTCGAGAGCCGGGCCGAGATCGCCCGCGCCGTGGCCGCGCGCGCGGCCGCCGGGACGGCGCCGGCGCGCGATCCCGACGGCGTCGCGCTGACGCCGTTCGCGCGCGAGGGCCTGTCCGACGCGGAGCGGGCCCGGAGGCGCGCGGCGGGCGAGCCCCACGTGCTGCGGCTCCACATGGCCGCGGCGATCGCGGCGGCGGGCGGCCCGCTGGCCTGGCGAGAGGCGCAGGGACTGCCCGAGGGACCGGCCGCGCACGTGCCGGCGGACCCCGAGGCCTGGGGCGACGTGATCCTCGCCCGGCGCGACGTGCCCACCAGCTACCATCTCTCGGTGGTGGTGGACGACGCCGCGCAGGACATCACGCACGTCATCCGCGGCGAGGACCTGTTCCAGGCGACGGCGGTGCACGTGCTGCTGCAGCGCCTCCTCGGCCTGCCGCAGCCGGTCTATCACCACCACCGCCTGATCCGCGACGAGACCGGCGCCAAGCTGTCCAAGAGCAATGGGTCCGCCGGCCTCGCGGCGCTGCGCGCGGCCGGCGTGACGCCGGCGGAGCTGCGCCGGCGCCTCGGCCTTCAGCCTATGCCCACCACGTAGAGCCAGACCGCGATGGTGAAGACCGCCAGCCCGGTGGAGAGCGACACCGCGCTCGACGCCGTTCCCACCTCCACGCCGTAGCGCTGTGCAAGCAGGTAGCCGTTGATGCCGCACGGCATGGCAGCGAACAGCACGGCGACGCCAGCCCACACCGGCGGCATGGGCAAGAGGAAGGTGAGCAGCAGCACCGCGAGCGGGTGCACGATCAGCTTCAGCCCGCAGATGACCGAGGCCGGACCGATGCGCCCCTTGATGCCGTAGCGCTTCAGCGACAGGCCGAGGGAGATGAGCGCGCACGGCGTCGCCGCCGCCGACAGCATGTCCACCAGCTGCTTCGGCACCCCGGAGACCTGGAAGCCTGCCAGCCGCGACAGGCCGCCCACATAGATGCCGAGGAGGACCGGATTGAAGGCCAGCGCCTTGGCGAGGCGCAGCAGCGTCGCGCGGGTGAAGCCCGCCTGGCCTTCCATCATCACGGTGGCGGCCACCATCATCACCGGCAGGTGGATGGCGATGAGCAGGAACAGGGGGACCGCCCCCGCCTCGCCATAGGCCTTGAGGATCAGCGGCACGCCGACGAACACGGTGTTGGCCTGGCCGGCGGTGAAACCCTGGATCACCGCCTCCACATGGCCGCGCTTCAGCACCAGACGGGCATAGGCCATGGCGAGGCCGAACACGAGGAACGCCCCGGTGAAATAGGCGATCCAGTAGCCCCACGGCTGGGCATCCGGCAGCTTGGCCTCGCTCAGCGTCTTGAAGATCAGCACCGGCACCGCGAGGCCGAACACGAACTCGGCGAGCCCGTCGGACGCCTTGTCGGAGATCAGCCCGACCTTCGCCGAGAGGAACCCGACCCCCACCATGCCGAACACCGGCAGGACGATGACGGCGATGTCGGCAAGGGTGGCCAGCATGGGTCGCTCAGGCGGCCTTGGACGCCGGCGCGCGCGCCGGCGCAAGCTCGGCCGCTCGAACGCCCACCGTCACCATGAGGCGCATGCGCAGCCGCTCCGCCACCGACGGCTCGGCCGCGAAATCGAGGCAGGCCGTGAGGCCGCGCGCGTCGGCGGCGCAGGTGACGGCGCTCGGCATCACCGCATGGATCACGAACGGCTCCAGAAGGCGCAGCAGCAGGTTCGGGTCCGCCTCGGCCTCGACGCGCAGGCGGTGGGCGGGCGGGGGCGGCGCGGCGCCGGGCGCCGGAGCTTGGGAAGGCTGGGAAGTCATGTGGGACGACATGGGGCCGGTTCCGGACGGGGCCGCGGACGCCTCAAGAGCAGGGATGGTCCGGCAAGGACCGTCGGCGCGCGCGTCGCAGGAGAAGGGGTGCGATTCAGGAGACCCGGCCGAGCGTGTCGACCGGGCGAGAAATTCGCCGCTGCGCCGGAAGAAGGCCCGGCTTCCCTTGTCCGAACTGGCACATGAGCGATCCTTTAGTCCTGCCCTCCGCCAGCGTCAACCGGCGCCCGGCGCGGGGCCGGGGGCGGGCGGCCTCAGTAGAAGGAGACCGGGAACCAGCGCAGATAGAGATCGGTGTAGATGCCCTTCTCCCAGATGCGCTGGAGCGCATAGTCCATGGCGTGGCGCAGCCCGTCATTGCCGGCCCTGACCGCCACGGCGAAGCCGTCGCCGAAGAAGCGGCTCTCCGTGAAGGGGCCGCCCACGAAGGCGCAGCAGCCGCCCGAATCCGTGCCGTTCAGCCAGATGGCGAGGGTGATGCCGTCGCCGAAGACGAGGTCGATGTCGCCCTTGCGCAGGGCCTCCTGGGCTCCCTTGAGGTCGGCATAGGTGCGGATCGCCGCCTCGTTGAAGAAGGAGCGCAGATAGGCCTCGTGGGCGGTGCGCCCGACCACGCCGACGCGCTTGGAGGCCACGAGCTCGGGCGTCGCGTCGGCCGGCCCGGCGCCGGCGCGGCCGACAAAGCGGGCGGGCGTGCCGAGATAGCGCTCGGAGAATTCTAGGCTCGCCCGCGAGACCGGGGTCGCGGCGATGCCGGCGATCGCAGCGTCCGCCCGGCCCTGCTCCACCGCGCCGATGATCTGGTCGAAGGGCTCGGCCGCAATGGTGCAGGAGGCGCCGAGCTCGTCGCAGATGGCCCGCGCGAGGTCCACGTTGAAGCCGGCGAGCGCGCCGCCCGCGCCGGTGAAGTTGAAGGGAGGATAGTCGTCCGCCGTCACGAAGCGCAGGGTCTTGGGCAGCCGGGCCGCATCGGGGCGCTCCATCCGGCGCTCCACGTTCCAGAAGTTGGGCACCTTGACCGCCGGCGGCTTGGCGCCCGCGGCCTGCTGCGCCATCGCGCCGCCGAGCGGCGCCCATGCCAGCGCCAGCGCCAGCACCACGACGAACGCCGCAAAACGTGCAGCCGCCGGCTGCCGCACCCGATTTGGGGATGGATTGTCCATGGCGGCTCATGTACCTTCAGATTGCAATGCGCCGGAGGGGCGACGCATGGTGGGGGAGGCGCGCGGCGCCCGCAAGGGCTTGGGCGGGCAATGGACCGGCGCCGCCTCGGGCGGCCCGGCGGAGACGAGCGAGTCCCGCCGCGCGACGCGCGCCCCCGGCGCCAGCCTTGCCGACGCCGTTCCTATGCCGCCGGAGCTCCGGCCTTTCAAGGACATCATCGCTCCTCGGCTCCTCGCTGCGGCGGCATGGCGGGCGCGCCATGTCGGTGTCGGCGGCGACGAGGTGCTGGTGGCCGCCGGCACGGTGACGGCGCAGGAGGCCGCCGCGCGGATCGCAGCCAGCCTTGGCGTCGCCGCCGCCGACCTCGATGCCATGCCCATGCCCGACGGCCCGCTCGCCAAGGCGGCGCTGCGCACCGGCGTCATCATGGAGCCCGCGGGAGGCGGGCGCACCCGCTTCACCTGGGCGGTGGCAGGGCGTCAGGTGCGGCGCCTCGCCCGCGCGCTCGATGCCGACCCGAGCCTCGCCGGCCGGGTGCGGCTCGCCGCGCCGGACGCGCTGGCGCGGCGCATCCATGACGCCTGCGGCGAGAGCCTGTGCGACGACGCCGCATTCGACCTGCTGCGGACGCGGCCCGAGAGCTCGGCGGCGACGCTGCGGCCGGCGCGCATGCTCGCCATCGGCGGCATGGTGCTCGGCCCGCCCTTGGCGATGGCGATGGCGATGGCGCCGGACGCGGCGCTGCTGGTGCTGCAGGCGTCGCTCTCGCTGGTGTTCCTGGCCTGGATCGGGCTGCGCCTCGCCGGCTGCGCCTATGCCAGCCCCGCCGACCCGCCGGTCGCGGCGGACGAGCGCGGCCTGCCCCTCTACTCCGTCCTGGTTCCGCTCTATCGCGAGGCCGCGAGCGTGCCCCGCCTCGTGCGGGCGCTCGCGGCGCTCGACTATCCGCCCGAGAAGCTCGACATCAAGCTGGTGGTGGAGGAGGACGACGGCGCCACGCGCGCCGCCATCGCCGCGTGCCGGCTGCCGCCCTGGTTCGCCGAGGTGGCGGTGCCGGCCATCGGCCCGCGCACCAAGCCGAAGGCGCTCAACATGGCGCTGCCGTTCGCGCGCGGCCAGTTCGTGGCGATCTACGACGCCGAGGACGCTCCCGAGCCGGACCAGTTGCGGCGGGCCCTGGCCGCCTTCCGGGCCGGCGGCCCCGGCGTCGCCTGCGTGCAGGCGCGCCTGGCGGTGGACAATGACGCCGAAAGCTGGATCAGCGGCCACTTCGCCGCCGAGTACGCCGCCCAGTTCGACGTGCTGCTGCCCCTGCTCAGCGCCGTGGGGCTGCCGGTGCTGCTGGGCGGCACCTCGAACCATTTCCGCGGTATTATGTAGCAAGCTCACCTAGAAAAAGTAACGTCAACGCAATGCGTTGACCTAATATAGGCGCATGCCTGACGCCATCCGCCCCGCCCGAACCGACACATTCGAGCATACCATCTCCGGCCTTCTCACCAAGCGCGCCGACCTGTTCAACGAGGCAGAGCGCATCCGAGACAGGCTTGCTGAGATCCGGAACGACATTGGCGCCCTGGACCGCGTGCTAGGCACCTTGGGCTACAAGGGCGATCTAGACGCCGCCATGCCGCGCCAGAAACGCGAAGTGATCTTCGGACGCGGCGAACTGTCGCGGGCGATCTATGAGGAACTACGCAACGCGGAGGGGCCACTATCCAGCCGCGACGTCGCCCGGTCCATCGTGGCGCTCCGAGGCGATGATGCGCGAGATCGAGCTTACCTTTCGGGGCTGACCAAAAGGGTCAGCAAGGCGCTTCGGGAGATGCTGAAAGACGGCAACGTCTACGCAGCAACGGATACGCGCGGCAATCGCGTGTGGAGCGGGAAGGCGCAACTTAACCGTTAGGTCACTAAGTTTCTAAACGGTATTCAAAGACAGATCACTTAAAGTCAGACGACGCACCCATGGGGTTCCGGCGATGAATCGGCTGTTTTTCGGGGACAATCTGGACGTCTTGAGGGGGCTCCCGTCATCCTCGGTCGATCTAATTTATCTTGATCCGCCATTCAACTCGAATGCTGACTATAATTTATTGTATGGGACAAAACGAGGTGGCCCATCACAGGCTCAGTCCCACGCTTTTCAGGACACCTGGACTTGGGGGCGGGACGCAAAAAGGGCACTCGATGAAGTTGCAGAGCGGCATCTAGAGGCCGGCGCTCTTCTAGATGCATTTCAGAAGCTATTTGATGGCAGTGATATGATGGCTTATTTAGCCATGATGTCGGTTCGATTAATAGAAATGCAGCGCGTATTAAATGATAAGGGGTCGTTGTATTTACATTGTGATCCAACAGCCAGTCACTATCTTAAGATGGTATTAGATAGTATTTTTGGTCCATCTAAGTTCAGAAATGAAATAATTTGGCGGCGCTCGCACGCGCACAACAGCGGCAACAAATATGGACCTATACACGATGTAATTCTTTTCTATACAAAAAGTGATGATTATACATGGAACCGCGTACGAGTGCCGTTGGACGACGATTATAAGCAGTCTCATTATAAATACTTGGACGGCAGCCGCAGATATAAGCGACAAGACCTCACTGGCCCAGGCATAAGAAAGGGAGAAACCGGATTGGCTTGGCGGGGGATAGACCCCACCCCAAAGGGCCGTCATTGGATGCGACCTCCATCGGAATTAGATAAATTAGACGAAAGAGGTTTAATATATTGGCCACCTAAAGATGGTGCGTGGCCGTATCTGAAGCTTTTTCTTGATAAAAATGAAGGTCAATCAATTCAGGATATCTGGAGCGACATCAATCCAATTAATCCAGTCGCCCAAGAGCGTCTTGGATATCCAACGCAGAAACCAATAAGTCTTTTGAAGCGGATTATTTCAGTGTCCTCCAACCCCGGGGATGTTGTATTAGACCCATTTTGCGGGTGCGGAACCGCCGTCGAGGCCGCCGAAGAGCTAAAAAGAAAATGGATAGGGATCGATGTAACCTATTTAGCGATTCATGTAATAGAAGGTCGCCTGGAAAAAACGTTTGGACGAGATATTCGTCAAAATTACCATGTTCTTGGCAAGCCTAAGGATGCGGAAGACGCGCGGGCTCTTGCCGCTCGTGATTGGCTAGAGTTCCAAAAATGGTCAGTTATGATGCTTGGCGGTCTGCCGCGAGAGCGAGCGGGAGCAGACGGTGGCATTGATGGAATCATTCGATATCATCGTGTCGGCATAGAGCAGCCAAATCGTGCAGTCGTTTCCGTCAAAGGGGGACAGCATGTCGGTGTCGATGCGGTGCATAAACTCAAATCGGTTGTGGATCGAGAGAAGGCAGAAATCGGCATATTGATCTGTCTGAATCCGCCAACGGTAGCGATGAAACGTGAGGCGTTGTCAGTCGGAGAGGTGGGGCCGCCATCCCACCGGGTGGCGCGGATTCAGATCGTAACGGTGGCTCAATTGTTTTCGAGGGCGCCTGTCGACTTCCCTGGAGTGATTGACCCTCCAGAAGTCGGGCGTTCGCCCCTGCCGCCAGTAAAGAGCCGCCGGAAGCGAGTGGAAGGGCAAATTGAGATGCTTCTTCCAATATCTAACGAGGCGGAATCGTCAACGCTCGTTAAAAGGCCGAAACGAGCTACTCGTGAGGTCGCTGTAGAGGTCATTCGGCCAAGTCGGCGAGATCGCGCAGGCTAATCAGGCCCCGCGCTGCCAATAGCCCTTCCACACTCGGCTAACCGGATGCGCAAGTGCGGCGCCAACCGTCATCAGGTACTGCTCGCCGTTGCTAACCCGGCGGTGATCCTCGCGCCACGCCATCTCGGCCGAGTACGCGGCGAGGTAGGGGCCGCTGATGTGGTGGTGGATGCCGATCTCAGCGCGGCGGATGCGAGAGAAGAAGCTTTCCGCGCCGTTGGTGCACGCTTCACCGTCTGAATAGCTCTCCTGGTGGTTGATGCGCTTCGTCAGGTAGAGCGAGTGCAGCCGATCCCAATGGGCCGCTTCGTCGGCATGGACGACAGAGCCAGGCGCGACGCGCTGAGCGATGGTCTCGACGGACTGGCCTTCGGCCTTGAACACGAAGGGGAGCGTCCGGCCGCCACGCTCGCGCATGATGACGACGACGCGGCGCTTGCCGGTCTGGTGCTTCGCCAAGCGGCGGTCAACGCGGTTCTCGGCATTGTTGGCGGGGCGGATGTGACCGCCGAAATAGGCGCCGTCGACTTCGACCGTGCCCGAAACCGTCGCGTCCTTGGTCTCGGCCGCCATGGCTTCCCGCAGCTTGTGCGCGAGGACAAAGGCGGTCTTGTACTGCACGTCCAGATCGCGGGAGAGCTGGAGGGCGCTGTGGCCCTTGGCGCCGTTGACGAAGATCGCGATAGCAAGGAGGTAGTCGCGGATCGGCAGCTTGCGGCTGGCGAAGATGGTGCCGGACGTAACCGAAAACTGGTGCGAGCACGCCTTGCATTTGAAGAGCGCGCGGGTCTTGTACGTCAGGGTCTCAGCGCAGGAGCAGCGCGGGCAGACGGGCTTGCCGTCCGTGTCGGCCCACCGGATCAGACGGAAGGCGTTATGGGCTTCCTCGTCCGACATGCGGGCAACCTTCGCCAGGGAGAGCGAGCGGGCCGCAGAGGAGAGAAGGAAGTGTTGCATCGCCATTCCCGAGCCAACGATTTTCGTTGACCTCAGTGATAATGGCGTAGATCGTTGGCGTCAACAAAAATCGTTGGCCTTCGCGAAAAAGTTCGCTATATGGAAGGCATGAGCCCTGAGCAATGCCGTGCAGCGAGAGCGTGGCTGGACCTGTCGCAAGATGACCTTGCGCGCGCGGCCAGCGTTTCCCTATCGACCGTCCGCGACTTCGAGAAGGCCCGGCGGGTTCCGATAGCGAACAATCTGGCAGCAATTCGAGCTGCTCTGGAGGCGCGGGGAGCGCGGTTCGTGGGCGACGGGAGCGGGACATTGGGGGTGGAGTTCCGAATGGACGCCGCCTAGGCGCACTGGACGGAATCCCCTCATTCCGTTACATTGACGAAGGTCGGCGCACCAAGCTTTCGCTCAGTGCGCCGGTTGGTGGAGCTAGAGGGACTTGCACCCTCGGGGCGTTGGATGCAGAGCCGCACCCCGCACTATGCTAGCCCCATGTTCGGCCCAGCCACGAAAGTGACCGGGCCGGCATAGGTGCAACGCCTATGTCATGTACCACCTCCCGGACCGGCTTCACGGCCTTGGGCTGGGTTGGAACCAGGGCCCGTTGACGTGTCCTCGACAGACTGAACGTCAACGGGCTCGCTCCGCACCGTCTCCGAAGAGAGCGTTGCGATCTTGTCGCTAGCCTTGTAGAGGCCGCGCTGCACCCGGATGGCAAAGCCGTTCCGAGCTTGGATCTTCAAATTCTGCCGAACCTGATCGGGCTCCAAAGTGGCGCCCGTCATGTCACGGATGATGCGGATCACGTCCGCCGCGTCCGCGCCTTCCTCCCCAGCCGACGCGAGGGCCTTCCGGACCAAGTTGGAGATGGCCCCGTACTCCTGCGTCGGCTCCTTCGTCTCGTCGGCCTCACCGTCATCATCGTCAGCGCCCGCGACGGGCTCTGCGATGATCGGCGCGGGAGCGGCGGCCACGGGGGCCTCGCCACCAATAAGGCCGAGGACGCGGTTCCGCTCCTTGGCGATGCCATCGGCCAAGCCGCGGTCATACGCATCCTTGGCCGCCCGCTCGATGTGCGGGGCGATGGCCTCCAGAACGTCCTTTTCCCAGTTCAGGCCCATGGCAACGGAATCGCTTTTCAGGAACACCCCATTGTCATACGGGATTTCTCGCCCCGGTACAACGGGGGCTCCGGCGCAACGTACCCATGTTCCACAGGCGCGCGGCCACGCGTCGCCCAGAATATGGGGGTCTGGGCCAAAAGCAGAACAATTGCACCGTTTTAGGTTTGGGTGAGTTTGCTACATAATACCGCATTTCCGCCGCGACGTGCTGGAGCGTGTGGGTGCCTGGGACCCGTTCAACGTCACCGAGGACGCCGACCTCGGGGTACGGCTCGCCCGCGCGGGCTGGCGCACGCTGGTCATCGCCTCGGCAACGCAGGAGGAGGCGCCGGTGCGCCTTCGCGCCTGGCTCGGCCAGCGCACCCGGTGGCTGAAGGGGTGGGCGCAGACCCTTCTGGTGCACGGCCGCAGCCCTGCGGCCCTGGTCCGGGACCTGGGGCCCGGCGCCACGGCGGCGCTGTTCCTGCTCACCGCCGGTCCCTATGCGGCGGCGCTTCTGCATCCCGTCTTCGTGGCGGTGCTCGCGCGGGACGTCTGGCACGGCGCGCTGGGCGCTCCCTGCGTCTCGCCGGCCGAAGTGGCGGCCTCCGCGCTCGCCTACACGACCCTGATCGCCGGCTATGGGTGCGCCGCGCTCTCCGCCGCCGTGGGCTGCGCGCGGCGCGGCCTGCCGATGCGCGCGGCGACACTGGCGAGCATTCCGCTCTACTGGCTGCTGCTCTCGGCGGCCGCATGGCGGGCGCTCTTCGAGCTGCTCCGCCACCCCCATTTCTGGTGCAAGACCGAGCACGGCCTGTCCCGGCGCGGCGCGCGCGCGGCGCCGCAGGCCGGGCGAAAGGCACGGCTTCCTTCCTTGAGGGCGCGGGCCTTGAGGGCGCGGGCGATCCAGCGGACGAACTGAGCCCATCCCGCCCGATCGCGATTCAGAAGTAGCGCTTCAGGTCCGCCGCGGCCTCTGCCGCTGGCCGCTTGGCGTTGAACGGCGCGGCGAAGGTGCCGGTCTTGTCCATGAGATAGACCACCGCCGTATGGTCCATGGTGTAGTCGTCGCCGGTGAGCGGCACCTTGCGGGAATAGACCCGGTAGGCCTTCTTGATGGCGGCCACCTGCTCCGGCGTGCCGGAGAGCCCGCGAAGCTGCGGCGCGAAGCTGCCGAGATAGGACTTCAGCACCTCGGGGGTGTCGCGCTCGGGATCGACGCTGACGAAGAAGGCCTGAAGCTTGTCCGCGTCCGGGCCGAGCGCGGCGAAAATCTCCGACATCTCGAACAGGGCGGTCGGGCACACGTCCGGGCAGTGGGTGAAGCCGAAGAAGATGAGGGTCGGCTTGCCCTTGAGCGCCGCCTCGGTGGTGGTCGTCCCGTTCTGGTCCACCAGGGTGAAGGGTCCGCCCACCGCCGCGACGCCCTGGCCCGTGGGCGCCGGGCTGGGCAGGAGCAGGCCGACCGCCACCAGCAGCACCGCCGCGCCGGCCACGAAGGCGGCGAACAGCGCGAGGATGCGCATGCGGGCGGAACGGTCAGGCTTGCGGGACGGCACCGGCTGCGCCGGCTTGCCGGAAGGTTTCACGGGAGACGACATGGGACCTCGTGCGCCGCAGCCGCCCGCCTAGAGGCAGGAGCCGATGCCGGCGGTCAGTGTATCGAAGAAGACGGACACGCCGTTGCGCATCCACAGCAGGACCGCGGCCGCGAACAGGGCGCCGCCGAACAGGGCGATCCCCCAGACGGCCAAAGGCGAGGAGAACGCCGACGATGGTCCGCGCGCGCTCTGGCGCGACGCATCCGCGGGCGCTGCGACGCCAGCTTCGAGGGTCTCGGCCATGGCCCTGCCTCTGAATTCCCCCTGCATGCCCCTCGGAGCGAGGAACGCGAAAATCCTATCGCGTATCGCCGGCAATATCCAAGCGGCGTGGCGTCACGGCCGCGTGACGCCCGCGCGTTGACGCATCCGGCGCTCATTTCTAAGTTCGGGCCTTCTCCGGAGATTGAAATGTCCCAAGCCGCGTCCGCGTCCGCCATTCCCGCCGAGCTTGCCGGCACGCTGAAGAGCGTCGCCGAGACCGCGTCCGCCTGGCCGTTCGAGGAGGCGCGCAAGCTGGTGGAGCGGCTGAAGAAGCGGCCGAAGGACGAGGTGCTGTTCGAGACCGGCTACGGCCCTTCTGGCCTGCCGCACATCGGCACGTTCGGCGAGGTGGCGCGCACCACCATGGTGCGCCACGCCTTCCGCATCCTCACCGAGGACAAGGTGAAGACGCGCCTCCTGTGCTTCTCGGACGACATGGACGGCATGCGCAAGATCCCGGACAACGTGCCGGACCCGGCCGCGCTCGTGCCTTATCTCCAGATGCCGCTGACCCGGGTGCCGAACCCGTTCGGCGGCGACTACCCGAGCTTCGGCGCCCACAACAACGCCATGCTGCGGCGCTTCCTCGACACGTTCGGCTTCGACTACGAGTTCGCGAGCGCCACCGACTACTACCTCTCCGGCAAGCTCGACGCGGTGCTGCTCAAGGCGGCGGAGAAGTACGACGCGATCATGGAGGTGATGCTGCCGACGCTGGGCGAGGAGCGGCAGGCCACCTATTCGCCGTTCCTGCCCATCTCGCCCACCTCGGGGCGCGTGCTCTACGTGCCGCTGAAGCAGGTCGACGCCAAGGCCGGCACCATCACCTTCGCCGACGAGGACGGGGTGGACAAGACCGTGCCGGTCACCGGCGGCCACGTGAAGCTGCAGTGGAAGCCGGACTTCGGCGCCCGCTGGGCGGCGCTCGACGTGGACTTCGAGATGTTCGGCAAGGACCACCAGACCAACGCGCCGATCTACGACAGGATCTGCCGCATCCTGGGCGGCGTGGCGCCGGAGCATTTCGTCTACGAGCTGTTCCTGGACGAGAAGGGCCAGAAGATCTCCAAGTCCAAGGGCAACGGGCTCACCATCGACGAGTGGCTGACCTATGCCAGCCCCGAGAGCCTCGCGCTCTACATGTTCCAGTCGCCGCGCTCGGCCAAGAAGCTGCACTTCGACGTCATCCCGCGCGCGGTGGACGAATACTACGCCTTCCTCGCCCGCTATCCGCAGCAGGACTGGAAGCTGCGCTTCGGCAACCCGGTCTGGCACATCCACTCGGGCAACCCGCCGCAGGTGGACATGCCGGTGTCCTTCACCATGCTGCTGAACCTCGCCTCGGCCTCCAACACCGAGGACGAGCAGGTGCTGTGGGGCTTCCTGCGGCGCCACGTGCCGGGCGTGTCGGCCGAGACCCACCCCAAGCTCGCCGAGCTGGTGCGCTATGCGGTGAAGTACTTCCACGACTTCGTGAAGCCCTCCAAGGTGTTCCGCGCGCCCGACCCGGTCGAGCGCAAGGCACTGGAGGCGCTCGACACGGCGCTGGCCGCCCTGCCGGAGACTGCGGGCGCGGACGAGATCCAGAACGCGCTCTACGACGTCGCCCGCCCGATCCCGCGCTACCAGGACTTCAAGGCCAAGGGGGCGACCGAGGACCGGCCGGGCGTGTCCATCGAGTGGTTCAACACGCTCTACCAGGTGCTGCTCGGCCTGGAGCGTGGACCGCGCTTCGGCTCGTTCGTGGAGATCTACGGCATCGCGGAGACCCGCGGCCTGATCGCCAAGGCCCTCGGCGGCACGCTCTCGGGCGCGGCGTGAGACCCGGGCGCGTGGGCGCGCCCTCCTCGGGACAGGACAGGGCGCGGGTGGGATGGCACAGGTGGAGCTGATTTCCGTGCACGTGCCGAAATGCGCGGGCACGTCCTTGTACCGGGCCATCGAGACGGCCTACGGCGCCGGGTCCATCTGCCGGGACTACGACGACCGGCCGCTCGATCCGGCGGCGCCCATGAATCTCGACCCGGACGGCTGGCTCGCCCGCAGCGAGGCGAGGGCCGTGGAGGGCCTGAGCGGCTTCCGCGTGGTGCACGGGCATTTCCACATGCACAAGTATCGCGGCGTGAAGGCGCGCCTGCGGATCGCCTTCCTGCGCGACCCGCTGGAGCGGCTGGTTTCCCATTACGCCTTCTGGCGCAACCGGCCGGCCGCCGGCCACGCGCTCCACGAATACGTGCTGGCGCAGGACCTGACCCTCGACCAGTTCGCGCGCTTGCCCTTCATCCGGCGCTGCTTCACGGCGGTGTTCTTCCGCGGGGTCGACCTCGGCGAGCTGGACTTCATCGGCTTCCACGACCGGGCAGCCGCCGACATGGAGCGCCTGTCCGCGCTCGCGGGCGTGCGCCTCGCGCTGCCCATGACCAATCCCAATCCCGATCCGGGCTACCGGCAGATGGTCGAGACGCTCCGGGCGGACGGCGCCCGACTTGGCCGCCTGCGGGACCTACTGGCCGACGACATCGCCTTCTATGAGAAGGCGCGGGCCATGCACGCCCCCGCCTGACCGCCCGCCGGCATGCCCCCTTCCCCCGCCGCCCGCGGGGCGGAACGCCTCGCGCCGGGCGGCAGGGCCCGCCGTGCGGGTTTCATTTGATTTGCATGACGAACGCGGTATAATTTCTATACAACATTATTTTTGAGTTTAATGGAGAGACCAATGACGCTCCGCCTTGGAGATACGGTTCCCGACTTCGTGGCCCAGACCACCGAGGGCGAGGTGAAGTTCCACGACTGGCTCGGCAACAGCTGGGGCATCCTGTTCTCGCACCCGAAGAACTTCACGCCCGTCTGCACCACGGAGCTGGGCCAGGTGGCGCACCTGAAGGCCGAGTTCGACAAGCGCGGCGTGAAGGTGATCGGGCTGTCGGTGGATTCGGTCGAGAACCACCCCGCGTGGGTCGCCGACATCAAGGACGCCACCGGCGCGCAGCTCAACTTCCCGCTCATCGCCGACCACGACAAGAAGGTCTCCGACCTCTACGACCTCATCCACCCGAACGCGAGCGACACCGCCACCGTGCGCTCGGTGTTCGTGATCGGCCCCGACAAGAAGCTCAAGCTCTCCCTCACCTATCCGGCGAGCACCGGCCGCAACTTCCAGGAGATCCTGCGTGTGGTGGATTCGCTCCAGCTCACCGCGCAGCATTCCGTGGCCACCCCGGTGGACTGGAAGCAGGGCGACGACGTGATCATCGTCCCCTCGGTGTCGGACGAGGCCGCCAAGGAGAAGTTCCCGCAGGGCTGGAAGACGGTGAAGCCCTATCTGCGCGTGGTGCGCCAGCCCGGCGCCAACTGAGCGCGGTCGCCGGTCCGATGGGTCATGGCCGGGATCGTCCCGGCCATCCACGCCGAGCCGCTCGCTGTAAGACCCGCCCCCGCCCGCCGTCATGCCCGGCCTTGTGCCGGGCATCCACGCCGGGCCGCCGGCGACGCATTCGGAAAGTTTGCGCCCGAATGCGCTTGGCCCCGGACCTCAGGCGGTCATGATGTAGTCGCGCAGGGCCGCGCTCTCGCGCTCCATCTCCTCCAGGCGGTGCTTCACCACGTCGCCGATGGAGATGATGCCCACGAGGCGGTCCCCCGCCACCACCGGAACGTGGCGGAACCGGCCCCGCGTCATACGCTCCATGATGGCCGGAATGATCTCGTCCGGGGTGCAGGTGACCACCGCGCGGGTCATCACCTCGCCCACCGGCGTCGCCAGGACCGACATGCCGCGCTCGTTCAGGAGGCGCACCACGTCGCGCTCGGAGATGATGCCTTCCACCGCCATGTCCGGGTCCACGACCACGATGGCGCCGATGCGGTGCTCGGCGAGGCTCTTCACGGCGTCGCCGAGCGTCGAGGCGGGCGTGAGGGTGACGATGTCCTTGCTCTTGCCCTGGAGAATGCTGCTGACGGTCATTGGCGTGGTCTCCTTCCCGCGGCCCGCGCGGCGCCGGTTGTCTCCGGCTTTCTCGGCAAAGGCCGCCTCGTTCGGACGGGAATGATCCCTCGCAAAGGCATGCGACGCAAGAGCGCAGGCGCAGGACGTGACCGAACGGAAGGAGATGCTCAGGCGATCCTGCGGCGCGGCACCGGATCGAACAGGGCGAACAGCAGCAGGCCGGCAACGAAGCCGCCGATATGCGCCTGCCAGGCGACCTCCGCATCGTCGACGCCCGGCATCGAGACGCCGAGCCCGAACAGCAGGTTGAGCGCCACCCATGCGCCCACGAACACCAGCACCCGCCCGTCGCGGAAATTCTCCATCAGCGAGCCCGCCGGCTGGTGGTCGGCGTGACGGCCGCGATCGGGGGACAGCGCCGCGCCGGGGGCGAAGGCGAAGCGCACCGCCGCCGCCATGGCCCCGGATACCGCCGCCGAGGCGCCGACCAGCGGCATCAGCCCGTCCGGATGGGTGACGAGATGGGCGAGCGCGCCTGCCGCGGCGGTCACCGCGCAGAACACGGCGAAGCGCCAGTTGCCGAAGCGCCGTGCCACCGGCGTGCCGAAGGCCAGCAGCCAGACGAGGTTCACGCCGAGGTGCAGCCAGTTGGCGTGCAGCAGCGCGTAGGTGACGAAGGTCCACGCCTTGGGGCCGAAGCCGTCGGGCAGCGCGAACGTCTCGGGCAAGGAGTAGCGCACCGGGATGAAGGCGAAATAGGTGAGCACCTCGATGTCGGCCGCCTCGCTCAGCACCATGGTGCGCACCGCGTGCACGCCGATGAGCAGCAACGTCAGCGCCGCGATGATGCCGGGCACGTTCAGGATCGGCTGGCGGCCGGGCGCGTCGGCGAAGGGCGATCGGTGGAGCACGCCACCGACATAGGCACACCCCGGGAGGGCGGCAAGCGAAAAGGCGCGGGCTGGCGCCCCTCGTCTGTGGCGCGCCGGGCACGACCGCCCGCGGACGTTAAGGTTAACGGAAGGTTGACGAGGCAATTGCGGCCGAGATGCGGCATTATGATCTTGTTAACGATTGGCGGATGCCCGCGATGCCCGAGCGCCTGGTCCGATATCTCCTGACCGCCTTCCTGGTGATGGCAGGCGCCACGGGCGCCGCCGCCCAGGACCAGCGCCTGAGCCTGCGCGTGACCAGCCTTTCGCCCACCGCCATTCCGAACAGCCTCGCCGAAGGCCATGCCACCAGCGCGCCCATCGGCTACACCCGCTTCTGCGCCGAGCACGCCCACGAATGCGCGCCGTCCGGGGCGCTCGCCGCCGCGATGCGTCTCGATTCCCGCCGCCGCGCCGAGCTGGAGCGGGCCAACGCTTCGGTGAACACCAGCGTCGAGCCCGCCACCGACCTCGAGCATTTCGGCGAGACCGAGCGCTGGACCTATCCCGACGACGGCAAGGGCGACTGCGAGGACTATGTGCTGGAGAAGCGCCGGCTGCTGCTCAATCTGGGCTGGCCGGCCTCGGTCCTGCTCATCACCGTGGTGCGCGACCAGAACGGCGACGGCCATGCGGTGCTGACCGTCGTGACCGACCACGGCGACCTCGTGCTCGACAACCAGGAGGAGAAGATCCTGCCCTGGAGCGAGACCGGCTATCGCTACGTGAAGCGCCAGTCGCAGGCCAATCCCGCCCGCTGGGTGTCGCTGGGCGACACGGGCGTGCCCCCGGTGGTGGGCGGGGGCCGCTGACGGCTGGGGCCGGAGCGCGGCTTGCGGCGCGGGATCAGTCGATCCGCTTCAGCCCCTTCTTGTAGCGCTGGAAATTGTGCTGGTAGTGCTCCGCCGTCCGGGCGACGCGCGCCGCCATCTCGGCATCGATGCGCCGCACCGCCTTGGCCGGGGCGCCGACGATGAGGGAATTCTCCTCGAACACCTTGCCCTCGGTGACGAGCGCATTGGAGCCGACGAGGCTGCGCGGGCCGATCACGGCGCCGTTGAGCAGCGTCGCGCCCATGCCGATCAGGCTCCCCTCGCCCACCGTGCAGCCGTGCAGGATCGCCATGTGGCCCACGGTGACGCCGGCGGCCAGCGTCATCGGGAATCCCGGATCGGTGTGGAGGACGCAGTTCTCCTGGATGTTCGTGCCCTCGCCGATGACGATGGGCTCGTTGTCGCCGCGCAGCACCGAGCCGAACCACACGCTCGCGCCCTCCTTGACGATCACGCGTCCGATCAGCACCGCGTCGGGCGCGATCCAGTAATTGCCGGAGGCGGGAAGCTCGGGGGCGACGCCATCGAGGGAATAGAGCGGCATGGACGGTCCTCTTCGGGCCTCAGGTGAGCGCGACACGAGCGCCGTGGCGACGCTCTCCGACCGCTTGCTACCGCCATTGCCGCCGCGCGGCTAGAGCGCGATCCGATGGACCGCCGCGCATGCACTCTCAGATGCTGGCCCAATAGGGCTCGCAACCGGCCGGCGGATTGGCCGCCGCCGCGCCGTGGCGCTTCTTCAGCTCGGCGCACGCGAAGGCACGGGCATCGGCCGGCAGGCGGGAATTGATGGCGGTGCCGATCTCGTCATAGGGCTCGGACGACGCATAGACGTAGAACGCCCAGTAGCCGCCCACCACCGCCACCAGAAGAACGAGGATACGAAGGATACCCATCTGCTGCTCCTGTTCCGTTCGCGCGCCACGGCGGCGCCCGCCGACGCCTCATGGCCGCGCCCGCGCTCCCCGAATAACGCCCGCGACCGCGTTCGGTTCGATTGCCGGGGAGCATGCGGCCGGGGTGGGGGTCGGACCACCGGAAGGAAAGGCTTGCTTACCCTTCCCGACGCAGCACGCTCACATAGAACCCGTCCGTCCCCGTCCGGCGCGGGGTCATCAGCAGGCCCTCGCGGGCAGTGAGCGCCGCGGCTGCCAAAGCCGGGCCCTGCGCGCCCAGCGCCAGCGCCGCCTCCGAGGGGGCGATGGGATGGAAGTCGCCGCGCTTGGAAAGCAGCGCGCGCACCTGGGCGCCGTTCTCCTCGTCCAGCAGCGAGCAGGTGACGTAAGCGAGCCGCCCGCCGGAGCGCACATAATGGGACGCCTGCTCCAGGATCTTCGCCTGCTCGGCCACGCGCTGGGCGAGCGCGCCCGGCCGCACGCGCCACTTGGCGTCGGGATTGCGGCGCCAGGTGCCGGTGCCGGTGCAGGGGGCGTCCACGAGCACGAGGTCCATGCGCCCTTCGAGATCGCCGAGCACGTCCTCGGCGCCGCGCGGGCTGCGCACCTGCACGTTGCGCGCGCCGGCGCGGGCCATGCGCTCGTGCAGCGGCTTCAGCCGGCGGATGTCGGCGTCGTGGGCGTAGATCTGGCCCTTGTTGTCCATGAGGGCGGCGAATTCGAGCGTCTTGCCGCCGGCGCCCGCGCACAGGTCCAGCACCTGGTCGCCCGGAGCGGGACGGGCGAGGATGGCGGCGATCTGGGAGCCCTCGTCCTGCACCTCCACCTCGCCCTTCAGGAAGGCGGGCTCGGAGGAGACCGGCGGCGCCTTGCCCTCGGCGTCGAGCACGATGCGCAGCGCCAGGGGCGAGAAGCGCCCGGGACCGGGATGAAGATGGGCGAGCGCGGCGCGCGCGGCCTCGGGATCGGCCTTCAGCGTGTTGACGCGCAGATCGAGCGGCGCGCGGGCGGCGAGCGCGCGCCCCTCCTCCGCCGCCTCCGCCCCGAACACGTGGCGCAGCGAAGCGTGCAGCCACTGGGGATAGTCGCCCTGCACGAACGGCGGCGCGCCCGAGAGATCGGGCGCGGAAAGACGCGCGCGCTCCTCCTGCGAGAGCGGCTCCGGCGCGAACCGCGCGCCCGAGCACAGCGCGGCGACGGCGTCGGCATCGAGCCCCCGCATCACCGCGAGCATGCCGAGCACCAGCGCCCGCGGCGCGTCCGCGCCCATCACATGGGCCGCCGAGGCGCGCCGGCGCAGGGTATCGTAGACGAGGCCGGCGATGGCGGCGCGGTCGCCCGAGCCGGCGAAGCGGTGGGCGAGGCCCCAGTCCTTCAGCGCCTCGGCGGCGGGGCGCCGGCGCGCGGCGATGTCGGCGAGAACCTCGATGGCGGCGGAGATGCGGGCGGAAGGGATCACCGGCGCTCCTCCTGTGCCTGCGCGCCCGCGGCGAGGGCGTCGAGCCCGCCGGCCGCCAGCTGCGCCGCAAGCAGATCGAGCGCCTGCGCCAGCTTCTCGTCGACGATGTGCAGGTATTCGGTCCAGTCCTCGAAGCGCGCAAGGTCGCTGCGGCCGTCGGAGATGCCGCGCAGGCCGATCAGCGGCAGGCCGTGGCGCTGGGCCGCGCGCAGCACCGCGAAGCTCTCCATGTCCACCATCTCCTCGGCGATGGCGTCGTAGCCGGGGCCGGAGATGATGGCGCCGCCGGTGGAGAGCGAGGCCGACCGCACGCCGGCGATGCGGTGCGGCAGCTCGACCACCGCCGGCTCGTCGAGGAACGGCGTGCGCCCCTTCTCGAATCCGAGCAGGGAGGCGTCCATGTCGCGATAGGCGACGCGCGCCACCTGGTAGACCTCGGCATGGTCGAGCCGGCGCGAGCCCGCCGAGCCGAGCGTGACCACGAGGTGCGGCCCGGCGCCGCGATGGTCGAGCACGGCGAGGGCGCGCGCGGTCTCCACCGCCGCCTCCACCGGGCCGACGCCGCTGATGAGCGGATCGATGCGCGCCTGCAGATGCGGCCCGTATTCCTGGCGGGTGGCCATCACGAAGAGGACCTTGTGGCCGCCGACGGAAAGGATGTGGCAGGCGGGATCGTCCATGGAGTGTCACCTGAAGCGCGGCGGGCGAAGCGCGCAGTCCTCCTGCGCCCGGCGCCTCCTGTCAATCGCCGCCCCGTCAGGGTCCATTTGAAAAGTCGCCGGCGAGGCTGTGGGCCTCCCCGTTTCCTTCATCCCCGTCAAGCCCGGCCATGACGGCGGCGCTTCCGGGAATATCAGTCTGACTTTTCAAACGGGCTCTCAAATGTTCAGGAGGATGGCGAGCGCGAACAGGCCCCACATGAGCGCCAGCACAGCGAGGCTCGCCACGTCGAGGCTCACGCGTGCCCGCGCCGCCGGCGACAGCAGCTGCGGAAAGGCGGCGATGAGGCGCAGGCCCACGAACACGAACGCCAGCACCACGAACGCCACGTCGGCCTTGCGGGTGAGCAGGGCCAGCGCGGTGAGCGTGTAGAAGAGCAGCGCCGCGAAGACGGCGCGCCCCGCGTCGGCCGTGGCCTCGGCGGCCCGGATGCCCCTCAGCAGCACCGCGAGCACCAGCGCCACGTGGATGAACAGCGGCAGCAGCACGATCTGAACCGACATGACCCCTCCGCGGTTGCGCGCCGCCAAAGGCCGGCCATCGGCCGGGCGTCGCCGCAAGCGCAACCGCGGCGGCGGGCTTTCGTTCCCCGGAGCGATCCGGCAGGTAGCGGGAGGAGGCGCGCGGGATCGCTTTTCGCGCAGCCCTGCCCCGCTTTTGCATTTGGCGGCTTTGCCGCTAAAGGAGGGCGCACGCTCCCCGAGAACCCAGCGCGCAAGGCCAGGCCCCATGTCCTCCCCCGCCCCCTCCCAGGACACCGTCCTCATCGTCGACTTCGGCAGCCAGGTGACGCAGCTCATCGCCCGGCGCGTGCGCGAGGAGGGGGTCTATTCCGAGGTGGTGCCGTTCCAGAAGGCCGGGGAGGCCATCGCCCGGCTCAAGCCGAAGGCGATCATCCTCTCCGGCGGCCCGGCCTCGGTGATCGAGGGCGAGAGCCCCAAGGCGCCCGATGCGGCGTTCGCGGCCGGCGTTCCGGTGCTGGGCATCTGCTATGGCGAGCAGTGCATGGCGGCCCAGCTGGGCGGCGCGGTGGAGGCGGGCCACCACCGCGAGTTCGGCCGCGCCGAGGTGACGGTGAAGAAGGCCGTTCCCCTGTTCGACGGCGTCTGGCACGAGGGCGAGCGCCACACGGTGTGGATGAGCCACGGCGACCGCGTGACCCGCCTGCCGGACGGCTTCGAGGTGGTGGCGATCTCGGACAACGCCCCCTTCGCCGCCATCGCCGACGTCTCCCGCAACTATTATGGCGTGCAGTTCCACCCCGAGGTGGTGCACACGCCGGACGGCGCGCGCCTGCTGTCCAACTTCGTGCGCAAGGTGGCGGGGCTGGAAGGCAACTGGACCATGGGCGCCTTCCGCGAGCGCGCCATCGCCCGCATCCGCGCGCAGGTGGGCGCGGGTCGCGTGATCTGCGGCCTCTCCGGCGGCGTGGATTCCTCGGTGGCGGCGGTGCTGATCCACGAGGCCATCGGCGACCAGCTCACCTGCGTGTTCGTGGACCACGGGCTGATGCGCCGGGCCGAGGCGGACGAGGTGGTCTCGCTGTTCCGCGGCCACTACAACATCCCGCTGGTCCACGTGGACGCCGCGGACCTGTTCCTGAGGGAACTGGAGGGCGTCGAGGACCCGGAGGCGAAGCGCAAGACCATCGGCCGGCTGTTCATCGACGTGTTCGAGGCCGAGGCCCAGAAGGTCGGCGGCGCCGACTTCCTCGCCCAGGGCACGCTCTACCCGGACGTGATCGAGAGCGTCTCCTTCGCCGGCGGCCCCTCGGTGACCATCAAGAGCCACCACAATGTGGGCGGGCTGCCCGAGCGCATGAACATGAAGCTGGTGGAGCCGCTGCGCGACCTGTTCAAGGACGAGGTGCGCGCGCTTGGCCGCGAGCTCGGCCTGCCGGAGAGCTTCGTCGGCCGCCACCCCTTCCCCGGACCGGGCCTCGCCATCCGCTGCCCCGGCGCGATCACGCGGGAGAAGCTCGACATCCTTCGCCAGGCCGACGCGATCTATCTGGAGGAGATCCGCTATGCCGGCCTCTACGACGTGATCTGGCAGGCCTTCGCCGTGCTGCTGCCGGTGCGCACGGTGGGCGTGATGGGCGACGGGCGCACCTACGACCACGTCCTGGCGTTGCGGGCGGTGACCTCCGTGGACGGCATGACGGCCGACTTCTACCCCTTCGACATGGCCTTCCTCGGCCGGGTGGCCACCCGCATCATCAACGAGGTGAAGGGCGTCAACCGCGTGGTCTACGACGTGACGTCCAAGCCGCCGGGGACGATCGAGTGGGAATGATTTTTGCCCCGCCGAATACCGCCGTTTTTACGCTGTTGGCCCAACTAAGCGACTGAATAAAAACAACAAATCTCCAGACATCTTTCGCCGCCTATCGCAGGGGAAGCGTCCCGTTTGACGGTATGCCTGACGGTATGGCGACTCTTGTTACATCGGCAAATTGCATATACCGTCACGGCTTAGAGAGCTTGTGACGGTATTTTTTTCGGCATCATTCCTTTGAAAGTAAAAGGAAAATTGCCGTTCAGGAGGGCCGGTTTTGGCCTGACGGTATATTTGGTGGCTCTCTCGCGTTTTTGAACGATTTCGGAGGGCACAATGCTGACAGACGCCGCCATCAAGGCACTGAAACCAAAGGATAAATTATACAAGGTCGCGGACCGTGACGGTATGTACGTCGTGGTGCAGCGGTCGGGGTCCGTTGTGTTCCGATACGACTATCGAATGAACGGGCGTCGCGAGACCTTGACCCTCGGCCGATATGGAGCTGCCGGCCTCTCTCTGGCGCGTGCGCGGGAGAAGTTGATCGACGCGCAGCGCGCAATTCAGGAAGGGCGGTCGCCCGCCCAAGAGAAGCAGCGCGAGAAGCGGCGCATCAAGGAGGCAAAGAGCTTCGGCGAGTTCGCCGAACGCTGGCTGCAAGAGCATCGGATGGCCGAAAGCACTCGTGCGATGCGCCGCACGATCTACGAACGAGACATCCTCCCGACGTTTCGCAATCGGCTACTGACGGAGATCAGCCCAGAGGATCTCCGGGCGATGTGTGCGAGGGTGAAAGAGCGGGGGGCGCCAGCCACGGCGGTCCACGTCCGAGACATCGTGAAGCTGGTTTATTCCTTCGCAATCCTGCACGGCGAGAAAGTGCCGAACCCGGCCGATGAGGTCGGGCCTGCCTCGATCGCGACTTTCGTTCCCAAAGACCGCTCGCTTTCGCCCGCTGAAATCAGGGTCATGCTCGGCCAGCTTGAGCATGTCGCGACGCTACCGACCATCAGGCTGGGCATGAAGTTCTTTCTGCTCACGATGGTCCGCAAGAGCGAATTGCAGGACGCGACCTGGGATGAGGTTGATTTCGAGAATGCAGTTTGGTCGATTCCGAAGGAACGGATGAAACGCTCGAAGGCGCACAACGTCTATCTGGCGGACCAGGCGGTCGACATCCTCGTCGCGCTCAAGACCTGCGCCGGGAATTCGAGATATCTTCTGCCGTCGCGCTACGATGCGGACGCGCCGATGTCGCGGGCGACTTTCAACCGCGTGACCTATGCGGTCGTCGAGCAAGCCAAGAAGGCAGGACTGCCGCTGGAGCCGTTCACCGTGCATGACCTGCGCCGCACGGGCTCGACGCTGCTCAACGAGTTGGGCTTCAACAGCGATTGGATCGAGAAGTGCCTGGCGCACGAGGACGGGCGCTCATCACGCGGCATCTACAACAAGGCGGAGTATGAGCACCAGCGCCGCCATATGATGCAGGAATGGGCCAATCTCATCGACGCTTGGGTCGCCGGTCAGAAATACACCCCGACGCTTTATCCGGCGTCCATGGACCTTCTGGCGCCCGAGCCTAGCCTTTGACGGGGCGGGTTTTCCTGAGATTGACGTCAGGGGACGGCGCTCGCTTGACCACTTTCTGTCTGGAGGCATGGCGACGCTGCTCAAGCCAAGCCTCCACTTCGGCGAGATCCCAGACCACCGTTCGAGTGGTCAAATAGAACCGTTGCGGAAACTCGCCCCGCTGCTCCATGTCGTAGATGGTAGTGTCGGCCAAGGGGACGATTTCACGAAGCTGATGCCGGCGAATGGTGCGCTTGCCGAGTGGAAACGGAGAATGACTCATCGCTCGTTTCCACTGCGTGCGCTCTCGGCTATTGGTTGGGTCATCGTGAGCCTTTCTCCTTCAACACCAAGGTTGCCGGGCCAGCAACACGGTGACTCTCCCCGGCAGCTGGTGGGACTGTGGAGGGGAGTCGGCGGCGTGTAGCGTGCCGCATTTGCGCATATGCGCTGGCGGCACCCCGCGCGGATCGGGCTGCCGGTTGTTGATCAGCCTGCCGATCGCCGAGCCTTGGCGAAGCCGCGATCGGTGGCGATGAAGCGTTCCAGCATCGGCACGATCAGCTTCATGGGATCGGCGGCATGCTGGCCGCTCTCGCGGGCCAGCACGGCAGCATAGGCAGTCAGGTCACGATGAAGGGCTGCAGGCAGCTCCACCGTGACTTTGACGGGTTTGTCGTCGGCGATGGGGCCGAGTTTCAGCTTGGTCATGGTCAGCTCCTGTAGGGTTCGAGCACCAAGTCCTTGGTAACGATGACGCGGACCGGGAAACCGGGCCGGATGGTCAGCGTCGGCGCAACCTGCAACTGGCGCTGGACGATCTGCTGGCCGGCTTGGTTCACCGTGTCCTGCGCACCGTCGCGGATGGCGCGGATCAGGCGATCATTGTCGTCGGTGGCGAGTTCCGCGCCGACGCCGAGCAAGGTCGAGAGAGCTGCGGCCTTGGCGAGATCCCACCAATGATAGTCGACACCATCTTCAAGGCCGGCATAGCCCTGCGTGTCCGCGCCCGGCTGGCGCTCGAGAACGATCGAGCGTCCGTTCGGCATGATGAGCCGGTTCCAGACGAGCAGCACGCGGCGCTGCCCGAACTGCACGCTGCTGTCATACTGGCCGATGAGCCGGGTGCCCTGCGGCACGAGCAGGATGCGGCCGGTCGGGCTGTCATAGATGTTCTCCGTGACCTGCGCGGTGATCTGGCCAGGAAGATCGGAGCGAATGCCGGTGATGAGCGCGGCCGAGATGACAGCGCCTGCCTGAAGCACGAAGGGCGACGCCGGCGGCATCACGCGATCCGGCGTGACCGTGCGCCGGTCGGCCGCGGCGTTGAGGAAGGCAAGCTGCCGGTCCTGCGTGGTCGGTTGCCCTGTGGCGGCGCTGGCGGGATCTAAGCCCGCAAGGCCGGGCATGGTCCCCGGTGTAGCCGCGGTCGATCCCTGCCTCGACTGGAAGAAGACCGTGCTGAGGCGTGCGGCCTCTTCCTCGGCACGGCGGCGCTGCTCGGCCTCGTCGACGCCGGGTGTCGGCACGACGGAAGGAGGAGCAGGCTGGCCGGCATTCTGCGCGGACAGGATCGGGCCGCCGAGATCGCCGGGCAGCGCCGGCCCGAGGACGGGGCCGGTGTAGTCGCGGGGCAGGCTCGCAAGGCCATCGGCGGTCTGCCGGTTGGCGGTGGAGTAGAGTTCCTCCCCGCCATCGCCGCCCGTGCGCGTTTGGAGCGCGTAGATCAGCGCCCCGCCGATCCCGACCAGGGCGACGGCGGCGACGCCGGCGAGCATCTTGCGCGACAGGCGCGTGACGCGCGGTGTTTCGGCGCGCAGGCGCATCGGAGCGGCGTTGGATTCGGCTTCACTCATGGTTGCGGCCTCCCGTCGGTGCGGACGATCCTGACGGTCTGCTGGCGGTCGCCTGCGCCAAGACGCAGCTCGGCCGCCCCGAACAGACGGTCGACGATCAGGATGTGTTGATGGATGCGGGTGTTGGCGATCTGGGCCTCGCCTTCCGATCCGATGACGAAGATCGGCGGCATTTCGCCCTGCACGATGCCGCGCGGGAATTCGACATAGACACGGCGGCCGTCGTCATAGACGGCGAGGGGCTTCCATGGCGGATTGCTGCTGCCGGTCAGGCCATAGCGGTAATTGCGGGCGGCTTCGGCCGGAATGACCGGCGTTGCCGGAACCGCCCTCCGCCCTCCGCCTGCCGGCTGCGGATAGGACCAGGACACGGCCGGCATATAGGGCTTCTGGCCCGAGCGTAGCTCGACCATGTAGGTGCGCCTGTCGGTGGTGATGACCAGATTGGTGGTGATGTCTGCGCGCGTCGGCTTCACCAGCACATGCACGCGGCGGGCGACGCCGGAGCCGGATTCCGTGTCGCCGATGATCCAGCGGGCGGTATCGCCGGCGGCGATCGGTCCCGCGCCGGTCAGGCTTTCGCCGGGTTCGAGCGCGATATTGGTGATCTGGCCGGGCGCGGCATAGACCTGATAGAGCGCGCCTTCGCTCCACGGATAAACCTGTATGGCGTTGAAGTAGCCTTCGCGGCGCGGCTGCACGCGGGCGGCGGCATTGGCGTTTTCAACGCGGCCGGTCGCCGTGCTGGCGGTCTGGCCGCCGCGTGCGACCGTCCAGGCCGGAGGAACATGCAGCGGCTTCAGCCTCTCGTCCGTCACGGCGGCGGGAATGGCCGGAAGCGGCGGCACGCTATTGTCGTAGCTGATCTGTGGCGGCCTGTTGGTGGCGCAGCCGGCGAGCATGGTCGCGGAAAGCATCAGGGCGGCGACGGTGGATTTGCTGACGGCCGGCTTCATTGGCCCATCTCCCGCGACCAGTTGATGGCGTTGACATAGATGCCGAGCGGATTGGCTTTCAGCCGCTCGGCATCGCGCGGCGGCTGGACGGCAATGGTGAGGATCGCGGTCCATCGCTGCGTGCCGGAGAGCTGGCCGTTCTCGAAATGCCGCTCCGTCCAGGCGACACGGAACGAGTCGGGCGATGCGCGGATGACGCTGGAAACATCCACGGCGATCTGCTGCTTGCCGACTTTTGTGAAAGGGTCGTTGGTGCGGGCATAGTCGTTGAGCGCGCCGGCGCCGCGATCGGTCGTCCACTCATAGGCGCGAAGCCAGTTCTGGCGGACGATGATCGGATCGGCGGGGATGGACCTCACCTGCTCGATGAAGCGGCCGAGATGCCATGCAATCTGCGGATCGGTCGGGCGGAAGTCGGCGACGGCCGGCGCGAGCATCTGGGCCTGGCCGAGCTTGTCGACCTGAACGACCCACGGCACGACGGTCCCGCGCGCCGACTGGATGACGAGCGCCCCGGCGAAGCCCGCCGAGAGGATCAGCGAGCCGAAGGCCATGTAGCGCCAGTTCTTCGCCTGCACGCGGGCCGAACCGATCCGGTCGTCCCAGACCTGCGCGGCGCGCTGATAGGGCGTCTCGGGCTCAGGTGTTTTGCCGTAATGGGCGGCGGGTCTTTTGAAGAGGTTCATCAGCGGTCACTTTCAGAGAGGTTGATGGAAGAACCGGAGCCGTGGCTGTCGCCGGAACGGATGGCGTGGGCGGCGGCGGTGACGCCGTGGCTGACGGTCTGGTTGCGCTTCATGCGCTTGGCCCAATCGGGAGCGCCGCCGGTTGCCGTCGGGGTCGAAGCGGCCTCGGCGGCTTCACCGCCGATCGTTCCCATGGTCGAAGAGCCGCCGGTCGCACCGAAGCCGGCCTTCGCGCCATCGGAGAAGCTGGACTTCATGGAGTCGGCGGCGCGCGATGCGGCACGGCGCAAAGGCGAGACGGCCGCCGCACCAGCGGTGCGCGCAACCCCGCCCACGCCGGAGGCGACGCCCGACGCGCCGGACTTGGCGAGCGAGCCGAGCGAATAGGCCGAGGAGGCTGCGCCCGCCGCCGTCGCACCGCCGCGAGCGGCAGCGGCCCCGCCGGAGAGCATGGCGGAGCCGCCCTTGGCGGCCATCATCGCGCCGCCGCCGACAGCCATGGCCGCGCCGCCGACCGCAAGGCCGGTGCCGACCGCCGCGCCAGCGCCGAGCTGCGGGCCGCCGGAGACGAGGCCGTTGGCGATGCCGGGACCGAAGATGCCGAGTGCGACCAGCGAGAGGGCTGCGAGCACGACGGCCATGGCGTCGTCGATGCTCGGGGTCTGTCCGCCGAAGCCCTGCGTGAACTGCGAAAACAGCGTCGAGCCGATGCCGATGATGACGGCCAGCACGAGAACCTTGATGCCGGACGAGATGATGTTGCCGAGCACTTTTTCCGCCATAAAGGCGGTCTTGCCGAACAGGCCGAACGGAATGAGGACGAAGCCGGCCAGCGTCGAGAGCTTGAATTCGATCAGGGTGACGAAGAGCTGGATGGCGAGGATGAAGAAGGCGAGGATGACCAGCGCCCAGGCGAAGAGCAGGCACGCGATCTGGATGAAGTTCTCGAAGAAGGCGACCCAGCCCATCAGGTCGGAAATGGATTCGAGCAACGGCCGGGCGGCGTCGAGGCCGGTCTGTGCGACCTTGCCGGGGCGCATAAGGTCGGCGGTCGAGAAGCCGGTGCCCGATGCTTTGAGACCGAGGCCGGCGAAGCTCTCGAAGACGATCTTCGCGAGGTTGTTCCAATTGGAAATGAGATAGGCAAAGACGCCGACGAACAGCGTCTTCTTCACCAACCTCGCAATGATGTCGTCGTCGGCCGCCCACGACCAGAAGAGCGCGGCGAGCGTCACGTCGATGACGATCAGGGTGGTTGCGATGAAGCCGACCTCGCCGCCGAGGAGGCCGAATCCGCTGTCGATGTATCTGGTGAATACGCCGAGGAAATTGTCGATGACGCCTGCGCCGCCCATGGTTCACCGCCCTTCCGGGGCGGCCGGCGCGGGCGCGCGGCCAAGGAAGCGGTCGCGGGTCTCGGCCCATACGGCCATGCACGCGCTGTCGCTGGCGGCCTGTTGCCCGAGCCGCTGGCATCGGCGTTGGCCTTCGCGCAGCGGATCGCGGTCGGGAGAATGAAGGGCGGCCGGCGAAGATGCCGGCGCGTCCTCCTTGCGGTTCAGTTCGATGACCGTCGCGGTGATGGCGATGGCGACGAACACGATAGCGCCGAGGCGGGCCAGCATCTTGCCGTCCATGGGAATGCTCCTTCTGGCGGTTACTTGCCGCTGTTGAACATCTGGGCGTTGCCGGGCTGGTAGCCCGAACCCGGCGTCAGGAAGCGGCGGCGCTGTTCGCGGCCCTGTTCAGCGGCGGCGGCGCGTTCCGCATCGGTCAGCGCGCTCGCCCGGCCATTGGCCGAGATGACCGCGACGAGATCCGAAAGCTGCTGCGATTGCAGCGCGAGGAGCTGGTTGCCGGCCTGCGCCGCCTGCAATGCGCCGGTGGCCGACTGGCTCTGGCCGACCAGCGCCGACATCTGCGCGCGGTTGCTGTCGATGTTGCCGACGACGCCGGCCTGAACGCGCATCGCGTCCTGCAAGCCGCCGACGGTATTCTTCCAGCGGTCGCGGGCATTGGCGACGAGCTGCTGATCGGACGCCGAGAGCGAGACGTTCCCGTATTTCTGCTGGAACATCTGGTCGATCTGCTGGACGTTGAAGGCGATGCCCTGCGCCTGCTGCAACAGTTGCTGCGTCTTCTGAACGGACTGCTGAATCTGCTGGAGCGCCGAAAACGGCAGGCTGGCGAGGTTCTTCGCCTGATTGATGAGCATCTGCGCTTCGTTCTGAAGCGAGGTGATCTGATGGGTGATCTGCTCCAGCGTGCGCGCGGCGGTGAGCACATTTTGCGCATAGTTGGAGGGATCGAAGACGATGATGGCGTGGGCGGGCGTCGCCACCATCGGCGAGAGCGCGAGCGGCGCGGCCGCCAGCATGGTCGCGGCGAGCGCCAGGGCGCGCGAGCGGAAACGGCGAATGGTCATGGGTCAGGACTCCTTTGCTGCTTGGGGGATCGTGAAGTTCGGGATGAGGTCGGCCGCCCATCCGGCGTCGCGGGCGCGCAGCCACGCGGCGAGGAAGCCTTCGCGGCCGTGCTCGGCGACGAGGTTGGCGATCAAGGTCTGGTCGGATTTCGAGGACGCGGCGCAGAACGCGAGGCCGACTTCGCTGAGCCCCAGCTCGAACAGGCGGTTGCCGCGCCGCGACTGGCAGTAATAGTCGCGCTTGGGCGTGGCCCGCGCGAGGATTTCGATCTGCCGGTCGTTGAGGCCGAAGCGCCGATAGATGGCCGTGATCTGCGGCTCGATCGCGCGTTCGTTCGGCAGAAGCAGCCGCGTCGGGCAGCTTTCGATGATGGCTGGCGCGATGCTGGAATTGTCGATGTCGGACAGCGACTGCGTGGCGAAGATGACGGAGGCGTTCTTCTTGCGCAGCGTCTTCAGCCATTCGCGGAGCTGGCCGGCGAAACCTTCATCGTCCAGTGCAAGCCAGCCCTCGTCGATGATGAGCAAGGTCGGGCGGCCGTCGAGACGATCACCGATGCGATGGAAGAGATAGGCGAGCACGGCGGGCGCGGCCCCCGTGCCGATCAGGCCCTCGATCTCGAACGCCTGCACGGCGGCGGAACCGAGATGTTCGGCTTCGGCGTCGAGCAGCCGGCCATAGGCCCCGCCGACGCAATACGGCCGGAGCGCCTGCTTGATGTCGTTCGACTGGAGCAGGACCGCGAAGCCCGTGATGGTGCGTTCTTCGACCGGTGCCGACGCTAGCGAGGTCAGCGCCGTCCAGATATGCTCCTTCACCTCCGGCGTGATCGGGAGGCCTTCGCGAGTCAGGATGGCGACGATCCAGTCGGCGGCCCAGGCGCGTTCGTAGCTGTCGTTGATGCGCGCGAGCGGCTGAAGCAAGACGGAGAACTCGTCGCCCTCGGTCAGTCCGCCCCCGAGATCGTGCCAGTCGCCGCCCATGCGAGGGACGCGGCGCGGATCGAGCCGCCGAAGTCGAAGGCGAAGACCTGGCTGCGGTCGTAGCGCCGGAACTGCAAGGCCATGAGCGCGAGCAGCACGGACTTGCCGGCGCCGGTCGGGCCGACGACGAGCGTGTGGCCGACATCACCGACATGAAGGGATAACCGGAACGGGGTCGAGCCTTCGGTCTTGCCGTAAAGCAAGGGGGGCGCACCGAAATGCTCGTCCCGTTCCGGCCCCGCCCACACGGCAGAGAGGGGGATCATGTGGGCGAGATTGAGCGTCGAGATGGGCGGCTGGCGGACATTCGCGTAGGCATGTCCGGGGAGCGAGCCGAGCCAGGCATCGACGGCATTGACGGTTTCGACCATGGCCGTGAAATCGCGGCCCTGGATGACCTTCTCGACGAGGCGCAGCTTCTCGTCGGCAAGGCGCGGATCGGCGTCCGACACCACGATCGTCGCGGTGACATAGGCCATGCCGGCGACGTCCGCGCCCAGCTCCTGCAAGGCCATGTCGGCGTCGGCCGCCTTGTTCGACGCATCGGTGTCGACCAGCGCCGAGGCTTCGTTGGTCAGGACTTCCTTGAGGATGGCGGCGATCGACTTGCGCTTGGCGAACCATTGCCGCCTGATCTTGGTCAGCAGCTTGGTCGCGTCGGTCTTGTCGAGCAGGATCGCCCGCGTGCTCCACCGATACGGGAACGCGAGCCGGTTGAGATCGTCGAGCAGGCCGGGCGTCGTCGCGGTCGGGAAGCCGATGATGGTGAGGACGCGCAGATGCTCGTTGCCGAGGCGCGGTTCGAGCCCGCCGGTCAGCGGTTGATCGGCGAGCAGCGCATCGAGATAGACCGGCGTTTCCGGCACGCGGACGCGGTGGCGCTTCGTCGAGACGGTCGAATGCAGATAGGTCAGCGTCTCGCTGTCATCCAACCACGCGCATTCGGGCATGAAGCCGTCGAGCAGCGCCAGCACGCGGCCGGTGCGGTCGATGAAGGTGCGCAGGATTTCTTGCGGATCGACGCCGGTGCGCTCGCGGCCCTCATAGAGCCAGCTTTCGGCGCGGGCGGCTTCCTCGGCCGGGGGCAGATAGAGGAAGGTCAGGTAATAGCCGGAGACATAGTGCGTGCCGGCTTCCTCGAAATCGGCCTTGCGCTCTTCGTCGACCAGGCCGGAGGCCGCGTCGGGAAATATGCTCGCCGGATAGGTCGCGGCCTCGTGGCGCTGCGCCTCCACGAAAATGCTCCAGCCCGAGCCGAGCCGGCGGAAGGCATTGTTGATGCGGCCGGCGACGGCGACCAGCTCGGCGGCGACGGCGCTGTCGAAATCGGGACCGCGAAAGCGCGCGGTACGCTGAAAGCTGCCGTCCTTGTTGAGCACGACACCTTCGTCGGCGAGCGCGACCCAGGGCAGGAAATCGGCAAGGCGGGCGGCGGTGCGGCGATATTCTCTGAGGTTCATCATGGGCGTCGCCTCCCTCAGACCGCGAGGAAGGCCGGGACGCGCAGATGGCGCCGGCCGACTTCCACGAATTGCGGATCGCGCTTGGCGGCCCAGACCGCCGCGACATGGCCGATGGCCCAGATCGCGATGCCGACCAGCCAGAGGCGCAGGCCGAGGCCCACGGCCCCGGCCAGCGTCCCGTTGAGGATCGCGATGGAACGCGGCGCACCGCCGAGCAGGATGTGCTCGGTCAGTGCGCGGTGAACCGGGACGGTGAATCCCGGCACATCCAGTTGCTCGAAGGCGACCGCCATCAGACGAGCGCCCCGCCGCCGAACGAGAAGAACGACAGGAAGAAGGACGAAGCGGCGAAGGCGATCGACAGGCCAAACACGATCTGGATCAGCTTGCGGAAGCCGCCCGATGTGTCGCCGAAGGCCAGCGCGAGGCCGGTGGCGATGATGATGATGACGGCGACGATCTTGGCGACCGGCCCCTCGATGGATTCGAGGATTTTCTGGAGCGGCGCTTCCCACGGCATCGACGAGCCGGAAGCATGGGCGGCCGGAACGAGGACGAGGTTGATATAGGCGAAGGCTGCGGCCGACGCGGCATAGCGGCGGGCGCGCATGGTGATACGGATCATGAAGGGTCTCCTGTGGTGGTGGGGGTTGCTTGGATGACGCGGTAGTCCCCGTCCGGGCCGAGACCTTCGACACGGGCGAGTTCGGTGAGCCGGCGCGCGGCACCGCGACCGGAGAGGACGGCCACGAGGTCGATGGTCTCGGCGATAAGCGCGCGCGGGACCGTGACGACGGCTTCCTGGATGAGCTGTTCGAGGCGGCGCAGCGCGCCGATGCCGCTGCCGGCGTGGATCGTGCCGATGCCGCCGGGATGGCCGGTGCCCCAGGCTTTGAGGAGGTCGAGGGCTTCGCTCCCGCGCACCTCGCCGATCGGGATGCGGTCGGGGCGCAGGCGAAGCGAGGACCGCACGAGATCGGCAAGCGTGGCGACGCCTTCCTTGGTTCGCATCGACACCCGATTGGGCGCGGCGCATTGCAGCTCGCGCGTGTCCTCGATGATGACGACGCGATCCTGCGTCTTCGCCACTTCGGCGAGTAGCGCATTGGTCAGCGTCGTCTTGCCGGTCGAGGTGCCGCCCGCGACGAGGATGTTGGCGCGCGATGCGACGGCCGCGCGCAGGGTCGCGGCCTGGTCGGTGGTCATGATCCCGGCATTGACGTAATCGTCGAGCGTGAAGACGGCGACGGCGGGCTTGCGGATCGCGAAGGCGGGCGCTGCGACGACGGGAGGAAGAAGCCCTTCAAACCGCTCTCCCGTCTCGGGCAGCTCGGCCGAGACGCGCGGCGACCGGGCGTGGACCTCCGCGCCGACGTGGTGCGCGACCAGGCGGACGATGCGCTCACCGTCTGCGGGCGACAGGGTTTCGCCGGTGTCGGACAGTCCTTGAGAAAGCCGGTCGATCCAGATGCGCCCGTCGGGGTTCAGCATCACTTCGACGATGCCGTCGTCCTCAAGGAACCGGGCGATGGCCGGGCCGAGCGCGGTGCGCAACATGCGCGCGCCGCGCTGGATCGCCTCCGGTTTCTGGTGAGAAGAAGTCATGCCGTCCCCAAAGCCAAGGGGACGCAACAGAGAGTTCCCCGATCGGGGATGATTAAAAGAGCCCGAAATCGGGCCGGTTCAACAAGTATCGGAGGCCGTGCGGCGGTCGGCGGCTATCGGCGGCGAATAGGATGGGCGCAGTTATTCAGGCGGGATCGGCGCTCGTCTTGGGAGCCTCCGTCCCGCCGTCTTCGGCAGGCGAGTCGACATCGCGCGAAAGCTCCTTGAGGAATCTGTCGCCGGTCGCCAGACGCTTGCCGAGCGATTGCAGGAAGCCGTCGAAACGCTCCGCGCCCTTGGCCCGCGCCGATGCCTGTGCATTGTCGGAAAGCGGCGGGGTGAAGATCAGCCAGTAGCGGACGAACAGCGCCAGCGTCTCGCCGAGTACGGCGACATCTTCGTCGAGCGCGCCGATTTGGCGGCCGAGCCGGTCGAGGCGGCGCGACATGGCGGCTTCGAGCTTTTCGCTGGTATCGCCTGACAGGAAGGACGCCACGGCGGCTTCGACGATGGCGGATTTGGAGATGTTGCGGCGGAGCGCCAGAGCCTCGACCTGCTTGAGCAAGGCCGGGTCGAAATAGACGTTCATGCGGGTGCGTGACGTCATGGCCGGCTCCTCAAAGCTCGATGCCGTCGTTGGGGTGGAGCGAGGCTTGCCGTGCGACCATCCTCATCCGCGCCCGCATGGCGCTGGCCTTGGCGGCGTCGACATCGGTCTCCTCGTCCAGCAGCTCGAATTCCTGCGCGGGCGATGGAGGCGGCAGGATTTCTTCATGCTCGGGCAGCTCGGGTTCGCGGCGGATGCCGGCATTGGCGGGATCGCCGCCGTCATCACCCCCAGCGCCCGCGCCGGCATGGCCCGCCGCCGCCACGACGCGGCCGGACCAGTCATCTGTCGCCGGGGCGTTGGCAGGCGTAGCCGCCAGCTCGGGCGGCGCGATGATGCGCTCCTGCAAGCGCGCGTCTTCGAAATACTTCGCCTTCATCGCTTTGATCGGCGGGGTGCCCGCGACCATGACGATTTCCTCGTTGGGCGGGAGCTGCATGATCTCGCCGGGCGTCAGCAGCGGGCGGGCTGTCTCCTGCCGCGAGACCATGAGATGCCCCAGCCAGGGCGATAGCCGGTGGCCGGCATAGTTAGTGGAATCGCGCATTTCGGTCGCCGTGCCGAGCGCGTCCGACACGCGCTTGGCGGTCCTTTCGTCGTTGGTCGCGAAGCTGACGCGGACATGGCAGTTGTCGAGGATAGCGTTGTTCGGCCCATAGGCGCGCTCGATCTGGTTGAGCGATTGCGCGATCAGGAAACCCTTGATGCCGTAGCCCGCCATGAAGGCGAGCGCCGATTCAAAGAAGTCGAGACGGCCGAGCGCGGGAAACTCGTCGAGCATCAACAGCAGCCGGTGGCGCTTGCCCGATGCGGTCAGTTCCTCGGTCAGCCGGCGGCCGATCTGGTTGAGGATCAGGCGGATCAGCGGCTTGGTGCGGTTGATGTCGGACGGCGGCACGACGAGGTAGAGGCTGACGGGCCTGCGGCTCCCGACAAGATCGGCGATGCGCCAGTCGCAGCGCGCAGTGACGCGGGCGACGACCGGATCGCGATACAATCCCAGGAACGACATGGCGGTCGAGAGCACACCGGAGCGCTCGTTGTCGGATTTGTTCAGCAGCTCGCGCGCCGACGACGCAATGACCGGATGCACGCCGGCTTCGCCGAGATGCGGCGTGTCCATCATGGCGCGGAGCGTGGCTTCGACGGGGCGGCGCGGATCGGAGAGGAAGTTGGCGACGCCGGCCAGGGTCTTGACGGGCTCGGCGTAAAGGACGTGCAGGATCGCGCCGACCAGCAGCGAATGGGAGGTTTTTTCCCAGTGATTGCGCTTGTCCAGGCTTCCTTCGGGATCGACCAGAATGTCTGCGATGTTCTGAACGTCGCGGACTTCCCATTCGCCTTGCCGGACCTCCAGCAGCGGATTGTAGGCGGACGATCGGGCATTGGTCGGATCGAACAGCAGCACGCGGCCGTGCCGGGAGCGAAAGCCCGCCGTCAGGGCCCAGTTCTCGCCCTTGATGTCGTGGACGATGCAGCTTCCCGGCCAGGTCAGCAGGGTCGGCACGACAAGGCCGACGCCCTTGCCCGATCGGGTCGGAGCGAAGCAAAGCACATGCTCGGGGCCGTCATGGCGCAGATAGTCCCGCTCATATTTTCCAAGCAGGACACCATCGGGACCGAGCAGGCCGGCGCTGCGGATTTCCTTGTCCTCGGCCCAACGCGCCGAACCATAGGTCGCGACGTTGCGGGCCTCGCGCGACCGGATGATGGACATGAGGATGGCGGCTGCGATGGCGATGAAGCCGCCGGACGCGGAGATGATCGCGCCTTCGGTGAAGATCGCGGGCGCATAGGCGTCGTAGGAGAACCACCACCAGAAGAAAACGGGCGGATAGTAGATCGGCCATCCCGCCAGATCGAACCATGGGCTACCGAGCTGCGGCTGAAAGCCGAGCCGCCATGCGGTCCACTGGGTCGCCGCCCAGGTTGTGATGAGAACGATGGTCAGAACGACGACGATCTGACCCCAAAGAATCCGGCCTCCGCGCATACAGGCTCCAATCGGCAAAAATGTCGGAGCCGATCAGAGAATGGCGGTTTTCGGGAGAGGCAACAGGTCGCGCGCGGCCGGAGGGCCATCGGCGAGAAACGGCGGCGAATAGGACGGTTGCGATGGTGATTCGCGGCGAAGATCAGACGGGCTAGAGTGGCTGTTTCATCTCGTCTGCAAGATCGAGCAGGTTTCGGAGGGCAGCGCTTCGGTTGAAGGGCGACCACACGGCTGAGAACACAACAGGTTCGGGCTCGTCAACGATCGGCAGGAAGCGCACCCCTGCGACGGATGATAAGCTCGATGCCGCTCCTAGCAATGTGACGCCGAAACCTTGCCCGACCATGGACAGGAGCGAGGCACGTTCGACTCCGACGCGCAGGATCGACGGTGGCGGCCACTGGCCGGACAATCGCAGCAGGATATGGTCGTGAACCTGCGGTCCGGGACCGCCTGGGCGGACGAGGAAGGTTTCATCGGCCAGTTCGGCCCAGGTGACATGCTCCCGCGCGGCAAGTGGGTGCCTATCCGAGATAGCCGTGACAAGCGGCTCGGTCCAAATTCGCCGGGAGTGGCAGTCGGGCGGGTCAGGAGCACCCACCACGAACGCGATGTCGAGCTGGTCGGTGCGCAGTTGCATGAGCGCTTCCCTCGCCGTGCCTTCGGCGATTTCAAGCTCGATACCCGGATAGGTGCTTCGATATCGGCCGATCAGCTTGGCGAGGAAACTATGCGGAATCAGACCGTGGACGCCCATGCGCAGCCGGCCGCATTCCCCCAGGGCCGCCATGCCGGCAGACTTTACGGCATGGTCGAGGTGCTCGACACCGGCCGATATCCGTTCGACAAAGAGCCGTCCCGCATCGGTGAGCCGGACGCCGCGTGTGTTGCGTTCGAACAGGAGGATGCCAAGTTCTTCCTCAAGAGCTTTGATGCGAGCGCTGACGCTCGACTGGCTGACTCCGAGCGCATTGGCGGCTCGGTAAAAGCTGAGATATTCGGCGACGGCAATGGCCTGGATCAATGAAGCCATGGAGATCCGATGCCGAAGCATCGAACAAGAGGCCATTTTGTTCGATTGGCCTTCATATTTTCTGTTCGTATCCCCGATTTTGATAGCAACGGCCATGCAACGCACTCCCTTGTGCTTGCTTCAATTGCGGCCATCGCACCCGAAAATCGGAACTCCTTCTAGGTTGCATTTTGCAATGTTGAAAACGCCGAAGATCCGGACTCCGGTATTCGAGTGGAAGGGGCTAAACATTCACAAGGTTGAGCCTGGAGGCTCTAAACACCGCCGATGATAGCGTCAGTGCCCCTAGCTTGCGTCGCGCGCAATGCAAGTGCTCTCTGGTCATCGAGCTACTGATTTCCAAATGAGCCGCAATCTGCTTGGGCGCATAGCCACGCGCGTAAAGTTGCAAGCACTGGCGCTGTCGATGGCTTAGACGGACCTGCTTTTGGGCGTGATCATGGAGCAACAGTGCAAATTCGTGCAAGTAGGGAGCAAATGCGGAAACAAGAGCTTGGTAGCGCCATCTTTTTGTTTCCCACTCTCTATTCGACTGGAATGATGTCAGCGTTATTAGCGCTCGCTCACCGGAAGCGCCCCGAATAGGTACTGACACACCTTGACGTCCAACGCCGAAACTTTCTGCTTCCGCAAATAGCCAGCGTAGCGAGGCTGTTCTGGCAACGGCCTGCCAATCAAACGGTAGCCGCTTGTTAATGCCGTCAGCAACAGGGTCAATTCCCAGATAACCACGATCAAAGTAACGTTCTTCCCATTCTCTTGAATAGGTGACGTATCTGATCGGATTTTCCTCAGGCGTTGATACATCCTCTACCATGTAGGCAATATTCGCGGCGCGAATTTCCGTAGCGATTTCAGTGAGAAGAAACGGAACTTCGTTCACAGATTTGATATCCTCAAGTCTCCTCACGACCTCCTGCAGCGCAATCATGCCATGCCTCCCTTGAACCAAATAGGAAGACGATGCTGCGCGCATAGCGATGCCGCTGCAACGGTGGCTTATATTTCCAAGCCCCGTTGCCGCCCCAACTGCCACGACACCGATCCGCCCTGGACGATCCCCATGATCTCCTTGCCGAGCTGGCGTTCGATGACCGGCCGCCACGGGACAAGGGTGAACTCGTGGCTCTGCTCGACGACGGCGAACTTGCCGCTCGATAGCTGGACGGTGCCGGTGAACTTGCCGCTGACCTTCTCGCCATCGGTCGCGGCGCGGAACGGCAGGTTCTTGGTCGCAGCCATCTCGCCGCCGATGCGCTCGATCTCGCGGGCGCGCAGCGTGGCGAGAAGATTGCGCCGGTAGAGCGTCCCGCCGTTCGGGCCGGGCGTCGCGTCGCCATGGTCGATATGATGCTCGCGGCGTCGGTCGATCGCCTCGCGGACCTGTTGGCCGAAGCCGGTCGGTGCCAGGTCGGAGGTTTCCGCCGACATCAGCCGCCGATCGAGCCAGGTCGCGCCGTCCGCGCCGATCTGCTGTTCGAGCCGGGCGGCCGAGAGGATGCGGACATTGGCTTGGCTTTTGCGGCCTGCGTCATAGGCAGCGGCGCCGCTCTCGAAGTCGTCGGGAATGCGCCACTGGTCGGCGTCGATCCGCTCGGCGATGCCGGCGCGGCGCAACGCCTCCAATCGGCGCACATGCGCATCGACATAGCCGTCATAGTCGCCGCCCGGTACACGGCCCTCGAACTTCGCCTGTTCGAGATGGCGGCTCGGGCGATAGACGCCGGCCTCGGCGATGGCGGCGATGGTGCGATCCGATGGCCGGCTCGCGATCTCGGGCGGGCCGATCTCGACGACGCTGCCAATCCGCGCGTCCTCGATGCGCGCCGGGTCGATACCGGGGAGATGATGGGTGCGACCGTCGATCCCGTCGACCACGACGGTCAGGTTCTCGCCCAGCTCGTCGTTCAGATATTTGTCGACGACGCGGCCGACGATCGGGACTTCGGGCGCGGCGTCGTGAAGCTGGAACGTCGTCGGATCTCGCTCCATCCCATCGGCTTTCAGCGCCCTGTGCATGTTGCGGATGATGTCGCCGCGCTCGCCCAGCTCGCGCAGCGCCGGTTCCATCCGCTCGCTCAATTCCCAGACGCCCGGCGCGTGCTCGGTGGCGAGGCCCATCTTCTCCAGTTTCGAGAGACGGCGCAGGCGCAAGGTCCGGTCGCGCTGGCGGCCCGGATCGACGGGTTCGTTGCGAAGGTCGAGGAAGCGGTCCTCGGCTTCGGCGGTCATGGCGCGATCGATGCGGGTGAAGCGGTCCTGGCCGATCTCGGCCGAGAGCTTGCGGCTCTGCTCGATCTCGGTGACGGGACCAAGCTCCAGTGTCGCCAGATCGCTCGCCCGCTCGCGAATGCCGTTGGCGAGATAGTCACCGTTGATGACAAGGTTCTCGCCCAGCTCGTCCACGCCGCGGATGATGACGTGGACATGGGGATGGCCGGTGTTGTGGTGATTGACCGCGACCCAATCGAGTCGGGTGCCGAGATCGGTTTCGACCTGAGCCACGAGGTCGCGGGTGTAGGCCGTGAGGTCGGAAAGCTCCGCGCCGACCTCGGGCGAGACGATGAAGCGGAACTGGTGGCGATCGTCGGCCCCGCGCTCGACGAAGGCCGCGCCGTCGGCGCGATCCTCGCCGGCCGAATAGAGCTGGCCGCGCTCGCCCTCGCGCGAGGTGCCGTCGCGCTGGATGTAGCGCAGATGGGCGGCGGATTTTCCGTTCTTGCCCGCGCCCTGGACGTAGCGGGTTTTGACGACGACGCGGCGGACGCCGGGTGCGCTGTGCTTCCATCCGCCCGACAGGGTGCGCGCTCGCACGAAGGCCGCGCCGCGTCCCCGTTTCAGGCCCGGCCCGCCGCTTGCCCGCGACGCCTTCGCACCTTTGCCGACGCCCTGCGATCGGGACCGCTGCGACGATGGCGACGACGATGATGGTGATGATGAGAAGCCCCGTGACGGGCTGTTGCTCTGCTGACGGGCGATCTTCTTCGCCTGGGCCAAGAAGCTCTTGGCCTTGCCGAGCTTGGGCGCATCGGCGCGCACGCGGCCCGGCCTCGGGCAGAAGCGGAATTCCTCGTCGTCGCTCAAGCCAGCGCCTCCGGGGCAAAACCACGAAAAACCGCCGAACTCCGGCTATGGTGCCGCTCGAAACCCAGCAAAGCCAAGGCTTTGCGCCACGTCGCGGCACGCGGCGTCCAAAACCAAGGTGCCGCGAGCGCCGCTCCAAAACAGTGTGCAGACAAGGGCTTGCCCCGAAACCGCGCCAACGGAGTGCCGGTTTCCTTTATCTTGCCCTCCGCCCTTTCTTCCCTTCCTGCCCCTCCAAACGAGAACGCAGCCAGGCGACCCCCGACCTGACTGCACACCGGATGACGCTCGCCCGAACGCGGAAACGCGATGCTCATCGCCGTTCCCCGTCGTTCGCGCGGGCGACGAACATCGTGCCGCGCTGCGGCTCCGCATCGACGGGATCGCGCATCGGAACAGCAGCGCGGCCGTCGCTTTGTCGCTCACCAGATTGCCCTTCCGAGCGCGTGCCGGATGACGGTTCGGCTGCGGTTCGGATGTCGCTCGCGCGCTGGATGAACAGCGGAGCCTCGCGCCAATCCGGCGGCGGCTCGGCGCGTTTCGCCGGCGCTTCGGCGGGCGCGGCCCCGCCGATCAGCGGCAGGAGCGCAGCGACATAGGCGCGGGTCTCGGCAGGCAGCGGGCGGCCGGTCGCGCGATGATCGTCATAGCGGCCGGGACCGGCGTTGTAGGCAGCGAGCATTGCGGCGACATTGCCGTAGCGGTCCCACATCTCGCGCAGATAGGCGGTGCCTGCGAGGATGTTGTCGCGTGGATCATAGGGATCGCGGCCGAGCCGGTAGCGCACACGCAGGCCCGCCCAGGTGTCGGGCATGACCTGCATCAAGCCCTGCGCGCCGGCCGTCGAGATCGCGCGCACGTCGCCCGCGCTCTCGGCGCGCAGCACCGCGCGAATCCAGTGCGCGGGAATCCCGAAGCGCTGAGACGCCTCGGCGATATGCGCACCATGAGGATCGCTGGCGGACTGCGCGATGACGGCCGATTGCGCGACCGTGACGGCCGATCCCGACGTGATCGCAAGCGCGGCCAGCGCGAGCAGCACGGCATAGCGCCCGGCGGACCTGTCTCCACCACGACGCCAGCCTGCCAGCGTGCTCGCTGCGGTCAAGGGTGCGCGCGAAGCGCCGGCCGATGGCCGCCCTTGACCTTCGCTGCGCGCGCCGGCCGTCCTGCGGTCGAGCGGGACGGAGGAATGAGACGGCCTTTTCGCGAACAAAGGAATAAGGGCTTTGAGCGCGATGATGACAGAGGACCGCATGGCCTTAGTCCCGCTCTTCGCGCGGCTTCAGGCGCGTCCAGTGCAGCGACCACGACGATCCGGCATCGTCGTCGCGGAACAGGTTGGCGTGGATCGGCTGCGGCAAGGCGGGATCGTCGATGAGCACCGAGAGATATTCGCAGGCCTTCTCGCCGGTGCGTTTCCACGCCGCGCCGATCTCCGGGCCGTCGTCGGTTCCGTGATGGACGCGGTAGTCCGGCGCATTCTCGGCATCGGAATGCTCGGCCGGAACGATGGTGAGTTCGCGGTAGAGGGTCAGCGTATGAACGCGCCCGGTGAAGCCGGAAGCCTCGCGCGTGAATTGACCGATCTGGGGCACGTTGAGTCTCCGTGCGGTGGCGTTGGGGAATCCGTCGACGGGCACCGCTCCCGCCGATCGGGAAGCAGTCAGCGGGGCGTTGCGCCGGTCGGGGCTCGCCAGACGAAGCGGCCGTCGCCATCCTCATCGGCCCAGAGCGGCAGCGCTCGGCCGACAACGGCGCTCGCCGGAAGCGGGCCGAAATAGCGGCCGTCCAGGCTGTCGCGGACACCGCTGTTCATGAGGAAAAGTTCGCCGGGCGCGATGACGCGGCAGCCCTGCCAGACAGGGAGATCGCGGCCGATCCGGTCGCGGTCGAGCGCAGCGCCCATCGCCACGCCGTCGACCGTGACGCTGCGGCCACTGCGGCAAACCAGCTGGCCGGGGAGACCGGCGACGCGCTTCAGGAGCGGCACGCCGTCGCCGATATAGCCGCGCTGGACCATGAAGGCGGCGAGCGGTTCGGGCGGCATGACCGCGACCAGCTCGGGCGCGGTCAGGCGGTCGGCCGGTTCTATCGCATAGAAGCCGATCGGCGCGCTTGCCGTGGCGTTCCAGAGCAGTTTCATCGGCATGTCGACGGCGATGGGCGCGGCGACGGCGACGACGGCGAGCAGCGCCACGCCGAGGATGTGGCGGCGGCTCATGGCTCGATCCTCCGGCGGCCGATCCACGCGGCATGGCGCTCGGGCGTGTAGGCGTTCGGCTCCAGCCCGGCGCTGAGCCGGTTATGGACGTGTCGCCAATGATCGGGCGATGCGTCGGCCGGATCGACGCTGAGCGCTTCCACCGCGTCGATCGCGGCAAGCGCGCGCTGGACCTTGGGCCAGCCGTCGAGCCGAAGCAGGATGTCGCCGCCAGGTCGGACGAAGGGCAGCGTCTGGAACGGCTCGCCGCGCCGGATCGCCCGCACGATGTCGATGCGCGAGACGACGGTGCCGTGGTCGCCGGCCGCCCAGCGGACGAAGGCGAAAAGGCTGTCGGGCGCAAAGCCGACGACGCTGCGCCGCCGGTCGATGATTTGTTCGTAGCTCTTGCGGCCGAACCTGATCCAATGCTCGATCCGGCGCTTCTCGAAGGTCAGCTCGACCAGCGTTGTGAAGGGCGCTGGCCCATCCGGTTGCGGGCGGCCATGCGCCCGATGGGAGGCTTTGCCGCTCATGGCCGCCCTCCCTTGCCTTCGTCGTTGGCCAGCATGTCGCGCAGCACGTCGGCGATGGATCGGGCGGCACCGGCACCACGGCTCGCGCGCGGGTGCGTCAAAGAAGAAAAGTTAGATTCTCTGTTAGACTCTAAGCTAGCAGTCGGATTCCGCTTTTCGGGCCAAAGGCTTAACTGCGGTCCGTGCGCCTGATGTGCCGATAGGGCTGCGCCCGATGTGCCGATACCGCGTGCGCCTGATGTGCCGATAGTTTCCACAGGCGTATCCACAGGCACTGTGGACAGGGTTTCGGGGCGGATGCGCAGCAGCTCGCGGCCATGCTTCCGCTCGATCTGAAGGCGATAGCCGGGCAGCGGCTGGCGGGCCGCGATACGGCGCAGGTCGAGCGCGAAGTCGGAGACGCGCGCGAGGCTGCCGGACTTCACATGGAGATGCGCGACCTCGAACAGCCAGCCATGGGGCTGGCGGCCGGCGTGCTTGCGAGCGACGCGATAGAGCCAGCGTTCGATACCGCCAGTCAGCCGGAAATAGGCCGGGTCGATGGTGAGAACGAGCGAGCGATCGACGACGCTGTTGTAGAACCATTCGGGCAAGACGAATTCCATACCCTCAACGCGGCCGGTGCGCGTCGACATCTCCTCCCATTCGTTGATCCAGGAGAATTGCCGACGCCGCCAATGCGGGCCGTTGCGGATCGTGGTTGCGATGACGGTCGATTGCAGGCGCGCGAGCGCGGCCTTCAGCAGCACATATTGGCGGTTGCCGGTCGGTCGCCCGATGGAGCGCAACAGGTGATAGGGCGTGAAGCGGAAGAAGCGCGAGGTGCGCAGGCCATCGTTCTCGGCCGCCACGATCTGCGAGGCGGCCCATATCAGCACGTCGGCATCCCAGATGGTCGCCATGCCGTGTTCGGGCATGGCGAGCACCTGCACCTCGACATCGGCCGCCTTGTAGAGGATCGGCTTGGTGCGCGGCGTCTTCGCCAGCGAGAAGAAGGGCCGCTCCATGAGATCGCGCTGATCGCGTGGGCAGGCGTCGCCGGTCGCGACCACGAAGGGGGCCAGGTGATTGCGCTCGCTCGCGTCGGTCGGCTGCGCGGGTCTATGATCGTCGTCGCGCAGCATTCAGCACTCACCCCGCTCTTGCGGCGTCAGAGGGCGGGCCGGAAAGACCGTGCCGGCGTTCGGATCGCGGGTGGATTTGCGGGAGCCGATTTCGGTCCAGGCTTCGAGATCGCGCACGGTGTAGAGGACGCGGCCGCCGACCTTGCGATAGGTCGGGCCGGTGCCGTAGGTGCGATGCTTCTCAAGGGTGCGGATGGAAATGCCGAGGAAGCGGGCGGCTTCCTGAGTGCGCAAGAGTCGGGGCGGTAGGCCCGCCGATGGGTTGGCCATGGGATCACCTCAGGTTCGTCGTGGATGCGCGCTGCCGTCTTGGCGGCGGGCTGCGGCGAACCATGGCGAGGGATCGGCGGCAGGTAGCGTGCCGCATTTGCGCCTATGCGCAAACGGCACCCCGCGAATGGCGTGGTGAGACAAAGAAGCTGAAGTAGATCAGGGGGTAATGGCCAGCCGGGCGGATTCGGCCAAGACATCGCCGCACGGTTCAGCTATGACTGGAAGCGGAGCAGAGACGCGCTGCTCCGGGGCGTCGAAACCCCTGGTTAGCGGTTGGTGCCGGCCGTGACGACACCGAACTCCTTGACCTTATGGTCGGGGAGCCTGTGGCGTATACAACAGGCTCTCCGAGCTAAAGGCCATAGGGCCGTCTAACCACGGTTTCGAACTCCCCGATCACCAAGAGTCAGAGAGGATGTTTGCGGGGGCGCACCGCAGACGAAACCTTCTCTACGATGGGGAGTGTCGCTGATGCCCGATCCTGTCGAACTCGATCCCGACGTGGCCGACGAAGCGCCGTCCGGAAACGTCGTCACGTCCTATGACGAGCAGCACTATGTCACTTATCTGCGCCTGTTGGACGCCAGCCGGCAAGGCGCGAACTGGCAGGATGTCGCGCGCATCGTTCTACATCGCGATCCCGCCCGTGACGAAGCAGGGACGAGGCGATGCTGGGAAAGCCACCTGGCACGTGCCCGGTGGCTCTCAAGTAAAGGCTATCGAAAAATTCTGGAACAAGAGATTGCCAACAATCACCTATAAACTCGCCGGAGCATGAATCCACGCGGCAATGCCGATGTGGAAACAAGGATTGAGACGTTTCAGATAGGATCATTTGTGAGCGCTGGAGATGGGAAAGACGCCATTACAGTCTCGGGCGTCGAGAAAACATTCGGATGGAGAGGCCGTGCTTTCAAAGCACTTGACGGGCTTTCTCTTGGCGTTCCGCAAGGCTGCGTATATGGCCTGCTGGGTCCGAACGGCGCCGGCAAGAGCACGTTGCTGCGGATCATAGCTGGCCTCGTGCGCCCTGATCGCGGCTCGGTTTCCATATTTGGCGAGAATGCTTGCAGGGAATCGCGGCGTCGCCTTGGTATGTTGATCGAGGCCCCGGCCTTCTACCCGTTCCTGACCGCGCGCGAGCATTTGGAGATGTTCGCTCGGATGAGCGAGACCATCACAATGGTCGAGCCTATTCTGCGGCGCGTTGGCATTGGATACGCGGCCGACAAAAAGGTGTCGGCCTTCTCGCTAGGCATGAAGCAGCGGTTGGGAATCGGCTGTGCCCTCGTCGCGCGTCCAGATGCCTTAGTTCTCGATGAGCCGACCAATGGTCTCGATCCGGACGGTATCCTCGAAATTCGTTCGCTGATCGTAGAGCTAGCCCAGCGGGACGGCATCACCGTGCTGCTTTCCAGCCATCTCCTTGATGAAGTTGAACGCATTTGTGATCGTGTCGCGATCCTGCGGAATGGACGGATGTCGGCGCAGGGAAGAGTCGATGACTTGCTGGACAGCCAAGCTCGCTTTTGGCTCAACGTCGATTTCCCGCAAGTGGTTCTGGAACGCTTGGCTTCGCAAGCGGACGCCGGTGACGGTGGGGTCTATGTCCGCATCGGACGCGATGATGCCCCTGAACTCATCCGCATGTTGGCAAATGCCAATATCCGGATCTTCGAGGCCAAATGGATCAAACCCGATCTGGAGTCAGTGTTCCTGTCAGAAACGCGAAGGGAGATCCAGTGAACGCTCTCCTCTCGACAGAGCTTCTAAAGCTCCAGCGGCAACCGGGAGTTCTGTTCTGGGGTTTCTTGTCGGTTCCCGCGGCGGCGCTCGCCTTCAAGATTGCGCTGGAAAGCTTTTTCTTCCTCCGATCCGGAAATTTCCCCCAAGGTAACACCGACACACTTCGGTCTGCGGCGCAGTCATTGGGCATTGCCGGCAATCCGATTGCGCAGCTACTTTTTGTGATCGGTGTTTCCTCCGTATTCTATGTCGAGTACAGATTCTCGACTTGGCGTAACCTTGTGCCACGCGCAGGGCGTATTCCTCTTCTCGCCGCGAAGTTCGCTGTTTGCCTCCTGTTCATGCTCATCGGTCTCGTTCTGACGGTCGTCGGAGACATGATCCTCAACACGGCACTTAGCCTTCTCAGAGACGGCACTGGCAGTAGTGCCCCGGTTCAAGCGGACGGCATTCTCGTGCTCACTGCTGCGTTTGTGATCGCCTTTCTCGAACTGGCAAGCCTTGCTGCAATTGCTGCGACGCTGACGATCATATTTCGGAGCATGATCGCGGCAGTCGTTCCCGTGTTTCTCGTAGGGATCGCGTGCTCGATATTGCAAGCCTATTTTGGCGCGGCCATAGCCGCCGTTCCTATGCCGTCTTTTGCCGCCGATGCTGCGCGGGCATGGCTTTTTGCAGGTGCCGAAGGGCCATACGGCGTCACGAGTTTCGGCACTTTACTGGCATGGCTCTTGGCAGCGACGGTCGCCGGCTCTCTCGTATTTTGGCGTCAGCCTTTAAATACAGAGTAAGAGCGAAAAAATTCATCATAAATCACTCGCTAAAGTCTTGATGACTGAATTTGCGAGAGATAAATCTAAGGATAAACAGATCGAATGATGCGGATACTGAAATATGCGAGCATTGTATTTGCTCTCTTGCTTATCAGCGTTGTGGGGTATGGCGCTAAGGGATATTGGGATGCGCTGTCAGATGCCGAGGGCTTGCGTGCTCGTGCCGACGCGGTGATTGCTCAAGGCCGCGGCGGCGACTCCCTGGGGGCCGCCCACCGGGCTATTTTGCTCGCTGTCGAAGACCCGAATTTTTCAACGCATTCTGGTGTGGATTTCTCGACCCCAGGCGCTGGTTTGACCACCATCACCCAATCGGCAGCCAAGCGGCTCGCCTTCGAGGAGTTTCACCCCGGTATCGGTAAGATTCGCCAGACCGGCTATGCGCTTGGACTGGAGAGCCGTCTTTCCAAGGAACAGATTCTTGCCCTGTGGCTGGAGACTCTGGAAATGGGCAACGGCCCCAATGGTTGGATGGTGGGCTTCCATTCGGCAAGTTCCGCGATTTACGGGCGGCCTCCCGCCGAGCTGACGGAAGCCCAGTTCATACGGCTTGCGGCGGTCCTGATCGCGCCCGCCTCCTACGATCTCGTTCGAAGCGATACCAAGCTCGACGAACGCACCGCCCGCATCCGACGTCTGGCAGCAGGAGCGTGTGCGCCAGCGGGTTTTTCGGATGTTTGGCTCGAAGGGTGCCGGCAATGAATCCCATGAGAGCGAACGTGCTCATCTGCCTTCGCTCGGCTTGATCGGATAGTGCAGCAGCAGCCGATAGCCGCCGCGCATCATCTTGACGCCGTGCGCGATCAGACGGCGAGCCTTGTTCTTGCGCGGATCGACCTCAAAATCCTCCTTGCTGCCGCGAAAGCCAAGAAGGACTTCGGCGACGGCGCGGTAGCTTTCGCCGCGAAGGCGGGCGTCGAGCGCCCGCAGGGACAGGATGTGCCATTGCCGGAGCTGCGCGGGCAAGGTGCGAAAATCACGCCCCGGCCGCTGACCATGGAGCGCTTTCACCAATCGACGGGCCGCATGGGTGCGGAGATCGTAATAGGCGTCTGTCGGCAGGACGGTGCCGTAAAAGGCGGCTGCGTCGGGGACAGCGTGCGGCAACCAGAATTGGTGCGCAACGCCATCGACCTGCCAGATACCGTGCCAGCCATCCTCGGCCTGGCGAAGATCGAGTCCGTCGAGATGCGCGAGCGTGATGATGGGCTCGGTCTCGCCGTCATGGTGTTCCAGCGGGATCAGCCGTATGGCCTGCGGCTGAAGGCTCGGACTCCAGAACAGAGTCTGCTGATCCGATGGGGTTTCAGGATCGGTCGGAAAATCGCAACCCCCAGCGCCGCACGAAGGCTTCTAGGCGCTCCGGGTCCGGCTCGCGCGAAGTCGTTATGGCCTGAAACTCGCGATGATACTCATCATCGCGGCGGAGATATTCCCAAGCGAAACCGGCAGCGGGAATGCTCTTGGCAAATTGATATGCCGCCGGAGAACGCCAGTCGATGCTTAGCATGGCGTTACCTCTCTATTCGGGCTCATGCGAAGCAACGCCCGGATAGAAAGCTTTGAATCTCTCTGGAAATAACTGAAGCCGCGATGTTGCGATAACTGGAGCGGCTATCGCGATAAATATATTGGTTATTTTAGTCTTAACAGTGCTCTTGTGATTCTGCGAGCCGGGCGCAGCCCGGCGAGCGCGGCGATGTTCGATGGCATGGCCGCACCGCCGATCCGCGAAGCCGGATCGGCCCAAATTTTCCGCTCCTGTCGTCGCCGCGAAAAGGAAGGGGCGCCGGGGGGGCGGCCCCGTCGCGTTCGGGATCAAGCGCCCTTCAGTTTCTGCATCCCTTCGGCAAGCGTCCAGAGCGCGCGATTAAGCGTCACATTCTGGTCGATGCCGTTGATGGCGCGGGTCTGGGCGCGGCGGATGCGGCCTTCGGCATTCTGCTTGCGGCCTTGCAGCCCGCCCTTGGTCAAATGCTCCTGAATGACGTTGAATGTGCTCCAGAGGCTCCCGCCCATATCCTCGCGGCGGCGCGGTTCGATGATCTGTTCCGGGCCCAGCGGGCTTTCCTCCTCGCCGTAGCGGGCAACAAGGCTCGCCTCGGCCAAGACACGCTGTTCGTCGGCGGACACGCGGATTTCCTTCATGGTCTCGCTGGCGTCGACGAGGCGCGGGAAGTCTTCCGCAACGGTGAAGACGCCTTCAATGATCTGATCCTGAATGCCGCCTTTGTGGGGAACGCGGATTTCCTCGAACCGCTCGCCCGCAATCATGCTGTTGGTGCAGACGAAACGGAGCATCCCGGCGAACATCTGATAGGCGCTGGTCCCGTCATGGCTGTTGACGATGATGACTTCCGCCGCCTCCGGCTTGCCGATGCCGCCATCCCGGCGCAGGCGCAGCATGTGCTTGGCGTGGCCGTGGCGCGAACCGTCGCGCGGAACCGACTGCACGGCGAAGAACGGGAACCAGCCTTCGCGGCGCAGGCCCTCCACGATGTCGATGGTGGGGACATAGACGTAACGCTCGGAACGGCTGTCATGGGCTTCGTTGGCGAAGATCGATGGGACGTGCCGATAAAGCGCCTCGTTATCCAGCGGCTCGCGCCCGCTGATTTGATGCGAGTTGCGGCCGAACCGGGTGGCGAGCTGGTGATACATGGTCTTTCCTTTCGTGGGCTTGGGTTGGAGCGCAGCGCTGCGCTGCAACCCTGCCCGTCGGCGAGACCGGGGGGTGCAAGGTGCAAGGGCGACCGGGACGGAGGGGGATCACCCGGCCTGCACGGAACGGAGGAACGACGTGGAGGAAGGCCGGGGAAACCGTCCCGGTCGAGCGCCAGCGATCCCTTGCGCCGCGCCGGGGGGAGACCCCCAAGCAAGCCGCCCGGCCAGAGCGGAGCGGAGGCCGAGCACGAGATCCGATCGGGAGTCCCGTTCTCTCGATTCCTTGTTCCTTGGAGGCGGCGGACATGAGCATGAAGAAGCCCCGCCGCGGCGGGGCTTCTTGAGGGGCCTGTCTCAGTCGCCGTGGCGGCGGGACCAGATGAGGTTGTGGCCGCTGCCGTCCTCGGCTTCGACCAGGCTGGCGTAGATCGGGGCCGGGAAGCTTGGATCGTCCAGCTTGACCGAGAGGTATTCGCGACCGGTTTCGCGGGCGGTCTTCTTCCAGGCGGCGCCGAACTCGGTCGCGCCGGCGAAGATGCGGAAGTAGGGGCCGCGCTCGCTTTCGCCCTCGGAGGGGACGAACTTGGCTTTGACGTTGAGGGTCAGGGTCTTGACCGCGCCGGTGAAGCCCGCGCCGTTCTCGTTCTTGGTGAAGGTGCCGATGGTCGCCATTGTCGTATTCCTTTTCCTGTCGGGCCGCTCCATCGCGACCTCGATGGGGGTCGTGAGACCGGGGACGATCGGCCCGCACCCCGTAGGGCTGGAACGAAGTGGAAGGCGGCCGGCGACGGCTTTTTTGCTTCGCGATGCAAAGCCGAAGGCGGCGGAAAAAAGTTGGCGACGGACGTTGCGGGAGACGAGCGAGGCGAAGCCGGTCTTCGGTCAGACCCATGCCAATCGAGATCGCGGATGGAGCGCCCGTCTTGGGAAATCGGGGGAATACGGCAATGGCGGTCGTCCCTCGCGCCTTACGCTCGAGAACGGAAACGGCGTGGCCTCCACGGGCCGATGCCCCACCACCCTGATCCTCAACGCCACGGCCATGCCCGGCCTTGGGCGAGACGGATGCACAAGCGGCTCTGTTCCTGCACCATCGCGGCATGATCCGCGCACGACGCTACCCAACGTCCGCCGCGCACCGCCGCCCCGATGTCTTCCGCTCATGCGGACCCTCAGTGCCTCCCGGCCTATCTATGTCAGCTCGCCGCATTCGAGCGCAGCGGCCTGATCCTCACTGGCGTCGGTGTGATGGCGACTGGGACCGGCTTCTCGGAAGCCTCGCCGCTGAGGAGCGTTCGCGAAATGGCCGCCGCCCGTTGCGTCAGCGATTGAAGCCGAATGGCGGAAACGCGCCGTCGGCGTGGTTCCGGCGCAGCCAAAAGCGCGGCCCGAAGGGCGACGCCAAGCCCTCCCAGCTCTTATGAGCCGCCGCCGAGATTGCCAGTCTGAGGCGCAGCAAAAATCTGACGCAATACCGATTCACCGACTAGGATTGGCAGTCTTCGCAGTTCGCGCGCTATTGAATTGGTCGTCGGCGCAGTCGTCCACCGATGAAGTATGAGCCGCAGCACCTATGGGAGCGCTCACCCGATCCAAATCTCGGGAGTGTTGCGAAGCGCGAATTCATAAATGATTTACTAAAGCGAAGCCTCTAATACGAAGAAGCATTTTGACCAAGAGGCGTCATGACCACCCACATCGTCACCAAGGCACTTGGCCTTCCAGCACTGATCTGCTCGGCCTTGATCGCCATCGCAAGCGCTGCTTATGCACAGGAATGTACGCTGATTGTCGATGCTCGAACAGGAGCGACTATCGAGGAAAAGGGAGCGTGCGACGATCGATATACGGCGGCCTCGACGTTCAAGGTCGCACTCGCCCTCATGGGCTGTGACGCGGGAATCTTGACGGACGCTCACAACCCTCGGTGGGAGTGGCGGGAAGGTATGCGAGCGCCCGCGCGAGACAAGAAGCCGGTCGACCCGACGATTTGGCAAGCCGACTCCGTTCTCTGGTATTCCCGCGAAGTCGCCCGCAACCTGGGTGCTCAACGGTTCTCATCCTATATCAGCAGCTTCAACTACGGTAACAAGGATGTTTCCGGCGAGCCGGGTAAACGCAACGGGCTTTCGCACGCGTGGATCGCGTCCCTGACGATCTCACCTCGCGAGCAGACGACATTCATCCGTCGGATGCTGGCCCGCGAACTGCCTGTTTCTCCCGCCGCGATTGAACAGACGATGGCGATCGTACCGACGTTCAGCACAAAATCGGGCTGGCGCGTCCACGGAAAGACCGGGAGTGGCTGGACGCGTGATGCACGCGGTCAGATTCAGCGCACCAGACCAGAGGGGTGGTTCGTCGGCTGGGCTAAGCGGCAAGGTCGCGTGGTCGTGTTCGCGAGGCTTGGGATCGGCACGGTCGAAGGCCGACAGGGGTTGATCGAACAAGACAAGCTGTTCGCTGATCTCGATAACCTCTAGACGTGTCACATAAGTCCTGACTTTCGAGGCGTCGCAAAAGTCGGAGTTTTGCGGCCGACTTTTGCGGGGACATTGCATAGCGGGTTTTTGAGCGGTCAACGCCAGCCATCAGGCAGAGCGCGGTGCGGCTGGTATCGCCAATCGCAATAGCGCTGACACGCCGACGAACCCGCCACCAGCGATGCAGAAGATTTGCCGCCAGATTTCGGACGGCACGGCCTCCTTGGTGACGCCGTGGACCAGCGCATATCCGGCGACGGCGGCGGGCGCGGCGAAGACGAGCGCCACGATCAGGCGCAGGATCGGTGAGCGCAGCGTGTCGAACAACAGCGTGAGAACGCCGAAGGCGACGACGAAGCCGACAAGGCCCGCCCCGATGAAGCCCGCGCCGGTGTGATAGGCGAACTGCGCGGCGGTGACGCCGAGCATGAAGGGCAAGGCATAGATGGCGAGCGTATAGGCCAGGACGCAAAGCCCGGCGATCAACACGACGCCCATCAGCATAACGGCAACCATGGTTCTCCTCCTTAACGGTGGTTCCGACCGTGGCGATGGTCGAGGTGATCGGGCCGCGCGACTGCGCGGCCCGCGATTTTTCCGGGAAGAAAGCCGGGGTCGCTTGCGCGCGCCCGGGCCTGCCTTCCTCATTCCGCTGCGATGGCGAAATGTTCATCATGGTCTTCCTGCGAGGGGGGCGGGCTCGACGGTATCGAGGGCTAAGGTGTCGGCCTGCTGGTCGAGCCATGCGGGGCGCTCGGTGCGCAACGCGGGCGGAAGCCACCCGGTCCCGGCCAGAAGCTGCTCGGCAGCCTCTGCCATCTCCACCTTCTTCTTGTCCGCGATCTGCTCCGCTGCCTCGTCGCCAAGAGCATCGCGCACGGCGGCGAGGATATGGGCCTTGGTGACGCGCCCGAAATAGGTCCGCGCGGTCGGCGTCCAGTGCGCCGTCATGTCCAGCGACACCGCCGTTGCCAGCTTGTCCGCCGTCTCATGGGCGCGGCGCTTGCTGCTTTCCCATGGCAGCTTCACCGCGTTGACCGTCAGCGAGGCGCAATGCGCGAGCAAGGCCATCAGGCTCGCATGGTCCAGACCGGCAACGAACTCCCAGAGGTCCGCCACGTCGCGCGGCATGTCCGCCGCCCATCCGGCATGGCGATCCGCCAGCATCTTCGCCGCCGCCGTGTCCTCGATGCCGTCCGCGTGAGCGGCGAGGTAGTTGCTGGTCGGGCTGATTTCGAGGCAATGGGCCGTGCCGCCGCCGCGATAGTAGGTCTGCGCGGCGAGCGTATGGACCACGGCGATCAACGCCATATCCGGCTGCTCGCCAAGGGTGAGACGCAGACCAAGGGTGCGATGCGCGGTCAGGTCGCGAATGAGCGAGTCGGGCAGCGGCTTGCCCGCATCCCCGGCCTCTTCTTCCGGCTCCTGCTCGCTTTCGTCGTTGTCTTCGTCGTCCCCTCCGTCGCTGTCGAGGATTTCGCCGTCACCATTGACGCGCACGCCGTCGATGACGGTTTCGCCGCCCTCGGCTTCCTCCGGCTCCGGGGCCTCGTCCTCGGCGCGGATGAAACCGCGCTCGATCCGAACATCGCCATCATGGGCGATGACGACGAACACGCCGCCCCGCGCGATGTCGTCGGGATCGAAGGCGTGGCGCTTGGCGTCGATCCGCTCGATCTCGGCTTCAAGCTCCGCAAGGCGCGCATCCACCTCGGCCGGGAGGTCGGTATCGGCATCCTCCCATTCCGCGTTCAGGCGCTCAAGCTCGTCCTGCGCCGCGTCGTAAGCCGTGGCATCTTCCTCGGAAAGCTCCACCGAATGCCGATAGACACGGTGCATCCCGTGGGCGTGGGGGAAGTCGAGATAGGCGGCGGTCCACTTCCAGCCCTCGGCCTGCTGCACCTCGGCGGCGATCCCTTCCAGCTTCTCGACGGCGAGCCGGTCCAGCAAGGCGGGGTCTTCAAAGAAACCGCCACGATCCTCGGTGAACAGGTCGCGGATGATGTTGCCGCCCGCCTCGGTATAGGCTTGCGCGCCGACGAAGATAGCCCGCCGATCCGTCGCCGCCACGTTGGTCGTGGTCAGGTCGCGGCGGATGATCCATGGCTCGCGGTTATAGGACAGGTGTTCATAAACCTGCTCCTGCCGCGCATGATCCTCGGTGATGGCGAAGGCCATCAACTGATCCAAGGTCAGGTCGCCGTCGCGATAGACCTGCAACAGCTTGGGGCTGACAGCGCCGAGACGCATCCGCTGCTTGACGGCATGGGCGGTCACGCCGAAGCGGGAGGCGATTTCCTCCGCGCCCCATCCCCGATCCTTGGAAAGCTCGCGGAAGCGCTCGAACTGGTCGGCGGGGTGCAGGTCCTCGCGCGTCACGTTCTCGTCAAGGCTGATTTCGGCGGCGTCGTTCGCCGTGTCGATGACGCAGCGGATGGCCTCGGTCTTCTTGATCTCCTTGCGCTTCACGCGCAGCATCTGCGCCAGCCTGCGGCCTTCCCCGATGCTGACGAGATAGAAGCCGGTCGCTTCGCCCTCGGCGTTCGTTTCCGGCTCCACCACCAGATTTTGCAGGACGCCCTTGGCGGCGATACTCGCCGCCTTCGCCTCGATAGACGCCCCGCTGTGCGGGGTCTTGCGGGCATTCTTCGGATGCTTCTTGAGCTTGTTGAGCGGGATGAAAACGGTCGTGCCGTGTTCGGCGGTCGGGGCGATGTTCGCGGTCGTGGTCATGGTCTTGATCCTTTTGGCTTGGGTTGGAGCGCAGCGCTGCGCTGCAACCCTGGCCGTCGCCGAGACCGGGGGGTGCAAGGTGCAAGGGCGACCGGGACGGAGGGGGATCACCCGGCCTGCACAAGCGGATCGAAGCTATTGGCGAGAGTGAGAAACACGCGTCCGCGCGGAAGGCTGGGGATACCGTCCCGGTCGAGCGCCAGCGGTCCCTTGCGCCGCGCCAGGGGGCAGAGCCCCCAAGCTCCCCCGGCCAGAGCGGCGCGGAGGCCGGGGCGCAAAGACCGGATCAGGATGTGAGCAACCTTAGGTTTGACGACCGCGATCCTGATCGCAGCTTGAATGATCGATATTCCGGGGTCCTGCGCATGAGAATACGGCACGGCGATCATGGGGGTGATCTACAACCGAAGATCCCAGTATTTGTTCTTTATTTGTTCTTATCATTTTGTTATAGCTTGGACGCGCGATTGCGATGCGACGGGCATACGCCAGCCTGAGGCGGCGTACCCCGCAGTGGGTAAGAGTGGTTTGTGGTTGAAAAATTAGTGATTCGGCTTCAGAGTGGCAGCGCCGCGGAATGCCGCGGATTGCCGCGGAGGCCGGTTTGGGCAAAGACGGTCGGGATGCTGAGCGTGTAACTACAACGCTGACGCGGACGCAGAAGGCGGAGCTTGATCGCCTTGCGAAAGCGCAGGGCGTGAAAGTTGCCTGGCTGGTCCGACGCGCAGTCGAGAGATTTTTGGAAGAATCCGCAGGCGGGCCGATGCTGCCGCTGGATCTAAAAGGGGGCGAAGATGCAAAGCGCTGAACTCTTCGCCGGCTGTGGGGGGCTGGCGCTCGGAATGTCGCGAGCGGGCTTTCGCCACCAGCACATGGCGGAGTTCGATCGGGATGCCGTCGCGACGGTCCTGCATAACAAGACCAAGGGCGTCGAGCACGTTCGCGATTGGCCGATGGGTCTTCAAGACGTGCGGGAAATTGACTGGAAGAAGCTGACCTCGCTCGATTTGGTCTCAGGTGGCCCCCCATGCCAGCCGTTCGGAATTGGCGGTAAGAAGCAGGGTCAGGACGATCACCGTGACATGTGGCCCGAAGCCATCCGAGCGGTGCGTGAGGCGATGCCTCGGTCGTTTCTCTTCGAGAATGTCAGGAATCTCGCGGGTCCCCGTTTCCGCCCTTACCTTGAATGGATTATTTCGCATCTAGAGCGACCTGGGCTGATCCGGAGGCCGGGTGAGTCGCACGCGGCGCATCGCGCGCGGTTGGTGGCGTCGAAGGGCCGAAAGGAATTCCAGGTTGTTTGGCAACTTGTGAACGCCGCCGACTTTGGCGCGGCCCAGATTAGGCATCGCGTTTTGATTTTCGGCATCAGAAGCGATCTCGATGTTCTGCCGAGCCACATGACCCCGACCCACAGCCGCGACCGACTTCTATGGGAGCAATACGTCACGGGTGAATATTGGACGCGACATGGTCTGAAGAAGGGGCGGGCTCCCATCCTTCAGCAGGATCGCGCACGGGTCGAGCGCTTGAAGCAGGCTGGTGTCGCGCCGTCTGGCGCTCCGTGGGTCACCGTCCGAGACGCGTTGAAGGGTCTCGGCGAGCCGAACGGGAAACATAACCACGTCCTTCAAGTTGGCGCGCGAGTGTATCCGGGCCACACCGGTAGTCCGCTGGATCTCCCCGCGAAAGCCTTGAAGGCTGGCGATCACGGTGTTCCTGGCGGCGAGAATATGATGGTTCGCGACGACGGATCGGTTCGCTACTTCACCACACGGGAAGCCGCGCGTCTGGTCGGCTTGCCGGATGAGTACGAATTTCCTCGGTCGTGGACCGAGAGCATGCGCCAGCTAGGTAACGCCGTGCCGGCTCCTCTTGGAGCCGCGGCGGGTGGCTGGCTGGCGGCTAAGCTCGGCGGTGGAAATGCCATCGGCGGTTTGGCCCCGGCGCGTCGCGCGGCGTAGTGCGGCGTAGTTTTGTCTTTTATTTCAGCCGGAGGGCGAGTCGCGGCGGTTAGACCTCGTTTCGGCTACCGAGGGGGTTTAGTGGATGGCGTTGGCACCGGATCGAGCCGCGATTAAGGCACTTGAGGACGCGCTCGCGGCGGTGCTCGCGGCTGCTGGTAGTAATCCTCCTCAGGCGGTTGTCCGACGGATTCGGGAAGGCTTGGCCACGCATGCCGACGCGGTTGAAGCCGCGCGCTCTTCCACCGATCCAGTGCGGATGCCTCGCGCGACCTTCGATCCAGCCGATCCAAAGGCGATTGGTCGGATGGTGTCGATCGCGCTGATCGCGCAGCCCCTGATAGCATTGACCGATGTCCGACCAGCATACGGTTCTGGTGTCTACGCGATCTACTATCGTGGCGATCACCCGCTCTATAGCGGTATCTCCGGATCCGAGACACCGATCTATGTTGGTAAAGCCGACCCCGCCAAAGATGATGCCAGTACAACGCGGGAGCAGGGCGCGAAGCTTACGGCACGTTTGCTGGAGCATGCGGGAACTATAGGTACGGCGGAAGCCTATGGCGCCAAGCTCCCCTCCCATCTGTCACCCATAAGATTGGCGGACTTTGTTTGCCGCCGCCTTGTATGCGCGACAAACGCCCAACTCGTCGCCGAGAAGCATCTCATCCGGACGTTCTGGCCAATCTGGAACTCCGAGACAAAGGCCTGCTGGGGAATGAGCAAGCATGGTGACGCCGCGACGACGCGAGCAAATAAGCGCTCGCCGTGGGACGTTGTGCATCCGGGGCGCCTCTGGGCTTTGGACGAGCGGCTTGCGGATTCATTGACGCCTGACGAGATCGCACACCGCATCGGCGCGACGCTGGACAGAGTGCCAGCTCGACTGGACCACGCCGCGCTACTGGAGGAGATGTTGGCCGGCTTCCGGCAGGATGACCCGGTGGCAGCCGATCCCGTTGTTCCGCCTGTGGGTGAGAGTGTTGCGGGGCCCGAACCCGATGAGGCTGGCGGTGTCGACGACGAATGAGACGGACGCCGCTAGAAGCGCGCAAATGTCCCGCATCCGGGGACGTGACACTAAGCCGGAGATGCGCGTGCGTCATGCGCTTCACTCGGCCGGACTGCGATATCGTCTGCACGCGAAGGATTTGCCCGGAAAGCCCGACCTTGTTTTCCGGAGTCGGAAGGTAGCCTTGTTCGTGCATGGGTGTTTTTGGCACCAGCACCCGGATCCGAGCTGTAAGCTTGCGAGAATGCCGAAGTCGAAGCTCGATTTCTGGCGCCCGAAACTTGAGGGCAACAGGTTGCGAGACGAAAAGAACCGATCCGCGCTGGAAGCGGATGGTTGGACGGTTGTCGAGGTTTGGGAATGCGAGACCAAACCGGACCAACTACAGCGACTAATTACCGGCCTCCAGACGTCAAATCCGCTGCGCGACGCGGAGAATAGATCCCGGTCGAGAGTCGGGGCAAAGCCAAAGGTGGGGAAATGACTCAAGAACTCGACCTCACGCCGGCGCCGCGCGTGCTGCAGATGCTAGGCGAGATCAATCTCGAGCAATGGCGATGCTTGGCCGAGCTCATCGACAATTCTATAGATGGTTTCATTGACGCCGCTAGGGCCGGCGCGCCGATTGCCCAACCGGAGATCGCGGTCAGCATCCCAACCGCTGATACCGAGGCCGCGCGCGTGTCCGTTAAGGACAATGGCCCGGGAATGTCCCTGGAGACGTTGGAGAACGCCCTTAGAGCGGGCTGGTCGGGCAACGATCCACTGTCAAAGCTCGGCCTTTTTGGCATGGGCTTTAACATCGCTACCGCTCGTCTTGGTATCGTAACCGAGGTCTGGACAAGCCGGCGGGGCGACCCGGAGCAGGTTGGCGTTCGTATTGACTTGGAGGAGCTCCGGGCCTCGGGGAATTACAAGGTACCTCGTCAGACGAGACCCAAGTCGAACCACGAGGATCATGGCACGGAAATCGTCGTGACGCGGCTTAAGCCGGAGCAACGCGCCTATCTGGCGCGAGCGAACAACCGCACCACCATCAAGAAACACTTAGCCAAGACCTACTCGGCGCTTTTGTCCAATTCGGAAGCTGGAGCGATCCGCCTGACGTTGGGCGGCGCGAGGGTCACGCCGCTCCGACCCTGTGTCTGGGATGCGAGCCGGTCGATCGAGCTGCCCGATGGCACCATGGTTAGCGCGGTGGAGCAGTTCGATGTCGCTCTCGCCCCTCGGCGATACTGCGAGCACTGCATGCGCACGCTGACAAGCGATCAGGAGCACTGCCCTACCGGGAGCGCGCACTGCGCCATCGTAGAGACTCCGAGAAGAGTCAAAGGCTGGGTCGGCATCCAACGATATTTGGACAAGACCGATTTCGGTATCGACTTCATCCGAAACGGCCGAAAAATCGAGATTGGGAGCAAGGACCTTTTCATCTGGAGCGATGGAGAGACTCAGGAAGTCGAGTATCCGATCGATGATCCGCGAAGCCGAGGTCGCTTCGTGGGAGAAATCCACCTCGACCATTGCCAGGTTAGTTACACGAAAAACCGCTTCGAGCGTGACGATCCGGCCTGGAATGAGATGGTACGGGTCGTCCGCGGCGAGGGCCCGTTGCGGCCCAACACCGCGCGCCAGAAAGGTTTCGACGGCAACCAAAGCCCGCTGTACAAGTTATTCCAGGCTTTCCGCCGCACCAGCCCTCAAGGCAAAAATGGTCTGTGGTCCCGGATCATGGTCGTCCAGGACAACGATCGCGCGCAGCAGATGGCTGGCCTGTTCGCCAGTGCCGACGCCGACTATCTGACCGACGAACGTTGGTGGCAGCTCGTCGAGGAGCAGGATGCGAAGATTCTCGGCGACACGCCCGGCGCCGGCGACGGAGCGGGGATCCCCCCGGGCTTTATTGGGGGCGATGCCAATCCGGAAGATCCAGTCAGTGGCGACGGCGGCGTGCCGCCCAGCGGCGAGCAGCCTCCTACGGCATCACTTCCGGCGCCCGAGCCGCCCCCCGTGCGGCGGCCGATATTCGAGCTTACCCGGAAGTACATTCATCCGACCTATCGCGCCGAGTTCGATGTCGAGGCTTTCTCCGTCGATCCGACTGACCCGCAATTGCCGGCGGGTCAGCCGTGGGCCGTCCGCTTAGATAACGTCGCTACACGCACCTATTCTTATCTCGTCGATACGGCGCACGACGTTTTCCGATCCTCGACCATGACTCCCCTCGACGCTCTGCTGGTCGATCTGACTTATCGCACGATCGAGTTTCTTCGCGGGCATAGCCAGGATGCGACGCCGGCGAGTGTCCTCGCGGATTTTCGGGCTGAGTATTGTGGCGACACCCGCCTGGACGAACAGGAAATTATCGCCCTCGCGGGTAATATTCTGAGCGATATCTGCCGTTCTGTGGCTGGTCTTATAGACGGTCAATCCGCCGAGGCCATGTATGAGGAACTGACCGACCGCGAAAAGGAGGGCATTGCTCGCCGGATGGCCGGCCGCGGCGTCGCTGATCCACGAGCCCTCATCCTCGACGGCCGATTTTGGGACTATGCGGACGGCGGTACGGTACGCCGATTATTCATACGGCATCCCGAGCTCTTTCTCGATGGAAAATACTGGGAGGACGCATACGCCGTCCTTGACTTCGGGGCCCCTGAGGTGACGAACGATGCGAAGGCGGCGACCGTCGCGCGCTATGACGCGTACCTCGGTGACGCCATTTGGCTCGCTGATCAAACACCAGCGGACTTGGCGCGCGCCTCACGCGACACCGTGATTCGAGCGACATGTTCGCTCCGACTCCTCAGGCCGGATGTCGCGGTGTGACAGCAGAGCCCTTCCTCCATACCCAGCGACTGCTAAAGGGGCCATGGCAGGCCTTCGAGCGGGATGTTGCTCGGCTGTTGGTATGCAACGGTTTTGAGGATGTCAGGCTCATTGGTGGTTCTGGGGATGCCGGTGCCGACGTCCTTGGGGTCAAGAACTCCGAGTTGTGGGTGATCCAGTGCAAGTTCACAACCGGCGGCTATCCGTCCCCGGCGGCTGTGGATCAGGTCGGGGAAGCGGCGCGCTATTACCAGGCTGATCGACTCTATGTCGCCACAAGCCGTCGCGCTGGGCCGGCGATGCAGGCGTCGGTTCGCCGTTGGGCTGCGTTAGGCATCGAGATCGGTATTCTTGAGCCGGCAACCTTGCTGGAGATGGCGCGGCGCAGCCCAGAATATCCGCCCAGCAGACGCGACCTTCGCGATTATCAGCTCGAGGCCGTCGATCGGTTTGTCGGGTCTCTACGCGAAACGGGTCGCGGACAGGTCGTTCTCGCGACCGGACTTGGAAAGACGGTCGTCTTGGCGGAGAGCATTGCTCAGCTCTTTCGCGATGAGGCGATCCCCGGGGGGCGGGCATTGGTGCTCGCCGGCACGAGGGAACTGGTCGATCAACTGCAGAGGGCTTTTTGGGACCAGCTTCCAAAATGGGTTCCGACGCACCGCCTGATCGGTGGCGAGTTTCCGAGCGAGTGGAATGGGATTACGTTCGCGACCGTTCAAAGCGCTGTATCTCGGCTCGATGACTTACCCGACTTCGGGGTCGTGATGATCGACGAGGCGCACCATGTCGGCTCCGACACCTTCCGCCGTGTGACGGATAAGATGGCGGAGGCGATGATCGGCGGTGTTACAGCGACGCCCTGGCGGGGCGACGGCTATGATATCGACCACTTGCTGGGTCCACCCGTAGTTCGGATCGGTATCGCCGAGGGTCTAAGGCGGGGATTTCTCTGCGAGGCGGATTACCGGCTTCTCGCTGACAACATCGATTGGTCGTTTGTGCGATCACACTCGCGGAACAGCTATTCGATCACGCAGCTCAATAAGCTCTTGCTACTGCCAACGCGTGATGAGGAGGCGGCGCGCGCGATCCGGGACACTTTCGACAAGGAGGTCCGACGCTCCGCGATAATATTCTGTTCCTCTGTGACCCACGCCAAAAGCTTCGCGGCCATGCTGAGGCTGTTTGGTTTTCGCGCTGAGCCGATCACCGGCGACATGACTCCTCGGGAACGTGATCGGACAATGGCGGCCTTTCGAAAGGGCTCGCTCGACATTGTCACAACTCGCGACCTGTTCAACGAAGGCGTCGACGTACCGGACGTTGACATGATCGTCTTCATGCGCGTCACGCACAGCCGTCGGATCTTTGTGCAGCAGTTAGGTCGAGGTCTGCGCATCAGCCCAAGGAAGAAGAAAGTCGTCGTTCTCGATTTCGTTAGCGACCTGCGTCGCCTCGCGGAAGTTGTCGAGCTTGAGAAGGCAGTCCGAGGAGACGTCGAGCGGCTGCGTCTTCCAGGCGTCATACAGTTCCGTGACGAGGGCGCCGGTTCATTCATGCTCGATTGGATGAAGGACCAAGCCGATCTGTTCACTCGTGAAGGTGATCCGACACTCGAATTGCCTGCCTTCGATTTTCCGGCGCCTCATACCAGGGGCGGAATTCAATGACGTCCATTTCGACGGCTTTACGTGACAATCTGAGGGACAAGCTCTGGCAGCAGTGTGATGACCTTGGCTGGATGTCGCTCCAGGACGTCGAGCGGGCGCGCTACTACGAGCTTTGGACACGGGATGCCTCGATCGGCGGACAACTTGCGCATGTGATGGATGCCCGGAAGGTGCGCGTCTATATCAAGGACTCGCTGGTGAAGCCCTATGTGAGGGCGCGTCTATCCTTAAATGAAGGCGAAGTCTGGCGCTTACTTGGACTTACGGCCGCCGATCGCGTCGTTCACGTCTATATCAAGCCACATGGACGGAGGACCGAGGACGGTCGCGTCATCGGCTGGGGGCGAAGTCGCGATTGGAAGTCCGTCCTTATGGCGGTCTTTGAGCGCGGTCGCGCGCAAAGTTCGTTTTCGTCATTTGGCGTCGTCCTACTCGAGAGCGGGAAGACCGAGGCCGAACGATCCCGCAACCTTGTTAGAGAGGCCGCGCAGAGACTTGGCATCGAAAAACTGGCCTGGTTGGAGTGATCATGAGAGATAAGTATCCGGGCTGGTATCCAAAGTCGTCGGTCGAGGCCTCAGCGTTGTGGGACAACGCCATTTTTGTCCCTGACGCGAATGTTTTGCTGCACTGCCTCCGTCACCCCGCCGCGGTTCGCGAAGAACTTTTGCGGTTGTTTGACGCGTTAAAAGAATCTCTGTGGATTCCATATCAGGTTGGTTTGGAGTTTCATCGTAATCGCTTGGATGTTGAGCTTGGCGCGCAGGATGCTTACGACGTCTTGATCAAAGATCAGGAAGCAACGATCGAGAAGGCGCGCGAGCGGCTGAGGCAACTTCGCGCTCATCCCACGATAAGCGTACCTAAGGAATTGGCCGCCTTGGATATGTTCTCGGCGGATTTTCGCGCGCGAATGGCTGCCTCGCAAGCTTCACATCCGACCGAGGACATCGCGGCGGCCGTCACGCGCCTGACGCAACTCTTGGATGGCCGAATTGGTGATAAATGGAAGCCCGAACAGCTCGCCGCACTTAAGAAAGAGGGGGAGGATCGCTATGCGAAGAAGATCCCGCCTGGATACAAGGACGCGAAAAAGGATGCGGGCGAGTTCGATAAGTACGGTGATCTGATTATTTGGAAGGACATGATCGGCAAGGCGAAGGCTGACAAGCGGCCGATCATTTTCATTTCAGACGACGCCAAAGAAGACTGGTGGTGGATTCATAAGGGTCGAAAGCTGGGCCCTCGGCCTGAGCTGATCGAGGAATTTCAAGCCGGTTCGGATCAGGACTTCCACATCTACGAGTTCGGTCAATTTCTAAGGTTTGCGGCGGAGCGCTTCCCAGAGATCCAGGCGGGTGTCGGTCAGGTTGAGAAGAGTTTGCAGGAAGACGAACGTGCTCGCAGGAAGCAGAATGAGGTGGCGGAAGCGATCGAGACGCAGGCGAAAGTCCGAGAGCTTGAGGATGAACGAGATCAAATCGTCACTGTTTTGTCCGGCGCGCCAGGCGCGTCGATGCCAATCGCTCCTGTTGATCGGTCCGCCCTCAGAACGCGCCTGAACGAGCTGAGCGCAGAATTGGAGTCCCACCAACGGAGGCATGAAGAGGCCCCATCTTCCCCGATTGATCGAGCCGAAGTCTCGGCAAGCACGGAAGGCTCGCCATGAGCCGGGTCTTGCTCGTGCCGGCTGGTCCCAATAGTCGTCGATAGGAGGCGCTATGGAGAGGGTCGAGGAATTCGTCGATCAACGGCAGAAATCGTTATGCATCCATTGTGCGCGGCCCCTCATTGGCTGGGAGCCCAGTGAGGATCACGCTCCCTCCAAGGGCCTTATGGCTAATGGGCCTATAGGAGGTTGAGGATGGCGCACACCTTCACCACACTGCGTCATCCGCTTGAGAAGCTCCTCGAGGCCGAGCACTTTTTAGCGCGTCTGACGCGGGCTGACGGGATCGTCTTTCAGTTCGAACTCAATGCTTTCTTGTCGGCCTGCCGCAGCGTAACCTTCCTCCTGCAGTCCTCCTTTTCGGACGTTCGGGGCTTCTCCGAGTGGTATGAGCAGCGCCGCGCCGAAATGTCAGCCGACAAGGCGATGGGATTTTTCCTGAAACTACGAAACCTTTCCCAGAAGGCAGGTCCCGTCTCCTATGTGGGTGGGGCCCTTCTCGGTGGAGGCTGGACCTACCGATTTGTTCATGGCTCGGAGCACGTGCCGGAGGCGCTACAGGGTAGGGACATCGGTAGCTGCTGCGCCGAGCAACTTCGTAAGGTTGCGGGCGTGGTTGCCGATTGCGCGGACACTTTTCCGTTCGACTCCTGCCCCATGGCTGCTTTCACCATCGAGGGGATGGCGCACCTCGGATACACCATGGAGGACGCGGAGCGGGCGATCGGTATGCCTGCCGGATACAGCGATGTGCCCGGCTTCGGGCCGGATGTGAAGCTGCACTACCTGAAGCGCGAGCTTGAGCCGCTCGACCGGGCGACCCTAATTCGCATGGCCGCCGGCGAATTCAGGTGCGGGGATGAGCGGTTGGCGTTCCCGGACTCACGAGGAGGCGATCTGGTCGACGATATGGCCGCGCTCATCGATCCAAGGAATCCTGACGGCGGCGACATGCGCACGATTTTTCTTAGGGCCGTCGCGACGCGTATTGAACGCCAAACCTTGGACGACGCTTGATCCTTGGAGGCGTGATGACGGCATAGCGTGTAGGCGTAGAACGATCCTTGTTGCGCTCTGGCGGGGAAACGGTGGGACGGGTTACGGAAATTGATGCGGCTGCTTTGCCCGGTCTGGCGATAGATGACGAAAGGTGCTTTTCCGAGAACGGCCTCAAAAATCCAATGTTTTCAAAAGCGCCGTTTTCTGACGGTGTGCTTGACGGTATAGCGTACTGAGGAAAATATTTTTGGTAGCAAAATCAGTGGTTTACTGTGGCAGGAGATAATCGAGTGGGAGTGACCTCAACCCATTTCCGGGTGTGGCGTCGCGGCGGGATGGCCGCGGCCTGAAGCCTGGTTGCGCGCGAACTGGCCCGGTGGGCAGCCAAGGCGCTTGCGGAACGCGGTGCTGAAGGCGCTCGCGGACTCGTAGCCGATGTCATCGGCGATCCGATCGAGCGACCTGCCCCCGCGCGCAAGGGCGGCCTTCGCCAGCGCCATGCGCCAGCGCGCCAGATACTCCATCGGCGCGCACCCCAGCACCGCGCCAAAACGAGCTGCGAAACCCGAGCGGGACATGCCCGCGGCGCCGGCGAGGTCGGCGACGGTCCAGCTGGCCCGCACGTCGGCGTGCATGACCTGCAGCGCGCGGGCGAGCGCCGGGTCCCGCATGCCGCGGAGCAGGCCGGCCGCGGCGTCCTGCCCGCCGATCCCGCGCCAGCGCAACGCCTCGACCAGAAGCGCCTCCAGCAGGCGCTGGACGATCAGGTCCTTTCCCGGCTGGTCGGCCCCGCACTCCTCGGACAAGAGATCGACCAGCCGTCCCAGGCGCGTGGACCGGCCTTGGGACGCCGGAACGTGGATGAGCCCGGGCAGGAGTTCGAGCAGGAGCGGCGCGTTCACCCGGTCGAGCGAGAAACTGCCGCCCAGGGCCACGAAGTCGGCCTCCCCCTCCTGGTCGCCGTGGCGCACCGCCGCGTTCGCCGGTGCGGCCGGCTCGCAGTCGGTGCCCGGTTGGCTGGCGAGAGAGAAAGCGGGCGTGGTGGGCAGGAGGATGAAATCCCCTTCCCGAAGCGGGACCGGGGCTGTTCCGGCAAGGCCGAGCCAGGCCGTTCCGCTCAAGACGATGGCGAAGCCCGGCGCGTCATGGGCCTGGTACCGCACGCCCCACCGGCCACGACCGGAGATCGGCTTCGAGACCGCCGCGCTCGGGCGAAGCAGGCTGACAATGTCGCTCAACGGGTCCATAAACTAGACGATACATAATTAATTTTGGCGTTCAAATTATATATCATCCGAACGTGGCGATCTATCTCCTCCTCATCGATCTGAAGGAGACGGGCCATGACCAAGACCATCCTCATCACCGGAACGTCGTCGGGCTACGGCAAGGCGACCGCGGAGCATTTCCTGCAGGCCGGCTGGACTGTCGTCGCAACCATGCGACGGCCCGGCGCGGCCGTTTTCGACGGCCCGGCGGACCGCCTGCGGGTGCTGCCGCTTGACGTCACCAGCGAGGACAGCATAGCGGCGCTGGTCGAGGCGGCCGGACCGGTCGACGTGCTGGTCAACAATGCCGGCGTCGGCGGCGTCGGGGCTTTCGAGGCGATGCCGGCGGCCCTCATCCGCCAGCTGTTCGAGACCAACACCATCGGCGTCATGGCCATGTGCCGGGCGTTCATCCCGCAGATGCGCGCGCGCCGGTCGGGCACGATCGTCAATGTCACGTCGAGCGTGACGCTTGGCGCATTCCCGCTCGCCGCAGCCTACACCGCCTCCAAGCAGGCGATCGAAGGCTTCACCGGCTCGCTGGCCCACGAGCTCGGCTATTTCGGCGTGGCCGCGAAGCTGGTCGAGCCGGGCTATGCCCCGACCACGCGGTTCGGCGCCAACGCCATCGTGCCGGTCGCGGACCTGTTGCCGGACGACTATGCGCCGTTCGCCCGCCCGATCCTCGCGGCCTTCGCGGCGCCGGCGATGACGACGCGCGAAAGCGATGTCGCGCAGGCCGTCTGGGCCGCCGTCCACGACACCGCCGGTCAGCTGCGCTTCCCCGCCGGCGCCGATGCGGTCGCGCTCGCCCGCGCCCGATGAAGGGGGCGCCGGCACAGGCGGGCGCCTTGGCCGGCGGCCGCCGGCGGGCAGCCGCTCCGGCAGCCCGCCCCCGTCCTCACGCGCTCAGGCGCTCGCTTTGCGGACGGAACATGCGCTCCATCTCGCGCCTGAGCCGCACCGCCTCGCTGTCGGCGATGTCCACATCCGCCCACGACACCGGCTGCCCCGCCTTCACGGCGCTCTTCAGCCGCACATGGTGGGCGAGGCCGATGGGCAGCGCGCCGCGGGCAAGCGAATCCTCCGCCCGCATGATGCGGCCATAGACGGTGTAGCCGCCCTCCCCGTCCAGCATGGTGCCGGCGGGCAGGTCGCGCTTGGCGGTGGCGGCGACATCGGAGAAGAAGCCGATGGCGGAACCCGTCGCTTCCCCGCGCAAGGCAGCCGCGGCGACCGAGATTCCGAGCTCCAGTCCGATCATGTGATAGGGCCGGTACAGCGCGGTGTAATGGCCGGAACTGTCCGTCACCATGCCGTACTCCTTGAAGCAGCGCCGCGCATAGTCGCCGCGCGCCGACGGGTCGGCCTCCAGCACCACATAGACCCCCCACCTCAGGTCGCGGAACACCGGCCGGCCGTCCAGCTCCAGGGACGAGACGACCTCGACCATGCCTTTCTCCTCGAGGATCCCCCCGTCCGCGCGCGGGCGCAGGACCCGCGGCAGGTCGTCGACCCCGCAGGGCGGGAACAGGAGGCCGTCCCGCGGCGCCTTGAGGCCCGTCATGTTGGAGATCGCCGCCATCTCGATCGCCGACTTGGTGCCGTCCACGAACGAGTTGAACATCTGCGGATTCATGCCGCCCGCCTGCGCCATCTCCACCGGGATGGCGAGGTTGTCCCACACCGTCTCCGGGGTGGAGCCGTGGAACGCCGGCAGATGCCGCGTGCCCTTGCCCGCCGCCACCACCCGGAAGCCGCACGCCTCGGCCCAGTCCACCATGTCGCACACCAGCGCCGGCTGGTCGCCATAGGCGGCGGCATAGACCACGCCGGCCCGGCGCGCGCGCTCGGCCACCAGCGGGCCCGCGAGCACGTCCGCCTCCACCGTCACCATCACCACGTGGCGGCCGTGCTCGATGGCCGACAAGGCGTGGTGGAGCCCGGCGGCGGGGCTGCCGGTGGCGTCGACGATCACCTCCAGCCCGTCGGCGGCGATGAGGGCGTCGGCGTCCTCGGTGACGACGGTGCGCCCGGTGCGGCGGGCCTCGTCGAAGTCGCGGGCGACGGCCGCGTCCGCGTCCCAGCCGGTGGCGTCGAGCGCTGCGATCGCCCGCTCGCGGGAAAGATCAGCGATCCCATAAAGATGCATGCCCGGCGTGGTGCGCACCTGCGACAGGAACATGGAGCCGAACTTGCCGGCGCCGATCAGTCCGACCCGGACCGGGCGTCCTTCGGCGGCACGCGCCTTGAGCTTGCGGGCGAGATTCATGGGGCGTTCTCTCCTGTCTCGGACGGGCCGTGCAACGACCCTTCGGGTTCTGTTGACCGGCCTGCCGGCTGGCCGCCGGACACATCCCGGTGGATGCGCCGCGCGTCGCCGCTTCTCGGGGGGCGCGCCAAGCATAAGTTCATGTTGCTGCCCTTGTCTTGCGCTCTCGATGGTGCAACGCATCCTCGATGCGCCGCCCGCGCCGTCCACCCGCAGCTTCGCCCAGGTCCTTCGCCGTGCATTCCTCGCGCCTCTGCTTCGCCGCCCTCCCCCTGCTCGCCGCGCTCGCGACCGCTCCAGCCGCCGCGTCCCAGGTGAGCGTGCAGGGGCGCGACATCCTCGTGGACGGCCGCCCGTTTCTGCCCCGGGGCGCAAGCGGCACGGTCCGGCTCGCCGACCTCAAGGGCGTGGGCGCGAACGTGATCCGCACCTATGGCGAGGATCCCGGCGAGACGCTCGACGCCGCCCAGCGCATCGGCCTCAAGGTGATCGTCGGCTTCTGGATGGGGCATCCCCGGCTCGGATTCGACTACGCCAACCGCGCGGCGGTCGACGACCAGCTCGCCGCCCTGCGGCGCATGGTGGAGCGCTATCGCAGCCACCCGGCGCTCCTCATGTGGGGCATCGGCAACGAGGTGGAGGTGGAGGCGGACCCCGAAAGCACCCTCGCCGCCTTCGCGGCGGTGGGCGAAGCCGCACGGCTCGCGAAGACGCTCGACGGCCAGCATCCCACCCTGGCCGTGGTGGCGGAGCTGGGCGGCACCAAGATCGCCGACCTGAAGCGCCTCGCGCCCGCCATCGACGTGCTCGGCATCAACTCCTATGGCGACGGCGCCATGTCCGCGCCCGCGCGCGCCCGCGCGGAGGGTTGGAGCGGCCCGCTCCTGCTCACCGAGATGGGCGCGCTTGGCCATTGGCAAGCGCCGAGCACGCCGTGGGGGGCACGGTTTGAGCCCACCTCCACCCAGAAGGCGGACCGGCTGCGCCGCTACCTCGCCGCCACGGAGCACGCAGCCGCCGGAGCGCTGCCCTTCCTATGGGGCCAGAAGCAGGAGGTGACGCCGACCTGGTATTCCCTGCTGACGCCCTCCGGAGAGTGGACCGAATCGGTCGAAGCGATGGCCGGCGCCTGGGGCGGCAAGGTGCCGGGAGGAGCGGGCAACCGCGCCCCCCGGATTCTCTCCTTCCGCCTGGCCGGTGCCGACAGCGCACCTGCCGGCACGGATTTCCGCACCCTTCTGGCGGCCACCGATCCGGACGGGGATCCGCTGAAGGTGGAATGGCAGGTGATGGCCGAGACCACGGCACGGAGCGTCGGTGGCGATCCCGAGGCGGCGCCGCCCTCGTTTCCGGAAGCGCTCATGGACGGCACGCCCACCGGCGCGCGCATCCATGGCCTGCCGGCCGGGCGCTACCGGGTGTTCGCTTATGTGCGCGATGGACGCGGCGCGGCAGCCACGGCCAATCTGCCGTTCGAGATCAGGCAAGGGCCGTAGCCGTGGCCGCGACCTCGTAGGGGCAACGACCTCATGCGGGCGACACGGCGCTCCGCTCCTTTCGGGGCGATGGCGGGTGCCGCCGCGACCCGCGACGGCGGCCCTGACCGACCATCCATCGTCCCTATGATGTCGCGAGCGCGCGGGAGGCGTCCCGGGGAACCGGCTGGCGGCGATCGGCCTGGCCTTGGGCCCACCGGCCGGGACCGGCTGGCGCGGAGCACACACCGCCCGTCAGCCGCGCAGAGCCTCCATCAGGTCCCGCGCGAACCATACGGCGCCGCCGGCGAGCACGGCGCCAAAACCGAACGCCAGGAAGGGCCAGGGCGAGGCCGCAAGGCACAGGCCCATGAGCAATCCGGACATGCCACAGCCGAAGGCGACCACCACGGCGGCCGCGCTCCCCAGATCCTCGGCTCCCCCGCGGCGCACATCGACCGGCTGGGCCGCCGGCCGCGCCCGTGTCTTGAAATGGTGGGCCAATTGCTCCTCCCGAAGCGGCATCGCGTGCCGCTCCTTTTTTCTGGAGGCAAAGTCTAGCAGCACCACTCCAGCGCGCACGCGCCGGGAGAGATTTGTCGGCTGAATTTTCCGCTACCGCCACGCCCGGCGATGGGCGCGCAAAACCTAACGACCTGGATGGCAACGAGAAACCATTCAGCCCGATACCGCCGCGCGGCGCCGGCCCGGCCCGCGCTTTACCGTCACAAGATCGTGAACACAGGAGATGACGTTTCCGGCGGCACCCGGCGCCGGCCCTTGAACCGAAAAGGGCCGCCTCGCGGCGGCCCTTTCCATGTCCTGACGTTCAGGCTCAGCTCATTCCCCGGCGGGAGCCGGACCCTCCACCAAAGGCTGGCCCTCGGTCTGCTCGTCGCGGGTGGCGACGATGAGGTCGTCGCGGCTGTTGGCGATGGAGCGCAGCTTGTTCATCTGCGCGCCGGTGCCGGCCGGGATCAGGCGGCCGACGATGACGTTCTCCTTGAGGCCCTCCAGCGGGTCCACCTTGCCGTTGACGGCGGCCTCGGTGAGCACGCGGGTGGTCTCCTGGAAGGAGGCCGCGGAGAAGAAGGAGCGGGTCTGCAGCGAGGCCTTGGTGATGCCGAGCAGCACCGGATGGCCGGTCGCCGGCTTCTTGGCCTCTTCCGCCGCCTTCTCGTTCGCCTCGATGAACTCGAGGCGGTCCACCTGCTCGCCGTCGAGGAAGTCGGTCTCGCCGGCGTCGTCGATCTCGATCTTCTGCAGCATGTTCCGGACGATCACCTCAATGTGCTTGTCATTGATGTTCACGCCCTGGAGCCGGTAGACCTCCTGGATCTCGTTGACGAGGAAGGCCGCGAGCTCCTCCACGCCCTTGATGGCCAGGATGTCGTGCGGCGCCGGGTTGCCGTCGACGATGAAGTCGCCCTTCTCCACCACGTCACCGTCCTGGAGATGGATGTGCTTGCCCTTCGGGATCAGGTACTCCACCGGATCGCCGCCGTCCGTCGGCTCGATGGAGAGCCGGCGCTTGTTCTTGTAGTCGCGGCCGAAGCGGATGGTGCCCGAGATCTCGGCGATGATCGCCGCGTCCTTCGGGCGCCGGGCCTCGAACAGCTCCGCCACGCGCGGCAGGCCGCCCGTGATGTCGCGGGTCTTGGCGCTCTCCATGGGCACGCGGGCCACCGCGTCGCCGGCCTTGATGTGCTGGTTCGGGTCGGCGGAGATGATGGCCTCCACCGGCAGCGCATAGCGGGCGTCGCCGCCGCGCGGCAGCTTGATGACCTTGCCGTCCTTGCCCTTGATCAGGATGGCGGGGCGCAGCTCCGGACCGCGGCCGGAGCGCGAATCCGTCACCACGCGCTTGGCGATGCCGGTCGATTCGTCGACCTGCTCGTTCATCGAGGAGCCTTCCACCAGGTCCTCGAAGGCCACCGTTCCGTCCACCTCGGAGAGGATGGGACGGGTGTAGGGGTCCCACTCGGCGATGCGCTGGCCGCGCTTGATGGTGTCGCCCTCGTCCACCTTGAGGCGGGCGCCGTACTGGATGCGGTTCACCGCCCGCTCGGTGCCGTCATGGTCGACGATCACCACCGCGAGGTTGCGGGCCATCACCACGAGGTCGCCATCCGAGTTCCGCGCCACGTTGCGGTTGCGGATCTTGATGGTGCCCTCGAAGTTGCTCTCCACGAACGACGAGTCGGCGAGGGTCGCCGCGCCGCCGATGTGGAAGGTGCGCATGGTGAGCTGGGTGCCCGGCTCGCCGATGGACTGGGCGGCGATGACGCCCACCGCCTCGCCCATGTTCACGGGCGTGCCGCGGGCGAGGTCGCGCCCGTAGCAGGTGCCGCACACGCCGTTGCGGGTCTCGCAGGTCAGCACCGAGCGGATCCGGATCTCCTGGATTCCGCTCTTGGTGATGCGCTCGATGTGCGGCTCCTCGATCATGGTGCCCTTCGGCACGATGACGTTGCCGGTCGCCGGCTCCACCACGTCGTCGACCGCGGTGCGGCCGAGCACGCGCGAGGCGAGCGAGGCCACCACCTGGCCGGCGTCGACGATGGCGCGCATGGCGATGCCGTTCTGCGAGCCGCAATCACGCTCGGTGATGATCGAATCCTGCGCCACGTCCACGAGACGGCGGGTGAGGTAGCCCGAGTTCGCGGTCTTCAGAGCGGTGTCGGCGAGGCCCTTGCGGGCGCCGTGGGTGGAGTTGAAGTACTCCATCACGGTCAGGCCTTCCTTGAAGTTCGAGATGATCGGGCTCTCGATGATCTCGCCGGACGGCTTCGCCATCAGCCCGCGCATGCCCGCGAGCTGCTTCATCTGCGCCGGCGACCCACGGGCGCCGGAGTGGCTCATCATGTAGATCGAGTTGATCTGCTTCTCGCGGCCGGTCTTCGGATCCTTCTTCACCGCCGAGATTTCCTTCATCATCTCGTCGGCGATGCGGTCCGTGCACTTGCCCCAGGCGTCGACCACCTTGTTGTACTTCTCGCCCTGGGTGATCAAGCCGTCATTGTACTGCTGCTCGTATTCCTTGGTGAGCGCGCGGGTCTCCTCCACGAGGTCCCACTTCTTCTTCGGCACGACCATGTCGTCCTTGCCGAAGGAGATGCCCGCCTTGAAGGCGTTGTAGAAGCCGAGCGACATGATGCGGTCGCAGAAGATGACCGATTCCTTCTGCCCGCAATGGCGGTAGACGGTGTCGATCATGTTGGAGATTTCCTTCTTCGTCATCAGCTTGTTGACGACGTCGTAGGGAACCTTCGGATGCTTCGGCAGAAGCTCGCCGATCTTCATGCGGCCGGGCGTGGTCTCGTAGATCTTCGAGTAGGTCTTGCCGTCCGCGTCGACACCCACGTAGCGGCCGCGGATCTTGGTGGCGAGCGTGATCGACTTGGCGTTCAGCGCGTGGTCGATCTCGCTCATGGTGGCGAACATCATGCCCTCGCCGGGCTCGTGCTCCCGCATGATGGAGAGGTAATAGAGCCCGAGCACGATGTCCTGCGACGGCACGATGATCGGCTGGCCGTTCGCCGGGTGCAGGATGTTGTTGGTGGACATCATCAGCACGCGCGCCTCAAGCTGGGCCTCCAGCGAGAGCGGGACGTGCACGGCCATCTGGTCGCCGTCGAAGTCGGCGTTGAAGGCCGAGCACACCAGCGGGTGCAGCTGGATCGCCTTGCCCTCGATCAGAACCGGCTCGAACGCCTGGATGCCGAGGCGGTGGAGCGTCGGCGCGCGGTTCAGCATCACCGGGTGCTCGCGGATCACCTCGTCGAGGATGTCCCACACCTCGGGACGCTCCTTCTCCACCAGCTTCTTCGCCTGCTTGACGGTGGCCGAGTGGCCCTTGGCGTCGAGGCGCGAATAGATGAAGGGCTTGAACAGCTCCAGCGCCATCTTCTTGGGCAGGCCGCACTGGTGCAGCTTCAGCTCCGGGCCCACCACGATCACCGAGCGGCCGGAATAGTCCACGCGCTTGCCGAGCAGGTTCTGGCGGAACCGGCCCTGCTTGCCCTTCAGCATGTCGGCGAGCGACTTGAGGGGCCGCTTGTTGGCGCCGGTGATGACGCGGCCGCGGCGGCCGTTGTCGAACAGCGCGTCCACCGCCTCCTGAAGCATGCGCTTCTCGTTGCGGATGATGATGTCCGGCGCGCGCAGCTCGATCAGCCGCTTGAGGCGGTTGTTGCGGTTGATGACGCGGCGGTAGAGGTCGTTCAGGTCCGAGGTCGCGAACCGGCCGCCGTCCAGGGGAACGAGCGGGCGCAGGTCCGGCGGGATCACCGGGATGTGGGTGAGGATCATCCACTCCGGCTTGTTGCCGGACTGCTGGAACGCCTCGACGATCTTCAGGCGCTTGGCGAGCTTCTTGGGCTTCAGCTCGGTGGTGGCCTCGGCGATCTCCACGCGCAGGTCGGCGGCGATCTTGTCGAGGTCCATGGAGCGCAGCAGCTCGCGGATGGCCTCGGCGCCGATCATGGCGGTGAACGAGTCCTCGCCGTACTCGTCCTGGGCGCGCAGATAGTCGTCCTCGGACAGGAGCTGGCGATACTTGAGCGGGGTCAGGCCCGGCTCAAGAACCACGAAATACTCGAAGTAAAGGATGCGCTCGAGGTCCTTGAGCGTCATGTCGAGCAGCAGGCCGATGCGCGAGGGCAGCGACTTCAGGAACCAGATGTGCGCCACCGGGGCGGCGAGCTCGATATGGCCCATGCGCTCGCGGCGCACGCGCGAGAGGGTGACCTCGACGCCGCACTTCTCGCAGATGATGCCCTTGTACTTCATGCGCTTGTACTTGCCGCACAAGCACTCGTAGTCCTTGATGGGCCCGAAGATGCGCGCGCAGAACAGGCCGTCGCGCTCGGGCTTGAAGGTGCGGTAGTTGATGGTCTCGGGCTTCTTGATCTCGCCGTAGGACCAGGACTGGATCTTCTCCGGGCTGGCGATCGAGATGCGGATCTGGTTGAAGCTCGGCGCCGGAACGGTCGGGTTGAAGACGTTCAGGACTTCCTGATTCATAAGCTGGCTCCCAAACGAAGTGGGCCTTGTCTCGAAATGCCCGGCCGGCCGAAGCGCCGGTCGGGCTCACCGCTCGGGGAGCGGAAGGACGGGGCGAGGCCCGTCAGGTGTTTTCCAGGTCGACGTTGAGGCCGAGCGAGCGCATTTCCTTCACGAGCACGTTGAAGCTCTCCGGAATGCCGCTCTCGAACGTGTCCTCGCCGCGCACGATGGCCTCGTAGACCTTGGTGCGGCCGGCGACGTCGTCCGACTTCACGGTCAGCATCTCCTGCAGCGTGTAGGCGGCGCCATAGGCCTCCAGCGCCCACACCTCCATCTCGCCGAAGCGCTGGCCGCCGAACTGCGCCTTGCCGCCCAGCGGCTGCTGGGTGACGAGCGAGTAGGGGCCGATGGAGCGGGCATGGATCTTGTCGTCGACCAGGTGGTGCAACTTGAGCATGTAGATATAGCCCACAGTCACCTTTCGGTCGAACGGCTCGCCGGTGCGCCCGTCGAACAGGGTGGACTGGCCGGACCGGTCGAGGCCCGCCCGCTCCAGCTCGTGCTCGATGTCGGCCTCGTGCGCCCCGTCGAACACCGGGGTCGCCATGGGCACGCCCTTGCGCAGGTTCTCGCCCAGCTCGGGCAGCTCGGCGTCCTTGAGCTGGCTGATCTCCGGCTTGCCGTAGACGGTCTCCAGCGCCGAGCGCAGGGGCTTCAGGTCCTGCTTGGCGTAATAGGCGTCCACCGCCTGCGCCACCTGCCGGCCGAGGCCCGCGCAGGCCCAGCCCAGATGGGTCTCCAGGATCTGGCCCACATTCATGCGCGAGGGCACGCCGAGCGGGTTCAGCACGATGTCCACATTGGTGCCGTCCTCGAGGAACGGCATATCCTCCACCGGCACGATACGCGAGACCACGCCCTTGTTGCCGTGGCGGCCGGCCATCTTGTCGCCGGGCTGGATCTTGCGCTTCACCGCCACGAAGACCTTGACCATCTTCATGACGCCGGGTGGCAGCTCGTCGCCGCGCTGCAGCTTCTCGACCTTGTCGAGGAAGCGCTGCTCGAGGCGCTTCTTCGATTCGTCGTACTGGGCGCGGATGGCCTCGATCTCGGCCATCAGGGCATCGTCCGCCACCGCGAACAGCCACCACTGCGAGCGCGGATACTCGCCGAGGATGTCGCGCGTGACCTTGGTGTCCTTCTTGAAGCCCTTCGGGCCGGCGATGGCGGCCTTGCCGTCCAAAAGCTCGGTCAGGCGGCCGTAGACGTTGCGGTCCAGGATCGCCTGCTCGTCGTCGCGGTCCTTGGCGAGGCGCTCGATCTCCTCGCGTTCGATGGCGAGCGCGCGCTCGTCCTTGTCGACGCCGTGGCGATTGAATACGCGCACCTCGACCACCGTGCCCTGCACGCCCGGCGGCAGGCGCAGGGAGGTGTCGCGCACGTCGGCGGCCTTCTCGCCGAAGATGGCGCGCAGCAGCTTCTCTTCCGGCGTCATCGGGCTCTCGCCCTTGGGGGTGATCTTGCCCACCAGGATGTCGCCGGCGCGCACCTCGGCGCCGATATAGACGATGCCCGCCTCGTCGAGGTTCTTCAGCGCCTCTTCCGAGACGTTCGGAATGTCGCGCGTGATCTCCTCCGGCCCGAGCTTGGTGTCGCGGGCCATGGCCTCGAATTCCTCGATGTGGATCGAGGTGAACACGTCCTCCTTGACGATGTTCTCCGAGAGCAGGATCGAGTCCTCGAAGTTGTAGCCGTTCCACGGCATGAAGGCGACCAGCACGTTGCGGCCGAGCGCCAGCTCGCCGAGCTCGGTCGACGGGCCGTCGGCGATGATGTCGCCCTTCTTCACCTGGTCGCCCACGCGCACCAGCGGACGCTGGTTGATGCAGGTGGACTGGTTGGAGCGCTGGAACTTCATCAGCCGGTAGATGTCGACGCCGGACTTGGACGGGTCGGCCTCTTCCGTGGCGCGGATGACGATACGGGTGGCGTCCACCTGGTCGATCACGCCGGTGCGGCGGGCGGCGATGGCGGCGCCCGAGTCACGGGCGACCACGGCCTCCATGCCGGTGCCGACGAGCGGCGCCTGCGAGCGCACCAGCGGCACCGCCTGGCGCTGCATGTTGGAGCCCATGAGCGCGCGGTTGGCGTCGTCGTTCTCCAGGAACGGGATCAGCGCCGCGGCCACCGAGACCAACTGCTTCGGCGAGACGTCCATGAAGTCCACGCGGTCGGGCGTGACGAGGAGCACGTCGCCGGCATGGCGGCAGACGATCAGGTCCTCCTCGAAGCGGCCTTCCTTGTCGAGCGGGATGTTGGCCTGCGCGACGTAGTACTTGCCCTCCTCCATGGCGGAGAGATAGGCGACCTCGTCGGTCACCTTGCCGTCCACCACCTTGCGGTAGGGGGTCTCGATGAAGCCGTACTTGTTCACGCGGGCGAAGGTGGCCAGCGAGTTGATGAGGCCGATGTTCGGGCCTTCCGGCGTCTCGATCGGGCAGATGCGGCCGTAGTGCGTCGGGTGCACGTCGCGCACCTCGAAGCCGGCACGCTCGCGCGTCAGGCCGCCCGGGCCGAGCGCCGAGAGACGCCGCTTGTGCGTGATCTCGGAGAGCGGGTTGGTCTGGTCCATGAACTGCGAGAGCTGGGACGAGCCGAAGAACTCGCGCACCGCCGCCGCCACCGGCTTGGCGTTGATCAGGTCCTGCGGCATCACGGTGTCGATGTCCACCGAGGACATGCGCTCCTTGATGGCGCGCTCCATGCGCAGCAGGCCGACGCGGTACTGGTTCTCCATGAGCTCGCCCACCGAGCGGACGCGGCGGTTGCCCAGGTGGTCGATGTCGTCGATCTCGCCCTTGCCGTCGCGCAGCTCCACCAGCGTCTTGATGACGGCGAGGATGTCCTCGCGGCGCAGCACCCGCACGGTGTCGGGGCAGTCGAGGTCGAGGCGCATGTTCATCTTCACGCGGCCGACCGCGGAGAGGTCGTAGCGCTCGGGATCGAAGAACAGCGAGTGGAACATGGCCTGGGCGCTGTCGAGCGTCGGCGGCTCGCCCGGGCGCATCACGCGGTAGATGTCGAACAGCGCGTCCTCGCGCGTCACGTTCTTGTCGGCGGCGAGCGTGTTGCGGATGTAGGCGCCGGTGTTGACGTGGTCGATGTCGAGCACCGGGATCTCGTTGTACCCGGCCTCCTCCAGCGTCTTCAGCAGCTTCTCGGTGATCTCGTCGCCGGCCTCGGCGTGGATCTCGCCGGTGGCGGTGTCCACGAGGTCCTCGGCGATGTACTGGCCGACCATCTCCTCGTCGGAGATCTTGAGCGCCTTGAGGCCCTTCTCGGCCAGCTGGCGGGCGGCGCGCACGGTCAGCTTCTTGCCGGCCTCGACGACGATCTCGCCGGTGTCGGCGTCGACCATGTCGGAGACCGCCTTGTAGCCCTTCATGCGCTTGGGATCGAACGGCATGCGCCAGCCGTCCTTCGCGCGCGAGAAGGCGATCTTCTCGTAGAAGGTGTCGAGGATCTCCTCGCTGTCGAGGCCGAGCGCGTAGAGCAGGCTCGTCACCGGCACCTTGCGGCGGCGGTCGATGCGCGCATAGACGATGTCCTTGGCGTCGAACTCGATGTCGAGCCAGGAGCCGCGATAGGGGATGATGCGCGCCGCGAACAGGAGCTTGCCCGAGGAATGGGTCTTGCCCTTGTCGTGGTCGAAGAACACGCCCGGCGAGCGGTGCATCTGCGAGACGATGACGCGCTCGGTGCCGTTGACGATGAAGGTGCCGTTCATGGTCATGAGCGGGATGTCGCCGGTGTAGACGTCCTGCTCCTTGATGTCCTTGACGGACTTGGCGCCGGTGTCCGGGTCCACATCGAACACGATGAGGCGCAGCGTCACCTTCAGCGGGGCGGCGAAGGTCATGCCGCGCTGGCGGCACTCGTCCACGTCGTACTTCGGCGGCTCGAACTCGTAGCGCACGAATTCGAGCATGGCGGCGCCGGAGAAGTCCGAGATCGGGAAGACCGACTTGAACACGGCCTGGAGGCCGTCGTCGTCGCGTCCGCCCTTGGGCTCCTCGATCTGGAGGAACTGGTCGTAGGACGCCTTCTGAACCTCGATGAGGTTCGGCATCTCTGCCACTTCCTTGATCTTGCCGAAGAACTTGCGGATCCGCTTACGACCGGTGAACGTTTGCGCCATCTCGATCCTCGTCCGTCCTGGTCCTCTCGGGCCGGCTCCCTTGTGCCTCATGAGAGAGGCGGGCTCGCCGCGCCGGCTCCGGAACCTTCATCTGCCATCCGTGCCGCGAAGGGTTGAGGGCGAAGCGCCATCCCCTTCCAGCACCATGACGGCTCTCCCGGAAGCCGCTGAGGCCTTGGCCTCGTCCGGCTGCCGGGAGAACCGTCTCACCCGCGCCGCCGCGCCTTCCGGCCGGCGGAAAGGGCCCCGGCCGAAGCCGGGACCCAAAAGCTCACTTGAGCTCGACCTTGGCGCCAGCCTTCTCGAGCTGGGCCTTGAGCTTCTCGGCCTCGTCCTTGGCCACGCCTTCCTTGACGGGCTTCGGAGCGCCCTCGACCAGGTCCTTGGCCTCCTTGAGGCCGAGGCCGGTGATGGCGCGCACTTCCTTGATGACCTCGATCTTCTTGTCGCCGGCGGCGGCAAGCATCACGGTGAACTCGGTCTGCTCCTCGGCGGCCGGCGCGGCGGCGCCGGCGGCCGGAGCGGCGGCAACGGCCACGGCGGCGGCGGCGGAGACGCCCCACTTCTCCTCGAGGAGCTTCGCCAGCTCGGCGGCCTCAAGAACGGTCAGGGAGCTGAGCTCGTCGACGAGCTTGGTCAGGTCAGCCATTTTCGTTTGTCCTTAAGATAGGTTCGAATTTGAGATTTGCGAGATCGGGCCGCGCGATGCGCGGCCGCTGCCTCACGCCGCTTCGTCCTGCTTGGCATACGCCCCGAACACACGCGCGAGCTTGGCAGCCGGCGCGGTGGTGAGCTGAGCGATCTTGGTCGCCGGGGCCTGGATGAGGCCGACGAGCTTCGCGCGCAGTTCATCGAGGGACGGCATGGTGGCGAGCGCCTTCACACCGTCCGCGTTCAGGGGCGTGGTGCCCATCGCACCGCCGAGGATCACGAACTTGTCGTTGGTCTTGGCGAAGTCGACGGCCACCTTCGGCGCCGCCACCGGATCGCTGGAATAGGCGATCAGGGTGGGTCCCTTCAGAAGGGACGCCACATGGGCGACGTCGGAGCCTTCCAGAGCGATCTTGGCGAGGCGGTTCTTGGCCACCTTCACGGTCGCACCCTGGGCCTTCATCTGCCGGCGAAGCGCCTGCATCTGGGCCACGGTGAGGCCGGAATAGTGGGCCACCACGACGACGGACGTGTTCTTGAACACGTCCGAAAGCGTCGTGACGAGCTCTTGCTTTTCCGCTCGATCCACGTCTGGCTCTCTTTAAGCCTGTGGCGGCATCATCAGGGCGATGCCGCCGGTTGCGCCTTGCCGCTTCCGCGGCCGGGTTGCCTGTGGCGGGAGCTTCCTCCCGCTTGAAGCATGCCGGCCGCCTTCAGCGACGCTCACATGCCCTGTCCCCTCGGCCCCTGGCCGGACGAACGTCCGGAGCGGAACGCAAGGCGCTGGTTCGAACCGATCTTCCACACCTCCACCAAGGCGGAGGCGCACAAAAATTCCGGTCTTCCCCGTCTATGCGGGCTCCCCAGGGTCCGCCTCGGGCGAGGCGGGTGGCGAGAATTAAGCCTTGGCAAATCGCCGCGGCGCCTGCAGTCTCGGACAGGACTTTCGCCTGCTTCAGCGCCGCCCGCCGACCGGAAACGATCGACACCACAAGCGCTTGACAGACGATAAGGCCGGGCGGGCGAACCCTCCCAGCCCTTCCGCCCGGTCAAAGGCGGAAGCTCAAAATCCAAAATCCCACCCGGCCGGAGCCGCGCGGGAAACAGCCCATATAAAGGCTCGCGCGCCGCTTGTCACGACCCGCGGCGCATTTTTTGCTTGACCTTCGACCGTTTTCGCACATCCGCCGCGCGGCGCGGCTGCTTCGATCCAGGCGCAGCAACGAAAAAGGAGGCTGCCGGCTGGGCAGCCTCCTCCTTCAGCGGAACACGCCGCGCCGGTATCAGCCGGCGGTGAGCACGGTCGCGGGCTCGATCTTGAGGCCCGGGCCCATGGTGGACGACACCGCCACGCGCTGGACATAGGTGCCCTTGGCGCCGGCGGGCTTGGCCTTCACCACCGCGTCCACGAAGGCGCGGATGTTCTCGGCCAGCTTGTCGGCCGGGAACGAGGCCTTGCCGACGCCGCCATGGATGATGCCGGCCTTCTCGACGCGGAACTCCACCGCGCCGCCCTTGGCGGCGGCGACGGCGCCCTTCACGTCCATGGTCACGGTGCCGACCTTCGGGTTCGGCATCAGGCCGCGCGGGCCGAGCACCTTGCCGAGGCGGCCGACCAGCGGCATCAGGTCCGGGGTGGCGATGCAGCGATCGAACTCGATCTTGCCGCCCTGGATGGTCTCCAGCAGGTCCTCGGCGCCGACGATGTCGGCACCCGCCGCCTTGGCCTCGTCGGCCTTGGCGCCACGGGCGAACACCGCCACGCGCACGGTGCGGCCGGAGCCGTTCGGCAGGTTGCACACGCCGCGCACCATCTGGTCCGCGTGGCGCGGGTCGACGCCGAGATTGAGCGCCACCTCGATGGTCTCGTCGAACTTGGCGGTCGCCCGCTCCTTCAGGAGCGTCAGCGCCTCGTCGAGGCCGTAGAGCTTGGTGCGGTCGATGCCCTCGTGGGCGGCGCGGATGCGCTTGCCTTCCTTCGCCATGACGCTCACCCCTGAACCTGGAGGCCCATGGAGCGGGCCGAGCCTTCGATCATCTGGACGGCGGCCTCAACGGTCTCGCAGTTCAGATCCTTCATCTTCTTCTCGGCGATCTCCGCGAGCTGGGCGCGCGTGACCTTGCCGACGAAGGAGCCCTTGCCGGGCGTCTTCGAGCCGGAGCCGGGCTTCTTCTTCGTCTCGAGGCCGGCGGCCTTCTTGAGGAAGTAGGAGACCGGCGGGGTCTTCAGCTCGAAGGTGAAGGAACGGTCCTGGTAGGCCGTGATCACCACCGGGATCGGCATGCCCTTCTCGAGCTGCGCGGTCTGGGCGTTGAACGCCTTGCAGAATTCCATGATGTTCAGGCCGCGCTGGCCGAGCGCGGGGCCGATCGGCGGGGCCGGATTGGCGCTGCCGGCGGGCACCTGCAGCTTGACGTAGCCTGCGATTTTCTTCGCCATGGAAGAACTCCCCGGCGTCCCGGCTGCCGGCCGGAAACGCCAAAGCACGCCGCCGCGACGGCTGATCGCGGTTCGGCGCTGTCCGAGGATCGCGGTAGCGGCGCGTTCACTCCGGCTGGCGAACCGGACACGCCTCCCGCGTATGGTGCGCCGGCAAGCGGCGCGGGCGATCCGATACAGGAAATCCCCCGGCGAGGGAAGCCCCGCCCTGCGGCCGCTACCGGGCCGCGGCGGCGAGGCGGGCGTCGATCCAGGCCGCGACGATGTCCACCACCTCGCCCTCGATGCCGAGGTAGCCGTGCGGCGAGAGCGAGCCGCAGGCCTTGCCGGCGCGCCCGCCCGACACCTCCGTCACCGTCACGGACGGCGCGCCGGTGAGGGCGGCGGCGATCCTCGGCGCCTGGTCGGGCGGGGAGACCGGGCAGGCGTCGTCGCCGTTGGCGACGATCAGGACCGGCACCCGCACCGCGGCGAGATCCACGTCGAAGACGCTCTCGCGGCTGCCGCCGCGGATGGAGACCGCCTCGGTGAGCACCAGCCCCGCCACCGTCCCCGGCGGCGCCCCCGCCGCCCCATTGGCGGCGGCGATGGCGCCCTGGCTGGTGCCGGCGAGGAAGACCGGCGCGCCGGTCTCCTTCCCCGCATAGGCGGCGAGCGCCCGCACCAGATCGCCATAGGCCGGCGTGCCGCGCCGGCCGCGCAGGTCGCGGGTGCCGGCCGCGTCCGGGATCAGCACCGCGAAACCCGCCCTTGCAAAGCGCGCGCGCGTGCGCACGAGGAAGTTGGCGCCGTGCGCCAGGCGGCCGTCGGGAAGGATGCCCACATCGCCGGCGCCGCCGGGCAGCATCACCAGCACGGCGCGCGGTGCTCGGGGGGCGACCAGCAGCACCCTTTGGGCGTGGCCGGCGAGGGACAGATCGGCGACGCGGCTCTCGATCGCGGCGGGCGGCACGGCGCCGGGGTCGGCCCGCGCCGCCGACGCCGCCGCGAACGCCAGCACCAGTGCGGCGGCCAGCGCCCTGCGAGAGGCCCGGTCCGGACGGTGCCCCCCTGACCCGGCGCAAGGCACGCCGGCGCGGGCGGCGATAATGTGACACCGGTCGCGCTCCCCGGCCCCGTCGGGGCGCGTGCCGTTCCTGTAGGGTGCCATGGAGGGTGCCATGGAGGGTGCCATGAGGGGTGTCATGAGGGGTGTCATGAAGGAGGATGCCATGAAGGACCTGCCTCTTTCCGAAGTCTACCAATTGATCGAGCCCGGCCCGGTGGTGCTGCTCGCCACCGCGCAGGGCGGACGCGCCAACGTGATGACCATGTCCTGGCACATGATGGTGGAATTCACCCCGCCGCTGATCGCCTGCATCGTCTCCACCGGCGACTTCAGCCACAAGGCGCTGAAGGCGACGCGGGACTGCGTCATCGCCATCCCGCCGGCGGAGCTGGCCGAGACGGTGGTGGGGATCGGCAACGTCTCCGGCCGCGACCACGACAAGTTCGCGCAGTTCGGCCTCACCGCGAAGCCCGCCGCGCAGGTGGGCGCGCCGCTGATCGACGAATGCTTCGCCAATCTCGAATGCCGGGTCGCCGACACGCGGCTCGTCAACCGCTTCAATCTGTTCGTGCTGGAGGTGGTGAAGGCCTGGCACCGGCCCGCGCGCACCCCGCCGCGCACGCTGCACCATCGCGGCTACGGCACCTTCGCCGTCGACGGCGAGATCGTGCGCCTGCCTTCGCGCATGCCGTGAGCGTGGACAGGACGCCCGGATCGCCCGGCCGTGATCGGCCGACCCTACCGCGCCAGTTCCTTCAGGCCGAGGCGGATCAGCGTCTCGGTGGTGGCGCCCTCCCCGGCCGCGCGGGCAGCGGCGGCCACGGCGGCGCCGGCCTGGGCCGGGGCGTAGCCGAGATTGACCAGCGCGGAGACCGCATCCGAGGCCGGGCCGCCCTTGGCCGCGCGCGCCGGCGCGCCGCCGAGGTCGGACAGCTCCACCGCTCCGGCCGAGAGGCCGCCCATCTTGTCCTTCAGCTCGGTGACGATGCGGGTGGCGACCCGCGGCCCCACCCCCGGCGCGCGGGCGACCGCCGCCTTGTCGCCGAGGGCGATGGCCTCGGCGAGATCGGATGCCGAGAGGGTCGAGAGGATCGCGAGCGCGATCTTGGTGCCGATGCCCTGCACGCTCTGGAGCAGGCGGAACCAGTCGCGCTCCGCCTCGCGGGCGAAGCCGAACAGGCGGATCTGGTCCTCGCGCACATGGGTCTCGATGAGCAGGCTCGCCGCGCCCCCCGGCGACGGCAGGCCGTCGCGGGTCTTCTGCGAGCAGTGGACCAGGTAGCCGACCCCGTTCACGTCGAGGATCACATGGTCCTCGCCGTAGGAATCCACCACGCCTTTCAGCTTGCCGATCATGGAGGCCTCCGCCGCGCCGTCAGCCCAGCACGGCCAGAAAGAAGATGAAGGTGGCGAGCACGCCGAGGCCGGTGCGCACCATGTGGAGCTGGCCCCAGTTGGACAGCAGCCGGCGGCAGTCGGGATCGTCCGCCTGCGCCGCCATGAGCCGCTGCTCGGTGGGCGCGATGCCGATGAAGGTATAGGGCCAGTTGGCCAGCATCAGCACGCCGCCGGCGAGGAAATGCCAGTCGCCGGTCGCGAGGAAGGCGGCCATGCCGAAGGCGAAGGCCGCGACCACGATCACCGCCTGCATGGCGAAGCCGCGCCGGTCGGCCGGCCGGAACTGGGCGAGCGCGCTCGCCTCGGTCAGCGCCAGGCGCGCGGGCTGCTCGACCACGTTGACGTAGAGCGCCGCGCCCGTGAAGGCGGCCGCCGCCACCAGCGCCAGTAGCCCGAAGATCATGTCCGCTCCCCCGCCCGCGGCGGCGCGCCTATCGCACCAGCCGCGCCAGCGCCGCCGCGCCGCGATGGTGCGCGTGGGTGATGGCGACCGCAAGGGCGTCGGCGGCGTCCTCGGTCTCAGGCTGCGCCCTGGGCAGCAGCACCGAGATCATCATCCGCACCTGCCCCTTCTCGGCCCGGCCGGCGCCGACCACGCTCTTCTTCACCAGGGTCGGCGCATATTCCGCCACCGGCAGCCCGCCTTGGGCCGGGGCGAGCAGCACCACCCCGCGCGCCTGGCCGAGCTTCAGCGTGGAGGCGGGATTCATGTTGACGAAGGTCTCCTCCACCGCCGCCTCGTCGGGCGAGAAGCGGCCGAGCACCTCCGTCAGGCCCCGGTGAAGCGCGGCGAGGCGGGCGCCCATGGGCGCGTCCTCGGGCGGCAGGATGGTGCCGCAGCCGAGGAAGGAGAGCCTTGTGCCCTCGGCCTCGATCACGCCCCAGCCGGTGCGGCGCAGGCCGGGATCGAGGCCGATGATGCGAATCAGGTGCGAAGCCATGAGCGAAGGCTGCCCCGGCGGCGCGCGCGAGGAAAGCGGCGCGGACGGCGGGCGCGGGAAATCGGGACCGGGCCGGCGCCAAGGCCGCGCGCGGCCGCAGCGAGAATACCCTCTCCCCGGCGGGGAGAGGGAAGGGTGAGGGGAACGCCATCCGTCGGAAGACCGGCGCATCCCGGCGGCCGACCCCCTCACCCTGCCCTCTCCCTCGGGGAGAGGGTTCTGCGGCGGGGCAAAAGGAGGGGGATCGAATCGAAAGGTCCCCCGGCCGGGATCGGCCCGCTTGTCCTCAGAGCGCCCGCGACGGCGGGGTGGTGGATTGGCGGGCCACCGTGCTCGACCCGCTCTCCATGCCCCAGTCGGGCTTGAGGTCGACGAAGTTGGCGGACGGATCGAGCGGCATGGGCGTGAAGCTCTCCGCCGCCTGCCGGGCGCGGGCCAGGGCCTGGGGATCGGCGCGGGCGATCAGGCTGTCGCGCTTGGTGGCGCTGTCGGCGTCGCCCTGGCTCGCGGCGAGCGCGAACCACTTCCACGCCTCCGCGAGGTCGGCGGTGCCGGCGAGGCCGCGGGCATAGATCACGCCGAGATTGTACTGGCTGTCCGCCTGGCCCATCTCCGCGCTCTTGCGGAACCACTCGATGGCGCGCGTCCAGTCGGGCTTGCCGTCGATCCCTTGGGAGTAGACCACGCCCAGATTGTGCATGGCGCGCACATTGCCCTGGCCGGCGGCCCATTCGTAGAAGCGCCGCGCCTCGCCGAGGTTGCGCGAGACGTTGTCATAGAGGCTGCCCAGCCGGTAGGCGGCGGGCGCCGAGCCGGCCGAGACCGCGTAAGCGAGCCACTTCTCGGCCGCCTTGGGATCGGCGCCGGTGCCGATGCCGTCGGCGTAGCGCACGCCCACCGCATAGGCCGCCGCCACGTCGCCGGCGCGCGCGGCGGCCTGGAGCGCGGCCGGGCCGACCGGCGCCGGCAGGTCCCGCACCGGGCTGAACAGCAGGCCGGAGACCTGCGTCTTGACGCCGTCCACGGCCGCGCCGAGCCCCGGCACGAGGCTGGACACCGCCTGGAGCGCGAGCCCCGCCCCCGAGATCAGAATGAGTAGGGCCGCGGCCGCCACCAGGACCTTGAGGGTGGCGCGACGGCGCCGCTCCCGGCGCTGCGTGCTCGACAGGCGCTCCTTGCGCGCCCGATCCCGGCGCAGGCGGCGCTCGGCGCCGCCGATGCTCCAGTCCACCCGGCGCTCGGCCTGCGGGCCAGGCATATCGAGATCATCCTGCGGCATGGCACGGGCGCGCGGCTCCACCGCCGGATCGATGCGCACGCGGCGCGGCCGCTCTCCCTGGGGCTCGGCGGCCCCGTCCTGGGCCCGCGCCTCATGGGCTCTGGCCTCATGGGCTCTGGCCTCCTGCGCTCTCGTCTCCTGCGTTCTTGCCTCATCCTGCGCCCGCGCCTCCTCACGCGCGCGGGCCCTGGCCTCGGCGGCGGCCGGATCGGCGGCGCCCTTGCGGGCCTGGCGCGGGGCGTCGGAGGGCTTCGCGCGCGGCTGGCGCGGGGCCGGCTCCTCCTGGACCACCGCCTCCTCGACGCCACCCGCACCGGCGGTCCACAGGCCGTCGTCGTGCGCGGCGCGGCCGAGAGGCGCACGGTCCCCGGCATCGGCGTCGAAGGCGTCGGCGATGCGGCGCTCCATCTCCTCCTGGCGCGCCTCCAGCACCGCGAGGCCGCGCTTGATGCCGAGCACGGCCGGGCCGTCGGCATTCTCGGAAATCTTGAGCGCCACCGCCTCGGCGGCCTCGGCCGCGGCCTCGGTGGCGGCGGCGCGCACGCGCTCCATCTCGCCGGCGACGCGGGCGACCGCCTCCTCGATCTTGTCCAGCTGGCCGAGGCGCGCCTGGGCGTCGCGCACCCGCTCGGTGAGCGTGGAGAGGTGGTTCTCCATCGCCTCGGTCAGCGGCGCCACGGCGATCTTGTCCACGTTGCCGCCGGCACGCTCCATGCGCGTCAGCAGGGCGCCAAGCCGGGCCGACATGTCGGCGGTGGCCGCCGGGGACAGGGCGGACACCTGGGCGGCGACGCGGTCGAGGCGGGCATTGATGGCGCCGACCTCGGCGCTGACGCCGCGGCGCAGCTCCTCGGCATTGGCGTGGCCGCCGAGGATGTAGCTGGCCTCGAACTGGCCGACCTTGTTCATGAGCGCCTCGGCCGACAGCTCGAACTTGGCCGTCGCCTCGCCCATGCGGCGGGCGAGATCCTCGGAGCTGCGCATCATCTTGTCGGCGCAGGCGGCGATGCGCTCGGCCATGTCCTGGAGCCCGCCCGGCGCCAGAGCGCGCTGGGCCAGCGACTTCATCTCGTCGGTCTGGCGCTGGAGGCGGACGATCTCCACCGGGTCGAGCTGCTTGGAGGCGACCGCGTCGAGCTTGCGCGAGAGCGCGTCGACCCCGGCGGCGAGCGCCTGGAAGCGCTCGGGCGCGTGCAGGGCGTCGAGGGCGGCCCTGAGCTTGCCGAGCTCCTCGCCGATGGCGAGGCTCTCCTTGGTGCGCGCCGAGTCGCCGGCGACCCGCATCTCCTCGAAGCGGCGGTTCAGAAGCGAGATCGCCCGGTCCATCTCCAGGACCGCCCGGCGCGGCGCCGCCTGGGCGAGCCGCTCGCGCAGCGCATCCATGTCGGTGCGCATGGCGTCCACCGAGGAGGGCCGCTCCCGCTCCAGATCCCAGGCGGGCGTATCCGGGTCGAACTCGTCGCCCAGCTCCCGGCTCAGGTCCCGGTAAATGGCCGAGCGGATGGCCGTATCTGCCCGCGCCGCACGCGCAACGCGCTCCATACCCGCCTCCTCGTGGCGAAAGGAAACCGCTTACGCAGGACCCTTTTACCATCGCCGCATTGCGGTGATTCGTCCAACCGAGCATCCGGCCAACATGGTAAACGAGGTGTTAACTCCTCGAATTCCTGGACGTGTAACCGTTACTTTCCCTAAGAGGAGGTCGCATTTCTCCCGGCGGACGCGCGGCGCGGCTAAACCAATGTCTGATCGAGCATGGGTTGATCGCCCCATTCGACTGCGGGAAAGCCAACATGACCATCGAGACTTCGATCCACGACACGGCGGGCGCCCACGAGCTGCCGGCCGCCCAGGTTCTGCGCGCCCGTCCGCTGGACGCCGAGCGCCTCCACACCATCGGCGAGCTCTCGCGCGATTTCGGCACCACGCTGCGCGCGCTGCGCTTCTACGAGGACAAGGGCCTGCTGAACCCGAAGCGCGACGGCACCCGCCGCCTCTACAGCGACGCCGACCGCAACCGCCTCGCTCTGATCCTCAAGGGCAAGCGCCTCGGCTTCACGCTGAGCGAGCTCCTGACCCTGGTCGGCGCCAAGGACGGCAAGGACCGGGCGAGCCTCGCCCTGACCCGCGACCGCTGCGTGAACCAGATCACCATCCTGGAGCGCCAGCGCGGCGAGATCGAGGAGGCCATCGGCGAGCTCAAGGGCATGCTGCACGAACTCTCGATCTCCTGAGGAGACCGGTCTCGGGGCGCCGGATCGCGGCGCCCCCGGCCCTGAGCGTGCATCCGGTGCGCGCCTACTCCGCGCTCATCGCCTACTCCGCGCTCATCTTGGCGACCAGCGCCTCGGACAGCTCGAAATTGGCGACCACGTTCTGGACGTCGTCATTGTCCTCGAGGGTCTCGACCAGGCGCAGCAGCTTCTCGCCGGTCTCGTCGTCCACCGCGACGGTATTCTGCGGCCGCCACGCCAGAGCGGCCTTGCGCGGCTCGCCGAAGCGGGCTTCCAGCGCCTTCTGCACCTCGGCGAGGCTCTCGGCCGCGCACACCACCTCGTGGCCGTGCTCGGACGAGGTGACGTCGTCGGCGCCGGCCTCGATGGCGGCCTCCATCATGTCGTCGGCGGAGGCGGCCTTGGCGTCGAACTCCACCACGCCCACGCGGTCGAACATGAACGACACGGCGCCGGTCTCGGCGAGGTTGCCGCCGGACTTGGTGAAGTAGGAGCGCACCTCGGAGGCGGTGCGGTTGCGGTTGTCGGTGAGCGCCTCGACGATCACGGCGACGCCGCCGGGACCGTAGCCCTCGTAGCGGATCTCCTCGTAATTCTCCGTGTCGGCGCCCGCGGCCTTCTTGATCGCGCGCTCGATGTTGTCCTTGGGCATGTTCTCGGCGCGGGCGGCGAGGATGGCGGCGCGCAGGCGCGCGTTCATGCCGGGGTCGGGCAGGCCCATCTTGGCCGAGACCGTGATCTCGCGCGCCAGCTTCGAGAACAGCTTGGAGCGCACCGCGTCCTGCCGCCCCTTGCGGTGCATGATGTTCTTGAATTGCGAATGTCCGGCCATGGCCGCCACCGTCCCTTGGTCGGTCCCGCGCCCTAGGGAGGGACTGCCCGGACCGATCCCGTTGAGTTGATCGGGCCTTATAGGCGGGCGGCGCGGCCAAGGGCAAGGTCGCGCGCAGCGGCCCCCGCGCTGGGACCGCCGCCGGCCGCCGGTCACGTTCCATTTACCTCCTTACCGCCAAAATCGCCGCCGCCGCAAAAATGCCGGAGGCCGCATGCCGCTGGCCTCTTTTCCTTCGGCGCGCGCTCGGCTAAGTCGAAGCGGGGTCGCGCGTCAGGCAACGTCACCCTCGGCGGTCCGCGACGGGACCTCCAGCCGGCCGGCGCGCGAGGGATGGGCAACGGCAATCGTCCGGGCCGCGGCATGGCCTCATGCCGCGATGCTTCGGACGCAGGAAAGCCGCTTCCTCCGGGAGCGCACGCTAGAAGAGGCCGGAATGTCGCCGATCACGTTCAAGTCCTGCATCCTTGCCGTGCTGCTCCAGGCCGGCGTCCTCGCCTTCTCCCCCGCAGCTTTCGCCCAGGCGCCCGGCCGCGGCGCCGGTGCCGTGATGGACATCGGCGACCAGCCCGGCATGATCGCCACCGAGGACGACGAAGCCCAGCTCGAGCCGGCGTTCCGGCGCCAGCCGGTCTATTTCCGCACCACCGAGAAGCCCGGCACCATCGTCATCCACACCAACGAGCGGTTCCTCTACCTGGTGCAGGGCGACAACCGCGCCATGCGCTACGGGATCGGCGTCGGCCGCGACGGCTTCCAGTGGTCCGGCCTCAAGGAAATCGTCCGCAAGGCCGAATGGCCGGACTGGACGCCGCCGCCGGAGATGATCCAGCGCCAGCCCTATCTGCCGCGCTTCATGGCCGGCGGCCCGGGCAACCCCATGGGGGCCCGCGCGCTCTATATCGGCGGCACGGTCTACCGCATCCACGGCACCAACCAGCCCCAGACCATCGGCTACGCCGTGTCGTCGGGCTGCTTCCGCCTCGTCAACAGCGACATCATCGATCTCTACGGGCGCGTGCCCGTGGGCACGAAGGTTGTGGTGCGCCAGCAGGCCACCCTCTGAGGGCGGCCTCGCGGCACCTGTCACAAGCTCCAACACCAATCGCCACGGGGGCATCCATGAAGACCATCCTGGCCCTCCTGGCGGGCGCCGCAATCGCGCTCGTCGGGACCAATGCGAACGCGCAGCAGACCCTGAAGAGCGTCAAGGACCGCGGCGAGCTGGCCTGCGGCGTCTCCAAGGGCCTGCCGGGCTTCTCCGCGCCCGACGCCTCCGGCCGCTGGTCCGGCTTCGACGTGGACCTGTGCCGCGCGGTGGCCGCGGCGGTCCTGGGCGACGCGAACAAGGTGAAGTTCGTGCCGCTCAACGCCGAGGAGCGCTTCCCGGCGCTGCAGAAGGGCGAGGTCGACCTGCTGTCGCGCAACTCAACCTGGACGCTGGAGCGCGAGGCCAAGCTCGGCCTGCTGTTCGCCGGCATCTCCTACTATGACGGCCAGGGCTTCCTGGTGCCGAACGCGCGCAAGCTGACCTCCTCGCTGGAGCTCGACAATTCCAAGGTCTGCATCCAGGCCGGCACCACCGCCGCCGCCGCGACCGAGGACTATTTCAAGACCAACAACATGAAGCTCGAGCTGATCTCGGTGCCGAACTCGGCCGACATGGTGAAGGCCTATGACGAGGGCAAGTGCGACACCCTCACCACCGACGTGTCGCAGCTCTACGCCCTGCGCCTCAACATGAAGAAGCCGGGCGACCACATCGTGCTGCCGGACGTCATCTCCAAGGAGCCGCTCGGCCCGGTGGTGCGCCAGGGCGACGACCAGTGGTTCAACGTCGTCAAGTGGTCGCTCTACGCCATGCTGAACGCCGAGGAGCTGGGCGTGACCACCGCCAATCTCGATGCCGCGCTCCAGTCCCAGAAGCCGGACGTCAAGCGCCTGCTCGGCCTCGAGGGCAAGCTGGGCGAGGAGCTGGGCCTCTCCAACGACTTCGCCGCCCGCATCGTCAAGGCGGTGGGAAATTACGGCGAGAGCTTCGAGCGCAACGTGGGCGCCTCCTCCAAGCTCGGCATCCCGCGCGGGGTGAACCAGCTCTGGAGCATGGGCGGCATCCAGTACGCCCCGCCGATGCGCTGACCGCCGCCGGCCCGGCCGGCACCGCCGCTCCCTGAAAATGGCGCCGCTCGCAGGCATGTGAGCGGCGCTTTTCCGTTGCGGCATCTAGTTTCCCTCCAGTCAGATCAAGGTGCGCCAAGCGCCCGGAGGAACCATGCCCAGCTTCTCCCGCCGTACCCTTCTCGCCGGCTCCGCCGCCCTCGCCGGACTTGGAGCCGCAGGCCTCGGGGCCGCCGGCCTCCCGGCGCCCGCGCATGCCCAGACACCCACCCCGGCGCCCGCCGCCGGCAAGCAGGTGCCGAGCGCCTACCGCTACAAGGTGGGCGACGTGGAGATCACCGCCGTCGCCGACGGCATGCGCACCTTCCCCCTGCCCGCCGGCTTCGTGCGCAACCAGCCGCCGGAGACGGTGAAGGCGGCGCTGAAGGCGGCGTTCCTCGACGAGGCGCAGCTCTCCATTCCCTTCAACGTGCTGCTGCTGAACATCGGCGGCCGCCAGGTGCTGATCGATACCGGCAATGGCGGCGAGCCCGGCGCGGTGGGCCAGCTGCGCGGCACGCTCGGCACGCTCGGCGTGAAGCCCGAGGCGATCGACCAGATCGTCATCTCCCACTTCCACGGCGACCACATCAACGGCCTGGTGCTGCCGGACGGCACGCCCGCCTTCCCCAAGGCGCAGGTGATGGTGCCCGAGGCGGAATGGGCGTTCTGGATGGACGAGGGCCAGATGAGCCGCGCGCCGGACGCCATGAAGCCCTCGTTCCAGAACGTGCGGCGGGTGTTCAAGCCCTTCGAGGGCAAGGTGGAGCGCTACGCCTGGGACAAGGAGGTGGCGCCCGGCCTCAAGGCGATGGGCACGCCCGGCCACACGCCGGGCCACACCTCGTTCGCGCTCGAATCCAATTTCGAGGAGATGTTCATCCAGTCGGACCTCACCAACATCGCCGCGCTGTTCGTGGCGAACCCGTCCTGGCAGGTGCAGTTCGACATGGACGGGGCGAAGGCGGCCGAGGTGCGCAAGGCGACGCTGGACCGCATCGCCGCCGACCGCACGAAGATCGCCGGCTACCACTTTCCGTTCCCGGCGGTGGCGCACCTGGAGAAGGCCGGCGACGGCTTCCGCTACGTGCCGGTGCTGTGGAACCCGTCGGCGCTTTAGAGCACGCGCCGATCGGCTGGCAACGCAAGCTGATCGGATGACGCGTTCTCTATCATTGAATTGACGGGCGATCCGAGGTCGGGCCTTCTAGGCCGAACGCCGGGCCGAAGGCGCAAGGGCGCGCTCCCCTCGCCCCGTCATGGCCGGCCTTGCGCCGGGCATCCACGCCGTGCCGCCGGCACGGCTCCTACCGTCGCGCGAACAGCTTCTCCACGTCCTTCAGCGACAGCGTGACGAAGGTAGGGCGGCCGTGGTTGCACTCCCCGGCGTTCGGGGTCGCCTCCATCTCGCGCAGCAGCGCGTTCATCTCCTCCACCTTGAGCCGCCGCCCCGCCCGCACCGAGCCGTGGCACGCCATGGTGGCGGCGACGTTGAGCAGGCGCCGCTCCAGCGGCAGGGCGTCGTCCCACTCGCCCGCATGCTCGGCGAGGTCGCGCACCAGCCGCGCCGCGTCGCACTCGCCCAGCAAGGCCGGCACCGCCCGCACCAGCACCGCGCCCGGCCCGAACGGCTCGATGTCGAGCCCGAGGGCGGAAAGCTCGGATGCCCGCTCCAGCAGCAGGCCTGCCTCGGCGGCGTCCAGCTCCACCACGGCCGGGATCAGGAGCCCCTGCCGGGCGACGCCGTCGCGGTCGAGCGCGGCCTTCAGGCGCTCATAGACGAGACGCTCGTGGGCCGCGTGCTGGTCCACCAGCACCAGGCCCTCGCGGGTCTGGGCGAGGATGTAGGTCTCGTGCAGTTGCGCCCGCGCGGCTCCGAGCGGCCGGTCGAGATCGGCCGCCTCCGGCTCCGCCGCATGGGCCCGCGCGTCGGCCGAGGGCAGGACGAGCGGCGCGGCCGAACCTGCGTCGGCGAACGGAGCCTGCGCACGCTCCGCCGCGGCGTCACTTAAGGGCAGAGCCGGCGACGCGCGCCAGTCATAGCCGCCCGCGGGCCGCGCCTGCGGCGCCGCATAGGCGGCCTGCCGCGCCTCGCCGAAGCCCGCCCGCGCGGCGGGAGCGGCATGGGGCTCCGGCCGCGCCAGCGCCACCAGGCGCTCGGCGATGGTGGCGGCGGTGCGCGGCGCGCGCGCGGCGAGCGCATCCTTGAGGGTCCGCACGATCAGCGCCCGCACGTTGCCGCCGTCGCGGAAGCGCACCTCGGTCTTGGCGGGGTGCACGTTCACGTCCACCTCGCGCGGATCGAGGCTGAAGAACAGCGCCAGCACCGGATGCCGGTCCGAAGGCAGGAGATCGGCATAGGCCGCCCGCACCGCGCCCATGAGCAGCTTGTCGCGCACCGGGCGGCCATTCACGAACAGGAACTGGCTCAGCGAATTGGCCTTGGAGAAGGTGGGCAGGCCGGCGAGGCCCTCCAGGAGCACGCCTTCCCGCGTCCCCGCGACCGGGATCACGTTCGCCCCCGCCTCCGCCCCCAGCACGTCGGCGATGCGCGCGGCGCGCCCGTCCGCATCGGCGGCGCGGGCAGGGAAGGTGACGGGCGGACGGTCCTCCACCACCAAAGTGAAGGCGACGTCCGACCGCGCCAGAGCGAGCCGGCGCACCACGTCGGCGGCGGCCGCCGCCTCCGCCCGATCGGACTTCAGGAACTTGAGCCGCGCCGGCGTGGCGTAGAACAGGTCGCGCACCTCCACCCGCGTGCCCTCGGCCAGCGCCGCCGGGCGCGGCGGGCTCACCACGCCGCCCTCGACCCGGATCTCGAACGCGCTGTCGGCGCCCCTCGGGCGGCTGGTGATGGAGAGCCGGGCCACCGCGCCGATGGAGGGCAGCGCCTCGCCCCTGAAGCCCAGGGTGGAGATGGCGAGCAGGTCCTCGCCGTCGAGCTTCGAGGTGGCGTGGCGCTCCACCGCCAGAGCGAGGTCGTCCGGCCCCATGCCCATGCCGTCGTCGGCGACCCGCACCAGGCGGCGCCCGCCGCCGTCGATCACCACCTCGACGGCGCGCGCGCCGGCGTCGAGCGCGTTCTCGGTCAGCTCCTTCACCACGGCGGCCGGCCGCTCCACCACCTCGCCGGCGGCGATGCGGTCGATGAGCACGGGCGGCAGGCGGCGGATCGGCATCGGGCGGCGACTCAGCGGACGAGGATCGCCGATGATAGCGTCCCGGCCCCGCGCCGGCATCCCGGCGCGGCGGATCAGTCCCGCTCCACCGCCACCACGCGGCCCTTGTCCACGGCCAGGGCCAGGCGCCCGGCCTTGAGCGCCAGCGCCCGCTCGCCGAACAGCTCGCGGCGCCAGCCCTTCATGGCCGGCACGTCGGCCGCGTCGTCGACGGCGATCCGCTCCAGGTCGTCGGTGGTGGCGATCACCTTGGCGGCGACCGCGTTCTGCTCGGCGGTCATGCGCAGCAGCACCTTGAGCAGCTCCACCGTGGCGCTGGCGCCGCTGGGCAGCGGCTTGTCGCGCTCGATGCGCGGCAGGGTCTTGGGATCGCGGGCGACGCCCTTCCGCACCGCCTCGATCACCGCCTCGCCGAAGCGCGAGCGCTCGAAGCCCTTGGGCAGCGAGCGCAGCTCGGCCAGCCTCTCGGGCGTCTGCGGCGCCTGGACCGCGATCTCGGCGATCACCTCGTCCTTGACGATGCGCCCGCGCGGCATGTCGCGGGTCTGGGCCTCGCGCTCGCGCCAGGCCGCCACCTCCACCAGGACCGCCAGCTCGCGCGGCTTGCGCACGCGCGACTTCAGGCGCTCCCAGGCGGCGTCTGGGCTCTGCTCGTAGGTGGCCGGCGAGGTCAGGATGCGCATCTCCTCCCCCACCCACTCGCCGCGCCCGCGCGCGTCGAGGTCGGCGGTGAGCTTCAGGAAGATGTCGCGCAGGTGCGTCACGTCCGCCACCGCATAGGTCAGCTGGGCCTGGCTCAGCGGCCGGCGCGACCAGTCGGTGAAGCGCGACGACTTGTCGATGGCATGCCCGGTGACGCGCTGCACCAGCTGGTCGTAGGACACGCTGTCGCCATATCCCAGCACCATCGCCGCCACCTGGGTGTCGAACACCGGATGGGGAATGAGCCGCGCCTGGTGCCAGATGATCTCGATGTCCTGCCGGCCGGCATGGAACACCTTCATCACCGTATGGTCAGCCATGAGGCGATAGAAGGGGGCGAGGTCGAGCCCCTCGGCGAGGGCGTCGATGATGATGGCTTCCTCGGGCGAAGCCACCTGCACGACGCAGAGCTTCGGCCAGAAGGTGGTCTCCCGCAGGAATTCCGTATCGACGGTGACGAAGGGATGGCGGGCCAGACGCTCACAGGCCGATGCCAGCGCCTCGGTGGAGGTGATCGGATCCATTGGTCGACCATACCCACCGGCGCCGTCCGCGGAAAGGGAATGTGGCGCGATTTTGTCAGAAACGTACGGAATAGCTTAGGGGTAAGTCATGCGTTGGACGCATGGCACGCCAGACTGCGGCCTTTTTGGCAAACAGGTGCCCCTTTATCCTTCGACGATGGACCTGCGAGCTTGCCATGGCTGATTCTGAGCGCTTCGCCGCGATCAAGAGATACATTCGCGCCTATACGGCTGAGCACAGTTCAACCCGTGAAAGCGCGCGCCGAGCCCTGATCTCCGAAGGCATCTATACGAAGGAGGGGGCCTTGCGACCGGAGTTTGGCGGGCCCAAGCCCGCCCGGCCGGCCAGCGCATCAAAAGCTGCTGCCAAGCCGGCGGCGGCCTCGAAGGGCGGCAAGGCTGCGGCCAAGCCTGCTGTTGCCAAGCCTGCTGTTGCCAAGACTGCGGTTGCCAAGACCGCTGCAGCCAAACCGGCAGCCAAGTCTCCCGCGAAGGCCCCTCTCGCGAAAGCCAAGGGGAAGTCCGTCGCTTGAGCCGCCTCGCGACCTCGTTCGTCCTGGGCTGTCACGGCTGCGAAGCCAAAACCGCAACGCAGCTCGTTTCAGGGCAATCCGATATTCGCGTGAGCGACAAAAATTTCGACTGGCTCGGACCGGTGTCGTCGGCGCCGTGATCGACTTGCGCAACTGCCTCGATCTTGTTGCATCCGAAAGCCTCGATCTGCTGCTTGACGCTCACGAATCCTTTCTTGAGCTGCGCACCAAATCCGGCCTGGCCATACCCGAGAACAAAGGCGCGCCCGGGGATCTAAACGAAGATCGCGTCCTTCGTTTCCTCGGCTGCGCCGTCATCCAGCACCTGCATGCCATGATGGCGGATGCCAAAGACCTCGGAGACCCGTTCGACACCGTGCGGGAGATGTTCACCGAGGGCGGCAAGCTTTATCCCGGCGCCGGCGTCTACCGGCGATCCCACGTCCAGATCGCCGTGCTGAACACCAGCTGCATTCTCGGCTTCTTCCGCCCGCGCCCCTATCCGAGCCTCTGACCGGGCTGCGAACGGCTCTTCCGCCGCCCGCGCGCTTGACAAGCCCCAAGGCGCATGCACCTTCGCCCCGCCTCAGACGCGGTCGTCCGCGCCGCGGCGCGCCGGGCCTCCCAGGCGGCGCCCGGTGCGGAACGCGGCCTCTCGCGGCAGTCCGGCCACAGGCGGCCGGCCGGCGCCGAGGCCGGGTCGAAGGACCCCGCAGACCGACCATTCAGCCTTTGAAAGGGCACGCCATGCACCGCTACCGCTCCCACACCTGCGGCGCGCTCACCCTCGCCGAGGTCGACCAGAGCGTGCGCCTGTCCGGCTGGTGCCACCGCATCCGCGACCATGGCGGCGTGCTGTTCATCGACCTGCGCGACCATTACGGCCTCACCCAGGTGGTGGTGGACCCGGACAGCCCGGCCTTCGCCGCCGCCGAGAAGGCGCGCGCGGAATGGGTGATCCGCATCGACGGCAAGGTGCGCCAGCGCCCCGAGGGCACCGAGAACCCCGACCTCGCCACCGGCGCGGTGGAGGTCTACGCCGCCGAGCTCGAAGTGCTGGGCGCCGCCGCCGAGCTGCCGCTGCCCGTGTTCGGCGACGTGGAGTATCCCGAGGAGACGCGCCTGAAGTACCGCTTCCTCGATCTGCGCCGCGAGAAGCTGCACAAGAACATCATGACCCGCATGGCGATCATCGACGCCATGCGCGCCCGCATGAAGGGCCAGGGCTTCTTCGAGTTCCAGACGCCGATCCTCACCGCCTCCTCGCCGGAGGGCGCGCGCGACTTCCTGGTGCCCTCGCGCCTGCATCCCGGCAAGTTCTACGCCCTGCCGCAGGCGCCGCAGCAGTACAAGCAGCTGATCATGATGAGCGGCTTCGACCGCTACTTCCAGATCGCCCCCTGCTTCCGCGACGAGGACCCGCGCGCCGACCGCCTGCCGGGCGAGTTCTACCAGCTCGACCTGGAGATGAGCTTCGTCGAGCAGGAGGACGTGTTCCAGGCGGTGGAGCCGGTCATCACCGGCGTGTTCGAGGACTTCGCGGGCGGCAAGCCCGTCACCAGGAACTGGCCGCGCATCCCCTATGCCGAGGCGCTGCGCAAGTACGGCACCGACAAGCCGGACCTGCGCAACCCGCTCGTCATGCAGGCCGTGTCCGACCATTTCCGCGGCTCGGGCTTCAAGGTGTTCGCGCGCCTGCTGGAGGTTCCGAAGAACGAGGTGTGGGCCATCCCCGCCCCTGGCGGCGGCTCAAGAGCCTTCTGCGACCGCATGAACTCATGGGCCCAGGGCGAGGGCCAGCCGGGCCTCGGCTACATCATGTGGCGTGAGGGCGGCGATGGCGCAGGTCCCCTTGCCAACAATATCGGCCCCGAGCGCACCGAGGCCATCCGCGCGCAGCTCGGCCTCAAGGCCGGGGACGCCGCCTTCTTCGTCGCCGGCGACCCGGACAAGTTCGTGAAGTTCGCCGGCCTTGCCCGCACCAAAGTGGGCGAGGAGCTGAACCTCGTCGACCACGACCGCTTCGAGCTGGCCTGGATCGTCGACTTCCCCTTCTACGAATATTCGGAGGAGGAGAAGAAGGTGGACTTCTCCCACAATCCCTTCTCCATGCCGCAGGGCGGGCTTGAGGCGCTCACCACGCAGGACCCGCTCACCATCAAGGCGTTCCAGTACGACATCGCCTGCAACGGCTACGAGATCGCCTCGGGCGGCATCCGCAACCATCGCCCCGAGGCCATGGTGAAGGCGTTCGAGCTCGCAGGCTATGACGAGGCGACCGTGGTGGAGCGCTTCGGCGGCATGTACCGCGCGTTCCAGTACGGCGCGCCGCCCCATGGCGGCATGGCGGCGGGCGTGGACCGCATCGTCATGCTGCTCTGCGGGGTGACGAACCTGCGCGAGATCTCGCTCTTCCCCATGAACCAGCAGGCCCTCGATCTGCTCATGGGCGCCCCCAGCGAGGCGAGCCCGAAGCAATTGCGCGAGCTCAACATCCGCCCGGTGGCGCCGACCAAGTGAATTCGGGCAAATGATTGAATTCGGGCAAATGATGTAGAGTGCCGCAGGGAGGAAGCCGGCCGCGCCCGATGCGCCGGCCCCCCGGAGGAAGCCCCATGCGGTACGCCTGCCAGTTGCTCGTGGTCGCGGCCCTGCTCATTCCCGCCGCGGCCTCGGCCCAGAACGCGCCGGCCGCCCTGCCGCCGCCTGGGGCGGTGGCCCGCGCGGTGGTGGACCTCTCGCTCTCGCCCGGATTCGAGAGCCGCTTCAACCGGATGATCGGCGAGGCGGTGGCGAAGCTCCCGGCCGACAGGCAGGTTGCGGCACGCGCCGACCTCCAGAAGGCCGCCGCGAGCGCCCGCGAGGAGATTCTCGCCGCCATCGCCGCCCACTACGCCACCGCCTTCACCCCGGCCGAGCTGAACGACCTCCTCGCCTTCTTCAAGAGCCCGCTGGGCACGAAGCTGGTCGAGGTGCAGGAGATCAAGTCGCCGGAGGTCAATGCCGCCATCCAGCAGCAGATCGTGAAGCTGGTGGTGCAGATGAGCGCCCTGACGCGCTGAGAGCGCCGGAAGCGGGTGCCGCGCAGGGTTGCGCGCGCCCTGCCGTTGCGGCACTGTCCCGCCGCGATCCGATGCGCCGGGTGCGGGTCCCGTGCGGGGCGGGAGCCATCCGGCCGGCGCGGGAATCGCCGCCGTGCCGCCCCTTGTCCCAAGGCCCCTTGTCCCAAGGCGGCGCCGCGCCCTCCGGAAGAAGGAAATCCCCGTGATCCGAGCTTTCGCGCCGATCCTCGCCGCAGGACTGATCCTCATCGCCCAGCCTGCGCGGGCCGACGACATCTCAGACGCCATCGCCGAGGCGCAGAAGGCCTATGCCGCCGGCGATTTCTCCGGCGCCAAGCAGTCGCTGGACGTCGCCTCCCAGCTCCTGGCCCAGCGCAGCGCCGACGGGCTCGCCAAGTTCCTGCCGCCGACGCCTCCCGGCTGGACCGCGGGCGACACCGAGACCGACGCCGCGGCGGCGGCCATGTTCGGCGGCGGGCTGATCGCGCGGCGCGAATACTCCAAGGGCGCGTCGAGCGTGACGGTGCAGATCATCACCCAGTCGCCGATCATCGCCCAGATGGGCGCCATGTTCTCCAGCGCGCAGATGCTGGGGGCCATGGGCAAGGTGTTCCGCCACCAGGGCCGCACCGCGGTGCTCACCAGGGAAGGCACGATCCAGCTCATGTCCGGCGGCACGCTGGTGATGATCGAGGGCTCGGGCAGCGAGGCCGACAAGCGCGCCTTCCTCAATGCCATCGACCTCGCCGCCATCGAGAAGGCCGGCGGCTGACCGTCGCCCGGCTGATCGTCCGGCCGGAAACGGGACGGCGCCCGGAGCGGCTCGCCGCGGGCGCCGTCTTGGCTCTCGATGGCCGCGCGCTCTACTTCGCGCGCTCCAGGATCGACACGTAGTTGGCGACCGCCGCGCCGCCCATGTTGAACACGCCGGCGACCTTGGCGCCCTCGATCTGCATGTCGCCCGCCTCGCCCATGAGCTGCATGGCGCAGAGCACGTGCATGGAGACGCCGGTGGCGCCGATGGGGTGGCCCTTGGACTTCAGCCCGCCCGAGGGGTTCACCGGCAGCTTGCCGTCCTTCTGGGTCAGCCCCTCGCGCACCACCTTGTAGCCCTCGCCGGGCTTGGCGAGGCCCATGGCCTCGTACTCGATCAGCTCGGCGATGGTGAAGCAGTCGTGGGTTTCCACCAGGTCCAGGTCGTCGAGGCTGAGGCCGGCGTCCGCCAGCCCCTTCGCCCAGGCCATGCGCGCGCCCTCGAAGGCGATGGGGTCGCGGCGCGACAACGGCAGGATGTCGTTGGCCTGCGCGCGGGCGCGGAACGCCACCGCGCGGGCAAGGCCCTCGGCCACGTCCGCGGAGGCGATCACCAGCGCCGCCGCCCCGTCCGAGACCAGCGAGCAGTCGGTGCGGCGCAGCGGGCCGGCCACGTAGGGGTTCTTCTCGGAGATGGTGTTGCAGAACTCGAAGCCGAAGTCCTTGCGCATCTGCGCATAAGGGTTCGCCACGCCGTTCCTGTGGTTCTTGGCGGCGATGCGCGCCAGCTCCTCGGAGCGGTCGCCGTAGCGCTGGAAGTAGGCCTGGGCGATGCGGCCGAACAGGCCGGCGAAGCCCGCCTCGATGTCCGCCTCCTCCTTGCGGTAGGAGGCGTTCAGCAGGATGTCGCCGACCTCGGCGGTGGGCTTGGCGGTCATCTTCTCGGCGCCCACCACGAGGGCGACGCGCCCGCGCCCCGCCTCCACGTAGTTCAGCGCCGAATGGATGGCGGCCGAGCCGGTGGCGCAGGCGTTCTCCAGCCGCATGGCCGGAACGTGCGCCAGCTCGGGGATGGAGAGCGCCGGCATGGCGCCCTGGAAGTCCTGCTTCTGGAAGCCGGCGTTGAACACGCCCACATGGATGGAATCCACGTCCGCGGGGGCGAGCCCCGCATGCTCGATGGCGGCGCCGGCGACCCGGCTCATGAGCGCCTCGGTGTCGGCGTCCTCGAGCTTTCCGAACGGCGAGTGGGCCCAGCCCACGATGGCGGCCTTGGCGTCCATGACGCGTCTCCCTGAGGGTCTCGATGTCGCCCCAGCGCTAGCGCAGTTCCGCCGGCCTGTCCAACGCCGCGGCGGCCGGCCTCAGCTCAGGCCGGCGATGGTGCCGTCCGGGGTGACGAAGATGTCGTGGGCGGCCGGCTTCGAGGGCAGGCCCGGCATGGTCATGATGTCGCCGGCGAGCGCCACCACGAAGCCCGCCCCGGCCGACAGGCGCACCTCGCGCACCGGCAGCACGTGGTCCACCGGCGCGTTGCGCAACGAGGGGTCGGCGGAGAAGGAATACTGCGTCTTCGCCATGCACACCGGCAGCGCGCCGAAGCCCTGCGCCTCGAACTCGGCGAGCTTGGCCCGCGCGGCGGGCGCGAACTCCACCCGCGCCGCGCGGTAGATCTCCCGCGCCACGGTCTCGATCTTGACGGCGAGCGGCGCCTCATCGGGATAGAGGAAGCGGAACGGCGCCGGTGTCCCGGAAAGCGCCTCCACCTCCCGCGCCAGACCCTCGGCGCCGGCGCCGCCGTCGGCCCAGTGCGAGCAGTCGTGGACGTTGACGCCGAGCGGCGCCAGAGCCTCGCGCACCGCCGCGCGCTCGGCCTCGGTGTCGGAGGTGAAGCGGTTGAGCGCCACCACCACCGGCAGGCCGAACTTGCGCAGGTTCTCCACGTGGCGCTTGAGGTTGCCGGCGCCGAGCGCCACCGCCTCCGGGTTCGGCGCCGACAATTCCTTGAGCGGCACGCCGCCGTGCATCTTCAGCGCCCGCACGGTGGCCACCACCACGGCGGCGGCCGGAGCGAGCCCCGCCTGCCGGCACTTGATGTCGAGGAACTTCTCCGCTCCGAGGTCGGCGCCGAAGCCGGCCTCCGTCACCACGAAATCGGCGAGCGCCAGCGCGCTCCTGGTGGCGATCACCGAGTTGCAGCCGTGGGCGATGTTGGCGAACGGACCGCCATGCACCAAAGCCGGCGTGCCCTCCATGGTCTGGACGATGTTGGGCTGGAAGGCGTCGCGCAGCAGCGCCACCATGGAGCCGACCCCTTCCAGCTGCTCGGCGCGGATCAGCCGGCGCGCGCGGGTCTGCGCCACCACCATGCGCGAGAGGCGCGCCTCCAGGTCCGAAAGGCTCTCGGCGAGGCAGAAGATGGCCATCACCTCGCTCGCCACGGTGATGTCGAAGCCGTCCTCGCGCGGGAAGCCGTTGGCCGGGCCGCCGAGGCCGACCGTGATGTGCCGCAGCGCCCGGTCGTTGAGGTCCATGACGCGCCGCCAGGCGATGCGCCTCGTGTCGATCTCCAGCGCGTTGCCCCAGTAGACGTGATTGTCGATCAGCGCCGAGAGCAGGTTGTGCGCGGACGAGATGGCGTGCAGGTCGCCGGTGAAGTGCAGGTTGATGTCCTGCATGGGGATGATCTGGGCGTGACCGCCGCCGGTGGCGCCGCCCTTGGCGCCGAACACCGGCCCGAGCGAAGGCTCGCGCAGGCAGACGGCGGCCTTCCTGCCGAGCCGCGCCAGCGCGTCGCCGAGGCCGATGGTGGTGGTGGTCTTGCCCTCCCCCGCCGGCGTCGGGCTGATGGCGGTGACGAGGATCAGCCGGCCGCGCGGCCGGTTCGCAAGCGAGCCGACGAAGTCGAGCCCCAGCTTGCCCTTGTGCGGGCCGTAGCGGTAGAGCGCCTGCGGCGGGATCGCCAGCTTGCCCGCCACCTCCTCGATCGGCAGCGGGGTGACGCGGGCGGCGATGGCGGCGTCCGAGTTGGGATCGATCGGGCGGGCGGTTCTCTGATGCATGCGGCAGGACCTTCTGGCGCGGAATCCTAGACGTGCGCGGAACGGGACGGCGCCCCGTGTCCCGGGCTCTGACGTGTCCTCGGCTCTGGCGTATCCTGAATTCTGGGGTGTCTTGAATTCTTGGGTGTCTCGGGCTCCGGGAAGCGCAACGAGCTGTCGTCTTTTGAAACATCGTGATTGCCGGAACCGTCATGCCCCGGCTTGTCCGGGGCATCCACCCGGCGGCTTGCTCCACGCGCCGGCAAGCGGACGCAGACCCTGCCGTGAGGTGGATCCCCCGGACAAGCCGGGGGATGACGGTACGGTCGACGTGCCGGATCGCCATCGAAAGACTGCGGACTGAACACAGACCCTAGAGCGCGATCCGATCAGCCTGCAACGCAAGCTGATCGGCGCGTGCTCTAGGATGCACTCCGGGGCGCGACGAGCGCAATCGGCGCCGCGCCGTTATCCCGCGTGCCGAGGGCGGCCGGCGCCGCCGGCCTCACATGTTGGGATAGTTCGGCCCGCCGCCGCCTTCCGGGGCGGTCCAGGTGATGTTCTGGTTGGGGTCCTTGATGTCGCACGTCTTGCAGTGCACGCAGTTCTGCGCGTTGATCTGGAAGCGCGGACCGGTGTCCTCCTCCACCCACTCATAGACCCCCGCCGGGCAGTAGCGGTTGGAGGGGCCGGCGAACACGTCGTGCTCGGACGCCTTCTGCAGCGCCATGTCCTTCACCACGAGATGCACCTGCTGGTCCTCCTCGTGGTTGGTGTTGGAGATGAACACCGAGGACAGCTTGTCGAAGGTCAGGACGCCGTCCGGCTTGGGATAGGCGATCGGCTTGAAGCGCGAGGCGGGCTTCAGCGAGGCCGCGTCGGTCTTGCCGTGCCCCAGCGTGCCGAACAGCGAGGCGCCGAACAGCGTGTTGGTCCACATGTCGAGCGCGCCGAGCGGAATGCCGATGAAGGTGCCGAAGCGCGACCACAGCGGCTTCACGTTGCGCACCCGCTTCAGGTCCTTGCCCACCGCCGAGCCGCGCCAGGCCTCCTCGTAGCTTGAAAGCTCGTCCGCGCCGCGGCCCGCCTCCAGCGCCTCCACCAGGTGCTCCGCGGCGAGCATGCCGGAGAGCACCGCATTGTGGCTGCCCTTGATGCGCGGCACGTTCACGAAGCCGGCCGCGCAGCCCACCAGCATGCCGCCCGGGAAGGTGAGGCGCGGCACGCTCTGGAAGCCGCCCTCGGTGATGGCGCGCGCGCCGTAGGAGATGCGCTTGCCGCCCTCGAACGTGTCGCGGAAGAAGGGGTGGGTCTTGAAGCGCTGGAACTCGTCGAAGGGCGAGAGATACGGGTTCTCGTAGTTGAGGTGGATCACGTAGCCCACCGCCACCTGCTCGTCCTCCATGTGGTAGAGGAAGGCGCCGCCGCCGGTCTTGCCGTCGAGCGGCCAGCCGAAGGCATGCTGCACCAGGCCCGGCTTGTGCTTCTCCGGCTTGACCTTCCACAGCTCCTTGAGGCCGATGCCGAACTTGGGCGGCTGCGCATCGCGGTCGAGGTCGAACTTCGCGATCAGCTGCTTGGTGAGATGGCCGCGCGCGCCCTCGGCGAACACGGTGTAGCGCCCGCGCAGCTCCATGCCGCGGGTGAACTCCGCCTTCGGCTCGCCGGCCCTGTTCACGCCCATGTCGCCGGTGGCGATGCCCTTCACCACGCCGTTGTCGTCATAGAGGATCTCGTCGGCGGCAAATCCCGGATAGATCTCGACCCCCAGCGCCTCGGCCTTCTGCGCCAGGAAGCGGCAGACGTTGCCCAGCGAGCCGATATAGTTGCCGTGGTTGTCCATCAGCGGCGGCATGGCGAAGTTGGGCAGGCGGATGCCGCCGGCCGGGCCGAGGAAATAGAAGCGGTCGTCGGTCACCTGGACCGAGAGCGGGGCATCCGCCTCCTGGCGCCAGCCGGGCAGGAGCGCGTCGAGGCCCACGGGATCGATCACGGCGCCGGAGAGGATGTGGGCGCCCACCTCCGAGCCCTTCTCCACCACCACCACGGCGAGGTCGGAACCGCGCTCGGCCGCGAGCTGTTTGAGACGGATGGCGGTGGCAAGGCCCGCCGGCCCCGCGCCCACCACCACCACGTCGTAATCCATGCCCTCGCGTTCCGGCAGCTCCGCCTCGCTCATCCCTCAAGCCCCTATATGTCATCTCGCATTCCCTGGAGTTCTTCCACGGTTGCGGCGCGAAAACAATTCGGCAGTTCACGGGGATGGCGCATCGGGCGGTCCGGCGCCATCCATGCTAGAGAAGGCGCGGACCCCAACCGCCGCGGAACCCCATGGCCGAGCGATCGCACGAGGACTGGCACGACATCCTTGCTTTCCATCTGGAAGCAGGCGTCGACGTCGCCCTGGGCGAGGCGCCGGTGGACCGGTTCGCCGAGAGCGCCGCGGAGGCCGCGCGCCTCGCCGCGCGGCGGGCGGAGGCCGAGGCCGCAGCGCCGGATGCCGGCCGCCGCGCGGCTCCAGGCCCCGGCGGCGAGGGCGGCCGCGCCGCGCCCCGCCCGGCGGCCGCGCGCGCGGCCACCCCTCATCCGGCCGCGTCCCAGATGGCCCCCCAGATGGCCCCCCATGCGCCGGACGCCGCCGCCATGGCCGCGCGCGAGGCGGCGCGCGAGGCCGGCAGCCTGGAGGCGCTGCGCGCCATCATGGAGGCGTTCGACGGCTGCGCGCTGAAGAAGACCGCGAGCCGCCTCGTGTTCGCCGACGGCAACCCGCAAGCCAAGGTCATGTTCGTGGGCGAGGCGCCGGGCCGCGACGAGGACGAGCAGGGCCTGCCGTTCGTCGGCCGCTCGGGCCGGCTCCTGGACCTGATGCTCGGCGCCATCGGCCTCGACCGGACGCGCGCCTACATCGCCAACGTCATCCCCTGGCGGCCGCCCGGCAACCGCACGCCGACGCCGCAGGAGACCTCGATCTGCCTGCCCTTCATCACCCGGCAGATCGAGCTCGCGGACCCGGACGTCCTGGTGTGCCTCGGCGGCCCCTCGGCCCAGGCGCTGCTCGCCACCACCGAGGGCATCACCCGCCTGCGCGGCCGGGTGGTGGACTATGACACCGGGACGCGGACCATAAAGGCCATCGCCACCTTCCACCCCGCCTACCTGCTGCGCACCCCCGCCGGCAAGCGCCTCGCCTGGCGCGACATGCTGGCCGTCGAGGCCCTGCTGGCGGGCGGGAAGGGTTGACGGCCGGTCCGCGCGGGGGCGTGGGCGCGCCGGCGGGGGCTCGGGCCGCGCACCCTTTCGCTCAGGCGCGATGATCCATACAATCTTGGCGAATATCCGGCCTCGATTCCGCTTCTTCGCGGAGCCCGGCGGGCCGGCCCGTTGCGCCGGACGGCGGGACCGGGATCGCGGCAGTCCCGCCGGGACGAGCGGGGCCCGGACCGCGGGAGTCCCGCCGGGACGACGGGGTCGGGACGACGAAGTCCCGCCGGGACCAGCGGGGTCGGGACGGGGGCGGCGGACGACATGGGCGGGACGCTACGGTCCCGCGGGACGTGGCGGTCGCGGCGGCGTCGGGACAACGCGGGGAAACCTACGCTAAACCAATGGGTTGCAGGAAAGGACGGGTTGATGCGGGCGACTGGGGACGACGAGGCGGAAACGGGACGGACCGGGCGGTCCGTCCCGCCATGGCTGCCGGCCCTCGACGCCGCCGGCGGACCGCTCTATCTGCAGATCGTCGGCGCCATCGAGGCCGGGCTCGCCGCCGGCGCGCTGCGGCCGGGCGACCGCCTGCCGCCCCAGCGCAGCCTCGCCAAGGCGCTCGGGGTCGACCTCACCACCGTCACCCGCGCCTATGCGGAGGCGCGCCAGCGCCATCTGCTGGAGGGCGTGACCGGGCGCGGCTCCTTCGTCTCCGCCGCCGGCGACCGCTCGGGTCCGCCGGTGGACCTCAGCATGAACATCCCGCCGCCGCCGGCCGGCCTGCGCCTCGCCGACCTGCTCGCCGACGGCCTCGCCGAGGTGATCCGCCGCTCCAGCGCCGACCGGCTGATGTCCTACCATGCCGGCCCGGGCTCGCTGGCGGAGCGGGCCGCCGCCGCGGCCTGGCTCGCCCCGGCCTTCGGCGTGCTCGATCCCGATCGCATCGTCATCGCGCCCGGCGCCCAGGCGGGCCTCGCGGCGCTGCTCACCAGCCTCGCGCGGCCGGGCGACACGGTGCTCGCCGAGGCGCTCACCTATCCCGGCCTGCGCAACGCGGCGGCGCAGCTCGGCCTGGCGCTGGCGGGCGTGGCCGGCGACGGCGAGGGCATGGACCCGGACGCCCTCGACGCGGCCTGCCGGCGCCTGAGGCCGAAGGCGCTCTATCTGGTGCCGACCATCGCCAACCCCACCGCGCGCACCCTCTCGAAGGCCCGCCGGCGGGCGCTGGCGGACACCGCCGCCGCCCATGGCGTGCCGGTGATCGAGGACGACCCCTACTGGCCCCTCGCGGGCGACGCCCCGCCGCCGCTGGCGATGCTGCGGCCGGAGGGAAGCTGGCACCTCGCCACCCTGTCGAAGGCGCTGTCGCCGGGCCTGCGCACCGCCTTCGCGGTGGCGCCCTCGGCCGCGGCGGCGCGGCGCCTCGCGCGGGCGCTCCGGGCGCTCAACCAGATGCCGGCGCCGCTGATGAGCGCGCTCGTCACCGCCTGGATCCGGGACGGCTCCGCCGCGGCGCTCCTGGCCGGCGTGCGCAAGGAGGCGGCGGCGCGGCAGGCGGTGGCGCGGCGCCTGCTGCCCGCGGGCGCCGCGGCCCACCCGTTCGGCCTCCATGTCTGGCTGCCTTTGCCGGAAGGATGGGACCGGCTGCGGCTGGTGGAGACGGCGCGGCGTGCCGGCCTCGGGGTCGCGCCGGCGGACGCCTTCCACGTGAGCGGGCCGGTGCCGGACGCGGTGCGCCTCTCCCTCGGCAGCCTGCCGGACAAGGCCCGCCTCGCCCAGGCGCTGGAGCAGCTGACGCAGATCCTCGGCGGCGCGGCGCCGCCCTACGACCTCGTGTAGGCTCGCCACAACTTATTGATGAACAAGCGCTTTCGGCGACCCGCGCAGGGCTCTACTCCGCCGCGCCCGGCGCCGGGCCGGCCAGGCGGCCCTCCTCGGCCTTGTAGAAATACTGGCTCGCCACCAGCCATCCCTTCAGCGGCCGCAAGGGCGGGATGCAGGTCAGGAGCAGGAACGGCAGGGTGGTGACGAGGTGCACCCAATAGGGAGCGCCATAGGCCACCTCCAGCCAGATGGCGAAGATGGTGGAGGGCAGGCAGCCGAAGGTGATGACGAAGAAGGCCGGGCCGTCGGCCGGGTCGGCGAAGCCGTAGTCGAGCCCGCACACCTCGCAGCGCGGGGCGAGCTTCAGGAAGCCCTGGAAGAGGTGCCCCTCGCCGCAGCGCGGGCAGCGCCCGCGCACGCCGGTCTTCAGGGGTGACAGCGGTGGCCAAGGACCCGACTTCATCTCATCACCCTTCCCGCCCGACCCGCGCCCCGGATGCGGGACGACATCCCAAATCCCGCCCCGAATCCCGCGCGGTCCGCGCATGGTCAGGCGCAAATTCCCGGCCGAATCCCGCCCGACGTCCGGGACGGTCCTGCGATGGCCGCGGCCGCGCCTTCCGGCTTTCCATATCGCCCGCAGGACCAGGACCAGGACCAGGACCAGGACCAGGACCAGGACCAGGACCAGGACCAGGACCAGGACCAGGACCAGGACCAGGACCAGGACCAGGACCAGGACCAGGACCAGGACCAGGACCAGGACCAGGACCAGGACCAGGACCAGGACCAGGACCAGGACCCCAGCCGACCTTCAACACATACAATTTATATTATTGTATGCATTCACGCACTGCGACATATGGCCGGGGTGTCGGCGGGCGCCGCGCGGTGTGCTTCAATCCGCGCGGATCGCGCCTCCTGGCTGCGCCGCGTGCCCCGGGGCGGCGGCCCGGCTGCGCGGCAGGGAGCCTCGTGCATGCCGACCGGCCTTTCCCTCACGCTCGCCGCGCTCGCCGCTTTCGCCATTGCCGGCGCCATGGCGGCGCGGCGTTTCCGCGCCGCCATGGACGCGGCACGGGAAGCGGTCGCGCGCGGCAGCCGCGTCGCCCGCCTGCCCGGCGGGCCGGTGGAATATGCCGACGCCGGGGCCGGCCCGGCGCTGCTGTCCATCCACGGCGCCGGCGGCGGCTTCGACCAGGGGCTGGCGATCGCCGGCCAGCTGGTGGGCGGCGGCGTCCGCGTGGTCGCCCCGTCCCGCTTCGGCTACCTGCGCACCCCGGTGCCGCAGGTACATGACGCCGATGCGCAGGCGGATGCCCACGCCGCGCTGCTCGACCATCTCGGCATCGCCCGCGCGACCGTGCTCGGCCTCTCGGCGGGGGCGCGCTCCGCCGTCGCGCTCGCCCTGCGCCATCCGCACAGGGTGTCGGCGCTGATCCTCGCGGTTCCCGCGCTCCATGCGCCCGAAAGCCCGGTGGCGGTGGACCCGACAGGGGGCAGCCGCCTCGCCTTCGCGGTGGTGAAGGCGGGTGGCGATGCCGTCTGGTGGGCGCTGAACCGCCTCGCGCCCCGCCTGGTGGTGCGGTTCGTCGGCGTGCCGCCGGACTTGCTGGCGGCGGCGGACGCGGAGGAGCGGGCGCGCATCGCCGCCACCATCGCCGCGATCGCGCCGCTCTCGGCCCGCGCCGACGGCATCCGCATCGACAGCGCCCATATGCCGGAAGACCTGCCGCTGGCGCGCGTCGCCGCGCCGACGCTGGTCATCACGGCGCGCGACGACCATTTCAACACGCTTCCTGCCGCATCGCGGGCGGCGGCGGGCATCGGCGGGGCGCGGCTGCTGGTGTTCGAGACCGGCGGACACCTGCTGGTGGGGCGCACGGCGCAGGCGCGCGCGGCCACGCGCGGCTTCCTCGCGGAGCACGGTGTTCTGGATGCGGAGGGCTGAACAAGTGGTAGCAGCGGGCGGACTTGAACCGCCGACCTCCGGGTTATGAATCCGGCGCTCTCACCAACTGAGCTACGCTGCCACGGCGCCGACCCAGGGCCGGCGCGGGAAGGCCCGCATATAGGGGAGCGGGCGATTGGCTGTCAAGGAACGCCAAGGGATAGCGGCGCGCAACGTGCGCGGCCCTGCGTGGGCCCTGAACGCGGGCGCCTCCCCTCCTCCTTGCGGGGACGGGTGAGGGGCGGGGGTGACGCGACGCCGGCTTGGGCTCGACGGCACAGGGCGCCACATGTTCCGTGCACCCCCACCCTGTCCCGGACACCCCCACCCCTGCCCCTCCCCGCAAGGGAGGGGTGGCAAGTGGATGGGGTAGGGAAAGAAGACCGGCGGATCTGGCGCGGAAGGACATGCCGGCGGCGACCGGCGCGCCGCCGGCACGACGCCGCTTGTCCGTCGCCCTCCCGCTCGGCCGGAACGCCCAAGGAGCCCGCCGCGGCTCCAGCCGCCAAGTCGGATGCTCCGGTCAAGTAGAAGTCTGACGCGGGAATGGCGCGAAAATGGGAGGAAGACGGGAAGCGGAACGGCTCGGCCGGAGCCGCCGCCCAGCCTTCCCCCGCCCTCAGGCCGCAGCCTTGCGGCGGATGCGCACCAGCTTGAAGAAGCCCACCGGGAACACCGGGCTCATCTCCACCACCTCCATATCGGGGTAGCGGGCGGCCCAGGCCCTGAGGCGGCCGGCCTTGAAGGCGATGCTCCAGCCCACCCGCTTCACCAGCGGCGCCAGCGCCTGCTCGATGTGCATGGCAGGGCCTTCGTCGGCGCCGAGCTTGGAGGCGATGACGATCTCGCCGCCCGGCTTCAGAACCCGGCGCATCTCGTCGAGCGCGCCCTCGGGGTCCGGCACCAGGGTGATGACGAACGGCACCGTGACAGCATCGAAGGTGGCGTCGGCGAAGCCCAGGCGGCAGGCGTCCATGGCGGCCAGAAGACCGACCTGGTCGAGCCCGCGCATGACCTTCTTCTCCACCGCCTTCTGCAGCATCTCGAACGACAGGTCGATGCCGCTGACGCGGGTGCCCTTGGGATAATAGGGCAGCACCAGCCCGGTGCCGACGCCCACTTCCAGGATCTGCGGGCCGCAGGCGGCCGCGGCCCGGGCCGCCTTGCGCTGGGCGTCCGCCAGAAGCCTCACATAGACTTTGTCGTAGATCGGCGCCCATTTGGCATAGGCGCGCTTCTGGCCTTCGAGATCGTACTGGACCGCCATCCCCAACCCCTCTCAAGCCACCGCTCAGGCCGACACCCGGGCCGACACTCCGGCCAACACCCCGGCCCCTTGCGCGACCGCGCCCGCCCCGCGCTCTGCGCCGACGATGGTGCCCCCGCCCAGCAGGCGGGCGGCGCCGGAGCCCTGATCGTAAAGCACGCAAGCCTGCCCGGGGGCAACGCCTTCCTCGCCTACCACCAGCTCCACCACCGGCACGCCGCCGGCGAAAGCGAGGCGCCCGGGCACCGGCGGGCGGGTGGAGCGCACCTTCACGTGCACCTCCAGCCCCGCGGCGCAGGCCTCCTCGAACCGCCCGTCCCCGAGCCAGTTCACGTCGGCGATGCGGATGGTGCGCACGGCGAGCGCCGCGCGCGGCCCCACCTTCACCTGGCGCAGGGCGGCATCGATGCCGACCACGTAGAGCGGCTCCGGCATCGAGATGCCGAGGCCCTTGCGCTGGCCGATGGTGTAATGCATCACGCCGCGGTGGCGGCCGAGCACGCGCCCGTCGAGGTGCACGATGTCGCCCGCCTCCGCCGCCTCGGGCCGAAGCCGCTCCACCACCTGGGTGTAGTCGCCGCCGGGCACGAAGCAGATGTCCTGGCTGTCGGGCTTGTCGGCCACGTCGAGGCCGAACCCGGCCGCCAGCGCGCGCACCTGCGGCTTGGTGAGCCCGCCGAGCGGAAAGCGCAGCCGGGCGAGCTGCGCCTCGGTGGTGGCGTAGAGGAAATAGCTCTGGTCGCGGCCTTCCTCGGCGGCGCGGAACAGCGCGCGCCGGCCGTCCGGCAAAGCGCTGCTCCTCACATAGTGGCCGGTGGCGAGCACCGCCGCGCCGAGCTCGCCGGCGGTCGCAAGGAGATCGCGGAACTTCACCGTGCGGTTGCAGTCGACGCAGGGGATGGGCGTCGCCCCCGAGGCATAGCTCGCGGCGAAGCGGTCGATGACCTCTTCCTTGAAGCGGCTCTCATAGTCGAGCACGTAGTGGGGAATGCCGAGCTTCCGCGCCACCTCGCTGGCGTCGTAGATGTCCTGCCCGGCGCAGCAGGCGCCCCGCCGGTGGATCGCCGCGCCATGGTCGTAGAGCTGGAGCGTGACGCCCACCACGTCATAGCCGGCTTGGGCGAAGAGCGCCGCCACCACCGAGGAATCCACCCCGCCCGACATGGCCACCACCACGCGCGTGGACGCGGGATCGCCGTCGATATCGAGGAAGGGAAGCTCAGTCACGGGCATGGGCCGGATACGGACAGGGAAACGCCGGGGCGCCTGCCATCATATAGGGCGCGGCGGGGCCGGCGCAATTCGTCCGGCACCGGGACGGCGTCTCAGCATGATTCCCGATGTCGGGCCCAGCGCCGCGTGCAACCCTCCCCCGCAAGCGGATAGGGAGGTTGGTCCGGGCGAGATTCACGCTGAGACACCACCCACAGGCGGCGCGCGAGGGCGCCCGGCTCACGCCCGCGCCGCGCGGCGCGGGGCCTCCTCGTCGTCGCTGGCGCCCTCGAACACCGCCACCAAAGCGCGCCGGATGGCCGACTGGCGCGCCGCGCCGGTGATCTTCGCGCCCATGAGGTCGGTGACGTAGAACACGTCCACCGCCCGCTCGCCGAAGGTCGCCACATGCGCCGAGGCGATGTTGAGGTTCAGCCGCGACAGCGTGGTGGTGAGCTCGAACAGCAGGCCCGGCCGGTCGAGGCCGGAGACCTCCACCACGGTGTGCCGGTTGGACCAGGAATTGTTCACCGTCACCTCCGGCTCCACCGAGAAGGTGCGCCGGCCCCTGGGCAGCTTGCGGGCGATCACCTCCGGCAGGCGCACCTCGCCGGCGAGCGCCTTCTCGATCGCGTCCTTCACCTTGTCGGCGCGGCGCCGCTCGTCCTCGTCGTGCTCGAAGGCGCGGCGGATGGAGATGGTGTCGAGCGCGAGCCCGTCGGTGGTGGTGGAGATGTGGGCGTCGACGATGTTCGCCCCCGCCGAGGCGCAGGCGCCGGCGATCACCGAGAGCAGCTTGGGATGGTCGGGCGCCAGCACCATCAGCGTGGTGATGCCGCGCGTCGCGTCGAGCTCGGCATGCACCGCGAGGCTCTTGCCGGCGGCCTCCGCCTCATCGACGAAGCGGGCGTGGATCAGCTTGGTGTCGAGGTCCACGCGCAGCCAGTAGGGCGGATAGTGCCGCGCCGCATAGGCTGCCACCTTCTCGTCCGGCCAGTCGGCGAGCGCGTGGCGGAACTGGGCCTGCGCGGCGGTGACGCGCTTGCCGCGGTCGACCTCGGAGAAGCCGCCGGTGAGCACCGGCTCGGTCTCGTAATAGAGCGTGCGCAGCAGCTGCGCCTTCCAGCCGTTCCAGGTGCCCGGCCCCACCGCGCGGATGTCGGCGGTGGTGATGATGGTGAGCAGCTTCATGCGCTCGAGGTTCTGCACCACGGCGGCGAAGTTCTCGATCGTCTTGCGGTCCGAGAGGTCGCGCGACTGGGCGACCGTGGACATGACCAGGTGCTGCTCCACCAGCCAGGCCACGGTCTCGGTCTCCACCGCCGAGAGGCCGAAGCGCGGGCACAGGCGCCGGGCGATGCGGGCGCCGGCGACGGAGTGGTCCTCGGGGCGGCCCTTGGCGATGTCGTGCAGCAGCAGCGCCACGTAGAGCAGCGCCCGGTTCTTCACCGTGGCCATGAGCTCGTTGGCGAGGCCGTTCTCGGGATTGGTCTTGTGCTCGATCTCGGAGAGGATGCCGATGCAGCGCAGCAGGTGCTCGTCCACCGTGTAGTGGTGGTACATGTTGAACTGCATCATGGCGACGACCTTGCCGAACTCCGGCACGAAGCGCCCGAGCACGCCGGCCTCGTTCATGCGCCGCAGCACCGTCTCCGGCGCGTTGCGCGAGGAGAGCACCTCCACGAACAGGCGGTTCGCCTCCGCGTTCTCGCGCAGGTCGGCGTCGATCAGCGCCAGCGAGCGGGCGGCGAGGCGCATGGCGTCGGGATGCAGCGCCAGGTCCCGCTTGTCGGCGATGTGGAACAGGCGGATCAGGTTCACCGGGTCGCGCCTGAACGCCTCGTCGTCGGCGACGTTGAGGCGGTCGTGGTCGACGATGAAGTCGGCGCTCTCCTTGAGCGCCACCGCCTTGCGCGAGCGGCCGGACAGGCGCTGCACCATGCCCTTGAGGCCCGGCACCGGCTTGTCGTGGCGCTCCTCCAAGGCGGCGGAGAGGATGGCGGTGAGGTCGCCCACGTCCTTCGCCACCAGGAAATAGTGCTTCATGAAGCGCTCGACGTCGCGCTGGCCGGGATGCTCGGTGTAGCCGAGCCGCTCGGCCATATCGCGCTGGAGATCGAACGACAGGCGCTCCTCGGCGCGGCCGGTGAGGAAGTGCAGGTGGCAGCGCACCGACCACAGGAAGTCCTCGCAGCGGGTGAACAGCCGCGCCTCCTCGCGGGTGAACACACCCTTCGCCACCAATTGCCCGGTGGCGCGCACGCGGTAGACGTACTTGGCGATCCAGAACAGCGTGTGCAGGTCCCTGAGGCCGCCCTTGCCGTCCTTGACGTTGGGCTCGACCAGATAGCGCGACTGGCCGGCGCGGCGCAGGCGCTCCTCGCGCTCGGCCATCTTGGCGGCCACGAACTCGGCGGCGGTGCCCTCCACCACCTCCTTGTCGAAGCGCCGCTCCAGGTCCTCGAACAGCGCCTTGTCGCCCACCAGGAAGCGCGCCTCCAGGATCGAGGTGCGGATGGTGATGTCGGCGCGCGCCTGCCGGAGCGATTCATCGACGGAGCGCGTGGCGTGGCCGACCTTCAGGCCGAGGTCCCACAGCATGTAGAGCATGGCCTCGGCCACGCTCTCCCCCCAGGCGGTCTGCTTGTAGGGCAAGACGAACAGGATGTCGGTGTCGGACCCCGGCGCCAGCATGCCGCGCCCGTAGCCGCCCACCGCCGCCACCGCCATGCGCTCGGAGCGCGAGGGGTTGTCCATGGGGTAGAGCAGCGTGGTGGCGACCTCGAAGGCGGCCTGGATGATGGCGTCCTGGAGCGCGGACAGGCGCTGGGCGCAGCAGCGCCCGCAGCCTTCCTCCATGAGCAGCCGCTCGGCCTCGGCGCGCCCTTCGGCAAGCGCCCGCTTCATGCGCGTGACGACCGCCTGCCGCAATTCCAGGTCGCGGCCCTGATGGGCGCGGGCGATGTCGAGAATCTCGGCCTTGAGCGCCTTGCCCTCGAAACGCTCGCCGATGGTCCGCGGCGCCCGCGGCGCGCGGGGGGCGGTGGTGCGCTGGATATTCATGGCAAGAGTTATGCGCGAGTTGACGCAAGGCGTCGAGGGGCGCAGGCGCCCCTTATTACCACTCGCGCGCCGGCGCGATACATGCCGCAGGGGAAGAGCGGCAGGGCGGGGAGCAGCCCGAAACCCGCCGGGCCGGCGCTCAGCGCTTGTTGCCGCTGAGCCAGGCGAGAAGCGGATTGGCGGGCGGCGGCGGGTTGGCGAGCTCGGCCACCACGATCATCTGCTTGATCTCGCCGCGCTTGAAGGCGGCGAGGAACTTATCGTAGTCCTTGAACGAGACGCAGCCGTTGGAATCGCCGCGCGGCCCGAGCAGGTAGGTATGGCTGAGGATACCGTCGCGCCCGAACATCTTGTCCTTGTCGACCGGATGCATGCGGATCGCCTCGACGCCGTGGAACAGCGCCTCGCGCATCGCGAGATTGTAGGTGTTGGGCGGGGTCGGGCCGACCATGCGCTTGGAGACGTGGCGCGGGTCGTCGAACATCTTGCCGTAGCCGGAATGGGCCTCCAGGCGATCGCCGTTCGGCATGTACACGGTCTGGCCGACGATGTCGTAGAGCGCATAGCCGCTGCCGGCCGTGGGCAGCGCCACGTCCGCCTTCACCCAGGGCAGGTGGTCCTTGTCCGCGTCGCGCTGGGCGAGCTCGCCGTAGGTGTCGCGCTCGCGCGCCATGGGATAGGCGTCGCGCTCGCGGGACAGCGGGTTGGGCGTCGGCAGGGGGGCGGAGACGCCCGCCTGGCGTCCGGGATTGCTCGGCGGCAGCGGCGCCGGGCTGGTGTTGCTGGTGACGATGTTGGTGCTCGGCGCCTCGGCGGAGGAGGCGAAGCCGCGGGCGCCGGTGACGACGCCCGGCGCGAACATCCAGTCCTCGCCCTGGGAGAGGGTCCCGGCCGAGGGAATGCCGCCATCGGCGCCCGGACGCGGGCCGGAATGGGTGCGCAGCACCACCGGCGGCGCGGGAGGGGCGATCGCGACCGCCTGGCGATCCTGCTTGCCGCCCGGGGCCATGGCGAACCATACCCCACCACCAACCAGGCCGGCCAGCACCACGCCGGCCCCGACCAGCAGGGCCATGGGCGCGCGGCGCCGCGGCTCCCCGTACGCGTCCTCGCGGGACTCGTCGTAGAGGTCGTAGCCGGACTCGTCGTCCCAGTCGAAGTCGTAGGCCGTCATGGTCCTCGCTACTCGAAGCGGGAGGCCGGCCCCCGAGGGGGACGCGAACCGCCCTTGCCCGGAGCCGGCCTGCCGGCTCCAAACCCGCGAAGGATGGCCTTGACCGGATTGGCACCGATCACGGCGGACCCTCGCGCCAGCCCCGCGAATCCGTGCGGGATGTCTCTACGGCACCAGACACAATAAAGCAGCCGGCACCGATCTCAAGCCCGCATCCCGCCGCAGGGGCGCCGCGGAACCATCGCCCCGTCCACCGAGCATGCCCGACGACGATGAGCAAATCCTTAAGGATGCCTTGCACCAGAGCGACATGGCGAGAACATGGCCGGGCGGTCCTGGAGCGGGAATCGAGAAGGACGTTCATCTCCGGCATGACGGGATCTTCTGCGACGCGGCGCCCCCTCACCCCGGCCCTCTCCCTACCGGGGAGAGGGGGAGCCCTGTCACGCGGGGACGTCCCGCCAATTGACGGGTGAATACGGGATTGCCGGGGAGCCCCGCCACGCATGGGGCATCCCCTCTCCCCGCCGGGGAGAGGGCAGGGTGAGGGGGGAACGCCGGTGGGCGGCGCGGGCCGCCCTGCCCTCACCCGGCTTAACCCGCTCTTATGCCGCAGGGCCTAAGCATGCCGCAGGGGAGCCCGGATCGCGCTCTCGCGGCTCCTCACTTTGCGCCCATTTGGGTGGTGCAAGGGCGGAGGATTCGGCGACACGGCATGGCGCAGCAGAGGTCTCATTGATGGCCAAAGGCGGACGGGGCGGAGACGGCATGAGGCGCGAGCCGGTGATGGGGCGCGCCGGGGGTGCCGGCGCGGGCGGGCTCGACATCCGCCTCGACCCGCGCGACCGACCGAGCGCGCCGTCCCGGGCGGCAAAGGCGGAACGCCGCGCCGAGCGCCCGTCCGAGCGCATCCTGGAGGAGCCGCGCGCGCCCAAGCGCAAGCAGCGCGAGGAACGCGCCAGCGCCCCCGCGCGCAAGGCCGACCGGCGCCGGGGCCGGCGGCGCACGCCGCTGTTCTGGCGGCTGTTCAAATGGGGCGCGCTGCTCGGCCTGTGGGCGCTGATCGCGCTCGGCGGCCTCGTGGCCTACGAGGCCTCCAAGCTGCCGCCCATGCACACGCTGATGGTGCCGAAGCGCCCGCCCACCGTCACCATCCTCGCCGCCGACGGCAAGACGCTGGCGACGCGCGGCGACATGGGCGGCGTGGCGGTGCCGATCCGCGAGCTGCCGCCCTATCTGCCCAAGGCCTTCGTCGCCATCGAGGACCAGCGTTTCTACAGCCATTTCGGCCTCGATCCCGAGGGCCTCGCCCGGGCGCTGGTCACCAACATCACCTCGCGCCGGCTGCGCCAGGGCGGCTCGACCCTGACCCAACAGCTGGCCAAGAACCTGTTCCTGACCCAGGAGCGCACCGCCTCCCGCAAGGTCCAGGAACTGGTCCTGGCGCTCTGGCTGGAGGCGAAATACTCCAAGGACGAGATCCTCGACCTCTATCTGAACCGGGTCTATTTCGGCGCCGGCGCCTATGGGGTGGAGGCCGCCGCCCAGCGCTATTTCGGCAAGTCGGCGCGGCAGGTGACGCTGGCCGAGGCGGCCATGCTGGCCGGCCTCGTGAACTCGCCCTCGCGCCTCGCCCCCACCCGCAACCTCAAGGGCGCACAGGCGCGCGCCGCCTTGGTGCTCGCCGCCATGCGCGACCAGGGCGCGATCTCCAAGGACATGGCCCAGACGGCGCTGGCCCGCCCGGCGCAACTCGCCCGGCCGACGGCGCCCGGCTCCAGCGGCTACGTGGCCGATTATGTGATGGACCAGCTGGAATCGTTCACCGGCGACGTCGCCGGCGACGTGACCGTGCGCACCACCATCGATCCGGCGCTCCAGCAGGCGGGCGAACGCGCGCTGGAGGACACGCTGGCGAAGTCGGGGGCGAAGTTCGGCGTCGGCCAGGGGGCGCTGGTCAGCCTCGACACGGACGGGGCGGTGAAGGCGCTGGTGGGCGGGCGCTCCTACGAGGACAGCCAGTTCAACCGCGCGGTGACCGCCAAGCGCCAGCCCGGCTCGGCGTTCAAGCCCTTCATCTATCTCACGGCGCTGGAGCACGGCCTCAGCCCCGACACGGTGCGCGACGACGCGCCGCTCCAGCTCAAGGGCTGGCGGCCCGAGAACTCCACCCATGACTATCGCGGCCCGGTGACGCTGGAGACCGCGCTCGCGCTCTCGCTCAACACGGTCTCGGTGCGGCTCGCGCTGGAGGTGGGGCCGAAGGCGGTGGTGGCGACCGCTCACCGGCTGGGCATCACCTCCAACCTCGATCCCAATCCCTCGATCGCGCTCGGCACCTCCGAGGTGTCGGTGCTGGAGCTCGCCGGCGCCTATGTGCCGTTCGCGAACGGCGGCATCGGCGTGATCCCGCATGTGATCGACGAGGTGCGCGGCGCCGACGGCAAGGTGATCTACCGGCGCGCCACCTCCGGCCCGGGCCGGGTGCTCGACGGCGCCTATGCGGCGATGATGAACCGCATGCTGATCCAGACCCTGGTGATGGGCACGGCGCGCCGCGCCGATCTGCCGGGCTGGGAGGCGGCGGGCAAGACCGGCACCTCGCAGGACTACCGCGACGCCTGGTTCGTGGGCTACACGGCGCGCTTCGTCACCGCGGTGTGGCTCGGCAACGACGATTCCTCGCCCACCAAGAAGGCCTCGGGCGCCAACCTGCCGGTGGAGATCTGGAGCCGCTACATGAAGAGCGCGCACCAGAACGCGCCGGTGGCGGAGCTGCCGGGCGGGCTCAGGTCCGCCGGCTTCGGCAGCATCGGCTACGGCCAGCCCGGCGGCAGCTTCCTGCCGCCCGAGGGCCTGCCCGACGACCGACCGCCCGCCGTGGTGGGCCAGATGCCGGGACGCCAGGCGCCGCAGCAGGAGCCCATGACGCTCGATCGCTGGTTCGTCGAGACGTTCCTGGGTGGGGGACGGCGCTGACGTGCCTGTGGCCGGGGGACGCGCGCTTGCGCTGGCCGGCGCGCTCGGGAATAAGCGGGGCATGACCTCTCGACCCAAAAGCCCTCCCGCTCCTGCCGCCGGCGCGCCGGACGATGCGGACGCCGCCGCCACGGCCGCCTTCATCGAGCGGGGCCGGCTGCTGTTCGCCGCGCCGTGGGACTTCATCTCGGCCGCGCCCACCATCGAGACCCTGCCGCCCATGCAGGGCATGGAGATCGCGCTCGCCGGCCGCTCCAACGTGGGCAAGTCCTCGCTGGTCAATGCGCTCACCGGCCGCAAGGCGCTGGCGCGCACCTCGGTGACGCCGGGGCGCACCCAGGAGCTGATCTTCTTCCGCGCCTCCCCCGAGCTGACGCTGGTGGACATGCCGGGCTACGGCTTCGCCAAGGCGCCGAAGGAGAAGGTAGAGGCCTGGACCCACACCATCCGCGCCTATCTGCGCGGGCGGGTGAACTTGGCGCGGGTGTTCGTGCTGATCGATTCCCGCCACGGCATCAAGCCGGTGGACGAGGAGATACTGGACCTGCTCGACAAGGCGGCGGTGTCCTACGCCATCGTCCTCACCAAGGCCGACCAGGTGAAGCCCACGGCCCTGCCGCACGTGATCGCCGGAGTCGAGGAGAAGATCCGGAAGCGTCCGGCCGCCTTCCCGGTGGTCTATCCCACCTCCAGCAACACCGGCGCCGGCCTCGCCGAGCTGCGCGGCGCGGTGGCGCGCCTCATGTCCGAGCAGGGCTGACCGGCGGCCATCCCATAAGCCGCCGTCGTCCCACGGCTCGTCCGGGGGATCCACGCCCCGGCCGGGGCGGCCATCAGGCCTGAAACGCAGGGCAGGCGACCACGTGGATGCCCTGGGCAAGCCGGGGCGTGACGCGGAGATCGCTGCAGCGGCTGAGAAGCCATCCGGTCCGCCGGAAGGCGGCGGAGCCAAGCCAAGCCCGGTCGCACCGTTCGGCGCGCGCGCCAGCGGGCCGGACAGGGATGGCAAGGACCGGGATGGCACGGGCACACCTGGCGGCGCGCGGCCGCCAGCGCCCGAACGCTCAGCGGCGGGCGTGCTGCTCTTCCTGGATCAGCGCCTCGGTGGCGGCGATGGCGCCTTCCAGTTCCGAGATCTTGCGCAGCATGCCGTCGGACGGCAGCGTCGAGCCCCTGGCGGCGGTGAGGAGAAGATCGCGCTGTGCGGATTTCAGCCGATCGAGAAGGCCGGCCAGATCGGCCGCTGCCTGTTGCGGCATTTGCAGGTGAACTCCCATAAATGACAGAAGCGGACGCAGCCCGCGGCGCGCCCGCCCCGACGTCCCGCTGCTCCAACGTCTCGCTGGACGACATCTCGCTGCGACGATGCTTCGCCGCTCCAGAGCGCGATCCGATCGAATTGACTCGATCCGATCGGTGAACCGCCCTCCGACTTCGAGAGAACGCCGACTTCGAGAGAACGCGTTTCCCATTCCCTTGGGGCGCAAGCGGAACGGCGCGTGCTCCAAGCCGCACGTTCCAAGCCGCGGCGCGCGGGGCGTCGCGATGGAGAGCCGGCACGCGCGGAATCCGCCCCGTCCCGCGCGCCGGCCCAAAATGCGCACGTTAAAAAATCCAGCCGGCGCGCGGTGCGGGCCGGCTGGAGACGCCTGCGTCAGGCGATGCTCAGTCGGCGAGCTCGATGCCGCGCGCCTCGGGACCCTTCGGCCCCTGGCCCACCTGCACCACCACGCGCTGGCCCTCGGCGAGATCGCTCAGGCCCGAACGGGAGATGACGGTGACGTGCACGAACACGTCCTTGCCGCCGCCTTCCACCGCGATGAAGCCGAACCCCTTGTCGGGATTGTACCACTTTACCGTGCCGACGCGCTCCTCGGTGGGGCCGGTGGCCGCACGCGGGCCGCCGCCACCGCCCATGCGGGGGGCGCCGCCGCCGCCGGGACCGGCGCCGAAGCTGCGGCGCGGGGGGGCCGCCTCGGCGGTGGAGGTGTCCACCTCGAGGACCTCGGTGACCTGGCGGCCCTTCTGGCCCTGGCCCACGCGGACCGAGAGCTTGGAGCCGGGAGGCACGCTCTCCTGGCCCGCCGCCTCAAGGGCGCGGGCATGCAGGAACACGTCGCCCGAGCCGTCGGACAGCTCGACGAAGCCGAAGCCCTTCTCGGGGTTGAACCACTTCACCGTCGCATCGATCGGCGGACCCGACGGCATCGGTGCACTGAAGCTGCTGCTCGGCGAAGAGAACGCGCGGTCCCCGCCAAATCCGCGATCCCGCGGCGGCTGAAAATCGTCATCAAAGCCACGGCGGCGCGGCTCGCGGAAGTCTCGGTTACGGCTCATGTGTATTTCCGTTGAAGGTCAGTCGCCAATCCTGGCTAAGGGCCATCCACCACTGCGGGATTAAAATGCGTCTATTGTGCAGTTTAGATTGCACTTCTCCGGCGACTTTCAACGACGCCTTCGCGTAACGCTCAAACCCCACCACCCGCTTCTTGCCTCGCAGCCTAATGGACATGGCCGGCTTGCAGCGCCCAAACTCAGCGCCTGCGCACACTGCCGGCCGAAAAGGACACTAACACAGTTCCGCTTCCTTTTGGTACATGAATGTTCGGCGTGCTTCGCGCCGATCGTATTCCGGAAAGTTTGCCGGCTTATTCACATCTTCGCTCGGCCCCGATCTTCCGAGACCGCTGCGCAACGAGGCAGCCCATGACCTTTGCCGCCAACACGGCGCCCGCCCGCAAGCCCGTCCCCCAGCACCGGCGCGACGGCTTCGTGCCCAAGCTCGTCACCACCCTCATGCAGGGCTACGGCCTTGCCGATCTGCGCGCCGACGCGGTTGCCGGGCTTACCGTCGCCATCGTCGCCCTGCCGCTGGCCATGGCGCTCGCCATCGCCTCCGGCGCCTCCCCCGACAAGGGCCTCGTGACGGTGGTGGTGGCGGGCCTCCTCATCTCCGCCCTGGGCGGCAGCCGCTACCAGATCGGCGGCCCCACGGGCGCGTTCGTGGTGGTGGTGTTCAACGTCATCGCCCACCATGGCTATGACGGACTTTTGATCGCCACCCTCATGGCGGGCGCGATGCTGCTGGTGGCGGGCATCACCAAGCTCGGCAACTTCATGCGCTACATCCCCGAGCCGGTGGTCACGGGCTTCACCGCCGGCATCGCGGTCATCATCTTCTCCAGCCAGGTGAAGGATTTCCTCGGCCTGCCGATGGAGCAGGTCCCGGCCGAGTTCCTCGACAAGTGGATCGCCATGTTCAAGGCGGCGCCCGGCCTGTCGCTCGCCACCACCGCGCTCTCGGTGGGCGCGCTGGCGCTGATCCTGGTGCTGCGCAAGGTGGCGCCGAAGGTTCCGGGCTTCCTCATCGCCGTGGTGGCGGGGGCGCTCATCGTGCCGCTGCTGGGCCTGCCGGTGGAGACCATCGGCTCGCGCTTCGGCGGCATCTCCGGCTCGATCCCGGCGCCGCATCTGCCCGAGCTGTCGCTCGCCCGCATGTGGGAGCTGCTGCCGAGCGCGTTCACCATCGCCTTCCTCGCCGGGGTCGAGAGCCTGCTCTCGGCGGTGGTGGCGGACGGCATGACCGGCGGGCGCCACCGGCCGAACGCCGAGCTCGTCGCCCAGGGCGTCGCCAACGCCGCCTCCGCGCTGTTCGGCGGCCTGCCCGCCACCGGCGCCATCGCCCGCACCGCCACCAACATCCGCGCCGGCGCCCGCTCGCCCATGGCCGGGGTGCTGCACGCGGTGTTCGTGCTGGTGGTGATGCTGGCGCTGGCGCCGCTCGCCGCCTCGATCCCGCTGGCGAGCCTCGCCGCCATCCTCATGGTGGTGGCCTGGAACATGAGCGAGGTGGACCGCTTCCGCCATCTCATGTCGGCCCCGGTCGGCGACCGGGTGCTGCTGCTTTCCACCTTCATCCTCACGGTGGCGGTGGACCTCACGGTCGCCATCGCCACCGGCGTGGTGCTCGCCGCGGTGCTGTTCATGCACCGCATGGCGGAGACCGCCACCGTCGCCCAGGCCGAGTTCGGCACCGGCGAGGAGCACGACGCCCGCGGCAACCTGCCGGCCGGGGTGGAGATCTTCCAGGTCAGCGGCCCGCTGTTCTTCGGCGCCGCGGCCCGCTTCTCGGAGGTGCTGGAGAAGATCGGCCAGGCGCCGCGCGTGTTCGTGCTCGACATGACCGACGTGCCGATGATGGACGCCACCGGCGTCAACGCCCTGTCGAACTTCGCGCGCCAGTGCGCCGGCGGCGGCACCGCTTTGGTGGTGGCGGGCCTCAAGGGCCAGCCGCGCACGGTGCTGGAGAAGATGGCCCACGGCGTGCCGGGCGCCCATCTGGACCTTGTCGCCAACATCGACCAGGCGCTCGCCTTGGCGCGCATCAAGGCCGAGGCCTGAGGCGGCGCCCGGCATGGCCGCCCGCCCTCCGGACGCCGCGGCTTCGGCGCAGGCCGGCGCCCCCGACGCCGGGAGCGGGCGCCACCATGGCGCGCCCGCACGGGCGGCCGACGCGCCGCCCCCGCCGCCCATCCCGGCGCCCAGCAGCGCCGAGATGCTGGCCTTGCTGGAGCGCCGCCGCTCCCTGCCCCTGCGCGCCCTGGTGCCGCCCGGCCCGGACAACGCGGCGCTCGAGCGCATGCTCGCCATCGCCGCGCGGGTGCCGGACCATGGCCGCCTCGTGCCGTGGCGCTTCATCGTGCTCGAAGGCGAGGCGAGGCGCGCGGCCGGGGAGCGGCTCGACGCGCTCTATCTGGCGCAGAACCCGGACCTCGCCGCCGACAAGCGCCACATGTGGCGCGACTATCTCCTGCGGGCGCCGGTGACGGTGGTGGTGGTGAGCCGGCCGGACCCGGCGGCGAAGATCCCGGTGCTCAACCAGGTGCTGTCGGCGGGCGCGGCGGCCATGAACCTGATCTCCGCCGCCACGGCGCTGGGGTTCGGCGCCCAGTGGCTGCTGAAATGGCCGGGCCGCGACAAGGCGGCGGCGGCGCTCCTCGGAATCGGCGCGACCGAGCAGGCGGCGGGCTTCATCCACATCGGCAGCCCGGCCGAGGCGCCGCCGGACCGGCAGCGGCCGGCGCTTGAGGAGGTGGTGACGCGCTGGCGGCCCTGAGGCGTGCCGTCCGCGTCAGTGCGGCAGGGAGGCCTCGGCAGCGGTGGCCTTGCGCAGATAAATCCAGGAGGCATAGAGGGCCACGGCCGTGAACAGCGCCATGAGCGCGTACTCGCCGATGTCGCCCAGGTGGAACAGGCCCGCCAGTGCCCAGCCGGCGGCGACGGCGGTGGCGATCGCCTCGGTGGCGACGAGCGTGGCGGCGCTCGCCACCGTCAGAAACCTGCCGCCCGAACCGGCCATGAACCTCTCCTGAACCTGCGCTGAGGCCCGCGCGCCAGCGCGCACGCCCCGAAAGACCGGCCGGCAACCTGCCCGCCGCGGCGCGCCGGGTCAAGGCCGGTCGGGCTGCCGGCCGGCGGCGGCGGAAACGCGAACGCCGGGGAGGTTGCCCTCCCCGGCGCCGCGTGGGTCGACCCGACCTTCCCTTGTGTTGTTGTTTGGGGCCCCGCGCTGAGGCCGGCCGTGCCGCGTCTACGTCATCCCCAGCAGCACCGCGCCAATGAAGGCGAGGGCGGTGCCAACTTTCAGGAGCGTCAGGACCTGCGTCACCGTCACCGGTTGCTCCCCGCATGATCGACCTCGCGGGGAAACCTAGCAAAGCGCGCGACCCTGAAAAGACCTGAAATGTGCTGCGCCGCATTACTTCTCGTTGCATCGCAAAATCTGCCGGCTGCCAAGTAACGCCAGAATTTCACCTTATTCCGTGCGTGCGGCGCACGGGACGACTTTCTGGCATACGTTATTTCAACCGACGATGGCGCGTTCCACCAGGGCCGCGAGGGTCAAGGCGGCCCGATCGCGCCCGAAACGGCCCACGAGCTGCACGCCCATGGGCAGCCCGTCGGCGCCGGTGAGGCCAGCGATGTTGATCGTCGGGCAGCCCATCAGCGTCCACAGCCGGTTGAACATGGGCGATCCGGTGGAGGAAAAGCCCTCCGGCGCGGTGCCGGGGGCGGAGAAAGTGAGCAGCGCGTCCACCTCCCCGAACAGGGTGCCGAGCACATGCCGCCCGCGCTTACCGATGCGCCGCGCCTCGTCATAGGCCTCGGGCGTGATGGCGGACGCCTTCTCCAGGTGCGCCCGAAGCCCGTCGGAAAGCTGGCCCCGGTGGTGGGTGAACTCGTCCATCAGCGCCAGGGCGGCCTCGAAGTCCTGGATCGTGCCGTGCACGGCGTCCGCCGCTTCCAGCTCCTCCGGCAGGGTGATGGGGACGACGCGGGCGCCCGCCGCAGCCGCCGCCCGCGCGGCGGTGGCGAGCGCGGCATGGGCGTCGGCGCTCGCCGATGCGTCCCGCGCCGTCGCCAGCACGCCGAGGCGCGGCGCCGTGCCGAGGCGCTCGATCGAGAGGTCGCGCCCGGTGAGCGCGGAGGCCGCGAACGCCACGTCCTCCACCCCTGCCGCGAACAGGCCCATGGTGTCGAGGTGCCAGGAGAAGGTCTTCATGCCCAGCGCCGGCAGCAGCCGGTAGGTGGGCTTGTAGCCGGTGACGCCGCAATAGGAGGCCGGGCGCACCACCGATCCGCCGGTTTGGGTGCCGAGCGCGAACGGCACCATGCCCGCCGCCACCGCCGCCGCCGAACCCGAGGAGGAGCCACCGGGCGAATGGGTGAGCCGGCGCGGGTTGCGGGTCTCGGAAGGCTTCAGGAAGGCGAACTCCGTGGTCACGGTCTTGCCCAGCAGAAGGCCGCCGGCGCGCAGCGCCTGGCCGACCACCGGGGCGTCCGCGCGCGGCCGGTAGCCCGCGAAGATGGGGCTGCCATAGGCGGTGGGCAGGTCGCGGGTGTCGATGATGTCCTTCACCGCGAACGGCAGGCCGGCCAGCGCCGTGCCCGGGAACGCTGCGCCTTGCGCCCTGGCGCGCGCGGCCGCCACGTCGAGCGCGCAGAAGGCGCGCACGTCGGCATCCCGCTCGGCGATGGCGGCAAGGCAGGTCTCCAGCACGTCACCGGGGGTCGTGCGCTCCTCGCGCAAGGCGAGGGCGATCTCGCGGGCCTTCAGCATGGTCATGGGCGAAGCGTGGTCCTTTGGGCGCGCGGCGCGCCGGGGCTCGATCCGGGTCCGAAGACGGGGCCGGCCTTCGGACGTGCGGATGCAAAAGAGCGGAGATTTAGCTTTCCGTCAAAGGGGTCCTCCGGACCGTCCCGGCCGGCCTCACTGCACGGAGAGCACGCGCCGGCCCTGGCGCGCGGCGTCGTCATAGGCCTTGGTGTCGCCCGGTTGCATGGAATAGCAGGTAGGCACGATCACCGGCCGCCCCCTGGCGATCAGCTCGGAGACGGTGGCGAAGCCGTAGCCCTTCGCCTTCAGCGCCGGGACCAGCAGCCGGATCGCCTGCGCCGTGTGCCTGCCGCGCCCGTTGGCGTGCATCAGCACGATGGAGCCGGGGCGGATGGCGGCGAGCATCTGGTCCGCCATCGCCCTGGCGCCGATGAAGGCGGGGTCGCCGGAATCCACGTCCCACTGGATGGCGAGATGCCCGGTCTGGTTCACGTAAGCGAGCGCCTCGGCGCTGCACGAGCCATAGGGGAAGCGGAACAGCGTCGTGCGCTCGGAGCCGGGCGCGGCGCAGCCCTGCGCGGCGGCGTCCGCGCGGCGCACCGCATAGGCGATGTCGGCGTCGTCCACCTGCTGGCGCATCTCGGCGCCGCCGCGCACGGTGAGGTTGGCGTGGGACCAGGTGTGGTTGCCGGTCTCGAACAGCGGGTCGGCGATCAGCTGCGTCGCCCGCTCCCTGTGGGTCATCATCCACTTGCCGCCCGCGAACAGGGTGGCGGGCACCCCTTCCTGGCGCAGAAAATCGAAGATGGCGCCGTCATAGCCGGAGACCTCGCCGCCGGCCTCGCACAGATCGAAGGTGAGGGCGACGAGCTTCACGCCGGCCGGCAGGTCGACGCGCCGGATGGCGCCGGCGAGCGGTGTCGGCACGGGCCGGACGGCGGCCAGCACCCGGTCCGGCAGCGCGACGGCGCCCTTGCGCGGCTGGACGATCTCCTCCCCCGGCCGCGCGGCGAGCGCGCCGGGCGCAAAGCAGGCGGGCGGCGCGCTCGCGGCACGGGCGGCGTCCACCGCGGCGAGCAGGAAGAGAAGCGGCAGCAGGCGCAAGGCGGACGGCACGGCGATCGATCCCGAGAGCACGCGCCGATCAGCTTGCAACGCAAGCTGATCGGCGCGTGCTCTATCTAAGTTGGAGGGCGATTCACCGATCAAACTGATCCAATTTGATCGGATCGCGCTCCAGGTTTGCCGGCGCCGCGGCGCAAGCGCGGGCGGAGCCGTCGCGGCACTCAGCACGGTGCCGGGCCGCAGGCAAGGGCTGCTTTCGGCGGGAGGGATTGCGCGACGGCCCCGGCGCCGTTCCAATCGGATAACGGTGGGGCAGCCCGGTCGCGCCGGCCGCCCGCTCGGACCGAAATCACGCGCACGCGGAGACCGCAATGGCTTCTTCCCCCGCCGCCCCGCTCGCGGTCGTCACCGGCGGCAATGCCGGCATCGGCCTCGCCATCGCCGACCGGCTCGGCGCCCTGGGGCACCGCCTCCTGCTGGTGGCCCGCGACGGCGCCCGCCTGGAAGCGGCGGCGCGCGACCTCTCGGACCGGCACGGCGTCGTGGTGGACACCCGCGCCTGCGACCTCTCGGACGCCGCCGCCACCGAGGCTCTCGCGGCCGAGATCGCCGCCCTCGCTCCCGCCGTCCTGGTGAACAATGCCGGCTTCGGCGATTACGGCCCGTTCGCCGACCTGCCGCCGCCGAGCGGCGCCGGCATGATCGCCACCAATGTGGCGGCGCTCACCCGCCTCACCTCGGCCGTGCTGCCGTCCATGCGGACAAGGGCCTCGGGCCGGGTCCTCAACGTCGCCTCCACAGCCGCCTTCGCGCCGCTGCCGCTCGCCGCTGTCTACGGCGCCTCGAAGGCCTATGTGCTGTCCTTCTCGCTGGCGCTCGCCGAGGAACTCGCCGGCAGCGGCGTCACCGTCACCGCGCTCTGCCCCGGCCCGACGCCCACGGGCTTCGCCGCCCGCGCCGGCATGACGCGGACCGAGCTGTTCCGCGGCGCCCCCTCCACCAGCGCGGAAGAGGTGGCGGCGCGGGGCGTCGCCGCCATGCTGGCGGGCAAGGGGATGGTGGTGGTCGGCGGCGCCAACCGGCTGCTGGCGTTCGCCACCCGCTTCGCGCCGCGCGCCCTCGCCGCGCGCGCCACCCACCGCGCCATGCGCGAGCGGCTGCGCTGAGGCGCCTGCTACTTCGCCAGCAGCACGCCGGTGCAGGCCGGCGGCAGGTCGACGAGCATCATGGGCCGCTCGGGCTTGGGCGGCTCCTTCGGCGGCTTGGGATGGAGCACCGCATCGGTGAACCACATGTCGAGCGCGGCGCCGCAGCCCTCGTCATGGGGCACCGGCTCCTGGGGGCGGCAGTTGGGGCTGTCGTCCGGGCAGCCGAGGCGCACGTGCATGTGGAAGTCGTGGCCCCAATAGGGGCGCACCTTGGCGAGCCAGGCGCGGTTTCCGGTGGCCTCGCGGCACAGCGCCTTCTTGATGGCGGCGTTCACCAGCACCCGCTCCACCACCGGGTCCTGCGCGGCGAGGCGGATCACCTTCCAGTGGTCGGGCCGCCAGTTGGCGGGGTCGATGTCCAGCCGGTCGGCGCGCACCATGATGGTGGCGGACATGGTGTCGCGCTCCTCGCGGGACAGCTCGCGGCCCGGATGGGGGGTGAGCCAGATGTCGGCGTCGAGGCCGATCTGGTGCGAGGCATGGCCCGTGAGCATGGGCCCGCCGCGCGGCTGGGCCAGGTCGCCCACCAGGATGCCGTTCCAGGAGACCACCTTCGGCACCGTCCTCGCGAACCGCTCGATGAACGCCACCAGCTGCGGGTGACCCCAGTTGCGGTTGCGCGACGGGCGCATCGCCTGCCAGGTGGGCCCGGTGGCCGGCAGCGCCACGCCGCCCGCAAGGCAGCCCTTGGAATAGAAGCCGATGGCGCGCGAGGGGGGCGGCGCCGGCGCCTTCACGCTGCCGAACAGCTGCTTCGCCGGCTTGCCGGCGAGCACGGCAGGGGGAGCGCCGGCCGGCGCTCCCTGGGCATGGGCTGCCCCCGCCGCGGGTAGGAGCGAGAGCCCTGCCGCGAGCAGGCCGGGGGCCAGGCGGCCCGGGGCGCGCGCCAGCCGGGACATCAGCTGGCGGCCCTGTGGGTGAGGACCACGAAGTCCTGGTTGGAGCGGGTGTCCGGATGGGCCGGCAGGTCGGTGATGAACAGCGTCGCCCCCGGTGCCACCAGCGAAGCCACCTGCTGGTTGATGGTGGTGTCGAGGGTGATGCGCGACAGGGTGCGCTGGGCCGCGCCCGCCACCGCGTCGCCGCCCTCCAGCGACACCGCGTTCCAGCGCGCCGGCTGGCCGGGGGCCGCCGCCACCAGCACATAGACCACGTTGCCGAGCGGCGTGCCGGGATCGGCGATGGCCACCGGGCCCGTCACCGCCGGCTTGCCGCCCTTCAGGCCGATCAGCGTCCTGTCGGCGCCGCTGATGACGATGCTCACCGGCTCGGGCGGCGGCGCGGCGGCGCCCGCGGCCTGCGGCGTCTGGCCGTCCTGGGGGGCGCCCTGGCCGGTGGCGTCCACCGCCAGCTGCTGCTCCAGGTTCTCGCTCATGACGAGGCCGGGATGCAGCACGTCCTGCGGCGCCGAATGGCTGTCGGCGATGATCACCGTGGTGCCGAGATGGGTGATCGAGAACAGCAGCTTGGCGAAGGCCAGCGGCAGGTGCACGCAGCCGTGGGAGGAGGGATAGCCCGGCAGCCCGCCCGCATGCAGCGCCACCCCCGACCAGGTGAGGCGCTCGGTGTAGGGCATGGAGGCGTCGTTATAGAGCGAGGAATGGTGGTCCACGTCCTTCTGGAGGATGGTGAACACCCCCGTGGGCGTGCCGTAGCCCTCCTTGCCGGTGGACACGGTGGTGACGCCGATCCGCACGCCGTTGCGGTAGACGTAGGCCATCTGGTCCGAGAGGTTCACCACCACGGCGACGAAGCCGTCCGGCGCGCGCTCGGGATGCCACACGAACTGGCCCGGCTTCAGCGCCTTGATGGCCTCCAGGTCCGGATCGTCCGCCGCCATGGCCGGCAGCAGCGCGTCGAGCGCGGCACCGGCGGCGATCAGGCCCGCGAGCTTGAGGGTCCGGCGTCGGCCGGCGTCGATATCAAAGGCCATGGGGCTCCCCGCACCGGACCGCCGCCGGAGCCGGCGGCGAATCTGCGTGGGGAATCTAACCCGAGGCGCCCATTGCGCTCAATCGGCGTAGGGGTTCGCCTTCTCCCGCAAGGTAATGCGGATCGGCACGCCGGGCAGGTCGAAGGCCTCGCGCAGGCCGTTGGAGAGATAGCGCAGATAGCTCTCCGGCACCGCGTCGGCGCGCGAGCAGAACAGCACGAAAGAGGGCGGGCGTGCCTTGGGCTGGGTCATGTAGCGCAGCTTCACCCGGCGCCCGGAAACCGCCGGCGGCGGGTGCGCGTCCGTCGCCTCCTGGAGGAAGCGGTTGAGCGGATTGGTGGCGATGCGCCTGTTCCAGCGCCTGTGGGCGGTGACGATCGCCTCCACCAGCTTGTCGAGCCCGTGGCCGGTGAGGCCGGACAGGGCGACGATGGGCACGCCCTTGATCTGCGGCAGGAGGTGGTCCGCCTGCTCGCGCAGCTTCGCCGCGAGGCCGCCGCGCGGCACGAGATCGGTCTTGTTGTAGCCGATCACCAGCGCCCGGCCCTCGCGCTCGACCAGGTCGGCGATGCGCAGGTCCTGCTCCTCGAACGGGCGCGTGGCGTCGATCAGCACCACCACCACCTCGGCGAACTTCATGGCCCTGAGGCCGTCGGCGGCGGAGAGCTTCTCCAGCTTGTCGTCGATGCGCGCGCGCTTGCGCAGGCCGGCGGTGTCGAACACCTCCAGCTTCACGCCCTTGTGCTCCATCTCCACGGCGATGGAATCGCGGGTGATGCCGGCCTCCGGGCCGGTGAGCAGGCGGTCCTCCCCCAGCAGGCGGTTGATGAGCGTGGACTTGCCGGCGTTCGGCCGCCCCAGCACCGCCACCTTGATCGGACGCTTCGGCTTTTCGTCCTCGGCCTCCGGGGGCTCATCCTCCTCCGGCTCGTCCTCGGCAAGGGCGGTCTGCTCGGGAAGCGCGTCGAGCAGGGCGTCATAGAGCTCGGAGAGGCCCTCGCCGTGCTCGGCGGAGAGCGGGATCGGATCGCCGAGGCCGAGCGCGAACGCCTCCAGCGCGCCAGCCTCGCCGCCCCGGCCCTCGCTCTTGTTGGCGACCAGGATGGTGGGCTTGCCGGACTTGCGCACCAGCGACGCGAAGGCGCGGTCGGCGGGTGTCAGGCCGATGCGGGCGTCGATCATGAACAGGATGGCGTCGGCGTCGGCGATGGCGGTCTCGGTCTGGGCGCGCATGCGCCCTTCGAGGCTGCCGGGGTCCGCCTCCTCCAGGCCCGCCGTGTCGACGATGCGGAAGGTAAGGTCGCCGAGATGCGCCTCGCCCTCGCGCCGGTCTCGGGTCACGCCCGGCCGGTCGTCCACCAGCGCGAGCTTCTTGCCCACGAGGCGGTTGAACAGGGTGGACTTGCCCACATTGGGCCGGCCCACGATGGCGAGGGTGAAGGACATGGGTTCGGCTCGTCGCCCCTCGGGCGTGCGGGGGCTGGCAGGAGGAGGCGGCCGCCGATGCGGCCGCCGCGCGGTCAGTTGGCCTGCTGGCCCGGCTGGCCCGGCTTGGCCGAGGGGTCCGGCAGGCGGTCGAGCACCGCGTTGGAGTTGCTCGGCTGCGAGGGCGCGGCGGAATAGTCGACGCCCGGCACGCCCTCGGGGAACACCTTCTGCCGCGTGCCCGGCAGCGGGCGCTCCTTCTCGACGAAGGGGTTGAACTTCTCCATCGATTCGCAGCCGGACACCGACAGCGCGAGGCCGGCGGCCAAGGCGAGGCGCACGAGGCGCAGGTCGGCTTTCACCATGGGCACTCCGTCACTGGGTCGCCGGGCTCGCCGCTGGCGCGGCGGGAGCGGCGGGGGGCGGCACCGCCGAGGCGGTGAGGCGGCGGATCAATTCGGCGCGCGAGCGCGCGCCTCCGGCGGCCTCGGCATCCTCGGTGATCTCGGTGGCGAGCTTGTTGGCGGCGGCGGCGTTACCGGCCTTCAGCTCGGCGAGCGCGAGCGCCTCGCGGGCGGAATTGCGCAGCGCCCCGGTGCCGGCGGCGAGCGCGCCGACGCGCTGGCGCACCTCGTCAGGCGTGCCGGTGTCGACCAGGATCAGGCCGGCGCGCACCCGCGCCACGTCGCGCAGCGCCGCCGGCAGCCTGGCGTCGGCGGCCAGCGCATCGAAGGCGGCGATGCCCTTGGCCTTGTCCATCTGCGCCGCCACCGAGGCGGCGCGGAAGCCGGCGAGCGCCGCATAGCCCTCGGGACCATCCTTGGCCAGCGCCTGGAAGCCGGACTCGGCCTCCTGGAACTTGCCAGAGGCGGCGAGCTCCGAGGCCGCCTCGAACGCGGCGCTGGCCTTGAAGGCCTGCTGCTCGCGCCAGTATTTCCAGCCGCTCCAGCCGGCGGTGCCGGCGACGATGAGCAGCGCCAGCGCGATCAGGTAGTTGCCGAAGCGGTCCCACAGCTTGCGCAGGCGGTCGCGCCTGAGGTCTTCCTCGATCTCGTGAAATATGTCGGTCATCAGCGGTTCGCGGCTCTCTGGCGCCGGCGCGCCCGTCAGGGGCGCCGAAAGGGGCGGGTAACGTATCCGTGCGGCTCAATCGTGGCAAACCCGCGCCGGGTCAAGAGCGCAGGCGCGCGAAACCGGCCACCGCCAGGCCCGCGGCAAGGCCGAGCACCGGCGCGCCGAGACCGAACGCCGAGGCGCCGGATGCCGTGGTGGCGAAGGTCGCCACCGCCGCGAGCCGGTGCTTGTCGTCGACCATGGCGGCGGCGAGCGCGCCGGTCAGCGGCGACAGGAGCGCAAGACCCGCCACCGTGGCGATGAGCGCCGGCGGCAGGGCCGCGAACACCGCCACCATCGAGGCGCCGGCCAGCGCCAGCAGGAAATAGAAGAAGGCGTAGAACGGCCCGGTGCGCCAGCGCGTCGCCGGGTTCGGGTCCGCCTCCGGGCTGGTGCAGATGGCGGCGACGATGGCCGCGAGGTTGACGGTGAGCGAGCCGAACGGCGCCGTCACCAGGGAGGCGAGCCCGGTGGAGGCGAGGATCGCGCGCGCCGGCGGCGGATAGCCATAGGCCTTGAGCACCGCGAAGCCGGTGAGGTTCTGCGACGCCATGGTGATGACGAACAGCGGCAGGCCGAGGCTGGCGAGAACGCCGAGATCGAACTCCGGCGGAATGAGAACCAGGCGCGAGAACGAAAGATCGCCGAGCGCCGGCAGCGGCGCGCCGAGCGCCAGCGCGAAGGCGAGGCCGGCCGCCAGCGCCGCGATCACCGCCAGCTGCGGCGCGAACGGGCGCATGGCGAGGAACAGCACCACCAGCGGCAGCACCAGCAGCGGGCTCACCACCGCCTGCTCGGCGATGCCGGCGACGAAGCGCAGCAGCACCCCCGCGAGCATGCCGGCGGCGATGCCCGACGGCAGCCGCGCGACCAGGCCCGCCAGCGGGCGCAGGGCGGCGCACAGCAGCGTCAGGAGCGCGACGACGATGAAGGCCCCCACCGCCTGGGGCATGGTGACGCCCTGGGCGAAGCCGGCGATCACCGCCGCGCCCGGCGTCGACCAGGCGGTGACGATCGGCATGCGGTAGCGGATCGAGAGATAGGCGCTGGTGACGGCGACGCCGAGGAACACGCCGCAGACCCAGGACGAGGTCTCGGCCTCCGTGGCGCCGAGCGTCTTGGCCGCCGACAGCAGGACGGCGAGCGTTCCGCCCGCGCCCACCAGGGCGGCGACCAGCGCCGACAGCGGCACCGACACGGGCAGCCGGGCGGTGCCGGGGGGACCGGCGAATTTATGTTCTGCGACGGCTTCTTCGCTCATGGCCGCCTCCCTCGTTGTTCTTGTTTCGGGGCGTTTCCTCTTATTTCGGCGTGCGGGGCGATCGGGCGCCCGGATCTCCTCCCTTTATTGCTGGGCTGCGAGGACCGGCGCGAGCGCGCCCACGGCCTGCCGGCGCGCCATGGCGCCGAGGCCCTCCTCGCCCTTCTGGTCGAGCGAGATGAAGCGCGCGAACACCGCCGTGCGGCCGCCCTTCTGCGCGAAGCCGACAAACCAGCCCAGCGGCCGGTTGGGATCGGGCAGGCCGTCCGCCCCGGGCGAGGAGCCGGTGCCGGTCTTGCCGAACAGCTGCCAGCCGGCCGGCTGCTCCTCCTGGGCGAGCAGGGCCATGGTCTCGGTCACGGCCTTCTCCGAGACCTTGAGCTCGCCCTTCAGCATGCGGCGCAGGAAGTCCACCTGCTCGCGCGGCGAGATGCGCAGCGAGGAGGAGAGCCAGAAATGGGCGATCGGCTCCGCCCGGCCCGGGGTGCCGGAGATGTTCAAGGTGCCGTAGGCGAAGCCGTCCAGATACGCCTTGATGCGCTCCGGCCCGAGCTCGCGGGCCAGCACCTGCGAGTACCAGACCACCGAATTGCGCATCCAGCTCTGCGGCGTCTGCGGTCCGCGCGTCACCGCGCGGGAGGTGTCGGCGCCCGGGGGCGGATCGAGCACGGGCTGGCCGGCGCCCTTCAGGATGCCGGCGTCGAAGCCCATGAGGGACAGCGGGATCTTGAAGGTCGAGGCGGGCGAATGGCGGGTCGCGCACAGGCCCTGCTTCGCCAGCACCCGGCCGGTGTCGAGATCGGTGACGAGGAAGCACTCCTCCATCGCCCGCGCCGGCGCGGGGCCGAGCAGCAGCGCGGACAGGAGGACGGCGCACGCCCAGGCGGGGGCGCCGCGGCGCCCCCGTTTCCCCGCCGGCACCTCAGGAGGCCTTGGCGGACTTCTGGACCAGGCGCGGGCCGTAGACGTGCTCCGGCCCCGGAAAGGCGCGCTCGCGCACCTCCTGGGCGTAGGCCGCCACGGCCTTCTCGATGTCGGGGCCGAGATTGGCGTACTTCTTGACGAACTTCGGCACCCGCTCGCCGAGGCCGAGCATGTCCTCCAGCACCAGTATCTGGCCGTCGCAGGCCGGCGAGCCGCCGATGCCGATGGTCGGGCAGGCAACTTCCGCGGTGATGCGGCGCGCGACCGGTTCGGCGACCGCCTCCACGACGATGGAGAAGGCCCCCGCCTCGGCGATGGCGCGGGCGTCGTCGAGGATCAGCGAGGCCTCGGCGTCGTCGCGGCCGCGCGCCTTGAACGAGCCGAGCGTGTTGATGGCCTGGGGCGTCAGGCCCACATGGCCCATCACCGGCACGCCGCGGTCCACCAGGAAGCGCACGGTCTCGGCCATGCGGCGCCCGCCTTCGAGCTTCACCGCGCCGGCGCCGGTCTCCTTGAGGATGCGGGCGGCGGTGTGGAACGCCTCGGTGGGGCTCGCCTCGTAGCTGCCGAACGGCAGGTCGACGACCACCAGCGCGCGCTTGGTCCCGCGCATCACGGCGCGGCCGTGGACGATCATCATCTCCACCGTGACCGGCACGGTGGTCTCGAGCCCGTGCATGACCATGCCGAGGCTGTCGCCCACCAGGATCACGTCCACGTGATTGTCGAGCAGGCGCGCGGTATGGGCGTGGTAGGAGGTCAGGGAAACGATGGGATCGCCCCCCTTGCGGGCCTGGATCTGGGGCGCCGTGATGCGGCGGGCTTCGGCCTGGCTGGACATGGGTTTCCTCGTCTCGTGGGCGGTTGCAAGCCCCCTGGCTTCGTGGAGCGCCTTCTTGGCGGGCGTCGGCTGCTAGCCCATCACGGGCACGCCGATCACGTATGGATGGAATAGGTAGGCGAGAGCGGCGAAGAGCACCAGCCCCAAGCCCACCGCCAGCGCGTCCCCGCCCCACCCCTTCGGCGCCACCGGCAGCGGCGCGCCCCGCTTCTTCAGCGAGATGCGGTCATAGACCGCCCAGGCGAGAATGGCGCCGAACAGCACCATGGAGGCGGCGTCGCCGTTCACCAGGAGGTGGGCCAGCGCCCAGGTCTTCACTGCCACCAGCAGCGGGTGCTTGAGCACCGCCCGGATGTGGCTGGGCACGAACGACGCCACCGCGGCGATGGCGGCGAGAAGGAGCAGCAGCATGGCGAGGTGGCGCAGCGCCTGGGGCGGGTCCCAGATCAGCGCCGAGCCGGCGGCGCGCCACAGCTCGAACCCGTAGGCCGTCAGCAGCACGCCGGAGGCGGCAAGCAGCGAGAAGAACCCTTTGTAGGCCCCCTCCCCCAAACGGGCGATGAGATCCGACCGGAGCCCCCTCAGGCTCGCCACCACATGCGTGGCGACGAACAGGGCAAGACCGAGCAGCATCATCACCATGGATTGATCTCCGTTCCGCGTTTGCCCGAAAGCGCGCGTTTCGCCCGCGAAGTCAAGCGCGGCAAAGGCCGCGCTCGCCCGAGCAGGGCCGCGCGCGGTGCTCGCATCGCCGCGGCCGAAACGCAAAGGTTGCGCCCGGCAGGCATTGGCCAGTATTTCTGACCGAGGGGAAGGGGAAAACACATGAGACACGGAGCCGGTTTACTTCGTCTGCTCGGCCTGGCCGGCCTCGCCCTGGCGCTGTGCGGATTTGGGGCGGCCGCCCACGCATCGGTGGTGGCGCGCATCGACCTCTCGGCGCAGCGCATGACCGTGACGGTGAACGGGATTCCGTCTTATTCCTGGCCGGTCTCCACGGCACGGCGCGGCTATGTGACCCCCACCGGCTCCTACCGTCCGCAGCGCATGTACCGCAGCTATTTCTCCCGTAAATACTACAATTCCCCCATGCCCTACTCGATCTTCTTCCGGGGCGGATATGCGATCCACGGCAGCTATGCCGTCAACCAGCTCGGCTCGCCGGCCTCCCACGGCTGCATCCGCCTCCACCCGAGCAATGCGGCGACGCTCTATTCCCTGGTCCAGTCCCACGGCGCCGGCAACACGGTGATCCTGATCACCCATTGAAAGCGGACGGGCGCAGCCGGCGCGCCATGCGGCGGCCGCATGGCGGCCCAGCGGTGGTAATGGTGCCGGTGGGTCTTCTATTCGTCGTGCACTCATGGTATCGGCCACTGCCAACTCGAAGCGGGCTGCGTTGCGGCGATCCGTTCCGATCCCCCGACGTCCGGAGCGCCCGCGTTCCGCCACCAGGAGTTGGCAATGTCCGCCCCCACCTCATCCGGCAACGGCCTCGTCGTTCCCGCGCCCACGCTGTTCCGCGAGGCGCTCACCTTCGACGACGTGCTGCTGAAGCCCGGCGCCTCCGAAGTGATGCCGGGGCAGGTGAGCATCGCCACCCAGCTCACCCGGTCCATCAGCCTCAACTTGCCGATCCTCTCCGCCGCCATGGACACGGTGACCGAATCGCGGCTCGCCATCGCCATGGCCCAGGCCGGCGGCATCGGCGTGATCCACCGCAACCTCTCCCCCGAGGTGCAGGCCGAGCACGTCAGGCAGGTGAAGAAGTACGAATCCGGCATGGTGGTGAACCCGGTCACCATCCATCCCGACGAGACCCTGTCGGACGCCCTGGCGCTGATGAAGCACTATTCCATCTCCGGCATCCCGGTGGTGGAGCGCGGCCCCGCCGGGCGCGCGGGCCGGCTGGTGGGCATCCTCACCAACCGCGACGTGCGCTTCGCCAACGATCCGTCCCAGTTGGTGGCGGAGCTGATGACCAAGGACCGCCTGATCACCGTGCGCGAAGGCCAGGTGAACCAGGACGAGGCCAAGCGCCTGCTGCACCAGTTCCGCATCGAGAAGCTGCTGGTGGTGGACGCGGACGACCGGTGCGTCGGCCTCATCACGGTGAAGGACATCGAGAAGGCGGTCGCCTATCCCGACGCCGCCAAGGACGAGCAGGGCCGCCTGCGGGTCGCCGCCGCCACCACCGTGGGCGAGGACGGCTACGAGCGCACCGAGCGGCTGATCGACGCCGGCGTCGACCTCGTGGTGGTGGATACCGCCCACGGCCATTCGCGCAAGGTGCTGGACCAGGTGGAGCGCATCAAGCGCCTGTCCAACAAGACCCAGATCCTGGCCGGCAACATCGCCACGGTGGATGGCGCCAAGGCGCTGATCGACGCCGGGGCGGACGCGGTGAAGGTGGGCATCGGCCCCGGCTCCATCTGCACCACCCGTATCGTCGCCGGCGTCGGCGTGCCCCAGCTCACCGCCGTGCTCGACGCGGTGGAGGCGGCGGCCGCCACCGGAACGCCGGTGATCGCCGACGGCGGCATCAAGTATTCCGGCGACCTCGCCAAGGCGCTGGCGGCGGGCGCCTCCGCCGCCATGGTGGGCTCGCTGCTCGCCGGCACCGACGAGAGCCCGGGCGAGGTGTTCCTCTACCAGGGCCGGTCCTACAAGGCCTATCGCGGCATGGGCTCGGTGGGCGCCATGGCGCGCGGCTCGGCGGACCGCTACTTCCAGGCCGAGGTGCGCGACACGCTGAAGCTGGTGCCGGAGGGCATCGAGGGCAAGGTGGCCTACAAGGGCCCGGTGGGCGCGGTGCTGCACCAGCTCGCCGGCGGACTCAGGGCCGCCATGGGCTATGTGGGCGGCAGCACGCTCAAGGAGTTCCGCGAGAAGGCGCAGTTCGTGCGCATCTCCTCCGCCGGCCTGCGCGAGAGCCACGTCCACGACGTCATCATCACCCGCGAGAGCCCGAACTACCCGACCTCGGTGTGAGGCTGCGGCCGGCCCGGCTTTCGCGCATTGCCGCGCCCCGGACCCGACCCGGCAGCAAGATGGGCCCTCCGGTCAAGCCGGAGGGCGACGGCGGTGAGAAAGGGGACGGCGGAAAGAGCGGCGCTCAGATGGCTGGCGCGGCCGCGCGCCTCACCGGCCGATGTCCTTCTCCGGGCCGCGCATGCGGGTGACGAACTCCACCAGGAAGGCGGTGGACCAGGCCACCATCATCGGCCCGATGAGGGATTCGAAGCCCGCCAGGCTTCGGTAGTGCGGGTCGACGGAGACCCCGTCCGCACCCACTGTGGTGTAGGTGGAGATGGAGAAATAGAAGGCGTCGACGGGCGAGGCGATCGCGCCGAGCCACACGAACGCCGCGGCCCAGATGAGAATCTCCAGGAGATGGGCGCCGCAGAGGCTGAGCACCGTGGCGCTGATCACCAGCGCCTCGCGGAAGACGTGGTCGGCGTAGGACTTGCCGCGGATGCGCCGTAGCAGCCGCCGGCGCACGCCGGCGAGCAGCACCGCATGCACGCTGACGGTCACCATGGCGAGAAGGATGGCGGCCGTGAGCACCGCCAGATAGTCCCGCGCACTCATTCCGCCGCCGCTCCTGTTCCGATCTCGCGCGACGCGAAACTATCCGCTCGGAAACCGGAGAGGAACACGGACCCGGCGCCCAGCCGCACCGGTCAGCCCTTGCGGGGCTCCTTGGGCGGCGTGACGTCGATCATCTCGCCGGGACGCGGGCCATCCTCGAAACCGCCCCGGAAGCCGTCGCCCCGGAAGCCCTCCTGGGGCCGGCCGGTACGGAACCCGTAGACCCGCACGCCGCCGAAACCGCCGCGGCGCAGGCCCGGCGCGCGCCCGGTGATGAGCGCATAGATGCCGCCACCCACCATGAGGGCCGCGAGGATGACGCCGCCGGCGATCAGGAGGCCACCGAGCAGCACGAAGATCAAAGCCGCCGTCGCCGCTGCGACCGCGAGGCCGGCGATGCCGCCGAAGAAGGTCATGAACCTGTTCATGGCGCCAGCATGCCGGCCAATTCGGGCGGCCGTGCGACCGGCGCAAGGGAGGCCCGCAAATGGCGCAAGGCTCACAGCGCCTCGTGCAGGCCCTTCACGAACTCGGACAGGCCGGTGAGCCGCCCGATCTTCAGACGCTCCGCCTGAAGAATGGCGGTGAGCCGGGCGTGGCTCTCCTCCAGATTGTCGTTGACGATGATATAGTCGTATTCCGCGTAGTGCTCGATTTCCACGGCCGCCCCCGCCATCCGGCGGCGGACCACCTCGTCGCTGTCCTGGGCGCGCGAGCGCAGGCGCTTCTCCAGGTCCTGCGCGCTCGGCGGGAGGATGAAAACCTTGACCATGTCCTGGCCAGCGGTTTCCCGCAGCTGCCGCACGCCCTGCCAGTCGATGTCGAACAGAACGTCGCGCCCGGAGCTGAGCGCCGCCTCCACCGGCGGACGCGGCGTGCCGTAGAAATTGCCGAACACCGTGGCGTGCTCCAGCAGGTCGCCGGCCTCGCGCATGGCGTGGAAGCGCGGAGCGTCGACGAAGAAATAGTCCTTGCCGTCCACCTCGCCGGGCCGCGGCGCCCGCGTGGTGACCGAGACCGACATGGTGATGTTCGCATCGCTCGCCAGCAGGCGGCGCGAGAGCGTGGTCTTGCCGGCGCCCGAGGGGGAGGAGAGCACCAGCATCAGCCCGCGCCGGGCAAGGCCCGCCCGCCCGTTCGGCGCGGCGGAGGACGGGGGGGCGGACGAGGACATGGTCGGGCGGCTCACTCGACGTTCTGGATCTGCTCGCGGAACTGGTCCACCAGCAGCTTCAGGTCAAGCCCGATCTGGGTCAGCGCCACCGAATCGGACTTCGAGCACAGCGTGTTGGCCTCGCGGTTGAACTCCTGGGCCAGGAAGTCGAGCTTGCGGCCCACCGGCCCGCCTTCGGCGAGGAGGTGCCGCGCCTGCGCCAGATGGGCGGTGAGCCGGTCCAGCTCCTCGCGCACGTCGGCGCGGGTGGCGATGAGCACCGCCTCCTGGTGCAGGCGGTCGGGATCGAGCGCGGGCGTCGCCGCCAGCAGCGCGCGCACCTGCTCGGCAAGGCGCGCCTTCACCGCCTCCACCCCGCGCTCGGGCAGCGCCTCGGCCGCCGCGACCAGCGCCTCGATGGCGTCGAGCCGGCCCGCGAGCACCGCACGCAGCGCCTCGCCCTCCCGCGCGCGCATGGCGCACAGAGCGAAAAGCGCCTCCTCGAAGGCGGCGAGCGCGGCGGCGGCGAGCGCGCGCATCTCGGCTTCGCTCTCCTTCACCTCGCTGACCTCGACGATGCCCTTCACGGTCAGCAGCGCGTCGAGGCTGGGGGCGGGAACGGAGAATTTCCGCGCGGTCGCCTGCGCGGCCGTGAGCAGCGCCTCCAGCGCCGGCTGGTTGACGGCGACGCTGACGCCCTCCCCCTCGCGCACGGCGGTGAGGGTGGCGTTGAGCGAGCCGCGGGCGAGGTGGCGCCCGGCGCTCGCGCGCGCCTCGGCCTCCACCGCGTCGAAGCCCGGCGGCAGGCGCAGGCGCACGTCGAGGCCCTTGCCGTTCACCGAGCGCACCTCCCAGGCGAGGCGCCAGGCGCCGGCGCTCGCGGCGGCGCGGGCGAAGGCGGTCATGCTGGCGAGGGGCACGGGGCTGGCGGCCGGCGGCGAGGCTTGGGTCATGGGCAAGATCGCGCGCCGGGGCGGAACGCCCGGCGCGTCCTTCAGTTGGCGGCGGCGGGAGCGCCGGGAGAGGCAGGAGCGCCCGCCCGGCTGCCCGCCTCGATGGCGCGCCAGCGGGCGACGTTCTTGTTGTGGTCCGCCAGCGTCTCGGCGAAGGCGTGGCCGCCCGTGCCGTCGGCGACGAAGAACAGATCGCTGGTCTTCGGCGGGTTGGCGACCGCGAGGATCGCATCCTTGCCGGGATTGCTGATCGGCCCCGGCGGCAGGCCGTCGATGGCATAGGTGTTGTAGGCGGTCGCGGTCGAGATGTCGGTGCGGGTGATGGGCCGCCCGAGCGAGCCGCGGCCGCCGACGATGCCGTAGATGATGGTCGGGTCCGACTGCAGCTTCATCTTCTTGTTCAGCCGGTTGATGAACACCGCCGCGACCTTGGGCCGCTCGTCGGCCTGCCCGGTCTCCTTCTCGACGATGGAGGCGAGGGTCACCAGGTCCTGCGGCGTGCGCAGGGGCAGGCCGGGCGCGCGGCGCTCCCAGGCGAGGCGCACCACCTTCTGCTGCGCCTCCGCCATCTCCTTCAGCAGCGCCTCGCGCGACATGCCGCGCACCACCCTATAGGTCTCCGGCAGCAGCGTGCCCTCCAGCGGCACCGAAGGCGTGCCGGCGAGCATGTCGTTCTCCATCAGGCGGGCCACCACCTGCTGGCTGGTGAGGCCCTCCGGGATGGTGACCGAGTACTGGATCACCTTGCCCGACGAGATGGTGTCGATCACGCTGGCCATCGACTGGCCGGGCTTGAAGAGGTATTCGCCGGCCTGCATGTTGGCCGTGGGCTTGGTGAGCTTCAGCCCGGCGAGGAAGGTGAACCAGTTGTCGATGACGCCCGCCTTCTCCAGCGTGTCCGCCATGTCGCGGATGCCCGCGCCGCGCGGGATCACCACCGCCTTCTCCTGCGTCAGCGGCCCCGGCCCGTTGAACGCGCGCTCGCCGTAGCGGGCGGCGAACAGCCCGCCGACGCAGATCAGCACCAGGAAGGTGAAGATTCCGGAGCCGATGGTCGCGGCCGGATGCCGGGCGCTCTTCGACGGCAGGTGCGATCCCTTCTGGGGCTTGGCCATGCTCGGGTCTCCCTCGATCTGGTCGGCGGCCCGTTCCCGGGCATCGCTGCCGGCTCCGCCGGCATCGTGCGCTTGTTATCCGCGCCCATTCGGGCGCCGGTTGGGCGGGGGCCGGACCGGCCCCGCGCCGCTCAGGCGGCGTAGCGCCGGAACACGACCGAGGCGTTGGTGCCGCCGAAGCCGAAGGAGTTCGAGAGCACGGTATCGATCTGGCGCGGCTTGGGCTTCAGCGGCACCAGGTCGATGGGGGTCTCCACCGCCGGATTGTCGAGATTGAGGGTCGCCGGCGCGATCTGGTCGCGGATGGCGAGGATGGAGAAGATCGCCTCCACCGCGCCCGCCGCTCCGAGAAGGTGGCCGATGGACGACTTGGTGGACGACATGGCCACCTTGCCGGCGGCGTTGCCGAGCAGGCGCTCCACGGCGTGCAGCTCGATCTCGTCGGCCATGGTGGAGGTGCCGTGGGCGTTGATGTAGTCGACGTCGCCTGCCGTGATGCCGGCCCGCTTCAGTGCCGCGGACATGCAGCGGAAGGCGCCGTCGCCGTCCGGGCTCGGAGCGGTGATGTGGAAGGCGTCGCCGGAGAGGCCGTAGCCGATGAGCTCGGCATAGATCTTGGCGCCGCGCGCCTTGGCGTGCTCCAGTTCCTCCAGCACCACGACGCCCGAGCCCTCGCCCATGACGAAGCCGTCGCGGTCCCTGTCCCAGGGGCGCGAGGCGCGGGTGGGCTCGTCGTTATAGGCGGTGGCGAGCGCCTTGCACGCGGCGAAGCCGGAGATGGAGAGCCGGTCCACCGGCGATTCGGTGCCGCCTGCCACCATCACATCCGCATCGCCGAGGGCGATGAGGCGGCCGGCGTCGCCGATGGCGTGGGCGCCGGTGGAGCAGGCGGTGACGACGGCGTGGTTCGGCCCCTTCAGCCCGTGGGCGATGGAGACGTAGCCGCCGGCGAGATTGATGAGGCGCCCGGGAATGAAGAACGGCGAGATGCGGCGCGGGCCGCGGTCCTTCAGCGTCAGCGAGGCCTCGGCGATGCCGTTGATGCCGCCGATGCCGGAGCCGATCAGCACGCCGGAAGCGATCTGGTCTTCATAGGAGGTGGGATGCCAGCCGGCGTCGTCCAAGGCGAGGGTGGCCGCGCACATGGCGTAGACGATGAACTCGTCCACCTTGCGCTGCTCCTTGGGCTCCATCCACTGGTCGGGATTGTAGGTGCCGTCGGTGCCGTCGCCGCGCGGAATCGTCGCCGCGATCTTGGCCGCGATGTCCGAGACATCGAGATGCTCGATCTTCTTCACGCCGGTCTCACCGGCGAGAAGCCGCCGCCAGGTCGGCTCGACGCCGCAGCCGAGCGGCGTCACCATGCCGAGGCCGGTGACGACAACACGTCTCATCTTCAGGACTCCAGATGGCCGGCCGCCCTGGGCCACGCCGCGGCGCGGCCGCTCCGGCCCGGTGCGACAACGGCCGCGGGCGCCTCGCGCCGCGCGACCGTCGACTGTGCGGCGGACAGGATCAAGCCGCGTTCTTTTCCAGGAACTTGATGGCGTCGCCCACCGTCAGGATGGTCTCGGCCGCATCGTCCGGGATCTCGCAGTTGAAGGCCTCCTCGAAGGCCATCACGAGTTCCACGGTGTCGAGGCTGTCGGCGCCGAGATCGTCGATGAAGGACGCGTTCTCCGTGACCTTCTCGGGCTCAACGCCCAGGTGTTCAGCGACAATCTTCTTCACCCGCTCGGCGATGTCACTCATCGATGCAACCCTCGTTGTTCGGATATCCCGGTGCCGTTCGGCGGCTGGAGGAGGGCATAATGCCTTTTTTCCGCCATGCCCAGCCCCCTTCGCATCGCCGGCCTTCTGCGGACGGGCGGTCTCGGGAAACTGCGCCCGCTGAACGGGCGCGGCATGGCGAAAGACCCCGACGGCTCCCCAGCCTGAAACGGCCCGGGCCAGAAAAGGCCTGGACCAGAGCCTTGGCCCCTCCCGCCGGTCCGGACCGCTTCCCGCGGCCCGCTCCGGGGCGCGCGGCCCGGCTCGTTCTTGTGCTGCGGCCCCCTGCCCTCGCCCCTCGGCCGAGGGGATCGAGACAGGACGCCTCGGCGCTCGTTAACATACTCGCGCCGTCTTTGCCAGCAACGCGCCGCGGCGGCTCCGCCCCGCAGGCGCCGCCGGCTCAGATCATCGCCATGCCGCCGTTCACGTGCAGCGTCTGGCCGGTGACGTACTGGGCCTCGTTCGAGGCGAGATAGACGCAGGCCGCGGCGATGTCCTCCGGCGTGCCGAGCTTGGCCGCCGGCACCGCCTTGAGGATGGTCTCGCGCTGCTTGTCGTTGAGCGCGTCGGTCATGGGCGTGGCGATGAAGCCGGGGGCGACGCAGTTCACCGTCACCCCGCGCGAGGCGACCTCCTGGGCCAGCGACTTCGACATGCCGATCATGCCGGCCTTGGCGGCGGCATAGTTGCCCTGGCCCGCATTGCCGGTGACGCCGACGATGGAGGTGATGGAGATGATGCGGCCCGCGCGGCGGCGCATCATGGTGCGCACGGCCGCGCGCGTCAGGCGGAAGACGGCGGTGAGGTTCACCGCGATCACCTGGTCCCACGCCTCGTCGGACAGGCGCATGAAGATGTTGTCGCGGGTGATGCCGGCATTGTTGACGAGGATGTCGATATGGCCGCCCAGCGCCTCCTCGGCGGCGGGCACCAGCTTCTCCACCTCTTCCGCGTCGCCGAGATTGCAGGGCAGCACGTGGACGCGGCCGCCCAGCTCCGCCGCGAGCGCCTCCAGCGCCTCGCGGCGGGTGCCGGAGACGGCGACGATGGCGCCCTGGGCATGGAGCGCCTTGGCGATCGCGCCGCCGATGCCACCCGTGGCGCCGGTGACGAGCGCGGTCTTGCCGGTAAGGTCGAACATCACTTCCCCCAGTCCTCTTATGCGGTCGGCGTCGGGGCCGGTTGGTGCCAGTCGGCTTCGGAACAGGTTCTGCCCGTCCCGGCCCGGCCCCGCAAGCGGGGCCGGCGCCAAAACGTCAGGCCGCCGACGGGTTGCGGGCGGCGATGAAGGCGGCGACGTCCTCGGGCGTGCCCACCACGCTCGCCGCGATCGACTTGTCGATGCGCTTGACGAGGCCGCACAGCACCTTGCCCGCGCCCACCTCGACCACCGAGGTGATGCCGGCGCCGGCCATGTAGATCACGCTCTCGCGCCAGCGCACGGTCCCGGTCACCTGCTCCACCAGCAGGCGCAGGATCTCCGCCGGGTCGGACACCGGGGAGGCGCGCACGTTGGCGATCAGCGGCACGCGCGGCGTCATGATGGTGGAGCCGGAGAGCGCCACCTCCATCGCCTCGGCGGCCGGGCCCATGAGGCGGCAGTGGAAGGGGGCGGACACCGGCAGCAGCACCGCCTTCATGGCCCCCTTCTCCTTGGCGATGACCATGGCGCGCTCCACCGCCGCGCGGTCGCCGGACACCACCACCTGGCCGGGGGCGTTGTCGTTGGCGGCCTCGCAGACGCCGTCCTGCGCCGCCTCGGCGGCCACCGCCACCGCCTGCTCGTAGTCGAGGCCGAGCAGTGCCGCCATCGCGCCCTCGCCGGGCGCCACGGCGTCCTGCATGGCGCGGCCGCGGATGCGCAGCAGGCGCGCCGCCTCGGTGATGGTGAGCGCGCCCGCCGCCGCCAGCGCGGAATACTCGCCCAGCGAGTGGCCGGCCACGAAGGCGGCGTCGCGGCCGATGTCGAGCCCGGCCTCGGCCTCCAGGGTCCGCAGGGCGGCGAGGGAGACCGCGAGCAGCGCCGGCTGGGCGTTGGCGGTCAGGGTCAGCGTCTCGGCCGGCCCCTCCCACATGACGCGGGTGAGATGCTCGCCGAGCGCGGCGTCCACCTCCTCGAATACCGCCTTGGCGGCCGGGAAGGCGTCGGCGAGGGCCTTGCCCATGCCGACGGCCTGGCTGCCCTGGCCAGGGAAGATGAAGGCGGTGTGCGAGGATGTGCGTGACCCGCTCGACATGGGTCGTCCCTCCGGAGTGAAAATTGGGGAGGGCAGAGACACCGGGATTGTGGGCGAGTCAAGGCAACCGCGCCGACCCGCCCGGCGCCGGTCCGTGCCGCCGCTGCGTTCACGTTCTCCTCATCTCCTTGTACTAGCTTGACGGCACGACACTTGTTCAGCAGAACCGAGCCGGATCAGCGAACCGACTCGATCCTCCGCTCCCCAGGATTTGGCGACGATGACCCGTTGGACCCACGGCCTGGTGAATCGTCTGGTCATCCTGTGCGATGTCCTGATGGCGGCGCTCGCGGCCACGATCGCCCATCTGCGCTGGGAATTCCTGTCCTGGAGCCAGATGCTCATCCTCTGGGTGCTGGGCGCGTTCGTCTTCATCCAGATCCTGCAGATCGGCCGCGCCTACCGGGTCGAGCACTATGTGCGGCCGCTGCGCCAGATCGGCCACCTGGTGGTGGCGGGAGTCCCCGCCGGCGCGCTCGTCGCGGTCGCCTACTACGCGATCATCCCCAATGCCGACACCAACCTCTGGGCGCTGCTGGGCTGGGGCGGACTGACCGCGGTCTGCCTGATCTTCGGGCGCCTGGTCCTGGTCCGGGTCGGCATCATGCTGGTGAAGCGCCACGAGGTGCTGCAGCGCGACGTGGTGCTGGTCGGCGATCGCGAGCGCGCGCGCGCCCTGGTGCGCAGGTATCAGGAGGAACACGCCACCGGCGGCCTCCTGGCCTTCGTCGGCATCTTCGACGACCAGCCCGGCCGTCCGGACGAGCCGGCGCCGGCGCCGGCGCCCGGCCTGCCGCCGGTGATGGGCGACCTCCAGGCGCTGCTCGAATACGCCAAGGATTCGCCCATCGACATGGTGGTGATCTGCAAGTCCTGGCGCGACCCCACCGCGATCAACGCCATCGCCGAGCAGATGTATCGCATCGCCGCCGACGTGGTCATCGAACTCGATCCCGACGAGTTCATGCTGAACTATGCCAACCTCACCGTGCTCGCCGGCGAGCCGGCGCTCATGGTGCAGCAGCAGCCGCTGAAAGGCTCGCTCGGCCTGCTGAAGTGGGTCGAGGACTATGTGGTCGCCACCATCGGCCTGATCCTCACCGCGCCGATCCTGCTGGCCGCCGCCGCCGCCATCAAGCTCGACAGCCCCGGGCCGGTCCTGTTTCGCCAGCCCCGGCTCGGCCTGAACAACAAGGTGTTCCAGTGCTACAAGCTCAGGACCATGCAGGTGGACCTGGCCGATGACGGCTCCAAGGGCACGACGCGCAACGATCCGCGCATCACCAAGGTGGGCGCCTTCCTGCGCGCTACCTCGATCGACGAGCTGCCGCAGTTGCTCAACGTGCTGAAGGGCGACATGTCGGTGGTCGGGCCACGCCCGCACGTGCCCAACATGGAAGTGACCTCCAACGTGCGCTACGAGGCGATCCGCCAGTACGTGGCGCGCTACCGCATGAAGCCCGGCATCACCGGCTGGGCGCAGATCAACGGCATGCGCGGCGGCATCCACACCGTCGAGAAGGCCGAGCGCGGGGTCGAGCTCGACCTCTTCTACATCGAGAACTGGTCCATATGGTTCGACATCCGGATCATGATCCTGACCATCACCAAGGGCATGGCAGGCTCCAACGTGTTCTGAGGACGGCCTGCGCCGTCGCCGCCATGGCGCTCGCGCTCGCCGCCGGCGTCGCGGCCGCCCGCGCCGAAGGCCGGCCCTTCCTCGCCTATCACGCCAGCTGGTACGAGGTGCGCACGGACGATCCGGCCTTGACCTCGATCGCCCGCCTGCCGCCCTACATCACCTACCTCGCGCTTTCCTTCGCCCGGCCGGACCTGACCTACAAAGGCGGCCTCGACCTCGACGGCACCGGCCTGCAATATCCCTATTCCGGAGCGGTGCTGAAGGCGGCCATCGCGCTGCTCAAGGCGCGCGTGCCGCAGATGAAGGTGCTGGTCTCCGTCGGCGGCTGGAACTATCCGGCCTGGGAGAAGTTCGACGCCGACGCCCTCGCCCGCCTCGTGAAGGACCTCGGCGCCGATGGCGTCGACATGGACTACGAGACCCATCATCCCGACTGCCTGCGCACCCGCGAGGGCCGCATCGCCTGCCCCGGCGACGCGCTCTCCGTCCGGGTGGTGGAGGAGATCCGCCGGGCGCTGCCGCGGCCCTACGTGGTGAGCGTCGCCGGCTGGAGCGTCGGCGCCTACGGCGAAGGCGCGTTCGCCAATGCCCGGCCCCAGGGCGGCTATGCCGGCGTGACGCTGGCGCTGCTGCGCGCGCCGGTGGCGAAGGAGATCGACCTCGTCTCCATCATGTCCTACGACGCCGGCCCCGCCTTCAGGCCGGACGAGGCGTTCCGCGCCTATCGCGTCCACTGGAAGGGGCCGCTGGCGCTGGGCATCCAGGTCATGCCGGGCACCAGCGGCGGCCCGCGCTTCACGCTGGACTACACCGCCCGCACCCTCTCCGGCGTCATGGGCGACCCGCTCGCCGGCGCCATGCTCTACGCGCTGCGGCTCGAGCCCGAGGGTCCCACCGGCCCGGACAATCCCGACTACCGCGCGCTTGCGGTGGCGATCTGCGTGACGCTGGAGCTCAAGGACTGCGCCGCGCGGATGCCGTGAAACACGGCAACGGATGATTGTGTCCCCGGGGGTTCGGCCTCATGATGGCGCCACTCTTGGGCTCGCCGGATTCATACCGCGTCGAAGCCGGGCTCCCGGAGCTCCGCCCCACTGCCAGTTGGGTGGATTCGGCGCCCATCCCTTCCCGGCACTCAAAGCGAGGCCCCCCGTGCTTCAGACCGTCCGTGCGGCCGCCGAGGCCCGACTGCCCGGAGCCTTCGCCCGGCTCTGCCCCATCTTCGATCGCCTGGCGGCCCGCAATCCCAATCATGAGGTGCATCTGCTGCCGCTTCTGGCGCCCGCTGGCGCGCTCGCCTGCGATGTCGGCGCGAACCGCGGCCTGTTCACCTACTGGCTGCTGCGCCATGGGGCGCGGGTGGTGGCGTTCGAGCCCAACCCGCACATGGTGCGGGTGCTGGAGCGGCGCTTTCCCGGCCATGCCTGCGGCGACCGGCTCAGGATTGTCCATGCCGCGCTGAGCGACGCGGAGGGAAGCGGCACGCTCCACATCCCGCTCGGCTTCTCGCCCTTGGCGGCGCTCGACGGCGGGCTCGCCGAACAGCAGGGGGTGCCCATGGAGCGGGTCCAGGTGGCGCTGCGCCGCCTCGACGACTGCGTCGACGGCGAGGTCGCCTTCCTGAAGCTCGACGCGGAGGGCTACGAGCTGAAGATCCTCGCCGGCGCCCCCGCTCTGCTGGCCCGCGCGCAGCCGACGATCCTGGTGGAAGCCGAGGAACGCCACCGCGCCGGAGCGGTCGCCTCGCTGCGCAGCCTGCTGGAACCCATGGGCTATCGCGGCTTCTTCCGCGACGGCGCGGCGATGGCGCAGATCACCGTCTTCGACCCCGCGCGCCACCAGGCGCGCGCTGCGCTCAATGCCGAGGGCTCGCGAGTTCTGCCGGACCGCACGTATGTGAACAACTTCATCTTCGCCGCGCGGCCGCAGGTGGTCGAGCGGCTCGAAGCCATGGCTGCCTGACACCCACACCCCCCGGCTCCGGTCGGAGGGGGTGGGCCTATCTTCCGTCACTCAGGCGCGCGAGGGGTGGCGGGCGACGATGTTGCAGAACTCGGTCGGGCGCGTGGCGAGCGCGGTGAGCGTGCCGTCGTGGCTCACCTGGTAGAAGGAATAGCCGAGCGCCTTCAGCGCGCTCCAGGCCGCCGCCGGATCCCCGCCCGCCTTGAACAGGGTCGGGCAGTTCATCTCGAAGATCACGGTCGGATGGTAGGTCGAGAGCGTGTGCTGGCCGCCGGCGATCACCATGCCCTCGGCTCCCTCCACGTCGATCTTGATGCAGTCCACCCGGTCCACCCCGGCGTCGCGCACCACCGCGTCGAGCGTGGTCATGGCCACCTGCTCGCTGCCGGCGTCGGAGCCGTCGGAGATGAGCGAGAAGGACTGCGGGTCGTCGCCCACCGGATTGTGGTGGAGCGCGGCCGTTCCTTCCTTGTCCGCCAGCGCCTTGGGCACCACGGTCACGTTGGTGAAGCCGTTGAGGGCGATGTTGCCGAGAAGCTGCGCGCGGGCCGCCTCGCCGGGCTCCACCGCGATCACCTTGGCGGCCTTCGGCGCCACCTTCACGGTGAACAGGCCGATATTGGCGCCCACGTCCACGAACACGTCGCCGGCACCGACGAACTTCTGGATCGTGTGGAGCTCCGGCTCCATGGCGTCGCGCAGCAGGAAGGTCGACAGCGTGGTGTAGCGGAAGTCCGCCGGCACCTTCACTTTCGGGCCGCCGGGGATCAGCTCGAACGGCGCCAGCGTGCCGGTCGGCACCGCGACGGCGAGCTTGGCGGCGCGGGCGAGCACCGTGAGCGGGGCCTCCCGGAAGCCCGGCTCGTTGAACAGCTTCTGCACCCGTCTCAGCATGTGAGCCCCCGTATCCGCTCGCGGCGTCAAGAATTCGATGGTCGGAGCACATTGCCCCGCGGGACCGGCACGCGCCGGTCCCTTGCATGATCGAGATAGACGGCGATCGCCATGATCACCCCAAGCTCCCCCGGCGTGAAGACGAGGGAATACACCGAGGACGAGACGATCATGAAGAGCACGTAGTCCGAAAGCGCCTCCGAGAACGGCGTGCGCACGCGCGCGGCCGCCTTCACGGTGACGAAATACCCCCAGGCATAGACAGCGGCGATCAGGACCGCGCCGACCAGGCCATATTCAAACACCACGCCGACCCAGCCGAGGTCGGCGACATAGAACTGGTCGTTGCCGAAGATGTCCGCAAGGGTGACGGCGCCGAAGCGCGTCGTCGCGCCCACCCCGAGAATCCAGCGCCAGGCGTCGTCGCCGAGGAAGCCGGTGGCGAGGGCGAACGAGGTGTTGCGCACCGAGAGGGAGGAGCCGAACGCATCGCCGCCGCCGGCATTGAGCTTCCAGAACAGCAGCGCCACCGCCCCCGGCAGCACCAGGAGCCCAAGCCCCAGAACGAGGCGCCGCGGCACCCGCGGCATGCTCGCCAGCGCGCCGTAGCCGCACACCAGGACGGCGCCGGCGATGAAGGTCCGCTGCTTGTAGATCGACAGCAGCAGCACGAACGCCACCAGCAGTCCCAGCGCCGGCCACAGGCTCGGGCTGCGCATGAAGCGGCGCACCAGGTAGAACATCAGCAGGAAGCCGAAGAACAGCGGCATGTAGATGCGGTATCCGCGCTCCACCTCGTAGAGCAGCAGCTTTCCCTCGGACGGGTCGCTCGTGTACCAGCGCGTGGGGATGGTGAACCACAGCACCACCATCAGCACGAAGGTGCCGATCCCGAGCGCGAGGCACGCCCGGCGCAGCCGCTCGTCCGGCGGCGCCAGCCAGTAGAGCAGCGCCGAGAGGCCGAAATAGAAGCTGAACGGCCAGATCTTGACCGTGGTGGTGAGCGCGTCGACGAAGCCGTTGCCGAGCTGCACCATGGAGATCAGCGGCGTGAAGCCGATGGTGTAGGCGAACAGCACCAGATAGATGTGCTTGGCCGGCAGGTGCATGCGCGTCACGGCGTAGAGCGTGAGCGGCGCCGTGATGATGGGCCACGCCTTGGAGAGCAGATAGGGCGGCGGAAGCTCGTTGAGATAATAGAAGGTCTGCGCGAACAGCGGCAGCGTCGAGACCAGCACCGTCCAGCCGAACAGGCGCGGCAGCAGATCCCCGCCCGGCCGCGCCAGCGGCGCGCCGACGCTGCGGCGCAGCGGCATCACCACCCGCCGGCCGGGACGGTGGGTGACGACCCCGCTCACGGTGCCCCGCCGCCGGCATGCGGCCGCTTCGATCCCATGCCGTAGGCGGCGGGACCGAACCGCGCCTTGGCCACCATCCACAGCACCGGCAGGGAATCCACGAATACCCGCCGGGCGTGCCCCTTCGGATTGAGCAGCAGACGGTGCAGCCATTCGAGGCCGTGCCGTCGGTAAAAGTCCGGCGCCCGCTCGACGATGCCGGTGACGAAGTTGAGCGAGGAGCCGACGCACAGGCCGGTGCCGGTCGCGCCGCCGCGCGCCGCCACCATGCGGGCGAGATACTCCGACGGCGGGGCGCCCACGACGAAGAACACGTAGCGCGCCGGATGGGCGACCACGTAGTCGACGCAGGCCTCCACCTCCTCCGGCCGGTCGATGAAGCCCATGGAGGGGATGTGCATGTTCACGGCGCCGAGGCCGTACTGCTCCAGCAGGCGCCGGCGCATCTCCTCGCTGCCGCCGATCACCGTCAGCGTGTCGCCCGGCTTGATCGCGTGGGCGAACAGATAGGTGGTGAGGTCGCTGCCGGCGGCCTGCGGGATGTCGAGCCCGAACACCAATTTGGCGAGGCGGCGCGGCGTCGCCCCGTCGAGCAGGCGCAGCCAGGCATGGGCATAGGCGTCGGCGAAGCGCGCGTCCTTCAGCTCGCCGAGCCGGGTGAAATGGGCGGCGTTGGGCGTGACCACATAAGCGAAGGGCGCGCCGGGCGGCCGCGCCGCGATCAGCTCGGACGCCTCCTTCACGCCGAGGGCGGTGATCTCCACGCCCAGGAAGGGAACCCGCCGGATCGCCGGGGCTGTCGCGCCCCCGGCCGTGGCCTCAGTGTCCATGGCCCGACCTCGCTGCCTGCCCGGCGCGCCGCGCCGGCGAAGGTCCGCTGCGCCGGCGGCTCATCACGGGATGATGCTGCCGGTGTTGGTGGAGTAGCTGCCAAGGGTGTAGCTGAATGTGCGCTGGAACGGCACCACCTTGTTGATGAACTGGTCGATCCAAAGATTGACCTCGGCGATGGAGCTGCGCGGCACATAGATGATGTCGCCCGACATCAGCGGCACGTCGTCCGGGAAGCCGGTCTGGATCAGGTCGCGCACGTTGATGAGGCGCAGCATCGGCTCGTTGTTGGGGCCGCGGCGGATAAGCGCCACCTGGCCGGCGCGGGCCTCCTCGGTGAAGCCGCCGGCCAAGAGGATGCCCTGGAGCACGCCGGTTCCGGTGTCCGGCAGCTTGAAGGCGCCCTGGTTGGCGACCATGCCGCCCACATAGACGCGGGCCGCTGCCGCCTCCTCCAGAGAGATCACCACCTTCTGCTGGGCGAGCTCCTTGCGCGAGGCCTTGCTGACCGCTTCCTGCGCGCCCGCAAGGGTCATGCCCTCGACCCGCATCTGGCCCACGGCGCGCGGCGCCATGGTGCCGTCGGGGGAGACGGTCAGCTCCTCGTCCATCTCGCGGGTGATGAAATACTTGATCTTCACCTTGTCCCCCGGACCCAGCCGATAGACCGGCATGGCATTGGTCCAGGGCTTGAAGCGGTCGGCATTGATCTCGGTGAAACGCAGCTCGTGGCCGGTGGTGAAGGGCGCGGTGCCGGTGTCGCTGCTCGACGTGGTGGTGCAGCCGGTGAGGATGGCGCCGAGGACGACCAGAAGCGCTGGCGCCAGAGCCGTCGCCCGTGCATCCCGCCGCCGGTCCGCGCGCGTTCCCGACCGGCCGGCACGGGGCCGGCGCGCGTCGCGGATCGCATCGCGGGGTGAAACGGGCATCGGCAAACTCCGGCTCGAAACGCGCCAGACCCGCTCCCGAAGCAGCGTTTGCGGCGGCCCCGGAGGCGCGCGCGCAGGCCGCGGGAATCGGCAAACCTGGTAAACCGACGCTAAAAGCTCGTGGTTAATGGAGGGTTAGGCGCGGCCGGAAATGGTAAATGCCGGTCCCGTGGCCGAGCGGCCGCGGGCGCAGCCCGGCGGCCGGGCGCGCTGCGATGGACGGCGAATCGGGAAGGGGCCTGCGGGCGCCGCCGCGCGTCAGGTGCGCCGGTAGATCCACTCGGGCAGGTAATAGCGGCGGCCGAAGAACACGAAGCCCAGCAGCGTGCCGCCATTCTCCAGCACGCTGTCGCGCATGTGGACCGCCGACGGCTTGCGGGTGCTCTCGGCGCCGATCATCAGGATGTTGCCGTCCGCGAGCTGGTTCAGCCGGTCGGTGACGACGAAGGTGCCCTGGACCGGCGAGCAGACGATCACACACTCGAACGCCTGCTTCAGTTCGTCGCGCATGCGTATGCCGTCAACCAGCGGCAGGCGGACATTGAGCAGCGGCGACTTCTCCACGTCCACCGCCGTCCAGAGCTGCGGCAGCGGCGTGCGGGTGACGGCGAGGCCGCCCTTCATCTCGAAGCCCGAGCCGATCAGCGGCGAGGGCACCGGCGCGCACAGGTCGACGATCAGCGTGCGCAGACCGCGCTGGGTGGCGAACTCCTCGGCGAGGCGGCGGCAGAAGGCAGGCGTCTCCTCGCCCCGCTGCGGCGCGAGGAAATGGATGAGCTGCAGCGGCTTGTCGTCCACCCGCGTGTCGAGGAGCAGGGTCGCGAGGCCGCCGAGCGCGGTGTCGAGGGCGCGGGAGCCGGCATCCATCGCCCCGAACTCGGCGAGCACCGGCAATTGCAGCGCCCGCTCCGCTTCGCTCGGCATGATGAAGGTGGTGCGCAGCGCCGAGGCGATGGCGCCGGCGGCAGCGCCGAACAGGAGCCCGCCGAACAGGCCGGCGGCGAGGAAGGGAATGGCGAGGTTGCGGCTCGTCACCGAGGCGCCCGCCTCCTGCACCACGCGCACGTTGGATTCGCGCGTCTTGGCGGCGGTCTCCTCGATGTTCGCCGCCACCGCCCGGCGCAGATATTCACGATAGCCGTCGCTGAGCGTGTCGCGCCGGCGGTTCAGCTCGGTCAGCTGGGTCTCGGCGCCGCGCAGGGTGGCGAGGCGCTGCTCGGCCACCTTCTGCTGCTGCTCCAGCTCCACCAATTGCCGCCCGAGCGCGTCCTGCTCCACCCGGAGGCTGAGGATCATGTTCTGGACGTAGCTGATGGCCGGGTTGCGCACGTCGCGGTCGGTGGAATAGGGCCGCTCGCTGCGGTTCTCCATCTTGTTGCGCACGGTGGCGATCTGCCGGTCGATGTCGCGCAGCAGCTGGCTGCCCGGCGCGTACTGGGCCTTGATGCGGTCGCGCTCCACCAGGAGGCGGGTCAGGACGTTGGCGTCCTCGTCATTGCCCAAGGCGTCGGTCTTCTGGGTGAAGTCGAACACCTGCTCGGGCAGGCCCTTCATCTGCTTTTCCGCCTCGGCCAGCTGGGCGGTCACGGCCACCTGGCGCTCGGCCACCTGGCGCCGGCGCTGGAGCAGCGTGTCCACCTGGTTGGCGGCGAGGATGGCGTCCTGCGAGAACTCGATGATGCCCACCTTGTTCTTCAGCGCCTCGATGTCCCGGTCGGTGGCGGCAAGGTCGGCCTTGAAGCGCTCCACCTCGATCTGGAGGATGCGCGCGGTCGGGTTCTCGAACACCTTGCGGCGATAGGTGAGATAGTTGCGCACCAGCGCGTCGGTCGCCTCCACCGCCAGCGCACGGTTGGGCAGGGTGACGGAGACCTCGATCACGTTCGAGCCCGAGACCACCGATGTGCGCAGGACCTTGCGGAACTTCTCGATCGCCTGGTCCATCCGGTCGGCATCGGACTTCAGGAACGAGGCGACGTAGCTGAGCAGGCCGGAGGGAAACAGCCGGTCGATGCCGATCTGCTCGATGGTCGAGCGGATCACGTCGGCGCTCTCGAGGATCTGCACCTCGGATTCCACCTGCTTCAGGCCCTCGATGGAGAGCACGGCGGGGCCGCTGTCGGTGACGTTGCCGGCGTTGGTCACCTCGCGGCTCACGATCACCATGAGCAGGCTTTTCGCGGTGTACTCGGTCTTGGCCGTGAAGGCGGCGGCGAGCGCCAGCAGCAGCGGCACCATGGCCGCGATCAGCACGATGCGGATGTGGAAGAAGGTGGCGATCAGGAAGTCGCGGGTGGTGAAGGCGGGCGGCCGGTTCTCGGGCATGAGGCCGCCGGCGTTGACGTCCTGGTCGCGGACCGTCCCCGTCGTCTCCGCGCCGCCGTCCAAGGTCAAGCTCATCCGTACCCTTCTGGTCCAACGCGGCGGCGCAGCGGCCGCGATCCGCCGTGCGCGCCCCTCGCCCGGCCATGGCCCGCCGGCACAGAATGCGAAATCGGCCCTAAAGGCCGGTTAAGGCACCGGTCGTAGGCGGCCGACCTTCCGTTACAGGCGAACTTCGGCAGATTAAGGCCCATCAAAGCCCCGCGCCGGCTCACAGCGCGCGCGGCATCAGCCGGCGCACCGCGAGCGTGGTGCCGATGCCGCCCTGGGCGATGAAGATCGCGGTCGCCACCGCCGCGCCGAGCATGCCGAAGGGCGGGATCAGCACCGCGCACAGGACGCAGCACGAGACGAACTGGGCCGCGTTGAGCCAGCGCAGCACGCCGCCGTGGCCGGTCATGGCCAGCATGATGTCCTGGCAGGACAGGAGACAGTTCACCAATTGGCCGACGCTCATGATGACGAGCGCGGTGGCGGCGATCTCGAAGCCGGGGCCGATCAGCGCCAGCAGCGAGGCGGGAAAGATCATCATCGCCAGCACCACCGGCACGCCGAAGGCGGCCACGGTGAGGCGCACCTTGCGGTTCAGGCTCCTGAGTTCGTCCCATTCGCCCTGGCGGTGGTGCGCGGCGAACTTGGGCGCGGCGATGGTGCCGATGGAGATGATGACCACCCACACCAGCATCGAGATCCGGTTGGCGACGCTGAACGCGCCCACTTCCGAGGGCATGCCGAAGGCCGCCAGCAGCAGCACCGGCAGCGAGTTGAGGGTGATCTGCACCACCTCCACCACGCCCAGCGGCAGCGCGGTGCGCCAGAGCGCCGGCAGATGCTCCACCGCCGCCCCGTCGGCATTGGGATCGTCGGTCCTGAGGCGCCCGCGGTCGCGCCAGATCAGGACCACGCCCAGGAGCGCGGCGGCGAGATTGGCGGCGGCGAGGGCGTAGAGGATGCCGTCGAGCGAATGCACGCCCGCCGCCAGCGCCGCCAGCGTGAGGCCGGGCCACAGGCCGTTCTGCACCAGCTGGCCCAGCACGCCGCGGGTGAAGCCGGTGAGCGCGTGGCCGGTGAAGATGGCGAGCGTCTGCGGCACGATGGCGGCCGCCGAGATGGCGAGCGGACGCACGAGGTCCGGCTCCTTGAAGACGTAGACCGAGAGCGGCTGCGCCAAGAGGACGGTCGCCGCCGTGCCCAGCGCGCCGCCGAGCGTCACCCAGAAGGCGCCGACGAGCAGCGCGCGGCGCGCCTCCCGGCCCTTGTGGATCGCGAGCTCGGCCGCGACGTGGCGCATGACCGCCTTCTCGAAGCCGGCGCGGGTCAGCGTCGAGATCAGCAGCACCCAGGTCAGGCACAGGAAGAACAGGCCGGATTCATGGACGCCCAGAACCCGCGCCGCGATCATGTAGAGGCCGAGCTTGCCCACCATCTCCAGGGCGCGCACCACCAGCGCGGCCATATAGGCGCCGTAGGTGCGGACCATGTGATAAAGCGTGTCGAGCCGGTTGAGCGTCATCTGGCTGGGACTGGCGCCGCAGGCAAGGGCCGAGGCGGAGGGAGTTGAGGCGATGCGAGACCAGATGGGCGCGCGCACGCACCCGCCTGCCCTTGCCGGGCGATGTGGACGTTCCGGCAACAAGCATGCCGGTCGGCGCGGCGCAAGCGCCGCCATCAAGGCCGCCGGGCCGAAGCATGGCCGTGGGCGCCTCGCCGCGGGCCTCGCGCTGCTGCTCGCCGTCGCCGCGCCGCCGAAGCCCGTGCTTGCCCAGCTGGACGCGCAGGGCAAGAGCGACCTGCCCGGCCAGCAGTCGGTGGACCCGGAGCTCGACCCCTTCCCGTTCGACGGACGCCTGGCGCTGCGCGCCTATTTCAAGGAGCGGCTGCCTTCCATGTGGTGGGCCAACGAGCCGGAGTACAATCTGGGACGGTATTCAATAACCATTCACGCCCCGGATTCCTGGCGCGGCAACCCCACCGCCGCCCTGCTGGCGCTCTGCCCGCAGCCCTACAGCAACCTGTGGACCGGCATCAAATCGTTCGAGCTGAAGGTGATGTACAAGAGCGCGCCCTGGCCCGGCGTCACCTGCCGCCCCTGAGCCACCTGCCGCCCCTGAGCGCGGCCGGCCGGATCAGCGCGGCGGGGTGGGCACCGCCGGCGGAACCTGCTCCTCGCGCAGCGGGCCATGGGTCATCTGGTTGACCTGCATGCGCTGCGCGCGCCGGCGCTCGTTCACGCCCAGGAACAGGGCGCGCAGCACGAAGCCGAAGAACACCATCGTGCTCGCGGTCGACAGGATGATGACGAGGCCCGCCACCACCTGGAAGGCCACCGTGGGATAGAGCGCCGCGAGCGGGATGATGCTCAGCACGGCAAGGGTCAGAACGATGGTGCGAAACTGCGGCATGGCCTTCATCCGGCGGGACGCCCCAGGAACAGGCCGGGTTCGTCGATCGGGCAAAATATCATCGCGGACCCCTGAAATAAAGCTGAAGGCCCGGAAGGCGGCGTCTCTGCTTGAATTCCGTCCAGAACGGCCTCCCTCTCCCGCTTGCAGGGGAAGGGGTGGAGAGAGAGCGGCCCTTTCCTTAAGCGCGGGCGATGGAAGCAAGCGCGACGGCAGGGGACACCGGCGCCGGCCCGGCGCCCCCCGGGGCACGGCCGGCCTCAGATGTCGCAGCCGTTGCCGAGCGGCGCGTTCACCAGCGCCGAATTGCGATAGCGCGGATCGGAGGTCACCTCCTCTCCCGCCCAGCTCGGCAGGTCGACGGCCTCGTCGGGATGCTTGAGCTCGATCTCGGCCACAACGAGACCCCGATTCTCGCCCTCGAACACGTCGATGGTCCAGGTCTTGCCGGCATGGTCCACGAAATGGCGCGTCTTCTCGATGATCGGCCGGGTGCACAGCGTCTCCAGCATGGCGGCGCCGTCGGCGAAGGGAATCTTGTACTCGTACTCCGCCCGCGAGATGCCTTCGGTCCGGCTCTTCACGGTGATGAAGGCGTCCTGGTCGGCGAGGCGAACGCGCACGGTCGCATCCTCGCCGAGGCACAGATAGCCCTGGCGGATTCGGCAGGCGCGCGCGTCCGCGCGCCACGCGTCGGACGTCACGAGGAACTTGCGCTCGACTTCGACGGACATGAAAGGCGGACACCCAGACGCGTATGCCGGGCACCATAGCCCGACCGCCCCCGGCGCCGTCCAGCCCGGTCATGGGCGGCAGTTGTTGCGTCGCAGCACGAAAACGTTTTCCCTGCCATGCAACCGTAAAAGCCTTTGCCCCAAAAGTAACGGCCGCCCAAGGCGGCGGCCGCTTCACCTGCGCTCTGTCGCCGCAGCCGACGCCTCGATCGGCAGGCGGCGATCTTCGCGGCGGTCAGGCGTGCACCTTGCGCTTGGGCATGGAGGAGGCCTCCGCGTCCACGTCATGGCGCGAGGGCGGGTTGGTGGCGCCGATGGTGGTGATGCGCATGATGTTGGTGGTGCCCGCCTTGGCGAACGGCACGCCGGCGGTGATGGCGAGGCGGTCGCCCGGCTTGCCGAGCCCGTGCTCCACCGCCACCCGAACCGCCGTGTCCACCATCTCGCCGAAGGAGTGGATGTCCTCCTTCATGTGCACCGCATGCACGCCGTAGGACAAAGCGAGCCGGCGCGCCGTCTCCACCTTGGGCGTGAGGCCGAGGATCGGGATCATGGGCCGCTCGCGCGCGGCCCTGAGGCCCGTGGTGCCCGAGGAGGTGAAGGCCACGAAGGCGGTGGCGTCCACGGCGATGGCGGCCTGATAGGTGGCCTTGGTGACGGCATCGCCGATGGTCTTGCCCCATTCCGCCTGGGTGGCGTCCAGCACCTGGCGGTAGCCGGGATCGCGCTCCACATGGCGGATGATGTCGTCCATGAACGTCACGGCCTCCACCGGGAACTGGCCGGCGGCGGTCTCGGCCGAGAGCATCACGCAGTCCGCGCCCTCGTAAACTGCGGTGGCGACGTCGGAGACCTCGGCGCGGGTCGGCGCCGGGGCGGTGATCATGGATTCCAGCATCTGCGTCGCCACGATCACCGGCCGGCCGAACTTGCGCGATTCCGCGATCATGCGCTTCTGCAGCGCCGGCACCTCCGCGAGGGAGAGCTCCACGCCCAGGTCGCCGCGCGCCACCATGATGGCGTCGGAGAGCTCCACCAGCTCGGTGAGGTGCTCCACCGCCGCCGGCTTCTCCATCTTCAGCATCACCGCCGCGCGCCCCTTGATGAGGTCGCGGGCCTCATAGATGTCCTCCGGGCGCTGGACGAAGGAGAGCGCGATCCACTCGACGCCCTGCTCGCAGGCGAATTCGAGGTCGGCCCGGTCCTTCCCGGTGAGCGGGGACAGAGGCAGGACCACGTCGGGAATGTTGAAGCCCTTGTTGTTGGAGAGCTTGGTGCCCGCCACCACCTGGGCCTCCAGGAAGCCCTTGCCCTTCTTGATCACCTTGAGGCGCACCTTGCCATCGTCGCACAGCACGGTGGAGCCGACGGTCAGCGCCTCCAGGATATCGGGATGGGGGATCGGCACGCGTGTCTCGTCGCCGAGCCTGTCCACGTCGGCGTCGAAATGGAGCACGTCGCCGGCCTTGAGCGCGATCGACCCGTCCCTGAAGCGGCCGATGCGCAGCTTCGGCCCCTGCATGTCGGCGATGACGCCGATCGGCCGGCCCATCTCCTTCTCCAGGCGGCGGATGCGGGCCAGCACCTCGCCGTGGTCGGCCTGCGTGCCGTGGCTGAAGTTGAGGCGGAACACGTCGACGCCGGCGAGGAACAGGGCCTTCAGCTTCTCCTCGCTGTTGGAGGCGGGTCCCACCGTGGCGACGATCTTGGTGGAGCGGTCGCGCTTTTGATGGTGTCGCTTCGTGGGCATCGTTTTCCTCCTACTCCCGGCTTCGTCAGGCACGGGCTGGCGTGTTTAGGTCATGATGGCCCGCAAACGTGTAAGCATAAAGTCGCAGAAAAGGCAGCAGAGCTGCCGCATTTGGGCGCTTCGCCCCTGCTCCTCTCGGGTCCTGCCCCCTCAGCCTTATCCTCTCCCCACCGGAAAGTGGGGAGGCGCCCAACTTGCGGCGGGCGCACGGCGCCGCCTTTCGCAGGAAACGCGCACCCGCGCGGCCGGCACGACGGGGATATCCTCTCCCGGAGGGAGAGGGTGGGGGTGAGGGGTTCGCCGCTCGGTCGCAAGAGGAGACCGCGACCGTCTTCAACCCCTAACAGCCTGGCCGCGCCACGCGTCAGGCCACGTCGTGGCCGGCCATCAGCTCCAGCGCCTTCACCAGCGCGGAGTGGTCCCACTTCGCGCCGCCATGGGCGACGCAGGCGTTGAACAGCTCCTGCGCATTGGCGGTGTTGGGCAGGCTCACGCCCAGCGCGCGCGCGCTCTGGAGCGCGAGGTTCAGGTCCTTCTGGTGCAGCTCGATGCGGAAGCCGGGATCGAAGGTGCGCTTGATCATGCGCTCGCCGTGCACCTCCAGGATGCGCGAGGTGGCGAGCCCGCCCATGAGCGCCTGGCGCACCTTGGCCGGGTCCGCGCCCGCCTTGGAGGCGAAGACCAGGCCTTCCGCCACCGCCTCGATGGTGAGCGCGACGATGATCTGGTTCGCCACCTTCGCCGTCTGGCCGGCGCCGACGCCGCCCACCAGGGTGATGTTCTTGCCCATCTTCTCGAACAGCGGCTTCACGGTCTCGAAGGTGGCATCCGCGCCGCCCACCATGATGGTGAGGGAGGCGGCCTTGGCGCCCACCTCGCCGCCGGAGACCGGGGCGTCGAGATAGTCCGCGCCATTCTCCTTGAGCCGCGCGGCGAACTCCTTGGTGGCGACCGGCGAGATGGAGCTCATGTCCACCACGATCTTGCCGGCGGAGATGCCCTCGGCGACGCCGTCCTTACCGAACAGCACCTTCTCCACGTCGGGCGTATCGGGGACCATGGTGATGACGATGTCGGCCCGGCGCGCCACCTCGGCCGGCGAGCCGGCATCCACCGCGCCCTTGTCGAGCAGTTCCTGCGCGGGCTTGGAGCGGTTGTGGACGTAGAGCGTGTGGCCCGCGTCGATGAGGTGGCCCGCCATGGGGCGGCCCATGATGCCGAGACCGATGAAACCGACCTTCATGTGCGTTTCTCCTGAAGAGGACTGGTGTTCGCAGGGCTACGTGTCGTCTCCCGCAGCCGTCATGGCCGGGCTTGTCCCGGGCATGACGGAGCCAAGATTGCTCACCCCTTGTAGGGCGCGAACCAGCCGAGGCCTTCGTCGGTGATGGTCCTGGGCTTGTACTCGGCGCCGATCCAGCCGTCATAGCCCATGGCGTCGATGGCCTCGAACAGGAACGGATAGCTGATCTCGCCCGTGCCCGGCTCGTTGCGGCCGGGATTGTCGGCGAGCTGGATGTGCCTGATGCGGGCGATGTTGGCGCGCAGGGTCGGCGTGAGGTCCCCCTCCATCACCTGCATGTGGTAGATGTCGTACTGGAAGAACGCGTCGTCCGCGCCCACCTCGTCCAGCACCGCCAGCGTCTGGCGGGTATTGGTGAGGTGGAAGCCGGGGATGTCGCGGGTGTTGATCGCCTCCACCACGAAGGGAAAGCCCGCCTTCTTCAGCTCGGCGGCGGCGAACTTCAGGTTCTTCACCAGCGTCTCGTGGACGGTCTCGGCCGGAACATCCTTCGGCGTGATGCCGGCGAGGCAGTTGATGGCCTTGGTGCCGAGCGCCTTGGCATAGGCGATGGCCTGCCCCACCCCGTCCTGGAACTCGCCCTCGCGGCCGGGCAGGCAGGCGATGCCGCGCTCGCCCTTGGCCCAGTCGCCGGCCGGCAGGTTGTGCAGCACCTGGGTCAGGCCGTGCTTCCGGAGCCGCTCCGCCAGCGCCTCCTTCTCGTAAGGATAGGGGAAGAGATACTCGACCCCGGTGAAGCCCGCATCCGCCGCCTTGGCGAAGCGGTCGAGGAAGTCGACCTCATTCCACAGCATGGTGAGGTTGGCGCAGAACTTGGGCATGTCGTCTCCGCTGGCTGAGCCTTGGTTCTTGTGGAGATTGGGTCTTGCGGGCGATCCGCCGTGCCAATCCCCGGTCATACCGTCATGCCCCGGCTTGTCGGGGGCATCCACGGTTATCCGAAGCGCGCGGCGTTGGGGAGGGGCGGATTCCCCGGACAAGCCGGGGGATGGCGCGAAGCGCGGGAGCCGGGCCTTGGAACGGCCGCGCGATCGGGCCTATTCCGCCGGCTCGAGGGCCTTCGCCGCGCCGAGGGGTAGATCGAGCACCTCCTCGAACTCGGTGATCTTGTCGATCTCGATCCCCATGGCGATGTTGGTCACCCGCTCGAGGATGAATTCCAGCACCACCGGCACCTGATGCTCGGCCATGAGCTTCTCGGCCTGCGCGAACGCATCCTTGAACTCGTTGGGCGTGCGCACGCGGATCGCCTTGCAGCCGAGGCCCTCGGCCACCGCCACGTGGTCGACGCCGTAGCCGCCGGCCTCCTCGGAGTTGATGTTCTCGAATGCGAGCGAGACCTCGAAGTCCATGTCGAAGCCGCGCTGGGCCTGGCGGATCAGGCCGAGATAGGAATTGTTCACCACCACGTGGAGGTAGGGCAGCTTGTGCTGCGCGCCCACCGCCAGTTCCTCGATCAGGAACTGGAAGTCATAATCGCCCGAGAGCGCGACGATCCTGGCGTCGGGCCGCGCCGCGCGCACGCCGAGCGCCGCCGGCAGGGTCCAGCCGAGCGGGCCGGCCTGACCGCAATTGATCCAGTTGCGCGGGGAATAGACGTTGAGGAACTGCGCGCCGGCGATCTGCGAGAGACCGATGGTGGTGACGTAGGTCACGTCACGGCCGAGCGCCTCGTTCATCTCCTCATAGACCCGCTGGGGCTTGAGCGGCACGTTGTCGAAGTGCGACTTGCGCAGCATGGTCTGCTTGCGGGCAAGACATTCGGCCGCCCAGGCGGACCAGTCGGGCAGGCTGCCCGCGGCCTTCAGTTCCTTCGCCGCCGCGACGAACAGCTCCAGCGCCGCCTTGGCGTCGGAGACGATGCCGAAATCCGGGCCGAACACGCGGCCGATCTGGGTCGGCTCGATGTCCACATGGATGAACTTGCGGCCCTTGGTGTAGACCTCCACAGAGCCGGTGTGCCGGTTGGCCCAGCGGTTGCCGATGCCGGTGACGAAGTCGGAGGCCAGCAGGTTGGCGTTGCCGTAGCGGTGCGAGGTCTGCAGGCCGCACATGCCGGCCATCAGCGGATGGTCGTCGGGGATGGTGCCCCAGCCCATGAGGGTGGGGATCACCGGCATGCCGGTGAGCTCGGCGAATTCCACCAGCAGATCGGAGGCATCGGCATTGATGATGCCGCCGCCGGCGACGATCAGCGGGCGCTCGGCCTGAACGATCATCCCCATCGCCTTGTCGATCTGCGCCCGCGTCGCCTTCGGCTTGTAGACCGGCAGCGGCGCGTAGGTGTCCTCGTCGAACTCGATCTCGGCCAGCTGCACGTCGAGCGGCAGGTCGATCAGCACCGGGCCGGGGCGGCCGGAGCGCATCACGTGAAAGGCCTGCTGGAACACCATGGGCACCAGCGCCGGCTCGCGCACCGTGACCGCCCACTTGGTGACCGGCTTGGCGATGGATTCGATGTCCACCGCCTGGAAGTCCTCCTTGTAGAGGCGAGCCCGCGGCGCCTGGCCGGTGATGCACAGGATCGGGATGGAGTCGGCGGAAGCCGAGTAGAGGCCGGTGATCATGTCGGTGCCGGCCGGGCCGGAGGTGCCGATGCACACGCCGATGTTTCCGGCCACCGCGCGGGTGTAGCCCTCCGCCATGTGGGAGGCGCCCTCCACGTGGCGCGCCAGCACGTGGCGGACCGAACCCCGCGCCTTCAGCGCGGAGTAAAGCGGGTTGATGGCCGCGCCGGGAACCCCGAACGCGGTGCTGATGCCTTCCTTCTCCAAAACGCGAACGGCGGCGTCGACGGCTCTCATCCGGGCCATGGCGTCCTCCTCGGGCTAGCGTGTTGTTCTTGGTCTTTTGTATATGCCTCCGTGTTTTTCGCTTCTATGGAAGAGATGGAACGACATTGATGCATTATAGGCAATAAATGTGCGCGCCCTATCTCCGATCGCAACGGCGGTGGTAGGCTGCCGCAATCGACCTGGGGAGGCGGGCTGGGGAGGCGGGAATGAGGGGGCATCGAGCCATTCGGCATATGCTGTGGGCTGGCGTGGCGGCGGGCGCCTGCGCCTTCGCTCCGGGCGCGAGCGCGCAGGCGCTGAGCGAGCTGTCCTGCCGGGCGCTCTGGTATCAGCGCAACGCGGTCTATGCGGAGCAGGGCTACTGCTTCAAGACCAAGGATGCCATCGCCACCTTCGGCGAAAGGTGCTTCCCGCCCTACGGCCAGCTCACCCCGGCGCAGCAGCGCTACGTGAACGAGGTCAAGGCCTGGGAGGCCCGCCGCGGCTGCCGCTGAAGCCGCCCGGCCTGCGAACGGCTCGCATCCCGCGCCGACATGCTATAGATGCCCGCCCGCCCAGCCGTGGACGCCCCTGACGGGACGCCCAACCGGGATGCGCCTTCCGGATGCGCCCCCAGCCAGCGCCGAACCAACGCCAAGGACGGCACCAAGCAGCCATGACCGACATCGCCACGCGGGTCTACAACCACGACTGGAAGATCGACCCCATCGTGCGGTCGGTGCTCGACACCGATTTCTACAAGCTGCTGATGGGACAGACCATCTTCCGCCGCCATCCGGGCACGCGGGTGACGTTCGGCATCCATAACCGCACGTCCGCGATCCGCCTCGCCGACATCATCGACATCGGCGCCCTGCGCGAGCAGCTCGACCATGTGCGCTCGCTCTCGCTCACGCGCGGCGAGAGCACCTGGCTGCGCGGCAACATGTTCTACGGCAAGCGGCAGATGTTCTCGCCCGACTATGTGGCCTGGCTCGAGCGCTTCCGCTTCCCCGCCTATCACCTGGAGAAGTGGGACGGGCAGTACGAGCTGGTGTTCGAGGGCCCGTGGGTCGAGACCACCATGTGGGAGATCCCGGCGCTCGCCATCATCAACGAATTGCGCTCGCGCGCGGTGCTCAAGGGCATGGGCAAGTTCGAGCTCCAGGTGCTCTATGCCCGCGCCATGACGCGGGTGTGGGAGAAGGTGGAGTTCCTGAAGACCCTCGCCCCCATCAACATCGCCGACTTCGGCACCCGCCGGCGCCACGGCTTCCTGTGGCAGGACTGGTGCGTGCAGGCGCTGATCGAGGGGCTGGGCGAGGGCTTCCTCGGCACCTCCAACTGCCTCATCGCCATGCGGCGTGAGGTGGAGGCCACCGGCACCAACGCCCACGAGCTGCCCATGGTCTATGCCGCGCTGGCGCGCAGCGACGCCGAGCTGGCCTGGGCCCCCTACCAGGTGCTCGCCGACTGGCAGGAGGACTACGAGGGCAATCTGCGCGTGATCCTGCCCGACACCTTCGGCACCGCCGGCTTCCTCGCCCACGCGCCGGACTGGGTGGCGCAATGGACCGGCATCCGCATCGACAGCAAGGAGCCGGTCGAGGGCGGCGAGGAGGCCATCGCCTGGTGGCGCGCGCGCGGCCAGGATCCGCGGGACAAGCTCGCCATCTTCTCCGACGCCCTCGACGTGGAGGAGGTGGCGCGCATCCACCACGCCTTCAACGGCCGCATCCGCATGGGCTTCGGCTGGGGCACGCTGCTCACCAACGACTTCCGGGGACTGGTGCCCAACGGCGCGCTCGACCCGATCTCCATCGTCTGCAAGGTGATCTCGGCCAACGGGCACGCGGCGGTGAAGCTCTCCGACAATCCCACCAAGGCCATGGGGCCGCCGGCCGAGATCGCGCGCTACAAGCGCATCTTCGAGGTCGGCGCCCAGGAGGCGCGGCCGGCGCTGGTGTGATCCGCGCCGACCTTGCGCAACCCTATTGCGGCTTCCAGGCCCTGAGCAGCAGCGCGTTGGCGATCACGCTCACGGACGACAGCGCCATCGCCGCCGCCGCCACCATGGGCGACAGCAGGAGCCCGATCGCCGGATAGAGCACGCCGGCCGCGATCGGCACGCCCGCCGCATTGTAGAGGAAGGCGAAGACGAGGTTGCGGCGGATGTTCGCCATGGTTGCCCGCGACAGCGAGCGGGCATGGGCGATGCCGTTGAGGTCGCCCTTCAGGAGCGTGATGCCGGCGCTCTCCATGGCGATGTCGGTGCCGGTGCCCATGGCGATGCCCACGTCCGCCACCGCCAGCGCGGGGGCGTCATTGATGCCGTCGCCGGCCATGGCCACCACGTGGCCCTCGCCGCGCAGGCGCGTCACCACGTCGGCCTTGTGGTCGGGCAGGACCTCGGCCTCCACCTCGGTGATGCCGAGGCGCTTGGCGACCGCGAGCGCGGTGGTGCGGTTGTCGCCGGTGAGCATGACCACGCGCACGCCGTCCTTGGCGAGGCGCTTCAGCGCCGCCTCGGTGGTCTCCTTCACCGGGTCGGCGACCGCGATCACGCCGCCGGCGCGGCCGTCCACCGCCACGAACACCGTGGTGGCGCCGTCGCGCCGGTGGCTTTCCGCCACCGCCGTCAGGTGGTCGACCGGAACGCCGTGGTCGCCCAGATAGATGGCATGGCCCACCACCACGCAGTGCCCGTCGACTGTGCCGGCGATGCCCTTGCCGGCGACCGCGGCGACGTCGGCGGGCGCGGCGAGAGGCAGGTCGCGCGCCTTGGCCTCCGCCACCATGGCGGCGGCGAGCGGGTGCTCGCTCGCCCGCTCGAGGCTGGCGGCGAGGCGCAGCAGCTCGTTCTCGTCCTCGCCGTGGCCGGCGTGCACCGCCACCACCTTGGGCTTGCCGACGGTGAGGGTGCCGGTCTTGTCGACCACCACCACGTCCACCTTCTCCATGCGCTCCAGCGCCTCGGCATTCTTGACCAGCACGCCGAGCTGCGCGCCGCGCCCCACCCCCACCATCACCGACATGGGGGTGGCGAGCCCGAGGGCGCAGGGGCAGGCGATGATGAGCACGCTCACCGCGGCCAGCAGCGCGAAGGTGAGGCGCGGCTCGGGGCCGACCGCCATCCACACCACGAAGGCGACGCAGGCGACGGCGAACACCGCCGGCACGAACCATGAGGACACCTGGTCGGCGAGGCGCTGGATCGGCGCGCGCGAGCGCTGGGCCTGGGCCACCATCTGCACGATCTGCGACAGCAGGGTCTCGCGGCCGACCTTCTCGGCCCTCATGAGGAAGGCGCCGGAGGCATTGACGGTGCCGCCGATCACCTTCTCGCCGGTCTCGCGGGTGACGGGCATGGATTCGCCGGTGACGAGGCTCTCGTCCACCACCGCCCGGCCCTCGGTGACGACGCCGTCCACCGGCACTTTCTCGCCGGGACGCACGCGCAGCACGTTGCCGGGAGCGACGAGATCGAGGGCGACCTCCTCGTCGGCGCCGTCCGCCCTCACCCGCAGCGCGGTCTTGGGCGCCAGCGAGAGCAGCGCCTTGATGGCGCCGGAGGTCTGCTCGCGGGCGCGGAGCTCCAGCACCTGCCCGAGCGCCACCAGCACGGTGATGACGGCCGCCGCCTCGAAATAGACCGGCACGCCGCCCTCATGGCTCTGGAAGCCGTGCGGGAACAGGCCGGGCGCGAAGGTGCCGACCAGCGAGTAGAGGTAGGCCACCCCGGTGCCCATGGCGATGAGCGTGAACATGTTGTAGTTGCGCGACTTCAGCGACAGCCAGCCGCGCGCGATGAAGGGCCAGCCGACCCACAGCACCACCGGCGTCGCAAGCGCGAACTGCACGTAGTTGGAGAGCTGCTGCGGCAGCAGGTGCAGGCCGAGGAGATGCTGCCCCATCTCCAGCACGAAGACCGGCAGGGTCAGCGCGAGGCCGATCCAGAAGCGCCGCGTCATGTCGGCGAGCTCCTGGTTCGGCCCTTCGTCCAGGGTGACGACCTCGGGCTCCAGCGCCATGCCGCAGATCGGGCAGATGCCGGGGCCGATCTGCCGAATCTCGGGGTCCATGGGGCAGGTATAGATGGTGCCTTCCGGCACCTCGGCGGGCGGCGGCGGCGCCTTCTCGCCGGTATAGACGCCGGGATCGGCCTTGAACTTGGTCTCGCACGAGGACGAGCAGAAGAAATAGGTCTTGCCCGCATGGCGCGCGGCATATTTCGCGGTGGCCGGCGCGACGCTCATGCCGCAGACCGGATCGGTCACCGGGGCGAGATACTGCTGCGGATCGGCCTCGAACTTGGCCTTGCAGCCGTTGCAGCAGAAATAGAACGTGCGCCCCTCATGGGTGGCGCTCGGCTTGCCGGCCTCTGGCGAGGGGTCCACGTCCATGCCGCAGACCACGTCCTTCACCTTGGCCGACGCCGCGGGAGGCGGCGCGCCATGGTCATGGTCGTGATCATGCCCGCCGCAGCAGGCGGCCTTGGGCGCGTCGCTCGCGGCCCCGGCCGGCTTCGGCGCGGCGGACAGGTCGAGCGGGGCCGGCGCCTTGCCGCCGCAGCAATCGTGCGCCTCGGCGCCGGCGGGCGTTCCATTCGGGGAAGGGTCGTGTGCCATGGCGGCTCCAGGGAATCTCTCGCCAGATGGGGCCAATCCCGCGGCGGCGGCCTTGCGCTGGCTCACAATGGGCAAAACTTTCGCACCCAAGGGGTTCTCGGCTTGTCGTATATACCCATAGGGGGTATATGGCAAGGCATGCACAGCGCCGACAAAGACCGTGTCCTGAAGCGCCTCGCCCGGATCGAGGGCCAGACGCGCGGCCTCTCCCGCATGGTGGAGGAGGACCGCTACTGCATCGACGTGATCACCCAGATCGCCGCCGTGCGCGCCGCGCTGAAGAAGGTGGAGGAGGAGGTGCTGCGCCAGCATGTGGCGCACTGCGTCGAGCACGCCATCCGCTCCGGCGACGCCGAGGACCAGCGCCGCAAGGTGGCCGAGCTGATGGACGTGATCGTCCGCGCCGAACGGTAGGGCGTGGCGCGGCTGGGGAGAGGCCGCCCGAGCCAAGTCGCGCCGCTGCGCGAGAGAGCCTAATTCGCCGACCAAGAGCGCAAGGACGGCGGCTGGCGCCGGCGGGAACCGGAAGCGCGCCTGCGCGCTCTTGCAGCGCCTTCAGCGCACCTCGTCGAGGAACGCGCGCACCTCGGCGCCGTCCACGTCCTTCGCCACGAAGGCGTCGCCGATGCCGCGGACTAGGATGAAGGTGAGCGCGCCGCGGCTGACCTTCTTGTCCTGGGCGATGAGGCGCATCAGCCCGTCCGTGTCCGGCAGTTCGCCCGGAACGTCGGCGATGCGGGTGGGCAGGCCCACCGCCTCAAGGTGGCGCTCAACCCGGCCCACGTCCTGGCCCGGGCACAGGCCGAGCCGGCGCGAGAAGGCGAAGGCGAGCGCCATGCCGATCGACACCGCCTCGCCGTGCAGCAGCCGGTCGGAGAAGCCGGCCCCCGCCTCCAGCGCGTGGCCGAAGGTGTGGCCGAGGTTGAGCAGCGCCCGGTCGCCGGTCTCCTTCTCGTCGCGGGCGACGATGGCGGCCTTGGCCTCGCAGCTCTTCGCCACCGCGAAGATGCGCTCCGGCCCGCCGCCGATGACGCCCGGCCAATCCTTTTCCAGGGTGTCGAAGAAGGCGGCGTCGCCCAAAAGGCCGTATTTCACCACCTCGGCATAGCCGGCCTTCACCTCGCGCGCCGGCAGGGTGTCGAGGGCCGCGGTGTCGGCCAGCACCAGCACCGGCTGATGGAAGGCGCCGACCAGGTTCTTGCCCTGGGGCGAGTTGATGCCTGTCTTGCCGCCGACCGAGGAATCCACCTGGGAGAGCAAGGTGGTCGGCGCCTGCACCACGTCGACGCCGCGCCGCAGCACCGCGGCGGCGAAGCCCGAAAGGTCGCCCACCACGCCGCCGCCCAGCGCCAGGACCAGGTCGCGACGCTCGATGCGGGCGCCGATCAGCGCCTCCACCACCTGCTCCAGGCCCTTGTAGCTCTTGGTCTTCTCCCCCGGCGCCACCACCACGGCGACGTTCTCGATGCCGGCGGCGGAGAGCGAGGCCTCCACGGTGGCGAGATGCACCGCGGCGACGTTGGCGTCGGTGACAATGGCGACCCGCGCGCCCGGCCGCAGCGCCGCAACGCGCGCGCCCGCCTCCCGGAGCAGGCCGGGGCCGATCTCGATGTCGTAGGGCCGTCCCGCCACGTCCACATGCACCGTGCGGCGCGGAGCCTCGGTGGAGGCGGCGGGGGAAGCGGCGGTCGCGGGCATGGGGGCAGCCTTCAGGAATCTAGCGCAGCGGGCGGGGCGAGGCGATCGAGATGCCGCGCCACGGCCTCCACCACCTCCTCCACCACCGTGTCGTGCATCACGTCGCGGCTGTCCACGACGAGGTCGGCCAGCGCATAGGTGTCGCCGCGCTGGGCAAGCAGCGCCTGCAGGCGCTCGGCGGGGTCGCCCTGGGCGAGCAGCGGGCGATCGGTGCGCTTCTTCACGCGCTTCAGCAGCGTCGAGAGGTCGGCGCGCAGCCACACGGAGACGCCCCGCGCGGCGACCGCGGCGCGCGTCTCCGCATTCATGAAGGCGCCGCCGCCGGTGGCGAGCACCAACGGCCCGGACTGGAGCAGCCGCGCCACCACGCGCTTCTCGCCCTCGCGGAACTCGGCCTCGCCGCGCTGGGCGAAGATGTCGGGAATGCTCATGCCGGCGGCCTTCTCGATCTCTTCGTCCGCGTCCACGAACGGCAGGCCGAGGCGCTTGGAGAGTCGCCGTCCCACCGACGACTTGCCGGCGCCGGGCATGCCCACGAGCACGATCGAGCGCCCGGCGAGCCTTTGGGCGAGATCTTCCAGCGGCCGGAAGCCGCGCGCGCTTTCTTCGTCCTGGTTCAAAGACGCCTCCGGCCCGGTTCTCTTTACGCGCCGTTTGGGTTGGCCCTATCACCGCTTCGGCGAACCGGCAATGAGGTTGAACACTGCGCCGCCCCGTGGCACGCCTTGCCTGTGTGCGGCGGCGCTTGGTGATTCGGCGCGCGAGGGAGACGGCGGATGCCCACTTTGATCCGCATCATCGTGGTCCTGGCCCTGCTGTTCGGCGCGGGCTACGCGGCCTTGTGGGCGCTCGCCAACTGGGTCGAGCCGCAGGAACGCGAGATCACGCTCACCGTGCAGCCGGAGCGCATGGAGCGATGAGCGCCTCCGGCCCGCTCGCGCTGTTCCTGGACATGCAGGCGGTGGAGCGCGGCGCGAGCGGCAACACGCTTGAGGCCTACCGGCGCGATCTTGAGGATTTCGCCGCCTTCCTGAAGGCGAAGGGCGGCGGCCTCGCCGGCGCCGCCACGACGGACATCCGCGCCTATCTCGCCGATCTCTCGGACCGCGGCTTCGCCACCACCACGGTGGCGCGGCGGCTGTCGGCGGTGCGCCAGTTCTACCGCTTCCTGTTCGCCGAGGGCCATCGCGGCGACGACCCCGCCGCGGTGCTGGAAGGCCCCAAGCGCGGCCGCGCCTTGCCGAAGGTGCTGACGCTGGAGGAGGTGACGCGTCTCATCGAGACCGCCCACCGCCGCGCCGGCGAGCTTCCGCCCGCGCCCGGCGAGAAGCCGCCCCCCGAGGTCCGCCGCCGCCTGCGCGTCGCCGCCATGGTGGAGCTGCTCTATGCCAGCGGGCTGCGCGTGTCGGAGCTGGTGGCGCTGCCGGTCACGGCGGCGCGGGCCAAGGCGGACGCGATCATCGTCACCGGCAAGGGCGGCAAGGAGCGGCTCGTGCCCCTGAGCGGCCCCGCCAAGGCGGCCATGGCGGCCTATCTGGAGGCGCGGCGGGCGGCCGGGCTGGAGGCGGCGCGCTGGCTGTTCCCTTCCAGCTCCGAGAGCGGCCATGTGACGCGCCAGCAGGCCGGACGCGACCTGAAGGACCTTGCCGCCGCGGCGGGCGTTGCTCCCGCGAAGCTCTCGCCCCACGTGCTGCGCCACGCCTTCGCCAGCCATCTGCTCGCCCATGGGGCGGACCTGCGGGTGGTGCAGACCCTGCTCGGCCATGCCGACGTGGCGACGACCCAGATCTACACCCACGTCCTGGACGAGCGCCTCAAGGACATGGTGCGCGACCTGCATCCGCTCTCGGAGGGTTGAGCGCCGAGGATTGGGGACTTTTGCCGCGCTCCCCTTTCATCGGCGGGAGCGGCGGCCTATATTCCCAGGGCCGGCGCAAGCCGGCTATGGCGATAAACGGTTGTCGGAATAGGCCTTTCGGACCCGGGGGCGGTACCCGGCGCCTCCACCAGAACCCATAGCGCGCGTGGCGCGGGGTGGGTTCCGGCGGGGGCGAAATAGGATCGACGAGGGTGTAAAGGGCATTCTTTCGCTCGGCATGGTTCCGCCGTCATCGGGCCGACCTATAGTTGCGAATGACAACTATGCTCCGGTTGCTCAGGCCGCGTGAGCGGTTTGAAAGACCAAATCAAAGTCCTCCCGGGTAGCACCGGATAGGCGGGGTTCGGAGGCACCTGGCAACAGAAGCCTCCACTTCCCTTCCGTTCGGCCGGGCGGCGGGCGAGGCAAAAACGGCCCTGCCCGGGTCCGAGCGCAGAGCCCGCGGGCCGCGCGCCGTGATGCGGGAGGCCAGCGCCGGCCGGGATCATTCGGTTTCAGCGGGCCCATGACGGTCGATCACATCCGTTACGATCTTCTCGCCCAGGAGGCCCTGCGCTCCGTGGTGCGGCGCGTGCTCTCCGACGCCGCGCGCGACGGCCTGCCGGGCGACCATCATTTCTACATCTCCTTCGATACCCGCGCCCCCGGCGTGCGTCTCTCCCAGCGCATGCGGGAGAAGTATCCGGAGGAGATGACCATCGTGCTCCAGCATCAGTTCTGGGACCTGATCGTCACCGAGGCCGGCTTCGAGGTCGGGCTCTCGTTCGGCGGCGTGCCGGAGAAGCTGGTGATCCCGTTGTCGGCGCTGAAGGGCTTCTTCGACCCCTCCGTGAAGTTCGGCCTCCAGTTCGAGCTTGCCACGCCCGAGGGCGCCGAGGCGCAGGAGGCGCCGGCCAGCGTCGACCTTCCGGCCGGCGCGGGCCGCCCGTCGCGCGGCGCGGCTTCCGAGCCGGCCCTCGCCAGCGCCCGGCGTGCGCCGGGCCAGGATGCGCCCGGCTCCGCCACGACCGCCGAGGCCGCGCAGGATGGGGCGGAGGAGACGCCCGCACGCACCGGCGGCGCCGAGGTGGTGCAGCTCGACGTGTTCCGCAAGAAGTAGCGGCTTCCCCTCCTCCTTCGGCCCTGCGGCCAGCGTGACCCGATCGTGACCAGCGAGACAGACGTCGCCGTCATCGGCGCCGGGGCGGCCGGCCTCGCCGCCGGCCTGCGCCTTGCCGCAGCGGACGTCGCCTTCGAGGTGATCGAGGCGGCGGACCATGCCGGCGGGCGCGCGGAGACCGACACCGCGACCCTCGGCGTGCCGGTGGACCTCGGCTGCCACTGGCTCCACGACGCCCGCGCCAATCCCTTCGCCGCCATCGCCCGGTCGCTGGGGTTCGCGCTCGGCCGGGGTGGGCGCGACCGCACCCGCCTGCTCCATCTGGGCGAGCGCTTCGCCACCGGGGACGAGGCGGGCGAAGCCTGGCGCGAGGTGGATGCCGCCTTCGATGCGGTGCGGACCGCCGGCGAGGAGGGCCGCGACGTCGCCGCCGAGCACGTGCTGCCGAAGGGTGGACGGTTCGAGACCCTGGCGCGCCACTGGCTCGCCTTCATGTCGGCCGCCGATCCGGCGGACATTTCCACCCGCGACTATGCGCTCTACCACGACAGCCCGGACAATTGGGCGGTGCTCGGCGGCTTCGGCGCGCTGGTGCTCGCCAACGCCGCGCGGGTGCCGGTGACGCTCTCCTGCCCGGTCACGCGCATCGACCGCTCGGGTGCGCGCCTCGCTTTGGAGACCGCGCGCGGGCGGCTCTCCTGCCGGGCGGCCGTGGTGGCGGTGCCGACCGCGGTGGTCGCCTCCGGGCGGCTCGGCTTTTTCCCCGCCCTGCCCCATGATCTCCAGGAGGCGTTCGCGGCCTTGCCCCTGGGCGTGGTGGAGAAGGTGGTTCTGGGCTTCGACCGCGACGTGTTCGGCCTGCCCGAGCGCAGCTTCCTCGATGCGTTCCGCGAGGCGGAGCCGGAGCAGGGTGCGATTTCCGCCGTGATCCGTCCCGGCGGGGCGGAGGGGGCGGTGGTTCACGTGGCCGGCGGCATCGCCGCGAAGCTGATGGAGGAGGGGGAAGGGGCCATGGTCGAGCACGCCCTCGATGCGCTGGCGCAAGTGTTCGGCACGGCGCTGAAATCCCACGTGCGCGTCACCCGCGCCTCGCGCTGGGCAGGGATGCCGTTCATCGGCGGCGCCTATTCCGGGGCGCTGCCGGGCAAGGCGCACCTGCGGGCGCGCCTCGCGGCGCCGCTCGACGGGCGCCTGTTCTTCGCCGGCGAGGCGCTGGGCGGGCCGGCCTTCTCCACCGCCCACGGCGCCCACCTGTCGGGGATCAAGGCGGCGGATGCGGCGCTCGCCAGCCTCGGAGCGGTCGCATGAGCCGGCCGCTCGCGCTCGTCGTCGCGGTGGCGGAGAACGGCGTCATCGGCCGCGACGGCGACCTGCCGTGGCGGCTGCCGTCCGACCTCAAGCATTTCCGCGCGCTCACCTGGGGCAAGCCCATCGTCATGGGCCGCCGCACCTTCCAGTCCATCGGCAAGCCGCTGCCGGGGCGCACCTCCGTGGTGGTGAGCGCGGCCCCCTCCCTCGCGCTGCCCGAAGGCGTCCTGAGGGGCCGCGACCTCAAGGAGGCGCTGGCGCTGGCGGACGAGGCCGCGGCGGCCATGGGCGCGGACGAGATTTCCGTCATCGGCGGCCACCGCCTGTTCGCGGAGACGCTGCCGCTGGCGAAGACGATCCACCTCACCGAGGTGCACGGCCGGCCCGAAGGCGACGTCTTCTTCCCTCCGGTAGAGACCGCCGACTGGCGCGAGGTGGCCCGCGAAGGCCCCATGCAGGGTCCGAAGGACGACATGGCCTTCAGCTACGTGACGCTGGAGCGACGCCGCCAGGGGTGAGGGCGCCAGGGGTGAGGACGGCGACGCCGGTGCGCCTCAGATGATCTTCTCCGGCCACCGGCACAGGTCGGCGATCAGGCAGCGGCGGCATTCGGGCTGGCGCGCCTTGCAGATGTAGCGCCCGTGCAGGATCAGCCAGTGGTGCGCGTGGAGCTTGAAGCGGTCGGGGATGCGTGCCTCCAGGCCCTCCTCCACCGCCAGCGGCGTCGCCCCCGGCGCGAGGCCGGTGCGGTTCGCCACCCGGAAGAGATGGGTGTCCACGGCGATGGTCGGCTCGCCGAAGGCGATGTTCAGCACCACGTTGGCGGTCTTGCGGCCGACCCCCGGCAGCGCCTCCAGCGCCTCGCGGTCATGCGGCACCTGCCCGCCATGGCGCGCCAGCAGCAGGCGCGAGAGCTCCGCCACGTTCTTCGCCTTGCCCTTGAAGAGGCCGAGGGTGCGGATGTGCCGGGCGATCCCCTCCTCGCCGAGCGCGGCCATGGCGGCCGGGGTCGAGGCGGCGGCGAACAGGCCGCGCGTCGCCTTGTTCACCCCGGCGTCGGTGGCCTGGGCCGAGAGCACCACCGCCACCAGCAGCGTGAAGGGATCGGAATGCTCCAGTTCGCCCTTGGGCTCGGGATCGGCGGCCTCGAAGCGGGTGAAGGCCTCGACGATCTCCGCGTGGCTCCAGGCGGCCAGGGTGCGACCGTACGCCGCAGCTTCCGCATTGGCCACCGCGCGGCGGCGCGGCGCGGGCTTGGGCGGCGCGGCCAGCGCCGCCGCTTTGGCGCGCCCCGTGGCGGGAAGCGGCGCGGCGGCCTTGCGCGAGACGCCTTTGGACGGCTTCGCTTGCGCCGGGGAGGCGGGCGCCTTCCCGGCCTTGGCCTGGGCGGCATCGACGCCCGCAGCCGCGGCGCGGGCCGGCTTGCGGGCGGAGGCAGGGACGGGCGCTTTGGTCTTCTGCGGCATTTTTCCCGTATACTGAGCACCTATGAGTGATGCCAGCCGCAGCGAAGCCGTAGACGGAGCCGCAGACAGCGCCACGGACCTGCGCGCCGAGCAGGCGTCTGCCGTCGTGCTCGACGAGCCGGAGGTCTACGCCGTCACGCTGGCGCCGCACCGCTCGCTGACCCAGCGCGGCTTCCTGATCGTCATGGTGTCGATCGGGCTCGTGAGCTTCGTCTCCGGCCTCGCCTTCCTCGCCGTGGGGGCGTGGCCGATCTTCGGCTTCTTCGGCCTCGACGTCCTGATCATCTATTTCGCCTTCCGCGCCAATTTCCGCTCCGCCGGGGCGCGCGAGTACATCCGCGTGACGCCGAGCGTGGTGGAGGTGCGGCGCGTGCCGGTGAAGGGCCGGGCGCGCACCATCCGCCTCAACCCGTTCTGGACCCGCATCTGGCGCGAGGACGACGAGGACCACGGAACGCTGGACGTGGCGCTGGTGAGCGGACGGGAGACCGTTCCGGTCGGCCGCTTCCTGGGACCGGAACAGAAGGGCGCGCTGGCGGATGATCTTTCCGCCGCCCTCCGGGCGGTGAAGCGCGGCGTCACCCGCTCCACCTTCTGACGCTCACACGAACGGCCGCAGCAGCACGCCGAGGAGCCCACGGAAGCGCAGCGCCCCCTCCATGGCCACGAGGCAGATGCAGTCGCCGTCCGCGTCCACCACCGGCGCGTGATCGACCTCGCCGTCCACCTCCACCAGGTCGCCGGCCACGTAGCGTCCGCGATGGTCGTGATAGGCGCCGCGGAGCACCTGGGTGAATTCGAGGCCCGCATGGGTGTGGTCGGGGATGCCGCGCCCGGCGCCGATGTGCAGCAGCATCACGTTCGCCTTGCGATCGCCGGGCACGCCGACCCGCCCCATGCGCACGCCCGGAGCGATGGGCCGCAGCGGGCCGATGGCGCAGCCCGCGAGCGCGGCCGGCAGCGCCATGCCGCCAGGCAAGGCCGGGAAAGTCGGCCGCATCTTCGCCGCGTCCGTCCGCTGGACGGCGCCGGTGCCTTCGCGCTCGATGCGGGCCATCACGCGGCTGAAGGCGTCGGGAGCAAGCGGCAGGCCGTCCTGCGCCGCCATCAGCGCGCCGCCCACGGCCTCGAACGCGCGAACGGCCCGCCGGCAGCAGGCGCAGCCTTCCAGATGCGTGGCGACAACGAGGCGCGGGCCAGCCGGCAAAGTGCCGGCAGCGAAGCGCACAAGCGTCTCTTCGCTTGGATGGGCGCGCGGGCTCATTTCAGGTCTTCCAGCAGCACCCGCAGGCGGGCGAGGGCGAGGCGCACCCGCGACTTGGCGGTGCCGAGCGGGATGCCCAGCTCCCGGGCGATGGCGGAATGCGGCTTCTCCTGGAAGAAGGAGAGCCGCACGATCGCCGCCTGCTCCTCCGACAAAGCGGAGAGCGCCGCGCGCACGCGCGCCGCGCGCTCGGCGGTCATGAGCATGGTCTCGCCCGAGGTCTCGTCCACCGGCTCCCCGTCCGTCCCGGCATCGAGGGTCGAGCGGTGGCGCTCGCGGCGCAGCAGGTCGATGCGCAGGTTGCGGGCGATGGTGAAGATCCAGGTGGCGGCGCCGGCCCGGGCGGGATCGAAATAGGACGCCTTGCGCCAGACCGCGAGCATGGTCTCCTGGGCGAGCTCCTCGGCGGCGTTGGCGGGCAGGCCGGTGCGGACCAGATAGGCCTTCAGCCGCGGCGCGAAGTGGCGGAACAGGTCAGCGAAGGCACTCCGGTCCGCATCCCGCGCGATGGCGAGAATGAGGCCGTCGAAATCGGCGCCGCCGCCCGCTGGAGACGGAACGGTCATGGCGCGGGCAAGGCCCGCGTCGTCCGGCGGCAATCCCATGACAGCAGGAGCGGCGACATGCATGCCCTCGATACGAAACGCCGGGCCGGTCGGATGACCGGCATGCGCATCGATGCCGGGCCGAGGGCCTCCGCCCCAAGCTCCATCGTGGCGCTGGCGCTGCCAAATAACGATCTCATGATATAGCCGGGCGGCGCGCGCAATCCGCACTCCGTTACGGCATGCCGCCGCCGGCGGCGGCACGCCGGCACGCGCGCCGGAAGGCGCTGCCTCGAGGGCGGGATCGGGGGGCGACGTGTCAGCGCATTTGATCTTGCGGTTCCAAATCCGTTAGAACCCGCCCGGAGACCGCCGGGTGGTCCGCGCGCGCAAGCCCAAGGCGGGGCCTGCGACCGGCGGCGGGGCAGGCGGCGACGGTTCCAGCGGAGGCGCCATGAAGACGGACATCTCGGGCGAGCGCGCCGTGGCCCCGGGAGAGCTGGAGGCCCATCCCCAGCTCGCCGGCCGGCTCGTTCCCGGCGGGCACGCGCTGACGCTCCGGGTCTATTACGAGGACACCGATTTCTCGGGCATCGTCTACCACGCCAACTACCTGAAGTTCATGGAGCGCGGGCGCTCCGACTACATGCGGCTGCTGGGCGTGGTCCAGGGCGAGCTGTTCGCGCAGGCGGCGGCAGAGGCGCCGGGCTTCCATTTCGTCGTGCGCGCCATGCAGATCGACTTCCTGAAGCCCGCGCGCATCGACGACGTGCTGGAGGTGGTGACACTCTCCAAGGAGGTGATGGGCGCCTCCATCACCTTGCTGCAGCAGGTCAAGCGCGCCGGCGAGGTGCTGGTGTCCGCCCATGTCCGCGTCGCCTTCGTCTCGGAGGGGCGCGCGAAGCGCATCCCCGACGCGCTGCGCCAGGCGACGCTGAATGACGCTAAGGCAGCTGAGGCGCTCGCCGGTTCCCGGCCCTGACGCGCGCGAGCGCCATCGATCCTAACCGTCCGTTAAGCCTATTCATGGCTAGTGTCGTCGCTGGCGGCGGCCAGTGTGCCGCGTGGTGGGCAAATCGAGCGCCGGTGCCAAAGTTTGGACAGGATCGCCCGATCAAAGACCCCGCAGCACGGTAAACGGGACCGGCATGCGCGGCGCTTCGGCCGCGCCGACGGAGCGAGGGAATGACTGATCGATCGCGCCAGTGCGGCGCAGGCTCCACGTTCTCGCCCATGCGGTTCAAGCGCATGCTCGGCCCCGCGCCCGGGGTGGCGGCGGCGCTGATCGTGGCGCTGCCGGCGGCGGTCGCGCCCGCCTTGGCGCAGGACGTCGCGGCGAGCGGCCTTGCGGCGCCCGAAGTGAACATGTCCTTCGTCAGCCTGTTCCTGCAGGCCCACATCGTCGTCAAGCTGGTGATGATCGGGCTGATCGTCGCCTCGATCTGGGTGTGGGCGATCATCATCGACAAGACGCTGCTGTTCGGCCGCAACCGGCGCGAGATGGACCGCTTCGAGCAGGTGTTCTGGTCCGGCCAGAGCCTGGAGGACCTCTACCGCTCGCTCGCCGGGCGCTCGAACCACGGCATGGCCGCCATCTTCGTCGCCGCCATGCGCGAGTGGAAGCGCACCTACGAGGGCGGCGCGCGCTCCTTCGCCGGCCTCAACCAGCGGCTCGACAAGGTGATGAACGTCACCATCGCTCGCGAGATGGACCGGCTCGAATCGAAGCTGCTGGTGCTCGCGACGGTGGGCTCGGCCGGCCCGTTCATCGGCCTGTTCGGCACGGTCTGGGGCATCATGACCTCGTTCCAGTCCATCGCCGCCTCGAAGAACACCTCTCTCGCCGTGGTGGCGCCGGGCATCGCCGAAGCCCTGTTCGCGACCGCGATGGGCCTCATTGCCGCCATTCCCGCGACCATATTCTACAACAAGTTCATTTCGCAGGCGGGGCGGCAGGCCCAGCGCCTGGAAGGCTTTGCCGACGAGTTCTCCGCGATCTTGTCGCGGCAGATCGACGAGCAGGAGTAGGCCAATGGGGATGTCCGCGGGGGGAGGCGCCGCCGGCTGGCAGAGCCGCCGTTCGCGCCGGCGCACCCGGGCGGTGATGGCGGAGATCAACGTGACGCCCATGGTGGACGTCATGCTGGTGCTGCTCATCATCTTCATGGTGGCGGCGCCGCTGCTGACGGTCGGCGTGCCCATCGACCTGCCGCAGACCCAGGCGACCGCCGTCAACCAGGACAACAAGGAGCCGATCACGCTGTCGGTGAACGACAAGGGCCAGATCTTCATCGGCGACAGCGAGATCAAGCGCGACGAGCTGGTCCCGAAGTTGCAAGCCATCACCCAGGCCCGCGGCGGCATGGATGAGCGCATCTTCGTGCGCGGCGACAAGAAGGTGGACTACGGCACCGTCATGGGAGTCATGGGCCGCCTGTCAGCCGCCGGCTTCAAGCGGGTGGCGCTGGTCACCGAAGTGGAACAGGGAGGCTGAGGCGCAAGATGCGTGTCGGGCTTGCCGCATCGACGGTGCTGCATTCGAGCGTGCTGGTGTTCATGCTGGTGTCCTTCACCGGCGCGAAGCCGTTCGACGCGCCGCCCGAATCCATGCCCGTGGACATCGTCTCCGCCTCCGAGTTCACCAAGCTGACCAAGGGCGAGAAGAGCGGCAAGAAGGAAGAGGCGCCGAAGACCATCGCCGAGAAGGTGGATGCGCCGAAGCCGGTGGAGGATTCCAAGCCCAAGGTCTCCGACCAGGCGCCGGTGGATGCCACGACGCCGCCGCCCGCCGCCGCCGCGCCGCCACCCCAGCCGCCTCAGCAGCAGCCGACCCCGCCCAAGGCGGCCGAGGCGCCGCCCACCCCGCCCACCGCGGACGAGGCGCTCAAGAACGCGGCCAAGCCCGATCCAAAGCCGGTGCAGCAGGCATCGCTCGCCCCGGTGCCGCTGCCGCCGAGAAAGCCCGCGCCGCCCAAGGACGACCCGAAGCCCGCGGATGCCACCTCGCAGCGCGACTTCAACGCCGACGAAATCAAGCAGCTGCTCGACAAGCGCACGCCCACGCGCCAGGCGGCGAGCGCCAGCCAGGTCTCTACCACCGCCTCGCTCGGCGCCGCCCGCGGCGACCAGCAGAGCCTGAGCCAGAGCGAGATCGACGCCTTCCGCGCCCGCCTGCGCCAGTGCTGGAACCCGCAGGGCCTGCCGGACGAGGAGCGCCTGTTCGTGCTCATCAACGTGTCGCTGCGCGAGGACGGCACCATCGCCAACCAGCCCGACATCGTCGGCGGCGCGGCCTCGCCTTCGCCCTACTGGCGCCCGCTCGCCGACAGCGCCATCCGGGCGCTGCTGCGGTGCCAGCCCTACACCATGCTCCGGAAGGAGAACTACCGTCTCTGGAAGGACATGGAGCTGCGGTTCACGCCGCACCTGTTCGACGGCTAGCCGAGCGGCTGGCCGCGGGGGCCGCGCGCTCCCGGAGTACCGCGTCTCCCCATCCTGGCGTCCATCCGCGACGGCCCCTCCGCCGGACGGCGCCGCCGAACTCCCAGAGGTCCCACCACCGTGATCCTGCCCGCCCCGCGCCACAGACCAGCGCTGACCCGCCGCACCTTCGTGGCCGGCGCCGGTGGCCTTCTGGCCGCCGGTGCGATGCTGAGGACGTCTCCCGCCGACGCGGCGCTCAAGCTCGACATCTCGGGCGGCACCTTCCAGCCGATCCCGATCGCCATCACCGACTTCGTCGGCGAGGCCGAGCAGGGCCGCGCCATCTCCGGCGTCATCGCCGCAGACCTCAAGCGCTCCGGCTTGTTCGCGCCGATCGATCCGAAGGCGTTCGTGGAGCAGATATCCAATCCCGACACGCCGCGCTTCCAGGACTGGCGGGTCATCAACGCCCAGGGCCTCGTCACCGGCCGCGTCGCGCGCCAGCAGGACGGGCGCTTCCAGGTGATCTTCCGCCTGTGGGACGTGTTCGCCGGCCAGCAGCTCGCGGCCCAGCAGTTCGTGGCCCAGCCGGAGAACTGGCGCCGCATCGCCCACATCATCGCCGACGCCATCTATGAGCGTCTGACCGGCGAGAAGGGCTATTTCGACACCCGCATCGTGTTCGTGGACGAGAGCGGGGCGAAGGAGCGGCGCATCAAGCGCCTCGCCATCATGGACCAGGACGGCGCCAACGTGAGCTACCTCACGCGCGGCGACCAGCTCGTTCTCACCCCGCGCTTCTCGCCCACCAGCCAGGAGATCACCTACATGTCCTATGGGCAGGGTGATCCGCGCGTGTTCCTGCTCAACATCGAGACCGGCCAGCGCGAGGTGGTGGGCAACTTCCCCGGCATGAGCTTCTCCCCGCGCTTCGCGCCCGATGGTCAGAAGGTCATCATGAGCCTGCAGCAGGGCAGCAACTCGAACATCTTCGTCATGGATCTGCGCTCGAAGGCCACCACCCGCCTCACCGACACGCCGGCCATCGATACCGCGCCCTGCTATTCGCCGGACGGCCGCCAGATCTGCTTCGAGAGCGACCGCGGCGGCTCCTCGCAGATCTACGTCATGAACGCGGACGGCTCGGGGGCGCGGCGCATCTCGTTCGGCAATGCCCGCTACTCGACGCCGGTCTGGTCGCCCAAGGGCGACTGGATCGCCTTCACCCGCCAGGCGGAGGGCCGCTTCGCCATCGGCGTCATGCGCACCGACGGCTCGGGCGAGCGCGTGCTCACCGAGGGCTACCACAACGAGGGGCCGACGTTCGCGCCCAACGGCCGGGTGATCATGTTCTTCCGCGACCCCGGCGGCGCGGCGGGACCGAACCTCTATACGGTGGACGTAACCGGCTACAACGAGCAGCGCGTGCCCACCCCGAGCTACGCCTCCGACCCCGCCTGGTCGCCGCTGCGCTCCTGACGGGCGCTGCGTCCGCCGGCTGCCGTTCGCGCGCCACCTAAGGAAAAGGGCCGCCCGCGGGTTCGGGCGGCCCTCTTTGCTTGGGGACGAACGCCGCGGGCCTCAGCCGCCCGCAGCCGCCCCGCTCACTTGCCGCGCTTGAAGGTGTTCCAGGTCTTGGTGATGACCCGCTGCACCGCCGGCTCGTTGGTGGTCACGATGAACAGGCGGTCCATCACCTCCTTGTTGGGGTAGATCGCCGGGTTGTCCAGGATCGCCTTGTCGATGTACTTCTGCGATTCCAGGTTGCCGTTGGCGTAGGAGATGTAGTTCGAATTCTTGGCCGCCACCTCGGGGCGCATCATGTAGTTGATGAAGAGAAGCGCGCCGTCGACGTTCTTGGCGTCTTTCGGGATGGCGAAGTTGTCGAACCACATGAGCGCACCTTCCTGCGGAATCACGTACTCGATGGCGACCAGCTTCTTCTTGGTTTTCTTGGCGGCTTCCTCGGCGCGGGTCTTGGCCTGGAACACGTCGCCCGACCAGCCCACCGCCAGACAGATGTCGCCGCGCGCCAGGGCGTTGATGTAGCCCGAAGAATCGAACTTCTTGATGAACGGGCGGATCTTCATCAGCAGCTCGCCGGCCTTGGCGATGTCGTCCGGATTCTTGGAATCGGGCTCGAGGCCGAGATACTTCATGGCCGAGGGGATCACCTCCTCCGGGCCGTCCAGCATGTAGACGCCGCAGTCCTTCAGCTTGGAGAGGATTTCCGGCTTGAAGACGATGTCCCACGTGTTCATGGGAATGTCGCCGAGCCGCTCCTTCACCTTGTCGACATTGTAGCCGATGCCGGTGGTGCCCCACATGTAGTTCACGGCGTGGGCGTTGCCGGGGTCGTAGACCGCCAGGCGCTTGGTCACCTCCGGCCAAGCATATTGCAGGTTCGGGATCTTCGCCTTGTCGAGCGGCAGGAAGATGCCGGCCTTGATCTGGCGCTGGAGGAATGAGCCCGAGGGCACCACCACGTCATAGCCGGTCTTGCCCGCGAGCAGCTTCGTCTCCAGCACCTCGTTGCTGTCGAACACGTCGTAGCGGACCTTGATGCCGGTCTCCTTCGTGAAGTCCTCCAGCACGCTCTCGTCGATATAGTCCGACCAGTTGAAGACGTTCAGCGTCTTCTGCTGGGCCAGCGCGGGCCCGGCGAAGGCGAGCGGGGCACCGATGAGTGCCGCGGCGATTAGGCGACGCATCAAGCTTCTCCTCTTGAAAGGTGCGGCCGTCTCTTTGTGGGGCGGCCTTGTGCGGGCAAGGTTATTGCCGCGCAGAAGGAGGCTCAACAGAAAAGGCGGCCCTCACAGGTAGGTGTCGTACTCCAGCGGAAGGATGACGCGGGAGAAGGCGGCAAGTTCCTCGGCCTTCATCACCCCGTAGACGCGGCGGTATTCTTCCCCGAATGCCTTGGCGATGAACGGTGAGGAGGAAAAGCGCGCCACCGCCTCGGCCATGGAGGGCGAGAGCGAGGGGGCTTCATTCTCGTAGCCGTTGCCCACCAGCGGCGCCGGCGGCTCGATGCCGGCCTCCAGCCCCTCCAGCATGCCGGCGAGAATGGCCGCGAGCACCAGATGGGGGTGCGCCTCCGCTCCGGCGATGCGGTGCTCCAGGCGCCGCGCCTTGGGCGGGCCGTTGGGCACCCGCACCGCCACCGAGCGGTTGTCGTAGCCCCAGGTGATGGAGGTGGGCGCATAGCTGCCCGGCACCAGCCGGCGGTAGCCGTTGAAGCTCGGCACGAAGAAAAGCGTCGCGTCGGCCATGGTGGAGAGCAGGCCGGCCGCCGCATGGCGCAGCGCCCGATCGCCCTCCCCGTCCGGCCGGGCGAAGAGGTTCTCGCCCGCCGGGTCCATCAGGCTCACATGGACATGCATGCCGTTGCCGGCGAAGTCGACCAGGGGCTTCGCCATGAAGGTGGCGCGCAGGCCATGCCGGCGCGCCACGCCGTCGATCAGGCGGCGCAGCAGGATGGCGTCGTCCGCCGCCGCCAGCGCGTCCACCCGGTGGTAGAGATTGACCTCGAACTGGCCCGGCGCCGCCTCCGAGATCACCGTGTCGGCGGGCAGCCCCTGGAGGGAGCAGGCCGAGCGCATGTCGTGCAGCACCCCGGCGAAGGCGTCGAGGTCGGACATGGAATACATGTTCTGCCGCGCCTGCCCGGCGATGGGGAACACCGGCTCGGGCATGGTGCCGGGAGGAGCGTCGCCCTTCAGCAGGTAGAATTCGAGCTCGAACGCCACGCAGGGGAAGAGCCCGCGCGCGGCGAAGCGGTCGACGATGGCGGCGAGCTGCTGGCGCGGGTCGAGCAGCCACGGCCGGCCGCGCGCCGTGCCGTCCGGCTCGTGCATGGTGATGAGCACCTGGGCCGTGGGGCGCGGCGACCACGGAACCGGCTTCAGCGTGCCGGAAACCGGCCAGCACAGGCCATCCTTGTCGCCGGTCTCCAGATGGATCTCGGTCGCCTCCACCTCGCAGCCCCAGACGTCGAGACCGAAGATGGAGAGCGGGATGGCGACGCCGTCGCTCCAGATCTTGCCCATGGCGGGGCCGGGAATCCACTTGCCCCGAAGGACGCCCGACGTGTCGGGAAGCAGAACCTCGACCACCTCCGGCGCGCCGAAGGCACTCACATAGGCCGCGACTTCGTCCTCGACCGCAGGGGCGGCGTCATTGGCGAGGCGGCCGGAAACGGAAACCGGCATGATGCTCCATTCTCGGTGCGCCGCCTTGCGGCCCGCAGGCCGGACGCTATCGCGCACGCTTTATCCAAGCGCGCCCGCATGAAACCTTCAAGCGGGACGCATCAAGGAAAAGCGGATTTTTATCGCCGCGTCCGCGCCGGCGGCGCCGTCAGGCGGACGACCCGGGAATGAAGGTGCGCGCTCAACCCTGATCGATCTTGAAGCCAGCCTGGCGCCAGCCGATGATACCGCCGCGCATATGCTCCTCATAGGGCAGGCCGACGCTCTGGGCGATGGCTGCCGCGCGCTGGGAGCGCTGCCCCGAGCGGCAGGAGAAGACGAGGCGCCGTCCCGCGGGATCGGGCAAGGCGCCGGGATCGAACGCGCTGAGCGGCATGACGGCCGCGCCGGGGATGCGCTCCGCCTGGATCTCGTGAGGCTCGCGGACGTCCACGAGCAACATCGTGCCGTCCTCCAGGCCCGCGCGGACCTCCTCGGGCGACAGATGGGTGATGCGCCCGCCGAAGGGATTGGGCTCGCTCATGTCAAGAATGTCCTGCTGGATCCCGCTAGGATGCACGCTCGGGTGCGCCGCGGCAAGCCGGCTCACAGGGCGAGGAGGCCAGCCAGCGCCGCGCCGGCCACCACCGCGAACGCCGGCACGCGCCAGACCACCAGGGCCAGGAAGGCCATCAGCGCCACCACCGCGGTGGCCGGCGAGGTCACGCCCTCGGGAAGGACTGGGTTCCAGAGCGCCGCGCCGAGCAGCCCGACCACGGCGGCATTGATGCCGCCAAGGATGCGCCGGGCGGGCGCGAGGCTGCGCAGCCGTGCCCAGAACGGCAGCGCGCCCACCACCAGAAGCGCCGAAGGCAGGAAGATGGCGCCCAGCGCCAGCACGCCGCCGGCGATCCCCGAGGGCGGACGCTGCGTCACCGCCCCGAGGAAGCCGGCGAACGTGAACAGCGGCCCCGGCACCGCCTGCGCCGCGCCATAGCCGGCGAGGAACGCCTCGCGGGAGACGAGGCCGGTGGCCACCGTCTCCGCGTCGAGCAGCGGCAGCACCACGTGGCCGCCGCCGAATACCAGCGCGCCGGCGCGGTAGAAGGAATCGAAGAGGCGCGCCGCGCCGCCGCCGCCGGCCGCCAGCACCGGCAGCAGCACCAGGAGCAGGACGAACAGCGCCAAAGCTCCGAGCGCAATGCCGCGCGGCACCGCCAGGGCGGAGAGCTCCGTCGCCTCGCGCGGCGGGGCGGCCTCGATGAGCAGGGCTCCGGCCAGCGCGCCGAAGGCGATGGCGCCGAGCTGGCCGGCGATCCCGCCGAGGCCGAGGGCGATGGCGGCGCCGGCGAGCGCGATGGTCTGCGTGCGCCGCTCCGGGCAGAGGCTGCCGGCCATGCCCAGCACCGCCTGGGCCACCACCGCGGCCGCCGCCGCCTTCAGACCCGCGAGCCAGCCGCCCGCCACCTCCGCCCCCAGCATGGTGAAGCCGAGCCCGAACGCCACCATGGCCACCGCCGAGGGCAGCGTGAAGCCGACAAAGGCGGCGAGCAGGCCCGGCAGGCCGGCGCGCATGAGGCCGACCCCCATGCCCACCTGGCTCGAGGCCGGCCCGGGCAGGAACTGGCACAGCGCCACGAGGTCGGCATAAGCGTGATCGGAGAGCCACCGGCGCCGGTCGACCAGCTCCTCGCGGAAATAGCCGAGATGGGCGATCGGTCCGCCGAACGAGGTGAGCCCCAGCTTCAGGAAGACGGCGAACACCTCGCCCCACTGGCCCGCCGCGCCCCGCGCTTCCCGACGCTCCATCGCCCCGCTCCCCGCCGCCTGCGGCGGAGCTATGGCACATCGCGGCGGCGCGCGCAGCCGACATCCGGCACGGACCGAGTAGCCGCCCACGGCGCCCCATTCATGGGGGCAAGGTCATGTGGCGCTTAAAGGAAAGCCGAACGGCCCGCTCATCTGCCGTTCATGTTCGGCTTGCTAGATACTCGGTCATCGAGCGGAACCGGTTCCGGCTGTGTCCGCGGGAGAGAACAAGATGACCTTCCGAATTGCCATCGTCGCCGTCTCGGCCCTGCTCCTCGCGAGCGCCACGGCTCAGGCCCAGAACAACACCGCTGCCGGCGCGATCTTCGGCGGCACGGCGGGCGCGCTCATCGGCGGCGCGGTCACGGGCACCGGCGGCGGTGCGGTGGCGGGCGCGCTGATCGGCGGCACCACCGGCGCGATCCTCGGCGCCCAGGCCGACCAGCAGAACCAGAGCTACTATTTCTGGGCCAATGACGGGCGCTGCTACCTGCACCGCGCCGACGGGGCGATCCTCAAGGCCTCGCGCAGTCGTTGCCAATGACGGGCTATTGATCTGTTCCGTTCCCCCGCACGGATCCGATCAATGGAAGGGCGTCGGCGCAAGCCGACGCCTTTTTCCGTTGCGGAGCAGGCGGTGAGGCGGCGTGCCGCCTTTTTCCCAGAGCCGCGCGAAGATTTGGCTCGCAGGCGGATTCAATTTGCCCGCGTCGCGCTCTAGATTGGCGCCGATGCCCGCACCGATGCCCCCCGTGCCCGACCTCGACCAGATCCGCGCCGCCGGGAAGCGCGGCGTCGCCCGCGCCCTCGCCGCGGTGGAGACCCAGCGCGGCACCGCCGCCCTGGCGCACCTGCTCGACGCAGCGGCGCGGGCCGCCAAGGCCCACGTGCTGGGCCTCACCGGGCCGCCGGGCGTCGGCAAGTCCACCCTGACCAATGCCCTGGTCCATCGCGCCCGCGCCGCCGGGCTGTCGGTGGCGGTGCTGGCGGTCGATCCGTCCTCGCGCCGCACCAAGGGGGCCCTGCTCGGCGACCGCGCGCGCATCCAGACCGATCCCGAGGACCGCCAGGTCTTCGTCCGCTCCATGGCGGCGCGCGACCGGCTCGGCGGCCTCTCGGACGACGCGGTGGCGGCGGTGGTGCTGCTGCGGGCGATCTACGATCTCGTGATCGTCGAGACCGTGGGCGTCGGCCAGTCGGAGGCGGACATCTCGCTGGTGGCGGACACGGTGGTGCTGTGCATCCAGCCCGGCTCCGGCGACAGCCTTCAATTCATGAAGGCGGGCGTGATGGAGCTGCCCGACATCATCGTCGTCACCAAGGCCGACATGGCTGAGGTGGCGCGCCGCGCAGCGGCCGAAGTGACCGGCGCGCTCTCGCTCTCCGGCGGCGCCGGCGAATGGGCGGTGCCGGTGCTGCGCCTGTCGGCCTCCACCGGCGAGGGTCTCGCGGCGTTCGACGAGGCGATCGCCCGCCACCGCGCCCACATGGCCGGCGGGCGGCGCGATGCGCTGCGGGCGGCGCAGGAGGAGAAGTGGGTGGAGGAGGCGATCAAGATGCGCTTCGGCACCCATGGGCTGGCACGCGCCCGCCGCCTGGGGGCTTCGGGCGACGGCCCGTTCACGCGCGAAGCCGAACTCGCCGCGCGGCTTGCCGCCGGTCAGGGATGACGGCGACGCCGCGCGTTCAGTGGGCGCGGCCCACGAGCGTGTATTCGCCCGCGCGCACCTTGCCGGCCAGCCGCTCCACGAACGCGGCGCACGGCTCCTCGCCATAGGTCGCCACCAGGCTGCGCAGCGCCGCGAACAGGGCCGCCTGCACCAGGCAGTCCTCGTCCAGCCCGTCGCGCACGGCCTCGACCCAGGCGTCGTTGAGGTAGCTGAGCGCCGCGTGGCGGTCGTCGGCCTCCGTCTCTCCGGCTTCGGGAATGGCAATCTGGGAATGAGGCAAGGTGGACAAGGGCCGAATCTCCGCGCCGCGAGCGGCGACAGGGATACCTTTAGCACGTTCCGCCGCCCGGGCAGCCCAGTTCTAACCGAAAGGTTAATGCCGGCGGGAGGATGGCACCTCAGTTCGGGGCGACGTCCCTCCCCGCATGAGGCAAGGGGCCCGTGCCGGCGTGCGCGGCGTTCAGTTGCCGCCGTAGCGCACCACGATGTCGTGGGCGAGCTTGCCCGCCTCGTCCAGCTGCCGGGACACCGCCAGGCGGGCCGACGGCGTGCAGGCGCGGTAGACCTGGGCGTAGCTGGAATAGCCGCGGTTGAAGCTGACGATCATCTGCCCGCGCCGCGCTTCGGAGGGCTGCTCGGCGTCGATCAGCGCCTGCATCTCGGCGCGCCAGCGCTGAGCCTCATCCTCGACGCCGCACAGAGGGCGCAGATAGTGCAGCGCCCCCAGGATCTCGGCGAGACGCATGAAATCCTCGTCATAGGGCGGCGCGGCGCCCTCCGTCGGCCCGGCGGCGAAAGCGGGCGCTCCGCCGAGCCCTGCTACGGCAAGCACGGCGGCGAGGACGAGGTTGCGGAGGGAGAGCGGGCGCATGGCCCTCAGGTGCGCCGCCGCCGCGCCCGGGTCAAGGGGTCAGGCCGCCGCGAACGGGAGGCCGGCGCGCCGGGCGAGCACCCGCTCCGCCTCCGCGACCACCGGCGCGAGGCCGCTGGTGGTGGCGAGCGATGCCACCTCGCCGGGCAGGAACCAGCCCACCTCGGCCGCCTCGGGCCCGGTCTGCGGCTCGCCGGCGCGCCACACGGCAGCGTGGGCGGCGACCACGAAATGGGCCTTCAGCACGCCGGCGCCGTCGCGGATGATCACGTCGAGGGCGGTGGCGAGGGCGACGATGTCCGCTTCCACGCCCACTTCTTCCATCAGCTCGCGCCGCGCCGCCTCGACCAGCGTCTCGCCCGGCTCCACGCGCCCGCCCGGCAGGCTCCACAGGCCGGTGCCGGGATGGGCGCCGCGCCGCGCCAGCAGCACGCGCCCGTCGCGGAAGACCGCCGCGCTCGCGGCGAGGGTGGGACGGACGGCGTCGCTCATGGAGGCTCCGGAAGGATCGGCTGCGGCGCCGCCCTGAGGGCGCGCGAGGGCGCCAGCAGAGTAATCGCCCCGCAGCCATTCCGGCAACGGCCCACGCCGCCCCAAAAGCGAGGCTTCGGGCCTAGGACTTCGCCTCCTCGGTGCGGAAGACGATGCCGCACTTCTTGTGGATCGAGACCTGCTCGATGGCCTCCATCTCGCCCTTCAGGCGCGCCAGCTCGGCGGTCTGGGCGTTGTCGCCGCCGACCATGAAGGCCGCGGGCCAGAAGATCACCACCGCCACGGCGGTCACCACCGCGTCGGAGGCCGCCTGGCGATTCTGGGTTCCGGTGAGCGCCACGGCGCGGGCGGAGATGCGCTCGGCCTCCTGCGCCAGCTGCTGGCAGGTGTAGCCCTGGAACTGCATGGGCGAGACATAGGCCGCCGAGACCTGGTCCGCCGATTTTGCGCAACCCGCGAGGGCGAGTGCCACCAGCCCCGCCGCCATCCCTCTTTCAGCCCCGCGCACGCTGTCCCCCCCCCCGCCGCTGCAATCCGTGGGCGCCCGCACCCTTTTTATCAATCTAAAAGTGTATTTCGGATTTGCGCAACCCGGCCCATGCGCCGGCCGGCATTGGCGACCCCCGCGCACCGGCCTAACGTCCGCTTCGAGACGGAAGGCCCGATTCGTGAGCGAGACGAAGCCAGACCACCCCCCGGCGCGCCGCGCCGCCCCATCGCGCGCATGGCAGCGCATGCTCTCCGGGCGGCGGCTCGATCTGCTCGATCCCTCCCCGCTCGACGTGGAGATCGAGGACATCGCCCACGGCCTCGCCCGCGTCGCCCGCTGGAACGGCCAGACCCACGGCGCGCACATCTTCTCGGTGGCCCAGCACGCGCTGCTGGTAGAGCGCATTGCCCGCTCCATGTATCCCGACATCGACGCCCGCTGGCGGCTGTGCGTGCTGCTGCACGACGCCCCGGAATATGTGATCGGCGACATGATCTCGCCCTTCAAGGCGGTGATCGGCGGCGACTACAAGGCGGTGGAGGCGCGCCTGCTCGCCGCCATCTCGCGGCGCTTCTCGCTGCCGGTGCACTGGCCGGCGGCGCTCACGAAGATCGTCAAGAGCGCCGACCGCGCCGCCGCCTATTACGAGGCCACCGCGCTCGCCGGCTTCCAGGAGGAGGAGGCGCGGCGCTTCTTCGGCACCCCGCCGCGGCTCGACCCGGCCACACTTCAGGCGTATCTGTCAGAATGGACGGCGGACCGGGCGAAGGCCCGGTTCCTCGAACGGTTCGAGGAGCTCAAGCCATGATCCATGTCTGCTCCCTTTCCCGGCTCCAGGAGACGGTGGAGCTCTCCGGCGCGCGGCACGTCATCACGCTCATGAACGGCGGCACCGTGCTGGCGCGGCCCTGCAACGTCGACCCCACCAACCATCTGTTCCTCGGGCTCAACGACATCGCCGAGGAGATCGAGGGGCTGGTGGCGCCGGCGGAGGACCACATGCGCGAGCTGTTCGACTTCGTCGCCGCCTGGCCGCGGGAGGCGCCGCTGGTGATCCACTGCTATGCCGGCATCTCGCGCTCGACGGCCGCCGCCTACGCCACCTTGTGCGCGCTGCTGCCGGACCGCGACGAGATGGACCTCGCCTTGCGCCTGCGCGAGGCCTCGCCGACCGCGACGCCCAACCCGCGCATCGTCACGCTCGCCGACGCCGCCCTGCGGCGCGACGGGCGCATGGTGGCGGCCATCGCCGCCATCGGCCGCGGCAAGGACGCCTTCGAGGGCGAGCCCTTCAGCCTCGCCGTGGCGTGAGGGTGCCCGCCGCCGCTACCCGCCCAGCACCGCCACGAGGCCCGGCACCGGAGCGCCTTTCTCGGTGCGGGTGGAGGCCTCCTCCAGCGACGTGATCCGAAGCCCCGCCGCCTGAGCCTCCGCCTCGAGGTGAGCCCGGCCATGGGCATAGCGCAGCGTCTCGCGCAGGACGACGCCGTCCCCCGCATGGGTCTCCAGGGTCATGGCGAGGAGCCCGTCCGGCGCCAGCGCCCGCCGCGCAGCGGCGAGCAGCGGGCCGAGCTCGGCCACGTAGCACACGGCATCCGCCGCCACGATCAGGTCGTAAGCCCCGGCCTCGGCCGCCTCGAGGTCGGCGACCATCTCGGCCTCGCGCAGCTCGGCATAGAGGCCGAGCCGGCCCGCCTGCGCCAGCATGGCGGGGGAGAGGTCGACGCCCTCCAGCCGCCCCGCCCAGGGCGCGACGCGCGGCGCGGCGAGCCCGGTGCCGCAGCCGAGGTCGAGGACGCGGGCGAAGGCGAGCGGCTGCCCGGCCGCGGCGCAGGCGGCCTCGACGGCACCGGCCAGCAGCTCCGGCCCGCGATAGGCGAGGCGGGTGCGCAGCGCCGTGTCGAAGCGGCCGGCATACTGGTCGAACAGGGTGCGCACATAGGCCGCCGACATGGCGCCTTCGGCCGGCGCGGCGCCGAGCCGGGCGAGGCGCAGGCCCGCCCCCATCACATCCTGCGGCGCGCGCGCCAGCGCCTCGCGGAACGCGCCCGCCGCGCCCTCAGGGTCGCCCGCCGCCTCCAGCGTCTCGCCGAGGAGGAACCAGGCGGCGACGAAATGCGGCGCCTCGATCACGAGGTCGGCCAGCATGCCGGCGGCGGCTTCCGCCTCTCCCGCCTCGGCATAGGAACGCGCCCAGTCGAGCCGCCGGTCGAGCGCCGCGTCGCCCGAGGTCGCGCCGGGAAGCGAGGGGGATGGCAAGGACACCTCCGGAACCTGCGCGGGCTCGAAACGCCCGTCCGCGACCCCATATAGCGGGGATTGCCCCGCGATCCAGCCATGCGACCCGAAGACCTGCTCTGCCCCTCGCCCCAGGGCCTCTACTGCCCGGCGGGCGACTTCCATATCGATCCCGTGCGCGCGGTGCCGCGGGCGGTCATCACCCACGCCCATTCCGACCATGCCCGCGCCGGCCATGGCCAGGTGCTGGCGACGCGCGAGACCCTCGACATCATGGCCCTGCGCCTCGGCGCGGGCTTCGCCGGCTCCCGGCAGGAGGCAAGCTATGGCGCGCGCATCGAGATCGGCGGCGTGGGCGTGAGCCTGCACCCCGCCGGCCACGTGCTCGGCTCGGCGCAGGTGCGGCTCGACTGGCGCGGACTGACCATCGTCGTCTCGGGCGACTACAAGGACGTCGCCGATCCCACCTGCGCGCCCCTAGAGGTGCAGCGCTGCCACGTCTTCGTGACCGAGGCGACATTCGGCCTGCCGGTGTTCCGCCATCCCGACCCGGACGCGGAGGCGGCCAAGCTCGTCGCCTCCGCGCGGCTGTTCCCGGAGCGCACCCACATCGTCGGCGCCTATTCGCTCGGCAAGGCGCAGCGGATGATGGCGCTGATCCGCCGCGCCGGCCACGGGGGGCCGCTCTATCTCCACGGCGCGCTGGAGCCCATCACCGCCTATTACCGCTCCCGCGGCGCCGATTTCGGCGAGCTCAGGCCGGTGAAGGGCGCCGATAGGAAGGACTTCGTCGGCGCCATCGTCATCGCCCCGCCCCACGCCATGACCGACCTGTGGGCGCGGCGCTTCGCCGATCCGGTGGCGTGCCTCGCCTCGGGCTGGATGCGGGTGCGCGCGCGGGCGCGCCAGCGCGGCGTCGAGCTGCCGCTGGTGGTCTCCGACCACGCCGACTGGGACGGGCTCTGCGCCACCATCCGCGCCACCGGCTGCGAGGAGGTTTGGGTCACCCACGGCGCCGAGGATGCCCTCGTCCACTGGGCGCAGACCCGCCAATTGCGCGCCCGCCCGCTCCACATGGTGGGCTACGGCGCGGAGGAGGAAGAGGCGCAGGACGCGGAGGCGGAGGGATGAGCACGTGTCCCATCCCCTCGCCCCGGACCAGCCGGGGCATGACGGGGCGTCGGGGGGGCGAGGCGCCATGAACCGCTTCGCCGCGCTGCTCGATCGCATGGCCTACGAGGCCGGGCGCAACGCCAAGGTGCGCCTGATGGCGGACTATTTCGCCTCGACCCCCGATCCCGAGCGGGGGTGGGCGCTGGCCGCCCTCACCGGCGCGCTGTCCTTCGCCAACGCCAAGCCGGGTCTGGTGCGGGCGCTCATCATGGAGCGCGCCGACCCGGTCCTGTTCGAGATGTCCTACGACTATGTGGGCGACCTGTCAGAGACCGTCGCCCTCATGTGGCCGCGGCCGGAGGGGGCGGCCGCCCATGCCCCGCCGCTGTCGGAGATCGTCGCCGGGCTCTCGGCCCTGCCCAAGTCCGCGCTGGCCCGCACGCTCGCCGGCTGGCTCGACGGCCTCGACGAGACCGGCCGCTGGGCGCTCCTCAAGCTGATCACCGGCGCGCTGCGCGTCGGCGCCTCGGCCCGCCTCGCCAAGACCGCGGTGGCGAGCCTCGGCGGCCTTGCGGCCGACGAGGTGGAGCTGGTCTGGCCCGGCCTCAAGCCGCCCTATCTCGACCTGTTCGCCTGGGCGGAAGGCCGGGGCGAGCGGCCCAGGACCACGGACCCGGTGCCGTTCCGCCCGGTAATGCTCGCCCATGCCATCGAGGAGGCCGACTTCTCCCAGCTCGCGCCCGCCGACTTCATGGCCGAATGGAAGTGGGACGGCATCCGCGTCCAGGCGGTGGCGGCGCGCGACGCCGCGGGCGCGCGGGCGCTGCGGCTCTATTCCCGCACCGGGGAGGACATCTCCCCCGCCTTCCCGGACCTCCTGGAGGCGCTCGACTTCGAGGGCGCCATCGACGGCGAGCTGCTGGTGGTGCGCGATGGCCGGGTGGAGCCGTTCAACGTGCTCCAGCAACGGCTGAACCGCAAAGCCGTCACCCACAAGATGCTGGCGGAGTTCCCGGCCCACATCCGCGCCTACGACCTGCTGGCCGAGGGCGGGGCGGACCTGCGCGGGCTGCCGTTCCAGGCGCGGCGGGAGCGCCTTGCCGCCTTCGTCGCCGCGCATCCGTGCGGCGGACGGCTCGACCTCTCCCCGCTCGTGCCCTTCTCCTCCTGGGCGGCGCTGACGGCGGCGCGCGCCGACCCCGGCGCCTTCGGGGCCGGCATCGATGCGGCGGCGGTGGAAGGCGTGATGATGAAGCGCGCCGACAGCCTTTATCTGCCCGGCCGCCCCAAGGGCCCGTGGTGGAAGTGGAAGCGCGACCCGCACACGGTGGACGCGGTGCTCATGTACGCCCAGCGCGGCCACGGCAAGCGCTCCTCCTTCTATTCGGACTACACCTTCGGAGTGTGGACGCAGGGCGAGGAGGGCGATGTCCTGGTGCCCGTGGGCAAGGCCTATTTCGGCTTCACCGACGAGGAGCTGAAGCGGATCGACGCCTTCGTGCGGCGCTTCACCGTCAACCGCTTCGGCCCGGTGCGCGAGGTGGTGCACGAGCCCGACGCGGGCCTGGTGCTGGAGATCGCCTTCGAGGGCCTCGCCCGCTCGTCGCGCCACCGCTCGGGCGTCGCCATGCGCTTTCCCCGGGTCGCGCGCCTCAGATGGGACAAGCCGCCGCGCGAGGCCGACAGGCTGGAGACGCTGGAGGCGCTGATCCGCTGAGCGCTACTGGCTCGCCCAGACGATGCGGGCGATGAACGCCACCTCCTTGAGCGGCAATTGCAGCGTCTCGTGCGGCGCGCCGAGCGCGCGCAGCTCCAGCTGGCGGGCGGTCCTGCGGGTGAGTTCGCGAACCAGGAGGGCGCCGTCGCGCGCCTTCACCACCACCCGGTCGCCACGGCGCACGGACGCGGCGGGCGAGACCACGACCACATCCCCGTCGCGATAGACCGGCGCGAGCGCGGCCCCGGAAATCTCCAGGGCATAGGCATGGACATCCTCCACCTCCGGGAAGACCACGTCGTCCCAGGCGGCCCCCGCGGGAAGCCCACTGCCGTCGAAGGCATCCGCCGCGCCTGCCTGCGACAGTTCGAGGAGCGGGATGGCGCGGCGGACGTCCGCTTCCTCCAGCGCGCCAACCATCGGCGTCGCACGCTCGGAAAAGCCGTCCGCGCTGCCGGGACCATCGAGCAGGGCGACGAAGTCTTCCACGCCCGCCCCGGTCGCCGAGAGCGCCTTGGCGATGCTTTCGGTGGAGGGCCAGCGCGGGCGCCCGTCACCCGTCACCCGCTTCGAGCGGTTGAAGGTGGTGGGATCGAGGCCGGCTCGCTTGGCGAGGCCGGACGTCGACAGGCCGTGCCGTTCCGCGAGACGATCCACTGCCCGCCAGATTTGCCCGTGGGTGAGCATGCGACGCGCGCTCCCTCGCTGACTTCCTACCCACGATAAGAATTTGTTCCTGGTTTGTCCAGGACTTCAATCCGCTATGCACAACCGAAACGGGAGGGACTGGTGTCTCCGGCGCTGGTGGGCTAGAGCGCGGTCCGATCACATGGAATCAATTTGATCGGTGAACCGCCCTCTACCTTAATGATGGGGCACGCGTGCGACGAACGGAGCTGCGCCGTGACCGTTTCTGCCGACGCCGTCGTGTACAAGATCTGCCCCGCCGCCCTGTGGCGCAGGGCGGAGGCGGCGGGTACGTTCCTCGGCGCGCCGGTCGATGTCACGGACGGCTTCATACACTTCTCGACCGCGGCCCAGGTGCGCGAGACGGCGCGCCGGCATTTCGCCGGCCTCGGGGAGCTGAAGCTGGTCACGGTGGCGGTCGAGCCGCTCGGGGCGGCGCTCAAGTGGGAGCCCTCGCGCGGCGGCCACCTGTTTCCCCACCTCTACGGCCCGCTGCCGCTCTCGGCGGTGCGCAAGGTGGAGGACCTGCCGATCCGGCCGGACGGCATCCACGTCTTCCCGCCCGGGTTTCCCTAGGGCGCGCGCTGGTGCGCGCGCCGCCTGATCCATAGGAGCCGGCTCAGCGGCCGGAGCGGGAGATGCGCAGGATCAGCCAGAGCGGGACGACGATCACCGCGCCGAGCAGGAAATAGCGCCACAGGCGCTCCACCGCCTCGAACCCGAAATTGAACAGGTTCGACACCATGTTCACGAGGCTCTGCAGGATGTTGGCGGGGTCGAGGCCGAGCGCGGCCATGATCACGCCCACCACCACGGACAACAGGATCAGCCGGGCGATGACCCAGGCCGGCGAGCCGCCGAAGAAACGGTTCAGGTCGCTGCCTGCGCCCGTGCCCGGGCGGCTGCTGACCTCGCGATTGTCGGACATGACGGGCTCCTCGCTCGGCGCACCACTGGAACGCGATCCGACCGGGCTGGATCGAACCGATGGGTGACTCACCCTCTGAATTTAGGCCAGAGAACGCAACATCCAATCCGATCACGGCGCAACCGGGGCGCCGCCTGCTCTAGCACGGCCGCTGCCGCAGCGGGAGATGGCTCACATTGGCCGCAAAAGTCAAAAGTGGAATCAACACCTTCCGAGCATTCGCCGCGATCCTGCCTTAGACGTGGCCGCTGATGCCGCCGCGCGGGCCATCCGCGCCGGTGATCCGGGCCGCGCTCGCGGGACCCGCACCAAGAGCTTGGGGAGAGGGCGCATGAAGATTACGCGGCGGAACGCCACTTTCGGGGGCCTCGGCCTCCTTGCCGGCGCGCTCGGGGCCTCGGCCGGCAGCACGCCGGCAGCGGCCGCGTTCGACGGCCTCCGCGGCGTCGGGGCCGGCCTGGAGGAATTCTGGACCGCGACCGATGCCTATGTTTACGGCTATCCGCTCGTCACCATGGAGATGACGCGCCGCGTCATGACCAACGTGGCCGCGGTCAAGGGCACGCGCGCGCCCATGGGACAGCTCCTGCGCATGCGCGAGTATCCCAACGCGACGTTCCGCGACGTGACCGCGCCCAATGCGGACACGCTCTACACCACCGCGTTCGTGGATGTGGGCAAGGAGCCCTACGTGCTCTCCATCCCCGACATGAAGGACCGCTACTTCCTGTTCCCCATGCTGGACGGCTGGACCAACGTGTTCCAGGTGCCGGGCAAGCGCACCACCGGCACCGGCGCGCAGACCCATGCCGTCACCGGCCCCGGCTGGTCGGGCACGCTGCCCGCGGGCGTCACGCAGTACAAGTCGCCCACCGCGATGGTCTGGATTCTCGGCCGCATCTATTGCACCGGGACGCCGGAGGACTACGCGGCCGTCCACGCGCTCCAGGACCAGGTGAGCCTCGTGCCGCTGAGCGCCTACGGCAAGCCCTACACGCCGCCGCCCGGCAGGGTGAACCCGAAGATCGACATGAAGACGGCGGTGCGTGACCAGGTGAACGCCATGAGCGCGGTGGAGTTCTTCACCCTGCTCGCCGAGCTGATGATGGCCAACCCGCCGGCGGCGGCGGATGCGCCCGCGCTGGCGAAGTTCGCGGGCATCGGCCTCGTGCCCGGCAAGCCGTTCGACAAGTCCAAGCTGAAGGCGGACTTCGCCAAGCGCATCCCGCAGATCGCGCAGGACCGCATCATGATCCAGTTCAAGATCAACGATGCGGTGAAGAACACCAACGGCTGGACCTTCACCACCAAGACAGGCGAATACGGCACCGACTACCTGATGCGCGCGCTGATCACCGCCATCGGTCTCGGCGCCAACCGGCCGCAGGACGCGGTCTACCCCACCTCGGAGAAGGCTGCGAGCGGCGGCGCCTATGACGGATCGAAGAAATACGTCATGCACTTCCCGAAGGGCCAGCTGCCGCCGGTGAAGGGCTTCTGGTCGCTGACCATGTACGATGGCTCGTTCTTCTTCGTGCCCAACGCGCTGAACCGCTATTCCATCAGCCCGCGCCAGAACCTGAAGGTCAATTCCGACGGGTCCGTCGACCTCTATCTCCAGAAGGACAGTCCCGGCGCCGACAAGGAATCCAACTGGCTGCCGGCGCCGGCCGGCAAGTTCATCCTGATGCTGCGCATGTACTGGCCCAACCCGGAGAACCCGTCGCTCCTCGACGGCAGCTGGACCATACCCGCGGTCACTCAGGCGAGCTGAGCGCGCCGGGGGAATGCCAAAAGGAAAGGGCCTTCTTCCGTGGGCAAGGGTGCTCAGTAGAGGCCGGTGCCGGTCCCGCTGGTGCTGCGCACCGGAGTGGCCGGCGGGCGCTGGGTCGAGCCGGTGGTGGAGACCGGCTTGGGCTTGGGCTTGGGAGCCGGGGCGGCGGCCGTCGCCGGCTTGGGCTTCGGCTTCTTCGGCGGCGCGGGGTTGAGCGCCGCCACCTTGGGCGGCTCCGGCTTGTTCATGGCCACCAGCTCCGACACGGTGACGAACTTGAAGCCGCGCGCCAGAAGGGCGTCGAGCACCTTCGGCATCGCCTGGACCGTAGTGGGGTGGATGTCGTGCGCAAGGATGATCCCGCCTGGCCCGATCTGCTTCATGGTCAGCTCGTAGATCTTGTCGGGATTCTTGTTCTTCCAGTCGAGGGTATCCACCGACCAGTAGATGAAGGTCAGGTCGTACTTGTCCTCGATGTGCTTGCGCAGCGACGCCGACATGGCCCCGTAGGGCGGGCGCAGGTAGATCGGCTTCTTGCCGGTGATCTTCTCGATCGCGTCGCTGGTCTGGGTGATCTGGCGGTCGGCCTCGGCGACGCCGACCTTGGGCAGGATCGGGTGGCTCCACGAATGGTTGCCGATCTCGTGGCCCTGGGCCACCATCTGCTTGAGGATCTCGGGGCTCTGCACGGCGCGGCTGCCGAGCACGAAGAAGGTCGCCTTGATGCCGCGCTGCTCCAGCATCTTCAGGAGCTTGTTGGTGGTCTCGGGGTTCGGCCCGTCGTCGAAGGTGATGGCGATGTAGGACCCGTCCACGTGCATCGACGAATAGGACGTGATCTTGGCCGGCTTCGCGGGCGCGCCGGAGGGAACGCTCGCGGTCGGGGCGGGGGCCGGCGTGGCGGCCGGGGGCGGCGCCATCATCTGGGCGGAGGCGGAGGCGAGCCCCATCGCGCCAGCCGCCAGGACGGCGCACAGCCTGATAATGGTCTTCACGGTGAGGTATCCCCCGAAACGGTGCCGGCCGCGATCATATCGCGGTCTCTGCACGCGACTGTTCACATGATGTGTCGATAAATTGTGAAGCCATGAAGGCACGCGCCGATTTGCCTCCCCCCTCCAAAGGTGCTATCCACCGCGCCTTCACGAGGACGGCCCTGCCGATCCGCCGACCGGGCCGAGAGCCCGGAGGTCACCGCCCGACAGCGCGTTGCGCCCTCGGGCGTGCTTTGCGTTGGCTTTCATGCTGATGCGCGGACGGGCGGCCCGGCGCCGCCGCGCGTGAAACCCGAACCAACGGACGCGCATGTTCGATACCCTTTCCGACCGCCTCGGCGGCATACTCGACAAGCTGAAGCGGCGCGGCGCCCTGACCGAGGCCGACGTCGGCGAGGCCATGCGCGAGGTGCGCCGGGCGCTGATCGAGGCGGACGTGGCGCTCGACGTAGTGCGCTCCTTCACCGACCGGGTGAAGAACCGCGCCGTGGGCGTCGAGGTCATCAAGTCCGTCACCCCCGGCCAGATGGTGGTGAAGATCGTCCACGACGAGCTCGTGGCGACGCTCGGCTCCGACGCCGACCCCATCGACCTCAACGCCCCCGCCCCGGTGCCGATCCTGATGGTCGGCCTGCAGGGCTCGGGCAAGACCACCTCCACCGCCAAGATCGCCAGGCGCCTCACCGAACGGGCCAAGCGCAAGGTGCTGATGGCCTCGCTCGACACCCGCCGGCCGGCGGCCATGGAGCAGCTGGCGACGCTGGGCAAGCAGGTGGAGGTGGCGACCCTTCCCATCGTCGCCGGCCAGTCCGCCGTGCAGATCGCGCGCCGCGCCATCGAGGCGGCCAAGCTCGGCGGCTTCGACGTGGTGATGCTCGACACCGCCGGCCGCGTGACGCTGGACGAGGCGCTGATGGCCGAGGTGGCCGAGGTGAAGGCCGCCACCGGCCCCCACGAGGTGCTCCTCGTCGCCGACAGCCTCACCGGCCAGGACGCGGTGAACACCGCCAAGGCGTTCGACGGCCGCGTCGGCCTCACCGGCATCGTGCTCACCCGCGCCGACGGCGACGGGCGCGGCGGCGCCGCGCTCTCCATGCGCGCCGTCACCGGCAAGCCCATCAAGCTGCTCGGCACCGGCGAGAAGATGGACGCGCTGGAGGATTTCGACCCCCACCGCGTCGCCGGCCGCATCCTCGGCATGGGCGACGTGGTGGCACTGGTCGAGAAGGCCGCCGAGAACATCGACATCGAGAAGGCCAAGGCCGTCGCCGAGAAGATGCGCAAGGGCGCCTTCGACCTCGACGACCTGCGCGAGCAGCTCAACCAGATGCAGAAGCTCGGCGGCATGAGCGGGCTCATGGGCATGCTGCCCGGCGTCGCCAAGGTGAAGAACCAGATCGCCAGCGCCAATCTCGACGACACGCTGTTCAAGCGCCAGGTGGCGATCATCAACTCCATGACGCCGAAGGAGCGCCGGGCGCCGAAGCTGCTCGACGCCTCGCGCAAGCGCCGCATCGCGTCGGGCTCCGGCACCAGGGTGGAGGAGATCAACCGCCTGCTGAAGATGCACCGCCAGATGGCCGACATGATGAAGGCCATGGGCGGCGCCGCCGGCAAGCGCGGCCCGCTCGCCGGCCTCGCCGGCATGATGGGCATGGGCGGCGGCGGCCCCTCCCCCGAGATGCTCAAGCAGCTGGCCGAGAAGATGCCGGGCGGCGCGCCCGGCGGCGGCCTGCCGCCGAACTTCCCCGGCTTGCCGGGGGGCGGCCTGCCCCCGACCTTCCCCGGCGGCCTTCCCGGCTTGCCGAAGGGCTTTCCTGGATTGGGAGGGCCCGGCAAGAAGAAGTGACCCTTCCCCAATTGTTGCCGTCACCCCCCGGCTTGTCCGGGGGGTCCACCGCGGGCCGGGCCCGACCTTCAACAGGTCAGCCCGGCGGAAGGGTGGATGCCCCGGACAAGCCGGGGCATGACGGCCGACAGACCAGTTCAGACCGAAACACCATCCAAAGACCTAAAAGGAAGACCCCCATGTCCCTGAAGATCCGTCTCGCCCGCGGCGGCGCCAAGAAGCGTCCCTACTACCGCATCGTCGTCTCCGACTCGCGCTCGCCGCGCGATGGCCGCTTCATCGAGAAGATCGGCTCCTTCAACCCGCTGCTCGCCAAGGACGCGGCCGAGCGCGTGGTGCTCGACACCGAGAAGGCGAAGGCCTGGCTCGACAAGGGCGCCCAGCCCACCGACCGCGTGGCCCGCTTCCTCGACGCCGCCGGCCTGCTGAAGCGCGAGGCGAAGAACAACCCGAAGAAGGCCGAGCCCGGCGAGAAGGCCAAGGAGCGCGCCAAGGAGAAGGCCGAGAAGGCCGCCGCCCCGGCCGCGGAGGAAGCCGGCGCCTGATCTTCCGGGCGCGGCCGCGCACCGGCGCGGCGCACCCGCAGCCTTTCCACCTTCCGGGCGGACGCCGTCGCGCGTCCGCCCGGAAGGGTCGCAGCCGAACGATTTTTGACGCCTTCTTTCCGCGCGCCGCCCGCGCCTGACGTCCGGACGCGCGCCCGCCCTTCCGCCGCTGGAGCCCTCCATGTCCGAACCCGTCACCGTCTCGTTTGCCAAGCACACTGCCGCCCCGAAGGGCGTCGTCGTGATCCTCACCGACGAGAGCCTCGCCTTCGGCGCGGCGACGCAGAAGCTGGTGAAGGGCGCGGACGCGGCGCTCACGCGCGCGTTCGACGCCGAGCGCTACAAGGGCAAGGCCTGGACCGGGCTCGACCTGCTCGCCCCCGCCGGCCTCGACGCGCCGCGCCTGATCGTGCTCTCGGTGGGCAAGGCCAAGGAGCTGAAGAGCGCCGACTTCCTCAAGCTCGGCGGCCTCGTCGCCGGCAAGCTCCCCGCCTCCGCGCGCGAGGCGACGCTGGTGCTGGACCTGCCCGGCGCGAAGATCTCCGCCGACGACGCCGCCGAAGTGGCGCTGGGCATCGCCCTGCGCAGCTACGGCTTCGACCGCTACAAGACCAGGAAGAAGGACGAGGCCGAGCGCGGCGCGCTCGCCGTGACGCTGCTGGTCGCCGACGAGCCGGCGGCGAAGCGCGCCTATGGCGCCAAGGCGGCGGTGGCGGACGGCGTCATCCTCGCCCGCGACCTCGTCAACGAGCCGCCGAACGTGCTCGACCCGCCGGAATTCGCCCGCCGCGCCGAGGCGCTGAAGAAGGTGGGCGTCGAGGTGGAGGTGCTGGACGACGCCGACCTCGCCCGGCTCGGCATGCGCGCCCTGCTCGGCGTAGGCCAGGGCTCCATCAAGGAGAGCCGCGTGGTCGTCATGCAGTGGCGCGGCGGCGCCAAGAGCGAGGCCCCGGTCGCCTTCATCGGCAAGGGCGTGACCTTCGACACCGGCGGCATCTCCATCAAGCCCGCCGCCGGCATGGAGGACATGAAGGGCGACATGGGCGGTGCCGCCTGCGTCACCGGCCTCATGCACGCGCTCGCCGCCCGCAAGGCGAAGGTGAACGCGGTGGGCGTCATCGGCGTGGTGGAGAACATGCCCGACGGCGCCGCCCAGCGCCCCGGCGACATCGTCACCTCGCTATCGGGCCAGACCATCGAGATCATCAACACCGACGCCGAGGGCCGGCTGGTGCTGGCGGACGTGCTCTGGTACGCCAAGGAGCGCTTCAAGCCGAAGTTCATGATCGACCTCGCCACCCTCACCGGCGCCATCCTGGTGGCGCTGGGCAGCGACCATGCGGGCCTGTTCTCCAACGACGACCAGCTCGCCGAGCGCATCGCCAAGGCGGGCCAGGAGACCGGCGAGAAGGTGTGGCGCCTGCCGCTCGGCCCGGAATACGACAAGCTGATCGATTCGAAGTTCGCCGACATGAAGAATTCCGGCGGCCGCAATGCCGGCTCGATCACGGCGGCGCAGTTCCTCAAGCGCTTCGTGGACACCACCCCCTGGGCGCACCTGGACGTGGCCGGCACCGCCATGTCCTCGCCGGCGAGCGACATCAACAAGAGCTGGGGCTCGGGCTGGGGCGTGCGCCTGCTCAACCAGCTGGTGAAGGATAATTACGAGGGGTGAGCATCGGGCGGCGGTCGCCGCCGCTCCCACGCTCTGTCATGCTCCGGCTCGACCGGAGCATCCACGGCCCCGCCGACGGGGATGGGTCCTCAGGTCAAGCCGGAGGACGACGGCGGTTCAAAGGGCATCGGAACGACCAGAGGGGCTGCCGCCATGACCGACATCCTCTTCTACCACCTCGAGCGCCGCCCCCTGGAAGCGGTGCTGCCGGCGCTGCTGGAGAAGTCGCTGGAGCGCGGCTGGCGCTGCGTGGTGGAGTGCGGCTCGGCCGAGCGGCGCGACGCGCTCGACACCCATCTGTGGACCTACAGCGAAGCGTCCTTCCTGCCCCACGGCACCGACGCCCAGCCCCAGCCCGAGCGGCAGCCGGTGCTGATCGCCACCTCGCAGGCGAACCCCAACGGCGCCACTGTGCGCTTCCTGGTGGATGGCGTGGCGCTGCCCGATCCCGGCCCCTATGAGCGCCTCGTCTACCTCTTCGACGGACGCGACGACGAGCAGGTGGCCGCCGCGCGCGAGCGGTGGAAGGAGGCGAAGGCGCTGGGCGCCGCCCTCACCTACTGGCAGCAGGACGAGAACGGGCGCTGGGTGAGGAAAGCCTGAGCGGAGCGCGGCTCAGCCGGAGGCGGCGCCGCCCCCGCGGCCGCGCAGCAGCTTCATGACATAGCCGAAGATGGCGAGGGCGATGCTCGGCACCGCGGTGTCGAAGGGCGAGCGCACGAAGGCGGCGAGGCGCTGGGCCTGGCCGCCGACCACCTTCAGCTCCGCGCTCACCGCCTGGAGCGCCGCCTCGTGCACCTGGGTCGCCACCTCGTCCTCGCGGCCGGGCTTGATGCCAGACGCCACCAGGATCAGCACCAGCGCCACCGCCAGCCCCACGCCGCCGCTGATGGCGGCCGCCGCCTTGGTGCCGTAGGCCTCCTCCAGCAGCAGGAAGCCGGCGAAGCCGAACATGCCGAGGGCGAAGGCGGCGATGATGCCGGCGAAGATGAACAGCGCCGAGCGCGTCGCCAGCCGCCGCATGGCGAGCTCGGCGATGATCAGGTCCGCCTTCAGCAGGATGCGCAGGTTGCGCACCAGCGTGTCCATGTCGTTCATCGCCCTCTCCAGATCCTGCCCAGAACGAACCCCGCAAGGAGGCATCCTGCCACCAGCGCCAGCGGATGCGCCAGCGCGGTCGCGCGCGCCTTGGCCTCGGCCTCTTCCGCGAACGCGGCGAACTCGGCGGCGGCGCGCCGCGCATCCCTGAACGCCTCCTCGGCCGTGGGCCGCATCGCCTCGTAGGCGTCCTCCGCGGCCTGCCGGGCGCCGGTGCGGGCGCGCGCCTCCATGTCCGCCGCCCGGCGCGCCAGCTCCGCGCCCACCGCCTCAAGCTCGCCCTTCAGCGCCGCCAGACGCTCCACGACCGGATCCCGTGCGCCCATATACGCCTCCTCGACATCTTTGGGCCGCGCCGGGGCCGCGCGCGACCGCGCCTCGATGGAGCCCCCTCCCCCCTTCCGCTGTCAAGCGGCCGGACCGCCATTGACCCGGCCGGAGGTTCGGGGGCACATGCGCCCTCGTCAGGAAACGCCCGGAGAGCGAAGATGGCGCGCCACATCGATTATTATTTTTCCACCCCCTCGCCCTGGACGTTCTTCGGCCACGCGCCGTTCATGGAGCTGGTGCGCGCCCATGGGGTGGACGTGGCGTTCCGGCCGGTGGCGCTCGGCCCGGTGTTCGCAGAGACCGGCGGGCTGCCGCTGCCCAAGCGCGCGCCGGCGCGCCAGGACTACCGCCTCGTGGAGCTGCAGCGCTGGCGCGTGAAGCGCAACGTGGAGCTCAACATCCATCCGCGCTTCTGGCCGTTCGACCAGACCCGCGCCGACCAGATGATCATCGCCGCGCTCCAGGCCGGCCTGCCGGTGGACGCGCTGATGCGGCGCATCTTCTCGGGCGTCTGGCAGCGCGAGGAGAACCTCGCCGATCCCGCGACCCTGGCGGCGATCGCCGACGAGGTGGGGCTGCCCGGCAGCACGCTGGCGCTCGCCGCCGAGAGCGAGGCCGCCGCCAGCGCCTATGACGAGAACCGCGCGCTCGCGGTTGCCGCCGGCGTGTTCGGCGCCCCCTCCTACGTGCTCGACGGCGAGGTGTTCTGGGGCCAGGACCGCCTCGATCTTCTGGCCGACGCGCTCGCCAGCGGGCGGGCGCCCTACCGGCCCATCCGGGCGTAGTGAGGCGCCGGCCCCGCTTCGGCCGCGATCGGCGGCGAGCATGGCCGCGATGAGCCGCCGGGCGCCCGGTCCCTGCCGGAGCGCGCGGCCCCTTTTCCCGCCGGCCCGCTTGGGTCCCGAGACGAGGCTGCCATGACCCGCCACCTGTACCTGATCGCGGGCGCCGTGCTCGCCGCGCCGCTCCTCCTCGCCGCCGCGCCGGCTTCGGCGCAGCCCGACCCCGGACGCCAGGGCCTGCCCTCCATGGGCGCGCCGGCGGAAAGCGGGCCGCGCTTCACCTTCGCGCCGGTGGAGGGCGGGACGCTGAAGCTCGACACCCAGACCGGCAAGGTCTCGCTCTGCGCCAAGGGGCCGGCCGGGTTCGCCTGCGAGGCGGTGCCCGACAGCCGCGATGCCTACGAGGCCGAGATCACCCGGCTGCAGCAGGAGATCGCGGCGCTGAAGGCCGGCAGGCCCGGCGCGGCGCCGCCTCCGGGCGACCCGTCCGAGCTCGACGCGGCGCTCGACTATGCCGAGCGCTTCTATTCGCGCCTGAAGGCCTTCATCGACCGCATGCGCGCCGCCGAGGGGCAGGAGCGGCTGTAGCGCCGCCCCCGCTTCAGAAGTGCAGGAGGAAGTCGTCCATCTTGCGCAGCGCCTCGTCGGTGATGGAGCCGGGGAAGCCGATGAAGACGTGGCAGCCGCCCGCATAGACATCGAGCGCGCTCCCGTTGCCCGCGGCCATCCAGCGCGCCGCCATGAACAGGCTGTCGTCCAGGAGCGGGTCCTTGGCGCCCACCGTGAACAGCGCCTTCGGCAGGCCGCGCAGGTCCGCCAGCAGCGGCGAGACATCGGGATCGTCCGCGTTGCCCGCGAGGCGCAGATAGTTGCGCACGAAGCGGCCGATGTCGGCGGTGTTCAGCACCAGCGGCTGGTCGCCCCAGTTGCGGGCCGAGGGGGTGAGGCGCAGGTCGTAGCAGCCGGCGGTGAGGTTGGCCGCAGTGAACGGCTTGATCAGGTGCTTGTCGCGCAGCCGCAGCAGGGTCGCCACCGCCAGGGTCGCGCCGCCGGATTCCCCGCCGATGGCGAAGCGATGGGTGCCGAAGCGCGCCGCCCCCTCCTTCGCCAGCCAGAGCGCCACCGCCTCGCAGTCGTCGGGACCGGCGGGATAGGGCACCTCCGGGGCGAGCGCATAGTCCACCGACACCACCGCGAGGCCGCAATTGGCGGCGATGCGGTCGGTGAGGCCGTCATTCTCGCGCGCCGAGCCCAGGGTCCAGCCGCCGCCGTGGATGTGCAGGTAGACGCCCTTGGGCGCGCCGTCCGGCATCACGATCCGCACCGGCACCGGCCCGCGCGGACCGGGAACCGTCTCGTCGTGGGCGCGCTTGCTCTCGGGCGGCAGCGGGAAGGTGCCCTTGCCGGAGGCGCGCGCCGCGCGGATCGCCGGCAGCGGCACCGACCAGCGGTTCGGTATCCCCTGCAGGGTCTTGACGATGGCGTCGTTCACCATCCGCGTGCCGGGTGCGACGGCGTCGTCGGCGAACACCGCGGGATCGAGGGTCAGCTTCGGCATGGGCGATCCTGACTTAGAGCGCGATCCGATCAAATTGACTCAATTTGATCGGTGAATCGCCCTCTCGCTTAAGGATAGAGAACGCGTTATCCGATCAGCTTGCAGCGCAAGCCGATCGGCGCGTGCTCTGGGGACGGAACGTCTGCCGCGTTATAAGTCGAAGCGGACCCCCTTGGGCAAGCGGCATGAAGGGACGGCGCGAGAGATGACGCAGATCCGGCGCACCGCGGCGCGGCGCGCGCCCGTCACCACCCAGGCCCATGCGCGCCTGGAGGTGGAGACGGGCGGCCAGGGCTTCACCGACATCACCCGCGAGGCGGCGGCCTTCCTCACGGAGATCGGCGCGGCAAGCGGCCTGCTGGTGCTGTTCTGCCGCCACACCTCGGCCTCGCTCACGATCCAGGAGAACGCCGACCCGGACGTGCGGCGCGACCTGCTCACCGCCCTCGACCGCCTGGCGCCGCGCGGCCTCGGCTGGGTGCACGACCTGGAAGGACCGGACGACATGCCCGCCCACGTGCGCACGCTGCTCACCGACAGCGGTCTTTCGATACCGGTCGTCGACGGGCGCATGGCGCTCGGCACCTGGCAGGGCGTCTACCTGATGGAGCACCGCGACGCGCCGCACCGCCGCGAGGTGGTGCTGCTATTCACCGGGCAGGTCCGGGAATTGACCTGAGCGGCTTGTCATCGCTTCGCCACGGATCGATGATTGCCACAACCGATTCTGGGCCGCGTCAACCTTGGCGCCGTCATTGCCGGGAAAATGATCGGGCGGGGAGGGTCGTACGTGTCAGAGGACGTCGCATCGGGCTTGCGCCTCGTCATCGCCGACGACCATCCGCTGTTCCGCGGCGCGCTGCGCGAGGCCATCTCCGGCCATGCGGCCGGCGCCCAGATCGAGGAAGTGGGCACGTTCGACGACCTCACCGCGCTGCTCGAGCGCGAGAGCGACTTCGACCTGATCCTGCTCGATCTCACCATGCCGGGAGCGCGCGGCTTCTCCGGCCTCATCTATCTGCGCGCGCAGTATGCGGCGCTGCCGGTGGTGGTGGTCTCCGGCAACGAGGAGCCGTCCGTCATCCGCCGCTGCCTCGATCTCGGCGCCTCCGGCTTCATCCCCAAGACCATGGCGGTGGCCGACATGCGCCAGGCGGTGACGGCGGTGCTGAAGGGCGAGACCTTCGTGCCGCCCGACATCAACCTGTCCGCCAAGTCCGACGCCGAGACCGACGCCATCATCGCCCGCCTCTCGACGCTCACGCCGCAGCAGGTGCGGGTGCTGATGATGCTGGCGGAAGGCCGGCTCAACAAGCAGATCGCCTACGAGCTCTCGGTGTCCGAGGCGACGGTGAAAGCGCATGTCTCCGCCATCCTCCAGAAGCTCGGCGTGGAAAGCCGCACCCAGGCGGTGATCGCGGTCTCCAAGGTGGAGACCGGGCTCTGGAGCCAGCAGCAGGCCTGAGCGCCCGCACACCCGCCGCTTGCAACGCTTTATTTGCCTTCCAGGGGTTTCCTGGCGCGACGGCGCGCCCATCGCCGGGCGAGGCTTCAAGGACGGAAGGCGACGCGAGCCATGAGCGACGACACCATGCGCACCCCGGCTCCGGGGGAGACCGGGGCCAGCGGCTGGTGGGCCCGCATGCTCGCCGGCCTCAAGGTCTACGGCCAGCCGGGCGTGCTGTCGGTGATGTTCCTCGGCTTCTCGTCGGGGCTGCCGCTCGCCCTCACCGGCACCACGCTCTCGGTGTGGATGACCGAGGCCGGGGTCAGCCTCGGCAGCATCGGCCTGTTCTCGCTCGTCGGCGTGCCCTACACGCTGAAGTTCCTCTGGGCGCCGCTGGTGGACGCGCTCGACGTGCCGGTGCTCTCGCGCCTCCTCGGCCGGCGGCGGGGCTGGCTGCTCGCGACCCAGCTGGCGCTGATGGCCGCCATCCTGTTCCTCGGCATGCAGGACCCGCTCTCGGCGCCGTTCCTGGTGGCGCTCGGGGCGTTCGTGGTCGCCACCGTCTCGGCGACCCAGGACATCGTCGTGGATGCCTACCGCGTGGAGCGCCTCGCCGGCAACGAGCAGGCGGCCGGCATGGCGGGCTACGTGGCCGCCTACCGGGTGGGCATGCTGGTCTCGGGCGCCGGCATCATCGCCCTGGTCGCCTATTTCGAGCTGGCCGGCGTGCCGCGCGGCTCGGTCTGGCTCTGGGGCTATGTGGCGGCGGGCGCGCTGATGCTGGTGGGCATCCTCACCACCTTGCTCTCGCGCGAGCCGGAGGCCCCGGCGCGCGAGAAGGACACCGGCGCCCTCGCCCGCGTCGCCTCCACCGCCGTGGGGGCGTTCTCGGAGTTCCTGGCGCGCGAGCAGGCGGTGACGATCCTGCTGTTCGTGCTGCTGTTCAAGTTCTGCGACGCCTTCGCCGGCGTGCTGACGGCGCCGTTCGTCATCGCCATCGGCTTCGACAAGGCCACCTATGCGGGGATCGTGAAGGGCGTCGGCTTCTTCGCCGCCCTCGCCGGCGGGTTCGCCGGCGGCTACATCGCCCGCGAGCTGTCGCTGGTCAAAAGCCTGTGGATCGCCGGCATCCTGCAGATCCTCTCAAACCTCGCCTTCACGCTCCAGGCGGTGGTGGGCGTGAACGTGCCGCTGCTCACCGGCACCATCATCGTCGAGAACTTCACCGGCGCCATCGGCACGGTGATCTTCGTCGCCTATCTCTCGGCCCTGTGCGGCGCCCGCAGCCACACCGCGACCCAGTATGCGCTGCTGACCGCGCTGACCGCCGTGGGGCGCACCTTCCTCGCCTCCGGCGGCGGGTTCGTGGCGCAGGCGACGGGCTGGCCGGTGTTCTTCGTCATCACCGCGCTTGCCGGCCTGCCGGGCCTGGCGCTGCTCGCCTTCCTCCAGGCGAAGGGCCATTTCCGCGCGCTGCGGAACGGGGCTGCCACGGACTGACGCCCGCCCCAAATGCGGACGGCGGCAGACCCTTGGCCTGCCGCCGTCGCGCTCGTTCTGTCCGCGTCCGCCGCGTCCTGCCGCCGGCCTATTCCGCCGGGGCGGGGTGGCCGGTGTCGCCGGGCTTCTCCGCCTCGCCGCCGTCCTTCGGCTTGCGCGCGCCGAGGGCGGCGAGCCAGCGGGCGAAGACGTAGAAGGCGGGCGTGAAGATCAGGCCGAAGATGGTCACGCCGATCATGCCGGAGAACACCGCCGTGCCCAGCGCCTGGCGGAGCTCGGCGCCGGCGCCGATCGCCCACACCAGCGGCACCACGCCGAGGATGAAGGCGAGCGAGGTCATGATGATGGGGCGCAGGCGCAGCCGCGCCGCCTCCACCGCCGCCTCGCGCCGGCCGTGGCCCTGGTCCTCCAGCTGCTTGGCGAACTCGACGATCAGGATCGCGTTCTTGGCTGCGAGGCCGATCAGCACGATGAAGCCCACCTGGGTCAGGATGTTGTTGTCCTGCCCCCTGAGGATCACGCCGCCGAGCGCCGCGACGAGGCACATGGGCACGATCAGGATCACCGCCAGCGGCAGCGTCAGGCTCTCATACTGGGCCGCCAGCACCAGGAACACGAACACCACGCCCAGCGCGAAGGCGAAGACGGCGGTGTTGCCCGCCCGCTCCTGCTGGAAGGCGAGCGTGGTCCACTCATAGGCGAAGCCCTGCGGCAGCACCTTGGCGGCGAGGCCCTGCATGATCTGCATCGCCTGGCCCTGGGAGTAGCCGGGCGCGGGCGAGCCGTCGAGCTCGGCGGCGGGGTAGAGGTTGTAGCGCGGCACCCGGTAGGGGCCGGAGATGTCGCGCACGGTGGCGAACGAGCCGAGCGGCACCGTCTCGCCGCTGGCCGAGCGCACGCGGATGGAGAGCACGTCCTTCGGATCGAGGCGGAACGGGGCGTCCGCCTGCGCCTGCACCCGGAAGGTGCGGCCGAACAGGTTGAAGTCGTTGACGTAGGTCGAGCCGATATAGGTCTGGAGCGCCGCGAACACGTCCGCCACGTTGATGCGCAGCAGCTGCGCCTTCTGGCGGTCGATGTCGAGGAACAGCTGCGGCGTCGAGGTCTCGAACAGCGAATAGACCTGCTGCAGGCCCGGCGTCTGCGCCGCCGCGCCCATCATGGCGTAGACCGCGCCGCGCAGCTCCTGGAGGCCGACGCCGCCGCGGTCCTCGATCATCATGCGGAAGCCGCCGGCGTTGCCGATGCCCTGCACCGGCGGCGGCTGCACCACGATCATCTGCGCTTCCTGGATCGCCGCCATCTTTGCGAACAGCGCCTTCTGCACCGCCGTGGCGGTGCGGGCCGGATCGCTGCCGCGCTCGGAGAACGGCTCCAGGATCACGAACATGGCGCCGGCATTGGGGGCGTTGGTGAAGGTCGCGCCCGAGAAGCCGGCGATGTTGACGATGTGCCCCACGCCGGGCGTGCCGAGCGCGAGGTCGCCGGCGCGCTTCATCACCTCCTCGGTGCGCTGCATGGCGGCGCCGGGCGGCAGTTGGGCGGCGATGATGAGATAGCCGCGGTCCTGCTGCGGGATGAAGCCCTGCGGCGTGGTCACGAACAGGTAGCCGCCGAAGGCGACGATGCCGGCATAGAGCACCAGCATCACCGCCACGATCCGCACCAGCCGGGAGGTGAGGAAGGCATAGCCGTTGCCCATCGCCTCGAAGCCGCGGTTGAAGATGCGGAAGAAGGCGACGAACGGCCGCGCGTACCAGGCCGGCGCCTCGTGGGCGGCCCGGTGCGGGCGCAGCAGCACCGCGCACATGGCCGGCGACAGGGTCAGCGAGACGAACAGCGAGATCAGCGTCGAGCCGGCGATGGTGAGCGCGAACTGGCGGTAGAACTCGCCCGACAGGCCGGTGATGAAGGCGGTGGGGATGAACACCGAGGACAGCACCAGCGAGATGGCGATCAGCGCCCCGCCCACCTCGTCCATGGTCTTGTAGGCGGCATCGCGCGGCGAGAGGCCCGCCTCGATGTTGCGCTCCACGTTCTCCACCACGACGATGGCGTCGTCGACGACGATGCCAACCGCCAGCACCAGGCCGAACAGCGACAGGTTGTTCAGCGAGAAGCCGAACAGGCTCATGATGAAGAAGGTGCCCACCAGCGAGATCGGGATCGCCAGGATCGGGATGATCGCCGCCCGCCAGGTCTGGAGAAACAGCACCACCACCAGCACCACCAGCAGGATCGCCTCGCCGATGGTGTGGATCACCGCCGTCACCGACTGCTGGATGAACTCGGTCGGATTGTAGTAGATCGCGTACTGGAGGCCGACCGGGAACGTCTTCTCGATCTCCTTCATCGCCGCCACCACCGCGTTGCCGGTGGCGAGGGCGTTGGAGCCGGGGCGCTGGAACACGCCGAGCTGGATCGAGATGTCCTTGTCGAGGAACGAGGTCGAGGCGTAGTCCTGGGCCGAGATCTCCACCCGGCCCACGTCCTTCAGCCGCACCAGCGCCTGGTCGGTCTGCTTGATGACGATGTTGGCGAAGTCGGCCGGATCGGCGAGGCGCCCCAGCGTGCGCACGGCGATCTGGAACGGCCTCTGCTGCGGCACCGGCGGCGCGTTGAGCACGCCCGAGGCCACCTGCACATTCTGTGCCCGCAGGCCCGTGATCACGTCGGTGGACGTGAGGTTGAGCTGGCTCATGCGGTCCGGATCGAGCCAGATCGTCATGGCATATTCGCGCGAGCCGAACACGGTGATGGAGCCCACGCCGTCGATGCGCGAGAGCACGTCCTTCACCTGGGCGTTGGCGAAGTTGGAGATGAACAGGGGGTCGCGCGAGCCGTCCGGAGAATAGAGGCTGACCACCAGCAAAAGGTCCGGCGAGGACTTGGCGGTGACGACGCCCACCTGCTGCACCTCGGTCGGCAGGCGCGGCTGGGCGATGGCGACGCGGTTCTGCACCTGCACCTGGGCGATGTCGAGATCGGTGCCGATGTCGAACGTGACCGAGATCGAGAAGCGCCCGTCCGCCGTGGAGTTGGACGAGATGTAGAGCATGCGCTCCACGCCGTTGATCTGCTGCTCGATGGGCGCGACCACGGTGTCGGCCACCGTCTCGGCCGAGGCGCCGGGATACTGGCCCGTGACCGTGATCACGGGCGGGGCGATGTCGGGATACTGCGCCACCGGCAGGCGCGAATAGGACACCGCGCCGAGGATCACCAGCATGGTGGAGAGCACGCAGGCGAAGATCGGCCGGTCGATGAAGAAGTGGGAGAGCCTCATGTCCGCCCCCTCACTGCGCCTTGGCGGGCGCGGCGGCGCCGGGGGCGCTCGCGTCGGCGGCCTTGACCTCCTGGGGCGCGACCGTGACGCCGGGGCGCACGCGCATGAGCCCGTTCACCACCACCTTGTCGGCGGGGGCGAGGCCCTGGCTGATCACCCGCTCCTCGCCCACCAGCGGGCCGAGGGTGACGAAGCGCTGCTCCACCTTGTTCTCGGGGCCGACCACGAACACGAACTTCTTCACCTGCTCCGAGCCGATGGCGGTCTCCGGCACCACCAGCGCCTGGTAGGGCGCGCCGGCGTCGAGCTGCAGGCGGGCGAACATGCCGGGGCGGAACAGGCCGTCCTTGTTGGCGAACACGGCGCGGCCGCGGATGGTGCCGGTCTCCCGGTCCACCACGTTGTTGAGGAAGTCGAGCTCGCCCTTATGGACGAAGCCCTTGTCGTCGATGAGCTTGAGCGCTACCGGCGCGCCCTTGATGTCGGCGCCCATGCGGCGCGTGTAGCGCAGGAGCGAAGCCTCATCGATGGAGAACTCGAACCGGATCGGATCGGTGGAGACGATCACCGCGAGCAGGGTCGGCGAGGCGCCGGTGCCGCCGGTGACGTAGTTGCCCACCGACACCCGCCGGTCGCCGATCCGGCCGGAGACCGGCGCGCGGATCTCCGTGAAGCCGAGGTCGAGCTCGGCGGAGCGCACCGCCGCCTCCTGCGACTGGACGTTGGCCGCGGCGGTCCGCTCGGCCTGGGTGCGCTGCTCGAACGCCTGCTTGGAGATGGCGTTCGAGTTCTTGTCCTCGAGCAGGGTGCGGGCGCGCTCCAGGTCGGACTTGGTGAAGTCGAGCACCGCCTTGGTCTGGGCGAGGTTCGCCTTGGCCTGGTCGAGGGCGATCTTGAACGGGCGCTGGTCGATGGTGAAGAGCAGGTCGCCCTCCTTCACCATCTGGCCGTCGGTGAAATGGATCTTGTCGAGGTAGCCGGAGACCCGGGCGCGCAGGTTCACCTCGTCGATGGCGACGAAGCGGCCCACATATTCGTCCTGGTCGCTCACCGTGCGGGTGGCGGGGCTCGCCACGCTCACCTGCGGCGCGGGCGGCGGCCCGGACTGCTGCGGGGCCTGCTGGCCGCACGCCGAAAGCGCGAGTGCACAGGCAAGAATGGCGGGTACACTGCGGGCAACATACATCATCGGTCCGGCTCCGGGTGGACGCGGCGCGTCCTCCAAATGTCGTGAGCAAGGGTCCGGCACGTCCCGCAACCGAAGGGCCAAGACCGAAAGGCGGCTGATCGCATAGCACAGTGCGCTGCATTGCAAAACGCTCCGGACGATTTTTTTATGACCGAAGCCGCGCTACAGCGCCCGCCGGCCAATCACGCCGGCGATGAAGCCACGACCCAAAAGTGACGCTACGGCAACGGCATAGAAAAGGCCGCCCGCGACCACGACGAGGCCGAGGATCACTTCTTCGCGTGCCCAGGCCCCCGCCGGCACCAGGCGGCCGGCGGCATGCTGCGCGCCGAGCAGCGCGGCGGCGACGACGACCAGCACGACCGCGAGCCGGCCGAGGTGGCCGCCGAGCTTCTCGTCGCCCACCGGCAGGCCCTGACGGAGCGCGAACAGGATCAGGAGGCCGAGATTGATCCATCCGCCGATGGCGGTGGCGAGCGCGAGGCCCACCTGGGCGAGCGCGCCCATGAGCGCGAACTTGAGGGCGACATTGATGGCCACCGCGGTCAGCGAGGCGATCATGGGGGTGCGGGTGTCGCCGCGGGCATGGAACGGGGCGATGAAGGCGCGCACCACCACGAAGGAGAGCAGGCCGGTTCCATAGGCCTGGAGCGTCGCCGCGGCCTCCGCCGCGTCGGCCGCGGTGAAGGCGCCGCGGGCGAACAGGGCGCGCATGGTCAAATCGGGCACCGCGAGCGCCGCGGCGACGAAGGGGATGGCGAGCAGCGCCGCGAGCTCCACCGAGCGCGCCTGGGCGCGGGCGGCGCCGATGTCGTCCTTCGCCGCGAGCCGGCGCGCCATCTCCGGCAGCAGCACGGTGCCCACCGCGATGCCGACCACGCCGATGGGCAGCTGGTTGATGCGGTCGGCGTAATAGAGCGCCGAGAGCGCGCCGGCGGGCAGGAAGGTGGCGATGATGGTATCGGCGAACAGCGCGATCTGGATCCCCGCCGAGCCGATGATGGCCGGCCCGAGCGCCTTGAGGAACTGGCGCGTGCCGGGATCGAGCGTCGGCCGCGAGAACCTCAGGCCGATGCCGGAGCGCTGGGCGTCCGTGCCCACGGCGAGCAATTGGGCGACGCCGGAGATCAGCACGCCCCACGCCGCCGCATGGCCGGCGGTGGGGAACAGAGCCGCCGCCGAGAGCGTGCCCACCATGCACACGTTGAGCAGGATCGGCGCCGCCGCCGGCACGGCGAAGCGGCCGGAGGCGTTGAGCGCGCCGGAGGCGAGCGTCGCCACCGAGATCAAGGCGAGATACGGGAAGGTGATGCGCGTCAGCGCGACCGCGAGGCCGTAGCGCTCGGGATCGTCCGACAGGCCGGGCGCCAGGAGCGCGACGAACTGCGGCGTGAAGGCGAGCACCAGCGCCAGCAGCACGGCATGCACGATCATCATCGCCGTGAGGATCTCGTCGGCGAAGTGGCGCGCGCGCTGGATGCCATCCTGCTCCCTCAGGCGCGCATAGGTGGGCACGAAGGCGGCGTTGAACGCGCCCTCGGCGAAGATGGCGCGGAAATGGTTCGGCAGGCGGAAGGCGACGAAGAAGGCGTCCGCCACCGGCCCGGCGCCGAGCACGGCGGCCATCACCACGTCGCGGATGAAGCCGGCGAGGCGCGAGAGCAGGGTGAAGCCGCCCACGGAGAGGATGTTGCGGAACATGAATCGCTTCGGCGCCCTAAAGGTGGCCCGGTTCTAGCCTGTCCGCACGCGCGCGGCCAGACGGGGCGTGCCGCAAGGAGGGGCTGGCGCTTTCGGCGCTTCGCTCCTACATTGGAGGAGCGGGGCTGTGGGGTACGTCAGGAGACAATATCCCCGGGGCCTTATCGATCCTGAAGGGAGCTGTCCCTGACCTCGCCTCTGGGCGTGGACATACGGCGCCCACCTACTTTGTAGGTTTCCCGGGATCGCACTCCGACGGCTTTCGCGGCTCCGCACTCTATTCCTTTCCCTTCGACATGGCCCCTTCCCTCTCCGCCCCCGCCGATTTCGCCGCCGAGAAGCGGCGCCTGCGCGCGGACGCGCTGGCGCGCCGCGCGGCCATGGGGGAGGAGGGGCGGCGCCTCGCCTCCGCCGCCGCTGCCGTCCATGCGCGCGCCGCCATCGGCGCCGGCCCGCGCGCCGGGCGCACCATCGCTTTGTTCGCGCCGTTCCGGGACGAGATCGACACCTTCCCCCTCGCCGCCGCGCTGCGCGCCGATGGGGCGCGCCTGGCCTTGCCGGTGATCCTGGGCAGAGACCAGCCGCTGCTGTTCCGCCTCTGGCAGGTGGAGGACCCGCTCCTTCCCCAGGGCGCCTACGGCATCCCGACACCGGTCGGGACCGCCCCCGAGGTGACGCCGGACCTCGTGGTGGTGCCGCTCGCCGCCTTCGACCGGCTCGGCGGCCGCATCGGCTACGGCGCCGGCTTCTACGACCGCACGCTGGCGCGCCTGCGCGCGGCGGGTGCCGTCACCGCCCTCGGCTACGCCTTCGCCTGCCAGGAAGTGCCGCAGGTGCCCGCCGAGGCCCATGACGAACCCCTCGACATGATGATAACGGAACGCGGCGCCCTTCCCCGCCCCCGCCCCTTCTCCCGCCCTTGCCCCGGACCCTGACGCGATGCGCATGCTCTTCCTTGGCGACGTGGTCGGCCGTCCCGGCCGCGACGTGGTCACCAGCCTCCTGCCCGGCCTCGTCGCCGACTGGGCCCTCGATTTCGTCGCCGTGAACGGGGAGAACGCGGCCGGCGGCTTCGGCATCACCGAGGCCATCTACGACGACCTGCGGGCGGCGGGGGCGGACGCGGTCACGCTCGGCAACCACTCCTTCGACCAGCGCGAGGCCCTCGTCTTCATCGAGCGCGCGCCGCACCTGCTGCGCCCGGCCAATTATCCCGCCGGCACGCCGGGCCGCGGCGCCGCGCTGGTGGAGGCGAAGAACGGCGCCAACGTGCTGGTGCTGAACCTCATGGGCCGCACCTTCATGGACCCGCTGGACGACCCCTTCGCGGCGGTCGACCGGGCGCTGGAGGGCGCGGAGCTCGGGCGCGTCGCCGACGCGGTGCTGATCGACTTCCACGCCGAGACCACCAGCGAGAAGCAGGCCTTCGGCCATTATTGCGACGGCCGCGCCTCGCTGGTGGTGGGCACCCACACCCATGTGCCCACCGCCGACCACCGCATCCTTGCCGGCGGCACCGCCTTCATGACCGACGTGGGCATGTGCGGCAGCTATGAGGGGGTGATCGGCATGGACAAGGAGGAGCCGATCCGCCGCTTCATCCGCAAGCTGCCCTCGGCGCGCTTCGAGCCGGCGGGCGGCGCCGGCACGCTCTCGGGCGTCGCGGTGGAGACCGACGACGCCACCGGCCTCGCCGTGAGGATCGCCCCGGTCCGCATCGGCGGCGCGCTGGCGCCAGCATTGCCGGACTTCTGGGGCTAGAGCACGCGCCGGTCGGCTTGCACCGCAAGGTGGCCGGATGCACCCCGTCGTCCTCCGGCTCGACCGGAGGGCCCATGGCGCCCTGCTCTTGACGAGGCCGGAGCATGACGGTGGAGCAAGGCCCCTCACTGGACGCCCGCGCGCGGGCTCCCTAAAAGAACCCCGCCAAGTTGAGTGATGCCTACCTGCGTGGTGCGCAGGAGTGGGCCAAAGGAGCGCACATGATCTCGCTGACCTTCCCCGACGGCGCCAAGCGCGAATATCCGGTCGGGACCTCCGGCGCCGACGTCGCCGCCCAGATCTCCAAGTCGCTCGCCAAGAAGGCCGTCGCCGTCACCCTCGACGGCGCGATGGCGGACCTTGCCGAGCCGATCACCCGTGACGCCCATATCGAGATCGTCACCCGCGACGACCCGCGCGCGCTTGAGCTGATCCGCCACGACTGCTCGCACGTGATGGCCGAGGCGGTGCAGGAGCTGTGGCCGGGCACCCAGGTCACCATCGGCCCGGTGATCGAGAACGGCTTCTATTACGACTTCGCCCGCAACGCCCCCTTCACCTCGGAGGACCTGCCGGCGATCGAGGCGAAGATGCGCGAGATCATCGCCCGCGACCGGCCCTTCACCAAGGAGGTGTGGAGCCGGGACGAGGCCAAGCGCGTGTTCGCCGCCAAGGGCGAGGCCTACAAGGTGGAGCTGGTGGACGCCATCCCGGCGGACCAGGACGTGAAGATCTACAAGCAGGGCGAGTGGTTCGACCTCTGCCGCGGCCCGCACATGCCCTCCACCGGCAAGATCGGCACCGCCTTCAAGCTCATGAAGGTGGCCGGCGCCTATTGGCGCGGCGACAGCAACAACCCGATGCTGACCCGCATCTACGGCACCGCCTGGCACGACGAGAAGGAGCTCGGCGACTACCTCCACCGCCTGGAGGAGGCGGAGAAGCGCGACCATCGCCGGCTCGGCCGGGAGATGGACCTGTTCCACTTCCAGGAGGAGGGGCCGGGCACCGTCTTCTGGCACCCCAAGGGCTGGACCCTGTTCCAGGAGCTGGTGGCCTACATGCGCCGGCGCCTGAAGGCCGACTATGACGAGGTCAACGCCCCCCAGGTGCTCGACGCCTCGCTGTGGGAGACCTCCGGCCATTGGGGCTGGTACAAGGAGAACATGTTCAAGGTCCAGTCGGCGGGCGACGAGACCAAGGACGAGCGCGTCTTCGCGCTCAAGCCCATGAACTGCCCGGGCCACGTGCAGATCTTCAAGCACGGGCTGAAGAGCTACCGCGACTTGCCCATGCGCCTCGCCGAGTTCGGCCTGGTGCACCGCTACGAGCCCTCGGGCGCGCTGCACGGGCTGATGCGCGTGCGCGGCTTCACCCAGGACGACGCCCACGTCTTCTGCACCGAGGAGCAGATGGCGGCGGAATGCCTGAAGATCAACGATTTGATCCTCTCCACCTATGCCGATTTCGGCTTCGACGAGATCGTGGTCAAGCTCTCCACCCGGCCGGAGAAACGCGTCGGCACCGATGCGGTGTGGGATCATGCCGAGACCGTCATGAGCGGCGTGCTCGACCAGATCGCCGCCTCCTCCAGCCGCATCAAGACCGGCATCCTGCCGGGCGAGGGCGCGTTCTACGGGCCGAAGTTCGAATACACGCTGAGGGACGCCATCGGCCGCGAATGGCAGTGCGGCACCACCCAGGTGGACTTCAACCTGCCGGAGCGGTTCGGCGCCTTCTACGTGGATGCGGACGGCTCGAAGAAGACGCCGGTGATGATCCACCGCGCCATCTGCGGCTCCATGGAGCGCTTCACCGGCATCCTCATCGAGCACTTCGCCGGCCACTTCCCGCTCTGGCTGGCGCCGACGCAGGTGGTGGTGGCGACCATCACCTCGGACGCCGACGACTATGCCGCCGAGGTGGTGCGCGCGCTGAAGGCGGCGGGGCTCCGGGCCGAGCTCGACCTGCGCAACGAGAAGATCAACCTCAAGGTGCGCGAGCACTCGCTGGCCAAGGTGCCGGTGCTGCTGGTGGCGGGCAAGAAGGAGGCGGCCGAGCGCAGCCTCTCCATGCGCCGCCTCGGCTCCAGCGCCCAGACCTCCGGGTCTCTGGACGAGGTCATCGCGGCCCTCACCGAGGAGGCGGTGCCGCCGGACCTGAAGCGCAAGGCGCTGGCCGCGAAGGCGGCGTGAGGCTCGAAGGCAGGCGGGACCTCGGTCCTGCCTGCCTTCTCCAGAAGCAAAACAAACACTGTTTACAAACAGTGTTTGTTTTCATAACCTCCCGTCATCCGAAAAGGGAGGTTCCGATGACGTCTGCAACTGCCCTCAAGGCCCCGACCGACTCCCGCTATGCGCCGCTCACCGCGCACCTTCGCAAGATCGGCCAAGCCAGCATCCCCATGACGTTCGAGGAAATCGAGGCGCTCGTCGGCCACAAGCTCCCGACCAGCGCCCGCCGTCACCGCGCGTGGTGGAGCAACAACCCGAGCAACAGTGTTATTACCTGGGCCTGGTTGGCGGCCGGGTACAAATCCGAGCAGGTGGACATGGAGGCCGGCCGGCTGGTCTTCAGCCGCGCCGCGGCGGAGCAAGGCATGAACGTCGCGCCCGCGGCCGACCGCGCCAGCCTGCTGAAGGCGCTCTACGGGGCGCTCAAGGGCACCGTCACCGTCCCGGACGGCACCGACCTCACCGCCCCCACCGCCGCCGACTGGCGGCCCGAGCGCTGAGATGGCCGCCCCCATCCTGCTCGACACCTGCGCCGCCATCTGGATCGCCAACGGCGACCGCATCGCCCCCGAGGCGCTGGAGCGGCTCGCGGACGCCCGCGAAGCCGGGCAGCCGATCCACGTCTGCCCCATGACGGCCTGGGAGATCGGACAGCTGGTGGCCTCCCGAAGGATCGCGCTGGCGCAGTCGCCGGCCGGCTGGTTCCGCGCCCTCACCGGGCTGCCGGGCATCGCTCTCGCGCCGATGCCGCCGGACCTCCTGATCGACGCGTCCTTCCTGCCGGACGAGCCACCGCGCGACCCGGTGGACCGGATCATGATCGCCGCCGCGCGTCACCACGGCTACCAGCTGATGACGCGCGATCGGCAGATCCTCGCCTTCGCCGCGCGCGGACACCTCCAGGCGATCGCCTGCTGACCTACTTCCTCAGGCTCGCGAAATAGGCCGCGAGGTCGGCCGCCTCGTCGCGGCTCAGGGCCAGTTGCGGCATCTGCGGGTGCGGCTTCAGGAGCCGGAAGGCGAGCCAGGCGGCGGCGATGTCGCCGTCGCGTGCGGCAAGGGCGGCGAAGGTGGGGGCATCGCTCGCGGCGCGTTGCTGGCCGGGCCCCACCACGTGGCAGCCCACGCACCAGCGCTCCGCCAGGGCGCGCCCGGCCGTGGCGTCGGGCCGGTGCACCGGCGCGGCGAGGGCCGCCGATGCGGCGAGCGCGGCGGCGGCGAGGCAGATGGCGGACGAGAACTTGCCGAGGTGCGGCACGGGCGGCTCCCACGCAGAAACGAATCAAGTAGAGCACGGCGTGGCCGGCGTCTCATTGATCCCGAGCCTGGCGCCGGAAAGCCGCTCTCACTTCACCAGGACCTCGACCTCCTGGTCGTGGCCGGCGTCGACCTTGAACTCGCGGCTGAAGTTCTTGCCGCCGTTGCGGGCGATGGCGACATAGTCGCCCTCGGTAAGCACGAACACCGGGAAGGCGCCGATGGATTCCTTGATGGTGTCGCCGCCGGGCGTGATGACGGTCCACTGCGTGTCGGCCTGGGCCTCGCCGCCCTGCGCCTTCACCAGCTTCAGCATCACCTGCGCGGCGCGATGGTGCATGGTCGCGTCGGTGAGCTTGCCGGGCTGGACCGAGACGTCGGCGCGCACCACCGCGTTGGCGTCGCCATAGGTGGACACCACGTGGTAGGTGCCTTCCGGCAGCAGCACCACCTCGCCGGCGCCGGCGCTGCGATAATAAGGCTGGGTCGAGGTGCGCCCCTGCAGGAACGAGCCCTCGAAGATGTCGAAGGTGACCTTCTGCGGCGCGATCGCCTTGTTCTCCACGTCCGCCTCCAGGCGCAGGCCGCCGGCCGGCAGCAGGAAGCCCTCGCGCCGCGACACCGGCCCGACCACCACGCGCTGCGCCGTGTTCGCCAGCCCGTAGCTGGCGTGGACGATGTAGCCGCCGGGGGTCAGGAAGAAGACCGGCGCCGCGTCCGTGCTCTCCGCCACCAGCGGGAAGGCGCCGGAGGCTTCCGGCCGGTCCGCGAACACGCGCCAGATGACGCTGCGGGGAACGGTCGGCCCTTCGGGCGAGAAGCGGGCGAACACGCCCAGCGCCGCCTTGCCGGGAGGCGAGGGTGGCAGCACCGCATGGGGCTCGCGCGCGCCGGCGCCGCCCTGGCCGGGAACGATGGCGCGCGGCGGCCCGGACGGAGGCGGCGCGAACGGCCCGGCCTGGGGAACGGCGGAAGGCGGGGTGCCGAGGAACTGCAGGCTCTGCCCGGCCGCGGGCGCGACCGCGGCGGCAAGCATCAGTCCGGCCGCCATCGCTCCCGCCAAGGCGCGGCGCCCGACCCGGCGCGCGCTGCGGCGCAGGCCGGGTGCGAAAGCGAAAGCGGGGCAAGAAGCATCCATGGCATTGAGGTGCACAAAATTCCGGGCGGATTCAAGTCCGGCCCGTGGGACCGGCTCCGGCGCCCGGCATCGCGCAGCGCTTTACACCCTGCGCCATGGCGCTTGGCATCCTGCGCCGCCGCGCCTATATGGCGGCGCCCGCCGCCGCGGGCTTTCTTCCATTGCGTTGCCACAGAAGGCTTTGCCGATGCCCGATGCCCTTGAATTGCTGCGCACCCGCCGCTCCTCCCGCGTCATCGACCTGAAGGCCCCGGGCCCGTCGGCGCCGGACCTCGACACCATCCTCACCATCGCCGCGCGGGTGCCGGACCACGGCAAGCTCGCGCCGTGGCGCTTCATCGTCCTGGAGGGCGAGGGCCGCGCGCGGGCCGGCGCGGCGATCGCGGCCGTGTTCGCCGCCCGCAACCCGGAGGCGGAGCCGAAGCGGATCGAGGAGGAGCGCGGCCGCTTCCTGCGCGCCCCCCTGGTGGTGGCGGTGGTCTCGCGCGCCGCCCCGCACGTGAAGATTCCGGAATGGGAGCAGGTGATGTCGTCCGCCGCCTGCTGCCAGAACATGCTGCTCGCCGCCGCCGCGCTCGGCTACGGCGCCACCTGGATCAGCGAATGGCCGGCCACCGACGCCGACGCCCGCGCCGCCCTCGGCCTCGAGGGGCACGAGCGCATCACCGGCTTCGTCTATCTGGGCAGCGTCGATGCGGCGCTGGAGGACCGCCCGCGTCCGGCGCTCTCGGACATCGTCACGCGTTTTTGACCGGGCGCCTCGCCCCGGCGCGGCAGCAGCCCTCCACGTGGTCGTCCACGAGGCCGCAGGCCTGCATGGCGGCGTAGACGATGGTGGGGCCGCAGAACTTGAAGCCCGCCGCCTTCAGCCGCTTGGAGAGGGCGCGGGACTGCTCGGTCTCGGCCGGAATGTCGGCCATGCGGCGCGGGCGGTTGAAGCGGGTCTCGCCGCCCACCGCCTCCCACATGAAGTCCGAGAAGGCGACGCCCTTCTCGCGCAGGTCCAGATACGCCCGCGCCGAAAGCACCGTGCCCTCCACCTTGGCGCGGTTGCGCACGATGCCCGCGTCTGCCATCAGCGCCGCGATCTTCGCGGGGCCATAGCGGGCGATGATCTCCGGCTCGAAGCCGTCGAAGGCGCGGCGGAAGTTCTCCCGCTTGCGCAGGATGGTGATCCAGGCGAGCCCGGCCTGGAAGCCGTCCAGCACCAGCTTCTCGAACAGGGCCCGGCTGTCGCGCTCCGGCACGCCCCATTCGGTGTCATGGTAGGCGACATAGAGCGGGTCGGTGCCGCACCAGCGGCAGCGCATCCGGCCGTCCGCATGGAGCGGGGCGTCCTCGGTGGGCTTGGTCACGGGGTCTGCGATCCTTCTGCCGCGCTCACTCGGCCTCCATGGCGAAGGTGGCCCATTGTGGCCGCCGCAGCTTCACCTCGTGGCCGCCGGCCACCAGCGGGATGCCGGCGGCCTTGGCGTCGGCGGCGCGGTCGAGCCGCACCAAGGCGATGGCGGTGCCGTCCGCCGCCGAGCCGACGCGGCCGACGCTCTTCTCGCCGGCCATGATCTCGCTGCCCGGCTCCAGCGCGGCATCGAGCAGCGCCTGCACCGCGCGGGTGCGGGCGGTGCCCCGGTGCTGCATGCGCGCCACCACCTCCTGGCCCACATAGCAGCCCTTCTTGAAGTCGACGCCGCCGAGCTGGTCCATGTCGGCCTCGTGCGGAAAGGCGTCGCCATAGGCGAAGTCCGGGCCGCCCTTCGGGATGCCCAGCGCGATGCGGTGCGCCTCATAGGCGGTGGCGTCGCCGGAGAGCGCGGCGGCATCCGCCGCCGGCAGCACCAGCCGGCTGCCGAGCGCGTCGAGCCGGGGGTCGGCAAAGAGCCGGCCCGCCGGCGCGCCGCCGTCGCCGAACACCGCCGCGACGGCGAGGTCCGCCGCCTCCTCGCACGTCACCTGGGCGCGCAGCTTGTAGAAGCCGAGCCGCTTCAGGAGATCGGCGAGCTGGCTCCTCGGGGCGTCGAGCAGGAAGCTGTCGCCGCCTTCGTCATAGAGCAGGAAGTCGGCGATGATCTTGCCCTGCGGGAACAGGAGCGCGCCGTAGCGCGAGCCGCCGGCCGGCAGATCGGCGACGTTGCAGGTGAGGATATTGTGCAGGAAATGGCGCGCATCGGGGCCATGGACACGAATGAGCGCACGATCAGTCAAATGAACGACGGGCATGGGACCGTCCTTGTCAGAAATAAAAACTCATCATAAAGCCCGCTGCGCCCTGCCCTCAAGAGCGAGACCCGCGCCATGGCCCAGACCTTCGACCTCCTCATCAAGGGCGGCACCGCGGCGACGCCGGCCGGCATCGGGCCGGCCGACATCGGCGTCTCCGGCGGGCGCATCCGCGCCATCGGCGACCTCTCGCGCGCCGACGCCGGCCGGGTGGTGGACGCGCGCGGGCTCCACGTGCTGCCGGGCGTGATCGACACCCAGGTGCATTTCCGCGAGCCGGGGCTCGACCACAAGGAGGACCTGGAGACGGGCTCGCGCGCCGCCGTCATGGGCGGGGTGACGGGCGTGTTCGAGATGCCCAACACCATCCCCCAGACCACCTCGGCCGAGGCGCTCGCGGACAAGGTGGAGCGCGCCACGGCGCGCATGCACTGCGACTTCGCCTTCTACGTGGGCGGCACCCACGACAACGTGACCGACCTGCCGGAGCTGGAGCGCCTGCCGGGCGCCGCCGGCATCAAGGTGTTCATCGGCTCCTCCACCGGCTCGCTGCTGGTGGCGGACGATCCGGGCGTGAAGGCGATCCTGAAGGTGATCCGCCGCCGCGCCGCCTTCCACTGCGAGGACGAGCCGCGCCTCCTGGAGCGCAAGGCCCTGCGCGTGCCCGGGGACGCCTCCTCGCATCCGGTGTGGCGCGACGAGGTGGCGGCGCTCACCGCCACCAGGCGCCTCGTGAACCTCGCCCGCGAGACCGGGGCGCGGGTGCACGTGCTGCACGTGACCTCGGCGGAGGAGATGGAATTCCTGGCCGACGCCAAGGACGTGGCCTCGGTGGAGGTGACGCCGCACCACCTCACCATGGCGGCGCCCGACTGCTACGCGCGCCTCGGCACGCTGGCGCAGATGAACCCGCCGGTGCGGGGGGCGCGCCACCGCGAGGGCCTGTGGGCCGGCATCGCCAATGGTGTCGTCGACGTGCTCGGCTCCGACCATGCGCCCCACACGCTGGAGGAGAAGGCCAAGCCCTATCCCGACAGCCCCTCGGGCATGACCGGCGTGCAGACCCTGGTGCCGCTGATGCTCGACCACGTGGCGGCGGGCCGCCTGACGCTGGAGCGGTTCGTGGATCTGTCCAGCGCCGGGCCGGCGCGGCTGTTCAACATCGCCTGCAAGGGCCGGATCGCGGTCGGCTACGACGCCGATTTCACGGTGGTGGACCTGAAGAAGCGCGCCACCATCACCAATGGCTGGATCGCCTCGCGCGCCCAGTGGACGCCCTATGACGGCGTCGAGGTCACGGGCTGGCCGGTGGGCACCTTCGTGCGCGGCGCGCGGGTGATGTGGGAGGGGGAGCTCGCCGCCCCCTCCACCGGCGCGCCGATCCGCTTCCTGGAGACGCTGGCGGGCCGCTGAGCGCGCTAGCCATCCAGTCGCGCGCAGCGGCGCAGCTCCGCGCTCCGTTCCCGCTCCGCCGTCATGCTCCGGCTTGGCCGGGGGGCGCCGGTGCGCGATGGCCCCAGGATAGCGCGCAACCCCCCGGCGTTTCTGCCCCCTCACCCTGCCCTCTCCCCGCCGGGGAGAGGGTTCGCCCCATGCGCGAGGGAGCTCCCTCTCCCGGAGGGAGAGGGTGGGGATGAGGGGTTTGCCGGCCAGAAGGCCATCTCCTCCGTGATGCGGAAGATGGTCATCATCTCCCGCAACGCCGCTGCCGGCAACATGAACACAGTTGCTCGACCGGAGCATCCGCTCCACCGCCGACCAAAGGAAGAGCGGCGTGGGCCCTCCGGTCAAGCCGGAGGGCGACGGCGGGGAAGGCGCTCTCAGTCGCCGCGCCGGCGGGCCGGCATCGCACCCCCTGCCTGCTGATCCCTCACTGCCGTCATGCTCCGGCTTGACCGGAGCATCCATGCCGCCTCCCCAGCTTGCGCCCGGCCGCAGGATGGGCCCTCCGGTCAAGCCGGAGGGCGACGGCGGGGGAGGCGCTCTCAGCCGCCCCGCGCCGGCGGGCCGGCATCGCACCCCCTGCCTGCGGCCCCCTCACTGCCGTCATGCTCCGGCTTGACCGGAGCATCCACGCCCCCTCCCCAGCTTGCGCCCGGTCGCAGGATGGGCCCTCCGGTCGAGCCGGAGGGCGACGGCGGGGGAGGCGTTCTCAGCCGCCGCGCCGGCGGGCCGGCATCGCACCCCCTGCCTGCTGATCCCTCCCTGCCGTCATGCTCCGGCTTGACCGGAGCATCCATGCCGCCTCCCCAGCTTGCGCCCGGCCGCAGGATGGGCCCTCCGGTCAAGCCGGAGGGCGACGGCGGGGGAGGCGTTCTCAGTCGCCGCGCCGGCGGAACGGCGGGCCGGCATCGCACCCCCTGCCTGCGGATCCCTCACTGCCGTCATGCTCCGGCTTGACCGGAGCATCCACGCCCCCTCCCCGCATTCCGCCCGGCCGCAGGATGGGCCCTCCGGTCAAGCCGGAGGGCGACGGCGGGGAAGGCGTTCTCAGTCGCCGCGCCAGCGGAGAGGAAGCGCAAGCGCGGCCGGCCGTCAAGCACCGCAGGGGAAAGGGGATAAGGCGGTCGCCAGGGCCCGCGGGCGCTTTTCCTTTGGCGGCGCCCGGCGCACTGTCGCGCCATGCACGAGCCCGCGCCGCCGCCGCAGCCCATGGTCCCCGCCCGCGCCGTGGTGGGCTGGATCCTGTTCGATCCCGCCTGCCAGCCCTATTTCACCCTCATCACCACCTTCATCTTCGCCCCTTATTTCGCCTCCACCGTGGCGGCGACGCCGGCTGAGGGACAGGCGCTGTGGGGCTTCGCCACCGGCGCGGCGGGGCTGGTGATCGCGCTCTGCTCGCCCTTCCTCGGCGCGGTGGCGGACGCGGCGGGTCGGCGCAAGCCGTGGATCGCGGCGTTCGGCGCCATGCTGGTGCTGGGGTCGTCGCTCTTGTGGTTCGCGGAGCCGGGCAACGGGGCTCGCATCCCCCTGATCCTGATCGCTTTCGCCATCGGCACCATCGGCGCCGAGTTCGCCACCGTGTTCAACAACTCCATCATGCCGACGCTGGTGCCGCCAGAGCGGCTCGGCCGACTCTCGGGCACCGGATGGGCCGCGGGCTATTTCGGCGGCCTGGTCTCGCTCGCCATCATGCTGGCCTTCTTCTCCACCCAGCCGGCCACCGGCCTCACCCTGCTCGGCCTGCCGCCGGCGCTCGGGCTCGACGCGGCGGCGCGCGAGGGCGACCGCTTCTCGGGGCCGTTCACGGCGCTCTGGTTCCTGGTGCTGGTGGCGCCCATGTTCCTATTCGTGCCGGACGCGCCGAAGGCCATGCCGCTCAAGGCGGCCATGCGGACGGCGGTGGCGGAGATGCGCGCCATGCTGCCGAAGCTGAAGGCGCGCCCCGCGCTGGCGCGCTTCCTCCTCGCCAACATGGTCTATGCCGACGGCCTCGTGGCGCTGTTCGCCTTCGGCGGCATCTATGCGGCCGGCACCTTCGGCTGGGGCTCGATCGAGATCGGCATCTTCGGCATCCTGCTCACCATAACCGGCACGCTCGGCGCGTTCGCCGGCGGGCGGCTCGACGACCGGTTCGGCGCGCGCGCCGTGATCCTCGGCGCGCTCTGCGTGCTGATCCTCGCCGCCATCGGCATTCTGTCGCTGGAGAAGGACGCGCTGGTCTTCGGCCTCGTGCCCACGGCGCCGGCCGAGGGCCTGTTCGCCACCTGGCCGGAGAAGGCCTATGTGGGCATCGGCCTGTTCATCGGCCTGGTGGCGGGGCCGCTGCAGGCGGCCTCGCGCACCCTGCTGGTCCGGCTCGCGCCGGCGGAGAACCTCTCCGAGTGCTTCGGGCTGTTCGCCCTCTCGGGAAAGATCACCTCGTTCGCCGCCCCCACCTCGGTGGCGGTGGTCACCGCCCTCACCGCCAGCCAGCGGGCCGGCGTGGCGGTGCTGGTGGTCTTCTTCACCCTCGGCGCGGTGCTGATCGCCGGGGTGCGCGGCGCGCCTCAGCCGGGCAGGCGCGCGTCGTAGGCCTTGGCCAGGGGATCGAGCACGTTCCAGAAGGCGGAGCGCGGGACCCCCTCCAGCACCTCGGCGAGCAGATGCAGGTGGGCGTGCCAGCCGCCGGAGACGCTGAGCATGGCGGCCCGGTCGGCGAGGCGGCGGTGGGTGAGCACCAGGCGCACATGGTCGCCGTCGGGCATCAGCTCGATCAGCACCTCGGAGGCCGGCCGGCCCTCCTTGTCGAGCCCGAAGGTGAAGCCGAGCCGGCGCTCCGGCTCCCAGGCGGTGATGCGTCCCTCCAGATGCTGCGTGCCGCCATGGCAGGCGTGCGGTCCGGTGGCCGGCACCGGCGGGTCGCCCAAGGTGTCGTTCTCGAAGGTGAGCGCGACCGCCCCGCCCACGAACGGCTCCATGGTGCCGGCGGCGAGCCACTTGGCGCGCAGCTCCGACTGGGTGAGGTGGCTCCAGACCCGCGCCGACGGGCCCTTCAGGCGCCGCTCGAAGCGGACGGCGCCCGCCTCGGTGACGACGCCCATGGCGGCTTCGGCCGCTTGGGCGGGGGTGGCCGCGGGGGCGCGGGCGAAGGCGGTCTCGGTCATCGGCTCGTCTCCGTGTCGTCGTCGGGGGTGTCCAAGGCGGCCGCGAGGTCATCGAGGCGCGTGCTCCAGAAGCGCCGCGTGCTGGCGATCCACGCCTCCATCCCGTCGAGGCCGTCGGGATCGAGGCTGTAGATGCGCCGCTGCCCCTCGCCCCGAACCCGCACCAGCCCGGCCTGACGCAGGGTCTTGAGGTGCTGGGAGATGGCCGGCGCGCTGAGCGAGAACGCGGCGACGATGTCTCCCGCCGCCATCTCGCCCCGGGCGAGGCGTTCGACGATGGCGCGGCGGGTGGGATCGGAAAGGGCTGCGAAGCTGTCCATGGCCTAATATTTTCGTATTCACTTAATTAAGTCAATACAAAAATATATCCCCCGCCTTGCCCTCGTCCGAGCCGTGGAGGAAGGATGGCCGCCGCCCCGCGCGCCGCACCCCGTTCAGGAGGGACCTGCCATGACGCTCCGTTCCATCCGCTTCGACCCCAGGCCCAAGGTGGACCCCGCCGCCGCCACCACGGTCCATGAATGGTACCAGGACCGGACCGGCGCCTTCTCGGGCGGGTTCTGGGCCTCGCAGGCCACAGAGATCGCGGTGAGCTACGAGGAGGACGAGTTCTGCGTGCTCCTGGAGGGCACGGTGGAGCTGACCGACGCCTCCGGTCATACCGAGACCTACGAGGCTGGCGCCTCCTTCATGATCCCGGCGGGCTTCACCGGCACCTGGAGGAGCGTGACGCCGGTGCGCAAGTTCTACGTGGTGCACCTCCCGAAGCAGGCCTCGCCCGCCTGACGCGCGCGCCGGAACCTTCCGCCTGCGCGGCGTGTTGCCCTTCCCAGGACCCTGCCTTGGAAGGGAAAGAGCCATGTCGATCCGTCTCCAGATCGCCGCCATGCTGTTCATGATGATTCAGGCGGTGCTGTTCTTCGCCGGCACGCTGCTCCTGCTCCTGTCGCCCCTGTCGGACGACGCCATGGCGCTGATGCCCTGGGTGGTGGCGGTGACGGCGCTCGCGTCGCTGCCGCTGTCGTGGTGGCTCGCGCCGCGGCTGCGCGCCCGCACCTGGCGCCGGGAGGGCGCCATGGAGGCGCTGAAGTAGCGAGCCTTATCCGCCGCCGCCTGGCGGCGGCCAGCGAAATCCGTCGCCGCGCTCGCAATTGAGCCGTCTCGATGCCATTTTGTTCTGCAACAGAATCACGTGGCCCGAGACCTGACCCCTTGACATCGCCCCCCCATCCGCGCCGCCCCGAGGCCGCGCCCGAGCTTCCCGGACTGCGCCCCGGCGGCATCGCCGCCCGCGCGCGCGCGGGTATCGCCCCGGCGGCGGAGGCCGCCTATCTCGCCGGCCTCAACCCCGAGCAGCGCGAGGCGGTGGAGACGCTCGACGGCCCGCTTCTCGTGCTCGCCGGCGCCGGCACCGGCAAGACGCGCGTGCTCACCGCCCGCGTCGCCCACATCCTCGCCACCGGGCGCGCCTTCCCCTCCCAGATCCTCGTCGTCACCTTCACCAACAAGGCGGCGCGGGAGATGAAGGAGCGCATCCACGCCATGGTGGGCGACCAGGTCGAGGGCATGCCCTGGCTCGGCACCTTCCACTCCATCGGCGTGCGCATCCTGAGGCGCCACCACGAGCTGGTGGGGCTGAAGAGCGGCTTCACCATCCTCGACACCGACGACCAGATCCGCCTGCTGAAACAGCTCCTCGCCGCCGAGAACATCGACGAGAAGCGCTGGCCGGCGCGCCTGCTCGCCTCGACCATCGACGGCTGGAAGAACCGCGGCCTCTCGCCCAAGGACGTGCCGCCCGGCGAGGGCGCGGTGTTCGCCAACGGCAAGGGCGGCATGCTCTATGCCGCCTACCAGGCGCGGCTGAAGGCGCTGAACGCGGTCGACTTCGGCGACCTGCTGCTGGAGGGCATCCGGCTGTTCCGCGAGAACCCGGACGTGCTCGCCGAATACCACCGGCGCTTCAAGTACCTGCTGGTGGACGAATACCAGGACACCAACGTCGCCCAGTATCTGTGGCTGCGCCTGCTGGCGCAGGGCTCGAAGAACGTGTGCTGCGTCGGCGACGACGACCAGTCCATCTATGGCTGGCGCGGCGCCGAGGTGGACAACATCCTCAGGTTCGAGAGCGACTTCCCCGGCGCCAAGGTGATCCGGCTGGAGCGCAACTACCGCTCCACCGGGCATATCCTCGCCTCCGCCTCCCACCTCATCGCCCACAATGAGGGCCGGCTGGGCAAGACCCTGTTCTCGGAGGGCGAGGAGGGCGAGCGCGTCACCGTCACCGGCGCGTGGGATTCGGGCGAGGAGGCGCGGGCGGTCGGCGAGGAGATCGAGGCGCTCCAGCGCGCCGGCCACAGGCTGTCCGAGATCGCCATCCTGGTGCGCGCCTCGTTCCAGATGCGCGAGTTCGAGGACCGCTTCGTCACCCTCGGCCTCAACTACCGCGTCATCGGCGGCCCGCGCTTCTACGAGCGGGCGGAGATCCGCGACGCGCTGGCCTATCTGCGCTGCGTGAACTCGGCCGCCGACGACCTCGCCTTCGAGCGCATCGTCAACGTGCCGAAGCGCGGCATCGGCGACGCCACGGTGAAGCAGATCCACGACGTCGCCCGCGCCGCCGGCGTGCCGTTGCAGGAGGCGGCGCGCGCCCTCGCCCAGAGCGAGGAGCTCAAGCCCAAGGTGCGCGCCACCATGCGCGGCCTGATCGAGGCGTTCGACCGCTGGCGCGAGCAGGCGCGCACCCTCTCCCACACCGAGCTCGCCGAGATCGTGCTGGACGAGAGCGGCTATACCGAGATGTGGCAGAAGGACCGCTCGGCCGAGGCCGCGGGCCGGCTGGAAAACCTCAAGGAGCTGGTGCGCTCCATGGAGCCGTTCGAGAACCTCGCCGGCTTCCTGGAGCACATCGCCCTGGTCATGGACACCGACAACGGCGCCGGCGAGGATGCGGTGCAGGTCATGACCCTGCATTCCGCCAAGGGGCTGGAGTTCGACACCGTGTTCCTGCCCGGCTGGGAGGAGGGCCTGTTCCCGCACCAGCGCGCGCTCGACGAGCAGGGCAAGGCGGGCCTGGAGGAGGAGCGGCGCCTCGCTTACGTGGGCATCACCCGCGCCCGCGCCTCGGCGCGCATCTGGTTCGCCTCCAACCGGCGCATCCACGGCTTGTGGAATTCCACCGTGCCGTCGCGCTTCCTCGACGAGCTGCCCGACGCCCACGTGCGAGTGGAGGAGAGCCGCGGCGGCATGGGCTGGGGCGGCTCCTCCTATGGCGGCGGCAGCTACGGCCAGAGCCGGTTCGACCGGGCGGAGCCGTTCGCCGCCTCCTCCTATTCCACGCCCGGCTGGCAGCGGGCGCAGAACAATCGCGGGCGCTCGGATGGCGGCGGGCCGTCCCGCTCCGGCTTCTCCGAGCGGTCCGGCGGCCGCTACGACGCGGGGGCGGCGGGCCGGCGCGGGCCGATGGTGATCGAGGGCACGCTGGTGGCCTCCTCCACCGGCGCGCCGTCGAGCTTCCGCACCGGCGAGCGCGTGTTCCACATCAAGTTCGGCTATGGCGAGATCACCGGCATCGACGGCAACAAGCTCACCGTCCAGTTCGACAAGGCCGGCGAGAAGCGGGTGCTCGAAGCCTTCGTCGACCGGGTGTGATCAGATCGGCGACGCAGGTTTGTCGTTGCGGGAATTCTGCGGTACCACTCGCTGAGCGCGGACAAGCGCTGCGCGTGCCGGCCCAGCCGACGAAGGGCGACGTCAGCGCGGACTGGCGGCCGAGAACGATGCCTCTCACGCATGCGGCTCGTGCGCCGCATGGGGTTGGATTCGGATTGACTGCCCTCCTCGCCTCGAACGTCGCGCTGCTGCTGGTGGAGATGGTGGCCTATTTCGCCGCCATGCTGGCGCTGTTCCGCGCCCGCGCGACGCTCGGGATCGGCGCCTTCTTCTGCGCCCTCGGCAGCCTCCATTTCATGGAGACCTACCTCGCCGCCAGCTATTATGTGGCGCTGCCGCTCGGCGTGTCGCTGTCGCCCGGCTCGGTGGTGATGTTCGCCGGCAAGCTCGCGCTGCTGCTCCTGGTCTATATCCGCGAGGACGCGGTGGTGGCGCGCCAGCCGATCTACGGGCTGATGCTGGGCAACGCCATCCTGCTGGTGCTCGTCGCCCTGCTGCGCACCCACTACGCGACCCCGGCCCCCGGCGCCCCGGCCGACCTCGCCTTCATGGACCAGATGGGCGTGCTCATGGCGTGGGGCACCCTGCTCCTGTTCATCGACTGCGTGGCGCTGATCCTGCTCTACGAGCGCCTCTCCCGCCTGTTCCAGGGTCGGCTGGTGCTGACCATCTGGGCGGCGCTCGCTTTGGTCCTGACCTTCGACCAGATCGCCTTCTTCACGGTGCTGAACCTCTCGCTGGGCGTGCCGCTCTCGGCCGGCATCGGCGGCTGGGCGGGAAAGCTGGCCGCCGCCGCGGTCTATGCGGGCCTGCTGGCGCTCTACCTCACGCGCTTCGAGCACCGCCGGGAGGGAGCGAGCCCGAAGATCACCGATATCTTCGACACCCTTACCTACCGGCAGAAATACGAGAAGCTGGAGATCGCCTCGCGCCACGATGCGCTGACCCAGGTGCTCCACCGGGGCCAGTTCGACCAGCTCGGCCGCGACCTCATCGCCGTCGCCGGCACCAGCGGACAGCCGCTGAGCCTGCTTCTGGTGGACCTGGACGGCTTCAAGGAGGTGAACGACAGGCACGGCCATCCGGTCGGCGACGAGGTGCTGCGCCGTCTCGCCGGAGCGCTCAAGGACGGGCTTCGGCGCGGCGACTACGTGGTGCGCTACGGCGGCGACGAGTTCGCCATCTTCACCCCCGGCGTGAACCATCGCGCGGCCATGCAGATCGCCGCCATGGTCCGCCAGCGCGTGGAGGCGGCGCCGCTGCCGGACGGCATCCAGGCGCAATCGGTCTCCATCGGCATCGCCACCACCCCGGACGACGGAGCGAGCTTGACGGACCTGCTCGCCACGGCCGACAAGCGGCTCTACGCGGCCAAGGGGGCCGGGCGCGACCGTACCGTGGGCGCGTTCGACGCCTGAGCGGCCGGAAACTTCGCCACAGCACCGGACCCCACATGCTCGAAGGCCTGCCCCCCAACGACGCCACCCACGTCATGCGCGTGAGCGCGCCGCGCGACCAGGCCCGGCGCATCGCCGACCTGATCTCGGAGACCTACGACCCGGCCGAGGTGGCGGTGGCCAATTTCGAGGCGCCGGACGGGGAATGGGTGGTGGAGGTGTTCGCCGGCGCCGCGTTCGACCCGGACGACCTGAAGGCGCTGGTCGCCTGCGCCGCCGGGCAGGAGATGGCGGACGTGGTCGCGTTCTCGCAGATCGCCGAGAAGGACTGGGTGGCGGCGAGCCTCGAGGGCCTCGCGCCGGTGGTGGTGGGGCCGTTCATGGTGCACGGCGCCCACGACCGGGCGCGGGTGAAGGGCGCCACCATCGGCATCGAGATCGAGGCGGCGCTCGCCTTCGGCACCGGCCACCACGGCACCACCCAGGGCTGCCTCGCCGCCGTGGCGGACGCCGCCCGGCGCGGCCGGCCGCGGCGCATCCTCGACATCGGCACCGGAACGGGAGTGCTGGCCATCGCCGCGGCGCGGCTGATGCGCACCCGGGTGACGGCGAGCGACATCGACATCGTCGCGGTGAGGACGGCGCGGGAGAATGCGCGCGCCAACAAGGCGGCGCCCCATGTGCGGTTCGTGCATGCGGCGGGCGCGGACGCGCGGGCCATCGGCCAGGACGGCCCCTACGACCTGATCCTCGCCAACATCCTGCTGCCGCCGCTGAAGCGGCTGGCGCGCCCGCTCTGCGGGCTTCTGGCGCCCGGCGGCACGGTGGTGCTCTCAGGCCTGCTCGACGCCCAGGCGCCGGCGGCGCTCGCCGCCTACCGCGCCCAGGGGCTCCATCTGGTGCGCCGCCGCTCCATCGAGGGCTGGACGACGCTCACGCTCGCGCGCGGGGCCGGCCGGCCCCGACCGGGGCGGTAAGGCCGAGGAGTCAGCGCGGGTCGCGCTCGAACCCGTTCAGGTAGCGGGCGATCTCGCGCTCGGCCTGGGCGCTGCGGGCGGCGATGATGGCGTCCAGCACGCGGGCGAAGAAACCCTTGGCGGGGGTGCCCGCCGCCTTGACGGATACGCCCTTGGGGTCGGCGAGGGTCTTCGGGAAGGTCACGGCGCTCATGGAGGCCTCCTGCTGCGACGGTCGGAGTGGGACTGCGACCTTGATGCAATGCAACATATGCCGCACTGCAGCAGAAGAGAATGAATAGGTCAGCATGACTGCCCTGCATTGCGCGCAAGGCGGGCAGACGTGAAATTGATGAAATTCTGAACAATCAGGGACGGCCGGAGCTTCGGAGCCGACCCTCCCGCGCCAACGAAAACGGGCGCCGAAGCGCCCGATTCCACAGCTCGCCGCCAGGGCCGGACGGCGGCCTCAGACCCGCGCCAGCATGGCGACGGAACGGCCGAGGCCTTCGGGCTTCGGCAGAGCGGCATGCGCCGCGCGCATGGTGGCCACCAGTTCCAGGACGTCGTCGGGGAACGGCACCGCGCGGCGCGATTTCAGATCCACGTGGATCGCCAGCTGCTCGCAGGTGGCGGATTCCCAGCCTTCGATGGCATGATGCAGCGTCTGGAACAGGTGCAGGCGCTTCTCGTCATAGTCGACGAGCCGCAGGGTGACGCGAACCGGGCTCTCCGGCTTGAGCTCGCGCAGGTAGCGCACATGCGCTTCCGCCGTGAAGAAGGAGGCGCCGCAGCTTTCCGCATAGTCCGGGCCGAGACCGAGCAGCTGGGACGCCTCGTCCACCGCCCGGTCGAACAGCAGGTTGTAATAGGCCATGTTGAGATGGCCGTTATAGTCGATCCACTCGCGCTCCACCTTCATGGCGGAGGAGACGAAAGGGGCGAAAAACACGGGTTCGAAGTCGATCCGGTGTAGCATGGCGAGCCGCCTGTGACGGTAGGGTTGCTCGATCGTTATTCAGTGTGCCGATGGAACAGGCATTCGTCACGCCCGAAATGATGCAGACGGGGCGTCGGACCGCGAATCAGAAAAGACACTGTCAAGAGGAAACGGCGTCCAAACTGTTGATTCTACCGCCTTCCACATCCGCATTCCCCGCCCGGGCACCATCCCTCACGGATACAAGTTAAGGAATCGTAAATGCTTGTTGCATCCGCGAAATCCGAATCCGAATTGGCCGGGCGTGTCGCGCGCGCCACGCAGGAACTGAAATCGGCGCTCGATCACAAAATCGTGACAAACCCGGTCATCCGGTCCCAGCACGCCAATGTCACCACCTACCTACCGAACGAGCCGCCGGACCTCGTCGTGTTCGCCGAGAGCGCGGAGGACGTGCAGCGGGCGGTGCGCATCTGCGCGGCCCACAGGGTGCCGGTGATCCCCTGGGGCGCGGGCACCTCGCTGGAGGGCCAGGTGAACGCCCCCCTGGGCGGCGTGTGCATCGACCTCTCGCGCATGAACCGCATCCTCGCGATCAATGCCGGGGACCTGGACTGCGTCATCGAGCCCGGCGTCACCCGCAAGCGGCTGAATGAGGAGTTGCGCGACCGGGGCCTGTTCTTCCCCATCGATCCCGGCGCCGACGCCTCGCTCGGCGGCATGGCCTCCACCCGCGCCTCCGGCACCAATGCGGTGCGCTACGGCACCATGAAGGACAACGTGCTCTCGCTCGACGTGGTCACCGCCTCGGGCGAGCTGATCACCACCGCGACGCGGGCCCGCAAGTCCTCGGCGGGCTACGACCTCACCCGCCTCTATGTGGGCGCCGAGGGCACGCTCGGCATCATCACCTCCATCACGCTGAAGCTGTACGGCATCCCGGAGGCGATATCCGCGGCGGTGTGCCCGTTCCCCTCCATCGAGGCGGCGTGCAACGCGGTGATCATGACCATCCAGTCCGGCATTCCGGTGGCCCGCATCGAGCTCCTGGACGAGGTGCAGGTGCGCGCCTCCAACGCCTATGCCAAGCTCACGCTCGCCGAGACCCCGACCCTGTTCCTGGAGTTCCACGGCACCGAGGCGAGCGTCCACGAGCAGGCGGACCGCTTCGGCGCCATCGCCGCCGAGTTCGGCGGCGGCCCCGCCGCCTTCGCGGTCAAGCCCGAGGAGCGCTCGAGGCTCTGGCAGGCGCGCCACGACGCCTACTGGTCGGCGCTGCCGCTGCGCCCCGGCGCCAAGGCGGTGGCCACCGACGTGTGCGTGCCGATCTCGCGCCTCGCCGAATGCGTCATGGAGACCAAGCGTGACATCGAGGAGATGGGCCTCGTCGCCCCCATCGTCGGCCATGTGGGCGACGGCAACTTCCACACCACGCTGATGGTGGACCACGCCGATCCGGCGGACGTGGAGAAGGCCCACCTCTACATGAAGCGCCTCGTCGCCCGCGCGCTCGCCATGGGCGGCACCTGCACCGGCGAGCACGGGGTGGGCCAGGGCAAGATGGGCTACATGGCGGCCGAGCACGGCGAGGCGGCGCTCGAGGTGATGCGCGCCATCAAGCGCACGCTCGATCCCGACAACATCATGAATCCGGGCAAGATCGTCGCGATCTGATCGCAATCGCGCGCCATAGGGTCTCGTTGGCGCCGCGCTGCGGCGCACAACCTTTCGGGAGTACGGGTGTGCAGGGCATCCTGATAAGCCTCGCCTCGGCGGTGATCCTCGCCATCGGCGGCGCGTTCGCGGCGCCCTACGTGGTGGACTGGAACGCCTGGCGCGGCACGTTCGAGAGCGAGATCGGCCACGCCATCGGCCTGCCGGTGGTGATCCGCGGGCCCATCGACGCCCAGATCCTGCCGGCGCCCCGCATCGTCCTGCGCGACGTGACGCTGGGAGACGTGGTCTCCACCGGCGGCACCGTGAAGGAGCTGCGCGCAGAGCTCTCGCTCGGCGCGCTGATGCGCGGCGAGGTGGAGGCGACCGGGGTCGCGCTGGTGCGACCGCAGATGCGCCTGGTGCTCGATTCCGCCGGCCGCTTCGCCCTGCCCACCGGCGCCGGGCGCCCCACCGAGCTGTCGGTCGCCAAGTTCGAGATCGAGAACGGCAGCCTCGACCTGCTCGACCGGGCGTCCGACCGCACCGTCACCCTCACCGACCTCGACCTCAGGGGCGAGGCGCGCTCGCTGTCCGGCCCGCTCCGGCTCGACGGCGAGGTGGAGGCGGCTGGCGCCCGCTTCGGCCTGCGCTCCACCCTCGGCACGGCCGGCGCGGACGGCACGGGCCGCCTGCGCATGGTGCTCGACGGGCGCACCAGCCCGTTCGGCGCGGACCTTGACGGCGCCCTCGGCTTCGATGCCGGCAAGCCGCGCTTCGAGGGCCGCGCCGCCCTGACCCGCCGCGGCCGGAGCGGCCTCGAGGCCTGGCAGCTGTCGGCCCAGGTCCGCGCCACGCCCGAGGCTGTGGTGGCGACGGGCCTCGACCTCGCGCTCGGCGGCGCGGCGACCCCGCCGCAGCTCTCCGGCTCGGCGCGCCTGTCCCTGGGCCGTGCCGCGGGCCTCGATGCGGTGCTGAACGGCCGCAGTCTCGATCTCGACGCGCTGGGCCGCGGACCGGACGACGCCCAGGACGCGGCGGCGAGCCCGCTCTCCGCCTTCGCGCGCTTCCTCGGGGTGTTCGCCCAGCTGCCGACGCCGCAGGCGGCCTCGCGCATCGGCGTGGCGGTGGACCAGCTCATGCTCGGCGGCACGCTGGTGCGCGACGCCCGCGCCGACGTCTCGGGCGGCCCGGCCGGCTGGCGCATCGACACCGCCGAGGCGCTGCTGCCCGGCGCGGCGTCGCTGCGCCTGTCGAACGTGCCCATGCGCGCCGCGCCGGCGGGCACCGCCAAGGCGGGGCCCCTGGGCGATGCCGAGCTGAGCGGGGAGGCGCAGTTCACCGCCGACGATCCCGCCGCTTTCCTGCGCTGGGCCGCCGCGGGGGTGCCGCGCGAATACGCGGCGGCGCTGAGGGGGCCGGCGCGCCTCGCCGCCCGGTTCGAGCTGGCGCCCGGCCGCATCGCGCTCCAGCGCATCGACGGCGCCTTCGGCCAAAGCCGCGTCACCGGCAGCGCCGCCGCGGCGCTCGACGGGCCGGCGCCGCGCCTCGACCTCGACCTCGCCATGGACGGGTTCGACCTCGACCCGATCATCGCCGCCCTGCGCGCGGCCGCCATGAGCACCGGCGGCGGCGCCGACGCCAAGCTGACGCTGAAGGGCCAGAACCTGTCCCTGTCCGGCCTGCCGGCGCGCGGGCTCCTGGTCGACGCCGCCGCCACCGGCGGCAGCTGGCGCGTCTCCCGCCTCAAGGTGGACGACCTGGGCGGCATCAGGCTGGAAGGCGCCGGCTGGATGGAGAACTTCTCCACCGTGCCGCGCGGCGAGCTGAACCTCTCCGTCACCGGCCCCAAGGCCGATGGCCTGGTGCCGGTGGTGCGCCTGGTGGCGGGCGATGCGCCCGCGGACGTGCTGGCGCGCCTGCTGCCGGTGGCCGGGCCGGTGAAGCTCACCAGCGCCGCGGTCTGGTCGCAGGGCGGCGGGCGCTCGGTCTCGGCCGAGGGCACGCTCGGCCTGCTCGCGGGCACGGTCGGCTTCCAGCGCCCCTCGCAGGGCGTGCCGCTGAGCGTTGCCGTCAAGGCGGACGCCACCGATGCCGGCCGGGTGCTGGCGGCGCTCGGCGCCGAGGGGCTCGGACCCCGGCTCGGCCCGGCCTCCGGGCAGTTCTCCGCCGACCCGCTCACCGACGGGCAGTACCGCGTGCGCGGACGCCTCTCCGTCGCGGGCCTCAATTTCAGCGGCGACGGCACCGCCTCGCTCGGCGCCGACGGCACGGTGACGCCTCGCCTCGCCATGCGGGTGGACGGCGGCGACCTCGGCCGCCTCCTGCCCCAGGTGGCCGCCGCCGCGGACGGTCCGGCGCCCGTGGCCCTCGCCTTCGGGTTCTCCCGCGAGGGCGGGACGGCGCAGCTGCAGAACCTTTCCGGGTCGCTCGCCGGCGCGCCGATCTCGGGCACGGTGGCGATCGAGCCCGGCGCCGCGCCCCGGCTGTCCGGGCGGCTCGCCTTCGACGTGCTCTCTTTGCCGCGCCTGCTCGCCCTCACCGGCGCCCGCGCCCCCGAGCCGGACGCGGGCGCGCCATGGGCCACCGGGCGCTTCCAGGGCGCCGCCGTCGCCCATGCGGCCGTCGACCTGGAGCTTGCCGCCGACCGCCTCGCCGTGCTCGGCCCCTATGCCGCCACCGGCGCCCGCCTGCGGCTGGTCAGCGACGGGAACGGCGTCGAGGTGCGCGACCTGTCGGCCACCTTCGGCGGCGGGCAGGTGGGGGGGCGGCTCAAGCTGGGCCACGACGGCGACGCCATCGCCGCCGAGGGCCGCCTGGTGCTCGACCGGGTGGACGCCGCCGCCCTCGCCGCCCCGACCGGCGCGCGCACCCCGCCCGCCGGCAAGGTGTCGCTCGCCCTCGACCTGGGCGGCAGCGGGCGCTCCATGGCGGCGCTGGTCCAGTCGCTGTCCGGGCAGGGCACGCTGAAGGTCGCCCCGCTCCGCATCGACGCCGCCGATCCCGGCGCGCTCGCCGCGGTGCTGGCCGAGACCGACGCGCTCCAGCCGCCGCCGGACGAGCGCCGCGTCGCCCAGCTGCTGGAACGGGCGCTCGGCCGCGCGCCGCTGGCCCTGCCGGCGGCCGAGACCACGCTCGCGGTGCTGAACGGCACCGCGCGCACCTCGCCGGTGCGGGCCTCCGCCCAGGGGGTCAACGTCACCCTCGACGGCAGCCTGGACCTGGCGCGGCTCGCCATGGAGGCGCAGATCGGCCTCGAAGGCGCCGAGGTGGCGGGCGGCATTCCCGGCGCGCAGATCTCCTGGCGCGGCCCGGTGGCCAATCCGCAGCGCCGGGTGACGGCATCGGGCCTCACCAGCGTCATCGCCCTGCGCGCCATCGAGCGCGAGACCCGCCGGCTGGAGCAGGAGCGCGCCGGCGCGGCCACGCCCCCCGCCGTCCCGCCCACGCCCGCTCCGGCCCCATCCGGTCCGGTCCCGTCCAGCGCGCCCCAGGCACCGCCGCCGGTGCCCGCGACGCTGCCGGCCCGGCCGGCGGCGGTGCCCGCCGCACCCACCCCGGCCGCCTTGGCGCCACGCCCCGCGCCGGCCGCTCCGCCACCCGCCAGCGCCGCTCCGGCAGCGGTCCCGCCCGCGCCGACGCCGACCGCGCTCCCCGCCGGCCCGGCGGCACCGGCGCCGGCGGTTCAGGCGCCGCCGGCCGCGCGTCCGGCTCCCGCGGCTGCGCCCCAGGCGGTCGCGCCACCGCTCCCGGCGTCACCCGCCCCGGCGCCAAGCCAGATCGTCCGGCCGGCTCCGTCACAGGCGACGGTCCCGGCCCCGCCGCCGGCCGCTGCCCCGACGCCCGTGACCGCGCCGCCCGTGGCGCCACCGGTGCAGCAGGCACCGGCGCCCGACGCGGTCGAGCGCCGGCCCGCCCCGCCCCCGGCCTCCCAGAGCTTCGGGGTGGGAACCACGCCGCCGCCGGAGGCGCCCGCCCGCCGGCCGGCCGCTCCGGCGAGCGCGGACGCCCCGCGACCGTCCCACCCGGCGGACACGCCGGCGCCGCGCCGCGCCGCCGAGACACGGCACCAGCAGAGCCTGCCGGCTCCGGCCGCGCCGCCGCCGGCCGCCCAGGCCGAGCCGTCGCTGCCGCCCGCCCAAGGCTTCGGCGACGTCCCGCGCCCGCCGGCCCTGGTGGGCGGGCGCTGAGCGCCGAGCGCGGGCCGCCCGGCGGTCCGGGGGAGACGCGCCGGTCCCGCCGTGGCAGACTTGCGCCATGAACCGCCTCAGCCAAAGCGCCGCGCCCGCTTCGCAGCCCGGCCTCGCCGAGGCCCCGCCATCTCCCGCGGCGGCCTCGGGCGAGCCGAAGGTGCTCGCCGCCCTGGAGACCGTCCTCGCCAAGGTGGAGAAGGCGGCGCGGCTGCCCGATCCGGTGGCGATGGTGCATAGCGCCCGCAAGGCCATGAAGGAGTATCGCGGCCTGCTGCGCCTGGTGCCGGGCGAACGGGCCAAGGCCGCCCGCCGGGCCACCGCCGCCGCCGCGCGCATCCTGTCGGCGGCGCGCGACCGGGCGGCGGCGCAGGACGCGCTGCGGCACCTGGCGGACGAGGGCCTTGCCGGCGAGGAGGACATCGCCGCGGCCCGCGCCGCCATCGGCGAGGACCCGGCGCCCGGCGGCGAGAGCGACGACCACCGCGCCGAGCTCGCCGACTTCCTGGCCGCCGCCCGCGCGCAGCTGGCGGACGGGCTCGCGGCGGAAGCCGCCGGCGCCGACGTGGTGGCGGGGCTCGCGCGCGCCTACCGGCAGGCGCGCAAGGCCCGGTTCGACAGCCCGCACCACATGCACGAGGCCCGCAAGCGCGTGGTGGCGCACCGCTACCAGATGAGCTTCTTCGCCGCCGCCGTCGCCGGCCGGGGCCGCAAGCGCGCCACCCGCGCCCAGGAGCTGCGCGACCTGCTCGGCGCCTACCAGGATATCGAGACCCTGCGCCCGATGCTGGAGGCTTCGGCTACGCCGCTCGGGCCCGAGCGGCTCGCGCGGCTCGAGCAGGCCATGGCGCGCCTCCAGCGGCAGCTGAAGCGGGCGGCGACCAAGCTTCACCGCCGGCTGTTCCGGCGCCGCGCCGACGCCTTCGCCGGCAGGCTTCGCCGGGCGCTCTGAGGCGCGGCGCGGTCAGGCCCCCGGACCGGCGATGGCCCGGGAGATGATGATCTTCTGGATGTCGCTGGTGCCCTCGTAGATCTGGCACACGCGCACGTCGCGATAGATGCGCTCCACCGGGAAGTCCTGGAGATAGCCGTAGCCGCCGAAGGTCTGCAGCGCGCGCGAGACGATGCGCTCGGCCGCCTCGGAGGCGAACAGCTTGGCGATCGCCGCCTCGGTGAGGCAGGGCAGGCCCTGGTCCTTCATGCGCGCCGCGCTCAGCACCAGCTGGGTCGCGGCCTCGAGGTCGGTGCGCATCTCGGCGAGGCGGAAGGCGAGCGCCTGGTGCTCGATGATGGCCTTGCCGAACGAGCGCCGCTCCTTGGCATAGGCCACCGCCGCCTCGTAGGCGGCGCGCGCCATGCCCACCGACTGGGCGGCGATGCCGATGCGCCCGGTCTCCAGCGAGGACAGGGCGATGCGGTAGCCCTCGCCCTCCTCGCCGATGCGGTACTCGGCCGGCACCTCCAGGTCCTCGAAGCGCAGCGAGCAGGTGTCGGAGGCGCGCTGGCCGAGCTTGTCCTCCACCTTCGCCACCACGTAGCCCGTGGCGGAGGTGGGCACCAGGAAGGCCGTCATGGGATTCTTCATGGGATTCTTGGCGGCCGAGCCCTCCACCTTGGCGAACAGCACGATCCAGCCGCCGATCTTGCCGGAGGTGATGAACTCCTTGCCGCCATTGACGATGTAGCGGTCGTTGCGGCGCACGGCGCGGGTCTTGAGCGCGCCGGCGTCCGAGCCGGCGTCGCTCTCCGTCAGGCCGAACGCGCCGATGAACTCGCCGCGCGCGGCGGGGCGCAGCACCGCCTCCTTCTGGGCGTCGGTGCCGTAGCGCTCCAGGATGGCGTTGAAGGGCGCGTTGTGGACGCTCATCATGGTGGAGACCGCGCCGTCGCCGGCGGCCACCTCCATCAGGGCATGGGCGTAGCTCACGTAATCGGCGCCGGCGCCGTCATAGGCCTCCGGCACCGTCATGCCGAGGAAGCCGAGCTCGGCGAGCCCCTTCAGCACCTGCGGCTCGATCGTCTTCTCCCGGTCGCGGCGCGCGGCGCCGGGCGCCAGCACGTCGCGGGCGAAGGCGGCGGCGGTCTCCTTGATGAGGCGCTGTTCCTCGGTCATCTCGTTCTCCCCGCTCCGCCGCCCTGGCCCGGCGCCGGTGGTTGCGCGGCATCGGCCGCCCGGCCGGATTTCCCGGCTCCGCCCGGCATTGTCAAGCGGCGCCGGCCATGGCTCCGATCGAGGCTGGCCCGGTCCGCTCCCTTCTCGCCCGGCATCCGGCTCCCGGCTTCGCGCGGCGATGCCGCCAGGCCGAGCAGCAGGCCATAATTTCGACCCGGCGGGATGGACAGTTGACCCCCATCAAGGTTCCATGGCCCGGAACGGCCCACCTCTGCCGCCATGTGGCTCGCGCCGGCCCGGCACCGCACGACGCCACGCCCGAATGCCAAGCCCGAAGCCCGTTGGAAGCTGCGCCATGTCCGTGACACTGCCCGCGACCCTGCCCGCGCCGATGTCGGCGACGCCTGCACCCCCGGCCGCCGCGCTGCCCGTGCCGATGGGCGCTCCGGCCGCCGTGCCCCTGCCGGCGCCGGGCCGCCCGCCGATGGCCGGCTTTCCCGGGCTGCCCGCCTTCCTGTGCCCGGACGACGCGGACTTCGAGAGCAGCACCGCCCCCGCCGCCTTCCGCGCGGTGGATCGCGCCGCCGCGGCGCTCGGCGCCCGCGCGAGCCAGGGCCTCTCGCCCATCGGCCTCTCCCTCGCCTTCCTGGACTGGTGGATGCATCTCGCCGCCGCGCCCGGAAAGCAGGCGGAGCTCGCCACCAAGGCCTGGCGCAAGGCGTCGCGGTTCGGCGCCTATGCCGCCGCCTCCACCCTCGACCGGGGCCTGCCCGCCTGCATCCAGCCGCTGGAGGGCGACGAGCGCTTCTCCGCGCCGTCCTGGCAGGACTGGCCGTTCCGCTTCTGGTACCAGGGCTTCCTGCTGAACCAGCAGTGGTGGCACAACGCCACCCAGGGCGTGCCGGGCGTCGCCCCCCACAACGAGGCGGTGGTGGCGTTCGCGGCGCGCCAGATGCTCGACATGTTCTCGCCCTCCAACTCCCCCTTCACCAATCCGGAGGTGCTGAAGCGCGCGCGCCAGACGCTGGGCGGCAACTTCGTCGCGGGCGCGCGCAACTTCCTGGAGGACCAGGCGCGCAAGGTCGCCGGCCAGCCGCCGGTGGGCGCCGAGGCCTTCACCCCCGGCAAGGAGGTGGCGGTCACGCCGGGCGAGGTGATCTACCGCAACCACCTGATGGAGCTGATCCAGTACCGCGCCACCACGCGCGACGTCGAGGCCGAGCCGATCCTGATCGTGCCGGCCTGGATCATGAAGTACTACATCCTCGACCTGTCGCCCCAGAACTCGCTGATCCGCTACCTGGTGGGCAAGGGCCACACCGTGTTCTGCATCTCCTGGCGCAACGTGACCCGGGAGGACCGCGACCTCGGCTTCGAGGACTACCGCAAGCTCGGCGTCATGGCCGCGCTCGACGTGGTGAACCAGGTGGTGCCGGACCAGAAGGTGCATGCGGTGGGCTACTGCCTCGGCGGCACGCTGCTCTCCATCGCCGCCGCCGCCATGGCCCGGGCCGGCGACGAGCGCCTGAAGTCCATGACGCTGTTCGCCGCCCAGACCGACTTCTCCGAGCCGGGCGAGCTGCAGCTGTTCGTCGATCCCAGCGCGCTCTATGCGCTGGAGAGCGTCATGTGGGACCAGGGCTACCTCTCCGCCGGCCAGATGGCGGGGGCGTTCCAGATGCTGCGCTCGAACGACCTCGTCTGGTCGCGCATGGTGCGCGAGTACCTGATGGGCGAGCGCGCCCCCATGAACGACCTCATGGCCTGGAACGCCGACGCCACGCGCCTGCCCTACCGCATGCATTCGGAATATCTGCGCCGGATGTTCCTGGACAACGACCTCGCCGCCGGCCGCTACCAGGTGGACGGCCGTCCGGTCGCGCTCCAGAACGTCCGCGTGCCGCTGTTCGTGGTGGGCACGGAGCGCGACCACGTGGCGCCCTGGAAGTCGGTCTACAAGATCCACCAGCTCACCGACACCGACGTGACCTTCGTGCTGGCCTCGGGCGGGCACAATGCCGGCATCGTCTCCGAGCCCGGCCACAAGCGCCGGCACTACCGCATCCACGACACAGCCCACGGCGCGCTGCATGTGAGCCCGGAGGAGTGGATGGAGCAGAACCCGCCGCAGGAGGGCTCCTGGTGGCCGGCCTGGGAGGCGTGGCTGACGGCCCATTCGTCCGGGCGCATCCACCTGCCCTATATCGGCGCCCCCGGCCACGCGGTGCTCGGGCCGGCGCCCGGCACCTATGTGATGCAGCGCTAGGGCGGCCTACGGCACCAGGACGGCGGCGCCCTTCAGCCGGCCGGCGCGCAGGTCGGCAAGGGCGGCGTTCGCCTCGGCGAGCGGATAGGGCGTGACGTGGGTCGCGACGCCGGCCTCGGGCGCCAGCGCCAGGAATTCGTGCGCGTCCTGGCGGGTGAGGTTCGCCACCGAGAGGATCTTCCGCTCCTCCCACAGCCAGCTGTAGGGAAAGGAGGGAATGTCGCTCATGTGGATGCCGCCGCACACCACGCGCCCGCCCTTGCGCACCGCCCTGAGCGCCTGCGGCACCAGCTCGCCGGCCGGCGCGAAGATCAGCGCGGCGTCCAGCGGCTCGGGCGAGGGCGCATCGGAGGGGCCGGCATGGACGGCCCCGAGCGCGCGGGCGAAGTCCTGCGCCGCCGTGTCGCCGGGCCGGGTGAAGGCGTAGATCTCCCGCCCCTGCCAGCGCGCCACCTGGGCGATGATGTGGGCGGCGGCGCCGAAGCCGTAGAGGCCGATGCGGCGCCCCTCGCCCGCCATCTTCAGCGTGCGCCAGCCGATCAGCCCGGCGCACAGCAGCGGCGCGAGGGCGGCGTCCTCCCCCGCCTCGCCGAGCGGGTAGGCGAAGGCCGCGTCCGCCACCATGTGGGAGGCGAAGCCGCCGTCGCGGGTGCAGCCGGTGAACACGGGCGCGTCGCACAGATTCTCCTCCTGCGCCGCGCAATAGGGGCAGACGCCGCAGGCATGGCCGAGCCAGCCCACGCCCACGCGCTCGCCGCGCCGCAGATGCGAGACGCCGGGCCCGAGCGCCGCCACCCGGCCGACCACCTCGTGGCCGGGCACGATCGGATAACGCGCCTGGGTCAGCTCCCCGTCCAGCACGTGGAGATCGGTGCGGCAGACGCCGCAGGCGAGGACCTCGATGAGCACCTCGCCGGGACCGGGCACCGGGCCGGGGCGCTCCTGCGGCACCAGGCGCTCACCGGGGGCGTTCAGGACCATTGCGCGCATGCGGGGCCTCCTTGGCGGACCGGCGAAGAGTGGCACCGCCGCGGCGCCCGCGCCATGCGCCGACGCAAGGACACCCTTGCTTTTCGGGTGACAGCTGTCCCGCACCGCGCGACCTGCCCCCTCTCCCAGAGGGAGAGGCCCGGGGCGAGGGGTTCAGCCGTCGCCGATGCGGAGCGCCCGCTGCAGAGCGTCCCGTCCCCTCACCCTGCCCTCTAGGGAGAGGGTTTCCCCCGCGAGAGCGCAAGGGCGACGCCGTCAGCTGCCGCCGATGAAGATGCCCGCCGCCAGCACCAGGGCGCCGCCCAGCACCACCTGGAACACCGAGCGCCAGAACGGCGTCTCCATGTAGCGGTTCTGGATGAAGGCGATGGCCCACAACTCCACGAACACGACCGCGATCGCGATCGCCGTCGCGGTCCAGAATTCGGGGATGAGGTAAGGCAGCGCGTGGCCGAGCCCGCCCACCGCGGTCATCACGCCCGAGGCGATGCCGCGCTTCAGCGGCGAGCCGCGCCCGGAGATCACCCCGTCGTCGTGCACCGCCTCGGTGAAGCCCATGGAGATGCCCGCGCCCACGGCGGCGGCGAGGCCCACCAGCAGGGTGGTGTGGGAGTTCTGGGTGGCGAAGGCGGTGGCGAAGATCGGCGCCAGCGTCGACACCGAGCCGTCCATGAGGCCGGCGAGGCCCGGCTGCACCCAGGTGAGCACGAACTGGCGGCGCGCCTTCTCGTCCTCCTCCTGCTTCTTGTCGACGGGCAGGTACTTCTCGGCCAGCGAGCCCGCGATCTCCTCGTGCTGCATCTCCACCTTGTAGAGATTCTCCAAGAGCTTGCGGGTGCCGGGATCGGTCGCCTTCTTCTGCGCCTGGAGATAGAAGTTGGCGCTCTCGTCCTCCATCCGCCCCACCTCCTGGCGGATGCGGTCGATGCCGAGGCTGCAGATCACCCACACCGGCCGGCGGCCGTAATAGCCGGCGATGTCGCCGCGCCGGATCAGCGGCACGTGGGGGCCGAAGCGGCGCTCGAACTCGCGCTTGAGGTTGGCGGCGTGCCCGCGCTCCTGCGCCGCCATGCCCTCGAACACATGGGCGGTGTCCGGATATTCGGCACGAAGGTTGGCCGCATAGTCGTCGTAGATCCGGGCGTCGTCCTCCTCCGACGAGATGGCGAGGGCGAGCACCTCCTGCTCGTTGAGGTCGGAGAAGCGCCTGCGACCGACAAGCGCGGGGAGGGCGGACAACATGCCGTGACTCCAGTTTAAATTGATTCTAAACAAGCATATGCAGTGTCGCGGGCGACGCCGCAATGACGCTCGCGCGCCCCCGCGAACGGCGAAGTGCCGCAGGCGCTGCACCGGCGGGCGCGCATTCGGGAGCCAAGCAATGCACGCCGCGGAAGACAATGCCAGCGCGGGCCCCGCGCCCGCAGCGCCGTCCGGCGGGCGCGTGCTGTTCGCGCTGGCGGCCGTGCCGCTCGCCGCGGGAACGGCGCTTCTGCTGGCCCTCGGCCGGCGGGAGGAAGCGCAGATCGCCTTCACGGTCGGCACCGCGCCGGTGCTGGCGGCGCTGGCGCTGGAGATCGTCCGCTCGCTCAAGGCCGGCCAGTTCGGGCTCGACATCCTCGCCGCCTTGTCCATGAGCGCCGCGCTCGCCTTCGGCGAGCCGCTGGCCGGCAACGTGGTGGCGCTCATGTATTCCGGCGGCCAGCTCCTGGAGGCGCTGGCGCAGGGGCGGGCGCGGCGCGAGATGACCGCCCTGGTCGCCCGCGCGCCGCGCACCGCGATGCGGCACGAGGGGTCCGTCCTCGTCAGCCGCCCGATCGAGGAGATCGCGCCCGGCGACCTCCTGCTGGTGCGCCATGGCGACGCCGTGCCGGTGGACGGGCGCATCGCCGCCGGCTCCGGCCTCCTCGACCAGTCCGCCATCACCGGCGAGGCACGCCCGGCGCGGCTCGGCGACGGTGAGACCGCCTTGTCGGGCTCGGTGAACGTCGGGCCGGCCTTCGACCTCGAAGCCCTGAGGAGCGCGCGCGAGAGCACCTACGCGGCGATCGTGCGGCTGGTGGCGGCGGCGGCCGAAAGCCGCGCCCCCATGGTCCGGCTCGCCGACCGCTACGCGCTCGGCTTCCTCGCCATCTCGCTCGCGCTCGCGGCCGGCGCGGCGATTTTGTCAGGCGATCCGCGCCGGGCGCTCGCGGTGCTGGTGGTGGCCACCCCCTGCCCGCTCATCCTCGCGGTTCCGGTGGCGCTCATGGCGGGCCTGTCGCGCGCCGCCAAGCTCGGCGTCCTGGTGAAGAGCGGCGGCGCGCTGGAGGTCATGGCGCGGGTGCGCTCGCTGGTGGTGGACAAGACCGGCACGCTCACCCAGGGCCGCGCCGCCATCGCCACCATCGACACCGCCGCGGGGTTCGGCGCGAACGAGGTGCTGCGCCTCGCCGCCAGCCTCGACCAGGCCTCGAACCATGTGATGGCCGAGGCGCTGGTGGCGGCGGCCCGCGCGCGCGGGCTGGCGCTGTCGGCGCCGCTGGAGGTGGAGGAGGACGGCGGCGTCGGGCTCGCCGGCCGGGTCGAGGGCCGCAGCGTCGCCATCGGCCGAAGGTCCTACGTGGCGGCGCGGGCGTCCGGCACCCTTCCCGACGCCGCCCGGTCCGACGAGGACGCCACCGCCGTGGTCCTGGTGGCGGTGGACGGCCGCCTTGCCGGCCGCATCGTCCTCGCCGACCACATGCGCAAGGACGCGCCCGGCATGATCGCGGCCTTGCGCGCGGCCGGCGTGGAGCACATCCGCCTCGCCTCCGGGGACCGCCGCGAAGCGGTGTCCGCCCTGTGCCGCCGCATCGGCGCCGACGATTGCGCCGGCAACCTCTCGCCCGGGGAGAAGGTGGAGAGCGTGAAGGCGGCGCGGGCCTTCGGCCCGGTGATGATGGTGGGAGACGGCGTCAACGACGCCCCGGCGCTGGCCGCCGCCGACGTGGGCGTCGCCATGGGGGCGCGCGGCGCCGCGGCCTCCGCCGAGGTGGCGGACGTGGTGCTGCTGGTGGACCGGCTCGACCGGCTCGCCGAGGGCGTGGCGGCGGCGCGGCGCGCGCTCGCCATCGCCCGCCAGAGCGTGTTCGCGGGCATCGGCCTGTCGCTGCTGGGCATGCTGGCGGCGGCGTTCGGCTATCTGCCGCCGGTGCAGGGGGCGCTGCTGCAGGAGGCCATCGACGTGGCGGTGATCCTCAACGCCCTGCGCGCGCTGCTGCCGCCGCGCCCCGAAGGGCCGCCGGCGCCACCGGCCGGCGCGCTCCGGCGCGCGGCCGGCGGCGGCTGCTCGGCCTGCCGCACCGCCTGCCCCTGACCGCCCGCCGGCTCAGAGCATTTCGCCGCGCAGCAGCTTCGGCACCTCGCCGGTGAGGCCGGCGGCGTCGCGGATGAACAGGCCCTTGAGGCGCGGCATCCGGTCGACCAGGCCGAGCCCCACGTCGCGCACCGCGCGCAGCACGTCGGAGCGGTTGGAGAACAGGCGGTTGAGCCCGTCGGTGGCGACCCCCATGGCCAGGGTGTCGAAGCGGCGCCAGCGCTGGTAGCGCTCCAGCACCGAGGGGGCGGCGAAATCGAGGCCCACGCGGGCGGCGTCGGTCACCACCTCGGCCAGCGCCGCCACGTCGCGCAGGCCCATGTTGAGGCCCTGGCCGGCGATGGGGTGGATCAGGTGGGCGGCGTCGCCCACCAGCGCGAGCCGGTCGCCGATGAAGCTGCGGGCCATGGCGAAGCCGAGCGGATAGGCGCGCGGCTTCGAGACCACCTTCACCCAGCCGAGCTTGTGGCCGAAGCGCTGCTCCAGCTCCTCCTGGAACGCGGCGGCGGGCAAAGCGAGGAGGCGCTCGGCGTCGGCGGTGCGCTCGGTCCAGACGATGGAGCAGCGGTTGCCCGGCAGCGGCAGGGTGGCGAACGGGCCGGCGGGCAGGAAATGCTCCTCCGCCCGGCCCTCGTGCGGGCGCTCGTGCTCGACGGTGAAGGTGATGCCGCTCTGGCCGTAGCCCCACGACACGTTGGCGATGCCCGCCATGGTGCGCAGGCGCGAGCGCGCCCCGTCGCAGGCCACCAGCAGGCGGGTGGAGAGCCGCCCGCCGGCGCCGAAGGACAGCCCCACGCCGCCGCGGGCGGCATCGAACGCCTCTACCGCCGCGCCGCGCAAATCGATGCCGGCGGCGCGGGCGGCGTCGAGCAGCGCCGCCTGGAGCGCGGCGTTGGGCACCATGTGCGCGAACGCCTCGCCCGGCTCCACGTCGCCGTCGAAGGTGAGGAAGACCGGGCGGGCGACGTCGCGGGTGCGGCTGTCGGTGACGATCATGGAGCAGATCGGCTGCGCGGCCGCCGCCACGGTGTCCCACACGCCGAGCACGCAGAGCATGCGCCGCGCGCCGGCGGCGATGGCCGAGCAGCGCCCGTCGTCGGCGCCGAGCCGGTCGAGGCCGGGGTCGAACAGCACGATGTCGGCGTCCGGCCCGAGGCCCTGGCGCAGCGCCAGCGCGAGGCTGAGCCCGGCGAGGCCGCCGCCGACGATGGCCACGTCCGCGCCCGGCGCGGCCGAAAGGACCCCCTCGATGCCGCCGGAGGCGGCGGCGCCCGTGGTGCCGGTGCCGATCATCTTATCCCTCTCCCTGTGCCAGCTCCCCGCGGCAGAGCCTGCCGAATGGGGAAGCGACTTGACGCAGCCTGCCGCGCCGTGGCGTTTTCGTCGCAGGCCCGCCGCTCACGGCACGGCCCCATCGAGCGCCCCATGACCGAGCAAACGCCCACCGAGCCTACGTCCACCGAGCCCCCCGCCGAAACGCCAGCCGGCGACCGGCAGTCCGACGTCGACGCCCTTCTGGGCATCCTCGACCTCGAGCAGTTGGAGATCAACCTGTTCCGGGGTCGCAGCGGCTCGCCGGGCGGCGGGCGGGTGTTCGGCGGCCAGGTGATCGCCCAGGCGCTGGTGGCGGCGCGCCGCACCGTGGAGCCGGCGCGGGTGGTGCACTCGCTGCACGGCTACTTCCTGCTGGGCGGCGATCCCACCATCCCCATCGTCTACGACGTGGACCGCATCCGCGACGGCAAGTCCTTCACCACCCGGCGGGTGGTGGCGATCCAGCACGGGCGGGCGATCTTCTTCATGTCGGCCTCGTTCCAGGTCGTCGAGGAGGGGCTGACCCACCAGGCGAAGATGCCGCGCGTGCCGATGCCGGAGGAGCTGCCGGCCGACGAGGTGTGGCGCGAGCGGCTGCTGAAGCGCTTTCCCGCCGCCGCCTTGCGCGACTGGATGGCGCTGCGCCCGCTGGAGGTGAAGCCGATCTTCCTCGACGGCTCCTATGCCACCAGCTCGCCCGACGCCAAGGCCAGCCTGTGGCTGCGGGCGCGCGGGCGCCTGCCGGACGACCTGCCCACCCATCAGGCGGTGCTGGCCTATGCCTCGGACCTGTCGCTGCTCCAGGCGGCGCTGGTGCCGCACGGGCGCAGCGTGTTCGACGTCGACCTGCAGTGCGCCAGCCTCGACCACGCCTTGTGGCTGCACCAGCCGTTCCGCGCCGACGAATGGCTGCTCTACAGCCAGGAAAGCCCCATGGCGACCGGCGCGCGCGGCTTCTGCCGCGGCCAGCTGTTCACCCGCGACGGCACGCTGGTGGCCTCCTCCGCCCAGGAAGGGCTGATGCGGCCGGTGACCCCGCGCCCAACGTAGCCGGACGCGCTGCCGCCGCCGGCGCGCCGCCGGCCTCCCTACTCCGATGCTTTCTTACGAGGCACTGCCTCCGCCGGGCCGGGCAAGTCGTTCCGGAGCGGGCACCGGCGTGCAAAGGCGAATCGGGCCCCTCCCTGGCATGGACCCATGACACCACATGGGAAATGAGCACCCCATGAGCTTTGCGCCTAAGAAACAGGCACAAAAAGCGGCAAGGATGGGGCGTCGATGACTCAGCAATGGGCCATGGCGAGAAAATAAGCACCCATCCCCGCCCTTCCGGCCCGATTGGCACGGTCCTTGATTCCCATTCGCGCAGGCTTGGGCCGCGGCGTGGATCGCCCCGACCCGCACGGCCAAGCCGCGAGAAAACACACCGCCCCGGTCAACGGCCGCGGCGGTCATCAGGGGACAGGGACCGATCCATGAAGATCGTCATGGCCATCATCAAGCCATTCAAGCTGGAGGAGGTGCGCGATGCCCTCACCGGTATCGGTGTTCACGGCCTGACCGTGACCGAGGTGAAGGGTTACGGGCGTCAGAAGGGCCACACCGAGATCTATCGCGGCGCCGAGTACGCCGTGAGCTTCCTGCCGAAGCTCAAGGTCGAGGTGGCGGTTGCGGCCGACCAGGTCGCCAAGGTGGTCGAGGCGATCACCGCCTCCGCCAAGACCGGACAGATCGGCGACGGCAAGATCTTCGTCTTCCCGATCGATCACGCCGTGCGCATCCGCACCGGCGAGACCGACGCCGACGCCCTTTGAGCCATCCTCATTTCACGGAGCTTCCTTCCATGACGTTCAAGACGTGGACCCGCGTGGGGATTCCCGCGCTAATGGTAGCAGCGGCCGTCGCGCTGCCGGCGCTCGGCCAGCCCGTCGAGGCGCCGGCCGCCGCTTCTCCGGCGGCGGCCGAGGCTGTCTCGACCGTGAACAAGGGCGACGTGGCGTGGATGATGACGTCCACGGTGCTCGTCCTGCTCATGACCGTGCCCGGCCTCGCTCTGTTCTACGGCGGCCTCGTGCGCGCCAAGAACATGCTCTCGGTGCTCATGCAGGTGCTCACCATCACCGCGGTGATGATGCTTGTGTGGGTGCTCTACGGCTACTCGCTCGCCTTCACCTCGGGCAACGCCTTCATCGGCGGCTTCGAGAAGGCCTTCCTCGCCGGCGTCACGGTCGAAAGCCTCGCCGACACCTTCACCAAGGGCGTTCAGATTCCTGAGTTCGCCTTCATCGCCTTCCAGATGACCTTCGCGGCGATCACCCCGGCCCTCGCGGTCGGCGCGTTCCCCGAGCGCATCAAGTTCCCGGCGGTGATCCTGTTCGCGATCCTGTGGGGCACGTTCGTGTACTTCCCGATCGCCCACATGGTGTGGTTCTCCGAGGGCTACCTGTTCACCCTCGGCGCGCTGGACTTCGCGGGCGGCACGGTGGTGCACATCAATGCCGGCATCGCCGGCCTGGTGGGCTGCCTCATCGTCGGCAAGCGCATCGGCTACGGCAAGGAGCAGCTCCCGCCCCACTCGCTGCCCTTCACCATGATCGGCGCCTCCCTCCTGTGGGTCGGCTGGTTCGGCTTCAACGTGGGCTCGAACCTGGAGGCCAACGGCCTCGCGACCCTGGTGATGGTCAACACCTTCCTCGCCACCGCCGCAGCCATCGTCGGCTGGCTGGTGATCGAGTGGCTGGTGAAGGGCGCGCCCTCCATGCTCGGCGGCGCGTCGGGCGCGGTGGCCGGCCTCGTGGCCATCACCCCGGCCTGCGGCGCCTCCGGCCCCATGGGCGCGATCGTGCTCGGCATCGTCGCCGCGGTGGTGTGCTTCTTCTTCTGCACCACCGTGAAGAACGCGCTCGGCTATGACGACAGCCTGGACGTGTTCGGCGTTCACGGCGTGGGCGGCATCATCGGCGCCATCGGCACCGGCATCCTGGTGTCCCCGGCGCTCGGCGGCGCCGGCGTGGCCGACTACGAGATGGTGAAGCAGGTCCTGATCCAGGGCCAGGCGACCATCATCACCATCGTCTGGTCGGGCGTGGTCTCCGCGATCATCTTCTTCGTGCTCAACATCGTGGTGGGCCTGCGCCCGTCCGCGGACGTGGAGCGCGAGGGCCTCGACATCAACGAGCACGGCGAGCGCGCCTACCACTCGTGAGTTCACGCGGGGCGGCCCAGGCCGCCCCGCTCTCGTTCAAAAAGAGGGGAACGAGAAAGGCCCCGGCGCGCGAGCGCCGGGGCCTCATCTTTTCCGCGGGACCGCGACCGGTTGCCGGAGCCGCTTCGCCGGCCCGTTGCGCCGCCCCGTGCCGCCAGAACCAGGGGGAGCGGGCGCCATGCCGGGCCTTTTCCAGCGTTCAGTGCTGAGCGGACGGGATGTTCCGGAAACCGCCGTCATGGCCGGGCCTGCCCCGGCCATTCACGCCTTGCGGCATGGCGCGGACATGCGGAAGCGCGGCGCCATCGGCACGGCGTGGATGCCCGGCACGGGGCCGGGCATGACGACGCAGCGTGGAGACGCGCATTTTAGCCATCCAGGGCGAATGCCGTGTCGCCGCGCCAGCCGGCGATGTCGATCCGTCCCGGCGCCGCCGGCGCCTACTCGGAGATCTTACGCGCGCGCGAGCCCAGCGTGCGCAGGCGCAGGGCGTTGAGCTTGATGAAGCCGGCCGCGTCGCGGTGGTCGTAGGCGACCGCGCCCTCCTCGAAGGTCACAAGCTCCTGGTTGTAGAGCGAATAGGGGCTCTTGCGGCCGATCACGGTGGCGTTGCCCTTGTAGAGCTTCACCGTCACCTCGCCGGTCACGAACGCCTGCGAGTGGTCGATGGCGGCCTGCAGCATCTCGCGCTCGGGCGAGAACCAGAAGCCGTTGTAGATCAGCTCCGCATAGCGCGGCATCAGCTCGTCCTTGAGGTGCGCCGCGCCGCGGTCGAGGGTGATGCTCTCGATGCCGCGATGGGCGGCGATCAGGATCGTGCCGCCGGGGGTCTCGTAGATGCCGCGGCTCTTCATGCCGACGAAGCGGTTCTCGACCAGGTCGAGCCGGCCGATGCCGTTCTCCTTGCCGAGCGCGTTCAGCTTCGTGAGCAGGCTCGCGGGCGACAGCGCCTCGCCGTCGATGGCCACCGCGTCGCCCTTGTCGAAGGCGATGGTGATGATGGTCGCCTCGTCCGGGGCGTCCTCCGGCGAGATGGTGCGCTGGTAGACATAGTCCGGCGCGTCCTCGGCCGGGTCCTCCAGCACCTTGCCCTCGGAGGAGGAGTGCAGGAGGTTCGCGTCCACCGAGAACGGCGCCTCGCCGCGCTTGTCCTTGGCGATCGGGATCTGGTGCGCCTCGGCGAACTCCAAAAGCCGGGTGCGCGAGGTCAGGTCCCATTCGCGCCAGGGGGCGATCACCGTGATGTCCGGCTCCAGCGCGTAGTAAGCGAGCTCGAAGCGCACCTGGTCGTTGCCCTTGCCGGTGGCGCCGTGGGCGACCGCGTCGGCGCCCATCTTCCGCGCGATCTCGATCTGCTTCTTGGCGATCAGCGGCCGGGCGATGGAGGTGCCGAGCAGGTACAGCCCCTCATAGAGCGCGTTGGCGCGGAACATGGGGAACACGTAGTCCCGCACGAACTCCTCGCGCACGTCCTCGATGAAGATGTTCTCGTCCCTGATGCCGAGCAGCTGCGCCTTCTTGCGCGCCGGCTCCAGCTCCTCGCCCTGGCCGAGGTCGGCGGTGAAGGTGATGACCTCGCAGCCATAGGTGGTCTGGAGCCATTTCAGGATCACCGAGGTGTCGAGCCCGCCGGAATAGGCCAGCACCACCTTCTTCACGTCACGCGCCATCAGGTCTCTCGGGGGTTGGGAGCGAAATCGGCGCGGACTATAGGCCCGCGCGGCGCCCTGGCAAGTGGCGCGCCGCAAGGGCGCGCAAGGAGATCCAGGCGCGCCGGGCCAGCGCGGCGAGGGCGCGCGCCGTGCCGCCGACCAAAGCGTGGAGCCCGTAGCCCAGCCGGCCGATGGCGTGCTCCATGCGGAAGTCGGTGGGCGCGCCCTTGCGGTCGTAGATCAGGTAGCGCATGGCGACCACGATCAGCACCACCACCACGCCCGAGAACACCACGTCGGTGAAGAAGTGGCCGCCGAAGGCGATGCGCAGGCCCCCGGCGGTGGCGGCGAAGGCGACCGCCGCGGTCATGGCCACCGCTCCGAGCGGCCCGGGCACAAGGCTCGCCGGCGCGGTCAGCCAGAAGCCGAGCGCCCCCTCGCCCGAGACGAAGGAGCAATTTCCGGGGCAGGCGCCGTCGGTCGCGAACCAGGGCTTGTAGGCGTCCTTGCCGCCGAACTCCTCCACGTGCACCGGGCGCGGGCGGCCCCATTCCTCCTTGAGGATGCCGTTCACCACCAGCCCGGGCCCGAGCGCCATGGTGGCGGCCAGGAGCACGGCGGCGCGCGCGCTCATGAACATGCGGCCCCAGGGAAACAGGAGCTTCAGAATGATGGCGGCGAACGCCGGGCCGGCGATCAGCCAGGGAATCCAGTTGGCGAGCGAGCGGACGGTCTTGGCCCAGGGGGCGCCGGCGAGCGTGAAGGCACGGCGCCCGACGTCCCAGAAATAGCCGCTGATGGCGAGGTCCCACTGCGGGAAGACGGTGAACAGGATCGCCACCGCGGCGCCGATCACGAGGACAAGGAACAGGACAGACCGCACGTTTCCTCCTCTGCCGCCGGCGCTTGCCGCCGCGATGCCTGTTCCCTTTAGTGGATTTTCCCGCCGCGTCGAATCGCGAAAATGTCAGCGCCCCGGCCCGAAGGGCGCACTGCGCGCTTGCCATTCGCCGGGGAAGGCCCGATCTGACGGGGGCCGGGAAGCCGGAGCCGGAAAGTTGGAGCACGGATGCTGCGGCGCGCCTATCGGATGGTGATCGACACGGTCAGGATCGTCATCGACGCGATCTGGACCTTCTCGGCCGATGACGGCTGGGCGATCGCCAGCCACATCGCGCTCTCCGCGCTCATGTCGCTGTTCCCGTTCCTGATCTTCGTCACCGCGCTGGCCGGCTTCCTGGATCTGCGGCCGCTCGCCGCCGAGACCATCCAGCTGATCCTGGAGACCTGGCCGCAGAAGGTGGCCGAGCCGATCTCGCGCGAGATCCACAACGTGGTGAACCAGGTGCGCACCGACGTGCTCACCTACGGCGTGGTGCTCGCCATCTACTTCTCCTCCAACGGCATCGAGAGCCTGAGGATCGGCCTCAACCGCGCCTACGGGGTGCGCGAGGAGCGGGCGTGGTACTGGCTGCGGCTCGAATCCATCGGCTACGTGCTGCTGGCGGCGGTGTCCATGCTGGCGCTGTCCTTCCTGGTGGTGCTCGGGCCGCTGCTCTGGCAGACGGCGGTGAGCGAGCTGCCGCAGCTCGCGCCGCTCTCGCGCATGGTGACGCTGGCGCGCTTCGGCCTGACCAGCCTGATCCTGGTGGTGGCGCTGCTGGTGGCGCACCTGTGGCTGCCGGCGGGACGGCGCTCGCTCATGGAGGTGGCGCCCGGCATCCTGGTGACGCTGGTGCTGTGGCTGGTGGGCGCGGCGGCGTTCGGCTTCTACCTCTCCGAATTCCCCGCCAACTACGTCACCACCTATGCCGGCCTCGCATCGGTGATGATCGCCCTGGTGTTTCTTTACCTTACGGCTTCGATCTTCGTGTTCGGCGGCGAGCTGAACGCGGCCATCAAGCGCGCCCGCGGCCAGGTCATCCTCGCCCTGCCGGCGCCGGCGGCCGCGGCGGAGACGCGCCCGTGAGGCCGGACACCCTGCCCGAGCCGCCCGAGGACGGGCGCCAGTCGCCGACCGCGCGCGCGGTCCAGCGCGGGGTGCTGCGCCATTTGTCGGCGCGCGGGCTGGTGGGCATTCCCGAGTTCTGCCTCGTGTCGGGCCGGCGCGCCGACATCCTGGCGGTGGACGGGCGCGGCGAGGTGTCGATCGTCGAGATCAAGTCGTCGGTGCAGGACTTCCGCACCGACCTGAAATGGCCGGAATACCGCGCCTATTGCGACCGGCTGCTGTTCGCGGTGCCGCTCGACTTTCCGGCCGAGATCCTGCCGCTGGAGACCGGGCTGCTGGTGGCCGACGCGTTCGGCGCCGAGCTGCTGCGCCCGGCCCCCGCCCATCCCTTGCCCGCGGCGACGCGCAAGGCGCTGATGCTGCGCTTCGCCCACACGGCGGCCTCCCGGCTCGCCGCGCTCCACGATCCCGAGCTGACGCGCTACAGCCTGTGAGCGTCGCCCCGGCTCAGCGCGGGGCGCGCTTGGCGAGGATGCGCTGCAGCGTGCGGCGGTGCATGGAGAGCCGGCGCGCGGTCTCCGACACGTTGCGCCCGCACAGCTCGTAGACCCGCTGGATGTGCTCCCACCGCACCCGGTCGGCGGACATGGGGTTCTCCGGCGGGATCGGCTTGTGGTCGCCGGTGGCGAACAGCGCCGCCACCACGTCGTCGGCGTCCGCGGGCTTGGCGAGATAGTCCACCGCGCCGAGCTTCACCGCGGTCACGGCGGTGGCGATGTTGCCGTAGCCGGTGAGCACGATGGCGCGCGCGCCGGGCCGGTGCTTCTTGAGCGCCGAGATCACGTCGAGGCCGGTGCCGTCGCCGAGCCGCATGTCCACCACCGCGTAAGCGGGGGCGCCGGCCTCGACCCGGGCGAGGCCCTCGGCCACGGTCTCGGCGGTGGCGACGGCGAAGCCCCGCGCCTCCATGGCCCGCGCGAGGCGCTGGAGGAACGGACGGTCGTCATCGACGATCAGCACCGACCGTTCTTCTCCCACCTCGGGGGGCGTCAAATCGTTCATCTCTCACATCCTCGAATCTGCGAGCCGCGCGCCGATGGCTCTGCGCATACCCTCGATTTCCACGGACTTTTACGCTTCTTTGGACGAAGAATAGCTCAAGCCGCGTCGATCTGTCGCGCCCCTTTCCACTTCTATGGCCAGCGCCGCGCGCGGCCAGGACACGGTGATCAGCGCGCCGGTCTGCGGCAGCGCCCGGTTGGCGAAGGTCAGCGCCGCGCCGGTGCGCTCCAGCAGCGTCTTGGCGATGAAGAAGCCGAGGCCGAGGCCGCTCTCGCCGTCCGGGTCCTGCCGGTCGCGGGCGCGGGAGGTGACGTAGGGCTGGCCGATCCGGGCGATGACCTCGGGCGCGAAGCCCGGCCCGTCGTCCATGAGGATGATCTCCAGGCTCGTCGGGCTCCACTGGGCGTGGATCTCGACCCGCCCGGCGGCGAAGTCCACCGCGTTCTCCACCAGGTTGCCGAGCCCGTAGATGAGGCCGGGATTGCGGGCGATCACCGGCGCGTCCGGATCGTCCGGCACGTCGATGGCGATGGCGATGCCGAAATTGCGGTGCGGCTCCACCACCTCCTCCAGCAGCAGGCGCAGCGGCATGCGGTCGAACGGGGCGTCGCCCGCCTGGAGCGAGGTGAGGGTCTGGAGGATGTCGCGGCACCTCTTGGCCTGGTCGCGCAGGAGCGCCACGTCCTCGGCGTAGGGGTCGTCGGCCTTCATGGAGCGCTCCATCTCCTTCACCACCAGGGCGATGGTGGAGAGCGGGGTGCCGAGCTCGTGGGCGGCGGCGGCGGCGAGGCCGTCGATGGCCGAGAGATGCTGCTCGCGGGCCAGCACCAGCTCGGTGGCGGCGAGCGCGTCGCCGAGCTCGCGCGCCTCCTCGGCCACGCGCCAGGAATGCAGGCCGATGAAGCCCACCGCCACCGTGAGCGAGACCCAGACGCCGGCGAGATAGAGGTCCGGCAGCACCGGCGCGTCCGGCCCGCCCCAGGGCAGCGGCCAGGCATAAAGGCCGACCGCGCCGGCGCAGGCCACCGCCAGCGCCCCCAGCGCCACCGTCGTGCCCCAGGACAGGCCGGTGGCCGAGATCATGACCGGCGCCAGATAGAGCAGCACGAACGGATTCTTAAGCCCGCCCGTGAGATAGAGCAGAGCGGTGAGCTGAAGGACGTCATAGGCGAGCAGCGGCCCCGCCGCCCCGTCGCCGAGCCGCCGGGCGAGCGGATACTTGACCCGCAGGAAGACGTTCAGGAGCACCGACAGGGACACGGCCGCGAGGCAGGGCGCGATGGGCAGCTCGAAGCCCAGGACCAGGTTCACCACCACGAGCGCGGCCGTCTGGCCCGCCACCGCGAGCCAGCGCAGTCGAATCAGGGTGTCGAGCCGAAGCCCGAACGACCGGCCATGGTGCGACGCAGCAAATGCAGGCATCATCCCCTTCTACCTCCGCCCCCATATCGGGGTGCCTTGCACTGTGACATCCGGGACATATCTGGACATTGATATGACCCCCCACCCTTTCGTCGGCATTGACCCTACCCGGGACAAGCGGGAGGGTCCTCGACCCCACATCGCGAGGTTGGTCCATGGCCATCGGTGAATTCACCGGCGCGACGAAGCTCCCGACCCAAATCGATTTGGGCCTGTCGACGCCGCTCTACTGGCTCTACGAGATGGGCCACGCCGCTCTCAATCCCTCGCGCGCCATGGCGGACGCGAGCCGGATGTTCCTGAAGAACCCCATCAATCCGGTGTCGCACACCACCATCGGCAAGTCGATGGCGGCCGCCTGCGAGCTGTTCGAGCGCACCACCCGCCGCTACGGCAAGCCGGACTGGGGCATCACCCACACCACGGTGGGCGGAATGAAGGTGCCGGTCCACATCAACACCGTGTGGAAGCGGCCGTTCTGCAACCTGTTGCATTTCGAGCGCGCCTTCGACCATCCGCCGCGCCGGCCGCAGCCGCGCCTCCTGGTGGTGGCGCCGGTCTCGGGGCACTACGCGACGCTGCTGCGCGGGACGGTGGAGGCCATGCTGCCCACCCACGACGTCTACGTGACCGACTGGGTGGACGCCAAGATGGTGCCGCTCGCCGAAGGGCGCTTCGGCCTCTCCGACTATGTGGACTACCTGATCTCCATCTTCCACCGCATGGGCGGGGACTGCCACGTGATGGCGGTGTGCCAGCCGGCGGTGCCGGTGCTGATGGCGGTCGCCCGCATGGAGCAGGAGGAGGACCCCTACGTCCCCAAATCCATGATCCTCATGGGCGGCCCCATCGACACGCGCGAGACGCCGACCGCGGTGAACGCGCTCGCCAAGGACCGCGGCATCGACTGGTTCCGCCGCAACGTCGTCACCCAGGTGCCGTGGCCCCATCCGGGCGCGCTGCGCGAGGTCTATCCCGGCTTCCTGCAGCTCAACGGCTTCATGAGCATGAATCTCGACCGCCACCTCCAGGCCCACTGGGACCTGTTCCGTCACCTGGTGAGGGGCGACGGCGATTCGGCCGAGAAGCACCGCGAGTTCTACGACGAGTATCTCGCGGTCATGGACCTGACGGCCGAATTCTACCTGGAGACGGTGGAGAACGTGTTCATCACCCACGCTTTGCCGAAGGGCGAGATCATGCACCATTCCCAGCGGGTGGACCCGTCGGCGGTGCGCCGGGTGGCGCTGATGACGGTGGAGGGCGAGAAGGACGACATCTCCGGCATCGGCCAGACCAAGGCCGCCCATGCCCTGTGCCCGCGCATCCCCGAGGACAAGCGCGCCCACTGGGAGCAGCCGGGGGTGGGCCATTACGGCGTGTTCAACGGCTCGCGCTTCCGCTCCGAGATCGCGCCGCGCATCTCCGACTTCATCCTGTCCCAGGAGCTGCCGGCCGGAGCCGCCCGCGCGTCCGTGCCGCCCCGGCCGCTGCCGGAGCCGCAGGCCGACGTGCCGGCGGAGACCGACGTGTTCGGCTTCCCGGCCAACGTGATGCCGCTTTATCCCCGGAGCGCATCCACGTAGGGGTAGCGGGGAACGTGGTTTTTGGTGAAGATGCCGTTGCGAACATCTCCAGAACCATCGCCATGCTGTTCCGCCGCCAGGATCGAAAAGCCCCGCCACGGGGCGGATTCGAATCCATCGAGCTGGTGCTCGATGGAGAGCCTCTGGCTGTAACGGTACGCAGACACCCCAAGGCCCAGCGACTCACCCTGCGCGTGCGCGCCGTGGCGCGGGACGTGACCCTCACCGCGCCGCCCCACGTGCCCCTGTCCGCCGCCCGGGATTTCGTTCATCGCCATCGCGAATGGGTGCGGGTGCGGCTGGTGCGGCTGCCGGAGATGGTGCCTTTCGAGGCCGGAGCGGTGGTGCCGGTGCGGGGCGAGCCGCATCTGATCGTCCATCGGCCGGACGAGCGCGGCACAGTCTGGCTCGACGGGGCGCTCAATGGCGCGCACGGCGGGATGCCGGCGCTCTGCGTCGCCGGCGAGGCGCCGCACATCGCCCGCCGAGTGCGCGACCATCTCAAGCGCGAGGCGCGCGCGGAACTGATGCGGGCGGTGCGCCGCCACGCGGCGGCGCTGAAGGTGGAGGTGGGCCGCATCACACTGCGCGACACGGCGAGCCGCTGGGGCTCCTGCTCGGCCAAGGGCGACCTGTCCTTCTCCTGGCGCCTGATCATGGCGCCGCCCTTCGTGCTCGATTATCTCGCCGCGCACGAGGTGGCCCATCGGCTGGAGATGAACCACGGCCCGCGCTACTGGCGGCTCGTGGAAGCCATCTTCCCCCGCCGCGCCGAGGCGGAAGCCTGGCTGCGCCACAACGGCGCGGGCCTCCACCGCTACGGCTGACGCCCGCGTTCCGCGCGGGCCGGCGGAACCGGCCTCAGCTCCTGTGGACGGCGTTGCGCTCCAGCGAGATGGCGCCCGGGCCGCTGGCGAAATAGAACAGCAGGCCGCCGATGATGGCGAGGTTCTTGAAGAACTGGATACTCTGCGTCGCCTGGGCGGCCGCGTCCGGCACCAGCCAGTAGGCATGCGCGGTGAGGGTCGCCACCGCCACGAAACCGATCAGCAGGATCGCGGTGAGGCGCGAGGCGACTCCCAGGATCAGGGCGATCGGCCCGGCGATCTCGGCGATCACGGCCAGGATCGCGAGCGTGCTCGGATAGGGCAGGCCCTGGCGTTCGAGCATGCCGGTCAGGCCCGAGAGGTTGGTGGCCTTCTGGAGACCCGAGGGCAGAAACAGCGCGGCCATGAACAGCCGGCCGAGGAGAAGGGCGACGTCGTCCAACAGGTGCATGACGGTCTCCTGCGCGCACTGCATCCTTATGGCGCGAAAAGATAATCTTGACCATGGGGAAATGCCCGGCACAGCGGGCCGCGCTATTTCCCCTCCCCGACGGCGAACAGGAGCCGCGCCACCACCGGCAGCGCCACCGAGAGGCCGGCGAAGCGGAACAGGTGGTGCGCGCTCATGAAGGCCGGGTCGTAGCCGAGCGCGAAGCCGAGCGCCGTCATGGCCTCGAGCGCCCCCGGCGCGAAGGCGGTGAGGAGCTTGCCCGGATCGTCGCTGGTGACGAGCGCGGCGATCACCGCGAACACCGCCGAGATGGAGGCGGCGACCACGAAGGCGATCACCGACACCAGCGTCATCTCCCGCACCGTGTGGAGGCTGGTGCCGCGGAACCGGACGCCCACGTTGCAGCCCAGCACCACGAAGGCGGGAATGAGCAAGGCCGGCGGCAAGGTGGCGGTGGACAGGCCGGCGAGGTGCAGCAGGCCGCTCGCCAGCAGCGCGCCGACGATGACGCCCCCCGGCATGCGCACCCGCCCGGCGAGAAGGCCGGCCGCAGTTCCCGCCAGGAGCAGCAGCGCCACCTCCAGAAGGTCGCCCCGCTGCGGCGGCGCCGCCACCTGCGCGCTGCTGAGGCCGGTGGCGCCGAGGATGTTGGGCAGCGCCGCCACCAGCAGGAACAGCCGCACCGTCTGGGCGAAGGCGACCCGCCTGAGGTCCGCCCCGCTCTCCGCCGCCATGCCCACCACCGCCGAGAAGGCGCCCGGCGCGGAGGCGTAGAAGGCGGTCTCCAGCGACCAGCCGGCGAAATGGCGGAAATAGAGCATCGACCCCGCCATGGTGCAGAACACGCTCAGCGACAGGAACGCCATGCTGATGGGCCAGCTCGCGGCCTGGGCCACGAGGTCCGGGGTGAGGGCCGTGCCCATGGAGGTGCCGAGCACCACGTAGGAGGCGATCTCGATCGGCTTCGGCACCTGCACCTCGACCTGCGCCAGGGCCAGGGCCAGGGTCAGCAGCAGCGCGCCGGAGATCCAGGCCGCCGGCAGGCCGACGAGATGGAAGGCGAAGCCGCCAAGCCCGCCCGCAGCCAGCGTGAGCAGGCTGGCGCGCAGCGCCTTTTTCCTGCCCCCCGAAGGTTTCACGGGGCCTCCCGGCGTTCGCCCGCGAGCCAGCCGGACAGGCGCCGCGCCACCTCGGAAAGCTGGGCCTCCCCGCGCGCGAAGCACAGGCGCAGGAAGCCGTCGCCGCCGGGACCGAAGGCAGTGCCGGGGGCGAGCCCCACCTGCGCCTCGTCCACAAGCCGCAGCGCGAGCCGGCGCACGTCCGTTTCCCCCGTCACGCCGAAGAACAGGTAGAACGCGCCGGCCGGCGGCACGAGGTCGACCCGCCCGGTGGCGGCGAGCGCGGCGCAGACGAGGTCGCGGCCGGCGCGCGCCCGCGCCACCTGCTCGGCGACGAACGGCTCGCCTTCCTCCAGCGCCGCGATGGCGCCGCGCTGCATGAAGGCGGCGACGCCGGAGGTGGAATACTGGATCAGGTTCTCGATCACCTGGCCGAGCGCCGGCGGCGCCTCCAGCCAGCCGATGCGCCAGCCGGTCATGGCCCAGTTCTTCGAGAAGGTCTGGACGAACAGGATGTGGTCGTCCTCCGCCATCACGTCCCGGAACGAGGGCGCGCGCCCGCCCTCGCCGTAGAAGAAGCGGCCATAGATCTCGTCGGCGATGATCCAGAGCCCGTGGCGCCGCGCGAGGGCGAGGATGGCGCGCAGATCGTCGTGGGAGGCGACGAAGCCGGTGGGGTTGGCCGGGGTGTTGACGAAGATGGCGCGGGTGCGCGCCGTCACCGCCCGTTCCAGCCGGTCATGGTCGAAGGTGAAGCCGGACGGGCCGTAGTCGAACGGCACCGGCACCGGCACGGCGCCGATCTTCAGCGCCGCCGCGGCGGCATTGGGCCAGGTGGGCGAGGGCAGGAGCAGTTCCTCCCCCGGGCCCAGCGCCATGGTGAACGCGACCTGGATCGCCTGCATGCCCGAGCCGGTGACGAAGAAGCGCTCCGGGTCCTCGGCGACGCCGTAGAGCCGGGCGATGTAGCGCGCGAGCGCGGCGCGCAGCTCCGGCAGGCCGCGCTGCCAGGTGTAGAAGGTCTCGCCCGCCTCCAGCGCGCGCGCCGCCGCATGGCGGATGAAGGCGGGGGTCGGCAGGTCGCCCTCCCCGGCCCACATGGGGATCACCCCGCCGCGGGCGAGGCCGTAGTTCATCACCTCGACGATGCCGCTCTCCGGCAAGGCGAGCACGTGCTCGCGCACGCGGGAAAGACAGGGATCGACCGCAGGCGCTCCCGCGCGCTGCGGCCCGGTCGGAAGAGTGGCGGGCATGGGCGAACTCAGGCATGGGCGAACTCGGGGATGGGCGAACTCGGGGGTGGAACGGGCGGCGCGTGACCGATGCGCTTCGGCCGCACCATAGCGGCCGCCGGCGCGGTTTTCTCATCAATTGCTGGAGGGGTTCGATCAGCAGACGTGATCGGTGGAGGCTGTGATTACCTTTCGTCAGTGCGAAACCGCAATGCCGTCTTGCAGCACTGCGCGTTGCGCTTGCGTCGGCGAGAACCTAGCTCAGTCCCACCAACTGCCGGACCGCATCCGCGGGCCGAACGGGCGCGCCGCCCGGCCGCTCCAGAAACGGGGACCATCCCATGACCGCCACCCTCCCGTCCAACGCCGCCCGGCCGGCCCTCGACCAGGCCGCGCTCGACACCCTGTTCCTCGCCGCCCGTTCGCACAACGGCTGGACCGACGCGCCGGTGACCGACGCCGAGATCAAGGCGCTCTACGACCTCGTGAAATACGGCCCCACCTCGGCCAACACGCAGCCGGCGCGGTTCGTGTTCGTGCGCTCCGACGAAGCCAAGGCACGGCTCGCCCCGGCGCTCTCGGAAGGCAACCGCAAGGCGCTGGCCGCGCCGGTGATCGCCCTGATCGGCTACGACACCAAGTTCTACGACAAGATTCCGCAGGTGTTTCCGCACAATCCGGGCTTCCGCGACCTGTTCGTGAACAATCCGGGCATGGTGGAGTCGCACGCGTTCCGGAACTCCGCGCTCCAGGGCGCCTACCTCATCATCGCCGCCCGCGCGCTCGGGCTCGATGTCGGCCCCATGTCCGGCTTCGACCAGGCGAAGGTGGATGCGGAATTCTTCCCCGGCGGCACCGTGAAGGCCAATTTCATCGCCGCCATCGGCCACGGCGACCATTCCAAGGTGCTGGAGCGCCTGCCGCGCCTCGCCTTCGAGGAGGCGGCGAAGATCGTCTGACCGGCCGGCAGGACCAAGGTCCGGGACCAGCGCGGGACCAGAGCGGGATTTGCGCAGGTTTCGCGCGGGATTCGGGCCCGACTTGCCCCTGTCGGTCCACCGGCCGCGGGGAGCGGATCCCCCCGGCCGGGGCGCCGGGGGCGCCGTCCGTCTCAGCCCTCGCCGGGATCGGCGGCGAGGCCGGCGGCGACGATCCCGGCCACCGCGCAGGCCTCGTCATTGTCCGAGGTGTCTCCGGAAATTCCAACCGCGCCAATGACTTCACCTTCGTCATCGCGGATCAGCACGCCGCCCGGCACCGGCACCAGCGAGCCGCCGATGGTGCTGGTGGCCGCGGCGATGAAGAAGGGCTGGTCCTGCGCCCGCTTGAACAGCGCCCGCGACCCCATCCCCAGCGCCAGCGCCCCATTCGCCTTCCCCCGCGCGATATCTCCCCGGCTGAGGCTGGTGGCGTCGTCGGCGAGGAAGCTCTTGAGCGCGCCGCGCGCATCCAGCACGCAGATGGCGAGCGGCTTCATGTCGTGCGTCCTGGCATGGGCGTGGGCCGCGTCGAGGATCGTCTGCGCAGCGGCGAGTGTGAGGCTTTTCAATGGCTTCCTCCTGGTCATGCGGCGCGCTGGCGCGCGCGGACGGGTTCGCCCAGGCGCGGAATCGGCCGTGGGGCGCCGACCATCCCTCTACCGCATCCGGCCGCGTTTCTGAACCTGCCCCGACACCGGCCGGCACGGATCGAGCGGCATTTTTGTCTCTGCCTTCCCGCTCCGGCGTGGCACCATCGCCCCGCTCCCCGCCGGCCGACGGGGAGATCGGGGAGAGACCGCCATGACCGCCGCAGCGAACCCGAACCCCAAGCGCCTCAGCTTCGAGCCGGGACATCGCCGCAAGTTCCTGGTGGTGGTGGACGACACGCCCGAATGCGACCGCGCGGTCTATTATGCCAGCCGCCGCGCCGCCGGCACCGGCGGCGGGCTGGTGCTGCTCGGCGTGCTCGAGCTCGAGGGCGTCAACCAGCAATGGCTCGGCGTCGCCGACCTGATGCGCGCCGAGGCGCAGGAGCAGATGGAGGCGCGGCTGAAGAAATTCTCGGCCCGGGCGCGCCAGGTGACCGGCATCGCCGCCGAGGAGGTGATCCGCGAGGGCTCGAAGGCGGACGCCATCTTCTCGCTCATCGCCGAGGACCGCGACCTCGCCATCCTGGTGCTCGCCGCCGGCACCGGCAGCGAGGGGCCGGGTCCGCTGGTGACGAGCCTCGTCCACGCCCATGCGGCGCGCTTTCCCGTGCCCATCACCATCGTGCCCGGCGCGCTCTCCGACGAGGAGCTGGACGCCCTCGCCTGAGGCGCGCCGGTGCGAAGGGAAGCGGGCCGCCCCGGCGGCGGACGTGGCCGCCGGCCTGAACCCGCGGCCGCATGCGGCCGCGGTCTGGCCCCCGCCCGCGCCGGGGGGAGCGGCGCATGGGCAGAGGGCGGCCCGCTCATCGCGGACGTGGTACGCCGGTCACTTGTTCCACGTCACGCGATAGGGTCCGGCATCCATGTGGATGTGGCCGGAACGGTAGATGCCGAGGCCTTTCACGCGCGGATCGTCGCGCAGGAAGGCGATGATGGCGCGGCGGTTGCCGGAGGGACGGAAGTCGACGGCGCCGCAGTCGCGGTGCTGGCTCGGCCGGCCGGTACCGGCCACCACCGCGCCGGGGCGGTGGGTGGAAAGAACGGCCACGGGGCCGAACTTCCGCTCGACGTCGGCGAGCGCGCTGCGAAGCTCGGGCGGCAGGCAGGCAAGACTCGCGCTCGCGGTGCCCGAGCTCTGGGACTTGGTCGATTTGGCGGACTTTGCCTTGGGTCCGGCGACAGCGGAGCCGGAGGCGGCGGCGAGAAGACAGGCGGCAAGAAGGCAACGCACGGCAACAGGCGGTCTCGATAAACGCATGCTTGACGGAGGTCCTTGGGATCGGGGAATGGCGGGCCGCGGCGGCGAAGGACGCCTGCAGGCGATGGCCCGGCGATCGGGACGCGCAGCGCGGCGTCCGGAGGGCGCGCTTTAGAGCGGCGATGTTTGGCACAAATAGGGCGTGCCTGCTCGCCTTCTCTCCACCAGTCCGAGCAGCGCCCACGGAAGCGCCCGGTGCGGCAGCCCGTGCGGTCGTGCTTGCGCGATCGCAGTTTGACGCTATATTAGCGCCGTCCCTGATGAGGGATACCTCAGAGCCATCGCAGTCGAAGGTGATGAGAGTGGGCCCCGGCCGGGACCCGCTCCTTTCGGCATATCCGCACCTGCCGGAGCCGAAGCCTCCCTTGAGACGGCCTGAGGGAGCAAATGACGAAATCCGCGCAACGATGCCTGCGCACGAACCGTCCCGGAGGGACATGAGCGACCCGATCACCCTGACCGCCGATGCCGACGAGCCGCGCCTCATCACCGAGACCGGCGTCTCGGCGCGAGTGGCGTCCATCGCCTCGGGCGTGCTCGGCGCCATGGGCTACCGGCTGGTGCGCGTGAAGGTCACGAACCGGGACGGCGGCACGGTGCAGATCATGGCCGAGCGGCCGGACGGCACCATGACCATCGACGATTGCGAGGCCGCCTCGCGCGCCCTTTCGCCGGTGCTCGACGTCGAGGATCCGATCCACGGCGCCTATCGCCTGGAGATGTCCTCGCCCGGCATCGACCGGCCGCTGGTGCGCCTGTCCGATTTCATCCGCTGGGCCGGCCACGAGGTGAAGATCGAGATGGCCATCCCGGTGGACGGCCGCAAGCGCTTCCGCGGCCTGCTGATCGGCGCCGAGGGCGCGGATGCGGTGGTGCGCCGGCTCGACGCCAAGGCCGACGAGGAGCCGACCGTGCGCCTGCCGGTGGGCGACATCCACGAGGCCAAGCTGGTGCTCACCGATGCCTTGATCCGCGAGGCGCTGCGCGCCGCCAAGGCCGCGGGCGAGGATCTCGACGACGAGGCGGAAGCCTTCCTCGACAGCGAGGACGGCGCAGCCGACGAAGACGTTCCGGCGGACGCGGACATGCCCGCGCCGCCGCGCCACAACCCGAGCGCCAACAAGGGCCTGACCGGCAAGGTCGCCGGCAAGAAGGCCAAGGCCAGCAAGACCGGCAAGAAGGCGCACGCGAAGAAATCCAAGGTCAAGAAATCGCCCTTCGCCGAAGAGGACGATGTCCGGGCCCCGAAGACCACTGCGAAGGAGACGCACTGATGGTCGCCGTCAGCGCAAACCGGCTGGAGCTGCTGCAGATCGCCGACGCGGTCGCGCGGGAGAAGTCCATCGACCGCGGCATCGTCATCGCCGCCATGGAGGACGCCATCGCCAAGGCCGCGCGCTCGCGCTACGGCCAGGAGACGGACATCCACGCGGACATCAATCCGAAGACCGGCGAACTGCGCCTCGCGCGCCACCTCCTCGTGGTGGACGAGGTGGAGAACACCGCCACCGAGATCACGCTCGACGGCGCGCGCCGGCATAATCCCGCCGCCCAGGTGGGCGACACCATCGCCGACACCCTGCCGCCCTTCGACTTCGGCCGCATCGCCGCGCAGTCGGCCAAGCAGGTGATCGTGCAGAAGGTGCGCGAGGCCGAGCGCGACCGGCAGTATGACGAGTACAAGGACCGCATCGGCGACATCGTCAACGGCCTCGTCAAGCGCGTCGAGTACGGCAACGTTGTGGTGGACCTCGGCCGCGGCGAGGGCATCCTGCGCCGCGACGAGCTCCTGCCGCGGGAGATCGTCAAGACCGGCGACCGCATCCGCGCCTACATCTACGACGTGCGCCGCGAGCCGCGCGGCCCGCAGATCTTCCTCTCCCGCACCCATCCCCAGTTCATGGCGAAGCTGTTCGCCCAGGAGGTGCCGGAGATCTATGACGGCATCGTCGAGATCAAGGCGGTGGCCCGCGATCCCGGCTCGCGCGCCAAGATCGCCGTCATCTCCCGCGACAGCTCCGTGGACCCGGTCGGCGCCTGCGTCGGCATGCGCGGCTCGCGCGTGCAGGCGGTGGTGAACGAGCTGCAGGGCGAGAAGATCGACATCATCCCCTGGAACCCGGACATCGCCACCTTCATCGTCAATGCCCTCGCCCCCGCCGAGGTGGTGAAGGTGGTGCTCGACGAGGACCGCGAGCGCATCGAGGTGGTGGTGCCCGACGCGCAGCTCTCGCTCGCCATCGGCCGCCGCGGCCAGAACGTGCGCCTCGCCTCCCAGCTCACCGGCTGGGACATCGACATCCTCACCGAGCAGGAGGAGAGCGAGCGGCGCCAGAAGGAGTTCGCCGAGCGCACCAAGATGTTCGCCGAGGCGCTCGATCTCGACGAGATGATGGGCCAGCTGCTCACCTCCGAGGGCTTCACCTCGGTGGAGGAGATCGCCTACGTGCCGGTCAACGAGCTCGCCTCCATCGAGGGCTTCGACGAGGACACCGCCGCCGAGCTGCAGGCCCGCGCCCTCAAGCACCTCGCCGAGGTGGAGGAGGCGCTCGACGCCCGCCGCAAGGAATTGGGCGTCGAGGACGACCTGAAGACCGTTCCCGGCGTCACCTCCAAGATGCTGGTGGCGTTCGGCGAGAACGACATCAAGAACGTCGAGGATCTCGCCGGTTGCGCCACCGACGACCTGATCGGCTGGAGCGAGCGCAAGGACGGCGAGACCACGCGCCATCCCGGCGCGCTCGACGGCTTCGAGTTCACCCGCGAGGACGCGGAGAACCTGATCATGCAGGCGCGCGTCGCCGCCGGCTGGATCAGCGCGGAAGACCTCGCCACCGAGGGCGCGGAGGAGGCCGAGGAGGCCGCCCCCGACGCCACGGCCTGAGTAGAAGGAGATGACCCACGGTGCTCGCGAGCGCGTTGGACGAGGAGACGGACGAGGGGCCGCGCAGCGTTGTCGCTGCGCGCGCGCCGCTCGCGCGCCTGTGCCTCGCCTCCCGCGCCGTGACGCCGGTGGGGGAGATGCTGCGCTTCGTGGTGGGGCCGGACGGCAAGATCGTCCCTGACCTCGCGCGACGGCTTCCCGGCCGCGGCGCCTGGGTGAGCGCCACCCGCGCGGCACTGGAGACCGCCCTGAAGCGCAAGGCCTTCGGCCGCGCCTTCAAGGGCAAGGGCACGGCCGACCAGGGCCTGGCCGATCTCGTCGATGAACTTCTTTCGCGCGACGCCCGCGCGTCCTTGAGCCTCGCCAACAAAGCGGGGCGCGTGGTCACGGGCAACGCGAAGGTGGAGGAGGCGCTCGCCGGTGGTGGCGTGCTCGTGCTTCTCCACGCCGCCGACGCGCGCCCGGACGGGGTGCGCAAGCTGAACGCGCGCGCGCGGCAGGCGGAAGCCGAAGGCGCCCCGCGGGTCCAAGTGGTCGATTGCTTTCCCGGCATCGAATTGGACTTGGCGTTGGGGCGGTCAAATGTGGTACATGCGGCGCTGCTCGCGCATCCGACGACCGCGGGATTTCTCGCGCGCTGCCGAAGGCTCGAGCGCTGGCGGACCGGAACGTCCGACAGCGCGCCGGAGGGGCATGGCCTGATCGCAGGCGCATCCCCCGACCGGATGCAAGGAACGGATACGGAATGAACGACACCAAGACTCCCGGCGACAAGACGCTCCATCCCGCTCCCGGAAAGACGCTGACCCTGAAGCGCCCGGTGGAGCAGGGCACGGTGCGCCAGAGCTTCAGCCACGGCCGCTCCAAGGCGGTGGTGGTGGAGAAGGTGAAGCGCCGCGTCATTGCGCCCGGCGAGCCCGCTGCACCCGCGGTGGCGCCGCCGCGTCCCGCCGCGCCGGCCGCTCCGGCGGCTGCCCCGGCGGCGCCTGCGCCGGCCGCGCCCAAGGCAGCGCCGGCGGCACCCGCTCCGGCTGCGCCGACCCCTGCTCCCGCCTCCGTCGAGGCGAAGGCACCTGCGGCTCCCAAGCCCGCTCCGGCCGCGCCCGTGGCGCCGCCCGCGGAGCCCGCCGCGCCGGCCGCGGCCGCCCCGACCCCGGCTCCCGCCGCTCCGGCCGCGCCCGCGGCTCCTGCCGCCCCATCTGCCGCCCCGTCGCGCGCCGCCGAAGCGCCTGCCGCGCCCAAGGCGCCGGCGGCTCCGAGCCGGTCCGAAGCGCCGACGACCACCCGCACCGCCTCGGGCGCCGGGTCCTCGCGCCCCGGCGCTTCCGCACCCCAGCGTTCGGCCGGCGCCGCGGCCCGTCCCGGGCAGGGTCCGGCCGGCCGGCCCGGCGCGGGCGGCGATGCCCGCCGTTCCGGCGGCCCGCCCGGCCGGTCCGCCCAGCAGCGTCCCGGCGGCTCCGGCGTGGTTCTGCGCACCCTCACCGACGAGGAGCGCAACGCCCGCGCCAGCGCGCTCGCCGACGCCCGCGCGCGGGCGGTGGAAGAGCAGCGCATGGCCGAGGAGCGCCGCGCCGCCGAGGCCGAGGCCCGCCGCCGCGCCGAGCGCGAGCGTACCGAGCGCGCCGAGCGCGAGGCCGCCGAGGCGCGCAAGCGCGAGGAGGAGAGCCGCCGCGCCCACGACGACGAGAGCAAGCGCCGCGCCGAGCAGGAGGCGCGCAAGCGCTTCGGAGAGGAGCAGGGCGCCCGTCCCGCCGCCGGCGCCGCGACGACGACCGCCACCACCGCCCGCCCCCTCACCCCGCGCCCCGCCGGCACGACCGAGAGCGAGGAGGAGGAGCGCCGAGGCGCGGTCCGCCGCGGACCCGGCGCGCGTCCCGCGCCGCCCGTCAAGGTTCCCCGCGCGCCCGCCGGCCAGGAGAAGCAGCGCGGCCGCCTCACGCTCGTCACCGCCCAGTCGGGCGAGGAGGAGCGCCAGCGCTCGGTGGCCTCGTTCCGCCGCCGCACCCAGCGCATGACCGGCCACCGGCAGCAGGAGAGCAAGGAGAAGATCTCGCGCGAGGTGATCCTGCCCGAGACCATCACCATCCAGGAGCTCGCCAACCGCATGTCGGAGCGGGCCGTGGACGTGATCCGCATGCTCATGAAGCAGGGCCAGATGGTGAAGATCACCGACGTGATCGACGCCGACACGGCCGAGCTGATCGCTTCCGATCTCGGCCACACGGTGCGCCGCGTCTCGGAGAGCGACGTGGAGGAAGGCCTGTTCGACACGCCGGACGCGCCCGAGACCCTGCTGCCGCGCCCGGCCGTCGTGACCATCATGGGCCACGTCGACCACGGCAAGACCTCGCTGCTGGACGCCATCCGCAAGGCCAACGTGGTGTCCGGCGAGGCCGGCGGCATCACCCAGCACATCGGCGCCTACCAGGTGACGTCGCCCTCGGGCTCGAAGATCACCTTCATCGACACCCCCGGCCACGCCGCCTTCACCGCCATGCGCGCCCGCGGCGCCAAGGTGACGGACATCGTGGTGCTGGTGGTGGCGGCGGACGACGGCGTGATGCCCCAGACGGTGGAGGCCATCAACCACGCCCGCGCCGCCAAGGTGCCGCTGATCGTGGCGATCAACAAGATCGACAAGCCCGACGCCAAGCCCGAGCGCGTGCGCACCGAGCTGCTCCAGCACGAGGTGCAGGTGGAGACCATGGGCGGCGAGACGCTCGAGGTGGAGGTCTCCGCCAAGGCGCAGACCAACCTCGACAAGCTGCTTGAGGCGATCGCCCTCCAGTCGGAGCTGCTCGACCTCCGGGCCAACCCCGACCGCGCCGCCGAAGGCACGGTGGTGGAGGCCAAGCTCGACCGCGGCCGCGGCCCGGTGGCGACCGTGCTGGTCCAGCGCGGCACGCTGCACGTGGGCGACATCGTCGTCGCCGGCGCGGAATGGGGCCGCGTGCGCGCCCTCATCGCCGACACCGGCGCCAACGTGGACGCGGCCGGCCCCTCCTTCCCGGCCGAGGTGCTCGGCTTCAACGGCACGCCGGAGGCGGGCGACCGCCTCGCGGTGGTGGAGAACGAGGCCCGCGCCCGCGAGATCACCGACTACCGCCAGCGCCAGAAGCGCGAGAAGGCGGCGGCCCGCTCCGCCACCATCCGCGGCTCGCTGGAGCAGATGATGAGCCAGGTGAAGGCTTCGGGGCGGAAGGAATTCCCCCTCATCATCAAGGGCGACGTGTCGGGATCGGTGGAAGCCATCATCGGCGCGCTGGAGAAGATCGGCAACGACGAGGTGCAGGCCCGCATCATCCATTCGGGGGCGGGCGGCATCAACGAGAGCGACGTGACGCTGGCGGAGACCTCCGGCGCCGCGATCATCGCCTTCAACGTGCGCGCCAACAAGGAAGCGCGCGACGCGGCCGAGCGGGCGGGCATCGAGATCCGCTACTACAACATCATCTACGACCTCGTGGACGACGTGAAGAAGGCCATGAGCGGCCTGCTCGCGCCCATCAACCGCGAGACCATGCTGGGCAACGCGCTCATCAAGGAGATCTTCCTGGTCTCCAAGGTGGGCAAGGTGGCCGGCTGCACCGTCACCGACGGCATCGTGGAGAAGGGCCAGCACGTGCGCCTCATCCGCGACAACGTGGTGATCCACGAAGGCAAGCTCGCCACGCTCAACCGCTTCAAGGATGCGGTGAACACGGTGCATGCGGGCCAGGACTGCGGCATGTCGTTCGAGAACTACCAGGACATGCGCGCCGGCGACGTGATCGAGTGCTATCGCGTGGAGGTGGTGCAGCGCTCGCTGTGAGGCGGGGCGGGAGAGGCAGCCTCTCATCGTGGTGAACCCTCTCCCCGCTGGGGAGAGGGCAAGATGAGGGGAAGGATGCCGCGCCGCGGGCGCGGCGCTCAAGGCCCGTCGGTGTGCCCCCGCACCCCGCCCTCTCCCCAACGGGAAGAGGGAGCTGCGTCCCTGAAACGGCTTCGCCCGTGCAAGAAGGCAACCGGAGCGGCACGGTCCAATCCCGACCGCTCCCCATTGAAGGAGACGGCGCCCGGCCCGGCGCCCTTAAGAGAAAAGACCCATGAGACCTGATACCCGCACGGGGGGCGGCCCCTCCCAGCGCATGCTGCGCGTGGGCGAGCTGGTGCGCCATGCCCTCGCCCAGGTGCTCCAGCGCGGCGACCATATCGACCCGATTCTGGCTGGCCACATCATCACGGTGCCGGAAGTGCGCATGTCGCCGGACCTGAAGATCGCCACCTGCTACGTGATGCCGCTCGGCGGCAAGGACGTGCGCCCGGTGATCAAGGCGCTCGCCGCCAACCGCAAGGCGCTGCGCATGGAGATCGCCCGCCTGGTGGAGCTCAAGTCGGTGCCGGACCTGCGCTTCCTGGAGGACACCTCGTTCGACGAGGGCGCCCGCATGGACGCGCTGCTGCGCTCGCCGGCCGTGGCGCGCGACCTCGATCATGATGCGACCGACGACATTGAATCCAACGACGACGAGACCGACAAAGAATGACTGCCGCCGCCACCGCCCCGCGCCCTGAAGCCCCCGAGCCGCGCGAAGGCGCTTCCGGCGGGGCCGCCCTCCCCCGTGGTCCGCAGCGCGGCCGCGACGAGCGCCCGCGCGCACCCAAGCGCGACCTCGACGGCTGGGTGCTGCTGGACAAGCCCACCGGCCTCACCTCCACCCAGGCGGTGAGCATCGTCAAGCGCCTGTTCGGGGCTAAGAAAGCGGGGCATGCGGGCACGCTCGACCCGCTCGCCTCCGGCTGCCTGCCGATCGCCTTCGGCGAGGCGACCAAGACCGTTCCGTACGTGATGGACGGCCGCAAGTCCTACCGCTTCACGGTGCGTTTCGGCATCGAGACCGACACCGACGACGCCGAGGGCAAGCCGGTCGCCACCAGCGATCGCCGCCCGGACGACCTCGACATCCGCGCCATGCTGGAGTCCTTCAAGGGCGAGATCCTCCAGGTGCCTCCAGCCTATTCGGCGCTCAAGATCGGCGGCGAGCGCGCCTACGATCTCGCCCGCGAGGGCGAGGAGGTGGTGCTCGAGGCGCGCCCCGTGACCATCCATTCCATCGCCCTCGTGGACCGCCTGGATGCCGACCACGCGGTGATCGAGGCCGAATGCGGCAAGGGCACCTATGTGCGCGCCATCGCCCGCGACCTCGGCCGCATGCTCGACTGCCGCGGCCATGTGAGCGCGCTCCGGCGCACCCGCGTCGGCGCCTTCCTGGAAGACGACCTGGTGCCGCTCGACGAGCTCAAGGCCCGCGCCGAGGACGGCGAGGAGGCGCTGATCGAGGCCCTCGACCCGGTGGAGATCGCGCTGGAGGAGCTGCCGCGCCTCAACGTCGCCCCGCCCGACGCCCACCGCCTGCGCTGCGGCCAGAGCGTGATCCTGCGCGGTCGCGACGCGCCGGTGATGCACGGCCATGCGGGCGTGTTCTGCCAGGGTGCTCTGGTCGCCATCGGCGACGTGGAGGGCGGCGAGGTGTTTCCTCACCGCGTCTTCAACTGGGCGCGCCAGGGGGGCCGGCGCGACGGCAGGGGCGGCGCGAGGCGCGAAGGCCAGAGCCAGGACTGAAGGCGGCGTCCCGATCTGCTATGCTTGACGCTCAGGAACCGCGCCGCGGGGGCAACCCGCGGCAGCGCAGCAGGTGCGCCCGAGCGAGGTATCCCATGCCGAAAGCGATCGCTTCCCGCCTGCGCCGGCCCGCCGGCCCGATCGCCGCCGGACTGCTTGCGGCCGGCATCATGGCGACGGCGAGCCTCCCGGCGGCGGCGCAGAGCCGATGCCGGATCGCCGACCCCACCGGGACACCGCTCAACGTGCGCTCCGGTCCCTACGGGGAGATTCTCGGCCAGGTGAAGAACGGAACGCCGGTGCGCATCGAGGCGGACGCCACCGACGGCAAGGGCAAGCCCTGGGCCTATGTGGTGACGATGGAAAGCGGCCAGCCGCTCGGCTGGGTGTTCCGGGATTACGTCAGCTGCTCCTGAGCCTTCCATCCCGCGAGGCCGCAACATTCCCCTGGCAAGCGGCGGGCAAATCTGTATAGTCCGCCGCGCGAGCGGTGCCTTCGGCGCCGCATTTCGTGCTGTCTCGACCGCGCTGGACGACATCCCGGCCCGGCCGAACGTGCACCGAACGCCTACCCGGCTCGGCCTCCCCGGCTCGATCGCGCGGGTTGTCGGTGCACCCTTCTTCCTCCATCTGAAAGGATCATCCGATGTCGATCACGGCCGAGCGCAAGCAGGCGCTCATCAACGAATATGCGACCAAGGGCGGCGACACGGGCTCGCCGGAGGTGCAGGTGGCGATCCTCACCGTGCGGATCTCGAACCTCACCGAGCACTTCAAGACCCACGCCAAGGACAACCACTCGCGCCGCGGCCTGCTGAAGCTGGTCTCCCAGCGCCGCAGCCTCCTCGACTATCTGAAGAAGAAGGACGAGGGGCGCTACAAGTCCCTGATCGAGCGTCTCGGCATCCGCCGCTGACGCCACCTCCCGCCGCCGGCCGGAAGCGCCGGCGCGGCGGAACATCGCGCGCTGCGATCCATCGCGGCGCGCCGGCGCGGCGGGCATGGGGCCTGCCGCGGGCACGCGAAGGCAGAAATCGAGCCATGGCAGGATCGCCGGACGCAACCGTCGGAGGGGCTCCTTGACGCGCCCCGCCGCGCGGCGCGTCCGGCCGTCTTGCTCATGGCTCTTTTTCTTCGCCCGCTGAAGAGAAAGACACCACAAGATGTTCGACATCCATCGCGAAGAGCTGGACTGGGGCGGTCGCACGCTCACCCTGGAGACCGGCAAGATGGCCCGCCAGGCCGACGGCTCCGTGCTCGCCACCTATGGCGACACCAAGGTGCTCGCCACCGTGGTCTCCGCCAAGGAGCCCAAGCCGGGCCAGGACTTCTTCCCCCTGACCGTGAACTACCAGGAGAAGACCTACGCGGCCGGCCGCATCCCCGGCGGCTACTTCAAGCGCGAGGGCCGTCCCTCCGAGAAGGAGACGCTGGTCTCCCGCCTCATCGACCGCCCGATCCGTCCTCTGTTCCCGGACGGCTACAAGTGCGACACCCAGGTGATCGTCACCGTGCTCGCCCATGACCTGGAGAACGATCCCGACATCGTCGCGCTGGTCGCCTCCTCGGCCGCCCTCACCCTCTCCGGCATCCCGTTCATGGGCCCCGTGGGCGCGGCGCGCGTCGGCTTCATCGAGAACGAGTACGTGCTCAACCCGGCCCTCGACGAGGTGAAGGAGAGCGCGCTCGACCTCGTGGTCGCCGGCACGGGCGACGCGGTGCTGATGGTGGAGTCCGAGGCCAAGGAGCTGCCCGAGGAGATCATGCTCGGCGCGGTGATGTTCGGCCACCGCCACTTCCAGCCGGTGATCGAGGCCATCATCAAGCTCGCCGAGAAGGCCGCCAAGGAGCCGCGCAACTTCCAGCCGGCCGACGTCTCCGCCATCGAGGCCAAGGTCAAGGAGATCGCCGAGTCCGATCTGCGCGACGCCTACAAGATCAAGCAGAAGCAGGAGCGCTACGCCGCCGTCGGCGCCGCCAAGTCCAAGGTGAAGAAGTATTACGAGGAGCTGGCGCAGGACGGCACCTCGGTGCCGAACCCGCAGGTGGTCTCCGAGGTCTTCAAGGCGCTCGAGGCCAAGATCGTGCGCTGGAACATCCTCGACGACGGCATCCGCATCGACGGCCGTGACGTGCGCACCGTGCGCCCGATCGTCTCCGAGGTCGGCATCCTGCCGCGCGCCCACGGCTCGGCGCTGTTCACCCGCGGCGAGACCCAGGCGCTGGTCGTCGCCACCCTGGGCACCGGCGAGGACGAGCAGTTCATCGACAGCCTGGAAGGGACCTACAAGGAGCACTTCCTGCTGCACTACAACTTCCCGCCCTTCTCCGTGGGCGAGACCGGCCGCATGGGCTCGCCCGGCCGCCGCGAGATCGGCCACGGCAAGCTCGCCTGGCGCGCCATCCACCCCATGCTGCCGCTGAAGCACGAGTTCCCCTACACCCTGCGCGTGGTGTCGGAGATTCTCGAGTCCAACGGCTCGTCGTCCATGGCCACCGTCTGCGGCACCTCGCTGGCGCTGATGGATGCCGGCGTGCCGCTGCGCCGCCCGGTGGCGGGCATCGCCATGGGCCTGATCCTGGAAGGCGAGAAGTTCGCCGTGCTCTCCGACATCCTCGGCGACGAGGACCACCTCGGCGACATGGACTTCAAGGTGGCCGGCACCGAGCAGGGCGTGACCTCTCTGCAGATGGACATCAAGATCGCCGGCATCACCGAGGAGATCATGAAGGTCGCCCTCACCCAGGCGAAGGACGGCCGCGTCCACATCCTCGGCGAGATGGCGAAGGCCCTCACCACGGCCCGCGCCGAGCTCGGCGAGCACGCCCCGCGCATCGAGGTGATGAAGATCGCCGTGGACAAGATCCGCGAAGTGATCGGCTCCGGCGGCAAGGTGATCCGCGAGATCGTCGAGAAGACCGGCGCCAAGATCAACATCGAGGACGACGGCACCATCAAGATCGCCTCCGCCAACGGCGAGGCCATCAAGGCCGCCATCAACTGGATCAAGTCCATCGCTTCCGAGCCGGAAGTGGGCCAGATCTACGAGGGCACGGTCGTGAAGGTGGTGGACTTCGGCGCGTTCGTGAACTTCTTCGGCTCCAAGGACGGCCTCGTCCACGTGTCGCAGATGGCCAACGAGCGCGTGGCCAAGCCCTCCGACGTCGTGAAGGAAGGCGACAAGGTCAAGGTCAAGCTCATGGGCTTCGACGAGCGCGGCAAGACCCGCCTGTCCATGAAGGTGGTCGACCAGACCACCGGCGAGGACCTGGAAGCCAAGGCCAAGGCCGAGCGCGAGGCCGGCGCCGCGGAGTGATAAAAGCGAAGGGCGGCCTCTCGGCCGCCCTTCGTACTTCTAGGTACCTTCAAGCGTACTGGATCAAAACCCAGGTAACTGCCTTGCCGCCGTAGGGAGGGAAGATATTCCCCACCGCGATTGGCGCAGTCGTCGAGGGAGAGCCCTCAACCTTCCACACGCCGCTTTCCGGGCAGCGTTCCCCGGTCTTGCCTTTTCTGCCAAGCGGCATTGCCGCCTCCATCTTTGAAAGAGCGGCAGGGCTTGACACGTGAGTCACGTAGGATTCTATTAAAATCCGTTGCTAACACCAACACGCGCCCGGCACCCTGCTACGGGATACGCCTGGCACAATGAGCCATTCGGGGCGGCAACCCCGGATGGCTTTTGTGCTAATGGACAGCTAAAGCGAGTCGTGACGCCTCGTCAAGGCACAGCTGCGGATCGCGATTTAGAGTCAATGCGACGGTGTGGCACTAGATGTAGTTGTCCACTTTCTCGGCCGTGATTCGGAGGTTCATTTCGGCGATATCCAGCTGCCTTCGTCGGAGAGGATGGCCTGGGATCGCAGTTTGATTTCCTAAAAAATATTTTCGTGCTATCCTTTCCTTTGAAAGGATGCCGTCGTTATGCACGTCACGCCATTAGGTCAACCGCTATCCAGCCAGGGCGCCGTGCTGACCAAGGCGGTGCTGCGGGCCGCCGACCGGCTCGGCGTGAACGCGCAGACGCTTGCCGCCGTCATCGGCCTCAGCCCGGCCACGCTCACGCGCATGAAGAAGGGGGAGTTCGCCCTGGAGGCGGGCACCAAGCCGTTCGAGCTGGCGCTGCTGTTCGTGCGCCTGTTCCGCTCGCTCGACGCCATCGCCGGCGGCGACGAGGCCATCGCCCGCGCGTGGCTCGCCAATCCCAACACCGCGCTCGACGGCACGCCCATCGAGAAGGTCAGAACCATCAGCGGGCTGGTCGATGTCATCGCCTATCTGGACGCCCGACGCGCTGTCCTTTGAGGCGCGGCCCTACCGGGGACGCTGCTGGCGCCTCGTGGAGGCGCAGCACCTCACATCCACCCTCAAGCTGGTGGATACGCTCGACGAGCAGCGCATCCTCGAGGAGCTGATCGAGGCCACGAAGCCGCCGGTGCCGCCGGAGTGCCGCCACCTCGACTACCTGCTCTCCACCCCGTTCCGCTACGCGCCGCCCTATCCCCAAGGCTCGCGTTTCCGCCGCGCCGGACGCACCGCCGGGGTATATTATGCCGCCGAGCGTCCGCGGACGGCGGTGGCGGAGCTTGCCTTCTACCGGCTGCTGTTCTTCGCGGAATCGCCGGATACGCCGTGGCCGGCGAGCGCGGGCCAATACACGGCGTTTGCCGCGGATCTCGCGACGGCGCGGCATCTCGACCTGACCGCCCCGCCCCTCGACCGCGACCGCGCTGCGTGGACCGATCCGGTCGGCTACGAGCCCTGCCAGTCGCTCGCCGAGGCGGCGCGCGCGGCCGGCGCGGACGTCCTGCGATACGAATCCGTCCGCGACCCCGGCGCGGGCGCGAACCTCGCCGTATTGTCATGCCGCGCCTTCGCGGCGCCGGCCCCGGCGGAGCGGCGCACCTGGCACCTCAGGCTCGGGCCGTCCGGCGTCGCCGCGCTGTGCGAGTTCCCGCGCGAGGCGATCGACTTCGACCGCGACGCCTTCGCTGCCGATCCGCGCCTGTCGGGGATGCGCTGGGAGCGCCCCTGAGGCGATCCGCGCCGGCGCGTCCTGGGCGCTGGCCGCCCGCGCGCCCTCAGAACAGCTTCAGGCCCGGCGGCAGAGCGAGGCCGCCGGTCAGCGCCTGCATCTTCTCCTGCATCACCCGCTCGGCCTTGCCGCGCGCATCGGCGAGGGCGGCGACGATGAGGTCCTCCAGGATCTCGGTCTCCTCCGGCTTCACCAGCGAGGGATCGATGCGCACCGCCTTGCACTCGCCCTTGGCGGTGACGGTGACGCTGACGAGCCCGCCGCCCGAGGAGCCGCCCACCTCGATGGTCTCCATCTCCGCCTGCATCTGCTGCATGCGCTCCTGGAGTTCCTTGGCCTGCTTCATCATGCCCATCAGGTCGCGCATCGGCGTTCGTCTCCGTTCGTCAATATTCGATCTCGTCGTCCGGCCCCGGCCCCATCTGGAGGTCCTCCTCCATGGGGGGAAGGGCCTCCTCCCCGGCGATGTCGGCCGGATCGGCGCGCGAGCGCACGTCCACCACCTCGGCGCCCGGGAAGCGGGCGAGCACGGCGGCCACCAGCGGGTGCGCCCTGATGCCCTCCTCGCGCTCGGCCTTCCGGGCGAGCTCTTCCTCGGCCAGCGTCGGCCCGCCCTCTCGGTTCGCGAGCGACACCAGCCAGCGCCGGCCGGTCCACTCGGAGAGCTTGCGCGACAGATCCTGGATGACGGTCGCCGGGGCGCCGGGCACCAGCGAGACCTCGATGCGGCCGTCCTCGAAATGCACCGGGCGCAGCTGGTGCTCCACCGCGTGCTTCAGCAGCAAATCGCGCTTCTCGGCGCAGAGGCGCGCCACGTCCGCGAGGTCGGCAAGCCGGGGGCCGGCGACGGCGGGGACCGGGCGGGAAGGCTCGGGCCGCGCCATGGCGGGCGCCCGCGCGGGCACGGAGGTCGGCGCCGGGGCGAGCGCGAGCCTTGCGCCGGACGATGCCGCGGCCATGGCGCCACCCTGCCCGCCGGCGCCGCCGCCCGCGGGTCCGCGCCCGTCGCCTCCGCTTTGGTCGCGCAGCTGGCGCAGCGCCTCGTCGGGGGTGGGAAGGTCGGCGGCGTAGCCGAGGCGCACCAGCACCATCTCCGCCGCCTGGGCGGGCTTGGCCGCCTGCTGCACCTCGCCGACGCCCTTGGTGAGCATCTGCCAGGCACGCGCCAGCACGCGCATGGACAGGGCCTGCGCCATCTCGGCGCCGCGCAGGCGCTCGGCCTCCACCAAGGCCGCGTCCTCGGCGCTTTGGGGCACGATCTTGAGGCGGGTGACGAGGTGGGTGAACTCGGCAAGGTCGGTGAGGATGACCGCCGGGTCGGCGCCGGCGTCGTACTGGTCGCGGAACTCGCCGAGCGCCCGTGCCATCTCGCCCTTCATGAGCGCCTCGAACAGGTCGATGACGCGCCCCTTGTCGGCGAGGCCCAGCAGGCGCCGCACCTCTTCCGCGCTCACCCTGCCGCCGCCATGGGCGATGGCCTGGTCGAGCAGCGAGAGCGAATCGCGCACCGAGCCCTCCGCCGCCCGCGCGACGATGGCGAGCGCCTCCGGCTCGATCGTCACGCCTTCCTTGGCGCAGATGCCGGAGAGGTGCGCGGCGAGCTCGCCCGCCTCCACGCGCCTCAGGTCGAAGCGCTGGCAGCGCGAGAGCACGGTGACCGGCACCTTCCTGATCTCGGTGGTGGCGAAGATGAATTTCACATGCTCGGGCGGCTCCTCCAGCGTCTTCAGCAGCCCGTTGAAGGCCGCCGTGGAGAGCATGTGCACCTCGTCGATGATGTAGACCTTGTAGCGCGCCATCACCGGCCGGTATCGCGCGCTCTCGATGATCTCGCGGATGTCGTTGATGGAGGTGTTGGAGGCGGCGTCCATCTCCATCACGTCGACATGGCGCGATTCGACGATGTCGCGGCAGTGGCGGCCGAAGGCGGAGAGGTCCAGCGTCGGCCCGCCGGGGGCGCCGTCCGCCGGCTCGTAGTTGAGCGCGCGGGCGAGGATGCGGGCGGTGGTGGTCTTGCCCACCCCGCGCACGCCGGTGAGGATGTAGGCCTGGGCGATGCGGCCCGAGGCGAAGGCGTTGCGCAGCGTGCGCACCATCGCCTCCTGGCCGATCAGGTCCTCGAAATTCTGCGGCCGGTACTTGCGGGCAAGCACCCGGTAGGGCGCGGGCGCGCGACCGGCATCTGGTGCCGCCGGCTGCGCTCCCAGATCGAGAGCCGGCATGTCCTCGGTGTCGTCGGAGCTCATGGCGCCTTCATAGCATCGCACGGGCGGCAGGCCCAATGCCACATGGCCGGTGCGCCAGCGCGCGGCCTACTTGGCCTCCCTATTCGGCCTCGAAGAACAGCTCCGCATGCACGATCCGCACGCAGGCATAGCGGATGTAGCCGTCATTGAAGCCGCGCAGGTCATCGGGCTTGAGCGTCGCGGGCACCGCCTTGGCGAGCGCGGCCTTGCAGCCGTCCTCGGTCTTGAAGATTCCGAGGTCCTAGGCCGTGTGCCCCTCGATCCCCGTGAATGCGTCCAAGGTCAGAACGAGGCTCGCCCACATGCGCCAACTCCCCCGAGCTGAGCAGCGCCTGCGCCTCGCGGCGGCGGCCACCGGCTGCGAGAGGAGCACCGACGCCAGCGCGTCGGACCCTCGGCGCGAAGACTGTGAAGGGTGGGAGGCTGGACGAAGACCCGAGACCGGGCTCGTTGGGGCTGCTTCCTTCCGGACCTGACCCGGTTGGCGAGTGGCTCGTCCACCGCCAACCTCCCGGCCCCTATATGGGCCGGCCAAGCGGAGATGGCAAGCGGCGGGGCTCCCCTCCCCCTTGTTGGGAGGGACAGGGGTGGGGGCGCCGCGCCTCAAGCGGCTGAGGCGCGCTGTTGGAAAGGCTGGTACTCCCCGCCCTGCCCTCCCCCGCAAGGGCGGAAGGTGACAAGCGGCGATCGCGCGCCAAACAAGCAGCGTCGGCACATGGGGACAGAAAGCCCGAACGCCCCGGCCTCACACCAGCGCGCGGTGCTTGTCGGCCTTCACCGGCACCCCCTGCGGCCCGGTCACGCCGTCCACCACCAGGCCGGTATAGATGTCCACCAGCTGGTCCTGGCTGAGCCGGCCGCCGGGCCGGTACCACATGCAGATGCCGGTGAGCATGGAGATGATGGCGTAGGTGGCGACCTTCGGCTCGGTGATCTTGAACACGCCGGCCTGCGCCCCCTCGCGCAGCGTGTCCTCGAGCAGGTTCTCGTAGCGCCGGCGCAGGCCCACCACCATGGCGCGGTGGTCGTCGTCGAGGCTCCGGATCTCCATGTTGGCGATGAAGACATGGGCCATGCGCTGCATGTGGTAGCGCAGATGGAAGGCCGAAAACGCCTTCAACCGCGCCATGGGATCGTCGATCCCGGCGAGGTCGGCTTCTGCCTTGGCCAGCAGGTCCGCCATGTGCTCGCGCACGATGTCGAACAGCAGGGACTGCTTGTTGTCGAAATATTTGTAGAGCGAGCCCGACTGAAGCCCCACCTCGGCCGCCAGCTGCCGCAGGCTCATGGCCTCGTAGCCGTGCCGGTAGATGAGCTTCACGCCCGCCTGGCGGATGGCCTCGGCGGTGCGGGCGCCGTTTGATCCGATGGTGCGCGCCATGGCCTCTTCAGCGTCTGCCTCTTCAACGTCGATCCCCGGCCTTGCTGCGGCCCCTGGGTGGTGATTGGATTGCGCCCGGAGCGCAACCGCGCGTGGGATCGGAATGCCTTAGACTGAAGTCTGAGGCGCCGGCACGCAAGGGCATCCTGCGACAAGAAATGCCGCTTGACCAGAATAAAAAAGAACGCTTGATTGTTTCCTGAAGCCCGACGTGATGATCGGGCAGGCGCCGAGCCAACGCGACATGCGGGGCGCCACATGGAGGGCGGCACGGCCGAACCTCCGGGACACATAGGGAGGACGGCTTGAGCACCACGAACGTGGTTCCGCAGGCGCGTGCCGATGCGCACGCCATCCTGGACGTGGACAACATCTCCCTGCGGTTCGGAGGCCTCAAGGCGCTCTCCGAGGTGAGCTTCCACGTCAAGTCGGGCGAGCTGTTCTCCATCATCGGCCCCAACGGCGCCGGCAAGACCTCCATGCTGAACTGCATCTCGGGCCGCTATTCGCCCACGGAGGGGCGGGTGCGGTTCGAAGGCCGCGACATCACAAGATTGAAGCCGAACAAGCGCGCCGCCATTGGCATCGGCCGCACATTCCAGAATCTCGCGCTGTTCAGCCACATGAGCGTGCTCGACAACATCATGGTCGGGCGCCACCACTTGCTGAAGAACAACTTCTTCTCCGGCGCCGTCTACTGGATCGGCGGTGCCCAGAAGGAAGAGCTGGAGCACCGCAAGGCGGTCGAGAACGTCATCGACTTCCTGGAGATCCAGCACGTGCGCAAGGCCACCGCCGGCACGCTCTCCTACGGCCTCAGGAAGCGCGTGGAGCTCGCCCGCGCGGTGGCGCTGGAGCCGAAGATCATCCTCCTCGACGAGCCCATGGCGGGCATGAACCTCGAGGAGAAGGAGGACATGGCCCGCTACATCATTGACCTCAACGAGGAGTGGGGCATGACCATCGTCATGATCGAGCACGACATGGGGGTGGTGATGGACATCTCGCACCGGGTGATGGTGCTCGATTTCGGCCGAAAGATCGCGGAAGGCCTGCCGGCCGACGTGCTCGCCAACGAGAACGTGCGCAAGGCCTATCTCGGCGAGGACGACCTGGAGCTCGACGGCGCGGCCGTCGGCGAAGACGAGCTGGCGTGAGGGCCGCGCGATGACCCTGCCCGACATCACCCGCTACGACACCCTGCCGAAACTGCTGGAGCTGCACGCCGCCGAGCACGGCGGCGACATCTGGCTGCGCGAGAAGGACCTCGGCATCTGGAACGCCTACACCTGGGGCGAGGTGGCGACGCGGGTGAGGCACATCGCCCTCGGCCTCACCGTCCTCGGCGTCGCCCGCGGCGACGTGGTGGCGCTGCTCGGCGACAACCGCCCGGAATGGCTGATGGGCGAGATCGCCGGCCACGCGCTCGGCGGCATGAGCCTCGGCATCTACCGCGACGCGCTCGCCGACGAGGTGGCCTATCTCATCACCTATGCGGACGTCGCCGTGGTGTTCGCCGAGGACGAGGAGCAGGTGGACAAGCTGCTCCAGCTCGAGGAGAAGATTCCCACCGTCCGGCACATCGTCTATTCCGACCCGCGCGGCATCCGCAAGTATGACGATCCCCGCCTCGTCTCGCTGGAGAGCCTGGAGGAGCAGGGCCGCGCCCGCGCCGCGGCGGCGCCCTCGGCCTATGCGGAGATGGTGGCGGCAGGCAGCGGCGACGACGTCGCCATCCTGTGCACCACCTCCGGCACCACCTCCCATCCCAAACTCGCCATGCTCACCGGCGGGTCGCTGCTGCGCCACTGCAAGGCCTACCTCGCCATGGACCCGCGCGGTCCCGACGACGAGTATGTGAGCGTGCTCCAGATGCCCTGGATCATGGAGCAGATCTATGCCTTCGGCCAGGCGCTCCTCTCCCGCATGAAGGTGAACTTCGTCGAGGAGCCGGAGACCATGATGGCCGACATGCGCGAGATCGGCCCCACCTTCGTGCTGTTCGCCCCGCGCGTGTGGGAGCAGATCGCCGCCGACGTGCGCGCCCGCATGATGGACGCCTCGCGCCTCAAGCGCGCCATGTTCCACTTCGGCATGGCGCTCGGCCTCAAGGCGCTGGAGCGGGGCCAGCGCTCGGCGCTCGCGGATTTCATCCTGTTCCGCGCCTTGCGCGACCGGCTCGGCTTCACGCGCCTGAAATCGGCCGCCACCGGCGGCGCGGCGCTCGGGCCCGACACCTTCCGCTTCTTCCTCGCGCTCGGCGTTCCCATGCGCCAGCTCTACGGCCAGACCGAGCTGCTCGGCGCCTACACCCTGCACGAGGCGGCCGACGTGGACTTCGACACCGTGGGCGTGCCCATGGAGGGAGTGGAGATCCGCATCGACGATCCCGACAAGAACGGGCTCGGCGAGGTGGTCACCCGCCACCCCAACATGTTCACCGGCTATTTCCGCAACGAGGAGGAGACCGCCAAGTCGTTCGCGGAAGAAGGCTGGATGCGCACCGGCGACGCCGGCTACTTCAACGACAAGGGCCACCTGGTCGTGATCGACCGCGTGCGCGACATGGCCAAGACCGCCCAGGGCGACCGCTTCTCGCCGCAATACATCGAGAACAAGCTGAAGTTCTCGCCCTATGTGGCCGAGGCGGTGATCCTCGGCGATGCCCGCGAGAGCCTTGCCGCCATCATCTGCATCCGCTTCTCCATCGTCTCGAAATGGGCGGAGAAGAACCGCATCGCCTTCACCACCTACACCGACCTGTCCTCGAAGCCCGAGGTCATCGCCTTGCTGCGCAAGGAGGTGGAGGAGGTGAACACGACCCTGGCCGAGAAGCAGCGCATCTCCCGCTTCCTGCTGCTCTACAAGGAGCTGGACGCGGACGACGGCGAGCTGACGCGCACGCGGAAGGTGCGCCGCGGCGTCATCAACGAGCGCTACGGCACCATCATCGACGCCATGTATGCCGGCGAGAAGGTGATCGACGTGGACACCACCATCACCTTCCAGGACGGCACCAAGCAGCGCATCAAGACCAAGCTCGACGTGATCGAGCTCGACACCCGCGCCGGCACCGCCGCCTCCGAAGCCAAGCGGAGGGCGGCGTGATGAGACGATCCCTTTCGCCGCCGCGAACTCCCTCTCCCGCTTGCGGGGGAGGGGTGGGGAGGGGGCCGGCCACCCCCCGACGCGCCGCCGCTCTCGAACCCTTTCGCCCCTTCCCCCTCCCACCTCTCCCCCGCAAGCGGGAGAGGGCTTTCATCGGGAGCGTCTGATGCAGTCCCAGCTCCTCGTCCAGCTCATCATCAACGGGCTCATCATCGGCACGCTCTACGGCGTGGTCGGCATGTGCTTCGTGCTCATCTACAAGGCCAGCCAGGTGGTGAACTTCGCCCAGGGCGAGTTCCTGCTGATCGGCGCCTGGGTGTGCTGGTGGCTCCTCACCGCATGGGACATCCCCTTCTTCTGGGGCTTCCTGATCGCCATCGCCTTCATGATGGTGTTCGGCATCCTGGTGCAGATGGTGGTGCTGCGCCCGCTCATCGGCGAGCCCATCATCTCCGTCATCATGGTGACGATCGGCCTCTCGATCTTCTTCCAGGCGCTGATGAAGTGGATGTTCGGCACCTTCGCCCAGCCGTTCCCGCCCATCTTCCCGGTGGCGCAGGTGAACATTCTCGGCCTCCAGGTGCAGACCGCCTACCTGATGTCCACCGGGGTGAGCCTCGCCATCATGGCCGGCTTCGCCTGGTTCTTTAAGTATTCGAAGATGGGCCTCGCCATGCGGGCCACCGCCTTCTCCCAGCAGGTGGCGCAGTCGCTCGGCATCTCGGTGCGGCAGGTGTTCGCGCTCTCCTGGGGCATCTCGGCGGCGGTCTCGGCGGTCGCCGGCGTGGTGGTGGGCATCGTCAACGGCGTCTCCTCCGCGCTATCCTTCTTCGGCATCAAGGTGTTCCCGGCGGTGATCCTCGGCGGCCTCGACAGCGTCTTCGGCGCGGTGGTGGGCGGCCTCATCGTCGGCCTGCTGGAGAACCTCGCCCAGTTCGTGGACAGCCAGTATCTCAAGTGGGGCAACCTCTACGAGATCGCGCCCTTCTACGCCCTGATCCTGATCCTGATGATCAAGCCCTACGGGCTGTTCGGCACCCGCGACATCGAGAGGGTCTGAGACCATGGCCATGACCTCCATGCGCCCGTGCGGCGACTACCGCACCTCGTATCGGGCCGACCAGACCATCTTCTCCACCCGCCTCACCCTGATCTTCGTGGTGCTGGCGATCGTCGCCCTGTGCTTCGCGCCGCTGTTCCTGTCGCGCTACGTGCTGAGCCTGATGATCCAGATCGGCTATCTCGGCATCGCCGCGCTGGGGCTGAACATCCTGGTGGGCTTCTCGGGGCAGATCTCCATCGGCCACGCGGTGTTCTTCGGCTTCGGCGGCTTCGCCTCAGCGTACCTTGCCAACAAGGGCGTGCCGGTGCCGATCGCCATCGTGCTGGCGGGGCTGTGGACCACCATCGTGGGCCTCATCTTCGGCCTGCCGGCGGCGCGGGTGAAGGGGCTCTACCTCGCCATCGCCACGCTCGCGGCGCAGTTCATCCTGCAGGACTTCTTCGTGCGCGCCGAGTGGTTCACCGGCGGCACGCACGGCGCTATGGCGCCGCCGTTCGAGCTGTTCGGCTACGACCTCTCCGGCGACCAGCGCTACTTCTACGTGGTGCTGTTCTTCGTGGTGGTGATGTATCTCGGCGCCACCAACCTGATGCGCACCCGCGACGGGCGGGCGCTGATCGCGGTGCGCGACCACTATCTCTCGGCCGAGATGATGGGCGTGAACCTGACCAAGTACCGCACCATGGCATTCGGCATCTCGTCCTTCTACGCCGGCATCGGCGGCGCGCTCTATGCCCACTATATCGGCTTCATGTCGGTGGAGGGGCTCGACATCCTGTTCTCGATCCAGTTCCTCGGCATGATCATCATCGGCGGGCTCGGCTCCATCATGGGCTCGCTGATGGGCACCATCTTCATGGTGCTGCTGCCGGAACTGACGGGCATGCTGGCGAGCGCGCTGCAGGGCAGCACCATCGACCAGGTGCTGCACCTGAAGGACGGCATCACCTACATGCGCGAGATGCTGATCGGCGCCACCATCATCCTGTTCCTGATCTTCGAGCCGGACGGCCTCGCCCACCGCTGGCGGCTCATCAAGGCCTACTGGAAGCTCTACCCGTTCTCGTACTGACCGAAGGACCAACCCGGGCGACGGGGGCGGAAAGACCCTCGCGCCCACAAGAGGACCAACCAAGGAGACCCACATGAAGAAGATCGCGTTGTCGCTCGTGTCCGCGCTGGCGCTCGCCGCCGCCGGACCGGCCGTCGCCCAGAGCATCAATATCGGCCACCTCGCCGACTATTCGGGCGGCACCTCGGACGTGGGCCAGCCCTACGGCCAGGGCATTCAGGACACCATCGCCTGGATCAACGCCAATGGCGGCGTGAACGGCAAGAAGATCAATTCCGACTTCAACGAATACGGCTACCAGGTGCCGCGCGCGCTGGCCGCCTTCAAGAAGTGGGTGGGCTCCGACAAGGTGGTCGCCATCCAGGGCTGGGGCACCGCCGACACCGAGGCGCTGGTCGCCATGGTGACCAAGGAGGAGGTGCCCTACTTCTCCGCCTCCTACTCCGCCTCGCTCACCGACCCCAAGGGCAAGGTGAACGAGAAGAGCGAGCGCGCCGCGCCGTTCAACTTCTTCTACGGCCCGTCCTATTCTGACGCCGCCCGCGCCATGGTGCAGTGGGCCGCCGACGACTGGAAGAAGAAGGGCAAGCCCGGCAAGCCCAAGTGGGTGCACATGGGCGCCAACCACCCGTTCCCGAACTCGCCCAAGGCGGCCGCCGAGGCTTACGCCAAGGAGCTGGGCTTCGAGGTGCTCGACCCCATCACCTTCGCGCTCACCCCCGGCGACTACACGCCCCAGTGCCTGACGCTGAAGCAATCCGGCGCCAACTACGCCTATCTCGGCAACACCGCCGGCTCCAACATCTCGGTGCTGAAGGCCTGCAAGACCGCGGGCGTGGACGTGCAGTTCTTCGGCAACGTGTGGGGCATGGACGAGAACGCCGCCAAGGCGGCGGGCGACGCCGCCAACGGCGTGGTGTTCCCGGTGCGCACCGCCGTGACCTGGTCCGGCAGCGCGCCAGGCCTTGCCACCATGAAGGACATCTCCAAGAACTCCGACTCGTCGGGCACCGCCTATCGGCCGGTGCACTATCTCGCCGCCATCTGCACCGCCCTCTACATGAAGGAGGCCATGGAGTGGGCGGACAAGAACGGCGGCGTCAGCGGCGTGAAGATCCGCGACGGCATGTACCAGAAGAAGGACTGGGTGCCGAAGGGCACCGAGGGCGTCTGCAAGCCGTCCACCTGGACCGCCACCGACCACCGCCCCACCACCAGCGTCGACCTCTACCGCGCCGTGGTCAACGGCCCGACCGACGCCTCGGTGGCCGAGCTGGTGAAGAGCGGCGTCATCAAGCTGGACAAGGTCGCCACCATCGACCTGCCGCGCAAGACCGAGCTCCAGGGCTGGTGAGGAACGGGGGCGGGCCCCAGCCCGCCTCCCTGAGCAACGTCATGCCCCGGCTTGGCCGGGGCATCCACGCCTCCACCTCCGCGGTGCCCCTTCCAAGGCAGGGCGCGCCGTGGGGTGGCCCCCCGGACAGGCCGGGGGATGACGGCAGGACAAGGATGGATGCCATGGCCGATGCCGCACTGAAGATCGATCCCGCCGCCGAGGCGGCGCCGCAGACCCTGCTCTCGGTGGACAATATCGAGGTGGTCTACAACGACGTCATCCTGGTGCTGCGCGGCCTGTCGCTGAAGGTGCCGCAGGGCCAGGTGGTGGCGCTGCTCGGCTCCAACGGCGCCGGCAAGTCGACCACGCTGAAGGCCATCTCGGGCCTCCTGAAGTCCGAGGACGGCGAGATCACCCGCGGCGACATCACGTTCCTCGGCGAGAAGATCAACGGCATCGAGCCGGACAAGATCGTGCGCCGCGGCATCTTCCAGGTGATGGAGGGCCGGCGCATCATCGCCGACATGACCTGCCTCGAGAATCTGCGTCTCGGCGCCTTCACCCGGCGCGACAACGAGGTGAAGAGCGACATCGAGCGCGTCTATGAATACTTCCCGCGCCTCAAGGAGCGCACGGGCCTTGCCGGCTACCTCTCCGGCGGCGAGCAGCAGATGCTGGCCATCGGCCGCGCCATGATGGCGCGCCCCAAGCTGATCCTCATGGACGAGCCCTCCATGGGCCTGTCGCCGCTGCTGGTGAAGGAGGTGTTCTCCATCATCCGCAAGCTCAACCGGGACCTCGGCGTCACAATCCTGCTGGTGGAGCAGAACGCGCGCGTCGCGCTCTCGGTGGCGGACTACGGCTACATCATGGAGCAGGGCAAGATCGTGCTGGACGGGACGGCGGCGGCGCTGCAGTCCAACGAGGACGTGAAGGAGTTCTACCTCGGCCAGGGCGGCGGCGAGGAGCGCAAGTCCTTCAAGAACCTCAAGAGCTTCAAGCGCCGGAAAAGGTGGCTGTAGAGCTGACCGGACGACGGCTGAGGGTTCGTGCCGTCATGTCGTCGCGCCGGTTTCATCTGCCACCGTCATCGCCCGGCGCGTCCGGGCGATCCACTTTGCGGCGAGGCCGGCGCGTGGTGTCGAAGCGTTCCGGCACGGATAAGTGGATGCCCCGGACGAGCCGGGGCATGACGGCAGCGAGAATCCCTGTTTTGCCCTCCGGCCAGCTTGTGATGCGAGCCCGACCATGACCGATCCGAACCGCCACTACGACGCCAGCGAGACCCGCTCCCTCGAGGCACGCGAGGCTGCCCTCATGGAGGCGCTGCCGGCCCAGATCGCCCATGCCAAGGCGAAGTCGGCCTATTTCGGCGCGCTCCTCAAGGACGTGGACCCGGCCGCCGTCACCTCCCGCGCGGCGCTGGCGCAGCTCCCGGTCACCCGCAAGTCGGACCTCCTGGAGATCCAGCCGAGGAGCCTGCCCTTCGGCGGCCTCAACGCGGTCGCCCCCGGCAGGCTCGCCCGCATCTTCATGTCGCCCGGGCCGATCTACGATCCCGAGGGTCACGGGCCGGATTTCTGGAGGTTCGCCAGGGGGTTGTTCGCGGCCGGATTCCGCACCGGCGACATCGTCCACAATTCCTTCTCCTACCACCTGACCCCGGCCGGCTCGATGATCGAGAGCGGCGCCCACGCGCTCGGCTGCGCGGTGGTGCCGGCGGGGGTCGGCCAGACCGACCTGCAATTGCGTGCCATCGCCGACATCCGCCCCCAGGGCTATGGCGGCACCCCCTCCTTCCTCAAGATCCTGGTGGACAAGGCGCGCGAGACCGGCGCCGACATCTCCTCGCTGAAGAAGGCTCTGGTGACGGGCGAGGCGTTCCTGCCCGCCCACCGGGCCGAGCTGAAGGCCGCCGGCATCACCGCGCGCCAGTGCTACGGCACCGCCGATCTCGGCCTCGTCGCCTATGAGAGCGAGGCCGAGGAGGGGATGATCGTCGAGGAGGGCTGCCTGGTGGAGATCCTGCGCCCCGGCACCGGCGATCCGGTGGAGGCGGAGGGCGAGGTGGGCGAGGTGGCGGTCACCCTGTTCGACGCCGACTATCCGCTGATCCGCTTCGCCACCGGCGACCTCTCGGCCGCGCTTCCGGGCCTAAGCCCTTGCGGCCGAACGAATATGCGCCTGAAGGGCTGGATGGGCCGCGCCGACCAGGTGACGAAGATCCGCGGCATGTTCGTCCACCCGGTCCAGGTGACGGCGGCGGTGAGGAAGCATCCGGCGGTGGCCAGGGCGCGCCTCGTGGTGGACCGCGTCGGCGACCAGGACGACATGCTTCTGGAGGTCGAAATCCCGGATGGTATGGTCCTGTCGCAGGAGGCGCTGCTGGAGGACCTGCGCGCCGCCACCAAGCTGCGCGGGCGCCTCGCCTTGCTCGCCCCGGGAACCCTGCCGGCGGACGCCAAGACCATCGACGACCGCCGCCCGGTCTGATCGGCGGTCCGTCCCGCCTCGCGTCGACGGGCGAAACCTGCCGTTCGGCCCGTCATCCCCCGGCTCGTCCGGGGGATCCGCCGTGGCGCGCGCGGTGCTCTGCTTCGGAGCGCGGCATGGGCGATCAGGTGGATGCCCCGGACAAGCCGGGGCATGACCCATGACGGGCCGGCCGCCGCCGCTCCTGCCTGCCTACTTCGCCGGCGCCATCGCGCCGGGCGCCTGGGCCTGCGCCGGGAAGCGGTCGGAGATATCCAGGTTGAAGATGCGCTTGGCGTTCAGGCCGAGGATGTTGCGCTTCGACTGCTCGGAGAGGAACTTCAGGTCCCAGATGGTGCTCGGCAGGTCCATGTCCCAGTGCGGATAGTCGGATGAATAGAGCAGTTGCGTATCCGCATTGATCATCTTGAAGGTGAGCTCCAGCGCCTCCATGTTGTTCACCATCTCCATGGGCTGGGTGGTGTAGTACATCTCGCGCATGTAGTCGCTCGGCAGCCGCTTCAGCGACGGCGCCTCCGAGGTGCGCATGCGGAAGTCGTTGTCGAGCCGCTGCATCAGCCACGGCACCCAGGCGAGCCCGGATTCGATCCAGATCACCTTCAGCTTCGGGAAGCGCTCGGGCAGGCCGTTGATGACCCAGTTGGCGCAGTGCACCGCGTTGAAGAAGGTGAAGCCCACCGCATGGGCGGTGATGAAGCGGTTGGTGAGCGAGACCAGCTGGTCGTTCCAGTGGTAGGAGGCATGGAAGGAGAGCGGCAGGCCCATCTCCTCCAGCAGCGCGTAGGTCTTCATGTAGGCGTTGTCGTAGACCGGCTTGTAGCGGGTCGAGACCACCATGAAGCCGATCACCCCTTCCCGGCCGCCGAACTCCTTCACCATCCGGTAGGTGGCCTCGGGGTCGTTGAACGGCAGATAGAGCATGGTCTTCAGCCGCTTGCAGGTGGGCGTGACGTTCTCGGTCAGCCAGCGATTGTAGGCGCGCGCCATGCCCACCTCGACCTCGTGCTGCGGGTGCAGGCCGAGGAACAGCATGGGGGTCGGGAACAGGCAGGCATAGTCGACGCTCAGCGCATCCATCCAGCGCAGGGTCTGCTCCACCTCGCGCGGCCGGCCGGTGAGATCGATCTTCTCGTGCTTGCGCTCCATGTAGCGCGTCACCCGCCCGCCGCCGTCCTGGTAGCCCGGCTGGTCCACCAGCACCGAGGTCGCGCCCTTGTAGGCATAGGTGTTGATGGCGAGCTGCTTCAGCGCCGGGTCCTCGATGTATTCGAGGATCTCGGCCAGGTTGTCGGTCTCGTAATGGTGCGAATCCACGTCCACCACGAGGACGTCGTCGAGCCCGCGGGCATCGGCCTGGGCGCGGGCGTTGGCGAGGTGCTCCCCGGTGTGGAAGCCCTCGATGTTCATGTCATAGGCGGGGGTGCTGGAGCGGAAATACATGGTTCTGCGTTCCTTGGCGCGTGCGCTCAGCGGGTGCCCGACCAGGACTGCCACATGCCGAGCTCGAAGATTTCGAGGTTGGAGGCCTTCATCATCGCCGAGACCGTGACGAGCACGGCCGTGGCGCTCACCGCGCCGCCGTCGCCCAGCACCTGGACCCGCGACCCGGCATCGAACTTGGCGCCGCAGATCTGGACCAGAAGGGTGGCGATCTCGTTCAGCGCCCTTTCGGGAAAATCGACCCCGCCGTCGCCGGTCGCCGCCGCCCTGAGCTGCGCGATCAGGCGGGCGATGTCGTCCTCGCCGGGGGCGGGCGGAGCAGGCGGCATGGCGGCGCGGGCCACCTCAGACGATGACATAGACATTGGCGTCCCTCTCCACGGCGGTGAAGCGGCGCAGGCCCACGGCGCCGTCGCCCGCGCACTTGCCGGTCTCGATGTCGAATTCCCAGCCGTGCCAGGGGCAGACGATGTGCAGCACATCCTCGTTGAAGCGCATACCCTGGTAGGTGTGGTCCTCGGCGATGATCTCCTCCACCTTGTGGATCATCAGCCCGGCGCAGACCGGGCCGCCCTGGTGCGGGCAGAGGTTCAGGAAGGCGTGCAGCTTGCCCTTGGCGCGGATCACGCCGATCTCGTGCTTTCCGGCGCGCACCGTGGCGCGGCCGCCCTCCGGCAGTTGGTCGGACGTGGTGACGAACACCTCGGGCATCTTTCGCTCCGCTCGCATCTTCTTGACGAGCTATGGGTGCGCGATCGCCGGATTTCGCGCCAACGATGAATTCTGAAACGGGCGCTGAGCAAAATTCAGCGAGAGATCAACGCCTTGAAATCACTTTGAAATCCATCAAAAGAAGGCGGCTGCGGCCGCGCCTCGGCGTTTCCGGGCGCGGGCGGCGGTCCGGACCGAGGAGCGGGAACGGGAGGCCGGGGAGGGCTCAGGCGCTCAAGGTGCGCGGTGCCGGCGCCTCGTTGAGGCGGTCGAGCAGCCAGCTGCGGAAGGTCGCGACCTTGTTCACCCCGGCATTGGCGTGCGGCGTGACCAGATAGTAGCTGAAGGCCGAGCGCGCCCTGAGGCCGAACGGCTCCACCAGGCGCCCGCTTTCCAGGTCGGGCCCGACGACGCCCGAGCGGCCCAGGATGACCCCGAGCCCGTCGATGGCGGCATGGAGCGAGGTGATCATGTAGTCGCAGGCGATCTCGGACTGGAATTCGAGCCCCGGCACGTCCGCCGCCTCCAGCCAGAACGGCCACTCGTCGCGCAGGATCAGCGAGGAGGTGCGGATCACCGTGTGCTCGGCGAGATCGGCGGGCTCGCGCAGGCGCGGCCCGCGGGCGAACAGGCGCGGGCTGCACACCGGGAACACCTCCTCGGTGCCGAGCTTGTCCACGCTGACCCCGGCCCAGTCGCCCGCGCCGTGCCAGATGGCGACGTCGAAGTCGTAGTTCGCCGCGTTCTCGAACCACTGCGTGGTGCGCAGGCGCAGGGAGATGGAGGGGTAGAGCGTGCGGAAGTCGTGCAGGTGCGGCAGCAGGCGCTTGATGGCGAAGGTGCCGAGGCATTGCACGGTGAGCACGCGCTCGTCGGAATTGTCCGCCGCGCGGTTGGTGGCGGAGGAGATCTCGACGATCGCGGAGCGCACCGAGCTGAGATAGGCCTCGGCCGTTCGCGTCAGGGTCAGGGCATTGTTGTTGCGGATGAAGAGCCGGGCGCCGAGGGTTTCCTCGAGGTTGCGGATCTGGTGGCTGATGGCGGTCGGCGTCAGGTTCAGCTCCACGCCGGCGCGCGTGAAGCTGAGATGCCGGGCCGCCGCCTCGAACGCCCTGAGGCTCATCATGGAAGGAAAGCGTGTCCGCATCCTTGGCGTCTTCCCCCTCGGCCCCGTTCTTAGGAATTTGATTAATATCAAGAATGAGTGGGTCAGGAGGTCGCAGTCAAGAAACCCCGGACGTCCCGGCGGGCAGCGCTTGCGGTCGCATCCGCGTGCCGCGCGCGATCATAAACATCTGAAATTCATGATCTTCCGTCGCTTCCGTCGCGCGCGCGCCGCCATCGTGGCCGGATGGAATGGTGGCTAGAATAATCGTCCTGGTATCGATGAATTTTTTTCAGTTGACGCCGGCCGGCGACTGTAAATCACAGCGGCGAAATCTTGCGTCCGACCGCCATGCCCCGGGCACATCTGATGCCCGAGCCCGCGGCTCCCGCAACGCGGCGCAGGCGCAGGCTATCGAGGCGCCGCCGTGCCGGCAAGGGATGCAGGCGCGGCCCCGGAGCGTTGGCCGCGGCGGCTTTTGGCGCTGCCCGGCGCGACGGCCCCGCCGCGCCCGGAACGGCGATCGCCACCCCGGCCGGCGGCGCGCGCCGTGCCTCCGCGCGTGCACTGCACCGGTATTGAATAACCGCCGGCGCGCCGCCTCCAGCCGGCCCCTTCTGCGGACCCCGGGGAACCCTCCGGATACCCGCCGGACGAAAATCCTTCAACGAAGGCTGGAATCGTTTCAATTGCCCCCACCTGCCCTCCCCGCGCACGGTCCGTCCAAACCAGGGAGGAGCATTGATGAGGTTCATGCGGCTACTTTCCGCCTCGCTCGGCGTCGCTCTGGCGCTGGCAGCGGCGCCCATTGGCGCGGCGCAGGCGAACTATCCGGACCGCCCGGTCAAGATCGTCGTCCCCTTCGGCCCGGGCAGCGCCACCGATGGCTTCGCGCGGTCGCTCGCCGCCTATCTCCAGGCCCAGTTCGGCCAGCCGTTCGTGGTCGAGAACAAGCCCGGCGCGCAGGGCGTCGTGGCGGCCTCCTTCGTCGCCAAGGCGGAGCCCGACGGCTACACGCTGTTCATGACCACCAACACCACCCAGTCGGCGGCCCAGGGCATCATCAAGAACGTGCCCTACGATCCGCTGAAGGACTTCACCTCCATCGCCCGCCTCGGCGGCATCTATTCCTTCGTGGTGGTCAATCCGAACGTGCCGGCGAAGACGCTGCCCGAGCTCATCGCCTACGCCAAGGCGAACCCCGGCAAGCTCAGCTACGCCACCGGCAACAGCACCGGCGTGATCGTCGGCGCCACCCTCACCCGCATGGCGGCGATCGACATGCTGCCGGTGCGCTACAACACCACGGTGCAGGGGCTCAACGACGTCATGGGCGGCCACATCCCGGTGATGATCACCGACGCCGTGACGGGGCTGCCCCAGGTGGCCGCGGGCAAGGTGCGCCCGCTCGCCGCCACCGGCGCGACGCGGCTGAAGCAGCTGCCGGACATGCCCACCATCTCGGAGGTCGCCGTGCCCGGCTTCGACCTCGACGCCTGGCTCGGCCTGTTCGGCCCCGCCGGCATGCCGAAGCCCGTGGTGGCGGCGCTGGAGGCGAAGGTGAAGTCGTTCCTCGCCGACCAGGAGACCGCGACGCGGCTGGAGCAGATGGGCTTCGCGGTGGTGTTCAGCCCCTCGGACGAGTTCGACCGCTTCGTGAAGGCCGAATATCCGAAATGGATGCAGGCGGTTAAGGAAGCCGGCCTCACCCCGCAGTGAGGGCGCGCGGCGGCGCCGGCAGCGGCCGCCGCTGACGACGGGATGGCGCGGGCGGCGGCGGCCTCGATGAGGGCCGCCGCCGCTCGCCGTTCCCCTTGATGGTGCCCGCCCCCTTGATGCGGCGCCGTAAAGCGGACAAGAGGAGGGGCCGCCCCCTCGCCGCGGCGCGACGAGCGGGCTTCGCCTTGGACCTCATCCTCGCCCAGTTCCTGACCGGCCTCGCGGCGGCCTGCTCGCTCTTCCTGGTGGCGAGCGGGCTGTCGCTGATCTTCGGCGTCACGCGGATCGTCAATTTCGCCCACGGCGCGTTCTACATGCTGGGCGCCTACATGGCCTACTGGCTGCAGCAGCGGCTGGCCGGGCCGGTCGGCTTCTGGGGCGCCATCGTCCTGGCGGCGCTGCTGGTGGGCGCGCTCGGCGCGCTGATGGAGATGACGCTGCTGCGGCGCATCTACCGCGCGCCCGAGCTGTTCCAGCTGCTCGCCACCTTCGGCGTGACGCTGATGATGGAGGACGTCGTCGTCCTCCTGTTCGGGCCGCAGGACCTCCTGGGTGCGCGCGCCCCCGGCCTCAAGGGGGCGGTGGAGGTGATGGGCCACGCGGTGCCGGCCTACGATCTCTTCCTGGTGGCGCTCGGCCCCCTGGTGCTGCTCGCCCTCACGCTGGCGCTGAAGCGCACCCGCTGGGGCATCCTGGTGCGCGCGGCGACGCAGGACCGCGACATGGTGGCGGCGCTGGGCGTGAACCAGAAATGGCTCTTCACCTCGGTGTTCGCGCTCGGCATCGTCCTCGCCGCCTTGGGCGGGGCGCTGCAATTGCCGCGCGGAGAGACCGCGCACCACACCATGGACATCAAGATCATCGTCGAGGCGTTCGTGGTGGTGGTGATCGGCGGGCTCGGCTCGGTGCCCGGCGCGTTCCTCGCCGCGCTCCTGGTGTCGGAGCTGAACGCCTTCGGCATCCTGGTGCTGCCGGAGGTCTCGCTGGTGCTGGTGTTCCTGGTGATGGCGGCGGTGCTGGTGGCGCGGCCCTACGGGCTGCTGGGCCGGCCGCAGGCGGAGCAGCGCGGCGCCCTCGTGGTCGCGGCGCGGCCGTGGCGGCCGTTCACGGCGCCCGAGCGGGCGATCGCGCTCGCCCTCGCCGCGCTGGCGGCCATGCTGCCGCTCGCCGGCGGCGCCTACGCGCTCTCGGTGGGGGCGGAGGTGGCGCTGTTCGTCCTGTTCGCGGCGAGCCTGCATCTCGTCATGGGCGCGGGCGGCATGGCCTCGTTCGGGCACGCCGCCTATTTCGGCCTCGGCGCCTACGGCGCGGCGCTGGCGGTGAAGGCGGGCGCGCCGATGCTCGGCGCCCTCCTCGCCGGTCCCGCCCTCGCCTTGCTCGGCGCGGTGGCGTTCGGCTGGTTCTGCGTGCGGCTCTCGGGCGTCTATTCGGCCATGCTGACGCTCGCCTTCGCGCAGATCGCCTGGGCGGTGGCGTTCCAGTGGGTCGGCGTGACCGGCGGCGACAACGGCCTGATCGGCATCTGGCCCGCCGCCTGGGCGGCCTCGCCCGCGGCCTTCTACTGGCTCGCCCTGGCGGCGGCGCTCCTGGGGGTCGCGCTGCTGCGGGCGGTGATCTTCTCGCCCTTCGGGCTGGCGCTCCGGGCGGTGCGCGACAACCCGGCCCGCGCCGAGGCGCTCGGCCTCTCGCGCCAGCGGGTGCAATGGACGGCCTTCGCCGTCGCCGGCGCCCTCGCCGGGGTGGCGGGCGCGCTGTTCGCGTTCCTGAAGGGCAGCGTGTTCCCGGACGTGCTGGGCATCCCGCTCTCGGTGGACGCGCTCGCCATGGTGCTGCTGGGCGGCGTCGGCACGGTGATCGGGCCGGTGCCCGGCGCCATCCTCTACAAGCTGCTGTCCATCGTCCTGGTCAGCGCCACGGACTATTCCAAGCTGCTGCTGGGCGCCCTCGTGGTGGCGCTGGTGGTGGCGGCGCCGCGCGGCATCGCCGGCGCCGCGCTCGACCTGCTGGCGCGGCGGAGGACGGCGCCATGAGCGCGCCCCCGACCGGCGCCCCGCTTCTGGAGGCGCGCGGCCTCGCCAAGGCCTATGGCGGCGTCGAGGCGGTGCGCGGCCTGTCGTTCTGCCTCGGTCCGGGCGAGATGCTGGCGCTGATCGGCCCCAACGGTGCCGGCAAGAGCACGCTGTTCGCCATGCTCGGCGGCCAGGTGCGGCCCGATGCCGGGCAGGTGCTGCTGGACGGGCGCGACGTGACGCGCGTTCCGGCGCGCGGCCGCTTCGCGCTCGGGGTCGGGCGCACCTTCCAGGTGGCGGCGACGTTCCCGTCCCTGAGCGTGCGCGAGAACGTGCAGACGGCGCTGCTCTCGCGCGCCGGCGCGGCGTTCCGGCTGCTCGGCCGCGCCGACCGCCGCCACCGCGCCGAGGCCGACGCGCTGCTCGGCCAGGTGGGGCTCGCCGGCGCCGCCGACCGGCCGGCGGGCGAGCTCGCCTATGGCGACGTGAAGCGGCTGGAGCTGGCGCTGGCGCTCGGCAACGCGCCGCGCCTCCTGCTCATGGACGAGCCCACCGCCGGCATGGCGCGGGCCGAGCGCGCCGATCTCATGCGGCTCGCCCGCGACGTCGCCCGCGCCCGCGCCATCGGCGTGCTGTTCACCGAGCACGACATGGAGGCGGTGTTCGGCCACGCCGACCGCATCCTGGTGCTCGACCGCGGCGCCCTGATCGCCGCCGGCACGCCCGACGCGATCCGGCGCGACCCGAAGGTGCGCGCGGTCTATCTCGGCGAGGAGGCGGTGCCATGACGGCCGGGATGACGCTCGAGGCCGACGGCCTCGCCGCCGCCTACGGCAAGGCGCAGGTACTGTTCGGGGTCTCGCTGGCGCTGGCGCCGGGCGAGGTGCTGGCCCTGGTGGGCCGCAACGGGGCGGGCAAGTCCACCACGCTCAAGGCCATCATGGGCCTCGTCCCGGCGAGCGGGACGGTGCGCCTCGGCGGCCGCGACGTCTCCCGCCTTCCCGCCTTCGAGCGCGCCCGGCTCGGCCTCGGCTACGTGCCCGAGGACCGCCGCGTCTTCACCGACCTCACGGTGCTGGAGAACCTGGAGACCGGCCGCCGGCCGCCGCGCCCGGGCCTGGCGCCCTTCACCGAGGCGCGGCTGTTCGCCATGTTCCCCAACCTCGCCGAGATGCGCCACCGGCGCGGCGGCGCCATGAGCGGCGGCGAGCAGCAGATGCTCACCCTCGCCCGCACGCTCATGGGCAATCCGGCGGTGCTGCTGCTGGACGAGCCGTCCGAAGGCCTCGCCCCGCGCATCGTCGCCGAGATGGCGAAGGCGGTGGCGGCGCTGAAGGCCGAGGGCCTGTCGATCCTGGTCAGCGAGCAGAACCTCGCCTTCACCCGCGCCATCGCCGACCGGGCGCTCTGGATCGAGCGCGGCGCGGTGCGCGCCGCGGGGACGGTGGCCGCGATCGAGGCGCTTCTGGCCGCCGAGGCCCTCGGCACCGGCGCTCAGTAGCCGCGCCCCGCCTCCACCTGGAACAAGGGGGCCTCGCCGCGCCTCAGGCGGCGGATGTTCTCGGCGATCTGCGCCGCGGCGCTGGCGGGGATCGCCACCGAGGCGAGGTGCGGGGTGATGAGCACGTTCTCCATCTCCCAGAGCGGGCTCTCCCGCGGCAGCGGCTCCGCCTCGAACACGTCGAGCGTGGCGCTCTCCAGGTGCCCCGAGCGCAGCGCCGCGATCAGGGCCTCCTCGTCCACCACCGGCCCACGCGCCACGTTCACCAGCTTCGCGCCCTTCGGCAGCAGCGCCAGACGCCGGGCGTCGAGCACGTGCCGCGTCTCCGGCGTGAGCGGCAGCATGACCACCAGGATCTCCACGTCGGCCAGGAAGCCGTCCAGCGCCCCGAGCCCGTGCAGCGCCTCGATGCCGGTGAGGGCCTTGGGCGAGCGCGACCAGCCCTTCACCCGGAAGCCCTGTCCGGCCACCTCGCGCGCCGCCCGCGCGCCCAATTCGCCGAGGCCGAGGATGCCGACCGTGATCTCGCCCGCCGTGCGCGGATTGACCCAGTGCCAGCGCCGCTCCCGGCGCGCTTGCTCCAGCTGCGGCAGGTCGCGGGCGTGGCGCAGCACCGCCATCAGCACGAAGGACGCCATCATGCGCGCCATCTCGGGATCGCAGATGCGGGTCACGGGCACGCCCGGCAGGTCGGCCCGCCCCACCAGCGCGTCGACGCCGGCGCCGAGATTGGTGACCAGAGCGAGGTTCGCGAGCGGCGCGAAGAAGCCTGTCGGCGGCTGCCACACCAGCGCGTAGCGCACCGCCGCCGGATCGAAGGCCTGCGTCGAGACGGCGATGTCGAGGTCGGGCAGCTCGCGCTTCAGCGCGCCGGCCCAGGCGGCGGCATCGTCGTAGTCGCTGTGGAAGAGCAGGGTCTCGGGCATCTTGGCATCCGGAACGCGGCAGCGCGCCCGGCGAGGGTTAGCCGACCGCGCGGCCATGCGAAAGCCTCAGGCCGCGCCCGCCGCGGGTACCGCCTTCAGGCGCACGACCAGACGCGCCCCGCCGCCTTGCCGATCCTAGATCGCGACGGTGCCGCCATGGCCTTCGACAATTTGCCGCACGATGGTGAGGCCGAGGCCCGCGCCGCCGCTCTCGCGGTTGCGCGAGGGCTCGACCCGATAGAACGGCTCGAACACCGCCGACCGCTCGGCCGCCGGGATGCCCGGCCCGCGGTCCTCCACCACCAGCAGCGCCTCGCCGTCCTCGGCGGCGAGGCGCACCTCGGCGGCGCCGGCATAGGCGATGGCATTGCCCACGAGGTTGGCGACGACGCGGGCGAGCGCCGCCGGGGAGCCGCGCACCTCCAGCGGCGCATCGGCGCCCGCGAGCGTCACCGCCGCCCCCTGGGCGCGGCGGGCCTCGCATTCCGCGCGGGCGACGCGGGCGAGGTCCACCCGCTCGTCGGAGGCCGAGGAGAAGGAGGCGCGGGCGAAGGCAAGCGCGTCCTCGACCAAAGCGCGCATGCCGTCCAGGTCGTCCCGCGCCTTCTCCACCTGCGGCCCTTCCGGCAGCAGCTCCAGCCGCAGGCGCAGGCGGGTGAGATAGGTGCGCAGATCGTGGCTGATGGCGCCGAGGACCAGCGTGCGCGTGCGCACCAGATCGGCGATGCGGGCCTGCATCGCGTTCACGGCGCCGATCACCGCCCGCACGTCCGGCGCGCCGCGCTCGCGCACGGTCTGGGGCTCCAGCGCGGCGCCGAAGCGGCCCACCGCGTCGGCGAGGTCCGAGAGAGGCCGCGTCTCGCGCCGCACCGCGATCAAGGCGGCGATGGCGACCAGGAAGCCCAGGATGCCGGCCAGCAGCCCCACCGGAAGCCCCATGAGGCGCACCGTGAGGTCACCGCCCGCCGTCACCTCCAGGTAGCGGCCGTCGGCAAGCTGTATCACGGCGAGAAGCCGCGCGCCCACCAGATCCCGCAGCCGGTGCACCGGCTGGCTCCCGCGCCGCTCGCCGGCGATGAGGGTGAGCGCGACGGCCCGGTCCGGCCCCAGCCCGGCCAGCGCCCGCACCCTGCGCACCGCGGGACGCAGCATCGCCGGCGTCCTGAAGCCGGGCGGGGCGTCGACGAGCCGGGGCAGGAACCCCGGATTGGCGCTCGCCGCCAGGGCCAAGGCGCGCTCCTGCGGCCCGACGCGCTCCATCAGCTTGGCCAGCGCCGCGATCTGGCCGAGCAGCGGCGTGAACGGGGGGTTGGACGCCGCCTGCCGGCGCTCGGCCACGTAGGCGGCCACCATCAGCAGCTGCACGGCGACCAGCGCCGCCATGACGATCAGCGCGATGCGCGCGGCGATGCCGAACCGGGGCATGGGCGGTCAAAGGGTGCGGACATCGGCGGCGAGCAGATAGCCGCCGTTGCGCACGGTCTTGATCAGCTGGGCCGCCTGCGGATCCACCGAGGCGAGCTTGCGCCGGAGGCGGCTGACCGAGACGTCGATGGTGCGGTCGAAAGGGTCGGCGGTGCGGCCGCGCGTCCAGTCGAGCAGCTGGTCGCGGCTGAGCACACGCTTCGGCCGCTCGACGAAGCAGGCGAGCAGTTCGAACTCGGCCGACGTGAGCTCCAGCGGCGCGCCCGCCGGCGTCGAGAGGCTGCGGGCGTCGAGGTCGGCGACGAAGTCGGCGAAGGCGAGCCGGCGCGCCGGCGCCGCCGCCGCGGCGCCGTCCGCGCGCCGCAGGACGGCGCGGATGCGCGCCAGCAGCTCGCGCGGATTGAACGGCTTAGGAAGATAGTCGTCGGCGCCCATCTCCAGGCCCAGGATGCGGTCGATCTCCTCGCCGCGGGCGGTGAGCATGAGGATCGGCACCGCGCTCCTGGAGCGCAGGCGCCGGCAGATGGACAGGCCGTCCTCGCCGGGCAGCATCAGGTCGAGCACCACGAGATCCGGGCGCGCGGCGGCGATGATCCGGTCCATGGCCGCCCCGTCTTCGGCCGCGAGCACCTCATAGCCCTCGCGGGCCAGGAAGTCGGACAGAAGCGCGCGGATCTCGCGGTCGTCCTCGACGATGAGAAGGGTGCGTTGCGCCATGGCCGGACGTTACGGCGCGGCGCGCGCGATCGGCAACGGCGCGGCGGCGCGCCGTTACAAAACGTTACCCCAGGGGGCCCGGCTGCAATGCCTGTGCAAAGCCCCGGGCCGAGGATCGCCCATCGGATACGCGCAGGGCGGCCACTGCCGGCCCCGCGTCATCCTGGAGGCCCAACCCATGAAGTTCCCGATCGCCTCTCTCGCCCTCGCCGGGCTGGTCAGCGTCGCCGCCGCGACGGAAGCCGCCGCCTGGACGCGCTCCACCACCGTGACCACCGCGCGCGGCACCTATTCCGGGAGCGCGTCCGCCGGCTGCGCGGGCGGCGTGTGCAGCCGTTCGGCAACGGTCACGGGACCTTACGGAAATTCCGTTTCCCGCTCGGGCAGCGTGGCGCGGACCGGCTATCCCTCCTATATGTACTCGCGCACGACCACGGGGCCCTACGGCCGGTCCGTGACGCGATCCGGCTCGGTGGTGGTTTACCGGTAACGGGCCGCCACCCTGCGGGCGTCGGGTCGTGGCGACGCCGCCCCATTGCCATGGCCCGGCGTCCGCGCCTCACGAAAAGACGGAGATCCCATGACCCTGAAGCAGATTCTTCCCCTCGCCGCGGCGCTCGCGCTCCTCGCCTCTCCGGCCATGGCGCAGAACGAGGCGCTCCGGACCGCGTGCGGCAACGATGTGAAGACCCTGTGCGCCGGCGTTCAGCCCGGCGGCGGCCGGATCGCCAAGTGCCTGACCGACCAGATGAGCAAGGTCTCGGCCCAGTGCAAGGCCGCGATGGCCGCCGCCACGCCGGCCGCCGCGCCCAAGAACTGATGGCCGCAACCGACGGCTGCAATTGACGGCCGCGCGGCGGCCTGCCGCTGCCGCTACCGGCGCGCCCGCCCCTTGCCGGCCGCCCGGGCCTTGCCCCGGGCGGCCGGCGGCGCAGCTGTCCCGCGCGCCTCTCCCGCCGGGGATCGGGCCCGAGGCGGCCCGCTGCGCAAATTGTTTCAATTGCCCGGATCGCAATCTAGACTCCCCGGCAGGCAGGCCTCCGCGGGGCGTTCGGTCATGTGGCTCGACGAACACCGACCCTTGAGCCTCGGCCCGGCTCCGGCGGGCGGGGGGGTGAGCGACGACGCCTTTCGCGACTTCGGCATCGCCACCGCCCGCGTCGGCGAAGAGCGCGCGCCGGTGCGCACGCAGGTGCGCGCGCGCCTGCCGTTCGGCGTGCTGCGCAGCTTCTCCCGGGCGCCGAGCCCGCGCCGGAGGGCGCTCGTGGTGGCGCCGCTGGCGGGCGGCTTCCCCTTCCTCATGCGCGACCTCGTGGTGGGGCTGCTGTCGCGATTCGAGGAGGTGGCCATCACCGACTGGCCCAATGCCCGCCACGTCCCGCTGGCCGCAGGCCGCTTCGGCTTCGCCGAGAACTGCATGGAAACCGCGCAGATGGCCCGCGCCCTGGGCGACGGGCTGGCGGACGGCGCGGGCGCGGTCCACCTCGTCGGCGTGTGCCAGGGGGTGGTGCCGGCCCTGGTGGCCGCGCTGCTGCTCTCGGACGACGGCGCCGGGCCGGCCAGCCTGACGCTCATGGGCGGGCCGGTGGACCCCGCGCGCAATCCCACCCGCCTCTGGCGCGTGCTCCAGGAGCGCTCGCTCGATGCCCTGGAGAGCCAGGTGATCGAGACCGTGCGGACCGGCTTTCCCGGCGCCGGCCGGCGTGTCTTCCCCGCCTGGCGGCAGATGGACACGTTCGGCATCTATCTCTGGCGGCAGGCGATCTCGGGCGGGGAGATGCCGTTCAAGCTCACCTTCGACGAGGGCGACGACCCGCTGCGCTTCCCGCTGTCGCGCCTGTGCTGGAGCATGATGGACGTCACCGCCGAATTCTTCATGGAGAACGTCGCCACCGTGTTCCGCGAGAACGCGCTCGCCCGCGGCACGCTCGCGATCGCCGGCCGGCCGGCGCGGCCGCAGGCGCTCACGCGCACGGCGCTGCTCACGGTGGAGGCCGAGGACGACGACATCTCCGCCCCCTGCCAGACCGCGGCGGCGCACGATCTGTGCAGCGGCGTCCCGGCGGGCCTGCGCCGCCGGCTCACCGTGCCGAAGGCCGGCCATTTCTCGCTGTTCTACGGCCACGCCATGCGCCGCGAGGTGATCCCCGCCATCGCCGCTCTCGCGGACCTCGCCGAAGGGCAAGGCGCGGACGGCGCCCCGGGCGATGCCGTGGGCTCCGGCTGAGGCCCTCGGCTCAGGCGCCCCGTGGCGCGGGCAGGATCTCGGCCACCCTTTCGGCCGGCCGGCCGAGCCGGACGCCCCTGGCGGTGAAGACGAACGGGCGCTCGATCAGCGCCGGATGCGCGGCCAGGGCGTCGAGCAGCGCCGCGTCCGGCAGGGCCGGATCGTCGAGGCCGAGTTCCTTGTAGAGATCGCCTTTTGCGCGCACCGCCGCGCGCACCGGAAGACCGGCTGCGGCGATGGCGGCGGCGATCTCGGCGCGGGTCGGCGGGGTCTTGAGATAGGCGACGATCCTGGGCTCGACCCCGGCCGCGCGGATCATCGCCAGCACGGCGCGCGAGGTGCCGCAGGCGGGGTTGTGCCAGATGGTCGCGGCGGTCGTCTTCGGCATGGCATCGCGCCTCCGCTGGGGGGAAGGCGGCGCGCCGTCAGCCGCGCCGTGCCGCAAGCCTGGCGGGGATCGGCAGGCCGATCAAGCGGGCGCGGCGCCGTCCGCGCCGCGACGCTCCCGGATGCGACGCTCCGAGATGCGACATTCCGGGGTGCGACACTGGCGCCGGGCGCGGCGGCGCCCAAGTGCTTGATCAATGCAGCCGCATCGGCGAACGTGCATCCAAGGGTGTTTTCGGCTTCCGGACGCCTCATCGTTTTCCGCTCCATTGAAGAGAGAGCGGATCACCGCATCGTTGGATTTCCCCATGCAGGCTGCCGCTCGCGCCGTACTTCGTGTTCCCGTCATCGGCTGGTTCCTCAAGGACGCCATCTACGGATTGCCGGACGCGAAATACTATTTCATCGCCAACCTCGGCTTTCTCTTCGCCGCGCTCACCTACAAGTTCGGCTATGCGTTCCTGATCGTCTATGCGCTGACCGCGACCGCGCTCGCCATGACCGCGCTCATCGTCCTCACCGCCTCGGACCTGATCGCCAATATGTCGAAGAAGAGGTGACGGCGGACCGCCGCCTCACCCGAACCGGGCGCGGACCCGGGCCGAGATCCACTCGCTCGCCACCACGGTGGCGAGGATCACCAGGAGGATCAGCGTCACCTGCGGCCAGGCGAGCGTGTTGAGCGAGCTCTGCAGGTTGAGGCCGATGCCGCCGGCGCCCACCAGGCCGAGCACGGTGGATTCGCGGATGTTGAAGTCCCAGCGGAACGTCACCATGCCGGCGAAGGCGGGCAGGACCTGCGGCACGATGCCGTAAGCGAGGATCTGCGGGCCGGACGCCCCGGTGGCGCGGATCGCCTCCACCTGGGCCGCGTCGATCTCCTCGATCGCCTCGTAGAGCAGCTTGCCGATGAAGCCGATGGACCGGAGCGCGATGGCGCAGATGCCCGCCAGCACGCCCGGCCCCAGGATCGCCACCAGCAGCAGCGCCCAGATCAGCGAGTTGATGGAGCGCGAGGCGACGATCACGAACAGCGCCGCCGGGCGCACCAGCGCCGCGCTCGGCGTGGTGTTGCGCGCCGCGAGGAACGCCACCGGCACCGCCAGCGCCACCGACGCCAGCGTGCCGAGCGTGGCGATGTTGAGCGTGTCCCACATGGGCTTGAGAAGCTTCGGGAAATAGCTCCAGCGCGGCGGGAACATGCGGCCGCCGATATCCGCCGCCTGCGCCGGGGCGTCGAGCACGAAGCTCCAGATGGTGTCGCGGGTCATCACCTGCCAGCAGAACACCGTCAGCGCCACCAGCGCGAGCCAGCCGAACCAGGCGAGGAGCGTGCCCGCCCTTGTCCGGCGCGCCCAGGCCCTGCGGCCGTCGGAGAGCGCGGCGACCGGCATCACTGCACCCGCGCCCGGACGAGGCCGGAGACGTATTCGCTCGCCATGACGATGGCGATGACGAGGATCAGCACCGCGGCGGCGCTGTCGAACTCGTAGCGGTCGATGGCGGTGTTCAGCGTCGCGCCGATGCCGCCGGCGCCGACGATGCCCACCACGGCGGATTCGCGGAAGTTGATGTCGAGCCTATAGAGCGAGAGCCCCAGCAGCCGCGGCGCCACCTGCGGCAGCACGCCGAAGGCGACCAGCGAGACCCACGGCGCCCCGGTGGCGCGCACCGCCTCGATGGGGGCCGGGTCGGCGTCCTCGATGTCCTCGGCGAGCAGCTTGGCGAGGAAGCCGATGGTGGCGAAGGTGAGCGTCAGGAAGCCCGCGAACGGGCCGAAGCCCACCAGCGCCACCAGCAGGATCGCCACCACGATCTCGTGCAGCGCCCGCGACAGGGCGCAGACGGCGCGGCAGACCAGGTAGACCGGCAGCGGCACCAGGTTGCGCGCCGCGCCGATGCCGATGGGCACCGAGACGGCGATGCCGGCCACCGTCGCCGTCACCGTCATGGTGAGGCTCTCCACCATGCCGGCGGCGATGTCGTCCCAGCGGCGGGAGAAGTCGGGCGCGGCGAAGCCCGACAGGAAGCGCAGGCCGCGCGCCCAGCCTTCCGACAGGCGCGCCCAGTTCACCTCGATGGAGCCCAGCGCCAGCGCCAGATAGGCCGCGGCGGCGATCATGAGGCCGTAGCGCAGGGCCGGGTTGGCGATGAGATGGGGCGGCCGCCAGCGGCGCGGTGCGGCGGTGGTCACAGCGCCCGCGCCTCCCGCGCGGCGGCGCGCGGCGGCGCCTCGGCAGCCGGCGTGGCCGCCTCGTCGGCGCCGTCCGCCTCGCGGATGGTGCGCGACCAGTCCTCCTCGCCATAGATGGCGGTCAGCGCCGCGGCGTCGAGCGCGTCCGGCGCGCCGTCGAAGACGATGCGCCCGGCCTTCAGCCCGATGATGCGCTCCACGAACATCTGCGCCAGCGCCACGTCGTGGATGTTGACGATCGCCGCCAGCCGGCGCTCGGCGCACACCTCGACGATGAGGCGCATGATCTGGCGCGAGGTCTTGGGATCGAGGCTGGCGGTGGGCTCGTCCACCAGCAGGAGGTCCGGCTCCTGCACCAGGGCGCGGGCGATGCCGACGCGCTGGCGCTGGCCGCCGGAGAGCTCGTCGGCGCGCTTGTCCACGTGGTCGATCAGGCCGACGCGCTCCAGCACCGAAAACGCGCGGTCCACGTCGGCCTGGGGGAAGCGGCGCAGGAAGGCGCGCCAGAAGCCCACATAGCCGAGCCGCCCGGAGAGCACGTTCTCCATCACGGTCAGCCGCTCCACCAAGGCGTATTCCTGGAAGATCATGCCCATGCGCCGGCGCGCCCTGCGCAGGCCCGCGCGGGACAGGGCGGTGACGTCCATCTCGCCCAGCCGCACCGTGCCGGAGGTCGGCTCCACCAGGCGGTTGACGCAGCGGATCAGGGTCGACTTGCCGGCGCCCGAGGGGCCGATGAGGCCCACCACCTGCCCGGCGGGCACCTCCAGCGAGACGTCGGTGAGCGCCGCGTCGCCCTTGGCATAGCGCTTGGTGAGGCGGGAGAGGGTCAGCATAAGCGGGCCGCCCTTCCAAGTCCCGCGCCCGCCGCACGCGCGGCGAAGATCCCTCCCCGCTTGCGGGGGAGGGCAGCGAGGGGAGTGCAGGGGCGATCGGGACCAGGCGGCGGACACCGGCCCGCAGAGGAAGCGGCGCGGACACCCCCCACCCCGGCCCTCCCCCGCAAGGGGGGAGGGGGCGCGCCGTTCCGGACATCATCGCGCGAATGATCGGCGGCGGCGCACCTCGCGCGCCGCGAACAAGCCGCCACGCCCCGGCTTGTCCGGGGCATCCATCGCGCGGCGTCAAACGCGAGCCGCCGCATCGCCCCGTCGCGCGGCACCGTGGATCCCCCGGTCAAGCCGGGGGATGACGGCGGAGCAAAGCCGGGCGGGCGACGCGAATGAACCACTCGTGTCACTTGCGCGTGCGTCACTTGCACTCGTACTTCACGCCCATGGCGTCGTCGATCTGCCGCACCACCGCCCAGGTGTCCTTGAAGGTGATGGGGATGAACTTCTCCTGCGGCGGCTCGGCGGACTTGAATTCCTTCTGCAGCGCGGTGCCCTCCCAGTCGAAGGAGAAGAACGCCTGCTTCACCTTCTCGGCGAGCTCGGGCTTCAGGTTGTAGACATAGCCGTAGCCGGTGGTGGGGAAGGTCTGCGACTTGTAGATCGTCACCACCTGCTCGGGCTTGATGACGCCGCGGGCGATCATGCGCTTCATCACCGAGTTGGCGATGGCGGCGGCGGGATAGTCCTTGTTGGCGACGCCGATGATGGAATTGTCGTGCTTGCCGGAGAACACCGGCTCGAAATCCTTGCCGGCCTCCATGCCGAACTGCGACTTCAGCAGCGCGGACGGCGCCTTGAAGCCGGAATTGGAGGTCTCGGAGGTGAAGGCAAGCTTCTTGCCCTTGATGTCCTCGACCTTGGCGATGCCGGAGCCCGGATAGGTGATGATCTCCATCTCGTAGCCGTAGGCGCCGTCATTGGCGGCCATCATGGCGAACGGCACGAAGCCGGCGCACGCCACGGCGATCGGGTTCGAGCCGGTGTTGAAGCCGGCCACGTGCAGGCGGCCGGCGCGCATGGCCTCGAGCTGGGCGGCGTTGGACTGCACGGGGAAGAACTGCACCTTCTTGCCGGTGGCCTTGGCCAGATGGTCAGTGAACTCGGCCCACACCTTGGCGTAGACCGCGGGGTCCTCCACCGGCGTGTAGGAGAAGATCAGCACCTCGGGATCGATCTGCTTGGCGGCGTCCGCCGGCGCGTCCGCCACCATGTCGCCGTTGGCGTCGGTGAAGCGGGGATCGAGCTTGAAGTCGGCGAGCGCGGCGCCGGGCAGCAGCAGCGCGGCAGCGGCAAGGGCAGCGGCGGCGGTGGCGCGCGCAAAGGCGGCGAAGGACATGGAACCCTCCAGCGATGGGATCGGTGGAGGGGATGTACGAACTTACTGTGACGCTACGAATACACCCGCCCGGGCGCGATTTCCCGGCTCACGGGGCGCCCAGCCCGCGCGCCGCGAAGGCGGCGAGGCTCTGCGCGAAGCGCTCCGGCGTGATGCCGCGCCGGCGGTACTTGGAGCGCTTCACGTACCAGTCCTGGACCATGGGCTTGATCAAGGCGGCGGCCATGGCGACGTCGTCCACGCGGAACAGGCCCGCCGCGCGGCCCTCCTCGATCACGGCGGAGAACAGCGCCTCGGTGCGCGCCTCGCTCGCCACGGCGCGGGCGCGCGCCGCGGCCGGGAAGGCCTTGGCCTCCATGTAGACGAAGGTGAACCAGTCCAGCATCGCCTCGGTGAGCGCCACATGGGCGCCGATCAGCCAGGCGAGGCGCGCGCGGGCGTCGGGAAGGCCTTCGGGCGGATGGCCGAGCACCTCCTCCACCACCTCCGCCACGGTGTCGAGGATCATCGAGAGCAGCGTCTCCTTGGAGGAGAAATAGGCGTAGAGCGCGCCCATGCTCAGGCCCGTGCCCTCCGAGAGGTCGCGCAGGCTCATGGAATGGAAGCCGCGCGCGGTGGCGAGCGTCAGCGTCACCTGGGCGATGTGGGCGAGGCGCGGCACCGCCACCGCCGGCTTCTTGATGCGGATGGCGGCGCGGTGGCGCGCCAGCATGCGACCCGCCAGCGCCTCGGGCGAGAGGTCGATGCCGGGCGGCAGGCCGAAATGCTGCGGCGGGGGGGCGCCCGTCGCCGTGCCGCCCGCGCCGGGCCCGCCGGCCCCGGTGTGCCGCGCCGCGTGAACGCCGGTCCGCTTCGCCACGTCCTTCTCCCCTCCCCGCTGCACCCGCCCGAAGACCGGCCGAAGACCGGCCGAAGACTTGCCTTGGCAAATCGCCTGCGTCTATAAAGCGAGCGCTCGCTCGATAAATCAAGACCGGACGGCGGCGGGCACGGCGGCGCGGCTTCGGGAGGGACGGTCATGGGCGGTCAGGCTTCGGATTTCACCGTGTCGCTCGGCGGCCGGGTGGCGCTCGTCACCGGCGGCTCGCAGGGGCTCGGCGCCCATTTCGCCCGCGTCCTCGCGGCCAGCGGCGCCAAGGTCGCGGTGTGCGCCCGCAGCCTCGACGGGTGCGAAAGGGTGGCAAGCGAGATCGCCGCCGCCGGCGGCACCGCCCGCGCCTTCGCCCTGGACGTGACCGATCCCCGCTCGGTGGAGGCGGCGGTCGCCGGCGCCGTGGACGCCTTCGGCGGGCTCCACATCCTGGTCAACAATGCCGGCATCGCCACCACCAAGGCCTTGCTCGACGTGTCCGAGCACGACTGGGACCGGGTGGTGGACACCAACCTCAAGGGCGCCTTCCTCGCCGCCCAGGCGGCGGCGAAGGCGATGATCGCCGCCGGCACCGGCGGCACCATCGTCAACATCGCCTCCATCGTCGGCCTGCGCGTCGCCGGTCAGGTGGCGGCCTATGCCGCCTCGAAGGCGGGGCTGATCCAGCTCACCCGCGCCATGGCGCTCGAATGGGCGCGCCATTCCATCCGCGTGAACGCGCTGTGCCCCGGCTACGTGGAGACCGACTTCAACCGCGACTTCTTCGCCACCGAGGCCGGCAAGGCGCTGGTGCGCCGCATCCCCACCCGCCGCCTCGGCACGCTCGACGACCTCACCGGGCCGCTGCTGTTCCTCGCCTCCGGCGCATCCCGCTACATGACGGGCGCCGAGCTGGCGGTGGACGGCGGCCACCTCGTCTCCTCCCTCTGAAGGCCCGCCGCCATGGACTTCACCATCTCCCCCGCCCTCGACGACCTGCGCGCGCGCATCGCCGCCTTCGTCGCCGCCGAGATCATGCCGCTGGAGGCGGACCCCGCGTCCTACGACGCCCACGAGAACATCCGCGCCGACCTGCTGGCGGGCCTGCGCGCCAAGGCGAAGGCCGCCGGCCTGTGGTGCCTCCAGCTCAAGCCGGAGAATGGCGGCCTCGGCGTCGGCCGCATGGGCATGGCGGTGTGCTACGGCGAGATGAACCGCTCCATCTTCGGGCCCGTCGTGTTCAATTCCGCCGCTCCCGACGACGGCAACATGATGGTGCTGGAGGCCTGCGGCACGGCCGACCAGAAGGCGCGCTGGCTGGCGCCCATCGTCGAGGGCAAGGTGCGCTCCGCCTTCGCCATGACCGAGCCGCATCCCGGCGGCGGCTCCGACCCCGGCATGATCCGCACCCGCGCCGAGAGGCAGGCGGACGGCTCCTACCGCATCCATGGCCGCAAGTGGTTCATCACCGGGGCGGAGGAGGCGGCGCACTTCATCGTCGTCGCCCGCACCTCGGACGACGAGCGCACCGGGCTCACTGCCTTCCTGTTCCACCGCGACCAGCCCGGCTGGCGCATCGTCCGGCGCATCCCGATCATGGGGCCGGAGGAGCATGGCGGGCATTGCGAGCTGGAGTTCGAGGGCCTGCACATCCCTGCCGAGGACGTGCTTCTCGGCGAGGGCAAGGGCCTCAGGATGACCCAGGTCCGTCTCGGCCCGGCGCGCCTCACCCACTGCATGCGCTGGCTCGGCCTCGCCGAGCGCTGCGTCGACATCGCCCGCGACTACGCGGCGGTGCGCGAGGGCTTCGGCGTGAAGCTCGCCGAGCGCGAGAGCGTGCAATTGATGCTGGGCCGGACCGCCATGGCGATCGAGATCGGCCGCCTGCTCACCATGAAGGCGGCGTTCGAGCTGGACCAGGGCCGGCTCGCCCGCAAGGAAATCTCCATGGCCAAGATCCAGGCCGCCAACACGCTGCACCAGGCCGCCGACATGGCGATCCAGATCAACGGCGCGCGCGGCTATTCCAAGGACACCGTGCTGGAATGGATCTACCGCTACGCCCGCCAGGCCCGCCTCGTGGACGGGGCGGACGAGGTGCACCAGATGGTGCTCTCGCGCTTCCTCGACAAGGAAGGCGACGGCTTCTGGCGCTGGCCGGTGGCCGCGTCATGAGCGGCGCGGACGCGGGCGGCGGCGCCCCCGAGTTCGACCCCGCCGCGCTCGATGCCTTCCTCAAGGACCGCCTCGACGGCACCTCAGGCCCCATGGCGCTGAGCCGGATCGCCGGCGGCCAGTCGAACCCCACCTTCTTCGTCACCTATCCCGGCCGCCGGCTGGTGCTGCGCAAGCAGCCTCCGGGCGAGCTCCTGCCCTCCGCCCATGCGGTGGACCGGGAGTACCGCGTCATCAGCGCGCTTTCGGGCGTCGGCGTGCCGGTGCCCCCGGCGGCCCTGTTCTGCGCCGACCGCGCCGTGGTGGGCACGCCCTTCTACGTGATGGAGCGGGTGGACGGCCGGGTGTTCCACGACTGCACCCTGCCGGGGGTCACGCCCGATCAGCGCGGCGCCATGTACCGCGAGATGGCGAAGGTGCTGGCCGCGCTCCACAATGTCGACTTCGCCGCCATCGGCCTCGCCGACTACGGCCGGCCCGGCAACTATTTCGCCCGCCAGATCGCGCGCTGGACGCGCCAGTGGGCGCTGTCGCGCACCCGCGACGACGCGGAGCTCGACCGCGTCGCCGCCTGGCTCGCGGCCAACGTGCCGCCGGACGAGACCACCCGCATCGTCCACGGCGACTTCCGCATCGGCAACCTCATGTTCCACCCCACCGAGCCGCGGGTGGTGGCGCTGCTCGACTGGGAATTGTCCACCCTCGGCCATCCGCTGGCGGACGTCGCCCACTCCGCCATGGCCTGGGTGTCGGCGCCGCAGGAGTATGGCGGCATCAGGGGGCTCGACCTTCCCGCCCTCGGCATCCCGGACCTCGAAACCTATGTCGCGGCCTATTCCGCTTCGGCCCGACATGGGGCAATGATGACGAACTTTCATATGGCCTTCGCATTGTTCCGCTGGTCTGTCATTTTCGAGGGGATCGCGGCCCGGGCGAAGGCGGGGAACGCGGCGTCGGCCGACGCCGCGAAGACGGGGCTGCTGTCGGCCGCTTTCGCCCGCAGGGCGGCCGAGCTCATTTGGCCTTGAGGGCATCAGGGAGGGGATCTTGCGAAAGAAGGTCTATGCGGACGCGGCGAGCGCGCTCGACGGCGTGCTGGCGGACGGCATGACGATCATGGCCGGCGGCTTCGGCCTTTGCGGCATTCCGGAAAATCTCATCGCGGGCATCCGCGACAAGGGCGTCAAGAACCTCACCGTCGTTTCCAACAATTGCGGCGTGGACGACTTCGGCCTCGGCATCCTGCTCGCCAACGGGCAGATCCGGAAGATGATCTCGTCCTACGTGGGCGAGAACAAGCTGTTCGAGAAGCTCTACCTCGCGGGGGACCTGGAGCTGGAGTTCAATCCCCAGGGCACGCTGGCCGAGCGCATCCGCGCGGGCGGGGCGGGCATCGCCGGCTTCTACACCAAGACCGGCTACGGCACCGTGATCGCCGAGGGCAAGCCCACCCGCGAGTTCAACGGCCACCACTACGTGATGGAGACCGGGCTCACCGCCGACCTCTCCATCATCAAGGCGTGGAAGGCGGACAAGGAAGGCAACCTCATCTATCGCAAGACCGCGCGGAACTTCAATCCGATGATGGCGACCGCCGGCAAGATCACCATCGTCGAGGTGGAGGAGCTGGTGGAGATCGGCGAGCTCGATCCGGAGAACATCCACACCCCCGGCATCTATATCGACCGCATCATCGTCGAGAAGGGCGCCGAGAAGCGCATCGAGAAGGTGACCACCCGCAAGCGCGAAGAGGTGAAGTGATGGCCTGGACCCGTGAGGAGATGGCGGCGCGCGCCGCCCAGCAGATCCGCGACGGCTTCTACGTCAATCTCGGCATCGGCATCCCGACCCTGGTCGCCAACGCGCTGCCGCCGGGCATGACGGTCTCGTTCCAGAGCGAGAACGGCATGCTGGGCATCGGCCCCTTCCCCTATGAGGGCGAGGAGGACCCGGACCTCATCAATGCCGGCAAGCAGACCGTGACCGAGGTGCCGGACACCTCCTATTTCTCCTCGTCCGATTCGTTCGCGATGATCCGCGGCGGCCACATGGACCTGTCCATCCTCGGCTCCATGCAGGTGTCCGAGCACGGCGACATCGCCAACTGGATGGTGCCGGGCAAGATGGTGAAGGGGATGGGCGGCGCCATGGACCTGGTCGCCGGCGCCAAGGAGGTCATCGTGCTCATGGAGCACGTGGAGAAGTCCGGCGCCCCCAAGCTGGTGACGCGCTGCACCCTGCCGCTCACCGGCACCCACGTCACCGACTTCGTCATCACCGACCTCGCGGTGTTCGAGTTCACCAAGCGCGGCGGCACGCTGGTGCTGAAGGAGCTGGCGCCGGGCGTGAGCCTCGACGAGGTCAAGGCCAAGACCGAGGCGCACTTCGACGTCGGCCTCGCCAACTGAGGCAGGACGCGGGGCACCTGGGGTGCTTCGCGCATCGAACGGGCGACGCGCCGCCGGCCCGCGGCGCGTCGTTCTCGTTTCGCCGACCGCCCGGACCAACACGGGCGGCGGCACCCGGGAGACGACGCAAGGGAGACGATCATGGCCGACCCCGCCACGGGGCCGCTCGCCGGCTTGAAGGTGCTCGAGTTCTCCGCCATCGGCCCGGTGCCGCTGGCGGCCATGCTGCTGGCGGACATGGGCGCCGACGTGGTGTGCGTGACGCGGCCCGGCACCACGCCGAAGGACCCGCGCGACATCGTCTCCCGCGGCCGCCGCTGGGTGGAGCTCGATCTCAAGGACGCGGCCGGGAAAGCGGCGGCGAAGCGCCTCGCGCTCTCCGCCGAGGTGCTGCTTGAGGGGTTCCGGCCCGGCGTCATGGAGCGGCTCGGCCTCGGGCCGCAGGACCTCGCCGCGAACGCCGCGCTGGTCTATGGCCGCATGACCGGGTGGGGCCAGGACGGCCCGCTTGCCTCTACCGCGGGGCACGACATCAACTACATCGCCATCACCGGCGCGCTCGACGCCATCCGCGGCCGCGACGGCGCGCCGACGCCGCCCTTGAACCTCGTCGGCGACTATGCGGGCGGGACCATGTTCCTGGTCTCGGGCGTGCTCGCGGCCGTGCTCGCCGCGCGCGCAAGCGGCCAAGGGCAGGTGGTGGACACCGCCATGTGCGACGGCGTCGTCGCGCTGCTGTCGCTGTTCCATGCCCGCGCGGCGCTGGGCGAGATCGGCCCGCCGCGCACCAACATGCTCGACGGCGGCGCCCATTACTACAACACCTACCGCTGCGCGGACGGGCGCTATCTGAGCGTCGGGCCGATCGAGCCGCAATTCTACGCCGAGCTGCGGCGCATCGCCGGGCTCGACGATCCGGCCTTCGACCGCCAGAACGACCGCGCGCTCTGGCCGGACCTCGCGGCCCGCATGGCGGAGGTGTTCGCCCGCCGCACCCAGGCCGAATGGGTGGCGGCCTTCGAGGGCTCGGACGCCTGCGTCGCGCCGGTGGTGGGGCTGATGGAGGCGCCCGAGCATCCGCACCTTGCCGCGCGCGGCGCCTTCCTCACCCGCGACGGCGTGGTGCAGGCCGCCCCCGCGCCGCGCTTCTCGCGCACGCCCTCGCAGGTCTCCGACCGCCCCATGGGCCTCGCCGCCACCGCCGACGCGGTGCTGGCCGGCTGGGGCGCCGCAGCCGGGGCGCCGCGCGCCTGAGGGTACCGCCGCACGGACATTCCGCCATCCCCGAGACGCCCACGCGCCGGCGCGCCGCCCGGCGCGGCGCGGTCGCGCCTGCGCGCGCCCTGGCCTCCCGCCGTTGCGCGCCCTGCTTCGGCCGCGCCGCCGGCAGCTCTGACGACGCCCGCATTGAGATATCTCAAATTGGCTTGGGGCCTATTGACACGCCCTCGGATCGGCCTCTTAATCTGCGAATTAACTGATCAATAAGTGAGTGGGCGATGCAGAGCGTCGACCTCGGCCAGCTCGACCTCGGCCAGGTGATCTATCCGGTGCGCGAGATGGAGCCCTGCGTCGCCTTCTACCGCGACGTGGTGGGCCTGCAGCTCAAGTTCCGCGACGGCGACCGCTGGGCCGCCTTCCGCGCCGGCGCGGCCACCTTCGCGCTGGCGCCCGGCGCCGGAGCCGCGGGCGCGGGCGCCACCGCCGCGTTCCGCGTCGCCGACCTCGCCGCCTTCGCCGCGGCGCTGGCCGCGCGCAGCCCGTCGCCGGTGCCCGCCATCGCCCGCGGCGCCCACGAGCTCACGCTGACGCTCGCCGACCCGAGCGGCAACGCCGTCATTCTCTACCAGCCGCTGGCGAAGCCGGCCGGCTGACCACGACCCCCGACCTTCCGGCGCCGCGGCCCCCGGAACCGCGCCGCCGGAAGCCTCAAAGCCCGCGCCGCCTCGCAGGCGGCCAGAAAAAGGGAAAAGACAATGAAGTTCGGCTTTCTTTCGGAAGGCGATCCGCGTCCGGGCCAGACCTATTCCCAGCGCTACTGGGACCTCGTGGAGGAGGTGATCCACGCCGACAAGATGGGCTTCGACGTGTTCGGCTCCTCCGAGCAGCACTTCGCCATCGGCGTCGCCTCCATCTCGGCCCCGGAGTGCTTCTATCCCTACCTGTTCGCCAAGACCGAGCGCATCCGCTTCCGCCACGCGGTGACGCTGCTGCCGTTCATGATCAACCATCCGCTCCGGGTGGCCGAGCGGATCGCCACCCAGGACATCCTCTCGCGCGGACGCATCGAGCTCGGCACCGGGCGCGGCAACACCATGCTCACCTTGCGCGGCTTCGGGGTCGACATCGAGACCACCCGCGACCAGTGGGAGGAGGGCATCGACCTCATCAAGGCCGCCTTCACCTCCGACCCCTTCACCTTCGAGGGCAAGTTTTTCAACGTGCCGCCGCGCAGCCTGGTCCCGAAGCCGATCCAGGACCCCTACCCGCCCATCTTCGTCGCCTCCACCGGCCCGGATTCGCTGCGCCGCGCGGGGCAGAAGGGCCTCGGCGTCATCACCAGCGCGGTGGAGCGCGGCTGGTCCTATGTCGAGGACGCGATCAAGGTCTACCGTGCGGAGGCCGACGCCGCCGAGGCTTCCGGCATGCACGTGACCAACGCCATCGCGGTCAACACCACGGCCCACTGCGCCCACACCACGCAGAAGGCCATCGACGAGGCGGGCGCGGTCATCATCAAGGAGCGCAAGCTCGCGGGCGACGCCTATGCCCGCCTGTCCACCATCTCGCCCGACTACGCCTACATGCGCGACATCGCCGCGCTCGGCGACGCGATGGAGAATCTCGACTATCTGCGGCTCGAATCCGGCTCGATCATCATCGGCGACCCGGACCACTTCATCGAGCAGATCCAGAAGTTCGAGGCCATGGGCGCCGACGAGGTCTGGTTCCGCCTCGACAGCCTGCCGCACCATATGGTGATGCAGTCCATCGAGCTGATCGGGCGCTACGTGATCCCGCAGTTCAAGGACCCGCGCCAGGTGGTGCAGCACCCGGAGATCATGCGCAACAGGCTCAAGGCCAAGCGGGCGGAGCTGGCGCGGCTCAAGGAAGAGGCCGCCGGCGCGCCGGCGCCGGTCTAGGCGGAAGGGCGGGGCCGGGCGATGGAAATCCTCAAGATCGGCACCATCAACGTGGCCGTGAGCGATGCCATGGCCGCCGGCCGCCTGTTCTCCCGCCTCGGCCTGCCCGCCCGGCAGGCGGATCTCGTGCGCCTGCCGGAGCGGCCGGCGCAGATCAACTACCTCCAGTCGCCCGTGGGAGAGAGCTCGCTCTCCTTCGTGGAGCCCTCCGATCCCGGCAGCCCCGTCGCCCGGTTCCTCGAGCGGCGGGGCGAGGGGCTGTTCTCGCTCAGCATCGAAGTCCGCGGGCTCAAGGAGCTGATGGCCGCCTGGCGCGCCGCGGGCGTCGCGTGGGTGCTCGACGAGCCCATGCGATTCACGGCCGGCCCCGGCCGGCCCGAGGGCGGGGCGGCCAACTGGACGCGCCCGCGCACGACGCTCGGCATGATCATCGAAGTGATCGAGCGCGACACCCCGGACCACGGAGGAACGAACTGAGGCGTCGCCTGCGACCGGGCATCAGAAATCCGGCGGGCGCCAACCGAAAACTCCCTGCGCCTTGAAAGGAAAAAATAATGACCTTCCAGAAGCTTGTGACTGGTACCGTGATCGCCGCCGCCCTTTGCGCAAGCCCGGTGCTTGCCGATTCCTTTCCCACCAAGCCGGTCACGCTGGTGGTGAATTATCCCGCCGGCGGCGGCTCCGACGCCATCGGCCGCGCGCTGGCGCGCGCCATGGAGAAAACCCTCAGCCAGCCGGTCCCGGTGGAGAACGTGGCGGGCGGCGGCGGCACGCGCGGCGTGACCGCCGTGGTCACCGCCCCGCCGGACGGCTACCGCATCGGCGTCGCCACCAACAGCCCCATGACCATCGCCGTGCACAACGTCGCCGGCCTGCCGTGGAGCGCGCCCGCGACCTACGACATCCTCGGCGGCATCGGCTCCATGTACAACGCCGTGTGCGCGCAGCCCGACGCGCCCTTCGGCACGCTGAAGGAGATGGTGGAGTACGCCAAGAAGAATCCCGGCCAGCTCAAGGTCTCCAGCATCAAGGGCGGGCTCAACCAGTACACGTGGGACGCCTTCGCCAAGGCCGCCGGCATCGACGTGCGCTTCGTGCCCTACAGCGGCGACGCGGACGGCGTCGCCTCGTTCCTCGGCAAGAACACCGAGCTCGTGAACCTCACCTGGCCGACGCTGCGCGCCCAGATGGACGCCGGCAAGGCCAAGTGCCTCGCCATCTTCGCTCCCGCGCGCGTCGCCACCCATCCGGACGTGCCCACGTTCAAGGAGCTGGGCTATGATGTGACCACCACGTCCGACTACGTGGTCTATGCGCCGAAGGACCTGCCCGCCGACGTGCGCAAGGCGCTGGTCGCGGCGACGGAGGCGGCGGTGAAGGACCCCGACTTCGTCAAGGTGCTCTCCGCCCAGAGCATCGTCGTGGCGTTCCAGGACGGCGGCGACATGAAGAAGCGCTTCTCCGATGTCTACGACGCCTTCGCCAAGGCAAAGGGCGCCAACTGATCGGCCTCCGGCGATCCGTTGACTGGAGGAGCACGAGCACGATGGAGCGTTCGCGTCAGATCACGCGCGGTGAGGTCAGGATCGCGTCCGCGATCCTGACCCTGTTCGGCGCCCTCTATACCTGGCAGGCCACCAGGCTGCCCATCGGCGATCCGATCGGCAGCGAGGAGGGCGGCACGCCCATGGTCATCGGCGTGCTGTGGGTCCTGTTCGGCCTCTATGTGACGCTCAAGGCGCCCGCGCCGGGCGCCCAGGACGACGAGGTGGGAACCTGGCCCAGCCGCGCCATGGCGGGGCGCCTGCTGGCGGTGGCGGCGCTGTGCGGCGCCTATATCGTGCTGCTGCCGTGGCTCGGCACCATCGCCACCTCCTTCCTGTTCATGACCGCCATGGCGCGCATGTGCGGCGCGTCGTGGCTGCGCTCCATGGCGGCGAGCCTCATCCTCGCCGTCGCCTTCTGGCTGCTGTTCGTGGACGTGCTCGATCTCTCCCTGCCCGCGGGAGCCTTCTTCGACGCGCTGAGGTGGGGGTAGGACCATGGACCTGTTAAGCGCGATGGCCAGCGGGTTCCTGGTCGCCCTCCAGCCCGAGAACATCCTCGCCGCCCTCATCGGCGCGCTCGTAGGCACCGCCACCGGCGTGCTGCCGGGCCTCGGCGTGCTCGGCGCCATGGCGATCCTGATGCCCATCACCCTGCACCTTGCGCCGGTGACGGGCATCATCATGCTCGCCGGCATCTATTACGGCGCCATGTACGGCGGCTCCACCACGGCGATCCTGCTCAAGATCCCGGGCGAGAGCGGCTCCATCGTCACCACGCTCGACGGCTACGAGTTCGCCCGCAAGGGCCGCGCCGGCTCGGCGCTGATGATCTGCGCGGTCGGCTCGTTCATCGCCGGCACGGTGAGCATCCTCGGCCTCAGCCTGTTCCTGCCCTTCCTCTCGGACGCGGCGCTCAGCTTCTCCTCGCCGGAATTCTGCGCCCTCGCGGTGCTCGGCGCGCTGACGCTGATCCGCATCACCGGCGGCGACCCGGCCATGGGCATGATGATGCTGCTGGTGGGCATGGGCCTCGCCACCATCGGCGTCGACGCGGTGGGCGGCAGCACCCGCTTCACCTTCGGCACCGAGAGCCTCGCGCTCGGCTTCGACCTGGTGCCGGTGGCGCTCGGCCTCTACGGCATGAGCGAGCTCCTGCAGGTGCTGCAGACCCGCAAGGGCTTCCCGAAGGCGGAATCGGTGCGCCTGCGCGACATGGTGCCGACGCGCGCGGAATGGCGCCGCGCCTGGCCCGCCATCGTGCGCGGCTCGGGCATCGGCTTCTTCATCGGCCTCCTGCCGGGGCCGGGCTCGCTCACCTCCACCTTCGCCTCCTACGGCGTGGAGAAGGGCCTCGCCCGCGAGCACAAGCGCGAGTTCGGCAAGGGCGCGGTCGAGGGCTTCGCCGGGCCGGAGGCGGCCAACAACGCGGTGGCGACCTCGGCCCTGGTGCCGGTCATCAGCCTCGGCATCCCCTTCACCCCCAACGTGGCGCTGCTGCTCGGGGCGCTGATCGTGCAGGGCATCCAGCCCGGCCCGCTGCTGCTGTCGCAGCGGCCCGACATCGTCTGGGGCCTGCTCGCCTCCATGTATATCGGCAACATCGCGCTGCTGATCCTCAACTTGCCGCTGGTGGGCCTGTGGGTGCGCCTGCTGAGGGTGCCGCAATACATCCTGGTGGGGGCGATCTTCGTGGTGTCGATCATCGGCGTCTACACCATGCGCTCCAGCATGTGGGACCTGGTGGTGCTGTTCTCCTGCGGCTTCGCCGGCTTCTTCCTGCGCCGCATGGGCTTCGACATGGCGCCGCTGGTGCTCGGCCTGGTGCTCGGGCCGATCTTCGAGAAGTCGCTGCGCGAGACGCTGTTCCTCAGCGGCGGCGACCTCTCCATCTTCGTCACGCGGCCGATCTCGGCGGTGCTGGTCGCGCTCTGCGTGGTGGCGCTCGCGGCGCCCGCCGTGTTCACCTGGGTGAAGCGGCGCGGCGGCTGGACGAAGACCGTGCCGGCGCCCTAGCGCACGCGCCGATCGGCTTGCAGCGCAAGCCGATCGGATCGCGCTCTCTATCGTTAAGGTAGAGGGCGATCCACCGATCAAATTGGTTCAATTTGATCGGATCGCGCTCTGAGGCGGCGGCATCCCCATCCTCGCGATTGATCCTCTCGGTCCGGAACTGCGTCATGGCCAAGCACATCTTCTGGGAATCGGAACCGCGGGTGGAAGAGGCCCAGACGGCGGCCTGGACCATCCCCGCCATCGTGCGCGAGCGCATGGCCCGCGACGCCGGGGAGCCGGTTTATTTCGTGCCCGAGGGCGAGGGCTTCCGCCCGGTGAGCTGGCGCGCCTTCGGCACCGCCGTCGCCGAGATCGGCGCCGGGCTCAAGGCGCTCGGCTTCGGCCGCGGCGAGCGCGCCGCGATCATGGGCGAGCCGACCCTCGAATGGGTGGAATGCGATTTCGGCGCGCTGGTGCCGGGCGGCACCACGGTGGGCATCTACCAGATCAGCTCCTGGCAGGAGGTGGCGCACGTGCTCGCGGACGCGCGGCCCATGGTGTTCTTCGGCCAGAAGCGCAGCCACCTGGAATGCGGCCTGCGCGCGGCGAACCCGCGCGGCCCGGTGCGCCTGTTCGTGCAGATGGAGGGCGAGACCGAGGGCCTCGCGCCACCGGACGCCGACGCCCGGATCCTCACCCTTTCCGAGCTGCGGCGCATCGGCGCCGCCGCGCTCGCCGCCGACCCCGCGCTGTTCGACGCCATGGTGGACCAGGGCCAGGGCACAGACGTCGCGCGCATCATCTTCACCTCCGGCACCACCGGCCGGCCGAAGGGCGTCATGTACACGCACAAGGCCTGGCTGCTGGTGGGCGAGCAGTGGGTGATGCGCTTCCCGCCCATCCGCCGGCGCCCGCACGTGCATGTGGCGTTCCTCTCCACCGCCCACGTGTCCTCGGCCATGGTGACGGAGATCGTGCCGCTGGTGTCGAAGCTCCAGCCCCATTTCGCGCCGGAGAAGGCGGACCTCCTGGACGTCTTCCGCAGCGCCCGGCCGGAGGTGCTCGGCATGACGCCGCGCTTCTACCAGAAGATCGCGGTCCAGCTCGCCCTGAAGCAGCAGGAGGGCTCGACCCTCGACCGCCTCGCCCACCGGCTCGCCATGGGCATCGGCCGGCGCGTGGTGGACGAATACTGGCGCGGCGAGCGCTCGGCGCGCTGGCGCGTGCTGGCGCTCGACCTCGCCCGGCGCACCCTGTTCCGGCGCCTGCGCGCCACGGTCGGGCTCGACCGTGTGGCGCGGGCGCAGACCGGCTCGGCCATGATGCCCATGGACGTCGCCTCCCTGTGGGCGATCTGGGGCATGGACATCCGCGAGGCCTACGGCCTCAGCGAGGCGGCGTGCGCCGTGTGCTACCAGCAGCGGCCCTTCCCCCGGCCCGGCACCATCGGCCGGCTGATGGACAACCAGCCCGACAGCGACCTCAAGCTCGCCGACGACGGGGAGATCCTGTTCAAGTCGCCCATGGTGTTCTCGGGCTATTGGGAGCAGCCCGAGGCGACCGAGAAGGCGCTGAAGGACGGCTGGTTCCACACCGGCGACATCGCCGAGCGCACGCCCGAGGGCGACCTGCGCCTCGTCGGCCGCAAGAACGACGCCATCTCCACCGCCGGCGGCAAGACCATCAATCCCGCCGAGATCGAGAGCGAGATGAAGCTCAGCCCGTTCATCTCCGAGGCGGTGGTGTTCGGCCAGGGCGAGAAGTACCTCGTCATGCTGATCGAGATCGAGCGCGACAGCACCGCGCGCTGGGCGCACCAGCAGGGCCTCACCGCCTCCACCTATGCCGAGCTCGCCGCGGCGCCGCAGGTGGAGCAGCTGATCGCCGCCGAGGTCGCCAACGCCAACGAGCGCTTCGGCCGCGTCCTCCAGGTGAAGAAGTTCCGCATCATCCCCCAGCCGCTCGACAGCGTGGCGGACGCCCTCACCTCGGCCAAGAAGGTGAAGCGGCGGGTGGTGCGCGAGGCGTTCCACGACCTCGTGGAGAGCATGTACGACCGCCAGGAGGAGGCGATCCTCGCGGCGCCGGCCGGACGCCGGTGAGCGCCATGCTCGCCGCCTACGCCGACCATTTCGACGCCGCCCATCCGCTGGCCGGGCTGAAGGTGGGCGAGCGCCCCGTGCCCGAGCCTCCGGACGGCTGGGCGCGGGTCAGGGTGGTCGCCGCCTCGCTGAACCATCACGACTTGTGGTCGCTGAAGGGCGGCGAGGCCATGCGGCAGCGCGGCGGCGCCGGCCTGAGCGAGGCCGACCTGCCGCGCATCCTCGGCATGGACGCGGCGGGGATCACGGAGGACGGCGCCGAGGTCATCCTCCATCCGCTGATCGCCACGCCCGCCTTCGGCGTGCTCTCCGGCCGCTATGACGGCACCTTCGCCGAGCAGGTGTGCGTGCCGCGCGCGAACCTCGTGCCGAAGCCCGCCGCGCTCGGCTGGGAGGAGGCCGCGTGCCTGCCGACCGCCTGGCTCACGGCCTGGCGGATGCTGTTCGAGAAGGCGAAGGTGCCCGCGGGCGGCGCCATCCTGGTCCAGGGCGCGAGCGGCGGGCTCTCCACCGCCCTCGTCATGCTCGCCAAGGCGGCGGGGCTGAGGGTCTACGTCACCGGCCGCAGCGCCGCCTCGCGCGCCTTCGGCCTTTCCATCGGCGCCGACGCGGCGGTGGAGACCGGCGGCCGCCTGCCGGAGCGGGTGGACGCGGCGATGGATTCGGTCGGCCCCGCCACCTGGGAGCACTCGCTGAAATGCCTGAAGCGTGGCGGCGTCATGGTGGTGCCGGGCGGCACCACCGGCTACAGCGCCACGGTGGACATCGCCCGGCTGTTCACCATGGACCTCACCATCGTCGGCAGCGCCATGGGCTCGCGCGCGCAGCTGGAGGCGCTGGTCGGCTTCTGCGCCGAGCGCGGCCTGCGCCCGCCGGTGGCGCGGGTGCTGCCGCTGGCGCAGGCGAAGGCGGCATTCACGGCGCTGGAGGAGGGAGAGGCGGCCGGCAAGATCATCCTTCGCCCATGATGCGGAGCGGAACCGTTCACGCTCACCCCGTATTTGTCCGGAGCGCCCCCGTGTTTGCTTTCAGGGTGTGATCTGGCGTAATAGCCTCGCGACGAGCCCCGCCCGCGGCGAGACCTTCAACCGTGCGGAATTCAGGAATGACTGTCGAAGAGCAATCAAACCGCGGACGCAGGGAAGAGGTTCTCATGGCCGCCGCCGCGGTGTTCTCCGACAAGGGGTATCGCGCCAGCACGATCCAGGATATCGGCCGCGAGCTCGGCACCACGTCCGCCGCGCTCTACTATTATTTCGGCAGCAAGCAGGAGATTCTGGGCGAGCTGATCGTGCGCCCGGTGCGCCAGCTGCGGGAAATGGCCGCCGAGGTGGCGCAGAGCCCGCTCTCCAACCGCGAGAAGCTGGGCGAGATCGTGCGTCGGCACATCGACATGATGCTGAAGCAGCGCGAGCTCTTCACCATCTTCCTGCGCGAGCGCGTGGAGCTGGAGGCCCAGCACGCCGGCCGCCTCGCCGAGATGGAGGAGGAGTATTACCGGCAGATCCGCTCCATCATCGACGACGCCGCCCGCGCCGGCGAGATGCGGGACGTGAACCGGCAGATGCTCGCCCTCGGCATCATCGGCATGACCAACTGGGTGCTGCGCTGGCACAAGCCGGACGGGGCCCTCGGCGCCGACGAGATCGCCAGCGCCTACATGGACATCCTGGGCGGCGGCGCGTTCAAGGAACCGCCGGGAACCGCCGGCGCCACGCCGGTGCCGGCGGAGGCCGCCCGCCGCCGCGTCAAGCGCGCGTCGTAGGGCCGATCGATACCCAGGGCCGGGAAGGCTTGCTCAAGCTGGCTCAGGCGGCCGGGCATGGAGACCCGCGCCAGGCCCGGCCATGACGGCGGTGCGCGCGGGCGCAACGTTCCGTAGTTCCATCCGGGCTCTGCAAGGAGCTGGAGCGGGCGATGGGAATCGAACCCACGACATACAGCTTGGGAAGCTGTCGTTCTACCACTGAACTACGCCCGCCTGGACGCGCACCATAGCCAAGGCACCCCGCCGCCAGCAAGGGGGCAGGCGGCCGGCGCGGGACCGGGGCCGGGCGCGTCCACACCCTTTCGCGGGCGATTGCGGACTGAAAGGGGCGCTCCTATGGTCGCCTCATGTCCGAGCCCCATCGTCCCCCCGCGTCCGGCACGCATCCGCATCCGCGCTTCAAGGCCCTGTTCCAGAGCTTCGACGACATCGCCGATGGGGCGGAAGGCCCCGCCCGCCTCGCCGGGCTGCGCGCCGAGCTGGCCCGTCGCGGACTGGACGGCTACGTCATCCCCCGCGCCGACGCGCACCAGAACGAATACGTTCCGGACTGCGAGGAGCGCCTCGCCTTCCTCTCCGGCTTCACCGGCTCGGCGGGCCTCGCGGTGGTGCTCGCCGAGACCGCGGCGCTGTTCGTCGACGGCCGCTACACGCTCCAGGCGCCGGCCCAGGTGGACGCCACCGCCTTCACGGTGGTGCCGCTCGCCGAGATGAGCCCGGAGAAATGGATCGAGGACCACCTCCCGAAGGGCGCGAGCCTCGGCTTCGATGCCTGGCGCACCACCCTCGACGGGCGCGACAAGCTCGCCCGCGCCGTGGCCGCCGCCGGCGGCATCCTGGCGGCGGTGGAGGATGACCCCCTGGCCGCGGTCTGGACCGACCGGCCGCCGCCGCCCCGCGGCGCCGTGCGCCTGCTGGACCTCGCCGTCGCCGGCGAGGAGACCGGCGCCAAGCTGCGCCGCGTGCGCGAGGCGCTCGCCGCCGCCAAGGTGGACGGGCTGCTGGTGTCCGATCCCCACGCCAGCGCGTGGCTGTTCAACATCCGCGGCGCCGACGTGGCGCACACGCCGCTGCCGCTCGCCTGGGCGATCGTGCCCGCCGACGGGCCGCCGCTGCTGTTCCTCGAACCGGCCAAGCTGTCCGCCGAGGTCCGGGACGCGCTGGAGGCGGCGGCCTACGTCCATCCCGTGAGCCACCTCGACGACGCGCTCGGCGCCTTCGCGCGCGGCAGGCGGGTGCGCGTCGACCAGGCCACCTGCCCGGTGCGGCTCGCCGGCCTGATCGAGAAGGCGGGCGGCACCGTCGACAAGGGCGCCGACCCCATCGTTCTGCTGAAGGCCTCGAAGAACCCGGCCGAGATCGCCGGCATGCGCGCCGCCCACCTGCGCGACGGCGTGGCGCTCGCCCGCTTCCTCGCCTGGTTCGAGGCGGCGGCGCCGGCCGGCGGCCTCACCGAGATCGACGCCGTGGAGGCGCTGGAGACCTTCCGGCGCGAGGCCGGCGAATTGACCGACGTCTCCTTCCCCACCATCGCTGGCGCCGGTCCGAACGGCGCCATCGTCCACTACCGGGTGACGCGCTCCACCAACCGCGAAATCCGGACCGGCGAGCTGTTCCTGCTGGATTCCGGCGCCCAGTACCCGGATGGCACCACCGACATCACGCGCACCCTGGCGGTGGGCGCGCCCACGGCCGGGATGCGCGCCCATTACACGCTGGTGCTGAAGGGCCACCTCGCCATCGCCCGCGCGGTGTTCCCGAAGGGCATCGCAGGCGCCCAGCTCGATCCGTTCGCGCGGCAGTATCTGTGGGCGGCGGGGCTGGATTTCGACCACGGCACCGGCCACGGCGTGGGCGCGGGCCTGTCGGTGCACGAAGGCCCCGCCCGCATCTCCAAGCTCGGCCATGTGCCGCTGGCCGAGGGCATGATCCTCTCCAACGAGCCCGGCTACTATCGCGAGGGCGCCTACGGCATCCGCATCGAGAACCTGATCCTGGTCGAGCCGCGGGAGGTGGAGGGGGCGGAAAAGCCCTGCCTCGGCTTCGCGACGCTGACGCTCGCGCCCTATGAGCGCGCTTTGATCGACCTCGCGCTGGTCGACGCGCGCGAGCGTGCGGAGATCGACGCCTATCACCTGCGGGTGCGCGAGGCGCTGGCCCCCTATCTGGACGGCGCCGCGCGGGATTATCTCGTTTCCGCGACCCAGCCGCTCTGATCCGGGGAACAATATCGCCGCGCTGGCGTTCGTCGCGCCGGAACGGTCCAGGTCGTGATCAGGCATAAACTCCCGACGATCGCTGCGTGACAGGAACCGCGAAGCTCACAGCGACGTTTCCCTTCCGACTTACACGGCAGGGAGTGCGATATATGTCGACAATCCTTATTGTCATCCTGGTTCTTCTTCTTGTCGGCGCGCTGCCGACCTGGGGATACAGTTCCGGCTGGGGGTACGGACCGGGCGGAATCGTCGGCGTGCTGCTGATCGTCGTGATCGTCCTGGCGCTGACGGGACGATTGTGACGGCGCCGCAACGGCATGGATAACGGGAAGGGGCGGAAGCTGCGCGCTTCCGCCCCTTGTCCTTTCCTAGGTGCGTCCTTCTTGGCCGCACCTTTCCCTGCTGCGTCCGCCGGGGGCGGCCCGGCCGGTCACATGACCTTTTCGATCACCCGTCCGACCTTGCCGATCAGCTCGTCCACCTGCTCGTTCGAGATGATGAGGGGCGGGGTCATCACCATCGTGTCGCCGGCGGTGCGGATCATCACGCCCTCCTCGTGGAAGGCGCGCTCGATGGCCTCGTAGCCGCGCTGGCCGGGCAGGCCCTCGCGCGCCGGCAGGTCGATGGCGCCGGTGATGCCGACGGTGCGGATGTCGAGCACGCCCGGCTTGTCCTTCAGGCTCATCACCGCGTCCGCCCAATAGGGCTCGAGCGCCTTGGCGCGCGCGAACAGGTCCTCGTCCCGGTAGAGGTCCAGGGTGGCGAGACCGGCCGCGCAGGCGAGCGGGTGGGCCGAGTAGGTGTAGCCGTGGAACAGCTCCACCATGTGCTCCGGCCCCTTCATGAAGGCATCGTGCACATGCTTGCGGGCGATCACGCCGCCCATCGGCACGGCGCCGGCCGTGATGCCCTTGGCGAAGGTGATCAGGTCCGGCTGAACGCCGTAGCGCTCGGCGGCGAAGGCGTAGCCGAGGCGGCCATAGCCGGTGATGACCTCGTCGAAGATCAGCAAAATGCCGTATTTGTCGCAGATTTCCCTGAGGCGCTTCAGGTAGCCCTGGGGCGCCGGGATGACGCCGGTGGAGCCGGCCATGGGTTCGACGATCACCGCGGCGATGGTCGAGGCGTCGTGCAGCCCGACCAGGCGCTCCAGCTCGTCCGCGAAGTGCGCGCCATATTCGGGCTCGCCCTTGGTGAAGGCCTGGTTCTTGCGGTCGTAGGTGGTGGGCAGATGGTCGACGCCGGTCAGCATGGTCCCGAAGGTGCGCCGGTTCGCCACCATGCCGCCGACGGAGATGCCGCCGAAGCCCACGCCGTGATAGCCGCGCTCGCGGCCGATCAGGCGGGTTCGCGAGCTGTTGCCGGTGGCATTGTGGTACGCGAGCGCGATCTTCAGGGCGGTGTCCACCGCCTCCGAGCCGGAGTTGCAGAAGAAGACGTGGTCGAGGTCGCCCGGCGCGAGCGCCGCGATGCGGCTCGCCAGCCGGAAGGCCCCGGGATGGCCGAACTGGAAGGTGGGTCCGAAATCGAGCTCGCCCGCCGCCTTCTGGATCGCGGCGACGATCGGCTCGCGATTGTGGCCGGGATTGGTGCACCACAGGCCCGAGCAGCCGTCCAGAACGGCGCGGCCGTCGGGGGTATAATAATGCATGTCCTTGGCGCTGGCGACGATCCGCGGCCGCTTCTTGAAGGCCCGGTTCGACGTGAAGGGCATCCAGAACGCTTCGAGATCGTTCGGCGCCAACTCTCCCGCGGGGCGCTCGCCGCCGCCCAACGCCATTTCGTCCAATGCCATGACACCTCTCCTTACCCGCCGGGGCCCGTGGTGAACGCCCTCCGGCGCGCGGTGGCGCAAGCTAGCAGCGCCTTGGCTGCGAGGAAACCGCGCCGCGCGCGGACCCTTCCCCCTTGCCAGCATGACTGATCTGGCGGAAAACAGCATGACCATGGGGAAGATCGACCATAAGGCGGCCGGGAGCGACGCCGAATGCCGCGGCGGCGAGACCGCTGGGGCGGCGCGCGCGCCGGACGCGGATGAGGTGCGCGGCGCGCTGGAGCGTGTGCTCGCCTCGGCCGAGCTGTCCGCCTCGCCGCGCCTGTCCGCCTTCCTGCGCTATGTGGTCGAGACCGCGCTCGGCGGCCGCGCGGAGGAGATCAAGGGCTATACCATCGCCGTGGAGGCGCTCGGCCGCGCCAGCTCGTTCGATCCCCAGACCGATCCCATCGTGCGCGTGGAGGCGACCCGCCTGCGGCGCGCGCTCGACCACTTCTATGCCGCGGCCGGCGCCAAGGAGCCGCTGCGGATCCTGATCCCGCGCGGCAGCTACGTTCCGGCCTTCACCTGGCGCGAGACCGAGCCGGCGGCCGCAGCGCCCGAGCCCGCATTGGCCGCAGAGCCCCAGCGCGGACCGGACGCCGCCGACGCGCCGGCGTCCGAGGCCCCCGCCGTGCCCGTGCCGCCGGCGCCCCGGCGGCGCATGGCGCTCGGCCTCGCGGCCGCGGCGCTCGCCATGGTGCTCGCGGTGGCGGGGATCGAATGGACGGCCGGCTCCGGCTCGTCGTCGCGCGCCGATGGCGAGCGCGTCAAGCTGCCGGTGATGGAGATCGCGGCGTTCGAGGCCGCCGGCGTCGAGCCGCCGGCGCGCGGCGTCCTGCGCGCCTTCGAGGAGCGTCTCGGCGATGCCTTGGCGCAGTTCGACTTCATCACCGTCCGCGAGGCCGCGGCGGGCGATACCTCGGCCCCCATCGCCTGCGGCAGCCAGGGGCGCTCGCGCTTTGCGCTCGGCACCGTGGCCGAAGGTCACGCGGACGGCACCTTCTCCCTGCTGCTGCGGGTCACGGACCGCTGCGCGGGCGTCATCCTGTGGTCGCGCGCGGTCGAGGGCCTGAAGGCCGACGACGACATCGCCGCGAGCGCCCGGCGGATGGTGCGCGCGGTCTCCGGCGCGCTCCTGGAGGCGCATGGCGTGGTGAGCGCCCGCGCGCTCGCCACGGTGCGCACGGAAGCGCCGCAATCGGCCTATGGCTGCACCGCCCGCGCCCTCAGCCTGCTCGCCCGTTCCGGCAGCGAGAAGCCCGCCGCGGTGCGCGCCTGCCTCGACGGCATGACCCGCCAGCTGCCCGGCTTCGCCATGGGCCACGCGCTCAAGGCCATGGCACTGCTGGACGAGGCCACGCGGGAGCAGGGATATGACCCCGCCCCGGGACGGGCGGCGCAGATGCTCGCCTCGGCCGAGCGCGCGGTGGAGATCGCGCCCGCCAGCGCCTATGCCGCGCGCACGCTCGCTCTGGTCCAGGCCTTCCTCGGCCAGTACCGCGCCGCGGTGGATACCGGCACCCGTGCGCTGCACCTCAACCCCTACGACGCCACCGTCGCCGCCGGCGTGGGCATGGTCTACATCGCCGCCGGGCGCGTGGAGGAGGGCGAGGCGCTGCTCGCGAACGCCGAGGCGGACGGGGCGCAGGCCGGCCCGCTCAAGGACACCTATCTCGCCCTCGCCGCCTTCCTGCGCGCCGACGAGGCGACCGCCCTGGCGCTCCTGCCGCAATTGGAGCTGCATCCGAGCCGCGAGAACGCGCTCGCTCTGGCGCTCGCGCTCAACGCGCTGCACCGTCCGGGCGAAGAGCGGCGCGCGGTCGCCGCCCTCGCCAGCGACGCCGGCGGCGGGGCGGACGCCATCCGCCGCATGGTCCACCGCCTGCTGCCGGCGCCCGGCCTCGCCGACCGCGCCATCGCCGCGCTGGAGGCCGCCGGCCTCGGCCAGCATGCCGCCATGGTGCAGTCCCGCCACGGCGGCTGAGGCGCCGCCGCCACAGGCCGGCTCGACAATCGGGGCCGGTGCAGCGACACGGCCCTTCGTCCCGGCAAGCGAAAGGCGCGGCCCCCCGCGCGCCCGAAGGCGACGAAAACCGACCGGATTATGGTTTTTCCGAGGGCGGGATAATCTTTCTTTACCTCGCTCCCGCACGATCCTCGCCGAGACCTTCCTACCGTCGATCGAGGTCATGCAGAACTCCACAGATGCCGCCAGCGCGCCCGTTCTCGTCTGCGACCCCGATCCCGCCATCCGCCGCCTCATGCGCGCAGCGCTCGGACGACGGGACCGGCTGAACATGATGGAGGCCGAGGCGCTCGAATCCGCCTATGCGCTCGCGCCCCACTGCATTTCCGCCGTGGTCGCGGTCGGCCCCGGAGGCGAGGCCGCCGTCACCCGCCTCAGGGCCGCCGGCCTGAAGGGCGCGCTCATCGCCACGCTCGGCCATGGCTCGGTCTCGAGCGCGGTCGCCTGCATGCGCGCCGGCGCCGACGACGTGGTGCTGAAGCCGCTCAAGGCAGAGGACGTGGTGGAGCGCCTGCTCCGGGGCGAGCCGGTGCGGGTGGAGCGCCGCCGGTCCTGCCGCGAGGAGGACCGCCCCGCCGCCACCGGAACCTCCGACTTCTGCGGCTTCCTCGGCCGCTCCGCGCCCATGCGCGCGCTCTATGACCGGGTGCAGCGCGTTGCCGCCTCCAACGCCCCGGTGTTCGTCACCGGCGAGAGCGGCACCGGCAAGGACCTGTGCGCCCAGGCGGTGCACGCGCGCTCGCCGCGCCACGGCGGGCGGTTCGTCGCCCTCAACTGCGGCGCGATCCCGCGCGAGCTGATGGAAAGCGAGGTCTTCGGCCATGCGCGCGGCGCCTTCACCGGCGCCGTCGCCGACCGCGCCGGCGCGGCCGAGATCGCCGACGGCGGCACGCTGTTCCTGGACGAGATCGGCGAGATGGACCTCGCCCTGCAGACCAAGCTGCTGCGCTTCCTCCAGGACGGCAAGGTGCGCCGCATCGGCGAGGGGCACGAGCGACAGGTGGACGTGCGCATCGTTTGCGCCACCAACCGCGATCCCGCCGAGGAGGTGCGCGCCGGCCGGCTGCGGGAAGACCTGTTCTACCGCCTCCATGTGCTGGAACTGCACATGCCGCCGCTGCGGGAGCGCGGCGACGACGTGATGCTGCTGGCCGAAACCTTCCTTGCCCGCTTCGCCGGGGAGGAGCGCCGGCCCATGCCGCGCATCAGCCCCGACGCGGCGCGGGTGCTCCAGGTCCGCAGCTGGCGCGGCAATGTGCGCGAGCTGCAGAACCTGATGCGGCGCATCGTCGTGCTCGCCGACGGGCCCCATATCCCGGTCCATCTCGCCCTCGAGGGCGCCGGCGCCGACGAGATCGCGCGCTTCGGCTCCAACGCCGGGAACGTGATGCCGCTTCCCATGGAAGCGGCCGCCGTGGAACCGCTGGCGATCACCGAGCGCCGCGCCATCGAGCGCGCCATCGCCACCTTCGGCGGCAACATCTCCGCCGCCGCGGCAGCGCTGGAGCTCAGCCCCTCGACGCTCTACCGCAAGCGCCTCGCCTGGCAGTGCGCGTGAGGGAGCCGCGGTTGCGTTCCTGACCGCCTCACCCCACCCTGGACGGGGACGGCGCAGCCGTTCCCTCAGCGGGGGGCAAGAACACCATGGGCTGCCTTCGTGTTTCGCGCGCCATGGCCTGCAGCCTCGCCCTGGCGGCGCTGGCTGGCGGCATCGCGTTGCCGGCCGCGGCCCTGGCCGGCCACTGGGCGACGGAGGGCGACCCGCCCTTCCTCATCCACGCATTGGACCCCGGCGCCGAGGAACTGGACTTCATGGCGCGCTGCGATGGGCCAACCATCACCGTGATCTATGTCGCCTCGGACCGACCGCAGATCGCCGCCGGCGCACCCGCGGACTGCGAGGTGGAGCGGCCCTGCCGCGAGAATGTCGCTCTCTTCCTGGTGGTGGACGGCAAGGCGACCCCGGCGACCGCCCGCGCCCGTCCCGAGGAGCTCTATGGCGGGCACGAGCTCGACATCCCGGTGCCGCTCGCCTCGCCGTTCTGGCGGCGCATGGCCAAGGGGCGCGCGCTCTCGGTGCGCCTCGACGGGGTCGAGGGCGAGCGGCTCGCGCTCAAGGGGGTCGCGAAGCCTCTTGCGCGCTTCCTCGCCGCCTGCCGCAAGCGGCCGGCGGAATAGGCGGGCCACGGCGCCGGTTGCGCTACAGGATGAAGCGGCTGAGGTCCGCGTTGCGGGCGAGGTCGGCGACCCGCGCGCGCACGAACTCGGCGTCCATCACCACCGTCTCCCCGGACCGGTCGGGCGCGGAGAAGGACAGGTCGTCCAATACCCGCTCGATCACGGTCTGGAGCCGGCGGGCGCCGATGTTCTCGACGCTCGAATTGACCTCCACCGCGGCGTCGGCGATCGCCTCCACCGCGTCCGGCGTCACCACCAGTTCCACCCCCTCGGTCGCCATCAGCGCCACCGACTGCTTGACGAGGCTGGCCTCGGTCTCGGTCAGGATGCGCACGAAGTCGGCGCGGGTCAGCGCCTCCAGCTCGACGCGGATGGGCAGGCGGCCCTGCAGCTCCGGCAAGAGGTCCGAGGGCTTCGACACGTGGAAGGCGCCGGAGGCGATGAACAGGATGTGGTCGGTCTTCACCGGCCCGTGCTTGGTGGACACGGTCGTGCCCTCGATCAGCGGCAGCAGGTCGCGCTGCACGCCCTCGCGCGAGACGTCGGCGCCGGAGCGGCCTTCGCGGCCGGCGATCTTGTCGATCTCGTCCAGGAACACGATGCCGTTGTTCTCCACCGCATGGATGGCGTCCTGGACGATGGCGTCCTGGTCGATGAGCTTGTCCGCCTCCTCGGTGAGAAGCAAAGGATGGGCGTCCTTCACGGTGACGCGGCGGGTCTTGGTGCGCCCGCCGAACGCCTTGCCGAGCATGTCGGAGAGCGAGATCGCGCCCATCTGCGCGCCGGGCATGCCCGGAATCTCGAACATGGGCATGCCGCCGGCGCCGCCCTGAAGCTCGACCTCCACCTCCTTGTCGTCCAGCTCGCCGGCGCGCAGGCGCTTGCGAAAAGCGTCGCGGGTGGCCGGAGAGGCGGTGGCGCCCACGAGCGCGTCGAGCACGCGGCCCTCGGCGGCGAGATGGGCCTTGGCCTGGACGTCCTTGCGCTTGACCTCGCGCACCAGGCCGATGCCCACCTCCACGAGGTCGCGCACGATCTGCTCCACGTCGCGGCCCACATAGCCGACCTCGGTGAACTTGGTGGCCTCCACCTTCAGGAACGGCGCGCCGGCCAGCCGCGCGAGGCGGCGGGAGATCTCGGTCTTGCCGACGCCGGTGGGGCCGATCATGAGGATGTTCTTCGGCATCACCTCCTCGCGCAGCTTCTCGTCCAGCTGCTGGCGGCGCCAGCGGTTGCGCAGGGCGATGGCGACCGCGCGCTTGGCGGCCGCCTGGCCGACAATGTGCCGGTCGAGCTCGGAAACGATCTCGCGGGGGGAGAAATCGGTCATGGGTTGCGTACCATCAGGAGTGCCGAGCCATGGAAGGGGCCGCGCGATCCCGGACGGCAGCGCCGGCCGCCTGGCTCGCCGAATGCTGAGGCTGTGTCACCTCTCACATCCCCCCGATGGTCTCGATGACGATGTTGCGGTTGGTGTAGACGCAGATGTCGGCGGCGATCTCCAGCGCGCGCCGGACGATGGCCTCCGGGTCCTCCTCCCGGTCGAGGAGCGCGCGGGCGGCGGCGAGCGCGAAGCCGCCGCCGGAGCCGATGCCGGCGACGCCCTGCTCCGGCTCCAGCACGTCGCCGGTGCCGGTGAGGACCAGGGAGATGGAGGCGTCGGCCACGATCATCATGGCTTCCAGCCGCCGCAGATAGCGGTCGGTGCGCCAGTCCTTGGCGAGCTCCACGGCGGCGCGCTGGAGCTGGCCGGGATACTGCTCAAGCTTGGCCTCCAGGCGCTCGAACAGCGTGAAGGCGTCCGCTGTGGCCCCGGCGAAGCCGCCGATCACGTCGCCGCGCCCCAGGCGGCGCACCTTGCGGGCATTGGACTTCAGAACCGTCTGGCCGAGCGTGACCTGCCCGTCGCCGGCGATGGCGACGCGGTTGCCCTTGCGGACCGAAACGATGGTCGTGCCGTAGATGGTATCCGGGGAATGCTGCATGTAAGGCTCCGCTCAGAGCCTTACTTATGCCCTTCCGCCGGGGACGCAACGGCCTCGATCAAACGCCCGCAGGGATCGGGACCACTTTTGGCGCGCTCACCCCGCGCTCAGGAAGGCGCGCGCGATGGTGGCGAAATTCTGGGGCGCCTCCACCATCGGGCAATGGCCGCTGTCGAGGATCTCGTCGATCTGCGCGCCAGGAATGGCGTTCGCCACCTCCCGCACCATGGCCGGGGAGAAGAGGCGGTCGTCGTCGGCATAGATGACGAGGGTGGGCGCCTTGATGGCGCCGATGCGGTTCAGCCCGTCATAGGCGACGCAGGCGTCGAGCTGGCGCAGGAAGGCGTCCTTCTCCTGGTAGAGCCCGGCGTCGAGGGACTGCTGGACCGCGGCGAACAGCGGGACGGCCTTGAGCGTGTGCATGCCGATGACGAAGGAGGTGAGCACCGCGCCGAAGGTCAGCTCGTTGTCGAGCTGGAGCCGCAGCTCCTTGAGCAGGCGCATGATCTCCGTGGTGTAGAGGTCGTTGCGGGCGATGGTGTTGGCAAGCACCAGCCGGTCCACCTTCTCCGGCGCCGCGAGTGCCATCTCCTGGGCGATCATGCCCCCCAGCGAGTGGCCCATGACGTGCGCCTTCTGGAAGCCGGAGGCCGCGAGCACGGCCAGCGCGTCGCCCGCCATGTCGGCGACCGCATAGGAGGCCTTGGCCCGCGCGCTCTTGCCGATGTCGCGGTTGTCGAACTCGATCAGGGTGAACCCCGACAGCAGCGGCCGGGTCAGCCCCCAGAAGGAGCGCTCCGCCGACAGGCCGGAGATGATGAGCAAAGGCGGACCTTCGCCGGTGACGGAATAGTCGATCGTCAGGCCGTCATGGGTGATGGTCGGCATTCGCTCCTCCAGCTCGGGGCATCCGCCCCCAAGCCTATGGCACAGGGCGCGCGGCGGAGCGAGGGCCGCGCCCGACCGGCGCATAAACCGTCATCTCATCGCCATATGGCGTTGCAGCACCGTTGCTGCTAGAACCCGCGGCCTTGGAGGAGTTCCATGCGCACGGCTCAGATCGCCCGCGAGACCAAGGAGACGAAGATCGCCCTCACCGTCGCCCTCGACGGCAAGGGACGCTCGGACATTGCCACCGGCATCGGCTTCCTGGACCACATGCTCGACCTTCTGGCGCGGCACGCCCGCTTCGACCTGACGGTGAAGGCGGACGGCGATCTCCACGTGGACTTCCACCACACCACGGAAGACGTGGGCATCGCGCTGGGCCAGGCGTTCCGCAAGGCGCTCGGCGACATGCGCGGCATCACCCGCTACGCCGACGTGCTGATGCCCATGGACGAGACGCTGACCCGCGTCGCCATCGACATTTCCGGCCGGGCGTTCCTGGTGTTCCGCACCGAGTTCCCGGCGCAGAAGATCGGCGCGTTCGACACCGAGCTGGTGCGCGAGTTCTTCCAGGCCTTCGCTTCGAACGCCGGCGTGACGCTGCACGTGGAGACGCTCTACGGGGTGAACGCCCACCACATCGCCGAAAGCTGCTTCAAGGGCCTCGCCCGGGTGCTGCGCCAGGCGGTGGCCATCGATCCCACGGCGGCGGGCGAGGTGCCCTCCACCAAGGGCTCGCTCGGAAACTAGGAGCCGGCCATGGCCACCTGGAGCGTGCTGTCCCGCGTCGAGCCCGGCGAGAGCGCCGAGGTGGCGGCCGAGCGCGTCGCCTTCGTGCGGGAGAAGTTCTCGGTCGCGGCGCTGTTCCTCGCCCCGTTCGTGCTGCTGCGCTACCGCCTGTGGCTGCCCTTCCTCGCTTATGTGGCGGTGGCGGCCCTGCTCGGCTTCGTCACCGCCAAGGCCGGCATCTCGGGCACGGTCGCGTTCGTGGTGATGGCCGGCTTCCACGTGCTGCTCGGCTTCGAGCTGCCGTCGCTTCGGGTGCGCAAGCTCGCCCGTCGCGGCTTCGCCGAGGAAGGCGTCGTGGTGGCGCGCGACCGGGCGGAGGCGGAGCGGCGCTTCTTCGACGCCTGGACCGCGCGCCTGCCCGAGCGCCCGCGCCCGGCCGCCTTCGCGCCGTCCGAGCCGCCGCGCCATGCCGGCCCGGGCATCATAGGCAGCTTCCCGGGGGCCTACCCCCAATGACCGTCGCCGTCGTCGACTACAATTCCGGCAACCTGCACTCCGCCGCCAAGGCCATCGAGCGCGCCGCGCGCGAGGCCGGGCGCGAGCAGCCGGTCCTGGTCACCTCCGACCCGGACGTGGTGCGCCGCGCCGACCATATCGTCCTGCCGGGGGTCGGCGCCTTCGCCGACTGCCGCGCCGGGCTCGACGCCGTGCCGGGCATGGTGGAGGCGATGACGGAGGCGGTGAAGGAGAAGGGCCGGCCCTTCCTCGGCATCTGCGTCGGGCTCCAGCTCCTGGCCGAGCGCGGCCTGGAGCACGGCGTCACGGACGGCCTCGGCTGGATCCGCGGCGAGGTGGACCGCATCGCTCCTGCCGACCCAGCGCTGAAGATCCCGCACATGGGCTGGAACACGCTCCAGGTGGCGCGCGAGCACCCGCTGCTGGCGCACGTGCCCTCCGGCGAGGGCGGGCTGCACGCCTATTTCGTCCATTCCTACCACCTGAAGCCGGCCGACGGCCTCGACCTCGTCGCCACCACCGACTATGGCGGCACCATCACCGCCGTGGTGGCGAAGGACAACGTGGCCGGAACCCAGTTCCATCCCGAGAAGAGCCAGACCCTGGGCCTCGCGCTCCTCGCCAATTTCCTGAAGTGGCACCCGTGATCCTGTTTCCCGCCATCGACCTGAAGGACGGCCTCGCCGTGCGCCTGGAGCAGGGCGACATGGCGCGCGCGACCGTGTTCAACCGCGACCCCGCCGCCCAGGCCGCCGAGTTCGAGACCCTCGGCTTCCGCTATCTGCACCTCGTTGACCTCGACGGCGCCTTCGCCGGCAAGCCGGTGAACGCGGCCGCGGTGGAGCGCATCCTGGAGACGGTCTCGATCCCGGTGCAGCTCGGCGGCGGCATCCGCGACCTCGCGACCGTCGAGGCCTGGCTGGAGAAGGGCGTCACCCGCGTCATCCTCGGCACCGCCGCGGTGCGCGACCCCGACTTCGTGAAGGCGGCGGCGAAGGCCCATCCCGGCCGGGTGGCGGTGGGCCTCGACGCCCGCGACGGCTTCGTGGCGGTGGAAGGCTGGGCGGAGACCTCCAAGCTCTCGGCGGTGGAGATCGCCAGGCGCTTCGAGGATGCCGGCGTTTCCGCCATCATCTACACCGACATCGCCCGCGACGGCCTCTTGAAGGGCCTCAACATCGACGCCACCGTGGCGCTCGCCGAGGCGGTGGCGCTGCCGGTGATCGCCTCGGGGGGCCTCGCCTCGCTCAAGGACATCGAGGCGCTGCTGGAGCCCGCCGCCGCCAAGGTCTCAGGCGCCATCACCGGCCGCGCGCTCTATGACGGCCGGCTCGACGCCCGCGAGGCGCTGGCGCTGGTGGCGGGACGGTAGGCGCCATGCTGAAAGTCCGTGTCATCCCCTGCCTCGACGTCAAGGACGGCCGCGTGGTCAAGGGCGTCCAGTTCGTGGACCTGCGCGACGCCGGCGACCCGGTGGAGGCGGCGCGCGCCTACGACGCCGCCGGCGCCGACGAGCTCACCTTCCTCGACATCACCGCCAGCCACGAGAACCGCGGCACCATCCTCGACGTGGTGCGCCGCACCGCCGAGCAGTGCTTCATGCCGCTGACCGTGGGCGGCGGCGTGCGCACCGTGGACGACGTGCGCATCCTGCTGCATGCGGGCGCCGACAAGGTTTCCATCAACACCGCCGCCGTCAGCCGCCGCGCCTTCGTGGGCGAGGCGGCGGAGAAGTTCGGCGAGCAGTGCATCGTCGTCGCCATCGACGCCAAGAAGGTGTCGGCCGAGGGCGAGGAGGACCGCTGGGAGATCTTCACCCACGGCGGGCGCACCCCCACCGGCATCGACGCGATCCAGTACGCCCGCGAGGTGGTGGACCTCGGCGCCGGCGAGATCCTGCTCACCTCCATGGACCGGGACGGCACCGGCAAGGGCTTCGATTGCGCGCTCACCCGCGCGGTGTCGGATGCGGTGCACGTGCCGGTGATCGCCTCCGGCGGCGTGGGCACGCTCGACCACCTGGTGGACGGCATCCGCGAGGGCGGCGCCTCGGCGGTGCTGGCCGCCTCGATCTTCCATTTCGGCACCTTCACGGTGCGCGAGGCCAAGGAACACCTCAAGGAGGCCGGCCTGCCGGTGCGCCTCGATGTGTGAGTGCAGCCCCGTCTTTTCCCGCCCAGCGAGGATCGCATGAGCGCGCCCTTCACCCTCGCCGACCTGGAGCGGATCATCGCCGCGCGCGCCGCGGCCGACGCCGGCAGCTCCTACACCCGCTCGCTGCTGGACAAGGGCGTCGCCAAATGCGCCCAGAAGCTCGGCGAGGAGGCGGTGGAGACGGTGATCGCCGCCTTGTCCGCCCCCGACGAGGCGCTGATCGCCGAGAGCGCCGATCTGCTCTACCATCTGCTCGTGGTCCTGGCCGCGCGCGGCGTGACGCTTTCTGAGGTCGAGGCCGAGCTTGCCCGCCGCACCGGGCAGTCCGGCCTCGCCGAGAAGGCCGCCCGCAAGCCGGACTGAGACGGGAGCACGCCTTTCCCCATGGACCAGCGCATGGATCCCGCCCTTTCGCCCTACCGCACCTTCTCGCGCGAGGAATGGGCGGCGCTGCGCCGCGACACGCCGCTCACGCTGCGGCCGGAGGAGATCGAGCGCCTGCAGGGCCTCGGCGTCCACCTCTCCATCAAGGAGGTGGAGGAGATCTACCTGCCGCTCTCGCGCCTGCTCTCGCTCTATGTGGGGGCGACGCAGAAGCTGTTCCGCGCCATGAGCCACTTCCTCGACCAGCGCGAGCACGAGGCGAACGGCGAGGGCAAGGTGCCCTACATCATCGGCGTCGCCGGCTCGGTGGCGGTGGGCAAGTCCACCACCGCCCGCGTGCTCCAGGCGCTGCTCGCCCGCTGGCCCAACACGCCGAAGGTGGGCCTCGTCACCACCGACGGCTTCCTCCTGCCCAACGCCGTGCTCGACCGCGAGGGGCTGATGGAGAAGAAGGGCTTTCCGGAAAGCTACGACCTGCCGCTGCTGCTGCGCTTCCTCACCGACATCAAGGCCGGCCGCCGGCCGGTGCGCGCGCCGCTCTACTCGCATTTCTTCTACGACGTCATGCCAGACCAGACGGTGGAGGTGGAGCGGCCGGACATCCTCATCGTCGAGGGGCTGAACGTGCTCCAGACCACCCGCCCGCCGAAGGACGGCAAGGCGATCCCGTTCGTCTCCGACTTCTTCGACTTCTCGGTCTATATCGACGCCGACGAGGACGTGATCGAGCGCTGGTACGTGGAGCGCTTCATGCGGCTGCGGGAGACCGCGTTCAAGGACCCGCTCTCCTACTTCCACCGCTACTCGCAGCTGACCCAGGAGGAGGCGAACGCCACCGCGCTCGCCATCTGGCGGCGCACCAACCTGCCGAACCTGGTCGAGAACATCCTGCCCACCCGCCAGCGTGCCGACCTGATCCTGCGCAAGGCCGGCGATCACGAGGTGGCGGAGGTGAGCCTGCGGCGCCTGTGAGGGCCGAGGGCCTGTCCCGTGATGGGACGGGCGCACAGGAACGGTCCGAACGAGGTGGGAACGAACCGGGCGCGAATCGCCGGCCCGGCGTCTTTCTCCCTTTGTGCCGCGCTCCGCCGGCCGGATCGGACGGCCCGGCGCGCTCAGGGCGCCAGCGCGCCGCGCAGCGTCTCAAGGCGCGCGGCCATCGCCTCCGGCGCCATGGGCTCGCGCGCGCCGAAGCCGAAGACGGGCCCCGGCCAGGCGGCATCGCCGGGATTGCGCCCGATGACGTGCACGTGCAGCTGGCTGACCATGTTCCCCAGCGCCGCCACATTGAGCTTGGCGCAGCCCGAGGCCGCCTTCACCGCCGCCCCCACCGCCGCGATCTCCTCCATCAGCACCGCGCGGTCGGCGGCCGGAAGATCGAGGATCTCCACCAGGCCGTCCCGGCGGGGGATCAGCACCAGCCAGACGAAGCGCGCGTCGTCCACGAGGCGGACCTGACACAGGGGAAGCTCGGCGACCACCGGGCCGTCGCCCTCAAGACGCGGGTCGAGCGAAAAGGAAGCCATGGGCCGGGCCTCGGCAAGGTGGAGCGATCGGCGGCTTGATCGGCGATCATCCGCGTCCGATCAAGCCCCCCTGGGCCTTGGCCCGCCGGTGCGACACCCGATTCCGCCGGCCGGGTTGCCCCAGGCCCCCGTTGCGGCTAGGAAGCGCGAAACGCCGCGCGAAACGTCGAACCCGCGCGGCAGGGCCAAAGGGATGCACCGCTCCGCCAGCATGAGGATCGAGGACACCGGCGCCGCTCGCGGCGCCCTGTCCATGCGCCGGCGAAAATGACGCCCGCGCGGCAGGCGCCCCGCGCGCCCTTTCCAGAGCAAGCCCTCGATTCCCAATTTCAGTGAGAGAAAGGCACGAGCCATGGCTCGGCTGGTGATGAAGTTCGGCGGCACCTCGGTCGCCAACCTGGAGCGCATCCGCAACGTGGCGCGCCACGTGAAGCGCGAGGTGGAGGCCGGATACCAGGTGGCGGTGGTGGTCTCGGCCATGGCCGGCAAGACCAACGAGCTGGTGGCCTGGTGCAAGGAGGCCGCCCCGCTCTACGACGCGCGCGAATACGACGCCGTGGTCGCCTCCGGCGAGCAGGTGACGAGCGGCCTGCTCGCCATCGCGCTCCAGGAGATGGGCGTTCCGGCCCGCTCCTGGCAGGGCTGGCAGATCCCGATCCTCACCGACGACGCCCACGGCTCCGCCCGCATCCTGGAGATCGACGGCGCCGCGCTCGGGGCCTCGGTGGACGGCGGCGAGGTGGCGGTGATCGCCGGCTTCCAGGGCATGCACGCGGCCTCCGGCCGGCTCACCACGCTCGGCCGTGGCGGCTCGGACACCAGCGCGGTGGCGGTGGCGGCGGCGCTCGGCGCCGAGCGCTGCGACATCTATACCGACGTGGACGGCGTCTACACCACCGATCCGCGCGTGGTGCCGAAGGCGCGGCGGCTCGACCGCATCGCCTTCGAGGAGATGCTGGAGATGGCCTCGCTGGGGGCCAAGGTGCTCCAGGTGCGCTCGGTCGAGCTCGCCATGGTGCACAATGTGCGCACGTTCGTGCGCTCCAGCCTCGTCGACCCCGACGCGCCGGAGATGGCGCACGTCGAGACCGCGGGCACGCTCATCTGCGACGAGGAGGAGATCGTGGCAAACCAGATGGAATCGCAGGTGGTCACCGGCATCGCCTTCGCCAAGGACGAGGCCCAGGTCTCCATCCGCCGGGTGGCGGACAAGCCCGGCATCGCCGCCGCCGTGTTCGGCCCGCTCGCCGAGGCCCATATCAACGTGGACATGATCGTCCAGAACGTCTCGGCGGACGGCTTCACCGACATCACCTTCACCGTCCCTTCCGCCGATTTCGAGCGCGCCAAGGCGGTGCTGGAAGGCGCGCGGGCGCAGGTCGGCTACCAGGCGCTCGAAGGCGCGATGGAGGTCACCAAGGTCTCGGTGATCGGCATCGGCATGCGCTCGCACGCCGGCGTCGCCGCCAAGGCGTTCGAGGCGCTCGCGGCCAAGGGCATCAACATCCGCGCCATCACCACGTCCGAGATCAAGATCTCGATCCTGATCGATGCGGCCTATACCGAGCTTGCGGTGCGGACTCTCCATTCGCTATACGGGCTCGACAGCTGAGAGCGGACAGGCGGGGGCGCGCCGTTCACTGAAATCCCCGCGGGTTTCCCGCCAACCTTGAGGATGCGGCCGATGCGTGGCGCGCTCGGCGGCCCCCGCGTGCTGCTCCGCCGCCTCCGCGAGGTGATGGCGGAGCCGGTCAGCGCGCAGGACCGCCTCGACAAGATCGTTGTGCTCATCGCCGCCAACATGGTCGCGGAGGTGTGCTCGGTCTACGTGCTGCGCGTCGATCAGACCCTTGAGCTGTACGCCACCGAAGGCCTGAACCGGGACGCGGTTCACTTGACCGTCATGCGGGTGGACGAGGGCCTCGTCGGCCACGTGGCGCGCGAGGCCGAATCCCTGGCGCTCTCCGACGCTCAGGCCCATCCCGAGTTCGCCTACCGCCCGGAGACGGGCGAGGAGATCTACAACTCCTTCCTCGGCGTGCCGATCCTGCGCGGCGGCAACACGCTGGGCGTGCTGGTGGTGCAGAACCGGGCGCGGCGCACCTACACGGAAGAGGAGATCGAGGCGCTCCAGACCACCGCCATGGTGCTGGCGGAGATGATCGCCTCGGGCGAGCTGACCGCGCTCGCCAAGCCCGGCGCCGAGCCCGCCATCCGCCGCCCCGTGCACCTGAAGGGCGTGCCGCTCGCCGACGGGCTCGGGCTCGGCTACGTGGTGCTGCACGAGCCGCGCATCAAGGTGACGAACGTCATCGCCGACGACGTGATGAAGGAGACCGAGCGGCTCGACGCCGCCATCGGCAAGCTGCGCCACGCCATCGACGCCATGCTGGAGGACGACGGGCTGTCCAAGGCCGGCGAGCATCGCGACATCCTCGAAGCCTACCGCATGTTCGCCCACGACCGGGGCTGGATGCACAAGATGCGCGAGGCGGTGCTCTCGGGCCTCACCGCCGAGGGCGCGGTGGAGCGCGTGCAGTCGGACACCCGCGCCCGCATGATGCGCGCCTCCGACCCCTATCTGCGCGAGCGCCTGCACGACCTCGACGACCTCGCCAACCGCCTGCTGCGCGAATTGACCGGCCGCGGCCGCGGCATGGAGCGCGAGGCGCTGCCCGAGAACGCCATCCTGGTCGCCCGCAACATGAGCCCGGCGGCACTCCTGGACTACGACCGCGCACGCATCCGCGGCCTGGTGCTGGAGGAGGGCGGCACCACCAGCCACGTCACCATCGTCGCCCGCGCGCTCGGCATCGCCGCGGTGGGCCAGGTGGAGAACGCCGCCGGCCTCGCCGACCAGGGCGACCCGGTCATCGTCGACGGCCAGGCCGGCGAGGTGCACCTGCGCCCGCCCGGCGACGTGGAGGAGGCCTATGCCGAGAAGGTGCGCTACCGCGCCCGCCGGCAGGCCCAGTACGCGGCGCTGCGCACCCGTCCGTCCGTGACCAAGGACGGCTTGCATATCGATCTGCACCTCAATGCCGGCCTGCTGGTGGACCTGCCCCATATCGCCGAGACCGGCGCCTCGGGCATCGGCCTGTTCCGGACCGAGCTCCAGTTCATGATCGCCTCCACCTTCCCGCGCATCTCGGAGCAGCTGAAGCTCTACCGGGCGGTGCTGGACGCGGCGGGCGAGCGGCCGGTGACCTTCCGCACCCTCGACATCGGCGGCGACAAGGTGCTGCCCTACATGCGGGCGGTGGAGGAGGAGAACCCGGCGCTGGGCTGGCGCGCCATCCGCCTCGGCCTCGACCGGCCGGGCCTCCTGCGCTCCCAGGTGCGCGCGCTGCTGCGCGCCGGCGCCGGGCGCGAGCTGCGGGTGATGTTTCCGATGGTGGCGGCGGTGGAGGAGTTCGACCACGCCCGCGCCATCGTCGAGCGCGAGCTGACCCATCTGCGCAAGCACGGCCACGGGCTGCCGGACCGGGTGTTCGTCGGCGCCATGGTGGAGGTGCCCTCGCTGCTGTTCCAGCTGGACGAGATCCTGGCGCGGGCCGACTTCCTCTCCGTGGGCTCGAACGACCTGGTGCAGTTCCTCTATGCCGCCGACCGCTCCAACATGCGGGTCGCCGACCGGTTCGACCCGCTGTCGGCGCCGGCGCTGCGCGCCTTCCGCATGGTGGCGGAGGCGGGATCGCGCCACGGCAAGCCGATCACGCTGTGCGGGGAATTGGCCTCGCGGCCGCTGGAGGCGGTGGCGCTCGCCGCGCTCGGCTATCGCTCGCTCTCGGTCTCGCCCGCCTCCATCGGCCCGGTGAAGGCGACGCTGCTGGAGCTGGACGTGGCGGCGGCGCGCAAGGTCCTGCTGCCGCTGCTCGACGATCGCACCGGCACGGTCGACATCCGCGCCACGCTCAGGGCGTTCGCCCTGGCGAGCGGGCTCGCGCTATAAGCGGCCGATGAGCACCCTGCCGCTTGCCAAGCTCGACCAGTTGGTCGCGCGCCATGCCGAGATCGAGGCCGCCCTCGCCCAGGGCGCGACTGGCGAGGACATCGCCCGGCTCGGCCGCGAGTTTTCCGATCTGTCACCGGTCGTGGCGCAGGTCAGGGCGCTGAGGGCGGCCGAGCGCGGCCTCGCCGACGCGCGCGAGCTGACCGCCGAGGGCGATCCGGAGATGCGCGCCCTCGCCGAGGGCGAGGTGGAGCGCCTTCACGCCCGCATCGAGGAGCTGACCCGAGAGGTGCGCCTCGCGCTCCTGCCCAAGGACGCCATGGACGAGCGCGGCGTGATCCTCGAGGTGCGCGCCGGAACCGGCGGCGACGAGGCGGCCCTGTTCGCCGGCGACCTCTACCGCATGTATGCCCGCTACGCCGCCGAGAAGGGCTGGAGCGTCGAGGTGCTGTCGGAAAGCGAGGGCACCATGGGCGGCTTCAAGGAGATCGTCGCCGCCGTCCACGGGCGCGGCGCCTATGCCCGCCTCAAGTTCGAGAGCGGCGTCCACCGGGTGCAGCGCGTTCCCGCCACCGAGGCCGGCGGGCGCATCCACACCTCCGCCGCCACCGTCGCGGTGCTGCCGGAGGCGGAGGAGGTGGACCTGGAGGTGGACGAGGCCGACCTGCGCATCGACGTGTTCCGCGCCCAGGGCGCCGGCGGCCAGCACGTCAACAAGACCGAGAGCGCGGTGCGCATCACCCATCTGCCCACCAACACCGTGGTGGTGGTGCAGGACGAGCGCTCCCAGCACCGCAACAAGGCGCGCGCCATGGCGCTGCTGCGCGCACGCCTTTTGGACGAGGAGCGCCAGCGCCAGGAGGCGGGCCGCGCCGCCGAGCGCAGGGGCCAGGTGGGCTCCGGCGACCGCTCCGAGCGCATCCGCACCTACAACTTCCCGCAGGGGCGGGTGACCGACCACCGCATCAACCTCACGCTCTACAAGCTCGAGGAGGTGATCGCCGGCACCGCGCTCGACGAGATCGTCGACGCGCTGGTCACCGAGCACCAGGCGGCGCTGATGGCGGCCGCAGACGAAGCGTGAGCCGACGTCGAGGGAGCCGAGCACCATGGGCGACGACGCCCCCACGACCTTCGGCGCGCTGCGGCGCGCCATGGCCGGCCGCCTGAAGGCCGCCGGCATCGCCGCCGCCGATACCGAGGCGCGCCTGCTCCTGTGCGCGGCGGCGCAGCTCGAGCCGGCGCAGGTCCTCGCCCGCGCCGCCGACCGCCCGGAGCCGGCCGCGCGGAGCCGCGCCGAAACCTTCCTGGCCCGGCGGCTCGCCGGCGAGCCAGTCTCCCGCATCCTCGGGCGGCGGGAGTTCTGGAGCCTGGACTTCGCGCTTTCCCCCGAGACCCTGGTGCCGCGCCCGGACACCGAGACCGTGGTGGAGGCGGCGCTCGCCGCCATCGCCGATCGTGCCGCCGGGCTGCGCATCCTGGATCTCGGCACCGGCTCCGGCGCCATCCTCGCGGCGCTGCTCAAGGAGCTGCCGAACGCCTTCGGCATCGGCGTGGACCTGTCGGAGGGCGCGGCCCGCACCGCTTGCGACAATCTGGCGCGCCTCGGCCTCGCCGGCCGCGCGCGGCTGGCGGTCGGGCGCTGGGGCGAGGCGCTGTCGGGCGCCTTCGACCTGATGGTCTCCAATCCGCCCTACATTGCCACCGCGGACCTCCCCGGCCTCGAGCCCGAGGTGCGCCTGCACGACCCGGGGCTCGCCCTCGACGGCGGCCCGGACGGCCTGGACGCCTACCGCGCCATCGCCCGGGAGGCGCGCCGCCTGCTCATTCCGGGCGGTATTTTGGTGCTTGAGCTGGGAATCGGCCAGGAACCGCCCGTGGCACGGCTGCTGCGCGAGGCAAAGCTTGAAATCACCGGCCCCGCGCGGGCCGACCTCGCTGGCATTCCCCGTGCCCTCGCCGCGCGCAAATCGTGAGCCAGCACAGATTTAGGCGAAAGCGGGGCAGCGGCGGCCGGGAAAAAAACGCTTGGATCGGGCGAGGGAACTGGCTAGTGTCCTTTTCAGGAATCGAGCCGAGGTACCTGCCCAGAGGGGCGGTGCGGGCTTCCGAAATCTCGTAGGGACGTTTCGGACGCCATGGAGGATCGTGGTCGATGGCGCGCGAACGCTGCGCCCGTGCAATCCTCTCGCGGAACGATCGTTTCACCGGGTAAGACGCGCTCCGGCATGAGGCCGTGACGCGGTGTGTCAGATTGGGCGGCCGCGCCGGAGGCGCGGATCGGGGCTCGATGATCGGACTGATCCTGAACTCTTAAGGGCACTTCCGCATGCTCACCGGCGCGGGCGCCAACGGGCGCAGGACCGCGCGCGCAACATCCATGTTTCCGGTTCGGCGCCGCTCGGCCGCGACGCGAACCGGCAGGTCCCGTAACCCAGGCCGCATCGCCCCGAGATTCGAAAAAGATCCGGCGCGGACGGCGGAGTGAACGCCGAGCGAGTAGAGAACGATCACGATGAGAAATGGTCAGCAGAAGCGCATGCGCGGCCGGAACAACAACAACCGGCGCGGATCCAATCCGCTTACGCGTGTCTATGAATCGAACGGGCCCGACGTGAAGGTCCGCGGCACCGCCCACCACATCGCCGAAAAGTACCAGCAGCTCGCGCGCGACGCCCAGTCCTCCGGCGACCCGGTGGCGGCCGAGAACTACCTGCAGCACGCCGAGCACTATCTGCGCCTCATCGCCTCGCTCCAGGGCCAGTTCGGTCCCCAGCCCGGCTTCGGCCGCGAAGAGGATGGCGACGACGAGGAGATGGACGACGTTTCCGCGCTCGATGCGCCGCAGCCCTTCACGCAGCGCGGCGGCGATCAGCAGCCCTATCCGCAGCGCGAGGGCCGCGAAGGCCGGGACAATCGCGAGGGGCGCGACAACCGCGAGGGCCGGCAGCCGCGCGAGGGCCGCAATGGCTTCCGCCGCAACCGCGACGACAACGGCGGCGAGGGCTACCAGCCGCGCGAGGCACGCGACAACCGCGAACCGCGGGAACCGCGGGAACCGCGCGAGCCTCGGGAAGGCCGCGAGCCGCAGGAGAGCCGCGAGTTCCGCAGCCCGCGGCCGCCGCGCGGCGAGGAGGACGCGCCCCGCCCGGCGCGTGCCGCTCGCGAGCCCGCGCGCGAGGACGAGGAGCAGATCATCGGCCTGCCTTCCTTCATCACCGGTGCCGGCATGGCCAAGGAAGCTCCGAAGGATGCGGCCAAGGACCAGCCCGAGCGCGAGGTTGCGCCCGAGGAGGCCGCCGATGCCGGTGACGGCGAGGCCCGCCTCGGTCGGCGGCGGCGGCGCTATCGCTCCCGCACCGATCGTGCCGAGGGAGCTGACGAGGGCGGTGAGGCGGTGTCCGGCGAGGGCGCTGGCGCGCAGCAGCCGCTGTTCAACGACTGAGACCGAGCGCCCGAGGGCGCTGCCTCTTCCGATGCGAGAAGGCCCCGGCGACGGGGCCTTTTCTTTTGTCCGCGCCCGCCGTGCGCGCGGCGCGGCGCGGCCGTTCCCGGCGCGCCGGCCGTGCTCTGCCCGCCTTGCCTCGCGCCATGAGCCGTGCGACCGTCGCCTTCCCCGCTTCTGGAACGCCGGCATCCGTCTCCATGTCCTTTGCTCGGTCCTCCGCCCGTCCCGAACTCGGGCCCTGGCCCGCCCTCGGCTATGTGGGAAGCCCGCTCGACCGCGCCGCGCAGCTGAGGCCCCAGGGCGACGATCTGGCGCGCGCGCCGGATGCCCGGGCCTATCTGCTGGGCGGGGAACTGGTGGCGATGAGAGGCGACGACGCCGAGGCCGATCCGCTGTTCGGTGCGGCCGACGCCGAGGCCTGGGCGCGCGGGAGCCCGGTGTTCCTCGGTCTCGCCGAGGGCGCGCCACGCGCCGCCTTCGCGTTCGACCCCGCCCGGCGCGAGGAGATGGAGGCGGCGGGCCTGCTGGTCACGGACCTGCGCTCCATGGCCGTGCGGGGGCTCGTCGGCCCGGAGCATCTCGGGCCCATCGCCTGCGGCAAGGCGCTCCTCGGCTGGCACCGCCGGCACGGCTACTGCGCCAATTGCGGCGGCACCACCACCATCATCGAAGGCGGCTGGCGGCGCGACTGCCCCTCCTGCGGCGCCCAGCACTTCCCCCGCACCGACCCGGTGGTGATCATGCTCACCGCCCACGGCGAGGAATGCCTGCTCGGCCGCCAGTCCCAGTTCGCGCCGGGCATGTGGTCCTGCCTCGCGGGCTTCGTCGAGCCCGGGGAAAGCATCGAGGAGGCGGTGCGGCGCGAGACGCTGGAAGAGGCCGGCATCACCACCGGCCGCGTCACCTACCGCGCCTGCCAGCCCTGGCCGTTCCCCATGTCGCTGATGATCGGCTGCCTCGCCGAGGCCACCTCGCGCGACATCAGCATCGATCCGGGCGAGCTGGAGGCCGCGCGCTGGTTCGGCAGGGACGAGGTGGCCCAGATGCTTGCGCGCGCCCATCCGGACGGCCTGTTCGCCCCGCCCCCGGTCGCCATCGCGCACCACCTCATCCGCGCCTTCCTTGAGGGTGCGCGTGCCTGAGGCTCAGCACGCCGCGGGCGGCGGCCGCCACCATCCGCACGGCGCCCCGCCGCGCCGGTCGCTGGCGCAGCGTCTCGCGGCCCTGGTGTTCGACGATCCCGGCCACGGGCCGCGCATCCACCGCCGCCCGGCGAGCCTCGTCTACGGGCTGAACGACAAGGTGCCGGTTCCCTCGCTGGTGCCGCTTGCGCTCCAGCATGCCATGCTGGCGCTCACCTTCCTGATCTATCCGGTGCTCGCCGCCACCGAGGCGGGGCTCTCGGCGCGCGAGACCTCGGCCATGCTCTCCGCCTGCGCCATGTCCATGGGCCTCGCCACCGTGCTGCAGTGCGCGCGCACGCGCTTCGGCTCCGGCTACCTGGCGGTCCACATCCCGGCCCCGGGCGCCATTCCGCTGGCGGTGCAGGCGCTGTCCCTGGGCGGCATGGGGCTTCTGGCGGCCACCACCTTCCTGGTCGGCGTGTGCCAGCTCGGCATGGCCCGCCTGGTGCGTCCATTGCGGGTGGTGCTGCCGCCGGAGGTGTGCGGCGTCGCCGTCACCATGCTCGGCATCTCGCTCGCCGGGCCGGCGCTCCGGCGGGCGCTCGGCATGGAAGGGGCGGCGCTCGCACCGTCGGAGAACGCGCTGCTGGTAAGTCTCACCACCCTGTGCCTCATCGTCGGCGTGGCGGTGTTCACGCCGAAGCGGCTGAAGCTGTTCGCGGTGTTCGTCGGCGCCTGCGCCGGCTGGGCGCTCGCCGGCGCGCTCGGAGCGACCCCGGCGGGCTCGGCCAACCGCATCGCCGCCGCCGCCTGGATGGCGCTGCCGGAGGTCCACCTGCCGGCCCTGCGCCTCGATCCGTCGCTGTTTCCGCTGGTGGCGCTGCTGGTGGTGATGAACCTCGTGGACGTGCTCTCGGTGACGGTGTCGCTGGAGAAGATGAACGACGCCGACTGGCGCCGCGCCGACATGCGCGCGGCGCAGCGCGCGGTGACCGCCTGCGGCATCGGCAACATGCTGAACGGCCTCGCCTCCGGCTTCCAGGCCGGGCTGTCCTCCTCCTCCGTGGGCCTCGCCTTCGCCACCCAGGCCACGGCGCGGGTGATCGGCATCGTCGCCGGCGGCCTCATCTTCGCCACCGCCTTCTTCCCCAAGGCGATCGTCGCGCTCACGCTGATCCCCTCGCCGGTGATCGGCGGCATCCTGCTCTACACCTCCGCCTATCTGGTGGTGGCGGGCATGGATCTCATCACCTCGCGCCGGCTGTCGGAGCGACGGGTGTTCGTGGTCGGGCTCTCGGTGCTGGCGGGCCTGTCCATCGTCTTCCTGCCGCTGCGCGACCAGCTGCCGGATGCCTTGCGCCCGCTGTTCTCCACCCCGCTCACCGTGGGCGCGTGCTGCGCCATCGCTCTGAACCTGCTGTTCCGGATCGGCATCGCCAAGGACGCGGCCTTGAGGCTCGACCCGTCCGCCGGCGCGTTCGAGGCGATGCGGAACTTCCTGGAACGGCAGGGCGACCTGTGGGGCGCGCGGCGCGACGTGGTGGCCGCCGCCATCCCGGTCGCCGCCCAGGCGCTGGAGATCCTCGCCGACAGCGGCATCGCCGAGGGCGAGGTGGAGGTGCGCGCCCGCTTCGACGAGACCCATCTCGATGTCGAGGTGCTCTATGAGGGCGAGGTGATGGAGGCGCCGAAGGAGCGCCCGTCGCCGGAAGCCCTGTTCGGCGACGCCAGGGAGGTGGCGGCGTTCGGCGCCTACATGCTCAAGCAGCTGGGCGAGCACGTGAAGTTCGGCCGCGCCGGTGACCGCGCCCGCATCACCCTGCGCTTCGACCACTGAGCGGCGGCCGGAGGCCTCAGAACGCCTCGTCGCCCGCCTTCAGCCCGGCGCGGAACGGGCTCGCCGCATAGACGCCGAGGATGCGCATCTCGCGCGAGAAGAAGGCCAGCTCCTCCAGCGCCAGCTTCACCGAACGATCATCCGGGTGGCCGTCCACGTCGGCATAGAACTGGGTGGCGGTGAAGTGGCCGTCCATCTGGTAGGATTCGAGCTTGGTCATGTTCACGCCGTTGGTGGCGAAGCCGCCCAGCGCCTTGTAGAGCGCGGCCGGCACGTTGCGCACCCGGAACACGAAGGTGGTCACCACCGGGCCGTTGCCGGCGGGCGCCCATTCCCCTTCCCGCGACAGGATGACGAAGCGCGTGGTGTTGTGCGCCTCGTCCTCGATGTTCTCGGCCAGGATGTCGAGGCCGTAGATCTCCGCCGCGAGGCGCGAGGCGATGGCGGCGCGTGTCAGATCGGCGGCCTCCGCGATCTCGCGCGCCGATCCGGCGGTGTCGGCGCCGATGACCGGGACGAGGGCGAGCTCGCGGATCGCCCGGCGGCACTGGCCGAGCGCCATCACGTGGCTCTGCACGGTCTTGATGATGGAGAGGCTCGCGCCCTTCACCGCCATCAGCTGATGCGAGAGCGGCAGGAAGAACTCACCGACGATGTTGAGCGTCGAGCGCGGCATCAGGTGGTGGATGTCGGCAACGCGCCCCGCCACCGAATTCTCGATCGGGATCATGCCGAGGTCCGCCGTCCCGTTCTCCACCAGGGCGAACGCGTCCTCGAAGGTGGCGCAGGGCACCGCCTCGAAATCGGGGAACGCCTCGCGGCAGGCGATGTGGGAATTGGCTCCCGGCTCGCCCTGGAAGGTGATGCGGCGGCTCATGACTTCAGGTCCTCGTGACACGCTGTCGATCGGCGCGCCGGGGCGCGACCGCGCCTTATCCTCCCGCCGCCGCCTCCTGCGCAAGCAGCAGACGCGCGCGCTCCAGGTGCTCGGGGGTGTCGACGCCCAGCGGCACCGCGTCCACCACCGCCACGTCAATCCGCATGTCGGCCTCGAGCGCGCGCAGCTGCTCCAGCTTCTCGCGCTGCTCCAGCGGCGAGGGCGGCAGGGCGACGAAGCGCGCGAGCGCGGCCCGGCGATAGGCGTAGAGGCCGATGTGATGGTAGAGCGGCCCTTCGCCATAAGGCGCGGTGGCGCGGGTGAAATAGAGCGCCCGCAGCAGTCCGTCCTTGCCGGGCGAGCCCACCACCTTCACCACGTTCGGATCGGTGCGCTCCTCCTCCCGCGCGATCTCGACGGCGAGGGTGGCGATGTCCACCGCCGGCTCGGCCAGCGGGACGAGCGCGCTGCGGATGGTGTCCGGGGCGATGGTGGGCAGGTCGCCCTGCACGTTGACGACGATCTCCACCTCGCCTGCGGGATCGAGCCGGCCGAGCGCTTCGAAGATGCGGTCCGAGCCCGAGGGGTGGTCGGCGCGGGTCATCACCGCCTCGAAGCCGGCGGCGCGCACCGCGTCGGCGATCTCCGCCGCGTCGGTCGCCACCGCCACCCGGCCGATGCCGGCTGCGACCGCACGCCGCGCCACCTCGACGATCATGGGCCGTCCGCCCACGTCCGCCAGCGGCTTGCCCGGCAGGCGGCTCGCCGCCATGCGCGCGGGAATGAGCACCAGGACTCGGGGCGACGGCATGGCGGAAGACCCTCACGGCAGCGCGCGAAAAAGCCGCGCGGAAAGCGGCATTGGGGCGCGCCTTATACGGGTTGCGCCCTCCCGATCAAAGTGCTTAGTGTCCCAGCCGGTGCGTGGAAAGGGCTGCGCGCCGTCTAACGATATGCCATGCGGCATGCCGCGCCACCGGGCGGCGGCGGTCCGCGCGATCAACCGGCCTCGACGCGGCCGGCACCGAAGGGCGAAGCGCCGATGGACAGTTTTGAATTGAACAAGATCGCAGGTGCTGTTCTGGGCACGCTGACGCTGACCCTCGGCCTCGGCATCGTCTCCGAGATCCTGTTCGCGCCGCAGGCCCCGGCGAAGCCCGGCTTCGACATCGTGGTGAACGAGGGCGCCTCCGGCGCCGCCGAGGCCCCCAAGGCGGCGGCGGTCCCGATCGAGCAGCTGTTCGCCACCGCTTCCGTGGAGAAGGGTGCGAACGTCGCCAAGAAGTGCGCCGCCTGCCACAACTTCGCCGAGGGCGCCGGCGCCAAGGTCGGTCCGGACCTCTACGCCGTGGTGGGCCGCGCCGTGGCGAGCGCGCCGGGCTTCGCCTATTCGGCCGCCATGAAGGCCAAGGGCGGCGAGTGGACGCCGCAGGCGCTCAACCACTTCCTCATCAACCCCAAGGCCGACATCCCCGGCACCGCCATGGCGTTCGCGGGCATCGCGAAGGAGACCGAGCGGGCGGACCTGATCGCCTATCTCAACTCGCTTTCGCACGATCCCAAGCCGCTGCCGACCGCCGCCGCCGCGCCGGCCACGCCGCCGGAGACCAAGGCCAACTGACGGACCGGCGCCGCTTTCACGCAGTTGTCACCTTCGGGAACATCAAGGGCCGGCCCATCGGGGACCGGCCCTTTTCTTGTCTTGGTGCCATCTCGCGGTGATCCGGCGGGCGCGCCGTGGCCCGGTTTTCACGCCGCAGCCGGCCAACGTTGCCAACACGTCATGTTTCAGCCGTCGCCGCAGGCGCCATAATCGGTTATCCCGGTCCTTCCAAGAGGACTTTCCGGAGTTGCCGATGTCCGTTATGCCCCACCGTCTTCCCCGCCCGGCACTGACATCCCTTCTGGCGGCGGCCGCCCTTTCGGTCGCGCTTGTTCTGGGGGCAGGCGGAGACGCAAGGGCGCAACAGGATCCGCCGGCGGCGGCGCCGACCGCGCAGCCGGAGCCCACCACGCCGGCGCAGGAGGCTCCAAAGGCGGAGGTCCCTCAGGCGGAGCCCACGCCTCCCGCGGCCGCGCCTGCCGCCGCGCCAACGCCGGCGCCGACGTTCCGCCACGCGGTCTCGCTCATGGGCACGCCGAAATACCCGGCGGGTTTCGCCCATTTCGACTACGTCAACCCCCAGGCGCCAAAAGGCGGCCAGGTGCGCCTCGCCGAGGACGGCACCTTCGACAGCTTCAACATCATCATCACCCGCAGCACGCCGGCCGCGGGCATGGGGCTCATCTACGACACGCTCATGGCCTCCTCGTCCGACGAGGTGGGGAGCGAATACGGGCTGATCGCCGACGGCGTCGCCTATCCCGACGACTTCTCCTCCGTGACCTACCGCATCAACCCGGGCGCGCGCTGGCACGACGGCACGCCGATCACGCCGGAGGACGTGCTGTTCTCGTTCGAGGCGCTCACCAAGAACAACCCCAGCCAGCGCTTCTACTACAGCCACGTGGTCAAGGCCGAGAAGAGCGGCGAGCGGGAGGTGACGTTCACCTTCGATCAGGCAGGCAACCGTGAGCTGCCGCAGATCGTCGGCCAGCTCATGATCCTGCCGAAGCACTGGTGGACCGGCACGGACGCGAACGGCAAGGCGCGGGACATCGCCCAAGGCACCCTCGAGCCGCCGCTCGGCTCAGGCGCCTACAAGATCAAGGCCTTCACGCCTGGCCGCAACATCACCTATGAGCGCGTGAAGGACTATTGGGCCGAAAAGCTCAACGTGAACGTGGGCAAGAACAATCTCGACGAGATCCGCTACGAGTATTTCCGCGACGACACGGTGATGCTGGAAGCCTTCAAGGCCGATCAGTACGACTTCCGCCAGGAAAGCTCGGCCAAGAACTGGGCCACCGCCTACGACTTCCCCGCCGTGCGCGACGGGCGCGTGGTCCTGGAGAAGTTCGAGGAGCGCGCGCGGGGCGTGATGCAGGCGTTCATCCCGAACCTCAGGCGCGAGAAGTTCAAGGACCAGCGGGTGCGCCGGGCGCTGAACTTCGCGCTCGATTTCGAGGGCATGAACCGTACCCTGTTCTTCGGCCAGTACATCCGCGTGAGCTCCTTCTTCTCCGGCACCGAGCTCGCCTCCTCCGGCCTGCCGCAGGGCCGCGAGCTGGAGATCCTCGACACGGTGAAGGACAAGCTGCCGCCGCAGGTGTTCACCACCCCCTACACCAACCCGGTGAACGACAGCGACGAGGCCCGCCGCAACAACCTGCGCGAGGCGGTGCGGCTCTTGAAGGAGGCCGGCTGGACCGTGCGCGACGAGGTCGACCCGGCGAACCCGCCCGGCTTCTTCGAGAAGATCTTGATCTCGCTCGGCCTGTCGCGCCCGGTGACCCACAAGGTGCTGCGCAATGCGGCAGGCGAGCCCTTCACGATCGAGATCCTGCTCCAGAGCCCGGCCATGGAGCGGGTGGCGGTGTTCTACCAGCCGGCGCTGGAGCGCCTCGGCATCAAGGCGACCGTCCGCCTCGTGGATTCCTCGCAATACATCAACCGCGTCCGCGCCCGCGACTTCGACATGATCGTCGCCGGCTGGGGTCAGTCGCTGTCGCCGGGCAACGAGCAGCGCTCCTTCTTCGGCTCGCAGAGCGCCGACCAGGAAGGCTCGCTGAACTATGCCGGCATCAGGAATCCCGCCATCGACGCGCTGATCGACAAGGTGATCTACGCCACCGACCGCGAGGATCTCGTCGCCGCCACCCACGCTTTGGACCGGGCGCTCCTGTGGAACGAGTACGTCATCCCGGCCTGGACGCTGAACTACAGCCGCACCGCGCGCTGGAACCGCTTCGCCCATCCGCCCCAGCTGCCGGCCTATTCGTTCGCCTTCCCCGAGATCTGGTGGTTCGACTCGGCGCTCGCCGTCAAGGCCGCCGCGAAGCCGGGAGCCGGCCGATGAACCTCAGCCGCCGCGCGCTGCTGCGCCTGTCCGCCCTCGGTGCCGCGCCCCTGCTTCTTCCGGGAGCGGCGCGCGGCCAGTCCCCGGCGGGCGAGAGCGCGGCCGCGGAGGGCGGCGCCAGCGCCAAGGCGGTGGAGCGACACGGCCTCTCCTTCTTCGGCGACCTGAGATATCCCGCCGACTTCAAGCATTTCGACTATGTGAACGTGGATGCGCCGAAGGGCGGGCCGTTCTCCCAGATCGGCTCCACCTTCATGTACAATCAGGCGCCCAACACCTTCGACACGCTCAATCCCTACAACCAGCGCGGCAACGGCGCCCAGGGCATCGAGCTGATCTATGACAGCCTGCTCACCGGCGCCGGCGACGAGAAGAGCGCCATGTATGCGCGCCTCGCCTCGATGGTGGTGATCGAGGACGACGGGCTCACCTACCGCTTCCGCCTGAACCCCAAGGCGCGCTTTCACGACGGCTCGCCGCTCACCTCGGACGACGTGGTCGCCACCTTCGCCGCCCTGAAGGCGGATGGCTACGCCACCATCCGCATGGCGCTGCGCGACGTGATCGCGGTCGAGGCGGACGGCCCGCACACGGTGGTGATGCGGTTCAAGGCCGGCCGGGCGCGGGACGTGCCGCTGACGGCGGCGGGCCTGCCCATCTTCTCCAAGGCCTTCCTCGCCACCCGGCCGTTCAGCCAGTCGTCGCTCGAGGTGCCGCTCGGCTCCGGCCCCTATCGCCTGACGCGCTTCGAGCAGGGCCGGTTCGTGGAATATGAGCGGGTCGCCGACTATTGGGGCCGCGACCTGCCCACCATGCGCGGGCGCTACAATTTCGGCACCGTGCGCTACGAATATTTCCGCGATCGCAATGCCGGCATGGAGGGCTTCAAGGGCCGCGCCTACCTGTTCCGCGAGGAGTTCACGGCCCGCGAATGGGCCACCGCCTACGACTTTCCCGCCGTGCGCGAGGGCAAGGTGAAGGTGGAGACCATGCCCGACGACACCTTCTCGGGCGTGCAGGGCTGGTTCCTCAACACCCGTCGCGCCAAGTTCCACGATCGCCGGGTGCGGGAGGCGGTGAACCTCCTGTTCGACTTCGAGTGGACCGGCAAGAACGTGATGTACGACGCCTACAGGCGCACGGTCTCCTACTTCCAGAACTCGCCGATGATGGCGCAGGGCCTGCCGTCTCCCGCCGAGCTGAAGGTGCTGGAGCCGTTCCGCGACAAGGTGCCGGAGGAGGTGTTCGGCGAGCCGTGGGTGCCGCCGGTCTCGGACGGCTCGGGCGAGGACCGCAACCTGCGCCGCCAGGCCGCCCAGCTGCTGAAGGAGGCCGGCTACACCATCCAGCAGGGCCGGCTCGTGGACCAGAGGGGCGAGGTGCTCGCCATCGAGTTCCTCGACAATGAGGGCGCCATGGAGCGCCACCATGCGCGCTTCATCGCCCACCTGAAGAAGGCGGGCATCGAGGCCACCTACCGGGTGGTGGACGCGGCGCAATACCAGCTGCGGCTCCAGGATTTCGACTTCGACGTGGTGGTGAAGCGCTATTCCATGGCGCCCTATCCCGGCGACGAGCTGCGCGCCTACTTCTCCACCGAGGCGGCGCGCGCGCGCGGCTCCTACAACCTCGCCGGCATCGCCGACCCGGTGGTGGACGCGCTCATCTCCCGGGCGCTGGCGGCGCAGGACGCCGACGACCTCGTCGTCACCTGCCGCTGCCTCGACCGGGTGCTGCGCTCAGGCCGCTACTGGATCCCGCAATGGTATTCCGCGGTGCACCGCATCGCCTTCTGGGACGTGTTCGAGCGCCCGCCGGTGAAGCCCAAGTTCGAGCGCGGCGTCATCGACACCTGGTGGAGCCGCACGCCGGACGGCAAGGCCGGCTGAGCGAGGCCGCGCGGGCACGGCGCGGAAACGGTTGACGCGGGCTTGCGCCGACGCCACCGTCGCGCAACGGATCGGGAGAGGGAATGCTCGCTTACATCATCCGCCGCATCGCGCTCATGGTGCCGACCATCCTCGGCATCATGCTGGTCTCCTTCGTGGTGGTGCAGTTCGCGCCGGGCGGTCCGGTGGAGCGGGTGATCGCCCAGCTCACCGGCGACGACGTCTCCGCCACCCAGCGCGTGTCCGGTGGCGGCGGCGACTTCGCCGGCCGCACCGCCGCCCCGGGCGCGGGCGCGGCGGACGCGCTCTCCTCCAAGTATCGCGGCGCCCAGGGGCTCGACCCGGAGTTCATCAAGGAGCTGGAGAAGCAGTTCGGCTTCGACAAGCCGGCGCACGAGCGCTTCCTGAAGATGATCACCAGCTACGCCACGTTCGACTTCGGACGCTCCTATTTCCGCGACATCTCGGTCATCGACCTGATCATCGAGAAGCTGCCGGTCTCGATCTCGCTCGGCCTGTGGATGACGCTCATCACCTATGCGGTCTCGATCCCGCTCGGCATCGCCAAGGCCATGCGCGACGGCTCGCGCTTCGACATGTGGACCTCGGCGGTGGTGATCGTCGGCTATGCCATCCCCTCGTTCCTGTTCGCCATCCTGCTGATCGTGCTGTTCGCCGGCGGCTCCTTCTTCGACCTGTTCCCGCTGCGCGGGCTCACCTCGGAGAACTTCTGGCAGATGAGCTGGCCCGAACGCATCGCCGACTATCTCTGGCACCTGGCCCTGCCGCTCATCTCCATGGCCACCGGTGCGTTCGCCACCATGACGCTGCTCACCAAGAACTCGTTCATGGAGGAGATCCGCAAGCAATACGTTGTGACCGCGCGCATGAAGGGGCTGTCGGAGCGCCGCGTGCTCTACGGCCATGTGTTCCGCAACGCCATGCTGATCGTCATCGCCGGCTTCCCGGCCGCCTTCGTCTCCGCCTTCTTCGCCGGCGCGCTCCTGATCGAGACCATCTTCTCGCTCGACGGGCTCGGCCTGCTCGGCTTCGAGAGCGTGCTCAACCGCGATTATCCGGTGGTGTTCGCCACCCTCTACATCTTCTCGCTCGCCGGCCTGGTGGTGGGGCTGATCTCCGACCTCACCTACATGCTGGTGGACCCGCGCATCGACTTCGAGACGCGGGAGGTCTGACATGGATGCCGTGCCCGTCCTCCAGCCCGGCGCGCCCACCGACGTCCCGGCCGCGCGCGACCAGCCGCACGGGGCGCTCCAGCCGCCCGGCGCGGAAAAGCCGCGCGGGCGCTTCTCGCTTTCCCCGCTCAACCGGCGCCGGCTCGCCATCTTCCGCCATTCCGGGCGGGGCTACTGGTCGTTCGTCATCTTCATGGTGCTGTTCGTCCTGAGCCTGTTCGCCGAGTTCATCGCCAACGACAAGCCGATCGTGGTCTCCTACGAGGGCGGGTACTACTTCCCGGTGGTCAAGTCCTATCCGGAGACCGCCTTCGGCGGCGACTTCGAGACCGAGGCGGACTATCGCGACCCCTATCTCAAGAAGCTGATCGCGGAGAAGGGCGGCTGGATGGTGTGGCCGCCCATCCGCTATTCCTACTCCACCCACAATCTGGACCTTCCCACGCCGGCCCCCTCCCCGCCCACCTGGATGCTCACGGAAGAGCAGTGCAGGGCGGTGGCGCAGAAGAAGGGGGTGAAGGGCTGCGCCGGACTCGAATGGAACTGGCTCGGCACCGACGACCAGGGCCGCGACGTGGTGGCGCGCCTGATCTACGGCTTCCGCATCTCGGTGCTGTTCGGGCTCGCGCTCACCATCGTCTCGTCGGTGGTGGGAGTGGCGGCGGGCGCGGTGCAGGGCTATTTCGGCGGCTGGGTGGACCTGATCTTCCAGCGCGTGATCGAGATCTGGACCGCCATTCCCTCGCTCTATCTGCTGCTCATCATCTCCTCGGTGCTGGTGCCGGGCTTCTGGGTGCTGCTCGGCATCCTGCTGCTGTTTTCCTGGGTGTCGCTGGTGGGGCTGGTGCGCGCCGAGTTCCTGCGCGTGCGGAACTTCGAATACGTCCAGGCGGCGCGGGCGCTCGGCGTCGGCAACCTCACCATCATGACGCGGCACCTTCTGCCCAACGCCATGGTGGCGACGCTGACCATGCTGCCCTTCATCCTCTCCTCCTCGGTGATGACGCTGACGGCGCTCGACTTCCTCGGCTTCGGCCTGCCGCCGGGCTCGCCCTCGCTGGGCGAGCTCCTGTCCCAGGGCAAGAACAACATCCAGGCCCCGTGGCTCGGCCTCGCCGGCTTCTTCACCGTGGCGATCATGCTGAGCCTCCTGATCTTCATCGGCGAGGCGGTCCGCGACGCCTTCGACCCGCGCAAGACCTTCGGGTGAGGTGTGGCAATGACTGACCCCCTCCTCTCCGTCCGCGATCTCTCCGTCGCCTTCCGCCGGGCCGACGCTCCAGGGGGCGCGCTCGCGGTTCGGGGCGTGTCCTTCGATGTCGCCAAGGGCGAGACGCTGGCGCTGGTGGGCGAGAGCGGCTCCGGCAAGTCCGTCACCGCGCTGTCGATCCTGAAGCTGCTGCCCTATCCGGCCGCGAGCCACCCCTCGGGCGAGATCCTGTTCAAGGGGCGCGACCTGCTCACCGTCTCCGAGCGCGAGCTGCGCGGGGTGCGGGGCAACGACATCACCATGGTGTTCCAGGAGCCCATGAGCTCGCTCAACCCGCTGCACACCATCGAGCAGCAGGTGGGCGAGATGCTGATCCTCCACCGCGGCATGAGCACCAGGGCGGCGCGCGCGCGCACGCTGGAGCTGCTCGCCGAGGTGGGCATTCCCGACCCCGAGAGCCGGCTCTCGGCCTATCCGCACCAGCTCTCCGGCGGCCAGCGCCAGCGCGTGATGATCGCCATGGCGCTCGCCAACGAGCCGGACCTCCTGATCGCCGACGAGCCCACCACCGCCCTCGACGTCACGGTCCAGGCGCAGATCCTCAAGCTGCTCAAGGATCTGCAGGCGCGCCTCGGCATGGCCATGCTGTTCATCACCCACGACCTCTCCATCGTGCGCAAGATCGCCGACCGGGTGTGCGTGATGCAGCACGGCGAGATCGTCGAGCAGGGCGGCGCCGAGGAGACCTTCCTCCATCCGCGGCATGCCTACACGCAGGCGCTGCTGAAGGCCGAGCCGAAGCCCGATCCCGCCCCGTCCTCGCCGGACGCGCCCATCGTCGTGGAGACGCAGGACCTCAAGGTCCATTTCCCCATCAAGCGCGGCGTGCTGCGCCGCACGGTGGGACACGTGAAGGCGGTGGACGGCGTCTCGGTCGCCATCCGCAGGGGCGAGACGCTGGGGGTGGTGGGCGAATCGGGCTCGGGCAAGACCACGCTCGGCCTCGCCCTGCTGCGCCTCATCTCCTCGAAGGGGCCGGTGGCGTTCCTCGGCCGGCGCATCGACGGGCTCTCCTTCAAGGCCCTGCGCCCGCTGCGCGCCGAGATGCAGATCGTGTTCCAGGACCCCTACGGCGCGCTCTCGCCACGCATGTCGGTGGCCGACATCGTCGGCGAGGGGCTGCTCGTGCACCAGAAGACGCTGTCTGAGGCCGAGCGCGAGGCGCGCGTCGTCGCCGCGCTCGCGGACGTGGGGCTCGATCCCGAGAGCCGCCACCGCTACCCGCACGAATTCTCCGGCGGCCAGCGCCAGCGCATCTCCATCGCCCGCGCCATGGCGCTCGAGCCTGCCTTCGTGGTGCTGGACGAGCCCACCAGCGCCCTCGACATGATCGTCCAGGCGCAGATCGTCGAGCTGCTGCGCGCGCTCCAGCGCAAGCGCGAGCTCACCTACATGTTCATCTCCCATGACCTGCGCGTGGTCTCGGCGCTGGCGAGCAACATCCTCGTGATGCGCGGCGGGCAGGTGGTGGAGCAGGGGCCTGCCCACGACGTGTTCGCCAATCCGAAGGAGGCCTACACCAGGGCGCTGTTCGCCGCCGCCTTCTCGCTGGAGACCACGCAGGCCGGTGTGGTGAACCAGTGAGCGGGCCGGCGGCGCCCGCAGACGCTCTCGCCGATGCGCCGGCGGACGTGGAGGTGGGCGTGCCCGCCGCCCTCGGCGACGGCTTCCGGCCTTACGAGCGCTATCATGCGGTGCTGCGCGCCGGCGACGGCAGCGCGGTCCGCCAGACGGTGGACGTGCTGCGCGGTGGCGCGGTGGTGGGCGTCCTCGGCTTTGATCCGAAACGCGGGCTTGTGGTGCTGATCCGCCAGTTCCGCCTGCCGGCGCACCTCGCCACCGGGCGTGGCGAGATGGTGGAGATCGTCGCCGGACGGGTCGAGGCGGGCGAAGACGCCCATGGCGCGGCGATCCGCGAATGCCTGGAGGAGATCGGCATCGCTCCCCGGGCCTTGATCCCCATGCTCGCCTTCCTGCCGACGCCGGGCATCACCGACGAGGCGGCGCAGTTGTTCCTCGGCCTCCTGGACAGCGCGCACCTGCCTCCGCGCGCCGGCGCGGAAGCGGAGGTGGAGGTCACGCACCCCTTCACGGCCACCATCGACGACGCCTTGGCCGCGCTCCACGGCGACCGGTGTGCCAATGGCTATCTCATCATCGCCCTGCAATGGCTGGCGCTGAACCGCGCCCGCCTGCCGCAGCTGGTGGCCACGGCGGCGCCGACCTGAGAGCGCGCTTCAGCCCTCCGAACGCGCGAAGTGGCCGAGGTCGAAGGCCGCCACGTCCTCCAGCAGCGCGGCGAAGGCCGCTGCGCCGAAATCGGCCGCAGCCTCGCCCTTGGCCGCCGTGGCGCCGCGGGCGTCGCCCATGGCGCCGCTGGGATGGAGGTCCTCGCTCATCCAGCCGAAGCCGATGGGATGGTTCGCGCGCAGGTGCGCGAACCGGGCCTCCATGTCGCGGCTGAAGGGGGAGAAGTCGGCCGCCTGCCCCATGTCCACCAGGTCGGGACGGAAGGCGAGCATCAGCGAGGTCTCGATCTCGCCGCCGTGGATGCCGTGGGCGCGCTCATCGTCCGCGAACAGGCCGGGCGGATAGCCGAAGCGATGCATGGAGGCCATCACCGCCAGCATCCCGTACCGCGCGCGCAGCTTGCGGGCGAGGAGGTCCATCACCGGCACGTTGCCGCCGTGGGTGTTGAGGATGACGAGGCGCCGGATGCCGGCGGCAGCCACGCACGCGCCGATCTCCAGCCATGCGGCGAGCGCCGCCTCGGGGGTGAGCGAGAGCGTGCCGGGAAAGGACAGGTGCTCGTCCGACTTGCCCACCGCCTGGATCGGCAACGTCAGCACGGCGAGCGCATCGGGGACCAGAGGCGCGAGGCGCGCGAGATACCCCTCGCAGATGAGAAGGTCGGTGCCGAGCGGCAAATGCGGGCCGTGCTGCTCCACCGCGGCCACCGGCAGCACCGCGATCGCATCGGCGCCGGCGACCTGGCCGAGCCGCGGTGAGGTCAGATCCTGCCAGCGGGCGAACACGCAGCCATCCTCCAAAGGCCGGCGGTCTGGAAGGAGCCGGCCCATCCCGCCACGATATGCTATAAGTTCGCGGATACCGATAGACGCCGCGCGGGACGAAGGCGCCGCGGACCTTCGCAAAATTGTAAGCCGGCGCGTGGATAAGTACCCCCGCGGGCAGCGGGCGGCGGGTGGCGCCGCCCGGGGGCTTGCGCGGGGGCGAGATGCCCCGGGGTCTCGGGCCCCGGCGATCCGCCATGGGGGCAGGCATGAAAGACCCGTTCGCGAAGACCATCGGCTACCGGCTGAACCACACCGCGCGGCTGCAGAAGGCCCTGTCGGCGCGCCTGCTGGCGGATCTCGGGCTGTTCCCGGGCCAGGAGGCGGTGCTGAAGCTGCTCTCCGAGGAGGACGGGCGCACCATGGGCGACCTCGCCGCGGCGCTGCGCGTGCGCCCGCCGACGGCCTCCAAGACCATCGCCCGCCTCACCACCCAGGGGCTGGTGGAACGCCGCGCCACCGACGGCGACGGGCGGCTGGTGCGCGTGTTCCTCACCGATGCGGGCCGGGACCGGAGCGGCGCCATCGACGGCGTGTGGGAGGCGCTGGAAGGGGAGATGGTGGCCGGCCTCGACCACAAGGAGAAGAAGCGCCTGCGCAAGCTTCTGCGCAAGGTGGAGAAGAACCTCGCCCTTCGCCTCGGCGCCGACGGCGGCGTGGACGACGAGACCGAGCCGGGCGACGAGGACGACGACGCCTGACCGTCCCGGCGGACGATGCCTGCGACGGCGGCTCCGCGCCGCGCGCATATGCGCGCCCTACCCGCATGCGCCGATTGCGCTTTTTTCTGGCGCACCGCCACGCTATGGCTAATTCAATCGATTAAAGCGCGGCGGGAAAGCTGCGGCTGACAAACACAAGCAGGGAGGGAAACCATGTCCAACGCCATCGACCTTCAGGGCCGCACCGCCATCGTCACCGGCGGCGCGCAGGGTATCGGCCGCGCCGTGGTGGAGCGCTTCGTCGCCTCCGGCGCGAAGGTGGTGATCTTCGACCGCGACGCCCCGCTTGCCGCCGCCGCGGCGGACGCCATCGGCCGCGTCATGGTGACGCCGGTCACCGTCGACGTCACCAGCCTTGGCGACGTGGAGCGCGCGGTGGCGGAGGCGCTCGCCGTGCTGGGGCGCATCGATATCCTGGTCAACAATGCCGGCATCGCCGGCCCGAACCACACCGTTTGGGACTATCCCGAGGCGGCGTGGCGGCAGGTGATGGCGATCAATCTCGACGGGCCATTCTTCTGCTGCCGCACGGTGGCGCCGCACATGATCGCGCAGAACTACGGGCGCATCGTCAATGTCGCCTCCATCGCCGGCAAGGAGGGCAACCCGAACGCCTCGGCCTATTCGGCCTCGAAGGCAGGGGTGATCGCACTCACGAAGTCGCTGGGCAAGGAGCTCGCCGGCTACGACATCGCGGTCAATTGCGTGACTCCGGCGGCGGCGAAGACCGCCATCTTCGACCAGATGAGCCAGCAGCACATCGACTATATGCTCTCCAAGATCCCCCGCGGGCGATTCGTGCAGGTGGACGAGGTGGCGGCGACCATCGCGTTCGCGGCCTCGCAGGATTGCTCGTTCACCACCGGCGCGGTGTTCGACCTCTCGGGCGGCCGCGCCACCTATTGAGGCTTTCCGCCTCCCGAGGTCTGCCATGGCGCCCGAAGGGTCAGCCGCGTCCGTGAGCCGCTCGACGCTCGCGGGCATCGGTCTCATGTGCCTTGCCGTGTGGAGCTTCGCGCTCACGGACGCGACCGCCAAATGGCTTTCCGCCCACGTCAACGTGCTGATGGTGGTTTGGGCGCGCTACGCGATCCAGTTCGTGGTGTCGCTGCTGGTGTTCAACCCCTGGTCCGTGCCGGGGCTGCTGCGCACCACCCGTCCCTGGCTCCAGCTGGGGCGCTCGGCGCTGCTGTACACCACCACCGCGCTCAACTTCGCCGCGCTCCAGTACCTGCAGCTGGACCAGACCGTCTCCATCATGTTCTCGACCCCCTTCTTCGTGGCGCTCATGGCGGGACCGCTGCTGGGCGAATGGGTGGGCGCGCGGCGCTGGATCGCCATCCTGGTGGGGTTCGCCGGCATCCTGCTGGTGGTGCGGCCGGGAGCGGGCGGCATGCATCCGGCGGCGTTCCTCTCCTTGGGGGCGGCGGCGACCTACGCGCTCTATTCCATCACCACCCGCATGCTGGCGCCCCACGACCCGAGCCCGACCACGCTGTTCTACTCCGCGCTGGTGGGCACCATCGCCGCAACGCTGCCGCTGCCTTTCGTATGGGAGACGCCGCACGAGCCGCTGGTCTATGGCGGCATGCTGTTCCTGGGCGTGATCGCGGGCGCGGGGCACTTCGTGCTCATCCTCGCCCATGCGCGGGCGCCGGCGGCGACGCTCGCGCCCTTCATCTACACCCAGATCATCGCCATGGTGGCGCTGGGCTGGTTCCTGTTCGGACAGGTCCCGAGCCTGTGGACGCTGGCCGGGGCGGCGGTGGTCATCTCGTCGGGCATCTACCTGATCCTGCGCGAGCGCAAGCTGCACCGGCGCGCGTCCTGAGCGACGAACGCGGCGAGATGCAGGTGCTTCTCGTTTTCGTCAAAAAGCGGCCTATGCTGCGCGGCTGAAGCTCCCCAAGGCCCCGTGAGGATCATGCCCGCCCCCCGCCTGCTGGTCGTCGAAGGCAACACCGCCGAAGCCCGTGCGCGCCAGGTCCAGTTCGGCGGCGAAGCCGCCAGCGAGGGCTATGCCCGCCTGCTGCGCGAGCTGTGCCCCGGCGCCATCGCCGACATCTGCTATCCCGCCGACCCCGGCGCCAACCTGCCCGACAGCGGCGGGCTGGAGGGCTATGACGGCATCGCCATCACCGGCTCCTCGCTCAACATCTACCACGGCGGCGCGCCGATCGCGGCGCAGGTCGCCCTGATGCGGGCGGCGTTCGAGACCGGCGTGCCGATCTTCGGCAGCTGCTGGGGCCTCCAGCTCATCACCGTCGCCGCGGGCGGCGTGGTGCGGCTCAATCCCAAGGGCCGCGAGGTGGGCTTCGGCCGGCGCATCCGCATGACCCGGGCCGGCGCCGACCACCCCATGTTCGCCGACAAGCCGCCCGTGTTCGAGGCCATGACCGTGCATCTCGACGAGGTGGAGACGCTGCCGCCCGGCTCGGAGCTTCTCGCCACCAACGACCATTCGGTGGTGCAGGCGGCGGAGATCCGCGCCGGGCGCAGCACCTGCTGGGCGGTGCAGTACCACCCGGAATATCCGTTCCGCGAGATGGCGGCGATCTTCCGCCGGCTGAGCCCCTCGCTGGTGGCGGAGGGCTTCTTCCTCGACGAGGAGGAGGAGGCCGCCTTCATCGGCGACCTGGAGCATTTCGAGCGCGAGCCCGCCAACAAGGCGCTGGCCTGGCGCTACGGCATCGACGGCGCGGTCATCTCCAAGGCGACGCGCACCATCGAGATCCGGAACTTCATCGAGCGCCACGTGCTGCCGACGCGCGCCGCCCGCGGGCGTGGCTAAGGCAGCCGAACTGATGCGCTGGGGCCGGGCGGCCGCCCGGCAGCGGCTGTCAGGCAGCGGCTGTCAGGCAGCGACGCGCGCCCGCCACTCCTTCACCCGCCGTCACCCTCCGGCTTGACCGGAGGGTCCATGGGCGCTCGCCGCAAGCCCGCCGGCAGGGAATGCGGACGCTCCGGTCAAGCCGGAGCGCGACGGAGGAATGCCGGTAGGCCCAGAGACGAAGCGGCCCCGGACAATGCCGGGGCCGTCAATATCGATCTTCTGGTGTCCTGGCCGCCCGTCTCAGCCGCCGGCCACCGGCACCGGGATCGGCGCCGGGCCGAGCGCGGTGCGGCGCTGATTGTCGGCCCGCTCGGCGACGCGGTCCGCATAGGGCAGCTCCAGGCGCTCCCACACGTCCGACAGCGCCCGGGCCAGATGGGCGATCAGCGCGTCGTCGTGGAACGGGGTCGGCGTGATGCGCAGGCGCTCGGTGCCGCGCGGCACGGTCGGGTAGTTGATGGGCTGGATGTAGATGCCGTACTCCGCCAGCAGCAGGTCGGAGGCCATCTTGCAGGCCTTGGCGTCGCCCACCATCACCGGGACGATATGGGTCGGGGTCTCCATCTGCGGCAGGCCGGCGGCGGCGAGCGCCGCCTTCACCTTGGCCACCTGGGCGCGCTGGCCCTCGCGCTCGGCCTGGGACTCCTTGAGATGCCGCACCGAGGCGGCGGCGGCCGCGGCGATGGCCGGCGGCAGGGCGGTGGTGAAGATGAAGCCCGGCGCGTAGGAGCGCACGGCGTCGATCACGGTGCGCTTGCCGGTGATGTAGCCCCCCACCACGCCGAACGCCTTGCCGAGGGTGCCCTCGATCACGTCGATGCGGTGCATGACGCCGTCGCGCTCGGCGACGCCGGCGCCGCGCGGGCCGTACATGCCCACCGCGTGCACCTCGTCGAGATAGGTCATGGCGCCGTACGTCTCGGCGAGGTCGCAGATGCCGGCCATGGGGGCGATGTCGCCGTCCATGGAATAGACGCTCTCGAACGCGACGAGCTTCGGCCGGTCGCCGGCGGCCTTCAGCAGCTCCTCCAGGTGGTCGAGGTCGTTGTGCCGGAAGATGGCCTTCTGCCGGCCGCCCTGGCGCACGCCCTCGATCATGGAATTGTGATTGAGCTCGTCGGAGATCACCACGCAGTCGGGGATCAGCTTGACGATGGTGGAGATGCCGGTGGCGTTGGAGATGTAGCCGGAGGTGAAGACGAGGCCCTGCTCCTTGCCGTGAAGGTCGGCGAGCTCGCGCTCCAGCTCAACGATCTCGTGGCTGTTGCCGGAGATGTTGCGGGTGCCGCCGGCACCCGCCCCGCGGGCCTGCGCCGCCGCGCACATGGCCTCGACCACCTTCGGGTGGGAGCCCATGCCGAGATAGTCGTTGGAGCACCACACCACGATGTCGCGGGGGCCGCCGGGCGAATGCCAGACCGCGCGCGGAAAGCGCGAGGCGTCGCGCTCGATCTCCGCGAAGGTGCGGTAGCGGCGCTCCTTGCGGAGCGCGTCGATGGCATCGGCGAAGAAATGATCGTAGTTCATTTCGGACCCTGCGGCAGGAAGGGGGACCGGATGGCGCCGGATACCCCCGAATTGTTCTCGTTGTAGAATCTCACCTTGCTCTTTGTATTGATGCCAATCAAGGGGCCGGCCGGTCGCGCGGCGATCGGGCGCGGCGGGGCGTCCTGGGCCGTGTGAATCCCGCGTGCCGCTGGAGAACGGGGGCCGCCGCGCCCGGTCACAGCCCTGGCACGGCCTGCGGCTCGGCGCCCGAACGGGCGGCATCGACAATGGCGTGCTCCAAGAGGGCGAGCGCATCGTCGGGCATGCCCCGTTCGCGCCGGTAGATGCACAAAGGCGGCAGCTGGCAGTCGAGGTCGCAATCCAGGATCGCCACGATCCCGAAGCGCGCCTGCGCACGCGCGACCCCCTCGGGCAGGATGGCGAGCATGTCGGTGACGTGAAGAAGATTGATGAGCACGGAGGAGGAATATGTCTCGAGCCGCGCGGCCGGCGGCGGCAGGCCGGACTACACGAAGGCATGCTCCATCGCCAGCCGCGTCGGCGAGTTCAGGGGCGGCATGATCCACGCCTCACCCAGCAGATCGGCGACCGCAAGGCCGCGCCGGCGTGCCAATCCATGGCCGCTGCCCGCCACCACGACGCCGGTTTCCTAATGCACCGCGCGCTGGCTCAGCTGGCTCCCCGGCGGAAGCGAGCAGTGCCGCGCCAGCACCAGGTCGCGCGCACCATTGCGGACCTGAGCTCGATTGCCGCGCCTACCGGATCGACGCGGCAAGCCGCAGCATCGTGTACTCGGGAGACAGCGGGCCGTCCGAAGCGGTCTGCGCGCTGGCCCAGGATGCCGACGTGCTGATCCGCATGTGCCACTATATGAGCGGCAGTCAGCCGAGCGAGGAATTCGCAGCCTCGAACAGCGGGCATCTTGAGGTCGCGCGCCTCGCGCGGAAGGCGCGCGTGCGGACCCTGGTGCTCACCCACATCACCGAGCAGCTCGATCGGCCAGGCGTGCGCGAGGGCGTCGTACGGGAGGTCGGCGAATGCTTCGGCGGGACTGTCGTTTTCGGCGAGGACCTCCTCGAAGTGCCGTTCGAGGCGCCGCAGTTCCCCGCCCCCATCTGACCGGGTCCGCCCTGCCCTCGGATCGCCGCGAAAATCATCAAATCGCCACTTGCATCGGGGGGCTGAATCCACTACATCCGCCCTGCCCAAATTCGCACGTGCCTGTGGTCGCGTGTCGGTCGGTAGGATCTCCGGACAAGAGGCCGGAAAGCTGCCAGGACGACCGATAGCCGGAGGGAACCGGCCCACCCCGCTCCTCATGCGGGGGACGTGACTTGAAGCAACGACGTAAGGGCTTTTTTGGTCTCGGCCGCCCCTCCAAAGGACGGCTGTACTGAAGAGGCACTACATCTTGCCGGCCGTGCGGAGCGGGATTTCCCTCTCCAATCGTGCGCAGTCGTCTCCCCCTTGCCTCGGCCTGTCCGATGCGGGGCGGTTCGGCTGCCGTTCGGTCCGATGATGCGGCCGGGTTAGACCGCCCGGCGAAGCGGGTACGGCCCGCAGGCGGACGGCGTGTCCACATCGCCGTGCGGCTGCTGGCGCGTGCCCCGGGCTCTCCCGGAAGGAGCGCCCGTCCTGTCGTCGCGCAGAGCCCTGCGCTTCACGAGGCTTCAGGTCACGGGGAGGTTTCCATGACCGATCGCATCCGCGAATTCCTTCGCACCCGACGTGAGGACGGCCCCTGCGTGGTCGTGGACCTCGACGTGGTGCGCGCCAACTATGCCGCCTTCGCCCGCGCGCTGCCGGACACCCGCGTGTTCTACGCCGTGAAGGCCAATCCCGACGCCGCGATCCTCAAGGCGCTTGAGGAGATGGGCTCCTCGTTCGACTGCGCCTCCACCGGCGAGATCGACATGGTGCTCGCCACCGGCGCCGGCGCGGACCGCATCTCGTTCGGCAACACCATCAAGAAGGAGCGCGACATCGAGCGCGCCTTCAAGGCCGGCGTGCGCCTGTTCGCCGTGGACAGCTACGAGGAGGTCGAGAAGATCGCCCGCGTGGCCCCGCGCGCCAAGGTGTTCTGCCGCATCCTGTGCGACGGCGCCGGCGCCGAGTGGCCGCTGTCGCGCAAGTTCGGCTGCGAGCCGGAGATGGCGGCGGACGTGCTTGAGCACGCTTTTCGCCTCGGCCTCGTGCCCTACGGCGTGTCCTTCCATGTGGGATCGCAGCAGAAGAACGTGAACGCCTGGGACGGCGCTCTCGCTTCCGCCGCCGCGATCTTCCGCGACTGCGCCGAGCGCGGCATCGCGCTCGCCATGGTGAATCTCGGCGGCGGCTTCCCGGCGAAGTACCTCCAGGACGTGCCGGCGGCGCAGGCCTATGGCGAGGCGATCTTCTCGGCGCTGCGCAAGCATTTCGGCAACGCGCTGCCCGAGACCATCATGGAGCCCGGCCGCGGGCTGGTCGGCAATGCCGGCCTGATCGAGGCCGAGGTGGTGCTCATCGCCAAGAAGTCCGAGCAGGACGCCATGCGGTGGGTCTATCTCGACATCGGCAAGTTCGGCGGCCTCGCCGAGACCATGGACGAGGCGATCCGCTATCCGCTGCGCACCCCGCGCGACGGCGACGATGTCGCCCCCTGCGTGCTCGCGGGCCCGACCTGCGATTCGGCCGACGTGCTCTACGAGAAGACCCCCGTGGAGCTGCCTTTGTCGCTCTCCATCGGCGACAAGGTCATCATCGAGGCCTGCGGCGCCTACACCACCACCTATTCGGCGGTGGCGTTCAACGGCTTCCCGCCGCTGAAGGCCTACGTGATCTGAAGAGGGGGATTTCCCCCTCGTCTTCCGCTCCGTCCCTCCGGGTTCATGGTGAACCGCCGCGCGCGCCCGCGCCGGCGGGACGGCTCTTCTCACCGTTTTGGTTGTGGCGCAGGAGCGGCCGATGACTGAAATCGTGCTTGAAACCGTGGAAGATGTGGCCGGCCGCGAGGGCCTGCTGGACCTGTGCTTCGGCGCCGCGCGCTTCGAGAAATCCTCCGAGCGGCTGCGCGAGGGCCGTCTTCCCGCCGATGGCCTCGCCTTCTCCGCCCATGGCCCCGACGGGCGCATGGCCGGCACGGTGCGGCTGTGGAACGTCTGCGCCGGCCCCGGCAAGCCGGCGCTGCTGCTCGGCCCGCTGGCGGTGCATCCCTGGTTCCGTGCCCGCGGGCTCGGCGGCGCCCTCATGCGCCACGCGCTCGGCGCGGCCAAGGCCAGGGGCCACGGCGCGGTGCTGCTGGTGGGCGACGCCCCCTATTACGGGCGCTTCGGCTTCTCGGCCGCGCACACGGGCGAGCTCTGGATGCCCGGCACCTATGACCGCGACCGGCTGCTCGGCGTCGAGCTGAAGGACGGCGCGCTTTCCGGCGCCCGCGGCCTCATCAGCCCCACCGGCGCGCGGATCGCCATGCCCTCCTTCGCGGAGCTGATGGCGAAGGACGGGGGCCTGCGCAGGACCGCGTGAGCCCGGCGTCTTCGCGCCGCGAGGCGACGCCTCCTCCCCGCCCCCGGGAGGAGGCGTTCGCGTCTGGACGGCCTTGCGCCGATGCGCGGCCCGCGCGATGACAGGCGGAACCGGGCGCGCCGCGCCCTCCCCTTTCCAGTCCCGGGCCGCGCCGCATGTCCAAGCACGAGCAGAAGCACGACGACCTTCCCTACCGGCCCTGCGTCGGGCTGTGCGTGTTCAACCCGGCAGGCCGCGTCTTCATCGGCCAGCGCCTCCAGGGACCGGAGCACGTGGACGCGACCTATTCCTGGCAGTTGCCCCAGGGCGGCATCGACAAGGGCGAGGAGCCGTTCGAGGCGGCGCTGCGGGAGCTCTACGAGGAGACCTCCATGCGCTCGGTGACGCGCCTCGGGGAGGTGGAGGACTGGCTGACCTACGACCTGCCCGGCCGCGTCGCCAAGGACGCCTGGAAGGGGCGCTATCGCGGCCAGACCCAGAAATGGTTCGCCCTGCGCTTCACCGGCAGCGAGGCCGAGATCGACATCGCCCAGCCCGGCGGCGGCCACAAGCCGGAATTCTGCGCCTGGCGCTGGGAGGAGATCGACCGGGTGGCCGACCTCGTCATCCCCTTCAAGCGCGACGTCTATGTGCGCGTGGTGAAGGAGTTCCGGCGCTTCGCCGCGCCCTGAGCCGGCACTATTTGTGCCACTTGAACAGGTCCTTGCGCTGCTCGAACAGCGCCACCGATTCCGCCGCGAGCACCCCGCCGGTCAGCTCCACCTTCAGGAACAGGGTTTGGGACGCGGTCTCCTGCGCGGAGATGGTGCCGCGGCCCATATAGGGCGAGAGGTCGTCCAGCGAGGCGCCGTAGACCACGCGGCCGAAGCCGCACCACAGGATCGCGCCCATGCACATCATGCACGGCTCCACCGTGGCGTAGATGGTGGCGCCGCGCATGCCGTCCGGTCCCCGCTCGGCGAGGAAGCTGCGGATGGCGGTCATCTCGGCATGGGCGGTGGGGTCGGACGCTTCCGCCACCTGGTTGCGGCCGCGCGCCAGCACCTCGGCGCCACGGGTGATGACGGCGCCGTAGGGGTGGTTGGACTGCTCGGCCAGCACCAGCGCCTCGCGCATGAAGGCCGCGTCCTCGGGCCGCGCCGGCGCGGGGATCGCCTCGGCGGGCGCCTCGGCCGGGAACAAAGCGAGCACGCTTCCCGCCATCCCTGCGGCGGCGAGCGGGAGGCCCGCCATCACCGTGCGCCGCGACGGCCCGATGTCCGCAATGCCCTGTCCCGCCATCGCCGGCTCCCCGCCTTGTCGGGGCCGTCATGGCGCCGCCGTTCCGGAGGAAACCGCGCGGCGGAGCGTCTGGCAACCTCCGGCCGCTGGAACGCCCTTGCGGAATCTGGCGTACGGGCTCCGCGCCGTCCGGGAGGGTCGTCTCGCCAACGAAAAAGGCCGGGCAACGGCCCGGCCTCGAATTCTGTCCCGGCAGGGCAGAAGGGAAGTCTCCCGGTCTGCCCGCCCGCGTCAGTGCGCCGTCGCGGCCGCCGCTCCGGGATGCAACGCCGCGGCCACCTGCCGGAGATCGTCCAGCTGGCGCTGGGCGCGCTGGCGGGCCTCGTCATTGGTGGCGTCGCGCACGTCCTCCTCGGCGTCCTTGATGTGCTGGGCCAGCGCGCCGGCGTCGATATCCTCCACCGGCTTCGCCTGTTCGGCGAGGATGGTGAGGCCGGACGCGTTCACCTCGGCGAAGCCGCCGCGCACGAAATAGCGCTTCGGCGCGCCGTCGCCCTTGATGGTGAGGATGCCGGGCTTGAGCATGGCGATGAACGGGGCATGGCCCGCCAGCACGCCGAACTCGCCCTCGGCGCCGGGGACGATCACCTCGGCCACCGCGCCGGAAAACACCAGCCGCTCGGGCGAGACCAGCTCGAAGGGAAGGGATGCCATGTCTCTCGTCTCCGGATCGTCCTTGCGCCCGCGCGTCGCCGCGTCAGCGCTGGGCCACGAAGCCGACGCCGAGCCCGATGATCCCGCCGGCCACGGCGGCAAGGCCGATGGGCGGGTCTGCTCCGACGTCAGGCCCGCTCCAGGACGCTCGCCCTGGAGCTTGATGTCGATGCCCGGCAGGCGGATTTCCGCCAGCCGGGGCCGGGTGAGCCGTCCCGAGACCTCGGGGTTCGTCGGCTCACCACGTCACGGATTGGAGCTCAGGCCGCCTCGGCGGCGAGCTTCTTGCCCTTCTCGATCGCCTCTTCCATGGTGCCCACCATGTAGAAGGCCTGCTCGGGCAGGTAGTCGTACTTGCCTTCCACCAGGCCCTTGAAGCCGGCGATGGTGTCCTTCAGGTCGACGAGCTTGCCCGGCGAGCCGGTGAACACCTCGGCCACGTGGAACGGCTGGCTGAGGAAGCGCTCGATCTTGCGGGCGCGCGCCACCGTGAGCTTGTCCTCTTCGGACAGCTCGTCCATGCCCAGGATGGCGATGATGTCCTGGAGCGACTTGTAGCGCTGCAGGGTCTGCTGCACCTGACGGGCGACGCCGTAGTGCTCCTCGCCGAGGATGGCGGGGGAGAGCATGCGCGAGGTGCTGTCGAGCGGATCCACCGCCGGGTAGATGCCCTTCTCGGCGATCGAGCGCGACAGCACGGTGGTGGCGTCCAGATGGGCGAAGGAGGCGGCCGGGGCCGGGTCGGTCAGATCGTCCGCCGGCACGTAGATGGCCTGCACCGAGGTGATCGAGCCCTTGGTGGTGGTGGTGATGCGCTCCTGCAGCGCGCCCATGTCGGTGGCGAGCGTCGGCTGGTAGCCCACCGCCGAAGGGATGCGGCCGAGCAGCGCCGACACCTCGGAGCCCGCCTGGGTGAAGCGGAAGATGTTGTCGACGAAGAACAGCACGTCCTGGCCCTGGTCGCGGAAGTGCTCGGCGACGGTGAGGCCGGTGAGCGCCACGCGGGCGCGGGCGCCCGGAGGCTCGTTCATCTGGCCGTACACCAAGGCGCACTTGGAACCGGCGGCGGAGCCGTTGTTCTCGTGCGGGTCCTTGTTCACGTTGGACTCGATCATCTCGTGATAGAGATCGTTGCCCTCGCGGGTGCGCTCGCCGACGCCGGCGAACACGGAATAGCCGCCGTGCGCCTTCGCCACGTTGTTGATCAGCTCCATGATGAGCACGGTCTTGCCCACGCCGGCGCCGCCGAACAGGCCGATCTTGCCGCCCTTGGCGTAGGGGGCCAGCAGGTCCACCACCTTGATGCCGGTGACCAGGATCTCGGCCTCGGTGGCCTGCTCCGCATAGGAGGGGGCCGGCTGGTGGATGGCGCGCAGGCCCTCGCCGTCGATCGGGCCGGCCTCGTCCACGGGCTCGCCGATCACGTTCATGATGCGGCCGAGCGTGCCGGCGCCCACGGGCACGCGGATCGGCGCGCCGGTGTCGGTCACCTCCTGGCCGCGCACCAGACCCTCGGTCGCGTCCATGGCGATGGTGCGCACGGTGTTCTCGCCCAGGTGCTGGGCCACCTCGAGCACCAGGCGGTTGCCCTGGTTGGTGGATTCCAGCGCGTTGAGGATCTCCGGCAGGTGATCGTCGAACTGGACGTCGACGACGGCGCCGATGATCTGGGTGATGCGTCCGACCTTGTTCGCCATTTGCGTCAGTCCTCTTGAATCCTTGTCGGGCCTCAGATGGCCTCGGCGCCGGAGATGATCTCGATGAGTTCCTTCGTGATCATGGCCTGGCGTGTGCGGTTGTACTTGAGCGTCTGCTTCTTGATCATGTCGCCCGCATTGCGGGTGGCGTTGTCCATGGCGCTCATCTGGGCGCCGTAGAAGGAGGCCTGGTTCTCGAGCAGGGCCTTGAAGATCTGCACCGCCACGTTGCGCGGCAGCAGGTCGGCGAGGATCTCCTCCTCGTCGGGCTCGTACTCGTAGACCGGCGCCTCGGCATCGGCCGCGCGCGCCTCGAAGGTCGCCGGGATCAGCTGCTGGGCGGTGGGCACCTGCGCGATCACGCTCTTGAAGTGCGAGTAGAACAGCGTGCAGACGTCGAACGCGCCCTGGTCCAGCAGGTGCAGGATCTTGGCGGCGATGTCGTTCGCCTCCTTGAAGCCGATGGTGCGCACGGAACGCAGGTCCACCAGCTCGATGATGTCGTTCGGGAACGTGCGGCGCAGCTGCTCGTAGCCCTTGCGGCCGACGCAGAAGAACTTCACCTGCTTGCCGTCGGCGATCAGCGAGAGCGCCTTCTCGCGGGCGAAGCGCACGATCGCCGAGTTGAAGGCGCCGCACAGGCCGCGCTCGCCGGTGGCGACCAGCAGCAAATGCCGCTCGCTCTTGCCGGTGCCGGTGAGCAGGAGCGGGGCCTGCCCGCCCTGGACCATGCCGGCCGCGAGGTTACCCAGCACCGTCTCCATGCGCTCGGCATAGGGGCGCGCCGCCTCGGCCGCCGACTGGGCGCGCCGCAGCTTCGCCGCGGCGACCATCTGCATCGCCTTGGTGATCTTCTGCGTCGCCTTCACAGAGGCGATGCGGTTCCTAAGGTCCTTCAAGCTCGGCATCGCGCCCGTCCGTCAGTTCGAGGCAATCCCAGGCCGATCAGGCGAAGCTCTTGGCGAAGGCGTCGATGGCCTTCGTCAGCTTCTCGGTCGTGTCCTTGGACAGCTCCTTGGAGGTGCGGATGGCGTCGAGGATCTCCGGGTGCTGGGCGCGCAGCGCCAGCAGCAGGCCGGACTCGAACTCGCGCACCTTGGAGACCGGCAGCGGGTCGAGATAGCCGTTGATGCCGGCGAAGATCACCGCCACCTGCTCTTCCACCTTCAGGGGCGAGAACTGGCTCTGCTTCAAGAGCTCGGTCAGGCGCGCGCCGCGGTTGAGCAGCTTCTGAGTCGAGGCGTCGAGGTCCGAGCCGAACTGGGCGAAGGCCGCCAGCTCGCGATACTGGGCGAGCTCGCCCTTGATCTTGCCCGCCACCTGCTTCATCGCCTTGATCTGCGCCGCCGAGCCGACGCGCGACACCGAGAGGCCGACGTTCACCGCCGGGCGGATGCCCTGGTAGAACAGGTCGGACTCCAGGAAGATCTGGCCGTCGGTGATGGAGATCACGTTGGTGGGGATGTAGGCGGACACGTCGTTCGCCTGGGTCTCGATCACCGGCAAGGCGGTGAGGGAGCCGGCGCCGTTCTCGTCATTGAGCTTGGCGGCGCGCTCCAGCAGGCGGGAGTGCAGGTAGAACACGTCGCCCGGATAGGCCTCGCGGCCCGGCGGGCGGCGCAGCAGCAGCGACATCTGGCGATAGGCGACCGCCTGCTTGGACAGGTCGTCATGGATGATGAGCGCGTGCATGCCGTTGTCGCGGAAGTACTCGCCCATGGCGGTGCCGGCGAACGGCGCCAGGAACTGCATCGGGGCGGCGTCCGAGGCGGTGGCCGCGACGACGATGGAATAGTCCAGCGCGCCCTGCTCCTCCAGCACCTTCACGAACTGGGCGACGGTGGAGCGCTTCTGGCCCACCGCGACATACACGCAGTAGAGCTTCTGGCTCTCCGGGGCGTCGCCGGCGTTCAGCGGCTTCTGGTTCAGGATCGCGTCGAGGGCGACGGCGGTCTTGCCGGTCTGGCGGTCGCCGATGATCAGCTCGCGCTGGCCGCGGCCGATCGGGATCATGGCGTCGATCGCCTTGAGGCCGGTCTGCATCGGCTCGTGCACGGACTTGCGCGGGATGATGCCCGGCGCCTTCACGTCCACGCGGCGGCGCTCGGTGTACTCGATCGGGCCCTTGCCGTCGATCGGGTTGCCGAGGGCGTCGACGACGCGGCCGAGCAGGCCCTTGCCCACCGGCACGTCGACGATGGCGCCGGTGCGCTTGACGGTCTGGCCTTCCTTGATCTCGCGGTCGGAGCCGAAGATCACGACGCCGACATTGTCGATCTCGAGGTTCAGCGCCATGCCGCGGGTGCCGTTCTCGAACTCGACCATCTCGCCCGCCTGGACGTTGTCGAGACCGTAGACGCGCGCGATGCCGTCGCCGACGGAGAGAACCTGGCCGACCTCGGAGACTTCCGCCTCCTGGCCGAAGTTCTGGATCTGCTCCTTGAGGATCGCGGAGATTTCAGCGGCTCGAATGTCCATCAGCGGACCTCTTTCATCGCATGCCGGATAGAATTGAGTTTGGTCTTCAGGGAAGCGTCGACCATGCGCGAGCCGAGCTTCACGATGAGACCACCGAGGATGGACGGATCGACGGTCACGTCGAGATGCACGTCCTTGCCGGTCTGCTGCGCCAGCGCTTCCTTGAGCGCGGCAAGGTGGGCCTCGCCGAGCGGCGCCGCCACCGTGACTTCAGCCGAGGTCTCGCCGCGCTTCCTGGCGACGAGGGCGGCATAATCGGAGATCATGGCCGGCAGCGCGAACAGGCGCCGGTTCTTGGCCACCAGCCGCACGAAATTGCCCGCGAGGCCGGCAATGCCCGCCTTGTCGAGCACCGCGGCCATGGCCGCCAGTTGCTGCTCGGCGGTGAAGACCGGGCTCTTCACCAGCCGCGCCAGGTCCGGACTCTCGGCCATCAGGCCGGAAAGCCGGCCAAGATCCGCCTGTACGGCATCAATGGCGCCGGCCTCGTCGGCCAGCTCGAACAGCGCGGTTGCATAGCGCCCCGCCATGCCTGACACGATCGTCTCCGCCACCCGCACCTCTCTCGGACTTGCGGCCTGATGCGGCGCACCATGCGCGCTTCTTGCCCAAGCCCTTGATCTGTTGGGAATATTCTTGTGCGATCCGCCCCGAGGGATAATCCCGCGCCGCGAAATCCCGGTGTGCCTAACACAGGCCGATGAAGGCGGCAACATGACGGAAGATAGGCCGATATGCCGCATTGCCGCACCGTGAGCGGGCCGCGCCGGCGACCATGCCCCCGCGAAGCCGCTCCAGCCCGTGCTTTTACCCAGGGGAAGCCCGCGCCGGCGGCGGCGGCAAAAGGCCTGCGGACCGCAGCGAGGGACCCGCAAAAACGAAGAGGCCCCGTCTTTTCAGGCGGGGCCTCGGTGCCGGAGTCCGGTCCGGTTCGCGGAAGCCGGGCTCAGTTGGCCCGGCTGGTCTTCTCGGCAGCGGCGGGGAAGGCGGCGTTCTTCACCGTGCCCTTCATCAGGTCGACGGCGAGCTTGAGCTGCGTGTCGTCCTTGGCCTCGGGCGGAACGTACGCGGGGGAGCCGGTCTGCTCCTCCTCGCCGTTCTTCAGATGGCCCTTCAGCGAGGACTCGCTGCGGCCGTCGCCGGGCGCGCCGAGCTTGGCCTTCTCCTCGTCGGGCAGGTCCTGCACCAGGATGATGTCGGGATCGATGCCCTTCGCCTGGATGGAGCGGCCGGAGGGGGTGTAGAAGCGGGCGGTGGTCAGGCGCAGCGCGCCGTTCTCGCCGTCGCGGCCGAGCGGGATGATGGTCTGCACCGACCCCTTGCCGAAGGTCCGCGAGCCCAGCACCGTCGCCCTCTTGTGGTCCTGCAGCGCGCCGGCGACGATCTCCGAGGCCGAGGCGGAGCCGCCGTTCACCAGCACGATCACCGGCTTGCCCTTGGTGCGGTCGCCGCCGCGGGCGTTGTAGCGCAGCGACTCCTCGGGATTACGCCCGCGGGTGGACACCACCTCCCCGCGGTCGAGGAAGGCGCTCGACACCTCCACCGCCTGGGTCAGCAGGCCGCCGGGATTGTTCCTCAGGTCGATGATGTAGCCGCGGATCTTGTCCGCGCCGATCTCGCCGGTGAGGTTGTCGATGGCCTTCTCCAGGCCGGCATTGGTCTGCTGCGTGAACTGGTTGATGCGGATATAGGCGATGTCGTCCTGCTCCACCTTCGAGCGCACCGCCTGGATCTTGATGACGGCGCGCGTCACCTTCACCTCGAACGGCTTCTCGATGCCCTTGCGGGAGATGGTGAGGCGGATGGGGGTGCCCACCTCGCCGCGCATCTTGTCCACCGCCTCGGTCAGGGTCATGCCCTGGACCTGCTCGTCATTGAGCTTGGTGATGAGGTCGCCGGCCATCACGCCCGCCTTGGCGGCCGGGGTGTCCTCCATGGGCGCGATGACCTTGACCAGGCCATCCTCCATCTTCACCTCGATGCCGAGGCCGCCGAACTCGCCGGAGGTCTGCACCTGCATGTCGTGGTAGGTCTTGGCGTCCATGTAGGACGAATGCGGGTCGAGGTCCTGGAGCATGCCCTTGATGGCGGACTCCACGAGCTTGGAGTCCTCCGGCTTCTCCACATAGTCCGACCGCACCCGGGCGAACACGTCGCCGAACAGGTCGAGCTGCCGGTAGGTATCGGAGGACGCGGCCTCGGCCGCCATCCCGAGGAACAGGCGCGGCTGCACCACGGTGAAGGCCACCAGGGCACCGGCGGCTGCGCCGAAAAGAAACAAAGACGTCCGACGCATCATCCGCGCACCTTCCGACTATCCGTTGCTGCCGCCCACCAGGGAGCGGGATCGATCGACACCCCGTCCTTGCGGAACTCTACATACAATTGGGGCTGTCCCGAGGCTGAAGACCCGCCGGAAGGGGCCGAAGGCCCCGCCGAGGGACCCACCCTGCCCGCGCGGCCCATCACCGCCACCGGCTCGCCCGCCAGGACGAACTGGCCGAGGTCGACCGTGATCCGGTCCATGCCCGCCATGAGAATATGGTATCCGCCGCCCGCGTTGAGGATCAAGAGTTGTCCATAGCTGCGGAACGGGCCGGCATAGACCACCCAGCCGTCCGCCGGGGCGCTCACGGGGGCGCCCGAGCGGGTGGCGATGGTGAGCCCCTTCTCGGCCCCGCCGGCGGCGTCCGGGGCACCGAACTCGCGCAGCCTCACCCCGGCGACAGGAAGCGGCAGCAAGCCTTTGGCGTCGGCGAAGACCACAGCGGGGCGCAGACGCGCTGGGTCGTCCGGGCCGCCAAGGTCGCGCTTTCCGTTGGGTGAGGGCGCGGGAGCCGCATTCTGGGCCGCTTCGGCGGCACGGGCGGCGGGCGGCACCTCGGCCTCCAGCCGGGTCACGAGATCGTGCACGTCGCCGCTCGCCTTGGCGACGCCCTCGGCCTGGGCGCGCTCCGCCGCAGGGACCGGATCGCTCTCCTGCTGGCGCCGCTGGCGCTCGCCGATGAGGGCGGCCAATCGGGCGCGGTCCTCCTCCAATACCGTCCCGAGGCGCGCGAGCGTGCCGCGGGCCTCGGCGAGCTCGCCGCGCACCCGCGACAGCTCGGTGAGATCGGAGGCCAGCGTCTCCGCCTCCACCCTCAGTTCCGGCACCAGGGCGCCGAGGAGGATGGCCGAGCGCACCGCGTCGAGGGCGTCGTCCGGGCGCATCACCAGGGCCGGAGGCGGCTCGCGCCCCATGCGCAGCAGCGCCGCCAGCACCTGGGCCAGCACGCCGCGCCGCTGGGCGAGCGAGATGTCGAGCGCCTTGGCGGCCTGGTCGAGCCGCGCCATGCGCCCCTCGAGATCGATGATGCGCTGCTCGATGTCGCGCGCCCGCCCGGAGGCGTCCACCAGCAGGCGGGAGAGCTTGCCCCGGTCGCCCTTGGCGGCCTCGATCTCGGCCTTCAGGCGCTCCTGGAACTCCCGGTTGCCGGCCACCTCGGCCTTCAGCGCCGCGCCGTCCAGGCCCTTGGCGGGCGGCGATGGCGGCAGCGGCGCCGCCTTCTGGGCGAGGCGCGCCGCGCCGGGCGGCGGCGCGCTTTCGGCGCGGGCCTGCGGCCCCGCGGCGGCCATGGCGGCGAGGAGAGCGCAGGCGAGAAGGCCGGTCCGCGGCATCATGGCCCGGATTCTCGCCCCGTTACGGTTGAGCAGTGGTAAAGGCCGGCCGTCCCGGCGAAGCTTTTTTCGCCAGGACGCCCGCCCCTCAGGCCTCCACGCCCTCCAGCTCGGTGATCATGCTCTCGATGAGCGTGAGGCCGGTCTGCCAGAAGGCCGGGTCGCGGGCATCGAGGCCGAACGGGGCGAGCAGCTCGGAATGGTGCTTGGTGCCGCCCGCCGCCAGCATCTCCAGATACCGCTCGGCGAAACCGTCGGAGGCGTTCTCGTAGACCGCGTAGAGCGAGTTCACGAGGCAGTCGCCGAAGGCATAGGCATAGACGTAGAAGGGCGAGTGGATGAAGTGGGGGATGTAGGTCCAGAAGCTCTCATAGCCGGCGCCGAGATGGATCGCCGGGCCGAGGCTCTCGCTCTGCACCTTCATCCAGATCTCGCCGATGCGGTCGGAGGTCAGCTCGCCCGCGCGCCGCTCGGTGTGGACGTGGCGCTCGAAGGTGTAGAAGGCGGTCTGGCGCACCACCGTGTTGATCATGTCCTCCACCTTCTGGGCCAGCATGATCTTGCGCGCCTGCGGCGTCTCGGCGGCGGCGAGCAGGCGGCGGAAGGTGAGCATCTCGCCGAACACCGAGGCGGTCTCCGCCAGCGTCAGCGGGGTCGGCGCCATGAGCGCGCCCTGGCGGCCGGCCAGCACCTGGTGCACGCCGTGGCCCAGCTCGTGGGCGAGCGTCATCACGTCGCGCGGCTTGCCCTGGTAGTTGAGCAGCACATAAGGGTGCGCGGACGGCACGGTCGGATGCGCGAACGCGCCCGGCGACTTGCCGGGGCGCACCGGCGCGTCGATCCAGGACTTGTCGAAGAAGGTGCGGGCGATGTCCGCCATCTTCGGCGAGAAGGTGCCGTAGGCCGACAGCACGGTGTCCTTCGCCTCGCCCCAGCCGATGTCGCGGGTCGCCACCTTGGGCAAGGGCGCGTTGCGGTCCCAGAACTCCAGCCGCTCCTTGCCGAACCAGCGCGCCTTCAGGGCGTAATAGCGGTGCGACAGGCGCGGGTAGGCGGTGGTGATCGCCGAGACCATGGCGTCCACCACCTCCTGTTCCACCCGGTTGGACAGGTGGCGGGCGGAGGCGACGTCCGGGAAGCCGCGCCAGCGGTCGGAAATCTCCTTGTCCTTCGCCAGCGTGTTGGTGACGAGGGTGAACAGGCGCACGTTCTTGCCCAGCGTGTCGGCGATGGCGAGGCCGGCGGCGCGGCGCACCTCCTCCTTGGGGTCCTGCATCAGGTTCAGCGTCGGCTCGATGGCGAGCTCCTGGCCGTTCACCTGGAAGCGCAGAGAGGAGATGGTCTCGTCGAACAGGCGGCTCCAGGCGCTGCGCGAGGGGCTCGCCTTCTCGTGGAACAGCTGCTCGATCTTGTCGTCGAGCTGGTAGGGCTTGTCCTTCCTCAGGTCCTCGATCCAGGGCCGGTAGTGGCCGAGCGCCGGGTCCGCCATGGCCTGTTCGAGCTTGGCGTCGTCCAGCCGGTTCAGCTCCAGCGTGAAGAACAGGAGGTGGGTCGAGGCGTCCGTCAGGCGCTCCTGGATGTCGCCGTAGAACTTGGCGCGCGCCGGGTCGGAGGTGTCGCCGGCATAGACCAGGCTGCCATAGGAGGCGATGCGGCCCATGAGGTCGTCGATCTCCTCGTAGCGGCGCACGGCGGCGGCGAGCTTGCCCCCGGCGTCGAGGCCGTCGAGCATCGCGGCGAGCTTGCCCTTGTGGTCGGCCTCGAAGGCGAGGCAGGCGGCATCGGACGTCTTCATGTCCTCGGCCAGCGCGGGCGCGTCCATGCCGGCATAGAGGTCGGCGAGGTTCCATTCCGGCAGGTCCTGCGCCGCGGCGGCGGCGGGGACGGCGGCGGGCGCGGCATGGACCGCCCCTCTGATCGCCCCTTGGGGCATGGCACGGAACGGGAAACCGACAAAAGGAACCGACATGGGACCTCCGAAACGGGGCGCTGGGCTGACCTGAAATTGGGTTGCGCGGCGGCGGATGCCAAGGGGCGGTGGTGGGGCGGCGGTGGGACGGGGGGCAGGGCGGCGGATAGAGATGACGCCCCGGGGCGCCTGCGGCACCCCTCGGGAAGCCCTCCAGGAAGCCGCCCAAGGGGCAATGGGGACGGCGGCGATTCGGCCTTCGCCCGTTCCCAGAGGCCCGGGCGCGGCGGAGGCCGCCCCCAGATTCCCCCCAAACAGTACCGCGCCGCAAGGGGTCTCGGCGCAAACGGCGGCGCCTTAGATATCCCTTAACCATCGCCGGCCAAGCTCGCGCGGTATCATCTGCCTCGTTCCAGCCCGGACACCCATGACCGCATCCCTCCTCCTCGTCGAGGACGATCCCGACGAGGCCCGCCGCCTCGCCTCGGCGCTCGCCCATCTCGGTCACCGCACCCTCTGGGTGGAGGACGGCGACGCCGCGCTGGAGCGCATGGCGCGCGAGACGTTCGACGCGGTGCTGCTGGACCTCGTGGTGCCCGGCCTCGACGGCATGGGCGTGCTGCGCGCGCTCGCGGCGCGCGGCGACGACACCCCGGTGATCGTCGCGGTGACGCCCGGCGGCCTCGACGGCGCGGGCTCGGCGATCCGCGCCGGGGCCTGCGACTTCGTGGTGAAGCCGGCCGGCGCGCTGCGCCTCGAGGTGGCGATCGCCAACGCCATGGCCCGCCGACGGCCCGGCGCGGCCCGCGCACCTGCGGCGCCAGGCGGCGCCGAGGTGATCCGCTTCGCGGACCGCATGGCGCCCACCCTCGCGCCGGTCCGGACCGAGGGTCTGGACCTGCTGGACGACGCCGGCCACGTGCGCCCGCTCGACGCGGTGGAAGCCGAGCTGATCCGCTTCGCCTGCACGCTCTACGGCGGCCGCCTGACCGAGGTGGCGCGGCGCCTCGGCATCGGCCGCTCGACGCTCTACCGCAAGCTGGCGGAGATCGATGCCGGCGCTGCCGCCGCGGAAGAGCCGCCGCGGCCCGCGTTCCAGGCCCTCGCCGCCGAGTGAGCGCGAGAGGAGAGCGCGCGCGGCTAACCGTTCTTGCCGGGACCGGGGAACCTCCATCCGCCGCATTTGTTGCCGGTGAGTTACAGACCGATGAAATCCCTGTGCAACGCAAGCTTGTGAGTTGATCGGCCGGCGGCGAAGCGGCACCAACGCTCCTCGCGGGCCATTCGTAAGGAGATCGGACCCATGCGGGTTGAGCTGCTGGGGAATCTGGGGCGTGCGGTGGCGCGCGGCACGCACGTCAAGCGCCTGACGTCCGCCGGCGTGCTCGCGGCGATGCTGGCGGCGGTCCCGGCCGCCGGGCATGCCGAGCAGCCGGACCTTCCCGGCACCGCGGACCTGCCGGCCGGAGCGGCGCAGGCGTCTCCACCCACCACCGTGTTCCGCCCCGGCAGCGTCGGGCCCATGTCCCGGCCTCCGGCCCAGGCCGCATCCCCGGTCCAGGCCGCCCCTTCGGCAGCGGCGCCGGTCACGCATTCCGCCGGCTTCGGCACCTCGACCGCGGTTTCGGGCGTCGACGGCGCCGGCAACGGCGAGGCGCATCGCAGCCCGCCGGCGCCGAGCCTCGCCACACCCGTCCCGTCCGCTCCTGCCGCGCCGGTCCAGCACGTCGCGCCGATCCAGGCCGCCCCCGCCCAAGGCGCCGCGCCGGCGATGGCGGCTCCCGCGCCGGTGGCGCCCGCCCCGTCCCAGAGCGCCGCGCAGCCGGTGCCGGCGACGCCCGTCGCCCAGGCCGACCCGCTCGATTTGGTGGCGGGCGAGATCCGGGCCCTGCTGGTGCACCCGGACGCACTCACCGCCAACAAGTCGTTCCAGGAGGGCCTCGCGACCTTCTACGGCGTGCGGGACGGCCGGCCGGTCTTCGTCGACGCCTCGGGCTTCGATCCGCGCGGCAACGCGGTGATCGCCCGCCTCCGGGCGGCGGAGGAGGACGGGCTCGATCCCGACGATTATGCGGTGCCCCCGCTGCCGCGCCGGTCCGACGCTTTGACCCTGGCGCGCGCCGAGCTGCATCTCGCCGTGGCGGCCCTGACCTATGCGCGCCACGCCCAGGCCGGGCGCTTCGAGCCCTCGCGCATCTCCTCGCTGGTGACGCCCAAGCGCGACATCCCCGACCCGGCGGCGGTGCTCGATGCGCTGGCCGCGGCGCCGGACGCCGATGCGGCGCTCGCCGCCTTCAACCCGCCCCATGCCGGCTACAGGGCGCTGAAGGCGAAGCTGAAGGAGGTGGCGGGCCAGACCACGCCCAAGATCGCCGCCGTGCCCACCGGTCCGCTGCTGCGGCCGGGCGCGAGCGATCCGCGGGTGCCGGCCCTGCGCGTGCGCCTCGGCACCTCGGGCGCCGCGAACGACCTGATCTACGACCAGGCCCTGGTGGACGCGGTGAAGGCGTTCCAGGAATCGAGCGGGGTCTCGCCCACCGGCAATGTGGGCACCTCCACCATCGCCGCGCTCAACAAGGACGCGGGCGGGGGCGGCGGCAGCCTCGCCGCCGACGTGATCGCCAACATGGAGCGCTGGCGCTGGCTGCCGCGCGATTTGGGCGACGCCTATGTGATGGTGAACATCCCGGAGTACCTGGTGCGCATCTACCAGGGCGACAGGAAGGTCCACGAGACCCGGGTGGTGGTCGGCAAGCCGCAGACGCCGACGCCGCTGCTCAGCCGCGACATGCAGTACGTGGTGGTGAACCCGGCCTGGAACATTCCGCCTTCCATCGCCCGCAACGAGATGATGCCGCTGCTGCGCTCCGACCCGAGCGCGCTCGGGCGGCGCGGCATCCAGGTGGTGCGGAACAGCTCGGGCGGCGTCTCCTTCCGCCAGCCGCCGGGCGAGCGCAACGCGCTGGGCCGCATCAAGTTCATGTTCCCCAACGACCATTCGGTCTACCTGCACGACACGCCGTCGCGGTCGCTGTTCCAGAACGACCGCCGCGCCTACAGCCACGGCTGCGTGCGGGTGTTCGAGCCGCTGAAGTTCGGCGAGATGATCTTCACCCTCGGCATGCCGGGCGACACCTGGACCGAGGGCCGCATCGCCAAGATGTTCGGCAGCCAGGAGCGCTACGTGAACCTGAAGCAGCGCTTCCCGGTGCACATCGTCTACTTCAACGCCGTGGTGGACGAGACCGGCCGGCTGCGGGTGCGCGAGGATCTCTACGGCCTCAACGCGCAGGTGAAGTCGATCCTCGGCCTCGAAGGCCGCCGCCGGATGGCCGACAGCCAGACCACCCGAACCCGCTGACGGCTCCGGCCTCGGCTGCGGCCGAGGCCTCCACGCACCCTCCGGCCGAGCCGGAGGGGACGGCGGGGATGCGCGACCGCCGGCCGGCGCCGCCCCGGCGATTCGCCCGTCATCCTGTGGCGTCAATGCCACGGTCAAGCCAAAACCCGATCTGGCACGTTTTCGCCACAGTCCGCCGCTACTCACGACGGCGTGACATGGGGGCGAGGGGCGTAAAGGCGCCCTTAACCGAACCCGACAAGACTCCGATTGCATCGCGCCGCGGCAACAGTCGCGGCATCGACCAGACCTGAGCCTCGGGTTCGAGCCATTGCAGATCCTTCAAGCGCCGCAGCTTTTCCCTCCCCGCCTCGCCGGCGCCATGCGGCGGCTGAAGGTGGCCGGCCTTGGCGCGATGCTGGCAGTGTGCGGCACCACCTCGCTGCAGAATGCGGTGGCCAACGGCGACACCCGGACGCTCCTGATCCACCACACCCACACCGGCGAGAGCGGCACCTTCACCTTCAAGAAGGACGGCCGCTACGACACCGCAATCCTTGAGAAGCTCAACTGGTTCCTGCGCGACTGGCGCACCAACGAGCCCACCAAGATGGACCCCCAGCTGTTCGACATCGTCTGGGAGGTCTACCGCGAGACCGACGCCGCGTCGCCGATCCAGGTGGTGAGCTCCTACCGATCGCCCGCCACCAACGCCATGCTGCGCTCGCGCAGCCGGGGCGTGGCGAAGTCGTCCCAGCACATGCTGGGCAAGGCCATGGACTTCTTCATTCCCGGCGTCGAGCTCGCGCGCCTGCGCGAGGCGGGGCTGAGGCTCCAGCGCGGCGGCGTCGGCTTCTATCCCACCTCCGGCTCGCCGTTCGTGCACCTCGACACCGGCTCGGTGCGCCACTGGCCGCGCATGAGCCACGACCAGCTCGTCCGCGTGTTCCCGGACGGCAAGACCGTCCACGTTCCTTCCGACGGACGTCCGCTGGCCAAGTACGACGTCGCCCTCGCGGAGCTCCAGGCGCGCGGCTCCAGGCCCGGCGTGGCCGTGGCCTCGGCCGACGCCGGCAAGGGGGTGAAGAGCTTCTTCAGCAAGCTGATGGGCCGCAAGGACGACGACGACGACGAGGGTGGCGCGCCCGAGCCGCAGGGTCAGGCCGTGGCCGCCGCGGCACCCGCGCCGGCCGCTTCTCCCGCCGCTCCCGCAGCCGCGGATGCTGCCGGGACGCGTCTTGCGGCGGCGCCGCTGCCGCGCCCGCGGCCGGCGGAGATCGCCAGCGCCGCCATCGTCACCGCCGCTCTCGCCAGCGCCCCGATGCCGCCCGCCCGGCCGGCCGCCCTGGCCCAGGCCAGCGCCGCCACGATCGCTCCCGCGCCAAGGCCTGCGCCTGGCGTGCAGGTGGCGAGCCTTCCGGGAGCGCCGCTGCCCGAGCTGATCACGGGCGAGCCGGCGCGCGGCTCGCTCTACGACGCCCGCGCGGCGCTGGGCTATGCCGCGGCCGGAAATATCGGCCCCGAGGCCTCGCCCCTGCACGGCGGCCTGATCGCGGCCCCGCGCGAGCATGCAGAGCCCGCGGTGCCACCCTCCGCCGTCGCCCGGCTGCGCGAGCGCGGCAAGCCCGCGCCGGCGGCGCCTGCCCGGCGCCCGGCCGCGCCGGTCGAGGTGACGTCCGCCGTCACCTTCGATCGCCTGTTCCTGGCGTCGAGCCTGTCGTCCGACCTGACCTTGCGCCAGCCTGAGCTCCGGGTGTTCACGGCCTTCGTGTCGGCGCCGCAGACCGTGGTGGCGCAGGGCTTCTCGCGTGACGGCAGCTTCGGGCTCAAATCCGGCTTCGTCGGGCCGGCCGTGGTGCCGCTGCCGACCTATGCCTTCCGCGCCGGCGCCATGGCGGTCAGCCAGCGCATGTGAGGCGCCGGCCGGGCCGCAGCCCGGCCTCGCCGGGTCAGGCGAAGATGCCGAGCGCCTGGCAATAGAGGTCGACGATCGCCTCGTGCTCCTTGCGGTCGTCGGCGTCCTCCTTGCGGATCTTCAGGATGGTGCGCAGCGCCTTCACGTCGAAGCCGTTGGCCTTGGCCTCCGCGAACACGTCCTTGATATCGTCGGCGATGGCCTTCTTCTCCTCCTCGAGGCGCTCGATGCGCTCGATCAGGGACTTCAGCTGTTCCTTGGCAAACCCCGCGGGGGCATCTGACACGTCTTCCGCCACCTGGCAGACTCCTCAAACTGTGAGCCGTCGATAGAGGCCCCCCATAGGCGCGCCGTCAAGGATGCGTCCCCGCTTTCCACGCGTGCCCGCCGCAGGGCCGCGCCCCGCTACCCGCTTTCGCCGCGGACGGCGGCGTGCGAGCCTTCCGCCGCCCCACCTACGCGCCTGCCGCAGACGCCCGCCGACCCGACGCCATGAGTGCCCAGCCGCCGCCCCGCCTCGCCTTCGGCATCGCCGCCCTCGTCCTCGGCGCCTTCGCCATGGGCGCCTCCGTCCTGTTCGTGCGGTTCGCCGACGTGGGGCCGTTCGCCAGCGCCTTCTGGCGCGCCGCGCTCGCGCTTCCGGCGCTCGCCGCCTGGGCCGCTCTGTCACACAAGGCGCCGCCGCGCCAGGATCGGGCGCCGAGCCGAACGTCCGGAGCGGTTCCGCGCGCAAGCGTCGCGGCGGGGCTGTTCTTCGCCGGGGACCTCGTCTTCTGGCACCTCGCCATACTCGGCACCAGCGTCGCCAACGCCACCGTCCTCGCCACCACCTCGCCGCTCTGGGTGACGCTCTATGCCGCCCTGGTGCTGCGCGCCCGCGTCTCGGCCCGGAGCCTGGCGGGGCTGGCACTGTGCGCCGCCGGCGCGCTGGCCCTGGTGGGGGAGAGCTGGCAGCTCGACCCGGACCGGCTCGCGGGCGATGCCGCCGGTCTCGTGACCGCCCTGTTCTTCGCCGGCTATTTCCTCGCCATCCGCGCCGCCCGCCGCGATGCCGGCCCCGCCGCCGTGACCCTGGTCTCCACCGCCGTCACCAGCCTCGCGCTGCTGGTGGTGGCGCTGGCGCTGGAGCCCACGCTCTGGCCGGCCTCGGCGACCGGAGCCGCGGCCCTGCTGGCGCTGGCGCTGGTGAGCCAGGTGGGCGGCCTCGGCCTGGTCTCGGTCGGCCTCGCCGCGGTGCCGCCGGTGTTCGGCTCGCTGGTGTTCTTCCTGGAGGTGGTCGCGGCGGCCGCGCTCGGGGCGCTGTTCCTCGGCGAGGGCCTCAGCTTGGTCCAGGCGCTGGGGGCGGCCCTGGTGGTGGCGGGCCTCCTCGTCGCCCGGCCGCGCCCGCCGCCATCCTCGCGCCCCGATGCCGGTCCAGACCGGAGCGCGCACACCGAGCATTGACGCGGCTGCCCAAGGCGGGCACACAAATCCACCCCACACGGCATCGGCAAGGCCGGTGCCGCAGGCGATCTTGAACGGTCATGTGAGCGACCATGGGTCCATCGAACGCGGAATGATGTCGCCCGGCTTCCTCGGCAAAACCCTCTCTGCGCTGCGTGCCGGCCTGCCCCTGGGCCGCCTTGCGATGCGACGCGCTGCGACGCGCCTCATCGCGACGCGCCGCCTTGCCGCGCTGGCGGCCCTGGCGCTCGCGCTGTGGCCGGCGGCGGCGCAGGCGGACTTCCGCCTGTGCAACCGGACCCAGAGCCGCATCGGCATCGCCATCGGCTACAAGGAGGGCGACAGCTGGCTCACCGAGGGCTGGTGGAACGTGAGCGCCAACAGCTGCGAGACGCTGCTGCGCGGCGACCTGCCGGCGCGCTTCTATTACCTTTATGCCGTGGACTACGACCAGGGCGGCGAGTGGGCAGGCAAGGTCCACATGTGCACGCGGGAAAAGGAGTTCACCATCCGCGGCGCCGAGGACTGCCTGGCGCGCGGCTTCGAGCGCACCGGCTTCTTCGAGGTGGACACCCAGCAGCAGAAGTCCTGGACCGTGCAGTTGACGGAGGCGAACCAGTCGAAGCCGCCGCCCCAGGCCGCCGCGCCGCTGCCGCTGCCGCCGCCGAAGAAGCCCTGACGCCGAAGAAGCCCTGACCTGCGCGTCCCGAGGTCGCCGGATGCCGGCGGCGGGTCAGATCTGCCGGCCTTCCACCTTCACGGTGAGCTGATCTTCCAGGTCCTCCGAGCCGTCGATGCGCGGATTGACCGCCCGCGCCCGGCGCACCGCGTCGAGCGCGCGCGTGTCGTCGCCGAGATCGCGGAAGATCAGGGCGAGCCCGTACATGGAGGCGTAGTGGCGCGGCTCGCGGGCGATCACCTCGCGCAGGTCGGCGAGCGCGCCGGCATAGTCGTCCTTCATGTAGCGCAGCGTCGCCCGCTTGCTGATGGCGCCGATATAATCGGGCTCGATCAGGATCACCTGGTCGAGCAGCTCGAGCGCGAGATCGTACTGCTTGGCGTCCGCCGCCGCCAAGGCGCGGGCCATGAGGATGTCGCAGCTGGGCGAGCCGGAATCGGCGAAGATGGCCTCCAGCCGGTCGGCGATCTGCTTGGAGGAGCGCTCGTCCGGCGCCACCTTGAGCGCGGCGAACAGGCCTTCGAGCTGGGTGCGCTTGTCCTTCGGCAGGCGGGGGCGGGGCGCCTCGGCGGCCTTGTCGGACTTATCGGACTTGCCGCCGGCGTTTGGTGCCGGCCCCCCGGTATCGGGCCGCGATTGCGATGGCCCCGGCGACTGGGCGTAGGCCGGTCCGGCCAAGGGTCCGGCCAAAAGGGCCAGCGCCAGCAGGACGCCGGCGCGCCGGGCACCTGTGCGGGCGGGCGCGGTAACGCGAATAGGCGGCACGGTCTCGACACTCATGGAAAAAGTGTCGAGCGTCGGCCGCCTTTCGTCAACGGGCAGAAAGAAGGGGGCGATCCCCGACCGGTCACGATCCGGCGATGCCGGCGTGCGCGGATCAGCCCTGGCGCGCCTTGAAGCGCTTCTGGGTCTTGTTGATGATGTAGACGCGGCCCTTGCGGCGCACCAGGCGATTGTCCCGGTGACGGCCGAGCAGCGACTTCAGCGAGTTGCGGATCTTCATGGTAACCAGCCTTCGGCCGACCGCGGCGCGCATGCCGCGCGGCTCGTCGACACCTTTCTTGATGGATCGAGCGGGCGTGATACGGGGGCGCGCGCGTCCTGTCAATGGCGCGAACCCTCCCCGGGCCGCCTGCGCCGGCGCTCAGGCGCGGTGATAGGGGTGCCCGGACAGGATGGTGACGGCGCGATAGAGCTGCTCGGCCGCCATCACCCGCACCAGCTGGTGGGGGAAGGTCGCGGCGCCGTAGGCCAGAAGCAGCCCGGCGCGGCTGCGCACCTGGCCGCTCAGCCCGTCGGCGCCGCCGATGACCAGGCACAGACAGGACGCACCGTCGTCGCGCCGCTCGCGCACCCAGCCGGTGAAGGCCTCGCTCGACAGGTTCTGGCCGCGCGGATCGAGGATCGCCAGGGCGGCATCGGGCGGGAAAGAAGCCACCAAGGCGGCGCCCTCCTCGGCCATGCGGTCCTCGGGACGGCGGGCGATGGATTCGCCGATCTCCACCATGTCGACCTGGGTGAAGCCCACCTGCCGGCCGCCGGCGCGGGCGCGGTCCAGATAGCGCGTCACGAGCTCGCGCTCGGCCCCGGCCTTCAGCCGGCCGACACAGGCGAGGACGAGACGCACCCCTCTTCCCTGCTCAGGCGCGGGCGGGGCCCGACCACATCTTCTCGATATTGTAGAAGCTGCGGACCTCGGGCTGGAAGATGTGCACGATCACGTCATTCGCGTCGATCAGCACCCAGTCGCAGGCCGGCTGGCCCTCGATCCTGACGCCTTTGACGCCCGCCTGCTTCAGCGCCTCGATGAGGTGCTCGGCGATGGCGCCCACGTGCCGCTGGGAGCGGCCGGAGGCGATCACCATGAAGTCGGCGATGGACGTCTTGCCGCGCAGGTCGATGGAGACGATGTCCTCGGACTTGTCGTCTTCGAGCCGGGCTTTGACGAGGGCGAGCATCTCCTCCGCGTCAAGCGCTTCGGAGAGCGGGGCGGGCGCCATGATCGGGGCGGCCGCCGAAAGAGCCGTCGTGGACAGGGGTCCGGTTCCTCTCGCGTTCGCATGGCCGCGGGTGGCCGCACCCGCGCGCGCATCCATAGAATGCAGGCAAATCAACGAATTTTCAAGGGTTGCTCGATCTCAGGCCGCGGCGGCGGGCGCGCCGCGCTGCCGCAAGGCCCGGATCTGCGTTGAAGACACAGGGGATTTCAGCCCGTGGAGAAATACCCAGGCGGGCGGGGAAAGGTTCGCCAATAGCGGGGCGTCGCTCTCCTCGATGCGGTAGCGCCCGAGCGCCTGGGCGGCGCGCGAGGCGGTGGCGGCGAGGCTGTCGCCCATGCGGTCCACCACCGCGATGGGCACGAGGTCGGCGATCTCGCGCCAGCGCTGCCAGCGGTCGAAGCGCGCCAGGTTGTCGGCGCCCATGATCCAGACGAAGCGCACCTCGCGCATCCGCGCCGTCAGCAGGCGCACGGTCTGGTAGGAATAGCCGAGGCCGTAATCCGCCTCGAACGCGGTGACGTCGATGCGCGGGTGGCGGGCCACGGCGCGGGCGCAGGCCACCCGCGCCTCGACGCTTGGCAGATCGGCGTTGTTCTTCAGCGGGTTGCCCGGCGTCACCAGCCACCACACCCGGTCCAGCCGCAGGCGATGGAGCGCCAGCAGGCTCGCCGCCCGGTGCGCCCCGTGGGCGGGGTTGAAGGAGCCGCCGAACAGCCCCACCCGGAGGCCCGGCGTCGCCAGCGGCAGGCGGCGGGCGGCGCGCCGGCTCAAGGGCTCGATCGGCCGCGCGCGCACCGGAGCGGCGGTCACGGCCGGGTCTGGCCCTGGCCGTGGACGCGGTACTTGAAGGAGGTGAGCTGCTCGGCGCCCACCGGCCCGCGGGCGTGCATGCGGCCGGTGGCGATGCCGATCTCGGCGCCGAAGCCGAACTCGCCGCCGTCGGCGAACTGGGTCGACGCATTGTGCAGGACGATGGCCGAATCCACCTCGCTCAGGAACCGGTCCGCCGACGTCTGGTCCCGGGTGACGATGCTGTCGGTGTGGTGCGAGCCATGGGCGTCGATATGGGCGATGGCCTCGTCCAGGCTGCCCACCACCTTCGCGGCGATGATGGCATCCAGGTACTCCGTATCCCAGTCCTCCGCCGTGGCGGGGCTGACGCGGGGATCGACCGCCTGCACCGCCGCGTCGCCGCGCACCGCGCAGCCGGCGTCGATCAGCATCTCGACCAGCGGCCCCAGGTGGGTCGGCGCCGCGTCCTCGTGCACCAGCAGCGTCTCGGCGGCGCCGCACACGCCGGTGCGGCGCATCTTGGCGTTCAGCACCACGGACTTCGCCATGTCGAGATCGGCGGCCTTGTCGATGAAGACGTGGTTGATGCCGTCGAGATGGGCGAACACCGGCACCCGCGCGTCGGACTGCACCCGGGCGACGAGGCTCTTGCCGCCGCGCGGCACGATCACGTCCACCGTGCCGTCGAGGCCGGCGAGCATGTGGCCCACCGCGTCGCGGTCGGCCACCGGCACCAGCTGGACCGCGTCCGCCGGCAGGCCCTCGGCCGCAAGGCCGGCGACCAAGGCGCGGTGGATGGCGGCGGAACTCCTCAGGCTGTCGGAGCCGCCGCGCAGGATCACCGCGTTGCCGGCGCGCAGGCAGAGCGCGGCGGCGTCCGCCGTCACGTTGGGCCGGCTCTCATAGATCACGCCGACCACGCCGATGGGGGTGCGCACGCGCTCGATGACGAGGCCGTTGGGGCGGGTCCAGCGGTCCACCACCTCGCCCACGGGGTCGGGAAGGGCGGCCACGGTGTCGATGCCCTCGGCCATGGCCTCGATGCGGGCCGGGGTCAGCGTCAGCCGGTCGAGGAACGAGCCGGTCATGCCGGCAGCCTTCGCCGCGGCCACATCCTCGGCGTTGGCGGCGAGGATGTCGGCCGCGCCGGCGCGGATGGCGGCGGCGGCGGCCTTCAGCGCCGCGGTCTTGGCGGCGGGATCGGCGAGCGCCAGCGCGCGCGCGGCGGCGCGGGCCCTGCGGCCCATTTCCAGCATGAACGCGCCGAGGTCGGCCGGCGGCACGGACCGGCCCGCATCGGCGGGGTGGTCGGCTCGGGCGGCGGCGGCGGAAGGCATGGCGGTGTCTCGCAGGGAATGAAGGGGAGGACCCGCTATTGCGGGCCTTACGTCCAAGAACTGCAGATAGGCGATGGGACAGGCGGGCGCAACGGCGGGTGGACGCTTTAGAACTTCGCGTGAAGACGTAACCAAGCTTGATTCAGTACCCCCATTCGTCCCGCTCCGGAGCCAAATTGTCCTCCAGGTGCCCATAGGCGATCGAGAAGAAGATGCAAAGGATGATGGTCTGCAACGTACCGCCGAGGGCCCAGATCAATGACACGAACATCGCCGGGGCGAACGCGACATCCGGCTCGGACCAAGACGGAGGCACCGGCATCTGGAAAGCCGCCGGTTCAGTCCGCAATGCCTCGTTTGGCCGAAAGGACACCAATTGTACCGGGCCGCGAGCGGGCGGCGCGGGCGGAGACAGCGCTTCCACCGGGGCCACAACGGCAACCACCACCATTACGATCGAAATCACTGGAACGAGCATTCCTGCCAGCAGGCGAACCGTATTCCCCCGCCCCATTCGCCAGACATCCGGCCATGGGAGCGCACGTCCGATGGCTCGCGAAGGCAAGCGCAGCGTGAGGCGAGCCGTCATGGCGACCGCGACGAGAATGGCTCCCGCAATGCCAAAGGCTTCAGAAATTGCACCTCCAACAAACTTGGGATCCAAGATCCAATTCAGGAGAGCGGCAATGGAAAGGCCTGCTACGGCTGAGAACAGCGTGACGAAAGTGAGTATCAGAAGGCCGTCGAAGAGGTAGCCGAAAGCGCGCGACCCAAGCCGCCCCATGGTCGCCCGGTCGAAGCCGGCGGGACCCCGCAAAACTTCATTGTGGATGATCAGAAACAGGAACACGGCAAGCCCCGCGTACAGCGCATCTGACCCTATAAAAATGCGCATTTGAGACTTGTTGAATTGTATATTGAAATGAATGAAGAAAGGTAGCGACACTGCCGCTAGTGACTGCATGCCCCATAGAATAAAAAAATAAACCAGAGCCAGCTTCGAATGCTGTCGTAATATGAAACGGAACCAACGCAATGTAAGATTCAATGTCTCCACGACTGGAAGCCTGACATGATATTGCATAGCGATCCCGCCCCAAAAGGCAGTTGGCCAGTTTCTCTGGTTACCGCCTTACGACCAGCAGGTTCGAGAGGTATCTTAAGATGTTACGTCGTGTCTAGAAAACCTATTGGGAATAGATTCAAGCACTGCGGAATGGGTGAATACCCCCTCACCCCGCCCCGAGGGCCAGGTCGTCCCGGTGCACCATCTCGGCGCGGCCCTTGATGCCGAGCAGGGCCTCGATGTCGGCGGTGGAGCGGCCGCGGATGCGCTCGGCGTGGTCGGCGTCGTAGGCGACGAGGCCGCGGCCGATCTCGGCGCCGTCGGGGCCGCGCAGCACCACCGCGTCGCCGCGCTCGAACACCCCTTCCACCCGCACCACGCCGGCCGGCAGCAGGCTCGACCCGCGCCGCAGCGCCGCCACCGCGCCGGCGTCGAGATGCAGCACGCCGCGCGGCTCCAGGGCGCCGCCGATCCAGTTCTTGCGCGCCCGCGCCGGATTGGCGGAGGTGAGGAACCAGGTGCAGCGCCCGCCGTCCAGGATGCGCTTCAGCGGGTTCTTCCCGTGGCCGGAGGCGATCACCATGTGGGTGCCGGCGGCGGTGGCGATCTTGCCGGCCTCGATCTTGGTGCGCATGCCGCCGCGCGACAGCTCCGAGCCGGCGCCCCCCGCCATCGCCTCGATCTCCGCCGTGATGCGCGGCACTACGGGAATGTGCGCCGCGCCGGCATCCTGGGCCGGCGGGGCGGTATAGAGCCCGTCGATGTCGGACAGCAGCACCAGCAGGTCCGCGCTCGCCATGGTGGCGACGCGGGCGGCGAGGCGGTCGTTGTCGCCGTAGCGGATCTCGGTGGTGGCCACCGTGTCGTTCTCGTTGATGATCGGCACGGCGCGGAAATCGAGCAGCCGCGCCAGCGTCGAGCGGGCGTTGAGGTAGCGGCGCCGCTCCTCGGTGTCGCCCAGCGTCAGCAGCACCTGCCCGGCGGTGACGCCCTCGTGGGAGAGGGTCTCGGCCCAGGTGCGGGCGAGCGCGATCTGGCCCACGGCGGCGGCGGCCTGGCTGTCCTCCAGCTTCAGCGGCCCCTTGGGCAGGCCGAGCACGGTGCGCCCGAGCGCGATGGCGCCGGAGGAGACCACCAGCACGTCGCAGCCCTTGGCATGGAGCGCGCCGATGTCCTCCACCAGCGCCGTAAGCCACGGCAGCCGCACCTTGCCACGCGCCGAATCGACGATGAGGGCGGAGCCGACCTTGATGACGATGCGGCGGAAATCGGCGAGGGAGGGGGCGGTCATGGCAGTGGGCACGGGGCTGATGGAATCGGTGCGGCGGGCGGCGCGCCCGTGGCGGGAGCACGGCATAGGCCATCGGAGCGGCGAAGTCCAAGCCCGCCTTGGCCGCGATGACGGCACCCCGCCGGCCGGGAGGCCGCAGCCACGGCCGATGCGGACAGAAAGAGCCGTTGATTCGCCCGCGCACATGCGGTCTTGCCGGACAGGCTCATGCGAAGCGGGCCAGGATGCGCCGGGAAGGCCTCCGAAGGGGGGCCGGCGCACGGAGAACGGGAGGAGGCGACCTTGACCATTCGCACGGTGATCCGGACCGGCGTCCGCGCTTCGGCGCTGGCGGCGACGCTTCTCGTGGCCGGCGGCGCAGCGGCGCAGTCGCCGACCAGCGCCCAGCAGCAGGCGCTCAGGGCCTCGTGCCAGTCGGACTTCCGCGCCAACTGCTCCGGCGTCTCGCCGGGCGGGCAGGCGGCGCTCGCCTGCCTGCAGAAGAACGTGGCGAAGCTTTCGGCGGCCTGCCAGAGCGCGGTGAACGCCATCGGCGGCGCGCCCGCGGCAGCCGCGCCGAAGCCGGCGGCACCCGCCCCTGCGGCGACCGCACCGGCCGCCGCGCCGACGACGGCGACGCCCGCCACCGCCCCGGCGACCACGGCCCCGAAGACCCCGTCGAAGCCGGCGACGGCGGCCGCGCCGAAGCCGGCGAAGCCGCCCGTGGGGACACCCCCGCCGGTCGCGGCGCCGGCCGCTTCGCCGCCGACCGTGATCGTGCTGTCGCCGCGCCAGGAGATCGTGCTGGTGCGCCGCTTCTGCGGCGCCGACGTCCGCGCCTTCTGCCAGGGCGTGCCGCTCGGCCGGGGCAACATCGCCACCTGCCTCGCCGCCAACATGCCGCGGCTCTCGCCCGGCTGCCGCGGCGCGCTCACGCGCTGAGGAGCGCCCGGACGCAGCGCGCGGGCGCTCGAAAGCCGGTCAGGGCCGCCAGGGAACGGCGGCCTTGGCCGCCTCGGTCTCGGCGCCGCGCGCCTCCTCGATCACCGCCAGCAGCGCCCGCAGCGCCTCCTGCACACCCTGCCCCGACTGGGCGGAGAGCAGGAGCGGCGTCTTCTTGGCGGCGCGCTTCAGGCGCTCCCTCTGCTGCTTCAGCAGCTCCGGGGCGAGCGCGTCCACCTTGGACAAGGCGACGATCTCCGGTTTCTCGGCGAGGCCGCCGCCATAGGCCTCCAGCTCCGCGCGCACCACCTTGTAGGCCTTGCCCGCGTGCTCGCTGGTGCCGTCCACCAGATGCAGCAGCACCCGGCAGCGCTCCACATGGCCGAGGAAGCGGTCGCCGATGCCCACCCCCTCGTGCGCGCCCTCGATCAGGCCGGGAATGTCGGCGAGCACGAACTCGCGCCCGTCCACCCGCACCACGCCGAGGCCGGGATGCAGCGTGGTGAAGGGATAGTCGGCAATCTTGGGCTTGGCCGCCGTGGTGGCGGCGAGGAAGGTGGACTTGCCGGCATTGGGCAGGCCGACGAGGCCGGCGTCGGCGATCAGCTTCAGGCGCAGCCAGATCCACTTCTCCTGGCCTTCGAGGCCGGGATTGGCGCGGCGCGGCGCCTGGTTGGTGGAGGTCTTGAACTGGGCGTTGCCGAAGCCGCCATTGCCGCCTTCCAGCAGCTTGATGCGCTGGCCCACCTCGGTGAGGTCGGCGAGCACCGTCTCCTCGTCCTCGTCCAGGATCTCGGTGCCGGCGGGCACCTTCAGCACCACGTCGGCGCCCTTGGCGCCGGTGCGGTTGGCGCCCTTGCCGTGGTCGCCCTTCTTGGCCTTGAAATGCTGCTGGTAGCGGTAGTCGATGAGCGTGTTGAGGCCGTCGACGCACTCGATCCACACGTCGCCGCCGCGCCCGCCGTCGCCGCCGTCGGGCCCGCCGAACTCGATGAACTTCTCGCGCCGGAACGAGACGCACCCCGCCCCGCCATCGCCGGAGCGCACATAGACCTTGGCCTGATCGAGGAATTTCATGGGCTCGAGGTAGACGCGCGCCCGCCCGAACGCAAGGGGCGGCGGCCGCAGGCGCTCCCCTTTGACGTTTCCGGCGCGGCGGATCACAAGAGGCCATGAGCCCGCGCACCGTCGACGTCCTGCTCCCCCTCGGCCTCGACGCCCCCTATTCCTACCTCCTGCCCGAGGGCATGGAGGTCGCCCCCGGCGACCTCGTCCACGTGCCGCTGGCCACCAAGGGCATGGTCGGGGTGGTGTGGCCGCGCACGGGCGCGCCGCAGACCGTGGATACCGGCAAGCTCAAGGCGGTGAAGGCGAAGCTCGACTACGTGCCGCTGCCGCCCGACCTGATGAAGCTCATCGACTGGATGGCGGACTACACCCTCGCCCCGCGCGGCATGGTGCTGCGCATGGCGTTGCGCCACGGCGAGGCGCCCGGCGCCGGCCGCGAGCGCGTCGGCGTGCGCGCCACCGGAGCCAAGCCCGAGCGCATGACGGCGGCGCGCGCGCGCCTGCTGGCGCTGCTCTCGGACGGCTTCGTGCGCGGCAAGAGCGAGGCCGCGCGCGAGGGCGGCGTCTCGCCCTCGGTGGTGGACGGGCTGGTGGACGACGGCGCGCTGGAGACGGTGGTGCTGCCGCCCGAGCCCGCCGCCTACCCGCCCGACCCGGACCATGCGGCCGTCGCGCTGTCCGAGGCCCAGGACGCGGCGGCCCAGGTGCTTCGGCAGGCGGTCGACGCCCGTGCCTTCGCGGTGCACCTGCTGGACGGCGTCACCGGCTCCGGCAAGACCGAGGTCTATTTCGAGGCGGTGGCCGAGGCGATCCGGCGGGGCCGGCAGGCGCTGATCCTGCTGCCGGAGATCGCCCTCACCCAGGCGTTCCTGGAGCGGTTTCACGCCCGCTTCGGCGTGAAGCCGGCGGAATGGCATTCCGGCGTCTCCACGCGCCGGCGCGCGCGCATCCTGAACGAGGTGGCGTCCGGCGCCGTGAAGGTGGTGGCGGGGGCGCGCTCGGCGCTGTTCCTGCCGTTCCGCGACCTCGGCCTCGCCATCGTCGACGAGGAGCACGACCCGGCGTACAAGCAGGAGGACGGCGTCTGCTACCACGCCCGCGACATGGCGGTGGTGCGGGCCCGGCTCTGCGCCTGCCCGATCGTGCTGGCCTCGGCGACGCCCTCCATCGAGACCGAGGTGAACGCCCGGCGCGGGCGCTACAACCGCCTCGCGCTGCCGGTGCGCTTCGGCGGCGCCAAGGTGCCGGCGCTGACCCCCATCGACCTGCGCAAGGAAGGCCCGCCGCGCGGGCGCTGGATCGCCCCGCGCCTCGAAGCGGAGATCAACCACACGCTGGAGGCGGGCGGGCAGGCGCTCCTGTTCCTCAACCGGCGCGGCTATGCGCCGCTCACCCTCTGCCGCTCGTGCGGGCACCGCATGCGCTGCCCTTCCTGCACCTCGTGGCTGGTGGAGCACCGCTATCGCCGCCGCCTCACCTGCCACCATTGCGGCTACCAGGCGCCGGTTCCGGACGCCTGTCCGGCCTGCGGCGAGAAGGACAGCCTGGTCCCGGTCGGCCCCGGCGTCGAGCGGCTCCAGGAGGAGGTGAACGCGCTGTTCCCCGCCGCGCGCACGCTGGTGCTCTCCTCCGACCTCCTGGGCGGCGTCGAGCGCATGCGGGCGGAGCTCGACGCGGTGGCGAAGGGCGAGGTGGACGTGGTGGTCGGCACCCAGCTCGTCGCCAAGGGCCACAACTTCCCCGGCCTCGCCCTCGTGGGCGTGGTGGACGCGGATGTCGGCCTCGGCCACGGCGACCCGCGCGCCGCCGAGCGCACCTTCCAGCTGGTGCACCAGGTGGCCGGGCGCGCCGGGCGCGGGGCGGCGGAGGGGCGCGGCTTCGTGCAGACCCACATGCCGGAGCACCCGGTGATGCGGGCGCTGGTGAAGGGCGACCGGGCCGCCTTCTACGAGAGCGAGATCGCCGCCCGGCAGGAGGCCATGCTGCCGCCCTTCGGGCGCATGGCGAGCCTCGTCGTCTCGGCGAGCGAGGCGATCGCGGCGGAGGCGCATGCCCGGAAGCTCGCCGCCTCGGCGCCGATCTCGCCCGAAGTGCGCGTCCTCGGCCCGGCCGAGGCGCCGCTCGCGGTGCTGCGCGGCCGCCACCGCTGGCGGCTGCTCGCCCGCGCGCCGCGCGCCTTCGACCTCTCGGCCTACCTCAGGGCCTGGCGCGCGGTGGCGCCACGCCCCAAGGGCAATGTGCGGGTGGCGATCGACGTGGATCCGCAGAGCTTCCTGTGAAGAGTAAATGGTTGTATTTTTTTATAACACAACTTTAAACTGGACCCAGTTGCGCACCTCTGCACTTGGAGGCTCGAATGCGGCTGGCGCGGTTCATTCCCATGCGTGCGCGCAGGCTTCTCGAAGCCGGGCTCGCCTGCTCGATCACCCTCCTGCCCGGTGGCCTCGATGCCGCCCGGGCCGACTGCCCCGACGCCGCGCTGGCGCGCGCCGGCAGCGGGCCTTCCGTCCTGCTGGCGAAGTGGACCGACGGCGAATGGCGCCGCGTCAACGGCGCGCCGCTCGATCCCGACCAGGTGGTGCAGCTCGCTTATGTGGGCCGCAGCACCGCGCCGCGCGAACGGTCGCAGGGCGCGCTCGCGGTGCGCATCTCGCGCCCGGTGGCGCGCGAAGCGCAGGAGCCCCCGGCGCGCACCGTGACCATGCGACGGCCGCTGGCCCGCAATTCATGCGGCTTCGTGATCACCCTGCTGCCGCGCGACTACACCATCGCCCAGTCGGCGAGCGTGGACGAGTTCATCGACTACCACCTGCGCACCACGTCCAACTCCAACATGATCTACGCCTACCATATCCGCTATGCGAGCCCGACCGACGGCTGCGTGCGGACCGACGCGCAGCGCCGCAACCGGCGCACCGCCTTCCTCGCCGACACCGACGGCCCGCCGGTGCCCACCGGCGCGGTGGTCGCGGAGGAGGCGCTGTCGATCTTCGACCTGCGCGGCTATTTCGTCGGCAAGGCGGTTGCCGCGCCGGCGCAGGACGCCGCGCCTGCCAAGGAGAGCCGGCAGGCCACCCTCAGGAAGGCCTATGACCGGGAGAAGAAGACGTTCGCGGCCTTCGCCGCGGTGGAAAGCCAGATCCATACCTACCCGCTCGGCACCCGCGCCTGCGCCGCCTTCGCGCCGCCCGACACGCTCGGCGCCCGCGCCGGCACCACCTGGGTGATCGAGGTGGTCGATCTCGACGGCGAAGCGACGGGCAGGGGCCGGCGCCAGACCTTCCCCGTGAGCTGGAGATGAGGCGGCCATGAAGGAGTTCCTGGCGGAGGCCCTGCCCTCCACCCGTTCGGTCGTCACCTCGGCGCGGCTGCCGGTCTGCGTCATCTGCCTGCCGGACAAGCCGGGCGCCACCCTGCGCGGCTCGCTCTCGGTGCTGTTCATCTCCTGCGCCGTGATCAGCGCCTTCCCGCACTTCCTCGCCTTCGACCTCAGCGGCGCGCTGCTCGGCATCGTCGGCGCGAGCCTCGTCGGCATTCCGGCGCTGGTCGCCAGCGGGCTCGGCGCCGTCGCCGACTATCTGGACAAGGGCACGCAGGACAGCAAGGCATGGTGGGCGCGCTGGGCGGCCGGCATGCTGCCCACGCCCGAAAGCCGCGCGCTGATGCTGAAATGGCTGTTCCTGTTCGCGGCGGTGAGCCTCCTGTCCGCGGCCCTGTTCTTCCTGGAGGCGGCGCTCACCTATCTCCTGGGCGGAGAGGACGAGCCGACCTACGCCTTCTTCGCCGACCTGATCCACAGGACCGTGGGGCCCGTGGATGTCGGCCGGGTGCTCCAGTTCTCGCTCTATGCCGGCCTGGTGCTCGCCGCGCTGGCCGTGTTCGGCCGCTGGACGCGGACCGAGCCCCCGCGCAAGGGCGCCTGCTCCAGCCTGCTGTGCGCTCTGGTGGTGATGGCGTTCGTCGGCGTGCTCGGCGGCATGCTCACCAGCATGGGCGCCCTGATCTTCCAGGCGGGCGGGACGTCGCCTTAGGACGGATCGACCCCGGCGGGCGCGCGGCGCGGGCTTTTCTTCCGCGCGCGGGGCACTATGGTGATGCCGTTGTCACGGGACCGGCGGAGCGGAAGGCCCATGCGCGCGATGGTGAGGATTGCCGTGGTCGCCGCGCTCGCGCTCGGCCTTTCCGGCTGCGACAAGTGCGGCAACTGGTTCGGCCAGTCCACCCCCAAGAGCTGCAGCTCCGACATGCCCCGCTAGGGCACGCGCCGGCCGGCCTGCGTCGCAAGACGATCGGATCACGCGTTCCCTGCCGTCAAGTGAGAGCGCGGTCCGCCCGGCGCCCCCGGCTCACCTGTCGTTGGGATTGGGCACGCTGCCCTTCTCGGCCTTCAGCCGCGCGATCGCGGCGCGGATGGGGGCGAACGGGCCGTATTTGTGCTGGGCGGCGGAAAACGCGTCCGCATAGGGGCCATAGGCCGTGTCCACCGGCTTCAGCAGCAGGTCCGGGAAGTCCCTGTCGACACCCGCGCGCGCCGGCCGCGGCTTCGACAGCACGAAGGCGGCCACGTCCCAGGCGTCCGCCGGCGCCAGGATCGGCATCAGCCAGTAGGTGCCGTTCGGCATGTTGTCGTGCATGAAGTTCGCCGCCGTGATGAGGCGGTTCATGCCGGCGCCGTCATTGAAGCTGTCCGACCCCCACAAGGGCGGCACGCCGTAGCCGAAGGAGGCGTCGGCCACGTTGCGGCGCACCCCCTGCCCCTCGGAGCCATGGCAGACGACGCAGGTCCGGGCGAAGACCTGCGCGCCGCGGGCCGGATCAGCGGCCCGGTCGAGCTCGGGGATGGCTCCGGCGCCCGCGCCGACGATCCGCGCATCGGCGGGCAGGCCGCTGGCGAGCACCTTCAGATAGGCCACCAGGGCCCGCGTGGGCTTGGCGTCGGACGGCATGGGCCGCCCGTTCATGGAGCGCGTCATGCAGCCGTTGATCCGGTCCTCGATGGTGGCCGGCGCGCCCGAGCGGGAGGAATAGGCGGGATAGTCGGCCGAGGCGGCGACCAGCGGCAGGCCGAACTTCTTGGTGCCGGCGTTCAGGTGGCAGTTGCCGCAGGCAAGATTGTTGCCGGCAAAGCGCATGGCCGGGTCGGCGGCATCCGGACCGATGTGGCGGGGCGTGGCCAGGACGATGGAGCGGCCGAAGCGCGCCAGCCGACCGAATGCGTCGTCCGGCAGCATGTCGAGCTGGGGCAGGTCCCACACCGCGATGCGGGCGTTGGCCTTGGCGAGCGCCTCGGCCTGGCCGGCCGCCGCGGGATCGGACTGGGCGAAGGCCGGCCCGCAGGCCAGAAAGAGGACGGCGGCCGGACCAAAACACCCGCGCCAGCCCATGACCTCCCTCCAAAGTGCCGCCATCATTGCCTTCGCGCCCTCATGCGGCTATAAGCGCGCCTTCCCGCGCACGGGCATGCGCCCCCCTGGAGGCGTGCCGGCGCTCGGGATGTCTGCGGCCGCGCGAGCGGCCGTGCGCCTTTCTAGAACCATTTCAGCAATAGGACGAGTGCCATGACCGCCATCAAGGAACTGAAGGCTGTGGCGCGCCCGCGGGCCGGCAAGGGGGCCGCCCGTGCCGAGCGCCGCGCCGGGCGCGTGCCCGCCGTGATCTACGGCGAGAAGCAGGAGCCGATCACGATCTCGCTGAACCACATCGAGATCAACAAGATCATCTATGCCGGCCACTTCCTCACCACGCTGTTCGAGGTCGAGGTGGATGGGACCAAGCACCGGGTGATCCCGCGCGACTACCAGCTCGACCCGGTGAAGGACTTCCCCCTGCACGTGGACTTCCTGCGCGTCTCCAAGGGCGCGACGGTCACCGTCGAGGTGCCGGTCCACTTCATCAAGCAGGAGGCGTCCCCGGCCCTCAAGGGCGGCGGCACCCTCAACGTGGTGGCCCACACGGTGGAGCTCGAGTGCCCCGCGGAGTCCATCCCGGACGCCGTCGAGGTCGACCTCACCGGCGCCGGCTTCGGCGACAGCTTCCACCTGTCCGGCATCAAGCTGCCGGCGGGCGTGACCTGGGCCGGCCATGGCGACGACACGCTCGCCACCATCGTCGCGCCGTCGGGCCTCAAGGAGGCCGACGCCGAGGAGGCGGCGAAGGAAGAGCCCAAGGCCTGAGCGGCCGAGGCTTGACGCAGTTCCGGCCGGGTCCTGGCCCGGCCGGCCCTCACCGCGTGTTGACGCACTGAGATCGACACACCGAGATCGACGCGCTGAGCCGGACGCCGTCCGGCGCGCCCCCTGCCACCGGAGGCCCGCCCCCCGTGTTCCTGCTCGCAGGGCTCGGCAATCCCGGGCCGAAATATGCCGGCAACCGGCACAATGTGGGCTTCATGGCGCTCGACGCCATCTGCCGCCGCCACCGTCTTGCGCCGCTGCGCCGCCGCTTCCAGTCCCTGGCCGCGGAGGGCGAGATCGCCGGCGAGAAGGTGATCGCCCTGTTCCCCGAGACCTACATGAACGAGAGCGGGCGCGCGGTCTCGGAAGCCATGCGCTTCTACAAGATCCCGCTCGACCGGGTGTTCGTGTTCCACGACGAGTTGGACCTGCCGCCCGCCAAGGTGCGGCTCAAGAAGGGCGGCGGCAACGCCGGCCACAACGGGCTCAGGTCCATCACCGCCCAGTGCGGCAACGACTACTGGCGGGTGCGGCTCGGCATCGGCCATCCCGGCGACAAGCAGATGGTGATGCCCTACGTGCTCGGCGACTTCGCCAAGTCCGAGAAGGGCTGGGTGGACGCGGTGTGCGACGCCTGCGCCGATTTTGCCGACCTGCTCGCCGCCGGGCGCACGGACGAATTCCAGAACCGCGCGCACCTGTTCCTGGAGGCCCAGGGCTTCGCCGACACGAAGCGGGTCGGCGAGAAGGGCTGAGCGCGCTCATCGTGGCGGCGCATCACCCGCGCCGGGCGCCCCTCTAATCATCGGAAGAAAAAAGCGTTTTCCGCTCTGCGCGCTACGGAGCCGCGGGCCGCGCGCCCTCCGCGTCCTCGGCCGGCGCGTTGTCGCGGACCGCCGCAACCCCGAAACGCTGGCGATACGCGCGGGGGCCGAGCCCGGTGACCTTCAGGAAGACCTTCCGGAACGCGCCCGGGTCCTCGTAGCCCACGTCCCACGCGATCTGATCGACCGGGCGCGTGGTGGTCTCCAGCAGCTCGCGCGCCTTGCCGACCCGGAGGTGCTGGCAGTATTCGGTGGGCTTCAGCCCGGTCGCCTTCTGGAAGCGGCGCAGGAAGGTCCGCGGCTCGAGCCCGGCCTTGTGCGCCATCGCCTCGAGCGTCGCCGCCCGGGCGCCGGTCGCCTGCAGCCAGTGCTGGACCTTCAGGATCGCCGCGTCGCCGTGGCGCAGCCGGGGCGAGAACACGCTGTAGTGCCGCTGCTCGCGGCCGGGCGGATCGACCAGCAGGAAGCGCGCGGTCTCCAGCATCGCGGTCGGCCCCAGCAGCCGGTCCACCAGCTTGAGGCCGAGGTCCGTCCAGGCCATCAGGCCGCCCGCCGTGATGAGGTCGCCGTCGTCGATGACGAGCTTGTCGGCGTCCATGCGGACATCGGGAAACCGCTCGGCGAAATCGTTGGCGTAGAACCAGTGGGTGGTGGCGGCGCGCCCCTCCAGCAGGCCGGTCTCGCCCAGCAGGAACGCGCCGGCGCAGACCGAGGCGAGCGTCGCGCCGCGCTCGTGGCGCGCGCGCAGCCAGTGCGCCAGCGGCGCCGCCTCCTCCTTGCTGATCGGCGCGATGACGGCCGGCGGCATGACGATGAAATCCGGCTCGCCGGGCGCGCCGGGGTCGCTGTCGAAGACCCGTTCGGCGCCCGTGCCGTCCTCCCGTCCGCGCCAATGGCTGACACGGATGCGCGGCGCCGCGGCGCCGTGACGGCGCGCCACCATGAGGTTGGCGACCGAGAACAGGTCGCTCAGGCCATGGACGGCGCCGAGCTGCGCGCCGGGATAGAGCAGCAGCGCGATTTCCGCCAGCGGGGCGGGCAACGGGGCAGGCATGGGCGCTGCCGGGGGAGCTGCTTTCGTCATCTGTCAATTATGGCCCGAAGTCTGTCCATCGCGCCAATCCGAGCGCCGGCCGCGGACGACTAGTGTCTACCCATCGCATCACGCCGGGACGACAGGCCCGGCCACTTCCAGGGAATACCGATCATGAGCACGGTCACCACTGCCGACGGCGTCGAGATCTTCTTCAAGGACTGGGGCCCGAAGGAGGCCCAGCCCATCATGTTCCATCACGGCTGGCCGCTGTCGTCCGACGACTGGGACGCGCAGCTGCTGTTCTTCCTGTCCAAGGGCTATCGCGTGGTCGCCCACGACCGCCGCGGCCATGGCCGCTCGAGCCAGGTCTGGGACGGCCACGACATGGACCACTACGCGGCCGACGCCGCGGCGGTGGCGCGCCATCTGGACCTGAGGAACGCGGTCCATATCGGCCACTCGACCGGCGGCGGCGAGGTCGCCCGCTACGTCGCCCGGCATGGCGAGCCCGAAGGCCGGGTGGCCAAGGCGGTGCTGGTCAGCGCGGTGCCGCCGCTGATGGTGAAGACGCCGGCCAATCCCGGCGGCCTGCCGATCGAGGTCTTCGACGGCTTCCGCAAGGCGCTGGCCGCCAACCGGGCGCAGTTCTTCCTCGACGTGCCCGCCGGGCCCTTCTACGGCTTCAACCGCGAGGGCGCGAAGATCGACCAGGGCGTGATCAACAACTGGTGGCGGCAGGGCATGATGGGCTCCGCCAAGGCCCACTATGACGGGATCAAGGCGTTCTCGGAGACCGACCAGACCGAGGACCTGAAGGCGATCAGCGTGCCGACGCTCGTGCTGCACGGCGAGGACGACCAGATCGTGCCGATCGACGACAGCGCCCGGCTCTCGGCGCCGCTTCTGAAGAACGGCACGCTGAAGACCTATCCCGGCTATGGCCACGGCCTGCTGACCCTCAACGCCGACGTGCTCAACGCCGACCTGCTCGCCTTCGTCCGGGGCTGAGCCACGACACGGCGGGCGCGCCGGAGACGGCGCGCCCGGAATGGCGACGCCTTGCGATCGAAGTCAGCCGGGAGAAGCTGATGGCCGCCATCGACGAGGTGGAGAGGTTGGCCGATTGGGTGCATCGGAACGCCGAGGCCGTGTGGGAATGGCGCGCCCGTACACGGGCGGCCAAGGCCAGCGATTAAGCCCGACAGGCGATGCGGTGATCCGGTCGGCGGCAAATCTCTCGCCCCGACCGAGCCCATCACGCAGCGGTCCAGGCTCCCGTTCGGCGGTTTCGAGCAGGGCGCCTTCGCCGGGGCACGCCGGAATCGGGATTGGCGTGCTTACTCAGCGCTTCCCGAAATGCTCCCGTTGCGCCTGGTAAGCAGAAAGCGCCCCGCAGGGCGCCTGCCAACCACCTGATTTTCCTGAGAGAAACTGGAGCGGGCGAAGGGATTCGAACCCTCGACCCCAACCTTGGCAAGGTTGTGCTCTACCCCTGAGCTACACCCGCATCCATCCGCCAGCGCGGTCAGCCGCGCGGCAGGTGCGTGTCTATGCCAAAAGCGAACGGGGAATGCAACAGCCTTTCTGCGCCCCCTGTGCACGGCGCGGCCCGGCCGCCATCCCGGCGGGGAGCGCCTCCTCTTCCCGGCGACGGGGCGCGGGGCCGGCCGCCCGGTCCGGGCGATGGCGCCCGCGGGCGGGCGCCGCCTTGCCGGTGCCATGCGCGGAGGCTAGAAAGCGGCAACTTTCCCGCACCCCCCTTTCAGGAGACGGCGGCCCATGGCCCCCTATCAGTACGCCTACCACATGCACGGCATGACCAAGACCTATCCGGGCGGCAAGAAGGTGCTCGACAACGTGCACCTCTCCTTCTACCCGGACGCCAAGATCGGCGTGCTCGGCAACAACGGCGCCGGCAAGTCCACGTTGCTGCGCATCATGGCCGGCATCGACAAGGACTTCTCCGGCGAGGCCCGGCCCGCGGAGGGCGTGCGCGTCGGCTACCTGCCCCAGGAGCCGCAGCTCGATCCGGAAAAGACCGTGCGCCAGAACGTGGAGGACGGGGTCGCCAAGCAGAAGGCGATCCTCGATCGCTACAACGAGCTCGCCATGAACTACTCGGACGAGACCGCGGACGAGATGACGCGGCTCCAGGACGAGATCGAGGCGCAGGGCCTGTGGGACCTCGACAGCAAGGTCGAGCAGGCCATGAACGCGCTCGGCTGCCCGCCCGACGACTGGGAGGTGACGCGCCTCTCCGGCGGCGAGCGCCGCCGCGTGGCGCTCTGCCGCCTGCTGCTGGAGCAGCCGGAACTCCTCCTGCTCGACGAGCCCACCAACCATCTCGACGCCGAGACCGTGAACTGGCTGGAAGGCCACCTGCGCACCTATCCCGGCGCGATCCTGATCGTCACCCACGACCGCTACTTCCTCGACAACGTGACGGGCTGGATCCTGGAGCTCGATCGCGGCCGCGGCATCCCCTACGAGGGCAACTATTCGTCCTGGCTGTCGCAGAAGCAGAAGCGCCTGCAGCAGGAGGGCCGCGAGGACGAGGCGCGCCAGCGCGCCTTGGCACGCGAGCAGGAGTGGATCGGCGCCAGCCCCAAGGCGCGCCAGGCCAAGAACAAGGCCCGCATCCAGCGCTACGAGGAACTGCTGGAGCGCGCCTCCGAGCGCCAGCCCTCCGCCACCCAGATCGTCATCCCCGTGGCCGAGCGGCTCGGGCAGAACGTCATCGCCTTCGACCATCTGAGCAAGGCGTTCGGCGACAAGATGCTGATCGACGATCTGTCGTTCAAGCTGCCGCCGGGCGGCATCGTCGGCGTCATCGGCCCGAACGGCGCCGGCAAGACCACGCTGTTCCGCATGATCACGGGCCAAGAGAAGCCGGACGGCGGCACCATCTCCATCGGCGATTCGGTCAAGCTCGGCTATGTGGACCAGAGCCGCGACGCGCTCGACGACAAGAAGACCGTGTGGGAGGAGATCTCCGACGGCAACGAGGTGATCTACGTCGGCAAGAAGGAGATCCCCTCGCGCGCCTATTGCGCGGCCTTCAACTTCAAGGGCGGCGACCAGCAGAAGAAGGTGGGCATGCTCTCCGGCGGCGAGCGCAACCGCGTCCACCTCGCCAAGGTGCTCCAGCGCGGCGGCAACGTGCTGCTGCTCGACGAGCCCACCAACGACCTCGACGTGGACACCCTGCGCGCCTTGGAAGAGGCGCTGGAGGACTATGCCGGCTGCGCCGTCATCATCTCGCACGACCGCTTCTTCCTGGACCGCATCGCCACCCACATGCTCGCCTTCGAGGGCGACAGCCACGTGGAGTGGTTCGAGGGCAACTTCGCGGACTACGAGGAAGACAAGAAGCGCCGGCTGGGAACGGATTCGGTGATCCCGAAGCGGATTCAGTACAAGAAGTTCTCGCGCTGAGCATCGTGTTCCGCCGTCGCGGTCCCCGGTCGCGTTCCGGCCGACCGCCGGGGCGGGGCGGGGGGATGCCGTTGCGGTCCCCGCGCCGCGCAAGGCCGTGAGAAGGCCTTGCGCGTAGCCTTGGCGGCGGCGGACAGCCGCCAAGGCGCCGCATCCAGCCATATCCGACCACGTCCGGCCAAGTCCCCGACCCCGTCCGGTTCAGCCTCGCCCCGAAGGGCGATCGATCACCTCCCGCGCAGGTGTCCGCCCCGTGGCGCCGGCGGGAGGCCTGGCTTTTCTGCCTTGAACCGCGAAGAAACTCGGCCGCGGGCAGATTTCTCCCCCGCTCATCTTGCAGCGCAGCAAATTTGATATCCCTCAAATGAGGGAATAGTCAGGATCAGCGCGCGTCTGCTACCCGAGTTGCTGTGCCCCACCCGATCGGCGCATCCGTCGGGAACGGTATCCCCGTGCCGTATTTTCTTCGATCCCCTATTCTTTGAAATCGAAGATTTTGGTCGGAACTATTGTCATATAATTTCCGCGTGAAGTTTTTTTATTTAAACTAAAATACAGCCGATGCCGCGCATGCGTGGCGCCGGATGAGCTGGCTTCTGCACCTTCGATGTCCACGCTGGGGAGTTCTGAAGTCATGGAGCCATCACGGCGCGACGTGCTGACATGGACCGCTGCCGGAGGCATCGCGCTCAGCATGTCCCGGCTCCCGGTCGCCATGGCGGCCGCGTTCGACGACACGCAGACCCTGCCCGGCCGCGCGCGGCTCAACCCGGCGGTCGCCGGCCACGGGCGGATCGATGCCGTGGCCAAGGTCACGGGCGCCAAGCTCTATGTCTCCGATTTCCGCGCCGCCGACATGGAGGGATGGCCCGCCACCACGGCGCATGCGCTGCTGGTGCGGGCGGCGGACGCGACCCACGTGCTCGCCGGCATCGACCTCGGCGCCCTCGATGCGGATCTGAAGCCCACGGTGGTGGTGACGGCGCAGGGCCTGGCGCGCGCCGGCCTCGGGGTGCCGCCCTTCTATGCCGGCGACCTGCTGTGCCCGGTGGGCACGACCCCGCTCTATCTCGGGCAGCCGGCGGCGCTGCTGCTGTTCGAGCGCTTCGACGCCTTCGACCGCGCCCGCGTGATCGTGCGCGAGAAGAGCCCGCTCGTCTTCGGCGCCGAGACCGGGCCTCTGGCGCGGCCCAATTACGCCGCCATGCGCTTCACCCGCGTCGCCGGCCCGGCGCCGGGCGCGCCCGACATCTATTCGCCGCTGATGGAGGGCTGGATCAGCCCCGGCTTCTTCGAGGCCGGCGGGCGGCCGATCTGGAAGCCGCTGCCCACCGCCGAAGGCGGCCAGTACAGGAAGGGCGCCACCTACGGCGAGGAGATCCGCGCCGGCATCGACGCCGCCGATCCGGCCGCGCTGGTGCTCGACCGCAGCTTCCGCACCCAGTCCATCGATCCCATGTTCCTGGAGCCGGAATGCGGCCTCGCCTGGTACGATCCCAAGGCGAAGGCGCTCAGGCTGGCGCTCGGCGTGCAGTCGCCGTTCGAGGCGGCGGAGGCGCTGGGCCAGATGCTCGGCGAGGCCAAGGCGGACTTCCGGCCGCAGAGCGTCGACACGCGCTTCGCCCATCTCGGCGGCGGCTTCGGCGGGCGCGACCACACCCCCTTCCCGCTCTATGTGGCGCTCGCCGCCTTGTTCCTGCCGGGGCGGCCGATCCGGCTCGCCCATGACCGGTTCCAGCAGTTCCAGGGCGGCATCAAGCGCCACGCCTTCGACATCCGCTCCAAGGTGGCGTTCGAGCGCGCCACCGGGCGCATCCGCGCCTTCGCCGCCGACCACGTGCTCGACGGCGGCGGGCTCGCCAACTATTCGGCCAGCGTCGCCGTGGTGTCCGCCACCTCCGCCATCGGCGCCTACGAGGTGCCGAAGGTGGACGTGACCACGGTGGCCGCGCACACGCGCGGCGTCACCGCCGGCTCCATGCGCGGCTACGGCGTCGTGCAGACCACCGCCGCGCTCGAGACGCTGATAGACGAGGCGGCGGGCGCGCTCGGCATCGATCCCGTGACGCTCCGGCGCCGCAACCTGCTGAAGGCCGGCGGGCGCACCATGACCGGCAATCCCTGGACCGTCTCCGTGCGCACGCCGGAGCTGCTCGACAAGATGGAGGCCCACGCTTTGTGGCGCGGCCGCGCCGCGGCGAAGGCGGCGGCGCCCAAAGGCACCCTCGTCGGCACCGGCCTCGCTCTGTGCGTGAAGGACTACGGCACCGGCGCCGACTGCGCGCTCGGCCGGGTGGAACTGGAGCCGGACGGGCGCGTGCGCATCGTCTGCGACGCCGTGGAGATGGGCAACGGCATCGGCACCGCGGTGGCGAACCGGGTGGCGCAGTATCTCGGCCGCGTCGCCGACGAGGTCTCGGTGGCGCGCATCGACGCCTTCGGCGCGCTCGGCCTCGTCACCTCCGGCGATCCCTACACCATCACCCAGGCGGCGCAGGACAAGGCGGCGAAGAACCCGCGCTGGGTGCCGGCCATCTCCTCGGCCACCAGCGCCTCCATCGGCGCCCATGTGGGCACCCAGGCGGCCGGCCAGGCGGCGCGCATCCTGCTGCGCTTCGGCCTGTGGCCGGCGGCGCTGGCGCTGTGGGGCATTCCCCAGAACGACCCGCGCCGCTTCCTGTGGGAGGAGGCCTACTGGCAGGATGGCATGCTCATCATGTCCGGCCTGCCGCCGCTGGCGCAGCCGGACCTCGCCGCCAGGGCCCACGCCATGGGCGCGCTCACCGGTGCCATGGCGCACGCCTTCTCGCGCTGGGCCTGGGCGCAGGCGGCCTTCCCCCTGGACGGCTTCAACTGGGCGGCCGACCTCGACGCGCTCGCCGTGCGCCGCGGCAAGGGACCGTTCAAGGTGCTCGACCGCAGCTTCGTCGCCTTCCCGCCGGCGAGCTACAACCGCATCGGCACCTCCTTCACCTCGGGCTGCGGGACGCTGGTGCGGGTCGGGGTCGACACCGCCTCCGGCGCGGTGCGCGTGGCGCGCGCCTACAGCGTGCTCGAATGCGGGCAGGCGCTGGCGCCGGAGGTGGTGCGCGGCCAGGCCCAGGGCGGCTTCGCCATGGGGGTCGGGCAGGCCCTGCTCGAGAACCTGCCGCCGTTCGAGGACGGCCCCGGCAACGGCCGCTGGAACCTCGGCGACTATGTCATCGCCCGCGCCTCCGACCTGCCGGTCCACGATCTGGAGGTGGAGATCCTGCCGCCGGTCGCCCCCAACGAGCCGCCCAAGGGGGTCGCCGAGGTGGTGATGATCCCGGTGATCCCGGCGATCCTGAACGCCATCCACGACGCCACCGGAAAGCGCTTTTCCGCATTGCCCGTGACGCCGGACGACGTCCGGCGCGTCCTGTGAGGGAGCCAGCCGTGCCCGCGATCTCGCTGACCATCAACGGCCGCGCCCACGGCCCCATCGAGGTGCGCGAGGACCTCTCCATGAACGACTTCCTGCGGGAGGTTCTGGGCATGACGGGCACCAAGTTCGGCTGCGGCGCCGCCCAGTGCCTGAGCTGCACGGTGATCGTCGACGCCCCGGACAGCACCAGCGCCACCATGCCCACCTGCATCGTCGCCGCCGCCGACTTCGACGGCAAGGCGATCCGCACCGTGGAAGGCCACGCCAAGGACGGCGCGCTGACGCCGCTCCAGAAGAGCTTCATCGCCCATTTCGCGTTCCAGTGCGGCTATTGCACGCCCGGCTTCCTCAATGAGGGGCAGGTGCTGCTGGAGCGGCTGGAGAAGGCGCCGATCGCGCGCGCCGAGCTGGAGCGTACCGTCACCGAGGCGCTCGACGGGCACCTGTGCCGATGTTCGGGCTACGTGAAGTACCACGAGGCGGTGCGCGACGTGATCCTGGCCGATCCCGGCCGGTTCCTGACCTGAGGGCCGGCGCATGGCGACCCTCCTGCGCATGGCGCTTCTCGCGATCGCCGCCGGGCTGCTGCTCCCGGCGCAAGGCCGCGCCGCCTCCCCGCCCGGCGGCACGCTCGCCGCGCCCGAGGCGTTCGCCGGCATCGCCGATCCGGACGCGCGCTCCGCCGCCTTGTTCACCGAGCTGGGCAAGGTGCTCACCCATCCGCGCTGCACCAACTGCCATCCCGCCACCGACCGGCCGCGCCAGGGCGATGCCGCCCGCCCGCACCAGCCGCCGGTATTCCGCGGCCCGGACGGGCAAGGCCTCGCCAGCCTCCGGTGCTCCATGTGCCACCGCGAGAGCGGCTTTGCGCCCGCCGGCATGCCCGGCCACCCGCACTGGCAGCTCGCCCCCGCCTCCATGGCCTGGGAGGGCAGGACGGCGCGCGAGATCTGCCTCCAGATCAAGGACCCGGCGCGCAATGGCGGGCGCACGGTCGAGGACCTGATCGCCCATATCGGCGACGACACTTTGGTGGGCTGGGCGTGGAAGCCCGGCGGCGACCGCACCCCCGCCCCCGGCACCCAGGAAGAGGCCAAGGCCCTGGTCAAGGCGTGGGTCGAGACCGGCGCCGCCTGCCCGAACTGATCGAGACGAGGAGGAAACCATGACACGCCTACCTGTCGCGCTGGCCCTTGCGGCCGCGCTCGCCGCGGCGCCCTGCGCCGGAGCTTCGGCCGCCGAGCTGCCGGCCTACATGAAGCCGATCTCCGGGCAGCTCACGCCGCCCACGGCGCAGGAGCTCGCCAACCGCAACGTGCTGCAGCTGAACACCTCGATGTTCGCGCTCTACGACAATGCGGGCAGGATCTTCCGCGCCAACATCCTCGACCAGCACCCGGTGATCCTGGCCCTGTTCTCGGGCGCGGGCGGGCGGATGATCCTCTACCGGCCCGGCAAGCCGCCGCTGGAGGCGCCCTCGGTGCCGAAGGTCTACCAGGTGATGAAGTCGCTCGGCCACAGCACCATGGCGGTGTCCGAGGTGGTGCTGCCGTTCATCGACAATCCGCAGGACAAGAGCTGGGTCGCGCCCATGCGCGCCTACCTGACGGAGATGAAGAGCGCGCGCGACGGCATCGGCGCGGCCGAGATGCCGGACGACTGGCGCGCCAACTCGCGCGCCATCCTGGAGAACAACATCGCCTTCATGGAGGACAGCCTCGCCAAGGGCGTCATCACGCTCGACGCGGTGCAGGCGTTCGCCAAGAAGCAGGCGCCGGTGCTGGGCCACGCCATCGCCTGGGCGGCGCAGACGCAGGTGAAGCACTGGATGGGCGTGCTCGACGGCTGGAAGCAGGAATTGGGCGGCAGCTTCGACAACGTCTATGCCGCCAGCAACACCATCTATGTGGCGCGCCAGAACAACGTGCTGTTCAGCGTGCTGGCGCAGTATTTCGGGCCTGAGGCGATCAACGACCGGCTGATGCTGATCGAGACCATCTCCTTCACCACCACGCCCGACGACATGCTCACCGCCCTGGTGCGCATCATCTCCGACCGCTCGGTGGGCGGCCTGTTCTTCAACAGCGACCGGCTGATGGACTACGAGCTGATGGGAGGCGACGCCCGCAAGACCATCATCTCGGAGATGAAGGCGCGCGGCAAGGAGCCGTTCCTGCCGCCGGCGGTGCCGTTCGGCTCCAAGCAGTGGCCGACGCTGATCTCCGGCGGCTCTGGCGCCGCCTCGCTCGACGACCTGCGCTGATGTTCGGCCCGGGCGGCGCGCCCGGGCTTTCCCCCGCCGCATCGAGGCCGACCCATGCGCCTGCGCGCCCTCGCTCTCCTCCTCGCCGCCTTGCTGGCGCCCGCCTCCGCCCTCGCCCAGACCGGGCCGGACTGGATCACCGGCCTGCCGCGCCAGGACATCGCCGTCGCCTCCTGGCCCGGCGGCAAGAAGGTCGCCGTGGTGTTCGTGCTCTATGTGGAGGTGTGGGGCCAGGGGCAGGGTCCGAACTTCCGGCCCGACATGACCTCGCGCAAGCCCGACCTCGTGGACGAGGGCTTCCGGCAGTACGCCATCAATTACGGCCTGCCGCGCGCCGGCCGCCTGTTCCAGGAGATGGGCGTCCCGCTCAGCCTGGCGCTGAACGCCGAGTTCCCCGCCGCCCAGCCGCAGACCTGGAAGACGCTGCGCGCCCTGGCGCCGCAGGCGCCGATCATCGCCCACGGGCTCAACAATTCCACCGACCTGCTGCCGCTCGCCGAAGGCCCGGCCGCCCAGCGCGCCTACATCCGCAAGACCCTGGACATGATCGAGGCGGCGACCGGCGTGCGCAGCAGGGGCTGGTCGAGCCCGAGCGTCTATCCCGACGCGCAGACCTTCGCCGCGACCGCGGCCGAGGGCATCCGCTACACCCTCGACGGCATGGATTCCGACCTGCTGTCGCGGCTCGACACCAGGCCGGCGCCGCTGGTGCTGATCCCCTACCCGCCGAGCGTGGTGGACATGGGCCAGTACCTGTCGCGCTTCAAGGAGGCGAGCGACCTGGAGCGGCTGTGGATCGACTATGTAAGCGAGATGGCGCGCGAGGCGAAGGCCGATCCGGCCCGGCCGGCGACCATCGTCGCCATCGGCATCCATCCGTTCGTGGTCGGCACCCCGGCCGGCGCCGCCGCCATGCGCCGGGTGCTGGAGGCGCTCAAGGGGATGGAGCAGGTCTGGCTCGCCGACACCGAGGCGGTGATGCGCGCCGCCGGGCAGGCGCTCCCATAGGGCCGCCGAACGGGGATGGGGGCGATCCCGGCCGGAGCCGGGATCGCGGGATCACACCGCCAGCGCTTCCATGAGGCGCTCGCGGTCCTTGGCGTCCTCGGCCTCGCCCGAGAGGACGACGCGGCCGCGCTCGATCACCACGAACCGGTCGGTCACCGCCAGCGCCTCGTGGACGTTCTGCTCCACCAGCAGCACCATGGCGCCGCGCTCCTTGAGCTCGCGCACGATGGCGAACACCTCGGCGACGATCATGGGGGCGAGTCCCTCGGAGGGCTCGTCCACCAGCACCAGCTGCGGCGCGCCCACCAGCACCCGGGCCATGGCCAGCATCTGCTGCTCGCCGCCCGAGAGCGTGGTGCCGAGCTGGTGCCGGCGCTCGCGCAGGCGCGGGAAGCGGTCGTAGATCTCGGCGATCACCGCCCGGCCGGCGCTCGCCGGCCGCCCGCGGACCTGCATCAGGCCCAGCGTCAGGTTCTCCTCCACGGTGAGGCCGGGGAAGATGCGCCGGTCCTCGGGCACGAGGCCGACGCCCGAGCGCGTGATGCGGTCCGGCTCCATCCCCGCCAGCGACACGTCGCCGAGCCGGATGGTGCCGGAGCTGGGCTTCACCCAGCCGGCGATGGTCTTGAGCAAAGTGGTCTTGCCGACCCCGTTGCGGCCGAAGATGCCGATCACCTCGCCGGGGGCGGCGCTAAGGTCGATGCCCTGGATGATGTGGCTGCGGCCGTAATGGCTGTTGAGGCCTTCGATCTTCAGCATGTCAGGCGTGTCCGAAATAGGCGGCCTGCACCTGCGGGTCGGCGCGCACCACCGCGGGCGGACCCTCGGCGAGCTTGCGTCCCTGGTGCATCACCACCACGTGGTCGGAAAGTTCCATCACGAGGCCGATGTCGTGCTCGATCAGCAGCACGCTCACGTCCTGCGTCAGGGAGCGCACCAGCTTCGCGGTGTCGGCCGTGTCCTGGTGGCTCATGCCCTGGGTGGGCTCGTCCAGCAGCAGGATCTTCGGCTCCGAGGCGAGGCACACGGCGATCTCCAGGCGGCGCTGGTCGCCGTGGGAGAGGTTGCCGGCCAGCTCGTCGCGCTTGTGGACGAGGTCGAAGCGCGCCAGCATCTCCTGCGTCTTCGCCTGCGCCCGCGTGGAGCAGCGGATCGGCAGCAGCGCCCGCTTGGCGGGCTCCAGCACCTGCGCCGCGAGGCGCAGGTTCTCGGCCACCGTCAGCTCGAAGAACAGGTTGGTGATCTGGAACGAGCGCGAGAGCCCGGCCCCCTTCAGGCGCTCGGGGGCGGCGCCGGTCATGTCGGCGCCGTCGATCAGCACCTTGCCGGAGAGCGGCTTCAGCGCCCCGGAGATCATGTTGAAGAGGGTGGACTTGCCGGCCCCGTTCGGCCCGATCACGGTGGTGATGCGGTGGCGCTCGGCGGCGAAGGTCACCTGGTCCACGGCCCTCAGGCCGCCGAAGGCGATCGACAGGTCGCTGACCTCGAGAACCGGACGGCTCATGGCTTCACCTCCTCGGCGTCCAGGGGAGCGCCCTTGTCGCCGGCCCGTGTCTCGCGCAGGTGGCGCGGGGCGATGAGCCGCTCCACGTAGGGACGCACGAAGCCGATGATGCCCTTGGGCATGAACAGCACGCCGGCCATGAACAGCAGGCCGATGATGATCAGGTGGTGGTCGGTCCAGCTGCCGATCACCGACTTGATGATCACCAGGAACATGCTGCCGTAGAGCGCGCCCACGAGCGTGCCGACGCCGCCGAGGATGACCGAGATGACCGCGTTGCCGGAGGTCATGAAGAACATCAGCTCCGGCGAGACGAAGCCCCGCAGCATGGGGTAGAGCGCGCCCGACAGGCCGGCGATCAGCGCCGCGGCGAGGTAGCACACCATGCGCGCCCGCCACACCGAGTAGCCGAGGAACGGCACCCGCTTCTCGTTGGCCTTGAGCGCGGTGAGCACGCGGCCGAACGGCGTGTCGAGCAGGTAGGCGGTCGCCGCGTAGAGGCTCATGATGATGGCGAGCACCACCAGGAAGAAGCCCAGCGGGTTGCCCGCCGACACCGAGAACGGCCCGATGCCGATGTCGATCACCGGGATGCCGATCATGCCGTCGGAGGCGCCGAGGTCGCGGATGTTGTAGACCACCTTGGCCACCACCTGGGCGAGGCCGAAGGTGATGAGCGCGAAATAGACCCCGCGCACCCGGTTGGCGATCAGCCCGCCGATCACGGCGCTGACGAACGTCACCGCCGCCGCCGCGCCCATGGCCAGCCAGAAGGACGGCACCTTCATCAGCACCAGCGCCGAGGTGTAGGCGCCGATGCCGAAATAGAGCGCCTGCCCCAGCGACAGCGCGCCGGAATAGCCGAGCAGCAGGTCCACCGAGAGCGCGAGCCCGGCGAAGATCAGCGCCTCGGTGGCGAGGCGCAGGTAGAAGGTGTCGCCGCTGGCGGAGCCGGCGACGGCGAGGCCCAGCGAGGCGACCACGAGCAGCGCCGCCAGGACGTGGCTCGCCCGCATGGAAAGCGTGAGGCGGTCAAGCATGGCCGAGCCTCCCGAACAGGCCCTGGGGGCGGAACACGAGGAAGGCGACCATGGTCCCGAACACGATCGGGTCGGTCCAGACCGGCGAGATGACGAGGCTCGCCAGCGCCTGGACCTGGGTCAGCAGCAGGCCGGCGACCACGGCGCCCCAGATGGAGCCCATGCCGCCGACGATCACCACCGTGAAGGCGAGCAGGATGAAGTCCCGCCCCATGGTGGGGAACACGGAGTAGATCGGCGCGAGCAGCACGCCGGCGAGGCCGGCGAGCGCCACCCCGAAGGCGAAGGTGCCGGAATAGACCAGCGACACCGGCACGCCGAGCGAAGCGGCCATGTCGCGGTCGTAGGCGGCGGCGCGCACCATGGCGCCGAGCCGGGTGCGGTAGACCACGAACGCGACGCCGGCCACGATCACCGCGCCGATGCCGATCAGGAACAGGCGGTAGTTGGGCAGGATGATGCCGAAGATCTCGCTGGCGCCGGGGATCGGCGTCGACGGGCGCTGGGTGTTGGGGCCGAAGATCAGCTTCAGCACGTCCTCGGCGATCAGCGCCAGGCCGAAGGTGACGAGCAATGTCGTCACGTGGCGGTCCTTGGAATGGAACACCGGCCTGATCAGCAGGCGCTCGGTGAGCATGCCGAGCGGCAGCATCAGCACTGGCACCAGGACGATGAGCAGCCAGAAGTCGATATGGGCGGCGCCGAGCGCCAGCGCCAGATAGGCGCCCACCGCGTAGAACTCGCCGTGGCTCATGTTGATGACGTCGAGCAGGCCGAAGATGATGGTCAGCCCGAGCGCCACCAGCACCACGGCGACGCCCAGGGCCAGGCCGTTCACCACCTGCGGCGCCAGCACGAACTGTATGTAGTCGAGGGCGTTCATCGCCTTTGTCTCTCCCCTGGAAGCAGTCGTCCCGCGGCGGCGCCGTTATGCGCCGCCGCGGGACATCGATCGCTCAGAAGCGTGTGCAGTTGTCGGGGCCGATGGCGTCCTCGGCCGAGACCTTGTCGATGATGTCGAACTTGCCGTTGTTGATGCGCACCACATACATGGGCTGCATCGCCTGGTGGTCGCCGGCGCGGATCGTCTTCGGGCCCTGCGGCGTGTTCCAGGTCAGCCCCTCCAGCGCCGCGCGCACCTTGTCGGTGTCGGTCGAGCCGGCCTTCTCCACCGCCGCCTTGTAGGCGTAGAGCGTGCCGTAGCTGTCGGCGCCGTAGAGGTCCGGGTCCGCCTTGTAGGCGTCGCGGAACGCCGCCACGAACTTCTTGTTCTCCGGCGTGTCGATCTGCGGCGAGTAGCCCGCCCCGGTCGCGAACCCGTTCGCCGCCGCCCCGAGCGCGCCCATGTTCGCCGAGGTGATGGTGCCCGAGGCGCCCACCACCTGCAGCGAGCCCAGCAGCCCGAAGTCCTGCATCTGCGTCAGCAGGCGCGCGGTGTCGTTGCCGGCCACCGAGATGTACATCACCTCCGGGCGGGCGGCGCGGATCTGGCCGAAGAACTGCGTGTAGTCCTTGGAATCGTTCGGCGCGAACACCTCGCCCACCGACTGCGCGCCCAGCTTCTCCGCGTTGGCCTTGAACGCCGCCACCGTCGAGCGGCCCATCTCGTAGTCCGGGCCGAGATAGTAGATCTTCGCCTTCGGCTTCTGCTTCAGCAGCCACGCCGCGAGCGCCGCCGACTGCTGGCCGGCGCGCGCGTTCACCCGGAACACGTTCGGCGAGCACTTGTCGCCGGTGATCGAGTCGGCGAACGACACCGAGGTGGTGGCGAGCTTCTTGTTGCGCTCGGCCAGCTGGCCCACCGCCAGCGTGGCGCCCGAGTTCACCGTGCCGGTGAGGAAGTCCACGTTGTCCACCTGGAACAGCTTCTCCGCCTTCTGCACGGCGGTGGCCGGGGTGGTCTCCTCGTCCTCGACGATCAGCGTCACCGGGCGGCCCATGATGCCGCCCGCCGCGTTGATCTCCTTCGCCGCCAGCTCCAGCGCCCAGCGCACCTGCTGGCCGATCGGCGCGAACGTGCCGGTGCTCGGCGTCACAACGCCGACCTTGATCGGGTCGGCGGCAAAAGCCGCTCCCGAAAGCGCCGTCGCGGCCAATGCCGCCGCAAGAACGACCTTGTAACCTCTGATCTGCATGACGTTTCCCCTTCCGTTGGCGGTTTGGTGTCTTCGCTCCCCGACGCCGGGCCGACCCGCCCGGCGCCCGTTCCGTTCGCCGCTCAGCTGCCCTTGAAGTTCGGCGCGCGCTTCTCGTGGAAGGCGAGCACGCCCTCCTTGAAGTCGTCCGACTGGCGCAGGCGGCTGTAGCAGTGGCCCTCCAGCTCGATGGCGATGGAGAGGGTGGAATCCTCGGTGTCGTTGAGCAGCTTCTTCGCCGTGCGCTGGGCCATGGGCGAGAAGGAGCGCAGCTCGTCCACCAGCCGGTCGGTGGCGGCCTCGAGCTCGGCGTCCGGCACGCACTCGGTGGCGATGCCCCAGTCCAGCGCCTGGCGGCCGGCGATGCGCTTCGAGCGCATGACGATGTCCTTGGTGCGGGTGATGCCGACGATCTTCTGCAGCCGCGCCGAGCCGCCCGAGCCGGGGATCTGGCCGAGCTTCTGCTCCGGCAGCGCGTACTGGCAGGTCTCGGAGACGATGCGGAAGTCGCAGGCGAGCGAGATCTCGAAGCCGACGCCGAAGGTGTAGCCGCGGTTCGCGACGATCACGGGCTTCGCGCAGCGCGCCGGGGCGGCGATGTTCCAGGCGAGCTTGGAGACGTGCTCCGGCGAGGCCTCCAGGAAGCCCTTGATGAAGCCGCCGGAGGAGAAGTGCTCGCCCTCGGCGCGCAGCACGATGACGCGCACGCGGTCGTCCTCGTCGAGCGCCTCGAAGGTCTGGCGCAGCTGCTCGCGCTGGCGCATGGAGATGGTGTTCATGGGCGGCCGGGCGAGCACGATGTCGGCGCGCTCGCGGGCGGCGTCGATGTCGATGCGGTAGCCGTCGAGGTCGGTCGGCAGCGGCGGAGCGGAAACGTAGGCGTTCATTCTTGCGGGTCCTGTTTCTCGATGGGGGTTCAGGCGGCGCTCTCGCCGCCCTGCTCGGGCTCGTACTCGCCGGCGACCAGCTGGCGGCGCAGCAGTTTGCCGACCGGGGATTTCGGGATCGCGGCGACGAACTCGTAGCGCCGCGGGCGCTTGAAGTTGGCGAGGCCGGAGGCGCGGCAGTGGGCGTCCAGCTCCTCCGGCGTGACCGCCCCGCGCCGCTGCACGAAGGCGACCACGATCTTGCCCCAGCGCGGCTCCGGCAGGCCCACCACCGCCACCTCGGCGACCGCCGGGTGCATGGACAGGCAGCTCTCGATCTCCACCGGGGAGACGTTCTCGCCGCCGGTGATGATCATGTCGTCCACGCGGCCGGTGACGTAGAGGTCGCCGTCGGCGTCGAAATAGCCGGTGTCGCCGGTGAAGTACCAGCCGTCCCGCAGGGACTTGGCGTTGGAATCCGGGCGCCGCCAGTAGCCTTCGAACGCCTCGTCCGAGGCGGCCAGCGCGATGATCTCGCCCTCCTCGCCGGGCGCGGCGCGCTCCGTGGGCGAGGCGGCGCCGAGCTTCGCCACCCGGATCATCTGGTTGAGCCCGGCCTTGCCGGCCGAGCCGGGCTTCTCCGCCGCCTTCTGGTTGATGGTGAAGGTGTAGATCTCCGACGAGCCGTAATGGTTCACGAACAGCTCGGGGTGGAACGCCTCGGTCAGGGTCTTCAGCAGCCCGTCGGTCATGGGCGCGCCGGCGAAGCCGAGCTTGCGCACGCTCGCCGTGTCGGTGGCGGCGAAGCGCGCGTGGTGGACGAGGTCGTGATAGAGGGTCGGCACCAGATAGAGGTTGGTGATCCGCTCCTTCTCGATCAGCTCCAGCGCCCGCGCCACGTCGAAGCGCGGCAGGCAGACGAAGGTGCCGCCGATCAGCGACATGGCGATCAGCGAGCGCACGCCCATGGTGTGGTAGAGCGGCATGACGCCGAGCGTCACCTCGCCCCGGGCGTAGAGGTTCTGCGCCACGTGCGCCACCGCGCCCATGCGCTCGGCGCGCTGGCGGCGCGGCACGCCCTTCGGCTTGGCGGTGGTGCCGGAGGTGTAGAGCATCAGCGACCAGTCGTCGGCGCCGGCGCGCGGCGCGGGGACGGCGGCGCCGGCGGCGAGCGCCTCGAAGGCGGCGTCCGCCGGCGCGCCGACGCCGATGCGCGGCAGACGCTGCGCCAGGGCCGAGGCCGAGACCGAGGCCTGCGCCACCGGCTCGAACGCGAGCGCCCTGGCGCCGGCATTCTCCAGCACGAAGTCGAGCTCGTCCGGCGTGGCGCGCCAGTTGACGGGGGTCATGACGATGCCGGCGAACTGGCAGGCCCAGTGCAGCGTCGCCGCCTCCCAGCGGTTCTGCAGCACGGTGACGAGGTGGTCGCCGTGCCTGAGGCCGAGCGCGCCGAGCCCGTCGGCGACGGCGGCGATCTTCTCGAGCCACTGGGCATAGGTGAGGCGCACGTCGCCGTCCACCACCGCCAGCGCGCCGGGGTCGCGCTCGACGCTCGCCAGGAAGCTCGTGCCGAGGTCAAACATTGCTCAAGTCCCCTCTCAGGGTGGCCGCCGCGTCGAGGACCGCGGCGACGATGGCGGAATAGCCGGTGCACCGGCACAGGTGGCCGCCCACGATCTCGCGCACCTCGTGCGCGTCCGGGTCCGGCGTGGTCTTCAGGAAGGCGTCCACCGACATCAGGATGCCGGCGGTGCAGAAGCCGCAGTGCAAGGCGTGGTGGCGGCGGAACGCCTCCTGGAGCACGGAGAGGCGGTCGGGCGCCGGCGCGAGGCCCTCCACCGTGCGCACGTCGCGGCCTTCGAGCTGCACGGCGAGGGTGAGGCAGGCGCGGGCGGGCACGCCGTCGATGAGGATGGTGCAGGCGCCGCACACGCCGTGCTCGCAGCCCACGTGCGTCCCCGTGATGCCGGCGCGGTGGCGCAGGGCGTCGGTGGCGAGCAGGCGCGGCTCGGCCGACAGGCGCGCCGGCTGGCCGTTGAGGGTGAAGCGCACCTCGTGGAGGGCCTTCGCGCTCAGGCGAGGCATCGCTCGGCCTCCTCGATCACGGCGCGGCCCATGGCGCGCACCAGGTCGCGCCGCAGGCGCGCGCTGGCATGGAGGTCGTCGCGGGCGTCGAGCTCCCAGGCGAAGGCGTTGAGCGCATCGTCGAGCGCGGCGCCCGACAGGCGCGGATACGAGCGCCGCTCGGGCTTGTCGGCGACGCCGCAAACCGCAAGGTCGATGGCGTCGGCGCAGACGCGCGCGGCGCAGCCGACGATGGCGAAGTCGCCGTGGCGGCGGGAATATTCCCTGAAGGCGTAGGCGCTGCCCGGCGGCGCCACCGGGAACGACACCGCCTCGATCATCTCGTCGTCGGCCTTGGCGGTGGTCATCATGCCGGTGAAGAAGTCCGCCGCCTTCACGCGCCGCGCCTTGCGGCGGGTCCTGAGGCGCACCTCGCCGCCGAGCGCCACCAGGCACAAAGGGATCTCCGCGCTCGGGTCGGCATGGGCGGTGGAGCCGCACACGGTGCCGCGGCTGCGGGTCTGGTAGTGGCCGAGGAAGGGCAGCGCCGCCGCCAGCAGCGGCTGGGCGGCGAGCTCCGCCGAGGCGAGCAGCTCCGCCTGCCGCACCCCGGCCGGGACGACGATGGCGTCGCCCTCGCGGCGGATGGCGCGCAGGGCGGGAAGGCCCATGATGTCCACCAGCACGGCGGGCTTGGCGAGGCGCATGTTGAGCATGGGCAGCAGCGACTGGCCGCCGGCGATCACGCGGGCGTCGCCGCCGTGGGCGGCGAGCGTCTCCAGCGCCTCCTCCAGGCTCTCGGCGCGCACGAAGTCGAAGGCGGCGGGCTTCATCCGCGCCCCCCGGTCAGCATCCCGAGCAGCCGGGCGAGGAGGCCCGCCCGGCGCGGCGCGGCGCGGCGCGCCAGCGCGGCGAAGAACTGGCCGATGATGGCCTTGGCCGCGCCGTCCAGCAGGCGCCCGCCGATGGCCGCCACCTTGCCGCCGACGGCGGCCTCGTAGACGTAGGCGACCCGCGTGCCGCCCTTCGCCTGCGTGAGCGTGACGCGGCCTGAGCCGCCGCCGGTGCCGAGCGCGCCGGAGACGTTGCCGGAGAGGGTGGCGGCGTTGGGCGCGTCGAGATCGGAGAGCTTCACGTCGGCCTTGTAGCGCCCCTTCACCGGGCCGATGCCGAGCGTGACGTCGGCGGTGAAATGGGTCGGCGAGAGCTTCCTCACCCCGTGGCAGCCGGGGATGATGGAGGCGAGCGCGTCGGCGTCGAGCAGCGTCGCCCACACTTGATCGCGCGGCGCCGGCACGAAGGCCGCGCCTTCCCCGCGCAGGGTGCGGTCGCCGGGCCGGCCGGCGGGCTTCGCCCCGGCGCGGGCGGCGCCTGCCGGCGGCGCCGGCTCGGGCCCCTCGACCAAGGCGGCGACCCGCGCGGGCGTCAGCGGCAGCGCGATGTCCGCAACGCCGAGCGCGTCCGCCACCGCATTGGCGACGCACACCGGGGTCGACATGCAATTGCCCTCGCCCACCCCCTTGGCGCCCAGCGGCGTGAAGGGCGAGGGGGATTCCATGTGCAAGACCTCGATCTCCGGCACCTCGGTGGCGGTGGGCAGGAGATAGTCCGCGAAGGTGCCGGTGAGGAACGCGCCGTCCTCGGCGTAGGCCAGCTCCTCGAAGAAGGTCGCCCCCAGCGCCTGGGCGAAGGCGCCGCGGATCTGCCCCTCCACCATGCCGGGGTGCAGCACCCGCCCGCAATCGTGCATGGTGACGTAGCGGTCGATCCGCACCGCGCCGGAGACCGCGTCCACCTCGACCCCGCACATGTCGAAGATGAAGCCGTGGCAGAGCGAGGAGTTCACGTGGTCGGCGGCGTCGGGGGCGGTCAGCTCCGGCGGGGTCCAGAACGCGGTCTCGCGGATGGTCTGGTCGACGCCCTCGGGCAGCACGCCGGGCGACCAGTGGCTCAGCGCCGAGATGCGCGCGAACGGCGCCGAGGCGCCGCCCTTGGCGACGATCCTGCCGCCCGCGAAGGAGATGTCCTCCGGCTGCGCCTGGAACTGGGCGGCGGCCACCTGCGCCAGCCGGTCCTTGAGGCGGCTCGCCGCCATGTGCGCGGCGCCGGCCACGGCGGCGGCGAAGCGGCTGGAATAATTGCCCGAGGCGATGGACCAGGCGTCCTTGCCGGTGTCGAGCTCGCAGATCACCCGCACGTCGGCGGGGGCGAGGCCGAACACGTCGGCCACCACCTGCGCCAGCACGGTGCGGTGCCCCTGCCCCTGCGGGGTGGAGGAGGAGGTGACGCTCACCGTGCCGGTGGGATCGATGGCGACCGTGGCGGACGCCTGGGCGCCGTTCTTCGGCCCGGCCTTGGCGCGCTCCTGCGAGGTCAGGACGGCGGTGATGTAGCCCATGTTGGAGACCGAGGGCTCCACCACGGCCGCGAAGCCGATGCCGTAGCGCCGGCCCTCGCCCCGCGCCGTCTCGCGCCGGGCGAGCAGGTCCGCGAGCCGGCCGTCGGCCGCCGCCATCTCGACGGCGCCGGGGAAATCGCCGGAATCGTAGAGCGCGCCGGTGGCGGTGCGGTAGGGGAAGGCGCCGCCGGGAATGAGGTTGCGCCGGATCACGTCGAGCGGATCGAGGCCGAGCCCCTCGGCGATGCGCTGCACCAGCCGCTCCAGGGCGAAATAGACCTGCGGCCCGCCGAAGCCGCGCACAAGGCCCGTGGGCGCCTTGTTGGTGAGCGCCACGCGGTTGCGGATGGCGACGTTGGCGATGTCGTAGGCGCCCGTCATGTTGCCGTGCATGCGATAGAGCGTCGCCGGCTCGGGCGCGCGCGGATAGGCGCCGCAATCCTCCACCTGGTCGAAGTCGAGCGCGGTGATGCGGCCCGCGGCGGTCACGGCGGCCTTCAGCGTGGTGACGCGGTTGGTCGCCGCCACCGCGCCGACCAGATGCTCCAGCCGGTCCTCGATCCACTTCACCGGCCGCCCGGCGATGCGCGCCGCCACCGCGATCAGCGCCGCATAGGGCGCGACGCCCTGCTTGACGCCGAAGCTGCCGCCGGAATCGGGCGGCATGCGCATGCGCAGCCGGTTGCCCGGCACCTTCAAGGTACGCGCCAGCACCGTGTGGATGGAGAACGGCCCCTGGAAGTTGGCGAGGATGTCGTAGGCGCCCTCGTGCGGGTCATACTCGGCGACGACGCCGAACGTCTCCATGGGCGCGCCGGTGTTGCGCGGATAGCGCACGGCGATCTCGAACACCTTGTCCGCTAGCGCGAAGGCGCCCTCGGGGTCGCCGTAGGAGAAGCGGCGGTCGCTGACCAGGTTGCCGCCGGAAGCGTCGTGCAGCAGCACCGCGCCCGGCGCGATGCTCGTCATGGGATCGAGCAGCGCCGGCTTCGGCGCATATTCCACCGCCACCGCGTCCAGCGCGTCTTCGGCGAGATAGCGCGTCTGCGCCACCACGATCGCCACGGGCTCGCCCACATAGCGCACCCGCTCCACCGCCATGGGCCAGTTCTCGACGTTCACCTTGAGCCCCGCCACCATGGGCAGGGTCAGGGCCGCGAGGTCGCGCCCGGTGACGACCGCCACGACGCCGGGCAGCGCCAAGGCGGCGGCGGTGTCGATGGCGACGATGTCGGCATGGGCGTGGGGGGAGCGCAGGATCGCCGCTTCCAGGGTGCCGGGCCGCACCCCGAGGTCGTCGATGAAGCGCCCGCGCCCCGACAGGAGCGCAGCGTCCTCGACCCTCGGCAATGATTGGCCCGTCCAGGCGACGCTCTCAGCGCGCAATCTCAAACCCTCCCGCAGCGCTCGATCGGCACCTTGGGGGGCAAACAATCAGGAGCGGCGCCGAGGGACTAGAGCCGGCGGTCCCATCTCTGACCAAAAAGTCCCATAAATCGCGGCGATCACCGTCCGAGGCGCGCGACGGTCCTGAACTCGCGCGGCGACACCGAGCAGTGATCCCGGAAGAAGCGCGTGAAATGGCTCGCCGCGCTGAAGCCGAGGCGGTCGCCGATGGTGGTGAAGGATTCCTCGGAATCGATCACCGCCCCCACCGCCATCTCCACCTTCAGCACGTTGAGGAAGACGTGGGGGGTGACGCCGGTGGAATCCTCGAACACGCGGAAGAAGTGCGAGCGCGACATGCCGGCCTCGCGGCACAGGCGCTCGATGGAGAGCGGCGCGGTCGGGTCCTGCCGCATCAGCGAGATGGTCTTGCGCACCCGCCAGTCGACGGCGCTGGAGCGCGCCATCTCGCGCAGCGACGAGCCCACCGTGCGCCAGGGCGTGAAGCGCTCGATCACCGCGATCATGAGGTCGGAGAGCAGGCGCTCCTGCCGGCTGCCGGAGGCGGGCTCCAGCACCATCTCGCTCGCAAGGTCGAGCGCGGTGCCGCGGATGCGCGAGGTGATGGCGCCGGCCGACTGGTCGAAGAAGCCGGCCGAGCCGCTCGCGCCCCAGTTGGGGCGGAACGAGACCAGCCAGTCGGGCTCGATGTAGAGCGCCAGGATCAGCGCGTTCTCGCGCCGCGGGTCGTGCACGTAGGCGTGCGGCTCCCAGGCGTTCACCAGCACCGCGCACTCGTCCGTGAGCGGCGCCACCCGCTCGCCCACCAGGAACTGCGTGTCGTCGCCGCCCACCTTGATGAGGACGTGGCAATGGGGATGGGCATGGCGCACCAGCGAGCGATCCATGTCGAGCAGGGCCACCCGGCCGAACGCCCCATGGGCTATGCGCAACGCGTCGGACATCCTGAAAAGCCGCCTCTCTCGCCCTCACCCCCGCAAAGGCCGGGCATGTTAGGTGGCGGCCGGCGCGCTTGACAAGTCAAGCGGGCGTGGGGTGGCGGGCAGCGTCTGAAATCCTGGCGCCGGAACGGGAGCCGCCGGGAACCCTCTCCGGCTTGCGGGGGAGGGACATTGGTCGGCTCCCAATTTCAAACCGGCCCATGACCGTGCGGAAGCCATCTCTCGCTCCCGTCCCCGTCCCCAAGCGGGGATGGGAGCGCGCGCAAATCCAGCGCCGGCGCCATTTGCGCGAAAACTTCTCCCCGCCGCGCCGGACGGCCCCACACTAAGGCCACCCCGCACCTGGGAGGGGCGCGTCCGGAGTGGCCTGACGGGTGGTGCGGGGGGCGGTTGTCCGGCGGGCGGGACCTAACGCATCCCGACCCGCGTCAGGGGAGGCCCAAGGCGCGCGTTCCGGGCCGGGGAGTCGTTCCTCCCGGCCGTGCTGGGTGGATCGCAAGACCCACGCATCCGCGCGCAGCAAGCCATAAATCACCGCGCGGGAGCGGACGGAGCACGGCTTCGACGTCACCCTTGTTCCCGGCGCGCCTGCCGGCGCGCCGCCCGCTCCCGCATCCCTCCCCCCGCCGCGGCGCGCGCGGGGCCGCCGGCGCTGGGCGCGGTGGACAGGGCGATGTTCCGGCTGCGCGGGACCGGCAACCTTCTGTAGAGTGGCGCTTCCCGCCCGGAGAGCGACCATGGCCGACTGGAATGCCCGCCAGTACCTGAAGTTCGAGGATGCCCGCACCCGTCCCGCGCGCGACCTGCTCGCCCAGGTTCCCGACATCGCGGCGCCGGATGGCGCGGCGCCGCCGCTGGTGGTGGACCTCGGCTGCGGGCCCGGCAACTCCACCGAGCTCCTCGCCGCGCGCTTCGCCGGTGCCGAGATCCTCGGCCTCGACACCTCGCCGGACATGATCGCCGCCGCCCAGGCCCGCCTGCCCGGCGCGCGGTTCGCGCTGGCGGATGCCGCGACCTTCACGCTCGACCGCCCGGCCGCCCTCATCTACGCCAATGCGGTGCTGCAATGGGTGCCGGACCACGCGACGGTGCTGCCGCGCCTCTTGTCGCTGCTGGCGCCGGGCGGCGCGCTGGCGGTGCAGATGCCGGACAATCTCGACGGCCCGGCGCACGTCGCCATGCGGGAGACGGCGCTGGTCGGGCCGTGGGCCGACAAGCTGCGGCACGCCGCGAGCGCCCGCACGCCCCTGCCGGCGCCGGACGCCTATTACGACCTGCTGGTGCCCCATGCGGCGCACGTCGACATCTGGCACACCGTCTACAACCATCCGCTCGACGGGGTGGGCGCCATCGTCGACTGGATGAAGGGCGCCGGGCTGCGGCCGTTCATCGATCCGCTGGAGGGCGACGAGCGCGCCCAGTTCCTGGAGGAGTACGAGGCGCGGCTCGCCGCGTCCTACCACCGGCGGGCGGACGGCAAGGTGCTGCTGCCGTTCACGCGGCTGTTCATCGTCGCGCTGGCGCGCGCCTGAGGCGGCGCCGGTCGCGCCGCGGCGCGGCGGCGGCTATAGAGGAGCGATCAAGGATGCAGCCGAGGTGATCCGATGACCGAGCCCGAAGCGCCCGCCGCCGACGCGGTGACGCTGGCCCTGCCCCGCGACGCTGCCCTGGTGGCGTTCGACTTCATCGCCCGCCTCGTCGACGAGCCCGACACCGAGGCGCAGGGCGCGCTGTTCGACCATCCGGCCGAGCCGGCCGCCCTGTGGACCCTGGTGGCCGCCTTCGAGCAGGTGCTGAGCGAGCCGTTCGCCGAGGACTACCGCGCGGTGCTGGAGGCGGCGCGGGCGCGCCTCGTCCGGGACATCACCGAAGGCGCCTGAGCCGGCGGCGGCTCACTCCGCCGCGCGCGGCAGGCCGGGGTGGGACGGCTGGTGCGGCGCGTCGCCTTGGCCGCCCGATCCGCCGCCGTCCTTCTCGTCGCGGGCGCCGACGAAGCGCCCGAACAGGCGGCCGAGGACGCGGCTGACATCGTCCATCACCGAGAACACCGCCGGCACGAACACCAGCGACAGCACGGTGGAGGTGATGAGGCCGCCGATCACGGCGATGGCCATGGGGGCGCGGAACGCGCCGCCCTCGCCGAAGGCCAGCGCCGACGGCACCATGCCCGCCACCATGGCGATGGTGGTCATGACGATCGGCTGCGCCCGCTTGTGGCCCGCCTCCATCAGCGCCGTGGTGCGGTCCATGCCGTGGCCCATCGCCTCGATGGCGAAGTCGACGAGCAGGATCGCGTTCTTGGTGACGATGCCCATCAGCATCAGGAAGCCGATCACCACCGGCAGCGAGATCGAGTTGCCCGTGATCAGCAGGGCGATGAACGCGCCGCCCACCGAGAGCGGCAGCGAGATCAGGATGGTGATCGGCTGCAGCACGTCGTGGAACAGCAGCACCAGCACCGCGAGCACCATCATCAGGCCGGCGGCCATGGCCATGGCGAAGCCGGAGAACACCTCCTCCATGATCTCGGCATCGCCCGCCTCCTTCAGGGTGACGCCGGCGGGCAGGCTCAAGGCGGCGGGCAGCGCCTTCACCTTCTCCAGCGCCGCCCCGAGCGGCGTCGCGCCCACGAGGTCGGCCTCCACGGCGATGCGCCGGGCGCGGTCGTAGCGGTCGAGCGCGGTCGGCCCCTTGCCGAACTGGATGGTGGCCACCGCCGAGAGCGGCACCGAGGCGCCGGAGGCGGTCGGCACCTTCAGGGCGTCGAAGGTGGCGAGGCGGGTGCGGGCGCGCTCATCGAGCTGCACCCGGATGTCGATCTGCCGGTCCTTGGCGGAGAACTTGGCGAGGTTGGCGGAGATGTCGCCGATGGTGGCGATGCGCACCGTCTCGGCGATGGTGTCCACCGAGACGCCGAGGTCGGCGGCCTCGTCGAGCTTCGGCACGATGCGGATCTCGGGCCGGTCGAGGGCGGCGGAGGACACCACGTTGGCGAGCTCGGGCACGCCGTCGCGGATCTCCTTCTCGAGCGCGAGGGCCGCCTTCTCCACCGCCGCGCCGTCGTTTCCGGACAGGATCACCTGGAAGCCGCGCTGGGCGTTCTGGCCGTCGCGGCTCCAGGTGAAGCGCACGTCGGGGATGGCGGCGAGCGGCCCGTGGAGATCGCTCTCGAAGGTCTTCTGGTCGATGGCGCGCTCGCCGCGCGGCTTCAGGTTGACGACGATCTGCGCCTTGCGCACCTCCCCGGCCACCATGGCGAGGCCGCCCTGGCCGCCGGAGCCGGCGGTGGCGTAGACGCTGCGCACCTCGGGCCGCTCCAGCATCATCTTGGTGATGCGGTCGGCCACCCGCTGCGTCTCGGCGAGCGTGGTGCCCGGCGGCAGCTCGATGGAGAGCATGGAGCGGGAGATGTCGTTGTTGGGCAGGAAGCCGGACGGCAGCAGCGTCGACAGGAAGATGGTGCCGACGAAGATGCCGAGCCCCATGACGATGGTCGCGAGGCGGTGCCGCACCGACCAGCCGAGCAGGCGCATGTAGCCGCGCATGGCGAGGCCGTCCTTCTGGACGTGCCCGGTGTCGCGCAGGAAATAGGCGGCGAGCAGCGGCGTGATGAGCCGCGCCACCGCCAGCGAGAACAGCACCGCGATCGCCACCGTGATGCCGAACTGCTTGAAGTACTGGCCGGCGATGCCGCCCATGAAAGACACCGGCGCGAACACCGCGACGATGGTGAGCGTGGTGGCCACCACCGCGAGTCCGATCTCGTCCGCCGCCTCGACGGCGGCGCGGTAGGGCGACTTGCCGGTCCGCATGTGCCGGACGATGTTCTCGATCTCGACGATGGCGTCGTCCACCAGGATGCCGGTGACGAGCGTGACCGCGAGCAGGCTCACCGCGTTGAGCGAGAAGCCCAGCATGTCCATGAGCCAGAAGGTCGGCAGGATCGACAGCGGGATGGCGAGCGCGGTGATGAGCGTCGCCCGGAAATCGCGCAGGAACAGGAACACCACGATCACCGCCAGGATCGCGCCCTCGATCAGCGTGTTCATGGCCGACTGGTAGTCGGACTTGGTGTAGCGCACCGTGGTGTCGATCTCGGTGACGGTGATGTCCGGATGGGCCGCGCGCAGGTTCCCGAGTTCCTTCTGCACCCGGTCGTAGACGGTGACGTCGGAGAAGCCCTTGGCGCGGTAGACGCCGAACGCCACCACGCTCTTGCCGTCGAGGCGGGCGAACACGCGCGGCTCGGCCGCGCCGTCGCTCACCGTGCCGAGTTCCTTCAGGCGCACCGAGCGCCCGTTGGAGAGCGCGATGCGGGTGTCGGCCAGCTCCTCGACGCTGGCGGCGCCCGCCAGCGTGCGGATCGACTGCTCCTGGGTGCCCACCTCGCCGCGGCCGCCCGAGACATCGACATTGGTGGCGCGCAGCTGGCGCGAGACCTCGGCGGCGGTGACGCCGAGCGCCATCAGCCGGTCGGGATCGAGCGCCACCCTGATCTCCCGGTCGACGCCGCCCTCGCGCTTCACCTGGGCGACGCCGCGGATGCCCTGGAGCGCGCGGGCGATGGTGTCGTCGACGAACCAGGACAGCTCCTCGGGCGTCATGTCGGGCGAGGACACGGCGAAGGTGACGATGGGCAGGCCCTCGATGTCCACGCGCTGGATCAGCGGCTCGTCGATGGTGCGCGGCAGCTCGGTGCGGATCTTGGTGACGGCGTCGCGGGTGTCGTTCACCGCCCGGTCCACCAGCGTCTCCAGGTGGAACTCCACCGTGGTCACGCTGGTGCCCTCGGAGATGGAGGAGGTGATGTGCTTCACCCCGGCGACGCCGGCGATGGCGTTCTCCACCTTCTTGGTCACCTGGGTCTCGAGCTCGCTCGGCGCGGCGCCCGCCTGGGTGACCGTGACCATGACGATGGGCACGTCGATGTTGGGCATCTGCGTCACCGGCAGCGCGCGGAAATGCACGATGCCGAGCGCCGTGAGGATGACGAACAGGACCAGCGCCGGGACCGGCTTGCGGATCGACCAGGCGGAGACGTTGAGGGCCATCAGCGCACCTCGCTCGCGGCGACCTCGACCGGGTTCACCCGGTCGCCGTCGCGCAGGAACCCGCCCGCCCGCGCCACCACCTGCTCGCCGGCCGAAAGCCCGCCGGTGACCAGGACCCGGCCGCCGCTCTTGAGCGCCACCGTCACCGGCCGGCGCGAGACGGTGCCGTCCTCCACCCGCAGCACGTAGGCGCCCGCGGCGTCGAACATGACCGCCGACTGGGGCAGCGACAGGCCGCTCCTGCCGCCGAGCCCGATCACGCCGCGCCCATAGGCGCCGGGCTTCAGGCGCGGGTCGGCGGGCAGGGCGATCTTCACCTTGCCGAGGCGGGTGGACTTGTCCACCTCGGCCGACACCAGCCGTACGGTGCCGGCCAGCGGCGCCTCGAAGCCGGCCGGCGTGACCTCGGCCCTGAGGCCCGCCCGCATGCGCGGCATGGCGTCCTCCGGCACCTCGGCATCGAGGTCGATGGCGCCGTCCTGGGCGATGCGGAACAGCGGCTCGGCGCGCGCCGACAAAGCGATGGCGCCGAGGCGCGCGGTGCGGGCGAGGACGACGCCGGCCGCCGGGGCGCGCACGTCGGTGCGCTTGAGCCGCACCTCGATCTCGTCGCGCTGGGCCTTGACGAACACCTCCTCCGCCTCGGCGGCGGTGAGCGCCTCGCGGGCGGCGGCCACCTGGGCGCTCGCCACCTTCACGGCGCGCTCGCGCTCGTCGAGGGTCTCCTGGGAGACGGTGCCGCTCTTGCGCAGCTGGCGGGCGCGCTCCACCGCGGCGGCGGCCTCGGTCTCCTGCGCCAGCGTCTGGTCGAGCGCGGCGCGCTGCTGGGCGATGGCGGCGCGGGCCTTGGCGGCGCTGGCGGTGTTCTGGGCGAGCTGCGTCTCCAGCACCTCGCGCGACAGGCGAGCGAGCACCTGGCCCTTCTCGACGGTGTCGCCCACCTCCACCAGGATCTCCACCAGGCGGTAGCCCTCGATCTCGGGCCCCACCTCGATCTCCTCGCGCGGCAGCAGCGACCCGGTGACGAGCAGCGTCTCGGTGATCTTATCCTCCACCGGCCGCACCACGGTTACACTCAGGGCGGACGGCGCCGGGGCGGTGGAGGCCTCGGCGCGCGCAGCGGACGGCGCGGCGAGGAGGCCGGCCGCGGCCAGGACGAGGACGGCGGATGCGGAGGCGCGGGCCATGACGGGACGGACCTTCTGAGATGCGGGCGGCGCAAGATGGTGGCGAACGGCGGCAATCGCGTGGCCGCGCACGGGAGCGCCGCAGCCGCGGCGACGCGGGGAGGTGTTCGGCGGGACGGGCATGGTCAGCCGGCCTTTTCCGCCGGCGCGAGCATGCGCACCACCAGCCGGTGCAGGGCCGGCAGGCGCTCCGTGATGCTCCATTCGGGATGGAGCTGATGGTTGAGGATGATGCCGTCGCCCATGATCTGGAGCAGGATCAGCACGTCGTCGAGCGGCAGGTGCGGGTCGATCTCGCCGCGCGCGACCGCCTCCTCCAGCGCCGCCTTCAGATGACCGCGGGTCTCCTCCTCGCAGGGTTCCACCGCCGCCCGCAGCGTCCCGTTGCGGATCGCCTCGGCCATGATCTCGGGGCCGAGCGTGGCGGTGGGCAGCGTCTGCTCCTCCAGCAGCAGGCGCAGGCAGTCCAGCAGCCCGCCGAGGATGGTGGGCGCCTTGCGCACCTCGTCGAAGACGTGGAGCCGCTCGGCCCGCTCGTCCTCGACGATGGCGGCGATGATCGCCTCCTTGGAGGGGAAATGGCGATAGAGCGCGCCCGGGCTCATGCCCGCCTCGGCGCAGATCTTCTGCATGGAGGCGCCATGGAAGCCGTCGCGGGCGAAGCAGGCCATGGCGGCGGCGAGGATGCGCTGCTGCTGCGGGCTGCGCTTGGACGCGGCCGGCGCTTCCGCCCGTGTGGCCATGAGCGACATGGCAAGCCTCCGGCATGCGAATGAACGTTCACTCTCATATCGCAGGGCGCGCAGGCGCGCAAGAATGAACGTTCATTCGCGCCGGCGATCCCGCGCCGCCCCGACGCCGGACGCCACGCCGGGCGCGCGCCGGGGCCGCGCGCTCTTGAGAGACCGGGCGCGAGCGCTTACCTGTCGGCCGACCGCAACTGGGACGCGCCATGCTCGCCGCCGCCTTCGAAGCCCTGAGCCAGACCTTCTCGCCTTTGCTGCGGGGGCTGCTGCTCAAGTCCGTCGCCCTTGCCATCCTGGTGCTGGCGGCGCTCGGCGTCGGCCTCGAGGCGGCGCTGACCCATTTCGTCGACATCCCGACCTATCCCTGGATCGAGACCACGCTCGCCGTGGTGGCGGGCCTGGGCCTGGTGTTCGGCGTGTTCTACCTGGTGCCCGCGGCCTCCTCGCTGGTGGCGGGCTTCTTCGCCGACGACGTGGCCGAGCGGGTGGAAGCGGCGAGCTATCCGGACCAGCCGCGCGGCACGCCGCAGCCGGTGCTGCGGTCGGTGGCCTATTCCATCCGCTTCTTCGGCGTGGTGCTGGCGGTGAACCTCGCCGCCGTGCTCCTGCTGCTGGTGCCGGGCGTGAACGTGATCGTGTTCTACGTCGCCAACGCCTACCTGCTCTCGCGCGAGTATTTCGAGATGGCGGCCATGCGCTACCGCACGCCGGAGGAGGCGCGGGCGCTCCGGCGGGCCAACGCCACCACCATCTTCATCGCCGGTCTCGTCATCTCGCCCATCCTGCTGGTGCCGATCCTCAACCTCATCACCCCGGTGTTCGGCATGGCCTACATGGTGCACCTGCACCGCCGGCTGGCGCCGCTGCCCGACGCCGGGACGCGGCGCATCGAGGCGGAGGCTGCGGCGATCCGCTGAGGCGCGCCGGCGCGCGGTCGTGTTGCACTGCGGCCGAAAGCGGGCTACAGCGCCGAAGCGTGCCGCGGCGCGGCCGAGCCGCGCCCGAGGACGGCCCTTCCTCCATCATGAGCGCCGGGAGGCGAAGATGAAGCGCACCACGCTCTGGGTGGCGGTGGCGAGCGTCGGCGTCGGCATCATCGTGCTCGGCCTCAAGACCCTCGCTTATCTCGTCACCGGCTCGGTGGCGCTGCTGTCCGACGCGCTGGAGAGCATCATCAACGTCGCCGCCTCGGCGACCGCGCTCGTGGCGCTGCACGTCTCCGCCCGGCCGGCCGACGCCAACCACCCCTACGGCCACCACAAGGCGGAATACATCTCCGCCGTGATCGAGGGCGTCCTCGTGGTGCTCGCCGCCTTCACCATCCTGCGCGAGGCGTATCACGGCTTCCTCGACCCGCGCCTGCCCGAGCAGCCGCTCAAGGGCATGCTGCTGAACGGCGCCGCGACCGCCCTCAACGCGGTCTGGTGCGTGGTGCTGCTGCGGGTCGGCCGCGCCAACCGCTCGCCGGCGCTGGTCGCCGACGGCAAGCACATCCTCACCGACGTCGTCACCTCGGTCGGCGTGCTGGCGGGCTTCGTGCTGGTGCCGATCACCGGCTGGCCGCAGCTCGACCCGCTGCTGGCGGCGCTGGTGGCGCTCAACGTGCTGTGGACCGGCTGGGGGCTGATGCGCGAATCCGTGGGCGGCCTCATGGACGCCGCGCCGCCGCCGGACGTGGTGGCGCGCATCCGCGAGCTGGTCTCCACCCACGCGGAGGGCGCCATCGAGGCGCATGACCTGCGCACCCGCCATGCCGGGCGCATCACCTTCGTGGAGTTCCACCTGGTGGTGCCGGGCAGCATGAGCGTGGCCGCGGCCCACGACATCTGCGACCGCATCGAGCGCGCGCTCGAAAGCGACATGGACGACACCGAAATCACCATCCACGTGGAACCGGAAGGCGAGGCCAAGCATAGAGGCGTGGTGGTGCTGTGAGCGCCGCCGGGCGCCGGGACGTTTGCTTCGGCGCGCCACCCGATTAAAGTCCGCCTCCCGCTTCCACCGGATTGACCATGGCCTCCATGCTTCTCCTCGCGGACATCGGCGGAACCACGACGCGCCTCGCCCGCGCCGGCGCCGACGGCGTGCCGTTCGACGTGCGCATCGAGACCAACGATTCCTATGCCAGCCTGGATGAGCTGGTGGGCGCCTATCTCGCCGGGCTCGGCGGCGTGCGGCCGACGCTCGGCGCCTTCGCCGTCGCGGCGCCGGTGGACGGGGAGGAGGTGCGCCTCACCAACCGGGACTGGCGCTTCAGCCGCGCCGGCTTCGCGCGCGATCTCGGCCTCGCCGAGCTGGCGGTGGTCAACGACTTCGTGGCGCTCGCGCATGCGGTGCCGCTGCTGAAGCGCGAGGACCTGATCGAGGTGGGCGCCGGGCGCGCCGCGCCGGGCGAGCCGGTTCTGGTCTGCGGCCCCGGCACCGGTCTCGGCACCGCGGTGCTGCTGCCGCGTCCCGAGGGCAACATCGTGCTCGCGAGCGAGGCCGGCCACATGCGCCTCGGCGCGGTGACCACCGACGAGGCGCGGGTGATCGCCCATCTGGTGCGCGACCTCGGGCCGGTGGCGGTGGAGCACGTGCTCTCCGGCCAGGGGCTGGCGCGGCTGCACCGCATCCTCACCGGCGAGAGCCTCGCCTCGCAGGGCATCATCAAGGCCGCGCTTCACGGCCAGCGCAGCGAGCGCGAGACCTGCGACGTGTTCCTGCGCCTGCTGGGGCGGGTGCTGGGCGACCTCGCGCTCGCCTTCGACGCGCGCGGCGGCGTGTTCGTGGCCGGCGGCATCGGCCGCGCCATGGCGCACATGTTCGCCGACAGCCCGTTCCGCGCCGCGTTCGACGACCACCCGCCCTATACCGACCGGCTCACTCTGATGCCGGTCCACGTGGTGATGCACGCCACCCCCGGATTGCTGGGGGCGGGCCAGGTGGGCCGGGCCCTGCTGGCGAAGCACGAGGCCGGGCGCTGAACGCTCAGGCCGCCAGCGGGCGCGCCTCCTCGGCGTCGCAGAAGGCGGCCAGGAGATCGAGAAGGTCCCGCCCCGCCGCGCAGGGATCGCCGGTGGCGCACAAGGCGAGCTCGGTGGGCGCGATGTCGGGCCAGCCCTCCCGCGCGCCGAGGACGCAATGGTCGGCGGTGATCGCCCGCCGCGGCAGCACGGCGACGCCGAGCCCGCCCTTCAGCGCCGCCTGGATGCCCAGAAGGTCCGAGCTTTCATAGGCGATCCGCCACGGCCGGCCGGCGCGCTCCAGCGCATGCACCGCGCGGCCGCGATAGAGGCAGCCCTGGCGGAAGGCGACCAGCGGCACCACGCCGTCCGCCGGCGCGCGGCCGGCGCCTGCCACCCAGGCGAGGCGCTCAGGCCAGACCCGGCGCGCCGGCCCGGTCCCCGGCTCGCGCTTGGCAAGGGCGATGTCGAGCTCGCCCCTGGCCAGGGCCGAGAGCAGGTCGGTGCTGAGGCCGCATTGCACCGCAAGGCGCACCTGGGGACGGGCGGCGGCGAAAGCCGACACCACCGTGGTGAGCGCGGCCACGGGAATGTCGTCGGGAATGCCGAGCCGCATGGCGGGCGCCGGCGCTGCCCCCGTGAGGGCCGCCTCGGCCTCGGCATTCAGGGCGAGGATGCGCCGGGCATAGCCCAGCAGGATCTCCCCGTCCGGCGTCGGGCTCACGCCGCGGCCGTCGCGCACCAGCAGGCGCCGGCCGAGCTGCTCCTCCAGGCGCCGGATCTGCTGGCTCACCGTGGACTGGGTGCGGTGGACGCGCTCGCCGGCGCGGGTGAAGCCGCCCGCCTCCAGCACGCTCACGAAGGCCTTCAGAAGGTCCGGGTCCAGCATCGGCACACACATTCGATTTACGAATGCCGATGATGGGCACATTGAATTTCCAAATGCAAACCAGCCGTGCTCTTTGCCGGCCGGGAGACTTGCTATGCACGCCGCCGCCCTCCGCAGCCGGGACCACACGCCGGTCCTCATCCTCGCCTTCTGCCTGCTGTGGAGCTCGGCCTTCGCGGCGGCGAAGGTGGCGCTTGCTTATTGCCCGCCGCTGCTGCTGCTCGCCGGCCGCTTCCTGCTGGCCGGCACGCTGATCCTCGGCGCCTGCGCGCTGCTCGGGCAGCTGAGGCGCATCCCGGCGCGGGAGGTGGCGGCGCTGGCGCTCATGGGGGTGCTGAACAACGCCTGCTATCTCGGCCTCAGCTATGTGGGGATGACCACGGTCTCCTCCGGCTTCACCGCCGTCGTCATCAGCGCCAACCCGCTCGTCACCGCGCTCGCCGCCGACCCGCTCCTGGGCGAGCGCCTGACGCCGCTGAAGCTCGTGGGCCTTGGCCTCGGCATGGCGGGGGTGGCGCTGGTGGTGCGCTCGCGCATCGGCAGCGGGACGGAGGATCTGACCGGAACCCTGTTCGTGCTCGCCGCGCTGGTGACGCTGGCGGCGGCGACGCTGCTGTTCAAGCTGGTGCGCACCGGCGCCCCCCTATGGATGGGCAGCGGCATCCAGTCGCTGGCGGGCGGGCTTACCCTGCTGCCGGTGGCGCTGCTGACCGAGGACGTGGGCGCGATCCAGCCCTCGCTGCCGCTCGTCGCCGCCTTCCTCTACCTCACGCTCGGCGCCTCGGTGGCGGCGTTCAGCCTGTGGTTCTTCATCCTGTCGCGGGCCAGCGCCACCAAGGCGAGCGCGCTGCATTTCCTGATGCCGCCGCTCGGCCTGATGTTCGGCTGGCTGCTGCTGGGCGAGAGCGTGCCGCCGCTCGACCTCCTCGGCATCATCCCGATCGCCCTCGGCATCCGCCTCGTGACCACCGGCGGCGCGGTCAGAAGCGGTACTGGGCACTGAGGACGAGGCCATTCTCCTGCGGCGCGTTGCGGGCGAAGTAGGTGCCCACGACCGAGAGCTGGAGCGTCAGGGTCTTCGACCAGTCATAGGCCGCGCCGAGCTGGAGCTTGTAGTATTCGTAGGAGGCGCCGAAATAGGGGCCTTCGCCCGCCCCCTCCGAGACCACGTTGAAGGACTGCACCAGCACCTGCCAGCGCTCGGCCACGCGGATGCCGAGGGTGGCATCCAGGTGGAACTCGTCCGGCGGCGGCCCGGAGCGCTGGCGCTGGGCGGCCTGGAGATCGAAATAGGCCGACTTGCCGAGCAGCATGAAGGACCAGCCGGCGAGCAGGCGCAGGTCGAGCTCGCCGTCCTCGTAGCCCACCGCCGCCGCGCTCTGGGAGCTGCCGGTGCCGGAGATGCGCGCCACCGCCTGCGCGGAGACGACGAAGCTCCCGCTCTCATAGAGGCGCACCCGGGCGCCGAGGCTGGTATAGCCCGGCCCCGCATAGGACGCGGACCCCGGCGCGCCGAGATGCACGGCGAGAAACTGCGGCGCGGCGATCAGGGTCAGCCAGTCGGCGGCCCCGTATTCGAAGACGAGGTCCACCTCCGCCTTCTCGTAGGGCCGGCTGGAGAGCAGGTCCGAGGCGGGGCCGAACTCCTGGCTGGAGGTCGCCGCCGTGGTCTGGACGATGACCTGCCCCTCGCCCGCCGGAAGCGTCCAGGCGCCGGCCTGGGCCGGCTTGGACGCCGATAGGGACCCGATCGCCACCAGCATGCCGAGCACGAGAACAGCCGCGACCTGCCGCGCGCCCCTGGCACGCGGCCACGCCTCCCGTCCCGATCCGTCGCCACGCCCCCCCATGGCCCGCGCCCCCGACCGGCCGTCACTATAAGCCGCAGGGACGGCGGAATGCACGCCTCGCGCGCGATCTCACCTTGCGTAAATTTCATCCACCTCGTCTTGCCGCCCCATTTCGAACCCACCATATTAGCGGCGGATTGCCTGGGCCCCTGCGGCGCGGGCGGTCAGAGAACTCTTTAAGGGGAACGACGATGTCCGATTATGATCGCAACGTCGCCGGGCGTTGGAACACGACGGTGGCGCGCTCGGAGGCCGCGATCGACCAGGGCCTCCGCTCTTATATGCTGAGCGTCTACAACTACATGGCGCTCGGCCTCGCCATCACCGGCGCGGCCGCGCTCGGCGTCTACCTGCTCTCGGTCACGACCGATCCGAGCCAGGCGGTGGGCCGGGTGGCCGGCGGCATCATGCTGACCCAGTTCGGCTACACGCTGTTCATCAGCCCGCTGAAGTGGGTGGTGATGCTCGCGCCTCTCGCCGCGGTGTTCTTCCTGAGCTTCCGGGTGGAGCGCATGAGCGTGTCCGCGGCCCAGATCACCTTCTGGGTCTACGCGGCGCTGGTGGGCGTCTCGCTGTCGACGATCTTCCTCGTGTACACCCACGAGAGCATCGTCCGGGTGTTCTTCATCACCGCCGCCTCGTTCGGCGCGCTGAGCCTCTACGGCTACACCACGCAGCGTGACCTCTCCGGCATGGGCTCGTTCCTGATGATGGGCCTGTTCGGCATCATCATCGCCTCGATCGTGAACATCTTCCTCGGCTCCTCGATGCTCCAGTTCATCGTGTCCGTGGTGGGTGTCCTGGTGTTCGCGGGCCTCACCGCCTACGACACCCAGCGCATCAAGGAGATGTACTTCGCCGGCGACGACACCGCCGTCATGGGCAAGAAGGCCATCATGGGCGCGCTCGCGCTCTATCTGGACTTCATCAACCTGTTCATGATGCTGCTGCAGCTGTTCGGCGGCCGCAGCCAGGACTGAGCCCGGGCCGCAAGGCCGGCTCTCGCGAGACGAGGAGAAGCCCCGGCCCCCGGCCGGGGCTTTTCTGCTTGAGCGGGCGGCGATATGCTCGGCCCGCCCTTTCCTGCCGCCCTTTCCTGCCGCCCTTTCCTGCCGCCCTTTCCTGCCGCCCTTCTCTGCCGCCCGCTCCCGCATCCCCTCCGCCATGCACATCCGCGCCGCCACCGCCGCCGACCTCGACGCCATCACCGCCATCTATGCCGAGGCCGTGCGCGAGGGCACGGCGAGCTTCGAGCTGGTGCCGCCCGGCCGGGAGGAGATGGCGCGCCGCATGGCGGCGATCGACGAGCAGGGCTATCCCTATCTCGCCGCCGAGATCGACGGCGCCTTCGCCGGCTATGCCTATGCCAGCGCCTTCCGCCCGCGCGCGGCCTACCGGCACACGGTGGAGGATTCCATCTATGTGGCGCCGGGCTTCCACGGGCGCGGCATCGGCCGGGCGCTGCTGGATGAGCTGATCGCCGCCTGCGAGCGGCGCGGCTACCGCCAGATGGTGGCGGTGATCGGCGACAGCGCCAACGAAGGCTCCATTGCCCTGCACCGCGCCTGCGGCTTCGCCCACACGGGCACGCTGGCCGCCACCGGGCTGAAGTTCGGGCGCTGGGTGGACACCGTGCTCATGCAGCGCCCGCTGGGGCCCGGCGACAGCGACATTCCGGGGATGTGAGCGGCGGCCCATTGCCCGCGAGCACCGGATTCCACGCGCCGTCGCCCTCCGGTTCGACCGGCAGCCCCCTGCCGCACCACCCGGCGATGGATGCTCCGGCCAAGCCGGAGCATGACGGCGCTGGAGCGCGATCCCAAATGACGCGAAGCGCCACCCGCCGGTCAGCGGGTGATGAGCGTGCCGGCGCCGTGGTCGGTGAGCAGCTCCAGCAGCACCGCGTGGGGCACCTTGCCGTCGAGGATCACCACCCCCTCGACCCCCTGCTCCAGCGCGTAGATGCAGGTCTCCACCTTCGGGATCATGCCGCCGGAGATGGTGCCATCGGCGATCAGGGCGTGGGCTTCGGCGATGGTGAGCTTCGGGATCAGCGTCTTCGACTTGTCGAGCACGCCCGGCACGTCGGTGAGCAGCAGCAGGCGCTTGGCGCCCAGCGCGCCGGCGATGGCGCCGGCGAAGGTGTCGGCGTTCACGTTGTAGGTGCCGCCGTCCACCGCCGCCGCCACCGGCGCCAGCACCGGAATCAGCTCGCGGCCGAGGATCTGGTCGAGCACCATGGTGTCCACGGTGTCCGGCTCGCCGACGAAGCCGAGGTCCACCACCTGCTCGATCTTGCTGTCCGGATCGACCAGGGTGCGCGTCGCCTTCCGGGCGCGCACCATGTTGCCGTCCTTGCCGCACAGGCCGATGGCCTTGCCGCCCGCCTCGTTGATGAAGCCGACGATCTGCTTGTTGATGGAGCCGGCGAGCACCATCTCGACGATCTCCACCGTCGCCTTGTCGGTGATGCGCAGCCCGGCCGCGAACTGCGACTTGATGCCGAGCTTCTCCAGCATGGCGCCGATCTGCGGCCCGCCGCCGTGCACCACCACCGGGTTCACGCCGGCCTGCTCCAGCAGCACGATGTCCTGCGCGAAATGACGGGCCACCTGCTCGTCGCCCATGGCGTGGCCGCCATACTTCACCACCACGACGGCATCGTCGTAGCGCTGCATGTGCGGCAGCGCGCGGGCGAGGACCTCGGCCTGAAGGTGCGCCTCGTTGGCGGGGAACGGCTCGCTCATGAAAGGCTCGCTCTCGGGGATGTCGGCCTGGAGCCCGGCCGAAAAGGCTCACCCTGATCGGTGGGTGCTCCAGCGTCCGGCGCGCGCCGGACGCCGCCCTTCTAGCCGGTTCGCCTGCGCCGGGAAAGACCGCCGCGGCGGCGCGGGCGACGTAGTGGAAGGGCGCAAAATATCGCCCGGCCGTCACCGGCGGGCCTTGGCTCCACCACAATCTCCATGTCATCAGCGCGCTTGAGGCGGCATCCGTTCCGGCGCATCGGCGCGCGGCGCGGATCAGGCTGCCGTTGTCCCCCGCGGAACCCCTTCCATGGACGCTCGAGCCGCCTCCTCCGCGCCGCCCGCCGGCAGCACGCCGCCGCGGGCGGCCCACCCCGCTCTGCCGGCGAGGCCGCCGCACGATCTGCCGGGCCGCGTCATCGCCGCCGCCTTCCTCATCGGCCTCGCGCTGGTGGCGATCCCGATCGTCACCCATCCGATCCCGCCGCTGTCGGACTACGTGAACCACCTTGCCCGCATGCACGTGATCGCCGTCCTGCCGCAGGATGCCGACCTCGCGCGCTTCTACCACCTGGAATGGGCGGTGATCCCGAACCTGATGATGGATCTCCTGGTGCCGCTGATCGACCGCGTCACCAACATCTATGCGGCAGGCGAGGTCTACACGCTGATGTGCTTCGCGCTCATCGCCGGCGGCACCATGGCGCTGCACCGGGCGCTGTTCGGGCGCTGGTCGTCGGTGCAGCTGCTTGCCTTCCCGCTGCTCTACAACGGCGTCTTCCTCATCGGCGTGATGAACTACTATTTCGGCATCGGCCTCGCCTTGTGCGCCCTTGCCGCCTGGGTGGCCCTCCGCGACAAGGCCTGGCCCTGGCGCTACCTGGTCTCGACCGCCTTCGTCGTGGCGCTGTTCTTCTGTCACCTGGTGGCGGCCGGCATCTACGGCATCGGCCTGCTCGCCTACGAGGTGCTGCGCCTGTGGCAGGGCCGCGGGCGGCCGCTGGCACCGCGGCTCGCCGCGTTCGTGGCCGCCGGGCTGCCGTTCGCGCTGGTGGGCCCGCTGATGCTGGCGAGCCCCACCTGGGGCCTCTCGGGCGAGAACTACTGGGAGCCGAAGGGCAAGATCGAGGGCGTCGAGCTCATCTTCAACGTGTACTTCGACTATGTGGCGTTCGCGCTCACGGCGGTGGTCGTGGCCGCCGGCATCTGGGCGGCGCGGCACCGGCTGCTGCGCTTCCACCCGCTGCTGGCGCCGCTGCTCCTGGTCGCCGGGGCGGTCTATCTCGCCATGCCGCGCGTCGCCTTCGCCACCTACATGGCCGACCAGCGCATTCCGGTGGCCATCGCCTTCATGGTGCTCGCCACCATCAGCGTCGACCTCAGGCACAGGCTGGCCCGGCGCGGCTTCCTGGTGGTGCTGCTGGTGATGGTCGGCGTCCGCGTCGCCGAGGTCCAGGTGGTGTGGGACCAGCTCACCCGCTGGACCGTCAACTTCCGCCGCTCGGTCGACGACATCAAGCCCGGCTCGCGGGTGCTGGTGGCCTACGCCGACGTCAATGGCGGCGAGGACGTGCGCGACCTCGGCCTCATGCATGCGGCCTGCCTCGCCATGATCGAGAAGTCGTCGCTGGTCACCACCGCCTTCACGGTGAAGGGCAAGCAGATCCTGCGCGCCAACCGGCCCTATTTCTACACCGTGGACACCGAGGACGGCACGCCGCCGCAGCTGGAGCAGCTGCTGATCGCCGAGGACGAGCCGACGATGGACGGCCCGCGCTACTGGGACCTGTGGCCCCAGCATTTCGACTATGTCTACCTGCTGTTCACCGAGCGCGGGGCGCCGAACCCCGACCCGGACCGGCTGAAGCTCGTGTTCGAGGGCGAGCGGTTCCAGCTCTTCAAGGTGATTCCACCCGGCAGCTGACCGGCGCGCCTCAGAACAGCGGCGGCACGAAGCCCACCTGCAGCGGGCCGAACCGCAGCGCGCCCTTGTTGAACGACAGGGCGTAGCTCACCCCCTTGCGGCCCTCCACGGTGGTCGGCTTGCCCACCATGGCCAGCGCGCCGACGATGGGGGCGAGATCGGACGGGATGGCGCCGGCGCGGCCGAGGCCCGCCACCAGGTCCTGGAAGCCGGCGAAGCCGAGATCGAGCTTGCCGTTGACCAGCCCGGCCGGATCCACCGACACAACGCCGGACGCGGTCGCCGCCACGGTGGGGGTGGTCAGCGCCAGGCGCTCCAGGCGGGCGACCCCGCCCGCGGCGGCCCACGCCTTCAGGCGCTGCTCCACCGGCATGGGACGCAGGTCCGCCGCCGCGGTGACGGTGCCCTGGACGGTCATGTCGAGCGGGCCGGGACTGCCGGCGCGATCCAGCACCGCCGCGCGGGCGTTCTTGGCGCCGAAGGCGAAGTCGACATTGTCGAGGGTGCCATTCGCCGCCGGCGTGCGGCGCACGTGGAACTCGACCAGATGCGCGCCGAGAAGCGTTCCCGCCGCCGCCTGGACGGCTGCCGGTGCCCCTGGCGTCTGGCCAGCGTCCTGCGCCTCGTCCAGGCGCGGCTCCGTGACCTGAACCGAGAAGCGCTGCGGCTGTCCGGACAGGTCGCCGACGCCGCTCATCTGCAGCAGCGACCAGGTGGCGGCGTAGCTCTTGCCGCTGCCGCGGTCCACCACCCGCGCCGGCGGCTGGAACTCGGCGACGATGTGGTTCGGGGCCCAGATCTGGGCCACGGCCTGGGCCGACGCGGCGGTGATGATGATGGGATCGCCCCCGCGCGTCTCCAGGCTCGGCCCCCGGCACTTCAGCTCGAAGCGGAACGGGTAGCCGGCGAGATGGCGCTCGCCGCAGTTCCAGATCCGGCCGAGGCGTGCCTCGCGCGCGACCCAGGCGTCGATCTCGCGCTCGGCGCGGCCGGAGGCATAGAACCACACCCCGCTCCAGATCACGGCGATCAGCAGAAGCAGCCCCAGTGGAACGAAGACGATCCAGGACTTCCTGCGGGCGGGCGGTGCGGCTTCATCGGACATGGGCGACCTGGCTCGTGCTTGCGGCGGGGCTCCGGCGCTGTTAGGCGACGCTCTTCGCCATCTGTCAACGTTCCCTGCGGACCTTGCCCCCATGCCGCCCGATCCGGTGCCGCCGATCGATCGCCCCACCGAGCCGCGCACCGGACCGTCCCACGACACCTGGGTGTTCGCGTACGGCTCCCTGATGTGGAACCCCGGCTTCGCCTTCGCGGAGCGGTGCGAGGCGCGGCTGATCGGCGCCCACCGGGCGCTGTGCGTCTATTCGTTCCACCACCGCGGCACGCCGGAGCATCCGGGGCTGGTGCTGGGGCTGGATTTGGGCGGGTCATGCCGGGGCATCGCCTACCGCGTCGCGGCGGCGGACTGGCCGTCCGTGCATGCCTATCTGACCGAGCGCGAGCAGATTTCGGGCGTCTATCGCGAATGCACGCGGCGGGTCCAGCTGCTCGACGGCTCGCGCCGCACCGAGCCGGCGCTGGCCTATGTGGTGAACCGCGCCCACCCCCAGTACGCCAAGGGCCTCGGCCTCGAGGAGCAACTGGCGCTGGTGCGGCGCTCGCACGGCAAGTCGGGCCCGAACGTGGACTACGTGGTGGCGACGGTGTCGGCGCTGGAGGCGCTGGGCCTTGCCGATCCCGACCTCGCCTGGATCGCCCACCATCTGCGTCCGGGCCACACCGGCGCCTGACCGAACCCGCGACGCCCGCTCAGGCGGCCGCGCGCCGGGCGATGCGCAAGCCGAGCGTCGCGGCGCCGTCGAGCGGGCGCGGGGTCGCGCGCTCCATGGTGGCTCGCTCCTTGGTGGCTCGCTCCAAGGGCGCACGCTCCAAAGGCGCACGCTCGCGGATCAGGCCGCGCAAGGCCGGGGCCGGCTCGTCCCCGAACACGTGGATGTGAATCTCATCGGCATCGAGGCGCTCGGCCATGCGCCGGGCATCCGCGCCGGGCCGTCCGGCCCACATGGCGATGGGGCCCGCCGGCGTGCGCCTGGCGACGAGGGCGATGGCGTCCGGATAATCGGGCGCCTGGTCGGCCGGATAGACCGAGAACACATGGCGGACGCCGTCCGCGTCCCGCCAGAAGCGGTAGCGCGCGCCGAGGGCGCCGTTCTTCAAGCCGTTGAGCCGGCCCGCATCGGCCAGGGGAAGGAGGAGCGAATCAGTCGCGTTCATGAGAACGAAACTAGAACGACGACTGCGGGGCTTCAAGAGTTTTCCACAGAGTGTGGATAACGGGATCTTTCCGTCCCCCGCTTCACCCGCCGCCGCCGGACGCGCGGACCTCGCCCAGCGCGGCGCGGCCCTGCGCCAGAAGCCGGTCGCTGGCGGTCTCGATGTCGTGCTCGATGCGGGTCATGAACTCCTCCCGCCGCAGACCCGGCGGCACCGGCGGCAGGAACTCCACCTGGATCGTGCCGGGCCGGAAGTTCAGCGCCCGCCGCGGCCAGTAGAGCCCGGAATTGAGCGCCACCGGCAGGCACGGCACCTTGAGGCTGGAATAGAGGTGCGCGACGCCGAACTTGTAGGCCGGCGGCGCCCCCGGCGGACGGCGCGTGCCTTCGGGGAAGATCAGGATCTGCCGGCCGTCGGCGATCTCGGCGCGCGCGGTGCGCGTCATGGCCTTCAGCGCGCTCGACCCGGCGGAGCGGTCCACGGGGATCATGCGCGCCTTGGCGGCGAACCAGCCGAAGATCGGGATCATCATCAGCTCGCGCTTGAGGATGAAGGCGGGGTCCGAGAAATACGGCAGCAGCGCCAGCGTCTCCCATGCCGACTGGTGCTTGGCCGCGATCAGCAGCGGCCCGGGGGGGATGTTCTCGGTCCCGCGCACCTCGGCGCGGATGCCCACCAGCACCCGCAGCAGGAACGCGACCGCGCGGACCCAGGCCATGACCCCCGTCCGCCATAGGGTCCGGCGCGAGATGAATGGCAGCGCCGGCAGGAAGACCAGCATGCAGAGCAGCGTGACGCCGTAGAAGGCCGCCTGGAACAGGGCCGAGCGCAGCATCCTCACGGGCGCGCTCCCGGGCACCCAGGCGCGCGCCGCGCCATGCGGAAGGTCACGGCCCCACGCGCGCCTGCGCGCCGGGCGCAGCCACCGCCTGGGCGGGCCGGATCTTCGCCGCCGCCATGACGTACTTGAGGAATTCCTTGAGGACCAGCTTCAAGGTCGGGGGATCGCGCCACCATTGCTCCGCCTGCATCCGCGTGGAGACCACGGGATAGGGCACAAACTCCACCTCGGGCAAGGCGCGCTCCAGCTCCAGCATCGCCCGCGGCATGTGCCAGGAGCTCGTCACCACCAGGATCGAGCGGAAGCGCTGGCTGCGGGTCCATTCCGCCGCCTCGATGGCATTGCCCAGCGTGTTCAGGGCCTTGTGACCGAGATCGACGCAGCAGGCGATGAGCCGGTCGGCATCGCCCTCCGGCAGGCTCTCGCGCAGCATGTCGGGCGAGGTCGCGGGATTGACGCCGGTGATGAGCAGGCGCCGGCCATGGCCGTCCGCCAGCAGCGTCAAGGCGTCGGGAATGCGCGTGGCGCCGCCGGTGAGCACCACGATGGCATCGGCCTTCTTGACGCTGGAGGGCTCGCGGGTCGCGATCTGGGCGGTGAAGACGAGGAAGCAGGCGAGGCCCGCCACCCCGGCAAGGCCCGCCGCCAGGACCACGAGCGTCACGGCGCGGCGCAGCAGCGTGCGCGGCCTGCGGATTCGCTCCGCTTCGGTATCCTTTTCCGCCCGGCGCGGGGCCAGGGCTCCGTTGGACAGGCTCATGGCACTGACCATGGCGCGCGAATGCGGCGCTCGCGAGGACATCGCCGCGGCCGGCCGCATGGCACCGCGCGGATCATTGAATCGTCCTCAGCGTTCGGTAAACGGTCACCCGGGAGGTGAGCGCGGTGGCGAGCGCAACCGTCACCACCGCGAGGCCGATGCCGGCGAAGCCGAGCGGCCCCGGATCGAGCCAGCCGAGGAAGGCCGACTGGTCCTCCCCTACGGGCAGGAGGCCCGAGCGCGGCAGGAACGCGACGGCGAGGAAGATGGCGCAGGCCGACAGCCCGCCGATCAGCCCGCCCTCGGCGCCGATGCGCAGGAAATGGCGCTGAAACTGGGCGGCGATGAAGCCATCCCGCGCGCCGACGAAGTGCAGGACCTCGACCACGGAACGGTTGGTCGCCACCGCCGCGCGGGTGGCGAACACCACCGTCAGGATGGTGGCGAGCGCCACCAGCGCCAGAAGGCCGATGCCGGTGACGGTGACGCCCTGCGCCATCAGGCCGAGCCGCTCGGACCAGGCGCGATGGTCGTCCAGCGTGGCGGTGGGAATGCGGTCGGACAGGGTGCGCTTCAGGCGCGCAAGGTCGACCCGGCCGCTGCCGTCGAGGCTGAGGACGACGACGCGCGGAACCGGCAGGTCGGCGAGGTCCAGTCCCGCGCCAAGCCACGGCTCAAGCAGGCGGGAGGTCTCCTCCGGCGTCAGCACGTGGACGGCGGCGATGCCGGGGGTGGACCTGGCGAGGTCGACCGCCGCCTGCACCTGGCCGTCGGTCGCCGCCTTCTCGCCGGCGCGGATCTGGATCGTCACCTCGCGCTTGACGTCGGCGCGCCACGTGGTGGCGGTGGCGCGCACCGCGAGCGCGGTGCCGATGGTGAGCGAGGCGAGGAAGGTCATGATCGCCACCACCGCCACCAGCGCCCGCCCGGCGACGGTGGCGCGCGGCACGATGGCGGCGGCGCGCGAGGGACGCGCCGGCTTGCCCGCCATCCCGGGAGGGGCGCCGGAGATGGCCATCTCGACGCGCTCGGTCTCAGTCGTAGACATAGAGCCGTCCATCCGCGATCACGAGACGCCGCGCGTCGAACTGGTCCATCAGCGCGATGTCGTGGGTGGCGATCAAGACCGAGGTGCCCGACTTGTTGAGCTCGATGAACAGGCGCAGCAGGCGCCGCGCCAGCGTCGGGTCCACATTGCCGGTGGGCTCGTCGGCGAGCAGGAATTCCGGCCGGCCGATGAGCGCGCGGGCGATGGCGGCGCGCTGCTTCTCGCCGCCGGAGAGCACGGGGGGCAGCACGTCCATGCGGTCGCCCAGCCCCACCCACTGAAGCAATTCCGTCACCTCGGCGCGGTAACTGGTCTCCTCCTTGCCGAGCACGCGCAGCGGCAGGGCCACGTTCTCGTAGGTGGTGAGATGGTCGAGCAGGCGGAAATCCTGGAACACGATGCCGATGCGCCGGCGCAGCACCGCCACCTCGTCCGGGTCGAGCGAGGACACGTCGCGCCCGAACAGGGTGATGAGCCCGCGGGTCGGCTTCAGCGACAGGAACATCAGCCGCATCAGCGTGGTCTTGCCCGCGCCCGACGGCCCGGTGAGGAACTGGAACGAATTGGGCTCGATGCCGAAGGACACGTCCTTCAGCACTTCCGGGCCCATCCCGTAGCGCAATCCCACATTTTCGAACCGGACCACCGCCGCCAACCCCCGCGAATCGTCCAAGGCGCACGAGGACAACCATAAACCAAGCGCGGCGCGGCGAAACCGCCCGCCCCTGGACGAGGCGGGACCGCCGGTCCATGCTCGGCCTTCCCCTGACGAGGAACCATGCCGCTGCCCAACATCACAGTCCTTTACGACGAGAACCGCATCGCTGCCCGCAACCACGCCCTTGCCGCCGAGATCGCGCAGGCACGGCCCGAGCGCCTCCTGGCGGTCGCGGTGCTGAAGGGCTCGTTCATGTTCGCCGCCGACCTGCTGCGCGCGCTCCACGCCTCCGGCCTCACGCCCGAGGTGGAGTTCGTGCACCTGTCCTCCTACCGGGACGCCACGATTTCATCGGGCCAGGTGGAGATCCTGAAGGACATCGAGAGCGACGTGCGCGACCGCGACGTGCTGCTGATCGACGACATCCTCGAATCGGGCCGCACCCTCGCCTTCGCCAAGGACCTGCTGATGGCGCGCGGCGCGCGGCGGGTGCTGGTGTGCGTGCTGCTGGAGAAGCCCGGCAAGCGGGCGGTGCAGATCGACGCCGACTTCGTGGGCTTCGCCTGCCCGGACGTGTTCGTGGTGGGCTACGGCATGGATGTCGCCCACGCCTGCCGCCAGCTTCCTTTCATCGGCCATATCCAGGGCGTGGAATAGCGGCGGCGCGAGGTTAGATGGACGGCGCAGCGACTAAGAATGCACAGACAAACGCTTCACCCCCCGAGATCTAAGAGCCTGTTTGGAAATGCCAAGAATGTCGCCGTTCACGGCGCCACACGTCCACACAAGCAGTCATGGCCGGGCTTGTCCCGGCCATCCACGCCGGGCCGATGTTCCGGACTTTCCAATGTCTTCCTCAGCCTCTGGGCGTGGATGCCCGGGACAAGCCCGGGCATGACGGGGAAACGGGGCCAGCGCCCAATCTCGAATTTCCAAACAGGCTCTAAGTCCTAATGACCTCTTTAGCGAAACGCGAGCCTTTCAAGCGGCTCCTTGTATTTTCGGATCAGGGTCAATGGGTCATCAAGACCATTAAAAAATGACTGCGAATCATATCCATGGCGCGCATCCAACCGCGCAGACTCTCTAACAATTCCTATATCCTTTGCGCTAACTTCTTTAGACCAGCCGTGAAATCCAATATGAGCAATCCTTTTAGGTCGATCAAGCATCGTTTCTCCATCAGTATCAACATATCGTACTAAATCAATTCTATTTCCATTCGGCTTTTCGAGCCCCAATCCCCGCTTAGATAGAAGTAATTTTAGTTCATTATATGTAATAAACTTATTTTTAAGGCTTATTTCTCTCGTTCCCCGCTTCAGAAAATGGGATATTATCATTATTTCACGATCAGGAGAGGGGGCATCTATTCTTTTACTAAAATCATATATGTCGAGATTATTTTCTGCGATATTAACGGTAAAATCTTCGTATTCAAGATCTTTTATTGTTGGCGTTCTTCCAATTTTCTGAAGATGAAGAATAGATGTTAGGAATGCCGTTCTTTTATTGGCATCGTGAAACGGATGATTTTTAATTAACCCAAACATCAGGGTCGCACATATATCGATGCCATTTTTCCATTTTGGTTTACCGCCGTACTGAACAAATTGCCGCGACAGCGCCGAATGAAGTAAGTCAATATTCTTTGGACCTAAACCACCTATTCCCTCGCCCTTTGTTGCAAAATATTCAGCTAACAAAAAATGTGCTTGTAAAACTTCGTGAATACCAATGGTCACGCGATCCAGATATGGATCTGCCATTCCAATGGTCTTAATCCACCGGTCATGTTCAGATTTAATATGTTGTATAACGTCATTTTCTTTCATTTTTCCCTCCCCTACGCAATACAAAGCGCGTCAGTTTATTTTCTGAAACGAGCTAGGAACTATGAGCCAATTTGCTGGTCGTGGAAAGTCAAAACGGATGGCCTGAGCTCAGCCATCCTTGCAACATCCAAGCTTGCCGCCCGCTCAGCCTGAATTGCGCAGGCCCGCCGAGATGCCGTTGATGGTGAGCTGGATGCCGTGCAGCACCTTTTCGTCGCCGCCCTCGCTCCGGTTGAGCTTCAGGAGCTCGATCTGCAGATGGTTCAGCGGGTCGAGATAGGGAAAGCGGTTGCGGATGGAGCGGTCGAGCAGCGGATTGCCCTCCAGCAGCCGCGACTGCCCCATGATGGCGAGCAGGTGGGCGATGGTCAGCTCGTACTCGGCCTTGATGCGGCCGAAGATCTCAGCGCGCAGCCGCGCGTCCGGCACCAGCTCGGCATAGCGCGAGGCCACCGCCAGCGAGCTCTTGGAGAGCACCATGTCCATGTTGGAGAGCAGCGCGCGGAAGAACGGCCACTCGCGGTGCATGGCCTGGAGGAACGACAGGCCATAGTCCGGCCGGCGCGCCGCGAACGCCTCCACCGCGGTGCCGAAGCCGTACCAGGCCGGCAGCATCAGCCGGCACTGGGCCCAGGAGAACACCCAGGGAATGGCGCGCAGCGCCGTGATCGCGCGGGTCTTCGTCCGCGAGGCGGGGCGCGAGCCGATGTTGAGGGTCGCGATCTCGGAGATGACGGTGGAGGACCAGAAATAATCCTCGAACCCCTCGGTCTCGTAGACGAGATGGCGATAGGCGCGGAACGCCTCGTCCGAGATCTCCTCCATGGCGCTCAGGAATTCCGGGCGCGGCGCGGCATGCTGCGGCTGGAGCAGCGAGGCCTCCAGGGTCGCCGAGACCAGGATTTCGAGGTTGCGCCGGCCCACGTCCGGGTTGGCGTATTTGGAGGAGATGATCTCGCCCTGCTCGGTGATGCGGATCTGCCCGTTCACCGCCCCGCCGGGCTGGGCGAGGATGGCGTCGTAGCTCGGCCCGCCGCCGCGCCCCACCGAGCCGCCGCGGCCGTGGAACAGGCGCAGCCGCACCCCGTGCCTGCGGAACACCTCGATGAGGCCGATCTCGGCCTTGTAGAGTTCCCAGCCCGAGGTGACGAAGCCGCCGTCCTTGTTCGAGTCGGAATAGCCGAGCATCACCTCCTGCTCGTCGCCGCGGCTCTTCACCAGGGCGCGGTAGGCGGGGATGGCGAGCGCGCGGTCCATCACCGCGGCGCAGGCCTGGAGGTCGGCGATGGTCTCGAACAGCGGGATGATGTTGAGCGCGCTGGTGCCGTCGGCGGAGACGAGGCCCACCTCCTTCAGCAGCAGCGCCACCTCCAGGAGGTCCGACACCCCCTCGGCCTTGGAGATGATGGCATTCGGGATCACCTCCCGCCCGAGCGCCCCATGCGCCGCGGCGGCGGTGCGCAGGATGGCGAGTTCGGAGACCGTTTCCGCGCCATAGTCCACGAACGGCGAGGCCAGCGGGCGGGCGGTGGCGATCTCCTTCAGCAGCAGGTCGATGCGCGCGCCCTCGGCGAGGCCGAGATAGTTGGTGCCGGGCGCGACCTTCTCGAACAGCTCCGCCACGACGCGCTCGTGCACGTCGGAGTTCTGCCTGAGGTCCACGCAGGCGAGGTGGAAGCCGAAGCCGTCCACCGCGCGCCGCAGGTGCCGCAGCCGCCCACGAGCCAGGATCGCCGAGCCGTTGGCAGCGAGCGAGCGGTGGATGACGTCGAGGTCCGCCTTCATCTCCGCGGGACCGGCATAGGGGCGGTCGGCCGGCGCATCGGACGCCGGCTGCGTGCCGCCCGCGCCGGCGAGGTGGCGCGCGGTGGCCTGAAGGCGGGCCCGCACATAAGCGAGCACCAGCCGGTACGGCTCCTCGCGATGCTCCAGCGAGCGGTCGGGCGAGGCGGCGGCGAGCGCGGCCAGCTCCTGCGACACCGGGACGAGGCGTCCGGCGAGCGACAGCTCCGCCCCCAGCGCCAGCAGCTCCGCGTCGTAATAGGCGAGCACCCGCTCGCGCTGCATCCGCACCGTCTGCGCGAGCACGTCGGCGGTGACGAACGGGTTGCCGTCGCGATCGCCGCCGATCCAGCTGCCGATGCGCAGGAACGAAGGCAGCTCCACCGCCCGCCCGTCGCCGGCCATGCCCGCGAGCTGATCCTCGATCTGGCAATAGAGGCGCGGCAGCTGCGAGAGGAAGGTGTAGTCGTAATAGCTGAGGCCGTTCGCCACCTCGTCGAGCACGGTGAGCTTGATGCGGCGCAGCAGCGCCGTCTGCCACAGCGTCAGCACCGCGCGCCGCAGCTGTTCCTCCTGCTCCTCCTGCTCCTGGGGCGTCTGCTCCATGCGCTCGGCGCGCTCCAGCAGGCCGGCGATCTCCATCTCGCGGTTGAGCGTGCTCTTGCGGCGCACCTCGGTGGGATGCGCCGTGAGCACCGGGCTCATATGGGCGCCGGCGAAGAAGTCGATCAGCGCATCGGCCGAGATGCCCTTCTCGCGGGCGTGGGCGAAGGCGTGCGCGAGGCTGCCCGGGCGCGGCGCCGAGCCGGCGATGGCGTGGGCGCGGTTGCGGCGGATGTGGTGCTCGTCCTCGGCGATGTTGGCGAGGTGCGAGAAGTAGCTGAAGGCGCGGATGATCTCCACCGCGCGCTCGGGATCGAGGCCCGCGAGCAGGCCTTCGAGCTCGTCGCGCGCGGCCTCGTCGCTGTCGCGGTGGAAGCGGATGGAGATCTGGCGGATGCGCTCCACCAGGTCAAACACCTCCTCGCCCTGCTGCTCGCGCACCGTGTCGCCGAGGATGCGGCCGAGCCGGCGAATGTCCTCGCGCAGCGGCGCGTCCTTGGCCTCGCCCCCCGCCTCGATCTCCGCCGCGTTCGCCAACGCGGGCTTCGTCATTCGCGCGCTCGTCATGGAGATGTCCCGTCCGGCCGCTCCCGGCCCGCCATCCGACCCGAGAGCCCGTGACGGGCCCATCCCAGCAAGCCGGCGACGCCCGCGCCGCCCCCGGCGGCGATGTGAGCCCGGCCTCCGAGCGCGCCGTGCCGGCGCGCCTCATGCTCGGGACAGTCTAGGCGAATTGTGCGGAAGCGAAAGATGTTGTGCGCCGCATCCTCATCCGGGAACGGCCTGATCGGCCAGCGCCCAGGCGGCGCAGCACTCGAACAGGGCGAAAGCGGCGACGAAGAAGGCCTCCACCGCCCGCCACCCCTCGGGCGACAAGGCGAAGCCCGGGCCGCCGGTGAGCGGCACGCCGCCGTCGACGATGCCGGCCCGCACCACCAGGCCGGCGATCTCCGCATCGCGCAGGATCTGCAGCGTATGGGTGCGCGACAGCGTGAAGCGGCGGGCGAGCTCGGTTGCCGTGGGCGCCCGTCCGCCGAGCGCCGCGGACGACAGGAGGGCGAACAGCACGATCATGCCGCCATCGCGCTCGCAATAGGGCGCGACCATGGGCGCATGGTCCAGCACCCGGTATCCGGCCCGATAGGCGGCGCCGAAGCGCACCGCGAGCTGAGCGGTGAAGCCGGGCTCGTCGAGGCGGGCAAGGATCGTGTCCGCCGTGCCGCCGAGCGCGCGCAGGGCCGTGAACTGCACCCGCCAGCGCGTCAGGAACAGCTCGCGCATGCGCTCCGTCGGCGCGAGCGGCCGCTCGCGCCGGTCGCCGCGCCCCGCCGCCGGCTCCAGATATCCGCCCCATCGCATGAGCGCGAGCAGGGCCTTGGCACGGCCGCGGCTGCACAGGCCGGTCTCCTGGCACAGGGCCGCCATGCGGGCCGCCGTGAGCCCCGCCCCCGTGGCATCGGACGTGGCGTCCAGATAGAGCACGAAGAAGCCGAACACCGTCCGCCCCCGGTCGTTGAGGATGCGGTTGAGCAGCGGATTGCGGTCATGCAGCGCGACGATGCCTTCGGCGGAGGAGTGCATGGCCTCCCGCAGGCGCGGATGGGCCCTGATCCGCGCTCGGGCCTCCGCACCGGTCCAGGCGGCGAGCCATGACGCCGCTTCGTCGTGGGGCTCGGTCGGCGGCGGGGCAAAGAAGGCCACGCCCGTCAAATGGGACATGCAGCTCGATCCAGGCGCACGGGGGAAATCACGGCGGCCTCCGCCAGCGATCGACTGGAGATTAACCCCATCATACCTCGATCGAAAAGCAAAATGCGCCCGCGGTTGCAGCTACTGCTGAAGAGATACTTTGACGATGGCCTTGCGGAGCGGGCAAACCTGCGGCTATTGCGGTCCGTCAAACGCCTTGCAGGTCCATGCCCCACGATCCCGATTCGCTCCTCGCCCTGCTCGCGCGCCACCAGATCGTGGCCGAGACCTTCGATCACCCGCCCCTGCACACGGTGGCGGAATCCAAGGCGCTGCGCGGCGCCCTGCCCGGCCTCCAGACCAAGAACCTGTTCCTGCGCGACGGCAAGAAGACGTACTTCCTCGTGAGCGTCGCCGAGGATGCGCCGGTCAACCTCAAGGCGCTGCGCGATCCCTTGGGCGCGCGCGGCTCGCTCTCCTTCGCCTCGCCCGAGGCGCTCTACGAGATGCTCGGCGTCCTGCCCGGATCGGTGAGCCTGCTGGCTCTTGTCAATGACGAGGCGCGGCTGGTGAACGTGGCGGTCGACCGCGCGCTGATGCGCGCCGCCGCCATCGGCTGCCATCCGCTCACCAACACCCGCACCACCGTGCTCACGCCCGAGGCGCTGAAGACATTCCTCAAGGTGACGGGCCACCGGGCGCTGGAGATCGACCTGCCGCCGCCGGCGCCGACCTGACCGCCCGGCCTGACCGCCGTCAGCCGGCGCCGGCCCGCGCGTCGTACGCGGCCTGGGCCTTGAGGACCGCGTCCATGTTGCGCTCGGCCCAATGGGCGATGGCGGCCACCGTGTCGGTGAGGGTGTGGCCGAGCGGGGTGAGCGTGTATTCGACCGTCACCGGAACCGTGGGAAACACGGCGCGCGAGACCAGGCCGTCGCGCTCCAGCCTCTTCAATGTCTGCGACAGCACCTTCTGCGAGATGCCGTTGATGTCGCGCCGCAGATGGTTGAAGCGCACCGGACCCGCGCGCAGCCGGTCGAGGATCAGTACCGCCCATTTGTCGGCGATGCGGTCCAGCACCATCCGCGTCGGGCAGCGCGCCTCGTAGACGTCGTAGGGCCGGGCCAAGACGCATTCCGCCGCGCCCGCCGCGCCGCCGCTCCCGGGCGGTTTCCATGAAGTGACCATGTGAGATTCAGGTGCTCTCTTTTGGGATCGCTCTGCCGCGCGTATGTATCCCATCAATAGATAGTTTCCAATGGATACCTATGCGAGACCCCCGCGCGGCCTCGTCCCATCAAGGAGCATGAGCATGTCTGGTCAGGTTCTGGTGCTGGCCGCGAACGGAAATGTCGGCCGTCCCCTGGTGCGTGCGCTTCTCGCCAAAGGCGAGCAGGTGAAGGCCGCCTCGCGATCGGGAGCGGCCGTGGAGGGCGCGCCAGGCGTCGCCTTCGATCTCGACGACCCCTCGACCTTCGATGCCGCCTTCGCCGGGGTGGACCGCGTCTTCGTGCTGGCGCCCACCGGCTCGGTCGACGTCGCCGCCCGCCTCCTGCCGGTGATCCGGGCCGCGGCGGCCCGCAAGGCAAAGGTGGTGCTGATGACCGCCCTCGGCGTCGACGCCGACGATGCCATCCCATACCGCCAGGCGGAGCTGGCGCTGGAGCGCTCGGGCACGCCTTATGTGATCCTGCGGCCGAACTGGTTCGCCGACAATTTCCACACCTTCTGGAAGCCCGGCATCGACCACGGCCGCATCGCCGTGCCCGCGGCCGAGGGCAAGACCAGCTTCATCGACGCCCGCGACATCGCCGAAAGCGCCGCGGCGGCGCTGACCTCGGGCCGCTTCGACGGCCGCGCCTTCAACCTCACGGGTCCGCAGGCGCTGGACTATGGCGAGGCCGCCGCCGTCCTGGCGCAGGTGACGGGCAGGCCCGTCGCCTATGCGCCGGTGAGCGACGACGCCTTCGTGGACATCCTGGTCGGCGCCGGACTGACGGTGGACTATGCGCGCTTCCTCGCGTCCATCTTCCATCCCGTGCGCGAGGGCTGGACCGCCCGGGTCACCGGCGACGTCGAGGCCCTGACCGGCCATGCCCCGCGCCCGCTGGGGGCCTATGCGGAGGACAATGCGGCGCGGCTGAAATAAGTCCTGCCGCGCGCCGGCCCTCAGTTCCCGCCGTCGAGCAGGCGGCGGGCGATCACCTGGGCCTGGATCTCGGCCGCGCCCTCGAAGATGTTGAGGATGCGCGCGTCACACAGGATGCGGGAGACCGGATATTCGAGCGCGAAGCCGTTGCCGCCGTGGATCTGCAGCGCATTGTCCGCCGCCGCCCAGGCGACGCGCGCGCCGAGCAGCTTGGCCATGCCGGCCTCCAGGTCGGTGCGCCGGCCCTCATCCTTGGCGCGGGCGGCAAAGTAGGTGATCTGGCGGGCGATCATGGTCTCCACCGCCATCATCACGATCTTGTCGGCGACGCGGGGGAAGGAGATCAGCGGCTTGCCGAACTGGATGCGCTCCTCGGCATATTTGAGGCCCACCTCCATGGCCGCCTGCGCCACGCCCACGGCGCGGGCCGCGGTCTGGATGCGGGCGCTCTCGAAGGTGGTCATCAGCTGCTTGAAGCCCTGGCCCTCCTCGCCGCCGAGCAGATTGGCCGCCGGCACGGTGAAGCCGTCGAAGCCGATCTCGTACTCCTTCATGCCGCGATAGCCGAGCACCTCGATCTCGCCCCCGGTCATGCCCTCGGCGGGGAAGGGGTTCTCGTCCGTGCCGCGCGGCTTCTCCGCCAGCAGGATGGACAGGCCCTTGTAGCCGGGCTCGGCCGGATTGGTGCGCACCAGCAGCGTCATCACGTCGGCGCGCACCGGATGCGTGATCCAGGTCTTGTTGCCGCTGACCTTGTAGACATCGCCGTCCCTCACCGCGCGGGTGCGGAGCGAGGCGAGGTCGGAGCCGGTGTTGGGCTCGGTGAAGACGGCGGTGGGCAGGATCTCGCCGGCGGCGATCTTCGGCAGATAGTGCGCCTTCTGGTCGTCGGTGCCGCCGGCGAGGATCAGCTCGGCGGCGATCTCCGAGCGGGTGCCCAGCGAGCCGACGCCGATATAGCCGCGCGAGAGCTCCTCGGTGACCACGCACATGGCCTCCTTGGGCAGGCCGAGGCCGCCGAAATCCTCGGGAATGGTGAGGCCGAACACGCCCATCTCGGACAGCTGGGCGATGATCTCCAGCGGGATGTACTCGTTCTTCAGATGCCATTCGTGGGCGTGGGGGGCGACCTCCGCCTCCACGAAGCGGTGCATCTCGGTCCGCATGGCCTCCATGGTCTCGTCGAGGCCGGCCTCGCCGATGGTGCCGGCGGGATGGGCGCCGCGGATGATGTCGGCGAGCGCGGCGCGGCTCGCCGCCGTATTGCCCTGGGCGACCAGCGCCGAGACGGCCGGGTCGGCGCGCAGCGCCTCCAGCGTCTCGTCGGAGACGTAGAGGTCGGCGAGGCGCACGGTCTCGCCTTGGCTCATGGGGATGCCACCGAGGATCTGGGCCACGTACTCGCCGAGTCCGATCTGGACGATCAGCTTCTCGGTGTCGCCGAACTTGCCCATCTCGGTGAGGCGGTCGGCGTAATGGACCAGCTCGCGCACGGAGAAGACATAGGTCGCGAGCCAGGCGAGGCCGTGGGTGGCGCGCTGCTCGGCCTCCAGCAGCGCCGGCGAGAGGCGCCCGTTCTCGCTCACCCGCGCGCGGACGGCGGAGGTGGCTTCCGCCAGCAGCTTCTCCAGACGGTCCGTGGCCGCGCGGCCGAGGGCCACCGCATCGAGGGGGGCGGCGGCCGGCGAACGGAGGGCAGCGCTGGCGGACATGGACGGGTCTCTCCCAAATTGTGCAACGCAGAATAATCTATCCTTGCGCCCGGGACCGTTCCAAATCAACGCCTGTTTCTCGGCCTCAGCCCTCGGCGCCGGTCACCTCGTCGAGGCGGGCGGCGAGGTCCTCCAGGTTCTCCTCCACATGGCTCGAGGCCGAAACCGCCGCGAACAGCGCCGCCAGCGTCTCGCCGCTCGCCGCGTCGAGGGCGCCCTCGGCATTGAGGCGTTCCGCCTCCGCCTCAAGCGCCGCCACCGCGGAACGGGCGGCGGCCACCGTCTGGCCGAAGTCAGCGGCCTCCCCGCCGTCGAGCCGGGCGGCGAGCGCCTCCATGTGGGCGCGCAGCGTGGTCACGGCGGCATCGAGATGGGGCCCGATCCGCGCGGCCAGCGGCTCGGCCAGCGGCCGGTCGGCGCCGCGCAGGAGGATGATGACGGAGTGCCACAGGCGCCGGCAGGTGCGCACCACGGGCGCCGGGTCGGCGTGGCTGGAGAGCCGGCCCACCCGCTCGGCGCGGGCATCGGCGACCCGCGCGTCCGCCGCCCTGAGCGCCTTGCGGGCGCCGGCGTTCAGCCGGTCGATCACCGCCGGGTCGAGCCCGCGCCCGAGCAGGCCATCGCGCCCAAGCTCCAGCAGCCGGCCGGACAGGCGTAGCGCCGTGGCGCAATGGGGGAAGAGGTTCACCAGGGCCCGCTCGGGCAGGATCAGGATGGCGCAGGCGACGCCCACCACCCCGCCGATGGCGATCTCCATCACCCGGTGGAGGCCGGACAGCAGCGGCTCGGCATGGGTCGGGTCGGAGAGCAGGACGATGCCCACCGTGACCGGCGCCAGCTTGAAGCTCGCATAGCGGGCGGCGAGCGTGCTGGTGAGCAGCACGCCCACCGCCAGGGCGACGAAGGTCAGGGGAACCGAGGGGCCGGCGAGATCGGCCGCCGCGACGCCGATGACGCCGCCCACCACGGTGCCGAACGCCCGGTCCATGGCCACGGAGAGGCTGGCGCCGATGGTCGACTGCACCACCAGGATCGCGGTCAGTACCGCCCAGTAGCCGTTGGGCAGAGCGAGCCCATAGGCGAGCCCGTAGGCCGCGACCGCGGCGACGGTGGCTCGCAGGCCGAGCTTGGCGTGCTTCCAGCCGAGAAAACCGCGGAGCCGGTCGATGAGCCCGGGCGGCGAGCGCGGCGGCGCCGTCTTGGCGCCGGGCGCGGCGCCAGCGGGCAGGTCCGAGTCTGGAGGCGGTGCGGACATGGAGGCTCCCGAGCCGGCCGCGGCGCGCGGGATCGCGGCGGACCCGAATTGCGATAGACCAACCGCGCGCCCGCGCAAAGCCGCCCTGCGTCGGACGCGCTTGAACCCGGCCGGCCGGCGCGGGACACTTCATCGAAACGAAACAGGTGGAGGCCCGCATGTCCGGGGCATCGCTCGATTTCTTCTACGAGTTCGCCTCGCCTTATTCCTATCTCGCCGCCATGCGCATCGCGGCGGTGGCGGAGGGCGCGGGGGTCGCGGTGCGCTGGCGGCCGTTCCTGCTCGGCCCCATCTTCCAGGCGCAGGGCTATGTGGATTCGCCCTTCAACACGCTGCCTCTGAAGCGCGCCCACATGTGGCGCGACATGGAGCGGCTGACGCGGATCGCCCACCTGCCGCCCCTCACGCGGCCCGAGCCGTTCCCCGCCCATGCGCTCCTGGCCGCCCGGGTGGCCGCATGGCTCGACGACGCCTCGCGCCCGGCCTTCTCCCGCGCGGTGTTCTTCGCCGAGTTCGCCCAGGGACGCGACATCTCGGACCGCGAGACCGTGCGCCAGGTGCTGGCCGGGCTCGGCCACTTCTGCGACGACATCATCGCCGATGCGGAGGCTCCGGCCAACAAGGAGCGCCTGCGCGCCGAGACCGAGGCGGCCAAGAGCCTCGGCGTGTTCGGGGCGCCGAGCTTCGTGACCGCGGACGGCGAGCTGTTCTGGGGCAACGACCGCCTGGAGATGGCACTCGACCATGCCCGCGCGCTCAGGGACGGCGCCGCCCCGCGCGCCAGCGCCTAGAGAAGTCAGGGTTTCATGGAAACACCGAACCCCACCTGGCCTTGATGTAACGCACGTTCTTCACGCGAGGCGGTATCCACTTCGCGCGAGAAGCCTCCGGCCCCTTCGGCCCGCCGCACGGGCGGTGACCGATCAGCGCGGCGGCGGAGCGAAGCCGCCGGACGACGTGGAGGAGGAGGACGACGGCGGCGGGGCGAAGCCGCCGGAGGACGGCGTGCCGCTCGACGTCGGTCCCGAGGGCGGCGGGCCGAACACGTCGTCCTTCGGCGCGCCGGGATCGCTCGCGGGCGCGGCAGCGGGCTTGGGCTTCGCCGGCGCGCTGGAGGTCGACGCCGCCGGCCGCGACGACGACGAGGCGGACGGGCGCGGCTGGGCGGACCGGGCCGGGCGGATCTTCGGCTCGCCCTGCGGATCGTAGCCCACATAGATCACATAGCGCTCGACCTCGGCCGGCGTCACCAGCGGGAAGGTCAGCTGGTCCTCCACCACGGCGAAGGTCGAGCTGGGCTGGCCCTGCGGGATCTCCAGGGGCAGCACGAAGAACTTGGTGGCGATGGTCTTGGGCGTCGGGCCTTCCTGGACCACGGCGATGCGGATCGGCACCTCGAGGGCGCCGGCGGTGCCCTTCTCGCCCACCAGCACGCGGCCCTCGATGCCCACCTTCACCGCCATGGAGGCGCCGGAGATGGAGCATTCCCGCGCCAGCTGGCCGATGGTCCCCTGGTAGCGCAGGCCGCCTTCGCGGGCCTGGACCTGCCAGGTGGAGGCACCCGTGCGCACCGTCACCTTCGGGCATTCATACTCGACCGCGTTGGGGCCGGAGCCGACGGTCAGTACGCCGGGCGTGCTGGAGACGCCGGCGCTGGTGCCGGAGCTGGCGACGCCCACGTCCTGGGCACCGAAGGCGCCGTCCAGCCCCTCGCCGGAGGCGCACCCGGCAAGCGCGAGGGCCAGCGCCGCGAACGCCGCCGGCACGGCCTGAGCCGCGCTGAACGAATTCCGCTCGCGCCTGTCCTCGGTCCCGCGCGTCAGCACGGCGTCCGTTCCAAGGGCCATTCCCGCTCCACTCCCAAGGCTCTGCCCTGCCCGGCGGGCGTTATAGCAAGAAGCGCGCGCGAGCCGAAACACCTTTAGCCGGTGACGCAGCTTCCGGCGGGCGAACCTGCCATCATGGTTAGCCGCGGCCGGCGCCCACGCCGCGGCCCCGGACCACGCTCGAACGCCAAGAAAGAGCCAGAAAGAGAACGCGATTTCCGCCCGGTTTGCGATGCCGGCCGAGCGGCGCCGGTCCTAGCCGCCGGACAGGCCGGCCGGGCGTCCGACCACCACCACCAGCGCCTTGCGGGCGTCGGTGAGGCGCGTGGCGACGCGCTTGAGGTCCTCCACCGAGACCTGCTCGATGAGCGCGTTGCGCTTGTCGATATAGTCGATGCCGAGATCGTCGAGCTGGATCTGCAAGAGCTGGCCCGCCACCTTCGAGGAGGTGTCGAAGCGCAGGGCGTAGCTGCCCACGAGGAAGCTCTTCGCCTCCTGGAGCTCGGCCTCGGTCGGCCCCTCGTCGAGGATGCGCCGGAACTCGCTCTGGATCAAAGCGATGGACTCGGCCGCACGGTCGTTCTTGGTGGCGGTGCCGGCGAACCAGAGCCCCACATGGTTGAGGGCCACCTGGTAGGAATAAACCGAGTAAGCGAGCCCGCGCGCCTCGCGCACTTCCTTGAACAGGCGCGAGGAGAAGGCGCTGCCGCCGAGGATGTGGTTGAGCACGTAGGCGGCCATGAAGTCCGGGTCGGGCCGCTCCAGGCCCACGGTGCCCATGACGATCACCGACTGCGGCGTGTCCAGGGGGATGACGTCGGTGGTGCCGAGGTCCTTCGGCGTCACGTCGGCGACGGGGGCGAGGTCGGCCTTGGCCGGGAGGGCCCCGAACACGGCGTCGAGCCGGCGGCCGAGCTCCTCGGCGGTGATGTCGCCCACCACCGCGACCCGGAGGTTCGAGCGGGCGAGCGTGCGCGCCGCGAACGCCTTCAGGTCGGCGCGGGTGAGCGCCGGCAGGCTGGTGAGCGTGCCGTCCACGGGGCGGCCATAGGCGTGGTCAGGGAAGGCGAGCGCGAACCAGCGCTCGTTGGCGATGGAGTTGGGATCGGTGGACCGGCGCCGCAGCACCGCCATCTGCGCCTCGCGCACCCGGTTGATGGCCTCCTCGTCGAAGCGCGGCGCCGTCACGGCGAGGCGCAGCAGGTCGAAGGCCTTGTCCTTGTTCTCGGAGAGCGTGCGCAGCGAGCCGCGGGTCTCGTCGCGGCCGGTGTCGAAGCGCAGCTCCACCGCGGCATCGGCGAGCGCGCTCTGGAATGCCTGGGCGTCGAGGTCGCCCGCGCCCTCGTCGAGCAGCGCGGCCGTGAGGTTGGCAAGGCCCGGCGTCTTCGCCCCGTCCTGCGCCGCGCCGCCGAGGAAGGCGAACTCCATGGCGATCAGCGGCAGCGTGGTATCGTGCACCAGCCAGGCCTTGATGCCGCCGGGGCTCGTCACCTCGGTGATGCGGCTCGACTGGGACTGGGCCGCGGTGGCGGACAGGAGGGAAAGGGCCATCGTCACCATCATGATCGGCAGGAAAGGAACGCCGAGGCGCGTCGCCGCGAGGCGGGCGAAGGCTCTCACGAGCGGTCGTCCTTCTTGGCCGCCGCGGGCTTAAGGTAGCCCGTGACCGCGCGGTCGAGAACCAGATAGCGCTGCGCCGCCTGTTTCACGTCATCCGCGGTGACCGACTTCACGCGCGCCGGCCATTCGCGCACGTCGTCCGCGCTCTGACCGGTGGCCCAGGCGGCGCCGTAGATGCGCGCCAGCGTCGCCTGATTGTCCTGGGAATAGATGGCGTCGGCGGTGAGCTGGGTCTTGGCGCGGGCCAGCTCCAGCTCGTCCACGCCCTTGTCGGCGATCTCGGCGATCACCGCGTCGAGGGCGGCCTCCAGGTCCTCCAGGCTCACGCCCGGCCGGGGGGTGGCCGAGACCGCGAAGCGGGTGGGGTCGTAGGACGTGCCCTGATACCAGCCCCCGGCGCCGGCGGCGAGACCCTTCTCCACCACCAGCTTGCGGTAGAGGCGGCCGGTCTGGTCGCCGCCGAGAATCTGGGACAGCACCTCCAGGGCCTCGGCCTCGCGCGGCGCCGCCGTGCGGTAGGACGGCACCAAATAGGACCGGGACAGGCTCGGCTGGGCGACGCGCGCGTCGGCGAGCTGGACCCGGCGCTGGACCTGCGGCTCCGGCTCCTGCGGGCGCTCGCGCGGCGGGGTGTCGGCGCGCGCGACCTTGCCGTAGGTCTTCTCGGCCAGGGCGCGCACCTCATCGGGCGTCACGTCGCCGGCCACCACCAGGAGCGCGTTGTTGGGGGCGTAGAAGCGCCGGTAGAAGGCCAGCGCGTCCTCGCGGTTGAGCTTCTTGATCTCGTGCTCCCAGCCGATGATCGGGTGCTGGTAGGGATGGTTGACGTAGCTCGCCGCCTGCATCGCCTCCGACAGGCGGGCGCCGGGCTGGCTGTCGGTGCGCATGCGGCGCTCCTCCAGCACCACGTCGCGCTCGGGCAGCACCACCTCGTCGGAGAGCTTGAGGCCGGTCATGCGGTCGGCCTCGAACCCCATCACCTTCTCCAGGTGCTGCTTGGCGACGCGCTGGAAATAGGCGGTGTAGTCGGTGGAGGTGAAGGCGTTCTCCTGGCCGCCGAGGCGTGCCACGGTGTCGGAGAACTCGCCTTGCGGATGGGCCTCGGTGCCCTTGAACATCAGATGCTCAAGAAAGTGGGCGATGCCCGACTTTCCCGCCTGCTCGTCCGCCGAGCCCACCTTGTACCAGACCATGTGGGTGACCACCGGGGTGCGGTGATCCGGGATCACCATCACCTCGAGCCCGTTGTCCAGGCGGAACTGGGTGATCTTTGGTCCTGCGGCGTCGGCAAGACGGGGCGCGGCGACGGCGGCGCCCGCGGCAAGAATGGCGACCATGGCAATCCGGCTCATCAACACGTTGCGAATCTCTCAGGCATACCGGCGCTGGCGGCCACGGGGACACGGGGCCAAGGCGCGCGCGCAGGTCCAGCGGCGGCTCCGGCAGCGATATAGCGCCCCGCGCCGCCTGCCGGCGGTCAATTGTTCTGGAGGTCGAAGAAGTTGGGAATCTTGAAGGCTTCCTTCTTCTTCTCCACCACGCCGTAGGGCGCGTTCGGGGCCGGGGTCTGGTAGCCGGGCGGCGGCTGCACGAGGCTCTCACGATCGGGCTCGCCGTTGAAGGTGATCGGCTTGTCCTTCCAGGGATCGGAGCTGCCGATGCCGCCCCACCCCTTGAAGCCGAGCTCGTTCGGCATGACCTCGTCCCGCTTCGAGCCGGTGGCGACCGGATCGTTGTTCGCATAGGTGGGCGCGGTCTTGCGACGGCCCTTGTTGAGCTCGGACGGCATCAGCGGCTGACCGGGATCGTCGCGCACGATCGGCGCCCTGGACGCGGCGGCCCGCGCCTTCTGCCGCGCGAGGTCGGGGTCCTTGGGCCAGTTGGGGTTGGCGGCCGCGGTGCTGGTGGTCGGCGGCGGCAGGCTCTCCGGGGTCGTCGGCGGAACCACCAGCGGCGCGCGCTCGCGATAGTCGATGTCGGGCTTTTCCTCTTCCTCGGTCAGGCCCAGCATCTGCATGGTGTTCTTGAGGAAATCGGATTCGAAGCTCTGCGCCGCGGCGGGTGCCTGCGGCACCGCGCTGAGGCTCGCGGCCAAGGCGAGCGTCGCGAAGCCCGATCCGCCGAATGTCGACGGCAGCAGGCTGCGGCGCGCCGCCTGCCGGGCGGCCTCCAGAATTGTCGCCGTGCTCATGCGCATGGGCTCGTTCCTCTGCGGCTCGCGCTCTCGGTTGGCGTCCCGGCCATGCCAGACGGGGCCGATCGCGCTCATCGGACCTTTTCGCGCCGGCTATGGTGCGTCCGAGGGCGGCGATTTTGAGGCGCGACTGAAGACGGTATCGTACAGGAGCAGGCCGACGCCCACAACGACAGCCACATCGGCAAGGTTAAACACGTACCAGCGGTAGCCGAAGGCGTGCAGCGACACGAAATCGAACACCGCCCCGTACACCACCCGGTCCACCGCATTGCCGATGGCGCCGCCGATCAACAGGCCGAGAGCCACCGCGTCGAGCCGCCGGTGCGTGCGCGAGAGCCACACCGCGAACAGCAGCGCCGCCACCACCTTCACCGCCACCAGCACCCACCGCCCCTGCTCCCCCTGCGGAAACAGGCCGTAGCTGATGCCGTAGTTCCACAGCGCCACGAAATCCAGGAACGGCGTGACGGGATAAAGCTGCGCGCTCCAGCCGAACGACCAGTGAAGCACCGCGGTCTTGCTCGCCTGGTCGAGCACCAGAGCCAGGAAGGCGACCATCAGGCCGAGCCGCAGATGGCGGCCCGCCCCCCCGGCCTCGGGCGCGGCGGCGGCCATGCTACTGCGCCGCCGCGCGGGCGGCGTTGAATTCCCGCAGCGCCGCCGCATCGCGCGGCGTCACGTCGGGAAACTCGGGATCGCTGCCCACCTGGGGCGAGATCTTCCAGGAGCGGGCGCACTTCCTGCCCTGCGCCAGCGCCGGCTCCACGGCGACGCCCGGCACCTCGGCGAGGCGGAAGGCGTCCTGCGGCCCCTCGTCCTTCAGCAGCACGGCGTCGGAGGTGATGCAGATCTCCGCGAGATCGAGCCGCTCCAGCGCCTCGGCCAGCGCCGGATCGGCCACATGGACGCGCGGCGCCGCCTCCAGGGAGGAGCCGATGCGCTTGGCCGCGCGCTCCACCTCCAGCGCCCCGAGCACCACCCGGCGCACGAGGCGCACCCGGCGCCACTGGTCCGCCAGCGCGTCGTCGCGCCAGTCCGCCGGGGTGGCGGGGAAGGTCTGGAGATGGATCGAGGCCGCCTCGTCGCCGGTGCGGGCGAGATAGGCCTCCTCGCAGGTGAAGCACAGGATCGGCGCCAGCCAGGCGACCACGCGGTTGAACACCTCGTCCAGCACCGTGAGGCAGGCGCGCCGCGTCACCGAGGAGAGCGGGTCGCAATAGAGCGCGTCCTTGCGCACGTCGAAATAGAAGGCGGAAAGCTCGATGTTCATGAACTGGGTGAGCAGCGCGTGCACCTTCTTGTAGTCGAAGGCGGCATAGGCGGCGCGCACCTCGCCGTCCAGCTCGGCGAGCCGGTGCAGGATGAAGCGCTCCAGTGACGGCATGCCGGCGAACGCCACCCGCTCGGAGGGGCGGTAGTGGTGCAGCGAGCCGAGCAGCCAGCGGATGGTGTTGCGCAGCTTGCGATAGGTGTCGGCCGTGGTCTTGAGGATCTCCGGGCCGATCCTGAGGTCGTCGGAATAGTCGGAGGCGCACACCCACAGGCGCAGGATGTCGGCGCCGGACTGCTTGATGACCTCCTGCGGCGCCACCACGTTGCCCAGCGACTTGGACATCTTGCGCCCGTCCTCGTCGAGCACGAAGCCGTGGGTCAGCACCACGTCATAAGGCGGGCGGCCGCGGGTGCCGCAGCTCTCGAGCAGCGAGGAGTGGAACCAGCCGCGATGCTGGTCCGAGCCTTCCAGATACATCACCCGGTCGCGGCCCTCGGGCGGGCGCGCGGCCTTGAGGTCGGGGCGCACCTCCAGCGTAAAGGCGTGGGTGGAGCCTGAGTCGAACCACACGTCGAGCACGTCGTCGACCTTCCGCCAGCCCTCGCCGGCGCGCGCGCCGAGGAAGCGCTCGCGCGCGCCCTCGCGGAACCAGGCGTCCGCCCCCTCGGCCGCGAAGGCGTCGGCGATGCGGGCGTTGACCTCCGGGTCCTTGAGGATGGTGACGGTGCCGTCGCCATTGTCGGTGATGAACACGGCGATGGGCACGCCCCAGGCGCGCTGGCGCGAGACCACCCAGTCGGGGCGGCTCTCGATCATACCGGTGATGCGGTTCTCGCCCGCCGCCGGCACCCATTCCACCGCCTTGATGCCGGCAAGGGCCCGCTCGCGCAGGGTATCAGGAGCATTGGTAGCGGGCGCCTCCGCGCTCCCTCTCCCGCTTGCGGGGGAGGGGTGGGGAGGGGGAACGGGGGAGAGGTGGGGAGGAGGAACGGCGCCGTGCGCCGCGCCGGATGGCGACGGCAGCGCGAAATCCTGGTCCATGGCGATGAACCATTGCGGCGTGTTGCGGAAGATCACCGGCTTCTTGGAGCGCCAGGAATGGGGATACTGGTGCTTCACTCGCCCCCGCGCGAGCAAATTGCCGGCCTTGACCAGCGCCTCGATGACGGCGCCGTTGGCATCGCCCTTCTCGCCTTTCTCGGTGATGACGCGCCGGCCTTCGAAGCCGGGCGCCTGCGACGTGTAGAGGCTATCCTCGTCCACCGTATAGGGGATCGCCGGACTGATGCCGCGCTCCTCCAGGAAGCGGCGATGGCTCACCCAGGCCTCGAAATCCTCGCGGCCGTGACCCGGCGCCGTGTGGACGAAGCCGGTGCCGGCATCGTCGGTGACGTGATCGGAGTCGATGAGCGGGACCTTGAACTGATAGCCGCCGAGGTCGAGGGCGGCGAGCGGATGGAAGCATTGGAGCTCGCAGAGCTCCGCCGTCGCCACGTCGCGCAGCTTCTTGAAGCCGGTGACGCGCGCCTGCCGGAACACCTCCTCGGCCAGCTTGTCGGCGAGGATCAGCCTGTCGCCCGGCTTCGCCCAATTGTCGTCCGGCGCCTCGGTGACCTCGAACAGGCCATAGGCGATCTTCTGCGAGAAAGAGATGGCGCGGTTGCCCGGCATGGTCCAGGGCGTGGTGGTCCAGATGACCACGGCCGCGCCCTCAAGGTCGCCGCCGGCGCGCACCGGAAACTTCACCCACACCGTATCCGAGGTGAAGTCCTGGTACTCCACCTCGGCCTCGGCCAAGGCGGTCTTCTCCACCACCGACCACATCACCGGCTTCGAGCCGCGATAGAGCAGGCCGTTCTGCGCGAACTTCATGATCTCGCGGGCGATCTGGGCTTCCGCCATGTAGGCCATGGTGGAATAGGGGTGGTCCCAGTCGCCTTCCACGCCCAGGCGCTTGAACTCCTCGCGCTGCACGTCGAGCCAGTGCTCGGCATAGGCGCGACATTCCTGGCGGAAGGCGACCATGGCGGCGGCGTCCGAGAAGTCGGGCTTGGCCTTGCCCTTCTTGCGGTAGTTCTCCTCCTCGATCTTCCACTCGATGGGCAGGCCGTGGCAGTCCCAGCCGGGCACGTAGTTGCTGTCGAAGCCCAGCATCTGCTGGGAGCGCGTCACCACGTCCTTCAGGATCTTGTTGAGCGCGTGGCCGATATGGATGTTGCCGTTGGCGTAAGGCGGGCCGTCGTGCAGCACGAAGCGGTCGCGGCCGCGGCCCTTCTCGCGCAGACGGGAATAGAGGTCGAGCCGCTTCCAGCGCGCCAGCAGCTCCGGCTCCTTCTGCGGCAGGCCGCCGCGCATGGGGAAGTCGGTCTGCGGCAGCAGCAGGGTCTTGGAATAATCGGTGGCGTCGGTGGTCTTGTCGGTCATGGGGCGGGGCCGCTCGGCGAAAAGGGGGCTTGGGAATGATGCGCGCTTGCCCGGCAGCCCCCGCGCGCGCTCAGGCGCGCCGGCGGGGTGCCGGGCCGATAATTCGCTGCGTGGGACCTATGCGCCGCCGGTTCATCCTGAAAGCCATGGCGGCTTCTAGCAGGCGCATGGTGCGCGGGAAAGAGTGGCCCTTCGGCGCGGCGCCTGTCGCTTGCGAAACACGCAGGACGGAAAAAGCGCTACTCCCGCAACGTTGACGCTTGTGCGCGGCGCATGAGGGCGCTCATCTCATCCATCCGACCCGCCGGCCCGACCCCCCATGAACCTGCTACGCATCTACGCACGTACCATCGCCCTCCTCGGCCCGCAGGCCAAGATGGGCGCCATCCTCCTGGTCTCGAACCTGCTGCTCGCCATCGCGCAGTTCGCCGAGCCGATCCTGTTCGGACGCATCGTCGAGGCGCTGTCCGGCGCCCAGGCGGCCGGCCGCATCCCCAGCTTCGGGGACCTCACGCCGCTGCTCGCCGCCTGGGTGGGGTTCGGCCTGTTCAATATCGGCGCCGGCGTCATGATCTCGCTCCATGCCGACCGGCTCTCGCACCGGCGGCGGCTCGGCGTGCTGGCGCAGTATTTCGAGCACGTGCTCCAGCTGCCCATGAGCTATCACGGCGAGACCCATTCGGGCCGCCTGCTCAAGGTGATGCTGGAGGGCGTGGACGCGCTCTGGGGCCTGTGGCTCTCCTTCTTCCGCGACGACTGCGCCGCCATCATCTCGCTATTGGTGCTGGTGCCGGTGGGCATCTACATCAACTGGCGCCTCGGCCTGGTTCTGATCGTGCTGATGGTGGTGTTCGGCATCGTCACCGCCTTCGTCATCCGCCGCACCGAGACCATGCAGCGCGAGGTGGAAGCCTACAATTCCGACCTCGCCGAGCGCACCTCGGACGCGCTGGGCAACGTGGCGGTGATCCAGAGCTACACCCGCATCGAGGCCGAGGTCTCCGGCATGCGGGACACGGTGAACCGCGTGCTGGCGGTGCAGATCCCGGTGCTGTCCTG